>OZ241379.1:0-4361640 GCA_965200685.1 Caldilineaceae bacterium | reverse complement strand
ACGCGGGGGCGCAACAACCTCGCCCGATCACCCAGTACGTGAATATGTGGAAGCGGGCAGTGCCCTATGAGCGGCTGCTGCATCATCCGCTGCTTGCCGGCGTGGCCTGCGCTCTCTTGAACACGTCCCAAGTACGCTTGTGGCATGACCAGGTGATCTCCAAACCGCCAGGGGACAATGGCCATTTCCGCTTTCATCAGGATTTCTACCTCTGGCCTCTGCGAGAGCCACAGATTGTAACCTGTTGGCTGGCATTGGACGATGCAACAGCGGAGAATGGCTGTATGCATGTAGTGCCCGGCAGTCATACTGACCCCCGTTTCGGCCTAGAATCCTATGCGGCTGAACAGGAAGCCCGGGCTGTGGCCGCGGCCGAAGGACGCGAACCGGAGGAGTCTGAACGGCAGAAGATGGCCCATGAGCCGGCCTCCATCGGGCGACCTGTGGAGCTGAAAGCCGGCGAGTGCATGTTCCACCACTGCCTCAACTTCCACGCCACCCCGCCCAATGTCACAGACCGTCAACGTCGCGCCCATGTCATGATCTTCATGGCCGAGGGGGTGCAGGTGAAGCTGTCACAAGCGCCGAACCATCCCCTGATCCCAACCTTTACAGTGGCTGATGGCGCGGCCTTGGTTGGCCCCGGGTTTCCGCTTTCACAGCCGGCACAGGACAGTGATCCGTAACATCACAGGGTACAGAGCACTGCAGTGTAGGTCTCTTATTCATCTTTTGAGTATTTGCGCGTTTGCCCTATGATAACGGCAAGAAGTGCAAATCACAGTACGCGAAAGGACTACATCTATGCGTAACGAAACCAAACAAAGCGTGAGCAGACGACAATTTCTGGCCACTATCGGTGGCACTTCGCTGGCAATGGCCATGGCTGCCTGTGCCGCGCCCGCGGCCCCAGGCCCCGATAGTGGCGGGTCTGACATGGCTGCTGCCGAACCGGTAAACCTACGGTTCATCTCAAATCATGGGGAAGCCGACCAGCCCCTCTTTGAAAAGGTCATTGACAATTTCCATGCCGCCTATTCGGATATAACAATCGAATACCTAGACCTGGCCGGCACAGAGTTCTACAACTCGATCAACACCCAAGGCGTTGGCGGCCAGCTACCGGACATCTGGTACACACGTACATTTGATGTGCCGGTCTATGGCAGCAAGGGATGGACGACAAATCTGCAGCCGCTCATTGACAGGGACGCGGAGGAGGTCGATGTAGATGACTTCTGGCCGGCCCAGACCCTACAGATGGAGTGGAAAGGTGATCTCTACGCGCTGCCCTATGACTTTTCCAATGTAGGCATTTACTTCAATAAGCAGATGTTCGATGAGGCGGGCATACCCTATCCCACAGATGAGTGGGAGTGGCCTGATCTGCTGGACTTGGCCCTCAACTTCGTAGAGATGGAGGGGGATATGTTTAGCAAGTGGGGGCTTCAACTTTTCCCGTGGAACTGGGTATGGCATGGCCTGATCTTAGGCTGGGGCGGTGATGTCTTTGGCGAAGGCTTCAAAGAAATCCTAGTCAACAGCCCAGAGACCACAGATCTCTTTGAATGGTTTGCAGGGGCCCGGGAACAGGGCATGTACCCAGAAGCCGGGGCCGCGCCGGAGGGCGTAGATCCCTTTGCAGCCGGCCTGGTCCCCATGGCCTTCCAAGGTTCCTGGGCGACAAATCATATGCGGGCCAACATCGGTGACAAGTTTGACTTCGACTGTGTTGCTCTGCCCAATTCCCCACTAGGGTCTTCCTGTATCAATGGTGCCGGTGGGGCTTGGGGCATCGCCCACAACACAGTGGATCTGGAAGCAGCCTGGATCTTTAACAAGTTCCTGACCAACACCGAATCAACCAATATCCTGATCTCGGAACCTCTGCGAAGTATCCCAGGCCGCAAGTCCTCCGTACCCTTGTGGAATGAGGTGGCGGCAAGCGGAAATCTGCCGCCGGCCAATGTAAGCATTTTTGCAAGCCAGATGGAAACTGGCCATGCGGCCCCCTATCCGCCCTATTGGCAAGACTACGGCGGCGCTTGGAACAATATCGTCGTCCCGTTCATCAACGGAAGTGTAGAGATGAATGCCAGCCAGATGCTCACGGATTTCAGTACCGAAGTCGAACGCATTATTGAGCAGAATATGGCATCATTAGAATGACACACCAGTAACTGCAGTGATGGGCCACTGCAGTTGGGTACGAGAAGACACTATGGGACTCAACCGAATTGGCTGGCCAAAGACCAAGCTGGCTCGTATAGAAGCCTTGGAAGGATTTCTCTTTATCCTGCCTTGGCTGCTAGGCTACCTGCTCTTTCGTCTGGGTCCCCTTCTCTATTCTCTGTTTCTGAGCTTCACCGACTACCGAGGGAGCGGCACACCGTCGCTGGTCGGGTTTGAGAACTATATTTATATGTTCACCAAAGACCCGCGCTTTATTGATTCGGTGCGTTCTACGGCCTACTTCGTGCTCGGTTATCTTCCGCTGAACCTGACTGTTGGGTTAGCCATTGCTTTACTCATGAACCAGAAGGTGCGGGGCATATTTGTCTTTCGTACCATTTACTATCTGCCGGCTGTCCTGAGCGGTGTGGCTGTGGCCTTGCTGTGGCAGTTCGTCTTTCACAAACAGTATGGGGTCTTGAACGCCATTTTGAACTTCGCGGGGGTCTCTCGCATCGGCTGGCTTGTTGATCCGAACTGGGTTATGCCGGCCTTTATCCTCATGTCTCTTTGGGGCGTGGGTGGCAGCATGATCATCTATCTGGCGGGTCTACAGTCCATCCCGACTGAACTGTATGAATCTGCGTCGATTGATGGCGCGGGGCGTGTGCGTAAGTTTTGGTCGATCACTCTGCCCATGCTCAGCCCAACCATCTTTTTTATCCTCGTTACCGGCCTGATCAGCGCGTTCCAAATTTTTGAAAACGCCTATGTGATGACCCAAGGTGGGCCCAACTATCGCACCTATTTCTTTGGGCTGAACATCTACTTTACCTCGTTCCAATCCTTGCGCTTTGGGTATGCTTCTACCCTAGCCTGGATGCTATTCGTTATTGTCGCTGTTCTTACGGTGCTGATCTTCGGCACTTCCAGACGCTGGGTCTATTACGCGGGGGCCAGGGAAGAATCTTAAGCCACTATGTCTACGATATCCGCATCTTCTCAAGATTCTGTCAATCGTCGGCCCGAGCACCGATGGGGCGGCCTGAAAACAACGCACACGCTTGATAGGTTCTCTGTGTATGCGATGCTGTTGGCAGGCACGGTCATTTTGATGATTCCCTTCTTCTGGATGCTCTCTACCAGCCTGAAGTCCATGGATGAGGTGCAGACGTGGCCGATTACGTGGGTTCCCCGTGACCTTCTCTGGCTGAACTATGTAGAGGTCTTCCAGCGCACACCCTTTGCCCGCTATCTGCTCAATAGTACTATCATCTCAAGCGGTGGCATTGTGGGCACGATCATCGGCAGTGCATTGGCCGGCTATGGATTTGCCCGTCTGCGTTTTCCTGGGCGAGATCTGCTCTTCTTCATCAATCTTACCACCCTGATGCTGCCGGCCTGGGTGGTCATCGTGCCCCATTTTATGATGTTTAAGTGGATCGGATGGCTGGATACCTACCTACCTTTTATTGTGCCGGCCTTCTTTGGCAACCCTTTTCACATCTTCCTCTTCCGTCAATCTTTTTTGGGGATTCCCAGGGAGCTAGAGGACGCCTCCCGCATTGATGGCTGCTCTACGCTTCGCATCTTTTTGCAGATCTTTATGCCTCTCTCCAAGCCGGTAACGGCCACTGTGGGCATCTTTGCCTTTTACTACTATTGGAATGATCTGCTCTACCCTTTGGTCTACCTCCAATCCCAACTCAAGTTCCCCGTCAGTCTGGGTTTACGCATGTTTCAGGGTGCCAACGCGGGCAATATCCACTATCCCCGCATGATGGCTGCTTCCATGATCGCCATGTTGCCCCCTATCATTCTCTTTCTCCTCGCCCAACGACTGTTCGTGCAGGGAGTTGTCATTACCGGCGTGGATAAGTAGAAAGTACAACAGGAACGTTCAACTCCGGCAACCCTTTCACAATCTCTACTGTTTCCACACTCACGGCGATGACCTTCTGCATGAGATTGACGATATAGCGTGGATCATCGGCACGGTTGGGGTCATTGACGATGCCGCTGCGTTTGTCTACCTTGACCCGGTACTGGTCAAGGACCCATTCTAAGGCTGACCGATTCCCCAGCCGATAGGCTCAGCAGGTGTTGGATCAGCATCTCCTCCACGGCTGCTTGTGACAGGTTGGGGTTGATCGACAACCTGCATTTTTCATAGAAATCGCCAAAGGCTGTGCCGAACGCCCGGTTGTGCTGTCGCTCCTGTTGGATCAAGGTCGCCAGCCCACGCCCGATGTCCGGCACCCGATCTTTGAACTGAGCCACTGCCTCTTCCCAGTGCGCGATCTCCTGGGGGCGGTGGGCAAAGAAGGTCTGCAGTGTTTCGATCAGTTGCTTGGGGTCCTGCAGGTCTGCGTCAAGGACCTGCCGCCCGTTCTGCCACAGGATGGCCCGTTGGGGTGTCTGGAAGAGAGTATTTTCCTGGGGATAGCCGACCGCAAATTTGTGTAGGAGAGCGGATGGCAGGTCGTCGTGGATATCCTTAGCTTCCCAGATCCCATGTGTCAACTGGAAATCGTCGATCATGGCACCATCAACCACGATCCGCCTCTTGCCCGGCCGGGTGATGGCATATTCAGGCACTAGGGTCCACTGACACTGTCGGCCGCAGTGTTCGAGGAGAGCTTGAAAGGCCGAACGCACTGCAGTTTCATGGGTGATGCCCAGGCGCTCAAATTGGCCCAGGGCCGCGTAGTATTCTCTGATGGGCTTGTGCGTAGGTTTGAGGTTCATATTCTCCTTAGATCAAACGGGAATGCCCTTCATCAAAAGAGTGCCAACAGGTCTTGGAGCAATGGGACCAGAACGACCACGATCACGAGCCATAGCATCCACTTTAGCAGACGTAATTCACTCCTGATAGCGGCATTATCTGTCTGCAACTCTGCTTTGACCTCGGCTATGTTAGCCTGCAATCCTGCCTGGACCTCGGCTATGTTGGCCTGCAATCCTGCCTGGACCTCGGCTATGTTAGCCTGCAGCTCTGCCTTGTCTGCCTGCATCTCTGCCTGGACCTCGGCTATGTTGGCCTGCAATCCTGCCTGGACCTCGGCTATGTTGGCCTGCAATCCTGCCTGGACCTCGGCTATGTTAGCCTGCAATCCTGTCTGGACCTCGGCTATGTTAGCCTGCAGCTCTGCCTTGTCTGCCTGCATGTCGGTTCGGATTTCCTGCATCTCGGTTCTGAGCGTCTGTATCTCAGTTCTGACCCCCTGCATCTCGATCCTGACCTCTTGCACATCAGTCTTGGTGGCCACATGTTTATAGGCCTCATCCAGGCGGGCAATGCGCTCAATACGTTCAACATCCAGGGTCTGTGTCGTCTGTGCCATTTGTGTCTCCTTTCAGTCAGTTCGCCAGCCTTATGCCCATGGCAACCTAGGCTATTCTGTGCAGGCCAGCTACTTTCTGTTCACTCCGATACATTTTTGTTGAGTGAATCTGTGTAAGTTTGCAGAATTCATTCAACAACGCACGGCTTGTAGCGCGGGGGTATCTCCCAAAGCGCGCAGGAATATCCCACGCGCGCCATTGATGTCTCTATCCATGCGTTGGCCATCACTCCCGACCATCACCTTTGCACCACCTAGATTGTTCTTGACTTCGCCTGTCCAGCTACACGTTTTTGCGGATGGCAGGTCGTCGTGGATATCCTTGGCTTCCCAGATCCCATGTGTCAACTGGAAATCGTCGATCATGGCACCATCAACCACGATCCGCCTCTTGCCCGGCCGGGTGATGGCATATTCAGGCACTAGGGTCCACTGACACTGGCGGCCGCAGTGTTCGAGGAGAGCTTGAAAGGCCGAACGCACTGCAGTTTCATGGGTGATGCCCAGGCGCTCAAATTGGACCAGGGCCGCGTAGTATGCTCTGATGGGCTTGTGCGTAGGTTTGAGGTTCATATTCTCCTTAGATCAAACAGGAATGCCCTTCATCAAAAGAGTGCCAACAGGTCTTGGAGCAATGGGACCAGAACGACCACGATCACGAGCCATAGCATCCACTTTAGCAGACGTAATTCACTCCTGATAGCGGCATTATCTGTCTGCAACTCTGCTTTGACCTCGGCTATGTTGGCCTGCATCTCTGCCTTGTCTGCCTGCATGTCGGTTCGGATTTCCTGCATCTCGGTTCTGACCCCCTGTATCTCAGTTCTGACCCCCTGTATCTCGGTTCTGACCTCTTGCATCTCGGTTCTGACCTCTTGCACATCAGTCTTGGTGGCCACATGTTTATAGGCCTCATCCAGGCGGGCAATGCGCTCAATACGTTCAACATCCAGGGTCTGTGTCGTCTGTGCCATTTGTGTCTCCTTTCAGTCAGTTCGCCAGCCTTATGCCCATGGCAACCTAGGCTATTCTGTGCAGGCCAGCTACTTTCTGTTCACTCCGATACATTTTTGTTGAGTGAATCTGTGTAAGTTTGCAGAATTCATTCAACAACGCACGGCTTGTAGCGCGGGGGTATCTCCCAAAGCGCGCAGGAATATCCCACGCGCGCCATTGATGTCTCTATCCATGCGTTGGCCATCACTCCCGACCATCACCTTTGCACCACCTAGATTGTTCTTGACTTCGCCTGTCCAGCTACACGTTTTTGATGTATAGGCTTCATTCACATCAAGTACCCCCCTAATTCCGGCAAGCTCTCCACAATCTCTACTGTTTCCACACTCACGGCGATGACCTTCTGCATGAGATTGACGATATAGCGTGGATCATCGGCACGATTGGGGTCGTTGACGATGCGGCTGCGCTTGTCTACTTTGACCTGGTACTGGTCAAGCACCCATTCTAAAGCTGACCGATTCCCCAGCCGATAGTCGAAAGCCTGCGCTGGGATGCCCTCTAAGGTCAAGAAGTCATTGTAGCGGATCTGCGTCTTGTCTCTGGACAATCTCATCTTTTCCACCCGCCAAGTGAGGGGCTTCCCCGGCGTCTCTATGATGTTGAGCGGGTAGGGAGGCATCTGTTCATAGTCTACATGGATTTTTGCTAGACGCGCGCCGGCTTTGGCAAATGCCCGGAAGTCCGCGGCAAAGGGAATATGTGGCAGGTCCCGCTTGAGGTTGACCTGATACCGCTCTCTATATTGTGGATGGTGGAGTAGGCCGTAGACATAATGGAAGATATCCCATTTGTTGATGGATTCATCCTGATACTGCCGGCGGAACTGTGCCAATGCCCAATCTGTAATGTTCTCGCGGCGGTTGCTGCCGTCCTCGTCGTAGGTGTAGAAGGGGAAACATTGGGAGCCGCTTTGCGGCAGTAGATTGGGAATTTTGTTGACAGCCAGAGCAAACATTGGCCAGGCACTTCCCACTTTAAGCCAGATGACAAGGTTTTCTTCTTCAGTCTCCGCTGTGGGAAAAATTCGATACTGCTGATAACGCATTTCATTCCAGAAGTTATCAAAGTAGAGATATCGTTGACTGAACGGGCGATACAACGAGGTGCGAAAGTGCGAATCTTCATAATTGCTTAACTCCAGTTTTTTCAATGAAGCCTTAACTTGGCGAGTCCATTTGATGCGAGGGTCGTTGGTATCAATGAAACGTTCAAGCGGGGCATTGGGGTCATGCCTTCTCTTGCGGTCAACGGTGCTGTTGTAGATTTCAATGAATGTGCGAACTCGCTCTTGCAACAACTTGAGATTAAACGAGTAAACCAAACTATCCCTACTTGTAACTACACCCAAAGAGTAGAGACTAAAAATCGTCTCTCCTCCACCCTTCGCCGCCTTCGCTTCCTTTGTCCCCATGGGAATGAAGGTTTCAAACTCGGCGTGGAGTCCTTCTGTAAGCCATGTGTATCGCTTGTCCGGTTGAATGGTTTGCCACTCTATCGTGCCTACATGTGTGCGTTCCTGTAGAAAGTTAAATTTACGCTTCTTGTCCCACAGGTCATCGGTTCGATAATAACAGATACGGGCATCTGTAGAACCCTTTTTCTTCACAAACAGATTGATGCTGACCCCGACCTGGATACCGAACACATTGGCATCGGAAACAGCCAGGCCTTTGCGGGCATTCCCGCCTAGATCCAGAATGTAGAGGGCATCGAACTCTTCGGCGAGATGTTTTCGCATGCCATCGAACGCCACACCATCAAGAAAGCTGTTGTTGGTCACAAAGGCCACGATCCCTTCCTCGCCTATGCGGTCCGCTGCCCAGCGTATGGCCTTCACATAGGGATCATAGAGTTTGTTTCTGAGCTGTGCTTTGGAGTCTTTAGCATAGGTCTCCCGCACCCGCTTGTCCATGGCCCCATAGGTGCGGTTCTTGTTGTTGTCATTCTCATTGGCCTGCCCCGCGTTGTAGGGCGGGTTGCCGATGATGACGGTGATATCCTGATCCTTCTGGTTCTCCACACGCTGTGTGTTCTCTTGGACAAACAAGCTGAGTTGGCTGTCCTCGGCCAGCTCGAAAGTATCTACCAAGCAGATGCCCTCAAAGGGTAGGTACTGCTCTGTCAGTTCATAGTATTCATGCTCAATGTTCATAGCCGCGATATAGTAGGGCAGCAGCATCACTTCGTTGCAGTGCAGTTCCTGTGCGTACTTGTCGGGTAAGCAGTAGAGTTTGCCTATCTCCTGTAGGTGGCGCATGACCCGCAGCATGAAGTTGCCCGTACCCACGAAGGGATCCAATACATGCACGCCGTCATCAGCCAAGGAACAATCGAACTCTTGATCGAGGATGGCTTCCACGGAGCGTACCATAAACTCCACAATGGGCTGAGGTGTGTAGACGATGCCATGGGTGTCCGCGACTTTGACGGAAAAGCCCTGGAAGAAATTCTCATAAACAGTGTTGAGGAAGCCCTGCTTCTCCGCATAGTCCTCTATGGTCGCAGCTGTGGTTTCAATGGCCGTGTAGAAACCCTCTAGGGGGCGGAAGAAGGCCCGGCGACTAAAGGACTGGGAGGTGAGCGCGTCGACTACCTGCTCGATCTCGTTGGCGATGACATTGCGGCGGGCGAAGTCCGGGTTGTCGAACACCCGCCGGAAGATGCGTTCGGTCAGCAGGTGTTGGATCAGCATCTCCTCTACGGCCTCATCAGCGATGTTGGGGTTGATGGCATCCCGGCACAGCGCGGCGAAGCGGGCGAACGCCTGCCGAAAGGCCCGGTTGTGCTGCCGCTCCCCTTCAATTAAGGTCAGCAGGGATTCGGCCAGGGCCGGCACAACTGTCTTGAACTCCTCTACTGCCTGCTGCCAGCCTGCATAGGCCGGCGGCTGATAGGTGAAGAAGGCCCGCAACCCCTCAATGAGCAGGTCCGGCGCAGCGATGGGGCTGTCCCACACCCGCTGCCCTTGTTGGATGACCACCATGCGCTGCGGGGCCCAGAAGATGATATTGTCCTGGGGGTAGCCCACGGCCAGCTTCTTGCGGATCTCCTCATCCAAGTCATCCTCGCTATCTTTCGCTTCCCAATAGCCATGGGCCAGATGGAAGTCGTCTAACAATGCACCATCAATGCGAATGCTGCGGCCATCGGCCAGCTTGCGCGTGTACTGCTCTGCCAATGTCCAGCCGAAGGGACGCGCGGCTGTACGCAACACATGGGCGAATGCCGGCGCGACCGCGCCCTCATGGCCCACATCAAGCTGGCCCAGCTTGTTCAGTTCCGCGAAGTAATCTCTGATTTCTTTGTGTGTCGTTTTGAGCTGGAGCATGAGCAGTCCAAGAATCGCTCTGTTTGTGGTATTATATGAGGGGAGACATGCAGTTGCAAATCTGTTCAGGATGTACAAAGACAGGAATCGGAACCCTAACCCGCATTGTTCCATGACCGAGACAAGCGCCTACACTCTTCACAGTTGGGGCACAGACGGCCCGCCCATTGTGCTTCTACATGGATTTACTGGCCATGGTGGGATCTGGGCTCCCCTGGCGGAGACCTTCAGTGGGGCCGGGTTTCGGCTGCTGGCCCCGGACCTGCTCGGCCATGGGCACTCAGCGGCACCGCTGGATCCGCTCCGCTATGCAATGGAACATTCCGCCGCGGATCTGGCCAGGCTCCTCGATGAGTACACAGCGGAACCAGTACATCTGCTGGGCTATTCTATGGGGGGCCGGCTGGCTCTGTTCTTTGCGCTGCGCTATGGCCGGCGGCTGCATTCCTTGGCCCTGGAGAGCGCGTCACCTGGGCTGGCGTCGGCGGGTGAGCGGGCCGCGCGGGCTGGCCAAGATGAAGCCCTGGCCATTCGTCTTGAACGGGAAGGCATGGCCGCGTTCGTGGATTTCTGGCAGTCCCTGCCTCTGTGGAAAAGTCAGCGGCGGCTATCTGCCCAACAACACGAGCAGCTACGCCAGCAGCGTCTGCAAAACCGGCCTCGGGGCCTGGCCAACAGTTTGCGGGGGATGGGCAGCGGTGTGCAGCCCAATCTGTGGCCCGATCTACCTGCGCTCACAGTCCCCACATGCCTGCTCGTCGGTGCAGAGGATGAAAAATTTGTGACGATCAACCGGCAGATGGCGGCCCAGATCCCCAACGCCCGCCTGGCCATTGTCCCACAAGCCGGCCATATGGTTCATGTGGAACAGCCCCAAGCATTTGCACGGGTACTTATGACATTTTGGGCCGCGTTCAACTAGGGAAACCCAACATAATGTGGAAAGTCGATCTACACTCACACACAATCTATAGCTCCGACTGCCTCACGCGCCCGGAGGATACCATTGCCAGGGCGCGCGCGATCGGGCTGGATAAATTGGCGATTACCGAACACAATACCCTAGCCGGTGCCTTGAAAGCCAAAGAGTTGGCCCCGGACCTCATTATTGTGGGCGAGGAGATTAAAACGACCCATGGCGAACTCATCGCCTATTTTGTTCAAGAGGAGGTGCCAAAGGGTCTGTCTCCACAGGAGACGATCCGCCGCTTGCGGGAGCAGGGCGCGGTGATCGCGGTTCCGCATCCCCTAGATTCATGGCGGGGTTCAGCCATGGGGCGGGAGAATGTCCTGCAGATCATCGATCAAGTGGATGCGCTAGAAGTCCGTAATGCTCGCTGTGTGCGGCCCCAAGACAATCTGAATGCCTTGGCCTTGGCCCAAGAACACAAGTTGCTACACACAGCCGGCAGCGATGCCCATATTCCGTTTGAACTGGGACGCTGCTACATGGAGATGCCTGCTTTTGAGGATGATGCCGAATCGTTCATTGACGCCCTGCAACAGGCGCGGCCCATGGGCAAAGAAAGCCCTTTCTGGCCCCATCTGATGAGTACTTGGGCCAAATGGCGCAAACGAGTCACTGCAATAGCCAAGAAGCGCTGATCAGTGGGTTTTCGGGGCGTGGAAATACTGCTCCACTTCCGCGAAATCCTCTGGCTGGAGCAGGTCGTGGAAGAAGTGCCAAGCAAAGACAGACAGCTTGTTATCCTGCAATCCCGCGCGCATCTGCTCAACAGCAAAGCGTAAATTGCGATACAAGTGCTCTTTTTGGCCATGCATGCCCCAGCCCAATGCGGCCAGGCTCAATACTAGCGGGGTCTGCTGGGTCTTCTGTTGCTGGAGCAGATGCAGGGCTACCTGTAAGCCCTGCCGGTCCTCATCACCCAGATAGTAATGGGCCAAAATCCAGTCCCCAGCCGAGCGGAGCATCACATCAGCGAGGGGAATCTGTGTCACTCGCCGCCATTCTATCTGGGCCCCCTTCTGGTCACCGGCATACCGACCGGACAAGCCTCGCCAGAATCCCTGGGAGGCAGGCGATTTTTCCCGGTTGAGTGCTCGGCCAGCGAACTTAGCCTGTTTGTGGGTCACAAGAGGGCGATACAGCAGGTGCCAGCCATTTACATAGGTTTGGGATGTTTTGCCGGCTGCGGCAAATTCATGAAACGCGGCCTCCCATTGGCCTTTTTCAAGGGCCAGCATAGCGCGCAGATAGTGCAGGAAACCGAACAGAAAATCAATGTCATCCTGCTCCACCCCATCAGCATTGCACTGCTCCGCCACCTGTTCAGCAAATGATGCAATCATGGCCTCTGCCAGATCAAAGCGATTGCTGTCAATCAAAATGGAAAAGAGGAGCCAGCGCGGGTTCATGTCAAACGGTTCCTCATCCACTACATGCTGTAGAAGAGGAATTGCTTCCTCGTAGCGTCCTTGCCAGCGCAGGATACAGGCTTGGTGTTCGCGCCAGACAACCTGTGCATCTGCATCCAGGACCCAATCAATAACATCATCATAGGCTGATAAGGCCTCATCCAAACGGTTGCGCCTAGCATAGTAGGACTGCAGGCCGAACAGGCTCTGTGCTAGGATGGACAGCAGATGCTCCTGGGAGCGCAGCCTCTTCTCCGGCAGCTTCAAGAGACGTTCGATGAGATATGTAAACTTTTTGATGACTTCTCTGTTGCCCTGCTGGTTCAAGGTTTGGGCTTCGGCCAGCATCGCCTCCCAAGAGCCTTTCAGCAACCTGCGTTCCTTCGGTGTCGTTTTTGTCATTGTAAGCCCTCAATGGAGACGGATGTTGTCTACCCGTGGATCTCTCTCTTCACAGTATTCAACAGGGTGTCGGCCCGCAGTTCCGGCAGATTGTAGCAGATGCCGCCCATCTGGTCGGCCAGGGCTTGGGCCAATCCTCTGTCAAAGGCCATGTGTTCCATATTGATGACAATTGTGCGTACCTCCCCATGGGCAAACAGGGTTGCCATTTTCATGGCTTCTTCCTGCGCGGGCATGCCGGTCATACTGACATTGCCTGCCCCATCGGTTAGGAGCATCACCAGTGGGCGCAGTTCGGGGTCCCGGCGCTGGGCATTTTCCACCACCTGCCAAGTGGCCAAGAGGCCGCTACTGAGAGGTGTTTTGCCTCCTACCGGCAGATCCTGCAATGCCTTTTCCGCCAGTTCCACACTGTTGGTTGGCGGCAGCACCACGCGCGCTTTATCCCGCTGAAAGACGACCAAACCGACCTGATCTCGGCGTTGGTACGCGTCCACCAGCAGGCTAAAAATTGCGCCTTTGGTGGCCTCCATGCGTTCACTGGCGGCCATGGACCAGCTGGCATCAACCACAAATAGAATCAGATTGCCGGTACGTCGCACCCGTACTTTGCGCTGCAGGTCTGACATCCGTAGCTGCAGGGCCAGGTCGCTTTCCCCGCTCTCATGCCGCTCTTTCTGGTAGGGGGCAGCGTTGCGTAGGGTGGCATCGAACGCGATGTCATCGGTTTTGTCATGGGCCGGGCGTGCCTTAATGTAGCGGCCCCGCTTGCGGTCCGTGCGGCTATAGGAGCGTTTGCCCGATTGTTCCCGGGTCATCTTATCTAGGGGTGTGTCCAGCTTGCGGGCTTCGAACATATCCCCAACTGCAACCGGTTTGCGGGCCCCTTTTTCGTCTGTGGGTGATGAACTCTGTTGGGGAGCGGCGTCCGGCTGGGCGACACCGCCCTCACCGCTTTCCGACGAGGAATCTAGTTCCTCGGAGTCATCACCCTCGTCACTTTTTTTTCCGTAGATGCTGAACTGCTCTCCGTCTCTTCTTGGTCCATAGATTCTTGGGCCTCTTCAGCATCTGCGCGGGCCTGGCGCATATTCGCTTCTAGCTGGTCCGGTTGCAGGACCGTGTCTTGGAAGGGCTGTTTCTTCATCCGATGCGGCAGGGCCAGCTCTGCTGCCAGCAGAATATCGCGGTCGGTGATATACGCTCGGTTTTCAAAGGCAGCATGGGCCCGTGCGGTCTTCAGAATGACAAGGTCTGCCCGGTGGCCATCCACATGGAAGCTGCTCGTCAGGGCTGCGATTGTGTACAGGTCTTTGTCTGTGTAGCGCACGCTGTCATAGCGGCGGCGGGCCTGGATAATGCGTTCTCCGAGGGCTTGGGCTTCTTCGGCAAAGTCCCCGGTAAAGAGGGCGGCGTCTTGTTCAAAGCGGGTACGCCGGCGCAGAATCTCCACTCGCCCCCGAGGGTCGTCAATCCCGATGACATCAACTGCATGGGCGAACCGGTCCAACAATTGAGGGCGCAGGTCCCCTTCTTCTGGGTTCATGGAACCGACCAACACAAAGCGGGCTGGATGCTGTACGCTGATCCCTTCCCGTTCAACCACATTCACACCCATGGCCGCGCTGTCCAGCAGCAGGTCCACCACATGATCATCAAGCAGATTGACCTCGTCCACATATAGGATGCCCCGATTGGCCGCGGCCAGAATGCCCGGCTCAAAGTGACGTTCGCCCTGGCGAATGGCCTTTTCGATATCAAGCGTACCCACCACGCGATCTTCCGTGGCACTGACCGGCAGATCGATGAACGGTGTCTCGCGCGAGCTTTCCAATCCAATAGTTTGTTGCAGCACGCTTTGCCGGGCAGCAGGAGTGTCATTGTGGGCACTCCTCTGGCAGATATGGCACAAGCCAAGGGGAGTGTCCGCGTAACAGGCAAAGGGGCATCCCTCGACCGCTTCAATGGCCGGCAACAGCGCGGCAAGCCCTCGGGCCGCTGTTGATTTGGCCGTGCCGCGCTCGCCCCTGATCAGCACGCCGCCGATCAATGGGTGGACTGCGTTCAGGATCAGGGCCCGCTTCATACGTTCTTGGCCTACAATCGCCGTGAATGGATAGGTTACTTGCATCGTTGCGTTCCTTTCAGGAATTTTGGCGTTTGTACATTTACCTATGGCAACGGCTGGGAGGCGCAAATGCCACCGACTCATCAATAGGCCTGACTCAAGCGTGCAAAAGACTGTCAGTGCATTGTCAGGGCTGTGGTAGAATGTAGGATCATTATAAACGAGGGCAATTGGCAAGCCAAACTTACGCCCGCGAAACTTTATGAAACAATGTGCGTAGTGCATTATGAATCGGACCGTCATACAAAGGCTGTGGGAATGAGTACAGAAGAACAACATTGGCTGGACCAGGCCAGGGCTGGCGATCAAGAAGCATTCGGGTTGCTGGTGCAAGCATATCAGCGGCCCATCTTTGCTTTGACATATCGTATGCTTGGCCAGACGATAGAAGCGGAAGATGCGGCCCAAGAGGTGTTTCTGCGCGCCTATACTCGGCTACATCAGTACAACCCACAACATAAGTTCAGCACCTGGCTCTTCTCCATCGCCAACCACCATTGCATTGACAGACTACGCAAAAAACGTCGGGTGCAGGTGGTGGGCCTTGATGAATCGCCGGCGGTTTTCAGCCTCGCCAGCGAGACACCCCAACCGGAAGAGAGGGCCTTGGCCGCTGAACAGGAAGATGAGATGCACGCCCTTGTCAATCAACTAGAAGTGGACTACCGCACACCGCTTGTTCTACGCTATTGGAACGAGTGCAGTTATCAGGAGATCGCCGATATCATGGGCATATCGGAAGGGGCCGTCAAAAGCCGCCTCTTCCGGGCCCGGAAAAAGCTGGCCTCCCTGTACGAGATGGCTGAAAACCCAGTGATCAATGCACAGGTCCCTGTGACCAATGACCCGAACCCCCAGCCATTGCAGTTGCAATTCCTGGCCACAGGCCATTGATGTGAATGTTTTAGGAGAAAACGATGAGTGGACAACTCTCCAACACCCAAGGCACTGCTTCCCCGGCCGCGGACCACAGCGATTATCTGATGCTCATTTCGCTGGCATTGGATGAGATGCTAGAGCCAGAGGAAAAGCAGCGGCTTGACAGGCATTTGGACCGATGTGACACCTGCCGTTCTCAGTGGATTCTCTGGCAGGTGATCGATCAACGGCTACGGGTCGCGCCAATGCCTGCACCATCGCCAGAATTTGTCTATCAGGTGGCGGAACGGGTGCGCCAGCAGGAACGACAGCACACTCTACGGGTCGGTCTGTTGCTGGCAGTGCTGACCGTTTTCGTCTGGTCCCTCGGCCTGGCTGGCATGGGGCTGGTGGCCGCCTCTCTGGTCTATACCAATCTGGCCTGGTTCACAGAAATGCGTCAGTTCCTGACATCTACTTGGACCATGGGCAGTGTGGTCGGGCACTCCTTATGGGGTGTGCTCATCGGCCTGCCCACAACCCCCAAGCTGCTTGGGGCTGCGACCACTTGCGCCTATTTTCTCGTATCGGTTCTGGCCCTAGCTTCATGGTCTATCTTCCTGCGGCACAGCATGCAGCCGGTTGAACCGCGTACTGTAAGGAGTATCCCATGAAACGGATTGGCCGGGATGGTTTTTGGATGGCTGCAGTTCTCGTGGTGATCCTCGCGACACTAGCGCTTCTCTTCTCGCCGGCAGCTAGAGCGGATGGCTTGCGTAATTCCCTTTTCGATCAACAGATCGTGAATCAAGACCTGACTGTCGCGGCAGGTGAAACGCTCAATGACAATGTAGCTGTCTTCAATGGCAATGTGAAGGTAGAACAGGGCGGGCACATCAACGGCAATCTGTCGATTTTCAGCGGGGATCTGGTTCTGGAAGGGAAGATCGACGGCAATCTTGCCATCTTTGGCGGTGATGCCTACTTGGCCGCCAGCTCCCATGTCAGTGGCGATGTCAGTGTCCTGGGCGGTAAGATGAAGCGCGAAGCGAACGCCTACATAGGCGGCCATTTCATTGGAAATCGCGATGATATCCTATCCCAGATCGATGTGGCTTCCAATGAAATCCAGGCCCACATTGACGATGTCCTATCCCAGACCGATATGACTTCCAATGAAATGCAGGCCTACATTGACGAAGTCCTATCCCAGGCCGATGTGACTTCTCATGAAATCCAGGCCCAGATCGCTACGGTCGAGCGGATGCAGCGGAACCCTCTGCATTGGTTCTTGCGCTTTCTAGGGCGGCTATTTCAAGCTTTGCTATGGACGCTGCTCATCACTGCTCTGGTTCTGCTGATCGTTTGGCTTTTCCCCAAGCAGATCGAGCAGATTACTGACACCGCGCAAACCGCAACGGGCCTGAGCTTCGCCACCGGCGCAATTGTAGTCCTGGGGTTGGCACTGAGTGCCGCCCTGTTTACCATCACCCTCTGTTTTGCACTGCTGGCCTTCCCGATCCTAGCGATTCTGGCTCTGGTGATGCTCTTCGGTTGGGCAGTGACGAGCTGTTGGCTCGGCCAGCGACTGGACCAATTCCTCGCGGGTCAGGCCAATTTCTCTTGGCATCCCCTCATCTCCGTTGCCATCTCCGCGCTGTTCCTCAGCGCAATCACGACCTTGTCCTGGTCCATTGTTGCCTGCCTCGGCTTTATCATCACCCTGCTGCTCGGCTCCACCGGCAGCGGCGCAGTGATCGTGCATCTGGCCCGCAGTTCCGGACGTGGGCCGGTATCCTCTCTATCATAGGATCTGCATTGCTTGGTAGCCCTCTTCTTTCCGGTATTGTTTGGGATGTTTGCATGGGTCTACCGTGCGAATGCCTCAAACAGAGGGCTACTCTTGGTGCAACGGTCTCATTATCATCTCAAACGCGTCCAATGGCAACTTGAATTTTCCCCGTGCATCTTATCAGAAGCAGGATTGTACTGGATTGTAGGATTTTCAGGATATGTAGCGGCGCGTGGAATGCCTCTTCACAACCACAGTACCCGCTGCCCGGTCATGGAGGCTCTGTCGCTGGTTAGAGCGCAGGGCCATCAGAGTGTATACTACACCCAATCCACCCACAAGCGCGAATTGGAACGGGAGTTGCGTGGGGATGCCTTGGGACGTGCTGGCCCACACCAGAAAGGCATGGTTGATCTCAAAGGGGATCAGCATCACAATCGTGCGTAGGAATGCCTGTCTGTAGCGGACCCGGCCGCCATCCGCGCTCTCCAGCCGTAGCCCCAACCAGCGCATCACGAGGGTAGCCTGGGCAGATGACGCCAAGGTTCCTGTATAGTATACAACCAGTGGCAGGTCGATCGTGCCGAGCAGCCATAGATGATAGGCCACTTTGGGAAACTCTATGTCGGCCTGTAGGCCGCGAATGAGCGGGTTCAGCCCAAGCAGAAAGAGGAGCCCCTGCCAGAGAAGCACAGCGGTAGATAGCAGAAAAACCTCGGCACAGTAGCTCAACATTCGCTGCCGGACCGACGCATACAGGTGTTGCGGGGTGACGCTTGCCATGATACATCTCCTTGCGTCCCTTGGCCAAAACGTGTATAGTGACAGGATAGCGTTCAGGCGCAAATCACAAAAGATCAAACATGCAAGAACGAATGGTCAGGAGGTCTCTATGCGTATTGTATCTGTCCACGCCTACGCCATAAAAATTCCCCCGGCCGGGGCCGGCTCTGTCGCTGGGGAGCGCAATGTGGAGGCCTATGGCGATTATACCATTGCTGCGGACGCTTGGACGTCCATCTACTCTCGCAACCATGAGACCTGCCTAGTGCGCTTGGAAACCGACGATGGTCTAGTGGGCTGGGGGGAAGGCCAAGCCCCGGTCTCACCTCGGGCTACGGCTGCGATTGTGGAAGATCTCTGTACGCCTTTGCTGCTTGGACGGGATCCCTTTGACGTGGAATATCTCTGGTATCGTCTATACAGTGCCATGCGGGAGCGAGGCCATGTGACAGGCTTTTACGTGGACGCGCTGGCGGCTGTTGATCTGGCCCTCTATGATCTGTTGGGCAAAGCCCTCGCTAAGCCGGTCTACAAACTGCTGGGCGGCAACTTTCGGCCGCATGTGCCATTGTACGCCGGTCTCGGTGGAAGTGAGCCTGAACATGTGACGGCCCAGGCCATGGCCTTGCTATCTGCCGGTTACCGGGCCCTGAAGCTGCATCTACGGCTGCCAAATCCGCAGCTACTGGCAATTGTGGAGGCGGTACGGCAGGCGGTCGGGGCGGAGATCGAACTGATGGTAGACATTCATGGCACCCGGGATGTGTCCGGGGCCATCGAATTGGGCCGGGGCCTGGAGGCACTCGGGGTGCGTTGGCTGGAGGCTCCTTGCCAGCCGGAGGACATACGCGGCCAAGCGGAGATCGCCCGTGCTCTGTCCATGCAGGTGGCTACGGGGGAATGGCTACGCACCGTATGGGAGTGGCGCAACTGGATTGAGCTGCGGGGATTTGACGTAGCCATGCCGGACATCGCCCGCACTGGGCTGTCCGAAGGCAAGCGCATCGCCGCGCTGTGTGACAGCTTCAATCTGCCGATAGCGCCTCATGTGGGCGGCGGCGGTATCCTAGCGGTAGCTGCAACTATCCACTACTCCCTCGCCATCCCCAACTTCCAGATTATGGAACACAGCCACCAGGCCCATCACTGGAAAGGGTCTATCGCTCGCTCCTATCCTCTGCCAGCAGAGGGGCACTTTCCACTGGCGCAGAAGCCAGGCCTTGGCGTGGAGATCGACGAGGCCGCAGTGGCCCAGTACATGAGCTAGGGCCTACTACAAGTACGTTTGTGGCAGATGCCAAACCAGCAATAGGTATGGGAACAGAGAACTTGTATGCTATACTTGGACGGCATCAAGTGTTAGCCTTCCCGAAAGCTGGACGGTTGCATTGTCCACCCATCAGCTTTCGGCTTTACGCCGACGCATCGTCCAGTCTCATCGTCCCGCCTCAAAGCAGCGGGCACACTATGGAGTACACCCGGAGGTTTTATGAACGGCAAATTTATCAGCGCGTCCACTATGGAGCGGGATTATCTGGACTGGGGCGTCATGGGCTGGGCCAGCCGTCCTGCCACTACTGGGGCGCGAGCACTGGTGGTTATTGAAGTGACATTGGAATCGGGCCAGGGCCATGCGTTTCATAAACATCCCCAGCAGGAAGAGGTGATCTACGTCATCAACGGCACTATTGAGCAGTGGGTCGAGCAGGAAAACCAACAGCTCTCGGCTGGTGATTCTGTATTTATCGGGGCTGATGTGGTCCATGCTTCTTTCAATAACTCGGAGCGCGCGGCCAAATTGCTGGCGATCCTCGGCCCTGCTATCGGCGAGGAAGGCTATGCCCTGGTTGATGTGTTTGAAGAAGAACCGTGGCGTTCGCTGCGCTGAACTATGACAGGATCCTCATATGCCCAACCGATATCGCATGATTCAGGTCGGGACCGGCGGCCAAGGTGGTAGCTGGTGTTCCCGTTTCCTACCACCCAATATCGCGGATGGTCGCATTGAAGTGGTGGCCGCAGTGGATGTGAACCCGGATGTCCACAATAACGCGCAGAGGCATCTAGGCCTGCCCGCGGAAAAGTGCTACACGGACATTGGCGCGGCCTTTGCTGAGAACCCGGCTGACTTCTGCACGATTGTGACGCCGCCGGCCTTCCATGAATCTGTCGTGGATGTGGCTCTGGCCCATGATATGCACATTCTTTCCGAGAAGCCCATCGCTGACACCCTAGAAGCGTCTGTCCGCATTGCTGCCAAAGTGAAGCGGGCCGGGAAAAAGATGGGCGTGACTATGAGCCATCGCTTTGACCAGGACAAGACGACCCTACGCCAGGAGTTACGTTCGGGGCGTCCTGGCTCTATTGACTATATCATCTGTCGCTTTACCTGTGGGCTGCGGAATTTCGGCGATTGGGGAGCACATTTTCGCCACACTATGGATGAAGCCCTCATGATCGAAGGGTCCGTGCATCATCTGGACATCATTGCTGACTTGGCTGGAGCCAAATGTGACACTATCTACGCGCAGACTTGGAACCCGTCCTGGGGGGAGTACGGCAGTGGCTCTCAGGCGCATGTGATGATGACCTTTGAGAACGGGGTGCGCGCTATGTATGAGGGGGCCAAGACCAACGCCTGCGGGTTCAATGGTTGGAGCCGGGAGTACGTGCGGGTTGAATGCGAGCATGAAACTCTGATTATGGACAACCGACGCATTGAGCGTTTTCCCTACGCGCCCAAGCAATACAGCCGGGAGGGGCAAGGCACAGAGGTTCGCTTGCTGGAGCAGTCCAAGTGGATGAACACTTGGCTCATCGCTCAATTCCTTGATTGGCTGGATGGCGGCCAGCCGATGGCCGCGAACATTGAAGCCAACCTGCAAGCGGTTGCCTTGATCTTCGCGGCCATCGAAAGCAGCCGTACAGACCAGCCGCTGAAAGTACAGGAGTTTCTGCAAGCGACCCGCAACAAGGAAGAGATGATGTAACCCCAGTGCCCAGTAACGATAGTGTAGTGTGTACATGTACTGTGTACTAACCATAGGGAGTATTCGCTATGTCAATTCCAAGGCAAGAGATTCTATCCCGGCTGCATGCTCAGCGGGCCTGTGGGCGGGTGCTTGTCGGCTGCGGCGCAGGGACGGGCATTTCGGCTAAATTTGCCGAAGCAGGCGGCGCTGATCTCATTATTATCTACAACTCAGGGCGGTTTCGCATGGCCGGGCGTGGCTCTCTCTCTGGGATGATGCCCTATGGCGATGCCAATAACATCGTCATGGAGATGGCTGCGGAAGTACTGCCTATTGTCAAGGATACAGCGGTTCTGGCCGGTGTCTGTGGCACTGACCCGTTCCGGCTGATGCCTGTATTCCTCAAGCAGCTCAAGGAGATGGGCTTTAGCGGTGTGCAGAATTTCCCGACTGTTGGCCTGATTGACGGCGTTTTCCGTGAAAATCTTGAAGGTACGGGGATGGGCTATGATAAGGAGGTGGAGGCTATCGCCATCGCTCGGCAGCTGGACATGTTCACCGCCCCTTATGTCTTTACGCCCCAGGAAGCGACTTCTATGGCTCAGGCGGGTGCGGACCTGTTGGTGGCGCATGTGGGTCTCACTACGGCTGGCAGTATCGGCGCAACTGTTGCCTACACGCTGACGGAAGCCGTTGAAAAAGTGTTGACGATTGCGGAGGCGGGTCGGACTATTAACCCAGACCTGCTGGTGATCTGCCATGGTGGACCCTTTGATGAACCTGAAACTGTGGGTAAGGCTCTGCAGATGATGCCCGGCATCGCTGGCTTTTTCGGCGCGTCCAGCATTGAACGTCTGCCCACTGAGCGGGCTATCCGCAGGCAGGTAGAAGCGTTTAAGGGTCTGCCTATCATGCAGGGATGAAAAGTTTTCGCGGGTTGGAGGCAGTGGGCTGCGGACATTTGATTGGGACAGTGGATTGGGGGCAGCGTGCGGCAGTAATCCTGAAAATCCTAAAATCCCTGTTTCGCTTGCCCCCGGAATGCCCAATGGCACATTCAAAGGGCGGCGGCAAGCGAAAAATCCTGATTCAGACAAGGTAGGGAGGAAATGATGGCCAAGACAGTTGTTTTGGTAGGCGCGCTGGACACAAAGGGGCGCGATTTTGCTTTTGTGCGCGAGCGGATCGCTGCCAGTGGCCTGCAGACCTTGACTGTAGATTTTGGTGTAATGGGCGAGCCAGCCTTTGCGCCGCAGGTACATAGGGCTGAGGTGGCCCTGGCCGGCGGCGGGGACTTGGCCTATCTGGCCAGCGGCGAGCACAAGGATGAAGCGATGCAGACTATGGCGAGGGGGCTGGCTGTAGTGGTGCGGCGTCTGTATGATGAGGGCAAGTTGGATGGGATTATCAGTATGGGGGGATCGGGGAGCACTTCAATTGCGAGCACTGCTATGCGTGCATTACCGCTCGGTGTGCCGAAGGTGATGGTCTCTACTGTCGGCGGGGGAGATGTGAGCAGGTATGCTGGTATGAAAGACATTACCTTTATGCCATCCATCGTTGATGTGGCGGGCCTCAACAGGATGAGTCGGGTTATTTATGCCAATGCAGCCGGGGCCATCGCTGGTATGGTCAAGGCGGAAACCCCAGCCAGCGCGAAGCAGAAACCGCTGATTACCGCCTCTATGTTTGGCAACACGACTGCCAGTGTTGAGCAGGCGCGCACTATCTTGGAAGCGCAAGGATATGAGGTACTGATTTTCCATGCTACAGGCATCGGTGGCCAGACTATGGAGAGCCTGATTGCCGATGGCTATAGCGTTGGTTCGTTGGATATCACTACTACTGAACTGGCTGATACTGTCTGTGGTGGGGTCTTTAGTGCTGGCGCACAGCGATGTCTGGCTGCTTCTCGGGCCGGTATCCCTGCGGTGCTTGTCCCTGGCTGTGTGGATATGGCCAACTTTGGCGCGCTGGAGACAGTGCCAGCCAGATATCGGGGGCGTTTGCTCTACGAATGGAACGCCAATGTGACGCTACTACGTACTGATGTGGCAGAAAATCAGCAGATCGGAGAGATGATAGCGGGCGCGGCCAATGCGGCTATTGGCCCGGTTGCGATCCTGCTGCCGCTGCAGGGCGTTTCTATGTTAGACAAACCTGGCGGTCAGTTTTGGGACCCTGAAGCGGACGCTGCCTGCTATGAGGCTATCAAACAGAACCTTCGCGCTGACATCCCCGTCTACGAACTTGACCATAACATCAATGACCCTGAATTTTCCTGGCAAGTGGCTAATACGCTACTGGAGATGTTGGGCAAAACCGCAGTGACCAGAGGCCAGTAAAGGCTGGTCACTACAGTTCTTGCCAGAAGCCAGCACTTTTCTCAGGGTGTTTCGTTCCCCGCAACATTTTCTTTGATCCACATCCGCAGCGGAACATCTTGGGGCTTGGGGGAGGAATACCCATGCCAGCCGCTGGGGGCTGCGCCCAAAAGCTGGCGGCGTATCGGGCCGACCCGCTCCATGAGATGGGCGACCGTCATATCATCCCGGGGGCGCAGCCAGCGGTAGCTGTAGCCGTAGAACAGCACTTTGCGGGGGATCTCGGACGTATTGGGGCTGGATGCATGCCAGATGCGCCGGTCAAAGAAGACAGCGTCCCCCGGCTTGGCGCGTACGGCCAAGCCACCCTTTGGTTTATTCTCCTCATCAAGCGGTAATTTGTTCAGCAGATGGCTGCCGGGGATGACGTACAGATTGGCCCGGCCTAACTCTGACGTATCGGTCAGAAAGTATGCCACTTTTAGAGAGATGCGCGGCTGGGGGTCTGTCTCTAATTCGTTGTTCAGCCGGCCACTGTCTTTGTGCCAGTTCAGGCCTTGTTGACCGGGGCCGCTGTCGGCATGGGATGGCGTTACGATAGTGTGGGAATGATAGAGCTGGATATTCCAGCCGAGGATACCCCACACTTTGGCAAAAGTCGTGGGGTAGTCGAGCAGTTCCAGAAAGACATCGTCCCGTCCGATAAAATCAAAGATGTTGATGCCATCGTTCGCGCCGAGGCCCGCCTTGGCCTTCTCCTCCACGGTGATGCGGTCCAAAGCGACACTGGCCCGCTCCACCAATTCCGGGGAGATAGCGTTTTCAACGACCAAATAGCCCTGTTCTTCAAACGTCCGCTGCTCCTCTGCCGTAAGGAGGTGCTGTAGGCATGCCTTGTTCATAAAAGTACTCCTCAATTTTTCCTGAATCCGTACACATACAAGCTATTGCTCGTTCATCATAGAGACATGTGCTGATTTGTCAAGTGCCATCAGAGGGTACGGACACCAATTTGACGAGTTGAAAGGCATGAAAGAGTATGTTAGTCTGAATCTACTTTCCACATGAAACAGATTCAACTGACTGGTCATCTGCCACAGACACTGCAGCAGAGAGGTTAGTACACATGAAAATCGAAAAAATCACCCCCTTTTTGGTGGATAGATTTCTGCTGGTGCGGGTCTATACGGATGCAGGGCTTATCGGCAATGGTGAGGCTGGTCTATGGGCGCATCATGGCATGGTGAAGCAGGCACTTGTGGAGTTGAGCGATTATTTGATTGGCAAAGATCCGACTCGCATTGAACATCATTTCCAGACCATCAGCCGGGACAGCCACTTTATGGGCGCGGCCCTCAGCGCGGCCTTGAGTGCCATTGACATTGCGCTGTGGGACATTGTCGGCAAGTCTGTTGGGCTGCCCGTGTACCAGTTGTTGGGGGGCAAAGTGCGGGACAAGATCAAGGTCTTCGCTAATGTGACCGGCGTAAGCATTGCGGAGCGGGCTGCGAGCGCGCAAGAGCAGGTAGCGGCCGGCTATCTCTCCTTGCGTACATTGCCCTTTCTGCCCGGCTTTGAGCAGAAAACACCCTCGCAGGTGATCGGTGAGGCGGTGGCAATCGTGGCCGCCATCCGCGATGCCATCGGCTATGAAATCGATCTGGGCCTGGAGATTCACCGCAATCTGCGCCCGGAGGAAGCCATCACCCTGGCTCACGAACTGGCTTCCTTCCGCATCCTCTATTACGAAGATCCTTTGGCCCCGCAAAGCTTGGAGGCCATGGAGTACATCGCCAAAAGTGTGCCATTGCCCATGGCGACCGGCGAACGGTTCTACAACATCTTCCAGTTCAAAGACCTCATAGACCGTAAGATCGTCAGCCTTATCCGCCCAGATCTCTCTTTGGCCGGCGGTTTTACGCAGGTCAAGAAGATCGCGGCTATGGCTGAAGCCGCCTTTGTCGGAGTGTTTCCACATCTGATGGGCAGCCCGCTGAATATCGCTGCCTTTTGCCAACTAGATGCATCCATTCCCAACTATGTGTTGATGGAAAGCCACATCGCTGCCGACATGTACAATGAAATTGTGGACTATCCGCCGCAACGGCAGGGCGGGTATTTGCTTGTTTCCGACCGACCAGGCATCGGCTTGGAGATCGACGAGAGCAAGCTGGCGAAGTATCCCTACCAACCAAAGAGGATCAGCGGCAATTTCTACGCAGACGGGTCCGTAGCCCATTAACTGCAGTTTGTCTGAAGCAGGATTCAGACAGTTGGACGTGTGAATTGGCCTTGGAATTCTGTCTGCGATGCGTTGTCGGTCTGGTCAAGGCCACAGTTGACACAGATGTCCCATTCTTGGCGCACGGGTTTGCCACAGGTTGGGCAGGCATATCGAAGCATGCTATGGCAGCTATAGCAGTAGTTCCAACTGTCTTCTATAGGAATGCCACAGTTGTGGCAGGACAGCATTTCTTCTAACTCCCGCAGCAGAGCCTCTTCCTCTAGGGCCCGGTCGTAGTCATAGGCTAGGGTTTCTTTCGGTCGGATCATGATGTAAAGAACCAGCCCGATGATAGGGAAGATCAGCACGAGCAGGATAGCGAGAGCGATGGCGAGCCAGTCCCGGGTCCGGGAGCGGATGTCGTTGAATGTCCAGATGCTCATTGCGATCCAAAAAGCAAAGACAAATGCGCCGAGCAGGGCAACGAATATGCCAATGGCAGTGGCAATAGTATTGGTTAGATCCGCAGGCATGGGATTCTCCGGTCGCTGCAGTGGTTCAGTGGCTTGTGGTCGGTGATCACAGGGGGATTATAGCCCAGGGAACGGTTCCAGCCAATTCGGGAAAGGGGCTAGTCTGCATCGGGAGTAGGGGATGCACAGGATGATGAGGTCGGCGTGGTGTGTAATCCTGATAATCTTGTTCTGATTCAGATAATTGGATTTTGACAGTTCAAAGCAAGTGTGATATGGTTTTGGTGTGCCGCGCCTTGCGGCCAAAATCTAACTCTATTTTCCCTTCACCATCTTGATCAAGGAGTGCAAATTTACCATGAAGAGCAAAGTTAGATTCAACAAAGTCGGCATGATTTTGTCGATGGTCGTCGGCATGATTATCGCCGCCTGTATTGGTCCGGCTACGGGTCCGGCCGTGGTTGAGTCGGAAGAACCGGCCGCCCCCGCAGAGGCTGCGGCCATGCAGGAAGAAGCCCAGTCCACCCTGAGTATTGTGCAGGAGCGGGGCCAATTGATGTGCGTTGGCAATGCAACCCTGCCCGGTTTCGGTTTTTTGGATTCAGAAGGCAATTTCTCCGGCTTTGATGTCGATTACTGCCGTGCAATCGCTGCGGCAATTTTCGGCGATGCCAATGCTATGGAAATCCGGCCATCTACTGCCAGAGAACGGTTTACCATCCTTTCCAGCGGCGAAGGTGACGTGATCATCCGCAACACGACTTGGACCATGTCCCGAGATACGGATCTAGGCATGAATTTTGGCCCTACCACCTTCTACGATGGCCAAGGCATCATGGTACGTAAGGACAGCGGTGTATCGAGTTTGGCGGATCTGGAAGGTGCTTCGATCTGTGTACAGACAGGTACCACCACCGAGCTGAACCTAGCTGATCAGATGGCTGCCGCGGGTGTCAACTATGAACCGGTCGTCTTTGAGACAAATGACGAGACCTTTAATACCTATGAGGAAGGCCGCTGTGACGCAGTCACCACTGACAAGTCCGGCTTGGTTTCCCGCCAGACAGTGCTGGCTGACCCGAGTGCCCACGTGATCTTGGATGTGACTCTCTCCAAGGAGCCTCTAGGCCCGGCCGTCCGCCATGGTGACGACCAGTGGTTTGACATCGTAAGTTGGGTGACCTTCGCTACATTCTTGGCTGAAGAGCATGGCATCACCTCTGCGAACATTGACAGCTTCATGGACAGCGACGATCCCAACATCCGCAAGCTGTTGGGGCTGGAGGGTGATTTCTGCGCCAAGATCGGTCTGGACAACGCCGGCTGCTTTGTGGATGTGATCTCCCAAGTCGGCAACTATGAGGAAATCTACAATCGCAACCTGGGCCCGGACACGATCTTCAATCTCCCCCGTGGTCTGAACAGCCTGTACACCGATGGCGGCGTCATCTACGCCCCGCCCATTCGCTAACACCGGCATATAAGAACAAGGTCAGATGGCATTCTGCTGTCTGGCCTTTTTTTCTATAGACAGTGGCCAATTGTGTCGTGGTTGGTTGCTGTGTTCTACCAGCACAGTACAGCCACTGTCATTCAGCGGCGTTGAAGGCGTTGGAGAGACGGCCTATGCAGCATAGCAGCCAGGTAAGTCCCCCCTTTTATCGTGACGAACGAGTACTGAGTGTCCTGAGCCAGGTGCTTGTGATTGGGCTTGTACTTGGGTTGGGTCTGTTCTTGTACACCAACATGATCCGTGGGTTGAGTGAGAAGCACACGGTTGCCATCAGCTTTGCCTTTCTGCGGCAGACAGCGGGCTTTGATATCGGGGAGAGCCTCATCAGCTATTCGCGGCAGGACACATATGCGCGGGCGTTTGTGGTGGGCTTGCTCAATACCTTTCAGGTCGCGCTTCTGGGGATCCTCTTTGCTACAGCTCTTGGCATTTTCATCGGTGTCATGCGGCTTTCGCCCAACTTTCTCATCAACCGCATTGCTGCCATCTACATTGATATTTTCCGCAATATTCCCTTGTTGGTGTTGCTGATTTTTTGGGCCCAGGCTGTCTTCCTCAAGTTGCCGAGGGTAGCCGAGGCCTTGATCCTGCCCGGCCCCATCTTTCTCAGCAATCGTGGGGTTGCCCTCCCTTGGGGGATCCCTACCGACTCTTGGGGCACATATCTAGCTGTATTGGGGGCTGGTGTTGTGCTGGGAACGGGCGTTGCTCTTGGCTTGCGGGAACAGGGCAAGCGCAGCGGGCGTATGCCACTGTTACCTCTTTGGTTTCTGCTAACGCTGGCCGCGGTCGGTCTGGTCGGGTGGCTACTGATTCCCCAACCGCTGACATTGGAGCAGCCCTTTCTGGATGGATTCAACACGAAGGGGGGGATGGTCCTGAGCCAGCAATTTATGGCTTTGGTCTCTGGTTTGGTCATCTATACGGCTGCTTTTATTGCGGAAATCGTGCGAGCCGGCATCCAGTCGGTCTCTAAAGGCCAGCGGGAAGCAGCTACGGCTATGGGCTTATCCCCGACCCAGACATTGCGGCTGGTGATCTTCCCCCAAGCCCTGCGGGTGATGATCCCACCGATGACTAGCCAATATCTGAATCTAACGAAAAACTCATCCCTAGCCATTGCCATCGGCTATCCTGATCTATTTGCTGTGGCCGGGAATACGATCCTGAACCAGACAGGCCGGGAGATTGAGGTTTTCGCGCTGCTTATGAGCATCTATCTCTCTCTCAGTCTGCTCACTTCTCTTTTGATGAATCTGTATAACAGGCACATTCGCTTGGTCGAACGGTAAGGCCGGTGCCTAGGGTCGGCAGTCATTGGCACTTAGCCCTGAAAAACTGACAACCAGGAACTGCAGGTAGGAACTGATATGACATCATCGGTTCGGTCACTTCCCCCGCCGAGCGAACGCTATACTGTTCTCGGCTGGCTGCGTAAGAATCTGTTCAGCGATATCTTCAACACGGTCTTGACAGTTGTGGCCGTGGCTTTTCTCTTTTTCCTTGTACAAGCTCTGTTGCGCTGGGCGTTTACTGTTGCCGAGTGGGGGGTAATCCCGGCTAATTTCAACCTGATTATGCGCGGGCAGTATCCGGGCGCGCAGGCCTGGCGGCTGTGGCTGGCACTCTATCTGCTGGGGGGTACGGTCGGGCTGATGTGGAGCTTGACTACTCGGCAGGTTGGCATGGCTCTGTTGTTGGTGTGTGCGTTGCCATTTGTGCTGATGCTAGTTCCCTTTTTCGACTGGACTATACGGCTGAACCTGCTGGGCGTTGAAGTGGTCGGGCTTGGCGGCTATGCTCTGGGTCGCTACTTGCCTATCGAACGCCGGGGCCGGGCTGCTGTCTATGTGTTGCTCGGCTACCTGCTGCTGCTGCGCTTGATTCTGCAGGGCTTTAGTGTGGAGGGGCTGCTGCCCAATCTGCCCCTGCCCAATCCGCTGCCCACTGTGCCCAGCACTCTGTGGGGAGGGCTGTTGCTCTCTTTGTTGTTGGCCTTTTTCGGTATCGTGCTCTCATTTCCTTTGGGCGTATTGCTGGCCCTGGGCCGTCAATCACGGCTGCCGGGCATTCGCATTCTCAGCGTTCTCTACATTGAATTCATCCGGGGCGTCCCGCTCATCAGCCTGTTGTTTATGGGCCAGGTGATGCTGCAGCTTTTCCTGCCGGATGGTTTCCCTACGATTGATAGGGTACTGCGGGCCCTGGTGGCTATTACCCTGTTCTCTGCGGCCTATACGGCTGAGAATGTGCGCGGGGGCCTGCAATCTATTCCGCGTGGCCAGCATGAGGCAGCCCAAGCTTTGGGCCTGCGTGGCTACCAGACGACTATGTTTATTATCCTGCCCCAAGCCCTGCGTGCGGTTATCCCTGTACTGGTGGGGCAATTTATCGGCCTCTTCAAAGACACATCACTGGTGGCCTTGGTGGGTCTCTTTGACCTGCTGGGCATTGCGCGTACCATCCTTGCCAATCCTGATTGGCTGGGAACGCAGCAGGAGGTGTATGTGGTGATTGCGGGGCTGTATTGGATTTTCAGTTATATCATGAGCTACGCCAGCCGTCGCCTTGAGGAGCAGTTGGGCGTAGGGAAACGCTAACGCAATAGCAATACTAGGCAACTAGAGGAGATAGACTATGTCTGCAATAGCATCACAGGAAGCGGTTGATGACATTATCGTGTGTCGGGATGTGTGCAAGTGGTTTGGGGATTTTCAGGCGCTCAAAGATGTGAATTTGCGTGTCGCTGCCCAGGAGGTTGTGGTCATTATCGGTCCTTCCGGCTCCGGGAAATCTACGCTCATTCGCTGTATCAACCGCTTGGAGGAACACCAGGCCGGCGATATTGTTGTGGATAACATCCCTCTGACACGGGATGTCCGCAACATTGAACAGATTCGCTCGGAAACGGGCATGGTGTTCCAGCAGTTTAACCTGTTCCCGCATCTGACTGTGATGGAAAACATCACGTTAGCACCGATTCATGTGCGGAAGAGTAAAAAGGACTTGGCCCAGGAGGTCGCCATGAGCCTGCTCAATCGTATGGGCATCCCCGAACAGGCGGATAAATATCCGGGCCAGCTTTCGGGCGGCCAGCAGCAACGGGTCGCGATTGCCCGTTCTCTGGCTATGCAGCCGAAGATTATGCTCTTTGATGAGCCTACCTCTGCGCTGGATCCGGAGATGATTAAAGAGGTGCTGGATGTGATGCAGGATCTGGCGAGAACGAATATGACGTTGATGGTGGTTACGCATGAGATGGGCTTCGCACGGGAAGTGGCTGACCGCATTGTGTTTATGGATAGCGGCGAGATTATGGAAGTGGGCACGCCAGAACATTTTTTCACCAATGCCCAGCATGAACGTACCCAAGCCTTCTTGAGTCAGATTCTGTGACGTGCTAGGTCAACTATTCACTCACTATTTCCTGTCCGATGGTATACGGGCTACGGCTGCATGGAAAACGCTCTGTCGCCTATCCGGATTTGCCGGCTTCCGCGACAAACTGGCGCATACATACGATACATTCACCCACTACACCCAGCCCAACGAAGCCACTACTGAGCAGGAACTGATCCGCCCGCTGCTGGAGTTGCTGGGATGGGCGGATTATTTGCCACAGCAGGGCGCGGCACGCAATGAGGACATCCCCGATCACCTGCTGTTTGCGGATGCGGATGCCAAAGCGCGCGCGGGCACATCCAACCAAGGCTATACAGCAGCCACGGCCCTGGAAGAGAGCAAACGCTTTGGCCTGCCTTTGGATGCCCGGGACCGTAACGACCGAGTGCAGGCCAGCTCACCACATGGGCAGATCCTCAGATACCTGGCAACAGCCGATATCGAATCATCGGGCCGCGTTCGTTGGGGCATCCTGACCAATGGCAGGGTGTGGCGTCTCTATGACTACCGCGCCCGGCCCCGGGCCAGTGGCTACTATGAGACTGACCTAGCAAAACTGCTACAAACTAACGATGAAGATGGCCTGCGCGCGTTCTACTTGCTCTTTGGCCGGGATTCCTTCACCCTGCAGGCAGGGGCCACGACTACCTTTCTTGAAGACGCGCTGGAAGAAGGTCGCCGCTACGAGGAGAGGGTGGCCCAGGACCTGTCTGGCGTTGTCTTGGAAATCTACCAGCCCCTGGTTACAGCCATTGCGGACGCTTCAAAGGCGCACTTGCAAGAAGTGCGACAGGCAGCCCTGATTTTCCTCTACCGGCTGCTGTTCTTGCTCTACGCCGAAGACCGAGGCCTGCTGCCGGTCAACAATCCCCGTTACGTCCATTACGGCCTACGCAAGCGGGTGCGGGATGATATCGCCCGCAGGATAGAGGACGGGACTCATTTCTCCGCACGCGCCAGCAACTACTATGACCACCTGACGACCCTGTTCAATCTCATTGAGGAAGGCGATGCCTCCATCGGCCTGCCGCCTTACAACGGAGGGCTGTTCGCGTCAAGTGCCGCTGGCCTGTTGGAGCAAGTGCGTCTGGCGGATGCCAGCATCGCGCCGCTCATCTACAAACTGAGCCATACCCTTGACGAACGAAACAGCCTACGTCGTTTCGTCAACTATCGGGACATGTCGGTACAGCAGCTCGGCTCCATCTATGAACGCCTGTTGGAGCAGGAGTTGAGCCGAAAGGCTGATGGCAGCATTGTTGTACGCCCTAGCCCGTACGCGCGCAAGGACAGCGGCAGCTTCTTCACCCCCCAGGAGCTGGTGGACCTGCTCTTCGAGCATACCCTGAAACCATTGGTCGAGGAACGGCGCAAGCTGTTTGAGGAAAAATCAGCCGAACTCAAAAGCGACCGCCGGCCAAAGGAGCAACGCAAAGCGGAACTGCTCAAAATAGACCCGGCCGAGGCGGTCCTGAACCTAAAGGTTTTGGACCCGGCCATGGGCAGCGGGCATTTCCTGGTCACCGCAGTCGATTTCCTCTCTGATGCCATCGCGGACCTGATCGAATATGCCCCGGACGTGCCGGGTTGGCTTGAGGGCGACTATGTATCGCCGCTGCAGGAACGGGTGGCCACGATTCGGCAGGAAATCCTGCAGCGCGCGCAGAGATGCAACTGGATCATTGACGAGGCCCAGCTCACGGATCAGGCTATCATCCGCCGCCTAGTACTCAAACGCTGTATCTACGGGGTGGACAAGAACCCTCTGACTGTTGAGTTAGCTAAGGTGTCATTGTGGCTGCACAGCTTCACTGTAGGCGCGCCTTTGTCTTTCCTAGACCATCATCTCCGCTGTGGCGATTCGCTGGTCGGCCTGCAGGTCTATGATGCCATTGAGGAACTTACACGATTGGGCGGGCTGTTCGCCCAAAGTGCCATTGCCGGCGCGGAGGCCGCCAGCCAAGGGATGCAGCGCATTGAGGAGATGTCGGATGCGGATGTGGCCGAAGTGCAGGAATCGGCTGTACTGTTCCGGGGCGTTGAGGAGACGACCGCGGACCTGCGCGGCCTGCTTGATTTTCTCTGTGGCCTGCGCTGGCTGACGGCCGGCATGAAGAAGAGAGAACGCAGCGATTATGAAGCATCCCTGATCGAGACTCTCAACAAGCAGCCGCAGCAGGCCTATCAACTCCTGGTCAACGGACCCAGCCGCATCCCGGGTGGATTGTCTGAATCAGGAGTTTCGCTTCCGCCACCCTTTGATTTTGCCATTGGACTTAGCGGTGGCAATCGAAACGGGGATTATCAGGATGATGTGGTGGCTTGCCTAGCAGATTCGTCCCGGCCGGACTTTGCCAAACTGTGGGACCAGGCAAGGGCCATCGCTGCGCGGGAAGGGTTCTTTCATTGGGAGGTGGCGTTCCCGGGTGTATGGCATGGCTGGCAGGACATGCAGCCGCCGGGCGGTTTTGATGTGGTGATCGGCAACCCGCCTTGGGATCGTATCAAACTACAGGAGGTGGAGTGGTTCGCGACTCGTTTCCCACAGCTTGCCCTGGCCCCGACTGCGGCTGTCCGCCGGCGTGGCATTGCCGCGCTGCGAGACTCGGATCACCCCCTGGCTGCAGAGTTTGACGCGGCCAAACAGCGGGCAGACAAACTCGGCCAACTGGTGCGCGGGAGTGGGCATTACCCCTTGTTGAGCAGCGGCGACATCAATCTCTATTCCCTGTTCGTGGAGCGGGCCATGCGCTTGGTCAAGCCAGATGGCATCATCGGCCTGCTGACACCATCGGGCATCTACGCGGACAAAACGGCATCCCGCTTCTTCCAATCCGTATCGACCACTGGCCGGATTGCCGGCCTGTTCGACTTTGAGAACAAAAAGAAGTTCTTCAAGGATGTCCACGCCCGGTTCAAGTTCTGCGCCCTCATCTTTGGCGGGCGGCAGTTCAAGGAGACCCGCTGCGCCTTTTTCCTGCATGATACAGAGACGATTGACGACCCAGAACGTTGCTTTCCGCTGACTCCTGCAGACTTCGCGCGGGTCAACCCCAACACAGGCACCGCGCCTGTGTTCCGTAGCCGGCGGGACGCGGACATCTGCCGCCGCATCTATGAGCATCACCCGGTATTGGTAGACCAAAGGCAGGAACAGCGGGCTTGGCCTGTCAGCTATATGAACATGTTCCATATAACCAACGACTCGCATCTGTTCCGTAGTGCCGCGCAGCTTGACGATGAGGGCTTCTACCCTGTAGCGGGCAACCGCTGGCAGCAGGGGGATGTCCTTTACCTGCCCTTGTACCAGGGCCGCATGATCTGGCAATTTGACCACCGGGCCAATTCTGTGCGTATCAACCCGCAGAGTACCCACAACCCCTACCTGAGCGAGGCAGTCAGTGAGGCCCAGCATGCAGACCCCTCCTTCCTGCCCCAATCCCAGTACTGGGTGCCGGCCGCGGCTGTTGAACGACGCTTCCCAGAGAGGCGCGGCTGGACCCTTGGCTTCCGTGCCATTACCAACTCAACGAATATGCGAACGTGTGTCGCAGCCATTGTTCCATGGGCGGGTGCTGGCAATACACTTTCCCTACTCGTCACAGACGACCCTGTGGCTGCCACCTGTCTGCTGGCGAATCTAAATGCTATGTGTTTGGATTTCGTGGCAAGGTGCAAGATGCAAAGTACAAGTTTGAATCTCTACATCCTTGAACAATTTCCTGTCATTGCCAGCGACAGCTACGCCCGCCGCTTCGGGCCGCTGACCGCAGCTGAGCTTGTGCGGGAGCATGTGTTGCGGCTTACCTATACATCCCATGACATGGCCCCTTTTGCCCAGGTCCTGGGCTATGATGGTGGGCCCTTTGTCTGGGATGTAGAGGAACGGCGTCATCTGCGTGCGCGGCTGGATGCGCTCTATTTTCATCTCTATGGGCTGTCGCGTGAGGATGCCGACTATGTGCTGGGTACGTTTTCGATTGTGCGTCGGCAGGATGAGGCGGAGTTTGGCAGCTACCGTACGCGAGAGCTAGTGCTGGCGTATATGAATGCGCTGGCAGCCGGGGATGTGGAGATGGTGGTGGATGTCTGAATCAGGATTAAGGGGATTAAAGGATTTACAGGATGATGTGGTTCGGCAGTGTTGGTGGGATAGACAGAATCAGGATTGCTGGGATTCGCAGGATGATGTGGTTCGGGGTAGTGTGCTGCGTGTGGATGGGCAGTAATCCTGAGAATCGAAGAATCTGGTAAATCCTGATTCAGACAGAGGTGGATGTCTGAATCAGGATTGAGGGGATTAAAGGATTTACGGGATGATGTGGTTCGGCAGGGTTGGTGGGATAGACAGAATTAGGATTGATGGGATTATTAGGATGATGCGGGCGGCTAGTGAAGCAGTAATCCTGAGAATCGAAGAATCTGGTAAATCCTGATTCAGACAGAGGTGGATGTCTGAATCAGGATTAAGGGGATTAAAGGATTTACAGGATGATGCGGTTCGGAGTAGTGTACTGCGTGTGGATGGGTAGGAATCCTGAGAATCGAAGAATCTGGTAAATCCTGATTCAGACCGAGGTGGATGTCTGAATCAGGATTAAGGGGATTAAAGGATTTACGGGATGATGTGGTCGGCAGGGTTGGTGGGATAGACAGAATCAGGATTGATGGGATTCGCAGGATGATGCGGGCGGCTAGTGAAGCAGGAATCCTGACAATCGAAGAATCTAGTAAATCTTGATTCAGACAGTGGTGGGTGTCTGAATCAGGATTAAGGGGATTAAAGGATTTACAGGATGATGTGGTCGGCAGGGTTGGTGGGATAGACAGAATCAAGATTGCTGGGATTAGCAGGATGATGTGGTTCGGGGTAGGTGTGGATGGGCAGGAATCCTGAGAATCGAAGAATCTGGTAAATCCTGATTCAGACAGAGGGGGAGAGGCAGATAAGATGATAGACGATGACCTGACATATCAGATTATTGGTTGTGCGATGAAAGTGCATAATACGCTTGGCATCGGATTTCAAGAGGTCATCTATCAGAGATGCCTTGCGATTGAGATGGAACGGGCTGGACTTGATTTTGGTCGGGAAGTGGAACAATCTATCTATTATGAAGGCATGGTCGTAGGGTCAAGAAGAGCCGACTTTGTTGTAGCGAATCAAGTCGTGGTAGAACTAAAGGCATTGAAAAGCCTTGAGGATGTTCATATTGCACAGGCCAAAAACTATGTAGTCGCTTACGATTTTGAAGTGGGTCTTTTGCTCAATTTTGGGTCAAGAAGTTTAGAGGTCAAACGATTGTTCAATGACAAAAAAATCAGAGGCAGACAGACAACAGGCACAGAGTGAAGCGAACAGGCCCTCGCCGCCAACCGGGAGTTAATTGAAGGCTTCGCGGGGAAGACTGCTATTGGGCGCGTTTGGGACGGAGATTAAATTGTCTGAATCAGGATTAAGGGATTGAAGAGTAGGATGTGAAGCAGTAATCCTGAGAATCGAAGAATCTTGTAAATCCTGATTCAGACCGAGGTGGATGTCTGAATCAGGATTAAGGGGATTAAAGGATTTACAGGATGATGTGGTTCGGCAGGGTTGGTGGGATAGACAGAATCAAGATTGCTGGGATTCGCAGGATGATGCGGGCGGCTAGTGAAGCAGTAATCCTGAGAATTGAAAAATCTTGTAAATCCTGATTCAGACAGAGGGGGATAGACAGAATCAGGATTGAGGGATTGAAGAGTAGGATGATGTGGTCGGTTAGTGAAGCAGTAATCCTGACAATCCTAGAATCTTGTAAATCCTGATTCAGACAAACAGATGTCTATCCGAACAGCTTCGTGAGCCAAACAACGAATTTTGGCACGAGAAATTTTAATAGAGAAATAATGGTAACAATGACAAAATTTTCTGTGCCAAAGAGGGCGATGCCTCCATCGGTCTGCCGCCCTACAATGGCGGGCTGTTCGCGTCAAGGGCCGCTGGCCTGCTGGAGCAAGTGCGTCTGCCGGATGCCAGCATCGCACCGCTCATCTACCAACCAAAGCATACCCATGACGAACGAAGTGGCCTACGTCGCTTCGTCAACTATCGGGACATGTCGGTACAGCAGCTCGGCTCCATCTATTTGTTTTGAAGCCTACCCGCCAGCCATACGCAGCAACTGCACCAACCCAGCCACGCCGAGGGCAATGACCGCAGAGAAGCCGAGAGACAGCAGCCACGTTATCCAACGTAGAGACGTCTTGACGCCCGCTTGTTCTATTTGCACAGACTGAATATCAGACCGCACCTCGCTTATAGCCTTCTCTACGTCTGCCTTCGTAGCCAACCGCTTATCCAATTCGCCGAACTGGCCATCCAGGTTCGCAAACTGCTTAGCCAACGATTGCAGTTCTGCTCTATCCTGCGCCTGGGCAGCCGTCAACGCCTGTACCTCTGCCCGCAACACCTGAACGTCTTCACTCGTCACCGCTGCCATAACCAGCCCTCTTTCTTTGACTGTCAAAACACAAATAGCATGGTACCCACGTATTACAATGTATTACAAAAGTATACTTTAGACGACCAGTTTTTGACAACAAGCCCCGTCCGTGTCGGGTTGGCTTGAGGGCGACTATGTATCGCCGCTGCAGGAACGGGTGGCCACGATTCGGCGGGAGATCCTGCAGCGCGCTGGGATTAGCAGGATGATGCGGTTCGGGGTAGTGTGCTGCGTGTGGATGGGCAGGAATCCTGAGAATCGAAGAATCTGGTAAATCCTGATTCAGACCGAGGTGGATGTCTGAATCAGGATTAAGGGGATTAAAGGATTTACGGGATGATGTGGTTCGGCAGGGTTGGTGGGATAGACAGAATCAGGATTGCTGGGATTAGCAGGATGATGCGGTTCGGGGTAGTGTGCTGCGTGTGGATGGGCAGTAATCCTGAGAATCGAAGAATCTGGTAAATCCTGATTCAGACAGAGGTGGGTGTCTGAATCAGGATTAAGGGGATTAAAGGATTTACAGGATGATGTGGTTCGGGGTAGCGTGCTGCGTGTGGATGGGCAGGAATCCTGAGAATCGAAGAATCTGGTAAATCCTGATTCAGACAGAGGTGGGTGTCTGAATCAGGATTAAGGGGATTAAAGGATTTACAGGATGATGTGGTCGGCTAGTGAAGCAGTAATCCTGACAATCCTAGAATCTTGTAAATCCTGATTCAGACAAAATGCAGACAAACAGATATCTATCCGAACAGCTTCGTGAGCCAAACAACGAATTTTTGACAGAGAGGGCCATCAATTTCTAAATCCTTCGTTTTAATAGCCAAGCCCATTTGCCTAGGGTCTTCCCTTGCCGCCAACCAGGCATGCAGCTTGGCTCTCTGTGTCTTGCTCTCAATGAACTTTCGGTCTTCTGTCGGAATCTCCTCAATGTAGCGATTGGACAACGGCCACACTCTATCTCCAGCAGGGATCATTTGCACCACAAAGTCTTCAAGTTCGCCGGGTGATGTATTGTCGGGCATCAACCAGATGCCGACGCGGGGCTTGCTTTCTATGATTGTCCCAGCTGAATCGGGAGATGCGGGTGGATCGATGCCTGCTCTCCGAATTTGCTCGGTTACCGCGTCCCAACGCGCTGTCAAATTGTCGTTGGCATCCACAAGAATACCAACGGTCTGTCTATCAGAATCGTTGATTTCGGTGAAGATGGAAGATTGTAAGTTGTCAATGCCATCTTTATCTACAATGGAAAAAGACAGTGCTAGTTGAAGACGGGCACAGATATGTCCAACAACGTGCTTGTCGTTCTGCCCTTCGACCAGGAGAATATATGGCGGCTTTGAATCAGGATGTGTAGGACGGGTCATGGCTTAGCGCACCTCAATGCCTTGCTTGGCTGCGACCTTGAGATCATCCTCAGGATACTCTACTGCACGAACTTGGTCATCGTCCTCATCAAGGCGCACATAAATACCTTCCACTTCCTCTAACTTCGTGGCCGCTTGCGCGAAGCCGGCCACACAGTCCCAGCTATGTGTTGTGGCAAAAACCTGTACATCGTTCTCATGTGCTGTCTTCAGCACCATCTTCCAGAAGGCGCGCTGTATGGAGTGATGGATGCCGTTTTCCGCTTCGTCAATCAGCAGGAACCCGCCCCGGCTGTTGGCGAGAGCCAGAGCAACACCGAATAGACGTACTGCTCCATCGCCGAGGCTTTTCAGGGGGACAGGCCAATCTTCCCCCTTGATCTTTACAACTACGCGCCTGCTATATGGAAAATGAGATCCCCTCACATCGCCGATCACAGCCACACGCTCTACTGTATCACCGAAAATCAGGTTCAACGCATCCACTGCCCGGATTTCGTCAACGGTGAGTGCTACCTTGTCCCAGAATCGCGCCATATCTATATTGCTCAACAAACTCGGCCCCAAAGACTCGCATTGAATTTCAGGAGGGAGTTCAGAATCATCATTCCAGAAAAGCCTGCGTTCCCTTAGATTACGCAAAGAAGTCATCGGGGTTGTTTGCACCTTATCTTGGAGTCTGATCCTGAGCATTTTTACATCTCTATCTATGTAGGCAGGCACAAATCTCTCCCAGCGCACAGATTCTTCTCGACTGAGCGGCGTCGTATCAATGTGAAGTTGGTCGTTGTCGTTTGTAGGGCCGATGGCGATGCGTGCAGCTGATGAGATGTGCCTACCATAGAAGAATGCTTCCCAATTGAGCGCAAGGATTGGGTCCCCGTCTTCATCTTCATCATCAAGAACCTCCTCACGCTTCCTCAATATGTCTGTGAGAACAGAATAGCTGCCGCGTGCGGCATATATCCGCACCGCCTCGAGCAGGGTCGTCTTGCCGACCCCGTTCTGGCCGCCGAACAGGGTCACGCGGCCCAAGTGTGCAATCGTCAGGTCTTGGATGCCGCGAAATCCTCTGATAGATAAGTTCGGAAGATGAAGGTCTGTTGAGCTTGCGTTGCTCGTGGCCCGCATTCGTTGTTTCGCAAGACGGCGGTCTCGCTCTTGTAATTCTGTGGATGGACTGGTGGCCATGGTTGTGTATCCTTAGAGATTGTCACGATTGCATTGCAGAATCAAGCCAGCGGCCGCCGGGACAAGTCTAGCTGCGCGGCGTCGCGTGCGCGTGCAAGCTCGTGTCCAGGCCTGGATGGCTCTAGGAATGTGATCGCCTTATAAAAATCGTCTAGCGCGACAAAGACGCCGTTTGCTTCTGCCCAGCGGCGCATGTGCTGGTTGCAGGCATGTCGCCATGACAGGATTTCCACTCGCCAGCCGCGTTTGTGCATGCGCTCCAATGTCCTGTGAAAGCCTGCCCCTTCTAGATAGCCCGCGCCATCGCCAGTCAACAATACCACGATGCCGGGTGCGCTGTTGTAATCTAGGGCATCTTCCAGCATACGCAACTGTAAGATGCGGTCAGGCATCTCCTGTTCGCGCTGCTGCGGGCTGCCGCGGTCGAACAGCGAAACTTCTACGCCATAGCTTTCCATGCGGTTCCATAGCTGGCGCATCTCCGGCGGTATGGAACCGACAGCGAGAGCCTTCTCTAGTGGGCGGTCCACATGGGCCAAGCGTAGGATATTGTTGAAATCGATACGCAGCCGGTAACGGGCGTCGGGCCCTTCATTTCGTTCCTCGGCCAGACGTTGCGCCTCATGAAAGATGTTGGAGTTGTCCCAGTAGAGGAAAACCTTATCCATATCCATCTCTCCTATGGTAGTCGCTCAGGTACATGATTGACTGTCATTAGATCAAGTGTAACCGATTATCTCTTACATTTGCAATCCTTCACATATTTTTCTGTAATCTTTATACAAACTATGGTCTCCCTGTTGCTTTATTTTGGGCTGGGAATGGCCTGCTATTATTATTCTAGCCTAAGTCATTCCATCAAGGAGCAAGTGATGTGTTTCAAAGATATGTTTGTCAGAGATATTGCCATTGGTGAGGCCACCTTAATCGCTTGGACTATGGGCCTGTGCCGGACGAAAGATCTCAGCTCAAAGAACCGTTTGGATCTGACCGATATCAGCGACACGTCAGATATTTCCACAAACGAGCTGAGAAGCTTCCACCGGGCCGACCTGATCATAGAGGCCACAGATCAGGCGGGTGAAGTCTGCTACATTGCGGTGGAAGTCTCCTACACTGCCCACGGAGGGGACATCACTCGGGCGGTCCGTAATGCTAGTTTCCTGACGAAATTCACGGGCAAGCCAGCTTATGCTGTAGTGGCTGGCATGTATCAAGACGACCGCATCCAGGACAGCATCGACTCCAGCGAGGTGTTCTAGTACCAAATGGACCCGGATGTCCTGAGATAATTCTCCGGATATTGACAGATACGGGTCTTCTGCTATAATCCTTCTGGTGAGAGGAGAAATGATGGACACTATCAATACAATTGATGACTTTCTTCAGGTTTTAGACGAAAATCCCAAGTGGGTGGAAGCCTTGCGCGCCCGCTTATTATCGCGTCAACTAATTGAACTACCAGAAAAATTTGCACAGTTCATAGAGGCGACAGATAAGCGTTTTGAGATGTTTGAGCAGCGTTTTGAGATGTTTGAGCAGCGTTTTGAGAGGCTTGAGCAGCGTTTTGAGAGGCTTGAGCAGCGGCTAGACCGGTTCATAGAGGCGACAGATAAGCGTTTTGAGAACCTTGAGCAGCGTTTTGAGAGGCTTGAGCAGCGGCTAGACCGGTTCATAGAGGCGACAGATAAGCGTTTTGAGAACCTTGAAACCAGAGTGCAGTCTATCCAAAACGATGTGAGCATATTGAAAGATGCACAGGTTCAAAATGCCACCAGAATCCAGTCTATCCAAGACGATGTGAGCATATTGAAAGATGCACAGGTTCAAAATGCCACTAGAATCCAGTCTATCCAGAATGATCTAGGCATGTTAAAAGGTGCTCATGCCAGAAACGCTGCAATTGGAGAGGCTCTCCACATCGCCCAGGATATGGGGCTCAATTGGACAAAAAATCTCTCCCAGAATAACCTTTGGGATCTGACCAAGATCAGCGATACGTCAGACATTCCCACAAACGAACTGAGAAGCTTCCACTGGGCCGACCTGATCATGGAAGCTACAGGTAGGGAAGGTGAAACCTGTTACATTGCGGTGGAGATATCCTTTACCGTCAACGGACGAGACACTACTCGGGCGGTCCGCAATGCTGGGTTCCTGACGAAATTCACGGGCAAGCCCGCTTATGCTGCGGTGGTCGGCCTGCGTCGAGATGACCGGGTACAAGATAGCATTGAATCCGGCCAGGTGTTCTGGTATCAACTACCTATGGAAGTCTTACAAGCGGAATAATCCTCTGGTAAGAACTGCTCAATCATTGCTGTCATCTACACGGTCGGCTTGGTGTTCCTTGCCTCCCCGGCAAGGCAGCCCTGGCCATCTTTGGATTCATGGGGCCGTTGATCTACCTGAACAAGCCTGAATTCTATACTGTGCCGCTCTTCTTGGCCCTGCTCAATTCTGCATTCATTTCGGTTTTGCTGATCTTCCTGTTCGCGCAGCGATACGTTATTGCCAGGTTGACGGGCAGGAGCTGGAAATAAAAGGATCCAGAGCAATGAAACTCACAATGGGGAAACACATGCTTGAGATGGGTGGTCCATATCTGGGTGAGCTGCGAGATGCAACCGCCTTAGTAGCCGACATGCCGGCCTTGCATGAGTGCTTAGAAGAAGATGGCTATCTGCTCATCCGCAATCTACATGAGCGGGAGAAGGTCAAAGCGGCGCGGCGGGCGGTCTTAGAAAATCTAAACCAAGCCGAGCAACTGACCCCCGGCCTGCCCTTGATGGATGGGGTCATTGCCCCGGGCAAACGTGGTAAATTCTGGGGCGGTGCCAAGGCCATCACCCATACCCGTGCCTTTCTTGATGTGGTAGAATCGCCCGACCTGATGCAATTTTTCAGCCAGTTCCTGGCCGGGCCATCCTTGACCTATGATTTCAAATGGCTGCGCGTAGTGGCCCAAGGCAATTTCACCGGGGCACATTACGATATCGTCTACATGGGCCGGGGTACGACGAACGTATATACTGTGTGGACACCATTGGGTGATCTGCCCTACGAGATGGGACCCCTGGCCATACTGGTCGGTTCACACCGGTTTGAACGCATTAAGGAAACCTACGGCGAGATGGATGTGGATCGCGATAAAGTGACAGGCTGGTTCTCGAATGATCCCGTTGAATTGGTTGACACCTATGGGGGCCAATGGCAGACGGCCGAATTTGAGATGGGCGATGCCCTGATCTTTGGGATGTATACGATGCACGGCTCTCTAATCAATACCACCGACCGCTTTCGTATTAGCTGTGATACCCGCTACCAACGCGCCGATGAAGCGGTTGATGAACGCTGGACCGGCGAAAATCCCTTGGCGCATTATGCTTGGATGAAGGGCACGACTGTGCCTATGGAAGAAGCACGAAAGCGATGGGGTGTATAGGATAGATTTCATACATGAGCGCGCGTGTGATGGATCCAAACAGAACCCTGCAGGTGATCGAGGAGGGCGGTGTCGTGCCGGTGGTGCGTCTGCCGGACCTAGCCCAGGCCATCGGGTTGGCCCAGGCCCTGCTTGATGGCGGTGTGACGGCCGTTGAGCTAACGCTGACTAGCCCCGGCGCGTTGGAGGCGTTGCTCCTCCTACGGGAAAAGGTAACTGCTTTTGAAGAGGGCGACGCGGTGTTGGGGATGGGGTCCGTGTTGAACCAAGAGATGGCTGCCGCGGCCATTGACAACGGCGCACAGTTTATCGTCGCGCCGATGTTGGACCTGCCCACGGTTGCCTACTGTGTGGCGCGGAATGTAGCGGTGATGCCGGGCGCGTTCACGCCCACAGAGATTCAGACAGCATGGGTGGCCGGCGCATCCGTGGTGAAGGTATTCCCCGCCACTCGACTAGGCCCCGGTTACTTCAAAGACGTGCTGGCTCCCTTGCCCCACCTGAAACTGATGCCTACCGGCGGTGTTGGGCTGGAGAACGCCGGCGAGTTCATTGTCAATGGGGCTGTGGCCGTGGGTGTGGGGAGCTCCTTAGTGCGTACAGATTGGGTGCTGCATGGCAACTGGCAGGCGTTGACGGAGCAGGCGCGCAAATTCATGGCAAGCGTACAGGAGGCTCGCAGAACCAAATGAGAAGATACGATGTGGTGACATTGGGCGAGACCATGCTAAGGCTGGCTCCTCCCGCCCACCTACGCATTGAGCAGGCCTCCTATTTTGAATTGGAAGCGGGCGGCACCGAATCAAATACCGCCGTAGCCTTGGCCCGGCTCGGTGTCCACACTACATGGATTTCACGGATGCCGGACAACCCTTTGGGACAGCGCATCGCCCGCTCGCTCATGGGCAATGGTGTAGATGTCTCCCACATCATCTGGGCGGCGGAGGACGAGCGACTCGGTCTCTTTTTCGTTGAGTTCGGCCATGGAGCCCGGGCCACGTCCATCACATACGACCGGGCCAATTCTGCGGCCAGCCGCATGATGCCGGACGAACTGCCGACAGAACTCTTTACCCCGGACAGTGGGCAACATCTCCATCTGACCGGCATTACCCTCGCGATCAGTGATACGGCTGCGGCGACCGCGGCCAAGGCCTTGCAACTGGCCCAAGCCGCTGGCTGGAGCACCAGTTTCGACATCAACTACCGGGCCAAATTGTGGACACCCGCGCAGTCTCGTAGGGGTTGCCAGCCTTTTGCTGCCGCCGCAGATATCCTCCTCCTGCCGATTCGGGACGCCCAACTCCACTTTCATCTGTCTGAATCCAGCCCGCCGCAAGAAGCCCTCGGCGTACTTCAAGAAAAGTTCCCCCAGGCAACGGTCATCCTCACCCTAGGCGCGAACGGGTCTATTGCTGCGGAACCGGGGGGGATTCCTGTGCATCAGCCGGTTTTCCCCGGGGCCAGCACAGTCGGGCGCATCGGCGCAGGGGATGCGTTTACCGCTGGCGTTCTCTATCGCTATCTCTACGGGGATCGCGAAAACTGGTTGGCTGATGCCCTGCGTTGGGGCGCGGCCGCGGCTGCGATCAAATATACAATTCCCGGCGATATGGCCCTGTTTGAGAGAAAAGAAGTGGCCGCGCTGCTGGAGAGAGACGGCTTCTCGGCAGAGGTCAGCCGCTAGACCTTTGGTGGATGGTGTGTAGTGGACGCTGAATCCCAGGAAAACTGCTATCAGATTTTGGGTGTACGGCCCCGGGCCTCGCAGGAGGTGATCGACATAGCCTACCGCCGGCTGGTACGCATCCACACCAGCGAATCTTTGGATGATGCCGCTCTTGTCGCTGGGCCAGAATCAACAGACCCGTTTCTGGCCCGGGTGGAGCGGGCCTACCGGCTGCTTTCCGACCCGCTGCAGCGTCACAGGCATGATGAGGAACTGAAGGGGATACAGGTATTTCCTCTGACCAAAGAGGAGGTGGCAGAGGCACGCAAGCGATTTCAACCTGCCGGCGCATGGCTGGCTTACCAGCGTCGGGGAAATGGCTTCCTGTACGTTCGGGTGGGCTGGGCAGCAAATTTTACATTCACGCGAGAGTCCCTGCTGGCGCGGGTTCCGGAATCGGGACGTTCGTATAATCCTCGTCTGAATGAATGGCGCATTGATGCCAAGTATGAAGACGAGCTGGCTGACATCTTTGACAATTTTGAGCGTTTGGATGAACCGCCCCCATTGCCGCAGGTTGGCCCCACCTATCCGCGTAAGACCTTTACGCCAGCCGTGCATCGGATCCGGCTGTCGTGGCAAGGTTGGCCGTTCCTCATCATCGGCGGTCTGCTTGTAGCCACGATCGCGGCACGACTGTTCCCGGCCAACTCAACCAATCCGGCTACCGTGCAGGCGACAGCCGCGGCCATCTCTCTGATCAATTCATTTGAACCATTGGCTAGAAACTTGCCTACGGCAACACCGCTCCCCCCAACGCCTATGATCATATTGAGCGGTACACTCCAGTACCCAGCGGTCAATCTGCGGGCAAGGCCGGGGCCCGAGGCACCGCTGCTGACAGTGCTCAATAGGGCCCAAACATATCAAGTCATTGGCCGCTTGGAGGACAGCAGTTGGTATGTTGTCGCGACCGGAGATGAGACCGGCTGGTTGGCCGGCTGGACAATCGCGGTGGACGGAGAGCCTGCCGGCCTGCATGTTTATACAATTGAGCAGCCGCTACCGCAGGCAATTTTGACGCCGATAGCTGTTGCCGACGAATCCCAATAACACGAGCGGGGATATGCCTTCAATCGGCTGCGATCCATACGATATTTTTCTTTTTTCAACGATTGTAGATACAATGTCTTTGGCTTGAATTTTTCCTATTTCAATGTCAAAATTTTATAAGCCCAATAGGATGGTTCTCTTTGTGTGAGGACAACATATGGGAGATGCACACATGATACTTCCAACCAGACACTGACCGGACGAATGAAAAATTCAGAAAAGATGCTAGGATGGAAGGGCAGCCTCCCACGAAAGCGTAAGTGCTTCAATGTTGTGCCGCGCGTATTTGTGTGGGCTGTAGTGTTTGTTGTCAGCTTCAACGCTGCCCATGGGTTGGGGGGGGACTGGCTCGGTTCTATGGAAGTCCAGGCGGGGTCCATATGGGAAAGCCAGATGACCTGCTGCGCCTCGCTCCTCGACCTGCGTAAACATAATCTGGAGAGAGAGGGCCCGCTGAACCGAGGGTACAGAATCGCGGTACCCTCGGAAGTAGCCCACAGAGACTCCCAAGAGCGGCCCACAGCAGAGCCGCAAACACAGTTGGAGACGAGCCCCACGGCCAGTACGTCTCCCAATACAGCAGAAGTGGCAGTGTCCACCATGGGGATTGCCTCCGACCGGCCTTTTGCCGACAATGAGCCGTTTAGTGTTGAAGACTCAAATGCGTATGTGTATACTGTGCGGATGAGCGAGTATTGGATTTTGATTGCCGGCAAGTTCGGTATCACATTTGATGCCCTTCGAAATGCCAACCCAGATCTGTGGCAGTTACGAGGGGAAAAAATTCGGCCCGGCGACCAAATGCTGATCCCCGGTCTCAATGTGCAGGATAGGATTCCGTCGATTGTGTATACCACCGTGACCGGCGATTCTTGGCACCAGATCGCAGATAGATTCTCGGTTCCGTTCTTGCATCTGCTCAGGGACAATCTCGACCTGTGGGAACGACGCGGCATTTATATCCAGCCCGGCGATGAGATGACGATCACTTATCTGCCCTCCATGTTTGAGATCCTTGTGACCCAGCTTGGCCCTACAAAGACGTACATTGTGCGTCCAGGGGACAGTTGGTTCAGCATTGCGGCAACCTTTGACCTCACCCTGAACGCGTTGCAGGCTATCAACCGACCTCTGTGGGAGCTGCGAGGGCAGAACATTTGGCCCGATGATGAGATGGTGATTCCGCTTTACGATGTGCCCCAATGGCTGGAGAGCCGAGCGATTGACCCCTTGGAAGAGGGCCAGAAAGAGGAGAAGTTCTCCATTCCCGCGGGTATGTATGAAGTACAGCCTGGAGACACCTGGGAATTGGTCGCTGAAACTGTTGATATCAACGTACAAGCACTGAAAGATGTCAACCCTGCTCTAGCAGAGCGTGCGTTGCAGCCCGGCGATATTGTGCGGATTTCCTGGATTCTGCATCTTTCCATCAGTGCCCGCCAAGGGCAGAGCCAACAGATTCGGGACGCAGCCACCTTGGACAATCTTCCGGAGGGAGAGCGGACAGCCCTGACAGAGCGGGGCATGGCTGTATATAAGGAGCAATACTGTGGCATCTGCCATCAGCTTGACAGTGCCGGCACAAGAGGCCAATTCGGGCCGTCCCATAATGGAATGGGGTCCCTAGCTGCTGCCCGACTCAATGATCCCAAGTATCAAGGCACAGCGACGGATATTTATGCCTATCTGTACGAGAGCATCATCAAGCCAGAGGCCTATTATGTCGAAGATTTCGCCATGAGTACCCATCCCATGCCTTCCTATCAACACATTCCGCGAGACGATTTAGAAGCACTGATCGTATTTTTGGCGGACCAATGAACATCCCAATGGCCTTGATGCACTGTTAAGGAGCAATTGATGAGAAAGTTACAAGTTGTTATGTATAGTATTCTGGCTTTGGCTGTTGTGTCTGTCCTGTGGCTGGGGGTATATGATGTGACCGCGCAGGAGCAGGAGACTGCCGGTACGGTGGTCGTGGATGGGTTGAATGGACCCCAGGGCGTGCTGGTCCCAGGTGACGGCAGCATTTGGGTGATCGATGTGGGCCTAGGCGGGGATGAAGAAGTAGAGGCACTTGATCCCAACACCAATGAAGTGATCACAGCGACATATGGCAGTACGGCTCGGGTCATTCGTGTGTCACCGCAGGGGCAGTCCCAGCTCGTGGCAACGCTCCCATCGATCTTTCTCGGCAGTGACATCGTCGGTGGGGCCCGTCTAGCACTCCTCAACCAAGAGATGTACGCGACAGCCGGCCTTTGGCAAGGATTCGCCGGCCAAGAAGCCCTGCCGCATACAGCCGCCGTATTGCGGGTGCTGTCCGGTGAAGTCCAGGAGATCGTCCCTTTATGGGAAATTGAGAAGGCAGAGAATCCAGATGGGTTCGTCTTGGAGTCCCACCCTTACGGCCTGACCCCTGGGCCGGATGGTTTTCTCTATGTGGCGGATGCTGGGGCCAATATGCTGGTACGGGTAGATGTAACAGAGGGGACTGCTGAAGTGATAACCGTCTTTGATGGTGTGCCTGGCCCCTTGCCCAACCCCAATCGCGGCGGCGCGCTGCAATCGGACCCAGTGCCAACGGGCGTCACATTTGGCACGGACGACCGGATCTATGTCTCCTTTTTACCCGGTTTTCCCTTCCTACCGGGCACAGCAAAAGTAGTGGTAGTCGATCTAGATTCTGGTGCTGTAGAGGATTTTGCCACGGACTTAACCATGTTGACCGATCTGCGTACAGGCCCGGATGGCGAGCTGTATGCGGTGCAGTTCGGCGTCTTCACCGAAGAAGGCCCGACACCGAACAGCGGTGCGGTCGTCCGAATCGGCGAGGGGAACACCTCCCAGCCAGTCATCACGGGGCTGCCATTCCCCACATCGGTTGATTTTGATGAAGATGGCAATGCGTTTGTAGTGATCAACGGCGTGAGTGTGGGTGAACCCAGTAGCGGTGCTGTGATACGCTTTGACGGGGTCGCGGTCGAAGATACTCCCCTGATACGATATATCGCGTCCGAAACAGACAGTGAACCCATTGCGGAAGAAGCAACCCCGACCGTAGCCCCGGAATTTGTTGTGAGCTGTGACAATCTGCCCGCGCATGAAGTGGTGACCCAATCCCTGACCACAATCGTTGACGCTGGCAATAGTGCCGGCCTTGGCAACCACATGTGGGCGACAATCGTCAACCGGGATGGAGAAGTGTGCGCTGTGACCTATTCTGGAGCCAACAGGGGTGACCAATGGCCGGGCGGCCGGGTTCTCTCTATCCAGAAAGCAAATACAGCCAATGCCTTCAGCCTGCCGGGGATGGCCCTCTCTACCGCCAATCTCCACGCCGCAGTACAGCCCGGCGGACGTCTGTACGGGTTACAGCACAGCAATCCCATACATCCTTTGGTTGTCTACGCTGGGCCGACCACCGCCTATGGACAGCCGGATGATCCCACTGTGGGGCAGCGGCCCGGCGGTGTTCATGTCTTTGGCGGTGGGCTTCCCCTGTACGATGCCAACGGCAGCCTGTTGGGCGCATTGGGCATCAGCGGTGACACAGCCTGCACGGACCACATCATCGCCTGGAAGCTGCGGGATGCGTTGGACCTGGATTATGTCCCGGCGGGGATGAGCAGCGATGATGATGACAATATCATCTTTGATATACAAGAGGATGGCAGCAGCCTTAGCGGCTTTGGACATCCTCTATGCGGCTTTGATGAGGAAACCTTGACCGAGGAGCTCCCCACAGATTTCCCCATTGGCTCAGACAAGGGAACGCTAGAATAGGGGGTAGCGACCCAGCCGGGTGGCAATTGCAGTAATCTCCAAAGGGGACGGATTCGTTTCCAGTTCCTGGCCACAGATCACTGGTATAGTTCTGCCAGCTCCAGTGGGCGGCCACGCTCGGCGGACAGTTGACAGGCTAGGGTGACGGCCAATGTCCTGACCGCGTCGGCAAAATCGCACAGAATCCCGTCCTGCGTTCCGGCGCGCACGGCCTGCATGAAGGCCCTATTCAGAAGATCGTTGTCGTCTTCGGTTCGCGGGATCTCCTCAACCTCCTCTGTGCCAGCCCGCCGTACGCTCGTCAGCCGTTCACTGACACTGAGCATCATGTCCTGTGCTACTATATGGACCTGATGGGGCGCAAAGACCGCATCACCCATAGGGGCGGCGCAGGAGTTGCCGATAATGCCCGGCGCGCCATTGGCAAAGCGCACAGTACAGGCGTTGACATCGAAGATATCCAGATTGGGCACATCGGCCAGAAGGCTAGTGTTGCCTACCGCGTAGACCGTTTCAATCTCCCCGCATAGAACCCGCATCAGGTCGACCGCATGGGTGTGCTGTTCCACCAGCATCCCGCCGGATTGCTGCTGGACCCGCCACCATGGTTGCCCTGGCAGCCCACTGAGCCGGATCGCAATCGCCATGCCGATGGGCACGCCGTCTAGGATGGTTACGGCATGGCGCACCGCGGCACTGTAACGTTTCTGGTAGCCGACCGCGTTGACAATGCCGCGCTCCTGCACATGGGCAGCAATCTCCTTGGCCGCCGTCATCTCCAGTGCCACCGGCTTTTCAAACAGCAGCGGCTTGCCTACATCGATCAGCGCATGGTCTAGCTCCCCATGCACAAATGGCGGTAGGCACAGGTAGAGGCAATCGGGATCCACGGCATCGACCATGGCCCGCCAATCGCTGAAGGTATCGGCCTGTAGCGGGGCTGCGGCCGGCCCGATGCGTTGATTGGCGCGAGCCATGGCATCGTGTGTCCGGCTCTCGTCGATATCGGCGATGCCTACGACGGTTGTGTCCGCAATGCGGCTGAGGGAGGTCATATGGCTCACGGAGCGATTGCCCGCACCGATGAATGCGACTCGTGTCATGGGATTTCCTTACGGGTGTTGTTCGGCGATAAGGTTTTTGAGGCTGGCGAACGTCTGGCGCGTGTTCTCGGCCTTATCTTGGCCATCGGCTTTCCAATGAGTTTCAATCGTGTAGGTGTCCACCGGCTCGCCTTGCAGTAGCCTGAGCTGGGCGCGCCAATCGGTTCCGCCATGGCCGATGCGTGCCCAACCTGTCAGGCCGCTGGCCTCATCCAGCACGACCGCATCTTTACAGTGGATGTCAACGATATGGCCTTTCACTTGGCTATAGCCGGCGGCCGGATCTTCCCCGGCCACGAACGCATTGGCAGGATCCCAGATGATTTTGAGATTGGGCATCTGCACCGCATCCAGCACCCGCCGCATCGTGCCGCCGGTGTTGGCATAGAGAGAGCGGGCATTTTCTAGGGCCAGGACCAGCCCTTCATCCTGCAGACGCTGACAGGCGATTCTGATGCCTTTGGCGATCTTCGCTAGGGTTTCTTCGTCGATCCCCCCACCATCCGGCGGGCGAGGGGAGGGGTTGTCTCCGCCCACACTGCGGGTAAATCCGAAGGTGCGAATGTTGGGCGCATTGAATTTGTGGGCGATGGCAATGAAACGTTCCAGCCGCTTCATATGTTCCTGAAAACGAGGATGGCTCTCCATCCCGGTCAAGGGAACATCGACCAGAGGAAATGGGCGGAAAAACATCCCACAGACCAGATGAGTGCGTAGGCCGTTTTCGTCGCTGATCTGCTTCGCCCGCTCTAGCTCTGCAGCGCTTAACTCGTGAACCGGCTTGCCCCACATGTTGTGCAACTCCACGTAGGACATCCCCTCTTGCCGGGCGACCGCACAAGCCCGGGCAAAGTCCTGATCGATCTCATCAGCAACCACGCCGAATTCATACTGTTTCATGGCAGACATTTCACGCTCTCAATTCTTGGATGGTAGCCAGTAACTGCAATGGCCACTGCGATTGGTGATAGCTTAGGCATGGTTCGTCAACCCAAAGACCGTTGCCGCTGTCTTCCCGCAGATCTGCTTTTTCTCTGCATCCGTCAGCTGGGAATTGGCCAGCACCTCCGCCACCGGGCCGGCACTAGGCCCCATATCAAAGGGGTAATCGCTGCCGACCAGCACATGATCCGCGCCGACTAAATCAACCAGATAGCGTAGGGCCAAAGGGTGAAACGACATGCAATCGAAATAGACCTGTCTCAAGTAGTGGCTGGGTGGGTGAGGAATGGCCTCGGTACACTCTTTGGCGCGCACTTTGTAGCCGTGATCCATACGTCCGACAATATAGGGAAAGACGCCGCCAGCATGGGCGAAGATGATCTTCAGATTCGGCAGGCGTTCCAAGATGCCGCCGTAGAGGACCGAAGCAATGGCCAGGCCGGTTTCGGCCACCATGCCCAGCAGATTGTGCAGGTAATAGTCCTGCATGCGCTCCTCCCCGGCCGGGATATAAGGATGGATGAAGATAGGCACATTCAATTCGGCAATCGTCTCAAAGAGAGGCAGATAGTCTGGATGATTCAGGTTTTTCCCGTCCACATTGGAGCCGATCTGAAAGCCATGCAGCCCTAGCTCATCAATTGCCCGTTTTGCTTCCACAACGGACGCGTCAATGTCCTGCAGCGGGACCGTGGCCAGCCCTAGGAAGCGTTGCGGATAGGCGGCCACCCGTTCCGCGATGCTCTCATTGAGACGGGATGCCAGTTCCCTGGCCGCGTCGGCCTCTGCCCAGTAGGAGAATGTGGGGGGCGCGGAGGAGATGGCCGCCATTGTGATCTGCGCGCTGTCCATATCGGCCAGCATCTGCTCAGCCGCGTAGAAGTCCGGTGTCAGGGGGTGATCGAAGTTGCCCGGACAAACGAGATGCTCCTGGCCATCGGCCCGCAGTTCGATTTTGGCTTGAAGGGTGTTGGGGCCGCGGGCCGCGTCCAGAAAAGCCTTAGGGAAGAAGTGGCAATGTACATCAAGGGCGAACATAGGAGCAATCAAACAATTGATATGGAAACGAGAGATACATTAGTAGGCGTCACGTTTGAGAAAGGCCAGGCTCTCTGCGGCCAGCGCGTCGGGGCTTTCAGCCAGTGGACGCCAGATACAGGTCGCGCCCGCCAGTTGCGGGAGTACTGCATTAAAGGATTCCACCACCAGCCAGCCATTGTAATGGACATCCGCCAGGGCCTGCAATGTCCCAGCCCACGCCACCTGGCCCGTGCCGACAGTGCCCCGGTCGTTTTCGCTGCAATGGAAATGTTTGATGTGCGTTCCGGCCCGGCGGATGGCGTCCGGCGTAGATTTCTCCTCAATGTGCATGTGGAAAGTATCCAGCAGCAAGCCCACGCTTGGCTGGGCCACCGCATCCATCAGGCGCACGCCATCTTGGACTGTGTTGAGCATAAAAGTCTCGAAGCGGTTCAGCGGCTCCAGTGCTAGGATCACCCCCTCAGCAGCAGCCACAGCAGCGACCTCCTGTAGAGAGCGGACACAGGCATCAAATTCCTGCTCGGTAAAGCCCCGGCCCCGCAGCTCCCCGACAGGTACAGCCAGGGGGCCGCATAGCAGATGCGCGCCCAAAGCCGCGGCCGTACGCACAATCTCCTGCAACCAGGCTATCCCTTGTGTGCGGCACTCCGGATCGATCAGATTCAGACCCGGGGCCATGGCCGTGGAAGTCGTGCAGGCCAGGCCGCTGTCCATGAGAGCCTGGCGCACAGCAGCTATGTCAATGGTTGCTGGATTGAAGATGGGGATTTCAACGCCATCGTAGCCCATCTCGCTGATGCGCGGTAAGAGGTCCATCTCGGCCGCGCCGACGTGGCCGCTCCATACCATCAGATGAACGCCGAGTTGCTGTCTGTTCATACTATCCTTTTAACCCGGTGAGGATGATCCCTTCGACAAATGCCCGCTGCGCGAGAAAGTAGATAACGATTACCGGTAGGACCATCAGCGTCGCCAGCACCATGACATAATGGGTATAGTCAAGGCCACTCTCAAAGTGTTGGAGTGCATTCAGCCCCAGGGCCAGTGTATACATATCCCGCTTGTGTAGGTAGATGAGAGGGACTAGAAAGTCGTTCCAGTTGTAGAGTAGGGCCAACACGACAACGACTGTCAGCGCAGGCCGGGCCAGAGGCAGAATGATCTGGGCAAAGATACGCGGACGACTGGCCCCGTCAATACGGGCTGCGTCTTCCAACTCTAGGGGAATTGTGCGGAAGAACTGACGCAATAGAAAGATCGTAATCGGCCCGCCGAACCAATCAGGCGCAATCAGGGGTAGGTAGCTCCCGACCCACCCTAGGCGTGTAAACAGAATGTAGACGGGAATCATCGTCACCACGTAAGGCAGCATCACTGTTGAGAGGATCAGGCCGAACATCAGATTCCGCCCTTTGAAGCGCAGACGCGCAAAGCTGTACGCGGCCAGAGAGGAGCTGAGAACAACACCAAGGGTAGAAAAGAAGGTAATCATGGTCGTATTGACAGTGTAGCGCACTACGGATACGAATTCAAACACCTCCCGATAGTTCACCCAGCGGATCGGGTCGGGTATCCACTTGGGCGGAAAGACATAGATTTCGTGGGGTGCTTTCAAGGAAGAAGAAAGTAGCCAAAAGAACGGGACCAGCATAAGCAGGCCGCCGCTGACCAGCACTAGATGGATCAGCAGACGACGGGCAGTGTAGCGGATACCCATAGCAGTCATGAGCCGCCCCCTTCGGTTTCATAATAGACCCAACGCCGCTGGCTGTAGAACAGGAGGATCGTCAACAGCATCACCACGAGGAAGAGAATCCAGGCCATTGCTGAGGCGTAGCCATTGCGGAAATATCCGAAGGCATTGCGGAACATATACAGCACATAGAAGAGGGCTGCGTTGGCCGGCCCGGCCGAGGAGGCCGATGGGTTGGATACGAACAGGACATACGCCACGCCAAAGACCTGAAAGCTATTGATGACCGCGACAATCAACTGGTAGAAAATAATTGAAGAGGTCAAGGGCAGGGTCACATGGCGGAACTTGGCCCAGACATTGGCCCCATCTACCTCGGCAGCCTCATAGAAGGTACGGGGTACACTGGTAATGGAAGCCAGAAAGATGAGCACAGAATTGCCCAGCCCCCACAGGCCGATAAAGACAATGGAGGGCACGATCCAATCTGGATCGGTCAGCCAGCGCGGCGCGGGCAGGCCCAGTAATTTCAAAGGATAGTTGATCGGACCAAACTCAGGGTTTAAGCCCCAACGCCAGATGGCTGCACTGGCCACCACCGGCACCACCGAAGGCAGATACCAGATGGTCCGATAGGTTGTGATCCCCCGCACATCCCGGCTCATCAGCAGGGCGACAGCATAGGCAAATGTGAGGGATAAGGGGACAAAAAGAATCACATACCGGAGCGTTACTTCAATGGAACGCAGCCACAGGTCATCTGTGATGAGTTTGGTGTAGTTGGCGAATCCGATCCATTTGGGCGCGCTGATGATTTCGTATTTGGTAAAGCTCAGATAGAAGCTGGCGAACACCGGGCCGAGGCGGAAAAACAGCAGCCCCAACACGGCCGGCACAATAAAGAGCCAGCCAAAGAACGTCTCTTCAAAGCTGAGACGTTGGAAAAAGCGTAGCCCCCGTTCAGGCGGCGCGGCAGGCGTGGATTCAAAAGTTGGAGACTGCATTTTCAATACATTCTCTGCCGAGTCTGCCCAGTGGCCAGTAACGAGAAGTGAGCGGGGTTCTTGCTCCTCATCAGCAGGCCACTGGTGTTACGTTCGTTAGGAGATTTCACCGGTCTGCAGGATATGCTCAGAGCCCTGGCGCACCTCTGTGGCAACATCTTCCCAGCGCACATCGCCGATCCAAAGCTGATCCAGATACGGTCCCCAGAAGTCCAGCATAGTCTGATACCAGCCACCGTAATAGGAGCCGATTGTGTCGCCGGGCCAGCGGAACGTGGCCTGATCCTCGAACGCGTCGTAGAATGCTTGGCGGTACTCCTTGGCCGGTGGAGTGGCATTGTTGAGGAACTGTTCCCGCAGATCTTTGCGGGTTGGCTGCTGCATACCCAAATCCACAAGGATCTGCTGCCCATCTCTGCTCAGACAGGCCCAGGAGATGAAATCGTAGGATTCCTGGGGATAATCTGTCCTAGAGAAGACGCATAGAGGCGAGTAGTGGCCATAGGAGGTCTTGGTCTTGCTATAAGGCACTGGGAATGTGCCCCAGTTGACACCAGCTTGGTTGATACGCCCCAATGACCAAACGCCAATGTGCTGGATGGCCACGGTGCCGGCCTGCAGGCTGATCTCGCCAGCGGCTTCGTAGGCCGGTGATGGGCTGACATAGTGCTTCAAACCCAGATCCGCCAGCCAGTTCATCGCCTCAATGAACTCATCCGAATCCATGGGCATGGAACCGTCGCCAGCAATCACTTCCCCATCGTTGGCCCAGATATAGGTTGGGCGGCCATGGCCCTTGCCAGCCCGTAGCCCGTACTGACGCACCCGTGCCGGATCGAAAGCGGAATCGTTGGCCGAATTGTCGTCTAGATCAAAGGTAAGAACCTTGGCCAGTTCGATAAGCTCGTCCCAAGTCATCCATTCATTCGAGCCCGGATAGGGAACGCCGACCTCATCAAACAGGTCTATATTGAAGGCCATCAGCATCGCGCCGCTATCCCAGGGAATGCCCCAGCGGGCCCCATCGTAGGTCTGGGCGATCCAGACATTATCGACATAGTCATCTTCGTTAAAATCGGGGTCCGCCTCAAAGTACGGCTCAAGATTGGTGGTCACACCTCTACGTGTAAGGGGGCCAGTGGTGCGGTTGGCATCAAACCACATGTCCGGCCCGGTACCAGCAGAAATCATGATCAGCAGGGCTTCTTGGTGAGAAGCACCGGCTACCGCGTTAATCTCAAACTCAACATTGGGATTGGACTCCTGATACAGAGCCATCTGCTGGTCCATGACGTTCTCAATGAACTGACCGCCCCGATTGAAGAAGTTGAGAGTAATTGGCTCGGCGGCTGCACCTGTACTGCTGACCGGTGCAGGCGGTGGCGCGCACGCGGCCAATGCCGCGACTGCTGTGCCGCCCGCGGCCAATTGTAAGAAATTTCTTCGACTCATTCCTGTTGATTGCATTCGGTTTTCCCTCCCGGGAATGTGATGGGTTGAACTGAAGGATGAAACCGTGTTCACTTCGTGGAGCGAATGAACACGGGAAGCCGCATTATAACATGGGGTAGTGCTTTCATATTGGGTACTGCACCACATTGTATGGGGCAGCACCATTCTCTACGCTATACCGAACAGCAGGGACAATCTGTGAATTGATACATGGTCTGACTGGCAGAACAAGCCGAGGATAGCAGCTAGATTGCTGAATGTTTTTAGAATGTGTAAATGATTATAACAGACAGCCACTCCTCTGCCAAATTATATGTCACCGCTATAGCGACACCATGCCCAGCAGAACATCAGGACCATCAACGGCACAACCGCCGGGCAATCGAACTCGTTGACATCTTGCGCCTAACTATGGGAAAATACAGAGTATTTACAATCCAACCTACATAGGAGACATGGCCAATGCCACTCAGCCCGCAACAGGTCGAAGAGTTCAAAACAAAAGGTAAAATAGGGAAGAATGAAAAAAGTACAGAGGAACATCGACGGCAGGCCCAGGCAGAAAAGGGCAGCATCGCCTTTGCCGTTGTGACTGTTTCCGATAGCCGCACGGCAGAGACCGACCGCAGCGGCCAGACCATTCGCCAGATGGCAGAAGCCGCCGGCCATCAGGTGATCCACTACCGCATTGTACCCGACGAACCACAGCGGGTCGCTGCGGCCTTGGAGGACTTTAGCCATGGCAGCGTGCAGGTCATCGTCTTCAATGGCGGTACTGGTGTAAGCCGGCGGGACCGCACCTATGATGTATTGTCCCGGTCTCTGGAAAAGGAATTGCCCGGCTTCGGTGAGATTTTCCGCATGCTCAGCTATGAAGAAGTGGGCGCGGCAGCCATGCTCAGCCGAGCCACGGCCGGCACATACCGAGGCTGCGCGGTGATCAGCATACCTGGCTCGACCAACGCGGTTAAATTGGCCATGGAAAAGCTGATCCTGCCAGAAATCCAGCATCTGGCCTGGGAGATCACCCGCTGAATTACGTCGAACTGCAGTAGCTAGTTGTCAATGACCAGTAAGCTGCAGTTACTGGCTACCATTGCTGTAGCACCGACACACCTTGCAATTTTCCGAGGAGCTATTCATGAATTTTTCCAATTTGTCATTGAGCCGAGTCGTTCCGCTTCTGCTGATCATGTTGGCTATTGCTTTGGTCGCAGCCCCTTTAGCGGCCCAATCGGATGACAACGACCCAGACAGTAGCAGCCTAACACCGCTGGCCACTGGTCAGCAGCCAGGGGCCAGTGCAACACCAGAGGCCACAGCAGTTACAGATCACAGGAGTGCCCACACAGTGCATTTGTGGATGCATGTACATGCCGAGCCTGCTGTTCTCTCCCCTGTTGTAGACATTGTGCCAGCCCGCACAGAGATGCTGGTGCTGGCAGAAAATGAGGACGGCATGTGGGTACAGGTGCAGATTGATGACCTTGACGAGCCGGCCTGGGTGCCGAAGGTGTTGCTCGTCTTTGATACGCCTGAAGTGGAGGCTGAATCGACCCGGAGTGCTGACGATGCCCTAGACTCGGAAGGGCCTGCCGAGGCATCATCAGAGACAGATACGGGCCATACTCCATGCGAGAACCAAGACGCTTCCGAGCAGGCCGACAGTGCCAGCCAATCTGAAGATGAGGTGCCCGAGGAGGAAGAGGATCCTCTCGACCGGATGGCCGCGCAGGGACCTGTCGCGGTCACCCAGCCGCTGCGTATGAATGTACGTCGGGGGCCGGGCACAGAATACCCGGTCGTAACCGTCACAGAGCGGGGCTCATTGGCCAAGATCATCGGCATCGGGCCCCAGGATCAGTGGTATCAGGTCGAGTTGGAGTCCTTGGACCAACCAGTTTGGCTCTTCCAGGGGCTGACAGAGTTGGTCGGCTCGCTTGATGGGATCCAACAGCTTACGGAGGAGGAGATCCCGCCGCGCCCGACGCCGACGCCAACTCCTACGCAGGCCCCCACCCCGACAGTGGCTCCAACTCCCACAGCGGCCCCACCCCCGACCGCGGCTCCACCTCCAGCCCCCGCCCCCAGCACTGGTGGCAGTTTCGGCTATGGTGTCCAAGCCCATATGGTCCATACCGGCGATCAGATGATCGATCTGGTGATGGACAGAACCCAAGAGTTGGGCTTTGGCTGGGTCAAACAACAGATCGAATGGAAGGTCTTTGAGTCCCAGCAGGGTCAATACGGCTTCGGCGACATTCATCCGATTGTCAACAGAGCCAATGCCCGGGGCATCAACCTGCTGTTCAGTGTGGTCAATGCCCCGGCCTGGGCGCGGGAGCCGGGCTTTGATGGCTCTGTCGGCGGCCCTCCTGCCAATCCCCAGGTGTTTGCCAACTTCTTAGGAAGACTGGCGAGAGAGTTCTGCGGTTCTGCGGTGAAGGCTATTGAAGTGTGGAACGAGCAGAATCTACACTACGAATGGGGCAACCGCCCCATCAATCCTAGCGAGTATATGGCCCTGTTGCGCCCGGCTTACGGTGCGATCAAGAGTGCTTGCCCATCTATGTTGGTGATCAGCGGTGCGCTGACACCGGCTGGGGACAATGGCTCCATAGCCATGGATGACTTCCGCTATTTTGAGGCCATGTTACAGCAGGGGTTGCGGAACTATGCGGATGGATTTGGCGCGCATCCGAGCGGTTACAATGTGCCGCCCTCGCACACCTGGCAGACAGCCTGTGCTGCGATTCAGGAGAGTGGCAACAGTTTCAATGGTGCCTGTGACAACCCACACCATTCTTGGAGTTTCCGCAGCACAATGGAGGGGTATCGCAACTTGGCAGTACGCTACGGTGCGGGCGGTCAACGCATCTGGCCGACGGAGTTCGGCTGGGCGGCGGGTGGTCGCTTCCATGATGCCTACGCGTATGCGGATGACAATAGCTATGATGAACAGGCTCGCTGGACGGTCGAGGCTTATCAGATGATGCGGAATTGGGGCTGGGTAGGGCCCGCGTTTCTGTGGAATCTGAACTTTCGGGTAGTGGCGGATGGCACGGAGAAGGCCCAATGGGGGATTGTCCGCAATGACTGGAGTCCGCTGCCGGTCTTCTATGCCCTGCGGGACATGCCGAAATAGGAACACCGGTGCTCAGTGGCCAGTAAATTCTAGCCACTGAGCACCGGTATGATAGACACAATGGTTTTTGCTGGAAACAGGCCGGGTTCAAGCGTATGACAAGCCAAGAATGGAACAACAAGCTCTACTTTGGCGACAACCTAGACATCTTGCAGGAACATGTCGCCGCTGAAAGCATCGACCTGATCTACCTGGACCCACCCTTCAATTCCAATGCCACCTACAACCTGCTGTTCCGGGAAGAGAGTGGCGCACAGTCGGCTGCCCAGATTACGGCCTTTGATGATACATGGCATTGGGGCCTGGAATCCGAATATGCCTTTCGTACTGTGGTGGCGAACGGGCCGCGGGGGCTAGGGCGGTTGCTTGAGGCCATGCGCGCCTTCCTGGGCCAGAATGACATGATGGCCTACCTTACCATGATGGCACAGCGCATGTGTGAGCTACACCGGGTACTCAAGCCGACAGGCAGCATCTATCTGCACTGCGACCCTACCGCCAGTCATTATCTGAAGTTGCTGCTAGATGCTGTATTTGGTGCTAGGCAGTTCCGGAATGAGATCGTGTGGCGGCGCACGTCTGCACACAGTAATTCAAAACGATATGGCGCGAACATAGACATCATCCTGTTCTACACCAAAAGCGACCAATGGACATGGAACCCCCCATATCAACCTTATGATGAGGCATACAAAGCTCGCTTTCGCTACAAAGACCCTGATGGACGCGCTTGGTCTGATGGTAGCCTTAAAGGTTTGTCTGGTAGTGGGTATGAGTACGAATACAAAGGGACAACAGCTTTATGGCGTGTTCCGCTGGAAACCATGCAACGATTGGACGCTGAGGGAAGATTACATTTCACACGAACAGGCGGCATTCGACGCAAAAATTACTTGGATGAAATGAAGGGCAGAGCAGTTCAAGCACTTTGGGATGATATCAGGGCAATCAATTCGCAAGCGCGAGAACGCCTCGGCTACCCTACACAGAAGCCCGAAGCCCTGCTGGAACGCATCATCAATGCCAGCAGTAATGAAGGCGATGTAGTACTCGAACCCTTCTGCGGCTGTGGCACGGCAATCGCGGCCGCAGAACGCCTCAACCGTAGCTGGATCGGCATTGATGTGACCCATCTCGCCATCACTCTCATCCGCCATCGCCTGCATGACTCTTTCGGTCAAGACCTACGCCCCTATCAGGTCCTCGGCGACCCCAAAGACCTACACAGTGCCCACTCCTTAGCACAACACGACCGCTATCAGTTTGAATGGTGGGCCTTGGGGTTAGTGGATGCCAGGCCGGCCCAGGACAAGCGTAAGGGCGCGGATGCGGGCATAGATGGCTATATCAACTTCTTTGATGACAACAGTGGCAAGGCCAAGCGGGTGATCGTTCAGGTCAAAAGTGGGAACGTCAGCGTCTCACAGATTCGGGACTTGAAGGGCGTTCTAGCGCGCGAGAAGGCTGCCATCGGGCTGTTCATCACCTTGAAACCGCCCACAGGGCCCATGCGGAAGGAGGCGGCTGCGGCCGGCTTCTACCAACCGAGCCATTTCCTGGGTCACTCGTTCCCCCGGGTGCAGATTATCACCATTGAGGAGTTGCTCGCGGGCACGGAGGTGGAATATCCGCGCTTTGCGCCTCAAACCACCTTCCGGCAAGCCCCCAATCGCCTACGTAAGCAAAATGAACAGCCCCGCATGATTTGATCTTAAGGCAAGGCTATGCGATTCTTATTATACTCAGTCGGAGCTTCTGACCATGATTATGAATCCACTCCAATATCCATCTCTAAAGGATTGACAATGGCCTTGAGACGTAGTTTGCCTATCTGTGCCCTGGTACTGAGCTTGCTGTCCTTGGCGGCCTGTGGAGGATCCAGCGAGGGCGCGACAGAAACAGCGGTCCCGGTGGAGGAACCAACCGTTGAATATGTGGTGCCGACGGATACGCCAATCCCACCTACGCCGACGGCTACAGCGGTCCCGCCGGCAGCGACGGCTACGCCGGTTTCGCCTGTGGCCACGGCCACTGACACCCCGGAACCTGTCGCATCTACGCCTGAAGGCGGCTTCCTCCCGGCCACCATGGAAAGCCCGGACTTTGGCACACAGGCGTTCCTCTGGTGGCGGCCAGAAGTGGCCGATAGGGATTTGAAGCTCATCCGTGAGGGCGGCTTCCATTGGGTGAAGCAGTCCTTCTCTTGGGAGACGATAGAGGGCGCGGGGAAAAGCCAATTCGACTGGACCTTCGCCGACCGGGTGGTACGCCAGGTGAATCGCAGCAATCTAAAGCTGCTGGCCCGGGTGTCCAGCGATCCGGAGACGAACTTTTGGCCCGGTGTGCCTCCTAGCAATAGTGATCATTTCGCCGATTTCGTCTTCGCTTTGGCCAGCCGTTACAACTGCCGGCCGGGGGCGACCGGCTGTATTCAGGCTTATCAGGTGTGGAATGAGCCAAATCTGAGTCGGGAATGGGGCAATAAACGGCCCAACCCTGCCGAATATGTAGAATTTCTCGGCAAGGCGTACACAGCCATCAAACGGGCCAACCCCAATGCAATCATCATCAGTGCTGGGATGGCCCCGACCGGCGATGACAGCGACATGGCGATGCCGGACGCCAAATTCTACGAGCAGATGTACCAAGCGATGGGTGGCAACAGTGCCGGCTTCTTTGACGCTTTGGGCGTCCACGGCGCGGGGTTCGCGGCCCCGCCGGAATTAGATCCGGCTATAGCTGCGACGGACCAATCCTATGGTGGCTATCGGTTCTTCAGCTTCCGCCATGTGGAGGACATCCGCGCCATTATGGAGAGCTATGGCGATGACGATAAGAAGATCGTCCTGCTGGAGTTCGGCTGGACATTCGACCCTGTAAACCCTAGCTACAAATGGCACGGCGCGGATGCCGGCCTCGACCAGTTCGTACAGGCCGATTACCTGCAACGTGCCTACCAGTGGGCCGAAGACAATTGGCGTCCATGGATCGGCCTGATGAGCCTGATTACAATGCCCAATCTAGACTGGCTCAACGACGGCAATCCCCAGGACGAGGAGCAGCATTGGTGGGCAATTATGGAGCCAAGCCCGGTGGACCAGCTCCACTTCCGCGCTGCCTACATTGTGCTCTGTCGTTATTTCAATGAAAAGGATGGGCGGTTCTGTCCCCATGACCCCGACCGCTAGTGGCAACTACAGGTCACTGAGGATGCGCCTTAACTGCCGGTAATGTCCTGAAAAACCTGGATGGTGTCTTCCAGCAGGCCGGTGATGATATCGATCCAATCGGTATCATCGCTGAGGGAAAGCAATTCAAAGGTGGAGATGTCTGGCTGCCAGTGGCTACGACCGTACTGCCAGCCGAAAAGTCCGGCCGCGATGACCAGTAGAAAGAAGATGCGTGTCAGCGCACGGCTGTTGCGGTAGAAGCGGGGCATGAGATGTCATTACAGTGCTATTATGAATCGGCGACGCACCCTAAATCCGCAAGAGATATTCGGATGCGCGCTAACCCGAGTTGCTTCTATGATTGTATGGCAGTGGCCTGCATTTGCAAAATATGAGGCTGCAGGTTATACTCTACTGCATTGCGAAAACGGGTGAGTAGCTCAGCTGGTTAGAGCGCACGGTTCACATCCGTGAGGTCGGGGGTTCGAGTCCCTCCTCGCCCACCAATGCTTCTGTGTTTTGTGGCAGCCGATGCCACATGTCAACGGCCAGTAAAGTGCGGCTTACGGCGTTCCTGAAAGGCGGCGACCCCTTCTTGGGCGTCAGCGGTGGAGGAGGACAGACTGCCTGCGAAGGTCTCCAGAATCACAGAGGCATCTCCGCTGGCCTGTATCCCGGCGTTAATGAGCTGTTTGCTCATCTGCACTGCGGCCGGGCCATTGGCTGTGATTTCTTGGGCCAGAGCTAAGGCCCGCTCTGTCAACTCGTTCGCTGGCACGACTTCGTTCACAAGGCCCCATTGCTCTGCTTGCTCCGCGACCACCCGCTCACCACTGAAGATCATCTGTTTGGCCCGACTTGCTCCGACCAAGCGGGGCAGCCGTTGGCTGCCACCCCAGCCGGGAATGATGCCCAATTTCACCTCAGGGAACGAGAGCTGCACCCCTGCTGCTGCTAGGCGTAAGTCCGCGGCCAGGGCTAGCTCTAGGCCGCCGCCGAAGGTATAGCCGTTCAGCACAGCGATGACCGGCTGGGGTAGTTGTTCATAGCGGGCGAAGATGCGATGTCCATCCCGAATCCAGCGACGTCCCATTTCCAGAGGTGGGAGATTGCTCCACTCGAAGATATCCGCACCCACGCAAAATGCCTTGCCTGTGCCGGTGACCAGCACAACGCGCACGTCCCGGCTGCGGTCTAATTTGTCAGCATATGCTTCCAGCGCGGCCAGCATTTCTCTGTTCAAGGCATTGAGTTTCTCCGCACGATTGAGGAGAATGGTTGCAATCGGGCCGTCCATTGAAAGTTGGACAAGTTCTGTATTCATCGGATCCGTTACCTGGTCTTACCGATTCCGTCCATACTTCTCATGGCTGCTGACCCAATCGAAAGAGTTGACCGCAGAGGCCAAGGAGAGCTCCCCTGCCAGTACTGTACCGGCTACGATCTCGGCAAATTTGTGGACTTTGCCTTTGCCCCAACAGCCCAGCAGTTCCAGAGCCTCCCGCTGCGTTGCCAATCCGGTGCCGCCGCCGTAGGTAGCCACGATCAGGGATGGGAGCGTGATAGAAATGTACAGGTCGTTCTCCGCTGTCAGCTCCGTATAGAGTAGACCGGCCGAGGATTCAGAGACGTTGGCCACATCCTGACCGGTGGCAATGAAAATCGCCGTGATTGCATTGGCTGAATGCAGCCCATTGTTGTTCACTCCGGCCAAGATCGAGCCGATATTGGCTACGCCGTAATGATAGAAAAGCTGTTCCGGGGTCACCCGCATATTCTGGATCAGCACATCCCGGGGAATGGTGGCCTCCGCTGTCACGCGTTTGCCCCGCGTACGCATGATATTCACCTGTGATGTCTTCTTGTCGGTCGCAAAGTTTGATTCCAGATAGAATTGTTGGATGGCGTTGCCATTGCAATGGTAATGATCCAGAATCCAAGAACAGGCAGCGAAGGTCGCCCGCCCTACCATGTTCTGCCCGGCTGCGTCGCCTGTCTGGTAGTTGAAACGTAAAAAGGCGAACTTATTGGATTGGTAGGCGTCGATGTTATTGAGCTGGGCCACGCTGGAAGTAGCTTCCGCCTCCTCTTGAATCGGGACCATATTGTCCTTGACCCATTGGATGAAATCCCGGGCACCCCGGGCATCTTCAAAGACAAAGACCGGGGCTCTCTGCATGACATCCGCCACGACCGTACACTTCACGCCGCCGGATAGGTTGATGAGTTTCATCCCCCGGTTGTAGGAGGCGATGAGCGTGCCTTCGGTCGTTGCCAAAGGGATAATGAAGTCTCCTTGGGCATGCTCGCCATGGATGGTCAACGGACCGGCAAAGCCCAAAGGCACTTGCGCTACACCGGTAAAGTTTTCAATGTTCCCCTTGGTGATGTGGGGGTCGAAAGAGTAGTGGGTACTGTGGTGCAGCGGGTGGTCCGTATACTTCTGTACGAACTCCTGCCGCGCGCGAATGGCCTTGTCGCCGTAATCATCATGGTGATTGCGGGGAATGCGGGTCAGGTGTACCGTTTCGGGAATCGCATCATCGACCGTAAACTCAACGCGCCCAAAGGGGGCTGTCTGGATCTTGATGTGAATTGTGTGCTTGCCGACTTCCAAAGGGGGGATCTGTGCGCTGATGATCACCTCCTTATGTAGAGGAAAGGCCAGTGGGCTGCCGCTGTTGAGCTGTTCCCATGTCATTACCTGCCCATCGCCGAAATCCAAGGACAAAGCATGATTGGGAATCTCTTGGTCGTCAATACTGATGCCGAGGATCCCGGTTAAGCGGGCATCGCTCAACCGATTTTTTATGGAAAATTGCACGCCATCAGTGGTATTTTGCAGGCTGGAGTGGGTGTAGAGCCGCTTGAGCAGCATTGATGGAATCAAGGTCATCATGCCTCCGATACATTTTGTTGAGAGTTAGTACGACATGTAAGTTTAGGTTCTGGAGACCGGAAATTTCAATACGTTAAGGTCGTCACAGGTCGCTCCTTAAACACAAAAGACCCGATACAAAGATCGGGGCCCTTTTATCTGAACGTATCGGTGTACCCCCAAGGGGATTCGAACCCCTGTTGCAGGCTTGAAAGGCCTGAGTCCTAGTCCTCTAGACGATGGGGGCATGCTGAACATAAGGGCCAGTATAATCGCAGAGCCGTTTTGTCGTCAAATTTGACAGTGTTTCAGATCGAAGGGTATGGGCGAATCGCAAGGCATATCAAGGCAATGGCTTATGTCGTCCGCCGGATCTCCCACAGCTCTACCACGAACTCTGACGGGTAGCCGCTAGGGTCGAAGTCGTCGGTCTCTTTGGCTGCACAACCCGCGCGGGCGAATAGTTCCTCGATCATGCGGGATGAGTGATGCTGGGCCTCGCCAACTGTCTGGTACAGATAGACAGCAGAGGGTAAAATCACAGGATAGCCCATTTCATAGAGGGCGTAGGCTGTGCCGTGGGCCGCAAGTGTAGGCAGAAAATCTCCCGCTTGCTGGTTGATGGAGCGGCCAGCGTAGGTCATGGTCACATCAAAGCGGAAGGCGAAGTGGCTGCGTAGATAGCTCTGAGCATAGAGAAATTCGCCGACTTGCGTAATGGCATTCTTGAGCTGGACGAACTCCTCATCCGTTTCCAGCCGAGGGGGCAGGTCTAGTGCTAGTTGGGCAGCCAATTGGCTGAAGAAGTGGGCTCCCACTCGTTCGGTAAACTGCCGGCGGGCGGTATACAATCGCTCTCCGCTGTGCATCGTGGCTAACACTTCAAAAGCCGTGCAAAAGAATCCGTAAGATAGGGCATCAAATTCGCCGGAGTGGATACGGTCTAGGTTGTGTTGCTGGGCGAAATCTACAACCAACTTGGGGCGGGCCTCCCGTTTGTACACCAGAGACATATACTCATTGGTTCTGGCCTGTACAGTGGCGAGAGAATCCGTAGGTAGCGGCTGCCAATTGGCTAGAATTGCGTCGGCCATCAATCTCAGAAAGGATGGACCGACCGGCCACCAGTCCTGAAAATCTGGGTAGGGATGCTGGGCAACGACTTCTGCTAGGGTAGGCATCAATTCAGTCCGATTGTCTGCTTGTCATTTTGAGATTTTGCGTTAGTTGCGTAAGATATATGTATCTCACTATCTACTATCCGTATTTTACTTGATTCTGAAAGGATATTCCAATGAAACGACTCCTGCCTTTTCTTCTTCTGCTGGCCCTTGTGGTCAGCGCGTGTGTAGCCCCGGCACCGCCCCAGGCCGCGCCGACTGGTGGCGACAGTGCCGCCTCCTCGCAGCCTGACGACCTGCTGGCCGCAATCATGGACCGCGGCACGATTCGTGTTTCCACTGATTCAAACTATGCGCCCCAGAGCTTCTTGGACGAGAGCGGTAATTTCCAAGGCTTTGATGTAGACGTGGCCCAAGAGATCACCAAACGGTTGGGCGTAGAAGTAGAATTTGTCACGCCGGACTGGGATCTGATTACCGCCGGCAATTGGGGCGACCAATGGGACATAAGCGTCGGCTCAATGACCGTCACCACTGCCCGCCAAGAAGTCCTTGACTTCGCCTCGCCCGCCTACTACTATACACCGGCCCAATTTGCGGCCGCGGATAACTCTGGCGTGGAGACCCTGCAAGACTTGAACGGCAAGACCATCTGCGTGGGCCTCTCCACCACCTACGAAAGCTGGTTAATGGGTGACATGGAGGGGCTAGGGCTGCCTGCCACCAGCTATTATGCTGAAGTGCCCACGGACATTTCGGTCATCCCTCTACAGACGGACAACGAATGTGCCCAACTGATTCAGGCGGGCCGCCATGAGTTCCAAGCTATCTTGACCTCGAACACTGTTGTGGAAGCAGCCCTAGCAGAAGGCGTGCCCATCCACAGAGTCGGCTCTCCTGTCTTTTCGGAGAATCTGGCCGTCGCCTTTGATAAGAATGCGTCCAAAGACAACACCCGCTTGGTTGAGAAAGTCAGCGAAATCATCGCCGCCATGCATGCTGATGGGACCCTCAGAAGCCTGTCAATGGAGTGGTTCGGTGAGGATTTAACCATGGATCCGACGCAGTAATTGTAGTGATTTGAGACGAGGTTCCGTTGATCTGCCATAAAGGAGAAATGCAAATTATGGCCGAATGGCTCATAAGATAGGGGACAAAGGCCAAAAACGGAACCTCGAAACTGGCAATGTATTATGACAGTACACTCTGATGACCGCTATCCCTCACAGGCCGAGCATATCCGCGCCTTACAACAGCGGAGTACTCGCCGGTTTTCTGTGGGAGTGAATGTCTCGTATGTCCTGCTGTTTCTGGTACTCATCTACGCTTTCAGCGGCGTTCGATTTACAGTCGCTGGTCTGCAATTCACAACTATCTCCTTAGACTGGGCGTTCATCAGCAGCCACTGGTTTTTCATCTTCAATGGTGTCTGGCTGACAATTTTGCTGTCGGTTTTATCCATTGCCTTGGCAACGGTTCTTTCTCTGTTGGGCGCGCTGGGCCGCCTGTCAAAGCTGCCACCGGCCTATGCGCTCGCGACATTCTACATTTCGCTGATCCGTGGCACGCCCTTGCTCCTGCAGATCGTCTTTTTCTTTCTAGCCCTGCCACAGTTGGGCATCCAGCTTTCGGGCCTTGCCGCGGGCGTATTGGCTTTGGGCCTCAACTATGGGGCATATATGACGGAAATTATGCGGGCCGGCATTCAGTCGGTAGATGTGGGCCAGCGGGAGGCGGCCCAAGCCCTCGGTATGACGCAATTGCAGATCATGCGGCGCATCGTGCTCCCCCAGGCCCTGCGGCTGGTTATCCCCCCCATCGGCAATCAGTTCATCGCTATGCTGAAGGACACGTCCCTCGTCTCCACCACCGGCTTTGTATGGGAGCTACTGTGGCGGGCGCAGAAGGTAGGGAGGGCCAACTTCCGTAGCCTAGAGGCCCTGCTCATTGCTGCTGTATTTTACTGGATCATCACAATCATCTTTTCGGCATTTCAGGCCCAGATAGAAAAGAATGTGGCCAGAGGCTATCGGGCCGCTCTATAACAGACGTAGTGTGCCTAGAACATCCCAGTGATCCGTATGGCTGGGGTTTTCACGGGCCACTAGCATACCAAAGGGAAATACCTTATGTCCCACCGTTACAGCATCTGTTCCTACAGCTTTCGGCGTTCGTTTGAGAGCGGCGCAATGGATTATCCTGGCTATGTGGCCTTTCATCAGGCTCACGGTTTTTCACAGCTTGATCCCTGGATGAAGCATCTAGAGCCGGCCTTGGATGACAAGGCATGGCTGGCCGCTGCGAAGAAAATAGCGGACGACGCCGGCTTGCCTTATGGCTGCATCGCCGTGGATGGTGGCCACATCTATGAGGAGACGCCGGCCGCACGAGCCGCCTGCCGGGAGATGGCGTACCGCTGGCTAGATGTGGCCGCGGCTCTCGGCTCGGCCCAGGTCCGTATTGACAGCGGCGGCCCGGAAGAGTTGACGGACGAAATCTTCGAGAGTATCGTTGAGGGCTACAATGACCTGGTCCCCAGGGCGAGGGCCATGGGGATGGAGATACTCGTCGAAAACCACTGGGGTCCGACGAAATATCCAGAGAATACCGTGCGTCTGCTCAAGGCGGTAGATGGCCTCGGGCTGTTGTTTGATACCAACAACTGGGCACCAGGCAAGCGAGAGATGGCCTGGGAGATGTGCGCTCCCTACGCGCGTCTCACCCACGTCAAAACATCCTCCTTTGATAGCCAAGGCAACGACCCTGCGGTCAACCTGCACAAAGCATTTCGCATCCTGCTGGACAGCGGCTACGATGGCGTCTGGGGTATCGAATCTGTCCCTACCAATGGCGATGAAGAGGGCGCGGCCGTGAAGACCTTGGCCCTGATTAAACGGGAATTGAGCAGCGCAGATTGAATCTTTCTAGCACAAATGTATCTATGAAAAGAGTTGAAGATGACCCAGAACAGTACCCGGGTCGGGATCATTGGGGTCGGCCAAATCGGCAAGGGCCACGTGGGCACGTATATGAGCATGCCCCATGTGGAGATCTGTGCCATTGCCGATATCAATGAGGCCGAGGCCCAGAGAGTTGCATCTGCAAATGGGATTGCAGATGTCTACACTGATTTTCGGGAGTTGTTGGCCCGGGATGACATCGAAGCCGTGGATGTCTGTCTGCACAACAACTTCCATATGCCTGTGACCATCGCCGCACTGGCAGCGGGCAAGCATGTATTCTGCGAGAAGCCCATGGCCGGCGCGTACATTGACGCTGAAAAAATGTTGAACGCCGCCAGAGAGAGCGGCCAGATGCTCAGCATCCAGAACCGTGAGTACTTCATCAATGAGACAAAAGCGGCCAAAGCTCTCATTGATGGCGGCTATCTGGGCAAGCTGTATCATGCCCGCTCCACCGGCTATCGTCGCAGGGGCCGGCCATTTGTTGATGGCTATGGCTCGCCCTTTTTCGTGCAAAAGGAGACAGCGAGCGGCGGTGCTCTCTACGATATGGGCGTCTATCACATCTCCACAGTTCTCTATCTGCTGGGCAACCCTGAGGTCCTGCGTATCTCCGGCAAGACGTATCAAGAGATGGCGATGGACCCGGCCCGGCGGGCGCGCAGTGGCTACAATGTAGAGGAGTTGGGGCTTGGCTTTGTGCGTATGGCGGACAACATCACATTGGACATTATTGAAGCCTGGTCCATCCACATGAACGCCTTTGAGGGATCATTCATCGTCGGCAACGAAGGTGGTGTGCGGCTGGACCCATTCGGCTACTTTCACAGCGTTGGCGATCTGGACCTGGACGCAACAACCAATCTGAATTTTTTCAACTTTCGCCTACACAACGTGCGTGAGCAGGGTGACATCTATGATGGGGCCCAACAGCACTGGATTGCCGCAGTGCAAGGCCGGGTGGACCTGCTGCCCACCGCGGAAATCGCACTGAACTGTATGCTTATCTCCGAGGGCATCTACCTGTCCAATCAATTGGGCCGAGAGGTGAGTGCCGAGGAAGTGCGGGAAGCGTCAATTTCTACAGCTGTCTGAACAGTCGGGGCCAGTGACTGTAGTTGCTGGCCACTGTGCTATACGGCTTCACAGCGGATGAGTCGGGCCAGGCTATCGGCCTCGTTGTGAACGGTCTGTGCTTCGCCGGCGGGGATGTACGCGCCTTCGTGGAGACCAGCTGGCAATAACGCATCGCCGGCCCCTATCGTCACCGCGCCATCCCAGACAAACCAGACAGCTTCCGAGTCGGCCGATGCCGGCACCTGCACCTGACCACCTGGGTCCAGTTCGTAGTAGTCTAGGCGCATTTCTGCTGTCCCACAAGCAGGAGAGGCCGGTGTCCATGTCCTTACCCCTTCCTCTTCATAAAGTTCACCGCACGTCAGCCGGTCGATGCGTACAGTCGTCCGATGATCCTTGGGCGGACGCGGGACCATTCCTGTTTGGGATGGATCTCGTTCTCCCCGGTACAGAGCCAGGTCCGGCGGTGCCTGAAAGCTGATCAGGACCGCTTGGGCATCTGTCGTATTGACTGTGCCATGGACCTCCGGAGAAGGTACGTAGGCGAACTCTCCGCTACGGATCGGCGTGTATACATCCCCTTGACGCACCGACACGCCGCCCTCCAGCACAATAAAGATATCCGCGCAACCGTCATGGAAGTGCTGGGGGAACTCGTGGCCTGGCTGAAAAACAGAATAGTTCAGAGTAATGGTCTGCGCGCCCATAGCTGGGCCTACAAGATTACGGGAATCGCCCTTCCCCATTGTGAAGGCGGCGGCCCGCTTGGCTGAAAGTAGCGTTGCCATGGAATATGTCTCCTCTTTTGGTTTCATAGCAGTAGCCTGTGATCAGGATCTGCAGTTTCACTGACCACTGCTTATGAATCTAGACGGCATAGTGAAGGCCGCCGGCTAGATTATTGGCGGCTCGCACAGGGCGGAACAGGGTTTGACGCTTGGGCGGCATGGACGCCACAAGGTGTGGGTGCGGGTCCCAATCGTGCCATTTGCTGTCCACCGTGTTGTAGCAGCTAAAGATGGCAACCCGGTCGTGCTTGGGATTCGTCCAAGGGCGGGCACTGTGGGTAAGTGACTCTGTGAAGAAGAGGAGAGAACCGGCCGGGCAGGTATAGCCCTCCCAGATCGGCGAATGCTGATCTTGGATCGATTCAGGCGCAGCATAGGCAGCCTTGTGACTGCCGCTGACGATGAGGGTCCCATCCCCTTCTTGGATTGGATTCAGCTCCCAGACGACCCGGGTCAGGCCGGCGTGTGCTTTGCCGGGCAGGCAGTGGTAGAAGTGGGTGTCACCTGGAAGGCGAAAGAAGCCACTGCCATTATGAGGAGAGAACTGACCATCGCCGACGCTGCGGTAGAAGAGATTGCAGGATTCCATGCGGAAGCCGTAACAGTCCTGCCGGGACAGCGGCGGGAAGGCCACGAACTCGTGCATGAAGCCCACGACAAGGGGATGGTCCGCCAGCCGTTGCAGGGGGCCACCGAGGGCCGAGCGTTCATGTTCGGGGACCGACTCGGGTTCATGCTGGAGGCGCAGGCAAAAGTCGCGCATCTCCTCAATGTCATCTTGGGACAACACCCCGGGAAGCAGTAGCCAGCCGCGGGTGTCAAAGAGATATTTCTGCTCTTGGGTCAGGTCGACCACCGGCAGACCATCGGCATTGGTGCGGGGCAGATCCTGGGCACTCATATCTAGCCGTTGTCCCAAGCTATGAGCGAAAATATAAGCTGCATTCTCAGATTGTTCGCGGGTCGCTGCCATTGCCCATTCCTTTCTATGAAGAGAAATCTGGTTAAAAGTCTTGTGTAGGCCGACGAGGATGGCCGCCTCACATACTAGCTGGAATCATACAATAGATAGGACGGATATTAAAGTACGGGAATTTCTGACTTTTTTTAGTGATTGACAGGGTTAGCTGATACAATTTTTCAGAGAAATTTAGGTGTCCCTGACAACTGACATCGCAGATACACTGCCCACTGCAGTTACAAGCCACTAGCCACAGTGCTGTTAGCTTCCCTAGGTGTTTGACTTTCTAGGCGAGGTGGGTTAGCCTATATTTGAATACTTTCCCGGATCAGCTTGTGTTCCGGGCAATCTTTCGGCCTCCTGAGGATATAATGCGTATGATTGTGTCAAAAATCGTTCAAAATATGCTAAAGCCGGTTGTCATACGGGGCCTGCTGGCCTGGGAGCGTCTGGAGTCAGGGATCAGCTACGATTTGACCTCCATGGAGGTCAAGGCCGACCCATACAATCTATATGAACAGTTGCGTCGTAAGGATCCAGTACACCGCATGAGGTTACGCGACGCGTGGGCCCTGACCCAGTACGAAGATGTGCAAGCTGTTCTGTTGGACCATAAGCAATTTTCAAATGATGAGCGTAGCTTCGACTATACACAGTACAGGACCTTGCTGGATTTTGACCCTCCCAAGCACACCAGACTGCGGTCACTTGTCTCCAAAGCGTTTACACCCCGGGCGGTATCAGAGCTTGGCCCTCGGACCCAGCAGATCGTTGACGAGCTTCTGGATGCGGTTGGGGACAAAGATCGCTTTGATATGATCAATGACTTTGCCTTCCCATTACCGGTCATTGTAATCGCCGAGATGTTGGGCGTTCCCGCACAAGACCGGGAGCACTTCAAAGATTGGTCCAACGATATCGCACTCTCCATTGAGCCAATCCTCAATGACGAACAGGTAGCTCGAGTGCAGAAGTCTACTGAAGAACTGTTCGCGTACTTTGAGGGTATCATTGAGCAGAGACGACAGGCCCCCCAAGACGACCTGCTCAGTGCGCTGCTGGCCGCGGAGGAAGAAGGTGACAGACTGACCCATGAGGAACTGCTATCCACCCTCATGCTGTTGCTGGTGGCGGGCAACGAAACGACCCGTAACTTGATTGGCAACGGGATGCTGGCCCTGTTGCGGAATCCAGACCAGCTTCAGCGACTCAGAGAGAATCCAGACCTATTGGATACAGCGATTGATGAGTTTCTGCGCTATGATAGCCCTGTCCAACTGAATGGACGTATTGCTGTGGAAGATACGCAGCTTGGGGGCAAGCAGATTCGTGCGGGGCAACGGATTATCGCTATCATTGGGGCAGCGAATCGAGACCCTTCCGTGTTTACCAACCCCCATGTTTTGGATATCGGACGCCGAGAAAAGAGCCATATATCCTTTGGGCGTGGCATCCACTACTGCCTGGGCGCGCCCTTGGCCATCTTGGAAGGACGAGTCGCCTTTGCCAGTCTCCTTGAACGCTTTACTGCCATACGTTTGCTATCTGAACCTGAGTATAGAGATCAAATTGTCCTGCGCGGTGTTGAAGAGCTGTGGATAGAGGTTGAGCGCGCATCGCGGACAGAAACCCGAATCTCCTAGCTGCTGCCACAGCCATGGACGCGAACCAGGGCGACAGTTTGATGATATATCTGTACACCCTCTGACAAGGCACTGAGAGTGATGATGAAGAGAAGAGATCGGATCAGGAGGAGGCCCGCCGGAAGCGGGCGCACTGTTTAGAGGCAGACCGGCAGCGCAAGAGCTGTTGTATGCCTCTGCCTTCCGCCTCGTTTCCTGCATGCCACTTCGGATTGTCCGGGGTGGCGTTTTTGTTTCTCATGGAGAATGAAACCAGCGGATTGCTACGCATTCCCCTTTCCAACACTAGGAGTAAATCTATGGCTGTCAAAGGTGCCAGAAAGGCGGTTCTCGCCTATTCTGGCGGATTGGATACCAGTGTGATTGTGCCGTGGTTGCGGAACAACTACGGATGTGAGGTCGTTTGCTTCTGTGCCAATTTGGGCCAGGAGGAGGAACTTGATGGCCTAGAGGAGAAAGCCATCGCCTCCGGCGCAACCAAATGCTATGTAGAGGATCTGCGGGCCGAATTTCTGACAGATTTCGTATTCCCCACAATGCAGGCCGGGGCCATCTATGAGCGCGACTATCTGTTGGGTACGTCATTTGCTCGCCCGCTCATCGCCAAACGGTTGGTGGAGATCGCTGAATTAGAAAACGCGGACGCAGTGGCCCATGGTGCCACCGGCAAAGGCAATGATCAGGTGCGCTTTGAGCTGACCATCATGGCACTGAATCCGAAACTGACGATCATCGCACCTTGGCGGGAGTGGGACATCCGCGGCCGCTCGGATGCGCTGGACTATGCGGCCGAATACAATGTGCCCGTGAAAGCCACCGCCGAACGCATCTACAGCCAGGACCGGAATTTGTGGCACCTGAGCAATGAAGGCGGCCCCCTAGAAGATCCATGGAACGAGCCGCCGGCTGATATGTTCGAATGGACCACCGCGCCGGAGGATGCACCGGACGAGCCGGAGTATGTGGAACTGTACTTTCGCCGTGGCATACCGGAACGGATCAATGGCGTGGCAAAGGGACCAGTAGAGCTGCTGCAGGATCTGAATACATTGGGATGTCGACACGGCATTGGACGGGTGGATCTTGTAGAAAACAGACTGGTAGGGATGAAAAGCCGCGGGGTGTACGAAACACCAGGCGGCACGATTTTGTATACGGCCCATGCAGCCCTTGAGCAACTTTGCTTGGACAAAGATACCCTGCATTGGAAGCAACAGATGGGGCTACGTTACGCGGAATTGGTATACAACGGCCAGTGGTTTACACCCTTACGCCAGGCCCTAGATGCCTTCGTACAGGAGACAGAACAGGCCATTACAGGGACGGTGCGGCTGAAGCTCTATAAAGGCCACGTCATCTTGGCCGGACGCAAATCGCCCGACAGCCTGTATCGAGAGGATTACGTCACCTTTGATGAGGATGATGTCTATAATCAGGCCGATGCCGATGGTTTCATCCGTCTCTTTGGGCTGCCCTTGAAAGTTGAAGCCATGCTCAGACGAGAAGGCCCAGGTGCGACAGAGTACGAGACGACGAACTATCATACCTTTAAGAGAGATTAGCCGATTCCTTACACAGCACCACATGGAGGCGAATATGTTATCTTCAACCCATACCTTTCCCCCACCCGCTACTCCCCCTCTAGCCGTTACCAACTTTGACACGGCGGGGATCCACTGTGGCATTAAACCCAATGGCGCGTTGGATCTGGCACTGATTGCCAGTTCCACAGCCTGCCGAGCTGCGGCCGTGTTCACGAAGAACGCTTTCCCCGCGGCCCCCGTGTTGTATGATCGCAATCTGCTGCAACTGAACCCGGAAAGTGTGCATGCAGTGGTCATCAATAGCGGCAATGCCAACGCTTGCACCAGTGCTGAGGGCAATGCCAACGCCCGGCGCATGGCGGAGGCTACGGAGAGGGCCTTGGGCAGCACGGACAGCACTGCATGTGTGATGAGTACCGGTGTCATCGGTGTGCAATTGCCCATTGCCGTCATTGAGGCAGGGATTCCAACGGTGGCTGCCCAATTGCGCGCGGATGGCTGGCAGGAAGCAGCCGAAGCCATTATAACCACCGATGTATTTCCCAAATGGGCATCCCGCCAAGTGGAAGTCAGCGGGCGGACCGTAACGATTACCGGCATCGGTAAAGGCGCGGGGATGATTCATCCGAATATGGCGACCATGCTGGCAACGCTGGCGACAGATGTGCAGATTGCCCAGCCTTTACTGCAACAGGCCCTGAATTCTGCTGTCAATCGTAGCTTCAACCGTATCAGTATTGATGGCGATTCCAGCACAAATGACACAGTACTGGTGATGGCCAATGGGGCTGCGGGCAATGCCGAGATCACCGACATGGGGGCCGATTACGCTGTATTCTTGGACGCGCTGACCGCTGTGTCCATTGATCTGGCCAAGTTGATTGTACGCAACGGCGAGGGCGTGACAAAGTTCGTGTCCGTGCAGGTCGAAGGCGCGGCCACTGACGCCGAGGCCCATCAGATCGCCAACACCATCGCCACCAGTCCGCTAGTCAAGACCGCTTTCTATGGTAGCGATGCCAACTGGGGCCGCATCCTCTGCGCGGTCGGGTATTCCGGCGCGCAGGTGGACCCTGCCAAGGCCCATCTGTTCATTGCCCCCGGAGAACCTCAGGCGGGCAACCCAGAGCTACAATTGGTTGACGCGGGTACGCCGACCTCCTATCTGGAAGAGGATGCCGCTGCCATCTTCGCGGAAAGCGAAATCAGTGTGCGGGTATCCCTCGGAGTGGGGGATGGTGCGGCCACTGTCTGGACCTGTGACCTGAGCCACGATTATGTGACAATCAACGGAGACTATCGGACATAGAGCGGAGACCGTCATTGAGAGACATACCTGCTTGGTAGACTGCGGGAAGAACGCTACTAAGCAGGATGTCTTCATTGTCTCATAGAGAGCGCTTCTCTGTAATGCAATGAGTTAAAAAATAGAGGCGGATTTCTCTTACCATCGGGTGCCGCCTATTTCACCCTTTTGCCAGAGTTCTCCGAGCTGATAGCGTTCCAACCACGATTCTAGCTCCTGCTTTGAGAGTCTTTGGAATTCGCTGCCGAATTCCGGGTCGCGCTCGCAGATGACCACGCTCTCAGGGTCATCTGAAAGTTCGTCGATCAGTTTCTCAGAATGAGTTGTGATGATGAGTTGAGTACGCTCAGACGCAGACTTGAGAAGCTCTGCAATTCGCGGAATTATGTCTGGATGCAAGCCTAATTCCGGTTCTTCAATGCAGATTAAGGGCGGTGGCTTGGGGTGGCAGAGGATAACCAATAAGGAGAGAAATCTGAGAGTCCCGTCTGATAAGCGAGTTGCCGGAATGACATTCGCTAGGCCGCCCTTTTCACGAATCCGCAATTGAGCCGTATTGGCTTGAATTCCAACGATCACTCGCTCATATATCTCATAGAAGTGCTGGAGATTTCTCTCAATTTCACGAAATGAAGCCTCAACTTCTAGTTGGTTGAGAACAAGGGCGAGATTTGAGAAATCTTCGTCCAAGAAGTCGTTGGGCAAATCTGTAGGCTGTGGTCCTCGAATTTTGCCTAAATTCCATTCTCTATACAGTCGAATAGAATTCAACTGTTTGCCGATAGATGTAACAATGGGATAAAGAGTCGGCTCCCGTATTTCCCGCAGAAGAGATTGTCCAGGGGTGAGGTCTTCAGTTGAAATATACTGAGAGTGGCTACCTTCTTCTGAGTCCCGAACTGCTACTCTACCTTGACCTTCTGCAATACGAAAGAAGTAATACGGATTATCATATCTAGGAAAGGGTTTTTCGTTTTCCAAACGTTCGGCAAGAACATCTAGCACTTGACCGCGTCGTGCTAGGTCCAGTATGTACCGTACCGGCATTGAGCCTTCGGGAGATTCGATCAGCACCTCTATGCTGCCCCCATCGCCATTTTCCCTGCCTCTTTCCCCTTTCCAAAACCAATCTGATATACCGCCGTTCCGCCGCACAAACCCTGCCAAATCTCTGGGAGCAGCTTGTAATAAAGCAACCATCTCAATCAGATTGGATTTACCAGAGGCATTCGGGCCGATGAGCACATTCAGGGGGCACAAATCCAGCGACATATCTCTGAAAGACAACATGCCTTTGACTTTTATAGATTTGAGCAGCATGATATCACCTCTGTATGCTTACTTCGGCTTATCGCGAAGGAATTCATCTGCAATGCAAGATTTTGGCTACAGTTATAATTGTATCATATAATGTGTATTTCTATCCAATGGAGGGTAGCAATTTTTGTGAATCTTGCTGTAAGTTGTCCATGATTTGTGTAAACTATAGCTGTCACAAGGTCGCTTGAACAATCACCCAAGGAGTTCATCTTGGCCGCGCCAGATCAAAACAAGGCAGAGGATCCGCAGGACAAAGAGCCGCAGGAACAGCGGGTTGAAACCAAACACACGCTTATCATTGATGGCGCAACAATCGCGTACACCGCCATAGCCGGTACCGCCTTACTGAAAGATGATGAGGGCAAGGCCAAGGCGTCCATCTTTTATGTAGCGTACATCCGAGAGGATGTGGCTGACCCGGCCTTGCGGCCCATCACATTTTCGTTCAATGGGGGGCCGGGTTCCTCGTCGGTGTGGATGCATCTGGGCATGTTGGGGCCGCGTATTGTCAGCATGAATCAAGATGGCACAGTACCACCGCCACCCTACCGCTTGGAGGAGAACCCATTTTCACTTCTGGATGTGACGGATTTGGTCTTTATCGATCCGGTCAGCACCGGCTATAGCCGCCCGACCCCGGGCCAAGAGGCCAAGCAGTTTCACGGCTACGATAGGGACATCGAATCGGTTGGGGCATTTATCCGGCTGATCACCAGCCGTCTACAGCGTTGGTCTTCGCCGAAATTCTTGATTGGCGAAAGTTACGGGACCACGCGTGCGGCCGGGCTTGCTGGCTATTTGCAGACCCGCCATGGCCTTTTCCTCAATGGAATCATGCTGATTTCGTCGATCCTCAACTTTCAGACAGCCCGTTTTGTGGTTGGCAACGACCTTCCCTATATTCTCTTCCTGCCCACATACAGCGCGACCGCTTGGTATCACAAAAAACTGCCGCCGGACTTGCAGGAGAGGCCCCTGCGGGATCTCTTGGACGAGGTGGAGACATTTGCCTTGGAGGACTATACGCTGGCATTGATGCAAGGCGCGGCCTTGTCCCAAACAGAGCAGATGGCCATTGCTGAACGTGTCGCTCGCTATATCGGCTTAACCGCGGCCTATGTCGCCCGTGCCAATCTGCGTGTGCAGATCTTCCGCTTTACCAAGGAACTCCTGCGGGCCCAACGCCGCACTGTCGGGCGTTTGGACAGCCGCTTCGTGGGTGTGGACCGGGACGCGGCCGGCGAGATCTTTGAGCACGACCCCAGCAGTAGTGCGATTCATGGGCTGTACGCAGCCACCATCAATGATTACATCCGCCGTTCCCTGCGTTTTGACAGTGATCTCCCCTATGAGATCCTAGCCAATCTGTTCCGCACCTGGGACTACAGCTCCAATCAGTACCTGAATGTGGCGGAAACCCTGCGGCAGACCATGAGCCAGAACCCGTATCTACACATACATGTAGCCAATGGCTATTACGATCTAGCAACGCCTTATTTTGCCACTGCCTACACATTCAATCACTTGGAGCTTGACCCGGCTTTGCAACAGAACATCAGCATGAGCTATTATGAAGCCGGCCATATGATGTATGTGCATCCGCCGGCGTTGGCCCAGGCTAAAGAGGCGTTGTCCGAGTTCATTCGGATGGCAATGGATCCGCGGGCAACCGACCCTATCAGTTCATTGCCGCAGCGCTGATGAGCATGGGAGCCGTTCTACGGCATCAAACCAATAAAAGAATTTGCATAGGCTATCAACTCTGTTGTATTGTTCTCTTGAATCGTAGGCAAGGATGTATGTCCGTGTCATATTGATTCATTCAATGGCCCAATTAGCTTGATGGAGGCTTCAATGACTCACGTTATCTTTGATCTGTGTATTCGGGACGGTGCCTGTGTTGAGGTCTGCCCCGTTGAATGTATTATCCCCGGTATGCCGGAGGAAGAGTGGCCCTGGTATTATATTGACCCGGATACGTGCATTGATTGTGGTGCATGTGTGCCGGAATGCCCGGTGGACGCGATTCTTCCTGAAGAGGACTTGCCGGAGGAGTACGCCTACACGACTGAGCTGAACGCAATGTACTTTGAAGAAGGTCCGGGCTATTCAGCTCTTGAAATGGTCTAAACCCGCACCATTCGCCGGAATTCTGCCCCTGCGCCCGCGGGGGCTTTTCTTTCCGAAGTCCTACCCAAATCCTGCCAAGCAGGCATTCGTACCCTCAGGAGACGATTCCAATGGCCGATTCCCACGAAATGCAGAAGCCGGACTGGGCAGAGGTTGAGCGTGCGCTTGTGATTATGGCGCACCCGGATGATCCGGATTTCTCTTGTGCTGGTTCTGTTATGCAGATGGTCCGCCAGGGCATTGAGGTCACCTATATGATTCTGACAAATGGTGACAAGGGCAACCATAATCCTCTTGTGACCCGCAATCAACTGATTCTGATGCGAAAGGAGGAGCAGCGCAAAGCCGCGGCCCTATGCGGCGTGAAAGGTGTGCTCTTTATGGGTGAAGAGGACGGTTTCCTGCGCCCGACCGCGCAGACCCGCCGGCGAGTCTGCCGCGAGATCCGCCGCATTCGCCCACAGTTGATCATCTGCCCTTGCCCGGACCGTTACTTTTCTGGGCGTGGTTACATCAACCATCCGGATCACCGCAATGCCGGTCTCGTCGCGCTGGAGGCAATCTTCCCGGCGGCCGACAATCCCATGTTCTATCCAGAGATCGCGGATGAAGGATATCCACCCCACAAGATCAGTCAGTTGTATATCAGTGGTGCAGAGAATGTCGATATCGAGGTAGACATTACCGAGGACATCGAACTGAAGCTACAGGCGATTCTCTGTCATAAGAGCCAGTTCCTGGATCTGCAGGCCATGGAGGAGGGCATGCGTTCACGTTGGGGAGAAAAGCAGGAGGACGGCAGCCTACGACATTTTGAGCGATTCAAAGGGCTGCGCTTCAGCCCACGCCCGCGCAAAAATCAGGACACAGACGAAGACTAACACCAGTGGCTAATGGAGAGTACCTTCTCTCCATTAGCCACTCCACTGGGATTTCCTATTCCGTCTCCCCCATCAGTTCTTCCTGTAGCTCATTGGCCGTTGTCGTCAATGTATCCAGGGTCGTTTGGATATCCGCACCCTGCATAATTTCATTGAAGGCTGTCTCTACTGCATCGCGCACAGCCTGGTAGGAGATGAGCTGCGGCTCGTATACGCCGTATTGCAGTAGGGATAGGGCTGAGCCGTACTGGGGATTTTGCTCCACGTAGTCGCCCAAATATTCTTCTGTGCCCGCACGGGTGGGGAAGTAGTTGCTGGCCTCTACCCATCTGGCTTGGGTTTGCGGCGAGGTGAACCACTTAATGAACACCCAAGACGCCAGCTCCTGTTCTGGCGGGCCGGCGGTGATCATAATGTCAGCACCGTAGATATTCTGTGCGGGATTTGCAGTCGTATGGGGAATCGCAGTCACGCCCCACTCGTCCATAGCACGGCCCATTTCTTCGGCAACGGTCTTCATATCATTGGCGTAGAAGGGAAGGCCGGAGCTGGACCCCTGTGTGAAGCTCGCTCGGCGAGCCGCGAACTCAGGATTCGGGTATCCTTCTGTGAAGAAGTAGGCGCAGCCATTATCAAGCATGCGTTTCAGCATGGTTATGGCATCGCTTGTGGCTTGGCCATTGTACACGTAGCCGGTGTTGTCTTCGTTCAAGACATTGCCGCCAAAGGCAAATGTCCATGAGGCTGTCGCTGAGGCGTCATCCCGCAGAATGTAGCCGCCGGTGCCATCGCCGTTCGCTTCTGCGGCCGCGCAGGCCATCTCTTCAAACTCTGCTGGTGTCGTCGGCGGCCCGTCAAAGCCCAACTCTTCCAGCCACGTCTGGTTGTAATACAGGACCTCCATTGAGCGATTCGGCGGGAAGCCCAGGCGTTGGTTGTCAAAAACCGGATGGACACCTTGCTCGATAAAGCTGGGGAAAAAGTCAGCCTTCTCCTCTGCTGTCAGACCCCAGGTCGGATCATCAATAAACTTGTCGAAGTCGGCCAGTACATCGTTCAGCTGGTAAAATGCCTGATCGTTCTGATAGCCGACGACCACATTAGCCGGCTGCTCGCCAGAAGCGGTGCTGGCGTTTACCTTGTCGCGGATGTCGTTGTAGCCGCCCTGATTCTGCGCTTCGACAGTAAGGCCACATTCGTTGCTACTGTTGAAGTCATCGACGATAACCGCCAATTTCTCCTCCCGGGACCCGCTGTGTTGATGCCACCAGACGACTGTTTGGCCGCGGGGGTCCACGCCGGCCAGGGGCCCATCGGTCGCGGGCGCGCATGGCCCCTCATCCATGGCTTCGGCAGCAGGTTCAGCGGCTTCCTGCTCCATTGTCGCTGCTTCCTCGGCCGGTGCTGGGGCAGGACAGGCAGTAAGCACGAGGGCAGCTACCAGTAGGGTGGCTAGCATCCAAAAACGTTTGGGGTTCATACAGTTTGCTCTCCTGTAGTGGTTGAAAACCGACCAGGATGTTTCTGGAGTAAAGGGATAGAGATCCTGCTACTCCTTGAATCCTGATCAAAATTGAAACCGATCATGATGATGAAGAGTGACCATCTAGCGTCACTGTCCATTTCTAATTTTTATCTGAATCAAATTTTTACCCCTTCAGCCCGGTTGTCGCGATCCCCTCAATAAAATGTCGTTGGGTGAAAAAGTAAAGGACAACGATCGGAGACATTGTAATGATGGCACCGGCCATCTGCAAATGAAAGAACGCGCCGGCCTCGTCCAGAAAAGCTAACAGGCCATAGGAAATCGGGCGCCAGTCAGGGGTTGTTGTCACGAGAATCGGCCAGGCCAGCGCATTCCAAGAGCCGACGAACCCGAACAGCACAAGGGTCATCACCGCAGCACTGGAGAGCGGTAGAATCACCGTGATCAGATAGCGCAGATGACCGGCCCCGTCGATTTGCGCCGAGTCCCAAAGCTCACTGGGGATTTGCTGGAAGAATTGCCGCAGCAGAAAGATGCCGAACGCGCTCGCCATAAATGGAACCGTCAGAGCCGGCCAGTTGTTGATCCAGGGCACGGGGCTGATTCGCCCCAACCATGAGACGGTAATGAAGTTTGGTACCCAGGTGATCGCCTCTGGCAACATCAGGGTGGAGAGCAGCAGGGCGAACAAAAAACCTTTGCCAGGAAACTCCATCTGCGCGAACGCATAGGCTGCCAGCGAACAGAGAACGAGGGTGCCACTGACCGTAATCAATGTAATTTTGACGCTGTTCATAAAGTACAGGGAAAAGCGGGCATCATTCCAGGCCTCGGCATAGTTGCCCCATTGGAACGTACTGGGAAGCAACCGTCCTCCGGTTGCTTCGGTCAGATTCATCAGGGAGACGCTGACTGTGTAGAGAAAGGGGAAGATCGCCACTGCGGCCCCTACAAGCAGGATGCCATAGATGAGCAGCCGGCTCAAATTGAACTGTTTCGCATGCGGGTGCGGTCGTTTGGGCACATGTATATTAGCCATAGAAGACCCTCCTGCTGGCAACCCGGTTGTTGATCGCTGTAATTGCCAGAATAATGAGCAGGAGTAGGATGGCCAAGGCGGAAGCATACCCGTAGCGGGTATCCCGTTTGAACGTTTGGAAGATCACAATACTGGCCGTGTCGGTTGTCCCCAATGCGGCCGCTTGGCGCAACACAAAGATGTGGTTGAATGCTTTGAAGGTGCCGATGACTGCATAGAGAGAAAGAAAGTAGATGGTTGGCGAAAGCAACGGCAAGGTTACATGCCGGAACTGTGACCATCCATCTGCGCCGTCAATGGAGGAGACTTCGTATAGTTCATTAGGGATAGCCCCCAGTCCGGCCAGAAAGATGACCGTATCAAAACCGACGAATGTCCAGATACCGTAGATCATAATCGCCACAAGTGCCAAGCTGGGGCCCGCCAGAATCGGACCTAAATTGACATCTGGCCCAGCGATCATCTGAAAGATACCGGTTGGTTCGCTCAACCAGAGCAGAGGGTTTCCCCCTAAGCTATCGAATACACGGTTCAGCGGTGCATGGGGCCGACCGGAGAAAAGGATGCGAAATACGGCGGCTGTGCCGACAAACGGTGCCACATAGGGCAGGAAATAGATCACCCGGAAGGCTGTCTGGCCGCGAATTTTCTGGAAGAGTAGGACCGCCAGAACCAGGGACAGGCCCAACTGAATCGGCACTGTTCCCAGCACATAATAGACCGTGGCCAGTAGACCGACCCACCAGTCTTTATCACCTGCGGCAATGATGCGGGGCAGTTCGCCGACCAGGGCCCAGCCGCCGACCATGAGCATGGCCGCGCTGCCTAGGCGGAAGGCCATAGCGGGCGTGGAAGGGCGGTCGCTGGCACTTTCCCATACCCACCAAGCCAGCAATAGCAGCAGGAACCCGGCACTGATCGTCACGATCTGAGACCATAATTCCAGACCTTCGTTGTTTTCTAGGGCCTTTCCATAGGCAGCATTGACCTCCGTCCAGGTCAACCAAGCCAGCGCGCCCCCGCTGACCAGTGTGATGCCTGCGCTGGCAAAGGGAGCAAAATAGATTCTGTCGCGTGCATCTCTAGGCAATCGACTGTTGACGAATACTGCTCCGCCTACACCTAGAGCCAGAAAAGCAACCGCGATCCACAGCGCGGCCTGTACGTTCGGCAGCAGCCAGGCTTCTCCGACCAGACTGCGGAAGGCGGCCTGTGTGTTCACCTGGCCCCGCAGTTTTGATGGAATCAGCAGCAGCTCTGGCAAGAAGATATAGACAAAGCGCACGAAGAGAGCTACGCCCACAGCCGTCAGCAGCCCGGGCAGTACCCATGGCAGCGGCTCTGTCTGCTGCTCCCGCCGCTCTTGGAAGGCCCGAGCAACAGTACGGCCAGCGTAAAGAAGCAGGCCGGCCGCCAACCAGAAAGCGATAATATAGGTCAGGCTGTCAACGGCTTTGCTATAGTTGCCGAGGCCATCATAGGAGCCGACGATCTTATTCAGCCCTTTGAGGGTACTTTCGTAGGCGGCAAAAGCGAGAGGAAAGAGACCAAACAGCCCAATGATCAGGAAGGCTGGGGCCAAAAACGAATAAGCCAATAACACCTCACGCAGACGCCTGCCTTGGCATCCTTGGTACCAGCGGGGTGCTGCCTGCATCTGCTGTCGCAGATCAGTGCTGATTCCTGCAGATGGAGAGAGTGAACGGTCCACGTGAAGCCAGCTCCTCAGAATGAATGATCGACAACACTACGAGCCACAAGCCATTGGATGTTGTCTGCCAGTATGAGTTCTCTCTGTTAAAAGCAGGTTTAGACTTTTTTAAGAAAAGGTCAATATTTCGGATGGGCCGTTATTGGCCGGCTATGAAACCAACAGCCGCCCGATTGCACAGGTCTCGGCATCGCAAAACCACAGGACATCTTCATGGATGGTCATGCCATGGACTTCTGTCGGTGCTTCCACGCGCAAGACATCAAAGATGCGTCCATCCTGCGGGTCCAGCAGGCAGACTGTCCCGGCCGATGTATCCGCGCACCAGAGTTTCCCATCATCGGCCCAGGCAATGCCGTGAACCCGTAGCCCCGGCACGCGCAACCGATGCACCTCCTGCCAGCTATGGGGGTCCATGACATGAATCATCTGTGAAGGTGGCGAGGCCACATACAGTCTGTTGTCTCGCCATTCGAGGCCATGGGCCCCAGTCACTTGGGCATCGGCTGCGCCCTGCCGCCAAGCCACTACCCCAGCACCGGGCGAATCGTACTTGGCCACGGTCTTGCCTGTGTCCGGGTCTAGTTGCGCGATTTTCGATTCATAGGTGGACGCGATCCACACATAGCCACCGCCGACAGTGATCCCGCTGGAATGGACCGTATCGGTCTGGACATCGAACAACACATCCCCGCTCTCGAAATCCTGCCGATACAGTCGATTATTGCCCTGATCAATACACCATAGGCCATCAGTGCTGGCTTGTATGCCGTTGGGATGTGGCCCTGGGCTTTGGAACTTTTTCTCCACCTGTGCGATTTTCAGCGGCATAGTTATGCTCCTGTAATTATAGATTGTAAGTAAGATACAAGTCAACAGAGTATAGGTCAAATCAGGATCCATTGTATCGCGAATGTACTTCCAAACGCATGGCCCAAAATTGCATCCACTCCCCGCCCCATCTATAATTGGACGGACTGAGGCGCGAATGTGTATCGTTCTCGTTTTCCGTTCTTACATTTCACGAACTGTCTCAAACTCTAGGGAGTAACTCTATGCTGAAGACACACACCTGTGGTGAATTACATACCGGAGACGTTGGGAAAGAAGTCACCCTCGCCGGTTGGCTGAATCGCCGGCGAGATCATGGCGGGCTGATCTTTCTGGATGTACGGGATCGGTTCGGCATTACACAGGTGACGGTCAATTCGGAAGATCAGCCAGATGTTCTTGAAGTCGCATCCCAAGTACGTAGTGAGTACGTTATTCAGGTCAGCGGTACGGTCCAGCGCCGTCCGGCCGGCTTTGAGAATCCGGAACTGGCGACCGGTGAAATCGAAGTCATTGCCGAAAGCCTACAGATCCTGAGCGAAGCCCGCACTCCGCCCTTTGTCATCAGCGGCAGCCAAGGCGATGATGTGGATGAGGCCGTGCGTCTGAAGTACCGTTATTTGGACTTACGCCGCCCCAAACTGGCCGGCAATATCCAGCTACGCCACGACATCATCTGTTTTATTCGCAGCTTTCTGAACGACCGCGCCTTCCTCGAAATTGAGACACCGATTCTACTCAAAAGCACACCGGAAGGGGCGCGGGATTTCATTGTGCCGAGTCGTCTGCAGCCAGGCAAATTTTATGCCCTGCCCCAATCACCCCAACAGATGAAACAATTGCTGATGATCGCCGGCATGGAGCGTTACTTTCAGATCGCCCGCTGCTTCCGGGATGAAGACCTGCGCGCCGACCGCCAGCCGGAGTTTACGCAACTGGACCTAGAGATGAGCTTCGTTGAGGCGTCGGATGTGACAGCCTTACTTGAAGAGATGCTCATTGAGCTGTCCGGCACAATCAGCGACAAACGAATTCAGCAGATCCCCTTCCCAGTGATGAGCTACGATGAAGCCATGGCCAAATACGGTATTGACCGGCCAGATATACGTTTCGGCCTGGAACTGTTCGACGTGACCGAGCTAGTGCGCGACAGTGGCTTTGGCGTCTTCAAGAGAGCCGCAGCCACCGGGGGCCTCATCAAAGGTGTACGCTACCCGAACGGGGCGGGCATGAGCCGCAAAGACATTGACGACCTATTTGAATATGTGAAGCCCTACGGCGCAAAGGGGCTGGCATGGATCGGCGTTCGTGGCGGGCCAGATGCCCAGGGACAGTATGCGGCCGAGAGTTTACGCAGCCAGATCACAAAATTCCTCAGCCAACAAGAGATCGACGGGATCGTGCGGGCCAGCGGCGCGGGGGAAGGGGACCTGATTTTGCTTGTGGCCGATGCGGCCGCTGTAACCAATCCGGCCCTCGCCAATCTGCGCCTAGAGATCGGCAAGCGCGCCGGCCTCATGGATGCAGATCTCTTGGCCTTCTGCTGGGTAACTGATTTCCCTCTCATTGAGTACGATGAGGAAGAAGAGCGCTGGGTAGCCACGCATCACCCGTTCACCAGTGCTAGGGACGAGGACTGGAGCATTTTGGAAGAACGGCCTGGCCAGGTCAAAGCCAAAGCCTATGATGTGGTCCTCAATGGCTGGGAGATCGGCGGCGGCAGCATCCGTATCCACCGTAGCGAGCAACAGATGCGGATGTTCCAGCGGCTGGGCCTGAGTGAATCTGAGGTGGACGCACAGTTCGGCCATATGCTTGAAGCCTTCCAATATGGCGCGCCGCCCCATGGTGGCATCGCCATGGGCATTGAACGCTTGGTGGCCCTCTATGCGGATGTACAGAGTCTCCGCGATGTCATGGCCTTCCCCAAGACAGCAGCCGGCACCGACCTGCTATTGGACGCGCCTAGCCCTGTCGAAGATAGACAGTTGGCCGACCTTCATATCGCTGTACAAGTGCGTAAGATCAAAAATTAGCTAGGATCGATTTTCCTGATTTTGTCTCAGATGTGAGATGTGCTATAGTACCAATACAACCCTGCAATGTCCGTGATTGACCAGCACACGGGGCGAGCCAACACTAGAAATAGGGGAGCAGGGCCATGATACGTAGATGTGATAGCCCACCCGCTGCGGGTTCAGGGCAAGACGGAAGCGTTCAGCCGGCACCCACGTACGAACCTCGGTTCGTACCCACTGGATCACACGACATTGCGGGGTCAGTATTCGTCCGGGCTATCCGGACGTTTTTTGTCTGAAGCAGGAAGGGATTCCTACCCTGATCGCAATTGATGGACAGATGAACGGCAGAGATATGGACCGAACCTATCCTGTGGATTTGCAAGTCCATACCGCCTACTCCGATGGCACTGATACACCGCAAGAGTTGGTCGTCAAAGCGGCGCTAGCTGGTATCCGAGTGTTAGCGGTGACAGATCACGACAGCGTTCTAGGTGTGGCTGCTGCCCAGGCCTGTGGTAGGCAAGCGCATGTGCGGATACTCCCGGCCATTGAATTCAGCACCGCCAGCGAGCATGAGCGGGATTTTCTGGACATCAACATTCTGGGATATGCTATCGATCCGACCAACCCGACGCTGCTGGAGATGTTGGAGCGGGTGATTGAAAGCCGGGTGGAGCAGAAGATCCGCCAGGTGGAGCGGCTCCAGACGTACGGCCTGCATGTGCCGGTAGAGGAGGTGCTTGAGCTGGCTGCTGGCGTTCCAGGGCGGCCACATATCGCCCAGATCGCCCTTAAACACAATCCCCATCAGTTTTCCTCCCTCGCTGACGTATTCCAACAGTACCTAGCTTCTGATGCGGAAAACTCCACATATGTACGTCGTCGTTTCAGCCTGCGGGTAGAGGAAGCCATCGAACTGTCCCATGTAGCTGGCGGCAAGGCTGTGTTAGCCCACCCGGGTATCTACAATCGGGTACGCAATCTTGAAGATGTCCTGCGCCGCCTGGCCGCTTCCGGCCTTGATGGGCTTGAAGTCTACTATCCCTATGATTCCGAGATCAGAAGTGGAGATGGTCGTATCGCCGGTTTTGCCGAACTCGCGGCGCGTTTTGGCCTGTTCGCCACCGGCGGTAGCGACTATCACGGCGCGCGCAAATGCAATCGGCTGGGCGAGGCCGGCCTTGAATGGGAACAGTGGCAACGGCTGCGAGACGAGAACGGCTGGTAGCCGCTCCCTTGCGGCCCACTTGGCTGGAGATCGACCTGGCTGCCCTGGCCGGCAATGTGCAGGAAATCCGTCGGTGTATCGGCCCACACCGGCTTCTGTACGCAGTCGTCAAGGCCAACGCCTACGGCCATGGCGCGGAACTCATCGCCCCGGCTGTGTTGCAGGCCGGCGCGCAGCGGCTGGCTGTGGCCGCGCTGAATGAGGCGATTGCGCTGCGCCAGGCTGGCATTTGTGCCCCGATTCTGGTTCTCGGTTACACTCCGCTGGAACATGCAGAAACACTTTTGGCATACGATCTCACCGCCACTGTCTATGAACCGCAGACTGCGCTGGCCTTGGCAGAGATGGCCGCCCACCAGGGGAAGCGAGCACTGGTTCATGTCAAGGTGGATACTGGGATGCACCGTTTGGGGGTCGATCACACCCAAGCAGCCGAGATGTGCGCCTTGCTCGCAGGCCATGCACATCTGCACGTGGAAGGCATCTTTACCCATTTCAGCACTGCGGATGAAGCGGACCAACAGTACAGCCAGCAGCAGCTACGCCGTTTTGGGGGGCTATTGGCCCGGCTTGCATCTGCTGGTTGCCGCCCGCCCATCGCCCATGCGGCCAACTCCGCGGCCACCCTGACCCTGCCCCCTGCACATTTGGACGCAGTGCGCTGTGGGATCATTCTCTACGGACTCTCTCCCAGTACAGATGTCCCCGCGCGGCCAGGGATGCAGCCTGTCCTCAGTTGGAAGGCCCGGGTCGCACAGGTGCGCCGCCTGCAGGCCGGTGAACCGGTCTCCTATGGCAACACATGGCGAGCAGCGGATGAATGCACTGTGGCTGTGGTGCCAGTAGGCTATGCGGATGGATTCCCGCGCGGCCCGCGCACTTGGCAGCACGTTCTGGTCGGCGGCCAGGCCGCGCCGATTGTGGGCCGGGTGTGTATGGATCAGACGGTCGTGGATGTGACGGAACTTGTGGCCCAGGGCGGCTCTGTAGCCCAAGGGGATGAGGTGGTACTGCTTGGGAGCCAGCAGGGGGTCAGCCTCTGCGCCGAGAAAGTGGCCGACCGGCTGGGGACGATCAATTATGAAGTGACCAGCCGGCTGATGGCCCGCCTACCCCGTGTCCCGGTCGGCCTGTAACGCGTAGCAGAGAACTGTAGCAGGTGGTCGAAACAATGGCTGATGATCAGAAGATGGCCGGTAAAGCTAGGCGGATCTATGAGTTGCTGCTGGCGGAATACGGCGAGCCACAATGGCGACCTTCTCGTTCCGGCTTTGAGCAGCTCATCCACACGATCCTCAGTGCCAATACACATGATCGCAATTCGGCCAGAGCCTTTGAAACACTCAAAGAACGCTTTGCTGGCGATTGGGACGCGGTGCGTACTGCGCGGCTGGAAGAGATCAAGGATGCCATTCGTGTGGCCGGCATGTACAACCAGAAAGCAGCGCATATTGTGGAGACATTGGAGATTTTACAGCGAGAGGAGGGCCATTACAGTCTGGATCACATCCGGGCTATGGAAGCGGAGACGGCCCAGGCCTATCTGCAACGCTTCCCAGGTGTGGGGCACAAGACAGCCAGTATTGTGCTGTTGTTCAGCTACGGGATGGCAGCCTTTCCGGTGGATACGCATATTCGGCGTCAAAGTCAACGTCTGGGTATCAGCCACAGGCGGGCATCGGCGGAGAAAATTAAAACGATCTGGGAGTCGGTCTTGCCGGCCAAGACCTACTTTGCCCTGCATGTCAATCTGATCCGGCATGGGCGCACAATTTGCCAGGCGCGCACACCGAAATGCGCCTACTGCGTGTTACAGGACGAGTGCGATTATGTGGGCCGGGTGGCCGCTTGGAGCGATGAACCGGACTGAGCAAGGATAACGCGTATTTTTGAAGGACGTAATCCGTGTACCAACTAGGTGGCAGTCGCTTTGTTCAACCGTTGCATCAGTCGGCTCTTGCGCCGGGCCGCATTGTTGGCGTGGATCGCGCCTTTCTGGGCAGCCTTGTCTAGGGTCACAATCGCTTTGTGAACGGCTTCACGCGCGCCGGGGTCGCCGGCTTCGATCAGTACCCTAGCTTTCTTCACAGCAGTACGGGCTGCACTGCGATAGGTTCGATTGCGCTCCCGGCGACGTGCATTCTGACGTACTCGTTTTGCAGCTGATTTGATATTTGGCATCTGCTTCTCCGCCTGTTTGTGCTAAAGATTGTTAGCAGATAGTATAGTCGCAAGGTTTTCGTATGTCAACTTTGCACGTTCGCAATATGACCATCGCTACCTAAGCGTTCGGCTTGTTTGGCTAACTAGAAATTTTGTGCTATTATAGAATACAGCACGAAACAGTGAGGAATGAACAGAAAGTAGCTGGCCTGCACAGAATAGCCTAGGTTGCCATGGGCATAAGGCTGGCGAACTGACTGAAAGGAGACACAAATGGCACAGACGACACAGACCCTGGATGTTGAACGTATTGAGCGCATTGCCCGCCTGGATGAGGCCTATAAACATGTGGCCACCAAGACTGATGTGCAAGAGGTCAGGATCGAGATGCAAGAGGTCAGAACCGAGATACAGACGCTCAGAACCGAGATGCAGGAAATCCGAACCGACATGCAGGCAGACAAGGCAGAGTTGCAGGCTAACATAGCCGAGGTCCAGACAGGATTGCAGGCTAACATAGCCGAGGTCCAGACAGGATTGCAGGCTAACATAGCCGAGGTCCAGACAGGATTGCAGGCCAACATAGCCGAGGTCCAAGCAGAGCTGCAGGCTAACATAGCCGAGGTCCAGACAGGATTGCAGGCCAACATAGCCGAGGTCAAAGCAGAGTTGCAGACAGATAATGCCGCTATCAGGAGTGAATTACGTCTGCTAAAGTGGATGCTATGGCTCGTGATCGTGGTCGTTCTGGTCCCATTGCTCCAAGACCTGTTGGCACTCTTTTGATGAAGGGCATTCCCATTTGATCTAAGGAGAATATGAACCTCAAACCTACGCACAAGCCCGTCAGAGAATACTACGCAGCCTTGGCCCGTTTTGAACGATTGGGCATTACCCATGAAACTGCAGTGCGCTCCGCGTTTCAAATACTACTTGAACACTGCTGCCGGCAGTGTACGTGGACCTTAGTCCCTGAATATGCCATTACTCGGCGTGGCAAGAAGCGGATTGTGGTTGACGGGGCTTTAATCGACGATTTCGAGTTAAGCCATGGGATCTGGGAAGCCAAGGACATCCATGACGATCTTTCTGCCGAGGTGTGGCGCAAATTTGCGGTCGGCTATCCCCAGGAAAATACCCTCTTCCAGACACCCCAACGGGCCATCCTGTGGCAGAACGGGCGGCAGGTCCTTGACGCAGATCTGCGGGACCCCAAGCAACTGGTCGAAACACTGCAGACCTTCTTTGCTCACCGCCCGCAGGAGATCGCGCACTGGGAAGAGGCAGTGGCTCAGTTCAAAGATCGGGTGCCACAGATCGGGCGTGGGCTGGCGACATTGATCCAACAGGAGCGACAGAACAACCCGAAATTTACGGCGGCCTTTGGCGATTTCTATGAGAAATGCCAGTCGTCGATCAACCCCAACCTGTCACAAGCAGCCGTAGAAGAGATGCTGATCCAGCATCTGCTGACCGAACGTCTCTTCCGTACTGTCTTCAGCAATCCTGATTTCACCCAGCGCAATGTCATCGCGGCCGAAATCGAAACCGTGATCAATGCGCTCACCTCTCAGTCGTTCAGCCGTGATGATTTTCTGCAGAGCTTAGACCGCTTCTACATCGCCATCGAACAGACCGCAGCTACCCTGCATGAGTACGCACAAAAACAGAGTTTTCTCAATACTGTCTACGAGCAGTTCTTCCAGGGGTTCGCTGTCCAAGTCGCGGACACCCATGGCATCGTCTATACGCCGCAGCCGGTTGTGGATTTCATGGTCAAGAGCGTAGAGCAGATCCTACAGACCGAATTTGACCGTTCCCTCTCTGATGCCGGTGTTCATATCATTGACCCATTTGTTGGGACGGGCAATTTCATCTGTCGGATCATGCGGGAGGTCCGCCGCAGCGCACTGCAGGACAAGTACACCTGCGAACTGCATTGCAACGAGGTGATGCTACTGCCCTACTACATCGCCAGCATGAACATTGAGCACGAGTTCTATGAGGCCATGGATAGACGTAGGTATCAGCCCTTTGAAGGCATCTGTCTGGTGGATACGTTCGACTTAGCGGAAGGTCCGCAGATGCTTCTCTTGGCAGAGAAGAACGCCCAGCGGGTGGAGGCGCAGAAGGAGGCGGAGATGTATGTGATCATCGGCAACCCGCCGTATAACGTGGGCCAGGTCAACGCGAACGACAACAACAAGAACCGCAAGTATGCGGTGCTGGACAAGCGGTTGAGCGCAACCTACGCGCAAGCCTCGCGTGCGACGAATAAAAGCAAACTCTCCGATCCATACGTGAAGGCCATACGCTGGGCATCAGACCGCATAGGCGAGGAAGGGGTTGTCGCCTTTGTGACCAACAACAGCTTTCTTGACGCTGTGTCGTTCGATGGGGTGCGGAAACATCTCGCAGACGATTTCAACGCCCTCTACATTCTGGATCTAGGTGGGAATGCCCGCAAAGGCTTGGCTGTTTCCGATGCCAATGTGTTCGGGATTCGGGTTGGGGTCAGCATCAATCTATTTGTAAAGACAAAGAGTTCTACAGATACCCGTATCTATTACTACCGAACCGATGACCTGTGGGACAAGAAGCGTAAATTTAACTTTCTGCAGGAACGCCCACATGTAGGCAAGATAGAGTGGCAAACGATTCAACCGGACAGGCGATATACATGGCTCACCGAGGGACTCCATGCGGAGTTTGAGACCTTTATCCCTATGGGGACCAAGGAAGCCAAGGCTGCGAAGGGTGAGGTAGTGGATGTGATATGTAAGGTGTATAGCCTTGGCATTGGCACGAACCGAGATGCTTGGGCCTATAATTTCAACCGAAGTACTCTCACGGCGAACATGGAGAGGATGATAGATTGCTATAATGAGCAGGTATTCAAATGGGACAGGCGGGCAGATCAGGGGGCGAATGTTGATGAGTTTGTGGTGTATGATGATAAGAAAATCAAGTGGAGCCATACACTGAAACTGGCCTTGAAAAGAGGGAAAACCAGTGATTTTTCACCAACAAAGGTAAGGGACTCTCTCTATCGCCCCTTTACGAAAGCGAACCTTTACTTTGATCGAGTGATGAACGAGGGAGTGTATCTGTTCCCGTCCATCTTTCCCACAGCGGAGACGGAAACTGAGAATCGGGTGATTTGTGTTGCTGGCATTGGCGATAGAAAAGGCTTTGGTTGTCTGACAACAAACATGATTCCCAGTGTAGATCTGGCATTTGAGAAAACACAATGCTTTCCCTTCTACACCTACGATGAGGATGGCAGCAACCGCCGCGAGAACATCACTGATTGGGCATTGGCACAGTTTCGCAGGCAGTATCAGGATGAATCAATCAGCAAATGGGATATCTTCCACTACGTTTATGCCTTATTGCATCACCCGGGCTATCGTGAACGGTATCAGGCCAACCTCAAGCGGGATTTGCCGCGCATCCCCCTTGCGTCCGACTTCTGGGCGTTTGCCAAAGCCGGCGCGCGTCTAGCAGCCATGCACGTGGGCTATGACAACACCGTTGTGCCCGCTTATCCGCTCACCATAGTAGAAACGCCGGGGAAGCCCATCAATTGGCGTGTAGAGAAGATGAAGCTATCGACGGACAAAAGGTCGATCCGCTACAATGACCTCTTGACACTGGAGGGGGTCCCAGAGAAAGTCTTTGCCTATCAGCTGGGGAATCGGTCTGCGTTGGAGTGGGTAGTTGATCAGTACCGGGTCAAAGTAGACAAACGCAGCGGCATTGTCAACGACCCCAATCGTGAAGAGGATGAACAGTACATTGTGCGGCTGCTCGGAAAGGTCATCACAGTGAGTTTGGAGACGCTAGAGATTGTGGAGGGGTTGCCGGAATTAAGGGGGATGTCATGGGAAGGAGGACAGGCATGAGGAACTCCAACATAAAGAGCATTTACTACATCACTCATATTGAGAACTTGCCATCTATCCTTGAGCGCGGAATTCTTTCTCATACAGAAATCGAATCACACAATGTGTTGTATGCTCGAATTTATGACAGCGACATCGTCAACATACGCCAGGAGAAATGTACGCCTGCTGGGAAAAGCCTCTGGCAGTACGCCAACCTGTACTTTCAAGCGCGTAATCCGATGATGTATCGTGTAGTCCATGAAGAAGGCAGGCAAAACCGAAACCTTGCTGTTATCGCGGTCACTCCCGAAGTATTGCAAGGACAAGATGTCCTGATCACAGATGGCAACGCGGCCAACAGCCCCACGCAGTTTTACTCCACATCTGCAGGGCTGAAAATACTGCAAGAGCAGTGGCAGATCATGCAGAACGATTGGTGGAATGAAGAGGACGGTTCCAAACGAAAGATCATGGCCGAATGTTTGGTGCCCGATAAAGTCAAACCACAACACATTCATTCTCTCTACGTCGCGGATCATACGGTCCAGGCCCGGGTGCAGGAAATTGTGGGCAGTAACTCAATCCCTGTTGTTCCAGAACCCCATATGTTCTTTCAACCAAAATCGAAGATGCAGATTGGAAGCAACATTTTCCTGATTGAGGGCGATATGTTCTTCTCTAGCATGCAAACATTGACGGTCAGCGTCAACCTGCAGGGCGTAATGGGCAAGGGTTTGGCCTCACGCGCGAAGTATCAATTCCCTGATGTCTATGTTGTCTATCAGGATGCGTGTCGTGCGAGGAAGATCAGCGAAAGACGCCCGTATCTGTATAAGCGCGAGACGTCATTGGATCAAGAGTTGGCGGACCTAAGTGTACCGCTTTCGACGCCGAATGCGATGAAGTGGTTTTTGCTCTTCGCAACCAAGAGGAAATGGCGGGAGAATTCACGCTTGGAGGATATCGAACATGGGCTGGCCTGGGTAAGAAAAAACTTTCAAAAAGAGGGAATTGAATCTTTAGCCATGCCCGCTTTGGGCTGTGGCTTGGGGCAGCTGGCCTGGGATACTGTCGGGCCGCTTATGTGCAGATATCTGCATGGAATTGACATTCCAGTCGCGATCTACCTCCCGCGAGAACGCAAGATAAACCCCCAGCACTTACAGGAATCATACTTGCTCCTCAATAATACTTCGCCACAACCGTAGGACAGATACACCCATGAACCCGCGAATTGAGATACCAACCGACAGGGTCGCCGAGTTCTGTCAGCGCAACCAGATCCGGCGCTTGGCATTGTTTGGCTCGGTGTTGCGAGATGATTTCCTGCCGGAAAGCGACGTGGATGTACTCGTGGAGTTTGAGCCGGATGCGTGGGTAGGGTTTACATTTATTACGATGCAGGACGAACTATCAGAGATACTTGGCCGGCAAGTAGATATGCACACCTTTAGGGGTGTCAAAAGAAATCCCAACCCTCTGCTCAGGGAAGAGATTCTCAATTCGGCTGAGGCGGTGTATGAGCAGGCGTGATGACCGGATAAGTCTTGTAGATATGGAGATACACCCATGAACGCACGCATTGAAATTCCAACAGACAGGATGCCGAGTTCTGTCAGCGCAACTACATGCATCCTAAAATGGACAACGGACCTGCGATGGGCAATGTATGGTATGCGCTCGTCAGCCCGGCCCTGGCCTCTTGTTCCGTAAGCGCGCTTCTTCAGAGCGGATGACATCCCGCATGGCTGCTTCCAGATAGGGATAGGCCAGCCAGACTGATGCGCCGCCGAAAAGCGCGCCGGTCATGGTACGCAGCCACCAGTTGCTCTGCCGCAGGCCGACAAACTGTGTAAGGCCATCAAGCGTGATGGGGATGAGGAAGAGAAGGTAGATCTTTAAGCTGGGCGCGTGGGTTCGTTTGCGCGTGAGGCCGAACAGGAAACCCGCCAGCAGAACCGAACCGTAAATGGCTATGTCCCGCTGACAGAGTGCAATTTTAAGGCCGGTGATATCATTGCCACGGAAAGCCCGGCGTTGAAACAGGCCCACCCCCTCCTCCAGCCCCCGAGCCTCTAACGCGGACAGACTATAAAAGGGCTTCTCTCCGAACAGAAAGTAGCTGTGGTCCGGTAGCTGGTGACAGACTACCGAGTACATGCTGTAGATAGCCGCAGCGGGCATGGTCAGGCCGGCCCTGGCCAGGACCGGGGCCAGGAACGGAAGCAGTAGATAGATCGCGACCGCGCCATTGAACAGGGCCAGCCAGTGCCGGGCAATCCAAATGACCACACCATCAAGCACTGTTCGGCTATCGGTTTGCTGTTGTGCTTCCATGGTTAGGAACGGCCACCTGCCGTTTGCCGCTCCATCTCTGCATGGATGCAGCGACGCAATTCTGCCTGCTTCACTGGAAACGCAAAGGACACAGTTGTGCTGTCATGCCGTTCCAGTTCCACAAAGGGGACGCGATGCCCGGCCTGGGCCTGCAAGACCGGGTCATCCTCTACGAAATGTTCGCGCAAGCCGAACCCGTATTCTCCCTGCAAGTCCAGCAGCTCAAATTTGAGGGCATCGCAGAGTTGGCAATGGCGTTTGGTGTATAAGATCACTTGCACTGTACAGGCTCACTGTGTCGAAATCTGCTCAACAAATTCAGTCAACTGTTCGCCAATCAGAATGCCTGGCCACCGGGCCCCGATAGTCCCATCTGGTCTGATGAAAACGGTTGTCGGCATATTGCGTACGCCGTATGCCTTGCGAACCGCGCCCGCCTGGTCCATCACCACGGGCATGGTCATCCCGAACTCGGCGGCAAACTCCTTCATGGCTGCCAGCTCTTCTTGGACGTTCACTTCCAGCACAACCACATGGGGATTCCCTTCGTGCAGGGCCACCAGTTCCGGCATTTCGGCTCTACAGGGCCCGCACCAGGTGGCCCAGAAGTTGAGGACCACCGGCCTGCCCTGTAGAGAGGCCAGGTCCGCGCCGCGCCCGTCCTCTAGGAGGAAGGCGAAATTGGGGGCTGGGTCATCCACCGCATTGCTGCCTTCCTCAACAAAAGCAGCCAGCGGGAAACCGCTGCCCAGTCCCTGGGGAAATTCTTCCAACGCGACCAGCGTAAAGCTAGGTTCCGGCCCGGGGTTTGCGGCGGCCGAGGTACAGGCAGAGAGCACGAACGCACCCATGAGAAAGAAAGGCAGTTTCAGATATTTCATATTGCCCGCCACACATGTAGTCAATCCCTGCAGTCCGACCATAGGCCACATGTCACTGTTTGGAGAGAGAAGCACCGCTGAGATAGCCGATATAGGCCGGGATCAGGGGGAGGACACAAGGGCTGATGAAGCTGATGAGGCCGGCGATGAAGGCCAGGGGTGCTGCGCTCAGAACACCGCTGTTAAAGGCTGTGTTGATGCCGAGTGACTGGGAGACACCCTCCTCAAGCAGGAAGACCCATTCATTCAAGAAAGCGAATTGCGTGGTTAAGGATGCCAGCCGCCCATTCCATAGGAGCCAGGCCACATAGAGCAGGAAGATGCCACTGACGATGCTGACGATATTGGCATGGCGGTTCAAGCGGCGCAGGAAGGAGGTCGCCCAACCGAAGAATGCGCCGGTGATCAGAAACGGCAGGCCCAGCCCTAGGCTGTAGATTGCCAGCAGCAATGCCCCTTGGCTGGCAGTCTCGCTGTCGCTGGCCAGGAACAGGATGCTCGCCAGAATCGGGCCGACGCAGGGGATCCAGCCCGCACTGAAACTGACGCCCATCAGCGCGCTGCTCAGATAGCCCCAACCCCGCTTTACTTTGTGCATTTCCGTTACCCGGCGTTCGCTATACATCAGGGCATTTAGAAACTGCAGAATGTTCACCAGCGCGGCCACAGCCGGATTGGCGGCCAGTCCTTCATTCGCCTGAATGCGGTTGACCATCCAGCGCAAGAGGCCGAGGGTTGTCAAGCCGAAGATGGTCAGGAGAATCGCGCCTAGCTGCTGCACGAGCGGCAGGTAGGCGTTCAGACTTTGTCCCATGAGGCCAGCCGCAGAACCTAGCAATGTAAAGACAGCCCCAAACCCCACAACGAAGGCCAGGGCATGAAACAATGTGCTGCTACGGCTGACGGGAGCCGCTCGCGGGGTTACTCTCTGTCTGGTCGTCTGCACGGGCGTAATGCTGCTCAGTTCTCGCGTCATCTGTCTTCCTCTATCAGAATTTAGATATGAATAGTATACACTCTTGAAGATTGAGATATGAATAGTATACACTCTTGAAGCCAAGCGGGCAGTAAAGATGCCGCTCGCTTCAGGCGTGGGTACGCCGCTCGTGTTCCCGCTGCTCTTTCAAAGAGCGTAGTTCCCTTTCCAAGGCTCGCTGTCGGGTCAACAGAAAGGCTAGGTAGCCACCGACCAAGAGCCACAACAGAATAAAAACGGCTGCCAGATAGATCACTGCCACTCCTCCCGTAATGTTTCGATATGGGATTCCAGCCCCAGTTGGCGTACCCGATGGAAGAGCAGGGCCGCGAAGAGAAGGGCGAAGCTGATCATGGCAATCGTCAGTGTCTGTGCCATTGACTGCCCGATAGCGAAACTGCCTTGCGCTTCCTCATTGGCACCATCAAAGACGATTGGATGGATGGAGCGGAACAGCCGTGCGCTGTAATAGGTGAGAGGCACACTGAAAAAGGCAAAGAGCGCATAGATGCTGGCAAAGCGGGCCCGGGTTGCAGGGTTTTCAAAGCCGTTGCGGAACAGTATATAGGCCATGTAGATCAGGACAGTAATCGTGGCTGTGGTCAGCCGGGGATCCCATGTCCAGTAGGTATTCCAGGTTGGTTTGGCCCAGATTGCGCCGGAGATCAGCACAGCGGCCCCGAAAATCGTGCCGAGTTCAATGCTGGCCGCGGCCCAACGGTCCCACACCAAGCGCCGGGTGATCAGATAACCGATGCTGCCGATGACCGAGCCGAGAAAGCCCAGCAATGCGGCGATGTTGCTGCCCATATGCAGGTAAAAAATGCGCTGGGCAATCTGTTCATCACCGGCTAGGTTGACGGCATCGCCGGCGTAGAGCAATGCGGCCCACATCGTCATAGCCATTGCCAGCGCAGCGATCATATCAAATACGATAAGGAAGGGAAACCAAGAGCGGGTTGATGTTGTCATGGTATATGTTGAGCGTAGAACCAGGGACAGCGAGATTCCGTATTCATTGGATCATTTGATTCGACGGTTCTACCCAGATCAGATCAAAGAGCAGAAAGGCAATGATCAGAAAAAGAGCATCATACAGGCCCAAAATCAGCAGCCAACGCCATAGGTCGCTGAGAGGCCGGGCATCTAGGATGGCGGCTGTCAGGCCGACACCGGCCAGAAAAAGGGGTGTCAGAACTGGTAGCAGCAGCACCGGCAGCAGCGTCTCCCGTGTCCGGATCTGGGCGGTGAGCGCAGCGAATAGCGTACCAACACCTATATAGCCGACGGTCCCGAGCAGAAGCCCCAGCAAAATCAGAGGGCGTATCAGGTTCACGTCAAACAGAATGAGCAGTGTCGGCAGCAGCAGTGCTTCGACAACGAGAAAGTAGAACAGATTGGCCGCGACTTTGCCAAAATAGAGGGCCGAGCGGTCGACTGGGGCCAGAAGCAATCCGGCCAGCGTGCCTTGCTCCATCTCCGAACCGAAGGAACGTTGCAAGCCCAATACCCCTGTGAACAGAATGATCACCCATAGAATCCCTGGGACGACTAGCTGTGGGCGTGGCACCCGCAGATCGAAAGCGAGGCCGAAAACAACTGCGGCCAGCAGGGCAAAGACCGCCATAGTACCGACACTCTCTTTTGTCCGCAGCTCCGCGCGCACATCTTTCTCGGTGACGGCCCAGACTCGGCGTAGATAGGCGGCCAGACCGCCATTCTCGCGGATGAGGACCGTCTCTCCAATCTCATCCATCATCACGCACACATCATAACACCAGTAGTCACAGACTACTAGCCATTGGGCACTGCAGTGAGCGGTTCGATGCGCCCAGCCCGTAGTTCATAGGCTCGGTCCGCCCAGGCAAATGCCCGCTCCCAGTGGTGGGTCGTAAGCAGTATGGCCCGCTCTCGCCGCCGGAGTTGTTTGATGAGTTCGTCCAGCATGGACATACTTTCCCGGTCCAAGCCGGTATCTGGCTCATCAAAAAGCAGCACCGGCGGGTCGTGTAGAACCGCCCTGGCGATAGCAAGTCGTTGGATCATGCCCCGGCTGTAGGTACGCACTCGGTCGTCCCGGTATCTCCATAGGTCCACCGCCCGCAGGACTTGCTTGATGCGGGTCTCCGGCTGTAGGAGATCATACATGCGGGCAAAAAAGCGCAGATTCTCTGCGGCGGTAAGGCTAGTATATACCAGAGGCGCATGGGCTACCACCCCTACATAGCGTCGGATTTCGTGAGCGGCTGCTGAAAGGGGGACAGGCCCCAGCCATACTTCTCCGCGTTGTGGTCTGTCCAGCCCGGCCACGAGGCGCATGAGTGTGGTCTTGCCGCTGCCATTGGCACCGAGCAGGGCGAGTACTTCCCCAGCTGAGACAGACAGGGACACGTCCTGCAGCACTCGTTTGTGCCCAAAATATTTTGTCACCTGTTCGAGGCGGACCAGGGCGTCCTGCCGGGTCATAGCGCTGATTCCGTGTCTTTCTCGTGTTGGGCAATGGCAAGCAGTTCACGTTTGAGCCTCCTCCTTTTGTCTTGCCAGGTGTTCTCATGCAGCTCCCCGAGCGCGTGTAGATCGTCCAGCCGTGCGATCTGTGTACTCAGTTCCTGCCGCCGTGCGGCCAACTGTTCGGGTGTGAGATTGCTGGCGACCTTTTCCCGTCGCCAAAATACCATCAGGACCCCGAGCAAAACCATGCTGACGACACCGCCCAAGGCTAGCGGGATACGTGGGTTCAGGGGAGGCGCGGCAATGGGTAGTTCTCGGTTGCTTGGCATCTCATTGCCCTGGCGCGGGTCCTGCGAGCCGGCCGGGATCAGCCCGCGGAATGTCATCCGCACCCCATCGCCCGCGGCCACGGAGCCGCTCCAATGCTGGAATTGCACACCCTGGATCGTCTCCTGGCCGACGAATGTCAGGGTATCATCGGCCAATGTTACTTCCAGGCCGGCTAATTCGGACACCAGCAGGTTTAGGCTGTGGATTTCGTCTGTGACAGGAAATGAAATTGCCGCGGCATTGCCATCAAAAGGCAACCGATAGCGTAAGAAGATGCGGTGGGAATCCGCCCCCGGCCGTACGGGCCGGGTATCGTACACGACCTGCCCGCTCTGCCGGTACACATCCCCGACTTCCCCATCCTGAAAGTTCACATTTTGGGCCCGAGGGTCTAGGGGTACGGCAAGCGTTACTGCTATGTCGCCGGTTTCTGCCTCGGACCCAATGAATGTTCGGTCGCTCCGGTTGCCGAAGGTGTATCCTTGGCCGATGAGTAGCGTGCCTGGCTCGTGTTCAACGACCCAATTGGCGCGGTTGATATATACGCCGGAGCCGTCTGTTGTTGTTTCGTAAACGGGCAGCACTGTATCCAGATGATCTGGCCCAACCCGAAATTCAGTGAAGTCCGGGCCGCTGAATGCCAGAATCGGGGACGTATAGCGGATGCCGCTGTACTCTGTTTCCAGCAGAAAATAGTAGCCGCTGTCCGTTGGTAGTTCCTCAAAACGGAAGCGGCCATTGACGTCAACCGGGGCCGCCCGCGTTGTCAGCAACTCCGTCTGCTGGTAGATGTTCAGGGTGACTGTCCCTTGGGAGATCTCTAGGCCGCCGGCCGTGGCTTGTCGCATCTGTCCTTCAATGACTCCTAGCCCGGTCTGTAATGGAGACGCCCACGCCGGCTGATAGCTGAAGGTGCGGATGTAGGCCAAGGTCGCCTGCCGCTGGCTAGCAGACCAATTTGCGCCCAGTTCTGGATGGGCGGTTTCCCAGCCTTGGGCCAGCTGCGCTTGGCTGGTAAAGATCATGGACGCCTGCGCGGAGAAGTCCGGCATCTCTGGGGATGCGGTCGGGCCATCTCCTCGGCCGCTCTGCCCATGGCAGATGGCACAGGAGTGGGCGTACAGTGCAGCACCAGCAGCTACTTCCTCTTCATCCGTGTGTAGGTCCCAGGCATAGTAGACGACCTGCCAGATCTGGTCGTCGTTTAGGTTGTTGCGCCAGGGCGGCATCAGCTTTTCAATACGGCCAAATTTCGTGGTGTGAAACAGTTCCGCCGGGGAACGTTCCCAGATAGCCTGTGGCTCGGCAAAGATAGTCGGCTCCATGGGTGTGCCGATGCTGGCCGGGCCACCCCCTTCACCTGTTATGCCATGGCAAGGGGCGCATCTCTGAGCATAGAGATTGGCCGCGAGGGCCGCGCTCGGTGGCTGTTGTGGGACGGGGACATTGGCTGCATCATAGGCCGGGGACGGTTCTTGGGCCTGGATGCTACCTTTGGTTACAATCGCGAAAACGACTAAAACACAAGCCAATAGAATCGGCGCGTAGTTAGCCATTGACTTTGCGTAAGATATCTTCCGGTGCTTCCTCGTAGCGGCTGGGACATTTGAGGAGTAGCTCATCGGCATGGAAGGTCCCGTCGTCTAACAGCATGCCCTCGGCAATGACCGAAGCCGCCCGATGGAAGTTGTCCGGGCGTGGCTCGTAGTAGATCACGGCAAGCTGTTGGCCGGGGTTGTCCTCGTCTTCGATCAGAAATCGTAGGGTGACCTCTTCAGCATTCCACTCTTCGCTGCCTTCCACTACCAGCCCGTTCACCCGCAGGCGTTGCGATACCAACGCGCTGCCCTGCTGCTGGACTTCATCTACGGTCAGCCAGTAGGTTTTCGCTGTGCTCAGGCCATAGGCCATCAGCGAGATGATGACGCCAATCAGCAGCAGGCCGGCGACTAGAAATTGTGGTTTGATGCCAGAATGTTTCTGCGCCAAATGGGCAGGGATCGGTCCGTCCGTCCAATGGTTTTGGTCAGGGAAATTTTCATTCATCAGCTGATCTGCCTGCATATCCTGTGTTTGTCACATTCTCGAATCATCGGCCTTGCCCCAGTATAGTCTTTCTGTTGGGGAGAGCCGAAACTGGCTACTCATTGATTTCTTCATCCAATAGCCACTGCACTTCCTCGGACAGGAGTTCCTGGGCCTTCTCGGCCAGAGGGCCAGGCACCAGAACATCTCGTTCTGCTAGGCTACCCAATGTGAAGCCGCCGATCTTGCCCATGGAATCGCCCCGCTCGATCGCGGGAATGCCGGCACTCATGAGTCGTCCTTTGACGACCTGCGCTTCCATAGGATTGGCCGCCTGCCAGACGACGACCGGTTCTTGGGACAGAGAGCCGCCTGTTGTGGCGGAGGCGCGGTCTGTTTCCGTCTTTGGGGCCTGGCTTCTGTCACTTTGCGCCCCCCACAGTCTTCTAAATCCCCCGGCAAGTATTGACACAGCAGATCTCCTGTTCTTCAGGGAATGAAAAGCGTCGCGGTCCGTCCAACAAATGGGTTGCTTTCCCGTTCCTCGCCGATTGTTGTCGTTTCTCCGTGGCCGGGATAGACGACGTAGTCATCGGGTAGGGGCAGCAGCTCCGCATGGATGCTCTGAAGCAGAGTTGGGCCATCGGCTAGGGGCAGATCGAAACGCCCGATACTGCCCTGAAACAGCGTGTCCCCGGCGAAGATCTGCCGGTTTTTGTGATCGATAAAGACCACATGGCCGGGTGCATGGCCAGGGGTAAAGCGGACTTCCAGAGATTCTGTTCCGAATTTGATGATCTGGCCCTGTGCTAAAAATTCATCCGGCTCGGTAATGGGGTCGATGTCTGCGCCCAACCAGTCCCAGACTCGTTCTGGTACTTTCCGCAGGACCGGCAGATCGTCCGGGTGTAGATGAAATGTCGCATTTGTGGCTGCTCGCACAGCATCCACTGCCATGACATGATCGAAATGGGCATGGGTATTGATGATTTTTTCAATGGTCAGGCCTAGTTCATTCGCTTCGTTGAGGATCGCATGGGCACTGTCGCCGGGGTCGATAATGACCCCACACAGCGTTTCTTCGCAGCCGAGGAGATAACAGTTCTCCTGTAACAGGCCAACAGTGAGGCTACTAACCAACATGTCCGTTGAACTCCGTATTGATGCATGTCTACGCGGGCATTGCCTGCGGGTTGATGAGATGCTTGTCTTCATTGCAGAGCCAGTTTTGGCTCCAGACAGCGATTTCAGCGACCACCGGGGCCAGTTCGCGGCCTTTGCTCGTCAAACTATACGCAACATGGGGCGGAATCGAACTGACCTGCTCGCGGGTGATCAGGCCCTCGTCCTCCAGCATTTTCAGCCGGCTGCTGAGCGTGCTAGGGTTGACACCGCCTAGTTCCTCCTGCAGTTCGCAGAAACGTTTGCTGCGAGCAGTGAGCAGCCGATGTACGATCTGCAATGTCCATTTCCGGCCAATAATGCGCGCCGCCGCTTCCACCGGGCAGGGCAACTCATTCGGCAGGACAACTGAACGTGTCGTCGGGTGCATTGCCCAAACATCCTTTCCCATCATCGCAGATCCGTGAGCGTTCTTCACTTGCTAGAGGGCCTGCTATTGGCACACACATCTGCACTCTCCACTATGATCAGTGATAGTACTATGTATATTGTCTCTTGTCAAAGCATTTTGGGGGTTCATTCGCTTAGTTCTCATCTGGCAGGTAGCGGTTATGGCTTTCACCGTACCTTTTCATAGGGGATCTTTCCCAACCGCATCTGTGAATCTCGGACTTCCAGCGTAAGGACTGGGGTTGCGCCATCAAAGCGAATGTCGAACGACCCGCGCACGAACTCAGCGGCATGCCATTGGCCCGTTGGGTACTTGCCACCAGCTAGGGGGGCATTGACAACCTGCTCGCCTAGGCGTAGGCGTAGTGTCAGGTCGGTGGGCCAGTCATTGGGCAGCGGAGCCGGTGCTTGCCAGTACAGAACGATATGGACCACATCCCCTGGCGTAACCGTGGTGGCCGGCGCGTGGGTAAACCCCTGTCGATAGAAATCATAGCCGACAAGTGTTAGCGGACCCATCTGTCGATTCGCTCGATGTTGCATGGGAATGATGGTTATGGGTAGTGGACGGGTAGGGCGGACTAAGGTGAGCTGAGAGAGTTGCAAGGCATCGCCGCTGGGAGTCGATAGGCGCGCGCCGTTTTCGGCATCATACAAGGCCACGATCAGGCGGTACTCGCCGGGGGGAGTGCCTGGCGGCAGCAAGAGGCCGTGATTATCTGAGACAATTTCATGTGGCTGCCAGTCGGTCGTTGGCTGGCGACCGCCGCCCGGTTCTCCATCCTGTTGTGCGATTATCTGATCACGAGGATCCAGTAATTGTACGGTCACCTTGAAACGTCGTTCAGGTCTCGTCAACGACTTCCAGCGCAATCCAACCAGAAGAGTTGCGCCGGCCGAGAGAGGCTCATCGCTTAGGCAGATTTCAGTTAGGGTGGCGATGTCTCCGAAGCGGGGCGGTCGGGCCAGCGTAGTGCAGGATAACCCATGAGGCAGATTGTAGAGGGCGAAGCGTACATTGCCCTGCCAGCTTTCCAATCCCTTGAACGCATGGCGGCCCAACCAGCTCTCCACAAATCCGTTTGGATCCGACTGGTCCGTCGCCCAAAGAAGTGCGAAAATCTGCCGTCGTTCCGCTGTGGCCTGGGCTAAAGTTGCTTCAATCACAGCCCGATTCGCCGGCCGCTGCGTCGGGAGCGGCAGCGTATCCAGCCCCACATCATAGAGACGCCATACATCTGCCTGCCCTGGCGCATTCAGGAGCACTAGATCTGTGTCCGCATCCCCCAGGGCGGCGACAGTATGGGCCATGCCCGCGTAGTTGTCTCTAGCGGCCGGATCGGCATAATACGTGGGCAGAGTGACCAGAGCGAGGGCCGCGACCAGAATCGCCAGGGCTGCACGTAATCCATGCCGCGAGATCCCGCTGGCGTATGGGGTAGTGCCGAAAAATGCTGTTCGTCTCTGCATCAGGGGTTTGGATACTGCAGCTGCGCTCAACAGACACCAGGCCGGTGATGCGATCAGTAGAAATTTCAGGAACGATTCGTTGAAGAGGCCGAAGACGAACATCATGCCTAGGGGGAGCAGCAACCACAGGAGTAGTGCTGGGCCCGTAGTAGACCGGCGCAGCCGCCAACCGCCCAACAGTGGCAATGCCCCGGCGAGGACCAGCCAGCCCCATGCCAGTTGCGGTCCGCTGCGGATGGGGCCGACAGCCAGTGTTTGTAGCAGCAGATGCAGCCCCTCCGTCGGCCTGACAAAGCCGTTCTGGCCAGGCCAACTCAGCAAACGTTCGATGGCTGTCGGCAGCCAGGGCAGATAAAAGAGAAATGCCAAGGCATTGAGTATGAGGAAAAAGAGAAGATAGGGTAGGCCGGGGACCGGGTGCCTCTGCATACGTTCTGGTTGTCCGTCGTCAATCATCCATTGACGTGTGTCGGTACGTACCTGCCACCACCAGCAGACAGATGTCCCCCCCGCAGCTACCAACACCACTGGGAAAATATAATGTGTCCACAGGCCGGCCACTGCTGCCGCCCAATATAAGAATGCTTTCCAGTGGTCTGTGGCTCGTGGTCTGTGGCCAGTCTCTGCAGTGTTACTGGTTATTGGGGCTGGCAACGCCCAAAAAAGTACGGCACTTTCCAGCATCAGCAGCGCGTACATCCGTGCCTCTTGGCTGTAGAAGATCTGGAACGGATTGAGCGCGGCGAGGAATGCTGCGAGAAGAGCGAACAGCAATCGGCAGCTCCCTGCTCGCTCCCTGCATGTATCGCCGCAAGTGGGGCGATACATGGATCTTTCTGCCAGCCCTATGCGGTACACAAGCACCACTGTTAGCATGCCGGCCAACCCGGAGAAGCTGCGGACCCCCCAAGCAGAGATGCCGAACAGAGCGGTCCACAGCTTCAGCAACCAATAGTAGCCAGGCGGATGAATGTCCGCGGCCGCGTCCTGAGCGATCTGTGCGAAACTGCGTTGGGCCAGTGCCCAAGAGTTGCCCTCATCATGCCAGAGGGAGGAACAGGTGAGGCAGTAAAAGCGCAGGAAGAGAGCGAGAAGTAGAATGGCAATGAAGATAGTAGCATGCAATGGCCGCTTTGCTGCATTCTTCATTCTTGATTACGAACAGACGAAATATAGGCCTGGATCGATCCATAGATAGGTTGCGGCGTGAAGTCTGGAGCGAGCAGGCGGAAGTAGGCCTCCGGCTGTTGGTTTTTCTCCCAGATGTCCGTAGCTCGTTTCAAATACCAGACATTTGCTACGCCTAGCCAGGGCCATTCTGCGTGGATGCGCGCGTAGGCTAGGGGCACATTGGCTGCCTGCTCCTCTAGGCTGACCCGACCGTAGCGGGGGTCCACATGCGCCGGGGCCGCGTTCCAGTTCATCTCGCTGATCCAAATTGGTTTATGTCCATCACCATTGGCGACCATCAGATCGCGTATGAATTGAGGTCGGCCAAAGTTCATGACACGTGGGTGCATACGGTGGTCTGTCGGCCCGGACCAAAGCCCATAGCCTTGGGTGGCCATTACATCGAAGTATGGCCCTGCGCCGGCGTCGTACATTCGCTGTAAAAAGAGAAGGTCGGAAAAATTGCGCCCCGGAATCGTCGTGCCATCCAGTTCGATTGTGGCGGCTAGGGCACTGGCAACCACAACCGCGTCGGGGTCGGCCTCGCGGATGGCAGTAGCCCCGGCTTGGAGCAGGTCTGTATATGCCTCCGGGTTGATGGCGTACGTGCCCCATTCTGGATAAATGTTCGGCTCGTTCCAAATCTGATAAAAGCGGATGCGTCCCCGGTAGCGTGCCACAACTGTCCGTACAAATTCAGCGTAGTCGCGGTAGTCATCCGGGGGCGCGTAGGAACCAACGTCATCGCCACCAGCTCGGCTCCAGGCCGGTGGATTGCTGAGGCGCACAATGAGCTGCATGCCGTATTTTTCCACCAGCCCGACGATATGGTCGTATTTTTCCCAGGCGGAGCGGACCGGTTGGTTGCGCCGGTCTTGGAAGTCCCCTTTTCCATGGATTTCGATGTCTTCCCAGGGGAACTCCTGACGTAGCCAGTGGAAGCCAGCTTCCATGGCCATACGCACGGCTTGCTCCCGCTTGGCCGGGTCAACTTCCTGCTCCAGAAAAACATTCACGCCAAAGGGATTTACGGCAGCGTATGCTTGCACCTGGGCCGCGGCTAGATGTGGCCGGGGCCGCAGTAGGTCGCCCGCCACATCTGTCAGCCCTTTTACTTGAGGTAGCAACTCTGTCTCGCCTGTCTGAGACCACATCCACTGGCGAATTGGGCTGAGGGTCAATACAAAGAAGACCGGCCCGCCGCACAACAGTAGGCCGGCCCAGAGGACCAGAGTCTCGCGTAGTGCTTGTTTCACAGGGTTCTGTCAAGACTTGGCTGGCTAGGGGGCATCGTCGTCGCTTTCTGGAGAGATGCCATGGGCGCGCAGCAGGGCAGCCAGCCGTTTTGCTTCAGCCTGTTGTGCTCGTTCTCTTGCCTGATCTGCTTGTTCTTCAGCCTGATCTGCTCGTTCTCTTGCCTGATCTGCTTGTTCTTCAGCCTGATCTGCTCGTTCTCTTGCCTGGTCTGCTTGTTCTTCAGCCTGATCTGCTCGTTCTTCAGCCTGATCTGCTTGTTCTTCAGCCTGATCTGCTTGTTCTTCAGCCTGATCTGCTCGTTCTCTTGCCTGGTCTGCTTGTTCTTCAGCCTGATCTGCTCGTTCTTCCCAGACCAAAATCAGCGCGCCGGATGCGTCCTGCCAGCGCAACCAAGGTGCTTCCCGTCTTTCAAAGACGCCCTGCCATAGCCGTAGACCTAGACCCGTGCCCGGCAGAATGTGAGGTGAACGTTCTCTATAGGTGCGTGTGGGCATGAGTTCGTAGGCGCGTAGCACACCCTTTTGCACCTGCTCTATAGGGTCAAAGATCACATAATAGGGGACGCCAAACCAAGCATAACGCTCCATTTTCGTGTCAATTTCACCTTCTAGCGTGTTGCACACCACCTCAATCACTACATCAGGAGGCTTACCATATGTCCAGGTGAAGTAGCTGCGCCCCTGCTTGGCCCACAAATCTTCGGGCAGCTTCACATCTAGGCTTAGGAACACGTCTGGTACGAGAGGGGGTTGGTGGATGGAGTAGAAGATGCCGACGTTGGATGCAGCCAGGAAAGGACGGCTATCACCAGGACCGTGCCAGGATTCATACAAGGCTGTCGTGAGCAGGCGTTGCTGTTTCTCTGCGAACATGTCCACGGGCGTATCGTCCTCTGTGATGAGATGCTCAACATCGGGGATATCTTCGGGTGCGAGTGTAAGGATGGGATCGTTCTGCACCGTAGAATCCGATACTGGCGAGGAATCTATGGGGGTTGCGCTGGCTTGGGCCATTTTGTGCCTCCTGTTCTGTACAAAGTATAAAGACTGCAAGAATCTCGTCTGGCTAAGGGGAATCGTCGTCGATCTCTGCTGAAATGCCGTGTGCGCGCAGCAGGGCAGCCAGCCGTTCTGCTCGTTTTTCAGCCTGATCTGCGCGTTTTGTTTCCTGCTCTGATCGTTCTTCTCCGGTCACAAGCAGCGTGCCAGATGCGTCCTGCCAGCGTAACCAAGTAGCCTCTCGTTTTTCAAAGATGCCGCGCCATAGCTGTAGACCTAGACCTATGCTGGGCAGAAAGTCTACTGAGAGTTCCCTATAGGTGCGTATGGATGTGAGTTCGTAGATTCGTAACCTGCCTTCTTGCACCTGCTCTATAGGATCAAAGATCACATAATAGGGGACGCCAAACTGTGCATAACGCTCCACTTTCGTATCAGTTTCCCCGCCTTTGGCGTTGGACACGACCTCAATCACTACATCAGGCGGCTTGTGATACTCCCAGATGAAGTAGCTGCGGCCTTTCTTGATCCACCAATCCTCTGGAGGTATGACGTCTAGGCTGAGGAAGACGTCTGGCACGACCGGGGGTTCGTTGACGGAACGGAAGATGCCGACATCGGATGCGGCTAGGAAAGGGCGGTTCGGCCCGGGCCCTTTCCACGAGGCATACAAGGATCTCGTGAGCAGGCGTCGCTGTTTCTCGGAAAACATATTATCCACGGGCGTATCGTCCTCGGTGATGAGATGCTCAACATCCTCGACATTGGGGATATCTTCTGGTGCGAGTGTAAGGATGGGATCGTTCTGCACCGTAGAATCCGATACTGGCGAGGAATCTATGGGGGTTGCGCTGGCTTGAGCCATTTTGTGCCTCCTTATTTCTCTCTAATCGGCTGCCCTAGAGCAGCATAAAGACTCTTTACTGTTAGCGGCTGTCAAAGTCCACGACAGCCTGATTGCAGCCATCACCCGGGCCAGTCGTCTGGAAATTGGCGATTTCTGAGATGCGCTTATCTTCGTCATTAACGATCCAGACAAACCAGTTCCCAGCAATCGGACCCTGTCCGGCCGCACGAATAATGTGGCTATAGTAGCCAGTAGCCCAATTGTCATAACCGGTATGTGGGCCGCTGATAACAGGTTGCGTTGTCCATGTACCATCTGGTGTCCCACTGTAGACGACGCGATAGCCATTCGCTGGTGTCCCATTTTTATAGGTTGTCCCTTCAAACCAATTCCCAGCCTGTTGCGGGTCACATCTCTGCACTACCGCGATATTGAATTCATAGCTTGACCCGGGTGCCGGGGTCGGTGGAACGGGTGTTGGTGCCGGCTGCGTCGGTGGGGCCGGTGGCGGGGTGGGGATGTTGGCAACTACCTGCACGCCCCCTGCATTGGCTGCCGTCCCCAACTGGCCGAAGACCCACCCTGGTTGGCCTTTGTAGTCGATCTGCCACCACGTGCCATCAGAGTTCTTGCCGGTGATGGAAAATTCTTGAACGTTCGTAGTCATTTCAATGATAGGATGAGTAGTGCTTGGGCCTTGACGTACATTTACATACTGATTGACCGTCAGCAGCGGGGCAGTGGATGGCGTTGCCACAATGGATACAGGTGCCGTGGGTGGGGGTTCGGGGGGTGGAGGGTCTGGTTCTGGAGGCGCGGGGGGTGGAGGGTCTGGTTCTAAAGGTTCGAGGGGTGGAGGGTCTGGTTCTGAAGGTTCGAGGGGTGGAGGGTCTGGTTCTGAAGGTTCGAGGGGTGGAGGGTCTGGTTCTGGAGGCGCGGGTGTGGCTGTCGGCTCCATCGGGGTCGGCGTGTCGGCTTGGGGAGGGGACTGGCTATCGGCAGCTGTGTCCACCGCTGTCACGATCACTTCCGGCGTGGATGTGAAGGTTGGCACCGGGGTGATGGTAGAGCGGGCCGGCTCAACAGTGGCTTGTGGGCCGCAGGCAGTCAACAGCAAGATAGCTATGGTTAAGGTTTGTTTCAAGCGCATAAAAGGGCCCCTGTGTATCATGAAGACGATGGCTGTTATAGTGTAGCGGAGAATGATTCTGAAGTATACCACACACGGTTGTTCCTGCCATAGCAGGCTATGTCTACTGGGTGTGCCCGGACTACCAAGAACTCTTGGTCCGGGCGTTCCCCTGTTGTCTCGCTGTATGGACGACAGCCCCCTGGTCGGCACTGCCCCGGTAGCTGACCGCTTTGATGGTCCAAACCTGACAGAGCGTATCGGCCATGCGAGTCCGCAGCCATGGGTCGATCTTCTCATCAGTGGCACTGGTGGTAATGATCGTTGGCAAGACCGCGTTGTAGCGGTAGTTGAGCAATTGGAAGAGTTTTTCCTTTGCCCAAGGGGTCGCGCTTTCTGTACCTAGATCATCTAAGACGAGCAAGCGCGAATTCTTCAATTCATCAAAACGCCGGTCATAGGGCACCGGCGATTGGGGATTGAATGCGGCCCGCAGATAGTCTAGAAAGTCCGGGACGACCACAAACATCACATCGAATTTTGTCTGGGCATTGGAAATAGCCGCTGCCAGATGCGTCTTGCCCACTCCGTTTGGCCCTCTCAGCACAAACCAGCCATATGGGTCGTGGGCATAGGCGGTCGCTGCTTCCTTCACTTGGCGCAGAGTGGACTGTATTTCCGCTGAGGCATTGCGTCGCCGCACATCGAACGTCTCAAATCGCTGGTGCTCGTGGAGATCGAGGGTACTCAGATTGCCTTTGCCGCGATTGTTCCCGAGCCGGTAATCTGGCGCGGTGATATGAAGACGCTTGACGAGATCCATATCCCGTAGTCGGCTACATAGGCGTTGGTCCAAATCTTCCAAGCGTTGGTTTGTTGTCAGCACAGTAGGCAAGCGGCTATTGTAGCGGTGGTTGAGAATCTGGAACAGCTTTTCCTGTACCCAGGGCGTCGCGTTTTGCACCCCCAAATCGTCTAGGACCAAGAGACTGGTAGTGCGTACTTCATTGAACAGCTCATCATAGCGGACTTCACTGTCCGGGCCATAGGTCATGCGTAAATGATCCAGCAGATCCGGCACGACCACGAAGATGGCGGCCTGTCCTTGGTCCAAGCGTTGATTGGTGATAGCGGCGGCTAGATGGGTTTTGCCGCAGCCGTAGCCGCCGCTAAAGAGCAGCCAGCCCCGCGGTTGTTCGGCGAACTTCAGCGCGACCTTATAGGCTAGGCGCAGGCTTTCTAGTGTATAGGGTGGCAGGTGGGGTGGTTCCGGCGTGAACGCCTTGAAGGTAAAGCGGGCCAGTGCATTCAGATCGCTCATCCTTTGAAAGCGGCTCATCTGGCGCACCTGCCGTTCGTTCAACTTGCAATGGCAGGGGATGGCTTTGCCAAAATCTGGATGGCCTAAGGGCACATCGCTTAACACAAATCCCATGCCGCTACAGGCTGGGCAGGATTCAGGGGAAGATGCCTGGGCTACGTTGCGGTCGCCGGCCTCAACATTCTCTTGCATTGGATCGATAGACGGTTCGTTCGTTGCGGATGATGTCGGTACATTCATTTGGTATGTAATTCTTGCATTCATTCCCCGCAGCCAATCGTTAGCTTTCATCTTTGCCTTCCGTCTCCCAGCGTCTCAGAATCGCCCGGATGTAGTTCAGGTGTCTCTTGTTATTGAGGACCGCAATCTCCAGGGCATCAACGATCCAGGCCGGCGGGTAGGACTTTTCTAAATCGCGCAACTGGTCGGCGATCATCGCTGTCATCAGGCCGATATTCTGTTCGTATAGCACAAAAATATTTGGTCGTTCTACATGCAGCCGGGCATCTTGTGGCACAATAGATTGCAATGTAGCCAATTGTCCTTGGCGAATGGCGGCCACTGCCTGGCGGCCTTTGGTTGTGTTGAGAAAGTACCAGTCCTCCACAATCGTGTCGATTTCCGTGTCAGTCTCCACATCTAGGCGTAGGAGAGTATTGCGGGCTACGGCTCGTTCTAGCGCGTCCTCTAGGGTGGCCAGAGGGCTGCGGAGATCGCTCTCCAGATTGAGGCTCTGCAGCAGGATTTCATCCCGGCGCATATCCTCCCCGCGTACAAAGCGTAGGGAGCCTTCCTGTTCGTTCAGCAGCCAGAAAAAATAGACCGTCAACTTGAGTTCTGCCAGATCATCGATCTGCGGCAGCAGATCGATGAAGAACAGGTCCGGCACGATCACATCCAGCATTTTTTGGTTGGGAAATCCGATAAAACCGGGCAGTGGCTCCGTCATTTGATGGAATGTATAGGATGGGCGACAAGCAGTGCAGTTGCCGCGTGCTTTTGCCTTCTAATAGTCTAACTCTTCGCGCTGGAGTTCTAGATCACGAAACTGTGTCAGCTCCTTGCGGAAGTAGAGGCTAACCGTACCGGTCGAGCCATGGCGGTGTTTGGCAACCATCAGGTCAGCGATATTCTGACGGTCCGTGTCCTCACTGTAATAGTCTTCTCGATAGATAAAGATTACCACATCTGCGTCCTGTTCAATTGAATTATGGACAATGAAATCGTCGGCAACGAAGTTGTGCAGTTCCGGTACGCTGAGGTCATATACGTCCTCGCGCCCTGCTGCTTCAATGGCAACGATTTCATCCCAATATACGTGGCTTGGGGCCAGTCTTTGCAGTGCATCAGAACTGACAAGCGCGGCAAGCTGGCCGGCTGTTGCGATTCGCTCGCCGATCAGGAGTTCATCTAATCGCTTCCAGCCCTGTATTGTCAAAAATTTGTGATTTGCGGTCCCGCGAATTGTTCTGCCCAAACGGGAGGTCATACGGTAGACGAGTTTTGTCCCGCTGCAAAATGCGTTACTGACGGTTGCGCTGGTAAGGTGCATGCTGCCTGGGTCCAGGGAAGCAACTTTGAACTCTTTCTGGGCTGCAAGCTCGCGAATCGGGCGGTACTCGCCCGTATCCGCGAGATAGATGCGCGTATCTCCACTCAGACATCCACTCTCGCGTAAGTCGGACAGCATGGGTTTGTTGTCGGCGCGGCTTTCAACGGCCCGGCTGAGCTGGCTGAGCGCGATGACAGGTACATTCAACTCCCGGGCCAGTTCCTTCAAAGAACGGCTGATGTAACTGATCTCCTGCTGGCGGTTCTCGCCCCGGCTGTTGCGGCCTCCGCCGGACATCAACTGCATATAATCGACCAAAATCAGATCAATGCCATGCTCTGCGTACAGCCGGCGGGCCTTTGTGCGGATCTCCATCACGGATGCGCCGGGGGTATCGTCAATGAAAATATTGGAGGCGGCCAGTGTATTGGCTGCTTCTAGCAAAATCGGCCACTCATCTTCATAGATCTGGCCCAGCCGTAGGCGGTGGCTGTCAATGGCCGACTCCACAGATAGCAGCCGCTGGACCATCTGTTCATTGCTCATTTCTAGGCTGAAGACCGCCACTCGTGCGTTATAACGCCTAGCAGCGTTTTGGGCAATCGACAGACCCAAACTGGACTTGCCCATACCAGGCCGTCCGGCCACGATGATCAGATCGCTTTTTTGGAAACCACCCAGCATTTTGTCCAGCATCACAAAGCCTGTGGGGACGCCCATCAGCCTATTTTGGTTGCGGGCCAGAAAGTCGATCTGATCCACTACCTCTGCCATGATTGTGGAGATGGGCGTCAGGTCTCGGTGGATGCGGCTCTCACTGACGCCGAAGATGATCCGTTCGGCCTGATCTACTACCTCATTCACATCATTGCTCTCGTCGTAGGCCAGCCCTGCGATTTTCTCGGCCGCGCTGATCAGCCGGCGTAGGATCGCTGTGCGCTCGACGATACGCGCGTAGTAGTCTACATAAATGGCTGTGGGCGTGCTGTTGATCAGTTCGGTAATATAGGCCGGGCCCCCGATGTCCTCCAACTGTTCGTTGCGTTCCAACTCATCTACCAATGTGACAAAATCGGCCGGCTCCCGGCGTTCGTGTAGCGTGAGCAGCGCGCTGTATATCCACTGATGCCATTCCCGAAAGAAATCGATGGCGCGCAAAAAACTGGCGATTTTGATCATCGCATCGGGATCGATAAGCAGGGAACCGAGAACGGCCTGCTCGGCCTCCAGGTTGGCCGGGATCGTTTTGATCGCTACTTCAGTTGTTTCGCTCAATGTTCACAACCATGATGACGATTACCATTGCTGTAGTGCCAGGATCGTTTTGATCGCTACTTCAGTTGTTTCGCTCATAGATAGGTCTGTATAGGCACCGAATTATCCCACTTCTGTTAGTATATACTAACACACAATCAGATAGGTCTGTATAGGCAACGAGTTATCCGCGCCTTCGTTCACAGCTGTTAGACATCATAGCCATGCTGGAATGTTTGGGGGATCTCTAGGGATAGAGTAGGAAAGTATAAAAACGGCGAGAACCGCTCCCAGGCGGTCCCGCCGTTTGTGGCATCTAATTGCATGTACCATTTCTGTCAGCTTTGGCCTACTGCAGACAGATGCCCTGCTCTCATCTCAATTTCTTAGTTGTCGATATCAAGACCTTCGATAAAGTCCCGGAAGACGTCTAGGTCTTCATCGCTCGGTTCGCTGATTTCCTCTTCAATTCCGTTTTTGCCCTCATCTAGCAGGTCCAGTTCCTCTTCTGGTTCCATCCCGGCCCGGTTCATCACATCGTTGGCTACATAGATTGGAACATCAGCTCGCACAGCTAGAGCAACAGCATCGCTGGGCCGGCTGTCGATTTCCAATGTTTCGCCGCTTGTTTCTAGGACGATTTCAGCGAAAAATGTGTCATTTTGCAGATCTCTGATGACCACATGTGAGACTTCGCCGCCTAAGGATTCTGTAATCTGCCGCAATAGGTCATGGGTCATCGGCCGCCCGGCTTCAATGCCCTGCAATTGGATTGTGATGGCATCCGCTTCAAAAGGGCCGATCCAAATGGGAAGATACCTCTCACCATCTTCTTCACGCAAAACAACGATGCGATGCTGAGACATCAAACTCACGCGAACACTGTCGATCACGACTTCAATCATTCCCAACTCCTGCTCTCAATTTCAAGAACTGCCGAAGGGTAGGTCCGGCAAACTATCCCATTACAAGCTTCGTCTGATGGCTGCATCTTGCCGAGCCATGATACATTTGATGGCTGCATCTTGCCGAGCCATGATACATTTGATGGCTGCATCTTGCCAAGTCATGATACAGTATAGCATAGCCACAAACCGGTGCAAAGTAACCTAGTATCAATCACAGTACCACAGGCTGCCTTGATGACGACCTTGAATTCTGCACCGCCAACAATCTGGCTTATCTCTCCCTATCACACGGGTAGCCATCGGCTGTGGGCTGAGGGATATCAGACCCATAGCCGGCAGTGTGTGCATCTCTTCACCCTAGCTGGCCGTTTTTGGAAATGGCGTATGCAGGGGGCTGCCCTTGAGCTGGCTGTCCAGACACAAGCAGCTTGCGCGGCCTATCCGCCGGATCTGATTCTGGCGACGGATATGACCAATCTCCCGGCCTGGCTGGCACTCATGCGGCGTCATCTTCAGGTTCATACCCCTACAGTTCTCTATATGCACGAGAATCAGTTGACCTATCCTAGACGCGCGGGCGAGAAGCTGGATCTGACCTATGCGATGATCAACTGGTTGAGCCAACTGTGTGCTGACCGCATTGTATTCAACACGATGTTTCATCGCCAAAGCTGGTTTGCGGAACTGCCCAATCTGCTCAAACATTTCCCTGATTATAACCATCTGGAATTGATCAGGCAGGTCAAGGATCGCAGTTACGTTCTGCCTGTGGGGATCGATCTGCAGGATGACATCGACCGGCAGAAATCCAGAGACGCGCCACTGATCCTATGGAATCAGCGCTGGGAGTACGACAAGTGCCCGCAACGCTTCTTTCAGCTTCTGTACCGGCTGGATGAGGCTGGGATCCACTTTCGCTTGGCTGTCGCAGGTGAAAACTTCCGCACTGTGCCGGCCGAGTTCCAAGAGGCTGCCACGCGTCTGGCACATCGCATCGACCACTGGGGCTATCTTTCCTCCCGTCAGGCATATCTAGCCCTCTTACAGAAGGCCGATCTCGTCATCAGCACAGCGGATCATGAGTTTTTCGGCATAAGTATACTGGAGGCAATTCAGGCAGGTGCTTTTCCTCTGCTGCCGAATCGCCTTAGCTACCCAGAGTTAATTCCCCCGGTCCTACATCCGGCCTGCCTGTATAGCGATGAGAACGATCTCTACCGCAAAGCGGTAATGAGGCTGACCATGCCGCGCCTGGCCCCGCCGTCTCTACGGCGTAGCGTGCGGGAGCGGTTCACCTGGCCCATTGTCGCTGCGACGTATGATAGGTTTTTTGTAGAGTTGGCGCAAGGAAGAAGCGACAGTAGGCCCCCATGAGCCACGTGACATCACCTCTTTTGGGGTCTGCTCTGTCGATGGAGCAACTGCACATCAACAGCTACCGCTCCCTTCTGGGTCTCCTCAACAGTAAATTCAACCAGATCTCCTGCCTGCAAGCGGCCAGCTCGCTGAAAACGGGAACGATGGGTGAATAGGTCCGGGCCGGACTGGGGCGTAATAAATCCGTACTTTTTACGCGGGCTATACCATTTTACCAGCCCTCGTTGGCGTCCTTCCCTTGGCAGCAGAGAGCGACAGCCTAAACAATAGAACGGACTTTTCTGCATGTCCGGCGCATAGCGTTGCTCTTCCACTGTCCAGAGGAACGTAACGCCACATTGTTCACAGATGATCATTTCATCTGACTTCGCCATTGGTTCAATGTGCCTTTGGGTACAGTCAAGTCATATATGATACACTGTAAGAATACATCTAGAGTGATGTATTTGACAAGTAGGAATCGTTTTGGTACTATCTGTGCAGACTGATCTTACGGCGACGTAGCCAAGTGGTTAAGGCAGGGGTCTGCAAAACCCTGATCGCCGGTTCGAATCCGGCCGTCGCCTTATAACAAGAGTGGTACAGAAAGACCGTGCGTATGAAGATAGTCTGGTTACGCTTTTACGTTCCAAATGGAATGGAGGGATAGATGCAATTGACGAAAGCATGGCGCATTGTACATGTTGTTGTAGTGCTGGCACTGCTTCTCACAGCAGCCCCCATGGCAGTGACTGCACAGAGTGTTATGTCATCAATGATTCGCGGGGAGTTGAATGAGCAATTTGCCAAACACTATCTGGGCTTGCGAGTCATTGACCCCACGCAACCAATGGTCATTACAATGGATTATTCTCCCCAGGATAATCTGGATCTGGATGCCGAATCCGGCTTTTACGTGTTTGAATCCACCGGTTTTGCCCGTTACATTGTCGGCACACCTGGTCCGCAGAGCGCGCTTGGCATTGGATCATTGCAGCAAATGGATGGTGGCCCGAAGCAGAAGATACACACCATTCGTACACCTGACAGCACATTCAGTCTGGTGGCATTCAATGACACAAAGATACCGCTGTCCTATACCCTGACTGGTGAGAACGTTGCGTTCGTGGACGAGTCAGGCGAGCAGATTGTGGATGCCAGTTCTCTAGCCGCCACGACACCGACACCTACAGCGGAGCCTGTGGCAGCTGCCTCCGTGTCTTCTGTCGTGACCGAAACACCCAGCATTGTGCGGGCATCCGAACTGAGCGGTGAACTACCTAAACAGTTCGATAAACATTACTTTGCTTTGGAGACAACCGCTACGGATGTCACGCTGCAACTGCATGTTCAACCCCAGGACAACGCGGATGTACAGGAGAAGGTCAATGCCTTTCTCTTGACAGACAGCCAGTTGAAAGCCTATGTGGCCGGTATGGCTACAGATCTGTATGTCAACAATACGACGATCCTACAGGTTCCGCAGGACAGCACAAGCCTGATGAAAACGGCTGACTTCACGATAGATGCAGACCGTGTTGGCACTCGCTTCACTGTCATCGTAGGCAATGATAGCACCAGTGGGGCCAGTTATACACTTGAAGTTGAAGGTGGTATTTTGGAAGATGGCTCTGCCCAGTCGCGCATGGGCCAATCCTCCACAGATGCCATACCAGCTGCGACATCGACCCCCGCAGCGGAGACTGTAGCAGCTGCCTCCGTGTCTTCTGTCGTGATCGAAACACCGGGCATTGTGCGGGCATCCGAACTGAGCGGTGAACTACCTAAGCAGTTCGATAAACATTACTTTGCTTTGGAGACAACCGCTACGGATGTCACGCTGCAACTGCATGTTCAACCCCAGGACAACGCGGATGTACAGCAGAAGGTCAATGCCTTTCTCTTGACAGACAGCCAGTTGAAAGCCTATGTGGCCGGTATGGCCACAGATCTGTATGTCAACAATACGACGATCCTGCAGGTTCCTCAGGACAGCTCAAGCCTGATGAAAACGGCTGACTTCACGATAGATGCAGACCGTGTTGGCACTCGTTTCACTGTCATCGTAGGCAATGATAGCACCATTGGGGCCAGTTATACACTTGAAGTTGAAGGTGGTATTTTGGAAGATGGCTCTGCCCAGTCGCGCATGGGCCAATCCTCCACAGATGCTATACCAGCTACATCACCGACCCCTGCAGCGGAGACTGTGGCAGCTGCAGCGGCTGCACCTATCACACTAGGCACCGTCTACACTGTAGAACGGGGCGATACATTGGGCACAATCGCCAGTCGCGCTTTTGGCAACAGTGATTACTGGAGTGCGATTTGCAGCGGCAACGCCCTGGCAAACTGTGATATCATTGAAGTTGGCGATGTCTTGACCATACCGACAATGGCCCAAGCAGATGCCATTTTGGCCAACGTAGCGATACCAGAGACGGCACCGCTGGAGGCTACGTCCGAGATGGCAGAAACAGAGATGCCAGAAACAGAGATGGCTTTGACGGAGACAACAGAAGAAATGGCAGCCGATATTGTTCCCACAGGCGATCTGGGAGAAGTGGCGAAGACCTCCGGGGAGCTTGAGATTTTTCTGCTGACACTGGAACTGGCTGATCTTGTCGATTCTATTGCCAGCGGCGGGCCGTTTACAGTCTTCGCGCCGGGGGATGTAGCGTTTGTCGCGTTACAGCAAGAGGTACGGGCCGGGCTACTGGCCGACCGAACCCTGTTGGCCGATGTCCTGCAATTCCATGTAGTGCCGGGCCAGTTGATGGCAGCTGATCTGACTACAGGACTCGTGCAGCCGACCCTCCAGGGATCGACTGTTGAGGTGGGTACCACTGCAGATGGAGCCCTCACCATTGGGGGCGCCACAATCATTGAATCCGATCTGATCGCCACCAATGGCGTCATTCACATCATTGATCAGGTACTGTTGCCGCCAGAAAACTAGATACAGAGATCCACCTAGAAACGCCCTCACTGCAACAGACTGAGGGCGTTTTTTATGCCCTGCGTAGTTTGCTATATCCGCACACCTGTGCTATTGTATCTGTATGGAACATTCTGAAATCCTCTATGCTGATGACGAGCTGCCTTGCGATGAAGTGGGGGAAGAAAGAGGCCGCTACGATGACAGAAAAGAGCCCTCTCTTCTGGAAACGACCGATCTGGCCGCAGTGTTCGGCGTTGATGGCTCCCTGGCCACAACCCTATACGGTTACGAATTTCGGCCCGGCCAACTAGAGATGGCCGAGGTCGTCAAACGGGCGATTCTTGAAAAGCGTTCGGCCCTGGTCGAAGCCCCAACCGGTACCGGCAAGTCAATAGCGTACCTGCTCCCCGCGCTACTCAGCGAGCGGACAATCATCGTGGCTACTGCCAATAAATCTCTGCAAACGCAGCTTTTCCAGAAGGACATTCCCTTCCTGAGCAAAGTGTTGGACCGCTCCTTTGATGCAGTTGTGGTGAAAGGACGCCCGAACTTTGTCTGCACGCTTAAATGGGAAAAAGAGGTCGTCGAACAGCAGCGGCTTGTTCTATTTGATCGAGAAGATGAGCAGATAACCTATTTGCGGGAGTGGTTGCCCCACACAGATACTGGCGATATAGAGGAGCTGCCCTTTGTCCTGACGAGCGACCTGCGCTCCCGAGTCGTCAGCTACCCAGACGACTGTATTCACCGCAACTGTCGGCACTTTGAGAACAACTGTTTTGTCAACAAGATGCGGGACAAAGCCCGGCAGGCCCAGGTGATCATCACCAATCATCACCTGCTGCTCAACGCGCTGGCATTGGGGGAGATGGGCCACATGCTTCTACCCGAAGCCTCAATTTACATCATTGATGAAGCCCATCATTTGGAGACCACCGCCACATCTGTCTGGGAGGTAGAGGTCAGTGATTATGCGTTGGACCAGCTTTTCAGCCGTTCTCTCTTCAAAGAACATGTAGAAGAAGATCGTTTGCAAGAGCTACGCTTTCACAACAGCTTGGCTTTTGCAGCGGTGGAGCATCTCTCCGACGACAGCGTCTTTCGCATTGAATCCGAACTAGAAGAGCTGAAGAAACTGGCGAATAGGCTGAAAGCACTACAGAACGATATGCGCCGGGACAATCCTTACGAGCTGGCGGAGGAAGAAGGCCAGCCGCAACGCAGCGAATCCGAGTCAGAGGCTGCCGCCAACTACGACCTAGCCCTAGAGGGGCTCGGCTCCTTGTCCGAAAAGCTGCGGGTTATCGCGAGAGATTCACAGGATGACCAGTTCGTCCGCTATGCGGAGAAGATCAGTGGTCAGCGTCATGTACGTTTGCGATTGCATGCCGCGCCGATTGACCCGGCTGCGGCATTAACGAACTTTCTCTTCGCTGAGGAAGACCGTACAGTTATCTGCACCAGTGCCACCCTGACCACAGATGGCACCTTTGCGTACTTCAAAAGCCGTTGTGGCGTGGTAGATGAGCCGATTGAACGCATCGCCAGCACGGTTTTCGACTATCCAAAGCAGACCCTACTCTATCAACCGGCCCTACCCGCCTACAACTGGAGGGCAAAAGACCACTTCTACGATGCAGTGGCCGCGGAGACAGCTCGGCTGCTCAATGTAAGTCGGGGCCGCGCGCTGTGTCTCTTTACCAGTTGGGGCGGATTACAGCAGGTGCATGAACGTCTGACCGATGTGATTTGGCCTCTGCAGGCCCAGGGGCAGGTACCGCGCACTGCCCTGCTCGATTGGTTTCGAGAAACACCGTACAGCGTTCTGTTGGCGACAAAATCCTTTTGGGAAGGTGTCGACCTACCGGGTGATGATCTGAGTCTGGTTGTACTGGACAAGATGCCTTTTCCCACGCCTAGCGACCCCTTGCACAGTGCTCGTATGGAGACCCTGGACGAAATAGAGGCGGGCAGTAGTTTCAGCAAGTATATGTTGCCGTTGATGACCTTGGCTCTGAAGCAGGGCTTTGGCCGTCTGATCCGACGGTCTGGAGATCGGGGTGTTGTGGCGATTTTAGATGATCGCTTGACCAGCAAAGGCTATGGTCGTCAAGTTCTGCGGAATCTGCCTCCGGCCCGTTTCAGTCGCAATTTTCACGATGTACACAATTTCTTCCAAGGGGCCCTGGAGAGCAAAGCAGATTTCTCCTTGAATGTCTCTGCGCTAGAGAAGGATGCTACGTTCCGCTGGTGTTGGCAACTGACTCGCCTCCAGGATGGCAAAGCTGACGAAGGGGTCGGCGTGCTGCACAATGGTAGCCGCTTGGCCGCGGAGATACATGCCGTGCTAGAAGGGCTACGCAATCTGCGGGGACGCATCGCCAAAGCCGGGCGTCGTCCCCACAGCTTCAGTGTAGAGATCCGCTGCAGTCTTGAGACGGAGCAGATGCTGGCCAAGGGTGCTTTGCCAGATACCCTGGGCCGGAAGTGGGTCAATGAATGCTCCATCTGGAGAGCACTCGATGTCATCGGCCTGCCTGTTCCTGCACAATAAACAATCTGCCTCCATGGTACGCCGTACCTGACCTGTTAAGCCTTCCACATGCCTTCCGTGTGGTCATGACCTGTCTCTATCCACAACAAAAAACCTGGCCGCATCCTCGGATGCGGCCAGGCTCAAAGGCTGTCAGCAGCGACCTGTCTGTGACTTACAATCCCACCGCACAGACCTTACTTCCGCACGAGCGGCAGGAAGAGATCCTGGCCAACAGGGGCAAGCGGTGTAGCCGTGGCTGTGGGTGTGACCGTAGGCGTAGGTGTCGGTGTAACAGGATCGCAGAAAGACAACTCGATATCTGCTAGGTCGTTCTGGGCAACGCGCGTCAACGCGTTGGGAATACAACCGCTCAAGCGGTTGCCGGCCAAGGACAACGACGTAAGATTGGAGAGATCCACCAGTGTCGTCGGGATGTTGCCCGTCAGACTGTTGTTGGCTAGGTGCAAGGTCTGCAGGGTGGCAATACTGCCCAGATCAGTCGGCAGGCTGCCCGACAGCCGGTTGTTGGAGAAGTCCAAGACCTGCAGGCTGGCCAGCGCGCGCAGGCCAACCGGGATACGCCCCGATAGTTGGTTGTTGGAGATATCCAAGGTCTGCAGACCGGTGAGCCGGCTCAAGGTGGTCGGGATACTGCCTGCCAATGTCTTGCCACTGATATCCAGCTCCAACCTGATCACCCGCTGCGGGGTACCGCCTATGGTTACCCCCTCCCAGGTGCCTATGCTGCTGGTCTCACTCCAGTTCAAGCGACTGGAGGTACTGATGCTTCCCTCCAGGGTGGCCTTGATGGTTAGAAGCTGTACGCAGTCTCTGACCAGGTCGGCATTGGCAGAGGGGTTGGCTACGACAGTGCCATTGGTACAGGTGGGTCTCTGTGTTGAGCCGCCACCGCCGCCGCCGCCGCCACCACCGCCGCCCGAAGATGGTGGTGCTGGCGGTGGTGAACAGAATTGCCAATCTCTTGTTGTCAGGCGACCTTGCAAGGTACGGGGGATACAGCCTGTTAGTGTTGGATTGCCAGCAAGTTGCAACGTCCGCAGATTGGAGAGATTGCCCAGTTCCGGTGGGATATTGCCCGTCAGGGTGTTGCTGTAGAGGGACAACGTCTGCAGATCTGTGAACTCCCCTAGCCACAGTGGGATCGTACCCGTCAAGCCGTTCTGACTTAGGTTCAAAGTGGTCAGCGTGTTGGAGAGTTTGCCCAGTTCCGGTGGGATGGAACCAGTCAAGCTGTTCTGGCTTAGGTTCAAAGTGGTCAGCGTGTTGGAGAGTTTGCCCAGTTCCGGTGGGATGGAACCAGTCAAGCCGTTCTGACTTAGGTTCAAAGTGGTCAGCGTGGTGGAGAGATTGCCCAGTTCAGCAGGGATCGTACCCGACAGGGTGTTGCTGTAGAGGTTCAACTGCCGTAGATTGGAGAGGTCGCCCAGTTGCGATGGGATCTCGCCCGACAGGGTGTTGCTGTAGAGGTTCAACTGCCATAGATTGGAGAGATTGCCCAGTTGCGATGGGATCTCGCCCGTCAGGGTGTTGCTGTAGAGGGACAACGTCTGCAGCTTTGTGAAGTCCCCTAGCCACAGTGGGATCGTACCCGTTAAGCCGTTCTGGCTTAGGTTCAAAGTGGTCAGCGTGCTGGAGAGGGCGGCCAGTTCAGTAGGGATCTCGCCCGTCAGGTTACTGTTCGGGAGACTTAGACTTACACTCATCACTTGCGTGGGTCTAGTGTTGTCGTTGAGACCAATGCCATCCCAGGTAGCTATCGCAGTCCTCGTCGCCCAGTTCAACGCAGTAGTGCTCAACCCTCTAGTTTCCAATCCTTGCTTCACCTGCAAGAGCCTTTCGCAATCCCGACGCAGGCTGACAGATTCCGCTAGGTATGAACCCGGTATCGCTACTGTGTCAATGCACACAACCACACGCCCCGCTGGCATAGTGCAATCTGGGAAGCCGCTGAATGATGATGAGGATGTCAGGTCATGGGTAGCAATAGTTCGCAACGCAGGTGGGATACAGCCGCTGAGTTGGTTGTCCCCAAGCCGCAATGTCTGCAGCGTTTCAGTGATGTTGACCAGCGCCCGTGGGATGCTGCCTGTCAGGGTGTTGGAGTAGAGGTTCAATGTCTGCAGATTGGTGAGAACACTCAGTTCCGGTGGGATCTCGCCCGTCAGTCTATTGTAGGCCAGGTCCAATGTCTCCAGAGCACGGGAGAGGTTGCCCAGTTCAGAGGGGATGGTGCCTGTCAGGGTGTTGCTGTAGAGGTTCAATGTCTGCAGCTTGGTGAGAGTACCCAGTTGCGGTGGGATCTCGCCCGTCAGATTGTTGCGGGCCAGGTTCAATGTCTGCAGCGTGACGAGATTGTCCAATCTCTCCGGGATTCTGCCCGTCAGGGTGTTGCTGTAGAGGTTCAACTGCCGTAGATTGGAGAGGTCGCCCAGTTCTGTAGGGATGTTGCCCATCAGGGTTTGACCGCTGAGGCGCAACTCCCGCAGCGCGGAGAGACTGCCCAGTTGAGCAGGGATCGTACCCGTCAATGTGTTTCCGTCCAGGAGCGGACCATCGATCGCCACTGTAATCACATTCGAGCTGTCAACGCTGATACCATTCCAACTGGTTATGACGTTCGTTAGATTCCAGTTCAATGAGTCGGCACTGTCTAGGGTGAGCTTGGCGTGCAGGAGTGTTTCGCAATCGGCGACTAGATTATTGTTTTCTGGATCCGGAATCGCGACCGTGATGTCACAGTTGATAGGTGTGGGCGCGGGTGTGGGGGTGGCACCCGAGCATTGGGACAGTCCCGCTCCACTGTTTTGACCTAGAGAGTTAAAGCTCCACAAGTCACTGTGTAAACATCCGCTTATTGTATTGTTGTTGTCTTCCTCGCCTGGTCGGTCGTCGTAGAAGTAAAAGTTTGTCAGCCTGTTGCCGGCGATACGGGCCAGCTGAGCAGGGATAGTAGTGTTCAGTAGGTTGTCTTTGAGGTCCAACCACCACACTGAGTTGAGATTGCCCAGTTGCGGCGGGATGCGGCCCGTCAGGTTGTTGTCGTTGAGGTACAATATCCGCAGATTGGAGAGATTGCCCAGGTGTGGCGGGATGCGGCCCGTCAGTTCGTTGCTGTTGAGGTCCAACCGAGTCAGCGCGGAGAGATTGCCCAGTTGCGGTGGGATGCGGCCCGTCAGTTCGTTGCCGGTGAGGTACAACCGAGTCACCGCGGAGAGATTGCCTAGTTCAGCCGGGATAGTGCCCGTCAGGCTGTTGCCGTTGAGCCACAAAGTGATCAGATTGGAGAAATTGCCCAGTTCCGGCGGGATGCTACCATTTAATCCCTTGGACCGGGGCCATATCTCCCTCACATAAGAAAAAGGAGGACCAGATGGCGGGCCGATAGAGACGTTCTCCCATCCCCCACTCCCCCTCATTGGCCTCGTTGTATCCCAGTTCAGGCTGCCAGTCCCCCTTAGGGTGTCCTTGACGTCGTTCAGGAGTATGTTGCACTCGGCGACTAGATTATCGTTTTCTGGATCCGGAACTGCGATGCTATTGGCACAGACGGAGCAGTAACGCAGTCCGGGCAGAAGATTGACTGTGTCAGACACTAAGGTAGAACGCGAGTGCAGGGCATGGGGTATACATCCGCTTAGTGTGTTGCCACGGATGGACAATTGTGTCAGATTGGAGAGCTTGCCCAGTTCAGCCGGGAGGGTGCCGGTCAGGGTGTTGCTGTAGAGAGCCAACGTCGTCAGCGCGGAGAGATTGCCCAGTTGAGCAGGGATCGTGCCGGTCAGGTTCTGCTGGGACAGATCCAACCCCGTTACACGAGTCATGGTGACGGTGACGCCTTCCCATGCGCTTATGAGCGTCGACGTCATCCAATTCAGGCCTGTCGTGTCTGTCAGCTGGGCTGCGGCTGCCAAGAGCGCATTGCAATCATTGACTAGGTTGGAGTCTTCTGGGTCCGGAATCGCGACCGAGTTGGCACACGAGGTCGTCTGTGCGATTACGGGTGTAGGCGCGCTGCCTATGGTCAACATCAAGGCAATGATGGTAAACGTGCTGCTGATGACGATGAGGGCTGCTAGGGAGATCCCTCGCGTGGGCAGCACCCCCTTCAACCAAGTTCCCCCACAGGTTGCGCGGTTCATCGGTACTTCTCGCATCCATGTAGAACATTTGTACGGGGGGGGGGGGGGGGGGGGGGGGGGTAAGGAGAATGAGGGACGCCTAGTTGCGGTTCGTCGCCTTCAAGCTCTACACTGTGATTTTGGTTGGTCATAATCATATCCTATTTCTGATTCCTGTACACAATCATTGTACCTTGCACCATGATAGAATACAAATTCTGATCACACCACTACGCATACCACATTACAATACGTAACTAGCCTGCGGCTTTGTACACAAAGCGGTGGGTTGCGCCGTGTGTGGGCAGTTGTACTGTAAGCGGCCGGTATCCCCGCGGCGTCACTTTGACTTCCCAATCATAACCTGAGCGGTTGATCACGAAGAGCAGGTTGCCCCGTTCACTTTCCACGAGCCGGGCCTCTACCAGCGAGCGATACTCCTCAGGCATACCTTGGATATCGATATCGGGCCCTAGATCGGAGGGCAGCCATCTTTGCACCAAGCGACGCACCCCGCGGTGGAGGGATGAGAAGTACGACCGCCCTAGGGCGAAGGTGGGGACGAGCAGCCGGCCTTCTGGGCCGGCACTGATCAAAGCTGGCTCGCCGCTGTCCCGGTAAGTTGCAAGCGGCTGACCCTGGAATCCATCCAACAACACCTGATCATGAAAGGCGAAGCCGCCGAAGTGGCCCTCGGCATCGTTCATACTCCAGCCCGCGATGAAGTAGATAGGACGGATCCACTGCCGGCACTCCAGCCCTAACCACTGGCCTACTGCCTGGCAGTCCTCCAGATTGGTCATGGGCAGTTCAGCGATCACCTGGCCGCCTTGGCGTAGATAGGCCTGCACTGCTTGCTGTTCGGCCGCGCCCATGCCCAATGTGAAGGGGATGGCGACCACAGCTAGATCGCAGGCAGCGGTAAAGGTATGGGGGACGAAGGTGACCTCATAGCCCAGATCCAGAAAGAGACCGTAGAGACCGACCACGGTCTCTTCTATGGGGGCTTGGCGCGCATTGGCAGCCCAGACCATCTCCCGGGTCAGATAGATGCCGACCCGGGGCCGGACATTCTGGCCGCTCGCGATCACATCTTCGTGTTGACGTAGAGTGGCGATAGTGCGTTTGGTGGCCAGACGACGCTCTGTGTCGTACTCATCCGCATCAACCATATGGTTGATCCAAGGTTCCGGGCCAGCCATCAGGGGGTCCCAGCGATAGAAGTAAAACGCGTGGCTGCCATAGCTGAAGACTTGGCTCATCTCGGCTTCAATGTGATTGCCCCGCCAGAGGATATCTGAGCGGAACGGCCCTCCTTGGCATTCGGTTAGCCATGTCTCTGCGTCGGGGGCTAGGGCCTTCAGGAGGGCGATGCGGGAACCTGCTTCGGCTGCGGTCCGTGGGCCCGACCCCCAATAGTGGCTTGACGAGGCATAGTCCAGTTGGGGTAGGATCCACCAATCCTGGCCGTTGCGTTGGATGCCGAACGGGAAAGTGTAATTGAAGCTCACCCGCACCCCAGGCGCATTCTCCTTGATGATACGGATGCCATCTAGCAGGAACTCATTGAGATTGCGCGCGATGAACTCCCGCCAATCCCGCCAGAAGCTGTTGGCATCCGCATTGATTGCAGTCGGCGGTTCGACTTCGTCAAAATCCTGAAACGTGGTTGCCCAGCGTTGATTCAGCTCTGTGATCGAGGAGAAGCGCGCGGCCAGGTCTTGCCGATATCGTGCCACTGTATGCGGGCTATAACAGGAGTGATCACCTGGTCCAATACTCGGCTCATTGTGGACATCCCAATCAATGATAGCTGGATGGGAGCCGAAGCGCGCCGCGCAATCGGCCACAAGCTGGTCCCTCCGTTGGCGGTACGCCGGATGGTTGATACAGGCGCGCTGCCAGCGGTAATCATACTGATCAATGGGATAGGCTACCCCTTGGCGGTCGATTACCTTGGCATCGGGGAACTCTTCAAAAAAGCTATCATGGACATAAAATGTGGCGAAACCAAAGAGGACACCGAGGTCAAACTTTTGGCAGATGTCCAACAGCCGGCCTACTTCATCCAAACTGCTGTCCAGACCGATGCGGATCCGAATGGAGTCAAAGCCAGTATCTTTGATCATCGCCAGATCCCGGTACCAGTCCTCTTCACCTTGGGGCAACCATTCCGGGCGGGTTGCCATACCACCGAAGGGATATTCATAGTGAATCCCGATGAGAATGCGGTTGGACACTGTAAGCCTCCTGAATCGAAAAAGATTAGCCCTTAATGCCGGTCAGGGCAATGCCTTGGATGAACGTGCGTTGCGTGAAGAAGAAGAGGACCACGACCGGAACAGTAAGCACTGTGGTCACCGCCATCATCCAGCCCCATTGGACACCGACTGTACTGACGAAAACCTGAATGCCCAAGGACAGCGTATATTTGCTGGGATCGTTCAGATAGATCAGTGGCCCGAGGAAGTCGTTCCAACTTCCCAAAAATTGAAAAAGAGCGACCGTGGCCAGGGCTGGTTTGGACAGGGGCAGGATGATGCGCCACAGTACCCCGAGTTCTGAGCAACCATCAATAATGGCGGCGTCGTCTAACTCCCTGGGGAGGCTCAGGAAGAACTGGCGTAGCAGGAAGATAAAGAACGGCACCCCAAAGGCATGGGGAACGATTAACGGCAAAAGCGTATTGACCCAGCCCACTGTACGGAAGATGATAAACAGGGGCACCATCGTGACCTGGTAGGGCAGCATCATTGTTGAGAGCATGGCAAAGAACAAGATATCTCGACCATGCCAGCGCAGCCGGGAGAAGCTATAGGCAACCAGGGCACTTGATATGAGGGTGAGCATCACAGCCGAAACCGCGATGACCAGCGTATTACGCAGTTGTAGGAGGAAAGGAAAGTACCCGAGTGCTTCCGGATAGTTCTGCCAGCGCAGAGGGTCTGGGATCCAGATCGGTGGCAAGGTGAAGATCTGATCTAACTCCTTCAGGGAGGTTGAGATCAGCCAGAAGAAAGGCAGAAAGAACAGAAGGCCGGCCATGGAGAGGGCTACATGGCTGGCCGCGCGGCCATAGGCCTGACGTTGCGACCAGGGGATCCGCTGCAGCCCTTGGGCGTGAAATGGAGTTGTCCGCTCCATGCTCTTCGTCATAACGTGCAGTTCCTATGGTTCTTCATTTACCGTTCTTCCCCTTCATAGTAGACAAAGCGGGCCGAGCTGCGGAAGATAACCAGTGTCGTGGCCATCACGACCAGAAAGAGGATCCAGGCCATCGCGGAAGCATAGGGCATCTTGAAGTATTCAAAGGCGTTGCGGTACAGATAGAGCGCGTAGAAAAGAGTCGTATCTAGAGGGCCACCCTGTGTCATGATAAAGGCCTCGGCGAAGATTTGGAACCCGCGGATGACACCCATGATCACATTGAAGAAGATGACGGGCGACAACATGGGCAGGGTAACATGGCGTACTTGGTGCAGAGTGCCAGCCCCGTCGATCATGGCCGCGTCATAGAGATGTTGCGGGATATCCTGCAGCCCCGCGAGAAAGATGATCAATGTCCCCCCTATCGTCCAAACGCCCATCATAATCAAGGACGGCTTGGACAGGGCCGGGTCGGTCAACCAGCCTGGACCGCGCATACCTAGCAGGCTGAGGGCAGAATTGATCAGGCCAAATTCAGGGTTGAAGACCCACATCCACAGAACCGATGTGGCCACGACCGGCACGATTGTGGGCAGATAATAGATAGTGCGGTAGATGGAAACGCCGCGTAAGTTCTGATTGAGCAAAAGAGCCAAGACAATGGCGATTATGATGTGGAAAGACACACCGAGAACTACCATATAGGCGGTATTGTAGAGAGATTGCCAGAAGAGATCGTCTTTGCCCAATTCAATGTAGTTGGCAAACCCGACCCATTGCATGGGCTGGCCGAAGGTAGTGTATACGTTGAGGCTATAGTAGAAGGAGGCGATGACCGGGTAGACTGTCAAACTGAGAAAACCGATGATCCAGGGGAGGGCAAAGAACAGCCCGACCCGCAACCGCCTGCGCTCCTGCCGACTCAATCCGAATATCATGGCAGACTATTCCAATGGGCAGTGGCCTGTGGCTGTAATTCTTGGGCACAGGCCACTCGCCTGTGGTGTTTAGCTACCGCCTACCTGCTGGCGGAAATCATTCAGCTCTTTCTGGACTTTGGCGCTCATCTCTTCCAAACCCTGCTGGGGGTCCACCTTGCCATGGATTGCCTCATCTTGCAATCGTCGGAGTTCGTTCTTGTAGAGTTCAAGAACGGGGATGCGGGGCCAGGCCCGCCCGCCATCTGACTCGGTCAGTTCCACGAACAACTCATTGTACGGCAAGCTGTTGAGGAATGCAGGATCTCGGGCTGCTTCGTTCAGGGGTGGAATGTCGCCTACGAGGTTTCCAAACTCGATCTGTTGTTGTTTGCCGGCCATGAATTTCGCCAATTGCCAGCCGCCCTCGGGGTTCTTGGACCCTCTGGGTACGTTGAACATCGCACCGATCTCAACGAGGCTAGTCGGCTCTGTGCCCCCCGGCCCATACGGCGACTTGACCACCGTGTAGTCTAGCTCTGGGGCGTAACGCGGGATCCAGCTTCGCTTCCAACTGCCATCAATTTGCATCACGATCTTATCAACATACCATGGATCCTCGGTCAATGAGCTTCTGTTGCCGAACCCGGATACATAGCGGTCGATCTTGTCAATATCGTACTTCTGGGCATACGAGACAAACCATTCCAGGGTCTGCAGCAGCCGTTCATCGCTGGCCGCGGTAATCGTGTCCGTGTCCTCATCATAGAAGCGAGCACCATTGGCCCATCCCCAGTGCCAAAGGTTACCGGAGCGCAGCCAGGGTAGAAAACCGAGACGAGTCAGGTTGTCATTGTCATCCCACTCGGTCAGGCTTTCCGCCATTACGTCCAGATCGTCAAAGGTTTGGGGTGGGCTATCGGCACTGAAGCCGGCCTCTTCATAGAGCATTTGATTGAGGTGTAGGCCAAAGACATTGAGCGTATGGCCTGTCCCCCATAAATGTCCGTCGGACCAAAGAGCTTCCCAGGCTGGTTTCGACCAGCCCTCGCCATCAAACCCATCGCGTTCCGCGTAATCCTCTAAGGGCAGGAGCAGCCCACGGGGGCCCCAGGTATAGGCTTGGGACCACAGAGAGACCATGTCCGGCGGATTGCCGCCTTCAATGGCGACCTGTGCTTTCTGGGTGACATTGCCCCATCCAATCGACATGAAAATCGCGTTCTCGCCCGTCTCGTCATTGAAGCGCTCGACTTGGTTCTGGGCCTGTTCGGCCTCTTGTAAGCCGAACATAGACCAGTAGATGATGGGCAGCTGCTCTTCTGAGGGCATAGCTGCATCCCCGGCTGGGGCTGCGGCCGGCGGTTGTGGCACAGCACAGGCGGCCAGCAAGCTGCCACCCGCACCTACGGCCATGGCCTGCAGAAATCCACGTCTGCTCAGTGTACGGTTTTGTGAATCTGACATGTTGTCTCCTTCGTAATACGGTTGGGCCGTGTCTAGCGGCTCTGTTCACGGCCAGTTGATGAGCACAGCATCTGTACTCTGCGTGCTTAGCGAACGACCAGAAACGTAGAAGGCGTCCGCAACGGTCTCTCCTCCTTTCGGCTGTTGTCTGTAGATCATGACGTACCTATAAAGAGAATGATACATTATGACTACCTATCAAAGAGAATGATACCACGGGCATTCTTGCCGGCTTCCATGTCCGCAAAGGCTTCGTTAATCTGCTCAAGCCGATACGTCTGTGTGATCAGCTCGTCTAGCATGAGTTTGCCTTCATCATAGAGTTGTAGATATTTGGGCATATCAAGGCGGGGTTGGGATGAGCCGTAGAAGGAACCGATCAGCTTCTTTTCGTGTCGGGTCAAGAGTTGTGGTGGAACCGAGACGATATCTTCGTTGCGTGCGATCCCGATTACGACAGCCGTGCCGGCTGGACGCACCATGTTAAACGCTTGCTGGATCGTCATGGAATTGCCAATCGCTTCAAAGGCAAAGTCAACACCTAGGCCATCTGTCAATTCCAACACAGCCTCCACGGGCTCCACTTGGGCGGCATTCACTGTATCGGTTGCGCCGAATTGGCGGGCGAAATCTAATTTTGTTTCAAAGCGGTCTACGGCAATAATGCGCGCCGCATCAGCAATGACTGCGCCTTGCACGACATTGAGGCCTACGCCACCGCTGCCGATGACCGCGACGGTATTGCCTGGTTGTACATCTGCTGTATTCAACACAGCCCCAAGGCCGGTTGTCACGCCGCAGCCGACTAGCGCGGCTTTGTCCAGGGGGTAATCGGGGGCGATCTTGATCAAAGCCTGCTCGGGCACAACCGAGAGTTCAGACATAGTCGCGATCCGGGACATCTGTGGTATATCGTGGCCGCGGGCATTATGCAGACGACAGGTATCGTCTAATAGGTGGCCCTGGCGGGTGGCATAGGCAGTACAAAGACACACCCGGCCCATTTGACACACGGCACACTCGCTACAGTAGGTGATAAATGACAGAATGACCTGATCCCCCGGCGTGACATAGTCTACGCCAGGGCCGACGCGTTCAACGATGCCGGCCCCTTCATGCCCAAGTGCGACCGGTGGGACGTAGGGGATGGTGCCGTTCACAACCGATAGATCCGAATGACATACGCCGCTCGCACCCATCCGCAACAATACCTCCTGTTCTTTGGGATCGTCCAATGTCAGGTCATCCACAACAACGGCTGCATGATGTTCATACACAACGGCTGCTTTTGTTTTCAATATGTACTCCTTCTGGTTCATCTATCTGTTAGGCTGGGCCTGTGTTTCTAGGGGAATCATGTAACAGTACTTGTCAATGAGAATGTCATTACTGTGTATCATACGGATTCGGGGCAGTGCTGTCAAGTACGAAAATTTGCTCAGATTGCTGTTGTACATGCGATTCTTCTCAACATTTTTATAAATATTTTGACATCTATGGCTAGTGTGTGTTATACTGGTGTTGTCTGAGAAATTGGAGACATGTGGAGTCCTTGTGCAAACGATTCGTAGTCGGATTTTGGACATTCTTAAACAACAGGGCCAGGCTACTGTCGGCGAACTGGCTGGCCGGCTCAATATGGCCCCGGTCTCTGTGAGATATCATCTGGATGTCTTGCAGGGTGACGGTCTCATTGCCGCCGCAAAGCTGCAGCGGGCAGGGACTGTCGGTCGCCCAAAGCAGGTGTATTCCCTGACTGAAGAGGCACATGCACAGTTCCCGCATAATTTTGCCCCCTTGACTGCGGGTGTTGTGCGGCAGATGAAACAACTGCTGCCCCCGGAAAAGGTGGAAAGTGCTTTTCGCTCCTTGGCTGAAGAGATGGCCCAGCCGCTTGTGTGTGACAGCCCAGCGCATGAACTGTTGGAAGAACGCCTTGAACGAGTCGTCTCCTTCCTCAATGAGCGGGGATATCTGGCGCAGTGGGAGCCGGATACCGGTTTGCTCCACACCTACAACTGCCCATATAGCGGCGTTGCCGGGGAACACAGAGAGTTATGCTGCATGGATTTGGCCTTGATGGAATCCCTCACCGGGCACTCCTGCCAGCGCATGCAGACGATTGCTGAAGAGGGGCATTGCTGTAGTTATCGAGTCTGCGCGCAGAATGAAACAGAGAAGAGCACGACCATTGAACTGAGCGTTTAGGATGATGTATACAAGAATTACAGATCTTCCGAGCACTTTCGCAGAAGTAACCACACCTGAATTAAAGGCTTTGTCCACAGTGTGGCTTGAACGAAAATCAGATCTAGGACATCATGAAGCTGCTTATCAGGAATTCATCAAAAAATTGCAGCGAGAATGGGCGATTGAAACAGGGCTCATTGAGGGCTTGTATTATTGGGAACGGGACGTAACAGAAGTACTGATTGAACAGGGAATCGACTCTGCGCTGATTGCTCATCGAGGTGGTCTACAGCGGGACAAGGCGGAAGATGCCAAGAGGCTCATTGATGACCAGTTAGCCATTGTGGAAGGGTTATTTGCCTTTGTGACCGATGAACAGCCTTTAACAGAGCATTTTATCCGAGCCATGCATGCCCAGTTCACCGCACATCAAGCGTCTATTGAGGCCGAGACACCTGACGGTAGACGCATACAGGTACCGTTACTTCGTGGAGCGTATAAGAAATTGTCGAACAATCCGCGCAGGCTCAATGGAGATATCCACGAATACTGTCCGCCAGAGATTGTTCAAGAAGAAATGACACGGCTCGTACATTGGTATCACCAGGCAGCAGAGGATATGCCCCCGGAGGTCTTGTCTGCTTGGCTTCATCATCGCTTTACTGCGATCCATCCTTTTCAAGATGGCAATGGCCGCGTTGCCCGTGCGCTGGCTAGTCTGGTCTTTTTGAAAAAGGGTCTGTTTCCGCTGGTGATTCGGGATGCCGACCGCACACAGTACATTGAAGCTCTTGAGAAAGCGGATGCAGGGGATCTCGCGCCATTGGTAACGCTATTTGCCAAATGCCAACGAGATTCACTCCTCAAGGCTCTTGGGCTTGAACAGTTTGATAGCACAATACAGAGATTTCAGGGCTGGCTGGAAAGTGTGACCGCCATTGCTTTGGCTGCATGGCGACGCACGCTCCATCCCTGATCGACTCTGTCGTAGGAGTTTATTGACATGCCAACGACTGTCCGCAATCCGAATTTACAGGAACTGCCATTGGTTCATGAGCAGTGGCGTCGTACCCCATATGGCCAGGTGACCATCGCGCCGGCCCCGGATAGTGACACACTGGCTGCTATGGCCGAGCCAACCCAGGACAGCTTTGGCCGGCGTATCCGCTATCTGCGTATCAGCCTGACCGATGCCTGCAATCTCCGCTGTGTATACTGCATGCCGGAGCATATGCAGTTTCGTCCTCGACACGAGTTGATGGGGGATGAGGAGATCCTGTTTTTCGTCAAAGTGGCTGCCAGCTTGGGGGTGGACAAGATCCGCCTGACCGGCGGCGAGCCAACGATTCGGCCCGGTGTGGTGGAGCTTGTGGGCCAGATCGCTGCGCTGCCCGGCATCCGCGATGTAGCGATGACGACAAATGCCCTGCTGTTGGACGAACTGGCCCAGCCCTTGGCCGATGCTGGGCTAAAGCGGGTGAATATCAGCATTGATACCATTGACCCGGACAAATTTCGGCGTATCACCCGTTGGGGCGATATCGATGACGTATGGCGGGGTATCGTCGCGGCCGAGAAGGCCGGCCTACGCCCCTTAAAGCTGAACTGTGTTGTTACGCGGGGCTTTAACGAAGAGGATATCATCGACCTGGCCCGGCTTACCTTGGAAAACGATTGGGAAGTGCGTTACATTGAAATGATGCCCTTCGGCCAAGTCAGCGACTTTCAGCTCCGCCATGTTGTCTCTTTTCGCGAGATTCGCCAGAAAGTCGAGGCAGTGTTCGGCCCGCTGCAAGAAGCAAGCTATGATTTTGTTGACCCAAGCCGGCCTTTCCGCATCCCAGGCGCAACAGGCACATTGGGCTTTATCAGTAGCGTAACAGAGCCATTTTGTCAGGGATGTGGGCGTGTGCGTTTGACAGCAGATGGGAAGCTACGTCTCTGTCTTTTGCGGGATGATGAGGTAGACTTATTGTCACCCTTGCGAGGGGGTGCTCGTTTTGAAGAGATACGTGTACTGATGCGGGAAGCCGCATTTCATAAACCTTGGGGCCATGGCTTGGCAGCAGGGGTTTTCGCGGAGAACCGGGCCATGAATCAGATCGGCGGTTGACCTGCTGCGCTATCAGTTTTTGATTGATCGTGCCTGTTCCCGTATTATCAGTCTAACCATTGGATCCATTCGTGTTGCGAACCAACCCAACTTCAGTAAGGAGACTTTTATGGACATCGCTTTGACAGACACAACGACTACGGCAATCACATTGACTGAGGTGGCTGCCAGCAAATTGGGTGGCATTCTGGAGCAGAAGGGCCTACGTGAAACCCACGCCTTGCGGGTTTTCGTCAAGGGCGGTGGCTGCGGAGGAATGCAGTACGGCATGACCTTTGATGACGACATTCAGGAAGCAGACCAGGTCTTTGAGCAGTATGGCCTGCGGGTGATTGTCGATCCGACGAGTTTCGTGTATGTGGGTGGTGCTAGTATTGATTACATCGACAATCTGATGGGCGGCGGTTTCCACATTGAGAATCCCAATGCCGTTAGCTCTTGTGGTTGTGGTAGTAGCTTCCGCACGAACGGTGCGGCGGCGGCCGCGGGGACTGGCGCGGGCTGTGGAAGTGGTGGTTGCCACTAATTCTGAATTGCCAGAGGCGAGGACGCCCTGCGTTCTCGCCTTACTATAAATGAGCCAATATGCAGGCGAAATACTACACATTGGATGCGGCTCGGGCCGCGCTTCCGCAAGTAAAGACACTGATGGCCCAAGTACAGGAGGCCAGAGTCGAAATTCTCCGGTTGCGGCCGGACATGTGGCCGGTACTGCAAAAGGCAGCCGGCAACGGTGGCAATGTCGCGGCCGGGCAAATTCTCAGCCACTTTCACAAGATGGAGGAAGGCGTGAAAGGCATTCTGGGAATGGGCATTCTGGTAAAAGATCTTGATACTGGGCTAGTCGATTTCCTTTCGGTTCGCAAAGGGCGGGAAGTCTATCTCTGTTGGCAGTATGGCGAAGAGGACCTGACCTTCTGGCATGATATCAACACCGGCTATCAGGGCCGTCAGCCCATAGATCCCAGGGATTTTCCGGCATAGTGGATGACACTTTCTTAAGAATCGCCTTCAGTGGCGAGCCACAAGACAACGAGAGCAAACATGGCCAATCCTTACGGTGCGCCGGAAATCAGCGTGCAGGATGTGTACGAGAAACAACAGAACCGCGAAGAGTTCTTTCTCATTGATGTACGAGAACCCCACGAACTGGCCCTGGCGAGTCTGCCCGCAGGTACGTTCATCAATGTACCCTTGAGTGATCTGGTCGCGCGCAAGCTGGACGCATTGCCGGATGCCTTGGGGAATGCCCAGGACGCGGACACTGTTCTTTTCTGCCACAAAGGGATGCGGAGCGCGCAAGTCACTGCCTTTCTGCGCCAGCAGGGCTGGGCAAATGCACGCAGTATGGCTGGGGGCATTGACGCCTGGGCCGAGGAGATCGATGAATCTGTCGGCAGGTACACGAATCCATAGTAGGCCGCCGGCTTTCCTGATTTGTTGATAGAGTCAAACCTGTCTGGCCTTGGTTTGGGTATTTTTATCAAATCTTTTAGAATTATAGACGAACGCTGATAGCTGTGTTATCATTGTAGTTCGTGGCCTGGGTATTAGAGGCCACAGCATAAGGAGAGTGCCATGCGCGTTGTTCTGATCAATCCTCGTTTTCGGCTGCCTATTGACACACGGACAACCCCTCATCTGGGCTTGGCCTATCTGGCCGCGGTCAGCGAAAAACGTGGTGATGAGGTAGTGATCTTTGATGCTGACGTAGAGCGCCAGCCGGTGGCGGAGTTCATCCAGGAGTTCCGGCCCCACATCGTGGGCATCACCGCCAACACACCACAGGTAAAGCAGGCTTGGCGCACGGCCCGGGCCATCAAAGAAGTGACCGATGTCCCGGTGGTATTGGGGGGGCCCCATGTGTCGGTTTTGCCGGAAGAAAGCTGTGAAAAGCCGTATGTGGATATCGTCGTGCGTGGGGAAGGCGAAGATTCTTGGATCGACATCTGTAAGCGTTTGGAGCAATTTCTACAGGACCAGCCGGCGTATTGTTCTGAAGCCTTCTTCCATCCAGAAAACGAAATCTTCGCGCACTGCTTCGGCATTACCTATCGGACCAGCGATGGTCAGATCCACAACAACCCGGACCGGGCTTCCATCGCGGATCTAGATGGCCTGCCGTGGCCGGCCTATCATCTGTTCAAAATGGACAGGTACACGAATTTGCAACCGGCAACGGATCATGTGGATGGGGCCCGCAGCTTCAGTATTATGACCAGCCGCGGCTGTCCCTATCGTTGTACCTTTTGTTCCCAGAGCATTATGCCGATTAAATGGCGCAGCCGCAGCCCTGAGAATGTCATTGCCGAATGGCGACATCTGGTGGAGGATATGGGCGCACAGGAGATCGGCATCCTAGACGACAGTGCCAACATTCGGGTCAAACGCATGGAGGAATTGGGCCGGGCCTTGATTGAAAACAATTTGAATCATGTGCCTTGGATCTTCGTGAACGGCATTCGCGCCAATTTGGCCAGCAAAGAGCTCTTGATGCTGTTGAAGACTGCAGGCCTGAAACGGGTGGCCTTTGGTGTGGAGACCGGCGACGAGGATATTCTGCTCTCCATTGACAAAAAAGTCGATCATGACACCATTCGCCAGGCTTTCAAAAATGCAAAAGATGTGGGCTTGGAGACAATCGCATTTCTGATTATTGGGCTGCCCGGTGAAACGAGGGAGACGATGCAGCGTACCATTGATTTTGCGATTGAATTGGACCCGCTCATCGCCAATTTCTCGATGATGACCCCCTACCCAGGCACAAAAGTCTATGAGATGGTTAAGCGGCAGGGCCGTTTTCTCATAAACGACTGGGAAGATTACGTCTTTTTTGAGCAACAAGCCCGCTACGAAATGGGTGATATGACCGCCGAACTGGTGGCGGAGATGTACCGCAAAGCCTACCGGCAGTTTTATCTACGCCCTTCACCGATCATGCGTCGGCTCAAGACCAAAGACTTCTGGTGGAATCTGCCCCGCAATATTCGTATTGCTATGCGTACCTTCCTGCCCAAGAAGGAGAAAACGGGTTTGCGTCGGGAGATGGAGGCCGAGGGCACGATTTAGCCGCCAGCCCCTTTTTGTTCTCATGAGGATCTTATGCACATTATTCTAGCCAGCCCAGAAGCCAAAGTCTGGAGTGCTCGCAAACATATCCCCCTCGGATTGGGCTATCTGGCTGCAGTCCTACGCGAGGGCGGCCATGAAGTTATTATTTTTGATTCCGCAGTTGAGGACGTGCCCCTTGAACAGTATCTGGACTTGGCTGAGGAGCAAGGTCGCCCCTATGAACTGATCGGCATCAGTGCCACTACGCCGCTGATTCAGGAGGCGTGGGAGATGGCCGAGTTGTGCAAGCGCAGGGGGCTGACGACGATTCTCGGTGGACCGCATCTGACGATCCTCCCTCTGGAATCCTTACAACCACCCCATGCTCACTATGTGGACTATGTCTTTAAGGGCGAGGCGGAGTACAGCTTTTTAGAACTGGTGACTGCCTTAGAGGCAGGCAAAGAGCCAGGCATCATTCCGGGTATCCATTTCAAACGAGGCGATGAGCTTGTGGTCAGCCCGGAAAGCCCGATGATCCCCGATTTGGACGCGCTGCCCTTCCCCGCCCATGATCTCTTCAAAATCGACCGCTATACCAATCTGCAGCCTCTGACCGATGGGCTGGACCCGAACGCGCGCAGTTTCACGATTCTGACGAGCCGGGGCTGCCCCTACAAATGTACATTTTGTTCCAAACCGGTTACCGGCGATACTTGGCGCGCCCGCTCCGTTGAGAGCGTTGTACAGGAGTGGAAATGGCTGGTACAAGGCCTGGGTGCCACGGAAATCGGGGTCACCGACGACATCTGGAACCTCAAATTGCCCAGGGCTAAGGAACTCTGCCGCCGGCTGGTGGAAGAAGGACTCAATACCGTGCCTTGGGTGACGGTGCATGGCATGAAAGTGAATCATGGGGACCTAGAGCTCTACCAGTTGATGAAGGCCGCTGGCTGCAAACGGGTGGGCTTCGGTGTGGAGAACGGCGATGAACACATGCTACGCAATGTCATTCGCAAGGGCCAGACCGTGGATATGGTGCGGGAAGCCTTTCACAATGCCAAAGCTGCTGGCTTGCAGACCATGGGCTTTTTCATCTTCGGGATGCCCGGCGACACCGAAGAGACGATGGAAAAGACAATTCAGCTGGCCTTGGAATTGGACCCCAAGCTGGCCAATTTTCTGCTGGCCGCGCCCTTCCCCGGCACAGTCATGTACGATATGATTCAGGATGGTGGGCATATCTTTGCCGATGACTGGGGAGATTATGCAATTCATGAGCAGAAGGCCCGCTTCACAATGAATGAAGACTACGACCCAGACATGGTTCTCCAAAAGTGGCGGGAGGCCTATCGCCGCTTTTATCTGTATCGCTATGAGCGGGTCCTGGAAAAGATGATGTTCAAGGAGAACTGGACGAATCTGCCCAATACTTTTGCCCAGATGAAGCGGTTTTTTATTGGCAACGGAGATCAGAACGGGCCGGGCGAGGACACGAACGGCACATCCACACAGGCGAAGGTAGCCCTGGCGTAGCCCGCAGATCATACAGACATAAGGCAGATCAAGCCGAATGTTCGGCCTACTCCCCAAACTCCCTTTCTACTGGACCTTTCGTCACTATGGCTGGCCGGCGATTAAGCCATTTTCTCTTGTCGTCAGTGTCAGCTTCCGCTGCAACAGCAAGTGCCGCACCTGCGACGTATGGCGCAAGCCCAACGACGACATGACGGGGGAAGAATGGGACCGGGTTTTCCAGACAGTGGGGCGAGCACCCTTTTACATCACCTTTACCGGCGGCGAGCCGTTCCTACGCAAAGATCTGGACGACCTAGTCATCAGTGCGTATCAACATTGCCGACCGCAGGTGATTACGATCCCGACCAACGGGATGCTGCCAGAACGGGTGTTGGGCATGACCGAGCGCATGTGTGCAGAATGTCCGGCCAGCAGCATTGGCATAAACCTGAGTTTGGATGGCATCGGTGATGAGCATGATGACATCCGTGGGGTAGAGGGGAATTGGGCTCTGTCCATGGAGACTTGGCGGCGGCTGAAGGAGCTACAGCAACACCACAAAAATCTAGTTCTGACAGTCCATACGGTCATCAGTCGTTTCAATGCCCAGCGCTTTTTGGCGATTCAGGAGGGGCTTGCCTTTTTGGAACCGGATAGCTACATAACGGAAGTGGCGGAAGAGCGGGTGGAACTGGACACAATGGGCTGGGGAATTACCCCTCGAGCGGAGGACTATGACGAAATCGCGGATTTCTTGTCCCGTCAAGCGCGGCAGGCCCCGGCCAAAGGCATTGCCAAATTGACCCAAGCATTTCGGGCCCAATACTATCAACTGGCCAAGCAGGTACTCCATGAACAGGAGCAGGCCATCCCTTGCTACGCAGGTTGGGCCAGTGCTCATATTGCACCCAACGGCGATCTGTGGAGCTGCTGCATTCGCGCCGAGCCGGTGGGGAATTTGCGGGAACATGACTATGACATCGGCCCCATCTGGCGCGGGGCGGCAATGGAGGAACTGCGGGGCAGCATCAGACGCAAAGAGTGCGCCTGTCCCATGGCGAACGCCAATTATGCAAACATGCTGCTGCATCCGCGCACAGTGGCGAAAGTGGCATTGGATGTGGTCGCCAGTGACTGGGGTGAGACGTAAGGAGTAACCCGTGAATTTTACATGGCCGTGGAGCAAAAGACGTAAGAGTGATATTGTCTGGATCGATTTGGGCGATCTGGGCGATCTGGTGCATCCGAACGGACCCCATGAACAGTGGCAGGATCATGGGTTGGGGCTGTTACGCACGATCATGCACCAGAATGGCCTTGAAACGGATATTCTCTCCACGCGTGCGGTCACCTCTTGGGAACAGTTGGCCAAGCAATTGTCTGGCTACCGTATGGCACTGATGAATGTACGCAGTTATACATTCCCTGTAGCCCTGAAATCTGCCCAGATTTTCAAAGAAGTCAACCCTAATGGCCTGGTATTGGCCGGCGGGATGCATGCCACTGTTGCCCCGCAGGAGATGGAAGCGGTTGAGGCTTTCGACAAGATCTGCCAGGGCCCTGGCGAGGAGATCATTCTGGATCTGGTTCGTGATCCACAGCGCTTCCCCCGGTTGTTGCGTGGCCAGGGTTCTCGTTCCATGGCTGCTTGGCCGTCCATTGACCGGGAACTGTGGCCCAAACCGGCCCATTGGAAACTACGGCGTACATTTAACTGGCCGTTGGAGCCGGAATGTGGCTGGGGTCCGCCGCCGGTTGCGACAGTCATCACCAGCCGTGTCTGCCCTTGGCAATGCGTCTTCTGCAATGAAGCATCCTACATCCCCAATATGGGCCGGCGTCCGGTCGATATGGTCATAGACGACTTGAACGCTTTGGACGAGAAATACGGGGTCGGCTCCGTCGTGATCCACGATTCAATGTTTTTCCAAAACCCGAAATGGTTGCAGGAGTGGATCGAAAAATACCCTCGTAGGGCCAACAAAGTCTGGCCCTATTGGGCGGCAGGCCGTTCCGATACTGTGCGCCAGTGGCCGCATCTCTTTGAAACCCTGGTTCGGGAGACCAATTGGAACCTCATCTCTATCGGTTTTGAGTCCGGCAGCGACCGTGTTCTGAAACTGCTCAATAAGGAATGCACAGAAGAGGACAACAACTTCGCCATTGATCTGCTCAACCGCATTGGCGATGAAATGGAGGCCGAAGGGAAAGAACCCCCTAAATTCTGGTCGAATATTATGTTGGGTATCCCGGGCGAGGCCGAGGAGGACGCGTTCAAGACCATGCGTATGATTAAGCGTATGAGGCGGGGCTTTCCTTCCATCTCCTATTACGCGCCCTATCCCGGCTCCGCGTTGGGTTTTCAGCTGATTGCCGAGGGGAAGAGCCTGATGCGTAACGACAACTATCATCGTTTCCCGGATGATGAAAAGGTGAAGGGTGTCAACTATGGCTTTTATCGGGAGCTGCTGGCCGGCAAATACGATGCGGAGGTGAACCGTGGCCTTTCGCAAGAGGAGCAACAGCGGGGCTATGCCGGGCTGTATCAGCAGGCATTGACAAAGGCATAAAAGATGAGCAGCTTTTCAAATCCTCACTATATGTATCTGTTTTCCATGGAAAACGGCAAGAAGAAACTTGCCTATGGCGCAAACCCGCAGGATGCTTTGGACATCTTGCGCCTGCGCCTGACAGAAGATGAAATGGCGCAGATCGACCCGCAAGACTACGTGAAGATCAACCAGCGCAATCTACAGGAATATGTCCACGAGCTGGGATGAGCCTGCGAACTTATCATGTACAATCGTGTATAAGAGTTGTGACAGGAAGCAGAGAGAGTTGTCTGGGGTGTGATCATGACCGGTCAGAATCTATGGAACAGGCAGCAGCTTGAGAGCGACGAACCGCACCTAGGCGCGCCCAGGCAGCCCTCATCCTCCTTACCCCCCCCCCCCCCCCCCCCCGTACAAACGTTCTAAAAATATACGCACCACACGAGGGATCATTTTATCAGCCCTCATCGTCCTCGGCTCTGCGCTTGCCATCACCGCTTTGATGATGATCGCAGGTGGCGGCACCACCCCCATCGTTGCACAGGTACCACCGCCACCACCAGCAGTAACAGTAACCGATGTATGTAGCAACACTGCTGCGATTCCGGATCCAGAAGACCCCAACTTGGTCGCGGATTGCAACGCGCTCTGGGCCGCCAAGGCCACGCTACAAGGAACTACCAGCCTGAGCAACTGGCTGCTAACGAGGCCCATAACCTCATGGTATGGGATCGAGGTCGGGGTCCACATCACCAGCACCCGGGTGATGACACTGCAGCTTACACTCCATAGCTCGATAGTAGGCGGAGTTAGAATTACTAGAGCTAACAGACTGGATGGCGAAATCCACCCTGCACTGGGCAATCTCTCCCAACTACGGCATTTGAGCTTTGACGGTCATGACATGACCGGCACCATCCCTGCTGCACTGGGCAGACTCTCCCAGCTACGGCAGTTATGGTTACCACACAACGCACCGGACCCAACTTCGCGATATCCCACTGTATCGGGTAGGCCTCACGGCCTGAGGGGCTCCATCCCGCCTGAACTGGGCAACCTCACCAATCTGGTGTCTTTGGCCCTTGATTGGAACCTCCTGACGGGCACTATCCCTGCTTCCCTGGGCAACCTCTCCAATCTGCAGCTCTTGTCTCTCCACAACAATCTCCTGACGGGCCCTATCCCTGCTTCACTGGGCAATCTCTCCAAGCTAACAGGGTGGCACCTCCACAACAACCAACTGAGTGGGCCCATCCCGCCTGAACTGGGCAATCTCTCACGGCTATTGTGGTTACGCCTCAATATAAACCAACTGACGGGCACTATCCCTGCTGAACTGGGCAATCTCTCCAATCTGACGAACTTATACCTTAACAACAACCGACTGAGCGGCGGCATCCCGCCTGAACTGGGCAACATCACCACCTTGGTGGGATTGCTCCTCTACAACAACCAACTATCGAGTACCATCCCTGCTCAACTGGGCAACCTCACCAATCTGCAGACTTTGTACCTCGGTACCTACTTCTCCTACCCCTACAGGAATATATGGAGTGGCTGTATCGTCAGTTCCTTGTACTCGCATACGTTTGAAGGCGGGACTGACATACAAAGCATCGGCCCGTTGGAATGCCGCACTGACCCCACACCCATGCCGACATCTACACCTAGGCCCACAGCCACACCTACGGTCACGCCTACGCCGACCCAGACTCATACACCTACGATCACGCCTACCCCCACGGCCACACGTATCAACTGTACCAACAGCATCGCGGTTCCAGGCGCAACAGGCTCTGAAAACCCCGACCTGATCACCGATTGCCAAACACTCCTAGGTGTCAAGCCCACCCTAGAAGGTGACGCTGCCTCATTAGACTGGAGTACAACGAACTTCATAACCAGTTGGGAGGGTATCAGCGTTGACAACTCGCGTGTGATTACAGTGGCACTTGATGGCGCGCTCCTGGACGGAAACATGTTGACGGGTCGCATCCCTGCTCAACTGGGCAGTCTCTCCGCGCTACGGGAGTTGCGGCTCAGCGGTCACTCCCTGACGGGCACGATCCCTGCGGAACTGGACAATCTCTCCAGTACTCTGACAATCTTGAACCTCTACAGCAACACCCTGACGGGCAGCATCCCGGGTACAATAGGCAATATTGTCACCCTGCAGACCTTACACCTGGCCCGCAACACCCTGACGGGCCCTATCCCTACTCAACTGGGCAAACTCTCCAATCTGCTGACCTTGTCCCTCTACAGCAACACCCTGACGGGCACTATCCCGATAGAACTGGCAACCCTCTCTAGTCTGGAGACGTTGGACCTCAGAGACAACCAACTGGTCGGAGATATCCCTGGTCAGCTACGCGCGCTCTCCAACACTCTGCGGACCTTGTACCTCGCTGGCAACGCACTAACGGGATGTGTAGACAGTGACTTGTGGAGAATTGAGAACCTCATAAGTGACACACAAAGTATCGGACTGGGGGAATGTGTGGGGATGGCACCCGACGCGCCTACAGCTACGCCTACGCCGACCCAGACTCATACACCTACGGTCACGCTTACTCCCACGGCCACAGCCACACCTGGCTGTATCAACAGTATTGCGGTTCCAGGCCAAACAGGCTCTAAACCCCCCGGACTGGTCGCCGATTGCCAAATACTCCTAGGTGCCAAGCCCACCCTAGACAGTGCCGACGCATTGAACTGGAATCTAACGACCACCATAACCAGTTGGGAGGGAATCAGCGTTGACAGCTCGCGTGTGATTACAGTGGCGATAGATAGTGCAAACACATTGACGGGTCGCATTCCTGCTCAACTGGGCAGTCTCTCCGCGCTGCGGGAGTTGCGCCTCAGCGGTCAAACCCTGACGGGCACGATCCCTGCGGAACTGGACAATCTCTCCAGTACTCTGACAATCTTGAACCTCTCCAGCAACCAACTGTCGGGCAGCATCCCGGAGAGATTGGGCAATCTCGTCACCCTGCAGACCTTACACCTGGCCCGTAACACCCTGACGGGCAGCATCCCTACTCAACTGGGCAAACTCTCCAATCTGCTGACCTTGTCCCTCTACAGCAACACCCTGACGGGCAGCATCCCGTACCAACTGTCAACCCTCTCTAGTCTGGAGACGTTGGACCTCAGAGACAACCAACTGGTCGGAGATATCCCTGGTCAGCTACGCGCGTTCTCCAACACTCTGCGGACCTTGTACATCGCTGGCAATGCACTAACGGGATGTGTAGACAGTGACTTGTGGAGAATTGAGAACCTCATAAGTGACACACAAAGTATCGGACTGGGGGAATGTGTGGGGATGGCACCCGACGCGCCTACAGCTACGCCTACGATCACACCGACACATACAGTCACAGCTACACCTACAGTCACACCGACAAGTCCACGGCCGCCATCTACAGGCGGTGGTGGCGGTGGCGGCGGTGGTGGCTTGACACCGAGACCACGATGTACCAATGGCACTGTTGTAGCCAACCCCTCTGCCAATGCCGCCCTCGTCCAAGACTGCGTACAGCTTCTAACCATCAAGGCCACCCTGGAGGGACGCATCAGTACCGCTATGCGCTTGAACTGGAGTGAGAACAGCAGCATAGACACATGGGAGGGGGTAACCATTGACGGGTCCCCGCAGCGTGTGGTCAGTCTGGCGCTACAGATCAGTGGCAAGACATTGGCAGGCAGCATCCCGTCTACCTTGAGCCGGCTCAGCGGTCTGCAGACCTTGAATTTCTCCAACAACGAATTCTCGGGCCGTATCCCGGTTGGTTTGCGCGCGCTGGCCGCCCTGCAGGTCTTGGACTTCTCCAACAACAGGCTGTCGGGCAGCATGCCGACAGATCTGGGCAGTATTGCCAGCCTGCAGACCTTGCACCTGGCCAACAACAGTCTGACGGGCAGCATCCCGACGACCCTGGTGGATCTCTCCGCGCTCCGCTCGTTGTCCTTGGCTGGAAATCGGTTCAGCGGCTGTATTCCCAACGCGTTGGCGCGGGTTGCCCAGAACGACCTGTCGGCTATTGAGTTGTCCTTCTGCGATCCTGTTACACCGACAGCTACGCCTACGGTCACGCCCCCAGCCACGGCTACACCGCTTGCCCCGGTTCGCAGGCAGCTCTTCCTGCCGCTCGTGTATAAGTAAACGGACGTCTGCCGCACCTCGGAGAGTACTCTCTCGGTGGAGCATTCATTGACCTACTTCGGCTTTGCGCTTATCATGTACATATAGTATAGTGTGCCTGAGTTGTGACAGGAAGCAGAGAGAGTTATCTGGAGTGTGATCATGACCGGTCAGAATCTATGGAACAGGCAGCGACGAACCGCACCTAGGCGCGCCCAGTCAGCCCTCATCCTCCTTACCCCCCCCCCCCCCGAACAAACGTTCTATATGGATGCGAGGAGTGTCGATGAACCGCGCAACCAGTGGGGGGTACCTGCCCAGGCCGGGCATCACGCTAGCAGCCCTCATCGTCCTCTGTGCCGCCATCGCCTTAACCGCTTTGATGACCATCGCCGGCCCCCCCGTAGCCGCGCAGTCTATATCGGTACCGGATGTATGTAGCGGAAGCCCCGCGATTGTGGGTACAGGCTATAGCTATAGCAACGCAATCCCGGCTTGCAACGCGCTCCTGGCCGCTAAGGACACCCTAGACCCCCAGAATCGACTGAATTGGATTACAACAACGAGGATAAACACCTGGAACGGCTTCATTTTCCGCGCCAATGATAGGTTGGGGTTGAATCTTCAAGATAACCAACTGATGGGCAGTATCCCGCCTGCACTAGGCAACATCACTACTCTGCTGACATTGCGCCTCTACAACAACCAACTGACGGGCCCCATCCCCACTGCACTGGGCAACCTCTCCAATCTGCAGCTGTTGGACCTCCACGACAACAAACTGACAGGCCCCATCCCGCCTGCACTGGTCACGGGTCCCATCTCCAACACTCTGGTGGACTTGCGCCTCAATGACAACCAACTGACGGGCACCATCCCGCCTGCACTGAGCAACCTCCCCGTGCTGCGGAACTTGAACCTTTCCAACAACCAACTGGCGGGCAGCATCCCCACTGAACTGAGCAACCTCAACCCCACCCACCCCAGCCTTTCGTACTTCTTGTCATTGAATCTTTCCCACAACCGACTGACTGGTGCCATCCCCCCTGAACTGGGCACGGGTCCCATCTCCAACTCTCTGTATCGGTTGTACCTCCACAACAACCGACTGACGGGCACCATCCCCACTGCACTGAGCAACCTCAACCTGCAGCAATTGTACCTCCACAACAACCCACTGACGGGCACCATCCCGCCTGCACTGGGCACGGGTCCCATCTTCAACTCTCTGCGGGCATTGCGCCTCGACAACAACCGACTGACGGGCCCCATCCCCACTGCACTGCCCCGGAACCTGCAGCTGTTGTACCTTTTCAACAACCAACTGACGGGCCCCATCCCCTCACTGAGCAACCACGACACACGGGCTCTGCTGTACTTGCGCCTCAACAACAACCAACTGACGGGCACTATCCCCACTGCACTGGACAGACACCGCCAGCTGCGGCACTTGTACCTCCACAACAACCAACTGACGGGCACTATCCCAACTCAACTGGGCAACCTCGCCAATCTGCAGCAATTGGCCCTTTCCAACAACCAACTGACGGGCACTATCCCAACTCAACTGGAAAACCTGAGAAGGGCCAACTCGCAAGACAGCAGGTATCTGCTGCTCTTGTACCTTCACAGCAACCAACTGTCGGGCCCCATCCCAACTCAACTGGGCAGACTCACCCATCTGCTACGCTTGTACCTTCACGACAACCAACTGTCGGGCCCCATCCCCACTGAACTGGGCAACCTCTCCGGTCTGCAGCAGTTAAGCCTCTACTCCAACACCCTGTCGGGCCCCATCCCCACTCAACTGGGCGACCTCTCCAATCTGCAGCTCTTGTACCTTCACAACAACCAACTGTCGGGCCCCATCCCCACTGAACTGGGGGACCTCTCCAATCTGCAGCAGTTGAACCTCTACTCCAATACCCTGTCGGGCAGCATCCCGGATACATTGGGCAATCTTTCTACCACGCTGCAGACCTTGAACCTCTACTCCAACACCCTGACGGGCAGCATCCCGGATACATTGGGCAATCTTTCTACCACGCTGCAGACCTTGAACCTCTCCAGCAACCAACTGACGGGCAGCATCCCTTCTCAACTGGGCAATCTTTCTACCACACTGCAGACCTTGAACCTCTATTCCAACACCCTGTCGGGTAGCATCCCGGATACATTGGGCAATCTCGTCACACTACAGACCTTGAACCTGGCCCGCAACAGTCTGACGGGCCCCATCCCGCCTGCCCTGGGCAACCTTTCCAATCTGCTGACCTTGAACCTCTACACCAACACCCTGACGGGCACCATCCCGGCTGCATTGCGAACCCTCTCTAGTCTGATGACGTTGGACCTCAGCTACAACCTACTGAGCAGTACGATCCCAATGCAGCTGGCCAGTCTCTCCAACACTCTGCGGACCTTGAACCTCGGCGGCAGCAATACAATAAGCGGATGTATCAGCAGTGACTTGAAAATGTGGAAGGATCGTACCGACACACACACTGACATAACTCTGATGGAATGCACGCCTACACCCACACCCACACCTACAGTCACACCGACAAGTCCACGGCCGCCATCTACAGGCGGTGGCGGCGGCGGCGGTGGTGGCTCAACACCGAGACCACGATGTACCAATGGCACTGTTGTAGCCAACCCCTCTGCCAATGCCGACCTGGTCAGAGACTGCGTACAGCTTCTAACCATCAAGGCCACCCTGGAGGGACGCATCAGTACCTCCATGCGCTTGAATTGGAGTGAGGACAGCAGCATAGACACATGGGAAGGGGTAACCATTAGCGGGGCCCCGCAGCGTGTGGTCAGGCTGGCGCTACAGATCAGTGGCAAGACATTGGCAGGCAGCATCCCGTCTACCTTGAGCCGGCTCAGCGGTCTGCAGACCTTGAATTTCTCCAACAACGAATTCTCGGGCCGTATCCCGGTTGGTTTGCGCGCGCTGGCCGCCCTGCAGGTCTTGGACTTCTCCAACAACCGGCTGTCGGGCAGCATGCCGACAGATCTGGGCAGTATTGCCAGCTTGCAGACCTTGCACCTGGCCAACAACAGTCTGACGGGCAGCATCCCGACGACCCTGGTGGATCTCTCCGCTCTCCGTTCGTTGTCCTTGGCTGGAAATCGGTTCAGCGGCTGTATTCCCAATGCGTTGGCGCGGGTTGCCCAGAACGACCTGTCGGCTATTGAGTTGTCCTTCTGCGATCCTGTTACACCGACAGCTACGCCTACGGTCACGCCCCCAGCCACGGCTACACCGCTTGCCCCGGTTCGCAGGCAGCTCTTCCTGCCGCTCGTGTATAAGTAAGCGGACGTCTGCCGCACCTCGGAGAGTACTCTCTCGGTGGAGCATTTGACCTACTGCCGCTTTGCGCTTATCATGTACATATAGTATAGTGTGCCTGAGTTGTGTACAGGAAGCAGAGAGAGTTATCTGGAGTGTGATCATGACCAACCGCGATCAGAATCTATGGAACAAGCAGCAGCTTGAGAGCGACGAACCGCAACTAGGCGCGCCCAGTCAGCCCTCATCCTTCTTACCCCCCCCCCCCCCGTACAAATGTTCTAAAAATATACGCACCACGCGAGGGATCATTTTATCAGCCCTCATCGTCCTCGGCTCTGCGCTTGTCATCACCGCTTTGATGATGACCGCAGGTGGCGGCACCGCCCCCATCATTGCACAGGTACAGGTACCAGCACCACCACCGACACCAACAGCAGTACCAGTAACCAATGTATGTAGCAACACTGCTGCGATTCCGGATCCAGAAGACCCCAACCTGGTCGCGGATTGCAACGCGCTCTGGGCCGCCAAGGCCACCCTAGAAGGGGCTGGCAGACTGAGCAATTGGCTGACAACGACTCTCATAACCTCATGGTATGGGATCGAGGTCGGGGTCCACATCACCAGCACCCGGGTGATGACACTGGCGCTTGCACCCAGCTCGTTGATAGTAGGCGAAAATAACAAACTAGGTGGCGAAATCCCCCCTGAACTGGGCAATCTCTCCCAGCTACGGAGGTTGAGCATCGACAGCCATGACATGACCGGCACCATCCCGGCTGCACTGGGCAGACTCTCCCAGCTACGGGAGTTATTCTTCCCAGACAACGGACCGAACCCAGATTCGGACCAGGCTCCTATACGGAATAGACCTAACGGCCTGAGGGGCTCCATCCCGCCTGAATTGGGCAACCTCTCCAAGCTGGAGAAGTTGCGCCTCAACCACAACCGACTGACGGGCACTATCCCTGCTGCACTGGGCAATCTCTCCAATCTGACGATCTTACACCTGGCCAAGAACAGTCTGACGGGCCCCATCCCGCCTGCACTGGGCAACCTCACCAATCTAACAGAGTTGTACCTCGATAGAAACCAACTGACGGGTACCATCCCTGCTGAACTGGGCAACCTCACCAATCTGGGGCTTTTGGCCCTCAGAAACAACCCACTGACGGGCACTATCCCATATGAACTGGGCAACCTCACCAATCTGCAACGGTTGTACCTTAACCACAACCGACTGACCGGTGTCATCCCTGAAACACTGGGCAACCTCACCAATCTGACATATTTGCACCTTCACGTCAACCAACTGACCGGTGTCATCCCCGCTGAACTGGGCAACCTCTCCGAGCTGCGGTACTTGTACCTTCACTACAACCGCCTGTCCGGCTCTATCCCGCCTGAACTGGGCAACCTCTCCCTGCTGCTGGGATTGCGGCTTTTCAACAACCAACTGACGGGTATCATCCCTGCTCAATTGGGCTCCCTCACCGAGTTAAGGTCGAACGGTTTGGTCATCGGCACCCTCTTCAACTACCCCTACACTAACACATTCAGCGGCTGTATCATCAGTTCCTTACACAATAAAAGGCCCAGCGTCGACCGGCCGCTTAATTCACCCCCGCCTACCTGCACACCCCCGCCCGCACCCACGCCCACCCCCGCGCCGACATCTACACCTAGGCCCTGTGCCAACAGTTATGCGATTCCGGATCCAGAACAACCTGGCATGATCAGCGATTGCGAAACACTCCTGGCCGCCAAGCCCACCCTAGAAGTTGACCCCGCCTCATTAGACTGGAGTACAATAAGAACTATAAACAGTTGGGAGGGAATCAGCGTTGACAGCTCGCGTGTGATTACAGTGGCACTTGATGGCGCGCTCAGGGACGGAAACAGATTGACGGGATCGCGCATCCCTGCTCAACTGGGCAGTCTCTCCGCGCTGCGGGAGTTGCGGCTCAGCGGTCACTCCCTGATGGGCAACATCCCTGCTGCCCTGGGCGACCTCTCCAATCTACGGACGTTGAACCTCTACAGCAACACCCTGACGGGCAAGATCCCACCGCAACTGGCCGCCCTCTCCCACACGCTGACCACTTTGAACCTAGGTCAGAACAGATTGACGGGCGAGATCCCACCGCAACTGAGTACTCTCACCAATCTGCAGACATTGAACCTCTACTCCAACACCCTGACGGGTACGATCCCTGCTGACCTGGGCAACCTCTCCAATCTGCGGCAGTTGAACCTCTCCACCAACCAACTGACGGGCACCATCCCACCGGAACTGAGTACTCTCACCAAGCTGCAGACATTGAACCTAGAACACAACCAACTGACGGGCACCATCCCACCGGAACTGGGCAATCTCCCTACGAATGCCCAGATTTTGCTAATAGCCAGCATGAACGCAACCAACAACTTTGAAGAATGTCATCCCTTCTCGGATCGTACTGGCCTAAGAGTCGGCAGCCTGCGGATGTGTACCCCTGGCTCTAACCCCTGTTACGGTAGCGTCGCGATTCCCGGCTGGTCAACCACCGAATCGCGCAGCCTAGTCGCGGATTGCAACGCGCTTGTGGGAGCCAAGGATACCCTAAGAGGCAGTACCTCACTGAACTGGAGTAAAACGACTCTGATAACTGCATGGGACGGCATTAGTTTCGACAACAACGACTCTCCCACGCAAGTGATAACCTTGGACCTCTCCAGTAATACGCCACCTTTGGCAGGCAGCATCCCTACTGCCCTGGGTACCCTCACCAAGCTGCAGACATTGAACCTCTACAGCAACACCCTGACGGGCACCATCCCAACTCAACTGGGCAACCTCTCCAATCTGCGGCAGTTGAACCTCTACAGCAACACCCTGACGGGGGAGATCCCATCGCAACTGGGCAACCTCGTCACACTACAGACCTTGAACCTGGCCAACAATCGTCTGTCGGGCCGCATCCCCACTGCACTGGGCAATCTTTCCACCAATCTGCAGACCTTGAATCTCCACACCAACACCCTGACGGGCATGATCCCCTCTGCCCTAGGCAACCTCGCCCAGCTGCAGACATTGTCCCTCTATTCCAACACCCTGACGGGCACTATCCCTGCTCAACTGGGCCAACTCACCAATCTGCAGACATTGCGCCTCAACAACAACCAACTGTCGGGTAGCATCCCTGCTGCCCTGGGCAGACTCTCCCGTCTGACACACTTGTACCTCGGCGGCAATACAATAAGCGGATGTATCAGCAGTGACTTGAATACGTGGAGGGATCGTACCGACACACATACTGACATAGTTCTGCCGGAATGCACGCCTACACCTGTGCCACGGCCGCCATCTTCGGGCGGTGGTGGCGGCGGCGGTGGCTCAACACCGAGACCACGATGTACCAATGGCACTGTTGTAGCCAACCCCTCTGCCAATGCCGACCTGGTCAGAGACTGCGTACAGCTTCTAACCATCAAGGCCACCCTGGAGGGACGCATCAGTGCCTCTATGCGCTTGAACTGGAGTGAGAACAGCAGCATAGACACCTGGGAGGGGGTAACCATTGGCGGGGCCCCGCAGCGTGTGGTCAGTCTGGCGCTACAGATCAGTGGCAAGACATTGGCAGGCAGCATCCCGTCTACCTTGAGCCGGCTCAGCGGTCTGCAGACCTTGAACTTCTCCAACAACGAATTCTCGGGCCGTATCCCGGTTGGTTTGCGCGCGCTGGCCGCCCTGCAGATCTTGGACTTCTCCAACAACAGGCTGTCGGGCAGCATGCCGACAGATCTGGGCAGTATTGCCAGCTTACAGACCTTGCACCTGGCCAACAACAGTCTGACGGGCAGCATCCCGACGACCCTGGTGGATCTCTCCGCGCTCCGTTCGTTGTCCTTGGCTGGAAATCGGTTCAGCGGCTGTATTCCCAATGCGTTGGCGCGGGTTGCCCAGAACGACCTGTCGGCTATTGAGTTGTCCTTCTGCGATCCTGTTACACCGACAGCTACGCCTACAGTCACGCGGCCAGCCCCTGCTACACCGATTGCCCCGGTTCGCAGGCAGCTCTTCCTGCCGCTCGTGTATAAGTAAGCGGACGTCTGCCGCACCTCGGAGAGTACTCTCTCGGTGGAGCATTTGACCTACTTCCGCTTTGCGCTTATCATGTACATTATCGTATAGTGTACATGAGTTGTGTACAGGAAGCAGAGATAGTTGCTTGGAGTGTGATCATGACCAACCGCGATCAGAATCTATGGAACAGGCAGCAGCTTGAGAGCGATGAACCGCAACTAGACGCGCCCAGTCAGCCCTCATCCTCCTTACCCCCCCCCCCCCCCGTACAAATGTTCTAAAAATATACGCACCACGCGAGGGATCATTTTATCAGCCCTCATCGTCCTCGGCTCTGCGCTTGTCATCACCGCTTTGATGATGACCGCCGGTGGCGGCACCACCCCCATCATTGCACAGGTACCAGCAGCACCACCGCCACCAGCAGCAGTACCAGTAGCCAATGTATGTACCAACACTGCTGCGATTCCGGATCCAGAAGACCCCAACCTGGTCGCGGATTGCAACGCGCTCTGGGCCGCCAAGGCCACCCTAGAAGGGGGTGGCAGACTGAGCAACTGGCTGCTAACGAGGCCCATAACCTCATGGTATGGGATTGGGGTCGGGGTCCACATCACCAGCACCCGGGTGATGACACTGAATATAACATTCAGTTCACTGATACAAGGCGGAGCTAGCAATAGACCTAACAGACTAGGTGGCGAAATCCCCCCTGCACTGGGCAATCTCTCCCAGCTACGGAGTTTGAAAATCAGCGACAATGACCTGAGGGGCAGCATCCCGGCTGCACTGGGCAGACTCTCCCAGCTACGGGAGTTATGGTTCCAAAACAACGCACCGGACCCAACTTCGGACATTGCTCATATACGGGATAGACCTAACGGCCTGAGGGGCTCCATCCCGCCTGAATTGGGCAACCTCACCAATCTGGAGTCTTTGCGCCTCGACGAAAACCTCCTGACGGGCACTATCCCTGCTGAATTGGGCAATCTCTCCAATCTGGATCACTTAGCCCTTGACACAAACTTCCTGACGGGCAGCATCCCGCCTGCACTGGGCAATCTCTCCAAGCTGGATTACTTGGCCCTCTTTCGAAACCTTCTGAGTGGGCCCATCCCGCCTGCACTGGGCAATCTCTCCAAGCTAACAGAATTGGACCTCTATAGCAACACTCTGACGGGCCCCATCCCTGCTGAACTGGGCAACCTCTCCAATCTGGAGTACTTAGTCCTTACCACCAACCGACTGACCGGCACTATCCCATATGAACTGGGCAATCTCTCCAAGCTGGTGCGATTACGCCTTAACCACAACCAACTGACCGGTGTCATCCCTGAAACACTGGGCAACCTCTCCCAGCTGTGGTACTTGAGGCTTAACAACAACCGACTGACCGGTGTCATCCCTGCTGAACTGGGCAACCTCTCCCAGCTGCGGTACTTGCTCCTTAACGACAACCTACTGACTGGCGGCATCCCGCCTGAACTGGGCAACCTCTCCCAGCTGCAGGTTTTGTACCTTCGCCACAACCGACTGACCGGTGTCATCCCTGCTCAACTGGCCAACCTCTCCAATCTGGAGTTTTTTCTCCTCCGTCCCTCCTCCCCCTACAGATTCAACTCCGGCGACTGTGTCATCTCTACCTTGTACAATAAATTCACTGACATTAATCAGCCTTATTATAGGAACCGTAGCGACATGCGATTTCTCGGCCTGTCTGCATGTAACTCTGGCCCCCCCCCACCCGCGCCGACATCAACACCTAGGCCCTGTGCCAACAGTTATGCGATTCCGGATCCAGAACAACCTGGCATGATCAGCGATTGCGAAACACTCCTGGCCGCCAAGCCCACCCTAGAAGGTGACGCCGCCTCATTAGACTGGAGTACAATAAGAACTATAAACAGTTGGGAGGGAATCAGCGTTGACAGCTCGCGTGTGATTACCGTAGCACTTGATGGCGCGCTCAGGGACGGAAACAGATTGACGGGTCGCATCCCTGCTCAACTGGGCAGTCTCTCCGCGCTGCGGGAGTTGCGACTCAGCGGTCACTCCCTGATGGGCAACATCCCTGCTGCCTTGGGCACCTTCACCCAGCTACGGACGTTGCACCTCAACAACAACCGACTGACAGGCAACATCCCTATTACGCTACCCGCCTCTCTGCGGCAGTTGCACCTCTACTCCAACACTCTGATAGGCAGCATCCCTACTGAACTAGCCGACCTCTCCAATCTGCAGCAGTTGCACCTCAACAACAACCGACTGGCGGGCACTATCCCTGCTGCCCTGGGCACCTTCACCCAGCTACGGACGTTGCACCTCAACGACAACCAACTGACGGGCACGATCCCTATTACGCTACCCGCCTCTCTGCAGCAGTTGCACCTCTACTCCAACACTCTGATAGGCAGCATCCCTGCTCAACTAGCCAACCTCAGAAATCTGCAGCAGTTGCACCTCAACAACAACCGTCTGACGGGCCCCATCCCGCCGGAACTAGGCACGGGTCTCATCTCCAACACTCTGGAGCAGTTGCACCTCAACGACAACCAACTGACGGGCAACATCCCAACTCAACTGGGCACTCTCTCCCGTACTCTGCAGACATTAAACCTCTCCAGCAACACCCTGACGGGTGAAATCCCACCGGAACTGAGTATTCTCATCAATCTGCAGCAGTTGCACCTCAACAACAACCAACTGACAGGCAGCATCCCACGTGCGCTGGTCAACATTACTGAAACGCTGCAGACATTGCGGCTTGGGGCCAACCAACTCAGCGGCTGTATCCCACCTGCGTTGCGAGATATTGCTAACAATGACCTGACATCATTCGGCTTCCCAGATTGCGATATGCCAGCGGGGCGTGTGGTTGTGTGCATTGACACAGAAGCGATACCGGGTTCATACCTAGAGGAATCTATCAGCCTGCGTCGGGATTGCGAAAGGCTCTTGCAGGTGAAGCAAGGATTGGAAACTAGAGGGTGGAATACTACTGCGTTGAACTGGGCACCGACGACTGCCATAACTACTTGGGTTGACATTGATCTCAACGACAACGCTAGACCCACGCAAGTGATAAGTGTAAGTCTAAGTCTCCCGAACAGTAACCTGATGGGCGAGATCCCTACTGCACTGGGCACCCTCTCCAGCACGCTGACCACCTTGAACCTAAGTCAGAACAGCTTGACTGGCTCCATCCCACCGTGGTTAGGGGAGTTCACAAATCTGCTGACATTGCGTCTCAACGACAACCGACTGACGGGCGAGATCCCATCGCAACTGGGCACTCTCTCCAGCACGCTGACCACTTTGAACCTAAGCCAGAACCGCTTGACGGGTACGATCCCACTGTGGCTAGGGGAGTTCACAGCTCTGCAGATGTTGTCCCTCTACAGCAACACCCTGACGGGCGAGATCCCACCGGAACTGAGTATTCTCATCAATCTGCAGCAGTTGCACCTCAACAACAACCAACTGACAGGCTCCATCCCACGTGCGCTGGTCAACATCACTGAAACGCTGCAGACATTGCGGCTTGGGGACAACCAACTCAGCGGCTGTATCCCACCTGCGTTGCGAAATATTGCTAACAATGACCTGACATCGTCATCATTCAGCGGCTTCCCAGATTGCGATATGCCAGCGGGGCGTGTGGTTGTGTGCATTGACACAGAAGCGATACCGGGTTCATACCTAGAGGAATCTATCAGCCTGCGTCGGGATTGCGAAAGGCTCTTGCAGGTGAAGCAAGGATTGGAAACTAGAGGGTGGAATACTACTGCGTTGAACTGGGCACCGACGACTGCCATAACTACCTGGGTTGGCATTAGTCTCAACGACAACGTTAGACCCATGCAAGTGATAAGTGTAAGTCTAAGTCTCCCGAACAGTAACCTGATAGGCGAGATCCCTACTGCACTGGCCGCCCTCTCCAACACGCTGACCACTTTGAACCTAGGTCAGAACAGCTTGACGGGTACGATTCCATCGTGGCTAGGGGACTTCACAAAGCTGCAGACGTTGTCCCTCTACAGCAACACCCTGACGGGCTCCATCCCTCCCCGGTTGTACGCTCTCCCCCAGCTGCAGACGTTGCACCTTGCTGGCAATCCACTAACAGGCTGTATCCCCTATACTTTGCAAGGTCGCCTGACAACAGATTGGCAATTCTGCCCACGACCATCACCACCATCTTCGGGCGGTGGCGGTGGTGGCGGCGGCGGCTCAACACCGAGACCACGATGTACCAATGGCACTGTTGTAGCCAACCCCTCTGCCAATGCCGACCTGGTCAGAGACTGCGTACAGCTTCTAACCATCAAGGCCACCCTGGAGGGACGCATCAGTACCTCTATGCGCTTGAATTGGAGTGAGGACAGCAGCATAGACACCTGGGAAGGGGTAACCATTGGCGGGGCCCCGCAGCGTGTGGTCAGTCTGGAGCTTGATATCAGTGGCAAGACATTGGCAGGCAGCATCCCGTCTACCTTGAGCCGGCTCACAGGTCTGCAGACCTTGAACTTCTCCAGCAACGAATTCTCGGGCCGTATCCCGGTTGGTTTGCGCGCGCTGGCCGCCCTGCAGGTCTTGGACTTCTCTAACAACCGGCTGTCGGGCAGCCTGCCGACTGATCTGGGCAGTATTGCCACCTTGCAGACCTTGCACCTGGCCAACAACAGTCTGACGGGCAGCATCCCGACGACCTTGGTGGATCTCTCCGCGCTCCGCTCGTTGTCCTTGGCTGGAAATCGGTTCAGCGGCTGTATTCCCAATGCGTTGGCGCGTGTTGCCCAGAACGACCTGTCGGCTATCGAGTTGTCTTTCTGCGATCCGGTCACCCCGACAGCTACGCCTACAGTCACGCCCCCAGCCACGGCTACACCGCTTGCCCCGGTTCGCAGGCAGCTCTTCCTGCCGCTCGTGTATAAGTAAGCGGACGTCTGCCGCACCTCGGAGAGTACTCTCTAGTGTGGATCTAGAATGCTAGTACTAGCATTGAAAAAGGACTTGACAAGTGCTTCCAACTGTGGTAGTCTTGTTCTTAACCGTTGGGGGTGAATGTGAGGTCACCCCCAGTCCATTCGCATGGAGAAGCAGAGAGAGTTGTCTGGAGTGTGATCATGACCGGTCAGAATCTATGGAACAGGCAGCAGCTTGAGAGCGACGAACCGCAACTAGACGCGCCTAGTCAGCCCTCATCCTCCTTACCCCCCCCCCCCCCCCCCGTACAAATGTTCTAAAAATATACGCACCACGCGAGGGATCATTTTATCAGCCCTCATCGTCCTCGGCTCTGCGCTTGTCATCACCGCTTTGATGATGACCGCCGGTGGCGGCACCACCCCCATCATTGCACAGGTACCAGCAGCACCACCGCCACCAGCAGCAGTAACAGTAGCCAATGTATGTAGCAACACGGACGCGATTCCGGATCCAGAAGACCCCAACCTGGTCGCGGATTGCAACGCGCTCTGGGCCGCCAAGGCCACCCTAGAAGGGGCTGGCAGACTGAGCAATTGGCTGACAACGACTCTCATAACCTCATGGTATGGGATCGAGGTCGGGGTCCACATCACCAGCACCCGGGTGATGACACTGAATATAGCATTCAGTTCACTGATACAAGGCGGAGCTAGCAATAGACCTAACAGACTAGGTGGCGAAATCCCCCCTGCACTGGGCAATCTCTCCCAGCTACGGAGTTTGAGAATCAGCGACAATGACCTGAGGGGCAGCATCCCGGCTGCACTGGGCAGACTCTCCCAGCTACGGGAGTTATGGTTACCACACAACGCACCGGACCCATCTTCGACTAATCCGATTATATCGGGTAGACCTAACGGCCTGAGGGGATCCATCCCGCCTGAATTGGGCAACCTCACCAATCTGGTGTCTTTGCGCCTCGACGAAAACCTCCTGACGGGCCCTATCCCGGCTGCCCTGGGCAATCTCTCCAAGCTGGATATCTTATTCCTTGACAACAACCGACTGACGGGCAGCATCCCGCCTGCACTGGGCAATCTCTCCAATCTAACAGCATTGCACCTCCACAACAACCGACTGACGGGCAGCATCCCGCCTGCACTGGGCAATCTCTCCAATCTAACAGAATTACGCCTCTACAACAACCAACTGACCGGCACTATCCCATATGAACTGGGCAATCTCTCCAATCTAACAGAATTACGCCTTAACCACAACCAACTGACCGGTGTCATCCCTGAAACACTGGGCAACCTCTCCCAGCTGCGGGACTTGAGGCTTCACAACAACCGACTGACCGGTGTCATCCCTGCTGAACTGGGCAACCTCTCCGAGCTGCGGATATTGTTCCTTTACAACAACCTACTGACTGGCGGCATCCCGCCTGAACTGGGCAACCTCTCCCTGCTGCGGTACTTGAGGCTTCTCAACAACCGACTGACGGGCAGCATCCCTGCTCAACTGGGCAACCTCTCCGAGCTGCGGGACTTGTACCTCCGTCCCTCCTCCCCCAACACATTCCAAGGCTGTGTCATCCCTTCCTTGTACAATAAATTCACTACTCCGGTTGCTTATAGGAACCGGAGCGACATGCAACGTCTCGGCCGGTCTAGATGTAACGTGGGCCTCCCCCCACCCGCGCCGACATCAACACCTAGGCCCTGTGCCAACAGTTATGCGATTCCGGATCCAGAACAACCTGGCATGATCAGCGATTGCGAAACACTCCTGGCCGCCAAGCCCACCCTAGAAGGTGACGCCGCCTCATTAGACTGGAGTACAATAAGAACTATAAACAGTTGGGAGGGAATCAGCGTTGACAGCTCGCGTGTGATTACAGTGGCACTTGATGGCGCGCTCAGGGACGGCAACAGATTGACGGGTACGATCCCTGCTCAACTGGGCAGTCTCTCCGCGCTGCGGGAGTTGCGCCTCAGCGGTCACTCCCTGACGGGCAACATCCCTGCTGCCCTGGGGACCTTCACCCAGCTACGGACGTTGCATCTCAACAACAACCGACTGACAGGCAACATCCCTATTACGCTACCCGCCTCTCTGCGGCAGTTGCACCTCTACTCCAACACTCTGATAGGCAGCATCCCTACTGAACTAGCCGACCTCAGAAATCTGCGGCAGTTGCACCTCTACTCCAACACTCTGACAGGCAGCATCCCTGCTGCCCTGGGGACCTTCACCCAACTACGGACGTTGCACCTGGCCAACAACCAACTGACAGGCAACATCCCTATTACGCTACCCGCCTCTCTGCAGCAGTTGCACCTCAACGACAACCAACTGACAGGCAACATCCCTATTACGCTACCCGCCTCTCTGCAGCAGTTGCACCTCTACTCCAACACTCTGATAGGCAGCATCCCTGCTCAACTAGCCAACCTCAGAAATCTGGAGCAGTTGCACCTCAACAACAACCGACTGACGGGCAACATCCCTGCTGCCCTGGGGACCTTCACCCAGCTACGGACGTTGCACCTGGCCAACAACCAACTGACAGGCACGATCCCTATTACGCTACCCGCCTCTCTGCGGCAGTTGCACCTCTACTCCAACACCCTGATAGGCAGCATCCCTGCTCAACTAGCCAACCTCTCCAATCTGCAGACGTTGTCCCTCTACAGCAACCAACTGACTGGCAGCATCCCTGCTGAACTGGGCAACCTCGCCAATCTGACACAATTGTACATCCGTGGCAACACACTAAGCGGATGTATACCCCATACCCTGCACTCGCGTTCTACCTTACTGTCTGACACAGTCAATCTTCTGCCCGGCCTGCGTTTCTGCTCCGTCTGTGCCAATAGTATCGCAATTCCGGGTCCAGAAAGAGAAGAAGAAGAGAATCTAGTCGCCGAGTGCAACATACTCCTGAACGACTTCAAGGACACCCTACGAGGGACCTCCTTACTGAACTGGGATACAACGACTCTGATAACTACATGGAACGGCATTAGTTTTGATGACAACGCCTCTCCCACGCAAGTGATAACCTTGGACCTCTCCAGTAATAGGCCACCTTTGGCAGGCAGCATCCCTGCTGCGTTGGGTGCCCTCACCAATCTGCAGACGTTGTCCCTCTACAGCAACCAACTGACGGGCGAGATCCCACGGGAACTGGGCAATCTCTCCAATCTACGGCAGTTGCACCTCTACTCCAACACCCTGATAGGCAGCATCCCTGCTCAACTAGCCAACCTCAGAAATCTGCAGCAGTTGCATCTCAACAACAACCGACTGACGGGCATTATCCCTGCTGCCCTGGGGACCTTCACCCAGCTACGGACGTTGCATCTCAACAACAACCGACTGACAGGCAACATCCCTATTACGCTACCCGCCTCTCTGCAGCAGTTGCACCTCTCCGACAACCAACTGACGGGCAACATCCCTATTACGCTACCCGCCTCTCTGCAGCAGTTGCACCTCTACTCCAACACTCTGATAGGCAGCATCCCTGCTCAACTAGCCAACCTCAGAAATCTGGAGCAGTTGCACCTCAACAACAACCGACTGACGGGCAACATCCCTGCTGCCCTGGGGACCTTCACCCAACTACGGACGTTGCACCTGGCCAACAACCAACTGACAGGCACCATCCCTATTACGCTACCCGCCTCTCTGCAGCAGTTGCACCTCTACTCCAACACCCTGATAGGCAGCATCCCTGCTCAACTAGCCAACCTCGCCAATCTGCAGACGTTGTCCCTCTACAGCAACCAACTGACTGGCAGCATCCCTGCTGAACTGGGCAACCTCGCCAATCTGACACAATTGTACATCCGTGGCAACACACTAAGCGGATGTATACCACATACCCTGCACTCGCGTTCTACCTTACTGTCTGACACAGTCAATCTTCTGCCCGGCCTGCGTTACTGCTCCGTCTGTGCCAATAGTATCGCAATTCCGGGTCCAGAAAGAGAAGAAGAAGAGAATCTAGTCGCCGAGTGCAACATACTCCTGAACGACTTCAAGGACACCCTACGAGGGACCTCCTTACTGAACTGGGATACAACGACTCTGATAACTACATGGAACGGCATTAGTTTTGATGACAACGCCTCTCCCACGCAAGTGATAACCTTGAACCTCTCCAGTAATAGGCCACCTTTGGCAGGCAGCATCCCTGCTGCGTTGGGTGCCCTCACCAATCTGCAGACGTTGTCCCTCTACAGCAACACCCTGACGGGGGAGATCCCATCGCAACTGGGCAACCTCGTCAATCTGCAGACGTTGTCCCTCTACAGCAACACCCTGATGGGACCCATCCCTTCCCAGTTGTACGCTCTCCCCCGTCTGCGGACGTTGTACCTTGCTGGCAATGCTGCACTAACAGGCTGTATCCCCCATACCTTGCAAGGTCGCCTGACAACAGATTGGCAATTCTGCCCACGACCATCACCACCATCTTCGGGCGGTGGCGGTGGTGGCGGTGGCTCAACACCGAGACCACGATGTACCAATGGCACTGTTGTAGCCAACCCCTCTGCCAATGCCGACCTGGTCAGAGACTGCGTACAGCTTCTAACCATCAAGGCCACCCTGGAGGGACGCATCAGTACCTCTATGCGCTTGAACTGGAGTGAGGACAGCAGCATAGACACATGGGAAGGGGTAACCATTAGCGGGGCCCCGCAGCGTGTGGTCAGTCTGGCGCTACAGATCAGCGGCAAGACATTGGCAGGCAGCATCCCGTCTACCTTGAGCCGGCTCAGCGGTCTGCAGACCTTGAACTTCTCCAACAACGAATTCTCGGGCCGTATCCCGGTTGGTTTGCGCGCGCTGGCCGCCCTGCAGGTCTTGGACTTCTCCAACAACAGGCTGTCGGGCAGCCTGCCGACAGATCTGGGCAGTATTGCCAGCTTGCAGACCTTGCACCTGGCCAACAACAGTCTGACAGGCAGCATCCCGACGACCCTGGTGGATCTCTCTGCTCTCCGTTCGTTGTCCTTGGCTGGAAATCGGTTCAGCGGCTGTATTCCCAATGCGTTGGCGCGTGTTGCCCAGAACGACCTGTCGGCTATTGAGTTGTCTTTCTGCGATCCTGTTACACCGACAGCTACGCCCACAGTCACGCCCACAGCCACGGCTACACCGCTTGCCCCGGTTCGCAGGCAGCTCTTCCTGCCGCTCGTGTATAAGTAAGCGGACGCCTGCCTGGCCGCACCTCTATACGAGCGTTAGCTATGGGGAGATTCCCCAGGCAGGACAATGCCGAGTGCTTCGGGTGTCTCTCCAGCGTATGGATTGTCAAATGTGATTGTGGGGAAATCGTTCACTGTGCTGCTCCACTTGTGGGGCGAGGCACTGGACGATAGCTGTTCTTGCTGCGATAGTTCCCGATGAATGCGTTCGGCTGCATTCCGAAACGCGGCCACATGGATTCCCTGGCACACGTCTGCTAGGCCTCGCAGCTTTGGCAAACCTCGGCGAAACATTTTGAGTGCGCCTCGCCGGTTGTTCCGCTCCATCTGTAGAAAGGCAACCCCTACCTGCAAGATGCCTTGATACAATTCCCGCACAGAGCGTTCTTCCTCATTCCAAGCCAGTTCCAAATATTCGTGCTGATCAAAGAACCTTCCCTGATTGAACGCCAGCAGGCCGGCGACCGTGGCGCGGCTTGGGGGATCTGCACAGCCATTGAGATGCCGGATCGGGGGATGGACATGCTGCTGGACGACTGTCACCAGTTCCTCCATCATGCGGCTGCGAGCCCACGCATGATCCGCGCCTGCTTTGCGGGCACGTTGGAGGGTTGCCACATCCACATGGCTACCAAAGGCGAAGATGGGCGTCTGGCGGGTGTGGGGTTTCATCTTGCATTGGGAGATAGCTGTCTCCCAATCACTAGGCGTCTGTACGTCCAGCAGAGCCAACACTGGGAACATGCGGTCGATGGCGGCTACGAACGTCTCGGCCGCATCCACAGTGACGGGTTCCCCGCCTTGGGCACGTACCACATCCTCCAAGCGTACCGAAAAAAACAGATCTGTCTCTAGAATGACAACCGCGGGTCTGTGCTGTGTACTGTCTGTCATGGGTATCTCCGATACATTTTTGTTGAGTGAATCTTTGTAACTTTGCAGAAATCATTCAACAACGCACGCTTGTAGCGCGGGGGTATCTCCCAAAGCGCGCAGGAATATCCCACGCGCGCCATTGATGTCTCTATCCATGCGTTGGCCATCTCTCCCGACCATCACCTTTGCGCCACCTAGATTGTTCTTGACTTCGCCTGTCCAGCTACACGTTTTCGATGTATAGGCTTCATTCACATCAATCACCAGCTTACCGGTCTCGTAGGCTTTGTGCTTCAAGAACTGTTTGAAGCGATAGTGAGCAAAGGTCATCATCATCCTAGCGGTTTTGCTGCGTATCTTGCGCGTGCCACGCTTGACCATATCTTTGGTTTCAAACGTGGGCAGCAGAATGATGTCGAAATTATCCACCAGATAGCGGGCTGTCTTGTGGTGAAGTTCATCAACCAGATTCTGTATTTTCACGCGCAATCGGGCAGCAGCCTTGCGGAGACGCTGCCGACGCTTGCCCTTGGTCTTTGACAAATCGCTTAACAGATTGTCAAGGTGCGTACACAAGCGTTGAATCTGACCAAAATCACCACGACCTAGCCACCCACAACTGGTTTCAGAAAAGAATGTCAGGAACGAACGGATGCCTGGATCGAGTGCGACAACACGCCCTTGGGTCTCGGATACGTGGTGTCGTTCCTTATACGGGCATACTAAAAAGTAGCGACCATTGTCTAGGACTAGCCGGCAGTCTAATAGGTCGCCGGGTAATTCTTCACGCCGCAGCAGAGTGCCTTGTAGTATGCGAACATACACGCCGCGCTCTTTTACTGCTGTCTTGGGGATGAAACACGACTGCTTCGGGTGCTTCCTTGCTCTGAACTTCATGTCGAATGGTTCGCCAGTCTGCGCTGCCTTACACTCCTCTGTCTCCACAGCTTTGCAGGCGTCTTTTACAGCCTGCCCCTTAATCTGATAAGGCACGTCATTGAGCCAATCGTACCACACGAACAGCTCTGTCATGTGCGCCTTGATATACTGCCAGTCGTTTGCATTGCCTTTCTTCAAGTACTCAACACACTGGTTGTATACATAGCGACTGGCCCGAAACCACTCGTTCCGAATCATGTCCCTCTGTTCCGCGTTGGGATAGATGCGGATCCGCTTTGATTTGGTTACTGTAACGACGCGCTCCCTAGAGGCGTGCAGAGAACTCGTTGAGGATGGCGTGAAGATCCTCTGCAAGTTCCTCTTGCGGGCTGTGTGTAACCTAGTTGAGAACCACGAGTTGGCCACCGTTTTGTTCGATGAGACGCTCGATGAGTTCTGCTCCAAATCGCGCAAGACGGTCTCTGTAGGCAACCACAAGCGTGAGCTTTTCTCCGCGGTGTAGTCTGTCCAGTAGGGATAACAGCCCTCGTCTTTTGAAGTTGAGTCCACTGCCGACGTCTGTGACGACTTCCGCGTCTGGGTAGCGGCTTTGCATGTATTCGACTTTCCTGTTGAGGTCGTCTCGTTGCTTGGCATACCCAACTCGGCAATAGCAAATTCCGAGAAATTCGTCAATGTCATATCTCCTGTGTCCACCAGGCGTTCGCACATACGATATCCGGCCCTTATCGGCCCATCTTCGCATTGTGGCCGGATGAACACCTGATTTTTTCCCAGCTTCTTTTGATGGATGTCTGTGCGTATTATAAATGTTGGTTAGAATTTATGTCAATTTTCGCCCTGCTGCAGTTAGCCGCTTTTGCAGTGGTTTGTGGCGAGTTACTGCGCTCCATCCCATTGCTTTCTTGGGCCGTAGATCGATAGATAAGCTTAACACAAGACCCGCTGAAGCGTATCATCTGCTGTTACCGATTTTGGCGTATGCTGGTATACTGAGACGTGTGGCCAGGAACGGCAGTTTGCTGACCACTCGAATCGACTGGCTAGGTCATAGACCTGAGGACTGGCAGCAGAAGGGAGAAGCAATGGGCAGTAAACAGAACACGCAGCAGATAGCGGCACTTTCCTATGAGGAAGGTCAGGAGCAGTTGCACAGGATCCTAGAAAGATTGGAGGCAACCGACCTGCCTCTTGATGAGTCCTTGGAACTGTATGAACAGGGCATGAAATTGGCAGCCCATTGTGGACAAAAGCTTGAAGATGCCGAACTTCGGGTCAAACAGTGGCGGCCGGACCCTACGCTTCAGGAATTTATTCGTTCGCAGGATATATAGTCCCATGCAATCACTTTGGTCAAATACGGCTCTCTGGCTTCCCCTCAGTGTTGGTATGGCCGTGCAACTCTATAAATTTCTCTTTGAGTGGATTCGGCGGCGGGATTTCGATCTGCGGGTACTCACCCGCTCCGGTGGTATGCCTAGCAGCCATTCGGCCATGGTGTGCAGTCTGGTTTTCGCCATCGGCTATCGTTCTGGCCTTCGGAGCGATGTGTTTGCCCTAGCTGTCATTTTCGCGGTGATCATTATGTACGATGCCACTGGCGTGCGCCAGGCCACCGGCAAACAGGCAAAGGTTCTGAATCAGATTCTGCGGGAGCTTTTCGCCGGCCATCCTGTCAGTGAAGAGGAGCTAAAAGAGCTGATCGGCCATACGCCGACAGAAGTGTACGTCGGTGCGCTTGTCGGCATCCTCTCTACAGTTCTGTGGTTTCAATTGCTGTGATCCTGTACGCAGGCATTGGCTAGGTTCCCAAGCGTTCCAGTAAGGCACAATACGCCTGCTGCCCTTTGCGGAAGCTCGCCAGCCGATAGAATTCATCTGGCGCATGCGCGTTTTCGTCCTCCATACCAAAGCCGAAGCTGATGGTATTGGCCCCCAATTGTTCCAGAAAGATGCCAGTGATGGGAATGCTGCCACCGCTGCGGGTCTGGTACGGCTCACGTCCGTAGAGTTCCGTCAGGACCGCGGCCGCGGCCAAGTTGCCCCAATGATCCGATGAGATGTTGTAGGGTTGGCCATGGATGGACAGAGGCATGACCTTGACTGTCACTCCGGGGGGTGTGTTCTGCTCAATGTGTTCATGGAGTAGGGCAATGATCTGCTCTGGCTCCTGCTTTGCCACGAGACGGCAGGTGATTTTGGCGTGGGCTGCGTTGGGCAGAACGGTTTTGATCCCCTCTGCCTGAAAGCCGCCCCAGATGCCGTTCATCTCCACTGTGGGGCGAATCCAGCCCCGCTCCCGGCTGCTGTAGCCCGGCTCGCCGAACTCCTCTGCCAGGCCTAGGTTTTGTAGATAGTGGGCTCGGTCAAAAGGCACCCGCGCGATGGTGGCCCGTTCCTCCGCGGACAGCTCCACCACATCATCGTAGAAGCCTTCCACCGCCACTGTGCCATCGGCCCGATGCAGGGAGGCCAAAATCTGTGAGAGGGCATGGAGAGGGTTCTGGATGCGGCCGCCATATAGGCCGGAATGAAGGTCCGTACGCGCGCCATGCACATCGATCTGTACACCACAGATGCCGCGCAAAGCCACCAACAAGAGCGGTTCGCTTGCGCTGAACTGCCCGCCATCTGCGCTGACCACGAGGTCGCAGGCGAAGCGTTCTTTGTGTTGCGGCATAAAGGCAGGGATATGCGGACTGCCGATCTCCTCTTGGCCTTCAAAGCAGAATTTCAGATTGACCGGCGCGGCCCCTGCGCCCTGTAAAAGGGCCTCCACGGCTAGAATCGGCACAAACATATTCCCTTTGTCATCAGAAGCCCCTCGGGCATAGACCCGGTCGCCCACAACAGTCGGTTCAAAGGGCGGGTATGTCCAGAGTTCTAGCGGATCCACGGGCTGCACGTCAAAGTGGCCATAGATGAGAATTGTCGGCTTATCCGCTGCATGCAGCCAATCGCCATAAACCACCGGATGGCCGTTCGTAGGCAGAACGTCCACATTCTCAACACCGGCGGCCAGCAGACGGTCCGCGACCCATTGCCCGGCCCGGGCCACGTCCGCTGTTCGCTCCGGTAAGGCAGAGATACTGGGAATGCGTAGAAAGTCGAGCAGTTCTGCGAGAAAACGCTCCTGATGAGTGTCAAGATAGGATTGGTAGGTAGACATGGCAAGTCCTTGAATGTGAACGCGAATATACATCAAACGGCAATAGGCCAGGGGCCTGTAGGCACAGGCTATCGGCCACAAGTATAACTCTGCCCGTTCAGAATTCTTACATTTGATCACTCTCTGATTCTACGGTACACTGTTTCTTTGTGAAAGATCCTAGTGAATGGGAGTTAGCTATCTGATGAAAATGCCCCAAGACTGTCAGTCTCTTGAGGAGGTTCGGTCTGCCATCGATCAACTCGATCAGGTGATCATTGAGGTGATCAGCCAGCGGCGGGCGTATGTCCACGCGGCCATGGATTTCAAACGTAGCGAGCTTGATGTCTATGCGCTGCAACGCCAACAGCAGATGCTGGCGGCGCGGCGGCTCTGGGCTGCGGAACGAAACCTGGACCCGGCGTTTATTGAAAGTCTTTTTCGCTTGATGGTCGATCATTTCATCGCCGAAGAGTTGGCTATGTTGGGGCAGGAAGATCGCTGATGGCCCTGCCTTCTGCATCGGTGACCAAACACTGCAATGAGCAGACCACGGCAGTTGACTGGCAGAACCGGATGCGGGTGGCCCTGGTTCATGACTGGCTGAACCAGAGGGGAGGTGCGGAAAATGTGCTTGAAGAGTTGGTGACCCTCTTCCCTGCTGCCCCCATCTTTACCAGCATGTACAGGCCGGACAAAATGCCGGAGGCGTACCGCAACTGGTCTATCCATACATCATTTATGCAGCGGCTGCCTGGGGTCACAGATCGACACCAGGCCTATCTGCCTGTCTATCCTGTTGCCTTCACCACAACGGACCTAAGCGGATTTGATCTGATTCTGAGCAACAAAAGCGGTTTTTGTCATGGGGTTCGGGCCCAGAGGGGCAAGCGTAAGGCTCTCCATGTCTGTTATTGCTTGACGCCCACTCGTTTTTTATGGTTGTATGAGCAGTATCGGGGACGGGAGCGGATCAGCGGGTTGCTCAATGCTGGGCTGCAGCCTCTGCTGGCTCTCTTACGTCGTTGGGATTACGCGGCTGCCCAGCGGGTTGATCAGTTCATCGCCATCAGTCGCAGCGTGCAGGAGCGCATTCGTCGGGTCTATGCGCGGGAAAGTGTCGTTATTCATCCGCCGGTGGATACGCAGCGTTTTACGCCGGACCCATCTGTGCCAGTGGGTGAGTACTATTTGGTCGTAAGCCGTCTGATCCCCTATAAGCGCATCGACTTGGCGGTGGAAGCCTTCCGGGCCTTGCCGCATGAACGGCTGGTCGTCGTGGGTGATGGCCGGGACCGTTCGGCCCTGGAGAAACTCGCTGGCCCCAATGTCTCTTTTGTTGGGCGACAGCCTTGGGCGCGGCAGGTCGAATGGATGCGCGGCTGCAAAGCATTTCTCTTTCCGGGCTTGGAGGATTTCGGCATTGCCCCGGTGGAGGCCATGAGTGTAGGGCGCCCGGTGCTCGCCTATCGGGGCGGCGGCGCGCTGGATACGGTTATCCCCGGCAAGACCGGCGCGTTCTTTGACACACAAACGCCGCAAGCCCTGCAACAAGCCGTAGAACAGTTCGATCCATACGCCTATGACCCAGCTGTATGCCGGGCCCAATCCGAACGTTTCAGCCGCACAGAATTTCGCCGGCAGTTGCTTGAAACCCTACAAACATTTGCCTGGTCTGTAGCCAGTGGCGTTAAGCGAGGCTATCCGTGAGTAGATCCGCTGTAGCAGCTCAGAAAGTACACTCCACATCACGCGGGCGGACAATACAGTGCAGTATTGGCATCACCGCCTATAATGAAGAGGAAAACATCGGCCCTCTGCTCCAGGCAATTCTCAACCAGCACCTGCATCAGGTGGAGATGCAGGAGGTGATCGTGGTGTGTAGTGCCTGCACGGACCGCACTGTACCGATTGTGCGGGAGTTCATGGCCCAGGATGAGCGCATCAAATTGATTGAGCAGGAGCGACGCGAGGGCAAGACCAGTGCCCTCAATCTGTTCTTGGCCGCGGCAGAAAGCGATATCCTGGTGCTAGAAAGCGGCGATACCTTGCCACATGAGTATGCTGTCGAACATCTGGTGCGGATGTTTACAGACCCAACTGTCGGCATGGTGGGCGCGCAAAAAATGGCTGTCAACACCCCTGACCACATCGTCAGCCTTCTCAGTCACATTCGGCTGCGGATGGAGCATCAACTCTGTTTAGAAATTCCCCGGCTCGGCGAGATGGTCGCCTTCCGCAAAGTTTTTCCGCGTATCCCGCCGGACGTGGCCATGGACGAAGCGTTTATTGAAGCCATTGTGGTGGAGCGAGGTATGCGGGTGCGTTACGCGCCGGATGCAGTGGTGTACAGTGTCGGGCCCACGACTATCGCCGATTTTGTACGGCAGCGGCGGCGCAATCATGCTGGTCATCTCTACTTGAAGCACAAATATGGCTATGCGGTCAGCAGCATTCAGAATAAGAAAGTGGCAAAGATCGCGCTGAAAGAACTGTGGGGCGTCATACAGTTCCTGTGGGTACTCTTCCTGCTGGCCGCAGTAGAAGGGAGCAGCCGTCTCCTCGGCTGGTATGATTTTGCTATAAAGGGCGAGCGCCATGTGGTCTGGGATATGGCCTGGACCCAGAAGCAGAACGTGCAGGAGGTGAAAACTAGGGGCCGGTGGCCAGTGGCCAGTGACCAGTGACCAGCGCAAAGCTCACAGGCTACAGGCCAGCGCATCTACGCGGATATCTGATCAATCTCCTGAAAATCGCCATTGGTGTTGGTCTTCTCTGGTTCCTCTACGCCCGCCTAGATGACCCGGCAGCTCTCTGGCAGCAGGTCCTCAGTGCCAATCGCCAGATGCTCATATTGGCGCTCCTGTCCCATGTAGTGGCCGTGAGTCTCAGCGGCTTGAAATGGGGGATTTTGCTGCGGGCCCAGCGTATTCCTGTTGCCTTTAGCCGGGTTTTCGCCTATCAGTGGATGGCCATTTTCTTTGATAACTTCCTGCCGGCCCAGGTGGGGGGCGATGTTCTGCGGGGCTACAACCTGGCCAGAGACACGCGGCGTAGGGCAGATGCCGCAGCCAGCGTTCTCATTGACCGGGTCACCGGCCTGACAGCCTTTATGCTGGCAGCAGCAGCGGCATCCACGGCCATGTTGGTATGGGGAGAACCGCCATCATTGCTTGGCTCCGCTGAGGAGCTGGCATTCCTGCGTTTGATCGATCTGCGCCTCATCGCTGGCGGCAGCATCTCGGTATCTCTCGCCTTATTGCTAGGCCTTTTGTTGCTCCTAAGCCGCCGCACAAAAACCCTGTCAGAGCACATTCTCGGCCGGCTGCCCTTGCGCGGCCGCACTGTACCCATCTGGCAGAAGCTGGCCGGGGCCATCAACGCCTATCGGCATGCCTATCCGTACATGGTCGTTGCCGGCAGCATCAGCATCGTGATCGTCATCGTCACCAGCATAACCATCTGGCTGCTGGCCAATGCCATCACACCAGGGAGCATCAACTTGACAGAAGTGCTGGTCATCAATCCTATTATCGCCTTTCTGGTGGTCATTCCACTTTCGCCGGGGGGCCTGGGCGTGCGGCAGGTGGCCTTCGCCGCCCTGTTCGTCAGCGTTGGCGTCGCAGCCGACTTAGGTTTCTTTGTGGGGTTGCTGCAACAGGTCGTCACCTATATTGTCAGCTTGCCGGGCCTGGTGCTGTGGGTGCGAGGGCAGAAAACCGCCGGCCAGTAATTGCCGTTCTTGTCTGCAATGTATGCTCTATATTGATTCCGCAAGACCTGCACATTCTATTGACCGATTGATTCCTGAGCACAGGTGAATCTATGACCGAGTCCTCTCATCTTCCCAACTTTTTGCCCTTTCATGATGTGGCCCGTCTGCCTCTGCGTGGTGATAACGTGGCCATTGCCACGCGTAGGCTGCCGGCTGGGACACAGATCGCATACAATGGCCAGACCTTGACCTTGACCTACACGGCCTTGGAGGGACATCGTTTCGCCATCGCCGCCATCCCGGAAGGTGGACAGTTGCTTTCTTGGCAGCTGCCATTTGGGCGGGCGACCCGCCCGATTGGGCCCGGCGAATACGTCTGCAACGCGGAAATGCTGGATGCCCTGTCGGTGCGTGCCTTGGATTTCGACCTGCCGACCACGCCGAATTTTACGGACCAGGTTGAACCGTACATTCTGGATGAGGCCACCTTTCGCCCGGCCCCACAGGTGCCGCGTTATGCGGAAGATCGTTATTTTGAGGGCTATGCCCGGCCTGATGGGCGAGGTGTGGGCACCCGCAATACGATCATTTTGCTGGGCACCTCCTCCCGCACTGGGGGATTTGTCAAACAGTTGGAGGCCCGTCTGGCTGGCGTTGCCGCTGGCTACAGGAACATTGACGGAATCGTGGCGGTCGCCCATACAGAAGGTGGCCATGACAACCCCAATAACACGGATATCGTGCTGCGAACCCTGGCTGGGTTCGTGGTTCATCCAAACGTAGGCGCGGTCCTCTGTGTGGACTATGGCGTAGAAGCGGTGACCAATGCCCACTTGCACGCCTATCTGCGGCAAAACGGCTACCCGCTGGATGCAGTGCCGCATGCCTTTCTCACCCTAGAGGGCGGTTTCCAGGCTGGGCTTACCCAGGCCGAGCATGTTGTACGCGGCTGGCTGGCCGAGGTCAATGCAGTGCCGCGCACGCCTCAACCCCTGGCCGCCTTGAAATTAGCCTTGCAATGTGGCGGCTCCGATGCCTTCTCCGGTGTCTCTGGCAATCCATTGGCATCATGGGTAGCCCGGGAGCTGATCCGCTATGGCGGTGCGGCCAATCTGGCGGAAACCGACGAATTGATCGGGGCAGAGCCCTATATGCTGTTGAAAGTGCGGGATGTGGGAACTGCACACTCGTTCCTGACCACCATTGAACGCTTTCAGGAGCGGGTGGCTTGGCATGGCCATTCCGCGGCCGGCAACCCCTCCGGCGGCAACAAATACCGGGGCCTGTACAACATCGTCCTCAAATCCATCGGTGCTGCCATGAAACGGCATCCGGACGTGCGCCTAGATTACGTCATCCCCTATAGCCAGCCCATGCATGCACCCGGCTACTACTTTATGGACAGCCCAGGCAATGATCTGGAAAGCATTGCCGGGCAAGTGGCGGCCGGCTGCAATATGATCTATTTTGTAACCGGCAACGGCTCTATCACCAACTTCCCCTTTGTGCCGACCGTCAAAATCGTGACTACGACCCGTCGCTATGAACTGCTCAGTCGGGATATGGACGTGAACGCCGGCTACTATCTGGACGGGACATCTATGGACGAGCTGGGCGCGGATACCTTGGGCCTGACAGTGCGGGTAGCGGGCGGCGAGCGCACTGTAGGCGAGAAGGCCGGGCACGCGCAAGTCCAGCTCTGGCGGGATTGGCGGCAGACCGAACCCGGCCATGTGGAGGAGATCAGGGGCCAGCCCCGGCCGGCCGGCCATGGAGTGCCCTTACAGAGTGCCCAGCCTATCCCCGCCCTCAAGCTCACCTACCCGGCCTTTGAGACGCCCGCTGGCCCTGTGGCCGAACGCATCGGCCTGATCCTGCCCACCAGCCTCTGTTCGGGACAGATCGGCCAGCTCGCGGCCGCACGGCTCAACAGAAAATTTGCCTCCCCCACAGCCCTGCAAAGATTTGTGGCCTTAGCCCATACGGAAGGCTGCGGCTTCTCAGGGGGATCATCCGGGGATCTGTATGTCCGCACATTGCTGGGGTATCTGCGTCATTCCTTGGCCGCGCAGATCCTGCTCCTAGAGCATGGCTGCGAAAAGACGCACAACGACTACTTCCGCCATGAGCTGGCCGCGCAAGGCCTGGATCTCGACCGCTTCGGTTGGGCCAGCATCCAACTAGATGGGGGGATCGAGGCGGTGCTGGAGAAGATCGAGGCCTGGTTTGGGCAGCGGCTGGCCACAGCAGACGCGCCGACCCAGACTATGGCCGACATATCCTCTGTCCGCATTGGGCTGCTCACTGCAGGGGAAGTGTCTGCTGTGGCGGCCTTGCAGTTGGGTCGCTTTGCGGCCGGCATCGTGGCCGGCGGGGGAACCCTGGTGCTGCCAGAAACTGCCGACCTTCTTTCTGCGCCCAGCTTCCTAGAAGCCAGTATCGGCGAGGGCCCACATCTCCCCACCTTGGCATATGGGCAGGCCCTGGCCGATGCGGTAGACCCCAGCGGCTTTCACGTGATGGAGACGCCCACCGCCCATTGGACAGAGACCCTGACCGGGCTTGGCGGTGTCGGTGTAGAGGCGATTCTAGCATATGTGGGCAGCCATCCCATGGAAGGCCATCCCCTGGTCCCAGTGCTGCAGGTCACGACCGCAGAGAAGCAGAACTTCGCCGCTGATATGGACGCAATGCTGGCAGGCGACCCGACAGCCTGGCCCCAGCAGCTTGCGGACCTGCTGGCCCAGACCCTGGCCCGCCAGATTCAGCCCAAATCCATGCACACGGGGAACATTGATTTTCAATTCACACGTGGTCTGCTCGGTGTGTCATTGTAACAGCAGGGAGGAGTAACATGGTACGCCCGAATGTCATCTATGTCTTCGCGGATCAATGGCGGCTGCAGGACACTGGCTATGCCGGCAATGCCCAGGTGCAGACGCCCCATCTGGACCAGCTGGCCGCGCAGAGTGTCAACTTCACCTACGCAGTGGCCGGGATCCCCGTGTGCTGTCCTGCCCGGGCCTGTCTGTTGACAGGCCAGCATGCACAGACCCATGGCGTCTTTGTCAATGATGTGCATCTGGCGGACGATGCCGTATCCATGGGCAAACTCTTCAAAACGGCCGGGTATGATACAGCCTATGTGGGCAAATGGCATGTGGATGGCCGAGGACGCAGCAATTACATTCCGCCCCAAAGTCGGCAGGGCTTTGACTACTGGAAGGCCTTGGAATGCACACATGACTACAACAATTCCCGCTATTTCCTTGGGGATGAGCGGCAAGCGCGGCTGTGGGAAGGCTACGATGCCAGCGCGCAGACGCGCGATGTACAGGCTTACCTACGCAACCACAATGGGGACAACCCTTTTCTTCTGCTCCTCTCTTGGGGCCCGCCTCATGCACCCTATGAGACCGCGCCCTCACAATACCGGCAGCTGTACGATCCGGCCACTATCGAATTGCGCCCGAACGTGCCGCCGCAGATGGCGGAACAGGCCCGGGCCTGGATCGCGGGCTATTATGCCCATTGCACCGCCTTGGACGATTGCCTGGGCGCGTTGTTGCAGACGTTAGAAGAGGAAGGCATGGCCGAGGAGACGATCTTTGTGTTCAGCTCGGATCATGGGGATATGCTCGGCTCCCAGGGTGAGGTGAAAAAGCAGCGCCCTTGGGATGAGTCGCTGCGGGTGCCGTTTCTGCTGCGTTGGCCGCGCGGCTATGGATGGGAGGGCCGCCAGGTGGATGCGCTGCTGGATACACCCGACATCCTGCCTACGCTCCTGTCCTTATGTGATATCCCGCGGCCGGAGACAATTGAGGGCCAGGATTTTTCCGCGACCATTGAGGGCAGCCCGGACCCATCCGGCGGCGCGGCCATCATCTATTGCATCCATCCCTTTGGCCAGTACACGCGCCAGGAAGGGGGCCGGGAGTACCGGGGCCTGCGTACCCGGCACTATACCTATGTGCGGGACCTGAACGGGCCATGGCTGCTCTATGACAACCGAACCGACCCCTACCAGTTGGACAACCTCGTCAACCGGCCCGATGTCCAGCCAATGCAGGCAGAATTGGAGACCCACCTCCAGCAAAAACTGGACGCCCGCGGGGATGAGTTCCTGCCGGGGATGGCCTATATTGACAAGTGGGGCTATCCGCTGGATGATAGCGGGACTGTGCCCTTTCGCTGGTGATCAAAGGTATGCGTAATGAACCCGGCATCTGCTTATTTTGACGCGGCCCAGGCCATCTTGGCACGGGTACGCACGACACAGATGGAGAACATCCGACGTGCAGCCGACATCTGCACTACGTCAATTGCCGGCGATGGCCTGGTGCATCTGTTCGGTACCGGCCATTCCCGCATGTTTATTGAGGAGATGTACCCTCGGCACGGCTCTTTCCCCGGCTTTCATCCCATGGTGGAGCTATCCCTGACCTTCCACAACCAGGTCGTGGGCAGCAATGGCCAACGCCAGGCCATGTTCATTGAGCATGTGGAGGGGCTGGCCAAGCAGATTCTCCGCAATTTTGTCCTGCGCCCCCCAGATAGCTTTATGATCTTCTCCAACAGTGGCGTGAATGAAGTGGTGGTTGAGATGGCCCTGGAAGCCAAGGCCCACAACCTGCCAGTGATCGCGGTGGTTTCAGTCGATCATTGCACTGCCTCTGGGCCCAAGCACAGCAGCGGCCAGAAACTTATGGACATCGCGGATGTGACCATTGACAACGGCACCCCGGCCGGCGATGCCCTGGTCACCATTGCTGGCCTGGAGGATCCGGTCGGGCCCGGTTCGACTATTGGCGCGGCCGCAGTGGTGAACGCCATCAAATGCTTGGTGGCCGCAGGCCTGACCCAACGGGGCAAACCGCCTCTGGTTCTCACCAGCAGCATCATCGCTGGCGATGCGTCCGCGGCCAAATTTGACGCCTCATATGACGACTACCGCCGGCGGGTACGTCGAGTTTATGGATAACTGCTGGCCTGTCTGTCTCCGCGCGCCCTAGCAACTTCACACAGGTGTTCCCATGCAACCAATCCCTCTGCGTACAACTGTTATTGGCAGCTATCCTTTCCCGGCCTGGCTTGCATTTGCCAGCACGCATTTGCAGCGGTTCGGTCGGGACGACATCGCTGAAATGGTCGATGATGCGGTTGTGATCGCGGTGTATGATCAGCTGGCAGCCGGCACAGATGTCATCACCGATGGCGAGCAGACCCGTTTGGACTTCAATCTGTCCTTTTATGGCTATCTAGAGGGCATCCAAGCGCAGACCGAATCTCCCCGGCGTTGGGGCCCGCCGGCCCATGACCAGCGCGGCAAGCATGCGATTGTTGGCGAGCTGGCCGCGCCCCATGGCCTGGGGGTCGTGGCGGAGTTTCAGCGCTTGCAGCGGCTCACGGCAGCAGAGAGGACCCGCCCCGGGTGTCCCACATTGAAGGCCAGTGTGCCCGGCCCCTATACCCTCAGCGGCCGGCTGCTGCCCAACCAGCAATACCCCGACCGCTACGCGGTGACCGAGGCTCTCTTGCCCATTGTGCGCGCTGAATTAGAGGCATTGGTCGCGGCCGGCTGCCAGGAGATTACCATTGATGAGCCATCCATGAGCTGCTACGCCTACCGGGAGGATCCGGCCCGCTTTGTGGATATCTTCAACCGCACAGTTGCGCCCATTGTGGGCAGGTGCCGGCTGTCCACTCATCTCTGTTTCGGCAACTACAAAGGCCATGCGGTCGGCTATCGCCGCTATGCCCCCATGTTCCCGGCCTTTTTGGAGATGGCGGTGGATGAAATTCATGTGGAGATGGCCAATAGGGAGTACGCGGAGCTGGAGATTATCGGCAGGATTGCCGCGCAGAAAGATGTGGCTGTGGGGATCATTGATGTCAAGAGTTATTTTATTGAAACGCCGGCCCATGTGGCTGCAATTGTGCGCCGCTGTTTAGCATTTGCGCCCGCGCAGCGGCTGGCCTTTGCACCGGACTGTGGCCTGAGCCAGACAGCCCGCTGGGCGGCAAAGCAGAAGCTGTACAATATGGTGGCCGGTGTGCATATGGTGCGGGAGGAGTTGAATCTTGTCTGAATCAGGATTTACAGGATTTTCTGGATGAACCCATGTCTGAATCAGGATTTATAGGATTTAAGGATTTTCTGGATGAACCCATGTCTGCATCAGGATTTATAGGATTTAAGGATTTTCTGGATGAACCCCATCTGATTTGATTCAGGCTTGTCTGTGTGGTATACTGTTTATTTGTGTGTGATGGGGCGAAGGGCCCCAGTGTAATGGCAATTGACAAGTGTATCAGGTTCTGGTAGGGGCCTGTGCATACATAGACTTATCCAGAGGCGGTGAGACATGACAAACGCATTGATGGCATCTCTACAGCCGGAGTTACCAGCAGATATGCCGCAGATCGACCCGGGCGATACGGTACGGGTTCACCAGCGCATTACAGAAGGGCGCAATGAACGGATTCAGGTATTTCAGGGTGTTGTGATCGCCTTGCACGGCGGTAAGGAGGCTGGGGCTACCTATACTGTACGCCGTACAGGGTCCCATGGGGTCGGTGTGGAGCGCATCTTTCCTCTATATAGCAAGAATGTAGAGAAGGTGGAAGTTCTGCGGAAGGCGAAAGTCCGCCGCGCGCAACTCTACTACCTGCGGGAGCGGCAGGGCAAGGCCGCGCGCCTGAAGGAGAAACGCTTCATTAGTGTGTAAAGGGTGGTGGCCGGTGGCCTGTGCCTGCAGGTCACTGACCACGAACTATTGGTGTTATGGGGGAAGTGCAAATGGCTGCTAATCAATTCAAGCCGGACTATGCTGTCCCGCCGGGCTGGGTATTGGAGGAGCACCTAGAAGTGCGGGACATGTCGCAAGCTGAGTTCGCGCGACGCTGCGGTTGTTCCGCAGAACTGATCAGCGAAATCATCGCCGGCAAAGCTCCCCTTGACGCGGACACAGCACTCCAGTTTGAGAAGGTTCTGGGTCTGAAGGCCTACATCTGGCTGGGCATTGAGAAAGATTACCGGCGCCACTTGGCGCGGAAAGATTCCTGAGCATCCGCGCGCACATACATTACAGCTTTGGCTGAGGGTAAGAGAGGGGGGCCGGGTAGATGGTTTACATCAAGGCTTCTTCCTCACTGCCCGGCCACCTTCCACCGCCGCGATTTCCTCATCGGTCAATCCATACAGGTTATAACACAACTGGTCTATCTCCGCTTCCAACTCGCTAGTGTCTGCCGATGGGTTGACATTTTTGGCGTGCAGGATGCGCTACCAGCTACATGAACGGATATTACTCAGTGGCTTTGGGCCGGATCATTCGTCCTCATCAGGCGCGAGAAGGTTGCGTAGCCCTTGATCTGCCAATGCGGCAAGGCTCTTATTGCCAGCCTGTTGCGCCAGGTGGCGCGCGGTCTCGAAATCTCGCCGCGCCTTGTCCCGACGATTGAGCGCACGATAGGCAAGTCCGCGATTGTAGTAGGCTAGAGCAAAGTCCGGCTTCAATCTGATAGCTTCGTTGTAGTCATTGATGGCCTTTTCATACTGGCCAAGACCCTTCTTGGCATTGCCGCGATTGTTATAAGCTTCGGCATAATCTGGCTTTAGTCTGATAGCTTGGTCATAGTCTGTGATGGCGTCTTCATGTCTACCAAGACTGTCCTTGGCATTGCCCCGATTGAAATAGACATCGACATAATCTGGCTTTAGTCTGATAGCTTCGTTGTAATCTGCGATGGCGTCTACATGCTGACTAAAGCTCATCTTGACAGTGCCGCGATTGTTATAGGCATCAACATAATCTGGCTTTAGTCTGATAGCTTGGTCAAAGTCTGTGAAGGCGTCTTCATGTCTACCAAGACTGATATTGGCAAGGCCGCGATTGTTATAGGCCTCGGCAAAATCTGGGTTCAGTCTGATAGCTTGGTCAAAGTCTGCGATGGCATCCTGATGTTGACCAAGATAGTAGTTTTTAGTATTGCCGCGATTGTTATAGGCATCGACATAATCTGGCTTTAGTCTGATAGCTTGGTCAAAGTCTGTGAAGGCGTCTTCATATCTACCAAGACTGATATTGGCACCGCCCCGATTGAGGTAAGCTTCGGCAAAATTTGGGTTCAGTCTGATAGCTTGGTCAAAGTCTGTGAAGGCGTCTTCATGTCTACCAAGACTGATATTGGCAACGCCGCGATTGATATAGGCTTCGACATAATCTGGCTTTAGTCTGATGGCTTGGTCAAAGTCTGTGAAGGCGTCTTCATGTCTACCAAGACTGTTCTGGGCATTGCCCCGATTGAAGTAGGCTTTAACAGAATTTGGATTCAGCCTGATAGCTTGGTTATAGTCTGCGATGGCATCCTGATGTTGACCAAGATAGTAGTTTTTAGTATTGCCGCGATTGTTATAGGCTTCAACATAATCTGGGTTTAGTCGGATGGCTTGGTCAAAGTCATTGATGGCGTCCTGATGTTGATCAAGACTGTTCTGGGCATTGCCGCGATTGAAGTAGGCATCGGCAAAATCTGGGTTCAGTCTGATAGATTCGTTGTAGTCTGCGATGGCATCCTGATATTGACCAAGACTGATATTGGCAAGGCCGCGATTGATATAGGATCCGGCAAGATCCGGTTTTAGTCGGATGGCTTGGTCAAAGTCTGTGAAGGCGTCTTCATGCTCTCCAAGATACCTCTTGGCATTGCCACGATTGTTATAGGCTTCAACAGAATTTGGATTCAGCCTGATAGCTTGGTCGTAGTCATTGATGGCGTCCTGATGTTGATCAAGACTGATATTGGCATTGCCGCGATTGAAGTAGGCTTCAACAGAATTTGGATTCAGCCTGATAGCTTGGTCGTAGTCATTGATGGCGTCCTGATGTTGATCAAGACTGATATTGGCATTGCCGCGATTGAAGTAGGCTTCAACAGAATTTGGATTCAGCCTGATAGCTTGGTTATAGTCATTGATGGCGTCCTGATGTTGGCCAAGCCTCCTCTTGGCATTGCCACGATTGATATAGGCTATGGCAAGATCCGGTTTTAGTCGGATAGCTTGGTCGTAGTCATTGATGGCGTCCTGATGTTGATCAAGACTGTTCTTGGCAATGCCGCGATTGTAGTAGGTTTCGACAAAATCTGGGTTTAGTCTGATAGCTTCGTTGTAGTCATTGATGGCGTCCTGATGCTGATCAAGACTGATATTGGCATTGCCTCGATTGATATAGGCTACGGCAGAATTTGGGTTTAGTCGAATCGTTTTATTGTATTGTTCAATCGCATTTTCAAAATCGTTAATCGCGTGGTATGCCACGCCACAATTAAAATGAGCCGTTTCTTTTTCTCTCTTATCTTCTGATGCTAATTCAATTTGTTCTTGCCAGTAGCGAATAGAGCGTTTGACATCAAAGGTTTTATTGGATGCGTTGGCTACAGCATAGCCCGGGAAGTCGGCAAACAACTCTTCTTCGTTGATGCCGTACATGGTCTCTAGTTGTGTAAGGATGTCGCTTTTGCTTTCTGCCCGAACCTTAATGGCTGTCATATCGGTCCGCGCAATCTCAGGGACGCCAAACACAAAAACGGAGCTTTGCGCTACAATGCGGTTGCCGAGGACCGAAGGCTCCCACGACCACAACGTATCTTCCGCATAGATCGACTGTAAGGTTTTGTTCTCAAGGTCTTCGCGCCTGCTTATCTCCTCTGTTTTGTCGGAACGATCCAAGACATAGATCGCCCCATCTGTATCAAGGGATTCATGGCAGGCGAACCAGAGAGCCACCAATGGCTGGCGGGTGAAATCTATCAGCCCGGTTGCTGCCCCTTGATGTTGTAGGTGCGCCAAAAGTTCTAGGTCTGAGATAGATTCATTAAAGCCGGGGGGAAGAAAACCACGCATCCTAGTTGTAGAGATGAGGATATCCAAGTAACCCACAAGGAGATGTCTTATCAGTTGGGTTTCAATCGCAGAATTTTTGGTTAGGCGTCGGGCAGCCGAACAATCAACCGGCCAGGTGACATCGGCCTGGCCGCGATAAAGATAGACAGCATCCTTATGTTTAAGTTGTCCCAGTTGCTCGTGAAATGCAGCAATGCTGGCTATGACTGGTTCACTCATGCTTTGCCCTCCACCGCCGCGATTTCCTCATCGGTCAATCCATACAGAGTATAACACAACTGGTCTATCTCCGCTTCCAACTCGCTAGTGTCTGCCGATGGGTTGACATTTTTGGCGTGCAGGATGCGCTACCAGCCGCCTGAACGGATATTGCTCAGTGGCTTTGGGCCGGATCATTCGCCCTCATCAGACGCATTAAGTTTGCGTAGCATTTGATCCATCAATGCAGCCAGGCTCTTATTGCCAGCCTGTTGCGCCAGGGCGCGTGCCTTCTTGAAATCCCGCCGCGCCTTGTCCCGACCATTGAGCGCACGATAGGCAAGGCCGCGATTGTAGTAGGCTTCGACATAATCTGGCTTGAGTCTGATAGCTTGGTCATAGTCTGCAAAGGACTCTTCATATTGGCCTAGAGAGTTCTTGGCAACGCCGCGACTGTTGTAGGCTTCGGCAAGATTTGGGTTCAGTCGGATAGCTTGGTCGTAGTCTGTTATGGCTTTGTCACGCTTGCCAAGAACAGTCTTAGCATTGCCCCGATTGAGATAGGCTTCGACAAGATTTGGGTTCAGTCGGATAGCTTGGTCGTAGTCTGTTATGGCTTTGTCACGCTTGCCAAGAACAGTCTTAGCATTGCCCCGATTGAGATAGGCTTCGACAAGATTTGGGTTCAGTCGGATAGCTTGGTCGTGGTCTGCAATGGCGTCTATATGCTGGCCAAGACTGTTCTTAGCATTGCCGCGATTGTTATAGGCTTCGGCATAATCTGGGTTCAGTCTGATAGCTTCGTCGTAGTCTGCGATGGAGTCCTGATGCTGGCCAAGACTCATCTTGATATTGCCGCGATTGAGATAGGCTTCGACATAATCTGGCTTGAGTCTGATAGCTTGGTCAAAGTCTGTGATGGCGTCCTGATATTGACCAAGACTGTTCTTGGCAAGGCCGCGATTGAGGTAGGCTTTGACATAATCTGGGTTCAGTCTGATAGCTTTGTCAAAGTCTGTGAAGGCGTCTTCATGTCTACCAAGACTGTTCTTGGCAACGCCGCGATTGTTATAGGCATCGGCATCATCGGGCTTCAATCGGAGGGCTTCGTTGTAGTCTGCGATGGCATCCTGATATTGACCAAGATAGTAGCTCTTAGTATTGCCGCGATTGTTATAGGCATCGGCAGAATTTGGGTTTAGTCTGATAGCTTGGTCAAAGTCTGTGAAGGCGTTTTCATGTCTACCAAGACTGATATTGGCAAGGCCACGATTGTTATAGGCTTCAACAAAGTCTGGGTTTCGGTCTATTGCCTCACTGTATTGTTCAATCGCATTTTTAACATCCTTAATCGCGTGGTATGCCACGCCACAATTATGATGAGCCGTTTCTTTTTCTCTCTTATCTTCTGATGCCAATTCAATTTGTTCTTGCCAGTAGCGAATAGAGCGTTTGACATCAAAGTTTTTGGTGGAGGCGTTGGCTACAGCATAGCCTGGGAAGTCGGCAAACAACTCTTCTTCGTTGATGCCGTACATGGTCTCTAGTTGTGTAAGGATGTCGCTTTTGCTTTCTGCCCGAACCTTAAGTGCTGTCATATCGGTCCGCGCAATCTCAGGGACGCCAAACACAAAAACGGAGCTTTGCGCTACAATGCGGTTGCCGAGAGCTGAAGGCTCCCACGACCACAACGTATCCTCTGCATAGATCGACTGTATGGTTTTGTCCCTCAGGTCTTCGCGCCTGTTTATCTCCGCTGTTTGGGAACGATCCAAGACATAGATCGCCCCATCTGTATTGAGGGATTCAGGGCAGGCGAACCAGAGAGCCACCAATGGCTGGCGGGTGAAATCTATCAGCCCGGTTGCGGCCCCTTGATGTTGTAGGTGCGCCAAAAGTTCTAGGTCTGAGATGGATTCACTAAAGCTGGGGGGAAGAAAACCACGCATCCTAGTTGTAGAGATGAGGATATCCAAGTAACCCACAAGGAGATGTCTTATCAGTTGGGTTTCAATCGGGTTAGCAGGGTCTGCGGCCAGGCGTCGGGCAGCCGAACAATCAACCGGCCAGGTGGCATTAGCCTGGCCGCGATAAAGAAAGGCAGCATCCTTAGGTTTAAGTTGTCCCAGTTGCTCGTGAAATTCAGTAACGTTGGTTATGACTGTTTCACTCATGCTTTGCCCTCCACCGCCGCGATTTCCTCATCTGTCAATCCATACAGAGTATAACACAACCGGTCTATTTCCGTTTCCATTTCGCTGGTATCCGCTGCCGGGTCAGCGTCTTTGGCGGACAGAATACGTGCCACAAGGTCTGCAATTTTTCGACTTTGCGGTTGGTTCGAGTCAAACATCGGAACATTTTCCATATATTGAGCGATGTATCTTAACCCACCTCCCCGCCATGGGTCACCGAGTGACTGGAATGTCTGTCGAGAGTACCAGTCGAACAATGTACTAACGAGAAAACCGAGCACGGCAAGGTCATTGGTAGGCAACAGATAGGCTGTATTCGTAAGAAAATATCCTGTGTTGTCGTATGTTCCCCGCATATGTTTGGCGATGTCAGTCCAAATAATTTTCGGCTTGAAGAATTCTTTGTGATAGGCACAGTTGCGGAGATTATAGGGCGTCCGGCCCTTGTCCTGCCGCTTTTCCAATTGAGGAGAGAATCCGTCTAGATGATTCTTGATAGCAGGATAATCGGTCACATTGATAGCGGGGACATCGCCATATCCGTTGTGCGTATCAATCAGCCATAAGCCCGCCCATTGGGCTCGATAGCGTTGAATGTCGCGGCCGCGTAGTACCGGTTTGATGATTGCAGTAGAGTTCGGGTCTGCAGCGATCAATGCCTGCCGGGTTTCATCGTCTATAACAAACGCGTCGTTGAGGCCGGTTTTGATACCGGTAAGTATAGACACATTCCATTCTTTGAGCGGTGTGCCGACATCTACCATCTTGCGCTTCAGGTTATATTCGGTCGCGTCACTGATTGTCCAAGGCTCGCCTTTGTTGGGGCGTGGCATATCAATCGCGTGGTCGTGAACGTATTGAGCTATGTTATCGTTGTGTTGGTTAAATTTGGCGCGAAAAGATACAGCCGGGAAGGTTGGCTTTTTGGCTTTCGTGTTGCGTACTAAGAGAACATTCGTATCAACAGCGGCATCAAATACATCGGGTCCCAAATCTAGTAGACATTCGGGTTGGGTTTGTGTGCATAGGTAGTCGCGCAGTTTTGCTCCATAGCCTGAACGCATCCATTTGTTGGAGGTGATATAGCAGAGATGTCCGCCCGCCGCTAGCAGTTGGCAGCCGCGCTCGTAGAAAAGCTGGTAGATGTCGCCGGTGCGGACGAAAGTAGTGTAGTCGGCGTCCTTGTAGCGTTTGCCCAATCTGCCGCCGTTTTTCTGCAGTTGGATATAGGGCGGGTTGCCGATGACCACATCAAAGCCTTCTTTCACACCGAACATGTATTCAGAGTCGAACCAATCTGCGCTGGCGTTCTGGTCGTAGGGGTCCCACTGCGCGATCTTCTCGGCGGCGTCGTCGGACATGCCAGCCCACTGTAACTTGGCAGCAAGCTTGTCCCGTAGCTGCCGGTCAGTCTTCATATAGGCCCGTTTCTTGGCGCGGGCGGTGGCGTGGAAGTGTCGCTCGCGGTTGGTGTTCAGTTCCTGCTGTAGGCTGTCGGTCTGTGCCAAGGACATCTGCTGTTTGTGCAGGGCCAGCAGGGTATTGGCGGCGACAAAGCGGGTCTCTAGGTTGGGCAGGGGCTTGATGCCGTAGTTGTCTGTGGGATCCTGTGAGGGTTCCTGTTCAATGGCCAGGGAGATGAAGAAGCGCAGCTTCGCGATCTGTGTGGCGATGGTCTGGATGTCAACGCCGAAGATGCTGTTTTGGATGAGATAGAGCTTGCGCCCGAAGTCGGAATCCCAGTAGCGTCCAAAGGTATCGCTGATTTCTGTCAGTTGTGCGGCCCGTGCTTGCTGGTCTTGGGTATCAAAGGCCAAGTCAGCCCGTTGCAAGGCCAGCTCTTTTTGCACCTGTTCCCAGCGTGTGTTGTCCTGGTCCAGGCGTCGTAGGGCCAAGGTGAGCTTGTGCAGCACACCCATGGGGAAGGCCCCGGAACCGACGGCGGGGTCGAGGACAGTGAGATGGGCGATGGCGCGCACGATACTTTCGCATTCGTGTTTCTCAAATAGTTTATCGGCATCATCGAAGGCAACCGCGTAGTCCAGTAGGTAGCGCAGGCGGGCCTGCCAGAACTCCATATCGCCATCCATGGGCTGACAGCGGGTGGCTATGGCTGCGGTCAGGGCTTCGTCCACCATGAAATCGACCACTGGCCGGGGCGTATAGTAGGAGCCGGTCTGCTTGCGCGCGGTTGAGGCGGTTTCGGGGTTGTAGGCGGCTAACAGGTTCTCAAAGACCTTGCCCAACAGCTCTGGGTCCAGGGCCACCTCCTGCTCGGTGGGTGTGTTCTCCTCTACAGTGAATTTGTAGCGGTTGAAGAGAGGTAGCAGGCCGTTATCGTCAAAGAAGAGGCGATTGGGGATGGAATAGTCCTTGCGTTGGTTGGGGTTGTCGCTGAAGCAGTCGATACGATAGCCGCCCTGGTTGCTGGCTTCATAGCTGTCAAGGCAGTCGAACAGGCCGCCATTGATGAAGGGCGTCTGTGCGAACAGCTTTAACAGAGAGTCTGGGTCCGCGATCTCATTCGCATAGCGGTAGCGGGAGGGGTCCCTGTGGGTAGCATTGCTGGCCTGGCTGAAGCCGCGCCTGTGGATCTCAGTGTTGAGGGTAGCGAAGAACAGGTTCTGCAGGATGGCGCGGTAGTAGGAATCACCGTTGACAGGGTCATAGTCATGCAGCAGTGCTTTGACGTTGGCTTCAACGAACAACTCCTCTGCAATCAGGCCCTTCTCCTTGATGAACCAGACAAAGAGTAGGCGGGTAATAAGGCGGATGATATGCTCTTCGGGCGGCAGGGTCTTGGCTTCCTTGGTGGGAAAGGTAGCCTCCCGGGTCGCGCGGCTGAACCAAGCGAACAGATCTCTGTAGAACTGCCGGTTCAGTTCTTCAGTGTCCAGAGCATCCAGCCAAGCGGCCAACAGGCCGTCAAAATTGTACGGCTGGCCATTGGCGTTCATCCAGCGTAGACGCTCTGCTAATGATAGGTCGTGTAGGATGTCCAGATGAGCCCTGTGCGGGTTGGTGGGGTCGATCTCCCGCACCAGTGAGACGCTGCCCAACACATTCCGGTCTGGGTGGTGTTTGTGCGCGCGGCGATGGACAAAGGCTAAGGTGAGCAGGTCGTCGGCTGTTTTGAAGAGGACGACAGCTGGTGCGGAGAAGCGTTTGTTGATGGCCCGGGTAAAGTTGGCGTATTGGCCACGTGGATAGCGTGTGCCCTTCAGTTCTACGGCCATAAAGAGAAAACTCTGGGCTAGGCTTTGCTCAAAGCCATCGGCATCGAACAGCATCTGTTGGCTCTGTGCTGTGATATCGATATCATCGCTGGTCACCTGAAAGATGAGCTGCACGGATGCGGCCTCTTCAGCAAACGCCTCCTCCGACCTAGTGCCCGGGTTCTTGGCGTTCTTGGCGGGAAAGTCTGTGATAAAGTCGGCAACGCGGCCCGTCTGGCCGTCCAAAGTGCGGTCGCTGCGGTATCCTAGCGCGGCCAGCAGCTCGCGGCTGGCGTCCGCGAACGTAGCTGTCGCTATCCCCTTCAGGGCAGATGCGATGGCGTTGCGGGTATTGGATGCGTTCATGGTATATGCCTCGCTAGAAGTGTATCCTGATCATCCTCTCATCCAGAGAATCCTGATTCAGACAAGGTGTTACTCTACAAAATCCTAATACAGACAAACTTCACTGGTCGAGCGTCTCTAATCCTGATCATCCTCTCATCCAGAGAATCCTGATTCAGACAAGGTGTTACTCCACAGAATCCTAATACAGACAAACTTCACTGGTCGAGTGCCTCCAATCCTGATCATCCTATCATCCAGAGAATCCTGATTCAGACAAGGTGTTACTCCACAGAATCCTAATACAGACAAACTTCACTGGTTGAGCGTCTCCAATCCTGATAATCCTATCATCCAGAGAATCCTGATTCAGACAAGGTGTTACTCCACAGAATCCTAATACAGACAAACTTCACTGGTTGAGCGTCTCCAATCCTGATAATCCTATCATCCAGAGAATCCTGATTCAGACAAGGTGTTACTCCACAGAATCCTGATTCAGATAAGGGTTTACAAGCCATTACAGCCCTAGGCGTTCAAACTGTTCTGGCGGCGCATCATTGGCAGCCATCAACTCGGCCATACGTGTAGATAACCGGGTCTCCTGGGCCGGGTCATTGATAGGGGCGGTCTGGTCGGGATCCGTAGCCAGATCGAACAGCATAGTCTGCCGGCGGATGGGCTGCTCGGGCTGGCGGGTAGGGATCTTCATCGTGCGGCAGCCTTTGGTAAAGGAGAACGGCGCGGCCAACTGGATATCCTGTAACTCCTCAACAGCAAAGCGGTAGCGCATGTGCGTGGGCATCAGAGTATAGTCACAGAGAGGCGTATTCTGGGCCGGGTCCACGGGCCCCCGCATATACACATAACGTCCATCGCTGATATTAACATGACCACCGTGGACGCCGAACAGCACAGCATCCCGGGTCCGCGCATCTGTGGCGATGACATCCCGTAGGGGGATGCCCTGCATGGCGGGCGGACGGTCCACATCAAAGAATTCCAGCAAAGTGGCCGGCAGGTCGATCATCTGTACAAGCTGTTGGCGGCGTTGCCCAGACAGCCGGCTGCGGGGGTCCCAGATGAACAGGGGTGTGTGGGCCACTTCATTGTAGAAGGGCGGCACGATCTTCGCCCACCAATCGTGTTCTCCCAGCAGAAAGCCATGATCCGTACAGACGACCAGCATAGTATCATCCCACATAGACAGTTCGTCCATCAGGTCTAGCACCTTCCCCAAATACGCATCGCACATACTGAGTAGGGCCGCGTATTCATAGCGTAGGTGCTGCACCTCCTCTTCCGTCTCCTCCACCTGCCGGTAAGGGGGCCAGTCAAAATGCTTGCCCTTGTATTGGTGGGGATAGAGGTCCTTGTACTTCTGTTGCGTGAAAAAGGGTTCGTGGGGGTCGAAGGTTTCCAACTGCAGGAACCAGCGGTCCTGCCCATGGTTGCGGCGCATAAACTCCAGGCCTGCGGCAAACGTCTTGGCCTGGGGCTGTTTCTCTTCCCTATCCATCACCGCACGGTTGATCCAATCCTGGCGTCGCATCCTAGTGCGGGTGAGAGGTGGGATCAACATGTCTGGATGGTCTGGGTCTGCCACCTGCCCGATCCAGGCATCGCCCTCCTGGCCACGGTGGAAATCCCAACTGTCATAGCGGGTGTGATAGGTAGCCCCCCCATCTTCAAAGTAGTGTTGGTGGTCGGTGCTCAGGTGAGTGTAGACGTTGTTCTGCGACAGGATGGCCGGCATGGAATCGTCGAACGGCTCTAGGGGGCCCCAGCTGCGATGTAGGAAATTATAGCGGCCTGTGTGCATCTCCCGGCGGGCGGGCATACAGGGCATACTGCCCACGTAGCAGGAATCAAACGTGAGCGTGCGCTCGGCTAGGCGGCTGAAATTGGGCGCATGGGTCCAATCACAGCCATAGGGCGGCAACATATGCCGGTTCAGCGTATCGAACATGACAAGTACAGCTTTCATAATTTCAGGTCTCTCGTGTCAAAGTGATTGGTTTCAAGAGAACGTCTCCTCAGATGCCTATGGTATACGATTGATGACCGCTACTCGCATGGCAGCATGAGTGCTGTCATGCTAGTGCTGTCACAAAGCGGGCTGCTGTCTTCGCTTGCACCTCCTCTAGGGTGGCCCCCGGCATCAGCTCTGTCAGGGTCAGGTGCCCATTGAGAAAGCGGAAGACCGCCAGCTCGGTGATGATCATATCTACCGCGTTCATGGCTGTCAGCGGGAGGGTGCAGGTGGGTACAATTTTGCTGCTCCATGCGGCTGTTTGCATGGGTTGTGGCGAATGCGTAGCCTGTCTGTTCCGTGCGCTGTGTGTCATGGTCACGATCAGCCGCTTGGCCCCGCATGCCAGGTCCATGGCCCCGCCGACCCCAAGCAATGGCTTGCCGGGCACGGCCCAGTTGGCCAGATTGGCCTGTTCATCCACCTGCAGGCCGCCCATGATAGCCACATCCACATGGCCGCCCCGAATCATGGCAAACGAGTCGCTGCTGTCGAAATAACTGCTGCCCGGCAGGGCTGTGACCGGTTCTTTGCCGGCGTTGACCGGGTACTCCAGGGCTCCTCCGCTCTGGGGGGCCGGCCCGACCCCCAACATGCCGTTTTCCGTATGCAGGATAATGCCATGCTCCGCGCTGATGAGGTCCGCGACAAGGGTAGGGATGCCGATGCCCAGGTTGACAACATCCCCTGGCCGCAGCTCTGCTAAGGCTCGTCGGGCCATCTGCATACGGCTGTCGTCGGATTTTTTCGTACTATCAGCGACCGAAGCGGATGATCCTAGGTCGGCCAATGTGGTATGGGCCGGCACCAGATAATCGACAAAACAACCGGGTGTGTGGATTGTATTGGGATCTAGGTCCCCCACTGGCAGGCACTGTTCCACTTCGGCGATGACCAGATCTGCGGCCATGGCCATGGTTCTGTTGAAGTTTTGCTCTGTCATGCGATAAACGAGATTACCAGCTGTGTCGGCTGTCCAGGCGCGGACCAGGGCAACATTGCCTCGTAGGGCAGGTTGAAAGACATGTAGGCGGCCATTGATGCGTTTCGTCTCCCGTCCTGCGGCCAGGACGGTGCCGGCCGCGGTGGGCGTAAAAAAGCCGCCGATCCCGGCCCCGCCGGCGCGGATGGCTTCAGCCAGAGAGCCTTGGGGCAACAGCTCGAATTCAATGCTGCCCGCTTGGGCAGCCGCGACTGCATCCGGGTTGCTGGTGAAAAAGGAGCCGACCGCCTTCTTGATCTGCCGGTTGCGTAGCATGCGCCCACCGCCCAGGCCCGGCTCACCTACATTGTTGGCCACATAGGTGATGTCGTGAATGCCTGTCTCTGCCAACGCGTGCAAGATGTGGACCGGAGTGCCGGTCATACCGAAGCCGCCCACTAAAATGGTATCGCCGGATGTGACGAGTCTGGCGGCCTCCTGGGGTGTGATCTGGGGCACCTGTTTCATTGCTTGATTCGCTCCACAACTGTTGCCTCGCCTTGGCCTACGCCTACGCAGAGGGTGGCCAGGCCATAGCGCATAGTTTGGCCTGTGGCTGCTCGCCGCTGCATTTCGTGAATGAGGGTGGTGAGGATGCGGGCCCCGGAACAGCCGAGGGGATGGCCCAGGGCAATTGCGCCGCCATTGACATTTGTGATCGTCTCGCTTAGGTGCAGCTCCCGCAGCACAGCCAGGGTCTGGACCGCGAACGCCTCATTGAGTTCGGCCAGGTTGATGTCGTTGATCGATAGCCCGGCCCGTTTCAGGGCTTTGCGCGTGGCAGAGACCGGCCCCAGGCCCATCAGGCGGGGATCAATGCCGCTGGCGGCCGAGGCCAGCCAGCGGGCCAGGGGGCGGATGCCCAAGGCATCGGCCTTGGACTTGGCCATCAATACCAGCGCGCAGGCCCCATCATTCAGTCCACTGGAATTGCCGGCCGTGACTGTTCCATTTTCGCGGAAGGCCGGGCGTAATGTACTGAGGGCCTCTGCGTTGGTCGCAAGCTGATAGCCGGCCTTTGTCTTGGTGTAGCGCGGGTGTTCGTCCGTATCCACTACTAGGGGGCTGCCCCGGTGCTGGGGGATCTCCAGCGGCAGGATCTCCTGCTTGAAGTAGCCCTGCTTGATCGCATGCAGCGCGCGCTGTTGGCTCTGTAGGGCGAAGCGGTCCTGTTGCGCGCGGCTGATCGGCCCGCCGGCCACGGCCCCAGCACAGCTCATGCTATAGATGTTCTCGGCTGTTTCCCCCATAGCCTCCAGGGGGAAAAGGGCTTCCAGGGCCGGGTTGGGGTAGCGCCAGCCCAGGGTTGTATCATAGCCGCTGATGTTGCCCGAGCCGAAGCCGATGGGATGTTTGGGCAGGGAATAGGGCGCACGGGTCATACTCTCCACGCCGCCGGCCACGAAGATATCTCCTTCGCCGCAGCGGATGGCCCGGGCCGCTTGGTTCACCGCAGTGAGACCGCTGGCGCATAGGCGGTTCACCGTCACCCCGGCCACGTGTTGGGGCAGGCCGGCCAACAGCAGAGCCATGCGAGCGATGTTGCGGTTGTCCTCTCCGGCCTGATTGGCGCAGCCGAGATAGACTTCTTCGATCTCACTGGGGTCCACAGAGGCCCGCTTGACCGCTTCTCTGATCACAAGGGCGGCCAGATCGTCCGGCCGCACCGCTGACAGCGCGCCGCGAAGGCGGCCGATGGGCGTGCGTACAGCACTGACAAGTACGACTTCAGTCATCAGCCGACAAAGTTGATCAGCGATTGCACTGCGCCATAGTGTAGGCCTTCGTGATAGGTATTGAAGACCAGCGCGCCATCGATGTCCGCGATAGAGACACCTGAGGCGGTTGTGTATGAGTCAAATGGCCTTTCCTGGAAGCGACCGGCCGCGTAATCCGCCTCCAACTGTTCTTGCTGGGCGACCAACAGCTCTACCAGTTCCTGGGCATCTGGTTGCGCCTGCCAATCGGCCGGGGAAGTGCCGGGCAGATACAGAGGGAGCATCTCTTCTGGCACGGACAGGGGCAGGCCACAGCGGCTATAGAGCAGCCGCTGCTGTACGATCAGGACATGGCCGAGATTCCAGGCGATATTGTTGTCAAACCCATTGGGCATGGCCTGTAGCTGTTCTGTGGAAAGGCCCTTGACAGCCTGGTAAAGCGAAGAGCGGATATGTCGGTGTATTCCGACTGAAACGTGAGACATCTTTGGTATCCTTTCGGTAGAAGATCACTTGGGGTAATGGTACGATTCCTCGGAAATCTTGTCAAACAGGCAGCCTGTGATGCACATGGACTGCATGGGGTCATCCCACCCGGTACTGCTTGAGCAGCTCGTAGTTGGGCGTGATGCCCAAGCCGGGGCGGTCCGGCACAGCCACATTGCCATCTGCATCCAGCAGCATAGGCTCCTCGAAGATCTGCATCCGTAGGGGGTCTACCGTCTCCCGGTAGAATTCTAGGAGCAGGCCATTGGCGATGGCACATACCAGATGGATATGTATTTCCTGTGCGCCATGGGGGGCGATGACCAGGTCTTCTGCGGCGGTCAATGCGGCCACATTCATAAATTCAGTAATACCGCCTAGGATCTGGGCATCGGCGTTGAGGATGGCCGCGCCTTCATGTTGGATCAGGTCCCGGAAGCCGTAGCGGGTGTATTCGTTTTCACCTGTGGCAATGGGGATCGAGGTGGCGCGGGCGATGCGGGCATGGCCCCGGTAATCGTCCGGGGCCACGGGTTCCTCAAACCAAAAAGGCTCATATGGTTCGATTTTGCGGGCCAGTTCAATGGCTTCATGCGCGCTGTAAGCGTTGTTGGCGTCCACCAGCAATTTGATGTCGGGGCCGATGGTTTCCCGCACCACCTGTACGCGTTTCACATCTTGGTTGATGGCTGCCCCGCCGACCTTCATTTTGATGGCTTTTGCGCCGAGTTGCAGGTTTTCTTCCATCTCCTGGGCCAGTTCCCGCAGGCCTTTGCCCTCCTCATAGTAGCCGCCGGCAATATAGGCGGGGATGCTATCCCGGTACCCACCGAGGAGCTGATGAACCGACTTACCCACTGCTTTGCCCAAGAGATCCCAGAGGGCGATATCAATGGCACTGATCACACGGGTGGACAGCCCGCGTCGGCCTACCAGCTTCGGCAGCCACATATTCTCCCAGATGCGGCGATAGTTGAAGGGGTCCTCGCCGATAAGGACCGGCTTGAAGTAATCAACGAGGGTTGTCGTCAGGTCGCTGCCCTGGCCGGAGGCCGTGCCGCCGCCCCAGCCCACGCCAATGACCCCCTCATCGCTGTAGATATGGATCAGATTTAGGCTTACGTCCACGTAGGTGTATTTGCCATTGCGGATCGGTTTCGGGCGCGGCCACGCGTAGCGTTCAACGCTTATATCTGTGATTTTCATGGGTTCTCCTTGATTCTAGCCTCAAGAGACATCGGGTATCAGGTATACGTTAGATCGGTTTGAAAACAAATGCACTGGCCCCTAACTGTGATCACTGAATGGACATATAGCCGCGCATTTGTTACACTGTAGTATATCCTGAACCCTGTCATCCAGAGAATCCAGACGTTCATGCAATCCTGTAATCAACGGAAAGGCCATCCTATGAAGATTCTGGTAAGCGGTGCTACAGGCCGGATCGGTGCCAATTTGGTCAGGCAATTGCTGGCCAAAGGGCATGAAATTCGCAGTTTTGTCTACCCTGGCGATGCCAGCCGCGCCCACAAGTTGGATGGGTTCGCGGGTGTGGAGACGGTGGCAGGAGATCTGCGTAAGTTTGAAGATGTACGCCGGGCTGTGCAGGGGGTTGATGCGATCTACCACTTGGCCGCGGCCTTCGGTGGCCCTTTTGACAACAGGCAGTATCTGGCGATCAATGGGATGGGTACCCTCAATCTGTTGGAGAGTGTGCGCGCGGCATGTCCCCATCTGCAGCGTTTCATCTACGCTTGCACGGAGGCCATTTATTGGCGGCTGGAAGAAAAGGGCCGCTACTTTGTGCAGCCGATCCATGAGGAAATGGTAGCCCGCTACCACCATATGCCCTACTTCCTCACCAAATGGGTCGGTGAGGAGCTGGCCATGGCCTATTATCATCAATATGGTGTGCCAACGACCTCGTTTCGTTTTTCAACGGTCCTGGAGCCGAGCGAATTTCTTGACCATAGGGGCCTGCCGAAACTGTTCCTCTTCAGTACAGCCTATGAACGCTATCAAGCAGAGACCAGCCCTGACTTTGACGCGCTCATAGCTCAGTGGGACGGTGAGGAGCAGTTCCTCCTCAGCCGTAACCCCAATGGCGTGCCCTACCGGCAGCATTTCTGTGATGTGCGGGATATCGTCCAAGGGTTGGTGTTGGCCCTTGAGAAGGAGGAGGCTGTGGGGGAGGAGTTCACCTTGGGGGGCGCGGCCATCCTTGACTGGGGAGAGCTGGTCCCATGGCTGGCAGAACGCTACGGGATGGGCTACGTGGAGGCCCGGCTGCCAGCGGCCAACTATTTCACCCTTGATCTAACAAAGATTCAGACCCGGCTGGGCTTTAGGCCCCAGCATGATTTCTACAGTGTTCTGCAGACCGCAGAGGCGATACAACAAGGGCAGGAAACAGATGTAATCCCCACAGGGATTCGGTACGGCGATGGTTAGCGAAGTACAGTTTGGGCACAGACAAATCGATCAGTTTTTAGGAGGCACTTGATGAACAATCCGCGCATTACAGCTATTGAATGGGGGACACTTGTGGGGCGGCGTCCTCGGCAGGCCGGCTGTAATTCTCGCTTGGCTGTCCATGGGCTGGATGTACAGGTGCCTCTGGCGCGCCTCACAACCGAAGATGGATCAAGAGGCTTCGGCCCGAGCCGTCTCGGGCCACAGGCGGCCCAGACCTTTCTGGGTAGGCATCTGGACGATCTGATCAGCTTGGCACAGGGCGTAGGGGCCCAGGCATCCCCGTTGGAATATCCACTGTGGGACCTGCTCGGCCAGCGGATGGGCAGCCCGGTCTACCGGCTCTTGGCGAACCTGGCGGGCAAGACTGTTAGCGGTCCGTTGCGAGTGTCCTGCTATGATACATCCCTGTATATTGACGACCTGCATCTGGACACAGATGAAGCGGGCGCGGCCCTGATCGCTGCAGAAGCCCGCTACGGGTATGAGCATGGCCATCGGGCGTTCAAGATCAAAGTGGGCCGGGGCGCGCGGCATATGCCGCTGGAAGAAGGCAACCGGCGAGATGTGGCCGTGGTGCGCGCGGTCCGGGAGGCGGTCGGCCCGGCGGCCACGATTCTGATCGATGCCAACAATGGCTACAATCTCAACATCACCAAATGGATCCTGGCCGAGACCGCGGCCTGCAACCTCTTCTGGGTGGAGGAGGCCTTTCATGAGGACCCTGTTCTGTATGAGGATCTGCATGAATGGATAGAACGGGAAGGCCTGTCGGTGTTCATCGCGGATGGCGAAGGCCAGGCCTCGCCTTTTCTGCTGGATTTCGCTGGCAATGGAGTTGTTGATATCATTCAGTATGATATCTTCAGCCACGGCCTGACGAACTGGGTGGAGACCGGCACACAACTGGACGAATGGCAGGTACGCAGCGCGCCCCATCACTACGGACGTCATGTAGGCAACTATGTTTCTGGGCATCTGGCCGCAGCCGTGGAAGGTTTTCTCTTCGTCGAGTGGGATGAAGTCTCCACGCCGGGCCTAGATGGCTCTGCCTATGCGCTTGAGGATGGCCAGGTGCTGCTGCCGGATGTGCCAGGATTCGGGCTGGTGCTGGATGAGGAGCATTTCCAGCAGGCTGTGGTGGCCGGCGGTTTTGCCTGCAGTGTTTAGGGATCAGGAATTGTCGTTGCAATGCACAATCAGAAACCAGGATGAGGACCGAATGCGTGATATCCCCTCAATGCAGGAAGTAATCCGCTGTCTGCATGGATACTGGGCGGACCGGGGCTGCCTGATCTGGCAACCCCATAGCGAAAAACTGGGGGCCGGTACCATGAACCCGGCCACGGTCCTGCGGGTCCTGGGCCCGGAGCCGTGGAACGTGGGGTATGTGGAGCCGTCCTTCCGCGCCGACGATGGCCGCTACGCGGAAAATCCCAACCGCATGCAGATGCACACTCAATACCAAGTGATCCTAAAACCAGACCCTGGCAACCCCCAAGAACTCTATCTGGGTAGCCTTGAAGCCATGGGCTTGGACCGGGCCAAGCATGACATTCGCTTTGTTGAGGACAACTGGGAGTCGCCCGCGCTGGGCGCATGGGGCCTCGGCTGGGAGGTCTGGCTCGATGGCCAGGAGATCACCCAGTTCACTTACTTTCAGCAGGCCGGTGGCATCAGATTGGAGCCGGTCAGTGTGGAGATCACCTACGGCTTGGAGCGGATCGTCATGTATCTCCAGAATCGTATTGATGTCTGGAGCATTGATTTTGATGGCGTCCATACCTACGGCGAAATCTACCGGCAACAGGAGATCGAACACTGTATCTATAACTTTGAATTGGCCCATGTGGAGCGGCAGCGTATGCTGTACGATCTCTACAAGGCGGAAGCGGAGGCCTGTATTGAACGGGGCCTGGTCGCGCCTGCCCATGACTATGTCTTGCGCCAGAGCCAGACCTTCAATATTTTGGACACGAGGGGTGCGATTGGTGTCACGGAACGGGCCAAGTTTTTCGCGGATATGCGCGGCCAGGCCCGGCGTATTTCCGAACTGTACTTGGGACAACGTCAACAGGAGGAATATCCATGGCTGGTCTCGGTGGACAGTGATCAGTCGCCAGGTACACCCCATAGGCCACAGGTCGTTGACCCTACGCCACTGCTGATCGAACTGGGCAGTGAGGAGTTGCCGGCAGCCGATGTGGTGCTGGGGATCATGCAGATGGAGCTGCGGCTGGCTGAATTGCTGGATCAGGCCCGGCTGCCATATGGCGATCTTGTTGTCACGGGTACACCGCGCCGGCTGGTGGCGTACGTGACAGAATTGGCCCCTCGTCAGCAGGATGAGACGTTTGAACGCAGAGGGCCGCCGGCCGAGCGGGCCTTTACCCCGGCCGGCGAACCCACAAAAGCAGCCATCGGTTTTGCCCGCGGCCAGGGCCTGCAGGTCTCTGATCTGCAGGTGCGAGATGGCTATGTCTATGCACAGCGTCATGTACAGGGAAAGCCGACCGAGGCGGTGCTGCCCCAGCTGATTGAAGACCTGCTAGACGGGATGCACTGGGGCACGACAATGCGCTGGAACAGCAGCAACAAAAGCTATCCCCGCCCTCTGCGCTGGCTGGTCGTGCTCTATGGGGCGGAGGTGGTGCCGGTCTCCTGGGCCCATGTCCACGCCGGGCGGGTCAGCCGTGGCCCTCGCTTCCGGGATGCCCGCGCCGGCTTGCCGGCCGGCGAGTTCACAACCTTTGCCGTTGCCCATGCCGACAGCTACTTTGATGCGGTTGCCCAGCAAGGCATTGTGCTCAAGCGAGAGACGCGTCGGCAACAGATCATGGCAGCCGTGCAAGAGGCCGCGGCCCAGGCCGATGGTATGGTGCCGGAGGATGCAGACCTTTTGGAAGAGGTCATTGATCTGGTGGAAGCACCTCTGGCGGTTCTCGGTTCCTTTGAAGAGAAATATCTGGACCTACCAGCCCCCGTCCTGATCGGGGTCATGAAAAAACATCAGCGTTACTTTCCCGTGCTGGACAGGCAAGGGTCTCTACGTCCCTACTTTGTGACCATCGCCAATGCCGATGAACTGGGACATCCTGATGTAGTGCGCCGGGGCAATGAGGGCGTCATTCGGGCCCGCTACGCGGACGCCGCCTTTTTCTACCAACAGGACACAGCCAGGCCGCTTGAGTCGTTTACCGAACGCCTGGGAACCCTCACATTCCACGCCAAACTAGGCCCGATGCTGGCAAAAGTAACCCGTCTGCAAGCCTTGGGCCCACAGATCGCCCAGATGCTCGCTGCGGATGCAGAAGACACAGAAACGATTGCCCAGGCCGCGACCCTGTGTAAATCGGATCTGGTCACCGCTATGGTTGTGGAAATGACCAGCCTGCAGGGGGTGATGGGCGAGATCTACGCGCGCCAGGCCGGCACACCCCCCGCAGTGGCGCGGGCTATCCGTGAACATTACTTGCCTCGCTTTGCCGGCGATGCCACCCCAGAAAGCCTGCCGGGCCTTGTCCTGAGCCTGAGCGACAAACTGGACAGCCTGGCCGGCCTGTTCGGTGTTGGCGTAACCCCGAGCGGCAGTGCCGACCCCTTTGGCCTGCGCCGGGCCGCGCTCGGCATTGTCAACATTCTGACCCTCAGGCGCGTTCCCTTTGATCTGAGCGCGGCCTTGGAGAAGGCCGCCTCCCAGTACGGGGATCTGCTGGCTGATGATGCTGTCTCCAAGGCCAGAGAGTTCATCGTCCGGCGCTTGGAAGGGGTGCTGCGGGAGATGGGCTATCCGGCCGATGTGGTGGATGCTGTGCTGGCCAGACGCGGGGATGATCCCTATGTAGCCGCCAGGGCTTGCCATGCTCTGGCGCTGTTGGTTTCCGCCCCCCATTGGCAGGAGTCCTTTACCGCCTATGCCCGTTGTGCCCGCATCGTGCGTACCCTCAACCAAGAGCTGCCCCTCAACCCGTCTGTCTATACGGAGGATGGAGAGCACCAACTCCACGCGGCCTATGAAAAGGCGGCGGCGCAGCTGCATGCTGCCGAGGATGCAGCTACGCTGTTGGGAGAAGTGCTGGCCGAATTGGCCGCGCCTATCAATCAGTTTTTTGACACAGTGCTGGTCCATGCAGAGGATGAGAACATACGCCTAGCCCGACAGGCATTGGTGCAGCAGATCGCGTTGCTACCGCGAAATGTGGCGGACCTGAGCCGCTTGCAAGGGTTTTAACGTCCACTGCAGTGGTCGCCACCAGCTATTGGTATCCCGATCCAAGTTTGACAGATGTTGCCCGCTACTTTTAGAATAGACAAAATCGTGGTGACGAACACTCCATTCGGCACCTGTCCCTGCCGTGATGAGAACAGGAAAATTCCCCAATGGCGAAAATAGCTGTTGACCCCGCGAGCTTGCCATCTGGACTGACCCAACCGAAACGCTCCCAATGGAGTGGACTTGCCCGCAAAGAGGCGATTGAAGGCTTCTTGTTCCTGATCCCGAATTTTCTGGGATTCCTCATTTTCAGCTTATTCCCCATGGGCGCTGCCGTTGCCCTTGCGTTCACCGAGTATAAACTAACGTGGCCACCAAAATTCATCGGCCTGGAGAATTTTATCGACATGGCCGGGGATTGGCTGTTCTGGAAAACCCTGGGCAATACTTTCTACTGGGCATTCGGGATGGTGCCGCCCACGATTGTGTTTGCCCTAGCCCTGGCCCTGTTAATCAATCGTAAAATGCTGGGTGTGCTCACCTTTCGCCTGATCTATTTTGTCCCCCATGTCACCCTGACCACTGCGGCTGCCATCATCTGGCTATGGATATATCATCCAGAGTTCGGGCTCCTCAACTGGCTCCTGTCTTTTGTTGGCATTGACGGGCCCCAATGGCTGGCCCACAGCCGCTGGGCCATGCCGGCCCTGATTTTCATGGGCTGGTGGAAGAGTATCGGTTTTGCGATGTTGATCTTCCTGGCCGGGCTGCAGGGCATACCGGCTGAATTGTATGAAGCGGCCACTGTGGATGGGGCCTCAGCCCCGCAGCAGTTGTGGAACATTACGATTCCCATGCTCTCGCCCGCCATCTTTTTCGTGTTGATTACCTCCCTGGTCACTGCATTCCAATCATTTGATGTCTTCTACTTGATGACCCGTGGAGGGCCGGCTTTTTCAACGACGACCACGGTGCTCCATGTCTATAATAAGGGATTTCGATCTCTCAATATGGGGTATGCATCTGGCATGGCATTGGTCCTATTCTCCTGTATTATGTTCTTTACCTTGACCCAATGGCGGATAGCCAAAAATTGGGTATATGGATTTGATTAGTTCAAGCCATGGCCTGCGGGTTTCAGCGGCCACGAACGATTGACTGGGGTTACATTTTGGCAACCACTACAGTAAAGCAACAACATCAAAGCACGACCGGGTTTGTGCTCGGTGTCAAAACGCGTAAACGGTTGGGCGACATCGCAGCGTTTACTGTCTTGCTGTTGGGTGCAATCGTGTTCGCCGGCCCGTTCATCTGGATGGGGCTCAGTTCGTTAAAGACCCAATGGGAGGTGTACACCTTTCCGCCGACCCTGTTGCCGGTTGTGCCCCAATGGGAAAACTATATCTCTGTCTTTCGGGACCGGCCCTTTGCCCGCTATATGGGCAATAGTTTTTATGTGTCCATACTGGTAACACTCGGTGTTGTCTTTAGCTCATCCCTGGCAGGCTATTCCTTTGCACGGGTTCGCTTCCCCGGTCGGGAACGTATTTTTCTGCTCTATCTATCAACGATGATGATTCCCGCGGCCGTGCTCCTGATCCCGAATTATGTTCTGATGCAATTCTTTAACTGGGTAGATACCTACTACGCGCTGATCGTGCCCGGGCTGGTCAGTGCTTGGGGGACATTTCTGATGCGGCAGTTTATGCTGACAATTCCCCGGGAGTTGGAGGATGCTGCTCTTATTGATGGCTGTAGTCGGCTGCGTATCTATTGGACGATTATTCTGCCTATCTCAAAGCCGGTCCTCGCTACCTTAGCGATCTTTACGTTTATGGGAAGCTGGAATGAGCTGTTATGGCCGGTCATTGTTCTGAATTCATCGGAAAAATGGACATTGCCTCTTGGGTTGGCGATGTTTCAGTCCCGCTTCCAGTCACAGACGCCTTGGCATCTGGTCATGGCGGCGGCCTTTATCAGTGTCATACCGATTGTGATTGTCTTTCTGCTCGGTCAGAAATATTACGTGCGCGGGATCGTCACAACAGGATTGAAAGGTGCTGCCTAGTACCTGCAATTTCCAGTGATTTGCTTCACCCTCCCCCGGTCCTGCATTAGCTATCAGGAGCATGCTTGACCCGAGTGGCCGTAGGGGGAGAGTACTGGTCATTGACCCGCAGTCATTGGCCACAGGTGTTCCACACAGATCGAACCAATTTTATTCAAGGAGAGGACTGACAAATGTTACAGAATGGGAAACGTCTGAGCCGCCGTGATTTTCTACGTCTATCATCAACGGCTGCTGCCGGTACATTTTTAGTGGCATGTGCTGCACCACCCGTCGCACCTGAGAGTGCCGCCCAACCGGAAGCATCCGGCGGCGATGCGGTAGATGCAGTACGTACCATTGATATGCCACGCAATGAAATGCTGATGGAAACAGTGCCCATGGAGACAGAGGGTACATTTCATCAGATGATTTGGGGTGGGGATGTCAGTCCGTCATACATGGCGGATATGCTGGCTTGGTTCGGTACCTATTACCCCAATATGGAATACGAAGTATCCTTTGCACCTTGGGGGGACTACTGGACAAAATTGCCTGTCCTGTTGGCGTCCGGTGATCATCCCGATAGTGCCTATACCCATTTCACCCGTACTGCCCTGTTCGCTGACCGGGGATGGATGGTGCCGATTGACGACTATATTGAAGTCCTGCCACCGCCAGAATGGCCTGATGATTACCACTTCGCTGCCGTGGATAATATGGCATTTGAAGGGGTGCAGTATGGGCTGCCCATTGACTGGGCCCCGCGTGCAGTGCTCATCAACCGGGATATGATGGAACCGATCCTTGGCCAATGGCCGCCGGATGACAATTGGTCTTGGGACGATGTGTTGCAGTACGCGATCGAGGCCACCCAAGAGGTGGATGGTAGTAAGCAGTTCGGCCTGAGCTTGGCGCATTGGCCGATTCGCCAATGGAATCTGGTCAAGGCATGGGGCGGTCGCTTCTTTAACGACGAGATCACCGAAGGCCGCTTCCTAGAGGAGAAGACACTTGAAGCGTTCCAATGGACCTGGGATGCCAAACATATCCACAAAGTCACGCCGAGTGCCGGTGAGCAGCAGGTATTTGGCGGCGATTTCGGCGGTTTTACCTCCGGTAAGATCGGTATGTGGGCCACACTTTCTGATGAATCTCGGTCTGTTTTGGAAGCGGTTGGCGATTCGTTTACCGTGGGCATCGCACCGGAACCAGTGGGGCCGGATGGGGTCAGCCGCTTCGGTTTTGAGGGCAATGTCGGCTGGTTTATCCCCAAAGGTTCGGATTGGCCAGAAATTTCCTACGAGTTGATGCGCTGGTTCCTGACCGATGATGACCAGGCCCGCTTTATGGCAGTGAGCGGGTTCGGCGGCTTCCCCGGTCGTAAGTCTTCAGGCAAATGGAACATTCAGCAGCTTGAAGAAAAATTGCCCAACTACGGCCATGCGGCTTGGGAGATCGGGCAGTTGAACGAAGCCCATTTCCCCCTGTTCCCAGAAGGTCTGGAATGGGACGGGCTGTATACAAAATGGATGGACCCGGTCCTAACCGAGGGCGGTCCGGATGTTGAAGGCGCGTTGGCCGGCCTACAAGAGGACACCAACAAACTGCTGGCCGGCTCTTAATGGCAGTGCCCTGTGGCCGTTACCGGCCATTGCTGTTGGTAGGAGACACATGAACGCAGGATATGTTCGCGCAAGGCCTCTTACAGGCAGTATCGTTCTGCTTTTCGCTATCCTGGCGGTTCTTCTGGCCGGGTGTGGTGGGGGGAGCAGCAGCTCGCCCCCACCAGTGCAGGGCATCAATGCTGAAACAGGGAAAACGATCCAATCGGATGACTGGATGGTGACCCTTCTCGGACAAGCCAGCAAGGACAAGGTGGTCGGTGATGAGGAAGGGGAGATCCAGGCATCCATTTCCCAATATGAGCAGGCTGTCCGCACTGCCCAAGGTGTCTGGATTATCGTTCCCATTGAACTGAAGAACCAGGGTGATGAAGCCAATATGCTCCTGTCATCGACGATTATGATTGCCGATGACCAAGGCCGAGAGTATCCCATCGGTGACCGTCTTGTCCATCACTCCCAGGTTTGGATTTCCGAGGTGACACGTTGGGGAGATCGGAAGAATCAATTGGTGCAAAATGTGTTTGATGCAGGCATCGTCCGCGAAGGGCCAGCCATCTTTGATGTCAGGGAAGACGCGACCGGCCTACGCCTGATCCTCAAGGGGAGCGACGAGTCGATTGATTTGGGTGAGTTCCCATAAGCATCGCAGTGGCCTGTAGCTGCAGTTCACGATTGTCAACCGGGACCTTGCTCTTCGCGGCGACCGTCCTGCCTCATCTGCAAGACATCTAACCCCCATGCCAGAGCAGATGGTAAGCTGTGTTCTCCACAATAGCCGGGATGTCCGTCTGGAGAAGCGACCGCTCCCCAACGTGGCAGATGGCCGGGTGCTCGTCAAGATGAAGCGCATGGGTATCTGCGGAACGGATCTCCACTACTTTGAGCGAGGTCCGTATGGCCGACATGGGCGGGTTTCGCCGTTCATTCTAGGACATGAAGGGGCAGGGGAAATCGTCGAGATCGGGAAACATGTTGACGATTGCGCGCTTGGGACACGAGTCGCCATCGACCCATCCCAGCCTTGTCGCCTCTGTTCCTACTGCACAACAGGACAGTACAATCTTTGCGCCAAGATGCGCTACTTGGGCAGCGCGGCCACAATTCCGCCAGGGGATGGGTTATTTTGTGAATATCTGGCTTTGCCCGCGGGCAATTGCTACCCTCTGCCGGATACAATGAGCTTTGAGGTTGCCGCCTTGATGGAGCCATTGTCCGTAAGCTTGCATGCGGTCAAAAGGGCCGGCCCCTTCCAGGGCGCTGCGGTCCTGATCATGGGGGGCGGGCCTATCGGACAACTGACCCTATTGGCAGCCTTGGCCTTTGGGGCCGGCAAGGTGGCCTTGAGCGAGCCGACCGCCTCGCGCAGGGCAAATGCCCTGCAGAACGGCGCGCATTTGGTCCTGGACCCAGGAGAAGACAGGGCCCTTGATGAAGCCATGGACTTCTCCAATGGCGGCTTTGCAGTTATCTTTGAGGCTGCCGGGGCCGCTGTAGCCCTACAACAGGCCTTTGACCTGGCGCGGCCCGGTGGAACTATCGTACAGATCGGTGGTGTGTCCAAGGATGCGTCCTTCCCCGCCTATAAAGTGATGCCCAAGGAGCTGAACTACATCGGTTCCTTCCGCTTTGCGAATGTTTTCCCCATGGCGATTGCGATGGCCGCCAGCCATCGCATCAAGCTGCGTCACATGGTTACGCACACCTTGCCCCTGGCGGAATTTGACACAGCAATGCAGATAGCGAAGGCGCGGGAAGATGCCCTGAAGGTGCAGCTAACCCCATAACACACCAGGGATACGGCTATTGCACGGAATGTTGAGATGATACGAAACTGGCGCACATGTCAATTGAACCCAACATGGAGGATCCCGCAAAGTATGAACATGACACGCCTGGCCACTCTCCTATTCATCAGCCTGTTCATCGTCAGTTGTGGGCCGGCCCCTGATGCAGGTCCGGCCCTGGTCGAATCTGAGGGCGCGGAAACCGGCAAGACGGTTGTGGCCGACGCCTGGGAGGTGACATTGGTCGCGGCCCCATACATGACGAAAAAAGTAGGTAGCGGTCCGAGCGCTGCTCGTAGTGGAGAATGGGGCGATATCGGTGAGCAAGTTGCCGAGGGGATATGGCTGGTCATTCCGATTGAGCTTGGCAACAGTGCCGATGAGATGCGGATGTTGTCCGGCAAGTTCTTCAAAGTGCGGGATGGAGATGGGATGGAGTACGCAATGGCTCCCCGGCCCGTACATGCCTCGGCCATCTGGAATGATGAACGCTGGGGGAATCGCGAAAATCAACTGCCCCAAAACCCCATTGACATAGATACAACTCGTGCAGGTCCGATCATATTCGACATTCCTGAAGGAGCAAGCGGCCTGCAGCTGATCATGGATGGCACGCAAGATTTCTTCAGGCTTGGCTTTTAGGTTCGTAAGTGTCCCTTGTACCCGATGGCGCATGACCAATAAACTGCAGCTACTGTTCACTATCTTGTGGGGCTCTTGCGCGGGTGTGTTGGTTTTTTTGACTGTTGCCCTCGGCGTTTATGTTGTTTTTACAGGCTTTTCATTCATTTTTCTGCTCCTTGGCGACCTGAGTCGTTCGGCTTCTGCGTTGGCCCCGACAGATTCTGCTATGCTGCTACGCAGCACGACTGTGCTTGACAGTTGGCAAGGGTTCCTAGCGGCTATCTGGAGAGGTAGATTGGCCCTGGTGTCGGCTGTTGTTTTAGGGGGGACCGCTGCCTGGGCCTATGGCATTGGACGTTTGGTTCATGGGAAGTGGGCTTGGCCGCTCAGCTATGTGAGCGTTGCGATTGGCCTGACGATTCCCGCCATCGTCTGGCTGGTGGTACAGCGGGCTGAGATCGCGCTGCTGGCCGCGGAGCAGCCGCAATCCTTTGCTTGGCGGCGGCAGGCATCTTCTTCCTATGGGCTTGAGCTTGGCCTGGCTCTTATTTTCGCGCTGCCCCTGGCCTATGGGTTTTGGGCGATCTGGCGCTGGTGGTTTTGGCGGTTGTACCACCGATTGCAATTGCCATCAGGCAAACAGCAGATGTCAGGTCGTGCTGCCTTGGGCCGGTTTTCATTGGCAGGATTCACAGAGATATCCGAGGTCCATCAGTCATTGGCGCGGGTGAAGGGGATCAACCGTCGGCTCCTGCTGCCCCTGATCGTTCTCCTGCTCCTGTCACTTGCTGCCTTGCCGCCAGTCAACCAACTACACGAGAGGGCGTCGGTGAAAGTGCAGTACGGCGCGACACGTCTAGATGCACTTTCGCAGCCACGTCAGGAACTTGCCCTTGTTTTGCAGGAGAATGCCCGTTCTTTTACCATTGTCAAGCGGGCAGGTGCTGGAACAGCCACTCTCAGTTTGCGTTCGTCAGACAAATCTGACGAGATCCTGCGGGAGATCAAGGAATGGTCCTTTGGCCCCAATGATCCGGATCTGTATCAACGCTTGGCCTTGACAGACCTATTGCCGGGCCACTATACACTGCTCTTTGAACAGACATCCGGCGTTGGCTTTTTTGAATACACCATCAGCCACGGCGGCGGCCAGGGCAGCAATCTGGCGGCCCTTGGGATTGGGCTGTTGTTGGCTCTGGCGGTTGTCTGCGCCGGCCTGCTTCTGCTACTGGGGGCAGTTCGCTTTTCATTGATCTGAACTGCAAACCCGGGTCGCCTTGATCCCCTGCTATCTTCCTATAAAACCTGATGTAGATAAGGAGCATCTTGGTCACATCTTCAACCCAGAGGAGTTTTCGCTATGGCCACTGAACGTACCTTCAACCCAAATGGGGCTGAACCTTTTATCTTTGACAACAATTGGGGCAACTTCGGCAATCTGCCACAGGATGCCCGTACCCTGACCACAACGAACGCCGATGGCGAGCCGGTGGTCCCTCTAACAGCTGAACAGAAGTTCATCTTTGATACGCAAGGTTGGTTGGTCATCCCCGGCCTGCTGGATGAGGCCGATCTTAAGGAGATGCGGGCGTTCTGTATGCGGCTCAAAGAGGACCCGCAATCTCTACCGCCCCACATGCGTTCACCCATCGCCGGCCCCTTGGAGAAGCTGGTGGATCACCCAGTGGTTGTGGGCTTTTGCAATGAATTTCTGGCCTATCCAAACCTGGCCAGCGATGAGTACTACGGCTTTCGCTTTGAGACCAGCTTTCTGCTCTATCGGGAATACGGTATGGGACGCTTTGGCCCACACAATGGCAATGGCTATTGGCGGCTGCCAGGCAATTCGCACGAATACCGCATGCTGCCGGGCAAAGGTTTCAGTGGTCTGACCCGCGTCGTGTGGGAACTCAATCCGGTGGCGAAAGAGGATGGCGGCACGCTTTTTGTGAATGGAAGCCATAAATCCGCCTATACCTTGCCACCTTCGATCTTGGAGCAGGAATCGCCCTTATGGGAGACATACGACTGCCCAGCAGGGTCGGTCATTTTCTTCAGCGAAGCAACCACACATAGTGCCCGCCCTTGGACGAACAGGGATGTCCCTCGCATCCCAGTCTTCAACCAGTACAATTCTATCGGCAGTCGTTTTCACTGGTGGGAGCCGCCCAAGGAGCTGTTGGACACAATGCCATTGAAGCGACAGTCCCTGTTTCGCCATGCCTATGGCGAGAATGCCAATACCGGTCTTGAAACGCACAATCTGTTTGCACGAGCCATCGGCTAACTTCATTGGCCCAATACCCTGTGGCCAGGACCTGCAGTTCACAGGCCATTGACCAACCATTGTAGGTGTTTGAAGCGAGCAACCCAACATTGTAGTTCATAGGAGGAATAGACCGTGAATGAAACAGGGACCACAGGCTATCTGGCGGGTGAGAAGATCAGCGAGAAACAGCTCGCAGCCTGGGTAGATCAATTCTACCGGGATGGGTGTTTGTTCCTGCGGAATGTATTGCCAGCCGAGTGGACCGCTACATTGCGGGCGGATTTGGAGTGGGCGTTGCAGGAGAACCCGAACGGCCTCAACAACCGCAATGAACGGATTCATCTGGCCCACCGCATGTTTGAGTCCAGTGCTGCCAATCTGCGTTTGTTCGACATGGAGCCGATGATATCCTTGGCTGAAGCGATTATCGGGCCAGATTGTCACGTGATCCACAATAATTCCTTTCTTTCTCCTCCTGGTGGTGGGCTGGACACTTGGCATCAGGACGACCGGCCTCATTACATCGTCACGGGCGGCACACCGCCCATCAATGTCCATCTGCCGGTCCTGTTTTTCACCGCCAATTACTACCTGACCGATGTCACCGAAGTTGAGCATGGTGGCACTGAAGTCGTTCCTGCCTCCCATCTGTTCGGGGCCAGCCCGCCACGACAGCTAGAGGGCACAGAATGGGAAGAACGCATCCAATACAATCTAGGGCCGGCCGGCAGTGTTATCCTCTTCAACAATCAAGTATGGCATCGGGGTGGCCCCAATCGCAGCCAACGTACCCGCTATATCACCCAGGTAACGTACGCGCGGCGGGTCGTCGGCCACAAGTACTACCCGTTTATGAACTACACCATGCCTGAGCATGTGTATGCGGGCGCGGATGACAGGTTGCGGCGGCTACTTGGGTTTCTGCCCCACGGCTCGTATGGGTAATGGCAGTAAGGCGGGGAACGTAGGGTGTGCGAAAATGGATGGAATCGCAGGAAAGCGGGTGTTGGTGACCGCGGGTGCCGGGGGCATCGGCGCAGCTATCGCCGAGCAGTTCCGGCAGAGCGCTGCTCGGGTGCATGTCTGTGATGTGGATGAAGCTGCTCTGCAGGGGATGAAAGGTTGCGGGGTAACCTGTGCGGATGTAGCCGATTGGGAGCAGGTGGAAGCGGTATTTCGGGCCGTCACACAGGGGCTAGGTGGGTTGGATGTGCTGGTGAACAATGCCGGCATATCCGGTCCGACCGCAGCAACAGAGGAGATTGAGCCGGCGGCCTGGCGGCGCACAATTGATGTGAATTTGAACGGAGCATTTTACTGTGCTCGTCAGGCGATTCCCCTGCTCAAAGCCAGTGGAGGCGGCTCAATTATCAACATCGCCTCTACTGCTGGTCTGTTTGGCTACCCTTTGCGCTCGCCCTATGCAGCCTCCAAATGGGCCCTGGTCGGCCTGACCAAAACCTTGGCCATGGAACTGGGCCCCAGCGGCATTCGGGTCAATGCGGTCTGTCCTGGCACGGTTGAAGGGCCGCGCATTGAGCGGGTCATCGCTGCCAAAGCTGCGGCTCGCGGCGTCAGTGCAGCCGAAATCCGCGCGGCCTATCAAGGGAAAAGTTCTTTGGGTACGCTCATTGCCGCGCGAGATATCGCTGAAATGGTTCTGTTCCTCTGTTCCCATAGGGGGGCCCGCATCTCTGGGCAGGCATTGGCGGTGGACGGGCACACGGAAACACTGCGGATGTGATCCGTTACCTGCCAAGATAGAACAAGTGAGTGTTCTGTTGCTCTCTGAGCAGAGAATGCCAGAATCCTGAGCGCAAATCGCAGTGCTGAAATACGGGTGAAATACATCGACCCGGTCATTCAGCATGACCTATTACTTGCGTTGAACGTTAGCCTAGTTTGAATTACAGGGGATTTTTGCGGGGCAATCCTTGTTGCCTGGGGTACAGTTTGGGCGTCTTGCGCTTTTTTTTAATCAGAAGAATACGCCGTTCTTCAGCTAGGGACGGCACCTGCACCGGCGCAAAGCGAACTGTTTCCCCGCCTAACACGTCAATGGCATTGTGGGCTTCCAGGAACTCCTCGGCCGCATGTGGCCCCTTGTAGATCACCGCCAATCCGTCTCGGCGCACGAACGGCAGCAGATATTCGACAAGGGTATTGAGCTGGGCCACAGCTCTGGCTGTCACGAGGTCGAATTGGCCGCGAAAGTGCTGATGGCGGCCCAGTTCCTCAGCCCGGCCCTGGACGAGTTCGACGTTTTTGAGGGCTAGGGTAGACACGACTTGCTTGAGAAAACGTATCTTCTTCCCTGTGCCATCTAGAAGCGTCAGCTTCAGGCTAGGCCACACGATCTTTAGGGGTACAGCGGGGAAACCGGCCCCCGTGCCGACATCAAGGCAATGCAAGGCCTGGGCCGGTGGCAAGGATGCGCGGATCTCCTCTGAGACCAGCGGCAGGCCGACAAGCGAGTCCAGAAAATGCTTGACCTGCACGCCTTCGCTGTCCATGATGGCGGTTAGATTCATCTTCTGATTCCAAGCGGCCAGCAGATCAGCATAAGCTTGAAACTGCTGGACCTGTTGGGCGGTCAGTGGGATGTGTAGCATATCTGCGCCAGAGATCAAAGTCTGCATGGGAACATTGTAACACAGGAGCCAACAATGAAGACCATTCGCTACCGGTCCGCGGGTGGGGTTGTGGTACAAAAGGATCTGATTGCTCAGCTGCCGGGCGCGGAGGTCTATGTACTGCTGCTTGACCGGCCCGCCCGTGCAGAAGTGCGGCTACCCAAAGGGCATATCGACCCTGGCGAGAGTGCCGAGGAAGCGGCTCTACGGGAGACCTGCGAAGAGGCGGGCTATTGTGACCTGCAGATTCTGGCAGATCTGGGCCGCCGTACTGTTGCGTTTGAATACCAGGGCGCACAGTATATTCGGGATGAGCAATATTACCTGATGCAACTGTTGTCTGCACAGCAGATGCCGCGGCCACAGAACGACGAGCAACAGTTTCAGGTCTTGTGGGCCCCCCTGTTGGAAGCCAGTCGTTGGCTGACGTTTGAGGTTGAGCAGCTTTTTGTGGAGGATGCTGTCGCTGCGTTTCAGCGTCTCTACCAGCAATGAAGAGTGCCTAGTAGCAGTACGACTCCACCAACCACTAGACACTGGGTTTTGAGCACGGTCGTTACTTGCGTCGATATGTAATCCGGCCGCGTGTCAAGTCATAGGGACTCACATCGACTTTCACTTTGTCGCCGAGAAATACGCGAATGTAATTTCGACGCATCTTGCCGGACAGATAGGCTAGGACAGTGTGTCCGTTTTCCAATTCCACGCGAAATTGGGCATTCGGCAGGGCTTCAACGACTTTACCTTCTAAGGTGAGTGTTTCCTCAGCCATAAATCTCCATTAGCGTATCAATGAAACTGCAGTTATTGGCTACAGAAGTTTTAACGAAAAGCACGGGCAGCGTTTCGCCGTGCCTTGCGGATTGCTTTCTGTTTGTTGATGCGGCGAACCTCGCTCTTGGATATAAACCAGCGTTTCTGGCGTACAATGGGCAGGATACGTGCTTCGGCCACCGACTTGCGGAACCGGCGCATGAGACTTTCCTGGGATTCGCCAGGCCTTAGTTCAGCGTTAATCGAGCTCACCTCCTTTCGGGCGTCAATGTAGACCGGACAAAACAAGCCTGCCAGTCCTTTCTACTGTCATGAGACCGGCAGACGAAACGCAATCAAGTATAGGATGGCAGTTCAATTTTCAGTGTCCAATTCAGCAGGCATGTCTGGCTCGGCCTGTGCGGGTGCTTCCTGCGGCGGTTCTGGCTTGTCAGCCTGTACTCGGTCCGCTTCTGCTTCCAACAGGGCCTGCCCGACGATATCATCTGCTTGGCGTCGGCTCAGGCCAATGCGCTGTCGTTCGGGATGGACCCGTAAGATCTGGACGGGGATGCGGTCGCCGGCCGTGACTGTTTTGAGCGGTTCAGCGATGGTGATGTCGGCCAGTTCGCTGATGTGGATAAGCCCCTCAATGCCCGGTTCAAGCTGGGCGAATGCGCCAAAATCAACCACTCGGGTGACAGTGACCAGAATCGTATCGTTCGCTCTGTAGCGTTCTTCAATGCTTTCCCAGGGGTTGGCTAGGAGTTTTTTGCGGCTGAGAGCAATGCGGTTGCGCTCTGGGTCCAGACGCAGCACCTCCACTTGAATGCGTTCGCCTACCCGCAGGACATCCCGAGGATGGCTGACGGGTGTCCAGCCGATTTCACTGACATGCAGCAGCCCATCCGCGCCGCCGATATCAACAAAAGCGCCGAAAGGTCGGAGGCTGCGTACTTCGCCCTCCATCACATCCCCGACAGTAAGTTTTTCAAACAGTTGCGCTTTGCAATTGGCCCGGTATTCCCGCTCGGCTAGGCGGTAGGAGAGCACCAGCCGCCGCCGCTGCTGTTCCACTTCAATCACTTTCACCGGAAGTTCTTGGTTGAGCATCTTTTGCAGACGCTCATTGCGCTGGGTTTCGTTGATATTGCGAGGCATCCCCACCACATGGGAGGCTGGAATAAAGCCGCGCAGATGGCCGAAATCGACCAACAGACCCCCTTTGTTGTAGCCGATGACTTTGCGAAGGGTAATTTCGCCCGTCTCAAGCATCTGTACAGCCGTGAGCCAATTCTGCTTTTGTTGGGCTTCGGCAATGCTCAACACCAGCATGCCTTCATCGGTGGTAAGTTTACTGACGACCACGGGCACGCTTGCTCCTTCGTGCAAAGAGTCCACATAGGCCGGGTCCAGACGGTTCAGGTCCGATTGGGGCACAACGCCATCCCGTTTGGCCCCAATGTTGATCAGCAACTCATTCGGGCGTACTTCTACGACAGTACCTTCGCGCAGCTCGCCTCGTTCTGGGAGGTTGAGAGCCTCCTCTTCGGCGAGATACTGTTCAAAAAGTATCTCATCTGTATGTTGCTCGTTGTCCTGTTTCTCTTCGAAACGTTCGAGCTCGTCGCCAAATTGATCTGACTCTGACATCATCAAATTGTCCAATGGTGAAATACAGGCTGGATCGCAACTACTCATTCTTATTATAACAATATACCATAGTTGGCGTCAAGCCGTATAATTTTGCACGACAGTGGCCGGGCAGTACCCCGTAAAATACCGGGCCGCCTATCATGGGGGGTGTTGATCTGGGCGCAATCGTGCGAGCGCGCCTCGTATCTGTGTCCAGGCCCTCTTCAAAAGAGGCAAGGTCAGATCTGTGGTAGTCTTCTGGGCAAATTCAACCCGTTCAAAGCCGGCTGTCAGGTCAGCGATGGCGGTTTCGTCTTCGCTGTCAATGCGGTTTGATAGACGGGCCTCAAAGCACTGGGGTGTTTCGCCGGGGCGGCGGCGTATGCCCTGTTGCGCGGCTCTTTCCAGAGTCGAAACATAAAAGTAGCGCACTTGCTCATCAGGCGGCAGACGTCCAAGCATCAGGTCGTCCAGCCAGCGGCGTACCCGGGCGCGGCCGGCCCTGGCCTTTTCTTCGTCTTGCGGCGGCACCGTGCTGGCACGCCACTCGTTCACTGTCTTCTGCAACTGGCGCAAGCTATGCAGAAACTGTCGCAACCAGACTAGCAGCAGATGGAATTTTACACCTCGTCCCTGCAGATAGATGTAGGCCGCATACCCGAGCAGCAGAGCCACAATCACCCAAAACACTGTACCACCGAGCCAGGGGGGGACCTCTGCTGTCTGGGTTTCTGCTGTCAGGGGAGGGGTAAAGGCCGGGGAGGGTTCGGCAGGCTGTTCTACGGTCTCTTCGCCGCCGCCCACCAGCAGGGTGAGCAGCCCCATCAGCAGGCCAAGGATCAGATAGACGACGCTATACAGCCCCCGTACCATCAGGCCCAACAACTGGGCTAGGCGAAATGTGCCCCCAAGGGGCATCAGAAACGCGACGACCGCGACGACCAACAGCAGCCCGAAGGCATAAAAGGGCCAGTTGCGTACAATCGTGGCGTCACTGGGCACTTTTTCTAGGTGCCAATTGGCCCGCAGTGCAGCTAGATGACCGAATGTTAAGAGCAACAAGCCCAGCAAGAAATAGATGACCGCAGCCCCCATAACGCCGCCCGCGATCTCTTGGCGTATGAGTGCTAGAAATCCATTCGTGCCCAACCCCACTTGGCTGGCAGCCGTCAAGGCGATCAGCAGCGCGCCCCCGAAAGCCCAGCGTTCGGTAAAGCGGCGCACCAACGCCCGCCGATCACTTTGAATGCGATGATCATAGCCGCTAAACTCTCTGGGTACGTCTTCCATATCCAACAACTCGTCCGGCTGCAGAGCCATTGCCAGAAAGTCATTGGTCACAAATACTGCCATACCCCAGGCCACCAAGATAAGAATGACATTGACAACAAACCCTAAGGTGAGCAGGACCGCAAAAGGCTGTATGAGCATCTGCTCGATAGCCGGCCAGCCTTCAACCGTTGCCCAGAGCACGATCCGGGTGATGGAAAGGATCAGGCCGATCTCTGCTAGGCGAAAGGTAAGGGTGCGTCGCTGCCGTTGCTCTGGGCGCACCAACAGTGTGGTGGTGTAGCTGCCCACAAGGGCCGCGCCGATTGATGTGAGGCGCAGGATATTGACATAGGTAGGCGGGAGACTGGGCACGATGTGTTGGATAAACGCAACCAGGGCTATGATAATACAGCCGATAAGAGCCGCGATCAGCGCAGGCCGCAGGAGAGAGTTTTGCCAGGTCGTGTCAAAGGAGGTTTTCGGTCTGTGTGTTTCCATATCCCTACCATTGGCTACTGATCACTGCTGTTCTGTTTGCAGCTTTGTCAGGTCTGATTCCCAGATCACCTGATGGGCGACGATCCCTAAGGTATCTGCCTGCTGTTGCATGTGCTTGAATTGGGGCTGAATCGTGCAGACCAGGACGTATACATTGAGGCCACGGCGGTACATACCGTGCAGCACCCACAGCAGGGATTCGGTCAGGCGCGGCGTCACCACCAGCAGCGTGGACCCCCAGCTCAGATGGGCTACCCGTTCTGGCAGCCATTGGGCCAGGGAGATCGGGGAGGGGCGCGGCCCGTTGAAGGGCGCGGCCGCTTCTGTTTGTGCTTCTTCTTGTCGGGTAGGCTCAGATTCTGTGGGGATGTTGCGGGTTTGAATGCGGGCCAAAATTTCGAGAATTCCCATCAGATGCCCCCGTCCGTTGCGGCAGGGGACCGGTAGGACTTCTGTAGCCGAGAGGGGGTCTTCGCCGTTGCTGAGGAAGCCTACTTCCTGCCTCTGTTCGGCCACATGGCTGGCCAGGGAGGCCGCGAGGACAACTGCCCATTCACTGCCGCCGTACTCCTCACGATAGGGGAAGGCATTGCGGTTTAGATCGAGGACCACAGTCGTGTTGAGGGCCATGGAGGGCTGATATTTTTTGACCAGCAGGGTGTCTTCATGGGCACTGGCTCGCCAGTGGATATGGCGCATACTGTCGCCGCTGGTGTATGGGCGCACCCCTGCCATGCGGGTCGGGTCTTGAAACAGCCGTTGGGGGCTACGCATATCACCGAAGGGGAGCAGACTGGGCAGGCCCAGTTCGGCTAGAGAATAGATTTTGGGATAGACGGTCAGGTGGTAGGGGGTTGTTTCTTTCCAGGAGGATTCCGCGAACCCGAACATGTCTCCGGTATAGAGGCTGATGGGGCCGACTTCGTAATAGCCTCGGCGGTGGCAATGCAGGGCAAAACCGCGCTTGGTAAGGGAACGTCCGCCGATGCTGATGACAGCATTGTACTGGTCCGCGGCTTTCAGGTCAATGGGGATATTTTCGTGTAGTCTCAACCAGGGGATGGGCAGACGACTGCGGTTGTGAAAATGAATCGTGCTCTGAATGGTTTCACCAGCAAAGGCTTTGGCAGGGGTATGCCGAGAGACGCGCAGATGGCGTAAGCTGCGGCGGGTCCACCAATGACTCAGGAGCCAGACACCACCGGCCACATAGAACACATAGTAGATCCAATCCATCCGCAGAAGAACGGCGACCCCAAATAAAAAAAGTAGCAGAAAGAAGAGATCAAACATAGGATCTTAGGGGCCTGTGGCCAGGCGTTACGTTCTATGCGTCTTCGCCCAAATCAAGAGTGACTTCTTCCAGTAGTTCAGCGATGATCTGCGCGGCTGTACGCCCCCGCAGGGCCGCATCTGGCCGCACAATGCAGCGATGTGGCAGGGCCAGGGGGGCTAGGGCCTGTACATCATCGGGCAAGGTGTAGTCACGGCCTTGCAGAGCGGCCCGGGCCTGAATGCCGCGATAGAGGGCCAGGGATCCCCGCGGGCTGGCCCCGAGGGCCAGGTCCCCATGGGTACGAGTGGCCTGGACCAGGCCGACGATATAATCGCGGATGCTGTCGGCAACCGTTATCTGCCATATCTGTTCAGCGAGTTGCGGCAGGATCTGGCCATCTACCACCGTCTCAAGGGTTTCGATAGGATGCCTATGCCCCAGGTTGTTGAGCATCTGTCCTTCATCTTCCTGCGAAAGGTAGCCGAGGTTGAGTTTGAACAAAAAGCGGTCGAGCTGTGCCTCTGGTAAGGGGAAGGTGCCTTCGTATTCCACAGGGTTCTGGGTGGCGATCACCATAAATGGGCGGGGCAGAGGGCGGGTCTCGCCATCGACGGTAATCTGCCCTTCTCCCATACACTCAAGTAGCGCAGCTTGGGTACGGGGTGTGGCCCGGTTGATCTCATCTGCCAGCAGAATATGGGTGAACGCAGGGCCGGCAATAAATTGGAACTGGCGTGTTTCTTGGTTGAATATGCTGGTGCCTGTGATGTCGCTGGGCAACAGATCCGGCGTACATTGCAGGCGACGAAAGTCTACACCTAGGCTGATGCTTAGGGTACGGGCCATCATGGTCTTGCCGACCCCGGGTACATCCTCCAACAGGACATGTCCTTCGCACAGGAGGGCAATGAGAAGATGTTCAATGACGTCATCTTTGCCGACGATCACTGCGCCGACATTGTCCAGTATGTTCCGAGTGAAATCCTGTATTTGCATGTGTATCCCAATGGCCTGTGGTCAATGACTCGTGGCCAGGAACACCACAGGCCACTGGGGTATGATTGTACCATAAGTGACACCAAGTGGCACGATTCAGGTTGGCGGCTGGGTAGATTGCTTTGACGTACTGTATATATTGTGCTATGGTACTGGCTATCCTGCCCCCGTAGCTCAGAGGAAAGAGCAGAGGTTTCCTAAACCTTTGGTCGTAGGTTCGACTCCTACCGGGGGCACTATACGCTTGTGGTGAGCGGGTAGATATGTAGGAGAGATCCTGCAGCCCCTGCCCACGGTCGCCGCAAGTGGGCATTTAGGGATTTTGCACAACCAAACGTTCAGCCAATTCCCGGGCATCCACCGCCCAATAGAGTTCTGGCCGTGGAACCAGGATCCCTGGCTTCCCTTTTTCAGGCCGACAGTTCAACAGGACATCGACCCAACGGGCCGGTATTGCTGTCTCCCCATATAGAGCCCCAAACAAAGACCCACATACCGCCGCACTTGAGCCCGCGTCTCCACCGAGCATAATCGTATGCACGATAGCTTCTTCCAAATTAGGCGCATGAAGCAACTGCCACAAAGCAGTGTGGAACATATGCAGCACCCAACCGCTGATATAATTCTGCGGCAGACTCTCCTGCGCCATCTCTATCACCGCAGTGACCTGCCGGTTAACCTTCATCTCAGCGGCCCAGTCGCGTACCGACTCATACAACTTCTCCGGGGATTCTTCCCCTTCCTGGCGCATGGCTTCAGAAATTGCCATGGCAAACAGACTATTCACCTGACAGCAGATATGGCCGGTTTGGGTGATCCCTGCCTCTTCCACCGCCCAGCGCGCCACCTGGCCAAGCTCATAATTCACGCCGAAGATACCCAATGGGCTAATCCGCATCAACGCTTCGCATGTCTGCGTCACTGAGTTCGGCAGATAAATCCGCAAAGCACCTCTCACGGTATTGCTAATGCTGAACGGATTCGATTTCATCCAATCTATATAACCCCTCTGAATCGCTATCTGGTCAAATTTTCCTAAATCCGCCAGAGACCGGGTCAATACCAATGCCATCTCAGCTGCATCAGTGAGCTGTCCTGCGATGAGAGGCCACGTCCTACTCTCCGCAGACATATCCCGAACACCGTCCGGATACAGTGCTAAAATGCTCTCCGGATCCCGCCGTTCTACTTGGTTTCCCAAAGCATTGCCTGCGAGATGCGCCAATAAACATCCTCGGGCGCGCGACACTAAACGTTCTTCCTTGGTCTCATTCTGCGTATTCATAGCAGATCTCCTCAAGATGGACTCCAAGCTACAGTCCTATGAATTCTTTTATTGGTTATCCTGCCCTGTGGGCAGGGCAAGGCCGTGGACGAACCCGCCATCCACGCGCAAGGTCGAGCCGGTCACATAGTCGGCATGGTCGCTGGCCAGGTAGGCTACGGCTCTGCCGATATCTTCGGGTACGCCGATCCGTCCCCAGGGGATGCGTTGGCCGGCTGCGGCCAGTTCCTGTTCGCTGTAGAATGTACGTTCGCCCGGCGTATCGATCCAGCCGGGGTTGATTACATTGACATTGATGCGCTGCGCGGCCAACTCGGCGGCCATGGTGCGGGTGAGGTGGTTGATGGCCGCTTTGGACATGTTGTAGGCCGCGCTGCGCGGAAATGCGATCTCTTCGTGGATGGAGCTGATGACGATGATCTTGCCGCGGCTGCGCCCGACCAATGGCTGTTTCAGCATCTGCTGCGCGGCCAATTGGCAGGTGTGGAAGACGCCAAATTGGCTGACTTCAAGGGTACGCAGTATGTTCTCCCATAGGGCCTCTACGACCGGCTCACGGATGGAGATGGCCGCGTTGGCCACTGCCACATCAAGCTGGCCGAACTGCTGGACTGCCCCTTGGATCATGCGGGCGACCGCGTCCCGGTCCGCCACATCCGTCTGCCAGACCAAGGCTTCGCTGCCCAGGCCGCGCACCGCCTCGGCCACACGTTCTGCTTCCTCTTGGTGAGAGCGGTAGTTCACCACTATATTTGCGCCCTCTTCTGCCAAACAGAGGGCAATTCCCCGCCCGATGCCCAAGGAAGCACCGGTAATTAAGGCGGTTTTGCCGTCAAAACGTCTCATCATCGTTCCTCCGAACTGCTAGTCATTGGTCCCTGAAATAGCCTTCTTCCCGCAACATGTAGAGCTGGGATGAGCGATTCCTGAGGGGCAGAGGGACCGGGCGATTTCCCTGGTGCTGGGACTCGTAGATCCCCATGACCATTTCAAGGGAGGCGATCCCATCTTCGCCATTGGAGCTAGGCTCGTCTCCGCTTTCTATGCAGCGCACCAACTCCTCAACAGCCATCTGTATGGAGCTTACCTCTTCTGTGGCGGGGAACGGGCGCGGCTCTAGGCTAAACCATTCGATGCGGGGATCAGGCTCATTGAGCCGGTCCGTGGTATCAACACCGAGCCACCATTGATGGCCGGCATATTCTAGGCTGATGATCCCCTCGCTGCCCTGTAGTTCGATGCCGAAACGGGCATAGCGGGTCAGTTCGTTGACCATAGAGACAGCACTGATGCCGCTATGGAAGGTGAAGATCCCTTCGCTGATATCCTCTACGGCAAATGGACGTTGGCGACGATGGGCTGTGCCGATGACAGATTTGACATCGCCGGCATAGAGGCGGAACAGGTCAAAGGTATGGACAGCATCATGGATCAGGGGGCCTTCTTCGTCGGCTGTCCAAGCGGGGAATGGTTTGACCCCTTGGCAGATGCCGAGCATGGAGATCAGGTCCCCGATCTCACCGGCTTCGACCATCTCTTTGGCCTTGATGAAGACCGGATTCCAGCGGCGTGAATGGTTGACCGACAGGACGCAACCGGCCTCACGGCAGGCCGCGACAAGGGCATCGGCATCCTCTAGGCTGAGGGCAAGGGGCTTTTCGCAGAGAATCCCCTTGGCACCGGCCTGGACCGCGGCCTCAACAATAGCCCGATGTAGGCCCGGATGGGTGGCAATACAGACGATCTCCAACTGTTCTTGGGCAAACATCTGTTGATAATCAAGGTAGAGGGCATCCACATCCCACATACGCCCGAACTGTTGTAGATGCTGGTTGCCCCGGCTTGCGCCGGCCACCAGTTCCGTGCGCGCACAGACTGCTAACGCACCGGCATGGGTGAGCGGGGTCGGGGGATCTGTTTCCCAAAGGGTGCCGATGCGGCCACAGCCGACCAAAGCGGCACGATAGGTTTTCATAAGCAGTCCTTTCAGTCGCTGCAGTTACACTCTGAACACTTTCATGACCTCATCGCCTAGGTGGTTGATGACCTTGACCGCGATGCGGCCCGATGCCGGCCTGTCAAAGGGCCGGGAGATGTCGCTGTGAAGCGTGGCCCAAGCCCCCTCATTGATCTCCGCCTTGAGGGTGGTCTTCAAGGCTTTGTACGGGTCGTTGGCCCCCAGGAAGTAGGCATGACGCACGAAGAAGCTCTCTTCGTTGTAATCGCTGTCAATAAACCAACAGGCGATACCTTCAGGCCCATGGCTGCGAATCTCGTCGCTGTTGGGGTGGAAGACGTCAACACCCTTGACACGCACCTGGATCTGTCCGTCTTCGGCGTTGAGGATGTCGATATCCGGCTCGCCGAATATCACAAATAAGTTCCCCTTGCCGGTGTTCATGAGAGAGTCGGCCATGTGTAGGTCCGCGTTCATGCGCGCCTTGAGCACGGGGAGACGGCCCAGTTTCTCAAACTCGGTTGTGTGCGCGTCATAGTTGAAAGCGCAGGTGATCAGCAGTTCAAAGTCGCCCTCTGCGGCCTCCCGTGCAGCTTGTACTAGGTCCGGGCGAGAGACGGTGCCGAACTCTGGGCCGATGAAGATGGCCGCGCGCTCCCCACTCTCCAAGCGGGCCTCAGCGCAGATGAGGTCGCCCGGCCAGGGCTCAAGGCTGGAGAAGTTGATCCTGTCCTCCTTGTGGACCTGCTGTACGCCGGCCGTCCGCAGGTTCTCCAGGATGACCCTAGCAAAGTCGGTCTTGTCGCCATCTTTGGTCTCTGCCACTCTGTCAATGAACTCGCCGTTCTCGTCTACGTCCAAGACGCGGTGAGGTGAGATGCTTTCGACTGTGAAGGGGCCGGCCACGCGCACGGTCTTTCTGTCCTCATAGGGCTTGTCATAGAGGTACTCGTAGTCGGCTTTGGCCGCGATGGCCGCGTCGATCTCCTGCTGGCGTCCCCGCCGCTGTTGCCAGAAAGCGGTATGTAGTGGTTCGGTGTCTGCTGGCCAGTCCTGTGGGCGTTGGCGCGGGATCTCCCATTCTTCCCATGTGCGCGTCTGACCACTGGCGGCTGACAGCTTCTGACGTAGGGGCGCGAGGTCACGTTCATAGGCTTGCCAGATCGTGTCGATCTCGGTGTTGTTGGCAATGGCGCGCAGGGTGATATGTGGCACGCGCTGGTAGACGAAGCCTTGGCGGATGTCGTGGTAGGTGGAGGATTGGGCGGGGGCGGTGCGGCTGATTTCAGCTTCTTTGCGCTGGCCCTCACGGCTGTCGGCGAGGATGTAGTAGGGGTAGCGTGCGCCCATGATGCGGGCGCGCGCCAGGGCCAGGGCGACCCGGGAGGTGTCGATGGTGACCCAGCGGCGGCCCCATTGTTCCGCGACATAGGCGGTGGTGCCGGAGCCGCAGGTGGGGTCAAGGACGATGTCGCCGGGGTCAGTGGTCATGAGGATGCAGCGTTGGATGACCTTTGTTGCTGTTTGAACAACATATCGTTTGTCTTGCTCTCCCCAAGTATCTTGCCACGATGTAGATAGGACTTTTTGAGGAAAATCGGCTTTGTATCTTTTGTACCTCACATCTGCATTGAATCCGATAAGCCTTTCTGCTTTTTGTAGCCTTTTGAGACCAACCTGACTGGTGGCCCAGTGCATTGTTGTTGGCGGTGTATAGGTTTTATCATGAAATGTATAATCAAAATGTAATCCTGCAGAAAAGTTGGGTCTATAGAGACGGACGGGCTCGAACCCGTCCGTATTTTCTCGGTCCTGAAAAATCTCTCGATACTTAGTTTTATTCGCGTCTTTTGCGTACCAGATTATGTTATCGGTTGTACTATCAAGAAATCGGCTACCCCTGACACCGAAAATTCGATAACGAATCGTCGCAATTGAGTTATCCTCCCCGAACACCTCATCCATCAACGCCCGCACCCGGTGAACATTCTCATCCCCGATCTGCACAAACACCGACCCGCTCTCCGTCAACAGGTCCCGCGCCACCGTTAGCCTGTCCCGTAGATAGCTCAGGTAGGAATGAATCCCATCTCGCCAGGTGTCGCGGAAGGCCTTCACCTGTTCCGGCTCCCGGGTGATGTGGTCGGCCCTGCCATCTTTCACATCGCGGCTGGTGGTGGACCATTGGAAATTGGAGTTGAACTTGATGCCATAGGGCGGGTCCATGTAGATACACTGCACCTTACCGCGCAGGCCTTCGCGCTCGGTCAGGGATGCCATCACCTGCAGGCTGTCGCCTAGGATCATGCGGTTGGACCAGTTGGCATCGTGCTGGTAGAATTCTGTCTTGGCGGCTTCGTTGGGCAGGCCGTTGAAATCTGCGAACAGGTCGGCAAATCCCAGTTGGGGGTCCTTCTCCTCACTGTGTGCCTGTGTATAGCGCAGCAGGTCGTCGGTCAGCACCTTGGGATGGACTTTCTCTTGGATGTAGAGGGGCGGGGCAGGCACTACCAGTTCGGACATGTCCTGCTCGTCCTTGCCGCGCCAGACGAGCTGTGGGTCCAGGTCCCGGTTGCGGCGTTGGTAGGCTAGGCGGATGGGGGTTTGTTCCTCTGCGCGCATCAGGGCCTGGTATTCAGCGGTGGGGATATTGGTGCGGCTGGCTTCGGTATGGGTGAGGGTTTCGACTGTCTTGGGCTGCCTGGATTTGGCACGGCGCGGCATGGGATTCTCCGTTCTCTTGCGCTGGATTCATGTGATGATCAAGGTGCTGTCCGTGCCGGATGAGTCGCTTTTACACAATGCGTAGCGAGCAGCTTTTTGATACCATCAAAGGTATCAAAGCCGGCCACGCGCGACACCTTCTCTGCGGCTGGAAATCGTTTGAAAATCACATATTCTATTCGCTGGTCTCCCAAGAACCGAAGCCCTAGGTGACTTTCCTCAGCACCTTTCCAGACAGCGCGCAGATGTCCATTGTCCCAAAGTACCAAACTCGCTTTTTGCGAGCCTGGTATGGATCTGATAAATGCCCAGAAATCCCTTTCTGAATCCGCATTCATCGTGAAGCCATCAAGCGCGGCCTCTCTGCACAGAAATTCGATGCGGCGTTGATAAGCTTGGCGCATCTGCCGCTCATCAACTTCATGGACTGGCGGAGCTTTGAACATGGTAGACATTTGCAATCTCGTTTCTGTGTACGACCAACCGATTGCCCAACCTAGTTACAAATTTGGGGACAGGTACATATAACCACATGACCGGGTGATTGACAAACTCGGATTCTGCTGATCAATCCACACTGGGTGAATCTATGAAGATGATTGGACAATCTTACTTCTACGTCGCGGGATGGATGCGGGGTCCGGGAGGATACTCTAAATTTTGGCCGAGCTGCAAGAAGGTCTTTTCCTTCTGGATCCCAAGCATGTGGAAAGCATCTCGGTAGAGTGTATGTCCTTCAAGGGTACTCGCCACTAGTGCCTGGGCAAAACGTCGGCTCACCCGTTTTATCAGGGTGTGATAAAAGTTCCCACCATGTCCCCCGGGTCGAGCACGCAGTTGTGCAAGTTCTCTGGCATAGGCTTGCTCAAAGTCGGCTGGCGAGATGTGGCCCCTATCACGTAGACGCTGCAGGACCACAAGAGTGCTCACCTTGTAACGTCTGGCGAGGTCGGGGACTGCTTCCACGGGATTGCCGGCTGGCAAGGCATTGGACAGATGCATGCCGGGAACGAGCAACTCGGCTGCAACCCGGTTGCACCAGTGTTCAATAGGGCGGGCAGGAGCCGATGCCAGGTCCACATCCGAGAGCGCGGACTCGCCAAGCCATAGGTGTGCCAGTTCGTGGGCTAGGGTAAACATCTGGGCTGCCTTGGTGTCGGCAGCATTGACGAAAACGAGAGGGGCCAGCGGGTCGGCGAGGACGAACCCGCGAAACTCCTGTGGGTTGAGTTTGCGATGGGGATTGCCGCCCACTATGCTGCTCACCATGACGAGCACACCCAGAATTTCGGCCTGATCGATGAACAGGCGCAGCGCGTCTGTCCATGTCGGACAGTTCTGTCGCTCTTCCACATGGAAACCAAGAGCCTCCCGCATGGCTTGGGCTGTCTCTTCAATTGGGCTGTCGATCTGTGCGGAGCCGACAAAGGCCAGCGGTTCTTCGCCGCTGGAACGGGCAAAGTCATGGTACCAGTCCTGGCGTCTTTGACACAGGTAGATGGTGTCAAGCAGATTGGGGCTGGGAGTGACGAGGGTTTGGTTCTCAACGGTCCGCAGATCTGGAATGGGAATCTGCTCTTGAGGCGGTTTCTTGAGGAAGAGGTAGCCGATGGGGGCATGGGTGGCCTGGGCAAATTTCTCAAGCTGTTTCATGGTCGGCTGCACTTCGCCGCGTTCCCAGGCGTCAAGTTTCGGAAATTTCCTATGCAGGTCTGTGACACTGTGCCCGGCCCGCTCACGAGCCCAAATGAGCAGGGCCGGCTCAACCGGGACCCGGGTCATCGGATCTCCTCCATTGATAGCCTATAGCGGCTCGGCAGAAACTGTCAGCCCGCCTATGGCAGATACCTTAGGGCCGCGAAAACAAGGAGACCAACACCGATTAACCCCCCCAGTAGTTTCCACAGCAGAGAATTGATAAACCTTTCAAGGTTTGTTGAAATCTTTTCAATATCGCCTTTCACAAGGGCTATATCTTCCTTTGTCGCGAGAAAGCTAGAGGCCCCTTCAAACTTGCTGAGACGGTCGCTAACGTCATTCATACGGTTGCTGATATCATTCACACGACTGCTTAAATCGGTTGCTGTTGTCATAATCTAATCGCGATTGGAATGTGGGTTGCTGCCTCGTCAATGAGTTCCAGATTACGCAAAGTTGCATCATAAGTGCGACCGTCGGCCATGAATGTGTCCATATTGATTCCGGATGTATAGGCGAGCACTTTCTCACTAAATTCAATCATATCTCTCACATAGAAGTGCCATTCGCGGGTATTAGACATTGATAATATCTCGCTCCATATAGGGGCGTATCTCCGCGCGTAGTGCCTTGTCAGTTGCCATGTCCACAGGACGCCCTAGCAGGTCTTCCAAGTAAGCTTGGGTGTCAAAGTATTGTCGCCAACTAGTCGGTGTGTTGAACTGCACCAAGATGTCGACATCGCTGTCATCGGCAGCCTGGTCCCGGGCAAAAGAGCCGAAGATGGCGAGTTCGGTGACACCAAAATTCTGGACAAGGGTCGTCTTGTGTGCCCTGAGTCGCTTCAGGAGTTCAGATCTGTTCATGGATCTCTCCAGATTTGTAAGGGATCGTCCTCTGCGTGGAGGAATCGCTCCATTGTTATACAGTTATTATAATCACTATCATCAAAAAATGTTATGCTAAACCTCATAAGTCAAATTCCCAAAGATATGGAGTTCTACTCAATAGGTCCGCACCCTTTCAGGTACGGATACATACATTCAGATACGGATACATACAGATGTACAAAATACATCAATCTTCCTTCAATAGGTCCCTATTCAGACATGGAGACGAATAAGGATATACCTCATTAAACCTAAGCAACGCCAGATTTAATATATCCACACAACTACCGTATTGTCAAATACGATTGATTGTCATAGCGGCTCAGCAGAAACCGTCGGCCCGCCTATGGCAGATACCTTAGGGCCGTGAAAACGAGGAGACCAACACCGATTAACGCCCCCAGTAGTTTCCACAGCAGAGAATTGATAGATCTTTCAAGGTTTGTTGAAATCTTTTCAATATCGCCTTTCACAAGGGCTATATCTTCCTTTGTCGCGAGAAAGCTAGAGGCCCCTTCAAACTTGCTGAGACGGTCGCCATTGAATGTTTGGGTGTGCCTGACGCACTGCATCTGCAATGTGGGTTGCTGCCTCGCCGATAAGTTCGAGATTGCGTAGGGTCGCGTCGTAGGTGCGCCTATCAGCGATGAACGCATCCTGATCCATGCCATCCGTATAGGACAGAACTTTTTCGCTGAATTCGATCATATCCTGAATGTAGAAACGCCAGCCGCGTCCTTCATGGATGGCGTCAGACATTGATAATATCTCGCTCCATATAGGGGCGTATCTCCGCGCGTAGTGCCTTGTTAGTGACCAGATCGACTTGGCGGCTCAGCAGGTCTTCAATGTAGAACTGCACACCGAAGTACTGCTTTGACGTGGCAGGGCCGTTGAACTGCACCAAGATGTCGACATCGCTGTCCTCGGCAGCCTGATCCCGGGCAAAAGAGCCGAAGATGGCGAGTTCGGTGACACCAAAATTCTGGACAAGGGTCGTCTTGTGTGCCCTGAGTCGCTTCAGGAGTTCAGATCTGTTCATGAGATGATTTCTCCTCATAGGGCATAAAGGGCACCTCGCGTATGCCGCGATTGATTCGCCTTTCCCGTAGCCAATCCACGACACGAAAAGATGCCCTCTCGGATGGCTTCTCTCGTTTAACTGGAATTCTGTTGTCCTGCTGGATTTCTCTCCGCAGTTTCTTCTCCTTTTGGTTCGACATCGTTCTCTCCTCCATCAAAGGGCAGTATACGAATGATAGTATAGAACATATGTCACCATGTGTCAATTTTGCTTGCCCAGGCCCGCGGCCAACTTGTTGCGGCTATCGTGCGGCCGTCTCGATCATCTTGTCGAACTCGGCCGCGAGCTGGGTTTCAAAATCCTCTTGCAAGGCGTATACATCGCGGAACTCGGCGAACGCCCAGCGTCCGTATTGGCCCAGATTGTGTACGCCGGGAATCCAGTAAGTCTGCATGGCCTCCTTCTTCTGCTTGGCATCTTCGCCGCGGTAGCCCTTGATCTCCACCACCAGATGCAAGGGGTCATCGTGCCCATCCTGCACCAGCACAATGAAATCAGGGATATAGGTACGGCTTCTGGAACCATAGCGGTAGGGGATCTCCAGCCCTAGGTTGTGATTCTTCACATAGGCCTTAACGCGCGGATGGGCCTCAAGCACCCGGCAGAACTCAGCCTCCCAGTCGCTGTCCAACATGGCCCAGTTGATGTGACAGCGGCGCGGGTCTGTCTGCCAGCGGTTTGTTTTGGATGTATAGAAATTGACATGGCGGGTGGAACCGCTGGGGTTGTAGGGATCGAGGAGAGCTTTGATACTCTTTTCGTCCGTATGGGCGCGGGTGATGGCCGCGGAGATGCGTTCGCAGGCCATATCGGCCACTTGTTCGTATAACAACTGGGCCGCATAGACGTCGCCTTTACAGGTAAAGTAGTTGTCAAACCACTGCTTGGTAATGTGTTTCAGCTTGCCGAAGAGGTGGAGTTCCGGTTCCTCATCTACATCGCGGTACTTCGTGTTGAGAAGATGACGGGTCAGACGAAAAAGAACGGTTGCAGTTCGCAACTCACTCGTATGGTACAGGTCTAAGGTGCTGGCCTCGCCGATGATGCCGGCGTTGTGGGTGATGGACGGCCCGATCAGGTCGGGCGTAAGCACCAGCTTGGAGTCCTCGGTAAAGGTAGCCGTAAGGCGGTCCGCAGGCAGTTCGCTGCGATAGCCCAATACCCGAGGGAAGCGGATTTCCAGGTGGTCCCGCTCGGGGCGTATGGCTTGCACATGGATGCTAGTGCGGGGTGGCTGTGGCTGCGACACCACCGGCTTGGCCGTGAAATCAAAGGGGATGCCCAGGATATCGGCGTACTCAACGTTGAAGAGGCCCTGCTCGTTCAGGTCGTAAGATTGACGGCGCAGCGCACGGCCGACGACCTGTTCACAGAGCAGTTGTGTGCCAAAGGCGCGCACCCCCAGAACATGGGTGACGGTGTTGGCATCCCACCCTTCGGTGAGCATGGACACAGAAACCACACAGCGGACCGAATCGCCTAACCTCCCTGGCTTGCCCACCGTGTTCATCACCTCGCGCAGCAGCTCCTCATCGCTGATCTTGTCGCCCGCATGGCGGTCACCGCTGCGTTGTATCTTCTCCCGGCGGAAACGCTCGATCTCAACGCTTGCCATGGCGCGGAAATTCCTGTCCAGGGCCTCGCCGGATTCCAACTGCTGGCTGTCGATGAGCAGAGTACGGGGACGGGCCAAGGCCTGCCCCTGCTCATCAAAGTTGTGGAACAGGGGCAGGCGCCCAGTGACGAGGTCCCCATTGTCCCGCTGAAAGCCGGCGATGTAGTCATACACCAGCTTGGATGTGGACGTATTGTTGCAGACAACGATGAAGCAAGGGGGGACCGGAATGTCATGAACCTGCCACAGTTCGTAGGTCTGCGCGTAGTGACCATAAAGAGCATCTAGGGCTGTTTGGAGTTCAAGCGGCAGGTGTAGCGGGTCAAGGGTCTTGGCTTTGCCCCGACCTTTTTTGGGCATCTGCGGGCGGATGTGCTGCCATATGTTGCGGAATTTGGGCATATCGCCGCCGGGGATATTGTCGGACACAGGCACGCGCGGCAATTTGACGATACCGCACTCAATGGCGTCCATCAGCGAAAAGTCGCTCACCGTCCATGGGAACAGAGTGCCTTCGGCATAGCCGGAGCCGCGCAAAAAGAACGGAGTCGCGGACAGATCGATGACCTGTCTGATGCCAAGTTTGTCCTTGATCATCTCAAGCCCTGAGATCCAGACCCGCGCGGCTTCGTTGTTCTTCTTGGCTTCCTGCCGCTCATCGCCTGTCAGTCTGCCCTCCTGATCATCGCCTACTTTATGGCGGTAGCAGTGGTGCCCCTCGTCATTGAGCACCATGATGTTCTTAATGCCCATCAGCTCCGGCATGACCCGTTGGATCATCTGGCCTTCGCTTTCTTGCGTATGCAGGTTGGGACCCCGCCCCTGTAGGAGGGCCCGCCCACCACTGGAAAGCTCCAGGCGTTCGCGCAGCATAAAGGCATGGTAGTTGGTGATGACAATCTTGGCGCGTTCCAGGTCCCCGAGCATATCGCGGGGGACCAGCTCCCGGGCCGCGTAATAGCTGTCCGGATCATTGGGCTGCAGTACTCGCAGGCGGTCTTTGATGGTGATACCGGGTGCTACGACTAGGAAGCCACGGGTGAACCTGCGGCTGTTGGGGTGACGCACCGCATTGACCGTCTGCCAGGCGATGATCATGGCCATGACAGTGGTCTTGCCGGCCCCGGTCGCCAGCTTCAGCGCAACGCGCATCAGCTCTGGATTGGCGTCGTTGTTGGCATTAGCAAGGTGACCGAGGACACTTCTGCCCGTTCTCCTAGATCTAGGCGCGACCTCAGTCAGCCAGATCAGCGTCTCAATTGCCTCAACTTGGCAGAAGAACGGACGGATGTCGTTGAACTGGTGGTGTCGCCAGTGCTGCAGAAGGCGTCCGCTCTCGGCTGTAACCTGCCAGTCTTTGGGGTTGGGAAGCATGCGCCACTTCTCGACTTCGTCACGCACCTGGTTGATGATTGAAGTCGGGTCGTACTGTTGCGCTTGTGTGGACAGGCCCTTGCCTTCGTCAAAGACAAAGATCTGTTGTTCCGTCTCGCTCTTCTTGCGCCGCTTTGGTTTGGGAATGGGGGTGATGAACGTGGCCCGGCGACGCATGGGGATCACCTGCTGCGTAGGCTGCCCGCTCTCATCTAGGGCCCAATGGCGCGTGGGCACATGATACGGGGAATTCAGAATTGGCTGTGAGAAGAATCGCTCATTCATGTTTGATAGGATACAGGGATAGCAGGATATTGGCCCAATACTGGATACAGACATCATATCTAGGATAACACAAGGTTGCCCAGTAGCGGTAACTGCAAGCGTCTGTTTTTAACTGGCCATTGCAGTAGTGTACAGACAGAGGGATTGTAACGTAAGGAGGCAAAGAAAACAACCGAGTGTATCGGGTTGACAATGATCGTATTTTCCGCTAGAATTGTTGTGATAGAGTGGGCTGTTCCGCGCACGTCTTCTTCTCCAGTGGCTTTATTGAGATGTTCGGCTTCCCGTCACAGAATTTATGGCCGCTACGGCGGCACCCAAAACCGACTACTTTGAACCACACCAGGCCGCAGATGGCGTGGTGGCAGCATCTACTGCATGGTACTGGGCTGGCCTGTAGACCCTATCGGCCCTGGCCTTTGCTATTGCTGGTCTTGCCTCTGCTCGCGGGCTGCTTCGCGCCTGTCCGTGTTGTGCCGACCCCCACACCATGGCCAACGCCTGTGCTTTCGGAACAGGAGAGCTATACGGTCTCCCGTGGTACTGTGGTGGACCGGTTTCAACTGATCGCGGAAGTGGCACCGCTCCGTTGGCAGCCCCTCGCCTTTCGTGTGGATGGCCAATTGGCCGCGATTCATGTGCAGGAAGGAGATACGGTCAACGCTGGCGATCTTCTGGCAGAATTGATTATGCCTGACTTGCTGGAGGCATTGGACCAGGCCCAGCTCGAGCGTGCCAAAGCCGAGAGCATCCTGTTTGTCTATGAAGATGAGCAACAGTTCAACCTAGAGAGAGCACAGTTGAAGGTGCGTCAGGCAGAACTGTTGTTGGAACAGGCGAGGCAGTCGGGCAATGCCACCGCAATTGCGCTGCAGGAAGTACAACTCGAACTGGCCCAATTGAACCGGCGCGAGGTAGAGAGCCGGGTTGACCCTTCCCTGATTCAAGCGGTCGCGCGCGCGGACCTGGTGCTATCTGCCTTAGAACGGCAGGTCGCGGAACGGCAGATCCGCGCCCCCTTTGCCGGCCAGATTGTGGCCATAGGTGTGGGGTTAAACAGTATGCGTAGCCCGCTGGACCTGCCCACACGTCGCGCGGAGATCCCAGCATTTTCGCCCTTCATGATTATCGCCGAACCCCAACCCGTGGAGTTGATCATCTCCAGCCAGAGTGCCCGCGCGCCTGACCTTGTCCTCAGCCAAGTGATTACAGTGACCCATCGTTGGGCACAAGATCAGCCCTTCCCGGCCCGTGTGTCCCAATTACCGTCGATCTCGTCCGGTGACCGGTTCGCGCCCGGATTTCCCGGCTCCATCCATCTTGCCATTGAGGGCGACCATCCGCCACTTGTGGCCGGGGAGTTCGTCAACATTGAGGTCGTGGCGGCCGTGCGCGAGAATACCCTCGTGCTAGCCGATGCGGCCATCCGGCGTTTTGGAGGCCGCACATTTGTGGTCGTCCAGGATGGCGACCGGCAGCGCCGCATCGATATCCGCACAGGCCTGGAGAGCCAAGGCCTGGTGGAGGTGCTGGAGGGCCTGACCGAGGGTGAGAGTATCGTTGGACGATAACAAGCAACCCGTGAGCAACACCACAGGCGCAGTTCCCCTCCTTCTTCTCGGCCTGGCCCTGCGCCGCCTCTCCAGCCGGCCCAGCCTGACCCTGCTTTCCTTGTTGAGCATCGTGCTGGCCATAGGCATGGTTGTCAGTATCCCAGTCTTCTCCCAAGGGGTCAGCTACCTGCTACTCCAGGACGAGCTGGCTGCCATTAGCAGTGCCTTCCGGCGGCCGCCCTTGACAATGCGCTTCTACTACATTGTCCCCAAACAAAGTGCTCTCTCTTTGGATGATGCCCTCGGCCTTGAGGACGACTTTCTCCAGATTGTAGTCAATGAGACCGGCCTTGCCGTTGCCGATACCCTCACCTATGTGGCGAGTCCGGGCATGACCATCCAACCTCTGGCCGGGGATACCCGTTACAGTGATATCAAAGACAATGTCATCGCCGAGAATGTGCAATTTGCGGTCGTTACCGACATCCAAGAACGCATCGCCATTGTAGAGGGCCGCCCCTATGGGGAGGAAAGCAACGAAGGCTCTGTGCCCGTCTGGTTATATGAAGACAAGGCTGTTGAGCTGGGGGTTCAGGTCGGCGAAACCTACCAGATGCTCGATGGTAGCTCCGGCCGCTCGATCCCCATGATCATCGCTGGCATCTGGCAAGAAGCCGACCCATCTGATTTCTACTGGACGGCCACGACTATATCCTGGCAGAAGTTGCTGCTAGTGACCGATACCGTCTACCGGCGTTCTGTGGAACCTGTCCTCAGCCGCAAGACAGGGATCGCGGTCTGGTATCTAAGCCCGGATGAAGATGCCATGCTTCTCTATCAGGCTGATTCTGTGGCCAATGGGTTGGGCCGGGTCCCCAGCCGCGCGGACCTACGCTTCCCCGGCGTGAAGATGGATGTCTCGCCGGAGATGCCATTGAACCGCTACCTGCAGCGCAGGGCCAGTCTTGCGGCTCTATTGGTTGGGTTCAGCCTGCCGGCCCTGGGCTTGCTGCTCTTTTTCCTGTGGATGCTTTCGCATGTGACAGCCCAATTTCAGCGAGAGGAGGTGGCGATCCTCTCCTCACGCGGGGCAGGCCGTCGGTTTGTGGCCTTCTTGATTCTGCTTGAAACGTTTTTGCTGGTGGCAATCGGCTTGCCTCTGGGCCTGGGCGCGGGCTATCTTATGGCGCGCACTATGGGCCTGGCCTCAGGCTTCCTCATCTTCACCCGGCGTTCTGGTATCCCGGCCACTCTGCTGGAAGTGGACTGGCGGCTCATCGGCCTGGCCCTCCTGCTGCTGGCCTTGGCCCGTGGGCTGCCTGCATTGCGGGCCGCCCGGGGTGGCATCGTCCAACACCTACGCAATCGCTCGCGCCCTAGTGCCGCCATTACCACCCTGCTGCTTGTCGGTGATGGCGCGTTCATTGCCCTCACCTATTACGCTTATCAGCAGTTAAGCCAGCGTGGCACCCTTGGCATCATCGGCTGGGAGCCAAGCGGCGACCCGTTTCGGGACCCGCTTTTGCTTCTTGCCCCTTCTCTGTTTGTCTTTACCTCCGCCCTGATCCTGACCCATCTCTTTCCGCTGCTTATGGGCCCGCTAGACCGGCTGGGCAACAGGTTGCGTTCTTTCGTTGCCTATATGGGGCTCACCCAATTGCACCGACAGGGCACACATTACGCCGGCAGCCTCTTCCTGACCATGGTCTGTCTCAGCCTTGGTGCTTTCTACGCGTCCATGGCTCTCAGCTTAGATCAGTGGCTGGCTGACCGTATCTTCTACCAAGTCGGGGCTGACTTCCGCTTTCAACAGGGCATCCCGCCGCCAGCCATGGGGGGCCCAACCAGCTTTGGTGAAGAGCCAAATCCGGAGGTGATCAGTGCTTGGCTGTTGCCAGTTGCTGACTATCTGGGGATTCCCGGTGTGGAGGATGCGACCCGCGTCGCCGTCTTTAAGGCCGATACCAGCGTATCCCGGCGGATTGACGCTGTCTTTCTTGGGATCGACCGTTTCGACTTCCCACGGGTCGCCTTTCATCGCTCGGATTTCAACCAGGCATCCCTAGGCGACCTGATGAATCGGCTGGGCATGTATCCCCAAGGTATTCTGGTTTCGCGCAACTTTTTACAGCGCAGCCGGCTCCTGGAAGGCCAGACGACAACACTGGATATTTCGATCAACTACGGCTCCTTTGAACACGAGTTCATGATCGTTGGGGTATACGACTATTTCCCCACCGCCTATCCCCAGGATACAGAGGTCTTTGTTGGCAATCTAAACTATGTGTTTGAACAGGTTGGTGATGAAAGTCTTCACCAGATTTGGATGAAGACGAACGATGATGCTACGCCCCAAACTATTGTGGATCATCTGGTAGAACTCGGCATCTGGCCAATCCAGATCCGGGACGCGCGTTCCCTTCTAACACTGGACGAGGAACGGGTGGAACGGATCGGCCTCTATGGCATCCTGTCGGTTGGCTTTTTCGCCTCCACTCTTTTAGCCAGTCTGGGGCTATTGGTCTACACCTATGCGTCTCTCCAGGGTCGGCTGCAACAGATCAGTGTGTTGCGTGCTGTGGGCCTCAAGACCCGACAGGTCCTAGCGATGGTTGGGGTGGAATATCTGGGGGTGATCCTTTTCGGTGTTTTCTGTGGGGTAGGGATCGGCATTGCCACGGCCTATCTCTTTGTGCCGTTCTTTCGGGTAAGTGGTGATCCAATCTTCGCGTTACCGCCCTTTGTCCGTCATGTAGCCTGGGGGCAGATCGGCCTGCTGGCTCTGATCTTCGGCAGCGCGCTGTTAGGCTCCCAGGCGATTATCCTCTATTGGATCACGAGACGGGATCTCTTCCAAGTTCTACGTATGGGGCAACGGGAGTAAACTGCCTTTCCTTGAAATGAAACAATGAATACCCCAGAACCGAGTATACCGTTGGTTGTTTGCGAGAATCTGGTTAAGATCTACCAGGTTGATGAGTTGGAGGTGGTGGCCCTGCAGGGGCTGGATCTGGAGATCGGCCGTGGTGAGATGATGGCGATTATCGGGGCCAGCGGCAGTGGCAAATCAACGCTGTTGAATATCATCGGCGGCCTGGACCGTCCGTCCGCTGGCCAGATTCGGGTAGGCAAGCGCAATCTTCTGAAAGCAGGGGATAAGGAGTTGGAAGACTATCGACTGCATGATGTTGGCTTTGTCTGGCAGCAATCGGCTCGCAACCTGTTGCCCTATCTGACCGCGCAGGAGAATGTGGAGCTGCCGATGATCGCGGCGCGTGTGCGTCCAAGCCATCCGGCACGGCGGGCGCGAGACCTACTCGATGCGGTCGGCCTACTGGGCCACAGCCAGCATCGTCTGGACCAACTCTCCGGCGGCCAACAGCAGCGGGTCGCCATCGCGGTGGCATTGGCCAACCAGCCGCAGCTCTTGCTGGCCGACGAACCAACAGGGGAGGTCGATTCGGTCACGGCACAGCAGATCTGGCAGCTCTTTCGCACTCTGAGCCAGCGTTTCCACTTGACCTGTATCATCGTCAGCCATGATCGGGATATCGCACATGTGGTTGACCGGGTCATCAGCATCAGAGATGGCAAAACCAGTACGGAAACAGTACGCCAGGCCCCTGTTGCCAATGCGGCAATGACAGAAATCAGTACACAGCAGACCTTAGCGCTGCCTTCGTTGGAAGAACGGGTGGTGCTGGATGCAGCCGGTCGGCTGCAGATGCCACAAGAGTACTTGGAGCAGCGCGGCATTGGCCGCAGGGCAGTCGTGCAGCTAGTTGAAGGCGGTATCCTAGTGCGCCAGGCCCAGGAACGCAATCTCCCCCAAGGAGGGGAAGATGTCCCCACCATCGACCAGGACCCGATCCCACATCAACCGACCACTTGGTGGCGTCGGCTGTGGCGACGTAGGCCGGGTGTAGATTTGCGGACTGCTGTCTCTGAGAAATCTGTGGTCACTCCTTGGGATATCAGTGACTCGCGGCCAGGGACCCCTGCCCAGCAACACCACAGGCCCCAGACCACTACAGTGGCGGCTGTGGAGGTTTCCGAGCTGCAGCGCATGTATACAGTCGGGGATCAATCTGTACATGCTCTGCGCGGCATTGACCTGGCCATCCCAGCCGGTGGGTTTGTTCTCTTTCGCGGCCGTTCCGGATCAGGCAAGACCACGCTGCTCAATCTAATCGGTAGCTTGGACACGCCCACAGCGGGCCGGGTCGCCCTCTTTGGCCAGGATGTCAACCGGCTTTCTGCGGATGAACGTGCTCTGTTGCGGCAGATTTCTCTCGGGTTTGTCTTCCAGACCTTCTCGCTGATCCCCACCCTATCAGCCCAAGAAAATGTAGAGATGGTCTTGCGGATTCTCGGCACGTCGGCTGGGGAACGGCACCGCCGGGCTGCCTACTGTCTCTCCTTGGTGGGGCTGAGTCGCTGGGCCGACCATCGGCCCTTTGAAATGTCGGGCGGCCAGCAACAGCGCCTGTCGATTGCCCGTGCTTTGGCCCATGGGCCGCGTATCCTCATCGCTGACGAGCCAACCAGCGACTTGGACAGTGAGACAGGGCGTCAGATCCTTCAACTTTTCGCGCGCTTGGTCCAAGAGAAAGGCATTACTGTATTGATGGCCAGCCACGACCCAGCCAGCGACGATTTTGCCACCAATGTATACGAACTCCAGGATGGTCGCATTCAACTGCAGTGATCTGTGGCCTGTGAAACTGCAATGATGAGCCACTGGTGTTTGGAGGAGCGTTCCCATGACCTATCGGGTTGCCATTGCCGGCTGCCATCGCATGCTTGACAAGAAGCCGGCCAACCACAACTGGGCTTCGGCGTTTGATGCGCTGCCTGAGACCGACATCATCGCTATTTTTGATCGGGGAGCCGACACCCGGCGGGCGTTTGTGGACTGCTGGGGCGCGCAGATCCCGGCCTATGACGATTTCAGCCGCATGCTGCAACAGGAGCAGCCCGATATCCTCTGCGTTGCCACCCGTCAGACCATGCATGCTGAGCAGATCCAAGAGGCTGTCGCGGCCGGCATACAAGGGATTCTGAGTGACAAACCCTTGGCTACCAGCTTGACAGAGGCCGACCGGCTCTTGGATGCCTGCCGCATGGCCGGGGTTCCCCTGGCCTTTGGGCTGGACCGCCACTGGTTCCGTTCCTACCGCTATCTGGCCCAGTTGGTCGCCGATGGTATTGTGGGCACTGTGCAATCGTTGACCGTCTACGGCCTCCCCAACCTGATCAACCATGGCTGTCACTGGTATGATGCTGCCCTGCTGTTGGTCGGCAACCCTGAACCGCGCTGGGTGAGTGGGTTTGTGGATGATCTGGCCGGCGAAGCCGCTGATTCCCGGCGACATTTGGATCCACCGGGCCGCGGCCAGGTCGGGCTGGAGGGGGAGATTACAATGTATTTCACGCCGGATGGAGGGCGGAGCCCAGCCTTTGATGTCATGGGGGACCAGGGACGCCTCTTGATTCTGGATGATGCTCGCCAGGCCTACCTGTGGCAGTACGACACCCGACCACCTCAAGAACTGGACATTCCCCAACCGCTTGGTGACTTTCCATCAGGGCAGGCTATTGTGCGGGATTTGGTCAAAGCGATTGCCAGCGGCGGGAAGACGGCCTGTGATGTGGAAGAGGCCCGCCATGCCACGGAGATCGGCTTTGCCTTTCATCTTTCCCATTCCCAACAGGGTAGGCGGATTGTGCTGCCGGCCGCGCAGCGAGACCTGCGGATTCCCTCTTTCCCTTGGGGGAATGAATAGACCGAGCGGGGCCTTGACCTTACTGGTGGGTATAGGCCGCTGCGACTTTGTGGAAGATGGCGAGGGCGTCATCCACATCTTGCACACCCCAATTTTCGTGAAACGACACAATAAAATGGCTATCCAGCATGGCTTGGGCATTCGGGCAAGGGAAATCCCGATCCGGGTTACCATGATAGTCCGGGCTGGCCCAGGGATAACCACTGTTCCCAAAGATTCGGCGTTCGACAAACCATTTCTGGCGGTGAGGCATCCCGTAGCGGTAGTCGGTAAACAGTGCGAGGCCTTCGGCTCGCAAACTCTCACAGAATGTCTCTTTGTCGCATGTGGCCTGGGCCGCATGAAAGGCTACCGGCAGGAACCAGTAGCTGGATGCGATCCCCGGGTCCGTCTGCCGCATGGTAATCATCTTCAGGTCTGCTATCCCTTCGATCAATTGCCCGGCAATTGAACGCCGCCGTTCAAGCATGTCCGGCAATTTGTGTAGTTGTATGCGTCCAATCACAGCGGCCAGATCTGTTTGGTTGAAGTTCAACGATGCCTGTACATTGCTGGCGTCTTCCCCTAAGAAGTACGGTTTCCCCCGGTCAGCCAGCCGCCGTACTTCCTGATAGAGAGCTTCATCTTGGGTGTAGACCATACCACCTTGGGCCCCGGAACTATGGTGCTTGCCGGACATGGTGGAAAAGACGGCAATATCGCCAAAGGTACCGGCCATCTGTCCGTTATATGTGGCCCCGTGGGCCTGGGCGCAATCCTCAAGCAGAGGGATACCATGTTGACGGGCCAGCGCGGCGATATGTGGGATGTCGGCTGGTTCGCCGCCGATGTGGGGCACGACAATGGCACTGGTGCGGGGTGAGATCAGTGCCTCGATCTGCTGCGGGCCGCTGTTATAACTGCCCGCAGCCGAGTCAGCGATCATAGGGATCAAGTTGAGCAAGGGAATGGGCATCATGCCGCCGGGGTCGGTGAAGGACCCGATGATGACCTCGCTGAAAGCCTCAAGCTGCAAGGCCTTCAACGCCACGTAGATAGCTGCTGACCCCGAACTGACTGCGTCGGCGTATCCGCATCCGTCATTCAAATAGGCTGTAAACTCCGTGCAATAGGCAGTTTCTGCGTCACCTTGATAGGGTGTGAGTACCCCTGAGCTGATGACCTGTTCAAAATAGGCATTGACCGCGGCTTTTTCCTCTTCCCCTATGTGTCCTCGGGCCGGAAAGGGCGTGTTCCTGATGGCCGGGCCGCCGTGAAGGGCCAGTTGTGTGATGTCTGTATCGGTTGCCATAAGTTACCTAACGCTAGTTTAGAGTGTATTCAAGCCGCTTGTCGGCCGGCAATGCGGCCAGCCAGAGCGGGACTGTCACTTGCTTATGTAGGCGTATGATCCAGAGATCGCGCTCTTGTGCCCGTTCTACGCTGCAGGCCGCCCAGCCCGCGCCTAGCAAGTCCTGGCCATGCCAGGTGACTGCGCTGATCTGAGGATTCCCGTCTTGGTAGGGATGAAAGACGGTGAAGAAAGCGGTCTGGGCCGTTTCCCGCTGGCGGATGATCAAACCCTGGCGGTCATCCGGTGGATTGCCCGGTACAGTACCCGAGATCACTGTTGTTCTCGGCAGATCGGCCATAAACATCTGCATACCGGCTTGCCCCAACCGCCACAGCAGAGGTGTTTTGCATGTGTGCGGTTGGCTAGAAGGCGTAGGTGTACACATGCAAAAATCGCAATCCAAGTGCAGGCTGTGGACATCTCTGATGTGATGATAACCTTCCCCTTGGAGCGGGGCAGCGAGAGGTTGAGCATGGGGAATCGGGGCCAGGTCGCCGGCATTCCGATAAATCCAATCAATGCGCTGCTCCGCCACAGAATCAACGAGAAAGATGTCCAAAAAATAGTCGGTGCATGCCAGAACTGCCCGGCGCATGCTCACATGGCTGTAGGGGCCGAGTCCGGCGGAATTCCCCCAGCCCACAGAGGCATCAGCGACCTGAAATGGGCCATAGGCGCGAAACGCGTTGCTCGTCCCTGTTGCCGGGGGCTGGGAACGGCCATCAAGGAGCACGGTATTATGGCTCACAGACTGGCGATACCAGCTTTCAAAGAGGTCAATGCCGTAGCCGGGTGTGCCCAGGTCCGGCGATAGTCGGCAACCATGGGCGAAGACAGTCAGCCCCAGCTTGTCCGGATGACCATGACCGCCTCCATGGGGGCCGTACTTGAGGAGAAGATACTGTTGCTCGCTGGCCCTGTCTCGTGGCCTGTGGTCCTGTCCCTTTCCCTGGCTACTGGTGTTCGAACGCAGGATGGCATAGCCTGAGGCGGGCATATGTACGCTGCCGAGGGCAGGCCCTTCAGCGGTTGGCAGTGTTTCCACGCCGAATAGAAGCGCGTCTAGGCTGTCCCGGGGTCCATGTTGATAGGCACGGGCCAGCACTTGGCCAAAGCGCATGTCCTGGAACCAAGCGTAGCCGACCTCATAAAAGGCTGGGGCTTTGGGCACACCATGGCAGCACTCATCAAGCAGGCTGCTGAAGTACCAACAGTCGTTCGTGGCCGGCAGAGTACCGTCCGGGTAGGCACACAACATAGGGGCCCGCAATAGGGATGCCAGAGTCTCTGCTTGGCGTAAATCCCAAGCAGGTAGGTTGGCGGTGGCCTTGACCAATGCCAAGAGCGCGGCCACCGTGTAGAAATGATAGCTGAACGAACCTTCAAACCAGAGACCATCGGCCAGGACCCCCTCCCGCATTTGAGTATGGAAACCGTACGGTCCCTCAATGGCAAAAGCGACCAGCTCATCCTGGCCTGTCACGACACCCAACGTGCCGATGGCGGCGTTGTGCCAACAGGCGAAGTTATGAATCCCCTGAAAGTGATGTTCTACGAGATGTTCGGCGATGGGGAGCAGGAAGGCCACAACGATTGAACGCTGCTCGGACGGGGAGAGAGCTGCCCGGATCAGGTCAAAAGACCAGGCCAAGGCAATCGCCCACACCGATTCATCGAGGGTTGTGTAGGTAGCAACGCCAGGGTTGGGTGTGCGCGGCGGAAATTTTTTGTAAGCAGCATAGTTGGTGGCGTAGTCCCACAGGATGCTCTTTACCCTCTGGCTAATCATCTGTGGCGTTTCGTTGGGCAATGGCCACTGGTCATTGCCCAATTTCTTTAGGTTCCAGAGGATAGAAAACTGCAGAGCAGCCTGGGCCAGCCGGTCGTTGACGAACCAACGCCAGGCCGAATTGAACGGCTCGCCGCGAAAGGTCTCATCGCCAACAGGGCAGCGATGACCCTGCGGGGAATTGGGGTCGAAAACCAGTTGGACACCATGCTGTGGGCAGAAGTAATCGTGATAATAACCGCCTGGCTTGTCCGGGACAGTGACGGGGCGTGCGCTGAAATCCTGCACATTGTGGCGCAGGTGTCGGAGGGCTGCTGCGAATTGGGGCAACGCCGCTTTGTGCCGGATCTGTGTCCAATGCTGCTCGGAAATTAGCCTTGACATGCGTGTCACACGGAACTGCAGTTCTGGCCTTTCAGCCGGGTCTTGAACATCTGCGCGCCCGATGCCACCCAGTCGAACCAGCCGGTCAGCAGAAAGCGCACGCCCTTGCCAAGGTAATGCTCGACATTGTCATCATTGACGAGGGTACCAGCTGTCCTGCCGGCCGCAACAATCTGCCCTAGAGCCTTGTCTATGGTTGCCAGCACATCGGGATGCTGGAGCCCTCCTAGATGACCCATGGTTTGGGCCAAGTCGCTGGGAGCCACGAAGAACACATCAATGTTGTCAACGGTCAGGATCTCCTCTAGGTTGTTGACGGCGATGATGTCCTCGATCAGAATGACCACGAGGGTCTCGTCATTGGCCTTATGTACATAGTCAGGGACGCCGTACCCTTGGCGACTGGTGAACATGCCACGATTGCCGATGGGGTGGAACTTGGCCGCGTCCACGACGGCTTTGGCTTCGGCCGCGGTGTTGATATGGGGTACGACAATGCCCTGTGTGCCTACGTCAAAGGTGCGGTAGATAATCCCCGCGTTATTCTGGTTGACGCGCACAACCGACGTCATACCCCACAGGTCACAGGCCCTGGTCAGGTCTGGGATGTCGGCGAAGTCAACCGGGCCATGCTCCCCTTCAATCCAGATGGCATCAAACCCGACCGGCCCGAGCTGGTCGATCATGTGAGTGGAATTATGCCCGGATAGGCAGACAACGGTCTCGCCTTGTTCCAGCTTGTGTTTTGCTCTGTTCTCTCGCATAGAGAGCCCCTTTGATAGATAGAATGAGTATGTGCAAAGACAGAATCATTATAGCGCAAGTCGGCAGATAAGATAAAGGCGGCCCCGGCAATGGGGCCGCCCTCTTGGTGCGGTGTGTATTGATCACAGGCCACAGGGGTTCATCTACTCGATAGGCCAGCCATCGGGGATTTCATTGGCTGCGAGAGCGGCCTGAATGGCTGTTGCAGCATCGGCAGTTACCCAGCTACTCCAGATATCGGATTTGCTGTTCAACCACCAGAGCGCGGCATCATTGGCACTGGCATCACTGTTTTCGTTTTGCCAGGCGGCGACCTCTTTATAGATGTCGATGTTGAAATCCCAAGCGCGCAACATATCAATGACATCAGGTGCCGCGCTCAGGAGGTCAGGGTATACTGCAATCAGGATGGTGGCGTCCTCGTACGCGCAAGATTTGGTGGTGAACCAGCACTCATCGCTGTAGGGGGGTTCTTCAAGCCGTACTAAATCGAGGAGCAGGGCAGGGTCATTGGTGCCCCATTGGTAGCCGAGCCAGGGTTCACCTTTCTCGTAAGTACTATAGATGTCAGCGTTCAGGGCTGCCCCGTCCCCTGGATTGACGACATGTACGTGGTCGGACAGCTCATAGCCGGCGATTTGAGCAGCGTTGACTTCTTCGCAGGACCAACCGATAACGCAGGAAACGAGCCGCGCCTTGCCGCCGGTCTCAGCCGTGGCAAACAGTGCTTTGTATTGCTCATCCTTGAGGTCTTCGATGCTGTCCAATTCGGGGTATTGCTCTTGGAGATAGGCAGGGATCACAAAGGCCGACTGCCAGTCTTTGCCCAGGCTTTCGCCGATTGAAACCACTTCGCCGGCCGTCTGGGCTTCCTCCCAAGCTTCATCTTGGTTCGGCAGCCAGATCTCCATGGTCACATGGGTGTCACCTCTCCGCAGACCTTGGAACAAGGGCAATGTTGCGCCGAAGACTACATCAGTGGGATAGCCGTAGCCCTTTTCAACAATGTATTGGGCCACACGATTCTGCACCTGGGCACTGCTCCAGTTCAGGTCGCTGAAGATGATGGTTTGTTTGGGGACTTCGGGAGCCATGCCTTGGTCATCGCTTGCCACAGGAGGGGGCATCGCGGTGCAGGCACTGGTGGTAATAAGAATGGCAACCAAGGCCATTGTGAGTGTCTTGTACTTGAGTAGGAAGTTCATTGTTCTCCTTCATTGGATGGTGGATTCCGATTCCTCTCAATTGAACGACCTCCCTGCAGCCCATGCACGCTCCACTTCCCAGTTCGGTCTGTTCAATGAGGAGAGGCCTAACAATCTTATCAGGATTGAGCGCTCGTGTCAAATGGCCAACACGAAAACCAGGGATATCAAAAAAATTCCCTGTAAGGTGGCCCTGGCAATGGGGCCACCCTTGGTGGGCTGGCTACTCAATGGGCCAGCCATCGGGGATTTCGTTGGCTGCGAGGGCGGCCTGAATGGCTGCTACGGCATCGGCAGTTACCCAGCTGCTCCAGATATCGGACCTGCTGTTCAACCACCAGAGCGCGGCATCATTGGCACTGGCATCACTGTTTTCGTTTTGCCAAGCGGCGACCTCTTTATAGACATTGATGTTGAAGTCCCAAGCGCGCAACATATCAATGACATCAGGGGCCGCGCTCAGAAGGTCGGGGTATACTGCAATCAGGACTTGGGGATCTTCATACGCGCAAGCCTTGGTGGTGAACCAGCATTCGTCGCTGTAGGGGGGTTCTTCAAGCCGCACTAAATCTAGGACTAGGGCAGGGTCATTGGTGCCCCACTGGTAGCCGAGCCAGGGTTCCCCTTTCTCGTAGGCACTATAGAGATCAGCATTCAGGGCTGATCCGTCCCCTGGATTGACGATGTGTACATGGTCGGACAGCGCATAGCCGATGACTTGAGCGGCGTTGACTTCCTCGCAGGCCCAACCGATAACGCAGGAAACTAGGCGCGCCTTGCCGCCGGTCTCAGCGGTGGCAAACAGTGCTTTGTATTGCTCATCCTTGAGGTCTTCAATGCTGTCCAATTCGGGGTACTGCTCTTGGAGATAGGCAGGGATCACGAAAGCCGACTGCCAGTCTTTGCCCAGGCTTTCGCCGATTTCAACCACTTCACCGGCCATCTGGGCCTCCTCCCAAGCTTCATCTTGGTTCGGCAGCCAGATCTCCATAGTCACATGGGTGTCGCCTTTCCGCAGACCTTGGAACAAGGGCAATGTTGAGCCAAAGACGACATCAGTGGGATAGCCGTAGCCCTTTTCGACGATGTATTGGGCCACACGATTCTGCACCTGGGCACTGCTCCAGTTCAGGTCGCTGAAGATGATGGTTTGTTTGGGGGCTTCGGGGGCCATGCCTTGGGCATCGGCAGCACTTGGAACTGGCGGAACCTGTGTGCATGCCGCGCTGATAAGGAAGACAACCAAGGCTACTGTCAGTGTGAATCTTCTGTATTGGGTAAACAAATTGCATTTCTCCTGATAGGTATAAGGGACTGGAAAGCCCACAGGCCACTGCAGTTAGCCAACGACTAGCGAGTCCTGCCGCCGCTGGGCCACCGATTGTGTGATGCGGTCTATGACAATGGCCAGAAATACGATTGCCAGCCCCGCGATTGCGCCATTGCCCGACTGGTTCTTTTGCAGGGCCCGCAATACATTATCGCCCAGACCACCGGCCGCCACCATGCTGGCGATAGTGACCATTGCCAGAGCCATCATGGTGGTTTGGTTGATGCCGGCCATGATTGTAGGCAATGCCATGGGAATCTGAACTTTGGTGAGCAACTGGAATGGCGTAGTTCCGAAGGCATGCGCGGCCTCGATCACTTCGGTTGACACCTGGCGAATCCCTAGATTCGTCAGCCGGATGACCGGAGGGACGGCGTAGATGATAGTAGCGAAGATGCCGGCCGGTTTCCCCAAGCCGAAGAAGAGGATACCCGGAAGCAGATAGACGAAGCTGGGCATAGTCTGCATGCCGTCTAGGATAGGGCGCATGAGGTTGTCTACCATCTGGCTGCGGGCACTCAGGACGCCTAAAGGAAGGCCAATCGTCACGGCAATTGCTACCGCGACTACCATGAGGGCGATGGTGTCGATAGCGTTTTCCCAAAGACCCATAAAGCCGACGAAGAGTAGGGCGAAGGAAGTAAACACGAGCAAGCTCCAACCCCCTACGGCAAAGGAGAGAAGGGCAAGCCCCACGACGATGGCAGGCCAAGGCACCCACTTCAACCCGTTCTCAATGTAGACGAGAGCATAGGTAACACCTGTGCTCAGGCCATCGAACAGCCAACTGCCCTCTTTCGTCATCCACGTAACCGACGCATCAATGGCATCACCCGTAACCTCCCGCACAGATCTCTCTAGGGTTACCGTACCACCGTTGGATGTTTCCACTTCGGAGCGGGATACGGTGGTGGGGAACTCCATCTCTGGGCCCCAGATCATCAAGCTGGCCAACAGCACGAGGAGCACGACTGTCAAACCGGCCAACCAGAGGTAGAGGGGGGGGAGTGTGTCTAGGCTAAGGCGTGGGGAAAAGGTCTCCGCACTAGGTTGTACGTTCTCAATTTGAGTCATGTTCAACTCCTTCTCTGTTTTCGACCATGCCTGTTAAGAGAAATTGGGCCTGGCCCTGGGCGTGCAAGGTCTCATGAACCCCTTCACTGCTTTCGACCATACCGGTCAAGAGAGCACCCCGGTGAATTTCTCCCAGGAGATATCCCTGCTCGTTGACGACAGCGATGGGGTGCTCGGTATGGGCTGCCATGGGAATGATCTCCTCAATAAAGGCATCGGGGCTTGTGGTCATTGCTGACTCGACCTGTATATCACGTAGCGTTCCTGTTTGCTGACGCGCTAGGTCCGCGGCCTGGTCCTCAGTAATGATTCCCTTGAGAACACGGTCATGTCCGAGGACAAATAGTACATCGGTGTCGTTGCTTCGCATGACGTGGAGCGCGGCGCGCGGCCCCTGCCAGTCATGGATGACCGCATGCGGATCCTGCATGATGGATTGTGCTTGGATAACCTTGGCCAGAGAGACATCCTGCACGAACTGGGTAACGTAATCGTCGGCCGGCAGGGTGACGATCTCCTCGGGTGATCCTTCTTGGACGATCTCGCCATCTCGCATAATTGCGATGCGGTCACCGATCTTGAGGGCTTCGTCCAAGTCATGGGTGATAAACAAGATCGTTTTACGCAAATCCATCTGAAGGCTGATAAGCTCGTCCTGCATTTCCCGGCGGATGAGGGGATCAAGGCCGCTGAAAGGCTCATCCATGAGCAGTACATCGGAATTGACTGCCAAGGCCCGAGCAAGGCCAACCCGTTGCTGCATACCACCGCTCATCTCCTTGGGGTAGTAGTTCTCCCAGCCTTTGAGTCCTACAGTTTCAATAGCTTCCGTGGCCACTTTGTACCGGTCTTCTTTCTCCATGCCCTGTATTTCAAGGCCATAGGCCACGTTGTCTAGGACGCGGCGATGAGGGAGCAGGGCGTAGTGTTGGAAGACCATGGCGACCTTCTGCCGACGAAACTGGACCAGCTGTTCCTGGGAATAGGTGAGAATATCTTCGCCATCGAAATATACCTGTCCCTTCGTGGCTTCAATGATCCGAATGAGACAGCGCACTAGGGTGGACTTGCCGCTGCCGGAAAGCCCCATCACAACGAAAATTTTCCCTTTATCAACGTTGAAGGATACATCCCGCAGCCCGATCACCACCCCCAGTTCCTCTTGAATTTCGGCGCGACTTTTGGATGCGTATTCGGGCTGCAGGGCACGCTCTGGTTTGTCCCCAAAGACCTTCCAGAGGCCGTTGACCTGTATCTGCTGTGCTAGCTGATTCATACGACGAACACCTCCTATGGCAGGTGTGTGGATATCAAAACATAGTATAGCAATGCTGTGTATGGATGTCAAGATTGACGATTGATCCCCGACCCCGATACAGGGCTGCGCTACCGCATCCCATGACAAAATGAACCGATTGGCTGCAATGGACCTGATCAAGTACAGTGACAAGGGCGTGCAGGGCAGGCGAGAACGGATGTCTGCATTTCTCCCTGCCACAGCCGCCGGATAAGATAATCTGTTGTATTTGACAATAAGGTTTGTTTTTGGTATCTTAGGTATCCTTCGTATCCATGCTTGAAAGAGCATGGACCCATTGAAGATGTTTGTCATAGATGTATTTTGTGCATTCTACATGGTGTATCCGTACCCGAATGGGTGCGGCCCTATTGAGCAAGTAAGTAAATTCGGGCGTTCATTGATTTGACACCTAAAGGACGGCGTGGTATTATCTCATTTATGTTTCTCATATATGTAATATCAGAAGGAGGAAAGATGGAGAGGAAATTTGCGACGGTTTTCAAGGAATTAACCGACCATTTGCCGTTGCCTTGGCAGAGTCGGCTATATGACCGACTGTATGCCGGTGATATTCCTAGCGTATGCGCCATACCGACCGGCTTGGGGAAGACGATGGTCATCCCGATTTGGTTGATTGCATTGAAGCATCAGCAAGCGGCCGGCCAGGGAACATTGCCCAGACGTCTCGTCTATATCATCAATCGTCGGACAGTCGTAGATCAGGCGACCGAGGTTGTGGAGCAGATACTTGGCCGCCAAGATATGCTTATAGGCGGAGATCAGGTCGTAGATCAGGCGACCGAGGTTGTGGAGCAGATACAGAAAAAATGGACAGACCCGCCGGCAGTAAGTACCTTGCGCGGCGAGTTAGCTGACAATGGCGAGTGGAGGAAAGACCCATCCAGACCGGCCATCATAGTGGGCACAATCGACATGGTAGGCAGTAAGTTGCTGTTCAATGGCTATGGGGATGGTCCATATTGGCGTGTGCATCATGCGGGGTTGGTAGGGCAAGACACCTTATGGGTGCATGATGAGGCGCATATAACACCGGCGTTCAGTGCCTTACTGCATTGTATAGCCAACGAGCAGAAAGAGTGTCATGAGATGCGTCCGATTCATGTCATGGAGCTAACCGCTACCCCTCGGAGTGATCATGATGTATTAGGGTTAGAGGATGATGATCGAGATCATCCAATCGTAAAGGCTCGGATCAATGCAGAGAAGATCGTAAAGCTGCATGAAGTGGAGAAGAGCAAGAAGGGGGCGCGCATCGTGGAATTGGCTAGGCGGCATGCGTCAGCCAAAGTGCTGATCTATGTACAGACGCCCAGAGAGGTAAAGGCAATAGCCAACAAACTGGGTAGGGATCGTCGGATAGCCATATTGAATGGACGCATGCGCGGCTATGAGCGGGATCGAATGACTACCGACAACAAAGTCTACAGAAAATTTCTGGATTCAGAAAGCAGCGTAGACGATAGCATCTATTTAGTCTGTACATCGGCAGGAGAGGTTGGCATTGACATAGATGCAGACCACATGGTATGCGACATGTCGTCGATGGATAGCCTGATACAGAGGCTGGGTAGGGTGAATCGGCGGGGTGGCAAGCAGGCGCAAGTGGATATCGTGTATGCTGAGGAGGAGGAGAAAACACCCAGCAAAGTAACCTGCGACATCGTGAAGGGGTGGTGCGAATTCAATGGATCGTTCAATGGGTCGCCAAAAGAATTGCGTAATCTGTTATCAGAGATAGCAGATACAGTGCTGGATGATGCCTTTTCTTCGACAGCGAAGCCCCCGCCATTGGATGACATCATCTTGGACGAATGGTCGATGACAAGCGTCAGGGATATACCCAGCCGGCAGAATGTGCAGCAGTACCTGCATGGCAAAGAGCCCTACATACCGATGGTGCATGTAGCCTGGCGTCAAGAGATCGACATCTTCGAAGAGTACTGGGATAGAGATGAACGCACTCTTATTCAGTGGTTCCGCATGTGTCCCGTTCGCTCACGTGAGAGGCTGCAGGTTCCGCTGAGTGAGGCAAAGAAAGAAATATCGAAAATGGCTGGGCCGGCTGTGTGCATAGATACGGCCGGCAATGCTGTGTGGATCGAAAAACTAGAGGGCATCGACCAAGATGTATCTGGCTGCACATTGGTAGTGTCGCCAAAGTCTGGTGGATTAGATGACCGGGGCATGCTGGATATTTCAGGGAAAAAAGTACTGGATGTGGCTGTAGCTGCTTTTGGAGGGGAACCTGAAAGAGGGCGGTGGTTAGAGGGTGTTGATAGTCCATACCCATTCGACGATGATATTCCGCGCGGCCCGGACGGAAAAATCCTCTGGCCAGAACGTGGTCGTGTGCTTTTGCGTGAGGAGGACGAGAGGCCGGCCGTAGAATTGGTGCTGTACATGCCAGCCCTAGAGTTGCCGGCCGAGAACGCAGCATTTTATCAGCCGCTGGAAAAACATAGCCAGTTGATAGTCGAGTATGTCAGCTCCATATCGAAACGATTAGGGCTGAACGATGAAATATCAGGCGCATTGGAGCGTGCTGCCCGGCTGCATGACACGGGCAAGGAAGCGCAGATATGGCAGAGATATGCAGGCAATACCAACGCCTGCGTTCCATTAGCCAAGTCGAAGAGCTATAGAAATCCTTGGAGTTTGGGGGGATATCGGCATGAATTTGGGTCGCTGGTACGTGCGATTATTGATGAGGGTGTGGACAATGAATTGGCCTTGCATCTAATCGCAACGCATCATGGTTGGGGTCGCCCTTATTTTAGAGAAAATGCCTATGATCGAGAGAGCCTTCTGTCAAAGAGCCGGGAAATCGAGGCGGACGCTCGCCGGCGTTTTGGTCGGTTGCAGCGGAGATATGGTCGCTGGACCTTGGCGTGGCTGGAGGCGATCCTACGCTGCGCCGATGCGCTGGCATCAATGAAGGAGAAGGAGGAGTAGATGTATCTGAATGTAGACGTGCAGAATCCAGGTCAGTTCTTCGCCTGTTGTGGGCTGTTCGAACTTGCGTATCGTCAGGGTAGTGGCGAGGTAGAGTCGTGGTTTAGCGATGATCAGTTTCACTTAGCCGGCGAGCCGACCGATCTGGTAGAAAACCTGCTGTCCTGTGAAATCAAGGACGACAAAGACGATGGTTCTATCTGGATAGGGGCCCCGTTCAACCTCAGAGTAAACTGGTGGCAGATACGCCAGGGATTTGGCCCATTGCAGACCTGGTCGGGACAACAGAAACCTGGTGCTATCATGTCATGTTCTCGAGATGCCCTTGTGTCAAAGGGTATGGAGCCTGATTGCTTTGATTATGGGACAGTTGTCAAGCGCAAACCATTCTACCATGATTCTAGGATGAATATGTGGTCGAGCGCCCTGGATACGGGCGGATCAAACAACGAGGAAAAATTGAAAATCATCACATTCCCAGCAGTGGATACGTTGTCCGTAATCGGATTGCAGAGATTCTTGCCTAAGCGCAATGAACATCTGAAGTATACCTATGTTCCATGGCAACAGCTGTATCCGATAGCAGTGGCGGCCATGGTGGCATCTGCTGCGATTCCAGAACATGGCAGTGACATATATCAATTTTCTGCTCGCCAACGGGGTTCGCAGAAATATTACAGCCTTGCTCATGCGAGGCCCATTGAGGAGTCTTAAATGATCCACAAATTTAACGAATTACTGCAGGACAAGCAGGTAGCGGCCCTGGTTACTAGTCAGCCATTAGAGTCGGTTGGTGGGCCAGGCGACGTCATCTTCCCGCCCACATATCCGTTAGGTGACAAGAATGAACCCGGATACAACATTGACGACGGGTTCAGGAACGACGAGAACGTGTGTCTAATCGACAGCGTGGGGTCGCAATCTAATCGGTTAGAGCCGATTTTCAAAGAAGACGGCTATCGCCATCTCATCCCACAGATCACCATCCAGCATGATGATGGCGTAGTGCATCTACTGGATGCCAGCCATCGTGCTGCCGATGCCTTTGTTCGCAACACACCAGAATTGAATGTTGCCATTCGTGATGCCTTCTTGGAGTTCAAGAAGACCGGCAATGCCGAGCAGTTGGCACGCATTGCACCTACGTCAATTGTATTTGGTGTCTGGGATTCCCGGGGGACTGGTGTCAAGTTGCCACGAATCATCAACGCCACCATCTTTGCGGACAATGTGCAGAAGTTGACTAGGTCTGCTCAGTTTACGCCGACCATCCACAACTTTGCTGTGGATGAAGACGATAACCCCATGGATGCGGAAGCTGCTAAGGCAGTGTCAAGAGTATCGCCGAAAGCACGGGGCGAGAAGGGTTGGAACTATGTGCCGGCCACAGGCTACCCCGGCGGCGTGCGAGCAGAAAGGATACGACGGGAATGTCGCCTACATCTAACTCCGCTGCGTTCTTTGGGCGATGAGAGATTGCAGCGGTATCTACTGGCTCTGGCATTGGTAGCAGTCACGTATCCAGTACCCGGCTATCTGCGCCAAGGATGCGACCTGATAGCGGCTGACGGCCCCGGGATTACGTGGCGGTTGGCCAAGTATGATGGCCAGTCGCGGGATGTGCATATGTTGCACGAGGAAGCGTTGGAGTATGCTACGCAGGCAGCCGCTGAGTTTGGAGTTCGTGAGCCGGCAAGGTATGAGTTCAATAAGCAGGCTGCCATCAAGGAGTTGAAGGAGTCGTCAAAAAAATAGAAGGCGATGGCCTAAGAAAGTCGCATTCAACAGGCCGGCCTACATATAGTAGGCCGGCTCGGTACACAAGGAGGGGGAACAGATGAACTTAATCATTTCGGTGGAGTTTCTTTCACCTACATATCATGGCCGAGAATGGCCGCCTGACCCATTGCGTCTGTATCAGGCTTTAGTGCGCGGTTCGCATGAGGGCACTCGTCGCTTGCGCTGGTCCCAGGATGGACTGTTATCAGAAGCATTCCGCTGGCTAGAGCAGCAGGCATGTGAGCTGATTGTTGCACCTAGTGCGAAGAGAGAGACCGGTCGTCAGCATTGGGTCCCCAACCCGACGACAAACCCGGACGAAAAGACGAACAAAACATTTCGCCCGTATCATATGCGGGATGGGCAGCAGATACACTATGTGTGGCCGTTGCGAGACGAGGAAAAGTACGCTCAAGTCATCGCGAAGGAAGCGTCGCATATGATTGCCCTAGGATGGGGCATTGACCAAGTAATTAGTCGTGGCCGGGTTGGCGATGTAGGGCAATTAACCGGCGAACGCTGGGAGATGCAGCGTGGTCGGGGCTATGGTGAATTGCCGCATCGGCATCCAGTAGCTGGCACGATGGCTGATTTGACGGCGCGCCATAAAGCTAAGTACAGAGGATATAGACCTGACGAGCCACTGTATCCAGTGCCTACTTTGTCAAAATACCGTACCATACGGTATGCTAACACAAGAATCGTGGCCAGGCCATATGCTGCGTTTGCGATTGGCGATAGGATTCCCCCACATCGTGCCAGCCATGTGGCATCTATGATGAGACATCTAGCGATTCAGAATCGGTCTAATTTTGCTGAGGAATTCCGAGATGTCCGAGATGTCAATACCGAGGTATATTTGGCCGGACATGTGGGCAAGGTGCAACAGACGCCACCGAGATTTTCGTATCAAGTGCTGCCTACCATCGGCCCATATGGAGATGGATATATCCGCCGGGTCTTGATTGCTGAACAATATGGCGGCAACGGTCGCCATGTAGATTGGGCAAAGAATGTGCTGAGCGGCCAAAGGCTGCGTAGTGAAAAAGACGGCGATGAGTACACCTTAGAGGCGATTGCAAAGGATGGTGTAGTGGATCCGTATGTGGAGTCAGGGTGTATATGGCGCACAGTGACCCCTGTCGTATTGCGCGGCTGGGATGATGGAAATCCCAGAAAGTTGGCTAAGTTGCTGGATCGTGCGTTAGAAGATGCGGGGATTGCGGATGTGGACCGTACGTGGATCCAGAGAGCCCCATTTTTCCCTGGTGGCTTGCATTCGGCACAATATTGTCGTCCACGCCATCTGCAGAACGGCTTATGTCTTCATGTAGGCGTAAAGTTTTGCAAGCCGGTGGAAGGCCCGTTGGCCTTAGGGTCTGGGCGACACGCAGGTCTAGGGATCATGGCCACTGCGAGAGCTTGAGTGGTTGCGGGGTTGCGGGGGAGCTCTCGCATTTTGAAGAAGCGGTAGGTTGTTGATGGATTGTACTTTAACAACATCCATATCCATGCATGAAAGGGCCTGGCCCCATTGAAGCGCTCTTGTCTACAGCTATTTTAGTACTACGTGTACCACGTATCCATGCCTGAAAAGGCATGGCCCCATTGAAGCAGACACAGGAGCGCGCGGCGCGGACATTCCGTCTACCTATCCATGCCTGAAAGGGCATGGCCCCATTGAAGCGTGAATGTGGTGACGGGCGTGTGTCAGGATGGCGTTATATCCATGCCTGAAAGGGCATGGCCCCATTGAAGCTAGTTCAGATGCCAGAACAGCTGGTCTACGGCGTCTTGCGTATCCATGCCTGAAAGGGCATGGCCCCATTGAAGCACATTAATGTTCGCGTACCGGATCGTCCGCGTGCCTTGTATCCATGCCTGAAAGGGCATGGCCCCATTGAAGCGCGAACGCCATGATGATACCGACTGCCGTACCGCCGAGTATCCATGCCTGAAAGGGCATGGCCCCATTGAAGTGCTTTTGTCTACAGCTATTTTAGTACTACGTGTACCACGTATCCATGCCTGAAAGGGCATGGCCCCATTGAAGCCCAGCAGGGCTGGATCCAGCAAGTACGAGTTCCGAAAGTATCCATGCCTGAAAGGGCATGGCCCCATTGAAGCACCGACAAAGTAGACGGTATCAATGCCTACAGTCCCATATCCATGCCTGAAAAGGCATGGCCCCATTGAAGCACATCATCGTAGGAAAGCATGGGGGATCCTGTGAACGGCATATCCATGCCTGAAAAGGCATGGCCCCATTGAAGCGGGTACACCTCGCGTCTTATCTATCCGACCGGGCTGAATATCCATGCCTGAAAGGGCATGGCCCCATTGAAGCGGTAGTGTGTGGAACTACAAAAGTGGCTGTGTGCATGATATCCATGCCTGAAAGGGCATGGCCCCATTGAAGCCCGTATGCGCGGCGGGAGTACGAGTGGGCCGTGGCTGATATCCATGCCTGAAAGGGCATGGCCCCATTGAAGCGTATCCAAGCGGGACGACGGAACGCTCAATCCTGGCGTATCCATGCCTGAAAGGGCATGGCCCCATTGAAGCATATCCACATCAGGGTACGGATTCCAACCGATCATCATATCCATGCCTGAAAGGGCATGGCCCCATTGAAGCCCGCAGATTACTGGTCGTAGTTGAGATTTACGAGTAGGTATCCATGCCTGAAAGGGCATGGCCCCATTGAAGCGACGAGTTCCAATTGATGGCGGAATCGACCTGGGATCGTATCCATGTCTGAAAGGGCATGGCCCCATTGAAGCAAGATCATTCGCGAAACTGGTTACACTCTATGGAAAACCGTATCCATGCCTGAAAGGGCATGGCCCCATTGAAGCCATCTGCGCGAACGATTCGGACTGCGCCTTCAGCAGCATATCCATGCCTGAAAGGGCATGGCCCCATTGAAGCGACCTACCTTAACCAAACCACAGGCCCTGGCCATCGCATATCCATGCCTGAAAGGGCATGGCCCCATTGAAGCACGGACATAATGGCTTTGGGGTCGACTGCTGTCCTCACCATATCCATGCCTGAAAGGGCATGGCCCCATTGAAGCTCCTTCGCACTGTATGTGAAGCGTCCAGCTGTACCCATATCCATGCCTGAAAGGGCATGGCCCCATTGAAGCACGAGCCCCATCGCTTCTTCCACTGCCGTCCCTAGCATATCCATGCCTGAAAGGGCATGGCCCCATTGAAGCACGCAACCACTGATGACAAATTGCATCAGCGTTCAAATATCCATGCCTGAAAGGGCATGGCCCCATTGAAGCATTAACTGCCCTTGCCAGGCCCGCGTCTTGGGCCCAATATCCATGCCTGAAAGGGCATGGCCCCATTGAAGCGCATCATGAGCAATCATTTTGAGTTTGCCCATCAACCATATCCATGCCTGAAAGGGCATGGCCCCATTGAAGCTGATGGCATTGATGATCTCGGCCGCGGTGTACCGGTATATCCATGCCTGAAAGGGCATGGCCCCATTGAAGCATGTACACGAAAGCACGGATGAAGGAGTTGTTGTGATATATCCATGCCTGAAAGGGCATGGCCCCATTGAAGCGTTCGAGTGCGGCGTCGATTGAAAGATATTGTGACGCATATCCATGCCTGAAAGGGCATGGCCCCATTGAAGCTATCAGAAGGTGCAGCAGCACACCATGGATCAGGAGATATCCATGCCTGAAAGGGCATGGCCCCATTGAAGCGTCCTGATCTCGCGCTATTTGGTAGCACCAGTGCTGGATATCCATGCCTGAAAGGGCATGGCCCCATTGAAGCGACTGACTCTGGCAGCGCATCAATAGCGCATTCCACGCAGATATCCATGCCTGAAAGGGCATGGCCCCATTGAAGCACATTCTCAATCGCATTAGACGCGCACACAAAGTAGGTATCCATGCCTGAAAGGGCATGGCCCCATTGAAGCTCTCGTCCTGCGTCATCCATCGCCGCCACTGCATCGTATCCATGCCTGAAAGGGCATGGCCCCATTGAAGCTTTTCTAAGTCGTCAATAGTGAACTCAATACGCTCAGCGTATCCATGCCTGAAAGGGCATGGCCCCATTGAAGCTGAAGAAATATTGTCGATGATCGAAGATGAAGGAACACATATCCATGCCTGAAAGGGCATGGCCCCATTGAAGCGTGTACAGTTGCACGGTGACGCCGTCTTGATATCCGTGTATCCATGCCTGAAAGGGCATGGCCCCATTGAAGCCGTATCCAATCGTTGGGGATAGACGAAGACCAGGCACATATCCACCTCGCCAAACTAGCGGGGATTATCTAGCGGCGACGAAAAAAGGCCGGTCCTCTGCCACCAACAAAGAGACCGGCCACCACTAGGCAAAAACACAATGAGTATATCCCAGAAGACCACACCAGCCCACCCCTGGCAGAGACTGATAGACGCGAAAAGCGGGCACTCTGCCAATTGCGCGAATCTTGACCGCACGACCTACCCTGGCACGAATGCCCGCCACTTGCTCCTCGTTTTGTGCAGGATGCACACTATGGCAGCAACCCCAACAAGTCGCGGAGCAGAGGAATCAGAACAGCCGCAACGCCGACCCAGAACAGCCGCTTTAACCAAAGCGTATCGTACTTGACGCTTGACAACTCATTTGACAACTCCTCCCGCACCGACTGGACGTCTGCCTTAGTAGCCAAATGCGGCAACGTACCCTCTAGCAGCCCCGCCAGCTTAGCCAGTCTCTCAGCCAACCGGTCCGTATCCTCCGCCATAGTAGTCTCCTCTCTTAGCCACTGAACACAGGCAGGGTCACATTATCACCATACCCTTTACCTTATATCTGCTCATATACTCGTTGCGTCTGCTTGGCGATCTGTGTCCAATCGAGGGCATGTGCTTGTGCCAAAGCGGCCGCCCGCATGGGGGAGATGTTCCGCTTTTGTATCTCCTGCATAGCCTGCCGCAATCCGTCAGAATCTGCCGGCTCATAGACAATGCCGGCATCCGCGGGGATCAATTCCGGCAGACAACCGACGGCCGGCACGATGACCGGGAGCCCAAAGGAAAGCGCGGTGATGACCGAGCCGGACGTCAGCACATTCACGAAGGGAAAGATGCCAACATCAGCCGCATTAAAGAGCCACTGGAACTCCTCATTGGCAAAGAAGCGGGACGAGCGCACGATCACACGCGGGTTGGCTTGCGCGGCATATTCGACGAACTGTTCACCGTATTGGTTATAGGCTTTGGCAGCGATGAGCAGGCGTACATGGTCGCCAGGGAGCGACTGAAAGACCTCCAACAACCGCTCAAGTCCCTTGTAGCGGCGTACATTGCCGAAGAAAAAGTAGACAAAATCATCATCCGCCAGGCCCAATTGCTGCCGTGCCTCCTCCCGCCTGATGCGATTGGGGTAGGCATTGATAAAATGGCCATGGGGAATGACAAAGACGCGCTCCTGCCGGTAAAAGTGCTGCTGGACAAGATCGCGCGCATGGACACAGTGGACAATCACCGCGTTGGCAAGGTGGATGATGGCAAGACGGGCCAGATGATCCAAGGCGCGGTTCTCGCTATCGTGCGGGTAGAGGTTGTGGACAGTCCACACGATCTTGTAGCCGAGGGTGCGCGCTAGGGTCAAATGATCAACGACTTGGGCACAGCGCGCTACACGAGCACCTAGGTCGGGCGCGTCATACAGGGAATGGGGCCAATTGAGATGCAGAAAGTCAATCTGTCCCTGATGTTGGCATAACCATTCCTTTGTAAATTCCTCAGGATGGCCCGCGCGTAACTCGACACCCACCTGGGCCAAGGCCTGGGCCAGCAGCCCACCGTATGGATTGGCCTGGTCCAATGATAACCCTGCCGCTTCCCAGAAAAAAACCCCGCGCATATTGATGCTCTACTCTGGCTCAATCGGGATGCGACGTCCTGTCCGTGCGGACCGATAGGCAGCCTCCACAACCGCAAGCCCGGCCACTCCTTCCTCCCCAGGAATCGGGACAGGCTGACCACCGACAACAGCATCGCCAAAGGCCTGCAACAACGCCACATGGGGGCGTGGGCCAGTGGGTTGGGCGGTTTGAATCCCCTCTGCTGTGATCACCTGTAACGTTCCTGTTGAATCTTTGGAGTGGATGGGGGCAGCCATGATGGTGCCCTCTGTGCCATAGATTTCCAAACGATTGAAATGATCCGGGTCATGATTGGCTGTACTCCAATGGCTGGTGACAACGGCTTGAATGCCATGTGCCAGCCGCAATAACAGGGTGGCTGTATCCTCCACCGCTGCTTTCTGGGCTAGGGTGTCTACCAGCGCGCTGACCTCGACCACGGCTCCGCACAGATAGCGCAACAGGTCAATGCAGTGCGGAGCCAGGTCCATGAGGGGGCCACCGCCACTGATGGCCGGATCGTGATGCCAGAATCCTGTCTGGGGTGGGAACCGTTCTGAAAAATTGATGCGCGCTGCGGTCACCTGGCCGATGGCCCCCTCTGTCAGCAGCTCTTTGATGCGCTGATGGCGCGTATTAAAGCGTTGATAGTAACAGATCATCAGGGCTACATGGTTGGCGCGACAGATCTCGATCATATGACGGGCCCCAGCAGCCGTTACTGCCATAGGCTTCTCACAGAGGACGTGTTTGCCGGCCTGCGCGGCCAGGACCGTGTGTTGCGCGTGTAGATGGGGTGGGGTTGCAACGTAAACGGCATTGATGTGCGGGTCTGCGAGGAGGGCTTCTACACTGTCATAGGCTGCGCCTGCCCCATGGGTGTCGGCAAAATGCTGAGCCGCAGCCAAGTCCCGCCGCATCACCGCCCCGAGAGCATGGCCGGGTGCCAGTGCTATGGCCGGTGCTGTCTGCCTGTCCGCGATCTTCCCTGCCCCTAGGATACCCCAGAAAATCGTCATCATACCTCCTGCCATGGCCTGTGATCAGTAGCCAGTAACACCACAAGACTTTGGCCACTAGCCATGGGGTGCTGGGGGAACCTGCACTTCAGTGCCGCTTTCCAGCGAGCGAGCAATAGCCGCGGCTACCTCTATGACAGCCAGGCCATCCCGCCCACTCACCACGGGCGGCCCAGGGTCCGCCATTCCCGTTCTGGCGGCTTGAACGACGCCGACAAAATGACTGAAGAGGGAGCGGAACATCCCTTCCTGCCGTCCATGCAGCACAGGGGTATAGCCAGTGTCTGGATACGCAGGAGGGCTAGCGGCTTGATAGATGGCAAGGCCGTTCTCATGGCCCAACACTTCCGCGGCCCCTGTGCTGCCGCGTACACTGAACTGTTCATATTGGGGGCGTCCGCTGTGGGCCGGCGTACTCCAAGAATTCTCAAGCACCCCCACAGCACCGCTGGCAAAGGTACACACAGCGATGATAAAGTCTTGGCGGCCTGTACCGCCCTGGCGGGCATAAGCCTTTACCTTGGTGATGGGATGTCCCACTGTCCACAACATCATATCAATATCGTGGGGGAGCAGCCAATAGGCCAGAGAGAACTTGCCTAGGACCCGCTCGGCAGCTTCTTGGGGTGGATTGCGCCGGGCGTACACATGCAGGACTTCGCCGATATCGCCCGCGGCCACAGCTTGGCGCATGGCCGCAAAAGGTGGGTCAAAGCGCAGACTATGACAGACCATGAGATGGACACCGGCCCGCTCCGCTGCCTGTACCATCTTTTGGGCATGCGCCGGGGAGATAGCCATGGGCTTCTCCACTAGAACATGTTTGCCCGCGGCCAGGGATGCCAATACCGGTTCCGTATGGGCCCATTCGGAGGCCGAGACGACGACCGCGTCAATTTCCGCATGGCTTTCCAGCATGTCTACGTACCGGGTATTGGGATATCCAGGAACCTGATACTGTTCGGCCACTTCTCTGGTAGATGCTTCACCGCGACCACACACCGCGACTAGGCGGGTCTCGGTCAAATCCTCCACAAGCCGGGCGTAGATGCGGCCCATACGCCCTGGGCCGACAATAGCGATGTTCAAAGGTGTAGTAAACATATTTGCCCCACTGGGTGTATCATTCGCTTAGTTCTACAGTGCGTCCACCTTCTTCTGCCGATTGCACAAGTGCTGCCAGAATCGCCATGACCTCGACCGCCCACTGGATGGGATAGGGTGCTGTACCGCTGGCCATCTGGATCACCTGGGCCAGGGTCTCCACATAGAAGCTCCGCCAATCTTTGATCGTGACCTCGCCCCAACCGCTCTCGCCAAAGACAACAGCATGATAGAGGCCGGGCGTGGCATGGAGCAGATTGATGATCCCCTGGCGGCCATCCGCATAGGACACAAGCCCAATGTCACAGCGGTCTGTGCGTTGGGTGGTGACGGCCTGCGCGCCACCGCCTAGCAGGGTGTGCAGCAGCTCGACCGGGTGGATGCCATAGAAGAAGGGATGTTTGGCCCGGGGATTGGGCATATCGCCGGCCGCCGCGCCACTGACAAGCACGGAATTCAAGGCCCCAAACCTGGGCAACTGCTCTTGGAGGGCTAGGACCTCTACCGCATACCGAACGGCCGAGCAGGACATGAGCGGAACATCCCGTTCCGCAGCCAAGCTGACCAACATGCGTACATCCTCCATGTCGTTGGCGAAGGGTTTGTCTACAAAAGTAGGGATGCCGGCTTCAATGGCCAACCTAGCGGGGGCCGCATGATCATCGCCATAACGGTTCACGACCATGACCAGGTCTACATCTTGGATTGCCTGCGCGGGTGTGGCGACTACATGGGGAATCTGACAGGCTTCTGCTTTTGCCTGGGCCTGGGCTGGGTCTTCGCCCCACAGTTTGACGACTTGCGCTTGTCCGTGTAGGGGCCCGTCAGGTAGGTTGACCAGACGAGCCCATGCTTCTGTGTGGGTGCTGTCCGCACCGATCATGCCGATAGATATCATTGAGTACCCTTCCTTGCGCCTGTTGTTAGGATGCCATCAAGCGCAGCGATTTTCTGGTTGACAGCAGGATAGAATGTGATTTAAGATGCTTTTAGCTCTGTGTCAAGGAATTCAATGAAATTAGAATATCCGCATAAAAAAGCAAAAGAAGAACTATTCAACGTGGAACCATGCCTGTTCAATGCGCGTTGGGATCATAGACCCAATAAACTCATACGCGGTGAGAATCTATCTGTACTCAAAACTCTTTTGGATACCTATAATCTACAGTCAAAGATTGATTTAGTGTACATTGATCCCCCGTTCTCTACAAATAACAGTTTTCTAATCGGAGAAGATAGAGCCAATACGATCAGCAGTCATCCGCATGATACCATTGCCTATACGGATCAGGTAACAGGTGAATTCTTCTTGGAGTTTCTCCGAGCAAGGCTGTTTTTCATCCGAGAGCTGTTGGCAGACAATGCATCGATCTATGTACATATTGACTATAAAGTAGGTCATTATGTAAAAGTCATGATGGACGAAATTTTTGGGGCCGAAAACTTTAGAAATGACATTACGAGAATCAAGTGTAATCCGAAAAATTTTAAGAGAAAGGCGTATGGAAACATCAAAGATATGATCCTTTTTTATGCAAAAACGAGACATCATACATGGAATGAAGCGCAAGATGCGTTCACACAAGAGGAGATCGCGCGTCTTTTCAAGAAAATTGACGAATCCGGCAGGCGTTATACAACAGTTCCTTTGCATGCACCAGGTGAAACTCGCAATGGCCCGACAGGGCAAGAATGGAGGGGGATAAAGCCGCCAAAAGGCAGGCACTGGCGCAGTACACCGATGGTGTTGGAAGAACTGGACAAAGCAGGTTTGATCGAATGGTCTAAAAATGGTGTTCCAAGAAAAAAGATCTATGCAGATGAACGGGATGGCAAGAAGAAACAAGATATCTGGTCCTATAAAGATACACAGCATCCCCGTTACCCGACAGAAAAGAATATTGAGATGCTGAAAACAATGATTTCGGCCTCCTCAAATGTTGGAGAGTTGGTATTGGACTGCTTTTGTGGCTCTGGAACGGTTTTACAAGCAGCAGAAGAGTTGGGTAGGAATTGGATTGGAGTCGATAACTCAGGCGCAGCCATCAAGGTAACACAAGAGAGATTGTCAAACATCCGCAAAGCGGTTGACTATCAATATTTAGAAGCCAAGAGATGAAAGGAACTCTCCCCATGGCCCTGACAACAGAACAGCAAGAATCCTTCTGGGAAAACGGTTATCTCGCCTATCACCGGGTCCTCTCCGAGGAGGACCTAGCAACACTGCGCCAACGCAGTGAAGATATCATTAGTGGCAAGGTAACCCATGTGCCGCCCCGCTATATTCAATTTGAGGCCGAGTTTCGGGATGGCCTGCCGCACAATGTGGAGCCTCTGGACGCGGTTCGCAAGATGACCCAGCTCTGCTACTTTGACGAAGTGTTTGAGCAGATTGCCCGCAAAGCGGAAATCGTCGATGTCATCGAAGACCTATTGGGCCCCAATATCAAGCTCTATACGGATCAGTTGATGATGAAGCCCCGCTTCAATGGCACGGTTACCGACTGGCATCAGGATTCCATGTCCTGGGCCCACTTTGCGCCCCAGGAACATGTGAGCTGCTGGGTCGCCCTTGACGATGCCACAGCGGAGAATGGCTGTATGACGGTGATTCCCAAAAGCCATTCATGGGGTCCGATTGCACAGGAATATAAAGACCGCTTCCTGGCCAATCCCCTACTGGAGAAACCAACAGCCGTAGAACTGCCGGCCGGCAGTTGTATGTTCCATCATGGGCTGAATTTCCATCGCACAGGGGCCAACCCCACACCCAACCGCCGCCGGGGCCTAGCTCTCCACTATATCCGCGCAGAGACGATGTACCTCGGCCTTGAAGACGAAGAGGCACGTCTCTTGACCGAATGTGAGAGGCCTCGGGGTGAATTTCGCTTCATGTTGATCCGCGGCCAGGAATTCCCCGGGCGAGTGTAAGCGGACACCAGTGGCTATTGCACGTCACAATACAACTCGCCGGCCTGTTTGGGATGATTCATAGGCGGCGTCGATGATCTGCAAGATCTGGTAGGCATCTTCAATGCTGACCACTGCTTTTGCAGTGTTTCGTCCACCAGTAGAATCATTGTGACGCACCGCCCGCACAAAATCGGCCACAAATTCGTAGCCCCATTGGTCCGCGTAAACGGGCCGTGGGGCTAACTGCATTTTGACTGTACGCTCTGGGGCGTTCTGCGCTGTACTGCTGACCGTCAGGTTACCAGCACCGGCCGGCGACCAAGTGGCCGCGCCCAATTCTCCGCGTACGCCGATATACGTGTCATTGCGGGGGCCGGCTGCGGAGAGCAGATACCCCATGTGTAGACAGGCATGCACCCGGTTGGTGTACTCTAACGCTACCGTGGCCACATCTTCCAATCCCTCTTCAATGGAATCGGTGGTACGGCTACAGAGGGCGGTAACGGAACGTACTTCTGCCTGTGTAAAATGCTGAAAGAGCGTCAGCCAGTGCCCTCCTTCCATGTGTAGGATGCCGCCGCCCTCGCTTGCTCGGCGGTACATCCAGTGCTGGGGATCCCGTAACCCTGGCGCGACCTGAACTGTCACTAGGCGGGCTTCTATGGCCAGGAGCCGCCCCAGAACACCTTCATCTAGGCAACGTCGGATCTCGGCGACAATGGGATGGCGAGGCCAAGGGTAGCCAGCCTGCATGACCAGGTTGCGCTCTGTGGCCAGCCGACACAAGGGCAGAAGTTCGGCTGCTGTGCGCGCGGCCTGTTTTTCAATGAACAGATGCTTGCCGGCTGCCGCCAAACGCAAGGCTGTAGAGATGGCCTCATTGGGGGGCAACATGACTACGGCCAGATCAAAGGCTTCCTCGGCCAGCAGATCGTCCAAATTCGTGTAGATACGCGCGGCTGGGTCCAATTGCTTCAAGGTGGCCAAAGCCTCGGACTCCGCAGGCTCCCATTCGCAGTAGGCGACGACTTCGACATCATCCTGGGCATGAAAAGATTTGATCAGGCCATGATTGTGATCTGGCTCCAGGCCGCCGGCGTGGATGCGTAGCCCAACCATAGCAGCGCGCAACGGGTGATGTGTCATGATGGCAATCGAACCGACCTCCCTGTCTCCGCTGCCTTATGGGCGGCCTCGATGATCTGGAGGGACTTGATGGCATCCTCCACGCAGTACCCGCTTACACCCTCGCCCCGAATGGCAGCCGCGAAAGCCTGAAGCAGAGCCCTGCCCTCAGTCCCATAGCCGGGAACCTGGACCGTCGGTATTTCAAAGCGACGCATGGGCGCGCTAGACCAATCGGGATGTGTGCTTTTTATGGTGCAGGCGTTTTCAGCAACCTCCCACGTAACCCAGCCATCAGACCCTCGTAAGCCAATGAAGATCTCGCCATCGCCCGCTGTGAAGTACCCGGCATGTAGGCTGCCGATCATGCCGTTGTCAAAGGAGAGGGACACAGCCGCTGCGTCCTCTACGTCAATGTCATGTCCACCCACATTAGCCTCAATGGCAGCAACCTGCGCCACCTCCGCACCGGTCAAGTAGCGCATCAGGTCAAACCAATGGCAGCCCAGCCAGTTGAGGATACCACCGCCAGCCTGCTCCCGTTGGAAATACCACGTTTGGGGATTGCGCTGGGCCACGCTTGAGGTGATAAAGCGGAATTCGATGGAATAGGGCTTGCCCAACAGACCGGCCTGGTAGGTCTGTTGGATCAGTTGCGCGATAGGATGGAAGCGCCAGGAATAGCCGCAGGAGAAGTGAAGATTGTTACGGCGCACCGCAGCGGCCACAGGAAGCAAATGACTGGAATGGACTGCAAAAGGTTTGTCGGCCCAAACATGTGTGCCGGCCTCGGCAACCTGGAGCATCCAAGCGGGCATGTCCTGCAGATAGGTAGAGACCATCACCACATCGGGGCGGGCCTGTGTCAGTAGCGCAGCCAAGCTGTCGTAAAAGGGCACATGCTGGACATCAGGCTTCAAGTTCGGTTTGACTGCTTGCGGATCCGGGTCGTAGAAACCGACCAATTCGATCTCGTCGCGCAGTAGCATCAGTGTATCTCGATACAGATTTGCATGCATCAGAGAAACGCCGGCTTGGGCAAATCGTAGCGGCCTCGTGGCCTTGTGTTTTTGTGTCATAGCGTTGAATCAGAATAAATTGAGTAGGAGATATGGCAAAATAACACTGTTCCATGTTCCTGTCAAACTCCGAATAACCGGGTTTAGAGAGCTATGGGCCTCGGCAGGCTCCTTATTCACAGTATGATATCTTGAGACGTCTGAGGTCGTTCGTAGGAACAGTACGCAAAGCTCTCGGGATGCACCCGCTCAGTTGGTTGTCAGACAGGTACAAATATTGCAGAGTGGCAAGATTGCCCAACTCCATCGGGATGGAGCCTGTCAGTTGGTTCTCCCATACGTTCAAATGTTGCAGATTGGTAAGATTGCTCAACGCCACAGGGATGGGGCCCGTTAGTTGGTTGCGGGAGAGGCCCAAGTCCTGCAGATTGGGCAGGTTGCCTAGCTGGATGGGGATGGTACCTGTCAATTGGTTGACGTTGAGATACAGCCATTGCAGCTTGGTAAGATTGCCCAATTCCACAGGGATGGGGCCCGTTAGTTGGTTCTTCCATAGGATTAAATGGTGCAGTTGGGTAAGGTTGCCCAATTGCGCGGGAATGCCACCTGTCAGTTGGTTCTCATGGAGGTACAAATATTGCAGATGGGCAAGGCTGCCCAACTGTGAGGGGATATTGCCGGTCAGAGTGCGGCCCGATAAGTCCAGCTTTGTCACATGGGAATGCGAGACTGTGACGCCATCCCATTGGTTGAGAGGAATATCCCGGCTCCAATTCAGAGAAGCACTGCCTCTCAGTGTGTTCTTGGCTTTGAGGAGTATGTCGCACTCCGCAGCCCCTTGACGGTCGGAACATCTGAGGAGGGCCGTTACCCGAACATACGGGTCTGACCAGGGGCCGCGTATGTCGTGGGTGTTGATGGACTGCACTCGGTAGAGATAGGTAGCTCCTGCGCTGATTGTCGTGTCTTGATATGTGGTATCTGTAACGATGGCAATGCTCTCATATGAAGTGCCGGGCCGCTCCTCTCGCCGTAAGATATCGTACTTGGTGCTAGGATCGGCATTGCTTGGCACTGTCCAAGTCAGTGTTATCCGCCCTGGGGCTGAAGCATCAGCCATAAGGGCTGTCGGCTGGACCGGTGGTGGGAGTACGCTTACCCGTAGGTTTTCGCTGCCAGAGACAACAGCTTGGGTCACAGATGAATGATCACAGGAATAGGGCTGGCTTGCTTTTTTCGGTTCTAAATACAACAGCCTGATTTCGCTACAGACGGTCGTCCCCGTGCTGTTCTGGAAGTGTAGATAGAACCAGCCCGGCGTGTTGTTGTCGTTGTGAATTTTGATCGAGGACAAGGGCGAGATCGACGTAGTCGTCATCTTGCCTAGGGGGACAAATTGGACCGCGTCCGCGCCTACTTTGCAGATACCAGGGGTACGGTGACAGTAGGTATTGCGTCCCGGGGTTCCTTCTCCTGTGGCATTGTGGAGGTTGATATATCCATCAACGGTCGAGCTGGGGGACATGAAATGCATGCCGAGGCTGACCCATTTATTGGAGATGCCATATTGATCGATAATTCCGTTGCTGGTTTTCGCTTTGAAATGATAAGGAGCCTGCCAGGAGGTTCCGTTGCGGGCAGGTATATACACAAGTACCTCGTATGGACGCATGCTGAAATTTCTCATGCGCCACCGCGCTTGGCTCGTGCTCATTGCAGTGGATGTCACTCGAGTCCAATGCATGTCTCTATCGTTGCCAATTGTTGTGTCGTATGTCCAAGTGTTTGTTTTCATAAAATTCTGGGTGTTTGCGTTTTGATCATCAATTGTAACTGCTCGAATGTCTTCTGATTGGGCCGGTTTGGGGATTGGGCGTGTACCTCTATGGGTTGAGATTGCCGGATGTCCCGGGAGCCACAGGTTGGCAGTTCTCCGAGACGGGTCTACCCTCACGCCATTGGGTGTACGGACTTCAAAATGTAGGTGCGGGCCTGAGGACCAGCCGGTGTTGCCGCTAGTGCCGATGATCTGCCCGCGTTTGACTGGAAAACGACCAATAGGATAGTCGATCTCATTGATAGGGAAGGCGGCCGCCGCGAGGTGCGCGTACCAAGTTGAATAGCCATTGGCATGGGTGATCTTGATGTACAGTCCAAAGCCGCAGGTAGTGCCATCATGGCAGGTCTGATGATTCCATCGTACCCTTGTGATGCTACCATCGGCCGCGGCCAACACGGGTACATACGCAAGGTCATAATCATGTGCCGGATGTCTTCTGGCGTACCCTTGATTGAGTCCTTCTTTGCCGTAGAAGGGCGAAGAGAGAAAGGGGGCTGTGCTAGACGAGAGGACGCGCGCTGCCTGCGGCCTAAGCCGAGGAGACATCCTGTCCTGCCTCTCTTCGTTCTCTGCTAACCAGATCAGGGTATCTATCTCTTTATCTGGCCCGACTGTAGCCAGTTGTCGTCGGTCTGCGCCGTTGATGTGGGCCGTCCAGATACTGTGTATGCCTGAAGTGCTATGCTTGGACACAAAGGCAAGCCTGGAGCCATCGGGGGACCAGACTGGGCGGATGCCCGCTGCTAGGCGGCGCACTTCTTTGGTGTGTACATTGACGATGTAGATGCCTGCGCCTTCAAATTCACAACCCCGCGCGGGGCTGGCTCCAGGGGGAGGCTGGCATGCGTCAACCATGCCTGGGTCTCGACCGCTATAGGCAATCCACTGGCTATCCGGAGACCATTGGGGCTGGAAGTACGAGCCGTAGGGGCCGACAAGCGGGGGGCCGGGCAGATTGCGCGGGTTGCTGCCATCCGCTGCATGGAGCCAGAAGGGGCCTGCACTCTCAGCCCGTTCCTGTGTTTTCCCCGGACCGCCAGTATGAAGCAGATAGCGACCATCGGGCGACCAACCGAACAGGTAGCCACCATCAGTTTGAAGTACCTGCGCCGCGGGGGGCGGAGGGTCTCCGTGCGTAGGGGAGATAAACAGGAAAAAGGTGGAGATCCTGTGGGTGACGGTATCGGTTAGCCCATCGGGCCAGGTTATGGGCTCGTGTACCTCTTGCGTTTCACCATGATCGATGAACGCGACTTGCTGTCCGTCGGGGGAAAAGGCGGCTCCATAGGGTTTATATGACGGTTGCAGAGGAGTGTGTTCATTGGTCTCCACATTCAAAACCGTCAGAGGTCTGTCACCGGCGACTGCGGGTCCGAGCAACACGTGCCGGCTGTCTGGGTGCCAGCCATAAAACGGCCCATCTATGTTCGTGAGCGTGTGCAGCTCTCCACTCCTCATATCATACACATATTCATCACCGTATCCAGGGCCCAGGCCGTGCGTTTGTACAAATAGATAGCGGCCATTGGGCGAGGGGTAGAGGGATTGGTCCACATCAAAAGAATCAGAATCAAGAGAATCAAAGTGTAGGGGGGCTGCCATGGCTGCCGGGATGGGGTTGCCTTGCACATCCAGGGGCAGGTGTCGTAGACTATGGTGGAGCATAAATGTGCTGCCGCGATGAGAGTGAGGGTCATTGATACGTTGAAGCACGTTGTACCAGATCGCGCTGGCCGCGACAGTTTCTGGCTGCTGGGTGGGATGTGCAGTGGGTGAGGGCTGCGGCGAGGGTCTTGGGAATGGATTACCGACCGTAAACCAAATAGTGGCCAATAGGGCCACGCCGATGATCGCTAAGATGACCAGAGATCTTCGCATTGTCGGTCTCCTGTCAGTGTGGTTATCGCCTGCGTGCGAGGCCGTGAGCATACTACTAGGTAGCGATATACGCAATCAGGCGATAGCTTTGATTCGCTGCTCAGAGCCTTCTCCGTTATGTGATCTGACCCCATCTGGCCTGCCTGTAGGCAGGTCTGCACTGTTACAATTTGATAGCAATGGGGCATGTAAAATTCATTTGACATGTCCTTCATCATCCTATATAGTTACCTGAAGAGGTATCTTAAAAGCTGTTGTTATCCAATGGTTATGGTTGTGTAACTAACCAATGACGCTGTCTTGAGGTGATGATCTAGGAGGAATTTTATGAAATTTGGCGTCTTTCTCCCAAGCCACGGCCCGGCAAAATCCGCGCAGGCTGTCAAGCAGGTGGCACAGGCTGCGGAACAGGCCGGCTATGATTCATTATGGGCCGCCGATCATATTCTCGTCCAATCCCAATATCAAGATTTCTGTATGATTGAAACGTTTGTCACCTTGGGCTATGTAGCTGCCATCACCCAACAGGTCAGCTTGGGCACGACAGTACTCGTGCTGCCCCAGCGGGATCCGGTCCTAGCCGCTAAGCAGGCTGCCGCTGTTGATCAATATTCAAATGGCCGGCTCATTCTGGGGGTCGGCGTGGGATGGATGGAGGACGAATATCGTTATCTGAGAACTGATTTTCGTCAGCGCGGCCGCATCATGGACGAATGGATGCAGGTTATGCGTATCTTGTGGAATGAAGAACAGCCGGCCTTTCATGGTGAGTGGATCAACTTTGAGCAATGTGTCTTTGAGCCGAAACCTGTGCAGCAGAACGGGCCACCGCTTACGATTGGGGGCCTTAGCGACGCGGCCATTCGCCGCGCGGCGACCATAGGCGATGGGTGGCAGCCCATCCACATCAGCCCAGCTGAGGTCGCGGCAGGTGTTAGGAAATTGCAAGAGTGGGCCAATGGCAGGTCGGTCCCGGTGATCTTCCATGGACGGACCTGGGTCGGCGCAGAGATCGACCCCGACACACCCTTCAGCGGGCCCATATCAGCCATCAGCGACAAGATCGGAAACTATGCTGAAGCAGGTGTGGATCATATATTATTTGATTTTAACAGATGTCAAAGCGCAGCTGAAATACAGCATCAGCTAGAGACAATCGCTTCTGCAGTGATACCAAACAGCTAATGGCTAGATTCATCGTAGTGGGAGGCGGTGTCATCGGTCTGAATACCGCCTATCAGTTGGCCAGTAAGCCATTTCATAAAGTCGTTCTGCTGGAAAAAGGGCAGGTTGGCGAGGGGGCCAGCAGTCGTGCCGGCGGGATTATTACCGGGCTTCTGTGGACAGAGGCCGGCGTCCTGGCCCGGCGGATCAGCCTGCGCCTCTATCAAGAGTTGTCCGCGGATTTGGAGTGCTATGGCTACTGTTTCCAGAACGTCGGCTGCCTGAATCTCTTTGATGGCTCTTTGTGGGCGCAGCGGGAAGCACTGCTCCCCCTGTATGATCGCCTTGACTTCCCGTATGAAATCCTAGATGCGGATGAGATGGGCCGGCGTTGGCCGGATCTCGTACCCGCTGCGGACCATATCGGTCTCTACGACCCGTTGGGCGGTTACAGTGAACCGCATGAATTTGTCCCGGCCTTGGCCAGACGCTGTCGCGATCGGGGTGTAGAGATCTACGAGAACGTGCGCGTGCGCGGGCTACAGATCGAGAATGGCCGGGCGGTCGGTGTGGAGACAGGCATGGGTATGCTGGCGGGGGATGTGGTGATCTGCACTGTACACGTTTGGACCCGGGCCTTCATGGCCCAGTTCGGTCTGCAGTTGCCCGTCAAGTCGTTTGTCCACCAACGCTATGTCAGCGCGGAATTGCCGGGCCCTGTGGCAATACCCGCCATCAATGCCAATCCCCAGGGTGGATATATCCGCCCTGCCCGTCTGGGAACGGGCGATTTTCGCTTGTTAGCCGGTGGTGAAACCGAGGAGCAGGTGGAATATCTGGTGGATGATTTGGCCTTTCACATGTCGGCTCTGTCTGCCCCGGCCAGCGTACCTGCGGACTTGTCGGCCAACCTGACGCCATTGCTTCCCAAGCTGGCGGGGACGAAATGGGAGACCGAGCAGGTGGGGTTGATCTCCTTCTCAGGGGACGGGGAACCGATTTTGGGGTCTCTGCCCCAGCTACCTGGTCTGGTATTCGGCACAGCGTTCCATTCTGGCGGCTTCGCCTACAGCCCGGTCGCGGGCTTACTGCTGGCTGAGTTGGCAGCAGGCGAAAAAACCAGTATCGACATCTCCTCTTTCGCGCCAGATCGCTTTGCGGTTGACGATTCAGACGCCATGCAGGCCCCTACCATGGGGCGCCGACACTGAAGCCCGGTTTTCATCCTTGACAAAATATCATCCTTTTGGCATAGTACTGCTCAGTACTATTCGGCATTCGCACGATGCGGCGCAGATGTGCAGTGTGCGAACGCTTCAGCCACTACAGAGTCCATACAGTCTCTCTTCTCTGCTTCAGCGGCCGCGCTGTGGTACAGTGGTTGAAGCATTTTGTTTTCACACCTCATTCAAGGCAGCTTGCGTATTGTATGTACCTCCATCACATGTGTACGTGGTTCATTCACTTTTCTCCATCGTCCTAAGGAGGGACGCATATGACACAACACTATCTCCGTTATGTAATGGTTCTTCTGCTGGCCATCATTTTGGCAGCCTGTGCCGCGCCAGCGGCTCCAGTCGCTGAAGAGATGCCGGCCCCAGCCAGCGAAGAACAGATGGCCGCCGAACCGACCGGCCGCCAGATGCCAGCGGACGCGGCCGAGGACCAGACCATCCGCTATGTGACCCGGGGATTTGGCCGCTTGAATCCCGCAGCCGAGGGTGGGTTCGGACGCTTTATCATCTCCCATATGTGGATGCCCTTCTTCATCCGCGATACAAACCACAACCTGTCGCCTTGGCTGGCTACCGGCATTGATGCCAACGACGACCAGACAGTCTACACCATCCATATCCATCCGGACGCGATCTGGAACGATGGATCGCCAGTACTCGCGCAAGAAGCCAAGGTCTACTGGGAATACGGCCTGCATCCCGAACGCTGTATCGGCTGTTATCTGTCCCGTTTTACCGGCTTTGACCTGATTGAAGGTGCTGAGGCGGTGATCAACGGCGAGGCGGAAGAGGTTTCGGGCATCGTGGCAGTAGATGATAAGACTCTGGAAATTCGTCTGAAGACAGCGGACCCCCTGTTCCCCCAGCGGGTTGCCCTCTTTGATACAGGCTTCGTCAAGGTAGAGGATATCACTGGGGAAGATTTTTCGGCAACGGCCGAGACCCGGGTCAATGGCCCCTTCATGCTCCAAGATTGGGATGTAGACGAGCAGAAGTTCGAGATCGTGCAGAATCCCAACTGGTGGGGGGACAAACAACCCTTGATTGAGCGCATTATCGCCACTCCATCCGCGGATGAAAATATTTCCTTCATCATGTGGCAGAACGACGAGGTGGATATCGTCTTCTTCCTCACCAATGTGCGGGAGCAGGTGGAGAAAGAGACCTTCACAGTCATTCCATACGCCACAAACCTGTTTTACACGTTCTGGGCCGGGGTGGAACCGCTAGATGATATCAATGTCCGCCGGGCCTTGGTTCACGCGGTAGACTGGCGTCCCGCTATCTCGGCAGCTTGGGAGGGTACCCGAGACGACCGTTTCATGTCATCGCTCTTGACGCCGGAGCTTCAATGTTACATGGAGAACAACTGGCCCGATTTCGGCTTCGATCCTGAACTAGCTAGGGAAGAGCTGGCCGCGTCCAAATACGGCGGGCCGGAGAATCTGCCCAAGATCCGCATCAGCACCGGTGGCCAGTCCCCCAACTATATCCGCACCGCTGAAATCATGGTGGAGCAGTGGAAGAACAATCTGGGCATTACCGATGTGGAGATCCGCCCCGGCTGGTTGGATGCCTGGGGCCAGGATGCCGAGCTGGTCAATGTACGCCGCCAGAGTTTAGGGGCTATCCTCCCCGACCCGCCCAATTTCCTCGCTGGCCATCTAGCCAATTATGGGGACACTGAAAGAGCAGGAAGCGCAGCGGATGACCCAGAGCTGGCGGAGATGATCGAGGCTCTGAAGGGGATGTCGCGCGACGACCCAGCCTTTTGTGGCATGGTGCAGGAGGCCGAAGCCCGTATGCTCGGCCACTATCCCATTATCCCTATGATCTGGGATCCCTACGGCTACAATGTAAAGCCCCGCATCAAGAACTTCTCGACCAATGTGGACAACAACTGGGCTTCACTGCTGGACATCTACGTCGCGGCAGAATAATTAACGACAATGGTCTGTGACAATGACTGGTCACAGACCATTCCCATAATGCAAAACAAGAGGCTAACTCTATGAAAAAGTGCAATTCCTATCTATTTTCTCTGCTGCTGCTCGCGGCCCTGGTCCTGTCTGCCTGTGCCGCGCCAGCGGCCCCAGCCGCTGAAGAGATGTCGGCCCCAGCCAGCGAAGAACAGATGGCCGCCGAACCGACCGGCCGCCAGATGCCGGCGGACGCGGCCGAGGACCAGACCATCCGCTATGTGACTAGGGATCTCGGCCGTCTCAACCCGGCCTCAGAAAGTGGCTTTGGCCGCCCCTGGATCTCCCATATGTGGATGCCCTTCTTCCTGCGAGACCGCAACCACGATATCCACCCCTGGTTGGCTACCGAGTGGGAAGTCAACGATGATAACTCAGTCTATACCATCCATATCCATCCGGATGCTGTCTGGTCCGATGGCTCGCCGGTAGTGGCCCAAGACGCCATCGACTACTGGTCCTGGGCAGTCAGCCCGAATTGCACCACCTGTTGGGCCTTTCTGCGGCTTGGTGGGATTGAAGGCGCGCAAGCGGTGACCGATGGCGAAGCTGATACCATCTCCGGGCTGGTTGCAGTGGATGACAAGACCCTACAGATCACTCTCGCCGCGCCGAGCCCAACATTTATCGCCAACATGGCCCATTACAATACCGGTTTCGTCAAGATGGAAGATGTGAACGCAGACGAGTTCGCAGCCGATGCCAACACCCGGGTGAATGGGCCGTTCAAGATCGAAGTGTGGGATCTGGATACCCGGGAATACGTCATCGTACAAAACCCGAACTGGTGGGGTGAAAAGAAGCCATTCATCGAACGGATCGAAGCCCAGTGGTCGAACGATGAAAACATTACGTACCTGATGTGGCAAAATGGCGAGGCGGACGTCGCCCACTGGTTTACAAACATCCGTGAGCCTCTGCGAGCCGAAAGCCCTGAACTCTTCGTGCTCATCCCCTACGCTACCAATTTCTACTTTGCCCTTCATACGACCAAGCCGCCCATGGATGATATTAACGTCCGTCGTGCTCTGTTGCATGCAGTAGATTGGGATCTGGCGATCAGCGCGGCCTATGAAGGCTCGCGCAATGAACGGGTGATGAAGACACATCTTACGCCGGAGCTGCCCTGTTTCGTGGCCGACAACTGGCCTGACTTTGGCTATGATCCGGAACGTGCCAAACAGGAATTGGCCGCCTCTACGTATGGTGGGCCGGAAGATCTGCCCAAGATCCGCATCTCAAGCGGTGGCCAGTCGCCCAATTATCTGCGTACAGCCGAGATCATGGCAGAGCAATGGAAGAACGTGTTGGGCATTACTGATGTAGAAATCCGTCCGGGCTGGGGGGACGCCTGGGGCCAGGAAGTTGACCTGATCAATGTCCAGCGCAACAGTTGGGGTGCCACAATTCCAGATCCCGCCGCCATGATCGTCGGTCTCTGGAAGTATTACGAGGCACCACATGACGTTGGCTTGGAAGATGAAGAGCTGGCCGCGATGATGGCAGAACTTGAGATTCTTGACCCGCAAAGCCCAGAGTTCTGCGACAAAGTCTCGGCTGCAGAAAACCGATTGCTCGGGCACTACTACTTCCTGCCCATGATCTGGGATCTGTACGAGTATGTGGTCCAGCCCCATGTCAAAAATTTCGATGCCAACGTAGACAACAACTGGTCAACTTTGCTTGATATCTACGTGGCGGAGCAGTAACAGCAATGGTCAGTGCCCAGTGGCTCGTGACCAAGAACTGTAGTCACTGGCCACTGACCATAGGTACTGAGGTGTTGATATGTTCATCTATACGCTGAAACGCCTAGCTGTCGCGATCCCGACATTTGGCGCAGTCCTCATCATTACTTTCACCCTCACTGTGATCAGCCCCTTTGATCCGGTGGCGATGATGATGTCCCAATTTGAGGGTACCCTAGACACGTTAGCCACAGAAGATGCCATTAAACGGATCCAGGACCAGTACGGTCTGAATGATTCCTACGGTGTACAGTTCACCCGCTGGATCGGGCGGCTGCTGCAGGGCGATCTGGGTATCTCCATCAATGGCCAGCGAAACGTGCTGCGTATGATCGTCAAGACCTTTCCGATTTCCTTCCAATTGGGCCTGGCCGGGGCAGTGGTAACGACCTTGATGGGGATTCCACTGGGCTGTATCGCGGCCCTCCGGCAGAATACCTGGCTCGACTATACCATCGTTGGCGGGACCCTGGCCTTCCGTACGGTGCCAGTCTTTGTGCTGGCCCCTTTGCTTCTGATCCTCTTTGTCCTCGTGTTGGGGATTATGAATGTGCCCCGAGGGTGGGATGGACTCTTTCAGACCAAGGTAATCTTGCCCGTTTTTATTCTGGCGCTGGGCCCTTTGTCGGTAGTCGTGCGCCAGACCCGCGCCGCAGTGCTTGAAATCTTCTCCAATGACTATGTACGTACCGCCAAGATGAAGGGTCTGGAGATGTGGCGCATCATCATCCGCCACATCCTACGCAATGCTCTGATCCCGGTGGTTACGACCTTGGGCTTCATCGTTGAAGGGCTGATCGTAGGCAGCATCTTCTTGGACACTATCTTTGCTATCCCCGGTTTCGGTGCAGTGTCAGAAGGCGGCTATCGCGGTTTTGACTACCCGGTGATCCTGGGCATCACGATGGTCGGTTCGATCATGATTATCCTGACCAATCTGTTCGTCGATCTGATCTACCCTTTCCTTGATCCACGCATCAAACTTGAGTAAACCACCGAGGTTTCAATGGTTGAGAGTACCGAGACAGTTTCGCACAACAAGTTGGGCGATGAACTGAACAGCGAAAGCCAAGTAAAGACCCGATCACTCTGGCAGGATGCCGTGAGGCGCTTGCTGCGTAATCGGCTCTCGATCATCGGTCTGATCATTTCCTCCTTACTATTGATTGCGGCCTTTTTTGGCCCTTATATCGCGCCCTATTCCTATACGGAACAAGATCTGATGAACGTAGCCAAGATGCCTAGCCCTGACCATTGGCTAGGCACTGATGAGATCGGCAGGGATCTCTTCAGCCGGGTGCTGTGGGGGGCGCGCACAGCGACTCTGGTCGCTACCTTTACCACGGTCATCAGCGTCATCATCGGTGTGCTGCTCGGTGCCTTAGCCGGCTATGGAGGCCCATTGGCTGATAACATCATTGGCCGCCTTATTGATATCGTGATGTCTATGCCTGGTTTTCTCCTGGCCGCGCTGATTGCGGTCTCCATCAAGCAGCCGGTTGTATCGTGGGCCGAAGGGATCTACGAGAGCAATGGTTTTCCTTTGTTCGCGGATACAACTTGGTTGGATCTGCTAGTCGTTTTCGGGGGCCTTGCCTTTGTCTCCTGGCCGGGCTATGCCCGCTTGATTCGAGGCCAGATCTTCTCTCTACGTGAGGAACAGTATATTGAAGCGGCCAAAGCCGTAGGCGTGTCGGAGATAAAGATCGCGCTGCGCCATCTGCTACCCAATGCCATCGGGCCGGTGATCGTTACCTTGACCTTCAATTTCGCCGGTGCCATGGGCTTGGAATCCTCCTTGAGCTATCTAGGGATTGGGGTACAGCCGCCCCAGGCAAGTTGGGGCAACATGATCGCCTCCAACTTCGGCAGTTGGTCCTATCGCCCTTGGCTGGTGGCCGTGCCGGCCTTGACCTTAGCCATCGTTACCTTGGGCATCAATTTCCTGGGCGACGGTTTGAATGATGCCCTCAATCCCCGCTCAAAACGATCTATCTAGTGGCCAGTACACAAGCCACAGGCTATTGACCACTAGCCATTGTAGTGTTAAGGAGTGAGCATGTCTGAGAATGTACTGCGTGCAGGTGTCATCGGCGGCGGCCTAGGTGGTTCCCATGGCTATGCCTATGCTCGTGCAGCTGAATACGATCTGGTGGCCATCTGCGATCTTGACCCCGATGTGTTTGCGCGTTTTTATGAGCGGGCGGAACTACCCCAAGGCAGCCTCCAGGAGTACACCGACTACCATGAGATGTTTGAACAAGAGAATCTGGACGTGGTATCAGTGGCAACGCCGGATCATTTGCACACCGACCCAGTCTGTGATGCCTCCAACGCCGGCATCAAAGGGGTCATCTGCGAAAAGCCATTGACAACCACAGTACAGGATGCTGACCGCATCATTGAGACTATCGAACGCAATGGCACCAAGATGTCCGTGGACCATACCCGTAGTTGGATTCCTTCATATCAGGCCGTCGCGCAGGCGGTCTGGACTGGAGAGATCGGGGGGCTGACACGCATCGTGGCCCACATGGGCGGCCGCCGCTCCATGCTCTTTCGCAATGGCACCCATCTCGTTGATGCCGTGTGCTTCTTCGCCAATGCCGAACCCATCTGGGTCATCGCGGCACACGAACAGGGCTTTGAGGAGTACGGCCCGGTCTACGATGGCAAGGGCGGCAAAGACCCCCAATACGACCCTGGTTCTACCATCATCGTTGAATTTGCCAACGGTGTGCGAGGGGTCATCAACAGTGCCAAATTGACGCCCCAGATTTTTGAGTTCGATCTCCAGGGCCCAAGTGGCCGCTTCTGGGTCACCGACCGACACTGTACGGCCTGGAAGACGGAGCAACCCGAAGGGCGGCCGCTTGAGGTGAAACCACCACAGGGACGTGGCTATATCGACCCCTTTGGGGCTAACCTGATCCCGGCTGTGCAGGAGATGGCCCAGATGGTCTGGCATGATGCCTCCAGTAGCTCCTCCCCTTACCGAGCTAGGAACTCTCTGGAGATCATGCTGGCCGCTCTGATCTCTCAAACCCAAGGTAGTGCAAAAATCGATCTGCCGCTGCCCCGGGCCTGAGGTTGGGCAACACAAATATCTGCAATGTGCGCGTTACGCTACTGTGAGACGTTTGAAAACGGACCCGGCGGCTGGATGGCTTGGTTGGGACCGAATCAGCCAGCACCTGCCATGATTGAAGAGGGGGCACTGGTCTCTCGTAGTCCGTGGGGAATCGACGCCAACCATGCTCCACCGGGTGGCGGCTATCTCCATCTCCTCTTTATTCTCTATACCGCGCCGCAGCCCAACCCCGGCCCACGTTATGGGCCCCTGATGGCGGATAACCGCTTCATCAGCGGCGGTTATCCGCGAGATTTTCGTAATGCCCGGGTGACCGCGCGCCTGAAGGGCAGCGTGGACCTGCAAGGAGCGGAGTTACGGCTACACTGTCAGGCCCGGGTAGGCGATAAGGCCGTCAACTTCGTGCTGGCTTCCCAGCCCTTTGTGGCGACAGCGGACTGGTCCCAGCAGACAGTCACCTTAGTACCCGACCCGGCCCAGTGGCTCTGTCTGGGGGCCCGCCACGACCTGCAGGACGTATACGCCTGGGATGAGATCGACACTGTGCTGCGGGATGTCAATATTGACATCATCTTTCTGCTACACCCTTTGCATGTGGTGCCTGTGCTGCCGGAGCCGAACGGCCCTCACTATCGACGACCAGAAGTTGACTACGCTGTAGACAGAAGTTATCTGCCCTCTGGCGAGATCAGGTTGGCTGAAGTGCAGATCGAATTCCCCGACTCCCCTGCAAAGAGGGACAAAATCAATCATCCATTTTGATATTGACATACCATGATCTTCATGGTACGCTTTTCATGAAAGTGCCTATCCATGTGCGTCCCCCATAGGATGCCATGTGTTTCATGAGTGATGATCGACTGAACCGCCAGGAGAACCCTAGAGGCACTGATCCGTGGAGAGTAGTCTGGGAAGTGGGCCATCCAGTGCAGGTCGTGTCAGGTTTCGTTATCAATGAAGCATCTACAAAAGGAGTGAGAACCATGTATAAATATTCCCGCATTATCTTTGCCCTCATGATCGTCGCGGCCTTGTTGTTGTCTGCATGCACGCCGATTGCGCCGCCAAGAGCCGCGCCGGCCCCTGATGTAGCAGCCGAAGCTACCACTGCCCCAGCCACAGAGCCGGCCGCAGAGTCCATGGACGACGATGGCGGGACATTGACCTTTGCCACCGGATCTCCCTGGGGGACATACAGCCCCTTCCGGCCCACCTACCAATATGGCTACAGCAGCAATACCCCTGCCATGCTGACCCATAGCCGCCTTTTCAATCTTGACCGCAACAATGAACCACACCCCGATCTAGCACTTGAATGGGACGTATCGGACGATGCCACTATCTACACATTCAAACTACGGGATGATGCTCAATGGCATGATGGCGAACCAGTGACAGCCCATGATGTGGAAGCAACGGTCAGATTCATATTGACCCAGGCCACCAACATCAATCCCCAACGTTGGATCAGCAGCCTCAAAGGTGGACAAGATTTCTATGATGGCGTTAGCGATGAGCTGCCAGGGGTGCGTGTCGTTGACGACTTCACGGTCGTATTTGAGCTGGAAGACACGAACGTCGGCTGGCATCTGTCCGCAACCTCCGACCTGCAGATCCTGCCAGCACATATCTTTGCTGATGTAAAACCCGCCGACATCGTGGAACATCATGCGCCGGCCTGGTACACGCCGGAACTCAACATCGGTTCTGGGCCCTTTAAGTTCGTGCGCGCCGAGCGCGATCAGTTCATAGAGCTTGAACGCAACGACGACTACTATGGCGGCAAGCCCAAAGTGAAACGCATCATCTTCAAGAATTTTGGGGCTGAGGATACCCAGTTCATCGCCCTACAGAAAGGCGAACTGGACGTGTGGAACGTTCCCCAGGACTTCTACGAGCAGGCTCTGGAACTGGACAACGTCGATGTCCACCTAGTCAACCGCAATTACATCCGGGTCTTCCTGCTGAACTACGAATCATCTACCCTTGCCGACAAGCGGGTCCGCCAGGCCTTGGCCTACGCCATTGACCGCGTCGGGATCTGTGAAACACTGTACAGCGGCTTGTGTCAGCCCTACAATTCATATATGGAGATGCGTCCTTGGTTAGCACCCGGCCTGAACCAGTATGAATACAGTCCGGAAAAGGCACAAGAATTGCTGGCCGCAGCCGAGGCCGATGGTACATGGGACCCCAATACGGAGCTGCGGGTGAATTGGTACTATGGAGACGCGCTGCACCAGGAGATCATGGCCGCGATTCAGCAGAATTTGGCTGCGGTCGGCGTGAAGGCCCAGTTACAGTATATAGAAGGCACGGCAGTCGGTGAAGCACAAGCATCGTGTGATTTCGACCTGCTCTATCAAGGCTGGGGCTTCTCCTTCCCGGAACAGTATAATTCCTTTTTCACCGATGCAGAGCGTTGCCGCACCCCATGGGGCGATTCAGCTGCTCAGGCTCTCTTCAACCAGACCGCAGTCACAGTCGATGCCAATGAACGACGGGAGATCCACAATCAGATCCAGATGCGGCTGAATGAAGAGCTGCCTATGATGCCCTTCCTCCAGTTTACTGGCCCTGTGGCGATCAACAAACGGGTGAGCGGGTTCACTGATGACTCCCTGTGGAACCAGTACTATCCGTGGAACAATGGCTTTAACAATGCGGTGAACTGGTCTGTATCAGAATAGCAAAACACCAGTGGCCTGTGACCAGTGGCTAGTGGCCGGTAAGGCAGTTTTACAGGCCACTGCTCACAGGCTATAGGCCACTGCAGCTATGCGAACCTACATATTGCGTCGCCTGGCGGTCTCAATACCCATTCTCTTGGGCCTGACCGTTGTCACTTTTATCTTTACCCAACTCATGCCGGGTGACTTTGTGGATGCTCTGATCCCGACAACGGCCATCGCCAATTTTTCACCTGAGCAGCTAGAGGCCATGCGCGAGAATTATGGCCTCAACAGGCCGCCCCATGTGCGCTATCTCATCTGGGTGCGAGAACTCTTGCGGGGCAATCTGGGGAAATCGCTCACATCCGGGGCCCCTGTCCTTGATGAGATTTTGGAACGGTTGCCGGCCACATTGCAGCTCACGGCAAGTTCGCTCCTCTTTGGCATAATCGTAGGGGTTGGGTTGGGCATCATCTCTGCGGTCAAACAGTACTCTTGGATCGATCAGCTACTGACATTAACGGGTTTTTTCTGGATATCTACACCCGGTTTCGTCTTTGCCATCGGTGGCATCTTTCTCCTCTCCCTAAAATTGCCGCTCTTTCCCACATCCGGTATCATAAACTACGGTGAGGAGGCCACGCTACTGACCCGCATCCACCATATGATCTTGCCATCTGTGGTCTTGGGGTTAGGGAGTGTGGCCAGTTTCATGCGCTATGCTCGTAGCAGTCTGCTCGATGTCATTCGGCAGGATTATATCACCGTAGCCCGTGCCAAGGGCCTGGCGGAGAAGGCGATCTTGGTCGGGCATGCCCTCCGCAACGCTTTGATCCCCCTGATTACAATTATCAGTTTAGATATACCCTTCCTGATCGGTGGCACAGTGATCATTGAACACATTTTCGCCTGGCCCGGTATGGGTACGTACAGCTTGGCAGCCATCCACTCCCGGGACTATCCGGTGATCATGGGGGTGAACTTCACTGTGGCTTTGGTTGTCTTGATGAGCAATCTGCTGGCCGATCTCACCTATGCTTTTGTAGACCCGCGTATTCGTTACGAATAGGCTAGAAGGATGACCGCAAACCAGAGGGAGCAGGGGGCAACGAAAGCCGTAGATACGCTGCAAATACCCCGGCACGATTCGGCCCAGTACCGGTTCTGGCGTCGGCTCATCCGGCACAAGCTGGGGATGCTGGGGCTGGGCATGTTGGTGCTTCTCATTATCGCCGCCCTCTTCGCGCCTATGGTGGCCGGGGCGGACCCAGCCACCATGGACCTGAGGAAAAAGGACCAGCCGCCTAGTGCCGAACATATTCTAGGCACCGATGGCATTGGCCGGGATGTCTGGGCGCGCCTAATCTATGGGGCTCGCGTTTCGCTCTCGGTGGGGCTTGTGGCTGTAGGGATCTACACATCTATCGCCTTGGTGCTCGGTAGTATCTCCGGATATTTCGGCGGTTATATGGACAACATCATCATGCGCTTCACCGACATCATCATGTGTTTCCCCACTTTTCTCCTGCTCATCACTGTAACCTATGTCCTGCCGCCAAATATCTTCAATATCATGGTGATTATCGGTATCTTCGGTTGGCCAGGCATGACTCGCCTGATCCGTGGTCAATTTCTCAGTCTGCGTAGCCAGGATTTCGTCCTCGCTGCGGTTGCCATCGGGGTGCCGACCCGGCGCGTCATCTTTCGCCATATTCTGCCCAATGTAGTGGGCCCGGTTGTGGTGGCCGCGACCCTCGGCCTGGCCGGCGCGATCATGACCGAGTCAAGTCTCAGTTTCCTCGGCTTGGGTGTGCAACAGCCAACCCCAAGTTGGGGACAGACATTGACAGCTGCCATGCAGCTCCCCATTTTGGAGAATATGCCCTGGCGCTGGCTGCCTTCGGCTGTGGCTATCGCCTTCGCTGTTCTGTCAATAAACTTTTTCGGCGATGCCCTGCGAGATGCCTTTGACCCACGCATGAATCTGGACTAGGCCAGCCCCGGCCATGCCGGAGCACTGCACCTATTCGAGAGAAAAAGTTCGTTGTTGTAATCGTTTGCGGGCCATATCACAATACTGGGACAGCATCACCGTGAAGAATTTGATTTACCCAGCTTTGTTGTTGATCTACCATGGCAGCCAGAGATAGTAGGCTCTACCTAGAGAATCAGTATGGAAACGATACCATACTATAGAACGGATTGTAAATCCAACTCCCAGTGGCCAGTAACTACAGCAAAGGAGGGACAGAATGGCACCTGATCCAAACATCCGCAGGTTTGCACGCCAAGAGAGACAACTCTTTCTTGATGATGCAGACGTGGCAGAGATCCACAATCTACAGACATGTATGCAGCGGCCAAACAAGAAAGGCGCGCTGATCCGCTCAGATCCGAGTACAGTTCTGCTCGCACAGCAGACCGACGGCCCAGCCTACCGGCCCCAGACACGTACTGCACCGGTCTGGGACCCGCAGGCTGGGCTTTGGAAGTTCTGGAGCATTGGCGCAAAGCTGAGCGCGGAAGCCGGGCGTTCCTCCTACCACGAGAGCCGCGATGGCCTCCACTGGTATCAGCCAGCCCTGGGCCAGGTAGAGGTTGACGGCTCAACAGCGAACAACTTCGTCTGTATCCCCATAGATGATACACGCACGAGCGAAGTGTTGGGCGTTGTCTACGACGCCCTGGACCCGGATCCAAATCGCCGCTTCAAGGCCATCACCTTTACAATGCTGCCGGAACACTCCATCTTCTTCGCAGTCTCCCCCGATGGCATAGCTTGGACACGTCTCCACGTCCCCCCTATCCTTTCAGGAGATGAACCGAACTTCAGCTTTGATCCCATCAACCATCAATTCATCGCGACGGTCAAGGTCAGAGGACCCTACGGGCGTTCCCATGCGCTGACGACTAGCGAGGACTTTGAGCACTGGAGCGAACCGCAATTGGTCTTCCATGCCGATGACGAGGACCAGGAGCTGGCACGCAGTGTGATTGCACAACGTCTCGCCACTCCTGCCCTGCAACAGACGATCTTCAACCATCCGCAGGAACATGGCGTTGATGTCTACAATTTCGCCATTTCCCGCTACGAGAGTCGTTATATTGGTTTTGCTTCTATGTTTCACCATGTGGGCCGCAACCCCACAGGCCGCAACCATGACGGGTTCCACCATGTCCAGTTGGCAAGTAGCCGGGATATGTACAACTGGGAGCGTCTAGGCAAGCGGGCGGCATTCATCGACTCGTCACCCTTGGGTGCTGGAGCCTATGATACGATGCAGATACTCGGCCCTTCCTCGCCTGTGGTCCGGGACGATGAGCTCTGGTTCTACTACACAGGCATTACGTTCCGCTGGCCCCCGCAGAAATGGGACCCGGACAACGCGGCCATCTGTCTGGCTACACTGCGCCGGGATGGATTCGTCTCGTTGGATGCCACAGAAGAGGGTGGCTCGCTCACAACCGTGCCATTTCAGTGGCAAGGGGAACAGCTCTTTTTCAACGCTGATGCTGATAGGGGTACGATAACCGTTGAGGTTTTGGACGTCGCCGGCCACCCCCTGGCCGGCTTCAGTCAGGAGGAATCTATCGCCTTGACCGACAACAGTGTACGACAGCGAATCGCCTGGCGCGAGCGCAGCCGCATGCCTGACCCTGCAAATGGTGCGATTCGGCTGCGTATCAACCTAACCAATGCACAACTGTATAGCTATTGGTTTGAGTAACCGCACTAGGGCAGAGGAACAGACAATGGAGCAAACTGAAGCGATGCTCGAGCAGATCTATACCGCAGAGAGCCCCAATTCGCAGGAGCAGTTCAACCGGGACCGCAAATCCATGCCGGGCGGTGCCAAGGGAGCCTACTTCTACCCACCCTATCCGCTTACCATGCAGCGCGGCGAGGGCTGTTATCTCTACGATCTTGACGAACGCCGCCTTGTGGACTTTGCCAACCATCACACCGGGCAGATTCTCGGCCACAACAATCCCGCCGTGAATCAAGCGGTACAGGCCCAGCTCTCGCGTGGGATCGCCCTTGGCGCGCCTATGGGCAATGAAGTTGAGCTGGCTGAGGAGATATGCGACCGTGTGACATCCATTGAACGCATCCGCTTCTGCAACTCTGGTACCGAGGCAACCCTGCACGCGATTCGGCTGGCCCGGGGGTTTTGTGGGTGCTCCAAGATCGCCAAGTTTGAGGGTGGCTACCATGGCAGCCATGATATCGTAGAGGTGAGCGTCGCGCCCCAGCTGGAGAAGGCAGGCCCAGCCGAGGCACCCAATTCCGTGCCGACTGCGGGCGGGATATCACCCCATGCGCCGGCCGAAGTCATCGTCTTGCCCTACAACAATGAAGACGCGGTTGAACAACTTGTACGCCGTCATCGTCATGAACTGGCCTGTGTACTCCTTGACCCCAAGACAGGGATTCTGCCGCTCCGCAAAGAATTTGTACAAGCGGTTCGCCGTGTGACCCAGGAGAATGACGTGTTGCTCATTCTTGATGAGGTAGTCGGTTTTCGTATAGCACGAGGCGGCGTCCAAGAATACTACGACATTGCCCCAGACCTGACCACGTTCGGCAAATTGGTTGGGGGTGGATTCCCCGTCGGTGCCTTTGGAGGCCGCGCCGATATAATGGACCTGCTAGATACCAGCCGCGGGCCAACCGGATTTTTCCAGAGTGGCACCTTCAGTGCCCATGCTATGGTCATGGCAGCAGGGCTCGCTACGCTACGGCAACTGCCAGCAGCCGCCTTTGCCCATCTGAACGAACTGGGCGAACATCTGCAGGCCGGCTTCAACGATCTTTTCGCCCGGATTGATATCCCTGTCCAGGCTGTGGTGCTCGGCTCCCTCTTCAGCATCTATTTTACCGACGAGCCGCTGGTCGATTATCGCAGCCTAGCCACCAATGACAGCGAAATGGCTCACCGTGTCTTTCTCTCACTTCTCAACCAAGGCTACTTCCTGAGCCAAGGCCTGACCATGAATGCGCTCTCTCTGCCCATGGAAAAGGAGCATATCAATGGTCTGGTGCTTGCATGTGAAAAAGCCATTGAGCAAGCTTGTTAAAATCCACTGACCACTAACTGCGGTTGCAAGGAGTCCCTATGTACGCCATCGACTTTATCTCTGAATTCAGCGTGAATCCGATCCCCGAACCGGACACAACGCTGGAGGCTCTGCTGCGTCAGAGTGAGCAGCACAATACAACATTGACCCTAACCACATCCCGGCGTGGTTTGGTCAACCAGGTCAATACCGAAGCTGTGGAAGAGACACTAGCTGTCACCGCGAAACATCCGCGTCTATTGCCCGTCGGCACTCTCGACCCCCGCTATTTCCTCAACTGGCAGGACGATCTGCAATCCTGTGTTGCGGGCGGTTGCGTAGCCATTCGCTTCTCGCCTGGTCCGCAGAAATGGTCCCCGGATACCTTGGTGTTTGAGAAGATGGTGGAGGCGGTCGGGGCGATACAGCTGCCCATTATCGTTGATTTCAAAGGCGCAGGCCGCGAGGGGTTGACATGGATACGCAAGGTGGCGGATACTGCTCACCGTTACAATGTTCAAGCGGTGATGAATGAGGTCAACTATGCCTATATGGGCGAGCTGATTACCGTCATGCAGGCCTACCCCAACGCCTATGCGGCCATTCGCTGGCTCTGTCTGGCCGATGGCCTTGAACTCATGATCGAGTCCGGCCTCGGTGACCGCATGCTCTTTGGCAGCAACGCGCCCCAGTATTCCATACGTGCTCTGCGTAACCAGGTGCTGATGGCCAAGATCTCCGACGCGGAGAAGCAAGCGATCCTCGGGGCCAATGCCCTACGCTTGCTGGGCATGGACATTGAGGATCTGCCCGTAGAGCCTCTTCTCATCCAGACCGAGGCGGACCTACCCGATACACCCATCATTGACATCCATGCCCATGTCTCCGGCTTCCACTGTGCAGAGCCGTACAATACACGCACCGAGACCAATGTCCCGGAAATGACTGCCCGTTGCAACATTGAGTTCACATTTGTTTCCTCCTATAATGCCATCAACTATGACATGCGTGAAGGCAACGCGGACACCCAGGCCTTTCTGGATCGCTATCCCAATCTGCGAGGATATGTCTCCTGTGATCCCCGGGATATTCCCGGTTCCGTTGAGCAGATGGAGCGCTACTTCCAGGATCCTCGCTTCGTCGGTGTGAAACTCTATTGCCCCTTTGGCGGCAATATGGCGACCAATCGTATGCAGGATCTCTTGGATGAAGTGGCTCGCTTTGGGCGTCCTGTCAAAATCCACATGGATGAAACCGGCTCTCCCTATCCCGGTACACGTTCAGCCGCGCTGCGTAACCCAGATCTGGTCATCATCAAGGCGCATGGCGATGATGCAGAGGGTGCCCGCCAGGTCGTTGATCTGCCCAATGTATACTTTGAGTTTTGTAGCAGTGGCATCCAGGCTGGCCGCATCCGCCGCGCCATGGACATCTTGGGTCCGGAGCGCATTCTCTTTGGCACGGACCAGCCGCTCTTTGCCCCTTGGTTTGAATACGGAGCCTATATCGACGCGATACAGAATCAGCGCGAGGCGGACCTCATCTTTCGCGAGAACGCCAGACGCATCTTCAATCTAACACCTGTGGCCAAGTGATCCGTGGCCAATAACTGTAGTGCAAAGGAGATTTTCGATGGCTATTGCAATCGAACGCAACGCACCACCCGTTCGTAGTGGTTCATTTGGGCCGCAATGGGATCTCGGCGAGGAAGAGATCAGCGAACTGGTTGATGTCATCCGTGCCGGCAGATTGGGCCGTTTAGGCGGTACAAAGGTGGACCAATTTGAGCGGGATTTTGCCGAGATGCACGGCGTTACGTATGCTCAAGCAGTGACATCGGGCACCGCGGCCGTCCATACGGCCATAGGGGTGATCGACCCCAATCCCGGCGATGAGATCATCACCACGAGTATTACCGATATGGGCACGATCATCGGCATCCTCTATCAGAATGCGGTCCCCATCTTTGCCGACATCGACCCGATCAGCGGTAATTTGGACATCAAAGATGTGGAGGCTAAGATCACCGAACGCACCAAGGCCATCCTTGTCGTCCACCTCTTTGGCAATCCATGTCCCATGGAGCCGTATGTGGCCCTGGCGCGTAAACATAACCTGTTTTTGGTTGAGGACTGCGCGCAGGCGCAACTGGCCGAATACAAAGGACGTCTTGTTGGGACATGGGGCGATTTTGGCTGCTTCAGTTTTGGCGGCAAACACATGACCACCGGCGATGGCGGTATGGTGACTAGCAACCGCGCTGATCTGTCCGAACGCTTGAAATGGTTCGCGGATAAGGGCAATCCCCGCCGTCCGATCTACGAACACTACTATCTGGCACCCAATTACCGCATGACCGACCTGCAAGGCGCGGTCGGTGTTGCCCAACTCAAAAAAGTGAGAGACGCGGTGCGCCACAAGCAATGGGTGGCCAGCCATCTGAACGAGGTCATTGATGGAGAGGAGGGGCTCTCCCTACAGACGGTCCTGCCGGAAGCGAGGCACTCCTACTGGGCCTATGGCTTTCATGTGGATGCTGAGGTGCTAGGCGTGTCGGCAACCCAGTTCGCGGATGCTTTGCAGGCGGAAGGTGTGCCCGCCAACGCTCCCTATATGGTCTATCCCATTTACAACTACCCGGTGATGGCCCAGCAGCGTGCCTATGGGACATCCAACTTCTCCTGGGCCAGTGAAGCGGCCGCGAACCTTGACTACAGTTCCCTGTCATTGCCGAGATCTGAGCAGTTCCTCAGTACAACGGTGATCATGCCGATGAACCCTTCCTATACAGAGCAGGACGTGGCGGACTTCAGCACAGCCATCAGGAAGGTAAGTGAGCACTACCGGTCGATTGCACCCGCAGCGGCTTGATGGTACGCCAAACCCCAGTTGTCAGTGGCCTGGGGCCAGGAACTTCAGTTTCACTGACAACTGCCCATTTGGTAACAACAACAAAATTTTCTGTGCCAAAAGCAATGAGAGATGTCAACGAAATTTACATTTCAGCCTCGCGTTCCCGTATTTGATGCCAACATTCGGGTGGGTGATCTGCATGATGAACCATCTGTGTGTCGCAATCGCGATCAGTTGTTGGCCGAAATGGACCGCCATGGGGTTGATAAGGCTCTCATTTACCATGCCCATACAGAAGAACTAAGCCCAGTAGATGGCAATCGCTTTCTGGAAGAGTGGCTCGCTGAGGGCCGCCTCTTTCCCCAGTGGTCCATGATGCCTTCATCCGATTCTCTGGCCCAGGTGCAGGCCTTGTACGACCAGGGGCGGGTGTATACTGTACGACTTTACAATACGCGTCCGGCGGGTCTGCCCTTCCGCCCTTGGGCCTACTCGTCCATGCTTTCCTGGCTACGTGAACGCCGGATTCCGCTCTGGATCCCCGTGCCCGACGCAGATGCGGATGAACTGATTACAACACTCCGATCCTTTCCCGATCTGGTCACAGTTCTAGTCGGGGCCCATTACAGCCATGCCCTGTGGGTCCGTCCACTCCTCACCGAGCTGCCCAACACATATCTAGAGTTGAGTCGTTTTGAGCCATTGGGCGAAGTGGAAGCACTCTGTGCCCAATATGGGGCAGAACGGTTTGTCTATGGCTCTTGGTATGCCCGCTACGCGATGGGGCCGATGCTCTTCTACCTCCATCACACAGATCTCAGTGATGTGGACCTGGCTTTGATCTGTGCCGAGAATTTGGAACGTATACTACAGGGAGAAGGACACCATGATTGAAGGACAGAGGGTCATTGACTTCCACGGGCATACAGGGCGCATGGACCGTTACAATTGGAATGACGACCCGACGGTGATGCTCCATGCCATGGACAAAGTGGGGATTGATATCGCCTGTCTCTTTAATATCTTCCATCCCAATGGAACCAGCGGCAATGATATAACCGCGCGCGTTGTCGCGGCCCATCCGGACCGCTTTGTTGGTTTCGCTTATGTTTCGCCGACTATGCCGGAGCGTATTGAAGAAGAACTCACCCGTGCCATTGATGAGCTCGGTCTCATGGCAATCAAACTCTACCCACCCTATACCCAGTGGGATCTGAATGAACCGGTCTGGTTCCCGATCTATGAGTTCGCCAACGCGCGCGGGCTGGCAATCATCTTCCACACAGGCACCGACCTACATTCTCACCCTCGTCTTTTGGCCGATTGCGCGGCCCAATTTCCCCGAGCAAATTTTGTCGCCGGCCACTCGGGTAACGTCGCCGAACCCCGACGAGCAGCGATTGAAGTGGCCCAAACCTATCCCAATGTCTATTTGGAGACCTGCTCGACCTTTCGCACACCCGGCGTGATTGAGGAGTTGGTCCAGGGGGCCGGTGCCGACCGAGTTCTCTTTGGCTCCGATATCTCCCTGATGGACCCACGTCCGCAGCTCGGTAAAGTCATTACTGCCGCTATCTCGGACGAAGCCAAAGGGATGATCTGCGGCGGAAATGCAGCCCGTCTGCTGGGAATCTAATCGTTGCTGTCTACCGGTGTTTCACACACCACCGAGGGTATGGATGTTAGCACGGGAGCATGAACATACGCTGAACGTCTGGCTGGCGGCCGCGCTGCGAAAGTATAGCCTGTCCGCGCGGGCGGAACAGATACAACCTGGCAATCGCCGCATTGATGTGGAAGTCCGCATCGGTCCGGTCGTGGTTGCGCTGGAGGCTGAGCATGGCCAGAGCCCCAACAAGCAGGCGTCCGCCATCCGCGATGCGGATGCGCGCCTGCAGCAGGGATTGGCCCAATGCGCGCTGGCTGTCTGCTACCCGGACAACACGACCGAAGAATCCCTGCCCACAGCCAGGCTGCTGTGGAGCGTGCGGGAGCCGTCGCTTGCCGCACCTAGCACTTGGCACGATGGTAACGTGGAGAAGTTGGCCACGGTGCTGCGGCTGCTGCCCGCGCAACTGGGAGATCCTGACGTATTGGCTGCCGTGCTGTCGGACAGCCTAGATGGGGCCGTGGCCCGGCTCAGTGAAAGCCAAAAGCGTGCCCTGGCCCTCACTTTGGACTTGCCCTTAGCACGAAGGGAGCTAAGGGCTAACCCCCTAGATACTGCAGCCAAGCGGGCCCTGCTGGTCATCGTCAGCGCGGTTATGTTCCATGCTCGTCTGGATAGCCATCTAGTGGGGAAAGAGAGATCTCATCGCTGGCCGCCGGCCCTAGCCCCGGTGTGTGCGGAGGCCGCGGATCCTATCACTGCCTTCAGTGAAGCCTGGACCCTGATCCTCAGACTAGACTACAAGCCGATCTTTGAAACGGCCTTGGCCGCGCTCTCCTCCTGTCCCCATGATCTAGCCCTTACAGACGCGATTCGAGAGAGTGCGCGTGCAGCCTTAGCAGTGGTTCGCAACATCGCTGGCTTGCGCCATGACCTGTTGGGACGTATCTTTCATACGGTGCTGGATAGTGCCCGCTATGATGGTTCCTTCTACACGACCACACCGGCTGCTACGTTGTTGGCCACATTAGCCATCGCGGACGACATGTGCGACTGGCAAGACCCTGAAGCCATAGCGCGTTTGCGGGTCACGGATCCAGCCTGTGGGACGGGCACCTTGCTGATGGCTGCGGCGGAACGCATCCGTGACCTAGCCCCCAAGGGCCAGGATGAGGCAATGGTGTCTACGTCTCTGATCGAAGAGGTACTGTGCGGCTATGATGTGAACCTGACGGCCACACACATGGCTGCGACTACGTTGGGATTGCTGTCGCCGACCACCTTGTTTCGGCAGATGAAGATAGGGCGTGCATTTCTGGGAGTGGATCACCTAGGCGTAGCCTACTTAGGTTCGCTGGAATTCTTAGACCGTCAGCCCTATCTGGTCCCCTGGCCGCAGGCAGCGCAGGCGGTATCGCAGATAGACAGTGGCGAGGAGATAGTGCAGGCGGAGCCTGCTGACTTGGTGATCATGAACCCGCCCTATACCCGTGATAGCCTGCGTCATGACCAGTTCACGCCTGCGGAGGAAATCAAACTCAAGGCGCGGGAGAAAGAGCTATTCGCCAATACGCCGGTGCGTCTATCCCACAATGGCAGCACATTTCTGTATCTAGCTGATTTTCTAGCCAAAGAGGATGTGGGGACAGTCGCAGTGGTGTTGCCCTTGGTAGGTGCAACCAATTATTCAACACTGGACATACGCAAATATCTGGCCAGTCGCTATCACATTGAAACCATCGTAACATCCCACGATCCGCAGCGCATCTACTTTTCCGAAAACACCAACATCGGCGAGATGCTGTTGATATGCCGGCGCTGGCCGGCGGAGAAAGGGCCGAAACCTGCGACGCGGGTGGTCAATCTGGCGACCAATCCTGCGACGCCGGCTACTGCCATCTCGGTTGCCCATGCCATCACAAATCGTACAATTGGAGACTACGGGACTCTACAGGAATGGCCAGCGGAGAAAATCGCGGCTGGGGATTGGGGCGCGGTGCAGTTTCTCTCCCCCTACTTGTGTGCGAAATTTGCAGACATAAAGAGCCAAAAACTGTTACGCTCCATCCCCTTAGGCGAGATTGCTGACATCGGGCCGGCTGGTCAGGGGATACGAGGGGTCTTTCTACGCTCAAAGATGCCATCCATCCCCTTAGGCGAGATTGCGGACATTGGGCCGGACGGCCGGGGGATACGGGGTAGCTTCATCAAATCTAAGATGCCGGACGAACATGGTCGCATGGCACTGTGGCAGCATGATACGAAGCGAACCCAAACCATGGCCACCACAGCGGACACACATATCATCGCCAAACCGCGGAAAGAGCATCTGGCCGAAAGCTACTGGAGCCAGCGGGGAACCTTGTTGCTGCCAACACGAATACGGCTCAACACAGTCAGAGTGTTAAGCGTTCGCTTGGACACGCCGGCGTTAGGGTCATTGTGGGTACCTTGTCGCTTGCATGTGTCGCGAGATTGTCTATTGGAATGGGAAAAGGCCCTGTGTCTCTATCTGAATTCGTCAATTGGCGTCTTGGCAATCTTGGGCGACCGCACGAATAAGACGCCCTCTTACCCCCAACTCTCGTTGGACGACTTACGCAAGCTGATCGTACCGGACTTTGCCGCAATCGGTGATGGGGCCGCGGCGTTGGCGGCTATCTACGATGCCCATGCAGAGGATACGCTGCTGCCCTTGCCACAGATGGACGACTGCCCTGTGCGTCGCGCGCTAGATGATGCGGTCATCACCACCCTGGGGCTGGATGGAGAAATGGTGGCCACCATCCGCCGCAGCCTGGCCGTGGAGCCATCAGTCACTGGCCGCCGCTATGGTGTATAAGCGTTTATATGGCCCGGCTGCCGTTGGGCTGGAGTGTCAGCGTCTCTTGGCGGCGGAACTGGCTCATATAGAGATCGTAATAGAAGCCGCCCTGGGCCAACAGTTCGTTGTGGCTGCCTCGCTCGATGATTTCACCCTCATTGAGCACCAGCACCTGATCTGCACTGCGGATTGTGCTCAGGCGGTGAGCAATGACGAAACTGGTCCTCCCCTTCAGCAGTTCCTGCAATGCCACTTGGATTTTTTGCTCTGTGCGGGTGTCAACGCTGCTGGTAGCCTCATCTAAAATCAGGAGACGCGGCGCGGCCAACGCGGCTCGTGCAATAGCCAACAGTTGACGCTGTCCTTGACTGAGACCACTCCCGCGTTCGCCGAGAACTGTCTCATAGCCATCAGGCAGCCGTGTGATGAAATCGTGGGCTTGGGCTAACTTGGCGGCGGCAATGACCTCCTCATCGGATGCCTGCGGCTGGCTGAAGCGAATGTTGTTCAGCACCGAATCGCTGAATAAATAAGTATCCTGTAAGACGATGCCGATCTGCTGGCGCAGACTGTTCAACTGCACATCGCGCACATCCACGCCATCAATTCGCACACTGCCGCCGGTCACATCCCAAAAACGAGGGATCAGGTTGATAATCGTAGTCTTGCCCGCGCCGGTGGGCCCGACAATGGCAATCGTTTGGCCCGGCTGCGCCTGCAGGTCAATGCCTTTGAGGACCGGCTCGCCGGGTAGGTACTCGGTTTTGACATTTTCCAAGGAGACAGAGCCTTCAATTGTGCCCATGGGCTGCGCGTCGACCTTTTCAGGAATGTCCGGCATCTCATCCATCAGTTCAAAGATGCGTTCCGCGCCCGCGATGGCACTCTGAATATTTGTCCAGAGTACGCTAATTTGGGCAATGGGCTGGTTGAAACGTTGTACGTAGCCGAGAAAGGTGATGATAAGGCCCAGAGAGATAACCGAATTGGCCAAGGATTGGCCCTGCAGCAGCAGAACACCGCCGACCCCAACCACAATGGCAATGCCCAGAAAACCGAGGGCCTCCAGGGTCGGGGCTAGGGCCGATGTATAGGCCACAGCTTTGATATTCGCATCCCGGTTGGCCGCATTGCTCTGGCGGAACTGCTCAATATTCATCTCTTCGCGGCTGAAAGCCTGCACTTCCCGCACGCCGGAGATGCCCTCTTCCAATTCTGCATTCACTTCGCCAATGCTCTGACGAGTGACACGAAAGGCTTTGCGGGCTTGATTGCTGAACCACAGGGTTGTGACAGCCATCAATGGCACGATGCTCAGGCTGATGAGCGCATAGGCCCAGTTCAGGAGGAGCATCTGCCAGGCGATCCAGACGATCAGTAGGGCCCCGCTTAACACCTGCACCAACGCGAAGCTGACGACCTGTTGGATCGTGTCCGTGTCATTGGTGATGCGGCTCATCAGGTCACCGGTCTCATTGCGGGTATAGAAACCGAGAGAAAGGCGGTGTAGATGGGCCAACAAGCGCACCCGCAGCGTGCGTAGGACGTTCTGCCCGGTCCAGCTCATGCCGAAAAACATCAACCCCCCCGTGATGGACCCGAGCAGATAGAGGCCGGTGATGACGAGCACAAGGTTGAGCAGGCCGCGCAGCAGGTCATCGCGGCTGGGGTTCTCCAGGGCAGTACCAGCGGCCCACCAGCAATTGACTTGGCTGTTGGTAGCTGTGGGCAGTTGCAAGTCACTTTGCGGGCCGCTGGCCTGGCCCACGACAGCCGGCGAGAGGAAACAGTCCACGGCTTGGCCGATCAGTTGTGGTCCAATGACTTGCGTGTAGGCATTGAGCGCCATCAGCACGCCAACGAGGATCAGCACCCATGAATAAGGGCGGAAAAATCGACTAAATCGGGACAGGGTCGCGCCAACGCTCTTGGGCTTTAGCGTCTCCTGCCGTAACATGCGGTCACCGAACATCGGGCACGCTCCTCACTGCAGTGGCGTTGAATGGCAGTTTTGGCTACAGCACCTGCCATTCCTAGAAACTAGAAACGGGTATTTGGGCATCTTCTACCAACTGGCTCCGATAGATGTCCGCGTAGATCTCGCTGCTGGCCATCAGATCTTCGTGGGTACCGCTCGCGATGATCTGGCCCTTCTCAAGCACTAAAATCTGGTCCGCGTTGACAACTGTACTGATGCGCTGGGCGATGACGAAACTGGTGCGGTTCTCCATGAGCTGGTCCAGCGCGTTCTGGATGACAACTTCTGTGGCTACATCTACGCTGCTGGTGGAGTCGTCAAGGATCAAAATGCTTGGGTCGGTTAGGAGCGCGCGGGCAATGGCGATGCGCTGCTTCTGCCCGCCGGAGAGGGTTGTCCCCCGCTCGCCTACTGCGGTCTGGTAGCCATTGGGGAAGCTGACGATAAAATCATGGGCTGCCGCAGCTTTGGCTGCCGCGATCACCTCCGCATCGCTGGCATCAGGATGACCAAAAGCTATGTTGTCCCGAATGGTGCCTGTGAAGAGATTGGTCTCCTGCAGGACAATGCCGATCTGCCTTCGCATGCTATCTAGGGTGACATCGCGTACATCCCAATCATCAATGAACACCTGCCCTTCGGTCACATCGTAAAAGCGTGGAATGAGATTGATGATGGTCGTCTTGCCGCTGCCGGTCCCACCCAACAGCGCGACAGTCTCACCGGACTTTGCCTCCAGTGTAATGTTCTGAAGTACCGGCTCGGTACTGTTGAAGTAGCGGAATGTGACATCCGCGAAGCGTACTTGCCCTTGGATCGGTGGTAAAGGCTGGGCCCCGGGCCTGTCCGTCACCTCGTTTTCCGCGTCCAGAATCTCAAAGATGCGTTGAGCACTGGCACTGGCTTGGCTCATCTGGCCGATGATGAACCCAAGCTGGCCGATGGGGAAGAAGACATAGATGAGGTACAGGCTAAACTTCTGCCATTCGCCCAAGGAAAGGGTATTGAAGAGAATCTGTCGCCCACCCCAGTAGACGATCGCGGCCTGGCCCAGATTCGCGATCAGAAAGATAAATGGGAAGAGAAAGCTGAAGATCTTCGCCACTCGAATCTGCTGGTCCATTAACTCTTGGGCGGAGTCCGCGAACTTTTCCTGCTCCCGCTGTTCCCGGGTAAAGGCCTTGACCACCCGGATACCGGCCAGATTTTCCTGCAGAATTGTATTCAGCGCGGACAGCCGCCGCTGGACCGCGCCGAACAGGGGCTGGGTGATCGCCCCGAAGATGATAAACAGGACGAGGGCTAGGGGCAACACCGGTAGGATGACCAAGGTCAGGGACCAGTTGGTGAAAATCAACACTGCCAGAGAGCCGACGAGCAGGACGACCGCCTGCAGTGCCAGCAGCAGCCCTTGCCCAATGAACATCCGCAGTTTTTCCACATCATCCGTGGCACGGATCATCAACTGCCCTGTGCGGTTGCGGTCATGGTAGCTGAAGGAGAGCCGCTGAATCTTCTCGAACAGTTCATTGCGGAAATCAAAAGCCACATCTTGGCTCACCTTTTGGGCCAGAAAGGCCTGGGCAAAGGCGAACAATCCACGGGCCAGGGAAAAGATGACGATGAAAACCATGGCCCAATAGATCGGCCCTTGTGGATTGGCTGCTAGTCTTTCCAAGGGAAGCGACAGGGCCTCTAAGGCCGCGGCCCGCTCGCTTTCCGCTAAAGCCATGATCTGTTGGGCGAGCAGTCCTTGGGTTATGGCGTCAATGATGTTCTGCACCAGTTGGGGCACCACGAGCTGTGCGGCAATGCTGATGAACAGAGCTGCGTAGGCCATGGTTGTCGTGCGACCGTAGCGGCCCAGGTAGCGGATTGCCCGGCCTAAATCTTTGATACTGCCGCGGCCAGGCCCGCCTTCTCTGGCTTGACGGAATGATCTTCGTCGGTTCACATGCCACTCCTGACTTCTTGCTTACGCTGCAATGATTCGTGTAGTTTTGCCAAAAGAACCTGTAAAGTATCACATTCTTGCGCGGAAAGTTGGCTGGCCAACTGGTTGAGGAACGCAATCTGTCGGGGCGTGGATGTCCGTACCAATCTTCTGCCGCTCGTGGTGAGCTGAATGCGGAAGGCCCGCAGGTCGTCCGCATCCAGCCGCCGTTCAATGAACTGGGATTCTTCCAGCGCACGTAAGTGTGTACTAATCGTATTTTTGCTCAAACATTGGCTATGGGCCAGGTCCGTAGGCGAGAGAGCTCCTTGGCCGCTACCTTCGGCCAGATAGAGGCGGAGCAGGATACGCCACTGGGGCGGGGAGATGTGTTCATCTCGCATGCGCTCGCTTAGAATGCGGTCATAGGCCCCGGCGCACATCTTCACCAGCCCCAGAAGTTCCATCCCCTGCACATGGGGCAGGCCGCATTCAGCCAGTAGCTGGCAAAAGCCCGGCGGCTGTTGGTAGGTGTCAGAAGATCGACTGCTTTTAGTCATAAACAGAATTATACGCTACCGAACTACATTGTACAGTATGGGTTCTTCCATTCCATAGCCCGTAATGGTCATTGTCGTGCAACGGTTTCCCTGTAATCTATGTTATACTAGCGTAAATGCGATTTGTGTTATACTACACTGAACCACTGGTCTATTGAATCATGGAGTTATACATATGGATAACAATGGTCAACTTCGGCGTGTTGTCATCACCGGCATGGGGGCTGTGACGCCCTTGGGTCTGTCGGTTGCTGAAACCTGGGATGCCTTGCTGGCAGGGCGTTCAGGGATTGCACCGATAACCAAGTTTGATACCAGCGAACTACGCACGCGCTTCGCCGGCGAACTAAAAGGATTCGACCCCAAAAACTATATGGAACGCAAAGAAGCCAGACGCCTGGACCCCTATATCCAATACGCCCTGGCCGCAACAAGCCAAGCAGTCACTGATAGTGGCCTTGACTTTAGCAAAGAAACCCCCACAGACGCCGGCGTGCTCCTCGCTACCTGCATCGGCGGCATCACCACATTGGTCGAGAATGTCCTCCTAGCAGAGAAACGCGGATTGCGTAAAGTGAATCCCTTCCTGATTCCCAACACCCTCGTAGACAGCGCGGCCGGCCAGATCGCAATCCTTTACGACCTGCGCGGCCCAAACTTTTCCGTCGTCAATGCCTGTGCCAGCGGCACCGCAGTCACAGGCGAAGCCTATGAACTCATCCGACGCGGTGACGCCCACATGATGATCGCAGGCGGCGCAGAAGCCGGCCTCTTGCCCATTATGATGGCCGGCTTCGATGTGATCAGTGCCATGTCAACGCGCAATGACGACCCAGCCGCAGCCTGCCGCCCCTTTGACGCACACCGCGACGGCTTTGTCATGAGCGAAGGCTGCGCCATCCTGGTCCTAGAATCACTCGAACATGCCCAAGCCCGAAACGCCCGTATCTATGCAGAAATAGTCGGCTATGGCAACAGTGCCGACGCCTACCACATGGCCATCCCACACCTCAACGGCCAGGGCGCAGAAGACGCCATGAACATGGCCCTACGCAAAGCCCTAGCCCATGGCGTCAAGCCTACCGATCTGGACTACCTCAACGCGCACGGGACCGGCACAGAACTGAACGATCCCGGAGAAACCAAGGTGATCAAACGCGTGTTTGGCGAACATGCCTACAATATGAAGATCAGCAGCACAAAGTCAATGCTGGGCCATCTCATGGGCGCGGCCGGTGCCATTGAAGCCATTGTCTGTGCCAAGACAATCGAACAGGGCGTGATCCCCCCGACAATCAACCTAGAAACCCCCGACCCCGCCTGTGACCTGAACTATACACCGCAAAAGCCTGTGCAAGCAGATGTGGCTGTGGCCATGAGCAATGGGTTCGGCCTGGGTGGACACAATGCCTGCCTGATCCTGCGGCGGCTAGTTTGACACGAGAAATTTTGACAGAGAAATAGTGGGTACAATGACAAAATTTTCTGTGTCAAAAGGAGAAGATATGAGTACGCAAGAGAACGGGGCCACTGGCTATGGCGGCAGTGGCCACAGCCTGAATGTGAACGGACAATATGCCGCCACGAACGCACAGCCCCTCTGCTATGCACAGATCATCGGCTGGGGCTATCATGTCCCAGAAAAGATCATCACAAACCATGATCTGGAACAGATCGTTGATACCAAAGACGAGTGGATTCGCACACGCACAGGCATTGCCGAACGCCGAGTAGCCGGCACTCCCCAGGAAACATCTGCCTTTCTCGGAACGTGGGCCGCGCGCCAAGCCCTAGAAATGGCTGATGTGCATCCAGCCAAAGTGGACCTGATCATCTGTGCCACCAGTTCCCCAGAACATATCTTCCCCTCCACTGCCAGCATCATCCAGGACAACCTAGGCGCAGTCCACGCGGGCGCATTTGACCTGAGCGCGGCCTGCTCCGGCTTTGTCTACGCGCTCAGTACAGCCCGAGGCCACATCCTGGCCGGAGACGCGGAATATGTGTTGGTTATCGGCGCGGAAACCCTTAGCCGCATGGTGGATTGGACCGACCGCACTACATGCGTTTTGTTCGGCGATGGCGCAGGCGCAGTCCTGTTGGCAGCCAGCGATGTGCCAGGCGGCATCACCGCTTCTGTGCTGGGCAGTGATGGCTCCGGCGCAGACCTGCTGACCATTCCAGCCGGTGGCAGCGCAGCCCCAGCCAGCCTAGAAACAGTCAGCAACGGCTCCCATTACATCAAAATGGATGGACGAGCCGTCTTTCGCTTTGCCACCCGCGTGATGGCCGACGCCACTCGCCGGGTCCTGGACAAAGCCAGAGTCCCCATCAGCGAAGTGGACTTGGTGATCCCCCATCAGGCCAACAAACGCATCATCCAAAACAGTGTCCTCACCCAGTTGAAGATACCAGAGGACAAAGTCTACATAAACGTAGAAAAATACGGCAACACAAGTACAGCCAGCATTCCAATAGCCCTCTGTGAAGCAATTGAGGAAGGGAAGGTTGCCCCAGGCGATAATCTTGTGTTTGTCGGCTTTGGGGCTGGCCTGACTTGGGCCGCCTGCGCGGTCAAGTGGAGTGTACCAGTAGAGAAACAGGATCCGACTTGGTGGAAGAATACCCAGCGCCAGGCCACATATCAGGCAGCAGCAGCTCGCTCCATGTGGAAGCGGGCCATCCGCCGAGTCTACAGCCAAGTAGAGCCGTTTGCCATGAGTCGCCCTACCCGTAATACCGAAAATGAGCAGCTTTGAGGAGTCGTGAGTAAACCCTGCTTGATGAATGCCAGGAAACGAACAAGTGCGGACAACACCGCGGCAGCTACACTGCCAAGGATCGTCCTACCAGCCCTCATGTGGGCTGTGATTGCCATAACAATGGCTGCTAACACACCCGTAGCCGCGCAGACAGCCATTTCATGCGCGAACACGGCCGCAATTCCAGACCCAGAAGAGCTGGGCTTGGTTGCCGATTGCGAAACGCTCCTACGTAGCAAGAACACCCTAGGAAGCACCCTGAACTGGAGTACGCAACGCGAGATTAGCGGATGGACGGGCGTCCAGCTGGGCTTCATTGGCCCCGCCAGTGCTTTCGTGACCCGCGTGATAAGATTGAATCTTGACAATAAGGAATTGACAGGCACCATCCCTTCAGCGTTGGGCAATCTCTCCTATACAATAGAATTGTACCTCAGTAATAACCAACTGACAGGCAGCATCCCTTCAGAATTGGGCAATCTATCCTATCTGCAGTTCTTAGACCTCGGCAACAACCAACTGACAGGCACCATCCCGCCTGAATTGGGCAGCCTCTCCTATCTGCGCTACTTGGACCTCAGCAACAACCAACTGACGAGCACAATTCCTGCACTGGGCAGCACCTCTCTGTCATCGTTGTACCTCCACGATAACCAACTGACAGGCACCATCCCGTCAGAGTTGGGCAATCTCTCAAACTTGGCAAGGTTGTACCTCCACGATAACCAACTGACAGGCAGCATCCCTTCAGAGCTGGGCAATCTCTCTAAGCTGCAGGTGTTGTCCCTCGGCAACAACCGACTGACAGGAAATATACCGAGTGCTTTGGGCAACCTCACCAACTCTCTAAACTACTTGTATATCTACTCCAACACCCTGACAGGCCGCATCCCCGCAGAGTTGGGGAACCTCTCCAGGCTCAAGGTGTTATCCATCTTCAGCAATCAACTGACAGGTAATATCCCGCGTGATTTGGGCAATCTCTCCAATCTGTGGCTGTTGTCCCTCAGAAACAACCGACTGACGGGCAGAATCCCGGCTACGCTAGGCCAGAGCTCCATCAGAAACTCTCTGCAGTACTTGTATCTCCAAGAGAACCAACTAACGAGAGATATACCGAGTGCATTGGGCTACCTCTCCAAATTGACTGTCCTGCTCCTCAACGACAACGACCTGACGGCCAGCATCCCTGCGGAGTTGGGCAATCTCTCCAATCTGCAGAGATTGTCCCTCGGCAACAACCCACGACTAAGCGGCTGTATGCCCCAGGGCTTGGTCAGGGTTATGAACCTTTCTACCAACGACCTGTCAGACCTAGGGTTGTCGTTCTGTGGTCAGGTGTCTAGGAGGTGTTCCAACAGCGTCGCGGTCCCAAACCCAGAATTCCCCGGCCTGGTTGAGGATTGCTCAACCCTCCTGAGTGTCAAGGACACTTTGGGCTTTGGCACATTGAACTGGCATACAATGACGCCCATAGACCAATGGAATGGCATCAAAGTCTCGGCCCCTATCTCACGTGTGACAGGGTTGAACCTTGCTGCCAATGACATGACCGGCACGATCCCTGCTGCCCTGGGCAATCTCTCCGAGCTGCAGGTATTGAACCTTGGCCTCAACCTGCTAACGGGCACTATCCCAACTGAATTGGGCAATCTCTCCAAGCTGGAGTGGTTGTACCTCAACAACAACGACCTGACGGGCAGTATCCCAACTGAACTAGGCCGCATCATTACGACTCTGCGGGGATTGTACCTCAATCACAACCAACTGACGGGTACTATCCCGACTAAATTGGGCCGCCTCTCCAATCTGCGAAGGCTGTCCCTCCATCACAACCAACTGACGGGCAGCATCCCTGCGGAGTTGGGCAATCTTTCCAAGCTGCGGGGGTTGTCCCTCTATCATAATGACCTGACGGGCACTATCCCTGCAGAGTTGGGCAACCTCTCCAAGCTCGAATCGTTGTACCTCCACAACAATGACCTGACGGGCAATGTTCCGTCAGAGTTGGGCAATCTCTCCAATCTGAGATCTGTAGATCTTTCCGGCAACCGACTGACGGGCACCATCCCTGCAAAGTTGGGCAACCTCTCCAATCTACAGACCCTGTACCTCCACAACAACCGACTGGATGGCGAACTCCCTGCTGACCTGGGTCGCCTCTCCAAGCTGGAGTGGTTGCGTGTCCATGACAACCAACTAACGGGTATCATCCCTCCTGCGTTGGGGAATCTTTCCAATCTGCAGTACATGTACCTCTACTCCAATACCCTGACGGGCAGTATCCCGCCTGCATTGGGCAACCTCTCCAAGTTACGTTCGTTGTCCCTCAGCCACAACCGCCTAACAGGCAGCATTCCTGCCAACTTGGGCAACCTCAGCGACACCCTGATGACATTGTCCCTCAGCCACAACCAACTCAGTGGATGTATACCGAACGCCTTGGATCGCGTTTCAGGCAATGACCTGTCAAGGACCGGGCTGCTGTTCTGTAACTCAGATGAAGAGGCTACAGACACAGCCACACCTCCTGAAGAGGCTACAGCCACAGTCACACCTACTGAAGAGGCTACAGCCACAGCCACACCTACAACGAACACGCCGCCGCCATCTAGCGGTGGCCCCGGGCCACAGGTACAGACGCCAACACCTACGCCAACACCCACCCCAACGAGTACACCTACCCCGACGGCGTGTAAGGCAAGGGGGGGGGGATGTGCGATGATGCCAACACCCACCCCAACGAGTACACTTACCCCGAGCCTGCGGATTTTTATGCCATTCGTGCGGCAATGAAGCAATCGAGACAAAGGAGTCGATCTGATGATTCAGACAATCATATCAGGTGAGCGGCAGGTGGCGTTTCAAGATATGCCCGACCCTCAGCCGAAAGCAGATTGGGCACTTGTCAAAGTCCATGCATCTGCCATCTGCACCGAATACAAAGCCTGGCTGGCCGGCCACAACCCAGCCGTGATGGGCCATGAAGGGGTGGGAGAGGTGGTGGCCATTGCCGAGGAAGGGCCGGTCAAAGTCGGGGACCGGGTTGTGATTCTACCACAGAATCCCTGTGGACGTTGTCACCACTGCATGGGCGGGGATTACATCTACTGTGAAGATACCTACGATTTCGCCGCCTTTCATGGCTCTACGGCTGGCAATGGCACCTTCGCTCAGTACGCCTTGAAATCGACGTGGCTGCTGCCAAAGATCCCTGACAATGTGAGCTATGCCAAGGCGACCATGGCCATTGATGGCATCGGCGCGTCCTTCGGTGGCTTTGAGGCCATCGGTGTCAACTCCCAGGACACCGTGCTGATAACCGGCCTCGGACCGGTGGGCCTAGGTGCGGTTGTCAATGCCCGTTTTTGACACGAGAAATTTTGACTTTATCTGAATGAGGACAAAATTTTCTGTGTCAAAATTCGTAATGCGCGGGTGCTGGCGGTAGAACCGGCCCCTTGGCGGGCTAATCTTGCCCTAGAGATGGGCGCAGAAGTTGTGCTCGACCCGAACGCCCCGTACATTCTGGAGAAGATTCGTGAGCTGACCGCAGGACGGGGAGTGGACTGCGCGCTTGACTGTTCTGGGCGGGTCTCGTCGGAACGACTCTGCATTGATGCCACCCGCCGCCGGGGCCGGGTGGCTTTTGTCGGCGAATGTAGCGACGAGATGTCCATCCGGGTCAGCCCAGACCTGATCCGCAAAGGGCTTATGGTTGTCGGCTCTTGGCTCTACAATATGGCTGACTATCCTAAAGTTTGGCACGAGAAATTTTGACAGAGAAATAATGGTAACAATGACAAAATTTTCTGTGCCAAAAATGAAGGTCATCCACGAATCCCCCCTGATTGATAGACTGATCAGCCATTCCTTGCCTATGAGCCAGATTCAGGAGGCATTTGGACTGTTGGCGCGGGGGGAGGCTGCCAAGATCGTTGTCGATCCTTGGACGTAAAAGTTTGGCACGAGAAATTTTGACTTTATCTGAATGAGGACAAAATTTTCTGTGTCAAATAGACTGATCAGCCATTCCTTGCCTATGAGCCAGATTCAGGAGGCATTTGGACTGTTGGCACGGGGGGAGGCTGCCAAGATCGTTGTCGATCCTTGGACGTAAAAATTTGGCACGAGAAATTTTGACAGAGAAATAATGGTAACAATGACAAAATTTTCTGTGTCAAATCGATTGGCAATTCATCGCACTGGGAAAGATACCAATAATGAAGAGTACGACAGGCCAAGCGCGGTATGATCTGTTGAACCTTGCGAAGTTTATTGGTCACTGCCCACCGCTAGCACACAAAGCATACAAAGGAATTGATTAAATGGCAGCCCTACAACAGGCATTTTGGGAAATGGACGTATACGGTTTCACACTGCTGGAAGATGTACTCAGCCCGGCCGAGGTGCAGGATCTGCGGGCCTCTCTGGAGGTGTGGGCGGAGAAGATCGGTGATGAGCAGCGTTTTCTGGGCCAGGCCGGACATGTGAGCAATCTGCCCACTCTCGATCCCCTCTTCCACCCACTCATTGACCACGCCCGCACTCTACCGGTCATTGAATATGTCCTGGGCAAGCAGATTATTTTGGGAAGTCTGAACGCACGCATTGTCCGGCCTGGGGACCCTGTGCAGGGGTTGCACAGCGACATCCGCGCGGACCTGCTGACCATGGGCTCCCCGGTGATGGTCAATACTGTCTGGTTGCTTGACGATTTTACACCCGAGAACGGTGGTACCCGCATTGTGCCCGGCTCCCACAAAAGTGGGATGGCCGGCCCACCCGATGGGATGGAGGTGAAGCATGTCTTTCAATTGATTGCGCCGGCCGGGAGTGTCCTGGTCTTCAATGGCCAGTGCTGGCACGGTGGTGGCACCAACCAGACGGACACCAATCGCCATGCGCTGTTCGGACACTACCGCAAAAATGCGCTGATCTTCCAAGTCGATCCCCATGATGGCTTCAACGAAACTTGGCTGCCTGATCTGACCTCTCGCCAACGGGAGCTGTTGCGTCTGGAGAATGGGCTTGGGGCGCGCCATGCGGCCGACAGCCATTTGCGGGTCTCGTTCTCCCGGGGCAAGAAGGGCTAACAGTAGCTGACTAACCTAGAGGAGTTACCCATGCAGCCCAATATCGTCTTTGCCTTCGCGGATGACTGGGGACGCTATGCCAGTGCCTACCGGCCAATTGTTTCACACTACCGGCATCTTCACGCTGCGCCATTCACCCTGCGGCTCAAATCTCTCCAATCTGTAGCTGTTGGCAACGCGTTGACGCCCTTCTTTGAGATGCGCCAATTCGCCTAAACTGATCAGCTGGACCAGCGCATTGCCAATGACCGTGGCTTCGGTCGGCCCAGCCAACACGGGAATGTAACCGTTATCCAAGTTAGGAGGCCGAAAACATGAATGGTTCAGCGGTCCGGCTCGGCATCATCGGTATGGGTCCGGCCAACATGGCATCGACCATGTTTGGCACAGAAATTTTTGTCGTTGTTTCCCTATTTCTTCTGTCAAAATTTCTCGTGCCAAAGACGCTGCTGCAGGAGGATCCCGATCTATGCTATCCTCTCACAGACCATCAAAAACGACTCGACAGAGCGAGTACGGAAACCCGTAGAGCAGTACTGATTATGACTATCTCGTACAAGGGTTTGATGAATCCGAGACAGCCATCATCCTCGGTAAATTTTTAGGACTTGACAGACTATTGCTTGCTGTTATACTAATTTTTATATTCCCCAACAGAATCTTTGAGCCTCTTTTCACAGTAAGGTTATTCCTTCAGGAGGAAATCATGCAGAAGTCAAGTCGTCGTCAATTTCTTAAAGTGAGTGCCAGCATGAGTGCTTTGACTATGCTGGCTGCATGCACCCCGGTGGCCCCCCAAGTGGGCACTTCCGATATTGCAGATGAGGCGGAACCCATCGACCTAGTGATCTGGTACCAGGATTGGGACGGGGCGAATCGCATCATGAACTGGGTGAAGCCGGAATTTGAGAAAGAGCACGGGAGTGTCAATGTCGATCTCCAAGCGATTGGCTATGGAGATTTGCTGGCCAAGATGTTGCCATCGGTGGCGGCAGGCACTGAAGGTGATGTCATGATGATGTATACGGATTGGGTGGTGGCTACGGATATCTCCCGAGTATTCTTGGATATCACCGAATCAGCCGGCGGCTCGTCTGCCCTAGAGGACAAGATGTGGCCCGCTGCCTTTCAGGCCGTGGACGCACCAGGGGGCAAAGTCTACTACCTGCCCTGGCTGGCGGGGATTCGTGGGGCCGCTATGACTGTGAATACTGACCATTTGGACGAACAGTCGATAGATCATCTGGCCTTTACAACCTATGAAGATGTGGTGGAAGCAGGCATCGCCCTGACTGAAACCAATGACGATGCTAAGATCATCCGCTCTGGCTATTCGCCCCGTAGTTCCCAATATCAACTGCTGTGGTCTTTCATCTGGCAATTGGGCGGTGATTTCTTTGATAAGGAGAACGGCCTCTGGTCCCATACTTCGGCTGAAGGGGAGGCTGCAGCTCAAGTTCTCTATGACCTCTACTGGACCCACAAAACCTGTGATTTCGAATTATTTACCAACGAATTCGAAGCTGTAAGCCAGCAGTTGGTCTCCATATGGGGTGACGGTGCCTGGACAGCTAGTGTTCAGACCGATGTGGCCGAGGTGCCGGCCGAGAATATCGTCACCCCGCCTTTGGCCAATGCCGTCGAAACTGTCCTCTATCCTCAACATGTCGCCGGTTGGGGACTGTCCAAACGCCTAGTGGATGATGCAGGCAAACTGGATGCCGGCGTCGACTTTGCCTTGCTGATCGTCAGCAATGGTGCCCTGCTCCAGGCCCTAGAGTTTTATTCCGGTGTTGTTCCCTCTAAAGATGTCTACAACGACCCCGGCATCGCAGATGTCAAATATGGTCTGATGTCTAAACGAGTGGCCGAAAGCATGTGGCCCGTCGCTCGATATCCTCAAGATCATGTGGCGCAACACGGACCAGCGAACAGTGAATTGGACCGAGCCATGCGTCAAGAGATCAGCATTCAGGAAGCCTTGGCCAACATGGATGCCTACCTGCAAGAACAGGAAGATCAGGCGAGAGAACGTTTGGCAGGCTGAGTCTGATGAGTTTGCCGCACCATCGTCTGCGATATGGTGCGGCAAAAGATATGCCTGATACCTGTAGGTTCTTCCCCTCTTGCCAGTAGAAAGGGGCGCAGACTTCCCGCTGACCGGCAGCAAACGTCTGCGTTCCTTCCATTGTCTTTTCTTCTGACCTTATGACCCAAGACACTTCAATCGTCGGCAAACAAATCCTACCGGCCGCTGGGCAGCAGAGTGGAGTCTGGCGGCGATTTCGACGGGCGAGTCCTCTTGCCTTATTCTATTCTGCTGCCATCCTCGTGTTTTATACGATCATCTTCGTCATTCCCTTTGGTACTGGCATCTGGCTGGCCTTCCAGAACTGGGATTTCTTGACCACGCCTAAATTTGTTGGCCTGCGCAACTTCACCAAGGCCTTTTCCGATCAGTACTTCTGGCTGGCCTTGCAGAAGACAACACTGTTTTCCATCGTAGAGATTTCCATCGGTCTGACCTTGGCCTTGCTATTTGCCCTCGCTCTGAGTCAGATTTTTGGCAAATGGCAGAATATCTACCTCTCTCTCTATTATTTGCCCGTGATCACACCGCTGGTTGTTTCAATTTATCTATGGCGGTGGCTCTATCGACCCACTGGCGGTGCGATCAACGCCCTGCTTCACAGTGTTGGCCTGCCTGCACAACCATTTCTAGCCAGCCCACAACAGGCACTCTGGGCGATTACCGTCGTGATCATCTGGGCGCATCTAGGGACGGGTATCGTACTCTTTCTGGCCGGCATCAACGACGTACCCGAGAGTCTCTTTGAAGCTGCCCGCCTAGATGGGGCCAGTTTTTGGCAGATGTTTTTTCGCATCACTCTTCCTCTCATTCGGCCTGTGTTGGTGTATCAGATGGTGGTTAGCGTCATTGGAACAGTACAGATGTTTGAGCCGTTCTTTCTGATGCCAGGGCCGGGCTTTAGCACCCGCACCCTCGCACTCTACACCTATGAACTGGGCTTTCGGGCCTTGAACTTGGGCTATGGCTCGGCAGTCTCTTTGATCATATTTGTGCTATTGCTGGGTGCGACCATCTTTCAGCTCCGTCGCTGGCAGGTTGAATGGGAACATTGACGATATGTCTTATGAGAACAGGCCATGAGAACTGCTGATACTGGTAGGCTGGAGGTGCCAAATTCGTATGTGCGCCGTTGGCTTGTTTCTGGAAAATGGGTGAAAACACTGATCTTCCTGTTACTGGCGGCAATTAGCTTTGCCATGTTCTATCCCTTTTTCTGGTTGATCTTCTCCTCATTTAAGACCGGTGCCGATATTGTGCGTATTCCCGTCACCTTGCTGCCGCAAAAGTGGACCCTTAGTGCCTATCAGATGGTCATGGATCCGACCCGGGCCAATCTGCCCATCGCTTATGTGAACAGCATTATCATCACCACTGGCACAGTGCTCAGCGTTCTCCTCACCTCATCTATGGGTGGCTTTGTCTTTGCCCGACTGGATTTCCCTGGGCGCGACTACCTCTTCTATTTTGTCCTGTCAACCACCATGGTACCCTTTCTCACGCTCCTGATCCCCCTGTACATTGTCATACGTGAGCTCAATCTACTGAACAGCCTCTGGGGCGTTTGGGTGCCGTCCATCTTTTCATCTTTTGGGATTTTTCTTTGCCGTCAGTTCGTCTACGGTATTCCACGGGAATTGTACGATGCGGCCAAGATCGACGGCAGTGGGGATTTTGGCATTTATCGGAATATAATCGTGCCTTTGACCAAACCCGTTCTCTCTGCTCTGGCGATCTTTGTTTTCCTGGGTTCCTTCAATGCCTATCTGTGGCCATTGATCGTCCTAAATGATGAAGAAAAGCTAACACTACCGCTGATCATCGCCCGCATGGCCAACCGTTTTGGCGGCACCGACTATCAGGCCGTTATGGCCGGCTCGGTATTGGTCTCAATTCCTCCGTTGATCGTCTTTTTGATATTTCAGAAGAACTTTGTACGCGGCATTGCCTTGACGGGCCTCAAGGGCTGAACTGTAGAAAGATACTGACAAAGATAGATTGCAGGTTTCTGATAGCGGGAATGCAACCGTTATCCATTACTTGCCACCAATCACTCATCACGAACCACAGAGGTGTGTACATTGAGTGCAGAAAAACCCAAACAACAGCTCAAACTGGTCTGGCCGCATCATCTACTTAATTCGCCGCCCACCGTTCATGTTCCAACAGGCTATACGCTGCGTACCTACCAACCTGGGGATGAATCCGGCTTTTACAAGGTCATGGATCTGGCTGGTTTTAAGGATTGGGATGACGATACCTTGCGCCCGTGGCTCTTGAAAATTCTACCCGATGGCTGGTTTCTCATTGTGCATCAAACTAGCGGCGAGATCGTTGCTACCGCCATGGCCAACCACAATCCCCGGGAACTACACCCCTTTGCCGGCGAGTTAGGTTGGGTCGCAGGGCATCCCGATCATGCCGGCAAAGGTTTGGGCATGGCTGTTTGCGCGTCTGTTGTGCATCGTCTGCTCAAGGCCGGCTATCGGAATATCTATCTCAACACCGATGACTGGCGTCTACCCGCGATCAGCATCTATCTGAGGCTGGGGTGGGTACCCTTCTTATATGCGCCGGATATGGAGGAACGCTGGAGAGTGGTTTGCTCTCAAGTCGGTTGGGCATTTACACCACAAGATTGGCCTCGCTCTTCATCGTAAGTTGTTATAGTCTGTCAATGAAAGGATAGCGGGTATGAATCCCTACAAAATTTTGATCAGTGGATGCGGCGGCGCAGGACGCAACGTGGCCCAAGTTGCCATAACCGATGGCCGGGGAAAAATCGTAGGTCTCGCGGACCCCCAGCAGCTACAACGAGACAGAATGAAGAAACAGTACTCTGAGGCCGTGAGCGGCAGTGATTACGCCCGGATCTTGCGGGAGACCCAGCCAGATGTGGTGGTCGTCGCGGGGCCAGACCATCTCCATGCCGACCAGACGGTCATGGCCTTGGAACAGGGTTGCCATGTCTTGGTCGAGAAGCCACTGGCAACCACGCTGGCCGATGCCCAACGCATCCTTGATGCAGAGGCACAGAGTGGTTTCCATGTGATGACCGACCAGACCATGCGCTATATGTATCCTTGGCACGAGATGTCACAAATGGCCCAAGCCGGTGCCATTGGTGATATCTTCTTTGTCCAAGGCGATTATATCCATGATATGTGGAGCCATTATTCCCCCCAAGGCAAACATCACACACCCTGGCGCATCGATCAGCAAAATCCACAGAATATCCTGCTAGGTGGTGGATGTCATCCTCTGGACCTCATCCTGTGGACGGTGGATTCTGCGGTCATTGAGGTCTATGCCTATAGCAATAAACGCAGCATTCCCGTCTTTCCAGACGATGATTGTTATATTGTGATCCTCCAATTTGAGAATGGCGTCACTGGCAAAGTCTTTGTGACCAGTGGCTGTTCCGGTCATGGTATGGGCGAGGGCATGGGTGGTGGCTTTCTCGCTGTTTACGGCACTGCCGGAACGTTGTGGAAGGGCAAGCTATACCGCCGGGATGAGGAGCCCATGGCCATCCAAGAATCATCAGCCCATGATGTGGTCGGTGGGCATGGTTGGGGACGTTCTGTGATCGATTTTCTGGATCTGCTTGATGGCAAGATCAGGAATCCGATCCCGGCACGCTGGGGTGCCCAAATTGTGTCGGTCTGTGTGGCAGCTCTTGATTCGATTCATACCAGACGTCCACAGGTGCCCCATTGGTTTTGACAGCAAGGAGATAACGATGGCAAGACGCAATTTCTCTATGCAGGCATATTGGAACAACCAAGTCGAAAGCTGGACACCCAAACTGCATTTCGATAACCAGACCATGGATTGGGACAGTTGGCATAAGGCAGCGCATGCTAAATACATGGAACTATTGGGTGATTTCCCGGACCCAGTGCCGTTGGATGCGGAGGTAGAGAGTCGTGTAGAAGATGGGGACCTGATTCGCGAGCGGGTCGTCTTCAACTCAGAGCCATATATGAGCGTACCCTGTCAAGTTCTGCGCCGTAAGACTATGGCAGAGGATGGCTCGAATGCGGCGATCATTTGCGCCCATGGACACGGTCCATATGGGAAAGATGCAGTGGCCGGGCTGCGCGCATCTGCTGCTCTGCGTGCCAATATTGAAGCACACAACTACGATTATGGCCTACAGATGGCCAAAGCAGGCTACCTGACGATCTCACCTGATCTACGCAGCTTTGGAGAACGCCAAGATGGACGCGATGTTGTCCCCGGTCGCGATCCCTGTAATGTCAACTATCTACGTGGTACGATGTTAAACTGCTGGCCCCTAACACTGAATATCTGGGATATGAAGTGTTGTGTCGATTACTTGGAGAGTCGCCCTGAAGTCGATCCCAAACGCATCGGTATGATGGGCCTGTCCCAGGGAGGCACTATGACCACATGGACCGTGGCCGCGGAGCCGCGCATTGCGGTCGCTGACACTATGGGCTATATTAATCCTTGGAAAGCGTTTGCTTTTGAGCGCATGAATTTCTGTGGCTCGCAGATCGTGCCCGGTATCTACGCTTGGTTTGACACGGATGACATCGCCGGGCTGATTGCGCCGCGTCCTCTGTTGCTGGATATGGGTATTTACGACGATTGTTTCTTTATCCACGACTTAGGCAAAGGGTATGAAGGAGTAAAGCGTATTTATGAAGCTGCAGGTGTAGCAGATCGATTGTGGAAGCATATCCATCCGAGCGGACATAGTTGGGGCGGTGTTGAAAGGGCGGCAGAATTTTTTGGAACGTATCTATGAGTACACAACGCCCTGGTCACGAACCACTGCAGTGCAGGTGAAACAAATGGCTAATGAGATTAAAGTCGCCTTCTCGGGCGCGCGCCGTGCTAGTTCATTCTTCAAAGCATTTCAATCGCATCCCGAAACAGAGATTGTGGCCTTCTGTGACCCCAATGCCAGGACCTTGGCCGAAGTGGGGCGCGCCACAGGCATCAGCCAACTCTATCCTGTCTTTGAAACGATGCTTGATGAGGCCAAACCCGATGCAGTGCTGGTCTCGTCGCCCATGCAGTATCATGCTGCTCAATCCATTGCTGCGCTGCAACGGGACATTCACGTGCTGAGTGAGGTGACAGCAGCAGTCTCGTTGGACGAGAGTCGCTGGTTGGTGCAAGCTTGCAGACAGAGTGCGGCGATCTATATGATGGCGGAAAATTATATTTATATGAAACCCAATATACTGGTGCAGGCCATGGTTGAGGCCGGTCTCTTTGGCGAGACATACTATGCTGAGGGCGAATACCTGCATGAACTCTCCAGCCTGCACCATATGCCGGATAGCAGCCCGACTTGGCGTTACTACTGGCAAGTGGGGGTCAATGGCTGCACCTACCCTACCCATAGTTTAGGCCCCTGCCTGCGCTGGATCAGAGAGCGGCCCGCACGCATTAGCTGCATCGGTACAGGCATCTGGACCGACCCAGAACATGCAATGGAGGATACGGTGCTGTTGCTGTGCAAGACATCTAGCGAAAAGCTGATACGCGTGCGTGTTGATATGCTCTCCAAGCGTCCGCATGCCATGACCAACTATACGCTCCAGGGTACCAAGGGTGCCTATGAAAGCAAGCGACGCCCCGCTGAGGGCAACTGGATCTGGTTAGAAGATGTCTGTAAAGATCCCAACGATTGGATTCCTTTGGAGGCATTTGAGGATGAATATTTGCCAGATATTTGGCGCGATCCACCACCCGAAGCCATGGTAGCTGGTCATGGCGGGGGCGACTATTTTGAGGTGATGGATTTCGTGGATGCAGTGCAAGGCCGCAAACCTCCTACTATTGATATCCACATGGCTATGGACATGACATTGCCGGGCCTGATGAGTCAGGAATCGATCCGCCGTGCTGGCGAGTGGCTGGATGTACCGGATTCCCGGGAATGGGAGTGTTTGACACGATAAATTGTGACTTTATCTGAATTTTGGCACGAGAAATTTTGACAAAGAAATAGTGGTAACAATGACAAAATTTTCTGTGCCAAAAGAGGACAAAATTTTCTGTGTCAAAAAAGCAGGGGTTCAATGCAGCCGCTCCACAATGCCAGCCGCCCCCATGCCGCCGCCGATGCACATTGTGACGAGGCCAAACTGTTTGTCCTGCCGGGTCAATTCGTGGAGCATCTGTACAGTAAGCTTTGCACCGGTACAGCCCAATGGATGACCCAAAGCAATGGCCCCGCCATTGACGTTTACTTTGTCCTCGTCCAATCCTAGTTTCTGAATGACGGCCAGGGCCTGAGCAGCGAAGGCTTCATTCAGTTCCACGAGATCGATTTCCGCAAGAGTTACGCCGGCCAGCTTAAGTGCTTTGGGCACAGCAGCCACCGGCCCGATGCCCATTACCTCCGGCGGGACGCCAGCGACGGCAAAACTGCGGAAGCGGGCCATGGGTTTGAGTCCCAAGCTCTTTGCCCTTTCCTCACTCATCACCAGCACAGCCGCTGCGCCATCACTGGTCTGACTGCTATTGCCGGCCGTGACGCTGCCCTGCACATGGAAGACCGGGCGCAATTTAGCCAGTGCCTCTAGGGATGTGTCTCGGCGGATGCCTTCATCCTTGTCAAAGGTCGTCTGGTATGTGTGGACATCTTGGCCTTCGCCAAGGGTGATCTCTACTTCTAGGGGCACGATCTCAGTGTTGAATTTGCCCGCGTCTTGGGCAGCGGCGGCCCGTTGATGACTACGCAGGGCGAAGAGGTCCTGTTCCGCCCGGGTCACCTCAAACTGGCGAGCCACGTTTTCTGCGGTCAGGCCCATGCTGATATAGACGCCGGGATATTCCTGAGCCAGTGTCGGGTTAGCCATAAACTTATTGCTGCTCATGGGAACGCGGGACATGGTTTCCACGCCACCGGCGATAATGGCCTCACCCATCCCGCTCATAATCTGCTGGGCCGCCAAGGCGATGGTCTGCAAACCGCTGGAGCAGAAGCGGTTGACCGTCTGGGCGGGTACGTCCACCGGCAGGCCGGCCTGTAGGCTGGCGATGCGGCCTACATTCATACCTTGCTCCGCTTCCGGCATGGCACATCCTAGAATTACATCGTCGATCTCTTGGGGACCCACTTCAGGGGATCGCTCCATCACAGCTTGAATTACCGTAGCGGCCATTGCCTCGGGACGGGTCGTGCGTAGAGTACCTCGGGGGGCTTTGCCCACAGCCGTACGGGCAACGGAAATGATAACGGCGTTGGTCATGACTGTCTGTTCCTTTTTTAACTGCAGCGGCCAGTGAGACTGTCGTTACCGGCTACAGGCCATGAGTCACTGGCTTGGGTTTGGTCAGTTTCGCAACGGTTTTCCGTTCTGCAACATATACCAGATGCGCTCTTGCGTTTTGGGATAGCCGGCCAGGGTTTTGAAGGCTTCCCGCTCCAGATCGAGAAAGTACTGTTCGTCCATCCAGGCGGGCTGGCTGAGTTCGCCACCGCAGAGGACGTAGGCCAAGCTGTCAGCGATGGTTGCGTCATATGCACTGATGTGGCCCGCTTCTCTGAGTAAATAAATGCCAACGCGCATAGTAGCGAGTTGATCCCGTCCGGCAGCATAGATAGTGCCGGTGACGCTGGGCGGCGTATAGCCATCGTCGGCCATGTGTAGGACCTCCTCTTTGGCCTCGGCCAGCAGGGAGTCGTAGTTCATAATGATGCGGTCAACGTCCACCAAAAAACCCAGCTGCCGGGCCTCCTCCGCGGAGGTCGAGACTTTGCCAAAGCCGATCAGTTCGAAAATCTGTTGGAGATAGGGGCCAGGATTGATGTTCTGGGCGTGCATGTGAGGGTTTACCTGACGGCGTATCAGTTCTTTGCAGCCTCCGCCTGCAGGGACCAGTCCAACGCCTACCTCTACTTGCCCCATATATAGCTCCGCATGGGCGACGATACGGTCCGCGCCCATGGACACCTCTGCACCACCGCCTAAGCTGAGTTGATAGGGCGCGGCCACCACCGGTTTGGGCGCGAGGCGCATCTGCTGGATCATCTGTTGCAGGCCGTTGATGGCCGCGTCTAGCTGATCGAACTGACCTGATTGGGCCAGCGTTCCGATGAGGAAGAGATTGGCCCCGGCACTGAAGTTGCCTCCTTGATTGCCGATGACCAGCCCGGTGGCGTCCCCATGGAGGCGTTCAATGGCCACGTTGGCGATCTCACCAATGTGTGTGTCCAGAGCATTCATCTTCGTGTGGAACTCCAAGAGCAGCACGCCGTCGCCCATATCCAGCAGGCTGGCTGACTCATTCTCCGCCAGCACACCCCGGCTGTGCTTCAAAGCAGCCATACGTACCGTTCGTTCGCTGTCATCTGCAGAGTCGTACTCCCCACTCTGTGGGTTATAAACCAGCCGCTGCCCCTTTTCAAATGTGTAGAAGGTCTCATGCCCGCTGTCGATCATCTCCTGCACCCAAGCGGCGACAGACACGCCTTCGCCTTCCATGCGAGTTGCTGTATCCGCTACGCCTAGCACGTCCCAGGTTTCAAATGGTCCCAGCTCCCAGCCGAACCCCCATTTCATAGCATTGTCGATCTCTTTAGGGCTATCTGCGATCTCCGGCAGACGTTTGGAGGCGTAGGCTAGGGTGCGGCTGAAGGTGTGCCAGAGCAGACCAGCAGCCATATCATCGGCATCGGTCAGGCGGCGCAGGCGTTCGGGCAGAGGCTCATCCTGCACTTCATCAACGCTGGCCCAGCGGGCGCGAAACGGTTCAATATAGTTCAATTTGCCCTCCACACTGGCCTCCAGATCCAGGCCCCAGAAGGTCTTTTTCCCTTTCTCATCTAGGACAGTTTTATAGAAGCCTTGGCCACTTTTGCTGCCGAAAAGGCGGTTCTCTACGAGAGTTTTAAGGGCCGCGGACCCCAGCGGTCCCCACAGGATATCCCTGTCTTCGTCGTCGGGGATCAGATGGTAGAGATTCTCGCCCACCAGCGCGGCCACGTCAATACCCACCACATCGAACAGCCGGAAGGTGGCGGTTTTGGGCCGCCCAATGAGGGGACCGGTCAGTTGGTCCACCTCCTGGACGCTGTAGCCATTTGCAATAGCGAACTCCAGCAGGTCGCTCTGGATGTAACTGAACATGCGGTTGCCGACAAAATTGGGCGTGTCTTTGGCAATGACAACACCTTTGCCCAAATGCTTCTCTGCAAACAATTTCATACGCTCGACAATCGCGGGCTCCGTCTCGGGGATGGGAATAATCTCCAGCAGATGGAGGTAGCGGGGTGGATTGAAAAAATGCGTACCCAGAAAGTGCCGTTTGAAGGAATCGCTGCGGCCATCACTGATGATGTGGATAGGGATTCCAGATGTATTGGTACTGATGATCGCATCGGCTGGGGCCACGGCTTCCAGTTTTGCCATCAGCTCTTGCTTGGGGCGGGGCCGCTCGACAATGGCTTCAATGATCCAGTCACTCTGCTTGACCGCAGCATCCAGATCGTCCTCCACAGTGCCGAGGGTGATCAAGCCGGCCCGCTCTCGACTGAAGAGATTGGCCGGCCTGGCCTTTGTCATGCGCTCAAAACCGGTCTGGACGATGCGGTTGCGTACGGCCCGGTCTCGCAGAGAAAGGCCTTTGGCCAGCTCGTCCTCCGTCAGTTCCGTCGGCACCACATCCAACAGATGGGAGGAGATGCCGGCATTGGCCAGATGGCCGGCTATGGCCGCGCCCATCGTACCGGCCCCAATAACGGTCACATGGGTGATTGGTCTGTTCATAGAGATGCTCCTAGCAATGATGATAGAGTTTCAGGAGATCAGGTCCAGCAGCCCGAAGAAGCGCAGAATTGAGTAGATCACGACTATGATCAGGAGATAGCGTACCCAGCGGTTGGCATCTTTCACAGTCATGGCAAAGCGTACCGCAGCCCAGGCCCCGATGCTCTGTCCCACAGCCATCAGCACACCCATACCCCAATTGATCTCTAGCGGCGAGAAGATGAAGACAACAATCGCCACAATATTGAGGGCCAGCACAATCAGCAGCTTGACTGCATTGGCGTGGACAAGCGTATAGCCTACCCCCAAAACCATTGCTGTCAGTAGAAAGAGGCCCACCCCGGCTTGGATGAAACCGCCGTAAATGCCGATGGCGAAAAACAAGGCCAGCATAGGCAGGCCAGGGCGTTCCTCGCGCACCTCCGACTGTTCTCTCAGCCACTGATTCGGGTTGAGGAAGATGGTAATGAGAACGAGCATCAGCATCCCGCCAATGGCGAGATTCATGGTGTTCTTGTCTAAGATCGTTGCCACATATGCGCCCACCAGCGCGCCCAACATGCCCGGCACTGTCAACCAGAGCCCGAACCCCCAATGACTCGTGGCCTGTACCTGGCCACTACGGGCGAAGGTGAGAATCCCAACGACATTCTGCACAATCACGCCGATCCGATTGGTGGCATTGGCGACACTGGGGTCCAGGCCCAGAAAGACGAGCATAGGTAGGGTCACAGCCGAGCCACTGCCGGCCAATGTATTGATGATGCCCGCGATGATCCCGGCGAGAATGGCAAGAAGATACTGAAAGGGGGTGATATTCATAAAGACATTCACAAACTTGGAACGATTCGGGCTAAACGCTCAACCGTCTTCTCCAGATCTGCCATCCCTGTGGCGAAGCTGAAGCGCACATAGCCTTCGCCAGCCTCTCCGAAGGCGATACCTGGTGCGGTCGCGACCAGCCCGTCCTCTAGCAGGATTTGCGAGATATCTAGGCTCTTTTTGTCTGTCTGGGTGAATTGAGCAAAGAGATAAAAGGCACCTTCTATGGGACTGCTTTTGATACCGGGGATCTCCTCTAATGCGTTCAGGAGAAAATTGCGACGCCGGGCATACGCGGCTACCATTTCTCGCACACAGGTCTGCGGACCGTTCAATGCGACGGCACCTGCGACCATAGAAAAGCTGGCCGCGGAAGTAATGCTCTGGGTCTGATAGGTGCGGACGAACTTGGCAATATGTAAAGGCGCGGCCAGCCAGGCCAGCCTCCATCCGGTCATGGCGTAATTTTTGCTGAAGCCGTTGATAATAATTGTGCGCTCGGCCATCCCCGGCATACTGGCAATGGAGCGATGTACCGCGTGGTCGTAAAGGATGTGCTCGTAGATTTCGTCGCTCAGGACGTACAGGTCGTGCTGTTGTGCTAGCGTGGCAATAGCATCAAGTTCGTCTTGGACCAGCACCCTGCCCGTGGGGTTGTTGGGCGAGCAGATCAGCAGGAGTTTTGTCCTCTTGCTGATGTACTCCTCCAACTGCGCGGCGGTGACGCGGAAGTTGTGCGCGGCAGGCAGGGGCACGTGTACTGGTGTACCTTGGTTCAGCTTCACCATGGGCGCGTAGCTCACCCAGGCCGGATCCAGAATCATCACCTCGTCGCCGGGATTCAGGATTGACGCCAAAGTAATGTAAATTGCCCATTTGCCGCCAGGGGTGACCAGCACCTGGTCCGGTAGTGCCTGCACGTTATTTTCCCGTTCCAGCTTGGCGCAGATCGCCTCCAGTAGTTCCGGTTTACCAAAGGCAGGTGGATAGTGGGTGTCGCCGGCGGCGATGGCTGAGAACGCCGCCTGCTGGATGTGTTTGGGCGTGTCGAAATCTGGCTCACCCCCGGCCAGATTGATCACCTCCAGGCCCTGCGCGGCCAGTTCCCGGCCTTTCTGCATCATCAGCATTGTCGTACTTCCCGGTATCGATCCAACCAGTTGAGAGAGGGGTTTCATCAGTGTTCACCTGTTTATAACTGCAGTTTCTGGTTGTTCGGTTCTAGTGTTTCGTAACTGCAGTCACTGGGAATTGACAACGAAAAACTAGATCATTTCAATTTTGATTGGGCTTTACAAGATTGACAGAAATCAGCCATGTTTCCCTGATCGCAAAACCTCAGCAATGGCAGTGCATAGATAGTCCATATTGGCTGTTGTCATCCCCGCTACATTGATGCGCCCGGAGTCGATGATATATACTGCGTATTGCTCTCGCAGAGCCTGCACCTGGGCCGCTGTCAGGCCGCTGTAGCTGAACATCCCTCGCTGATGGGCCATGAACGAGAAGTCGCGCTCCACCCTCTGCTCGTTCAGCGTCTTGACGAACAGATGACGCATGGCGTTGATACGGTTGCACATTGTCGCCAGTTCGGCTGCCCATTGATGGCGCAGGTTCGCATCCCCTAGGATCGTGGCCACAATCTGACCACCGTGGGCTGGTGGATTCGAGTAGTTTGTGCGGATGCAGATCTTCAGATGGCTGCGGGCTGTGGCAGCCGTGGCTGTGTCAGCGGCCACAAGTGTCAGGGCCCCTATCCGTTCGTTATACAGGCCGAAATTCTTGGAGTAGGAGCTGGCCACTAGGAACTCTCGGCAGTGAGCCGCAACAACCCGCACGCCGCCTGCATCCTCATGCAATCCATCACCGAAGCCTTGGTAGGCTAAATCCAACAGTGGCAAGATGCCCCGCTGCGCGCACATGGAAGCGACTTGCTGCCATTGTTCTTGGGAGAGATCGGCCCCTGTGGGATTGTGGCAGCAGCCGTGTATGAGCAGCACATCCCCACCGGGGATGTGTTCCAGCACAGCCAGCATGCCATCGAAATCCACGCTATTGCGCGTCGCCTTAAAGTATGGATAGGAGGCCACTGGCAGGCCGGCACTGCCGAACACATTGGGATGATTCGGCCAAGTCGGATCGCTCAACCAGACAGTCGCCTGGGGGAACATCCGCCGCACAAAATCCCCAGCCACCCGCAGCGCGCCGGTGCCGCCGGGTGTTTGGACTGTGGCCGCCCGTCCGTCGCGGACGATTTCATGTCCCCTGCCGAAAATGAGCTGCTGGGAGAGAGCTGTGTATGCCTCCAGCCCATCAATAGGCAGATAGCTTTTGCTCGCCTCGGCCTGCAGCAGACGCTGCTCCGCTTCCTTCACACAAGAGAGAACAGGCGTCTGTCCGTTCTCATCTTTGTAAACACCCACACCCAGATTGATCTTCTGTGGATTTGGATCCTTCTGAAACGCTTCTGATAACCCCAGAATTGCATCCGGCGGCGCGGGGTTGATGGTTTCGAACATTGGCTATACCTCTCGTGTATGAAGAACACTGGCGGCAATCCCAGTGACCTGTGGTTCATGGCCGTTTATGAATTATACCACAAGATAATGAGAATAGGCGGTTGCCATTGTTGCATGTTACACTACCGCTATGTCTATTCTCGTTTTCGGCTCACTCAATATCGATCATGTCTATCAAGTGGCCCACTTTGTGCGTCCAGGGGAGACGCTGGCAAGCACAGAGTACCGTCAATTTCAGGGGGGCAAAGGCGCGAATCAGTCGATAGCCCTGGCCCGGGCTGGCGCGCCCGTGTTCCATGCCGGGCAGGTCGGCCCTGAAGGCATCTGGCTACGGGAGCAACTGGCCGCGGAAGGCGTACAGGTCGAACATGTGCTCGTAGGCGATGTGTCCACAGGGCATGCCATCATTCAGGTGGACCGCGCCGGTGAGAATGCGATTGTGCTGTATGGTGGGGCCAATCTGGCGATAACCGCCGCAGATGCCCGCCGGGTGCTAACACAGTTCGGGCCGGGGGATTGGCTGCTGCTGCAAAATGAAATCAGTGCTATACCCGATATTCTACGGGCTGCGGCAGATCAGGGGCTTTCTGTAGCCTTCAATCCGGCACCCATGACGCCAGATGTATACGACTATCCTCTAGATGATGTTTCATTGTTTGTGGTCAACCAGATAGAAGGAGCGGCCTTGACCGGTGTAGAGGACCCGCAAGCCATTGTGAACGCGCTGAACAGACGCTTTCCCCATGCGATGCTCCTGCTCACCCTCGGCCGTGACGGCTCCCTCTATGCAAACGCTGAGGAGCGCATCATAACACCGGCCGAATCTGTTGATGTTGTGGACACTACCGCTGCAGGAGATACATTCATCGGCTATTTTCTGGCCGGCATAGTGGCCGGCCAGGCGGCCAAAGAGGCCCTGGCCCAGGCATCCAAAGCCGCCGCTATCTGTATAACGAGACCCGGTGCCGCGATATCAATACCGACCCGTGCGGAGCTAGTCAAATTTTAGGGCTCCGCCAAGCGTTCGGCGATAATGTCGGCTAGGCGCAGATCGTAGTTGATGTGCGCTGTTTCTAGGAGTGTGATGTCCGGGTATCGTTGACGGGCAGCTGTGAGAAGGGCGGGCAAATCTTCACGTAGATGGCGTCCCCGGTGCAAAAAATAGGGAAGGGCCACGATCTTCTGCACACCTTGGGCGCTGAGGGAATCAATGGCATCGGGGATGCTGGGCATATTGCAATCCAGATAGGCAGTGGCGGAGAGAGAATAGCCAGCGGCTTTGTGTAGACAGGCAGTGATGCGTTGAACCGGCTTATTGGCTTCTTCTAGGGGCGTTCCGTGGGCCATCACCAGAAGGGCTGCGCGTAGTCTAACCGACAAACTGCCCGCATTCGGGTCGACCGCCCGCACCCGGTCCAGCGTGATGGCGACCATCTTCTCGTGAAAGCCGAGACAGGACACCACGCGTATCTTCAGGTTGGGGAACTGCTCCGCCACCTTTCTCACATCCCTTGGCAGGTCCTCCTGTACATATACTCCATTGATCAAAAAATAGGGCTGTATTGTGATGGACGTTGCACCCAGCCCTACGCATTTTGCCACCGTTTCGGCTAGGGTCGGGCGACTGTAGTTGAGAAATCCTGCCTCGGCGATGGGCGCAATCTGGCTGCTCCGTAGGAGAGCAGCCAGCCGAATCATAGACAGACCGCTGTCGCTACGCAGACTGCCATGGCCGATGAGGACAACGGCGTTCAAATCGCCTGCCCCTGCGCCCAATGAAGACCGCACTCGCTCTTGGCCATCCCTGCCCAACGTCCGGCCCGCAGGTCATCGCCGGGCTGGACAGAGCGGGTGCAGGGCCAGCAACCGATGCTGGGATAGTTCTGGTCATGGAGGTCGTTATAAGGGACATCGTGCTGACGAATGTACGCCCAGACATCCTCTTCGCTCCAATGGACCAGCGGAGCCACCTTCACAACGCCATATTTTTCAGTCCAACGTACCACCGGTGTATTGGCCCGGGTCGGTGCCTGATCCCGTCGTAAGGCGGACATCCAAGCAATGCTGTTCTGTAGAGCCTTTTCCATAGGGGTGACTTTACGGATATGACAGCACTTGTCCGAGTTGTCACGATAGAGGGTCGGCCCGTAGATCTGACCCTGCTCGACGACGCTCAGGTCTGACGTCACCTGGCGGAAGGGCCGGTTGTAGTGGTGTTGTGCCCGACCAATCAGGGCCAGGGTTTCCGGGAAAAAGTAGCCGGTGTCTACATAGAAGATATCAATATCCGGGTTGATACGCACAGCCATGTCGATCAGTACCATACCGCTGGTACCGAAGGCCGTGCCAATAGAAAGGCCCTCGCCGAAGTTTTCCAGCGACCAGTGTAGAATCTCTTCTGCCGATAGGTATTCCAGATGGCTGTTTTGTTGCCAACTGTCAGATGTGTTTTTGCTACCCAGACTTTGGCGTGGTGTAGCAAACAGACTGCTTTCCTGCTCAGGTGCGGTCACAGTTCAGTTCCCCTGTCTAATACCAGTGGTCGGCGGAGAGAATGATTGCATTCCGCCGCGACAATTACAGGCCCACTGGTGTTATGATTTCGTTGGATCCGGCCACCCAAAGCGAGCGTCTACAGTAGACGCATATACACAGCACTGTGGTGGCGGGTCATTCTATTGGTGTAAGAAAAAGAAAGCAGGATTTAACAACAACAGAGGCAACAACAAGGGGTACAGGTGGTACACAAGCAGCGAGGAGAGATGGGGACGATGTTGTGGATACTATGGAAGGTTCCGGCAAACGATTGAAGCGGATGTGCTGATTGATACGTTTGGATTCGCATTTCCTTGTACTCCTGCAGATGCTTGCGAATTTGCTACCTGGCCTTTAGCGTGGTGTAGCAAACAAACGGATAAACAAAGCCCCGGCAAATTTCATGAAGTGCCGCCGGGCTACAAGGCGACAACAGCTCACCTTGCTTTGCCTCAGCTTTTCTGAGGGTAAAAACAGTATACACGAGGACCTAGGATATGTCAAAATCCAAAAAAGCCTTGCCCATCTTTTCACTCTGTGCTAAGGTTGACCGTCGAATCCGATCATTCTACCCCCGATTTTTCGTTTCGGCGCATAGACAAATGACTAAAAACTGTCGTTAAGAAAGGAATAGACGATGACAACTCTTTTTGGGCGCAAGTACGAACGAAGTGAACTGCTGGACCGGGTCGGGGATATGTCCCAACTGGCTGGTGTACGAAAAGCCGAGCTGGTGGAAGGCAATGAACGGGGTGCGGACTTGATTGAAGTCTTCAATGCCTCGGGTCTCTGCTTTTCCGTGCTGCCGGGACGGGCCTTGGATATCGCTTCTGCCCACTACAAAGGCATGTCCCTTTGTTTTCGTAGCAGCACCGGCGATGTCGGCCCTGCCTTCTATGAACCGCAGGGCAACGGCTGGCTGCGAGGCTTCTTCGGCGGCCTAGTCGTAAGCTGTGGCCTGACATTCACCGGCCATCCGGAGGTGGACCCCGAGGAAGAAAATGAGGAGATGGGACTCCACGGACGCCTAGCCTATCTGCCGGCCAAAAATGTAGTGGCCGACGCTGCTTGGGAAGGCGACCAGTACGTCGTGCGTATTCGGGGCAAGATGCGCGAGGCGGTGGTCTTCGGTACAAATCTGGAACTGACCCGGGAGATATCCACTGTGCTGGGGGAGAAGTCCATTCGCATCTTTGACCGTATTGAAAACCTCAGCGTTGACCCATCGCCATTGATGTTCGTCTACCACACGAATCCCGGCTTTCCACTGTTGGATGGAGGGACCCGGCTGCTGCTTAACACTGAAAAGACCACCGAATGGCTGGAAGATCGGGAGGTCGGCCCGGATATATACGCTGTAGCCCAGCCGCCCCAGCCTGAAGCCTATGACAATGTGTTTGTCCATTGGCCTATCGCCGACGCGGCCGGAAATGTGCATGTCGGGCTGATCAACGATGCCCTCAGCCTAGGCCTTTACTGGAAGTTTCCCATCACTGAAATCCCCCTAGTCAACCATTGGCAGCATTTCCACCGGGGTACATACGTTACCGGCATTGAACCGGGCAATGTTAGTATGCTGGGCCGGGCCTGGAACCGCAAGCATGGCTATCTGCCCTACATACAGCCCGGCGAAGTGCGGACATTTCATATGGAAATTGGTGTCCTTGACGGGGCTGAGGAGATCGCCGCCTTTGAGCAGAAGATGTAGTGGCCTATGCTTCAGTACTGACAGTCATTGGCCACTGTCGTTCGCTTTCCGGCCCAAGAACAGACAGACAGCGAGCAGCAGCAAAACCAGCCAATAGTTGACCCCTAGGGCGACCTGAAAGCTCCAGAGGTCCGCGAAGACCCCGGTCCACAGAGGCGGAAGCATCGCACCTGTCGTCAGTGCTGCATTGAGCGTTCCGCTAACCGTGCCGGTCTGGGCCGGATAGAGCCGGGATCCGTAGGCTAGCGCGGTGGGAAAGAGGCCGGACAGACTCAGCCCCGTAAGGAACACACCGACCATCACGAGCGTTGGCTCCGTGCTGAACACTACTAGCGGATAGGTGAGGGTAATGCCCACTGCTAGGATCAGCAGCGTCACGGCGTAGCCTAAGCGTTCAGCAAATGCGGCGCAAACAAAACGCCCGGCGGTCAGGGCCACGTAAAAGATGGCAATCGTTGAGACGGAGAAAAATGTGGAAAGACCAGCAGACTCCTGCATAAAGAGGGCGATCCAGCCCAGCAGACTATAGGCGACGCCGTTGTAGATGAAGGCGACCAGAAAGAGGCCCAGAAAGCCGGTGTTCCGCAACATGCTCCAATCCAGCCCTCGCTTTTTCCCCCCCTCCGCAGCCTGCTCATCCGTATGATAGCCTGTGGCTTGTGACCTGTGGCTAACTGGCCCCTGGAGCAGGAACGTACCCCCTCCATAGATCAGCCAGATCAGCCCGGTTGCGGCCAGGGCCCAGCGCCAAGGCAGGCCCCACTCAAGGGTAAGGCCGATGACCAAAGGTGAAATCGTCGCGCCCACGCCGTACACCCCATGTAATACGTTCAAGGCACGGGCACGGGCGGCCCGGTTGGCATCGGCAATCAGCGCATTGATAGCGGTCGTGAGGAACGCTTGGGCTGTGCTGATCAGCACAAAACCGACAACGAATAGCAGCCACAACTGAGCAGCAGCTGTTAAGGCCAATGAAGCCGCTAATGCCAGAGCCGATATCCAGACCAGTGTGTTGCGGCCGTAACGGTCCGAGCCGACGCCGGCCAGTAGGTTGCCTAGAATCCCACCCGCAGATCGGGCTGGGAAGATCAACCCGATAGCCGCCAATGACAGGCCCGTGGCCATATATTCCTCAGTGATAAAGGGCATCACCGACGGGATGAGGACAGCAGCCGTGCCAATGAAAAGATAGCCGAGCAGGCCGAGAGCGGTTTGATGGCGATTCACTTTCTCATTTCCAATACGCTGTGGCCCTGAACCACTGGTGTTCACTTGTCAACCGTTTCATTCGATAATTGCGTTTGCCGAAATGTCCGCACGTGCGTTTCGCCTTGAGAGGTAAGGGCAACCAGATCAGCCTCTATCTGTACTAGGTTGAGTGCTTGTAGCTGACGCAGGACTCGCTGCATTTTGGCCGGGGCCCAGTGAAAATGACAATGTAGCGTTGAGGCAGTGACTTCATCGCTTTCTGTAACGCGGCCCTGGTGGTGATGGATATGGCCGAGGACGACTTGATGTTCAAAGCTACGACGCTGGTTACTGCGCCGCATCATTGTGGAGACCAGACCGTACTTGGGTGAAAAGATCCAAGAGACTAGGAAGAAGAAAAAGATCATCAGCACCATAGAAGCAGAGATAGACGAGTCCCATTTCTCCAATAGATCCAGGCCAAAGAGATCGTTCAACCCGCGGAGGATGTCGCTGACCTGAATCAGGCCCAGGAAGTTGCCTCGGGCCAGGTCGTACCCTAAGTAGGCCCCGGCCGCGCCGATGGCTGAACTGTATACCAGCAGCAGGGGTAGGCGGTCGGTCAGTAGATAGGCTGCGGCTGGCGGAATGATAAAAAAGGCAACGACTAAAATTGAGCCAACCGCGTCAAATGCGCCAACCGCCACTAGGCTGACCATGACCATCAGGCCGTAATGTAGCAAGGCCGGGTGAAATCCCAGCGCGGCCGCCAGCGTTGGGTCAAAGGTCGAAAGCTTTAGCTCTTTATAGAACAGGATGACAAAGACAATCGTGAGCAGCATCATCACAGTCATGACCGTGATCGACTTGGGCCAAAAGACCAAAATCGGCTCGTTCTGAATCAAGCCGGCCTGCCAGGCCTGGGCTGGGCTATATTCGCCGCAATTGGCGCAGATTTCGGTGAATTTGGCTCGTGCATCTCGGGGACTGATGCCCAATTCGCGACAATTGACACATTGGCGCGTCAGTTTGGCGCGCGGGTCATAAGGGGTAATCGTCGCGGTTTCACAGTTCTCTAGGCAATGGCTGTTGGTGTTAGCCCAGACTACACCGATCTCACCGACCATCACCGCATCTTCGTCCAAGTGAACATCATCAACAAAGCGCGAGACCATGATCACCGCCAGGGCAAAAAGCAAGGGAAAGGCCAGCCCTAGGGCAGCATCCTGTTTGACCAACCCTGAACGGTAGATCAGTTCGGTCAGAACGACTGTTGCCACCCCGGCCGCCGCGGCCCCAATGATCAGCCAAACTGAAGAGAGCTCAGGCTTTTGCCCAAAGAGAGAGTCCATCACCATAAAAGCCACCACAATGCCCAAAAGCACAGTATGACTGATGGCATCGCTGGTGAGGGACATACCTCGCAGGAGCAAAAAGGTGCCGAGCAGCGCGCCGGACACGGCAATCAGGCTGCCAACAAGCGAGGCAGTCTGCTGTGGGTCCCGCAGGAAGGCATTCAATTCTTCCCTGGTCATAATGTTTAATAAGAAGTGGACGATGAGTTGTTCAAGTTGAAACATGAAAGCGCAGCCCTTTTGTGTCGCCGCTACATCCCACTGCTTTGCTGGGTTAGCAAACTGTTTAGTTTATGTTCCAGTTTTTCAACAGCCTCGTTGGGCAGGCAGTTCCGAATGTCCTGCTGGCGATCTTCGGCGACCATTGGCAACGTCAGTTCATCGCTGTACTGACGGTATACTGTCCATAACTGATGATTTCTGGCGTCTTTCGCGGCTGCTTTGATACCGGCGGGCGTCAGCAGCCAGGTGTTGCCTCTCTGCTGTACCTGGCCACGACCGGCCAACTGGCGCAGGCCAAGGATAGTTGTGGGGCCATGAACCCCTACTAGAAAGGCTTCTGGCACTGCTGTTGAGAGCGTGCCATGATCGATTGCATAGTGATACAGGTCATGTAGCACAGTTTGGGCGGCAAAGCGACGTCGGTCACTGCGATGACGTAGCAATGTCCAAACCAGGCCCCGGCCCGGTGCAAAACAGATCGACATGATCACCAACAAGAAAGCCACGACGATAATCAGGGGACCGGTGGGTATATCGGCGTCTACTGCGCTGATGATTGCCCCGGTGCTGCCAGCAAATGCCCCAAACACAGCGGACAGAATGATCATCTGGCCGAGCTTGTTGGTCCATTGGCGTGCGGCAATGCCTGATGCAATCAACATGCCGACCATCAAGATCACCCCGGCCAGCTGCAATCCCAGAACAATCGCCACTACGATCAAGGTGGAGAGCAACATACTGAGGATGTGTACCCGGAAGCCATTGGCCCCGGCAAATTCTGGGTCAAAGGTGATGAGTTTGAACTCCTTCCAGAATAGCCCCAAGAGTACGAACGAAACTGCGCCCACACCAGCGATGAGTTGGATATCCCGCGCGACGATGGCCGCGGCTTGTCCGAAGATGAAATTGTCCAGTCCGGCCTGGCTGGCATCCGCACGCGATTGAATGTAAGCTAGGAGAGCGATGCCGGCCGCAAACCAAGCTGCTAACACGATCCCCATGGCTGTATCCTGCTTGATACGGGTCGTGTCGGTAACGATGCGGATGAAGTATACTCCCAGCCAACTGGTAACGCCTGCACCGACTAACAACAGGCCCAGTTCCCGTCCGGCCAGCAAAAAAGCAAGTGCCACCCCTGGCAAGGCCGCGTGTGACAGGGCATCGCCCAGTAGGCTTTGGTGGCGTAGGACAGCAAAGCAACCCAACACACCACTGACCACGCCTAGCAAAGCACCGCCTAGGGCAACAGTACGGAGGGTGTAGTCATAATCAACCTGTAAGACGATGTGACTAAAGGGTATAAACAGGACTGCAACCAACGCGGTAGTTCCAATCAGCAACCAGACACGCCGATCTTCGGCTGATATTTTGTGCATCATTCCCCTCCTGTGGCCAGCACACTCTGCTCGTTATCCAGATAAGAGACACGCCCGCCGTACGTCAGGCGTAGGTTCTCTGGGGTGAAGGTTTCGGCAATGGGGCCGCTGGCGACTACTTCTACGTTGAGCAGTGTTACCCAATCAAAATACTCTTTGGCGGTTTGCAGGTCATGGTGAACGACGATTACGGTTTTTCCATGGGCCCGCAGCGCGCGTAAGATGGCGACGATGGCGCGTTCGGTGACAGCATCCACGGCCGCGAAAGGTTCGTCCATCAGATAGATGCGAGCGTCCTGCACCAAAGCCCGAGCCAAAAAGGTACGCTGCTGTTGGCCACCTGAAAGTTGGCTAATCTGGCGTTCGGCGAACTCTTGCATGCCAACCTGTTCTAGGGCATGGAGAGCCAACGTGCGTTCCCGGCGGCCAGGGCGACGAAACCAGCCTAACTTACCGTACAGGCCCATGGTCACCACATCAATGACCGAGGTTGGGAAATCCCAATCAACACTGCCGCGTTGAGGGACGTAGCCAACGAGGCTGCGGACCTGCTCATAGGGCTGGCCATAAAAATGTACGCTGCCGGCCGCACGGGGAATGAGCTTTAAGACAGCCTTAATCAGTGTACTCTTGCCAGCTCCGTTGGGTCCGATGATGGCCATCAGAACACCTTCTGGCACCTGTAGGTCGACATCCCAGATGGCCGGTTTGCTGTTGTAGGCCACAGTCAGGTCGTCAATGTCTAGGGCCGACGTGGTCATGGCAGCGGGATCATGTCCGTTGTGGTCGTTCACGCGCACGTACTCCTTATCCACAATCAACTGTGAGCAGCTCTTCTGGGGGGGCTGGGACTATGCTGTGCGGCCAGTCTGGGATCAGCACTTGGACTTCGGCACATTGGTAGGATTGCAGAATGGTGTACACATTTTCGGCAATCATGCCAATGTATGTGCCGCCAAATGTGCCCGGCACACCCATGGCGTCCGAATAGAGTTCACGTACCCCTACCCGCGTTTTGCCGCCATTATAGCCAATGGCGGCCTGTACTGCTTCAATGGTATTCGGCGGGATACTGCTTTCAACGAATAGCACCGGAATCTCCTGCTCAACGACAAATTGAACTGTACCCTGAATATCGCCGACACCGGCTTCATCTTCGGTGCTGATTCCCTGAATGGCGGCCATCTGCCAACCAAAGGCCGCGCCGAAATATTGAAAGGCATCATGCGAGGTAACCAAGAAGCGCTGGTTATCAGGAACAGATCTCATGCCTTCGTCGGCCCAGGCATATAGATCACGCAACTGCGACCCATATGCTGCCGCGTTGCTCCTATAGGTGTCGGCATTGTCCGGGTCTAGCGCAGCTAGCGTTTCCGTTAGATCTAGGGTGGTAACTTCCCAATTATAGGGATCGAACCAAAAGTGGGGATCATCCGTCCCTGACTGCTCCTGGCCAACATCAAAGGTGCCAATCACAAAGCCAGCTTCCTTGACCGGTTGGGAAAGGCTGTAGATCAAGACCCCCTGCTCCTTTAGGGCTTCAAAGACCGCATCGAACTGGCCTTCTAGGTGGAGACCGCTGTAAATGACCATATCCGCTGCATTCATGGCAGTTATATCGGACTCTGTAGGTTGATAGAGGTGAGGGTCTACGCCAGCACCCATTAGCGGCGTAATCTCAATACCCGCTACGCCTTCGGTCAGAATTGTGGCTAGGTCACTGGCTTGGGTCGTTGTTGTGACAATGCGGAATGTTCCATCATCGAACGGGCGCACACCTCTGAACCCCTCGGCGGTCCGGGTTACAGCGGGCGAGTTTGATGCAGTCTGCTTCTCTCCTGTATCTATGGCCCTAGCAACTTCTGCTTCTTCTGACGCGCAGGCAGTGAGCAGTAAGGCCAAGACGCATAGCATTGCTGACAGATGAAAAGATAGGTTACGCATGGAATCGTTCCTCCACAGATTTTTTGTCCTACTTGGTGGACAAATTCATTCAATAGGAAATAAATATTTTTCCATGACTAAATCAAAAATAAGTATAACCTAATGAATTTCATCTGTCAAGGGGTGACGTACTATCTTCCTTGAAATGGCCCCAATGAGGCGCAGGCCGCGCCTTGACGTAAGCAGAATGAATAAGCCGATTGTTTGTCCACCAATGGGTTACGCAATCGCAAAATCCGTATGAGAGACTTTGAGGATTGGACACTTTTTTTGATTTTGAATTGTTATGGGAAAATCTATTCTTCACTGATAGAACTCAAATCAACAACAAATTATAATGAACAAGCCCACTTTGATTCACACGGCTTTACAGGACTTCGCTGCTGCGGTGACAGACAAAATGACACAGATCACCGCTGGGGAGCCGGAAGATCAGCTACGCGCCCCCTTTGAGACCTTTATGGCCGCTGCTGCCCGTGCTCTTGGCTGGAACATCGTCTGTACGGGTGAAACAACTCTGCCAGATCGTCTTGGTCGTCCGGATTATGCGGTTCATCGCAACCAGTTGCTTGCCGGCTATGTGGAACTCAAGGCCGCTGGTGTGGGCGCGACCGCTACCCGTTTCAGGGGACATAACCGCGGGCAGTTCAAGCGCTTCTCGGCGATCCCGAATCTCCTCTACACTGATGGCAACGAATGGGCCCTTTATCGTGACGGCATAGTGGTAGACAAGGTCGTTCGTCTCGCGGGCGATGTCGCGGTTGATGGCAGGAATGCGGCCATATTACAGGACGCCCAGGCTATTGAAGGCCTGTTGCGAGATTTTCTCTCATGGCAGCCATTCATCCCCACGGACCGCAAGGGCAAGATCGATCTCAAGGGCTTTGCTGCTCTATTGGCCCCGCTGTGCCGTATGTTGCGCGATGATGTGACCGATGCACTCAAGCAGCCGGCTTCGCCTCTGCTGCAACTGGCACGAGACTGGCGGCAACTTCTCTTCCCGGACGCTGCGGATACGCGGTTCGCGGACGCGTACGCCCAGACAGTTGCTTTCGCTCTGCTGCTGGGGCGTAGCGAAGGGGCTGACCCGCTCACCCTCAGAAATGCGGAGACCGCGCTCGCAGTACAGCACAACCTGCTGTCGCGCGCCCTGCAAGTGCTGACTGATCCCTTCGCACGCGCCGACATCGCGGCTTCCCTCGATCTGCTCCTGCGTGTGATCGCGGTCGTGCCACCTGCCATGCTCAGCGGTCCCCAGGACCCTTGGCTCTATTTCTACGAAGACTTCTTGGCTGTCTACGACCCCAAGCTGCGTAAGGACGCTGGTGCCTACTATACCCCGCTGGAGGTGGTGCGCGCCCAAGTGAGTCTGGTCGACGACTTGCTCGTTCATCGTTTAGGAAAGCCACTCGGCTTCGCCGACCCTAGCGTTATTACGCTTGACCCAGCTACAGGCACCGGGACCTATCTGCTTGGGGTCATTGAACATGCCCTTGGCCGGGTGGAAACAGAGCAGGGTGCGGGTGCTGTTGCGGGCCAGGCCACCACCCTGGCTGAAAATCTGTACGGCTTTGAACTGATGGTGGGTCCGTACGCGGTGAGCGAACTGCGCGTCAGCCGTGCGCTGCGGGACCATGGCGCACAACTTCCTAGAGAGGGCACGCATATGTACCTGACCGATACGCTTGAAAGCCCTTATGTGGAACCGCCGCAACTACCGCTTTTCCTGCATCCCATCGCGGAGCAACATGTCAAGGCACTTGACGTTAAAAGCAATGTCCCGGTCATCGTGTGTTTGGGCAATCCTCCCTATGATCGGCATGAGGCCGCCACTGGCGATAACAAAGCCCGTACCGGTGGCTGGGTGCGCTGGGGCGATGGCGAACAGGACGCGATCTTTCATGATTTTCTCGATCCTGTCATCGCCGCTGGACACGGCATTCACGTCAAGAACCTCTACAATTTCTATGTCTATTTCTGGCGCTGGGCCCTGTGGAAGGTTTTTGAGCATGAGAATATCCACAGGCCGGGCGTGGTCAGTTTCATCAGTGCATCGAGCTACCTTGATGGCAAGGCCTTTGGGGGGATGCGTGAATACATGCGTCGGCAGTGCGATGATATCTGGATTCTCGACCTCGGCGGCGAGGGGCGCGGCTCCCGCAAGAGCGACAACGTCTTTGCGATTCAGACGCCCGTAGCCATTGCTGTGGCAGTCCGCGCGCAGAAGGCGCAGTACGACAAGCCGGCCGCAGTGCATCATGCCCGCGTGGAAGGGACGCGCGCGGAGAAACTCGCCACGCTGCATGCCATTGACAGCTTTGCGAAAGTAGAATGGCAGGAGTGCCCGCAGGATTGGCAGGCCCCGTTCCGTCCGGCGGGGCAGGGAGCGTACTTCGCTTGGCCGCTCCTGACAGATCTTATGCCCTGGCAGCATACGGGTGTTCAGTTATCACGAACTTGGCCTATTGCAGCGCACCCGGAGACATTGGAACGTCGTTGGCATGGCCTGTTGAATGCTGGCGACCGCGCAAAAGCCTTTCGGGAAACACGTGATCGAAAAATCGGTTCAAGGTGTTTATCACTTTTTGAGGAAGGCAAAGCCGAAACACCCCTCGTACAGGTACCTAGAGACGCGCCAACTCCATGTATCAAGCCTTATGCCTATCGTTCATTCGACCGCCATTGGATCATTGCAGATACGCGACTGGGAGACCGTCTCTCTCCTGATCTATGGCGCGTACACAGCGAAAGACAAGTATATTTTGCAAGTTCCGTTGTTCTTGAACTCGGTGCGGGCCCGACATGTACATCATCGGCGTATATTCCTGACCGTCATTATTTTACCGGGCGAGGCGGGAAAGACATTCTCCCTCTCTATCGCAGTGCCAATGGGGCGCAGGCGAACATCCTGCCCGGCCTGCTTGAACTCCTCGGCACGGCCTACAAGCGCGCGGTCATGCCAGAGGATTTTCTGGCATATGTCTACGCTGTGCTGGCGCAAGCGGCGTTCAGCGCATGTTTCAGGCAGGAATTGGAGACACGCGAACTGCGGGTGCCCATCACCAAAGAGGCCACGCTGTTTGAGCAGGTCCGCGATGTCGGCGCACGGCTGCTCTGGCTGCATACCTATGGCGAGCGGTTTGTGCCAAAGGGCATGCCCCGGGGCCAGGTCCCGCGCGGCGTGGCAAGATGTACCAAAGCCGTCCCCGGGAATGCCGATGGCTATCCGGAAAGGTTTGCTTACAATGATATCACCCGCACACTCCACGTTGGCGAGGGCGAGTTCGCACCGGTCATGCCCGCTGTGTATGCGTTTGAGGTTTCAGGGCTGAAGGTCGTGCAATCGTGGCTCAAGTACCGTATGAAGAAGGGCGCGGGCCGGCAGTCCTCGCCGTTGGACCACATCCGCCCGGCCTACTGGAGCAGCCAGTTCACAACGGAACTGCTTGAGTTGCTCTGGATGCTGGAGGAGACAATGGCGATCTACCCTGAACAGGAGATCCTGCTTCAAGCTGTCATTGGGGGAGACTGCTTCCAGGCTGACGAGCTGCCGACGGTCCCAGCCGAAATGCGTAAACCGCCACGGGCGCGCACCCTTGGAGAAAGTCTGTTTGACACAACCCTATGACCAGTGGTGTTCTCAGTGGGGGTGGCCCCGAAGTCTTGGGTCCAGGACATCCCGCAGCCAGTCTCCGAGCAGATTTGCGCCAAGCACGACCAACATGATGGACAGAGCAGGAAAAACGCTGGGCCACCAGGCAGTTGTCAGGTACTCCCTGGCATCGGCCACCATTTTCCCCCACGTTGGAACTATGGTAGACACGCCAAGCCCTAGGAAGCTCAGGGCTGATTCCGTGAGGATCATCCCCCCAAAAGAAAGAGTGGCGGTCACGATGACCGGCGCGACCGCATTGGGTAGGATGTGCCGAAACATGACCCGCATATCGCCGGCCCCCAAAGCCCGCGCGGCCTCCACAAAATCCCGCTCGCGAATGCTCAACACCTCGCCGCGTATCAGGCGAGCAAACCCGACCCAGGCCCCGATTCCCAGAAAAAGGATAACGTTAAAAAGCCCACCGCCGACGAAGGCCACAGCTGCAATTAACAGGACAAGAAACGGGATGGCTGTCTGGGTATCAGCAACCCGCATAATCATGTCCCCAACGAGCCCACCTTTGTAGCCTGCAAGCAGCCCTAAGGTAATCCCTATGGCCAATCCGATCAATGAAGCCGCTGATGCCACCAACAACGAAATCCGCGCGCCGACCAGAACCCGGCTGAAGACGTCCCGTCCTATGTTGTCTGTACCCATCAGGCCGGCCCCATTCAGCGGATCGAGCCAGATCGGACTGGCAAACGGTTTGGACAGGTCGATGGCAACTGGGTCATGTGGAGCGACCCGAGCACCGAAGATGGCCATGAATACAAAGATCAACACAAGAACACCGCCGACGATGCCCTGACGATGTTTCCAAGCATTGCGCCATCCGTTGGTACGCGCTCTGGCAGTGACGATATCTGTCTGGAGTTGTTCGACTGCGCTAGTCATCTACATCGCTCATGAACAGCAGTTTTTGATCAGAATTTAGCGGTAGCAGGAGCTGTGCATCCGATACATTTTTATTGAAAAAAATCTGTGTAGATTTGCAGAATTCATTCAACAACGCACGCTTGACCATATCCTTGGTTTCAAACGTAGGCAGCAGAATGATGTCGAAATTATCCATACACTGGTTGTACACATAGCGCGCCGCACCGTGCCAGTCACGAATCATGGCCCTCTGCTGCGCGTTGGGATAGATGCGGATCCGCCTTGATTTGGTTGCTGTAACGATGCAATCCCTGGAGTCGCGTAGAGAAGACATTGAGGATGGCGTGAAGATCCTCTGCAAGTTCCTCTTGCGGGCTGTGTGTAACTTGCTTGAGAACCACGAGTTCGCCACCGTTTTGTTCAATGAGTCGCTCAATGAGTTCTGCCCCAAATCTTGCAAGACGGTCTCTGTAGGCAACCACAATCGTGAGCTTTTCTCCGCCATGTAGTCTGTCCAGTAGGGATAACAGCCCTTGCCTTTTGAAGTTGAGGCCACTGCCGATGTCTGTGATGACTTCCGCTTCCGGGTAGCGGCTTTGCATGTATTCGACTTGTCTTTCAAGGTCGTCTCGTTGCTTTGTGCCAGATACGCGGCAATAGCAAACAGTGGTAGGCTCTGATACTCCAGAGGCGTTGAGTAATTCATCAATGTCATATCTCCTATGTCCGCCAGGCGTCCGCACATACGAGACGCGGCCTTCGTCAGCCCACCTACGCATTGTGGCCGGATGAACACCCAGTTTTTTCCCAGCTTCTTTTGACGTTAGCATGTGCATATTATATATCCTTGTTAGAATTTAGGCAAATTTCGCCCTGCTACAGTTAGCCCTGATTCAAACGTTTTTAGCAACTGCATTATCTGTAGCGGATCCTTGGATCCACCGCTACATATACTAGATCCAGCACGAGAAACGTGAGGACTGTCAAAACAGAGAAAAGAATCACATCCAGAAACACGACCGGATAATCCCGCGCCATCACTGACTGCGCGAGCAAGTTGCCAACGCCGGGCCAGGAGAAGACGACCTCAACGATGACGACCGTGCCCATCAGGTGCGGTAGCGAGGAGAGGGTCACTGTAATCACAGACATGCTGCCGTTGCGTAGAGCATGCTGGAATATAACAGCCCACTCGGCCAATCCCTTGGCCCTTGCGGTACGGATGTAGTCTTGGCCCAGGGCCTCCAACATCCCAGAACGGGCAATCCTAGCCACTGTTGCTGTAAGGCCTGTGGAGAGGGTGACCGCGGGCATAATTAAGTGTTTCCAGGTGCCAATCCCGGATGTGGGAAGCAGTCTGAACGTAACGGAGAAAACCAGAATGAGGACGATTGCCAGAAAGAATTGTGGTGTCACAATCCCTAGGACGGCCCCTGTTGTCGCTGCAGTGTCAATGATTGACCCTCTGCGTAGTGCAGCGATGATGCCGAGGGGAAGACCGAGTGCGATGCCGATGACCGCGGCCGCGGCCCCAAGTTGTAGACTATTGGGCAAGCGTTCAAAGATCACCCGTGTTGCGGGCACGCCATAGCGAAATGAGTAACCGAAGTCCAGTTGTAGGGTGCGTTGCCAGAATACAAGATATTGGATAGAGAGTGGTTTATCCAGACCCATTTTCTGTCGGATCTCTTTATATTCGGCATCTATCTCCTCGCTGGACCGATTCGGATCTAGATTTACGCCCAGGCTGGCCGGATCGCCTGACACCCTGATCAGGAAAAAGACGAGAGTCACAACGAGAAGTATGACGAAGACCGCCTGCAGAAAGCGGCGGATGATGAAGGTTCTCATGTCAAAAATCCCAGTAGAGAGTGGCTAGCGGAGAATCGTTACCCTCCGCTAGCCACTGGGTTTGACTATTCTGACGGAATGAACATTTCAAAGGACTTGCTGAATGTCAACTCTGGGAGATCCGGGTTCAACGCATAGAGGGCCGGGATTGTGTACGCGTACAGGGCCTGGGCGTTCTCACAGGAATAGGCCGCGATTTCCCGAACTTTCCTCTCACGCTCGGCTGCATCCACCAGTTTACGTTTCTCGTTGACCATCTCAATAAAGTCCGGATCCGGCGGATTTTCACGTGCTGACGTCCACATAGAGGATGTGTTATCGCTCAGGTACCAGTTCAAGCCGATATTCATGATAAGCGGCAATGTCTGGTCGATGAGCTCTTGCAACCAGACTGAAGACTCAGGATATTCCATTTCGACCTGTATGCCTACCTGGGCCCACTGCGCGATCAGTGCATCCATGAATGTGCGGTCCCGGAAATAGCGACCGGACGTTGCTGACCCAGTGATGGTAAAGCCATCGGCATAGCCGGCTTCTGCCAACAACTGGCGGGCCTTTTCTGGGTCATAGGGATAACGCTTCACGTTCTCATTATAGCCGAAGCCGCCAGGGGCGACGATCTGACAATCCAGCAAGGTGCCGTACCCGCCGGCAATCGTCTTCCACATGGCCTCCAGGTCAACGGCATAGAGCATCGCCTGCCGTACGCGTACATCCTGTAGAATCTCTGATCTGCCATAAATATCAATGCCTACATACATGCTCTGCATGCTATCGCCGACGTACAGCTCAAAGCCATCTTGCAACAAGCTGGGGACTTGGTCCGGCGGCACGTGCGCGGCGACATGAATCTCGTCGCTCTTCAAGGCTGCCACCCGCACCGCAGCCTCGGGCATATGCCGGAAGGTCACGCTCTCAATAACCGGTTTGTCCCCCGGATACTCCTCCCAGCGATCTAAGGTAATGTAGCTGTCCCTTTGCCAAGAAGAAAACTTATAGGGGCCAGTTCCGACCGGGTCTTCCGTGTACCCATCGAGGCCTACCGTTTCTAGGTGGTCCGGCGCAAGTGGCATGTGATTTGCAAACAGATTGGCCCAGCGATCGATCGGTTCCTTGAGCGTGAATTCCATGGTGTAGTCATCGATCACTTCATAGGATTCGTAGTCGTTCAGTTGTCGAAACGACCACGTAAATTTCTGAGGATCCGACTCCTTGAGTAATTCAAATGTCTTGGCAAGGCCTGGGGCCGTGAGCTTTTCACCGTTATGGAATTGGAGGCCTTCCTTGATCTTGATGGAAACGGTTGTATCATCGACCAACTCCATCGTTTCCAGCAGATGCGGCTCAATGACCCCTGTCTCCTCATTCAAGACTGCCAGGGTTTCGTACATCAACTTGGAAAAGATGCGAGATTGTAGGGAGGGAATTGTATTGCCCACCAGAGTTACAGGCAAGGCCCCCATGCCGACGACCATCTCCTGTGGATAGTTCTGGGCGGCATCTTCTGCCATAGGAGCCGCGGCTTCAGCCGGGCCATCTGCTGGCATCATATTGCCTTGGTTCAGGCCGACACAGCCGGAAACGACCAATAGCGCAGCGACGATGCCAAGAATCCCGACCAATTTGTACGTCCTTCTCATTAGTATACTCTCCTATAAATTTGTGTAACTGCAGTTTCCAGTTGTCAGTCGTTGATTGTGTACTGCAGTTACTTGAAGCTAGGGTTTCACTGACGACTGGGGTTTATTCTACCTGTTGGTTATCGTTTTCGCAATTCTTCCAAAACGTGCCAGAAGTTCAACTGCTCGACAGCATGGCTGCGGTATATGCCAACGCCGGCAGCCCCGTTCGCCAGGGCTACCTCTCCGGCGGCCAGCATCAGTTCGGGCTCTTGAAAGCTGCCCGGATGATAGCAGGATAGTTCAGCGATGACCGGGACCCGACCGGCGGCGACTTCGACAGCATAGTGCATCTGGCGTTCAAGGGCTTTCAGGTCGGAATTGGTGCGGAACCAGATATAAAATTCATCGAGAATGCCCTGCTCGATCCAGGCTGGCCAGTCTTGCAGGAGTTTGAGATAGTCGTCCTTTTCGCCGGCGATGATGGTAGTTGAAAACACAGCCTCAGGAGAGACCTGCTTGACTGCGGCTCGCAATTCCGCGAGGAAAAGGGTAACATAGTCGGCCCGGAACTGCATCCAATCTGGGTTGTCGTTGGGCAGATCAAAGGGATCCTGCCCATGTTTCATCTGAAATTCGGCAACGGTGCGATCTTCATAGCCGTAGGGCACAACGCCGGTTTCATCCTCATTTCCAAGCACGAACTCGACCTGAATCCCATCACCTTGGGTCTCTGCCAGCGTGTCAAGGAATATCTGTGTCTGGTGGGCCCGTACTTCCGGGAAGGCGAGGCTCAGGTAGAGATCATCTCCTGGTTGCAGGTTGTAGGAACGGTTGCGCGTCAAACTGCGGTACTGCGGATGCTGACGTGCAAAGTCGTCCATAGTGGTGGTTACTTTGGGGGCATCAAAGATGGGCCGGTGCTTGTCAAGAATCCCACGGGCTTCGGGGGCAATCACAGGTGGGCGGAGAAAATCTAGGGACCATCCATAGGTGACCCGAGCACTTCCATACCGAGGAAAGGCATTGTAGTTCACATAGGGGTCCACCTTGATGCCGACTTCGTGGGCAGCCTCTGTCAAGGCAAGGGTTCGATCACCGCCAATGATCTTGGATACGCCTACATCGGCGCATTTTGTCACCCACCCGGGCAGGTAGGCAGCATAATCAGGGGCCCCGGGAACGCTATCTACCACAGGGGGTCCCCAGAGTATCAGGTTTTCAGGCATGCTTGCTCTCCTCTGTTTCGTAACTGTCGTTAGGAAGTGATGAACTCATCCCACTTTTGCACTACGTACTCTTGCTCATCCATAATTGAATTCCAAGCAGCAACATTGCCCATGCGCTCCCAGAAACTACCACCGTCGCGAACGGCTCCTGCTGGCACAAATTCGTTCCCAAATGGGTCGATCATCGGTTCGGTCGCCGGCTTGCCCTCATACCAGAAGTCCCATTCTGCTTGGGACATAAACGGTTTCGCGTTTTCGGGAACCGCGCTGTAATACCCTTGACGCCCCACAAATCCGCCCGCGAATCCAGAAGTCCACCAGTTCATATACTCATAGGCAGCATCGAGCTCCATGCCCTCAACACTAGCTGAGATACCGATGCCGTATGACCAGGCCCGGTATCCTTCCTGGAGCGGTTGATAGATACAAGGGACGCCCTGTGCTTTGACGGCTATGACCCCGCGTACCCACATGGACTGTAACACAACTTCGCCGGAGAGCATAAGATCCACCGATTCATCAACGGTTTTCCAGAAGGAATGAAACTGGCCGAGAGCCTTTTGCTCTTTGAGGATGGCGGTAATTTGCTCCAATTCCGCCCGGGTCATGTTGCCTTTGTCACCAAATTCCATAAGACCTGCAGCTTCGACTGCTAGGGCCGCATCAATAATCCCAACTGCAGGAATATCGACGAGCGCGGTTTGTCCTCTGTAAACAGGATCAAAGAGATCCATCCAGGATGTAGGCTCTTTTTCGATCAGATCAGGGCGATATCCCAATGTATCGGCGTTGTAGATGGTGGGGATGAGGGTCGCCCAATGTGTCGGTGTAGAGGCAAATGAGGTTGCCTCTCTGTTGGGAAGGAACATCACCTTATGGGGTGCGGTCCCTTGTCCCACTGCTGCATCCTCGGTCAGTTTCCCTGTAGTGAAGATAGGCACGATCTTGTCGAAATCAGTGATACGTGAGATGTCCAGTCCCTGTAACGCGCCGGCGGATACGAGGAGGGGGAGGCTATAGTGCTCGGTATCAAGGATATGATATGAGCTAGTCTGTGTGATGGCGCGTTGGTTGTTTGCGTCTGTGTCTAGGACGGTCATTTGGACGGTAAAGCCAAGGTCGGCCTTGACCTGCGCTGCGATCTCCTTGATGCCTGCCTCACCAATGCCGATGTGGACACCAGGGCCTATCTGGCGTAGAACGATGTCGGCAATTTTGTTGGTGAGTATTGTTGGGGCTTTGGGTTCTGAGGCGGCCCTGGGCGGAGGGGGTGGGGTACAGGCGGCGATGACCGTACTACCGATGGCGAGAGAGGTCATCTGCAGAAGGGAACGTCGTGATAAGCCGCTTCGCTTTTGGTTGTTTACCATGGCCAAGGCCTCCTTCGTTTCTAGGTAGTGCAAGTGACAACTAAAGACTGCCGCTATGCTCTTTCAGTCCCTCTTCGATCCCTTCTAGCAAGCACGCCACCTCGTCTTCTGTATTAAAGGCGGCCACGGAGATACGCATGGCGACTTTAACCGGGTCAGGAGGGGCTGTGAGCCATTGGGCTTTGACGACAGCCTTCTGCTGTGTATGCAGCCGTTCAACGAGGTTGTCCATGGTCTCCTTGGTGAATCCGTCGAACATCAAAGAGGTGATACCGGCAGACTTCCCCTCCTCCAAGGGGGTGATGATGCGTACTCGGTCTATCTTGGCAACCTCTTGCCGCAGCCGCTGCGTGAGTTGCGCTATCCTCGCTTGGATGGTGTCCAACCCGATGCTCTCCGCGACTTGGACGGCTCTGCCTAGGCCAACGACTAGGGCATGGTTATAGGTGCCGATTTCTGTCCGCGAGCGGGCCGTTGCCGCTGGTGTAGGGGCATCAGCAAGGGTCCACGGGCTGCGGTCGGGAATAAAATTGGGACAAAAGTTGGCAATGTGGCCGGCAGAGATGTAGATATAGCCTGTGCCCATAGGGCCAAGCAGCCATTTGTGGCCGGAGCCTACGGCAAAGTCACAGCCGAGTGCGGAGATGTCCACGGGCATCTGCCCTACTGATTGGGCTAGGTCAAGGACTACGGGGACGCCCTGTTTATGGGCGAGGGAAGCTGCCTCTTTCACCGCTAGAAGGCGGCCATTGGGGGAAGCGATATGGCTGAGGCAGATGAGTCGCGTGCGTTCGGTCAAGGCAGAATCCAGGTCATCCAACAGGGCCGGGTCATCCTGATCTCCCTCAATGACTTTGACAGTGACACCGTACTCCTGTTCCAGTACATACGCCAGACCGTAGGTACTGACATGCTCTAGGGAGGTCATGATGAATGTATCCCCGGGCTGCCAAGATATGCCGCGGATAATCTGCTGCATGGCTTGGGATGTATTAACGGTGATGCCCAGCTCCGCCTCTTTGACATTGAGCAGCCGGGCCAACCCGCTTCTGGCGGCAGCTTCGTGCTCCATGTGGGATTGTCTTCCCGCAGGGGTGGCCGGCCCGTGACGGGCCTCGTTCTCCATCGCCTCGCGCACTGCTTTCAGCACAGCTTCGGTAGATGGTCCATACGTCCCAGTCTGAAAATATGCCACTTCTCCCACCATGGGAAGTTCTTGGCGAAGCTGTTCCAGCGTCATTTGTGACATGGATGAAGTCCCTTTCGTAACTGCAGTGGTCTGTGGTCAGTAACTACACTGGTGTTTGCGGTTTGCAATAAATTTTGCCATAATCAATGACAAATATGCAAATCCATCAGGATTCTCTGAGTATATTCTGATGCGGTTCGTGGGGCTATATAGTCCACTGGTGTTACAGATTGACAGAATGTGAATATCTCAAGTAGAATTGTCATCAAATGGTTCTGGCCTACAGGTAGGTGATAGAGAAACGGGCGCAGCGTCTGTGAGTGCAAGTCGATCTTCCCGATACATACAACGTCTCAAAGAGGCTGGCTATAAGATTACAGCGGCTCGGCTGGCGGTGCTCCAGGTGATCGAGAACCAATTGGGGCATCTGAATCCGGCCCAGGTACTGGCAGAGGCCAAAGCGGTTAACCCCAAAATTGGTCGGGCTACAGTGTATCGGGCCCTGGAGCTTTTTACGACTTTGGGTATTGTACGGCCCATCTCGTCTAGCAACGGAGCACCCCTGTATATTCGGGCTGAGGGAGGCCATCACCATCTGGTATGTAACAGTTGCCACATCATGATTGATTTTGATGAATGTGTGGCGGAGCCGCTGCTGCAACAGTTGGCAGAACAGAACGGCTTTCAGGTCCAGAGCCATTTGCTAGAGATATATGGGCTTTGCGCTGCCTGCTATGAGCAATCGTTGATACACGTTCGCTTTAACACCAATAGAGAATAACTGTTTGACACCAATCACTGGGGTTTGGATCAGATGTCAGTACCGGAAGTAGTCCTAGAGAAGCCAGAGAATCGCTGGATTGGACGTCCACGCTGGGGGGTCGTGGTGTTTGCCATTCTGGCTGTTGCTGCGATTCTCGTCAGCAGCATCAATACACCGCAGGCCCGTTTTTTCATTGCCGAACGCTTTCAGACATTCGTTACAGTTTTCCTTAGCCTCTTCATTGAAGCCGCCCCGTTTCTTTTGGCCGGTTCGATTGTATCAGGCATCATCGCGGTCTATGTGGACCAGGGGATTCTAGAACGCTTTGTGCCTAGGCATCCGCTCACCGCAGCCCTCACGGGGGCAGGGTTGGGATTCGTCTTCCCCGTGTGTGAGTGCGGGGTCGTGCCCGTAACCCGGCGTCTCTATGGCAAGGGTCTCCCTTTGCCTGTGGGCATCGCATTTCTGCTGGCAGCACCGGTGATCAATCCGGTTGTGCTCTTCAGTACATTTACAGCATTTGGCTGGGGCCCTGTGTTGTGGGGCCGGTTCGGCTTTAGTATTCTGGTCGCATTTATCGTTGGGCTGATCTTCCATCTTGCCCGGCCCCAGGAGATCCTCCTACCACAGACCCTGGCAGCGCGCGGTATCCCCGCTCACGACCATCCCCGTACAGGCCCTCGCATCTGGCAGGCCCTGGCTCTGGCCGGCGATGATTTTCTGGACATGGCCCGCTACTTGATCGTCGGTTCGATGCTGGCCGCACTCATGCAGATCCTCGTGTCCCAGTCTACTTTGCTTGCCATTGGTCAAAGTCCGTTCATTTCGGTCTTTGCGCTGACCTTCTTGGCATTCATTCTATCGGTCTGTTCCACGGTGGATGCCTTTATCGCCTTAGCCTTCAGCAGCACCTTTACGACCGGCTCGCTGTTTGGCTTCCTCGTCTTCGGTCCGATGGTGGATGTGAAAAGCTCATTGCTGTTTTTAAGTGTCTTTCGGCGGCGTACCGTCTTGTATCTGATCCTTTTGCCCTTTGCGCTTGTGACTGTGATTGCTGTCTTCTGGAATGTACAGGTAGGGATGTGATGAACGAGATATTGCGTTTGCCCAGAGTGCAATTAGCGATCAAGGGATTACTCCTCTTCGGATTGGGGATCTTTCTCCTCACGAGAATCACCTCTGGCACCCTCAATTTTTACATTAGCCAACGTTTCGGCTGGCTGACCATACTGGCCGTTCTAGGGCTCCTTCTGGTCGGGGGAAGCTACCAATACCTTTCCAGTACTTCCAAGCGCGAAAGCACTGGTGAGGAAGAAGACCGCCATCAACACAGCCATGATCTGGGCTGGGCCGGGCTTCTGCTCATTTTGCTGCCAATCATATTGGGCCTCGTTGTGCCGCCCCGTCCCCTGGGCATAGCCGCCTTGGAAAACCGTGAGATCAGCGTAGGTTCTCTGGATTCAGTGCTGCCCGCGGCCGTGCGTTCCACCCAAGACACAGGGACAAGCGAACGCAGCATTTTGGATTGGGTACTCGCTTTCAGCGCAAATGAATGGCCATCCGAAACGGACAGTGCCAATGTGACCGGTTTTGTTTACCGGAGCGACGACACAGACGAGGATTCTTTTATTGTCACTCGTTTTGTTATCGGCTGTTGTGCTGCCGATGCCACTGCTGTCGGGCTGACAGTGCAGTGGCCGGCTGCTCGTGAGCTGGTCGAAGGCGCATGGGTGCAGGTCTATGGGCAGTTCTCCGCACCCGCAAGAAATGAGATGCCGGTGCTTGTGGCCGAGCAAGTACAGGCTGTACCAGAACCCAACCAGCCCTATCTCTATCCTTAACTGCAATGACCTGTGGCCGCTAACTGCACCGGCGACAGGTGTTTGGGTGGTATTTGGATGAGCCGTTTTGATCTGGCCGTATTGGCCATTCTGAGCATGTGTGTACTGTTGCTCCTTGGCCTTTTCTGGCAAGGACAGAGGGCTGCTGCAGCTAGGGACAATGACCTCTCTCACCTCTTCTTCAAAACAATTGATGAAGTTGGACGCGCGCAACTCCACGCTCTGCCGGTCGAATATGGAGAGTTCCCCACAGATGTTCAACCGTTCGTTCTTACAGACATGGATAGCAGCGTATGGGATTTCGCACCATCGCCTGACGGGACGCAGATCGTCTACGCGGCTCTGGGCCCATTGGGCGTTAGTGACCTGCGGCTGGTCGACCTGTCCACTGGGCAGGATACCCTGCTGTTGGCCTGCGAGGATGGATCATGCAGTGGGCCGGGTTGGTCACCCGATGGCCAGTACCTAGCCTACACCCGCCGTAATGTCAATTCCTTTACGTCCGGGCCGCTCAGCCCACCAAGGATCTGGATCCTGGACATAGCGACTGGCCAGACAGCTCCGATCTTTAACGACAACCAACGCCTCGGCCTGGATGCTCGCTGGTCTGCCGATGGGGCGTGGCTCTGTTATGTCTCGCCTAGCGAACAAAAGCTGGGCGTTTTTCATGTAACCAGTGGGCAGATGGATCTGTACCCGACCGCGACAGGAGAGACATGCACCTGGGACACATCCCAGCCTAGATTGTACACAACCGATTTTTGGAAGAATGACGATGAATGGATGACCCATCTGATCGCAATCAACGTGGAAAGCGGCGAGCGGGTCGATCTGAGCGGGGTGGGCAATCTGGTTGATGATAGCTCGGCTGTCTCGTCGGTTGATGGTGTCTGGCTCGCCTTTCAACGCAAGGAATTAGAAGGCCCTGGCGCGACACGTGGCAACCAGATCTGGCGTATGCGTGCCGATGGTACACAGGCCACTGCTCTAACAAGAGATGCAGCCTACGATCACGGACCGCCGGTGTGGAGCACAGATGGACGCTTTCTGATCACCCGTCGTTTTCCTCTGCGCGGGCCAGATATCGTCCCTTCTCTATGGTTGATCGATCTAGAGACAGGCAGGTTACGTCTTCTGTTGGAGCCGGGAGATTTCCCCGCCTTTGCCCCTTAGCTTCCCAACGGTTGATATGTTACTTGTCATCGTTCGGCTATGTAGATATCCCCAGTAGTCCCCGGGTGATCTGAAAGTCGATATGATTGTGAGCCAAAGTCTGGGGGCGGTAGTCGCCTGCCAGAGTCTGTGCCACCAGTTCCAGAATCTGACCGGGCCAGCGGGAAGGTTCGCCTTGCAATGTTAGATCCGAGGTGGTGCGGGTGCTGGGGTCCTGAAGCAGCAAGACCGGCACAAAAGGATGTCCGGCGTGCGGCCTGTCTGTGTAGGCGACGATCAGATGCGCCCCGGTGGCCCCTAGCCCAGTGAGCGTCTCCGTCCAGTGGGGCGTGGGTGTTTCCATCAGGTGGAAACCTGGCTCCTGTACCGTCTGCCCGTAGGCGAGGGATGGCTGTAGGTCTTGGGGTAGGCCTAGTGGTTCGTAGTAAGCGGGTGCCTGGGCAAGGTTGCTCGCTGCAGGTGTAACGACAGAGCCACTGGCCGCGATGATCCGTTGCGTGATGTGGGCGAGGCTTTCCGCGACTGTATGCGGCACCTCCCCATCGGCGAGGAGTGCCAATGTTAGGGCTTGCGTTCGCGTCGTTCGTGGATTGCCAAGATCGTGGGATTTTTCACGCTCCATGATGAAGTAAGCGTTGATTTTGTTGAGCACTTGAGCAATGCCACCGTCTATCTGTACGCTGGCCCAACCGAAATCTTCTGCTGAAAGCCCTCTATCTTGCAGCAATGAATGGATATAATCGTTGTGAGCCTTCTCGCAGCCGTGTTCCAGAAAGAGGCAGGCTTGCACTAGCGGATGGGTAGCGTATCCGATCATTGTTTTCGCATAGATATCTTTGGTAGAAGCAAAAGCGACCCCGCATCCTTCCGTGTGTACCAACGCGGCAAAGGAGGACAGAGCTGGTACTCTGCCGGCCACGGATCTGTTCAGGTGCTGCGCGGCCATGCGGGCGATCTGTCCGGAGCAGAGGCTTGTGGGCAGAAGCAGTCCGATACTCGGTGCTGGTGGCCGGGGAACGGCTGCTCTGTTGATTTCCGCACCATTTGTCTCAAGTGAAATTGGCCGACCATTCGGTTGTGGGCGAGTCAGGATCGCTTGTAGGCGGCTATGGTCCTGCTGCTGCCAGTTGCGCCAGATGGAAATTTGGGAGTGCCCAGCTCGTTCGCCTTTACTGAGCCGCCCGGAAGCGATCTCTACCAGCAGATCGAGGGTCTCGTCGGTGAGTTGGGCCATTGGCCGACCGTCCAGATAGGCCCCTGCATTCACGTCCATCTCCTGGGCTAGCAACTCGAACCGTTGTGTGGTCGTCATCACTTTGATCGTGGGTACAAACGGGAAGTTTGTGATCGAGCCATTGCCGGTGACGAAAACAATCAGATTTGAGCCGCCGGCTACCTGACCGGCAATGCTCTCCAGATCATTGCCCGGTGTATTCATAAAATAGAAGCCGGGGTCCTCCATCCGTTCCCCATAATCCACAACCCAATCAAGACACACAGCAGGGTGCCGTTTCATGGCTGCGCCGATGGATTTGAGAGCAATATTGTACAGCCCCCGGTATTTGTTCCCGCCAGAGGGATTGCCCTCTGCGGTCTGGCCATGCCATGCCAACCGCTCTTTGAACTGGGCCACGAAATCTAGAAAGGAGCGGGCTATCGCCAGATCGCGCACATTTTGTAGCACATATGCCTCCGCCCCGATCAGTTCGTCGGTCTCTGCCAGATTGGCTCGTCCACCGTAGCGAATGATTTCTTTGGCGACGCCGGATGCCAGAGGATTGCCGGATACGCCGGAGAATGCATCGGAACCGCCGCATTGGAGCGCGATGGACAGATGGGCCAGGGATGTGGGCGTGCGTTTCATGGCAGAGATCTGCGGTAGCCAGCGGCAAACGATTTCTGCCCCTGCCGCCAGATCCTCCTGCCAATCCCCGCAAAGAGTAAAAAAATGATGGGGCACCGCGTCTAGGGGATATCCATTTGCCCGCAGGTATTCTTCCAACTCTGCATTGCTGATCGTATCTGTGGAGCGGTTGTCCACATCCACAGCTAGGATCGCGGCCACATTCGGATGGACAATCAAACCGGCCAAGGTACGCAGCAGAAACTCCCGGTTGTTCAGCCGTTTGTAGCCGCTGCCTTCTGTGTGAGCGATGGGTACAATACCGTTGAGGGTGGGGAACTCTTGCAGCCTGGACCGCATCTGTTGCGCCAATGCCCTGGCAAAGCCGGCTGTTGCTGAAGTCGTCCCTAGGATGACGAGTGTATTGCGGGTGCCGACACCCCGCCCACCATTGCGCGGATAGCCCAGAAACGTGCGCTCCTCACTGTATGGCTCTACTTGGCGACCGGGTCGGAAATTCGCCTTGTCTACTTCGTAGGGAATGATCCGGTCCCGAAAATTTGGTTGTTGGGGTATGGCAAAATCCAAGGAACGGCCGTGCAATGCCTCGAGCATGCTGGCGTTGCATACATATTCCCCTGGCCCAATCGGCCGGATAGCGATGCCAAAGGGAAGCCCCCAAGACAACAGCGGTTCCTCCTCTGTGATCGGTTGGATGGCGAAGCGGTGCCCAACTAGAACCGTACAATTGAGGGTGTATTGGGCCCCATCTTGGTAGATTACGGTCCCGGCCGGTAGCAGCCGGGTGGCGATGGCCACGTTATCGCCGGGGCGTGGTAGACGAGCGATATCCTCAAGAGGAAGTGCGCGATGGGTGCTGGAATTCACTGGCATAGTTTCTCTCTGGCTCAAGTTTGGCATGGGCAGCATGCGAAAAACAATGCTGCGCTCCTGCTGAAGTTGTGGATTTCGCTAGGATAACACTTGAATTCTTCTCATCTGCCGCCGGCCCCAACCGACACGGGCCGCGTTTGACGCATCAACCCAATGGCCGGCAGGACCACCACAGATGACATGGCCGCGCCCAGCCAGTAAGGGATTGTCGGCCCCAAATTGAAGAGGACGCCGGCGATGGCCGTGCTGAGGATCGTTGACAGATTGACACTTGATTGGAAGATGCCGAGTACACTGCCCCGGTCTTGATCTGCCACAGTTGAGGTGGCCATTGATTGCAAAGGCGGGCTAGCAATCCCAAAACCGATGGCGAAAAAGATAGCGCCGAGTGGTCCGAGCCATGGCGTTGTGATGACAGCATAGATCACCATGCCGATTGTGCGGAAAATGCTGCCCATCACTACCAGTTGGCCTTCATTAAACTTTCGCATCAGCCGCCGCAGTAGGTACGTTTGGGTATATAGTTGGGATGCTCCTACGGTAGTCAGCAGCAGGCCGATGCCGATATTCGTCGCTTCTTCGCTATAGCCTTGGAACAGCACAGCTTCTCCGTATAGGGCGAATGTGGACTGCAACATTCCGAGGGAAAACTGACCCAAAAATGTGATGATGAGAATTGTCAGCAGTGGCAGGTTACGCAGCGCGCTGCTGATGGAGAGGTTACTGGACCGCCGGGCACGGGCAGCGATTCGTTCTTCCGACGAGAGGGTCTCATCTAGGGCGTACCAAGTGAGCACTACGACAGCTGCCGCGGCCGCAGCAGCCAGCAGGAAGGGCACTTGGGTGCCATAGGAGGCCGCCAGGACGCCTCCCAACGCCGGCCCGAACATAAAGCCTAGGCCGAAGACAGCAAAGATGTACCCCAGGGATTCTGTACGCTTTTCTCTTGGGGTGATGTCAGTAATATACGCTTGGGCAACGATGATATTGCCGCCTGTGATGCCATCCAAGATACGAGCGCTGAGCAGCCAGCCGAAGTTCGGGGCAAAGGCCAGCATCACAAAGCTGATCACTGTCCCGATCTGGCTGATAATTAACACAGGAATGCGGCCGTAACGGTCAGATAACTGGCCGATGTATGGCCCTGCTAAGAATTGAGCGGCAAAGAAGGCGGAGACGAGCAACGTAATCATTTCTGGTGACACCTGAAACTCACGCTGGGCATAAAGCGGGAGGATCGGCAGAATGAGCGACATACCCAGCATCTGCACAAAGACAACCAGCAGAATCGTCAGAAGCCGTCTGTCAATATGACCCAATTTCATGCGTTCTCCTTGGCGTTTCTGGTAGATCTAGGGCACAATCAATTCCTCGCCAACTTGGATAAAATTTCCGTTCTGGCTGATGAGTGTTTGATTGGCGGCGTAGATATCTTCCCAGCGAGTTCGGTCTCCATACAATTTATAAGCGATGATATGGAGGTTGTCGCCTTCCTGTACAGTGTAGGTCTGCGGCAGATGTACTACGAGATCGATGCCATTCACCCAGGCAACGCCATCAGCCTGCAGTGCTAGGGTCAACAGGTCGAGTCGATGAGATGTCAAGGCCACGACCCCCTGCAGAGTCAATTCGCTGCCCTGCAACCGGGCTTGAACCGGAAGGGCAGCTAGATCCGGGCGATTGCGTCCGTTCAGATAGCTGGTCAAATCAAAGGACTGCGCCTGTACTGTGGCAACAATGGCAGTGACCACAGCACCAGGTGATCTCTCTGAAGCCAGTTCGGTAGGGGTTTGGGTAGGTGTGGGTTCTGGTGCGGAGGACACGGCCTCTACCTCTCTAACCATGACCTCACGTGGTCGCTTGATAGGTACTGGGGGAAGTGGGTTTTCCGAAATGGCAGTGGGCGTGGTTCTCAGAACCGGGCTATCTTGGGTGAGGATGTAGGACGATATCAGTTCTGGTGGAGTGTTGCGTAGCTGGCGCAGTGCTGTCAGCAGAGGATCCACGCGTGTGAAAAGAAGGATAGCCAGCAGGGTGGCTGTGATGGGAATTGCCCAGAGCAGCCGGTTGCGTCGGATTTTGTTGGTCGGTTTGTCGTTACCGCTTACCGAGAGCGGGTAAGATTCAGGCGTGAACTGGCGATTTGCCTTGCCTACCACGACTAGAAGTTGATTGCCTTTGGTGGCACGACCGCGTTTGCGGGCCGCTTTTCGTCGATTCTTCTGCAACCGTTCTTGATGGGAGCGGATGAGCCACTCGCCCTCTGGCCGTAGGCTATCGTTCATGGGGATAGCGGCCACATGACGGCGCATATCACTGAATTCGCCTCGTTTATGATGAATGATCGCGGCCAGCAGATGCAACTCTGGCGCGTCCAAAATAGCAAGGCCGTGACGAATCCGCTCTAGGGCAGCCAGTTCATTCCCTCTTGAATAGCGTTCTACAGCACTCTGATAGACCGCGCGGCTCACATCCGCTATCGTATAGTGGGATGTGATATCTGCGCCGCAGTTGGGGCAATTTGAGAAGGACGCGTTTACTTCAACAGGAGCATTACACTCGGGGCAAGCCAAATGCACAATAAGTAGGCCTAGATTGCGACCGATTGCCTGTCGCGGTGGTTGAGTAACGGACTGAACGCCTAGTACTATCTGCTGGCAATCTGACAAACAAAGATTTATACACCATCTAAGGGGTCATCTATTCATATAGAGTGTATCATCAGCTTACGAGTGACGCAAGCCGAACCAAGACGATCACACCGATATTTCGTGTATACATTCGTCTTAACTCTATTGGGGATCCATCTGTACCCATGGTACATGATAGAAATCTGTTGAGGAAGACAACATTGTTAGTAAACTTCTTGGCGTTCGCACAACTCTGCCCAATGCTCGAAAGCGGACTCCAACGATGTCTCGACGGTCGTCAAAGCTGACGATAGAGTAAGCAATTTCTGATAGTCATTACCGCTGTCGTTGATCCTCTGCTGCAACTGTGCCTTCTCTTTTTCCCAATTGGCGATCTGTATTTCCAACTTCTCCAATTCTTGTTTCTCATCCCATGTCAGTTTTTGGCGGCTTTCGGTCATCCGTCGGCTACTACCGCTTCCATGGGATGCAGGACGTGTTGTGGTTGACGCTCGGTCAGCTGTGCCTTCATCTTCTGCGCGTAGGCGTCGGTACAGGTCGTAAGGGGCGGGATAACGCCTGCCTAGGCGTCCGTCCTCAAAAGGTAGGATGAAATCAACGGTACGGTCGAGAAAATAGCGGTCGTGGCTGACGACAACCAGACAGCCGAGGAACGCGTCTAAAAATTCCTCCACGACAGCCAGTGTCTGTACATCTAGGTTGTTTGTCGGCTCGTCCAGAAGCAGCACATTTGGCTGGTGAATCAATGTACGCAGCAGATACAGTCGCTGTCGTTCTCCACCGCTGAGGCTGCCGATGCGTCCCCACTGCATCTTGCGGGGAAAGAGAAACCACTCCAGCATCTGGGCTGCTTCAACACGGCTGCCATCCTTTGCCTGAATGACCGCTGCTTCAGCCTCGATGAATTCGATCAGCCGCTGGGATTCAGGCAGCTCGACGGTCCGCTGGTCGTAATAACCGAGCCGGACCGTCTCGCCCCAGATGATCTGCCCGGCGTCCGCTTGAAGTTTGCCTGCCAACATATCCAGAAATGTACTTTTGCCCGCGCCGTTGGGCCCGAGGAGACCGAAGCGGTCACCGGGACCCAGTGAAAACTCCACCCCCTTCACCACTTGCATGCCATTGTAGGATTTTGTCAGACCGCTTGCTGTCAGAACCGTCTTACCTAGGCGGCGGCTGGCCAGGGCCATCGCCACCCGGTCCGTGTCTGCATCGTAGTGAATGCGCTGGAGTTCGGCAATACGCTGTTTGCGGGCTTTTTGCTTTGTGCCTCGGGCCATGGGCGTCCGCCGTATCCACTCCAACTCCCGTTTGAGGAACTTCTGCCGTTTCTTTTCCTCTGCAGCGAGCCGTTCATGGCGGGTCTGGCGTAGCTCCAGATAGCGGCTGTAGTTGCCATCATAGGAGACGAGTTGCCGTCTGTCCAGCTCGACGATGCGATTGACCACCCGGTTGAGGAAGTGGCGGTCATGGGTGACCATCAGCAGCGCGCCGGGGGCACTGATCAGGTACTCCTCCAGCCAGGCGACCGTCTCGGCATCAATGTGATTGGTCGGCTCATCAAGAATCAGTAGGTCGGCCCGGTCAATGAGGGCACGGGCCAAGGCGACTCGCTTCCGCTGTCCGCCACTGAGGGAGCTGATAGGTACGTCAAAGTCGATGATTCCCAACTTCGTGAGGATCGCTTTGGCGTTGGCCTCTGCGGCCCAGCCGCCAGTGTGTTCCATCTCTGCTGAGAGTTCCAGCAGCCGGCGGTTGAGGGTCGGGTTGGATGGCGCTCTCTCTAGCTGCTGATTGGTACGTTCATATTCCTGTAGCAAGCGCATCTGCGGCGAGTCGCTGTGGAAAAGTTGGTCGAGAACCGTGGACCCCTCGTCCAATTCTGGCTCCTGATGGATCATCTCTACCCGCACACCGCCCCAGATAGTCACCCTGCCATCATCTGCTGTTTCCTCCCCGGCGATGATGCGTAAGAGAGTCGTCTTACCGCTCCCGTTGACACCCAGCAGGCCGATGCGTTCCTTGGCATTGATGCTGAAATTGACAGCGTCCAGTAGTAGCCGTTCGGAGAACTGTTTGGAGACATTTTCAAGCGTGAGAAGGTTCATATGGCATTCTGAATCGCTTGCACCGTGGTTGGATCCTCTAGGCTGCTGATATCGCCTAGGGACTCGCCTAGATAAGCGGCCCGGATCACGCGGCGCATGACTTTGGCGTTGCGGGTTTTGGGGAGTGCCGTACAGAATTTCACTTCCTTTGGCCTGAGCGGGCGGCCCAATTCGGCACTGATGCGCTCTTGTAGTTCTGAGCGCAGGGTTTCATTGGCCGGCACCCCCGGCGTAAGGACGGTGAAGACGACCACTTCGTTGTCCTTCAGCGGATGGGGTACACTCACAGCCGCTGATTCAGCCACGTCTGGGTGCATGTTGACAAGTGATTCCACCTCGGCTGGGCCAAGGCGCTTGCCCGCGATTTTGATGGTGTCGTCGCTGCGCCCCAGAATATACCAGAGGCCATCCTCGTCAATGGCACAGAAGTCGCCTTGGAGCCACAGCCCTTCAAAGCGACTCCAGTACGTGTCCAGGTAGCGTTCGTTGTCCTGCCAGAAGCCCCGTGTCATGCCGATCCACGGCTGGCGAATGACTAGGTCACCCACTTCTCCCCGCACTGGATTGCCGGCGTCGTCTACCACATCTGCATCCATTCCTGGGATTGGCCCGCTGAAGGACGCGGGTTTGAGGGGCTTGAAAAAGTTACCGGCCAAAATGCCGCCACTGATCTCCGTACCGCCGCTATAATTCAGGATCGGCTTGCGGCCTTCCAGCACATTCTCGAACACCCAGCACCAACTCGCCGGGTCCCATGGGCTTCCGGTGGAGCCAACAGCGCGTAACTTGGACAGGTCATGTTGTGTAAGCGGCTTGATGCCGTGTGGCATCAGGGCCCGTACCAGCACCGGCGACAGGCCCAGATGCGTGACTTTGTGCCGGGCGCAGATCTCCCATACCCGGTCGACCGACGGATGATCTGGTGCGCCATCGAAAAATAGCATGGCCGCGGCGTTCAGCAATGTGCCGAAGACCAGCCACGGCCCCATCATCCAGCCCATATCTGTCATCCAGTACATCAGCTCCCCAGGTTTCAGGTCCATGGCGTGCCGCATGTCTTGGGCCGCTTTGATCGGAAATCCACAATGGGTATGGAGCGCGCCTTTGGGCCGGCCCGTGGTGCCGCTGGTGTAGATAATCATGAGCGGATCTTCGGCTGCGGTCGGGGTGGTTTCGGACTGGGTCCCCTGGGCGGGAATCAGGTCGTGCCACCAGTGATCTCGTCCCCTTTGCCAGGGGATCTCCTGTGCGGTCAGTTGTTTGCAGACGATCACGTGTTTGAGGCTCGGTACATCTACCAGTGCCTTGTCCAGTACTGGTTTCATGACCACCGGCTGCCCCCGGCGCAGGAATCCGTCAGCAGTGAATACTGCCTTGGCATGGGCATCATTCAGGCGGCTGCTGATGGCGGATGGGCCATATCCACTGAAAAGAGGCAGAACAATGCCACCTACTTTGATCACCGCTAGGAAGGCGATGGCTAGTTGCGGGATCATGGGCATATACAGACCGATGGCATCGCCTTTGCCTACGCCCAGGCTGTGCAGTGCATTGGCACAGCGGCACACTTCCTCATGGAGTTGGGCGTAGGAAAGAGTTTGACAGCAGCCGTTCTCCGCTTCCCAGATGAGAGCAGGCTTGTGCGCGGTGTCCGTGATCTGCCATTTGTCCAGGCAGTTGTGGATAATATTCATCTGTCCCCCGACACACCATGTGGCGAAGGGCGCGCGGGCAGAGAGATCGAGGATATGCGAGTAAGGGTGGATAAATTGGATATCTAACTCCTGCATCACTGCATCCCAGAACCAGGCGATATCCGCCACTGAGCGGGCGAGAAGCGCATCATAGGAGTCGATTCCATGTATGTCCATAAACCGTTGTAGATTGCTCTGGGCAATCCAAGCGGGATTTGGTTGCCAGGCGATTTCCTGGCCGAAGGGAAAAGTGCTCGTGGACATGTGGATGCTCCGCTGAAGGGATGAAACGTGATGCTACTGGTCACTAGCCATTGGGGTTTGGGCGTACCCCAAAAGCTGGGGTTCGGCCCACACGGCCCAATTCCAGCGGCTGTTGCCTAGGCCATCAGTCATCAACTGGAGGACGACATTTTGCCCGGCCAGGTTCGGCAGGTCAGTGGCGAACCGTTCCCACATGCATGACTGTTTTGTATCGCTCCAGATACGGACGCCGTTCAGCATCACTCGGAACGCACAGAAGTTGTCGCCTTCCATCTGGGCACCATCGCGGAGGCCGACAGCAAACTGTATGCGTAGGCGGTCGATCTCGGCCGGGATGCGTACCTGATATTCGACAACTGCACTGCCACTGACCGGCGGATGTTGCCACAGGGCCGTCTGTTGCACCATTCCACAGGTGGCCGTGTCGATCTTGACCTCCATCAGATCTGGTGCCTGGGTGGCCTCTTGCCGGGATTCGGGAAAAGCTTCTAGTAGGTCGTATTTCCATATGAGGGCGAACCCGGTTTCGTCTGTGCCTTTCTCTTCTAGCAGGCTCTGCCACAGTTCTTCTTGCCATTTGAGATAGCCTACATACTGGGAAAGCTGGAACAGCGACTGTTCGCTCAGGTCTCGAATACGTCGGATTACGGCATCTAGTGCTTCTTGTCTGGGGTCAAGGTTGTTCATAATACCAGTGATCAGTTTGCGCGAGGGCCGCGTAGTATGCTTTGATGGGCTTGTGGCTGAGGGTCATCAGTATTGCTGAACTCTTTGGGAAATTGTCCGTAGCCACAGGCAGGGGCCACTGCGTGGTTAGAGTGACATATCCATCAAGGCTTCCCAGCGGGCCGCGGCGGTTGGATTGCTCAACAGCACCAGAGCCACGTATGTCGGCTCAAACGGACGTCGCAGCAGTTTCATGCCCGCTTCACTTGGGCTACAGTTGCCTTTTTGATGATTGCAGGGTTTACAAGCGGTTGTCAGATTGTCCCAGTCGTGACTGCCGCCACGACTGCGCGGGAACACATGGTCCATTGTCAGCTCGTGCTTACTCTTCGTATCGCCGCAGTATTGGCAGGTGTATGAATCCCGTAGCATTATCCCCGCGCGGGTGGGCGGCACTGCTCGATGAGGCAGGCGAATGTAGCGGGTCAGACGGATCACCAATGGCTCCGGCAAGGCAAGACTGGTACTGTTGAGCATGCGCTCTGTGGCTTCCACCAGTTCCGCCTTTTCTCGTAGAAGTAGAACGATTGCTCGGCGTACCGAGACCAGACTTAAGGGTTCAAATGTTGCATTCAGCACCAACACAGAACGGGCCATAGAAAAACTCCTGGTGCCAGTATCGCACACTCGAAGCTGGTAAGACCAGTGGAGAATTACTGCTTGACACTCTCCACAAGCCATTGGGTTTTAAGATAACCGTGCCCTGTAATGGGCCAGACGCGTTACGCCAGAGCTACCACACGGGCACGAATAATAACCTCCATTAAAAAGAAACAGATGATTGCGAACAGAACTGTCTTGACGTTTTCATTCTGCAGACGGCTCAGATAGGCATAAGCTGCCGGCAAGGTGATGATTGCGACGACACTGTACAGAATATGTACAAAGGCACGGGAGAGATTGCCTCCGAGACCTTGTGCATAGAGCAGCCATCCCAACAGAAACTGCACAATCATCAACATTTCACCGATGGCGGCCGCACCATACCAGCTACCATCTAGTGGTTGAGAGCGGATACGGAGCCAGAGAGCCCATACGCCCAAGGCGATGAAAAATAGGATACCAGATTGGGCTAGACCGCGATGAATAATACTCAAAGATTCCACAGAGCCGCCTGTTTCTCAATGATTCTATACGGAACTGTACTGGGCATCCAAAATTCTACGGACGATTTGACCGATTGGGCAAGGTGGTATGTGGTACCTACGGCGGCGCGTGAACCTTGAAATACTGCTGTAGAACTGTCACAACAGAACCGCTGATCTCATACGTTTGCCAGCCTTGGCTGGCTGCTAGTGCGAAGATACAGCCGCCGACTACATACGGATCCTGTTGCATGGCCTGGTCGTACCAGACCAGCTGTTCCACATATGCGCCCGGCCCCCAGATACCAAAGCCATTTTGGGCCCAATACTGTTGAAAGTGCTGCCAGCCGTGTACGTTTATCGGTCCTGGCCGGTCAATGATAAGCCCGTCTATGCCCAATTCAGTCATCACCAGTGGGATATCTAGGTTAGCTGGTTTCAAAATCTGATTGTAGACTTGACGATAGCGTAGTGTCAACCAACCGCTGTCCTGCGGTCCGATGCCCGGATAGCGTCCCTGGCCATCCCGGGTACTCAGATAGTAGATGGTCGGCGCGGCATACTCATGCAGGCCCAACCAGCCATCATGGGCTTGTGCCTCTTTCACCGCAGGCAGAAAATGTTCCCACATTCCCAGAGGTGGCTGGCCTGTACCGAAGTTGCCGATGACGCTGCGGATACCACGTTCACTGAGTAGGCGCGTGCGTTCTACCTCAAATTCCGTCAGACGTTTGATTTCATCTACATTCCCGGCCACCGGTTCATTGAACCCTTCCCATGCGTCAAAATACGGACGACGCGCGGGATGGTCGGCGAAGGGCAATAGCCGGTTGACGAAATCTTTGGCTGCTGTCGTCGCATTGAGGGTGCGTAGTTCCAATTGGGGTAAATTGATGCGGCCAATGAGGCGGGTGCGCGGTGAGGTCTCCTTGATCTGTCGGGCAAAATTCGCGTCCAATTCCAAGGTTTTGACAACCGCAACCCCACCAGTCTTCAGCAGAGTGAACAGTTGAGGGTCATTGCGGGTGATGAATACCCCTAATTTGCTCGGTGGGCCAGGGGGAAAGGGGGTGATTGTCGGTGTTGGCGTTGGTGGGACCGCTGTATTGGTCCAGGTAGGTGTGGGTGTCCCCTTGGGCGGTGTCGGCGTCAAAATGGGTTCAGAGGCTGCGGACAGCGGGCTATACCTTTCAACCCAGGGCAGATACTCTGTGTATGTCTGGGGCGTCGGTGTATGGGTCGGTGTACAAGGAGGTACCGAGAGGGGAATCGTCAAATTGGACGAAGACGCGTTAATCGATTCGCTCAGACTTCTACAGGCAGCGATTAAGGTGCCAAGGCCGACGATTGTGCTGCCCAGAAAACGGCGTCGTGACCAGGAAGGCTGCTGTTTCTGTTTACGCCAAGTCGTGTCCTCCGTACATTCAACATGCGGGTCGGAATGACCGTCTGTACTCTGGGAAGAACGGGAATGTTCTACTGTCATGAGCATACTATATCATCAACTCGGTAGCGTTTCAAATTACAGAATGTCCTTCTCTGGATCTGCATCATGCTCGGATTTGCCCACTATCGGACCATGCGCTACAATTGTAATGGTGCTAATTTTATCTGCGGTGCTGCGACATCTGCGCCAATCAGAATAGTCCACATCACCATATGGGGGTGGCGACATTCTAGCAGCCCGCCTAGCGAGAGGAGAGTACGATGAAGAAGTATACTGTCAGTATTGAATATTGTGTACAGTGAAACTACACACCGAAAGCCGTCCGTGCGACGGCCGACCTGTTGGAGAATTTCACACCGGCTATTGAAAACCTGAAGCTGATTCCATCGGGCGGTGGCCTTTTTGAGGTGCTGGCCAATGATACGCTTGTATTCAGCAAAAAGGCCGAGGGACGTCATGCAGAGGAAGGGGAAGTGGTGCGCCTCTTTGCGGATGCCATCGGAATGGAGCCGGCTCCCCGTACATAACCCCCGGAGGCCTGTGACCAGCAAAGCATTAGGTCGCGTATATCTGTTGAACAGCCCGCCGCAACTGCGGCGGGTTTTCTTGGATGTATCGGCGTGATTACAGCCCCGTCGGCAGGTCAATGAATTCAAAGGAGAGGTCGAATCGCTGGGCTAGGTGTCTGCCTAGGGCCTGCACACCCACTGTTTCAGAGGTATAATGGCCGCCATACAGGACATTGATCCCTGCGTTCGCTGCTTCATAGTAGTGGGCGTGGCTCGTCTCGCCGGTGATGTAGGCATCACAGCCGAGGCTGGCCGCAGTTGTGATTTCATTGGCTCCGAAACCGCTGAGAATGCCCACCCGCTGGACCGTTGCCGGCCCTTCTGCTTGAATGAGACGCGGCACCCCTACCTGTTTCTCAAAGCGCGCCACCAGTTCATCAAAAGAGATGCTTGGCTCAACCGTTTCGGCAAGGACAGCCAGAGGCGTCCCTTTGACATTAGCCCACCAGTCCTTGATGGTCAGGCCGAGGCGTCGTGCCAATTCTGCATTGTTGCCCCAGTGCGGATGCGCGTCTAGGGCCAAATGGGCCGCGTAGAGATTCAAATGATTTTCAATAACCGTACGTACCAGCCGGCCATAGCTGCCGGCAATTGGTTTTGGTTCGCCCCAAAAAATACCATGATGTACCAGCATCAGATCGGCATCTCGCGCCAACGCAGCTTCCACACAGGGCTGGTGAGCATCCACCATGCCGACAATTTTATCGACTTGTGCTCGTCCTTCTATCTGTAGGCCCTGGGGACCATAATCAGAGACTTCGTTGATACGCAGCGTATTGTTCAAATAGTGGACCACTAGATCCCGTTGCATAGGTGTTCTCCTGTCACTTGCCATTGGGGTGTGCATTGCGGCGTACAAATTTCGTAACACCCTGGGCGAATTTGCGCCGAGGCAGGAGTACGCGCCGTCCGCAGGTTTCACAGAGCAGACCAATGTCCATGCCTACCCGCACGACCTCCCACTGGTCCCCGCCGCAAGGATGGGCCTTACGCATCTGCACTACATCGCCCTTGTAGAGTTTTTCATTGATGGCGAGCATATAGCTTGCTCATGTGGACGCCGGCATTGTTGCTGATTCTGCTGGCGGGACAGGTGCCAAAGGGTCAATGTTGTCCGTATGTCTTAAGCCGCTGCGGAGTAACCCACCCAATGCTAGGATAAAACTGAGCAGATAGATCAGCCATCCCAGGCAGGGAATACGGCCCAGAATGACGATTAGCAGCGCACCGACCAACAGGGCTATGAGAGGAGTGAAACTGCTGCCTAGCCGCTCATTGATGTTCTCTCCCAACCAAAGACCTGTGATCAGTGGGCTGAGGAACCAGACCAGGCCCAGGGAGGCAAATAGAAAAATGAACATGACAATTCCGGGGACGATACCCCAAAATATCCCCACGAAGAGTACAAGCAGGATTGAGGCGATGGGAAGGAAGATGAGGAGCACTGCTGCCAGCAGGCCGTATACTCCGGTTTTCAAGGGTTCTATACGGATAGCTGCAACCGGGCGGGCCAACAGATTGGGGGAGAAGCGGGTCAGGAACCAGCCGACAATGGCAACACCCACGAGAATGGCGATGGTTCGCAGGGCCCAACTGAGAATTTCTTGAACGGTCGTACTTAGCGCAGATCCTGCACCTTCTCTCTGAGATCCTGTGTCCGCTCCCTGTTCATTAAAGCGGATGTCATTGACAATGCCGGCTGGAAATTCCTGTTGTTCTGCGGCAGTATATGTCAGCGTACCGGCAATGCGTGCTGTATCATTGATGTGTAGGTCTTCAACATAGATAGTGGCGTTGCCGCCGATTGGGCCGGAGAGAGTGAGTGTCTGCAGACCGCCTAACAGATCACCGCCAATTGAGCCGGAGATATCCCCACCAGAGGCACCAATGAGAGCATCCCCCCCGATCTCTCCGTTGATGTGCAGTCCGGGTTGGATTGAGCGAGTTCCCATTGGAATGGGGACGGCAAATTGTCCTCCTCCCGCCGCGAGCATCGCATCATCTCCGACAGTACCGGAGAGTTCGATGGCGTTAGCCATCCCTCGCATGTCGTCCTCTATTGTGCCCTTGACAACGATTCCATTCGCGGCCGCGAACAGATCTCCTTCCACAATTCCCGTCGGGCTGATTTCAATGTAGTTCGCGGCCACGAACAGATCGCCTCTGACTGTGCCATCAATATACACTTCAAGCGCACCTACAAACAGGTCGTCTTCCACGACCTCACCAGCAGCGAGCCGATAGGTGTCTTCATCGCTGGTAAATTCAGCGGCCAGGGCAGCACTGGAGACTGCCACGACCAGAAAGACTGTGAGAGCTAGTGTGAGCCATCGTTTGGATAGCATAATTGTATCCCCTGTGGTGTGGTCTGTTCGGAACTGGACGTTCATCCCGATCTTACATGTCTTGAAACAGATCTGCTTCTTGAAACGCATTGGGCGCGGGATAGGCCCGAGTATAGTTTTCATAGCGGGCCAGACGTTTCCTGAGCGGGCCCGGTACCATGCGAAAGGGGCCCGATGCAGGGCCGTATTGACTGGCATGGGCCCGGCTGGCCCGTTCTTTGTGTGGCAGATACGCAGCCACATTGATGCACGCGTGGGTCGGTGTTTCCCAGCCAGCAATTTCTGTTAGATCAACGTCTTTGTTGCGGCCCACTGCTCGGGGATTGCGCCCGGTCATTTCCATAAATTTTACCATCCAGCGTAGTATGCGCTTATTGAAGCTGGTGTAGTAGAGTTTCTGCGGTGTACTAGCAATGGCCAGCGAACGAGCCTCCTCATGTCCGTGTGTTTGGGCCATATAAAAGGCCGCGGTCACTGCTTCGCAACAGCGGATGTGGTCCGGGTGGCCGTAGCCGCCATAGGGGTCATGGGTGATGACGACATGTGGTTTCAAGCGGCGGATGTAATCGGTCAGTTCGGCCGCCAGCCGTTCCAGCGGCTGTTGGATCAGTGCTCTGGGGTTCTCATTGTCCGGCGAGCCACGCATACCACTGTCCCGATAGGGCAGATTCCAGATGCTAGTAAGGCCTAGGGCAAGCGCGGCGCGCGCAAGTTCCTCGCAGCGTTCCTGGGCCAGCGTGCGCCCCCCTTGGCGTTGGTGAGTCTCCTCAACAGAGCCGGCATCGCCATCAGTGGCGATGATAACGTGTACCTGTACGCCCTCGGCCGCGTATTTGGCCAAGGTGCCCCCTGGCCCAAAGCTTTCATCATCAGGATGGGCAAATACGCCCAATAGAGTCCGTGAACTGGTCATACACTGTTTTGGCAACAGATAGAGGGAAATTTCCCTGATTCAATCAACAACGCACGCTTGTCGCGTGGTAACCACTGGGTACCCCGCATCCTTTGGGTGTCGCATGGTTCATATCATAGCACGTTATGACTACTTGTTCAAAAATGCAGCCTGCTGTTAGGCCTCTGCTTGGTGAATGGCAGGAAGACGCGCCGGAAGGGTTTGCCTTGGAGGTGTCCAAAGGGGTAATGGCAATGGGTCTGTGGCGTATGGCTGAACCTGAGCCGAGGGGCGGGGCCGCTCCCATTCTTGTAGCCAGTTGCCGCAAGTAGCTCAAGAGGAGAGAGAACCTCTCTCCTCTTCTGTCCCTTGGTTAGGGGGTAGGGTGCGCCTTCTTCCGTCACTTTCTTACGAGGGGCAGGAAGAGATCCTGGCCAACCGGTGCAAGCGGTGTGGCTGTGGGCGTAGGTGTCGGTGTGACAGGGTCGCAGAGAGACAACTCGATATCTGCTAGGTCGTTCTGGGCAACGCGTGTCAACGCATTGGGAATACAGCCGCTCAAGCTGTTGCCGGCCAAGGACAACGACGTAAGATTGGAGAGATCCACCAGGGTCGTCGGGATGTTGCCCGTCAGACTGTTGTTGGCCAGGTGCAAGGTCTGCAAGCTGGCAATACTGCCCAGATCAGTCGGCATGCTGCCCGACAGGCGGTTGTTGGAGAAGTCCAAGACCTGCAGGCTGGTCAGCGCACGCAGGCCAACCGGGATACGGCCCGAGAGTTCGTTGTTGGAGAGATCCAAGGTCTGCAGACCTGTGAGCCGGCTCAAGGTAGACGGGATGCTGCCTGCCAATGTCTTGCCACTGATATCCAGCTCCAGCCTGACCACCCGCTGCGGGGCCCCGCTACTGGTTACCCCCTCCCAGGTGTCAATGCTGCTGTTCTCACTCCAGTTCAAGCGCATGGAGGCACTGATGCGTCCCTCCAGGGTGGGCTTGATGGTAAGGAGCTGTACGCAGTCTTGGACGAGGGCGGCATTGTCAGAGGGGTTGGGCACGACAGTGCCATTGGTACATCGTGGTCTCGGTGATGATGAGCCACCACCACCGCCGCCGCCGCCACCGCCGCCACCACTACTATCGCCCGGAGATGGTGGTCGTGGGCAGAATTGCCAATCTGTTGTCAGGCGACCTTGCAAGGTATAGGGGACACAGCCTGTTAGTGTATTGCCAACAAGGTTCAACGTCTGCAGATTGGGGAGATCGTACAACTCGGAAGGGATTCTGCCCGTGAGTTGGTTGTTGTTGAGGGACAACGTCCGCAGGTTTGTGAACTCCCCTAGCCACGATGGAATCGTACCCGTCAATCTGTTCTGACCTAGGTTCAAAGTGGTCAGCGTGTTGGAGAGGGCGGCCAGTTGAGTTGGGATCTCGCCCGTCAGGGTGTTGGAGTAGAGGGACAATGTCTGCAGCTGGGCGAGGTTGCCTAGTGCAGAGGGGATCATGCCCGACAGTTGGTTGTTGGCCAGGTCCAACGTCTGCAGTTTTATGAACACCCCTAACCACGGTGGGATGGAGCCAGTCAAGCTGTTCTGACCTAGGTTCAAGGTGGTCATCTTGTAGCCGAAGGTGAGAAATTCAGGAGGGATATTCCCCGTCAGTTGGTTGCTGTTGAGGGCCAACGTCTGCAGATTTGTGAACCTCCCTAGCCACTGTGGGATGTCGCCAGTCAATCTGTTCTGACCTAGGTTCAAAGTGGTCAGCGTGCTGGAGAGGTTGCCCAGTTGAGCAGGGATATCCCCCGTCAGTTGGTTGTTGTTGAGGGCCAACGTCTGCAGCTTTGTGAAGTCCCCTAGCCACTGTGGGATGTCGCCAGTCAATCTGTTCTGACCTAGGTTCAAAGTGGTCAGCGTGTTGGAGAGGGTGCCCAGTTGAGCAGGGATCGTACCCGTCAGTTGGTTGTTGTTGAGGTGTAACGTCTGCAGCTTTGTGAAGTCCCCTAGCCACTGTGGGATGTCGCCAGTCAATCTGTTCTGACCTAGGTTCAAAGTGGTCAGCGTGTTGGAGAGGGTGCCCAGTTGAGCAGGGATCGTACCCGTCAGTTGGTTGTTGTTGAGGTGTAACGTCTGCAGCTTTGTGAAGTCCCCTAGCCACTGTGGGATGTCGCCAGTCAATCTGTTCTGACCTAGGTTCAAAGTGGTCAGCGTGTTGGAGAGGGTGCCCAGTTGAGCAGGGATCGTACCCGTCAGTTGGTTGTTGTTGAGGTGTAACGTCTGCAGCTTTGTGAAGTCCCCTAGCCACTGTGGGATGTCGCCAGTCAATCTGTTCTGACCTAGGTTCAAAGTGGTCAGCGTGCTGGAGAGGTTGCCCAGTTGAGCAGGGATATCCCCCGTCAGTTGGTTGTTGTTGAGGGCCAACGTCTGCAGAGCTGTGAACTCCCCTAACCACTGTGGGATGGAGCCAGCCAAGCTGTTCTGACCTAGGTTCAAAGTGGTCAGCGTGCTGGAGAGGGTGGCCAGTTCAGTAAGGATCTCGCCCCTCAGGTTACTGTTCGGGAGACTTAGACCTAGACTTATCACTTGCGTGGGACTAGCGTTGTCGTTGAGACCAATGCCATCCCAAGTAGCTATAGCAGTCGTCAGCGCCCAGTTCAACGCATTAGTATTCCACCCTCTAGTGTCCAATCCTTGCTTCACCTGCAAGATCCTTTCGCAATCCCGACGTAGGCTGACAGATTCCTCTAGGTATGAACCCGGTATCGCTACTGTGTCAATGCACACAACCACACGTCCCGCTGGCATATTGCAATCTGGGAAGCCGCTGAATGATGGCGATGTTGTCAGGTCATTGTTCGCAATAGTTCGCAACGCAGGTGGGATACAGCCGCTGAGTTGGTTGTCCCCAAGCCGCAATGTCTGCAGCATTTCAGTGATGTTGACCAGCGCACGGGGGATGCTGCCCGTCAGGGTGTTGGAGTAGAGGTTCAATGTCTGCAGATTGATGAGAGTACTCAGTTCCGGTGGGATCTCGCCCGTCAGTCTATTGTAGGCCAGGTTCAATGTCTGCAGAGCACGGGAGAGGTTGCCCAATGTCTGCGGGATGCTACCCGTCAGGGTGTTGCTGGAGAGGTTCAAGCTCTGCAGAGTACGGGAGAGGTTGCCCAGGGCAGCAGGGATGTTGCCTGTCAGAGTGTTGGAGTAGAGGTGCAACTGCTGCAGATTGGAGGGTAGAGTAATAGGGATCGTGCCCGTCAGTTGGTTGTTGAGGTGCAACTGCTGCAGAGAGTTGGGTAGGTTAGCAGGGATGTTGCCCGTCAGTTCGTTGTCGTTGAGATGCAACTGCTGCAGAGAGTTGGGTAGAGAGGCGGGTAGAGTAGCAGAGATCGGGCCCGTCAGTAGGTTGTTGTTGAGGTGCAACTGCTGCAGAGAGTTGGGTAGGTTAGCAGGGATGTTGCCCGTCAGTTCGTTGTTGTTGAGGTGTAACTGCCGCAGAGAGTTGGGTAGAGAGGCGGGTAGAGTAGCAGAGATCGGGCCCGTCAGTCGGTTGTTGTTGAGGGACAACGTCTGCAGAGCGGTGGGTAGGTTAGCAGGGATGTTGCCCGTCAGTTCGTTGTCGTTGAGGTGTAACTGCCGCAGATTGGAGGGTAGAGAGGCGGATAGAGTAGCAGAGATCGTGCCCGTCAGTCGGTTGTTGTTGAGGGACAACGTCTGCAGAGCGGTGGGTAGGTTAGCAGGGATGTTGCCCGTCAGTTCGTTGTCGTTGAGGTGTAACTGCCGCAGATTGGAGGGTAGAGAGGCGGATAGAGTAGCAGAGATCGTGCCCGTCAGTCGGTTGTTGTTGAGGGACAACGTCTGCAGAGCGGTGGGTAGGTTAGCAGGGATGTTGCCCGTCAGTTCGTTGTCGTTGAGGGACAATATCTGCAGAGAGTTGGGTAGAGAGGCGGGTAGAGTAGCAGAGATCGGGCCCGTCAGTAGGTTGTTGTTGAGGTGCAACTGCTCCAGAGAGGTGGGTAGAGTAATAGGGATCGGGCCCGTCAGTCGGTTGTTGTTGAGGTACAACCGCGTCACCCTGGAGGGTAGATTAGCAGGGATGGGGCCCGTCAGTCGGTTGTTGTTGAGGTGCCACCACGTCACCCTGGAGGGTAGAGTAATAGGGATGTTGCCCGTCAGTTGGTTGTTCTCGAAATTCAAGAGATACAACTCGGAGGAGGATAGAGTATTAGGGATCGTGCCTGTCAGTTTGTTGTTCTGGAGATGTAACTCATACCGGGGTAGAGTTAGATTAGCAGGGATGTTGCCCGTCAGTTGGTTGTCGTTGAGAAACCATTGCCAGTTAGAAGAGGATAGTTGAGGGATAGGGCCTGTCAGTTGGTTGTTGTTGAAGTGCATCCGTCGCACTTGGGTGAGGTTGCCTAGTGCAGGAGGGATGGAGCCTGTCAGTTGGTTGTTCTGGAGATCAAACACCGTCAGTTTGGTGAGGTTGCCTAGTGCAGGAGGGATGGAGCCTGTCAGTTGGTTGTTCTGGAGATCAAACACCGTCAGTTTGGTGAGGTTGCCTAGTACAGGAGGGATGGGGCCTGTCAGTTGGTTGTTCTGGAGCTGTAATATCGCTAGAGGGACGACATTGGAGATGTAGCCTAGTGCAGGAGGGATGCGGCCTTTGAGGGTTCTATTTTGGAGATGTAATCTGTACCTAGGGGGACTTACAACGATCTCGAGGCCGGTCCAAAAAACCATATTAAGCGATGTAGACCAATTCAGTACGTTGTTGTGGGGACCTTGTAGGGTATCCTTGGAGGCCAGGAGTGCCTTACATAAGATGTGTAGGAGGGGACCGTGCGGGCTTGTTTGACTATCTGGATTCGGTGTGCTTCCAGGCTTACAGGCCTCATCATAAAACTCCGGATCATCCGGCGAGGGTGCGTTTTGTGCGGCTACGGGTGTGCCGGTGCTGGTCATCAAGGCGGTTAAGGCGATGGCGGCACAGAGGATGCTGAGAGCTGGTAGGAGGGTCTGGGCTGAGAGGCATGGTTGCATCTTGCCCCCCCCCCCCCCATTATAAAAGGTATAATGGACAACACGAATCTGGACACACGTCCTCGTCTCTCGCCCGCAACAGGCGCGGGGTCGTCCGCAATGGTTGCACTGTCTGAGAGAATCTGATCTTGATTCGTCATAATTGCATCTCCGTGTTGGGACAGATCACATTTTGTAAACTGATTTGGAGTATACCACACAACCGAACTAGCTGCAAGTACCGCAGATAGATCAAGCGAGCTATCGGATGGTAGTGTATCAGGACAATGATAGGTTGATGATATGACGGTAATTTGTGTTCAGGAAAGGCGTTGGCGCAGGCGGGCCAATTCTGCTTGCAAGGCTCGCGTCTCTTCTTCGGCTTCTCGTCGGGCGTCAGCTTCAACAGCGGCCTGTTCCTCCGCTTGCTTGCGGGCATCAGCTTCAACAGCAGCCTGTTCCTCCGCTTGCTTGCGGGCAGCAGCTTCCTGCTTGCGAGCATCAGCTTCAGCAGCAGCCTGTTCCTCCGCTTGCTTGCGAGCAGCAGCTTCCCGCTTGCGAGCATCAGCTTCAACAGCAGCCTGTTCCTCCGCCCACTTGCGGGCAGCAGCTTCCCGCTTGCGAGCAGCAGCTTCAACAGCAGCCTGTTCCTCCGCCCACTTGCGGGCAGCAGCTTCAATAACAGCCTGTTCTTCCGCCCACTGCCGAGCTTCCACTTCAGCCTGATATTCCGGCAGTATATACCCCCCATACACCTCATCCAGAATCAGTTTCCTGATAGCCGGCTTCCGTATCAAATCATCCCACCGAAACTGGAACCCTGGTAACACCTTTGACCGAATTACTCCCTCATCATCCGCCTCTATCTCCTCGTAGTCCCCAGCCGCATTGAGTCGATAACAGTGCATGTACTGCTCACTCGGATCCAGAATGTAGTATTCTCGCACTCCAGACCCAGCATAGCTTTGCTTCTTCGCTTCCGTGTCCCGTAGTATGGCCGCCCTTGTTGAATCCGACACGGATTCAACGCACATATCGCAGCTGCCCTTATAGACGCGTGCTCCCTTCTCCCATTCTACCGGATTGTCGTTGCGAATCACGCCGATATCAGGCTTACGTACTTCCTTACGCTCCCCAGTGGGGTTATCTAGGTCTTGTATGCTCAAGATGAAGCCGGTCTCGAGATTGAGTAGACTCGCGATTGGATGGCTCTCCACATAGTGCAATAAGAGATGGAAGAACCAATTGTAGAGTTCAAGTTGCGCGCGGGTAGACAAGGGTTTAGCCTCCAGACGGCCGTTGTGCCACTCGTAACTTACTTCCTTATCCGCATAGGGGTTTGCATACCATTTGGCCCAATACTCTTCCAGGGTGACAGAGAGGCCATCATGGGGAGCGTGCGGGTTGCCCGTAGCGGTATTGTTTTGGTCTGTCTGCTCTTTGGGTACATCCCCGACCCGGGTTATGGATGGGGCACCCTCTACCACAGGTACCCCCACATCCGAGGGGTTGGGGATCGTTACAGTCTTCACTTTGGCTGCCATACAGCCTCCTGTGTCTCAAACTTTGCCATCCCTGCACGCCCGACAAGTATCTGTAGGGATTCTATCACACTTCATTGGATTCTGCAATATGTAACTGGGAAGAACGTACATGATAACGCCAGGGACGTAGGAATTCTATCACAGTTCAATTGAGGGAGTAAAGTTGGCGTAGCTATGGGTAGGGCGGTCGGTGTGGGTGTTGGCATCGCAGACACGTAGTGGGTTACTGGCCCCTGGAGTTCAAAAAATCCCAAATAATGCTGTGAACGATCGGCTCGATTGGCGCATGGTCGTCACTGAAAACAGGTGTCCCGGCGGGCGGGTCGGCCTGCCGGGTATAGTGCCAACTTTCTACAGCGAACTGACGGAATTCGTTCGGCATTGAAGGAGGCAAAGCCGAGAGATTGGCCGCAAATGTTTCTAGGTTGGTCGGTTGGACCGTCGCTACCACCAGAGAGTTCCCAAGATCGTCAGGTGGGCCAGGCTCATCTACCACCAGCACAGACGGAAATACTGCGGACAATGTGGATGCTAGGGCATCTACGAGTGCAAAATTTGTCGCCGAGCGGCCGACATTCATCGCCAATACGCCCCGTTCGCTCATATGGGCCCTCGCCAGTTGAAAAAACTCAACAGTCGTCAGATGGAATGGGATATACGGCGGCCGGTAGGCATCCACCAATACAATGTCGAACAGTATATCCTCAGACTGCTTTTGCAGCCAATGGCGGCCATCCGCAGCGACCGGCGTCAGGTTGGGTTGGGTCATTCCAAAAAACTGCTGTCCCACCTCAATAATGTGTGGATCCAGCTCTACGCCCACGATTTCCAAGGGGCCATACACATCCGTATACAGGTTTGGCACAGTCCCCGCGGCCAGACCAATCACCAAGACTCGGTCATGGAGAGTAAACTCTCCGCTGGCCCGAAAAAGTGGTGCCAACAGAAAATAATCCCAGATTCCCTGGCTGAGCAGGCTTTCTGGATGGGAGATGCTGTGGATTCCCACGCCCTCATTGAGTTTCAAGTGATATTCGCTGCCCCATGCCCGCACCGCGATATAGTTGTAGAGACTTTCGTTTTCGTATAGAATTGGTCCATCACGGACATCGTCCCACTGAGCACGCACGCTGCCAGGGTCCAATAAGGCCAGAGCCAGCGTTCCGAAAAGTGCCAGTAATGGCAGCCAGCGCAGCCGCTGACGTAGGCTGCTCGTGAGTGCGGTCAACAGTGTGACGGTCAACAGCCAGAGGGCCAGCAGATAAAAGCTCCAACGGGTGCCATAGGAGGGGATCAGCCAAAGAACAGGTAAAAATGTGCCGATGATACTGCCGCAGGTTCCGATAGCATATAGCTGTCCGGTCACCTGGCCTGTCTTTTGCCATGAGTAGTTTGTTTGCCTTACCCTGTCTTCAGGGGGAGAGTGCATCACAGATTCATTGTCTCCCCCAGCTTCGCGGGGCAGCAAGTCGGTGATGGCCAGCGTGATGGCCCACGGGATGACCGCTCCCAGCAGAATGACTGGCAGGCTGAAGATCAGCAGGACCACCAGCAGTGTTCCGGCGAACAGACCTGGCAGGTAGTCATTCAAGCCGATGGCTGCGAGGCGCAATATTGGGGGGCTGATGGCTGGTACGAATGCTACCCCTAGCCCGGCAATACTTGCCAGCACGATCAGCCCACCGAGAGTGGGGAATCGGTCCGCCAGTCTACCGCCTAGCCAGGCACCGATGGCCAAGTACATCAAAATAAGGCCGATCAGCCCGGCCCACACAATCTGGCTGTTGCCGAACCAGGGGTCCAGCAAACGGGCGGCACTCAACTCAACACCGAGGGTGACTGCCCCAGCCGTGAAGACGAGGAACGAAAGAGATTTCATAAGGCCCGGAACGTGTCTTTGTGCTTGTGCCCACAGATCGTAACAGTATAGCACATGGGGCAGATAGAAGGGCATCGGGCAGGGCCGCGACACAAGCTAGTGAAGAGGGACGAGCAGTTCCTCGCCACAAAACAACCACATACGATCATGGTAAGTGAAAAGAGGAAAAGCGATGAATGAGATTGGCTCGATTGCCCTTTTTGGATCAGGAGAGACGGCCCCGGGTGCCCATCGAATTCATGACCGGGTGATGCGTCGGCTATCAATTCCTGTTTCCGTTGCTATTCTGGAAACGCCGGCCGGGTTTGAGCCGAATTCTCAGGCAGTTGCCGGCAAAATCGGTACCTATTTGGAACATCATTTGTGCAATTTTGCTCCCCAAATTTCGATTGTACAGGCCCGCAAGCGCAGCCCTGTCCCGGCGGCCCACAAGATCGGCCCTCAATTCGATTTTGATACTGACAATCCGGACCTTGCCGCGCCGATCTTTGAGGCGGATTATCTTTTTATGGGGCCGGGCAGCCCTACATACGCAGTGCGCCACCTCCGCGATAGCTACGCTTGGCACGCTCTATGCGCGCGTCATCGGCTGGGGGCGGCCATCTGTTTCTCCAGTGCCACGACCCTGGCAGCCGGACGCTACACATTGCCGGTGTATGAGATTTACAAAGTTGGCCTGGATCTCCATTGGATCGACGGTTTGAACTTTTTTGCTGCATTTGGGCTGCGCTTGATTGTCATGCCCCATTGGAACAATAACGATGGCGGCCAGGAACTGGACACCAGTCGCTGTTATATGGGCAAGGATCGGTTCTGGATGTTGCTGCACTTTCTGCCAGCGGATGTGACGATTCTAGGCATTGATGAGAACACAGGAGTCGTAATTGAGCCAAAATCGGGTACATGTACACTTGTGGGCCAGGGAAGTGCCACCGTCTTGACCGCTGCCGGGGACCAGACGTTTGCCAAAGGGGCAACGTTCTCCACTTCTGTTCTTGGGGATTGGCACCTGCCCTCGCCGCAAGAGGGTATTCCCACGGACATATGGCAGCGAGCCTGTGAAGCACAGGCCGGCCGCACACAACAGGCGGAAGTGACCGCGCCACAGGCAGTACTGACCTTGGCTACACAGCGTCAGGCAGCACGCGAGGAACAGGACTGGGCCACGGCCGATGCTCTACGGGATGAGATTACTGCGTTAGGCTGGCAGGTACATGACACGCCGGATGGCCCACGTCTGGAGAAGGCTGAATGATAGATCAGTTGGACAGCCACGACGAATTCATTGCACTGCCGAGCGGTATTACGCTGCACATCCGCCATTGGATGGGAAAAGGAACCCCATTTGTGCTGCTTCATGGCTTGGCCAGTAATTGCCGCACGTGGGATCTAGTAGCGAGAACCCTAGTGGATGCCGGCCATAGAGTTGTCACTGTCGATCAGCGGGGTCATGGCTTGAGCGACAAACCGGCCCTTGTCTGCGGGTACGACTTTGAGACAATGACAGAAGATCTGGCCGCATTGTTGGATGTGCTGGCCCTGTATGCACCAATCCTTGTCGGTCAGTCTTGGGGCGGGAATGTGGTGTTAGCATTTGGCGCACGGTTCCCCGGCCGGACACGAGGATTGGGATTTGTTGATGGTGGATTTCTCACTCTGAGCGCACGCGGCTCCTGGGAGGAGAGTGTAGAGGCCCTCAAACCGCCGTCCCTCGCCGGCATCTCCTACGATGCAATTCGGGCCAGAATCGCTAAGATGCATCCAGATTGGACGGAGACAGCCGTGGAAGGAACTTTGGCCAACTTTGAGCACTTGCCGGATGGAACGATTCGGCCCTGGCTGACATTGGACCGACATATGGCGATTCTGCGGGCCCTGTGGGAACAGCAACCCCTTGATCTGATGCCACTGGTTCGAGAAGCGGTTCTCATCTGCCCGGCCCGTACAGGAGATTCCGCTTGGACTGCGGCCAAGGAGGTGCAGGTTGCCGACGCCCACGCTGTGCTGACAAGGGCGCAAGTCCACTGGTTTGACGACACAGATCATGACATCCATCAACACAGACCGGAGGCATTGGCAGCCCTGTTTCTCTCCGCTTTGCGGGAGGGAATTTGGCTGGATGGAGGAGAAATTTATCACCTTGCGGATGAGGTGACAAACGAAATGGATCAGTTCTACTCACCGCCCTAGGAATATACCGTCGTTTGTGAGCGTGCTGCGTCGAGTGTCGCGCTACCGGGGCGGGTGCATCGGCATGACCACATGCAGGAACTCATCTGTACCGATGCCTAATGGCCGGATAGTGCCGGGGCGGTTCGCTTGGGAGGTTTCTAGCACCACCTGTTCCTCTTCGATCTGGTTCAGAACGTCGATGAGATAGCGGGCGTTGAAGTCGATTTCCAGATCCTCACCTTCTATGAGTGCCTCCAGTTCATTTACATTATCGCCCATTTCGCTGCTAGTGGCGGTCAAGTGTAGCGTACCGACTTCACTACCGTTGTTTGGTAGAATCTTCAGGCGGACGATATTGGCATTGTCTCTGGCGAAGAGTTGCGCCACTCGTACCGCTTTGAGGAGAGCTTCCGTGCCAATCACAGTGCGGGTCACATACTCTTTGGGAATCAGTGCTCGGTAGGGCGGAAAACGGTCCGCGATCAGTTGGCTGACTAGGTCCACCTGATGAAATGCACCTCTGACTTCACCCCCCTGGCCCCAGATCCTGAAGAGGATCTGATTGCGGGCTTGCGTCACCGTCACCTGCACGGGACGCTCGTTGTCCGCGTCGTCAGTGATGCGGCCCAATTCGCCTAGATGGCGGGCTGGCACAATAACTTCCAGATCCTCGCTGAAAGCATCTTCTACCTCCACACTACGCACACTTAGCCTGTAGCCATCGGTTGCGGCTAGGGAAAGCCGATCCTGGGAAAAAGTGACCTCAACGCCGGTCAGGGTCGGTCGGCTCTCATCGGTAGCCGCAGCGAAGACCACCTGATCGATCATCTTGCGAAGCCCGGCCGTCTCTAGGGTCAACGTCCGTCCCTGCAGCCCCTCAGCTGTCTCTTCTGGCCCGTCGCTGTTATCCACCGTTGGGATGGTGGGAAATTCCTGTGCGTCAATACCTTTAATATTGGCGTCATAGTTCGCACAATGTAGATGAAGCATTTGGGTGCGGACCGACAGTTCCATATCGATCTGTTCCGCAGGTAGGCTGTTGACAAACTCAGACAGCAGCCGCGATGGCACAGTAATCGCCCCTTCATCATCGACCCGCGCTCCAATCCAGCAGTTGACGCCGATTTCTAAATTGGTGGCTGCCAGCCGTAGTTGATTATCCTTCGCCTCCAGCAGAATATTGCCGAGTACTGGCAAAGTACTGCGCGCTGAAACAGCACGCCCAACGATCGACAGGCCTTTTGACAGATTTTCCTGAAAGCAGCTTACGCGCACATTTGCCTCCGTTTCGTGCAGGGAATTTGTCTGAAATTCGTATACTTCTTGCTACTATAGCACAGTAAGAACGTTTATATAGCACAGTAAGAACGTTTAGGGCAAATTGTATAGACCATAGATTACAAAAAAGTACCCTCTAGTCATCTTGACCTGTGGCCAGTAACTGCAATTTCACGGATCACTTGGTTTGGCATCTGTCAATCAGATTCTCTATAATTTAGCAAAAGCGTTGGCAAGAGCATTGGCTTGCGGATGAGCACACTATAGTTTTTCGCATCGTGCCAATACCGCCCGACGGTCCGCAACCATTCCAATGATAAAGTGTTATAACCCATGAACCGGAATTCCTTGCCCGGCTCAGGAAGTAAACCGAATGACATCCAATCCCCACAGTCTGTGTCACAGCCACAGGATGAGCGGGCGGTTGAATCGGTGCTGGTTGCACAGGCCCAGAAAGATGCACAGGCGTTCGGCGAATTGTACGAGCGTTATATTGACCGGATTTATTCTTATGTCCACAGCCGGGTGCAGAACGTCCAAGATGCAGAAGACCTAACCGCCCGTATCTTTTACCGGGCCTTGGACCGATTGGACCGGTACGAGGACCGGGGGTTGCCCTTTGGTGCTTGGCTGTTTCGCCTCGCGCACAATCTTGTCGCTAACTGGCATCGGGACCAGAGTAGACGCACGACCGTTCCTATTGACGATGGGCTGATCTTGCCGGGCAGACGTAGCGACGAACCCGATGTAGTGGTTGAGCGGCAGGAGGCAGAAGATGTGCTGTGGGAAGCGATTGAGCGTCTGCCGGCCGACCGCAGAGAGCTTCTCTTCCACAAATTCGGCGACCGGCTGACAAATCTGGAGATCGGCGCGCTGATGCAAAAGAGTGAAGGGGCGATCAAATCTCTATATTTCCGTACCCTCGCTGCTCTGCGCCAGGATTTAAGCGAGCACTTCTATCGACCGGACGGACGAACCCCCGAACAATTGGGCATTGTTTGCCCGTCCTCTGAGGAAAGCGAAACATCTGATGGAAACAATGAATAGCCAGTTTCTCGGGTGGTGGCGGCAATTTGTGACAAACATCCCATTGCTGCAGATATCGGATGAAGGAATCAAGGGTAGAGGTGCTGAACTGACGGGAGGAGACGCGGAACGATTTGTCCAACTGGAAAACTCTCTGGGCAGACTCTTTCCATATATGTCGCCATCTCCGACATTTCGCACGCGGCTGAAACAAGCTCTGCTGGCAGAGCATCAACGGCGGTTGGCCCATCGGGAAACAGTCCCTGTCTCCCAAGAGAGCAGCATCTCTTGGCGTTGGTCTCTCGCAGCTACCACCATTCCACTGCTGATCGGTGCGTTGGCCTTCTTCTGGCGGCGTAGCCAGCGTCCTAGCGAGCAGTTAGTCTCTCTCATTAGGGGCCAGTAACTACAGTTGACTGCGCCTGTCGGCTACTGTTTTCTGTTCCTCTGGCTCGGTGTGATGCTCCGCACTTGGGTCACTTTATTTGTACGCTTCGCTTTTGGTCGCCGAGTCTCCACTGGTTTCCGATGTTCGTATTGAGCATTCAAATCTAACTGCCCTTGCACCAACTGATCCTCGGACTTCGTCTCCTTGTTCGCCGTAACTTTGGTTGTCTGCCCCTGGGTCTTTGGCCGGCCTTGGCTATTCGCTGTGGTTTTGGGTGTTTGATGGCCTTGGTTTTTGTGGGCATCTAAACTGGGTAGAGATGCGACCGCTGGGCTGTCTATAGCCGACATGACGCCGGATATCATCTGCACGGCGGCCACCGCATCACCTTGAGCGATATCAACCACCTGCCCGCCTTGGGTGTTCCGGCCACTGGATGGGATGCTGTCAAGACCTAATGGTTTTGACATCCCTTTGTTGGTCACAAATGTCACCAATTCGTGATCCGGTGTCAACATCGCTGCACTCACCAGCTCCCCTGTGCGTGTACTGATCTTGTGGGCGATGATGCCGCTGCCGTTGCGGCCCTGCCGGCTGAATGCGGTCATGCTCGTGCGTTTGGCAAATCCGCCGGATGTAATTGTCAGCAACTCTCCGTTGGCTGCCACAGGCATGGCTGCAATGATCTCATCGTCCTGCTTTAGATTCATACCGCTGACACCGCCGGCTGCCAGGCCCATGACTCGCACCGTATCCTCGGGGAAACAGATCGACCGGCCTTTGCGAGTGACGAGAAGTACTGCGCTGTTGCCGGATGTCACGAAAGCCCAGCCTAACCCATCCTTCCCATGGATACGGATTACATCTGGCGCACTCCCTGCGGTTCGGACGAAGTCCGGCAGGGCTACCCGTTTAACACTAGCTCGCTGGGTGACTAGGAATAGATAGCCGCTGGCGTCGTCTGGAGTGAGGCGGGGCAATGCCAGCATAGTGCTGATGGTATCCCGTCGGCTGTAGTCGGTGAAGGCAGCCAGATGTTTGCCCTGATTCGATTGATCTGCCTGCGGGATTTCGTGAATCTCCACACGTCTGCAGCGTCCGTCCTTGGCAAAGAGAAACAGATGATCGCGTGTATTGGCAGTGATCAGAGCCACAGCAGCATTCTGCCCTATCTGACGCAGACTCGTGTGGCTGATGCCGGCAAAGGCCTGCCGGCGTAGTTCTCCATTCGCGCCTAAAGCAACCCATGCCTGCAGGTCTGGCAGCAGATCTGTAGAGGTGAGCGTATCTTTCGTGCGTTCGATGATCTGCGTGCGTCGGGAATCCATGTGCTGCTCCCGCAGGGTCAGCAGTTCGTCACGAATTACATTGAGCATCTTGCGCGGATTTTCCAGTAGATCTGCCAAATAGACGATGAGTGTTTTCAGCTCATTCTCTTCGTCCCGCAGCCGTCTGCGTTCTAGCGCAGCCAACCGTTTCAGGGCCATATCTAGAATCGCCTGGGCCTGGACTTCCGTGAAACCGAAGCTGCGTATCAGATTCATGCGAGCTGTCTCTACTCGTCGGCTGCGTCGGATCGTCTGGATTACCTCGTCCAGAATGTCCAATGCCTTGAGCAACCCTTTGACAACATGTGCCCTGGCCCTGGCCTTGGCCAGATCAAACTCCAAGCGACGCCGCACGACCTCCTGGCGGTGCTCAATAAAAAGATGCAGAAATCGCTTCAGACTGAGGGTGCGGGGCTGACCATCCACCAGGGCCAGCATCGACATCCCGAACGTCTGCTGCATAGGTGTCAGTCTGAGCAGGTCCGCTAGAACTGCTTTCTGCTCCACATTGCGGGTCAGATCGATCACGATACGCATACCCGTGCGGTCACTCTCATCTCGCAAGTCGGTGATGCCCTCAACCTTTCCGTCCCGTACCAGCAGCGCAATTCGCTCCAGCAGATTCGTCTTGTTGGTCTGATAGGGTAGACTCGTCACAACAATACGGCTACGCCCACGGCTCAGTTCCTCGAAATGTGCTTTCGCCTGCAGAACCAGCCGCCCTCTGCCGGTGGCATAGCCCTGGGAGATGACATCGATATTCTCGTCGCCTTTGCTCCCCTGGCGATAGCGGAAGAGAATCCCCCCGGTGGGGAAGTCCGGCCCTTTTACGAATTGCATGAGGTCGCCTGTGACGATCTCTTCAATTCTTTCAAAGTTATCGATCAGATACACTGTGGCATCAATGATTTCGCCCAAATTGTGGGGTGGGATGTTCGTCGCCATCCCTACGGCGATGCCATTTGCGCCGTTGATGAGCAAATTTGGCAATGCTGCCGGTAGAATATCCGGCTCCTGAAGGGTATTATCAAAGTTGTCATGCCAGTTGATCGTATCTTTTTCAATGTCCAACAGCATCAGATCACTGATAGCTGCCAGCCGGGCTTCCGTATAACGCATGGCTGCCGCGTTGTCACCGTCAATAGAGCCAAAATTACCCTGACCATCGACTAATGGGTAGCGTAGGCTGAAATCCTGGGCCATACGAACCATGGCATCATAGACAGAAGTATCACTGTGGGGGTGATATTTGCCGAGAACCTCGCCGACGATACGGGCACTCTTCTTGTAGGGTTTGGTGCTCATCAACCCCATAGCATGCATCGCGTAGAGGATACGCCGATGTACTGGTTTCAGGCCATCGCGCACGTCTGGCAAAGCCCGGGCCACGATAACACTCATGGCGTAGTCAAGATACGCGACCTGCATTTCGTCAGTAATATTAACTTCTCTGACATGTCCTATGGTTTTTTCAGTCGGACTCATCGCTTTTGAGCCTTCCTCCGCTTCTAGCCACGGGTCAGGAATGTAAAACTACAATGAATACTGGCCACTAGCTACTAGGGTGCAACAGCTGGCGCAACTCGATCAACTGATCTCGCAATGTAGCTGCCCGTTCGAATTCCAGTGTACGGGCGGCTTCTTTCATTTCTTCTTCAAGATTCGCGATCTGTTTCTCCAACTCATTTTGGGGCAGAGTGGCAGGATCAACCGTGCCAATGCCCTCAATTTCTGCATTTGTTGCTGCCTCATCATCTGCGATGTGATGTAGCAAAGTAGTTGAGTATTTGGCCGGTTTCTCTGCGAGTACCCGGTCTGTCATACCCCGAATGCTCTTCACAATACTGCGAGGCTTGATGGCATGTTGTAGGTTGTAGGCCTGCTGAATTTGGCGGCGACGCTTTGTCTCCTTGATGGCTCTTTCCATGGCTTCGGTCATCTTATCCGCGTAGAGGAGCGCCCGGCCATCGAGATGCCGGGCTGCTCGGCCCATGGTCTGAATGAGGGCTGGTTCACTACGTAGGAACCCTTGTTTATCCGCATCCAGAATCGCCACGAGGGTGACTTCTGGCAGGTCTAATCCTTCGCGTAGAAGGTTGATGCCCACCACCACATCATAGACACCTAGGCGCAAGTCCTTGAGGATTTCGACCCGTTCCAGTGTATCAATTTCACTGTGTAAGTATTGGACCTTCACACCCAATTCCGCCAGATATTCGGCCAAGTCTTCGGCCATTCGTTTGGTGAGGGTTGTGACCAGTGCGCGCTGCCCGATCTGCACTCGCATGTGTATTTCGCGTAGCAAATCTTCGATCTGGCCTTCAGTAGGCCGTACCTCCACAATTGGGTCCAACAGACCGGTGGGACGGATAATCTGTTCTACCACCTGGTCTGCATGCTCCATTTCGTAAGGTCCTGGCGTAGCACTGACATAGATTGTTTGCGTCACTGTAGCACTGAACTCAGCAAAAGTCAGGGGGCGGTTGTCCATGGCACTGGGCAGCCGGAAGCCATGATCGACGAGCACAGTCTTGCGGGAGCGGTCGCCGGCATACATGCCCCGAATCTGAGGGATCGTCATATGGCTTTCGTCAATAACCACCAGCCAATCCGCTGGGAAGTAGTCAAGCAGTGTCCACGGACGACTTCCAGGGGGTCGTCTGGCTAGGTGGCGACTATAGTTTTCGACGCCGTTGCAGTAGCCGATTTCTTGCAACATCTCTAGGTCGTAGCGGGTGCGCTGGCTGATACGCTGGGCTTCCAGCAGTTTTCCCTGGCTCTCAAACAGGGTGTTCTGTTCTTGAAGTTCTGCTTGGATGTCTTCAAGGGCCTCTTGTATCTGATCTTGGGGCGTAATGAAATGCTTGGCCGGAAAGATTTCGACCTCTTGGTATTCCGCCAGGATTTCTCCAGTGAGGGTATCGATCTCTGTAATGCGTTCGATCTCATCACCCCAGAAACTGATGCGAAAGGCGTTATCACTGTAGGCCGGCTGTACCTCCAACAGATCCCCTCGAACTCGAAACTTTGCGTGCTGTAGGGTTGCGTCGTTGCGTTCATAGTAGATTTCGACCAAATGGCGCAGCACCTGATTGCGGCGCACCATATCTCCTACGTTTAGCTTTAGAGCCACCTGCCCATAATCTTGGGGGCTGCCTAGGCCATAGATGCAGGAAACTGAGGCAACGATCACTACATCTCGCCGGCTGAAGAGGGTCTTGGTAGCAGCTAGACGCATCCGCTCGATCTCTTGGTTAATCTGGACGTCCTTCTCAATGTAGGTATCACTGCGGGGGATGTACGCCTCCGGCTGATAATAGTCGTAGTATGAGACGAAATAAGACACCGCATTCTTGGGGAAAAATTCCCGGAACTCGCTGTAGAGTTGAGCTGCCAGCGTCTTATTATGGGCGATGACCAGGGTCGGTTTCTGGACTTCTTCAATAACTTTGGCGATTGTATAGGTCTTTCCGCTACCTGTGACGCCGAGCAGAACCTGATGAGCCATGTCTGCCTTAACGCCCGTGGCGAGTTTGGCGCAGGCCTGTGGCTGATCACCGGTTGGTTGAAATTCGCTAACTACCTGAAACCGAGGCATCTCTGGCTCCATCATTGTAGTGGTCAGTAGCCGGTGCAACTGCAGTTACCGATCAGCGGCCACTGGTTTTGTGGAACCTCTGTTCGCGTTCTTCATGGTATTATACTCGTTGTGCCTGGATCTGTCCAGCAAAACCACTGCTGTTTTGGCAGTGGTTCGGGGTACTGCCCTCCGTTCTCTATGAACTTCTCGCTCCTGGTGTTGCCGGCGTCTGGCATCGTCCATTCTGGTATTTTCGTCAATGGTGTATAATTGGACCGATGAAGATTCCCTGGTATCTGCGTGGAACCAATCGAATCAGGGACTGGGGGGCAGGGCTGTCCGGTCGAGTTGTCCTTCTGCTGATCATAGTAGTGTTAGGGGGAATGGGTTTTTGGGCCAACTTGTTTGACCTTGTCATTGCTCAAGAGATTGCAACCCCTGTTGGGACGGTTACACCTTCACTGCTACAACCGACGGATACGAGTACGGCCCTGCCCCCCTCCCCAACGCCTTCTGTCACGCTTCCACCTACCCCTGGCCCGGATGAGATTTTAGAGGACCGGATCGACCGCATATTCGCCGGGATGACTGTCGCTGACCGGGTAGGGCAGTTGTTTGTGGTTGAGTTTCAGGGCAACCGGATCGGGCCAAGGAGCGATATCGCCGAGCTGATTGAGGAGTACCGGGTGGGAGGCGTGGTCATCAGCCCGCAAAACCGCAACTTTAGCAACCTCGGTGGTGCTACGCCGGAGGAGGTCGCTCGGCTTACAAACCGGCTTCAGGCATTGGCTTATGGCATCTACCTTTCCCAAGCAGATGCGCTCAATCCGTTAAAAAGTATTCTGGTCATCCCGGACAATTTGCCCTTTGCCTTGGACCAGCAGTTACCTCTTCAACTCCCGCTGCTGATTGGCGTGAACCAGAGGGGTGATGGCCTGCCAGAAACCGCGCTGCGTGCCGGCTTTACCGATATCCCGTCGCAGATGGCATTGGGTGCTACTTGGAATCCGGCCCTAGTAGAGGAGATAGCTGCCATTCTGGGCCGTGAACTGCACAGTGTGGGAGTGAATCTGCTGTTGGGTCCGATCTTGGACGTGCTGGAACAGCCACGGCCGGATCTGGTTACTGGATTGGTGACGTTTGGCGGTGATCCTTTTTGGGTGGGGCGGATGGGCAAGGCATATGTGTCCGGCGTTCATCGGGGTAGTGCCGGCCAGGTGGCGACAGTGGCCGGTCATTTCCCGGGCTTGGGTGGTACAGACCGGCGGCTGCATGAAGAAGTGGCTACGATTCAGAAGAGCCCGCAGGAACTCCTGCGTATTGAATTACCGCCGTTCGCGGCTGTCACCGAACGCGCGTCCGGGATTCTGCGGTCTGATGGGGATATGACTGCCACGGAGGCCCTGATGTCCGGCCACATCCGTTTCAGCAGCTTTCAGGGCGGCCGAGAGCGGACCCCTCCAATCAGTCTAGCACAAGAGTTGGGCATACTCCTCGGCCTGAGTGAGTTTGCGCCTTGGCGAGAACAGGGTGGCATTCTGATGAGTGACGCCTTGGGTGTCCTGGCCGTGCGCCGCTACTACGACCCCACTTTACAGGAATTCCCCAGCCGCCGCATCGCGCTGGACGCGTTTCTGGCCGGCAACGATCTGCTCTATCTGGCAGATTTTTCCCCTGCAAGTTGGGCGGATGCTAGGGCCAATATCAAGGAGACGATTCTCTTCTTCCGCGAGCGCTATACAAGCGATGCGGGTTTTGCGGCCCGGGTTGATGAGTCTCTGCGTCGGATTTTGCGCTTGAAATTACGGTTGTATGCTGCGGGCGATTCTGTTGAGACTAGGGAGACAGAGGACTTGGATAGGCCGCTTATGATTGACATTGAGGATGTGCTGGTGAGGCCACTGGATCTGCAGACCGGTTTTCGTTCTAGTCATCAGGAGGATGCGGAGGCACTGCTTGGGCAGGTGGCCCGAGAGGCCCTGACAGTCTTTTTCCCCGATTCCCCGGGTCTGCCCAACCCTTTGCCTGCCCCACCGGGCGAAGACGAGGACATCCTGATCTTTACTGACAGCCGTATCTTGCGGGAGTGCGATGACTGTCCCGCTGTATCGGCTGTTGAGTATACTGCCTTGGAAGAGATTATGCTGCAGTTTTACGGCCCGGATGCGACGGGTCAATTGCAACCGGAACGAGTACATAGCCGAACGTTTGAAGAGTTGAACTCTATCCTCAACGGTACGGCCAGGCCCGCGCTGGCAACTAGACTGGAGGAGGAGATTCTCAATGCTGAGTGGCTGATCTTTGCGATGCTGGATGTGGATGTGGCAAATTTCGCGAGCAGTGACGCGGTGAAACAGTTTCTGCGCCTGCGTGGCGACCGGCTGCACGGGAGGAAATTTGTGGTGATCGCGCTCAATGAACCGTACTTCTTCGACTCGACAGAGATCAGCAAATTGACCGCCTATCTGGGAGCATACGCCAAGAGTCAGCCATTTCTGGAGGAGTCTGTGCGCGCTCTGTTCCGCGCGCAGACGGGCAACGGTGCGCCGCCTGTCAGTGTACCCGGCACCCGCTTCAGCAATCTGATTGAGAGGCTGGAGCCGGATCCAAATCAGCAAATTGGCATGACACTTTTGAACGAGGAGATTGTCACGGAAGAGGCGGAAGATGGCAGGATGGTCATTACACAGGCTGGCCTGTCTATCGGCGATAGCTTGGAGATAGAGGCTGGCCCGATTCTGGACCGCAACGGGAATTCTGTGCCCGACGGAACACCGGTACACTTTCGGCTGATCTATGAGGGCGATGAATTTGCCTTGCAGTCGGAGCCGGTGGCGACCCGTGGTGGTGTTGCTCGCAAATCAGTACTATTGGAGAGACCTGGCACCCTTCTAATCGCGGTCCACAGTGTGGAAGCGATTGTCAGTACAGAGATTCGGGTACGCCTTCCGGATCCGAATGTGGAGACGGACAGTGCCCAGATTTCGATTTTCAATCCAGAACCCACGCCGTTGCCCGTTCTCCCCCCACCGGAGAGGATAGCTGGGCCGACGACAGAAGCGGTCTCAACATCTGTGATGGCCGCTCCCGGCGTTGAGATGCCGCCCGTTCGCGTTGATAGGATTACGCTGGCGATCGCTCTGATCACCCAACTGGTGGTACTGGCCTTGCTACTGGTGGTGCTGGTACGGGTCATGCCCCGACAGATGCTCGTTTATCGTCTGCTATGGGCAATGATCGTCGGCTGGAGCGCGTACATTTTCTATGGCGTTGGGCTCATCCCCGGCGGCATGTGGCTTCAGCTTAATCTCTACCCCTGGGGTAGCGCGCCAGTTGTCATCATCGGAATGCTGATCCCCTTGGTGTGGTTGCAGTTTCGGGTAGAATAGCAAACACCAGAGATTTTGCAGTGGCGCGGACGCGGTAACGTGACGGTCTGGAGCAGTGATCCGAGCGACCCGACATTCGTGCTCCCAGTGTCAAAGGGCCTATGAAACTTCCGGAGATGATTCGCAAGGCCACACAATCGGCCCGTTTACATTCAACGAGGCGGGCGGCCGGGCGAGGATCTTTTTTTTCCTTCCTGTGGACGCCGGGGCAGCGGCAGATTACCCTATGGTTGGCCGGAGAACCGGACGAGGCCGCGCAGCGAATTAAGACGGCCTTGGCGTCCAGTGAGGAGGTTGTGGGCCGGGTGGCCGGGCGAGGCGTGAAAATCGAGATCCATCCGCGCCGTTCCAATCAGCATGGCGTGTTTGCCCCGGTCTTCTACGGGCTGCTTCAAGCGGACGGTGAGGATAGCCGCTTGGTAGGCCACTTTCAGCTACACCCGGTCGCCCGCCTGTACGTGCTCGTATGGGTCGGCTGCAGTGTTCTGTTGGCCCTGGCCATGCTGGTGGCCGGGGGCCTGCGAGCCACACCAGAAAGCACAGTACAGGACGCGTTGCCATTTCTGCTGCCAGCACTTTTACCCTTTCTCGGCCTCGGATTGGTGCGCTGGCAGCGTCGTCGGGGACAAGCCGATGAGGCTGCCATTCGCGCTTGGCTGACCGCACTGAAAGATCGTTAGATCGAATTACGAAGAGAGGCTTCTCTCGCCATTTCAGATTGGAGAATCCAGATGTCAACCCGTCCCAATGTTCTTTTCCTCATTGCCGACGACCACCGGGCATCGGCACTGCGTGCCTTCGGCGACCCCACAGTGCAGACACCTACCTTAGACCGGCTTTGCGCCGACGGCACATCCTTTTGGCAGAATTATCACATGGGCGGCCTGAGCAGAGCTGTCTGTATACCAACCCGTGCCTGCATCCACACAGGTGCCCATGTCTTCCGAGCATCCATCAGCAATGAGGTGGACGACCGCCAGGGTCTGCAAACACTTGACCCGACCTACACCTATCTGGCCGAGCTATTCCGCCAGCACGGCTACACAACCTTTGCTACTGGGAAATGGCACAACGACACAACCAGCTTTGCCCGCTCCTTTGCCGACGCGGAGAATATATTCTTCGGCGGCATGGACAGCCATTTCGCCGTATCTGTGCAGGACTATGATCCGACCGGTATATATGAGAAAAGCCGCCGACAGACCGGCGACCAATTCTCCACAGACCTGTTCGGCAACGCCGCCATTCGCTTTCTGGAGCGGCACGATGGCGAGCAGCCGTTCTTTCTCTACTGTGCGTTCACCGCGCCGCATGACCCGCGTACGCCGCCAGCAGACTGGGCTGATGTCTACGCAGCGGACGCCATGCCCCTGCCAGCCAACTTCAGGCGTGAGCATCCTTTTGATAACGGAGAAATGTGGATACGGGACGAAAAATTGGCAGACTTCCCACGCACGCCAGAGGAGATGCGCCGCCATATCGCCGAATATTACGGGATGATCTCTGATATGGACGAGAAGATTGGCGAAATCTTGGCTGCGCTAGCGCGCAATGGCCTAGCAGAAAACACTATTGTCGTCTATACTGCGGATCATGGGCTGGCTGTTGGGCAGCATGGGCTGATAGGGAAGCAAAACCTGTACGATCACAGTGTGCGGGTACCTCTGTTGCTGCGGGGACCGGGCGTGCCACAGGGTAAGCGGGTGAACGCTCTCACTCATACCTATGATGTCTACCCGACATTGTGCGAACTGACAGGTATCAAAATCCCCGGACATGTCGATGCTCGCAGTCTTTCTCCTCTGCTGGACGGGACAGCAACAGGGAGCCGCAAGTATGTTCATTCGGTCTATAGACATATTCAGCGCATGGTGCAGGATCAGGCCTGGAAGCTGATCACCTATCGGCGGGACAATGACGTAGGCAGCGAGCGCACCCAGCTTTTCCACATCGCATCGGACTCTTGGGAGCTGAACGATCTGTCGCAGGAGAGGAGCGTATCGGCTGAGCGAGAACGCTTGGAACGGGAGCTGGAACGCTGGCAGGTAGCGGTAGATGATCCGCTTCTACAGGGATGAAGGTGATGAGGCAGCAGCATATATCGCAGCAATAGCGACGTGATCAGTGTCCTCCGCCCGCTACCAGGCGTCCATTGGAGAGGACAAGATGATAGCCGGCCATCTTGGTGGCCTCGCGCACAGACGGACGCACACGATAACTGAAACAGACGGGAACGATTTCTCCCTCCAAGTGGCCGGCAGCACGGGCGAGCAGAAAGGTAAAGCGTTCTACATCGCGCATCGTCAGATTGAACTTCACCTCTCCCACTATCCATAAGGTCGTATCCGGCCGCAAAGGATCATGGGCCTGACCGAAAACATCGATCTCTTCCTCTTCGCCATTCCACATCTGCCAAGCACGGTCGAGTTCATCTATCTGCCATCCCAACTCACGCTCCAGCACATCGTGGATCATAATGGCGGCCACTTCTTCTAGGTCCCCGCCCATGCGGTCGCTCATACCTCCCAGCTGGCGAGCCAGTCCACCCATCTGTCGGGTCAGTTGCTGGAGCGCGTGTTCGGTGTGTTGTTGCGCTTCTGCTAGTTCCCCTACGCGTTGTTCGGTGCGCTGTTGTGCTTGTGCTAGGTCCTCTACGCGTTGTTCGGTGCGCTGTTGTGCCTCTGCTAGGTCCTCTACGCGTTGTTCGGTGCGCTGTTGTGCTTGTGCTAGGTCCTCTACGCGTTGTTCGGTGCGCTGTTGTGCTTGTGCTAGGTCCTCTACGCGTTGTTCGGTGCGCTGTTGTGCCTCTGCTAGGTGCTGTTGCGTCTCTGCTAGTTCCTCTACGCGTTGTTCGGTACGCTGTTGTGCCTTCGCTAAGTGCTGTTGTGCCTCTGCCAGTTCCTTGACGACCCCTTTGAGCTCATTGAAATCATCGGCGCGTACCAGATCATGGTACGCATCGTAGATGACTTCTGACAAGACCTCGGCCTGTTGGTTGACAAAGACGCGGCCGAGCTTTTCGCGCATGCGTGTGCGGTTCATCATGAATATTGATCTCCATGTATCTGAATCTAGTAATAAACAGATATGCGAGGACATGCTCTTCATTGACCCTCAACTGAATCTGTTTATCGAATTACAGCACAAATATTCTAATTATACAAACTGTGGTGGAGCATGATACCACCGGTCGGTTACTGATAGGTCTGTAGTTAAGTGCGGCGCAAGGTGGCTACTATTTCTCCCTTTGATTGCCCAGTGACCGAGTTCATTGATGCTTGATCTTTGTGCTAGGTCTTCAAACAGAGAGGTTGATATCTCATCAGGCTACATAATGCGTCCATTGGAGAGGACAAGATGATAGCCCGCCATCTTAGTGGCCTCGCGCACAGCTGGACGCACACGATAACTGAAACAGACGGGAACGATTTCTCCTTCTAGGTGTCTGGCAGCACGGGCGAGCAAAAAGGTAAAGCGTTCTACATCGCGCATCGTCAGATTGAACTTCACCTCTCCCACTATCCATAAGGTCGTATCCGGCCGCAAAGGATCATGGGCCTGACCGAAAACATCGATCTCTTCCTCTTCGCCATTCCACATCTGCCAAGCGCGGTCGAGTTCATCTATCTGCCATCCGAACTCATGCTCCAGCACATCATGGATCATAATGGCGGCCACTTCTTCTAGGTCCCCGCCCATGCGGTCGCTCATACCTCCCAGCTGGCGAGCCAGTCCGCCCATCTGTCGGGTCAGTTGCTGGAGCGCGTGTTCGGTGTGTTGTTGCGCCTCTGCTAGTTCCCCTACGCGTTGTTCGGTACGCTGTTGTGCTTGTGCTAGGTCCTCTACGCGTTGTTCGGTGCGCTGTTGTGCTTGTGCTAGGTCCTCTACGCGTTGTTCGGTGCGCTGTTGTGCTTCTGCTAGGTGCTGTTGTGCCTTCGCTAGTTCCTCTACGCGCTGTTCAGTGCGCTGTTGCGTCTCTGCTAGTTCCTCTACGCGTTGTTCGGTACGCTGTTGTGCCTTCGCTAAGTGCTGTTGTGCCTCTGCCAGCTCCTTGACGATCCCTTTAAGCTCATTAAAGTCATCGGCGCGTACCAGATCATGGTACGCATCGTAGATGACTTCTGACAAGACCTCGGCCTGTTGGTCGACAAAGACGCGGCCGAGCTTTTCGCGCATGCGTGTGCGGTTTACCATGAATATTGATCTCCATGAATCTTCTACTGGCCAAAACCTATACTTGGTATTATAATTACATATGAGTAATTTTCGTATAGACATAAATAACCAAAATCTCTATGATAATCTATCATACAAGAAAAACACTAATAGTAAAATTTACAATAGTGACACTACTTAGGGTATTTTCACTCCCGTAGGGGAGCTCCAATGTCAGAATCTCTACAGTCAAAATCCTTATGCTCCGCACGTATCCTGACCGCTCCAACCGTTCATTGTGCAATTTGTTAAATTGGCGAGTTGCATATCTTGGCCAATTTGTTTATAATAGAGTGAAGAATGGATATTTTCACGGAATCGCTTGCGTACCACACGAGGACGGATTGAAAATGATGATTTCTCTACTCTCCAGCCTACTTCTTGTTGTTCTTCTTTGCCTCATAGTCGTTCTTCTGAGCGGCTTGAGGCTATGTTCGGTTGGAGAAGGTGTAGAAGCCTAACCGGCTTCTTGCTCAGGTCAACGCAGACCCTTCCCTAGCCGGGAAGGGTTTTTTTGTACTCTTTTGAGACAGCTAGTTTGTAGGAGAATATTGATGACAAAAACAAAGAAAGAATCGGCTAACAGTCGATACGATCTCGGTCCCCAGGAGATGACCGGATCGCAGATGATCTGGGAATCAATCTTGCGAGAAGGGATCCATGTGGTCTTTGGCCATCCGGGCGGTGCGATTCTGCCGGCCTATGATGCATTGGCCCCCTACGAAGCGGATGGGCGCATCCATCACGTGTTGGTCCGCCATGAGCAGTGCGCCGCGCACATGGCGGACGGCTACGCCAGGACCATAAATTCTCAAGGACCCAAGGGGGTGGGCGTTTGCATCGTCACCAGCGGACCAGGAGCCACGAATCTCGTCACAGGTTTGGCGACTGCACAGATGGATAGCGTACCGGTAGTTGCGATTACCGGCCAGGTTCCCACAAATCTGCTAGGGACTGATGCCTTTCAGGAGTCGGATGTAGTAGGTGTCACCCAGCCGGTTTGCAAACACAACTATCTGGTGACGGATATCGCAGAACTGCCACTGATTATGAAAGAGGCCTTTTACATTGCCCGGGAAGGTCGCCCTGGTGTGGTGTTGGTGGATATCTGCAAGGATGTGCAGAATGCAGTCGGCACCTTCCGTTATGATTTTGAAATCGATCTGCCCGGCTTTGAACCTTGGCCAGAATACAGCACCGAAGCCTTGCAGGAAGCTGCTGATATCCTGAATAAGGCCGAGTGCCCGCTGATCATCGCTGGCCACGGCATACATCTCTCCAATACAAGTGAAGAACTTTTGAAATTGGTTGAGAAAGCTGAAATTCCGGTGGTAACGACGTTGCTAGGCACTGGCGATATCCCCGAAACCCATCCCCTGAGTCTGGGAATGGGAGGGATGCACGGAGAGGCATTTGCCAACCGGGCAGTACAAGCCTGTGATGTGCTGCTTGCAATGGGTATGCGTTTTGATGATCGTATTACCGGGCGGCTAGACAGCTTTGCGGCCAACGCCAAGATCGTCCATTTTGAACTGGACAAAGCAGAAGTCGGTAAGAATATTGTCCCGGACGTGGCAGTCATCGGGGATTTAGCCGAGACCTTGCCGGCCTTTTTGCCTCTCATTGAAGAGCGGAGACACAACAGTTGGATTCAGAAGCTGAACAAATGGCGGGACGAAACCCATGAGGTGGACATCATCCAATATGAAGTTGAAGAGCTGATTCCGCCATTTGTGATTCGTCAGCTATGGCACGCGACCAATCGGGTTCAGGAGCAGGCGGCCGTGCATAATGCCCCGGACCAACGGGTAGTCGTCGTTACGGATGTGGGCCAGCATCAGATGTGGGAAAGCCAATATTACATCCACGAGCAGGCTGGGATGCTGCTCACTAGCGGTGGTCTGGGTACAATGGGATATGCGCTGCCGGCAGCCATCGGTGCCCAGATGGCCGACCCGAATGCGCTGGTCTGGTGTGTGGCTGGGGATGGCGGCTTCCAGATGACGCTACAGGAGCTGGCAACGATTCAGCAGGAAAAATTGCCGGTGAAGATCGCGATTATCAACAATGGATTCTTGGGTATGGTGCGCCAGTGGCAGCAGATTTTCTACGACAAACGCTACATGGGTACGCCGGTCCTCTCGCCGAATTACGTGAAACTGGCCGATGCCTACGATATCCCTGCCGCGATGGTCCGGCATCCGAGTGAAGTTGCATCTGTGCTGGAGCAAGCCCACGCGACCGTTGGCCCGTTTCTCATTGATTTCCAGGTTAAGGAAGAGGTGAATGTATATCCGATGGTACCACCGGGCGCGGCCGTGGACGAGCTGATTCGACGCCCCAAACCAGGTTATGTGCAGGGATACAGCGGCGTACAGCCGAGTTGGTAGTCACAATAGGGGGAACCTATGAAATACACTCTCGTCGCTTGGATGCGAGACAAGCCCGGTGTGCTTAATCGGGTGTCTGGTATGCTACGCAGGCGTAACTTCAATATCGACAGCCTTCAGGTCAGTCACAGCGAGACACCGGGCATCAGCCGCATGACATTTGTCGTGGATGGAGACGAGCGGGTGGCGGCTCAAGTGATCAAACAGATGCGTAAGGTGATCGATGTCACGGCCGTGGAAGACATCACAAACCAGTCATCCGTTCTGCGGGAACTGGCACTGATTCGAGTGCAAACGACCGCAGCGACCCGCAGCGAGATCATGCAGTTCGCTGAAATCTACCGAGCACAGATCGTTGATGTTAGCACTGAAAATCTTGTGTTGCAGGTCGTCGGTACCGAGGAGAAAGTTGATTCGCTCGTCGAGCTGCTGAATCCGTTCGGTATTGAAGAGATGGTGCGGACTGGCCGGGTGGCGTTGTGTCGAGGAGACGACCGGACATCAAAAAAACAGTCCATATCCGTCTTCAAAGCTACAGCACACCTGAACGGCAACGGTTAAAGGCCGTGTGTCACACTAGCGATCAGTGACCTGCAATTATTGGTCATTGAAGTTCAGAAGTTTCATCAATTTCGATATCCAATTTCATAGAAAGAAGCAAGGACAATGGCAACGATCTACTATGAGAACGACGCGGACATGCAGAGGCTCCAAAACAAGAAGATTGCCGTTATCGGCTATGGTAGTCAGGGACATGCTCACGCGCTGAATATGCAGGACAGCGGCTTGGACGTGCGAATCGGGCTGCATGAGAGCAGCCGCAGCAAGGCCAAAGCAGAAGCCGACGGATTGCGGGTGCTGAATGTAGCCGCTGCCACTGCCGAATCAGATATGATTATGGTCGTGATTCCCGACCCGATTCAGGGCAAGGTGTATGATGAGCATATCGCCCCCAACCTGAAGCCCGGTAATACACTCATGTTCGCACATGGGTTCAACATTCGCTACGGCTTTATTATTGCCCCGGACAATGTAGATGTGTCGATGGTTGCGCCCAAAGCACCCGGCCATCGGGTGCGAGAAGTCTACACAGAAGGATCCGGCGTGCCAGCCTTGGTTGCAATTCATCAGGACACATCGGGCAATGCTCTGGCCAACGCCCTGGCCTATGCAAAGGCGATCGGCTCAACCCGTGCTGGTGTCATAGAAACGACCTTCGCTGAAGAAACAGAAACGGACCTGTTCGGTGAGCAGGTGGTTCTGTGTGGCGGTGTCAGCGAGCTCATCAAGGCTAGTTTTGAAACATTAGTCGACGCGGGCTACCAACCGGAGATTGCCTACTTTGAATGTCTGCACGAGCTCAAATTGATCGTCGATCTCATGTACCAAGGCGGCCTCAATTACATGCGCTATAGCGTCAGTGATACGGCTGAATGGGGTGATTACAAGAGTGGCCAGCGGGTGATCACCGACGAGACAAAGGCAGTAATGAAGGAAATTCTGGCCGATGTTCAGTCCGGCGCATTCGCGGAGGAGTGGATGGACGAATATCACGGTGGCGGCAAAACCTACTACGAACGCCGCCAAAAAGAACAAAATCTGCAACTGGAAAACGTCGGCAAAGAGTTACGCCAGATGATGACGTTTCTGGACGCAAAGGAGATATAGGCTACGGGCGAAAGTTTTTCGCCTGAAAGGAGGTGATGGACGTGGATGATGACCTTAGTGATCTTATAATTGACTCTGATTTTCTACACAATGGTTCGCTGCTACAGCAGCAATCATCAAACAACAGTCTTTTATGTTGCCACACCATGCCCAAAACGGGCAGGCAAAACAATTCATCATTCTACCGATTCACCTTTGGAGGAACCCTGAGATGAGCATAAATTTGGACGGAAGTGAGCGTCATTCTGAGAGCATGATAGGCCCTGATGTAGATGATAGCCCTACGGTTGATGTGGAACAGTTCCATATTGTTGATACCAACGAATGGGCGCGAGATGTGGCCCAAGGCAAAACGGTTCTGGTATTCGACACCACCCTGCGAGATGGTGAACAGTCTCCGGGTGCTACCCTCAACGAGCAGGAGAAGCTGGAGATCGCCCGCCAATTGTCCCGCTTGGGCATTGATATTATGGAGGCCGGATTCCCGGCGGCCTCTCTTGGGGATCTGGCGGCTGTCAAGCATATCGCGGAGACTGTTGGGCGCACACCACGCCTTGATAAGGATGGCAAGGTGACCGCACCGCCGATCATTGCCGGCCTGGCCCGGGCTAATAAAGGCGACATCGATAAAGCTTGGGAGGCTGTACAGGGCGCGGTACGCCCACGCATCCACACCTTTCTCGCTACAAGCGATATCCATATGGAACACAAGTTGCGTATGTCCCGCGATGAAGTGCTAGAAACCGTTGGTGATATGGTGCAGTACGCTCGCAGCCTGTGTGATAACGTTGAATTTAGCCCGGAGGACGCTGGCCGCAGCGATTCTGAATTTCTGGTAGAGGTGTTGAGCGTGGCGATCAAAGCCGGTGCTACCACCCTCAATATTCCCGATACGGTCGGCTACACCACGCCGGAAGAGTTCGGCGACCTGATTCAGTATCTGCGGGAGAATGTAGAAGGCGGCCGGGACGTGATTTTCAGCGTCCACTGCCACAACGATCTAGGCCTGGCCACAGCCAACACACTGGCCGGCGTGCAGAACGGTGCTCGCCAGATCGAAGTGACGGTCAACGGCATCGGTGAACGGGCGGGCAATACCAGCCTAGAAGAAACGGTCATGGCCCTGTACACTCGGCAATCTGTATTCGATCTGAACACGAACATTCGTAGCCAAGAGATCCATCGTGCCAGCGATATGGTCAGCCGCTATACCGGCATGGTGATCCAGCCCAACAAAGCGATTGTTGGCACCAACGCTTTCGCCCATGAGGCTGGCATCCATCAGGACGGGATGCTAAAGAATAAGCGTACCTACGAAATTATGGATGCAAATACCATTGGGCTCAACCAGAGCCGGCTGGTGCTTGGCAAACATTCTGGCCGTCATGCCCTGCGGGTGCGGCTGGAGGAGATGGGCTATCATCTAGACAGGGATGAGTTGAACGATATTTTCCGTCGTTTCAAGGATCTGGCGGATAAAAAAAAGAATGTCACCGATGCCGATATCGAGGCACTGGTGGGGGATGAGCTTTACCAGCCAGTTGAGGTTTGGGAACTGCTAGGTGTGCAGGTCCAATGTGGCACGAATATGACGCCTACAGCAGTGGTGACTCTTCGCCACACTGAAAGTGGAGAGGAGATCATGAATGCTGGTTTTGGTACGGGCCCAGTGGACGCGGCCTACGGATGTATTGACAAAATCGTACAGCAGCCCAACGAGTTGACGGAATTTCTGGTGCAGGCGGTCACTGAAGGAATTGATGCGAATGGAGAGGTGACTGTCCGGATCGAAGTGCCGGATAGCCGGGGATATAGCAGAACCGCCCAAGGCCGGCCGCGACGGCAACTATTCAGCGGGCGGGGTGTGGATACGGATATCATCGTCGCGAGCGTGAAGGCTTACCTGCAAGCACTCAACAAACTGCTGGCAGCCCAAGGGACAGAGAGTTCAGCCGTGTCGATCGCTGCCACCCCAGTGGCTGCAGTTCCGAGCCACTAATCACTGACTGCAAACCCATGCACAGCCGTAGACGTGCTTATACGACTTACGCATTCATGATTCTCGTACTCGTCGCGATTCTGCCGGCGAAAACAGCGCGCGCCCAAGAAACCACACCCATTTATACCTTCCAAGAATGCGAACAGATCGAAGATGCCCGCTTACGCGATGAGTTGAATGCCATCACCCAATCGGTATTCAAGGCGGAGCAGAGCAGCCTGCGGGTAGCAGAGATTGTCGACCGTAAATGGGTGGATCTGGACGTGGATGCCACTGTTGATGTGGCAGTGGACAGCGCAATTGAACGGGTGCGCGGCGAAGAGGACTACTGGAACCGGGTTCTGTCCGGTTGGTCCGTGGAGCAAGCAGAAGAACTGACCACAAAAGTCGCCAATTATGCTTTCGGCTCCCAGGTTTTCCGTGACACTGTTGACCAGTTGTCAAAGGAAATTGCCGATGATCTAGCCGACGAAATTGGTGTGATGACGGCAAAGTCGGCCTCTTCGGCCCTGCTGTGTGTGCAGGAATTTATCGGCAACACCTTTTCCCAAACAATGATCTCTATATTGGATGAACAGATCAAGGCTGGGATCGACGAGACGGCTTTCGGCTCGGGTGTGGATACAAACTTCACTGATATCCTAGAGACTCGCATGGGATCTCTGGCCGGTGTCGGTATCATCATCGGTACACAGGTCGCCAAGCGGTTGGCGCAAAAAGTGGCCCAAAACATCGCCGGTAAAGTCGTTGTACGTATTCTGGGCCGGGTGGCCACTTCAGTGATTCCTCTCGCCGGTTGGATTATCGGTGCCGGCCTCATTCTCTGGGACCTGATCGAATCTGGCGAAGGTGCTCTTCCCCAAATTCGAGAGTCTCTACAGGGGCCGGATGTAAAGGCAGAGATTCGGGCACAGATCGCGGAAGCAGTGGACGCAGAGATGCAAGCCACACTGCCAGAACTGGCTCGCTCTGTCGCCAACGACGTTTTCAGCGAATGGCAAGACCTACGCTTGAAATTCCCTCGCGTACTGTACCTAGCGCGAACAAATTCACGCTTCCAGACGCTTCTGGACAATTCAACCGCCGCTCAAGTGGATAAGCTGGCCGAATTGGTCGCGCTGGCGGACGAGAAGCTGGAACCAGAGCAGTTGGCCCGCACCATTGACATGGGTCAGTTTGAACGTATTTTTTCTCTCCCCCAATCAGCTTTCGATATCCTGCAAGTGGGCGGGGATCCGGACTTAGTTATCGCTTGGGCCGACCTGGCCGGCGAAGCAATCGTTCAGGTCGTTGAGACGGAATTGTACCGCATTGCCTCGCCCTCTGAGTTCAGGGACCGAAAGACATTGGAGCGAGTTCTGGCCCTGCAAGACCCAGCCGCCATTCAAAAATTGATGGGGCTGAATCAGGTAGATCAGGATCTTCTGCTTGGGCTGCCGACAGAGCAGACACGGTCAGTTCTCATGGATTTATCGACTGAAGACCTTTCTTGGCTGACCATCTATCTCGCAGAACTACCGCTCCATGAAACAAATCTACTGGTGGACCGCATCCTGCAGGAGCCGGCATTGATGTCCAAACTGAGATTTGAGGATATGCGCCAAGCTCTTCTGGAAAGCCCGAATATACAGGAGACTCTGGATTTTCTGGCCTCCCAGGAGGAATCAGCGGTGGGGCAAGTAACCAAAGTGCTGGAAGACACAGAGCGTGTAATCTCCCGTGAGGTTCCTTGGCAGCTCTTCTGGCGTAAATACGGAACGCTGCCCAATATGCTGTACCTATTGTCAAGTCTTCTTATTTTGTACCTGTTGCTGCGCTGGGGTATCTTCCGGCGTCGGCAATCGGGAATGAGGATGCCGGGCGTAAATGTGACCGTCAATATTCCTGAACGCTCACCCAAAACATCATACTCTAGAAGTGAGAACGACATCCCTGAACGATGATCCACAATGTATAGGGTCAGAGATCCATAAAACATCAGAGGCCACTTACGAGAGGTGGTATTATGGTCCACCACAGTTTGTATAATTAGAATATTTGTGCTATAATGTGATAAACAGATTCAGTTGAGGGCCAAATGGGGCATATCTGTTTATTACTAGATTCAGATACATGGAGATCAATATTCATGGTAAACCGCACACGCATGCGCGAAAAGCTTGGTCGTGTCTTTGTCGGTCAACAGGCCGAGGTCTTATCAGAAGTCATCTACGATGCGTACCATGATCTGGTACGCGCCGATGACTTTAACGAGCTTAAAGGGATCGTCAAGGAGTTGGCACACGCGCAACAGCGCACTGAACAGCGCGTAGAGGACCTAGCGGAAGCACAACAACACCTAGCGGAGGCGCAACAGCGCACTGAACAACGCGTAGAGGACCTAGCAGAGGCACAACAGCGCACCGAACAACGCGTAGAGGACCTAGCAGAGGCACAACAACGCACCGAACAACGCGTAGAGGACCTAGCCGAAGCGCAACAACACACCGAACAAGCACTTCAGCAACTGACCCGCCAGGTAGGTGGACTGGCTCGCCAGGTGGGAGGTATGAGCGACCGCATGGGCGGGGACCTAGAAGAAGTGGCCGCCATTATGGTACACGATGTGCTGGAGCGAGAGTTGGGATGGCAGATAGATGAACTCGACCGTGCTTGGCAGATGTGGAATGGAGAAGAGGAAGAGATCGATGTTTTCGGACAGGCCCATGATCCTTTGCGGCCGGATACGACCTTATGGATAGTGGGAGAGGTGAAGTTCAATCTGACGATGCGCGATGTAGAACGCTTTACCTTTCTGCTCGCTCGTGCTGCCGGCCACTTGGAGGGAGAAATCGTTCCTGTCTGTTTCAGTTATCGTGTGCGTCCGTCTGTGCGCGAGGCCACCAAGATGGCGGGCTATCATCTTGTCCTCTCCAATGGACGCATGATGTAATATGATGAGGTGTCAACCTCTCTGTTTGAAGACCTAGCACAAAGGTCCACCACAGTTTGTATAATTTGATAAACAGATTCAGTTGAGGGTCAATGAAGCGCATGTCCTCGCATATCTGTTTATTACTAGATTCAGATACATGGAGATCAATATTCATGGTAAACCGCACACGCATGCGCGAAAAGCTTGGTCGTGTCTTTGTCGGTCAACAGGCCGAGGTCTTATCAGAAGTCATCTACGATGCGTACCATGATCTGGTACGCGCCGATGATTTTAACGAGCTTAAAGGGATCGTCAAGGAGCTGGCACACGCGCAACAGCGCACTGAACAGCGCGTAGAGGACCTAGCAGAGGCACAACAGCACCTAGCGGAGGCGCAACAGCGCACTGAACAACGCGTAGAGGACCTAGCAGAGGCACAACAGCACCTAGCGGAGGCGCAACAGCGCACTGAACAACGCGTAGAGGAACTGGCAGAGTCGCAACAACACACCGAACACGCGCTCCAGCAACTGACCCGACAGGTAGACGGACTGACCCGACAGGTAGACGGACTGACCCGACAGATGGGCGGCCTGGCTCGCCAGGTGGGTGGCATGAGCGACCGCATGGGCGGGGACCTAGAAGAAGTGGCCGCCATTATGATCCACGATGTGCTGGAGCGTGAGTTGGGATGGCAGATAGATGAACTCGACCGTGCTTGGCAGATGTGGAATGGCGAAGAGGAAGAGATCGATGTTTTCGGACAGGCCCATGATCCCTTGCGGCCGGATACGACCTTATGGATAGTGGGAGAGGTGAAGTTTAATCTGACGATACGCGATGTAGAACGCTTTACCTTTCTGCTCACTCGTGCTGCCGGCCACTTGGAGGGAGAAATCGTTCCTGTCTGTTTCAGTTATCGTGTGCGTCCGTCTGTGCGCGAGGCGACCAAGATGGCGGGCTATCATCTTGTCCTCTCCAATGGACGCATGCTAGAGGCAGCTGAGTAGGTGGAGGTCAGATCCCTTAGCACTACCGAGTACGCGCTTCAGCATGACAGAGGACGACCATGAATTTGATCGCTCTTGACCAGCCCCACCGCCCAGACGTTGAGGTAGGGGATCTTCTCGTCGTTGTGGTGGTTTATGCTGCCAATATCGTCCAAGATGTGCGGGAGAACATCAAAAATCTCGTCGGCGGGCGGATGTTGCACTACGAGAAGCTGATGTTGAAGGCTATTGAGCAGGGTCTATCCGATTTAGAAACAAAAGCAGCAGCCCAAGGCTATGATGGGGTACTAGGCGTGAAGATCAGTCATCCCTCAGTGGTTGATGGTGGCGTGGAAGTGATCATCTATGGCAACGGGTATCGCCGCAACCCTAGTGGCGAGTAGTTTCCTCCACGAAACACTGGTGTATAATTCGCGATTCAGGAAAACATAAGTTGACGAACCGGCTAAGTTCGTGTACATTACCTGATATGCTTTCTGTGTCAAAAGGAACAAACTCATAATTCCTCTCATACGCGTATAAGTATACAATCGACAACGACGTCATCCGGTCTACGCCGACCTTGCCTACCTGTGATTTTGAATGCCTAGCAAAAAACTAGGGTTGCCAAAAACCAGGGCTGCTGGGCAATCAAACCCCTTACACCTGTGTTAGACTGATGCCAAGGAATTGATCAGTTTTGTTTGCTGCTGTAGTGGCAACACATGGTGTGGTATTTATTGAGGAGACGTCGTTATGTCCACAATTCATCTTAACCCTCTCTCCCGTGACGGGCTGCCAGCCAAACAGGGTCTCTATGATCCGCGTTTTGAACACGACGCGTGCGGTGTTGGTTTCGTTGTGAATGTCAAAGGCCAAAAGTCCCACGACATAATATCCCAGGGAATGCAGGTGCTACGCAATCTGGCGCACCGGGGTGCCTGCGGATGTGAGCCGAACACCGGCGATGGGGCCGGTATCCTCATGCAGATGCCGGACAAATTTATGCGTAAAGTTGCCGCATCCCAGGGCATTGAATTGCCGCCTGTGGGGCAGTACGCGGTGGGTATGGTCTTTCTACCCCAGCAAGACCACCTACATAGCCTGTATGAGAAACGTCTTGAAGAGATCATCCGGGCAGAAGGCCAGACAGTTCTTGGCTGGCGTACGGTACCGACATCCAATCAATCCTTGGGCGACACAGCCAGATTGGGCGAGCCGGTCGTGCGTCAGATTTTCATTGGGTGCAGTCCAGAACAGCTGATAAGCAGCGACGGACTGGCATTTGAACGCAAACTTTACGTGATCCGCAAGCTAGCCGAGAAGCGCATTCGCTATGCGGCTATGGATGAGGGGTTGAATGGGGAAGGCAGCAGCCCTAAAGTGACCGAACCAACAGACTTTTACATTCCTAGTCTCTCCTCCCGTACAATCGTCTACAAGGGAATGTTGATGTCGGAGCAGGTCGAAGACTTCTACCCGGACCTGCTTGATGAGGACATGGAGTCCGCCTTAGCCCTGGTTCATTCCCGTTTCAGCACCAATACATTCCCCAGTTGGGCGCGTGCACATCCCTACCGCTATATGATTCATAACGGCGAGATCAACACCCTGCGGGGCAACGAAAATTGGATGTACGCCCGTCAGTCCCACTTGGAGAGTGAGTTGTTCGGTGATGATATCAAGAAGATCTTGCCCATCATCTATGCAGATGGCAGCGACTCGGCTAAGTTTGACGAAACCCTAGAATTTCTCTATCTGTCGGGCCGCTCCCTACCACACGCCATGATGATGATGATCCCGGAGCCGTGGTCCCAGCACGAAACCATGAGCGATGCCAAAAAGGCCTTTTATGAATATTACAGCACAATGATGGAGCCTTGGGACGGCCCAGCATCCATCGCCTTTACCGATGGGACAGTCGTCGGCGCAGTGCTGGACCGCAACGGCCTGCGCCCTTCCCGCTATTACATCACAAAGGACGATTTGGTGGTGATGGCGTCTGAAGTAGGCGTGCTGCCCATTGAGCCGGAGCGTGTGCTGAAAAAAGCGCGCCTAGAGCCAGGACGGATGTTCTTGGTGGATACAGACGAAGGACGCATCATCTCCGACGAGGAACTTAAGGAGGCAATGGCCGCAGAGTATCCCTACCGTCAATGGTTGAATGAGCACCTACTCAGCTTGGACGAGATGCCTCAGCCGGACATTGAACTGCCGGGCGTTGACCATGACACTCTGATTCAGCGGCAACAGGCATTCGGCTATACATTTGAACAGCTACGCATTCTGCTAGCCCCTATGGCTACAGATAGTGTTGAGGCTGTAGGCGCGATGGGCAACGACACGCCAGTCGCTGCCCTGTCTAACCAGTCCCAACTGCTCTACAACTATTTCAAGCAGCTCTTTGCTCAAGTGACAAACCCACCCATTGATGCCATCCGCGAGGAACTGATCACCGCCACCGAAATGATGATGGGGACCGAGTTGAATCTGCTCAAGACGGTGCCAGAAAATTGCCGACAGATCAAGATGGCTCGGCCCATCCTCACAAATCGCGACCTAGCCAAGATCCGTCATATCGATCAAAAAGGCTTCCATGCCAAAACCCTGCCAATTCTCTTCAAGATCAATGAAGGGACCCAACGCTCTGGGGGGGAAAGATTGGAACAGGCCCTGGAAGCCCTATTCCAGGCCGCGGACCAAGCCATTGAAGAAGGGGTCAACATCCTCATCCTGTCGGACCGCGGCGTCGGCCCAGAGGATGCACCCATCCCGGCTCTGCTGGCCACATCCGGCCTACACCATCATCTGATCCGCAAAGAGACCCGCACCCAAGTGGCACTTATCGTCGAATCCGGCGAACCCCGGGAGGTACATCACCTGGCCTTGCTCATCAGCTTTGGTGCCACAGCTGTCAACCCCTATCTAGCCCTAGAAACCCTGGACCAGATGATCCAGCAGCACTTGCTCGTGGATATCGATCACCCAACAGCTACCTACAACTACGTCAAGGCGGCCATGAAGGGCGTGGTCAAAATCATGTCCAAGATGGGCATTTCCACGATTCAGAGTTACTGTGGTGCCCAGATATTTGAGGCTCTCGGCCTCAGCCAACGGCTGGTGGACAAATACTTCACTTGGACACCCACTCGGGTCGAAGGTATCGATCTGCCGCAGATCTACGCAGAAATAAAGATGCGCCACGGGCGTGCCTATCCAACTCGCCCCCTGAACGGACATCTTCTCTCGGCCGGCGGTGACTACCAGTGGCGCACAGATGGCGAGTTGCATCTGTTCAATCCTCGCACGGTTCACTTTCTGCAGAAGGCAGTGCGTACTGAGGATTACGCTGCTTTCAAAGAGTATACCCAAGACATCGACCACCTGAACCGGGAGTGGTGCAATCTCCGGGGCCTTCTAGCCTTCAAATTCTCTGACGCGCCCATACCCATTGAGGAAGTAGAGCCGGTGGAGTCGATCTGTACCCGCTTCAAGACAGGGGCCATGTCCTACGGCTCCATTAGCAAAGAAGCCCACGAGACGCTGGCAATTGCCATGAACCGTATTGGCGGACGTAGCAATACCGGCGAGGGTGGCGAAGACTCGGCCCGCTACATCTTGGAACCGAACGGCGATTCAAAAAATAGTGCCATCAAACAGGTAGCCTCGGCTCGCTTCGGTGTGACGAGCAGTTATTTGGTCCACTCCAATGAGTTACAGATCAAAATGGCGCAGGGGGCCAAGCCGGGTGAAGGCGGCCAGCTACCCGGTAAGAAAGTTTACCCATGGATTGCCCAGGTCCGTCATTCTACGCCGGGGGTCGGCTTGATTTCACCGCCACCTCATCATGACATCTATTCGATTGAGGATCTAGCTGAATTGATCCACGATCTGAAGAACGCCAATCATCACGCCCGCATCAATGTGAAACTGGTGTCGGAAGTAGGTGTAGGCACGATTGCCGCCGGCGTAGCCAAAGGGCGCGCGGATGTGATTCTGATCAGCGGTCATGATGGCGGAACGGGTGCTTCGCCCCAGACGAGCATCAAACATGCGGGGCTGCCCTGGGAACTGGGTGTAGCCGAGACCCATCAGACCCTGCTGCTCAACAATCTGCGTAGCCGAGTGGTGGTAGAAACCGATGGCCAACTCAAGACGGGCCGAGACTTGGCAATCGCTGCTCTGCTAGGCGCAGAGGAGTACGGCTTTGCCACAAGTCCACTTGTGGCTTTGGGCTGTATTATGATGCGGGTCTGTCATCTGGACACCTGCCCTGTAGGCGTTGCCACCCAGAATCCGGAGTTGCGCGCCAAGTTCGTCGGGACGCCGGAGCATGTTGTCAATTTCATGCGCTTCATCGCCCAGGAGTTGCGGGAATATATGGCGAAGCTGGGCTTCCGCACGCTGAATGAGATGATCGGGCGCACAGACCGCTTGGAAGCTCTCCTAGCAATTGAGCACTGGAAAGCGAAAGGCATCGATCTGGCTGCCATTCTGCACCAGCCCAATGTGCCGGCAGAATGGGGCCGCTACTGTCAGATCGAGCAGGACCATGGTTTGGACAAAGCACTGGATAACACAACCCTGCTCGACCTCTGCCAACCGGCCCTGGACAATGGTGAGAAAGTGCAGGAGACTCTGCCGATCCACAACACGGACCGGGTAGTCGGCACCATGGTGGGTAGTGAAAGCACCCGGCGTTTTGGCGAGGACGGCCTTCCAGACGATACAATTCATTTGCACTTCCAGGGATCAGCAGGTCAAAGTTTCGGTGCGTTTGTCCCCAAGGGCATTACCCTAGAACTAGAAGGCGACAGCAATGACTATTTCGGGAAAGGGCTTTCTGGTGGCAAGATCATCGCCTACCCCCCCGATGGGTCCACGTTCCAGGCAGAAGACAATATCATTATTGGCAATGTATCCTTATACGGTGCCACAGCGGGCGAGGTATACATTCGGGGTATGGCGGGTGAACGCTTCTGTGTACGCAACTCTGGTGTTCAGGCGGTCATTGAAGGCGTTGGGGATCACGCCTGCGAGTACATGACCGGTGGCCGGGTGGTTGTGCTGGGCCGCACGGGGCGCAACTTTGCCGCGGGCATGTCCGGAGGCATCGCATACGTCCTTAAAACATCCTCTTTTGACAGAAAAATAGTGGCAACAAAGACAAAATTTTCTGTGCCAAAACCACAGGGATTTGCCGAGTGGTGCAATACGGAGATGGTCGACCTGGAGAGGCTGGAAGATTTGGATGAAATCATTGAAGTGCGCGAGATGATCCAACGTCACTATGCCTATACCAATTCGGAAGTGGCTCAGAGGGTTCTCGCGAATTGGGATGAGTACGTACTTATGTTTGTAAAGGTGATACCGAAGGATTACAAGCGGATGCTCCAGTGCCTTGCGGAGGTTGAGGCGACTGGGCTCAAGGGTGAAGAGGCACTGATGGCCGCGTTTAAGCGCAATAGCGAGGACCTCGCCCGGGTGAGTGGTAACTAACCTCAGTTTTTAGCTGGTTGAATATGCTGCTAAAAACGAGAAACCAGTTTTGGCACAGAAAATTTTGTCTTTAGGTACCACTATTTTTCTGTCAAAATTTCTCGTGCCAAAAAGTGAGAAATCGAATGGGTAAACCAACAGGCTTCTTGGAATTTGAGCGGCTCTCCTTTCCGGAGCGTTCGCCCCTTGAACGAATTCAAGATTGGAATGAATTTCATCTACATCTATCGGTAGAGGATCTGCAGCGGCAGGGGGCGCGCTGTATGGACTGTGGCATCCCTTTCTGCCATACGGGAACACTGCCGGAAGGCGGATGTCCAATCAATAATCTGATACCGGAGTGGAACGATTTGGTCTATCGGGACCGCTGGCGCGAGGCCCTGGACCGTCTCCACGCCACCAATAACTTTCCAGAGTTCACGGGCCGTGTCTGCCCGGCCCCCTGTGAAGGCTCCTGCACCTTGGGTCTCATTGAACCACCGGTGACGATCAAGAGCCTAGAATGTTCGATTATTGATAGGGGATTTGATGAGGGCTGGGTGGTGCCCCATCCGCCGAGCAAACGCACGGGGAAAAAGGTGGCAGTTGTCGGCTCTGGTCCGGCGGGCCTGGCCTGTGCCGCGCAGCTTAATTCTGCTGGCCATGCGGTGACAGTGTATGAGCGGGCGGATCGGATTGGCGGCCTGCTGATGTACGGCATCCCCAATATGAAGCTGGAAAAGGAGATGGTCCAGCGTCGGGTTGATCTCATGGCTGCCGAGGGGATCGAGTTCATCACCAATTGTGAGGTGGGCAAAGACTATCCTGCGAGCATGTTGATGGATGAGTACGACGCGGCCGTGTTGTGTGGGGGCGCGACCAAACCCCGAGACCTGCCCATTGAAGGCCGGGACCTAAAGGGCATCCATTTTGCCATGGAATTTTTACACGGCAACACGAAACAGTTACTGGATGACAAGTTACAGGCCACAGGCCAGAGGCCACAGGCTACTAATGGGTTCAATTATCCGTTTCTTTCTGCCAAGGATAAAGATGTCATCGTCATCGGTGGCGGCGACACGGGCAGCGATTGCTTGGGCACGTCCTTGCGCCACGGCTGCAAGAGCCTCAATATGTTTGAAATTCTGCCCAAACCGCCGGCAGAGCGGGCAGCGGACAACCCTTGGCCGGAGTGGCCCCATATCTTCCGTGTAGATTACGGTCAGGCGGAAGCGGCAGCGAGATTCGGCAAAGACCCGCGTACATTTCTGATCAGCACGAAGAAATTTGTCGGTGACGAAAATGGGCATATACAGGAACTGCATACGGTCATGATCGAGTGGGTAGTCACCGACAACATGACTCCTTCCCAACTGCGGGAACTGCCGGGCACGGAGAAGGTCTGGCCGGCCCAATTGGTCCTTCTCTCTATGGGCTTTCTGGGCCCGGAGGATTCGCTGCTGGATCAACTCGGGGTGGAACGGGACGTCGATTCCAATGCCAAAGCCGAGTATGGTACTTATGCTACCAATGTTCCTGGCCTGTTCGCTGCTGGCGATATACGCCGTGGGCAAAGCCTGATCGTGTGGGCGATCAATGAGGGGCGCGGCGCAGCGCGGGAATGTGACAGATTTTTAATGGGAGAGACGAACCTGCCATAATCCGATCAGATGTGATTTTCTGGTCACTTTTGCCTTTGTACCATGAACCTCAATGAGCATAACGGCAAAACCATAAATCTTGTCCGGAGTTAATGCGGACAGAATCCAGAAAATCCTGGTTCAGACAAGGATATCACAATGGGAAAGACGCTCTTTGAGAAGATTTGGGATGCACATGTCGTTGCACAAGACGAAGGCGCGCCGGCCGTACTGTATATTGACGCGCATCTGGTCCACGAAGTAACATCGCCCCAAGCATTCGCTACCCTGCGGGAACGGGGATTGAAGGTGCGATGCCCTGACAAGACGTTTGCCACCATGGACCACGCCATCCCCACGCGTCAAGGTGTAGATATTTCCCTGTGGCCGCAAGACGCAGCCACACAGGTACGAGCTCTGCGCCAGAACTGCGAACACTTCGGCATTACACTTTTCGATATCGAAGATGACATTCAAGGCATCGTCCACGTTATCGGCCCGGAACTGGGTATCACCCAGCCGGGCAAGACGATTGTATGCGGCGACAGCCACACCAGCACCCATGGCGCGTTCGGTGCTCTGGCTTTCGGCATCGGCACGAGCGAAGTGGGACACGTTCTGGCGACCCAATGTCTGCTGCAGAAAAAACCCAAGACCTTCGCCATGAATATTGAAGGCGAACTGGGCAGAGGCGTCACAGCTAAGGACATCATTCTGGCGATCATCGCCAAAAATGGCGCGGCCGGCGGTGTTGGCTATGTCTTTGAATACCGGGGCGCGGCAATTCGCAAGCTGAGTATGGCCAACCGCATGACCATCTGTAATATGAGCATTGAAGGCGGGGCCCGCGCCGGTCTTATCGCCCCGGACGAGATAACATTCGAGTACGTCAGAGATCGCAAGTACGCGCCAAAAGGCGAAGCCTGGGAGCGGGCTATCGACTATTGGCGCACATTGCAGACAGATGAAGACGCCACTTTTGACCGAGAGATGACCCTTAACGCCTCTGCATTGGAGCCAATGGTGACCTATGGCACAAATCCAGGCCAAGGTGTAGGGGTTACGGGCCAAGTACCGAAGGCGAATGAACTGGAGGACCCGGCAGAGCGTCGGAGTCTTCAGAACGCGCTGGCGTATATGGGGTTGACCGAAGGCCAGCCAATCGAAGGCCAGCGCGTAGACGTCGTCTTTATCGGCTCTTGCACCAACAGCCGGATTGAAGACCTACGCGCGGCCGCGGCGATTGTCAAAGGAAAACGGGTGTCAGATCACGTGGAAGCACTGGTTGTACCCGGATCAAAAGCAGTCAAAGCGCAGGCTGAAGCCGAAGGACTAGACCGTATCTTCCGTGAAGTCGGATTTCAATGGCGAGGAGCCGGGTGTAGTATGTGTCTGGCGATGAATGATGACAAGGCCGGCGAAGGAAAATACGTTGCCAGCACCAGTAACCGCAACTTTGTCGGCCGGCAGGGGCCAGGTAGCCGCTCGCTGCTGATGAGTCCAATTATGGCCGCCGCGGCCGCAGTCAATGGGCGCGTTGTGGATGTGCGCTCATTCCTATAACTACAACGCTTTGAAGAGCAGTCCACTCCTCTTCACGCCACTGCTGGGAGATGTTGTATGCAGTTTCTGACAACTGCCATACCCTTGAGGGTAGAAAATGTTGACACGGATCAGATCATTCCTGCCCGCTACCTGACAGCGGTTACAAAGGCGGGTATGGGCGATGGGCTGTTTGCTTGGTGGCGCTACAACCGAGATGGCAGCCCCAATCCAAATTTCGTGCTGAATCAGCCCCAATACAAGGGCGCGCAAGTACTGATAGCAGGTCAAAATTTCGGCACCGGCTCCAGCCGAGAACATGCAGTCTGGGCACTCACCCAGTATGGCTTTCAAGCGGTGATCTCCTCTAGTTTTGCCGATATATTCTACAACAACAGTTTGAAGAACGGACTGCTGCCCATTCCATTGCCGCAAGAGACCGTCACCATGCTCCTAGACCTGATCGAAGAGGAGCCACAGACGACGATCAACATTGACCTAGAGAGCCAAACCGTGACACTGCCGGACGGACAGCAGATGTCTTTTGAAATCGATCCCTTCCGCCGTTGGTGTCTTTTGCGGGGCTTTGATGAGCTTGACTATCTGCTGGACAAGGATGAGCAGATCACTACTTTCGAGTCAGTGTAACGGCTGTGGAGCGTGTTTCTTTGTGTTACGCAACTCACCTGCCTGGGAGTTTGAATAGGCATGGACACAGCAGACAGCAGAGAGTCGGTGTGGAAAGATTCTACTCTGGTTGATGGTTATTTGAATCAGGTCCGTAAAGGCGTTCCCCTGGCGCAGGTTCAGTTGGATGTGATGTTGCGGGTCATTGCCGGATGCAATCGACCGGTTGACAATTTTCTGGACTTGGGCTGTGGTGACGGCATCTTGGCAGCGACGATTCTGGAAAAATACCCCAATGCGAGGGGGGTATTGGTTGACTTTTCCATGCCAATGATTCAGGCCGCCTTGTACAAACTGAAGGAGTACAGCAGGTCGCTTCACTTTTCATCGGTAGACTATACGGACCCAGACTGGTTCGATATCGTCGCGACCTATGGTCCGTTTGATGTAGTCGTCTCCGGCTTTTCGATCCATCACCAATCCCATCCGGTCAAGCAGCAGATCTATACAGATATTTTCGACATGATGGAGCCGGGCGGAATTTTCGTGAATATCGAACACGTATCCTCGGCCACCCCATGGATCGAAGCACTCTATGATGAATATTTTATTGACAGCCTGTGGGCATCCCAGCTAACCGACGAGAACGCCCAGACCCGTGCCCAGGTCGCCTCTGCCTATCACGAACGAGAGGATAAGCAGGAGAACATTCTGGCCCCGGTGGAGTTGCAGTGTGCTTGGCTACGTCGCATCGGCTTTGCCGATGTGGACTGCTTCTTCAAAACCTTTGAACTGGCTGTCTTCGGTGGACGCCGCCCGCACAGGCCATTGGGGGGAATTCCGTGAATGGACACAGAGGACTGATCTTAGGTTAGCATAGGTTCTGGGACCGGTTATTTTGGCACGAGAAATGTTGACTTTATCTGAATGAGGACAAAATTTTCTGTGCCAAATAGGAGAGACTGTTTATGAATGCAGCAATTGTTATTTTGGGTGGTGATGGCATTGGCACAGAAGTCACCAAGGAGGCCAAAAAGATTTTAATAGCTGTGGCCGACTGCTTCGGCCACAGTTTTATGTTCCACCAGAAGTTGATAGGCGGCTGTGCCATGGATCAGTTAGGCACCAGTCTTCCTGAAGAGACGGTTGAAGCAGCAGCATGTGCTGATGCAGTGCTGCTAGGCGCGGTTGGGGGTCCGAAATGGGAGAACTCGTCGCTTGACAGACCAGAACAGGGGGTACTCAACCTGCGTAAGGCCTTGAATCTGTTCGCCAATCTGCGCCCAGTGAAACTCCATCCCCATCTCATTTCTGCCAGCACACTCAAAGAAGAGATACTGCTTGATGTGGATCTGTTGGTCGTCCGAGAGTTGACTGGCGGCATCTATTTCGGCCCTCGCAAAGAGGCTGACAATGCGTTGGAAGCATACGACACAATGGTATATACTCGGCCAGAGATTGAGCGGGTGGTGCGGCTGGCCGCGGAGGCGGCAATGGCCCGTACCCGCCGGCTGGTAAGTGTAGACAAGGCGAATGTCCTCGCTTCCTCTCGCCTGTGGCGCAAAGTGGCGACGGATGTACTGGCCGACTATGGGGAACTGGAAGTTGAGCACCTTCTCGTTGATGCCATGGCCATGCATCTGATCCGTAGACCAGCTGACTTTGATGTGATCGTGGCCGGCAATCTGTTTGGGGATATCCTCACCGACGAGGCGTCGATGCTGGCCGGCTCTATGGGCATGCTGCCATCCGCCAGCCTAGGGGATATGAACAACAGCCACAACCTGCCCTTAGGACTTTACGAGCCGGTCCACGGGAGCGCGCCGGATATCGCTGGGCAGGGCATCGCCAACCCTCTGGCGGCCATTCTCAGCAGTGCCTTACTCCTCCGCCAAAGTCTTGGGTTGGAGGAAGAGGCCGCGGCCGTTGAAGCGGCTGTTGAAGCGGTTCTCAGTGAAGGCGTACGCACGCCGGATATCGAACACAAGGGCAGCGAGACAGTCGGCACTGAAGTGATGGGCAATCTGGTGGTGGAGATGCTGAAGAGCAAAGTGTCATGACGGCTCCTTTCAATGCAGCTGAAAGGGAACACGACCCGCAGCATATGCGCGGTGAGGTCGTCCAAGATGCCCGTTTGCGCTGGACAGTTCGCCAGCTTGGGAACCTAGTAGGCGCAACGATTATTGAGCAGGAAGGCGAGCCGATCTTTGAGCTGGTGGAAGAGATACGTTCCCTGACCCGAGCCCAGCGTCAAGGCGATATCACCGCGGACGTACAGATCGAGCAACGCACCGCGCACCTCGTGGACGATTTGGAAAAAACCTTGGGGGTGCTGAAAGCATTCACCACCTATTTTCAGCTTATCAACTTAGCAGAGGAGCAGCAGCGAGTACGAGTGCTGCGGCAACGGGCATCCCAGGCGGAGGAGCACGACCAGCCCATGAGCGAAACCATCGCCGAGGCGGTCGAAACCTTGCACGCAGAGGGAGTACAGCCCTTTGCAATCCGCCATCTGCTCGAAAACCTACTGATTCAGCCGGTGTTCACCGCGCATCCTACCGAAGCAAAACGACGCACAATCCTTCTCAAATTGCTTGATCTCGCACGCCTGTTGAATGACCTAGATGCACGCATCCTGATACCAAGCGAAAAAACAGCTATCTGGGGCCAGATTCGGGAGATCGTCGTTGCTCTATGGCAAAGTGACGTAAACCGAGAACGACGCCCAGATGTGATGGATGAGGTGCGGGAAGGGCTATACTTCTTTGAGACAACCCTTTTCGACCTGTTGCCTGAAATCTATCAGCAATTAGAACAGGCTCTGGAGAAGACATATCCTCAGGAAACCTTTGCAGTTCCCACATTTCTGCGCTATGGCTCATGGATGGGTGGGGACCGGGATGGCAATCCCTTTGTCACCCGGGCGGTAACCGAAGATGCCCTACGGGCGCAGAAACGGCAGGCCCTGGAACTGTATCGGCGCGCGGTGAATGGTCTCTACGGTCATCTGAGTGTCGCGTACACCCATTGCGGCTTTTCGCAAGAATTTCTGGATAGCTTGGCGCACGATTTGGAACGGGCACCGCAGACGGATAAGGCCCGCTTGGAGCGTTTCTCCCTAGAACCGTATCGGCAGAAGATGATTCTTGTGTACCGGCGGTTAGGCGCAACCATTGGTCTGAATGATGAAAAATGGGAAGTACAAAAGACAAGCCCCTGGGCCTATCAGAGCGCGGCTGAATTTGTGCAGGATCTGGAGTTGATTCAAGATAGTCTGCGCCAGAACAACGGCAGACAGCTAGCAGAAGGCCGCTTCGCCCGTCTCGTGCAGCAGGCTCGCATCTTCGGCTTTCATCTGGCCTCCATGGACATCAGACAGCACTCGGACCGCCATCGGGAGGCTGTCGCTGAGTTGTTACAGCATTACTATCGGTTTCGCTATCCGGAATTCGACTACATCTCCTTGCCAGAGGCAGAGCAGGTACAACTCTTGGTGGAAGAGATCGAAAGCCCGCGTCCCTTGACTGCCCGCCTACAGTTTAGCGATACAACCAACGAAACCGTCGCCATCTTCCGCACTATCCGCCAGGCGCATCAGAAGATCGGACCGGAGGCCATCCGCACCTACATTATCAGCATGGCTACATCTGTCAGTCATGTGTTGGAGGTGCTATTATTGGCTAAGGACGCGGACCTGTTCGGGCAGATCGATATTGTCCCTCTGTTTGAGACAATTGATGACCTGACCCATGCCCCAGATGTGGTCGCGACCCTATTTGAGACGCCGGTCTACCGACAACATCTCGCGGCGAGAGACAACCATCAGGAGATAATGATTGGCTACAGCGATTCCAACAAAGATGGCGGCTATCTACGGGCTAAGTGGATACTGTACCAGGCGCAGAAGGCCCTGGCTGAGACATGCGACACACATGGGGTGAAGTTGACGCTCTTTCACGGGCAGGGTGGCTCTATCGGCCGGGGAGGCGGACCGGCCAACCGGGCGATTCTGGCCCAGCCACCAGGGTCGGTACAGGGGCGGATCAAAATCACTGAACAGGGTGAAGTGATTAGTGCCCGCTACAGCAATCAGGCAATTGCCCGTCGCCATCTGGAGCAACTGATCCACGCAGTTCTGCTTTCCAGTTTTGGCAGAAAAATAGTGGGTACAAAGACAAAATTTTCTGTGCCAAAAGTCGACCGTCCGACAGATGAAACGGAAGAGGAGGCCTGGGTAGAGATTCTGGAAGAAGCCAGCACGCGTGCGGAGTACAAATATCGGGCCCTCGTTGGGAACCCTGCCTTTCTGCGCTATTTTCACGAGGCTACGCCTATCGAACAGTTGGGGCAGATGAATATCGGCTCTCGGCCAGCCAAACGCCGAGAAACGACAGGGATCTCCGATCTACGGGCCATTCCCTGGGTCTTTTCATGGGCACAGAGCCGGGTGAATCTGCCGGGCTGGTATGGCTTAGGCACGGGTTTGAGTGCAGAACCCCCAATGGCCAGAGAAACTGCACGTACTGGTCATGGGACCAGCGTCCCGACTGGGGAACGGATGGCGGCCCTTCAAGAAATGTATCGGAATTGGCCTTTCTTTCGTACAGTCATTGATTGGGCACAACTCTCTATGCGTCGGGCGGATATGACAATTGCGACCTTATATACAACCCTAACCGATGTCGAGACCCGCAACGCGATTTTCAATGACATTGTTGAAGAATTCCGGCTCACAGAACGGATCATCCTGGCCATTACGGGCCAGGACACCCTGTTGGACAACGAACCTTGGCTCCAGCGCAGCATTAATCTACGTAACCCCTATATTGATCCGCTCAATTATATTCAGGTCGCATTGCTCGACAAGCAGCGAGCGACTGACGACGACCCCCGGCTACGCCAAGCGATCTTGCTGTCTGTCAACGGCATTGCGGCCGGTTTGCAGGGGACAGGCTAAAAGCAGTGGCCCATGACTTGGTGACACTGCGGTACCATTCGTGCTAAAAGAAGAACTTAGAAAGGAAAATGTGAAGATTCAACTCTTTGATACAACATTGCGTGATGGGACCCAAAGCCAAGGGGTCTCCCTGAGCTGTGATGACAAACTACATATTGCCGCTCGTCTGGACGAGTTCGGCGTGGATTACATTGAATGTGGCTGGCCTGGCTCCAACCCGAAGGACATGGAATTTTTTGAACGGGCCGCGCAGGAACTGAAGCCTCAAAATGCCTGCATTACGGCCTTCGGCTCCACCTGCCGCCGGCATATGGACCCGAGCGACGATCCCCAAATTCAACTGTTGTTGAGAGCAAATACAGAAGTCATCAGCCTATTCGGCAAAAGCTGGGATCTGCATGTGCGTGATGTTTTACAGACGACAGCAGTCGAGAATTTACGCATGATCCGCGAGTCGGTTGCCTTTCTCAAGAGTCATGGCAAAGAGGTGATCTACGACGCCGAGCACTTCTTTGACGGGTATAAAGAGAACCCGGAATATGCGCTGGCGACGATCAAAGAGGCAGTAGTTGGTGGCGCGACCTGCATTGTCCTATGTGACACAAATGGTGGTGGCCTGGCTTGGGAAATCGGGCAGATCGTCCGCGATGTGCGCCGAGAGCTGCATAACTCATCAATTACCCTCGGTATCCACGCGCATAATGACAGCGACACCGCTGTCGCCAACTCGTTAGAAGCAGTCCGCAATGGATGCACCCATGTGCAAGGTACGATTAATGGCTACGGCGAACGATGCGGCAATGCCAATCTCGTCAGCATCATCGCCAATATGCAGTTAAAGATGGGCTATGAACTGGTGCCCATGGAAAAGCTCAAGAAATTGACAGACCTCAGCCATTATATCAACGAACTGGCGAACCTCAACCCCAACATCTACCAACCATTTGTCGGGCAAAGTGCGTTCGCGCACAAAGGGGGCACCCACGTCAACGCAGTTGTGAAGAATGTAGATAGCTACCAGCACATCGATCCGGAAATGATTGGCAACCAGACCCGTGTCCTGGTCAGCGAACTGAGCGGCAAAGACAATATCACCGTCAAGGCCGATGAATTCGGCTTGGAAGGACTGTCCCAAGAGAAAGAGAGGGAGGTCCTCCAACGGATCAAAGAGTTGGAAAATATAGGCTTTGCCTTTGAGAGTGCCGAAGCCAGTGTTGATCTGATGCTACGGCGTTCTCAGGAAGATTACGTTCCCTGCTTTACGTTGATCGACTACACAGCGGTAGTCGAACATCGCTCGGTACCTACCAGTGAAAGCGCAATTGACAGGGCAGCGGTCACTGGTCATAGGCCGCTACCCACTGTTCCAGTGGCAACCGCGACGATAAAGGTTAAAGTAGGAGGGCAGATCTACCATGAAGTGGCGGAGGGCAACGGGCCGGTCAATGCGATGATGATCGCGCTACGCAAGGCGATTCAGCACTATTACCCACAACTCGATCAGATGTATCTGCAAGATTACAAGGTGCGGATACCCAACAGTGAGCGGGGCACAGGTGCCACAACACGGGTTCTCATCACCAGCTCCGATGGCACGCGCAATTGGACCACAGTTGGGGCCAGCACAAATATTATTGAGGCGAGTTGGATGGCCATGTACGATGCAGTCGAGTATTTCCTGCTGACAAATAGCAGTGAACAGTCATACTCCCAGGGTCTGTAGTTCCAAGCCATCTGAAGGACAGAGAATGAACAAATACAGTAGGGTTCTCACCCAGACGATTTCTCAGGTCGGCTCCCAGGCGATGCTTTACGGCGTGGGCTTGAGCGATGAAGACATGAACAAGCCCCAGGTAGGCATTGCTTCCATGGGGTGGGAAGGCAACACATGCAATATGCATCTGAATGCTCTGGCCCGCCGGGTGAAGCAAGGGGTGCAGGATGCTGGATTGGTAGGTCTCATCTTCCACACCATCGGTGTGAGTGATGGGATATCAATGGGTACTGCAGGGATGAAACTGTCTCTGTTGAGCCGGGATATTATCGCGGATTCGATTGAAGCGGTCATGCGAGCGCAGTGGTACGATGCCAACATCTCGCTACCCGGCTGCGACAAAAATATGCCAGGTGTGCTGATCGCCATGGCTCGGCTCAACCGGCCCAGCCTGATGGTCTACGGTGGAACAATTCGCCCTGGCCACCTGCAACGAGACGATGGCTCCCCTCCGCAAAAGCTGGACATCATCTCGGCCTTTGAAGCCTACGGGCACTATCTGGCCGCTGACATAGACGACGAGCAGTTAAAGGAAGTACTGCGTAAGGCCTGTCCCGGTGCGGGGGCATGTGGCGGGATGTACACAGCCAACACAATGGCCGCGGCCATTGAAACCCTTGGCCTAAGCCTGCCCTATAGCTCATCCTACCCGGCCACCAGCGAGGGCAAAGAGCAGGAGTGTATGGGGGCGGGCGCGGCCATCAAGACCATGCTGGAGATGGATCTCAAGCCCTTGGACATTTTGACCCGAAAGGCCTTTGAGAACGCGATTGCCTTGACTGTCGTCCTCGGCGGCTCAACAAATGCCGTCCTGCATCTAATGGCGATCGCCAAGTCGGCAGGGGTACCGCTGACTATCGACGACTTCCAGGAGATCTCCGACCGCACGCCCTTGCTAGCCGATCTGAAGCCGAGCGGCCAGTACGTGATGGAAGATTTATACGAAGTGGGTGGCGTGCCCGCAGTACAAAAGATGCTTCTGCGGGAAGGCTTTCTGCATGAAGACTGTATGACCGTTACGGGCAAAACCCTGGCGGAAAATCTGGCCGAAGTCCCGGATCTAAGCGCAGGACAAAAACTGATCATGCCTCTGAGCAACCCGATTAAATCCACAGGCCATCTGCAGATCCTCTACGGCAATCTAGCCGAAAGTGGTGCTGTGGCCAAGATCACCGGCAAGGAAGGCACGCGTTTCACTGGCCCGGCCATCTGCTATGATTCGGAAGAGGAGTGCCTAGAAGGCATCCAGAACAATGAGGTGCAACCAGGGAACGTGGTTGTCATCCGCTATGAGGGGCCGAAAGGCGGGCCAGGGATGCGGGAAATGTTGAGCATCACTGCTGCGATTATGGGTAAAGGCTTGGGCAAGAGTGTAGCTCTGATTACAGATGGGCGCTTCTCCGGCGGCACCCATGGTTTTGTCGTCGGCCACATCACGCCGGAGGCCCAGGAAGGCGGGTTGGTCGGGATGGCCCAGAACGGCGATATGATTACGATCGATGCGGAGAACAATACCCTCAACCTACACGTTGCGGACGCGGAGATCGAGGGACGCCGGGCCGCCTGGGCCGCGCCAGAGTACAAGGTCACGAGTGGTGTCCTCTGGAAGTACATTAAGACTGTCTCGAACGCGTCAGATGGCTGTGTGACCGACGCCTAACACCCGTGGAGAAGGCAAATGGCAGAGACGTTTCGCTTGGGTACATCGACCTATTCCTACTGGCATTTTACAGCGCAGAAAACTCCGATCAAGACCGTTCTGGACGAGGCAGCAAAGCTCGGTCTGTGCGGCGTGGAGATCCTGCATAGACAGTTGGAATCGGAAGAGGTTGCCTACTTACAGACGCTCAAACGGCAGGCTTTTTCTTTGGGGCTGGATCTGTACAACTTGTCGATTCACCAAGACTTTGTCCATGAGGATCGGGATGTGCGCCAGCAGCATGTGGACCACACCTTGTACTGCATCGATCTGGCCCACGAGATGGGCATTCCGTCGATTCGGATCAACTCCGGTGGTTTCCGCAAGCAGGGCAGCTTTGATGATCTGATCAAGGCCAAAGGATGGGTGGAGCCATGGGCAGGTTTTACCATGGACGACGCGTTCGGCTGGGTCGTTGACGCCATTGAGGCCTGCCTGCCCAAGGCCGAGGAGCGGGGTGTGCTTCTGTTGCTGGAGAACCATTGGGGCCTTACGACATTCGCACAAGATATGGCCCACATCATTGAAACGATTGATTCGCCCTGGTTGAAGGCGATCCTTGATATGGGCAATTTCCTCTTTGAAGAGGATATGTACAGGGCCATGGCGCGTATTGCGCCCTATGTATATCTGGCCCATGCCAAAACCTATCCCGGCGGCGGTACTTGGTATACCCTCGATCTGGATTACGCCCGCATCTTCCGGATTCTGCTGGACGCTGGCTGGCGGGGCTACTGCTCAATCGAAATGGAAGGAGCAGAGGATGCCGCGACGGCTATGCCAAAGAGTGTAGCGATGTTGCGGCAGGCTTGGGACAGAGCAACTGTGCCTGCCCAGTGACTGCTACCTGCAGTGTACGAGCCGCTGCTCACTGCAGTTGCTGCCGCAGTACTTTCTTGTCGAACTTGCCAGTGCTGGTCTTGGGGATTTCGTCAAGAAACACGTAGTCATCCGGCAGCCACCACTTCGCGACCTGCGGTTCCAAAAAGCTCTGTAGCTGATCCCCCGTAAGTGTCTCTGCATCGGCGGTGGGGACGACGACGGCCAGAGGACGCTCCTGCCACTGGTCGTGGGGGATGGCGATGACCGCTGCCTCCAGCACCTGTGGATGGGCCATCAGCAGATTCTCCAGCTCCACGGATGATATCCATTCGCCGCCGCTTTTCACCAGATCCTTTGTGCGGTCGGTGATGGTCAGGAGACCATCTTCACCGATTGTGGCCACATCCCCGGTACGGAACCAGCCATCCGTGGTGAAGCTGTCGCTACTGCCGTTCAGTTTGAAGTAGTCCCGCACCACCCACGGACCCCGCACCTGCAATTCGCCCATGGTTTTGCCGTCCCAGGGCAGTTCATTGCCCTCATCATTGGCGACTCGCATCTCCACCCCGGCGATAGGATACCCTTGCCGGGCCTTCACATCCCATTGCTGCTGATCTGGCAACTGCTGGTGATGGTTCTGGAGGACGGTGAGCGTACCGAGGGGCGACATCTCCGTCATCCCCCAGGCGTGTAGAACGTTTACGCCCAGCTCCTTTTCGTAGGCCTGGATGAGGCTGCGGGGCATGGCCGCGCCACCCACCACCAGGGCCCGGATACAGGAGATGTCCCGGGGGGTGTTCTTTAGTTCGTGATAGAGGCCATTCCAGATGGTCGGCACCCCGGCCGCAACCGTTACCCGTTCCGTTTCAAGCAGCGCAGCTAGGGCTGCTGGTTGTAGATGCGGCCCCGGCATGATCAGGGCCGCCCCCGACATCACTGCCGCAAAGGGCAGGCCCCAGGCCATTGCATGGAATTGGGGCACCACCGGCATCACCACATCTGCTTCAGTGAGGCCCAGAGCGGATGCTAGACACTCACCAACGGTATGCAGATACATGGAGCGGTGGCTGTATAGCGCGCCCTTCGGATGGCCGGTGGTGCCGCTGGTGTAGCAGAGGCCCATGGCCTGATTTTCGTCTTCCACCTGCCAGGTATATTCGTCGTCCGCAGCCGCCATCAGTGCCTCGTATTGGTGAATCTGGCCAGGCAGCGCAACCGAACTCATCTCCTCCTCCGCTGCATTGAACAGCACAAAATGTTTGACACCAGCGATCTGCTCGGCGATTCGTTCAACGAGCGGCAGCAGGGTGCCATCCACGAAGATGACTTTATCCTCTGCATGGTTGATAATGTAGGCTAACTGTTCTGGAAATAGACGAATGTTCAGGGTATGTACGACTGCGCCCGCGCCCGGTACACCGAAATACAGTTCCAGATGTTGATAATTGTTCCAAGCAAAGGTGCCGACCCGGTCCCCCGGCTCTACGCCGAGCCCTTCCAGCACATTGCACAGTCTCTTCACCCGTCCATAGAACGCCCGGTAGGTGTACTCATGCAACGCGCCCGCAGGCAATTTTGTTCTGATCTTCTTATGGGCATACAGCCGGGTGCCGTGTTCCAAAATGCGGTCGAGTGTAAGGGGGTAGTCCATCATCAGGCCGGAAAGCATTGTATCGCTCCTTTTAAGGAAAATTTTATTTGGGGTGAAGGGTTGCGATACCAATATTGTAGTTACTGCCTTTGAATCGGTCAACCTGCTTTCCAGCGGCAAGGCGCGGAACAGCACGGCCCATAAGCCGCTGCAGCTCTGCCGATACCTATGGCAAGAGAGCGAGGACACAGACGCGGCTTATTTTTTATACAGTCGTGAAATGTAGTACAATCTTCTGTATGCAATCGTAATTGAATCTGATAGACGCGATCTATGCGTGTAGTCATGTTGAATCTGAAGAGTTTGTGGAGTGAGATATATTTGCAACGCTATTCATCTTCAGATAAATGTTCGATATGAAGTGTTTCTGAGAACGCTCTGGCCATCGCAGAGTGCCAATTTGCAACATTCAAGGGAATGTAGTACAATTTGCTCTTGAACGTGAATTTTGAAGCGTTTAGGTAAAGAGACGTAATTTTGGCCAATCGAGATCAGGGCATTTTGAACGGTGCAACGAGAGTCTGCGATGCTGCAGAGGTTGTGCCGCCCACACTAAGGATTGTCCTACTCCCTCTCATCTGGGCTGCAGTTGTGATAAGCGGCTGGATGGGCGCAGGTGTGTCCGCCTCCGTAGCCGCGCAGGCCATCATTCCGTCCGCATCGTGTACTGACAGCGTCGCGGTGCCGGACCCCGAAGACCCCAACTTGGTCGCGGATTGTGAAACGCTCCTAAGTGCCAAGGACTCCTTGGCCGGCAGTGCCCCGCTGAACTGGAGTGTGGACCTCCCCATCACGCAATGGGAGGATGCCAACTTCTCCCACTCGCATGTGACAGCATTGAACCTCGGTGGCAACGTCTTAACGGGTAAGATCCCTTCAGAACTGGGCAATCTCTCCAACCTGCAGACGTTGAATCTCAGCAGCAACCAACTGATGGGCAGTATCCCTGCTGCGTTGGGCAATCTCTCCAATCTGCAGACGTTGTATCTCTACAAAAATCAACTGACGGGTAGGATCCCTGCTGCGTTGGGCAATCTCTCCAATCTGCAGACGTTGTATCTCTACAAAAACCAACTGACGGGCCCTATATCTGCGCTGGGCAACCTCTCTAATCTACAGCAATTGTACATCCAAGACAACAACCTAATGGGCAATATCCCTGCTGCATTGGGCAATCTCTCGAACCTGCGGCGGTTGTCCCTCGGTGGCAACCAATTGGTGGGCCACATCCCTGCCCATTTGGGCAGTCTCCCCAATCTACAGACATTGTCCCTCTCCCGCAACCAACTGGCGGGATCCATCCCTGCTGAGCTGGGCAACCTCTCCAATCTGAGGGAGTTGTACCTCTACGACAACCAACTGGCGGGCCCTATCCCTGCTGCGCTGGGCAACCTCTCCAATCTGCACTGGTTGCGCCTCGCCAACAACAACCTGACGGGCAGCATTCCTACTGCGCTGGGCAACCTCTCTAATCTGAAGTACTTGTCCCTCGCCGACAACCGACTGACGGGCCCCATCCCTCTAGAGCTAGGCAACCTCGCCAACTCTCTGCAGGCATTGTTCCTCGGCGGCAACCAACTAAGTGGATGTATTCCGAATGCCTTGAGTAGGATTCCTACCAACGATCTGGCACGTCTCGGACTGTCATTCTGTCCCGTTCCCACAGCAACGCCTATTGCAACTCCCATACATACCGCTACGCCTATCGCAGCACCCATAGCTGCTATGGCAGCTACAGATACGCTCATAACTGCTACGGTAGCCATGACCACAGCCGTAGATACGGTGACGTCCTCAGCCACGTCCATACCTGTAGATACAGCTATACTCACAGCTACGGCCACACCCGTAGATACAACTACGCCCCCCGCTACAGCCACACCTGTAGATACAGCCATACCTGTAGATACAGCCATACCTGTAGATACAGCCATACCCGTAGATACAGCCATACCCGTAGATACAGCCATACCCGTAGATACAGCCATACCCGTAAATACGGCTACACCCCCGGCCACAGCCATACCCGTAGATACGGCTACGCCCCCGGCCACAGCCATACCCGTAGATACAGCTACACCCACGGCCACAGCCATACCCGTAGATACAGCTACGCCCCCGGCCACAGCCACACCCGTAGATACAGCTACGCCCCCGGCCACAGCCACACCCGTAGATACAGCTACACCCACGGCCACAGCCACACCCGTAGATACAGCTACACCCACGGCCACAGCCATACCCACGGCCACAGCCATACCCGTAAATACGGCTACGCCCCCGGCCACAGATACACCCACGGCCACAGTCACACCCGTAGATACAGCTACGCCCCCGGCCACAGCCACACCCGTAAATACAGCTACGCCCCCGGCCACACCCGTAGATACAGCTACACCCACGGCCACAGCCACACCCGTAGATACAGCTACACCCACGGCCACAGCTACGCCTACAGCTACGGTTACACCTGCAAGTCCACAGTCATAGTTACATCTAGGTCATGGTTCCGGAGATGTAGCGGACGACTGCAAGAGGATATATACAATCCACATCTGAAGGTGCGTCACGTAGTGCCTTCTTTAACATCTAAGGAAACTTAATCTTGGCCAATCGAAATCAGAATAGATGGAACAGCCCAATGATTGGGAGTAATATTAGGGGAGTTGGGCCGTTCAACCCACATAGTAAGGGAGAGGTGCGACGCATTGCGGTCAGGGTCGTCCTAGCTGTCATGTTTCTATGGGCTGCGCTTATCATAAGCGGCTGGGTCGTGGGGGGCCCTGTAACAGCGCAGTCGTTCATTTCACCCCCATTCACTTCGCCTGTCTTCTTTCCGTTCATACGGAAGGACACAGGCCTGTCCGCCTCCATAGCTCCACAGCCAATCATGTCGTCTATGCAGACGTCCACTACACAAGATTGAAAGTCCACTCTAACAGCAGTGGCTGGTGACGCAACCCTAGGAGTCTGCACCTTCTCCAGCCATTGCCGATATGTGAAGGTAAGCGGGCCTGGTTCGTGAATCCGATATTTGTAGACTGAAGGCGAGGCGATCATAGGTCGAGATCAGAGTATCTTGAACGACGCGACGGAGGTTGCGTTGCTCAAGCCGGGGGTTGTCCTCTCAGTGATTGTCTTCCTCTGGGTTACGTTTACCATAAGTGGCTGGATGGTCGCGGGTGCCTCCGTAGCCGCGCAGACTTCCGCATCGCTGATGCTGGAATGTTCCAATGGCATCGCTGTGCCGAACCCGCAAGCCAACCCTGGCTTGGTCGCGGATTGTGCAGTTCTCTTGGCCGCCAGGGATACCTTGGCCGGCACTGCTTCACTGAACTGGCATGTAGGACACTACATAGACGACTGGGGGGGCATCACCGTCTCTAACTCTCGTGTGGTCGAATTGAACTTGGGCAATCACCATGATGGTCTGTGGGAGGGATGCGACCCAACGGTCTCTTTCTGCTTGACGGGCACGATCCCTGCAGAGCTGGGCAACCTCACGAATCTGGTGGCATTGGACCTCGCTTTCCACGCCTTGACGGGCACGATCCCTGCAGAGCTGGGCAACCTCACGAATCTGCGCTCTTTAAGCCTTTGGGACAATCAACTGACGGGCGAGATCCCTGCTACATTAGGCAATCTCTCCTTGCTGGCATATTTGAACTTCTTAGGGAATGAACTGACAGGCAGTATGCCTGCCGAGTTGGGCAACCTTTCTAATCTACGTACGTTATTGTTGGCGTACAATCAACTGACGGGCGAGATCCCTGCCGCGTTAGGCAATCTCTCCAATCTACGTACGTTATTGTTGGCGGACAACGAACTGACGGGCGAGATCCCTGCTGCGTTGGGCAACCTCTCCAATCTGGAGGTATTGGATCTCGGCGGCAATCAACTGACAGGGGCGGTCCCCGCCGCGTTAGGCAACCTCTCCAATCTGCGGGAGTTGATCCTCTACAGCAACCAACTGACAGGTGTCATCCCTGCTGCATTGGGCAACCTTTCGTGTCTGGGGAGTTTGTTCCTCAATCACAACCAACTGACAGGCAACATTCCTGTTGAACTAGGCAACATCACCTGTCTGGACGGGTTGTTTCTTGATGTCAACCAACTAGAAGGCGAGATCCCTGCCGAGTTAGGAAACCTCTCCCATCTGAATACATTGCAGCTCAGTGGCAACCGACTGGAAGGCAACATTCCTGTTGAACTGGGCAACATCTCCCATCTGGGTGGACTGTTCCTCCACAACAACAAACTGAGTGGCGGGATTCCCACGGAACTGGGCAATCTTTCCAAGTTGCGGATATTGTCCCTCCACAGCAATCAACTGACCGGTTTCATCCCTGTGGAACAGGGCAACCTCGCCGCGCTGACGGAGCTGAAACTCGCCTACAACCAACTCAGCGGATGTATACCGAATGTCTTGATCGATGTTCCTGAGAACGACCTGCTACATGTTGAATTGCCGTTCTGCGACCAGGTACATACGTCAGTGTGTACCAACAGCCCCGCGGTTTCAGACCCAGAATATCCCGGCCTGGTCGCGGATTGTGCAGCTCTCTTGGCCGCCAGGGATACCTTGGCCGGCACTGCTTCACTGAACTGGAGTACAGACCTCCCCATAGACCAATGGCAGGGTGTCACCATCTCCGACTCCGATTCCAGCCCTCGGGTGATAGGGTTGTTTCTCAATAGCAGGGAGCTAGCGAGCTCTATTTTTTTTGATAACCCATACTTTGACCCGTACGCTAATAACCGTCCGTTGTTTTTCCATGAAAAGGAACTGACGGGCGAGATCCCTGCTGCGCTAGGAAACCTTTCCGTTCTGAGGGATTTGCAGCTCGGCTTGAACCAATTGACGGGTGAGATCCCTGCTGAATTGGGCAAACTCTCCCGTCTCCAAGTGTTATATCTTTCCGGCAACCAACTGACGGGCGAGATCCCTTCTGAACTGGGCAAACTCTCCCGTCTCCAAGTGTTATATCTTTCCGGCAACCAATTGACGGGCGAGATCCCTGCTGAACTGGGTAACCTTTCTGATCTGCAGTTGTTGATCATGAGAGATAACCAACTCAGCGGATGTATACCATCTATCTTGAGAAATCTTGCCCAGAATTATGACGACCTATTCCAACTCGGGCTGCCCTTCTGCGACGAGATGCCACCGACTCCTACGCCCTTCACATCAGCATGTTTCAACAGGATGTCTGTTTCTACCACGACCATCGTTGGCCGCTATGTGGACCCGATGAACACATCAGCCCTAGAAGACTCCGGATTAGTCGCGGATTGTGTCACACTCTTGGCTATCCGGGATACCCTAGGGGCTACCTCGCTGAATTGGAGGGCAGATCTCCCCATAGACCAATGGCAGGGCGTCACCGTCTCCAACTCTCGTGTGATAGGGTTGAACCTCAATCGCAGCGGACTGATGGGCGAGATTCCTGCTGAACTGGGCAACCTCTCCCATCTGCGAGAGTTGGACCTCGCACACAACCAATTGACAGGTACGATCCCTGCAGAGTTAGACAGCCTCTCCAATCTGCAGGTATTGCTCCTCGCATACAACCAACTGACGGGCCCTATCCCTGCAGAGTTAGGCAGCCTCTCCAATCTGCAGGTATTGCTCCTCGCATACAACCAACTGACGGGTGAGATTCCTACTGAATTGGGCAACCTCTCCCATCTGTGGATCTTGTACCTCGAATACAACCAATTGACAGGTACGATCCCTGCAGAGTTAGGCAGCCTCTCCAATCTGCAGGTATTGCTCCTCGGATCCAACCAACTGACGGGCCCTATCCCTGCAGAGCTGGGCAACCTTGCCAACTCTCTGCAGATATTGTTCCTCGGTGACAACCAACTAACTGGATGTATCCCGAATGCCTTGAGCAGGGTTTCTGATAATGACCTGTTATCTCTCGGATTGTCTTTCTGTGACCTACCCCCTGACGCGTATCTGCCGCGCGCGCCAACTGTAGTGGCTAGGCCCCGATGATTGACAGGCCAGCCCTTTTGTCATTGTACCGACGCTTGACCTGATGGCACAGGCCGGCTTCCACTGGCTGCCCTTCGACAAACTGGAACTACAGCTCTACAGTATCCGGCATCTGCAGCAACACGTGGGGGGGTTAAGTGGCTATCTGCTGGCCTAGGCGGGTCTTGAAATCGATTGGATTGGAATGGAGCCTGGTCGGAGGACAGAAGCAGAGTAAGGAGAATACAGATGCATCTTTCCATGCACAATTGGATGCGAGCCGAGCCGATTGATGTTACTATCCGGCGGCTGGCCCGCTACGGCTACAAGAGTATTGAAATCAGCGGTGAGCCGGACATCTTTGATACCCGGGACGTGCGCCAACTGCTGGATGAACATGGCCTCAAATGCTGGGGATCCGTCACACTGATGTTTGAGGGACGGGATCTGATCCACGCAGATGAGGTCGTGCGGGCCGGCTCAGTGCAGTATATCAATGACTGTATCACCATGGTAAAGGAACTAAATGGCTATGAGATGACCATCGTGCCGGCGCAAGTGGGCAAAGTCACACCCATGGACACGCCGGAACAGGAATGGGCCTGGGCCGTTGAGGGGCTGCAGGAGGTGTACATCCACGCGGAAAAGGAAGGGATACGCATGGCATTGGAGCCGCTCAACCGTTTTGAGACGAATTTCCTGAACCGGGCAGATCAGGCGATGCTCCTGGCCGAGGAAGTCGGCCCCAACTGTGGCGTCTGCATTGATACGTTCCATCTAAACATTGAAGAGGCCAACATGATCGAGGCCATCAAGAGCACGAAGGAACGTCTCGTTGATTTCCACGTGGCCGACAATAACCGCATGGCCTGTGGGATGGGCGCACTGGACTGGCCCTTGGTCGTGGGTACGCTACAGGAGATCGGCTATGATGGCGCGCTGACCGTTGAGTTCGTTGCCCCGCTGGACCGCACGCCGGCCAATCCGTACAAAAATGCAGTCGCCTCGGCCGAGCAGGAACTGACCGCAGAACAGCTTCAGTTCATTCAGGATCACGGTAGCGGCGTCTTATCGGAAGAGTTCTACAGTTGGCTGGTCGAAGAGACAGCTAACACATTGCTACCGCTCATCTGAACCGAGCCAAACGGCGAGAAACCGCATATGGTTACTGGCTACAGGGCATTGGTGTTACTCATACAAAAAGCACTTCACCATCCGCCCCTGCCGTTCGTAGTCTTGGGGCACTTCGTGGCGACAGCGTTCCATGACAGCGGGACAGCGCCCGGCAAAGCGGCAGCCTGTGCGTAAATATTCGTCGCTTTCCAGTTCCACGAGGCTTGTCTTTTGCTCCCACAGCCTGGCTGGGTCAGCACGAGGCACGGATTCCTTGAGGTTTTGCGTATAGGGATGCAGAGGATCGCCGAGTACATCTTCCACGGCTCCCATCTCAACGACCCAGCCCCGTAGCATGACAGCAATGCGGTCAGCCGAGTAGAAGGCGGTCGCTAGGTCATGGGTAATGTAGACAATGCTGACCTGCTGGTTGTCCTTGAGATCGCGGAACATATTGACAATGGACATGCGTAGGGAGGCATCCAGCATGGATACTGGTTCGTCGGCGATGATCAGGGAGGGATGGGTGAGCAGGGCGCGGGCAATGGCTACGCGTTGGGCCTGGCCGCCGGACAGTTCATTGGGGTAACGGCCTCGGATTTCGCTCAGGGAGAGCCCGACTTCGTGTAGCACAGAATCAATGTGAGCGGCAGCCCCTGCCATGTCACTGATTTGGTAGTTGTGGACTGTCTCGTACAGGTAGCGGTCGATCTGTTTCAAAGGACTGAAGGCCGAAAAGGGATCTTGGAAGACCGGCTGCACGTCCCGGTAAAACCAGGCCCGCTTTTCCCGACGAGACAGGGTCGCCACATCCTGCCCTTTATAGCTTAAAACCCCAGATGTGGGCTGTTCCATGCCGAGGAACATGCGGGCCAGAGTCGTTTTGCCACTGCCACTCTCCCCAGCGATAGCGAAGATCTCCGGTTTGCCGGCTTCCAGAACAAATGTGGCCTTGTCTACCGCGCGGAACTCCTGAGATGAGAAGCCGTGGCGGATGTGAAATATTTTCGTCAGTTCCTCTATGTGGAGTAGCTCACTACTGGGCTGTTGCTGCATTGTGTACCTCTTCCGTGAGCAGATGGCAGGCGGCTCGATGCCCTGTATTCAGTTCAATGATATGCGGATCCATAGTCTTGCACCGCTCCATCACATGGGGACAGCGAGGGTGGAATCGACAGCCCCTGGGCGGATTGTCTAGGGCTGGCGGCCGACCAGGGATGCTGACCCTCTCCGCGCGCGCGTCCAGGTCCGGCAATGATTGAATCAGATATTGGGTATAGGGATGCTGGGGATTCTGCAGAATCGTGCGGCTGTCCCCTTCTTCCACCAACTTGCCCGCGTACAGGACAGCAATACGATTGGCCAGATTGGCATGTACACCCAAATCATGGGTGATCAGCACAATTGTGCTCCCCTCTTTTTCCTGAATCTCTTGCAGAAGCTGAATCACACCCCGCTGTACCACGACATCCAGAGCTGTTGTCGGCTCATCGGCAAAGATAAGTTTCGGCCACAGAATTGTCGCTAAGGCGATAGTTACCCGTTGCCGCATCCCGCCGGAGAGCTGGTGTGGATAGGCCGACAGCACCTTTTCCGGCAACCCCAACTCCTGTAGGTAGAGGCGGGTCATCTCCATTGATTCTGGCCTGCCGACCATCTGATGAGCAGAGATGAAATCGTGAAATGTATCGCGGATGCGACGTACTGGGTTCAGAACATGCATGGACCCTTGCGGGATGTAGGAGACCTTCTTCCAGCGCAAGTCCCGCTTGTCGTTCATGGTGAGGATAGGGATTTCCTCGCCATCAAACTGGTATGTGACCGTGCCATCTACCACTGTTAGGGGCGGTTTGTGAGCACCGAGCATCACCCGTAGCAGTGTTGATTTGCCACAACCGGACTCGCCGGCAATACCGTATACTTCCCCTCGCTTTACATTCAAGGAGATGTCATCTATGGCTTTCACCGTGCGTTCAACGCCGTACGCGTTGGTGATGTAGTAGGCTTTCAGATTGTTGACTTCAACGATGTAGTCTGTGCGTGTCATAGTAGGTAACACCCGTGGCCAGTACGGCTGTTCTATCCCTGTACTTGCAGACGTGCAAGACGTGTGCGAGGGTCTAGGTACGTACTGAGGCTAATGGAGACTAGATAGAAGCCGATCACAATCACAACAGAAGTGGCGATGGGCGGGATCAATACCCACGTGCGATTTGTGAGTAGGGATTGGTAGTAGTTGCCCCAATAGATCATTGTGCCCACGGTGGGGGTGTTCAGGTCACCGAGCCCTAGCACAGAAAGCGTTACCTCAAAGCCGATGGCGAAGATGAAGCCACTGACCACATCCGCCATCAGGAAGGGGATGAGAAACGGCAGATGCTCTCGGGTGACGATTTTGAGAGTGCTCATCCCGGCAAAGATACCGGTGTAGGTGAATTCACGCTCGCGTAGGCTGAGAATCTGCGAGCGATAGCGTTTGGATGGATGTGCCCAATCCAGGAGACCGAGCAGCACGGCCAGCCCAATGATCGTCAACTCGCCTTCAGCACGCAAGATCGAGGCCACCAGAATCACCAATGGCAGTCGGGGAATGACGATAAATGTATCTACCACGGAGGAGGCAATGCGGTCGAACGCGCCCCCTAGGTAGCCGGATGTCATGCCCAGCAGTACACCGATACTGCGGCCAATCACGACAGCGATACTGCCAATGAGCAGTGAGTTGCGTACAGCGAATGTCAGGATCCAAAAGACATCTTGGCCGGTAGACGTGGTGCCGAAAATGAATTCCTGGGAGGGTGGTTCGTTGCGGGCCACCGCGCGGCGGTCATCTGGCTCGTAGGGCGAGAAAAAGGACAGGGCCACTAGGCCGAGGACGAGTACCAGAATCGTCGCGCCGATGCGAAAGGAGGGACTAAAGCGAAATAAATCTCTGATGACAGCCATCTGGCTTACACCCCAGTGAAGAGTGATTCGTGGTGTAACAGTGCGCCACAAATCACTGGTTTACCGATACCGGACTCGTGGGTCGAAGAGCGGATATGTCAGATCGACCAGCAGGGAGGCAGTAGCGATGCCGATAATGGACAGCAGCGTAACACCCATAATCATATTGTAGTCCGCGGAGTTGATGGCGACGTACAGGGCGTAGCCGATGCCTGGATAGCTGAAGACAACTTCGGTGATCAATGCGCCTTCAAAGATACTCCCCAATGAAAGGCCCAGATCCGTCACTTGGGGCAACATGGTGTTGCGGATCACATACGAAAGGAGGATTTTGCGCTTGGGCAAGGCGGCCATCTCCGCATACTGCACATAATCGCTGGATACCTCTGTCATGGCCAGGGCCTTGGCCATGATGAAGCGGAAAGCTGTCGCGCCCAGAATGATGGAGACAGCCGGCAGGAAGCTGTGTTCGATCAGACTGCTGATGTACCCCCAGGAAAAATTGGGTGTACCCCGAGCCCCACCTACCAGTGGGAAGATAGGAAAGTAGAAGGCCAGAATCATCAGCAGAATAAAAGCCACAATGTAATAGGGCACGGGATAGATGGTGATCAGAGAGTTCTCTAGCAGTTTGGACCACCAGCGTTCTTGGAAATAGCCGGCCAGCCCCCCCAGAACCAGCCCGAGCAGCCAAGCAATCAGTACAGTCGTGGTCAACAGCCCGATTGTCCAGCCGATGGCATTGCGGATCATGTCATTCACCATCATGGGAAAAGAGGTGAAGGACGGACCCAAGTCCCCGCGCAGGATACGTTTCCAGAAGTTGACGTACTGCTCCCACAATGAGCCTTCCAACCCATACAGATCCAGCAGCGACTCCCGCATCGCGATGGTCGCCTCCGGGCTGAGGGTCTGGAAAGCCGTAGCCCGGCCTATGGCCTGTTCGACCGGATTGACCGGCGACAGGCGCGGGATCAGAAAGGTGACGGTTACCCCAATGACAATGACCAACACCCATTGCAGCAGACGGGGCAGGATATACTCTTGGAATAGGGTCACAGCACCGTTGTCCTTTCAACACCAGTGGTCAGTGACCTGCAGTTCCTGCACAGGTCACTGACCACTGCAGGTCCACTATTCACCTACCGGTTTCAGACTCTGGAAGGCGAATTTGCCGCCTTGGAACCAGTAAAGCGGCATATAGGACGGATTCTCGGATGTCGGGAATCCGGTCCAGTAGCGCTCGTCCCAAGTGACGAATTTTTTGAAGCTGATGACAGTGATATCGTACATATTCTCGACCCAATACTTTAGGAACTCCTCTGTCACTGCGAAGTTCTCCGCACTGTCTGGGTCCAAATTCTGCATGGTATCAATGAGTTCGCCGAGCTTTGGGTCGTTGATGCGGGCACTGCTGCCGCCGCCCTTAGAACGGTAATCTTCACCATTGGGCACGTAGAAATCCGGGTGTAGCGCGCGCAACCTTGTCCAAGCATCGCCGGAAGCCAGCGCGAAGCTCGTCCATGGCGTGCTGACCTCAAACTGCCCTACGTAGCCGTTCTGGGACCAGACACTGCGCTCAAGGCCTTGCAGGTTCACATCAATGCCAAAATCCCCCCACATATCTGCGGCCGCATTGGCCATGCGGAAGGCATCGTTCTCATCCGGCGGGGATTGCAGGTCCATCTTCCAAGGTTCACCATCGGGCTTGAGCCAATTGCCGCTTCCATCTCGGCTGAAACCGTTCTTTAGGAGCAGACGTTCGGCCACATCAAGATCGTACTTCCACCAGCCCGTGCCGAAGACCTCTTTGGGGGTGCCGGGGACGCTGAACCCTTCCCCTTCAGCCCAGGCCGCGATCTGATCCGGGACTGTCGGGTCATATGGGTTATACATCACCCCAGGCTCGATTTCAATCTCCAGATTCTGCAACCAATCCTCCATGGGGTCCAGGTAGATGGCCGCGAGGGAGGCCGTGGGCGGAATAGGCATGGGCGTCACTTTGGCTACACCGCCGATGTAGGACGTCTGCAGATCCACGATATCCAAGGCCAAGGCAAGTGCCCAGCGCACATCTTTGTTAGCGTAGATCGGGTCGCTCTCTGTATTGAAAAGGAATTGCCGGGTGGATACCTCATTGGGATAGGCCCAGGGGAATTCAGTGTACCAAGAACGGGCCGTTGATGTGGTGTCCAGGGTCGTCTCAAAGGCTTCAAAGTCCACATCAAAGTAGACATCCAACTCACCTCGGGACATGGCGATGGCCTTCTTGGCACTATCGCCGTAGAAGATCGTCAAGACATATTTGGGGCCGGGATTGCCGATGATGATGCCGGCCGGGGTGCGTTCCCAGTCATCGCGGCGCGTGAGCAACTCCCAGAAGCCGTTGGGGTCGGTCTCTGTCACCGTGTAGACGCCTAGGGTGACCGGTGGGTTGAAGGCAAATGTGGCCGGATCCTCGACCTTTTCAAAGACATGCTTCGGCATCATATAGATACCGTTCCAACGGCTCTCGAACAGGCCATGGAAGCGAGGATTGGGTCCGTTCAAGTTGAAGCGGACGCTGAAGTCACCGGTCTTTTCAACGGAATCTAAGAATTGATTCAATTGGGTTGACCAGCCAGAAGCGTTGAGATCTGGGTTAGATTTTAGGGTCTCAACCGTGTACACGAGATCATCGGCTGTGAACTGAACGCCGTCACTCCAATAGATGTTATCCCGCAGATCCACATCCAATGTGGTGAAATCATCATTGTACATGGGTGAAGAAGAAGCCACGTCATTGATGCGCTCGCCGGTCTCTTGATCTCGGATCCAGAGCGTCTCCATGAACAGGGCATGACGATGGGGCGTGTGGGGCCCATTGATCCAGAAATTGAAATTGTCCACCACACTATAGCGGAAAATCTGGTCCGCCACGAATACTTCTTGGCGGGGTACATCGACCGGGAGCTGTGAATCCACAGCCGCGGCCGGGGCAGCAGCAGGCTCTGCATCGCCGCCTGCACTAGCACTACTGTCAGCGGCAGGTGCGCCACCAGGGCCACAGGCGGCGATCAACAGACTCATCACCACTAGGAATACAAGCGTGAAGTTCAGTTTCTTCATTCTTTTTCTCCTGAAAAATTGTGTATTGAATGGATTTGATAGGCTGCGTTCGCAGGGTCCTGTTCGGCCCGCGCAGATATACTGATGTGTGCAGGCTGGGACCCTTGGGTTGCAAACGCCTGTGTGGATATCGTTAGAGTATAGACGAAAAACAGTGTACCATCAAAAACAGTATTTGTCTGTAACATCTCCATAGCTAGCCCTGCTTACAGTAGATGTAGAGTTACAGAGCAACTCGTTTCCCTTCCCGGGCACTGCGATATGCGCCTAGGATCATCTCTACCGACTTGCGCCCTTCTTCCGCGCTGGCATGTTCATGATGCAGCCCGCGCACATAGTCGATGAACGGGCGGGGGACAGCGGCGATACGCTCTGCTTGGCTATTGGGGACTGGCAGATGGAATTGTGTCCATTCGCTCTCGTTTTGGCGGATCATCCGTAGGGGTGCTATGCCGGCCGGGCGGGGAACGGCTGTGGAAGGCCCGTCGCCGAAATCTTGGATGATCGTGCCCTTGTCGCCGTAGATCTCCGTGGTATTTACCCCGGCAACGGTCGTAGAGCCATTGAATAGGGTCCCGATAGCCCCATTCTCAAAGCGAAAGACAGCCACGCCGTTGTCGTCCGGCGCGACGTGGGATACCACATTGTCGATTTCAGCCATCACCCGTGTGGCCGCGCCGAATGTCCAATAGAACCAGTCGGCCGCATGGATGGCATCGTCAAAGAACATCCCTACATTTGCCATGGGGTCTATGTGCCAGCGGGAAGGCCCGCTGACAAACGTCTCATTGAGTAGTACCCCAATGCAGTGCCGGCGTCGTACCACCGCGATCTTCCCAACTGCTCCTTCGTCCACCAGCTCTTTGATCTTGCGATTGACCGGATCATGTCGCATCTGAAAAGCCATGCTGAACTTGACCCCTGTGCGCTGCACAGCTTCAATAATGCGGTCGCAATCGGCCAGGGTGGTCGCCAGCGGCTTTTGGCAGAGGATAGCCTTACCGGCCTCCGCGGCCCGCTCCACAAAGGCCGCGTGGCGGTTTGTCTCTGTGGTGATGATCAGCGCGTCGATATGCGGGTCGGTGATGATCGCGTCTGCCTCAGGGCGGTATTCCATGCCGAAATTGGATGCGGCTTCCCGTCCTCGTTGCTCGTTGTCGTCCCAGCAGGCCACCAGTTCCACATCATCGAACTCCTGCATCTTGCCGCAGTACACATTACTGTGGCCGTGGGCATGACTCAACACGCCGATGCGAACGATTTCCATACGAATTCCTCCCAATTGCAGTGGTCAGAGAACCATCAGTTACAGGTCACAGGCCATGGATCATAGGGTGTTATGCTTTCAGGCCGCCGGCCGTGAGGCCGCGCACATAATGTCTCATGCCAAAGGAAAACAGGATGACCAGAGGCAGAGATGCTAGGATATAGCCGGCCATCTGTGGTCCGATGTCTGTGACGCCGATTTCCGATGTAAATTGGGTCAGGGCTACAGCCACAACCTGCCGTTTCGGGCTGGAAATGACCACCAATGGCCACATGAACTGGTTGTATGTGGTTACGAGTCGTACCACGGCAACCGTCACCAGAATCGGTGTGGACAGGGGCACGGCGATGCGTACAAAGCTCTGTAGTTCTGATGCGCCATCGATGCGCGCAGCGTCAAAGAATTCTTCCGGCAATGTGGCGAAAAAGCTGCGACACAGGAGCAGCGCGAACACCTGCCCGCCGGATGTCCATGGCAAGATCAGGGCCCAGTATGTATTTTCCAGGCCCATATTGAGGATCAGCACATAGGCCGGAATGAGCGTCAAAATCGGTGGAATCATCAGCAGTGCCAGAATCGCCGTGTAGATCAGTTCCTTGCCGGGAAAGCGGTGGCGGGCGAAAACATAGCCGCTGAGGCTGGCCAACACAAGGGTGGCCGCGGTTGAGGTGCCGGAGGTCAGGATTGAATTGAGAATCGGGCGCCAGATCACCAACGTGCCCAGTCCAAAATTCTCCCAACGATAGGGCTGGGGCAGAGACCAGAAGCGCCCGTAGATCTGGCCGTTGTCCTTCAAGGAGAGGACCAGCAGATAGGCGATAGGGATGAATGTAATCAGCAGAAGGATGAGCAGCACCACATACAGCAGCAGTTGGCTTGGAGAGAGCAGCACCCGTCTCTCTTGGCTTCTACCTCTGGCCAGTATCATCCTAGGCCTCATATTCGGTGGAGGACTTCACATAGCGCATATTCACAATCGTTCCCGCTAGGATAATGAAGAACAGAGCCATGCCGATGGCTGAGGCTACTCCCATGCGGTCCATACGCATCGCCTGGTAATACAGCTCCAGAGCAGGCGTGTACGTGGCCGCGCCGGGTCCGCCGCCTGTCGTCAGGAAGACCAGCTCGAATGTCTGCACAGCGTTAATAAAGTTCAGAATCAGCAACAGCTTGACCTGGCCCATCAGTAAAGGCAGATCGATACGCCAGAAGCGTCGCCAGGTACTGGCCCCATCCACTTTGCTGGAGTCGATGATTTCGTCCGATATGGAGATCAGGCCGCCGTAAAAGATCAACAGAGCGAAGGCATTCACCCATGGAACGCCGATGAAGATGATCGAGCCTAAGGCTACGCTGGCATCCCCATACCAGACCCGGGTCCACTCTTCCAGGCCCATCAGTTTGAGGGTTTCATTGAGAAGGCCGATGGCCGGATCGTAGATATTGTTCCAGACGAGAATCTCCACTACCGCTGGCAGCACAATCGGCACCACGAAAAGGGTGCGGAACCAGTATTGGGAGAATCTGTGGCGCAAGTTGAAGATGAGCTCGGCCACCAGCATCGGGACGGTCATGGTCTTCACAATTGAGACGACAACCAGAATCGCTGCATTGCGGAAACCGGACAGAAAAAAGCGGTTTTCCAATAGGGAATGGAAGTTGGCCAACCCTACCCATTCGGTACGTGCGCCGGGGCTCCAATCGGTGAACGCGTGATAGAGGCCGGAAAAAGCCGGATAATAGTTGAAGGTCAGGAGTAGGGCCAGGGTCGGCAGAATCAACAGGTAAGAGAGCCGGGCCTGCCAAATTGCTTGTAGAACTGCCCAAGGGCCGGCACTGTAGCCACGCCAGACCTGTTGGCCGCTGGCTGTGTTGCGCGCGGCCCACACACCGAGCAGCACCAACAGGAGCACACCGCCGATGAGACCGCCGATGGTCCGTTGCTGATAGATAGATGCTTGAGCAGCCCCACTTAGGGCCTCTTCCCTGTTGTAGGCCCTGGCCATACCAGAGATGGTGCCCACGACCAGATGGCTACCGTCCGCGGCCAGAGCGACACTCAACACCGCTTCCGACTGCTGGAAGCGGTGAATGAGGCTGCCATCGTCAGCCAACAGATAGGCATGGCCGTCCTCCGACCCTGCCAGCGCGCTGGAACCGTCCGCAGCCAACGATACACTTGCTATGGCATCTTCTGCATCAAAGTGCCACAATGCAGAACCGTTGGCACCGTTGAGCAGAATGACCGAACCAGCGCTCGTTCCGGCCAGAATGCGGGCACCGTTCGCGGTTACAGATAGCGACTGGACGTTGTAATCAAGCTCGGCCTGCAGCAGAGCCTTGCCCGTTCGGTTATAGACCGTCACAAGCCCATCATCGGAGCCAACGACGACCCGGGCCTTGTCTCCGCTGCCGTAGATGTCCACTGCCTGTACGCCGATGCCCAGTATCTCCTGCCAGATCAGGTTGCCATCCCGGTCCAGGAGATAGACAGACAGATCATCGGATGTGGCCGCGATCAGCGAGCCATCTTTGGCAATAGCAGCATTGTTCATGGGGCGATTGGCTTTGAACCGCCACTGCACTTGGCCCGACCCATCAAGGAGATAGACGAAGCGGTCTTCTGATGCAACTGCCAGCCAGTGTCCATCGGGGGAGATATCCACATCTAGAATGCTGTTGTCTGCCTCAAATTCCCAGAGCAGAACACCTGCCTCATCAAAGAGACGTAGGAGATTGTCTCTGCTGCCGACAGCGACGCGCGCGCCGCTTTCTGTCAAGGCAGTGGCTTCAACTCGGCTGGCCGTCGTCTGTTCCCACAACAGACCACCATCCGTCTGCGTTGTCGTGCCACTTGAAGCGCGACATGCAGCGAGGCCCAACAGCATAACGAGAGCCAACCCGATCTTGCCAATAGCAGGCTTGCTTTTCGCCCTTATTTGATCCATGGACACGCTTTACTGCAAAGACACAGTCTTGGTTAGTAGGGGCCGGCCGCCACCCATCCCGGTGGCCGCTTTTCTGGGTTGTCCAGGTCCTCATGGGTTAGGTTGAGGTACTCTAGCAGGCCATCGAAGTTGTCTTCAAGCAGAGCTTGATAGCCTTCGGCGAACGCCTCGGCGCTCAGTTTGCCTTCAAAGAACTCCTGTACCATGATCGACCATTCTCGCTTGGTGATTTCATATTTGAAGAAGCCGCGGGCCACTGCATCACCGGGCGCGCCAGGCTTCTCATAGTTGCCGATAAAGACGCTATTGTCGAATACATCCTGCCATTCCGCAGGCAGTTGCACATTTTTAATCAGTGGTGGGCCGGCAATCCCCCCCTGTAGGTTGTCTGGGTCCAGCTTGTTTTCTAGGAAGATCTGCATCCCCTGAGGACTGGTCCAGAACATGGCGAAGTCCACTTCTAGATCGTTTTGTGCTCGGTCTTTCTGGGGCACTGCCAAGTAGCCTTGGGTCAGCTCATTGGCACGTGCTGTACCCTGCACACAGGAACCTTCAATGTTGGGAAATGCAAAGCGGCCATATTCAAATTCGACTGCAGCGGCCGCGGCCTCTTCGTCAACTTCGCCGCTACCGCTGTATTCGCCTTGGGCCAGGGAGCGGATGTCTTTGGGCAGGCTGGTGAAGATGCCGCCATGTACCATACGCATAGCCGCTTTCTGGGTCAGAAAGAGGGGATAGGCATCGGTCATGCCGGTCCAGCCTTCGGGCACGAAGCCGTTTGCTGTCTTGAACACCCTGCCGATCTGTTCCATCATTTCGACGGTGCAATCATTGTTGAAGTTGATTTCACCTTCCCGCAGGGCCTGCAGATGTCGGGCTATATTGACGGATACCCGGTCGGGGTCGTCGTTGCGTACATCGCTGGGGTCGTACATCCAGGTATCGTCGATCTCTTCCCGGAAGCACCAGTCTCCTTCTTGGCAACGGATGATCTGCAGTTCATCCCGGTGATACTGATCCATGGCCGACCGCATGAGCCAGGGCATGCGGCCACCGCCCCAAATCTGCTCGGTGGTGCCTTCCATGGCGATGGGTATATATCCTGCCTCTGTGACCTTCTGATTCCATTCGACGAACTGATCCCAGCTCGGCTGGGCGGGCACATCGGTGATGCCGGCCTCCTCAAAGATGGCTTTGTTGTAGATCCAAAAAGTCTGGACCGACATGTAGGGCATGGTAAACATCTGGCCGGTATTGGGGTCCCGTACCAGATTAAGCCCCCATGTCTCAAAGCTATCTTCCCATTTTTCGCCGGTGTAGGGGTTCGTCTTGTTGAGGTAGGGTCCCCAGTTCAGCAGACGCCCCTCCTGGGCGAACTCTCGTAGGTGGGGTGATTCGATGATCGACACCCGCGGCACTTCCGATGTAAATTGGGTGCGGATCCACTGCAAATAGGCATCCACCCCTGGTGCCTTCAACTCGACCAGCACATCAACGCCTGGGTGTATCTCCATATAGGCATCGGCCAATGCCTGATAGGTTTGGACATCATTGGAGGCGATGCTGATGACGATTTCGCCGCTCAGTTCCTCCTCTTCTTCTGTGGTCTCTTCGATCTCCACGACTTCATCGGCCTCCGCCTCTGCTGCGTCCGGCATTTCTTGCGTGTCCGCCGGGGCTGCAGCAGGCTCTGGGGCTGGCGCGCCACAGGCTGCCAACAGCAGCATCCCGAGCAGGAGCAGACTGAGAAGCAACCGATAATGTTTCATCATTTCCTCCTTAAGGCTTGTATGGCTGAATTGCAGTGGTTCGTAGAGAATTTTGCGTCATTCTCCACGGGTACACAAGATGTAACCGGTGGCTCGTGATCTCTACGAGCCATGATTGTCTCACCTTAGTTGTCTCTTGTTATGCTCGTTACGAAGCAAATGGAAATGTGCCGGCGTATCCCAGGGTCTCTAGGGTGAACTGGGGGTTGCTGACAAATTTGATGCTGGGAAACATAGGATTCTGCTGGTAATGCAGGACAATATTAGCCCGGATCTCGCCCTCCGGGTCTGGGCCGATCTTGGCACCCTGATGGGGGATGTGGCTGTAAAAGATGACCGCATCACCGGCCATGGGGTGTAGGTGAACCAGTTCCTGCTCATCGCACCAGCACTGGAAAGGATCGTTGCGGTCTTCTGTGTAGCGTAGATATGGGACCAGGGCATCGGGTACGGGGCGGTCTAGGTAGTTCTTGACAAATGTCAGGCGCGCCCGTTCAGGTGTATTGTCCGTTAGATAGAACGTCGTGTTGATGCACAGGGCCTGCAGTGCTTGTCGGGCCTCGGATTTTTCCACCTGATAGTAGTAGTCGTAGAAATCCATGTGCCATTCTTGGTGGTAGGCGGCCGGGTTTACATGGGCACGGAGGCTGCGAAGTTGGCATTGCTTGCCCAGAATTTCGCGTAGGAAGGGCGCAACGCTCTCATGGCCGACCAGCTCTCTGGCCAGCTCCGGCTCCAGGGCCAGCAGCTTCTCAAAGGCTACATTGCCCACGCTGTTGCTGATCTCATACGCGCCCTTGTCATAGAGCGCATACAGGACAGACTTCCATTGCTCAACCCGTTCGCCCGGCAATGCCTCAGGAAGCAGCAAAAAGCCGTCCCGGTTCAGTTGGGTCAAGCCATCTTCAAACGTTGTGACACTCATCATGACAATCATCTTTTCGCGTGACTTGTGAAGAGGAACGTCTCTCCACAGATTTTTATGGGATCGCTACGCTCTCTGCGCGGCCGCTTTCGTGGGAGCGAATGGCTGCTTCGATAATTTCCTGCACGGCCAGCCCATCATGGCCGGATGCCTCGATCTCCGTCCGGGGCACCCCGTCATCCACCTGCTCAATCCAGCGGTTGATGCGGTTGCTGAATGTGGCACTGAAGCCGCTGAGACCCCCCATAATGCTGTTGCGGATGACGGTCAGTTCGTCGCTGTAGCGGGGATAGAGGGTCAACTCCTGATAGAGGTTGTCCAACACAAAGCGGCCTTCTGTGCCCATCACTTCGCAGCGTTCCAAATTATGCCGGGGATTGGTATCGTAACTGCCGGTCAGGTGGCCGACAACACCGTTGGCAAATTCCAGATTGACCTGTACATTGGAATAGCAGACCCGGCCCGGGGCTTGGTTGAAGAAGGCATGTACCCGCTTCACATCGCCGCAGAAGTAGCGCATAATGTCCAAGCTATGGGGGTGGAGGGCGCGCATGTGAAACCAGGGCGATGTGTTGTTGGGGTTGTTGATCCACATGGTCATATTCATCAACAGCAGGTCGCCTAGCCGGCCGGCCTGCACCCATTCCTTGGCCTTGGCGGCCGGCGGCACAAAGCGGTGGTTCAAGTTGATGCCAAAATAGAGACCGGTTTCGTCGGCTTTGGCCACCATTTGGCGGGCTGCTTTGATGTCATTGGAGATCGGCTTCTCACACAGCACGTGTAGACCCGCCTCTAGGCAGGCCATGACCGGCTCAAAATGATGGCCGCCGTTCTCCGGCCCGGCCGTGGTGACACTGACAGCATCCAATTCACTGTTTTGCAGTAGATCAGGGATGCTATGGAAGCCGGGCACGTTGTAGCGTTTCGCAGCCGCAGCGGCCCGTTCCTCGTCGATATCACAGACAGCGACCAGTTGTGTACGATCATTGGCTTGGTAGACACTGGCATGGGTGTTGCCAATGTTGCCCATTCCAATCGTTGCTACTTTCAGCACGATCTCCTCCTCAAAATGGAGCGAATGACAGGGTAATGTAGGTAATCAAAAGAAGGTGTGAATGGTGAGAGGGGTTCTCGCTGCCCATTTCTTTTCCCCATAGGAGTGGGAACCTTTTGCGGAGTCTAACATAGCTGGGTAGGAGTGTCAACCCAAAGATTGGACAATGGCCATGATTTCATCGTACAATGCGATCTCAAAACCTCTCAGCCAGTTTCTCCTTGTAGGGCTTGGTGCGGTGATAGACGAGCGGATTCTGGATGTCGTCGTCCAGTAGGTCCCCGACCTGATAGCTGGCGAACTGTTCATCGGAGAGAATATTCTGTTTGCCGTTGAACGTGCTGCCGTCGGGCATAAAGCCGCAGGTCATGGCTCGCCGCCAGCCGGGGGTCATATTGGGGCCAGCCCCGTGAGCAAGCAGGCCATTGTGAAAGGAACAGGAGCCGGCCTTCATCTGCGCGGGCACCGCCATGATCTCCTTCCATTGGGGGTAGACCCGGAAGATATCAGCGATATTTTCGCCAATGCCCACGTTGTCAAAGGTGGCTGTCTTGTGGCTGCCGGGCAGGAAGTACAGACAACCATTTTGCAAGGTGACGTCGTCCAGTGCTACCCAAATGCTCAGGGTATCTCTGGAGGAATAGGACCAGTATGGATTGTCCAGATGCCAGCCGGTGGGGTTGGCCCAGGGCGGCTTGATCAACGCTTGATCATGCCAGATACGCATCCCCTCGGTCTTGGCCAGGTCTGCTGCCATCTTGCCCAGGTCTGGATCCAGAATGAGCCGCTGCACCCGTTCGTTGTCCTGCCAGAGATTCACCCGCTGGACAAATACATAGTCGTAATAGGTGGGTTCGCGCTCCTTCTCTTCTCGTTGTAGAATGCGCTGCTTACCCCGTTGGCGCACTGCCTCATCCACCGCCTCCCGCCACTCCTCCAACTCGGCCGGCGTGAGGAAATCATGGATGACAATGAACCCGTTTTCTTGGTAGGAATCGATCTGTTGTTGGGTCAGTTGTGTGTTCATTTTACTGAGGGATATGAAATGTCAAAGCGTGAAACAATGGGACCAACCCATGGGTTGGTCCCATTTCTTCTGCTATTCAGCCGGTCCGAGTTGGCCGTTCAGGATCTGGATGACAACGAAGGAGTCAGCGTAGGGGCTGTTGACGTAGATCGGATCACCTTCTGGCAGCCAACCGCTGGCAAAGCGGCTTGGGACTGGGTTATTGCCGTAGCGTTCCCACAGAGGGATCTGGGGCAGCAACTCGTTGTATGCTAGGGCAATTGTGTCTAGGGCCTGGATCTGCGAGGCTGCGTCACCACCGGAGCCGGCCTCTTTGGTGAGTGCCCACATGTCCACATCGCCGACACTGTCCGTGCTGACATTCAGGTCGAAGGACATGCCCGGCAGGTCGATACTGCCGCCGGTGCCACCGATGCCGGTGGCGGCCGCGTTATGGGTGCTGAAGTTGTTTTCATAGGAGAAGGATGGATGGGGATTGCCAGCACCCCAGCCGCGGATCGACAACTGGAATTTGCCTTCATTCACATCAATCGGATGCTGCTGGAAGTTGACACCGCGGAAACTGGTCTTGAAGCCGAAATTTGTGAGCTGTTCCGCGACATTCTCGGCCGCCGCGGACCAGTCAGAAAACTCGGCCGGGGCTGTGAGTTCCCACTCCATGCGCGCGCCTGTGTCATCGATCCAGACGCCGTCATCGGCGCGGGTGAAGCCGATATCCATCAGCATCTGCTCAGCCATCTCCAGGTCCTGGGTGTATGGGTGCAGAACAGCCCGCGTATCCTCGCTCAACCACAGCGACGTCAAATTGTCGGAAAAGCCGCACATGCACTCTTGGGCCACGCCGGATTCCGCCAGGGAGATGTAGGCATTCTCTTCAAAGTTGATGGCATAGGCCAAGGCCTGCCGGACCTCTTTCATCTCAAAGGGATGGATTGTGTGGTTGAAGTACAGGGCCGGGCCACTGTAAATCGGTGCCCGGATAATGCGGTAGCCGAGAGACATGAACTCCCGTTCTGTAGCCGGCGGGAAACCATGGGTAGCATAGTCCACATCACCGGAGAGAACCAGGGGCGTAACCACTGGGGTCTCACCGTTGTAGTTGATCATACGGTCGAAACGCACAGTATCTGCCCAGTAGGATGTCTCAACTTTGTTGAGAATCATCTGAGATTCGGTGATGCTGGCTGGGTCGATCTCGTAGGGGCCCAACACGACCATGGCATCCGGACGGAATTCATTGAACTCTTTCAGTAGCTGTTTCCATTCGTCATCTTCATTGGTTTTGCCATCTGCCACCAGATCTCGCACCTGCTGTGCGAAGTCGCCATAGACAGATGAGGCGGTGATGTGCATTTCGCGCAGGACTCGGCGAGGTACAGTTGTGGAGGGCCCATTGAGAATGAAATCGACCGTGTGGTCATCCACGGCCTGTACATCGCTCAAGAAACGCCAGACAGTCTGGCTGAGGAGCCGGGAAATGGAGAATGTATCGACTACATCCTGGGCTGTAAACGCGCTGCCATCGCTCCATTGTGCGCCCTGAATCAGATTGACCCGCAGGGTTGTGTCATCGACCCATTCCCAGGATGTGCCGGCTACCGGCATCCAACTGCCATCAGCCCACAGGAACATAAACAGCGGCGGTTCCATGAGCGCACGATAGATGCCTAGAATCATCCCATTGGGTGCCCAAGTGTTGAAGTGGCCGGTGGGAGGGGGCGAATAGGGCCAGGCTGGATGGAATTCGGCTACACTACTGCCGCTGCTGTCTTCTGCAGCCGCGGGTGCTGCTTCTTCCTGGGCCGGGGCCGCCGCCCCACCGCTATCCGCGGCCGGGGCACCACAGGCACTGATCACCAGCGCAGCGATCATAAAGACAAGCCAAAGCTTTCGGTTCATACTGTTCCTCCTAGAGAAATGTTGAAAAGGTGTGAATCTATAAAATCAGGGACCAGCAGCCGGGACACTGCAGTCATTGGTCATCGACCATTGGCGACCAGCCACTGTCGTTACCGGTCCCGACTCTGTCCCCAACGCACGAGCAAGACAACGACACATAGAAAGGTGACACCGATGCCAAATGTGATCTGTGTAATTACATATTCGGCTGTCTGCTTTTCCAAGAAAAACAGCAGAACGCCGGCGACAAATGCGATGTAGAATCCAATATGAAAGGCGGCTTTGCCGAGCAAAGGATCCATTTAGGCCTCAATCAGTTGAATTGACTCTGCCTTGCGCGGTGGGCAGGCCACACTTCCGCCCTTGTCTGCGGGAATCTGTTCCAACATTGGCACATCCTGATCACAGGTCCCCGGAACCCAATAGGGACAGCGAGGGTGAAAGCTACAGCCTGGCGGCAGATTCAAGAGACTGGGGATCTCCGCGCTACGTAGCTCCATGTGAACCTTTTTCTTCGCCAGCTCCGGGTCCGCTTCCGGCACTGCCCCCAAGAGGGCCTGTGTATAAGGATGGCGAGAATCGGTGATCACCCGCGGGGTCGGTCCCTCTTCAACGATGCGGCCCAAGTACATCACGATGATACGCCCTTCCCAAGCAAAGTATTTGGCTAGGGCTAGGTCGTGGGTGATGAATAAGAACGTGACATCGAACTCATCTTTCAGCCGATACAGCATATTCAGCAGACTGACCCGAATCGAAACATCCACCATGGAGACGGCCTCATCGGCCACAATAAATTTTGGCTCAACCGTCAGTGCTCTGGCCACAGATACCCGCTGGCGCTGGCCTCCGCTTAACTGATGAGGGTATTTGTTGAGAAAGTCGGCCACTGGCGTCAGATCAACGATATCGAGCAGCTCGGATGCTCTGCGTTCCGCCTCTCGTCGTCCACTGACTTTGTGTCGCAAGAGGGGGGCCATGAGCATCTGCCGCACGGTCTGGGTCGGGTTGAGAGAGGCATACGGGTCCTGATGGATGATCTGCACCGCCCGTCGATAGTGCTGATACGTACTCCGCTCCATGGCCACGATATCCTGGCCCTGGTACAGGATCTGGCCATCTGAAGGTGGCAACAGACCGACAACCATACGCCCGGTTGTGCTCTTGCCACAGCCGCTCTCTCCCACCAGACAGACGATCTCGCCGTGTTCAATGTTCAACGAAATCGAATCGACCGCGGTGACCTGTTCGCGGCCTTTGCCGAAAAATTTACTCACGTTTTTCAGTTCAAGAATCGGAGCCATTCTACAACCTCTACCTGCAGTTGCTCTTCACGTTTGACGCAAGCCGACCTGTTCGATATCTGCGCGCACGGCATCCGTATACCAGCACGCGGCAAAGTGGTCGTCGCCGACTTGTTGCAATTCCGGTTCTTCTTGGCTGCATCGCTCGCTGGCGAAAGGGCAACGAGGATGGAACTTACAACCGCTGGGCAGGTTGATCAGGTCCGGCGGTGAGCCGGGGATCGATGAAAGTTCTTCAAAGCCGCCGGTCACCGTGGGCACTGCACGGATCAGCCCAAGGGAGTACGGATGGCGCGGGCGATAGAATATGTCATCCACTGGGCCTATCTCCACCACACGCCCGGCATACATGGTCGCCACTCTGTCTGCCAACTCTGCGGCAATGGCTAGATCGTGAGAGATGAAGATCATGGTGAAGTGCAGATCTTCTTTCAACAGGCGCAGAAGGTCGATGATCGTGCGCTGCGTGAGGATGTCTAGGGCCGTAGTCGGCTCATCCAGAATCAGAATCTGTGGGTCCAGAAGCAGGGAGATGGCGATGAGAGTGCGCTGGCGCATCCCGCCGCTCAATTCGTGGGCGTAGGCGCGAATGACTCGCTGCGGGTCTAATTGCACGAAACGCAGCAGGTCCAAGAACCGCTCGCGAACTTCCTGCCGGTTGTTCCAACCGTGGGCCTTGGCCGTATCCCACACCTGATCCCAGACCTTCAACACCGGGTTGAAGGCGTTCAGCGCGGACTGGAAGACCATGGCACAATCTTTCCAACGGAACGCGCGCAGAGCACTGGCGGGAAGGGAGAGCACATCCACCTCCCGGTCGTCCCGGCGATAGATGATTTTGCCGGGCCGTACTTCTGCTGTTTCGACCAGAAGTCGCACAATGCCGAGCCCCAATGTCGTCTTGCCAGAACCGCTTTCGCCGATGAGAGCCAAACTTTCCCCCGCATGCAGATCCAACGTCACCCCGCGCACGGCCTGTACATTCCCCTTGCGGGTGCGGTAGTTTATGTGAACATCTTGCAGGCTCAGAGGCGGTTGATTGGCTTTCGGCTCATGCCAGGAAAGATCCGCTTGGGTCATCGCTGCGTTTGTTAGCCTTTCGGTTTGAACTGCAGGTTGTCGTTGTCAGTATGCTACAGCAAAACAAAAAAGTGGGGTATGAATCACTCATTGGAACGCAGACGCGGGTTGAATACCAGTTCCAATGAGCGGGTCATGGAAATGATCGCCAGTTGTAGGATAGCGATGGCGATAATCGGTGCCATAATATACCAGACGCTATCTTTGTAGAAGATAGCCCCACGCACCCACGCCAGTTGGATCATTACGCTCCAGTTGCCGGCTGAGATGGGGACCAGCCCGAGAAAGACCAGCCCGGCCTGCTGGTAGACTGCAAAGGTCATGGCCAGGGCGAAGCTGACGACGATATAGGGCATCATGTTGGGCACCATTTCTCGCAGGACGATATGCCAGATGCCCAGGTCCAATGCCCTGGCCGCCTCAATAAAGTCCCGCTGCTTGAGGGAAAGAGCTTGGGAACGGATGGCGCGCAGCAGAGCTGGCCAACTGAGCAGCCCCATCAAAATGCCCAGAAATGTAAGGCTGTTGAGTGAAATAAAAGCGGCCAACACGGCCAGAAGCGGGAATTGGGGGATCGTCAAGATGATATCGGTGACCGACATGATCGTACTGTCCACCCAGCCGCCCACAAACCCGCTGAGAGTGCCGAATGCGACCGCGATGACCGTTGAAATCAGGGCAGCCATAAATGCCACGTACATGACATCTCTGCCACCATTGACGATCTGCGACCAAATATCTCTGCCTTGGTGGTCGGTCCCCAGTGGATGCTCAAAAGTCGGCGTAATATAGATCTGATCGATCTTGGTTTTCGTGTCCAATTCGATGAACAGAGGCCCGGCGTAGGAGAGCAGAATCATGAATACGACGACCAAAAACCCAATAAAGCCTACCCGGTTGTACGTCAAGAGGCGTAGGGTTGTAAAAATCCCTCGCCATATTCTGAGCAAAAGATTGTCAGTCTGTTCGGTTTCCATCAGATGTTACCACGAATCCCTGCAGAGGCAGTGCAATCACAGGTCACTGATCAGCTACTGCAGTTTGATGCGGGGGTCAAGCCACCCGTATAAAATGTCGGCGAAGAAATTGGCAAAGATCACCGAAAACGTAATAATCATAAAGATACCTTGCATCAACGTATAGTCCCGTTGATTAATAGCCTGGCCTAGCATGCGCCCAATACCTGCGTATTCAAAAATCTGCTCTACGAGCAAGGAACCGCCGACGACAAAGCCGATGCGGATCGTCAGGATTGTAAAGAGAGGTAGAATGGCATTACGCCCCACGTAAGCACTGGTAATGCGCCATTCTTTGAGGCCGCGGGCTTTGGCGATGGTCACATAATCTTCGCCCAAGGTGCTGATGGTGTTACTTTTCATACTCAGCATCCAGAAGCCGATGCTTGTGAGGACATATGTGGTGATGGGCAAGGCTGCGTGGAACAGAGCATCTTGGAAAAATGCCAGATTTAGGCCCGGTACCATGCCGGACGAGTACGCGCCCCGCATCGCGGCAATCGGTAAAATCTTCCACTGCACGCCCAACCAAACGACCAGAAGCAGGCCGATTAAGAAATCCGGTATGGAGCTGACGACCGAACTCACTACTGTCAGACCATGATCGAGAAAACTGTCCCGCCGGTAGGCCATGATGACCCCGAGTAGAACGCCTACCACAAAGCTGATCAGCAGCCCCAGCCCAACACTGAAAAGTGTCCATGGCAGAAAGCGTAGGATCACTTCTGTAACAGCCGTTCCCGGCGAAAGAACCGATTGGCCCAGGTTGCCCTGTGCTAGATTGCGTAGGTAGGAAAGGTATTGGAAGAAGACCGGCTCGTCGAGATCGATGGCGAAGAGAGCCGCTGCCTGATCATAAGCCTCATGAACCGGCATCCCGTATGTGACAATCAACTGGTTTACATAGATCTCAATTGGATTGCCGGGGAGCAAACGCACCAGAAAAAAGATAATCGTTGTGACAATGAAAATTGTGACCAGCGCGCGTAAGAACTTCCGTACAAAGTACGAGCGCAAGACAGCACCTAGAATAGCGGAAAGCCTTGCTGTCTGCTCTGTACTGACGTCTGCTACGTCAGCCGCTGGTACCATCATTATCTCCTGATTTTAACAGTAAACAGGCACGGTTCATTTTGCAATGCTAGCGGGGTATCAACTAGGGGGCAACCCAACAGAGGAAAGAATTGCCGACAGATTGTATTCAGCCCCGGAGGTTAATCATACCTATAGCAGATTGTGCTATAGTATACCATGATTCGTTCGTCAGTCAAAATGAAATCTTATCAAGAATGATCCAGATCCATTTCCCGTCTGTCAGGATGTCTTGGATGTAGGGATTGTCTGGATTCTATCCTGCTACATTCCTAGAGAATCTTGATCAAAAATCGAAAAGAGGAAGATGAACATGGTGTTGACCAAGCAGGACGCACTCGACTATCATACCGGCGGACGCCCGGGCAAGCTGAAGATCACGCCGACCAAACCCATGGAGACCCAGCAAGACCTCTCCCTAGCCTACTCCCCGGGTGTAGCCTACCCGGTGCTCGAGATCGCCCATGAGCCGGAGGCTGCCTTTGAATATACAGCACGAGGCAATCTGGTAGCTGTCATCAGCAATGGCACGGCTATCCTCGGGCTGGGCAACAGAGGGGCACTGGCGTCCAAACCGGTGATGGAGGGCAAGGCAGTGCTCTTCAAGCGTTTTGCCGATGTAGATGTATTTGACATCGAAGTGGATACAGAGGACGCGGCTGAAATGGTGCGATTCTGTGAACTGATCGCCCTGACGTTCGGTGGCATCACCCTAGAGGATATCAAAGCACCGGAGTGTTTTCTCATTGAGCAGACTCTTCAGGACCGTCTGGATATCCCGGTGTTCCACGATGACCAGCATGGCACGGCAATCATCTCTGGCGCAGGGCTGCTGAACGCTCTGGAGATCAGTGGTAAAGAACTCTCTGCGGTGAAGATCGTCATCAATGGGGCCGGCGCATCGGCCATCGCCTGCGCTGATATCTATGTAGCTCTGGGCGCGGACAAGGGCAAGATCATCATGTGTGACAGCCGTGGTGTCATCTATAACGGGCGCATGGAAAACATGAACGAATGGAAGGAAGAGTACGCCAGCGACACCGATGCCCGCACCTTGGCCGATGCGCTCAAAGATGCGGATGTGTTCATCGGTCTTTCTGTGGCTGGGGTTGTCTCTCAGGAGATGATCCGCTCCATGGGCGTGAACCCTATCGTTTTTGCCATGGCCAATCCGGACCCGGAAATCACCTATGAGGACACCATTGCCGCGCGCCAGGATACGGTCGTGATGGGAACAGGGCGCAGCGACTATCCAAACCAAGTGAACAATGTTCTCGGCTTCCCCTTTATTTTCCGCGGCGCGCTAGATGTGCGTGCCAAAGCGATCAATATGGAGATGAAATTGGCCGCAGCTCGTGCCTTGGCGGACCTGGCCAAGGAAGACGTGCCGGACAGCGTGCTGAGAGCCTATGGGCTGGACGTGTTACGCTTCGGCCCGGAATATATCATCCCCAAACCTCTGGATAGTCGGGTGATGATGTGGGTGGCCCCGGCCGTGGCCAAGGCAGCCATGGAGAGCGGTGTGGCCCGTCGAATGATTGATCTGGACAGATATCTAGATGAGTTGGCCCTACGCATCGGCAAAGGTACGCAGGTGATGCGTAGCCAACAGAGAAAGGCCCAGGAGAATCCAAAACGGGTGGTGTTCGGTGAAGGCGAGAACCAGAAGATCATTCGAGCAGCCTATATGGTTGAATCTGAAGGCATTGGCTCGCCGATATTGCTGGGCAACGCGCATGTGATCCAAGCCCGCTGTGAGGAGCTGGGCCTGGACTACCGCCCCACGGTCGTCAACCCGCGTGAGGACGGGCTGTACGATGAGTACGCAGCCACCTTCTACCAGCGGCGGCAACGCCGAGGGGTAACATTGGCCAGAGCCAAGGAACTGATGCGCCAGGACAACTATTTCGGGCCGGCCATGGTCCTCCATGAGGATGCGGGTGCGTTTGTCTCTGGGCTGACCTACAACTACCCGGATGTGCTGCGTCCGGCCTTGCAGACAGTGGGTACTGCGCCGGACCGGGGCGTTCTCAGCGGCGTCTATGTGATGATCGTGCGGGACCGGATTTACTTTTTCAGTGATGCAACCGTCAACATTGACCCGGACGTCGAAACCCTAGGGGCTATCGCCATCAACGCGGCCGATGTAGCCCGGCAATTTGATGTGGAACCCCGGGTGGCGATGCTGAGTTTCTCCAACTTCGGTAGCACCCGCCATCCTCAAGCAGACAAGGTACGCGAAGCCACCGCACTGGTCAAAGCCCTGCAGCCGGACCTACAAGTTGAGGGTGAAATGCAGGCCGATGTTGCTGTTGTCCCTGCCCTGATGCGTCGGCACTATCCCTTCAGCCGCATGGAAGATGCCAATGTTCTCGTCTTCCCAGAACTAGCGTCGGCCAATACCGCCTACAAACTCCTCAACCGCTTGGGCGGGGCCGAAGCCATTGGCCCAATTCTCGTCGGAATGGGCAAACCTATACACATCCTAGAGACCGGTGCCGAAGTGGTCGATATCGTGAATGTGGCTACCCTGGCGGTCATTGAGGCCCAATAGGGGGCTTGTACCTGCTACCAGTGACTAGCATGCAGTTCGGCTACATGTTCCAAGTTTCGTCGCATGTGTACAGCGTATAGGAGATGCTGTCGGCATGGGCCACGACCTGCGGCCAGACCTCTTGGTGAATGTCTCTGGCCACCCAATCCAGCCGCTGCTGTTCGCTCTCCCAATAGGAGACGACCTCGTGCGTGTAGGAGGGTTTGGACGCCTCCAGCGCGTCCAGTTCCGCATCGGTGAACGGTGTATTCATAGCAGCTCGTAGAAAGCCCGGCTGCTTGTTCATGGCATCCAGCCAGACATCGACGATGGCCTTTTCAAGGGCAGCAGTCTTGTCTGGCTTGGCTGTCAAGTAAACGTTGAGAGAAATCATGTAGCAGTCCTAGAAGATATGGTTGCCCGGTACGTAGCGAGTGTTATGGATTTGCTGTCTCTATTCGTGATCTCAAAGCATGCGAGGCTGCGTACTTTGCTGGCGTAGATGGCGGGCAGCTTGCCGGAACGTAGTTGAAGGCGCAAAGCGCGGGTACTGGGCCTGGGTACCGCCGAGCAACTCCTCAATGGTGAGAATCTGCACCCGGGGGAACGTGTGGTCCAGGAAATGGCTCGGTTGGTAGAAGCCGGCCGCGGCCGCCTCTTTCCGCATGGGCCCTGTGGGTGGTTTCAGGGTGATGAACAGCCCGATGGTGGCCTTCTCACGCGCTAAGACGCCCTTGAGGTCCCGGATCTGTGAGACGCTGACGTTCCCACTTTTGACCTGAACGATCACCCGTTTGGCCTGGCCGCTGTTGTCATCGAAGAAATTGATGTAGCCATCAATGCCCGCATCAGCGCCTTTGCGCTTATCCTGGGCTGGTCTGGCATCCACGAGGCCCAAGGCCCACCATTCAAACTGATAGCGGTCGTGCTGTGCTAAGGAGTGGGCACTGTGTAGGTCTTTGGGGTCGCCGATGAGTTGATAGGGGCGCAGGTCTTCGCCGAAAGAATCATGCAGGCGATGGCGGATGAGAGTGATGGCGAGATGGGTGACATCAATGCCGATCCAGCTACGGTTGAGGCGTTCGGCGGCCGCGATAGCCGTACCACAGCCGCAAAAGGGATCGAGAACCACGTCGCCTTCTGCAGAACTCACCTTGATGATCTTCTCCAATAAGCCAAGGGGTTTTTGCGTAGGGTAGCCTAGGTATTCCTTGCCCTTGTTGTAGTTCGTAAAACCGATAGGTTCCAAAATCAGGTTCTGCGGGGGCGTTCCTTGGTCTGCGCTGGCATAACGTTTCAAGCCCGGCCATTTTCCCTTTTGGGGATGATGAATGAGGCCGGCGTTGTCCAATGCGTCAAGCCGCGCATGAACGCCCTCTATCTGCAGATAGCCTGGCAACAGATGTTCGTTAATATAGCGGGCATATGTTCCTGTTTTGGGCGGGGACCAGTGACGCCCCATGGCATGGACATCATACCCGTGCCAAGGAAGTGTGCTCGGTACACCTCTGGCAGCACCAGACGATGCCCCTGTCAGGTCGGCCGTCCGATAATAGCCTCGTTCATCTTTGGAAGGATAGGCTTTCTGTCGTTCTTCAGCGGATTTATGTGTTGCAGCAGCGTAGCCATCCCAATAGGGATTGTGGCCCTTTGCGTAAAAGAGAATGTGGTCGGTGATGCGCCCGAAACGGCTGGGGTCATTATGGGATGTAGCGCGCCGCCAAACGATGTGATTGCGGTAAGCAGTAGTACCAAAGATCGCATCCATCAGAAGTTTGATATAGTGACAGGCGGTATCATCGCAATGCAGATAGATACTACCTGTCACTTTTAAGACACGATGTAGTTCAACGAGCCGGGGTGCCATCATGGTCAGATAGGCCATCATGTTATTCTGTCCCAGGAAGGCGCGCATAGCTTGGAGCAGATCGCCTAAGGACTTCGGTCCGTCCGTAACCACCTCATGGTAGGTGGCTTCAGATTCCGCTCCCCATTGCCATGTATCATCAAAGGCCGTAATCTGTGCAGCCGACTGTTGGCCGCTCTTCTCTTGAAACAGCACATTATAAGTAGCTTTAGAATTGAAGGGCGGGTCCAGGTAGATCAGGTCAACGCTTTCATCCGCGACATGTTGCCGCAAGATGTTGAGGTTGTCGCCGAAGTAGAGAGTGTTGTTTGTGGTTGTCATGGCTTTGCTGTCTCTATCCGATTTGGCACAGAAAATTTTGTCTTTAGTTACCTCTATTTCTTCTGTCAAAATTTCTCGTGCCAAAGTGGTTTGTTCCACTTCCTGTTCTGCATACAGTAGCGAAAGGATGAGTTTTGGGCCTGCGCCGTCTCTTGATCAAATATAGTCATGATCTCTAGCATGAAATCTCTCCTTGAGAAGACTTGTGGCCTTATGACATCAAATTTTTCTTTGGAGATATGGTCTGTGTTGTTGAGATCTGCCGAAATTCTTAGTTGCTGACAACCATCATCATTGAGACCAGCGAGATACCAACTTTCTATCTCCCGACACACAATCAGAATGCGGTCCGCAGTTAAATTTTTATACATGGATGTAATTTGAGCTTTCCTGGCTGTCACACAAGGAGACTCATCCATGTCTGCCACAAAAATGTAATCGGCATTCATCTCCTTGATACTTTCTAGGAAACTCTCTACCTTGTTCTTCGTTTTCTGGCTATATTCCCAACATTGAACGTAATCATAATTTTGTTCATACATAGGCGTAAGTACACGACTAAAAAACCTTTCATCATCGTTTCCTTCCACAAAAATAACGAGCCTTTGATAAGCCAATGCTATATACCTAGAAGATTGTCTACAAATAACTCGTCAATGCCTATTTCATTTTTCAAAAAGATTCTGACCTGCTCACTGTCTGCGGGCCTGGCGATCTGGGAAAACCCCTCCTTGTCTCTGGTGACGAGCAGGAGATTCTCCAAATCTGCCTGTTTTACCATTTCTGGATTGTGGGTTGTGGCTAGAATCTGTTTCTGCTGGGATGCCTCCCGGAACATGTCCATCAGCTTGGAGATCAAATACGGATGGATATTCCTTTCCGGTTCTTCAATGATGGCGAATGGTTTCTGCTGAAAGTAGAGCGCGATGAGTAGAGCGATAATGTTGACGGTACCATCAGAGATCAAGAAGGATGGCAGGTCATCCTTAGAATATTTCTCACGTAGCTTGAAGAATATCGATCTGTTCACTCCCCTTTCCACACCTAGACTGTCTATGAATGGCAGTAGGTCTCGGAATAAATTCAAAAAAGAGCGTCTCTTCTCTTTATCGCTGATTACATTGTTGAGTACGATGGCTAGATTGCTACCATCCATCTCCAATCCTGACCGACCAGCAATAGGTATGGCACGCTTGGACAATTTCGGATCAAAATCATAGATGCCGATTTCTTGAACCCAATTCAAAACTGCTCCCGCATAAGTAATGTAAGCAAATGGGGTCTCTATCAAGAGAGTCTTCTTAGGAATCTGAATGGTCTGGTCCCTTAATACAGATAAAGGTCCTCTGTCGGAGGATGTTGAGCTTATTCGCAATTTGCCTGCAGAATTTTCGATTGTTAGTTTAGCTGAATCAGTCAATTTCTCATCATCACTGACAGAATCCTCATAGGTCAAAGTCATTCTATCTTGCTCAATAGTATATCCAGATCCTCTTTTATGAAATTTCAAAGAAAATTCATAATCGAATGTATGAATCTTGACTTGGCGAACTGTATTTGTGCCTTGACCATTGCCAAGAGATAAGGGGTGGATAATCATGTGAGGCTGAACAACCACGTGAAAGGAAAGTGGTCGAGTGTTCGCGATCTTTACATTCCGCAGATACTTTACCCCGCCCTGCAGCGAAATCGCATCTTCCAATCCATGGGTAACGATGTCCCGCAGAAATTGGAAGGCTTGAACAAGGTTGGATTTCCCTGACGCATTGGACCCGACCAATAGGTTGAAATCGTTCAACGCAATACATTGGTCATCGAAACTCTTGAAATTTGAAATTCTAATCTTAGTAATTGTCATCATTGGCCGCTTTGTCGAAAGGAAGGGCTTGTCGTTTCTGCTATTGTACCGCATTGCCTTGCCCCAAGCTCAAATCATCTGTGCCTGTATACTCTGTTCACGTAGGCGACGAGGTGCCTGTCGGAAGGTAGCTTGGGGCGCAAAGCGCGGGTACTGGGCCTGGGTGCCGCAGAGCAACTCCTCAATGGTGAGAATCTGCACCCGGGGGAACGTGTGGTCTAGGAAATGGCTCGGTTGGTAGAAGCCGGCCGCGGCCGCCTCTTTCCGCATGGGGCCTGTGGGCGGTTTCAGGGTGATGAACAGCCCGATGGCGGCCTTCTCACGCGCTAAGACGCCCTTGAGGTCCCGGATCTGTGAGACGCTGACGTTTCCACTTTTGACCTGAACGATCACCCGTTTGGCCTGGCCGCTGTTGTCATCAAAGAAGTTGATGTAGCCATCAATGCCCGCATCTGCGCCTTTGCGCTTATCCTGGGCTGGTCTGGCATCCACGAGGCCCAAGGCCCACCATTCAAACTGATAGCGGTCGTGTTGTGCTAAGGAGTGGGCACTGTGTAGGTCTTTGGGGTCGCCGATGAGTTGATAGGGGCGCAGGTCTTCGCCGAAATAATCATGCAGGCGATGGCGGATGAGAGTGATGGCGAGATGGGTGACATCAATGCCGATCCAGCTACGGTTGAGGCGTTCGGCGGCCGCGATAGCTGTGCCACAGCCGCAGAAGGGATCGAGAACCACGTCGCCTTCTGCAGAACTCACCTTGATGATCTTCTCCAATAAGCCAAGGGGTTTTTGCGTAGGGTAGCCCAGGTATTCCTGGCCCTTGTTGTAGTTTGTAAAACCGATAGGTTCCAAAATCAAGTTCTGCGGGGGCGTTCCTTGGTCTGCGCTGGCATAACGTTTCAAGCCCGGCCATTTTCCTTTTTGGGGATGATGAATGAGGCCGGCGTTGTCCAGCGCGTCAAGCCGCGCATGAACGCCCTCTATCTGCAGATAGCCTGGCAGCAGATGTTCGTCAATATAGCGGGCGTATGATCCTGTTTTGGGCGGGGACCAGTGACGCCCCATAGCATGGACATCATACCCGTGCCAGGGAAGTGTGCTCGGCGCACCTCTGGCAGCACCAGACGATGGCCCTGTCAGATTGTCTGACCGATAATAGCCCCGTTCATCTTTGGAAGGATAGGCTTTCTGTCGTTCTTCAGCGGATTTATGCGTTGCGGCAGCGTAGCCATCCCAATAGGGATTGTTGCCCTTTGCGTAAAAGAGAATGTGGTCGGTGATGCGCCCGAAACGGCTGGGGTCATTATGGGATGTAGCGCGTCGCCAAACGATGTGATTGCGATAAGCAGTAGTACCAAAGATCGCATCCATCAGAAGTTTGATATAGTGACAGGCGGTATCATCGCAATGTAGATAGATACTACCTGTCTCTTTTAAGACACGATGTAGTTCAACGAGCCGGGGTGCCATCATGGTCAGATAGGCCATCATGTTATTCTGCCCTAGGAAGGCGCGCATAGCTTGGAGCAGGTCGCCTAAGGACTTCGGTCCGTTCGTAACCACCTCATGGTAGGTGGCTTCAGATTCCGCTCCCCATTGCCATGTATCATCAAAGGCCGTAATCTGTGCAGCCGACTGTTGGCCGCTCTTCTCTTGAAACAGCACATTATAAGTAGCTTTAGAATTGAAGGGCGGGTCGAGGTAGATCAGGTCAACGCTTTCATCCGCGACATATTGCCGCAAGATGTTGAGGTTGTCGCCGAAGTAGAGGGTGTTGTTTGTGGTTGTCATGGCTTTGCTGTCTCTATCTGATTTGGCACAGAAAATTTTGTCTTTGTTACCGCATTGCCTTGCCCCAAGCTCAAATCATCTGTGCCTGTATACTCTGTTCACGTAGGTGACGAGGTGCCTGTCGGAAGGTAGCTTGGGGCGCAAAGCGCGGGTACTGGGCCTGGGTGCCGCCGAGCAACTCCTCAATAGTGAGAATCTGCACCCGGGGGAACGTGTGGTCTAGGAAATGGCTCGGTTGGTAGAAGCCGGCCGCGGCTGCCTCTTTCCGCATGGGGCCTGTGGATGGTTTCAGGGTGATGAACAGCCCGATGGCGGCCTTCTCACGCGCTAAGACGCCCTTGAGGTCCCGGATCTGTGAGACGCTGACGTTCCCACTTTTGACCTGAACGATCACCCGTTTGGCCTGGCCGCTGTTGTCATCGAAGAAATTGATATAGCCATCAATGCCCGCATCTGCACCTTTGCGCTTATCCTGGGCTGGTCTGGCATCCACGAGGCCCAAGGCCCACCATTCAAACTGATAGCGGTCGTGTTGTGCTAAGGAGTGGGCACTGGGCAGGTCTTTGGGGTCGCCGATGAGTTGATAGGGGCGCAGGTCTTCGCCGAAAGAGTCATGCAGGCGATGGCGGATGAGAGTGATGGCGAGATGGGTGACATCAATGCCGATCCAGCTACGGTTGAGGCGTTCGGCGGCCGCGATAGCCGTGCCACAGCCGCAGAAGGGATCGAGAACCACGTCGCCTTCTGCAGAACTCACCTTGATGATCTTCTCCAATAAGCCAAGGGGTTTTTGCGTAGGGTAGCCCAGGTATTCCTGGCCCTTGTTGTAGTTCGTAAAACCGATAGGGTCCAAAATCAGGTTCTGCGGGGGCGTTCCTTGGTCTGCGCTGGCATAACGTTTCAAGCCGGGCCATTTTCCCTTTTGGGGATGATGAATGAGGCCGGCGTTGTCCAATGCGTCAAGCCGCGCATGAACGCCCTCTATCTGCAGATAGCCTGGCAGCAGATGTTCGTCAATATAGCGGGCATATGTTCCTGTTTTGGGCGGGGACCAGCAACGCCCCATGGCATGGACATCATACCCGTGCCAGGGAAGTGTGCTCGGTACACCTTTGGCAGCCCCATGCAATGGGCCCGTCAGGTCGGCCGTCCGATAATAGCCCCGTTCATCTTTGGAAGGATAGGCTTTCTGTCGTTCTTCAGCGGATTTATGTGTTGCAGCAGCGTAGCCATCCCAATAGGGATTGTTGCCCTTTGCATAAAAGAGAATGTGGTCGGTGATGCGCCCGAAACGGCTGGGGTCATTATGGGATGTAGCGCGTCGCCAAACGATGTGATTGCGGTAAGCAGTAGTACCAAAGATCGCATCCATCAGAAGTTTGATATAGTGACAGGCGGTATCATCGCAATGCAGATAGATACTACCTGTCTCTTTTAAGACACGATGTAGTTCAACGAGCCGGGGTGCCATCATGGTCAGATAGGCCATCATGTTATTCTGTCCTAGGAAGGCGCGCATAGCTTGGAGCAGGTCGCCTAAGGACTTCGGTCCGTTCGTAACCACCTCATGGTAGGTGGCTTCAGATTCCGCTCCCCAATGCCATGTATCATCAAAAGCCGTAATCTGTGCAGCCGACTGTTGGCCGCTCTTCTCTTGAAACAGCACATTATAAGTAGCTTTAGAATTGAAGGGCGGGTCGAGGTAGATCAGGTCAACGCTTTCATCCGCGACATATTGCCGCAGGATGTCCAAGTTGTCGCCGAAGTAGAGTTTGTTGTTTGTGGTTGTCATGGCTTTGCTGTCTCTATCCGATTTGGCACAGAAAATTTTGTCTTTGTTACCGCATTGCCTTGCCCCAAGCTCAAATCATCTGTGCCTGTATACTCTGTTCACGTAGGCGACGAGGTGCCTGTCGGAAGGTAGCTTGGGGCGCAAAGCGCGGGTACTGGGCCTGGGTACCGCAGAGCAACTCCTCAATGGTGAGAATCTGCAAGTGGGGGAACGTGTGGTCCAGGAAATGGCTCGGTTGGTAGAAGCCGGCCGCGGCTGCCTCTTTCCGCATGGGGCCTGTGGGTGGTTTCAGGGTGATGAACAGCCCGATGGCGGCCTTCTCACGCGCTAAGACGCCCTTGAGGTCCCGGATCTGTGAGACGCTGACGTTTCCACTTTTGACCTGAACGATCACCCGTTTGGCCTGGCCGCTGTTGTCATCAAAGAAATTGATATAGCCATCAATGCCCGCATCTGCGCCTTTGCGCTTGTCTTGGGCTGGTCTGGCATCCACTAACCCCAAGGCCCACCATTCAAACTGATAGCGGTCGTGTTGTGCTAAGGAGTGGGCACTGGGCAGGTCTTTGGGGTCGCCGATGAGTTGATAGGGGCGCAGGTCTTGGCCGAAAGAGTCATGCAAGCGATGGCGGATGAGAGTGATGGCGAGATGGGTCACATCAATGCCGATCCAGCTACGCTTGAGGCGTTCGGCCACTGCGATTGTCGGGCCACAGCCGCAGAAGGGATCCAGTACCACATCGCCTTCGTTGCTGCTGGCGGTAATAATGCGTTCCAACAAGGCTTCCGGCTTCTGTGTAGGGTAGCCGAGTCGTTCTGCGCTAGTACGCCCAACCATATCAATGTTCCAATAGTCCTTCATCCCCACGAGAGTGTACCAACCCTCCTCGTCCTCAAATTCCGCAACACCTTGAAAGCGATAAGGTTTCCTGTCTCTGTTGTATGACTTTTCCTGTTGCCGATTGAAGTTGTAGGAGTTGCTGCACGTATAGAAGAAAATCGTATCATGCTTGCGGCTGAAATGTCGTTTTGGACTTGCTCCGCCTGATTTATAGCACCATACGATTTCATTTTTGAAGTTTGTGCTGCCAAACACAGCATCGAGCAGTAACTTCAGATAATGGCTTGCGCTCGGGTCGCAGTGGAGGTAGATACTACCCGTCGGCTTGAGGACCCGGTGTAGCTCACACATGCGCTGCGCCATCATGGTCAGATAGGCCATCATGTCGTTCTGGCCCAGGAAGGCGCGCATAGCCTGTAGCAAATTCGCTAAGGCTTGAGGCCCGTCCGTAACGACAGCATGGTAGGCGTATTCGGATTCCATGCCCCAATGCCATGTATCATCAAAAGCCGTAATCTGTGCAGCCGACTGTTGGCCGCTCTTCTCTTGAAACAACACATTGTAAGTGGCATTGGAATTGAAGGGCGGGTCGAGGTAGATCAGGTCAACGCTTTCATCCGCGACATATTGCCGCAGGATGTCCAAGTTGTCGCCGAAGTAGAGTTTGTTGTTTGTGGTTGTCATGGCTTTGCTGTCTCTATCCGATTTGGCACAGAAAATTTTGTCTTTGTTACCGCATTGCCTTGCCCCAAGCTCAAATCATCTGTGCCTGTGTACTCTGTTCACGTAGGCGACGAGGTGCCTGTCGGAAGGTAGCTTGGGGCGCAAAGCGCGGGTACTGTGCCTGGGTACCGTAGAGCAACTCCTCAATAGTGAAAATCTGCACCCGGGGGAACGTGTGGTCCAGGAAATGGCTCGGTTGGTAGAAGCCGGCCGCGGCTGCCTCTTTCCGCATGGGGCCTGTGGATGGTTTCAGGGTGATGAACAGCCCGATGGCGGCCTTCTCACGCGCTAAGACGCCCTTGAGGTCCCGGATCTGTGAGACGCTGACGTTTCCACTTTTGACCTGAACGATCACCCGTTTGGCCTGGCCGCTGTTGTCATCGAAGAAATTGATATAGCCATCAATGCCCGCATCTGCACCTTTGCGCTTGTCTTGGGCTGGTCTGGCATCCACGAGGCCCAAGGCCCACCATTCAAACTGATAGCGGTCGTGCTGTGCTAAGGAGTGGGCACTGTGTAGGTCTTTGGGGTCGCCGATGAGTTGATAGGGGCGCAGGTCCTCGCCGAAAGAGTCATGCAGGCGATGGCGGATGAGAGTGATGGCGAGATGGGTCACATCAATGCCGATCCAGCTACGCTTGAGGCGTTCGGCCACTGCGATTGTCGTGCCACAGCCGCAGAAGGGATCCAGTACCACGTCGCCTTCATTACTGCTGGTATTGATGATGCGTTCCAGAAGCCCTTCAGGCTTCTGCGTCTGGTATCCAATTTTTTCATCTTCACTTTCTAAATATTTCACATCCTCATCAATACACTCTTGTGAGTTGTAAAGAACGCCCTTTGTATTTGGCTGATAAGCCCAAATATCTTGGTACGGTACGCCGTCACCGATATATTGTTTGTACATAGGCTGCCCGCCGCTTTTTGTAGGAAGCACAATCAAGTCTTGTTCATAGAGAGCATCTAGCTGCTCGATGCTACTCATACCCTGCCCTTCATCTGATAAGAACCGCTTCATTGACTTGGGTATTGCCCAATGTCGGTTCACCGATGAGGGATCAAACCCTTGCCAAGGTTGTCCACTTTCTCCAAATCTTCGGCCTGGCCCAGTGAGATAGTTTGTCTGGTATCTCCCATGTTTATCTTTACGTGTGAATCTGCCTTCAATGTATGCCTTTGTATAAGGGCGAGTGCTTGGGTGAAATGTGAATTTCTCTGATTTTGTATAAAAAAAGATGGTGTCGTGAATCGGACCATATTGTTTGGTGATTTTATTGTGAGCGTTGGTCCTTCTCCATATGATTTCACTTCGAAAGTTCTTTGCACCGAAAACCGCATCCAGCAGCAATTTGAGGTAGTGGCTTGCGCTCGGGTCGCAGTGGAGGTAGATACTACCCGTCGGCTTGAGGACCCGGTGTAGCGCACACATGCGCTGGGCCATCATGGTCAGATAGGCCATCATGTCGTTCTGGCCCAGGAAGGCGCGCATGGCCTGTAGCAAATTCGCTAAGGCTTGAGGCCCGTCCGTAACGACAGCATGATAGGCGTATTCGGATTCCATGCCCCAATGCCATGTATCATCAAAAGCCGTAATCTGTGCAGCCGACTGTTGGCCGCTCTTCTCTTGAAACAACACATTGTAAGTGGCATTGGAATTGAAGGGCGGGTCCAGGTAGATCAGGTCAACGCTTTCATCCGCGACATATTGCCGCAGGATGTCCAAGTTGTCGCCGAAGTAGAGGGTGTTGTTCGTGGTTGTCATGGCCTTCCTCCTATACGTACCGGGATACTGATCACTAGCTACCAATCACTGCAGTTTAGCGACACCTTCAAAAGGCTGCTCGTACTTCATCTAGGCCAGTGTTCTGCATAATCCATTCAGTATAACACGGATGGCGGGGAGGTCAACCGCTCTGTGGTACAATGTCTTCAGCGACGAAAAACGAGAGAGGAGATGTAAAATGGCGCGTCAGATCAAGGATCAAGAGGGTAGGCGCAATGAGGAGGAACTGACCTACATTGCCGCCATCACACAGGCCCTGGATGTGGAGATGGCCCGGGACCCGAACATCGTCATCTTCGGTGAGGATGTGGCCGGTCCCTTTGGCGGAGCATTCAAGGTAACAAAGCCTCTGACGGAGAAGTATGCGGAAGAACGGATTTTCAACACACCTATGTGTGAGAACGCCTTCATCAGCATGGGCACCGGGATGGCACTGATGGGTATGCGGCCGGTCATTGAAATGCAGTTCGCGGACTTCATCTCCAGCGGTTTCGACAGTATTGTCCAGTTCGCGGCCACCAATCATTACCGTTGGGGCGCAGCCGTTCCTTGGGTGATCCGCGCGCCCTGTGATGGCGGCCTCAGTTCTGGTCCCTTCCACAGCCAGAATCCTGAGGCTTGGTTCACTCACACGCCCGGCCTGAAAGTGGTCGCACCTGCCACCCCCGCGGACGCCAAAGGCTTGCTCATCGCTGCCATCCGTGACAACAATCCGGTCATTTATTTTGAGAGCAAAATTCTGTACCGCTCCCAGACAGGCCCGGTGCCTGTGGGTGAGTATGTCGTACCTATCGGCGTAGCCCATACAGCCCGGCCTGGCGCGGATCTGTCGATCATCACCTATGGCGCACAGGTGCGGGAATCTCTACACGCGGCCGCGCGGTTGGGCGATGATGGCATTGAGGCCGAAGTGCTGGATCTACGTACCCTCAAGCCACTGGACACGGAAGCACTCCTGCGGACCGCCCGCAAGACAGGCAAAGTCCTGATCGTACACAGTGCCACCGGCAACACCGGCGTGGGCGCAGAAATGGCAGCTATCATTGGCCAAGAGGCATTCGAGTGGCTCGATGCTCCCATCCAACGCCTGACGGGGCTTGACATTCCGGTTCCCTTCAGTCCGCCCCTAGAAGAAGCCTACCGGCCCAATGCAGAGAAGATCTACCGGCGGGCTAAAGAACTGGCAGCCTTTTAGAATAACGAACCCCTCGCCCCTGGATGGTATAGATGAAACTCGCTACTATCTGCTATGTGCAGCGTCCTGGCCAGACTCTGATGCTCCATAGGGTCAAAAAGACAAACGACTACCATCAGGGCAAATGGAATGGTCTGGGTGGCAAATTTGAGCCAGGGGAAACGCCGGAGGCCTGTGCGCTGCGTGAGGTCTATGAGGAGAGCGGCCTGCTTGGCCGCAATCCGATTCTGCGGGGCCAGATCACCTTTCCGGCCTTTGATGGGCTGGATGACTGGTACGTCTGGCTCTTTCTATTGCCTGAGTGGGAAGGGCAGATCAGCGACTCCCCGGAAGGGGAACTGGCCTGGGTCGACAACGATCGTCTGCTGGATTTGACCCTGTGGCCAGGTGACAGAATTTTCATTCCCTGGCTTTTTCAGGAATGCTTTTTCTCGGCGAAATTTGTCTACCATGCCGGGGAATTTCAAGGATACGAGGCTACCTTCTATGGCCTCAACGGGCAGGTAGAACGGGAAAGCGCATCAGCAGGGGTTGGTGGCCAGTACCTGGCCACCAACCACGGATCCACTGACTACTGATGTTGGGAAGCAAGGGCCTGTTCCCCTGCTGCCAGCACCTCCAGAATCCGCTCTGTATCATAGACACAGCCGCCCCATGTGCCGCCGCTGACCGCCTGCAATGCTGCCCACAGCCGGGTATCGGCCGGCAGACGTGGGTCCCCTGTCAACTCTGGATGCGGAGTCCGGTTCGCCAGCAACGCAGCCCCTGTCTCAATGTCATGGATCTGCCCGTTTTCGCCTACGAGATTGAGACTGCCTCGCAGGTGTATCGTGTCCACTTCAATTTGGATGGTATCCTCTTCGCGCACACGACCGATGGGCCCGCCTTCCAATGCCTCCGGCCCGATGTGGCCGATGCAGGGGCCGGTACTGACACCAGAAAAACGCGCATCGGTGATGAGTGCCACATGTTTGCCGAAGGGCAAATAGCGTAGGGCCGACGTGAGCTGATAGGTCTCCTCCATGCCGCTGCCCATGGGTCCTCGACCGACCAGTACTAGGACATCTCCTGCTTGGACCGGTTTTTGGTGATTGCCCTTGATGGCGGCGATGGCTTCCCGTTCGCTCACAAAGACCCGGGCCGGGCCAGTTTTGCGATAAATCCCGTCCGGGTCCACTGTTGATGGGTCAATGGCAGTGCTTTTGATGACCGACCCTTGGGGTGCCAGGTTGCCGGTCGGGAAGGTGACGGTACTGGTTAGCCCCCGTGCGGATGCGGTCTTGGGGTCCATGATCACATCGTCCGGGTCAACGCCTTCTGTTTCGTAAAGGCGTTCTCGCAGACGCTGGCGACGTGAACTGCTCTGCCATTCATCTAGCAGATCACCCAACCGCCGGCCATGAACCGTCAGCACATCCAGTCGTAGCAAGTCCAGCTCCCGTAGGTGCAGCATCACCTCGGGTACACCACCGGCTAGGAAGGCCTGTACTGTGGGATGGCCTTGTGGTCCATTGGGCAGCACATCCACCAGACGGGGCACATCTGCGTTTACTCGTTGCCAGTCCGCGACTGTGGGTCTGTCTAGGTTGGCTGCATGGGCTACGGCGGGGATGTGGAGCAGTAGGTTTGTGGAGCCGCCAAAAGCTGCATGAACCACCATGGCATTATGGAGGGCGTCTTCTGTGAGGATGTCGGCACATGTCTGTTGGTTTTCGTGTAGTGATACTAATGCCTGCGCTGAACGCCTTGCCATCTCCAACCAAATCAATTGACCTGAAGGAGCCAAAGCTGCATGCATGAGCGTAAGACCCAAAGCTTCCGCCACCACTTGCGATGTGGCCGCGGTGCCCAAAAACTGACAGCCGCCTCCGGGGCTGGCGCAGGCCCGACACCCCAACTCCGCTGCCTCTTCTATGGTGATCTCCCCGTGGGAGAAGCGGGCACCCACCGTCTGCACTTTGCCCGCATCCTCACCGTGGGCCGCGGGGAGAGTCACCCCGCCGGGTACGAGGAGTACCGGCAGATCCCGCTGGGTGGCCAGGGCGATCATCATGGCCGGCAGCCCTTTGTCACAGGTGGCGACACCCATCACGCCCTTGCGAGTTGGCAACGAGCGGATGAGCCGGCGCAAAACAATGGCCGCATCATTGCGGTACGGCAGAGAATCCATCATCCCTGTCGTTCCCTGGGTGCGGCCATCGCAGGGGTCTGTGACAAAGCCGGCAAATGGCACCATCTCCAGTTCCTTCAACGTTTCTGCCGCAGCCTGCATCAGCAGACCGACCTCCCAGTGGCCTGTGTGATAGCCTAAGGCAATGGGCGTGCCATCCGGCGCGCGGATGCCGCCTTGGGTGCTGAGGATCAGAAATTCTGGATGGCGTAGACGCCGGGGACTCCAGCCCATACCCGCATCTTGGCTCAGGCCGAAGATATCCCCGCTAGGCGCATTACGTAGAAACTCCTCATCCAGAGGTAAGGAACCACTGGGCCCCGGGGCATTTGTCTGCACATTGAAAAGACTGTGGTCATCGTTATCTACAGGAACATGTCCATTGGCAGGGCTTGCATGCATGATTTTTTCTCCAATGTATGAATCGGTCTTGCTCTTTTATAGCATGAACAGGTAATATGGACAAGCATTGCACAGGTAGGGGTTTTCCGCTGTAGTAAAGATGGAGCAGAGGCTATCATGAAAGAAAACAAACCACAGGACGCCTTCGGCCTGCTGCTGATCCATTACTACGAGGGTACGCCCTGTGATGAAGTGATCGAGCGCGATGATGGCTTTCTGCAAGTGACAGACAATCTGCCGGCTTATTTTTCCTCCTTTTCCCAGTGGCCTGCTAGGACACAACAGGCCCTGGAATTCATACGTGGCCGGGTCCTGGATGTCGGGGTAGGCGCGGGACGCTTTGCCTTGCATCTGCAGGCACAGGGTCATGAAGTCGTCGGCATTGACGTTTCCCCCGGCGCGCTGGAGGTCTGCCGTAAACGAGGTGTGCAGGATGTGCGGCTGCAGCCCTTTCACCGTATAGATGCTTCCGTAGGTCTTTTCGACACGATTCTAATGATGGGTAACAATTTCGGCCTTTTTGCCAATCCTCGCCGGGCCAGATGGATGCTGCGTCGCTTGAAACGGCTCACCGGCCCGAACGCCCGCATCATTGCCGAATCCCTTGATGTCTATGCCACAGACAAGCCGGAACACCTAGCCTATCACCAGCGGAACCGTCTCAAGGGGCGGCTACCCGGTGAAATCCGTCTGCGGGTTCGCTACTTGGAGCAGATTGGCGACTGGTTTGATTATCTGATGGTTTCCCAAGCGGAGATGCAGGAAATTGTGCAGGGTACGGGTTGGCGGATTGGCACATTTCTTGAAGATGAAAGCAGCCAGTATGTAGCTGTAATCGAAAAGGAGAAGGGATGACCCGCAAAGTATTACTCACTGGCGCAGCTGGCAAAATCGGCAGTTTCTTCTACAAGGCCTACGCGGACGCGTATCGTTTCCTCCTCACGGATATCGTTGAGCAGGCCGATACGTCTGGGGTTCCTTTTGTACAGGCGGACCTGAGTGACTTCACTGCCGTGCGCGCCCTCTGTGACAGTATCGACACAGTTGTCCATCTGGGGGCTGATCCCAGTATGGATGCCACTTGGGAGAGTTTGCTTCCCAACAATGTGATCGCTACCTACAACGTATTTGAGGCGGCCCAGCAGGCCGGCTGCCGGCGGGTGGTCTTCGCCAGCAGCATCAACGCGGTCTTGGGCTATCCGCCGGATCAGCAGGTGCATACCAATATGCCGGTCTTTCCTCTCAATCTCTACGGGGCGACCAAATGCTGGGGTGAGGCCCTGGCCCGCTACTATTCGGCCACCCATGGCCTGTCCGGCCTGTGCTTGCGTTTCGGGGCGGTCCAGTCTAGGGACTCCGAATGGATCTACTTGGACCACGAGTACATTGACATCATCCAGACCATGGAGGATAATGCTCGTTTCATCGCCGCCGCAATTGACGCTGCCGATGATCTGCTCTTCGGTAACTTCCACGGTATCTCGGATAACAGATACAAACGGCTAGACCTGACCGACACAAAAGCAATTTTGGGCTATGCACCCCAGGATGATTCGTTTGAAATCGCAAAGGAACGCTGCCTGGGCAGTGAGCAGTAACTGCCCATTCGTCTTCATGGCAGAATTTTTTTGAGTTCCGCGTCTATCGTCTCTAGCCTCTCTGGGGTCAGGCCCGCCTGAGCCGCTTCCGGGTAGTAGGAAATTTCCCGTAGGGTCATGTGCAGGGCCATTGGTAGATCGGGATGGGAGGTGGAGCCGGGCATGTACGTTTCTAGGATGGCTTTTGCCCGGTCGTTCGCCAGAAGTTCTCGTAAGGTTGAGTGAATGCTGTAGGACATGGGAACAGCTCCTTTTGAAATGAACGGGATCTATATGAACACTGTCAAACTTCTTCATCAGAACTTTGCTGTAGTACGACTTGGTAATCGGCTCGTAGAACCGCAAGTTCATGGGCTGCTAACGGCTCATCGCCGTAATGGACCTGCATATATGCCTCTGTAATGCGTGCGAGGGCCTCATCATGGCCGGGGAAAGCGAGCCGCAATTTGGGCAAATACACATCTGGGGGCCGAGATGGATCCCGGGCATGGCCTCTCGTCCGCGCTAGACGGGTCAAATTGGCATACATGTTTTCCACACTGATGGCGGCCAGCAGTTTGCTGCCGAAACCGTAGCGACGCATCGCGCTGACTAGGTTCTTGAGCCGCTCCCAGTACAGTGGTAACAAACCTGTTGCCGCGCGTTGATAGGGGGCCGGGGCACTCTCCTCGCCACTGTCCTGGTCCGAACGCTGCCGGCGACGTTCCAGAAAGAGATAAGCCAACCACAGCAGGCCCAGCACAAAAACGGAAACACCGACCACCCGGACTAGAAGCCCGACCAGCCCCGCATACTGCCATTCCTGCGGCGTCTGCGCCTCCTCCTCTATCTCATTTCGCTCGCCCAATTCGCCCAATGTGGAGACCAACTCCATATTGGCCAAGAGCGGGCCGATCAGATCAAACAGAAAGCGGACCACTGCTTCGGCGACCAAGGCAAATACATAGACAATGAGCCGTAGCAAGCCACCGAGAAGCGACCAGATCGGGTCAAAGAAATGCAGGGTTGCCAGCATCCGTTCCGGCGTATAGAGGGCAGCGACCAGCAGCCCAATGCCAACGGTCATCCCCACCATCAGCAGAAGCTCCATGGCTCGGGACCAGGGCAAAGATCCGCCTCGAGTATCCGAGGCGGCTGTCGCCTTATCATCTGTCCGCGCCAATGAAACTGCTAGCAATCCCAGAGCCAAAAACAGCCCGACGACCGTGACCGCGATGCTCGGGCCAGAGGGGAGGCGTAGGGCCAGAAAGCCGCCAGAAAGCAGTAATAGTAGCAGGCCAAAACGAAAGCTCAGGCCTACATCCATGAAATTGATCTCCCGGCTGCTCAGGGCCGTGCCGCGCAACCACAGGAAGATCGTCAGCAGAAAAATGATCGTCGTAGGGCGCAGACTCCGGTGAAAATTGATCAGCCCATCGACCGTTCGGCCCAGCCAATGCAGGTCGAACAGACTGCCCCGCTCCACGAGCAACCAGGCACTTAGGAGCGCGGTCAAAGCAATCAACCCCACGACTACCAAGCGGTAAGAGGTATCGCTCAGGTTGCTGTGGGAGAGGATGTCCATGACCACGATCATTCCAAGCAGGCCGCTCCACAGGGCCAGGAAAAGGGTCATAGGTTTCAGCGTGGGCAGCGATTCCACATCCAAAAAATTGGCACTGAACAGGAGTAGTAGCCAGGGCGTTATGACTGCAGCTTCCATGCCGGTCAGAACCGTAAAGATCAGGCGAATACGGCGGTTGGAGATGAGCACAGGGTCTCTTACGGCTGTTGCGCGCCGGCTGTTTCTAAGTACACGGCGTAGATAGAGTGGCTGGCTGCCATAAATAGCCGGTTTTTCTTACTACCACCGAAGCAGAGATTGGCGCATACTTCCGGCAGATGAATCTGGCCGATGCGAGTTCCATCGGGTGCATAGCAATGGGCTCCATCATAGCCCGGTCCGCCCCAGCCGGCCGCCGCCCACAGGTTGCCGTCCACGTCACAGCGGATGCCATCGGCCATGCCGTTGCCCATTTCGACAAAGACCCGCCCATTCGCTAGCTGCTTGTCCTCCGTTACATCAAATACCCGGATGTGAGAAGGTCCGTCTAGGTCATGAGAGCGTCCGGTATCTACGATATAGAGCAGGTTTTCATCGGGCGAGAAGCAGAGGCCATTGGGGCGCAGGAAATCGTCAGCCACAACTGTAACCGCGCCGGTATCCGGCTCTAGCCGGTAGACATGGGTGGGAAGTTCCGCTTCCGCCATGTGGCCTTCATAGTTCAGCAAAATTCCGTAGCCCGGGTCGGTGAACCAGACACTGCCATCCGAATGGACGACTACATCGTTGGGTGAGTTGAGGGGTTTGCCCTCATAGCTGTCCATCAGAACCCTGACCGAACCGTCGTGTTCTGTGCGAGTGACCCGGCGTGAGTCGTGTTCGCAGGTAACAAGGCGTCCTTGGCGGTCCCGGGTATTGCCATTGCTATTGTGGGTTGGGCTGCGGAAGACACTGACATCGCCGGTTTCTTCTGTCCAGCGTAACATGCGGTTGTTGGGGATATCACTCCAGATCAGGCAGCGGATGTCCCCGAACCAAACTGGGCCTTCTGCCCAACGGCAGCCGCTCCACAGCCGTTCGACATTGGCATTGCCGATCTTATACTTGGCGAAGCGTGCGTCCAGCACTTCAATAGCAGGGTCAGGATAGCGGACAAGCTCCTGTTCTCCCCAACTTCTCTCATCTATAGATCGAGTGGCTGAAACAAGCATAGATCTCTCCTTGTATTTCGTGTAGTCATTAAAAACCTAAAACAACCAAATCAAAGGAACAAAAAACGTCGCCAACCCCCAAGTCAACAGTGTCAGAGGAACTCCAATACGCAGATAATCGGCAAATGAGTAGCCCCCTGGTCCCATGACAATCGCATTTGTCTGATAGCCCATCGGCGTCATGAAACTAGCAGACGCGCCAAAAGCGATTGCCATAAGCAGAGGCTGGGCGTTCACATCCAGACTTGTTGCTAGGTACAGAGCGATCGGTGTGAGGAGCACGGCGACAGCGTTGTTGCTGATTAGCTGTGTCAGCAGAGTGGTACACAGGTAGAACAGGGACAGGAAGAGGACAGGGCTGGCCTGGCCGGCCAATAGAATGAGCTGGTCCACCAAAAGTTGGGCCAGCCCAGTTGTCTGCAATGCAATCCCCATGGGAATTGTACCGGCCAGAAGCATAAGAGTCGCGCCATCAAGAGAGGACATGGCTTCATCTACTCGCAGACAGCGAGTAAGAATCATCAATGCTGCCCCACTTAACGCCAAAATGACAACTGGGAGGTTGGTCAGGCTGGCGAGCAGAACGACACCGCCCATGATGAGCAATGCCATCCGATTCTTTGTCCGTCTGATAATTGCGCCTTCCACACCCTCCACCAACAGAAATTTGAACAGCTCGCTCACTGTTTGTAAGCCTGCTCGTTCTCCGCGCAGGAGCAATACATCGCCTCGTTGCAGACGTACGTGCCGCAATCCAAGGTGGCGATGACCACTTCGCCGTCGTAGCCCAAACACTTGGACATTATGATTATGCTCGAAATCCAACTGGGCCAACTGTCTGCCGGTGGCAGAGGAATCGGGCAGGATAATCGCCTCAACCAGTGTCTTTCCTGCGGGTTGTTCTGACGGGGGCGTTGTGGAGTGTATTTCGATAAACCGGGCAATCAAAGGGGGCGAGCCGCTGATCACCAAGACATCACCATCCTGAAAGAGGAATGGTTGTACTTCCTCTGGCCGGTAGGTTTTTTCCCCGCGCAGGAGTCCTAAGAACTCGATGCGTTCTGCCACTGTCTCGCCAGCTTGATTTCTATCGTGGGATATGCGCCGATGATGACGCCCCAACCTGGGTTGGGGGAGTCGAAATCTTGTTGTGTCGCCGAACATCTCCGCAACTGTCTGACCGAGTAGGGGACTCCCTGTTTCCACAGCCACTTCCGCGACGAAGAGGGTGTGTTGATAACGGCCATCTCCGAGTTCAGCCGAAGGCACCCGCTCCGGCAGTAGTTTCTGACTTGTGATCACCACAAAGGCTCCGCCGGCAACTGTAAAGATCAGGCCGAGGGGTGTGAATGTCAAGAGATCGAAACCAGGGCCACCTGCGCTGCGGTACAGTTCATCAACCAAGATATTGGTACTCGTTCCCAAAAGGGTGATGGTTCCGCCCAGGACCGCAAAATAACTCAAGGGGATCAGCAACTTGGAAGGCTGAATGTGAAAGCGTTGGCTGAGGGACAAGACCACGGGCACCATCATGACTACGACAGGGGTATTGTTCATAATGGCACTGGCCAGAGGGATCACACATCCCAACAGAAGCAGCAGCCGGCGCGGGCTGCCTCCGGAAAAACGTGCCAGGCCGATTGTTACGATCTCCAATGCCCCAGTACGCATCAGCCCATGGCTGAGCACGAACATTGCGCCAACAGTTAAGGTAGCCGCGCTGGCAAAGCCGGAAAGGGCCTCATTTGTATTCAAAATACCGGTTAGTGCCAGGGAAGCGATGACAAGTGCGGAGGTTGTCTCCGTGGCCAACCAGTTGCTGAGATAGAGGACTGTTGACGCGGCCAGAATGGCAATGAGTACGACCATTTCGACTGTCATGGACGTTCCTTGGGGCGGTGTGATCCAAAAAACACCCGGAATTACACCGGGTGTTTCCTGAGCGGGCGAACGGACTCGAACCGTCGACATTCAGCTTGGGAAGCTGACGTTCTACCACTGAACTACGCCCGCATTTTGACGTAGTATATACAGAACTCGCATTTTGTCAAATCACATTTTATCCTTTGTGCTTCCCTGGTGGAAAGCCAGAATCTCATCGCTAAATACCCCGTCGGTCATAATCCGTCTCGTATCCACATCAATCGTACATTGTGTGGGGATCACATCTACATGATGATCAGATCTCCAGTCCGCACCGGTCCGTTTCCCATAGGGGTCGCCAAAGGCCACATGTACCCCAGGGAGTTTTTCATCTTGGAGAAGGTTGCCGACCAGGCCGGTAAGTGCGATATTGGTGCCGATGGCAAATTCGCCTACCCTGTCCGCATTTTCTACACCGAAGATGTAGGACTGGATATCCGCTTCAATGGCCCTGTCATCACAGTGGATGCTGCTCACTCTGCTGTTTTCGACGATAAATGTGACCGGCGTCTTGAGAACCCCATAACGCTCACTGAAATAATCGCCCAATTCGTCCACGACCAGCACCCCATTGGCGTTAGCCGGGGAGGTGAAGGTCTCTCCCTCAGGCAGATTTCCCCACATGCCCGGTTCATGGTAAAGGCCGTGACAGGGAATCCACTTGAGATGCTGGCTGAATGTCCCGCTAAAATCGGTGCCCTTCGGGTTCGTGACTCGAATTTCAGTCGCCTCACGCACAAGATCATTGACCCGCATGGTCACATCATAGATGTGATGATAGTCTACTCGCATACCTTGGGTCATCAATGGGGGGGTAATGTTAATCATATGTCCATGACGTGCGCCGGCTGGATTGGCCTGCATCACAGCTGGCATATAGGCCATGCGAAATTTGAGTTCGCCTGGTCGGCTGCTGGCAGTATAGAAGCTTACATGGGGCTGGAATCGATCCAACAGGGCTTGGAGGTCGTTGGGCATGCTGGTAATCGGGCGTGTACCGAAGGATTCTAGCCTTAGCAGTTCAACTTCTGCGTTGACCGCTCTGGCTGCGTCGGCCACTGCTTGGCTAATCAGGGCCGACGCGTCATCGCCGAGGATCAAGACCCGCTCGCCGGCCTGTACGGCCATGCAGATCTGTACGGCTGTCTCGGCCCCGGCACGCATGTCCTTAAGCGTATATGCTATCATTTTTGTCCTTTCGACAATCGTGTAGTATGTCTTACTACCCTAAAATTACCGACTCTTCCGGGTAGTGGAGTAAGGTCGGTTGCTCCCTTTGGGCCAGGGCTACGACGATGGTCAACGGCCCCAGTCGCCCCCAAAACATGGTAAACACAATCAATGCGCGGCCCCAGTTGTCCAGATTGGCAGTGAAGTTCAATGAGTAGCCAGCATTGGCAAAAGCACTCACGACCTCAAACCCTAGGGCAAAGATGTCACCCTGGTGCAGGCTGGTTGAGAGAACGATTGTGATCACTGCAACCAGCAAGGTGCTGACTGTCATGATCGCCACAGCTTTGTTTATCGTTTCTCTGGGAATCGTCCGGCCAAAGGCAACCGCCTCATCATCCCCTTTGACGGTGGTCAGGGCAGTAATCAGAAGCACACCGATCGTGCTGCTGGTGACACCGCCGGCCATACTGGCTGGTGCCCCGCCGATGAACATCCAGATCATCAGCATGAGTTGGGTACTTTGACTCAGCTCATCTAACGGCAGAATCGTGAGACCGGCGGTACGCGCGGAAAGAATCGTAAAGGTACTGACGGCAAGCTGCTCGCCAAAGGACTGGCCAGCCAAGATTACGCTGTAAATCTGACGGTCCAATACCATGACAGCCAGGCCAGAGAGTGTCAGCACGACTGTCAACCCCAGCGTAATGCGGGTATTGAGGGCTAACATCCGATTTTTGAAAAACGTAGCTAGATCGTACAGGACCGCAACGCCGAACCCGCCCAAGAGGATCAAAACAGACATGACGAACAGCGAGTAATAGTCCGTGTTGAATCCAAAGAGAGGAGATGAGTCGGTGCCACTGAAGAGATCGAAGCCGGCGTTACAATAGCTGCTGACCGAGTGGAACAGGGCCAGCCACAGAGCCTCTCCATCCGGGAACGCTGTGCGCCAGCGCAGCCAGAGCAAGAGTGTGCCGATTGTCTCAATCAATAGTGTCACCGCGAGAATATAGAGGGCCAGGTTGGCGACCTTCGCAAAAGGGCCGCCTCGCCGCAGTACACCAGCAGCCAACGACTGCTGAATCACAAACCGTTCGTTGAGGGTAACTCGGCGGCCAACCAGATGGAAGAGCAGAACGCTGAAGGCGATAAAGCCAACGCCGCCCACTTGCAGAAGAATCAGAATAATGACCTGGCCGAAGCGGGTAAAATCGGTCGCGGTGGTTAAGACACCAAGCCCTGTTACCGTTACCGCACTGGTCGCGGTAAATACAGCTTCAAGCCAACCAATCGAAACCCCCGATGCTGAGGCGGCCGGCAGTTTTAGCAACAGGGTGCCTATGGCGATAATGAGGGCAAAGCCACTGATCAACACCTGGTGTGTTTGGACCTTTGATGCGGCTTGGGTAGGGGCAGCCCCGACCTCTCTATCCTGCGCCGCACGCCGCGCGCCCTTGAGGCGGATCTTTACCAGATACTCGCCAGAATCATCCTCGGTGGTGTAGTCAACAGGGTTCTGATCCATCAGATAGCCAACAGTTTCGCTTGATTCCAACAGATAAGAGTATGCAACGGACCAGTCTGATGGTCAAAGAAACGTTTTGGCTATTCTATGTTTTTGCTGTTTTGGCTGGTATTGGTGTTGTGATAGACTAGAATAACGGAACAGCAAGCGAAACCGAGTACAACAGCGAGGAAGGAAGTTATGGCAGTGGTTGAAGACGTTCAGGCGTTGCGGGAAGATGTACAAACGTTGACGGCTGCCCAGGCGCAGGAAAGGGAACGGGTCTCGCGGTTGGATGTCAAGGTTGAAGAGTCTGTACGCTCTATAGATAGGCATGGTGCTACGAAGGCAGACGTAGAGAAAGCGAAGGCAGACGTAGAAAAGGCTATAGGCGCGGTGCGGTCTGACGTAGAAAAGGCTATAGGCGCGGTGCGGTCTGATGTGGAGACTGTGCGGTCTGATATACGTGTGCTGCGTATATGGCTGTTCTGGGGATTGGTGGGGCTGGCTGTACTCGAACGGGCTGTACCCGATGAGATAAACCTGCTGGATATGCTACTCCAGTTGCGGCGGCTGGGCGGCGGATAGTTTCGCTTGTTTGTGATATATTGCGGTTTCAAAGTTAAGCAAAACGAGTTTATTTAGTATAACAGTAGTTATACTAAATAAAATAAAGACAACTACAATATCCCTCTCTACACACCATCGCCCTTTTGCCTTTTCATCCCTGATCGTGTACCCTCTACATTTGGCAAAGGGCACTAGGCCACAATCCCTCATTCGGAACGGAGACCTGCTCACATGATTGTGTATCTGATTCGTCATGGTCAATCAAGCAACAACTTACTTGGAGAGACCATCTTCAAGCAATTTGGTGAGTTCAATCGTGACATCTATATGCGCGAGAGGGTCCCAGAACCACCCCTGACGGAAACCGGCGAAGCCCAAGCGGCCTGTCTAGGCACATATCTACACAATGCCTCCCCCAAGCACCACCGGACAGGCTACGAAGACCCACCAAACGAGGAGTCAATCATTGACAGCTCTGCCAACAAATTGGGCATCAACCGCCTATACTGCAGCCCAATGTTGCGTACAATGCAGACTGTGCGGCCTGTCGCCGAGGCATTGAACCTTTCCCCGTCTGTTTGGATTGACCTGCACGAACATGGCGGCGTATTTCACCGTCCTGCTATTGATGCCGAGGCTATCGGCTATCCTGGGCTGAACCGTTCCGAGATGGCGGAGATGTTCCCGGGCTACTCTCTTGATGGCATCGGCCAAGATGGATGGTGGTTCGGCGGCGAAGAGGACCGGGCCGCTTGCCACGGCCGGGCCGTGCGGGTGGCGGAGGCCCTGCGCCAGATGGCCGCAGACGACACCAAGAATGAGCGCATAGCTGCTGTCAGCCATGGCACGTTTCTTGATAGTCTGCTCAAGGCCCTGCTAGGACGCCTCCCCGGCAATGATTTTCACTTCAACCACTACAACACCGGCATCACCCGCATCGATTTCACGCGCTCCCACACCGATGGAAGCCTGTTTATGATCATCCGCTATACAAACCGAGTCGATCACCTGAGGCCGGACCTAATTACCTAACACGCCTATTTTGGCACGAGAAATTTTGACAGGCAATAGTGGGTACAATGACAAAATTTTCTGTGCCAAACTGCTTGAAAGGAAACCCCATGCATGATCCAAGACCCCGACTGATCGCTAGTGATCTGGAAGGTGTTCTTGTCCCTGAAATCTGGATCGAATTTGCCCAAAAGACCGGTATTGAGCAGCTGCGTCTGACGACCCGGGATATCTCTGATTACGATAAACTCATGCAGATGCGGTTGGAGATTCTACAGGCGCATGATCTGCGTTTGCAAGACATTCAAGATGTCATCTCAACCATCTCCCCTCTCCCAGGGGCAGCAGAATTTGTCGCTTGGATACGCCAGCGGACACAATTTATCATCCTCTCTGATACATTTTACGAATTTGCCATGCCGCTAATGGCCCAGTTAGACTACCCAACGATCTTCTGTCACTCACTAGAGATAGATACGAACGGGATTATCACAGGGTACCGGCTGCGCCAAGAGATGTCCAAACGGAAAGCACTCCTCGCATTTCACGAACTCCAGTTCCACACACTAGCAATCGGCGACTCTTACAACGACATTGCAATGTTAGAAGTCGCTGATGTGAGTACACTCTTCGATCCGCCGGACAATGTCATTGCAGACTACCCCCACCTGCCGGTTGTCCGCAACCATACTGAGGCCAAGGCATTTATCCAATCCCGCTTTTTGGTCGCAGATGCCGGCCCAGTAGAGATAATGGCATAGTTCTTTCATTTTGGCGGAGGTGCGTCACTGCAGACACATCATTGGATGATCCAGGGCTATTTTGGTACTATTTTCAGGGCGATTGTCTTACTGATCGCTTTGGGTATGCTATTGCCGTTGGTCTATCTGATCTACCGGGCGACTGATGTCGGCTTGCCGGCAGCCGTCGATCTACTTGTGCGTCCCCGCACCCTCCATATTCTGTGGAATAGTGTACTGCTTACCTGTAGTGTTACGACACTTTCCCTCGTGCTCGCGCTTCCCCTTGCTTGGCTAACCGTCTGTACAGACCTGCCAGGACGACAAGTTTGGAGTGTCCTTGTTATGATGCCTCTTGTCATCCCAAGTTATGTTGGTGGGTTTACATTGATCGCCATGTTCGGACCACGTGGGATTCTACAGGAACTGCTATCCCCTTTCGGCGTGGAGCGGTTGCCATCAATCTACGGCTTTCCTGGTGCTCTGTGGACTTTGACACTCTTTACCTATCCGTATATTGTTGTCAGTATCCGTGCCGGCCTGCATAGATTTGATCCTTCCCTTGAAGAAGCAGCTCTGTCCTTAGGGTATAATCGATGGCAAACGTTCCTAAAGGTGACATTGCCATATTTGCGTCCGGCCATTACAGCGGGCGGGCTGCTAGTTGCCCTCTATACAGTAAGCGATTTTGGGGCGGTCTCTTTGCTGCGTTTCAATAGTTTCACCAGGGCAATTTATATCCAGTATTTGAGTAGTTTTGATCGCAGCCTCGCCTCCTTACTCTCCTTGGTGCTAGTGGTCATGACAGTTATCCTGCTGCTGTTGGAACGGCATAGCCGCGGACACAGCCGGCCCCGCTATTACCGCAGCAGTGCCGGCGTTACTCGTCCAAGGCTGATCCCTTTGGCGCATGGGAAATGGCCAGCCCTGATCTTCTGTGGCTCTGTGATCTTGGCCGCATTGATGATGCCTGCTGGCGTGATTCTGTTTTGGCTGTTACGAGGTCTGCAAGCCGGAGAATCGTTGCTGCCGGTATGGGCAGCAACGCGCAACAGTTTTCAAGCGGGTACACTAGCTGCCATTGTCACGGCAGTATTGGGTCTACTGATCGCCTATATGGGGGTACGTATGCCAGGCCGCATAACAGATTTCGCTGCACAAGCGGTCTATATAGGCTATGGCTTACCGGGGATTGTCATTGCCTTCAGTCTTGTTTTTTTCGGGGCAAATTTCGTGCCATTGATCTACCAGACCTTGTGGATTCTTGTGTTTGCCTATGTGGTTCAGTTCTTGCCCCAGGCCACAGGCGTCCTGCAGACGAGCTTCTTGCAGATGAATCCCCAATTGGAGGAGGCAGGCCGCAGCCTCGGCCTGGGCCGTCGCGCCGTATTCAGACGGATTACAGCTCCATTGGTACGGCCAGGCATTCTAGCAGGTGGTGCTCTCGTTTTTTTGACGACAATCAAGGAGCTGCCGGCCACGCTTTTGCTGAGTCCTACAGGTTTCTCTACATTAGCAACGCAAATCTGGTCGGCCACCGACGAGGCATTTTTTAGCAGAGCAGCCGCACCTGCGCTATTGCTCCTCCTCATGTCAGCATTCAGCATCGTTCTTGTCCTCCTACAGGAGGAACGGGACGCTACATGGTAAACGTAAGAAGGCGGTCAGTCGCCCCACACCTGGGCACATCAAACGATTCATCTTGTCCCGCTTTGCGCGTGAATGGCGTTACCAAACGCTTCGGTAGTGTCACAGCGACTGAAGAAGTCACGTTAAGCGTACAAAACGGCGGATTGCTGGCACTTTTAGGGCCATCGGGAGGCGGCAAAACGACAACCCTACGGCTCATCGCCGGTTTTGAGCGTGTGGACGCAGGTACCATTGAAATCAATGGTGCCGTTGTTGCCAGCCCGACGCTTCATGTGCCCCCTGAGAAGCGTCGGGTAGGCATGGTTTTTCAGGAGTATGCCCTGTTTCCCCACGTAAACGTTCACGCCAATATTCAGTTCGGGTTGCGTGGATATCCGGCCGACAAAAAGGCTGCCCGCACCAGAGAGGTTTTGGCATTGGTCGGGCTGTCCGGTATGGAAGGACGCATGCCCCATGAATTGAGCGGCGGCCAGCAGCAACGAGTAGCATTGGCAAGGGCCCTGGCTCCCAAACCGGCATTACTTTTGTTGGACGAACCCTTCAGCAATCTTGACGCTAGTCTACGGGAACGCGTACGCGCGGAGGTTCGCTCAATTCTATGTGCCACCAACACGACCGCTATCTTCGTGACCCACGACCAAGAAGAGGCTCTGAGTCTGGTAGACCGGGTTGCCGTGATGTTAGATGGTAGGGTGCAGCAGGTCGCCGCCCCCCATGACCTATACAGGCAGCCAAGCAGCCGCACCGTGGCTGAATTTATCGGCGATGCCAATTTTTTACCCGGCATCGGACGTGGAGATACGATTGAATGTGAACTGGGGATTCTGACCGCGCAGAAGCCGATACACGGCCCGGTGGATATTCTCATCCGTCCGGAAAATATCGAATTGCTGGCTGCCCAACCCGGCCTGCCCGCATCCCGAGTCCGCCACAAACTTTTCTTTGGTCACGACCAGTTGATTACGATACAACTTCCCACTGGTACCTATCTTGATGTGCGTTTGGGGCCTGTGGACGGTTACGTGCCGGATCAGCCGGTCCAAGTGGCCATCCGTTCACCGGTAATCGCCTACCCCACTGGCGAATGACCACAATAAAGAGGAGATGCAGAGGGTGAATGAAGGAATCATTCTGGAGGAAGTTCCGGAACCGGTCCAAGTATCGTCACCGGCGTTGATGGTTATTTTTGGCGCGTCCGGCGACCTCGCAAAACGCAAACTGTTGCCTGCCATCTACAAATTGTCCCAAGAGCGGCTTTTGCCGAACAATTTCGTCATTCTCGGCTACGCCCGCTCCCCATTGACTGACGACGAGTTCCGTGCCCATGCCAGGTCGGGTGTGATTGCCCAGGCGGATGTAGAGATGAAGAATTGGGAGGCTTTTGCCTCCCGGCTTTTTTACATATCCGGCAATTATGATGACCCAGAAGGGTTCGAGCGTCTCAATGCGCGCCTGAAGGCACTGAATGAACAGTGGACCATTGGCGGCAATCATCTATTTTATCTGTCCACCCCCCCATCTGTATATGAGCCGATCGTTACCTGCTTGGGCAGCACGGCCGGACTCGTCCACCCTGTCGACAAGCACTGCTGGACCCGGATCGTTGTCGAAAAACCTTTCGGGAGTGATCTGGAGAGTGCTCAGAAACTGAACGACCACTTGCTGTCGGTCTTTGAGGAGGAACAGATTTATCGTATCGATCACTATCTGGGCAAGGAGACAGTGCAGAATATTCTCGTCTTCCGTTTTGCCAACGGAATTTTTGAGCCGATCTGGAATCGCAACTATGTGGACAATGTACAGATTACTGTGGCCGAGAGCATCGGCGTAGAGGGACGCGGCGGCTATTATGAGAAATCCGGTGCATTGCGAGATATGGTACAAAATCATCTCATGCAGCTTGTCTCTCTCACGGCAATGGAGCCCCCGACTACCTTTGATGCCAAAGTTGTGCGCGATCACAAAGTCAATCTGCTCCAGTCCATCCGTCCCCTGCAACCAGAAGAGGTGCCGAACTATGTAGTACGCGCCCAATACGATAGGGGCACAGCGGACGCCCGACCGATCTCTGCCTATTTGGACGAAGACGGCGTAGCACCGGACTCTACGACCGAAACGTATGTCGCTTGGCGTTTGGAGATCGACAACTGGCGCTGGCAAGGTGTTCCCTTCTACCTACGCACGGGCAAATCCCTGCCCCGCAAGGCCTCCGAAATTTCTGTCATATTCCGCAGCGCGCCGCACTTGCTGTTCTACCCCACAGATGGAAAAGAGAGCCTCACCCAGAATGTCCTTACCATGCGTATTCAACCGGATGAAGGCATTACATTGAAGACACTGGCCAAGCGACCTGGGCAATCTGTAAATCTGACACCCGTTAATCTAGAATTCACATATGGCCACAGATTCGGCAATCCGCCAGATGCATACCAGCGCCTTTTGCTGGATGTGGTTCTGGGGGATTCCACCCTCTTTACCCGGCGTGATGAGGTAGAGTTGGCTTGGCAGCGGGTCACGGAGGTGCTGGAAGGCTGGCGTCTGAAAGATAGGCAGGCAGATGACAGAAATGAGACATTCCGACTGCCCACATATCCAGCCGGTACATGGGGGCCGGCCGAGGCCGACAACCTGCTAGCAAAAGAAGGACGACACTGGCATGCAGTATCATAGCTAAATGACCAATCAAAGAACTGAATGGTAAGGAGTACACACTTTGGCGTATGCGGGGCATAATTTCTGTTTTCCCGACCCTACCGACATCCATCGCTCGTCTGCAGGAATTAGCCTACAACCTGTGGTGGATTTGGAACCCGGACGCCCAGGATCTGTACGCATCAATTGATGGGGATATCTGGCGGCAAGTCAACAGGAACCCAATCGGGTTTCTGCACAATGTCAAACAGCAGCAGTTAGAAGATGCTGGCCAAGATGGCGACTATCTTCAACGCTATGCGTCCGTGTTGCAGCGTTTTGATGCCTATATGGCAGATGATGCGGACACTTGGTTCCGGCGCAACTTTCCTGATCAGCAGGATAAACTGATCGCCTATTTCAGCGCAGAATTCGGACTGCATGAAGCACTCCCCATCTACAGCGGTGGCCTGGGGATCCTCAGCGGTGACCATTGCAAAGAAGCAAGCGATATGGGGTTGCCGCTCGTCGGTGTCGGCTTTCTATATCCTCAAGGCTACTTTACCCAACAGATCAGTGCCGAAGGTCACCAAGAGGCGATCTACGAAAAGATCGACTTTTCCGAAGTGCCGGCGACCCAAGCGGTAGATGCAAATGGTACCCCGGTGGTTGTCCATATAGACCTACCTGAACGTACAGTCTATGCGAAAGTCTGGAAAATCCAAGTAGGACGGATTCCCCTGTATTTGATGGATACAGACGTAGAACACAATGCACCCCAAGACCGAGAACTCAGTGCCCGTCTGTATGGTGGCGACAATGAAATGCGTATCAGCCAAGAGTATGTCCTCGGTATCGCCGGGGTACGTACCCTACGAGCATTGAGATATGAGCCTACAGTCTGGCACATGAACGAAGGTCACAGTGCTTTCCTAACTTTGGAGCGCATTCGGGAACTGGTGCAGCAGGGAATGGGCTTTGATGCCGCAGTTGAGGCTGTACGCGCCGGCACTATTTTCACTACCCATACGCCTGTGCCCGCGGGCCATGATGCCTTCGCCTTTGAACTGGTGGAAAAGTTCTTCTGGCAGTATTGGGGGAAGTTGGGGATCGACAGAGAACGTTTTCTGGCCCTAGCCCGGCACGAGTCGGGATGGGGCCCTCAGTTCAGTATGACCGTTCTGGCCTTTCGTTTAAGTGCCTATCATAACGGTGTGAGCGAACTGCATGGGCACATTTCGCGGCACATGTGGCAAGATCTGTGGCCGAATACACCGGTGGAACAGATCCCTATCGACTCCATCACAAACGGTGTACATACCTGTACATGGCTGACACCGGAGCTGCGGGCTCTGTACAACCGCTATTTCATCCAAAATTGGCTGGAACGGGTGGACGACCCGTCCATTTGGCAAGAGATCGAATCGGTACCCGACGAGAAATTGTGGGCAGTCCATTGCACACGCAAAGAGAAATTGATTGAATTCATACGCCAGCGCCTGAAACAACAGTATTTACGCCACGGCGAAGGCCCTCAACGACTCATGCAAGTGGACGAGGTATTCGACCCCAAAGCACTAACCCTCGGCTTTGCCCGGCGTTTTGCCACCTACAAACGGGCGACGCTTATCTTCAGGGATATGGAGCGGCTTAAACGGCTATTGAACGACCCGCAGCGTCCACTTCAGCTCATTTTTACCGGAAAGGCTCATCCAGCGGATGACCTAGGCAAGAATCTGATCGAGCAAATCTACCACATAAGCCAAGAGCCGGAATTTTTTGGCAAGATCGTCTTTATTGAAAATTACGATATAAACGTCGCCCGCCATCTGATCAGTGGAGTGGATGTCTGGCTAAACAATCCTCGCCGTCCGTTCGAAGCCAGCGGCACTAGCGGACAAAAGGCGGCGATCAATGGTGTGCCCAACTTTAGTGTTCTTGATGGTTGGTGGCGGGAAGCCTATGATCAAAGGAATGGCTGGTCCATCGGCGAAGAGCGGGAGTATAAAGATCAGGAAACCCAAGATGAGGCGGATGCCCTGAGCCTGTATCGCGTGTTAGAAGACGAAATCGTTCCGGCATACTATGACAGCCGGGCCACTTGGCTAGAGCGGATGCGCCACGCCATCGCCACCTGCGGCCCGCAGTTTAGTATGCGCCGCATGCTGGTTGAGTATATACGCTCTTTTTATGTGCCAGCCATGAACAGCAGCCAGTCTTTTAGGAACAACAACGGACACATCGCCCAGGATGTTTCCCACTGGAAACATTCCGTGCGCGAAGCCTGGCCAACTGTATATGCGACTATAGAAAAAGAACCGTCTACCCAAGCAGCAGTCGGCGAACCAATTGAGCTGGTCGCTCGGGTCTGGCCCGGCCAACTGTCCCTAGACGATTTGGCTGTTGAAATCTTTTGGGGCTGGTTCACACAATCCCCGCCCAGCTCAAGACATCCTACCCCCCACTTGGATACGTTTCCTCAAACGATTGCCATGAACCAGGCAGAACAACACACGGACGGGAGCGTAGATTTTCGGGGAGCGTTTGTCCCCGAAGATACAGGTAAGATATCCTTCGGTGTGCGGGTTCGCCCCCACCACCCGGACCTGATTCATCCGTTGGAAATGGGGTTGAGTCTATGGGTTTGAGCAGTAGGACAGGTCTCTGCCTAGAAGGCTTCTAGGCCCGGACGGAGCGCACATTGAGGGCGATACTCTACCAATGAGGAGAAGACTATGCAGGTTCTACTAAGCGGAGGGACCGGCCTCATCGGCTCGGCACTCGTACAAAGTCTGTGTGAACACAACCATGAAGTCACTGTCCTGACCAGATCGCCTGAACGAAAGCCGGCGCGCCCGCTACCGAACGACGTTCGTCTGGAGAAGTGGGATGGGACCACAGCGGCCGGCTGGGGACATCTGATAGAGAAAACTGACGCAATCGTACATCTCGCTGGCGAAGGGATCGCAGATGGTCGCTGGACGCCGGCGCGCAAGAGACGGATCTTGGAGAGTCGAATCAATGGAGGCAAAGCTCTTGTGGCTGCGATTCAAGAGGCAACAACAAAACCGAAGGTGCTGGTTCAATCCTCAGCAGTGGGCTATTACGGTCCGCAAGACGATAAAATCCTAACAGAAGACGATCCCCCCGGTAGTGACTTTCTGGCCCGGGTCTGTTTCGACTGGGAAGCCTCAACCGCAGCGATTGAGGCGATGGGTGTACGACGTCCGATTATTCGTACCGGTGTTGTCCTCAGCTCACAGGGTGGCGCGTTTCCTAAGATGGTGTTGCCTTTCAGACTCTTGGCCGGTGGCCCTATCGGTAGCGGAAATCAGTACTTTCCGTGGATTCACATTCGCGATGTAGTTGAAGCGGTCCGTTTCTTGCTAGAGAAGGAAAGTGCATCCGGCCCATACAACCTGACAGCCCCCAATCCCCCGCAGAACAAAGAATTCGTGAAAGATATAGGTAGGGCCATGGGCAGACCGTCTTGGATGCCAGCACCATCCTTCGCCTTGCGAGTAGCTTTTGGCGAGATGTCCACGGTTCTACTCGATGGGCAGCGGGCCATTCCTGCCCACCTGCAGGCAGATGGTTTTGAATTTGCCTTCCAAGAAGCGGTCGCCGCCATACGTGATGTTTTGCAAAATAGACACTAGACTCATGGCAGCTCCAAATGCTGGCGCGCCGGCTACCAAATGGCAGATATGGCTATTAGCCGCCCGCCCGAGAACCCTACCGGCTGCCATCGGGCCGGTCCTGGTCGGGATGGCACTGGCTTGGTCTGACGGATTCTTCGCCCCGTTCCCAGCATTCGCCGCGGCAATCGCCGCGCTGTTGTTGCAACTCCTCTCAAATTTTGCCAACGATTATTTTGATTTTGTCAAAGGAGCCGACACAGCCGAACGGCTAGGGCCGCCTCGGGCTATGGCAACTGGTCTCTTATCCGCAGTAGAGATATATATGGGGATGGCAACGATCATCGGCTTATTAGTTCTGGTAGGCGTTTATCTGATTTTCATTGGTGGCTGGCCGATTCTGGTCGTGGGTATCGCGTCAATTCTGGCTGCTCTTCTATACACGGGTGGTCCGTTTCCTTTCGGCTATTACGGTCTAGGGGATCTGTTCGTTTTCATCTTTTTCGGCTTGGTTGCTGTTTCCGGCACATATTTTGTGCAGGCAGACACCCTCTCGGTTGAGGTCGTCCTGGCCGCAGTGCCGGTCGGTCTGCTCATTACAGCGATTTTGGTGGTCAATAATCTGCGGGATATTGAAACTGATGCCCAGGCGGGGAAACGTACCCTCGCGGTTCTGATTGGTCGCCGCAATACCCAGTATCAGTATCTGATTCTCTTGGCTATGGCCTACATGTTGCCGCTCTTTTTGTGGATTGGATTTGCCCGTTCTCCAGCTGTTCTTCTGCCCCTTCTCAGCTTGCCGTTGGCCGTGCAAAGGGTTTATTCGATCTATACAGAAACCGGTACGGCTCTCAATTCAGTACTGGTTATGACAGCTCAATTGAGTTTTTTGTATAGTTTGTTGTTGTCAGTTGGGTTGTTTTTGTAGTTTTATTATGTCTACACGAAAGGAATTTGCTTTATGGACCGTATCCATGTGATGAATCTCGTGACTTCCTATCAGTTAGGAAAGATATCTCGACGACAGTTCGTGCAGCGTACCTCTCTGGCTCTCGGGAGCCTGTCCCTCGCCAATGCGCTGTTGGCGGCCTGTGCCACTGTGCCCCCAAACGCGCCGGCCTCCACCCCAATTACGCCCACCAACACATCCGCAGCAGAAGCAGCCCCTGTTGCCGGCATCGTCACCGAGGACATCTCCTACCTCAACGGTACGTTGACCGCTACTATCGCCCGCCCCGCGGAAGGTGCTGCGCCAGCGGTGATCGTCATTCAAGAGTGGTGGGGCCTCAACGAGCACATCCGTGACATCACCCGCCGCTTCGCTGATGCCGGATTCGCTGCCTTAGCACCAGATCTGTATCACGGTGCCATCGCCACAGAGCCGGACGAAGCCCGTAAGCTGGTGATGGAACTGGACATGACCTCTGCTGTCCAGGAAATCGACCAGGCTATCAGCTTTCTGCTGGAACAAGAGTTTGTTTCCAGTGGAAAGGCTGGCATCGTCGGCTACTGTTTGGGCGGCGGCCTTACCCTGCAGACAGCAATATATAGCGATCAGGTCGCTGCTGCTGTCCCCTACTACGGCACGCTGCTGTCGCCGGACCAGGCAGCCCAAGTGAAGGCAGCAGTCCAGGCCCATTACGGCACAGAAGACCGCTTTGACCTGAATGATCTCGCCGCGATGATCGAAATCATCAAAACCCAAGCCGGCTTTGATGCTGAAGCCCATATCTATGAAGGAGCACCCCACTCCTTCTTCAACGATACCCGGAGCAGCTACCGGGCCGCAGCGGCTACAGCAGCTTGGGAACGCACGCTGCTGTGGTTCCGTACTCATATTCAATGATTCCTTGTCATTGTTCCCATGAAATGATAAAATCTTCCCATGGACTCAAGTGTTTCCTCGGCTAGCGAGCGTACAATCATCTACTGCTTTCGCAGCAGCGGGGAGGATTTAGTCGGATATGTAGCTGACGAGACGATCTTCCGCCTACGTTGGGATGCAGGCATCCCTATCGGACGGGTCGAACGGGCGCAAAACGGCTGGCACATCTTTCGCAACACCCGCTATCAGGAGAAGGAACTGGGCAGCATCAGCCCGGATCGCAGAATCCGCAGTCATGGATTGTTTGAAGGCGGCGAGTTAGGCTGGCTGGACCCGGATGGGACGGTCATTCAGGGTGGTCTGATCTTCGGTGAGGAAGAAGTCGGCCGGGTAGATGGGCCGCAACCGCTGCCTGCGGCCGCGGCCCTGTTGTTGATTTTTATACCAGAGGAGGAAGAGGTAAGTCGAGAGATGAAGAGGTGATATTTTGGTTTTACTGTTTATGATGACTACACGAAATATTTTTCTATGACTCTTGTGCAGACCCCGCGCTTGACGTTCCATTACCGTACCAGCGGAGAGACCGACGGCGTGCCCATGCTTCTACTCCACGGCTCACACGCGTCCAGCCGCTGGTGGGAGCCTTTCTTCGCCATCTTGTCAGATGCCATCTTTGCCATAGCCCCAGACCTACGTGGAGCTGGACAGAGTAGCCATTCGCAGAGCGGCTATGAAATTGCAGACCAGGCAGCAGATGTTGCAGAACTGGTTGAAGCATTGGCCCTGCACGAATTCAACCTCGTTGGCCACGGCAGCGGTGGAGCCATTGCTGTTGAGTACGCTCTACACCATCAAGAACAGTTACACAGTCTGATTCTCGTGGACAGTGTGCCGCTAGAAGGTGCGTTCACCCCCCTAGAAGGGCTACAACTGCTGGCACAAATGCGGGAAGATCGGACTCTTTTGCGCCGAGCCTTGGCCTCTCTGATGCCGTCGGGACCACCGCCGACTATGACCAGGCCGGAATTTGATACCTTTTTTGAGTTGTTAGTCGACGATGCGGCCAAGATGGCCGCAGCCGCCTTTACCGCCGTGGCCGAGGCGCTAGGACGCTGGAATCGTTTTGAAGAGGCGAAGCAGCTCACCCTGCCGACCCTGCTAGTGTTGGGCACGGAGGATATCATCGTCGAACGGGATGCGGCCACCCGTTCGTTGATCGCAATTCCGGGGGCAGCCAATCTTGAAATCCTACGAGGAGTCGGGCACAGCCCCATGATCGAAGCACCCGTTGTCCTAGCGGAACGCATTATCGACTTCTTTTGGCACGAGAATTTTTGACAGCAGAAATAGGGGATTCCCCCACATCTGATTGCCTACGAACGTATGAGCGTTGACGATCTGCGGAGAAAATGGGATGAACACTATCGCAGCGGGCCGACCCCCTGGGACACCGGCATTACCCCACCAGAGGTGCAACGCTTCTGGAAAGATCGGTCCGATATTGCTGGCGGGTACGCGCTAGACATCGGCTGCGGCAGCGGTCTAAATGTGCTTTTTCTGGCTGGGCAAGGGTTGCATGCCATTGGGGTGGACCTGTCTAGGCAGGCGTTGATGCTGGCCCATAGACGGCTACAGGCGAATGCCAACAGAGCAGCATTTGTCCAAGCCGATGTCAGCAACTTACCCTTTGGTCCCCTAGGCGCGGTCTACGCTCTTGATATCGGCTGTCTCCACACTCTCCCCAACGCACGCCGCCCATCTTACGCTCAGGGAATCCGGCGGGTGCTACGTCCGGGTGGATATTTTCACTTGTATGCTTTCGACCGCACTGACCCTTCCAATGAACGGGGCATGGATCCTGGAGAGGTGGCCGCTCTGTTTGGGGATGCACTGCACATTGTGAGCGCGGAACAGGGCCTCGTTTCTCCTCGCCCGTCAAAACGACAAAAATTTCTGTGCCAAATTGTGGGATGTACAAACCAAAATCGCCTTTCTCACTGGTATCTGCTACAGAAACGATAATTGGCCGCAGTATTTCCGTCTGTCGGCTTTGCCTCCTTCAATGCCGAACGAATTCCGTCAGTTCGCTGTAGAAAGTTGGCACTATCCCATAGCTACGCCAACTTTACTCCCTCAATTGAACTGTGATAGAATCCCTACGTCCCTGGCGTTATCATGTACGTTCATCAATGTACGTTCTTCCCAGTTACATATTGCAGAATCCAATGAACTGTGATACAATCCCTACAGATACTTGTCGGGCGTGCAGGGATGGCAAAGTTTGAGACACAGGAGGCTGTATGGCAGCCAAAGTGAAGACTGCAACGATCCCCAACCCCTCGGATGTGGGGGTACCTGTGGTAGAGGGTGCCCCATCCATAACCCGGGTCGGGGATGTACCCAAAGAGCAGATAGACCAAGACACTGCCGCTACGGGCAACCCGCACGCTCCCCATGATGGCCTCTCTGTCACCCTGGAAGAGTATTGGACCAAATGGTATGCAAACCCCTATGCGGATAGGGAAGTAAGTTACGAGTGGCACAACGGCCGTCTGGAGGCTAAACCCTTGTCTACCCGCGCGCAACTTGAACTCTACAATTGGTTCTTCCATCTCTTATTGCACTATGTGGAGAGCCATCCAATCGCGAGTCTACTCAATCTCGAGACCGGCTTCATCTTGAGCATACAAGACCTAGATAACCCCACTGGGGAGCGTAAGGAAGTACGTAAGCCTGATATCGGCGTGATTCGCAACGACAATCCTGTAGAATGGGAGGAGGGAGAACGGATCTATAAGGGCAGCTGCGATATGTGCGTTGAATCCGTGTCGGATTCAACAAGGGCGGCCATACTACGGGACACGGAAGCGAAGAAGCAAAGCTATGCTGGGTCTGGAGTGCGAGAATACTACATACTGGATCCGAGTGAGCAGTACATGCACTGTTATCGACTCAATGCGGCTGGGGACTACGAGGAGATAGAGGCGGATGATGAGGGAGTGATTCGGTCAGAGGTGTTACCAGGGTTCCAGTTTCGGTGGGATGATTTGATACGGAAGCCGGCTATCAGGAAACTGATTCTGGATGAGGTGTATGGGGGGTATATACTGCCGGAATATCAGGCTGAAGTGGAAGCTCGGCAGTGGGCGGAAGAACAGGCTGTTATTGAAGCTGCTGCCCGCAAGTGGGCGGAAGAACAGGCTGCTGTTGAAGCTGCTGCCCGCAAGCGGGAAGCTGATGCTCGCAAGCGCGCAGAGGAACAGGCTGCTGTTGAAGCTGATGCCCGCAAGCGCGCGGAGGAACAGGCCGCTGTTGAAGCTGATGCTCGCAAGCAGGCGGAGGAACAGGCTGCTGCTGAAGCTGATGCTCGCAAGCAAGCGGAGGAACAGGCTGCTGTTGAAGCTGATGCCCGCAAGCGCGCAGAGGAACAGGCTGCTGTTGAAGCTGATGCCCGACGAGAAGCCGAAGAAGAGACGCGAGCCTTGCAAGCAGAATTGGCCCGCCTGCGCCAACGCCTTTCCTGAACACAAATTACCGTCCTATCATCAACCTATCATTGTCATGATACACTACCATCCGAATCTATCTGCGGTACTTGCAGCTAGTTCGGTTGTGTGGTATACTCCAAATCAGTTTACAAAATGTGATCTGTCCAGACACGGAGATGCAATTATGACGAATCAAGATCAGATTCTCTCAGACAGTGCAACCATTGCGGACGACCCCTCGCCTGTTGCGGGCGAGAGACGAGGACGTGTGTCCAGATTCGTGTTGTCCATTATATATTACATAATGGGGGGGGGGGGGGGGGCAAGATGCAACCATGCCTCTCAGCCCAGACCCTCCTACCAGCTCTCAGCGTCCTCTGTGCCGCCATCGCCTTAACCGCCTTGATGACCATCGCCGGCACACCCGTAGCCGCACAGGACGCACCCGAGCCGGATGATCCGGAGTTTTATGATGAGGCCTGTAAGCCTGGACACAAATTTCGTCCTGATGGATCTCAGATTCCTACTGAAAACGTACCGAATCCGAATCCGAGTACAGGCACGAACGGTCCCCTCCTACACATCTTATGCAAGGCACTCCTGGCCTCCAAGTATACCCTACAAGGTCCCCACAACAACGTACTGAATTGGTCTACATCGCTTAATATGGTGCAATGGACCGGCTTCAATATCCGTGAAATACCCCCTGAGTACTCCTTACGACTCCAAAATCTCACCCTCAAAGGCCGCATCCCTCCTGCACTAGGCAGCTTCACCAATGTCGTCCCTCTAGTGTGGTTGCGGCTCGGCGACAACCAACTGACAGGCTCTATCCCTCCTGAACTAGGCAACCTCACCAATCTGAGGGTGCTTGAGCTCCAGAACAACCAACTGACAGGCTCCATCCCTCCTGCACTGGGCAACCTCACCAATCTGAGGGTGTTTGATCTCCAGAACAACCAACTGACAGGCTCCATCCCTCCTGCACTAGGCAACCTCACCTATGGGATGAACTTGTACCTCAACAACAACCGACTGACAGGCCCTATCCCTCAACTATCCTCTTCTAACCTCCAATGGTTTCTCAACGACAACCAACTGACGGGCCCCATCCCTGATACTCTTACTCTACCCCAGTTGGGGTTACATCTCCAGAACAACAAACTGACAGGCACGATCCCTCAACTATCCTCCTCCTCTCTGTTTATCTTGAATCTCGAGAACAACCAACTGACGGGCAACATCCCTATTACTCTACCCACCAGGGTGACGTGGTGGCGCCTCAACAACAACCAACTGACGGGCAACATCCCTGCTAACCTACCCTCCAGGGTGACGCATTTGTACCTCAACAACAACCAACTGACGGGCCCGGTCCCTATTACTCTACCCTCCAATCTGCAGTGGTTGCACCTCAACAACAACCGACTGACGGGCCCGATCTCTGCTACTCTACCCGCCTCTCTACCCAACTCTCTGCAGCAGTTGCATCTCAACGACAACCAACTGACAGGCCCCATCCCTCCTACTCTACCCTCCAATCTGACGGAGTTGCACCTCAACAACAACCAACTGACGGGCACGATCTCTGCTACTCTACTCGCCTCTCTACCCAACTCTCTGCAGCAGTTGCATCTCAACGACAACCAACTGACGGGCAACATCCCTGCTAACCTACCCACCTCTCTGCAGCAGTTGCACCTCAACAACAACCAACTGACGGGCACGATCTCTGCTACTCTACCCGCCTCTCTACCCTCTCTACAGCAGTTGCACCTCAACGACAACCAACTGACGGGCAACATCCCGGCTACTCTACCCGCCTCTCTACCCGCCTTGCGGCAGTTGCACCTCAACAACAACCAACTGTCGGGCACGATCTCTGCTACTCTACCCGCCTCTCTACCCTCCAATCTGCAGCAGTTGCATCTCAACGACAACGAACTGACGGGCAACATCCCTGCTAACCTACCCAACTCTCTGCAGCAGTTGCACCTCAACAACAACCAACTGACGGGCACGATCCCTATTACTCTACCCTCCAATCTGCAGCAGTTGCACCTCTACTCCAACACTCTGACAGGCAACATCCCTGCTGCCCTGGGCAACCTCTCCCGTACTCTGCAGAGCTTGAACCTCTCCAGCAACACCCTGACGGGTAGCATCCCGCAGACATTGGGCAACCTCTCCCGTGCTCTGCAGACATTGAACCTGGCCTACAATAGACTGACGGGCGAGATCCCACCGGAACTGAGTACTCTCATCAATCTGCAGACATTGAACCTCTACTCCAACACCCTGACAGGCTCCATCCCACGTGCGCTGGTCAACATCACTGAAATGCTGCAGACATTGCGGCTTGGGGACAACCAACTCAGCGGCTGTATCCCACCTGCGTTGCGAACTATTGCGAACAATGACCTGACAACATCGCCATCATTCAGCGGCTTCCCAGATTGCAATATGCCAGCGGGGCGTGTGGTTCTGTGCATTGACACAGAAGCGATACCGGGTTCATACCTAGAGGAATCTGTCAGCCTGCGTCGGGATTGCGAAAGGATCTTGCAGGTGAAGCAAGGATTGGACACTAGAGGGTGGAATACTAATGCGTTGAACTGGGCACTGACGACTGCCATAACTACCTGGGATGGCATTGGTCTCAACGACAACGCTAGTCCCACGCAAGTGATAAGTGTAAGTCTAAGTCTCCCGAACAGTAACCTGAGGGGCGAGATCCTTACTGAACTGGCCACCCTCTCCCGCATTCTGACCACCTTGAACCTAGGTCAGAACAGATTGACTGGCGACATCCCAGCGTGGTTAGGGGACTTCGCAAATCTGCAGACGTTGGCCCTCAACAACAACCAACTGACGGGGGATATCCCTGCTCAACTAGGCACTCTCTCCAGCACGCTGACCACTTTGAACCTAGGTCAGAACAGATTGACTGGCGACATCCCACAGTGGCTAGGGGACTTCACAAAGCTGCAGACGTTACACCTCAACAACAACCAACTGACGGGGGATATCCCTGCTCAACTGGGCACCCTCTCCAACACGCTGACCACTTTGAACCTAGGTCAGAACAGATTGACTGGCGACATCCCACAGTGGCTAGGGGACTTCACAAAGCTGCAGACGTTACACCTCAACAACAACCAACTGACGGGGGATATCCCTGCTCAACTGGGCACCCTCTCCAACACGCTGACCACTTTGAACCTAGGTCAGAACAGATTGACTGGCGACATCCCACAGTGGCTAGGGGACTTCACAAAGCTGCAGACGTTACACCTCAACAACAACCAACTGACGGGTACGATCCCTGCTCAACTGGGCACCCTCTCCAACACGCTGACCACTTTGAACCTAGGTCAGAACAGATTGACTGGCGACATCCCACAGTGGCTAGGGGACTTCACAAAGCTGCAGACGTTACACCTCAACAACAACCAACTGACGGGTACGATCCCTGCTCAACTGGGCAACCTCTCCAGCACGCTGACCACTTTGAACCTAGGTCAGAACAGATTGACTGGCGACATCCCACAGTGGCTAGGGAGGTTCACAAATCTGCAGACGTTGGCCCTCAACAGCAACCAACTGACGGGGAATATCCCTCCTGAATTTCTCACCTTCGGCTACAAGATGACCACCTTGAACCTAGGTCAGAACAGCTTGACTGGCTCCATCCCACCGTGGTTAGGGGTGTTCATAAAACTGCAGACGTTGGACCTGGCCAACAACCAACTGTCGGGCATGATCCCCTCTGCACTAGGCAACCTCGCCCAGCTGCAGACATTGTCCCTCTACTCCAACACCCTGACGGGCGAGATCCCAACTCAACTGGCCGCCCTCTCCAACACGCTGACCACTTTGAACCTAGGTCAGAACAGCTTGACGGGTACGATTCCATCGTGGCTAGGGGACTTCACAAACCTGCGGACGTTGTCCCTCAACAACAACCAACTCACGGGCAGAATCCCTTCCGAGTTGTACGATCTCCCCAATCTGCAGACGTTGAACCTTGTTGGCAATACACTAACAGGCTGTGTCCCCTATACCTTGCAAGGTCGCCTGACAACAGATTGGCAATTCTGCCCACGACCACCATCTCCGGGCGATAGTAGTGGTGGCGGTGGTGGCGGCGGCGGTGGTGGTGGCTCATCATCACCGAGACCACGATGTACCAATGGCACTGTCGTGCCCAACCCCTCTGACAATGCCGCCCTCGTCCAAGACTGCGTACAGCTCCTGACCATCAAGCCCACCCTGGAGGGACGCATCAGTGCCTCCATGCGCTTGAACTGGAGTGAGAACAGCAGCATTGACACATGGGAGGGGGTAACCAGTAGCGGGGTCCCGCAGCGGGTGGTCATGCTGGATCTCAATAGCAGTGACAAGACATTGGAAGGCAGCATCCCGTCTACCTTGAGCCGGCTCACAGGCCTGCAGACCTTGGATCTCTCCAACAACGAACTCTCGGGCCGCATCCCGGTTGGCCTGCGCGCGCTGGCCAGCTTGCAGGTCTTGGACTTCTCCAACAACCGCCTGTCGGGCAGCATGCCGACTGATCTGGGCAGTATTGCCACCCTGCAGACCTTGCACCTAGCCAACAACAGTCTGACGGGCAACATCCCGACGACCCTGGTGGATCTCTCCAATCTTACGTCGTTGTCCTTGGCCGGCAACCGCTTGAGCGGCTGTATTCCCAATGCCTTGACGCGTGTTGCCCAGAACGACCTGGCGGATATCGAGTTGTCTTTCTGCGACCCTGTCACACCGACACCTACGCCCACGGTCACGCCTACACCGCTTGCACCGGTTGGCCAGGATCTCTTCCTGCCCCTCGTAAGGAAGTGACGGAAGAAGGCGCACCCTAGGAACAAAAGAGGGCTAACAACAGCAGGGCGAAATTTGACATAAATTCAAACAGACGTGTTATACGCACATGCTAACATCGCGGCAAGGCGTTGGTGCGTATTGTCGTCAGGGGCACACAGGGCGAGCAACCGGATCGCTGACGGCAGCACCTGTATCATTGGCAGGGCCCGCGCTAGTAGTGTCTGTGGCAGTGTCCGTATCGCTAGTCGTATTCGTCTCCATGAATGGCGGACGTTCGAAGACACGTTGGACCATATCTGCGATGTAGGGCCAATCTGCCAGAAAGACGAACATTTGCCGTCGCCATCCCTCTCGCATAGCATCCGGTGGCCTCAGCACCAGCCCCTTTATATTCTCTTCATTCAGTGAAAAGGCAAAATGAAGGAGCTGCACTGCGGTGATTAAGCTCACATCCGTTTCAATGGAATCCCGCAACGCCGTGTACAGAGCGGGGACCCGGGGCAGAAGATTCTGATCAACTAGCTGTCGTCGGAGGGCCCAGACCACCCGCTGCTGCCGCCGGACCCGCTCCAAATCTCCCCCCCCAGAACGGCGACTGCGTACGTAACTGAGGGACTGCTGCCCGGTCAGTTTATGTACGCCTGGTTCCAAGTTCAGATAGATATTTTCCTCCGGATAGTACTCGTACAGAGGGCAATCTACGTGAATTGTCAGCCCACCTAGGGCGTCAATTGATGTAACGAAGCCCTGAAAATCAAAGCGCACAAAATGGTGAATCGGAACCTGCAGCCGCTCTTCCAGAATCGATTTCAACAGTCGAGGTCCACCCCCGCCCGGTTCGTCTTGTTCTCCCAAATAGTCGATGACATTGATACGATTGGAATAATGGTTTGGGATCGGGTGGATATACAGATCCCGGGGGAAGGAGATGACTGCTGCTTCGTTGGTTTCCGGCCTCACCGCCAGTAGAATAATGACATCCGTCCGCCAATTTGGCTCGCCCGGCCTGCGGTCGCTGCCCAATATGAGTATATTTATTGTGCTGCTGAGAGGCTCACCGTCGTCAAAATTTGGCACTTCCGGCATGGGAACCACAGGGGGATCTACAGGTTTATCGACTCCAGGATCGTCAAGGACAGGCTTCTGAGGGGCGGAGGGAGGGGTTGCTGTTACAATGCCAGTGAATTGCTCCGGGGCATCTTGCGGCTCCTTGATGTCACCGTTAGCTGGCCCTAGGCTGGCCTGGACCACGACAATACTCAGCAGAGCTGAAAATCCGAGTAGCAGTAGCAAAAATGTTAGTTTGGACAGGCGCCTATTTTGGCGCGGGGGGGGTAACTTTGCTGGAGGATTCGGTATAAAATTCATGGTTCAACGCTAAACATCTAGGTCGAGCAGAATCCGGCGGACCAGATCCATGGCCCGGTTGCCTACCCAAGCATTTGTCAGGTGGTCCGCGCCGCCGAAAGGAAAGCGGACTACTTCTGTGCGCTGTGGTCCGGCACAACCGATCCAGGTCTCTCCGCCATGATTGGAATGGAAGGTTTCGTGCGGCTGTCCGCTGGTGATCATGGCCAACCCGTAGCAGACACCAGACTCATCCCGCACTCGCTGGGCGAGCTGTCGCGCTACATCGCCTCCTGGTGGCGCATTGAGCAGGGCCTGTACTGTGGGCGATAGTGTATCGGCTACGGCTGCGACGACCGCTGGCGATGCGCCGCCGTCCCCAGCCGCGGGTATTTGGACAAGGCGTAGCCGTTCGCTGATGCTTCCATTGGTCACAGTTTCCAGTAGCGCGAGCTGTGCGTCGGCTTCTGTCAATAGATGTGCGAGCACCGCCTCTATCGACTCCTCCGGCGTTGTACTGTAAATATATTCGCCGATCTTCTCCCGTACCCGCCCTTCCATTTCATCCAACAGCAGTTCGGCTTCCTCAGCACTGGTAGCCCTGGCCGCGATGCGTACATCGGCCTGGCCTAGATGGGCCGCCAACCCCATGGTCGGATTGGCACTGTCCATCAGCGCGCCTAGTTGTGCATCCAAGCTGCTTTCGCCGATACCGACGGTCCGTAGAATACGCCGGCGAATGACACCAACGCCACCGGTCAGATCCTGCAGATAGGGCAGCACTCGGTCGGTCATCATCCGTTTCATCTCGCGCGGGACCCCAGGCATGGCGATGACCTTCCCCTTGCGTTCGTGACGTCGGTCAGCGGTGATGAAACCGGGCGCGGTGCCCACAGGATTTTCAAGAACAATGGCACCTTGAGGGATCAGGGCCTGTCGAAGATTGTTTGCGGTCATCTGTCGATAACCCCAGCGGGCAAAACGTTCCTGCAGCTTGGCCTCAATATCTTCATGGCGTTGCAGAGGACAGCCCGTGGCATTGGCGACCGCATCCCGAGTAATGTCGTCCGCAGTCGGTCCCAGCCCGCCGGTTACGAGAACGACATCGCTCCGGGCCAAAGCCATCTCCAACACCCCCCGTAGACGCGGCTCGTTGTCCCCCACGGTCGTCTTGTAGTAGAGATGAACGCCGATCTCCCGCAGTTGCTGGGCGATCCAAGCTGCGTTTGTATCAACGATATCACCGAGAAGGATTTCTGTCCCGGAGGTTACAATTTCAGCAGAAACGATCTTCAATTCTGTCATAGTTATGGTATCGGAATCATATTTCACTGCTACTTCGGTTACAGCATGAGGGTCACTTGCCCGCGAATGCTTTTGATACGGCTTGCCAAGGAGGCTCTTCCCTCTCTATTGAACTGCTCTTCCAGTGATTTCAAGGCGTCCACAAATTCTTGGGAGAGAAGTGAGCGTTTTTCCTGCAGCAAGCGTCGTAATGCGCCTTCGTCCGCTGCAGATAGCAGTTGATTGAGCAGCTTCAGATCCGCCGGGAGACGCTCTTCCACGATTGCCAGGGCCTTTTCATAGACCATGTGCAGGCGCTCAACCGCGAACTTAGCTTTGTTTTTCTCGGCTTGTTCAATGTTGGAGGCCAGTACAGCCAGAAACATCTCATTGATGTCATCGGCATGCTCGCGCAGAGCTGCATCTGTATCAGGCGCCTGCAATACCTCTTGCAGAATGGCCTGCGTCTGTTGCGCGGCTGTCTGCTGGCTCTGGCTGCGCTGCTCGTTCATCTCAACAACCCGGTCCCGCAAGGCGATCAATGCCGCCCGCTCTTCCAGATCATCGGTGCGCTCCAAGCGATTTGCCAAGCCCATAAGGAATTGGTAATCAGCCAAGCCAACCGCAGCAGTCAGAATTGTGGTAGCGATGGTTTCACCCTCGTTCCCTTCCAACCAGTATCCTAGCAGCAGATCGAGGAACTCCTCGCGGGTTGTGTTCGGCTTGATTTTGCCCAGGGCATCCTGCACCCGTTCCTCTAATGCCTTAATTTCCCTGCCTGCTTCGGTTGTACGCAGCAGCGTGCGACGTATGTTCAAGAGTACTTGTCGCTGTTCCGTCTGGTCCTGGGCAGTCATGGTACTGATTACCTGGCCTAGCAGAGCGAAAAAGTCGGTATCGATCAAGGTCTTGTGCCGGTCTAGCACCATCTGCATAGCATTTTCATCGCTGCCCAAGCGTATCAGGCTGCTGATCAGTTCTGACTGCTCCTGGCGACGGCGCAGCATCTCCGGTGTGACACCTTCAAACCCCCACAGCTTTTCTAGGAAAGACTCCCAATCCAGAAACTGCTGGATCTGGAACATATACCCTAGACGCTGCTCGGAAGGGAGGCGTCCCATCAGGGTCTGGCTCATCTCGCCGATGACCTTCTGCAGCTGCATATCATCTAGATGGGTCGGGCCGGGGACAACAATGCCCAGGAATTCGTGCTGCGGGTCGTGGACCATCAGAGGTGCGCTGAGTGGACCACCGGCCCCACAAGAGGAGCAGACGGCAATATTAACCTGTCTACTCAAAATCATTGACCGCAACTCCGGATTGATGCCCAAATCAATGATCATGAACACCGGTACTGTAAGGGGTGTGCTACAACTGGGGCAGGTCACCTGTACAGGGGTCGGGGGAAAGAGCAGGGCGTTTCCTTCACGCCCTAGGGTGCGAGGATCTTGCTGCCCGTCCCTAGGTTGTGATGTGGCCGGGTCTACCTCGTCTGTAGGCGATCTGGGGGGCGTCTCCGCTAGCGGCGTACTCTCAGGCGTCGCCTTTGACTCCTGATTTTGCTGCCGTCGCGAGTTGGAGAACCCTTTCGGAAGTTCGATCCCTCCCCCTGCGGAAGATGGGGATGGCGGGCTGCCAGGGGTCCATATTTCACTCATAGTTTTTAATCCAGTTCCTCGTGAAAATCCAATTTTGTTAGTGTTTCTTTCACCAGAATGGCCAAGGCCCAACGCTGTCTGGTCAGGGCATCCACGGCCCAGGCTTGGTGTGTAGAGCGAGCGGCTAGATTGCGCCTCTGTTCCGCTGTTAGATCCGGCTCTGTGGCCATCACACCCAGAGGAGCCAGAACACCGCCAATGGTCGCGGCCAGTTCGGAAAAGTCGGCCATCTCTTGGGGCCACGCCCCTCGTTCAGCGGCAACGCTCTCCACAGCTTGTGTCAGGGCAACGCCCAAGGGCAGTAGAGCTGCCAATTGCTCGGCATCGACCAGGTATCGGGCTGCCGGGATTACCTGGTTGAGCGTGGTCATCACCAGCCGGGTATCCAATTGTAGGGCCAGGCCCAAGGCTTTGGCAAAGGCATTGGCCGCTAAGAGATGTTCGCCTGTCCGTAGATGCAGAAACCCAGCCAGCCGGAATGTCTGTAGTAGGCCGGCCCCATCACCGATGGCGAGAAATGTTTCGTTCGCCAGCCGGTTGTGACTGAAAGCCTCTTCGATCTCACCACAGGACTCTTCTAGGGCGGCCAGTTGCGCCATGGCCCGGCCATACCCGGCCCGGTCGCCGGTCTCGGCGGCCAACATTGCCGCATCTGCATACCTACTGGCAGCAGCTATGTAGTCGCCTGTAGCGGCACAGGCGACCCCTGCCTGCAAGCCCACGGACACCGCCTGTGATGGCTGCAACGGACAATCTTTCGACATTCGAACAATTCATTTCAATCTGCGCGAAATTGCCATTCGGTACCTGCAGTGGCCGCTGATCTGTGGCTAGTGGCCTACGGTACTGCTGTGGAGCAACTCGTCTTCGGCCAGGACAGGCACCCCTAATTTCTGGGCCTTGACTAACTTGCTGCCGGCCTTTTCGCCAGCCAGCAAAAAATCTGTCTTGCTACTGACACTGCCTGTAACCTTTCCACCGCGGGCTTCAATGTAGGCTTTGGCCTCGTTCCGGCTGAGGGTGGGTAAGGTGCCGGTGATGACGAAAGTTTTGCCGGCGAACCAAGCGGCTGGCGATGGGTTTGTAGTGCCAGCCAGCAGAGAATCCGGCGTCACTAGATCGACCCCCAGATCTTCAAAGGTCTGTACCAGGGCCCGGTTTGGATCCAGGGTAAAATAGGCGACGATCGCTTCTGCGATCGTCGGCCCAACCCCATCAATCGCGCTGAGGATGTCTACGTCTGCATCCATCAGCTCATACAGATTGGCAAAATGGGCCATGACCAACTCGGCGATGCCCGCCCCTACATGGCGAATCCCCAAAGCGATAAACAGCCGCATGGCACCCCGGGATTTGCTCTCCTCCACAGCCTGCCGCAAATTGGCGATGCGCTTGTCGCCGTAGCCATCGATTTCCACGATCTGCGCCCAAGGTAGGCGATAGATATCGGCCAGCGTGTGAATATAGCCTTCTTCTACGAACAATTCCGCCTGTTTTTCTCCGAAACCGACGATATCCATCGCACCTCGGGATACGAAGTACTCAACCTTACGAACGAGTTGCTCGGGGCACGCATTGTTGACACAATATGTGGCAGCTTCGCCTAAAGGACGCTCAAGCCTCTCTCCACAGGAAAGACACGCCCTCGGCATCTGCCAGGGCTGTTCTCTGCCATCCCGTAGTTCTGGCAGAGGGCGTATCACCTTTGGGATGACATCCCCGGCCCGCGTTACTAGCACTCGGTCCCCAAGGCGAATGTCCAATTCCTCAATATAATCAGCGTTATGCAGAGTGGCGGCCTGGACTGTTACGCCGCTGATGATGACCGGCTCTAACACTGCATTCGGCGTAACAACACCAGTACGCCCCACCTTCACGACAATGTCCAGCAGTTTTGTGGCCGCCTCAACACCACCGGATTTGAAAGCAACCGCCCAACGAGGGTCTTTGCCGGTAAAGCCTAGCCGTTCTTGCTGGGCCAATAGGTCGACTTTCACGACCATGCCGTCCAGTTCATAGGGCAGATGCGCGCGCAATTCGTGCCAGTTGGTGACGAATTGAATCAACTTCTCCCATTCACTGTCAGGAAAGCGGCGGGCTTCATCACATACAGGAAAGCCATAGGCGCGCAATAGCTGCTGCTGCTGCCAATGAGAACCTTCGGGCGAACGGATGTGGCCTGTAATTGCAGTTTCACTGCTGTTAATCGCATGTAACACCTCATAGGTCCACAGCTTTAGCGGGCGCATAGCACTGATGCCGCTGTTGAGCAGACGCAGGGAGCCGGCCGCAAAGTTGCGGGGGTTGGCATAAGTACGTTCGCCTTGCTGGGCCTGGGCCTGATTGAAGGCTTCAAAGGCAGAACGTTCGACATAGGCTTCCCCACGAACGATCAGAGAGGTGGGTTGCACTAGGTTGCTGTGGGGATCAACAGGAATCTGCAAGGGGAGCTGGGGAAGAGTAGACAAATTTGGGGTGATATTTTCACCGGTTTCGCCATCGCCGCGGGTCGTTCCCAACACAAATCGGCCGTCTTCATAGTGTAGAACGACGGTCAAGCCATCAAATTTCGGCTCAACAACGTATCCCAGGCGTGCCTGCTCTTGCTCTGGCAAGAGACGCAACAGGCGTTCCCGCCAGGCGCGCAACTCTTCCTCGCCAGAGGCATTGGCCAGGCTCAGAACTGGGAGCGGATGCCGTACTTTTTCAAAGCGGTCGGCAACCACACCACCCACCCGCACAGTGGGGCTGTTTGGATCATGCAGGGCCGGGTAGTGTGCTTCTAGGGATTGAAGTTCCTGAAACAGCGAGTCAAATGCAGTATCGTTGATCTCTGGATCATCAAGAACGTAGTAACGGTACTGGTGATGGCGGATCTGTTGGCGCAGGATTTCCATCCGTTTTTGTACGTCCACAGGAAAGGGTATGCTCTCGGCCATCTGTCGGCTACTTGGATATGACGAAGAAAGCAGATGCGGCCCAGCCTTCCTGCTCTTCGTCAGTGGTAGCTCGCACCCGATACCAGAGAAATCCATCGGCCTCCACAGGATAGTTCTCCTGATCACCGTCTGGGCCCAGAACGATAAAAGGCGTGCCATCTTCAATGATTGTTAGGGTATTGCTCTCTAAGCCCGGCCCATTACGCAGACGAATGCCTTCACCGCCTGTGTTGTCGACAACGACATTTGCGCCGATGTCTAGCTCTACCGGCGCAGACGTGGGGGTGGGTGCAGGTTCAGACGTCGGGGTGGCTTCTACCTGTGTAGCCACTGGCGACGGAACGGTAGGTTGTGGGGTTGCCTCTACCAGCGATTGTGAGCTATCACGGAAGATGAGCAACCATACTAGCAGCCCTACGATGACTAGCAGGCCAACACTTCCGAGGGTCCAGAACGGACCAGTACGCCCTAGCTGGCGTCGCGAGGAGGATCTGGGAATTTCCTCTGCCGATGTCCCCTCAAACCCGTAGTATTCGTCCTCTCCAGAATCGCTGGCAGTCGCGGTCTGATCCGTTTCAGAGTACAGAGATTGGTCGGTTGGAGAACTCTCCGGCTCATCCGTCTTGAAGACCGGCTCCTCAAATTCAGTTTCGCTGTTCGGATGCTGGCTGTCCCTGGTCACGTTTCACGCCTCTGTTTTGAGTAGTTTGAATAGTTCATCAAGCGGTCTGGTGTTCACCACATCCTCGCTGCATAGCCATGCCCGGCGGGCGGTATGGATGCCGTATGGCATTAGGTCGAGCTCATCGGTGCTATGGGCGTCGGTGTTGATGGCAACTTTGCAACCTAGTGCAATGGCCCGGCGGGCGTACCGATCATTCAAGTCCAAGCGGGCGGGATTGGCATTGATCTCAACAACTGTACCGGTATCGGCACAGGCCTGCAAAATCCGTTCTACATTGATGTCCGATGCGGGACGACGCCCCAATAGCCGCCCGGTGGGATGGCCGAGCATGTCTACATGGGGGTTGTGGATCGCCTTCAGGCAGCGGTCTGTGATCATCTCCCGGTCCTGCCGCTGGCCACTGTGGATACTGGCGACGACCACATCAAGGGCTGATAAGACTTCATCAGGCAGCCCTAACTCGCCATGGGCCAGGATTTCAACTTCCGTGCCCTGTATCAGACGAAAGTCGATCCCTGCAGCCGCATAGCGTTCGTTTAGCGCGTCGATCTCTTGGCGTTGGGCGGCCAATGCATCTGCATCCACGCCTTGGGTTACGCCTAGGCCGATGCTGTGGTCGCTGACGTTCCAGTAACGGTATCCTTTGTTGCGAGCGGCCTCTGCCATCTCCGCTACGGACGCTTTACCGTCGCTCCAAGTGGTGTGGCCGTGTAATTCACCGAGAATGTCCTGCTCTGTAATCAGTTGCGGGAGTTCGTGGCACAGAGCTGCTGCAATCTCCCCGCAAGCTTCTCGCATCTCCGGCGGCACCCATTGCAAACCAAGAAATTCGTACAGATCTTCCTCATTTTCAAAGAAATGCTGCGTACCGTCAACGTGCTGCGGATGGTTTTGAGCGGTCAGGCAGGATTCATCAAGACGCCACCCCTGTTGCCGGGCGTGCTTCTGTATGGCACTGTTGTGCGCTTGGCTACCGCTGAAATAGCAGAGGGCCGCACCCCAATGGCGGGCTTCCACCACTCGCAGCTTGGCTTGTAGTCCATTCGGCAGAGCGATGCTGGTGGCCGCGCGCCGGCTGTCCAAAATCTCTACTGCCTGAGGCGAGTTCTGAAAGGCATCCGTCACCTTCTGCGGCCTACTGCTGACGGCCAACAGGTCCAGATCAGCGATGGTCTCTCGCCAACGACGCAGGCTGCCCACGATCTCAATTTTTTCCAGTATACCCGGTTCTAGGGATTCCTGCAGCCCTTGCACAAGGGCTTGTGCGAGGGGACGAGCAATACCAAGGGGCGTGCGGTCGTCGGAATGACGCTCGAACAGTTGGATGCTTTTGAGAATGCGTGCTTCCGTTTTGGCCCCGAACCCTTTCAGTTGCTCAATCCTGCCCTCTTGCGCGGCCACTTTCATCGCCTCTACACTGGTGATGCCCAGTTCCTTCCACAAACGTTGGACGGTCTTGGGTCCAACATCTGGTACCTGCATCATGGCCACGACACCAGCGGGGACTTGTGCCTTGAGTTCATCATAATAGGGCAGGGTACCTGTTTCCAAAAGGGTCTGAATCTTTTCGGCGATGGCCTTGCCGATCTTCGGCAGATCCTCTAGGGTGCCCGCAGCAGCAACCGCATTGATATCCCCATTGAGGTCTTCAATTGTGCGGACTGCATTCTGGTAGGCGAGGATCACATAGCGATTTTCTCCCAAAATCAGCAACAAATCTCCGATAGTTCGGAACACATCCGCAACTTGTTTATTATTCAGGCGAGGTCGATTCGAGGCGTCCAGCACTGCTCATCCATCCTTCAATGTAACTCGGTCCACTCAATGCAGACGAATTATAGCATGAGTGTGCGGGGAAGCAAAAGACATAGAATTGTAGCTTCTAAATCGGTGAGCATTGCCGAGTTCAATGGCTTGTGATAGAATTATCATAGCTGCTCTCCACCAATCACCACTGGTATTGTACATTGGCGACAATTCGACTGCATACTGTGTGTAAAGCCTTCGGGCTAGACAAAAAAACCTATGGAGAGACGCCGGGATTTCGGGAGGAGATGTGCGCTGAACCGGGCCGGGTCTATGCGCTAGACCGGGTCGATCTGACGGTAGCGGATGGGCAGACTATGGCTGTCTTGGGCCCGTCCGGCTGTGGCAAGAGCACGTTGCTGCGGGTGATTGCCGGGTTGGAAGGGGAGTACAGCGGCGATCTTTTCTACAATGACCGAAACATGCGGGACGTGCCGCCGAAGGAGCGCTATATTGGGATGGTCTTCCAGAACTACGCGCTCTATCCCCATTTTGAAGGACATGGCAATCTGTCGTTCTTCTTTCGGATGCGCCAAGCAGCGGACACAGAAGCGGAAGAACGTATCCGCATCACATCGGAAATCATGGGAATCGGCTTTCGGGCTCTGTTGCAGCGCAAGCCGGGGACCTTGTCCGGCGGGCAGCAACAGCGGCTGGCCATTGCCAGGGCTATTGTGCGCCGGCCACAGGTCTTTCTCTTTGATGAGCCTCTCTCCAACCTAGACGCCAAGCTACGTACCCAAACACGGGTGGAGATCAAACGGCTGCTCCGACGCTTTGCCATTACTGCCCTGTATGTGACCCACGACCAGACTGAAGCCATGGCCCTAGGGGATCAGGTGGCGGTCATGCGGGCGGGAAGGATCGAGCAGGTCGGCCCATTTGTGGATGTACGTGCGCGACCGGCTAATTTGTTTGTCGCTGGCTTTCTCGGTACCCCACCGATGAATCTACTGAGCGGTGTGGAAGTGCAGGATGGGTGTGTGGTGTTAGACGACGGTTTACAGATCGGGTTGGATCCTGCCCAACTGCCAGTGGTTCACAGCGGCCAACGGCTCACCGTCGGCATCCGCCCGGAAGATGTGCGAGTGGATACCGTCGAGGCCCCGATTCGGCCCGACACTCCCGGACGACGCAGAAGCCCTGCCATCTGGCCGGGCATAGTGGAGGCAGTGGAGCCGGACTTCGGGCGGCAAGTACAGTTCGTACATATCCTAGCAGGTGGCCATCGTTTTATCGGTCAAGCAGACCTGCGCGCCCGTCTGGCCCAAGGCGCGCAGGTCGTAGCGGAATTGGATCCAAAGGCACTGCACCTGTTTGCACTGCAGACCGGTGCGCGCATAGAGGATCCTCGTAATTAAGTCGTTGACAGTGCGAAACCACCCTTTGACAGCAATAACATGGGCAAATTGCAAGGAATTTAGCAAATTTTCGGCCTGTATGCTATTATGGTACGGAATCTAGCTCAGGCTTCAACACTCGAAATTTACTAAGGATACTAAGGATAAGGTACATGCTGACCCAATCTGAGATGACCCACAAATTACAGGCCGCATTTGAGCCTAATCAGGCAGAGGTCCTAGCTGAAGTGATCCCTAGGGCCTCTGAGGACCTGGTCAAGACAAGTGACTTCAACGCTCTCACATCCATCGTGAAGGACCTAGCTGTTGCTCAACAGGACCTTACGCAAGAGGTGAAAACCCTCTCACAAGAGGTGAAAACCCTCTCACAAGAGGTGAAAACCCTCTCGCAAGAGGTGAAAACTCTCTCACAAGGGATGCAGAAACTCACTGTTGCCCAACAGGAAATCACAAAAGATGTGCAGAAACTCACCGTTGCCCAACAGGACACCGCAAAAGATGTGCAGAAACTCACCGTTGCCCAACAGGATACCGCAAAAGATGTGCAGAAACTCTCTGTTACTCAACAGGACACCGCAAAAGATGTGCAGAAACTCACCGTTGCCCAACAGGATACCGCAAAAGATGTGCAGAAACTCACCGTTGCTCAACAGGACACCGCAAAAGATGTGCAGAAACTCTCTGTTGCCCAACAGGACACCGCAAAAGATGTGCAAAACCTCTCGCAAGAGATGCAGAAACTCACTGTTGCTCAACAGGACACCGCAAAAGATGTGCAGAAACTCACTGTTGCTCAACAGGACACCGCAAAAGATGTGCAGAAACTCACTGTTGCTCAACAGGACACCGCAAAAGATGTGCAGAAACTCACTGTTGCCCAACAGGACACCGCAAAAGATGTGCAGAAACTCACTGTTGCCCAACAGGACACCGCAAAAGATGTGCAGAAACTCACCGTTGCCCAACAAGACACCGCAAAAGATGTGCAGAAACTCAGCGTAGATTTAAGAAACGTCCGCTCCGAGGTCGGCGGCATATCCCGCAGCATGAGTTATGCCCTGGAAAACGAAGCCTATCGCTCCTTGCCAGCCTTTCTCCTCAATCAATTCGGAATCGAAGTTACAGACCGCCTGATTCGCACGGATGTGGGCGGCGAAGAGATCAACTTCTTTGGCCATGCTGTTCGTGACGGAGAACCGATGCTGATTGTGGGTGAATCCAAACAACGCTTAGATGAACGCCGCAGCTCGTATCAGGAGGAGGAAAGGATTCTCTCGGTCCTTGCGCGCAAAGCCGAGAGCGTGCGCGCCATCTATCCCGATACAAACATTGTTCTACTACTCATTACCCACTATGCACGCCCATCGTTCCTGAAAACAGCCGAAGCACAGGACATTATTGTGGTGCAAAGTTTCGAATGGTAATCTCAATGGACTCTGGTTTTCTTTACCCGCATATACTGCGCTATATACAGATCGTGATAGAAGCCCTTTTGGGCCAGCAATTCTTCATGGCTGCCCCGTTCAATGATACGGTGATCATTCACCACCAGCACCTCATCGGCGTTGCGAATGGTACTGAGCCGATGGGCGATCACAAATGCTGTGCGCCCCTGCAGCAGCCGTAGCAAAGCCTGCTGCAGGTGTACCTCGGTTCGAGTGTCCACACTGCTGGTGGCCTCGTCCAAAATCAGAATGCGGGGATCTGCTAGGACAGCCCTGGCAATGGCTAGGAGCTGCCGCTGTCCTTCGCTGAAGTTGTTTCCCTGCTCAGAAACCTGTGAATCATACCCACCCGGAAGCAGACGAATAAATCCATCGGCATTGGCCAACTTGGCCGCGGCCACCACCTCCTCATTGCTGGCATCTAGGCGGCCATAACGGATATTTTCCCGTACAGTGCCGGAAAAGAGAAAGGTATCCTGCAAGACGATGCCCAATTGCTTCCGCAGAGAAGCCTGCTGAACGTCCCGGATGTCCTGGCCGTCAATGCGGATACTGCCCTCCACTACGTCGTAGAAGCGACTCATGAGGCTGATGATCGTTGTTTTGCCGGCACCGGTAGGGCCCACCAGCGCGATAGTCGCCCCCGGCCGCGCGTGAAGGCTTACTTTCTGCAAGACCGGTTTCTCCGCTTCATAGGAGAAACTCACATTGTCGAAAACGACATCCCCTTGGATATCTTCCAAAGGCGGCGCGCCAGCGCGGTCCGTAACCGTTGGCCGCACATCTAGGGCAGCGAAGATGCGTTCCGCCCCGGCCAAGGCCGACTGCAACTGATTGTAGAGCATCGCAATGCCGCGCATAGGCCGGAAGAAATTCATAATATAGATGATAAAGGTCGCCAGCACCCCGACTTCCAACCCCCCCTGAATGGCAAGCCAGCCACCCAACAAGGCAGCTACAGCAATGGTAATCGTCATCATGGTTGTGAACATTGGCCCCAGCGCGGCGGTGATGATATCCGCTGTGATACCGGCCTTGCGATAAGTGGCATTGACCTCCTGGAAAATGGCGAAGACGGCTTCTTCTCTGGCAAAAGCCTGGACGACCCTCGCGCCGGAAATGTTCTCCTCCATCACCGCGTTCAGAGCACCGAGGTTGCGCTGTACGCTACGAAACGCCACCCGACTGCGGCGAGTCACCTCAGCGGTGATGTACAGCATCAGTGGTAGCAGAATCAACATTGCTAGGGCCAACTGCCAGTTGAGGATAAACATGGCCACAAACGTGCCGCCCAGCAGCAAAATATTGGAGAGAAATTCAATCATCCCATTGGAAAGGGTGCGGTTGATGGCCTCTGAGTCATTCGTGATGCGGCTCATCAGATCGCCCACCTGGTTGCGGTCATGAAAAGCCATGGACATGACCTGAAAATGACTGAATAGTTCGGCGCGTATGTCGGCCACAAAGCGTTGACCGAGATGCACCATAATTAGCCCTTGCACGGTAGACGTGACCCCAGCGACGATGTAGACGATCACGATCAGAATGGCCAAGTTCTGCAGGCCGACAGCATCACCCGGCGCGATGAATTCATCGATCGCGCGGCCGAGAAGCATGGGGCCGTAAAGTCGCAGCACTGTGCTGATCGTCACGAAGCAGCCGACGACCAGGAGTTGCAGACGATAGGGCCGCAGAAATTCTGCCATACGCTTGAGCGTGTGGCGCGTATTGTCCGCAGCTTCACCGGTGAGATTGCCGCCGCCGCCGAACCCGAGACGCATCCGGGGTTGTTGGAATGTACGGGATGTGGTCATTGTTTAGAAGTCACTCGCAGATTGGAATGGTATTGACAAGTTCGCGACATGATGAAGTGGGCTACAGTCCGGGTATAGGTGAGGAAAGAGTGAACAGGGCATGGGTGGTTACTCGTTATTGGGTTTGCGCTTCATACTCTTATCCAGTGACCGCGGGCGCGCAACTTGTGTAGTGCCCCGGCAAGCTCTCCACAATTTCGACTGTCTCCACACTCACGGCGATGACCTTCTGCATGAGATTCACGATATAGCGTGGATCATCGTCACGATTGGGGTCATTGACGATGCGGCTGCGCTTGTCTACCTTGACCCGGTACTGGTCGAGCACCCATTCTAAGGCTGACCGATTCCCCAGCCGATAGTCGAAAGCCTGCGCTGGGATGCCCGCCAAGGTCAAGAACTCATTGTAGCGGATATGCGTCTTGTCTCTGGACAATCTCATCTTCTCCACGTGCCAATTGAGGGGCTTCCCCGGCGTCTCTACGATGTTGAGCGGGTAGGGGGACATCTGTTCGTAGCCTACATGGATTTTTGCTAGACGCGCGCCGGCTGTGGCAAATGTCCAGAAGTTCGCGGCAAAGGGAATATGTGGCAAGTCCCGCTTGAGGTTGACCTGATACCGCTGCCGGTAGTGCGGATGATGCAATAAGGCGTAAACGTAGTGGAAGATATCCCATTTGCTGATGGAATCATCCTGATACTGCCTGCGGAACTGTGCCAATGCCCAATCTGTGATGTTCTCGCGGCGGTTGCTGCCGTCCTCATCGTATGTGTAGAAGGGGAAGCATTGGGAAGCGCCAGTAAGATTCATATCTGGTATCTGCTGTGTCATCAGGCAGTGGAATGGCTTGTTATTGCCAATTGCTGTGAGGCAGATCGCCCGGTTCTCTTTCTCCGTCTCCGCTGTGGGGAAAATCCGGGGCCACAGCCCTTGCCTATGGTTTAGAACTTCATCAAAATATAGGAACTGGCTCGTGAATGGTCGGTAGCAAGATACACGTACATTCTGTAATGCAAAGGTGGCTTTGCGGCCCTGCCGGAGATAGCTCTTGAGATTGCTGCTCCATTTGATGGCTCTTGCATCTGCGGTTACAAAGGTATCCAGATTTACATTCCTATCTGTGCGATTGTGCCATCGGTCTACTTCTACATTGTACGTACTGATAAACCTGTCAACGTTGGCTACCAATTCTTTGTGATTAAAATTGTATACCCAGGCATCACGGCTCGAGCCGACGCCGTTACTGAAGGTGTGAAAGAGTACATCCACCGCCTCACCTTTGGCCATCTTTGCTTCCTTTGTCCCCATGGGGATAAAGGTCTCAAATTCAGCATGGAATCCCTCTGTGAGCCATGTATATCGCTTGTCTGGCCTTATGGATTTCCATTCGATAGTGCGGTACTGTTCCTTTGCATTGAGATAGCCGTACTTCTCTTCCTTACGCCACCATTCATCAACACGGGCGTAGAAGATTTCTGTTTGGTTGGTTGCCTTGTCGCGCCGTTTGACGCAAAAATTGATGCTCACGCCCACTTGAATGCCAAAGACATTGTGTGTCGTCCCAGAGAGTTTCGGGTTCTTACGCACGTTCCCAGCCAGATCCAGAATGTAGATGGCGTCGAAATCCTCTGCGAGGTGTTTCCGCATGCCATCGAACGCCACACCATCAAGAAAGCTGTTGTTGGTCACAAAGGCCACAACCCCTTCTTCGCCTATGCGGTCTGCTGCCCAGCGTATGGCCTTCACATAGGGGTCAGCAAGGGCGTTTTTATTGGTCGCCTTTGAGTCCTGTGAATAAGTCTCCCGTACCCGCTTGTCCATGGCCCCATAGGTGCGGTTCTTGTTGTTGTCGTTCTCGTTGACCTGTCCGATGTTGTAAGGTGGGTTGCCGATGATGACGGTGATATCCTGATCCTTCTGGTTCTCCACACGCTGTGTGTTCTCTTGGACAAACAAGCTGAGTTGGGTATCCTCGGCCAGCTCGAAAGTATCCACCAGACATATGCCCTCAAAGGGTAGGTACTGCTCTGTCAGTTCATAGTATTCATGCTCAATGTTCATGGCCGCGATATAGTAGGGCAGCAGCATCACTTCGTTGCAGTGCAGTTCCGCCGCGTACTTGTCGGGTAAGCAGGAGAGTTTGCCTATCTCCTGTAGGTGGCGCATGATCCGCAGCATGAAGTTGCCTGTGCCCACGAAGGGGTCCAGCACATGCACGCCGGCATCAGCTAAGGAACGGTCGAACTCTTGATCGAGGAGGGCTTCCACGGAGCGTACCATAAACTCCACAATAGGCTGTGGTGTGTAGACAATGCCATGGGTGTCGGCCACGTTGACGGAAAAGCCCTGGAAGAAATTCTCGTAGACAGTGTTGAGGAAACCCTGCTTCTCCGCATAATCCTCTATGGTCGCGGCTGTGGTTTCAATGGCCGTGTAGAAACCCTCTAGGGGACGGAAGAAGGCCCGGCGACTAAAGGACTGGGAGGTGAGCGCGTCGACTACCTGCTCGATCTCGTTGGCGATGACATTGCGGCGGGCGAAGTCCGGGTTGTCGAACACCCGCCGGAAGATGCGCTCGGTCAGCAGGTGTTGGATCAGCATCTCCTCTACGGCCTCATCAGAGATATTGGGATTGATGGCATCCCGGCACAGCGCGGCGAAGCGGGCAAATGCCTGCCGAAAGGCCCGGTTGTACTGCCGCTCCCCTGCGATCAAAGTCAGCAGGGACTCGGCCAGGGCCGGCACAACCGTCTTGAACTCCTCCACTGCCTGCTGCCAGCCTGCATAGGCCGGCGGTTGATAGGTGAAGAACGCGCGCAACCCCTCAATGAGCAGGTCCGGCGCAGCGATGGGGCTGTCCCACACCCGCTGCCCTTGTTGGATGACCACCATGCGCTGTGGGGCCCAGAAGAGGAGATTGTCCTGGGGGTAGCCCACGGCCAGCTTCTTGCGGATCTCCTCATCCAAGTCATCATCGCTATCTTTCGCTTCCCAATAGCCATGGGCCAGATGGAAGTCGTCCAATAATGCGCCATCAATGCGAATGCTGCGGCCATCGGCCATCTTGCGCGTGTACTGCTCTGCCAATGTCCAGCCGAAGGGACGGCCGGCCGCGCGCAGCACAGCCGCGAACGCCGGCGCGACCGCACCCTCATGCCCCAAGCCGAGCTGAGTTAGCTGGCTCAACTCGGCAAAATAGTGTTTGATGTCTCTCTGTGTGGCTGTAAGCTGGAACATAGGAGGGCTCATTTATCAGGGACAGTGAATCCTGCCAATCCTACTTCAGGCAAGGTATTCATTAGGCTGGGACGCCAATTGCCTCAAACACCTCTTTGGCCTTCTGGGCTGCTGGTGAATTGGGATCATTGCGAATTGTGCGGCGCAATTTGACGAAGGCTCGTTCATCGCCGTCCCGGGCCAGAGCTAGTGCTTCCGCAAAGCTCTTTTCCGCATAACTCATATCCACAGGCACAGTAGGATTTTCGTAGTTCAGCCAGTAGTATTGCAATTCATCCGATTGCCAATCCGCGTACACCTCTTCCCACTTCATCCCGCTCGGGCCGTGCGGCTCCAGCATACGCTCGGAGATCAGATCACCCACTGCCTGATAGCGATTGTCCAAGGACAGCCGCAATTTGTCTTCCGTGTAATTGGGCAGAGCTTTGTGAATCATCAGGGCCGGGAAGATCAGCGTATCACCGATTTCGTAATCGGTTGAGTACCAGACCGGATCGATATCCTCATGCGCGTTCACATCCACCACAAGGCTGCCCGCGCCTAAGGAGAAGTGATGGTCCAACACCCGGTTCACCTTGTGGGAGCCAGGGATCACCGCCAGGCCGCCCAATTCCATGGGGCAATCCCCCACGGGTGCCCAACAGGTCAACGTCTCAAAATTGCCTTGAAAATGCACAAAGTCCTGATGGGTAGGGGTGGTGTGTTCGGTATATTTAGGGAACCAGACCCGGGCGACCTTCTGGGGATGGGGCATGATCGGCCGTCCCATAATGTGCTCGACCATCTCCGTTACCTCCGGCCAATGCCCGGAGCGGTGTAAGGATTCCAGCTTGTAGACATGCTTATAGCCATCCGTGTACTCAGTATCACCTTCCGTACACTGCTTTGACACGTCGGCGATGCCATCGTAAGGGTCGGTCCCTGGGAGCAGCCAGCCTATCTCTTGAATCGTCGTCATCATCTCCCGGCGCAATTCCCGCAATTTGTCCGGGTTCTGCAGCCGCTTGAAAAAGAGGTAGCCTTCATCGGCGATGCGACGCCGTAGCTCCATGGGATCGTGCATCGCGTCGTTGGAAACGCGCAGCTCCTTCACTTCTTCAGACATTTGGATGTTCCTTTCATTGGCATTGCAATGGTTTGTGGCGAGCCGTGCATGTGTGGAACGACTCCTTTCATGACAAAGGTAGTGTAATCGTTGCCTTTTATGATGTCAATGCACTCGCGCCGCGCTACCGCCTAGAAGGCAAAGAACCGTTCAATGCAGTTTTCTCTACAAATTCGCTCGGTGGTACAATACAGCCGAGCTTGGACGACGATTGCCGTTCAAGATTCATAGGATTCGCTGTCCTGACCTCATTTCCCGTCAGAGCCAACCACAAAGGAAAACTGCTATGCGCTTGCTTCTCTTCAATGACTACAAACTGGGCGTCTGGAATGGTGAACAGGTACTGGATGCCTCGGCTGCGGTCGCGGACCTGAGCTACCATTCGCCCCAGGAAATGATGGAAATGCTCATCCACGATTGGGTAGACCTCCAGCCGCGCATCCAAGATGCGATTGCTGCTGGGCCGGGCATCCCCTTGGAGGATGTGCGCTGCTGTCCACCGCTCCCCAGACCGGGCCAACTCATCTGCCTGGCCGGCAACTATCTGGAACCGCAAAAGCCGGAGCGGGGCCTCTTCAATGCCTTCCTCAAATCCCCCAACGCGGTCATCGGTCATGGTGGGACCGTCACCCTGCCGGCCACGGACGCTAGTGTCTTTCATTTTGAACCAGAATTGGCCTTGGTCATCGGCAAACGGGCCAGCCATCTCGCCGCACAGGACGCCCTGGATCATGTCTTCGGTTACACCCAATTTATGGATGTTTCGGCCAGAGGGCTACCCGGGGGCTTCTTCCTCGGTAAATCCTGGCATACCTTCGCCCCCATGGGTCCGCTGCTGGTGACCCGAGACGAGATCGCCGATGCCAACGATCTGGGGGTGGGGCTGTGGGTCAATGACGAGCAGCGCCATGACATCACTACCCGAGATATGGACCGCTACATCCCGGAACTCCTAGCCGAGGTGACACATGTGCTGCCCCTAGAGCCGGGGGATGTGGTCTCCACTGGCACTCATCACTTCGGGCTGAAGCCGGTGCAGAATGGGGATACGGTCCGCTTGCAGATAGAACAGTTGGGCCCGGCACTCGTCGTCCATTGTGTTGATCCATCTGGCCGCACTTGGGACGAATAAAGACGCAGTGGCCAGTAACTGCAGTTACTGGCCACGGGTTTTACGGCGTTGTCAACAGCCCTGCTCTTACGGTATAATCAGCCTTGAACATCCCCTATTTTGGCACAGAAAATTTTGTCTTTGCTACCTGAGTATGCCTTTGACGGTCTGGGGCACCTATAGTAGAATGAACCTATCCCCTAGATCGAGAACTGCTCTCTTGATTGAAATTGCGAAGGAGGCTCCTTGTGACTGCACCATTCCACTTGGCTGCAGAGCTTGATACCAGCGGATTTGGCGATACGGGTATGCGTCTGGGCGACCTAGACGGCGATGGAGAGTTGGAGGCTGTCTTCTTCCAAGCTCGCGACTGCCATATCCCCCGCATGTCGGCCGGCGGCTATCGACATGAGAAACAGGTACACTGTGTGACGGCCATGAAGCTGGATGGCGATGTCATGTGGCAAGAGGGCGCGCCCCTCGGTACAGGCCATTGGGCCATGCACGGTGTCGCTGCTGCTGTGTACGACATTGATGCCGATGGCAGGCCTGAGATCGTCTATGTAACCGAACGGGAGGGGCGCAGTTATCTGCGTATATTGGAAGGGGACAGGGGCTACTTTCGCAAGGAAGTGGAAACTGGCCCCAACTGTGTGCTTCAACTTTGTGATATCCGCGGGCTTGGGTCCCCCCGAGATATCCTCGTCTCCACCTTCGTCAATCCCATCTACATCTACACCGACGACCTTGACTGTCTGTGGAACTGCCATTTTTACGGTGGGGCCGGGCATGAACATACCTTCGCCGATATTGACGGGGATGGCAAGGACGAACTCTTCATCGGCTACTGTTGTGTACGGGCTGATGGACACAAAATCTGGTGGCGTCCGGACTTGGAACCGCATTTAGAGGAGATGACCCGCTCCCCCCATGTGGACCAGCTAATCGTTCATGACATTAATGGCGATGGACGACTGGAATTACTCATGGTCGCCGGTAAGGATCTGATCGTCCTTGACGCTGCCAGTGGCGAAGACCGCTGGATATTTGAAGGCACGCACATTCAAACCTGTGCTGTGGGGAAATTCTTGCCGGACCGGGCAGGAAAGCAGTTGTTTCTCAGTGAGAGACGACTTCACGGTGATCGAGCCGCTATCGGTTTCCGCGGCTACTTGGTCGATTGTCAGGGCAACGAACTGTGGCGCATGGACAAGGCCGGCTATGGCTCAACCCTTACATTGGCCGACGGGAGCGACACCATCTTTGCCGAATGCCAGGGCCGTCCGCCCAAGATCATTGACGGTCACGGCCAGATCATCCAAGAGTTGGACATGCCGGCCTTCACCTATGCAGAAGATCGTTTCGACGATGGGGATACAGGCGTCAGAGCTGTCTACACCATTGCCGACACCACAGGCGACGGCCGGCAGGAGATCCTCGCCTACAATCGCACACGCCTATGGCACTGGGTACAGGTGCTGTAATAGCTCATAGCCTGCAATGTCACTTGCCACTGGTGTTTAAGGAGCCATGAACCAATAGGCCAAAAGGCCCATACAGTCCCTAGAAATCCAAAACAAAAAACGGAGAAATCGGATGAGAAGAATACAGATCAACAGTAGAGAGATAACCCGGCGCGATTTTATACGGCTTTCCGGCGTAGCCACGGCCGGCATGGTCGCTGTCGCCTGTGGGGCTAGCGGTGAACCGGCCCCTGCTGAAATGGCAGAGCAGGCCGAGGTTGCCCCGGCTGCCCCGGCTGCCCCGACCAGCCAATACAGCGAAGCTCCTATGCTGGCCGAGCTGGTTGCCGCTGGGGAACTGCCGCCCGTCGACGAACGGCTGCCCACCAATCCGGTCATCCTGCCCCCAGTCGAGCAGGTCGGTAGATACGGGGGCACCATCCGCCGCGGCTTCAAAGGCGTCTCCGACCGCTGGGGGCCCACCAAGATGCAGAACGAAAGTCTCACTTGGTACAATATGGATCTCACCCTACGCCCCAACATCGCGGAATCCTGGGAGACAAACGAGGATGCCACCGAATGGACCTTCCATCTACATGAGGGGCTGAAATGGTCCGACAACACTGCCTTGGACAGTGACAGCTTTATGTGGTGGTATGACAATGTCTTCAAAAACGAAGAACTGACTCCGGCCGTCTCAATCCGCTGGGGAACCGGCACACCCCGCATACCGATGGAGATGGAGGCACCTGACAAGAACACCATCAAGATGAAGTTTGCCCATCCAAAGCCCCTCTTCGCCTTTGACGTGACTCGTAGCCAGCCCTTTGCACCCGGCCACTATATGTCACAATTCCACATGGAACTGACCGATGACCAGGACAAGCTGATGGAACGTATCAACGAAGCCGGTGCTGATTCATGGGATCAATATTATCAGGACCGGAACTGGTGGTACTTGAACCCGGATCGACCCAACATCGGCCCCTGGGTGTCCAAGAACCCCCTATCCTCAGAACTCTTCCTCATGGAACGAAACCCCTACTTCTGGCAGGTGGACGAGGAAGGGCAGCAACTTCCCTATATCGACCATGTCAACCACCGTCTCTTCGACACCAACGATGTCTTCAATCTGCGTATCATCAACGGCGAAGTCGACTTCCAGGGGCGACACGTACAGACCGGCAACTTCACCCTCTATAAAGAGAACGAAGAAGCCGGGGACTACAGCGTCATCATCGGCACCTCGACCAGACACGAGGTGGTGACCCCCAACCAAGGTGCTCAGGACCCTCGAGTACGGGAACTCTTCCAGAACCGGGATGTGCGTATCGCTCTCTCCCTGGCAGTGGACCGAGAGGGGCTGAACGAACTGGTTTGGGATGGCCTGCTGACACCCCGGCAATACAGCCCTCTGGAGCAATCGCCTCAGTTCTATCCCAAATTGACCGAAGCCTATGCCGAGTATGACCCAGACCGGGCCAACCAACTGCTGGACGATGCCGGCTATGCTGAACGGGATGCCGATGGCTTCCGGCTGTGGAAGGATGGCAGCGGAGAAACCCTCAGCTTCATCATTGAAGGGACATCCCAGACCGGTACGCCGGAGGAAGACTCGATTCTCACTATCATCAAATACTACGCAGAGATTGGCCTCAAGGCCACCTATAAGGGGATGGAACGCTCCCTCTACACCGAACATTGGTCCGCCAATACCCAAGATGCCGTGTACTGGGGCGGATATCGGGACCTTCTGCCCATCCTCACACCGTCACCATGGATAGGCACAGAGTTGGACCGTCCCTGGGCTGGTGCTTTTGGCCGCTGGAAAGTTGACGAGAATGACGCTAATGGCGAACCACCGCCGGAGGATCACTTCCTCTGGCGCATCTGGGAGATCTGGGATCAGGTTAGTGCTGAACCGGACCCAGACAAGCGCCATGAGCTATTCATACAGATTCTGGATATCTGGGCGGAGGAGATCCCTATCGTCGGCTATTTGGGCCAATCTCCCGCATTGATCATTATGAAGAACGGCATGCACAACTACATTGGCGGCCAACCGGTCAATGATGGCCTGGAAGATGAGCACTTCCTGAATCCACAACTGCTCTTCTGGGACGATCCCGAAAATCACATGTAACAGTGGTGTTTCGCTCATGCCCTCAACCGAAAAACCGCGCTTTACCGCGGTCAGAATCTACAATCATGTGGCCGCTCATCTGTCCTTCTGGTATCCGCCGGAATGGACCCTGCAGGAGACGGATACGCCCCAGCCCGCGGTGAGCCTCTATCCAGACCCGTCCGATGCGGCCACATTCCTCTCCATCACAGTGCAGGATCTCGGCCAGCCCTTGGCCAAGGAGGAGCAACCGCTGCTGGCCGCCGGCGTGCAGGAAGGGTTGGAACAACTCAAAGGCTGTGTGATCGAACGGCTGGAAACCCTGACCGATGTGGGCGATTGGTGTCAGGAATGGGTGTGTACCTTTGTACAGGACGGGGTGTCCCGCCGCCGGCGCGCACGTCTCTTCTGCGAAGGACCCCAGCTGTACTCAGTTATGATCCAAGGGGCCAATGCAGAACGCTATGAATACTGGCGCGGGATGCTGGAATGGGTCATGCTGACCGTCAATTCCAGAGACCAGGTGCCAGATGTCGGAGACTAAACTGTTATTTACAGGCCAGAGGCCATGTGCCCTTTCCGTACAGGCCCAGATCCTGAATCTGTTGAAATTTAGGAACTAGACCTGACCTGCCCACGATCTAAGCGTTGTCCAGCATATCAGCGACCGGGTGGCGGTGATGTATGTGGGCAAACTGGTGGAGCTGGTCGCTGTTGAGGACCTGTATCGCAAGCCCTTACATCCCTACACCGAAACGTTGCTACACCCATCGTCCTAGAAGGAGAAGTGGCAGACCTTTCCAACCCGCCATCCGGCTGCTACTTCCATCCCCGTTGTCGCTACGCGCAAAAACGTTGTCAAGAGGAAATACCGCGCCGTATGTAAGGTAGGCAGCCGCTCTGTAGCCTGCTATTTTGCCGAGGAACTGGACCTAGCCGGTGCATAGGCAGCGAACGGGTCATCTACCCATGGGTATTTGTGCAATTCTACCCGCTTATAGGGGATGTCCGTATAGCGGGGGGCCACAGCCCCAGGCGCGGCCATGTAAATGATCTCCGAGGCAATGGGCGCAAAGCCAGCGTAGAAATGCTGGGATGACTTCACGACCAGCAGACGTTTTTGAAGCGGATCTATGCCAAAGTTGCTGAACACATCCGGGCTGAACACCTGTACCCGCTCGCTGCTGACGATAATATCAATCCCGTTGCAATGCAGGCACACAGCATCACCACAGGAGATGCGTAGGGGATCTCCCTGTTGCGGCCATTCTTGGATCATATCCCCCACGATGCCGGTCACAGTCACTGTCAAGTCCAAAGGATCGCCGGACATCGGGCCCATCTTCCCCCCTAGGCGCAGGTCAAGTGTTGAACCTGTACCGCCAGAGATCGCTACTTGGACAGCGATAGGGTCCCACATCATCGCCAGGCCAGCGTTGTCAATGCCCCGTTCTAGCAGGGCTTTGAGCATAAATGTTGAATCACTAGGCGCGCCGCCGCCAGGGTTATCGGCCCGGTCGGCAATGACGACAGGACCTGTGGGGACAGCCAGAGCCTGGGCCAAGGCCTCATCAATCGACAGAGGCTTTTGGTCGAGTTCATGGCGCAGGCTGAAGAACTTCCGCCCCACATCCAGCGCGACCTGCGCGGCTAGCTCTGCGGACCCATCGGTGATTACCAAAGATTGTGCGCCACAGGTAGGTACATCGCCCCAAGGGAAACAGTGGGCCAGAGACACAGACAGAATACCGTCCTTGCCTTCCATCGCCATCATTTCGTCCACAAAACTACGCATTGGCTCAAAGGAGGTCAGATACAGACCGATCATCCGGCAGTCAAACAGGGCCATGGTTGGGTCGGTCTTGCCTTCGGCAGCATCGGCCATGAGGTGGAACAGGTCGGCGGCCCGGCGGGCAATATCAATGTGCGGATATTCTTTGTAGATAACGATTGCATCTGCTGTGTCGATCATCGCCTGGGTCACATCGCAGTGGAGGTCCAGTTCAACGCCGATTTTGACATCTAGGCCCACCACCTGCCGTACCCGGTCGATTATATCGGTTTCACAGTCGTCATAGCCATCGGCCACCATGGCTCCATGCAGGGCTAACAGGACGATATCGACCGGCAAGGCCGCCTGCAATCTGTCCAAGAGTTCATCTCGTAGGGTTTCATATGTGGCCCGGGTGGTATTACCAGCGGGCTGGGCTGAGGCATACAGACCGAAGACATATTCCCAGTCCCGTTCCTGGGCCTGCAGCTTGAACTGATCGATGGCTGGCGCGATGTTCTCGCGCTGGGGCTCATCCTCAGGCCGGATCACGCTGAAATCGCGCATTCCTGTGGGCATAGGAGAAAATGTATTGGTTTCCGTCGCGATACCGCCTGCGAAAACTTTCATTGTACGAACCTTTCTGTAAATTGCTATTCAAGCGGGGATTGTAATGGATGTAGACAGTATAACACACTTTGGCACAGAAAATCTTGTCGTTGTTCCCCTATTTCTTCTGTCAAAATTTCTCGTGCCAACATTAGCCGATAGACGAAAGGAAATGAGAAATGAGTCTCACCTCAAAAAGAAGATATCGTCTGGCCCTAGTGGGGACGGGTGGCATAGCTCGGGCACATGCCACTGCCTGCTCGTATACGGACAGAGCTGAACTGGCGGCTGTCTGTGACATCTCGCCGGCCTCCCTCAAGCGCTTTACGAATCAGTTCGATGTACGCCACACCTATACATCTCTTGACGAGATGCTGGCGCAGGAGGAGATCGACATCGCGGTGATCTGCACCTGGGGTGCTTTCCACGCGCAGGTTGGGATTCAGTTGGCAGAGTCGAGACGTGTCCGGGCCATCCTTTGCGAAAAGCCGTTCACGCAGAGCGCGGCCGAGGCCGAAGCATTCGTCGCGTCCGGGCGCAAAAATGGCATTCTGGTGACGGAAGCGTTCAAATTTCGCCATCACCCCATGCATCTGAAAGCGCAGGAGATCATCGAACAGGGCGGCATTGGCACATTGCAGACCGTACGCAGCACATTCTGCACGAACGTTCCGCCGGAAAGACAGCATCCCACACAAAATTGGCGCTTCAACCGCAGCAAAGGCGGCGGCGCGATCTACGACCTGGCCTGCTATAATATCCACCACGCTCGCTACATCTTCGGCGAAGAACCGCAGCGGGTCTTTGCCGCCCAAGTATCTGGCATAGAAGTGGACGCCGCCGCCTATATTGCGCTGGTCTTTGCCGGGGGCCGCACAGCACAGATATCTGTAGGCTTTGATTCCTGGGCATCCCAATACGTGGAAATCTCTGGGGATACCGGCATGTTGTACATTGAGAGGGCCTGGAACAACGAGAACCAGGCCGTTTCCTTAGAACATCACACAAAACAACGTATGGAACGCTTTGACTTTGCACCGGTCCACCAGTTCACCCTGCAACTGGAGCACTTGTGCGATTGTCTTGACAATGGCACGCCTCACCGCATCTCTCCGGCGAACAGCATCTCCCAGATGCGAATCCTAGACGCGGTTGCCGAGTCCATGCAAAGCGGCCAATCGGTCCCTCTGCAAACAGATTGACCGATTCCTAGATCGCGTTTATGATGATCTTTCGTCAAGCACGGTCAACCATCTACCCAAAGGAGAACCCTTCCATGGCGGTACTTGATGCAATTCCCGAAATGCAACGAGAACTCAAATTCTTCCCCGCGCAGACAATGCACCCACGGAAACTGACGCCCGAACAGATCCGCTTCTTTAACGAAAAGGGCTATATCTTCCCGATTAACTTGTTCTCAGAGGAAGAAACAGACGCCAATCGTCGCTACTTCAATAAGCTGTTGAAAATGGCCAGCGATGCTGGGATGGACAGGTATTCGATCAATGGCTGGCACACTCACTGTGCTGGCATCTATGACTTGGTCACAGATGAGCGCATTCTCGACTACGTTGAGGACATTCTGGGTCCGAATCTAGTCTGCCGCATGACCCACTATTTCGCCAAAACACCCGGGGATGTCAAGGCGGTCTACTGGCATCAGGATGCCTCCTTCTGGTATCTGACCCCGAGCAAAGTCCTGACGGTCTGGCTGGCTATTGATGATGTGGACGTGGAAAATGGGGCCATGAAACTCTTCCCCGGCACTCATCTGCTGGGGCGCATTCCCTTTGAATGGGTGAGCGATGAGGAAGATGGCGTCCTCAATCAGCATGTCCACAACCCGGAGCAGTATGCACAGCCGGTATCCGTTGAACTGAAGGCCGGTCAGATATCCCTGCATACAGATATGCTCCTACATGGCTCCCAACCGAACCCTTCCAAGCACCGGCGCTGTGGGCTAACAATCCGCTACTTTCCGCCCGATGTGCGCGGGCAGGAGCCGACCGGTTCGCCGGCGATCATCGCCCGCGGCACCGACCCTGATGGCTATTGGCAGCACATCCCTCGACCAAAGGGCGATGCCATCCCGCCCCATCTGCTCGCCACTGAGTAGCAACGGGGCTGGGTAAACAAAATCCAGTCTCGGTAAAGACCTCTTTGGGCGTTGAAAATTCTTTGTTCTCTGTGGCAGATTAGGGTATGATTTGGGGTGTAACCATACACTACACGAGGAGAGGCAACCATGACCACCATCAATACTATAGAGGACCTGATCCAGGTACTAGACGAGAAACCCGAGTGGCTTGAAGCTCTACGTGCCCGGCTGCTGACGCCTGAGTTGCTCGATCTGCCCCAAACCTTCGCCAAGTTCGTCGCAGAGATGAATAAGTTCAGGGCAGAGATATATAGGTTCATGGAAGCCACCAATAAGCAATTTGAGGCTATCGACAAACGCTTTGAAGCTATCGACAGACGCTTTGAGGCTATTGACAGACGCTTTGAGGCTATTGACAAACGCTTTGAGGCTATTGACAAACGCTTTGAGGCTATTGACAAACGCTTTGATGAACACACGGCCAGGCTTGACAGCCTTGATGGTAGCGTTCAGAAACTTCGCAACGACATGGGGCCTCTCAAGGGGGGGTATGCTAGAAATGCTGCGATTGCAAACGCTGCGCTCATCGCTAGACAGATGGGTCTGCGGCGGTCCAAGACCCTTTCTCAAGAGGATCTCTTGGATCTGACCGATGCAGCCGATATAGCTGGCATTCCCTCTAACCAGATCGATAGCTTCCACTTAGCCGACCTAGTTATGGAAGCGATGGACCGGGAGCGGGAAACCTGCTACATCGCTATGGAAATCTCCTTCACTGTCAACGGCAGAGATACGGCCAGGGCTATCCGCAATGCGGAGTTCTTGACAAAATTCAGCGGCAAACGTGCATATGCGGCTGTGGCGGGTCTGTATCGGGACAACCACATTCTTCCCCGTATTGAATCTGGGCAAGTCTTCTGGTATCAGCTGTCTTTGCGAGATATGGAGGCGGAATAGTCAACGTCCTACAGGCCGCAGCCTTTTCAAGATCCAAAATGAATCTTGAAAAGGCATTCGTCCAGCGATAGGGACAATGGAAGAAGGGGAAATTGTATGAAAAACGACTTTGTCCATCTACACACTCATTCTGAATATTCACTTCTGGATGGTTTAGGCCGCATAGATGATCTGGTACAAGAGGCAAGGCGGCTCGGTCATTCTGCCCTGGCCTTGACGGATCACGGGGTGATGCATGGGGCCATTGAGTTCTTTCGTGCGGCCAAAAGCGCGGATATCAAGCCGATCATCGGTGTAGAGGCGTACCAGACCCGCTGGCAGCGGCCCATGGGGGGGCGGGATCCCCAACTTGACAAGGAGAACTATCATCTACTGCTGCTGGCCAAGGATATGAGCGGTTATGGCAACATCCTGAAGATTGTCAGCGACAGCCATACAAAGGGCTTTTATTACAAGCCCCGTGTGGACCATGACTTTCTGGCCAGCAATGCAAAGGGGGTCGTATCTACGACAGGCTGCCTTGGTGCAGAAGTGCCACATCTGCTGCTGCAAGGCAAAGAGCAAGAGGCCTACGAGCGTCTCGGCTGGTATGCGGACGTCTTCGGCAAAGAGAACTTCTTTATTGAGATACAGGAACACACCATCCCGGAACTACAGGAGGTGAACAAAACGCTTGTCCCCTGGGCCGACACATTCGGTCTACCCTTGCTGGTCACCAACGACGTTCACTATGTTCAAGAGGGCGACGCCTCTCCTCATGAAGTCCTGCTGTGTGTGCAAACCAACACAAAGATCAAAGACGAGAAACGCATGCGGCTCAGTGATCAAAGTTACTTCCTCAAGAGCCGTCAACAGTTGGAAGATACCTTTCGTCCACTGATCGATCTGCCGGCCGCAGCCTTTGACAACTCCCTGGTCATTGCGGAGATGTGTGATGTTGATCTGGAGGATGACAGCTATCATCTGCCGGATATGGATATTCCCCCTGGCTTCACCTACGAGACCTACTTGCGGCATCTGACTGAAGAGGGGCTGCAGCGGTGCTATGGCGAGCGGGCCAATGACCTGGATGTACAGGAACGCAAGGAAAGGGAACTGCGGATCATCCACGAGATGGGTTTTGATGTCTATTTTCTGATTGTGGCTGACTTGTGTGACTTTGCCCGCGCGCGCAGTATCTGGTGGAATGTGCGCGGCTCTGGGGCCGGCTCTCTGGTAGCCTACTGTATCGGCATTACGGGACTGGATCCACTGCACAACAATTTGATCTTCGAACGCTTCTTGAACCCTGGCCGGGTGACACTGCCGGACTTTGACCTAGACTACCCGGACGACCAGCGGGAAGAGATCATCCGCTACACTGTTGAGAAATACGGCAGCGATCAGGTGGCGCAGATCGCGACCTTTGGGCGTATGAAGGCTCGTGCTGCCATTCGGGACGTAGGGCGTGCCCAGGATATTTCTTTGGGCAAGGTGGATCGCATTGCCAAGATGATCCCTGGGATCCCCGGCAAACCTGTGACGATTCAGGATGTGCTGAGCAAAGAGCATGAGTTCTACAACCCCGAACTGGTAGAACTGTATGAAAAGAATGACTGGGAACGGGAGTTGCTGGATACATCAATGCAGCTTGAAGGCGTTGCCCGGCATGCCGGCATCCATGCGGCGGCTGTGATCATTGCGGACAAAGACCTGACGAACTACACGCCATTGATGCGAGGCTCAAAGTCAACCATCACGGAAGCTGTTACCCAATTTGAATTCCCGGTCCTAGAATCAATTGGCCTGCTGAAAGTTGATTTCCTGGGCCTGAGCACACTGACGCAGATGCGGGAGGCTTGCCGGCTGATCCAAGAACATCACGGCATTGAATACCGTCTAGATACGATTCCCTTTGAAGGCGAAGGGACCGAGGCGGCCTTCCGGCTTCTTTCCAGCGGCGAAGTGAGCGGTGTGTTTCAGGTGGAATCTCAAGGTATGCGGCGGGTGTTGACGGAGATGCAGCCCAGCGCGTTTGAGCACATCATCGCCACCATCTCCCTCTATCGCCCGGGGCCGATGGAGTACATCCCCAACTTTATCCGGCGCATGCATGGCGAAGAGGAGGTCGAGTTCAAACATGAGGCTCTTGAGCCAATTCTGGCGGAGACCTACGGCATTATCGTTTATCAAGAACAGATCATCCAGATTCTGAGCGAATTGGCTGGGTATACCCCTGGTGAGGCGGACTTGGTGCGGCGGGCTATCAGCAAGAAAGATGCGGACAAAATCGAATATCACAAGGAACAGTTCATCGTCGGCTGTGGCAAGAAGGGAATCCCCAAAAACGCGGCCAGCAACATTTACGCGGACATTGCGTTCTTCGCGCGTTACGGCTTTAACAAAGCCCATGCTGCCGACTATGCGGTCATTACTGTGCAGACCGCGTACCTGAAGGCCCGGTACACGACCGAATATATGGCGGCTCTCCTGCTTGTGGAGCGCGACAAGACCGAAAAGGTTATTACTTTCATTCAAGAATGTCGGCGTATGGGCATTCAGGTATTGCCGCCGGATGTGAACAGCAGCGGCTTGGATTTTGAGATTCAAGAAGTGTCGGCAGATGTGGGCCAGGAAGCCTTGGCAAAGGATCCAATGCTGGGGTTTGCGTTTCCTGTTCCAGAAGGTGCGGCCATTCGCTTTGGCATGGCTGCAGTCAAGAATGTGGGTGTTGGCCCAGTGCAAACGATTTTGGATGCTCGCGCAGAAGGCGGCCCGTTCTCCAGCTTGGAAGATCTGTGCGACCGGGTAGACTTGCGCCAAGTCAACAAGCGTTCCCTTGAATGCTTGATCAAAGTAGGCGCGCTGGACCGCTTTGGCCAACGCCAGCAGATTCTGGAAGTCATCGATCAGCTCGTGGCGCGTTCGGCCGCCACACACAGTGCCAAAGAAAACGGACAGATGTCCATGTTCGATCTGTTTAGCGATGCTGGTGTCCCAGAGCAGGTCCCCATCGTCTTGCCCACGGTCAAAGAGACAAGCAGCCGCGAGCGTCTGCAATGGGAGAAGGAACTGCTGGGCGTCTACGTCAGCAGCCATCCGGTCCAGCAGCTAAACCTGGATCTGAGCCGTTTCGTCACCTGTGCGGTTGCGGAGCTAGACGAGGAACATCATGACAAAAACGTCACCCTAGCTGGGATGATCACAGAGGTACGCACTACGACCACAAAGAAGGGCGACAAGATGGCCTTTGTCCAGTTGGAAGACATGCAGGGCCAATGCGAAGTTGTCCTCTTCCCCCGCTCTTATCAGGAATACCAAGAACTTCTGCAAGAGGACCGGGTACTGCTGGTAAAGGGGAAGGGCCAAACTCGCAATGGGCGTACAAACGTCTTGGTGGATTCTCTCCAAACAACAGTTGAGTTGCAGTCCATTCCCCAAGAAACGGACTATCCCGCACAAGGTGCTCAACACAGCAGTGACCAACAAGCGACCACCGGCTCCAGGCCACATAATGCTACTGCAAATGGCACGAAATCCATGCCGTTGCCAGAGACTGCTATCCCCCATATTTCCCTTGACGATCTGCCGGCGGGTACTAGGCCGGCAGCTTGGTTGCCCGCGGAAAACGGAGGCAACCAAGGCACGCAGGCCAATGGGACATCCGACGACAAAGCGGCAGACGAACCAGCTACAAAACAGGGGCGTACTCTCCACATCACCTTCCGCGCCTGCGGTGAGCTTGAACGGGACAAGTACCGGCTGCAGGAGATAGTCAAGGCTGTACGCGACCCAAAAGGGCGGGACCAGTTCATTGTGGTGCTGGAGAGCAAAGGTCATAGAAGCCGGCTCGCCTTCCCCGATGATTTATGTACTGTCAACGAACGCCTAGTACACGAGCTAGGCAGCCACTTCAAAGTAACTGTAACGGTGGAATCCCAATGAGGACAAAATAAAGTAACTGTAACGGTGGAATCCCAATGAGGACAAAATTTTCTGTGTCAAACAAACAGATCCAAAATGCCTACGCGCTGGCCAAAGAACGCTACGCGGCCATAGGCGTGGATACCGAGCAGGCTCTGGGGATCTTACGCACTGTTCCCATCAGCCTCCACTGCTGGCAAGGTGACGATGTCCTCGGCTTTGAGGACCCGGGGCGGGGCCTGAGCGGTGGCATACTGGCTACGGGGAACTATCCGGGCCGTGCCCGGAGTGTAGATGAACTGCGGAGCGACTTGGATATGGCATACAGTGTTATCCCCGGCAACCACCGGCTGAATCTGCATGCCAGCTATCTGGATACGGATACAAACCCGGCTCGCAATGAGATTGAGCCGCGACACTTTCAGAGTTGGGTAGACTGGGCCAAGGAGAACAAACACGGCATTGATTTCAACCCGACCCTTTTCTCCCATCCCCTGGCCGACGATGGTTTCACCTTGGCTTCCTATGACAACGACATCCGTCAGTTCTGGATTCAACACTGCATTGCTTGTCGGGAGATCGGCGGCTTCTTTGGTCGGGAATTGGGCACGCCGGCCGTGACGAATATCTGGATTCCCGACGGTTTCAAGGACACGCCGACCGACCGCTCAATGCCGCGCCAGTTACTCAAAGATGCGTTGGACCAGATATTCGCCAAGAAGATCGATCCTCAATACAACCTGGACGCCATTGAGTGCAAGTTATTCGGCCTTGGTTCCGAAAGTTATGTGGTCGGTTCCCATGAGTTTTATCTGGGCTATGCTGCCCAGAACGGGCAAGTGCTCTGCCTTGATGCCGGTCACTTTCACCCCACGGAGGTGATCTCCGACAAAATCTCTGCCTGTCTCCTCTTCGTGCCGCAGCTGCTGCTCCATGTGAGCCGGGGCGTGCGTTGGGACAGCGACCATGTGGTCACCTTCAGTGATGAACTCCAAGCGATCATGCAGGAAATCGTGCGCGGCGACTATCTGGATCGGGTACACATCGGCCTTGATTTCTTTGATGCCAGTATCAACCGGGTGGCAGCATGGGCGATCGGCACTCGCAACACATTACGGGCACTGCTGCTGGCCCTATTAGAGCCGAGCGCGGCCCTGCAAGAGCTCGACCGTAAGGCCGATTACACCACCCGCCTGGCCCTCCTGGAGGAGCTAAAGGTGCTGCCCTCTACAGCGGTCTGGGACTACTACTGCCTACAGCAGGATGTGCCCTTGGGGATGGCGTTCTTGGAGAAGATTCAGCGGTATGAAAAGGATGTACTGTTGAAACGGGGGCTATGATGACAAAGAAAAGCGCGACGGTCCTCGCTATTGATCTCGGTGCTGAATCCGGCCGAGTCATGGCTGTACATTTCGATGGCTCTAGACTGCAACTGGAAGAAGTGTACCGCTTCAGCAATCACGCGCTGTTGGTCAACGGCAGCTTACACTGGGATATTCTCGGTCTCTGGCGGGAGGTGCAGGTAGGCATTGGGCGCAGCAGGGGCCGCCCGGCCAGCCTGGCAGTGGACACTTGGGGCGTGGATTTCGGCTTGTTGGACCGCAACGGCAACCTGATCGGCAATCCAGTCTGCTATCGGGACCAGCGCACGGAAGGCATGATGGATGCTGTCTTTGAGCGGGTTGCTAAAGCAGACGTTTTTGCCCAGACCGGCATTCAGTTCATGGCGATCAATACGCTCTATCAGATGATGAGCCTTGTTGGGTCGCCCCACTTGCAGATCGCTGAGCGATTTCTGACTGTGCCAGATCTGCTCAACTTCTGGTTGACTGGTACACAGGTCTGCGAGTTCAGCAACGCCACAACCACACAGATGCTCAACCCCTACAGCGGCTATTGGGCCACGGAGATGCTTGACACCCTCGGCATCCCTACCCACATCTTCCCGGAAGTCGTGCAGCCGGGGACCCATCTCGGCACATTCAACGCTATCCCCGTGCTTGCGCCGGCCTGCCATGATACGGGTAGCGCGGTGGCGGGTGTGCCCACAGAGACGGAGAATTTTGCCTATATCAGCAGCGGCACATGGAGCCTAGTCGGTTTAGAGGTCATGGGGCCGGTGGTCAACCAGGCAGCACTCACAATCAATGCCAGCAATGAGGGCGGAGTCTACGGCACGTTCCGGCTGCTGAAAAATGTGATGGGGTTGTGGCTGTTGCAGCAGTGCCGGGCCACTTGGCAAAAGGCTGGGCGGGCCTACTCTTATGCGGAGTTGGTGGTTCTGGCTGAATCTGCAAAAGCTTTACAGTCCATTGTGGATCCGAACGATGATCGCTTTTTGCCTCCTGGGGACCACCCGGCTCATATTCGGGATTTCTGCCAGCGGAGCGGTCAGCTGCTGCCGCAAACCGATGCCGCGATTGCCCGCTGTGTCTTTGAGAGCCTAGCCCTAGCCTACCGGGATGTACTCTTGGATCTGCAGGCACTGACCGGTCGAACAATCGAAGTCATCCATGTGGTCGGTGGTGGTGCTCGCAACCGGCTGCTCAATCAGCTCACGGCTGATGCTACTGGCATTCCCGTGTTGGCTGGGCCGACCGAAGCCACGGTCATTGGCAATGCGCTGGTCCAGCTGATCAGTTTAGGCGAATTGGCGCATCTCAAAGAAGGGCGTCAACTCGTTGCCAACAGCTACAGATTGGAGAGATTTGAGCCGCAGGGTGAATGGCATAGCGTGAAGATGCCGGTACTCCAGGTGTGAAACAATGGCGCGTGCTTCCATTGTTTCACGGGGGAAATATGTGCAAAACGCGCGAAAAGTTCTGCTGAACATGGGTACTAAAGCGATTTAGTTTTTATTATGTATAATTTCCTTTTTTATACAAAATAAAAAAACAGGCTTTCAGTACTCGCTCTGTCGAGTCGTTTTGATGGTCATGCCGCCACTATGTTGGTTACGCCTACCACGCCCTTTCAGTACTCGCTCTGTCGAGTCGTTTTGATGGTCCTGGTGCGAATGCCGTTACTTTCGGACTGGATGCCACTTTCAGTACTCGCTCTGTCGAGTCGTTTTGATGGTCAATTCAACAAGGATCACCCCGAAAATCACCGATCTGCTTTCAGTACTCGCTCTGTCGAGTCGTTTTGATGGTCGTGGGAGGAGGTAAACGCTGACGGATAAAAACATGCTTTCAGTACTCGCTCTGTCGAGTCGTTTTGATGGTCGAAAAGGAAAATCAATGCTGACAGTCTCTGATGTGCGTTTCAGTACTCGCTCTGTCGAGTCGTTTTGATGGTCGCGTACGTGGATGGCGAGATCGGCAATGCCATGACCGCGTTTCAGTACTCGCTCTGTCGAGTCGTTTTGATGGTCCTCACTTTTAGAGCCGGCACGCGTGGCGATAATAAGTTTCAGTACTCGCTCTGTCGAGTCGTTTTGATGGTCTGTACCTACCGCAGGTTTTGCGTTGAGTCCTTCTTTGTTTCAGTACTCGCTCTGTCGAGTCGTTTTGATGGTCGTGCTAAACTGGCGTTTAGGCTAATCAATCACAAGTTTCAGTACTCGCTCTGTCGAGTCGTTTTGATGGTCGTGGTTAGTTGCTGTTTCGCTGTCCATGGGTCTGGTGTTTCAGTACTCGCTCTGTCGAGTCGTTTTGATGGTCTCCTCCTGTAATTGTGTGAGCAGCCCTTAACCTCTGTTTCAGTACTCGCTCTGTCGAGTCGTTTTGATGGTCTTTTCCGCTCATGCGCTTCTCCTGTAACTCCTAGCGTTTCAGTACTCGCTCTGTCGAGTCGTTTTGATGGTCCTGGACACCAGCAGCGCAACCGGTCGCTTCTTCCTGTTTCAGTACTCGCTCTGTCGAGTCGTTTTGATGGTCGCAGAGAAATGAAGACGGGCAGTTGCAGTCGCTTCTGTTTCAGTACTCGCTCTGTCGAGTCGTTTTGATGGTCCCGGCTAATCGCCGGGGGTCTTTTTTCACACGAAGTTTCAGTACTCGCTCTGTCGAGTCGTTTTGATGGTCTCATGCTCTGCGTACTCAATGCCCACATTGTACGGGTTTCAGTACTCGCTCTGTCGAGTCGTTTTGATGGTCTCATTGAGATCGGCTTTGGGGATGTCATAACCGAGGTTTCAGTACTCGCTCTGTCGAGTCGTTTTGATGGTCATGGGATGCAAAAAACTACCTGATGTTGGGGGTGATGTTTCAGTACTCGCTCTGTCGAGTCGTTTTGATGGTCCAATGCTATTAGCAGCCGTGTACTCTGCTATTGAGAGTTTCAGTACTCGCTCTGTCGAGTCGTTTTGATGGTCGCTAATAGCGTTGATATCAAGAGGTGTTCAGATATAGTTTCAGTACTCGCTCTGTCGAGTCGTTTTGATGGTCAAAGAGAGTGTACTGTGATTGTAGAGGTCTTCGATTGTTTCAGTACTCGCTCTGTCGAGTCGTTTTGATGGTCTTTTATTGTCTCTGGTAACGTGGACGCCGATTATAGTGTTTCAGTACTCGCTCTGTCGAGTCGTTTTGATGGTCGTCTCTGCCCAATCCAAAATCAAGGCCTGTACCTGTTTCAGTACTCGCTCTGTCGAGTCGTTTTGATGGTCGCCATCAAGGAAACGGAATTTGAGCCGCTGTCCCGTGTTTCAGTACTCGCTCTGTCGAGTCGTTTTGATGGTCATTACCACTGCTTGGACGGATATTTTGGCTGTGTTTGTTTCAGTACTCGCTCTGTCGAGTCGTTTTGATGGTCACAAAGAGGCTGTGAAGGCGGTTAAAGCAGGTGTGCCGTTTCAGTACTCGCTCTGTCGAGTCGTTTTGATGGTCGAGGGAATCGTATACCGACCAAGAAGCAGCCAACTGTTTCAGTACTCGCTCTGTCGAGTCGTTTTGATGGTCACGGGGGAGAGTGCTAAAAAAAAAGTCGAGTCTTGGTTTCAGTACTCGCTCTGTCGAGTCGTTTTGATGGTCTCGGAGCCAGTGCGATTGCCAGTGGCCATGTGCTTCTGTTTCAGTACTCGCTCTGTCGAGTCGTTTTGATGGTCGCATCTCGCCAACCCCGTCGTCGCCTCGAGGATTGAGTTTCAGTACTCGCTCTGTCGAGTCGTTTTGATGGTCTTGGCAACGCGCTTACTGCCACTGAGGAAACCATAGCGTTTCAGTACTCGCTCTGTCGAGTCGTTTTGATGGTCCATTGCCAGAGATGGGCTGCGGTTCTCTCTTGAGGGTTTCAGTACTCGCTCTGTCGAGTCGTTTTGATGGTCTTCCGCCTCTCTCTCGAACCACTGGCCGGCCTTGCGTTTCAGTACTCGCTCTGTCGAGTCGTTTTGATGGTCACAGCAGCCAAACACGAAAAGGCCGGCCAAGCGACACTTTCAGTACTCGCTCTGTCGAGTCGTTTTGATGGTCTTGATGGTTGTTTGATGGCCAATTACTGGCCAATTACCTTTCAGTACTCGCTCTGTCGAGTCGTTTTGATGGTCATGTGTCATCGGATATTGTCGAGTACCACGAAACATCTTTCAGTACTCGCTCTGTCGAGTCGTTTTGATGGTCGCAAGGAGAGTCCAGCGACTGGCACGCGGGCAACTGCTTTCAGTACTCGCTCTGTCGAGTCGTTTTGATGGTCCTGAACAATCCCATTCGCCAGCTGCAGGGCTATTCCTTTCAGTACTCGCTCTGTCGAGTCGTTTTGATGGTCCGTTAGCTACTAGAAGAGCAAGCGCACGACTCGCTACTTTCAGTACTCGCTCTGTCGAGTCGTTTTGATGGTCCCATAGTAGCCACCAGGTCGCCTATGGTTGGCTGCTCTTTCAGTACTCGCTCTGTCGAGTCGTTTTGATGGTCGCGGCGGTGATCACCCCGCCTGACAAGCCCAAAAACTTTCAGTACTCGCTCTGTCGAGTCGTTTTGATGGTCCTGGCGGAGTTGAGGCGTATGACCGGCGAAGGAATCTTTCAGTACTCGCTCTGTCGAGTCGTTTTGATGGTCTAGCTGTTGTGATAGAGGATTCTGTCCCCCATGCGCTTTCAGTACTCGCTCTGTCGAGTCGTTTTGATGGTCGAATGTGATTCCCACGCGCCACGAAACGGGCCAACCCTTTCAGTACTCGCTCTGTCGAGTCGTTTTGATGGTCTATTCAGCCTCAGCATACGGCGTGTGTCTGAGCAAGTCTTTCAGTACTCGCTCTGTCGAGTCGTTTTGATGGTCCCAGCCAGCACAGCCGACGACCAGGCTTCTTTCGGGTTTCAGTACTCGCTCTGTCGAGTCGTTTTGATGGTCGAGGCGACCCCGCCGTCTAGGGCAGAGTTTGAAAGTTTCAGTACTCGCTCTGTCGAGTCGTTTTGATGGTCGAGATACTTGCCCTGTATTCAACTGGCAGTCAGTTGTTTCAGTACTCGCTCTGTCGAGTCGTTTTGATGGTCCTCAGCAAGTCCAAAGGCAGACGCTCCACTTAATAGTTTCAGTACTCGCTCTGTCGAGTCGTTTTGATGGTCGCCCCATGTTTGTCTTGTGTCTGGGTGTGGTGATAGGTTTCAGTACTCGCTCTGTCGAGTCGTTTTGATGGTCCCCTCGTCTACCTTACGCCACATGATGTTCTCATACAGTTTCAGTACTCGCTCTGTCGAGTCGTTTTGATGGTCAGTAAGCCCCACGTTCCGCCCCTGTCGCTACTTTCAGTTTCAGTACTCGCTCTGTCGAGTCGTTTTGATGGTCTGGCGTGCTTACTGTGCAAGGTAGTAATGAGAAACTGTTTCAGTACTCGCTCTGTCGAGTCGTTTTGATGGTCGCACGGAAGCACCTGCGCCAGGGGGAACGCTGGACAGTTTCAGTACTCGCTCTGTCGAGTCGTTTTGATGGTCCCTTCTACTGATACGGATAACCGCACATGGAATCTGTTTCAGTACTCGCTCTGTCGAGTCGTTTTGATGGTCACGGATTAGCCGACGTATTGCCTATTGTAATTGTGTTTCAGTACTCGCTCTGTCGAGTCGTTTTGATGGTCCATTGATTGTAGAATGGTGACATGTGTGCCTTGTTTGTTTCAGTACTCGCTCTGTCGAGTCGTTTTGATGGTCATCAAGATCTCTCGCTGCCTGTTCGCGATATCTATCGTTTCAGTACTCGCTCTGTCGAGTCGTTTTGATGGTCACTTGATTGTCCGATTTTGCCAGTCAAGCGTTTTCGTTTCAGTACTCGCTCTGTCGAGTCGTTTTGATGGTCACTCATCTCATACGCACCGCCTGTCCCCGATTGCGGGTTTCAGTACTCGCTCTGTCGAGTCGTTTTGATGGTCGCAGCCAATAACCGTGTCTTCGAGAGTATCTCGCCAGTTTCAGTACTCGCTCTGTCGAGTCGTTTTGATGGTCCACAGCAGAGATCCGCCAATCACTATATTGCGGACGTTTCAGTACTCGCTCTGTCGAGTCGTTTTGATGGTCGGAGAGCGCAGCCGACTACTCAAGGGGTAGAATTGGGGTTTCAGTACTCGCTCTGTCGAGTCGTTTTGATGGTCTTCTTGCCTTCTGCAGTCCATTGCCTGGGATACACGTTTCAGTACTCGCTCTGTCGAGTCGTTTTGATGGTCCTCTACCTAGTAACGCTGCCTCTACCTAGTAACGCCGTTTCAGTACTCGCTCTGTCGAGTCGTTTTGATGGTCGCTTCTGGAGATTTCCAAAGAGGCTGCAGGACTTATGTTTCAGTACTCGCTCTGTCGAGTCGTTTTGATGGTCCCGAATGGCTCGACGTAGCATGTATGCCGGTGCCAGTTTCAGTACTCGCTCTGTCGAGTCGTTTTGATGGTCTAAACTGCTGTTTTATCTAGGCGCGCCCTTAATCTTGTTTCAGTACTCGCTCTGTCGAGTCGTTTTGATGGTCTGAAGAGTTCGATGGCATTACAATCCGTGATGGGCGTTTCAGTACTCGCTCTGTCGAGTCGTTTTGATGGTCGGCCCCTGGTTGGTTATGCTGGTTGCTTCACCTGGAGTTTCAGTACTCGCTCTGTCGAGTCGTTTTGATGGTCGATATTCCCCGTACCTGCGACATACCGACTGGACTGTTTCAGTACTCGCTCTGTCGAGTCGTTTTGATGGTCTTGGCTGCTGGTTAGGCGCAGTAGAATGTCATCTGGTTTCAGTACTCGCTCTGTCGAGTCGTTTTGATGGTCATTTGAAACTGGCCGTCGTTCTGCGCGCCGTTGTGGTTTCAGTACTCGCTCTGTCGAGTCGTTTTGATGGTCGCAACGATACCATCAGAGATAGCATGGTCGTACAGTTTCAGTACTCGCTCTGTCGAGTCGTTTTGATGGTCACAGGCGAAATCCCAGAAGCACTAGGCGAACTCACGGTTTCAGTACTCGCTCTGTCGAGTCGTTTTGATGGTCGCTGGAGGAGGAAATGATTGTCGTGCTACCAGGTATGTTTCAGTACTCGCTCTGTCGAGTCGTTTTGATGGTCCTGTACTGCCACAGCAGCAAGTAATCATCGTGATTGTTTCAGTACTCGCTCTGTCGAGTCGTTTTGATGGTCCCGCCGCATGCTCCACTGGCACAGCCTCTTGCCAGACTGTTTCAGTACTCGCTCTGTCGAGTCGTTTTGATGGTCAGTGAGGCGTATCGAGAACGAGTATGGGATATTCTGTTTCAGTACTCGCTCTGTCGAGTCGTTTTGATGGTCATGTGTTTCCATACCTACGATAGTCGCAAGACTACGTTTCAGTACTCGCTCTGTCGAGTCGTTTTGATGGTCGGATGGTTGCGGATTGCCCAGCAGTTTAGTCATACCGTTTCAGTACTCGCTCTGTCGAGTCGTTTTGATGGTCCTACTCACTCGCCAGCCGGTGAAGACAGAGATAGTGTTTCAGTACTCGCTCTGTCGAGTCGTTTTGATGGTCGCAACAAACTGACGGGCCCCATTCCAGTAGAGCTGGTTTCAGTACTCGCTCTGTCGAGTCGTTTTGATGGTCCTGCCGAAAGTGGCATTATTGCCAGTTTGGAGCTTAAGTTTCAGTACTCGCTCTGTCGAGTCGTTTTGATGGTCCTGGGCGGACACAGGAAGGCTGGTCGCTGGCTGATAGTTTCAGTACTCGCTCTGTCGAGTCGTTTTGATGGTCATCGAATGGATCGACCTGCACTACTAACCAACACGGTTTCAGTACTCGCTCTGTCGAGTCGTTTTGATGGTCATTCATGATTGCTCCCATTGTTGGTGATGGGCCAGCGTTTCAGTACTCGCTCTGTCGAGTCGTTTTGATGGTCCTTCTTTCGTTTCTGCGCGTGAAATCTGGAGGGCTGTGTTTCAGTACTCGCTCTGTCGAGTCGTTTTGATGGTCGTTGCTGCAGGGCATCGTCCTATCCCTTGCCTTATCGTTTCAGTACTCGCTCTGTCGAGTCGTTTTGATGGTCTCCCCCCCCAACCGCGTCTTCTGCCAATCCCTCATGTTTCAGTACTCGCTCTGTCGAGTCGTTTTGATGGTCGACATGGCTTAATGCAGAGATTGAAGATGTTGAGATCGTTTCAGTACTCGCTCTGTCGAGTCGTTTTGATGGTCCTACCAGCCACCGCGCCTTGAGAATCCTACTCAACGTTTCAGTACTCGCTCTGTCGAGTCGTTTTGATGGTCTCGCAACTTCGATTGCGCTGTGGGCGTAGTGGTGATGTTTCAGTACTCGCTCTGTCGAGTCGTTTTGATGGTCTCACAGTCTAGGTCAGCAAGCACAGCCCGCCGCGTGTGTTTCAGTACTCGCTCTGTCGAGTCGTTTTGATGGTCAATGCGGGCGTTACTGAACTGAATCTAGAAGCGAAGTTTCAGTACTCGCTCTGTCGAGTCGTTTTGATGGTCTCACCGGGTGCAGGGGGGGGGTTCACCGGGTGCAGGGTTTCAGTACTCGCTCTGTCGAGTCGTTTTGATGGTCGTCCGTGGGTGGGCGATACCCACCATGTCATTTTGTGTTTCAGTACTCGCTCTGTCGAGTCGTTTTGATGGTCAAATCAGTAGAGCCAGCCTGACCCTGCTCATCGACAAGTTTCAGTACTCGCTCTGTCGAGTCGTTTTGATGGTCATGCACGTCCCATGCTATCTGTCCGTCGGCAGCATGTTTCAGTACTCGCTCTGTCGAGTCGTTTTGATGGTCGTTTACTTGCTTCATAGTTCCGATTCCTTTTCCTGGTTTCAGTACTCGCTCTGTCGAGTCGTTTTGATGGTCTACCTCTACCCTTGCGGTCGGGGCCCCGCCTTCAATGTTTCAGTACTCGCTCTGTCGAGTCGTTTTGATGGTCTGCCGTCCCTTCGGCCCGGCACTATAGTGGCATCCTTGTTTCAGTACTCGCTCTGTCGAGTCGTTTTGATGGTCTGCATCCGCTTAATCTGCATTTTATACCATAAATGACCTGACGGCCTTTTTAGTGCTTCTGTGAGATGTTTATTCCTTTCAATTTTCTCTGTTAAGATGGTTGAGGAATGGTCCGACCCGAAGGTCTTCGCAATTCTTGAACTGCACAGAATCCCCCTCAATTTGCGAAAGCAGTTTGGGGAAATTTCTCTCCTATCTTTCACTTTCAGTATTCTCGCAACAGCGAGAATCTCCGAACGAACTGCTCCATTTTCGGGCAATTTGCGAGACAATACGATATTCACCATCATAATACATCATTGCAAAAGCGGCGAAACTCACAGTCTACGCAGCACCCGCGGCGCTTGGTTGGGGTCGGCATCCGTTCCGTCACGATCGATGTACGAATTTCGGCTAACTGGCGGCAGACATCTCGCCGCATACGAGTGGTGATGGGTACCTGCACAGCCTGCCGCGTCGGAATCAAATAGAGAAATCCCTCAGTCACCGGCATCTGCCAAGTCTCCTCCAACAGCATCGCATAGCAGGCCAACTGCAATTTGAAGTGTCTCCCCGGCTTACGTCGACTCAGTTTGAAGTCCACCGGAATCAATTTCTTTTCACTGCTGTCGGTATATTCAATCACCAAGTCGATCTGTCCACTCACACCAAGCCGTTCTGAGGCCACAGAAATATTGAAATGCCGCTTACCTTCCGTCAATCCATACGCCCGCAGAGAGCGACGGTGTTCTAGATCTTCCACCCGATCTTGGGCACGGATGCCGGCCTCCATTTTGTATGTAGTGGGGCGCACTCCCGGCAAACAATATTGATAATAAGCGATACGAGGGCAGTAGGCGAACTGCTTCAGGTCGGTCACTTTTAGCAGCCATTCGAAGCGTTCCGTTGCCTCTGCGGGGACGCGATGTTTCGACATATCTAACTCTCCTCCATTCCCTGTTCAACAACCATACGCTTACGCCAATCCTCTTTGCACAGGGGGAACAGGTGTACTCGTGCCGCGACTTTTCCGATCTTCTGTTCGATTTTCAGCATCAGTTCCTCTTGGTGGTTGGTGCTCAATCGGCCTAGGAATGCACTGTACTGCACCCGGTCCAAGCCATAGTCTAGGCAAAAATCGGAGATTTTGGTACGTACTCGGTCATCTGGGATGTCGTAGATCAGTAAGCAACGCATCTCTTCGGTGTTCTCCGTTTACCAGCTTGAAACAAAAGGTAGATATGAATCCCGCTCGCCTCGCAGGTAGGCGGCCAAATGTCGGGCCTGCATCTGAATGATGTTACGTAGGGGATGACGTTTGTCAGCATAACGCTCCTGGGCTTCCATGCGGGCGAGAACCTTCTCTGCTAAGGATTTGCGACTTTTTTCTGTCAATTGTCCCCGGCTATCCAGTTCTATGGACATGCCTCGGTTGAAAACAGCCATCACTGTGCGGTCCACAACCGTCTGACGGAACTCCTCTACCATGTCGTAGACCAGTGCTGTCTTGCCGGGACGGTCTGTATGGAGAAAGCCGGCGTAGGGGTCTAACCCGGCAAGCACCAGTGCCCGTTCTATTTGGCTATACAAGATACCGTAGCCGTAGTTCAAGGAGCTGTTCAATGGATCACGAGCACCTTGGGTACGTCGTCCCGGCCAATGTACGTCTGCCAAGAGCAGTTTGCCAATGGCCTGCCAATATTTCTGGGATCCTCGGCCCTCAATAGAGAGAATCTGCCCACGTACATCGTCCACAACATAGCCACCCGGGGGCTGGAGTGTCTCCGCGCGCAGCCGGTCCAATTCGGCGACATGATCGAGCACTTCGTCCGTCAGTAGGCGTACTTCCTTGTATTGCTCTGGCTGATTGGCCTTGCGGTACTTCGCCATGTATTTGAGCAGGTTGATCTGATTGCGTAATTTGCCTTCTGCTACGGTCAGAGCGATGTGCAGGCCTCGGCTGTCTTCGCGGGCCTGAAGCTGCGCCCGCCGGGTCTGGACGGTTGCGGCCAACCCGGCACTGTAGAAGCTGCCGACCGGTTTGCCACGGCTGTCCAGAAAGTGAATGGGCACTCCCTCCGTAGCACAGGCTGCTACCACATCGCTGCTGAGGCTCACACCCCGTCCAGTGATCAGAACTGTCTCCAGATGCATCAGCGGCGCGTCGCACCGTTTCTCTCCCTGGCAGGTTACTCGCAGACGTCCGTTCTTTTTGGCGATAAAACTGCCGAATTCATCAACGATCAGATGTTGAATGATGGGCATCTTATTCCCTCCATGTACCCGTTATTACGCCACACCCTTTTACTGTATTTTTCCCGACCTGCACCTGGGTGGCCCAGAGTAGCCAAGGCAATAGTGGTCGCCAGTCCGGGGCAGTGTAGGTAGCACTGCCGACAAAGCCGCCCAGTTGCTGTTGCTGTTGCATGCGTCCTGAGTAACCGCTCACATCCCACCAACGAGTTTCATCCTTGATCAATGTGACGGCATCGGCATACGGGAAAACATCCCGTTTGAGGTCTAATTGGCCGCCGATGGTCGGTCTACCCGCGCCGTACTGGGTACTCAAGTCCAGCACTCGTCGGACTGCGTGTTTGATGAACTGGAAAGGTTCAGGTGTCTCGATTTTGCCTCGACGTTTGATGAGGCGGGTGGGGGTGGCAAAGTTGAGTATTAGCCGGTTGCCCTTTTCCTCCAATTGGGCTGCCAGCTCTTCAGCGGCGGCGATGATGTGTGTATTGTCTACAGGTGCGGTTACTGCTTCTACCATACGTTCCTTTGGCTTCATCAGTAGCGCGGTCGCTTTTGTTAAGGAGTTTGTGGATGTGATCGACTCGACGGAGAAGCGGCCTCGTCGGCCTTGGCCATTCTTGGAGCCGATACCAGTGGCCCCCATCCCCTCTACGCCCAGAGCCAGGTAGGGCAGATAGTCTAGGTAGTTGCCGAATAGGGTTACAGTGAAGGCGAAAGGATCTCCGGCTTCGTAGCGGGTACGGGTGTCAAGGGGTGGGCGAATGGCGTAGGGTCGCCGCAGATCCCCACTGAATTCTTCCTCCTTCGGCTTTGCCAGTAGTTGGCAGACCGGGCATACCTGCGTATGCAGTCTTGCGGTTGCAATGCTCGCTTGTTTGTCTGTCCCCCGCCACTCCGGGCAAAAGGTGTGCCGTAGTACGCCGGCAAACGCGCCCCGTACCGCGCTCCCTTTGAACGGATACCAGAGGATCGGCTCCTCTGCCCGGCAGTGAAAGGTCAGGTGGTGGATAGTGAGGGGGACTTCTAGTTGCGGTTTCATACAGTACCTCTCTGTTGAGCTATTATATATAATCTTTCGTTTCAGCCTGTCATGATTATCCATAGAATGACCGTAGGAGGTTATCATTTGGCTGACCATGTTCGGCTAGATGGTGTTCTGGAGACCGCATTCATGGTTGAGTATCCTGATTCGTATTTAGAGAGATTTGATAGACTTGGCACATTAGGAGATGTCCTATCATGACCGCTATTGAGAAACTTTTATCTGCCTATGAAGTAGATGTTGGCTTTCCTGATGTCAATGGCATGGAGCATTTACAGATGCTTATGACCCGCAGTGAACTGCATCGGATTGAACATCAACTGACCGCTGAGCAGCAGATACGGCTGGCGCAGGCAGATAAAACGTTGCTACAACAGGCCCCCTTGTTTTACCAAGCCATTCAGTCCATTGCAGATCTGGCCCATTGGCGAGAGGCTGAAACAGGTGTAACACCTGCACATTGGTGGTGGTACTTGGATGTGCTGGCGCAACTACCTACGGACGCCTTGACCGCTGCTGTTGAACCGATTTGTTGGGTCGTGAGTTGAAACAAAGGGAGTAGTAATCGTTCCCTACTCCCCTTGCCCATGAACTACTTAGGATCAGCAAACCGTTCATACAGCGTATAGCCTCGGCGGCAAAGTATTAATCAAACGTAAGCCCTTTCTCCCCGCTATACGAAACTTTCGCTATGTACGGTTCACGTTTTTCTTTTGGATACAATTGTCCGCTATTCTTCAGGGCGTGATACCTACCTATTGAGATAGGGACAAGCAACTCGCCGGCGCGAATCGGATCATCTTGTTTATATCTCTGGTATTCGTCATAAAATTTTTCAGGTAACACCTCAATTCCATCAAAGGCTTGATAAAACAATTCCTCAAGTGTCTGCTCCGCATCAAAAGCTCGCATTGTCTTGATGCAGATATCATCAAACTCTGCAGCGGCAATGTTGAACTCCTGTTGCCAGCATTCTGCGACTTCGTCAGCGTAAATCTGATCAAGCCATTCAGCGATTTTTCCTTCATGGATGGCTTGGCCATCATTGCTACGTAGGATAGAAAGTGTACGCTTGACTAATGCTTCGTCATATATTTTTTGCCCATCATCTGGAGCGGTGAAAACATGTACCGGAGCTATCCCTGGCTGCTTTCGTCGGCGATTAATCCGACCAAAGCGTTGTACAAGTGCTTCAAGCGGAGCTGGATCGGTATAAATCGTATCTAGATCGATATCAAGGCTTACCTCCACGACCTGTGTGGCAACCAACAATACTGGACATCGCTTGTTACTGGTTGAACCGCTAGAATCACGGATGATAGCTTCTTTCGCAGAGCGATCTCGCATGTTAAAGCGACCATGCAGTAATTCAACATGTATCCCTGTTTGCTTCAATCGTGTAGCCAATTCCTCGTATACCATCTGCGCCCGTTTGACTAAATTGCAGACAACTAGCACGGATTTGCCCTGCTTTGCATCCGACTCTATCCGATTTACTCCTTCTTCAGTTGTCAATTCGCCCTTTAATAGGATAAGTTGGTGGCGTTTGAACTGTTCAAATAGAGATGTGCTGGCCTTTATTTCATGGGGGCCATCTAAAATGTCCATGAGCCAATTTCTGACCAACGAAGGAAAGGTCGCTGACATGATAAAGAATTGAGCGTTGAAATTTTGCTTCAAATACTGGATGGTCTTGAGGATGAGTGCTAACCTCTTGACTTCGTAAGCGTGTATCTCATCAAAGATAAAGGCTGCTCCATGATAATCGCTAAGAAGTGCCTCGTATCCTTTTAATCGATACATACCTTTTAGCATTTGATAGGGGCTGAAGATGCGTACTGGTGGGTAGTTCAGTTTGTTGAGGTTGCGTCGCCATCTGGCCTGCTGCGCTGCTTTTCTTGGATCATCTTCTCGTTCCAATAGTAGTCGATACAGTGCCAACAGGCTGCGTCCATGTTGGAGACCGACTCGGTCCGCTCCAAAGGTCTCGTCCAGACGCTGCTTCATAGCGTTCATACTGGCTTGGTAGGGCAAAGTATAAAAAAGGCGCGGCAGCGAATCATCAACATTTTGTTGGTTGGCCGTCCATAGCAGAGCTGCTTCGGTTTTGCCACTGCCGGTAGGGGCAACGAGCAGGGCGGAACCTTTTATTTTGCTAGCCTCCTTCTGATGCTCAAATAGCTGATCTTGCGTTAGATTCCGTTTCTCTATCACATCTTCTATCTCAATTTCAAGACGCGGCAATGAGCCGGCATGTGCAGAGGCACTGTGGTCAGAGTTGATCATGTAGCCTCGTAGGGCAAGAGTGCCATTGATATAGACTGCATCTGCATCATGCAAGTCTCGTACAAAGCGACGATAGAGTTTGAGCCAATGGTGAATGCGTGTTGCCCCTTGCTTCTGTACCATGATGACTGCTTCTCTCTGGTTGCGTATCTTCGCAGAGGCAATGTCATAGGTGGATAAATTAAGTTCATCGATCCAAGCACTACCGCAGGCATCCAACCAGCACCACAAGCTATGCAGCGTCTCCTCCTCGAGCTCCGCTACCAGTTCAACGATCTGGTCCTCATAGATATGAGGATAAAGACGTTGAATCTCCGACGCATCCCGATGATGAGAAACGATGGCAGCTACAAGCCACAGCCGCTCTTCGTCACTGAATCCCTGCGTGAGCCAATCAACAAATACAAGTGAGAGTACTTCATGACGGTGTGGCCATCTCTTGCCGCCGCGCAATCTGCTTTGGAAGCCGGCCGCAGCCTTACCAAAATCATGTAGAAAGGCAGCCCAGTAGAGGATATGCCATAGACGAGGTACACCAATTTGAGAGGGAAGATTCGGACGCAATTTGATGAAGTCAGCCAGCCGTGAAAGTACCAAGTAGGTGTGGCGAGCTAGGCTTTCCGGTTTTCCTCCCTCTCCTTTCTGTGCGCTTTTAGCCCACAGGGTCTCCTCCATCCAATCTGGCCAGCATATCTGTGTACTCAACTCGTCATCTCCTTTTCCACAAACGAAAGAAATGGCAGCCCTAAATGTGCGTCTTTGACTTTAGGTGTCGTTGGGTCAATCCAGTAGGGACCAGCAACATGACTGAATTGCATGTGCTGTTCATCAGGCAGAAGTACCCTATCCTGCAGAATCAAGTATCGTTTGAATAGTGGCGCCCGGTTGTTGTGGTAATCTACGAATTGGGGCATGAGCATCGCGATCCCTCGTCCAAATTGTAGGGCCATCTCATGTGGCGCAAGGGTATGCTCAAAGTAGGCTCGTTCGGACTGCTCCAGTTCGATGACTTCCACATTGGTATAGGTGAAGAGATCTTGCGAACGGCCCAATACTACGGCATAGCGAGGGCTACGAAATGCTTCTTCCCAGTCGGGACGATTGATATAAAGAGTGAGTTTGGGCCGAAAGAGCAACTCGCGCTTAAACGGGTTAATCTTTCCTTCCAGCACTTTTGATATCTTCGTACCCGGCAGCTTACCACCCGTCGGAAACAGCATGATAATGTGTTCAAGATCGGTCACCTTGGCCTCAAAGGTGAATTGATAGGCAAACGCAACGCCTGTTGGGTCGAACCATTCCCCTAAAGCACTGGAAATATGGCCGTAGATTGTGGAAGGCGGCGGCATCTCATAGGTTGGATGAATCTGTTGCATGAAGTGTGGGTAGCGAAAGGACGTGGTTACTCCTTCCGCCACCACTTTTAGAACCTGCATAAACACCCCCTTTAGTCCAACCAGTGCCTGTTTTCTGGCTTCCTTATATCCTCAATGAATTTCGATAATACGACCCGAGGATGGTCTATAACCAGCTTCGCTTTATGATGCTCAAGCATGCCACCTTCCGCTAATGCGCTCTCTAGCTGTCCCCGCTGTTCATCCAAGAACCCTTTTATCCACCCCACATAGACTGTAGACAGGATCTCGTTCTTGTAGACCGTTAGTGCCTCATGTAGTGCTTCGATCTTCAATTCAGGTAGTCGCAATGAATCAGCCCCTACAGTATGCCCGAAGATATGATTGCCTCCCCTAGTTACTGCAAGAATGAGCAGTGCTGGAGCTACATCTGTATAATGAAGTGTCTGTTTGGCTCCGCCTTCTAAATGAGCCAACCCTTCAAATAGGGCACTGATTCTCGTGATTCGTGCTGCCAGTGGCAGTCTATACGACTTTTCTAATTCAAGATGTTCTAGTGGTGGCTCTTGCCGTGCTTGTTCTTGGCGTTCGCTATCCAGATTGCGATAACCTGTTTTGTTAAGGTAAGAGAAAGTACCACTAGCATGCAGATCCAGAGAAAACAGTCCTTGCAATGTAGCCCGATAGAACTGATTAGAATACGGAACAGCCTCGCCCTCTAGCCGACTCATGGATTCCCAATCTTCGACAATTTGCGCTGGTGCAATTGAGACAAGAGTACTAACACGAAATGGTGATACTCTTGTAATAGTCTGTTCGTTGCCTCTTCTGTCAATCTCTAGAGGTGTTAATTTCTGATATTCTGGATCCTCCTTTCGTTGTTTTTTGGCAGCATTACCGGTTTTCGGCGAACGCATGTATCCAAATAGATCATCATCCCACCACTTGATAGGATTGGCATCTGTATACGCCACTTTGTCTTCACGATAGATAGGGGCTGCTTTCCATCCATAGTTACCTCTTTCAAGCGTTGTTCGTAACCAATATCGAAATGCCTGTGCTGAAACGTAAGGATAGGTACGGCCACCATGTCGAATCGCTTTGACCGCTACCTTATTCCCGTACAACTCATCTTGCACACTGCCTCTATTATTCAACGCTGATGCAGGTGCATCAATCAATATCAGTCCTGTTACAAAGCTCATTGTCACTTTCTCCTTGTTTAGCTAAAGGCTTCTTGAGATTCTTCTGGCTGGTACTCAGTCGCTTCTTCTACAATTCCCTGATTTTGCGATAACCAGCCAGAATAGTATAGCTGCTCCATAATTCGGATAAACACCAAATCACGAGCCAGCCTCCATCCTATGTGCGAATCGCCCGCTGCTAGTTCAAAAACATCAATGTACGAATCGAACTTAATCAGTGGACCGCCTCCCTTATTCAGTTGTTTTGAGTTGGCACGCAAAAGAGTAGTGCGAAAAACGTGATAGCGTTGAGTGCGAAAATTGGTCAGCACATACTTATCATCCGTTTCCCGAATATACTTTGCTAGTCGGTCTCCCATCTCTCGAATTTGCTCTATTCGATGTTGATCCATATTCAATATCCTCCGTAGAAACTGTGCAGTGATTGCCCATGAAACCAAGTCGGCCTCATTCTCAAGTGAATCGTTCGGGCGCGGGTCTGTTTTGCCACGAGCATATCTAAGTGCAATACGCAAGAAATAGGTACGAATGAAATGTTTGGCCTTGTCGGGCAGGTCAAAGAGGTCCTCATAAAGCCAGTTGCGGGCAGGTTGAAATGGTTCTTCCTTATTTTGCTTTTTTCTCTTACGTGGCGGCTCCATTTCCCAGGCTTTTCGCACAATGTTGTGCCAAGCATCCCTGAACTTTGCTGTCTCCATCACCCGCAGAAATCCCACCACTTGCATGGGTAGGAAGTAAATATCAAGATCAGCACCTTGCCCACTGTTGCTCAGGTGATAGGCAGTAATCGTGAACGGACGATCTTCCTGCAAGGCATCTCGCATACTCTCCGCTTCCAAAAGCGTTTCAATCAGTAAGGTATGGTGCTTGTGATGAGACTCTGGCATTTTATTGCTGCTAGCTTGTTGAGCAACCTGCACTGTCTGCCGATTTTGCTTTAAGAACTCGCTGGCAAAATGGTAGGTTATGTCGGAATTATCAGAATGCACCATCAGCATCCTGCCAGACGATTTGGCACACCCCAGCGGCAACGCCTGCATTGCCAGCATTGCTGGGCCGGATACCGGCAGGCCATTGTCCCCATAGGGATAAAAGTTGATGTAGTTTTCTCCGGTAAGAAGCGGGATATGTTGACGAAATGCTCGTCCCAAAGGTAGATCTTCCTTATCACCAAACGCTATAGCAACAGCGGGTTTGCCTGTGAAGACACACTGTTCATTCAATACCGGCATATCCTCTGCATAACTACGCAGAACTCGCCTTGCATACTCTTGTTGGCGGTCTGGCTGCTTGAAAAAGGCGGGATTCGTAAAACCCGAATTAGGAAATGCGACTGTTAGATAAGAGCGCAGGGGTTGTTGAACATATTCCCGTGTCATATAATCTACGGCTTTCTCCAAGTCATGAGAAGTCAACAACCGTGGATCCTTTTTCCCGGCAAATGCTGCGAGTGTTGCGATGCCCACATCATAATAAGGATGACCAACGTAGTTGAACACTTATGTTACCTCCTTCTGTACATATTGCTCTGCAGCCTGTCTATGCTGCGTGGCTACGGTGGTCCGCAAGTGATACGGTTTCATCACCTTTACTTTGCTCCCGTAGTAGAGCAACCAATTCACAAACTCAGGCGTGATGGGGATGGTAAGGCGAAAGAGCACGCTGCCGTCCGGTTGTTGTTCTACTTGCTGGCTGCTGTGCCAGAACTCCTCGGCCACCCAGCGTCCGGCATCCGGCGAAAAGTGAAGTTCGATTTCCTCTGACACCTGGCCCTCTGCCCGCATTACACCCCAGACATTGCCAATGTACTGTTCCGGGTTGAAGTCATCCGCTACCTCATAGGTTTGGTCTAGCAGAGTCGCTTCTTGGATTCGATCTACCTTGAACATGATCACATCGTTGCGATTCTCGCAGTACGCGATCAGTTGCCAAGAACGTACATAGGGCATGATATGATATGGATGAATGATACGTTGGCTGATAGCCCCTTTCCTTGAAGCGGTCGAGTAGATGATATCCAATTTACGCCTCTCCAGCCAGCCTTGATTGAGCAAGCGAAGCATCTCCTGTCTGTGTTCACGTGCCACCGTAATGCGAGGACGATACGATACCTTTTGTAAGAGATTCTTGAACTCTGGAGGAAACAGATCTACAAGTCGTGCTACGGCAGCAGCCAAGTCTGCGGAGTTTATGCCTGTTACCTGTCGGGATACTTGAGCTGCTTGCAGTAGTGCAAGTGCTTCTGTAAAGCTATATGCAACGGTAGGCAGTTGCGGCGTTTCCCCAAAATAGTAGCCTTGCCTTGACGAACATATATCTAACCGCAATCCGTGACGAATAACTTGTAAATCCTTCTTGATCATTCTTTCGCCAATTTCAAAGCGTTGGGCCAGATCTTTTGCCCGATACTGTCGGGGTCGAATCGCAATGATTTGAATGATCTCTAAGATACGAGCAGTTCGTTTGATTTCCTCGTCTCGTCCTGATGAAAACTGCACCGTATTCCGCCTTTGGTATTGTCTTACCGACTCAATCTATAGATGCGATTTAGCGTTTGTATCATTCTATTACATGGAAAGGGAACACTGTAGTTCCCGCTTATCAAAAGATGTAAATTGCTTTGAAAATATAGGAGGGAGTAGTAAGTCGTTCTCTACTCCCCTTGCCCTGAACTACCTGGGATCAGCGAACCGTTCATACAGCGTATAGCCTCGGCTGCTGCGCGCTAAACGGTAGGGTAGGATGACAGAACGCAGGATGCGGTGAGTATCAAGACGCATGGGCTTACTACTGTAAACATCTGCATGTTCGTAGGTGATTTTTGGTCCGAAATCGTCCAGTAGTTGCAACACGCCGTCTAGGGGGAAGCTATCATTGATGCTCGCAGTGATCTCGGTAAACTCACTAGGCAAATCATCCACTAGATAAGGGGTGGTGTGTAATTGTATGAATCCACCTCGTTTTCCTAGATAGTTCACCTGTATCAGCAGCGGTACCAATAGATCGAAATCTACACCTTCAAATCCTAATTGTATTGGGCCTGCCAGCTGCACATATTCACGATAGGCAATGGTTTTCTTAAACGGCCACTCCCGTTTCGCTTTAGCCTTGGTTATTGATGCTTCCTTTTCGCTGGCCTTGCTCTTGCTCTCGTTTATACGAAGAATTTTAGTGAATGTACTGTTGACTACAATTCGTTGGGGCGGATGTATAGCAAGGCGCATATCGCGTAAGATCGGGAAGAGTTCCTGAGCATGTTGTACACCCTGGGTCCGAATGGCCACATCAAGCAGGGCCATTTTGATAGCGAATGGCGTCGGCACGATGAGAGATTTGCCGCCCGACGTGGTAGCTGTGGCCGGGCGCAGACTAAATAGCGTTGTAGGCTGGTAGTTGGCGATTGTCCACATCAGTCGCTCTCCCCGGATCAGGTCGGCAAACGAAATGGCCCGGTAGTCTCAATCAATTCACGGATGATGTCTACCAGACTAGCTAGACTGTCAAAAGATCGTTCCAACACCCTACCAGAGTGCAATCCATTCAAGGTAGCCGTGATTTGTTTGATTTCGGCAGAAAAGTCTGGATTGAGAGGGCTGACAGTGGGGGCAGGTAACACTCCTGTTGTATAGCTCACCACACCTTGAATGTTGACAAGGTGTGGAAGTTGAGCCGAACGCATGGCACCTTTTGGCTGCAAGAACGTATAGAGCACGCTTTCTAATAGTACCCTATACCGGCGCAGTCGGGCATCGTCTGGGAGAGCATAAGTACGAGAGATGTCGTTATAACCGACACGGGCAATCTCGTAATGGGAAACGAACGCGTATACACCGGAAGATGCTGGCCGATGGAAGAGAGCCTGTTTTAGGTTATCCTGACGACTTTCCTCTGTGCGCGTTGCATCACGTGCTTCCTCGCCGCGCTCTGAAGCATACTTAGTATGAAGATAAGAGCCGGTAGTAGTCAATTCGCGGCCATCTTCATCTACAGGTATCCCGACCACCCAGCCAAATTCGGCAACACTCTTGCGAGGTGTTGAGCGGCCCGCAGCCGTAATCAGGTTGCCTTCAATGTCATCAAGCGTACATCGTTGTAACATCAGGTCAATGGCATAGCCATCGCTGCGTCCCTGAATTTCGTCAAGGTACTTAGGATCGGCACTAATGCGGTTGGCGTCGAATTTCTCACAGGCGGCGCAGAGAGGCAGGTGCTCATCTTCTTTGGCGAGATGAAAGAGGTGTTCTGCCTGAATGTGTTTGAACATGTCCCCGCTGATTGCATTGACGTTATACAGCCGCCCATCCGCTGCCACAATATTGACCATACGGGTCTGGATCTGGTTGCCTTCACTGCCTTCGTTGTTTAGGCTGTGCATGTCCAGCGTGAGCCGGGCAGAGATTGATAATGAATAGATCGGAATAGTCATTTTGGGGTCCTCCTGACGGTAGTTGGATCAATCTAAATTGCGTTGATGTTAGCGGAGTTGTCAACTTCTGTGCTCTCAGTTGCTAGGTCTTCCGCGCCCTGTGCTCTCGGTTCGCGAGCGTAGCCATAGGCAACTAGCAGATTTCCCACTGTCTGTGAGCCGTAATCATCAATCAAGCTGACAATATCAGCTATATCTTCGGTTGTGATATTGGCACGACGTACCCGCGGCTCACCCGATTCCCGTTCATAGATCCGCGCGTTTTCCTGATTGAAAGCGTGCATGAACTCACCTAGTGCCTGAATGAACCGGTTCGGATAGGCGGCCATACGCAGTAAGTCCGTCCCCAGACCATACCTAACATCATAAAGACCTTTCTGGCCCTTGGTTTTTTGGAATTGGGGACTGACTGTACTCCGACGAATGGCTTTGGCAATATTCTGGAAGCCCGGTGACTCAATGATGGGCTTTAACTTACGGTCGTGGCTCACGATTATCACCTCCAGATTGGTGGTTGAAAATTGAGGTGCCCTCTTCCTTTGCTCTATGAGGGACATCAGCACAGTAGTGTAAGCACCACAAAATTTGAAGAACATATCCAAGTTTTGACCGGATAGGAAGTCTCGATAACTAACTAATAGATTGTACTGATCTGCATAACGTTCATCAAGGCTATTCACTATCTGTTGATGCTCCTTGAGTACATCTTGATAGTGCCTACCCTGCTCTAGGTTTTCTACCGGCATCCACTTTGGCAAGCTGATCTCCGATAGATTCAGTAAGGCCTTAGCATTGCCCATATCCTTATAAAAGGCGGTGGTCAGACTGCCGACATAGTTGCCTGGTTTCTCGTCCCAACGGGCATCATGTAATTGCCCGGCTAACCACTGCTTTAGGAAAGTATCCATGTAACGGATGGCTGCCAAAATATCCATCTTGATGGCAGTCTCTTGGTACATGCTCTCATTGAAGGCTTGATAGACTATGGAATGTGTTTCTAGAGACAGGTTAACCGGATGTAGAACATAAGTTTTCATATCCTGGGGTCCCCGTCCGCCGGGTTTGGCAGCCTTGACGGTGCGCGGTACGCCAGCAACACGCATACCCCAAAATTTTAGAAATTCAAGCAGCCAGAAACTTTTAGGATTATCTAGCCGGTTGGCTCCATCGGCCTTTGCGCGGTTGAGACCTTTGCCCATGGCCGGATTCAGTATCTGCACCGGAGTGACGGTGTCTTTTGTCCTCAGCCCCCGTTCTTTTTTTAGTGCCTTCCATTCACTCATTGCTTTATTCACATCGTTAGGCATAACAGCAAACAGATTCAATAACAAACGTATCAGTTCAGGAAAGCATGTTCGGCAATCAAACCATGCTTCCAGCACCTTCTTGTAGGCGTTAATGCCTGCCATTCGATTGATCTGAGTAATCACCTGCCAGTCAGTCCGAGGCTTAAGTGCCTCTAACTGGGCAAGTTCCGGATACTCATCAATGGTAGACCCGGGCCGTAAGGCCTCTCTTGATACTTGCTTGCGAGCTTCAAAGAATTCGGAATTACGTTCTCTCTCACGGTTATAGTTGATGATCTGCCCCATCCAATCCTCTGGAGGTTTCGTGCTCTGTGTCTCAATAAAGGGTAGGTCGCAAAACCAATCTACCTGTTCAAAGCCTTCCTCAATTGGCTGATCCAAGGCGACGATAAAGGCACTGCCCGCGTCCCTGATACGTACAGTCTCCTCTGAAACATTATCAAACAAGAGCCTGTCAAGCAGCGAAGCTAGACCGTAAGCCAACAATGTGTCGGCAAAGGTATCAGTAGTCTTGTCTACGAAGTACGAGTTTTGAAACATCAAACCTCCCTTAATATCATGTCCAGCTCTGGCTTCTCTGGTCGGACAGACGCAGTACTCGCACGATCAGTAAGTACGCAAGCAGTTCCTTAGGGCGGTCGGGCCGGAACTGGCGGTTCACCAATGTTTCACTAGCTGGAAAGGACCAATCTATGTCTGTGTCGGTCGTCTCTGCCAGTCCGACTTCAGATAGAATTTTCTGAAACTCCTTGCGGGCAAGATGGTGGGCGGAGTATTGCTTATTGGATCCTCTCGCTCCTGCTGTGTGATGACGAACAATAGCTGTTAGTGTTGCACGTGCTAAGGAGGGATCATCCAAATTATCCCTTAGCCATTCCATTGCTGCATACGCACTCTCGGCAGCATGGTTGGGACGCAGATGGGACATCTGTTGATTAGCTTTACGTTCAGTTTCCTTCTGATTGTCATAATCAGTATGTCCGGCCAAATAGTCAGCCGGGATAGTCAGGTTTTCGCCTCGCAAAGCATTGACCTTTTCCTGCCAACGATGTGCCCAATCTTGCCACTTTTCATCTAACTTGCCTATATCGTGCGCTGCGACCACAAGTCGGATTGCCTTGTCTAATGTACCCGTTGGCCACTGGAATTTCCGTTCAAGATGGGCTACGGCGTAGGCTATTTCATCAGTCAGTGATTGCCGTTGCGTCTGCTCCTGGAGATCAAAAAAAGGATGTTCATATACATTCATCATCCGCCGTACATGCTCAACCAAAGTTTCTCGGCGGTAAGGTAGAAAGTGTGGCCGTTGTCTATTTGTACTGTGCAGAGGAGATTTCCATGTTGGATCACCAAGAACACCGAGCTGAAATCCTGTAGCAGATGAGTAGGAAACCAAAGCGGGGTTGATGGCTAATAGCAGAGTCCCAACCATATCGTCCTTGCTCGTTAAAGGACGCCAGCGATACACAGTCCGCGAACGGTTGGACTCTGCATCCTCTGGCAGCGCATCGGCTGTCATCATTGTCCATTCGATCTGTTCTGAATTGGCTCGGGTATCCAAGTCTTCATAAGCACCAAATAAACTACCTCGGAAGATACCAAAACCTTCAAAAATCCAAGGATTTTCAATACTTTTTGGATCAGGATGCACGATGACCGTGCGGCTATCCACGCTGCGGATTAACTCACGAGCTGCGCCGCGTTCTTGTGCTCTAATAGTCTCTTCAACCCGTTGAGCCAAGTAATGGCGGTTGGCACGTAACTGGCTCATCATCTGTGTATCACCTGGCCCATGTGCGTCATTAACAATATCTAGTTCTCGGCCGAAGTCAAAAATCTGGCTTGATTGAGCTTGGAATGCCTTCCAAGTTCGCTCGCAGATATCGCTTTGACCTTGATAAGGCGCATACTGTATCCGGTCGTTGTCATCTACTGGCAGTTGATACACGTACACATCCCCAACCTCTTGCTGATAGCGAGCACAACGGCCAGCGCGCTGGATTACGCTGGCGGCCGGAGCCAATTCAGTATGTAATACTTGACTGGTGATGTCAACGCCGACCTCAATTACCTGTGTCGCCACTAGAATGGCACTCTTGACTGTATACTCGTCTTTGTTGCTACCGAATTCCCTCTGTAACCATTCTTCGTGTTTATTCCGGTCAGATTGTAGGAACCGGCTATGTAGCAAACGTACTTCTATCCCTTTCGTTACCTTACTACACAGTGACTCAAACAGTTCTTGGGCTCGACTTACCGTATTGCAAATGGCAATAGATCGCTGATTATGGGACTGCAAGATTGCTTCGGCGGTCAGCTCTGCCTCTACGGTATGCACTCGGCGGGTCTTTTCCTGAGAAGGAATCGCAGCCGCTTCGTGGCCTGACAACACTAGAGGTTCCGCGTCAAGCCATTGTGCCAGTGCTTGCACACGGTCTACAGAAAAGGTGGCCGTCATCACCAAGAATGGTACGACGTTTCGTAAGATCCGAAGCAAGTGCAATATCGTTGGAAGGGAAGTTTTCGAATCATAGAGATGAAGTTCGTCAAAAACAAGGTATGAGGAGATAACAGCACCAGCGTTAATGTTTCCCTGCCCTAAACTGAGGGCATATGGGATATTCAGGAAATTGCTTAACGTTTGGTCAACTGTTGTAAAGATCAGGTCCCCTTCCAGCTTTGGATCATCAGGACGAGCACCTGTTTGAATCGTCACGTTCAATGACTTGAGAAAGCCAAAGTTGCGATCTCGCGCCTCGTACTCATCCCAGAATTGGTTAGCCAATACACGCATCGGTACCGAATAGATACATTTGCGCGGGAAGTCACTGCCTTCCTCCCAAGCTCTGAAAAATGGATACAGTGCAGCTCGCGTTTTGCCAGCACCAGTCGGTGCCTGCAAGATCACCGACCGACCATCTGAGAGGCGTTCATAAACATCTTTTTGAAATTGATGTAATGGAAATTGATGTAATGGCATGATAATCTTTACATGAAGAAATCGTCGAAAAATTGATGATCGTCATCTGTGGTTACTTCACTCTTTGAGCGAGTAGGTAGGTGAACTTCCCATCCGTATAGTGCTGCCTGACGCCTCACATCGGTGGTGAGCAGATTCCGCAACTCGACCGGCTCCAGCACTTCGCAATCCGCGCCCCATCCCCGGATCCAGGGCAACATTTCATAGGGCACGGCAATGGGTGCTTCCCAAATGCAGCCACCATCTTCTGTATCTGTCACCTTTTCTAGCGGATGCCAGGTGCTTTCCTTGATACGCTTGACTGCTGTGGGCACGCGGAAGAGCAGGCGCACGGTCTGCGGTTCTTGATCACTACGCCAAATGCCCCAAGCATAGCGGAGTAACGCCTGTTCATCAAGCCCCTGGGGTTTATTGGCCGGCTCTCCACTGAGACTGGCCCGTTCTATCCTGTCCAATCTATAGGAGACTGTCTTCTCTAAGGTATTGCTGTGCCCAATCAGATAGACGGCGTCGCTCCAAGGCGATGATTCAATGAACCAAATTGTGAGTAGATCCTGGTAACTTCTTTTCCCATGCAGTCCACGATATCGAATGCGTAGAGTGAGTCCTTCCGTCCATGCCTGGGCTGCGAGGGCAAAAACGTTCTCGCGCGTTTCATTCTCTTTACGCACATGGACTTGATCTGCCGCTTTTACTAGCTGTTCTGTCATGGGTTGGTCCAAAGTGATGGCAAGTTTCTCCAGCGCACTTTGCATCGGCTTCTGGGCTGTTTCCATGCGGTGCGAAGCCCGACGAGCAGCTAGATAGAGGACCAGTGCCTCTTCTCGGTTGACGCGAATATTGGTTATATCCGCCTTGGGGTCGATACGCCACTTGCCCTCTTCATTCTGAATAAAGGGCCATTCTGTGCTCAAGAGAATCCGATCTTTATAGGCAGTGGAGCGGTCTACACTTAGCTCGTTTGCCATTTCTTGATCACTGTATGCTCGCACTGAGTAAAGATGCTCCATCTCTCGCAAGCGTTCTGCTCGACTCATCCCTCTGCTCATGATCTCCTTACCTTTCTCCTGAGTATCCGATCTCGTAAACGGGTCATCTACTTTTCCTGATACGGGAAGAATAGCCTGTACCTGACACAAGGCCGGCCAGTATGCACAATGCACAGATCTGGCGTGGGCAGCGGCGTTATCGTCCCCGTTGGTGCTGCAAACAAAGGCCCGCACGGATTACCCCCTACATAGCCACAGGGCGTCTCTGTAGGCGTTGGTGTTCCTGTAGTGTTTGCACCCGTAGGCGTCACTGTGGGCGTTGTAGCAGGTGCTGGGCCAGTGACTGTAGGCGTGGGCGTTGACGTGGATGCCGGGGTTGGAGTGACTGTTGGTGTCGGCGTCGGGCAGCCTGATAGATTGATGGGGCGAATGTGTATCTGGTGTCCTAAACGCCTGAGGGCTGTCGGTAAACATCCGCTTATTTGGTTGCCGTGAAGGTGCAAGTAGCGCAGATTGGAGATGTTGCCCAGTTCTTTCGGAAGGATGCCCGTCAGTTGGTTGTTGAAAAGGTACAGCAAGTTCAGCCAGAATAGCTTGCCCAGTTCCTTCGGAATGCTACCCGTCAGTTGGTTGTTGTTGAGGGTCAACGACTGCAGATTGGCCAGGTTGCCCAATTCCGGCGGGATGTTGCCAGTCAAGCGATTGTGCCCGAGGGCCAAGGTCTTCAACTGTGTCAGATTGCCCATTGCTGCAGGGATACTGCCTGTTAGTTGATTGTTCGAGCTGCCGCTGCCTTCTAGGATGGGCTTTGCCTTGAGCAGCGTTTTGCAATCAGTAACGAGGGAATGTGAGTCAGGATACGGAACTGCTGTCGAGTTGGCACACTGACTTGGCCTTGTATCTGGTGTCGGCGTCGGGGTAGCTGTATGTGTCGCTGTAGCTGTAGGCGTGCAGGTAGGGAGTGGAGTGGCTGTCGGCGTGACCGTGTGTGTAGGCGTGTGTAGGTACTGGTAACCCGCCCCCGCCGCCGGTGTGAGGAGGCCTCGTCGTTGGCGTAGGTGGATTAGGGTCACAGCGCACGGACTGCTCTGCGGTCTGTCCTGTCGTCTCCTGTGCCCAAACCATGAATCCCGAATAAGTCATCGCCATGATGAAAACCAATACGAACACGAACCCAGCGAGTCTCGTTCTCATTTTGTTTTCGCCTGCAAAAATTGGTTCAGGGTAATCTAATGCCGCTGGTTTTCACGGTCGTATCCCTTTGTCCTTATGATGGTTATGTCTATGACAAAATGATAAAGATGCTTACAATTGACCAGATTCCCAATATCCATAGCCATACCTTCTGGGCCTTCAGGCTTTTTTGCTGGTTCTTCAGTATTTCTTGGGAGTTCTGATACGCATCCCAAGTCGTCTTATGTTTTTCGTATTCCCCCTTTTGATCGTGCAGTAATCTGGCATTTTCCTTTTGCAAATCTTCATTCTCTACAGACAGCCGGCCTTTTTCTTCTCGCAACTCTCTATAGATGTTGTCGTAGTTGGTAGGTTGTGGTGCTGGTATATCTTTGAGATCGATTGCAGCACCACAATACTTGCAATTCATGCAGGACTCTTTGTGTTAGATGTGGCGGGCTTCTAACTTGCCCTGATTGATTATCCGAAGAATATCAACACCCCAGGAAAACGAGGCCCATTGGCAACAGACAGCCGAGACAACAGCCATGATGAGGCTTTGTCCTGCCACAATGAGGACATGTACGAGCTTTCTTTGAGATAGGTAGTCCGCATTCTCTGCAATGCTTCATGTCTCTCTCCGTAGTGTGTAGGTGTAGCCAGCCACAGATGGCTGGCCACTTGCGACAGCATCAATCAAGGCCGAGATCAATTTCTTTCTCATCCGAACCAAATATCTTCAAATCCGATGCGACAATCTTGAGACCAGCGGCATCTGCAGCGACCTCATAGATCACAGTACATATCTTTGGGATATTGGGATTCAGATTTTCAATGAAGGAGCATTCCTCCTCATCTGGCAAGAACATGAAGGATTCGCTATATGAAGTATATTCTCTGTCCCTATTATCCACCAAATCCAAGCCACCATAAGTCAACAGATCATTGGATAGGTTCTCAATCTCAAAGCGTACCCGAATAAACCGACCCGCTGTCGTCTTGCTGTCCACAAATCTATTGTCGCTGGATAAGGTATCCCCTAAATCCTCTGCAGACAACACATGCCAGCGTACCTCATCCACCCGTACATCCTCGCCCACCTTCGCAGGCACAACGGCTGCCTGGGTTGCTGCTACCTCTTCTTGACTTAAACTTGCCTCTGATATGGAGGCTCCATTGCAGCCCAGTATCGGTAGCAGGAAAAATAGAACAAACACCCACCAACAATCCTTCTTGACTTTACTCACTGCATTTCTCCTTGTGATTGGCTGGCCCATAGTAGGCCGGCCACTTGCGACAGCATCAATTGAGATAGGTTGTGGTGCTGGTATATCTTTGAGATCGATTGCAGCACCACAATACTTGCAATTCATGCAGGCTTCCTTGTGTTAAATGTGGCCAGCCACAGAGGACCGGCCACACTTAGTTGATATCAGAATAACTACTCCTCCTGCCACTCTGATGAATAAAGAAACTCGCAACCATCCCAATACTCATCAATAAAAGAGTCTTGCCAAAAAGCGTCAAACCTAACTACCATAGTAGTATCCGACAAAACCCTTACAGCATCTATGTGTATAGTGGAGGGTACATCTTCATCAGGAAATGCTTCCAAAAACTTAGCCAGGCTAGACGCTTGCAATCTATCCTGTTTAGCTATCCGACATGCTCCTTCGTCATCCAAAACCATGCCATCATGGTACTGTACTGACTCCAGTTCAGATAGCCGTTTATCAAAATGGTCGAGGTCCCTAGAAACACGCAGCAGCTCTTCAAGAGTTTTTGTGCGTGGCACATTAACTCCTAAATATGCCTGACCCTTTTCATTGGGGTGCTCTGCCAGTACTACATCATAAGACAACTCTTCCGATTCCTCTGAAGTGACATTAAATCTTGAGATGGTCAATGTCACTTCATCACCAGGCTCATATTCAGCAAGGAGATCTACGAGTGTTGCATACGAATCCACTGTTTTATCATCAATGGACAAAATTGTATCCGCAGACCGTAATCCTGCATCATACGCAGGTGTGTCTTCAATCACTTCATAAATACGAATCTCAGACACGTATACCAATGACTCCAACTCGTCAATTCGTTCCGCCAATCCTTCTAGCGTCAATTCTCCCTGTGCATATCCTACGCCGCCCAGCAGGCAGAATAGAATAACCACAAAACCAACAACCATCTTGACTTTACTCACTGCATTTCTCCTTTGTGATTGGCTGGCCCAGAGTAGGCCGGCCACTTGCGACAGCATCAATTGATCCTTCTATGGCAGAATAAAGGAATGTTGTTGCCAGTATGACAACAATTTAGATCAAATATGGCACCAATGTAGACAATCGCTCATGTTAATTGGGATTATCGCCTCAATGATTTACCATAGATGCACAGAACCCATCAGAAAAGGAGAAGTGAACATGGATAGAGCCGATGAGCAGGTGATCTTTGCGGAGAAATTTGAGGGCACGCTAGGTGCTGGCTGGTCCTGGTTGCGGGAGAATCCGGGCTGCTGGCGTATCCGCGAGGGTGGGCTGGAGATCATGGTGGAGCCGGGTCTGGCGGCCACAGTCCGCAATGCGCTTGTGCGCCCGGCCCCAGACCGTCACGACGGCCCCTACGCGGTCGAAGTAACGATCTACAACCATACATCGCCTACCCAGCAGTACGAACAGGCCGGTATCACTTGGTATCAAAACGGCGAGCCGGTTTTCAAGGAGGTCAAGGAGTTGATCGACGGTGAACTGTACATCATCCCTGGCCGTAAGCCTATGCCGACCCAAAGCGTGCGTTTGCGCCTCGTGGTAACAGCCGATTCCTGGGAGGCGCAGTTCCGCGCGCAAGGGGCATCAGCATTTGAAACAGCCGCTAGCGGTGCGCTACCGCCGGCCGCACATGAGCAGGTCAGCATTCAGTGCTACAACGGCCCACAAGATGAGGAGCATTGGATCCGCTTTGAGGACTTTCGCATTGTGCGCTTGGCTGGCTGAGTCGCAATCAATGGCTTTGGCTGGGATTCAGGCGCGAATCAGTGGCCGAAGGTGGCCAAGAGCGTCTTGTAGGTGGATGGCACTAGGAATGCGGGTGAATTTGATTTACGGCTGCACGTGGCGGTTCACCACGTAACACACGCACGACCTCCTCACAAGCTCGCACGCGCATGTCGTACTTGGCTTCTTCAGAGTACCAAGCCGCATGGGGAGTAATCAGAATGCGTTCATCATGCAGTAATGGATGATCGGCTGGCGGTGGTTCAACCGCTAGAACATCCAGAGCAGCACCGTCGATCCTCTCTTCTCGTAGTGCTTGTGCCAGCGCATCTTCATCGACCAGTTCACCCCGTGCTACATTGATCAGATAGGCGTTGGGCTTCATCAAGCTGAGAGTACGGGCATTGATCATGTGGCGGGTGTCATCTGTCAACGGAGTGTGCAGGGTTATATAGTCCGCTTCTCGTAAGAGTGTATTGAGATCAGCCGGCCGCATCCCCTTAGCAGCGATGGTTTCTGCCTCAACATAGGGGTCGAATACCATCACCTCTAGGCCCAACCCAAGCCCTTTCTGCGCGGCAGCACGTCCGATACGTCCAAAGCCCACCACACCTAGGATTTGACCCTGTAGCCGGCGACCTGGCACAGCCACAGAATTATCCCACTCCCCCCTGCGCGTGGCGTCAAAGAGACGGAAGAGACTACGGGCATGGTTCAATAACAGGGCGATAGCGTGGGTTGAGACCTCGTCAATAGAGTAATCCGGCACGTTCGTGACCCAGATACCGTGTTCGGTCGCCGCGTTGATGTCGATAGTATCCAGGCCGGTGCCGGCGCGGCTGATAAGCCGGCAGCGCGCCATGGTGCTGATCAGGTCGGCACGCACTTCCTGTAAGGTCACGATAAGAGCATCACATTGTTGGGCCGCGTCAATTGCCTCCGGCGTGGTGAGAGTGCCGGTATGCACAATATGTAGGTCAAGCGCACCCAGTACGCTGTACTCGACTTCCATATCATCAAACCCTGCATATGCGATCAGAACGGTTGGTTTCATCAGAGTGTCCAGTCGTTATTGGTAGCCTGCAATTTGGCCACTGTTCACAGGCCATTGGGGGTGTAACTTTCCAGTGGAGGGCAAGCACATACCAGATTGCGGTCTCCGTACACATTATCAATGCGCCCAACATAGGGCCAGAACTTGCTCTCCTGCACCCAGGTTGCGGGGAAGGCAGCCATCTCTCGGCTATAGATGTGGGGCCACTCGTCCGCTGCGATCATAGCGGCGGTGTGGGGTGCATGGTGCAGGGGTGATTCCTCCGGGCTGAGGATTTCGTCCTGCACTGCTTGCACTTCGGCCCGTATGGCCAGCATCGCTTCGCAGAAACGGTCCAGCTCATCTTTGGACTCGCTCTCAGTCGGCTCGATCATCAGCGTGCCGGCCACAGGGAAGGACATTGTGGGCGCGTGAAAGCCAAAATCCATCAGCCGTTTGGCGATGTCATCCACCTGCAGGCCGTGTTCCCTGAGAAAACGGGTGTCAATGATACATTCGTGCGCGACTCGGCCTTGTGCGCCTTTGTACAGGACCGGATAGACCGGCCCTAGCCGCGCGGCGATGTAATTGGCATTGAGAATGGCAATCCGGGTCGCTTCGGTGAGGCCGCTGCCGCCCATCATGGCGATGTAGGCATAAGAGATTGGCAGAATGCTGGCACTTCCCCAGGGCGCAGCCGACACTGCGTTGATGGCATTCTCTCCGCGGATGTTTGACGTTCGTGCAGATCCTGGGCTCTGCCGCTGCCCAAAAGAATGCCCTGGCAGGAAGGGGGCCAGATGCTCTGCCACGCAGATCGGGCCCATACCTGGCCCACCGCCACCATGGGGAATGCAGAATGTCTTGTGTAGGTTCAGGTGACACACATCCGCGCCCATATGGCCGGGACGACACAAGCCCACCTGTGCATTCATATTGGCCCCATCCATATAGACTTGGCCTCCGTACTGATGGATGATATGACAGACTTCCTCAATGGCCTCTTCAAAGACCCCATGGGTACTGGGGTAGGTGACCATCAGCGCGGCCAAATGCTCGCCATGTTCTGCGGCTTTTGCCTGCAGGTCCGTCACATCAATATTGCCATTGGCATCACACTGGACGACCACTACTTCCATCCCCGCCATGACCGCGCTGGCTGGGTTTGTACCGTGGGCGGAGGATGGGATCAGGCAAATGTTGCGGTGTTCGTCCCCTCTGCTGTGGTGCCATGCACGAATGACCAGCAGCCCGGCGTACTCCCCCTGGGAGCCGGCGTTGGGCTGGAAGGAGACAGCGGGTAAGCCGGTGATCTCCTGCAATGCTTGGCCTAGACGTTCAAAGAGGACCTGATAGCCCTGGGCCTGTTCCAATGGGACAAATGGGTGCAGACGAGAAAATCCCGGCCAAGTGACGGGTATCATCTCGGCAGTGGCGTTCAGCTTCATTGTGCAGGAGCCAAGGGGGATCATCGAGTGGGCCAAGGACAGATCTCGGTTTTGCAGCTTTGTAATGTAGCGGAGCATCTCCGTCTCTGAATTCATCCGATTGAAGATCGGATGGGTGAGGTAGGGGCTGGTACGGGCAAAAGGATCTGGGTATTTGAGATCTACTGCCTCGGCCAGGCTGGCAATGTCTTTCCGCGTGAGGGATGTCTGGCAGCCGAAGATATCCAATAGTGTGCAGAGTTCATCGACTGTGGTCTGCTCATCCAAAGAGACGCCCATAGCCCCATCTTCATACAGGCGCAGATTGATGCCCCGTTCCGTGGCTGTCCGGGCCAGTTCCTCCTGTAATTGCAGTGCCCTGTGGTGTTGCTGGTCACTGGTTTTGCTGATCTTCAGCGTATCAAACAGGGGCCCATCATTGAGCTGATAGCCGAGTTTTTCCAACTCTCTTGCCAGAATCGACGTAAGCAACTGTACCCGCTGCGCGATCCGTTTTACGCCTTGGGGCCCGTGATAGACGCCATACATTGAGGCCATAATTGCCAGCAAGACCTGGGCGGTGCAGATATTGCTGGTTGCCTTATCTCGACGTATGTGTTGTTCTCTGGTCTGCAGGGCGAGACGCAGGGCCGGTTTGCCCTGCACATCCTGGGAAACACCTACGAGTCGCCCTGGCATCTGCCGCTTGAGCGCATCCCGGGTTGCCATAAAGGCCGCGTGGGGGCCGCCATACCCCATTGGCACGCCAAAACGCTGAGCACTGCCTACCGCGATGTCCGCGCCCCATTCAGCGGGGGGTGTCAGCAGGGTTAGGGCCAGCAGATCTGTGGCTACGACCACAAGCGCGCCCACTGCGTGCGCTTGTTCTATGAGCGCGCGGAAGTCGCTGATCGTTCCTTGGGTATCTGGATACTGTACCAACAGGCCAAAGGTCTGGGCATTGCATTGATAGTGACGGTGGTCGCCGACGATGATTTCATAGCCGAGAGGTGCAGCGCGAGTGCGGACCGTATCAATCGTCTGCGGGTGGCACGTCTCTGACACAAAGAACCTGTTGGCCGTTGCGCTACGTTTTTGCGCCCGTTTGCACATCATCATCGCTTCAGCCGCAGAGGTGGCCTCGTCCAGCAGAGAGGCATTGGCGATGTCAAGCCCGGTGAGATCCGTCACCAGTGTCTGGAAATTGAGCAAGGCCTCCAGCCGGCCCTGGGCGATCTCCGCTTGATAGGGGGTATATTGGGTATACCAGCCGGGATTCTCTAGGATGTTGCGTAGTATTACCGGTGGGGTGATGGTGTCGTAGTAGCCCATGCCGATAAAGGAGCGCAACAGTTGATTCTGGGCCGCCATTTCCGCCATCTCCGACAGGACGTCCGATTCCGGGCGCGGCCCCGGCAGAGCCAATGGTAGGTTGGAGCGAATCTGTGGCGGAATCGTCTGGTCGATCAACGCGTCCAATGAATCCACATTGACCGTCTGCAGCATGGCCTGTACTTCGTCAGGGCTGGGTCCTACATGGCGATGAACGAACGAATCCGTGCGTTCTAGTAGACTGGCCTGGCTTGTGCGATGACCGTGCTGTGTAGAGGTGAGGGCGGGTGGAGGGCGATATTCTTCTTCTTTGCTGGGGGCTGGGTGGGTCATACATATCTCCTGTGGCCTGCTGTCAAATCGGAACAAAAAACGGGCATCCAAAATGAATGCCCGTCGCCTCTGTCCTTGACCTGAGAGATTGCCACACACCACATGATACGCAGGTGTGCGGTTGCCCCGTCGGTGGCCGCTCCACAAGCAGTGACGAGTACCTGCCTCTTCACTGCAGTGAGAGCACTGCGCTTTCCAAAGGTGCCGCATCACGACGATCCTTTTGCCTGAGAGTGTCACCGAACAGGCTGGGTCCTCCTGTCGGCTTGCCCCTTCGGCGCCTAGGCTACACAACCCCAAGTCTCTCTCGCCGTGCATCAGCAGAAACATATGCGGTTTTTTATTGCTATCATGAATGATAGCACAGTTCTTTTACAATCGCTAGTTACCAATGGCCTGTGGTGCTATTGTCAAGAAATCCACAGGTCGCTATAATGACAGTATGCGGGTCATTGCAGGCAGTGCCAAAGGACATAGATTGCAGGCGGTTGCGGGGGATACCACCCGGCCAATCACAGACAGGGCCAAGGAAGCACTCTTTTCGATTTTAGGGGCCTGGATCGAAGATAGATTTGTGCTTGACCTATTTGGCGGTACCGGTGCAATCGGCATTGAAGCCCTAAGCCGGGGTGCGGCCCATGCACATTTCATTGACCGCAGCAAGGCTGCAACTCGCACGATTTTGCAAAATTTAACCCACTGCAAACTAGGTGATCAGGCAACAGTGGAGCGACGGGATAGCTTCAGGTTCCTAGAACAGTTTGATGGCGAGCCTTTTGATCTCATTTATATCGCGCCGCCCCAGTATCAAGAGCTATGGCGTACAGCCCTGCTGGCAGTGGATGCTCGACCGGATCTGCTGACAGCTAATGGCGTGGTCATCGTCCAGATTCATCCTCGCGAAAAAACGCCGCTTGCTCTTGAAAACCTCATGGAATTCGACAGTCGCTGCTATGGGTCTGTGCAGCTTCTCTTTTATGATTGAACTGTGCTGCGGATTACTCGCCGGCCCCGGCCATGACGGCATAATAGACGATCTGCCCTGCTTCGGCCCCAGCATTGATAGTGACAGCCACCGCACTCGCACTCACCAGTTCATAGCCTAAGGCATCCTCAACAGAGACTGTGTACTCGCCGGACACCAGTTCCTCAAATCGTGCCCCACTATCCTCGCGGGTTTCTGCCACAACCGATTCGCCCTCTGGCCCGGTCAGGGCAATGGTTGTCCCCGCAACTTCTATCTCATTCCCATCCATTACGCTGTTTGCGTTCGCATCCACAAAAAGATAGACGAGAACTGTGTCGGCCGCTACGTCTTCACTGGTAACAATCATCGGTACGGGGGCTGCGCCTGTCTGGTTGGTTTCCATTTCTGCCAACACCTGTATGAGGGCAGAAGTGAAGGTGTCAAAATTGCGCCGGGTAACCTGCAGCTCTGCGACAGCTAGGTCCAACTCGGTGATGTGAATCCCTTGGTCGCTGAGGCTCTGGTCAAGCGCGGCCAGGCTGCTGTCAAATGTGGTTAGGCTATCCCGCAATTGGGCGAGGGCACCTGCCTCCCCTTCCAAGGCCGCCAAGCGCTCGCCTAGGGTTTCTAAGTCTGTGCTCATGGCAGCCATATTTTCATCCACACGGGTCATATTAGCGTCCAGCGCGTCCACTTTGGATGTATTGGTGAAGTTCAGCGTTCCGCCATTCCAGATCGCCAATACGAGGAGAGTCAGGAGCAGTCCGATTACCGCTCCGCCAATCGCCGAGAGATAGGCAGTCAACGACTCTTCAGATTCGGACATATTGAACTCCAGTTCCGGCGGTTGCTGGGTATGGTGGCTCTCCATGACTCTCTCCTCACTCGACATCGTCTCCTCAACTTTTGATTCACTGGGGGCTGAACTCGCAACGCTCATCGGTCTGCTACTCCTTGTGTTTGAAACTGTCCTCTGCTTGTCCTTTGGCAGGGAAGCGGACTACATATTGTATGTCTTCAACAAAAAAGGCCCATTACAGCCGAGGACAACGTCCTTTGTTGATACTTTCGGCAAATCGTTTCTGATGACGAACAGATCAGTCTTTTACGGTTCAACAATACAAAAATCAGAAAAGTCTGTCAAGTTTTGCGGTAAACGAATGCAGTTCCACTGCTAACGCAAACCTGACAATGAAAAACTGGTGTTTTATACTATCCAAGGAAAGGAGCTCTCAATGAAGATGCCGTACAGAGCAGGAGGAATTGAAGAATGTTGACGACTCTCAGCGTTCCGGCCAATGAAGAGGCTTTGAGTGGATTGGCGGCAGAGACGGGCTATGCGCTCAAACAGGCTGGCGCGATGGCCGCGGTCGCCGAAAGTTGTACAGGCGGCCTGGTCGGCCATCTACTCACGGAGATTCCCGGCAGCTCGGCCTGGTTTCTGGGCAGTGCCGGTGTCTATCACGATGTAGCCAAAGAAAAGCTCTTGCGCGTGGAGCATGCGTTGCTGCATCAAGAGGGTGCTGTCAGCGCAGCGGTTGCACTGCAGATGGCATTCGGCGCGCTGGCCCTCTATGAAGCAGATGTAGCTGTGTCGATTACCGGTGTGGCCGGCCCCGGCGGTAGCGCAGAGAAGCCCATGGGGCTGGTCTATTTTCATTTGGCTGCAACAGATGGGAGCAGCCGAGGGGAGAAAACCATCTGGCCGGCGGACCGGCGAGGCAATAAGCTGTTGAGCGCGCACTTCGCGCTGGAGATGCTGCGCTCCTACGCGGCCCATAGGAACAGATCATGAAAAAACTGGTATCGGTCAACGAGCCGGTCCGCATGCTGGTACGCACGCTCCCGTCTGGGAAGATCGTGCCTACGTCGTTTATCTGGCGAGATCAGACCCGTTATGTGGCTGATGTGGGTCGCCAATGGGAAGAGCGGGTAGATGGCAAAAGCGTACACTGTTTTTTGGTGCAGGCGGTGGACCAGAATACCTACGAAGTGCGCTGGGATCCGGCAGGGGAAGTCTGGATCCTGCAGCGGGCCTGGCTCATGCACCTCGTGTGAAGTCGAACATGCCTGTACGCTGCAGCTATCCCGAAGGGCCATCACCCCAATCCGGTATAGTCAGGCGTTCTCCGTCTCTCAGTGCTGATTTGTGGGCCATGACCCCTGCGGCCATGTAGCGCACCGCGGCCCAGACAGGGATGGCCGGCTGCCGTTCCTGGGCTGTCGCCTCGACGAACTCATGGACGAGATATGCATGGGAGCCGCCGTGCCCGCCGTAGATGTCCGATGTCTTGCTCACCGCGCCAAAGGCGTGCTCCACCTGCGGCGGCAGAGGGTCCCGCATCTCGTCAACTGTAAGGGGCTTGCATCGCTCCTTATCACACCAATGGTCGTTCTCAAAGCTGGCTTGGGTGCCATAGATGCGGAAAGTCTCTCGATTTGGTATTCCGATCTCCCGGTGCTCGCAGATACGCATAGTGGAGCCATTGCTCATCTGAAAGAGGGCCGTTTCATTGCTAAAGACATGGCCCTCGTCAGTAAAATACGAGTCGTTCGTGCGGTTGGCATAGCCCCAGGCGCAGACCTTTAGCGGGTTGGCGTTCATCACACTCATCGGGCCGCTGGTCGAATGGGTGGGGTAGTGCATCGGCCCGGAGAGTGTACCCCTAACCTTGTATTGCTCTCGCATTTGTAGCCACTCTTGCCCGGCCTGGCTGGCCTGCCGTCGGGCCTGGACCTGTCGCAGATTGCTGGAAGGGCTGTCTACATCGTGAAAATACTCGCCTTCGCTGTAGATGAAACTACCGAAGGCTCCCGCCGCTGCCCTGCGCCGACAGTACATGGCTTCGGGCCGATAGAAACTGGTTTCGCCCAACATATAGATCTGGCCGCTGCGCTCTACTGTCTCCACAAGCCGGGCACACCAGTCAAGAATCTCATCACCATCGGGCAGGGTGATGACTGGCACCGCGCTGTAGACATGCTTGCCCGCTTCCATGGCCTGAATGCACTGGGGCGCATGCAGCCAAGGCTGCGTGATGAGGACCAGAGCATCTACATCGCTACGGCAGATGTCATCCAAGGAGGTGTAGGCGTCTTGGGGGCGAAACTTTGCCTGCCAATGCTCCTGCCCGGCGATGCGGGCGATACGTTGCGGTTCCCGGTCGCAGAGGGCGATGCGGTCCACCAAGGGATGGCTCATAAAGAGGTCGGCGAAGGAGCTGCCGAATGCCCCTAGGCCGACTAGTCCCAGACTAATGCTCATCTCTCTCCTCCATATGACGAGTGGCCCCATTTGGAATTCCTCATGCTGCTGTGATGCCTGTGGGCCACCCGCTGACGATCATAGCACTGGCGCGCCAGAAAGACAACTGCCAGTTCAGCAACCGCCTTGTAGTCATGAACATATGTGCAGGTGGTGTAAAAATCGATCATCATGTATGATGGAATTGCAACCTAGGTCATATGCGCGCGGCCCACTCGCGCCCTGTAGCACTCATGCGTAAGGAGAACGATCATGAAAGCAGCTATCTTCTACCAACCCCACGCGCCCTTAGCGATTCAGGATGTTGAAATCGTGGACCCACAGCCCGGCGAAGTCCTCCTCGATATCATTGGGGCAGGGGTTTGCCACAGCGACTATCACGTCATCGATGGTCATGTGACGTCACGTAGGACGCCCTGGGTAATGGGTCATGAGGGGGCTGGCATTGTGCGGTCGGTTGGCGCAGGTGTCCGCCACATCGCGCCCGGCGACAAGATCATCCTTTCCTTAGATGCTATGTGTGGAACCTGTCGCAACTGCTCCAATGGTAGCCCTGCCCTGTGTGAAACCTATCCCAATGACCCGCTGAGCCGCATGACCCTAGAGGGAGAGCCGGTCTATCACATCAGGCCCACCTTTGTTGAGCAGACCATCGCCCTGGCCGATGCGTGCGTGAAGGTGCCAGCTGATACACCATTGGAGCAGGCCTGTCTCATTAGCTGTGCAGTCATCACCGGTATCGGGGCTGTGGTCAATCGGGCACAAGTAGAAACCGGCGCGTCAATGGCGGTGTTTGGTTGTGGAGGCGTAGGGCTTAACGTTATACAGGGCGGTGTTCTGGCCTCTGCCGGTCAGATCATTGCGGTCGATACTGTGCCGTACAAACTGGAATTGGCCGAACAGATGGGGGCCACGCACTTTATCAACGCGGCCAAGGAGGATCCTGTCCGGCGGATCCAGGAAATCAGCGGAGGCGGGGCCGATTACGCCTTTGAGGTCGTTGGATTTCCCGCGATCGTAAGGCAGGCGGTTGATGCGGTCCGAACCACAGGAACCGCGGTGGTAGTTGGGGTACAGCCAACAGGCCAAGATGTTTCCGTTGAAGGCTGGCACCTGTTACAGGACCGGACGCTCATGGGTGCCTTTCACGGGGCAGCTCGCGCACGCATCGATTTCCTATGGATCCTCGACCTGTACAAGCAGGGTAAGATCAAGCTCGACGAGCTGATTTCGCGCTATCGACCGTTGGACGAAATCAACGAGGCATTCGACGACATGAACCAAGGAAAGGTGGCCCGTACCGTTCTGGTGTTCAATTGATTGCCGCCCCACATCTTTGACCTAACACCAGTTTGGATGCCGAAATCTAGGTGTACTCATGCAGGGCGTAGAGATCTGTATCCTTAAAGATTCGGCACACGTAGGACCACATTGACCGCTTCCCGTTCCCACACCTCATTGTAGACCTTTGGCGCGCGGCCGGGTGGTGGATAGCCGGGTGGCTGTTTGTTGGGATCGTGTAGTTCCAGTCGATTTCGTCCCCTAGGCTGGTCCAACCAGACCCGTTCCGCAGGGGCCGCTTCAACTTCTCGGCGTAGGATGAATTCGACGTAGTCGAAAGCGGAGAAAGCCACATGGGCCAAAAAGACACGGGAGACGCCTTGTCCATTCCAAGTAGCCAAATCGGGCAGGATCAGGGGCCCGGTGCAGACCTGGAAGGTGGTGTCTTTCTGGTTGACGTTGATGAGATTGACTGGATATTCAACGGTCACCTGCAGATTGTGTTTCGCATGTCGATAGGTAGAGCAGGCGTTGAGTAGATCATTGGCCAGGGTAGCTTCAACGACCTGGCCCCTATCCCCCAGTTCGACCGCATGCGGGTGCTCTCTGATGTCGATCTGGTGGGCCTGGTAGGCGGTGCGAAGCTCTAGGGGCGATACGACCTCTGGTTTGTTGCTGGGGTAGCGGGCAATCGGTAGCTGTTGGGAACGGCTAAAGGCCATGCGGAACTCATCGTTCGGTATCTGGAACAGGTTACGGCGGGGAATGGTGTATTCAGAGCGACAGGGCGCACCGACGAATAGTTCTGTTGTCTTGCCGTTGATCTCGTCCAAGATCGCACATCGAGCCTCTAGGTTGAAGCGTACATGACGCACATCGCCCTCCTGGCCGATAAAACCGCCCGCGTATTTGTAGTAGGGGTCTGTCTTCCATGGGAAGGTCTTCCAGGTGAAGAAAGAACGTGGGAAGTCGATCATCTCTATCTCCATTGCTTTGCCATACCAGCGCAACACCAGTATCCGCTAATCAGTCCAGGTAAAAAAGACACTCAACCAGCCCTCATAGCCGGCCATCATGCGGTCGAAGAGGTGAGGGGCTTGGGTATAGGGTACCACATGGCTGACCAGCGGCTGGACATGCAATTCCCCTCGCCGTATCAAGTCCAAGATCACATGCTGGTTGCGTACTCGAGTCCACGGCCAATAGGGGTGGGTATCGATCATACCCGTCTGGTAGGAGCCCATCACTTGGATCTCTCGCCGGAAGAGTTCGTTGGATTCAATCTCCACAGAACCGCTAGTTGCCCCGACCAGGACAATGCGGCCCCGGTCGGCTGCGGCTTTGATTAAGGTTGGGTAGTTGCCGATATGGGAAGTGCAATGGATCTGTACTTCGGCCCCACTGCCCGGCGTCATATGGGGTAAGGCCCCCCGCCAACGCCAGGGTAGCTGGGTGTGGGCGTGGATTTCTGCCACCACATCCTGTTGTGCGGGGTCGATGGCATGGGAGGCACCCAATTGGCGGGCCAGAGCCAGCCGCTCCTCCACCGGATCCACGCTGATCAGAGGATAGGCCCCAGCAAGGCGACAGAGCTGCAGGGTCAGCAGCCCCACCACCCCTAGCCCGTGAATGGCGACCGATTCACCAAGCTGGATCTGGGCCAGACGCACACCGTGTAGGGCCACATCTCCCAACACACAGAAGGCCGCTTCAACATCGGACAGATCCGCAGGCAGCTTCTCCAACCAGTATTGTTGGGGGATGGCGGCCTCATTGGCCGCATGGCTCGGTGTCACCAACCAGTGGGTGGCATGATTGCTGCCGCATAGGACCCTGTCCCCCACAACCACCTGGTCGATCTCCGTGCCCACGGCCTCCACCATACCGATAGCAGTGTAGCCCAGCCCCATCGGTGCATATGTAGACTGCTCGGCCGGGGTGGCCAGCCGCCTACGACGGACCCCGTTCATCTCCGAACCAGCACTCACTTGGGTGGTCTGAATCCGTACCAATACTTGATTTGCTGCCGGAGACGGTACTTCGAACTCCTCAATTTCGATCTCGCCGGCAGGGGTGAGAACCAATCGCTTGCCCTGTGTCATGGATTTCCTCGTTTGACAACATCCATTTATCTTATCCTGCGGTCGTAAGAAGTACAGACACCTGTGCCGAAATGGTTTAACAGCAGTGGCCACAAGCCACGCTACAGTTGTCATCCAGTATCCCGTGCTAGGGGCCAATGGATCTTCTCCACCCCCTTGGCCTGAGAACGCATAATTCCTATCATGATTTCCAGACTGCGTAGTGCCTGCCGGCCGCTAGAGACACTCTCACCCCCCTGTTCAATCAAGTAGATCAGCTCATTGACTGCATGGATCATGCCGCTGCCATAATCAACAGTACCGCCTAGCTGACGGCTAGTCACCTCGTAATTCTGGTCCTCCGATTCAAAATAAACGAGGCCTTCTGTGTTGCCGATCCGAATTCTACCTTTTGTACACAGGAGATCCACCTCAAAATTCACCAGTGTCTTCTGTGAGATTTCAATATAAGCACGGACACCATTGTTGAAATGGAGATAGGCCGAGGCCCCGGGGTCCGTCTTGGGGTCGTGGCCCCCATCCCCCTGATATGTAGTCCTGTCCTCATAGCCCTCTTCCATACTCCCAATCAGCCAGGCGGGTTCAGCATCTGCATACATACAGACTGCATCGATCAGGTGAGTGCCATTGCGAAACATCATGGCCCGCTCGCCACCTAGATGAGCCCGAATACGGGTCAAGGAGCCGATACGGCCATCGTCGATCATGGCTTTCGCCTGTTGCCAAAAGGGGTCCCAGCGTCTCGTGTGATTGACACATAGCTGCGTATGGTTTTTCTCAACAGCGGCCACCATGCGGTCGGCGTCGGCCAAGGTGGTGGCTAAGGGCTTCTCACAGTAGATGCCAGGAATACCCGCTTCGGACGCATCAATGACCATCTGTGCATGCAAGTGATCTGATGTAACCACGCTCAACAGATCCAGATTCTCTCGCTCAAACATGGCGCGATAGTCTGTATACTTAGCCACCGGGCCCCAGATATCCTCATATCTGTCGATGAGCTGCGGGACCAAATCACATACAGCTACCACATCAACTTGGGGATGAGAGGCATAGGCCGCTGCGTGTGAGTGCGGTTGTGGGTGGCGAGGCGCCCAAATATTATAACGCGGCGGGGATTGGCCGATACCGGTCAGGCCAATGATCCCGGCCCGATAGACATTCTTTCCGTGCGGACGCATATTTTTCTCCTGTTGGTCTTAAGCTGCAGTTCCTAGTTACGCTCGTTTCACTTGCCAGTAGACCGGATCTCCAGCTCGTCAAGGCCTGGGGGCAGGGGCAAACGCACCTGGGTGCCGGTTTTGTGGGAAATATGGATGGCGGTGATCACCTCCAAGGCCTTCAATCCGTCCCGCCCAGTCGATACACTCTCCCGGTCCTCCAACAGACAATCTATACTCTCCCGGGCCGCGGCGTAGAAGTAGTCGTCCAATTTGAACTCGGCTGGCATGTCGGGGATGGGTTGAAAATCGTAGCGGGTGCCGTAGCCCTCGTCTGCTTCAATCAAGGGGCCGTACTCCCATATACCTCGGCGTTCGCAGAAATGGACACGGCCAGCAGTTCCAGCAATGGTCGTGTAGCCCAGGTGCTCCCGACGCTCGGCTATGCAGTCGATCATGATAAGGCTGCCATCAGCGCAGGCAATCATCCCCGCGCCACCTGGGTCAACGACAGGCTCTGTGTTGAGATAGCCTGAAACGAGTTTGGGTTCAGCCCCACTGAAGTAAAAGGCGTAGTCAACTGTATGGGTGCCGTTGTGTAGTAGCGGCCGGCAGCCTTCATATTTTATTGTTTTGATCTGGCCGAGCGCGCCCTCATCAATCATCCGCTTAAGACGGCGATAGTGGGGCAGAAAGCGGCGGGTATGTTCTGTGATCAGGCGCGAGCCGCTCTGTTCGCAGGCTGCGACCATTTTGCGTCCCCACGCGACGCTGACCGCCAGAGGCTTTTCGACCATGATCACCTTGATCTTGGCCGCGGCCGCTTCAATGACCGGCTGGTGGTGGTAGAGGTTATGGGTGGTCACGCTGACGATATCCAGCCCGGCTTTTTCATACATGTCCATGGCTGTAGGATAGCGATGCTGCGCTGCAATCTCCCATTCATCTCCGAACTGCTGAAGTCGTGCCGGGTTGATGTCGGCCACGGCGACCAGTTCGGCCTCCGCGCAGCGCCGATAGCCGGCAGCATGGGAATGGGGTCTGCGCCCTAAGCCGCCGATGGGCCCGGCCCCGACAATACCGACTCTGATTTTAGATGACATAGGTAAACGCTCCTGCCATAGCTATGGGGGTTTGCTGGTCACTGTTCAGCGGCAACGGGGTCTGTTTCCCCAATCGGCATGATATAGTGAACCTGCCTAGCCACTTCTTGGAAGCCGAATTGGGGGTAGAAATGCGTCCCCACCTGATTTTGAGCCAGGGTTTCAATTCTGACGTACTCCATTCCTGCGGCGGCCAAATCGGCGACCGCCGCCTCCAATAGCTGGCGGCCAATCCCCTGTTTCTGGTATGCGGGCAAGACAGCATAGTTGGGGATGCCGCCGATCTTCGTGTGCGGGTCAACCCGCGTGCTGATATAGCCGACGACCTGTCCCTCCTCTTCGGCGACAAGAATGCCCGCAGCATGGGCGGCCACATCAGCGTCAATATGACGTTTCTTGCGCCAACGCCAATCTCTCCCATTGATCAGCCCATAGCACTCTTCAATATTCTGGTCAATACAGACTCCTTGAAAACAGATAGCCGTGATCTCCTTGAGTATCTCCAAGTCTGAGGGACGATAGGGGCGAATGTTCATTCTCTTTTCCCAAGTGGTTCTCGCGTTACAGCGGTGACAGGAACATCAGCAGTTCCCCGCGAACGCCCGCCGGAGTAGGGCGGCCGGCAGCGCGTTGATCGCGTCCAATTGCTCGCGCGCAGACATGCGGACCGTCTCTACGTAGGCCATCTGCTGGTTGAGGAGAGTCGCGATGCGCTTCTGTTCGGTAAGCGGCGGAAGAGGAAACACGAACTCTTTGAGCTGTTTTCCTGTTATGGCATTAAATAGACTACCAGTACCCATACCAGATATATCTGATTCATACAACTTAAGACCAGCTAATACAAAATCTCTATCAGCCTCATTCCGGCACCTTATGACTGCCAACCCGCGCCCTATACAACATCGTGTATTTGCGATATTCGTGGGACCTACAGGGGCTCTCACCGAAATCAATATGTCACCAGGTTCCGCTACTTTCTTTGGCTCTACACACCAAGTTGTCGGATTTGGGCTGATATCCCCAAAATCCGTTTTTCCTTGAAAGAAGGGAAGACCCTCTGGTATCTTTCTATACGTCGAACTTGGAGGAGACTGACCAAGAATCACTTCACATATTTCCCTCAGCTTCGTCCACTTCCAGCCGGCCGGAAGCGCATCACCATGAGCGGGGAACACCTGGCGCAGAAATGCCCCAGGCAAAGCTTGGGCCGCCTCCAGCATCTCCTCGGCCGCCTTGCGCGCCTTCTCTACATAGGCCATCTGCTGGTTGAGGAGAGCAGCGATGCGCTTCTGTTCACAGAGCGGTGGGAGGGGTACTGTAACTTTCTGGATGAATGAGCGATTGATTCCCCCTATGGTTGAACCTTGATAGCATGTTCGTATCTGGGCCCATCCCTCCTCACTCCATAACCAATAAAAGAGGAACCTAGGGTTAATCACATCTCGGTTCGGTCTACAAATGAATACATGCTCATTCACCGCGAGGGGTTCCCCCTGCAGACTATTGTCAGCGTAAGCTGTCTTGCCTGTTGTGGCCCCATCTTTGACAACCAGCACGTCACCGGGTTGAACCTTGCCTTTCTTCATAGCCTGATAGAAGTCTACGGGAACAAACCGACCGATAGATGTGTCGATGCCACCGCTGGGGGTCATGTGTTCGGCACTGATGCTAAGTACTCCACTATCCTGATGCAAAACACCACCTTTCGGGCGTTTACCGGTCTCTAAGGTGTGCAAAACATTCTCTAACGTTATCCATTGCCAACCCTTTTGTGAATAATTCATCTAGCCCTACTTGGGGCATCCTTTCCCATTCGCACAGATGGCGTTGTTATCTAACAGAACATAGATGAACTGGTTGTTAGGTGGGGCAATCACTGTAGTGCATCCAGGCGCCGCTTGGCTTCGGTGTAAACATCCGGTGCTAGAGGACCGGCCAACACAGCTTGTACGTTTTCGTGGAGATGGGCCGGATTGGTTGTGCCGACGATGATGGTGTGGGCATCGGGATGGGTCAGGGTGAAGCGCAGCATGAAGGATGTTCTGCTCTCTCCCGCCTGCCGTAGATCATCCAATCCGGCCGCGGCAAATGCCTGCCATTGCTCCGCTTTCCCCAACCCTTGCTTGGGGTCACCCAAAGCCACGCCACCGCGAATGATAGTACCGGCATCTGCTTGTGCTGTCTTGGTAAGCCAAGCCTCGTGCTCTCGTTCAAGGGCAGAGTACGGGATCTGATAGACGTCAAAGACATCCCAGTTTAGATAGATAGGCAAGTGGGGCAGAGTGGTGGACATACCGATCCAGCGCACTTTACCCTGGGCGCGCATCTCTTGCAAGGCCTCTACCAACTTTCCTTCTTCACATTCGGTCACCGTCGGGTTATGAAGCTGCATGACATCCACATAGTCGGTCTGCAGACGGGCAAGGCTCTCATGCAAGCCACGGAAGAGGTTCTCTTGCGTCCAGATATGTCCATCCGCATGACATCCGCACTTGGTGGCCAGAAGAAATTCATCCCGACGATGGGAGAGGAATCTGCCGATCATCTCCTCGCTGTTGCCGTAATCATTGGCCGTATCCAGAAAATTGATCCCTGCATCCAAGACTGCGTTGAGCTGCGCGCTCATCTGGGCATCCGTCAGCGGCCGGCGATGCCCGGCCCCAAATCCAAGCCGGGTGACCTCCAGACCGGTGCGTCCCAGGGTTGCTGTTGGTATGTTGTGAGACATAAAACACTCCTAGTTTGGTGTTCGCATAAGGCACTGTACGCAAATCATGTTATGGCTCATCACTGCAGGTCTCTGGTGTTGGGTTTTCACTGATCACAGGGGTTCAGACCCGTCCCGGGAACTCCTTGCCACGAATGTGCATAAAGGGCGTCTTTTCCCGGCGAGGTGTGCCTTCAACCTGTAGCCGGTGCGCCTCATCCACAATATCAAGATACATGGTCTCAGCAGCGATATAATGGAGGGCTAGGCCACGACGGCGATTCGGAGTGATGTTGGCACCAGTTCGATGAAAGTTGAGACCATGGTGGAACATACAATGGCCTGCTTTGAGCTCCACTGCAACCGGGTCCGTTAGCTGCGGCATGGCCAGGAATCTCTCTTTGTACTCTCTGGCAATCGGTCCCCATTTGTGGCTGCCGGGGATCACGGTCATACAGCCGTTCTCAACAGTTGCGTCGTCCAAGGCCAGCCAACAGCTCACATGGTTTTGGGGAGCAAACATGGGCCAAGCTACCGAGTCCTGATGCCAATCTGTCACGGTGCCATTGAAGCGGGGCTTCATCATGAGTTGGTCTGTATAGAGCTTGATATTCGGGCCCAAGAGATCTTCGATCACATCTACGATTGCCGCCTTCCGGGCCACGGCCTCAAAAAGATCATCATGGTAGCAGAGATATGTCATCTTACGGATCATATCAATGCGCGGTGCAGTTGTATCCTGTCCATCGCGGAAGGCGGCTTCAAGCTGGATATAACGGGCTGGAATGTGGGGCCGTCGTCCTGCTGCGATATCCTCGCTGCGCTGACAAAGGGCCTGGATTTCCTCATCCGACAGGATGCGGCCGTAGGGCAAATAGCCGTTTTCCTCAAAGAACTTCTGCTGTTTTGCTGTCAAGACCATGGTGGGGCTCCTTAGGGTATAATCGTTTCGTTTCTCATTGACAGGCACTGCCGTTCATGGGCGCAGGTGTTTCGGCAAAAATATCTGTACACAGACCGCACCCAACAGCCCAAACACCAAGCTAGATGTGATCAGCAAAGCAGCGCGCTGGATAATATAGAGGAAGACTAGGTCGGAAAGAAGCAGTTCGACAAATGGGATCCGTTGGCCCAACAGGGCCCAAGACGCATACACCCAGAAGCCGCCAAAGAGCACAACGCTCAGAACGGAAGCCATAGCCAGCAGACGGATGGCATTTTCCTCAGCCATAGCCAGAAGGATCCCGCACAGGGCCGCAGCAATACTGAGCTCAAGCAGACTGAGCGGCCAGGCAACATAGTCACGCACATCAGAGAGGGAGATCAACCCCATATACGCCAAGATGGCCGCGACCCCAATGACTACCATTCCCTGCTTGAAACGTGGGTTCATTGCTTTACTCTTGCAAACGAGCCTGCAACCACACTAAACTCTCTTTACGTGCATAGGGATGAAGCAGGCGGAATCCGGCCTGCACAGACCAAGTCAGGGATTCGGCACTCTCTTGATGCCCAGGACTACTCTGGTCAAACCCATAGATATACAAGGGGAAGACCAGATCCAAATGCTGCTGGGGCGCGAGAGTCTGTTCAATCGTAGAAGCCTGGCTGTAAAGACTAGGATCTACATCGGGATCTGTTCCGAGATAAGAACTGTTGCTAGCGCCGACCCTCTCCCCATTCAGGTACAGCTCAAAGAAGTAACTCATTAGCGGGATCGCTAACGGCGACCGATTGTACAGCCTGAATTGTAGGATGACCCGGGGATTGTCATCGTCAATCCATTGAATCTCTCTCATTTCCAGAGCAAGATTGCTGACACTTCTGAGCGAACTGACATAGTGGGAGACATCCCGCCAACTCGCTAGCCAGGCAATCATCCCCAGGAAAAGCAGAAGCAGATAGGCAAGCCGAGGCAGGGCAACGGATCTCTCGGCTATGCGTTCAGACATATCCTAAGAGTTGCCTCGAACCGAGATGTAGTCAACATGGACTTCATCGGCCGTGCTCAAGTCTCTTGATTTGGCCATCATATAGTGCAATGCCCAGGCTCGCCGTCGCTGTGTGGAGGTATTGGCCCCGGAATAGTGTAGGTTCAGGCTGTGAAAGAACAGACAGCCCCCAGCTGGCAAGGGGACCGGCACCTCTTGGGCCTTGATATCCTCTGTTAGTAGCTGTGGCAAATGCTTCGGGTGAAGCAGACCGAACGTCTGACTGCCGGGAATACATCGCATGCATCCATTTTCAAGGGTGGCTGCATCAAGAGCAATCCAACAGGTAATCTGGTTTTGCGGTATGAGAAAGGGCCATGATGCGGAATCTTGGTGATATTCCTTCACGGAGCCATGCCCGGGCGGTTTCATGAAGATCTGATCCCCAAGTAGCTTGATGTCAGGGTCATCAAACAGTTCGGCGATTACATCCACAATTTTCGGGTTCTTGGCGGTTGAGAGGAAAACGTCATTGACTGTGGCCGGGAAGTTGATTTTACGCAACTCGTCTAGGGCATTGGTGGCCTGTACTTCGCCCCGTGCGACACTGGGTTCTTTCTCTAAGACAGGGATCCCTTTGATATCGGGCGGGACCTGCACACGACCGTAGGCGATATCCTCTGTAAGCTGCTGTAGCTGCGCCAACTCTTCGGCATTGAGCAGCGTGGGGTAGGGCAAAAAGCCATCCCGCCAGAAAGTCGATTTTTGTTCTTGTGTCAGAATCATATCTATGTCCTCTAGTAGCCAATGGCCAGTAACTGTTCCCAGTTAGCCTCAATCCAAGCTCATGCGCGGGTCAAGCGCATCCCGTAGTCCATCGCCGATGAAGTTGATCGCCAGCACACAGAGGGTGATCATCAGGCCGGGCGGGAGCCAGAACCAAGGCATATTCTCAATAATCTGAATATTCTGGGCCTCGTTGAGCATGTTGCCCCAGCTAGGGGTAGGGACTTGCACCCCGAGGCCGAGGAAACTCAGCCCGGCCTCGGTCAGGATCGCCGCTGCGATCCCGAAGCTGGAGGCGACGGTAATCGGAGCTACCACGTTGGGCAGGATGTGGCGGATGATGATCCATTTCTTCTCTACGCCCACGGATTGGGCGGCTATGATGTAATCTGTTTCGCGGATAGAGAGGATCAGGCTACGCACCAGACGGGCGACCCCCGTCCAGCCGATCAGGCCAATGGCGAGCATGGAGTTGAATATCCCCGGCCCAATAAAGGAAACAATCGTAATGAGGATGATGAGGGTGGGGAAGGCCATCACCGTATCAGTAATCCGCATAATCAGGGCATCGACCCAGCCCCCATAGTACCCTGCCAAGCTCCCCAGAATCGTGCCTATGGTGATATAGAGGGAGACCGCGACGATACCCACGGACATAGAGACTCGCCCTCCGTAGACCACCCGGCTCCACACATCCCGCCCAGTGAGGTCTGTGCCCAGCAGATGGCCAGCCTCCCCAGGAGCCAGACCGATCTCCCTGATCTGAATCTTGTGAGGGTGGATTGGGGCCACGATGGGGGCCAGCGGGAAAGCCATGATGATCAAAACAATCATCAGGACCGTACTCACCAGGGCCAACTTGTGCCGGCTAAAACGGTGCCATGCCCGCCGTCGTTGCCCAGCAGCCCCCCCTTCCCTCATGTCAAGTGCCGAGGTTACTCCTTGGAGACCTTCAGCTTTTCCTTCAACGCTCATAGAGCACTTCCTCGGTGTTACTCGTAACGGATACGGGGGTCGATTGCCCCATAGGTCAGGTCTGTGACCAGGTTGCTCACGACAATGGTTAAGGCTGAAACCAGGACCATGCCCATAATCAGCGGATAGTCCCGGGTTTCAACCCCATCTAGATAGAGAATGCCCATCCCAGGCCAGTTGAAGATGGTTTCAATGATGATGGCACCACCGAAGAGGCTGGGGAGGCGTAGGCCGATGATAGTGATCACGGGCAGCAGGGCGTTGCGGAGCGTATGGCGCAAGATGACCACTTTCTCAGCTAGGCCCTTGCTACGAGCGACCGTAATATAGTCCAGCCGCACCACCTCCAGTACACTGGAACGGGTGTAGCGCATAATCCCGGCCGTCGTCTCCAAACCCAAGACGGTAGCGGGCAGGGCCAAATAGCGGAAACGGTCCAGAAGCATTTCCCAGAAGCCGAAATCTCTGCCAATTGTGGAGTACCCGCTGGTAGGCAGCCATCCGAACTGTAGGGCGAACAGATAGATCGCGCCGATGGCCGCAAAGAAGCCTGGGATGGAAATGCCGATGAACGTCAGAAACGTAAGTACATAGTCAGGCGGTGTGTACTGTTTCAACGCCGAAAAGATCCCCAAGGGAATGCCGAGCATGATTGAAAGCAGCATGGCTGCGGCCATCAGTTGCAAGGTGGCCGGCAGACGCTTGGCAATCGCTTCGGCGACCGGAACCCGACTCAGGATACGCACGCCCAAATTCCCGCGCAAGAGACCACCCATCCATTGAACATAACGAACATGGGCAGGTCCGTCCAACCCGTACTTCTTTCGCAGAGCATCTACGTTGGACCCTTCATCGCCACCCACACCTGTATCCGGGTTCATCAGGATCATTGACGCAACTGCATCACCCGGGGCCAAGTCGGTAAAGGTGAAGGTTATGATCGTAATGCCGAACAGAACCGGCAGCATCTGCACAATACGGCGCAGGATGTATCTATTCATCGCGAATTCCAGTGGTCAGAGACCTGTGCCAAGAATCCCCCAGTGGCCTGAGCCTGCAGGCCCGGACCCCTCGCCACTGCAGTTATTCTCCAGCCAGATACCACTTCGCCGGGTAACGCTCGGCAAAGGGTTCATCCAACTGTCGATAGATGTTGTTACATACATCTGCACTGAACGCGGAGAAACGGGTCGGCCAGAACACAGGAATCTCTCCTGCTTCTGCTGTGAGAATCTCTGTGGCCTGATGCACCAACTCCTGCCGTTTTGCCGGATCAGGTTCAGACATAGCAGCTTCGGACAATTGGTCAAACTCTTCGTTGCAATAATGGCCCACGTTGCGTCCTGCCGGCCAGTTGCGGTCACAACCGAGGGAGAGCCGCAGTTGATCCGGGTTGAACCAGCCACAGCAACCATAGGACATGTCAAAGTCGTCATTGTCATACACTCTGGCTACCCAAGCCGGGCCATCTAGGTAGACAAGGTTCACCTTGATCCCCACCTCGTTCCAATACTGCTGCATGGCAGCATGGATCCGCTTGTTCTGGTCATCCTGGTAATAGGTGACGAAGTCCACCTCTTGGTCGGGATCCCAGCCGGCTTCTGCCAACAGCTCCTGCGCCTTATCCGGGTTATACTCGTAGATGGTGATATTCGGGCTGACAAATTCGGGATTGGTGAGCCTTAGGTGGAGAACATCAGCCAAGTCGCCGTAGTAGGCATCGGCCATGGCTTCCCGGTCCAGTGCATAGAGAAGGGCTTGCCGTATACGGGCGTCCTGCCATAACGGCTTGTTCTGATTGGGCCAGACTGTCATGCCGCCACCGAGCCGCCCGCCAAGCAAGACAATGGCAGGGTTGTCGTGATAGCGTTCATATTCCACGGCTGTCACCCGCCCGGCCATATGAATCTCACCGTTCTCAAGCGCGGCAAACGCGGTTGCACCTGTCAGGCCAATGCGGAAGATGATGCGGTCGAGGTACGGCCGGCCATCGTAGTAGTCCTCATTGGCTTCCAGAATGTAGAACTGATCAGGCTCAAAATCGCCCATCATGAACGGCCCAGAGCCAACCGGATTTCTGACCGCATAGTCCGAATCACCCAAATCAGCGAAGGGGATATCTGCCAGCAGATGTCTTGGCCAGATGTTGAATGAAGCCAGGTTGCTGAGGACACTGCCTCTCGGTTTCTCCAATGTCAACTCAACTGTATAGTCATCCAGCACTTTGATGCCGGCGATCTCATCCGCCTCACCGCTTTCAAAGGCCACGGCCCCGAGCAACTGATCCAGCCCTGCTGTACGGCCATGGGAGGCACCTGTATCTGGATGGAAAAACATTTCTAAGGAGAACTTGACATCTTCGGCTGTCAGCGGCTCCCCATCATGGAAGCGGACATCATTGCGTAGGTGGAAGGTGTAGGTCAGGCCATCGTCGGAAATCTCCCAACTTGCGGCCAGATCGGGATGAATCGTGACTGCATCCGTGTCCCGGTCAACCAACTGGTTCCAGATATAGTCATCATGTGCTGCATAGATGAACCAGTTGCTACCACTCATGGCACCGGCTCCACCAGCAACAACCACTTCTCCACCGTATTGTGGCGGCGATTCAGTACAGATGTGCATATGGGTGCTATCGAGATCTGCAGGATCCCACCACGGTTCCGCAGGCTCTGCCGCAGTCTCCTCCGCTGCACTTTCCTCTTGGACAACTTCCGCGGTTGCTTCTGGTGCCTCTGTGGTGTCTGCCGGCGCGGTACAGGCGACAAGCAACCATACCAGCACGACTAAGGCAATGGATACTCCAGCGGACTTCCTTGCAATTGACATTGCAACCTCCTTAGAATGTAGTAAGTAGATGGAACCAATCACTTGATTGGATGATGCAACTTCCTAGGATTTGGGAATCGTTGCATCATTCAACAAGACGAGGACTTCGTGGTCTACCTATCCACCATAGGAGCGGACATTTCTGTTGCATACACAACCCATGACGTTTGGCATCGGCCAAATCGCAGGAGTCTTGTCAGAGTCCACTATGACAACCAAGCGAATAGGTTTCGCTTTTTATACCATACTCATTCAGAATGAGCAAATCTGCTAGAAAGAAATATGACAAGGGACTGCCGTTCACAGGCCACTAGCCCTTGGTGGTTTCCCACCGGTTGGGACTGATCCCTGGTGCTTCCTGGGCCATGTTGGCCGGTTTGTTGCCCCCACCATACGTCCAACGCCGAGTATTGCGGTCGATGAAGAAGGGTCTCAGCGTAGTGGGCAATTTTTCCACCTCATCCGCCGGCCATGCTTCCACTTCCTCCACAACCGGGCCAGCCCAGGCCGGACGATAGGCAATGGCCAACATCTCTCTGGCATAGTCGCCTGTATTGGGAAAGTTTCCATGAAAGACCCGATGGTTGATCAGCACGGCCGACCCGGCCTTGGCAGTCACCATCACTTCTTCCGGGTGTGATTCATAGCGCAAATAGGGGTTGGCGTGGGCGTGCATGGCCAGATGAGAACGAGGGATCACGCGAAAGGGTGAAACCTGTGGCGTCAAATCCTGGAGGTAATAAAGTACCCGCACCATGTGTGGGCAGCTCCCTTCATAGCCAAAGATATGCGAGCCATAGGGCTGGCCATCGGTGTGGAGACTGATGCCCGGATGGCCAGGCTCGGAGCGAGCATAGGCATAGGACATGAGCACAATCTCATCGCCAAACAGACGTTGCAGGAAGCGAATCGTCGGTGGGTGGGCGATCAAATCGGTGATGGCCCCGCCCGCAAACTGAACACCCGGGCGCACTTGTTGATGCACACTGTAATCTACAGCAAACGTATCCAGTTGCGCGGTCTCCGCTCGTAAACAGCCCAGATGCTGCGGGGACAACAGAGCAGGCAACACCGTATAGCCTTCGACTTCAAGCTGATAGACATGCTGGCCGAAATGCAAATTCGACCAATCCCGGTCATCAATTTTTCCCTGGTACATGAGCTTCCTCCATGGTGAACACCGCTGGTCAGTGACCAGTCAAACACCTCAGGCCACAGCCGTTACCGGCCACTAGATATCAGCGATGGAAAATGTAGAGCGAGCGATTTTCCAGCGGTAAGGTGATACGCCGCCCTTGACGGTGGCTTTCGGCCAGAGCTAGGCAGGCTTCGGTAAGATGATGGGCGATTTCCACGGGTCCCAAGGTTGGCCGGCCTTCTTCAAGAGCTAGGACGAGATCCTCCAAGCAGAATTGGGTGGTGCTGTGTTCCGGCACCTGGGCCACGGGGACTTCTGTGAAGATGCGCGGGTTGTCGGTTGTCCCTTTTCGCAGTTGGAGCGCGGCACCGTTGTTGTGTACCCGTACACTGCCCTGGTCGCCGATTACCTCAAACTCCCAATGGCCCGCCGGCACGCTGCTAGCCACCACACCATCAGTGAATGTCAACTGGAAAATTCCATAGGGATCCTCATCCAGACGATTGTCGGGAATCCGATGGTCAATGGAGTGCAGTTCGCCCCAGATGCTCTCCACCTTGGGGTCGCCTAACAGAAAACTCAAGGTGTCGATAGAATGGATATGGCCATGGAGCAGGTTGGTATGGGCATAGTGAACTGCGCCCTGGGGGGTGCCGATCTGCCCCTGCTGGATCATGTCGCGGGCCTGGTGGTAGCGGCGATTGAAGCGGCGCAGAACACCCGAGTTGAACAGGGTATTGTTTCCCTGCACCGCTTTGAGAATGGCATCCGCCTCGTCCATGGAACAGGCAATCGCCTTCTCGCAGTAGATCAACTTGACCCCTTCCTCGGCAGTCCGTACCGCCATCTCCCCGTGAAGGTGGCCCCGGGTACAGATAGCGACTAGGTCGGGATCTTCCTGGCGGATCATCTCCACATAGTCATGGTAGACCGCAGTTACGCCCCAGCGTTGGGAAAAATCTGCGCGCTTGTCAGGGTCGATGTCGGCCCCAGTCACCATCTCTAGACGCTGGCTGGCCTGGCAGGCCGCGGCAATGGAATAAGGCGGAGAAGCAGCCGAGAATTCATCGTCTATGGTGCTGCCCATACGTCCCAAGCCAATGATGGCGACTCGATAAGTTTTGTCTGTCATAGTTCTCCTTGTCTGTATCAGACTTTTCTGGATTCAAGGATTCAGTTGTCACACCACGTCATTTGCGGCGAAATGACAAATACTGGCAACGAGAAACTGACAATGAATCACTGCAGTTACGCCGCATCTGCTTGCCTCTTTGCCGCTTGCTGACGACGAACCCGGGCAGGCACAGCATCTTGGGCGGTCTCAATGGATTGTATACGTAAGGAGCGGTCGGCTATGGGCAAATCCACTCTGCGACCGCCCAAGCGGTGGGACTCTCGCAGGGCGATGGCGATCTCCAGGGCCTTGCGTCCATCTTCAGCCGAACAACGCGGCTGCCGGCCTGTCTCTATGCCACGAATGAGATCCTCAATTACGGAAAGACCAATGCTCTGTATACGTGTGGGCAAGGGGAAGGGCCCCTGTGCAGGTACCCCCTGATTGCGTAGCCCACCTTCTACCCAGCGATACAGTTGTGTTTCCAAGCTGTCGGCCAAGGAACGGATACGTCCCTCTGTGCCGATGACATCGAACTCCCATGGGGCCATGCCTGTTGGCATCCCACGTAAAAATCCTCGCACCCCATTGTCAAAGGCCAAGTAGCCATTGCCCATCAGATCTTCCTCAGAAGCGGCCTTTTCATCCGATTCCATTTCGCCAAAGACCCATTTCACTTCGTCCCCAATCAGGTAGCGCATGGCGTCAATGGAATGGCTACCGTTATGGGAGAGATAACATTGGGCATAGACAGTGATCTGTAGAATCTCGCCCAATTCGCCGGCCTGGACCATGCGTCGCGCCTCGGTAAAGAATGGATTCCAACGTCGGGAACAGTTGATGGCTACGACCACATCCTTCTGACGACAGAGCTCCACCACGGCATCCGCTTCAGCAAGACTCAGGGTGAAGGGCTTTTCGGCCCAGATAGCCCTGACCCCGGCATTGGCTACATCTTGCAATATAGCGGCTCGATGGCGCGCGGTGGTACAGATACTAACGATATCCGGCTGTTCTGTGGCCAACATCTCCTGATACTCAGCATAAACCCTTTGCGCTGGTACGCCCCAACGCTTGGCAAAGAGCTCTCGCTGTTCGGGATGTGGATCCGCAGCGGCCACCAACTGTACCTGGGGTGCTGCGGTATAGCTAGGTCCATGGGCATAAGGGAGAAAGAACGAACCACCCTGCTTGATCTCATCATCGAATGTACTCCCCATCCGGCCGAGTCCGATAACCGCTGCCCTGTACATAATTCGCCTCCTAGAAGATTGTCTTTGCTCTTTCAGATTGACACCTGAACGATTCACAGTTACGATTATAGTATCGTCTTCTGTTTTACGCCATTACACTTTTTGCGTATCCTTCAAACTAGGACTGACAAATGCCAGACATCCATACTGCTCTCCTCGGTCTATCCCATCCCCATTCTTTAGCACATCTGCGTACACTTCAAGCTATGCCGGAGGTTGCCAGCATTTTTCTTTGGGATGCGGATGACTCTCTACTTCAAGCGACGGTAAAGACCCAAGGCGAAAAAGTCCAGGGCACGACCACAGACCTCTCTAGTGTGTTAGCGCAGGAGCAGATCCTATTTGCCGTAGCTGCGCTACGCAATGATCTAGGACCGCAGATTTTCATGAAGGTGTTGGAATCTGGCAAGCACCTGATCACCGATAAGCCTATCGGCAAAACGGCTGTCGAAAGTCAACAGGTGACCGATGTGGCTAGGCAGAACCAGTGCCATCTAGGTGTCTTTTACCAGAATCGCGCTTTGACCCCGATCCGAGATGCCCGTTGTTTTGTGGAGCAGGGCTTGCTCGGTCCGCTGATTTCCGTGGAGTTGCGTATGATCACCACGCAGGTGCAGTTTCGCAATCCCCAACATTGGCTCTTTACTCAGGAGCAGGCTGGCGGTGGCATTCTGTCCTGGTTAGGCTGCCACTACATTGATATGATTCAGTTCATCACTCAAGATGATATTGTGTCGGTGGCGGCCCAGATAGCCACTCGTAGCGGCGAAGATATTGATGTGGAAGATGTGGTGGCTCTTTCTCTGGGCTTTCGTTCAGGGGCTGTCGGCTCCTTGCATGCCGGCTATCTGTTGACCATGAGCGGCGGCGGCTATCATAATCGCGCTGGTTATGATACCTACGTCAGCATCAATGGCCGCCTTGGACGCATTGTATGGAGTTCAAGCGGCATTCCGACAAGCATCTCTGTAGAGAGTACGCACCCTAACTGGGCATCTGCTCCCATACGCACAGTTGAGTATACCTTCGCGGATTCGCCAGCCTATGGCGGAGCCCACGGCGAAACGTTCCTGCGCGCCTTTATTGAAGCATGTCAGGGCAATGGTACACCTATGGCGACCGGCGAGGATGCCATCCGTGTCGCAAAAGTGGTGGACGCAGCCTATGAATCCAGCCGTAGCGGACAGCGCATCTCTCTGGAACAGTGACCGAGTGGCCAGCAATGTATTTGCTTTTGACCGCTTGGCTTACAAACAATGGGCGGCCACAAACAAAACTGGTATGATATCAAAAGGAGATTCACGATGAAACTAGCAACATATGCAGCACCCGCAGGTGAACGGGTCGGCGTGGTCGTGGGAAATCAGATCTACGACCTAGCAGCCTGTATGCAGGCTAGCGCACAGGGCGACCCGAGCATGGCAGCGGACATGCAGGCCCTGCTCGCGGCGGGCGTGGCCGGGCTCAACAGCGCACAAGCTGCGATTTCATGGGCCCAGGAGAACGGCGATTCAACTGCAGCCCTACCCCTGGATCAGATTACCCTGCATGCCCCTTTGCCCTGCCCTGGAAAGGTTATGTGTCTGGCCGGTAACTACGCCAGCCATATTGAAGAGGGAGGCGGCTCCTATGTGGGCAAAGAAAAGATGATCCCTCGCTTCTTCATCAAGCCCTGCACATCGGTCACGGCCACAGGCCAGCCGGTCCGCATCCCTTCTTCCACTGCCTTCGCTGATTGGGAACTGGAGCTGGCAGTGGTGGTCGGAAAAACCGGCCGAGATCTGACGCCCGCCGAAGCCGAAACACATATCATGGGCTATACTATCTTCAACGACATCTCAGCCCGGGAACTGACCTTTCGCAATGAACTACCTGAGCAGGAGGGCGATTATTTCTTCGACTGGCTGGTAGGTAAATGGCTGGACTCCTTTGGGCCCATGGGGCCATGGATCACGACCCGGGATGAAATCCCGCATCCCGACCGTTTGCATATGCGCCTGTGGCATAATGGCCAATTACAGCAGGATGCCAACTCCGGTCAGATGATCTTTTCAGCGGCCGAGGCTCTCTCCTTTATCTCCCAATTTGTCACCCTACAACCAGGAGATGTGCTCAGCACGGGCACGCCCGCCGGCGTAGGGCATGCCAAAAAGGTGCGCCTGCAGCCCGGCGACCATATCCGGGGAGAGATCGAGGGGCTGGGCGTTCTAGAGAATCCGGTCGAAGCTCTCACACTCGGGAGATGAACTGCTGTTGCTGTGGACCACAGAATATCAACGGGCTTGAAAGCATGTTTGACACAAAACGTGCTGCCAAAGAAGCCAATGCCTACTTGCGCCATGGCTTAGGGTCACGTGGCGAACATCTGATCGCCTATTTGCTAGAAAATCATGTCGGGCTACGCAGCGTTCTAGAGATTGGGAGCGGGGTTGGGAGTGTTCATTATGAACTGCTGCGCCGTGGCATCGCCGCCAGCGTGACCGGCGTAGATGTCTCCTCGGCCTACATTGATGCTGCCCGCTCAATCGGCGAACAGTTGGGGTTGAGCAGCCAAGTGCAATATATACATGGTGACTTCACCGCTGCCGCGCCTGACATCAGTTCGGCTGATGTAGTGATTATGGACCGGGTGATCTGCTGCTATCCGCATCTGAATGCGCTGCTAAGTGCCTCGGCGGGGAAGGCCGAACGCTACCTAGCTTTGAGCTATCCCGACGAAAGATGGTGGGTACGCATTGGAATTCGGCTGGACAATCTGTTACGGAAGTGGAGGGGCCAGACATTTCGGATCTACCTACACGCTCACAAAGATGTATATGCCATCGCGGTCCAGAATGGCTTGAAGCCGGTCCATACGGCTAAGGATAGCTTCTGGCAGATCACAGTATTTGAAAGAGCGACCAATGGTTCATTGTGGCAGGTACGCGCCACTAACCTTGCTCCATTGCGGTTTGACGTTGGGCTTGGGCGATAATGTCAAGCCCTACTCTCTCGCTCCACGCCTGCAGTAGCCTGCGGGTGACCGGCCCGACCGTTCCGTCGCCTACAGCTAGGCCGTTGAACTTGGTGGCAGGCATGATGCAATAGGGCGTGCTGGTGAAAAATGCCTCAGCCGCTGTATAGATATCATAGGGTTGGAAGTCGGTTATCTGGGTGGGAATGCCCAGGTCTGCGGCCAGTTCCATGACTGTCTGCCGGCTGATGCCGGCCAGAGCAGCGCGCGCATAGGGCGTTTTCAATACGTGGTCCGCGTAAATGAAGAAATTGCCGCCTTTGTTTTCGGTCACATTGCCGTGGATATCCAGGATCACACTCTGGGCTTGCGGGTCGATTAGCTTCGCTTCAAATTCGGCTAAAGTGTAGGCTAGGCGGCTACGGTTCTTGATGCGGGCATCCAGGGATTGGGTGGGGATGGCCCGGCTGAAAGGTGTGACCGCATGGCAGCCCTCGGTGTAGAACCCGGCCCAATCGCTCAAGATCAGAGGTGTGGTGTGGATGATGATCGTGGCCGCGGAACGCTGCAGCGTGGGATCCGCGGCCGCCGTCCACATCCCACGGGACACGTTATGGGTGATCCAGACATCTTCCTGTGGCGGGACATGGGGCAAATTGGTATGCAGGACCTGAAGGGTGATCTCGGTCATCTCCGCAGGTGACAGCCCCGGGTCAATGCGACTGACCTTCAGCGATTTATACAGCCGGTCGATGTGCTGCTCCAGCTTGAAGGGTTTGTGCCCAAAGGTGCGAGCGGACTCGGTCATGGTGTCGCCTAGGGTGATGGCCGTATCAAAGACTGAAATCTTGGCCTCGTCCGGCGGCAGCATCTCTCCGTTCAAATAGACTAGATGTTTACTAGCGTCATGTTTCAATTGTATTCTCCTAACTGCAGTAGTTCGTGGAGAGCAGTTCCTCGTCACTCTCCACGAACCACGAATCACTCTCCCCTGCTGTTATTCATTGATAAACCACTGGGCAGGCAGAGTAGGTGTCCATTCGCCGGAGATGGACCAGGTCACCACATTGCGTAGTCGGTTATGTACATTGGTGAGCTGTCCAAATTTGGGATCGTCCACGACCAGACCGATGGACCAGATGTTATCCATATGGATCTCAAAGACTTCCTGTATCAATGCGTTGCGAGTCGCCTCATCGGGTTCGCCCAAGATCTGATCCCGTAGCTCTCGCAGCCGCTTCACGTCGTCCGGCGGTTCTACACCCTGCTCGCCGTTCGTGTCCAGCCAAGTTGCCCAGTCCGGGGCCCACTGCCAACGGCTTAGGGCAAAGGTGTTGGAATTCAAGGTCGGGTGGACCGGGCCACCGCCGAAGTGGCCGCCCCGGGCCGATACATCATGCTCGCCGGCGTAATGACGGGTGTACCAGAGCTGCCCAGCCTCAGGCGTCACCGTCGCATTGATGCCGACTTCAGCCCAATACCCCTTGACCAGTTCCATCAATTCGGGCGTCTCCGCCGGCCAGGCAGTGGTGGCGGAGATGATAAGCAGCAGCTCCTCACCATCGGGTCCCAGTCGGAAGCCTTCGTCATCTCGCTCGGTCAGGCCGATATCGTCCAGCATCTGGTTGGCCATGTCCGGATCATGCTGCGTCCAAGACAGGAAAAGTTCCGATTCGCCATGGTAAGGTTCGCCGCGTAGAGGTGCGATCTGGGAAGCAAAAACGCCGCCCTTATAGATCAACTTGATGATCTCATCCCGATTGATCGCCATAGAGAGGGCCCGGCGGAAGTTCTTATCATTGTACAACTCGCGCTTGGCTTCGTCCTCAATGGTATAGTTGAACATGATATTGCCGTAGGAGTTGGGCATCCAGTTGGCATAGGCAAAACGGAAGTTGCCGCTTTCCTTGTTCTCGGACAAGATCGGGATGTTGGCAGTGCCTAGGGCGCGCACAAAGTCCAACTCACCGGCTATAGTCTTCAGCAGCGCGACTTCACTATCGGCCACGCGGATTTCACGTACTTCGTCAATGTAGGGCAGTTGATTGCCGGCAGTGTCCACCTTCCAGAAGTAAGGATTGCGGACATAGACTTCCACCGGATTGGGCGGCACTGTGGTCGGAATCCAAGCGGCCAGGCTCGGTTTCTCGCGGTTTTCGCTTGCGTTCTTCTGTCCAAATAGGTCCATCCAATTATCAAAGCTGCCTTCGTCCATCATGTCTTCAATTGCGGACATCTCTGCATAGTTGGGATGAAACTGGGACAGATAATGCTTGGGGCTGGTGGTGGGTCCTCGGCGTGGCCCGCCCCAACTGCCCAAGTAGGTGGTAAAGAGCGCGTACGATTTGGCAAAGGAGAACTGGACGGTAAAGTCGTCGCTCATGGTCAGCTCGGCAAGCTCACCGTCTCGGGTCAGAAGGGTCGAAGGTGAGGGGGTTAGCTCCTCGTTCAGAATAATATCCTCCCACCAGAACATGACATCATTGGCAGTAAAAGGCTCGCCATCGCTCCACTTGATCCCTTTACGTAGGTTGAGGGTCAATTGCGTGAAATCATCGTTCCATTCCCAGCTCTCGGCCACATTGGGAACGATCTCCCCTTTGGGTGAATGGAGGGTCAACGGCTCCTCTACCCACCAGCCCATCTCGCCCATGGCGCGCTGGCCTGTAACGGTCTTGCGTAGGATACCGCCGTATTTGCCGACAGCCTCTTCAGGTTTGACTACGATGGGATTGATAGGCAGGCGTTCCGCCACAGGCGGGATTTCGCCATTGGCGACCATTTCCGCCAGTTGCGGGGCCTCTTGATACCCCGCTATGCCCCCGGCGTCAGCAGGTGTGTTGTAGACTTCACTCTGCACTGGGCGTGTACCGGCTTCGGCCGGTTTGTCGGTCAGTACTGGGCCATCTACAACGGCTGACGCTGATTCCGCTGCTTCTTGTGCGGCTGCGGGGGCAGCTTCCTCAGCCGCGGGTGCCTCCTCACCACCTGCCGGGGCCGCCGGCGCGCCACAGGCAGCCAGGACCAGGGAAAGGATGATCAAGAATGCAATGAGTTGTGCGGTTGCTGTACGTGGATTCACAATTTTCTCCTTTTGTGTGAATACGTGAGATTATAAAAATCTGTCATTTTCAAAATAGTGTACATCCTGACCGGACTGCTACTAGCCATTCAGTACAGCAAGAATTTCCTTGCAATATCCTTCTGCAATCTGAAGGTCGTGTTCATAGAGGGCTTGATCCCGGTTATGTGCGAGCGGGTTCCGCACCTTGGCCAGTAGTTGTGACCGCTGGCTCCAATAGTTCTTGTCCTTTTTGAAAATCGATCCAAAGATATTCCATATTCCCAGGTGCAGAGGGTCGGATGGTCCGATTCTCAATTGCCTGCAGGTCTGCTTGGCGACCGATGAAGCGTTCACCGCTTACGATTCTGCCATAGTCAGCAAATGGGTTCTCAAGATCATTCTTCATAATTTACGCGCCTTATTGGTGAACCAAAAGCCATTCCTTGAACAGACCGACTTGGATTGAATAGTAGTTCGCTCTTTGACGCTTAATCACTTCTCTTTTCTCCAGATCGTCAAGCACTTGATGGACTGGGCTAGCTGTCTCGCATGAAATGCTATCTTGACTACAGGAATTCGATGAGTTATTGCTGTGACGAGCAATTTCCCTTAGCACAGCCAATGCATCGTCCTTGGTGATGGCATCTGCCGAGGTATCACCTGAATTAATCAGATTATTGAATTTGTCCGGACCTAAGGCATTCTCACCTCGAATCATCTCATTTTTAACTTGCTCTACATCTGCTTCTGTCACCAATATTGAGCGTTCTCTATTCATATAGTCCACAAGTCGATTGCAAAGGATCTGAATGTAAAAAGGGCTACCAGCTGTGAGATCAAGGATTCGGTCGATGGCCTTTCCTCGATACCTGCTCCTACTATCACCATGAGGATTTTCCAAACGCACCGGCTCATCTATGAGACGTTTGGCATCGTGCTGCCTCAAGTAAGTCACTCTTTCATCTTGGGTAGTGCCAAACTCATTTGGATAACGCTGCTTGAATTTCGGCATTACATCCTGACCTACAAGCACTGCATTGAAAAAATTCCTCTGTAACAGTGCTTTCCAGTTTTTCATAAAGGAGTCCGGCAAGTTCCCCGCCTCGATCAACTCATGCAAGTAGGAGAACTCGTCAATCAAAAGAACAATCGATATCTCTTTCCATTCGGTTGTTCTTGACGAAATACGTTGGAAATCTTGAAAGATTTGGCTGAACATCCCTAATGGAGTCGGATGCTGATAGAAATCCAAGTCACTTGGGAAAGGAATATCCAGCGGCGGCATTCTATCGTTCACCCGGTCTTCAATGGTGTCTTGTAGCTCTTGAAGAATAGTCCAAAGAATTTGATATAGCAGAGAATGATCAGAATGTGGATCTAACATTGCTCCGATATTTCCGATGTCAAGAACCAGAAGGTTACGGTCCTCTTGAAGCTTTGTCTTAAGATGATAGAGGATAGAGGATTTTCCTGTTCGATATTGGCCATAAATTACCACACATTTGCTCTGACTACGCGAAGATAAGATTGAATTGGCAACATTGGTAATTAGGTCGTCTCGGCCAAAAAACATGCGCGGGTCCTGAACGGGTCCTCCTGCGGCGTGCTCTGCATAAGGATTTTTGATTACCTCAAAATCCTCATCTATCTCAAGAGTACTCCTCAGGGCTTCCTCAAGATTTCTGTCAGAGGGGATGCCCGGTTTACCAGCAGCACCATTTTCCTGCTCAGCAATGACTGTTTTGCTAACAGGTGCGTCACTTGCAAATGGCAAGGTATCTTGCAAGACCTCCCAGCCCCCTACCATACCTATCAGTATTGTGGTTCGTTTTCCTGAACTATCTAAGGTGACGTGATCTTGGCTAAGTTCAACCAAGCGTCCAGATACGTCACGTCCATCTGTTAGCAAGAATTTAACATTTTCTCCAATAGGGACTTGTCTTTGTATTGTTTGAGCAAGCATCTTTATGTCCTTTGGAGCTTCAAATACCAAGCGACGCGCTGCTAACACCGTGCAATGCCAGTTCCTCTGCGAAGTGACAGCGTATATAATGGGGAATTTCATTCGGGCCAGCCAGATTGGTCAAGGCCGGTCTGTCGTGCCGGCACACATCCTGTACATAGGGACAACGAGGATGAAAGGTACAGCCGGCCGGCGCATTGGACGGGTCAGCTACATCTCCTTCTAGGATGATGCGCTCTCGCCGGCTGTTCGACGCGCCTCTCTCGACCACAGGCACAGCCGACAATAACGCTTCTGTATAGGGATGCCTAGGACGGCGGAAAATGGATTCTGTCTGTCCCAATTCCACGATCTGGCCTACATACATTACAGCCACCCGGTCACTGAGATATTCGACTACAGACAGATTATGGGTGATGAACAGATACGTCAAGTGCAGTTCCGACTGTAGTTCCTTAAGCAAACTGAGAATCTGGGCCTGCACCGAAACATCCAACGCAGAGACCGGTTCGTCGGCAACAACAAAGTCTGGGTCCAAGGCCAGGGCTCGGGCAATGGCGATGCGTTGACGCTGGCCGCCGCTAAAGGCATGGGGATAGCGGCGCATGTACATCGGATCCAGACGAACGCTGTGCAGAAGCTGGGCGACCCGGCCCTCCAGCTCCCGGCGGTTCTTTACCAATTTACGGGTGATGAATGGTTCGCCGATGATCTCCAATACGGTCAAGCGTGGGTTGAGGGAGGAAAAAGGATCCTGGAAGATCATGCCCATATGCTGTTGCAGCGCGCGCAGCCCCGGCCGATTGAGGCCGGTCATGTCCACCGCCTGGCCATCCCGTTTGCGAAAGAGAACCGAACCGCCCGTAGGCTCAATCGCCCGCATTACGCAACGCCCGGTCGTCGTCTTACCGCAACCGCTTTCCCCCACCAGTGCCAATGTCTCGCCCCGCAGTACGTGGAAGCTGACGTCGTCCACCGCTTTCACATGGCCGACAGTGCGGCGGAAAAAGCCACGTAAAATGGGGAAGTATTTGCGTAGACCTGTTACTTCTACGACAGTATCTGCCACCCCGTCTCCTCTCGTGATCTGTGACCAATCATACCAATGATCACTGCGGTTTCACTGGCCATTGATGTGATACATTTGACCAAATTTGCTATGATTTCAATCCTAGACATAGAGATGGCAGCGCACCTTGTGTCCTCTGTGTACCTCAACTTGGGGTGGATAGTGGACATCGCAGACATCAGGGATGAAGTCCGGGCAGCGAGGGTGGAAAGGACAGCCGGTCGGACGCTGGTAGGGACTGGGCACAGAGCCGGAGATGGGGTCTAGTTCCTGGCTATGGCCTTCGCCTAGTTCGGGCACAGACCGCAGCAGGCCGATGGTGTAGGGATGTTTCGGATCCCTGAATATCTCCCGCGCTGGCGCGCTCTCCATATCTTTACCTAGGTACATAATCATCACCCGCTCACACAACTCGGAGATCACCGCTAAGTCGTGGGTGATGACAATCAGGGCCATGCCCATATCCTGCTGCAGGTCTTTCATCAACGCCAAAACCTGGGCCTGGATGGTAACATCTACGGCCGTGGTCGGCTCGTCCGCGATCAGTAGGGCCGGATGGCAGGAGAGGGCCATGGCGATCATGGCCCTCTGGCGCATGCCGCCGCTGAGGGCGAAGGGGTAGGTGTCAATGGTCTGTTCCGGTTTGGGCATGCCCACCCGCCGCAGCATTTCAATGGCTCGTTCCCGAGCCTCATTCTGGCTGCATTGCTGGTGCAGACGAATCACTTCGGTGATCTGGTTGCCGATGGTATATACCATGCTAAAGGCCGCCATGGGTTCCTGAAAGACCATAGCGATCTCGCCGCCGCGAATTTGGCGAATCTCCTTCCCTCGATCATCCAATCTGACTAGATCGATGGGTGGCCCGCCGTTCTGGTGGAGCAGAACCTTTCCGGTGACAATCTTGCCGTTCTTGGGTACAATACGTAGGATAGATTGGGCCGTGACGCTCTTGCCACAGCCACTCTCGCCAGCGATACCCAACGCTTCTCCCTTGTGGATGTCAAAACTTACCCCATTAACGGCCTCTAAGATGCCCTCTTGGGAGAAGAAGTGGGTCGCTAAATTATCAACACTGAGTAAGACAGATCTAGCGGTCATTGCATAACCGGTCTGATAGGCGGAAACGGATGTGTAACTGTCATTGTTCTGCTTCTTATATTGAGGCATAGGGATCCGCGGCATCGCGCAGCCCATCGCCGATAAAGTTAAAACAGAGAATCGCAATGATGACGAACAGGCCGGGCGTAAGGAGCCACGGTGAATCGGCTAGGACAATGATCTTTTGCGCGTCTTTCAGCAGCACGCCCCAGCTAATTGCCGGTGTCTGAAGCCCCAGTCCGATAAAGCTCAAGGCTGTTTCTGCCAGAATCATACCGGGGACGCTCAGGGTAAGGGAGGCGATGATATGGCTGGTAAACGAGGGCAGCATATGTTTGAAGATGACGCGGATCTCACTCGAACCGTTGAGTGGAGCCGCCATCACATACTCTTCCTCCCGTAACGACATAAACTTACCCCGCACCACCCGTGCCAATCCCGTCCAGCCGACCAGAGAAAGGATGACAACAATGCCGAAGTATACTTGCACCACCGACCAAGTCGGCGGTAGAGCCACGCTCAACGCCATCCACAAAGGTAGGGTCGGGATAGAACGGAGAAACTCAATAATGCGCTGGATGACCAGATCTGTCAACCCGCCGAAATAGCCGGAGATACCACCCACGATGACGCCGATGAGGAAGCTGATAGCAATGCCCAGGAGACCGACGGAAAGGGAGATACGCCCGCCAAATATAATACGTGAGAGGAGATCACGGCCCATTTTGTCCGTACCGATCAGGAACATAGTGCCCTCCTCAACGCCAACTAGATGGATATCACTCTCAATAACACCCCACATCTTATATGGATCACCCCGCACGAACAACTTGAGCGGATACTTCTGCGATGGATCCAATTCCCATGTAGTCTTGAAGGTGTTCATGTCCATTGCAGAGGTCATGCCGTAGACAAAGGGCTGCAACTGGAAACGACCGTTGTCGACAAATCGGATCCTCTGGGGTGGCATGAACATAAAATCGGTATCATGGTGGGTCGGGTCATAGGGGGATAGGAACTCGGCGGAAACCGCGAACAGATAAAAGATAGCAAGGATCACCAAGGAGGCCACCGCGACCCGATGGCGGATGAACTTCCAGCGGATCAGTTGCCACTGGGTGGCGACCGACAGATCTTCTTCGACCGGGTCCGGCCTGCGGTTGCTCGTCTGTATGCTTTCTTCCATCATAGCCATATCCACTCAGCCTTTCCTAGTGTTGCGTTTCTAGATTTTACACGACCGTATTGTAATGTACTACCTACGAAAAACTGAAGTTCAAATCGCCCCACGAATGCGTGGATCCAGCCATGCCAGCACAATATCGGAAAGCAGCGTCCCAATTAAGGTCAAGGTACTTAGAATCATCACCACGCTGCCAGCTAGGAACATATCTTGGCTGAGTAACGCGCCCACAAAGAGAGGTGCAATGGTGGGCAAGCCCAATACGAGGGACACTAGCAGTTCACCGTTCACCAGAAATGGCAAAGTCCAGCCAATGGTGCTGGCCACCGGGTTCATGGCTATGCGGAAGGGATATTTGACAAGCAATTTCTCTTCGGACAGCCCTTTGGAGCGGGCGACCATCACGTAAGGGCGCTCCAATTCATCCAATAAGTTGGCCCGCATCACCCGGATCAGGCTGGCGGTACCGGCGGAGCCCACCACCAACGCCGGTAGCCATAGATGCTTCAAGAGGTCGATGAACTTGGCGAAACTCCAGGGGGAGACCAAATATTCATCGGAGAAAAGCCCAACCGCTACATTGCCCGTGAGACGAAAATAATACCACATGATCAGCAAGGCCAGCAGAAAGTTGGGTGTGGCGAGGCCGATGAATCCGACCAGAGTGAAGAAATAGTCGCCGATGGAGTACTGGCGGGTGGCGGAATAGAGACCGACCGGGATCGCCAGAGCATAGACAAAGATGAGCGAAGCAACAGAAATCGCTAAGGTCCATGGCAGGCGGTCGGCGATCAGTTTGCTCACCGGTTGATTCCATTCTAGCGAGCGTCCCAGATTTCCTTGCAGGATGTTGCCCAGCCAGCGAAAATAGCGCACATAGGTCGGCGCGTCCAACCCGTAACGCTGACGCAAAGAGGCGACCTGGGCGGGGTCAACCGCTTCCTGCTGTTGAAGAAGCTGCTCCACATAGGCATCCATAAAATCTCCCGGCGGGGCTTCAATGATGATGAAAGAGATCACAGATACCACAAATAATGTAGGAACCATCAGCAGGATGCGGCGGGCAATAAAAGCCAGCATATTTTGTTCTCCATCTAGCAGACACAGTTACTTGCTGATGTAGTGCCTGACCGCTACACGCGTAGGACGGACGAGCCGATAATCGCGCTGCGGCGGCGCATACACCTCTTCACGCCGGCCAAAGTAGCCTTTCAAGTATGAATCCACGCGTGCATCGAACTCAATAACCTGACCCGGCTCCAACGCCTCAGCCCACTTTCCCCGCGCCCACCAGAGGTGGTCCGTAACCAACTCGCCGGTATCGATCCGGCGCACATCACGCAAAAGAACCGTCTCAACCGGCGGGCCGCGGAAACTTGACTTACTCCCGAACCTCTCCACCACCGCTTCAAAGCGCAGCCGGCGGCCGTACAGTTTTTTGAGTTCTTCCCGCATCACTACTCCTTTGAAGAATCAAGCCGGCCAACAGACTTGATGCCGGCCTGGCCTAGGGCATCACAGCCCGCGTCCACTAAGGTTTTAGTGATAAGCGGTAGATACAGAATTCATAGGACTTACTTCCTTCATGGCAGCGCGTTGTTGTTTGCTGCCGATGTACCGGGGCAGGCCGGTAGAGTTCTTAGATCGAGATTGAGATAGGGAAGATTGAGCAAATCCGACGGTATAGGGCCACACAGTTTGTTGTCACTCAGGGACAATGTCTCCAGATTGGTGAGGTTGCCCAGTTCTGTAGGAATAGCACCCGTCAGTCGGTTGTCACTCAAAGACAATGTCTCCAGATTGGTGAGATTGCCCAGCACCGCAGGGATAGCACCCGTCAGTCGGTTATCACTCAGGGACAATGTCTCCAGATTGGTGAGATTGCCCAGCACCGCAGGGATAGTATCTGTCAGTCGATTGTCACTCAAGGACAATGTCTCCAGATTGGTGAGATTGCCCAGCACCGTAGGGATAGCACCCGTCAATCGGTTGTCACTCAAGGACAATGTCTCCAGATTGGTGAGATTGCCCAGCGCAGCAGGGATAGTATCTGTCAGTCGGTTGTCACTCAAGGACAATGTCTCCAGATTGGTGAGATTGCCCAGCACCGTAGGGATAGCACCCGTCAGTCGGTTGCCCCTAAGGTTCAACCCAGTCACACGAGATCTGAAGAGGGTGACGCCCTCCCATTGGTTTATAGGAGTGGTTGTATTCCAATTCAGTGAGGCGGTGCCTCTCAGCGTATCTTTGGCCGCCAGCAGCGCGTTGCACTCTGCGACCAGGACGGCGGGTTCTGGATCTGGAACCGCGACGCTGTTGGTACAGGCTTTAGGGGTAGAAGTGGCCGTTGGCGTCGAAGTAGCTATTGGTGTGGGCGTAGCTGTGGCTGTGGGCGTCAAAGTAGCTATTGGTGTGGGCGTAGCTGTGGCCGTGGGCGTAGCGGGCACCGTGACCGTAGCTGTGGCCATTGGTAGCGGTGTAGCTGTGGCCGTGGGTGTAGCAGTCGGTGTCTGGTCGCAGAACAATAATCTAAAACTTGTCTTATCATTCTCAGAAACACTTCTCAACGCAGTCGGTAGACATCCACTTAGTTGGTTGTTGTAGAGGTACAACTCCCGCAGATTGGAGAGATTGCCCAGTTCTTCCGGAATGCTGCCCGTCAGTCGATTGGTGTCAAGTCTCAACCGACTCAGATTGGAGAGATTGCCCAGTTCAGCAGGAATGCTGCCCGTCAGTTGGTTGTTGTAGAGGTACAGCCCTTGCAGGTTGGAGAGATTGCCTAGTTCTTTCGGCATGCTGCCCGTCAGTTGGTTGTCGTGAAGGTACAGCCCTCGCAGGTTGGGGAAATTGCCCAGTTCTTTCGGCATTCTGCCCGTCAGTTGGTTGTTGTAGAGGTGCAACTCCTGCAGATTCGAGAGATTGCCCAGTTCAGCAGGAATGCTGCCCGTCAGTTGGTTGTCGTGAAGGTACAGCCCTCGCAGGTTGGGGAAATTGCCCAGTTCAGCAGGCATTCTGCCCGTCAGTTGATTGTGGTAGAGTCTCAACCGACTCAGATTCGAGAGATTGCCCAGTTCAGCAGGCATTCTGCCCGTCAGTTGGTTGTCGTGGAGGTACAGCCCTTGCAGGTTGGAGAGATTGCCCAGTTCAGCAGGCATTCTGCCCGTCAGTTGATTGTTGTAGAGGCTCAACTCTTGCAGATTCGAGAGATTGCCCAGTTCAGCAGGAATGCTGCCCGTCAGTTGATTGTTGTAAAGTCTCAACTCCTGCAGATTCGAGAGATTGCCCAGTTCTTTCGGCATTCTGCCCGTCAGTCGGTTATTGTAAAGGTACAACTCCTGCAGGTTGGAGAGATTGCCCAGTTCTTTCGGCATTCTGCCCGTCAGTCGGTTGTCGTGGAGGTACAGCCCTTGCAGGTTGGAGAGATTGCCCAGTTCAGCAGGAATGCTGCCCGTCAGTTGATTGTTGTAGAGGCTCAACTCCTGCAGATTCGAGAGATTGCCCAGTTCTTTCGGCATTCTGCCCGTCAGTCGGTTATTGTAAAGGTACAACTCCTGCAGATTCGAGAGATTGCCCAGTTCAGCAGGAATGCTACCCTCCAGTCGGTTGTTGTAGAGGCTCAACTCCTGCAGATTCGAGAGATTGCCCAGTTCAGCAGGAATGCTGCTCGTCAGTTGATTGTTGTAGAGGTACAACTCCTGCAGATCCGAGAGATTGCCCAGTTCTTTCGGCATGCTGCCCGTCAGTTGATTGTTGTAGAGGTACAACTCCTGCAGATCCGAGAGATTGCCCAGTTCAGCAGGAATGCTACCCTCCAGTCGGTTGTTGTAGAGGCTCAACTCCTGCAGATCCGAGAGATTGCCCAGTTCAGCAGGAATGCTGCCCTCCAGTCGGTTGTTGTAGAGGCTCAACTCCTGCAGATCCGAGAGATTGCCCAGTTCAGCAGGAATGCTGCCCGTCAGTTGATTGTTGTAGAGGCTCAACTCCTGCAGATCCGAGAGATTGCCCAGTTCTTTCGGCATTCTGCCCGTCAGGCGGTTGTCGTGGAGGTACAGCCCTTGCAGGTTGGAGAGATTGCCCAGTTCTTTCGGCATTCTGCCCGTCAGTCGGTTGTCGTGGAGGTACAGCCCTTGCAGGTTGGAGAGATTGCCCAGTTCAGCAGGAATGCTGCCCGTCAGTTGATTGTTGTAGAGTCTCAACCGACTCAGATTCGAGAGATTGCCCAGTTCAGCAGGAATGCTGCCCGTCAGTTGATTGTTGTAGAGTCTCAACCGACTCAGATTCGAGAGATTGCCCAGTTCAGCAGGAATGCTGCCCGTCAGTTGATTGTTGTAGAGGTACAACTCCTGCAGATTCGAGAGATTGCCCAGTTCTTTCGGCATGCTGCCCGTCAGTTGGTTGTCGTGGAGGTACAACCCTTGCAGGTTGGAGAGATTGCCCAGTTCTTTCGGCATGCTGCCCGTCAGTTGATTGTTGTAGAGTCTCAACCGACTCAGATTCGAGAGATTGCCCAGTTCTTCCGGAATGCTGCCCGTCAGTTGGTTGTTGTAGAGACTCAACTGACTCAGATTGGAGAGATTGCCCAGTTCTTCCGGAATGCTGCCCGTCAGTTGATTGTTGTAAAGTCTCAACCGACTCAGATTGGAGAGATTGCCCAGTTCTTCCGGAATGCTGCCCGTCAGTTGATTGTTGTAAAGGTACAGCCCCTGCAGATTGGAGAGATTGCCCAGTTCTTCCGGAATGCTGCCCGTCAGTCGGTTGTTGTAGAGGCTCAACTCCTGCAGATTGGAGAGATTGCCCAATTCTTTCGGAATGCTACCCTCCAGTCGGTTGTTGTAGAGGTACAACTCATGCAGATTCAAGAGCTTACCCAGTTCTGCCGGAATGCTGCCCGTCAGTTGATTGTTGTAAAGTCTCAACCGACTCAGATTCAAGAGATTGCCCAGTGCAGCAGGGATGGGGCCCGTCAGTCGGTTGTTGTAGAGGTACAGCCCCTGCAGATTGGAGAGCTTACCCAGTTCTGCCGGAATGCTGCCCTCCAGTCGGTTGGTGTCAAGTCTCAACCAACTCAGATTGGAGAGATTGCCCAGTTCTTTCGGAATACTGCCCTCCAGTCGGTTGTTGTTGAGGTACAACTCATGCAGATTGGTGAGGGTGCCCAGTTCTTCCGGAATGCTGCCCGTCAATCGGTTGTTGTCAAGGTACAGCCCCTGCAGATTCGAGATATTGCCCAGTTCTTCCGGAATGCTGCCCGTCAGTTGTTTTCTGTTAAGATCCAACTGGGTCACACGAGAATTGGAGACAGTGACGCCATCCCATCGGTCTATGGGAGTCGTTTTACTCCAGTTGAGTGAAGCACTACCTCGCAGGGTGTCCTTAGCATCTAGGAGTGTTGTGCAATCCGCGACTAGGCCGGGGGCTTCTGAGGTCGGAACCGCAACACTGTTGAAACATACTGGCGTAACGGTCGCTGTGGCCGTGGGCATAGCGGTCGCCGTGACCGTAGCTGTGGCCATTGGTGTCGGTGTAGCTGTGACCGTAGGTGTAGTGGTCGCTGTGACCGTGGGTGTAGCGGTCGCCATGACCGTAGCTGTGGCCATTGGTAACGGTGTAGCTGTTGCTGTCGGTGTCTGGTCGCAGAACAGCAATCTGAGACTTGACAGATCATTCTCAGAAACACTTTTCAACGCAGTCGGTATACATCCGCTTAGTTGGTTGTCCTGCAGGTACAATTCCTGCAGATTGGTGAGGGTGCCCAATGCAGCAGGGATGGTGCCCGTCAATTGTTTGTTGCTGAGGTCCAACCTTGTCACACGAGAATTGGAGACAGCGATACCATCCCAATCGGTTATGGGAATCATTGTACTCCAGTTCAGGGAGGCAGAACCCCATTGGGTGTCCTTGATACTGAGTAGCGTTGTGCAATCCGCGACTAGGTTAGGGGCTTCTGGGTCTGGAATCGCGGGGCTGTTGATGCACGAAAGGGTTGTCTTCTGCTCGGCTACGGGCGCATCTGCGATCAGTATGAGGCTGGTTATGATAATCGCAGACCACAGACAGATAAGAACTGGCAGGACGACCCGAGCCGAGATTTGTCGCTTCTCTCCTGCAACATTTGATTTGGACAGTATCGCATTCAAAGCACCGCCCAGCATTCTCTGCTTTCGACTATCTGTCATAATTCTTGCATCGTTCTCATACTAATTGTTTGAGTCGTTTTGTACTCAGTATCAATCTACGAATCGTTTAAGTATATCACAATTTTGAGTCTATGGGTAAAGTATGAATCTACGCCGGAATCCAGTATATCCCCTTTCATTATGTCGGTCCCAACCAAACGCCTGCACCGCGTCGTGCCCTTGCCATCCTCTACAGACCTGACTATACTTATTTTACACGGTGTCGCCAAAAAATGGAATCAGAATTTGCCAGATTTACAGGAATCAAATCAGGATATATAATCCATCCATTCAATCCTTATTCTCCTGAAGAAATGTCAGCATCACTATCTTTTGTGTTTGCGCCCATTGCCGTTAAGCCAACCGGCCAATAACAAATTGGGGAAGTTACTTATGGACACGAACGGACCGGTCTCGAAAACTCGCTTTGCGGGTTGTGGACCAACGATCTGGCTCGCCGGTCCCCCGGACGAGCTGGAAGATTGGATGCCCTTAGGCATCGCGGGAATCGTCACCAACACGGTGGTACTCAATCAATATGCCAAGCCCTACGGCTCAGTCATCGACCTGACAAAGAAATACCTCGACATCACCGACAAACCCGTGGTCGTGGAAATCGATGGCCACACGGTCGAGGAACTGCTGGCGGTTGGGAAGGTATTCACAGATCTGTCGGACCAGATCATCCTGAAGATCCCCTGTACAGTTCATGGGCTTAAGACCTTTGGCAGGCTCAAGGACGAGGGGACCGAGACCTTTTGCACGACTGTCTTCTCCCTGACCCAGGCCGCTGCTGCTGCTCAAGCCGGGGTGGACCATATCTTGCCGTTCTGCGACCCAGTCAAAGAAGTAGGCGGCGACCCGACCAAACTGATACGCGAGTGTGTACAGATGTTCGGCGGCTGGGAGCAGCGGCCCTACATCATGGCAGCACTCGTCCGCTCAGTAGAGACGGCACACGCCGCCTTCCGTGACGGTGCTGACGAACTCGTCACCATGTGGACGGTCTACCGGGACATGTTGAACCATCCACTTACTGATCAATGGAACAAGACCTTTATGGACGAATGGATTGACATGTACAAGAACGGTTTACTAGAAGGAGTACCTGTAACTCCAGTGGAGGCAGAACATCATGGCAAACATACGTGTTGAAAAAGACGAACTGATCGATGGCATGCCGCGCGACGCGCGGGGCAACTGGCAGCCAGAAAGAGGAACTGCTCCCCCCAATCCTCTGTTCGCCTGGCCACCCAATCCGGCCGAGGTATTGAAATGGCTGTACAATTACCTGTTCCCATGGAACGCAATCTATATGGTGGTCGCTACGCTGACATGGCTCTACCTGCAGCCAGATCTGTCTCGAGCTGTCGAATTTCGCGCCGACTGGATACTTCAGGTCTTTGTACGCAACCAGGTGATGCTCATCCTCATCGTGAGTGCATGGCACCTTAGACTCTGGACCCTCAAGTCCCAAGGGCTTCAGTACAAATATACATCAGATTGGATGGCGACCGGAAAGCGCAAATTCCTGTGGGGGAATCAACTGCGCGACAACATCTTCTGGAGTTGTGTCAGCGGTGGCACGATCTGGACAGCTTACGAAGTCCTGATGCTATGGGCCTATGCAAACGAGATGATCCCCTATGTGGATCCGCGCCAGCAACCAGTCTACTTCGTCATCTTGCTCTGCCTCATCCCGTTGTGGCGGCTGTTCCATTTCTATTGGGTTCATCGTCTCCTGCATTGGCCACCGCTCTACAAAGCCGGGCATTATCTCCATCACAAGAACATCAACGTGGGGCCGTGGTCTGGATTGGCCATGCATCCGCTGGAGCATATTTTGTACTATAGCTGCATCCTGATCCATTGGATCGTGCCTTCGCACCCGATCCATGTGCTCCTGAATGCCCAGCATGCCTCCTTCACCCCGGCCCAGGGTCATGTCGGGTTTGAGACCATCGCGGTCAAGGGAAAGGCTGGCATTCCGGCCGGCTCCTATTTCCACCAGTTACATCATCGCTACTTTGAGTGTAACTACGGAGAACCTGACATCCCCTTCGACAAATGGTTCGGCACCAGCCACGACGGGTCCCCTGATGCACACATGGCAATGCGAAAAAAGAGGATGGCCAGACATGCAGTCTAACACTTGTTTGTTTTCGTGATTGCAGTTTACTGACAACGAAAACTACAATTCGACTGGATACCGGCCAATAGACACAGGTCACTGGAGTTGAACATGTCCTATCGGGATGCCGCATTCCTACGCGATCATATCCGCAGCATCATCTCATTTTACCATCCGGTCTGTATTGATCATGAACTGGGTGGCTACATCAACCAGCTCCGGGATGATGGCTCGATATTCGACCGCATGACCAAACATCTCGTGGGCACATGTCGCTTCGTATACATCTATTCGCTTGCCTCTGTAGTCCTCAATGAGCCAACCTACCGGGACGCAGCCGCGCATGGATTGCGTTTCCTGCAAGAGGCACACCGCCAACCCGATGGGGGATTCGCCTGGATCCTGCAGGGACGTGAGGTCGAAGATGGTAGCCGGCACTGTTATGGGCATGCCTTTGTCCTGCTGGCGGCCGCGGGTGCGGCCAAAGCTGATATCAATGGTGCTCGCGCGCTTGTCTCTGATCTCTACGACCTGCTAGAAGCCCGCTTCTGGGAGCCGGCAGCACAACTCTACGTCGATACAGTGCAGGCCGGGAACTGGCTCACAATCGATCCGTACCGAGGGCAGAACGCCAATATGCACATGTGTGAAGCCATGCTGTCGGCTTTTGAGGCCACAGGCGAAACAAAGTATCTCGACCGGGCCTATGTGCTGGCGCGGCGTATCTGCGTCGATCTAGCCGACAAAGTAGATGGGCTAATTTGGGAACACTACCAGAGCGATTGGACGCATGATTGGGAGTACAATAAGGATGATCCCCAGAACCTGTTCAAGCCCTATGGCTACATCCCGGGCCACTTCACAGAGTGGGCCAAGCTGTTGCTGATCCTGGCGCGCTATCGTCCTGAAGCTTGGATGTTGGCGCGCGCCCGCACCCTCTTCGACATTGCATTAGAGAAAAGTTGGGATGACCATCGCTCTGGCATGCACTACACATTTGCGCCAGATGGACGTATCCTAGACAAAGACCGCTATTACTGGGTCTTGGCCGAAACCCTCGCCGCAGCAGCCCTCCTAGCACTCAGAACCGAAGATGACCGTTACTGGGTTTGGTATAACAAAGTGTGGGCATTCTCCGACCAACACTTTGTCGATCATGAATACGGCGGCTGGTACCGCATCTTGAATGCGGATAATCAGAAATACGACGACCTGAAAAGCCCTGCTGCCAAAACGGACTATCATCCAGTGGCAGCCTGCTATGAGATATTAGAGGCCATGCGCCACTATGCGTCCACTGTATGTACGCTTGGCTAAGATGGGTGAACACACCTATCTCCTACACACAAAGACGGCTCTGGCCCTGGTGGTTCTCTTCCAATTCCTGAGTCGTTGGGCGGACTTTCCCGGGCCTTTGCTCTATTTGAGAGATCATGATATGTTGACAATCGCTGTGGCTCCAGATGTTCCATGCGATTTCTACCGAGGCCAATGCACTTTTATCCAAGGGATCACCCTCACAGGACTACAGGGTGTCTGGCTACCTCAGAAGTTTGAGGATATGCCACCTGATTTGTAGGAGAAAGAGAACCGGTATGCCAATCAAGCCATACAACATCGAGCAATCGAGAACTTTACTGGATCGGTCCAACGAAATCATCGTGCGCGGGTGTCAAGGACACAAGCGTAGCCATGACATGCTGGCCCTGGGGTATCCGGTATTTACGCAACGTGCGGCCGGTGCCCGCTTCTGGGACGTGGATGGAAACGAATATCTGGATTACTTGATGGCCTTCGGCCCTATCCTGCTCGGCTATAACGACCCGCTGGTCAACGCGGCTGTCCAAAGGCAAATGCAGGATGGCACAATTTACAGCACCGCGCACCCCAAAGAACTAGAAGTCGCGGAGATGCTGATCGAGCTGATTCCGGTTGCGGAGATGCTTGGCTTTCTCATCGGTGGTAGCGCAGCAACGACCGGCGCAGTTCGGCTGGCACGCGCGTATACAGGGCGAGATAAGGTTATTCGTAGCGGATATCATGGCTGGCATGATTGGGCACGCCCAGAGGATGAGGGCGCGCCGGCCGCCATTGGGCCTCTCACCCTTGACGTGCCATATGGCGATCTCAATGTGTTAGAAGATTGCTTCAAACAACACGATAACCAGATTGCCTGCGTGATCATGGAGACCATCCGCGGCCATGGACCAGGGGAAGGTTTTCTGCAAGGCTGCGTGGACATAGCCCATCAGTACGGCGCGCTCTGTATCTTTGATGAGATCAAGGTCGGTTTTCGGGTGGCGTTTGGTGGTGCCGGCGAATACTACGGTGTTACACCCGATCTAGCGACATTCGGCAAGGCCTGTTGCAATGGCTATCCCGGCAGTTTCGTGGCCGGCAAGAAAGATATCCTCGGCTCGGCCCAGTGTCAATCCGCCTGGCTAGCGGCCACGTTCCATTGTGATCTGCCCAGTTTGGTAGCCCTTGAGACGGTCATCAACGAGATGAAGCAGCGGGATGGCATTGCGTATCAATGGAAGATTGGAAATCGTTTGATCGAGGGTGTAAATGCGGTATGTAAACAGGCCGGCCTCAGCTATCGACTGAGGGGCACAGGACCTATGCCTACACCCATCATGGAAAATGATGATAAAGACCGGTGCATCGCCATGCTCCAGGGTTGCTTGGCACGTGGCTTCTATTTACATCCCTCCCACCCAATGTTCCTCTCGCTCTCCCATACCGAGGAGGATATTGACAACACCATCAAGGCCGTTGAAGAATCAATTGCGGAGGTATAAAAAATGAGCACAAGCATTGACGTCCCCAAGATCGTTGATCAGGAACAGGTCGCCTTCTATGTAGACAAGGGCTATCTGACCGTACCTGATCTAGTTAGCCCGCATGAGCTGGCCGAGCTAAAGCAGGATATCATTAAGGTCGCGCGCGGTGGCTACCCCAATCAGACCATCCAGCCAGTCCCGCCTCATCTCAGCGATGAACAGGTACTTTCCAAGATATTGGCCATCCATCAGCCCCACTACATTAGCCCGGTCATGGAGAAATATGCCCGGCATCCTAAAATCAGTGGCGTGTTGAGTCAGATTACAGGCGCGCATCTGCCTCACTGGTCAGGCAACGTTAAATGTATGCAGTCTATGCTTTTCATCAAGCCGCCAGGCTATCAGGGTCAATCTTGGCATCAGGATGAAAACTATATTCCGACCCGGGACAGGTCTCTGGTCGGGGCCTGGATCGCCATTGACGATGCCTATGTGGAAAATGGCTGCATGTGGGTGATTCCCGGGTCACAGCAGCCGGGCTATCTCTATCCCACGAAAAAGCATGGAAACCATGATGAATTCGATACCCATGACGACATGGCCTATGGCTTTGATGAGTCACCACAGATCCCGGTCCAAGTCGAGGCCGGCAGTGTCGTCTTCTTCAATGGTTATCTGCTCCACCAGTCCTTCAAGAACCGCACAGAGTCCCACTATCGACGGGTTCTCGTCAACCATTACCTCAGCAGCGAGTCCTTGCTGCCCTGGACAGGGACAAAAGACGGTGAAGTGGTAGCGCGCGCGGATGTGCGCCGGGTCATTCCTGTGGCGGGCGTCGATCCCTATGCTTGGAAAGGCTATGAACAACCCCAAGACACCAAGCTCTATATTCGCCAAGCAACGCCCAGTGAAGAGTGACCTGTGACCCAGGACTGCAGTTTCACGGACCACCATAATTACGTTTTTACGATGTGTTTTATTACACAGAGAACAGCAACAGAAAGGCAATGACATGAGTGATCTTCAAATGCAGCAATACCTCTTTGATTTGCAAGGCTACTTGGTGATTGAAGATGTTTTGAGCGCAGAAGAAATCGCGACATTCAACCAGCTACTAGACGAGCAGGAACTACCCGCCCCAGGACAGGCCCAAAGATTCGGGAGCGCGCCGGATGGGCCGGGCTTTCTCGAATGGGGAAAACCTTTCTGTGATTTATTGGATCATCCCCAAATCATGCCGATCCTTCGATTGCGGTTGGGCGATTGTTTTCGCCTGGACCGGATTTACGGGATGTATATGTGTGAGGGGATGCCAAGAGGGCATCTCCATGCCGACTACGGTGCCACTTCCCCAACCGCAGGCGCGCGGCCGGGGGAATACTATCCTTTCCGCGATAACCAGATCTACAATGGCTTCATCGTCGTGACATGGAATCTGTCTGATACAGGGCCAGGCTTGGGTGGTTTTTGCTGTATTCCCGGCAGCCATAAGAGCAACTATAAACTACCGCAACAGATCGATGAGGACCCAGAGAAGGCCTCGTGTGTGGTCATGCCCAATGCAGCTGCCGGCTCGGTGATTCTATTTACCGAGTCCCTGACCCATGGAACGGCCGCTTGGCAGGGAAAACATGAACGACGATCTCTGCTGTATAAATATTGTGTCTCTCACATGGCATGGACTTCACGGCGTGTTGGGCTACCAGAGAATGTAGAACTGACACCACGTCAGCAGATTCTTTTCCAAGAGCCTGGAGATCCACATCGCCATTTCCCATCCTTGTTTACTGACGTTGAAAGCTGATCGTTTCCAATCAGGATTCGGACAATCTGACTGCTCTTGATCACATGTAATCAATCGGAGGATACATGGCTTAATTAACCACAGGCGATTTATTGGACTGCAGTGATCTGTAGGTAGTGGCCCCACAGTGGCCACCGGTAGTATACTGGTCACTGCCCACTGGTTGACAATGGAGAGAAACAACCATGCAAGCAAGACAGTTAAGTAGACGAGATTTCTTGTCACTAGCAGGTGTGCTGGGCGGCACGACCCTACTGGCAGCCTGTAGTCCAGCCGCAGTTGAGGTCGGTCAGCCGGCCGCCGGCTCTGACAATTCAGCGGAGGCATCCCAGCCGGCCCCCGAGCGAACGGCTATTCGAGTCTGGATTGGTGGCTCGTACACGCCGACTGAGTGGACGAGCCGCTCGGCCGAACACCCTATTGTGGTCAATGCCCCACGGATTCTCGCCCAACGGTACGAGGAAACAAATCCAGGGACGGAGATCGTGTATGAGGAAGGGCCGGGCGGCGAAGACTACTTCGCTTGGCTCACTGCGTCGGCAACCGCGGGCACAGCACCGCATCTGGTGCGGAGTACACACAATTTCGCGGTCCAAAACGGGTGGGCTCAACCGATGGACGAATACTTGGCACAGCCCAACCCCTACGCGCCCCAATACGAGACATGGAACGACATCTTTTACCCGTCGTTTATGAGTTCTCTGGTCCAACCCGATGGGCACGTCTATACGGCCCCCATTGATAACATCTGGCCCAATATTGAGGTCGGCCTGGCCTACAATAAGGATACCCTGGACCGCTTGGGCCTGGAACCGCCGGCAACTTGGAGCGATGAGATGGAGGTAGCCAAGACATTGAAGGAGGCCGGCGATGGCTTGGCTCCCTGGCAAGCCGAGCAAGCGACTGGCAACCTGTGGCCTCTGGCGTTGCAGATCCTGCCATCAATGATGCAGCCAATTCTCCCGGAGATGGACCTCAATGATGACAAGTTTATCGGCATTGAAGAGGCATTGCCGGCCTATCAGAACGGTCTCATCGGGCCGAACACGCCGATCTACCGGCGCGCCTTTGCTGAGATGCGCGCAATGGCTTCCTATTGGATCGACGGGTTCAACACGGTCGATATCGATCTGTTATGGCGCGAGGGCAAGGTCGGGTTGCGATATTCTGGGTCGTGGGAGTTTTCTCGCTTGGCCAATGACCCCAATATCACTTTCGAGCGCGGCTTCCTGCCACCACCCCTGCCCAACAGCAGAGACATACCAGCCACAGAGGAGTGGCCAGGTGCGACAGACCCACCACGCACAACAGCCGGGGATGGCACTGTGCCCGGCGAACTTCTCACCGCTATCCAAGGGTCGGAGTTTGTGATCATCGCCTCGTCAAGCGAAGCGGACAACAATCTCGCTCAAACCATAGACTTTTGGCAGTTTCTGACTGAGCCGCAAAACAATGCTTTCCTCGTCAATGAGAATCAGGCGCGGATTCCCTCGGCCGTGGACGCGCCGCTTGGCTCTATCTGGCAGGAGATTGCCACGTTCAAGTTGCCTCTGTACGACTATGCCATCGCTTGGTGGGGGCAGGGATGGTATTGGGACAATGACAATTTCATGAAGTGGCGACCGATTTTCGTGGAGTGGATCACAGGCCAGATCGACGAAGAGACTTTCTTTATCCGTCAGGAGGAGGAGTTTGCGGCCGGTGCTGCCCGCTACGAAGCGATCTTGAAGGAGCAAACGGAAAGCGAGTAGTGAAACCCTAGTGGAGAGCAATTGCTCTCCACTGCAGTAGTAAGGATCCGGCAGATGATAGGCAGAGGACGTCTGTTGGCATTAGCGATGATCGGTCTTTTGCTTGCAGCCATAGGGTTGGATTGGCTGCAAGCTCAGGCGCGTCTGCCCAATATCTCCATTGAAGGGCAACTTGATCCGCCAAAGGTTGTAGCCGATGGCAAGAACTCAATTACCTTGACAGTGCGCGTTACGGAGAACGGGATGCCGCGTGCCAATTCCCTGCTGCAGGCCTGGCTTGAATCCGGCGGCGGCATCTTCATCCCGGAGTGGACGTATACGGATGCGGACGGACGGGCGGAGTATACCTACACCCCCAACGCGGTCGGACCCTATGACATGCAGGAGCCTACAATTATCCATGTGATAGACCTCAACGTCGCGCGCTTGTTTGAAGTGGACAAGCACTATCTGATCGAGGTACCGGTCGAGGCACCACTGTCCACCAGCACGGATTAGCCTATCCGCTCCCGAACTACTCTAAGGTGTACCCGTCCGAGAAGGAATCGTTACATGAGGATTGCAACCAAACGAGACACTAGGCGTCATGTGCAGGGGCTGGGAGAAAGGCCGGCCTTCAGCCTAGTAGCCATACGCAAATCCTGGCAGGCATATGCCCTATTGAGCCCGATCTTCCTCTTGCTCATTGTATTTGTCTATTATCCACCTATCCTCGGACTGGTACGGGCTTTCTACCGTTGGCGGCCCGGTGTCCCCGCTACCTTTGTCGGTCTGGACAATTTTATCGCCTATCTTACCTATGCCGAGACCCCTCATGAACTGGTCAATATCCTGAAACTCTTATGCTTTGGCCTGTTCGCTGGCATCGTCATGCCTTTCTTGATGGCGGAATTGATCTTCTTTGTGCGTTCGTCGGCTGCCAAGGAATTGTATCGTCTACTCGTCATCATCCCCATGCTGGTGCCTGGCATTGTGACGGTCTTGTTATGGCAGAAGTTGTACGATCCATATCTCGGCCCGATCAATGATCTGCTACGAACCCTAGGCTACGATGAGTTGGCTCTTAACTGGCTTGGGGAGCCGGCCACGGCCATCTATGCCATTATCTTTGTGGGGTTTCCTTGGGTTTGGGGAGTAGGTACGCTGATCTACTTGGGTGGGCTGGGGCAGATTTCGCTCTCTGTCTATGAAGCCGCGGCCCTGGATGGCTGTATAGGGATTAGACGCGTCCTACGTATTGACCTGCCCCTAGTGCTTGGCCAAGTGCGGCTGTTGGCCATCCTGGCGGTGATTAATGCCATCACTGCCTTCCAAAATATCCTGGTCCTCACCGATGGAGGACCAGGATTTGCCACCATGGTGCCGGGCCTGACTATGTTTCATAAAGCCTTCCGCGCCCAAGAGTTCGGCTACTCGTCAGCCATTGGCCTCATGCTGTTCATTATTGCCATGGTCGGGACGCTCATCATCAACCGTAGCATACGTCCTACGAACGAAGAATCTAACTGAGAGTTTTGGCACAGAAAATTTTGTCATTGTTACCACTATTTCTCTGTCAAAATTTCTCGTACCGAAATCAGGAATACAATATGTCAACACAATACCGAGAGGTCTATCGTCGGCGTCCGTTGCAGATTTCGCAGTTGGGTCTGCATGTCATCATTGTTTTGCTACTGTTCCTCTCACTGATTCCTACCCTTATTATGATTAACCTGTCTTTCAAGAACGGCCTCCAGTATCGCTGGGAACGTTGGGGCGTAAGCCTCCCTTTGCGTGGGTCCAACTACAACGCGGCCTGGGATGTCATTGATGCCTATATGTGGAACACGGTGCTTGTGGCTGCGATAGGGCTGGCGGGTGTGCTCGTGCTGTCGCTAATCGGCGGCTATGTATTTGCCCGTATGCGCTTTCCACTGCGTGAACCCCTCTACTATGCCATCATCTCCCTACTGATGGTGCCATGGGTCCTCTCGTTTATCCCTGCCTATATGCTCTACCTTAATCTTGGTCTGCTCAATTCTAGATGGGCCCTGATCATTCCCAATCTTGCAGGAGGGCCGATTTTGGGTATTTTTTTGATGCGCGCCTTTATTACAGGCATACCTGAGGAGCTCTATGAATCGGCCCGCTGTGATGGAGCCGGTGTCTGGTCTCTGATATGGCATATCACATTTCCCTTGAGCCTGCCGGGACTCGCAACTCTCTCGGTTCTAAATTTCGTTGCAGAGTGGAACTCCTTTCTCTGGCCGCTGGTGACGATCCACGACATGAGCAAACAGGTGATCTCTGTGGGCCTCTTTCGGCTGTCCAGGACCACAAATGATGGTGTAGATTTTGGGGCCGGTGGGCCTCTTTTCGCCGGCTATGTGCTCGCCTCAATTCCCCTTGTGATTCTCTTTATCGTTTTGGGTAAATTCTACGTGGAAGGATTGGTAGAATCAGGGATCAAGATGTAAGGACATTATGACGCAAAACACTTTATCACACCCGCTTCCCCGCCGTCGTCTGGGCAAAACCAATTTGGATATCCCGGTCATTCCCTTTGGAACCCAAGGCTTTGGCAATCATTTCGGCTTTGTCACAGATGAAGAAGCTATCGCCCTTGTCAAATATGCAGTTGCCTTAGGTGTCAACCATTTCGATTGCGCGCGCTGTTATGGCGATTCTGTACGTAAGTTGGGTTTGGCTCTACAGGAAATCCCACGGACAGATGTCATTATCACAGGACGGCTTTGCTGTCATTCCGCAGCCCAATGGGGCTTTTATGGTGAAGGCGAGCCGGACTATTCGGCCGAGCGTGTCATCCGCGATGTGGAGGACCAGCTCAATATGTTAGGAACCGATTATTTTGACGGTGTGCTGATCCACGACCCCTTACAGATGGACCCGACCTTAGCCAAGAACGGTACCCTGGCCGGGCTGCTACAGCTCAAGAGCCAAGGGCTCGTGCATCATGTTGGCTATGGCATGCGTCCCCATGACTTTCATTGCAAAGCCATCGCCAGCGGTGACGTTGATTTTCTGCTCTGTTTCAATGACTATAATCTGATACGCCAAACCGCAGCCGATACACTCCTACCCATGGCTGTAGCAGCCGATATAGGTGTTATGAACGGTTGGTCCATCTTGCGCGGTCTATTGACCGGGGTTGATATTGATCAGGCAATGGCGAGAGGACGCTACAAAAACGATGCCGATGTTGATGGAGCACGAAAGCTGTTCCAATGGTGCCAGCGCGAAGATGTCGATCTCCTACAACTGGCGATTCAGTTCTGCCTGAAGGAGAAGCGCATTCACGGCAACCCGATCGGCAGCCTAAATGTAGAGCAGTTAGAGGCCAACGTCTGGGCCGCGAGTACACCTCTTGATGAGAAGGTATGGGCGAAATTCACAGCCGAATTTCGGTCAGTGTGATCTTTTGGCTGCGTCAGGATCTAGCGGATATTATGTTTACCTAAGCACAGATCGATCAATTTGGATTCATCGTTGCCAAGGGTATCTTTCAAGATGAGGAGTTATCGGCCTTGCAACATGCAGCCGACCGGGTCATGGCAAAGAGAAGACCGGCAGAGAATCTGCCGGTCGCTTGATAATTGTAGTTCGGCTGTTGCCCGTCCTCCTGGGAAGAGCTAATACTCGCACTAGCATACATTGGTTCTACACGATAGCACTTGGTGTTCAGGGAAGTTGTTGGCGCAGGCGAGCCAATTCGTCCTGCAAGGCCTGGGCCCGCTTTTCGGCTGCGCGTCTAGCTTCCGCTTCAGCCGTGGCCTGTTCCTCTGCTGCGCGTCTAGCTTCCGCTTCAGCCGTAGCCTGCCCCTCCGCCTTCTGACGAGCAGATGCTTCTGTAGCGGCCTGTTCCTCCGCTGCGCGTCTAGCTTCCGCTTCAGCCGCAACCTGCCCCTCCGCCTTCTGACGAGCAGATGCTTCTGTAGCGGCCTGTTCCTCCGCTGCACGTCTAGCTTCCGCTTCAGCCGCAACCTGCCCCTCCGCCTTCTGACGAGCAGATGCTTCTGTCGCGGCCCGCTGCGCTTCTGTAGCAGCCTGTTCCTCCGCTGCGCGTCTAGCTTCCGCTTCAGCCGCAACCTGCCCCTCCGCCTTCTGACGAGCAGCCATCTCGGCCTGATATTCCCGCAGGACATACCCACCATACACTTCATCCAATGCCAACTCTTCCAGAGACCGCTGCTGCTTCAGATCCCTCAACCGAAACTGGAACCCAGGCAATACCCCCGAACGAACCACGCCCCTCACATCAGGCTCGATCTCTGCGTAACGCCCATCCCCAATGAGACGATAAAAGTGCATGTGACGACCACTCGGATCAAGAATGAAGTATTCCCGAACCCCAGCCAGAGCATAATCCTTCATCTTCTCAACTGTGTCACGACGCACCTCAGAAGATGAAGAATCCGAGATTGCTTCCACGCACATATCGCAGACCCCCCGATAGGAGCGTTCATGGGATTCCAAGCGCATGGGATTGTCCTTGCGTACCACTCCGATGTCCGGCTTGCGTACCGCCTCGCGCGCTCCACTAGACGTCTCTAGGTCCGCCATGGTCAGTCGAAAGCCTGTCTCCAGATAGATCAGTTCAGCAATGGGATAGGTGTTTACAAAGGAATCCAGGATGCTGAAAAACCACTTGTAGAGTCGGCGTTGCGGTTGAGCTGGCACAGGCTTGGCCTCCAGACGTCCATTGCTCCATTCGTAGCTTACGTCGATATGGATATAGGGATGTTCATACCACGTGTTCCAGTATTCTTCTAGGGAGACATAGCGTCCTTCATCGGGAGCCAATGGGTTGATGGACTTGGGCTGGCCATTGGCTCGGTCTATCTGCTCTTGATTGATAGCAGGGATATAGACGACTGCAGGTACTAGGGTCGCGGACATAGTCTCGGCTGACGAGAGGGTAGAGAGAAGGCGTTTCTCTTGTTCATGGAACGCCTCTTTGATTGTATCACGACTCACGGTTGCTGTGTTCAATGTGGGGTCCATATCCTCTCCCATAGCCTACAGGCTAGCGGGCACTGTGTATCTGTGAAAGTCTAACACAATCCCTTTGATTCAGCAATGTCAAGCAGGTTCATGAGGACGTATATTTGGGCTGTCGTGGCGTGTGATTGCGGGCGAGCCGGGTTGTGCGTTTTGTTAGGGGCAGAGAAACTCGTGCTCCGCCCAAGCGATGAGATTCGATAAAACCAAAGATCAATTCATTGCCGGCCCGAGCGACCCGCGCACCGCCTCTAGGTGGTTGCCCCGTATCCAATGAATGAACCAAGTCTTCAATCAGCCGCAATGTGGAACTGACCACAGACACCTGGGGCGGCGCAACGGTCTGAAACTCGTTGCGCCCCTGGTAGCCCGATGGGAATGCTCTACGAACCTGCCAATCATGGCCATCATTGAAGGCCGTAATGGTCCCATGGGAACAGATAGCTTCAATCTCCGATGCACGGCTAGTGAGCAGAACATAGGCCTTCACTCCATTGGCGAACTGAATGATGCCCTCGCCTTGCGGGTCTTCGGTCAAGATATCTCCATCAAACAACCTATCGCCAATGGGGAGATGGCCCTGCACCCACTCGGCCGGCTGGTCGTTGTTGAGGCGCAGGATCAAGTCCAGGAAATGGCTACCGGTGTTAAAGAGGGTACCATTGTTGTAGATGATCAGGTGCTGGAGATCGCCCAATGCACCGCTATCAATGATCTCCTTCATGCGGTCATAGCGGGCCGCCCAACGCCGGTTGGTGCCCAGATTCAGGATAACACCGTTCCGTTCCAGAGCCTCCACCATCGCATCTGCCTCAGCCATGGATGCGGCCATGGCCTTTTCCGCATAAATGGCTTTGACCCCTCTCTCAGCGCAATCGATCACGATCTTTGCCCGGGGCTCCGGCTGGGTGGCTACGCTGACGATGTCTAGGTCCACGCGGTCAAGCATTCTATGGTAGTCGCTGTACTGCCCTTGCTCAGCCACGCCATACTGCCGTCCAAATGCAGCCATCACATCTATACGCAAGTCCGCACAGGCCACCAGTTCCGTACGTTCACAGGCCTTATACCCGGCCGCATGGGAGTATGGAAGCACAATCCGAGGAGAGCCGATCACTTCATTGTCAATGAATCCGCCCATGCGGCTACAGCCGATCACGGCGGCGCGGTAGGTTTTCATCATCTTCCTTCCTTTCAAACAGCAATGGTTAGTCCCTGCAGTGTACTACTGCAGTTTCACAGAGCACTCAAGCGCGCGCGCAGTTCGGTAGTCAGCCCCATTTTCTCGGCCTCAAAGGCCTGATCTACATGGGCGAGGGATCGACAGCCAATCAGTACTGACGTCACACTAGGATGGCCGATGACCCAAGCCAGGGCCAATTGCACCATGGAGATGCCGGTCTCTTTGGATACGGCACGCAACCCCTCCATACGGCGCATAGAGGTATCGTTTTCGTAGATTTCCCAATGATCAGGCATGATATCGAAACGGGTCCCCTGCGGGGCTGTCCAGGTCTTGGTATATTTGCCGGTGAGGAAGCCAGCCCCAAGCGGACTGTAGGTAATTACCCCAATCCCCTGGTCCGCACAAAATGGCAGCAGTTCTGCCTCAATATCGCGGATGGCTAGGCTATAGTTTGGTTGGACCGATGCCAGATGTGCCCAGCCATTCATATCAGCTTTCCACAGAGCCTTGCAGATCTGCCAGGCCGCGAAATTACTACAGCCAATGTAACGAACCTTGCCCTGCTCTACCAGCGTATTTAGGGCATCCAAGGTATCTTCTAAGGGCGTATTGGCATCAAAAGCATGGAGTTGATAGAGATCAATGACATCGGTTTGCAGACGACGCAGGCTATCTTCAGCAGTCTGTAGAATTCGCTCTCGCCCCAGAGGTGGCACGATCTTTGTCGCCAGAACCACCCGTTCCCTGTTCCCGTCTCGGGACAACCACTGCCCCACGACCTCCTCGGAGCGGCCGGCAGAATAGACCTCTGCCGTATCAAGCAGGTTGGTCCCCCGTTCCAATGCATGATCGATGATGGAAAATGAACGCTGTGCATCGATCTCGCGGCCAAAGGTTACACAGCCCAGGCCGATTGAGCTAACATGCAGTTCAGTCTTACCTAACTGGCGAATTTCCATAGTTTTCTTCCTCTCTCACCGTCGTGGCCAGTAACTGCGGTTTACAGGCCCGGCTTTTCACTGGTCATCGGTTTTCAATCATCAAACCCGTTACTCCTGTACTCCGGATTCAAACTGCTCTAGAATCCACGGCAGCCATGTACTTGGATTCAGCAAGTCTGGATCATCCAAGCGTAGCCGATGCAGTTCGGTCATGAGCTGCGGGGAAAGCTGCCTTGTCGCTGCCACCAGATTTTCCTCCAATTCGGATTCGGTACGCACACCCACTAGGACAGACCCGATACGTGGTTCGGCCAGGCCGAAGGCAATAGCAGCCTGTGCCGGTGTAAGCTGATCTGCAGAAGCTCGGCAAAGTTGGCGGAAACGCCGGCTGCGCGCTCGCAGTGGTTCCAGCTTATCGGGCAAGTATTCTGCACGTTCGGTCAACGCGCCCTGTAGCAGGATGGAACGAACGAGGATGCCGACACCTTGGGCTGCGGCTGTGGGCAATACCTGATCCGTCAGCCGCTGGTCAAGGACCGAATAGGTAACCTGCAAGGTATCAAACAGATCGATTTCAAGAGCGGCCAGCGGCAGAGCAGCACCATAGAACGAGCCTCCACTCCAGCGTATCTTGCCACTGGCACGTGCCTGACCGAAGACTTCCTCCACAAGCTCGGCTTGGGTCAGCAGATCCGCGTCCACATTGTGGATCTGCCAGATATCTACCCAGTCGGTCTGTAATTCACGCAGACTGTTCTCCAGACCCATCCACATGGCATTGCGTAGGGCAGTGCCGCGCAGGGTAGCCCCTCCCGCCTGCACATTCACCTTGGTTGCCAGCACCACCTGATCCCGGCATCCACGCAGAACGTTGCCCAGAATTCTTTCGCTCTCACCATACACTTGGGCAGTGTCAATGAGATTGATCCCAGCATCCAATGCTGTGTGGACCAAACGTTCAGCAGCCTGGGCCGATGGACGACCGTATGCCCCGGGCGCAGGGATTCCGTAGTCCATGCCCAGCTCAACAGTTCCCAAGGCAATGGGAGACACAGATAGACCGGTTCGTCCAAGGATACGATAGTTCATTCAAACTCCAGTGGCTTGGGGCTTTATCTATGGACAGTGGCCGGTAAGTGTAGTTCGTGGGTCGGCAGCGCGGCGCGAACGGTATTCCCGTTCCCACAGGGCCACTGTCTCCTCAATGAACTCATTTACCGGTCTGTCAATACCATTTTTGCCATCAGTTCCGGTAGCCACTTATGGAATTCTGCCGTTCATCGGCCAGTCGTCGCTCACATACTGAGCAGACAGGCGGGTGCTTGCCATCTGTTCGGGGCGATAGGGGAAGGCGTGGGTTTCGTTGCCCATGATCAGAAGACAGTACGATGTACACCTCACTCGATATCGAAAAGCATGGCCGCGTTGTTGTAGAAGATATCGTCAAGCTGTTGCTCGTTCAGCTGCAGCCGTTGACAGGCGAGACACAGGCTACGTAACGATTCCAACCCGATCAACACCGGCTGCAGAGAGGTGTGCTTTTCAGTCAAGTTCATCTCGTCTGCATAGAGCCAGTGGAAGGAGTCGCCTAGGGCAACACAACGCCCCCGAATGTGGCTGACATGAAAATCAGTGCCGTACATCAGTTTCCCGTGGCCCATCGTTTCAATGATCGCCTCAAATGCACCGGCCTCAGTGACAGCAGATGTGTCAAACCAGACATTCTCCAGGCCCCGTAAGCTCTCGATCCCTTCAATCGTATGCCAAGGGTTAAATCCCCTGGCGGCGTGGGCCAGGATCAGCTTCATATTCGGGTAGGTAGTACAGTAGCGGCGTATGGTGGCTTGGTTGATTGGGTCGGCCAGGGCCCGGTCTCGTACCATATGCAAGGTGATCGTCAAGCCCAACGTATCCGCAGCTGCGACATGGGCCTCAGGCAGATACGCTTCAATCGGAGCCAGCCAAGTCGGTCCGTCTATCACCGCCATGGTATGATAGCATTTCAGGCCAGCCATCCCTAGACGCCGGACCTCGTCAAGAATCGTCTCCGGGTCCATCTGCGGCGAGATGATCATTTGCCCACGGGAACGGGACTGCAAATCCCTAAGGCTCGCAGCCTGTGACCTAGGGCGAGTTCCATTGACCTCCGCCGCGACGAACTCATTGTTGGCCTGACGGTCTCCGAGAAATGCCAAACCAAAGAAGAGACCACCCACGGTGCGTCCGCCTGGATGCAGCCACTCCATCAGGGCTGCATACTCTGCCAGGCCCAAACGCGGCGGTGTTGAGGCAAGGCTAGGGGTCATCATATCCGCAGGATAGTGCTCATGGCAAAAGAGATGAGCATGTGCATCAAAGATGCGGTCCGGCAGAAAAGGCAAAACCTCTCGTTCTAAAAACGACCGGTCCGCATCGGTAAACTCTGTTGAAAACATAGCAGTTAGCCCCCTATTTCCTGTGGCCATTGACCATTGCAGTTGACTATCGGACCAGACGCCGGAAGGGTTCTTTTTTCAAATCAGCGACGATCAGATCGTCGAGATTTCCCTGGTGCAGCCCAGCTTGAATGACCTGCAGAGATTCGGTTGCGGCTTCTCCTGTCAAGCGGATGTCTTCATCAGTATGAGCCAGCGTCGCCTTGAAACTCATGTAGGTGTGGATCCCACGGCGGGCCATCTCTTGGATGAAAAGTGTGGAGACTTTGCGTGGGTCTATGCCATCGGGCGTTGCTAGACTGATCACAGGATTGGTATGAAGCCCGGTACAGACACCTGCCAACTGCTGTGGCTTGTAGGTTTCAGCGGCCACCAGTGTTTGCAGCCCGGCATCAGCAATCGCCTGATTCAATCGTTTCATCAGTTTCTCGCCGATCTCCTTGAAGCGCAGGGGGGCATTGCGGCGTTTCAGCTCCTGAATCGTTGTGAGCGAAGCCGCCAAACCGATAGTATCGCTCCAGTACGAACTGGAGATGAACATCCGTTTGGCCGGCTCCATTACCGCGCGGGATCCGACTACCGCGCCGATGGGGTAGCCATTGGACATGGCCTTGGCCACTACCGTCATGTCCGGTGTGACCCCTACTGCCTCTTGCACGCCGCCAATAGCCAACCGCCAGCCGCAGGAGACCTCATCAAAGATGAGGATGACTTGGTGCTGCGCGGCGAGCTGTTTCACTTCTTCCAGATAGCCGAGGGGCGGCCATTCCGAACGCGCCGGCTCCATCATTATGGCGGCAATCTCGCCGGCGTGCTTGTTGAGCAGTGCTGCCAGCATCTCCAGATCGCCGTAGACGAAGGGGATGACTGTTCCTTCCAAGACTTTGGGGACGCCGATGGGTTCAATACCGGCAAAAGGGTACTCACCGCTCTGCGGGTCCAAACCAAAGTTGGCTGCTTGATACCAGTCGTGCCAGCCATGATAGCCGCAGAATAGGATTTTGTCTCTGCCAGTAACCCCGCGGGCGATACGCACGGCAACAGCACAGGCCTCGCCACCACCTTTTGTGTAGCGCACCATGTGGGAGCTAGGGATTGTGGCGTTCAGTTCCTCAGCCAACTCTATTTCCAGAGGGCTGTTGAGGGAATATAGGCTGCCCCGCCCGATCTGCTCTTTGACAGCAGCATCCACTACCTCATCTGCATGTCCCAATATGATGGCCCCAACTGCATTGACCCAATCAATATACTCGTTTTCATCCACATCAATAAAGCGGGATCCTTTGGCGCACTGAGCGTAGATGGGGCTGATGCCGGAGGCGAACTGGTCTGCCCGCCGGCTGATGAGTTGGGTCCAGCCCGGGATGAGGGTACCGGCCTGTTGATACAGTTCTAATGAACGGGTGACGTTGTGATGTGGTGCGTTGGCGCGTGGGTTCATTCGTTTTCTCCTTATTGAACACCAATGGGCAGGGGTCCGTAAACCCTATTTGGCACAGAAAATTTTGTCGTTGTTACCAAATCATCTGTCAAAATTTCTCGTGCCAGTGGAAGACGACGCCCAACATGTTCTTCTGGCGATGATAGGTCATCTCGTAGGCGGTAGCCATCTCACTGTAATGAAAGCGGTGGGTGATCAGCCGCTTGGGCTCTAGGGAGCCATCTGCCATGAGGGAGACAATATGCTCGGCGACGTGGTCCCAGGCGTAACGGTCCGCTGTCTGCAAGGGAATGCGGCCCGCGTCAGGATAGAGATAGCCTGTGTGCCCGGACGCGGCGATCAAGGAGATCCCTTTGTTATAAAACCATTCCATGGACAAGGGGTTGAAGTCCAGGGGCGGCTCGCCGCGTCCTAACAAGCTGACGATAGAGACCCTGCCGTTGGGTCTTACGATCTCCAAGGCTGTGCGGAAGGCAGGCCAAGGATTGGCGGTAAGAATGACCAGATCAATACCAAGGCTGTGGCTGAAGGCATGGAGCTTGGTCTGAAGATCGGGATCATCGTAGAGAAAATTGGCATGGGCACCCATTCTCGCCGACATCTCCATGCGGGTCGGGCTGTTGGCTATGCCCACAACCCGGCCACCAAAGAGAGGGCCTAGCGCGATGGCACCCAAACCGAGGACCCCCAATCCCACCACGGCCACTGTCTCACCCGGGCGAAAATGCGCTTTGTGGTAGCAATGAGCACTGAGAGCATAGAGATGTGCATAGACAGCGTCTTCATCATGCACACAGTCGGGGACGACAACAAGGCTATCGGATTCGGTCAGGATATATTCTGACTGGTGAGGCGCGCGGGTCACAATGCGGTCCCCTACCTTCACACGGGTTACATCACTCCCTACTGCCTGTACCATACCTAGGTTGCTGTCTCCTACCCAACGGGGATAGTCGGGCGCACCGGGTACCTGTTCGGCCCCTTCGTAATTGCCCCGATCTGTGCCGATCTTCAGGGCAGAGATGCGGGTCTTCACCCAGATCTCGTCCGCTGCCAGTCGCCTAGTATCCAAGGGCTGTTCTTCGATTCGTAGATCGCGTGGGCCGTATAGTATGGCGATTTTCATGTCTCCTCCAAACACCAGTGGCTAGTGGTCTGTGGCGGCCTTGTGCAATTATGCACCGGGCACCCCGTCCAGCTCTACACTACAGTTCTGCAAGATGTTCATGAGGGCGAAGTCGCCTCCCCAGGGAACCATCTGCGCGCCCATCTGGCGATAGTGCTTTATCTCGTCTATTGAGCCGGCTGTGATACCCCAGATTTTGCCATGCCTTTGGGCTGCGGCCGCGACAGTTTCAATCGCTTTCTCCATGGTCACGTCGGTTGGTTCATTGGCTATGCGTAGAGAGAGATCCGCGGGCCCGATAAAGAGGCCATCAATGCCCTCTATGGAGGCGATCTCTTCGGCATTGGCAACGGCCTGCAAGGTCTCAACTTGGCAGATAAGAAAGGTCTCGCGATTGGCATCTGCGTTGTAGTTGCTTTCTGGATGCCAGACCCCGATGCCGAAATCTCCGTCCAAGCCGGCCCCATCCATACCCCGATTGCCCAAGGGTGAAAACTTTACAGCTTGGACCAGATCAGACGCCATCTGGGGGTCAGAAACTAAGGGGATAAGAAAGCCGCTGGCCCCATCCTCTAGGTAGCGATAGAGTTTGGTTCTCTCTAGGGTTGGTGGACGTACCATACAGTCGATGTTGTTGTGATGGCACATCATGATGATCGCCTGCACCTCGCGCGCATCCATGGCCCGATGTTCAAGGTCAAGCCAAATGCCATCATAGCGATACTGGGCTGCATAGCGGATAAAGAAGGGCAGGTAGTGGCCCAATCCGCAGACTCGGGCAAAGTTGCCGTCGCGGAACTTCTGTAGCATCTTGCTTTTACGCATGGGATCCTCTTTTGCAGTGGGCTGTGATTACAGTTACTGGGTGCTGACCATTGATTTTATGGGACGATTCGCGCCCAATGAATATCCATTGTATCTTCTAAGCCCGCGTAGTACACGACCAGCACATCTCCAGCGGGCAGCACCTCCGCGTAAGGCAACCCAAAGGTCCACAGATTCATCTCCAGGAGCAGTTCTCCCGTACTGTCATCTTGCATGGGGGCTGTAGAATTGTGCCGATAGATGAGCACCTCACTTGCTGGGTCAAAGGGGGCGTCGGGCCTGGTCGCCAGACGTGCGCGGATTGTATGGCTGTCAAAACGGTCTACAAACGCTAGAACCACACGTCCATCGGTTAGCATTGCTGGGCGGGCCGCCTGGTCGGCAATGTCAAGGCTTTCGGCGTCACGCCATGTATGACCATGATCTAAGCTGATGCGCCGATGGATGTTCAGATACCTGGCCGCGGCCGAGTCGTAGGTCCAAGCAAAGGTAACGACCTGTCCATCGGGCGCAACGCCACAGCGTAGATCCCAGTTGAATATGCGGCCTGTCGGGTCTTCACCCGCCACGACCGGCTCCCCCCAAGTCTGCCCTTGGTCGCTGGAATGGAAGAAGACGACCTTCTGCATCCAGGGTGAAGCATCATGATAGTGTTTGTTGGTCTCAATGCTCAAAGCCAGTGAGCCATCGGCCAGTTTGAGAATGGGGTTGGTCAGGCTGGCCGGGCCAATCTCCTCGGGCATGGGAACCAACCGCCACTGCCCCCAGGAGGTAGCATTGTCATAAGAATCGGCCAGGAGGATCGACATAGGCAGGCAGCCTTCAGTTTCTTCATTGAAAAGCGTTTTGCCGGGGTACGTAGTGCGGTCGATCCACATGGACGCGGCCAGCAGATGGCCTGGCGTCAGTTCAGTCAGGTAGCAAACTCTGAGAGAGCCGCGCGCGCCATCAATCATGGGATGTTCAAAAGGTGTCCACGGCTGACTCCATGTGCGGCCAGCATCCACAGAGCGAGAAAATTCCACCGTTTCATCGGCCGAGTCTTTTGTCGAACCCACGCGATAGGTCGCCAGCCATGATCCATCGGCCAGGGCCGTGACCGTTGGGAACGTCAGGATTGCGCGGGGGGTAGCGGGTTGTCCGGAACTGAGGATGCCGGTAGCTGTGATCTCCATAACCTATCCTTACAATGAAATTGCAGTGGTCAGGGACTGCAATTATTTGTTTATTTATACCAGTTCCATAGGCATTGTACAACTCCTAGGGAACGGCGCGAGATTCCATCTAATACTACAGTTGACATGGATGCGGGCTACCTGCTATACTGTATAGAACTCCTAGAGAATCCTGATCGATTTTGATTGCCCAGCAGTTCGCTTTCGTGTTGGGCATTCAAAGCAATCGAATTCCATCACCCCTCTATCCTAAAGGAGAACCCTAATGTCATCAAAACGGAGGAGCCATAAACTAGGCTGGATGCTGGCCCTGATGGTGCTTGCCTTGGTGGTGTCGGCCTGTGCGGCCCCGCAGACCGCGACCGAGGCACCGGCAGCAGAAGCTGATACCGAAGAAGCTGGCGAAGAGATGATGGCGGAGGAACAGGTCTTCCGCGCCACCATCCCCTTCTTTGCCCAAGACTGGTCACCACTACGAGGTGGGGGCTGGAATATGCACTATCTGGCATTCTGGAACGCCGGCCCTATGTATCTGGATGAAAACGGCGAACTCTATCCGTATGTCTTCAATGAGTGGACACCCAACGACGACATGTCTATGTGGACATTCAAAATCGACCCGGACGCGGTCTACTCCGATGGCAGCCCCATTACAGCACAGGATGTAGTCGCCACTTGGAACCTCATCGCGCATCCGGCGACCACGCACCAGCGGGTAACTCTGTTCCTCACGGGTGTCGTCGGCTTTGAGGATGTCTTCAACGGCGAAGCCATGCAGATGCCCGGTGTCATCGCCCTAGACGATAGCACCGTGCAGGTAACCCTAGACGCACCCGACCCCCTCTTTCATAAGAAGATCGCCACCAACCTCATCGGCCCCGTCAAGGCTTCCATAGCCATCGGCGAGGATGGGTTTGAAATGGCGGAATGGTGGCACCCCAAGAACAATCCGGTCACCAGCGGTCCCTTTATGCCTGCATCTATGGACCTCAACAAAGGCGTAGTGACATTTGTCAAGAATCCCCATTTCTGGATAGCAGAGCCTGTCTTGGACAGGGTCACGGTCACATCGGTAGAAGACACTACGATCGTCACCACGATGCTGGCCAATGACGAACTTGACCAGGGCTGGCCGCCCAATGATGCCACCTCGCAACAGGTTCTGGGCGCAGATTTCTTCGAATGTTCCCTAGCACCTGGCATCGGTGGCTTCTTCTTCAACCCCACTATTGAGCCGACCAATGATATCAACTTCCGCAAAGCTCTGATCATGGCCGTGGACAAGGAACAGATCTTCGAACTGTTAAGTCCTGATGGACGAGGGTGGGTGCCAACAGGCGAACCCCTGCGCGCTCTGCCCGGACAGGATCCAGACTTTGTGCCCCACCCCTACGATCCGGAAGGTGCCAAAGAGGCCATGGCCGCCTCTGCCTATACCGATGTGGCGGATGTGCCCAAGATGATCATCGCCGGCGTCAGCAGCCCGGCTATGGAACTCCTCGCCCAATATATGGCGGAACAGTGGCGACAGCTATTTGGCATAGAGGCTATTGAGATGAGTCCACAGTTCGACAGCTATGAAGGGCCCGGCCAACCAGCTCTCTTCCGCGATGGTGCCGGCGTGCGGGTTCCCGATTCTGCGCTGATGCTGCTAGGCTCCCTCCACTCTTCGTCCAATCTAGCCCGCAATATCATGGGTGGCTATGCAGACCCTGAAGTCGATGCGATTATTGAGGAAGCAGTGACAAAAGCGGCTGATGATCCCCAACGCATCGAACTATCGCAGCAAGCCCAACGTATATTCCACGAACAGTGGATGCTCATTCCCATCGGAACAGGATGTGGAGGGTCGGCCAAGGGCAATGTTATGCCTTGGGTGCAAGGAACACGCCGCAATGCCGATGCTCAGTTCGTTGAACCGTGGAAGATTTCCATTGAGCGGTAATTGCAGTGGGCAGTAATTCAGTGACCTGTAACTGCAGTTACAGGTCACTAGGCACAGGGCACTGGTGTTATCATGGGTCGTTACATACTACGCCGCATCGTCTACTGGATCCCCGCTCTGGTTTTGCTGGCTCTCGTCGTCTACACATTGGCCTTTTTCGGCGCGGGAGATCCCATCAAACTTATGTTCCTACGCGCAGAGGGGGACGTTACTTACGACGCCCAACGGCTAGATGCCATCCGCCGAGAGAAGGGATTGGACCGGCCCTTTCTCATGCAGTTCGGGGAATACCTGTGGCATCTAGTCCAGGGAGATATGGGCATGTCGGTGATTTCCGGGCGGTCTGTCAACGAGATGATCGCCGCGACCGCGCCCGTCTCTTTCCAGATCGGGATTGCAACCGTACTCCTAGTTGCTGTGCTTGGCATCCCCTTAGGGATCCTTGCCGGCCTGCACCACAACCAGTGGGTTGACAACACAATACTCGGATCCGCGCTTTTCATCAGCGGCATTCCCAGCTATGTTGTCGGGCCCATGCTGATAGTCTTCCTCGTACTCGGCCTGCAGATCATGGATGTGGTGCCCTACGGTTGGGATGGGCTCTTCAGCGGGAAGGCGATCCTGCCCCTCTTTGTCATGGTGTTCGGCTCAATTGCCATTATCATCCGCCAGACCCGGGCCGGTGTTCTGGAAGTTCTATCGGAAGACTACGTGCGTACGGCCCGGGCCAAAGGGGTCCCAGAAATCATGGTGATCCTCCGTCATATGCTACGCCCCGTGCTGACCCCCGTCGTCACCGTATTAGGGCAGATGCTGATCGGCATCGTAAACGGTGCCATCATCGTTGAGAAAATATTTGGCATCCCCGGTCTCGGCCGCTTAACTATTGACAACACATACGGCGTTGACTACCCTGTCATTGTCGCCATCGCCCTCATTGGCGCATTTCTGGTGATGGCTATAAACCTAATCGTGGACATCACCTATCCCCTGCTGGATCCTCGGGCAGGCCAAGCTATGACTGGTGTTGAAGAATAATAGCTTGCAGTTAGCCACTGCGATTTTGCCATCATGACCACACAAGAACTGTCCGCGACCACATTTCGATCTCCTCAAGCCAGCCGCTCTACCCTATGGCGGGATGCGCTCGCTCGGCTGGTGGCAAATCGACTCGCGGTTGTGGGCATCATCCCGATTATTCTCCTCTTTTTGATTGCCATATTTGGGCCTTATCTGACTCCCTATGATTTCTTGGTACAGGATTTCAGCGCGCGCCTAGATTCGCCATCATGGGACCATTGGCTCGGCACAGATGAGCTGGGCCGGGATGTATTCAGCCGCATTCTCTACGGGGCCCGCACAGCCGTCTCAGTGGGCCTGATCTCCACCATCATCAGCCTGACCGTCGGCCTTATCATGGGATCCCTGGCCGGCTATCTGGGAGGACGGGTCGATATCGTAGTGGTATGGCTGACCGATGTGACCCGTTCCATGCCGGCTCTGCTGCTGGCAATCGTGATCAATCTCACTTTGAAAGTTCCCCTAGAAACTTGGATGGAGCAGATATATTTGGAGACCAAGAATACGTTTTTCCGCCAGACCATGTGGGTGGACTTATTCCTAGTCTTTGGCGCGTTGGCACTGATCCAATGGCCTAGCTATGCTAGGCTGATCCGGGGCCAGATCCTGTCGATCCGTAGCCGCAATTATGTATTGGCAGCCCGGGCCCTAGGCATGCCCACAGGCCGCATCCTCACCCGCTATGTGATCCCCAATGCAATGGGCCCCCTCATTGTGGCAGTCAGTGCCGGTTTAGGTGGCGCAATGGTGCTGGAATCGGCGTTCAGTTTTCTGGGCGTGGGCGTGCAATTGCCCATCCCAAGCTGGGGCAAGATGATCAGCGACGGGCTGCGTATGTGGCAGACCCATCCCCACCTACTGGCCGGGCCAGCCGTGGTGATGGCGGTGATCACTGTCTCCTTCGCCTGGTTGGGCGATGGCCTCAACGATGCGCTCAACCCTCGCCAATGGAAATAGAACGGTAATTGCAGGTCATTACGCTTATGACTGTTCTTCTGGATGTCCAAGACCTACAGACTCGCTTCAAGGTACGCCAGGGCTACGTCTATGCTGTCAATGGGGTCTCCTTCCGCCTGCAGGAAGGCGAGACCCTGGCCGTGGTGGGCGAGAGCGGCTGTGGCAAGAGTGTGACTATGTTGAGCCTGGTGCGGCTTTTGCCGCCAGCGGCCAGTATTGAGAGCGGTCAGGTTCTGCTGAAGGGCACAGATCTACTGCAATTGGACCAACGCCAGTTGCGAGAGGTGCGCGGCGGTGCAATTGGGATGATCTTTCAAGATCCCATGACTTCACTCAATCCGTTCATCAATATCGGCACCCAGATGGCAGAACCCTTGATCTATCACCGGGGCCTGAGCAAGAAGGAAGCCCTAGCCCGCAGTGCCGATCTCTTGGATATGGTCGGCATTCCAGATGGTGAAGCCCGGCTGCGGGAATATCCTCACCAACTTTCCGGCGGCATGCGCCAGCGGGTGATGATCGCCATGGCCATGTCCTGTGAACCGGCTGTGCTCATCGCGGACGAACCAACCACCGCCTTGGACGTCACCATCCAAGCGCAGATCGTTGAACTGGTCAAAGAGTTGCGCGACCGCTCCGGCGTGGCCGTGGTCTGGATTACCCACGATCTGAGTGTCGTTGCCGGGATTGCGGACCGTGTGATGGTAATGTATGCGGGCTATGTGGTTGAAGAAGGGTCGGTTGATGATCTCTTTGAGGATCCACGCCATCCCTATACGGTCGGGTTATTGGGCGCTTTACCCAGCCTAAGTGATACGGACACGCTACGCTTGACGACCATTGGCGGCGCACCACCAGACCTTGCAGCCCGGCCCGGGTTCTGTCCGTTTCACCCCCGCTGCCCGTATGCAGTTGCGCGTTGCCGCACTGAAAATCCATCCCTTGAACCAGTCATCGCCACCAATGACAGACACCATTGGGCTGCATGTTGGGTCGATATCAGAGAACTGCAGTGACGGGGCCCCGTCACTGCAGTTCACAGGCTATAGCGATGAGCCAGACAGAAAGAGCAAGTCAAAAAGAGAAGATAGAATCTCCCCTAGTGCGGGTGGAGAAATTAACCAAGCATTTCTCCATCCGCATTGGTGCCTACGGCGAGACTAGGGCCAATGTGTACGCGCTGGATGATGTATCCTTCACTGTGCAGCGGGGGGAGACCTTGGGCTTGGTTGGTGAATCGGGATGCGGCAAATCAACGGCCGGGTTGACGCTTCTTCAACTACACCGCCCCACAGCCGGCCAGGTCTTTTTTCAGGAGACCGAGGTCACCGGCCTATCGGACAAAGAACTCCGTCCCCTGCGCCAGAAGATGCAGATCATCTTCCAGGATCCCTATTCAACGTTAAGCCCCCGTATGACGATTGGCAATGCGATTGCCGAGCCATTATGGTTACACGAATTGGTTTCCAAAAATCGTCTGCAAGAGCGTATCGCCGAACTGCTCGACAGTGTCGGCCTGAATCCCGCGCTTGCCTTCCGCTATCCCCACGAATTTTCCGGCGGCCAGCGGCAGAGAGTCTGCATCGCGCGCGCGCTGGCCTGCGAACCCGACTTCATCGTCTGTGACGAGCCAATTTCCGCGTTGGATGTATCAATTCAGGCCCAAATTATCAACCTGCTCCAAGATCTGCAAGCAGACCACCATCTGACCTATCTCTTCATCGCCCACGACCTAGCTGTGGTGCGCCATATTAGCGATAGGGTGGCGGTGATGTATCTGGGCCGTATGGTGGAGCTGGCCCCCAAATCGCAATTATTCGACAACCCGCTGCATCCCTATACCCATGCACTTCTGCAAGCAGTGCCCATACCCAATCCCCGCCAGGAACGACAGCGCGAACATACAGTCATTCGCGGCAATGTGCCGAGCGCAATCAATCCGCCCAATGGTTGCCGCTTTCATCCGCGTTGCCCCCTCGCGTTTGAGCCTTGTGACCACATGGTGCCCGAATGGCGGGAGGTAGAGGCGGGCCACTGGGTAGCTTGTCATGCGGTCTAACTGCAGTTCTTCTCCACGATCCACTACGTTAAAGGACGCAAATCATATGGCCAGAATGAACGGGGGACAGGCATTGATCCGGTCGTTGGCCGACTCAGGGTTGCGGGTTATTTTTGGCGTTCCTGGGGCCGGTCAGTACGAGGCGGTCGATGCTCTCTATTCCGAACCCAGCATCCGCTATATCTCTGTGCGCCATGAACAGGCCGCCAGCTATATGGCGGACGGATATGCCCGCGCTAGCGGTGAGATCGCCGCGGCCCTGGTTGTAGAGGGGCCCGGTCTCTTCAATGCGATGTCCGGGCTTGCCACAGCATTCGCTACCTCGTCGCCTATATTGGTGGTGACCGGCAGTCATCACCATCGTAAGAAAGGCTTGGCTCTTGACGAGTCCTCTTGGTTGGGCCCGCTGACGAAATGGGTCGCTCGTGCCCAACGTCCGGCCGAGATTCCAGCCCTTGTACAGGAGGCATTTCGGCAGTTGCGTACAGGGCGGCCGCGCCCGGTGGCGATTGAGATACCAACCACTGTATTTGCTGCCACAGATGACGTATCCCTCGTGCCGCCTACGGCGTTGGCCCAGCCGGAAACAATCAGTGTCGATCTCCACGCCATCCAGCAGGCAGCGGATCTGTTGATCTCAGCCCAACGCCCGGTCATCTGGGCCGGCGGCGGGGTGATGCGCGCCAAAGCAGCCCCCATCGTGGCCGAACTGGCCCGCTATCTCCAGATTCCGGTTGTGACCTCAAGGCAAGGAAAGGGGACCTTACCCGAACACCATCCCCTCTCTCTCGGTATGGCCGAGCTGCGCTACCAGCCCCTACGTTCCTGGCTTGCACAGCGGGACCTGATCCTAGCTGTGGGCAGCAGCCGCGACTTTTCCGCGTTCAAACAACAGATCATCAAGATCGATATCGACGAGGCCGAACTCGAACAGGCCGACCATATCCTAGCACTCCACGCTGATGCCTACCTAGCTGTGACGGCACTCAACCGCGCAGTGGCCGCGGCCAGCGCGCCACGTACCACTATGGCCGCCATGGTGCGGGCTGAGGTCGCGGCCCTCAACGCGGCCCGCTTTGACCCGTCCCAACAGCTTCAGCCCCAATGGGATCTCATGCAGGCTATCCACCAAGCCCTGCCCGCTGACGCCATCGTCGTCCAAGGTATGAACCAGCTGGGCTATTACAGCCGCAACTACTTCTCCGCCCAATCTCCACACTCCTATCTAACCAGTTCGTCCCATGGAACCTTGGGCTGCGCCTATCCGATTGCGCTCGGTGCCAAAGTGGCCCGGCCAGAGCAGGCCGTCCTTTCCCTTTCAGGTGACGGTGGCTTCCTCTACAATGCCCAGGAGCTTTCCACAGCGGTCCAGTACGGGATCAACGCGGTGGCTATCGTCTTCAACGACAATGCCTATGGGAATGTCCTGCGCGCCCAAATGGAGGAGTTTGATGGACATGTCATCGGCACTAGATTACACAATCCCGATTTCGTGGCCCTTGCTCACAGTTTTGGCGCACACGCTGTCCATGCACAGGATGCCGCATCGCTGCAGACGGCTCTACATGACGCTTTCGCAATCGACCGCCCGACACTGATCGAAGTGCCTGTCGGCATGCTAGAACGAGAGTTTTGAGCTGCACGGCTTTCTCGCCATTCAATTGGAATCATCGGCAATGTCAAGGCTTTAAGAATCGGCCAGGAGGATCAACATAGGCAGGCAGCCTTCAGTCTCTTCATTGAAAAACGTTTTGCCGGGGTACACTGTATAGAATTCCTAGAAAATCCTGATCGATTTTGATTGCCCAGCAGTTCGCTTTCGTATTGGGCATTCAAAGCAATCGAATTCCATCACCCCTCTATCCTAAAGGAGAACCCTAATGTCATCAAAACGGAGGATCCATAAGCTAGGCTGGATGCTGGCCCTGATGGTACTTGCCTTGGTGGTGTCGGCCTGTGCGGCCCCGCAGACCGCGACCGAGGCACCGGCAGCAGATGCGTCACCATGCACCAACAGCAGAGCCGTGCCAGACCCTGAAGCCCCCGGCCTAGTCGCAGATTGCAATACACTGCTGGCTGTGAAGGACACCCTGCGAGGTAGTGCTTCACTCAACTGGAGTACACAACTGCTCATCAGACAATGGGAGGGCGTCACCATCAAGGCCGGTAGGGTGACCAGCTTGCGCCTCCCAATGTACCTCGACAACAAACGACTGACGGGCAGCATCCCGAAAGAACTGGGCAATCTCTCCAACCTGCAAAGGCTGTACCTCGACGAAAATCAACTGACGGGGCCTATCCCGAAAGAACTGGGCAACCTCTCCCAGCTGCAGGGGCTGTACCTCGGCGACAACCAACTGACGGGCAGCATCCCGAAAGAACTGGGCAATCTCTCCAACCTGCAAAGGCTATACCTCTACAACAACCAACTGACGGATAGCATTCCGAAAGAACTGGGTAATCTCTCCAATCTGCAGTGGTTGTACCTCGACAACAACCAACTGACGGGGACTATCCCGAAAGAACTGGACAATCTCTCCAACCTGCAGGCGTTGTGGTTCCAAGACAACCAACTGACGGGGACTATCCCGAAAGAACTGGGCAATCTCTCCCAGCTGCAGGGGCTGTACCTCGACGACAACCAACTGACGGGCAGAATCCCGAAAGAACTGGGCAATCTCTCCCAGCTGCAGGGGCTGTACCTCGACGACAACCAACTGACGGGCAGAATCCCGAAAGAACTGGGCAATCTCTCCCAGCTGCAGGAGTTGTCCCTCTACGACAACCAACTGTCGGGGACTATCCCGAAAGAACTGGGCAATCTCTCCCAGCTGGAGTGGTTGAGACTCGACAACAACCAACTGACGGGGACTATCCCGCCTGAGTTGGGTAGCATTGACACTCTGTACCTCTATGGAAATGAATCCCTCGGATGTCTGCCGAATACCTTCCCCGTTAATCGAGAGGACATGATTCGCAATCAAGAGGAAGGTATGTCTTTCTGTGATGCAGAAACACCAACGGCTATACCGACAGGAAGTGCAAAGTCAACACCCATGGCAACATTACCGAGTGAGGGTGTTGACCAGATAGATTGGGAAAATCTTTTCCGCTATGCTGCAGTGTCCGTTGTCAGTACACTGCAGTGAGGAAAGAAGAGAGACATCATGCCAACCACAAACCATCAACATAGCCGACGCACCACAGACAAAAACACGCAGGGAGTAGCGGGTATAAAAGCGCGTATCCATCAGGGTGATCTCATCTTTGGCGTAGGCGCGTCCCTCGCCTTCAACCGCAGCCAACTAGAAGATGTCCTAAGTCAAGGATCCTATGATTTTGTCTATGTGGATAGCCAGCACAGCGCGTTCAGCGAAAAAGAATTGGCTGCATTTTGCAGGATCGCGCAAGCATTGGAGATACCGCTGCAATTTCGCATTCCTCACACCCGCCATACCTATCTGATTGGCCGTTATCTGGATCTGGGGCCATCAGGCATCATGGTGCCTGAAGTGCAGCGTACCGCAGAGGTGGATGAGGCCATCGCCTATTTCTACTATCCCCAAGTAGGTCGCCGCAGCTCCGGGGGCGTAGCACGCTGCAACCTACACGCCTTTGGCGAGCCAACAGTCCCCGCTTCCATCGACCGCCTAGCCTACGCCGACTGGTGGAACAGCAACGGCTTTCTCGCCATTCAATTGGAATCAATTGAGGCCATCATCAACGCCCACAGGCTGGCAAAACCGGGCATTGATTTACTGGCCTTTGGCCCGAACGACCTTCGCTTTAGCATGGAAGGCCTTCCTCAAAGCCCGTTCAAAACTGTCGATGAGTGTGTCCGTCATGTCATCGAACAGATGAAGGACAGCAGCATCCAATTGAGCATGGGTGCCGGCAATGCCGAAGAACGCGACAAATATATTGAGATGGGCGTGACGGTGATCCAAGTACCGCCTGGTCTATGACCATCTATGAAATTGCAGTGGTCAGGGACTACAATTATTTGTTTATACCACTTCCTATAGGCATTGTACAACTCCTAGGGAACGGCGAGAGATTCCGAAAACCTAATACTATAGTTCGGCATGGATGCGGGCTACCTACTATTCTGTATAGAACTCCTAGAAAATCATGATCGATTTTGATTGCCCAGCAGTTCGCTTTCGTGTTGGGCATTCAAAGCAATCGAATTCCATCACCCCTCTATCCTAAAGGAGAACCCTAATGGCATCAAAACGGAGGATCCATAAGCTATGCTGCTGGATGCTGGCCCTGATGGTACTTGCCTTGGTGATGTCGGCCTGTGCGGCCCCGCAGACCGCGACCGAGGCAGCGGCAGCAGATGCGTCACCATGCACCAACAGCAGAGCCGTGCCAGACCCTGAAGCCCCCGGCCTAGTCACAGATTGCAATACACTGCTGGCTGTGAAGGACACCCTGCGAGGTAGTGCTTCACTCAACTGGAGTAAAACGACTCCCATAGACCGATGGGATGGCGTCACTGTCTCCAATTCTCGTGTGACCCAGTTGGATCTTAACAGAAAACAACTGACGGGCAGCATCCCGGAAGAACTGGGTAATCTCTCCAATCTGCAGGAGTTGTACCTCCACGACAACCAACTGACGGGCAGCATCCCGAAAGAACTGGGCAATCTCTCAAATCTTGAGTGGTTGTACCTCAAGGACAACCGACTGACGGGCAGCATCCCGGAAGAACTGGGTAATCTCTCCAATCTGCAGGAGTTGTACCTCGAGGACAACCGACTGACGGGCAGCATCCCGAAAGAACTGGGCAAGATCTCCAACCTACAGTACTTGGACCTCTACAACAACCAACTGACGGGGACTATCCCGAAAGAACTGGGCAAGCTCTCCAACCTACAGTACTTGAACCTTTACAACAACCAACTGACGGGGACTATCCCGAAAGAACTGGGCAAGCTCTCCAACCTGCAGTACTTGAACCTCTACAACAACCAACTGATGGGGACTATCCCGAAAGAACTGGGCAATCTCTCCAACCTGCAGTACTTAGACCTCTACAACAACCAACTGACGGGGACTATCCCGAAAGAACTGGGTAATCTCTCCAACCTGCAGGAGTTGTACCTCGGAGGAAACCAACTGACGGGGACTATCCCGAAAGAACTAGGCAAGCTGTCCCATCTGCAGGGGTTGTACCTCCACGAAAATCAACTGACGGGGACTATCCCGAAAGAACTGGGCAAGCTCTCCAACCTGCAGGAGTTGGGCCTCGACGACAACCGACTGACGGGCAGAATCCCGAAAGAACTAGGCAAGCTGTCCCATCTGCAGGAGTTGTACCTTGACGACAACCGACTGACGGGCAGAATCCCGAAAGAACTGGGCAAGCTCTCCAACCTGCAAAGGTTGGGCCTCCACGACAACCAACTGACGGGGACTATCCCGAAAGAACTGGGCAAGCTCTCCAACCTGCAGGGGTTGTACCTCGACGACAACCGACTGACGGGCAGAATCCCAAAAGAACTGGGCAAGCTCTCCAACCTGCAAAGGCTGTACCTCGACGACAACCAACTGACGGGCAGAATCCCGAAAGAACTGGGCAATCTCTCCAACCTGCAAAGGCTGTACCTCCACGAAAATCAACTGTCGGGGACTATCCCGAAAGAACTGGGCAATCTCTCCAACCTGCAAAGGCTGTACCTCTACGACAACCAACTGACGGGCAGAATCCCGCCTGAGTTGCGTAGCATTGACACTCTGTACCTCTATGGAAATGAATCCCTCGGATGTCTGCCGAATACCTTCCCCGTTTATCAAGAGGACATGATGCGTAATCAAGAGGAAGGCATGTCTTTCTGTGATGCAGAAACACCAACGGCTATGAGGAAAACGAACTGACAGGCAGCACCCGCAGGAACTGCACAATACCAATCTGATGGATTTGAAGCTCCACGCCATCCAGCAGGCAGCGGGTCTGTTGATCTCAGCCCAACGCCCGGTCATCTGGGCCGGCGGCGGGGTGATGGGCGTGACGGTGATTCAAGTACCGCCTGGTCTATGACCATCCATGTTTGCATCAAAGTGTGGCGGATTCCTGATAGGATATCCCGCGCGTCAATTTCACATCTCCTCATCACCATATCTTCTGTCCCTCCAAAACTCAATCCATCCTCATCACAGTTTTGCACCATGCGTACACATGTACTATATACATCATCACATCACGGAGGAACAAGATGGCGCACTTAGTGGATTTTCACCAGCAACTTGAGCGGACCCCTGATAAGACCGGCAAGGAGTCGGACAAAATGAGTAAAAATTTGATTGTCGCAGTCGTCACAATCGTATTGGCGATTCTCCTGAGCAGTCCCTCTTATGCACAAGGGAGAAGCACCCCAACAGCAACGCCACAGCGTAGATCCCAGTTGAATATGCGGCCTGTCGGGTCTTCACCCGCCACGACCGGCTCCCCCAAGTCTGCCCTCGGTCGCTGGAATGGAAGAAGACGACCTTCTGCATCCAGGGTGAAGCATCATGATAGTGTTTATTGGTCTCAATGCTCAAAGCCAGTGAGCCATCGGCCAGGGCCATGACCGTTGGGAACGTCAGGATTGCGCGAGGGGTAGCGGGTTGTCCGGAACTGAGGATGCCGGTAGCTGTGATCTCCATAACCTATCCTTGCAATGAAATTGCAGGGGTCAGGGACTACAATTATTTGTTTATTTATACCAGTTCCATAGGCATTGTACAACTACTAGGGAACGGCGCGAGATTCCGAAAACCTAATACTATAGTTCGACATGGATGCGGGCTACCTGTTATTCTGTATAGAACTCCTAGAAAATCATGATCGATTTTGATTGCCCAGCAGTTCGCTTTCGTATTGGGCATTCAAAGCAATCGAATTCCATCACCCCTCTATCCTAAAGGAGAACCCTAATGGCATCAAAACGGAGGATCCATAAGCTAGGCTGGATGCTGGCCCTGATGGTACTTGCCTTGGTGATGTCGGCCTGTGCGGCCCCGCAGACCGCGACCGAGGCAGCGGCAGCAGATGCGTCACCATGCACCAACAGCAGAGCCGTGCCAGACCCTGAAGCCCCCGGCCTAGTCACAGATTGCAATACACTGCTGGCTGTGAAGGACACCCTGCGAGGTAGTGCTTCACTCAACTGGAGTAAAACGATTCCCATAGACCGATGGGATGGCGTCACTGTCTCTAATTCTCGTGTGACCCAGTTGGATCTTAACAGAAAACAACTGACGGGCAGCATTCCGAAAGAACTGGGTAATCTCTCCAATCTTGAGTGGTTGAGACTGGACACCAACCGACTGACAGGCAGCATCCCTGCAGAGTTGGGTAATCTCTCCAAGCTGCAGGGGTTGGCCCTTTCCACTAACAAACTGACGGGCAGCATTCCGAAAGAACTGGGTAATCTCTCCCAGCTGCAGGGGTTGGCCCTCTCCACTAACAAACTGACGGGCAGCATTCCGAAAGAACTGGGTAATCTCTCCCAGCTGCAGGTGTTGGCCCTTTCCACTAACAAACTGACGGGCAGCATTCCGAAAGAACTGGGCAATCTCTCCCAGCTGCAGGGGTTGGGCCTCTTCAACAACCAACTGACGGGCAGCATTCCGAAAGAACTGGGCAATCTCTCCCAGCTGCAGGGGTTGAGACTTGACACCAACCGACTGACAGGTAGCATCCCTGCAGAGTTGGGCAATCTCTCCCAGCTGCAGGGGTTGGCCCTCTTCAACAACCAACTGACGGGCAGCATCCCGAAAGAACTGGGCAATCTCTCCCAGCTGCAGGGGTTGAGACTTGACACCAACCGACTGACAGGTAGCATCCCTGCAGAGTTGGGCAATCTCTCCCAGCTGCAGGGGTTGGCCCTCTTCAACAACCAACTGACGGGCAGCATCCCGAAAGAACTGGGCAATCTCTCCCAGCTGGAGTGGTTGAGACTCGACGACAACCGACTGACGGGCAGCATCCCTGCAGAGTTGGGCAATCTCTCCCAGCTGCAGGAGTTGGGCCTCTTCAACAACCAACTGACGGGCAACATCCCGAAAGAACTGGGCAATCTCTCCAACCTGCAGGGGTTGAGACTCGACGACAACCGACTGACGGGGACTATCCCGAAAGAACTGGGCAAGCTCTCCAACCTGCAGGAGTTGGGCCTTGACGACAACCGACTGACGGGGACTATCCCGAAAGAACTGGATAATCTATCCAAGCTGCAGATGTTGTACCTCTACAACAACCAACTAACGGGGACTATCCCGAAAGAACTGGGCAAGCTCTCCAACCTGCAAAGGTTGGGCCTCCACGACAACCAACTGACGGGGACTATCCCGAAAGAACTGGGCAATCTCTCCAACCTGCAGGGGTTGTACCTCGACGACAACCGACTGACGGGCAGAATCCCGAAAGAACTGGGCAATCTCTCCAACCTGCAAAGGCTGTACCTCGACGACAACCAACTGACGGGCAGAATCCCGAAAGAACTGGGCAATCTCTCCAACCTGCAAAGGCTGTACCTCGACGACAACCGACTGACGGGCAGAATCCCGAAAGAACTGGGCAATCTCTCCAACCTGCAAAGGCTGTACCTCCACGAAAATCAACTGTCGGGGACTATCCCGAAAGAACTGGGCAATCTCTCCAACCTGCAAAGGCTGTACCTCTATGGAAATGAATCCCTCGGATGTCTGCCGAATACCTTCCCCGTTTATCAAGAGGACATGATGCGTAATCAAGAGGAAGGCATGTCTTTCTGTGATGCAGAAACACCAACGGCTATGAGGAAAACGAACTGACAGGCAGCATCCCGCAGGAACTGCACAATACCAATCTGATGGATTTGAAGCTCCACGCCATCCAGCAGGTAGCGGGTCTGTTGATCTCAGCCCAACGCCCGGTCATCTGGGCCGGCGGCGGGGTGATGGGCGTGACGGTGATTCAAGTGCCGCCTGGTCTATGACCATCCATGTTTGTATCAAAGTGTGGCGGATTCCTGATAGGGTATCCCGCGCGTCAATTTCACACCTCCTCATCACCGTATCGCCTGTCCCTCCGAAACTCAATTCATCCTCATCACAGTTTTGCCCTATCCGTACACATGTGCTATAGTTATAAACGCACACATGTGCTATACACATCACTACATCACGGAGGAACAAGATGGCGCACTTAGCAGATTTTCACCAGCAACTTGAACATACCCCTAAGACCGGCAAGGAGTCGGACAAAATGAGTAAACATTTGATTGTCGTAGTCGTCACAATCGCATTGGCGATTCTCCTGAGCAGTCCCTCTTATGCACAAAGGAGAAGCACCCCAACAGCAACGCCCGCAGCAACAGAAGAAGCGACGGAAACCCCAGTACCGACCGCCCTGCGTCTCTACGACGACAATGGAAACGGACGCATTACTTGTGCTGAAGCACGAAATCACGGCATCGCGCCGGTACGCAGAGACCATCCCGCTTATCAGTTCATGACCGACCGCAATAATGATGGCATTGTCTGTGAATCTGCTCAACAAACACAGGCAACAGCCACAACAGAAGCTACGGGAACGGCAACACCCATCGCAACGACAACACCCGCAGCTAAGGAAGCCGAAGATGTAGATTGCTTCCGTGCTGATGGCGGCCATAACGAACTAGAGGAGCAGATAAAGGCGATAGTAGAGGAGCCAGAATTTGAAGGCACGTTTACATCTCCTTTTCTTGTAACCCACGAAAACGGGGACACAGAAAGCATCGCCGGCCTAACCCAAGTCTTAGTCATGCTCACTGCAGACGACAAGAACATGATGGCTTGGGGAACAGTTGTCACTGTCACTGATGATCCGGATGGCTTCTGGACAATCGACGCAGAGATATGCGATAGCGAAGTACTATTGATCTATGAAGTTGAGATTGAGGACGTCATCTATGATCCCGAGGCAATCGCAGCAGCAGCTACCACAACAACAAAGACGCCCAGCCCAACCGCGGCATCAGCGACAGGTACCCCAGTAGCAACAGCGACACCAGATGCGTCACCATGCACCAACAGCAGAGCCGTGCCAAACCCTGAACCAGCCGGCCTAGTCAGAGATTGCAATACACTGCTGGATGTGAAGGACACCCTGCGAGGTAGCGCTTCACTCAACTGGAGGAAAACGATTCCCATAAACCGATGGGATGGCGTCACTGTCTCTAATTCTCGTGTGACCCAGTTGGATCTCAGTGACAATCAACTGACAGGCAGCATTCCGGAAGAACTGGGCAATCTATCCCAGCTGGAGTGGTTGAGCCTCCGCGAGAACCAATTGACAGGCAGAATCCCGCCTGAGTTGGATAGCATTGACACTCTGTACCTCTATGGAAATGAATCCCTCGGATGTCTGCCGAATACCTTCCCCGTCAATCGAGAGGACATGATTAGCAATCAAGAGGAAGGTATGTCTTTCTGTGATGCAGAAACACCAACGGCTATACCGATGGAGAGTAACCCCATCAGCTCTGGCACATACATTGTCGGAGTTGATATTGCCCCAGGTTTGTATAGAGGGGAAGTGCCAGAAGATGCCTTTGGCTGTACCTGGAAACGGTTAAGCAGCTTCAGAGGTGACAGTGACAGCGTTATTGAAAGCGACCTTGTTACTGCTGGGCAATACTACATTGAAGTCGTCGACTCTGACTATGCAGCCGAGTTTACCTGTCCTGTGACAGCTTTCTCAACAGAGACAGCAACGCCCGTAGAGGATGACGACACCAAGCTAGGCGCATATATCGTCGGGTTCGATATTGCCCCAGGTTTGTATAGAGGGGAAGTGCCAGAAGATGCCTTTGGCTGTACCTGGAAACGGTTAAGCAGCTTCAGAGGTGACAGTGACAGCGTTATTGAAAGCGACCTTGTTACTACTGGGCAATACTACATTGAAGTCGTCGACTCTGACTATGCAGCCGAGTTTACCTGTCCTGTGGTAGCTTTCTCAACAGAGACAGCAACGCCCGTAGAGGATGACGACACCAAGCTAGGCGCATATATCGTCGGGTTTGATATTGCCCCAGGTTTGTATAGAGGGGAAGTGCCAGAAGATGCCTTTGGCTGTACCTGGAAACGGTTAAGCAGCTTCAGAGGTGACTTTGACAGTACTATTGAAAGCGACCTTGTTACTACTGGGCAATACTACATTGAAGTCGTCGACTCTGACTACGCGGCCGAGAGTACCTGTCCTGTGGTAGCTTTCTCAACAGAGACAGCAACGCCCGTAGAGGATGACGACATCAAGCTAGGCGCATATATCGTCGGGTTCGATATTGCCCCAGGTTTGTATAGAGGGGAAGTGCCAGAAGATGCCTTTGGCTGTACCTGGAAACGGTTAAGCAGCCTCAGAGGTGACTTTGACAGTACTATTGAAAGCGACCTTGTTACTACTGGGCAATACTACATTGAAGTCGTCGACTCTGACTACGCGGCCGAGAGTACCTGTCCTGTGGTAGCTTTCTCAACAGAGACAGCAACGCCCGTAGAGGATGACGACATCAAGCTAGGCGCATATATCGTCGGGTTCGATATTGCCCCAGGTTTGTATAGAGGGGAAGTGCCAGAAGATGCCTTTGGCTGTACCTGGAAACGGTTAAGCAGCTTCAGAGGTGACTTTGACAGTATTATTGAAAGCGACCTTGTTACTGCTGGGCAATACTACATTGAAGTCCTTGACTCTGACTATGCAGCTGAGTTTACCTGTCCTGTGGCAGTTGTGGACAAGTAGCAAAGGATGCCCCGTATATGTGGGCAGAGAGGACAGGAACATTCACGCACGGACAGTATGTCCGTGCGTGTTACTACTCCACCCGGCAGCTTTGACACCACGGGAGCACAGTGCCCATGAACCTATCGCAATTGACCGCCCGACACTGATCGAAGTGCCTGTCGGCATGCTAGAACGAGAGTTTTGAGCTGCACGGCTTTCTCGCCATTCAATTGGAATCAATTGAGGCCATCATCAACGCCCACAGGCTGGCAAAACCAGGCATTGACAGCAGCATCCAATTGAGCATGGGTGCCGGCAATGCCGAAGAACGCGACAAATATATTGAGATGGGCGTGACGGTGATCCAAGTACCGCCTGGTCTATGACCATCCATGTTTGCATCAAAGTGTGGCGGATTCCTGATAGGGTATCCCGCGCGTCAATTTCACATCTCCTCATCACTGTATCGCCTGTCCCTCCGAAACTCAATTCATCCTCATCACAGTTTTGCCCTATCCGTACACATGTGCTATAGTTATAAACGCACACATGTGCTATACACATCACTACATCACGGAGGAACAAGATGGCGCACTCAGCGGATTTTCACCAGCAACTTGAGCATACCCCGAATAAGACCGGCAAGGAGTCGGACAAAATGAGTAAACATTTGATTGTCGTAGTCGTCACAATCGTTTTGGCGATTCTCCTGAGCAGTCCCTCTTATGCACAAGGGAGAAGCACCCCAACAGCAACGCCCGCAGCAACAGAAGAAGCAACAGAAGAAGCGACGGAAACCCCAGTACCGACCGCCCTGCGTCTCTACGACGACAATGGAAACGGACGCATTACTTGTGCTGAAGCACGAAATCACGGCATCGCGCCGGTACGCAGAGACCATCCCGCTTATCAGTTCATGACCGACCGCAATAATGATGGCATTGTCTGTGAATCTGCTCAACAAACACAGGCAACAGCCACAATAGAAGCTACGGGAACGGCAACAGCCACAACAGAAGCTACGGGAACGGCAACAGCCATCGCAACGACAACACCCTCAGCTAAGGAAGCCGAAGATGTAGATTGCTTCCGTGCTGATGGCGGCCATAACGAACTAGAGGAACAGATAAAGGCGATAGTAGAGGAGCCAGAATTTGGAGGCACGTATACATCTCCTTTGTTCGCCGGCCTAACCCAAGTCTTAGTCATGCTCACTGCAGACGACAAGAACATGATGGCTTGGGGGACAGTTGTCACTGTCACTGATGATCCGGATGGCTTCTGGACAATCAACGCAGAGATATGCGATAGCGAAGTACTATCGATCGTTGAAGTTGAGGTGGGGGACGTCATCTATGAGTCCGAGGCAATCGCAGCAGCGGCTACCACAACAACAAAGACGCCCAGCCCAACCGCGGCAGCGGCGACAGGTACCCCAGTAGCAACAGCGACACCAGATGCGTCACCATGCACCAACAGCAGAGCCGTGCCAAACCCTGAAGCCCCCGGCCTAGTCAGAGATTGCAATACACTGCTGGCTGTGAAGGACACCCTACGCGGTAGTGCTTCACTCAACTGGAGGAAAACGATTCCCATAAACCGATGGGATGGCGTCACTGTCTCTAATTCTCGTGTGACCCAGTTGGATCTCAGTGACAATCAACTGACAGGCAGCATTCCGGAAGAACTGGGCAATCTATCCCAGCTGGAGTGGTTGAGCCTCCGCGAGAACCAATTGACAGGCAGAATCCCGCCTGAGTTGGATAGCATTGACACTCTGTATCTCTATGGAAATGAATCCCTCGGATGTCTGCCGAATACCTTCCCCGTTAATCGAGAGGACATGATTAGCAATCAAGAGGAAGGTATGTCTTTCTGTGATGCAGAAACACCAACGGCTATACCGATGGAGAGTAACCCCATCAGCTCTGGCACATACATTGTCGGAGCTGATATTGCCCCAGGTTTGTATAGAGGGGAAGTGCCAGAAGATGCCTTTGGCTGTACCTGGAAACGGTTAAGCAGCTTCAGAGGTGACCGTGACAGCGTTATTGAAAGCGACCTTGTTACTGCTGGGCAATACTACATTGAAGTCCTTGACTCTGACTACGCGGCCGAGTTTACCTGTCCTGTGACAGCTTTCTCAACAGAGACAGCAACGCCCGTAGAGGATGACGACACCAAGCTAGGCGCATATATCGTCGGGTTCGATATTGCCCCAGGTTTATATAGAGGGGAAGTGCCAGAAGATGCCTTTGGCTGTACCTGGAAACGGTTAAGCAGCTTCAGAGGTGACCGTGACAGCGTTATTGAAAGCGACCTTGTTACTGCTGGGCAATACTACATTGAAGTCGTCGACTCTGACTACGCGGTCACGTTTACCTGTCCTGTGACAGCTTTCTCAACAGAGACAGCAACGGCTAACCCAACAGGAAGTGCAAAGTCAACACCCACACCCAGGGCAACATTACTGAGTGAGGGTGTTGACCAGATAGATTGGGAAACTCTTTTCCGCTATAACGAAGAGCATGTCGGAAAGTCTGTGGCCTTCAAGGGTAAAGTTTTGCAAGTTCTACGGGGCGATGATGCTACAGAGGGTGATGTAGCTTTGAGGGTCGCCGTGACAAGGTCGAGTTATGGGTCTTGGGATGATGTTGTAATGCTACTCTACAGATCGCCACCGACTAGAATTCTGGAAGATGACCTTGTTGAATTTGTCGCTGAAGTCAAGGGTCTTTATACCTATGAAGCCCTATTCGGAAATGATATCACTGTCCCTCTTCTGGAAGTGGTTCAACTCCGTCTTGTTGAGGAATAAAGTCCTTGACTCTGCCTACGCGGTCACGTTTACCTGTCCTGTGGCAGTTGTGGACAAGTAGCAAAGGATGCCCCGTATATGTGGGCAGAGAGGACAGGAACATTCACGCACGGACAGTATGTCCGTGCGTGTTACTACTCCACCCGGCAGCGGGCAACGCTACCTGCCTCGGTGTCTAGGTGCTATCTGCTATGTCAGTAGCGGAGGAATAATCCCAGTGATGCCTAATGGTTTCGTGGATCCATGTTCCATATGGTATAGTACGCATAACCCAACTTCAGGGTCTTGCATGTGGGGCTTTGGCACACCTTGTTTATGCAGGCAACACGTCTCCTTCACATTTTCCGATCTGACACCACGGGAGCACATCGCCGATGAACTTATCTGATGTCCGCCGCGTAACACCCATCACCCATGAGTACGCCTACTTTCAGACCAGCGGCTTCTCGCCGAAAATGGAGCCGGTGCTTGAAGAGACGGGGCACTGGGCACGCTATCACAATGCCGGCGCGGCCGTGCCAGGGGTTCATGACAAACTTCTGGCAGAGTTTGAGGCAACTCGGGAAAAAGTAGCCCGCTCTATTCACGCGGACAGCGCAGAGATCGTCCTCGGTGAGAACACAACCATCGGCATCAATATTGTGGCCAATGGCATCGACTGGCAGCCGGGCGATAATGTCATCCTGAGCGACAAAGAGCACCCGGGCAACCGTATCCCCTGGTACAGTCATGTGAAGCGGTATGGCATTGAACTGCGCTTTCTCCAGGTTGTCCATGATGAAGAGCAGATGCTAACGCAGTTCAAAGGGCTACTGGATGCACGCACACGGGTTGTTTCCATCAGCCATGTCTGCCGCCGCAGCGGGCAGCGGTTGCCAGCGCGCGCGCTGGTTGATATCGCCCATGCCCAGGATGTCCCCGTTTTATTGGATGGCGCGCAATCCTACGGTGCAATCCCCGTGGATATGCGTACATTGGACTGCGATTTCTATGCCTTTAGCGGCCATAAGTACATCATGGCACCCCAAGGTACCGGCGGCTTCTATGTGCGCCGAGACCGCATCGAATGGCTCAAACCGAGCTGGATCGGCTCCCATTCCCAGAAAGACTTCGACCTAGTGGGCGGCCTCACCCTGCTTGACGAGGCCAAACGCTTTGAATTCGGCACGCGCAATCTAGCCGATCAGGTGGGCTTTGGCAAAGCCTTGGATATCTGGACAGATATCGGTTGGCAGAATGTCTTTGCCTACATCGGCCAGTACACTGACCGCACCAAAGCAGCTCTCCAGAGAGTGCCGGGGCTTGTGCTGCATACACCCCTCCCCTACGAAAAATCGTCGGGCATCGTTACATTCAGCCTACCCGGCCATACCTCGGCTGAGATCCAGCAGCATCTGCAGCGAGAAAAGGTTCTGGTCGCGCCCCTAGAACTGGACGGCAGCATGATCCGCGTCTCCACCCACGTCTTCAACAACGAAGACGATCTAGAGCGGCTTGTATCAGGTCTACAGCGCATCACCCCCAATAGGCAGTGACCAGTCATTGCCCTGTACAGGCCGCTGTCGTGAATCAACAGGAGGTCAGACAATGGACGCCCAAACACGCATGCAATTGGATGGCTGGTGTATTGTTGAGGATGTCATCCCTGCCCATGAGGTTGAGGCTGTGCGCCATGCTACCCTAGAGACGACAAGCAGACACCGCAACCCCAAGGCCCCCCGCAATATCGGTCATCTGTCGGGTGTGATCAACTACGATCAGTCTGTGGCCCCCTATTTGGCCACTCCGCACCTTCTCACTCTGGTTGAGGGCATTCTCGGCCCCCATGTACGCATCTCCTATACCACCGCCACCATCAATGAACCTGGCAACGCCCGCGGCGGCTGGCATGCGGACTGGCCTTTCAACCAGAACAATGCCGGCGCAATCCCAGCCCCTTACGCTGACCGCCCCATGCACATCACTACAATTTGGATGCTCTCGCCTTTCAGCGCAGAGACTGGCGGCACTCTAGTCGTCTCCGGCAGCCATCACATGCCCAACAACCCCACCGGCGGCTACGGCCCGGCCGCCCTAGAACCCTATCCCACTGAAGTCAATGCCATTGGCAAAGCCGGCGATGTGCTGGTAATGGATAGCCGACTCTGGCATGCAACTGCCCCCAATATGACCGACCAGCCACGCGTGGCCATCGTCGTTCGCTATGCGCCCTGGTGGCTCGATCTCTCCGTCCTCAACCCAAGCTCCGCCACCCGCAAACTGCTCACGGCCACTGGCCGCCCAGAGAACCAAGTACCGCCAATGCCGGCCCCGGTATACAAGGGACTGCCCGAACAGACAAAACCGCTCTTTGCTCATTGGGTGGCCCCGCAGTGACCAGTTTTCTGTCACTTGACCTACCTTATGCTAGATGATAGAATCTGTCAGAGTTCCCTCAGTTACATTTTAGATACAATCAACCACGAGCACACCTTGCAAGGAGGTTCCCCGTTATGTACAGATTTAGTCCTATTGGCCTATTGGTAGCACTGATCATCGCGGTCGGCTGTGCCGCGCCTGCCCCACCCGCAGCCGAAATGGCCGATGAAGCAGAGATGGCCGAGATGGAAACGATGGAGGTAGTCAGCTCCGGCGGCGTATCCCTCCCAGCCGATGCAGCACCCCTCGATAAACAAATCTATCGCTTCGCGGCCATTGAAGGCAAACATTTCGACACCATGCGAAACGAGTACGAAGGCTTTGCCTATGAAACGAGCATCGAACAGTTGGCTAAGATGGGCCCTGAAGGCGAATGGCATCCGGCCGCAGCGGATAGATGGGAACAGTCCGAGGATGGCCGCACCTGGACCTTCTACCTACGCCAAGATGCCAAGTGGAGCGACGGGATGCCGGTCACCGCGGACGATTGGGTCTATAGTTTCCGCCGCTATCTGGACCCGGAGATGGCCAATGTCTACGCTTGGTTCCTCTTTGACATTGAAAATGGCGAAGCCTATAACAAGGGCGAGATGGATGTGGAAGAGCTGGGTGTGAAGAAGATCGACGACTACACCTTCTCGGTCACCACCAAAGTGCCCATCCCGTACTATATGTTCAAGCTCAACTGGCACGCGGCACCCGTTCCCAAACACATGGTGGAAGAGCACGGCGACGACTGGGCCAATGACCCGGCCACCGCGCCCAGCAATGGACCCTACCGCATCGCCGAATGGAACCGGGGCAGGAATGTGATCTTCACTCCCAATCCCCACTATACCGGACGCTACCCGGCCACAATGGAACAGCTCGTACAGGTGATTATCCCTGAGGTCGGCGCGCCCCGGCTGCTGATGTACCAGGCCGGTGATATTGATGGCGGCGTCAGCGTGACCGGCGATGACTTAGTAAATGTGTTGGAGGACCCGCAGTTGAGCACAGAGGCCTATATCAGCGTGCAAAATCGAGGTGTCTACCTCTATATGAACCAACGCACACCGCCTTTTGATAACATCCTCGTGCGCCAGGCATTTGCCCATGCCGTAGACCGGGATGCCCTCTGCAACAATGTCATGCGCGGCACCTGTATACCCGCCCATGGCTTTCTGCCCAAGGATTTCCCCTGCGAGCGCAACAACGATCCGGAACTGATCGCTTTTCAGAACTATGATCCCGATCTAGCGAAAGATCTGTTCGCCCAAGCCGGCTACCCCAATGGCGAAGGGTTCCCGGAACTGACGATCTACACCAAGGAGGGTGAATTCATCCGCGAGGCTGAAGCCATTCAACGCATGTTAGCGGATGCGCTAGGCGTCACTTTGACGCCCCAGAACATTGAGCGCGCCACCTATGTTGACCAAATGGCCAACGGAGAGCTCAAGCTCGCGCTCAACCGTTGGGGCGCGGATTTCATCGACCCGAGCAACTTCGTAGATTGGTGGGATGATCCAGCCGCTTCCTATTTCACTGGTTGGACGGATCCAGAATACCGCCAGCTCATCGACGATGCCCGCCCCATGGCCATGTCAGAAGAACGCTGTGATCTTTATCATGGGGCAATTAAGATCCTGGCCCGGGATGCTATCGGTGTCTTCGTGATGAACCCGGTGCAAGCTGCCCTCTATAAGGACTATGTGGCCGGTTTGCAGCTCACCGAGGACGGTACCTTAGGTGTCTATAATATGACACTTCTGGACAATGCCTACATCAAAGAAAAATAATGCAGCACAGTGGTCAGTAGCCAGTGCTCAGTGGCTTGTCATTGAGGCCACTGGGGCTGCTGACCACAGGCCACAGGTCATCGACCGGGGGTAGCCATGGCGCGCTATGTGCTAGGACGCATCACTGGTATTGTCGTCGTCCTTTGGGTTGTGTCTATCATGATCTTTCTCATGATCCATAGCATCCCTGGCGGTCCATTCGACGCCATGCCGACTATGTCTGAACACCGAGCTATCCCCGAACATATCCGCCAGCAACTGTTGGCCAAGTACGGTCTGGATCAACCTCTACCTGTGCAGTATGTGCGTTACATGTGGGCTGCCCTGCAGGGCGATTTCGGCATCTCGTTTCGCTACGGGGAGCCGGTCACTTCAGTCATCGGCCGTACTTGGTACATTACCATGCAGCTCGGGTTATCAGCCATGGCGATTGGGGTGCCCCTTGGCATTGGTCTGGGGATTGTGGCAGCACTCAAACCCAATACATGGTTGGACTATCTCACCAATGTCTTCGTGATCACGACATTTGTTACGCCTGTCTTTGTGGTCGCCAGCATGAGCATCATCATCTTCGCGGTGTGGTTAGAATGGCTTCCTTCCGGCGGCTGGGGGGAACCCAAGCAGTGGATCCTGCCTACAGCAGTCTACGCCATCAGCTTGGTCGGCGGCCTGGCCCGCTACACACGTGCCAGCATGGTCGATGCGCTGCAGGCCGAATACGTACGCACGGCCAGAGCCAAAGGTCTATATGAGCGGGTGGTGGTGGTGCGGCATGCGTTCCGCGCCGCCTCCTTGCCCCTGCTCACACTGCTCGGGCCGCTGGTGGTCAACCTACTCCTGGGTTCATTTTTCATTGAAGCGATCTTCCGGGTCCCCGGCATTGGTGACAAGACGAAACTGGCCCTCTACAATCGGGATTACCCGATGATCATGGCTCTGATCCTCCTCTGGACCTTTGCTGTGGCCCTGGCCTACCTCGTGATCGACCTACTCTATGGTGTGGTGGACCCCCGTATACGAATCGGCAGCAAAGCAGGCTGAACCAGACTCAAAAATACCGTGCAAACCATTGACTTCCGCGCCCGCCCCCGCAACCTGTGGGGAGATGCTGTCCGGCGTTTCTCCCGCAATCTGCTGGCCATGCTCTCCCTAGCATTTGTCATCCTCCTGATCATCACCGCCCTGTTCGCCAACCTGCTCGCCCCGGAAGGATATGACCATCAGGACTATGGCCAGACCTGGCTCTTTCCCTCTCTGGAGCATCCCATGGGCACAGATCCCTTTGGGCGAGATGTCCTGACCCGCATCATCTACGGGGCCCGTATCTCGTTGGCGATTGGCTTCCTCAGCAATTTCGTTGCCTTGGCCATCAGTCTCCCCTATGGGACAATCTCCGCTTGGTACGGGAGCGTAGTTGATTACGTGCTCATGCGTATCATTGAGATTGTGGACTCTGTGCCCACCCTGTTGTTGGGCATCCTGATCATAAGCGTGCTAGGGTCCGGCTTCCGCAATGTCCTGCTTGTCTTTATTGTGACCGGTTGGATGGGCATCGCCCGTCTGATCCGGGGGCAGTTCCTGTCCTTGCGTGAACAGGACTACGTCTTGGCCGCGATCTGCATCGGCGTCCCCAACCAGCGCATCATCAGCCGCCACCTGCTGCCCAATTCTCTGCCCCCGATTATCGTCAGCGTGACCCTCGGTATCCCCGGCGCGATTCTGGGCGAAGCCGGCTTGAGCTTTCTGGGGATTGGGATCAACCCACCCCTGCCGAGCTGGGGACGGATGCTCAATGATTATCTCACCGCGGTCCAGACTCACTGGTATCTACCCTTCTTCCCCGGGCTGATGATCGCCCTGACCATGTACGCATTTACCTTGATGGGCGATGGACTTCAAGACGCTCTGGACCCGACCAAGTAGCGTAACACCAGTGGCCCTGTACGCAGATGAGGATCAATGGGGCACTCTGGACAGCAACAGTATGAAGAGAGAACATAGCCCAACGTATCCCGTAATCTAACCACAGAAAGATGTAAGACATCATGGCAGACCACAACAACCGCACACCCAGTATCTCCATTGATACCCCTATCCCTCCGCCATATTGGGCTTTATTAGAATGGGAACTGATTCGTAACCAGACCGCGGCCATCCAGAAATTCTACACGAAATATTTCGACGAGCGCGGCTATCTACTCTGTGTCCCCCGCTGGGGTGGAGATGATGGCCCGGACGATGCAGCCGAAAACCTGGCCGGCTGGACGGTTCTACACGCCCTAGGCGCAGCCGACAAGGTCCTCGATCTCTACCAAAAGGGCTGGGAAGGTCATCTACGCCAGTACACCGAAGCCAAAACCATAGAAGTGCCTTTCGCTCAAGACGGGATGTACTACAAGGAATTCCCCGTCATGTTCGATTGGATGCATAATGGGGAAGGCTTCTCTGTCTTCTTTCTGCAGCCTCTGTCCGACCCCTATAATCCCCATCTACGCCAGCGCATGGAACGCTTTGCCGGCTTCTATATGGGCACAGACCCCCAAGCTGACAACTACGACCCACAACACCGGGTGATCCGTAGTATGTTCAACGGCAGCCGCGGGCCCCTGCTCCGTAAGTCCAGCGGTCTCGACTGGGCCGGCGACCCCATTGAGATCGAAGGACGCTTCAAACCGGGCCATGGCGAGCGGACTTATGCAGAAATGGTAACCCACTTTGAAGACTACAACGATGTAGTCGGCGACCACCCACTCAATCTCTCGACGACGACCTTAGCCTTCAACGCTTACATGGTATCCGGCGAGACAAAGTATCGGGATTGGTTGGTTGATTATATAGATGCGTGGGTGGAGCGCACTGCGGCCAACAATGGGATCATTCCCACGAATATCGGTTTGGATGGTAGCTTGGGCGGGGCCTGTGATGGCAAGTGGTACGGTGGGGTGTACGGCTGGGGGTTCACAGTTGTCGTGCCCCAAACGGGCGCGCTGGCCCACCGCCCCTTCTTCTTGCACCGCGCCCACTACGGCTTCGGTAATGGGCTGCTGATGACAGGGGAGCAACGCTATGTAGACACATGGCGCGGTGTCATTGAGAATGTGAATGCCAACGCCAAAGTTCACAATGGACAGACCCTCTATCCCCACATGTACGGAGACGAAGGCTGGTACGACTACACGTCACAGCCATTCGATGTGGGTGCATTAGAAGTGTACTACTGGTCCATGGACCGTGCTGACCTCCCGCGCGTGCAGGAGAATGACTGGGTTCGCTTTCTGGAAGGGAAGAACCCGGACTACCCAATCGTTGCCCTGCAACAGGACCTTGCCCAGGTTCGCCATCGTATTGAGCAGACACAAGCAGACGCCACATCGCCCGACACCCGCATGTCTGATGACATGAATGGCTTTAACCCGGCTCTCGTGAGCCGGCTGACCGAGCTGATGTTGGGCGGATTGCCCACCGAACGCCTGGGCTTCCCTCTCCATTGCCGTGTCCGCTATTTCGATCCGGCCCACCAAAGGGCAGGCATGCCGGCAGACGTGGGTGCCTTAGTTGAGACCATGACCGCTGACGAGATGACCCTCTCGCTGGTCAACATCAACCAAGTGGAGGCCCGCACAGTTGTGGTCCAAGGCGGGGCCTACGCGGAACATCAATTTCTCAGTGTAACCCACAATGGGCAAACGAGCGTGCTAAGCAGTGACAATTTTACTGTGCGCCTTGAACCGGGCTGCGGCAGCCGCCTGCAGATCCGCATGGCGCGCTATGCCAACCAACCTACCTGCGCTTTCCCCTGGGACCGCTAGCCCTGATTTGGCACATGAATTTTGACAGCCACCTAGATCATAGGGGGAGAATATGGAAAATCTGATCGAGTTTACGGAACATCTTGCCTTGGGTGGGTTCAGCTATGCTTATGGCATTTCGGCTGTGGATCTCACGGGTAACGGGGTGCCGGACCTAGTGACAGCCGATACGGACGTCGGTCTCTACTGGCTTGAAAACGATGGCCAAGGCAATTTCACCCAGCACATCATCCACGAACGTGAGGGGGAATGGCTGGAGCGGCATGCCATCGCTGATATCAATGGCGATGGCCGCCCTGAGATCGTGATCGTGGACAACATCAACGGCTGCCTGCTTTGGTTTGAGTATGATGGCGACCCGCGCGCGCGGAGTTCGTGGACCTACCACTACATTACCGAAGGCGACCTGCCCGGTGCCTACGATGTGGCCCTGGCCGATTTCGACGGTGACGGCGATCTTGATGTGGCCGCGTCAGGATGGCGCAAGGGAAATCAGTTCGCTTGGTTTGAAAATCGTAATGGCCAATGGGTTAAGCACATGATCGAAGAGAACATCGCGGAGACGCGCGCCATCTGGGCCGCAGATATCGATGGCGATGGCACAATCGATCTGCTAGGCACGGCACGGGTAGCCAATCAGGTCGTCTGGTACCAAAACCCGGGCGATCCGGTCAACCAGCCCTGGACCAAGCACATCATCGACGATGCACCCCAGCCGATTCATGGACATCCAGTGGATATGGACGGTGATGGCGATGTGGATGTGGTCATGGCATTGGGGATGTTGCCCCCAGAGGAAGGGGCAGATCTACAACATCACCAGATCGTCTGGTACGAAAATGACGGACAGCCAACAAAAGGACCATGGCCCAAGCATATCATCTGTGAATGCTTTCCAAACGCTTTTGAAGCCATTGCCGCGGACTTGGACAATGACGGACAGATGGAGGTCATAGCCACGGCCTGGGATCTGAGCGGGCGGGTGGCTCTCTTTAAGCATAGAGGCGACCCTCGAGGTCCTTGGGATATGCAGATTCTGAAGGATGGCTGGACGCGCGCCAACATGGTGATCACTGCCGACCTCAATGGCAATGGTCGCCTTGACATTGTGGCGGCCGCGGAACGAGGCAGCAATGAAGTCCGTTGGTGGCGCAATGAGGGAAAAAGCAGGGCATCACCAGGGAATGATACCAACATACCGCCGGCCAGTGACTGATGGCTCCATGGCCAGGCTGCGGCGGATAGTGGCTACCATTTCTCCATCCAGCCCCAGGGTGGCGATGACCGCCTCATCTAGCGCGCGACGCACAGGGCAGTCATTCATCTGTGGCAAGGGCAGCAGCGTATCCTCTGCATGGGCATCGTAGACCGCGGCCAATACCGGGGCCGCATCCCCACCAATTGTAGCAAAGTCCGGCACAAATAGTTTTCGCATATCGTCAATTGATATGTTGGGATAGGTTGGCTTCTTATTCGACCGGTCGCCCAACAATGCCAAGATGCCAATTGATGAATTCAGATAAACGCAAAAGGCCTTCTCCAAAATCTCAACATCTAGTTTTGGCTCGGTCTCAGTGGGTCTACACGGGACCCATGCTGAACCTAGACCCGGAGAACGCAAGCGCACGGCGACCATACGGGTGGTGGACAAAAATAGACGTGTTGGCAGCAACAAGGTTCCCCGCTGGCTCCAGTAGCTCTCCGCCAGATGTTCTTTCCGCGGTTTGGCGATGATATATGTGTCCGCTTTGGCAGACATGGTTTGGGTTCGCTTCGTATCATGATACCACAGTGCCATGCGCCCTTCTTCATCCGGCATCTTTGATTTGATGAAGGCATCTTGTGTCCGCCTTCCGGCCGGCCCGATGTCAGCAATATCGCGAATGGGTATTGACGGGAACAGTTGCTGGCTCTTTATGTCTGCAAATTTCGTACACAAGTAGGGAGAAAGAAACTGCACCGCGCCCCAATCCCCAGTCGCTATCTTCTCCGCCGGCCATTCCTGTACAGTCCCATATCCTTGGCTGACGACAGTATCATCGGTGACCGCATAGGCAACAGAGAGGGCAGTAGCCGGTGTTGCTGGGTTGGTCGCCAGATTGACCACCCGCGTCGCTGGTTTCGGCCCTTTCTCCGCCGGCCAGCGCCGGCATATCACCAACATCTCGCCGATACTTGTATTTTCGGAAAAGTAGATGCGATCCGGATCGTGGGATGTTACGATGGTTTCAATGTGATAGCGACTGGCCAGATATTTGCGTATGGCAAGAGATGAGGCGTTGGTTGCAGTGACCAGTGGCGCGACAGCTGCTATCGTGCCAGTATCCGCTTTATTGATGTAATCGGCCAGTACCAAAAATGCGTTGCCGTTGCTGGACAGATGCACCGGCGTATTGGCGAACAGCTCTTTCTCCCGTGCCTTGAGTTTGAGTTCCTCCGCAGGCGTGAACTGGTCATGACGCAGGCTATCACGGGTATAGGGCGGGTTCATGATCACCAAGTCGGCAGGCTCCGCCTTCTCTATCTCCTCGCCGCTGTCTATCTGCGATACCGCCTGCGCTGCCTGCGGCCAGGGGACCAGATAGGGCTGACGGTCTAAGAATTCCAGCGAACCTAAGTAGGCTACGCCTAGGTGATCTACTCCCAGAAACGCACGCCCTATCTTCATCTGTCGAAACAAGGTGGTCGGCGACAACAATCCCAACGTAGTCGCAGCCATGTGTGTGGCCGTCAGGTTCACATCATAGCCGCACAGTACCTCTTCGATCAGAGACGTAGACACCGGTGCCTCATCCTGGCCCTTGGGGGCTAGGTCACGGATGCGTTCCGCCGCAGCCATCAGCAAGGTGCCCGTCCCACAGGCCGGATCCGTGACCCGCAAACGCGCTATGGCTTCAGGGTCTTGCCAGTCGCACATGTCGTCCGCGATGGCTAATGTGGCCAACAACGTAGCCGCAGGTGTGGTCGTGTAGAAGGAACCATCATAGCGGGCACTATCCAGCACCGTATGAAAAATACGCCCCAACAGGTCATGGCGTAGGCCAGCGATGTTGCGAACCACTGCTAAGGCCGCACGCGCACTCTCTCGAATCGCATCTGTAAGGGCTAGATCATGGGGACAGGAGGAGAGCGCGGCCAAGGCCGTTTCAAAGATCGGCTTGTAGTCTAGTCTGAGGATCAGGGTCCAGGCTTCACTGAACGCAGCGATAGGGTCTACGGCCTCCGCACACACCGGGGCTAGGGCCGGCGGCCAGCGATGAGGTCTCTCTTCCCCCACTAGATGGCTATCCAGACGAGCATGGAACATAACCGCGCTGACGATGACCAGCAGGGCCCGCTTGGCTGCAGTATCTAGGGGGTTAGCCCTTAGCTCCCTTCGTGCTAAGGGCAAGTCCAAGGTGAGGGCCAGGGCACGCTTTTGGCTTTCACTGAGCCGGGCCACGGCCCCATCTAGGCTGTCCGACAGCACGGCAGCCAATACGTCAGGATCTCCCAGTTGCGCGGGCAGCAGCCGCAGCACCGTGGCCAACTTCTCCACGTTACCATCGTGCCAAGTGCTAGGTGCGGCAAGCGACGGCTCCCGCACGCTCCACAGCAGCCTGGCTGTGGGCAGGGATTCTTCGGTCGTGTTGTCCGGGTAGCAGACAGCCAGCGCGCATTGGGCCAACCCCTGCTGTAGGCGCGCATCCGCATCGCGGATGGCGGACGCCTGCTTGTTGGGGCTCTGGCCATGCTCTGCCTCCAGCGCAACCACGACCGGCCCGATACGGACTTCCACATCAATGCGACGATTGCCCGGTTGTATCTGTTCCGCCCGCGCGGACAGGCCGTACTTTCGCAGCGCGGCCGCCAGCCAGACGTTCAGCGTATGTTCATGCTCCCGTGCTAACATTGGCAACACCTGTAATTACAGGGGGTGCAACCCTGGGAAGTCCAGCCCTGTTGTCTCATCCCAGCCGTACATGAGGTTCAAACACTGCAGCGCGCTGCCGGCCGCGCCTTTGACCAAATTGTCAATAGCGCAGAGTGCCACGACTCTGCCTGTGTGTGGATCTAGCTCAAAGCCTACGTCCGCGTAGTTGCTGCCGCTGAGGAGCTTTGGCTCCGGGTAGCGGTAGACGCCGGTCTTCTCTTTGACAATGCGGACAAATGGTTCGTTGCGGTAGGTCTGCCGATACGCCCGCCACAGATCTCGTTCTGTGGTGCCCGGCTTGACAAAGAGATGGGCGGTCGCTAGGATGCCGCGCACGTTGTCCACAGCCGTAGCACTCAGATGGAATGAGAACGGTTCTTGAGGTTCACTGGCCACTGGTGTGAGGGCTTGCACGACTTCGGCCGTATGGCGGTGACCGGTAGGCGCGAAGCTACGCATGGTACGGGCACGTTCGGGATGATGGCTGGCGGCTGTGGCCCGGTTTCCGCCTTCGCTGCTGCCGACCTTGACCTCGCAGATGATGTCCCGGGTGAGGTCGATGAGGCCGCTATGGAACAGGGGATAGAGGGCCAGGGTGGTAGCGGTGGCATTGCAGCCCACACCGCTGACATAGTGTGCGTCCCGTAGCTGTGCCCTGTGGAGTTCGGGCAGCCCGTAGATGAACTTGCCCAACCAAGCCGCTGCGGTATGAGCTTGGCCATACCAGTGCTGATAGGTTTGGGCGTCCCTTAGACGGAAATCAGCACTGAGGTCAATGATGCGGGCGGCCATCTTAGCGTAGCTGTCGATGTGCTTCATGGCTTGGCCATGGGGCAGGCAACTAATGAGCAGATCACATGGCTCTAGGGCATCAGCACTGACAAATTTGAGCTTGGTGCGGCCCCGTAGGTTGGGATGGGTGAAATGGACAAATTGGCCGGCGAAGCGTGTACTGGTTACTTGGGCGATGGTCAGGTGGGGATGTGGCAGCAAGAGGCGCAAGAGTTCTCCGCCAGCATAACCGCTGGCCCCAATGATGGCGAGACGCGGCCGGAGGGGAAGCCCTGATGGATCTCTCATTCCTCTCCTCCCTCTTCGCAATTGGCGGCGTGCCAGCCAACCCGCCCGACCCGCAGGGCGAAGTCGGCGATGCGGCCAGGGATGTCTACGCCCGTGGGCAGGACACTGTTGCGGTATTCCATTGTGTAGTTGACTTCATTGACCAGCAGGCCGCGGGTTGGGTCTTCAAGGAGATCGATGGCTACAACGCCGCCGCCGACTGCTTGGGCTGCACGCACACACAGGTCGTTGAGTTCCGCGCTTACTGGGCAGGGCGCGGCCTGGCCGCCTCTGGCTGTGTTGGTGATCCAGTGAGATGCATGCCGGTAGATGGCGCAGATGGTGTGGTTGCCCACAACAAAGGCACGGATGTCCCGGGCCGGTTTGTGAATGTACTCCTGGATGTAGAAGATGCTATGGTGGTAGCTGCCCAACAGTTCTTTGTGTTCAAGGATGGTCTCCGCGGCTTCACGGTCGTTGACCTTGCTGAGGAGGCGGCCCCAAGAGCCGACCGAAGGCTTCATGACAACGGGATAGCCCAGCTCTTCAATAGCGGCCAGGGCACTGGTGGCCGTAAAGGCGATGCGGGTGCGGGGCTGGGGGACGCCAGCCGCAGTCAGAGCACTGGTGGTCTGCTGTTTGTCGCCGCAGATGTCCGCGACTTGTGCCGAGTTGACGGTAGGAATCTCCCGGTCGTTGAGAATGCGAAGGCTTACAAGCGCACGCCCATGATTGATGCAACGCTCTACGATGACGTCGTATTGGTCGTAGGGGGAGGCCTGGGCTGCACGCCCGGCGATGTCGAAAACCATCTTGCGGTCGTCAATGAGATCGATATCAACGCCGCGCTTGCTGAACGCTTCAATGAGCTGTTTCTCTTCGACCCGCACCCGGCTGTAGAGTATGCCAACTCGCATAATGCTACTCCCCCCAGTCCTCGTCCTCTTCTGGGGCCAGTTCCAAAGTCACCGGTTCCAAGGCGATGATTTCGAGGTCCACGCCGCATTCGCTACACTGGACGATTTCGTTCTGCATAACGTCGTTGAGTTCGATTTCGCCGAAGCACTCAGGACATTCGACTGTGGTAGTGATGGTTTGGACTGCCATTGAATCTTCTCCTAAGTTAGTAAAGACCACACGATGATCACTCTTGTGCATCAAAAGCGCACCCTCAGTACAAGCGTTCCTGCTGTCAGTCTATCGTCTCCTGGGCCAATCGCTTCTTCACTTGTGCCACAAGCCCGCCGGCAGCCAGAATCTGCTGTACGGTTGTACTCAGTGGTGGGAAGACGAATGTGCCGGCCTCCGCATGGATCTCGTGCCGTGTTAGGTCTATGCTGACGGTCTCCTCTGGCTGAATGGCATGGCTGGCTGCCGGGCAGACAAGCACAGGCAGGCCGTTGTTGATGGCGTTGCGGTAGAAGATACGCGCAAAGCTGACCGCGATCACGGCACTGATGCCACTATACACCAGACAGGTGACTGCCTGTTCCCGGCTGGAGCCACTGCCGAAGTTGCGCCCAGCAACAATAATATCCCCAATCTGTACATTTTGAGCAAACAGAGGATCTAGATCTTCCAGCGCATACCTGGCGATCTCCGCCCGTCCTTTGGCCGTGTAGGTATATTTGCCAGGGAAGATCACATCGGTGTTGATGTTGTCGCCGTAGACCCAAGCACGTCCGCCGAAGGGTGTCATCCTGTTCGCTCCTGCTCTGTGGGCACTGCTATCTCGCGCGGGTCTATGATCTGGCCGGCGATGGCCGCGGCCGCGACGACTGCAGGGCTGGCTAGATAGATCTGGGCGCGGCTCGTGCCCATCCTGCCCCGGAAGTTGCGGTTGGCACTGGATATGATCACCTCCCCTGGCGCGGGTACACCCATGTGATTGCCCATGCATGGCCCGCAGCCCGGCGTGCCGATGTGCGCGCCTGCCGAAAGTAGCGTCTGGATATACCCTAGCCGTAGCGCGTCCTGCAGCACGAGACGGGAGGCCGGGATGACCAGCAGCCGGGTGCCTGTGGCCACCTGTCGCCCCTGCATGACTTCAACGGCAGCCGCGATATCTTCCAGCCGCCCATTTGTGCAGGTGCCGATGAATGCCTGCTGCACACGCACCCCGGCCACATCCGCAAGCGGCAGCACCTTATCCACCGCATGAGGACAGGCGATAGTCGGCTCTAAATCAGAGGCAATATAGCGGTAGGTGGTGCTGTATTCGGCATCGACATCAGGGAACAGACTGCTGTCGCCGCTACCATCAGCGGTTATTGGCCACTGGTCATGAGCCGCTGCAGTTCTCAGGTAGGCATAGGTCTTTTCATCCGGCGCGATATAGGCTGTCTTAGCTCCGAACTCGGCCATCATGTTGGGCAGGACCATGCGGGAGTCAATGCTCAATGCTTTGATGCCGCTGCCGCTGAATTCAACGGACTTGTAGAGGCCGCCATCTGCGCCCCAGTCCCCGATAATCCGTAAAGCGAAATCTTTGGCTGTGACCCCAAGCGGCAGTTCCCCTTCCAGCACAATGCGGATCGATTCGGGGACTCGGAGCCATAGCTCGCCGGTGGCCCAGAGGGCTGCCACTTCGCTGCGGCCTATGCCGGCCCCGAACGCGCCCATCCAGCCGAAATGAGGTGTATGACTGTCCGCGCCGAGGATCATATGCCCCGGCAGGACGAGGGCTTCTTCGCTGAGGACCTGATGACAGATGCCCCTGCCTACGTCAAAGAAGTGACGTAGGCCTTGTTCGGCCACGAATTGACGGATTTCAGCGTGGTTCTGCGCGTGCCGGGGTGTGGGCGCAGGCACAGCATGATCCAAGGTGATGGCCAGCTTGTGCGGGATCGCCACCCGCTCTTGGCCGAACTGCTGCCAGATTTCACGGATGGCGGCCGTGTTGTCGTGGCTCAACACCATGTCAGGGCATACGTCCACGACCTGGCCGACAGCTACGCTTGGCAGGCCGGCTGCGCGGGCTATGGCTTTTTGGGCGAATGTCTGGGCAGGTTGACGGTTCATCTGTCTGCATTAAGAATGAAGCGATGCTGTCAGCGCGCGGCTGTGGTACTCCCGCAGCAGTACGTCTACATCGTCAAGGCTGAGTTTGCGGCGGTCGGCTTCGGCTTTGATCTGTGCTGTGACTTCCTTGAGCTGGGGCGCGGTTAGGTCGAGTTGCAACTGATCTGCCCTCTGTTTGACCGCGTTCCAGCCGGTGAGCCGGTGTGCAATATGCAGATAGCGGGTCAGGCCAAAGTCGGACGGGTCCAGGATTTCATAAGTGCTTGGATTGTTGAGGATGGCTTTGGCATGGATGCCGGCCTTGTGAGTAAAGGCTGTGTAGCCGGTGATGTAGTTATTGAAGGGCACGTCCACACCGACGATTTCCGCCACGAGGTTCTCTACTTCTCGCAGCAGGGGCAGGTTGTATTTCTGTCGAATCTGGGCCGGGTTATGTGCATACATGCGCGCGATGAGGCCGCCGAGCGGGGTGATGCCGTTGCGCTCACCAATGCCCAGCACCGATGTATCCACATGGGTTGCGCCTGCGTCTAGGGCACTGTAGGCATTGGCAATAGCACAGCCGGTGTCGTTATGCCCATGATATTCGATATCACAGCGCACAACCCTACGCACGGTACGGACGAGATCATAGACTTGGCGCGGGGTGGCGATGCCGACAGTGTCCGCGATGCCTACCCGGTTGACGCCGATCTGATCCACAGCCTGGTAGACCGCGAGGATATCGGCCGGGTCGCTACGGAAGGAGTCCTCGCTGCTGAAACGGACTTGAAGGCCCTGGTTCTTGATGTATTCAATGACTTGAATGGCGCTATCAATGATCTCACGGATGCTCTTGCCATGCGAGAACTTCCGCAGGTGGCTGCTCGTGCCAAAGAGGATGTCAATGCCATCTACGCCTGTATCCACAGCCATGCGCGCATCGTCTAGGTGGCAGCGGATGTGGGTCAGGAGCTTTGTGCGTAGGCCGAGCCGGGCGATGGCGGTGCAGTCTGCTCTACTCTGGGGGCTGGCGGCCGGCGAGGTCAATTCCAAGTACTCAACGCCGAAGGCATCCAGCATGCGGGCGATTTCGATCTTCTGGCCGCTGGTGTAGAAGGTGTTGGCGAACTGCTCGCCCTCGCGTAGGGTCGATTCAATGATGGCAAAGTTGTCTAGGCTCATGTTGGGGCTCCAAGCAAAATCTAGTTTCCTATACTGCGTAAATCTTGATCAAAAAACCGGCCTAAACGAGCTGGGATGGCCGGCTACATAGGTACTTGAGCAAGTGCCAAATTCCAGTCTGACGCCTCAATATTGTATCCGATAACTCCTTTCATCCAGAAAATCCTGATGCAGACAGTCTTCAGTAGATCACCTTATTGAGCGGGTATTCAATAATACCGGTCGCGCCGGCCTTCTTGAGATCCGGTATCAGATCCCGCACGATCTTCTCGTCGATGATCACTTCCAGCGCAACCCAATCTGGGTCTGTCTGATGGGTGATCGATGGCGTGTGTAGGGCCGGCAACTGGACTGTGACCGCGTCCAAGGCCGACTTGGGCAGGTTCATCTTCAGGCCGACTTTGGCATCAGCTTGCAGAGCACCCTGCAAAAGCAGGGCCAGGTTTTCGATCTTTCGCCGCTTCCATGGGTCGGCCCAGGCACGGTGACTGGCGATCAGTTTCGTGGTGGATTCGGCGACCGTATCCACAATGCGTAGCCGATTGGCCCGCAGGGAAGACCCGGTCTCGGTCCCCTCCACAATGGCCTCGACCAGCAGAGGGGTTTTCGCCTCTGTCGCGCCCCAGGAGTACTCTACCTCGGCCTGGACCCCATGCCGTTCTAGGTAGCGACGGGTGACCTGCACCAGCTCGGTGGCGATGCGCTTACCTGCCAGATCCTGGGGCTGGTAGATGTCCGAATCTTCGGGAACAGCCAACACCCACTGATAGGCTTGGTTGGTGACTTTGCTGTAGATGAGATCTGCTATCTCTACCACATCGGCTTCATTTTCCAAAATCCAATCTTGGCCGGTCAAGCCCACATCCAAGATGCCCCGTTCCACATAGCGGGCCATCTCCTGTGCCCGGAACATCAGACATTCGATCTGTGGGTCGTCAATGTAGGGCGCGTAAGAGCGGCCTTGTACAAAGAGCCGGTAGCCGGCCTTGGCAAACAGTGCAATTGTCGATTCTTGCAGGCTTCCCTTGGGGACGCCGAGAATCAAGCGACTCATAGATAGGTTCTCCTAGACGATGATCCGTTCCTGCAGTTACTGGCCACAGGTTGCTGGTGTTACAAATATCAACTGTCCGTTTTCAATGCGCCGGTAAAAGCAGCTCGCGCGGGGTGTGCCGTCCGCCTCTTTTGTGTGGCAGGCACCGGCACCCAGTGGACGCACCAGATAGAGCAGGGAGTTCTGTTCACAGTTGACCCGCACTTCGGTCAGTTCCAAGCTGTCGCCGGAGGTAGCCCCCTTCACCCACAATTCATTGCGGGATGTACTCCAAAAAGCCGCCACCCCTTGGGTCAGGGTGTAGTGTAGTGCTTCCTGGTTGGCATATGCCAGAATCAGAACCTCTTTGCTGTCTACGTCCTGTACAGCTACCGGTACGACAGCCGTATCCCCCCGGCCAATGGCTTGCAATTTGCCGAAATCTAAGGCGAGTGCTGTCCCTTCCTCTCTTCCGCGCATCATTTTACCTCACACCTTGATTGAATCACGATTCCCCGAGGGCACTGCCCCACACGTCCATATCCACATACACATCTGCCCGATTGAGTATATCATCCAGCAGCAGATGTGCGTCCGGCAGGTCTTCAACCCGTTCGGCAACCAGCACCAAGTCGGCCGGCGTTGCATCGGTAACATATGCTTTCTCAAACAACTGCCGGGGATTCAACCAGTAGCCGCCGGCGGCCAATTTGCCCCACTTGGTCATCAGATAGAGCACAACATATTCTCGCCCATCGGCCGCGATATCCACAATCCGGGAACCGCTGACACGGATTGGATAGAGGAAATCAAGGCCGGAACGAGTACGCTCTGCCCGATAATAGCGAATCTCTTTCGTGCGGCCAAAACGATAGACGGCCCCGGGGATCAATTCCGAATCAATTTCTGCTGCCATCTTCCCAATCGTCAGTACACTTCAGCGCGTGGCCACAGGTCACTGTATCCTGTCTTGCTCGTTCGTGTCCAATTGTCGTTGCCTATATGTATGGTCGCTGATTCCGTACAGCAAACTATCGTGCCAGCCATCCCGTATCCAAAGATACCGGCGCAGGTGCCATTCCTGCTTCATGCCGATCTTTTCCAAGACACGCCATGAGGCAATATTGGTAGGTAGGCAGGTCGCAAAGATGCGATGTGTGTCCATCTCCTCAAAAGCAAACTGCAACAGACGTTGGGCGACTTCAGTCGCAATGCCTTGGCCCCAGCACCCACGGTGCAGTACATAGGAAAGTTCCGCTCGGTTAGTTTCACCTTTAAGATAGTTCCATACATCATAATGCCATGACAATTGACACCAGCCCATGACTACTTCTTGCGTGCGGTCAACCACAGCAAAGCCATAGTAACGTCGTGGCTGCCTACGTGCATCTTCTATATGCTCTGCCACCCTTTCCTGGCTTTCTCTTTCTGTTGGGAGATCAATCGGGATATAGCGAATTACTTCTCGGTCACTGTGAAGAGCGTGGAATACCAGCCAATCCTCCTCCTCAATCTCGCGTAATCGCAGACGTGTAGTTTGTAGTTCCATAGATTCCCTTTCCCTAGATGGCAGTCACGAACCACTTGATCTATGTTCGCTGCCAGTAGTCCACCACCAACACCTTTTCCAGATGCGGTCCCAGGAGCGAGCCGAAGGCTGTGTGGGCGGGGTGGGGCAGATAGGTGTCCCGGTCGGCTGCGCTGGCGAAGGTGACGAAGAAGCAATGGGTAAAGCCAGCGGCCTTGCCCTCAACGCTGACATCCGTTCCCCATTCAAAATCGTGAATGGCGTCAATCTCCCCTGGCAGGCTGCGGAAGGCGTCTTCGATCTCCTGGACCTGCTCCTGGGCTGTGCCATCTTTGAACTGGAAAAGGACAACATGGCGCAAATACGATTGTGTAGTCATTTGGATTCCTTTACAATTGTGTACGTCAATGGCCAGACAGCCCCGGCTTGCCCTCACAGTGGACATCTGATACCATGCGTGCCAAGTTATTGTGCCTTATCATATCATAACAGGTCCACTTCGCCCTACCACGCCTACGGACGGGAGGGCTAACTACCTGACCAGTCCTTAAGGAGTTGTTCTATGCCCGATTCGCGGCCGAATATCCTCTATATTATGTCGGACGACCACGCTTCCCATGCCATGAGCTGCTATGGCAGCCGCATCAACCGCACGCCTCATCTGGACCGCATAGCCAATGATGGGATGCGCTTTAACAACTGCTTTTGCACCAACTCCATCTGCACACCCAGCCGCGCAGTGATCCTCACGGGTACATACAATCACATCAACGGCGTTACCACCCTGGACTCCACCCTAGATGGACGGCAGGTGACTATGCCCAAACTGCTGCAGGCCGCCGGCTATCAGACCGGGATGATCGGCAAATGGCATCTAGGTCATGGCGGGGTAAATGACCCAACCGGCTTTGATTACTGGAATGTCCTGCCAGGCCAAGGGCTTTATCACAACCCGGACATGATCGAAATGGGCGCACGCAAGACATTCCCCGGCTATGTCACGGACCTGATCACCGACTTCTCCTTGGCCTGGTTGCAGAACCGGGATCCAGAACGGCCCTTCTTTTTAATGTGCCATCACAAGGCCCCCCATCGTTCCTGGGAAGCGGACGAAAAACACGCGCTGCTATACGAAGATGAAGAGATCCCCTACCCGGAAACATTTAACGATGATTACAGCAACCGGGCTGCCGCCGCAACCGCAGCAAAGATGCGCGTCGACCGGGACATGACCATCACCGACCTCAAACAGCCCACGCCAGCAGGCCTGACGCCGGAGGAAGAGAAGAAATGGAAGTACCAACGCTATATCAAAGATTATCTGCGTTGTGTCGCTTCCATTGACGACAATGTGGGCCGGCTGCTGGACTATCTCGAAGAGGAAGGGCTGGCGGACAATACAATCGTCGTCTACACTTCAGATCAGGGTTTCTTTCTCGGGGATCATGGTTGGTATGACAAACGTTTTATGTACGAAGAATCCCTACGCATGCCGTTCATCATCCGCTACCCCAAGGACATCAGGGCCGGGACAGTCAACGAGCAGATGATCCTCAATGTAGACTTCACACCGACCTTGTTAGACTATGCGGGGGTGGAGATTCCCGCCCATTTCCAGGGGAGCAGCTTCCGTCCTCTGCTGGAGGGCGAAACGCCCAAGGGCTGGCAGACATCTATGTATTATCGCTACTGGATGCATCTAGCACATCATCATGTCTACGCGCATTACGGTGTACGCACGCTACGCTACAAACTCATCTATTATTACGCAGATGCGCTCAATCAACCCGGGGCGATCAACGACTCCCAAGAACCGGAATGGGAGCTGTTCGATTTGGAGGTGGATCCTTTTGAACTGAACAATCTCTACCATGACCCAGCCTATGCGGATGTGGTAGAGGAATTGACCATGGAACTACAGCACTTGCAGGCCCAAGTGGGGGACGAGCCTTATGATCATCCGACTGCGGCCGGGACATGGCGCACTCCATGACCGATGGGCAGGAACTGCAGTTCACTGCTCATTGCAATCAAGGGCCACAAGGCTTGTCCCCAGTGGTACAGGGATACCCTTTTCCTTGCGTAAGAACTCTTCAATAGCCTGCAGCAGAAGTAGCAGATAGGCCCGGGTGCTGGCCTTGCCCATGTGCCCGATGCGGGCTACCTTGCCGGACAAAGGACCGCCGGCCGTGGCGATGATCAGATTGTGGTCTGCCAGCAACCAGTCCCGCAGTTCGTACACATCTTCAATTTCATCTCGCATATAGATTGTCGTGATCGTGGGGGAGGCCACTTCATCTGCGACTACCATTTCAAAGCCGAGAGCACGCAGCCCGGCTCGCACTACATGTTGGGCCCGCGCATAGCGCGCCCAATGACCCGCTAGGGTCTCTACTTCCACAATGCGCTTGACACTGGCATGTAGGCCGGCGATCAATGCGGTGGCTGGTGTTGACGGGAAGGGGAATAAGGGCCGTGTGCGCGCGGCCCGCCAGGTTGCCAGATTGTAATACCAGCCCCGATTGGCTGTGGCCGCCTTGTGGTCGATGGTCTCCCAGGCCCGTGCGCTGGCACACACAAGGCCAAGGCCCGGTGCCATCTCCAGTGCTTTATTGGATGAGGTGGCAACTACATCGAGTTGCCAGTTATCTACGGGTATGTCATAGCCGCCCATCGCGGACATGGCATCCACAAAGATATGGCTGCCATGCTGATGGGCGATGGCCGCCAGTTCTTGCAGCGGATTGCAAACGCCGGTCCCGGTTTCGTTGGCGACGACGGCAATGCCAGCAATATCCCGATGCTGTGCCATCATATCTTCCACCAGATTCAGGTCGATTGCTTGCCCCCATGGCCCTGGCACAGCGACAATTTCACAGCGGTAGGCGGTAAGCATCTGTATCAGCCGCTCGGCGAACATACCATTCCGCACAACAGCTACCTTCTCTCCTGCCTGAAACAGGCTGGCTAGGCCGGTCTCAATGGCACCAGAACCGGGTGCTGTCATGACAAAGATATCGTTTTGGGTCTGGAAAATCTGCTGGAGCATCCCCACCAGTTCCTCATGCTTGCACAGCCAATGCTTGTCTATCATGGATGGAACTGGCTGGCCCAGAGCAGTTAGCGTTTCGTCAAAGAGATCAACAGGGCCGGGGGTGAACAATTTGGGAGGGGCTACCATAGAAGAACTCCGATTGCATTCTGTACGATGTTGAGAAATGCAAAGCTCATTTTATTGAGATGGCGAACAGGTGTGTACGGCCCAACCACAGGGCCAGCGCGCCCAGCAGCACGGAAAAGGCGAGGCCAGTTCCTGCCACAGCAATGATGCCACCGCTCAAAAAGACACCGCCAGTCCCCAGGCTGCCCATGCCGGATGCTACTGCGACGAGAGCTTCGTTGATCCCCTGAATACGCCCACGCTCGTGGGATTCCAGCGTATCTGACAAGAGGGACGAGCCGGAGATGAAGCTGAAATTCCAGCCCAAGCCGAGGAGGAAGAGAGAGAGAACCAGCACTGGCATGCCCACGGATAAGGGCAACAAAAGTGCCGCCAGAATCTGCACCAATGCCCCAGCTACGATCATCGGCACCTGGCCTAGACGGTCCGCCAGCCAACCAGTGACACTCGATAGGCCGAACATCCCCAAGGTGTGGGCCATAATCACCCATGAAATCGCCTGTGTTGTATGGTTGGCATGGCTCATGTGCAGGGGCGCGATGACCATAAGTAGTGTCATCACCAGTTGCCCGATGACCATGGCCGTGACGGCCAACTGTACATCTGCCAATCCGAATATCTCCCGCAGCGGGCGCATGGCAGTGACAGAAGCAACGGTTGCCGGCGCGTCTTCCTGTTCGATCTGGACAGCCAGCAATTTCGGGTCCGGACGCAAGCTCGTAACCAGTAACACCAGTGCGAGTGCCATCAGTACAGCACCGACCCAAAAGGGGCCCATAGGCCCACTGAATCCAAAAGCGGTTGCCATGGCCGTGGCCGGTGCGACCAGCAGCGGCCCTCCTACAGCACCAATCGTCCCGGCAAAGACGATCAGGCCGATGACCTTTGCCCGATGGGCTGGCCGAAAGATTTCCGCGGCCACGTAGCGCCCTTGCTCTGTGGCGGAGCGTCCTGCACCCATCAGCACTGCGCCGAGCAAAAACAACAGAAATGAGCTAAGGCCAATCGCCGCTACGCTGACGAGCATCCCAATTGTTGCCAACAGCAGCCCCAATGACAGGCCAGCACGTCGCCCCACTCGGTCCATCAACCAGCCCAAAGGATAGCCAGCCCCGGCCCGCCCCAGCATCATCACTGTATTGGGCACGCCGGTCAGAGTGTCACTGCCGCCCAGAGAAGCGGAAATAATCGGCGTTAATGTAAATGTCGCGATCATGGCCGCGCTGGCGAGACTTTGGGTCGCGAAAATTGTCGCTGTGATCCGCTGCTGGACGGATGACATGGCTTGCATAGAAAGGAAATCCTTGCCTGCCTGTTTCGGGCAACTGCTATGACGTTGCTACAGAAAATCTATTGTAAACTGTCTCTGGACAAAGAGCAATTGTGTAGCTACGTCGGAGAACGTATCCATTGAAACTGTTGAGTTGCGGCCAACAAGTGAGTAGTATACAATCTATATGAGAAGTGAATCACACTACGATTGAATCCCCAAAATCTGTGTAAGGAAATGTGTCATGTCAGTCGGTCGAAATCAGAAAACTCCAGGCAACACGTCAGAGATTGTTCCGTCCCTCCTGCATGTTGCAGGAAAGAGACAGCGCAGCCCGGACCGGGTCGTTCTGTCAGCCCTCACCTTTCTCTGGGTTGCCATTACGATAAGCGGCTTGATGGTCACAGGAACACCTGCCCCCATAGCAGCCCAAACGATATCCACAGCAACACCAACCCGGGGGAAAACAATACCACAGCCTACAGCAACAGCGACACCCACCTCAGCATGTTCCAACAGCACTGCAGTCCCGAACCCGGAAGTCCCTGGCTTAGTTACAGATTGCACAACGCTCCTCGGCATCAGAGACACCCTACGCGGCAGTGCCTCATTGAATTGGAGTGTAGAACGCCCCATGGGCCAATGGCAGGGCGTCACTGTTTCCCACTCCCATGTGACAGAGTTGACCCTGGACAATCAGGGACTGTTGGGGAGGATTCCTACGGGGTTGGGCAGCCTTTCCCAGCTACAGAAGTTGTCCCTCATCAACAACAATCTAACAGGGAGCATCCCGGCCGAACTGGGCGACCTCTCCCAATTACAGAAGGTGTCTCTCGTCAACAACGACCTGACGGGCAGCATCCCGGCCGAACTGGGCAATCTCTCCCAGCTACAGTGGTTGTCCCTCTCCTACAACGACCTGACGGGCAGCATCCCGGCCGAACTAGGCGACCTCTCCCGGCTACACAGGGTGTCCCTCAACCACAACGACCTGACGGGCAGTATCCCGGCCGCATTGGGCAGCCTCTCCCAGTTACAGAGATTGAACCTTTACAACAACAACCTGACGGGCAGCATCCCGGCCGAACTGGGCAATCTCTCCCAGCTACAGTGGTTGTCCCTCTACAACAACGCCCTGACGGGCAGCATCCCGGCCGAACTGGGCGACCTCTCCCAGCTCGAATCGTTGTACCTCCACAACAACCAACTGAGCGGTTGTATCCCGAATGCCTTGAGAAATGTTCCTACGAACGACCTGCTCTATATCGGCCTACCGTTCTGCGACCAAGAGATGCTCCCATCAGCATGTACCAACAGCATCGCGATTCCAGACCCAGAAGACCCCGGCTTAGTAGCGGATTGTGCGACGCTCTTAGAGATCAGGGACACCTTAGCCGGCAGTGCTTCACTGAACTGGAGTGTAGAACGCCCCATAAGCCAATGGGATGGTGTTACTGTCTCCGGATCGCATGTGACGAAGTTGGATCTCTACCATGACCAACTGACGGGCAGTATCCCTGCTGCGCTGGGCAATCTCTCCAAGTTACAGATGTTGCAACTCAGCCAGAACCAATTGACAGGGGCCATCCCACCTGACCTGGGCAACCTCTCCAACTTGCGGTTTTTGTGGCTCAATGACAACCAACTGACGGGAACTATCCCGCCTGCACTGGGCAATCTCTCCCAACTACAGTACTTGTTCCTCAATGACAACCAACTGACGGGCAGCATCCCAGCCGAACTGGGCAATCTCTCCCAGCTACAGTATCTGTTCTTCACCCAGAACCAGCTAACGGGGGCCATCCCTCCTGACCTGGGCAATCTCTCCCAGCTACAGGGGTTGGGTTTTGACCACAACCAACTGACGGGGGCCATCCCGCCTGCCCTGGGCAGACTCTCCAATCTGACGACCTTGTCCATGGCTGGCAACCTACTGAGCGAATGTATCCCGCCTGCCCTGGGCAGTGTGCCTACGAACGATCTAGAACGTCTCGGGCTGCCGTTCTGCGACCAGACAAAGAGGATACCCACGCCTACGTCGACGCCTGTAGTGAAGGCCCTAGTACGTTTGGCAACTTCCAGGCCAACCATTCCCTTAAACACGGAACAGACCTGCCTCACGCTTCAGGTCGCGGATGTCGAAAACCTAGGCTCTTTCCAGTTCAGCGTCACCTATCCCTCAACCCTACTTACAGGGACAACCATTTCCCTTGGCTCCTTCCTCAGCAGCACAGGCCGCAGGGTGTCCTCAATGGCACCCGACATCCAAGGGGGAACGCTGACTTTCAACGCTTTCAGCTCTGGCAGCCAAGATGGCCCCGATGGGGCCGGGACTTTGGCAAATATCTGCTTCGATCTGTTGGCGGCAGGCCTTGTGCAGCTTGATTTCAGTGCGCTTCAGATCACGGACATCAACGGGAAGGAGGTGCCGACCAGCTCCCAAGGCCTATCCTTCCAGATCACTGCCGCCTGTCTCCGGGAAGATACAGATTGCGATGGTGATGTGGACCTTGCAGACATTCAAGGGGTGGCGAGCAGGCGCAAGAGCCGGGCCCAGGACGATTTGTACGAGGACCGGTACGATATGGACAATGACGGGGACATCGATATCGTGGATATTCAACAGGTGGCCTTCATGCAGGGGCAATCACCCTATCGCATGGCCGGTCATCAGGCATCTGGGCCGGGTGTAGACCTCACTTTGTTTTTAGAGCCGAGTCGGCTGCATCTAGCCCCAGGCGAGACAGGAACGGTCATCTTGAAAGCCAGCAATGCCCAAAATCTGGCCGCATTGCAAGCAAGCCTAGCCTACGATCCAACTTTGCTACAGGTGGCAAGCCTACGCTTGGCCGATTGGTTGGGCAGTACTGGGCGCACTGTGCGTATGTTGGGGCCGGACATCGACAATATCCGGGGGCATGCGGGATTTGCGGCCTTTTCCAGCGGAACCCAGGAGGGGGTCAGCGGTGAAGGGCATCTGGCAATCCTAGAAGTCAGGGCTTTGGGGGTCGGCAATAGCAATCTGACTCTCCAAGACAGCCAGGCCACCTGGCCGGATGCGGCCCTGATCAGCGTGACGAAGATCGACGGGGCGGTGCAGGTGGCACGCCCTGGCGGAACTCTGTATCTACCGATCATTCAGCACTGAACTGCTCCTACATTTTTGACATCGTGCCAATGCTACGTTAGATTTTCACAGCATGACAACACCGAAAAGCAACCGCCTGCGACATCCATCTATCACCTACGCATGGGAGGCAACTAGCTTATGGCATCTCCACATGATCATCCCAACATAATTCTCTTCGGCATCGACTCCCTGCGGGCCGACCACCTGAGCGGATACGGATACGAGAGGTTGACCAGCCCCTATCTGGACCGCTTTGCCCAGCAGGGTGCTCTTTTTGAAAACACCTACAGTGCCCACATCCCCACCACCAGTGCCTATGCGTCAATGCTCACCGGCATGGATGTGTTCTCCACACAGGTGGTGGCCCTACGCCACAAAGGCCCTCTGCGGCCGCAAGTCAAAACGCTGGCGGAAATCTTGGGCGAGCAAGGTTATCACACGGTCTGTATTGGGTTCAGCGGCAATCCCAGCAGCCGGGGCTTCCATGAGTATCTGGACTACACGGCCTGGGGTTCATGGGAGGAGGGACGCCTGCCCAAAGCGCAGAATCTGAACGAACAGGCTTTACCTGTATTGGAGCGATTGGTTGCGGGTGACAAGCCGTTCTTTCTCTTCCTGCGGCACATGGATCCCCATGCCCCCTACCTACCGCCAGCACCCTATGAGCGCATGTTCTACCATGGCGATGAATGCGACCCCAGTAACAGGTCGATGGAGCCGGTCTTTGCGTTCAAGCCATTTCGGGACTTTCTGGCCTCTTGGTTGCCGCCGGGCACATCCGATAAGGACTATGTGATCGCCCAGTATGATGGGGCCATCGCCTATATGGACGCGGCCATTCAGTCGATCTTCACTGCATTGGAAAGTCACGGCATCTTTGATGAGACGATTGTGGCTGTGAACGGTGATCACGGTGAGACCCTCTACGACCATGAGTGCTGGTTCGATCATCACGGGATCTACGACAATGTGCTGCATGTCCCCCTGCTATTACGATATCCAAAGAAAGTGCCGGCGGGCCAGCGTGTCGCCGGCTATAACCAGCACAAAGACCTGGTGCCGACTCTACTCGATCTGGCGGAAATCAACGCCGGCATCGACTTTGACGGACGTTCCCTGCTGCCGATGATCGAGGGCAAAGTCGCTTCCCACGAGAGTGAGATGTACATCACCGAATGCACGTGGATGCGTAAGCACGGATGGCGCACCCCCCAATGGAAGCTGATCCTGGCTCTGGAGCCGGATTTTCACTATAAGCCGCCGCTCGAACTCTACAATCTGATCGAAGATCCAGATGAGAACCATAATCTGGCCGAAGATCTGCCGGATGTGGTGATGGCCCTCACCTCCCGCCTGAACGCTTGGCTACGCAAAAGGGAGGCAGAAACCGGCCTGCCCAATCCCATCCATCACCAAGGCGACTGGCACGGCCAGCAAGGAGTCGGGGCCTTCACCAGCTCCCAACAGGCCTATGATACCCTTTACATCGGCGATGCCAGCCAGGCCCGACGGCTACAGGCCAAGTCCCGAGATGAGAAAGGTGAGGATTGAGCGTTAAAAACAACGAATGTGGCACGAGAATTTTTGACAGAAGAAATAGGGGAACAAAGACAAAATTTTCTGTGCCAAACACTGTAGTTCAAGGAGATTGTATGAAACTCGGCGCAAATTCAGTTCTGTTCGGCGGTTACGATATGGAGACCGCCTTTCGTTGCATCGCCATGGCCGGTTACGATGGCATTGAAATCTCGGCCATTGACGGCATGAGCGAGCATCTGGTCCTGGACCGCTGGCGGGGGCTGGTAGCGGAGATCAAACGGCTGGCCCAGGCCTACGGTCTGGAGCTGCTGGCTATGGAACAACCCAAACGTGATCCCGCGATTATGGAGCAGGCCATGCAGGCAGCCGTAGCCTGTGACATTCCGCTTGTCAACTGTGGGCCTGGCGGCCAAAGCGACGATGAGGAGAGCCTGGCCCAGACCATTGACGAACTGGGTACGTTGTCCCAGATGGCGGAAAAGTACGGCGTCACCCTCTGTGTGAAGGCCCATGTCGGGGCCAGCATCTACAATACGCCCACCACTCTGCGAGCCATGGAGGCCATCAGTTCGCCCAACTTCGGCATTGATATGGATCCATCCCATATTCACCGGGCCCATGAAAACCCTGTGGAGGCCATTGCTGCGGTTATCAGCCGGGTGAAGCATGTCCACATCCGCGATTGCAAGGGTCGGCAGCAGGGGCCGGGCAAGCCGGAGATGCAGGCCAACGGACGAGGGGACATCGATTTAGTGGGGTACATCCGAATCCTACACGAGAGCGGCTACAATGGGCCTTTGAATCTGGAAGTCATCGGCGCGAAGGAGTACAGCCTAGAGCAGTGCAGTGCTATCGCCGCTGAAAGCCGTGGGCACATGCAGGCCTGCTTGCAGGCTTGTGGGGCGCGCTAGGCAGCGGGCTTTTGTGATTGCCACATTTTATGGCAGACAGTGTGACAGCAAATCATCAATGCGTCACTATCAGGAGAGATCAATGCTCACCCAAACACAGATCGACCAATTTCACGTCAATGGATTTCTCAATGGCGGGCAGTTGCTGAAAGATGAAGAAGTCGAGGAATTACGCGCGGAGGTCATGCGGGTCATTGATGAGCGGGAACGCACGGACATTCCCCAGCCGGTGTTGTTACGCAATCTCGGAGACGATGACAGCAAGCCGGTCTGGCAGATTGTCAATATCTGGGAGGCCAGTAAGCCGTTCCGCAGGCTGGTGAGCCGTCCAGAAATCACAACCGCCATTGCCCAGCTTACCGACGCGACGGAACTTCGGATCTGGCATGACCAGATTCAGTACAAGCCACCACAGGTCGGCGGCACAACACACTGGCATCAAGATGCGCCGCTGTGGCCCATCCTCGCGCCGATGACGGAAGTGACCGCCTGGGTGGCCCTAGACGATGCGGATGAGGCCAACGGCTGTATGTCCATGGTGCCTACTTCTCACAAATGGGGCAATAACATCGACTTCCTGCACCAAGTGGAAGAATACGACCGTATGCCATCGGCATTTGAGGGCCGCTCAGTGCAGGTCGTGCGCTGTCCGGTCAAGAAAGGCGAAGTCCACTTTCATCACTCGCTTACCTGGCATGGCTCTCATAACAATACCAGCGGACGACCGCGCCGGGCCATTGCCCTACACTACATGACGAATGAAACTTGCTTCGTTGCCAGCGGCGAACATGTGATGAAACCGTTCGTTGAAGTCAATGACGGCGAGCAGATGCGAGGCGATCATTTCCCGCAGGTATATCCGAATCACTGACGGAAAGACGAGTGCGCGTATTTGACGCGCGCACTCGTCACTACAGAGAGAATCTGTCTTGAAATTCGTGCAGTTATCCCGAAGATAGATGCACGTTAGAGGAATCCCTGTATGGATTTTGTGAATACCATTCTTCATGGTGATTGCGAAGAGGTCATAAAGAATTGGCCGGATAACTCCATTGATTTTATCTTCACTTCGCCCCCCTATGCTGACCAAAGAGTCAATACATATGGTGGCATAAAGCCCGATGCCTATGTAGATTGGTTTCTGCCGAAATCTGAACAATTTTTGCGCGTTCTAAAGCCTAGCGGCACCTTTATGCTCAATATCAAAGAAAGGGTTGTCAATGGCGAACGCCATACCTATGTCATTGAGTTGATTTTGCAGATGAGAGCGCAAGGATGGTTATGGACAGAAGAGTTCATGTGGCACAAGAAAAACGCTTACCCGGGGAAATGGCCCAATCGTTTTCGTGATGCCTGGGAAAGACTTTTACAGTTTAATAAACAGCGCAAATTTTATATGAACCAAGAAGCTGTCATGGTTCCCGTAGGGGGTTGGGCCAAGACACGTTTGCATCATTTGAGCGAAACTGATAAGACAAGAGATGAATCCAAAGTCGAAAGTGGATTTGGTAAGAATATCTCCAATTGGGTCGGTAGAGACAAGGTCTATCCGACAAACGTCATTCATCTCGCGACTGAATGTTCCAATCGCAAACATAGTGCGGCCTTCCCAGAAGATCTACCCACATGGTTTATCAAACTGTTTACACAACCAGATGATCTTGTATTGGATCCATTTCTCGGTTCAGGAACCACTGCTGTCGCAGCAAAACAGTTAAAGCGCAACTATGTAGGCATTGATACCAACGGCGAATATTGTCAGTTGGCTCGGCAGAGGGGCGCGAGTTGAGAATAAATTTACCAAAGAGTTCATTGACAAATTTTGTGACGATAATGGTTCAATACATTGGGTCAGGCTCGTAGAGTTCAATAGCAGAAATTACGATTTAGACAGATTTTTCTCATAAATTTGGGTACATTCGCCCATCTTACTCTTGGAGTATCTGTTCATGATTCGTATTGGCATCGTCGGCTGTGGCCGCATCTTGAACGCCCATCTACATGGTTATCGGCTCCTACGGGAGGCCGGTGTTGACGACTTTTGCATTACCGCGCTGTGTGCCCGCAACCTTGACGATGCGCTGATGTTCCGCAAACGGGGAGAAGGGCCGCCGGCCAGGCCAGCGGTCCTGCCGCCGGAATCAGGGGACCCCTTGGCCGCGCCCCATATCTATCTGGACGATTTCCAGCCGGATACTGATGTGGCTGTCTTTTCTGACTACCGGGAGATGATCGCATCGGGAGCAGTCGATGGGGTCAATGATTTCACAACTCTGTCCATGCACCATCAGGTCGGGGGTGCGGCCCTGGATGCCGGTCTGCATCTGCTGGTACAAAAGCCCCTAGCGATCTCTGTGGCTGCTGGGCGTCTGCTGGTGGACAAAGCCAATGCACACGGGCTGACCCTCGGTCTCTTTGAAAATGTGCGCCACGCCCAGGGAACCCGTGCCAGCGCCTGGGCTATCCGCAAAGGGCTGATCGGCGATCTACAATTGGCCCTATTCGGCGGCATCGGCGGGCTGTGGTCACCGGACAAAATCGTAGCTGAGACCCCTTGGCGTCATCGCAAGCTGACGGCCGCCGGTGGTGGGGCCATTGATATCGGTGTCCATATGATCCATTGGGTGCGCTATGTCTGTGGTGAGGTCGCCACGGTCAATGGAACGGTACGCACCTTTGAACCTGTCCGCTATCTGCACGGTGACCCATCATCGGGCGTGGCAGTGGAGGCCAATGTAGACGATACCTATCTGGCGACGGTCACCTGTGAGAACGGTGCGCTGGCGCAGCTCATGTGGTCCTGGGGCGGCCATGGCGAGGCAACACCAATCCCCGGCGGCCCGGTCTTCTACGGTAGCAAAGGCTGCCTCAAAGGCGGAGAAATCATCCTTGACAAAGGCAGCCGCCACAATCTACTCAAAACATTCCACACAGAAGCGGACCCAACCCTGCTGAATGCCCAATTTCCCTTAGGCCTGACCGATGCCTTTGCCATTCAGCAGTATGACTGGCTACAGGCCATCAAACGGGGCGGCCAGCCAGAAACCGACGGCGAAGAGGGGGTACGGGACCTGGCTGCGGCTCTCGGTATGATCGAATCCTCACTTCTCGGACGTGCCGTCACCCTAGATGAGCTGCTCTCCGGTCGGGTATGTCACTATCAGCAGGAAATTGATACCTATTACGGGGTATCATCCACAGGAGACATGTGATGCGACGTGTTGGAATCGTCGGGGCTGGTGCTATTTCTCGGACACATGCGGACCGCTGGCAGCAGATGCCAGGCGTAGAGCTGGCCGGGTTTTATGACATTGTCGAGACAGCCGCCCGGCGTGCTGTCGGCCAATTTGGCGGCCAACTGTTCAGCAGCCTGCACGCTCTGTTGGATGCAGTCGATTATGTGGATGTCTGCACACCAGGGACGGCCCACGCGCAGCCGGTGATCGCCGCGCTCGAGGCCGGCGTGCCCACAGTCTGTGAAAAACCTCTTGCCAACAGCGTTGCCGATTGTGCCCAGATTGTTGACACAGCGGAACGGACCGGCACGCCTCTGTTTGTGGCCATGGTTGTGCGTTTCTTCCCACAATTTGCCAAGGCCAAAGAGGTGCTGGACAGCGGGGCCATCGGTGTACCGGGGGTGATTCGCACTGTACGTAGCGGTAGCTATCCTAGTGCGAGTGCAGGCTGGCGTAGCGGTGTCGCCAACACCGAGTACTACAGTGACTTTTCTCAAAGTGGAGGGGTGCTGTTGGACCTTTGCATCCATGACATCGACTACCAGCGCTGGTGTTTCGGTGAGATCGAACGGATCTTCGCCCGAGGGATGATGTTTGCCGGAAAAGCACCCAAGGATCATGCTCTCCTAACCATGCGCTTTGCCAGCGGTGCAGTCGGCCATATTGAAGGTAGTTGGGCCTATCCCCAAGGTCGATTCTGTACCCGCTTAGAGATCGCAGGTACGGAAGGCATCATTGAATGGGATTCCCGGGACCAGCAGCCGTTGGAGATCAGCATTGAAACGGAAGACGGGACACTGACCACCTCCAGCAGTTCACCCACCGCGCCCCAGGATGATCCCTATTATGCAGAGTTGGCCCACTTCGTATCCTGCACTGAGACGAAAACACCCTACAGGGTATCCCCCTACGATGGCCTCATGGCGGTGAAGGTGTCCCGGGCCGCCATTGAGAGCCTAAAAACGGGACAAGCAGTTGTCATCAGCCAGTTCTAATTCCAGTATATTGAAGGCCTCCTTATGACTCCCATCCGGCTCGGCCTATTCAGCTTTGCCCAAGGGCATGCCTGGAGCTATGCCCTCTACAGTTCGCAACTGCCCGCTGTGTCGCTGATAGGTGTGTATGACGACGACCCGCAGCGAGGTCGGCGGGCCGCGGATACATATAACATTCCTTTCTTTGAGCAAGCGGAGGGGTTGCTGGCGGAAGGGCTTGATGGCGCGGTCATCTGCTCAGAAAACGCCCTGCATGCCCCCCTCGTGCTACAGGCGGCCGGACGTGTACAAGGTATCCTATGCGAAAAGCCAATTGCGACCACCAGTGCCGACGGCCAGGCCATGATCAAGCGTTGCCGGGAAACCGACACACAACTGCAGATCGCCTTCCCGATGCGCTTTTCGCCGCCGCTGATGGAACTCAAGAGGAAACTTGATACGGGCATTCTCGGTGAGATCTACAGTGCCAAATGCACAAATCATGGGCACATGCCCGGCGGCTGGTTTACCGACCCTGAATTGGCCGGCGGCGGCGCGGTGATCGACCATACGGTCCATGTCATCGATCTTCTGCGCTGGCTGTGGGACACGGAAGTCGATGAGGTCTACGCGGAAGTCGGTCATGAACTCCTGCATCCCGGGCTGGGCATTGATGATGTAGGGCTGTTGAGCTTCCGCCTGACGAACGGCGTCTTCGGCACGCTGGACACGAGCTGGTCCCGGCCCGAAAGCTATCCGACATGGGGCGATGTAAAGCTGGACATTCTCGGCGAGCAAGGGATCATGCGTGTGGATGCCTTTGAGCAGAACTTGCAGGTCAGTTCGGAGCACGAGGGCAAAATGTCGTGGGTCAACTGGGGTAGCAGTGGCGATGCAGGGCTGATGGCCGATTTTGTAGCTATGATCCGTGAGGGGCGAGAGGCCTCAGTATGCGGCGAGGACGGACAGCGGGCCCTAGAAGTGGCCCTGGCCGCCTACGAATCAGGGAGGCGGGCAGCACCGGTGCGCCTGAGTGAGTAATGGGGCAGGCTGGTGCATGCGTTTTTGCGGGGCTGCGTTCGTCCTACATCCCCAATCTTCAGATTGGGGTTTTGGAAACGCTTCCCTGATAAAAAGGAGCATTGGATGGAGCATGAACAATCCAATTTTGCAAAAATATAGTATTTTAGGGGGGGGGGGGGGGGGGGTAAGAAAACTTGTAACAAGAGTTCCTTTTTACGCAGTGCTTCTCATACTGACGCTTCTTCTCTTTCTGCCAACAGCGTCCGAGGTAACCCGCAATGATCCATCACTTGGCAACCCAGACGGCCAGGCATCCCTCGCCAACAGAAATCAGGCCATCATTGAGTCTCACTTGTATGCCATTCAACAATATAGGATTGTACTTGAAGAATTCGACGGTAGGGGCGGGGCCATCAAGCCACTGGGAGCTAAACTGCTAGTGGTGACAACAAAAGGACGAATTGCTCTGATTCATCCTGAGGGCGAGGTGGTCTATTTGAGGGAACAGGTACCCATGAACCAAGCGGCCCTAGAAGCCCTGGAAGACAGAGACTTAGGTCTGGATACTTTTCGGGTTGCTGATATTCTGCTGCACGAACAATCACCAGATACATTTACCTTATTTGTTTCACATCATTATCTCACTGAAGACTGTATAGAGTTTCGCATCTCTTCTACATCGTTGCATTTGGATACTGAGACAGCAATGACTTTCAGCCCTTGGAAGACGCTATTCATCGCCGACCCATGCTTCACCTTTACGAACAAAGGGCACGACCCGAACGTTATCCTTGACTGGCAGCAGGCCGGCGGGCGGATGTTGATGGATGGTAATGAACATCTCCTCGTTGTCATTGGTGCTCACGGCTGGGAAGGGAAGGACTGGGGACGGGGAAGATGGCCGATTGTATCTGATGATCCTGATGCCCACCTAGGCAAGTTGGTTCGCATCCATGTGACAACCGGCACAGCCGAAATCCTAGCCAGCGGCCTACGCAACCCACAGGGGTTCGCACGCGATGCAGATGGCACCCTCTGGGCAACCGACCATGGACCACGGGGCGGCGATGAACTCAATATTTTGAAACCAAATTTGAACTATGGATGGCCCTACGTTACCCATGGCCTTCGGTATGGCAACAAAATATGGCCTTATAACAAGGTACAGGGACGGCATGATGGTTTTGAAATGCCCATATTCTCTTGGACACCATCAATCGCTCCATCCAACCTTATCATCAACGACAGTCAACTGTTCCCCTTATGGAAACATGATCTGTTGATTGCTTCCTTGAGAACCCAATCTCTATTTCGCGTCCGTGTTCACGACAAACGTGTCGTGTACTTTGAACAGATCCTCATAGGCACTCGGATCCGGGACATCACCCAGATGCCCGACGGCCGCATCGCTCTGTTGTCCGATGCGGCCGAGATACGATTTCTGAAGCGTTTCCCAGGATACTGTATCAAGAACCATATCTATACAGATTCCTATGATGATTGTATAGATGTTCCCAAACTCCTTGATGGAGCCGGCGAGCCCGTAATCCGCTCCAACTATGATGTATATATCAACGAAACTCGCTTGATATACATACATCGCTCGTGTAGCATGACAGATATTGAGCATAAATTCTTTTTACACATCACTCCCGTACACCTGCATGACCTCCCCGAAGACCGTAAGCAACACGGTTTTGACAATCTTAACTTTTTCTTCAACGAGCCCTTCAGTGATGATAGCTTTACGCTTGTGCATAACGATATGTGTATTGCGGTGCGTTATCTTCCACAGTATGACATCCAACAGATCCAGACTGGCCAGTTCACACCTGAAACAGGCCCCCTCTGGGAAGGTGAGTTTACATTCGGCCAGCCGAACGCCACGCCCACGCTCAGAAGAGACGATACCCCCTTCGTACAACAGTTCGTTGGCTTACTTGCCAATCAATGGCAACGTGTCTACCCCTCCGGCAGCGACGATACGCCTTTGATGCAGGACGGCAATCCATCAAGCGAACTTCCCGGCGCAGAGCTCTTTGCAGCACAATGTGCAGGTTGTCACAATTTGTCCGAGCAGCACAGCATTGGACCGCATCTGGCCGCTGTCATCGGACGGCGTTCCGGTCGTGTCGCCGGCTACAACGCCTCTGCCGCCCTGACCTCCCTTGACATCGTCTGGACACGGGAGAACCTAGCCGAATTCATCCTCAATCCCTCTCAATTTGCCCCGGGTACCTCTATGTCTACTGTCGGGATACCCCCAGCCGAAGCGCAAAGCATCGCCGATTTTCTGGCATCGACCCAATGATGGCTAAGGAACGAACAACGTTCCTTGCGGAGGCGCCCGTTCAGGTAAGGCGATGCAGTTCAGCGAGCAGCCGCTCCGTCTGTTCTGGACGACCCACGGAGATGCGGATGCAATTGTCCAGACCCGGCTTACGATAGTGGCGCACGAGAATGCCCCGTTCTTCCAATGTCATCTTCAGGGCCGCGGCATCTCGCCCCTCAACCCGACACAGGACGAAATTGGCACTGGACGGGAAGGGGGACAGGTAGGGAATGGTCTGCAAGGCCCGGAAAAGCCGGTCCCGCTCAACCTTGATCTTCCCCACAATCCGCTCCATCTCATCCACATGGCGTAGGCTGGCCAGGCCGGCGACAGAAGCGGCCACATTTACATTGTAGGGCTGTTTGAACCGCCACACATACGCCATCAGCCAAGCGGGGAAGATGCCATAGCCCAGGCGTAGGCCGGCGATCCCCGCAGCCTTGGAAAATGTGCGGAGAACGACAAGATTGTCGTGTTCCAGAACCCACCCGGCCCGACTTCCCCCATCTGTGGCAAATTCTACATAGGCCTCATCCAAGACAACCAGTAGCGGGAGTGCCAACAGCCGACGCAGGTCATCATCCGGCAGCCATGTGCCCGAAGGGTTGTTAGGCGAGGTAAGGAAGATGAGTTTCGGGACTGCAGTGATCTGTGGGTTTTCACAAGCCATTACCCTTTCAATTCCCTCCACATCTATCTGATACTCAGCCCCTCGCCATACATCAATGACCGCGGCCCCTTCCAATTTGGCGTCAAAGCTATACATGCCGAACGTCGGCGGCGTATTGATGATGGCACACCCTGGCGACAGGAACAGCCGGCAGAGATAGTCAAGAGGTTCGTCCATACCATGGCCGGGCAGAATGTGTTCCATGTGTACCCCTACATACGCGGACAGAGCCTCCCGCAGCTCCGTCTGTTGGGGGTCTGGATAAATATGATAGTACGAGTACTCAGCCAATGCTTCCACCACGGCCGGATGTGGTCCATACGGGTTCTCATTGGCATCCAATTTGATGATTTCGTGCGCCGGGATGCACAACCGCCGACTTAGTACCTCAAACGGCTGAATCGGTGTGTACTCTTCCAGGTCGGCCAGATGGGGATTGAGTAGAGAGTGGAGGGTCTTCTTCATTCGTGATCCTTCCTTTGCAGTCTCCTGCTTACGGCCGCGGCATGTCCTCCCAACCCTTCGGCCCGCGCCAGGATTTGCGCGGCCGGGCCAATCGCGGCCAGGGCCTGCTCATTTAGGCCGACAATGCTAATGAATGTAACGAAATCAGTCACATTCACAGGGCTGGCGAAACGGGCTGTGCCGCCGGTGGGCATCACATGACTCGGGCCGGCCGTATAGTCGCCCAACACCTCAAAACTGCGCTCACCGAGAAAGACACCACCGGCGTTCTGTACTTGGTCTAGCCAAGCCCAAGGGTTCTCGGTGAAGAGGCAGAGATGTTCCGGGGCATATTCATTCGCCAATGCAAAGGCCTGGGACAGTGATTCGGTGACCACGATCCCCGACCCGCGGGAGAATGTCGTTGCTGCGATCTCGGCTCGTTCCAACTCCTCCAACTGACATTGCAGCGCAATCTGCACCTGTTCCGCGAGGGCACGACTGGGGGTAAGCAGTACCGCGCTGGCCAGGACATCATGCTCCGCTTGGGCCAGCAGGTCCGCGGCTGTCAGTTGTGGATCCGCGGCCTGGTCGGCGATGATGACCGTCTCTGTCGGCCCAGGTAGCCCGTCGATCCCTACCAATCCGAAAAGCTGCCGCTTGGCCAGTGTCACAAACAGGTTGCCGGGACCACAGATCTTATCTACGGCTGGTATGGTTTCAGTACCAAAGGCCAATGCACCCATGGCCTGGGCCCCGCCGGCTATGTAAACCGCATCCACTTGGGCAACTGCGGCTGCGGCCAATGTCACGTTGTGCGGACGGCCTGTGTTCCGTTGGGGCGGGGTAATGACGATGATCTCTTGTACACCGGCCACCCGGGCAGGGATGGCGGTCATCAGTAGGGTACTGGGCAGGGGAGCCGTGCCCCCGGGAACATATATCCCGACCCGCTTGATGGGCCGCACAAGCTGCCCCACTGTGCCATGGCTGTCGTTGTGGATCCAACTCAGATTGGGCTGGTGCCGGTGAAAGGCTTCAATGCGCTCGGCGGCTAGGACAAGCGCATCATAGACTTCGGGGTCCACTGCGGCAGCCATACGCGCGATGTGCTGAGGCTCAACCCGTAGATCATCTAGCGTGACCCGGTCCAATATCTCCGTCCAAGCGCGCACAGCCGCATCTCCCTGTACACGCACATCAGCTAGAATCCGACGGACACCCTCATCGGGGCCAATGCGTGTACCAAAGATGCGTTCATTGGCATCCAGCAGGAAATCCGGCACATCGAACGCATCCCAGGGGTGTCGGCGCAGAATCGACTGTTGGGCAGCATGTGGATCGAGGATTGGTAGTGTAAACGGCATAGTATATCTTGTGAAATCTGTTGTGCCTAGGGTTTACTGTTGTAAGCGTTCGGCATCTTCGATCCGCCCTACCACGACCAGTATATCTTCTTCTTTGATGCGGAAATTGGCACTGGGGCTGACGAGCAGGTCGTCACCCCGGCGCACGGCCATGACGGTCAGCTGATAACGCTGTCGCAGACTCAGCTCTGAAAGTGTATGATCCCAGAGACTGGGCGGGGCCAGCAGTTCAACAACCCCCACATCGTTGCTGACTTCCAGATAGTCCACCAGATGATCGACGGCCATTTTGCGGCCTAGCCGGCGTCCTGCCTCGTGTTCCGGTAGGATCACCTCATCGGCCCCGACTTTCAGCAGAATTTCCCGTTGGGTGCGGGTGAGTGCTTTGGTGATCACCCTCTTCACACCCAATTGTCGCAGAATGACCGTTGCCAGGAGATTGCTCTCGAAATCTGTGCCGATGCAGACAAGGCCAGTGTCGAAGGTCTCTACGCCCGCCTGGCGTAGGGCTTCAATATTTGTCGCGTCCACCTGGAGCACATGGGGTAGTTCGTTGCTAAGTGCTTGGACTCGGGCGGTATCCGTATCAATGGCTAGGACATCGCGCCCATGTTCAACAAGCGTCGTTGCCACAGCTGTGCCGAAACGCCCCAGCCCGATGACCACAAACGCGCGATGCCCGCGCTGAAATGGCGCAAGCGCAGGACGGCTCTCTTCACTGCTGCCTTTTTCCTGGGCAGAGAACAAGGGGAAGCGACGCAGCATCATCCTATCTCTTCATCAATCGTTTACGCAGTGACCTGTGGCCAGTCACGGTCCGCTGACAATTGGTATTCTACCAACATAATCTTTTCAATCTTATCATCTCATGATACCATTCGCCAGAATGAAAAGGGTTTGCGTGCCATTTGAGGCGCGCCAGATGCAGGCAACTGCAATTCTACTGCATCACCGGTGTTGCCTCTAGGAAAAGAAAAGCGAGTATTGCAATGTCTGACATTCCTTCTTCCGCAACACAGATCATGCTTTTGCCGCACTTCTTCACAGAGCGGGAACGCATGTTCCTCAAAAGCGGTCCCCTATCGGCCTCACTCTTTCGTTTTGAGAGCGATGTCTCTGCCGTGCGCCTGGGCAATGGTGTGAGCGAACTGGTGATGCTTCCCTTTCAGGGCCAGCAGATCTGGTCGGCTACCTTTGGCGGCCGCGATGTTACCATGAAGTCGATGTTTGATGAACCACAGCCGACGATGGAGTATCTGCGAACCTATGGCGGTTTTCTGCTCCATTGCGGTTTCACGGCCATGGGCGTGCCCACAGACGAAGATGACCACCTACTCCACGGGGAGCTGCCCAATGCCAACTACCAACAGGCCTGGGTCATACTAGGCGAGGACGAGGGCGGCACATACATCGGCCTCGGCGGCCAGTACCGCTATACGGTGGCGTTCACCTACAACTACACTGCAGAACCGCTGGTGAAACTGTATGAGGATGCAAAAGAGGTTCATGTCTCCCTGATTTGCCATAACCTTAGCAGGACATCCATGGAGTACATGTATCTGGCCCATGCCAACTTCCGGCCTGTAGACAATGGCCGCATCGTTTACAGTGCCAACGTTTCACCCCAGACGGTACGGGTGCGGCGCAGCATTCCCAGCCATGTACACCCCAGCCCTGGCTACCTAGACTTTCTGAACCATTTGGGCGAGCAGCCAGAAGATCATCACACCCTGGCCCCCCATCTCTCCTTTGATCCGGAGATCGTCTTCAGCATTGACTACCGCGCGGATGCAGATGGCTGGGCCCATACAATGCAGGTGCATCCCGATGGCAATGCCGATTATGTGCGTCACCGCCCACAACAGTTACCGGTCGGTGTGCGTTGGATCTGCCGCACACCGGATCAGGATGCGCTGGGCTTAGTCCTGCCGGCCACTGCCGAACCAGAAGGCAAAGCAGCCGAGAAAGCCAAAGGCTACATACAGGAACTGCCGGCCGCCGCGCACTGGCGGTGTGATTACGTGTTGGGAACCCTCGACCCGCAGGAAGTCGGCGCGGTTGAGGCCAAAATCAACGCGCTCGTATAGGAGCAAATGACGGGCATTTTGCATTGTCATAAGGATATTTTTGATGCTTGTGATCAAGGTCGGCGGCGGCAAAAATTTGAATATCAATGCCATCATCGCGGATATTGTGGCCCTGCACCAAGCAGGGCAGGAGTTAATTCTCGTCCATGGGGGCGCGGAGATGACGAACGAAGTGGCGCAGGCTCTGGGCCACCCGCCCCAATTTGTCACCAGCGAAAGCGGCTATGAAAGCCGGCGCACGGACCGCCGCACCCTGGAAATTTTTGAGATGGTTTACTGCGGCCAACTCAATAAGATGTGGGTGGAGAAGCTGCAGCAAGCCGGAGTCAATGCCGTAGGCCTGAGCGGTCTGGACGGTCGTATCTTTGAGGGCAAACGTAAGGACAAGCTGCGGGTGCGGATCAAGGGCCGCCGGCTTGTCCTGCGGGACGACTGGACCGGCACGGTTGAGCAGGTCAATACGGATCTACTCCGGCTGCTGTTAGATGCCGGCTATCTGCCGGTGCTGACACCGCCCGGCGCGTCCGAGGCCGGGGAGGCCATCAATGTGGATGGGGACCGGGCCGCAGCTATGGTTGCTGCTGCCTTCCAGGCCGATGCGCTGGTGATCCTTTCCAATGTGCCGGGGCTGCTGCGGAACTTCCCCGACGAATCCTCCCTGATCCGGGAGATTCCCCGGGCCAAAGCCGACGACTTCATGCAGTTCGCGGCTGGCCGTATGAAGAAAAAAGTAATGGGCGCAGTCGAAGCCATCGCCGCAGGTGTACAGAAAGTGATCTTGGCCGACGGACGGGTCGAACGTCCGCTGGGCCGGGCCCTAGAGGGGAACGGGACGCAGATCGTGTAATTTCACCCAGTGGCCAGTACCTACTCGTAAGGAAATCTGTATTATGTCGATTCATATTCAACAGGCACCCCAGATCGAACGCACCTTTGAATCCTCCGTCGTCCCCCGACGCGGCGAGACCGTCATGGTCGCTGGCGAGGGCTGCTGGATGATCGATGGGGAAGGGCAGCGTTATCTGGATCTGACAGCAGCGCAGGGCGTGGCTATGCTCGGCTACAATCACCCGGCCTTGACAACAGCAATTCAGGCCCAGGCATCCCGCTTGCACGCCTGCCCCAACTTTCTTTACAATGACACCCGCGCTGCCTTCTTAGAAAAGCTCATTGCTGTTACGCCGCATCACCTGACCCATACCTTCCTGGCCAACAGCGGCGCGGAGACTATTGAAGGGGCCATCAAATTCGCCCGCCTGGCCACAGGGCGCACAGGGATTGTCGCGGCCAAAGGCAGCTTCCATGGGCGTACAATCGGGGCCGTCTCCCTCACATGGAATCCGAAATACCGGCGCAAATTTGAACCTCTCCTGCCCGGCGTCAGCCATGTGAAGTTCAACGACATCGACGAACTGGACGCGGCCATCACCGATGAGACAGCCGCGCTGGTGCTGGAAGTCATACAGGGCGAAGGGGGTGTCAATGAAGGGGATGCCAATTTTCTCACCACAGCCCAAAGGCTCTGTCGAGACCGGGGCGCACTGCTGATCATTGACGAGATTCAGACCGGCTTCGGGCGTACAGGCAAATGGTTCGGCTTTCAACATTTCAACCTGACCCCGGACATCATCACCCTGGCTAAGGGACTCGGCGGCGGCTTCCCTATGGGCGCAATCGTCTACAGCAGCCAGGTGCAGGAGAGCCTTTTTGTCGGGGCTCACGGCAGCACATTCGCTGGCAACCCCCTCGCGGCCGCGGCCGGCCTGGCCGCGCTGACCGTTTATGAGGATGGGCTGATCGAGCAGGCGGAACGGGCCGGGCACCTGTTGCGGGAACAGTTGCAAGCAGCCATCGGTGACCACAAAATTGTGCGAGAGATCCGCGGGCAAGGGCTGATGCTCGGCATCGACCTACGCACCAAAGTGATGCCGTTCTTGAAAACACTGATGGAAACGCACAGGGTCCTGGCCCTGCCCGCAGGGTCAACAGTCCTGCGGCTGCTGCCGCCGCTGATCCTCAGCGATGATGAAATCGAACTGGCAGTGGAGGCCATCACTGCAGTGGTCAGTGGCCAGTAACGACTACTGCAACGGCGGCTTACTGATCATACGTCCAAACATTTTGACAGTGTTCATGGGAAACAACGACAAAATTTTCTGTGCCAAAAAAGGAGAATTGCAATGAGTGACATAAGCCAGAATGGCGCACAAGCAGGTTCTGCGCCTTCCCCTGAAGTCAAAGAGGTGCTGATCATCGGCAGCGGGCCGGCCGGCTGGACCGCGGGCCTGTACGCGGCCCGGGCCAACCTAGACCCGCTGTTGATCACCGGCAACGACTACGGGGGCCAGGTCAGCATTACCTATGAAGTTGAGAACTATCCCGGCTTTCCCGAAGGGTTGAGCGGCCCGGACCTGGTAGAGAAGTTCAAAGCCCAAGCGGAACGCTTCGGCTGCACAGTTGAGTACGATCATGTAACCGAAATCCTCGTAGATGAGCACCCCTATATCGTACACACAGCCCAGGGCAAAGAGTACAGATGCAAGTCCTTGATTCTCTGCACCGGTGCTCGCCCCCGCTACCTAGAGGTGCCCGGCGAAAAGGAACTGACCGGCAAAGGCGTCAGCTATTGCGCCACGTGCGATGGTTTCTTCTTCCGCGGCAAGCAACTGGTGGTGGTCGGTGGCGGCGACAGTGCTCTTGAAGAAGGGCTATTCCTGACGAAGTTCGCTACCAATGTGAAGATCATTCACCGGCGGGACCAGTTGCGGGCCAGCAAAATCTTGCAGGGTCGGGCCTTTGCCAACGATAAGGTTGAATTTGTCTGGAATACCGTTGTCACGGCCATCCACAACAACGAAAACGGGGTCGTCTCCGCTGTCAGTACTAAAAATACAGGGAGCGGCGCAGCGGGCGAAATCGACACCGATGGCGTATTTGTCTACATCGGCCACATCCCCAACAATGAACTGTATCACGGCAAGCTGGATCTGGACGAGGACGGGCATCTGGTCGTCGATCCCAAGATGCACACGAATCTGCCCGGCATCTTTGCGGCCGGCGAGATTGCGGACAAGGTCTTCAAGCAGGTGGCGACAAGCGTCGGCCAGGGCTGCGCCGCGGCCATGCAGGCCGAAAAGTTCCTAGCAGCCCTGGAGGCGGAGGGCCTACCCGACCTACACGAGGATCCCCGCGCCTGGCCCACCCCCGGCCCGCCTTTGCTGCGCGCCAACCATGCGGCCACCTGGCGGAGATAGCCTAATCCTATACCCTCAACAAGCGACGGGCCGCCCCCCTTGAACAATGCACATCCCCGGCCCCACCCGTCCCCTGGGCCGGGGTCCCCTCTATCCACCGCCCCAGGCCTAGCCCGCAATGCCTCCCTGCTTGCGCTGGGGAACATTGTCAGCCGAGTGCTGGGCCTCCTGCGGGAAATGGTCATCAGCGGCTATTTTGGTGCGTCCGGCCTCGTCAGTGCCTTTACTGTCGCCAGTATCGTGCCCACGATTCTGTACGACTTTCTCATCGGTGGAATGTTGAGCGCAGCTCTCGTGCCGGTGCTCAGCGATTATGCCCGGCCAGAACGTCGCCAAGCTCTAGTACGGCTGGTCGCTGCGCTTCTCAGTTTGGCCGCAGTGATCCTAGCAGGCTTGGTTCTGCTGCTTGAACTGTTTGCGCCCCAAGTGGCCTGGCTGCTGGCAGGTGGCTTCGCAGACCATGATCCCGCGCTGTTGTCCCTGACCGCCCGCCTACTCCGTCTCATGGCCCCGGTCGTCTGGTTTTTCTCCATGGCCGGCCTGCTGACCGGGGTTCTGTACGCGCTCCAACGCTTTACCCTGCCGGCCATCTCCTCTGCTATTTACAATTTCGGGATCGTTCTGGCCGCTCCCCTTTTGGCCAAACATGTGGGCATCGCCAGCCTAGCCCTCGGTGTGCTGCTCGGCAGTATGGCGCAGTTCGGGCTCATGGCCTGGGATGTCCGTCGAGCACTCTTTACCCCCCATGACGAGCGGCGAGGAGCGAGGGCAGGCTTGCAGTTGCTCACTATTCTGCCTTCACTGCTCATCACTGCAGTTCGCCATCCGGCTTTGGCCCAGATCATGCGCCTCTATCTGCCCATCGCGGCCGGGTTGGTCATCGCGCAGGTGCAGGTGGGCCTGGACCGCCACCTAGCCAGCGGGACCGGCGCGCAAAGCATCGCTTGGATGCGTAGTGCCACAACCCTGCAGCAGCTCCCTTTGGGGTTGATCAGCGTGGCCATCTCGCTGGCAGCCCTGCCCCGGCTCAGCCAGCAGTTCGCGGCCGGTGACGAAACCGCCTATCAGCAGACTCTCGCGAGAGGGTTACGGATGGTGTTGGTGCTGGTTGTGCCGGTCTTGGTGGGGCTATGGTTGTTGGCAGAGCCGACGGTGCGGCTGCTGTTTGAGCGGGGCCCATTTACCCCGGCCGATAGCGCGCAAGTGGCCATGGCCCTGCGGGTCTATCTTCTCGGCGCGCTGTTCGCGGCCATTGACTTCCCCTTGAACTATGCGTTTTACGCGCGCAACAATACGCTGCTGCCGGCGTTGGTGGGTGTGCTGAGTGTACTGGTGTACGGGGTCGCTGCTCTGCTGCTCATTGAAGGGCTAGGTTTCTTGGGTCTCGTTTGGGCTGACACAGCCAAACAGGCTGCCCATGCCTTCGTGATGCTGATACTGCTGCGCCGCGTAGGACGGCGAGGCATTGGTCACGGTGCCCCGAATCATCTCAGCACAACTGTCGTGCGCGTGGGTGGGTCGGCCGCGGCCATGGCTTTGGCCATGGCCGCGCTGTTGGCCCGTTTTCAGTCGGTCGGCCTGCCTTCTGTGGCAGCAGACCTGCTATGTCTCTCGCTCGTCAGTGGTGTTGGTGCGCTGGTCTACGCTGGGGGGTTGCTGCTGATGGGACAGGCCGAGGCCCACCAGATCCGCGTGCTGCTGTGGGAGCGAATCGGCCCTCGCATGATGCGCCGCAGATCCACAAGGTGATCGAGGCCGGCACAGTCAATATAGAGGAATAGCTTCAATGTCCCGCCTTCTTTCTTCACTGGCATTTATAGCCATCCATATATGACAGTAAATGCACACGGTCGCTCTTGTATGATGTCTTGCCCGTGCCCCAACGCCCGCTGGTCTTTGTGATGTACACAATGTGTGTGCCGCGATATTTCCCCGTGCAATCAATGATTTTGACAAGATCGTTGGACTGAAGGCCTTCAATAACTCGCCGTGTATCTTTCGGTTTCTTGCGCCGTAGATGGCAGCCTGCTTTCGTGGTGTTGTACGGGAATCCGACAGCGTTGGGCGTTATCATGCGTCGATTTTGTCTACCAACAGCCTTAATTGTCAGGGGGCCTGTATCTGGGTCTAATTGGACTTCTTGGCCGCTATCGCCTACGCAGGCTGCATCTATCCAATGGGATTTTGGATAGTTCTGTTGTGTGCGATTGTACTTGGTCTGTCCACCTGTCCCTGTGCTCACAGGAATTCCATAAGAGTCAAGCACATTCACTATCGCCTTACGTATGATATTGACAGCCGCTATGTCCTTCATACTCTTGCCCTGTTGCCCGACATCAGGATGCCCAAATTCAGCCGCTGTTTTGTCGCCCTTACGCCGATTGCAAGAACTGCAGGCAATGGTTAGGTTGTGTAAGCGATTGCTACCACCTCGGCTTTTTGGAATGATATGCTCTATCTCCATTGGCCTGTCCGACTTTTTACAATACGCGCATGTATGACTGTATTTGTGCAGCAAGTATTCTTTCAACTCGTAGCCATACAATGTGCCACGCTGGTATTCAAGCCCGCTGATATCGGGGTTTTCCATAAGTTGGGTGTCGAACTTTACATTCTCAACAGACACACCCGTTACATTCGCCCATTTGCACAGCCGGATAAACCAAGTTTCAATATTGAAGACCCGCGACTTTATGCTAGGTGCTAACCAGCCCTTAGGCCGCGTTCTGTTTTGGAAGCGCGGTTTGCGATAACGAAGATTCCGTGTACGTCGTCCCCGCCGGTACTGCCGCCGCTGGGTCAAGCGTTCCTTGATTACCTCACCCCGATGTTGTAGCTCTGCGGCAAAGACAACTCGTTTGTCAGTCTGGTTCTGCTGTACCAGGGCAATGCCTGTTGTCTTGCTGCCGGGATCAAACTTGACTTCCAGCGGCTGGGGGGCAGGGTTCTCTACCGTCCGCTTGAGGATGATCATAAATGGACGCACCCGAAACACAGTAGCCTTGCCGCGCTTCAACAGTTTGCGTGCATTGGCAGGATGGGTTGGTGCTAATGGTGTACGATCTGCGTTCAGTACAAAAACTCGATTCACAAGTACTCCTTGCCATTTCTGGCTCTCCGGTTTGACCCGGGAAATGTCCACCTCGTCAATGTTGTCGTGTGCTTGTGTTTGCAGCTGACTCCGGCTGATACATTACTGTACCAGCCTCTCCGCTACCCAGCGGTTGTTTTTACAGAGCTGCGACAGAGCGGCATGCTGGTGGCGTCACATGCAGGTGTCATCACACACACAACGTAGCACTCAAAGTGCTTAGACTGGTCCTACTCCCTATTCGGCATCCACGAGCATTCGACCCAGGGGTCCGAACAGGGCTTGCAGAGCAAGGGGTATCCGGACAGAATACGAGTTGCCCTCTAACTTTTTGTCCACGATTCGTCCGAACAGGGCTTGCAGAGCAAGGGGTATCCGGACCGTAATCGACAGTGTAGCCGTAGTCTCTGCCCCCAGAAGCGGGTCCGAACAGGGCTTGCAGAGCAAGGGGTATCCGGACGAACCCGTAAGCCCTCCCCGCTGCCATGATCCCAAAACTGGTCCGAACAGGGCTTGCAGAGCAAGGGGTATCCGGACTTGGCCATGCCAGAGGTGATGAGCAATCAAATCATCAAGGACATGGACGTCCGAACAGGGCTTGCAGAGCAAGGGGTATCCGGACAAGAAGTATCCGGACCTGACTGTAAAGATACCACGAGCCGCCCGCGTCGTCAAGTCGCAGTGACTCTTCGGATCGGATGTATTTTCCGCCAAGCTACGTGGCGGGATCAGTGATAAGATTGGGCACATTAACATTCCCCCTACCTAGCGCAGCTGGGATGTCCCCCGTCAGTACATCCCCCCCACCAGCGCGGGGAATCCACTGGGGAAGCTGCCCGTCAGTCGGTTGTTGTTGAGGTACAACCACTGCAGTTTTGCGAGATTGCCCAACTCTTCCGGAATTGTACCCGACAGCCGGTTGATGCTGAGGTTCAACATCCGCAGATTGGCTAGATTCCCCAACTCGGCCGGTATAGAACCCGTCAACTGGTTTGTGTGAGCGTTCAACGTCTGCAGATTGGCTAGCTTGCCAAGTGTAGCAGGGATACCCCCCGTCAGTTGGTTGTTGGAGAGATGCAACTCCAGCAGATTGGCTAGATTGCCAAGTGTAGCAGGGATATCCCCTGTCAGTTGGTTGCTGGCGAGATTCAACTCCAGCAGATTGGCTAGATTGCCCAACTCGGTAGGAATAGCCCCCGACAGTTGGTTGCGGTGGAGGTTCAACGTCTGCAGATTGTTGAGATTGCCCAGTGCTACAGGGATACCCCCCGACAGTTGGTTGTTGGAGAGATTCAACGAGCGCAGATTGGAGAGTATGCCTAGATCCGGCGGGATGATGCCGGTCAGGTTCCGGCCGGACAGATCCAATACCTGCATTCGTTCGAGTTCATCCCTGCCGATCTCGGAAAGTACAGTAAAGAGTGTTCGCTGTTCCATTCGATTCGTCCTCCACGACTGATTGAATTGATGTAGGGCCGGGATAGTATCCGGCCCACGTGTCCGAATCGTTGCTCAATGTGCAAGGGTATTCAGACATTTTCACGGGTGGTGGCTGCGTCCTAGGGATGGCCATAGCAAGAACATTACCGTACTACCAACAGGGCAATCTGACAAATAGATTCGGCTTTCAGAAAGATGGGATAACATGTGTTATAGTCTGTCTAGTACGGATGAACACCGATTCCTGTCCAGAACGTATCATGAATCACAGATATCTCCTTGACTCCCTACATGCAGCACTTTGGCGGCACACAAAGAGCGTGCAGAGGATGACACGTAGCCAAGCGGAACTTCCTGTTCTGGGTTTTCTTTGTACCCTTGCCTCCAAGATGTTGCTAGTCATTGCGCTTTTGGCTGTCCTAGCAACTGTCGGCGGCAGCGCACCGACCGACCTTCAGACCGCCCTTCAGACCCGTACTTGGCTCATTGACACAGCCAGCGATCTGGCAAGGTTTGATTTCGTAGGCTGGCAGATGCAGGCTATCAGACAGAAGATTGGGGCCGCGTTCAGCCGACCAGAAGCAGGGGTATCGACCGAAGCACAGATCGAGCTGGTATATGCTTATTTGGAGCGGGCACAGCAGCTTGGACGAATAGAACAGGAACTCAAGGGGCAGCTTGGACGGTGTAACCTCCCAAGCGTAGCTAGGTATCGCTGCCCTGTTCACCTGAGCCAAGCGCAGCCGGCGAGGGCTGATCTAGAACTGGCAAGGCTACGCCAGCAACAGCAGCAACACCGCCCTCAAGTCGAAGCGATTCTGCAACGCCAGGTACAGGAGGAACTGGCCGCCGCCGGGCTGGGGATACGGGGCGTTGTGTTCCCACCGGTGCTGTTCACCTTCGCGGAACCACCGAAAAAACTGACCGTCAGCCCACGGGCGCGGATCGCCACCATCCACAGCCGCCTGCTACAAGCAGATAACAATCCAATGGCAATAGACGAGGGCGAACAGGCCATCAAAGCCAGCACCAATCTGAGCGCGTATATCTCCAATATCGGTGGGTTGGGCCTCTACCCGGCCATGGTGGCGGATAGGGCTTCGCTACAGTGGGTGCTTAGCACAATCGCCCATGAGTGGGTACACAACTATCTGACGCTCTTTCCCCTGGGCCTACGCTACGGCAGAAGCAACGACCTGACGATTTTGAACGAAACGGTTGCCGACATCATCGGCGACGAAATCGGGGAGCGGCTGGTGCAGAACTACGACCTCGAGACTTTATCCCATTCCAAGGCAACCCCGGCCCCTTCCACAGAGCCTACCCTATCCCCGACTCCAGCAGCATTCGATTTCCGGCAAGAGATGCGAAAAACCCGTCTGCAGGTGGATGTCCTGTTGGCAAGAGGGCTTGTAGAGGCAGCCGAATTCTATATGGAGGCCCGGCGCCGCGAGTTCGTTGCCGAAGGCCATCGGCTGCGAGTGTTAAACCAGGCCTATTTCGCCTTTCACGGCAACTACGCGACAGGCGCGGCCGCATCAAGCCCCATTGGCCCGCAGTTGATACGATTGCGGGAAGAAAGCGGTAGCCTAGCACGTTTTCTAGAAAGAGTCCGCTGGTTCAGGGGTCCGGCTGATCTGGAAAAGGCTTTAGAAGAGGGCCTATGATTTAGTTCAAAGTTGATGAATATGTGGTTTTAGATAGAAGAGGATGTGGTTTATTATGACTACACGAAACAACAGCAGTCGCATACTTCCGCTTGACCTACGATACTCTCCTTGCCAAATGCGGCCCACGACAAAAGGAGGGCGGGATGCCCTTTTACCAGAAGCTGGCAGCAGCCGCGCAGCGTAATCATACCTTGCTGTGTGTCGGGCTGGACCCGACAGTGGCCGCCTGCCCTCAGCGATTTATGACAGGCAAGGGGCCTGTGCCTTCACTGTTGCGCTGGAACCGGGCGATCATTGAAGCCACTGCGGATCTGGTTTGCTGTTATAAGCCCAATATCGCTTTCTACGAAGCACTGGGCGCAGACGGGATGACCCTCTTACGGGACACTATGGCCGCCATCCCTTCTGACATTCCCGTACTCTTGGATGCCAAACGGGGGGACATCGGCTCCACGGCCACGGCCTACGCCCATGCTTGCTTTGTTGGGCTGGGCGCGGATGCAGTCACCCTCAGCCCGTATCTGGGAAAGGACAGTATCGATCCCTTCGCTGCCTATGAAGACAAAGGGCTGTTTGTCCTCTGTCACACGTCCAACCCCAGTGCTGGCACATTTCAGGAGAAGCGCGTCGAATCGGCGCGTCCTCTCTTCGTGGAAGTGGCAGAGGAAGCGGTGGGCTGGTCGCCAGCAGTGGGCCTGGTCATGGGGGCTACCTATCCCCAAGCCCTGGCAGATGTACGGGCTGTGGCCCCTGATACATGGTTTCTGGTGCCGGGCATTGGGACACAGAAAGGCGACCTAGAAGGGACACTGGAGGCCGGGCTGCGGGCCGATGGATTGGGGCTGCTCATCTCGGCCACGCGCAGCATTACCCAGGCCCAGGATCCCCGGCAGGCCGCGGCGCGTTTGCGGGCCCTCATCAACCAGACCCGGCGTCAGTTGCGAGGAACGAAAACCAAAACGCCAGGGCCGCTACGGGAGTTGGTCGTGGGCCTGGCAAAGCTGAACGCGGTCCAATTTGGCGATTTCACCCTCGCCAGCGGCAAACGATCTCGGCTGTACATTGACCTGCGCTTGCTGGTCAGCCAGCCACGGCTGCTACAGATGGCGGCAAGTGCGTATGCCCAGGTATTGCGCGGGGACATACACTGTGACCGCATCGCGGGTATCCCCTACGCGGCTCTCCCCATTGGCACGGCCGTCTCCCTAGCAAGCAACATCCCGCTGATCTATACCCGCAAAGAGCGCAAAACCCATGGCCTGGGCAAAGATATCGAAGGCCACTGGCGGCCGGGCGAACGGGTCGTCATCATTGAAGATGTGATCACCAGCGGCCGCAGTATTGTCAGGTCCGTTGAGCAGTTGCGTGCGGCCGGGCTGGTTGTCGAAGATGCAATCGTACTGCTAGACAGACAGCAGGGCGGTGCTGAGAATCTGCAAAAGATCGGCATCCGCGTCCATAGCATCCTAGACCTAGAAGAGATGTTGGATGTGTTGGTGATGAGCGGTCATTTGCCTGCAGAGTTGCGTGATACTGTGGAGAATTGTTAAGACGACCATGTTTCCGGCATCCCAGCTATCGGTATCCTTCCTCAACCGCGAACTACCTACACCTCTTGTACTGGCGAGTGGCATTTGGGGCACGACGGTCAGTTTGCTGGAGCGGGCCGCGGCGGCCGGCTGCGGCGCGGTAACGGCCAAAAGCTGCGGGCCAACCCCCCGCAGCGGTCACGTCAACCCGTCCTGCATTGATTGGGGCGGCGGTCTCATCAATGCGATTGGACTGGCGAACCCTGGCGTAGAGGAGGAGGTGGAGCTATTGCAAGAGGCCAAGGCGCGGCTGCAACCACAGGGCGTTGCCGTCATCGCCAGCATCTTTGCCGGCACGGTCGCGGAGTTCGGTGCGGTAGCCCGCATCATCGCCCAGGCCCAGCCCGATTTCATCGAAGTAAACATCTCCTGCCCAAATGTGGAGAGTGATTTTGGCGAACCCTTTGCCGCGAACGGGCCGGCGGCCGCGGCTGTCACCAAGATCGTGAAAGAGGAAACCAATCTCCCGCTGATCGTCAAGCTGGCCCCCAATGTGCCCAGTATCGGGCGCATCGCGCAGGCGGTCGTGAATGCCGGCGCGGACGCACTCTGTGCCATCAATACCATGCCGGGGTTGATTCTCGACCCACACAGCGGCCAGCCGGTCCTCGCTAACCGCAGCGGTGGCATCAGCGGACCGGCCCTGAAACCGATTGCGCTGAAGGCTGTTTATGATGCGCGCAAGGCTTGCCCGCAAACACCGATAATCGGCACCGGCGGCGTCAGCCGCGGCCAGGATGCAGTGGAGATGCTGATGGCCGGCGCGACGGTCGTTGGGGTGGGCAGCGCGATCTACCTACGAGGCCCAGAAGCCATTCAGCTGATCTGTGCTGAACTTCGGGAATGGATGGCAACCCATCATGTTGACCGCATCGCGGATCTCCACAACCGCGCGCACCAAGAACTGCTTTATGCAGATACGCCAACAATGCCACCGATTCCAAACCAGTAACTGTAGGGGCTACACAATCAGCATCGCATCTCCAAAGCTGAAGAAGCGATATCCCTCTGCTTTGGCCACCTCATAGGCATCCAGCAGCATGCGACGGCCTCTGTCCGGTTCCTGTGGATGGGCCTGGCCCACAAATGCGCTGACAAGCATCAACAGGGAAGAACGGGGCATGTGTAAGTTTGTCAAGAGCACATCCACAGCGTGAAAGCGATACCCAGGGCGGATGAACAGATCGACTGGCCCGGCGAATGCAGTCACTTTCTTTTCACTGGCTGCGGCGAACTCCAGAGTGCGGGTAGTCGTCGTGCCCACAGCCACAATCCGACCGCCTTGGCGTGAGACCTGGTTGATTGACTGGGCGGCCTGGGCTGTCAGTTCCGCCCATTCCGTATGGATTTCGTGTTGCTCAACCTGCTCTGCGGTTACTGGGCGGAATGTATCCAGGCCGATATGCAGGGTCACTACTTCCCAGCCGATCCCTTGTTTTTGCAAATCCAGCAGCAATTCGGGCGTGAAGTGCAGGCCTGCGGTCGGCGCAGCAACGCTTCCTTGGGAACGGCTATAAACAGTCTGATAGCGTCCTTGGTCGCCGCGGAAGTCGTGGATATATGGCGGCAGACCCAGCTCTCCAATCTGGTGCAGATGTGGCTGGATCGGCTCGGAAAAACGCACAGTGCGCGTGCCAGTCTCGGTGACAGCGAGGATTTCTGCTTGGAGGGATTGTACATTCAGAAAGACTGTCGTGCCGGCCCCCAGGCCCCGCCCACGCACAAGGCAAGTCCACTGCCTGCCGCTGTCGTCCAATGCGCGCAGGAGGAAAATTTCCACCCGGCGGCCCTGGGGGTTGTCCTTACGAGCATACAGACGGGCTGGGATCACCCGGCTATTGTTGGCGACGAGCAGGTCGCCACGCCGCAAGACGCGGCCGATCTCCCAAAAAGTGCGGTGTTCAATACGCCCCGAAGCCCGTTCCAGCACCAACAAGCGGCTGCTGTCCCGAGGATCGGCCGGCTGTTGGGCGATGAAGGAATGCGGCAGGTTGTAGTCAAAGAGATCTGTTCTCATGCAGTACGTTTGAGTGAAAAATGAGCAGAGAGATCGCATGATTTCAGCCCGTTTTATCACAAGTGATACAATCCAGAAAGTTGCGCCAGCGCAGTACGCTCGATCAATACCCGTGGACCCCTGTAAGTCCAGGCCACTTCTCTAAGGATTCAGATGACTCTACCTACAGCGATTCTAGGCCTCGTCATCCTTTTCTTTTTCATTTTGCTGGTCGGTGTGCTGTTCATCTATATCTATTGGTGGCTGATACAACGGCCTGCCCCCCAACTTGAAGGCGAGTTGACGTTGGACGAGTTGGATGCGCGGCTGGAGATCCTGCGGGACAAACATGGCATTCCCCATATCTACGCGCGCACTGATGCGGACCTATGGCGGGGCCAGGGCTTTGTCCACGCGCAGGACCGGCTCTGGCAGATGGAGCAGAACCGGCGCATCGCCCACGGACGCCTAGGGGAGCTGTTCGGCCCGCCGGCTTTGGATGCGGACCGCTTCAGCCGGATCATCGGTTTCGGGCGGGCCGCGCAGGCGGAATTGGCTGGCCTAGACGAACCGACCTTGGCCGTGTTGCATCAATATTGCCAAGGCATTAACGCCTATATCCGCGGCCGGCAGGGGCGGCTGGCCGCGGAGTTCAATCTGCTACGTCGCCAGCCGGAAGAGTGGACACCTTTGGATGTAGTCGCGGTAAGCAAAGTGATGGCTTGGGGGCAGAGTCTTAACTGGGAAAGTGAACTGGTGCGCTTACAGCTGGCAGGCAACTTGGGGCCAACATTGGCCGCAGACCTAGAGCCGGACTACCCTGCAGATAACCCGCTTGTGGCTGAAGGCGTGGGAAGTGCAGAGGCTCTGCGCCTGCAACACACTGCGGGTCTGCTGACTACTGAATATACACGGCTGCAGGGTGTGCTCATGGGTCACCAAGGGAGGGGGCAGGGTAGCAATGCCTGGGTAGTGGCCGGGGAGAAAACGACCAGCGGACGCCCGATTCTCTGCAACGACCCCCACCTAGCGCTGTCAATGCCTGGGGCCTGGTATGAGATTCACCTGAGCGGCCCCGCTGTCAACGTCAGCGGGGCCTCTTATGCTGGCATGCCCGGTGTCATGATCGGCCACAATGAGCAGATCGCCTGGGGTATGACAAACGCCTTGGCCGATGTGCAGGACCTGTACATTGAGCGGGCCCACCCACAGACATCCTGCCACCTGTTTGAATATGACGGGGATTGGGAGGAAGGGACGGTTCTGCGGGAAGAGATCTTCCTACGCAACCGCACGTACCCCCACATTGAGGAGATGATCATCACTCGCCACGGCCCTCTGCTGAACGGACTGCCCGGGCGTGCAACCCCAGAGACCCAGTCCCTAGCTCTGCGCTGGATTGGACATCAGCCCGGGCAATTGCTACGCGCCATCCTACAGCTGAACCGGGCCCAGAACTGGCAGGAGTTCGATGCTGCCCTCGCTGACTGGAGCGCACCCCCCCAAGTTTTCGTCTACGCTGATAGAGCAGGCAATATCGCCTACCGGCTGGCCGCTGCCATTCCCATACGTCGCAACGGGTTTGGCCTGGTGCCCGCGCCCGGCTGGACGAGCGACTACGAATGGTGCGGGCTGATCCCCGATGCTGACCTGCCTCGGCTGTTGAACCCACAGTCCGGCATGATCGTGACGGCCAATAACAAGATAACCGGTGACGATTACCCCTACATTCTTGGGTTTGAGACTATGCCCGGCTGGCGGGCAGGCCGCATTGAAGAGATGTTAGGGCAGAAAAAACGGCTTTCTCTGCGGGATATGGAGCAAATTCAACTTGACCAAACCAGCCTCTATGCCGAGGCACTGACGCCTCTGCTGACAAAAACCCTGAGCAATGATCCATATGTCCGCAGAGCAGTCACTATGCTGCAAGATTGGGGCTATCGGATGGACAAGGAGAGTACGGCCGCCACGGTATTTCACTACACACTCGCGAATCTGTTGGAGCTGACTTTCGGGCGATTAGGGCCAACAGCCCGGGGGTTCTTTGGGGGCAGTCACAGCCCACTTTTCCAGATCAACGGATTCAAGCAGCGGGCTGAGACTCGTCTGCTAGGGATCTTGCAAAATGAGGATGACTGGTATGCAGACAGGGTCCAAGGTGGCCGGCGTTCAAAAGAAGAATTGATCGAGGAAGCCCTGCAACGATCTGTGCAGCGGCTGCGCGAGGAAGTCCATGCAACGCCACGACAATGGGCCTGGGGACGGGTCCATCAGGTCCGCTACAATCACCCGCTGGGCAGTACACCTATCCTCGGCTGGTTATTCAATCGGGGTCCGTACCCCATCGGCGGCGATGGCACTACGCCCAACCAGGCCGACTATGGGCCGGGCCTTCCGCCCGGCCTGACACAGGTAGTCGCCAGCTATCGGCAAATTATTGAGGTAGGAAATTGGGATGTCAGCCAAAGCGTGACGTCCAATGGCCAGTCCGGTCATCCGGTCAGCCGCAATTATACAGATCAGATCCCTATGTGGCTGGAAGGGGCTTATCACAAGATGCCTTGGTCTCGGGCAGCTGTGGAGGAAGCGGCAGCATTTCGCTTGGTTTTGCAGCCGCGCCAGACTCCTAGGGATTCGTAGGATATGGATTGCTTTTTCCGCAACGCTCTGCTATACTTTTTATCGTTGACAAATCTCTAAGAGACTTTTTCGCTACCTGTGGCACTTTGGCACAGAAAATTTTGTCATTGTACCCATTATTTTTCTGTCAAAATTTCTCGTGCCAATTTTGATGAACCAGCCGTCCATGATTCAAAGCCCATGCGATGCTCCTAATCTGGAGCGCACGACCTTGAAAGATGCAGAATTGGCTACGATTGCCGCAACTTTGGCCCAATATGATGTGCCCTATTTGCGTATATCCACAAAGACCTCAGGGCTACCTCCTCTCCCTCAACCGCTAGATCCGCACACACTCATCCAGAAACTTGCCCAACACACGGATCCGAGGGTACGTGAGGCACTGATTCCTCTTTTTTTACGCCATCCAGAGTATCATCAATTTGTGCATGACCTCGTATTTGCTTCAAACCGAATAAACTTTGATCAGAAATCTTCGCGGACACTGCGCCATTTTTACACTGCCGCAGTCTACTTACAACACCTATGGCGCGGCAGCTTGAGTCTGTACCTAGGCATGTTTTCAGACCTGCCCAACTATTTTGGAGAGACGGAATTCGGGCTGCCATCTCCACAGATACATTGGGGAGAGGCGGGCCTGCGTGTGTTGGCCGCCCGCTTTGAACAGGAAACAGGAGACAACTGGTTGACTACCTATGAATCGGCATTATCACGGTTCCTGGCCCAACGCCAGCTAAAGTCCTTTGGTTGATATCACAACTCACGAACTGATTGAATTCCTCAATCAGTTGGTTTGGCACAGAAAATTTTGTCTTTGTACCCATTATTTCTCTGTCAAAATTTCTCGTGCCAAAAGCTGAAACGGCTTTTGTTATTGGCAGAGAGTACCTATGTTTACGAACGAAAGGGAAAACCGCATGATACAGGAAATGCCCAAAATCTATGAACCCAAACAATGGGAAGAGAAACTGTACGAATGGTGGGAGTCTATGGGATTCTTCCGGCCGGAACAGCAGATCGAGAGCGGCCAAGCCGACCCGACCGCAGCCCCGTTCGTCATCTCTATGCCACCACCGAACGTCACTGGTATGCTCCATTTGGGCCATGCCATTACCAGTGCTATTGAGGATATGCTGGTCCGCTATCATCGCATGACTGGCCGACCGACCCTCTGGGTGCCGGGCACGGACCATGCAGGCATCGCCACTCAGAATGTGGTGGAACGCAATCTGGAAGAGCAGGGCATCACCCGTCATGAGATGGGGCGGGAACGCTTTGTGCAGGAAGTGTGGGCCTGGAAAGACGAGTATCACGGACGGATCAGTAGCCAGCAGCGACGCATGGGCATCTCCTGTGATTGGGGTCGGGAGCGCTTTACCCTAGATGACGGCTGCAGTGATGCTGTACTAGAGGCGTTCATCCGCCTCTACAACGACGGCCTCATCTACCGGGGCAACTATTTGGTAAACTGGTGCCCCCGTTGTGAAAGTGCCATCAGCGACCTAGAGGTGGAGTATTTGGGCGTGGAGGGCAAGCTATACACCTTCCGCTATCCATTGATCGACCAGAACGCGCATTCTTTAGGCCATGTGGAGGTAAGCACGACCCGCCCGGAGACGATTCTGGGGGATACTGCGGTAGCTGTGCATCCAGATGATGAACGCTATGCTCATCTCATCGGCAAGACCGCGCTCGTGCCTATGCTAGGACGAAAGATCCCTGTCATTGCTGACGCGTACGTGGATCCCGAATTCGGCACTGGTGCATTGAAGGTGACGCCGGGCCATGACCCGAACGACTATGAAATCGCGCTGCGCCATGATCTGCTCTTCATCAATCTGACCCATACAGACGGCACCCTCACGCCGGAGGCCGGCCCCTACGAAGGGCTGGATCGTTTCAAGGCTCGGGAAAAGTTGTGGGAGGATATGCAGGCCGCAGGTCTGGTTGTCTCGTGTAGGGCCCACACCCACGAAGTAGGCCATTGCCAGCGTTGCCATACGATTATTGAGCCATTGTTGAGTACGCAATGGTTTGTGAAGATGAAGCCTCTGGCAGGCCCGGCAATAGCCGCGGTCCAGGAGGGGCGCATCAAGATCGTGCCAAAACGCTTTGAAAAGAACTACTTTCACTGGATGGAAAACATCCGGGATTGGTGTATCAGCCGGCAGTTGTGGTGGGGACACCGCATCCCCATCTGGTACGGGCCCGATGGTCATGCGTTCGCCGCGCGCAGTGAAAGCGAAGCCCTAGAACAGGCCATCGAACATTACGGCGCAGCCGTAGCATTAGAACAGGACGCGGACGTGCTGGACACTTGGTTCAGCAGTGGGTTGTGGCCGTTCAGCACCCTAGGCTGGCCCCACAAGACCGAGGATCTGGCTCGGTACTATCCGACAACTGTTCTGGAGACGGGTTATGATATTCTGTTCTTCTGGGTAGCTCGCATGATCATGATGGGGATGTATTTGAGTGCTGAAGTGCCGTTTGCGTACGTGTACCTGCATGGGCTGGTGCGGGCGCAAGATGGGCGCAAGATGAGCAAGAGCCTGGGCAATGCCCTGGATCCGCTGGACCTGATCGCTAGATACGGCAACGATGCCTTGCGCTTTACGCTGCTCACCGGCAGTACAGCGGGCAACGACATGAAACTCAGTGTCACCCGCATTGAGGCCAACCGAAATTTTGCCAACAAGATCTGGAACGCGGCCCGTTTCGTAGTGATGAATCTAGAAACGAGCGACATCGAACTGAGCGATGAGATGAACCGCCATAGGGTGACATTTGTCCTACCGCCAACGTCCAGACAGGCCCTGGCCGACCGCTGGATTCTCAGCCGGCTGCGGGGAGTGCAAGCCCACGTGACCCGACTGATCAGGGATTGGCAGTTGGGAGAAGCGGGGCGTCAGTTGTACGAGTTCCTGTGGAGCGAATACTGCGACTGGTATATTGAAGCGGCCAAGCCGCGCCTCTATGGCGGTACTCCGCAAGAGAGCCAAGGCACTCGCCAGGTGCTGGCCTATGTGCTCGAGCAATCTCTGCGGCTGTTACACCCATTTATGCCCTGTGTCACCGAGGCCATTTGGAGCCATCTACCCGGTGTTTCTGAGCGGGCCGAGGCCCTGATGACCCAACGCTGGCCCAGCGCGCCGGGCCCCAGAGATCCGGCCGCAGAGGAGGCATTCGACCACATCCAAGAGATGGTGCGGGCCATCCGCAATGCCCGTGCCGAATACAATGTGGAGCCCGGACGGCGCATCGCCGCTACCTTCTCAGGTGGTCCCTCAATAGCTCTGGTGCAAGAGAACCTCGATCTGCTCATCGCCTTGGCTAAGCTGGACAAGGCGCAAATTTCGCTCATCAATACGCAATTGAACGAGACAACCATGCCGAGTGCTGCGGCAGATGCCCCACCCAAACCCACTGCTGTCGCAGTCCAACTGACCGCCGGTCGTGTCACCATACATCTACCTCTGGCCGGTATGGTCGATATGGAGGCAGAGAGAAAACGACTGGAGAAAGATCTGGCCAATGTGGAAGGGCAGATCGCTCGTGTCACAGGGTTGCTGCACAACGAGAACTTCATCAGCAAGGCCCCAGAGCAGGTTGTACAGCGGGAGAGGGACAAACTGAAAGAGCTGCGTACTCGTCAAGGGCACGTTGAAAAAAGTCTGGCACAATTGACCATGTAGCCTATCCGTTCCATATGTTCGGCTCGCATTTTTGTGCATGGCATCTACGCTACCAAAAGTAGGCATAGTGTTTGTGATAATTTTGACAATGTCTTGACCGCGTGCTATACTCCATGCAATACAATTGGTCGGAATCGTTTATATTGGCCTGTATGATATGAACATGGACAGGTCTCTAGGCGAGTAGGCTGTGTCCCTTTCAAACGATTGACAGCGCAATCTAGCGGCGGAAAGGAGGCCAGACAGTATGGCAGAAGTGAGTCAAGTATGGCTTGATAGAGTCAAACGCGCACAGCAGATGGCTGCTGAACGGCGCGGTGTGGATGTGAGTGTCATGCTGCCGCCTCGTAATGGTGGTCCGGCAGAGGAAGCTGCGGCAGAAGTAGCTATTGAACCGGTGCCAGCACCATCCACTGCGGCAGCGGAGGTCGTCTCATCCAATCGGTCGGCAACAGCAGTTGTCACAGAGGACACGACTTCGTCCGCAGAGGAAGAAGCGGCTGCAGCACGGGTAGCGGAGGCCAAGGATCGGGCCGCAGCTCGGACTGTACAGACAAATGGCAGCCAAGCTGGGGCCGCCAGCGTAGTAGCGGTCCCGGATCGGGTCGCACCTGTCACCCGTGCCACGCTTCTTGAATCGGTCGAAGCCGGACATGAGGGCATCAACCGCCGGGAATTTCTGACATACGCCTGGGCTGGGGCCCTCGGTCTCTTGACGCTAGAAAGTGGCCTGGCTACCTATCAATTTATGTACCCCCGCTTCCGTGCCGGTGAGTTTGGCGGCAAATTTATTCTCGGTCCGGCCACGGAACTACCGCCGACGAATCTCGCTCCCCAAGGCAATACGACCGGTAAATTCTGGCTCGTCAATACAGATGAAGGCCCCCACGCCCTCTATATGGTCTGTACCCATCTAGGCTGTCTCTATAAATGGGAGTCTTCCAACAACCGCTTTGAATGTCCCTGTCATGGCTCCAAATTCAGCCGTGAAGGGCATTATATTGAAGGGCCTGCGCCCCGCTCTCTCGATCAATTCCTTATTGAAGTCGTTGAAGGCACCTCTGTAGTGGCAACGACAGAAGATGCAGGCGATAAGATCACAGCCCCGCCAGCGCCTGGGGCCGAGGCGGAGATCGTTGTGGACACTGGCAAGCGCATCCAAGGGAAGCCGGCCGCTACGTCACCGACGAAAGCCGTTTGAAGAATCAGGAATCTCATTCTTCTATCAGGAGAAATACATCCATATGAGTGTCCAACAAGACATTCGGGAAAAAGGACTTTTGGGTGCGGCGGCGGCGGCGGCCGACGATGTCTTCACCCGCATCACCGCAGGCATTGATGCGGGCGAGTTTCGCCGCATGTTGCAGGGTGAACCGCCAGGCCGCCCGAACCCGCGCCTAAAGCCTCACAGTGAGGCCTTTCTGCTGCACATCAAACCCACGTACTATCACGAAAGCGTTACCCGCTTCACCCATACATTCCGCTTAGGGTTGCTGTCAACATATCTCTTTGTTGTCGAAACCATCACCGGCATTCTGCTGATGATCTGGTACGCTCCTTCGCCGGAACGGGCCTATGTGGATATGATCCGCCTGCTGACGAATGTGCCGTTCGGCCAGTTTCTGCGGGATCTGCATCGGCTCGGCGCGGAGGCCATGGTTGCCATTGTCACACTTCATATGGTGCGGGCCTATCTCACCGGCAGCTATAAACCCCCGCGCCAATTTATCTGGTTTACGGGCGTGGTCCTGCTGGTGATGACGCTGTTCCTCAGTTTTTCCGGCTATCTGTTGCCCTGGGACCAATTGGCGTTCTGGGCTGTGACGATTGGTACCTCCATGGCAGAGGCGGTCCCGCCCGCAGTCGTCGGGGAGACAGTGAATCTGCTGGCACGGGGGGCACCGGACATTGGGGCCAATGGCCTGCTGCGTTTTTATCTGTTACATGTTCTCTTCCTGCCGCTGTTGCTGATTCTTTTCTTCTTCGTTCACTACTACAAGGTCGTACATTTCGGCATCAGTTTGCCAGCAGATGAAGAGGAAGTAGGTGAGGATACCGCCAATCGTGTTCCTGCCGATAAACGTGTCTACTATCTGCCGGATGTCGCGATCGATGAAATGAGTTTCTTGACTGTCATCACCACTGTGCTCATTCTGATTACGGTTTTCTTCTTCCAAGCACCCTTGGAACATATCGCCAATCCGCAATCAACGCCTTTACACACGGTGGCACCCTGGTATTTCTACTGGCTACAAGGGCTGTTGAAGATTGCAGACAAGTTCATCGCCGGCGTGCTTATCCCAGGTGTCTTGCTGGTATTGCTGATCGCCATCCCCTATTTGGACTACAACCCGAGCCGGCGGGGCAGAGATCGCAAGGTGGCCATCATCGCGGGAATCGTTGCCGGTATTGTGATGATTATTCTGAGTTGGATGGGTACCCCCGAATACGCAGTAGAAGGCGCACCTTCCGTGGAAATCGTCCAGGAATTGATGCCGGAGGAAGGCTCCGGTGTCTCCCGGGAGATCGGCTATACACACCTGCCGGTCGGTATCTGGCGTACAGATGAAGAGTACGAGGTACATGATCACGAATTTGAAGAACTTCTGCATGAGTTCCAGGAAGCTGTCGATTATTACCGACGCCAGGATCCTGATTTCAACGCCCCTATCGGCCAACTCACCATCACCCAGGATCAGCCAAGCCTCAAGAAACTGCACTGGGACATCTTCTGGTATGATGCCCAAGGCCAAGAAGGGAATTATGAAAAGAGCTTCTGGCTCCATGAAGATTCCATGTATTGGGAGCAGTATGGGTTAAAGCGGTTTTTCTTCGGCTACATCTCTGACGGATGGAAGAGTCTATCCGGTGCTTTCTCAGGGGAGTAAAAAAACGGCATGTATCGCTTTTTCGTTAGGTCTCCAATTGCCAAACTTCTATGGGGGATTCTGGCGTCCCTCGTCGGCATCATTTTGTTGCTACTGGTGCTGGTGAGTGAAGATGTACGCATGGCCGCGCAGACTGTAAACTGGGAAGGCCGTTCGATTGAAAACGGTGCCACCCTGTTCGACAACAACTGTGCTACCTGCCATGGACCGGATGGAAGAGGGCTGCCGGGTGTTGCGCCCGCGCTAAACAGCCACTACTTTTTCACTGACACCGGGCGTTTGGCCGATATAGAGTGGACCGGTTCGTTGAAAGATTATGTTGCCCTCACCGTTGCTGCCGGGCGTCCTAGCAAGCCCAACAGCCAGTGGGCCCAGCTAATGCCTACATGGGGATCACAGTTCGGTGGCCCACTCCGGGGCGACCAGGTAGAGGATGTCACCGCCTATATCTTGAATTGGCATGACTCTGCTCTGGCCCAGAGCCATGAGGAAGACCCGTTTCAAGCGTTCCAAGATGTACGCAATCCTGCCGAATTTCAGAATATTGCCTTCCTCGTACTGAGCACAGAAGAACAAGAAGCGGCCCGTGAAGAGTTGAAAGCCCAGAAAGCAGCGGTCTCCGGCCCAGCTACACCCCAGGAGCTGTGGATATCCCAAGGCTGTTCCGGCTGTCATAACATCAACGAAAGAGAGGTTGATGTGCGTGGCTTGATTGGCCCCAATATGGCTGATCTCCACGAACGGGCCGGCAGCCAAGTCCCCGGCCAGACCGCCGAGGAATACGTCTACGAGAGCATCATCAATCCTAGGGCATTTGTGGTTCCGACATACGAAGCTCTAGCGGGTACCATGCCAGATACTTTTGCCGAAAGGTTGAGCGAAGCGGAAATCCAAGGGCTCGTCCAGTGGATCCTCGATCCCAATCGGCAGCAATAGACGCCGATGTTCGCTGCTCTTTAACACCAATGGCTAGTGGCCTGTGCCCGATACCTGCAGTCACACGCCATTGATCCATGCATCTGCAGTCATCCACCTTCTTTTGCAACCTCCTGCCCTCGGGATTTAGAACCCGGCAGGAGGTTATTTGTAGGTTTGACAGACCTATGGAGTTGCGACCTTTCCGCAATCGACGCCAAGCCGGCGCGAGTCTCGGCGCATATCTACGTACACTCCCGGCCGTGAATCCCCTCGTGCTCGGCCTACCCCGAGGTGGAGTGCCCGTGGCCTACGAAGTGGCTCGCGCCCTCCAGGCCCCCTTAGATGTCTTTCTTGTACGCAAATTAGGCGTACCCGGCCAGGAGGAATTGGCCTTCGGGGCTATCGCCGATGGCGGTGTGCGAGTACTCAATGATGAGATCATCAAACGACTGGGATTGGTCCAACATGTAATTGAGCAGGTGACGCAACAGCAACGTCAGGAACTGCTCCGTCGTACACGGCTCTACCGGGGAGAACGCCCTGGGATTGCGGTACAAGGGCGCACCATCTTTCTCATAGACGACGGGCTAGCCACGGGCGCATCCATGCGTGCCGCGATCCAGGCCCTAAGTTTCCAAAAGCCATTTGAAATCGTGCCGGCCGTTCCCGTGGCTCCTCCCCAAGCTATCGCCGAACTCAACGCCACAGCCCGAACCATGGCCGACCAGCCTGCACCTATCCCATACCCCTATCATCTAGTCAAACCGCCCATTATCTTGCTCACTCCCTCACCCTTTTGGGGCGTAGGGGTCTGGTATGAGGACTTCCAGCAGGTGAGCGATGCCGCAGTGGCCCAATTTTTGGCCGCTCGTATCCCCCCGACAACACGCTAGTTCGCCTCATCGCTGAATATATCTTTGGTTGAGCATTATTGTATGCTTGTTGTCCTCCATCTGCACAACGAAACACAAAATGATACTGATTTTTGTTGCTTGACAGAGGGTCTGAAGTGTTGTACGGTTCCTCTGAATTACCCGGACTAGGCTAGATCGAGTTCATATGAGTGTTCGTAAGCAAAGGAGGCACAGAGATGCAAAAGGTACTTTCACGCCGTGAATTCTTGAAGGCAGCGGCATTAACCAGCGGAGTAGCTGCAGTGGCGGCCTGTACACTTCCCCAGACACCTGGCCCTACAACTGGTGAGAGTGCAGCACAAGCAGCCCCGGTCGAACTACAGTGGTGGTCTTTTCCTCTTGGACTTCCAGGCGATCTCTATCCACATGGGAGTTGGGAGCAGGAGAAGGTGGACGAGTATATGGAGATGCATCCCGATGTTCAGGTCGTGTATCAAGCGATGGGATGGGATGCGCTGACGAAGATGGCGACTGCCGTCACGGCTGGGAATCCGCCAAATCTGATCCTGCGCGGTGGGGTTGACCAGCTTATCTATGCACTGGAAGGCGATGTTGCCCTAGAGGTGGAGCTTCCGCAGGAATTTTTGAATGATTTGCCTGAAGGTTGGTTCGACGGGATGCTGTTCCAGGGCAAGAACTATATGGTACCATTTTATACACTTGCCAACGGCATGACCATCAATCTGGATGTCGTGGAAGAGGCAGGGGCCATGCATCTAGTTCCCGAAGCACCGGAGCGGACATGGAACTTCGACGATTATCTGACTTTGATGAAAGCATGTACCTATGAACGGGATGATGGGGGCCAGGTTTGGGGGGGAGTCTTTTCAACCCAAAAGACCAATCCATTCTTCTACTGGCCAGAGCAGGTCCTGAGCTGGAATTGGGGCACGGACACTGTGGAATTCAAGAATGGCCAGTGGCGCTGCAAATTGGGGGATGAGGAGGGCTTGGCCTGGTTGCAATGGCTGCAGGACCTCTACTTCGTACATGAAGTCATCCCAAACCCATCTGGTCTGAGTGCCAATTACTGGGAGTACTGGGACCAGAAAGCCGTTCTCGGTGGAATCGGGCCAAGCATTGGAATGGCACAACGCCCAGAAATGGAAGTAGATCCCGATACGCTGGTCGTTACCGACACCGAACACGGGTTCAACTGGATATTTGTCCAGCCACCCACGAACCCCGCGGTAGATCATTCCTTGTATTGGGGTGGACCATTGCTGGATGTCAATATCGTACTCTTCCGCTCTGGGGATGTAGCGACGATCCAACCATCCATTGATTTTTCCCTATGGCTGACCAATGTCGAAAACCAGAAATGGCTATCGCAGTTTGTGCTGCCGATACGTAAATCTGCACTTGCAGGGGTTGAAAATCCCATGTTGCAGTGGCATTTCGAACACTACATTCCATATGGACGGCAGAGAATATCAGCCAACGGTGGGCGCGCGCGGGAGACTGTTGAGCAATTGGAATTAGTGCTCCAGAAAATCTTCTTGCCCACTCCTCCTGAGGAAGCTGTGCAAGATTTCTGCACCACGGTCGAAAAACTTGACTGGTTTGTATAAGAAGGTCGAGCAAGCCCTAGAACCAAAACGCGTGGAATCAGTATCCCCAGATGGCTATCCTTTTGGGGATACTGATGTGCTATCGCGTGTATCTACGCCAACAGAGGCCTAGAAGATGGATAGCGTAGACAGAATTGGAAGTGACTGGGGGCCAGCGATGTTCCCTTGGCAACGCCTGAAATTCTCAACTTCGGACAAACTATGGGGCTACCTGCTCATTGCGCCATTTATGGCGTTTTTCGTGGTTTTCTTTATTTTGCCTTACGGCATGGTGATCTGGTTGAGTTTCGTTGATTGGCATCCCCGTGGGGTCACCGAGTATGTTGGCTGGCAAAATTACATTGACGTCATAGAGATGCCCAGCGCGCGTAAGGCTATGGTCAACTCATTCTACTATGCCCTGATGGTCGTGCCAGCTTCAACAGTCCTCTCTCTGGTTACAGCGATCTTGATCGTTTCCTTACGCAGCTCTACCCTACGGGGATTCTTCCAAGCGACATTCTACCTGCCCGGCGTCATATCGGGGTTAGCCATTGCGATCATCTGGCGCTTTGTATTTGACTTCCATGTGGGCGTGCTCAATTTCGGCCTGTCGCTTGTCAACCTAGAGCCTGTGAACTGGCTAGGGAATGTGTACACGGCTCTGCCTTCTCTGGCGGGTATGGCTGTTGTCTCTAGTAACGGCGTGGCCATCATTATCTTCTGTGCAGCCCTGTTGAGCATTCCCACCAGTCTATACGATGCTGCTGCTGTAGATGGTGCTAGCTTCTGGCGTAAGCACTGGTCAATAACATTACCGCTGCTGACGCCTGCTCTTTTGTATGTGATTGTTGTCTCAACCCTCGGTGCCCTACAGGTATTCGTGCCGGTATTTGTACTTACACGCGGGGGACCCGTGCATAGCACCATGACGGTTGGCTACTATATCTACAACCAGCTAATCTTTTATGCCAATGCAGGGACAGCGGCCGCGGCCGGGTTGCTTCTGCTGGTTGCAACTGTCGGCTTTACAATTATGCAGTTCCGGCGCTTCTCCCAAGTTGTAGAATTCTGAAGCGAGAACACGATCATGGCGGCCAAAACGGTCCTGGGCCCGAGGCGCAGAGTCTCAGTCATCACAACTGTACAGACTCGCCTGTTGCCGGAGGGAATGGCCAGCGCAATGCGTTACCTCGCGCTCTTCTTGATTCTAGTGCTAGGTACTATCTCGCTCTTCCCGCTCTATTGGGCCATCATTACCAGTTTCAAACACCCGCAAGACGTCGCGACTGTGCCCCCTTCGTTTGTCTTGACGCGGCCTGTGCTTAAGAACTACATTGACCTGATCCAAGGAACCGGCGTGGCCAATGCACCAGTCGTGCGCTGGTTCTGGAACAGTGTATTCACTGGTATGGCCTCAACTCTAGGCGTGGTCTTACTGGCTTCACTGGCCGGCTACAGTTTCGCGCGCAAGCAGTTTCCAGGACGGGACAAGATATTCTGGATCATTATCAGCACCATGCTCGTCCCTGCTTGGTCAACGATTATCGCTATCTATGTCTTAACACTGAGGATGGGACTGCATGACACCTACTGGGCCTTGATCTTGCCTGGGCTGGCTTCCCCATTTGCCCTCTTTTTGTTCCGTCAATTTGCCATGACCCTACCTGAGGAGCTTTTTCAAGCAGCACGCATCGATGGCGCGCATGAACTGCAACTCTGGTGGCTCATCACCCTTCCCCTTTCCAAACCAGTATTGGCTACTCTGGCCATTTTTACATTCGTGACCCATTGGAACGATTTCCTGTGGCCTCTGTTGGTGCTGAACAAACCCCAGATTTATACTATGCCTGTGGGTGTGTCAATCATTATGTATCAAATCCAAGGAGCCGGTCCGTCCTATGGGATTAGCATGTCTGCTGCCATTCTTATGTCAGTGCTTCCCATCGTCGCCTTCCTACTGATGCAACGACAGATGATCCAAGGGATCACGGTTGGATCGTTGAAAGGATGATATCTATGAACATGCAAGGAGTTTCCTATGAACTATGATCACATGCAGAAGCCTGAGCTGTCGTATCGCTATGAATTCAGCTTTGATGAGTTGGAGGCTGCCCAAGCCTGTGTCGAGACCCATGGGTTTGCGGTGGTTAAAAACCTCTTGCCTGATGAGTTGGTTGAAGAACTGCAGGAATCGGTTCGCCAAGTTCTTGACCCAGAAGGGGCATTGGGGCCTGGCCAGAGCTACACCCATACTTCCTTTATTGAACATTCACCCGCGATGTGGAAATTGCTCGACTATACGCCTTTTATGAGGGCGCAGCAGGTTTTCTGCCAAGCGAACGAGTTGACCATCAATCGCACAGCTGCGATCCTACGTAATCCCGGTTCAGCACCGCTCTCGTGGCACTCTGACTGGCATGGATTTTCCCAAGGACCCCCTCAAAACTCTGGGGATGTTTTGAACCGTGGCCCCTGGCCATCGGGCCTCTGGTTCTACATTACCGGCTCCAACCCTAAGCACGGCGGGTTGGCCGTCATTGAAGACTCCCATGTGCCGGATTGGACAGGGCCAGAAGGCTTTATGCTGACCCCGGACCGACGCTCCTTTTACCCACAGGGAAGTGAGCCAGAAAGCTATGTCGGATTTGATGTGCCGGGTCTGGTCCCCTTGTTCACAGACCCAGGCGATGAGATCATCTTCGCGCCGCGCACCTACCATGCCGCTTTCCCAAACCGAATCAACCAAGTGCGGCTTTCCTGTGGCATTGGCTTCCGGCCGCGCAGTCACCGGATTGACGCACCGTGGCCACTCTCTGATTCGGCGCAAGCGTTTGTTAAGGCTCTACCTCAACATCTACAGCCCTTGGCCAAAGACTATGTTGGGATTGATATGAATTGGCGCGGTGAAAAGATGGCTGCATGAGTGAAGACCGCCACAGAATGGCACGCCATAGCAAAAGGAGAGTACACAGGTGGGCAGCCCCCAAGGGCTGGTCCTGTTGACCAGTCTGTTGCTGATCGACAGTTTACATTTTGTTTTTGCCCGCCTGCTGCTGCCCCACAGCGCGCCCGCGACGGCTGCATTGTATGTAATCGTCATTGCAACGCTGGAGGTAGGACTGTTCGGTTTGTTGACCCGCCGCCTGCAGCTCGCCCCCTTGCTCCGCCATTGGCATGTCTTTATCGGAATCGGCCTCTGCGTGGCGATCAGCACCAATCTCAACTATGCAGCCGTTGCCTATATCGACCCTGGCAGCGCGGCCATGGTGAGCAGGATGACCATCCCCTTCGGGCTTGGATTTGGTCTGCTGTGGCTGAAGGACCGCCTCAAGCCCCAGCAGGTGATGGGCACACTCATCGCCTTGGTGGGCCTAGCGGTCATCTCCTTCCAGCCAGGTACCAACCTACGGCTCGGTGCATTCATGGTCCTGGCCGCTACACTCCTCTACGCCTTGCATTCTGCCCTGACAAAGCGTTATATGGGCGGGATAGATCTTCTCAACTTTTTCTTCTACCGCATGCTGCTGACCGCTTCCTTTCTGGTGCTGATCAGCGGTGTGCAGGGGGACCTCGTCCTACCCACCAAGCAGGCCCTGCCGCTTTTACTCGCGACTGCAACTGTGGATATTGCCATCAGTCGCTCTCTATACTATTGGGCACTGTACCGGCTCGATATGAGTGTCTTTAGCGTGGTGCTGGCAGCCAGCCCGGTGGCTGCTATTGTCTGGTCCCTGTTTCTGTTCGACATCCTCCCCAATAACCACGAACTACTTGGGGGCGTGGGTATTTTGGCCGGTGTAGCACTTGTCACCGCCGCACCGATGAAGAGAAAACCCGGGGATCCAGAGAAATGAGGCAAAAACAAACCCCAATGGAGAAACGTTTCTCCATTGGGGCATCTACATCTGCGGGGACGACGGGATTTGAACCCGCGACCTCCGGCTTGACAGGCCGATATGCTAACCGCTACACCACGCCCCCACGATTTCCTCTCTCCTCGTCTCTCCAGCCTTTCTACGGTCCGGCAGGTGGTAGATCGGGGTCGGGTCCAGCCATGGCCACTCTCTCTTCGTCTTTCCAAGCCGCGTTTTTTCCCCGTCTGATCCTGCCGACATTCTGGCTCATCGCATCGTACGTTTCCCTGGTCCTTTGTGGCGCGTAGGCCGCCGCCATACTCCTGTCGATCCCCATGTCCTTCGTCGCCTGCTGGACCGCTTCCAGATCTGACGACAGGAAGAGGAACTCCCAGTCGTCTTTTTTCCTCTTTTGGATCCGTTTGGCGACGTCCTCATATGTCGTCTTCCTGCTGTCGTTCTCCTGCCCATCGGTCACGACCACGAAGATTACCTTCCTGTCGTTCTTTTTCTGCTCGGCGCGAGCATCCTTCATCGTCTTGGCCATGGCGTCCAGCAGAGGGGTCAATCCTCTCGGCTCGAATTCATCCTGCCTGATCTTCTTCGTGTCCCGAATGTCTTTCTCATTTCGCAACACTTCCAAGCAGAGCCCATCATGGGAATCAAACGTCACAATCCGCAGAGATGCTTTGCCCGGCTCTTTTTTCTGCTCTTGGATGAACTTGTTCAGCCCTGCCACTGTGTCTTTCTCGATCGAGCACATACTTCCCGATCTATCCAACAACACGTAAATTGTCGCCTTTTTCATTCGTTCTCCTTTTTCTCTTGAGGCGGGAGCGACGGGATTTGAACCCGCGACCTCCGGCTTGACAGGCCGATATGCTAACCGCTACACCACGCCCCCACAAGAAATATCTGACGTAAAGAGAATACCACCTCCTTGAATAACTGTCAAATGCAATAGACACAATGTTTCGCTTCTCTATTGGGAGTGGCCTCTGTCTTTTTGTCGACGAAAATACTGCATACGTCTGCGGACCCGGGTCACCAGGGGCGCGGGTCCCCCCGACATAGCTGATTTTTGGGCAGGCTTGATCGAAGTGCTACGCCCCCGGGCAGTGCCGACGATTTCTTGGGCAGCATGCCGACCTTTGTGCAACGCGTCCTGGTAAAAACTCTTCAGCAGGGCAGGGGTGAGATGAGAGCCTTCAACAGCCCACAATACGACCGCCTTGCCGATGGCCCAAGTCCCGGCATAAGCGATAGCGACCTGCGGCAAAATTCCCCAAACTGGGATCAGGCCGACCATCTCCCGAGCGAGTTGGGGAAAGAGAAAACCGCCGCCGAGAACCCTGACGATCTCACCCAAAAGCTGCCGGGGGGTGCCGGTTCTGCCGGCCACCAGCACAATTTTGTAGGCCATGATCATCTGGTTCTTGGTGAGAACCAGCATATCGCCGATAGTGAGAGGAATGTCAAGGATTGGGAGCGTCTTGGCCAGACCGGTGCTGAAGGCGTAGGTGGCATTGGCCTGGGATGTCTCTTGAATGAGCCACTGAAATACAAATGGGCGCAAGGGAGGCAAGCGACGAGCTAGGGCAAGGTGCAAGCGGACAGGGACACTCGCCAACAGACTGCTCGCGACCAGACCGACCGCTTCATCGCTCCAGCCCTCTATCACTACATGACGAGCAGGAAGGGTTGCATGCTGCCCAACCACGACGACCAGGCAGGGAATTGACGCCTTGTGTAGGGACTGTTGGAGAGTGGCCAGGGCCGGGCTGAGTTCAGGTTGGGTTGTCACAAGGACGGCACTGTCCAGCGGGCCCTTTGGGGAGCGCATACCTGAACCGAAACTGTCGCTGACAGTCAGCCAGGGATGGACATCCGTATCTGCAGCACTCAACCAGCGCGCGGCCAGCAGGGCATCGGCCTCTACATCGGCTACGATCAGTAGATGAAATGGGGCTTCAACTTCTTGCCGGATCTCTTCCAGATTGATCTGGCTGACGATCTGCCAGAGTGACTTTAGCTGCAAAGCCCGGGATAGCAAGCGGTTCACCTAGCCGTAGATCCGCACGCCATCTGTATTGGCACTGCCTGTTGATGCCAACACCCGGGCAAATGCATCGCAGCAATGCTCAATATCCGCGGCCGTTACATGAAAATTTGTGACTGCCCGTAGCTGGTTGCCACCGATGGGATTCAGCAGCACGCCCTGTTGCCGCAGGCCAGCAGAGAGCTGGGCCGGCGTCAGATCATGCCTATGTAATTCAAAGATGACGATATCCGTCTCAACCATAGCTGGGTCAATGCTGATACCCTCTAGCTGGGAAAGTCCCTGGGCCAACTTGCTGGCATTCGCATGGTCGTCTGCCAAGCGTTCAATCATTTCGCGGAGGGCCACGATGCCGGCCGCGGCGATGACCCCGGCCTGGCGCATGCCACCGCCGAGAACTTTACGCATACGCCGCGCCCGCCGGATGAACTCTGCATCGCCGACAATGACGGAGCCAACCGGTGCGCCAAGTCCTTTGCTCAGGCAGACGCTGGCACTATCTACCTCTTGTAGAAGGCGAGCCGGCGCAACGTTCAGGGCCACGGCGGCATTCCACAGCCGTGCCCCATCCACATGTAGTTTCAATCCGTGTTGATGCGCGAGGGCCCCGGCCGCGTCCATATAGTCCACGGACAAGACACGGCCACCAGTACGGTTGTGGGTGTTCTCAATTGTCAACAGACGGGTGATGGGAAAGTGTTCGTCATCCGCTCGCATAGATTTCTCTACGAGTGTCAGATCCAGGGTACCGTCCGCGCAAGTGGGCACAGGCCGGGGTTGAACGCCACCCAAAGCCGCGGCCCCGCCCTGCTCGTAGAGAAAGACATGAGCCTGGTCCCCTACGATCATTTCATCGCCTCGGCCGCAATGGCTGAGGACCGAGGCCAAGTTTCCCATTGTGCCGCTGGACACGAAGACAGCGGCTTCTTTGCCCAGCAGTTCTGCGGTCATTGCCTCCAAACGGTTCACGGTCGGGTCCTCGCCATAGACGTCGTCGCCGACTGGGGCTGCGGCCATGGCCTGGCGCATGGCCTGCGTTGGTTGGGTCACAGTATCCGAGCGCAGGTCGATAATTTTTTCCGTCAAAACAGTGGCCTTTCTGTGTGGTGTACGGCCCAGTTGCCTAGGCATCGTTGATGAGTGTTTCCTTCATGTCTCAGGTCGCATCTGTCCGCTGGTGTCGGCCAATGTAACCGATGATAACCTTCTTACGCTCCTTGTCCCAATCAAAGCCGATGCGAATGGTGTGACGAGCATCTTTGCTGCTACCCGTTCCGATGTGCTCATGCAGCCAGTAGATCTTGCTATCGACTATAATTGTATACCAGCTTTTATATTTATTCATCGTCATGTTGCACTGATGGCTTTTGTACCACCAACCACAGTCTTCGCGAATCGACAGGTCAAAGTCCGGCACGCGGGACTTGCCTATACGGGATGGGTAATAGATATTCGCCAGCCATTCCAGCGCGGACCAGACCTCTTTCGGTTTCTCAAAGGGATTGGCGTCAATGTCCGATTTAGAATTGGGGTGAAATAGGAGTTTGTCAGTAAACTTTTCTCGGGCCAGGCCGACAGCGGTACGCACATCCTCAATCTGAACGAGTTTATCTTCATCAGTATCTGGCCCTTTACGCTCCTCCTCATAGGCGAGACGCCAGCTTTTTTCCTTGCTTTGGCTCGTGTGCAGAGTGCTCCGGAGCGATTTGATCTCTTTCTTGAGGGTTTGGTTCTCAAATTTCAGTTCTCTATACTTTTCCTCTGCCAACGCGGTATCTTCATCCCTAGAATCTACAATCTCAGCGGCGGCGGTACGCAGTTCGCCATCACCCTCAACGGGCCGCCCCTCATTCGTGGAAAGATCCGGGGCGTCCGTCACTTGAGGCGGGACGAGAGCGTCAGTTTCTGTCCTGTGCGCGGATTCTTCAAGGAATCCAGCAGCGGCTGGGCCATCTCCCAATCGTTGGTCGATGTGCTCAATGGTATCCAAGATACGTTGCTGTAGCTCTGACCGCTTCTGCCTTCGCGCTAGCTCCTGACTGATTACAGGGGCGATCTCATGAACCGGCTGATACTCGGTCAGCAAGGACTTTACGTCCGTTAGCAGATCCAGCACTTCTGAGAGGAAAGCAGGGAGTACAGAAAGACAATTGATATCCCATTGGAAAAACGTCAACTCTTGTGGGAATTCGTCCCTGATCTCTGCGATACTCGCCTGCAGAGCAGTTATCTGATGCCGTTCCTCCTCCTTCGCCTTGATAATTTCTGTGGCCGCTGTAATGAAATCTACGGCCTGTTCCCACTGTGGTGCAGCTGCCGGTAATGCTCGCAACTCTTCAAGCCAATGGGAGAAGAATGCTTCGTTTATGGCGTTTCTAGGCTCCTCTTCCTTCCGAGCCAAAGGCCACATCTTGCCTGACACAGAGCACAGCATGAGGGCGATATCATCTTCACAGAATTCGCTGTGGGATGCAACGAGTTTTTCTTTTTCACGAAGCCAGATTGCAGTATTCCAAGTACCTGTGAAGCGATTTTCCGAAAAGTCCGGCCCTTGGGTCGACATGTTCAGGGCCGAGAGATGTTGAGAGACGACCTCATAGAGTTCCGTGTGGGACTCCATCCAAATTCGCAAAACAGCACCAACCAGCTCATCTGAATGGTACATAAGCTGTGAGATAGGTTCGTGGAGAAGAGCAGGGGGCGCACGAAATGGATCTCGGAACCCATTGAGCCTTAGCTTGTAACTACCTACGATGGATTTGAACAACTGTCGCGCGTCCCCAGACGCTTGAGACAACGACGCCAAAACATGATTGACAACAGTGGCGCGGTACTCTTCCGGCATCCAGCCGTTGATGGCAACGAATTGTAGATCCGGACTTGGGGTATTTGCCATTGACTCTCCTAGTACGTCATCAGGCATTTCGGGTGTCGGTGTAATTCCTGCGGACCCTTTCTTTGCAGGGTTGGCTTGCACCTGCCCTCATATCTCCTTTGTCTATGATTTTATCAAGAAATCACAGTTTCTACAAGCAAAAGCAGAAAACAGTTCAAATTTCCTCGGAATACAGAACGCCTAGCCCCCATCCGGTGAGGGCTAGGCGCTGACTGGTCGGAGCCAAGAGGCTGCTCGGTCCCAACCTCTTGGCAATTTGTCCTACTCTGGCCGGAAGGTACCGATAATCTGGTCGATCAGTGCCTGCTTGCTGCTGGCGTTGTTCTGCCGGGTTGCAAGCGTCAGAATGTATATCTTTTGGTTTACATGCAGGCCTGTAATGACGAGATGGGCGTTCACGTTAATACCACGGCTGCTCAGGTCAGAGACACCAACCACTTGGATAGCCCGCAGATTGTTAATCGTGCCAATCTCAATGCTCTCCAGTTGGGCATCGCCAAAAAGTGTCGTAGAACGCTCCACAAAGGCCGTCAACTGTTCATCGGTTATCCCATCAGCCAAGGGGGCAACCGACACGTTCAGGAACATGGGGAAGGGTGGACGGGCGAACAGTTGGGTCACGTCCGGTTCTACGGCGAGAATACCGATATTCTCACCATCGGGGCTGTCCAGAAATTCCCGCAGTTGCCGCGCTGCAGTCTCGCCTCCAAGCATGCCGGCAATTCGGTCTAGATCGCCGCCCTGTAGGTCAAATGTCAGCCATCCAAAAGGAGTAGCCAACGAGTAGCCAAGACGTGTATCAACAACCGGACTCCAGCCTCGGGGGATCGTCACAATCGGGGTTGGGGCCGGTGTTGCTGTCGGTGGACGGGTTGCTGTGGGCGGAACCGGCGTATCAGTCGGCGGAACAGGTGTGTCGGTAGGCATTGGCGTTGGTGTATCTGTGGGTGGAACCGGCGTATCAGTCGGCGGGACGGGTGTATCTGTTGGTGGTGTCGTCGCCGTTGGTGAGGGTGGGCTCTCCTGTACAGGTGATGGTACGAAGGAGCGCATGCAGCCTGCCAGTACGAGCACAAGCAGAAGGGTCCAGTACGTTCGTTGATCTGTGAAAATTCGCATGGGTATCCTCATTTCAGGGAGTTAGAGCCGCGGCTGCGACTTCAGAAAATGTATACTTTTAATGCCTGCCTGTAGCTGTTCGATGTCCGTCTCATCGTTGAAAAAGTGGGTGGACGCCCGCAACAGGTCCGGGTTCGATACAGAGCGGATGTACACGCCACGTTCGGCTAGTTGATCAACGATGGCTACCGGGTCAGTGCCATCCATGACAAAGCTAGTCAGCCCTGCGTGGGTCGGCGTCTGCACGACTCGCACCCCGGGGATAGCGGACAGCACCGCCCGGGTGTGCTGGGTAATGCTTTGCGTGCGCTCGTAGATCCAGTCGAACCCCAGTTCTTCCATCCATTGCAGGCCGGCCCATAGCCCGGCGGTCGCTGGCCGGTACACGGTACCGACTTCATAGCGGACAGCCCCGGGGCTTGGCAGGAAGACACCACTCTCATCAAAGGCTTCACCATCCCGCAGGCTGGGATAGCCCACAAATGTTTGGCGCAGCTCTCCCAGCCGCTCTCTGTTGACGTACAGCGCGCCAGTCCCCTCCGGCCCACACAACCATTTCTGGCCAGGAATCGCATAAAAATCAACATCTAGGGCCGGCATGTTGAGGGAAATCGCCCCGCCGGATTGCGCGCCATCCACGGCCAGCAGCCCACGATGCTGATGGACCATATCTGCGATTGCGGCTATAGGCAGGACTGTGCCAGTTTTCCAAGAGACGTGCGCGACAGAGACAAGCCGGGTCCGGGGTCCAATGGCTCGCTTGAATTTCTGGAGGATCGATGTGTCGTCATCGTCCAAGCTGAGGGGAACTGTACGGACGGTCAGATTGAAGCGGCGAGCCACTGCGTAGACCGGCAGCAGCCCGCCGGGATGTTCCCAAGAGGTTGTGACGATTTCATCGCCGGGCTGATACGGCACACCCCAAGTCGCGATGTTCATGCCATCAGTGGTATGATGGGTCAGAGCGATTTCATCGGCTGTACAGCCCAGTAAGCGAGCAAAACAGCCGCGCAATTCCATAGCCATAGCTTGGTTGGCTTCCCCGATGTCGCTGCCAAGCCGCCCTGCTGTCAGTTGCTGCTGGTTTGCCTCTTCAATTGCCCTAGCCGCCACACGGCTAAGGGGACCATAACTTCCTGTGTTCAGATAGGCCATCTGCTGGACGGCCGGGAATTCATCTCTGATCTGCGTAAGGTTTGGCTGCATTGTCTACAATCTCGCGTAGTGAAGGGTCATGTCATAAAAGAGTAGCACCGCTAGCGCGGCGCATGATTTGCCGCCCCACAAAGTGTAGTAGGCCAGGATCTCACCCGGTAAAGGCCCACTGATGGGGTCCATGGGTTTGCAGATACAACTCTACTGCCGAAGAAGGATCTCGTCGCAGTTCCATGGGTTGGCCACGTAGCCACTGCCCGAAATCGCTGACCCAAGGCTGTGCGTCCTTGATTGTACGCAGAGAAAGTTTGGCAATCGGTCCGCTCTCTGCCAACATCCCCCGCTCATGGAAGGCCTGTTCAACTAGCGAGAGATCGTAGGGAAGCTGTCGAAATCGTGGCTGCCAAGTTGTCTGTCCGTTTTTCTGGATCAGATCCAGCAACATATACTGCACACGGGGATCGCCATTATAGGGCATACCAACACTGCCGGGGTTGAGAACCCGCTGTTCGCAAGGTCTCATTGTTTCCGCAGATGCGGCGGACACACTCTCCGCCTTTGTAAATGTGCGGTCCAGCGGCCGGTGAGTATGGCCGCAAATCAAAACCGGTTCATCGTAGATGGCGGTCGCTTGGGCGACTTTCTGTGCATCTAGGCCGGGATAGATGCCGATAAAAGGATTACCCGGCATGCCATGGAACAGGCGTATGCAAGGGGCTCCCTCAAATTCGACGAGCAGGTCATGGGGTAGGTTACGTAGATGGCAGATATCTTGCGCGCGCAGATGCTCCCATGTCCAGTAGATGAGGGGAAAGCGTTGCCGCTCGTCAAAGGGTGGCCAGATTTCTGATGTATTGAGCAGGCTGAGCACTAGATCATGGTTGCCCTGCACCGAGGGCCAGCCTCGCTCACGTAGCAAGTCTAGGACTTCAACCGTCCACGGACAGCGGTTGACAAGATCGCCCAACAGAAAGACTGCATCCGGGGTTTGCCGGTCGATATCATGGAGGGCAGCTTCTAGGGCCGGCAGATTGCCGTGAATGTCAGTGAGAAAGGCTAGGCGCAGATGACGCTTCATGTTGGTTGGATTTTGTGTAGTGGGTCCCGCGCGGCTACGTAGCGATCTCGGCCGGTCGCATCTTGATAGGCCACAAATGCCTGATAAATATCCGTATTCGGATCCTGTCCATGCGACCCACACCAGCGAAAATAGCTGATGATTTCCGGTTCGGCGGTCACGAGTTCCCAATAGAAAAGTTGAGCAATGACGCCACCGGCCTCCAGCAGCCCTTCCGTGACAAACGCTTCTAGGGCCGGTCGCCGGTCATAGGGTACGCGCTGATGCAAAACCTTCCAGCCGCCCGGCTCCTCATGTTCTGCAACAGATTCCATCAGCGCAAACTGGGCCGCGGGATCGCTGTTCAGGGGCAGGCCGATGCTGCCCGGATTCATCAGATGCCAAGGACCCCCAGGCGCATAGGGTTTGGCCGCGAAACTGTCAAAGTAACGGTTGCCTCCTTCATGTGGATCTGCCAACGGGTCCGTCGCCTCCCGTTTGGAAATATGCCTATCCACCTGTACATGGGTATGAGCTGAAATGATGGTACGTTCGTGGACATGAGAGATCTCAGGCAGAATCTTCTCCACCGGCATCTGCTGATAGAACCCCACCCGATTGCGACCCGGTACCCCATGGGCGACCCGGACCGGCTGGGTGCTAGGAAAGTAGAGGGTGAGTTCATCTGGCAGGGTGGCCAGATAGTACACCTGAGCCGCCGGGACCCGCTTCACCAGCCAGTGAAGGCCTCCCCAGCGTTTCGGGTCCTCTGATCCTTTGGGAGCGCGCTCCGTACCGAAGTCAAGCAGGTAAAACTCGTGATTGCCGCGAATGACTGCCCAATCAGATGCGCGCACGCTGTCAATGACAGCACAGTTAAACGGCACTGGATTGATGAGATCTCCGTTGAGAACCACATAATCCGGCTGCAGCCGTTCCAGTTCAGCCTGGACGGCATGCAGAGCCGGCAGATTGCCGTGAATGTCGGCGAGTACAGCCAAACGCATGATCTTTACAGTTCGTAAGTCTGAAAACCCAGCAACTCGCTGGAAGATATGCTGTAGCAAACCGGTTTCTAATCGGTATGCTACCCGCTGCAAAGGAAACCGTCAAATTTTTGCATTTTAGCCTCGCCGCGTTTGCGCGCAAGCAGATGATACAAAAGAGGCCGGGCAAAAATGACAGACACAGGCAAGCACAGTTGACAGACAGAAGGCCAATCGGTAAGATCAGGGGCGTTGGCGTCGATCTCAAACTGCAGTAGCTCATAGAGAGCAGTTCGTGGTGGCCCTTGGGGTTTCACGCTATCGGAGAGAAATATGTGCGGTCGTTTTGTCCTACAGGCCTCGCCGCAACAGCTACAGAGTCACTTCAATCTGAACGAAGAGCCGCGCGCCGTGCCGCGCTACAATATTGCCCCCACCCAAGCGGTCCTAGGGGTACGGGCAAATCCATATAGCGCATCATCAGAGCGGGAGGCAACATTCTTGCATTGGGGTCTCGTTCCCTTCTGGGCCAAAGACCCGCAGATCGGCAGACGCATGATCAATGCTCGCTCCGAAACAGCAGCGCAGAAGCCGTCATTCCGAGCCGCGTTCAAATACCGTCGCTGCATCGTGCCCGCTGATGGATTCTACGAGTGGACGAAGGAAACTGGCCACAAACAGCCTTACCTGGTCGGCCTGCAATCAGGCGGGGTGTTTGGCATGGCCGGCTTGTGGGAACGGTGGGAAAAGGATGGTTCGGTCATTGAGTCCTGTACATTGCTGACGACAGAGCCAAACGATCTGCTGGCCGAGATCCACAACCGCATGCCGGTCATTCTAGAGCCGCAAGATTACGCTGAATGGCTGGATCAGAGCGTGCAGAAAGCAGATGCCTTGCTGCATCTGATGCGGCCTTTCAGCGACACAGACATGCAGGTGGTCCCAGTCAGCACACTCGTCAACAATCCGCGTAACGAAGAGCCAGCCTGTATTACACCAGTGGCGAATGTCTAATGCAGAGACAGTACGAGCTACGAATCACTGAACCATTGTAGTGGGAACGAGGCCATGATTGACACGTCACTGCTTTTCACGATCGGGCTCATTTTCCTGGCCACGTTTATCGGCTCCTATCTGCACTCCCGGCGCAAGGACCCTTGTCTACAATCCTTCGCTGGTTTTCACGTCACGTTGGAGCAAAACAAGGGAAAGGTGATCTGGGGTATCCTCGATGTGGAAACCTCAGGCCTTGAACTGAACTACCGAGACGATGTGCAGGATGAGAAACACCTAGAGTCCAGCTATATTATCTACGCTCAGGAATTCAATAACATTCAGGCCCTCTACCGCTTTGCGGACGAGTTGACTGCGGAGAACCGGGAAAAGCGTCGGCAAGACATCGAGAGATCCTTCCACCCAGGCCCACTGGAGCGGGCCAAACGGGGGTTTCGCCGCTTTGTCGGTACGGCCAGCGATTCGTTAAGCGAAGTCGTGGGCCTGCTGGTTGGCCGGGCCAAAGAACCGGCAGGCCGCTACATTACAGACAAGGGCGAGCGATATCTCAACCAGATCAGTACCAATCTCATCGGCCATGCGGGCAGTACATTTGATCCGTTACTGGAACGGTATATCGGCCAGAAAGTCGTTATTGAAATTATGGAAGATGACGAAATCCATGAACATGTCGGCATCTTTAAGAACTACTCCCCAGATTTTTTGGAGATCCTAGATATCCAGTTCCCGCTCAAGCAGACGGTCACCGTTGGGCTGGATGGCTATGCCGATGCCGAATTTGTGCAGGCCGAGATGGATGGAACAGAGCTTACGGTATCCAATCCTCGCAAACAGCCGCTCCTGCTGCATACGGTTGTCGGCAACGCGGACATCGAACAGGCTGCGCCCATGCAGCGAGCGAATGGCACTGCACCTCTTGTGGAGGAGATGATCAACAGTGTGGTCAACGGCGGCGAACGCATTGCACTCCACTTACCAAAGGAATACAGTAGGGTAGATCTACATGTACGGGTCGTGCGGGAGCTTGATATGGTTGTACCTCGCAATCGGGCAGTGTTGCGTCATCGAGCCGAACGCTACGAATCTGAGATTCTGCCGGAGATCGTTTTTGATGTAGGGTTTATTCTGAACCCGAGTGCCAAAATGAAAACCAAGGAGCAGAACCTGCGTCGCAAACTGGACAGCAATGCCAATGACGCTCTCTCGGCCGCCAATTTGGGCACGCTTCTGATGCAGCAAAAGAAGTATGAGGAGGCCGAACGCTGGCTACTTCACGCCTTGACCATGCGTCTCTCTCTGCCGGACAATGGGCACAAAGCTACTCTGCAATTGCGGGAACTGAACCGCCATCGCTCTGGCACAACGCCCCGTCCACCGCTGGCCAGTGAACACCCGCCCCTACAGGCCGCTGCAATTGAGACCCGTCACTCCTGATGCCTCGGCCAAATAGGATGGCAACAGATCCATCGTCTATCGGCAAACCCAACCAAGAGACAACTGTCTTATGAACACAACAACACCGGCGGCTCGTGATCTAGGGCCAATGTCCAACTACAACACAGGACAGAGGACACTACAATGACAATGCCCGATTTCTCCACCCCGGTCGGTAAGCCCAAGCAACGGTTGTTCGTGCCCGGCCCAACGGATGTACACCCACATGTGCTGGCTGCCCAAGCCGCGCCGATGATCGGCCACCGCAGCGACGAACTGGAGTCTCTTTTCGGCAAATGTACGGACCAGATGCAGCAACTCTATTACACGGACGCACGAGTCTTTATTATGGCTGCGTCCGGCTCCGCTATGCAGGAGGCTGCCATCCGCAATGCTGTCCAGCGGCGGGTCATCAATTTTGTGAACGGTGCTTTCAGCCGCCGCTGGTACGATGTGTCCGTCGGCTGTGGCAAAGAAGCGATCTTGGTGGATGTACCTTGGGGTACAGCAGTGAAGCCTGCACAGGTGGAAGAATCACTGGCCCTTGAAGATGGCCAGGTAGATGCGATTACGGTCGTCCACAATGAGACGAGCACAGGCGTTGCCAGCCCCATTGAAGCCATCGCCGCAACCGTACGGCGAGTCAGCCCGCATACCCTGATTCTGGTGGATGCGGTCTCCTCTTTCAGCGGCACAAAGCTGCCATTCGATACTTGGGAGCTGGACCTATTGCTTACTTCCTCCCAAAAAGCTCTGGCTGTACCGCCAGGGCTGACCTTTGCCGCGGTCAGCGACCGCCTGATCGACCGAGCAGCAGCCGTGCCCGACCGCGGCTGGTATTTCGACTTTTTGCAACTGGACAGATACCGAAAACGCAGCACCACCCCAGCCACCCCAGCGATTTCTCTGTTACAAGCCCTGAGCGTCCAGTTGGACCGCATCTTGGCGGAAGGACTTGAGGCCCGCTATGCCCGGCACGCCTTCTGCGCGCAGAAGACTCGTTGCTGGGCTAGCTGTCATGGCTTTGGTTTGATGGCGGAAGCCGGCTACCACTCCCCAACTGTGACCACTGTTGAGAACGATCTGGGGCTGGACATCGGCGCACTCAACCGTTTCCTCGGCGAGCAAGAGATGCAGATCGCCAACGGGTACGGCGAATATAAGGGCAAAACATTCCGCATCGGCCATATGGGCGAAGTCTGGCCATCGGATCTAGAGCGGCTCTTTGCCTCAATTGAAGAGTTCATGTCTCAAAAGCAGTAGCCAATGGCTCATTGCCCTAGTATCGACCAGGATTTACAATTCACAGATAGGATTGTGAAATCCGTAGCCTGTTCATCCTGAGGCAGACAAGGTAAAAAATCATGGCTGATTTTTCCGATCTGAGCGACGAAGAACTGTTCCTACAGATACAGGACGATCTGTACGATGGTCTCAAAGACGAGATCGTCATCGAAATGAAGGAGGGATTGGCCCGGGGCTACACCCCGCAGGATATCTTAGACAAGGGGTTGGTGGCCGGCATGGAGATCGTCGGCATCGACTTCCGAGACGGTATTCTGTTTGTGCCGGAGGTGCTGATGGCGGCCAATGCCATGAAAGGCGGGATGGAGATTTTGCGTCCCCTGCTCACGGAGACCGGTGCAGAGCAGGTCGGCAAAATGGTGATCGGCACAGTCAAGGGCGACATCCACGACATCGGCAAGAACCTTGTGAGCATGATGATGGAAGGGGCCGGCCTAGAGGTGATCAACTTGGGCATAAATGTCGATGCGGATATGTTCCTAGCTGCCATGCGCGAACATAAGCCCAACATCCTGGGCATGAGCGCATTGCTGACCACGACGATGCCGTATATGAAAGTCGTTATCGACGCTCTATGCGAAGAGGGCATCCGGGACCAAGTTTATGTGATGGTAGGCGGTGCCCCTGTGACCGCAGGCTTCGCCGCGGAGATGGGGGCTGATGCCTACGGGCGGGACGCACAGAGGAGCGTGGAGATCGCAAAGGCATTTCTCGCCGCTCAAACTGCAGAGGTTCGTGCTCTCTAAACAACGAACCCCAGGGCAGGTACAGGCAACTGCATGTTATATCTCGTCGCCACCCCCATCGGCAATCTCGGCGATATTACGTTGCGGGCCCTAGAGACGCTGCGCTCCGTGGACTTGATCGCCGCGGAGGATACCCGCAAAACCGGACGGCTTCTCAAACATTTTGCCATCAACACCCCCCTGTTTCCATACCATGAACACAACGAACGGCAGGCAGTCGAACGCATTATCCGTGCGCTTCGCCGTGGTCAGTCTGTCGCAGTGGTGACAAATGCAGGGACGCCGGGTATCTCCGACCCCGGTTTTACAGCCGTTCGCCGAGCACTGGCAGAAGGGCTGCCGGTCTCTGCGCTCCCAGGGCCGACCGCTCTGGTGCTCGCCCTCCTCCTTTCCGGGCTGCCCCTCCATAGCTTCACATTCCGGGGATTCCCTCCACGCAAACCTGCTGCCCGCCGGCACTTTCTAAAGCTGGACGCCACATCACCCCATACCCTCGTCTTCTACGAAAGCCCCTACCGGCTGGCGGCTTTCTTAACCGATGCGCTCTCTGTCTACGGTGACCGGCCTGCTGCCCTGGCCAACGATCTGACAAAATTGTACGAACAGACGCAACGCGGAACGATCTCATCGCTATTGGACGCGGTGACGGGGAAGAAATGCAAAGGCGAGTTTATCGTCGTCATCGCAGGTCAACACCAGTAGCCAGTGGGATCTCTGGCCAGCGCAGTTACGCATCTATCTCCGGCGCGCCCATGATATTATAGCCACCGTCTACATACACAACTTCCCCAGTGATCTTCTGGGCCCAATCACTCAGCAGAAAACAGGCTGTATTGCCTATATCCGTCTGGGTTACGTTGCCCATGGGGGCCACGGAGCCGACATAGCTGAGGCTTTTGCGGAAGCCACTGACACCGGATGCGGCCAAGGTTCTGATGGGGCCGGCACTGATCGCGTTGACCCGCACCTGATTCTGTCCCAAGTCCCAAGCCAAATAGCGAATTGTCGCTTCCAGTGCAGCTTTGGCCACGCCCATTACATTGTAATTGGGCGTTACTTTTTCCGCGCCATAGTAGGTCATGGTCAGCATACTGCCACCAGTCGGCATCAATGGGATGGCACGCTTTGCTAGAGCGATGAGGCTATAGCAGCTGATGTCCAAGGCAAGCCGGAAGCCTTCGCGGCTGGTGTTGACGAAGCGGCCGCCGAGATCCTCTCTGGGGGCAAATGCAATTGAATGAACGAGAAAGTCGATGCTGCCAAAACGGTCTTGAACCTTAGTAAACAGTTCATCAATGGCCGCGTCATCTGTGACATCGCACTCCTCAACAAAATCGCTGCCAAGACTATTGGCCAAAGGCGTGACTCGTTTTTGCAGAATTTCCCCAGCATAGCTAAAGCCGAGGGTTGCGCCTTCCTCTGCCAATGCTTGGGCGATCCCCCAGGCGATTGAATTTTTATTCGCAACCCCAAAGATCAGGCCACGCTTTCCTTCATACAAGCCCATTTGTTCACTCCTTTCTCATGCGTAATGCTTTGCCCAAGGGCAAGCATCAAATTCTTGGTTTACCACTCCTGTTGCATCGGGCTGGCAAACAGTACTTTACACGATGTTATCTTTTCGTAATGTATAACGACCAAATCAGCCGAAATTTGTGAAAATTCGCCCTTTACAAATCAAGATATTTATGTTATTCTTATAGTAGAGGGACCGAGTTGTCACGTTGTGGTTGGAAGCCATTATCGGGGGAAGCGTGGCATCCGGTTCCTTCATCTTTGAAGGTAGGGCCGGCCCCCCCCTTGAATGATCCTCTACAAAGCAGAAATGACCCGCAGGAAGCGTTTCTTGCCGACCTGCAGGACATGTTCTTTGTTTGGCACAACGACCGTCTGTACGCCATGTGAGATCGTTTCACCATTCAGCCGCACACCGCCCTGCTGAATCAAGCGGCGGGCCTCTCCTTTGCTTCGTACCAACCCGGACACGCGCATCAGGTCCAGCAGGTTCATTTCTGCAGATAGGGTATAGCATGGCGCGTCGCTTGGGACTGTGCCCATGTGCATGCGGGCAGCATCCTCGGCCGCCTGGTCCGCAGCCTCGTCTCCGTGGAAAATGCTAACGATCTCCCTAGCCAACGCCCGTTTGGCCGCTTGTGGTTCCAGTGCGCCTGCATCCATCTGCCCCATCATCCGGTCGATCTCCGCCTGGCTCCAACGGGTCACCAACTCTGCAAAGTTCCGGAATGTATGATCTGGCAAATTGAGCACTTTTGTAAAGATCACGGCCGGCAGCTCATGGATGCCGATATGATTCCCCAAGGATTTGCTCATACGCAGATGCCCATCCGTACCGACCAAAATGGGGAATGTCAGCACGACTTGCGGCCTTAGGCCGCGGGCGTTCATCAGAGTGCGCCCGGCCATCAGGTTGAAAAGCTGGTCCGTCCCACCGATCTGCACATCCGTACGCAGCATCAGCGCGTCGTATCCCTGCATCAGCGCGTAGAAAAACTCATGTAGCCAGATGGGATCCCCTTTGGCATGGCGTTTGCTGAAATTGTCTCTGGTCAAGAACTGCTGGACAGTAAAATGACTGGCAAGCTGAATCACATCGCCAAAGTTCAGTTTCTCCAGCCATCTGTGATTGAAATCAACCAGTGTTTTTTCCCGCAGCAAGATGCGCTGTGCCTGCTCCGTGAAGCTATGGGCCTTCTCCATGGCCTCCTCCAGGGTCTGTTGGGTCCGTGCGCTTTCCTTATCGCTCGGATCACCGATGGTGCCGGTGAAGGTGCCAATCAGAAAGACGACTTCATGGCCCAGGTCCTGGAACTGTCTGAGTTTGCGTAGCGGGACTGTATGTCCTAGATGCAGGTCGCTGGATGTGGGGTCAAAGCCACAGTAGACGCGCAGGGGGCGTTCGTTCTGGTAGCTCTCCTGCAGCCGCATGCGGAGTTCTTTCTCCATGTTTGTACGGGTCTGCTCGTCACCGAATTCGACACCTCGCATCAAGATCGCCATCTGTTCATCGACCGGCGGAAATTTTGCCATGATTCGCTCCTTCTCAACTGGTGTTAAAACTTCGGTTGGGCCATGGCCTGCACGGGGTCCCGCCCCTGCAGAAAGTCAAAATCCAGCCCTTGGGGTGCTTGCAAAACCCGGTCCAGAAACAGCTTGCCATAACCGCGGTCATAGGCCGGCGCGGGGGGATGCCAGTGCCGGCGACGCATGGCCAGTTCTTCATCCGAGACATGCAGATGCAGCCGCCGCTTGGGCACATCCAATTCGATTTCATCCCCTGTCTGGACCAATGCCAATGGCCCGCCCACTGCGGCCTCCGGCGCGATGTGCAGGACAATCGTGCCAAAGGCTGTGCCGCTCATGCGGGCATCGGAAAGGCGCACCATATCCCGCACGCCTTGTTTTAGCAGTTTCTGGGGAATCGGTAGATTGCCCACCTCAGGCATCCCCGGTCCGCCCACTGGGCCGGCGTTTTGTAAGACCAACACATCGCCGGCCCCCACTTCCAGGTCCGGATCATCAATGCGGGCCTGCAAGTCAGCAATGCTGGCGAACACCAGGGCCCGGCCTTTATATGTCAGAAGATCGGGTGAGGCGGCCGCGTGTTTGATCACTGCGCCATCGGGGGCCAGGTTGCCCCACAAGATCGCCAGCCCACCCTCTGCCTGCAAGGGACTGCCCACAGGGTGAATGACATCTGCATCAACGACCTGTGCATGGGCTACATTTTCTGCTAGGGTCCGGCCAGTAATGGTCAAGGCATCGCCATGGAGCAAAGGGAGAAGCTGCCGCAAAACAGCCGGGATGCCACCTGCATAGAAGAGATCCTCCATCTGATAGGCTCCGCTCGGCCGCAGATTGACGATGAGAGGCGTGCGCCGGCTGATCTCATCAAACAGGTCTAGGGGCAGATCGATTCCGAGGCGACCAGCAATGGCCGCAAGATGAACAACGGCATTTGTGCTGCCACCCAATGCACATAGGAGTGTGATAGCGTTTTCCAGTGCCTGTCGGCTGAGAACGCGGGACGGACGCAGACCCTCTGCGGCCAGGGCCACAATGCGACGACCTGCCTGCTCGGCCAGACGGATGCGCCGGGAATCGGCTGCGGGGATCGCCCCATTGCCAGGTAGAGCGATGCCGAGGGCTTCCATTAGCGAATTCATGGTGGAGGCCGTGCCCATCACCATACAGTGCCCCCGACTACGCACTAGGTTTTCTTCAATTTCCGCGTACTCCTCGGCGGTGACATTGCCCGCGCGGTATTCGGTGGTGAGCCGGCGGCAGTCTGTACAGGCCCCTAGGATCTGGCCACGCCAATGGCCGTTGAGCATGGGCCCGCCGGAGACGAGGATGGCAGGCAGGTCCGCGCTGGCGACACCCATGGCCGCGGCCGGTGTGGTCTTATCACAGCCACAGAGGACAACAACCCCATCCATAGGGTTGCCCCGAATCATCTCCTCTGTGTCCATGGCTGCCAGATTGCGCCATAGCATGGAAGTGGGTGTCAGGTAGATCTCCCCCAAGCTGACCGTCGGGAACTCCAATGGGAAACCGCCGGCCTGCCACACCCCGCGCTTGACAGCCTCCACCAGTTCCGGGAAATGGGCGTGACAGTTGTTCATTTCGCTAAAGGTGTTCAGGATCCCGATCAGGGGGCGGTTCATGTCCGCCCTATCAAAGCCCATGGACCGGGTGAATGCACGGTGCATCAGGCCAGCGGCCGTATCGGGTTCATGGAAAAATGCCTGGCTGCGGCCGATCGCAGTGGGCTGTGGGGGTTCTTGGTTACTGCGGTTGCAATTCTTACTGCTTGAATTCATGGCTCAATCAGACCCAAATATGGACATGCTGTTTTGGTGCGACACTGTCCCGCCCTACTTCGTGTGAATCAGTGCGGTTGATACCTATTGTACCAAGCAGGTCAAAGGTATCAGCACCTGCAGAACGATAAGCAACTGTCTAGCCGCTGCAGTTCGATGCCCTGTCAGCGATGAATGATCGGTAGATACAGAGGGGCGCAGAACAGCAGTCCGAGACGTGACAGGTCATTGTGGGAAATATCTCTCAAGGCACTCGGTATACATCCGCTGAGTTGGTTGCCGGCAAGTTTCAACTCCGTCAGATTCCTCAGGTTGCCCAACTGTACAGGGATACTGCCCGTCAGTTGGTTGTCGTAGAGGACCAAGTGCTGCAGCTTGGAAAGATTGCCCAATTCTGTAGGAATGCTGCCCGTCAGTTGGTTGTTGTAGAGGGCCAAGTGCTGCAGATTGGAAAGATTGCCCAATTCTGTAGGAATGCTGCCCGTCAGTTGGTTGTGCCTGAAGGATAACCGCTGCAGATTGGAAAGATTGCCCAATTGTGCAGGGATACTGCCCGTCAGTTGGTTAGCAAAGAGGTACAACGTATGTAACTGGGAGAGATTACCGAATGTTGGAGGGATGGGGCCCCTCAGTTGGTTAGCAGCGAGATCCAACCTCTGCAAATTGGAGAGCATGCCCAGTTCGGAAGGAATGCTACCCCTCAGTTGGTTGTTATCTAAGGATAACTTCTGCAGATTGGAGAGGTTACCGAGTGCAGAAGGGATGGGGCCCGTCAGTTGGTTAACAGAGAGGTACAACGTATGTAACTGGGAGAGATTACCGAATGTTGAAGGGATGGGGCCCGTCAGTTGGTTGTTGAAGAGCCACAACTCCGTCAGCAGGGAGAGGTTGCCCAGTTCAGTAGGGATAGAACCCGTCAGTTGGTTAGCAAAGAGGTACAACGTATGTAACTGGGAGAGATTACCGAATGTTGGAGGGATGGGGCCCCTCAGTTGGTTGTTGAAGAGCCACAACTCCGTCAGCAGGGAGAGGTTGCCCAGTTCAGTAGGGATAGAACCCGTCAGTTGGTTGTTATTGAGCCACAACCCCTGCAGATTGGAGAGGTTGCCCAGTTCAGTAGGGATAGAACCCGTCAGTTGGTTGTTATTGAGCCACAACCCCGTTAGCAGGGAGAGGTTGCCCAGTTCAGTAGGGATGCTGCCCCTCAGTTGGTTAGCAGCGAGATCCAACCTCTGCAAATTGGAGAGGTTACCGAGTGCAGAAGGGATAGTGCCCGTCAGTTGGTTAGCAAAGAGGTACAACTCCTTTACATTGGAAAGATTGCCCAATTGTGCAGGGATACTACCCGTCAGTTGGTTGTTGTTGAGGAGCAAGTGATGCAGAGCCGATAGATTGCCCAACTGAGAAGGGATAGTACCCATTAGTTGGTTGCTTTGAAATTGCAACCTTGTCAGATTCGTCAGGTTGCCCAGGGCCGCAGGAATAGGGCCTGTCAGTCCGTTGTTGCTGAGGTAGAATTGCTGCAGAGCCGATAGATTGCCCAGTGCAGAAGGGATACTGCCTGTCAGTTGGTTGTTATTGAGCCACAACTCCGTCAGCAGGGAGAGATTGCCTAGTGCAGAAGGGATACTACCCGTCAGTTGGTTGTTGTTGAGGACCAAGCGTTGCAGATTGGAAAGATTGCCCAATTGTGCAGGGATGTTGCCTGTCAGTTGGTTGTCGTTGAGGAGCAAGTGCTGTAGAGCCGATAGATTGCCCAGTGCAGAAGGGATATTGCCTGTCAGTTGGTTGTTATTGAGCCACAACACCGTCAGCAGGGAGAGGTTTCCTAGTGCAGAAGGGATACTGCCTGTCAGTCGGTTGTTGTTGAGTACCAAGTGCTGCAGATTGGAAAGATTGCCTAATTGTGCAGGGATACTGCCCGTCAGTTGGTTGTTGTTGAGCCACAAATACTGCAGGTCGGAGAGGGTGCCTAGTGCAGAAGGGATGCTGCCTGTCAGTTGGTTGTCGTAGAGGCCCAACCCCTGCAGATTGGAGAGGTTGCTCAATGCAGAAGGGATACTGCCTGTCAGGTCGTTATTCCCGAGGTTTAATACCTGCAGATTGGAGAGGTTGCCCAGCACAACAGGGATGGTACCTGTCAGGGCATTGCTGCTGAGGCGCAACGCCGTCAGATTAGAGAGGCTACCCAACGCAACAGGGATAGTACCCGTCAGTTGATTGCCGCCAAGGTTCAACGACCGCAGGTCGGAGAGGTTGCCCAGTGCAGCAGGAATTATGCCCGTCAGTTGGTTGTTATAGATGTGCAACGTGTGCAGATGGTAGAGGCTGCCCAGTTCAGTAGGAATAGGGCCCGTCAGTTGGTTATCATGGAGTTTCAACTCCGTCAGATTCGTCAGGTTGCTCAGTGCAGGCGGGATAATGCCTGTCAGTTGCTTGTTCCCAAGGGACAATCTTGTCACACGATTGTTAGAGACGGTAACCCCGTCCCATTGGTTTATGGGAGTCGTTATACTCCAGTTCAGAGAGGCACTGCCAGCTAACGTGTCCTTGGCACCTAGGAGCACTGCACAATCTGCCACGAGGCCGGGATCTTCTGGATCTGGAACCGCGATGCTGTTGGAACAGATTGTTGACTGCGCGGCTATGGGCGCGCCTGCGACCAAGAAGAGGCCGGTTAATGCTACCACCGTCCATAGGAGGACTGACAGGATGCCCCTGGGCTTGGACGGCATAACCTCTGCCGTGCTCTGATTTCGATATAGCATGATCTCATCTCCGTAACACTTTGGGATCCATCTGCCGAGTTGGTGGCCGGCCAGGGCTACTAATATCTACCGAAACTACGGCTCAATCTGCAGCCGATAGATGTTGCCGTTTGTACTGTCCGTCACCACTAAGCTGCCGGTCTGCTCGTCCAAGGCAATGCCTATAGCCTTGCCGAGGGGAGGATGCGGGAGAAGCCATGACGACGGATCTTTACAGTCTCTTGAGAGGCATCCGCTAGCAGTGGAGCAGCGCACGCTTCACAGAAACGATTATTGGCAGGGTTTGTCCGCATCGCACTGGACACAGGCGCGATTCAAGGGCAAGGTCCGACTACAGTTTCCGCAGAATTTGGCAGAGGAACAGTTTATATATTTGCACCAGGGACAGGCTGTTCCAACAAGAATCATTGATTTCATGTAGATTGTGGTTCCTTCTCAATCTTCTATCAGATTATATCTACTGACTGCTTGAAGTACACATTTGAATAATCGGTAGATACAGTACTTCTACAAGATTCTCCCACTTCACCTGCCGCGCACTGTCGCTCGCTGTCTCTATAGCCGCTACTGTAGACGCCGGGCTAATCTGTCAATGTCTTTATTCGCCCCCGGCAGCCTGAATCTGCAGAACCTTGCCACTATGATCAACGACGTACAGATTGCCCGCTTCGTCTTCACCGAAGCTGCTGATAGCGTGGGACGTGTCCAGAAGTAACTTGGTTTCCCAGGTGCCATTTATCTGTTGGAGACCCCAAATGCGCCCGGTGCCGTAATCTGCGTAAAAGTAGATACCCTTCAAAGATGGCTGATTCGGCCCCCGGAAGACGAACCCCCCCGTGACAGAAAGGTAGTCTTTTGTATTATTCTTGTATTCGGCTACCGGCAGAGTGAGACCAGCTCTAGGACAGTTGGAAGGGTTGCGGCAAAGAGTGCCTTCAAAGATTTTCCAACCGTAGTTTTCGCCGCCTGGACTGTTGGCAGGCTGAAAGTTGACTTCCTCCCTAGAGACCTCACCGACATCGGCGATGTAGAGGTCACCGGTCTGGCGGTCAAAGGAGAAACGCCAAGGGTTGCGTAAGCCGTAGGCCCAGATCTCATCCAGAAATGCGTCATTGCCAATAAACGGATTGTCTGCAGGAATCGTGTATGGGGCCTCTGTGGAGGACGTTACATCAAGGCGCAGGAGTTTGCCTAGGAACGTCCGGCCATTCTGTGCCTTATTCTGGGGATCACCCCCGGGTCCTCCGTCCCCCATCCCTACCCACAGATTGCCTTTGGGACCAAAGGCGATCTGGCCGCCTTGGTGAATTACGGAAGGCTGAGGGATCTGCAGAATGATTTCTTCCGAATCTGGGTCTACCTGATGTGCGTCCCGGCGTAGACTGAAGCGGGAGACATGGGTATGCAGGCTGCCGGGGGAAGTGGTCGTATAGTTGGCGTACACATGGCGGCTGCTGGCAAAGTCTGGGGGAAAGGCAATGCCCAACAGCCCTCGTTCACCGCAACACTCTACCCGCTCGCGGATGTCTAGAAATGGTGTCTGGTTTTTGACATCATTCTCAAACACCTGAATCTGTCCTTTCTGTTCTACGACATACAGCCGTCCTGAGCCATCTTTGGCGTGACTAAGGCCCACAGGCAGCTGCAGCCCGGAGAATCTCTGGACCAGAGAGATATTCGGCCACTGCACGGGTTGAGTCGACGTAACCGTGTCGGTGTGTACGGTTCCTTCAGGGTTGATTGTAGCGACCCATGTGATGGGTCGCCTAGAAGTGAACATCTCTAGCGATAGCCGATAGATGTTGCCATGTATACTGTCCGTCACCACCAAGCTGCCGGTCTGCTCGTCCAAGGCAATGCCGATAGCCTTGCCAAGAGGAGGACGCGGGAGAAGCCATAACGACATATCTGCCTCTGTCCATACCCGTGAGCCCCCAACCATGCGTAAAATCGTACCCTGCTCTGGACCGGTGACGTACACAACACCGCTACTGTCCACAGATAGATGCGGTGCCTCCGCACTGTTGGCCCTCGCCAACTGGTAAGAATCCAGCAGCTCCCCACCCTCGGAAAAACGCATCACTGACGTCATGGTGCCGACAACGGTCACGTATACCGCATCAGCAGCATGAAAGGCTACATCCACCGGCTGCAAATCCATGCCATCCAACGCTGTTGAGAAGCGTACTATCTCCTGCCCCTCGCTATCATAGGCAGCCACAAGCTGCCCTGCCGTGACAGCCAGCCAGATGCGTCCTTGGCTATCAACATGGAAGCCCCTGGCCAGACGAGCCATGAACGTAGGGATGGGGAGTACCTGCATGAAACCCCCGGCCGCGTCATGCATGCTCACCTGACCATTGCCCGAGTCTAGAACGTAGATGTTGCCGGCCACATCCGCGTCCACATCTACCGGATAACTGAAGGGTTGAATTGACTCGCGCACCCGCGCCAGCTGCCGCCCGTCGGGCTCTAACACGGTCAGTTCGTGCGCTTCGGGGGCGGCTACGTAGATCCGTCCGTTTGCCACTGCCACGCCCCTGGGGCGTTCGAGATCGTCACGGACCACCTCAATCATCTCAACAGGAGCATCCTCATCAAGCACAGCATTGACATCAGGGACGAATGTAGGCATTGGCGTCGGTGTATCTGTTGGTGGTGTCGTCGCCGTTGGTGAGGGTGGGCTCTCCTGTACAGGTAGCGGTGCGAAGGGGCGCATGCAGCCTGCCAGCACTAGCACAAGCAGAAGGGGCCAGTACGTTCGTTGATCTGTGAAAATTCGCATGGGTATCCTCATTTCAGGGAGGGTGATTGGCCGGATTGTCTGCATCGCACTGGGCACAGGCGCGATTGTAAGGACAAAGGCAGACTACAGTTCCCGCAGAACTTGGCAGAGGAACGGTTCATATATTCGCACCAGGGACATGCGATTCCAACAAAAATCAGTGATTCCATGCTCAAGATCCTTATCTATGAATCGTATAACTCCTGATCAAAAAACGTCTAGCTGAACTGATGGCACGATTCTTGCTGCGTAGATTCGCGGCCAGGATTCCCCAGCACCGTGCTATGGCTCAATCGGCAACCGATAGATGCTGCCGTTTTCACTATCTGTCACAACCAAGCTGCCGGACTCTTCGAGGGCTATGCCGACGATCTTACGAATGGGTGTACTAGGTGGGAGAATCCATGCCGACACATCCTCATCTTCTCCCCCGGCGATACGTAGAACTCCACCTTGCTCTGGCTGGGTGACGTATAAAACGCCGCTACGATCCAAGGACAGGTGTGGCCCATCCTTGCTGTTGGCAGGTATCAATGGCCAAGAGTCCAGCAGTTCTCCATCTTCGGAAAAGCGCAGGACTGATGTCCTGGTGCCGATAACAGTCACGTATACAGCATCAGCAGCGTGAAAGGCTACATCCACCGGCTGCAAATCTGCGCCATTCAATGCTGTCGAGAAGCGCACTAGCTCCTGCCCGTTGGTGTCATAAGCAGCCACAAGCTGCGCTGACGTGACAGCCAGCCAGATGTGCCCTTGACTATCAACATGGAAGCCCCGGGCATGGCCTACCCCTTCAGGGATGGGGAGTACCTGCACGAAATCCCCGGCCGCGTCATGCACGCTCACCTGACCATGGCCCGTGTCCAGAACATAGATGTTGCCGGCCGCGTCCACATCCACATCCACGGGCTCACGAAAACGCTGGTCCGACCGCTGTACCCGGGCCACCCGCCGACCTGCCTCAAAAACGATCAGTTCTTGCGCGTCGGGGTCGGCTATGTAGAGCCTTCCGTTTGCCGCTGCCACACCCCGGGGGCGTTCGAAATCTTCGTTGATGACTTCAAAACGGACCACCTGCGGCTCTCCCGCGAGCAGAGCAGCGGCGTTGAGAACGGATGCGGTTTCCGGCACTGTATCAAAAATGGACAGGTCCTCAATGTTTACATGGGCATAGCTGCCCTGGGGTGGGAAGAGCACCTCCGAAGGGACCGGTTGGATCCCCTGTCCTGGCGGTGCCCAGTAGAGATTGACATGGGTATGATTGGTGCGGTCGGCAAAGCGGATGCGAATATCATGCAGTCCGGCTGTCAGTGTGACGGGGTTCTCATTGTACTGATTCGGTTCCGGGCTGGCCGCGACCTGTTCGTCATCGATCAACAGCTCTGATTCATCAATGGACTCAATGCCCAAAGTATAGACACCTTCCTGGGGAATGGCGATTTTGCCGACCCATTCAACGGTATAGGGACGGGGCAGAGGAATGACATGAAAGTACAGATTGATCTGTGGATCGATCCGGGTGAAGGCAACCGGCTCTCGCCAGTCACCATTGGCGTAGTAGTGTCCTAGCAGGCCGTTGTTCGTCACCGGTGGCACATTCAATGCCGAAGATGGGACGATCTGCTCGTCCTCGCCGGGCCGCTGCCAAGAGAAGGTAACAGGCCCTTCACCGCTGACCGCGCGGATTCTCAGGCTGTGATTGCCCTGCGCCAGTTCCAAGGCTGCTACGATTGCTTCACCTTCTCCGCCTGCGGGTTTCGTCTCCATGGCAGCCGCAGAAGCCACCAGTTCCTCGTCTACATACAATTCAGACCTGGACGGGGCGCGTAGGACCAATTTATGGGGACCGTAACGACCGACACTGAGTACACCGCTCCACTCGGCGGAGAATGGCGCGGCCACAGGGGCATCGCGAGGCCATTCAACGGAAAGCGTCTGGTGCTTCTCTGTTGCCACAGACGGGCCGCTCCACTCTTCACCAGCAAAATACGATACATTCAGCCCCTGGATAGAGGCAAGGTCCGCCTGACTGAGACGCATCTGGTAAAGCACTGTGGGCCCGCCGAAAGGCGGCTTGTGTTCAACGAATTCAGCGTTCGGATAATAACGACGGGCTTCTTCAAAAAAGCTGCGTCGCTGGTCATCTAGCAGGATCAATATATCCCGCTGCGGGGAGGCTTGCAGGGGCAAATGGGCTGTCGTGTCGATCCGTTGATACGTCGGTTCTATATCGCTCAAGAATCGTACAGTGAGATGACCATGATATAGGGCCGTCACATAGATGTCGGTTTCGTCCTTGTGCTCGGCGATGAGCTTACCCGAAATACTCTCGGCAGTGGAAAAGGCATTCCAAACAGCAAAATCGTTCTTCTGTCGTTCGAAGTACGTCCTGTAGTTGGGCAACGCCACAGCAGCCAACAGAACCAACAGCGGACAGACGAACAACCAAGGCCATTGTTTTCCAACAGCCGTGGCTCGCCAATTCTGCCACAATAAGGCCAGAGGGACAGTCCCTAGTAGATAGACGACAGGTAACGTCCCAATTGCACGCAAAGACTGAGGTGCTTCAAAGCTGAGGGTTAAGATGCCGCTAGTCATCATTCCCAGGAACCAGACGACGAGTAACAGAGAACGGGCGCGCCAGAAGCGGCTGAGGCTGAGGCCCAGCCCGAGCACGAGCAGCGCGCCAGCGACGGACGACAGCATCGGAGTGCCAGGTAGATTGTGGCGGCCATTGGGGTCACCGCGCAGATTGTACATGAGGAGATGCACAACTGCATTTTCCCTGACCACATCCCAAACCTCATCTTCTGAATATTCATTGAAAATTGATACAGTTCGCGACCGATTGAAGTAGATGTCCGGTTGTTCCATTGCATAGATAGCCAGTGGTGCTAGGAAGAGTAACCCTGCCATCGCTGCTACCAAAAGCCCTTTCCATTGATAGAGCAAGATCCTGCCGTGAGACACAACATAATGCAAAAGGAAAACGAAAACAACAGCCAAAAATACGAGAAATACACCATAAAAATTCAGACCAAATCCCAAGAAAAATCCTGCCCATAGGTAGTCAGTCAAACGATTGCGACGTAAAGCATACAGTAAGAAACCGATACCCAATAAGGTAAAAACGGTTACAGACATATTATACATGCCAATACGGCTAAAATTGACGCTCCAGCGTGAAACTGCAAGAAAGAAGGCAATGATTAACCCAGGGCCACGACCAAATAGTTGATTGCCTGCCATAAAACCGGCCGGAATTGATAGTATTCCAAAGATTACACTGACCAGACGAATTACAAATGTAATCTTCGGCAATACCAGAAAGAGTGAGGAGATAAGATAAATATAATGTCCCGGCGCATGAATGGAATCAATAAAAAGAGGGCGGTACTCTGGTTCACGCAAAATTCGCAGAGACTGTAACCCATTGTCAGCTTCGTCATACCAAGTGCCGAAGGGATATTCAGGGAGCTGATAGAGCCGCAGAAACAGGCCGATGAAAAGAATTCCGAAGAGGGCCAGACGCTCGGAAATTTTCCAAGCTAGCGCAGAAGTGGAATCAGGATTCTCTTGGATTGACTCCTTCGATCCAGATCCCTTTTGGCGACGTTCGACGAAATAGACGCAGCCGATGAATAAGAGAATACTGGCGATGTGGAGCAGCCAGAAGAGATCCGACGGGCGGTTCGGATCGATGCGGAGACGTTCGATAGACCAAGCAGCGACTGCGCCCGGTAGGAGTAGAATCAACAACAGCCAGCGGGGGTTGAGCCTCTGAAGTGTACCAGGATCAGGAACATAGGGCCTGGCAATATCCCGGTACTGTCGGAATGCCCATAGGGCCAGTACAATGCCGAGAGAGTACAGACCTATAGCCAACGTGGTTTGCCCGCGCCCCAACAGCCACTGGCCAGCGATGGCACTTACAATGGCGAGAACACCAGCAAGAACATTTACGTATGCGTTACGCAGCAATTTACTCATGATCAAAGACCAGGATCCTGTTGTTATCCGCATCCGCGATGAGTAGCTCACCGCTCAGGGGATCGATTGCCAGTCCGGTCGGTTTGGCGAAGCGATTGCGTTCGCTGCCGAACTGGCCGAAGCTGGCCTGAATTGTACCTGCGGAGATGATGTACACCTGGGAAAATTGCGGGTCCGTGGCGTAGACAGTTCCATCGGCCGCAGCCGTTACATATGCCTTGTTCCACAGGTCTTGGCTCTCCCAGGTGGGCATGGGCCACTCGGCCAGGGGTTCCAGATCGGGCGATAGCACCTGGATGCGACGATTCCAGATATCCATCACCAAGATGTTGCCTGTCGGTAGGTGAATGGTGACATCGACCGGCTCCTCAAAGCGGCCGAGCACAACGACATCATGGGCTGTGCGATTCGGCTCAGATGCACATGCCAGTAACTCCACATCAACCCGCTTGTGGCAAACAGTGCTACCCAACGCCCGAAACCAAGCCGAAACAACAGATACGCCGCCGGTACCGTGACGATACCGATGAGAGCCATTGAGAGGCGGACTGTGTATATGGAGGCATCAAAGAGCCAGATCATCAATGCTACGAAATAAACAGGTCCTGTCGGATACCCATGAGATGCCATAGTATAGACGCCAATCCAGCCATCTTCCAAGACACGCAACGCTTCCAAGCCGAAATCTCCTTCGTCCTGATGGACGCCGGGCAGCATATCGCCCAAGCGGTAGAGGCGAAGAACCGCCGCCGCAATGGTCAGGAGCACGACTGCCAACAACTCCCACCGATTGCGAACCGCCCAAGAGCGCAGATAGGCCCACGACCATTGCCAACCCGGCGCAGGTGTATCCCATGTTAGACCCAAGAGTCGCGGCTTCCTCGGAGACTTGGGCGCGTGAGGTGTTTCTCGTCTGTCGGAAATTTCAGCTCCCAGGGGATCTGTTTCAACCGCCGGTTGCCCGACCGACCCTGGGGATGCATCCGCTAGCAGCGGCGCACTACACGCCTCACAGAAACGGTGATTGGCGGGGTTGTCCGCACCGCACTGGGTGCAGGAGCGGTTGAAGGGCAAAGGCCGACTACAGTTCCCGCAGAACTTGGCAGCGGAACGGTTCATATATTCACACCAAGGACAGGCTGTTCTAACAACAATCATTGGTTGTAGTTCCTTCTCAATCTTCGGTCAGATTACCGCGTTCTACCGACGGCTTGAAGTACAGCAGTGGTTCATCACAACAAACGACTGTTCCTCTCCCACGAACTACCGCAGTTCGATGCCATGTCAGCGATGAATAATCGGTAGATACAGGGTACGGGCGCAGAACAGCAGTCCGAGACGTGACAGGTCATTGTGGGAAATATCTCTCAAGGCACTCGGTATACATCCGCTGAGTTGGTTGCCGGCAAGTTTCAACTCCGTCAGATTCCTCAGGTTGCCCAGTTCAGTAGGGATACTGTCAGTCAGTTGATTGTGATTGAGCCGCAATGTCTGCAGATTGGAGAGTCTACCCAATTCTGTAGGAATGCTGCCCGTCAGTTGGTTGTCGTAGAGGACCAACCGCTGCAGATTGGAAAGATTGCCCAATTCTGTAGGGATACTGCCCGTCAGTTGGTTAGCAAAGAGGTACAACGTATGTAACTGGGAGAGATTACCGAATGTTGGAGGGATGGGGCCCCTCAGTTGGTTAGCAGCGAGATCCAACCTCTGCAAATTGGAGAGCCTGCCCAGTTCGGAAGGAATGCTGCCCCTCAGTTGGTTGTTATCTAAGGATAACTTCTGCAGATTGGAGAGGTTACCGAGTGCAGAAGGGATGGAGCCCGTCAGTTGGTTAACAGAGAGGTACAACGTATGTAACTGGGAGAGATTACCGAATGTTGGAGGGATGGGGCCCCTCAGTTGGTTGTTGAAGAGCCACAACTCCGTCAGTAGGGAGAGGTTGCCTAGTGCAGAAGGGATGCTGCCTGTCAGTTGGTTGTCGTGGAGGACCAAATGCTGCAGCTTGGAAAGATTGCCTAATTGTGCAGGGATACTGCCCGTCAGTTGGTTAGCAAAGAGGTACAACCCCTGCAGATTGGAGAGGTTGCCCAGTTCAGTAGGGATAGAACCCGTCAGTTGGTTGTTATTGAGCCACAACCCCGTTAGCAGGGAGAGGTTGCCCAATTCAGCAGGAATACTACCCGTCAGTCGGTTATAGTCAAGGTGCAACCCCTGCAGATTGGAAAGATTGCCCAATGCAGCAGGAATGCTGCCCGTCAGTTGGTTGTCGTTGAGACCCAATCCCCGCAGATTGGTGAGTCTGCCCAGTTCTTTAGGGATAGTGCCCGTCAGTTGGTTGTGGGCGAGTTGCAACGCCGTCAGATTCGTCAGGTTGCCTAATGCAGCAGGAATGTTGCCCGTTAGCTGGTTGCGATAGAGCTGCAACGTCCGCAGCTTGGAGAGGCTGCCGAGTGCAGCCGGGATCGAACCTGTCAGTTGATTGTTTCTGAGGTACAAGTAATGTAGGTCGGAGAGGTTGCCGAGTACAGCCGGGATAGAGCCGGTCAGTTGGTTGTCGTAGAGGGACAAGTACACTAGCTTGGAAAGATTGCCCAGTGCAGGAGGAATAGTGCCCGTCAGTTGATTGTCATGGAGGTACAATTCCCTTAGCTTGGAGAGGTTGCCGAGTTCGGGAGGAATGTTTCCTGTCAGTTGGTTATCGTTAAGATCTAACCACTGCAAATTGGAGAGGCTGCCTAGTTGAACTGGGATACTGCCCATCAGTTGGTTGTGTTTGAGCCGCAACGACTGTAGCTGAGAAAGGTTGCCTAGTTGAACTGGGATGCTGCCCATCAGTTGGTTGTTATAGAGGGTCAACCCCTCCAGATTGGAAAGGTTCCCCAATTGTGCCGGGATGTTGCCTGTCAGTTGGTTGTCGTAGAGGACCAAGTGCTGCAGATTGGAAAGATTGCCCAATTGTGCAGGGATACTGCCCGTCAGTTGGTTGCCGGCGAGTTTCAACTCCGTCAGATTCCTCAGGTTGCCCAGTTCAGTAGGGATAGAACCCGTCAGGGTGTTGCTGTAGAGATTCAAGGTCTGCAGATTAGTGGAAAGATTGCCCAGTGCAGTGGGGATGCTGCCCGTCAGTTGGTTGTCGTAGAGGACCAAGTGCTGCAGATTGGAAAGATTGCCCAATTGTGCAGGGATACTGCCCGTCAGTTGGTTGTCGTAGAGGACCAAGTGCTGCAGATTGGAAAGATTGCCCAACTGTGCAGGGATAGTACCCATTAGTTGGTTGGTTTGAAATTCCAACCTTGTCAGATTCGTCAGTTTGCCCAGGGCCGCAGGAATAGTGCCTGTCAGTTGGTTGTTGTTGAGCCACAACTCCGTCAGCAGGGAGAGGTTGCCCAGTTCAGCAGGGATCTCGTCCGTCAATTGGTTGCCGCTGAGATCCAACCACACAAGATTGGAGAGATTGCCCAACACAGCGGGGATACTGCCCGTTAGTCTGTTGGAGCTGAGATCCAACCACACAAGATTGGAGAGGTTGCCCAGTGCAGCAGGAAGTATGCCCGTCAGTTGGTTGTCTCGGAGGTTCAACACATATAACTGTGATAGGTTGCCCAGTGCAGCAGGAAGTATGCCCGTCAGTTGGTTGTTATAGATGTACAACGTGTGCAGATTGGAAAGATTGCCCAACTGTGCAGGGATTCTGCCCATCAGTTGGTTGTCGTAGAGATACAATTGCTGCAGCTTGGAAAGATTGCCCAATTGTGCAGGGATACTGCCCGTTAGTCTGTTGGAGTTGAGATCCAACCATACAAGATAGGAGAGGTTGCCCAGTTCAGCAGGGATCTCGCCCGTCAATTGGTTGCTGCTGAGCCACAACCCCTCAAGATTGAAGAGATTGCCCAACGCAGCAGGGATACTGCCCGTCAGTTGGTTGTCGTAGAGGACCAACCCCTGCAGATTGGAAAGGTTGCCCAGTTCAGTAGGGATATCGCCAGTCAGTTGGTTGTTGGTGAGGAGCAAGTGCTGCAGATTGGAAAGATTGCCCAACTGTGCAGGGATTCTGCCTGTGAGTTTCTTATCACTGAGCCTCAACGACGTCACACGCGATCTAGAGACGGTGATGCCATCCCATTGGCTTATGGGAATCGTTGTACTCCAGTTCAATGAGGCGGTACCTCTTAGGGTGTCCCTGGCGGCCAGGAGCACGTTGCAATCCGCAACTAAATTGGCATCTTCTGGATCCGGAACCGCGACACTATTGGTACACGAATTTATTGTCTGCGCGGCTACGGGAATGAGCGCGCCTGCGACCAAGATGCGGCCGGTTAATATTACGGCGGACCAGAAAAAGGTGAGGGCTGGCAGGACAACGATTCGTTGCCTGAAGATAGAACAGCTACAGGTTAAGTTACGCAGCAATTTACTCATGATCAAAGACCAGGATCCTGTTGTTATCCGCATCCGCGATGAGTAGCTCGCCGCTCAGGGGATCGATAGTTCCCGCAGAACTTGGCAGCGGAACGGTTCATATATTCACACCAAGGACAGGCTGTTCTAACAACAATCATTGGTTGTAGTTCCTTCTCAATCTTCGGTCAGATTATCACGTTCTACCGACGGCTTGAAATACAGCAGTGGTTCAGCACAACAAACGACTGTTCCTCTCCCACGAACCACCGCAGTTCGATGCCCTGTCAGCGATGAATGATCGGTAGATACAGGGTACGGGCGCAGAACAGCAGTCCGAGACGTGACAGGTCATTGTGGGAAATATCTCTCAAGGCACTCGGTATACATCCGCTGAGTTGGTTGCCGGCAAGTTTCAACTCCGTCAGATTCCTCAGGTTGCCCAGTTCAGTAGGGATAGAACCCGTCAGTTGGTTATAGTCAAGGCCCAACCGCTGCAGATTGGAGAGGTTACCGAGTGCAGAAGGGATAGTACCCGTCAGTTGGTTAGCAGAGAGGTACAACCCCTGCAGATTGGAGAGCCTGCCCAATTCTGTAGGAATGCTGCCCCTCAGTTGGTTGTTATTGAGCCACAACTCCGTCAACAGGGAGAGGTTGCCCAGTGCAGAAGGGATACTACCCGTCAGTTGGTTGTGCCTGAAGGATAACCGCTGCAGCTTGGAAAGATTACCGAATGTTGGAGGGATGGGGCCCGTCAGTTGGTTAGCAGAGAGGTACAACCCCTGCAGATTGGAGAGCCTGCCCAATTCTGTAGGAATGCTGCCCCTCAGTTGGTTGTTATTGAGCCACAACTCCGTCAACAGGGAGAGGTTGCCCAGTGCAGAAGGGATGCTGCCTGTCAGTTGGTTGTCGTGGAGGACCAACCCCTGCAGCTTGGAAAGATTGCCCAATTGTGCAGGGATACTGCCCGTCAGTTGGTTGTCGTAGAGGACCAACCACTGCAGATTGGAGAGGTTGCCCAGTTCAGTAGGGATAGAACCCGTCAGTTGGTTGTTGTCAAGGTCTAACCTCTGCAACTTGGAGAGGCTGCCTAGTTGAACTGGGATATTGCCCGTCAATTGGTTGCCGCTGAGCCACAACCACTCAAGATTGGAGAGATTGCCCAACGCAGCGGGGATACTGCCCATTAGTCTGTTGGAGCTGAGATCCAACAACACAAGATTGGAGAGATTGCCCAGTTCAGCAGGGATCTCGCCCGTCAGATCATTGTGAGAGAGGGCCAACCACCACTTAAGATTGGAGAGGTTGCCCAACGTGGCAGGGATCTCGCCCGTCAGATTGTTCTCAGAGAGGCCCAACAACACAAGATTGGAGAGGTTGCCCAGCACAGCAGGGATCTCGCCCGTCAGATCATTGTGAGAGAGGTCCAACGACTCAAGATTGGAGAGGTTGCCCAGCACAACAGGGATGGTACCTGTCAGGGCATTGCTGCTGAGACGCAACGTCGTCAGATTGGAGAGGCTACCCAACGCAACAGGGATAGTACCCGTCAGTTGGTTGCCGTAGAGGACCAAGTGCTGCAGCTTGGAAAGATTGCCCAATTGTGCAGGGATACTGCCCGTCAGTTGGTTGTCTCGGAGGTTCAACACATATAACTGTGATAGGTTGCCCAGTGCAGCAGGAAGTATGCCCGTCAGTTGGTTGTTATAGATGTACAACGTGTGCAGATTGGAAAGATTGCCCAATTGTGCAGGGATACTGCCCGTCAGTTGGTTGTCGTAGAGGACCAAGTGCTGCAGCTTGGAAAGATTGCCCAATTGTGCAGGGATACTGCCCGTTAGTCTGTTGGAGTTGAGATCCAACCACACAAGATAGGAGAGGTTGCCCAGTTCAGCAGGGATCTCGCCCGTCAATTGGTTGCTGCTGAGCCACAACCCCTCAAGATTGAAGAGATTGCCCAACGCAGCAGGGATACTGCCCGTCAGTTGGTTGTCGTAGAGGACCAACCCCTGCAGATTGGAGAGATTGCCCAGTTCAGCAGGGATAGAACCCGTCAGTTGGTTGTTGGTGAGGAGCAAGTGCTGCAGATTGGAAAGATTGCCCAGTTCAGCAGGGATTCTGCCTGTGAGTTTCTTATCACTGAGCCTCAACGACGTCACACGCGATCTAGAGACGGTGATGCCATCCCATTGGCTTATGGGAATCGTTGTACTCCAGTTCAATGAGGCGGTACCTCTTAGGGTGTCCCTGGCGGCCAGGAGCACGTTGCAATCCGCAACTAAATTGGCGTCTTCTGGATCCGGAACCGCGACACTATTGGTACACGAATTTATTGTCTGCGCGGCTACGGGAATGAGCGCGCCTGCGACCAAGATGCGGCCGGTTAATATTACGGCGGACCAGAAAAAGGTGAGGGCTGGCAGGACAACGATTCGTTGCCTGAAGATAGAACAGCTACGGGTTGAGTTACGCAGCAATTTACTCATGATCAAAGACCAGTATCCTGTTGTTATCCGCATCCGCGATGAGTAGCTCGCCGCTCAGGGGATCGATAGTTCCCGCAGAACTTGGCAGCGGAACGGTTCATATATTCACACCAAGGGCAGGCTGTTCTAACAAAAATCATTGGTTGTAGTTCCTTCTCAATCTTCGGTCAGATTACCGCGTTCTACCGACGGCTTGAAATACAGCAGTGGTTCATCACAACAAACGACTGTTCCTCTCCCACGAACCACCGCAGTTCGATGCCCTGTCAGCGATGAATGATCGGTAGATACAGAGGGGCGCAGAACAGCAGTCCGAGACGTGACAGGTCATTGTGGGAAATATCTCTCAAGGCACTCGGTATACATCCGCTGAGTTGGTTGCCGACAAGTCTCAACTCCGTCAGATTCCTCAGGTTGCCCAGTTCAGTAGGGATAGAACCCGTCAGTTGGTTATAGTCAAAGCCCAACCGCTGCAGATTGGAGAGGTTACCGAGTGCAGAAGGGATGGAGCCCGTCAGTTGGTTAGCAGAGAGGTACAACGTATGTAACTGGGAAAGATTACCGAATGTTGGAGGGATGGGGCCCGTCAGTTGGTTAGCAGAGAGGTACAACCCCTGCAGATTGGAGAGCCTGCCCAATTCTGTAGGAATGCTGCCCCTCAGTTGGTTGTTATTGAGCCACAACTCCGTCAACAGGGAGAGGTTGCCCAGTGCAGAAGGGATAGTACCCGTCAGTTGGTTGTGCCTGAAGGATAACCGCTGCAGCTTGGAAAGATTACCGAATGTTGGAGGGATAGTACCCGTCAGTTGGTTGTTGTAGAGGAGCAACCGCTGCAGATTGGAGAGGTTGCCCAGTTCAGTAGGGATGGGGCCCGTCAGTTGGTTGTTCTGGAGCCACAACTCCGTCAGCAGGGAGAGGTTGCCTAGTGCAGAAGGGATACTGCCTGTCAGTTGGTTGTCGTAGAGGACCAAGTGCTGCAGCTTAGAAAGATTGCCTAATTGTGCAGGGATACTGCCCGTCAGTTGGTTGTCGTAGAGGACCAACCCCTGCAGATTGGAGAGGTTGCCCAGTTCAGTAGGGATAGAACCCGTCAGTTGGTTAGCAAAGAGGTACAACTCCTTTACATTGGAGAGATTGCCCAGTGCAGAAGGGATGGGGCCCGTCAGTTGGTTGTTATGGAGCCACAACTCCGTCAGCAGGGAGAGGTTGCCCAACTGAGAAGGGATAGTACCCATTAGTTGGTTGCTTTGAAATTCCAACCTTGTCAGATTCGTCAGTTTGCCTAGGTCCGCAGGAATAGTGCCTGTCAGTCCGTTGTTGCTGAGGTACAATTGCTGCAGAGCCGATAGATTGCCCAGTGCAGAAGGGATGCTGCCTGTCAGTTGGTTGTTATTGAGCCACAACTCCGTCAGCAGGGAGAAGTTGCCTAGTGCAGAAGGGATACTACCCGTCAGTTGGTTGTTGTTGAGGACCAAGCGCTGCAGATTGGAAAGATTGCCCAGTTCAGCAGGGATACTGCCCGTCAGTTGGTTGTCGTTGAGGAGCAAGTGCTGCAGAGCCGATAAATTGCCCAGGGCAGAAGGGATGCTGCCTGTCAGTTGGTTGTTCTGGAGCCACAACCCCGTCAGCAGGGAGAAATTGCCTAGTCCAGAAGGGATACTACCCGTCAGTTGGTTGTTGTAGAGGACCAACCCCTGCAGATTGGAGAGGCTGCCCAACTGTGCAGGGATACTGCCCGTCAGTTGGTTGTTGTAGAGGAGCAAGTGCTGCAGATTGGAAAGATTGCCCAACTGTGCAGGGATACTGCCCGTCAGTTGGTTGTCGTTGAGGAGCAAGTGCTGCAGATTGGAAAGATTGCCCAACTGTGCAGGGATACTGCCCGTCAGTTGGTTGTGATTGAGCCACAACCCCGTTAGCAGGGAGAGGTTGCCTAGTCCAGAAGGGATGCTGCCCCTCAGTTGGTTATAGTTAAGGGCCAACCGCTGCAGATTGGAGAGGTTACCGAGTGCAGAAGGGATAGTGCCCGTCAGTTGGTTGTCGTAGAGATACAATTGCTGCAGAGCCGATAGATTGCCCAGTGCAGAAGGGATACTACCCGTCAGTTGGTTGTCGTTGAGATACAATTGCTGCAGAGCTGATAGATTGCCCAGTGCAGAAGGGATACTACCCGTCAGATCATTGTGAGAGAGGTCCAACGACTCAAGATTGGAGAGGTTGCCCAGTTCAGCAGGGATATCGCCAGTCAGTTGGTTGTCGTTGAGGAGCAAGTGCTGCAGATTGGAAAGATTGCCCAGTTCAGCAGGGATTCTGCCTGTGAGTTTCTTATCACTGAGCCTCAACGACGTCACACGCGATCTAGAGACGGTGATGCCATCCCATTGGCTTATGGGAATCGTTGTACTCCAGTTCAATGAGGCGGTACCTCTTAGGATGTCCTTGGCGGCCAGGAGCACGTTGCAATCCGCGACTAAATTGGCGTCTTCTGGATCCGGAACCGCGACACTATTGGTACACGAATTTATTGTCTGCGCGGCTACGGGAATGAGCGCGCCTGCGACCAAGATGCGGCCGGTTAGTATTACGGCGGACCAGAGAAAGGTGAGGGCTGGCAGGACAACGATTCGTTGCCTGAAGATAGAACAGCTGCGGGTTGAGTTACGCAGCAATTTACTCATGATCAAAGACCAGTATCCTGTTGTTATCCGCATCCGCGATGAGTAGCTCGCCGCTCAGGGGATCGATTGCCAGTCCGGTCGGTTTGGCGAAGCGATTGCGTTCGCTGCCGAACTGGCCGAAGCTGGCCTGAATTGTACCTGCGGAGATGATGTACACCTGGGAAAATTGCGGGTCCGTGGCGTAGACAGTTCCATCGGCCGCAGCCGTTACATATGCCTTGTCCCACAGGTCGTGGCTCTCCCAGGTGGGCATGGGCCACTCGGCCAGGGGTTCCAGCTCGGGCGATAGCACCTGGATGCGACGATTCCAGATATCCGTCACCAAGATGTTGCCTGTCGGTGGGTGAATGGTGACATCGACCGGCTCATCAAAGCGGCCGAGGACAATGCCGCCGCCACCGATTTGCCGAATGTACTGGCCACTGGCTGTGTACTCGACGATGCGTTTATTGCCGGTATCTGCCACCAGCAAGTTGCCGGAGGGCATGACAGCCAGGCCCCGTGGGCCGAAGAGGGCAAAGGGATCTATGTTGTCTTGGCTGATGCTATTGAGTACAAGTACACCCCACTTGTGCAGGAACCGGCCCTCGGGATCAAAGGACTGAATGCGCCCGTTCCATGTATCAGAGACGAAAATTGTGCCATCTGCGCTCACAGCAAGGCCCCAGGGCTGATTGAACTGGCCATCGCCGAGTTGCAATGGGCCATCGCCATCAGGGTCCAGACAACCGCTGCCATCGCCGAGGGAGCAGGGACTGCCGAAGGCCCGCAGGAAAGATCCATCCGGGTTGAGTACCACGACCCGGTTGTTGCCTGTATCCAGAAGATAGCGGCGGCCATCTGCGCCAACGGCCACAGAGCGAGGCGCGGACAGAAACAGGTCCCCATACATGCCTTCATACACCGTGGTGGCATTGCGGTCGATCTCCGTGTAGTCAAAGGAGGGACCGCCCTCAGTGGGAACGACATTCAGATCCCAGACGATATCGGCGATGTCCTTGCGAACATACATCCGAAACTCATGGCGATGGGGCCAGGCGGTCAAGGTGCGGTCCGGGTGGTTGCGGTAGAAGAAGATCTGCCACAGACGGCGACGTTGCTCCGGGACAGTCAAGGCCCCCCATATCTGTGACAGGGTCAGGCCTTTCGATCTGCCGGCCTCTGCATCCCACTCGCCCTTGTAACTTTCCTCCGGCCACCAGATCAAGCGATAACTACGGTTGACGTAATCCCGGGCTACGTAAGGTTCCACTTTTTCATAGTTATTGCTGCCTACCAGAATGACCGGTACGCTCATGGCATCGGTATTGGGGTTCGCACCGTAGAAAATATTATTTGGATAGAAACGCATGTACCAGCTCATGGGCCAGGCTGTGTCGTCATCATAGGCAACCCGAATCTCCCGCTCTCCCACTATGCGTTCGCTGATGGTTTCGATCTCGCGCAAAGCCCGTTTTACGTCCGGCGAAGCATGAGCATAGACCAGATATTCGGTCGCCATATCATAGTGTACATAGGTGAGCAGATAGGAAAAACGGATGGTAAGCAGGAGCAGGATCGAGACAATGCCCACGGCTGTCAGCCGCAGCAACGACTGCCAGCCGTAACGCTGGAAGGCCAACCAAGCAAGATACAACAACCCGCCCGTAACCAGCAGGGTGAGAATGAAGCGCACTGTCCGCGCCAGGGAATCTATGTCCCGGCCTCCGAGCGGAAAGACAGAAAACAGGGTCCCGATGGTATAGAGCAGGGCCGGCACCAGGGCCAGCACCCACCAGCCGTGGGATGCTCGCACTTTCTGCCAGTCGATGCGGGAAAGCAGACGGGCCAACCACCAACCGCCGAAGAGTGCCATGGGTTGAGCCATATGGGACATGAGCCATGGCATCTTTTCACCAGCATAGGTGTATGACAGCCAGGCTGCAATCCCCCACCAAGCCAAGAAGAGATGGATCGTGCCAATACCTGTGGCCTGTGGTGTTGGGGTTCGACGTTTCCTGATCACTGGCCACAGGTTTCTGGCCACTGACACGAGGCCGCCAATGCTCAGGAACAGCGGGAGGAACTCATACAGCAAGCTCTGTAGTATGTAATAATACCAGGGCTGGCTACCCCGTTGGACCTCATGTTGGGCGATCCAATAGCCAAGACTACCCACGATCCCGGTGGCCATGCCCTCGACCGGATTGGTAAAGAATGTGGTAAAGAAGACGATTTCGATTGCCCAGAATAACAGCATCAAAACCGCCCAATTTTCAAAGGAAATCGCCCCATCCCGACCTTTTCGTTTGACCCCAAACCACCAATAGGCGACGGCAATACTCAAGCCGGCCATCAGCAGCACAAGAAAGCCGGAACGGCCCAAATCCGCACTCGTCCCATAGGCCAGGGCATTCCAGCCCAAAGCAAGATGGCCGAACGGGGCAGTGAAGGGCAGGACAAGGGTAAAGAAGAGAACCGCCAGATCAGCAAACGGACTGTCCTGCATCGAGCGGTTCCTGAAGAACTTCTGCCAAGCTGTAGCCCCTACCAGAAATGCGCCAAAGATCGTACCGGACATAAATTGGTTTTCTTTGGTGACAAAGCCCAGGGCCATGGCAACCACCGTCAGATAGAGCCATTTGGTGCGCCGCTCTTCCAGAAATCGGAACATCCCATAGACCCATATCATGGAGAAAAAGACGATATAGATATCGTTGCGGATATAGCGACTGTGGAACAGCAGACTCGGGCTCATCAATAGCAGCAGGCCGCTCAACAAGGCCCCAGTGCGCCCGAGCCAGCGGCGATAGAACCACGCCATCAATACTGTGCCAATGCCTGCCAGCGTCGGCATGACCCGGCTGGTGGCATCGCTCACACCGAACAGAAAATAGACAAAGGCATTGGCATGAAACAGGAACGGCCCATGCATCATCGGGTCGTGCAGATAGGTGCCGCTACGGTAGAGATTCAGGGAATAGACTGCATGCAAGCTCTCGTCATGGCTCATGCCCCGTGCGCCGATATCATAGAAGCGGCTGGCAATGGCCAGGAGTAGCAGTAGAGCCCAAGCAAGCGTTTCCCAGTTGACCGGAACCAATTCCCAAAGGTTCTTGTCCCATATTGCTGTGGCCTGTGTCGTTTCCTGGTCATTGGCCACTGTTACTGTTTTACCCAAAGTTCAACCTCCTGGAATAGGGGCTTGTGTGGGCGTTCCCCATACAATGCCCAGAGCAAATGTTGGCTAAGGCCGGCCAAGTCCGTTGGCAGCCAACGCTGTATCACAGAATAGCTGCTCCCGATAAAATCATCCGCTACATGTAGGCTGGCACCCGCGTCGCGCACAACCAGGGCCGAAGCGTCCAATGCCATGGGGTCACTATCCGGGCCCCAGCGTATATGACGCATTGTGCGTAGATGCCAAGCATAGAAGGGTTGTACCTGGGGCCGCACCAGCAGATAGAGCACTGCTTCGGTCGGGTCCCCGGCCCGCAGGGAACTAAGACGGGCCACATCCTGTACCAGAAGTGTCAGTCCATCGGCAGCGGTTTCCACAAAAAGGCTACGCCTCTGGATATCCGGACGCAGATTTAACATCCAACTACTGCTGATATTTGCTAAGAAAAAGACGGTCAGCAGCAGCAGCCCCAACATCTGTCCGCTCGTGCGTAGGCCGAACCACCAAACGAAGAACACACATAGAGCCGGAAGCAGTAGATAAAATGCCAGCAGGCCGGGTTCAAAATTGCCAGGCCGCAAGGCGGTGACTGCATTTCCTGTCCAGAAAAACGCTGTCACCAGCAAGATCCCCATTATTGCACAGGCTGCCCAGCTCGCTTCCAGTTGATTCAGCCGGGATAGTCCGAAACGTAGCAGGGCTGCTGCTGTCCCCGCGGCCAGCAATAGCAGAGGCAGCCCTAGAACCAGCAGACTGAGCGGGGTGCGCCCTGGCAACAGCAGGCACAATAGCCCCCAACCCACGCCAGCGGCCAGAATTCGCTGCCAAATCGCTGTGGCCCGCAAGGTTTCACTGGCCGCTAGTGTTTCTGTATGAGAGGCTTTCACTGCCCACTGCTGCTTGAGGACAACCACCAAGCCACTGCCGCCGAACAGAACCAAGAACGGCTCATCCACCAGCAGACGTAGCAGCCCCCACTGCAGCGGATAGACCGCAGCCTCCGAGCCAGCAGTTAGATGAGCGATTGCTACGCCAAGGCTTTCCGCGATGGTCGCCAAGCCAGAAATATGGGTCAGTAGACCGCTGGAACCGATGAGAACGGTTGCGGCAAACACGACAGCAGCCCGGCCGCGTTCTAGCGGCGAAAGCCGGCTGATGGGCCTGCCATCAAGCAGAAATATGGCGAACAGAATGAGCGGCAGCAGCAGCCATGCCAAGGGTCCGCTGATCAGAAACAGGCCGCCAATCACCGCAACTGCGGTGGTCTGTAGTCTGTGGTCTGTGGCCTGTGCGGTTTCCTGGTCCCTGGTGTTACAGAGCCAAGCCAACAGCAGCACACCGAGCAGAACAGACAGGATGGCACTATCCCCTAGGCGGCTAAAGGCCAGCAGCCATGGATCAAAGGCGAACCCTAACGCTGCTGCCAGCGCGCCACCACGGCCCATACAGCGACGGAGTGACCAAGCGGCCAATACCAGCCCGGCCCCCGCCAGGGCAGGTGCTAAGCGTGCCCAGAATTCATTGCCATCGGTCAGGAAGAAAAGAAACCGTTGGAGTGTAAAGAGCAGCGGACTGACCGGTTCAACCAGCGGAAGTTGAACGGCATTGTTGCTCGCCCAGGCAGGCCAAGCCTGGGCGGCCTCCTGTGGTGTGAAGAGATGCAGTGTACCCAAACGATAGACGCGCAAGACCAGTGCCAACACAAACAGGACAGCATACAGGCCATGTTCCACACGAATTGCAGTGACCTGTGTGGTTTCTCTGGGCATTGACTTTTGGGATTTGGGGGTTTGATTTTTCACTGGGCACGGATCACTGGCCACTGGCCACTAGAATGCGGTATGCCCCCTGCTCAAATGCGATGTCCAAGGTCTGCATCAAGCGATTTTCCAACGCGGGGGTAATGCCATACTGGGCACGCTCGGCCGGGCCGACAAGTACATAATCGATCTGCCAACGCTGCAACAGTTCTCGCAATATGGTCGGATTGGGCCGCTGGTACACCTCTTGGATCGCTTCCGCCCGGCCGGCTGCCATCTCCCCGTAGGCATCTCCCCGCCACTGGGATTGGTGACCGTCCCAACCCAAAAGTGTCGCCCGCCCGCTGGCTGCGCTAATGCGCGCCGAATCCCACCGATAACTGGCTCCTTTGGCCTCCAGAATGATGGCATCCGGCGCGGTGTTGCGACGAATCCACTCGATCACCGCTTGTTCATCCGCGTTTATATAGGCGATGCCATTCAGCGTTGGCTGGCTCGTGCCGAATCCGCTGATCTTCGCGTATACGCCTGCTACAGGATAGATCAGACAGGCGATGATCAGCAAAAGTGAGAGAGCAGATGGAACTGCTGTAGCCAGTGGCCGATGACCTGTGGTCTGTCCCTGGGTCTTCACTGGCCATTGGGTGGCGATTGCATAGACACTCGCCGTCCCCAATAAGAGCCAGCTTTGATAGTAGAATTTGAAAATCGTATTCATACGCGTGCCAAAATTGTCCCGCAGATAGACAAACTCCGGGGCATAGGCCAGCAGCACGCCGATGGCCACGAGAAACAACACAAATGTCATCGTGACGGAGGCCTTGCCCGGTTCGACAAGGCGCTGCCAGAGCAGGGCAAGGGTTATGGAGGCAAGACTGCCCATCAAGAGGAATGTCCAAGGCTGTGAGAGACGCCGCTGCAGCATCAGTTCTCCATAACTGTTTGCATCGGCCGGCAGGGCCAGGCGCACCATCAGAGATTGGTCGCTAGTCGTCGCCAGCATACCGCTGACCAGCAGAAATATGACAGGCAGACCGAGTACCAAGGTGGTGCTGGTTGCCAATACTGTGCCTGCTGGCGGTTGTTCCCGCCAAGCGATGAGCAGTAGCCCGACGATGGCCAAGAGAAAATGGCCGAACATCAACAGAAATTGCGGCAGCCGGGTCGGGTGGAAAAGATTTGGCAGAATGCCACCGGCCTGGCTCTGGGCAGTTAAGAAGTAGGGCAGATAGAGGAGGAGTGTCCCCAACAGGAGCAGCCCCGCAACCACAGTGGCCTGCGGCCAGGGGCCTGTGGCTAGGAACTTCTGTGGCCTGTGCGGTTTTTTGCCGGCCCCTGGCTTAAACAGCACTACCAATACCAACAGCAGCCAGTAGGGCGGGAAATCCCAAGTATTGAGAAAGAGCAAGGCACCCGTGGCTGTGGTCAGCAAGAGAAGCCCCGGGAAGCCAAGAGGAATCGCTGTAAACAGTGGTGTTGGGGTGCTGGGTCCTTTCCTCCAAGGAATCCTAATCCGGAAACCGGGCACCGCCCCCTGGGCAGCACCCACTGGTTGATTGAACCAGTTCAATGCCATGGCTACGACCAACAGGACAAACGGCATTGCCAGTACATGGGGATGGTTGTCGCCGAGGATATAACTGAAGATCGGGAATTCGTCAATGATTTCGATGTGATTGCCCAACAGGTCGAGATCTTCGATCACCCGGCTGGCCCGCCACCACCAGCTCCAACCGTTATCCATGTACCACAGACCGCTGACCTGTGCCTGTTGCGGAAAGTTGTACACATCAAAGAGCTGGGTCACACGGTCCAACGGGACACCTTGGGCATAGAGCCATTCAAGGATCACATGCAGATTGCCGGTCAATCCGATAGCAATGGCCGTGAGAAATCCTGCGGCCATTGCAGTAGCCAATGGCCTGTGATCTGTGGCCTGTGATGTTGGGGCTTCACTGGCCACAAGGTTGTAGCCGATGCCGAAGCTGCCGGTGAGCAGCAGGCCGAACCAACATGCCTGGCCGACATTGTAGGCGATCTCCGGGGCCTGCCCAGCCATACGGGCCAATGTCATCACCATCCAGTAACCGAAATAGTAGTAGCTGATCGCATAGCCGGCCAACCACGGATCCCGAGGAGGATACGCGGCACTGGTCCAGATTCCGTTCATAAACATCAGGTCCATCGGCTGTTCTGTGTGGTTGATGGCCGGATCCTGGGCCCGGACCCATGTCCAAGCAGCGAACGCGAAGAAGAAGAGTAGCTCAACACTCAAGAGGTAGGGCCAAGGCGGGAGGAGGGAGCGGAGCCGTGAAAGGTGCATGGTGACGCGCGGGGCATTGTCCGGCCCAGACTGCAAAGGCTGCTCTGGAGTCGTTTTTGAAGTCAATGTCACCCAGATACTGAGGAGGGCGACGAGCAGAAGAGCCAGCCATACACCACCGCTGTCATTGTGCAGCAGTCTGTAGCTAGTACCCAACCAGAGAAGGAAGCTCAGCAGCAGAATACCGAAAATGCGGGCGAACGCGAAGCCTCTGTCTGGCAGAAAGCGGAAATAGTGCAGGGCCAGAGGCATAGCAGCGACAGTGACAATCTGCGTAACCAGATACCAGCCTAGGAATAGGGTAATGATTTCAATCACGATTTTCTGCATGAACTCCTTATCTGCATCAGGATTCGGGCTTAAAAACGCATGGGCTTACCTGGGCACTGCTCACTAGCCACTCGGGTTCTGCACAGGTATGTAGACCCCATCATTCGTGCGTATCATCTGGGATGGCACCCCATAGATCGTCACTTTTTCGTTTTGGTACACTGTCTGGAGCTCGTCATCTGCTGCAAGTTGCCGCAGTCTCTCCACAGCAGCCGGGTGCTGATGCCGTTCCAACTGCCCCACGTATATCAGCCCGATGTCCAGTTCAGCGATTAACTGCTGTATGCGCCCCATGTCTTCGGTATTCCAGAACTCATTGAGCACACCCGCGCGCGCGCCCACAAGATCAGCATAGCGCTGCTCGCCCTCGTGCATTCCGGTCAGTCCGCTAAGGCCGGTCAGGCTGGCGACCCGTGTACCGCCGGCCCGGTAGTAGTCGATCTCGGCAGACTCCACAACAACAACATTGCCGCGCACGTTCGCCAACAGCCATTGAATCGCCTCCCAATCATAGCGCAGTTCAATGGCATTGTTGCCATCTGGCCAGAAGTAAACGCCGTTTTCCATATAGGCCATCCCGTCTAGCGTACCAAGCTGCGGCTGCCAGCCGGGGAAACGCTGCGCCAAGCGTGCAGGCGTACCCCACAGAGGATACACCAGGCTAGCACTGAAGAGGAGGATGAAAATGAAACCCCACACTGCAGATTTCACTGGCCACTGGTCAGGGGCCAGTGGCCAGTGGGATTTCAAGATTCTGGGCAAAGCTATGGCTGCAGCGACACCCCAGAGTACCCAGACTTGTATGAAGAATTTGAACAGTGTGTTCATGCGATACCAATCGCCGCCTTGCAGAAAATCTTTCAGATAGATCACCTGTGTACTGGCCAGAAGTGCCAATCCGGTTGTTGTCAGCAGGGCAATATACAGCGCGCCAGGCTCCGCACTATGTCCCTGTCGCCACAGCAGCAGAAAGGCCAGCCCCAGAAACGGTAGGCACAAAGCCAGAATGGTATGCTCTGTAAACAGCAGCAATACCAAGGAGACGAGAACCAACAGCGGGACCAGAAGCACCCCTGTCACATAGCCGACGGTCGGCCGAGCAATGAGCAGCCGATAGAGCTGTATCAAGCGCGGCAGGCGGGCAAATTGCCCCCCAACCAGCTCAAAGGTACGTGCCAACCCCGTTGGTCGATTGTTCTCCCCATGGGCCGGGCTCAGAGCAAGAGAAGGAACTACAATGTCCTGTAACTGCTGCTCACTGGTCACGGGCCCCTGGTCGATGACCAGTGGTTTTTCGTGCTTGTGGCCACGAAACCCTTCAATGAGCATCCACGAAAACAGGATAAAGCCGAAGAACCCCCAGATCAACAGCCATGTGCCCACGTCATCTGGGGTACGCACGCTTCCCACCCCACTCGCAGCCACGTTTGTATAGTTACGGAAAAAGGGGAGGAACAACAGATACGTAGCGGCCAGACACAACACCGCAAACCCTACCCATAGCCCTGGCCGATGGCCAATGGTCTGTAGCCTGTCACTGTCTGGGTTTTGCTGCGCCTTAACTGCGGTGCGGCCCCGGTACAGGGCTATGGCAAAGGCCAGCGTACCCAGCCCATAATAGGTGGGCAACTCCCACAGGTTCACGTTTGCCAACACACCTAGTGTAAACGCGAAGCTCCCCAACAGCAGCAGCCCATAACGCCAGTGTCGCCTCCAGTCCATGTCATAACTGTTCAAGAGGGTTAGCACCAGGGCGAGAAAGAAGATGGAAAAGGGAATGCCGATCATGTGCGGGTGCAGATCAGCATACGTGAAACTCCAGTAAGGGAATTCGTTGATGGTAAAGGGGATAACCCGACTCGGTGCCCAGAAATCATAGCCAGGCAGGCTTCTATCGGTTGTCAGTACCTGCCATAGGCCGCTGGCCGCGTGGACGATAGTTTGCAGTGCGGGGAGGGCACTCTGAAAATGACTGTCGCTTACCGCTACCAATTTACGCACAAGTTGGGCGCAACTGTCCAAATTGCCGATGAAGGCCACGAATAAGGGGGCCAGCAGGGCGCGGCCGATGCCCGAACGCCAATCGTCTGTGGACGGGCGTATTGGGTCTTCCCGAGCCACTGCAGTGTAGGCCACACAGAAGGCGTTGATGACCGTCAGGGCAAAGAGTGTGGGGATCGCCAGATTGAACGCGACTTCCGCGTAGATACCGCTTAGTTTGATGAGATAGCCGACCAGATAGATACCGTAGTAATAATAGTTGATGTACCCGCCGGCGAAGTGTGGATCCAGCGGTGGAAAGGTGGGGCTGCGTAGAATGCCGTTGAGGAAGGCGAACTCCATGAACTTTTCGCCGCCGAACACAGGATGCCAGATGTCCGGATTGTCCAGGCGGATGAACACAAACAGGACGAATGCTCCGGCAAACAGGCCTTCGCCGAGTAGCAGAATTCTCCACATACGCCGCGTGTACTTCCAAACATCCCATCTGCTCCTGATAAGAACGACACCACTGAGAAGAGCAAGCAGCACGACTGTCAGCCAAGCGTTGCGAACTGTATTGTGAGCCAGACCAAAACTGGCACACAGCCACAACAGCCAGCCGGCCAGCAACCAACCCAGCGTTTTGGCGACCAGATAGCCCCGGTCCCGCAGGCGGCGGAAAAGAACAAACGCCAGAGGCCAAGCTAGCCAGCCGAGCAGAGAAATCACAAACCACCACCAGCCGACCGCCAGCCAGGAATTCTCGCTCGCTACGGTATTCCACCTGTAATTATCCACCAGCGGTAGTTCGTGCAGCGGCATTGCCAGCGAGAGGTCCAAGCGTTGCTCCAATGGCGGCTGTGAAGCCGCAACCTCTTGCCCTGGCAGGAGGGCCAGAATGTTGTTGAGCAGGCCCCGGCCCCGGCTCTCCTGTGAACTGCCCAACCCCAACGCGATCAGGAAAGCACTGAAAGGTGGGTCCTGTCCTCGATACCAGGGAATTGCTCCCTCCCAAGAAGACCCCAAGAGGGCATCAAACTCCGCATCGCTCAACTCCCGCTCCTTGGCAAATACCGTTACCCGCGGATGATCATATAAACTCCAGCTCTCGTCCGCCACCTGGTCGTCCCACTCCCAACCCCACAAACGCGGCCCCGAGCGAATATCCGCCACTTGTACATACCCCAATTCCTCCGCAAACATCAGTTCATAGTACCGCGTAGTCATCGGGTAGCGCTCAGGCAACTCATCCACGCTTCCATAGATGCGCTTGGAACTGTAGATGACGTAATCCGCCTCTCTCAATTTCCCCTTCAATATTTCATACTTCTCCGCTGTATCCTCTTCATAGGGCGACCAGTCTATATGACGCAGACCATGACTCCCCATGTCCATCCCAGGCTCACCAAGAATCCTCTTCGGCAATGGATCATCCCACAACTCCCACAAAATGACCGACCCCGACTCTACATTCGCATACACCCAACGACTTGACTGCACCCAGGTGTGCTCACGACTATAGACCCCATTGACATACGCCAACGACCACAACATCCCCCCCACTATCCCTACCAATGCCAATAGGTACGATACCCCTTTCCTAACCAACCCGGAGCGCACTCGTCGTTGATGGACGATCCAAGCATTGAAGCCCATAGGGTACGATACCCCGTTCCTGAACAACCCGGAGCGCGCCCTCCCTCCAGCATCCTCGCTGAATGCTACCAGCATCCCAGCTACCAAGAGCAGCACGAAGGGCAGAACCGGACTCATATAGCGGTTGAACTTCGCCAGAAATCCCCCCGTGATCCCAAAGTACGGCACCAACCACGCCCACACCAGCAGCTCACCCGGCCTAGAACGCAACAAGAGCAGCTTCCCCAATCCCCACATCACTCCCACTAGACCCACTAACCCCAACGGCAGACCCAATCCCCACAACACCTGCTGCTCTATAAAATACACATAGGGCACTGTGTTTCGGTATTGACGCGTGAACGGCATATCCGCTAAACCACGAACCATCTCACCTTGCTCTATCAGCGTCGCTTGTAGGAAATTCTCCCAGGCCAGTACTCCATACGGACTGGTCATGAAAAAACTCACAAAGGCCAACACCAACGACAACACAACACCCCCTATCAGCTGCATCGACCCTCTCTCTCCCCAGACACCCCGCGCTTGTGAACCCCCTTTCGTTTGCCATACCACCACCACAAACGCTACCACCGGCACCAGTACGATCGGCGCAGCACTGAACTTTGAGGCTATCGCCAACCCAGACCCTACCCCAGCATACAACACCCCGCGCCACCAACCACCCTCCACCATCACAACACCCCCGTACACCGCCACAACAGTGAATGTCGTGCTCGCTGGATCCATGGCGAAAAAGTGGCTCAACTGAACCGCTTGGGCAGTAAACGCATACAGGGTTGCCGCTAAGAGACCACCCACTGCTCCATACAGACGACGCCCAAGCAAGAACAGCAGGAAGATCGTCAGGGTATCCAGCAGACTGATCAGCAAGCGCCCAGCAACCGCCACTCCAGAACAGGCCGTATCAGCGCGCTCCATCAGCGCAACAGTCTTTTCCGAGAGCGGAAGCAATTTGCCCAATGGGGCTAGGCTGCTCAACAGCTCGCCGGTGAGGATGCCCAGATACAGTGGAAAATGACCATAGGTAAAGCTGCGCCGCCGCGCGTTCTCTCGGTCCCACAGGGGATTGAGCGGACTGCGCTGGGGATCCCAGAACTCCTCAAAGGAGGATGGCCAACCAATGGAGGGGGCATAGAAACATGCGGTACTGCGTTCATCCGGATGTGCATTCAAGCTGCTGTCGAAGTTGACATTCCAGGTACGCAGACCCAATCCACACAGGACAACAACTCCGAGAAGGACATGTATATATGTTGGTGTTGGCCGTACCACTTTCATTTTCGCTTGCCTATGGAATTGTTACAGGATTCACACCTTGTTGGAATCAAGATTTTTTGCTTTAGCTGTCGCCCTTTGATTTAGAGCATTGGGGCGGCTTATCGAACAGTTCCCACTCAATCTGATAGTCCTCTGGCGGCGGCCACACTAGGTATACATCAACGCATGAGTACCACATCTTTAGATTGTCGTCGTCATAGCCCAGATCAATGCGTAGGTCCCGGATCGCTGAACCGATGTCCAATGCCTCACCGTATCCATAACCGGGCACGTATACCCGGCTACGCAATGGAATGATCTTTGGATCAACAGCCACAACGCCTTTTTGCATCGGATCCCCTGTGTATGTATAGCCATACCAAGGTTCATTGGGCGACACCCCTGCGGTAGACAGATTATAGCTAGTGGCCAACATCCGTATTTTACGCCAGTACTTAATTTCCTGGCCCGCTTCGTTGACATATGTACGTGGGATAATCTTCTGGCCGTAGACGGTCACCCGCGGGGACGCCTCCTGGGCTACCCAAGTGTCTTCCAAGGCCCGGTCGACCTCCTGGCCATCTTCATAGAGAACTCGATATCTCCGCCGGGTTATGCCATTTGCGCCGGGATGCCGCTGCTGTTGGGTATCGATCTGAAGAGAGGGGTCCTCCTTTCGAACCTTCTGAAAGGGTATGACCTCCTCCTCGATCTCAATCTCTTCCCGCACCCGCACGATTTTGATCTGCATATGTGGGTACAAGGGTGTGTCCAGAGACGGGGAGACTGTATCCAGACCAGTGACGCCGATGCCGATTTCCGTCAGAGCATCCCCTACCATCTGGCTCTGGGTCCAATGATTGGTCAGACGCCCATCTACCTGCAAGCTGATAGGTGTACTACGTTGGATGTATACCCGTAATCCAGTACTGATGGGGCTGTCAAGGCTGGGTTGAATCTGATCCTTTGGATTGAGGGTGATCTCTGCAAACAGGAGAGCCTCCTCAAGCGTCTGCGCTGTTGTGCGAAGGGGAAAGGATAGATTGTTGTCATCAACAGTGAACAACAGCGAACGCTGGACCTGTATCTGTAGCGGCTCCCGCTTCATCTGTGCCCAGGCATGGACACCGCTGGTCTGTAATTGCAGTGGCCTATGGTGTTGCTGGTCATGTATGCGTGGTATCGGTACATCCCAGGCTGTGGGCACGCCGTTTACGCTCACTTGATCATGCGGGTCGAAGTTGATGTTTGCGCTGCTAAGAACAGCAGCCGGGGTTTCCGCCCAGCTAGAGAGCCATACATCCCGGCCATCAACAAAGATACGAAATGGCTGGGGACGTTCAACATGCAGTCTCAGCCCAGGCTCAATTCTTGCATCCCATGCGTGGGAAAGTCGATCCTGTGAATCCAAATCTAGCCCGACATCGGACAGCAATGCGCCCACAGCCCGACGATGTGTATAGACTGTGTCTGTGACCCCATCCACCTCAATGACAACCGGCATTGCCATCAAGTTCCACAATATCCACAAGCCAAACCCAGCGATTGCTGTCAACGACAGCGCACCAATCCGATTCAACTGTCCAGACAACCGCTCTTGCGGGTTTGCATTTGCGTAACCCATGCTTTTGGTATCAGCCAAACCGTACAAATGCACAAAGGATTTCATCCGTTGAGTGCCAGTAGACATTGCGCTATTGTACCTAAAAGAAACACAGGATAGCAAAGTTTATAGAGAAGTTGTCAGCTTTTGTCTGAAGCAGTATCAAGATTTTCAGGATTACTGCCAAGCGCGCATTAACATCTACCGTGAGTATAGTTGAAGACTATACATGACTATGGTATTCTGAAGCTACTTTTTTTGAGGACAGTAGTTCGCCTCTACAATTCCGCCTAGCACTACAGGTAGCTCTAGCATATTTCAGTGATCTGTAATTGCAGCTTGTCTATCTATACCTAAGGGGACATCCAAATGGAAACGGCAATAATAGACTGGGAACGGCTGGTAAGAATCGAAAAAGAGTTGGAGCATTTGGCCACCCAGGCGCATGTGGAGGTGGTGAGAACTGAACTGCAGACGGTGAGAACCGAAATGCGGGACGTGAAAGCTGAACTACAGGTAGATATCTCTGGGGTCAAGGCGTCTGTGCAGGTTGTGCAGTCTGAATTACGGGAGGATATCTCTGGGGTCAAGGCATCTGTGCAGGTTGTGCAGTCTGAATTACGAGAGGATATCTCTGGGGTCAAGGCGTCTGTGCAGGTTGTGCAGTCTGAATTACGAGAGGATATCTCTGGAGTCAGGGCTGAATTACGAGAGGACATCTCTGGAGTCAGGGCTGAATTACGGGAGGACATCTCTGGGGTCAGGGCTGAATTACAAGAGGATATAGCAGGAGTCAAGGCTGAGTTACGGGAGGATATAGCAGAGGTCAAGGCTGAGTTACAAGAGGGTATAGCAGAGGTCAAGGCGTCTGTGCAGGTTGTGCAGTCTGAATTACGAGAGGATATCTCTGGAGTCAGAGCTGAATTACGGGAGGATATAGCAGAGGTCAAGGCGTCTGTGCAGGTTGTGCAGTCTGAATTACGAGAGGATATCTCTGGGGTCAGGGCTGAATTACGAGAGGATATAGCAGGAGTCAAGTCTGAATTACGCTTGCTGCGCTGGGTGCTAGGGCTTGTGGTAGCGGGTGTGATGATCCCATTGCTGCGGGACCTATTAGGGCTATTCTGATTGTCTGCCGGATCTCGTGTGATACGGTTGGACCTCGGTGGCTGTTGGGACTACAACAACCAGCGTAACGGGCAGTATCCCCTGGACAGCCGCTTATGTTATCACCATGGACTGACGACACCATTCCACCAGCAGAAGAAACAGCGGAGCAGGCGTGGCAGCGCGCCAATGAGGCACGTCTGCGTCGCAATGCCTCCCAATGGGCCGATAGTGAGCAGGAAACTCTCTTCAGTGAAGCGTGGAATGGCCATGCGATTGTGGTCACTCGGGAGGCGCAGCGGCTGCTTCTGTGGCTGCTGGACCTGAATGCGGCCAAGACCGACTGGATTCAAAGCGCACTGGACCTGCAGGACCCTCTACGCCTGCAGGTTTCGTATGTGCAGGCCATGTTCCTAGTGCTCTTGTGGCAGCCTTCTCCGCGCACTGTATTTCTCAGTGGGTTGGGCGGTGGCTGCTTGGCAACAACGCTCCACCACTACCTTCCGCAAACGAATTTCGTCTGTGTGGAAATTGCGCGGCCAATGATTACAGCCGCCACCCGATTCTTCGGCTTCCAGCCGGATAAACGCTTGTCTGTCACGTTGGGGGATGCCCGAGACTTTCTAGAGCAGCATCAGGTACTGTACGATCTGATTCTACTCGATATATTCTGCGACCAGGGCGCAACACCGCCCCATGTGACAGCAGCGGATTTCTTTACTCTGTGTCGCAGGCGCATGCAGCGGGATGGTCTGCTGGCGATGAATCTGGGCACCCGTTCCCCGGCCTTCGCGGAAGTCATGCAGACCCTGTCCGAGCGATTTGCAACTGTCTACGCCTGCCCTGGATGGGGCAGCACAACTGTTCTTTTTGCCACAGATCAGCCGGCCCTTTCAGCTTCTGCACTGGTGGATGGGGCCATGGCCCTACAGCAGCACCATCGGTTCGGCTTCCCTTTCGTGCCGTGGACAGCTCGCACAAAGCAGTTGCATCCAGCAAAGTAAAACGAGCACTGCAATCTATCATACTGCTTGGGAATGTGCAGTTATCGCGACATTCAGATTCGTGTCAGTTCTGGAGACCGGTCACGGTTCCCGATTCCGAGGCAGTCTGTAGAGTTCGGCTGCTGTCTCACCCATGATACGAGAGCGCAGATGCTGCGGGAACTGCCGCGCGGCAAAGTCCGGCGCATCGCCATCCCAGTGGGGAAAATCACTGGAGAACATCAGCATTTGCTCCGCAGGGAACATCTCTAATATAGCATGGAAATGGTTGCGGTCGGCCGGCTCTTCCAAAGGTTGGGTGGAGAGGCGGATGTGCCGGGCAGCGATCTCGCTGGGAAGTTCGCTCAACCAAGGAATGGTCGTCCGCAGGGCCTTCCAGTTCTTGTCCATGCGCCACAGAATCGGTGGCAGCCAAGAGATGCCCCCTTCCACGAGCACAAATGTGAGATTGGGAAACTTGGCGAACACCCCCTCGGCCAACATACTCGTCAGATGGGCAATGTAACTGTTCACCAGCGTCGTATGCCATTCAAAATAGCTGGTGGGGTAGCCGGCCGCATTGGGGGCCCCGGACAGCCCGACCCCTTCGGAGCCTGGGTGAATGGCTATCGCTAGGTCATACTCGGCAGCAGCCTCAAAGATCGGGTGGAAGAGCCGCTGGCCCCAAGGGATGCGGGCAGCACTGGGAAGCTGTACCTGTACGATCTGTGGATGATCGCCCAAGCGCTGAATCTCGGCTACAGCCATCTCCGGCAGGTGAGGATAGACGCCCAGGGACGAACGGAAGCGAGAGTCCGACGGCAGCCACTCCTCAACAATCACGTCATTGACCGCACTGATCACCGCGACGGCGAAGTCCGGTTCCGGTGCCTGGGCCATGTGAAGGATACCACCGGGGATAAAAATGCCGTAGTCGATGTCGTATTCATCGAAAAAGTGGCGGGCCAGCAAGGCCGGCGTAGCATGGATGCTCTCGCCGGTCGCCTCCAACTTGACATCAGACCTGTCCACGCCGTTTGGGTTCCACCAGCCCAAATTGCCGGGACCGCGGTTGCCGGACGCATACCGGGTGCGCCAAGGTTCCGGCAGACGGGCCTGTACCTGTTCTGGATTCACCTGCGGGTGAATATCGGTGTCGATCAAAGTGGTGCAATGGTTTTTTTTCATCGTCCTGCCAATCCACTCATTTGAATGCCGCCCACAAAATAACGCTGGGCGAAAAAGAAAAGGACTAGGAGCGGCAGAATCATAGCTGTAGACGCCGCCATCATCAAATTCCACTGGGTAGAATAGAGACCACGAAAGCTCAACAAGCCGATGGCCATGGTCCAGTTCTGCGGGCTTTGCAGATAGATCAGAGGCTGGAAGAAATCGTTCCAGTGATGGATAAACGAAAAGACGGCAACCGTCGCCAGCACCGGCTTGGAAAGGGGCAAAATAACGGTCCAGTAGATGCGGAAGTTGCTGGCCCCGTCAATGCGGGCAGCCTCGTCCAGTTCTAGGGGGACCGTCATAAAGAATTGGCGAAAAAGAAAGATATTGAAGGCCCCACCGCCGAACCACAGGGGCACAATCAAGGGCAGAAATGTATCGATCCAACGTAGGGTGCGAAAGACGATAAAGGTTGGGATCAATGTAACAATCGGCGGCAACATAATCGTCGAAAGCACCAACAAAAAGAGCGGTTCCCGCAAGGGAAAGCGCAAGCGGGCAAAGGCATAGGCCGCCAGTGATGCGGTCAGCAGTGTACCCGTGGTGGCCCAAAAAACGATCCGTATCGTGTTCCAGAAATATTCGTGAAAGGCCACCGCGCGGAACGCGTCCGGATAGTTGGCCCACACAATAGGCTCGGGGATCCATTGGGGCGGCATCAGAAAGGTCTGGCCGCCTGTTTTTAAGGAGGTAGACACTAGCCAGACCAATGGTAGTGCTAAGACTATAGCAAAAAAGCTCAGGAGCAGATACCAAAAACCGAACTGCAGTAGCCTGTAGCTCGTGACCAGTAACTGCTTATGGTCGCTGGTATTGGGGGGTTCATTGGGTAGCGGCCATGGATCACTGGGCCCTGGTTTTTGCCTCATTTGCGTAGATCGCCCTCGTAAAAGACCCAGCGGTCCGACAGCCGGAACTGAATGATCGTAAACACAAGAACGATCAAAAACAGCACCCATGCCATGGCCGATGCGTAGCCCATGCGGAAATTTTCAAAGGCGTAGCGGTACAGGTACAGAAGATAAAAGAGTGTCGCATAGTTCGGCCCGCCATCGGTCATAATGTAGGCTTGGGTGAAGACCTGAAATGCGCCGATAATGGCAATAATCAGATTAAAGAACAGGGCGGGTGTGAGCAGCGGCAGAGTGATATGCCAGAATCGGCTCCACCAGTTTGCCCCATCAATGGACGCGGCCTCGTACAGGGTTTCGGGGATGCCCTTCAGGCCGGCCAGCAGAATCACCATCTGGCCGCCGATGGACCAGAAGCTCATAAGAATCAAGGCCGGCTTGGCCAGGCGCGGATCTTGCAGCCAGTACAGCCCCTCCAACCCAAACCATGACAGGAAGGCGTTGGCCAGCCCCCATTCCGGATGGAAAATCCAGACCCATAGAATCGAATTGGCTACCACAGGCGTCAGGGAAGGCACATAATAGGCTGTGCGATAGAAACGAATGCCGCGCAGGTTCAGATTCACAGCCAGCGCGGCCAGCAGGGCCATGAACAGATGCAGCGGCACGCCGATGAACACGTAGTAGCTGGTGTTGAAGAGGCTCAACCAGAAGCGGTCATCGCTGAACATCTTCGTGTATTGGGCGGTCCCCACCCACACCGATGGCGTGACGATCTCCCAACGGGTGAAAGAGATGTACAATGATGCCAGCATGGGCCCGGCCATGAAGATCAGAAAGCCGAGCAGCCATGGCAGAATGAACAGATACCCGTCCCGGTACTCTGTCCAGAGGATGCTATGCCGGCGTCTGCGCCAGGAAGTTACCAAAATTTGCATACGCATATAGCTTCTCTACTGTACCGAATCAGCATTTGAGCCACGCCAAAGCATCATATGGATGTATAATTCCATTCATATCCCCGTTGAATGAAATGCACTCGGCAAGCCTGCCGATTACCTTTGAATCGGTCGGGCCATCGCCAATAATCCCAATCCTACAAGCCATGGCCTTGTTATCCTATAGTTCCTGAGTACCACAGTTCGGTCAACTGGTATGGTGGTATTTCGACTCTACGATTCCCTTGCTCATCTTTCGTTACTGAGCCTTCAATTGAACCGATTCCTACCAATGTCTCCAAGGATCTGTTTAGGTTGCGTACATCACTCTGATGTGTTGATTTATCCAATCGCAAGGTGTAGACGTTTTCAAGATGTCTGTAGAATTCACGCAATACGGAAGGGCTATGGGATGTCAGGATAAATTGAGACATGCCATGGGGCCGCTGCGTTGACGCCGCTTGCCAGAGCCAGTTCATAATCTCACGAATATTACCAGGATTGATCCCGTTCTCAATTTCTTCTACCATGATGATTGATGGTGACCGTTCAAGAGAAACGATCAATGCGATAACAGCCGCTTTCAAAAAACCGTCCGAAAGCAGGTCGGGGGCAAACTCCTCCAAAAGTCGGTCAGTCCTTGTGCTGCCCAGATCAAACTCCCAAATGGGAAATCCTCTAAGGTTGAGGCGCACTCCATGAAACTCCTCGTTAAATCTTCGCACGAGAGCAACAAAGCGTGAGAACACTCTTTCTTCGCGCTCTTTGGCGTAAAAAATCAGTCTCTGAAAGTTACCACCTTCATAACCGAGAGCAGAGGGAATGGCAACGCGTTCGTCCCGTCCGTATGGCCTGATTCGAGAGTCGCTGTCGTTTGAATTGTTGAGATACGAAGGCTGAAAGTGATAGACAAATGCTGTTCCAAGTTTGCGAAAGAACTCTCGACAGATCTTTCGCAGTTCCTGTGACAGTTCGTTGTTGTGTTCTATATGCGTACGCAATGTAAGCTGGTTTGCTTCTTCATTGAACCCGCTTGATAGTTCAAGGAGATCTGCGTTGCTGCTCTGCACTCTTACTCTTTCCCGGCACCTTACAAACGCCTTTGAAGGTTCTGTCTGAAACAACTCCAGTTCATAGGACACTGTAAGGTTATTCTCTTGCCAAATTACCGACCAAGCCATTGGTTCATCATCTTTCGCCAAGCGATATCGATGATAGAAGTAATCAGCACCAGCTCGAATTTTTGCAAGGTCAGGTCTATCACGATGCGGATCTGACCGCCATACGAGGTGTGAAAGGTGCCGAATACCTTGCAGAATATTGGATTTCCCAGAGTTATTGTTGCCGACCAACAACGTAAGTGGATGTAATGCAAGCGATGTTTCTCGGTGTGTACGATAGTTTTTCAGAGTGATTTGGCGGAACATCGACTCTCTCCATACTCTTTGCGAAAGCGGCACTAAGGGCCGCAGAGGACACAGGGAACGGGTCCTCTGCGCCCTCTATGGTATCAGGCTTGGCAGTGATTCCCTGTGTCTCAAGAAGAAGTCACCTGTCTTTGATAAACGAGGAGGCCGATTACCGCGAGAACAGCAATGACTGCCACTATGCCCGCCCCATTTGCCATCCAGCTCGCCTGGTCCATATTGCCTCTCAACGAGTGTACGAAGTATGCGGCCAGCATTCCGACAAGTACGCCCAACAGGCCTCCAAGCGCGACGACCCCACGATACCGCTCTACATCTCCCATCTTTCGATAAACTAGGACTGCCCCTACACTTCCTACCACCAGCATTAAGACAATGACAATCGTCATACCAAGGGGGTCCTGTACAAAGAGCGCGATGGTTGCTGCAAGGCCTCCTATGCCTCCGAGGAACTTGGCCCAATGATTTGAAGATGCTTGGGAGAAACCGCTCACTCCCATCGCGGCCGGGGCTGCCCATCCGTTCACCGCTGCCAAATTACCGGTCAAAGCTTGTATGAGGGCCACTATACCCAATAGCAACGCTCCTATCCCCCCCACCATTGCCAACACGGTCCATATGTCTGTTCGATCTGTCATGAGACTGTCTCCGATAGATTGTGGATTGGACGGTGCAATCTCTGCGCTGATTCTTCAGCACACCGTTCAATACGATTTTCGCTTTCAGATAGAATCAAAATTTACCGCATTCCTGACAACGTTTGATGTGTACAGGTTTACAAGGGAGGGCACAGGGAACGAATCCTCAGTGCCCTCTGTTGTTCCTCTATACACCCGGCACGTAAACGACCAACTCCTCAACACGGCTGGCGATGGCATCCAACCTAGTCTGGGCATCAGCTTTCTCTATGCCGTAGATGGAATCAAGGGCCGGCTGCACCTCCCGATGTACGCCGATCCAATCGCCGGAAACCGGTTCTGGGCGGCCGTACTCAAAGGCATCCAGCATGATCTGGGCACTCGGCGGCAGGACATCGGCACTCGCTTCTAGCAAGTTGGCGGCCACAACTTTCAGGGAGGGGACATTCAGGCCCGTGGCATCGACCCAATGGCGGAAAGCCTCCTCGCCGCCTAGGTATTTCATCCACTGCCAAGCTGCATCTGGAACTTTCGTGCCGCTGTAGAGGCTGTGGCCGGCGGATGCCACACGGGTAGTCTGGGTATCGTCCTCATCGACTGGCAGGTGGGCGATATCCCAGGCGAACTCCGATGACATCACATTGGAGAAGACTGAGAACTGCGGGAACATCCCGATCTTTCCGGTTGTGAACAGGTCGCCGGTGCTGAAACCGCCGGCCTCGGCAACCGTCGCCGGCAGATGGATGCCGTCGTCCCGATGCCAGCCCTGAATTTCAATTACTTGCGACAGGCTCGGCTCTTGGTTCATGGTGAAGGTTGTGCGGTCCTCACTCAGCACATCGCCACCCTGCTGCCACATTTTAATCCACGTATTGCGATTGCGCTGCCAATCCGCGGTGCCGTAGGTTTTGTCCGGCCCTTCCCCGGAGGTGATGGCTTGGGCCGCTTCCATGAAGTCCGCCCAGGTCCAGCCATCCGCAGGCGTTGCTACACCTGCTGCATCGAACAGCTCTACATTGTAGATGAGAACCGTGCTGGTCGTCTCTCGGGGGAAGCCGATCTGCCGGCCTTCGTACTGAAAATCCTTGTACGCAGCCAGCAGGAAATCATCGCCGCTGATGTCGTCGTCTGCGTCCAAGAAGGGGGTGAGATCGAGTTGAATGTTACGCACTGCCTGCCCAGAATTGGTGTAGCTATGGGCCCAGTAGGCATCCGGTGCATCACCGGCGGCGATGAGTGTCAACAGCTTTGTCTGGATTTCGATGGCCCCGCCCGGCTCCCAGATCGGCGCGATGGTAATATCTGGGATCATGGCTTGAAAGTTATCAAGCAGCGGTTCATAGCGTAGGAACGCCACTTCGCCGCCACCTTGAGTCAGGAACGAGATGCTTGTCGCCTCCTGTGTCGCGGCAGCCTCGTCGCCAGTGGCACTGTCTGCTTGGGGCGGGGCCGGGGCCGCGCAAGCTGCCAAGGCTGCCGCGCCCACGCTAAACGCGGACAAACGCAGAAATTGACGGCGAGATGGGGCTGAATTTGTTCGGTCTGTCATGTGACTACCTCCTGTGTGTTGGACGATGTAACATCCGAAGCATACTGGGACCGTTATCACCGTTCAATCATGAAAACGGACAGAATTTACCGGATAATAGATATAGCAGGATCTTGGGGAAGGTGAGATCGAATCCTGCCAATCCAGAGAATCCTGACCGAATTGTAGCATAAGGACAGCAGATATGCGAACATCCTGTACAGATCTCTCCCAGTCTTCACTGTGGCGGGGCCTGTCAACTAGCAGCTATCTGTGATAAGATACCTGCAGTAGCCAGTAAAACTGCCGTTTCTAAACGGAGGAAATCAGGGGGAGTTTCTGTGGAAAGTAAAACACTTCGGTATCATGACGATGGCAGTATCAAACTGTATGTGAGAGATGTGCCCGAGCCCAAAGCCGGCGAGGTGCAGGTGACAGGCGGGGCCTGTGGTATCTGTTCTTGGGATGTGATGACAGCCAAACTAGGAGCGCATATGAAGCCGATGGCCCCTCCCGGACACGAAGGCGTTGGCTATGTTTCAAAGATCGGAGCGGGAGTGACAGGCATCAAAGAGGGGGATCGGGTGGCCGGGGGTGGTTTCGCCACTGTACGCAATCTGCCCATGGAACGGGTTTACCCGCTCCCCGATTCGGAGCTGGCAGATGAATATTGGATCGTTGAGCCGGTCTCTTGCGCGGTCACCGGCCTGGACCATTGCAATCTACGCGCGGGCGAAACCATAGCGGTTATCGGTTGCGGGTTTATGGGCCAGCTCCTGCTACAAGGGCTGCTCCACTCAGCGGCCGCGCAGCTAATCGCCATTGACATCGTCGAGAGCCGTCTAGGGCTGGCCCGACAGCAGGGGGTACAGGAGACGGTCAATCCGACCGAGCATGACCGGGATGATCTGGCCGGGATGCTGAAGGCCCAGCAGATCGATGTGGTCGTTGATGCGTCCGGCAGCCAAGCAGGCCTGGACCTAGCCACGGACATCGTCAAACAGGGCGGGCGTATCAATCTTTTCGGCTGGATTAAAGGCCAAGAGGCTCGCTTCGATCCAACCAAATGGCATCTGGGCGGCTTCACGATTGTAAACTCCGCGCCCGGCTCGAAAATTCGAGACCCCTTCCCAGCGGCTATCCGCCTGATCCATGCCGGTATCTTTGACCTGCGGCCGCTGGTGACGCATACGCCCCCATTGGCCGGCTACCCATCGCTGATGGAGGAGATTCTAGCAGGGGATCCGTCCTACGTGAAGGGTGTGGTGATGCTGGAGTAACGTGTGATTGATACTGCCTCCTAGAGGTTGGTATCATGTTTGCACATTCAAAGAATCTTGCGTATGATTCTATTGCCTTCGCGAACTGTGCAGACTACAGTATGAATTTGAGCGGAATTCATCGGAACCAGACAAGGTTTTCAGCTAGGAAGATATAACAATGCAGCTAGGATACAGCACATGGGGCATGCCGACCGTGCCCGTAGATGTAGCAGTTCGCCATTTGGCCGAACTGGGCTTTGATGGCGTAGAGTTGACTGTTCTACCCCACTATTCAACCGCGTTGGAGTCGTTGACCACAAGCGAACGCCAGCGGATTCTGACGCTGCTGCGAGAACACAATCTCCAGCTCCCAGCCATCGCAGGCCATGTCAGTCTGATGGAAGAGGATGCCGACGCCCATGCCGTCAATCTGGAGCGGCTGAAACGAACCATCGATCTAGCGGTAGATTGGGCATCGGCAGATGGGCCGCCGGTCATCGACACAACGGCCGGCAGCAGACCTGAGGCGTGGGCCAGCAAACTGAACCTGCTGGTGGAACGCATTCAAGAGTTGGCGGACTACGCGCAGAGCCGCGGCGTTACTCTCGCCATTGAACCCCATGTAGGCTCGATCATTGACACACCCTCTCGCATGCTGGAAGTCATCAAGCGGGTCGGGTCGGATTCTGTACGGGTCAACTTTGATATCAGCCATTTTAACGTTATGGGGATCGACATCGAAGAATCGATCTCCTCGCTGGCCCCCTACGCGGTCCATACCCATGTGAAGGACGAGCGGGGCACAGTGCCTGCTTTTGAGTTTCTGATCCCCGGCGAAGGGGAGTTCGATTACGTCACATACCTACAATCCATGCAGCACCACGGCTACACCGCTTTTATCACCAGCGAAATCAGTGTGATGGTCCAGCGTCGCCCTGGCTACGACCCGCTAGATGCGGCCACGCAGACCTACCAGACTCTGGCCCGGGCCTTTGCCGACGCGGGGATCGAACGGGCATGACCGACAGACGATATGCGAACGCAAGGTGCAATCAATGAAAAAGCCAACTGTGGTCGATCTATTCAGTGGATGTGGAGGCATGTCTTGGGGGTTACATCAAGCTGGTTTCCATGTGTTAGCTGGAATTGATAACTGGGATAGGGCCTTAAAAACATTTCAGCTAAATCATCCAACCGCTAAGATCATAGAAGCAGATATAGCTGCTTTGGATCCAACCGCAGTACTATCAATGCTAGAACTAGAACAAGGCACACTCGATTGCCTCATTGGCGGGCCACCATGTCAAGGTTTTTCCAAGAATGTCCCAGCAGCCTATCGCTTTCTCAAAGACCCTCGCAATCAGTTATTCCGTGATTTTTTGCGTTTTGTTGAGGCTATGTTGCCCAAAACTGTTGTTATGGAGAATGTAGCGGAAATGTATAGGGCATATGAGGGATCTGTGCGAATTGAGATTCTTACGACATTAGAACAACTTGGCTATGAAGTAGAAGTCGCGATTTTGTATGCACCGGCCTATGGTGTACCGCAACGTAGAAGACGTTGCTTTTTCTTTGCCTCAAGAACGGGGGTGAAACCTGTGTTTCCAGCTCTTACTTTTGGGCCGGCGAACATGAACACCTTATTTGACACAATCAAGCCATATCGTTCCGCTTGGTCTGCCATTGCAGACCTGCCTTCTTTGGAGAATGGTGAGGGATATGAACCGATGAACTATCATCATCAGCCACAAAATGAATATCAAATGGAGATGCGAGAACAGTCAAAAATTCTCTATGACCACATTACGCGCGAGTTGAATGAAAAGCAATTTGCGCGCATTGCGTCTTTAGAGCCAGGGCAAGGGATAAAACAGTTACCAGAGAAACTCAGACCGAAATCAGGGTATAGTGGGGCGTATGGCAGACTTGATTTTGAGATGATTGCGCCTACAATTACCAGATGGGTTTTTCATCCTGGCTCTGGGCGCTTCTGTCATCCTCGTGAAGTTCGATTGTTGACGATCAGAGAAGCAGCGAGACTCCAGTCTTTTTCCGATGATTTCCGATTTACAGGAACGTATATTGAAAAATCTCATCAGGTAGGAAATGCAGTCCCTCCTCTACTCATGCAAAATATGGCAACAAATATTAACATTTGTCTTGGAGTTCTGCCAAAAGAAGCGCAATCACATCATCTGTTGCGAGACGCTGCGGTTCAATACGAAACTTGTACGCATTCGGTGGAAACGTAAAACGTTCAAACAATTGTTTCTGATTTGGATACCAACGAAAAATCAGTACATCATCCTCAACACGTCTCGCTTGTAGGCCAGTTTTCGTGTCATTTGTCCAGTTCCATTTCAGATCATTTTCACTATGCTTAACTAGCTGTTCTTCAAGGTAAACATACTCTTTTCTATCCAGTGATTTTAGCAGGATACAGACACGTTTGTCTTCAACACCTTGGGATTTTGCATCTTGCTGAACTTTTGTATCATACCAATGTTTGAGAAGAGCAGCCCCGAGTTGTTCAGTCGATGTGTCAATGGAGAGGCTATCAAAGCCAAGCATTTTGGCCTTCTTGAAAATATCTGCTCGCTGTATAACAACCTCAAATTCACAAGGGAGAGTAGTTGCTCTTTGAGCCGCTTTGAGTGACCAGCCAATTTTGCGATCTTCATCAACCACGTCAAACAAACGCTTGCTCCTACTATTCGTGAGGGGGTCAACAGATGAGATGCCTTTGGCATATGCAAATATGGCTTCCCAAATATAATTTTCTATATCATCAATGAAAGGAATCGTGTACGTCGCGCGGATAGCATCAACGAGACGTTTCTTTTCTTCATCGGTCAGACCGTACATTGCTCTCTTGCTCTACCAACGCCATGAATTCCGTAAGACTGATGCCCAATGCCTGGGCAATTTTAAGCAGGGTTTTCAGAGAAGGACTCTTGAGGCCACGCTCAAGCTGCCCAATGTATGTGCGATGGAGATCAGCTTCAAAGCCAAATTTCTCTTGACTTAACCCTTGCTCGGTCCGCAGTCTTCTCAGAACAATAGCAAATGCTTGATCGATCATGGTTTGGCAATGTACGATCTTGAATACGATAAATCTACATACTATCGTATTCAATTCTTTCGTCATAGATACAGTTCAACGAGAACAAAAGCAATAAATTTTTTTACAAATGGAGGAGAACACAGTGGCAAACAAGGTACGTTTTGACCTGAACGGCAAGGTGATGGTCGTCACCGGCGCGGGCAAGGGCATCGGCAAATCCATCGCGGAAACCGCTGCCCAATTTGGCGCAGATGTAGCATTGGGCAGTCGTACAGTCAGTGAATGTGAAGCGACTGCAGAGAACTGCCGTACACATGGCGTGCGAGCCGAGGCCTGGCATCTAGATGTGACCAGCCTAGACAGCATTGACGAGTTCGTTGCCAAGACCTGGGACACCTTCGGGCGCATCGATTCGCTGGTGAACAATGCCGGCTATAATACCCCCAAACCCGCCCTAGACTACACCCAAGAGGAGTTCGACTACATCTCCGATGTGAACTTCAAGGGCGCATTTTTCATGTCCACTGCCTGTGCCCGGCGCATGATTGACGCGAGCATTCAGGGAAGTGTCATTACCATCAGCTCGCAGGTGGGTGTGGTTGGCGGCCCTTTGCGGGCTATCTACGCATCTGCCAAGGGCGCAGTAGGCCAGATGACCCGTTCCCTAGCAGTGGAATGGGCCCCTCATGGCATTACCGTCAACGCGGTAGCACCAACATTCACACGTACCCCTCTGCTAGAACAGGCCATTCAAAACCCGGACTTTGCCAAAAACCTAGAAAAGATCCCCATGGGGCGCATCGCGGAGCCGGAAGAAATCTCCGGTGCCGTCATCTATATGGCATCCGACGCAGCTAGGATGGTGACAGGGCAAGTGCTGGTAGTGGATGGCGGCTATACAGCGGTCTAACTGGAGGGCCGGCCTTCGCTTCACCTGCCACTGATGTTTGTAACTGCGAAAGAATCTTGCTGCAGCTAAGGTGTTGATCGAAAGAATCCTGATCAGAGTTTAGGAGTACACTATGCCCACCAAACTACGTGCCGCTGTCATCGGGGCCGGGGGGATATCCCGCAATCATCTCCAAGGCTATCTGGCCACGGACCGCTATGAGATTGTGGCACTGGCGGACTTGAGCCGAGAGGCCATGGCCGAAAAAAATGAGATGTTCGATATTTCGCCCACACACTACACGGACGCTCGCCAGATGATGGAAAAGGAACGTCCCGATGTCGTGTCGATCTGTACATGGCATCAGGGCCATGCCCCTTGGACGATTGCAGCGGCCGCGTACAAACCCCAAGCGATCCTCTGCGAGAAGCCCATGGCCGATACTGTGGGTGCAGCCGAACAAATGCTCATCGCTTGTAGGCGCAACAATGTGAAACTGGTGATCGGCCACCAGCGACGTTTTCTGCCGTCCTATACACTGGCAAAAGATCTGATCGCCCAAGCGGCCATCGGTCATGTCCATCTGATCCAAAGCTGCGGCGGGGCAGGGCTGCCCAACTACAGCTCCCACCAGACAGACATGTACCGCTATCTGCTGGATGATGATGAGTGCGTATGGGTGATGGGCAACATTGAACGCAAGACAGATCAGTACGAACGCGACACCCGCATTGAAGATCGGGCTATGGCCATCTTCCAATTTGCTGCTGGGCCCCGGGCCCTGATCCTCAGTGATCTTGTCCCAAATTACTATCAAGGCGCGCTGATCTACGGTAGCGAAGGCATGATCAACATGACTACAGAGGATCTGCAACTGCTGAACGCCGATACCCATGGCAAGTGGGAAAGCCTTTCCGCTGCCGGCAAATTCTATCTACAGGAGGAAGTAGGCAGCCGCTTTGAGTGGGCGGAAGGCGCAGCAGCCCAGGCCGCTGAACTGGCCGACTGGGTGGAAGGCAAGATCGAGAGCCACCGGGGCCGGGGAGAAAACGGCTACAAAGCCCTGCAAATGATCCATGCAGTCTACGAGTCGGCACGGTTGCACGAACGAGTGCAATTGCCATTACAGACGCGGGCCAATCCCCTCGATCTGATGGTCGAATCTGGCCACTTGACACCAGAACGGCCCGGCAGGTACGATATCCGCGCGTTCCTGTTACGGGGTGAAAATATGAGTACGGACACAGAGAACGCAGGCTGACATCAGTTTGCAAACAGGGAGGAAATCCACCATGCCGAGTCTCACCAGCGAACAAATCGCACAATTTCACGAAGATGGTTACTTGCTTGTTGAGAATGTCCTCGATCCAAAAGAAGACATCGATCCAGTGATTGAGGAGTACAAAGGCGTCCTAGACAATCTGGCGCAGGACCTATACGCCGCGGGGGAGATATCATCGCGATATGAGGATCTTCCCTTTGGCGAACGCTTGATCGCCATCTATCAGGAAAGCGGCAAGGTCCATGCCCAGTACTTCGACTTTTCTCTGCCGCAGTCCAATGTACAAGCGGATACACCCTTCTGGGCCGGGCCCGCTGTCTTTCGCATGATTACCAATGAGCGGTTGCTGGATGCGACAGAGTCGATCATCGGTGGGGAGATCTACTCAAATCCGGTTCAGCACGTGCGCTTGAAACCGCCGGAACAACTGACACCGATCAACCAAGAGACCGGACATGTACAGTTGGGCAAAACCCCGGTCCATCAGGACAATGGCGTCGTCCTGCCGGAGGCCGACGATACGCAGATGTTGACCGTCTGGTTTCCGTTGATGGATGTCTCTGTAGAGAACGGTTGTCTGTGTGTCTGGCCGGGCAGCCACCTCCGGGGCCTCATGGATCACTGCCCCAGTATCCGGGGGCTGCGCGTGCCCGGCAAACTCCTGCGAGGCAAGGCCGTGCCCATGTCCATGAACAAGGGCGATGTGCTGCTGATGGACAAATTGACGCTCCATGCCTCCTACGCCAATACCAGCGACCATATCCGCTGGAGTTTTGATCTGCGCTACAATCCCGTCGGCCAAGCCACGGGCCGGCCGGCCTTCCCCGGCTTTGTCGCCCGCAGCCGCAAGCATCCAGAAACAGTCCTACACAAGCCAGCGGAATGGGAAGCACTGTGGCGCAACACCCGGGATCGCCTAGCGACGATTGAAATAAAGCAGTTTAACCGCTGGACAGCCGAAAATCCGGTGTGCGCGTAATACAAATTGCGGTGGCCTGTGTCCCACAGGCCACCGCCCATGAATCGGGATTTTGCGATGAACGACCAATCTCTTCGTATGGCCCAATATGGCACAAAGCATGGCCACGCGGCCGGCAAATTGCAGGCGATGCTTGACGCGCCGCATGTGGAGGTGGTCGGCCTCTATGAGCCGGACCCGGCCCGCCGGGCAGAATTAGAAGGAAGCGATGGCCCCTTCGGCCAAGTCCATTGGTTTCACTCGGAAGCAGACCTGCTCTCTGACCCGTCGGTCGTCGCAGTTGCTTCCGAAGGGATGAATGCCGAAAGCCTGGCCCAGACAGAAGCCCTCATTGACGCCGGCAAACATGTCTGGTATGACAAGCCGGCCGGCGAGGATTGGCCCAGCTGGCAGCGGGTGATGCACAAAGCCCAGGCCCAAGGGCTATTGATTCAGATGGGCTATATGTTCCGCTACCAGAACGGCTTTCGCCAGATCGCAGATTGGGTACATACAGGTCTGTTAGGCGATGTTTTTTCTGTGCGAGCGCATATGTCCACCTATATCCCAGCCGACGCCCAAACAGCCATCGCCGTACATCAGGGCGGCATCTTTTACGATTTGGCCGGCCATATGCTGGATCAGATCGTCTGGCTGATGGGGCGTCCGCTGCGGACCAGCGGCTTCTTTCGCAATGATAGCCACCGAATGCCTACCTTCGCGGACAATACCCTCGGGGTTCTTGAGTTCGAACAGGGCCTTGCCTTCGTGGACATTGCAGCCATGGAGCCGAGGCCCATAGCCCGCCGCTTTGAGGTCTACGGAACCCAAGGCAGTGCCATTCTGCTAGAACCCTTTGAACCACCCCATGCCATCCGTTTGTGCCTAGAAGAGGCTGCCGCAGGCTACGCAGCCGCTGTGCAGACCGTCCCTGTAACATCCCAAAGCCGGCAGGAACTCTACGAACTGGAACTGGCTGCTTTCTTGGCAACCCTACGCAACGAACAGCCCCCGGACCGCTCTCCAGAACACGAACTGCTGGTCCAGGAGACGCTCCTGCGGCTAACAGGTAAAATTGAGTAGGTCACGCGCTACACTGCTTGCCAGTTCAGGATTGTACCCAACATCCCCGGTTGCCAACCAATGAGCGTCGCGTAGGCCTCGGCCGCATCCTGCCAGGAAAAACGGTGGGTGATGAGAGGCTCGACCACAAGTCGTTCCCGGGCCAGCAATTTGAGAGCCGTCTCCTGGTCCGCCCTGTAGGTCCACCAGCCGGGGGCCGAATCATGTTGGGGACGGGTGCTTTCGTGCGCGCCCAGAACTGTTAGGCCCTTTTTGTGTACGTCTCGGTAGAAGTTCACTGCTTCTGTATCCCCGCGGGTGCTGCCCAAGAGCACCACCCGCCCGCCAAAGCGCGCCAAGTCAAAGGCGGTAGGAATGGCTTCTGGATGGCCGCTCGCTTCCAAAACTACGGCTGGCCCATCATCACAGTGGGCCAGCAGAGCCGGTTTGAGGCGGTCATCTGCCGCAAGCGCGGCATCGACATTGAGTGTAACCGCGAATTCCAAGCGTTGAGGGTCTTTGTCAATCGACACAACAGGCAGCCCGCCATGCAGCCGCGCCAATTGCATGGCCATCAGCCCGATGAGGCCGCAGCCGATCACCGCTACCGGCTCCCCCAGTTCAATCCGGGCTTTGCGTACAGCCTGCAGTGCGATGGAAGCCAGCCGGAAAAAAGCGGCCTGCTCATCCGCCAATCCCTCTGGAATCCGATTGCAACTCGCCACGGGCGCGGCTGCGTACAGACAATGACGGGAGCTGGATGCCACCCTATCCCCCACCTGCCACCCTTCCACGTCCGGGCCAACCGCGACCACCTCACCGATATGGCTGTAACCTGTGCTTTGGGGATAGCGGGTGGCTGTATTGGGCAGCCCCAACAGCCATGCCCGCTCTGTGCCGGGGCTGATCAGCGACACCCGGGCGCGCACCAGCAACTCGCCTGGGCCGGCTTCAGGTATCTCACATTCCCGTATAGCAGCCCTTCCCTTTTCAATAAATAACACCTGATAGTTGCGCGTTGTCATACGATTTTCTCAAATTGCAGTGGTTCATTTTTCCTTGTCAGTCAGCGTTGGTGTGCTGGCAAGGAAAACCTATCGTTCCACAGCCCATGCGTGATTTCCTGCGTCAGTATAACATAGAATTTGGGCCAGGTACCCATCCGCTCACCTCAAGCAATGCCAAATGATCAGTATACCCCTCAACACTTGACAGATTCCTATCCTACATGAGATGATTGCTTGTGTAGTAAGGAGATCGTGTCAACGGCAGTTTTTCGTAATCGTACACTGCAGTTATGAAAAACTGCCGTTGAGACTGCTTTACCTCGTCATTTCATCCATGTGACATTACAGTTTAAGGAGGAATCTTATGTTCAAAAGAACAGGGCTGATCTTGGTCGCTGTTTTGGTAATGGTACTGCTGGTTGCTTGCACTGCGCCTGCTACCGGGCCTGTCGCGGAAGAGGCACCTGCCTCGGATACAGAAATGGCTGCTGAGGCGCAAGAAGAAGATGCTGCAGAGATGGCCGAAGTTGAGCAGGTTCTGATCGGCGGCTTTGATGTTGGGCCAGGTGGCGACCCCCAAGGCGTTCTGTACAACAACGGGGCGGGCAACACTTGGTTTGTCAAGCTCTTCACGCCCCTGATCATCATGGACGAGACCTTTTCCGAACATACCAGCGAAGGCGCGCTGGCCGTGGGGTGGGAACCCAACGCAGACGCGACCATCTGGACATTCCATCTGCGCGAAGGCGTCAAATGGCATGACGGCGAAGATTTCAGTGCTTCAGATCTGAAATGGACAGCCGAGTTCGTCTCCGCGCCGCAGGCCGCAGTAACACACTACGGCATTAACCAAGCAAACCAGATTGTGGGTTGGGCTGAGTACAATAGCGGCGAAGCAGATGAGATCGTGGGCATTCGCGCAGTAGACGATCTGACGCTGGAAATCGAGCTTATAACCTCGAATCCGCGCTTTTATGACTCGGTACGGGGGTTCTACGCCCTGCCCGAACATGCAATTGACTTCGCGCCCACAGAGATCTTCAGCAGCGACTGGTGGTTCACCAACCCGATAGGCACAGGTCCCTTCAAGTTCGATTCTTACGCGAAGGATCAGTTCATGGCCCTCGCGCCCAATGAATTCTACTGGGACGGTACGCCGGAACTAGATCAGCTTATAAATCGCTACTTTGTTGACGAGACAGCAGCCGTGCTCGCGTTGGAGAGCGGTGACATCGACTTCACCTACGTTAGTGCCGATGTGGCCAGCCGTTTTGAGGGCAATCCAGACTACCAAATCTTCTCCGGTCCCTCATTCGTGACCAATCTGTTCAACTACAACTACCAGAATGAGGTATGGGCAGATAAGCGAATCCGTCAAGCCTTCATGTACGGTATTGATCGGGAATCGATCTTGCGCGATGTCTTTAACGGCACAGCACAGGCCACGCCTTGCCAGGATCCCTATCCCCAGTTCTGGCCGCAGGATGCCAACGAGTACGCTTACAATCCCCAATTGGCCCGGGAGCTGCTGGCTGAGGCCGCTGCGGATGGTGTCATGCTTGACGGCATCAACTTGGACATCCCCACCTATTACACATCACAACTGGCCAAAGATATTCTGACCGTCATGCAGGCCAATTTGGCTGATATCAGCGTCACTGTCAATCCGACCTTCCTTGATGTACCGACCTGGCGTACAGTGGTGGACGACAACGCGGCCGAATGGAACATTGCCTATCGGGGGGCCGGTGGCGGGCCCGCTTCGCACAGCCCTATCTGGTATGTGGAAGGCAATCAGTGGGGGCTTGACGACCCAGCCTACGCTGAACTGTTCGCGGCCATGGATGCGGCACAGACGCCCGCAGAGTACAAAGCGGCACGTACAGCCCTCTGCAAATACCAGAATGAGGAGGCCACCTTCGCCTATTGGTGGGTCTCCACCCGCTATGGCATTGCTGCGGCAGATGTAGAAGACTTCCACTACTTCCCAGCACCCGGCGGCGGCCCCTTTGTCGACCGCTCGCAGCACTGGAACATGAAGTAGCCAAAACCAGTGGCCTGTGACCAGTCCGCAGTTCACAGGCCACAGCAGTTCCATCATGCAATATTTCCTACGTCGTGTTCTGATCAACATCCCGGTTCTCTTTCTGGTCACAGTTGTGATCTTCCTGCTGATCAACCTAGCACCGGGCGACCCAGTTGACTTCTTTGTCAACGAAGAGATCGGAATCACAAAGGAGGATCTTGATTTTGTACGGGAGCGTTTTGGTCTCAACGATCCATTGCCGCTGCGCTATGTCAAATGGCTCGGGCAGGTTGTCCGTGGCGATCTCGGTTTCCGTTTCAAGAATGGCGATGACGTAGCTGAGGTCTTAGTCGTCCGCTTGCAGCGTACTTTCCTCCTCATGGGTACGGCCCTGGCCATTGGCATTGGCGTTGGTGTAACGGTCGGCATCTTCATCGGCCTACGCCAATATTCGATCTGGGACTTTACATTCACAGGCCTTTCATTCGTCGGCATCTCAATGCCGGCCTTTGTTGCCGGCATCTTTGGCCTGTATATCTTCTCCGTACAGTTAGGCTGGTTCCCTTCCGGCGGTATGCGTACCATTGGCAAGCCAGAATCTCTATTCGATCTACTCTATCATCTGGTGTTGCCAGCGGGGACCTTGGCCATCTTTAATCTGGCGACCTTTATGCGCTATACTCGCTTTAGCATGCTGGAGGTACGAGGTGAGGATTATGTGCGGACAGCCAAGGCCAAGGGATTGCGCCCGAGGACTGTGACTTGGCGTCATGTATTTCGCAATGCGCTACTCCCTGTAGTGACTGTGGTGGGGCTTAGTCTGCCATCCCTAGTGGCCGGTGCTCTCTTTACCGAAACCATCTATAGTTGGCCGGGCATGGGAGCACTCCTCGTTGATGCGGTGGCTGCCCGGGATTATCCAATGGTCATGGGGATTATGTTGGTCACGGCCCTGGTTGTGTTGACAGCCAATCTCATCACCGACCTAGCCTACGCTGTCGTCGATCCACGGATCCGCTATGAATGAGCAAGATCGTCAAAAAGTAGCAGCCAATGATCAGGAAAAAACCGCAGGACCCTGAAATTACAGTGCAATCGCAATCTCCGACTGCTCAGGCCTGGCGGCGCTTTCGTCGTCATCCTTTGGCCGCGGCCGGGCTGGTGATGTTTGCGATGATTCTCCTAGTGAGCCTGTTCGCGCCCTTGGTTGCGCGCTACGATTACGCTGCCCTCAACCTGCCGGATAAATTCCAGCCTCCCAGTGCCGCTCATTTTTTCGGCACAGACCGGGTCGGGCGAGACATCTGGAGTCGTACCCTCTACGGTGGCCGTGTCTCACTCGCGGTAGGATTTGCCGCCGCAACCATTTCGACAATCATCGGTATCATTCTAGGCTCAATTTCCGGCTACTATCGGGGCATAACCGACCAGGTGATCATGCGCTTTACGGATGTGGTGATGACGTTTCCCCGTGTGGTGATCATTCTGACTGCGGCCATCTACATCGGGCAGAGTATTGCCAGTGTGATTTTCTTGATCGGAATCTTTAGCTGGCCCGGCATTACGCGCCTAGTGCGAGGGCAGGTTCTCTCGTTGCGCGAGCAGCAATTTGTGCTGGCTTCACATGCCTTGGGTACGCACAACCAGCGCATTATCATCACGCATATCCTGCCCAATGTCATCGCCCCTCTGCTTGCCTCTGTTACCTTCGCGGTCAATGGGGCCATTCTCCTTGAAGCAGGCTTAAGCTTCCTCGGTGTCGGCATTCCACTTCCCACTCCAAGTTGGGGAAACATGCTGGAAACAGCACGCAGCCTAGATGTGCTCCAAGATGGGCCATGGATCTGGGTGCCCCCGGCTGTGATGATTCTCCTCACTGTGTTGAGCATTAACTTCATCGGCGACGGCCTACGTGATGCCATTGACCCCAGACATCAGCAGAGCTGACCCCTAGGCCAATCCACCAAACAGCAGCCCTTACAGTTCCATGAACTGATCTGCGAGATCATTGAAATCCTCGGCTACCAGATCACATGATGGATCGGGGATGAGGTCTGTGGTCTGCTTGGGCCCGTATTCTAGGGGCCGATGGACAAAGGCTGTCCTGAAGCCTACTGCCTGGGCCCCCTGCAGGTCGTTGTTGTGGGCAGCGACCATCAGCACTTGGTGAGGTTCCAAACCCAACAGGGTAGCGGCTGTACGGTAGACTTGGGGATCGGGCTTGTAGTGCCTGGCCAGCTCAGAAGAGAGCACACAGTCCCAACACAGACCAGCATGCCTGGCCATATTCACCAGCAAGGCCACGTTGCCGTTGGAGAGAGAAGCGACGACCGCTCGCTGCCGGAGTCGCTCTAGCCCACTGGCGACGTCCGGCCATGGGGTAAGCCGATGCCAGACCCGGTTGAGCTGCTCGATCTCCGCCATATTCAGCCCTGTAATCTGGTAACGGAGCAGCAGTTCATCAAGAATCATGCGGTGGAGGGCATCAATATTCAGCCAAGGAAGCTCGCCAGTACGCACCCGGCCCATGGCCGGTTCATATCCAGCACGCCAGCTATCCGCGAATTCTGCCCAATCCACGGCCACACCCCTAGCAGCCCAGATCTCTTCGCCTTCACGGATAATCGAACTGCGCCAGTCCACAACTGTGCCAAAAATGTCAAAAGTGAGAGCCTTGATCGCAGAGAAGTCCATGTTCACTCCGTTCATCCCCTAGCTGTAACATCTTGTCTGCAGCAGGATGAGAGCCCTCACCTACGAGAAATGGTAAGCAGCGTATTGATCTTCAGGTCATTGTCGCTGAGGGTCATCACTTCACCATCCGGCCAACGAATCTCCAGGCGCGCAAGGCGGCTGCCTGTGGGGACGCCAAAGTGCAGCCGGGCCGGTTCGCCGGAGAGATAGCCTCCTGCGCTCCGTACCTCCCGGTAGTAGGTGCCGGTGCTGGTGTGGAGGGCCACTGTCGCGCCGATGGCTCTGCTGTTGCCGCTGCCCGGCCAGAAAAGATCCAGTGCCAGCCCATCCCCGCCACACAGACGGTTCTCAAAAAGCTGTGAGGGGGTACGTAGGTTATTGACAACGATATCAAGATCACCATCGTTGTCCAAATCGGCCATGGCCATCCCTCGCCCGCCGCGTTTACTGTTCAGGTTCCATTGGGCACTCTCAACAAAATTGCCTGTGCCATCGTTACGATAGGCCAAATTCTCTTCAACCAACTCATCGTTCGGCAGGTGGTCGAACAGCTCCTCGGCCTGCATGCCGTTGACAATATAGAAATCAAGAAAGCCATCGTTGTCCAGATCACCGAACTGCGCTGACCAGCTCCAGCCGGTCGCGTCCACGCCTCGTAGGCCCGACTGGTTCTCAAACATGCCGTCATTGCCACGCACATTGAGGACATTTTCCATCACCTGTGGATCCCCTTCCACAGGCTCCATATGTTCCATGACTGGTGCCCAAGCGGCCAGGGTCTCTTCATCGCTGCGATAGGGTTTCATATCGCCCACGAAAACCTCCTGGTCCCCATCATTTTCTAGGTCCGCGGCTGCGAAGCTCATTGTGTTCATGGGCATGACCGCGAAAGGTGTGGCCTCCTGCCAATTACCGTCTGCCTGTTGCAGCCAGACAAAGTCCTGCAGGTAGAAATCATTGCCAACCAGAATATCTGTCAGCCCGTCTTGGTTGAGGTCTGTAAGCAGCAAGGCCAAGGCCTGGGCTGTGACGGCCAGATTCGTGCCAACCCATGCATCTGGTTGGTTCTGATAAATGCTCACGCCGCCGCCATGGCCGAGTTGGTTCGGGTCGTCTTTGGCCAATTCCGCATCGTAGGAGGCGATCACCCAATCCAAATCCTTGTCCCCATCCAGGTCGGCCCAGGCCTGCGTGTAGGCCTTTTCCCACACACCCAACCCTTCCAGTTGCACAAACACAGGCGGCTGGCTTCCCCCCTGATTGCGCCAAATGCGCGGCTTCTGCATGCGCCGAGCCAGCACAATATCCTGCAGACCGTCACCATCAAAATCCACGATATTGACCGAGCGAGTCTGCCCAGGGCCAAGCTCTTGCTTGCCGAAGGTCAGCCCTCCCTCGTTCCAGAGAATGCTGTTGGGGCCCGCTAGGTTCCCCAATACAATGTCTAGGTCAGCGTCACCATCAAGATCATTGACCGCCAGCCCTGACCCGTTACTTTCAAACAGGTGGACGGTTTCGTCGTCGGTCAGTGTGATGTGGTCCAAGTCGTGGGCCACGAAACGATCTTCACAGACAGCAGGCCGTGGGTTCAACTGTGTGAACGCTACATCCAGCGCCATCCCATTGCGGTCGGACGGTTGCTCCTCTGTGGAGGAGCTTGGCATGGTTGTGCTGTTTGATGAAGGGACGGGAACGCCCGGCAGGTCCGCTGTCACATCACAGCCCGCGAGAAGAAGTGTCAAAATACAAAGGAATCCGATCTTCAATTTTATACTCCTACTGAGCACTAGGGTTCAACAGTACGTTACGCTAGGGTAGCGTACTAAAGGATAACGAAATTGTCAACGTAAACAGTTCTTTTCCCTTACCCCGCTCTGTGCTACACTTCTGGTGTTTTTTCATCCTTCACCCCTGCAGGAGAACGCTATGCAGATCACAGACGTAAGCGTGCGCCGTTTTCGCTATCTCTCCCATACCGTCCGCGATTCAGAAGGTCATGGACATCCCGGGCCGGCCCATGAGGCGGTTCAATCATTGCTGACGATTCATACTGATGAAGGCGTGGAAGGCTACTGTTTCGGTAGTCCTCCGCAGGCGTATATCGACAATCTCGTGAAGCCGTATATCAGCGGCGAAGATCCCTTCTATCGAGAAAAGATCTGGCAAAATCTGAAGGAACGCCAGCGGCTCAACCTGGCGACCATGTCGGACAGAGTGCTGAACGCGGTCGATCTGGCCCTGTGGGACCTGACAGGCCGGGCCTTGAACCTGCCTGTCCACAAGCTGCTCGGCGCAACCCGGGACAAAGTACCGGCATATGCCAGCACCATGTGCGGTGATGACAGTGAGGGTGGCTTGGGTTCGCCGGAAGATTACGCCAATTTCGCCGTGTGGTGTAAAGAGCGGGGCTATCCTGCCTTCAAACTCCACACCTGGCAGCCCCCCTATGAAGGCGCGCCAGACCCCAAACGGGACATCGCGGCCTGTGCTGCGGTACGAGATGTCTACGGCGCGGATGCCCATCTGATGCTGGACCCGTACCACTACTACTCGCGGCTTGAGGCCCTGTATTTGGCCAAAGAGTTAGAAAAGCTGGACTACTATTGGATGGAAGAGCCAATGGATGAGCACAGTATGTCCTCCTATGTTTGGCTATGCGAACAAACCTCTCTGCCCATCTGTGGGCCGGAGACAGCAGAAGGCAAGATGTACACCCGGGCCGAGTGGATCAAAGCAGGAGCCTGCGACCTAGTGCGAGGGGGAGTCGGGGATCTCGGCGGGCTCACGCCGCTGATGAAGGTGGCCCATTTAACGGAATCCTTTGGCATGCGTATGGAAGTCCATGGCGGCGGTGTCGGCAATTTCCATGCCCTGTGCGCGATGGGCATACCAGGCCAGTACTATGAACGGGGATTGTTGCATCCGTTCATTGATTACGAACAGCCGCCGGCCTGGCTCAATACGTTGGACGATCCCATGGACGATGAGGGATTTGTACACATCTCCCAGAACCCGGGCCTCGGCCAAGATATCAATTGGGCGTACATCGAGGACAATCTCGTGTAAGCCAGCGATATACATAGGAGCTTTCCGATGTCCCAGCTTTTCCGTATCGGCGTTTCATCCGATTTTCAGACCGGCGCGCCGGGCACAATCGAACCGGTTCTGGCCCGGCTGGTTGACCCTCTGCCCCATGTGACATGGGAGTACTACGATTCTCCGGCGGACACAGCGGTGCCAGCTGCTGCCATCGCCCACTTCGATGGCGTGCTTGTGCTAAGCAGCCACTACGACGCGACCAGCTTCAGCGGCAGCGACCAGGTAGCCTGTATCGCGCGTTGGGGCGTCGGCTATGACCACATTGACACAGCCGCGTTGACCGCAAACCATGTCCTGTTGGCGATTGCTGTAGATGCCGTTCGCAAACCAGTGGCCGAGGCCATCCTCACACTGATGCTGGCTTTGGCGAAAAAACTATCAGCCAAAGATCGGCTCGTGCGGATAGGCCGCTGGGACCTGAAGGCGCAGACGTCCGGCCTGGGGATGCAAGGCAAGACCGTCGGCTCCGTAGGCATGGGCAACATCGGCAGCGAGATGTTCCGGCTGCTGGGGCCGTTCGATCTGGGCCGGCGCATCGCCTACGACCCATACCTTGACCCAGCGCGGGCCACATCGCTGGATGTGGAACTGGTGGATTTGAAGACGGTCTTCCAGGAGTCGGATTTTGTCACCATCAACTGTCCCTTGAGCGATGAGACCCAGGGCCTCATTGATGCCACCCTGTTTTCCCTGATGAAGCCAACCGCCTATTTCATCAACACAGCCAGAGGGCCGATCATCAACCAAGCAGATCTGGTGGCAGCCCTACAAAGCGCTGCTATCGCAGGCGCGGGCCTGGATGTGGTCGAGCCGGAGCCTCTGCCCTTGGATCATCCCCTCATCCACCTAGATAATGTCATCCTCTCTCCCCATGCTCTTGCCTGGACCGATGATCTCTATGAGATGAACGGAACCATCGCCTGTGAAAGCCTGCTGGCAGTATTTCAGGGCGAAGTGCCCCCTTTTCCCGTCAATCAGGAGGTGCTAGGGACAGAGATGTTCCAAGAGAAGCTCAGGAAATTGGCAGAGAAATGGAAGCAGGCTTCTTCGTATGATCTTAAAACCGACTCATAAGCCCATCAGAGCATACTACGCGGCCCTGGTCCAATTTGAGCACCTGGGCATCACCCATGAAACTGCAGTGCGTTCGGCCTTTCAAGCTCTCCTCGAACACTGCGGCCGACAGTGTCAGTGGACCCTAGTGCCTGAATATGCCATCACCCGGCCGGGCAAGAGGCGGATCGTGGTTGATGGTGCCATGATCGACGATTTCCAGTTGACACATGGGATCTGGGAAGCCAAGGATATCCACGACGACCTGCCATCCGCAAAAACGTGTAGCTGGACAGGCGAAGTCAAGAACAATCTAGGTGGTGCAAAGGTGATGGTCGGGAGTGATGGCCAACGCATGGATAGAGACATCAATGGCGCGCGTGGGATATTCCTGCGCGCTTTGGGAGATACCCCCGCGCTACAAGCCGTGCGTTGTTGAATGAATTCTGCAAACGTACACTGATTCACTCAATAAAAATGTATCGGAGTGAACAGAAAGTAGCTGGCCTGCACCGAATAGCCTAGGTTGCCATGGGCATAAGACTGGCGAACTGACTGAAAGGAGACACAAATGGCACAGACGACACAGACCCTGGATGGTGAGCGTTTTGAGCGCATTGCCCGCCTGGATGAGGCCTATAAACATGTGGCCACCAAAACTGATGTGCAAGAGGTTAGGATCGAGATGCAAGAGGTCAGAACCGAGATACAGGGGGTCAGAACTGAGATACAGACGCTCAGAACCGAGATGCAGGAAATCCGAACCGACATGCAGGCAGACAAGGCAGATCTGCAGGCCAACATAGCCGAGGTCCAGACAGGATTGCAGGCTAACATAGCCGAGGTCCAGGCAGGATTGCAGGCCAACATAGCCGAGGTCCAGGCAGGATTGCAGGCCAACATAGCCGAGGTCCAGGCAGAGATGCAGGCAAACAAGGCAGAGATGCAGGCAGAGATGCAGGCAGACAAGGCAGAGCTGCAGGCTAACATAGCCGAGGTCCAGGCAGGATTGCAGGCCAACATAGCCGAGGTCCAGGCAGAGATGCAGGCAGACAAGGCAGAGCTGCAGGCTAACATAGCCGAGGTCAAAGCAGAGTTGCAGACAGATAATGCCGCTATCAGGAGTGAATTACGTCTGCTAAAGTGGATGCTATGGCTCGTGATCGTGGTCGTTCTGGTCCCATTGCTCCAAGACCTGTTGGCACTCTTTTGATGAAGGGCATTCCCGTTTGATCTAAGGAGAATATGAACCTCAAACCTACGCACAAGCCCATCAGAGCATACTACGCGGCCCTGGGCCAATTTGAGCGCCTGGGCATCACCCATGAAACTGCAGTGCGTTCGGCCTTTCAAGCTCTCCTCGAACACTGCAGCCGACAGTGTCAGTGGACCCTAGTACCTGAATATGCCATCCCCCGGCCGGGCAAGAGGCGGATCGTGGTTGATGGTGCCATGATCGACGATTTCCAGTTGACACACGGGATCTGGGAAGCTAAGGATATCTACGACGACCTGCCATCCGCAAAAACGTGTAGCTGGACAGGCGAAGTCAAGAACAATCTAGGTGGTGCAAAGGTGATGGTCGGGAGTGATGGCCAACGCGTGGATAGAGACATCAATGGCGCGCGTGGGATATTCTTGCGCGCTTTGGGAGATACCCCCGCGCTACAAGCCGTGCGTTGTTGAATGAATTCTGCAAACGTACACAGATTCACTCAACAAAAATGTATCGGAGTGAACAGCAAGTAGCTGGCCTGCACAGAATAGCCTAGGTTGCCATGGGCATAAGGCTGGCGAACTGACTGAAAGGAGACACAAATGGCACAGACGACACAGACCCTGGATGGTGAGCGTTTTGAGCGCATTGCCCGCCTTGATGAGGCCTATAAACATGTGGCCACCAAGACTGATGTGCAAGAGGTCAGGATCGAGATGCAAGAGGTCAGAACCGAGATACAGGGGGTCAGAACTGAGATACAGACGCTCAGAATTGAGATGCAGGAAATCCGAACCGACATGCAGGCAGACAAGGCAGAGCTGCAGGCCAACATAGCCGAGGTCCAGACAGGATTGCAGGCCAACATAGCCGAGGTCCAGACAGGATTGCAGGCTAACATAGCCGAGGTCCAGACAGGATTGCAGGCCAACATAGCCGAGGTCCAGGCAGGATTGCAGGCCAACATAGCCGAGGTCCAGGCAGAGATGCAGGCAAACAAGGCAGAGCTGCAGGCCAACATAGCCGAGGTCCAGGCAGAGATGCAGGCAGACAAGGCAGAGCTGCAGGCTAACATAGCCGAGGTCCAGGCAGGATTGCATGCCAACATAGCCGAGGTCCAGGCAGAGATGCAGGCAGACAAGGCAGAGCTGCAGGCCAACATAGCCGAGGTCCAGACAGGATTGCAGGCTAACATAGCCGAGGTCAAAGCAGAGTTGCAGACAGATAATGCCGCTATCAGGAGTGAATTACGTCTGCTAAAGTGGATGCTATGGCTCGTGATCGTGGTCGTTCTGGTCCCATTGCTCCAAGACCTGTTGGCACTCTTTTGATGAAGGGCATTCCTGTTTGATCTAAGGAGAATATGAACCTCAAACCTACGCACAAGCCCATCAGAGAATACTACGCGGCCCTAGTCCAATTTGAGCACCTGGGCATCACCCATGAAACTGCAGTGCGTTCGGCCTTTCAAGCTCTCCTCAAACACTGCGGCCGACAGTGTCAGTGGACCCTAGTGCCTGAATATGCCATCACCCGGCCGGGCAAGAGGCGGATCGTGGTTGATGGAGCCATGATCGACGATTTCCAGTTGACACATGGGATCTGGGAAGCCAAGGATATCCACGACGACCTGCCATCCGCAAAAACGTGTAGCTGGACAGGCAAAGTCAAGAACAATCTAGGTGGTGCAAAGGTGATGGTCGGGAGTGATGGCCAACGCATGGATAGAGACATCAATGGCGCGCGTGGGATATTCCTGCGCGCTTTGGGAGATACCCCCGCGCTACAAGCCGTGCGTTGCTGAATGAATTCTGCAAACTTACACAGATTCACTCAACAAAAATGTATCGGAGTGAACAGAAAGTAGCTGGCCTGCACAGAATAGCCTAGGTTGCCATGGGCATAAGGCTGGCGAACTGACTGAAAGGAGACACAAATGGCACAGACGACACAGACCCTGGATGTTGAACGTATTGAGCGCATTGCCCGCCTTGATGAGGCCTATAAACATGTGGCCACCAAGACTGATGTGCAAGAGGTCAGAACCGAAATGCAGGGGGTCAGAACTGAGATACAGACGCTCAGAATTGAGATGCAGGAAATCCGAACCGACATGCAGGCAGACAAGGCAGAGCTGCATGCCAACATAGCCGGGGTCCAGGCAGGATTGCAGGCTAACATAGCCGAGGTCCAGGCAGGATTGCAGGCCAACATAGCCGAGGTCCAGGCAGGATTGCAGGCCAACATAGCCGAGGTCCAGGCAGGATTGCAGGCTAACATAGCCGAGGTCCAGGCAGAGATGCAGGCAAACAAGGCAGAGTTGCAGGCTAACATAGCCGAGGTCCAGGCAGAGATGCAGGCAGACAAGGCAGAGCTGCAGGCCAACATAGCCGAGGTCCAGACAGGATTGCAGGCTAACATAGCCGAGGTCAAAGCAGAGTTGCAGACAGATAATGCCGCTATCAGGAGTGAATTACGTCTGCTAAAGTGGATGCTATGGCTCGTGATCGTGGTCGTTCTGGTCCCATTGCTCCAAGACCTGTTGGCACTCTTTTGATGAAGGGCATTCCCGTTTGATCTAAGGAGAATATGAACCTCAAACCTACGCACAAGCCCATCAGAGAATACTACGCGGCCCTGGTCCAATTTGAGCACCTGGGCATCACCCATGAAACTGCAGTGCGTTCGGCCTTTCAAGCTCTCCTCGAACACTGCGGCCGACAGTGTCAGTGGACCCTAGTGCCTGAATATGCCATCACCCGGCCGGGCAAGAGGCGGATCGTGGTTGATGGTGCCATGATCGACGATTTCCAGTTGACACATGGGATCTGGGAAGCTAAGGATATCCACGACGACCTGCCATCCGCTCTCCTACACAAATTTGCGGTCGGCTATCCCCAGGAAAATACTCTCTTCCAGACACCCCAACGGGCCATCCTGTGGCAGAACGGGCGGCAGGTCCTTGATGCAGACCTGCAGGACCCCAAGCAACTGATCGAAACACTGCAGACCTTCTTTGCCCACCGCCCCCAAGAGATCGCGCACTGGGAAGAGGCGGTAGCCCAGTTCAAGGACAGAGTGCCACAGATCGGGCGCGGGCTGGCGACCTTGATCCAACAGGAGCGACAGAACAACCGGGCGTTCGGCACAGCCTTTGGCGATTTCTATGAAAAATGCAGGTTGTCGATCAACCCCAACCTGTCACAAGCAGCCGTGGAGGAGATGCTGATCCAACACCTGCTGACCGAGCGTCTCTTCCGCACTGTTTTCAGCAACCCGGACTTCACCCGCCGCAATGTCATCGCCAGCGAGATCGAGACGCTGATCGACGCGCTCACCTCCCAGGCCTTTAGCCGTGATGATTTTCTACACAGCCTAGACCGCTTCTACATCGCCATCGAACAGACCGCAGCGACCCTACATGAGTACGCCCAAAAACAGCATTTCCTCAACACTGTCTACGAGCAGTTCTTCCAAGGCTTCTCGGTCCAGGTGGCGGATACCCATGGCATCGTCTACACACCACAGCCGATTGTGGATTTCATGGTCAAAAGCGTAGAGCAGATCCTACAGGCCAAGTTTGACCGTTCTCTCTCGGACAAGGGAGTTCATATCATGGACCCCTTTATTGGCACGGGCAATTTCATCTGTCGGATCATGCGGGAGATCCACCGCCGCGAGTTAGAGAACAAATACAGTGCTGAACTCCATTGCAACGAGGTGATGCTGCTGCCCTACTACATCGCCAGCATGAACATTGAGCACGAGTTCTATGAGGCAACGGGCAGGTATCAGCCCTTTGAAGGCATCTGTCTGGTGGATACCTTTGACTTGGCGGAAGACCGGCAGTTGCCGCTGTTTGTGCCGGAGAACACAAAGCGTGTGGAGAACCAGAAGGATACGCCGATGGTTGTGATCATCGGCAACCCGCCCTACAACGCGGGCCAGATCAATGAGAACGATAACAACAAGAACCGCACCTATGAGACGCTGGACAAGCGAGTACGGGAGACCTATGCAAAGGCCTCAAACGCGACCAATAAAAACGCACTCTATGACCCCTATGTGAAGGCCATACGCTGGGCAGCAGACCGCATCGGCGAGGAAGGGGTCGTCGCTTTTATAACCAACAACAGCTTTCTTGATGGGGTGGCGTTCGATGGTATGCGGAAACACCTCGCCGAGGATTTCGACACTATCTACATTGTGGATCTAGGTGGGAATGCCCGCAAAGGCCTGGCGGTTTCCGATGCCAATGTGTTCGGGATCCGGGTTGGGGTCAGTATCAATCTATTTGTAAAGACAAAGAGTTCTACAGATGCCCGTATCTGTTACTATCGAACCGATGACCTATGGGACAAGAAGCGTAAATTTAACTTTCTGCAGGAACGCACACACATTGTAGACACGATAGAGTGGCAAACCATTCAACCGGACAGGCGATATACATGGATCACCGCAGGACTCCATGCGGACTTTGATACCTTTATCCCCATGGGGACACAGGAAGCAAAGGCGGGCAAAGGTGAGGCGGTGGATGTACTCTTTCACACATTCAGTAACGGCGTAGGGACCAATCGGGATGCGTGGGCGTACAACTTCAACCGCAACGCACTCATTGAGAACATAAGACGGATGATCGGCTTCTACAATGAGCAGGTATTCAAATGGGATAGGCGGACAGATCAGGATGCAAACGTTGATGAGTTTGTGGTGTATGATGACCAGAAAATCAAGTGGAGTTCAGGCTTAAAACAGAAGCTAAAGGGTGGGCACATCGCAGAATTTGCAGACGCCAAAATTCGGCAATCTCTCTATCGTCCTTTCACGAAAACGAATCTGTTCTTTGATAGGATTCTAAACCATCGGGTTTTTATGTTCCCGTCTATCTTCCCCACCCCGGAGACCGAAGAAGAGAATCGGGCGATCTGCCTTACCGCAATTGGCAATAACAAGCCATTCCACTGCCTGATGACACAGCAGATACCAGATCTGCATTTTACTGGCGATTCCCAATGCTTCCCCTTCTACCTCTACGACGAAGACGGCAGCAACCGCCGCGAGAACATCACCGATTGGGCATTGGCACAGTTCCGCAGGCAGTATCAGGATAACACAATCAGCAAATGGGATATCTTCCACTACGTTTACGCCTTATTGCATCACCCGCACTACCGGCAGCGATATCAGGCCAACCTCAAGCGGGACTTGCCGCACATCCCCTTTGCCCTGGATTTCTGGGCCTTTGCCAAAGCCGGCGCGCGCCTAGCAGACATCCACGTGGGCTATGAACAGATGCCCGCCTATCCGCTCACTATGGTAGAGACGCCGGAGAAACCTCTCAATTGGCGGGTAGAGAAGATGCGGCTTTCCAAGGACAAACGGTCGGTCCGCTACAATGAGTTCTTAACGTTGGGGGGCATCCCAGCGCAGGCCTTTGCCTATCGGCTGGGGAATCGGTCAGCCTTAGAATGGATCCTTGACCAGTACCGGGTCAAGGTAGACAAGCGCAGCGGCATCGTCAACGACCCCAACCGTGACGATGATCCGCAGTATATCGTACAGCTGCTCGGGAAGGTCATCGCCGTGAGTTTGGAGACAGCAGAGATTGTGGAGGGGTTGCCGGAGCAGTACACACGTCACGCACTGCACTGAAGCGCGCAGTAACTCGCCCACTGCAGTGCGCTACGGTTGATAGACAGGCAGCGATTGTCCTTCCAACCTCTCCATTGCCTGCCGTAACCGCAACGGGACGGTCGCTTTACAGTCATTCACATAGTCATACATGACGACCAGCCCGCTCCCTTGGGCTGCTATCTTGCGATGACGATGGCTGACGACAATACATTCCATCAAGAAGCGATCATCTCCCACAGCTTTGACTTTTGTGCCAATGGAGACGGTGTCTGGGAAGGTCAAGGGGATGCGGAAACGGCAATCTGTGTGGGCCAGAATCGGCCCGATCTCCTGGTTCCCCTTGCGCTGCATCATTTCCAGCCGCTCGAAATAGGCGATCCGTCCACTTTCAAACCAGCGAAAATAAACAGTGTTATTGACATGTTGGAACGCGTCCATCTCTCCCCATTGGAGCGGAATGTCAATGATGACAGGATAACCAGTGAGAAGAACTTCAAATGTAGAGGTCACTTGATTCGCCCGCGGTGTCATTATCAGAAACTGAACCAAACTATGATACAATGTGACCATTGTATGTGCCAAGCGTTTGATCCCTGATACGCTGCCCAGTCCGCAAGAGGCCCAGACATGATGCGCTTTTTCGTTCTCCTGCTGCTAACAACATTGCTGCTAACAACTTTGTTGCTGTCGGCCTGTAGCGGCGTTGCAGCACCACCACTTCAGCCCGACGGCGAGAATATGGACATGTCCGGCGGCTCAATGCCGGCCAACGCTCTCGACCCACAGACGACTGAAAACGGCCTGTTTACGGTCAGCGCGGTCAGCCACCTAGACCCAGTAGTCATCAATGAAACCCACACCTGGACACTTCACATTGAGACAGCAGATGGTGAGCCGGTCACCGATGCGGAGATCGCTGTTGATGGTGGGATGCCCGCGCACAATCATGGATTCCCTACAGCACCCCGGGTGACGGAGAATCTCGGTGCCGGTGACTACCTACTGGAAGGGATGCGCTTCAATATGGGCGGTATGTGGGTGATGACGCTGGAGATCCGGTCCGGCGACCAGAACGATAGCCTTACCTTTGAATTTGAACTGAAATAGCCCATAGTTCCGTCCGCCACTTAGGGCGAAACTGAATCTCTTTTTGATGATATGGATATACAGAAAAAGTAAAGAACGATCCTGGTCAACACTGTTCTACCCCACCGTGGGCCTGCTTGTTCTCGCCACAGGCTTTATCGTTCTCTATAGTATCCGGCAGTCAAATGACCCGACAGGCCGGCTTGAGAAACACCAATGGACAGAAGCGGAGCGGGGGCTGATCGCCTCCCTCAGCATTGACCGGCTGCCGGCCCTGCGGCCGGACCCATCCAATGCGGTTGGGGATGATCCCAATGCCATCGCGCTGGGCCATGCCCTGTTCTTTGATAGTGGCCTCTCGGACGATGCAACCGTCTCCTGTGCTTCCTGTCACCAGCCGAATCTCTACTTCAGCGATGGCAAAGTCAAAGCCAATGTGCGCGGCGTAGACACCCCCCGGCACACCCCATCAATCGTCGGGTTGGCGTACAGCGACTGGTTCTATTGGGATGGGCGCAAGGACAGCCAATGGGCCCAGGCCCTGGCCCCACAAGAGGCTACCCTTGAACACCGTGGCAACCGCATGGGCCATGCCCGCTACGTCCTTGACACGTATGGCCGAGCCTATGAGACGATCTTCGGCCCCGCGCCGGACATCTCCGATGAAAGCCGATTTCCAGCTGTGGCCGGGCCTCTGGAGGACAAAGCAGCCCGCGCGGCTTGGGAAGCAATGACAGAAGATGACCGGCAGATGATTAACCGCATCTTCGCCAATATTGGCAAGGCCATGGCCGCGTACGAGCGGAAAATTCTGCCTGGGCCCAGTCGCTTTGACGACTACGCGGCCGCGGCCTTGGCCAATGATCAGAGGCGGATGGCGGAGCTGTTCAGCGACGAGGAGGCGGATGGCCTGCGGCTGTTTATTGACGAAGCCCAGTGTACCGACTGCCACAATGGGCCCCTTTTCACCAACGGCACATTTCACAACATCGGCCTGCCCTCAATTCCCGGCGCACCCTTTGACCAGGGGCGTTCCTTGGCCACGCTACAGGTAATTACGGATGAGTTCAACTGTCTCGGAGCGTACAGCGATGCAACAATAGAGGAGTGTGTCGAGTTGCGCTTTATCAAGATCGAAGGCGAGGAACTCATCGGCGCGTTCAAAGTTCCCAGCCTACGCAATATAGCCAATACCGCCCCCTATATGCACAATGGCATGTTCGCTGACTTGGATGCGGTGCTACGTCATTACAATGCCGCGCCGCCGGCCTTCCCCGGCCATTCAGATCTGGTCCCTCTGGCCCTGACAACGGCACAAAGCGGTGCGCTGAAGGCATTTCTGCACACCCTCAGCGCGCCGCCAAATGTGCCGGCAGCATTGCTGACCCCGCCAACCCGTGGCGAGTAACGTCTCGCTACACCGCGCGGCTAGGCAACTCTTCGCCCCGCAGGCCGGCCAGCAGATTGTCTGCCGTGCGGCGTGCCATCTTGAAACGTGTCTGGCGGGTGGCACTCCCCAAATGCGGCAGAACGATGCAATTGTCCTGCCGCAACAGAGGATGATCCCGGGGCAGAGGTTCCGGCTCGGTTACATCCAGCGCGGCCCCTGCAATCGCTTTGCGGCGCAAGGCATCCAGCAAGGCATCCTGGTCGATAACACCGCCCCGGGCTATATTGATCAAATAGGCAGTTTTTTTCATATGGGCCAGGGCCGCGGCGTCAATGAGATGATAGGTCTGCGGTGTCATTGGCACGTTCAGCACAACGAAATCCGCATCTTCCAGCAGGCTGGCCAAGGTACGGTACTCTGCGTTGAGTTCAGCCGCGTAGGGGCTAGGATTGCGGTTGTGATAGAGGAGTCTCATATCAAAACCGCTGGCCCGGCGGGCGACCACCCGCCCAACTCGCCCCATGCCGACAATCCCCAAAGTCGAACCGTAAATCTCGTGGCCTTGCAGAATATTGCCATCATATACCAGATAGTGTGGCCCGTGCGCGTGGCGTGCGCCTTGCACCAGATTGCGACCGACCGCCATCAACAGCGCAAAGGCCATATCCGCGGTCGCGCCATCCACAAAGCCGGGGGTATAGCCGACAGGCAGGCCACGGGCTCTCGCATCTTCTAGGTTGATGTGATCGACCCCGACCCCGAAGTTGCTGAGAATCCGCAATTTGGGCATTTTGTCCATCAGCGAACCGGGTACAATGGGATGTCCATAGACGATAAACCCTTCGACTAGCGGCAGGACCGGGTCATCCTCCGTCAGATCCCACACATGGACGTCACAGATGTCGACCAACATCTCCGCCAAGTCAGGTGGTAAGGTCGAATCAGTCAAAACTGTATAGCACACTTGCTTTTTCCTTTCGGCACTTGCTCAGACTTCTCTGCTTTCTCTGGTTGCGCCCATCGTGTAGTATAACAGCAGGAGGCAGAGGTCAATAGAATTCTTGTGACCACTGCAAGTTCTCTTTCACAGGAAGACACTGCCATGTCACGCATCTTCTACTTCTGTCCCGACTTTCCCCAGCCCTCCGGTGGCATCAAGACCCTCTACCGCCATGTGCAATGCTTAGTCGCTATGGGCTTTGATGCTTGGATCGTCCATCAACGACGACCATTCCAAGCGACTTGGCACGGCTACGAGGTACCGGTCTGTTGGCTTTCTGATCGCCCAAAATTTACACAGGAAGATGTCCTCGTTATCCCGGAAGTGATGCAGCAGCTGATGCAACAGACAGCCAATTTCGCGGGCCAACGGATTGTGATTGCCCTGAGCTGGTCGCCCACCTATTGGAACCTGCAGCCCGGTCATACTTGGCGGCACTTTGGCATTACCCGCGTGATGACCAAATCGCCGCGCATCCAACACTATCTGCACTGGTGTATGGGTATACAGGCTACGCTTATCAGCGAATACGTAGACCGGGAACGATATCAGTTTTCGCCGCAGGTGAAGTACCCGAAAATCTGCTACCTGACCCGCAAAGAGCGCGCCGCGGCCTGGTTGCATGGCGTTCTAGTTGCCAAAGGCACACCCTTTACCAGCTTTGAATGGACACCTCTGCGCGCGTTGAGCGAGGATGAATACGCCAGAAATTTAGGCGAGGCCACTGTGTATCTGACCACAAATCTCCAGGAGGGTATGAACACATCGGTCCTAGAAGCCATGGCCTGTGGCTGTCTGGTGGTGGGCTACAGCGGAATCGGTGGTGATGTCTACATGCAGAACCAGGGGCCACAACAGAACTGTATCTTGGTCGAAAACGGCGATCTACCGGCTCTCGGACAACAGCTAGAGACAGTCCTACGGCAGTTGGCCGCCACTCCTGATGCCTATGGGTGGATCATTGACAATGGGCTGGCAACCGCCCGTGCTTATCAGAACCCGGACGATGAAGCAGAGAGCTTACGGGCTATCTTTGCACCCCAAAACCGCAGGGGCGCGTAACGTCTCTCCATTGCGGTTATTTCTCACGGATCACCGCTGCCCCCACCTGAATGCTGCCGCTTTCAAGAACGCTGGCGGTAATGCCGCCATGCCCGCGCATTGCATTGTAGCCGCCGAGCCCGAGGTTCTCTTCCATGCGGCTGCATGGATGGCATATCCCCGTGTACTCTAGCAGCGCGCCGCCCACCCAAAAGCGGCTATCTTTCAGACTGAGTAGATTGATGCCTCGCACAACGATATTTCGCCGAACTAGGGCCGGATCCATTGATGACCTGCCGAGAAATGCGCGCACGGCATCCAGATGTTCGCCCTGAATCAGTGTCACCTGACGTTTGTTGTTGGCTTGGCCGCGGAAGTGATCTCCCGCCAATCCACTGCCCGCCAATGCCTCGATTTCCTGCACGGATTGCAAGGGGCTGCGCCGCGCTGGGCGCAGGCCGACCCAATCGACAACCCCAGGTTGAGCCGACCTCTCCATCAGTTGTGCCAGTTCGCTTTCCGGGTTGAGTGTACTCATGATTGTGCCTCCACTGGATAATTTATGGATCCTGTTCATACGCTTCTTGGGTGCCGACAGACAAATGCGCCCATTCGTACAGGGGAGCGTAACACGCCGTACTCGCGGATGATGCTCTCGGCCTGCTCACGGACGATCTCCAAGAGGCGTTGTTTTGTCGCAGCACTGATATCTTCTCGTGCCAGCAGGTTTCGATAACGGCCAATGGTTCTGTAGTGAGCCATAAACTCATCAACAGTATGATACAAGGTCTCATCTTCAAAATAAAATTGCTCTACGTTCTGAAACCACTGGCTCAGAATTTGTTGGCCATTTTCCATGGAAAATGGCGAGTACTCCTGCCGAGTATAGGCGATATCCAGCCTCTTGAGAGCTGCATAATGAAATTCAAGAAGCGGTATCTTGACTTCATCACTGTTTGTCGTAGCCAGCACCCATCCATCCTCTCTCACAAGCCGTGCCAGTTCTCGTACACCTTTCCCAATATCCTCTAGGTGATACAGCATATGATTTGCCATGACGCCTTCAAACTGGGCGGCAGCGAAGGGCAATGATTGAAGCGCAGCAACAACAAATGTAGGGTGCTGTGCTCGTCTCTGTGCCTCTTGTGCAGCAGTCTGCAACATCCCCGGCGACCTATCGCAGCATGTGATATGTGAAGGTGTGATCGCGTAGTTTTCAATCAACGGCCATGTGAACCTGCCCCATCCACAGCCGATATCGAGGACAGTTGCCCCCGGGTGCAAGGGCAGGAGATCCAGGGCCCATGTTTCAAGGCGGCGTCCTGACTGCAGGGCGGTGCCTTGGTGTTTCGCGCGTAAATATTCTCCGCTGTTGTAATAGGGGCTATTCCTCTTCGGCTTGCATCTCTGCTCGACCCACGCGCCGATCTCCTCATTCGCCTGTCGAACCTCCGGTACCCATTGGAAAAAGGCATGGAAGACATGCCAGAGCCCTTCCCAGATGGTAAGTTGCACATCCACACCTGCGGCCGCGGCCTTGGCCGCCAGACGGGTGGAGTCATCCAGCAGAATTTCGTCGTCACCCACGTGAATGAGGAGCGGTGACAGGCCGGTCATGTCCGCGTATAGGGGCGAAATCAGCGGATGATCCGCTGGCATCTTGCCGTGATACACAGTGGCTGTTTTCTTGATGCCAACGGGCCGCAGCCAGGGGTCCTGTTTAGCACGGCTGTGCATGCTGTCCCCGCTTGCCTGCAGGTCGGTCCAGGGGGAGATCAGAACGGCAGCGGCCGGCAGTGGCTGCCCTTCATCCCGCAGAGCCAGCAGCAGTGCTACTGCCAGACCGCCGCCTGCGGAATCACCGCCGACAAGAATCTGTTCGGGTGGGTAGCCCTGGGCCAACAGATAGCGGTACACAGCACAGGCATCTTCTAAGGCGGCGGGGAAAGGATGCTCTGGGGCCAGCCGGTATTCGGGCAGCAGCAGACGAGCACGGCAGGCCCCTGCTATACGAGAGACGAATCCCCGATGAGATGTACACGAGCCCACGCAATAGCCGCCGCCATGCAGGTAGAGCAACACTCGGTCACGATGCACATCCGGCCCATCGATCCATTCCGCAGGGATTCCGTCAATCGCAAATCGTAGCACTTGGGTCCCTTTGGCTACCGGTGCCTGCGCGCCCAGTCTGTCCAAATTGGCCCGCTGGATCGCGAGGGGCCGGCCCATATCAAGAGAGCGATTGCGCTGGCGAAAATAGAATTTGAAGAGCTGGCTACGAATGCTTGGCATTGGGAGTAGAGAAAGACCTTGTCTGCCTCAGGATGAAAGAATACAAATCTATCCTGCTATACGCTGTTGAATTTTGCAAATCCTGATCAAAATCAGCTTTGCAGAAAAAGCGATCTTGCGGTAGGTTACAGGGGGTAAGTGATGCGCGGTTGGCTAGCGCACTCTTTGTATTCCATTCAAAAGGAGTGGGCCATGCAATACAACCAATTGGGCCAGACCGGTATGCAGGTTTCCGTTATTGCTCTGGGCTGCTGGCCTTTTGCCGGCGGGGATGTATGGGGCAGCCAAGATGATGCCATGTCCATCTCCGCAGTCCATGCCGCGTTGGACGCGGGCATCAATTTTTTTGATACAGCCGAAGGATACGGAGGCGGTCATTCAGAGGAAATCCTGGGCCAAGGAGTGAAGGGGCGACGGGATCAGGCGATCATCGCTACGAAAGTCAGCCCCCACAATCTGGCCGCGGCCCAGGTCATCCCGGCCTGTGAACGCAGTCTACGCGCGCTACGGACCGATTATATTGACCTGTATCAGATCCACTGGCCCAATTGGGAGGTGCCCCTAGCAGAAACGGTTGAAGCCCTGGAAACGCTCAAAAGCCAAGGCAAAATCCGGGCCTATGGCGTCTGCAACTTTGCTGTGCAGGACCTAGCGCAGATGATCTCTCTGAGCCAGTGCGAGACCGACCAATTGCCGTACAATCTGGCATGGCGCGGCATAGAGCGGGCTGTGTTGCCCCTCTGTCAGGAACATGACATTGGCGTTATCTGCTACAGCCCGCTCGCCCAAGGTGTGCTCACGGGACGTTATACGAACAGCGATGATGTGCCGGAGGGCCTGGCCCGTACCCGCCATTATCGGGGGGACCGACCCATGGCTAAGCATGGCGAAGCCGGCTGCGAGGCAGAACTGTTCGCCGCGGTCACTGCTATCCAACGCATCGCGGCCGACTTGGGAGAGCCTATGGCCGCTGTTGCTTTGGCCTGGGTGCGCCAACAGCCTGGGATCATGTCCCTGCTTGTCGGTGCTCGCAACCCGGACGAAGTACAGAGAAACCTGCCATCCATTGAACTGATCTTGCCTGATGACATCCTGCAGGAACTGGCCCGGGTGACAGAACCGCTGAAAGAAGCTCTGGGCGAAAACCTAGATATGTGGTTCGTCCCAGCGCGCATGAGATGAGCGAGGGGTTTGCGCGGGGTTTGCCTTAACAGTACCGACCCCTGCTAAAGCATCTTTTCCAAAATCGCTCTCACGACCGGTACTGGTACGGCGTTGCCGGTTTGCTTGCGGATCTGTTGATATGTGCCGGGTAGTTCAAATGACTCAGGAAAACCTTGCAGCCGCAGCATTTCCCGAGGCGTCAATCGTCTTTCGCCGTTCACCAGCAGATAGTTATAGGATGCGCCGGCCCGCAAAGCGCAAGAGAACCGATGACTTGAGACAGTGCCCCCTTTATTCTCATGCCAGATTGACAATTTGTGCTGACTGCGGTGTTTTGCCTGTCGTTTGCGACGTATGTGCTCACTAGCGAAGTACTTGAACGGAACATCGCGTTCCAGCACCGTTTCCAAAGGCGGCGGGCCCCCAACTGGGCTGGGCCAATCAAAAGGAATCGAATGATCTAGGAATCCCACAATAAACGTGCGCTCGCGTTTCTGGGCCAGTCCGAAATCCAGCGCGTTCAGAACTTTCCAATCAGTGCGATAGCCCAAATCGGTCAACATACTGATCATCTTAGCCAAGGTTTGGCCTCGGTTATGTGTGGACAGTTGCCGTACATTCTCCAGCAGGAAAGCGGCCGGCTTCTTGGCTGCAATCATAGCGGCCAAATTGAAAAACAGGGTGCCCCGCTCATCCGCAAACCCCCGCCTCGCGCCGATAATGCTGAAGGGCTGGCAGGGAAATCCTGCCATTACAATGTCATGGCGAGGAATATCATCTGCTTGAATCATAGCAATATCGCCGGCCGGCGCAAAGCTAAAGTTGTGCTGATAGGCGCGCCGAGCCTCCTCGTCAATGTCGCACGCGAAAACGCACCTCATGCCTAGCTGGGCTGCGGCTATGTGAAAGCCGCCAATGCCGCAAAACATATCCGCGAAGGTCAATGACAGCGCGAGCTTATCGTCCATATCTATTGTCTCCTTGCTCACTGGGAATGCCATGAGTATATGCTACATACATACTTAGGTCAACTGACGCATTCGCTGTTGCGATTTTCACGATTAAAAGAGTGCTGTTGCCCGCAGTTTGTTGTATACTACAGGCACACTTCTCAATTCGGCCAACACACAGTAAAATCATGCCTGATCTAACATTTATTCACCTGACAGACTTACATATTTTGGCGAGTGAAGAGGCGCATCTCTGGCAGCAACGGACTGCCCATAAGCTGCGTCACATCATTGCACAGATAAACGACATGGATCTTGCACCAGACTTTTTTGTCTTGACTGGCGATCTGGTTCACAATGGTGAAGAGGCGGAGTATCAAACCCTGAACAAATTACTGGATGAACTGCGTGGCTTTGGGGTGCCGCTGCTGCTTGGTCTTGGGAATCACGATCAACGGGTCCCGTTCCGGCGCGTGCTGCTGGGTGAAGACACAACCGACGAAAGCGAACGCTACTACCATAGCAGCATGTGCAACGGGTTACGCGTCATCATGTTGGATAGCAGGGTAGCGGGTCAGGTGCAAGGAACCCTAGATGCGCCGCAGCTTGCCTGGCTCGCGGAAGAGTTGCAAACACCTGCGCCCTTGGGCAACCTGATCGCTGTCCATCATCCGCCTGTCTACAGTACGGTTGAACCCTTAAACGCACATATTTTGAGCAACCCCGATGACCTAGCAAAGGCAATCGCTGGTCACACTGTCCATGCCATCCTAAGTGGTCATATCCACTATGCACACATCACCTCCTTTCACGATACGTTATCTATCACGACATATGCCACAGCCTACACCTTTGATCCGGGTGTTCAACAGCAGCTCAGAGTAACCGACGGGTCGGGATTTACGCTTGGGTCTCTGCGGAGAGGGCGACTCTTCATCAACCCGATCACCTGGCGAGATCAGGTCGAGCTACGGTCTCCCCGTGAGTGAGGGATGCCGTGCAGAGGGGTGTTCCGATTCACTTTTGGCCTCTTGTCATCCAGCGGGGACTAAGGTACACTGCTTTGCATGAACAGGGCTGGGTATCATCCATGAGCAGTCTATCAGTACGACTACGCAGATTCTGCAGTTCCCACTTGTGCTTGAGCTAGGGGAAATCTACCGATGCTATCCAAATATGTTCGCCCATTGCTTTCTTCCATCATTGACATGATTGTCCGCTGGCTGCAAAGCATTGGCGCGACCCCAAATCTCATTTCGTTCATCGGTTTCATGCTGACGGTTTGCTCGGCCGGATTGCTGGCCCTGGGCTATCTACCTAGCGGTGGTGTCGTTCTGTGGGTCGCGGCCCTGTTTGATATGATCGACGGGTCCCTAGCCCGTTTTACCCAAACAGAAAGCAAATTTGGGGCTTTCTTGGACAGCACACTGGACCGCTATTCAGAGAGTATCACATTTCTAGGGCTAACCGTCTATTATGCCAACCAAGGGGCCGCGCAGATCCATCTTTTTCTCATATTTCTGACATTGGTCGGCTCGTGGGCGGTCAGCTACACTCGTGCTAGGGCCGAAGGGCTCAATATTGAATGTACGGTCGGGATTCTGCAACGGCCGGAGCGCATTGTACTGCTGATTGTTGGCCTGCTTCTGGGCTGGATGCTGCCGATCTTATGGATACTGGCCGTGTTGACGAATATCACCGCGGGCCAGCGCATCTACGAAGTCTATCTGCGTACATCAACACCCCAAAGCAACCAGCTCGCCGGAGAGTAAGGTCCATGTGCAGAAGTGCGTGCTATTCGGCATTTGATATACAGGAATCAGGATATATCCTGGTCAGAATTTGACTGAACACCCGTTCTGTTATAGAATTCAATTTTGTGACTGGGGATCGACCCACAAGGTGATGCAATTGGAGTACGCCAGTGTTTGAAAGTCTGTCCGACAAACTGCAGAGTGTCTTTGACAAGCTGGCTGCCCAGGGCAGGCTCTCGGAGAGCGATGTCAATGCGGCTCTGCGGGAGGTGCGTCTCGCGCTGCTAGAAGCGGACGTCAACTACAAAGTCGTCAAGGATTTCGTTGCGCGGCTTAAGGAGAGGGCGGTTGGTGTGGAGGTCATGGAAAGCCTCACACCCGCGCAGCAGGTTGTCAAGATCGTCAACGAAGAGTTGGTAGAACTTCTGGGCAAACCGGCTCCACTGAACCTGTCCGGCCCGCCGCCTCTTGCCATCATGTTTGTCGGGTTGCAGGGCACGGGCAAGACGACAATGGCCGCCAAACTGGCTTTGCGCCTACGCAAACAGGGGCAGCGTCCCCTGTTGGTGGCCGCGGATGTCTACCGCCCGGCTGCTATCGATCAACTAGACGTGTTGGGGCGGCAGATCGACATCCCCGTGTACAGCGAAGGGATCCACATCGCGCCCAGCACTATCGTCAAAAATGCACTTCGATTTGCCCGGGAGAAAGCCTACACGGTCCTTCTGTTAGACACTGCAGGACGCCTACAGATCGACGAGGCCATGATGCAGGAGTTGGAGCAGGTACGCTTGATCGCCAAACCTGCGGATGTGCTGCTGGTGGTCGATGCTATGACAGGCCAAGAGGCTGTAACCGTTGCCCAGGGCTTCCACGAACGAGTGCCGGTGACCGGCCTGGTGATGACGAAAGTTGATGGTGACGCTAGGGGGGGGGCGGCCCTCAGCATCCGCCAGGTGACCGGCGTTCCGATCAAATTCTTGGGCACCAGTGAAAAGATGGACGGTCTGGAGCCTTTCCTCCCTGACCGGCTGGCCGGACGTATCCTGGGCATGGGTGATATGCTGACATTCATCGAACGGGCTACGGCAGACATCAGCGCAGAAGATGCGCTGGCAATGAAAGAACGCCTAGCTGCCGGCCAGTTCGACTTTGAAGATTTCCTCGACCATCTCCACAAAGTCAAGCGTCTCGGCTCCATTCATGATCTTATGAAAATGATCCCTGGCATGGGACAATTGGCGAAGCAGATCGACCCGATGGAGGTCACGGCCAATCTACGGCAGATCGAAGCGATTATCAACAGCATGACCATGCAGGAGCGGCGCATGCCGAATCTGCTCAATGCAAGCCGTCGCAGACGCATCGCCAAGGGCAGTGGTACAACCGTTGAGGACGTCAATCAATTGGTCAAGCAGTTCCGGGAGATGCAGAAAATGATGAAGCAGACGGGTATGCTAGGCCAGACAGGCAAACAAAAGAAGCGGCGGAGACGCCATCTACAGGGACAACAACAGCCTGCCAGTCTGTTCAATGGTGGCAAGCTCATGGATATTTTTGGAAGACAGTAGCCAGCCGAAGGAGTCGCAATCAGTGGTTCGCATCCGTCTGCGCCGCATGGGCGCAAAAAAGAAACCGTTCTACCGCATTGTCGTGGCCGACCAGCGCAGCCCGCGTGATGGCCGCTTCATTGAAAATATCGGCACATACGATCCCATGACCGACCCGCCTACCGTTCATATCAAAAGCGAACGTGCTAGCCATTGGCTCAAGGTCGGGGCCCAGCCCAGTGATGCAGTGGCGCGCCTGTTGAAAAAGGCAAACATTACTGATGAGCAGGGCAAATTGATGGAGCGTCAAGCAGTTGCCGAGGAATCGAACACAGAAGAGTTGGAAACTGCCGAATAAAGCGAGTGTTCCATGAAAGAGTTGGTCGAATTTATGGCAAAGGCCCTTGTCGAAAATCCTGATGATGTACAGGTTTTTGAACGAGTCTACCGGGAACGGGTGGTATTGCGGTTGCAGGTCGCAGAAGAGGATGCCGGGCGGGTCATCGGCAAAAACGGCAAGGTTGCCAATGCCATGCGTTCCGTGCTGAAAGTCGCGGCAATACGTCATGATCGCGACGTGACACTGAAGATTCTGTAGCCGATTCAACAGAGCGGGAGGCAGATGCCTTCCGTTTGTGTTTTTCTCGTTGGCCAGGAGTGTTTGAATGGCATCACGAGTGCAACAGGAGGCCGGCGGTCGGCCCGGCAAGGGCCGGAAGCGGCGCACCAGTCGCTTCCAGCGCCATCGCGCGGCCCCAGTCCCCACTGGCTATCTAGTCGTTGGCCGGATTCTAGGCGCGCATGGGCTGCAGGGCGAAGTGAAAGTTGAATCCTTCACCGATTTCAATGAACGCTTCACACCAGGCCATCAGATGCTGGTCGGCCCAGAACTCACTCTGGCGGAGATCGTTACCGCCCGGCCTCACAAAGGGGGCTTTCTGGTCCGCTTCACAGAAGTCACAGACCGTTCTAGTGCAGAGACTCTGCTCAATGAATGGCTGTACATCCCAGAGAACGCAGCCATGGACCTGGACGAAGATTCCTTTTGGGTCCACGATATCATCGGCTTGGCCGTACAGACAGAATCCCACCAACAGCTAGGTGAAATCGTTGATGTACTGTTCACCGCTGCCCATGAAGTGTACATCATCCGGCCTGTCCCTGGCGTAAACCAGGGCCGAGAACTGCTCATCCCTGCTTTGATGGATGTGGTGCGCGCGGTGGATCTAGAGACAAAAACAGTGACGGTTCGCCTGCTGCCGGGCATGCTTGATGAGAGAACGCCGTAACTGCTTTCTGTTGACTGCTTATGGATGAACGAGCCTACTGGATTGCCTTTAACCATGTGGCCGGCATCGGGCCGGTCCGCCTGACCGCTCTTTTGGAGGAGTGCGGCAGCATTGCCGCGGCCTGGAAGGCACCGATTCAGACACTGCGGGCTGCTGGGCTCGACCGGCGCAGTGTCGAAAGTCTGCTGGCAGTACGACGGGAACTGAACCCCCAAGTAGAATTGGAACAGGTCATTGCCCGGGGCTATGATGTCTACACTTGGGATGACACAAATTATCCGGCCAACCTACGCATGACCCCACAGCCGCCGCCGATTCTCTATGCCCGCGGGCAGATCAAGCGGCAGGATGAATTGGCCGTGGCGATTGTCGGCACACGCCAGGTATCTTCCTATGGACGGGAGGTGGCCCATCTGCTGGGGTCCGAGCTAGCCCAACATGGTGTGACAATCGTCAGCGGGCTGGCCATAGGCGTGGATGCCATCGCTCATCAGGCAGCCCTAGATGCGGGGGGCCGCACAATCGCTGTTTTGGGCAGCGGCATCGATCAGATCTATCCGCTCGCGAACAGCAAACTAGCCCGACGTATTATTGAACAGGGCGCGCTGGTCAGTGAATATCCACTGGGCACAAAACCGGAAGCCAGTAATTTTCCACCCCGCAACCGCATCATCAGCGGGCTGAGTCTGGCAGTGGTCATCGTGGAGGCAGCCAAACGTAGTGGAGCTTTGATCACTGCCCGCTTTGCCGCCGAACAAGGACGGGATGTCCTCGCTGTGCCCGGCTCAATCCTAAACCCAAGTAGCGAAGGCTGTAACCAGCTGATTCAGGACGGTGCCATGCCCATCGTTTCTGCCAACGGCCTGCTGGAACGCCTTCAATTGGCCCGTGTCGTTGCCCATCAAGAAGCCCGTGTCACGGTACCAGCTTCCCCCGCAGAAGAGATGATTTTGAAACATATTTCCACCGACCCGCAACACATGAACGAGATTGTACGGGCCGCGCCCATGGAGACAGCAGAGGTCAGCAGTCTGCTGGCCATGATGGAACTCAAAGGGCTTGTGCGTCAGGTGGGATTGATGCAGTATGTACGAGCATAACGTCAAATGTATGCAGTGATTCTCGCTGGCGGCGTCGGCACCCGTCTGTGGCCCCGTAGTCGCCAAAGTACCCCCAAACAGTTCAGCGACATCACCGGCGCAGGCCGCACAATGATTCAGGCCACTGCCGACAGGCTGGAAGGTCTGGTCGCCCCGGAGGATATCTTTGTCATCACAGGCAGCCGCTATGGCAGCCTAGCCGCAGCCCAACTCAATCAATTGCCCGCCGCCAATATTCTCATGGAGCCAAACGGACGCAACACAGCAGCAGCCATTGCTCTGGCCTGTGTGCATCTACAACAGCACAACCCGGCCGCGGTCGTCGCCTTTCTGCCCGCGGACCATGTCATTCAGGACTGTGCCGCGTTCCAACAGGTGCTGCAACAGGCGGAACGCAGTGCCCAACTCGGCTACCTTACCGTCCTCGGCATCGAACCAAACAGCCCCCACACTGGGTACGGGTACATCAAATACAGCAGATCTCCCCTCCCCCTAGCCGGGGGAAGGCCGACATTTGCCGTGGAACGCTTCCTAGAGAAGCCCGACCAAGCAACAGCCGAGGCGTTCTTAACAGCTGGGGGATATTACTGGAATAGCGGCATTTGCGTCAGCCGTGTAGACCGGCTGCTGGCCGAGTACGAACGGCAGATGCCGGCCCTGTTCAGCGGCCTGACCCACATTGCCGCCGCGCTCAATTCACCGCTACAGGATCGTGTGCTGGCAGAAGTGTGGCCGACTATGCCCAACATGTCCATTGATTACGGACTGCTAGAAGGTGCGGATAAGGTGGCGGTTGTGTCCATGCAGGTGGGATGGAATGATGTCGGCAGTTGGGATGCACTGGAGACCTTCACCGAGAAAGACGAAGCCGGCAACTGTGCAGTAGAGGGGGATATCCTGCCAATGAACAGCCAGGGCAACATCGTCGCTACCAATGGGCGGCTGGTGGCCTTGATCGATGTAGACGACCTAGTAGTGGTTGATACGGAAGATGCCCTGCTGATCGGCAAAAAGAAGAGCATACAGCAGGTAAAACAGATCGTTGCCCAACTGCAGGCTTGCCAGCGCAACGATCTACTATGACAATACACTGCAGGAAGTTTCCTGTGCGCCCTTGGCCACAATAGAAAAAAACCTGTCAGTTGGTACGAATGGGCAATGAATGCAAATCAAAGAGTACTGGAACACGTTCTGGGTGCGGGTGTTCTCGGGCTGATGATCGGCCTGTTTATCGGCTGGGTGCTGTGGCCAGTCGATTGGACAGAGGCCAAGCTAGATGAATTAGCCCCCCCCTTGCGCGCGCAGTATATTTCTGCAGTAGCCGATGCCTACCTTGCCTTCGGCGGCCAGGACCCTACTACGGCCCTGTCACGCCTCCAGGATTTCGATGACCCCCAGCAGGCGGTGGCTGATGCTATCGCGTTCTACAGCCGAGCCAACGGTACCAGCGAAAGCATCCAGGAGACGAATCTACGGATGCTGGCCGCCGCGCTTGCTCCCGCTACCGATCTCCAAGTAGCACCAGCCCCTGCAGCACCAGCAGCACGCGACGGGATTGCCTGGTCCTATGCCCCTTCTGTGGGTTGGGTGAACTGGATTCTGCTCATTTTGGCGGCTATCGTTCTTTTGACCGGCGGCATCTTCATCGCCTATCGACTGTTGCGACGTCCTGAAGAGGCCGCAGCGGATGAAACAGCCGGGCGGCCTGCAGATCTGTTGTCACTTCCCCAGGCCAGCAGTCATCCGGATGAGAGAGAGCAGTCCTGGACCCCTCAGCCTGTTGAAGGCTGGAGCACGGAGCCTGTCTTCCCAGCACGGTCAGCCTTTGAGGACAATAACCCGCTGGACAAAACCGAGCAGCAAGATACCCAACCGACCGCTGTAGATTGGGTGTCATCGGAGAAGGTGTTTGAGACGAATACGGAAGAGACTCGGTGGCAAACTGCCACAGACACGGCACAATACCCGCTGGAGAACGAGGGCGTCCACTCCGAGAATGACAACGCTTGGATAGGAGAGCAGCAATTCGAGCCGAACGACCCAAGAACAAAGGAAGGGTTCTTCCAAACAGTCGGGGGGTCTCTCACGTCGATTTTGCAGCCCGCGGAGAATACACACACTGTCGGGGAGGTTGTGGGCGTATTTGAGGCGAATTACGCCTTCGGCATCCCATCCTACGACGAGAGTTTCACCATCACATCGGCCGACAACGAACCTTTGGGCGCATGCGGCATGGGCATCAATGAATCCCTCATGCACTCGGCTGCCCATGAGGATCAGATACGATTGCTGGACGTTTGGCTGTATGACCGGGCCGCGGTCCACAGCCTCAGCCAGACGCTCGTCACCCCAGGTTTCGACACGACCAATCTAGCAGCCCGCACGAACAATGCCGGACCCTTGCCTAGCCCCCCTCTGGAAGTAGCGGAAGGGCTGACATTTACGCTGCATGCGGAACAAATCATGCTGGAATGTACCATCAAAGAAGTGACATTCCTGGAAATCGATCCTATACATCCGCCATTCCGCACCCTGAAGACCAAGCTGGTAGTGTGTCGCTATCCATAATCCATCTACACATGGCTGATTAGACCGCCTCCTCTGGGTCGAAGAGCCGGCGATATTCGGCGATTGCATAGCGGTCTGTCATGCCGGCGATGTAATCACACACGACCTGGTAGAGATCTTTGCCATTTTCGGACACCTGTTGCTGCGTTTCCGGCGGCAACTGTGCTGGCTCCTCAATACATGCGGTGAACAGGGAGCGGATGATCCGCTCCGCTTTGGTTGCCATACGTACCACCCGATAATGCCGGTAAAAATCATCATAAAGAAAGCTCTTTAGCTCCTGGTTTTCCTGTGTGACAGCCTCCGAATAGGCGGCTATGTTTTGCGGCAATGCCCGCAGATCAGCTAGACTTTGCACCTGGCTGCTACGTAAATTTTCGGCAGTGGCCTGCAGTGTATCACTGACCTCGATCTCCACCATCTGTCGAATGAACCGATACCGATCCATGGGCTGGGTCAGATCGATAGATGAGACCGTTTCCCCTAATGAGTCCAAGACCCGCTGGCTGATCGCCAAATCCAGAAAATCATCCGGCCGCAAAATTCCGGACCGCAGCCCATCATCTGAATCGCTGGTGTTGTAGGCGATCTCATCGGCCAGATTGCTCAACTGACATTCGAGCGTACCCTTTTCGTGCGGGCTATAGTCCTGGGCACTGCTGATATCAAAATCGGGATCATGCTTGACAACCCCTTCCCGCACTTCGTAAGTCAGGTTCAGGCCGGGGTAGTCAGGGTAACGCTGTTCAAGCTCCATGATGATCCGATACGTCTGCTTCTGGTGATCGTAGCCACCGTGCTCCTTCATCAGGGCGTCAAGGGTCATTTCACCCGTATGGCCGAAGGGGGGATGGCCTAGATCGTGGGATAAGCAGATAGCCTCGGTCAGGTCTTCGTTACAGCCCAAGGTACGGGCCAGTGTACGGCCAATCTGGGCCACTTCAATGCTGTGGGTGAGCCTGTTGCGGTAGTGATCCCCTTCATTGTAGACGAACACCTGTGTTTTGTATTCTAGCCGGCGGAATGCAGTCGTATGGATGATGCGGTCCCGGTCTCGCTGATAGGCGGTGCGGTAAGCATGTTCCGGGTCTGGATAGAGCCGCCCACGGCTGCGTCGGCTGTGCATGGCGTAGACAGCTAGTTCCTGTTCCTCCCGTTGCTCCAACTCTTCTCTCATGACAATCATATTCCACCTCTCTACCAACAATTTGTGGCGTTTGCGTGCCCATGCCTTTACCATAGAGCAAACGCGGCAACACCCAAACTATCAATTATCCCCGTCCATGCTATAATTCCCTGCGTAGAATTGTAGCAGATCGTTTTTCATTACGGAGATTCCTACGTGCTCAGACGTTTATTTGGCCGCCAAGAAGAGAAGACCACGGACGATGTTCGAGTGGAAAAAAGCCTGCAAAAGACGCGTGCCGGTCTTTTAGGGCGCATTGGTTCGATCTTTCAGGAGAATGAAATCACTGATGAACTGTGGGAGGAGTTGGAGGAGGCCCTGATCGTCGCGGATGTGGGCATGGACACGACTATGGAACTCGTGGAATCTACCCGCGAGCGGGTCATGGGGGAAAACGTCAAGAGTAGCAGCGATGCCTATCTGCTTCTCAAACAGGAGATGGTGAAGCTGCTACAGTCCGATGAGCCACTACACATTGAAGAGCCACGAATTCTGACAGTCGTGCTAGTCGTGGGGGTGAATGGTTCCGGCAAGACAACGACTATTGGGAAGCTGGCAAGACGCTATAAGGAGCGCGGGCTGAAGGTCGTGCTGGCCGCGGGGGATACCTTCCGGGCAGCAGCCATCGATCAGCTCAAAATCTGGGGGGAACGGGCCGGCGTAGAGGTCATCGCCCAAGCCTCCGGCTCTGATTCTACGGCTGTGCTGTTCGATGCAATGCGGGCCAGCCAAGAAAGCCGCAACGCGGACCTGCTCATCACCGATACGGCCGGGCGCTTGCAGAATAAATACAACCTCATGCAGGAATTGGAAAAGATGCGCCGGGTGGCTGCCAAACAGGTCCATCGAGCACCCCACGAAATTCTCCTGGTGCTGGACGCATCCACCGGCCAAAATGCCATTTTGCAGGCAAAAGGCTTCAAAGAGACAGCAGGCGTAACCGGGATCGTACTGACAAAACTGGACAGTACAGCCAGGGGTGGGGCGGTCCTCAACATCAAAAAACAACTAGGCATCCCTGTGCGCTTTATCGGCACCGGCGAAAAGCTGGAGGACCTAGCCGAATTTGATCCAGTGACGTTTGTAGAAGGACTGCTGGGCGAGTAAACGGTACCAAAATCCTGCTATTCCTGTACATCCTGAGACAGACAAGGAGCACTAGACGTATGAACGAACTAACCGACTATCTTCACCTGTTGGTTGAGCGGGTGGATACAATCAGGGGGCGGCTTTGACCTGTCGAACAAAGTGGAGCGAGTCCAAGCCTTAGAAAAGGAGGCGATTGTCTCAGGGTTTTGGGACGACCAGCGGGCGGCACAGCAAAAGATGCAGGAGTTAAACGTTCTGCAGGAGCAAGTGCGGACCTGGGATATGTTGCAGCATCGTGCTCAAGACGCGTTGGACTTGGCCGAAATGGCAGACGATGATGCGGAGATGCTGGCAGAATTGAAGCAGGAAGCCATCGCCCTAGAAAAGGAGTTGGCAGAACGAGAGTTCATTCTGGCCCTCAACGGCAAGTACGACCAAGGCGGCGCGATCATCAGCATTCATGCCGGGGCCGGCGGCACTGAAGCCCAAGATTGGGCCGCGATGCTCCAACGCATGTACTTGCGTTGGGCAGAAAAGAAGGGATTTGCCACGGAGATTACGGATATGACCCAGGGCGAAGAGGCGGGCCTCAAAAGCGTTACCATCACTGTTGAGGGGTCCTACGCCTACGGATTTCTGCAGGCCGAACGGGGCACACACCGGCTGGTGCGTCTCAGCCCTTTTGACACAGGCAACCGACGCCATACATCCTTCGCCAAGTTAGAGGTCATGCCGATTATCGACGAGGACATCGCAATCGATATCGATCCCAACGACATCCGCATTGATGTCTTCCTGTCCAGTGGGGCCGGTGGCCAGAGTGTACAGAAGAATGCCACGGCTGTGCGGCTCTATCACGAGCCTACAGGCATTGTCGTCACCTGCCAGAATGAGCGCAGCCAGACCCAAAACCGGGAGATCGCACTCAAGATTCTACGGGGCAAACTCTACGAAATCGAGCAGGCGAAGATCGCCGATGAGAAAGCCCGCCTCAAAGGGGAGAACGTTCAAGCCGACTTCGGTACCCAAATCCGCTCCTACGTCCTGCACCCCTATCAGATGGTGAAGGACCTACGCACGAATGTAGAGATCAGCACCCCCCAGGTGGTCCTAGATGGCGATTTGGACCCATTTATCCAAGCCTGGTTGAAGACACAGGTAGGAAAGTTTTCATGAGAAGATTACCATGATCGAACTCACACCAGTACGACAGTCTGTTTCCGCACAGACGGTTGCCAATGTACCTGCTGCCGTGGGGAGCGGACTGCATGCCCTGCCTTTGACAGAACGCGTCCGGCCAGGCATGCGGGTAGCCCTGGCTGTGGGCAGCCGAGGCATATCCTGCTACCTTGAAGTAGTACGGACCGTCATCGAATCTCTGCAAGCCTTAGGGGCCAACCCGTTTCTCGTCCCGGCCATGGGCAGCCATGGCGGCGGCACTGCCGAAGGCCAACAGGCTGTTCTCAGTAGCTATGGCATGGCCGACCTGGGCGTGCCCATCCACAGCAGCTTAGACGTGGAACAGATCGGGACTGCCGCCAATGGGATGCCGGTCTACTGGGACTGTCACGCGGCCAGGGCCGATGCGGTTATTCCCATCAACCGCATCAAAGCGCATACTGCCTTCCAGGCCGACTACGAAAGTGGTCTATGCAAGATCATGACAATCGGCCTTGGCAAGAAACGCGGGGCAGAGACGATCCATGGCTATGATCTTGCTACGGCGATTCCCCTGGCCGCGCAGGTTATCCTGGGGAAAATGCCTGTCATCGCCGGCGTCGCGATTGTCGAGAATGGACATCACGGGCCGGCCTGCATCGCTGTTCTGCCGGCGGAACGTATTTTGGAGGAGGAGCCACAGCTTTTGCAGCAGGCCAAGGCACATCAGCCATGTATTCCCTTTGACGATTTGGACCTGCTGATCGTGCAGGAGATGGGCAAAGATGTGAGCGGCACCGGTATGGATACGAATGTGGTAGGCATGTGGCGGCGCAATGGCGGTCCCAAAGTACCGGACTACCGCATGCTGGCAGTACTTGACCTGACACCAGCCAGCCATGGCAATGCGGCCGGCGTAGGCTTGGCCGACCTCATCTCGGAACGGCTGCGGGCAAAGATCGACTGGCCCGCCACTTATATGAATTGCACGACAGCCGGCAACTTCTCCGGTGCCAAACAGCCCATGGCCCTGCAGACGGACCGGGCGGTCATTGAAACCGGTTTGATGGGCAAAGATCCGGCCATGGCCCGGGTCATCTGGATACAAAACACCCTCAAGCTGGAAACCCTCTGGCTCTCGCCCGCGCTGCTGGACGAAGCCAATGCCCACCCAATGCTTACCCCGCTCGGGCCAGCACAGACAGTTGAGTTCAGCGCGGATGGAGCATTCATCGCGCCGATGCAGGCCACGAAGATGTAAAAGGAATCTATGACTTCCCTCAATATCCCCCATGCCTTGACATTTGACCTTTTCGGCACTGTTCTAGATTTGGGTGGCAGCCTGATGCCGTCTATCGCCACCTTTCTGGAACGGGAACAGGTAGGGCCATCGGCAGAGGCTTTCTGGGATCAATGGCGGGCGCGCCAAAGGCTGGAGCAGTATCAGGATACGATTATGATGCTCGGCCATGCTGGCTATCTGGAAACTGTGCGCCGCGCCCTACATTACGTGTTGCGCCTGAACGACATTGAGCCAACAGAAGCGCACCTGCAGGAGTTGATGGCTGCTTGGCAGAATCTCTCCCCGTTCCCGGAGGTGGTGCCCGCCCTGGAACGGCTCCTTGCACACTATCAATTGGTTGTCCTCTCCAATGGTGATCCCCACTTTCTGCATCATTTAGTCAAGAACCGGGTCCAATTTCCCTTTGATGAGATCATCTCCGCTACGGGCAATGGCGCGTTTAAGCCCCATCCTGGCGTCTACCTGCGGGCGGCCCGCCTGCTCGGCCTAGAAGTCGGCCAATGTATCATGATTTCAGCCAACGCCTTTGATACCGTGGGCGCGCGGGCCTGTGGATTCCAGGCCGTTTACGTGAACCGCTACAACCTACCCGTTGAGGATTCACCTTTTCAGCCCACTCTGACCGTAGCTGATTTCACCGAATTGGCGGACGTGCTGCTGTAATCCAGTTCGGATCGCGAAATTTACAGAATTGCCCGGCCTGTGCTACACTTTTTGGACAGTCTTGCATCGCCGCTACAGCCGTGGGCAAGCAGCCAGTGTTTATTGCCGAAAGCGGGCCCGCAATGACTTTCTGGAGAGGTCGCATAGTCTGGCCGAGTGCGCGCGTCTCGAAAACGCGTAGGGTTCACGCCCTCGAGGGTTCAAATCCCTCCCTCTCCGCCTTCTCTACTTTTGACTAACTGCAGTCATGATCGTTTCATCTAGATGGCCGGCTCAATCGTATCTCTCTAGCAGGCAGACACGCCAATCTGCAGCTACTCTCGTGGGGTTGCTAGCTGTGGCTTGGCTATTGTCTGTTTTGCCGTTGCTGTGGGCAGGGGTAGTGGTGATGGGGGGTGGGGCCGGCCTGTTTTTGCTGCGCTTCCCATGGCTGGTCTGGCCACTGCTGGCGATTGCCTTGCCCTTCACCAGCAGCTTGAAAATCGGCCCGCTCAGTTGGACAGATGTCCTGTTCGCGGTTGCTGTTCTCCTTTGGTTTCTGGATGGCGTGCGTCGGAACACCCTACGCCTGCAGATGGGGTTCCTGCCTGCCATCCTCGCGGCGTATCTGCTCGTGCTGTTGCTGTCACTATCCAATGCCCTTGATTTGCAGGAAGCTGCCACAGAAGTGATAAAATGGATCCAGGTCCTCATAGCCATTTGGTTGGTACAAGAGACCCTTGCAGCGGGTCAAGGGTGCTGGCTCATTTGGGCTCTTCTGGCCGCTGCTGTCCTGCAGGGAGCATTGGGAATCTACCAGTTTGTTTTCCGTGTCGGACCGCCCCATTTTCTGCTGCTAGAACGCTTCATGCGAGCCGCGGGCACCTTTCAGCAGCCCAATCCCTACGCCGGTTATTTGGGGCTGACATTGCCGGTAGCGGTTAGTTTTCTTCTGTACTTTCTGGGACGTGTGAAAACGATGGCTGGAACAGCACAGGAACTCGGCGCGGTGGCCGCGTACGGCCTTGCTGTAGGTGTCATTGGCTTGGGCCTGCTGGCGAGTTGGAGTCGGGGTGGATGGCTGGGCGCGCTGCTAGGCATCGGCGTTGTCCTGCTGTTGCGTAGCCGGCCCAGCGCAGCCGGGCCCCGCAGCCCTGTCCGCTGGGGTGCTGCATTCGCAGGGCTACTCGTACTGTTCCTAGCAGGCGATGCAATGGGCCGCTTCATCCCCACTTCCCTATCAGACCGCCTGGCCGCTCTGTCAGCGTATTTGGGTCTGCATATGTGGGAAATCGTACAGCAGCCGCTCACCCCTGACAACTATTCTGTGGTCGAACGGCTGGCCCACTGGATTGCCGCTTTGCGTATGTGGGAGATATCGCCATGGCTAGGCGTGGGGCCGGGCAATTATGCAGCAGTCTATCCCTCTGTACGCCTGCCTGGGTGGGAAGAACCCCTAGGACACGCCCACAATATTTACCTAAATGTGCTGGCAGAGACCGGTCTGGTCGGGCTGTTCGCTTATCTTCTGCTCTGGACCGGTATCTTTGGCTGGCTACTTCGACAGCTACGACAGATGCAGCGCCTTGGGACGGATGGGGGATTCGCGCCCTGCGCTGCTATGGCCGCACGCCCGAGCTGGCATGTCGCCCTCATCGTCGGCGTCCTTGGGGTGATTGTCCACCTGTCCGTACACAATCTGTTTGATAATCTGTACGTGCAGGGGATGTATTTACACATCGCGCTGTGGCTGGGAGCCGTAGCCACGATGACGAATCACGTTGCAACCCCGCCACAGATGGCGTGGTGTAGTAAATCAAACTGATCAATTTTGGGCTGGCAGTATATAGGCGGCGATGGAATCGCAATCATTCAATGCCCAGTCGTTCCTAGTCTCTGCTATTCACCAATTCGAGTATCAAGTGAACTTGACTGAAATCCTATCTCAAGAGAGTCGCAGACACAAAGAGTTGAAGCACTTTATCAAATTTGCCATCGTCGGTATACTCGGAGCAGTGACAGATTTCACTATCCTGATTTTGCTTATCGAACTCGTTGGCTTTATTCCTGTTGTCGCCAATGGCTTCAGCTTCAGTGTGTCAGTCCTCCAGAACTTCATACTGAACCGGCAATGGACTTTCCCAGAGAGTCGAATCCGTACTCTACGCCAGCAGCTAACAATATTTGTCATAGTCAGCGTCATTGGCCTAGGCATCAACACAATCATCTTCTATTTCGTTGACCTGACTTTCCAACCCTACTGGAATGCCTGGCTCTCCAATGCGGATTGGGGAGATAGGGTCAGTTACATCTTTGCCAAACTCTGCGCCATCAGTATCGTCCTGTTCTGGAACTTTACCGCCAACCGGCTGTGGACGTTTAAGGAACTGTGAAACTTGTCATTGACTACACAGCGGCTGTTCGGCAGACCGCCGGTATCGGTCGCATCATACGCGGGCAGATCGAAGCACTGTTGCAGAACAATCCCGGCTACGAGCTTGTGCTCTTCGTTGCGGGAACAGTCTCCGTCCACGAGCGAAGAAATGCCCCCCTCCCTCTGCATACTTTTCCTCGGCTTGCAGAACGCGATCTCGTTCGTCTCTGGCACCGGTTCAATCTCCCATTTCCTCGCATCGAATGGCTGACCGGAGGTGGTATTGATCTGTTCCACGGGACTGATTTCGTACTGGCCCCGGTCAGTGCAAAACGAAAGTTGCTAACCGTCCATGACTTAGCCTTTGTGCATTATCCGGATGCGGCGATGCCATCCTTACACCATTACCTGAACGCAGTTGTCCCCCGCAGCATTGGCCGGGCGGACCACCTCATTGCAGACAGCCATCATACTGCCCAAGATCTACAGGAGTTGTGGTCGGTGCCGCCGGAACGGATTAGCGTCGTCCAAGGAGCGGTAGACCACACCTTTTTTCGACGGGTAACAGACGAGCAGCAGCTACAGGCCGTGCAGCAAAAGTACGGCATTGCCGAGCGTCCCTTCTTGCTCGGCTTGAGTACCCTCCAACCGCGTAAAAATTTCTCCCGCCTGGTCCGTGCCTACCACGCTGCCCGCCAAGAGGCCGCCTTACCACACCAGCTTGTTATCGGCGGTCAAAAGGGCTGGCTTTTCAATGATATCTTCGCCATGGTGCAAGAATTGGGGCTGGAGGCGGATGTCCTTTTTCCTGGTTTTATCGCTGATGTTGATTTGCCAGCATTGTATTCTGCTGCTGAATTTTTTGTATTTCCATCATTATATGAAGGGTTCGGCCTGCCAATCCTCGAATCCCTTGCTTGCGGTACACCTGTCCTCAGTGCAGACAATTCCTGTCTGCCAGAGGCCGGCGGGGCCGGCGCGCTGTATGTCAACGCCGAATCCACCCAAAGTATCGCCGACGGAATCGTACAGCTCGCGACACGACCGAAATTACGAGAGCAATTGGCGAAGGCCGGCAGCATACACGTGCGCGCTTTCACCTGGCAGCGCAGTGCCCACCAACTCTTTGCTGCCTATGAACGAACACAACACACTGTTGGAGCATGCCGGCCACTGGAATGATTGATCTCACGCTTCGTGTGGTACAATGTCTCAGATTAGAATACAGGCAAAAACGATCTTCAACCCTTTCTTGTACCGCCTGCTACTTCCGATCAGTGCCCTGCTGACGTTAACAGGGTATTGCCGGCCATGGGTCTCGCATCAAGCGGCGGGCCTGGTGATACTCGGGCTGGATCTGGGGGAGTTGGTAAAGTTTCTGTATCCTGTACAACAGGGAGATATCATCCTCTGGCGGGATGGATTTTATCTGCCACTTGTAGCAGTGAGCATCAGCCTCAGCCTGAATACATTTCGCCGAGATCAGGCCTATGGCTGGCCTGTCCGCATCGGCCTGCTTTTGCTGGCCACTGTGGCCGCACTCAATCTGCTACCGCCAGCTTGGTCGCCCGGGGTGCTGGCAATGCCAGAGTTTCATGTGCAGGTAGGGGCCCTGCTTCTGTGCCTCACTCTGGCCGGATTCAGTCCGTTCGCTGCGCTGCTTGCAGCACCATTGCGAGGTCTTCTCAGCGTCGGTCTTGCAGCTGCAGCCATCTATTTTCCACTGGCCCAGTTCCAGTGGATTCTACCGACATTGGCTGATTTGTACGGCCAGCCTGTGGCCACAGGCTGGGGCCCAACACTGATGACAGTGGGGCTGCTAGGGCTACTTCTGTATGGGCTGGCGGATATGGGAGCGGGCCTTATCCAATTTACAGGAAGCAATTCAGCCATTCAACCCTTACATGCTGATCGAAAGTGATGAACAGATCATGACATGTGCCCAACGAAACACAAAAGCCTATCTCATCCCATTCCGCACCCTCTGGCTACGCAGCAAAGACATGGTGGACCTACGTATGTCTGGCAAGACGCCCCAGGCGAACAGCTGGACAACAACCAATCTCATTGCTCACATCGCCGCCTATCGCCTCATCGGTGTGAGCGTGCAGGACCATAAAAAACTGGGCATAGGTCGTTGGTTGCGGACGAGCGGGGAGGAGATCGCCTACAAAGCGGGAGAACCCCTGCCCTCGGACAGCGTCTGCTATGATGAAGCCAGCCGCATCGCCTATTTTTCCATAGGGCCACCACTCTCCGACCAGACAGAAGCAGAGGCCTACACACGGCCTGGCAAGGTCTATTTTTTGCAGAATGGCAGCATCGCCCGCATTCGTTTCCCTGTGACAGACAGGCGCGGCCGCGCCGGTGTTCTCGGCGCGGCCGCCAGTCTGCTGGCAACACGTTGAACTGCCATGAAGAGTGAAACGATAGTGGTGTTACGGATCCGTTTTTCATTCTAAACTGGAGGATTTCCAATGCCTGCTTCCATCCGTTTCGGCGTAATCGGCGGCAGCGGTGTCTACCAGATGGAGGCACTGACCGATATCAAAGAGATCGAACTGGACACACCTTTCGGTAAGCCTTCCGATGCCTATATCGTCGGTATGTTGCATGGGCAGCGGGTGGCATTCCTCGCCCGGCATGGACGCGGCCACCAGATCAGCCCAACCCGGCTCAACCAGCGCGCGAATCTCTACGGCTTCAAAATGCTAGGCGTAGAGTATCTCATCGCGGTCAGTGCCTGCGGCAGCCTACGAGAGCATCTCCATCCCGGTGATATCGTCATCCCCCATCAACTTTTCGACCGCACAAGGTTGCGGGCACTCAGCTTCTTTGATGATCCGGAGGTGGGAACCGAAGGGCTGGTCGCTCATGTCAGCGTTGCTTCTCCGTTTTGTGACTTTCTCAGTGACATCTGCTACCGGGCAGTAGAGCAAAGCGGGGCAACAGTCCACAATCGTGGCAATTTCGTCACCATTGAAGGCCCCCGCTTCAGCACTCGGGCCGAGAGTTTCGCTTTCCGACAACTGGGCATGGACATTATCGGTATGACCACAACCCCAGAGGCATTTCTAGCCCGGGAGGCGGAGATGAGCTATGCCTGCATGGCCCACGTGACAGACTACGATGTCTGGCACACAACCGAAAAGGCGGTGACCGTTGAGGAGGTACGAAAGACGCTTATACACAATGCAGCGATAGCAGGCGAGGCGGTCGCCAACGCTATCGGCCTCCTGGCCGCGGCCGGGCCATCCCCTTATGCCAATGCCATACAGAACGCGATAATTACCAATAAAGAGCTGGTACCCACGGAAGTGATCGAGCGGCTGGAGCTGATCGTGGGCAAGTATTTTGGCCGCTAACAACGCCTTTGGTATGACTACTGTCGCCGCAACCATCGCCCAATCTCTCCACAACGCGGGCGTGCGTATCGTCTTCGGGATGCCTGGGGGCGAAGTCGTGGCTGTGCTGGACGCGCTGCAGCGGTTAGGTATCCGCTTTGAGTTGATGCACCATGAGGAGAGTGCTGTCTTTGCTGCAGATGCCTACGCGCGTGCGACAGGAACCCCCGGCTGTGCCCTCACAACCCTCGGTCCCGGCGCGCTGAATGCAGTGGCCGGCATCGGCCACGCCTGGTTGGACAGAGCAGCGGTCGTTCTCATCACCGCGCAGAAGCCGGACGTTCTGCTGCCGGCCTATACCCACCAAGTGGTGGATTTGCAGGCGATCTTCGCGCCCATCACCAAACGCACATTGAAAGTAACAGCGGCAAATGTCGCCACAGAAGTGCCGCAGACAATTGCGCTGACAATGCAGGGCCGGCCCGGCCCGGTGCATCTGCAGATAAGCAATGAGGAGTCTGGCAAGGCAGTGGCTACGGATCATTGGGCAGTGGGCACTCCCGGCAGTTCACATGTCCCTGATCAGTGGGCATTGCCCAGTGGGGTTCACAGGCCACTGGGGTCTCGTCCCCTCATCCTCGCGGGCCTCGGGTTAGAGCCAGAAGCTCCCTACGATGCGCTGCGTGTATTAGCAGAAGCGGCCAATGCACCGCTCATCGTCTCACCAAAGGGCAAAGGGGCTCTGCCGGACGACCACCCCCTAAGTGCGGGCACCATCGGCCTGACCCGTACAGATCCCGTCTATGAGATTGTAGATGAAGCAGACTGGGTCATTGCCGTCGGTTTTGATGTGGTGGAGCTGGTGAAGCCCTGGCAACATGCTGCTTCACTGATTTGGGTCGCAAATTGGCCGAACGAGGACCCCGTCCTGCCGGCGGCTGTGGAGATGGTTGGGCCGATGAAGCCAGCCCTCCTACACCTGGCGAATTGCCAGTTCTCCACTGACGAGGAATGGGGTAGAACCAGGGTACGCCGCTTGCGGGAGAAGCTGAGCGCGGCCCGTCCTAAGCCTACCCCCCGACGAGGGCATCTGCTGCCGCAACAGGTGTTGGACAGTATGCGCCAACACCTGCCGGCCACTTCTCTGCTGGCCGTGGATGTGGGTAGCCACAAGATCCTCAGCAGTCTGGAATGGCCGGCCTTGCACCCGAACCGCTTTGCTCTGTCCAATGGTTTGTCCTGTATGGGGTTTGGCCTGCCGGCAGCTATAGGAACGGCCTTGGCCCGGCCCCATGAACCGGTGATGTGTCTGATCGGAGACGGAGGTCTGCTGATGTGTTTGGGCGAGTTGAATGTCCTCGCGCGGCTCGCTCTGCCGGTGACTGTCGTCGTGCTGGTGGACAATGCCATCGATCTGATCCGCTCCCATCAGCTACGCCAGGGGAAACAGCCCCATGGGACTGAATTTCCTGCGCCGGATTTCTGCGCCATCGCCGCGGGTCATGGCATCCCGACCGCACGGGTCACTACGCCGGCTACGTGTGACGAGGCCATGGCCAGGGCTATGGCAGCCAGGGGCCCGTTCCTCATTGAAGCCCATATTGACCCCAGGGGCTACCCAACCACGCCGCGCTCCTGACACCCTTCAGAATGTCACCACATCGCGCCGTTCAATTTTCGTCTCATCCAACGCCATCCCAACACCAGGTCCATTCGGGACAGTCACAATGCCGTTGATCGGTTTTAGCGGATTTTTGAGGAAGAACTGGTGGATTTCATTCCATTTGATGAGATATTCCAACAAGGGCGTCGTCGGTGCAGGCCAGGCGGCGATGACATGCGCGCTGGCAGGCGTGGAGTGGCCGTGCGGAATCACCGGCACGTCGTAGGCGGAAGCCAGGGCTAGAATCTTCTGCATCTCTGAGATGCCGCCACACCAGTAGATATCTGGTTGGTAGACGTCACAGGCACCAACATCCATCAATTGCTTCAGTCCCCAGCGGGTGTACTCGTGCTCGCCGCCGCTGATGGGAATATTGACAGTACTGCGGATCTGCGCGTACTGCTGGATCTTGTCCGGCAGTACCGGCTCTTCGAGCCAGCGAGGCGCGTACTCTTCCAGCCGGCGGGCCATCTGAATCGTATACGGCACATCCCAACTCATCCAACAGTCCAGCATAATGTCCACGTCCGGGCCCACGCTTTCCCGCAAGGTACGGACCAAGCGCAGATTGCGCTCTATCCCCATTTTCCCATCGGTGGGCCCGTCCCGAAAGAACCACTTCGTCGCCCGAAACCCATCGGCCACAAATTGCCGGGCCCGCTCCTGCACCAGTTCCGGATCCAGTGAGTAGCCCAGCGCGCTGGCATAGGCAGGGATCTCCGTGCGGGTAGGGCCGCCCAGCAGTTGACAGACCGGCGCGTTGAACCAGCGTCCCTTCAGATCCCACAGCGCGCAGTCCAGCGCGCTGATCGCCATCATTTCCGTACCTTTGCGGCCATGTACCCGCGCCCGATACATCCGGTCCCACAGGCGTTCAGTCGCCAGGGGGTCATGCCCGACCAGGAGGGGTGCCAATTGGGTCTGGATGATAAATGCCTGCTCCAATGGGAACGGGCCGCCCGTGCCGGATACGCCTTCATCGGTTTCGATATCAACGAAATAGGCGGTGATGTTGTAGCGGCCTTCACTGATCTCACCGATACTGTGAGGGCCTTCGGCTTTATGTTCCGCATAGATATCTAGCGGACGCACCAAGCGCTCCTCCCAAAACTCGCCTTCGTGTTCTAAAACACCTTGCAGCCTGTATACGCTTACAGCGATAATTTTCATTGTAATTGCACTCGCTTATACATTGAATGGCTTCCCGATCCATGGGTATAGCCATTTTCAGACTCCTTTTTGAATTCGGCGATGCTCATAAACCTGACAAGCCTGCCGGATAACAGCCCCCCTATGTTCTGCTGGATGCGCGTGACATAGGCAGTCTGAATTTCCGTCATAAAGCAATAGCGATTGGCCTGTATCGCAGCCTTCCCTAGGGTGCCACTACCAGCAAAAGGGTCGAATACCAAGTCACCGCTAAACGAATATAACTGTACGATCTGTTGGCACAATCTCAAGGGAAACACTGCACTATGAACCCTATCGCTTGCTGGGGCGATGTCCCACACATTTGACCTTTCAAAATCATCACCTACTTTGCTTCTCTCTACAGCCTCATACGAGTACTGCCTCAAGTTCCAATCTATCAATTTGTACGATTTCTTCCGATACACCATGACATACTCAGTTCGGGGATTCGGTTTATAGGTAAGTGGCTTTCGATTCACCTCAAATCCAGCAACTCGATTCTTTGCACTCTTTTCAGGCTTTGCCCAGATGATATCGTCGATAAACTCCCAGCCTATTCTTGCAAGCCGACCGTGTATATCAAAAGGCACTGGATAACGCCTGCTGGCGTATTTTCTGCCAGCACGTGGAATAATAATGGGGGAAGTGTTCAAGACAAAGAAACGGCCTTCTTTGGTAACTCGATAAACTTCGCGAAAAACATCCTCTAGAAAATCTAGGTATTCATCATAATTTGCATATATGGAATAATCGCGAGCATTATAATAAGGGGGCGATGTGAATGTGAGATGTACTGATCCGTCAGGAGCGTACTTCAAGGCGTCCAATACATCACCATGAACGACTACATTTTTCATAAAAGCAGGTGAGTCAACGTGTGAGTCCTCAGCTATCGGTTCATTTCCATACATCTCTTTTTGGATAACATCACGAATCATATCGTTTGGATGTTCACACATAGATATGAGATACTCACGAACCAGTGGGTCGCTACGAAAAACAAGCAAACCGCGAATAGCCTGCAACACAATTTCTGGATGAGAATGCCCGCTGTATTTGAGGAGAATTCCTTTCAAATGCGGGTCACGCTTACGTCCGATTGACGACATCGCTGCTTTTTTGTCCGCTGTAGATGCCTCACCACTCTCCAAAATGGCGAGGCTCTCCTGCACTGAAAAATCCGCAGAACCTAATCGCTTGTTCATGGTACGTTCCCCAATGTCATACTGTTGTGTGGATGATGCAACTGTAACTGAAAACGCAGCTGTCGTCAAGCTGTATCTAGTTACCTACGAATTCTATCGTATGCTTCTTGTGACGAATTGATATGCGCTCATCTCCCATGTGTGCATGAGCACCTCCCACCCTACAGCCCCGGAGATCATCTGATGAGCAACAGTTGGCGCGGCATATTTGCGATTGTCGTCACCCCATTTGCAGATACCCTAGCGTTGGATGAAGCGGCTCTGCGGCGGCAGGTCGATTTTTGTATTGAGGCCGGCGCGGCCGGCCTTGTCGGCCCGGCCAATGCCAGCGAGTTCGCCACATTGTCTGACGAGGAACGGCAGCAGTGGATGCGTATTGTGGTTGAGGCGGCTGACGGGCGGGTTCCGGTCATCGCCGCCACAACACATGGGCACAAAGTGCCGGCCATCGCCCTCAGTCGCTACGCGCAAACAATAGGCGCGGCCGGGATTATGGTCATGCCTCCCCATATTCTACACCCGGACGCAGATGGCTGCTACGACTACTATGCCAGCCTCAACCAAGCCTTGCACATTCCAATCATCATCCAGAATTATATCGGCCCCATCGGTACCCCGATGAGTGCTGCCCTGCTGGGGAGGATGTGCCGGGAGCTAGAATGGGTACAGTATTTGAAAGAGGAGACATTGCCGGAGCCACGTGCCATCTCGCGCACTTTGGCCGCGGCCCAAGATGCCTGTAAGGGTGTCTTCGGTGGACAGGGCGGCATCTATATGATAGATGAATGGCGGCGAGGAGCTTGCGGAAACATGCCGGCCAGCCAGTCATTGGACATACACACGCAGATCTGGCGACTGCTGGAAGCGAACGATGAAGCCGCCGCCCGAACGCTTTTCAACCGCCTGCTGCCGCTGATCAACTTTGAACGTATGCATGGGGTCGCTGTCTACAAGCATGTCTTCCAGCGCCGGGGGATCTTCACCTCTACAGCCAGCCGCATGCCCGGCAAATATCTGGACCAACAGGACTTGCAGGAATTTGAGGCAATCTGGCAGGATATAGAGCCACTCTTTACCCTATGACGATACATGGCAGTCATCCACGACTATGAGCGCAATAATTTCAGCCATCGAACTGTTCCCGCTCCGCATCCCCAGGGATGTGCCCTATTTGGGTCCGCTTGAGGCGGGCAACCATCCCAATGCCAAGAGCTATATTGTGCGTCCGGGGAACCGGACCATCTACCCTGTCCATGATCAGACACTCCTTGTGAAGGTGATGGTGGATGATGGCACAGTCGGCTGGGGTGAGAGTTTCGGCGTGGTCGCGCCGCAGGTTGCACAGACGATTCTGGAGGAGGTGCTGCTTCCGTTCGTCATTGGCCGCAACCCCCATGATGTGGAACGTATTTATGAGGACATGTACGATCTGCAGCGGGTGCGGGGCCATTTTGGTGGCTACACGCTTGACGCCATCGCTGGATTGGATATGGCCCTGTGGGATCTGCGGGGCAAATTGCTAGGGCAGCCGGTCTATCAGCTATTAGGTGGCTTACGTCACGAACGGCTGCCGGTGTACATTTCCGGCCTGCCGGGCGCGAGCAAAGCGGAGCGGGCTGCGCTGGCCAGAGTTTGGATCGAGCGGGGGTTCTCTGCCTTGAAATACGCCGCAGCCATAGCGGACGAAGGCGAGGTCGCAGAAGTCCAGGCCATTCGCCAAGCGGTCGGGCCAGAGCCGAAGATCCTTGTGGATCTCCATTGGCGTTACTCCGCGCTGGAAGCGATCCCTCTGATCGATCAGCTGTGTGAATATGGCCTGCATTTAGCGGAAGCACCTGTTCCAACGGAGGATTTGGCGGGCCAGGCCCAGGTGGCTCGTGCCGTGCGTACCCAAGTTGGGTTGGGGGAAGAATGGCGCACGGTCTATGAATATCTGCCCCGCTTCCAGGCCCGCTGCATGAATGTCATTCAGCCAGAGATGGCCCATACAGGCATTACCGGCTTCCGGCGCATCTGCGAGCTGGCGCAAGTCTTCCATTGTAAAGTCATGCCCCACGCCACAATCAACATCGGCATTGCCCAGGCGGCTAGCCTGCACGTAGCTGCTACCCTTGCCAATTTCACCATGCACGAATACCAGCACTCGATCTTCGACCGCAACAAGCAGTTCATCCACAGTGCCATGGACTGCCAAGCCGGCTACTTTACGCTACCGCATGGGCCAGGGCTCGGTACAGAGCCCACAGATGAGATACTGAACTTTAGAATAGAGAGCGGGTGAGCAGCCCTGCGGCTTGATTGAGAAGGGCATCACAGTACGTGTTGCGGAGCAGTCAAAATGAACGAAAGAGACTTCAGCGTCGTTGATACCCACTGCCACATCGGCCTACACAAATACGAACCGGTCGAAGCCCTGCTGTTTCACATGGAGCGGACAGGCGTCGCGCAGGCAGTGCTCATTCAGTATCTCGGCAACAACGACAACAGCTACATTGCCCAGGTGATGAATACACATCCTGGCTGTTTTGCCGCGGCCATGATTGTGCCTGCGGATGACGATGGCAGGGCCATCCGCGCTTGGGCGGACCAGGGCATCGCCGGCATTCGTCTGTGGGCAGACTTTCGCAGCAATGGCAGGGATCCGCTGGTCCATTGGCGCACTGCGGCGGAGTTGGATCTGGTGGTCAGCGTGTTCAGCCGGCCAGAGATCCTGCAAAGTGCTGAATTTTCTGAAGTTCTGCGCCTCTTCCCGAATCTATCTATCGTCATTGAGCATCTAGGAGGTGTGAGAGCGGACACAGACCTAGATACATTCGCCACGGTCACGGCTTTGGCCCACTATGAGAATCTGACCATCAAACTCCCTGGCTTTGGCGAATTTTGCTACCTGCCTTGCCCATTTCAGGATGTTCCGCCCTTGGCCGAGCTGGCCTTGGAGGCGTTCGGCCCACAGCGTGTGATGTGGGGCAGCGACTGGCCGCCGGTCAGCAGCCGGGAGGGCTACGACAGCTCGCTGCAATTCCCAATCAACTATCTTTCCGGGTTGAGCGTAGACGAACAGGCGTGGATTTTTGGCAAGACCGCGCAAAAGATCTGGAAATTAGAAAATTAACATTTCAGGAGACGAGCCTGCCTATGCCCAAAGTCATCTTCTTCACCAGTCTTGCAGACAAACTGGCTAGGCAGGTCGTTACGCCGGCCCCTCTTGCCTGGGATGTGTCCATTCAGCGGCACAATTTGCCGGCAGCAGAAAAGGCGTACTGCGCGGCTGATGCTGATTTTCTGATTCTCTTTCCCAGCACAATTGAAGAATCTGTACTGCGGGCAGCGGAGAAGACACAATTGGTGCAGCTCGTCAGTGCCGGCTTTGATAGAATGCCGTTACACCTGCTGCGCGAACTCGGAATCCCTCTCGCCAACAATGGGGGTACCAACGCCATTGATGTGGCCGAACACACTTTCGCACTGATCCTAGGCGTCTATCGCCGGCTGCTGGAGATGGACCACAATGTACGCAACGATGGCTGGAAGGACATGGACAGCGGTATGACGACCTTCACAATTTACGGCAAGACTGTCGGCATTGTCGGCCTCGGCCACATCGGCAGGGAGGTGGCCCAGCGGCTGCTTCCCTTTGGCGCGCAGGTGCTGTATTTCGACCCATTTCCTGTGCCAACAGAAGTGGAACAACGCTTGCGGGTACAGCGGATGGCGTTGGACGATCTTCTGGCCCAGTCAGATATCATCACCTTGCATGTGCCGTTGAACGAGCAGACTTGGCACCTCATCGGCCCTGCCGAGCTGGCACGCATGAAATCCAACGCACTCCTCATCAATACCTGTCGTGGCGCGGTAGTGGATGAAGTAGCCCTGACAGAGGCTCTACAAAACGGTACCATCGCGGCGGCCGCTTTGGATGTTCTACACGAAGAGCCGACAGACCCAGACAACCCAATCCTGCACTTGCAGAACGCCATCTTTACCCCTCACATCGCCGGCGTCACATACGACACTTGGCAACGCAGAGGGATATTCATTTTCAACAATCTACAGCGAGTGTGGGCCGGGAAAGAACCCTTGGCCAAGATTCAGTGACACTATCAACGAAACGATACACATACCCCGTTCCTTTGTCATTCCTTCCACCTACTGCTATACTCCTTTCCGTCAAACGGTCTCTGCGGCCTTGTTGGCTAGGCTGTAATGTAGCTTTCAGGGCTGCAGCATATCTCTAGGAGTCCCCCTGTGGCAGAAGTCTCATTTGTACACGACTTGGCCCGCCGGCTGCGGGAGAACGTCGCCCAGGTGATCATCGGTAAGGATGAAAGCGTCGACCAGCTCCTCGTGGCCCTCTTCTGTGAAGGCCATATCCTGCTGGAAGATGTGCCCGGTATCGGCAAAACGACCCTCGCCAAAACCCTCGCCCGCTCTCTGGGGATCAGCTTCCAGCGTATTCAATTCACACCAGACCTCCTACCCTCGGATATCGTCGGTGTCAGCGTCTACAACCGCAAGACAGATAATTTTGAATACCGGCCTGGTCCGATCTTGGCTGGCGTTGTGCTGGCGGACGAAATTAACCGGGCCGGACCTCGCACCCAAAGTGCCATGTTAGAGGCAATGGAAGAACGTCATGTGACCGTCGATGGCGTTAGCCATCAACTCCCCTACCCGTTTTTCCTGATGGCAACCCAAAACCCGGTGGAGTTGGCAGGGACATTCCCCTTGCCCGAGGCCCAAATGGACCGTTTTTTGCTCCGAGTCGCGATGGGCTATCCCCGACGGGAGGAGGAGCACCAGATTCTGCAGCGCTTCCGCATGGACAACCCGCTCCCCCGTGTCCAATCTATCGTCCAAGAAGAGGAGATTCAGCAGGCGGTGGCTATCTGTCGCTCTGTCTTCGTCCACCAAGTGCTGGAAGATTATCTTTTAGATCTCGTACAAGCCACGCGCGCTGCTAGCGCACTGGAATTGGGTGTCAGTCCTCGAGGCAGTCTCGCCTTCTACCGTAGCGTGCAGGCCTATGCAGCCATTCGTGGCCGTTCCTTTGTCACACCGGATGATATTCAATGGCTGGCCGGCCCTGTTCTGCGCCACCGGCTGATCCCCGGCCCAGATGCGCGCCTCCATGGCACTTCCACCGCCAGCATTCTGCATGAAATTATAGACAAGGTGCCTGTCCCAGTGGAGGAGATCTGGCACGAGCCTGATTCGGACAGCCCCCCCGGAACTGCAGAGCCTTTCACGGAGGCCGCATCCAAAGAACCTGCGCTGGGCCCTGCTGCCTGATGGGGCGTATCGGCTGGACCGCGGCGGTTCTCATCTTGCTGCTTGCACTGTTCACCCGCAACAGCCAGATCTTTATCATGTCCCTGATTTTACTCCTGCTGGGAGGGGTGGTCTGGCTTTGGAGTCGCTATTGTTTGTCCGAAGTGACGTACAAACGCAAATTCGGCGTAAACCGTCTGTTCTTCGGTGAGCAGACGGAACTGCTGTTGGAAGTAACCAACGCCAAACCCTTGCCCCTAGCTTGGCTGCGCTGCGAAGACGAAATCCCCTCGCCGTGAATCTGTCACCTGACGAACGGGCCAGCCACTATATACCCGGTCGCCGGCTCCTGGTGAACCTCTTTTCCCTCGGTCTATACGAACGGGTCATCCGCCGTTATACGATTACCGGCAACCAGCGGGGGGCCTGGAGCTACGGGCCGGGTCTGTTGATCTGTGGTGATATATTCGGCTTCCGCAGTCATCGCAAAGAAATAGCGGATACGAAACTGCTACTGGTCTACCCTCAGCTATTTACGCTGCCGGAACTTGGGCTGGATGCCCGGCATCCTTTCGGCGATTACCAGACCCAAAAGCGGCTGGTTGACGACCCACTACAGGTAAGCGGGGTGCGCGAATATCTGCCCGGTGATACCTTTCGCCACATCCATTGGAAGGCGACAGCTCGTCGTCAGGAACTGCAAACAAAACAATTCGAGCCATCGGCCTCCCGTCCGCTGGCGATCTTTATCAACATCCGTACCTATCGCCCTCACTTCCAAGGGATGCATGCGGAATTGCGGGAATTTGCCATCAGTGCCGGCGCGTCCATTGCTCGTTGGGCGCATATGCGGGGCGATGCCATAGGGGTTTACGTCAACAGCCTGATGTACGCGGGCCGGCGGGTGAGCGTTTCGCCCAGCGCGCATCCTCAACAACTCACTCATGTTCTGGAAGCTCTGGCCTACTGTGTGGGTGTGCCCCATACGACGATAGAACGGATAGTACAATTGGAAGCGGATCACCTGCGCTATGGCACGTCAATTGTGCTGATCAGTGCCAGCCTTTCCGACAATCTGCGCCGGGTGTTGGCCGATTTACAAGGCCGAGGATTCGCCATCACATTGCTCGGTATCGGCGGCCTGACAGTGGACAGAGCAATCCCCGGCGTGGCCTTCCAACAGATCGATAGCCTACAAGCCGTTTCGGAAATGGCCTCGGCCATCCCTGCGCGCGGCGACAATCTAGGTGACAGATGAATTTGCCCTGGAAACATACAGAATGGAACAGCATTGACGGCTGGCTGCTGCCTTTGCTCGTCAGTATCATGCGTATGTGCTGGATCTGGCCCTGGATGCTGCTGCTGCAGAGCTTTCTATCGCCTTCAGTCGCCGGGCCCCTGCTGCCACAACTGCTGCTGATCAGCCTGCCAATTCTCAGCTTTTCTCTGGCCCGTTGGAGTATGCCTACCTTCGCCGAACGTCGGAACCTACGCAAAGTCAACCAAGTGCGTCTGTACATCGCCGGCAGCGGGTTTGTTACCATCCTAGGTCTTCTATGGCTGCGCTTCTTACAGATGGATTTTGCGCTGTGGGACCTAAGATGGCTGCTGGAAGCGGGCTATCGTCTGATCTACTGGGATTCTGTGCCTGTTGAAGTGCCGGGGACATTTCTCTTCCTGCTCCTCACCCTGGCCCTCTGGCTACGCGGCGCGCTGGATGGCCAGGGCCAATTTGGGCACGAAGAAATCTGGAGGGCATTCCTCTGGGGTGGCGCAGCCCTGGTCCTGTTCGCTCTGATCTTCGCCAGGGCCAGCAATCAATTTGCCAACCTTGTAGGACAGATGCTGCTCTTTGCCGCTGCGGGTCTGGCAGGGCTGGCCGTTGCCAATCTGCAAATATCTAGCAGTGGTTGGCGACGCACGAGCTGGGCGGGCAGTCTGCGCTTCATTGCCAATCGTAGTTGGCTGCTCGGCATCGGCCTGACGATTTCCATGCTGTTGGGCGTCGCCTTGCTGATCAACTTTCTCATCCAGCCAGAGGATGCGGCCATTCTCTTCCGGGGCCTAGGGGTCCTCTTGCAAGCTATCGGGACTGTCCTGTTCTGGATTGTCGCGGTCATCGCGTACCCGTTCTTCATCATCGCCGACTATTTGGCTCAACTTATCCGTCAACTCTTGGCCGGTGGTTCTCAGGAACGGGAACAAGAGCCAATGGCCCTGCCAGAGCCACTTGAACCTCGGCCGGAGGCAGCGGAACAGGTCATGGAAGCGATGCCGGAACCGTACCGCTGGGTTGTGCTAGTGGCCATTGCCATCGTGGTATTCATCGTATTTGTACTGGTCTTGCGCCAGTTGCGTCGCCGTGCCGTGGAGGAGCAGGAGGAGATGCGAGAGTCGATTTTCTGCGCGGACCTGCTACAGTCTCAACTTGCCGATCTATGGAGTCGTTGGCGCTCCCGCTTCGCCCGCGCCCCAGAGGAGCCGCATCCGTATCTACCCATCAAAGAAGAAATGGACACCCGCCGGGTAATCCGTTCGATCTACCAGCAGCTACTGGCCGTTGCCAAAACACAGATGCTGGCCCGTCTGCAGGCCGAAACACCCCATACCTATGGCAGCCGCCTGTCATTGCAACTCTCCATAGAAAGGGAAGAGATAGGAGAATTGAACCCCGCAACACCTACGCTTCAGCAAGCCATGCAGATCATTACCAGGGGGTACATTGAGGCCCGCTATGGCGATGCGGCACCCTCTCACCAGACCGCGCAGAATGTGCAGCGGGCCTGGCAACAGATCGAGGCAGTGTTGTTGGAGATGGATAGGGTCAGTGAACACTAGGCCAACCCGTATATCTCCCCCGGCGCGCCCTGCCCATGAAATGTGGTGCATGGGCCAAAAGGTATTGAATTTCTAAATCAAATGGATTGTGATAGAATTTCCACTGAAACTGCGGTGCCTAGGGAACCTGCAGTATTTCCGTGGCTCAGAAATGAAAAACCTAGGGTTTGACGAGAGACTATGAACGGCGCACAATCCCTCATCCGCACTCTGTATGATGGCGGCGTGGACACCTGCTTTATGAATCCTGGGACATCGGAGATGCACTTCGTAGCCGCTCTGGACTTTGTGCCGGAGATGCGTGCGGTCCTGTGCTTGTTCGAAGGGGTCGCCAGTGGATGTGCTGATGGCTACGCCCGCATGGCCGGCCGGCCAGGGGCCACGCTCCTACATTTGGGGCCAGGGCTGGGCAATGGTATCGCCAATCTCCACAACGCCCGCAAAGCCCGCTCGCCGCTTGTCAATATCGTAGGGGATCATGCCACGTATCACATCCAGTATGATGCCCCTCTAACATCCGATATCGAAGGGCTGGCCCGCCCGGTTTCCGATTGGGTACGTACATCCTTAAACGCCCGTGCTGTGGCCGCTGATGGGGCCGCGGCCATTGCCGCTGCGCGCACGCCACCTGGTCAAGTGGCTACACTGATTCTGCCGGCCAATACTGCCTGGGACCCGGCGGACGGGCCAGCTCCTCCCCAAACGGTAGCGGCAGCAGCGGTAGTCCCAGATGAACGGATTACAGAGGTAGCTGAACTGCTGCGGAGAGAAGAGGACACTATCTTTCTTGTGGGTGACCGGGTGATGGGTAGCGAAGCACTCAGCCACCTAGTGAGCCGCATCGCCGCTGGCACAGGGACCCGGCTGATTGGAAAACGGGCAGCAGCCCGGGTCGCCCGGGGGGCCGGACATCCGGTTCTGGCCCGGCTGCCCTATGTAGTGGACCAGGCGGTTGCCATGTTAGCCGGCACCAAGCATCTGGTACTGGTCGGTACCAAAGAGCCGGTAGGGTTTTTCGCCTATCCAGACACACCTAGTCTATTGGCTCCGCCGGATGCCCAGATCCACCTGCTGGCTGCAGAGCACGAAGACATTCCCGCCGCGCTAGATGCCTTAGCTGAAGAGTTGGGCGTACCCGCGAATGTCCCCAATCTCGCCCAATTTGAACGTCCGCCCTTGCCGGCCGGCTCGCTCACCACGAATGCAATCTGGACAGCTCTCTGCGCGTTGATGCCGGAAAATGCAATTGTCTGCGACGAGTCGGTCACATCCGGGCGAGCTGCGTACCCGTTCACGGAAACCGCCCCGCCGCACGACTGGCTCCATGTGACAGGCGGGGCCATCGGCCAGGGCCTGCCTGTAGCCACCGGCGCGGCCATCGCCTGTCAAGACCGTCAGATCTTTGCCATGGAAGCCGATGGCTCCGCTATGTATACCCTACAGGCCCTGTGGACCCAGGCCCGGGAGTCCCTCAATGTGGTGACGGTCATCTTCGCCAACCGGACCTATCGCATTTTGCAGGGCGAGCTGCAAAAGGTCGGGGGTGATGATCCTGGCCCGAAAGCCTCGGCAATGATGCGTTTGGATGGTCCGGCCCTGGATTGGATCTCCATTGCCGCAGGTATGGGTGTGCCCGCCACCCATGTTGATACCGCCGACGAGTTCGTGGCCGCCTTGGGCCGAGGGATTGCCGAGCCAGGGCCGTTTCTGATTGAAGCGATAGTTTAATGGCAGTTTTTCATTGCTTGTAGTTACTAGAAACTGCTATTATGAGAATCAACCCCTTTTCATCCCTAGCGACAAACAACCCGACCGAGCAAGTACTGAATGCGTTTGTGGCAGCGCGCACACCGGTCTACATCGTTGGTGGCGCGGTGCGAGATCATGTATTGGGCATCTCCGCTCTACCAGTGACCAATGACTACAGTTCACAGGCCACTGGTGTTCTCACAACCGACCTAGACCTGATCTTGGCCGGGCCGGTGCTACCGCTGGCCCGGCGGGTGGCGGACCAGCTCGGCTGGGCCTTCTATCCATTGGACATGGAACGGGACATGGCCCGGCTCATCTGCACGGGAGCGGATGGCCAACGGCTGGTGTGTGATGTGGCTGCGCTACGGGGCCCTCTTCACGCGGACCTGTTGGCCCGAGATTTCACTGCCAATGCCCTGGCCCTAGAAATTTCCCTTGATGGGCCTGCACAATTGATCGATGTGTGCGGCGGTAGCGCAGATATAGAAGCACGGCGTCTATGCCGCATCACAGCCGACAGCCTGAGGAGCGATCCGGCGCGGCTGCTGCGGGCAGTTCGCCTAGGGGCCCAGTTGGGGTTCACGATTGAACAGGAAACCCGCGCGCAGATCAAAGCGAACGCAGCAACGATTCTAGATACTAGCGTTGAACGAGTACGGGATGAACTATGGAAGCTGCTGGACACGGCATGTCCCCGGGCCGGCATTGAGGAGCTGCGGGCCCTCGGTCTCCTCGCCCCTCTGCTGCCAGAGGTGGAGGCTATGCAGGGCATAGACCAGTCGCCCCCCCATCATTTAGACGTATACCATCACAGCTTGCTGGTAATGGACTACGCGGCCGAATTGCGAGATTGGCTACGGGGCGGGCCAGGGCCGGCTGATGCATCTCTGGCCCAGGTTCTACGCTTGTGGACGGACCCTCTACGTGCTCATTTCACAGACCAAATCGCGTCCGGCCATGACCGGGCCGGCTGGCTGGTCTGGCATGGCTTGTTCCATGATACGGGCAAACCCGGCAGCCGCTCACTGGGGTGCAAAGACGGCGTCCAGCGGGTACGCTTCTTCGGGCATGAGGGATTAAGTGCCACACTCGCGGCCCAACGGGTGGCCGCCCTCCACTTCAGCCGCCGAGAGGTCCTGTTGGCGCAACGGGTGGCTAAAGCCCACATGCGCCCCCGAGATGCGAGAAGCAAACGCGCGACCTTCCGCTTTTTTCGGGACACCGGCAATGATGCGACGGGTCATCTCACCGGGTTGGATGTGATCTTGCAAGCCATCGCCGACCGCCAAGCAACTGGGTTTGAACGGGGCGCGCCATGGCATGGATTTCTACAAGTGATGGAAAATCTGCTGGCCTACGTTTTCACCCGACCGGCCAGCCATCAGATGCCACTGGTGGATGGCCATACGTTGATGAATCATCTGGGCCTAGCACCGGGGCCGACAGTGGGCAGGCTGTTGCGTACACTGGCAGAGGCCCAAGCCGTGGGGGAGCTGTCCACTACACAAGAGGCACTGGCCCTGGCAGAAAAATTAATGACCTGTAGTTCACAGACTACTGGCCATGACAGCTCGCTCTAACCGGGTCTGGGCCGCGCCGGTGGAGAGGATTTTTCTAGCCCGGCCGATGCCATCAGAGATACTTTGGGCTAGATCGAAGAGATGCAGGATCACGCCGACGCTCAGACAGACCTGCTCTGTGGCATCACTTGGCTCGTTGGCGAGCACGGCCGCGTTGAGCGCGGCATGTCCCTTAGCATCTAGGGGCCCGAGGACACGCACTCGGGGCCCATGGCCAAGCATTTTGGGGTCCAGGGTCAGATCATCGCTCGGGTCTTCGGCAAAGGCGCGGCTCTTGCGGCCGACCGCCATCTCCACAGAGCCTTCCTCCCCTTGCAGCATAAAACTGCGTTTTGTACCGGTTTGGGTTTCACGCAGGCGTTCAATATAGTTTCCATGGAAGAATCCGCTGATCTGATAGGGGGCATTGGCCGGGTTGAGGAGCTTTTCCACACTATTCAGCATGGTACGCAGGCCAAATTGTCGGCGCAGAGGCAGCAGCGCATGCCATTTCGGCGCAAAGCGGCGGGCGGACAGATAGCCGACACCAACGGACTCAACCATGCGCCGGACTGCATCCGGTTCTAGCTCGTTCATCACACCGATTTCCCGCAGGACCAGGCCCGGGCCGATGCCCGCTTTCGTGGGCACACCTTCATCGCCATGGAGCACAACCGGCAGGCCGGCTTCTGCTAGAATAATGGCAATGGCCGGCGCGAGTTGGGCACTCTTTACCTTGCCATCGTAAGGCACAGCCAGATCCAACAACCCGTCCACCTGTGGATGGATTTGCCGAATGACTTCTGCCCGCAACAGGTAGGTAAAACCGCGAATCTCGTCTACGGCTTCCCCTTTCACCCGTTGCGCGATCAGAAATGCCCCTGCCTGGGCCGGCGAACAAGTCTGCTCAACGATCTGACGCAGGGCATCCACAGATTCATCAAATGTGAGGTCTCGCTTGAGTTTCTCCCCACGGCCAACCGCCTGAATGAAGGGGATGAAACTGTTGTGGCATGTGGTTTTCACTGGCTACTGGTCACTGAGAAGGTCAACGGCTCCCGTGGATCGTTGTCAATGCGGGTGACGGACGCATCATCGCCGAACACAGGGGCCAGGCTGTCTGCGAGCTGTGCCTGGACAGCTGCAGCACCGCTATCGTTGTTGGGGTAGTTGAGACGGTCCACAAAAGCGATGGTCGCCGCGTCGGTGCGTAGCTTCAATTTATCCCGCAGGTCCACATCCGTCTCCGTCAATTTTACTCCCTGTAGTGCCTGCTGCACTGTCCGCTCTAGGGCCTGTGACAGGTCGGCTCCAAGCTCCCGTTTACGGATATATTGCAGGCCAGGCTTGTCGGTCATATCAATGACATAATCGGCCTCATGGCCGACAAGAAGAAGTGCCGGCCCGTTCACAATATGCTTGTAATCGGCTACATCCAGTAGCAGTTCATTGGGCACGGCATTCTCTCGAATCCAGCGGTGAAAGACGGGGATGAAGGCCTCTACATCCAGGGAAAAGTCTTCAAAATCGAAAGTAACGCTCAGGCGTTTGGGTGCAATCATCGTTTCCTCACAACTGCAGTGGTTCGTGGCGAGTAACTCTCGCCACTCGGTTTTCCTCGCCTTTACAGCTCAACCAAGACATTGCCGCCGACTTTGGACTCACAGGCATGGGTGGCTTCAATGAACAGCAAGGCTTCTTCGATCAGCCGGTGAGCTGAATCGCTATCTGGATTCAGGTTGGGGCTCTGGTGGCGTTCGAACAGATACTGGCCGAACTTGCCCTTTGCATATTGATCGAAAAATAGTTCCGTGTCAAAGAATCGGGTCTTGAATTCCTGCACAATGCGGTTCAATTCATCGCCTACATCCAGAAACTGTGTACGCACCAATGCTCTCGCTGCCTTTACCATGGCTGAATAGGCCAGTGCATCGGCTCTGGTCGGGTCGCCTTCATCCAGGGCTACCTGGGCCTCGAATGCCTCCGACTCGGCGGTGGCGATCTCCATTGAGAAGAGGGAGACGACTTCACCGGCGCATTCGCCGACACCGATATCGCCCAAACTGAAGACCCGGGGATCGTTCCAATCGGAGAAATAGTCCGGTTGCTGTTCAAAGGCGGGCAACTTCATGAAGGGGCGAATCAGATTGCGGGCTTCCTTTTTGCCGATGCGTCCGATCCACTCTTGGAAGCTCTCGCCCTTTTCCCGCTCATCTACATAGCGGTTGGTGATGGTATCCACGACTTGGGGAACGGTCTTTGAGGGTACTGCCCCTACGGCCAAGCCATAGCTACCCGCGTTATCCTGCCACTTCCCCCCTAGAACCACCTGGAAGTGTGGCATTTTGTAGTTGCCAGAGCGACGGCTGTTGCCGAAGAAGCCGATGTCGGCGATGTGATGCTGGCCACAGGAGTTGAAGCAGCCGCTGATTTTGATCTTCAGATCCTTGATGGCGTCGGGCAGGGACGCGCTCTTGGCGGTCAGGCGGGTACGCATCTCAGCGGCCAACCCGCGCGAGGAAGCGATACCCAACTTGCATGTATCTGTACCGGGGCAAGCGGTGATGTCCACAATTGTAGCGGCCCCAGGTTCGCCTAGGTCGATGGCTTTCAGCTCCTCATAAAGGTTCGGTAGGTCGGCATCGGACACCCAACGCAGGACGATATTCTGCTCAACGGTTGTGCGTACAGTATCGCCCACATATTTACGGGCAATGTCGGCCAGTACCCAAGTTTGCTTTGATGTTAGATCGCCTAGAGGCAGATTAATGGTCACAACGCTGTAGCCTTCCTGACGCTGTGTGTAGACATTCGTCTCGAACCACTTGTTGAATCCGGAGGAATGCACCTGCCCGTTCAGGAATGTCGGCGGCCTGGCTGGCTTCTCCTCGTAGTGGCCCAATGTATCCAGGTAAGCGGTCCAGCGGTCATCATGGGGCAGTACCTGGCGTTCCTCTTCCACCAGCCGCCGAAATTCTTCAATGCCTAATTGGGCCACGAGAAATTTAATGCGGGCCCGGTTGCGGTTGCGCTTTTCACCGAGGCGAGCAAACACTCGGGCCACGGCCTGGGCCTGTGGCAAAATCTCCTCGGCCGCTGTGAACTCGCTCAACACCTTGGCCTGATGGGGCACTGTACCCAAGCCACCGCCCACGAACACTTTGAAGCCCCGCTGCTGCTTGCCATCCACTTCCCGAATCTGGGACAGAAAGCCGAGATCATGCATCATCACCAGCCCACAGGCTTCGCTCTCACATCCGGAAAAGGCCGGCTTGAACTTACGGCCAAAATCCTGCACATCGTCATGCCCGAGCAGAAACTGAGTCAGGGCGTCGGCGTAAGGGGTAGCGTCGAAAACCTCTGTACGGCAGACACCGGCCAGGTGGCAACAGGTGACATTGCGGACGGAATTGCCGCAGGCTTCCCGGGTCGTAATGCCAACAGCGGCCAGACGGCGCATCATATCCGGTGTATCTTCAATGTGAACGAAATGGAGCTGAATATCCTGGCGGGTGGTCACATGCAGAATGCTGTCTGAGTATTCGTCAGCGACCTGGGCCAGCACGTCAAGCTGGTCCGGCGTCAGGCCGCCAAAGGGCACTTTGATGCGCTGCATGCCCGGCGCATGCCAGAGGGTATCCGGCCCTTTCACCCGCTCCTTTTCCTCAAATGCCAGGGAGCGGCTCTCAAAGCCATCATGGCGCTGGCCATTGTCATAGCGCTGGCCATAGACACCCCGGCGCAGGCGGGTTTCAGCAAAAACCTTTTCATTCAATTTTCCCTGGCCCATTAGTTCCATCTGGCCTTCAAAAATATCGACCTCATGGGCCATGTCAGTGGGCATATCTTCCAATAGAATCTCTTTCCAGCTCGTGTTCGACACGGTCGCCTCCTTATCAAGCATTGTAACTGCAGTGGCCAGTGACCAAGTGCAACTACAGGTCACTAGCCACTGCAGTATAGAGTAGCCGCGTTTGATTTGTCAAGCTGGTTTTGTCCAATGAGAGCTAGAAGCGAGCTATTGACAACTGCGCGGGCGGGACACCCCTCAGAAAAGGCAAGACCAAGAAACTTTATTGAAAAATATTCGTAAGTATGGACAATCGGGCATATAATGGTTCAACACACACGACCAACAGCGGCTAGAACATGTCTGCAACATATCTACAACATAGCCATAACATGCCGAAGCAATACTATAGCTGCAAATCAGAGGTACTTGTAACACTATTCGACACCCTATACATCAAGGAGGTTTCACATGGTGCGTCGAACCACTGTAATTCTGGTACTGTTTGCTCTGCTCACCAGTGCATGTCAATCAATTGCACTGCATCCCCCTAGGATACCCGCGACATCCTCGAGCAACGTCCAGATGGATGAGGTCCTGCCCATGGACTCGGACATCCGCAAAGCGGTCCTAGACAACGGCCTGACCTACTACATCCGCCATAACACAGAACCGGCCAACCGTGCCATCCTACAGCTAGTCGTCAACGCTGGCTCTTTACAGGAGGATGACGACCAGTTGGGATTGGCTCATTTTCTCGAACATATGCTGTTCAATGGCACGGAGCGATTTCCCAAGCAGGCACTGGTCGATTTCTTTGAAAGCATTGGCATGTCCTTCGGGTCGGACATAAACGCCTACACGTCCTTTAACGAGACGGTCTACTACCTAGAGTTCCCTACCGATGATGAGGAGATCATCCGCACTGCATTTCAGGTGCTGGAGGATTGGGCTGGCTACGCGACCATTTCCGATGAGGAGGTAGACAACGAACGGGGTATCATCCTAGAAGAGGAACGCTTAGCACTCCAGAATGCTTTTGGCCGTTTGAACGAGCAGATGCTGCCCTTTCGGCTCGGCGATTCTCACTACACGAACCGACTGCCCATCGGCGATATGGATATTATCCGCAATGTGCCAGCAGAGACATTGCGGCAGTTTTACCGAGATTGGTACCGGCCTGACCTGATGGCAGTGATCCTCGTGGGTGATGTTGATGTCACTGCTATGGAAGAGAAGATCATCGAGCATTTCAGTGACCTGCCCACACCGGAGACACCCCGCCCCCGGCTCACATACAATGTGCCAGACCACACCGAAACTCGCTATCTGATCTTCACAGATCCAGAGTTCCCGTTTACCAGCGCCGAAGTCAACTTCAAACAGCCTTCTACAGAGCTGGTCACTGTCGCCGACTACAGAGATGTCCTCAGCGGCCATCTATTCTCTGGTATGCTCAACTTCCGGCTCCAAGAGATCGCCAGAGAAGCTGAGTCACCGTTCCTAGGGGCCTCTGTAGGCTGGGGCCCGCTAGTCCGGGGCGTCAATACCTTCAATGTCTCTACCCAGATACAGGATGATGTCCTCAGCGGCTTGGACGCGGTCCTGACAGAAGTGGAACGGGTGCGCCGCCACGGATTCACCGAATCGGAGTTGGCCCGGGCCAAATCTGAAATCCTGAAAGACTACCAGCTTCAGTTCAACGACCGGGACAACATTCCGAGCGGTGCATTGGCCCATGAATACAGCCGTAATTTCCTAGAGAATGAGGCTATCCCCGGCATCGCCTATGAATACCAGCTAGTCAGCCAGCTACTACCGCTGATCACCCCAACCGAGGTGAACCGGCAGGCAGATCAATACGTGGGCCTCAAAAACCGTACAGTCCTAGTCACCGGGCCGGAGCGAGACGCAGACAGCCTACCCAACGAAGAGGAACTGACTGCGGTCATTGACGCAGTGCAGGTCAAACAGATCGATCCGTATGAAGACATCGAGGTGGCCGACGCCCTGATGACTGCCATCCCGGAGGCGGTGGAGATCATCTCCCAACAGGTGGACACGACTTTCAACATCACCGACCTGACCCTAGCCAATGGTGTGCGGGTACTCCTCAAGCCCACGGATTTTCGAGAGGAGGAGATCATGTTCTTTGCCACCAGCCCGGGCGGCTCCTCACTGGTCTCAGATGAGGATTTCTTTGAGGCCGATGTGATCAGCAACATTGTCAGTGAGAGTGGCATCGGCGATGTGAGCTACGCGGCTCTGCAACGGATGCTGGCCGCTAAGTGGGTGTGGGTCGGCCCGTTCGTCGGTCCTCTTGAGGAGGGATTTAACGGCTCCTCCGAGCAAGATTCCGTGGAAACACTTTTCCAGCTCGTGTATCTCTACAGCACAGCCCCGCGCGCGGATGTAAACGCTTTTGCGACTCTGAAAGACAATATAACCGAATACTTGCGTAACCGGGACCTCGATCCCTACTCTACGTTTTATGATGCCATCACCGAAGCCCGCTACGGCAAGTCGGTCCGCCAGAGCCTCCCATCGCTGGAGGACATCCACACCCTCGATCTAGAGCGAGGTTTCGCCATCTATCAGGAAAGGTTCGCTGACTTCAGCGACTTTACGTTCATCTTTGTTGGCAATTTTGATGTGGAACAGATGACCGAATGGTCGCAGATCTATCTAGGCAATCTGCCCTCATTGAACCGCACAGAGACCTGGAAAGATGTCGCGCCGGACCCGCCGACTGGAATTGTCGAAGTGCCCGTCTACCATGGGCAAGAGGATCAGAGCCTTACCCAGCTCCTGTTCACTGGCCCCGCGGACCAGACGTCGGAAAACCGTCTGCATCTACGCATGTTAGAGGGAATTCTGAACATTCTGATGCGGGAAGAGTTGCGAGAGGAACGGGGCGGTGTCTACGCGTCAGGTGCATCGGCCGGGCTGCTACCTAACCCCGATAGCCTCTACGAAATCTCTTTCTCCTTCGGCAGTGACCCGAAACGCGTGGAAGAATTGGTGGATGTACTCTTCGGACTGATTGAAGGGCTACAGACCGATGGACCCAGAGATGACCTGCTGGAGAAAGTCCAAGAACAGATCCTGCGCCAGCGCGAGGAGGAGTTGGAGCAGAACTACTTCTGGAATATGGTGCTAGAAGCCTACGCTACTCGAGCCGATGTCAACCTAGCAGATGCTCTCGATCTGGAGAGGGTGAAGAGCCGGGTGGAGGCCGTCACCGCCGCGGATATTCAGGCAACGGCTATAGAGTTCCTGCCCTTAGACCGCTATATCATAGGGACATTGTACCCTGAGGACTTCAAGTAAGAGCGAACCTGTGGTTCGTGGAGAGCAGTAACTCTCCACGAATCACTCTCTACTGGTGTTGCTGCGCTCAATGTCCGTAGAAGCGTTCTAGCGGGTCGATGACCGTATCTTGCCAGTCAAGAAGCCTAGCCGCCTCTTCCAATGTAGCTGCCTTTCCATCATCAACGACCTGCTGGAGGGTAGCTATTTGTATGTCGGTCAACGTACCGGCTTGCAAGGCTAACAACCAGCTATCAAATTCACGTTTTTCATGGATCAGTGCCATCAGTCTCCTCACAGTTGCGTGGATGATTCCCCAGCAGTCGTAAATTGCACATCGCTGCCATCTTCAAAATAAAGCTGCAGATGGAGTGCATTCAGCCGGAAATGACGCATGGAGCGACAGGTACGGTCCGCCTGTGTCTGTTGGGCGGATGCCTGGACCCAGCGGCTATCCCGCCCTTTGTGCTCAAATTGCAGATAGCTGCCATCTGCAAAGAACAGCACAGCCTGATTGAACTGGGTATTGGCCACATAGCGGAGTGCTTGGGCTGCTGCGCTTTGGGCCTGTGAACATGACTCCATCGCGGCCTGGTTCCTTAGAACAGAGCTGTACCAATGTATAGTCGATGAAAAGACTATACAGCAGATGCGGCTGATAGGCAAGGGAATCCACTGCCGCGAGAATTTTCCTGAAAGCGGCGGATGTGCTACCATTGGAATTGATGCGGCGATTCGCTTCAAACCTTGATAAACGGAGGCATGCTATGAAAAAGCTGCTCAAATTTCTTTTTTTCGTCGGCTTTGTCGCCGGCGTAGTGTATGTTATCAAACAGGTCCTGGCTGGGCCTCAACCGGAAGGGGCTGGCGCGGGTATATTGCCAGAGACGCCGGTAACGCCCCTAGAGGACGCGCCTCTAGGCGGGGAAATCAGCCCGCAACTTCTGGAAATTCTGGTAGATCCGGAAGACAAGGGCACATTGCAACTGATCGACGATGGCAAATTTCTGCTCAACCCCCGCAATGGCTACCGCTACCCTATCCGCAACAGTATACCGGTGATGCTGCTTGAGGAGGGTAAGAAGTACCAAGATACCAGCCTTATCCAATAATTCATTAGGCGGGAATCTCTACAATAAATTTTGCGCCTTCATCATTTACCACACGCACTGTGCCGCCATGGGCTTCAACAGTGCTTTTGACGATTGCCAGCCCCAGTCCGGATCCTGGCAATTGCTCGTTGTTTTCACCCCGGTAGAATCTCTCAAAGATGCGCTCTTGGTCTCCGGGCTGTATGCCTGGCCCACTGTCCGCCACCCATAGGATAGTTGTGTCGTTGGAGCCAAGCATAGCGGCGATCTCCACGAGGCCGCCGGTTGGGGTGTATTTCAGGGCATTGTCCAGCAGATTCGCCAGTACCATCTCCATACGGGCCCTGTCACAGCGGATCTCTTCAAGCTCGGCAGCCATAGAAAGCCGTAGGTCGATCCCTTTTTCTGCGGCCAGGGGGCGGAATGAGGCCAATACACCTTCCAACAGATTCGCTACCTCGTGCTGGGCCATGTCCAATGAAGCCACTCCGCCATCTAGGCGGGAAAGGTCAAGCAGATGTCCGGTCATCCACTGCAATCTCTCTAACTGATGCTGGCTTTCCGCCAGAAATTCAGCTCGGGTGGCCGGGTCGTTCGCAGCCTGCCCTTGGAGGAGATCCACGAATTGGCGCAAGGCGGTCAGGGGGGTACGTAGTTCATGGGAGGCATCGGCGATGAAGTGGCGTAGGGCATCCCGTTCCGCGGCCAGGTCGGCAAAGGTAGCCTGCAGCCGCGCGGCCATGCGGTTGAAGCGACGAGCTACGTCGCCGATTTCGCCAACAGTCTCCGGTGCTCTGGCCGTCAGATCTCCCCCTTCCATCTGCTGGGTAGCACCTGCTAATGCCAGCAGTGGCGCGGTCAACGAGCGGCTCATCAGAAAACCGAGCAATACTGCCAGCAAGACAGCGGCGGAACCGGCTACCAACAGCGAGCGGCGGATGGCACTCAGTGGTTCGGCAAACAACCGATAACGATTGCTCATCTGTACATAGCCTAATACCTGATCACCCTCACGAATCGGCAGTGTGATTGTCGCTCCAGAAGCAATGAATTGTTTCAGTTCCTCTGTGTCACCGAAAATGGCTTGCCAGAAGGGCCGGGATGGCTGGTATTCTTTGGGCAGAACCAACGTATCAAACGTTGTTGGTTCCTCAAACACCAGACGGTCCCCCCACAAACCTGGTCTCCTCTCAATGGAAATCGTGTAGAAGCTCTCATCGTCGGTCTCCCATACAAACATGCCTCGCATACGGTTATCTGCCTGCCGCCGAGAGACGATGACGAACGGGCCAATGGAGCCACCGCGCCGGAGAACGCTAGTAGTTCGGGATAGATTTTCTAACTTTTCTAAACTCGGCACGCGCGCGCCCGATTCCTCATGCTCTACTTGGGAGCTTGCTATCATCTGCTGGTCAATGTCAAGAATCTGCACATCAGTATTGGTCATGAATCCGCTTGTGATTGCCAAGTACTGCAAGCGGGGAGTGTGGTGGAGTGGAGTCAGTAGGGGCCGCGCCTTCTGGGCCACGGAGATGGCATTCTGTGCTAGTGTCTCCTGTTCCCGATCAGCCATATAGCGGGTGATCAGCGTCAGGACGACGATCCCGACTAATGATGCGGTCAATAGAGTCAGGGCAGCGTAGCTAAGAATCAGACGCCAGCGGATAGAATGCAGCATGTACGGCTCCCCATGTCAGAACGGGATGCACCGAGAACCTTCGGTGCATCCCGTGATCGTATACAACTGCAATAGAGAGTGATTCGTTGCTCTCCACGCACTACTGCTGTTGGGTTTTACGGAACGCTCTCCAAAGTCATTCAGAGTTCCAGAGAGTGTAGAACAGGCGCGGGCTTATCATGGTCCCGCATTGTCGGCTCGCTGGGCGGCATCATCATGAAACGATGCAGCAGGCCCGGCGTATCTTCACTGTGATTGAAAAATTGCCGGACTTCCAGGTCGGCGGGCATCTGCCTAGAACGGGGCAGCTCGTATGGCATCTCGCCCTCAACGTTATGGAAAAATTGAGAGAAGAGTGCCCTGAACACTTCATTCGGGATGCGGAATCCAAAGCTGTTCATGCTTGGTATATGGTCCTGGGAACCTCTCTCCGACCGATCTTTGTCCTGTGTTCCTCTACGGGAATGTTCCATGTGAACGATAGAGACGCCGAGGTAGGCTTTCTCCTCGTCTTTTGGATGGGCCGCGAGAGTCACGGGGACTGTGACCTCTTCACCGTCCCGGTCAACGGTTACCTGCACCTCATCGCCAGGGCTATACTCGGCCAGGGCTGCTACTAAGTCCTCAAAGCCTGCCACGTCCATCTCATCTACAGCGGTGATCACATCGCCTTTCTCCAGGCCGGCAGCAGCCGCCGGGCTGTCCTCCTGCACCCTCCCGATCATGGCAGCAGCGGCCATATTGACGCCAAGGTAGGCTTTCTCCTCATCCTCTGGATGGGCCGCGAGAGTCACGGGGACACTGATCTCTTCACCGTCCCGGTCAACGGTCACCTGCACCTCATCGCCAGGGCTGTACTCGGCCAGGGCTGCTACTAAGTCCTCAAAGTCTGCCACGTCCATCTCATCTACATCGGTGATCACATCGCCTTTCTCCAGGCCGGCATCCGCCGCCGGGCTGTCCTCCCGCACCCTCCCGATCATGGCAGAAGCGGTCATATCAAAGAAGGGCATTTCCTGCATGGACTTCTCTTTGAAGTGCTCATTAAAGAAAGGCATTTCCTGCATGGACTTCTCTTTGAAGTGCTCATTAAAGAAAGGCATTTCCTGCATGGACTTCTCTTTGAAGCGTTCATTAGAGAAAGGCATTTTCTGCATGGACCTCTCTTTGAATCGTCCACCAACCCCCTGGCGTGCGCTCCATGGATTGTGTGGCGTAACGCCCAGCAGAGGCCGCCCTCTATGGTCTCCCAAGGTGGTCGTCAGCGTCCTTTCCTCGTCTCCGTGCCTCACTGTCAGCTCGACAGTATCGTCCGGGTCGTACATCAGGATCACCTTCTTCAGCTCGGCAGCAGTGTTGACCGCGTCGCCATCAATCTCCAGCAGAATGTCGCCGCGAGCGATGCCAGCTTCGGCGGCCGGGCTGTCCTCATCCACATCAACGATCAAAACCCCCGGATCCGGCTTGGGGTGATCATCTACCAGTTGGGCAGCCGAGACGGAGCCACTCCAGACGAAAAGCGTCAGCAGAGCCAGCGGCAACATGAGCCATTTGGCAGAAGTCTTAACGGTCTTGGGCGTAAAATGTGTCATTCATACCTCCTGTGTTCTGTGGTAAATTGAGTTAAAATCCATCTCACTCATTCACCAGTATAGCCACAGAACGTGAAAGGTCTGTTGCCCTTCTGTTAAGATTTCATAACGTTTTCGCTGGCAGCTACTGTTTGTTTCCCTAGCTTTGTATACTTCTTTATGCTTGGAATTTGTATCCGACCCCACGGACGGTCACAATTTGCTGAGGGTTGGCTGGATCTCGTTCGATCTTCTGACGCAGATGCCGGATGTGGACATCCACTGTACGGTCACTGTTTACGTCGCTCTCATAGCCCCAAATCGCTTCTATCAGGCCATTACGGCTGACCGGCACATTCACCCGTGCGGAGAGATAGCATAGCAGACGGTATTCCGTGGGCGTCAGATCGATAATTACCCCGTCCCAGCGCACTTCCATGCGTATGGGGTCGATTTCCAGAGCACCGAAACGCTGCACTTCGTCTTCAGGCTGAGTGGCTAACTCACCATAAGCTCGGCGCAGCAGGGCCCGAATCCGGGAGATTAACTCCCGCAGGCTATAGGGCTTGACCACGTAATCGTCTGCGCCTAGTTCCAAACCCAAGACTTTATCCAACTCCTCATCTTTGGCGGTCAACATCAGAATCGGCTGGCGATGGCCTTGGTTGCGTAAAGCCCGGCAGACATCATAGCCATTGATATCCGGCAGGCGTAAGTCTAGGGTAATCAGATCCGGCAACTCGCAGCGGGCCAGGTCCAGGGCCTGCCTACCGGTCTCTGCCCAGGACACCGCAAATCCCTCTGCTTTCAGGGCGTACTCCAGGCCTCTGGCGACAGCCCGTTCGTCCTCAACAATCAATATCCGTTGCTTCATTCTCGGTCTCTTACAATTTGTGCAGAAATTCAATGACCGCGCCCAGAAATGGCTGGCACGGGGATGATAATTGTGGTGGGCAGATCTGATGCCCCGGCCGTCACCGGCAGGCGCTTCCCACTACTTGGGTCGTACAGGCCGATACGGATTTCTAGGGGAGCAGCGGCTTCGTCCGGCAGAATGAGCCGGTGCGGGTCGGTCAGAAATTCCCCAGGCAGCCATGTGCCAGAAGGTACAGGAGCAGCCATACCGCCGGGCAGGCTATCGTCCTGTGCGAGGAGTGCCCCGCTGCTGTCCAGCAGATGGACGAACACCTTATGAGGCGGAAGTAGGGGCTGCAATGCCTCCCAATAGAAAGTGACGTCCAGCCTATCTTCTTCTCGGCTGATATCATATCCCAGCAATTGGACATGCATGCCCAGTTGAATCGGCGGCGAGATGGCCTGTGCAGGCTGAGGGACGTTAAAATTATGAGGACGCTGTACCACCGCCAGATCAGCAAAAGCCACCGATGCTGATTTGCGTCCAGTCTCTGTATCAATGAGGCCGGCGATAGGTTGATAGGGGCCCGCCGGCAGATCCGCCGGTAGGAAGAAACGCACAGGTAACCGGACCAGCCCGCCCTTCTGCCAACGGCTAGTCGGATAGGTAGGTAGGGGCCAGCCTTCCCAACCGGCAGCCCCCGCACCATTGCCATCTAGCAGGCTGACGTAAAGCTGGCTTTGCGGCAGGTTGTTGTTCTCCGCCTGCACAAATAGATCGATTGCCAGTTCCGTCCCCGCGGTCGTCGGTCGAGCCAGATCGTACCCAGACGAACCGAGAAAACGGATGCCCGCCCGGTTCAGCGGTTGCGCCAGAGGAAAACGAATGGGAAGGCGGAGCGGAGGCAGCGGCTGCGTCGGCGGCTGTACTTGTACCGTCCCTAAAACTGCAGTTCCGTGATGACTAGCGGCGACAACACCGATCACAACCGTATACCAACCAGGAGGGATCCCAGCAGGGACCAACAGCCCAGCCATGCCTCTTCGTTCGGCAGCGGCTACTTCTCCCCATCCGTCCGTCCACTCGAAATCCCGAATCGCCCACAGCCGCTCGCTCTCATCCAGCAAGCGCAAGGAGACTTGCAGAGGCAGTACGCTGGTATCCTCAAGACGCCAGGTCAGATGCAGTGGCAAAATTTCATTGGCCGCGCTGATTTGCAGACCATGGGCCGTTTTCTGTAGGGTTTCACAGGACATTGGCAACGAGCAACTGGCAATGAGCAACTGCGCGCGGCTGGCCGACCAGCCGCTCAAATGTGTTGAGTGACTATACCAGCGTTTCTCAAAGTTTACGATATCGGCCCGACTGCGTAGATGGGCCTCGATCTGTCCCTCTAGAATGCCGCCCAGGGACAAATGTGCTGGGAACCAGAGTTTCCCACGGGTCAAGGCACTGTCCAAAGCGGCTGCTACATCCGTATTCCATTCGGGACTGGGACTCAATACAGGCAGAGGGCCGTGGATATCAGCTCGACCCCAGACAGGCGCGTAGGTCCGCCAATAGCCAAGTTGCCAAGGGAAGACAACGAAAACCGTATCCGCATCGCTGCCCTGTTGCACGGTTTGACGGATGAGTGGCCGGTAGTCCTCTGTTGTGTAACGGGGCACGGTATAAAAAGCCCATACGCCCGTGCCCGCGGCGAGCAGCAGCCCGACCAGACCAACAGCTCCGCTCATTCTGCGTGCTAGAAGGGAGCTTATTAGCAGATTCATGAGCACCAGTGCTATTAACAGGAGAAAGTAAGGTAGGACGAAAAGCAGCACCCGTTCACCGCCAGGAGGGAAAAAGGGCATCCAGCGGTTGATGGCAAAGGCGATAACTGTCGGCACCAGCAGACAGAAGGCAGCCAGTGAAATACCAGGGGCCAATGGCCCGTGATCCGTGGTCAATACACTACGGTTCCTAGTGGCTGGCCAATGGCCACTGACCAGGGCTATCCCCGTCACTACAGCAGCGACCCGTTGTCCCCATTGTACCAGGGCTTCCTTAGCTTCCACATGACCGCTGCTGAATGCCAGCAGATGCCGCCATATGTAGGTGGGCAGGCTGAGGGGGCGGTCTGCATCTGCCACAAGCTTCTGGCCAACATACGGGATCAGTTCCGGCACAGCGAATATCAGCCAAGGTAGGTAAGCCAGCCCTATCAACAGGTCGGCGAAAAGCAACGTTCGTAGCCGCCCGGGTACACGGCGGAAGGTCCACAATGCCCACAGTAGATGGCCTAGGGGCAGTAATACGCTATAATATTCTGTGTAGAGCAAAGCAGCCGTTGATAGTACATATCCGGCCACGGGCCAGCGATGGGCTTTGACACCTTCCGATGATCTGCTCTGCATACACAGTTGCCAGACGAATCCGGTACTGAGGATGCCCAGTAACATCTCCAGCCCATACATCCGTACTTCTTGGCTGTAGAAGAGATGCATCGGGCTGAGGGCCAACAGCAGCCCGGCCAGCCAAGGCATGAGCTGGGGCCCAGAGAACAGGCGACGGGCCAGCCACCAGATGGCCGGCGCGGCGAGGATGCCCAGCAACAGAGAGAAAAGACGCAAGGTAAGGGGTGATGCATTGCCGACCAGTAGCAACCAGCCCCGCAGCAGCCCGTAATAGAGCGGCGGGTGGATATCCCGTGCAGTAAGGCGCACCATTTCTCCGACAGATTCTGTGGCAAAATAGACGGAATAGCCTTCATCCCACCACAGGGGCTGCCATGCCAACCGCCAGCCACGCACTAAGCCAGCCAGTACCAAAAGAATAACCGCCGGCCAGAGTTCTCGCAGGCTATCCATAACCCGCGTTTGCTTTTCGTACTCTCGCTGTTGCGCCCGAGAACCATTGCTGGAGACTGGGTCGAGAACATGTTCGTGATGCATCACCTTACAGTACTCTCCCGTTGGCATCATTTCTGGAAACTAGGATGAGAAAGCAGAAGGGGGCACCCTAAGCAGCATACCACCCGTCCGGTTAGATTATAACACCTGTGATCAGTAGTCCCTGAAACTGCAGGTATCGGCCATAGGTCTATTGCAGGCACTCATTTGCCACGATGCGTATGGTTCTGAGATTTGCCGCTCACGTGCCCCAAGTGTAAAATAGTTCTATTGTCTACCAGCCCAATCATGAGAAGGAAAGATCAACAATGGCGCGTATGAAAGTTCTGTTGGTGGAAGATGTTCCCAACTTGGGCCTTGCCGGCGATGTCCGTACAGTGGCCGGCGGGTATGCCCGCAACTATCTGATCCCTCGTGGGGAAGTGATCCTAGCGACCAAGAGTGCCCTGAAACAGGCGGAAGAAATTCGTCAGACAGCCATGCGTAAGCGGGCCCAGCAACGTTCTAATGCCGAAGCCCAAGCGGAAATCCTCAATAGCCAGCAGTTGCTCTTTGCAGTACGAGCAGGCGACAATGACCGCCTCTATGGCTCAATTACCAGCTCCGATATCGCCGAACGCCTAGAAGAAAACGTCAAATTTGAAGTTGACCGACGACGGATTTTGTTGGATGCGGCCATCCGGGATTTGGGCCTGTACGAGGTGACGATTCGGCTGATGCCGGAGGTAGAGGCTGTGTTCGTGATAGCTGTTGTACGGGAGGGCGAAACTTGGGCCGATGCCGAACAGCGGGCCCGAGAAGCCGATATCCAATCAAAGGCAGAAGTTGTAGAAGAAGCCGCGGATGCCTTGATGACGGATGCCCACGATAGCGCGGAGGAGCAGACGGATTGAAACGGACAGGATTCTGTCGACCCTTCGTTTACATTCAAGCGTGATTTTACTCCCGGGGCAAATGTAGTTCGGCTAGATTTTCAAACCCGCTGTCAGTTCGGCGATAGACGATGACCAGCAGGCTGTCTGCTGCCTGGGCCGAGGGCAGGCGGTACGAATCCAGCACCAGTTGGCCGGGCGCAATGGTGGAGAACGGACGTAGGCCATGTACTGGGCCAGGGCTATCCTGTTGAATTGGTGCGCCCTCATGAATGATTGGCGCACCGGCCGAGAACGGACGCACACTGATGGCCCAATCTTCTGATGTGGTTTCCTCCTCAACCTGCCAGAAAAGTGTCACGTCCAGTGTCGGACACGGATCACATGGATAATTGCTACGGGTTGCCATCTGTGGACCGCCGACGCCCCAAGCGAGTTTTTGCCTATAGTGCCTCGGCCCAACTGCGATGGCATCTATCCGGTATCCAACCAGAACGAGGCCATCCCCGACCGATTGGCCTAGCATTGTTTGCGGGGTCGGTAATTCACCCCCAGCCCCTTTAGCCGTAAGCAGCACCCAATCCGGTGTGATTCCTTGAAGCGTAACTTGCAGATCCTCCGGCAGTTCTCTGAGGAGAAGCGGGGTCGCTTGCCAAGTGGCTGCTACCCCACGACCAGCGGCGATGTACTGGCCGGCTTGTGGACTGCTGACCACCGCAAGATCGGGGCGGATGCCCCAGACAGAGATGAGATAGTCCAGACCCAAGACATCTGCTTTTTCTCCAAAGAGGCCGATACCCGTGGGCAGCGGCTGCGCCAGAAGAAGAGCGGGACGCGCCAGAGCCATGTCACCTGGCCGGTTGCGGCTGTCGGCAGCGGGCCAGGAAGCGGTGAACCGCCAGCCGGCCGCGAGCAAGAGGAGCAGCACGGGCACAGCAGCCAGAACACCAGTAGCCAATGGCCAACGGTCCGTGGTCAGGAACCTGCGGTTACAGGCCCCTGGCCACACCTGCACTAGCCGCTTCTGCAAGGCCATGGCCAGGGGCAGCAGGCCGATTAGAACCAAGGGGTAGGCCGGCAGAACTACCTGAAACCAGTTACCGAATCGATCTACCCAACATAGGATCAGGTATAGGGCCAGCGTACCATATAGGAGCAGACGCAAGCGACCATGCAGCAGCCCGATGCCCACCAGCCCGAGCAGCAGCAGCGGAATGCTCAACTCCTGCCAGATCAACTGAGGAAAGCCGTTCCCAAAGAAGGGTGCGCCCGCTTGCAAGCCCCAGCTCAGTTCGTCCTGCCCTTGTGCCGTGCGGATAAAACTCCAAAACCACTCTTGGGCTGTTGTCCAATTGCCCTCCCCCCACCATTCGGGATGGGCCATGCCCCGCAGATAAACGTACAGGTAGCTGATTGTCGGAGCAAGCGCAGAGAGGACAATCCCGAAAATCATCAATGGCTTTGCGGTAAACACCTCGCCCGCCTTCAACGCATCATGCCAAGGCCGAGCAGGATGGTGCGAACGCCAAATGCGTAGCAGGTCTAGCTGCCGCCAGAGTACAGACAGCACCAAGGGTGGTACGATCATCGCCACCGTCACCATATGAGCCAGAGTCAGGCCACAGAGGAGGGCGAGAAGAAGCAAAAGACGGGCAGCTATTGGACTGCTGACCGGCGTATCTTCCCACAGCAGGTAGACGTACACTATCGCCAGCGTATGGGCGATAGCACTGCTGTACTGTTCTGTGGTGGTGGCGTAAAACCAGAAAAAGTATGTGACCGCGTACAATGCGCTGATCGCCCAAGCGAGAGGCCAGTTGCTGTCTAAAGAATGAAGCGGGCGGTTCAAATGCAGGAGAATACGATAGAGAAACCACAACGAAAGCAAGGCCCATAGAGTACTGTAACTGCTGAGAATTGGGATCGGATTGGGCAGAGGAGTGCCAAAGGTCTTCAGCAGCAGGTGCCAACCGTGAAACCACAGCCAACCGCCCATTGTGTACAAAGGATATCCAGGCGCGTTGCTAGGACGGGCCTGCACCTGTGCATACTGATGGGTGATGAGATCGCCCCCTTCCAGTTCAGCTAGGGCAAATCCGGTGTCCAAGGTGACGAAATAGAGTGCTGCAGCGAGGAGGAGAAGAAGCCATCCCATGGGCACGGCGAGCGCGGAAGTTGCTTTGCTGCTACAACGGCAAGCCAATCGGTCCGTAGATAGGGCTGTGAGAAGATTGTCTAACAAGATGGATGAGATGGCTATGAATCAATCATCAAGTGAAAATGTGTACCAAAGCATTATACCATAGTGGCCTGTGGTGTTATTGGTCCCTGATCACTGGCCACTGCAGTTCAGGGAAAAGCGTGCAATTGAGGTATAATGTTACTGTGATCTATGTGACATACGCTAGTTCCAAGGCTCTTAGACAGAGAGCGGTCCGTATAGCTTTCCACGCTTACACATAAGAGCTGTAGACGCAGGAGAAACGTGAATGAGCGATCCAATGGATGCAAACCGCGATCTGTCGGCTGATCTCCAGCCGCAAAGCGGGACGAATGGCAATGGTTTCTTTGCCCACAGTGTGGAGGAGGTCTCCATTGAAGATGAAATGCGAGCGGCCTTTCTCGACTATGCGGTCAGTGTCATCGTCTCCCGCGCGTTGCCTGATGCCAGAGATGGCCTGAAGCCGGTTCATCGGCGCATCCTCTATGCTATGCACGATATGGGGCTGCGGGCCAACGCCTCGTACAAAAAATCGGCCCGCATTGTCGGCGAAGTGCTGGGCAAGTATCACCCTCACAGCGACCAAGCAGTCTATGACGCGCTGGCACGTATGGCCCAGGACTTCAGCCTACGCTACCCGCTGGTAGATGGTCAGGGCAACTTCGGTTCCATTGATGGGGACAGCCCGGCAGCCATGCGCTATACAGAAGCGAAGATGACCCGGCTGACGGAGATGCTGCTTCAAGACATCGAAATGGATACGGTGGATTGGGGGCCGAACTTCGATGATAGCCTAGAGGAGCCGATGGTGCTGCCGGGCAAACTGCCCAATATGTTGGCCAACGGCTCCAGTGGCATCGCGGTGGGCATGGCGACAAATATACCCCCCCACAATTTGAACGAAATCTGCGATGCAGTGATGCACATGATCGACAATTGGGAGCTACGAGAGCAGGTCGGCCTAGATAAACTGATGGAGATCGTGAAAGGCCCGGACTTCCCTACCGGTGGCGTGATTCTTGGAACAGAAGGAATACGCCAAGCGTTCGCGACCGGTCGCGGCCAAGTTCTGGTGCGTGCTCGTACCCAAATTGAGGAAACGAACAACGGACGTTTCCGCATCATTGTGACGGAAATCCCCTATCAGATCAACAAAACTACGTTGATAGAGCGAATTGCAACACTGGCCCGCTCAGGCCGGCTGGACAGCATCAGCGACCTACGGGATGAGAGCGACCGACGTGGGATGCGGATTGTCATTGAATTGAAGCGAGGTGCATCGCCACGCAAAGAGCAGAATCGACTCTTCAAATTTACACCGTTGCAGACTACCTTCAGCGTCAATGCCTTGGCCTTGGTGGATAACGAGCCGGTGACGTTGGGGCTGCGCCGAGCACTTTTGGTCTATATTGAGCACCGCTTCGACGTCATTACCCGACGTACAGAATTTGAGTTGAGCAAACAGCGGGAGCGAGCCCACATTCTGGAAGGCTTACGCATCGCCCTCGGATCTCTGGACGAAGTGATCGAGACGGTCCGCAATTCCCCTAGCGCGGAGGACGCCCGCACCCAACTGATGGAACGCTTCAGCCTCAGCCAAGTGCAGGCACAGGCGATTCTCGATCTGCAGCTACGCCGGCTGGCCGCGCTAGAGCAGCAGAAGATCGAAGACGAATATCAAGAGGTGATGGCGCGCATTGTCTATCTGGAAGACCTGCTGGCCAGTCCTCACAAAATTCGCGGGCTGATTCGGGATGATATTCTTGAGCTGAAGGAAAAACACGCTGACGAGCGTCGCACATTTATTGTCCCTCATGCCAGCGGCGACTTCAGCGACGAAGATCTGATCCCCCAGGAAAATGTGCTGATCAGTTTCAGCACAAACGCCTATATCAAACGCATGCCGGCCAACGCCTTCCGCGCGCAGGGGCGGGGCGGACGAGGCGTGAAAGGGATGACGACTCGCGGCGAAGATGCGGTGATGGACCTGCGCTTCGCCCGCACGCTAGACCACATTCTATTCTTTACCAACAAGGGCCGGGTCTACAGTAGCCGGGTATACGAGCTTCCCGAAGGCAGCCGCACAGCCAAAGGCGTTCACATCGCCAATGTCCTTACATTACAGCATAATGAAACAGTCACAACAATGTTGACCTTGGCGGATTTCGGGCAGGCAACGTATATCACACTCCTGACCCGCCAAGGCCGCATCAAACGGGTAAAGGCATCTGCATTTGCCAATGTACGCACCAACGGCCTCATAGCCATGAACCTAGATGACAACGATTCTCTGGAATGGGCGCGACTCACCAGCGGGAAGCAGGAATTTATCATCGTCACCCGCAATGGTAAGGCCCTACGCCTTCATGAGACGCAAGTGCGCGCCATGGGACGCACGGCCGCCGGTGTATGGGCCATCCGCCTGCGGGAGAATGATGTGATCACCAGTTGCGATGTGGTGCAGTCCGGCACAGATCTGCTGGTGCTACACGAACGGGGTTGGGGCAAACGGGTCTCTCTGAACGAGTACAGACCGCAAGGACGATACACGCAAGGGGTGTGGACGACAGATCGCAGCAGACGAGCGGAAGTCGGCCCGATCGTCGCTGCCCGGGTGGTAAACGAGAAGGATCAGATTACCGTCATCACCAGCAACGGTATTATGCTACGCACACCTGTCTCCGGCATCAGCCAGATGGGACGCAGCACCCGAGGCGTACGTATCGTCAATCTGGCCGCAGGAGATAGCGTGGCGGCTCTGGCGGTACTCGGTCATGAGGATCTGACCCGAACGACCGAGGGCATGGAAAAGCGTATATCTGCAGAGCCTGAGGCCATTTCTGGCCAAGGCGATTAAGGCACTGTTGATTATAAGGGATGACATGTTTGCTAAGATTCGCCTGATCGATACTCTGTCCTCCCTGCCCTGGAGGGCCGCAGGCGCGCAAGGCAGGGCGCGGCAAATACTGGCATTTCTTCTGGTGACCGCACCATGGGGGGCCCTACTGGCATGGCTCTCCCATGTCGCTTGGTTTTTATGCGAGGATGCCTTCATCAGCTTCCGCTATGCCCGTAACCTCCTCGAAGGACATGGTCTCGTCTTCAATCCCGGCGAGTACGTCGAAGGATACTCCAACTTCCTCTGGACCCTCGAACTAGCACTCCTCTGGGCTCTCTTCGACCTACCTCCCGAGCAGGTGGCACCTTGGCTGTCTGTGGCTTGCACGATCGGCACCATCGCCACCATGTTGTGGTGGGTGGTCCACACCCCAAGACTACAGGAGCGGGGACTCGTGGCTTGGATGGCCCTGGGCCTTGTGTGTAGCAGCGCGACCTTTGCCGTCTGGACTTCAGGCGGCGGCCTTGAAACGCGCCAGTTCACCTTCTTCATCCTCCTCGGAGTGGTCTCCCTCGCGCTCTACCGACACACCCGGTGGGGACTGCTGACCACGGCCTTGTCCCTGACAGCCGCCGCCTATACCCGTCCTGAAGGACCTCTGGTGGCAGCATGCTGTTTCGCTTGGTTCGCAATCCAGCACTTCCTCACGAACCGCCGACTGCCCTGGCGCGAACTGGGCATCCTCGTAGGACCCTTTGTCCTCCTCGTCGCTGCACACTACCTGTTCCGCTACAGCTACTACGGCGAGTGGCTGCCCAACACCTACTACGCCAAGTATGTGCGTCCTTGGTACGAATCAGGGTTCCGCTACCTAGTAGCCGCGACCCTGGAGACAGGCCTGTACCTGTTCTTGCCCCTCGCATGTCTGGCTCTGTGGACTCGTTGGCGGTCGTATAGGGATGGGACATATGGACTGGTGCTCTTGTGTGTGGTTGTCCATATGGCCTATGTGATGCGGATTGGGGGAGACTCGTTCGAGTATAGACCGTTGGACTTCTACTGGCCTCTGCTGGCAGTCCCCGCGGCCGAGGGTATCGTTCGGCTAGGGGCTGTGATTGCGGGTGGATTGGGGCGAATGCGACTATTTGTGCGTGGGGGGGTGATTGCAACCCCGCCCCTGTGGGCACTCTTACTGTTCGTCCCTGTCCTCTTCTATTCAAGTGCCATGCAGGGTGTCTTGCTATTCACAAGTGCCGCGATCCGCGGATACAGTGAGATTATCCCTATGGAACTTACTGAGGAGGAGGAGAACGCGAGCTGGCTACGCGCTGCCCCAGGGATGCCCATGCTCGTTGACCTCTACAACGACCTGCGGCAGCAGACTTTCCGACAGAATGTCGGTAGGCGTCTCGTAAATCACCGCGAGTTCTCCAGAAGATGGATACAAAAGTGGAAGCCTTACGAGAAGATGGCACGCGGGTGGCTCCCCGACGATGCTGTGATGTCCATAGGTGCCATCGGCATCCTACCCTATTACCTACCGGACCTGAAAGTCATTGACTCCTGGGGCTTGACCGACGCAACCATCGCCCGCAATCCGGTCACGAAACCCAACCATGAACGCTACATGGCGCATGATCGTCAGCCACCCCTGGGATACCTTGAGCAGCGAGGAGTCAACATTTACATATACTCTGCGGTCTTCAGTGAAGAGCAGGCTCTTGCCCATGGAAACTACGCTCTGAAGTTCGGGCCTGAACTGTGGATGCCCTTTGATGTCTACGACCATCAGTGGGCCATTGAACGGTTTACCGACTGGGATCTACGGGTCTCGAATCATGTTACAACAACCATAAATCAATATGAGTCAATTGTATCGGGAGAGATGCCTGTCCTGCGCGCCCACTTTGACCTATATCTCAGGGAGAACGACATCACCTATATCAAGTACCCATGCAGCCTGACAGACACACAAGCGAAATTCTTCTTGCACATCATTCCTCACGACGTGCAAGACCTTCCCAACGACCGCAAGCCTCATGGTTTTGACAACCTCGACTTTCACTTCTTCGACAACGGCGTGCGATTCAATGGAAAGTGTATCGTGTCTGTCGCCCGCCCAGAGTATGACATTCGGCACATCCAAACCGGTCAGTTCATCTACGGCTACGACACATTCTGGAAAGACGAAATTCTGTTGCAGGTGTATGAGCTCTCTGCCCATGAGACTGACGCATATAATCAAGAGTATGAGTCAATCGTAGCACATGCTCCTATCCTACGCGCACACTTTGACATATATCTCAGGGAGAACGACATCACCTACGTCAAGAACCCTTGCAGCCTGACAGACACACAAGCGAAATTCTTCTTGCACATCACTCCTCACGACGTGCAAGACCTTCCCGACGACCGCAAGCCTCATGGCTTTGACAACCTCGACTTTCGCTTCTTCGACAACGGCGTGCGATTCAATGGAAAGTGTATCGTGTCTGTCAACCGTCCAGAGTATGACATTGAGCGCATCGTAACCGGTCAGTTCATCTCAGGCCAAGACACTCTCTGGAAAGGCGAGTTCAGCGTTGATTAATCTCTACGGATGAGCCATGTGTTCAACGCAACGGTATGAGTCTATGACAAAGATGATGAACAAGAGTACCTATCTCCTGTCCTCCCTGTCATGGGGGACCGCAGGCGCGCCAGGCAGGGCGCGGCAAATACTGGCATTTCTGCTGGTGACCGCACCATGGGGGGGACTACTGGCATGGCTTGCCCATGTCGCTTGGTTTTTATGCGATGATGCCTTCATCAGCTTCCGCTATGCCCGTAACCTCCTCGAAGGACATGGCCTCGTCTTCAATCCCGGCGAGTACGTCGAAGGATACTCCAACTTCCTCTGGACCCTCGAACTAGCACTCCTCTGGGCTCTCTTTGACCTACCTCCCGAGCAGGTGGCCCCTTGGCTGTCTGTGGCTTGCACGGTCGCCACCATCGCCACCATGTTGTGGTGGGTGGTCCGCACCCCAAGACTACAGGAGCGGGGGCTCGTGGCTTGGATGGCCCTGGGCTTTGTGTGTAGTAGCGCGACATTTGCCGTCTGGACTTCAGGAGGCGGCCTTGAAACACGCCAATTCACCTTCTTCATCCTCCTCGGAGTGGTCTCCCTCGCGCTCTACCGACACACCCGGTGGGGACTGCTGACCACGTCCTTGTCCCTGACAGCCGCCGCCTATACCCGTCCTGAAGGACCCCTGGTGGCAGCATGCTGTTTCGCTTGGTTCGCAATCCAGCACTTCCTCACGAACCGCCGACTGCCCTGGCGCGAACTGGGCATCCTCGTAGGTCCTTTTCTCCTCCTCGTCGCTGCACACTACCTGTTCCGCTACAGCTACTACGGCGAGTGGCTGCCCAACACCTACTACGCCAAGTATGTGCGTCCTTGGTACGAAGCAGGGTTCCGCTACCTGGTAGCCGCGGCCCTGGAGACAGGTCTGTATCTGTTCTTGCCCCTAGCATGTCTGGCTCTGTGGACTCGTTGGCGGTCGTATAGGGATGGGACGTATGGACTGGTGCTCTTGTGTGTGGTTGTCCATATGGCCTATGTGATGCGGATTGGGGGAGACTTGTTCGAGTATAGACCGTTGGACTTCTACTGGCCTCTACTCGCAGTCCCCACGGCCGAAGGCATCGTTTGGCTAGGGGCTGTGATTGTGGGTGGATTGAGGCGAATGCGACTATTTGTGCGTGGGGGGATGATTGCAACCCCGCCCATGTGGGCACTCTTGCTGTTCGTCCCTGTTCTCTTCTATTCAAGTGCCATGCAGGGTGTCTTGCTATTCAAAGGTGATGAGATCCGCCGATACAGTAGGGGTCTCCATATTGAACTTACTGAGGAGGACGCAGGCTGGCTACTCGCTGCCCCAGGGATGCCCATGTTCGTTGACTTCTCCAATGACCTACGGCAGAAGTCTGTCGCACACTTTATCGGCAATCGTCTCCCAACGCACCGCGAGTACGCCAGAAGCGAGATACAAAGGTGGAAGCCGTACCAGAAGATGGCACACGGGTGGCTCCCCGATGATGCTGTGATGGCCACGGGTAGCATCGGCATCCGGTCCTATTACCTGCCGGACCTGAAAGTCATCGATCTCCGCGGCTTGACCGACGCAACCATCGCGCGCAATCCGGTCACGAGACTCAACCATGAGCGTGCAATGGCGCATGACCGTCAGCCACCCCCGGGATACCTTGAACAGCGAGGGGTCAACATTCAGATATATCCTGCGGAATTCAGTGAAGAAAAGGCTCTTAAGAGGGGACACTACGCCCTGAAGGTCGGGCCTGAACTGTGGATGCCCTTTGGTGTCTTCGACCATCAGTGGGCCATTGAACAGTTTGCCGACAGCGGTCTACGGGTTTCGAATCATGTTACAACAACCATAAATCAATATGAGTCAATTGTATCGGAAGAGATGCCTGTCATGCGCGCCCACTTTGACCTATATCTCAGGGAGAACGCCATCATCTATGTCAAGAACCCTTGCAGCCTGACAGACATACAGGCGAAATTCTTCTTGCACATCATTCCTCACGACGTGCAAGACCTTCCTGACGAACGCAAGCCTTATGGCTTTGACAACCTCAACTTTCACTTCTTCGACGGCGCCCGATATTTTTCTTTCGCCCACTACAGCTTGCACTTTGATGGAAAATGTATCGTGTCTGTCAACCGACCAGAGTATGGAATCAAGCGCATTGTAACCGGTCAGTTCCTCCCCGAGCAAGACGCACCCTGGAAAGTCGAAATTCCGTTGCAGGTGTATGAGCTCTCTGCCCAGGAAACTGACGCATATAATCAAGAGTATGAGTCAATCATAGCACATGATCCTGTCCTGCGCGCACACTTTGACCTATATCTCAGGAAGAACAACATCACCTACGTCAAGTACCCTTGCAGCCTGACAGACACACAAGCGAAATTCTTCTTGCACATCACTCCTCACGACGTGCAAGACCTTCCCGACGACCGCAAGCCTCATGGCTTTGACAACCTCGACTTTCCTTTCTACGACCACGGCGTGCGATTCAATGGAAAGTGTATCGTGTCTGTCAACCGCCCAGAGTATGAAATTGAGCGCATCGTAACCGGTCAGTTCATCTCAGGCCAAGACACTCTCTGGAAAGGCGAGTTCAGCGTTGATTAATCTCTACGGATGAGCCATGTGTTCAACGCAACGGTATGATTCTATGACAAAGATGATGAACAAGAGTTCGTATCTCCTGTCCTCCCTGCCATGGGGGACCCCAGGCGCGCCAGGCAGGGCGCGGCAAATACTGGCACTTCTGCTGGTGGCCGCACCATGGGGGGGACTACTGGCATGGCTTGCCCATGTCGCTTGGTTTCTATGCGATGATGCCTTCATCAGCTTCCGCTATGCCCGTAACCTCCTCGAAGGACATGGCCTCGTCTTCAATCCCGGCGAGTACGTCGAAGGATACTCTAATTTCCTCTGGACCCTTGAACTAGCATTCCTCTGGGCTCTCTTCGACCTACGGCCCGAGTATGTGGCACCTTGGCTGTCTGTGGCTTGCACGACCGCCACCATCGCCACCATGTTGTGGTGGGTGGTCCGCACCCCAAAACTACAGGAGCGGGGGCTCGTGGCTTGGATGGCCCTGGGTCTTGTGTGTAGCAGCGCGACATTTGCCGTCTGGACTTCAGGCGGCGGCCTTGAAACACGCCAATTCACCTTCTTCATCGTCCTCGGAGTGGTCTCCCTCGCGCTCTACCGACACAGCCGTTGGGGACTGCTGACCACGGCCTTGTCCCTGACAGCCGCCGCCTATACCCGTCCTGAAGGACCCCTGGTGGCAGCATGCTATTTCGCTTGGTTCGCAATCCAGCACTTCCTCACGAACCGCCGGCTACCCTGGCGCGAACTGATCATCCTCGTAGGACCCTTTGTCCTCCTCGTCGCTGCACACTACCTGTTCCGCTACAGCTACTACGACGAGTGGCTACCCAACACCTACTACGCCAAGTATGTGCGTCCTTGGCACAAATTAGGGTTCCGCTACCTGGTAGCCGCGGCCCTAGAGACAGGCCTGTACCTGTTCTTGCCCCTAGCATGTCTGGCTCTGTGGACTCGTTGGCGGGCGTATAGGGATGGGACGTATGGACTGGTGCTCTTGTGTGTGGCTGTCCATATGGCCTATGTGATGCGGATTGGGGGAGACATGTTCAAGTATAGACCGTTGGACTTCTACTGGCCTCTGCTGGCAGTCCCCGCGGCCGAGGGCATCGTGCGGCTAGGGGCTGTGATTGCGGGTGGATTGGGGCGAATGCGACTATTTGTGCGTGGGGGGGTGATTGCAACCCCGCACCTGTGGGCACTCTTGCTGTTCGTCCCTGTTCTCTTCTATTCAAGTGCCATGCAGGGTGTCTTGCTATTCAAAGGTGCCGAGATCCGCGGATACAGTGATACTATCCATATTGAACTTACTGAGGAGGACGCAGGCTGGCTACTCGCTGCCCCAGGGATGCCCATGCTCGTTGACTTCTCCAATGACCTGCGGCAGCAGACTTCCCGACAGAATGTCGGCGGGCCTCTCGTAAATCACCGCGAGCTCGCCAGAAGAAGGATACAAAAGTGGAAGCCTTACGAGAAGATGGCACGCGGGTGGCTCCCCGACGATGCTGTGATGGCCATGGGTAGCACCGGCATCAAATCCTATTACCTGCCGTACCTGAAAGTCATCGACATCCACGGCTTGACCGACGCAACCATCGCCCGCAATCCGGTCACGAAACTCAACCATGAACGCTTCATGGCGCATGATCGTCGGCCACCCCCGGGATACTTAGAGGAGCGAGGGGTCAACATTCGCATATACCCTGCGGTCTTCAGTGAAGAGCAGGCCCTTGCCCGTAGAAACTACGCTCTGCAGTTCGGGCCTGAACTCTGGATGCCCTTTGAGTCCTTCGACCATCAGTGGGTCACTGAACAGTTTGCCGACAGCGATCTACGGGTTTCGAATCATGTTACAAAAATCATAAATCAATATGAGGCAATTGTATCAGGAGAGATGCCTGTCCTGCGCGCCCACTTTGACATATATCTCAGGGAGAACGACATCATCTATGTCAAGAACCCTTGCAGCCTGACAGACTCACAAGGCAGCCTATCAGACACACAAACGAAATTCTTCTTGCACATCATTCCTCACGACGTGCAAGACCTTCCCGACGACCGCAAGCCTTATGGCTTTGACAACCTCGACTTTCGCTTCTTCGACAACGGCGTGCGATTCAATGAAAAGTGTATCGTGTCTGTCGACCGTCCAGAGTATGACATTGAGCGCATCGTAACCGGTCAGTTCATCTCCGGCCAAGACCTACTCTGGAAAGACGAAATTCTGTTGCAGATGTTTGAGCTCTCTGCCCAGGAAACTGACGCATATAATCAAGAGTATGAGTCAATCGTAGCACATGATCCTATCCTGCGCGCACACTTTGACATATATCTCAGGGAGAACGACATCACCTACGTCAAGAACCCTTGCAGCCTGACAGACACACAAGCGAAATTCTTCTTGCACATCACTCCTCACGACGTGCAAGACCTTCCCGACGACCGCAAGCCTCATGGCTTTGACAACCTCGACTTTTCTTTCTTCGACAACGGCGTGCGATTCAATAGGAAATGTATCGTGTCTGTCGACCGCCCAGAGTATGACATTCGGCACATCCAAACCGGTCAGTTCATCGCCGGCCAAGGACGCAAGGTGTGGGAACGCGAGTTCAGTGTTGATGCGTAGGCTATCTCTACGGATGTTCCATATGTTCAACGCAACGGTATGAGTCTATGACAAAAATGATGAACAAGAGTACCTATCTCCTGTCCTCCCTGCCATGGGGGACCGCAGGCGCGCCAGGCAGGGCGCGGCAAATACTGGCACTTCTGCTGGTGACCGCACCATGGGGGGGACTACTGGCATGGGTTGCCCATGTCGCTTGGTTTTTATGCGAGGATGCCTTCATCAGCTTCCGCTATGCCCGTAACCTCCTCGAAGGACATGGTCTCGTCTTCAATCCCGGCGAGTACGTCGAAGGATACTCCAACTTCCTCTGGACCCTTGAACTAGCACTCCTCTGGGCTCTCTTCGACCTACGGCCCGAGTACGTGGCCCCTTGGCTGTCTGTGGCTTGCACGACCGCCACCATCGCCACCATGCTGTGGTGGGTGGTCCGCACACCTTCTCTTCTACATAACAGGACACTCGTGGCTTGGATGGCCCTTGGGCTTGTGTGTAGCAGCGCGACATTTGCCGTCTGGACTTCAGGCGGCGGCCTTGAAACACGCCAATTCACCTTCTTCATCCTCCTCGGAGTGGTCTCCCTCGCTCTCTACCGACACAGCCGGTGGGGACTGCTGACCACGGCCTTGTCCCTGACAGCCGCCGCCTATACCCGTCCTGAAGGACCCCTGGTGGCAGCCTGCTGTTTCGCTTGGTTCGCAATCCAGCACCTCCTCACGAACCGCCGACTGCCCTGGCGCGAACTGGGCATCCTCGTAGGACCTTTTCTCCTCCTCGTCGCTGCACACTACCTGTTCCGCTACAGCTACTACGGCGAGTGGCTACCCAACACCTACTACGCCAAGTATGTGCGTCCTTGGTACGAAGCAGGGTTCCGCTACTTGGTGGCCGCGGCCCTAGAGACAGGCCTGTATCTGTTCTTGCCCCTAGCATGTCTGGCTCTGTGGACTCGTTGGCGGGCGTATAGGGATGGGACGTATGGGCTGGTGCTCTTATGTGTGGCTGTCCATATGGCCTATGTGATGCGGATTGGGGGAGACTCGTTCGAGTATAGACCGTTGGACTTCTACTGGCCTCTGCTGGCAGTCCCCGCGGCCGAGGGTATCGTGCGGCTAGGGGCTGTGATTGCGGGTGGATTGGGGCGAATGCGACTATTTGTGCAGAGAGGAATGATTGTAAACTCACAGGTGTGGGCACTCTTGCTGTTCGTCCCTGTTCTCTTCTATTCAAGTGCCATGCAGGGCGTCTTGCTATTCAAAGGTGCCAGGAGCCACCCATACGATTGGACGTTTATTGAACTTACTAAGGAGAACGCGAGCTGGCTACTCGCTGCACCGGGGATGCCCATGCTCGTTGACCTCTCCAACGACCTGCGCCAGCAGTCTGTCGCACAGAGTGTCGGCATTCGTTTCACAGCGCACCGCGAGTACGCCAGAATAAAGATACAACAGTGGAAGCCGTACCAGAAGATGACACGCGGGTGGTTCCCCGACGATGCTGTGATGGCCGTAGGAAGCATCGGCATCCAGTCCTATTACCTGCCGGACCTGAAAGTCCTCGACATCCACGGCTTGACCGACGCAACCATCGCCCGCAATCCGGTCACGAGACCCAACCATGAGCGTACAATGGCGCATGATCGTCATCCACCCCCGGGATACCTTGAGCAGCGAGGGGTCAACATTCACATATACCCTGCGGTCTTCAGTGAAGAGCAGGCTCTTGCCTATGGAAGCTATGCTCTGAAGATCGAGCCTGAACTGTGGATGCCCTTTGATTCCTCCGACCATCAGTGGTGGGGCACTGAACAGTTTGCCGACAGCGGTCTACGGGTTTCGAATCGTGTTACAACAATCATAAATCAATATGAGGCAATTGTTTCAGGAGAGATGCCTGTCCTGCATGCACACTTTGACCTATATCTCACGGAGAACGACATCATCTATGTCAAGAACCCTTGCAGCCTGACAGACACACAAGCGAAATTCTTCTTGCACATCATTCCTCACGACGTGCAAGACCTTCCCGACGACCGCAAGCCTTATGGCTTTGACAACCTCGACTTTCCTTTCTACGCCCATGACCGACCTTTTTCTTCCCAGAACTACGGCTTGCGATTCAATGGAAAGTGTATCGTGTCTATCAACCGCCCAGAGTATGGAATCAAGCACATCGTAACCGGTCAGTTCGTCTCCGGCCAAGACACTCTCTGGAAAGTCGAAATTCCGTTGCAGGTGTATGAGCTCTCTGCCCAGGAAACTGACGCATATAATCAAGAGTATGAGTCAATCGTAGCACATGATCCTGTCCTGCGCGCACACTTTGCCGTATATCTCAGGGAGAACGACATCACCTATGTCAAGAACCCTTGCAGCCTGACAGACACACAAGCGAAATTCTTCTTGCACATCATTCCTCACGACGTGCAAGACCTTCCCGACGACCGCAGGCCTCATGGCTTTGACAACCTCGACTTTTCTTTCTTCGACAACGGCGTGCGATTCAATGGAAAGTGTATCGTGTCTGTCGACCGCCCAGAGTATGACATTCGGCACATCAAAACCGGTCAGTTCATCCCAGGCCAAGGACGCAGGGTGTGGGAACGCGAGTTCAGCGTTGATGCGTAGGCTATCTCTACGGATGAGCCGTGTGTTCAACGCGCAGATATGAGTCTTATGACAAAAATGATCAACAAGAGTTCCTATCTCCTGTCCTCCCTACCATGGGGGACCCCAGGCGCGCCAGGCAGGACGCGGCAGATACTGGCACTTCTGCTGGTGACCGCACCATGGGGGGACTACTGGCATGGCTTGTACGGTCGCCACCATCGCCGCAGCGGCTTTACGGACCGAACACCTTGGCAGTGGGAGCGCAGTGCTGCAGAGGGTAGGGGCTAGGAGCCACTCATCAACAACACTCCCTCACCTACATCTACATTCCCACCAGAGACGATATTGGCTAGCGTCTGAGGACGTATATAAAGGGAGGAAACGCTTAAATTTTACTGTCCGGCGGACCCGGTACTTTGGCTCTTGTTTCTCTTGTCTATCGGGTGTTATAATCTCCTTAAACTTTTACAAATCTTCTATGCCATTCTGCTGGACTCAATCGCTTGAACAACGATCAGAACAATCTGAAACACTCGGAGATAGATAGCGGCGATGATCTTCTGGATATTGACGTTTCCCGAAGGTTGTCGGTTTTCCATGCGCCGCCCTCCTTAGCCACCAGCAAAGAGCACCCTGAAGACGATACATTGCCTTCTGCTGAAATGCCATCCCGGGCGGGCCGGGATGTAGAGAACTTGCCAGAAGGTACGCCTCTGTCCGCCGCGCTCACAACCATGCCGGGGCAGAGTCAAGCAGCGTCTATGGCAAATGGAGGCATGGGGCCGGGCGGACAGGTGGTCAATCGTGAACCGGCCCCAACCATGGACAGGTTTTTCGACGAAGCCCCTGATGTCAATGAAGAGGGTGAAGGCTTCGGGACGTTTCTGCGGGAAACTGCAGAAACGATCATTCTGGCAGTTCTGTTTTTTCTCGTCATCCGCGCGGTTGTACAGAACTATCGAATTGAAGGCCAATCCATGGAGCCCAATTTTTATCACGGGCAGTATCTACTGGTGAACAAATTGGCCTATCGACTGGGTGAATACACCCGTGGCGATGTCATCGTCTTCCATTATCCCAACGACCCTTCACAGGATTACATCAAACGGGTCATTGGTCTGCCGGGGGATACGGTTGAGATTCGGGAGGGCATGCTATTCATCAATGGTTTCTCGGTCAATGAGCCGTATGATCATATGCCAATGATGGGGAACATCGCGGCACAAACAGTCTCACCCGGACATCTGTATGTTCTGGGTGATAACCGGCCTACTTCGTCAGATACACGTAGCTGGGGGCAATTGGACCAGGATTTCGTCATCGGCCAGGCATGGCTCGCCATATGGCCCCTATGGCCCTTTGAGCAGGTAGGGTTGGTCAAACATCCATCCCTTGAAATCGGGCCACTGCTGGAGCGAAGGCCGTAGTCCATGCCATAACAATCGCCGGAATCCCTATACTTATCTTCAACCCATGGAACGTAAACAACGCCATAGAGAGCCGTGAACACTATGATAACTGCCAGGGCCAGAGATTTTCTCATTCTGATCGGTCACACCTGGATCTGTATAGACTGCCGGCGCAAGCTTCTAGAAGATACGCAAGCCACGGTCGTCGGCTACAAATTGACCGACATTGAGCGAGAGCACCTGCAGGAACTGACAGAAGAATCCTTCCGCACGATGATGGAGCTGGCCGCGGCCACAGGGTTAAGCTTGGATGAGGTGGCTGCTGCCGTGGACCATCCCCGCTCTCGCCTGCGTCATCTAGGCGTGCGCCGCCACTGGTAGAAGAGTCAATGAAAGAAGTCATTCCCGATCTGTTTGATATTGATGAATTGGGGCCGGCAGTTCATGCCTATCTATGGCGTTGGGAGGGGGGCCTAACGCTGATTGATACTGGACTGCCAGGAGCGAAAAACAGAGAGACGATCCTAAGAGGGATTCATCAATTGGGTTTTAGGCCGGCAGATCTGCGCCGGATACTCCTCACCCATATGGATGTAGATCACGCCGGCAATTTGAAAGCACTCAAACGCGCTAGCGGCGCGGAGCTTGCCTGCCATGCGGTTGAAAAACAGTTTCTAGAACATCCGAACCGGCGCAGACCAGCTCCGACTTTGCTCGGTCTTCTCATGCATCCACTGTATCGACTGGTCGGAGCATTGCCCTACTTTCGGGTGCAGCCGATTGCGCCGGACCGCCTCCTTGTGGATGGGGACCGCCTCCCCGAAGGATTCACAGTCGTCCATACGCCTGGGCATACGCCCGGGCACATTTCTCTGTTTCACCCACAGCACAGGCTACTGATCAGCGGTGATGCACTCAACCACTGGGGTTCCCGAATCAGCCCACCACCAGCTATTTTCACCCCCGATATGAACACAGCTCACCGCTCTATCTGGAAGCTGGCGCAAAAATATAGCAGCAATATTGACACAATCGTGTTCGGCCATGGGCCCCCGATCGTCGGCAATGGCGGAGCCGAGATCCAGGCTCTGGCTGACCGTATCTTTGGAGAGAGTGAGCGATGATTCCCGCGATGTTCGAGCGATACCAATGGGCATATGAGACGGTTGAAGCGGGCATCTGGCGCAGCAGTTTTGCCGATGAACAGGATGAGGAGTTCGATCTGTATGTAGCTACAGGGGACGAATGGCTACATTTCGCTGTAAGCCCACTGACGCCACCACCTTTGCCGGCATGCCGGCAAAGACTGACAGCGGTGTTGCTGCATCTGAATCAAGCGGTGCGTCTGGTGCGTTTTGCCATCGACAGTGACGGCGATGTCTTCCTACAGGCGGACTTACCCCTCGCGGCCTTATCCTTTTCTCTCTTTGCCGCGACACTAGATGCCCTGGTCCACTACACGAGAGAGTTGGGCGGTACGTTGGCCCGCATAGCCACGGACCCCTCCTATCATTCATCCCTTTTTTCGGAGACAGATTTGGTGCAGACGTGGTAGAGTGCCCAACCTACCGATTTCTCTCGGAATTGCATACAATGGGTTTTTCGGTTATAGTAATCTGCATCGCATATGTGACGACATTGTCCGACAGACCGCCAGTTCTCCAAGCATCCACACGAAGAGGTGCTCAATGAGACTGTTTTTCATCCCCATCCTTCGCGGAACATTGGCCCTGCTATGCGCCAGTATATTTCTCTTGTCCAGTGCTCGCAGCCTATCTGCTGATGAAACGCATCGCGTCAGACCTGGTGAAACCCTCAGTCATATCGCGCTGCAATATGACACAACTGCCGCGGAACTGCGACGGCTCAACAATTTACCCAATGCAGATTTCGTCCACCATGGACAGTATTTGGTGGTCCGTAGGGGTGATAGTGCTTCTGCCAGCGCGGGGCCTAAGGTGATTGAGGATTTCCGCTACTACCAAGTACAGCCAGGAGACACGCTCACCGGGCTTGCCCGGCACTATGGCATCAGTCTGGTACAAATCGTAGAATTGAACGGGATATCGCCAGCACAGAAGCTATACATTGGGCAGATTGTGAAGGTGCCCGGCCCAACCGAACAGGCCATTCGCCCCAAGCGTTCGCAGGGCCTGATTCATCTGGTACAACCCGGAGAGTATCTCGGCCTGATTGCCGAACGATATCAGGTCAGTGCCGATACAATTGCCCAGGAGAACGGACTGGTAGACCCGAGCCAAATTCTAATCGGCCAGGCCCTGCACATCTCCACGGGTATGGATGCGGTTGCCAATGGCGGCTATCGCTTTATGGAATTTCCCACGGTCACCGAAAAGTGGATCGATGTGGACCTGAGCAAGCAACAGGTTGTCGCCTACGAGGGCATGACAGCGGTCAAGTCGTTTATCATCTCCTCAGGGCGTGGCAATACGCCAACTGTCACTGGCACGTTCCGTATCTGGGCAAAGATTCCGATGCAGGATATGCAAGGCGGCAACCGGGCCGCGGGCAACTATTACTATCTTGAAGATGTCCCGTATGTTCAGTATTTCTTTGAAAACTATTCATTTCATGGTACATACTGGCATGACGACTTTGGCACGCCCATGAGTCGGGGCTGCATCAACATGAAGAATGAGGATGCGAAGTGGCTCTTTGATTGGACATCACCGAGGACCAGCAGCCCTGGTTGGCTGATAAGCGACGCCGCCAATCTAGGCACATTGGTACAGGTACATTACTAAGATGGCTTTTTTAACCTGTGGGCAGGTCCTACTCACTGAAAGGTAGCCCGTTCAGATGCGTTGTACACTGATTTTCTCACTGACACTGCTGCTGTTCTTCAGCGCATGGGGCAGTTCTTCTGCAGTTTTTGCCACGGATGATCCGGAACAGGTATCGTCGCCACGTTCCGAAAGGGCCCCGGTCGGCATGAATCGCTTGCCACCTCTGCCTTTCACCAAAGCGACAATGGATCTGCCTCGCATCCGCCGGGAACAGGATGTAGCCATTGACTCTGTCCGGGAGCAGAGCAATACGGTCGTCCCCCCTATCGTTGTTGAGCGCAACGGCCAGACAGAGCTGGATTTGAGTGTCGATCTGGCCCGTGCCAACGGCGAAAAGTGGATCGAAGTCGATCTGAGCGAACAAAAAACATATGCTTGGCTTGGCGACGAACTGCAGAATGAATTTATTATCTCCTCCGGCGTCAAATGGTATCCCACGGTTGAAGGTATATTTCGCATGTGGATACGTGTGCCCGAGCAGACCATGTCCGGCGGAGACCGCGCTTCAGGAAGTTACTACAGTCTGCCAAATGTGCAATGGGTCCAATATTTTTATCGCAGCTATGCTTTCCATGGGACGTACTGGCACAACAATTTTGGGACGCCAATGAGCCATGGCTGTGTCAATATGACAGTAGAGGACGCGGAATGGCTGTTCAACTGGGCGATGCCCGAATGGAATGGCACCAGAAATTGGATGCGCTCAACGACCGAGAACGCGACACTCGTATGGATTCATCAATAGACGTTGTCGGTACACTGCAGTTACAGGGAACGAAGAACGAGAAACAGGTGTTACCATAATGGCAAGGAAAGCAAAATCCAAGAGAGGGTCGGCCCGCCTATCTCGTCAGGAGGTACGGGAGAGTGCTGCTCGGCGACGGCGTATGCAGAATCTGTATCTCATGGCCGCTGGTGTTGTGCTGCTTGTCCTCGTCGGCCTGATTCTCTATCTCAATATTCGCGCCACACTTCCGGCCGGTGACGAAGAGGTTGTGCCGACACAAGGCAATACGCACATCCAACAGGGCAGTGCATCCCCGATTGAGTACAATACCACGCCGCCTACATCCGGCCCACACTATCCGGGGCTGGCTCCGTGGGCTGTGTACGAGGACCCGGTCCGCTATGAACAGGTCGTTCACAACATGGAGGACGGCGGCGTTATCATCTATTATCAATGTGAAGAAGAGTGTCCGGAGCTCAAGCAGCAGTTGGAGGAGGTGGTCCAACCTTTCATTGACAGGGGACGCCATGTGTTGATGATGCCCAACCGCCCTAGCTGGACTGGGTCCGGTACGCAGCCGGCCCATAAGGATATGGAGGCCCGCATTGCGATGACCGCTTGGCAACGCATTGACAAATTTGATGAGTTCGATGCGGCCCGTATCTCGGCGTTCATTGAACGCTATGAGGGCATCGACCACCATGTAAGACAATAAACTATCTGTGGGGGCCAGCGGTCACTGCTGTTCGGATAGCACAAGATTGATGGGGATCAATTCCGATTCGCCATCTTCATTTTCCACAATTTTATAGACTTGTTCAGCCTTATCAGTCATCAGTATACCGCTCAGATGATCGATCTCATGCTGAAAAACCCGCGCTAGCCAATCATAGACTTTGAGACGATACACCTTTCCATTGCGGTCCTGAGCACGGACGAGTACATATGTGGCCCGGTCCACATCTGCGGCTAGCCCTGGCAAGCTCAAGCAGGCCTCTTTGCCACTCTCTACCCCTTTGGCCTTGAGAATCTCCGGATTGATCAGTTCGTAGCGCTGCAAGGTCTCTTCTGGGCGTTCCGGATCCTCTGAGTATTCGATGACGGAAATGCGCCAGGCCAGTCCTATCTGGGGAGCTGCCAAGCCGACGCCTTGGGCCTCTCGCATGGTTTCAAGCATATCTTCCAGAAATTGATGCAACTGTGCATCAAACCTCCGTACACGTTTGGCAGGCTGTCGCAGAAGATCGCCGTTCTCCTCCCAAGGTGTCAAAATCTTCAACGGTTTCCGATACATTTTTGTTGAGTGAATTTGTGTAAGTTTGCAGAATTCATTCAACAACGCACGCTTGTAGCGCGGGTGTATCTCCCAAAGCGCGCAGGAATATCCCACGCGCGCCATTGATGTCTCTATCCATGCGTTGTCCATCGTTCCCCACCATCACCTTTGCACCACCCAGCTTGCGATTGACTTCGCCTGTCCAGCTACACGTTTTCGATGTATAGGCTTCATTCACATCAAGTACCAACTTACCGGTCTCGTGGGCTTTGTGCTTCAAGAACTGCTTGAAACGATAGTGTGCAAAGGTCATCATTATTCTAGCTGTCTTTTTGCGTATTTTACGCGTACCACGCTTTACCATATTCTTGGTTTCAAACGTGGGCAGCAGAATGATGTCGAAATTATCCACCAGATAGCGGGCAGCCTTGTGGTGAAGTTCATCAACCAGATTCTGTATCTTCACACGCAATCTGGCAGCAGCCTTGCGGAGACGCTGCCGACGCTTGCCCTTGGTCTTTGACAAATCGCTTAACAGATTGTCAAGGTGCGTACACAAGCGTTGAATCTGACCGAAATCACCACGACCTAGCCAACCACAACCACTTTCAGAAAAGAATGTCAGGAACGAACGGATGCCTGGATCGAGTGCGACAACACGCCCTTGGGTCTCGGCTACGTGGTGTCTCTCCTTATACGGGCATACTAAAAAGTAGCGACCATTGTCTAGCACTAGCCGGCAGTCTAATAGGTCGCCGGGTAATTCTTCACGCCGCAGCAGAGTGCCTTGTAGTATGCGAACATAAACGCCGCGCTCTTTTACTGCTGTCTTAGGGATGAAACACGACTGCTTCGGGTGCTTCCTTGCTCTGAACTTCATGTCGAAGGGTTCGCCAGTCTGCGCTGCCTTACACGTCTCTGTCTCCACAGCTTTGCAGGCGTCTTTTACAGCCTGCCCCTTAATCTGATAGGGCACGTCATTGAGCCAGTCATACCACACGAACAATGTCTTCATGTTCGCCTTGATATACTGCCAGTCGTTTTTATTGCCTTTCTTCAAGTACTCAACACACTGGTTGTATACATAGCGACTGGCCCGAAACCACTCGTTCCGAATCATGTCCCTCTGTTCCGCGTTGGGATAGATGCGGATCCGCTTTGATTTGGTTACTGTAACGCCGCCCTCCCTAGAGGCGTGCAGAGAAGACGTTGAGGATGGCGTGAAGATCCTCTGCAAGTTCCTCTTGCGGGCTGTATGTAACTCGGTTGAGAACCACGAGTTGGCCACCGTTTTGTTCGATGAGCAGCGAGATGAGTTCTGTTCCAAATCGCGCAAGACGGTCTCTGTAGGCAACCACAAGCGTGAGCTTTTCTCCGCTATGTAGTCTGTCCAGTAAGGATAACAGTCCTCGCCTTTTGAAGTTGATCCCACCGCCGACGTCTGTGATGACTTCCGCGTCTGGGTAGCGGCTTTGCATGTATTCGACCTGCCTGTTGAGATCGTCTCGTTGCTTGGCATACCCAACTCGGCAATAGCAAATTCCGAGAAATTCGTCAATGTCATATCTCCTGTGTCCACCAGGCGTTCGCACATACGATATCCGGCCCTCATCAGCCCATCTACGCATTGTGGCCGGATGAACACCCAATTTTTTCCCAGCTTCCTTTGATGGATGTCTGTGCGTATTATAAACGTTGGTTAGAATTTTATGTCAATTTTCGCCCTGCTGCAGTTAGCCCCATAGCCATACTGTGCGCTGCAACAAGATCAACCTGTTTGCCGCACTACACCAGAGGTGGGAGGGCAAATATCCAGAACCATCATGGTCAAACGGCTGATATTGACTAGCCGCTCGTTCTCGTCCTCTATGTGGATCTCCCATACATGGGTACGCCGCCCAATATGAATTGGGCGCACAGTACCAATGACAAAGCCACTCCGCACGGGGCGCAGATGATTGCCGTTGATGTCCAAGCCCACTACAGTCTGCGTTGACAGGTCGATCAGGGCTGTCGAAGCGAGGCTGCCTAAGGTCTCGGCTAAGGCGATGGACGCACCGCCGTGGAGAAGGCCATAGGGCTGTAGCGTTCGGCTGTCCACTGGCATCCGGGCACGCATAAAATCGTCGCCAATCTCCGTAAATTCGATCCCAAGATTGGCGACAAGCGTCCCCGCGTTCATCTGGTTGATGGCCGCGACTGTCATCTCCGGGTTAAACATGGTTGTCCTCTGTAACCTATATGTAGCTCGTGGTCTGTACTTGCATGTCACAGGCCACGAGCTATAGGTCACTGCAGTTCGTTATTTCGGCATATCCCGCAGGCCATAGAAGATCGGCAGCGGGCTCCAGTCATTGCGGACAATCCCCCATTGGGCCTTCTCCGTGCCATCCGCCACTACCCGAAAGTTCAGATTCCACAGAAACGCGGGCCCTACCCAGCCCCAATTCCGCATCATCTGATAAGCCTCAACCGTCCAGCGAGCCTGCTCATCAAAGTCATTGTCATCCGCATACGCGTAGGCAGGGTGGAACTTGCCGCCGGCCGCCCAGCCGAACTCCGTCGGCCAGATGCGTTGACCGCCCGCACCGTAGCGTACCGCCAAGTTGCGATACCCCTCCATTGTGCTGCGGAAACTCCAGGAGTGATGCGGGTTGTCACAGGCGCCATTGAAACTGTTGCCATTCGCCTGAATCGCAGCACAGGCTGTCTGCCAGGTGTGCGAGGGCGGCACATTGTAACCGCTCGGATGCGCGCCAAATCCATCCGCATAGTTCCGCAACCCCTGCTGTAACATGGCCTCAAAATAGCGGAAGTCATCCATGGCTATGGAGCCATTGTCCCCAGCCGGTGTCAGCGCACCGCTGATCACCAACATAGACGGGCAAGCACTCTTGATCGCCGCATAGGACGGGCGCAACAGGGCCATATACTCGCTAGGATTGATGGGGCGGTTGCCCCATTCGTAGTGTAGATTCTGCTCGTTCCACACTTCGATAGCCTTCACCGCAGAACCGCAGAACTCGCTTGCCAGTCTTCCTAAGAAGTTGGCAAACACCTGGGGATTGGCAGGGGGGCCGCCGACAGAGCCATCAAAGCCCGGCTCCCGCGCCCAGGCCGGGGCATTGACCACACTGAACAGCAGGTTGATGCCCCGGGCATTGGCTCTGTTGACAATGGGATGAATATCGCCGAAGCCGTATTGACCCTGCTGGGACTCAAAGATCTTCCATTCGATCTGCTGTTTGACCCAGCCGAAGCCCAACTCTTGGGTTTTGTCCATCACCAGATCGATCATCTGATCGCCGGTATGGACCATATGGGCTTGGATACCATAGCCGAAACTACCACCAGTGCTGGGGGCCCGCACAGGGGGCCGTGCTGGGGTAACAGGGGCCGGTGTAGACGGGGCCGGGGCAGCAGGGACTGGTGCTGAAGGGGCCGGGGCAGAAGATGCAGGCGCGGCCCCCGTCTGACGAATCCTCAGCCTTGTCCCGACCAGCAAGCGGTCAGCGTTGGAGAGGTCGTTGTCCTGTATGAGTGCCTGCATGGTCGTGCCGTAGCGTAAGGCGATGTGGCCTAGTGTATCGCCCCTCTGTACTTCGTACCAAGTACCGCCTGGCTGTCCGCCCTGTTGACCGCTAGCGGGAATACATATCTGCTGTCCTACATAAATGACATCTGCGCTCTGGATATTGTTGAGCCGGGCTAGGACAGTGATAGACACTCCGTATTCAACGGCAATATGGGAAAGGGTTTGGCCGTACCTGACCGCCTGGATGTGAGAGCATCCCCCCGACGAACTACCCGAATGTCCCCCCGGTATATTCAGGCTTTGTCCGATATAAATATGATCGGCATTATTGATGTTGTTGGCCGCGATCAGCTCTTGGACAGAAATGTCATAACGAACCGCGATCTGGGAGAGGGTTTCGCCGGGTTGGACGACATGGGTGATATGGCTTGCGTCTGGACGCTTCAGGCTAGATTCGGCTGGGCTAGCAGCCACTGTACGCGGCAGCAAGGCCAACAACAGTGTCGCCATGACTGCTAGGGCCGCCAGTTGCGTTCGCCGAGTCCAGCCGGAAAGAGTGAAATTTACATGCATTTGCAACTCCTTTTGAAGGTTGAATGAAAAGATAAGGATGAAAACGATAAGGATATCATTCTGCAATGTCTCTGTGCGGATGTCAAGATGCAGCCAGTTCTTCCATCAGTGCAATACTGGCGCGGATGCCCCGGTAGAAGTTCGGCAAATGCAGCTTTTCATTGGGCGCGTGCAAGTTGTCGTCCGGCAGGCCAAAGCCCATAAAGAGGATGGGGATGTCGAGTGTCTCCTGTACAAGGGTTGCCACGGGAATTGAGCCGCCCTCCCGGCTGAAGACAGGCCGCGCGCCAAATGTCCGTTCATAGGCCCGGGCCACGGCCTCGATCTCCGGCACATCCAATGGCACCATTGTGGCCGGGGCATGTTGCCGAGTGCGGACTGTCACCTGTACTGTCGGTGGAGCGATCTGCTGCAGATAGCGTTCGAGCAGCACGCCGATGGCCGCTGAATGCTGGTGAGGCACCAGCCGACAACTCACTTTGGCGTGAGCTTCGGCAGGGATAACGGTCTTAAAACCATCGCCGATGAAGCCGCCCCATATTCCATTGATCTCCAATGTTGGACGTGCTCCGACCCGTTCTGTCACAGTGAAGGCCGGCTCTCCCCAGGCCATGGGCACTCCGCTCTCCGCCAACAGCTCTTCCTCGCCGTAGGGCACCTGGGCCAAGGTTGCTCGTTCCTGATCATCTAGCGGCTGTACATCATCGTAGAAGCCGGGGACAGTCACCCGCCCTGTCTCGTCATGGAGTTGGGCCAGGAGTTCGCACAGGGCCTGGTTGGGGTTATGGACTGCGCCCCCATACATGCCGCTGTGCAGGTCCCGGGCCGGACCTCGGACGGTCACCTCCCCGGCCCACATGCCACGCAGCCCGTAGATGAGGAGCGGCTGGTCCGGGGCCAGCATATGGGTATCGGAGATGAGGCAGACATCGGCTGCCAGTTTTTCTGTGGCCGTCGGCACATAGGCCATCAGGGCCTGACTGCCGTCTTCCTCCTCGCCCTCGACAACAAATTTCACATTCACAGGCAATGCTCCACGCGTCGCCAGCAGAGCTTCTAGCGCGGCGATATGGACGAATGTCTGGCCTTTGTCGTCAGACGCGCCCCGTGCGAACAGGTCATCGCCCCGCACAGTCGGCGCAAAAGGCGGCGAGGTCCACAAGGGCAGCGGGTCGACCGGCTGTACATCATAATGGCCGTACATGAGAATCGTTGGCGCGCCGGCCGCGTGAAGCCAGTCTCCATAGACGAGCGGATGGCCGGACGTCTTGATAATTTCGACATTTTCCAGGCCACTCGCGGTCATCTTCTGGGCAAGCCAGCCGGCAGCCTGTTCCACATCTGCGCTGTGTTGGGGCAGGGTACTGATGCTGGGGATGCGTAGCCATTCACACAGCTCAGCAAGCTGGCGGGCGCGAACATCCTGCAAATAGCTGTCCAATTCCGACCGATTCATAGAGAGGTCCTTCTCTTTGTGTGTATTGCCTCGTATGCAAAGGATTCTCTTTCTCAATTCGTGAGGGTATCACCTGAATTTATTCTGCTTGACAACGACATTCGCGAATTTTTGCTTACAACTGCTCCCAAGGAGAGGAAGTGGGAGAGGGTAGAGGCCTTCTCCCTGGAATCAAGAAATCAACTTCCTTTGATTTGGGGGACATATTGCCTAAGTGTGCCGTTCGTGTGCCATTTCGGGAACAATCGTATCTCATAAACAATTTTCTGTTCGGCCAGAGTTTGCGAATTATTTTCAGAGTTATGTTCTTTGTAAACTCTCTAGCGTCAGTTCGTATCCAAATAACGCTATCAGGCTTGAGCAATTTGCTCGCCTCGAAAAAAACATCATTTAGCATTTGGCGGTATACTTCTTGGCGAGCGGTCGTTTTGTCTTTCTTCCAGTCTGGTAAAGGTGGACCTTCGCCAAGCATCCACAGTCGAATCCAACTATCTTGGCGATAGTTGGTGATACCAAAGTACGGTGGTGAGGTAAATAAAAGGCTGAACCTCTTTTCTTGAAAGAAAGGAAGAATCTTCGCCGCGTCGCCTTGTATTATCTCCGTCTCCCACCTACGGTCTATGACACCGTGCATATAACGCCAAGAGATTCTCTTACGAAAATACTCGTATGGATCTATCTCCGGAGGATCCATCCCCCTCTTTTTCCACCAGCGAACAGCATAATCAGGCCCCATTGCCCGCACCTTGTGCATCTGATTACTGATACCATCGCCAAGTTTGGCATGTAGATGAACCAAAATAAACCCCATCAACGTTCTATCTGTTTCGTCTTCGCGCCACTCCAATATATGCCGAGCGGTGTTCAGAAAACCTAACACATCTTCAGACCATGCCCACTTTTGAAACTCATTTTCCGGTTTTGTGTTCTTGGGATGAAGCGCACGCTGTAAATGTTGCAGACGATTTAATAACTTTTTCTTGCTTGATTCAGGAGATGTTTTGACCTTGGCAAAAACCCAGGCTGCCGGGTTTATATCAATACCCAGCGCAGAACGACCGGTAACCTGAGCGACAAATGGGGCCGTCCCACGTCCGCAAAACGGGTCTAAGACACTACCTCTTTCAGGAGACATCGTTTCCACAATCTGTCTAGCGAAATCAACGGGAAACATCGTATAATACGGACCGAAGCCAGCCCAACGACCAGCAGCTTCGTTGTATCCCCATGCCCGCTTGTTCATCAGTCTTCCAGTAACCTTTTGATGATGTCTGTGCCACGCTTCAATGGAATCGCAGCATGGGCATGGGCGCGTACCAGAGGCATGAAGCCGCCATCATAGATGTAGGTTGCCAATTGGTCCACCACATCAAGAATATCCCCCAATCTAGGATAACATTCTTGGGAGTTGTTCCTGAAATCTCCCGAAGGTCTGTTCAGCATAGCAGTGTGAATGATGATATGCTTCCCTTGGTTGGTCTTGTATAGAATGGTTCGACCAAAATGGGTATCCTCACCGAAAGGTTTCCCCTTTTTGTCGGCAGGAACGATGTTATTTTTAATATATTCATCATCCAGTGCTATCACTGTCTGCTCAGGAAAGCGCGAGCCCGGGCCCTCTCTGTCCTGCCAATCTAGTTGTTGCCAATGTTCCTTGAAGCGTCCGGTCTTTTCTACGCCGAACACAACGATATCCGTTCCGATAGCATTTCTCACTTTCTCGTTTAAGCTCTTCAATTCTTCGCGGATTGGATGCAATATAGAAGCGGGAGTACCAAAGATAGCCAACGGGCCATCTAGCACAAAAGCGCACCTCTCAAGGTACAGGGGAATTTTTTTGACAAAGAAACGCAAGATGTTCAACAGTATCAAAATTTCTAGCACCGAGCGCAATCTGCCCAATGCCTCGCCTCCAGTACGAACACCGTCAAAGTATTCATGCAGACGTAGTATGTCTGTTTCAAACATCTTTTCTTGCCGCTCGCAAGGACAATTATATTCCCCGTCATTGCGCTTATATTTCTTGTCGCAATCTATAGCCGGACAATCAATTCTTGTTTGGAAGTCTGCAGAATTACAAATATCACGCATGGTTTCCAGTAATGTCTCATGGTCGTCTGCGATAGCGTTTGATAGCATGTCATACGTCTTTTGTCTGAAGAAATTTATCGGTGTGTCATTATCAACGTCCTTGCGAACAACTCCTATCCCCGGCATTGCGGCTTCCAGAGTATGAACCCTTTCAATATCACGAAAAAATGATGGACGAGGAATTCTATTAGTGTCCAAATTGCTCAATTGGTCCAGTTTGATTGCCACCACCGATGCCATCAGCAATCCGGCCTCCGCGCCGGGAAATCCATTGTTGACACGGTGTATGAGATTAGAGCCATCAATAGCAATAACCCGACTTGGATACCAATCTTGTCGACGTACTTGGAGGAGCGGCGGTTCTATGGGCGTACCGCCTTCCTTCACAAGGATGGTACCCTTAAACTCCTTCAATGCTTGGCTGTTTTCCAGCCATATCAAGCTATCACCGCTAGATATCTCACCCTCATAGGGCATTTAGTCACTCCTCTCCCCATCATTCGGAGGTACTGTGAATTTGTCTATCTGAACCGGCACGATATAGGGATTGGACAAACAGCGCATCCGCAGAAATCCGGTGTCCGGCACTTTGAGAATCTGATCAACGAACATATCAAAGTCATAGTATTTTCTGAGTTCGCGTGTTTCGTCTTGATTATTCAGGTGGGCCACGAACCAATTGTCAGTGTTCTTAAGAATGTTCGCCAGAATGGAACTTGGTTCTTGGGTGGAATATACCAAGCCGATGTGAAATTTAGAACCTTCTTTGGCGACACGCGCCCATATCGAATCTAGTTTGGGATCATGCGCGGGAATTAAATTATGAGCCTCTTCCACATATACGATAATATCGTGCGGCGGAACGATATTGCCGTTTTCATCGCGGATCAATTCGTTGTTTTTTGGGTCGCGCGGCGGGTCTGTAAACACTTGTTTTTGACGATTGAAAAGTTCCCACATGACACGTTCAGACGTGTGCTTAATTTCATCCGGTGACCCAATTGACTGGTCAACAATGACCATTTTGCCGTTAATAAGTTCGTCAACTATCTCGGTTGAGTAGTCGGATTGTACGTCGGGACTGTGCCTCTCTTGCAGTTCACGTATTCTCATAACCCCTCCGGACCAACTCAACAGGCGGAGTAGCCCGTTGAGTGTATCATCATTCCAAGGCTTTCCCTTCTTGTTTTGATATGTTGTATTAAATTCCTGAAATTTGTCATGTCCCTGCCCTTTCTGGCCGGAGGTGATGAATTCTTGCAAAGCTCTTAGGGCATCATGCAATTGTGTCCAAGAAACGGTTTCTTTCCCTAAAGTATCAGCAGATCTTTCGTATTTTCCCTCTTGAGTATCCTTCAATGCCTCCCTTAATTCGTCATTGAAAAGCCCCTTAATATAAGCTTGATCGGATGGAGCATCAAAATTAGCGGCGGCCAGAATGGCCCGGTACACAGTAATGTTACGGCGATAACGAGTTGCATTGCCTCTATCCCAACTGTCTAACGGCGGTTCTATATTGGTATTTATGAAATCCCTAACGTATTGAGCATCAGTTCTTCCTTGGAGATAGTCGTTAATTATAGCTTTCCCGGCGAAAAGCATGACGAGTTTCGACCTGACATGCTCCCTATCTGGCCAATTCGTGATATTTTCACCAAAGAAATTCAGCTTAATTAGGCGTCGTCTTTCATCATTCGGGTGCTCAAAGAGTCCGTAAGTTACAACATCATGCACCCCAATGTTGCGTAGGCAGCCTGCATCCTGTGGATTGTCATTCGCGTACTCTCCGTTCACATCAAAAATCAGTTGGCCAATTCGTCCCTTTTGCGGGTCAATCTTACGTAAATTGAATATGGTAGAGGCAATGGTTTTGATGGTGTTTGACTTACCGCTTCTACTCATCCCGAAAAGCGCGGTGCGTCGAGCCAACATATCTGTTGGCTCAATATTCACAGGAACATTTTCGCGGTTTTCGTCAATATCAATCTCACTAGAAGAATAGCGAACTCGTCCAACGCGGACAGGTTGCCCAGCAAGTGAATGGGAATCTCCCATAGGTTTGGTAAAATTGATAATTTTTGATAATGCCTCCCCCATCGGCTTATAAACTTTCATTCCCTGCCCTGAATAGAAATTGGAAATGTCTGAACCAAAAGTAAGATTCCACTTATCATCATTACGGACATAACGAAAGGTTCCCAATACGCTGCAACGCACCCCTGCATGGCGCAGTTCATTACGAGTAAACTGATCGATCTTTTTGTCAGCGTCCCAGTGTTCAGAAGAATCAATGGAGCGACGTGCTGCATCAAACCGCCAGCTATCTGTATCCCTCCGATTAGGTAAGGGAGAACTTCCGATAACACGCAGCAAAATCAGCGCAGTATCTTCTTTCTCTGGTGATGGTTGGGTACTCGGCTCAATTCGAGTAGCAATCAAAAAACATCCCATAGGCAATCCGCCTGCGTCCTGCCTCATACTATCATGCACAAGAGCCGTCGCTTCCCCGTAATCAAGCGACAATAACTCTCCTACCATTGTACTCTGTTTAATATAGTCCGATAGTCTGCCGCCGGCTTCTTTTGCCTGGCCCAAATTAAAATCTTCTACTTCTTGGTTGAAAATACTCATTTGCAATCTTACACCTCAGTTTTGTACTCTGAATTTCGTTCATGTTGTCAGGCTTTATACGATGCACAACAATCTTCACCGTTACAGTACAAACGTCCGCCATTTTTTCTGGCAGCATTCCTGTACATGCGGTCAACCCGGCAACTCCACCATCACATACTCCTGCTCAACCGAAACATCAAACGTCTCCGCAGTATAGGGCCCCGGCTGATAGCCCTCTGGCAGGTCGTCAGCGGCCGCGACTTCCACATGGTAGCTACGAGTGCGGGTGGAGACCGGGTCCACCCAGGACTGCCCGGTGGTCACGTCAAACTCCCAGCCGTGCCAAGGGCAGCGCAGAATCTCCCCCCGGCGCGCGTATGTGTATGCGCCGCCGGGTTTGTCCGCCATAACAAAGCCGCTGAGCCGGCCTTCACAGAGAGGGCCGCCCTGATGGGGGCAGATATTACGCAGGGCATAAAACGTACCCTTTACATTGAAAACACCGATAGAGCGTCCCTCAATCTCCGCGATTTTGCGTTCGCCTGGCGGGATTTCATCAACTGTGGCGATGATGTATTTGGGCATGGTTTTTTGTATCAATGGGCAGTGACCAAGGCCTGCAGTTACAACCGATATAGCTGGCGGGCATTCTCTGCCATAAATTTGCGCTTGCGCTCTTTGTCCAGCGGAATCGGGAAGGCCCGGTCCGGCGAGTCGAAATCCCAGTGAGGATAATCGGTGGCGAAGAGCAGATGATCGTCTAGGTCGAGCTGGTCCAGCAGTTGGCGGAACTGTCGCGGTTGAAACGGCTCTTCCATGGGCTGCGTGCTGACCCAAAAATGTCGGCGGAAGATGCGCGAGGGCGGTTCGGTGATATGCGGGACTTCGCTACCCAGCTTTCTCCAGGCATTGTCCATCCGCCACAGCAGCGGCGGAATCCAAGCAAAGCCGCCTTCAATGAGAACGAACTGTAGTGTTGGGAACTGCTGGAAAACGCCTTCAAAAATCAGGCTGATCACCTGGGCTTGGAAGGTTTGCGGCATGCCGCCATGATCTTCAATGTAATGGGAAGGGTAGCCGCAGCCGGTGATGGGTACGCCGCCCGCGCCGCCGAAATGAATGGCGACTGGCACATCATGATGGCTGGCTGCCTCATATAGTGGCCAGTATTTGCGCTGCCCCAAAGGCTCTCGGGTACGGGCGATGAGCAGCACGTGGACAAACCCCGCATGCCCGCCCCAGTAGTCGATCTCGGCCGCGGACAACGTGCCATCCTCCCAAGGAACGATGATCGATGCACGTAAGCGAGGATCCTGTTCCACCCAATCGGCCAACTGCCACTCATTGACAGCCCTGGCAAAGGCGGCTCCAAATTTGAGATTACGCTGTTCACCCGCGCCCACCAACGGGTTGAGAATGCCAATTTCGATGTCCCATTCATTCAGCAACTGTTTCTGCAGGAGGGAAAGGCTGGAGCCAGGCGGGGTACCGTCTGCCGGCCAGGAGTCATGGCGGGCGGCATTGGGCATGGCCCGCGGATAATGGGAGCCATCATAGCTCCGGGTGCCAAACATGCGGTGATAGTCCCGCCATGGCTCCGCCAAGTAGCTACGCAGCACCTCTGGCGAAGGGAAGGCGATGTGAATGTCCGTGTCAATGACAGCGGTGTCCGTACGCGTCTGCCGTTCAACTTTGACAATGGGTTCGACAAGAACAGTCATGGGGAACCTCCTAAGGCTGCCTGTCGTGGCCTGTGCTCGTGCAAGCCACGGGGATCACTGTAGTTCATAACCGATAAAACGCCTTCGCATTGGTAGTGCAAATCTTTTGCATCTGCTCCGCGGACAGGACCTCCCAGAGAGTATCTAGGCTTTCATGGCGGTGGGGATAATCGCTGGCGTAGATGAGTAGATCCTCGGCCCCGCATTGTTCGAGAATGTGTGCCAAGTGTGTCGGGTTTGGTGGCGCATCTAAGGGCTGAACGGTCAGCCGCAGATGCGCCCGCATATACTCCGATGGTCGTCGTTTCACCCATGGGGTATTGTGGCGCAGCCCCTTCCATTCCTTATCGATCCGCCACATCAGCGACGGTAACCAGGTGAACCCCCCTTCAATGAGCGAGATACGCAAGGCCGGGAACCGTTCAAACGCGCCTTCAATGATCAGGCTGATCACCTGCGATTGAAAAATATGCGCCATACCTGCGTACTCTTCAATGTAATAGGAGGGCCAGCCCGCGGGGGTGGGAGGGAGGCCGGGCGCACCGCCGAAATGGATACCGATCACCAGATCATGGCGTACAGCCGCCTCAAAGATCGGATCATAGCGATAATTGCCGTAGGGGGCTTCGGCGCGCACGGGTAGGATCACCTGTACGAAGCCGGCATGCCCGCCCCAGCGGTCGATTTCTGCGGCCGCAAGGGCCGGGTTATGACTGGGCACGACCACAGAGGCCCGCAGGCGGGGTTCCTTCTCCAGCCAGTGTTCCACCTGCCAGCGGTTGATAGCCGTAGCCAAGCAGGCTGCCAACTCCTCATTACGCACGCTCTGCACCCGGTAGGTGCAGTTGAGAATGCCGATAGCAGGGCCATCCAAACAAAGATCAGTTTTTTTGCCGCGCCCTGCTTGGCGGGGCGACAACACCTGGGCCTGTATCTCCGCCAGATCGGGCTGCGGCGTGCTGCGGTCCCGGGCACTAGTCGGCACGCCGATAGGGTAATCATTCGCGTCCGGCCCATTGAACGCGGACTCTTGGCAGTAGGCCAGCCAGTGGTCCGGCAGGTACGGGTACAAAGTCTCCAACGAAGGGACTTCATTATGGATGTCGCAGTCGATACACGTCGGCTCAGGCATAGTTTTCACAACTCGCGATTCGATGCAGGATTCTGGGTAGAAGATATAATATCTGCTATATTCCTGCAAATCTTGTAAATTCTGATCGCATGCAGGGCACAGGCAATACCAGTGACCAGCATGCGGTTACAACCCCCACTTCGCCCGTGCATCTTCCATGGATACCAGTTCTCGATGGCCATGAACTGTATGACCGGAACCGTTCGCCACCCAGCGTTTGTCCGCGGGTTCGCTGGCGGGCTGAAAGCGCACATCGCAACTCAAGCGGAAACGATTGGTCAGATTTGTGGTGGACGCGTGCATTGTGTGCATGCCGAAGAGGATCACATCACCCATAAAGAACTCGCCGGTGAGCCACTGGCCGCCGAACGTTTCAATGATCTCCAGTGGATCCTTGGTGAACCAGCCATCGACCCCATCCCGGTCTACGTCCATGCGCCCATATGTATCGCGGATGCGAGCAAAGCTGGGCAAATTGTGGGAGCCTCTACACATTGCCAGGGTACCGTGTTCCACGGGTATGTCGCCCAGTGGAATCCAGACGGTATGGAGTTTGGGTGATCCCTGGCCCATGTAGACAAAATCATAATGGGCCCCGGTGTACTGCTCATTGCCTACTGCTCGCAGCCATTTGTAGTGGAAGGTCAACACTGGTTCGCGGAAATACGCCGCGAAAAAGCCAAAAAGCTCTGCAGCTTCAAGCACATCCTGTACATGCGGGTGATAGGCAATGCGCCTCATCTTCGCGCCCCGCCCTCCCTTTGGCATAACACCTTCAAAGACCGGCGTATCAGGCATGAGTACGTTCTGTTGCTGCATATACGTCAGAATCGTCTCCCTTGCCTGCTGTACCTTTTTGCGGTCGATCAGACCCCGCAGGAGCAGATAGCCGTCCTCTGCCATGCGTGCATGTAAGGCTGGCATATCGGCTAGCAGGGCGTTGCTTTCTCGCAAAGTTCCCAATGCAGTACTGGGATATACGATATCACGGTAGCCAAAACGAACGTTCATCAATCCTCCTCTCAGTAAAATACCAGTGTATCCAGTAACTGCAATGTAGCAGGGCACTGAACAATTCATCCAATTGATGCCGGCTGTGCGGTTCTGTGAAACTGTAACAACCCCCAAGCACTCAGCACCAGTGCCACACCGATCATGGCCATGGCTGTGAGGGAGACATCCCGTAGCCCGGCAATCTGTACAGCTACCGCCGCTTCCGTCACACCGCCGCTGAAATCTGGCCCGGTATAGATGGCCACCCGGGTAACCCACAGCGCGCCCAAAGCGGCCACACCACATGTACCGCCTAGGGTACGGGCGATGACATTCACACCGCTGACAACCCCCAGCCGCGCCCGGGGCACGGACCCCATCACCGCGCTATTATTGGGCGATTGGAAAATACCCATCCCCAGCCCTAGGGGAAGCACCCGCAGGATATAGCCGATGATGGAGGTTTCAGCGGTGAGGGTGCTGATTGTGAAACAGCCGAAGGCCATCATAACCAGCCCGATACCGGCGATCAGCCGAAAGCCGAACCGGTCCGAAAGGGTACCGGCAATTGGCGAGGCCAGACCGAAAAAGACGGACGTAACCGTCAGCAGCAAGCCGACAGTTGTCGGCTCTAGTGCGAGGAGATTACGCAGATAAAAGGGAAATAGCAGACTGATCCCCCCAAAAACAATGAAACTGATCACCCGCATGGACAGGTTCAAGCTGAAGAGGGAGCTTTGGAAGAGCCGCAGATCGAGGATCGGCTGCTCCACCCGATTTTCTGTACGGATGAACACAACCAGGGCCAGGATTGCCACAGCCAGCAGACTCAGAATGGTGGGGTCCTGGTAGCCGTTGCGCTCGCCAAGGGTCAGGAAAAGCATAAGTGTGAGGAGACCGATAAAAAAGGCGATGGCCCCGCCCCAATCAAACTGCTGCCCTCCAAGGGGGCGGGTGGATGGCATGTACCGCCAGGTCAGGATAAAGCTGGCGCAGCTGAAGGGCAAGCCCACGAAAAAGATCCAACGCCAGGACAGAATGTCCAGTAGAATTCCGCCCAGCAACGGGCCGACGATGCCACCGATGGACACTGTCATGCTGAAGAGGCCCAACGCTTTGCCCCGTTCGGAAGCGGGGAATGTCTCAGTGATGATCCCCATACTCAATGCTGTTGCCAGCGCGCCCCCGATGGCCTGTAATACACGAAAGAGCAGGAGAAACTCAATATTGGGTGCTAGCCCGCAAAGAATTGAACCGATTACAAAAACCACGGTGCCGCTGAGAAAGATCGGCTTCTTGCCCATGATATCGCCCAGCCGGCCTACGCCCAAAATAATTGTCGTTTGGGTGAGGCTATAGGAGAGCACAACCCACTGCACAAGGGCAAAATCCGTGTCAAGATCGAACATCAGAGTTGGCAGTACAACACCGACGATACTTCCGTTCAGTGAGGCGAGAAAGATGCCGCTGCCCAGGGCAGCAAAGATGTACCACCTGCGGCCAATTGGCTGTTCTCCAGACAGTTGCGTCATTTCAGGGCCTGTACTGTACACTGCAGTCACTGACGACTGCTGGTGTTACGGGTGATCTGTAGCCGACTGTGCGGCTGTATCTCCCTGCCACTGATCACCGACACAATGCCATCAGGCCAGCGGATTTCTAGGGCATTGATTCGGCTTTCCAGGGGAAGGCCAAAGTGCTGTCGGGGGCTGCGGCCAGACAGATAACCGCCGGCCGCCTGTACGCGGCGGCGGTAAATGCCGGTTGATGTGTACAGAAGTAGTTCGCTGCCCAGGGCCCGTGTGTTGCCTGTGCCGGGCTGGTATAGGTCCACCAACAGAGGTTGGCCACTGCACAGTTGGTTTTCAAAAATCTGTGCCGGCGACCGTAAATTGTTGATCAGCACATCTAAATCGCCATCCCCATCCAGGTCGGCCAAGCTCATCCCCCGCCCGCCGGCCGTGCTGTTCAATTGCCATTCAGGGGCAGTTTCAAAGTACTGGCCTTCGTGGTTGCGGTAGGCCTGGTTTTCCTCAACTAGCTCGTCATTGGGTAGATGAGAAAAGAGCTCTTTGGCAGTCATGCCATTGACGACGTACAGATCGAGAAAACCGTCCTGATTTAGGTCGCCAAATTGAACGGACCAACTCCAGCCGCTATAGTGAATGCCCCTTTCTTGGGCACGGTCTACCCAGCCTGTAGCGGTGCGCTGCTCCTGTAGGACATTGGCCATGATCTGAGGCCCATCTGCGGCACTGGGGGCTGGCATGGTCTCCAACACAGGCTGCCACTGGCGCATGATTTCCGCATCATCTGAGTAGGGGTGCATATCGGCAGCAAATAGCTCCCACGAACCGTCGTTGTCTATGTCATCAGCGTCAAAACTCATTGTGCTGAATGTAGTCCTAGTAAAAGGCTGGGTGGCTCGCCAGTGCCCATCTCCTTCAGCGAGAAAGAGGATATCTTTGGTATCAAAATCATTGCCGACGAGGATATCCAAACGCCGGTCATGGTTCACGTCCAGCAGTTGCAAGGCCAGGGCCTGGGCATGGGTGGCTATACGTGTTGGCCAGAAATGCTCGTCCCGGTTTTCATAGACAAAGACACCAGCCAGATCACTGGCATCCAGCGCGCGTCGCCCGATCTGTTTTTCCAGTGAAGCATCGTAGGAACCGGTCACCAGATCGAGATCGCCATCTATATCCAAATCGCCCCATTGCAAGGAATAAGCGAATCCGTTTACACCGGGCAGGCGACTGGGATTGAATTGCTGCGCGCGGCCTGGTTCCCTTGCCCCATCGTTGTGCCAGAACCGGACATCACCGCTACGGCTGGTCCCGGTGATATCAAGCCAGCCATCGCCATCCACATCCACAAGAGCCACAGCGCGTAGGCTGCCGTCAAACAGGAGCTGCGGATGCCAAATTCCCTTGCTCCCGCCATTTTGGGGCCTTCCTTCATTCCAAAATATCTGATTGGGCCCGAGCAGATTAGCCAGCACGAAATCCTCATCTCCATCATTGTCCAGATCACCCACGGCCAAACCTGCGCCATTGCTGGCAAAGTAGGTCACCCGTTCAAAGGCAGTACCGGTGATATGAGGGAGTTGGTGTTCGACAAAATGTCCGCTACAGGGGGAAGAGATGGACAAGGGATGCGAAATGATGTGGACCGGGACACCCTTCCAATGATCTGTGGCGAATGGCCACTGGCCTGTCACTACAGTGGGTATTGTACTGGGCACTGCCCACTGATCACTGCCCAGCGGGGATGACACACAAGCACTGAGAATCAAGGGCAGGAAGAGACAGAGAAAGGGGCACCAAGAGACTAAGATTCTCTGGATTGAATGTAAATCCGTGAATTTTGCTTCAGATGAGATGTTCATGCCTCATCCTTTCATTCCCGTCAGTGAAATGCCTTCAATAAAGGTGCGTTGGGCAAGGAAGAATGTAGCGATAATCGGCAGAGCCACGAGCGTGCTCACAGCCATCAGATAGGGGATGCCATTGCTGAAATTGCCGATATCATTGGCCCGACGAGAGAGCTGTTCGATCCCTAGGGCCAGAGGGTAGCGTGTTTCATCCCGTAGGTAGATCAAAGGGCCGAGATAATCGTTCCAAGCCCAGAGGAAACGGAAGAGGGCTACCACAGCCAAGGCTGGCTTTGTCAAAGGCAGAATGATGCGGAAGAGAATACCTAGTTCGCTGGCCCCGTCAATGCGGGCCGCGTCGGAAAGCTCCTGTGGTAGGGTCATAAAAAACTGACGCAACAGAAAAACGATGTAGGGATGACTGAACAGGGCCGGCACCACAAGAGGCCGGTATGTATCCAACCAGCCAAGCCACTTGAACGTGATGAACAATGGCACCATGGTCACAGCCCAAGGGAGCATCATCGTCATCACCACAAACCAAAACAGTGTATCCCGTCCTGGCCAGCGGATGCGTGAGAAGCCATAGGCCACGATAGTGGAGGAAAGGACCGTGAAGACGACCGCCGGCACCGTGTACAGGACGATGGAATTTATCGCGTATTGGGTAAAGGGGAGTACCTGCCAACCTTCAATAAAGTTCTGTGGATGGATTGGAAACGGCAGCAGGATCGGCGGCACAGTATAGACTTGGGCATCCACTTTTAGGGCTGAACTGATCATCCAGTACAGAGGAAAGGCGAAGCTGGCAGTCAGCGGGATGAGAATCGCGTACTTGATGAATGTGACAATAACGTTTTGAACTCGATAGTGCCCTGTACTGTGGGCGCGGGCGGTTGACATGTCCACCTTCCGTTCGGAGGCAACTGAAGTCATTTCTCACCTCCATAGTAGACCCAACGGGCAGAAGAACGGAAGATAAAGAGAGTGAAGGCCACAATAATCAGGAAAAGAATCCACGCCATGGCCGATGCTTTGCCCATCCGCAGGAAGCGGAAGGCATTGCGGTAGAGATGAACCAGATAAAACTCAGTAGCGTTCATGGGCCCGCCCTGGGTCAGCAGCCAAGGGATCGTGAACTCCTGGAATGCACCGATGAAGCCCATAATCAGATTGAAGAGAATGATGGGGGAGGCCATGGGCACTGTCACATTGCGGAACTTTTGCCAGATATTGGCTCCATCCACCGTCGCGGCTTCATAGAGAGAACGGGGCACATCTTGCAGAGCAGCGAGGAAGATCACCACTGCCGCGCCCTGTGCCCAGATCGCCACTAGGATCAGCGAAGGCTTAGCCCAAGTAGGGTTGGAGAGAAACGGGATCACAGGCAGTCCAACCGAACGCAAGACCCCGTTGATCGCGCCATATTGCACATTCATCAAAAACTGCCAGACCATGGCCGAGGCAACGGCCGGTACAATCGCCGGCACATAAATCACACCTCGGAAGAAAGAAGGGGCCACGATCTTTGAATTCAGCAGATTGGCAATGAGAAACGCGGCCCCGACCCCTAGGGGTACACTAAGCCCCACATAATAGACGGTATTGTACATCACATTCCAGAAATGTGGGTCTGTTGTGAACAGGGTCGTATAGTTCTTGAACCCAAGAAAAACCGGTGGACGCAGCAGGTCGTAGCGAGTCAGGCTATAGTAGATCGAAGCGAGCAGTGGATAGATCGTAAAGAGGAGAAAGCCCAGAATCCAGGGCAAGACAAAGAGCAGCCCTAGACGTAAATTGCGCCATTCACCAGGTGTATAGCGGCTGGCTTTGCCTATACGTGCGGCCATCATATGTGCCCCCTCATGGCAATGGACAGTGGCGAGTGATCTGGGATGCTAGATCACAGGCCACTGGCCACAGATGTTTACAGTCCTTGCGCTTCCCATTCAACTTCAGCGCGTTTTTGTAGCTCTTCCACAGCTTCAGTCGCTGTGATCAGATCCCGATAGACCTGTTCCCGCAGTTCCCAAAGTTGCGTATTGACGAACCAATGGAGCGGTGAGCGACGGCCGACGATCCAGTCGGTCACTTCATCAATGCCATCAATATAAAAGCGCAGGCCGGGGAATGTGTCCGGATCAATGGTAGGAAGCCAAGATATGATGCCCATAATCCAACCGACTTCATGGAAAATGATGTCTAGGGGTTCGTTCGTGTGGAGGAATTCAGCGACTTGGAACATCCCATCCGGGTTCTTACCATCCTTGAAGATCTGGACCATATGGGGGCCGGTCGCCATAATTTTCGATCCTTCGCGGAATGTAGGCACGGGGGCCCAGGTGGCGCGGTTATGTACGGCCACTTCTGGCTGCTGAATTTGTGTCTCGCCCGCATGCCAGTAGCCTTCAATGATCATGGACTGTACTTCGGCATTGTAGGCACCGCCCCAAGTACCCTGCCCTTCCACTGAACGGAAGCCAGCGAAGTTGTCCGGCCCGATAAAGCGGTAGAATTCGGCCTGCATTTCAATGCCCTGGGCCATCAGTTCGTTGTTCAGGTCAAAGGTCTGCTCCTCGTCATTCCACCAGCTATGGCCATAGGAAGTGGCAATGAAATCCGGCTCGCCGGCCATGGCATCAATGGGATCCAGGCCGATGCGGGTTACATTGCCGCCCTCATCAAACTGGGACAGTTCCTGATGCCATTCTAGCACACCGTCCCATGTCAGGGGTGGATTCTCTGGGTCCAGGCCAGCCTCTTCCACGTGCTGGGCGTTGTAATTCAGCCCATACCACAAGAAGGATTCAATGGAGGGCACCCCGATCAGGTTGCCATCATAGAAACTGCCTTGCCAGACAGCTTCAACCACATTCGAAGGATCGATGATTTCGCTGGCATCCACTCTGTCATTGACGGCCAGCACAACGCCTCGGCTCCAGAGACCGGGATAGTCCATGTTGGAGCCACCGTCCGGTGGGTCGCCGGCGGCCAGGGCTGTTAGGACTGCTTCCGTATTGGTGCTGCCCCGCCAGTCTAGGATGGTGTTTTCGCCGATATGGGCCTGGAAACTCTCCAGACCGGAGATCGTCTCTACGGCCGGGTCCAGATTGCCCCACGCATACCACCATGTGATGATTTGTGGTTCGGCAGTCCCGGATTCAGCATCGCCATCGGACGCGGCCGGCACAACAGGCGGGGCAACACAAGCGGCCAAGGCCACAGAGCCAGCGACAACACCTGTGGAGCGCAAAAAGTCTCGGCGACTAAGTATTCGTTCTGTCATTCAGTTTTCCTCCTGAAAAGATGATTGAAAACAGCCTAGATTCATAATGTGTCCTCTATATGATTACACCACGCCAAAGGCAGGGCACAAAATGGGACCAGGTATCTCTGATTTGCCAGTTCGGGGGAGAACGCAATTCAAACGCGGGAGAAGTATACCATACCTGCACAGACAATCAAGATTCTCTGGATTCAATATCCTGTTTGATTCCTGTGCATCCTGCCAATCCTGCTCAGATACAGGCCCCTTTCCAAGCACGATTCGATTTCCATACAGGTTGCCTTGCCTATACAATGTGGGGACTTCTGCTCACCAGCTCACAGAAAAGGCCAATGGGAAATGTTTACAGTCATCGGTACGATCACCGTCGATCTGTTCGTCTCCAATCTGACACATATGCCCCACACAGAAGGGGACGAATTCACTGTGGGTAGCCTCGTCTTCCACGACGATCCTCTACGATTGGCCGGCGGCGGCAATGGGGCTATTACTGCCTATGTCCTGGCCCGTCTGAACGCGTCGGTGGAATTGGTAGGCGGGCTAGGCACGGACGATCTGGGCACTTGGATGCAGGACTGGCTCTCGGCTGTCGGGGTGGGAATGGATGGCGTTAGCCGCTGCCGGGATGAAGGGACCGCGACAACTCTCATTCTCAGCGATACCCAGCAGAACCGGGCTGCATTTTATCACCCCGGTGCCAATGCAAGGGTGGACAGCAAGGCCATCAGCGGGTCCAGTGTGCGCGATGCAGATCTGCTTCTACTCACCAGTTATTCAATTCTGCCCGGCCTGCGCGCCCAGGGCTGCGTGGAGCTGTTCCAGAGTGCTCAACGCTTTGGCACACGCACCGCTCTGGATATCGGCCCGGCCATCGGCGAGCCGGTGCGCTTGGCTGAGCTGCGCCCACTGCTACCGCACACAGATTTTTTCATCTGTAACGATCATGAGTTGCAGGTCTGCAGCGGCCAAGCGGATATTTCTGCGGGGATGGCCGACATTCTGGACAGCGGTACAGGCTGTGTCGTCATCAAACAGGGCGCGGCCGGGGCTACTGTGGCCTACAGCAGTGGCCAGGCCACAGTAGCCCCCGGTAATAGGTCAGCGGTCACAGGCCACTGCTATGTTGATGTGCCCGGCTTTTCCGTGAAGGTCCAGAGTACCGTCGGCGCGGGGGATTCCTTCAATGCCGGATTTCTGCTGGCCATTCAGGAGGGCGCAGATGCGGTGCAGGCAGCGCGCTTCGGCAATGCTGTCGCGGCCACTGTTGTTTCCACGCCCGGCCGTGCGCTGCATACCCTGTCACGGGCGGACGTCCACAACATCAGTAGCCCGTGATCAGCGGTCTGTGGCCCGAAATTGCAGTGTGCAGCGTTCGCCGGCGCGCAGAACCCGCACTGGCTGCTGGAGCTGTGCGGCAGCGGCCATGAACGCAGCCGGCGGCGCGGTATTAAAGGTGAACATTTCATAGTGGCAAGGGATGACCAGCCCAGCCCCGATGGCTTTGGCGAGCTCAGCAGCCTCAGTCCCATTGAGATTGCCCGCCACCCGGCGTTGCGGATTGCGCCCATTGATGGGCAGAATCGCCACATCTACGTCAAAAGACATCAACCGCTCTACCAGACCAAGATAGCGGACCGTATCCCCGCTGTGATAGACGGTCCAGGGGCCGCACTTCACCACATAACCCAAGAACGTATGTTGTCCCAGGTCGTCGGTTTCCAAGTCTTCATGGGCGGCAGCGATGCCGTGAAAGTGGAACGCACCCACCCTCGTGCTGTGGCCATCATCCAAACCAATGGGCAGAACTGGGTCGCAGCCCAACCGTTGGGCCACAAAAGCCCGATTGGCCTCGGGGATGACCAGTGGCAGTCCCGGATTCACAGCCAAAAGCGGGCCAAGGGTGGCCCCGTCCAAGTGGTCCGTATGATTGTGGCTGGAGGTCACAACAGTGACGAAGTCCAGCCGCTCCGGGGCCACCACCCGTTCGGTCATGCGGATGTGAGGTTTGTCCGTAGCCGCGTATTTGGCTGTTAGTGAATCGGACAGATAGGGGTCAAAGAGCAGATGATGGCCCTGCCACTTGAGCAGAAAACCGCTCTGGCCCAGCCACCAGATGTGGAGCGCGCGCTCGTCATCAGACACCGACCGCACATCGGCCAGAAATGCTTCGTCCTGCAAGACCGGTTTGATCAGCTTCATGGGGTTGGAGCAACTTTCCTTGCATTCAGCGACCTGTAGCGTACTGGCCACTGGTATTATATCAGCCGCTGGCTGATCTCTCCTGTCTCTGGGTTTTTCAGAATCTGCTTCACTTTACCATCGGGCATACGCTCCTGTTTGATCACCAACAGGCCGTCCACCTCTGCGCGGCCGCCACTGATGCGGGGCGCGTTTTCCTGCCCGCGCCAGATTTCCAACACCACCGGCTGCCATTGGTGAGAAGCGGCCGAACGGTAGCAGGCGTCAATGACTGCGTTGACTACATAGCCATCAAAGAACGTCTCCTGCGGCTCATGACCATGATCAATGGCGTTGAACATATCATTGAACATATCGGTGTAGCCTAGTTCGCTCACTTCATCACCGACCGGGAACAGCCAGCCGCTTTCAGATTCGGCCTTTTCCGCCACATAGCCGGCACCTTCGCCGCTGGTATACATCTCAAAGCCGGTACGCAGGAAGTGGTTCAGCCAGATCGTCCCTTCGGTCCCGGCCACCTCATCCCGCAGGTCCATGCCGCCGCGGAAGGTCCAGCTTACTTCAAATTGGCCGATGGCCCCGTTCTCAAAGCGGATGAGCGCGATGCCATTGTCCTCGGCTTCAATGGGATGGACAAGGGTATCAGCCCAGCACATCACTTCCACAGGGCGGATGTCCTTGCCGATGAAACAGCGTACAATTTCGATACAGTGGCAGCCCAAGTCCACAATGGCACCGCCACCGGCCTGCTCCAGATCCCAGAACCAATCACTGTGGGGGCCGGGATGGGTCTCCCGGGAGCGGGCCCAGGTAACTTCGCCCAATGCGCCGTTCTGGACAGAGGCGATGGCCTTGAGGGTCTTGGGGGTGTAGCACAGGTCTTCCAGATAGCCGCCGAAGACCCCCGCTGCTTCGACCTTCTCAAGCATCCGTTTGGCCTCGGTAGCTGTGCGGCCTAAGGGCTTTGTGCAGAGGATCGACTTGCCTGCGTCCGCGGCCAAGTTTACACACTCTTCATGGATATGATTGGGCAAGCCGATGACGACTGTGTCGATGTCGTCGGCCCTGATGGCTTCCGTGAGGTCGGTTGTCCATTTGGGAATCCCCCATTCCTCGGCGAAGGTTTTGGCCCGCTCTGGGCTGCGGGAGTAGACGATCTGCACCCGGTCGCGGCCTCGCTTCCCGTGGAGGGTCATTGTATAAAACATACCGATGAGGCCGGTCCCTAACATTGCGATTTTGTGTTCCTGCACGTGGCACTCCTTCAGTCGTGGATGAATCATGAAGTTCTTGCGATACACCTGTGGATACTGCAATGATAGGCCACAGGGCACTAGGGTATCATAGCGATAATTGGACTCCTTCGTCAATCCCAATAGCCATTGCTCACTACAGTGATGCCAAACCGGGTTCCATAGCGATATCCAGGGCCGCCTGGGCCGCGGCCGGAATGCGCGGCCCGAAGGCGGCAAAGCGTTCGTCCTGGGTCTGCGCGCGCACAAAGCGGATATAAATTTGGGCGATGATGACCGTCACTCGGAACAGACTGAGGGCATGATAGAAGTGGATAGCAGACATATCCCGGCCACTGCGTTCGGCATAGCGGGCCACCAGTTCCTGCCGCCGCGGGAAACGGCCATCTATCGGCATCATGGCCATGGCCTGAAAATGGGGCGGGTCGTCGGGCAGGCACCAGTAGGCCAGCAGCGCGCCGACATCGGAAAGGGGATCGCCTAGGGTACACATATCCCAGTCAAAGACTGCGACGATGCGTCCTGGATCATCAGCGGACAGCATCACATTGTCCAGCTTATAGTCATTGTGGAGCAACGAGGGCGGCCCTGCCGGCGGTTCGTTCGCCCGCAGCCACTCATAGACTGCATTCATAGACGGCAGGTCCGCCAATTTGGCCGCCTGCCAGCGCCGCCACCAGCCTTCGATCTGCCGGGAGATGAAGCCGGCCGGCCGGCCCAAACCTTCTAGGCCGAGGGTACTGAAGTCTACAGCATGGAGGTCGGCCAAGGTCTCAACCAATGCCTCGCCCATCCGTCGGGGGGCATCGGGTTGTGGGTCGTATATCTGTGGGAGCGAATGGCGGACAACGATTCCATGCCGCCTTTCCATGATAAAAAACGGCGCGCCAACGACCGACTCGTCATCAGAAAACAGGTATGCCCGAGGGGCCAGGGGAAATGCCTTCCACAACCGTAGGAGCACCTTTGATTCCCTAGCCATATCGTGCGCGGACGCTGCCACCGGACCCAATGGAGGGCGGCGTAGGACGTACTCATGGCTACCGTAGTCGAGCAGATAGGTCAGATTGGCAGCACCGCCTCCAAACTGACGTACAGTCAATGGATTTTCTGTACCGGGCAGCTTTCCACGCAGGAAGTCTGCTACACGATTTTCATTGAATTGCTCGTCAGCGCGTACGCTGATGGTGTCGGGAGGAAGGGGTAAGGCCATAAGATTTATCGCTTTTGAGTATGGAGATACGCCCTACTTTTTCGTAATTGCAGTTATTGGCAACGAAGAACTGGCGTTCAGACGATTATAGCATAACTCTGTCATTCTGTCCCGCCGCCCGAACAGGTATCTGTCTGCTAGAGGTACTTGTGATCCGGATAAAATACTGCAAGAATTTGGCAAGATGAAGCAATATACCCCATACTATATAGCATGTATGTAGCAAAGAAACTGAGAAGGAATTCTATCCTGAATATGCGGGTCCGTATGTACTTTGCCAAATCCCAGCGCATGGCCGCGGCCTTGCCACAAGCCATCCTGAGATGGCGTCCCGACCGCTTCACACTGACCCTAGCCGCGCTTGCCCTTCTCGGCGCAGCCCTCATCCTAGCGCGCCAAGTCAATTATGGCGTGAGGATAGGTGCGGATTCAATACATTACATATCCGTAGCCAGACATCTGCTGGAGGGAGAGGGCTTCGGCCAACTGACGAACAAAGAACCTTATCTGTATTGGCCCCCTCTCTATCCCATATTGCTCGCCGCAGCGAGCCTCTTTGTGTTTGACCCTTACGCTGTCGCCGGACCACTCAATGCGGCCATCTTTGGGCTGACCATCTTTGTGGCCGGGTACTATCTGCGGCAGCGCATTCACTCCCGCTTCCTCATCCTCTGGGCCTGTCTTGCCATTCTGCTCTCCATCCCCTTGCCCTCGGTTGCTTACATCGCTATGTCCGAAGCCCCTTTCATCCTCTTTGTCATCCTCTCTTTACTCCACACCGACTATTTCCTGCACCAAGGCAAGCACTCCTCCTTGCTTTGGGCAGCAGTGTTCACCGCTCTGGCCTGCTTGACACGCTACATCGGCCTTACCTTGCCCATGACCATTGTGCCCCTACTCCTTTTTCAGCGCAACCACCGCGCTCGTGCCCAAGATGAAGTACATCGCAACATATACACATATACGCTGATCTCTGTATTCCCTGTCGCTCTCTGGATACTGCGAAACTTCCTGATCTCTGAAAGTCCGACTGGATATAGATATTCAACTAACATGACCTTACCCAATCTTCTGGATTTCATGCTCAACACCCTGTCTCGCTGGGTATTTCTGGATTTGCCATTGGGAGAGTTTCACAGGTTCGCTGTAGCATTGATAGGCTGCGCCCTGCTGGTACTGGCCATTGCAATTGGGGGTATCCTACGCGCACAGCAGAAGGTTGGAACACGGACCGACTGGAGGCCTTTCTCCATATTCGGATCCTTCTCGCTGGTCTATCTCATCGCAATCATTGGGTCAACTGCTACCATTACAGGCGACCCTCCAAACAACAGATACCTGTCTCCCGTGTATATTCCGCTCCTGTTCACGGCCGTATGGGTTATGGACAGATTCTTGCGCGCTGAACAGCAGAGAAAGTTGCTGGGAACCCTCGGTCATCTGCCCTTCATCCGCACAATTGTTCGGGGAGGGGTGAAACAGGTCAGTCTGTTGACTGTTCTCCTCAGCGCAGTTCTTGCCCTCTGGCTTGGTCGGTCTGTGCCCATCAATATACATATGATACGGCAGGGAAATGAGTATATTCGTCTAAACCCCATGGTGGCAAGGTTTGCTGATTCCGCAGTCTTTCAGTACATGCGAGAACATTCCATTGATGACGCTATCGTGACTAATTTACCGGAGTTATTCGTGTATTGGCACACTGATGCTGCGACCTATTATCACATCTATGATATACGTCATTGGCCCGCTCCGACGGTCGCTGCACCCTATAGCAGCCGCCGCGCAGACTATCATCGCATGCCCTCAGAGCAAGGGTTTCAGTCCATGACGAGACAGTTTATTGGAAATACCGATGATGATGTCTATCTCGTCTGGGCTTACTGTAGAAGTCGACCTAGATCCTGTGCCACGACCTGGTTCTATGGCGGGTTCCAGACGCCCAACCTAGACACGTTGCCAGAACTAGAACCCATAGCAGAGCTGACCGATGCCGTCATTCTCAAAGTCAACAAATCCTATGGAAACGCTGATGCCTATCACGCGATCACAGACACACAGCCAATAATCCGCTCCAACTTCGCCCTACACCTCATCGACAATACCCTGCACTACGTCAAGGACACTTGCCGTCCAGACGACATACAGGCTCGCTTCTTCTTGCACATCATGCCACACGACACCAATGACCTACCCCAACATCGGCAGCAATACGGCTTTGACAACCTGAACTTTGCTTTCTATGAGAACGGCGTAAGATTCGACGGGAAATGCCTCGCATCTGTCCCGCTCCCAAACTATCCCATCGCCCGTATCAACACCGGGCAGTGGATACCCGACGAAGGCAAACTCTGGGAAGGCGAGTTCCTTTTCCCTAAGGAGTAGACGCATGCCCACACGAGACCTGTCAGCCGCCGCACAACGCATGGCCATTGCTTTGCTGCTACAGCCGCAAGCCATCCTGCGTTGGCGTCCCAACCGCTTTACTCTGCTCTTGACAGCACTCGCCCTGCTAGGCATGGCTCTCATCCTGGCGCGCCAAGTCAACTATGGCGTGGGGATAGGTTGGGATTCAATATATTACATATCCGTAGCCAGACATCTACTGGAGGGAGAAGGCTTTGTTGAACTGACGAACAAAGAGCTTTATGTGGCATGGCCCCCTCTCTATCCCATGTTGCTCGCCGCAGCTAGCCTTTTTGTATTTGACCCTCTCGATGTCGCCGGACCACTCAATGCAGCCATCTTTGGGCTGACCATCGCTGTTGCTGGACATTATCTACGACAGCACATTCACTCCCGCTTCCTCATCATCTGGGCCTGTCTTGCCATTCTGCTCTCCATCCCCTTGACCTCAATTACTTACACGGCTATATCCGAACCTCTCTTCATTCTCTTTGTTACCCTCTCTTTACTCCAAACCGACACCTTCCTGCACCAAGGCAAGCGGTCATCCCTGCTTTGGGCAGCAGTGTTCACCGCTCTGGCCTGCTTGACACGTTACATCGGCCTTACCTTGCCCATGACCATTGTGCCGCTGATCCTTCTCCAGCGCAACACCGGATCTGTGACCAAGATGAAGCACATCGCGGTATATACACTGATTTCTGTGCTCCCTATCGCTCTCTGGATACTGCGAAACTTCCTGCTCTCGGGAAGTCCGACTGGATATAGATACTTAACTAACATGACCGTACCCAATCTTCTGGATTTCATGCTCAACACCCTGTCTCACTGGGTGTTTCTTGATTTGCCATTGGGAGAGTTTCAAGTTTTCGCTGAGGAATTGACAGGCCTAGCCCTGCTGACATTGGCCATTGCACTTGGGGGTATCGTATCCATCATACGCGCACAGCAGAAAATGGGAACATGGACCAACTGGAGTCCTTTCTACATATTCGGCTCCTTCGCGCTGGTCTATCTTATCGCACTCCTTGGGACCCTCGCTACCACTGCACTCGAATCTCCCAACAACAGATATCTGTCTCCCGTGTATATTCCGCTCCTGTTCACTGCAGTATTCGTTATGGACAGAGTCTTGCGTGCTGAACAGCAGAGAAAGCTGCTAGGCACCATCAACAACCTGCCCTTCATCCGCACAATTATTCCAAGAAGGGTGAAACAGATCAGCCTATTGACCGTTCTCCTCAGCGCAGTTCTTTCCCTCTGGCTTGGGCGGTCTGTGCCCATCAATGCACGCGCCATCAGGCAGGCCAACGAGCAGATTGGCCCGAGTCAACCCGCCGCAAGGTACGCTGCTTCTGAAGTTTTACAGTACATGCGAGAACATTCCATTGATGATGCTATTGTGACCAATACAAGCCAGACACTTGTGTATTGGTACACTGATGCTGCGACCTATTATGAAGTATATGATATACGTCATTGGCCCGCTCTGACGGTCGCTGCACCAGACAGCAGCAGCCGCGCAAACTATCATCACATAGCCTCATGGCATCGGTACATGACGAGACAGTTTATTGGAAATACCGATGATGATGTCTATCTCGTCTGGTCCTACTGTAGAAGTCGCCCTAAATCCTGTGCCGCGACCTGGTTCTACGGCGGGTTTCATACGCCCAACCTAGACACGTTGCCAGAACTAGAATCCATAGCCGAGCTGACCGATGGCGTCATTCTCAAAGTCAACAAATCCTATGGAAACGCTGATGCCTATCGCGCGATCACAGACACACAGCCATTAGTCCGATCCAACTTCGACCTACACCTCATCGACAATACCCTGCACTACGTCAGGGATACTTGCCGCCCAGACGACATACAGGCACGCTTCCTCTTGCACATCATGCCACACGACACCAATGACCTACCCCAACATCGGCAGCAATACGGCTTTGTCACCCTTGACTTTGCTTTCTATGAGCACGGCGTAAGATTCGACGGGAAATGCCTCGCATCTGTCCCGCTCCCAGATTACCCCATCGTCTATATCAAAACCGGACAAGGGACACCCAACGAAAGCCTATTCTGGCAAGGCGAATCTATTCTCAACGTCAACAATGCCTATGGTGCTGAGGCGTATCAGTCTATCGTAGCAGGCCAGGCGGTACTCCGGTCCCACTTCGACATCTACCTCAATGACAATTCCCTGCACTATGTCAGGGACACTTGCCGCCCAGCCGACGTACAGGCACGCTTCTTCTTGCACATCATGCCACACGACACCAATGATCTGCCCCAACATCGGCAGCAATACGGCTTTGACAACCTTGACTTTGCTTTCTATAAGCACGTCGTGAGATTCGATGGGAAATGTCTCGCATCTGTCCCTCTCCCAGACTACCCCATCGCCCGTATCAACACCGGGCAGTGGATACCCGGCGAAGACAAACTCTGGGAAGGCGAGTTCCCTTTCCCTAAGGAGTAGACGCATGCTCATACGAGACCTGTCAGCCGCCGCACAACGCAGGGCCGCGGCCTTGCCGCTACAGTCGCAAGCCGTCCTGCGCTGGTGTCCCGACCGCTTCACACTGACCCTAGCCGCGCTTGCCCTTCTCGGCGCAGTCCTCATCCTAGCGCGCCAAGTCAACTATGGTGTGGGATTGTATTATGATTCGGCAATTTACATATCCGTGGCTAGGCATCTACTTGAAGGAAATGGCTTTGTCCAACTGACGCACAAAGAGCTTTATATGTGGGGGGCCCCTCTCTATCCCATGTTGCTCGCCGCAGCTAGCCTCTTTGTGTTTGACCCGCTCAATGTCGCCGGACCACTCAATGCAGCCATCTTTGGACTGATCATCTTTGTTGCCGGGTATTATCTGCGGCAGCGCATTCACTCCCGCTTCCTCATCCTCTGGACATGCCTCGCCATTCTGCTCTCCATCCCCTTGACCTCAATTACTTACTTCGCTATGTCCGAAGCCCCTTTCTTCCTCTTTGTCACCCTCTCTTTACTCCACACTGACTATTTCCTGCACCAAGGCAAGCGGTCATCCCTGCTTTGGGCAGCTGTGTTCACTGCTCTGGCCTGCTTAACTCGCTACATCGGCCCCGCCTTGATCTTCATCGTTTTACCGCTGCTCCTTTCCCAGCGCAACACCGCTCGCATGGTCAAGATGAAACACATCGTGGTATATACACTGATTGCTGTGTCCCCTCTCGCGCTATGGATTCTGCGAAATTTCCTGCTCTCGGGACTGCCGACCGGACACTTCCGAGTCGCTGAAAGTCCGACTGTATCTAGATTCTTCATAACTATATACTCAACTAACATGACCTTACCCAATCTTCTAGATTTCATGCTCAATACCCTGTCTCGCTGGGTGTTTCTAGATTTGCCCTTGGGAGAGTTTCAGCGTTTCGCTGTGGCTTTGACAGGCCTAGCCCTGCTGGCATTGGCCATTGCAGTTGGGGGTACCCTACGCGCACAGCAGACGGGTGGAACATGGACCAACTGGAGTCCTTTCTACATATTCGGCTCCTTCGCGCTGGTCTATCTCATCGCACTCCTTGGGTCAACCGCTACCCTTACAGGCGAACCTCCAAACAACAGATATCTGTCTCCCGTGTATATTCCGCTCCTGTTCACTGCAGTATTCGTTATGGACAGATTCTTGCGCGCTGAACAGCAGAGAAAGCTGCTGGGCACCATCAACGACCTGCCCTTCATCCGCACAATTATTCCAAGAAGGGTGAAACAGGCCAGCCTATTGACCGTTCTCCTCACCGCAGTTCTTTCCCTCTGGCTTGGTTGGTCTGTGCCCATCAATGCGCGTGCCATAAGACAGGTCAATATGCCTACCAGTTATATCGGCAGAACGTACCTGCAGTTCGCTGATTCCCAAGCCTTGCAGTACATGCGAGACAATTCCATTGATGGTGCTATCGTGTCCAATCTATGGCAAGGAATCCCGTATCTACCCACTACGGAATATCATTACCTATGGGGGCGGCATTCTTGGCCCGCTCTGACGGTCGCTGCACCCTATAGCGGCCGCCGCGCAGACTATCATCACATACCCTTAGAGCGAGGGCATCGGTACATGACGAGACTGTTTATTGGAAATACCGATGATGATGTCTATCTCGTCTACTTCTACGGCCAAAGGAGTCCTTGGTTCTACGGCGGGTTCCAGACGCCCAATCTAGATGTGTTGCCGGAACTAGAACCCGTGGCCGAACTGGAAGATGCCGTCATTCTCAAAGTCAACAAATCCTATGGAAACGCTGATGCCTATCGCGCGATCACAGACACACAGCCATTAGTCCGATCCAACTTCAACATCTACCTCAACGACAACACCCTGCACTACGTCAGGGACACTTGCCGTCCAGACGACATACAGGCACGCTTCTTCTTGCACATCCTGCCACACAACACCAACGACCTGCCCCAACATCGGCAGCAATACGGCTTTGGCAACCTTGATTTTGATTTCTATAAGCATGGTGTCAGATTCGATGGGAAATGCTTCGTATCTGTCCCGCTCCCAGACTACCCCATCGTCTATATCAAAACCGGACAAGGGACACCCAACGAAAGCCTATTCTGGCAAGGCGAGGCTATTGTCAATGTCAACAATGCCTATGGTGCTGAGGCCTATCAGTCTATCGTAGCAGGCCAGGCGGTACTCCGGTCCCACTTCGACATCTACCTCAATGACAATTCCCTGCACTATGTCAGGGACACTTGCCGCCCAGCCGACGTACAGGCACGCTTCTTCTTGCACATCCTGCCACACGACACCAATGATCTGCCCCAACATCGGCAGCAATACGGCTTTGACAACCTTGACTTTGCTTTCTATAAGCACGTCGTGAGATTCGATGGGAAATGCCTCGCATCTGTCCCTCTCCCAGACTACCCCATCGCCCGTATCAACACTGGGCAGTGGATACCCGACGAAGGCCGAATCTGGGAAGGTGAGTTCCCTTTCATTAAGGAGTAGACGCATGCACATACGAGACCTGTCAGCCGCCGCACGACGCATGGCCATTGCTTTGCTGCTACAGCCGCAAGCCATCCTGCGTTGGCGTCCCGACCGCTTTACTCTGCTCTTGACAGCACTCGCCCTGCTGGGCATGGCTCTCATCCTGGCGCGCCAAGTCAACTATGGCGTGGGACTGACTTGGGATTCGATAGCTTACATATCCGTAGCCAGACATCTACTGGAGGGAGAAGGCTTTGTTGAACTGACGAACAAAGAGCTTTATATGAAATTTCCCCCTCTCTATCCCATGTTGCTCGCCGCAACTAGCCTTTTTGTATTTGACCCTCTTGATGTCGCCGGACCACTCAATGCAGCCATCTTTGGACTGACCATCGCTGTTGCCGGGCACTATCTGCGGCAGCGCATTCATTCTCGCTTCCTCATCCTCTGGACATGTCTCGCCATTCTGCTCTCCATCCCCTTGACCTCTATTGCTTACTTCGCTATGTCCGAAGCCCCTTTCTTCCTCTTTGTCACCCTCGCTTTACTCCACACCGACTATTTCCTGCACCAAGGCAAGCGGGCATCCCTACTTTGGGCAGCAGTGTTCACCGCTCTGGCCTGCTTGACTCGCTACATCGGCCCCGCCTTGATCTTCACCGTTCTGCCGCTACTGCTCTTCCAACCTAGTATTGCACCCTTTGAGAAACTGAAACGCATCGGGCTGTACACAGCAGTTTCCGCCACCCCAATCTGTCTTTGGTTGCTGCGAAACTTCCTTCTCTCTGGAAATCCTATGGGAGCCAGGGATACGATAGTCTGGCCCTTTCTGGGGATTCTGGATAAAGTCATCAGCCATTTGACCAGATGGCTGTTCCTTGATTTGTCATTGGGAGAGTTTCACGTTTTCGCCGAGGCATTGACAGGCCTAGCCCTGCTGGTACTGGTCATTGCTCTTGGGGTCACCCTACGCGCACAGCAGAAAGCCGCTGCTTGGACTGACTTGACCTCTTTGTGCTTCTTCCCTGCCTTCACGCTGGTGTACTTCATCCTCCTCATTCTTGCAGTACAGACCTCTGAAGTCGGACCTCATTACAGATTCCTGCTTCCCGTGTATATTCCGCTCCTCTTCACTGCCGTACTGGTTATGGACAGATTCTTGCGCGCTGAACAGCAGAGAAAGCTGCTAGGCACCATCGGCGATCTGCCTTTCATCGGAACAATTGTTCAGGGATGGATGAAAAAGGTTAGCCTATTGACTGTTCTCCTCAGCGCAGTTCTTTCCCTCTGGCTTGGTTGGTCTGTTCCCATCAATGCACGCGCCATAAGACACGCCAATGCTCGTATTGCTCCGAGTGCTTCCAACACAAGGCACGCTGCTTCCGCAGTCTTTCAGTACATGCGAGAACATTCCATTGATGATGCTATTGTGACCAATATAGGCCAGACACCTGTGTATTGGTACACAGATGCTGCGACCTATTATCACTTATATGGTATACGTCATTGGCCCGCTCTGACGGTCGCTGCACCAGATAGCGGCCGCCGCGCAGACTATCATCACATGCCCTCATGGCAGCGGTACATGACGAGACTGTTTATTGGAAATACCGATGATGATGTCTATCTCGTCTGGGCCTACTGCAGTCCACCTAGATCCTGTGCCGCGACCTGGTTCTACGGCGGGTTCCATACGCCCAACCTAGACACGTTGCCAGAACTAGAACCCATAGCCGAGCTGACCGATGCCGTCATTCTCAAAGTCAACAAGGCCTATGGAAACGCTGATGCCTATCGCGCGATCACAGACACACAGCCATTAGTCCGATCCAACTTCAACATCTACCTCAACGACAATACCTTGCACTACGTCAGGGACACTTGCCGCCCAGACGACTTACAGACACGCTTCTTCTTGCACATCATGCCACACGACACCAATGACCTGCCCCAACATCGGCAGCAATACGGCTTTGTCAACATTAACTTTGCTTTCTATGAGCACGGCGTAAGATTCGACGGGAAATGCCTCGCATCTGTCCCGCTCCCAGACTACCCCATCGTCTATATCAAAACCGGGCAGGGGATACCGCCCGGAGAAGACAAACTCTGGCAAGGCGAATCTATTCTCAACGTCAACAATGCCTATGGTGCTGAGGCGTATCAGTCTATCGTAGCAGGCCAGGCGGTACTCCGAGCACACTTCGACATTTACCTCAATGACAATTCCCTGCACTATGTCAGGGATACTTGCCGCCCAAACGACATACAGGCACGCTTCTTCTTGCACATCATGCCACACGACACCAATGATCTGCCCCAACATCGGCAGCAATACGGCTTTGTCAACCTTGACTTTGCTTTCTATAAGCACGTCGTGAGATTTGATGGGAAATGCCTTGCATCTGTCCCGCTCCCAGACTATCCCATCGCCCATATCAACACCGGGCAGTGGATACCCGGCGAAGGCAAACTCTGGGAAGGTGAGTTCCCTTTCCCTAAGGAGTAGACGCATGCCCACACGAGACCTGTCAGCCGCCGCACGACGCATGGCCATTGCTTTGCTGTTACAGCCGCAAGCCATCCTGCGCTGGCGTCCCGACCGCTTTACACTGACCCTAGCCGCGCTTTCCCTTCTCGGCGCAGCCCTCATCCTAGCGCGCCAAGTCAACTATGGCGTGGGGATAGGTTCGGATTCAATACTTTATATATCCGTAGCCAGACATCTGCTGGAAGGAGAGGGCTTTGTCACAGTGATGAACAAAGGGCTTTATGTGGCCTGGCCCCCTCTCTACCCCATGTTGCTCGCCGCAGCTAGCCTCTTTGTATTTGACCCTCTCGATGTCGCCGGACCACTCAATGCAGCCATCTTTGGACTGACCATCTTTGTTGCTGGACATTATCTACGACAGCACATTCATTCTCGCTTCCTCATCCTCTGGGCCTGTCTTGCCATTCTGCTCTCCATCCCCTTAACCTCAATTACTTACACGGCTATGTCCGAAGCACCTTTCATTCTCTTTGTTACCCTCTCTTTACTCCACACTGACTATTTCCTGCACCAAGGCAAGCGGGCCTCCCTGCTTTGGGCAGCAGTGTTCACCGCTCTGGCCTGCTTGACACGTTACATCGGCCTTACCTTGCCCATGACCATTGTGCCGCTGATCCTTCTCCAGCGCAACACCGGATCTGTGACCAAGATGAAGCACATCGCGGTATATACACTGATTTCTGTGCCTCCTATCGCTCTCTGGATACTGCGAAACTTCCTGCTCTCGGGAAGTCCGGCCGCACACAGATCCCCGCCAGACCTTACCTTACCGCAGATTCTGGATAGCAGGCTCAACGCCCTGTCTCGCTGGGTGTTTCTGGATTTGCCATTGGGAGAGTTTCATCGTTTCGCTGTGGCATTGACAGGCCTAGCCCTGCTGGTACTGGCCATTGCTCTTGGGGTATCCATCATACGCGCACAGCAGAAAATGGGAACATGGACTGACTGGAGGCCTTTCTCTCTATTTGCTGCCTTTGCACTGGTCTATCTCATCGCAATCATTGGAACCCTCGTTATCATTAGACTCTTCTCGCAAGGAAACAGATATCTGTCTCCCGTGTATATTCCGCTCCTGTTCACTGCAGTATTCGTTATGGACAGAGTCTTGCGTGCTGAACAGCAGAGAAAGCTGCTAGGCACCATCAACAACCTGCCCTTCATCCGCACAATTATTCCAAGAGGGGTGAAACAGGTCAGCCTATTGACTGTTCTCCTCAGCGCAGTTCTTTCCCTCTGGCTTGGGCGGTCTGTGCCCATCAATGCGCGCGCCATCAGGCAGGCCAACGAGCAGATTGGCCCGAGTCAACCCGTCGCAAGGTACGCTGATTCCGCAGTCTTTCAGTACATGCGAGAACATTCCATTGATGATGCTATTGTGACCAATACAAGCCAGACACTTGTGTATTGGTACACAGATGCTGCGACCTTTTATAATTTATATGATATACGTCATTGGCCCGCTCCGACGGTCGCTGCACCCTATAGCAGCCGCCGCGCAGACTATCATCACACACCTTCAAGTCAAGAGTATTGGAATCGGTACGGGGTGAGACTGTTTATTGGAAATACTGAGGATGATGTCTATCTTGTCTGGTTCTACGGCTCTCCTTGGTTCTATGGCGGGTTCCAGACGCCCAACCTAGACACGTTGCCAGAACTAGAACCCATAGCCGAGCTGACCGATGGCGTCATTCTCAAAGTCAACAAATCCTATGGAAACGCTGATGCCTATCGCGCGATCACAGACACACAGCCATTAGTCCGGTCCAACTTCGACCTACACCTCATCGACAATACCCTGCACTACGTCAGGGATACTTGCCGCCCAGACGACATACAGGCACGCTTCCTCTTGCACATCGTGCCACACGACACCAATGACCTACCCCAACATCGGCAGCAATACGGCTTTGTCACCCTTGACTTTGCTTTCTATGAGCACGGCGTAAGATTCGACGGGAAATGCCTCGCATCTGTCCCGCTCCCAGATTACCCCATCGTCTATATCAAAACCGGACAAGGGACACCCAACGAAAGCCTATTCTGGCAAGGCGAGTCTATTGTCAATGTCAACAATGCCTATGGTGCTGAGGCGTATCAGTCTATCGTAGTAGGCCAGGCGGTACTCCGAGCACACTTCGACATCTACCTCAACGACAACACCCTACATTACGTCAGGGACACTTGCAGCCCAGCCGACGTACAGGCCCGCTTCTTCTTGCACATCATGCCACACGACACCAATGATCTGCCCCAACATCGGCAGCAATACGGCTTTGACAACCTTGGCTTTGCTTTCTATGAGCACGTCGTGAGGTTTGATGGGAAATGCCTCGCATCTGTCCCGCTCCCAGACTACTCCATCGCCCGTATCAACACCGGGCAGTGGATACCTGGCGAAGGCAAACTCTGGAAAGGTGAGTTCCCTTTCCCTAAGGAGTAGACGCATGCCCACACGAGACCTGCCAGCCGCTGCGCGACGCCTAGCTATTGCCTGGCCGCTACAGCCGCAAGCCATCCTGCGCTGGCGTCCCGACCGCTTCACACTGACCCTAGCCGCGCTTGCCCTTCTCGGCGCAGCCCTCATCCTAGCGCGCCAAGTCAACTATGGCGCGGCCCTGACTTGGGATTCGATAGCTTACATATCCGTGGCCAGACATCTACTGGAGGGAGAGGGCTTTGGCCAACTGACGAACAAAGAGCTTTATATGAAATTTCCCCCTCTCTATCCCATGTTGCTCGCCGCAGCTAGCTTCTTTGTATTTGACCCTTTCGATGTCGCCGGACCACTCAATGCAGCCATCTTTGGACTGACCATCTTTGTAGCCGGGCACTATCTGCGGCAGCGCATTCACTCCCGCTTCCTCATCCTCTGGGCCTGTCTTGCCATTCTGCTCTCCATCCCCTTGACCTCAATTACTTACTTCGCTATGTCCGAAGCACCTTTCTTCCTCTTTGTCACCCTCTCTTTACTCCACACTGACTATTTCCTGCACCAAGGCAAGCGGTCATCCCTGCTTTGGGCAGCAGTGTTCACCGCTCTGGCCTGCTTGACACGTTACATCGGCCTTACCTTGCCTATGACCATTGTGCCGCTGCTCCTTCTCCAGCGCAACACCGGATCTGTGGCCAAGGTGAAGCATATCGCGGTATATACACTGATTTCTGTGCCTCCTATCGCTCTCTGGATGCTGCGAAACTTCCTGCTCTCGGGAAGTCCGGCCGGTCACACCCCCCCCCCGCCAGACCTTACCTTACCGCAGCTTCTGGATAGCAGGCTCAACGCCCTGTCTCGCTGGGTGTTTCTGGATTTGCCATTGGGAGAGTTTCATCGTTTCGCTGTGGCATTGACAGGCCTAGCCCTGCTGGCACTGGCCATTGCTCTTGGGGTATCCATCATACGCGCACAGCAGAAAATGGGAACATGGACTGACTGGAGTCCTTTCTCTCTATTTGCTGCCTTTGCACTGGTCTATCTCATCGCACTCATTGGAACCCTCGCTATCATTACACTCTTCTCGCAAGGAAACAGATATCTATCTCCCGTGTATATTCCGCTCCTGTTCACGGCCGTATGGGTTATGGACAGATTCTTGCGCTATGAACGGCAGAGAAAGCTGCTGGGCACCATCAACAATCTGCCCTTCATCCGCACAATTGTTCCAAGAGGGGTGAAACAGGTCAGCCTATTGACTGTTCTCCTCACCACAGCACTTTCCCTCTGGCTTGGTCGGTCTGTGCCCATCAATGCACGCGCCATCAGGCAGGCCAACGAGCAGATTGGCCCGAGTCAACACGTCACAAAGTACGCTGCTTCTGAAGTTTTGCAGTACATGCGCGAACATTCCATTGATGATGCTATTGTGACCAATATAGGCCAGACACCTGTGTATTGGTACACAGATGCTGCGACCTATTATCACATCTATGATATACGTCATTGGCCCGCTCTGACGGTCGCTGCACCAGATAGCGGCCGCCGCGCAGACTATCATCACATAGCCTCATGGCATCGGTACATGATGAGACTGTTTATTGGAAATACCGATGATGATGTCTATCTCGTCTGGGCCTACTGCAGTCGACCTAGATCCTGTGCCGCGACCTGGTTCTACGGCGGGTTTCATACGCCCAACCTAGACACGTTGCCAGAACTAGAATCCATAGCCGAGCTGACCGATGGCGTCATTCTCAAAGTCAACAAATCCTATGGAAACGCTGATGCCTATCGCGCGATCACAGACACACAGCCATTAGTCCGATCCAACTTCGACCTACACCTCATCGACAACACCCTACACTACGTCAGGGATACTTGCAGCCCAGCCGATACCCAAGCACGCTTCCTCTTGCACATCGTGCCACACGACACCAATGACCTACCCCAACATCGGCAGCAATACGGCTTTGTCAACCTTGACTTTGCTTTCTATGAGCACGGCGTAAGATTCGATGGGAAATGCCTCGCATCTGTCCCGCTCCCAGACTACTCCATCGCCCGTATCAACACCGGGCAGTGGATACCCGACGAAGGCCGAATCTGGGAAGGCGAGTTCCCGTTCCCTAAGGAGTAGACGCATGTACATACGCAACCTGTCAGCCGCCGCACGACGCCTAGCTACTGCCTGGCCACTACAGCCGCAAGCCATCTTGCGCTGGCGTCCCGACCGCTTCACACTGACCCTAGCCGCGCTTGCCCTTCTCGGCGCAGCCCTCATCCTAGCGCGCCAAGTCAACTATGGCGCGGGGATAGGTGCGGATTCAATATATTACATATCCGTAGCCAGACATCTACTGGAGGGAGAGGGCTTTGGCCAACTGACGAACAAAGAACCTTATCTGATTTGGCCCCCTCTCTATCCCATGTTGCTCGCTACAACTAGCCTCTTTGTGTTTGACCCTCTTGATGTCGCCGGACCACTCAATGTGGCCATCTTTGGACTGACCATCTTTGTGGCCGGGTACTATCTGCGGCAGCGCATTCATTCCCGCTTCCTCATCCTCTGGGCCTGTCTCGCCATTCTGCTCTCCATCCCCTTGACCTCAATTGCTTACTTCGCTATGTCCGAAGCCCCTTTCTTCCTCTTTGTCACCCTCTCTTTACTCCACACCGACAACTTCTTGGGCCAAGGCAAGCGGGCCTCCCTGCTTTGGGCAGCAGTGTTCACCGCACTGGCCTGCTTGACCCGTTACATCGGCCTTACCTTGCCCATGACCATTGTGCCGCTGCTCCTTCTCCAGCGCAACACCGGATCTGTGGCCAAGATGAAGCACATCGCGGTATATACACTGATTTCTGTGCCTCCTATCGCTCTCTGGATGCTGCGAAATTTCCTGATCTCGGGAAGACCGCCTGGATATTACTCAGCTAACATGACCGTACCCAATCTTCTGGATTTCATGCTCAACACTCTGTCTCGCTGGGTGTTTCTGGATTTGCCATTGGGAGAGTTTCATCGTTTCGCTGTGGCATTGACAGGCCTAGCCCTGCTAGTACTGGCCATTGCACTTGGGTTATCTATCATACGCGCACAGCAGAAGGTTGGAACACGGACCAACTGGAGGCCTTTCTCCATATTCAGCTCCTTCTCGCTAGTCTATCTCATCGCAATCATTGGGGCGACCGCTACCGTTGCAGGCGAGCCTCCAAACAACAGATACCTGTCTCCCGTGTATATTCCGCTCCTGTTCACAGCCGTACTGGTTATAGATAGATTCTTGCGCTATGAGCGACAGAGAAAGCTGCTGGGCACCATCAACGACCTGCCCTTCATCCGCACAATTGTTCCAAGAAGGGTGCAACAGGTCAGCCTGTTGACCGTTCTCCTCAGCGCATCACTTTCCCTCTGGCTTGGTCGGTCTGTGCCCATCAATGCGCGTGACATAAGACACGCCAATGCTCGTATAGGTCCGAGTGCATCCATCCCAAAGCACGCTAATTCCGCAGTCTTTCAGTACATACGAGAACATTCCATTGATGGTGCTATCGTGACCAATATACAGCCCTGGTTGGTGTATTGGTACACTGATGCTGCGACCTATTATGAAGTATATGATATAAGTCATTGGCCCGCTCCGACGGTCGCTGCACCAGATAGCAGGAGCCGCGCAGACTATCATCACATACCCTCCAGGCAATGGTTTCACTCCACGACGAGACAGTTTATTGGAAATACCGATGATGATGTCTATCTCGTCTGGTCCTACTGTAGAAGTAGACCTAAATCCTGTGCTACGACCTGGTTCTACGGCGGGTTCCAGACGCCCAACCTAGACACGTTGCCAGAACTAGAACCCATTGCAGAGCTGACCGATGCCGTCATTCTCAAAGTCAACAAGGCCTATGGAAACGCTGATGCCTATCGCGCGATCACAGCCACACAGCCATTAGTCCGCTCCAACTTCAACCTACACCTCAACGACAATACCCTGCACTACGTCAGGGACACTTGCCGCCCAGACGACTTACAGGCGCGCTTCTTCTTGCACATCATGCCACACGACACCAATGACCTGCCCCAACATCGGCAGCAATACGGCTTTGTCAACATTAACTTTGCTTTCTATGAGCACGGCGTAAGATTCGATGGGAAATGCCTCGCATCTGTCCCGCTCCCAGACTACCCCATCGTCTATATCAAAACCGGGCAGGGGATACCGCCCGGAGAAGACAAACTCTGGCAAGGCGAATCTATTCTCAACGTCAACAATGCCTATGGTGCTGAGGCGTATCAGTCTATCGTAGCAGGCCAGGCGGTACTCCGAGCACACTTCGACATTTACCTCAATGACAATTCCCTGCACTATGTCAGGGATACTTGCCGCCCAAACGACATACAGGCACGCTTCTTCTTGCACATCATGCCACACGACACCAATGATCTGCCCCAACATCGGCAGCAATACGGCTTTGTCAACCTTGACTTTGCTTTCTATAAGCACGTCGTGAGATTTGATGGGAAATGCCTTGCATCTGTCCCGCTCCCAGACTATCCCATCGCCCATATCAACACCGGGCAGTGGATACCCGGCGAAGGCAAACTCTGGGAAGGTGAGTTCCCTTTCCCTAAGGAGTAGACGCATGCCCACACGAGACCTGTCAGCCGCCGCACGACGCATGGCCATTGCTTTGCTGTTACAGCCGCAAGCCATCCTGCGCTGGCGTCCCGACCGCTTTACTCTGCTCTTGACAGCACTCGCCCTGCTGGGCATGGCTCTCATCCTGGCGCGCCAAGTCAACTATGGCGTGGGGATAGGTTCGGATTCAATATATTACATATCCGTAGCCAGACATCTACTGGAGGGAGAGGGCTTTGTCCAACTGACGAACAAAGAACTTTATGTGGCATGGCCCCCTCTCTATCCCATGTTGCTCGCCGCAGCTAGCCTCTTTGTGTTTGACCCTTACGCTGTCGCCGGACCACTCAATGCGGCCATCTTTGGGCTGACCATCGCTGTTGCTGGGCACTATCTGCGGCAGCGCATTCATTCCCGCTTCCTCATCATCTGGGCCTGTCTTGCCATTCTGCTCTCCATCCCCTTGACCTCTATTGCTTACTTCGCTATGTCCGAAGCCCCTTTCTTCCTCTTTGTCACTCTCGCTTTACTCCACACCGACAACTTCTTGGGCCAAGGCAAGCGGGCCTCCCTGCTTTGGGCAGCAGTGTTCACCGCACTGGCTTTCTTGACCCGTTACATGGGCCTTACCTTGCCCATGACCATTGTGTCGCTGCTCCTTCTCCAGCGTAACACCGCTCTCATGGTCAAGATGAAGCACATCGCGGCATATACACTGATCTCTGTGTCCCCTATCGTGCTATGGATTCTGCGAAACTCCCTGCTCTCGGGAAGTCCGGGCGGACACATACCCCTGCCAGACCTTACCTTACCGCAGATTCTGGATATCATACTCAACACCCTATCTAGATGGATATTTCTGGATTTGCCATTGGGAGAGTTTCATCGTTTCGCTGTGGCATTGACAGGCCTAGCCCTGCTGGCACTGGCCATTGCTCTTGGGTTATCTATCATACGCGCACAGCAAAAAGTGGGAACATGGACTGATTGGATGCCTTTCTCCATATTCGGCTCCTTCGCGCTGGTCTATCTCATCGCACTCATTGGGACCTACATATTCGGCTCCTTCGTGCTGGTCCATCTCATCGCACTCATTGGGACCCTCGCTAACACTGCACTCGACTCACTAAGAAACAGCAGATATCTATCTCCCGTGTATATTCCGCTCCTGTTCACGGCCGTATGGGTTATGGACAGATTCTTGCGCTATGAACGGCAGAGAAAGCTGCTAGGAACCCTCGGTCATCTGCCCTTCGTCAGCACAATTGTTCGGGGGAAGGTGAAACAGGTCAGTCTGTTGACTGTTCTCCTCAGCGCAGCCCTTTCCCTCTGGCTTGGTTGGTCTGTGCCCATCAATGCACGCGCCATAAGACACGCCAATGCTCGTATTGCTCCGAGTGCTTCCAACGCAAGGCACGCTGATTCCGCAGTCTTTCAGTACATGCGAGAACATTCCATTGATGGTGCTATCGTGACCAATATACAGCCCTGGTTGATGTATTGGTACACTGATGCTGCGACCTATTATCACATCTATGATATACGTCATTGGCCCGCTCCGACGGTCGCTGCACCAGATAGCAGCCGCCGCGCAGACTATCATCACATGCCCTCAGAGCAAGGGTTTCACTCCATGACGAGACAGTTTATTGGAAATACCGATGATGATGTCTATCTCGTCTGGTCCTACTGTAGAAGTAGACCTAAATCCTGTGCTACGACCTGGTTCTACGGCGGGTTCCAGACGCCCAACCTAGACACGTTGCCAGAACTAGAACCCATAGCAGAGCTGACCGATGCCGTCATTCTCAAAGTCAACAAGGCCTATGGAAACGCTGAGGCCTATCGCGCGATCACAGACACACAGCCATTAGTCCGCTCCAACTTCGACCTACACCTCAACGACAACTCTTTACACTACGTCAGGGACACTTGCCGTCCAGACGACATACAGGCACGCTTCTTCTTGCACATCATGCCACACGACACCAATGACCTGCCCCAACATCGGCAGCAATACGGCTTTGACAACCTTGACTTTGCTTTCTATGAACATGGTGTCAGATTCGATGGGAAATGCCTCGCATCTGTCCCTCTCCCAGCCTACCCCATCGCCCGTATCAACACCGGGCAGTGGATACCCGGCGAAGGCAAACTCTGGGAAGGTGAGTTCCCTTTCCCTAAGGAATAGACGCATGCCCACACGAGACCTGTCAACCGCCGCACGACGCATGGCCATTGCTTTGCTGCTACAGCCGCAAGCCATCCTGCGCTGGCGTCCCAACCGCTTCACACTGACCCTAGCCGCGCTTGCCCTTCTCGGCGCAGCCCTCATCCTAGCACGCCAAGTCAACTATGGCGTGGGACTGACTTGGGATTCAATAGCTTACATATCCGTAGCCAGACATCTGCTGGAAGGAGAGGGCTTTGTTGAACGAGCGGTCAAAACGGCTTATGTGCTATGGGCCCCTCTGTATCCGCTGCTGCTCGCCGGGGCCAGCCTTTTTATCTTTGACCCTCTTGATGTCGCCGGATCACTCAATGCAGCCATCTTTGGGCTGACTATCTTTGTGGCCGGGTGGTATCTGCGGCAGCGCATTCACTCCCGCTTCCTCGTCCTCTGGACATGTCTCGCCATTCTGTTTGCCCTTCCTCTGGCTCATTGGGCGTCCACGGCTTTATCCGAACCCCCTTTTATCCTCTTTGTCACTCTCTCTTTACTCCACACCGACAACTTCTTGCAGAAAGGCAAGTGGGCATCCCTGCTTTGGGCAGCAGTGTTCACCGCTCTGGCCTGCTTGACACGCTACATCGGTCCTGCCTTGATCTTCACCGTTTTGCCGCTACTGCTCTTCCAACCTAGTATTGCGCTCATTGAGAAACTGAAACGCATCGGGCTGTACGCAGCAGTTTCCGCCACGCCAATCTGTCTTTGGTTGCTGCGAAACTTCCTTCTCTCTGGAAATCCTATGGGTAACAGGGTTACGACAGTCCTTCCCTTTCTGAAGATTCTGGATAAAGTCATCAGCCATTTGACCAGATGGCTGTTCCTTGATTTGTCATTGGGAGAGTTTCACGTTTTCGCCGAGGTATTGACAGGCCTAGCCCTGCTGGTACTGGTCATTGCTCTTGGAGTTATCCTACGCGCACAGCAGAAAGCCGCTGCTTGGACTGACTTGACCTCTTTGTGCCTATTCCCTACCTTCACGCTGGTGTACTTCATCCTCCTCATTCTTGCAATACAGACCTCTGAAGTCGGACCTGAGCTCAGGTATCTGCTTCCCGTGTATATTCCGCTCCTGTTCACAGCCGTACTGGTTATAGATAGATTCTTGCGCTATGAGCGACAGAGAAAGCTGCTGGGCACCATCAACGACCTGCCCTTCATCCGCACAATTATTCCAAGAAGGGTGAAACAGGTCAGCCTATTGACCGTTCTCCTCAGCGCAGTTCTTTCCCTCTGGCTTGGTCTGTCTGTGCCCATCAATGCGCGTGCCATAAGACAGGTCAATATGCCTACCAGTCGGGTCGGCAGAACATACCTACAGTTCGCTGATTCCCAAGCCTTGCAGTACATGCGAGAACATTCCATTGATGGTGCTATCGTGTCCAATCTATGGCAAGGGGGCCTGTATCTACCTACTACGGAATATTATTTCTCCGATCTTATGAATCATTGGCCCGCTCTGACGGTCGCTGCACCCTATAGCGGCCGCCGCGCAGACTATCATCACATACCCTCATGGCATCGGTACATGACGAGACTGTTTATTGGAAATACCGATGATGATGTCTATCTCGTCTGGTTCTACTGTGGAAGGATCCCTATATCCTGTGACACGCCCTGGTTCTACGGCGGGTTCCAGACGCCCAACCTAGACACGTTGCCAGAACTAGAACCCATAGCAGAGCTGACTGATGCCGTCATTCTCAAGGTCAACAAGGCCTATGGAAACGCTGATGCCTATCGCTCGATCACAGACACACAGCCAATAGTCCGATCTAACTTCGACCTACACATCAAGGACAACTCTTTACACTACGTCAGGGACACTTGCCGTCCAGACGACATACAGGCGCGCTTCTTCTTGCACATCGTGCCACACGACACCAATGATCTGCCCCAACATCGGCAGCAATACGGCTTTGACAACCTTGACTTTGCTTTCTATGAACATGGTGTCAGATTCGATGGGAAATGCCTCGCATCTGTCCCTCTCCCAGCCTACCCCATCGCCCGTATCAACACCGGGCAGTGGATACCCGGCGAAGGCAAACTCTGGGAAGGCGAATTCCCTTTCCATGATGAGTAGACGCATGCTCATACGAGACCTGCTAGCCGCCGCACGACGCCTAGCTACTGCCTGGCCGCTACAGCCGCAAGCCATCCTGAGATGGCGTCCCGACCGCTTTACCCTTCTTTTGGCAGTGCTTGCCCTTCTCGGCGCAGCCCTCATCCTAGCACGCCAAGTCAACTATGGCGTGAGTATAAATACGGATTCGGTATTTTACATAACCGTAGCCAGGAATCTGCTGGAGGGAGAGGGCTTTGTCACCTTGACGAAGGAGCTTTATGTGCAATGGCCACCTCTGTATCCGCTGCTGCTCGCCGGGGCCAGCCTTTTTATCTTTGACCCTCTTGATGTCGCCGGACCACTCAATGCAGCCATCTTTGGGCTGACTATCTTTGCTGCCGGGCAGTGGCTACGGCAGCGCATTCACTCCCGCTTCCTCGTCCTCTGGACATGTCTCGCCATTCTGCTCTCCATCCCCTTGACTAAGAATGCTTCCAAAGTTATGTCCGAACCCTCTTTCATCCTCTTTGTTACCCTCTCTTTACTCCACACCGACTATTTCCTGCACCAAGGCAAGCGGGCATCCCTACTTTGGGCAGCAGTGTTCACCGCTCTGGCCTGCTTGACTCGCTACATCGGCCCCGCCTTGATCTTCACCGTTTTGCTGTTACTGCTCTTCCAGCGTAGTATTGCACCCTTTGAGAAACTGAAACGCATCGGGCTGTACACAGCAATTTCCGCCCCCCCAATCTGTCTTTGGTTGCTGCGAAACTTCCTGCTCTCTGGAAGGCCTATGGGTAACAGGGTTACGACAGTCCTTCCCTTTCTGAAGATTCTGGATAAAGTCATCAGCCATTTGACCAGATGGCTGTTCCTTGATTTGTCATTGGGAGAGTTTCACGTTTTCGCCGAGGCAGTGACAGGCCTAGCCCTGCTGGTACTGGTCATTGCTGCTCTTGGGGTCACCCTACGCGCACAGCAGAAAGCCGCTGCCTGGACTGACTTGACCTCTTTGGGCCTATTCCCTGCCTTCATGCTGGTGTACTTCATCCTCCTCATTCTTGCAGTACAGACCTCTGAAGTCGGACCTCATTACAGATTCCTGCTTCCCGTGTATATTCCGCTCCTCTTCACTGCCGTACTGGTTATGGACAGACTCTTGCGCGCTGAACAGCAGAGAAAGCTGCTGGGCACCATCGGCGATCTGCCTTTCATCGGAACAATTGTTCAGGGAGGGATGAAAAAGGTTAGCCTATTGACTGTTCTCCTCAGCGCAGTTCTTTCCCTCTGGCATGGTTGGTCTGTGCCCATCCATGCGCGCGCCATAAGACAGGCCAATATGCCTACCAGTTATATCGGCAGTACATACCTACAGTTCGCTGATTCCCAAGCCTTGCAGTACATGCGAGACAATTCCATTGATGGTGCTATCGTGTCCAATCTATGGCAAGGGGTCCTGTATCTACCCACTACGGAATATCATCCCCTAACTCTTCTGCGTCATTGGCCCGCTCCGACGGTCGCTTCAGCCTATAGCGGCCGCCGCGCAGACTATCATCACATACCCTCATGGCATCGGTACATGACGAGACTGTTTATTGGAAATACCGATGATGATGTCTATCTCGTCTGGTTCTACTGTGGAAGGATCCCTATATCCTGTGACACGCCCTGGTTCTACGGCGGGTTTCATACGCCCAACCTAAACGTGTTGCCGGAACTAGAACCCATAGCCGAGCTGGCCGATGGCGTCATTCTCAAGGTCAACAAGGCCTATGAAAACGCTGATGCCTATCAGTCTATCGTAGTAGGCCAAGCGGTAATCCGCTCCAACTTCGACCTCTACCTCACCGACAATACCCTACATTACGTCAGGGACACTTGCCGCCCAGACGACATACAGGCGCGCTTCTTCTTGCACATGGTGCCACACGACGCCAATGACCTGCCCCAACATCGGCAGCAATACGGCTTTGACAATCTTGACTTTGCTTTCTATGAACATGGTGTCAGATTCGATGGGAAATGCCTCACATCTGTCCCTCTCCCAGACTACCCCATCGCCCGTATCAACACTGGCCAGTGGATACCCGACGAAGGCAAACTCTGGGAAGGCGAGTTCCCTTTCCATGAGGAGTAGACGCATGCTCATACGAGACCTGCCAGCCGCCGCACGACGCATGGCCATTGCTTTGCTGCTACAGTCGCAAGCCATCCTGAGATGGCGTCCCGACCGCTTCACACTGACCCTAGCCGCGCTTGCCCTTCTCGGCGCAGCCCTCATCCTGGCGCGCCAAGTCAACTATGGCGTGGGGATAGATCTGGATTCGACAATCTACATATCTGTGGCCAGACATCTACTGGAGGGAGAGGGCTTTGTTGAACTGACGAACAAAGAGCCTTTTGTGAAATGGCCCCCTCTCTATCCCTTGTTGCTCGCCGCAGCGAGTCTCTTTGTGTTTGACCCTCTTGATGTCGCCGGACCACTCAATGCGGCCATCTTTGGGCTGACTATCTTTGTTGCCGGGCACTATCTGCGGCAGCGCATTCACTCCCGCTTCCTCATCCTCTGGGCATGTCTCGCTATTCTGCTCTCCATCCCCTTGACCTCAACTGCTTACACCGCTATGTCCGAACCTCTCTTCATTCTCTTTGTCACCCTCTCGTTGCTCCACACCGACAACTTCCTGCGCCAGGGCCAGCGAGCCTTCCTACTTGGGGCGACGATGTTCACCACGCTGGCCTGCTTGACACGCTACATCGGCCTTACCTTGCCCATGACTATTTTTCTGCTGCTACGTCTCCAGCACAACACAGGGTCCGTGACCAAGATAAAGCACAGCACTGCGTATGCCCTGGTCTCCACGTCACCACTCTTCCTGTGGATACTACGGAATATCTTGGTAGATGGAAAGCCCACTGGCCAGATTGACTGGGAGCAGATTCACTCACTGACCAAGTCGCTGTGGAACTTCCTAGGCCTTGGAAAGCCCAGCGGCCCCAACTCCGGCACCAACCCCTTACTGGAAATTCTGCATGTAAGGCTCAACGACCTGGCTAGCTGGATGTTCTTTGATTTGCCCTTGGGAGAATTTCGTAGTATCGCTGTGGCCTTGACTGGCATAACCCTGTTGGCACTGGCTATTGCTCTTGGGGTTCTCCTACGCACACAGCAGAAAACCGCTTCATGGATTGGCTGGAGTCCTTTCTGCGTATTCAGTGCCTTCGCGCTGGTGTACCTCATCTCACTCTTGATGGCGGGAGTGACCACCTATGTTGATACACATAGAAGACATCTGTCTCCCATGTATATCCCTCTCCTGTTCACGGCAGTATTTGTTATGGACAGATTCTTGCGCGCTGAGCGGCAGAGAAAGCTGCTGGGTACCCTTGGCGATCTGCCCTTCATTGGAACAATTATTCAGGGAGGGGTGAAACAGGTCAGCCTGTTGACTGTTCTCCTCAGCGCAGCACTTTCCCTCTGGCTTGGTTGGTCTGTGCCCATCAATGCACACGCCATCAGGCAGGCCAATGAGCAGATTAGCCCGAGTACCGCCATCACAAGGTACGCTGATTCCGCAGTCTTGCAGTACATGCGAGAACAGTCCATTGATGACGTTATCATGACCAATCTATGGAAAGGGCATATGTATTTTTACACAAATGCTACAGCCTATCATCTTCTACCTACTCTGAGTCATTGGCACAAGTACAAGGTAAACCGATTTATTGGAAATGCCGAGGATGATGTGTATCTCGTCTGGTTCTACTGCGTAAAGATGCCCTGTGGCGACGTCTGGTTCTACGGGCCCCATACGCCCAACCTAGATGTGTTGCCAGAACTAGAACCCGTGGCCGAGCTGGAAGATGGCGTCATTTTCAAAGTCAACAAAGCCTATGGAAACGCTGATGCCTATCGCGCGATCACAGCCAACCAGCCAACAGTCCGCTCCAACTTCGACCTCTACCTCAATGACAACTCCCTACACTACGTCAGGGACACTTGCTGCCCAGACGACATACAGGCACGCTTCCTCTTGCACATCGTGCCACACGACACCAATGACCTGCCTCAACATCGGCAGCAATACGGTTTTGACAACCTGAACTTTGATTTCTATGAACATGGTGTCAGATTTGATGGGAAATGCCTCGCATCTGTCCCTCTCCCAGACTATCCCATCGCCCGTATTCGCACCGGGCAGTGGATACCCTTCAGACAGTGGATACGCAGTGGACAGTGGAGACGCGGAGAACGCCAACTCTGGCAAAGTGAGTTCCCTTTCCATGAGGAGTAAACGCATGTCCACATTAGACCTGCCGGCCGCCGTACGACGCATGACTGCTGCCTTGCCGCTACAGCCGCAAGCCATCCTGCGCTGGCGTCCCGACCGCTTCACCTTGACCCTGGCAGGTCTCGCCCTGCTAGGCGCAGCCCTCATCCTTGCACGCCAAGTCAACTATGGCGTGGGGTTGGGTCTGGATTCAATACATTACATATCCGTGGCCAGGCATCTGCTGACGGGTGAGGGCTTTGTCGAATTCACGAACAAAGAGCTTTATGTGGCGTTGCCCCCTCTCTATCCAGTTTTGCTCGCTATAGTTAGTCTCTTTGTGTTTGACCCTCTCGATGTCGCCGGACCACTCCATGCAGCCATCTTTGGACTGACCATCGCTGTTGCTGGGCACTATCTGCGGCAGCGCATTCACTCCCGCTTCCTCATCCTCTGGGCATGTCTCGCTATTCTGCTCTCCATTCCCCTGACCTCTATTGCTTATACGGCTATGTCCGAACCCCCTTTCATCCTCTTTGTCATCCTCTCTTTACTCCACACCGACTATTTCCTGCACCAAGGCAAGCGGTCATCCCTGCTTTGGGCGGCGATGTTCGCCTCGTTGGCCTGTTTGACCCGCTACATCGGCCCCGCCTTGATCTTCACTGTTTTGCCGCTATTCCTTTTCCAGCGCAACACCGCGCTCCTGGTCAAAGTGAAGCACATCGCGGCCTATATACTGATCTCTGTATTCCCTATCGCGCTATGGATTCTGCGAAATTCCCTGCTCTCGGGAATGCCGACCGGCCCCAGACCCCCATCAGACCTTACTTTACCGCAGATTCTGGATAGAATCCTCAACACCCTGTCTCGCTGGGTATTTCTTGATTTGCCATTGGGAGAGTTACACAGTTTTACTGTGGTATTGACAGGCCTAGCCCTGCTGGCATTGGCCATTGCTCTTGGGGTTATCCTACGCGCACAGCAGAAGGTTGGAACATGGACTAACTGGAGTCCTTTCATACTATTCGGCTCCTTCGCGCTAGTCTATCTCATCTCACTCATTGGAACATTCGCTACCACTGTACTCGCCGGTAACATAGACAGATATCTATCTCCCATGTATATTCCTCTCCTGTTCACGGCTGTGTTCGTAATGGACAGATTCTTGCGCGCTGAGCGGCAGAGAAAGCTGCTGGGCACCACGGCTCTGCCCTTCATCAGAATAATTGTTCCAAGAGGGGTGAAACAGGTCAGCCTGTTGACTGTTCTTCTCAGCGCAGCCCTTTCCCTCTGGCTTGGTTGGTCTGTTCCCATCAATGCACGCGCCATCAGGCAGGCCAATGAGCAGATTGGCCCGAGTCCATCCATCGCAAGGCACGCTGATTCCGCAGTCTTGCAGTACATGCGAGAACAGTCCATTGATGACATTATCATAACCAATCTAGGGAAATGGTACGTGTATTGGTACACTGATGCTGCAGACTATTATTTCTTACCTGATATAAGTTATTGGCCCGCTATGATGGCCGCTTCACCAAATAGCGACATCCGCGCGGCATATCGTCAACTGGATACTCTGCATCATTGGCGCAGGTCCAAGACGAGACAGTTTATTGGAAATACTGAGGATGATGTCTATCTTCTCTGGTTCTACTGCCCAAGAAGAAGCTGTCCCGAGACCTGGTTCTACGGCGGGTTTCAGACGCCCAACCTAGGCACGTTGCCAGAACTAGAACCCGTGGCCGAGCTGGAAGATGGCGTCATTTTCAAAGTCAACAAGGCCTATGGAAACGCGGAGGCCTATCGCGCGATCACAGCCAACCAGCCAACAGTCCGCTCCAACTTCGACCTCTACCTCAATGACAACTCCCTACACTACGTCAGGGACACTTGCCGCCCAGACGATACCCAGGCGCGTTTCTTCTTGCACATCATACCGCACGACACCAACGACCTGCCCCAACATCGGCAGCAATACGGCTTTGACAACCTGAACTTTGATTTCTATGAACATGGTGTCAGATTCGATGGGAAATGCCTCGCATCTGTCCCTCTCCCAGACTATCCCATCGCCCGTATTCGCACCGGGCAGTGGATACCCTTCAGACAGTGGGTACGCAGTGGACAGTGGAGACGCGGAGAACGCCAACTCTGGCAAGGTGAGTTCTCTTTCCATGAGGAGTAGACGCATGCACATACGAGACCTGCTAGCCGCCGCACAACGCATGGCCGCGGCCTTGTCGCTACAGCCGCAAGCCATCCTGAGATGGCGTCCCGACCGCTTCACCTTGACCCTGGCAGGTCTCGCCCTGCTAGGCGCAGCCCTCATCCTGGCGCGCCAAGTCAACTATGGCGTGGGACTGTTTCTGGATTCAACAATCTACATATCTGTGGCCAGACATCTACTGGAGGGAGAGGGCTTTGTCCAACTGACGAACAAAGATCCTTATATGTCGTGGCCCCCTCTCTATCCCTTGTTGCTCGCTGCAGCGAGTCTCTTTGTGTTTGACCCTTACGCTGTCGCCGGACCACCCCATGCAGCCATCTTTGGACTGACTATCTTTGTGGCCGGGCACTATCTGCGGCAGCGCATTCACTCCCGCTTCCTCATCCTCTGGACATGTCTCGCCATTCTGCTCTCCATCCCCTTGACCTCTATTGCTTATTCGGCTATGTCCGAAACCCCTTTCATCCTCTTTGTCACCTTCTCTTTACTCCACACCGACTCTTTCCTACATCAAGGCAAGCGGGCATCCCTGCTTTGGATGGCAGTGTTCACTGCTCTGGCCTGCTTGACTCGCTACATCGGCCTTACCTTGCCCATGACCATTGTGCCGCTGCTCCTTCTCCAGCGCAACACCGCGCTCATAGCCAAAGTAAAACACATCACAGCATATACACTGATCTCTGTATTCCCTGTCGCGCTATGGATGCTGCGAAACTTCCTGCTCTCGGGAATGCCGGCCGGACCCAGACTCCCGTCACACAGAACCTTACTGGAAATTCTGCATGTAAGGCTCAACAACCTGGCTAGCTGGATGTTCTTTGATTTGCCCTTGGGAGAATTTCGTAGTATCGCTGTGGCCTTGACTGGCATAACCCTGTTGGCACTGGCTATTGCTCTTGGGTGTCTCCTACGCACACAGCAGAAAACCGCTGCATGGATTGGCTGGAGTCCTTTCTGCGTATTCAGTGCCTTCGCGCTGGTGTACTTCATCTCACTCTTGATGGCGGGAGTGACCGCCTATGTTGATATACATAGAAGACATCTGTCTCCCATGTATATCCCTCTCCTGTTTACGGCAGTATTCGTTATGGACAGATTCTTGCGCGCTGAGCGGCAGAGAAAGCTGCTGGGAACCATCGGCCATCTGCCCATAATCAGAATAATTGTTCCAAGAGAGGTGAAACAGGTCAGCCTATTGACCGTTCTTCTCATCGCAGTATTTTCCCTCTGGCTTGGTTGGTCTGTGCCCTTGAATGCACGCGCCATCAGGCGGGCCAATGAGCAGATTGGCCCGAGTCGATTCATCGCAAGGCACGCTGATTCCGCAGTCTTTCAGTACATGCGAGAACATTCCATTGATGATGCTATCATGACCAATCGAGCGGAGTTGATAGTGTATTGGTACACTGATGCTGCGCCTACTTATTCCTTCTCTGGGATGAGTAGTTGGACCCGGGACGACACGAGACAGTTTATTGGAAATACTGAGGGTGATATATATCTCGTCTGGTTCTACTGCCCAAGCAGAAGATGTCCCGCGACCTGGTTCTATGGCGGGTTCCAGACGCCCAACCTAGACACGTTGCCAGAACTAGAACCCATAGCAGAGCTGACCGATGCCGTCATTCTCAAGGTCAACAAATCCTATGGAAACGCTGATGCCTATCGCGCGATCACAGACACACAGCCATTAGTCCGCTCCAACTTCAACCTACACCTCAACGACAATACCTTGCACTACGTCAGGGACACTTGCCGCCCAGACGACTTACAGGCACGCTTCTTCTTGCACATCATGCCACACGACACCAATGACCTGTCCCAACATCGGCAGCAATACGGCTTTGTCAACCTTGACTTTGCTTTCTATGAGCACGGCGTAAGATTCGATGGGAAATGCCTCGCATCTGTCCCGCTCCCAGACTACCCCATCGTCTATATCAAAACCGGACAGGGGATACCGCCCGGAGAAGACAAACTCTGGCAAGGCGAATCTATTCTCAACGTCAACAATGCCTATGGTGCTGAGGCGTATCAGTCTATCGTAGCAGGCCAGGCGGTACTCCGAGCACACTTCGACATTTACCTCAATGACAATTCCCTGCACTATGTCAGGGATACTTGCCGCCCAAACGACATACAGGCACGCTTCTTCTTGCACATCATGCCACACGACACCAATGATCTGCCCCAACATCGGCAGCAATACGGCTTTGTCAACCTTGACTTTGCTTTCTATAAGCACGTCGTGAGATTTGATGGGAAATGCCTTGCATCTGTCCCGCTCCCAGACTATCCCATCGCCCATATCAACACCGGGCAGTGGATACCCGGCGAAGGCAAACTCTGGGAAGGTGAGTTCCCTTTCCCTAAGGAGTAGACGCATGCCCACACGAGACCTGTCAGCCGCCGCACGACGCATGGCCATTGCTTTGCTGTTACAGCCGCAAGCCATCCTGCGCTGGCGTCCCGACCGCTTTACTCTGCTCTTGACAGCACTCGCCCTGCTGGGCATGGCTCTCATCCTGGCGCGCCAAGTCAACTATGGCGTGGGATTTCATGTAGATACGCCACTTTACATATCCGTAGCCAGACATCTGCTGGAGGGAGAGGGCTTTGTCAAACTGACGAACAAAGAACTTTATGTGAAATTTCCCCCTCTCTATCCCATGTTGCTCGCTACAGCTAGCCTCTTTGTGTTTGACCCTTACGCTGTCGCCGGCCCACTCAATGCAGCCATCTTTGGGCTGACTATCTTTGTTGCCGGGCACTATCTGCGGCAGCGCATTCATTCCCGCTTCCTCATCCTCTGGGCCTGTCTTGCCATTCTGCTCTCCAGCCCCTTGACCTCTATTGCTTACACGGCTATGTCCGAACCCCTCTTCATTCTACTTGTCATCCTCTCTTTACTCCACACCGACTCTTTCCTACGCCAGGATAAGCGAACATCCCTGCTTTGGGCCGCGATGCTCGCCGCCCTAGCCTGCTTGACTCGCTACATCGGCCTTACCTTGCCCATGACCATTGTGCCGCTGATCCTTCTCCAGCGCAACACCGTGCTCGTGGCCAAGATGAAGCACATCATAGCATATACACTGATTTCTGTGTCCCCTGTCGCGCTATGGTTGCTGCGAAATTCCTTGCTCTCGGGAAGGCCGACCGGCTCCAGACCCCCGTCAGACAATACCTTACCCTATCTTCTAGATATCATGCTCAACACCCTATCTAGATGGGTATTTCTAGATTTGCCATTGGGCGAGTTTCATCGTTTCGCTGTAGTATTGACAGGCATAGCCCTGCTGGCATTGGCCATTGCTCTTGGGTTATCTATCATACGCGCACAGCAGAAAGTGGGAACATGGACCGACTGGAGGACTTTCTCTCTATTTGCTATCTTCGCGCTAGTCTATCTCATCGCACTCATTGGGACCCTCGCTACCACTGCACTCGACTCACCAGAAGACAGATATCTATCTCCCGTATATATTCCGCTCCTGTTCACGGCCGTATGGGTTATGGATAGATTCTTGCGCGCTGAACGGCAGAGAAAGCTGCTGGGAACCCTCGGTCATCTGCCCTTCATCCGCACAATTATTCAGGGAAGAGTGAAACAGGTCAGTCTGTTGACTGTTCTCCTCAGCGCATCACTTTCCCTCTGGCTTGGTTGGTCTGTACCCATCCATGCGCGTGCCATCAGGCAGGCCAATGAGCAGCTGGGGCCAGTCCCCTTCATAGCAAAGTATGCTGCTTCTGAACTCTTGCAGTACATGCGAGAACATTCCATTGATGATGCTATCGTGTCCAATACAGACGAGTCATCTGTATATTGGTACACAGATGCTGCGGCTCATCACTATTTAAGGAATAGAAGTCATTGGCCCGCTCCGACGGTCGCTGCACCCTATAGCGGCCGCCGCGCAGACTATCATCACATACCCGCAAGCCCATGGTATCGGTATAAGGTGAGACAGTTTATTGGAAATGCCGATGATGATGTCTATCTCGTCTGGTTCTACGGCAAAAGGAGTACTTGGTTCTACGGCGGGTTCCAGACGCCCAACCTAGACACGTTGCCAGAACTAGAACCCATAGCCGAGCTGGCCGATGGCGTCATTCTCAAAGTCAACAAGGCCTATAGGAACGCTGAGGCGTATCAGTCTATCGTAGCAGGCCAGGCGGTAATCCGGTCCAACTTCGACCTCTACCGCAACGACAACACCCTGCACTATGTCAAGGACACTTGCCGCCCAAACGACATACAGGCGCGCTTCTTCTTGCACATCCTGCCACACGACACCAATGATCTGCCCCAACATCAGCAGCAATACGGCTTTGACAACTTGAACTTTGATTTCTATGAACATGGTGTCAGATTCGACGGCAAATGCCTCGCATCTGTCCCTCTCCCAGACTACCCTATCGCCCGTATCAACACCGGGCAGTGGATACCCGACGAAGGCCGAATCTGGGAAGGCGAGTTCCCGTTCCCTAAGGAGTAGACGCATGCACATACGAGACCTGTCAGCCGCCGCACAACGCATGGCCATTGCTTTGCTGCTACAGCCGCAAGCCATCCTGCGCTGGCGTCCCGACCGCTTTACACTGACCCTAGCCGCGCTTGCCCTTCTCGGCGCAACCCTCATCCTAGCGCGCCAAGTCAACTATGGCGTGGGTCTGGTGTTTGGAGATTCGGCTGTTTATATATCTGTGGCCAGGCATCTGCTGGAGGGAGAGGGTTTTGTTGATATGATGGATAAAACTCCTTATGTGAAATGGCCCCCTCTGTATCCCATATTGCTCGCCGCAGCGAGCCTCTTTGTGTTTGACCCTTACGCTGTCGCCGGACCGCTCAATGCAGCCATCTTTGGGCTGACTATCTTTGTTGCCGGGCACTATCTGCGGCAGCGCATTCATTCTCGCTTCCTCATCCTCTGGACATGTCTTGCCATTCTGCTCTCCATCCCCTTGACCTCTATTGCTTACACGGCTATGTCCGAACCCCTCTTCATTCTACTTGTCATCCTCTCTTTACTCCACACCGACTCTTTCCTACGCCAGGATAAGCGAACATCCCTACTTTGGGCCGCGATGCTCGCCGCCCTAGCCTGCTTGACTCGCTACATCGGCCTTACCTTGCCCATGACCATTGTGCCGCTGATCCTTCTCCAGCGCAACACCGTGCTCGTGGCCAAGATGAAGCACATCATAGCATATACACTGATTTCTGTGTCCCCTGTCGCGCTATGGTTGCTGCGAAATTCCTTGCTCTCGGGAAGGCCGACCGGCTCCAGACCCCCGTCAGACAATACCTTACCCTATCTTCTAGATATCATGCTCAACACCCTATCTAGATGGGTATTTCTGGATTTGCCATTGGGCGAGTTTCATCGTTTCGCTGTAGTATTGACAGGCATAGCCCTGCTGGCATTGGCCATTGCTCTTGGATATATCCTACGCGCACAGCAGAAAGTGGGAACATGGACCGACTGGAGGACTTTCTCTCTATTTGCTATCTTCGCGCTAGTCTATCTCATCGCACTCATTGGGACCCTCGCTACCACTGCACTCGACTCACCAGAAGACAGATATCTATCTCCCGTATATATTCCGTTCCTGTTCACGGCCGTATGGGTTATGGATAGATTCTTGCGCGCTGAACGGCAGAGAAAGCTGCTGGGAACCCTCGGTCATCTGCCCTTCATCCGCACAATTATTCAGGGAAGAGTGAAACAGGTCAGCCTGTTGACTGTTCTCCTCACCACAGCACTTTCCTTCTGGCTTGGTCAGTCTGTACCCTTGAATGCACGCGCCATACGGCAGGCCAATGATCCGAATGGCCCGTTCGGCTACCAAGCCGCAAGGCATGTTGATTCCCAAGCCTTGCAGTACATGAAAAAAAATTCCATTGCTGGTGATGCTATATTGGGCAATATATGGTTATGGCATCTGTATTTATATATTGTCAAAAATCATACTATGGAATATCATTTCCTACATTCTCTGAATGATTGGCCTGCTCCTATGGTTGATTATAGTGCCCGCCGCGCGGACTATCATCACACACCTACTTTGACTTGGAGTCAATGGCGTAGGTATACAGTAAGAGAATTTATTGGAAATACTGATGGTGATGTATATCTCGCCTGGGTCTACTGTATAACGACGCCCTGTATCGATCTCTGGTTCTATGAGGCGGGGCCCCATACGCCCAATCTGGATGTATTGCCGGAACTAGAACCCGTGGCTGAGCTGGCCGATGGCGTCATTCTCAAAGTCAACAAGGCCTATGGAAACGCTGATGCCTATCGCGCGATCACAGACACACAGCCATTAGTCCGGTCCAACTTCGACCTCTACCTCAACGACAATTCCCTACACTACGTCAGGGACACTTGTCGCCTAGACGACATACGGGCGCGCTTCTTCTTGCACATCATACCGCACGACACCAATGATCTGCCTCAACACCGGCAGCAATACGGCTTTGTCAACCTTGACTTTGCTTTCTATGAGCACGGCGTAAGATTCGATGGGAAATGTCTCGCATCTGTCCCTCTCCCAGACTATCCCATCGCCCGTATCAACACCGGGCAGTGGATACCCGACGAAGGCAAACTCTGGGAAGGTGAGTTCCCTTTCCCTAAGGAGTAGACGCATGCACATACGAGACCTGTCAGCCGCCGCACAACGCATGGCCGCGGCCTTGCTGCTACAGCCGCAAGCCATCCTGAGATGGCAACCCGACCGCTTCACACTGACCCTAGCCGCGCTTTCCCTTCTCGGCACCGCCCTCATCCTAGCGCGCCAAGTCAATTATGGCGTGAGTATAGGTTGGGATTCAATGAATTTCATAACCGTAGCCAGGAATCTGTTGGCAGGAGAGGGCCTTGTTGAACTATCGACCAAAACGGATTTTGTAGTGACCCCCCCTCTCTATCCCCTGTTACTCGCCGGATCCAGCCTTTTTATCTTTGACCCTCTTGATGTCGCCGGACCACTCAATGCGGCCATCTTTGGGCTGACTATCTTTGCTGCCGGGCAGTGGCTACGGCAGCGCATTCACTCCCGCTTCCTCGTCCTCTGGACATGTCTCGCCATTCTGTTTGCCCTTCCTCTGGCTCATTGGGCTTCCGTAGTTATGACTGACACTCTCTTCATTTTATTTGTCACTCTCGCTTTACTCCAGACCGACAACTTCTTGCAGAAAGGCAAGCAGGCATCCCTGCTTTGGGCGACAGTGTTCACCGCTCTGGCCTGCTTGACCCGCTACATCGGCCCCGCCTTGATCTTCACCGTTCTGCCGCTACTGCTCTCCCAACGTGGTATTGCACCCTTTGAGAAACTGAAACGCATCGGACTGTACGCAACAGTTTCCGCTACGCCAATCGGTCTATGGATGCTGCGAAACTTCCTGATCTCTGGAAGGCCTATGGGAAACAGGCCTCCGTTAAACTATGCCGTACCCGAGATTCTGGATGCAGTCATCAGCCATTTGACTAGCTGGCTGTTCCTTGATTTGTCATTGGGAGAGTTTCACGTTTTCGCTGAGACATTGACAGGCCTAGCCCTGCTGGTACTGGTCATTGCTCTTGGGGTCACCCTACGCGCACAGCAGAAAGCCGCTGCTTGGACTGACTTGACCTCTTTGTGCCTATTCCCTGCCTTCACGCTGGTGTACTTCATCCTCTTCATTCAGGCAATACAGACCTCTGGAGTCGGACCTCCTCGTGACAGATATTTGCTTCCCGTGTATATTCCGCTCCTGTTCACAGCCGTACTGGTTATAGATAGATTCTTGTGCTATGAGCGACAGAGAAAGCTGCTGGGCACCATCAACGACCTGCCCTTCATCCGCACAATTATTCCAAGAGGGGTGAAACAAGTCAGCCTATTGACTGTTCTCCTCAGCGCATCACTTTCCCTCTGGCTTGGTCGGTCTGTGCCCATCAATGCGCGTGACATAAGACAGGACAATACGCCTACCAGTTATGTCGGCACAACATACCTACAGTTCGCTGATTCCCAAGCCTTTCAGTACATGCGAGACAATTCCATTGATGGTGCTATCGTGTCCAATCTATGGCAAGGGGTCCTGTTTCTACCCACTACGGCATATCATCCCCTACATGGTCTGCCTCATTGGCCCGCTCTGACGGTCGCTGCACCAGATAGCGGCCGCCGCGCAGACTATCATCACATACCCTCAACAGGGCAATGGCGTCGGTACATGACGAGACTGTTTATTGGAAATACCGATGATGATGTCTATCTCGTCTGGTCCTACGGCGGATTCCAGACGCCCAACCTAGGTGTGTTGCCGGAACTAGAACCCATAGCCGAGCTGACCGATGGCGTCATTCTCAAAGTCAACAAGGCCTATGGAAACGCTGATGCCTATCGCGCGATCACAGACACACAGCCATTAGTCCGATCCAACTTCGACCTACACATCAACGACAATACTCTACATTACGTCAGGGACACTTGCCGCCCAGACGACATACAGGCTCGCTTCTTCTTGCACGTCGTGCCACACGACATTAATGACCTGCCCCAACATCGGCAGCAATACGGCTTTGACAACCTGAACTTTGCTTTCTATGAGCACGGCGTAAGATTCGATGGGAAATGCCTCGCATCTGTTCCGCTCCCAGACTATCCCATCGCCCGTATCAACACTGGGCAGTGGATACGAGGCGAAGGCAAACTCTGGGAAGGCGAGTTCCCTTTCCCTAAGGAGTAGACGCATGCACATACGAGACCTGCCAGCCGCCGCACGACGCATGGCCATTGCTTTGCTGCTACAGCCGCAAGCTATCCTGCGCTGGCGTCCCGACCGCTTCACACTGACCCTAGCCGCGCTTGCCCTTCTCGGCGCAGCCCTCATCCTAGCGCGCCAAGTCAACTATGGCGTGAGTATAGATACGGATTCGATGAATTTCATAACCGTAGCCAGGAATCTGTTAGCAGGAGAGGGCCTTGTTGAACTATCGACCAAAACGGATTTTGTAGTGACCCCCCCTCTCTATCCCCTGCTACTCGCCGGATCCAGCCTTTTTATCTTTGACCCTCTTGATGTCGCCGGACCACTCAATGCGGCCATCTTTGGACTGACTATCTTTGCTGCCGGGCAGTGGCTACGGCAGCGCATTCACTCCCGCTTCCTCGTCCTCTGGACATGTCTCGCCATTCTGTTTGCCCTTCCTCTGGCTCATTGGGCTTCCGTAGTTATGACTGACACTCCCTTCGTTTTATTTGTCACTCTCGCTTTACTCCAGACCGACAACTTCTTGCAGAAAGGCAAGCAGACATCCCTGCTTTGGGCGGCAGTGTTCACCGCTCTGGCCTGCTTGACTCGCTACATCGGCCCCGCCTTGATCTTCACCGTTCTGCCGCTACTGCTCTTCCAGCGTGGTATTGCACCCTTTGAGAAACTGAAACGCATCGGACTGTACGCAGCAATTTCCGCCACACCAATCTGTCTTTGGTTGCTGCGAAACTTCCTTCGCTTTGACAGTCCTATGGGAAACAGGCCTCCGACAAACTATGCCTTACCCAGGATTCTGGATGAAGTCATCAGCCATTTGACTAGATGGCTGTTCCTTGATCTGTCATTGGGAGAGTTTCACGTTTTCGCTGAGGCAGTGACAGGCCTAGCCCTGCTGATACTGGTCATTGCTCTTGGGGTCACCCTACGCGCACAGCAGAAAGCCGCTGCTTGGACTGACTTGACCTCTTTGTGCCTCTTCCCTGCCTTCACGCTGGTGTACTTCATCTTCCTCATTCAGGCAGTACAGACCTCTGGAATCGGACCTCGTTACAGATATCTGCTTCCCGTGTATATTCCGCTCCTGTTCACAGCCGTACTGGTTATAGATAGATTCTTGCGCGCTGAACAGCAGAGAAAGCTGCTGGGCACCATCAACGACCTGCCCTTCATCCGTACAATTATTCCAAGAAGGGTGAAACAGGTCAGCCTATTGACCGTTCTCCTCAGCGCAGTTCTTTCCCTCTGGCTTGGTCTGTCTGTGCCCATCAATGCGCGTGCCATAAGACATGCCAATATGCCTACCAGTGATGTCGGCAGAATATACCTACGGTTCGCTGATTCCCAAGCCTTTCAGTACATGCGAGACAATTCCATTGATGGTGCTATCGTGTCCAATCTATGGCAAGGGGTCCTGTATCTACCCACTACGGAATATCATCCCCTACCTGATCTGCGTTATTGGCCCGCTCCGACGGTCGCTGCACCAGATAGCGGCCGCCGCGCAGACTATCATCACATACCCTCAGGGCAATGGCGTCGGTACATGACGAGACTGTTTATTGGAAATACCGATGATGATGTCTATCTCGTCTGGTCCTACTGTGGAATGCCATATCGATTTATATCCTGTGCCATGGACTGGGTCTACGGCGGGTTCCAGACGCCCAACCTAGATGTGTTGCCGGAACTAGAATCCATAGCAGAGCTGGAAGATGGCGTCATTCTCAAAGTCAACAAGGCCTATGGAAACGCTGATGCCTATCGCGCGATCACAGACACACAGCCATTAGTCCGATCCAACTTCGACCTACACATCAACGACAATACTCTACATTACGTCAGGGACACTTGCCGCCCAGACGACATACAGGCTCGCTTCTTCTTGCACGTCGTGCCACACGACATTAATGACCTGCCCCAACATCGGCAGCAATACAGCTTTGACAACCTGAACTTTGCTTTCTATGAGCACGGCGTAAGATTCGATGGGAAATGCCTCGCATCTGTCCCGCTCCCAGACTATCCCATCGCCCGTATCAACACTGGGCAGTGGATACCCGACGAAGGCAAACTCTGGGAAGGTGAGTTCCCTTTCCCTAAGGAGTAGACGCATGCACATACGAGACCTGCCAGCCGCCGCACAACGCATGGCCATTGCTTTGCTGCTACAGCCGCAAGCCATCCTGCGCTGGCGTCCCGACCGCTTCACACTGACCCTAGCCGCGCTTGCCCTTCTCGGCGCAGCCCTCATCCTAGCACGCCAAGTCAACTATGGCGCGGGACTTCATATAGATTCGATATTTTACATATCTGTGGCCAGACATCTGCTGGAGGGAGAGGGCTTCGGCCAACTGACGAACAAAGAACCTTATCTGTATTGGCCCCCTCTCTATCCCATATTGCTCGCCGCAGCGAGCCTCTTTGTGTTTGACCCTTACGCTGTCGCCGGACCACTCAATGCGGCCATCTTTGGGCTGACCATCTTTGTGGCCGGGTACTATCTGCGGCAGCGCATTCACTCCCGCTTCCTCATCCTCTGGGCCTGTCTTGCCATTCTGCTCTCCATCCCCTTGCCCTCGGTTGCTTACATCGCTATGTCCGAAGCCCCTTTCATCCTCTTTGTCATCCTCTCTTTACTCCACACCGACTATTTCCTGCACCAAGGCAAGCACTCCTCCTTGCTTTGGGCAGCAGTGTTCACCGCTCTGGCCTGCTTGACACGCTACATCGGCCTTACCTTGCCCATGACCATTGTGCCCCTACTCCTTTTTCAGCGCAACCACCGCGCTCGTGCCCAAGATGAAGTACATCGCAACATATACACATATACGCTGATCTCTGTATTCCCTGTCGCTCTCTGGATACTGCGAAACTTCCTGATCTCTGAAAGTCCGACTGGATATAGATATTCAACTAACATGACCTTACCCAATCTTCTGGATTTCATGCTCAACACCCTGTCTCGCTGGGTATTTCTGGATTTGCCATTGGGAGAGTTTCACAGGTTCGCTGTAGCATTGATAGGCTGCGCCCTGCTGGTACTGGCCATTGCAATTGGGGGTATCCTACGCGCACAGCAGAAGGTTGGAACACGGACCGACTGGAGGCCTTTCTCCATATTCGGATCCTTCTCGCTGGTCTATCTCATCGCAATCATTGGGTCAACTGCTACCATTACAGGCGACCCTCCAAACAACAGATACCTGTCTCCCGTGTATATTCCGCTCCTGTTCACAGCCGTACTGGTTATAGATAGATTCTTGCGCTATGAGCGACAGAGAAAGCTGCTGGGCACCATCAACGACCTGCCCTTCATCCGCACAATTGTTCGGGGAGGGGTGAAACAGGTCAGTCTGTTGACTGTTCTCCTCAGCGCAGTTCTTGCCCTCTGGCTTGGTCGGTCTGTGCCCATCAATGCGCGTGACATAAGACATGCCAATGCTGGTATAGGTCCGAGTGGGTCCATCTCAAGGCGCGCTAATTCCGCAGTCTTTCAGTACATGCGAGAACATTCCATTGATGATGCTATCATGACCAATATACAGTCCTGGTTGGTGTATTGGTACACTGATGCTGCGGCCTATTATCACTTTGTTTGGGCTGCTCCGATGGGCACTGCACCATACAGTGACCCCTATGTAGACAATTATCACATACCCTGGAGCAAGACAAGTCAATTTATTGTAAACACCACCGATGATGTCTATCTCGTCTGGTTCTACGGCGGGTTCCAGACACCCAACCCAGACACGTTGCCAGAACTAGAACCCGTGGCCGAGCTGGAAGATGGCGTCATTTTCCAAGTCAACAAGGCCTATGGAAACGCTGATGCCTATCGCGCGATCACAGACACACAGCCATTAGTCCGCTCCAACTTCAACCTCCACCTCAACGACAATACCCTACATTACGTCAGGGACACTTGCCGCCCAGACGACATACAGGCACGCTTCCTCTTGCACATCGTGCCACACGATACCAATGACCTGCCCCAACATCGGCAGCAATACGGCTTTGTCAACCTTGATTTTACTTTCTATGAGAACGGCGTAAGATTCGACGGGAAATGCCTCGCATCTGTCCCACTCCCAGACTACCCCATCGTCTATATCAAAACCGGACAAGGGACACCCAACGAAAGCCTATTCTGGCAAGGCGAGTCTATTGTCAATGTCAACAATGCCTATGGTACTGCAGCGTATCAGTCTATCGTAGCAGACCAGGCGGTACTCCGAGCACACTTCGACATCTACCTCAATGACAATTCCCTGCACTATGTCAGGGACACTTGCCGCCCAAACGACATACAGGCTCGCTTCTTCTTGCACATCCTGCCACACGACACCAACGACCTGCCCCAACATCGGCAGCAATACGGCTTTGACAACCTTGACTTTACTTTCTATGAGCACGTCGTGAGATTCGATGGGAAATGCCTCGCATCTGTCCCTCTCCCAGACTATCCCATCGCCCGTATCAACACTGGGCAGTGGATACCTGACGAAGGCCGCCTCTGGGAAGGCGAGTTCCCTTTCCCTAAGGAGTAGATTCATGTCCACATTAGACCTGCCAGCCGGCAGCATGATCGCTTCACCCTACCCCTGGTCGCGCGCAACGAGGGACATCTTTGCCAAGGACGCATCTCTAGCCTAGGATTTCTACGCTGTAGGGTTTACGCAATATAAGGTAGACAGAAGAGAGAAAAAGATGTAGAATCCCTGAGCATATACGCCAATGCAGCACAGTAAGGATCGATTCCATGAAAATCACAAACATCCAAGCAGTCCGGATCAACTTCCCTGAGCCATCAGCGGGCACGGCACCCCGACGCGAATCCTGGGCAACGACCGCGGAGGTCGCCAATCCCATGTCTTGGTATCCGAAGGTCAAACGGCACCGGGGTCTGTGGACACCGAAACACTGGGGGCCGGTCTGGTGTAAAGTGACCCTAGAGGATGGCACCTGGGGTCTAGGCCTGACCGACAACGGGCGGGTGACCGCAGCGATTATTGACGACCACATTGCGCCCAATCTCTTAGGCGAGGATGGGTTGGCAATCGAACGGCTGGCAGATATGATGTTCCGCATGACAAAGCCCTACGGCTCCGTAGGGCTGGCGGCTTACGCGGTCAGCGCGGTAGACTTGGCCCTGTGGGACGCCAAAGGCAAGTTGATGGATCAACCGGTCTACAGCCTCATCGGCGGGGCACAGAAAGATAGGCAGTTCTGTTATTCCACAGGCAACGATGTGGACTGGTACAAGGAGCTGGGCTTCCGGGCCTTCAAACTGGCCTGCCCCTACGGCCCGGCCGATGGGCTGGATGGCTTGCGTAAGAATGAGGAGATGGTGGCAGAGACCAGAGCATTGGTCGGCGACGAGGCCGAGCTGATGCTCGACTGCTGGATGGCCTTTGATATCGAATATACAGTGCGCCTAGCAGAGACAGTGCGGCCCTACCGGCTCAAATGGATGGAGGAGTGTCTGCTGTCCGAAGATCTGGATGGTCATGTGGAGGTGCGTCAGCGCATTCCCTGGCAGACTCTCAGCACCGGCGAGCACTGGTATACACATATGCCCTTCCAGTGGGCATTGCGCCACAATGTGGTGGACATACTACAGCCGGACATCAACTGGTGCGGCGGTCTGAGCACTTGCCTGAAGATTGCCGCGGCCGCCGATGCGGTCGGCAAGAAGGTGATCCTCCATGGGGGCGGCCGCAATCCCTACGGCCAGCACTTTACCCATGCCATAGCCTGTGTGCCTTGGCTGGAGTATTTCATCGGCTCCGCGCCCGGCATACCGTTAGATGAAGCGGTGCGTATCCCCGGCCAAGCCGTTGCCGAAGCGGGGTGGCTGGTCCCCAACGACGCGCCCGGCTTCGGGCTGGAAATTCCTGAAGAGTGGATTGAGCCTTATTTTTAAGACGTGCGAATCACGCATCACAAGGAGCAAACATGCTGACAACCGAACAGATCAACTTCTATCATGAGAACGGCTATCTGGGCGTAGAAGGCGTCCTGTCGGCCGAGGAGGTGGCCGACCTGCGGCGGGTGTCCGATGAGTTCGTCCAGTTGAGTGCCAGCGTCACTGCACATACGGATGTTTTCGATTTGGAGCCGGGCCACACGCCACAATCCCCCAAACTACGACGCCTGAAGAACCCGATTCTGCATCACACTGTGTACAACATGACCCTCCGCCATCCGGGCATTCTGGATATCGTGGAACAGCTCATCGGGCCTGGGGTACGCACCAATGGCAACAAACTCAATATGAAATCACCCGAATACGGCAGCCCGGTAGAATGGCATCAGGATTGGGCCTTCTACCCCCACACCAATGACGACCTGCTGGCGGTGGGCGTCTGTATGGACGACATGATGCTGGAGAACGGCTGTCTGTTGGTGATCCCCGGCTCCCACAAAGGCCCGGTTTACACCCATCACCAACATGGCCGTTTCGCCGGCGCAGTAACAGAAGAGGTGCCGGATGCTGACAAGGCGGTGCCGATCGAGCTGCGGGCAGGCGGCATTTCCATCCATCATGTACGCACCCTGCACGCCTCAGCCACGAACCGCTCGGCCTATCCTCGCCGGCTACTTCTCTTTCAATACTGCTCCATCGACTCCTGGTCATTGATGGGGTTCAAGGATTGGGACGAGTATGTGGCTACCATCCTGCGAGGAGAACCGACCAACCGGCCCCGGGTGACGGATGTACCGGTGCAGATGCCCTGGCCGCCGGCCGAGCGCGGCGGTTCCATTTACGAGACACAGACGATCCTAGAGAAGCCACTATTGGCCGCTACATAACTGCTCACGAGTGTTACGATAATGATCATTGACAGCCATTGCCATGCCTGGGAACGCTGGCCGTATGAGCCAGTGGTACCAGATTTCTACAGCCGCGCGCGGTTCGAGCAGCTGCTGCAAGAGATGGACATGAACCATGTAGACCAGGCATTCTTGGTCTGCGCCGGCATTGAACACAATCCACAGAACAACGACTATATTGCACAGATGACCCGGCTCTATCCTGGGCGCATTCTGCAGGTGGCGGACATCGATTGTAGCTGGTCGGACACCTACCATACCCCTGGTGCGGCCGAGCGCTTGCGCCAGGCCGCGGCCCGCTGGCCTCTGGTGGCCTTCACCCACTATCTGCAAGAGGAGGACGACGGCAGTTGGCTCTACGCAAAGGAGGGGCTGGCTTTCTTTGAAACGGCAGTCGCCTTGAAGCTCATCGCCAGCATCGCCTGTGGACCTCATCACCATGCCGCGCTCCATAAAGTGGCGGAGCAATTTCCACAACTGCCGATTCTGATCCATCACTTAGGACATCCAGGGGTCGGGAACGCAGACAAGCTGCAGCAGGTATTGGCCTCTGCAGCCTATGAGAACATCGGCGTCAAAGTCTCCGGCTTCTACTACTCGACCCGGCAGGCGTTTTGGGATTTCCCTTATGCTGACTCCATTCGGGAGATCGTCCGGCCCCTATACGAGACCTTCGGCCCACAACGGCTGTACTGGGGGTCCGACTACCCTGTCTGCCGGCGGTTTATGACCTATCGACAGGCCCTAGAATGTTTCCGCAGCCACTGCGGATTTATCTCCGATGCAGATCAAGCACTGATTCTGGGAGAAAATCTCCAGCGGCTACTCACAACTGCAGGGACCCGTGGCCAGTGATCCGTGGCTCGTCACTCTTTACGAACCACTGCAGTTATACTGCCAAAGAATGAACAGGAACAGCAGGGACGCCCTGCTCTTGCTCTAGGGTGGGACCTTGCGGATGCTGCCGGGCCTGCACCAGATGCAGGTGACGGTAGATGCCATCAATGGCCATCAGTTCCTCATGGCTGCCCTGTTCGGCGATGCCTTCATCCTGCAGAACGATGATCTGGTCAGCATTGCGAATGGTGGAAAGCCGGTGGGCGATCATCAGGGTTGTGCGGCCTACCATCAGCCGTTCTAGGGCCTGCTGGATCAGTTGCTCGGTCTCTGTATCCACAGAGGAGGTGGCTTCGTCAAGAATGAGGATCGGCGCATCCTTCAACACGGAACGGGCAATGGCCAAGCGTTGCTTTTGCCCGCCGGAGAGCTTCACCCCTCGTTCGCCGATGAGTGTATCGTAGCCGTTCGGCAACCGCTCGATGAACTCCAGCGCATTGGCAACCTGTGCAGCCTCTTTCATCTCGGCCTCGCTCGCGCCCGGCCTCCCAAACAGAATGTTGTCACGAACAGTACCGTGGAAGAGGAAGACATCCTGCAGGACGATGCTGATCTGCCTACGCAAACTTTCAAGTGTCACGTGGCGGATATCGTACCCGTCCAGTGTAATCCGTCCTTGGTTCACGTCGTAGAAACGGGGGACCAAGCTGGCGAGCGTTGTTTTGCCGACACCCGTCGGCCCTACCAGTGCCACAACAGAAGCGGCAGGAATGTCTAAATTGATGTTCCGCAGGATGGGCCAATCGGCTAGGTAGGAAAAGCTGACATTTTCAAACCGAATTGCGCCTTGGGCCCGGCCACGGTATTCTTGGGCATCGGGAAGATCGAACACATCCGGTTCCTCAAGCAGCAGTTCGCCCACCCGTTCAGCACCGGCCAATGCCTCCTGAATCGCTTCCCAAGCATGGCTCAGATGGCGTACAGGCTGGTAGAACAGCTCTAGGTAGAGGAAAAAGGCCACCAGATCCTCAAGCGGCAATGTGTCATTCAGGGCCATGCGGCCGCCAAAATAGATGACCACGACCACACCTAGCGCGGATGCAAAGTTCACGAACGGCTCAAAGGTGGCCAGCAGTTTGAGCGCATGCAAGAGGGAGTTCTTATAACTGTCGATGCGGCTGCTGATGCGCTCGGCTTCCATTCGCTCCCGGGTGAAGGTCTTGATCTCCCGAATACCGGAGAGATTGTCCTGCAAAATGGCATTGAGTTCGCCCAACTCTACCTGACGTTTGCGGAAGGCCGGACGCACAACAATGGCAAAGCCGCGCATGGCGATAACAATCAACGGAATGGGAATCAGCGTCAGGAGCATCAAACGCGGGTTCATCAGCAGCAACATCACACTGACGCCCACAAGGGTCAGCACATTGACCAGCACATCCGGCAGCGCATGGGCGACTAATTTCTCCAGCAGATCTGAGTCATTGACTAGGCGCGACATCAACTGCCCTGTCTGTTTGTCCTCGTAAAAGTGCAAGGACAGACGCTGAAGATGTCTGTAGAGCGCGACCCGCACATCGGCCACCACGCCCCAGCCGGCCACATGGGCCTGATAACTACGCAAGAACTCTAGCCCGGCCCTGGCCGCGTAGATAGCTAAGGCGGCCAGGGCTAGACGCGTGATAAAGCCTGAGGAGATGTCCGCTGCGTCCTGCGAGCGCACGGCCGCGATCAATGCACGGATGAACCAAGGTGCGAAAAGCTGCACACCCACTAACAAGATCATGCTGATGACTGTAACAAGCAATGGATTGCGGTAGGGACGGGCAAATCTAAAGAAAATTTTGAGGAAATCCATTCGAATTGCTCTAGGTTCTTGAATGGCAGGCAATTCCAGGGGCCTGTGACTCGGAGCTGTGGTTAGGGAGCCGGCGCGAAGGGTGCTGTGAGCATCTGCGCCCATTGCTCGTTGGCATGACGGGTGCGGCCTGCATTGTGGGGGGTATGGACGACATTCTCCCTACCGAGCAGGGGGTCGTCCAAGGGCAGCGGTTCCATGTCAAAGACATCGGCGGCCAGGGCCAGTTCGTTCGCCAGCACCCGTTCCCGCAGCGTCGGCATGTGACAGATATTGGCTCTGGTCGCGAGGATGACTAGACAGCCAGTGGGCAGGGTCTGGATGTGTTCGGCTGTGACCAGCCCACGGGTGCTGTCTGTCAGAGGGAGCATAGGGGCGAAGATCTCTGCGTCCTGCAGTAGGCGGTCCAAGTGCCATTCTCGGCGGGCCCCGGCTCGATGGAAACTCGGTTCGCTTGCGAAGGGGTCCCACACGGCCACATCCGCGCCTAGCATATTGACAAAGCTGGCATAGCGGCTGCCGATGTTGCCGGCCCCAATGATGCGAATGCGCTTGCCGGCAACTGTCCCATTCGTGAAGCGTGTATCATCCCCGTACTGGTGGCCCCGTTCCCCGGGCCGCCCGATTCCATCTTGTGGTTGATAGTCCCAAGGGCACTGATCAGTCAGAATCTGGTGATGCAGTTGGGGGATGCGACGCAGTCCACACAGCGTGAGGGCTAGTGCGTATTCGGAGACACTCTGGCCCCAAAAACCTTCCGTGCGCTGGAAGTGAACCATCACCCCCTGCTTCTGAAAGAGGGCTTGGATGTCTGCGGCTGCCTCCTGTTCATTCACATAGGCAATCTCTCGCAGGGCTATGAATTGGGGGATGCACTCAGGCGTTGTCAAGACGTTCAACAGAATCATCCGTGTAATTGCAGCCGGGTCCCTGACGATTTCACTGATAGGACGGCGGTCGTCAAAGTCTAGGCGGGTGAACGCAACTGGCCCTTCCTGCTGCCAGATCCGGTGCAGAGCATCCGCAGCCCAGGGCCACACACGATCAAAATTCGGATGTACGACAATCATGCTTTCCACAAGGCATTTTCCTGTAATTTCAGTGACCTATGACCGGTACCTGCGGTTTCACTGGCTACTGGATCAGTGATCACTGGCCCTTGCAGTGTCTAGCGGGTCATTATCTGTCACTTGCATGGCGGCATCTCTGGCTAAACGGTCGACACGCTCATTATAGAGGTGCCCAGCATGCGCTTTTGTCCAGTTCCAGTGGACGCCACCTGCGATGTCATGACGCTTTTGCGCGGCCAGCAGTGCTTTCCACAGGTCCTGATTTTTGACCGGCTTTTTGGATGCAGTGCGCCATCCATTGTGCTGCCAAGTAAACATCCATTGTGTGATGCCGTCCCGCAGATAGGAGCTGTCGGTGTAGAGTTCGACGTAGCAGGCCTTCTTGAGCGTATTGAGTGCTTCAATCGCTGCTCGCAGTTCCATGCGATTGTTGGTCGTCTCCCGGAAGCGACCGCATAGCTCCTTCTCTTGCTCACCATAGCACAGGATGGCGGCCCACCCGCCAGGGCCAGGATTGCCCAGACATGACCCATCCGTATAGACGATTACAGGCCGTCTCCCCTTCAAAGGGGGATGAGAAGGAAGGCTCATTGGCTCGTTCGCAGTTCAATAAACGACGTTTCGCCGGCACGCACATTGATGTCCTGGCTGACTTTCTCGTCGTTGATGTGGGTAACGATATAGTACTGGCCGGCAGGAATGTTACTGATGGCCCCGTTTTCACCCCAAGATGGGTCTGGGGCGATACTTTCCTGCTCCGGATAGGTCTCAATGGTGCGGAACCAGCGCGGGCCATCCTCATCATAACGGTATAGGCCGATCTGTGTACCAGCCCAAGAGCGGTTGTCCGCGGAAAGCAGACGGACAGCTATTGTGCCGGTGGAGGGCGCAGGACGGACCCAAAGGGCCGGGTTGACCGTATGCAGATAGCTGTTCTGGCCAAGCCGCACCTCCAAGTGTAAATGGGGGCCGATGGCTATGCCGGTCATGCCAACGCCGCCGATAAGGTCGCCGACCTCTACCCACTGGCCGAGCTGGACCTCCACGCTTACAAGATGACCGTAGAGGACATAGATGTCCTGTTGTTCCCCGGCCCCTGTAATGAAGGGCCGCCCTAAGCGGATGACAACCGAATTTCCGTAGAAATTGTTGTATGGGCCGAGGAGGGTAGGGTCGTCCGGGCCCGCGTGGATGACCTCGCCGGCGGCAGTGGCGAGGATGGGCGTACCGGTTGCATTGGCGATATCAATTCCATGGTGGATGCGATAGCGGCCGCCCCCAGTGCTACCGAACTGATACCCAGGGCTATACTTCTGGTTGAAACCGCTGGAAAACGGCGGTTCAAGCCAGTAGTGGTCCCCATCGGCTGGGGCCGGTGGAATGAACGTCGGCCATTCTCGGCCGGCCACTATCAAGCCGAGTGGAGCGACATCATTCTGGTCGGATGTGTCGGCGGTATCCACATCGACTTCAAAGGACTGAGAAGCCCGCGCCTCATCAATCTTTTCACGGATGGCTCTCAATCCAGCCATATGTGGCCGGGAGACAAACGACTGGATGGCTCTCAATCCAACCATAGGTGTGCGGGCAGCAACCGGCAGTATGGCACTCAATCCGGCCATTGACGGACGGGAAATGAAGGCCTGGATGTCATGTAATTCGAGGCGTTCGGGCGCAACCGGTTGAATGGCACTCAATCCGGCCATTGACGGACGGGAAGAGAACCCGCTACCTGCTGCGGGAATCGCTCCGTACATTTCAAAATCATAGGACCAAATCGTATCGGGAGTATAGGACAAGATCGTATTGGGTACAACACGCTGTACCGGGAACGGGTCCGACATGGGGACTGCCGGCTGTTCCTGTGAGGTAGGTATACGAAGGGCCAGGGCACTCTGTCCGGCTAGCGCATCAGGCACCCGGTTTGTACCCCGGCTAATACTTTGTGTGGTCATTGGGGCAATGGCGACACGTTCAAGCGCGGGAATCAAGCTGTCTGCTCCACAGGGGGGTAGGCTACAGGTCGTAGGAACCGGCACGGGCACAGGGGCCGGTTGCAATACGAGCGAAGAAATGGGAGGGCCACCGCGTTGGATCAGATACACACAGCAGACAAGCACAATCGTTAACGCCAAGGCGAACTGGGCCAGAAACGTGCCGCGCCGTTGTCTACCCTGTGCCCAGTCCACTGCCGGAGCATAGGCTATCGGCAGGGCCTGTGCTACAATATGGCTGTACATACGACGGAAAACTCGTTCTGTCCCTAGGGTGAAGCGGCTCGGCCACTGGTTGTGGAAAAGAGGCGACACATAGAGACTCAGCAATGCGCCTGACAGGCGCAAAAGTTGAGCCAACCCAACGGTAAACCAGAGATGACTCAGTGTAAGGCCATGGATCAACGAACGGAATATCGGCCCGATAAGGCTGTTCAAAGAGCTGTTCCTCGCACCATCCATTTCGATATCTTTACACTTTTCCCACAGATGTTTGTCGGGGCCCTGTCAGAAAGCATTCTGGCCCGGGCCCAAGAACATAGCATCCTGCAGGTGGTACTTCATAATATTCGTGACTACACAACAGATCGGCATCACATCTGTGATGGCTATCCCTATGGTGGCGGCGGTGGCATGATTATGAAGCCGGAACCGATTTTTCGTGCGGTTGAATCGGTAATAAGCCGACCGCCAGGCTGGCAGTTGCCGTCCAATACAGCGTCCGATCTTCCTATATGGGCCCCAGACGAGCCGCCCGCATTGCCCGCAGATGTGCCCATCATCCTGCTCACACCCCAAGGACGTCGTTTCAATCAAGCCATTGCCGAAGAACTGAGTACCCATGCCCGTCTGGCTCTCGTGTGCGGGCGCTACGAAGGCGTGGATGAACGGGTCCGCACGCAGCTGGTTACGGATGAACTCAGTATCGGTGATTTTGTTCTCAGTGGCGGTGAACCGGCTGCCCTGACGGTCATTGATACAGTGACACGACTGCTGCCCGGCGTTTTGGGCCATACTTTGGCTGCCCAACAGGATAGCTACGCGGCGGGCAAAGCCGGCCTGTTGGAAGGCCCACAATATACACGTCCCCCTGTCTTTCGTGGGGAAGCCGTGCCAGATGTTCTCGTCAGCGGTCATCATGCTAATGTGGCACGCTGGCATTGGGAACAGTCACTGCTACGCACCCTCGCAAGGCGTCCGGATCTGTTGATACAGGCCGCGGAGGCTGGACAAATTACTGCAGAAGATTGCCGGTTTCTGGCCCACCACGGATGGGCGATAGAATCCAAGCAATCCTGATACCTCTGCCTATGGTAACATCAAAATAAGGCCATTCTACCATTGACGAATGGTTTCGCCAAAATTCAATCAAGATTCTCTGGAGCCAGCACAGTTGTCCATCGCTTCACTGACAACGAGGGTAGGACAGAAGCATGAAATCCAGAGACTTTGTGTTATGATATTGAGTGTGATCTATGGCCTGTGGTTTGGCTCCTAGGATGATAAAGGAACTCTCATGAACTCGCTTTTTCTGGAAGGTTTGGTGTATTCGACTCTGTCCCTCGGTATGGTAGTTGGGCTTACTTGGTGGCTCTTTTTTTCGCCCATGCGGCGGCCCTCTGGCGCAGCTATGGCAACGCGGCCACACCTTTCTGGCATGCTCGCCCTGCTCATCGGCCTCGGCACCCTGCTGATCTGCATCGGCGGTTACTGGGATGCCAGTGAGCATGTGATCACCGGTATTATACCCGGGGGCGAGGATTTTCTATGGCCGCCTCATCTGATGATATATGGGGGCTTCCTGATTACCTTTCTGGTTGCCGTGGGTGGGCTACTTGCCCTGGCTGTGCCCAATCTCAGAATAGGCGTGCATGACCCGCGCCAGTGGACCCGGCGCAATCCCTATATAAGCGCGGTTGTGCTGGCAGCAGGGTACGGCCTGTTTTCTATCCCTGGGGATGCCATCTGGCACGAACTCTATGGCATAGATCTGACCGCCTGGAGTCCGCCTCATATTTTCCTAGTGATGGCGTCTGCGAGTCTGGCTATTTTTGCTGTCGGTTTGCTTCTGAACAGTCGCGCCCCAGCGCAGGTAGCCGCAGGTCAAACCGCCACGCCGCCCAAAGGTAGCGGTTTGATATGGCGCAACTTCCTAATACTTTTCTACCTAGCCCTGGCCTTGAATGAACTTCTCATCATCGGCTCCATTGAATGGGAGATCAACGATGTTGTGAACGAGTATATCGCCCAACGACCGACCTGGCTCTACCCGACGATTATCGGTGCCATTGCCTTGTTTATGTTGACCCTGGCGCGGCGGGTGGTTCACAGTTCGTGGACGGCGACCATCACTGCCCTGCTCTATTTCGGCTTTCGTATGGCTGTGTCGGCTTTTACGGATGTCATCAGTGGTGCCCCGCCACGGCTGACACTGGTCTTCATACTCGGTGCGTTTCTGCTGGATCTGACAGCCCAGCGCATGGACCGGGCCGCAATGCAGCCGCTAGGAAGCACCGCATCTCTCAGGCCGAGTTGGGTGTCGCCGCGTTTGATACGGAGCTTGGCCGCAGCAGGGATGTTTACGATAGGATATACTCTCGTTGCCCTGCCTATGATTCAGTTCTACCTACTGCCATTTCTGCCCTCCTTTACCATAGTTGACCACCTAGCCACGATCTTGCTTACATTCCTGCTCGCTGCTGCCCTACATCCGCTGGCCATGGGGCTAGGTGGCTGGCTCCATACCTACATCTGGGAAGAAACGCCGGCCGAACGGGAGCTGCCGAACGCCTTGGGCGCGCCGGCGGGAGACTGAACCTGATGCAAGGCCGATTTATCGACAGCCTCACTACGAAGTCTGCTGCCGATCCCCGGGTCCATGCCGCCTGGCTGGCCGGCAGCTTCGGCAAAGACATCGCGGACCGCTGGAGCGATGTGGACGCGCATCTGCTTATCGACCCCAAAGCACTGGAGGAATTCCGGGCCGGTGTCCAAGCATGGCTGGCGGCCATCCGTCCTCTGGTCCTCTTCCGCCTGCTGTTCGATGGGCAGATGGTCAATGCCATGACCGATGAGGCCCTGCGTCTAGATGTGTGGCTCCACGCTGGGCCGAATATCCAGGTCATTCGGGGCCAGACTCGGGTGCTGTTCGCCGAGGAGGGCGTGCTTGCCTGGCAGCCGGGGCCGGGCCATGCCCTCACCCAAGAGGAGGCTGCAGCCGAATTACAGAGGGCTATCCCTGAATTTTGGCGCTGTATTGCCATGCTGCCCGTTGCGAGCGGGCGGGATGAAAAACTCATCGGCGCGGCTGGCAACTTTCTGACCGTCCTGCTGCTGACCGACGTACTCTGTGTAGGGAGTGGGCTACGCAAGGATAGAGGCGTGAAGGCCCTGAACAGCTTTCTAGGGGCCGAATATCGCCAACTCGTGGAGGATGCCACGTTTCTATTGGAACTGACCCTTGAGGAGCTGGCCCGCTTCCAACTACGGTTGGCCCGCATAATGCAGGAACATGGTCCGGCCATCTGCCGACAGTGGCATGTGCCCTATCCCCAAGCTCTGGAAGATGCGGCCCTGGGCTATGTGCGTCGCGAGTTGCGCTTACTGGGTCTCCAAAACGCGCTACATGAACTCGGTCCGAATGGAGAGCATGGAGGGACAAACCAACATATCACTTATACATAATGCACAACTATCTGGCATTGAACAGACGCGTCTAGATTTGCAGAATGAACTCGACCAACAGAAGACGCCGGAGGAACGGAATCGCTTAGGACAGTTCGCTACGCCAACCACTCTCGCCAGAGAGATTCTAGCCAAGGCCTGCAGGTATGCAGACCAGAAGAAGATCGATTTTCTTGACCCCGCGATTGGCACTGGGGCGTTCTATTCTGCACTGCTCAAGACAGTCCCAGCTCATACAATCGGGGCCTGCCGGGGAGTTGAGATCGATCCACACTATGCCATCCCCGCACGAGGCCTCTGGCCTGCCAGAGAACCTGAAACTATCCCATCCCTTGTACTCCTCATCCACTTGAATTGAATGACTATGCCATTCAAAACCGGCTGTCCGGCTCATAGGGCACCACATCGCAGGTTTCCATATACCAATGTAACATGCGCTCTTTGAGCGTTGACAGCACCTCCTGGTAAGCGGAATGGTTGATGAGATTGCAGGTCTCTTGCGGGTCCGTCTGCAGATCGTAGAGTTCGTCCTGCTCATCAAAACGCTTGACATATTTGTGAGTCCCGGTGCGGCACATCACCGCTTTCGTATGTTCGGGCCCTTCCGACATCTGCAGACGCATGCGTGGCCAGTACAGGAACTCTGGGCGCCCGTTGCTTTCCAGTTCCATACATTGGCGTTCCCTATGTCGTCGTCCCCCCTCACAGAAGACAGCATCCCGGTGGGAATCGGTCTCGCCGGCGAGCAGAGGGAGCAGGGAGCGTCCGAAATGATCGTACCCTGGCGCAATGCCGGTGAGTGCGTACACCGTGGCGGGGAAGTCGATTAACTCCACCAGCGCGTCGGACACACGGGGTTGTACAGGGATTCCGGCCGGCGGCTTCACGAGGAACGGCACACGGGTCAAGCAATCCTGAAAAGTGTTCTGGGCCTTCTCCACCAGGCCGTACTCCCCGGTATAGTCGCCGTGATCTGAAAAGAAAAACACTGCCGTGTCCTCGTACATCCCGGCCTGCTTCAGCGCATCCAGAACCATACCAAACTGGTGGTCCACCCGCGCGCACATGCCGTAGTAAGTGCGCCGCAGCTCCCGCAGCCGTTCCTCTGACCATCCCTGCATCTGCTGTCCATCGTACAGCCCTTTCATCAGGCTGGGATATCCATGCCAGGAGCTAGGTGTGGGCACGCGTGCGGGAATGCGGGTCGGGTCGATCTGGCTGTACCAAGGATCCTCTACCGCGTAGGGTGGGTGCGGATAGCCTAAGGGCAGATAGATGCACAAGGGTTGGTTGGCCGGGGCCTTCCGGATCTGTGCCACAGCCCCATCGATCATAGCCCAATCAGAATCATAAGCCACTGTCTCGCCATCGGGAATCTCCCGTCGTCCGGCGTAAAAGGAGTAATAATTGTCGCCATCGGCATCTCCTCGCCAGTCGGTCAAGCGGTGCAGATTGGTGAGGAGACGTTGCGGCTGTGGCGGCACATACTTCACATCGCAGTACTCATCGTAACCGTTCTGGCCAGGCACGACGTCGTTCTTGCCTCCCCACCAGACGAAATAGCCGTTCTCACGCAGGGTTCGCAGGAGCATCGGCTCGTCAGGCCGCAGCATATGGAACATTGTGCGGTGGCCCCGCACGTGGGGATACCAGCCTGTCATAAACGAACAACGACTGGGGGTGCAGACCGGATTCTGACAAAAAGCATTGGCCAAAGAGACCCCATCCGTCTGCACAAAGCGGTCCAGCACCGGCGTCACTGCGGCGGGATTGCCTACATGGCCCAGCACGTCTCCCCGCCACTGGTCCGGGTTAAATATCAGAATATGAGGAAGTTTAGCGGACATAAGATACTGTCTCCTGTGAAGAAGGAACTGGCAATCGCTGCTGTGGGTGTTATACTATCGTTTCGTGCTACAATGGCGGGCGCACTGTACGGTTACACAATGCGCCAGAAATTGGAATGATACAAGATTCACAGCAACCAAGATGATTGCCTGCATCCTGATCGAAAATGGAGTCATTCTATGCACTTTATCCTGTCTACGGGTTCCCTCTACAGTTACAGCATTGAGCGCGTCTTTGGGCTGGCGGTCGCGGCCGGTTTTGACGGCATTGAGCTGCTAATCGATCATCGTTGGGATACCCGCCAGGCCGACTATTTGCAATCATTGATCCAGCACCATACTCTGCCGGTGCGGGCACTCCATAGCCCCTTTGCCCGCAATTGTCAAGGCTGGGGAGAGACAGAGTTCGGAGCCATTGCTCGTACTGCGGAACTGGCGGCCGAACTGGGCGCGGATGTCGTCGTCCACCATCTGCCCTTGCGCTTTGGCTATACCATCTGGCAGAATCACAATCACCGTCTGCTGCTGCCCAATCCCTTTGACCGGAGTCACCGGCAGTACGCGGACTGGCTTTTGAACGTGTATCATACACTCCAAGATTCCACAGATGTTCTGCTGTGCATCGAAAACCTGCCGGTTCAGCGTCTCCTCACTGTGCCCATGAACCCGGCCCGCTGGAATGCCCACAGCCGGGACACGCTCCGTGATATCACCCGCTTTCCCCACATCACAATGGACACTACCCATTTGGGCACCTGGGGGCTGGACCCGCTCGAGGCCTACAATCACTGGGGGGAACAGGTGAAACATGTGCATTTAAGCAACTTTGACGGGCGCGAGCACCGCAGGCCGGAAACAGGTAGGCTGCACTTAGACGCGTTGCTGGCTGGCATGGCCGCGGCCAGGTATGGTCATGCCATCTCCCTAGAACTACACCCGGACGCGCTGGAGGCCGGCGCAGCGGATGAACGGATCATCGAACTGCTGCGGGGGAGCCTAGGGTATTGCCGGCAAGCGGTCGCCAATGAGCAGCCCTAAACCGCTTGGTATTATGCCCGTCCTTCAATATACTCTCGCTCCTGCGCGGTCAGGCCAATGTCAGCAGCATGGGCATTCTCCCGGAACTCGGCACCGCTATGGCAGCCGACCAGTGCATAGACGTTCATGGGCGAATCCAGCACATAGGCGAGAGCCACTTGTGGCAGGGTCAGGCCTTTTTCTCTGCCAACCGCCTCAGCCCGGTCCATGCGGGCGAAGTTCTCTGCGGTACAGTAACAACGCACCACCATTTCATCATAATCGCTGCTGAAACTGTCCAGATTATGCGGACGAAAGCGTCCTGTGAGGAAGCCACCGGCCAAACTCGACCAGACGAACAGAGGCATCCGGGTCTCCTGATACCAGACCCGCTCTGCAGCGGCCTGCGGCCCGCTAATACTGATGCAGTTGGGCCAAGGCACTTCTTTCTGCACTGCCATGCTGTAGTTGGGACTGCTAACGGAGAAGCCCTGGAGGCCATTGGCCTCTGCATAGGTGTTGGCCTCCTGTAGGCGGGTCACTGACCAGTTGGAGCCACCGAATGCGTGGATTTTGCCAGCTTGCACATGCTGGTTGAGTACGTCCACAATCGGCCCCACTGCTTTGCTCGGGTCGTCCCGATGAAGGACGTATAAGTCGATATACTCTGTGCGGAGCCGGGCCAGAGAGTCATGGAGATCGCTGGAAATGTCATAGGGCGTGACCCTCTGTCGGTCACGGCTGTGGTGTGCGCCTTTGCCCAAGATCACCACCTGTTCCCGATTGCCTCGACTTTCCATCCACAGGCCGAGGGTGCGGTCACTCTCCCCGCCCCCATAGCTTTGCGCGGTGTCGAATGTCGTACATCCCGCTTCATAGACCTCATCTAGTAGGGCTGCGCCTGTCTCAAACTGGTCCGTACGCAGCATTATCGTCCCCTGTACCAAGCGGGAGATGGGCTTGTTGATGCCGGGGATATAGGAATGGTTCATACGAGTACTCCTTACTGTTCTTCCATGGGATAACGCAGACCCCAATCGGCCCGCAGGCGGTCCATCAAGCGCATGATGGCCAAGGTCTCATCCCAAGGCATGAGTAGACTTTCCAGCAGGCCCTTCCGCAGACAATGGCCACACTCGACAGCTTCGTAGTTCCAGCCATTGCCGACGGTGGTCGGTTGTACTGTCTCAGGTTCGCGGCCATCGCGGCTGATTGTGAAGCCGGACGGGCCCCACCAGCGTTCATGGATGACTATCTGTCCTTCGGTCCCACTGATGACCACCGTGTGGGGCGTATTGGCGCGGATCGCTGTCGTCAGCACTGCCAGCGCGCCGCCATCATACTGAAAGAGAATGCTGGCTAACTCGTCTACACCGGTTTTGCCCAGATGGGCCAGCGAAACCATGTGGGCCGGTTCCCCTAGGAGTTGATGGGCCAGTGAAATCGGATATACCCCTACATCCAGCAGCGCGCCGCCGCCCAACGCTGGGTTAAATATGCGACTTTCGGGATTCAGCCGTGCCCGATAGCAAAAGTCGGACTGCATCAGCCGGACTTCACCGATCTGGCCGTCTTCAATGCGACGCATCATCTCCTGCATGTGGGGCAGATAGCGGGTCCACATGGCCTCCATCAGAAAGCTCCCATTTGCCCGGGCACAGTCGATCATTTCCTGGGCTTCGGAAGCATTTATGGCGAAGGGCTTTTCACACAACACGCCCTTGCCGGCACGCAGGCAGAGGATCGTATTGTCTTTGTGCAGCGGGTGAGGTGTCGCGACATAGACGATATCCACATCAGGGTCGGCCGCGAGCGCCTCGTAGGATGCATGGCGATGGGGAATGTCGAAACGGGCCGCGAAAGCATCGGCACTCTCATGCGTGCGGGAACCGATGGCGACGAGCTCGGCATCCTCTACTGCGGCCAGCCCAGTCGCAAAATCGGCAGCAATGCGGCCCGTGCCGAGAATTCCCCAACAGATCTTTTGCATTTTCTCAGCTCCAGAATTGTGTACCCAGTAGCCTGTAACTGCCCAATGCCACTGGTGTTTTTGTAGCCGCTGTAACGGCAACGCCTGTACTCAACGAAAAAGTAAAACACAATTAGGGCTGTTTGACAAAAGGCTATGGCAAGAGTCGCTACGGGGGCGGGGTGGGGTTGCCTTTCAGCACTATATATGTTTGTTAGCTGCCCGTATAAATTTTTTGGAAGAATCTACTCATGCCCCCTTGTCCAAACGCCGGGGGAGGCTGCTTGTCAAACTTTCAGTTCTATTGTATACTTACGGCCTGTGTGAAATGAACTTAAGGAGGAGAAAATCATGACAGACTGGGAGCGATTCGACTTCGTGAGTCTGAGGATGGCAGCGTTGATTCTGGGTGTAACGCCTGGTACGGTCTCAACGGCTGTCAAGCGAGGGACGCTACGGGCGAAGCGGGCGTTGATGTCCAGTGGCGGCATAATGTTCGCGATCTCAACTGCTGATCTCAAAGCCCGTATCCAAGAGCGAGAGGAAAAGCGGCAGAGGTCTGCGGCTAGGTAATGTGTCAATTTGGCAAACCTAACGAGTAGGCTGCTATGGCGGAGGATACGGGTCGGTTGGCTGAGAGATTGGCCAAGTTGGAGGGGCTGCTAGAGGGTATGTTGCCGCATTTGGCTACGAAGGCTGACGTCCAGGCGGTGCGGGATGAATTGTCCGCTGACGTCCAGGCGGTGCGGGATGAATTGTCCGCTGACGTCCAGACGGTGCGGGAGGGGTTGTCCGCTGACGTCCAGACGGTGCGGGAGGGGTTGTCCGCTGACGTCCAGGCGGTGCGGGAGGAGTTGTCAAGTGTCAAGTACGATACGCTTTGGTTAAAGCGGTTGTTCTGGGTTGGGGTTGTGGCTGTTCTGATTCCTCTGTTCCGTGATTTGTTGGGGTTTCTGCCATAGGCAGCAGTTCGGACAAGAAAGGGGGGTGCTTATGGCTGTGGAGTCGCAGTGGGCGAGTCGGGAAGAGGTGCAGGCGTTGAAGGAGGCGCGGGCAGAGGATAGGCAGCGGTGGGCAGCTGACCGGGCTGCTGTAGAGAGCGGATTGCCAAGTTGGAGGTGCAGTTAGATGAGTCGGATAAGCGGGCTGGCTACGAAGGCCGATCTAGAGCAGTTGCGGTCTGATTTCCGGCTATGGCTAGTCATCGGTGTGGTGTTTTTGGCTGCTATCGACGATATAAACTTGATCGCTGTGCTGCGCCAGTTGCTCCGGCTTGGTGGTGCTCCATGATAGCTAGTGAAAGTGAACCGAAGCCGGGCTACGCACACCATCGGGGCATTCCATACGGCTATGCTGTGCAGCGTGATGGTAGCGTGGCTGCTGATGAGGATGAGCAGGCCGTCCTGCTGCGGCTGCAGCTGTGGCGAGAGGCCGGCTATTCGTATTCTGTGATAGCGGCGTCTCTGAATGCGGCCGGCTTCAGGACGCGAGCGGAGTCAGGGTGGACCAAGTTTGTCTGTTCATTCTTTCCTTTCGGCTGCGGGCTATTGTTAAGGCGGCGTTCCCAAGACTGTCAACCGCTTGAGCCTGTGTTATACTAGAGCCAGATCCGATCAGGATTCTCTGGATGTAAGGAATGTCGCAGGATATCCTGATTCGACCTGTATCTTGTATTCCGATCCGAATGATTCGGTTGTGTCTAGGATATACTACCGCATACTCATGTTCTTCGTCGTCGGCATAGCATTCAGCCTACGACAGTTCCATCTTGACGCGCAAAGCCTCTGGTATGATGAGGGAGTAACGGCAATCGTCGCTCAGTACGATCTAGCTGCCCTTACCCGCTGGACAGCCAATGATATTCAGCCCCCTCTGTACTATGCACTCGTCGCTGGTTGGGGCCGGCTGGCCGGCTGGAGTGAATGGAGCTTGCGCTATCCGTCGGTATTCTTCGGGACCCTCACCCCGCTGCTGCTGGCAGCCTTGGCTCGGCGGCTCACGGGCAGCCGCTTACACGCGTTCCTCGCCGCGCTATTTGCTGCCATCCATCCGCTTCTCGTCTACTACAGCCAAGAAGCTCGGATGTATACCCTGCTGGTGTCATTAGGGGTCCTGTGCGCCTATTGCATTGTACGGATTGCCCAAACACCGGTGTCTACTGTAGTTACAGGCCATAGGCCACAGATCTTGCTGTGGGGAATCTATGTGATCGCTGCCATTGCGGCCCTGTATACCCATTACTTCGCTGCCTTTCTCCTTCTGGCTGTCAATATCGCCTATCTCCATTGGTCACGGCTTTCAAATGAGCGGGGGGTAGTGACCATGAAAACAGCAAGGGCCATTGCCCTGGCAGGCCATAGGCACGATAACGGTGGTGTAGCCACAGGTCATTGGGGTATTGCCAATGGTATGGTATTCCTGCTTTTTTGCCCTTGGCTGGGTACCCTGTTCACCCGCTTGGACATGGACACAAGCTACTGGCAGGGTAGCTTGAAACTGTGGGAGGCCTTGGGCAAGACCTTCATCAGCTTCACCAGCGGTGTAACCGTCCTTGAAGCCGAAGCCACGCGCCTATTGTGGATGTACGGGGCAGTGACGATCCTAGCACTTATAGGCGGGTGCCAAGCGAGCAGGAGCGAAGGCCGCGCGCCAGACAGTATCCCTCACCCAGCCCCACAACAGTACTCTTTCCTCATCACCCTTCTGCCCATCCTCGGTATCTTGGCCCTGGCCTCGGTCACGCCCAAATTCAACGCCCGCTATATGATCATCGCCTTACCGGGCCTGATACTGCTGTGGAGCAACGGGTTGGCTGCGCTACTGCAATGGCCCATGAAACTGCATGCCATTGGGGTTCTGGCCGGTCTAGGTGGCAGCGGCCTTTTGGTGGGTGGTTTTCTCTTCGCCACTGCCAACTGGTTCACCGATCCGGCGTTTACCAAAGACCAATGGCGGGAACTTGTCTCATATGTGCAGGTCAACAAACAGCCAGATGAAGCCATTGTGCTGGTGAGCGGCCATGCTTGGCCCATCTGGCACTATTATGTTTGGCATTCGCATGAGCGGAAACTCACTGGTATGCTCATGCCAAAGCCGCAGATGGACCCGCTACGGCTGCCGCAGATCGAAACGCTGGATGTCAATGCGGTACTCAATCTGAGCGATGTGGCCGAGCCATTGCGGGCCGGGCTTGCGGGCAAATCCGCTGCTTGGCTGATCAACTGGCAGCAGGAAGTGATCGACCCAACGGACGTGACCGGTTTTCAGCTCGGCCGGGCAGGGGATGAAATACCGTTATCTGCGGAGTTTTGGGGGCTACGTTTGCGTTATTTTGACGGCCTAGAGGCTATCGCTTCCCCACTACCGACGCGGCCGACACCAGTTGCACAATTCGGCGATATTGTGCAACTTGACGACTACACTGTAGATGAAGAGGGGGATCTGATCCTCTTCTGGCGGTTGCTTGAGGGAGGAGATGCGCTGCGCCTGGCCGACTACCATCTGACCTTACAGACGTTTACAGCCGCTGGGCTGCTCTTTGCCCGTCCGCCGGACCGACGCCTGGCGGCCTACAACTATCCGGTGTTCCGCTGGCCGCGGGGACAAACCGTTCTAGGCCGGGTGCCGGCCATGTATTGGCTGGGGGAGGGCGCGCCCGCAGGCGGCTATCAGGTACGCTTGGGTGTCTACGACCCAGACAGAAATGTCGCGGGGTTGGATGTGACAGGGGCGGCAGGCGAGCAGCTAGGCAAACAGGCGATTCTCAAGCCAACTCTCACGCGGCCGCTGCCCTACCCTCTTGATGAGGAACCGACCAACTGGCATGAAATCAGCGAGAACGTTTTCGTCAAATCCATACCATCAGAGGATAACAGACAGTGGGTTGTAGAACAGGGGCAAGCGGTGGACCTGCAACTACTCTGGTATACCTCCCGCGCCCAGGTGATCAGCGCATTGATCACCCAATGGAATGAGCAGGACAAGGCAGGCCAGCAGCATCAAATTGACCTACAACTGCCGGCCGGTATGGGTGTGCGTACCCGACATCGAGTGCGTTCGCCAGAGGATCTGCCGCCTGGTGACTACCAGTTGGCACTGACCGTCGATCAGATGCCCAGCCGTCCGCTGCTGATTTCATTTCGCATCACCCCGAGCAGCCGGGTTTTCAGCAAACCGACCCTGGCCTTGGAGATCAACGCGGCGTTCGGGGATCAAGTGCTGTTACAAGGGCTAACTGAAGGAGTGCCCCCCTCTGTACAGCCTGGGCAGACGCTGACAGTAGCCCTTTCATGGGAGTCTCTGGCCCCAACCCAGGACTACGCGCTAACCATACAGTGGCTGGATGCAACCGGCATACCCGCAGCCCAATTGGATCAGAAATTGAACGGCGGCGCGTCCAATTGGTTGCCCGGAGAGGTGATTTCCCAGATACTGGAAGTGCCTGTGCCAGAAAAACCGGGCCCCTACAGGCTGATTCTCGCTGTCTATGATCCAGATCTGCCGGCCTTGCCGCGCTTACAACTGCCCTCCGGCATGGACTATACCGAACTCGGCCAAGTGGATGTCAACAGCAGTAGCCAGTGATCCACGGCCAGTACAACAGGCCATTCGCCACAGCACTGTATCTGTAGGAGAAAAATAGATGGCAATACAAGCAAAGCCAACATTGGCGATTTATGCTGGAACCCCGGCGCGCAGTCGGAAAGAACCAGCGGCCCCTGGCGGCCAGGCTTTCCTCAATGTGCTGCGCGCCCAACGTCTGCAACATCCAGCTTCCCTCCTCCTACTGCTCACTGCCCTCCTGCTCGCCGGTTGTGGCCGGCTGGATGTGAACGTGGGGCCGCTGCTACGGGATGTGTCCGTGGCCCCGGATCAGATCTCCCCCAACGCGGACGGAGACAGCGACGTCACGGAAATTCGCTACACACTCAGCCGTTCCGCCTACGTAAGCATCTTTTTTGAAAACGAAGATGGCAAGCGTTTTTACTTCCGCAAAGACCGCCGCCGTTCTCCTGACAACTATGCGGTACAATGGGGAGGCGTTATGAGTGATCCAACAACCGAGACATGCGCCGGCCGTACCGTAGAGACTTGGATGATGCAGATTTTCTCGCTCTCTTTGGCAACAACCGAGACCTGCACCAGCCGCACCGTAGAGACTCTCAGCCAGGTCTTAGCGGATGGCATATACCGCTGGGTCGTACAAGCCACTGATGACCGAGACGTCACAGAGACGAAAACCGGCACAATCACCTTACACAACGGCGATACAGAAATGCCGAAACTGGCCAATTTTAAGGTTTCCCCGCAGACCTTCAGCCCGAATCAGGACGGCCGGGACGATTGGGTGAGCATCGACTACTATCTGACGAAAGACGTGGAGTTCGTGCAGGTCTATCTCCTGGACCCACAAAAGCCGGGTGTGAAGTTCCACATCCCCGAAGATCCGAACACCATTGACCCGGAAGAGAAAGGCGATCACTCGTACCGCTATGAGGGCGGCGTAAACCTGAACGCGGAGCCACCAGAGGACGGCACCTATCAGGTCATCGGCGAGGTCCAAGACCGGGCCGGCAACCGCATGCGGGTGACCAGTACGCTCACGATTGAGGAAGGAGGCAAGCCCCGCGCGGATATAGTTCAAGGGGAGATCAACTGGATGGGATGGAGGGAAGAGACGAACCGAGTGGTGAATCTCTCCCTCGGACAAACGCTTTGTTTCTCTGCAATCGTGCGGAATGAGGGGACAGTTCCCATCCGCACTATCGGGCCCTGGCCAGGGCAGGAGTACCGTTTTGAGCAGAATTTCAATACATTGGCCGCTATGGATCTGGATGGAGATGGCGATACCGAGTGGGAGTGGTTTCAACAGCCAGGTGCATGGCGCTTTGGCATCAACTTCACTACCACCGGCTACTCCTTTCCCTACCGCTGGGCCATTGGCCACAAAGAGGAGCTGGAACGGCGTATGGTCCATGGAAGGGAGGAATGGTACCTGTTGCCGGGCAAAGCCGGCACAGTCAACGGCTGTATTGTCATAGACAAAGAGCCGCCGGGGAGTACAGTTCTCTGGTGGGGAGGGCTGCTCCATGAAGCCTACGGCGTCCCCAACGAGTACATCGACCGCATCACTGTTGAAATTTTCAAGCCGTAACCAATGACCAGCAAAACAAATAGCCACAGGCCACAACGGTTAGCTGTGATTATCGTTTCCTATAATGTCTGTGATCTGTTGCGCGCTTGCCTGCAGAGTGTCTATGCGTCTGCACAGCAAGATGCCGATTGGCTGGCGGTAGATGTGATTGTGGTGGACAACGCCAGCCATGACGACAGCACCCAGATGGTGGCGGCTGAATTCCCAGGGGTTCATCTACTCCCCTCCACAACAAATCTAGGGTTTACTCGGGCCAACAATCTGGCCCTAGAACTCTTGGGATTCGGCACGGCTAGACAGCCATCAAGTCCTGACTTCGTTCTCCTCCTCAATCCGGATACAGAAGTCGTGGAGGATGCCTTGGGGAAGATGGCCAGGTTCTTACGGGACAATCCCTACGTCGGGGCATGTGGTCCCCGCCTGTACTACGAAACTGTCGCGGCCTGCCCTAGCTTGCACAGTGCCTATACATTGCAACATGCCGGCTTTCGCTATCCAAATCTGGCACAAATCGTCCTGGATCTCTACCCGCTGGCAGAAGTGCTCGGACTACGCCGGCTCGGCCTCTGGCTGCAGGACAGCCGCCTGCATGGCCGTTATCCTCGTCGGCAGTGGTTGGGTGCAGCCCCTTTCCCGGTCGGTTTTGTGCTGGGCGCGGCCCTGATGGTGCGGGGCGAGACTGTCCGCCGCATCGGCCTGCTTGATACGGGCTATTTTATGTACTGCGAGGAGATGGACTGGTGTCTGCGGATGCAGGAGGCGGGTCTGTCGGTCTTTGCCGTGCCTGCAGCACAGATAATTCATCATGAGGCCCGCAGCAGCACACAAGTGCGCTGGCCCTCCTTTGAACACCTGTGGACCAGCCGCTTTCGCTTCTTTCGCGTCCACGCTTATCAGTATCCTTGGCTGTTTCACGCACTACTACGCCCGCTGGTTCGCCTAGGCCTAGCCTGGAACGCATCGCGAGCCCGCCGACGCTTTGGCCGGGGCGAATTAGCCGGCGACGAAACAGCAGAACAACTCAAGGCATATAAAAAAATAGGGCGTCTCTGACCCCAGTAACACCACAGGCAGCGCAGTTGCTTTCACTTACAGCGGTTATTCTCACAAAGAACGAAGCCAGACAGATCAGTGCCTGTATCGCCAGCCTACAGGAGTGGGTTGAGGCGGTGGTGGTATGGGATTCCGGCAGCGAAGATGCCACACAGCACTTGGCACAAAAAGCAGGTGCCCATGTGGTCGTGCGCCCATTTGACGATTACGCCCAGCAGCGCCAAGCTGCCCTCAACAGCATCAGAAGCGAATGGATTCTCTTCATTGATGCGGATGAACGGGCTACCCCCGCTCTTGCACAAGAGATCATTCGTGCGGTCACGAATACACAATATGCCGGCTATTGGATCCCCCGGCGCAATTTTATCGTGGGCCATGAGATGCAGGGCGGCGGCTTCAGGCCGGACTATCAGTTACGACTGCTGCGCTCGTCTGCGGCCCGCTACGACCTGGGCCGCAAAGTCCATGAAATCGTTGCTCTCAACGGGCCGCAGGGCCATCTGCAAGCAGCATTGCTGCATTACAACTACGATGATTGGTCACAGTTTCAGCGCAAGCAGAGGAGCTATGCTCGCTACGAAGCAACAATCCTCGCGGAACGGGGCGTTCGTCCCCGGCTTCATCATTTTATCCTGCAGCCAATCCGGGAACTACACCGGCGATTTGTTACCCTGCAGGGGTGGCGGGACGGCGTTCACGGCCTGCGCGTAACCCTTCTCCTCGCTTGGTACTATGGTTTCCTTCCCTATTGGCTGTTATGGAAAGCGCAACGGGATCAGTAGTGCCGGAACGCACGCGCATGTGCCTCGCGCACGGCGTTGTCTTCCAGTTTGGCGTAGATGCGGGTGGTATTGGGGCTAGAGTGGCCTAGGGCGTCCTGGGTGATTGCCAGATCGTAGGTTGTCTGGTAGATGCGGGTGGCAAAGTAGTGGCGCAAGGCATGAGGGGTGATGCCTTTGGCACCCAATTCAGCTCGTTCTGCTAGGCGGCGAATGATGTTCTGGACGCTGACGGAGGAAAGGGGCAACACTTTGGGGCCGGCCTTGCGGTCATGGCGGGCAAAGACCGGCAATTCAGCCAGAGGACGGCCCCCGCTACCATCAAGAGGCTGTCTCGCCTGCAAGTAGTGCTGGATGCAAGACCAGGCCCGTTCATCAAAATAAACCCGCCTGGCCTTGCCCCCTTTGCCAATGACCCACGCGGCCCGGTCCTGGTCGTCCAACTGTTTGCGGATGATGCCCACCAATTCTCCTACCCGCAGCCCGGTGCAGCGCAATGCTTCGACGATGGCGATGTTCCGCAATTTGGCAAGCTGTTCCCGTCTGTCGTCTACTCGCCGCAAAACAGTGTCCCGGGCTGCAACGACGAGAGCTTCCAGCTCCTCCGGGCGAGGGGGATGGGGCAACAGGTCCGGCGGACGTTGGTTCCGCCGGATCCGCTTGACACCGTCCTGAAGACGGGCTAGTTCTTGGGGGGTGAAGGGCAGCCAGCCCCGCACCTGGAGAAAGTGGACCCAGCCGATAAGGCCGGCGAGGTAGGTGTGCAGGCTGCGTCGGCTAAGGCCGGCCTCATCCAAAAGCCAGGTCGCGAACACGAGCAGCCGGTCCACGTCCAGCTCCTCAAGTGTATGGGTATCAGCAGGGAGTCCCTTCTCCGTTAAGTACTGCTGAAAATGATTCATGGCGGTGCGGTAGGTACGGCGGGTATAGGAGCCGCCGGTATCTGCCGCGTTCAGATACTGTTCGATGGCATAGACGATGACCATAGATCGATCCTCCGCTGTCTAGATCAGCTTCTTGTGCGCCTCCAGTGAAGATACTGATGTGCAGACACTTTCTTCTGCAGTTCTAGCGGCGGCCCGGCCCGCTGACGATCTGACCGGGCGTGGCAGAGGTGTGTGAGCCGTCTTGGAAGACCCGTACCCCGTTGACCCACACATCCCGCACGCCTACGGAAAGCTGGTGTGGGTCGGTGAAGGTGGCCCGATCTGCGACTGTCTGAGGGTCGAAGATGACTACATCCGCGTAAAAGCCTTCCCGCAGTTGGCCCCGATCGCGTAGGCCGAGACGATCACACAAGGCCGAGGACATCTTGCGTACCGCGTCTTCTAGGGGGATGACCTTCTCTTCTCGCACGTATTTGCCCAATACCCGGCTATATGTGCCGTAGGCGCGGGGGTGATAGGGGCCGGTCGCTGCGGCCCAGGCCGGATCCATGCCACCCGCATCGGTAGAGATAGTGATCCAGGGCTGTTGTAGCTGCCGGCGCAGATTTTCTTCGCTCATGACAAAATAAAAGGTGCTGATGCGCTGCTCTTCAGAGGCCAGCAGGTCCATGGCCGCGTCCGGCCAGTCCACACCCATCTCGCAGGCGATGTCCGACAGGCGTTTTCCTACGTACTGCTGATTTTCTTCCTTGAGAAAGCCGACCGGCATCACCCCTTGCGGCCCACTCAGGGAGGCCATGGCCTCCCAATCGCCGCTTGGATGCAGGGCGGCTTCCTTAAGTTTGGCGCGCATTCTAGGGTCTTTGACGTTCTCATAGAGTTTATCAGCCGCTGCGGCCCAGGGGGGCAATACGGATGTCAGGCCAGTGCCGGCGGCCGGGTAGGTGTACATGTCCGCGGTGACGTCGATCCCTTGGGAACGAGCTTCGGTAATGCGTTCCAGGGCCGAGGCCAGTTTATACCAATTGCGGGTGCCGGCTGCCTTCAGGTGGTAGATTTCCAGCGGCACATCAGCTTGCTGTCCAACTGTCAGTGCCTCTTCCAACCCCTCCAGAAATGCAGTGGCCTCCGAACGCAGGTGGGTGATGTAGATCCCGTTGTAGGGCCGGAAGGCTTTGGCAATGGCGATGATTTCATCGGTGTCCGCGTAACTGCTAGGCGGGTAGATCAGTGCGAAGGAGACGCCGAACGCGCCATCCTCCATTGCCTCGGCCGTGACCCGCTTCATGGTTGCCATCTCATCGGCGGTAGGTGGCCGCATCTCCATGCCCATTGCATAGGTACGCAGGCTGTCTCCACCCAAAAAAGAGCCGATATTTGGCGACACACCTTGCTCTATCATCGCCTCCAACCAGTCGCGGAAACGATACCAAGTAGGCATCCGCTCCCCCCAGACAGGGTCCAGCAATTTAGAAAACTGATGGGTCGGAAGTTCTGTATTGATCCTGCCACCGACAGGGGCGGGGGTCCAGCCCTCGCCCATGATTTCGGTTGTCACACCCTGGGCGATTTTGGACAGGCTGCGGCCATCGACCATGAGGGACAGGATCGAGTGGCTGAGAATGTCGACAAAGCCGGGGCAGACTACATGGCCGCTGGCATCCACCACTTCAGCACAGTTCTCTAGGGGGATTGCAGCGGGTGGTGCGATTGCGGCGATGCGTTCCCCGGCCAAGGCGACATCGCCGTACTGCCACGGGGAGCCTGTACCATCAATCACTTGAGCGTTGCGAATCAGAATGGAATAGTTGGACATAGAGTATGTTCCATGAGAAAATGTACAATGACTTTGACTATGTTATTGTACCATATGTTTATGTTATAATGAAAGCAGGACTTTAGCAGCGTATAAAATGCTGGTCTCATTCCTGATTCGTCTTAGTGCTTCTGCTGTCTATCAGTTTGATGTATAGAGGATATCCTATGGTGAACCGTTCAATTGTGCGCGGGCTTCTCATCAGCCTCAGCCTTCTATTTCTCCAATCCTGGGTCTTTCCTACTGCAACCCTTATGCAGTCTCCGAACCCTGCCAACGTTGATACCCGGCAAGAAACCTTTGTAAACGGTCAGATTTTAGTCAGATTCCGTGAGGGGGCCACGTCTCTTTCGCTCCTTACTGCCGCACAGCAGTTCGATCTGCGCCAGTCTAGCTCGCCTTGCGCTGAGATGCGGATCCAGGCCTTTTCGGTCCGTCCGGGCACGGAACTGACAGCAATTGAGATGCTCAAGGCGGACCCTGCGGTTGAATTTGCCGAGCCGGATTATTTCGTATTTGCGGCCCCGATAGATGTTGCCCTGCGGCAAACCCGCGCAAATACGAAAACGGTTTTGACCACTACCATTCCCATGCCGCCCAATGACCGTTTTTACGACAGACAATGGGCACTTCCTAAGATCAACGCTTTAGCAGCCTGGGCCATCTCCAGCGGCAACAATGTGACGATTGCCATACTTGATAGCGGCGTTGATGTGGAGCACCCGGATCTGGCCGCCAGGATCGTACGCGGGTATGATTTCGTCAATAATGACGACAATGCGGATGATGACGCCGGTCATGGCACCCATGTGGCCGGGATCGCGGCTGCGATTTCAAATAATGGCATCGGCATTGCTGGCCTGGCCTGGAACGCGAACATTATGCCTCTGAAGATACTGAACCGAAGCGGTGTCGGCACGACCAGCGACCTCGTTCGTGCCATCTGCTGGGCGGTGACTGAGAGGGCCGACATCATCAATATGAGTCTCGGCAGTCCTTTCGCATCGTACACAGTGTGGACCGCTGTTGATTACGCCGCCAGCCAAGGTATTGTCCTCTTCGCCGCGGCCGGCAACCACTACCACAGGGGCAATCCTATCGCTTATCCGGCTGCGTATAAGAGTGTGATCGCAGTGGCGGCCACGGACCGCGACGACCTGAAGGCAGAGTTTTCCAACACCGGCACCTATGTGGATATTGCCGCGCCCGGCGTGGACATTCTCAGTACCTATACTCGTGCTGACCAATCGATTTGGGCGTCCGCGTCCGGCACAAGTATGTCATCAGCCTATGCTGCGGGCCTGGCCGCGCTGATACTGTCCGTGGATCCCGACCTATCCCCCAATCAACTGAAGACAGTCATCACCGACAGTGTGGTTGATCTGGGCAGTCCTGGGCAGGATAACCTCTTCGGTTACGGACGGATCGACGCGGCCGCTGCTCTTTCTTTGCAGACACCAATGCCTACACCTACACCTACATTAACACCAACGCCGACACTAACACCTACACCAACATCAACGCCGACACCTACACTAACACCTACACCAACATCAACACCTACACTAACACCTACTCCTACTATGCCCCCCGGCGGCAATCGTCAGATCGCGGCCGGTGCTGAGCACACCTGTGCATTGACCAACAGTGGTGGTGTCAGGTGCTGGGGTCGCAACAACTATGGGCAACTAGGCGATGGCACGACAACGGACCGGCTCACCCCGGTAGATGTGAGCGGCCTTGCGGAGGATGTGCAATCTATTGAGGCCGGTGCTGAACACACCTGTGCCTTGACCAGCAGTGGTGGCGTCATGTGCTGGGGTCGCAACTCCTATGGGCAATTAGGCGATGGCACGACAACGGACCGGCTCACCCCGGTGGAGGTGAACGGCCTTGCGGAGGATGTGCAATCTATTGAGGCCGGTGCTGAATACACCTGTGCCTTGACTGCCAGTGGTGACACCATGTGCTGGGGTCGCAACGACTATGGGCAACTGGGGGACGGTACGACGACGGACCGGCTCACCCCGGTGGAGGTGAGCGACCTTGCGGTCGCTGTGCAGGCCATCGCGGCCGGCCCAGAGCATAGCTGTGCATTGACTAGCGGTGATATCAGGTGCTGGGGAGGCAATGGCCGGGGGCAACTGGGGGACGGTACGACGACGGACCGGCTCACCCCGGTGGAGGTGGGCAGACGTATTCTACGGATCTTTCTGCCGGTCTTACAGAGATGACAGCCGCGGACAGTACACTAGCAGTTACCACAGATTCGAGACAATCCCATGGTCAACCGTTTCATAGCCTGCTGGCTTCTCATCAGCTTCAGCCTTCTGTTTCTCCGACCTTTCGTCTTTCCCCGAGCAACTCTGGCACAGGAGACGGTACTTGATGAACAGATACCCGGCAATATGCCCTTGGATGATGGGAACGTCCGCCTTGCAGAGGATACGAACCCTGCACTACCCTTTGCTTCCGGGCGGGTTTTGGTCAAATTTCGCGAGGGGTTGTCTGCCTTTTCGCTCTCTGCTGCCGCACAGCAGTTTGAATTGCGCGCGTTGAGTACAATTTGCGCCCGCCTCGGGATACTGTCCTATGCGGTTCGCCCGGGCACAGAACTGGCAACAATAGAGGCTCTCAGGTTGGATCCGGCGGTTGAATTTGTCGAACCGGATTATTTCGTATTTGCGACGCCTACAGATTTTGTACGGAGGCAAAGCGGCGCAGACACGAAAATGATGACCACTGAAACATTTCCCAATGACCCTTTGTATAGCAGCCTGCAATGGGCACTGCCCAAGATCAACGCCCCAAGAGCTTGGGATCTTGCCCGCGGCAGTGGTGTGACGATTGCAATACTTGACAGTGGCGTTGATTTGGACCATCCGGATCTAGCGGCGAAGATCGTGAGTGGGTACGATTTCATCAACAGCGACGCGAATGCGGATGACGACAACGGGCATGGCACGCACGTGGCCGGGATCGCGGCTGCGATTTCTAACAATGCCTTAGGCGTTGCCGGCCTGGCCTGGGATGCAAAAATTATGCCAGTCAAGGTACTGAACGCAAATGGCACAGGCCCGAGCAGTGCCCTCGCCCGTGGCATCTGCTGGGCAGCGAATCACGGTGCTGATGTCATCAATATGAGTCTCAGCAATCGTTACCTATCGAACATGGTGAGAGAGGCTGTTGACTACGCCAACAGCAAAGACATTGTCAGCATCGCCTCGGCTGGCAACGAATTTCTGAAGGGCAATACCATCCAATATCCGGCGGCCTTGAACAATGTCAGCGCGGTGGCGGCCACGGACCGCGACGACCTGAAGGCAGAGTTTTCCAACACCGGCATCTACGTGGACATTGCCGCGCCCGGCGTTGGGATTGCCAGTACCTATGTTCACAATGAGGTACCATTTGTTACGATCTTGAACGGCACAAGTATGGCAACACCCTTTGTGTCGGGTCTGGCCGCATTGGTGCTGTCCGTTTCTCCTGATCTGTCCCCCAACCATGTGAAGGCGGTCATCCATGACAGCGCGGTTGATCTAGGTGATCCTGGGCGGGATGTTGTTTTTGGTTACGGACGGATCGACGCGGCCGCGGCTCTGACTTCTCTGGATCCTCCTACGCCCCCCGGCGTGAACGTGCAGTCCATTGCGGCCGGCGCAGATCACACCTGTGCCTTGACTGTCAGTGGGGGCGTCAGGTGCTGGGGTCGCAACGACTATGGGCAACTAGGCGATGGCACGACAACGGACCAGCTCACCCCGGTGGATGTCAATGGTCTGTCCAGCGGTGTACAGTATATCTCGGCCGGTGATGAGCATACCTGTGCCTTGACTGCCAGTGGGGGCGTCAAGTGCTGGGGTCGCAACAACAATGGGCAACTAGGCGATGGCACGACAACGGACCAGCTCACCCCGGTGGATGTGAATGTCCTGTCCAGCGGCGTGCAATATATCACGGCCGGCCCAGATCATACCTGTGCCTTGACTGTCAGTGGCGACACCATGTGCTGGGGACGAACATCTGGCGGAGGTGTTGATTGAATCACTGGCCTATATTTGTTCAAAAAAATGTATCTGTGGTATTATCAAAATTAGGCCTCTTTGGATAACATAGCGATAGACTGACTGGTGGAGGTATTTCATGCGTTCAATTCACAAAGCCATCCTGCCTGTTCTCATGGCCCTCTTGGGTATAATTGTGGTCAGCGGCTTGCTGATGGACGAGATGAGCACAACACCCGTCCCCGTAGCCGCGCAGGTGAGCATTTCGTGCGCCAACAGCGTCGCTGTTCCCGACCCAGAACCCGCCAACCTAGTCGCCGATTGCGAAACGCTCCTTGGTCTTAAGGACACCCTGCGAGGCAGTGCTTCTCTGAATTGGAGTCAGACCCGCCCCATTACTACTTGGGATGGCGTCACGGTCCTCAACTCTCGTGTGGACATATTGGATTTAAGAAACCGACAGACGGACCAACTGACGGGCCGTATCCCTCCTGCACTGAGCAACCTCTCCAAACTGCGTGCATTGTACCTTGACCGCAACCAACTGACGGGCACTATCCCTAGTGAATTGGGCACCCTCTCCGAGCTACTTTCGTTGGTCCTCCACAGCAACCGACTGACGGGCCGCATCCCTCCTGCACTGGGCACCCTCTCCAAACTGGAACACTTAAACCTCCACAGCAACCGATTGACGGGCCGTATCCCTCCTGCACTGGGCAACCTCTCCCAGCTGCAGGGCTTGGCCCTCCATACCAACCAACTGACGGGCACTATCCCTAGTGAGTTGGGCAACATCTCCACCACTCTGCGATGGTTGTGGCTCCAGGACAACCAACTGACGGGCCCTATCCCTAGGGAGTTGGGCACCCTCACCAATCTGCAGGGCGTAAACCTCTATGGCAGCAACCAACTGTGCGGAGACATACCGCAGGCTTTGCACACTCTTAATCCACAGAGTCTACCAGCCTGCCCGAGGACATGTACCAACAGCGTCGCTGTTCCCGACCCAGAAAACCCCGCCCTAGTCGCCGATTGCAACGTGCTGCTTGGTGCTCAAGACACACTGCAAGGCAGTGCTCCTCTGAATTGGAGTCCGGCCCTTACCATCACTCAATGGCATGGCGTCAGCATCGCCAACTCTCGTGTGATCACGTTGGATTTAAGAGATCAACTTCCGCCCCGACTGCCGGCCCGACTGACGGGCACTATCCCTAGGGAATTGGGCAACCTCTCTAAGCTGCAGTCGTTGTACCTTCAGGGCAACCGACTGACGGGCACTATCCCTACCGAGTTGGGCACCCTCTCCAATCTGTTGGAATTGCGCCTCAATGCCAACCGACTGACGGGCCGTATCCCTAGGGAGTTGGGCAACCTCTCCACTCTGCGTACGTTGTACCTCAACGACAACCGACTGACGGGCCGTATCCCTAGGGAGTTGGGCAACCTCTCCAATCTGCAGCAGTTGTACCTTGATCGCAACCAACTGACGGGCCGTATCCCTAGGGAGTTGGGCAACCTCTCCAATCTGCAGCGGTTGTTCCTTCAGCACAACCAACTGACGGGCACTATTCCTGCTGCGCTGGGCACCCTCACCAATCTGGAGTGGTTGTACCTCTCCCGCAACCAGCTGGTCTGCATACCGAATGCTCTGCGGACAAACCAAAGGATCCAAGGCAATGACTTCGAACAGGCCAACTTACCGGACTGTCCGACGCCCACACCTACACCTACAATAACACCTACACCTACAATAACACATACACCTACAATAACACATACACCTACAGTAACGCCTACACATACAGCAACGCCTACACATACAGCAACACATACACCTACAGTAACGCCTACACCTACAGCAACACGGACATGTAACAACAGCGACGCTGTTCCCGACTCAGCAGACCCCGGCCTAGTCTCCGACTGCAACGTGCTGCTTGCGGCCCAAGACACACTGCAAGGCAGTGCCTCTCTGAATTGGAGTCAGACCCGCCCCATTACTCAATGGACTGGCGTCACGCTCCTCCTCTCTCGTGTGCATGATTTGCGTTTACACAGCAAAGGACTGACGGGCCGTATCCCTCCTGAACTGGGCACCCTCACCAATCTGACAGGATTGATCCTCCGCACCAACCAACTGACGGGCACTATCCCTAGTGAGTTGGGCAACCTCTCCCGGCTGTCTACGTTGTACCTTCAGGGCAACCAACTGACGGGCACTATCCCTAGCGAGTTGGGCAACCTCTCCAATCTGCGGTGGTTGTACCTGAATCAGCGAGAAGGACAACCGAACCAACTGTCCGGCTGTATACCATATACGCTGCAGCAGACAATCCAAAACCATGACTTCACACAGGCCGGCTTATCATACTGTCCGACGCCCACACCTACACATACAGCAACACCCACACATACAGCAACACCTACACATACGGTAACACCTACATTTACAGCAACACCTACACATACGATAACACCCACACCTACAGCAACATCCACACCGATAAGATGTGACGGCAGAGCCGCTGTTCCCGACCCAGAAGACCCCGGCCTAGTCGCCGATTGCTCAACGCTCCTTGGTCTTAAGGACACCCTGCGAGGCAGTTCTTCTCTGAATTGGAGTCGGGCCCTTACCATCACTCAATGGCATGGCGTCAGCGTCGCCAACTCTCGTGTGATCACGTTGGATTTAAGAGGTCAACTGACGCCCCGACTGACGCCCCGACTGACGGGCCGTATCCCTAGGGAGTTGGGCAACCTCTCTAATCTGCAGGCGTTGTACCTTGATCGCAACCAACTGACGGGCACTATCCCTACCGAGTTGGGCAACCTCTCTAATCTGCAGACGTTGTACCTCCAAATCAACCAACTGACGGGCACTATCCCTAGGGAGTTGGGCAACCTCTCTAATCTGCAGGCGTTGGGCCTCCACGTCAACCAACTGACGGGCCACATCCCTAGGGAGTTGGGCAACCTCTCCCAGCTGCAGAACTTGGGCCTCGACAATAACCAACTGACGGGCCACATCCCTAGGGAGTTGGGCAATCTCTCCCAGCTATTGGCGTTGCGCCTCCACGTCAACCAACTGACGGGCCACATCCCTAGGGAGTTGGGTAACCTCTCCCAGCTGTTGGTCATGGAGATCGCTGGCAACCGACTGACGGGCCCCTTTCCTGATGCACTGGGTACCCTCACCAATCTGGTCCAATTGAGAATTACTGGCAATCGACTGACGGGCTGTATACCATATACGCTGCAGCCAAGACTCGGAGACCCCAAACAACAAGGAAGCAATGACTTCACACAGTACCCCCACTTATCATACTGTCCGACACCTACAATAACGCCCACACCTACAATAACGCCCACACCTACGATAACGCCCACACCTGATGAGATAATACCGCCGCCCGCAGCTGCCCAGCCGCTCCCAGGTGGAGGCGGGGGGGGGGGTGGCGGTGGCGGCAGCTCACCATCACAGAGAATACAATGCACCAATGGCACTGTTGTACCTAACCCCGCTGACAATGCCGCTTTGGTCAAAGACTGCGTACTGCTCCTAACCATCAAGGCCACCCTTGAAGGCTCAATCAGTACCTCGATGCGCTTGAATTGGAGTGAAACCCGCAGCATGGGGAGCTGGGAGGGGGTAACAGTTGGCGATTCCCCGCAACGTGTGGTCAAGCTAGAGCTCGGTGGCAAGACATTGAAAGGCAGCATCCCGGCCACCTTGAATCAGCTCACAGGCCTGCAGACCTTGGACCTTTCCAACAACGAACTCACGGGCCGCATCCCAGTTGGCTTGCGTCAGCTCGCCAACCTGCAGGTCTTGGACTTCTCCCACAATCGACTGACGGGCAGTACCCCGACTGATTTGGGCAGTCTCGCCCACCTGCGGACCTTGGCCCTGGCTCACAATCGCCTGTCGGGCAACATCCCACCACAACTGGGCAATCTCTCTCGGCTCAGAGTATTGTACCTGGCGGGCAACCAATGCGGCGGCTGTATTCCCAACGCCTTGACACGCGTTGCCAGTCATGACTTATCGGATATTGAGTTGCCTCTCTGTGACCCGGTCACACCGAGAGCGAAGTCAACATCAACGCCCAATGCCACTGCTACACCCACTGCAGCTGTTAGCCAGTCTTCCACCTTCCTGCCGTTGGTGCGGCGGTGAAATAGTAGGCTATCTGCTATGACGGCGCATGAACCGATACATCCGCTCTAGTGCTGTCTCCAGCTTTTCCATGTGAACGGGATAGGCGCAACGCACATGGCCGGCCCCTCCTTTCCCAAAACCGCTGCCGGGAATCACGGCTACCCGATCTTCTCGTAGAAGTTTCTCGGCAAATTCATACTCATCCATGCCTGTACGTTGAATATTGGGGAACGCGTAGAATGCGCCTTTGGGTTCGAAGCAGTCCAAGCCAATTTCATTCAGGCCATCAACGAAAAATTTGCGCCGCACATCATAGCTGGCAACCATTTCCTGCACAGCTCTCTCTGCCCAAGGTTCGGTCAAAGCTGTCAGGGCTGCGGCTTGGCCGGTCGTCGGTGCTGACATAATCAGATACTGGTGGATACGACGCATCGCGCCGAGCAGTTCTGCTGGCCCCGCGGCATAGCCGATGCGCCAGCCGGTCATGGCGTAATCTTTACTCATTCCGCCTAGGTGAATCGTGCGCTCCGCCATGCCGGGCAGGCTGGCAAACATCACGTGTTTGTGCTCACCATACACCAGCCGGTCATAGATCTCATCGGAGATGACGAGCAGGTCGTGTTTTGCGGCCACGTGGGCGATGTCTGTCAGGTCGGCCCGGTTCATCACTGCCCCGGTCGGGTTACATGGGTAGCCGATGAGCAGGGCTTTTGTGCGCGGTGTAATCACAGCTTCTAGCTGGGCTGGCGTCAGCACAAAATTGTTTTCTGCGTACAGAGGGACATCCACGACCGTGCCGCCGGACAAAATCACATCCGCGCTGTATGAGACAAAACAAGGCTGTGGCACGATCACTTCGTCCCCTGGGTCAAGTAGGGCCTGCATTGCCAGAAACATTGCCTCGCTTACGCCGACGGTGATCAACACCTCAGTTTCTGGGTCATAGACTGGCCCATCATAGCGTTCTGTGAGCATATGGGCCACAGCTTCTCGTAAGGCAAGCACTCCTGCATTGGATGTATAGGCTGTGTTTCCTTCCTGCAGGCTGTGTAGGCCGGCTTCAACAATTGGGCGCGGTGTTACATACTCCGGTTCCCCGATGCCCAAGCTGATCACATCATCCATCGTGGCAGCAATATCAAAGTAGCGTCGGATCGCGGAGGGCGGCACACGTCGCACCCGCTTGCTCAGGCGGCTCTGCAGAGAATGTCGTAGCTCACCTGACTGGGAGGGTAGGTTGTGCGGGCAGGATGGATCGTACAGGGTTGTCTTCATCGTTCATCAAGCGTATCCGGTCCATGTCGGTCTGGGTCAGTTGTCTGCTGCAGAGGCACTATATCCGGCCTCCGCAAGTGCCATTCCGTACTCTGTTCGTAGGCATGCGCGGCCTGCAAAATCTTCTCTTCGGCCAGAGAAGGGCCTTGTAATTGCAGGCCGATGGGAAGCCCGGTGTCATCAAAGCCACAGGGGATACTCATTCCGCAAAGGCCGGCCAGATTGGCACTTGTAGTGAAAATGTCTGTCAAAATCATCGCTAGGGGGTCGTCCACCTTCTCGCCAATGCGGAAGGCGGTCGTCGGTGAGGTGGGGGACACAATCACATCCACCTCTGCGAATGCTTGGTCAAAGTCCTGCTTAATCAGGGTACGTACCTGTTGCGCTTTCAAATAGTAGGCGTCGTAATAGCCGGCACTCAGGGCATAGGTTCCGAGCATAATGCGTCGTTTTACTTCTGGGCCGAACCCAGCCCCACGGGTCTGGCGAAAGGAATCAAAAAGCGTTTCTCCCTTGACATGTACGCCAAAACGCACGCCATCATAGCGGGCGAGATTGGCACTGGCTTCTGCTGTAACCACCAGATAGTAGACTGGCAGGGCCAGCTCTGCATGGGGCAGGTGAATTGGTACGATCTCTGCGCCTAGGGAGGCCATATGTTCGATGGCGGCGTGAACGGCGGCTTCGACTTGCGGCTGCATTCCTTTGACAAAATACTCTTGGGGAATTCCAAGGCGCATGCCGGCGATGTCGCTGGTCAAGCCTGCGGTATACATGGGCACGTGCGCCTGCAAGCTGGTGCTGTCTTGTGGGTCCGGGCCGGCGATTACCTCCAACAAGAGGGCGGCATCGGCTACTGTTTTCGTAATCGGCCCGATCTGGTCCAGACTGCTGCCATAGGAGATCAGCCCATAGCGGCTCACTCGTCCGTATGAGGGCTTCAAGCCGACTACACCACAGAGGGCGGCTGGCTGTCGCACACTGCCACCGGTATCCGTTCCTAAGGCGGCCGGTGTTTCGTCTGCGGCAACTGCGGCTGCGGACCCGCCACTGCTGCCGCCTGGCACTCGTTCGATATCCCATGGATTGCGGGTGATGGCGAAGCCGCTGTTTTCTGTGCTTGACCCCATGGCAAATTCATCGGTATTGGTTTTGCCCAATACAATCGCGCCGGCTGCTTGCAATTTGCGTATTGCTGTCGCGGTATAGGGCGGCACAAACCCTTGCAGCATGCGGCTGCCTGCTGTCGTCTCAATGCCAGCGGTCATCAGCACATCTTTGATTGCTAGGGGGATTCCCAAGAGGGGGCGTTGGTCTCCGGCCGCACGCAACCGGTCGGCCTCCTCAGCCTCTGCCAACGCCTGCTCGGGCCTTGTGTGCAGGAAGGCCTGCACCACACCTTCCACCTGGTCGATTTGCTGTAGCAATGCTTGGGTCAAGGCAACTGCGCTGAAACAACCCGCAGCCAACCCATCTCGGGCGTCAAGCAGGCCTAATGAAGTCAAGTGATTCATGGAGATGCCTGTTCCTCTGCGGCGAATTCACTCGAACACCGCTGTGACCCGGAAATACCCATCTTCGGCCTGCGGGGCATTGGCAATTGCCTCCTCAGGCGCAAGGCAGGCATGGGCCGTATCATGCGCCAGCACATTTGTAAGCGGCAGAATGTATGGGGTCGGGGCCACAGAACTCGTATCAACGGCCTGGACCTGGTCCGCGTATGCAAGAATTTGGGCAAGCTGACCGGCATATTCGTCCAGTTCAGCCTCGCTCAACTGTAGTTTTGCCAGTTCAGCTACATGCTGAACTTCAGATTTCGTCAGTTTCACAACAGCCTCATGGAACGGAGTGGGGTTATGGGATTATTTTTGCCTCAGCTCAGGATATCGCTTGCTATTATCTATCCTGATCAAAAACGCCGTGGCAAATTCCACGGCGCATCTTAGCGTTACGTTCGCGCCGTAGACTCGCTTGTGTCTACGGCCTTGAGAAACGAAAGTCACTCACTGCCGCAGCACAACATCTGCTGCATATGCTGCTATACTTCGAGATTGGTTCGTCTGTATGGGAGAAGTACCTTGCATCATGGAAGGCAGTATAGGATGCGCGGTTGAAGATGTCAAATAGTGACACTGACGAGAAGATTGGTCACACGCTCCCCTGATGCTATACTGTGCTTTTGATGCAGCCATACCAAGAGGAGATCCTGTTGCGCCATCCCCCCAATTTTGATCTTTCTGGGAAAGTCGCCATTATTAGCGGTGCATCTCGGGGCATCGGCGAGACGGTCGCCAGATGTTATGCTGGGATGGGGGCCGCAATTGTTCTGAGCAGCCGTAAACAGGCGGCCCTGCAAGAGGTGGCCGCGGCCATCCGAGCCGATGGTGGCCAAGCCCTAGCTGTGGCCGCGCACACAGGCGACAGCAACGCCATCACAGAACTGGTACAACGGACGGTCCAAGCGTTCGGTGGCATTGATATTCTCGTCAACAATGCGGCTACAAATCCTCATTTTGGCCCGATTCTCACTGCTGAGGAGAGTCATTGGCACAAAATTCTTGATGTGAATGTTATCGGCTATTTTCGGATGGCCAAAGCTTGTGCCGCGCAGATGGTGAAACGAGGTGGCGGCAAAATCATCAATATAGCATCCATTGCCGGCAGGCGGCCCCAGCCGGGAATGGGCGTGTATTGTGTCAGCAAGGCCGGCGTGCTGATGCTGACAGAAGTATTAGCCGCGGAGTTAGCAGCCATGCACATTCAGGTAAATGCCATTGCACCCGGTTATATCAAGACTGAGTTCAGTCGTGCGGTCTGGGGAAATCCCGATTTCAAGCGAGCAGTGCTGCGGGCGATTCCCCAAAAACGGATCGCGGACACAGATGAATTGAGCGGCATTGCCCTCTATCTGGCATCGGAAGCCAGCAGTTTCACGACCGGCAGCACATTTTTGGTTGACGGCGGCCAATGGGTGGATGCCGGGCTGGGCGTGTAATCCCAATGACGTACCTTACGCAGTATCCGCTAGACAACCCATCAGATGATGAGATTTTCCCATGACTTTCGACATTCTCTCTGGTCTCCTTCCCCGTATTCGCGCATTCGTTGATGCTGAGGTCATTCCGCTGGAGAAGTTGCTGATCAGCTGCCCATGGGCAGAGGTGGAGCCGCTGCTCAATAAAAAGCGGCAAGCTGTGAAGGATGCGGGCCTATGGGGCCTTGCATTGCCGCTAGAGTACGGCGGCCAAGGGTTGACCCTGGCCGAGTTCGGGCGAGTCAGCGAGGAGTTGGGGCGCTCCCCCGGCGGCCACTACATTTTCGGCTGCCAGGCCCCGGATATGGGCAATATGGAACTGCTCATCCATGCGGGGACAGAGGCACAAAAGGCGAACTACCTGCTGCCCCTCACCCGTGGCGAAATCCGCTCCTGCTTTTCAATGACCGAGCCGGAGCATGCCGGTTCCAATCCCACATGGATGAGTACGACCGCGGCGCGGGATGGGAATGAGTACGTTATCAATGGACACAAGTGGTTCACAACTGCAGCGGATGGGTCAGCATTTGCGATTGTGATGGCTGTGACGAACCCAGAGGCTGGTAGCCGGCACCGGCGGGCCAGCCAGATCATCGTACCGCTGGACACGCCGGGCTTCCGCATTGAACGCAATATCTCTGTGATGGGCGAAGCCCATGGCGGCTGGAACAGCCATGCGGAAGTCTGGTATGAAAACGTGCGGGTGCCTGTGGCCAATCTCATCGGCGAAGAGGGCAAAGGCTTTGCCTTAGCGCAGATGCGCCTAGGACCGGGCCGCATCCACCACTGTATGCGCTGGATCGGCATCTGTGAGCGGGCCTTTGATATTCTATGTACCCGGGCTGCCCGGCGGGAGGTCGCCCCAGGGCGTCTGCTAGGCAGCCAGGGAATGGTACAGGCCTGGGTCGCTGAATGCCGTGCAGAGATTAACGCCGCCCGGCTGCTGGTGCTGGAAACAGCCCGCAAAATTGACGCCAAAGGCACCTACGCGGCCAGAGATGAGATTTCCCTGATTAAATTCTACGTGGCTGGGGTCCTGATGCGGGTGCTGGACCGGGCCCTACAAACGCTGGGCAGCCTCGGCATGAGCGATGATACACCGCTGGCGTTCTGGTATCGCCATGAACGGGCATCCCGCATCTACGATGGGCCGGATGAAGTCCACAAAATGAGTGTCGCCCGCCGGATCCTGCAACAGTATCAATGACCAGTGCTGCGTTCTATTGAGTGACGAGCCGCTCGTTCCCACAATCTGAACAGAGCATTTCACATCATCTTGAAGAACTATGCTGGACATCTTACCATGGGTTTGATGGAGCGTGCGCCGCATCTGATTCGCTCAACCTTTCTTGTATTTATTATCTTCGGCCTGGACAAGATCACCGGCTTCATCAAGCTGTTGCTGATGACCAGTCTATTCGGCACCAGCCCGGCTGCGGATGCTTTTTTCGCGGCAGATAGGTTGCCGGCATTTCTGCTGGCCTTGCTCGCTGGTGGCGCGATCTCGGCCGCGCTGATCCCTGTCTACTCCGATTATCTAACCCGTACACAGCATCACGAGGCCGCGACCCTCGCCAATACGGTCCTGACCCTGACAATGATGGTGGTGGGGGCTACCTGTCTGGTAGCCATTGCGATTGCCCCCTGGCTGGTGCGCGTGGTGTTGGTGCCTCATTTCCCCGCAGAAACCAAACAACTCACCATAGATCTAATACGAATCGCCCTCCTGGCCGCGGTGTTGAGCAGTGGAAGCGGCATATTCAACTCTCTGCTGCACGCACACCAGCACTTTCTGACGCCCGCGTTGTCCCGGGTGTTTCTCGATCTAGGACAGATTGCTGGCTTGGTCGCTCTCGCGCCCCTATGGGGCATACACGGCGTGGCTTGGGGTAGTGCATTGGGAGCATTGCTGACCGTTCTCATACAGATTCCGATGCTGGTGCGCTACCGCATACACCTGCGCTTGCAGATCGATCTGCATCTGCAGGGGGTACGGGAAGTCGTCCGTCTGATGGGGCCGCGCATTGTGACCCGTGGTGCGTTCCAAGCAATGAATTTGATCTTTATCTGGTTGGCATCCCCATTGCCTGCGGGCAGCATCTCCGCCTTTCATTATGCAACTCTGGGGATGCTGTGGATGCCGAAGTCCCTTGTCAGCTCAGCAGTTTCCCAGGTGATCTTCCCTACAATGGCGGAGCAGTATAACGTAGGTGAAGGCCGACATCTGCGGCAGCTCGTCACCCAGGGGTTGCGGGTCACGTGGATGTTGTTGATTCCGGCGGCGGTGGGGCTGCTTGTGCTGGGCCGACCCACCATCGCTTTTCTCTTTGAACGGGGGTCCTTTGGCGCGGAATCAAGTGCATTGGTCTATCTGCTGATGGCAATTTTTGTCATGCGCTTACTGGGCGAAGCTTCCTACGATGTACTGGTGCTGACCTTTTTCGCGCGGCATAATACGCATGTGCCTATGTGGGCGACCTTGGGGTGGATGGTGATCCATGTGGGATTGAGCTTAGTACTGGTCGGTCCGTTCGGCATTGTTGGGTTGGCTTGGGCCACATCACTGGCAACGCTGATCTTGGGGCTTACCCTGTTTTTGCTCAATCTCTGGGTTGATGGGGTGGACATATCCATTCTAGGCACGACCCTGGGGCGCACGCTTGTGGGTAGTTTGGGGATGAGCGGCGTTATGCTGCTCGTTCAGCAGTTGCAACTTCCGCCAGTACTGTTCATTGTGGCTAGTGCTGGCAGCGGTATCTTCACATTTTTTGGGTTGTACGTTCTCCTCGGCGGCTCAGAAGTTCTCTCCGCGCTGCAACACATGCGCGGCAGCCTAGGCATCGCGTTCGGATCATCCGAACCGACAACTTCTGCGAAAACCAGCCATCAATGATGAAGACGACGCAGGGATCTCTTGGTGCTTGAAGGCTTTGAAATTGTTGAGGGTCAGGGACTCAAGCATTAAGCGTCTCTTGGATGATCTCTTCGATCTTGTTAAAACGACAGTTGACGCGTTTGGCGTCACCCGTACTGTAGGAAATTGCGTTCATGAATTCAGTGTCAGACATCAGGTTGGCGAACTTCTCCTTAAGCAGGTCGGAGCGGGCGCTGAGCAAATCGAGCTGCTCATCGCGCAACATATCTAGATTCACAGCCCAAACCTCAAAGAGTGCTTTGCTTACTTGCGAGAGACGCGTTTGATTCGGAACGTATTTCCGGAATGCCTGCTCGCCAAAGATGCGCGTGGCTGCCTTCATAGCCCGTTTGAAGTCATCCTCCAACATCTTGATAACGTTTGGGTCTTTCCCCAAGTGGTTGATCTGTTGCATGCGATCATTGAGGAACGAATCCAGGTCGTCGCGGGACGAGTATTCACTCGGGCTACACAGCTTAAAGGCTAGATAGCGTAGCACACACTCACGGTCGGTCATGCGTATGGAGCGGACACCTCTGTCCACTGCTGTTTGGAACTCCGTAGTATTGGCCAATTCTTCCAGCAAACGAGTAGAAGCTCCCTGATTCATGGCATGGCGAATTTCCTGACCGGAAAGCGGGACACCGCCTGTGTTGATGCGCTTGAAAATGTTGAACTTGACCCTAGGGGATGTGCCCTGTTGGACCAAATAAAGCGTTAATTGGGTCTCTTCAAGCCGTCGCTGTAACGGACGCGGCAAGTCATCAAAAGACTTGCCATCGTACTCATGCCAGAACTCTAGTTTGGATAACGCTAGCTCTTTTAGAAGAATAAATCTGTTAAGGGTCGTTAAGCGTTGGAGTCCATCAATCACAAGCCAATTATCATCATCTGAAGCATCAATATAGAAGGCGGGCAAGGGAATACGCAACAGCATGGATTCAATGAGCCGGCTTTGCTTGACTGCATCCCAGATGCCGCCCATTCTCTGGAAATCCGGTTGGAGATTGATCTCCCCTTCCTTGATACGCTTGAGTACGAGATCGACGGTGTAGTGTTGTCGCTCGATGCGGATAGAAGTCGGGTCGAAAGGCTCAATTTCATGCGCTTCGTCGTACTGCTCAGATTCATGTTCAACGCCGGCTTCCTCGTCTAGCACACGTTCCACGAAAGAGATAGTAAGTTCGTTCTCGTCACTGATTTCTGGCGCGCTGGTCGTCACAATCTCTTCCTGATCTAAATCATCTCTGAAGGGAAAACATGTCTATACACCATCACACATCCAGCACGACCCGCTGTGCTTCACTAAGGCGCGCTTCTGTCTGCGGTCGTAGATACGCTCGCTGGTCCAATTGCTGCGGCAGAGTGCGCCGGCAAAAATAGGAATGAAACGCGCGGCGGGGTTGGTCTGTATGGTTGACAGTGCCCCCATGCCAAGTATGGGAGTTGAAGATAACGACGCTGCCCGCCTGGCCCAACACCAGAATTTCGTGCGGATGTTGGGCTAGGGGGTCGGCCAGAACCTGGCGCGGATCTTGGCCCAGCTTCTGTGAACCGGGTACCAGCCGAGTGGCACCGTTCTCTGGGGTGAAATCGCTCAGTAGCCAGATGGAGTTGCAGACGAAATACTGCTGGCGGCTGTCTGTAGGCATTGGCGGAACAGCAGGGATGCGTTGGGCCCCATCGGTATGCAATGCTTGCAGGCCGTGGCCAGGCAGGGCTGCCCGCGCGTTCAGGGAGGACAGTTTCAGATCCCCCTGCAGGACATGGGCGACAGCCGCCAGTACCTTCAGGTGAGTCCAACATACATCAAACAGCGGGTCCTTGTTCACCAGGTCCGCCAATCGGACTGTGCCGGCTTCCTGATGCACTTCTTTGCCGGCCTCCGCCCCTTCTTCCTCTTCTAGCACTTGCACTCGCTCCAAGAACGCCTGCACTTCTGCTGGCGTCAAAATTCCTGGCAAGGGCAGATAGCCATTCTCGTCAAGAGATGTCTTCTCCGCAGCGGTCAGGGTATCCTCCCGCACGCCGAGGGCATGCAAAGCAGCTGAAATATCCATCATGCTTCTCTCATCCCAGTCGCCATGGGTGCGTATCTACCAGTTCCAGCCTTCCGCTGTCTGCTGAACGCAGGCCGGCATCAAGAATCGCCATTACTTCCAAATTGAAGTCCAGATCCAGGGTCTGGTGGAGCGGGTCAGCGGTTTCTAGGCGGTGGATAAACGCTTCGGCGATGTTCGTGTGCCCGGCAGGCAGTGGCTCACACTCATGATGCTCCGTACGGCCCGCGCCTCTCTCTATCCGCACACTAGGTGCATCGTCTCCTGTTTCCTTCTCCACGACCAGCGTACCTTCTGTGCCGTAGACTATCGGGCCCGGGGACACGCCGTGATCCAAGGTCGTCCAGGAGGCTTCGCACAGGGCCATGGCCTGGGGAAAGCGAATCATCATGGCCGCGTTATCCTCGGCATCGCCCCATTTGCTGTTCAGATTGGCCCGCATACCCATGGCCGCGCTGGCCGGCTCGCCCACCAGCCAGCGGGCCACCAATGCCCCATAACAGCAGTAGTCGAGCATCGCACCGCCGCCCGCGGCCTGCTGATGCCACCAAGTGGCCCCTCGTTCAATGCCGCTCAACTTCTCTGCGCCCTGGTTTACTCCGGGGTGGGAGACGCCCAAGCCCAGTGGGCCCGTGTGACCACCTCGCCATTTCACGGTCAGCACTCGGCCGATTGTGCCGCTGTCAATCAGGTCTTTGGCTTTGTGGGAAGCGGGCTGCCAGGTGATGGGCCAATTTACGACCAGCTCAATGCCGGCAGCCCGGGCGGCCCGGGCCATACGCAGCCCGTCAGACAGCGAAGAAGCCATGGGCTTTTCAATCATCACATGAACGCCTTTGGCTGCACAAGCCATGACTGCTGCCGGATGCAGAGCGTTTTCTGCACAGCAGATGACGATATCGAGAGTCTCCTGATCCAGCATCTCCTGGTAGTCATCATAGACCTTCGGTATCCCCAAATCGTTCAGCGCGTGACGGAGATTCCATGCCCTAGTATAGGGTCCTGTGCGAAGTTCAGGAACCAGGGGGGACATGTCCGCGCAGGCCACCAGTTCCGCCTGCCGATGCGCTGCGAACTGTGCTAAGACGTGATTGATGTGCATGTGAGCAAAGCCAATGACGCCGATACGGTAGGTATGTGCCATGTATATCTCCAGAGTGTACGAGGGGTTGGCTGATCCTAGAAAGTTGTCCGCAGTTCCTGGGCCTGGCCCGATTCGGCTGAACGGTAGGCGGCGTCAAAGATTTCAATGACATGGCGGGCGTGCTCGGCAGTGGAGGTAGTGGGGATGTCGTCGCGTATCCAATCCACCAGTTGCATGACATCCTCATAGACGTGGGCCTCCTCCATCTGCCGATGAGCACCGACCACATGAGGCAGGGCCCCATTCATGCCGTATTTCTCGTCCAAGTCCCGGCCTGGATAGTCGAACGGCTTGCCGTTCAGGGTATCACTGTTGATGACCCCTTCTGTGCCGAAGATCAAGGGGCGGCCCATATGGGGAAGGCTGCCTGCAGCCACGCCGTATACAAACGCGAAGAAATTGTCGCCAAAATCTAGGGCCATCAGTGTGTTGTCGTCCATATCCGTGGGCAGCATCTGGCCATAGAAGGCTCGCTCTTTCACCCGCACGCCGGAGAATGCGGTCACCCGTTTGGCCGGGCCGAGGATGCCTGTCATAGCGTGAAGGCCATAGACAGTCATGTCGTAGAGGGGTCCGCCGCCGGGCTTACGAAAGTACCAAGCAGGGTTGACATTGGTGAGGGGATCATCACCGCCTCGCACTCGCTCGTTCTCATGGTAGCGGCCAAAGGCTGACCCTGTGACTGCCCAAGTCAGTATCCCCAGTACCCCATTGTCGATCATCTCTTTGATGCGTTGGTGATGGGGGCGTAACATCTCACCGGGGCAGGCCACGAGTTTGACATCTTTGGCCGCGGCCGCGGCAATCAGTTGGTCCGCCTCATTGACGGTCGTGGTCATGGTTTTGTTGAAATGGACATGTACACCTGCGTCCACACACTGCATGCCCTGTTTGAAGTGTAGGCCGATGGGCGAGGCGATGGAAACTGCATCCACACTGCCGGAGGCCAACAATGCCTGCGCGCTGTCGTAGAAGTGGGGCACGCCGAATTTGGCCGCGGCAGCTTCTGCCCGTTCCACCACCGGATCACACACCGCAGTGACATTGACCCGGTCCTGTACATCGTCCATAGTCAAATGGGGCAGCAATCCACGGATCGAAATGCTGCCGGTCCCGATAATTCCCAAACGTACTGTCTCTGTCATCACAGACTTCTCCGTAAAGTGTCTCATTGAGTCACTCTGTCACATGCCGCCACGACGTATGATGCTGCCAGCCGACGGCCCGCTTGAGTTTGTCGCAGGTCAGCAGGGATTGATGGCCCTGCAAAGCTGCGGCCAAGGGGGTCAAGGCCGGAGTAAAACGTTCCACTAATTCTTTGGTCGGTTCAAGGGCAGTGGTGTCATCGGCATTGAGAAAGTACACATCATGGGCCGGCAGGTCCGCTGCGGCTTCCATTAGCAGACGATGAGCACTCGCTACATCTTCGCTGCCCACCCAACAGTAGAGCCACGGATTCCAAGCAATAGTCGGTCTTGTCTGGGCATTCATCTGTTGGCGACGCTCCGGCGGACAGATGCCAGCAATACGGGTGACATAGGTGCGGATGCTGTAGGCCCGGCTGTACATTGCCAGGAGCTCCTCCCCGGCGCGTTTTGAGTAGCTATAGGAATCCTCTGGCCAGGTGGGATGGGATTCGTCAATGGGCAGAAAGTCGATGGGAAAGGGTGTGTTGCTGATGCGAAAGCCATGGCCCAAGGCGCAATTACTGCCGGCCATGACAACCGTCTGCACACCGGCTTCCACGGCTGCCTGCATCAGATAGTATGTGCCCAGCATATTGCTTTTGAATGTCGTGTCAAAGGGCAGATCGAACTCTTGCACCCGGGCCTGCAGGGCCGGATGATCCGTTGGCCAAGGCTGCGCGCCGATGTGCTGGATGGCGTCCACCCCGGCAACAGCCTGTTGACAATCTTCAAATGAGGTCAGATCACCCTGGATCCAGTGATAATCGGCAAATGCAGGCGCAGGCCGGCTGCGGGACATCAGCACCAGTTCATGGGCTTCTGCCAATTCGCGGATCATATACGCGCCCAACTTGCCACTCGCTCCGCTGATCAGAACTTTCATCGGCACCCTCTATGGTTCATTGCTGTTGGTTTTGGTCATGGCTCCTTCATTAGTATATCATGGCATTGGAGGTCGAACAAAGCATCAGGAAAGGCCCATGGCCGTCAAGTTGCGATAACTGATCGCCAAGCTTTCAAATGGGTCGCCGGGGCAAATGTCCTGCTCCACTGCATACCATTCGACATTCGCTTGCCGGCAGGCATTGAGGATATCTGGCCAGTTGAGATTGCCCTCGCCTACTTCCGCCATCACATGCTCCCGCCAGCCGGCCATGGCCATATCCTTCAGATGGATGACAGGCATGCGGTCTTTCAGGCGTAGAATCCAATCTCGCACATCGCCGCCCCCATACTGAATCCAGTAGGTGTCTAGCTCCGCCTGCAGATAGCGGGGGTCCGTTTCGTCAAAGAGAATCTCTAGGCCATTTTTATCACCGTAGCGCATGAACTCGAAGCTGTGGTTGTGATAACTGAAGGTAAGCCCGGCCTCATAGAGGGTACGGCCCACTTCTGTGGCCGCTGTGGCGAACTGCCGAATGCCATCTACGCCGCGTTCAATGAACTGCCGAGGCATACTACCCACAGCCACATGTGTACACTCCCAAAGGTGATGCTCGTCGATCACCGCGGCCATGTCCTCCTCTAAACGCTGCCAGGGAATGTGGGTAATGACGATTTTGATGCCGTGTTCATCACAGATCCTCTTGACATCCGCCGCAGGAATCGGGCCCATGGCCGACACCTGCACGGCGGTATAGCCGATTTCGCTCACTTTGCGAATCGAATCAGCAAAGCCTTGCGCTGTTTTTGTAAATTCACGTACAGTGTACAATTGTGCGGCAAGTACATTCTGGCTCATCATTGTTCTCCTAGAAGGGGTATCAGTCCGCTATGGTGGCGAGACATTGATTTGGTTGTTGTCTAGAAACGACAGTTTCGCGTGTACAAGTAAACACCGGAGTGCTTCTTTCGCGCAAGTTAATCGGCCACGAATCATGTGCATCTAGACTCAGTGTTTTTCGACATCCCGCCTTTGGCATAGGTATGATAAAATTGATCACATGGTGCGGTCGCTACAACTCGGAGATGCACACTGTATGGACTCACCCGACGATGCCAAATTGCTTCAAAGGCTGGCAGCAGGTCATCGTCCAAGTCATAGAGATGTATGAGAGACGACCCCCTCAGCAGCCAACAGACCGCGGCCCTGGTTGACGATGCCATTGCCGGAATCCATCAGCATCAGATGGTTTTGCCCGTGCTTCTTTTTCTGGCCGGGCATCGCCCTCTCGCATTTTCTCTAGGGCAGATGCTCTTGCTCCTACAGCCATTGGCAGCGATTCTCGGTGCAGATGGGCTTACAGTTTGGAGTACATTGCTGTCCCAACCTGCCGGCCCAACAGCCTTAGCGGAACGATTGGCTCAGCTACTTGATGAAGACAGACGAACCACTACCTGAACACTGTTGCTTGCCCCCTGCAATGCGTGCCTTGTGATGTACACAAATCCTGCACAATTGGCCTCTGTGTGGCAGAGAATGGCGGATATCGCCACTGAAGCCGGGGAAACGTCTCTGGTCACCCTAGGCATTGACTCTCTTCATCTTGACAGTGGGTTCAGCTTGCTTGCTCTGCATCGCATTGCTCGCCAGAATTTGGGACCAGTCAGCCCGCTGGTCGTCGCAGGTGGAGAAGGCGAGCTTTGGTTGCTGGCGACGCTTCTGTGGCAGCGACGGCCCCTGGCCAGTCACACAGACGCTGCATTGGTTCTCTATGCTGGTGGGGACAGTGCTACCCACGCGGCAACTCTGAACATTGCCGTAGGACGAACCAACGCGGCTGTGCTGCCGCCGGGTCTGGCTTGGAGTATGACACCTACGGCCACACCCGGCAGCGAACGCTCGGAGCTTGAACTGCTGCCTTTCGTCCTAGCAGATGAGGATTTCGTTCCCCAGATCCCCAGTTCAACAGCGGTCGATTGGCTGGGACAGTTGGAACGGTGGACAGGGCTACTGTTGGCCCTCGGTCTGCTCATCGCGGCCATTGCGCTTGTGATTGTGTGAGTATTGACAGTGTTCTCTTCCCATTCCGGCTGGTCAAACCGAATTGGACTTCTGGTGGCGTTGATAACCGCCTGGTTTATCATTTCTGCTCGCTTTGGGTTTGCAGTCATCCCAGCTACGGTGGCCACCACTCTCTATCATTGGGCCCTACTCCTCGGTGCGTTCGCCCTGCTTTTAGGCATCGTCAATGCCCTTTGGTTTCATTTGGGGCGGGTGCAACGAGGGCAAAAGGAATGGCCTCTCAGCCTGCTGTTGCTGATTGTATTCGCTATTGTCTTCGCGGCCGGCGTAACCGAGGGAACCGCTGGGCCGCTTGTGGAATGGGTGTTCGATGCGGTTTTGGCACCAGGCCAAGCAACGCTCTACGCGCTGACCGGCTTCTTTCTGTTGGGCGCGGCCTATCGCTACCTGCGGATAGATAGGCCGGGCGGTCCCTGGATTCTGGCCGGAGCCATGTTGATGCTGCTGGTGCAGACACCTTTTCCCCGTCAACACCTGCCGGCAGTCCTTGTCAGTCTAGTCGATTGGTTGCTGGTCTGGCCGGTGATGGCCGCCATGCGCGGGGCTCTGCTTGGGGGTGCTCTTGCTGTTCTGTTCATCAGCTTGCGACTGATCATACAAAGCGCAAAGTAGCCAATGTCTACCTTCGGCTGTCCACATTGCGGACATAGCAACCCAATTGTTGTACATTTTTGTGCCCATTGCGGCACAAACCTGCAAAAGTACGACACATACCAGCTCCTATCGGACATTGCTGCCAAGCAGACAGAGGAAGAACCTGCGGATGGAAACAGCAGCACAGAACCAACAAAGCCGGACAGCTCCGTTGAGCCAGCGGAGACAGATGCTCCTTCAACGGAGCCGAAGGAGCAGAGCACCCCTCCTTTGCATCCTCCGGATAGCGCGGAGAAGGACCTGCCCCCAGCTGCTTCAACGTCTCAGCCCAGCCTGCAGCCAAGGTCGGATCCATCACTGCTTGACCGAGACGGGCCCCCAGAACAACTTCTGACCGATTTACAGAACGTACTTGAACCCGCGCATCCTTTGGCGTTGGTGCCGCTTACCAGTGATCGGGCCGACATGTCCAACTTGGCGGTGAGTGAGGCCGAGCGTCGCCGCCTGCGGGAGATGTTCTCCGCTGAACTTCCCAGCTTTGGTGCTGGTCTCGGTCGGCTGCCTAGCGCAACTACATCCATCGGGCGCGGCCTCAGCCGGCGGCCTTGGCTTGAATGGCTACTGCTGCTCGGCCTGACAGCCGCTCTGCTGTTGCCAGCACCCTCTTCCGATGCTGCACCCCACATATGGCCCGGTGTAGTACAGGCCTACCAGCACATTGAAACCTTGCCTCCGAACAGCTCCGTTCTGGTGAATTGGGCCTATGATCCGGCCACGGGCGGTGAGATGGATATTGTGGCACGGCCGGTCATCGAACATCTGCTACACAAACAAGCACAACTGATCGTTGTTAGCCAACTGCCGGCCGGGCTGGCCAGTGCCCGCCGCCTGATTGCAAAGGCCAGTACATCCGTTGCGCCTGCTATTTTGGGGCGGGACGATGCGATAGGCCACTCCCGGGAAAGCCTCGATCTCATCGTTCGCGGCGATGTCATGGTAGAGGGTGGCTTTTTCCCTGGCGGTGCTGCTTCTCTGCCACTTTTAGGCGTTGCCCCAGCCGAGAGTATGCCGATCGATCCGGGGCGAGTCACCCCCAATGGACGAGCCAGCATCTCCAGCCTAGCAAGCGAAGGGCCGGCTCTCCACCTGCTGATAGCCGCCCGTTCGCAGGATGTTCAACGCTGGCTGGAGCAGGTGCAGCCTCTACACAACAGGCCGCTGATCGCGGTCACCAGTGCTGCTGTTGACCCGGCCGTGCGGCCCTATTGGGACAGTGGCCAACTTGCCGGTCTGGTCAGTGGCTGGGACGGCGGCATCGCCTATCAACGCCAATCTGTACGCCCCCAAAGCAATGCGGAACAAGGTCGATCTTTGCGTCAGATAGCAGGACACAACTGGGGATTTGGCATTCTGTTCACGGTTATTGTTCTTGGGAATCTAGCAGTTCTCGCGGAACGGAGGCTGACGTGAGTCCGTTCAGTGAGGGTCTGCCGGCCTTTCTGCAAAATGCTGGCATGTTGCTTGGTTTCTTCATGTCTCTGGCCATCGGCAGTTATCTGATCCGGGACAATTTCCTAGCACGGCTGGCCCAGTACGTTCTGGTGGGCGTGTCGCTCAGCTATATGGCTGTTCTGGCCTGGCGTAATGTCCTCTGGCCACGGCTGTTCTCGCCTCTTATCCATGAACCCTTAGCGTTATTTGTGTCGGGGTTTTCTCTGTGGGATGCGGTTCTGTGGCAGAATTGGCTGCCGCTCTTGCTGGGGCTGCTGCTGTGGGGCGCAGGGTTCGAACTCTTACGCAGGCCGTCTGCAAGGCCGGCGCGCGGCGCGACATTTCTACGATTTCTAGCACTGATCCCGGCAGCTATTCTCGGCGGCGTCTTGCTCGGGGTCGGTGTGGCCGGCGCATTGCAGGGGACCCTATGGCCCCAATTCATTAAGGCAGCAGCGTTGACAGCCCCACAAGTAACGCCACTACAGCCAGGGCGCATGCCAGTGTGGGGCGGGACGATATGGCTGGCTCGGCTGTTCGTATTGCTGATCAGCGGCGGCGTTTTGATTCACGTTGCGTCACTACGCGGCAGAACAGGCCGCAGATCAACAGGTCCACCCGCCCAGGCGCGAGGACTAGCCCCAGAATGGCGGTCAGCCCCTCCGCGAATACGCAAACTACTGGGCGCATGGGAGGGTATTGGTCGTCGAGCGTTATGGCTGGCTGCTGGCGTTCTTTTCGCCCGGCTGGCCGCGGCCCGTTTTTCCCTTGTTCTGGCTAGGCTGGACTATTTTCTGTTTGAATTTCCCCGCAGCGAATTCTGGCAGGTGCTGTGGGCGGCTCTGCAAGAAGGTGGCTAATGCACGAATCTACCCTAGCCGACTTCGCCCCCAAACGCATCCTGGCCCTGTGCGGAGAGCCGCATCGCGCGCTGGCTACGCTCATTGAGCCGGTAGAAGGCATCTACAGGCTGGTAGGATGGCAGATAATGCCGCTGTGCGCGCAAACGGGGCCCGATGATTGTCCTGTGGCTCTGGCTCAGGCCGTCACCCGCCTGGGGAATCAACTCGGCATCTCTCTGTGGGATGCCGACCAGAACCGTCCTCGCGCCCAGTCGTCGGCACCAGCACTGGCCGATGGCGTCGGCCATGTGACTGCAGTGGCAGATCTACTCCCGCCTCTGCGGGTATGGATGGCCGGACTGACCGCGGCTGAAAGCCTGGCCGCCGGGGCGGAGGCTCTAGCCAGCGCGCTCTGCCATCTGGTGGCCGTATACCGGCCCAGCCCCTACCGAAATTCAAACGCTCTAGCAAAAGAACTGCAGGCAGTACGGCCAGATGTAGCACTGGTCGTCGGCGGCTATGAACACCAAGCAGAACAAGGCCAAGAACGCGTGCTGGCCCTGAGCCATCAGGTGACTGACGCCATTGCCCAATTGCCGGCCAAAAGTCGGCCTTTGTTCTGCTTTGCCGGCAATAGCTGGACAACCAATGAGGTCCTAGCCTATTGGCAAGAGCAGGCGGCCGGGAGCACGGCCAAAGTGGTGGCCAATGTGCTCGGACCCGGCAGGCGCAGTGCCATGGCATTGCACAGTACATTGGGCCAATACTATTGGCAGCACTCATTAGATGTGCCTGCTATGCGCCAAATTGCCGCTTGGGTTCATCAACCTGCTGAACTTCGCAGCAGTCAATGGGCTTTTGTCCAAGCAGTACGTCTCTGGACGGATTTCCAGGGGCTGCCGGAACTGCATGGGTTGTACGCGGGCGCGGACCGCTGGTTACACGTCTGGGCATCACAAGAGCACGGGGAGGTGCGGGTCTGTTTTGTACGCCCGAAAGAAGATCCTAGTTTTCTAGCCGACTGGCCCCCATTGCGCCTAGTGAGTGGAGAGTGGCCAGCCCAATGGCCACGTCCATCCACCTACTGGTGGGATCCGCTGGGGTTTGTGCCGCTGGTTGTTACTGTTGGCCAGGTCGCGCCAGAAGCAGCAGTACAGGTATTGGCCGCGGATCTCTTGGACAACAACACCCAGCCTCCTACCTCTTGATGCGTTTCGGTTTCTGTGCTATCATGTTCAAGGAGTGTTCTCATGCCAATCACAGACGGCGATGTTGATTCAAGTTAAGGAGAATTTGATCATGACCAACCGCGAGCAGAATCCAGGGAATACGCAGCAGCTTGAGGGTGCCGAACCGCAACTAGGCGCGTCTAGTCAGCCCTCACCTTCCTTACCCCCCCCCCCCCCCGTACAAATGTTCTACATGGATGCGAGGAGTGCCGATGAACCGCGCAACCAGTGGGGGAACTACATGGAAGGGGATGCCGCCCACGCGAGGGATCTCCCTAGCAGCCCTCATCGTCATCAGCAGCGCGTTTACCATCATTGCCTTGATGTTGACCATAGGCAGCGCGCCTACACCCGTAATCGCACAGACGACCTCGTGTGCCAACACGGCCGCGATTCCCGGCACAAGTCCTAATGAATCCACTAACCTGATCGCGGATTGCGAAACACTCCTGGCCGCCAAGGACACCCTACGAGGGACCGCCTCTCTGAACTGGGATACAACGGTGCTGATAGCTAATTGGAATGGCATCTCTCTCGGCCCAGGACCCACAACGTATACTTATGTGAGGGCGTTAAACCTCAGAAATTACGGCAACAATCGGGAATTAAATGGCAGCATCCCTGCTGCGTTGGGCACCCTCTCCAATCTGCAGACATTGAACCTCAACAGCAACAATCTGACGGGCACCATCCCTGCTGCGTTGGGCACCCTCTCCAATCTGCAGACATTGAACCTCAGCAGCAACAAACTGACGGGGGAGATCCCTGCTGCGTTGGGCACCCTCACCAATCTGCAGCGGTTGCACCTCAACAACAACGCCCTGACGGGGGAGATCCCTGCTGCGTTGGGCACCCTCACCAATCTGCAGCGGTTGTCCCTCAACAACAACAACCTGACGGGCACCATCCCTGCTGCCCTGGGCAACCTCGCCAATCTGCAGACGTTGTGGGGCCCCAGCAACTACCTGACGGGGAAGATCCCTGCTGCCCTAGGCAACCTCGCCAATCTGCAGCTATTGTCCTTCAACGACAACCAACTGACGGGGGAGATCCCGCAGGAACTGGGCAACCTCGCCAATCTGCAGATATTGTTCCTCGGCACCAACAACCTGACGGGGGAGATCCCGCAGGAACTGGGCAACCTCGCCAATCTGCTGGAATTGGGCATCTTGAGCAACCACCTGACGGGGGAGATCCCTGCTGCGTTGGGCACCCTCACCAATCTGCAGCGGTTGCACCTCAACGACAACCAACTGACGGGGGAGATCCCGCAGGAACTGGGCAACCTCGCCAAGCTGCAGATATTGAACCTCTACAGCAACACCCTGACGGGGGAGATCCCGCAGGAACTGGGCGACATTACCACAACTCTGCAGACATTGAACCTCTACAGCAACCAACTGACGGGCAGCATCCCATCGCAACTGGGCAACCTCGCCAATCTGCAGACATTGAACCTCTACAGCAACACCTTGACGGGGGATATCCCGTCAGAACTGGGCAACCTCGCCAATCTGCAGACATTGAACCTCTACAGCAACACCTTGACGGGGGATATCCCGTCAGAACTGGGCAACCTCGCCAATCTGCAGACATTGAACCTCTACAGCAACACCTTGACGGGGGATATCCCGTCAGAACTGGGCAACCTCGCCAATCTGCAGACATTGAACCTCTACAGCAACACCTTGACGGGGGAGATCCCGTCAGAACTGGGCAACCTCGCCAATCTGCAGACATTGAACCTCTACAGCAACACCCTGACGGGGGAGATCCCGCAGGAACTGGGCAACCTCGCCAATCTGCAGACATTGAACCTCTACAGCAACACCCTGACGGGCACTATCCCGTCAGAACTGGACCAACTCTCTATGCTGACGAGGTTGGACCTCAGCAACAACAGGCTGACGGACACGATCCCTGCTTCCCTCGCCAACCTCAGCACAACTCTGCGGTATTTACGCCTCCACAACAACCAACTGCGGGGGCAGATCACGACCTCATTGAACGTACTCACCAATTTAGAAGAGTTCACTATCTCTGGCAATAACGCCATAAGCGGATGTATCCCTCCATCATTGTGGAGTACGATCACTGTTGAGGATAAAATGCGTATACCGTCAGGATGGAGGGGATGTTGTGCTGGCAGCCAAACGGTGCGGTCCGTAGACAATACCGAACCCTTAGTATACGCCAGCGGACGCGCACACTCCGGCCTGGTCAATGATTGCAACGTGCTCCTAGACGCCAAGAATACCCTACAAGGGACCGCCTCACTGAACTGGGATACAACGGAGCCAATAACTGCATGGCAAGGCATCTCTCTCGGCACAATGCCGTATACGTCTGTGCAGACCTTGTCCATCAGCAACACCCTGTCGGGCGAGATCCCGCAGGAACTGGGCAACCTCGCCAATCTGCAGACATTGAACCTCTACAGCAACACCCTGACGGGCACTATCCCGTCAGAACTGGACCAACTCTCTATGCTGACGAGGTTGGACCTCAGCAACAACAGGCTGACGGACACGATCCCTGCTTCCCTCGCCAACCTCAGCACAACTCTGCGGTATTTACGCCTCCACAACAACCAACTGCGGGGGCAGATCACGACCTCATTGAACGTACTCACCAATTTAGAAGAGTTCACTATCTCTGGCAATAACGCCATAAGCGGATGTATCCCTCCATCATTGTGGAGTACGATCACTGTTGAGGATAAAAGGCGTATACCGTCAGGATGGAGGGGATGTTGTGCTGGCAGCCAAACGGTGCGGTCCGTAGACAATACCGAACCCTTAGTATACGCCAGCGGACGCGCACACTCCGGCCTGGTCAATGATTGCAACGTGCTCCTAGACGCCAAGAATACCCTACAAGGGACCGCCTCTCTGAACTGGGATACAACGGAGCCAATAACTGCATGGCAAGGCATCGCTCTCGGCACAATGCCGTATACGTCTGTGCAGACCTTGTCCATCAGCAACACCCTGACGGGGGAGATCCCGCAGGAACTGGGCAACCTCGCCAATCTGCAGACATTGAACCTCTACAGCAACACCCTGACGGGCACTATCCCGTCAGAACTGGACCAACTCTCTATGCTGACGAGGTTGGACCTCAGCAACAACAGGCTGACGGACACGATCCCTGCTTCCCTCGCCAACCTCAGCACAACTCTGCGGTATTTACGCCTCCACAACAACCAACTGCGGGGGCAGATCACGACCTCATTGAACGTACTCACCAATTTAGAAGAGTTCACTATCTCTGGCAATAACGCCATAAGCGGATGTATCCCTCCATCATTGTGGAGTACGATCACTGTTGAGGATAAAAGGCGTATACCGTCAGGATGGAGGGGATGTTGTGCTGGCAGCCAAACGGTGCGGTCCGTAGACAATACCGAACCCTTAGTATACGCCAGCGGACGCGCACACTCCGGCCTGGTCAATGATTGCAACGTGCTCCTAGACGCCAAGAATACCCTACAAGGGACCGCCTCTCTGAACTGGGATACAACGGAGCCAATAACTGCATGGCAAGGCATCGCTCTCGGCACAATGCCGTATACGTCTGTGCAGACCTTGTCCATCAGCAACACCCTGACGGGGGAGATCCCGCAGGAACTGGGCAACCTCGCCAATCTGCAGACATTGAACCTCTACAGCAACACCCTGACGGGCACTATCCCGTCAGAACTGGACCAACTCTCTATGCTGACGAGGTTGGACCTCAGCAACAACAGGCTGACGGACACGATCCCTGCTTCCCTCGCCAACCTCAGCACAACTCTGCGGTATTTACGCCTCCACAACAACCAACTGCGGGGGCAGATCACGACCTCATTGAACACACTCACCGCTTTACGAGAGTTCACTATCTCTGGCAATGACGACATAAGCGGATGTATCCCTCCATCATTGTGGAGTATGATCACTGTTGAGGATAAAATGCGTATACCGTCAGGATGGAGGGGATGTTGTGCTGGCAGCCAAGCGGTGCGAGCTGTAGACTCGAACGAACCCTTAGTATACGCCAGCGGACGCGCACACTCCGGCCTGGTCAATGATTGCAACGTGCTCCTAGACGCCAAGAATACCCTACAAGGGACCGCCTCACTGAACTGGGATACAACGGAGCCAATAACTGCATGGCAAGGCATCGCTCTCGGCACAATGCCGTATACGTCTGTGCAGACCTTGTCCATCAGCAACACCCTGTCGGGCGAGATCCCATCGCAACTAGGCAACCTCGCCCAGCTACGGGCTTTGGAACTATACAGCAACACCCTGACAGGCAAAATCCCTACTGAACTGGGCAGTCTCTCTGCGCTGACGAAATTGCAGCTCCACAGCAATAGCCTAACAGGCCCCATCCCGTCGGAACTGGGCGATCTCGCCAGTCTGGAATGGTTGTACCTCAACAACAACCGGCTAACGGGCCCCATCCCGTCGGAACTGGGCGATCTCACCAGTCTGACACATTTGTACCTTAAGCAGAAAGCAGGACAACCGAACCAACTAAGCGGATGTATACCCAATGACCTTGACCCGGACTCTCGTTCCTTTACTGGTGGCACCGACTTAAGCGATCTCGGACTGGCTCCCTGCCCGACCCCCGCGATCCCACAGCAGCCATCTCCAAGTGGTGGTGGTGGCGGCGGTGGTGGCGGCGGCGGTGGTGGCTCAACACAGAGACCCACATGTACCAATGGCACTGTCGTGCCCAACCCCTCTGCCAATGCCGACCTGGTCAGAGACTGCGTACAGCTTCTTACCATCAAGCCCACCCTGGAGGGAAGCATCAGTACCTCCAGGCGCTTGAACTGGAGTGAGAACAGCAGCATTGACACCTGGGAGGGGGTAACCAGTAGCGGGGCCCCGCAGCGGGTGGTCAGGCTGGAGCTGGATATCAGTGGCAAGACATTGGCAGGCAGCATCCCGTCTACCTTGAGCCGGCTCACAGGTCTGCAGACCTTGGATATCTCCAACAACGAATTCTCGGGCCGTATCCCGGTTGGCCTGCGCGCGCTCGCCGCCCTACAGGTCTTGGACTTCTCCAACAACCGCCTGTCGGGCAGCATGCCGACTGATCTGGGCAGTATTGCCACCCTGCAGACCTTGCACCTGGCCAACAACAGTCTGACGGGCAGCATCCCGACGACCCTTGTGGATCTCTCCGACCTACGTTCGTTGTCCTTGGCTGGCAACCGCTTCAGTGGTTGTATTCCCAACGCCTTGGCGCGGGTTGCCCAGAACGACCTGTCGGCTATTGAGCTGTCTTTCTGCGACCCTGTCACCCCGACAGCTACGCCCACGACCACACCCACAGCCACGGCTACACCGCTTGCCCCTGTTGGCCAGGATCTCTTCCTGCCCCTCGTTCGGAAGTGACGCAATAGGTACTCGGAACGAAAGGACCCAGGGCGCATGTCCTGGGTCCTTGTGATTTGGGAGATACACCCGCGCTACAAGCGTGCGTTGTTGAATGATTTCTGCAAACTTACACAGATTCACTCAACAAAAATGTATCGGTTGGTGAATGGGTTTTATGGCGGGTTTGCCCATGTTCGGCTTCTGTGCTATCCTGTTCAAGGAGTGTTCTCATGCCAATCGGCAGCCGGCGATGTTGATTCAAGTTAAGGAGAATTTGATCATGACCAACCGAGAGCAGAATCCAGGGAATACGCAGCAGCTTGAGGGTGCCGAACCGCAACTAGGTGTGCCCAGTCAGCCCTCATTCTCCTTACCCCCCCCCCCCCCCCCCCCGTACAAATGTTCTACATGGATGCGAGGAGTGCCGATGAACCGCGCAACCAGTGGGGGAACTACATGGAAGGGGATGCCGCCCACGCGAGGGATCTCCCTAGCAGCCCTCATCGTCCTCGGCAGCGCGTTTACCATCATTGCCTTGATGTTGACCATAGGCAGCGCGCCTACACCCGTAATCGCACAGACGACCTCGTGTGCCAACACGGTCGCGATTCCCGGCACAAGTCCTAATGAATCCACTAACCTGATCGCGGATTGCGAAACACTCCTGGCCGCCAAGGACACCCTACGAGGGACCGCCTCACTGAACTGGGATACAACGGTGCCAATAGCTAATTGGGATGGCATCTTTCTCGGCCCAGGACCCCCAACGTATACTTATGTGATGAGGTTAGACCGGGTCAATCAAAACTTAAATGGCAGCATCCCTGCTGCGTTGGGTGCCCTCACCAATCTGCAGACATTGTCCTTATGGAGTAACAACCTGACAGGTACCATCCCCGCTGAACTGGGCAACCTCTCCAATCTGCGGACATTGTACCTCTCCATCAACAACCTGACGGGGAAGATCCCTGCTGAACTGGGCAACCTCTCCAATCTGAGAAATTTGGGCATCCACACCAACAACCTGACGGGCCCCATCCCGGCCGCGCTGGGCACCCTTACCAATCTGAGGCAGTTGTGGCTCAACACAAACAATCTGACGGGTAGTATCCCGTCAGAACTGGGCCAACTCTCTATGCTGACGAGGTTGGAGCTCAATGAAAACCGCTTGACGGGCAGCATCCCGCCGCAACTGGGCAACCTCTCCCGCACTCTGACTATCTTGAACCTCTACAGCAACACCCTGACGGGTAGTATCCCATTGCAACTGGGCCAACTCTCTATGCTGGCGAGGTTGGAGCTCCACGAAAACCGCTTGACGGGTAGCATTCCACCGCAACTGGGCAACATCTCCCGCACTCTGACTATCTTGAACCTCTACAGCAACACCCTGACGGGTAGTATCCCGTCAGAACTGGGCAAACTCTCTATGCTGACGAGGTTGGAGCTCCACAAAAACCGCTTGACGGGCAGCATTCCACCGCAACTGGGCAACATCTCCCGCACTCTGACTATCTTGAACCTCTACAGCAACACCCTGACGGGTAGTATCCCGTCAGAACTGGGCCAACTCTCTGCGCTGACTAGGTTGGACCTCAGCAACAACACCCTAACGGGCACGATCCCTGCTTCCCTCGCCAACCTCACCACAACTCTGCAGTATTTGCGCCTCCACAACAACCAACTGCGGGGGCAGATCACGACCTCATTGAACGCACTCACCACTTTACGAGAGTTCACTATCTCTGGCAATGACGACATAAGCGGATGTATCCCTTCATCATTGTGGAGTACGATCACTGTTGAGGATAAAATGCGTATACCGTCGGGATGGAGGGGATGTTGTGCTGGCAGCGACGCAGTGCTAATGGTATCCTCCTCTATACCCTACTCCGACCTGGTCAACGCTTGCAACACGCTGCTGGCCACCAAGGAGATCCTACAAGGGACCAGGACCACTCCACTGGACTGGGATACACTAGCTTCAATGAGTACTTGGAATGGCATCGCTGTATCACCCGATGGGATGGGTATAGAGTTATCTCTCCCCGGTATGACCGGTATGATCTTAAATGGCAGAATCCCTGCTGAACTGGGCAACATCAACATTCTGAGTCAGTTGGATCTCTCCGACAACCAACTGACGGGCAGAATCCCTACTGAACTGGGCAACCTTTCCAATCTGAGGCGATTGATACTCGGCAACAACCGACTGACGGGCCCTATCCCGATTGAACTAGGCAACCTCTCCAGTCTGGCTTGGTTGTCCTTGAGGGACAACCGACTGACGGGCACCATCCCAATTGAACTAGGCAACCTCTCCAGTCTGCGTGAACTCTACCTCCGCGGCAACCAACTAAGCGGATGTGTAGCCAGTAACGTGTACAGGGCTGTAACCGACCAGCTGACGGGTGGCGACGACTTATCACTGGCCGGTCTGTCTGAATGCTGTAACAACACAGTCGCGATTCCGGATCCAGAATCAGCGCACATGAATCTGATCAACGAGTGCAACGCGCTCAGAGCCGCCAGGGACACTCTACAAGGGACCGCCTCTCTGAACTGGGATACAATGGAGCCAATAACTTCATGGCAAGGTATCTCTCTCGGCACGATGCCGTATACGTCTGTGCAGACTTTGTCCATCAGCAACACCCTGTCGGGCGAGATCCCATCGCAACTAGGCAACCTCGTCCAGCTACGGGCTTTGGAACTCTACAGCAACACCCTGACGGGCACCATCCCGTCAGAACTAGGCAACCTCGCCAATCTACAGACGTTGGCCCTCTACAGCAATACCCTGACAGGCAGAATCCCTGCTGAACTGGGCCAACTCTCTGCGCTGACGAGGTTGGACCTCAGCAACAACACCCTGACGGGTAGTATCCCTGCTTCCCTCGCCAACCTCACCACAACTCTGCAGTATTTGCGCCTCCACAACAACCAACTGCGGGGGCAGATCACGACCTCATTGAACGTACTCACCACTTTAGAAGAGTTCACTATCTCTGGCAATAACGCCATAAGCGGATGTATCCCTTCATCATTGTGGAGTACGATCACTGTTGAGGATAAAATGCGTATACCGTCGGGATGGAGGGGATGTTGTGCTGGCAGCCAAACGGTGCGGTCCGTAGACAATACCGAACCCTTAGTATACGCCAGCGGACGCGCACACTCCGGCCTGGTCAATGATTGCAACGTGCTCCTAGACGCCAAGAATACCCTACAAGGGACCGCCTCACTGAACTGGGATACAACGGAGCCAATAACTGCATGGCAAGGCATCGCTCTCGGCACAATGCCGTATACGTCTGTGCAGACCTTGTCCATTAGCAACACCCTGTCGGGCGAGATCCCATCGCAACTAGGCAACCTCGCCCAGCTACGGGCTTTGGAACTCTATAGCAACACCCTGACGGGCACCATCCCGTCAGAACTAGGCAACCTCGCCAATCTACAGACGTTGGCCCTCTACAGCAACACCCTGACGGGCACCATCCCGTCAGAACTAGGCAACCTCGCCAATCTACAGACGTTGGCCCTCTACAGCAACACCCTGACAGGCAGAATCCCTGCTGAACTGGGCAGTCTCTCTGCGCTGACGAAATTGCAGCTCCACAGCAATAGCCTAACAGGCACCATCCCGTCGGAACTGGGCGATCTCGCCAGTCTGGAATGGTTGTACCTCAACAACAACCGGCTAACGGACACCATCCCGCCGGAACTGGGCGATCTCACCAGTCTGACACATTTGTACCTTAAGCAGAAAGCAGGACACCAACTACGCGGATGTATACCCAATGACCTTGACCCGGACTCTCGTTCCTTTACTGGTGGCACCGACTTAAGCGATCTCGGACTGGATATCTGCCAACTAACGCCCCCCGAGAGCCCACAGCAGCCATCTCCAGGTGGTGGTGGCGGTGGTGGCGGCGGCGGCGGTGGTGGCGGTGGCGGCGGCGGTGGCTCAACACAGAGACCCACATGTACCAATGGCACTGTCGTAGCCAACCCCTCTGCCAATGCCGACCTGGTCAGAGACTGCGTACAGCTTCTTACCATCAAGGCCACCCTGGAGGGAAGCATCAGTACCTCCAGGCGCTTGAACTGGAGTGAGACCAGCAGCATTGACACCTGGGAGGGGGTAACCATTAGCGGGGTCCCGCAGCGGGTGATCAGGCTGGAGCTGGATATCAGTGGCAAGACATTGGCAGGCAGCATCCCGTCTACCTTGAGCCGGCTCACAGGTCTGCAGACCTTGGATATCTCCAACAACGAATTCTCGGGGCGTATCCCGGTTGGCCTGCGCGCGCTGGCCACCCTGCAGGTCTTGGACTTCTCCAACAACCGCCTGTCGGGCAGCCTGCCGACAGATCTGGGCAATATTGCCACCCTGCAGACCTTGCACCTGGCCAACAACAGTCTGACGGGCAGCATCCCGACGACCCTTGTGGATCTCTCCGCTCTACGTTCGTTGTCCTTGGCTGGCAACCGCTTCAGTGGTTGTATTCCCAACGCCTTGGCGCGTGTTGCCCAGAACGACCTGTCGGATATCGAGTTGTCTTTCTGCGACCCTGTCACCCCGACAGCTACGCCTACAGTCACGCCCACAGCCACGGCTACACCGATTGCCCCGGTTGGCCAGGATCTCTTCCTGCCCCTCGTGCGGAAGTGACGCAATAGGTACTCGGAACGAAAGGACCCAGGGCGCATGTCCTGGGTCATCGTTCTAGGATGTTGTGGGCGTGTACTGCTCGCTTCTTCTGTTTGGGATATATCGCAAGAAGTGGTAGACTACATGTTAGCGTAGGTTCTGGAGAGCAGTAGGAACAAACATCACAAGAAGCAGGCTACATGTATGGCTGAACTCCTGCGGGCAAGAGAAGCCCAAGAAACAATCATCTTCAAAGGAAGACCCAAATCCATGGTATCTGCGGTGGCACTCTTGATCGCTGGGATTCTCACCTTCACCATGGGTATCAACCGGCTATTTTTTGTTGAAGCCATGGCCTGGACGTTTCTGAGTTGGGGCGCGCTGCTCCTGTATGGGCATATCATCGATCTAGGGACCGTCTACGAGATCGCAGACGACGGTTTGGAGATCCGAAGCCCCTTACGATTTTGGGCCATCTCCCGCAAGTGGGATTGGGCACATTTCACCCGCCTAGATCTGCTTGTGGAGCGGTTGGAGGCAGAGGAAGCGGATGTGGTGATGCAGGTTCACTACACACCCGAAGGCTCGACCGTTCTCTATCGAGAGGATATCCCTTACAATGCAGAGTTAGCAGCAGAAATTGTCAGCCGTGCAGGGCTGAAGCCAGAAACGCGTCAGGCTATGCAGGACTTCACTGCTATTCCCCAAGATGAGACGGGAACGTATACCTGGAAATAGGTATGCTCACTTCTAGCAGATAGATCTGCCGTCCATTGCCTCCGTGGGCTGAATCAATGGTAACCAGATTGCCAATATAAAGTGTGCCTAGCTGGTGTCCCATCATCCGCGGCCACACACTGTTTTCTACCTTAGGAGAGACATGATGAAGAACATAAGTAGACGAAACTTCCTGAAAGCTGCGACAGGAGTCGCGGGGTCTGGGCTGCTTGCTTCCTGTGTCCCTGTCCCTCCTCCCACAACGGAATCATCAACAGCCATGGAGGCAGAAGTACCTGCGGAAATGGTGACCGAGCTTGAGATGTGGACTGAAATGGCGACCGTTCCTTGGTTGGGCGCAATGGACGAGATTGTCGAGCGTTTCAATCTCACGCATCCGGGCATCCATGTTACGCATAGCGGCTTCTCTGGTCTGGCGTACGAGCAGGCGACGAAGACGGCCTTTGCTGGTGGGGCTGTTCCGGATTTCCTACAGACTGATGCTGGGCCGGGCGCGCTTTCCGCGTTCATTGAAGCTGACCAGCTCATGGATCTGACAGCTGTGGTCGAGCAAAACAAGGGTACTATCTACCCGGATGCACTCAATTCAGTGAAGTTCCGAGGCAAGTACTGGGGCGCGCCCTGGGCGATGACGGTGGCCAACCTAATGTACTACAACGAAGATATCCTAGGGGCCCATGGCATTGATCCGGTGACCTTGACCACCTGGAGTGCGTTCACGGCTGCTTGCGAGATGCTCAAGGGGGCAGGGATAACGCCAATCCTTTTGGGTGCAAAAAACGCCTGGCCCGGCGGTCATTGGGCGCAGCATCTGTTTATCAGGACCTATGGTGTGCAGGGGGCGGTCGATCTGTTCTTACGGGGTCTGGATGCAAACCATGAGTCTCTGCTACGTTTCACGGACCCGGCCGGCGTCAGAGTCTGGGAACTGATCAAGGAACTGTTGGATCAGGACTATTTCTCCAGGGGTGTCCTCTCAGATGACTATCCGATTGCCTTTGGGAAGCTTTTCCGGGGGGATGGTGCCTTTTTCCAAACCGGTGGCTGGCTCTTGGGCGAATGGTTCGCGCAGGAGGATCCACAGATAAATCTGAAATTCATGTTGATGCCGGCCATTGATGACATTCCTGAAAGTGATGCCGCGGAGGTGTCATTCAACGCGCGGACGCTGATCGTGCCCAAGGCATCAGCGCATCCTGAGGAGGCCCAAGAGTTTGTGAAATGGTATCTGCAGTCAGAGGAACCCCACAAGATCTGGTATCAGTACCTGCCCGGCGAGGCACCACCTATGCCCCTCACGCAGCCAATGGAGAATCTACGTCCGGAGTCGACCCGTCTCATTGAGTTGCTGGACAATGCCCCGGCCTTGACGATTATGATTGAGCGGGGGATGGACTACGACATTGGCCAGGAGATCCTGTGGCATGGTTCGAGCGGTGTGTTGAGTGGTGTCCTTTCGCCTCAGGAGGCTGCCGAACGAGCCGAAGAACTGGTTCTCAACTGGCGAGAAGCACGCCAGTAGCGGCCACCTGTCTGCAATGCAGTCGGGTTGCCGCCCCGCCCAATGGCCATTCCCTCCGCAGGATAGTGGCTGTTGGTGAGGCGGCAAAGATGTGCAAGTGAGCAGAGTTGCCACAGTGGAGCGCACCATGGCGCAGGGGGGGAGGGCCGGATCATACCAGAGGCGTTTCGCGCTGTTGCTCACAATGCCGGCCTTATTCTTCTATACGATCTTCCTCATCTTGCCCCTGTTGGGCACGGTGGTGATCGGGTTTACCGATTGGACAGGGATCAGTTTCGCAACCCTGAAGTTCACAGGCACTGCGAATTTCGTCCAAATGGCTCGGGACCAGTTCTTTTGGGGCGCGTTGCGGAACAGCTTCCTGTTTGTGATCTGCTGCCTCATCTTTCAGGTAGGCATTGCTCTACTCTTCGCTATCATTCTGGAGTCGGGCCCGCGTTTCGCCACGTGGTTCCGGAGCATCTTTTTCGTCCCCTTTGTGCTGTCGTTGGTGGTGGTAGGCATCCTCTTTAATTTCATTCTCGACCCGACCCTTGGCATCGTTGATGGCTTTTTGCGTGCGGTCGGTCTCAATGGTCCCAAATTCGGCTGGCTCGGTACACGGACGCTGAATGTCTTTGTGGTGATCGGGGTACATATCTGGCGCAATTTTGGCTTCACCATGTTCTTGCTGATCGCCGGTCTGCAGGCCATTGCGCGGGAGCTACAGGAGAGTGCGCGTCTGGATGGGGCAACGCCCTGGCAATTGGCGACGCGGGTGACGGTCCCGCTGCTGCGCGAAGTGCTGGTTGTGGCCTCGGTCATCACGGCCATTGATGCCATGCGCGTATTCGACTTGGTGTATACCTTGACGGGCGGCGGGCCCTTCCATAGCTCGGAGACTGTGGTCACCTATATCTACCAGCTTGGTCTTGGCACAGCCAGAACGCAGCATGGGTATGCTACGGCTATCGCGCTCGTGCTAACGCTCCTCATCATAGGCATGTCCGCGCTGCAATTCACGATTGCCCGGGTCGGTAAAGGGGCTTCCTCGTAAGGAAGATCGCTGTGGTATTCCGAGAACTTAGCCTGCCGCTCAAGATCCTGTTCTACCTCACCTTACTTGTTACTGCCATCAGTATCCTCTATCCCTTGATATGGATGTCTTACACATCCCTCAAGACGAATGAGGAGGTCATGCAATCCCCCTTTGGTCTACCAACCGATTTCAGCATGGCAAATATCGCTGAGGCATGGCATACTGGGAATTTTGCGCGTCTTTACGCCAACAGTTTCTTTATCGCCGCTATCTCAGTGGTCGGCATTATCACGGTGTCAACGATGGCTGCCTACGCCTTAGCCCGCTACTACTTCCCAGAGAATCGGGCTCTTTTCCTCTACTTTGTGGTTGGTATGGCTGTGCCGACGCAGGCCCTCATGGTACCCGGTTTCAAAGGGATGGCGATTCTGGAGAGTTGGGCCAAGGCATTACAGCTGCCCATCGCCTTCCTGAATAGCCCGCTTTCGGTCATTCTAACCTACATGAGCTGGTCCTCATTGGCGATTGTCTTCATCCGGGCCTATTTCATGTCGATTCCGCCGGAACTGGAGGATGCGGCCAGGGTGGATGGGGCTAGGGAGTTCCAGATTTTCTGGCGTATCATGATCCCTCTGGCGATGCCGGCCATCGCGACCATGACGATCTTCTATTTCGTCTTCTTCTGGAACGATTTTCTGTGGCCTCTCATCTACTTACAGAAACATACGCTGCGGACTATCCCGCTCGGCATTATGCACTTTGAAGGGAAATATGTGAGTTTGTGGAGTCTCCAAGTGGCGGCTCTCTCCCTGGCAGCTTGGCCTCCCATCTTCATATACATCCTGTTTCACCGTCGCATCCAGCGTGGTTTGACCGAGGGGGCTTTGAAGTTCTGATGAGATTTTCTTCAAGGATCATTGGATGCAATTGCTGTCTTCCACTCGTCAAATGTCATCTGCTTGCCCTGTCCCCGCACGACCAGCGGCAGACTTTTGCGTCTACGCACAAGGGCAACAATAAGATCAGCGGCTTCCTGCTCCTGGGGAGCCAAGCGGCGAATGCCCCGGGTCTCTGTGTAGCGCAGATCGATGCTCCAGCGCACCGCATTGCTACGGTTGACGGTGCTGCGATGGAAGGTTAGATTTGAGAAGAGGAGAATGTCGCCCATTTTCATCGGCAACGGGCGGGATTCTCCTCGTTTGCTGATGTCCTCAAAGGTATGCATGTTCATATCCACGTCCCGGGCACTGTCCAATAGGCCCCAGCGGTGGCTGCCAGGCATGACATGCAAACAGCCGTTCTCCTGGGTTACCTCCTCCACCAGTGGAATCCAGACGGTCACAATGTGGGTGTGCTGGGATGGTTTCCCATAGTACTGGCTATCCTGATGCCAAGGAAAGGCGGTCAATGTACTGTTGGGCATCTTTGGGCGCACGTGAAAGTCGCCATTGAAGCTGATATGCGGGCCGAGAAGCGGTTCCAACACATTGACGATGCACGGATGCCGGGCCAGGTCATACAGGGCACGTCCGAAGGCTAGGTCGGCCCAAGAACGCAGGCGCAGTTCGCTGTTTTCATAGAGTCGTACCAGCCGCCGGCCGAAAGGCTCGTCGTCAAAGGCGGAAGGGATCTGGCCATCATGGAACAGTTGGCGCGCGTGTGCATCAATTTTACGCGCAATGAGTGTACGCATCGGCTCTAAGTCTGCTGGTGACAGCGCATTTCTCACCAGCAGATAGCCATCTTGTGCATAATCGTCCATCAGATCTTGCCAAACTTGACTATTTTCCATAAGGATCTCCTGTCTATCATGGCATTTCACTAGCGGCTGTACTCTCTTGGGAACGTTTGTACACGCGGCGGGTTCTCCTTTCATTGTGCATAGTGACCCGTACATTTATGCTTCTTCGTATTGGGAGTAGTAGATCTCCTGATAGATTGCGCTGCTTGCCAAGAGTTCCTGGTGGGTGCCTTGGGCAACGATTTTTCCGTCATCCAGTACGAGGATCTGGTCTGCATCAATGACGCTGCTGATGCGCTGGGCCACAAGAAACGTGGTTGTGTGCGGGAGTGTCTGCTTGAGTTCTTGCTGAATTCGCATTTCGGTTTCTAGGTCTACAGCACTTGTGCTGTCGTCAAGGATCAGGACGACTGGTTTCATGAGCAGGGCCCTGGCGATTGCAAGGCGCTGCTTTTGTCCGCCGGACAGGTTGGCCCCTCGTGCCTCAACGCTACTGTCGTAGCCAGCGGGCATGTGCATGATGAAGTCATGGGCCTGGGCTGCTTTGGCAGCGCTGATGACCTCCATGTTTGAAGCGTTGGGCCGTCCATAGGTGATGTTTTCGCGCACGGTCCCCGCGAAGAGGGTCGTCTGTTGCAGGACGACGCCGATGTGTTTTCGCAGATAGGTCGGTTCCCACTCTCGCACATCCACTCCATCTAGCTTGATGCTGCCGCTGCCTGTGTCATAGAAACGAGGAATGAGGTTGACTAGGGTGCTCTTGCCGGCACCGGTCGCCCCCATGAGGGCTACTTTTTGCCCGGGTGTTGCCCGAATTGCTATGCCATCCAGCACTTCCTCGCCAACGGGGCGAGTTCCGCTTTTGCGAACAACTCCATTGCTTCTCAAGCGTCGGCCGGAATAGTGGAATCTCACATCTTCAAAGACGACTTCGCCGGCCGGTTGTTCAACCACCATGGGGGCTGCTGCTGGCGCAACCAATGGTTCGGTCTCTTGCACTTCAATGATACGTTTGGCGGAAGCTTCAGCACGCGAGATCATGGACAGGATATTGCTGAGGAGGAGCAAAGGTGCCATGCCGATCAGCAGGTAGTTATTGAAAGCAACCAGCTCACCGACCGTCAAGCGGCCATTGATGACATCAAACCCGCCTCGCCAGATGATGACGGTTACGCCAACATTGGTCAGGATAAGCAGGACCGGCAGCACCAATGCCAGATAGCGGCCGACCTTGATGTTCTGTTCCATGTAGTCTTGGTTTAGGTCGTTGAAGCGTTCGACTTCGTGCTGCTCCCGTACATAGGCCTTGACGAGATGCACGCCGGCCAGATTCTCCTGTACGGCGGTGTTGAGGGTGCCCAGCTTTTGCTGTACGATTGTGAAGAGAGGGCTGACGACACGTAGAAACCAGTGAATGATGCCCCCAGCCAGGCCAAGCATTGCGATCATCACCAAGCTGAGTTGCCAATCGATCTGTACGATCATGATCAAGCTGCCGATGACCATGAGCAGAGAACGCAGCAGTAAGGCCAAACCCGCGCTGAGGAACATCCGCACCACATCAACATCGTTAGATACCCGTGTCATGAGTTGCCCGGTCTGCAAACGGTCCAGATTGGCAAAGGAAAAGCGTTGTATGTGCCGAAACAGATCATTGCGTAGGTCAAAGGCGATTCCCTGGGAAATTTGCGCCCTAGCGATTCCCTGGCCGATGGTTGTGGCGGCCCCGACCAAGGCGGCCAATAGCATGACAGCACTCCCCCGCCAGACTGCGTCCATCGCAGCAACACGGATGCCGTTGTCTATGATGTACTGGATCATGCGCGGGACGACCAGCTCCATCAACACCGGCAATATGGTTGTAATGAACCCCAACACAGCCATCCAACTGTAGGGGCGCATGTAGCGGATTACCTTTGCTAAGCCGTTCATGGGCACTCTGTTGTCAGTTTGATGTGTCGTAACGTGGGATCAGGGTAGAGTAGCAGATCGTTCCACCAACGGGTTTAGGACAATCCATCTGTATCTTGAAGTATACATCGGCCGGGGACAAACCGCAAGCCAAGGTCGCATGGGCATTTGTTCGCACGTGACAGATGCTCCGTCACTTTGACGATTTCACGGACTTGATATATCTTTGGTAAGATCGTGGAAGCGGCCCCCCGACGCTTGTACATGGTTGTTCCTGCTTGCGGTGGTTGAGTGATTCGTACCCGCATTCACTCTCCACTTGTCTATATGTAGTCAATATCAAATCAAGGAGGCTTCATGAAAATTTTTATGAACGATTGCCGCATGTCACGGCGACGATTTTTACAAGTATCGGCTGGCATGGCCGGCATCGCGGCTCTGGCTGCGTGTGCGCCCCCGGCCCCAAGCGGCGATGCCCCTGCAGCCAGCGAGGAAAGCAGCAGTGCTTCTGCACCAGCTATGGAAAGTGTGGTCCTCAGTATAGGGCTTACTTGGGGTGCGACATTCCAACCTGTTCAGGCTGAATTCAACGACAATTTTATGGAAGAACATCCGCATATTGAGCTAGATGTTGTGTACAACACCTGGGCCGACCACAACAATGTGATTCCTACCTGGGCAGCTGCCAATCAGTTGCCGGATCTGATCTACGTTCACGGTAGCCGCGGATTCCCCTGGGCCTTTGAAGGTCTCACGGTTCCCTTGGATGAATACGCCAACAACGATGAAGAGTTCAACATTGAAGGTGTCTGGGAAGAGGCCCTACGTCTGTACCGCTTCCAAGGCGAGCAGCACGGCATCCCCTATGATCACGGGCCGATGCTGGTCGGCTACAACAAGGACATCTTTGACGCGGCCGGCATGAACTATCCTGGCGAAGGTTGGACCATGGACGACCTACGTCAATGCGCCTTGGATCTGACCAATATGGAAGGCGACACACCCCAGTGGGGCTATTCCGGAAGTTGTCCATCCCTGAGCAGTACCAGCACTCCATCGACCCTTGGCGGTTGGGGAGCCCTCCTCCTGAATGACGACGAAAATCAACTTATGGTGGATACAGCAGAGGCCCGGGAGGCAATACAGTTCTGGTATGACCTCATTCACGAAGACAAAGCGGCTCCTACACCGGCCGAAAGCCAGGCCTTTGAGCAAAGCCCGTTCCTGTCTGGGCGGGTCGGCATGGAGAATGTACCCTCTTGGTCGACGCCAAATCTGACTGCCTATGCTGAATTTGCTTGGGACGTGGCTCCTTGGCCTATTGGGCCGGTCGCCCAGGTCACTGGCTCCTTTGGTAGCGGCTTCAGCATCACAAAAGACAGTACAGTTCCTGATGCGGGCTGGGCGTATCTGCGGAAATACTTATCCAAAGAAGGCATGGAATTCATGTGGGGGTCCAGTGGGCGCGGCAGCCCCGCGCGCAAGGCAGCCTACCAATCATGGATGGATTCGGAGAATGCGCCGGAGCATGCTCAATTCTATCTGGATGCTCTGGAAAATTACGCCATCACCGCGCGGCCCTACAACACTTTGGGGGCTGCTGAGCTGAACGACCTCTGCAACCGGGAAGTCGCCCTCCTCAAGAGTGGTGAGAAGGATGTCGATACTGTGCTTGACACAATTATCAGCGAAGGACAACCGGTTCTTGATGATGCATGGGAGCGCCTGCAGGCTTCACTCTAGAGCCTTCGGTTCTGCATGGATAGAGCGGGTCAACAATTGGCCCGCTCGCAGTTTGAATTGGCGAAACAGTTCAGATTGTTGTATACATTCGCAATTGGTATTGTTCCCTGTGATGGAGCTCTTCGGATGAGTACGCTTACTTCGGTCCTCCAGCGCAAACCCCTGACCCTACAACAGCGCGAGCAACTAGACTTCTACATTGCCATCGCGCCTTGGTTTATCGGTCTGCTCCTCTTCACCGGTGGCCCGGTGATCGCCTCATTTGTCTTCAGTTTTACCGACTGGACCGGCATCTCTTCCATGAAGTTCGTGGGCCTAGCCAACTTTCAAAAGCTATTCTTTGAAGACAACCTGTTCTGGGCCGCGACCTTCAACACATTTTACTATGCGGCCGGGGCTGTCTTCTTCGGCACGTTGGGAGCATTGCTTGTGGCTATTCTGCTCAACCAAAATCTGCCCGGCACTACCTTCCTGCGGATTATCTATTATATGCCCTCCATCGCCAGCGGCGTCGCCATCTCCATTCTCTGGATTTGGCTTCTGAATCCACAGGTCGGATTGGTCAACTATCTCCTATCTCTGGTGGGGGTCGAAGGGCCTCTTTGGCTGGCCAGCCAAGATTGGTCCATGCCTGCTCTGATCCTCAAAAGCACCTGGGGTATCGGTGCCAATATGATTATTATTCTAGCAGGTCTACAAGGGATACCGGTGTCTTTGTATGAAGCGGCAAAAATCGATGGCGCGAACGTCTGGCAGGAGTTTCGGAATGTTACCATTCCCATGCTGTCGCCGGTCCTCTTTTTTGTGATTGTCATTTCGACAATCAACTCTTTCCAGATTCTAACGGATGTCCTGGTTATGACCCAAGGCGGTCCTGGCACATCCACATTTGTCTACGTCTACTATATCTACCAGGCCGCCTTCCAGTATCTGAAGATGGGGTATGCTTCGGCCCTGGCCTGGATTCTGTTTGCGATTATCCTAGTCCTGACTCTTCTACAACTTTGGGGGAGTCGTCGTTGGGTCTACTATGAGGGGGGCGAACGATAATGAGCCAGACCCTGCCCACTCCGGCACCTTCCGGGTTCGGTATACAGACCGTTCGTTCGATGCCCTGGTATCGGACGCGGCGCACACGTAAAATTATTCATGCAATTGTCATTTATGCCCTGATCCTACCGGGGGCAGTCGTCTTTATTATGCCTCTATTGTGGATGCTTTCCACAGCACTCAAGCCCTCAAACCAAATCTTCGTGTTCCCACCACAATGGATCCCTGATCCGCCACGCTGGCAGAATTTCACAGAAGGCTGGAGTGCCTATCTGCCGTTCAATCTGATGCTGCGGAATTCAATGATAATTACCGTGAATAATATCGTCGGCAATCTGGTCTCATCCTGTCTGGCTGCCTATGCGTTCGCGCGCCTGCGCGCTCGTGGTAAAAACATTCTCTTCCTTCTTGTGCTAGCAACGATGCTGCTCCCCCACGAAGTAACGATTGTCCCGCAATACGTCCTGTTCACAAACATCACCCAGGCCCTCAAACCGATCTGGCCTTCTTCGGGTATCCTCTGGTTTCTGAAGCTCTCTTGGATCCCTCTGATGATCCCATCTTGGTTTGGTTGGCCGTTTTTTATTTTTCTGCTGCGTCAATTTTTTATGAGTATCCCCCATGATTTAGACGAGGCCGCCCGCATGGATGGGGCCTCCTCTTGGCGCATTCTCGCACAGATCATTCTACCCCTAGCGAAACCGGCCCTAGCTACTGTTGTGATTTTCGCTTTCATCGGCAATTGGAACAATTTCCTGATGCCACTCATCTATATCCGCTCCCTGAAGGAGCAGGTGCTGGCCGTAGGTCTGAATATGTTCCGAGGCCAGTACGGTCAGGTGGACTTTCACTATATGATGGCTGTTTCGCTGATCGTCCTTCTGCCGGTGCTGCTCGTCTTCTTTTTCGGCCAACGGCTGTTCGTACAGGGTATCGCGTTGACAGGGATTAAGGGGTAGCAACATTTGTGCTCAGAATTTAGCAGATTATCAGCGCAGGCTACAATCTTTATAGAGAATCCTGACAGAAGGAGATGCAGAGAATGCAGATCACGGAAGAACAACGCAACCAATATCGTAACGAAGGCTATATCATCCTAGAAAGTGTCATCCCGGCCGCGCAGGTGGAGGGCCTGCGCCAGGAATGTCAGCATTACATCGACCGTTACGACGCGGAGATGGAAGCCAAAGGGGTGACGGTGCAGGGGATCAACCACTACAAAAAGCGCTACTTCATCAGCCGACGCGGCCTTGAAAGCCCTATCATCACCGACTTTCTGTTCAGCGAACTGATGGCTGGGATATGCCAGGCGACCCTCGGCGATGATGCCTACCTGTTCCATGAGCAGTACGTGGTCAAATTTGCCGAAGTGGGCACCAAATTCGGCTGGCATCAGGATTCCGGCTATGTGGGCCATTACCATCGGCCCTATCTTTCCTGCTGGTGCGCGCTGGACGATATGACGATTGAAAATGGGACAGTCTCTGTTCTGCCTTATTCAGAGATCGGCATGACACCTGCTGATCTCTATGATCACGCGCTGGAAGCAGGCAGCAATGACAAAATCGGTTATTACGGCGACCACCCAGGCATACCAGCACTCGTGCCTGCTGGCAGTATCGTTGTCTTTAGCAGTCGTACATTCCATCGTAGTGGACCAAACACGACCCCACGAATACGACGCTGTTATCTGGCCCAATATTCCGCGGAACCGGTCCTGAACCGAGAAGGAACCGGCCTCTGGGGCCAGGCGATTCCCATCTTACGGAACGGCCAACGGGTGCCGATTGCGGAAGCCTTGCACACCAGTGAGCGGTAGCCAATCATCACAGTGACCATGAAGCAAAGGGTATGGATATGAACGTTTCAACGCAGTACTTGACCGATGATCAGATGCGCCGATTTATCGCCCAGGGCTACCTGATCCTACAAACTGACTTTCCCGATGAGTTCCACGAAACATTGAACGCCAAACTTTCCGAAGTAATGGAAAAGGAAGGCAATCCCGGCAACAATATTTTGCCCCGTTTGTACGAAGTACACGAAGTATTTCAGCATGCGGTGGTCCGCGGCGCGCTGACGAGCATCCTCGGGCCCAATTACTTGATGCACCCTCACCGCCATTGTCACTTTACATACCCTGGCCGTAAGGTTCAAGGTTGGCACAAGGACAGTTATTGGGGACACCAGAAAGTACGCAACCACCATAACTGGTGGGCGATGATCTTCTACTATCCTCAAGCGGTAGATGAACAGATGGGGCCCTCGGGTCTTCTCCCCGGCACACAATACTATGCGAAGCGGGCCGGTGATGACACGGAGCAGCCGGTCTATTTAGAGGGAACACAAGGCACATTCGCTCTGATTCACTACGACCTGTGGCATAGGGGGGGAGCCAATCTTTCCCACAAGACCCGGGCGATGATGAAATTTCAGTTTGTCCGCATGGATGCGCCCACGACCCCCGCGTGGAACAACCAGCAAGCCGATTGGCTCGCGGTCAATGGCGATGGTCCGCCGGTCAACCACAATGAACTGTGGGCTCATCAATGGCACTGGCATTGCGGTGGAGATGCCGCAGCCAGGCCGGTGGGCGGGGGTGAGAAGGCAGATTGTCCGGCTTTGGTTGAACAACTGGCTTCCAGCTATGAGCCGCAAGGCGTTGATGCTGCCTATCGGCTGGCGGGCCAAGGGGTTGCAGCAATCCCTTTTCTGCTCCAGGCCCTGACCAGTGGCAATGTCACGGCTGCGCGCAATGCCGGCTATGGCCTCAGTGCTGTTGGCCGGCCCGCGCTGGCAGAATTGATGGACGCGCTGCACCATGAAACCGAAGAGGCCCGCATGCACGCGGCCTTCGCTCTCGGAGAGTCGGGCCAAGATGACCGGGATGTCACCGCAGCTCTCGTCCGCACGGTTACAGATGAGTCGGTTCTAGTGCGCCGGACTGGGGTGGAAGCCCTCGGTCTGCTGAAAGAGCCTGCGGATGTGAGCGTTCCCGCACTGATAGAGGGGCTGGCGGACAAGGACAGACAGGTGCGTTTCACGGCCGCGCTCTCCCTGCAGCGCATCGGGCCGCACGCAGCCGAGGCAGTACCGGCTCTACAAATGGCCTTGGGGGACGAAAATCGCTATGTCCGGGCCAATGCAGTGGACGCCCTGCGCCGCATCGGCACGGCCGAGGCCCTGGAGATCGCTCTTGACTACTTGAGCGTCCATCGCTGGTGCCCGACAACCACCCCGGAGAATCTATTTTAATGCGGAACCACAACAGAAAACTGCCCTGGCCAGTACCGGCAGGTCATTGGTTGTTCTCTCTCTTCGCAATTTCTCTCCTCATCTCCGCCTGCGGGTCATCTGGATCATTCAGTTTTGTGCCGCCCCCACATCCGCGAGCGGCTGCCGCTTCGCGCCCACACGATCTGGGCGCAGCAAACAACCCATGGACAGGCATTGAAAGCTTTCAGGATGTGACCACAGAGGCCGGTATCGCCGCTGCCCATGAGGGGAGCTGGAACGAATACGGCGGCGGCGATTTCAACGATGGGTATATGGGTGTGGGCCAGGCCTGGGGCGACTACGACCGAGATGGCTGGGTGGATCTGTACGTCACTGGGAATCTGCTGCCCAATAGCCTCTATCACAACAATGGCGATGGGACATTCACACTGTCTCCGCTTACCCAACAGGTAGCCCTACCCGATGTAACCAGCGGGGGCGCGGTCTGGGCGGATTATGACAACGATGGCTGGCAGGACCTCTACGTACTGGCCCATGGCGCAAATGTGCTCTTCCGCAATGACAACGGCCAAGCCTTTGTGAATGTGACCGCAATGGCCGGCGTTGGCGACCTAGGGAAAAGCTCATCGGCCTCCTGGGCCGACTACAATAGCGACGGATTCCTGGATCTCTACGTGACCAATTGGGCCTGCTATCCGGCCTGTGACCCCTTGGACAACGAACAGGCCCAGGACCGACTCTTCCACAACAATGGCAACGGCACGTTCAGCGATGTCTCCCACCTGCTGCTCCATCAGAAGTTGCTCGGGGCCGGGTTCATCAGCGGCTTTGCCGACTTTGACAACGACGGTGATCCAGATCTCTATGTGGTCAATGACAAATTGAAAAACCCCATTGGCAATGTTCTGTTCCGCAACGATGGCCCCGGCTGTGACGGGTGGTGCTGGACCGATATCTCAACAGCATCCGGCGCAGATGTGGTGCTCCATGGGATGGGCCTAGCCGTGGGCGATTATGACAATGACCTGGACCTGGATTTCTTCTTCACCAATATGGTAGAGGCCAGCGCGTTGCTCAGCAACCAAGGCGACGGCACATTCACAAAGCAGACCGAAGTGGCCGGCCTACCGGTCGTACCATCAGACCAGGTAGGCTGGGGCACGGGTTTCTTTGATTATGACAACGACAGCTGGCTGGACATCTTCATCGCCACCACCGCCTTTGTGGTGCTCAGCCCCATGGAAGGGCCGCTGGGCATGCTGCTTGAGTACCCGAACTCCCTCTACCGCAACAATGGGGACGGGACATTTGCCCCGGTCTCCCCGGCCAGCTGGGCTGAAACACCTACATCCAGTATGGGGTTCGCTTACGCAGATTACAACCACGATGGCTTTGTGGACTTCGTCACCAGTGATTGGGACGTGGGAACGCGTCTCTATCGCAATGCCGCTGCTGTTGGCCAGGACAACCGTTGGATCGGCTTTCGGCTCATCGGCGGCGGGCCTGTCAATCGGGACGCCATCGGTACACGGGTCTACTTGGATCTGAGTGATGGACGCACGCTCATGCAGGAGGTGAAGGCCGGCTCCAGCTTGGGTGCTGGCAATGATACAGCCCTACACTTCGGCCTTGGGGACGCCTTTCTACGCACTGTGCGTATCATGTGGCCGGATGGGGAAACCAGCCACTATAACCGCCCGGACGTCAATCGTCTGTGGACCATCGAATACTTCTCCGCCACAGGTGCGGACCTGTTCCAAGATGTGACAACAGCCGCCGGCATTGATGCGGCACACAAGGCCAGTTGGCGCATGTTCAAACCGGACTGGGAGAGCGGCTATCTGGGTGTAGGCCAGGCCTGGGGCGATTTCAACAACGATGGCTGGCTCGATCTCTATATGACCGGCAATCTCGGGCCGAGCAGCCTCTATGTCAACAATGGCGACGGCTCGTTTGCTGCATCCAAGTTCTCTCCCCAGGTGGCCTTGCCGGATGTGAAGAGCGGTGGCGCGGTCTGGGCGGATTATGACAACGATGGCTGGAAGGACCTCTACGTGCTGGCCCATGGCGCAAATGTGCTCTTCCACAACGATGAAGGCAAGGGCTTCCGCGATGTTACCGCGATGGCAGGCGTTGGCGATGGGGCCAAAGGCTCCACCGCTACCTGGGGTGACTACGACAACGATGGCTTTCTGGACCTCTACCTGGCCAATTGGTCCTGTGTGCCGGAATGCGACCCCATTGATCTGACATTGGCCGAGGACCGGCTCTACCACAACAACGGCGATGGCACGTTTAGCGATGTAACCGCCCTGCTTACGCCTGTGGAGAAGCTCCAAGGCGCGGGCTTTACTGCCAGTTTCGTCGATTTCGACAACGATGGCGATATGGACATCTACGTGGTCAATGATGCGCTGATGAACCCTGTGGGGAATGTCCTCTGGCGCAACGATGGGCCGGGTTGTCAGGTGGAAGAGCACGCTTGGTGCTGGACGGATGCGTCTGCGGAGAGTGGCAGCGGGCTGGTGATCGAAGGGATGGGCCTGGCGGTTGGCGATTATGACAATGACCTTGACCTAGACATGTACTTCACCAATATGGTGAATCCCAGTGCGCTGCTGACAAACCGGGGCGATGGTTCTTTTGTGGAGAATGCCGTAGAGATGGGCGTGGAGGTTGGGCCCAGCGCGGCCGTGGGCTGGGGCAATGTCTTCTTTGATTTCGACAACGATAGCTGGCTCGACCTGTTCATCGCCACCACTGAATTCCGCAATCTTGACAGGGATACGCCCCCAGATGGCATGCATTTTCCCCATGCCAATCTGCTCTACCGCAATCTGCAGGGCACTAGATTCCTAGAAGTCAGCCCTCGTCGTTGGACGCAGCAACCCACCCGCAGTATGGGGGTGGCTTACGCCGACTTTGACCGGGATGGCTTCGTGGACTTTGTCACCGGCGATTTCAACGACCGCTACCGGCTCTTTCACAACAGCGGGCTGTTGGGGCAGGACAATCACTGGCTGGCGGTGGAACTGCGCGGCCGCGCAGCGGTCAATCGGGACGCGGTGGGCGCACGGGTCTATGTGACCACCGACCGGGGGCGGGTGCTGTTCCAAGAAGTGAAGAACGGATCCAGCCTCGGGGCAGGCAATACTTTGGCCCTCCATTTCGGCCTAGGCGTGGAAACGGTCGCAGCCGTACAGGTCATCTGGCCCGATGGCACACAGCAGACGTTTGAGGATGTGGCGGTTGATCAGTACTGGCGGCTGACGTACCCTTAGCCACGCCACCCTTCGGAAAGCGTATTCAGCCTAGGCCCACCCCGATGGCAGCTACAAGACCCACTGCCTCAGTATGCCTTGGCCCATCAAACTACAGGAATGAGAAAGTCCGTTCACCTCTCCTATTTTAGAGATTGACAACATGAACACACTTGAACCACAGGTCAGCGCTGATGAAATTTCGGTAGCGGTCGAGGCACTGGACATCAAGCGGGCGGAGACGATCTACCGGGAACATGGCTGTCTGGTTGTGCGCGGGCTGCTGAAGCAGTACGTCGCAGCTATGGCCCGGGACATCGCGGCAACGGTGCAGCAATCCCTGGAGATGATCGACAGGGCCCAGGCCATTCCTGAAGGCTGGACCACACCCAACGGCTCGCTGCTCATCCCTGCGCCGGCAGGCTACAAGCGGGACAGGCAGATTATGACCGTTGGCATCAGCTACTACACCAGTGCCGCGTTTCTGCAGGCGGCCATGGACCCGACCACACTGGACATTGTAGAAGCACTCCTCGGGCCAAACATCGAACTGTTCGGCAACGGACAATCGCTGGTCAAGGAGCCGGTCGGCGGCCATCCCAAACATCTACACCAAGATTCAGCCTACTTTGAGCATCGCTACGAAGGGCCGGTAGCCATCCTCACCTATGTAGTGGACACGGACTTGGTCAATGGCGCGCTGCATGTGGTCCCCGGCTCCCACAAGATGGGCCAACTCAAGCACATCGACACCTTCTCTCACTTGGGCCTGGACGAGGACGAATGGCCCTGGGAGGCTGCTTTACCGGTCGTCGGTCAGGCTGGGGATTCGATCTTTTTCAATGTCAAGACGATCCATGGCTCCAAGCAAAACCACTCAGATTCACCTCGTCCGGTCTTCATCAACCGCTACCGGCGTCCCGATGACTACGCCATCATCCGCGCCACTACCACAGCCAACCGCGCCGAAGCTGAAAAGCAGGCGGCCGAAGCGCGCAAGACGAACGATGTGCAAGGGCTGATGGTGCGGGGATTTCGCGCCTATGAAGACACCCATAACCCGTAATACAGCCACTCTCTGGGGCCGCTGATGACCCAACGTACTGCGGTTGAACAGTTTGCCGAGAAGAATCTAGGCTGGAACTTCTCTGTCAATCTGTGGGACATCACCTTCATTACCCTTGGCTTAAGCCTCATCTCTCGGGAGACGGTCATTCCCGTGCTGGTGAGCCAATTGACCGACTCAAAGTTGGCGATTGGGCTGGTACCTGCCCTATGGAGCTTGGGGTTCTACCTACCTCAACTGCTGACGGCCAATCTGGCCGAACGCATGGAGTATAAAAAGCCGTTCGTCATGCTCATCGGCAGCGTCCTTGAACGCCTGCCCTATCTGATCATCGGCCTGACCGTGCTCACATCTGCCATCTCCGCGCCGACGCTGGCCCTGGTGGTGGTGTTAGCCGGCGTAGGCCTGGCGTCTAGCGGTGCCGGCATTGCCACGCCGGCCTGGTTGGATATGATCGCCAAGGTGATTCCCGTCCAGCGCCGGGGCATCTGGGCAGGCCTAGGCCATGGGTTGGGGGCCCTGATGGGCATTGTCGGGGCCTACTTCGTGGCACGCATTCTGGTCAGCTACGCCTTCCCCAACAACTACGCGCTGCTCTTTTTTCTGGCCTTCAGTTTGGTGGTCATCTCGTGGGTGGGGTTAGCTCTCAACCGGGAGCCGCCCAGCCCGTTGACGAAAGAGGCGCTCCCTTTGCAGCGTTACCTGGGCCAATTGCCTGCTGTGCTGGGCCGGGACAGCAACTACCGGCGCTACCTGATCAGCAAATCGCTTGTAAATCTCGGTGCCATGAGCACTGGCTTTTTCGCGGTCTACGGTACGGAGGTATTTGCGATTGATGGGGCCGGCGTGGGCCTGCTGACCGGTATCCTCATCGGCACACAGGCCATCGCCAATCCATTGTGGGGCTTGTTGGGAGATCGGGGCGGCCACAAGATCGTCCTGGCCATGGCCGGCTTTGCCATCACTCTGGCTCCGCTTAGCGCGCTGGCCGCCGCTGGCATGCCCCTGCTCATGCTAACCTTTGTCTTCCTGGGAACGTATCTGGCCGCGGAGCAGGCATCGTCGCTCAATATCATTTTGGAGTTCTGCGCGCCTGAAGATCGGCCGACCTACATCGGCCTGACCAATACTCTTTTAGCACCGATGCTGATCTTAGCACCGATTTTCGGTGGCTGGCTGGCCGGCGCGCTTGGCCTGCGGGTCATGTTCAACATTGCAGTGGCTGTGGCGATCAGCGGTACGTTGCTTCTGTTCTTTTGGGTGCGGGAGCCACGGCATCCAACACCAGGCACTAGGGCGTGAAATCCTGTTACTCGCCCGCCAGGTCCGCATAGCGGTCCAGCAGGATCACCAGCACAAAAGCCACTAGGGCTAATCCTACAGCTAGAAATAGATCGTTGGTCAGCTCAAGAGGTAGGTAGTTCCGCTGCACTGTGGGCAGTTCTTGCCCATGGCGGTCAATGATTGAGGCGACTGTCTCCTTCCAGGGCCAAATCTTGCGGAGGCTCCCTGCCATCAGGCCGATCAGAAGCGCAACGGTCAGGTCATGGTAGCGTTTGAACAGCCAAGCCAGAATCTGGGCGAAGGTAACGATGCCGACGATGGCACCCATGGCGATAATGCCAATGGTGATGATATCCCGCTGGTTGATCGCTCCGAGGACGAACTGGTATTTGCCCAACAACACGAGAATGAAGGATCCGGAGATGCCTGGCAAAATCATGGCACAGATGGACAACGCGCCGCTGAAGAAGAGAAACCAGGGGGCTTCGGGCGTCTGCAGAGGAACGGCCCCGACGAGGAAATAGGCAGCGACCGCACCCACTGCCAGCGCGGCAGCCAGCCTCAGGGTCCAATGGCTGATGCGCTTGCTGACAGTGACGATGGAGGCCAGCACCAAGCCAAAGAAGAAACTCCAGATCAGCACAGGCCGGTTCTCAAGCATCCACTCTAGGCCGGAGGCGAGGGACAAGACCGCGGCCACAATGCCTACAAGGATCGCGATCAGAAAGCGGGCGTTGACTGCATCCAGGGCCGCGAGGATGTTGAATCTCAACAAGGCTTGCCAGAAGGGAGGCCGGGCCGCGGCGCGGATACTCAACACCAGTTCCTCATAGATGCCGAGGATAAAGGCCATTGTGCCGCCGGAAACACCGGGCACTACATCAGCGCACCCCATCAAAAAGCCGCGCACAGCCAGGCCTACATAGTCCCCCCAGGTGCGCTCGCGCCCCAATTGGGATGCAGATTCCGTAGCGATCTGTTGCATCAAATGCGTCCTTTCGTGTCTGTCATGAAGAGACAGTGGCAATGGCCTGTCGTGTTGTTGGCCACTGGTGTTACAGGGGCAGACAGGCCGGGCCAATTGGCTCAAAGGCTTTATAGGTTAGCACGAACTCCTGATGACCCAAAATTTCGGATTTTGTCTGTGCGCCAGCGGCCACGGCCAACACTTGCGCGTACAACTCCTGCCCGACCTCATCAAGAGTAGCCTGCCCTTCTAAAATACGCCCGGCATCCACATCCATATCCCCGACCATGCGGCGATAGGTCTGCGGATTAGCACATACTTTGATCACTGGCGAGATGGCTGACCCGACCACCGATCCTCGTCCGGTGGAAAAGAGTGTCAAATGCGTGCCACAGGCGATCAGTTCCACGATCTCAGCGGTGTCGTTGATATTGGGGAAGCCGAAACGGGCCTCGCCATCGGGCACCACATCCATCAGATACAGGCCACCTTGCGGCGGCATATCCCCTGGTTTGATCAGGCCTCGAATCGGTGAAGATCCGCTTTTGGCATATGCACCCATGGACTTTTCCTCAACTGTTGTCAGGCCGCCTTCGGAGTTCCCGGCTGCGAAGCTGCCGTGGCCCATGACTGTATAGTAGCGGGCAGTCTTTTCCATTGTCGAGAGGATAGCAGCGGCCAGGTCCGGCGTCACCGCCCGCTCCGCCATAATCTGCTCACAGCCGATCAGTTCACCGCCCTCCTCAAAAATGGCGGCCGCGTTGTGGGCCACCAGCAGATCAAAACAGCGTCCAATGGCCGGATTGGCAGTAATGCCGCTAGTGGCATCGGAACCGCCACAGATCGTGCCAACGATCAGTTCATTGACCATCATCGGCACTCTCGGTGTCTCTTCCAGTGCAATGAGGGTCTGCTGCAGCCATGCCTGGCCTCGTTCCACTGTGGAGAGAGTACCGCCCTGCTCCTGAATGACGAGGGTCTCAATAGGCCTTCCGCTTGCCTTGACATGCTTCTCTAGGCTGTAGCGGTTGAAACATTCGCACCCCAATGAGACGAGCAGCACTCCGCCTACATTGGGATGACAGCACAGACGAGACATCATGTCGAAGGCGTATTGGTTGGGATAACAGCCACTGAAGCCAATGAGATGCACGCCCTTCTTACGGAACGGATAGACGATCTCCCGGGCTACATGATGGGCGCATTCCACCAGATAGGCGACGACGATTGTATTGCGGATGCCCTTGCGGCCATCCTCACGTAGATAGCCCTGGAACGCTGACATAACTGTGCTCCTTGTCCAGTGTGTAGGTGGGAATATAATCGCTCTTGATGTTGTGCAGGTGAACATGCTCGCCTAGACGGATGTCCCGTAGCGCGGAGCCGATGGGCACACCATATTTAATGATCTTCTCAGAGGCGGCGATATCCCGGGCCGCGATTTTGTGGCCTAGTTCCAAAGGACTTTCAAAGAATACGGTATGCTTGCTGATCTGGAGAGGTGTCCCTGGGGCCAGCGAGCGGACCAGCACGTAGACGTTGTCCTCGGCTGATAGCTGGAGGAGGATATCGTTTTGTTGTGGTGACATGTTTTTCTCCTATACAAAAGCTGCGGCTTTCCCCCAATCATAACGGAGGATTGGGAAAATATACAGTTCAGGCAGGTTCGATTCCCTTAGCCTTTTGGCCGCGCCACAGGTGGTCGATCAGCGAAAGCATTGGGCGTTAGCGGTGCATGGGACAGCCACACCAGTAGTGCCCCGATCAGATAGGTGACGATGATGGCGAGAAATGCCGGGCCATAGCGGCCGCTCCGATCATACCACAGGCTGACAAGCACAGGGGCGATGGTTGGGCCGATGATGGTAAGCGGCTGGCTGATGCCACGGACCGCACCGATGTGTGTACGGCCAAAGTAGCTCACCCACAGATATTCACTGATGGGGATTGTACCGCCGAAGCCGAACCCATAGCAGAAAAAGCCGACGAAGAGAAGGGTTGGCTCGCCAAATGACGCGGCCAAGAGCATCAGGCCGACACCAGCAGCCCCAAGGGAAAAGGCAATCACTGCCAGCCTACGGGGCGGGAAATGCTGTAAACCGTACCCCCACACTGCTTTGGAGATCAGATTCCCCAGGCCATTGATGGCGAGGGCCAGGGCGGCCGTACTGCGGGCAAAGGAGGCATCCGTCGCAAAGGGAATGGCATGCACCAGCACAGAGGAGAGGGCCGCCTGATTCAAGCTGTACCCAAACAGCAACAGCCAGAACCCTTGAGTCCGCACTGCCTGCAAGCCACTATAGGTTGGCTCAAGCGGACGATGGCTCTGCCTAGCCATGCCCGGTGCCGCTTCCCCATCCGGGGACAACCCATAGGCCTCGGGGGTGCTTCGCATGAGAAAAGCGACCGGCACGACCACTGCCAAGACGAAGAGGCCCAGGACGAAATAACCGTTGCGCCAGCCTACGGCATCAACAACCATAGTCATGGTCAGCGGTGCCACAAGCCCAGCCAAGGATATGCCTGTGGAGCCGATTGCCAAAGCCCAGCCTCGCCGGCGCACAAACCATTTGTTCAGGGTGGTGTTGACAACCAAAGGGCCGAAGAGTGTCCAGCCCATGAGACCGGCACAGAGATGTAGGGCCCAAAACAGCCAGAGATTCGATTGGCGTCCTAGGCCATAGAGACACAGGCTCGTTACCACCGCGCCGATGAAGACCGGCAGGCGTGGGCCATGGCGGTCCACAATCCGGCCTACCGCCACACCGGAAAGAGCAGCAGACATGACAGACAAGGAGGAGCCGAGGGTAAACTGCCAGACTTGCCATCCCAATTCTTCAACCATGGGCCGCAGAAAAACGCCGACGACGACCTGACTGGTGCTGAGAAAGGTACATTGCAACAGAATCGCAGCCACAACGATCCACCAGCCATAGAACAGACGAGGGATCATAGGATGTGATGTAGAATTGCAGGAATCAAATTAGGTATGAATCCTGCGAATTCTATATGTCTGGATAGCATTTGACAATCCTTAATTTTCTATTGTACACTATCTATACTTATACTGGTAAGGAGTTCCAAACAAGGAAGAAACACTCATGAAACTCTTCATCTCTCTTGTCTGGGCTATTTTTACCATAAGCGGCCTCATCCTGGTCGCAGGTGCGGACACCCCCGTAGCCGCACAGCAAACAACCAGTTCGTGCGCGAACAGCATCGCGATTCCAGACCCCGAAGATCCCAATTTGGTCGCAGATTGCTCTACACTTCTCAATATCAAGACCCACTGGGATGCTGCCTCTCTGAACTGGACTACCACGACTCCCATCACTGCCTGGGAGGGCGTCACTATCACCATCTCTCGTGTGACAAAGTTGGAGCTCAACCGCAAGCAACTGACGGGCACTATCCCGGCCGCGCTGGGCACCCTCACCAATCTGACGTACTTGAACCTCAACGACAACCAACTTACGAGCACCATCCCGAAAGAACTGGGCAACCTCTCCCAGCTCCAGACGTTGAACCTCCATGGCAACAAATTAACGGGCAGCATCCCTGCCCGGTTGGGTAACCTCTCCAACCTACGTGGGTTAGGCATCGCCCACAACCAACTGACGGGCACTATCCCGAAAGAACTGGGCAACCTCACCAATCTACGGGGATTGGGTCTCAACGACAACCAACTGACGGGTGCCATCCCGAAAGAACTGAGCAACCTCTCCCAACTAAGATACTTGTCCCTCGTCCGCAATCAACTGACGGGCACCATCCCGAAAGAATTGGGCAACCTCTCCCAATTAGCGTACTTGAACCTCAAGAAAAACCAACTGACGGGCAGTATCGCACCGTTGACTACCCTGACGAATGTGGGGCAGTTATGGCTCAATTACAACCAACTGACGGGTCCTATCCCCCCCGCGCTGGGCACCCTCACCAAGCTACAGTACTTGACCCTCGCCCACAACCAACTGACGGGCACTATCCCTACTGCACTGGGCAATCTCACCAAGCTACAGTATTTGACCCTTAACAGCAACCAACTGACGGGCACCATCCCGAAAGAACTGGGCAATCTCATCAATCTACAGTCGTTGGCCCTTGAAGACAACCAACTGACGGGCACCATCCCGAAAGAACTGGGCAATCTCACCAATCTGCGGGGATTGGGTCTCAACGACAACCAACTGACAGGCACTATCCCGAAAGAACTGGGCACCCTCTCCAGGCTGCTGAGGTTGCACATGGCAGGCAACCAACTAAGCGGATGTATACCCACTGCCTTGAAACGTATTTCTGAGAATGACCTGTCAGATCTTGAACTGCCATTCTGCTTGTGTACCAACACCAACGCGATTCCAGACCCAGAACCCGCCGACCTAATCAACGAGTGCAACACGCTGCTGGCGGCCAAGGATACCCTACAAGGTACCCTTCTGAATTGGGTTACAACCACTCGCATAACTGCCTGGGATGGCGTCACTGTCTCCAACTCGCGTGTGACGGAGTTGTTCCTGCGGAACAAGCACATGACGGGCACTATCTCTACACAGTTAGGCAATCTCTCCCAGCTACAGACATTGAACCTCAGGGGCAACCGATTGACGGGTTCCATTCCTACTGCACTGGGCAACCTCTCCCATTTGACACAGTTGCACCTCAGAAACAATCAACTAAGCGGGTGTATCCCAAATGTCTTGAGTAATATTTCGAACAACGACTTATCAAGTCTTGGATTGCCGTTCTGTCCCACACAGACAGCTACGTCCACACCAACGGCCACTCCTACCCCTGGAGCATGTGCCAACAGCAACGCGATTCCAGACCCAGAACCCGCCGACCTAGTCAAGGATTGTACAACGCTGCTGGCGGCCAAGGATACCCTACGAGGTAGTGCTTCTCTGAACTGGAGTACAACGACTCGCATAACTGCCTGGGATGGCGTCACTGTCTCCAACTCTCGTGTGACGGAGTTGTTCCTGAGGAACAAGCACATGACGGGCACTATCTCTACACAGTTAGGCAATCTCTCCCAGCTACAGACATTGAATCTCAGGGGCAACCGATTGACGGGTTCCATTCCTACTGCACTGGCCAACCTCTCCCATTTGACACAGTTGCACCTCAGAAACAATCAACTAAGCGGGTGTATCCCAAATGTCTTGAGTAATATTTCGAACAACGACTTATCAAGTCTTGGATTGCCGTTCTGTCCCACACCAACAGCTACGGCCACACCATCAGCTACACCTACACAGACAGCTACGGCCACCCCTACCCCTGGAGCATGTGCCAACAGCAACGCGATTCCAGACCCAGAACCCGCCGACCTAGTCAAGGATTGTACAACGCTGCTGGCGGCCAAGGATACCCTACGAGGTAGTGCTTCTCTGAACTGGAGTACAACGACTCGCATAACTGCCTGGGATGGCGTCACTGTCTCCAACTCTCGTGTGACGGAATTGTTCCTGCGGAACAAGCAACTCACGGGAGCTATCCCTACACAGTTAGGTAATCTCTCCCAGCTAACCGACTTGAATCTCAGAGGCAACCGCCTGACGGGACCCATCCCCCCTGCACTGGGCAATCTCTCCCAGCTACAGACATTGAACCTCAGGAGCAACCGATTGACGGGACCCATCCCCCCTGCGTTGGGCAATCTCTCCCATTTGACACAGTTGCAACTCAGAAACAATCAACTGTGTGGAGACATACCACAGGCTTTGCTCGATCTTCCCAATCTCGATCTTGATTTACGCGGTAGTACTCTGCCGGCCTGTATTGGCACATCGGCAATAAACGACAACACGGGGACGGAAACAAGCTTTACGGAAATTCTCTATCTACTGATTATTCATCGCTAAAACCCTAATGGACAGGGGCTGAAACGCTATGTTACGATAGGGGAAAGAGCGACCCGTCAAGGTTCAACAGAACCTCAATGACTTCTTGACAGGGCTGAAAAGCTTAAGTTACAATAAGGGCAAGAGCGACCATATTGGATCTGAAAGGGGATACAATCATGAAACAAAATCAGAGTCTCTCGCAGGTTGAGAGAGCGAAGCGACGAATCCCGGCCCGGGTCATCCTGTCCGCCTTTGTCTTGTGCTGGGCTGTCTTTACCATCAGCGGCCACATAGTCTCTAGCGCGTCCGCTCCCGTAGCTGCACAGTCAACAAATACGCCAGTATGCGTCAATGAGCCATGTACACCTCCCCAAAATCCTGGTCCAGGTGGCGGCGAAGGTGGGGGCACATCGGCCACAGCTACCCCGACGGCAAAGTCCGTGGCAACGGCTACACCTACACTGACCGCTACGCCAACACCGATGGCAACGGCTACACCTACACTGACCGCTACGCCAACACCGATGGCAACGGCTACATCTACACTGACCGCTACGCCAACACCGATGGCAACGGCTACACCTACACTGACCGCTACGCCAACACCGATGGCAACGGCCACACCCACAGTAACACCGGCACCCCCCACAGCAACGCATACGCACACTGTAACACCAGCACCTACAGTCACTCCGACAGCCGCGTCCGCATGTGCTAACAGCGTAGCAGTGCCAGACCCTGAACCCGCCGGCTTGATCGCGGATTGCAATGTGCTGCTGGCGGCCAAGGATACTCTACGAGCCACCTTCTCTCTCAACTGGAGTCCACAACGTCCCATCAGCCAATGGGATGGCGTCACCGTCTCCCGCTCTCATGTGACAGAGTTGGACATCCGCGGCCACCGACTGACGGGGCCCATCCCCCCTACACTGGGCAACCTCCCACGGCTACGGCGGTTAGTCCTCAACAGCAACCGACTGACGGGGCCCATCCCCCCTGCACTAGGCAACCTCTCCAATCTACAGACGTTGGACCTGTGGGCCAACAGGCTGACAGGTCCCATCCCTGCTGCCCTAGGCAACCTCTCCAATCTGACGGAGTTGTCCCTCAGCCGCAACCAACTGACGGGTACCATCCCCACGCAACTGGGCAACCTCAACAAGCTGCATACATTGGCCCTCAGGGGCAACCAACTGACGGGCACTATCCCGAAAGAACTGGGCAACCTCAACAATCTGCAGTGGTTAGACCTTGGCACTAACCGACTGAAAGGCTCTATCCCGACTGCACTCGGCAATCTTTCCAAGCTAAGGGGATTGTCCCTCGATCACAATCAACTGAAAGGCTCTATCCCGACTGCACTCGGCAATCTTTCCAAGCTAAGGGGATTGTCCCTCGATGACAACCGACTGACAGGCAGCATCCCTGCTACACTGGGCAGACTCTCCAAGCTGCAGAGGTTATACCTCAAGCAGAGGTTATACCGGTTCAGCGGATGTATCCCGACTACCTTGAAACGTGTTGCTAGCAACGACCTGTCACGTCTTGAACTGCAGTTCTGCGCTACAGTCACACCGACAGCTACAGACACGTCCTCGGCAACCACCACGCCCACAGTAACACCGGCACCCCCCACAGCAACGCATACGCACACTGTAACACCAGCACCTACGGCCACTCCGACCGCCGCGTCCGCATGTGCTAACAGCGTAGCAGTGCCAGACCCCGAACCCGCCGGCCTAGTCGCAGATTGCAACACGCTGCTGGCGGCTAAGGATACCCTACGAGGCACTACTTCTCTCAACTGGAGTCCACAACGGCCCATAGCCCAATGGGAGGGCGTCAGGGTCGACAACTCGCGGGTGACAGGATTGTATCTCAGACGCAAGAACCTGAGGGGCAGCATCCCTGCCGCACTGAGCAATCTCTCCCACCTACAGACATTATCCATAGGCAGCAACAGTCTGTCGGGCAGTATCCCGCCTGCACTCGGCAATCTCTCCAATCTACGAGGGTTATACCTCAACAACAACAAATTGACTGGTACAATCCCGGCTGCACTCGGCAATCTTTCCAATCTGCAGAGGTTAGACCTTGACAACAACCAACTGACAGGCTCTATCCCGACTGCACTCAGCAATCTTTCCAAGCTAAGGGAATTGTACCTCAATGACAATCAACTGACCGGCTCTATCCCGACTGCGCTCGGCAATCTCTCCAAGCTAGTGTACTTGTCCCTCTATGACAACCGACTGACAGGCTCTATCCCGGCTGCACTCGGCAATCTCTCCAACCTGCATTACTTGTACCTCAGGAACAATCAACTGACAGGTTCGATCCCGGCTGCACTCGGCAACCTCTCCAAGCTGCGGACGTTGCAGCTCTATCGCAACCAGCTCACGGGCAACATTCCTGCTGCATTAGGCAACCTGACGAATCTGACGGCGTTGCAACTCGCCCACAACCAACTGTCGGGCAGCATTCCTGCTCAACTGGGCAATCTCTCCAATCTGCGGGGATTGGGTCTCAATCACAACCAACTGTCGGGCAGCATTCCTGCTCAACTGGGCAATCTCTCCAATCTGCAGGGGTTGCACCTTGACTATAACCGACTGACGGGTAGTATCCCTGCTGAATTGGGCAATCTCTCCAATCTGCAGAGATTGATTCTCAACAACAACCAACTGACAGGCAGAATCCCTGCTATACTGGGCAGACTCTCCAAGCTGCAGAGGTTACACCTCAACAACAACCGATTCAGCGGATGTATCCCGACTACCTTGAAACGTGTTGCTGGAAACGACCTGTCACGTCTCGGACTGCAGTTCTGCGCTACAGTCACACCGACAGCTACAGACACGTCCTCGGCAACCACCATGCCCACAGCAACACCGGCACCCCCCACAGCAACGCATACGCACACTGTAACACCGGCACCTACGGCCACTCCGACCGCCGCGTCCGCATGTGACAACAGCGTAGCAGTTCCAGACCCAGAACCCGCCGGCCTAGTCGCAGATTGCAACACACTGCTGGCGGCCAAGGATACCCTACGAGGCACTACTTCTCTCAACTGGAGTCCACAACGGCCCATAGCCCAATGGGAGGGCGTCAGGGTCGACAACTCGCGGGTGACAGGATTGTATCTCAGACGCAAGAACCTGAGGGGCAGCATCCCTGCCGCACTGAGCAATCTCTCCCACCTACAGACATTATCCATAGGCAGCAACAGTCTGTCGGGCAGTATCCCGCCTGCACTCGGCAATCTCTCCAATCTGCGAGGGTTATACCTCAACAACAACAAACTGACAGGCTCTATCCCGACTGCGCTCGGCAATCTCTCCAATCTGCAGAGGTTAGACCTTGACAACAACCAACTGACCGGCTCTATCCCGACTGCACTCAGCAATCTTTCCAAGCTAAGGGAATTGTACCTCAATGACAATCAACTGACCGGCTCTATCCCGACTGCACTCGGCAATCTCTCCAAGCTAGTGTACTTGTCCCTCTATGACAACCGACTGACCGGCTCTATCCCGACTGCACTCGGCAATCTCTCCAACCTGCATTACTTGTACCTCAGGAACAATCAACTGACAGGTTCGATCCCGACTGCACTCGGCAATCTCTCCAAGCTGCGGACGTTGCAGCTCTATCGCAACCAACTAACGGGCAACATTCCTGCTGCATTAGGCAACCTGACGAATCTGACGGCGTTGTACCTCGGCTACAACCAACTGTCGGGCAGCATTCCTGCTCAACTGGGCAGCCTCTCCAATCTGCAGGGGTTGGGCCTTGTCTATAACCGACTGACGGGCAGTATCCCTGCTGAATTGGGCAATCTCTCCAATCTGCAGGGGTTGCTTCTCAACAACAACCAACTGACAGGCAGAATCCCTGCTACACTAGGCAGACTCTCCAAGCTGCAGAGATTACACCTCAACAACAACCGATTCAGCGGATGTATCCCGACTGCCTTGAAACGTGTTGCTGGAAACGACCTGTCACGTCTCGGGCTGCAGTTCTGCGCTACAGTCACACCGACAGCTACAGACACGTCCTCGGCAACCACCATGCCCACAGCAACGCATACGCACACTGTAACACCGGCACCTACGGCCACTCCGACCGCCGCGTCCGCATGTGACAACAGCGTAGCAGTTCCAGACCCAGAACCCGCCGGCCTAGTCGCAGATTGCAACACGCTGCTGGCGGCTAAGGATACCCTACGAGGCACTACTTCTCTCAACTGGAGTCCACAACGGCCCATAGCCCAATGGGAGGGCGTCAGGGTCGACAACTCGCGGGTGACAGGATTGTATCTCAGACGCAAGAACCTGAGGGGCAGTATCCCTGCCGCACTGAGCAATCTCTCCCACCTACAGACATTATCCATGGGCAGCAACAGTCTGTCGGGCAGTATCCCGCCTGCACTCGGCAACCTCTCTAATCTGCGAGGGTTATACCTCAATGACAACAAACTGACTGGCACAATCCCGGCTGCACTCGGCAATCTTTCCAATCTGCAGAGGTTAGACCTTGACAACAACCGACTGACAGGCTCTATCCCGACTGCGCTCGGCAATCTTTCCAAGCTAAGAGAATTGTACCTCAATGACAATCAACTGACCGGCTCTATCCCGACTGCGCTCGGCAATCTTTCCAAGCTAGTGTACTTGTCCCTCTATGACAACCGACTGACAGGCTCTATCCCGACTGCGCTCGGCAATCTCTCCGACCTGCATTACTTGTACCTCAGGAACAATCAACTGACAGGTTCGATCCCGGCTGCACTCGGCAACCTCTCCAAGCTGCGGACGTTGCAGCTCTATCGCAACCAGCTCACGGGCAACATTCCTGCTGCATTAGGCAACCTGACGAATCTGACGGCGTTGCAACTCGCCCACAACCAACTGTCGGGCAGCATTCCTGCTCAACTGGGCAATCTCTCCAATCTGCGGGGACTGGGTCTCAATCACAACCAACTGTCGGGCAGCATTCCTGCTCAACTGGGCAATCTCTCCAATCTGCAGGGGTTGCACCTTGACTATAACCGACTGACGGGTAGTATCCCTGCTGAATTGGGCAATCTCTCCAATCTGCAGAGATTGATTCTCAACAACAACCAACTGACAGGCAGAATCCCTGCTATACTGGGCAGACTCTCCAAGCTGCAGAGGTTACACCTCAACAACAACCGATTCAGCGGATGTATCCCGACTACCTTGAAACGTGTTGCTGGAAACGACCTGTTACGTCTCGGGCTGCAGTTCTGCGCTACAGTCACACCGACAGCTACAGCCACGTCCTCGGCAACCACCACGCCCCCAGTAACACATACGCACACTGTAACACCGTCTCCTATGGCAACCACCACGCACACAGCAACGCCTACGCACACTGTAACACCGTCTCCTATGGCAACCACCACGCCCACTGTAACGCTTACGCACTCTGTAACACCGTCACCCACAGCCACACCTACACCAAATACGCCAGTATGCGTCAATGAGCCATGTACATCTCCCCAAAATCCTGGACCAGGTGGCGGCGGCGGTGGTGGGGGTGGACCAACATCCAGACCAGGACCAACCAACGTCAATTCCACAGTCAGTTTGACTGCATCCACATCAACCATTCCCCTCACCGGCCAATCATGCATCAGCGTGCAGATCGCACAAGCAGACAACCTCGGTGCTTTCGATTTCACCCTCTCCTTCCCAGCTACACGACTCGCAGGCACATCCGCATCCCTGGGTCCCTTCCTCGGCAGCACTGACCGCACCGTCTCCGCGGTGACTCCCAACATCTCTGCAGGATCCCTCACCTTCGGTGCTTACAGCACCGGCAGCCAAGATGGACCCGAGGGCAGCGGCACCCTTGCCTCTGTCTGCTTTGAGCCACGCACCACTGGCTCTGCCAAGATCGCGTTCAGAAACCTGCAGATCACCGACATCAACGGTCAGGTGCTTCGGGTCAGATCCCAAGGCACTTCCCTTACGATCACCAATAGCTGTTTCTGGTCCGATATCGACTGCGATGGCGATGTGGACATCGTCGATATCCAACGGGTCGCAGGCAAGTGGAACAGCAGGCGCGGGGACAATGACTACGAGGCCCGCTACGATCTAGACAATGATGGCGACATCGATATCCTCGATATCCAACGGGTCGCCTCGCGCTTCGGTCACTCGCTGTCAGACAACCCAGCCAGAAACGTAGATGTAGCCAGCAGCCAAGCAGCAGCGGGAGACATCACCCTGCAGCTGTCCCCAGCCCTGTTGCAGCTCACACCATCACAGACAGGTCGCATCGTCCTAGATGCCAGCAATGCTCAGGCGTTGGCTGCCTTGGAAGCCAAGCTCACCTACGACCCCGCCTTGATTCGCATCGAAAGCATCCGCTTGACCGACTGGTTGGGCAGTACTGGGCGCACTGTGAACATGGTGGGCCCACAGATCGACAACCGCCAAGGGATAGCAACATTTGCAGCCTTTTCCACCGGCACACAGCCCGGTGTGAGCGGCTCCGGGTCTCTGGCCATCCTAGAGATCAAGGCTTTGGGGGTCGGAGAGAGCGACTTGGCGATCAATGACAGTCAAGCCACTACCCCGGATGCGTCCCCGCTTAGTGTGACGGACGTCGATGCTGTGGTACAGGTGAGAGAGGCACGTCCTATGGAAATGTTGTATCTACCCTTCGTGCAACGCTGACCAGCGCAATCAATGACGAGGAGAGAGGGATACTCTCTCCTCACTCACCCCTTACGCTGCCAAAGCCACGGTCAGGGTTCTCTGACCTCTCCTCGAAAAACCGCGCAGACGAACGAATGGCCCTGCTCATCTATGCGAAGTGCTTCCTTCACTTCTGCTGGGGCAACCATGTACAAGGCTCGGATGGCAGCCCGGTTCACCTCTGGTGTTGCCATCCGCTGGGTCCAGTTCTCAAAGGCAAGGTGGATGCGGCCGGAAAAGATGCTCTCAGCATGAAAGCCCGCTGCATTGAAAAACGCCTGCCATTCCATCCGCGTATAATCCCGCACATGGGACGGATCCCGTAGCAATTCGATGGCGTTCAGATAGGTGTCGCAGCTTGGGTCGTCAAAGCCCACTATATCGCTAAGGATCACCTGGCCACCGGGGCGTAGGACCCGCCGAAACTCGCTGAGTGCCTGCTGTGGGCGGGGCCAATGATGTGCGCTGTAGCGAGAAACGACCAGATCGAACTCCGCGTCTTCAAAAGGCAATAACTCCACATCCCCGAGCCTTCTTGTAATATTTGTCAGGCCCCGTTCCTGGGCCAGAGCCTCCACCTGAAGCAGCATCGACTCTGTGAAATCTAGGGCCACCACTTCTGCTACATAGGGCGCGAAGCTGGCGGCAGTGTGCCCAGCGCCACAGCCCGCATCCAGCACACGCTCATGGCCTCGCAGATCAGCGGCCTGCACCATCAACGGCAGATCTTCGCCTTTCGCATGTACAGCACTCGTGCGATAGTTGGCTGCCACCCGGTCAAATTGTCGCTGCACAGCGGTTTTCAGATCACGGTCCATACTCGTGCTCCCCATAGCGGTCCAACAAGGTTGAAAGGGCCTGTACGCCGAACGCTAATGCTTCTACCGGTACTCGCTCGTCCGCGGCGTGGACTGTTGCGCTGAAATTGATGCCGGGCGACAGCTTCAACGGCAGGAACCCTTCGTTCTGCGCGAATCCGAATTTTGGATTCTATCTTGCGACTTTTTCATCACAACTGTTATAATAGCTTTGCTACAGTAAAATTACAATATCGTGGGTGTTCCATTCCATCCAACACAAGCGACTGCCCCCATGACAACCATCACCCAACGGCTTACGGACAACCGCCCGCTTCTCCTTGACGGTGCTACGGGCACAGAATTGGAGTATCGAGGTGTACCCATGAATGATGACATCTGGAGTGGCCTAGCCATCGCTACCCATCCCGATGTCGTGCGCCAGGTGCATATTGACTACATCCAAGCGGGTGCTGAAGTGATCATCACCAACACATTTGCCAGCGGGCGGCACATGTTGCGAGCTGCTGGTGTAGAGAGCCAGACCGCGGCCATCAACCGGCAGGCGGCTCAACTGGCCCACCAGGCCCGGGACGAAGCTGCCGAACATCCTGTCTGGGTCGCCGGTTCCATATCCCTGATGACCGCGGGCGATGACAATGCGTCCATGCCAAGCCTACGAGAGATGCACGCCCATTGCACAGAACAGGCAGAGCTGCTGGCCGGCGCGGGTGTAGACCTGCTGATCTTAGAAATGATGCGGGATATCGACTATAGCAGCAGCGCGGTAGAGGCAGCCACCGCCACTGGTTTGCCTGTATGGGTGGGTTTCAGTTGTGCATGCGCGCAAGATGGCAGCTTGATACTATCCCCGACCATCGAGCAGGAGATACCCCTTAGCGCAGGTGTGGCCGCGGTGATGGCTGTCGGCGGTTCCCTGGCGGCTGTCATGCACAGCGACATCAACATCACGGGCCCGGCCCTAGCCGAAGTGCAGGCAGTCTGGAGCGGTCCCACAGGGGCCTATCCAGAAAGTGGCTATTTCATCATGCCCAACTGGCAGTTCGTGGACATCATCTCGCCGCAGGCGTTCGTGGGCAAAGCAATGGAATGGGTTGCACAGGGAGCAAAACTGGTAGGTGGCTGCTGCGGCATCGGCCTGCCTCATATCCGCGCCCTCGCTGAACGATTGCACAGCGGCACTCAAGTTTGATTGCTACACCACATGCAAAACCAAACGGCAGGAACATCGGCACCCCTGTGGCTTTACAAAGTTCTCGGAGGAAATCATGCGTCGAATCAGTCCCAATAGAGTTGGACTCCTACCAGGTCTCCACTCCTCTGCATTCCTCTATTGCAGCTTTTTTCTTCTGCTGTTAGCTCTCTCGGTACTGTTGGCCGGCTGTGGCCGTAACCGGGAGGACGAATCCCTCATTCCGCTTGATTTGACGCCAGTCGCCATCACCTATGTGACCTTCAATGACGGTACCGGCACAGAGCAGACAGCTATCGATCTCTTCCAAGAGCAAACACCCGGTATTGAAGTCGAGCGCCAGACATTTCAACGGAACCCGGCCAATTATCTTCTGGACACACCCTCTCCGGATGTGATGTTTTTATGGGATGGACATCTCTTGCAAAGTGCTGCAACCCAGGGCCTACTCTCCGATCTCTCCGATGTCTGGAGCGAGAATCGCTTTGAGGAGGCATACGGCGAACAGTTCCGAGAGATGAGCCGCTTTGAGGGCAATCTGTACTTCGTACCGGGTGGCTTCAGTTGGACGGGTATCTACTATAACAAAGATATTTTCAACCGCTATGGCCTGACCCCGCCACAGACTTGGGAGGCGTTCCTGCAGATCTGCGATACGCTGCTCGTCAACGGGGAGACGCCCCTTTCCCTAGCCGGCAGCAATCCGTTTATCAGCACCCTTTGGTTTGAATACCTGAACATGCGGCTGAATGGGCCGGAATTTCATCATAGCTTGATTGCCGGACGGGAAGACTATACGGATGATCGAGTACGTCAGGTGTGGGAGCTGTGGATCTCTCTGTTGAATCGGGGGTATTTCATCGAAAGCCCGGGCAACACATCCGAACTATCAAGCATGACAGCCCTGATTCGCGGCGACGCGGACAGCCCTCTGAATCGGCACAAAGCTGTGATGGCCCTGGCCACTCCTTTTACCGCCACTGATCTGCCCTCAACCTTCCGGGATGAGCTGGACTTTTTCCAATTTCCGCTGATGGATGTCAATCGACAGGTAGGCGAGGCATCTATTACATTCGGCTATGTCATCCCTGCGGGCGCGCCCAACCGGCCCCAAGCCGGCGCATTCGTCGGCTTTATGGGCAATCTGCAGCTCCTACAGTTCGACAGTGACGCCGGCTATGTGCCCGTCCACGCGGACTTCGACCGCTCACTTCTGGGCGCGGCCTCGCAAAGGGGCGAGCAGATCGTCCGTAGCGCGGACCATGTGAGTCCACCCTTCTTTCTCGCCATCCCCAACACGATGCAGGTTGGTTTCACGCAGGCCATACGCCGGCTCTTCCTCAATACCAACAAACCCATTGACATCGCGGAAATCCAAGGGATATTGGAAAATGCCCGCCAGGAGGCGATCCAAAATGGCGAATACACGCCGTAACCCTGCCAATCCAGCAGCTGCAGTCCCTGGCCCCAAGCCACTGTGCCATCATCTTGACCGCAATCTATGCCACCTATGAGCGTACCTGCTTTATCAACAGCCCTTGACTTTTCCGGCAAGGTCATCCTCCTCACAGGAGGGAGCCGGGGTATCGGTGCCGGGATTGCCCGACGCTTTGCCCAAGCTGGCGCGTCTGTTGTCCTGACATTTGCCCAGGACGCGCGATCTGCAGAAAAGGTGGTTGAGCAAATCGGGGCAGCCGGCGGGCAGGCCGTGATGATGCAGAGCGATGTGACAGTGGCGGCAGATGTGGAGCATCTGATTTCACAAACGGTCGCTGCGTATGGAGGGCTTGATGTCCTCATCAATAACGCTGGTATCTATCCGCTCTCGCCTCTGCTGTCCATGCCGCATACGGAATGGGAGCAGGTGATCGCGACAAATCTCAGCGGCACGCACCTCTGCACCCAGCGGGCCGCGCAGATGATGATCGAACTTGCACAACAGCAAGCGGAGACCGACCCGAGCGGAGCTGTCATCAATATTTCCTCAATTGAAGCCAGTGCCACCGCCTTTGCCCATAGCCACTACACAGCGGCCAAAGCTGGGGTGGAGCACTACACCCGCTGTGCTGCCCTGGAACTGGCAGCATACGGCATTCGAGTCAATGCAGTGGCACCAGGCCTCATCAACCGCCCTGGGCTGGCGGCAGATTGGCCGCAGGGCGTTCGGCTCTGGCAAGAGCGCGCGCCCTTGGGACGGCTCGGCACAGCAGAAGACATCGCCGACGCTTGCCTGTTTCTGGCATCGCCACTAGCCCGCTGGATTACCGGTATCACCCTGACAGTAGACGGAGGCATTCGGGTGGCCCCTGCGTTCTAAACTGGATACGCCTGTGGAGCGTAACTGCTCTCCATAAACTGGGATTGTCATGGGCACAACTCTCACAGAAACAGACATAATACGAACCCTCAGGCTAGAACCATTGCCGGTGGAGGGCGGCTACTTTCGCCCCACCTACCGAGGCCGCTTACAACTACCAACAGACGTACTGCCGCCTGGGTTCACTGCAGAGCGGTCGATCACTTCTGCCATCTTTTACTTCCTGACGAAAGATACAAAATCTCGTCTGCATCGCCTACCGACGGATGAACTTTGGCATTTTTATCTGGGTGATGCGGTTGCACTGCATGTTTTTCATGGTAATGACTATACGCACTCTATTCTAGGACATGACCTGTTACAAGGCCAGCTAGTCCAAGTAGTCGTGCCGGCCCATAGTTGGTTTGGCGCACATCTGCAAGCAGATGGGCAATGGGCATTGATGGGATGTACTCTCGCCCCGGAATACGCGGACGAGGACTTTTCCCTGCCTGGCCCAGCAGATTTCACTGCTTTGCTCAACCAATTTCCCACTCAACAGGAAGTTCTCCATGGCCTACGCTAACCCAGATGCTGCATGTACCACTCCCGCGCAACGATGACAGCAACACAAACTCTATCTTTACACAGCCCGCAGTCTATGCTATACTGTTATTGTGAATGTTGGGCCTGTTGTCAAGCAATCGTACACAGGCAAGTTTGTTACGCAGGGATAGCCTGCGAAAGGAGGCTGAACCATGTTGGCAAAAGTGAAACAGGTTGAAAGGAAAATTGTCACGGGGAACTGCCTGCAGCGGGTGTGCCAGTAGGCAGAAATCATAAGGCTCCAAGAACACCCAACGTTGCGTATGTCTATTGATTTCCGCTAAGTAGGTATATTCCGTACCCTCGCCCCAGAGGCTGCAAGTGTTGTTCCGCGTGCGGCCTTTTTTTGATCCCCACAACCACCGTTATTGACCCGAATGCCTGCCATAGGGGAATACTGCCTCTCCCAGGCAGCTTCCTATGTGTCGCCGCTGTAGCGGCGACGATTACACAACGGTCTTTCAGTTTGTAACACCGCGCGTGGTGTTGCCAAGCCCAAGGTCGCACAACCCAATCATTCGGCTTATTCCTGCACAGACCCTGTGCCCACATACAAGGACGAAACATACCTTGAATACCCAGAACCACACAAATCAAGACCTCCGGGACGAGTATGAACAGCCGCAGATTTCTGCGACGGCCGAACAGAATGACGACAGCCAGTGGGAGGAAGAAGAAGCAGACTTGACATTTTATCAGGAAAAATTTCATCTTCCACGCGAACGGAAATACCGTGCCCCTCGCAAACCGAAAAACGCACGCCAACGCTTTGAGGAACACAGGGCTGCTGTGGAAAATCTGGCCGAAGATGCCAGCCTAGAAAATGTATGGGAAATCACCTATACGCCGGCCCGTTTCGAGGATGGATTCCTCAAAGATTCACTACAACCTTTCTATATGCAAAATCAGATCGTAGATGTGATGACACAGGTGAAGGGTGGCAAAGAGGCCAACGTCTATCGCTGCCGGGCACACCCATCAATGGCTGTAGAGTGGATCGCTGCCAAAGTCTACCGGCCTCGACGATTCCGCAACTTACGCAATGATTCCATGTACAGAGAGGGACGACAAATCCTGTCTTCAGAGGATGACCGCCCTCAGGCTATCAAACCGAGAGATGAGCGCATTCTGCGGGCTGTGGACAAAAAGACCGCCTTCGGCGTGGAGGTGCAGCATACATCCTGGTTGATGTACGAGTTCTCTACCCTACAGATTCTCCATATGGCCGGCGCGCCAGTACCAATGCCCTATGGAGTCGGGGAAAACGCGATTCTGATGGCGTATATCGGTGATGAGCAGAGGGCAGCCCCAACCCTCCATGAAGTCCAATTGGAGGATGACGAAGCCGAGCCTCTGTTTCAAAAGACGATACAGAGCGTCAAGCTCATGCTGCAGAAGGGCTTCGTTCACGGGGACCTGTCAGCCTATAACATTCTGTACTGGAAAGGGGAAATCACACTGATCGACTTCCCGCAAGTGACATATGTATACAGCAACCGCAATGCACAGACGATTCTGGGCCGGGACGTGAAGCGGGTTTGTCAATACTTCCAGCCCTATGGTATCCGGGCTAACCACCGCCGGCTGGCAGCCGAGATGTGGGAACGCTATGCCGCGCTGGCCCCGGACGATCTGGCAGCAGATCTTTCCTGGTACGAATTTGAACAGGATTCTCTGGAGTAAGATCTTGTCTACGTCACCACGGCATGCGCCGGCTATCTCTGCGAATAGCTCGCCAGAAATGTCCGGCGCGTGTCAGCGCGCTGGCGCGCCCAGGTCCCCTGCCGTAGCGGCCTTCGCTGAGGGCCGCTGTCAGGCCAGTGACGTTGCCAGCCAAGCGACGACGGCGCTCCGGTTCGGTTTCATAAACGGTTACGTGCGCCGCCAGGCCCTGGCCGTACTCCAGTTCCGTTTCATGGGTCGCATAGGGGCGACCTATGCGCCGGCCCCAGGCCAGCAGCCCGATCCATGGGTCCTGTGGGCGCTGCTCCAGCCAGCTCCACACAACATACAACACAACCAACAGCGGCAGCAGCCAGAAGAGCATCTGCCAGTTCCAGGCCAAACCTTCCTGCATGACCTCCTCCGGCTCAGGTGGCCGCGCAGTAAGCGGACGTTCTTGTGATCGTCGGGACAGCCCCTGCCGCTGGAGAGATGGACGGCCTGCTGTCGGCTCAAAAGGAACCCAGCCGATCTCCGGGAAATAGACCTCCGGCCAGGAGTGCGCTTCCGCTTCAGTAATCGTCCATTCTTCAGAGTCGAGATCCCAATATCCACCGATGTAGCCGGTAGCAAAACGAGTCGGCAGGCCGTTCAGACGAGCCAATACACTGAAGGCCGTGGCGTAATAATCGCAGTACCCCTGCTGCAGATCGAACAGAAAAAAATGAGCGACATCTACGCCAGGGGGCGGGCCGGGCACATCAAGATTGTAGGGCAATCTCCGCAGATAGGCTTCAATGGCTGCGGCGATGGCAAAGGGAGAGGATTGCTCGGCAGCCAACCTTGCTGCCAGATCCCGGGTGGATTGGGTGACGGTGTCCGGAATTTCCAGATGCACGGCCATCTCTGCCGGCAATGGATGTGCTTCGCCCCAGACAGGCAGGGCGCGTAACTCCTCAACAGACAGTGCTGGGATATACGAAATGACGTCAAATCGATCCACTGGCCCAGACCTCGACCAAACAGAGACTAGGTCGTCAGGGGAGCGACGCTCCAATTCGTAGTCCATTCGCACCTGCGCGGGTTCACCAGCGGCCGGCAGCATTGCGGTCGGTGCTGTCAGCCGCACCCGCTGTATAAACGCAACCCGGCCCGGCCATTCTTCTTCAGCCCGCCAAGCACGATTGGCCGAGAATGAGGCATCTCTGTCGTTGCCGGTGTTCTCCCAGCCCCGCCCGTCGTAGTTGACAAACGTACCTCGCCGCATATAGAGCCGGGGCGGCTCCTCCCTCAACTCCGCTGCGAATCCAAAGGGATAGTTGGTCGATACCCGCATTACTTCGATCCGGCTCAGTTCCGTTCCCCCTTCTAGTAGGAAACGATTGGGCAGACCGCTGCCTAGGCGGCCCAGCCCTCGCCTCCCTCCCTTCAGATCTGGGAACATCCGCTCCGTCACCTCATCCACAGAATCATAGACCGGCGTCATTGTCCGATAAATGCGGTAGGCGATGGGACGAACCACAATGTTAGGAAACAGCGCAGCCAGCGCGATGATCAGCGCAGTGGCCCCAGCCACCGACAGCATGCGGTCCATCAGTAAAGCTGAACTATAGTCGGCTCCGTCCCGGGTCCAGCTACGTTCTAGCCGCTGTTGGTCTAACAAAACGTGCAGCAGTAAGGCTGTGGCAAATCCGAGGAGAATAATTGTACGTCCCTGGTGCCCATAAAAGAGAAACGTTGCCAGCACCCACAGAGCCGGCAGCCCGATAAGCAGCCCATTGCGGGTAGATAGGGCCAGCAAGGCCGTGGCTCCGCCCAGTAGCCAAAGAACGACAGCGAAAAAGGAGAGGAAGACGAAATCGTCCTGGTAGGCTCCTCCGCCCTGCACACCCTGCAGCCAGTCTTCATAACGCCAGAGGAGGCTCGACAGATCCGCCTCCATCCCGCTGATGAGACTGAACAGGTCGTCAGCCATGGCCGCCCGCCACAGATCAAGCGGCCCAGGGATCCAATGGACGAGCACCTGAGAAATGGTGACAGTTCCGAGGCCACTCCATAGGAGAAGCCCGAAAACCCATCCCAACCTAAGGCGATTGCTTGTCATGCCCCAGACCTGCACGCGAGACACGGTCCACCAGCCGAACAACAGACTCAGGACGCCAACCCACTCCAGATCGACCCGGACCCGGCGCAGGTCGATCCATTGCGCTTCACGAATGGCAAGCGCCGGCAATAGCATCAAAAATAGAGTGCCGCCCAAGACTGCCCATCCCAAAGGCGGGCGGAACCTCTGCACAGCTGCCCAAAACAGACGTATGGTCAGATGATGTTGATCAACAGCAGATTCAAGCATATGCGCTGCTCCGAATCCCAATGGAACTGCAGGTACTCATCCTACATCTTCCTCAATTTCATGGGTGACGACACCACCAGTGGGGGTGGTACGCAGAACCGTACGGGTGCGGCGGTATGTCAGGGCAGGCGTCAGTCGGGTTCCTGCCTGCTGGAACTGTACGGGGATCTCGTAGCGGGTGAGGATGTCAAGCATCCGGGATTGGTGGTCGTCTTTTAGCGTTCGCACCAGGCCATCACCACCCCTGTGATCTTGCGTCGGTTCGGGAGCCGGTGTCACCGCCAGGACGCCGGCGGCGACACCACCCCGGCGTAGGTGTAGGAGTTCGGCGGACCAGTTGGCCACTCCCTCCCCGATCTCCGATGTAATGACCAGAACAGTCTGGCCGGCGTTGAGCAGGCCACGGCTGCGCTGTAGAAGTTGGCTGAGAGGCAAGCCGCCGGGCTGCAGCGGTGCCAACGCCGCCAGAATACGCCAGACCTGCCCTTTCCCCGGCAGAGGTGGCACATCCACCAAAACTGTCTCGTCCGGGTCCAGATGATTGGCGGGCGCAGTGAGCAGGCCCACAGCCCGGCGTTCGACACCGCTCAAATATTCCGCCGCGACACTGGCCGCCAGTATGATGCCAGTTTCTAAGGTACTGGTAGTCGTATCTCCCGTCTGCACCTGTCGATTGACATCAAGAACGACCCACAGATCGCCGCTCGGTTCCGTCTCCAAATCAGTCACCATCAGCTCCCCCCGGCGCGCGCTGGTGGGCCAGTGTATATAGCGCAGACTGTCGCCGGAACGATACGCCCGCACAACCGCTGCTCGTTCCGTCCCACTGTAGGGCCGGCGGCGATGATCCTGTCCTGATAGATTGCCTCTTGGCAGGTCAAGGGTGGGAATATGCGCCACCCGGGGATACACCAAGAGCGATTCGGTATCTCGTCCCTGAATTTCCAGACAAAACAGCCCGAACGGGTCGCCTGTTCGCAGAGTGTGTGGTCCCAGCCGAAATACGCCCCGCTGATTGCAACGGGCCTCAGCCCGCCACTGATAGCTACTCCCAGCCCCACAACTGACCACCTGTCTTGGATTGTAGTCGGGCAAGCGAGATTCATCGGCGAACTCCAGCCAATGCAAGGGCAGGCTGCTGTGATTTTGTACGACGAACCGCTCCTGCAATGCATCACCCACGACCAGCATCGCCCCTTCTCGGCGCCGCTCAAACCCAATGTGGGACACCTGACTACGTACCCACATATAGCTGATTCCATAAAGGACGACCAAGGTGACACCCAGAGCTGTCCAGATAGCACTTGGGCCGACCAGCTGCATGATCAGGAGAAATGGGACGAAGATAAGGGGCCAGCCGCCGCGCAGTTCGATGTGCCATCCCGCTGGTAGATTGCGATTGAGGAGCCGCTCTAGTACAGGCCCCAGTCCCTGAGGGCGAATCCGCTTACGGCCTGTTTCATTGGTCACCATAAGAAATTGGTTGTTGGTGCGTTCCTGTGCGAAAATGATGTATGATGTGCAACATCAGTTTTGCGCCGCTGTAACCGCGACACCATGAATTGTACCACAGGCATACAATGCTTCTAGGAAAGAGGCTTTACGCTGCCCCGGCCTTGTTAGGCTGTGATGCAGGGAAAGGACAAACAGATTTTTTTGATGTGGAACTCTTTTTTGTGGCAGATGTTGGCGGTCCTTGCTGTGAGCGGCCTCATCCTCGTCCTGCTCTTTGCCATCATTGAACCAGGGCCCTTGGTGAAGAAACGCCCCTTTCCCCGCAGACAGCACCAAAAGCGTTCGGGGGATGACGGTTCCGGCAGCAGTCCATAACCCTTTGGCTCTCTTCTTTACCTTCGTCAACCGATGATTCATACCCAAACGACGACAGAACATCTTCCCGGACTGGTGGGGCAGATCGACAGCCCTGTGCAGCCAGGGCTGCCATTTGCCCTGCGCTTGCCATGCGGTCTGTTGTCCCAGCGGGATATCCTGGCGGGGCGGTATTTTCTGGCCCGCTGTAGCAACGCCATCGGCGTGGAGCGGAACCGCGACTGGTCGATTTTTCTGCGTCGTGCTCTGTTTGTTTGCGACCGTCAGCCCCAAGATCAGCACGACTGCTGGCGGTTGTATCTGCCCAGTGGGCCTGACCCAGGCGTTCAGTGGCTGGCACAACGCCTTCCGGCAGAACTTCTGAATCTGTTGGGTCCGTTCGGCAATGGTTTCAGCCTACGGCCCGATACACGCAATCTGCTGGTCTTGGTAGATTGGGCAGATGACCATGCTTGGTTCTGGCAACTGTTCTCTGTGTACGAGCAGATGCTGGACCGGGGGGGCCGGGTGACGCTCTTATTGCGGGCGACAGACGAGCAGGTGGTCGCCCGCTTGCTGCCCCTGCCGCCACTGCAGGTAGAAATTCGCACGGCAGCCGATGAGACGGCCTGGCAGGCGCAGTTGGCCCAGACTGTCGGTTGGGCGGACCAGATCTGCGCTGGCATCCCGGCCCGACGCTATCAGCAATTGCTCAGGACGATACAGGACGCCCGCTTCCATATCAACGAAAACTTTGCCCAGGTACTGGTGCGGGCTGACCTGTTATGTGGTGTCGGGGCTTGCCTCGTCTGTACAGTGCCTACCGCCCGCGGCCGGGTCACCCGGGCTTGCATCCATGGCCCGGTGTTCGACCTGATGACACTGGTAGACTGAACTCTCTCCACTTCTCGTTCTCTCTATCCTTCAAAGCCCCATCTGTGGTACAATTGCCTGACATCCTGATTGTGAAATCTCCAGGGAACGAGAGAATGACACATACGACTGTCCTCGCCCAATTCAGTGAAGCGGCTTTTGCCAAGCACCGGCAAGAGGTGGAAGATGTCTGGAATGAAAACGCTGCCTATTGGGATGAGTATATGGGCGATGGCAATGATTTTGTCGAAGTCTTGTGCTGGCCCGCGCTTGAGGAACTGCTGGCTGTTGAGCCAGGGCAGCGGGTCCTGGACATCGCTTGTGGCAATGGCTTGACCAGCCGGCGGCTAGGCCGGCTCGGGGCCCAGGTCATCGCCTTTGATGTCGCGGAGGCGATGATTGCACGCGCCCAAAAGCGTACATCGCCTGCCGATGGCGACATCCAGTATACAGTCCTTAACGCCAGCGATCTGGACAGCATTCATCATCTAGGGCAGTTCGACAAGGCTCTCTCCAATATGGCCCTGTTTGATATGGCGGAGATCCAGCCGCTGTTTCGCAATGTATTCCATCTCCTCAAGCCGGGGGGCTGCTTCGTCTTCTCAATCATGCATCCGTGTTTCAATCAGGCCCACGTCACCCATTTCGGCGAGGTAGAAGACAGGGATGGCACGCTCGTCACGACCTATGGTGTGCGGGTGACCGGCTATCTAACACCGACCATGCGCCGGGGGCTGGCCTTGCGGGGCCAACCACGTCCGCAGCCGTACTTTCACCGTCCCTTGCACATGCTGTTGAATAGCGGACTGCGGGCAGGCTTTGTGCTGGACGGTATCAAAGAGCGGGCCTTTCCGCCGGACCATCCAGCGGGGCCACGTGAACTCAGTTGGGGACCGAACTTCAGCGAAATTCCGCCGGTGATTGTCTTACGCATGCGGCATCCATGAAGCAAGTGGGACGGTCCACTGCCTGTTTGTCAGCGGACCGTGTGGCTTGTATCACACCAAGGGCAAGTGTCAAATGGAGAGAAGTTACTCTCCACGAACCACTGTAGTATAATAGCGTAGATGACAGACAAGGCCGGAGTCTATCTGGAGATTGACGAAGTGATGAACCTGTGCGTGAAGTCAACAGAGCCTTCTTTGTGGAGATGCTGCCTATGCAGGATCTCTGGGGAGAGGGCCTGTTTTTGGAGCAGGATTTAGCGGGCTACTCTAACATCCTGAGAATCCTACTCGAAATTGAGGGAAAGACATGGACGAGCGAGTACACTTGAGGGAAATACCGACATCGAAAGAGATGATCATGATCGCCGGCTGGCATCAGTGGGCGGATGCCGGATCGATCTCCTCCGGCCTGCCTGCCTATCTGATCGATATGCTAGATGCGCGCAAAATCGGCGAGATCAGCCGGGACCGGTTCTTCCTTTTCCAAATCCCCGGCGCGCATCATCTACTACGCCCGGAAGTACACACCACAGATGGCGTTGTACAGGAGATGCGGGTGATCCCAACAGAGGTATTCTATGCGGAACTATCCGGCAAAGGGTTGATCATTTTTCTGGGTGAAGAGCCACATGTAAATGAGGAGGAGTACGCAGCAGCGTTCTTTGATATCGTCAAAGCGTTAGGGGTTCGCCGGATCGTGGCAGTAGGTGGCGTCTACGGCGCAATGCCCTACAGCAAAGACAGGGACATTTCCTGCGTCTTCAGTCTGGAACGGATGCGCGCAGAGATGCAGGAGTATGCGGTGCGCTTCTCCAACTATGAAGGCGGCACCACGATTGGCTCCTATCTCGCCTATCATGCTGGGCAACAAGATATAGAATACATCGTCCTGCATGGCTTTGTGCCGGCCTATGATTTCGGCCAGGTGATGCTGCCGGCCCAGAGTGTCCGAATCGAAGATGATGTGAAAGCCTGGTACGATATTCTGCGCCGGATTGATTTTATGTTCCACCTGAATATGAACCTGTCAGAACTGCGGATTCAGAGCGATGAACTGATGTCCTCTATGGAGGAACAGATGGAGGAGTTAGCCCGTCAAGCCCCACAGCTTGAGGTGCATTCTTATCTGCAGAAATTGGACGAAGAGTTTACTGAGAATCCCTTCATGCCGTTGGACGACGTGTGGGAACGGGAATTGGGGGATCTGCTAGACGACCTGGAGGTCTGAATTCGTGCCTGATTCAAGAACGCTGTCCGCCCATGACGCACGGGCCGTGGCCGAAGCACTGTTGACTGAACTGGTCTCGATCCCATCTCTGAGCCGTGAGGAGGCTGCTGCCAGCTGCTTTCTGGCCGAGTCTATGAAATCTTTCGGATATGAGCGGACGGAGGTCGATGCGGCCGGCAATGCAGTCGGTGAGATCGGCCCCGTGAATGCCCGCTGGTCCGTGGTTCTGCTCGGCCATATTGACACCGTCCCCGGTGCCATTCCCGTGCGCGTGGAGGACACGGCGCACGGGCCGGTTCTCTATGGGCGAGGGAGTGTTGATGCCAAAGGGCCTCTGGCGACATTCACCGTAGCCGTGGCCCGCCTTGGCCATGACTGGGCACACCGGAACCATATTCGCCTAGTCGTGGTCGGCGCGGTGGAAGAGGAAGCGGCCACCAGCAAGGGAGCCCGCTTCATCCGTGACCGCTTTGATGGTCACAAGGAGCCAGTGCCAGACTATTGCATCATCGGCGAGCCAAGCGGTGCCTCCCGCATGACCCTCGGCTACAAAGGACGTCTTCTGTTGGAGATGGAAGCTGTCCAACCAATGGCCCACACCTCTGGGCCAGACCCGGGCGTAGCCACGCTTGCTGTCGATCTGTGGAATTGGACCGTCGCCTACAGGGATAGCTTCAATCGGCAAAGACCGAAAACCTTCGATCAGTTCTTGCCCAGTCTACGAGAACTGTACACCTGGACCGATGAAGACATGCTGGACCGGGTGCGGACAAAAATCGGCATCCGCTTGCCCCCTGCCTTTTCGGTGGATGAGTTTCTGGCAGAGGTGTGGCAATGGGCACAGGAGCGATCCAAGGGCCAGCAAGAACAGACCCTTGGGGTTCTGCCAATCCCGCCCTCTGTGGACACCACAGATGCTACGCCCCAGAGATTTCAGTGCGGTAGTCATGAACTCCGCCTACACTTTTGTACCTACGGCCACGAACCGGCCTGGCGTAGCGACCGCAACAATCCTCTCGTGCGTAGCTTTCTAGGTGCCATTCGGGAACGGACAGCAGATCGTCCTCGTTTTGTCGTCAAGAGCGGTACTAGCGACATGAATGTGGTCGGGCCAGCTTGGCAATGCCCGATTGTCGCCTACGGACCCGGGAACAGCAGGCTGGATCATACAGCGCATGAGCACATCCATCTGGACGAATACTGGCAGGCGGTGTTGATCCTCGAATCTGCCCTGCGCCGCCTAGTTGAACACCTGTTGCCAGTGCCTGCAGTTACTCCAGCGGGCTGAGCCAGCGTTCTTCATCCTGCCCTTCGGCAGCCCATCCCTCTACTTGGCCATCATCCGAACGGATCCGGAACCAAAAATAGTCGCCCCCTGTCTGCGGCCCGGCTATCACAGAGAATTCGCTGCCCGCAGGCGCGCGTGTGATGACACTTTCGCCAATGCTGGGCAGGGCCCGTATGATCAACTGACCGTCAATTGTAATTACGACCCGGTCACCGATACGAGGAGAGCGGTTTACTGGCTGGGGCTCTCCGACCCGGGGGGTAATCCATTCTTCATCCCCTTCGCCGGTCGCGGCCCAGCCAATGATCCCTTGGCCATCGTCCACTCGCCACCAAGAATACCCGTCGCTGGAGACCGGGCCATCCACAACCTGAACCCGTCTTCTGAAGCCGAGACGGTCGATAATCGCTGCGTTTCTGCCCGGTTGCTCACGGATGTTGAGACCGTTGGCGGCGATAATGCGCGCTGGTTCCCCTTGGATCAATACAGTGCCGGGCACCGGTGTTGACACGATCACTGTTGGGGTCGCAGTTGGCAGAGGGACAGGTGTGGCGGTTGGTGGCGGTGACAGGGTCGAAGTGGATGTAGGGATCACCACCTGTTGTTCAATAGCTCGGTCCACATTGTTCTGTTGTATAGGGACCGCTGTGGGTTGGGATGTCGGGCGAGGTTGGAAGCTGCCGCATGCCAAGACCGGACCGCCCCACAGGAGAACCAGCCCTAGCAAACCAATGGACAAGCGGTACGAGTGATTCGCAGCGCATGTATCTGTTTTCATCATAATTCTAGTTTTTCGTAACCGCAGTACAACTGCATCAGGATGAGCTGGATTCGGGATTTTCAGAAATCTGGCGATACCCTGCTATCTCCTGCTCAAAAACTGCAGTTTCTCACAACTCAACAGCCTTGAGCCAACGGATATCCGAGATCTCGGCAAGGTCCGTCAAAACCGATGCTGGCACCGGCTCATCTGTGCCCAGTACCATAATTGCTTCGCCGCGGGGTGAGCGTCGTCCCACGTGCATGAAGCTTATATTGACATCCGAACGGCCCAAAAGAGTGCCGACTTTGCCGATAATGCCCGGGCGGTCCGTATGGGATGTCAATAGCAGATTGCCTGTTGCCAGAAATTCCACCCACAGATCATTGATGGCGACAAAGGTTGGCTCATCCAGGAGAATGATCCCGCGCACGGAATTCGTCCGCCCTGCGCTAGTCAGCCGCAGGGTAATCATGCTTTTGTAGCGTTCGTGGTCTGGCAGTTTACGCTGCACAATTTCAATGCCGCGCTGTTTGGCGATCAGTTCGGCATTGACCAAATTGACCCGTTCTTCTACGATATCGGCCAACATGCCGCGAATGGCCGAGGCCACGACACTCGTCATATCAAGAGCCGTTACGGGCCCATGTCCGCTAATTTCCAAGCGGTCAATACCGAGGGGAGATATCTGACGCAAAAAGCGGCCCATTCGTTCTGCCAGATCAATATAGGGGATCAGTGTTTTCAGATCAGTCGGCGGCAAGATCGGGGCATTGACCGCATAACGGGCGGGCCGTCCTCGCAGCACATCCACGACTTGCACAGATACATCCTCGGCTACCCGTTCCTGGGCTTCGACTGTGCTTGCGCCTAGGTGAGGCGTCAGGATGATGCGTTCATGATTGCGTAAGGGGCTATCTGCTGGCAGGGGTTCGCTCTCAAATACATCTAGCGCAGCACCCGCTATGTGGCCGTTCTCAATCGCGGCGACCAGTGCCTGCTCGTCAACGATACCGCCCCGGGCGACATTCAGCACTCGGGCACCGGGTTTCAGTTGCTGCAAGCATTGGGCATCAATGAGGTGCCGGTTGGCGTCATTGAGGGGCACATGCACAGTCAGAAAGTCCACTTGGGGTAGCATAGCCTCCAAAGAGAGGAGTGTCACACCCCGCTGGGCCGCATATTCTTCGCTCACAAATGGATCACAGGCGAGGGCCTGCATCCCTAGGCCCTGGACGAACTGGACCACTTCCTGCGCGATCCGGCCCAGCCCGACAGTGCCCAGCACCTTGTCTCGCACTTCAGTGCCCACGAAAGCACTCCGTTCCCACGACCCGGCGCGTACGTGTCGGTCGGCCTGAGGGACATTGCGAGCGAGGGCCAGCAACATAGCGATAGTGTGTTCAGCCGCAGCCACGGTATTTCCGGTCGGCGCATTGACCACGGTTACACCGGCGCGGGTGGCGGCGTCCACGTCAATATTGTCCACACCGCTGCCGGCACGGCCAATTGCCTGCAGACGCTTGCCAGCACAGATCAGAGCGGCGGTCACTTGTGTGCTGCTACGCACGAGTAGCGCATCATACCCGGAAATTATGGCCTGTAGCGCCATGGGAGATAGGGCCGTGCGGATGTCTACAGATATCTGTTCATCGTTCAACAGTGGTTGCAAACCACTCTCAACGATAGTATCGCTTACCAGAACACGAAATCGATCAGACATTTTCAAGCAGGGTTCTCTGGAGTAAAAATGGCCAGTACACTACAGTTACATGGATTGCGGCGCGGTCATCCCCATCAAATGCAAAACTCGGGCCAGGGCTATGCGGGCCGCTAGGCTGAGCAGCAACCGAGCACGGGCCAGGTCAGCGGGCACCTCTGAATGTAACACTTGGCAGTTTTCGTAGAAGGCACTAAACGCTTTGGTCAAGTCCTCAGCGTAATAGGTCAGATTGTGGGGCGACAGCCTCTCTACTGCCAATTCGATCTGCTCCTCCATCTGCAACATCCGGCGGATGAGAGTCAGTTCAGTGGGATGGGTGAGACATGTCAGCAGTTGTGCGGCATCGTCTGTTACGCACATGGGATCGTCGAATCCGCTTTGTATGGCCTTTTGGATGAGCGAACAGATACGCGCGTGCCCGTATTGGACATAGAAAACCCGGTTTTCATTCTGGCGTTGAACAGCTAGGCTCAGATCGAATTCAATGCTACGTTCTGGGCTGGTGGTGAGCAGCATAAAGCGCACCGCGTCCGCCCCCACCTCCTCCACCACCTCTCGCACAGTCAGGAAATCGCCGGAGCGTTTGCTCATCTTCACTTCCTGGCCGTCACGAATCAATTTGACCAAATTGTAGAGCAGAATCACCAATCGATCCGCATCTAGGCCCAATGCTCGCATCACTGCCCCCATGCGGGGTATGTGCCCTTGGTGATCTACAGCCCAAACGTTTATGACTTTGTCAAAGCCTCGACGCCTAAATTTATCATAGTGGTAGGCGATATCACTGGCAAAATATGTGGGCGCGCCGTTTGAACGGACCACCACTTCGTCCTTTTCATTGCCCGGATATTTGCTGGCAAGAAACCACTGGGCCCCGTCCCGTTCAATGACTTCATCCTCATCTGTAAGGTGCGCCAGTAGCTGCTCCACAAGCCCTTCATCATACAGGCTCTGTTCACTGAACCAGCGGTCAAAGCGCACCCCTAGGCCTGCCAACTCATCCTTGATATCAACCAGAACGATCTCCCGGCCGATCTCTCGCAGGGCCGCGATGGCTGCTTTGGGCTCAAGGTGAAGGAACCGATCTCCTTCCCGGTCGATCACCAACTGGGCGTACTCATGCAAATATGCGCCCTGATACCCCTCGGCCGGCACCTCGACATCCCGCTCAAATGCCTGCAGATAACAGGCGTACAGGCTCTCAATAAAGAGTTGAAACTGTGTGCCTCCATCATTGACATAAAATTCTCGCTGCACTTCATAGCCGGCGGCCTCCAACAGGTTGGCAAGCGTGTCCCCAAGCACAGCGTTACGCCCACCACCATAATGGAGCGGTCCTGTGGGATTGGCACTGACATATTCCACCTGCCAATGTTGTCCTACCCCCTTTTCGAGAGTCCCGAAGCGTTCACCTGCGGCGATAATCGTCAATACCTGCCTTTGCAACCAACTCTCGTTGAGGCGCATGTTGATAAATCCTGGCCCGGCCAACTCGACACTGAACTCCAGTGGAGAAGGGTTTGCGGGAGAGCCGTTACGCTCTATTGATTTCTGGATGTTCGCGGCGATCACCTGCGCGATCTGCCGGGGATTGCTCTTTTGCCCTGTGGCCTTCTTCAGCGCAGAGGCAACAATCAGGGCGATATTCGAACTGTAGTCGCCATGTTCCGGCTGCTTCGGCCGCTGCATCTCCACGCGCGGAATCGCTATGGCGGGGATTTCACCATTGTCAACCGCCGCGACCACAGCATTGGTGACGACCTGTTGTATCTGCTCTCGAATCATCTGTACAAGTGCTCCATATCGTACCAATTGGCCCCTACCTCAATATCAACCTGTAAGGGAACATCCAACGAGTACGCAGATTCCATCACCTCGCGCACAAGATGAGTGACTGTGTCCTGTTCCTTGTCGGGAACTTCCAGCACCAGTTCATCATGGACCTGCAAGAGCATCTTCGCTTGCAGGTCTGCGTCTCTCAAGCGGTGGTGGAGATCGATCATAGCGATTTTGATGATGTCCGCGGCCGTACCCTGAATGGGCGCATTAATCGCCTGCCGTTCCAGGGCCTGGCGCTGGTTGAACGGTAGACGCCGCTTGAGTTCTGGGAAAAAGCGCTTACGCCCTAGGAGAGTCTTCACATAGCCATCTGTACGGGCTTCCTGAATCGTTTCGTCAATGTACTGCCGTACCTGCGGATAGGTGGCAAAGTACTGGTCCAGAAACACCTGTGCTTCGGCCGGATCCATCCCTGTACGGCTACTGAGGCCAAAGGCACTGATGCCGTAAATGGTGGCGAAATTGATCGTCTTGCCCAAGGAGCGCTGCTCATACGACACCTGCGCCAACGGTACATCAAATAGACGGGACGCGGTCACTGCATGGATGTCCTGTCCTTGGCGGAAGGCTGCCAGAAGTAACTCTTCCTGCACCACATGAGCCAGAATACGTAGCTCCACTTGGCTGTAGTCAGCCGCCAGCAGCATATGGCCCGCTGATGCTTCAAAAGCCCTGCGGATATCCCGGCCCTGCTGCGTGCGAATGGGGATATTTTGCAGGTTCGGGTTGCTGCTGCTCAGACGGCCCGTAGAGGAGCCTGTCTGGTTGTAGCTCGTATGTAACCGCCTAGTCCGGCCATCTACCAATTCGCCGAGGGTATCCACATATGTGCTACGCAATTTCTCCAATTGACGCTGCTCAAAAAGCAAGTCCAAGAACTCTATCTGCTCGGCGGACAACTCGGCGGAGGCTGTCCGCAGCTTTTCCAATTCGCCGATCGCTGTGCTGACGAAGCCCGAGCGGGTCTTCTTTAGCTGCATGGCCGGGAACTCCATCTCCTGGAACATGACTGTACTCAACTGCTGGGTGCTACGCAGATTGAATTCGTGGCCGACGATCTCCTTCAAACGTCCTTCGATCTCTCGCAAACGAGTCCCCAACTTCTGGGAGAGTTCCGCCAAAAATTCTGTGTTCAGCCGAATGCCGGCCATCTCCATAGCAGCCAACACAGGCAATAGGGGAAGTTCGATCTCCTCATACAGGGGCCACATCCCTGCCTCCTTCAGCCGGGGGCCAAGGACCTCCCACAGATGAAGGGTAGCATCCACATCGGTCCCACAATAGGCCGTTACTTGCTGCAAATCTACCTGATCAATTGTAATCTGTTTGCGCCCGCGGCCGATGAGTGCTGTAATTTCGGTCATAGACCAGCCTAGTTCCACCTCTGCTTGGCTTTTCAGGCCTAAAGAGCGGCTGGCAGGGTTCAACAGCCAAGCGATGAGCATTGTATCATGGAGGGGAGCGGCAACGTGCAGCTCATGCCGCTGGCAAACCATCAGATCATATTTACCGTTGTGGGTCACTTTCAGCAAATTCGGACGGGAGAAACAAGGCTGCAAGGCGTCTCGCACCGTAGCCCAAGGGAGCTGCTGGCCGCTGCTATGGGCCACTGGGATGTAGGCGGCCTCGCCTTTGGCCCAGGCGACCCCCAGGCCCACTAGCATAGCCCTCATAGGGTCGGTGCCGGTTGTCTCCACATCAAAGGCGAGAATCTCTGCCTTGTCCAGCATCTCTACCAGTCGGGACAGATCGGCTGCTGTCTGGATACAGTGATAGGGATGCTCTTCTATCAAGGTTGGGGTAGCCGGTTGAGCAAAAAGAGTCAACTGGCCGCCTTCTTCCATAGGCCTATGGACATCTTCGTCCAGCAGTTCCAGTTCTCGCAGGAAGCTGCGAAACTCCAACTCTTCAAATAGCCGACGTATGGCCCCGCTGTCATATTCCTGGCGGCTGAATCTTTCCGCGTCAAATGTGACATCCAGGTCGCTGATGATGGTCATGAGTCTTTTGCTGCGATGCACATCGGCTTCCGCATCCCGCAGGTTCTGTTGGAGCTTTGATCTTCGTACCTGGTCAATATGCGCGTACAGTCCGTCCAGGGAGCCGTACTCTTTGAGAAATTTGATAGCGGTCTTTTCGCCGACCCCAGAGACGCCAGGTATGTTGTCGGAACTGTCCCCCGCCAATGCTTTCATATCCAAGAATTGATCCGGCGTCAGGCCATCGTAGCGCGCGGCGACCTCTACCACGCCATAGGATTTGGTTACTGGTGAAGGACCGCCGGATGTGTAGAGGATGCGGATGCGGTCGGTGACGAGCTGGAACATGTCCCGGTCGCCGGTAAGGATCAGTACGTCATGTCCATTGTCAGCGGCCTGCTTGGCAAGCGCACCGAGGACATCATCGGCTTCGTAGTTTTCCTTTGTTATGATTGGTATGTGCAGTGCTTCCAAAATCTGTTCAATGCGCTCTAGCTGCGGCTTCATATCATCAGGCATGGCGTCCCGCGTAGCCTTGTACTGCGCGAACTCCTCATGTCGCCAAGTACTACCTCGGTCAAAGGCAACAGCGACGCCATCTGGCTGGTATTCTCGCAATATGCTGAACAATTTGCGGACAAAGCCGAATACCGCGGACGTCATCTCCCCGCGGGCGGTGACTAACGGCGTCTTTACGCCGAAATAGGCCCGATATGCCTGGGAATGTCCATCGATCAGCAGAAAAGTCGACACAAGAGCCTCTAGCGATTCTCTTCAACGACCAGATGACCGCTGGAGATCAACTCTTGGATCTGTCCAATGTTCAGAATTGAGCGCAAAGTCCGCATGCGACGCCCAGCATCCAGCCGATAGATTCCGGTCGGGAGATCGAGAATGTAGTTCTTGTTGGCCTGGTTGACTAGGACGATTACGTCCTTCGGATCTTCAAGCCAGGTGATATCATCATACCTTCGTTTTGCCATTATCGTTCCTCATACCCGTTTCTCGTTTTTCGTTGGCAGTACACTACAATTCCTATTCTACTAGCGTCCCCAAAATTTGACAAGATCCCTCACTTTAAGAGGACGGACTGAGGTGCGCTGAGGGCAGATGCGCGTTGCCCGGGCAGCCCAGTCCTCGTAGATACCGAGGGCAGCCACCAGACTGTACCCGCCGGTATAGAGGGCAAGGAAGGGCAAATTCCACCATTGATTGAGGAGGATAGCGATGCAGGAGCTGACAGCGGCATAGATGGCCAGGAAGAGCTCGCCGGCTATGACCGGTTCCAGCCGTAGGCTGTAGCGACTTCCCTGCCAAGTGTCGGTCTGTCTTTCTACATGGAATTTCGGCGTTCGCAGGAAGGCTCCATGGGAACCAGCCAGGGCCTGCAGAGCAGCGACAGTATTGTTCAAGGACAGCCCCATCCCCAGTAAGGTGAGCACTGGTAGATAGGCCCAGCGAGTCAGCCAATCATCTGGATGCAGGTGCCACTGGGCCAGGGCATACAGGGTAGGGGGCCCGACCGATACGAGGCTGAGATAGGCCAGGGGCCAATATGGTTGGATGCCAAACAACATCAACAGGGGCATGACTAGCAGTAGGACCAGCAGCAGTGGATGGATCAGATAGCCGCTTAGATGGCCAAGGGCGGCGATCCGCTTTGGGAGAGACCAGGTTCCCTGCCAGATGCAGGCCCGCAGTTTCCGTAGGGTTTCAATACTGCCTTTGGCCCAACGGAACTGCTGTTGTTTGAATGCCAGTAGTTGTGGTGGGATCTCAGCGGGTGCTTCTACATGGTCCAGATAGACACCGCGCCAGCCCGCCAGTTGTGCTCGGTAGCTCAGGTCTAAATCTTCGCAGAGGGTGTCGGTTTGCCAGCTACCGACCGCGTTGTCTTCAATGCAGGCCCGCCGCCACACGCCGGCCGATCCATTGAAGCTGAAAGGCAGGCCGGCCGAGGCACGTGCGGCCTGCTCAACGACGAAATGGCCATCTAGAGCCATGGCTTGGGCCCTGGTCAAGGCGGAATAGCCGGCATTCAGATGTGCCCAGCGGGTCTGAATAAATCCGACTCCCTTCGTAGCCTGTGGGGTTTCATTGACCATGGACGAACTGGCTGTTTTTTCTAGGAACACAGGCAGTACACGGCGCAGGAAATCGGGTGTAGGCACGAAATCTGCATCAAAGATGGCGATGAATTCGCCGGCCGCGCGGCCTATGCCGGCCTGCAACGCGCCGGCTTTGTAACCCTGCCGGTCGTTCCGGTGCAACACCTGCACATCGTGCCCTTTCTTGCGCCAGTATGCTGCCCGCTGCTCGGCTGTGGCTGTTGTGCTGTCCGTCGAATCGTCTAATATCTGAATCTGCAAGCGGTCGGATGGATAGTCCAGCCGTACACAGGCATCGATCAAGCGGCTGATGACGTGCAATTCATTGTAAACAGGAAGTTGAACGGTGACAGACGGCCAATGGGAACAATGCCGAGCCGGGGGAGCTGCCAGTTGCGCGGTTCTTTCCGCACGGATTCTCAGCCACGTCAACCACAGAGCCTGTAAGCCGTAAGCAGCCAGGCCAAGCGCGCCGATTGTATAGAGAAATTGCAAGCATATCAGGAGAAGGGATGGAAGCACATTGGCCCTCTGCCAACCCTAGTGGTCAGTGAAACGCTATAGGTCACTGCATGTATCACACAAAAGCCGGCCGTCACGGCCATTACCCTACGGGAGCTCGTCGGCCTTGCTATCATACAGTATAGTTCACATCAGGAGAGGTGCTCAAATCGCGCAGGTTGTTGTTGCAGACCAGCAAATAGGGCCCTAGGGTACCTGTAGGATTCAAAATCTTCGGGGACATTGAATGGGGCACTGGCCAGAGTTCATGGAGGTCGAAGCCTTACGCCAAACGGAAACAGCAAAACTGCAGTATCCTGTGACCAGAAACTGATCACAGGATACGATTATTCCTGTTCAGCTTTCTGCTCTTTGCTTTGGGTGATAACTTGCTCTGCTAGATGGCTCGGTACTGGTTCGTAACGCACAAATTCAGTGGTATAAATACCCCGGCCTTGGGTCATTGAGCGCAGATCTGTTCCATAGCGTAGGATCTCCGCAAGCGGAACCTCTGTGTTGATCAGCGCGCGGTTGTTGCGATTCTCCATGCCCTGCACCCGTCCCCGCCGGTTATTGAGATCGCCCATGACATCGCCCATAAATTCTTCCGGGATGGTTATCCGCATGAAGTAGATCGGCTCCAACAGAACCGGTTTGGCCTCCTGCATGGCGATCTTAAAGACTTCACGGCCGGCTGTCTGAAAGGCAATATCCTTAGAATCAACCGGATGATGCTTGCCGTCAAAAACAATGGCCTTGATATCAACGACAGGGTAGCCGGCAATGACGCCCTGGTCCAGAATCTGGCGAATGCCCTTCTCAATGGAGGGGATGAAGACGCTGGGAATCGCGCCGCCGAATACTTCACTATCATAGGAGAAGCCATCGCCCCGGCCCATAGGTTCCACCCGCAGATGGACATCGGCAAACTGTCCGGCACCGCCTGTCTGTTTCTTATGCCGGTAGTGGGCACTGGCAGTGCGAGTCACTGTTTCCTGATAGGGCACCTTGGGGATGGCGGTATCAACCTTGACACCAAATTTGCTGTTCAAGCTACGAATTGCTACGTCGATGTGGGTATCGCCCATTCCCTGTAGAATATTCTGCTTGGTGGCATTGATATACGCAACTTGCAAGGTGGGATCTTCTTCTGTCAGGGCCTGCAGACTCTGGCCCATTTTGGCACTGTCGGCTTTGGTGGCCGGCATGACTGCAACCGAGTAAAGGGGTGTTGGATAGGTCGGTGGGGTGATGATGATCTGTTGTTCGCCAATCGTATCGGTGGTGGAGAGATCCTCCATTTTGGTGATGACGCCGATGTCGCCGGCGGTGAGCACGGTGGCAGATTCCAAATCTTTGCCGCGTACATAGAAGAGGTTCTGCAACTTCTCGCTCTTGCCGGTTCGCTGCATGGTCACTTGGCTGTCTCTGGCAAGGGTGCCGGAGATGACTCGAATGTAGTTCATCTGGCCCACGTAGCGGTCGACGATGGTCTTGAAGACATAGGCGGCAAGCGGACCGTCTGCCTGGGCGTTTAGCTCTGTGGATTCGTCATTTTTCGCAGCCGAGGTCCCCACATCCGCTGGCCTAGGAACGTAGTTGGTCAAGGCTCGTCCGAGACTGAAAAGACCGATATTCTCAATCGCACTGCCGCAGAAAACCGGGGTGATCTGACCAGTACACACACCGCTACGCAATCCCTGGCGCACCTCTTCTTCGGTCAGTTCTTCACCTTCCAGATACTTCAGAATCAGTTCGTCATCGGTCTCGGCTGCGGCATCAACGAGATTCTGACGGGCTTCATCTACCGCATCCTGCATATGGGCAGGGATTTCCGAGACAGTCCCTTCCTTACCCAGGTACGCTTTCATATCAACCAAGTTCACGATGCCTTCAAAGTTTTCCGCGGAGCCGATGGGCAGTTGGAATGGCAGGATGTTGTCGGCGAAGATATCGGCCAGGCTTTCAAGCGCACGCTCAAAATTGGCGTTTTCCCGGTCCATCTTGTTGATGAATACAAGCCGAGGTTTGTTGGCAGCATCCAGTTGGTCCCAAGCAAGTTCTGTGCCAACTTCGACGCCTGACACGGAATCCACTAGAACTAGGCCGGCCTCTGACACAGCCAAGCCGCTGATCACCTCACTGACGAAGTCCAGATAGCCCGGTGTGTCCACGAGATTCAGTTTTGTCCCTTGAAATTCAAGCGGGACAATCGAAAGGTTGATAGAAATGCCGCGCCGCTGCTCCTCAGCATCCCAATCCGAAACTGTTGTGCCGTCTTCAACACGGCCAACCCGGCTCGTCTCGCCGGAGTTAAAAAGAAGTGCCTCGACCAAAGATGTCTTGCCGGAACTGCCGTGCCCAAGAATGGCAATATTGCGGATTGTATCAGTCGAAAATTCGGCCATGAATCCTCCTCATAGAATAGGTATCTTGGCTCATACTACTGGCGAGGCATCCATAGGCACATAAACTGGCTACTTGCCCAACGGTTCTGGGGCCTTTGATGGCCGCATGTATGGGTCTAGTCTTAGCAGCCAGTGCTGCATTCTTGCACAATTGCCGGAACCTGCGTCCAGGAACAAACCAAACAGGGTTATGATATGCAGACCCGGAGGTCATTGAACATTCCGTTCCACCGGGTCATAGTTTACGTATTTTTCTCGGATCTGTCAACGATCTAGGGAGATAGAATGCGCCATAGACGGGCAGCAACACCTCAGGCCATTGCGGTTTCAATTGCTGCGATACAACTCCCGTAGAATGATCATCTGTTGAATTTGTGTGGTTCCCTCGTAAATCTGATAGATTTTGGCATCACGCATGAGCTTCTCGACCGGATACTCTTTGCTGTAGCCGTTGCCGCCGAAGACCTGTACCGCGTCGGTGGCATTTTTCATGGCAGCCTCGGCACAGAACGCCTTGGCCATAGCGGCCGCCATGGTATTGCGGATACCGTTGTCTACTTCCCAAGCGGCCTTATAGGCTAAGTTGCGGCCCGCCTCTACCCGAATCGCCATATCCGCCAGCAGAAAACCGACGCCCTGGAAGCGGGAGATAGGCTGGCCAAAGGCAGTACGTTGCCCGGCATAGCGTACGGCTTCGTCCAGGGCCCGGCGGGCGACACCAATGGCAGCCGCGGCCACCGATGGACGGCTTCTGTCAAAAACGTTCATGCCAATCAGAAATCCATCGCCCTCAGCTCCAATTCGGTTTGCCGCCGGCACTTCTACCTCCTCAAAGAAGACTTGGCAGGCCTGGGCTGCGTGCTGGCCCATCTTTCTCAACGGCTTGCTGGTGCTGACGCCCGGCCACTCCCGTTCAACCACGAAGCAACTCATACCATGATGACCACTATCTGGATCTGTTTTGGCGAAAACAGTGAAGAAACTGGCGACCGGCCCATCGGTAATCCACGTCTTAGAACCGTTCAGAATATACCGGTCCCCTTTGCTCAGGGCCGTAGATTGGATACTGGCCACATCCGAGCCAGCGTTCGGTTCGGTCATACAATAGGCGGCCACTTTGCCATCATCCACGATCCATGGCAGATAGTGCTGCTTCTGCTCTGCGGTACCGGCCAGCAGCAGGGGAAGAACTGCCAACTGATTCAACATCAGTGCCGTTTGAATGCCGGAACAGCCATAGGCCATGGCCTCGGCGATCACACACTCCTCCAGAATGGAAGCACCGAGTCCACCATACTCCTCTGGGATATTGACATTGATGAGACCGACTTCCCGGGCCTTATGAAATATCTGCCAGGGCCATTCATCAGATTCGTCATAATACTCTGCTTGGGGCAAAATTTCCTTGCGCGAAAAATCCATGGCCAGGTCTTGCAGCATTTTGACATCTTCAGGAAGGTCGTACATCGGGTATGCTCCTTGTTATTGGAACAGAAAGATTCCTGTACTATGGTTGGGATGTTATACTTCTCATGAAGATTTTGTGCAAGACCCGAGTGGATTCAAAGTGCGCCACGACAACGGCGGACAATCCGACCAGTACAGGTTTTGCCGCACCGCACTTTGCGGGTCGGCAAACACAACATCAATGGCGAGGAAATTCAATGGGTACAGATTCCATACTCTTCCAGGAGATTCACGAGCAGCCACAAGTCATTGAACGGTTCCTAGGGGAAGAACAGGAAGCAGTTCGACAACTAGCTGCCCATATGCAGGCTGCCGATATCCGGCAGGTCGCGATCGCGGCGCGGGGCAGCAGCGACAACGCCGGCCGCTATGCCCAGTATCTGCTGGGCGCATGGAACCGGCTGCCCGTAATGCTGACCACGCCCAGTCTCTTCACCATCTATCAACGGCCGCCCTCCTTCCCTCGCAATACCCTGATTCTGGGCATTAGCCAGAGCGGAAAAAGTCCGGATATCGTCAGTGTCCTGAACGAAGGCAGGCGACAAGGCTGTATGACTGCGGCCATCACAAACTCTGTCACATCGCCTCTGGCAGCCCAGACGGACCACATCATACGTCTATGTGCGGGTGAGGAACGCTCCATCGCGGCCACCAAGACCTATTTGGCGGAGCTCTTTGCGATTGGGCTCCTTTCGGCCTACTTAGAAGACGATTCCGCGCGCATCTCCACGCTGGCCCAAGCACCAACTCTGCTGCGGCAGACGCTTACTTTGAACAGAAATATTGACCACAGCGCAGAACGCTACCGCGATATGCGCGCCTGTGTGGTGATTGGCCGTGGTTTTAATTACGCCACAGCCTTTGAAATCGCCCTGAAATTGAAAGAACTGACCTATACCATGGCCGAGCCGTATAGCAGTGCTGATTTTCTACATGGCCCCTTGGCCCTGGTCGAACCCGGATTCCCTGTGATCGTTGTGGCTCCAACAGGAGCAATCACCCCAGAGATGAAAGGATTTATCAAGCAGTTACACAGCCGACAAGCTGAACTGCTATGTATCAGTAATGATGAAGAGCTGCGGGGACAGAATCATTTCGCCCTTCCCCAGGTGCCCGAATGGTTCTCACCTTTGCTAGCGATATTGCCCGCTCAGTTATTCGCCATGCACCTAGCAGCAGCCCGGGACTATGATCCGGACCACCCCCGAGGGCTACGCAAAGTGACAGAGACCCGTTAGCAGATCAGAATAAAACAGGCATAGAATAAATTCTATGCCTGCTCTATTACCCAGGGTTGTCCCTAAGCTTTTGCCCACCCTAGCGCGCTGTGTGTGACTAGGTGCCGCTGTAGCCGCGACACATACACAGCTATGGCAGATGGATGGAGATACTGACATCCGCGACCTGAATGATCGGCAGCAGGGCTTCAATCATGCTCAATACTGCGTCCATATCAGCCATAGTTACGCCCGGCATCGCAGTAAGCAGACCCATCTGCTGGGAAAGAGCGAGAAGGTGCTGCACTTCGCCACTGCCCCAGGAAAGATACGGGAGCTTGGTGCCGTTGATGGAGATGTGAATCCCAGTCGGGTCTGTAGCCAAGGACATGCTAGACACGCCAGAAGCACTCAGATCGGCGATTAGACTGGGGTCCAATCGCAGGGTCTGGAGCGGCACACGGGTCAGAGACGACCACTCGGTATCGGTCAAATCACCCAGAGACCAACTGCCGTCGGCATTGTACATGACCGGCAGGTTAATCTTCGGCGGCGTACCGACTGCCGCTAGGAACTCTTCCTGGGCCATCATCGCCATATCGACCGCACTGCCGTCATCCTCTACCATCATGGGGATGATATCAGCACCAGCCATAACCGGGAAGCGCAAAATCACACCTAAATTCAACTGCCGTACCAGTGGCAACACTTTATTGAAAGTCGGGACCACCATGACGTTGAACATCTCAGCAATCTCTGCAGTCGCAACCAACGAACCTTCATCCCACATAAGCGAAGGAAGCGGCTGACCGTTTACCATCAGTGAGATGCCATCTGTCCCATGACTCATTTCCATATGCTGAATGTTGGTTGCCGTAAAATAGTTGACCCACTCCGCAGGGAGTGCCAATGCGTCCAGTGAGCCATCATCATTGCTGGGGTCACCATCCACCAAATACGGGTCCAGGGCGAATTCACCCCGAGATAAAGCGGCTAGATCAATCGGTACTGTGGTAGCCAAATCAAATGGTGACATACCGCCGATTGATGGCGAACCATCGGATGCGAAATCAATGACAATGGCTGGCAAGTCAATCAGCAGTGCATCCGCATCTGCCATCATAGATGAATCAGTTCGGGGCGCACAACCTGAGAGAAGCAGCACAGCAATGATCAAAAGCATAGCCCCAAATGTAACTTGTTTCTGCATTCATGACCTCCCGATGAGAGAATTTGCATTTGCACGGTTTGAGTGCTGCCGGGGTTGTGCAAATGCAAAAATGATACTGATGAAAAGGTAAGTCCCCTTCGTAGAACAGGCATAGAATTTATTCTATGCCTGCTCTATTACCCAGAGTTGTACCTAAGCCTATATTTTCCACCCTAGCGCGCTGACTAGGTGCCGCTGTAGCCGCGACACATATACAGCTACGGCAGATGGATGGAGATACTGACATCCGCGACCTGAATGATCGGCAGAAGGGCTTCAATCATGCTCAATACTGCGTCCATATCAGCCATAGTTACGCCCGGCACCGTAAGCAGTCCCATCTTCTGGGAAAGAGCGAGCATGTGCTGCACTTCGCCACTACCCCAGGAAAGATACGGGAGCTTGGTGCCGTTGATGGAGATGTGAATCCCTGTCGGATCTGTAGCCAAGGTCATGCTAGACACGCCAACAGTACTCAGGGCGAAGATCAGACCGGGTTCCAATCGCAGAGCCTGGAGCGGCACCTGGGTCAGAGATGACCACTCGGTATCGGTCAAATCACCCAGAGACCAACTGCCGTCGGCATTGTACATGACCGGCAGGTTAATCTTCGGCGGCGCACCGACTGCTGCCAGAAACTCTTCCTGGGCCATCTTCGCCATATCGGCCGCACTGCCGTCACCTTCTACCATCATAGGGATCATATCAGCACCAGCCATGACCGGGAAGCGCAGAATTACACTGATACCCAAATTCTGGACCAAAGGCAGCACTTTGTTGAAAGTCGGGATCACCATGAAGTTGAACCTCTCAACAATCTCGGCAGTCGCAACCAACGAACCTTTATCCCACATAAGCGAAGGAAGCGGCTGACCGTTTACCATCAGCGAGATGCCATCAGCACCGTTGTTCACTTCCATATGTTGGATGTTGGTTGCAGTGAAATAGTGGATCCAATCCGCAGGTATCGCCAATGCGGACAATGCGGACATATTCATGTTTGCTGTGGCACTCATATCCCCTGGTGACATACCGCCGATTGATGGCGAACCATCGGATGCGTAATCAATGACAATGGCCGGCAAGTCAATGAACAATTCGTCCGAGTCTGCCATCATCGCCGATGACCCAGCCCCAGAGCGGGGCGCACAACCGGAAAGAATCAGCGCAGCGATGATCAAAAGCACAGCTCCAAATGTGACACGTTTCTGCATTCGTGACCTCCTGATGAACGATGGAGTACTGGTGAAAAATTAAAGTATTATCGGTGTTTCAATGAACACCGCACTACCCAAAAGAAGAGGGTGTCTAGGATGTACCGAATTCAGCAGGTATATCCTGCTTCGATTCAACCCCGACCCGAAACAGGTGATTCTACCGCAAATGCAGCAGAGTGAACAGGCTTGTGGGGATATCTGACGAGGACAAACATACCCTCCCATCAATAATCACCTGTACGAATGACTCTCAAAGCTATTATACATTGGCTTGCAGAGAGTGTCAACTGTGAATTTTACAGAGATACACGATGTCCTATCAAGTGTATCTGACGTTTCCCATACGGATAATCTACGGGGCAGTTTTTCGTGGCCAGTGAAATTGTAGTTACGAACCACGGGTGTTTGAAGGATATCCCAACTGTTGGCTATAATGAAACTATTATAAAAAGCATAAGCCATACTCGTGAAACCTAGCATCGCTAGCCATGGACCCAACGCGAAAATCGTATTCAACCAAGACAGATGATCTGGTCATGCTCGTCACCGCTGGCGGCAAGCGCTATCTGTTGCGCCTCCAGCCAGGACAACGCTTTCAATCCCATTTGGGAATCATTGAACACAACGACCTCCTGGATCTCCCCTACGGGATCACTGTTCATAGCCAGTTGGGCCATCCGCTGCTGCTCCTGGAACCGTCCCTAGCCGACCGCATGACCCGTATCAAACGCAATACGCAGATCATCTACCCAAAGGACGCGGCCATGATCGTTCAACGCTTGAACCTGCGGGCTGGCAGCCATGTGATCGAAGCCGGGACAGGCAGCGGTGGCCTGACGATCGCGCTGGCTTGGACTGTAGCCCCGAGCGGACGGGTGTTCACCTACGAAGTGCGGGAGGATACCTTTTGGGTGGCGCGCGATAACCTTGAAAAGATGGGGCTGCTGGCCTATGTCGAGATGTACCAAGAGTCGATTCTCAACGGTTTCCAGCAGACGGACGCGGATGCTCTGGTGCTGGATGTACGCACCCCCTGGATTTTTCTTGAGCATGTACACACCGCCCTGCGGCCCGGTGGCTTCTTTGCCGCGCTTGTCCCCACCACCAATCAGGTCAGCGACCTTCTACATGGGCTGGAGAAGGCCGGCTTTGCTGATATTGCCGTGGAAGAGTTTCTCCTGCGGAAATACAAGCCGGTCCCCGACCGGCTGCGGCCCCATGATACGATGGTGGGCCACACCGGTTTTCTCATTTCCGCCCGCCCGGTCATCGATGCAGAGCCAGACCGCTGGCTCTCCCAAGAACGCAAACGGTACGAGGCCCGCAAAAGGCTGGAAAGACAGATCGCCGAGGCAGAAGCACAACGTGCAGACCCCGGCCCCAAGTACCCGAAATTACCTTGAGAGACGAGAGCCATGCCCTCCGCTTCAAACCTTTACGAATACTTCGGCAACATCCACATGCACACCACATACAGCGATGGGAGCGGCACGTTCGACGATCTCATCAATGGGGCAGTGCGAGCAGGCCTTGATTTTGTCTTCGTCACCGACCACAACATACTCGTGCGGGAGGAAGAAGAGGGTTACCGGCGCGGTGTGTTGACCCTCGTCAGCCAAGAAGTCCACGACGAGGAACGCGAGGTACCCGGCAATCACCTGCTCTGTCTGGGGGTGGAGACGGATGTCAGCCATCTGGCCAAAGACCCCCAAACCCTCATCAATGCGGTCAACCAACAGGGCGCACTGCCCATTCTAGCCCATCCCATTGAAGAATGGACCGATCTGTATCCCAGCCATTACCCTTGGCACAGTTGGGAGGTCTACGGCTATCATGGCATCGAACTTTGGAACTATATGTCCAGTTTTCGGGGCTTTACCACTAGCACACTCAGAGCCCTACTGCTGGGTCTTCTGCCCCAGCGATTTTCCATTGGACCTTTGCCGGCCATGCTGGAGAAATGGGACGAACTGACCCAGCTGCGGCCCGTCATTGCCTTGGGCGGCACGGATGTACATGCTCAGACATTCCGCATCGGGCCCATCAGCCGCTGTTTCCTTCCCTACGATCACTGCGCCAGAGCGGTCAATACTCATATCTTGACGGAGACACCCTTTCGCGGGCAGCCAGACATGGATCCTGCCGATTATCTCCACCCGCACGTACAGCATGACCGCGATCTAACGCTCGATGCTCTACGCCAGGGCCACTGTTGGGTGGGCTATGATCTGGCAGGGCCGACCAACGGTTTCCGTTTTTGGGCCGAAGCCGGCAACGATGGCAGCCCGCCGGCCTTGATGGGCGATATGGTCCCCCTGCCGGCCGGGCAGAGTCTGCACCTGTCAATAGAAACACCAGCAGCGGCTGACATCCGTCTGCTGCGTAATGGACGCATCATCTCCCAAGGGCACGGCAGAGCCCTCTCGTATCATGTGCGGGAGGCCGGCGTGTATCGGGTAGAAGTCTGGAAACATCGCTGGGCCAGGCCAAGAGGCTGGATTTTCAGCAATCCGATTTACGTGAAAGCCCAGTGATTCCTATTACTGATCTTTGGCCATTGCAGTTGTGTAGAAGGCCAGCAGTTGGTCGCCGAGATGGGACCAGTGATAGCGGCGCAGTAGTTGTTGGCGAGCTTGGCGCGTCAACGCGCGCTGCTGGGCGGGGTCGGCAATCACCTCGAGCAGCGCGTCGGCAAATGCGGCTGGGGATGCCTCGGCCGGCACTAGGCGTGCCGCCCCTGCCCGTCCATAGTTGGCCTGTTCGCCCACAGCACTGGCCACCACTGGCACGCCGTGGAGCAGTGTTGTGGCCAGCCGCACACTGCATTTCGCCAAGTTGAGCGGCGTGGCCTGGGCGGGAAAGATGGCACAAGCCACCTGTTGGTACAGGTCCGCCAACCGAGTCGGCTCCACATAGCCCATCCATGTGATATTCTGGTCGTTGCCTAGCGCGGCGGCAAATTGCTGTTCCCGCTGCGGTTGCAGGGCTTGGCCCGCTACCAGCAGATGCAATTGGGGCATGCGCGTGCGGGCAGCCCGCCAGAAAGCAGCCAGCCAGGCCGTCTCCACCTCAACAAAACGGCTGAACAGCAGCACAGTTGGCGGCAAGCTGTAGCCCGTGGCCTGTACAGTGCCATGATTGGTCCCAGGCCACTGTACGCCGTTCGGGAGATAGAGTACAGGCGTATGCGGTGCCAGGTCCGTTGCCTTCTGTACCAGCCATTGGCTGGCTGCGGTGATGGCCCCGGCGTGGGAGATGCCCCACAGCTCCTGCCAGCGCAGGAATGTGGAAAGAGGAGGCCGGTAGCCGGCCACAGCCGTCCACGCCTGCTCCCAGTCGTCAATATCAAGGACGACTGCGGGCCCAGGTTTTCGGGCCAGTTGCCGGGCCCACAGCAGCCACTGGATGATCCCGGCATAGGCCCGGGGCTTGACAAGATGTACAATGTCAGGCCGTAGGCGGCCTAGGGCAGCCCACAAACGGGCAGTCACAGCGGGTACAGAGCCGGTTCGGTGTGTGTGAAGGATGTCCACACCCTGATCTTGCCAGCATTTGCCCGCATCCTCAGGGCAATCCCAGGGCGGCACGAGAATCGTGGCAGACCCGCCCTTCTGGACCACCTGTTGGGCCATGGGCAATGTGCGCGCCCAAACGGTCGTTTTTTGGCACAGGCCAAAGGGGGCCACATAGACGATCTTCATGGGAATCCCAGCGGTGCAGTGATTCGTGAGCAGGAATCAGTATAACACCAACACCTGTGACCGATGGAATCCTGTTATCTGCAATCGTATCCAACGCTGTTCCTGTGAATCCCGATCAAATCTGGTATAATACACATCTGTGGCTAGTGACCAGTGGTCAGGGGCCATTGCAGGTACAAGCCACTAGCCACAGGCCCCTGACCACTGCAGTTACCCGATAAGGAATTTTTTATGACTAAACGTGACCCGTTTCGTGAACTGATGGAAACACTAGATGAGGATGACTGGGAAGAGCTTGAAGATGAACTCTTGGGCGATGAAGGGGGCGCGGGGGGTTCGTCCGGCCCGCCTGAGGGCGGTGAAGGCCCTCGCGGCGGCGGGCATCTTCTCTGGTGGATGTTGCTGCCGTTTCTCGTGTTGCTCCTTTTCAATACCACCCTTGGTTTCTTCACAGATTGGATCTGGTACGACAGCCTGGCCCTAGCTTCTGTGTTCTTTACGCGTATTGGTGCCTCTTTGGGCCTGTTCGCGGCCGGGGGCCTGCTCTTCTGGCTGTTCCTCGTGGCGAACGTCCTATTGGCCCGGCGGCTGGACCCCCAAGGGTTGGCTGGTACGCCGGTTATGGAAGCGGTGCAGGCTGTGGGTGTGCGCCTGACACCGATCATTCTGCTGGCCGGCGGGTTCTTTGCCTTTTTCATGGGTACCGGTGCCTCCGGGGCCTGGGAAGAGGTCCTACTCTTTTTCAACCAGCAGCCCTTTGGGCTGACAGATCCGATCTTCGGGCGGGATGTCAGCTTTTTCGTCTTTACCTTGCCGGTCTGGCAGTTCCTGCGTAGTTGGCTGATGACAACCCTCGTCATCACTCTGATCGCCACTGGCCTGGTGAGCGGCATCGGCTGGCGGGGCTGGAACACCAATGCGGCCATGCGGGCTCATCTGAGCTTTCTGGGCGCGCTGATCCTCCTCCTGATCGCCTGGCAATACCGGCTGGACGCCCTGGAATTGGTCTACAGCGAGAGAGGGGCTGTCTTTGGGGCCGGCTATACGGATGTCTATGCACAGTTGCCGGCCTACAATATCCTTGTGGTGGTCACGCTCATCACCGCTGTGCTGCTCTTGATCAACGTATTTCTGCGGCAGGCATGGCGGGCCATCGTCGTCGTCCTCGTGACGTGGGTCGCCATCTCCGCGCTGGCCGGCAATGTCTATCCGAATCTGGTACAGCGCTTTCAGGTAAACCCCAATGAGTTCACCCGGGAACAGCCATACATTGCCCACAATATCGAGTTCACCCGGGTTGCTTTTGGCTTGGATGATATCGTTAATGAGAATTTTAACGCTGAAAACGAGCTGACTGCTGACGAGCTTCTCGCGCAACCGGACACGATCCGCAATATCCGCCTGTGGGACTACCGCCCCCTACTCCAGACCTACAACCAGGTGCAGGCTTTGCGCCAGCAATATCAGTTCACCGATATCGACATCGACCGCTACGACATTGACGGGGAACGCCGCCAGTTGATGCTGTCCGCGCGGGAGCTGATCCCGGAGCAGTTGGAGGAGCAGGCGCAAACTTGGGTCAACCGCAAGCTGGTCTATACCCATGGCTATGGCGTGGCCGCGTCGCCGGTGGCGGAGATTACGCCGGACGGCCTGCCCACTTTCGTGCTCCAGGACCTGCCCGTACAGGGTGTGCTGGAAGTCACACAGCCTCAGATCTACTTCGGCGAGCGCACGAATGACTATGTCATCGTCAAGACCGACACGCCGGAATTCGACTATCCCCGCGGCGAGGGCGGCAATGTCTTCACCACCTTTGCCGGCGATACAGGCATAAACATCGGCAACGTTCTGACCCGCCTTGCTTTTGCCATCCGCTTCGCGGACATCAATCTCTTCATTAGCCAGGAGCTGACCCCAGAGAGCGAACTCCTCTGGAAGCGCAACATCTTGGAACGCACACGGGAGGTGGCCCCCTTCCTACGCTACGATTCAGACCCATACATCGTTGTGGGGGCAGATGGCAAGTTATACTGGTTCCTAGATGCCTATACAGTCAGCGCGCGCTTCCCCTACAGCGAACCGAGCCAGTTCGGCGTGCGGACAGTGCCGGCCGGCTTCAACTATATCCGCAATCCGGTCAAGGTGATCATCAACGCCTACAGCGGTGAGATGGCCTTCTACCTCGTGGAAGCGGATGAGCCCATCATCGCGGCGTATACTCGCATCTTCCCAGCCCTGTTCCGGCCCTTCAGTGCTATGCCAGCCGACTTACGGGCCCACATCCGCTACCCCAACGATCTGTTCAGCATCCAGGCCAGTGTTTTCCGTACCTATCAGATGACCGAGCCGACAGACTTCTACAATCGCGAGGATGTGTGGGCCTGGCCGGAGGAGATTTTCGACAACCAATCCCGGCCCATGGAGCCATACTATGTGCTCATGCAGCTGCCCGGTAATGATGATCTGGACTTTATCCAGATCTTGCCCTTCACGCCGGCCAACCGTGAAAATATGATCGCCTGGCTGGCCGCGCAAAACGACCCCAACAAGTACGGTGAAAAACTGGTCTACCGCTTCGGCAAGGATTCCTTAGTCTTCGGTCCTAAGCAGATCGAAGCCCGCATCGATCAGGACCCGGTCATCAGCTCCCAGCTCAGCCTGTGGAACCAGCAAGGCAGCCAGGTGATCCGCGGCAATCTGCTGGTCATTCCCATCGGCGAAAGCCTGCTGTACGTAGAACCGCTCTATCTGCAGGCGGCCACCGGCAAGATCCCGGAGTTGAAACGGATCATCCTCGCCACATCGGAACGGGTAATCATGGCCGAAAACCTGGGCCTAGCCCTGGCCGAACAGTTCGGGAGCGAACTCCTTTCCGATGAAAAGTTGGCAGAACTGGCTCTTACGGGAGATGGCACATTGCCACAGGATATGCCATCTACTGAAAGCGGTGCGGCCATGGACCTGTCTCAATCTTCATTGGCCGATCTGATCCTAGAGGCAAACAGCCGCTACGTGCGGGCCCAAGCAGCACTACAGGAGGGCGATTGGGCCTCCTATGGTGCGGAACTCAACACTCTGCAGCAGATTTTAGAACAGATGGCGCAGATAAGCGGCGTCCCCCAAGAACCGACACCTGCGCCAACGCCGGCAACCGAGGAGAGTTCAGGCTGACCTGCCGTTTTGAGCGGGGTTCAGCAGATGACCAGGAAAATAGCAGGATATTGAGGATTTAATATCCTGCTTCAGAGATGATGGAGACAAACATGAGTGAAAAACGCAAAGTAGTCATCACCGGCGCGTCCGGATACATCGCCAGCCTGCTCTTGCCGGCCTTCCGCCAACGCTATGACCTAACACTGCTGGACGTGCGTACAGTGGACCGGGATGGCACCCCTGTGGACGGCGTGCAGGTCGCAGACCTGACCGACCGCAAGCGGGAGAAGTATCGCCACCATTTCCAGGGCGCGGATGCTGTGGTCCATCTGGGCTTTACCCGGGCCGCGGACCAAGACGACCCGATTCAGGATTTCTATGCCGAACTGGCCAATGTGGAGATGGCTTTTCATGTTTACCAGACAGCCCAAGAGGAAGGCGTAGGCCGGGTGGTGGTCGCCAGTTCCAACCATGCAGCCGACTACTACGAGCGGCTGATTTTGGAGAAAAAATGGGATACGGTCACCCCAGAGATGCGAGCCTTATCCGACAACTATTATGGCTGGGCCAAGGAAGCCTACGAGCACCTAGGCTTTGTGTTCGCGGTCGGGCGCATGCAGTTTAGAGGGGAACAGGGGCAGGAACGCCAACCCCTGGAAAATGTACAGATCCGCATCGGCGGCCCCCGGGAGACGGATCTGGCCACAATGGCCGATGGGGACCTGCTGCGGATGTACCGGGCCTTGGGCGTCTACATCAGCCAACGGGATATCCAGCAGCTTTTCATCAAGAGCATTGAAGCCGAAGATATTCGCGACGAGCATGATGTGCCCTTTCAGGTGTTCTACGGCATCAGCGACAACTCCCAAGCCTTCTGGAGCCTTGTCAACGCGCGCAAGGTCATCGGCTACGCGCCCCAGGACAACAGCGAATACCGCTTCATTGACCTGATTCATCACCATATTAAAGCAGCGCAAAGCCGTGGTCAGTGACCGCATCCCAATTTCTAGTTTTTCGTAACTACAGCGTATGACGGAGAGCGAACATTTCTTCTTACCAACATATTCTGGACAATGACAAGCGCACGGTCGCCGATTATCTGCGCGGTTGCTTGGCCGGGGCCTCTGCCTTTCACTTGGTGTCGGCCTATTTCAGCATCTACGGCTATGAGCTGCTACAGGACGTGCTGGCCGACATCGACGATGTGCGCTTTCTTTTCGGCGATCCTGCCTCTATTGACGACCTGGACCCAGGCGAGAAGGAGCCGAAATCCTTCAGGCTGACCGAGTCTGGCCTAGCCCCCAACCACACCCTCGGCCAGAAGTTCCTCGCCTTGGCCTGTGCCCAATGGGTGCAGAAGGAGAGTGTACAGGTCCGCTCCATCAGCCGCTCCAACTTCCTACATGGCAAGATGTACCTCAGCCAAAGGCCTGATGGCAGCGGCGCAGCCGTGGTGGGCAGCTCGAACTTCACCAAAAACGGCCTGGGCGGCGGCAGTCGTCCCAATCTAGAAATCAACCTAGCCACGACCGCGGCAGCCACCACAGCCGAGCTGCGGGCCTGGTTCGAGACTCTGTGGAACGACCCACAGCGCAGCGAGGATGTGAAGCAGGAGGTCCTGGCCGCGCTCAAGCGCATCGGCCAAGAATACGCGCCGGAGTTCATCTATTTCAAGACCCTCTACGAACTGTTTCGCGGGGAGATCGACGCCAGCCTAGACAGCGACCAAGCATTGCAAGATACCCACCTCTACAAAACTGCTATCTGGAACGCACTCTACGCCTTCCAGAAGGACGGGGCCAGGAGCGTCATCTCCCGCCTACAACGGCACAATGGCTGCATCCTGGCCGATAGTGTGGGTTTGGGCAAGACCTATACCGCGCTGGCTGTGATCAAGTTCTTTGAACTACGCAACGAACGGGTACTGGTGTTGTGTCCCAAAAAGCTGCGGGAGAACTGGTCCTTGTATCAAGCCAGCAATGCCCAGGAACTCAACCCCTTCCAAGATGACCGCTTTGGCTACGCGCTGCTATCCCACACCGACCTATCCCGCCACAAAGGGTATGCGGGCGATATCAACCTAGAGAATTTCAACTGGCGCAATTTTGACCTAGTGGTGATCGATGAATCCCACAACTTCCGCAACGACACAAAACCCAAGGTGGACGCCGACGGCAGGATCATCCGCCACAGCCGCTATTCACGGCTGTTGGAGGAGGTGATCAAGGAGGGCACCAAAACCAAAGTGTTGATGCTGTCGGCTACGCCGGTCAATACTTCGCTCACGGACCTACGCAACCAGATCTATCTGATGACCGAAAAGCGTGAGGATGTCTTCCAAGAAAGTTTGGGCATCAGCAACATCCGCGCGCTGTTGACACGCGCGCAACAGGCGTTTAAGGCCTGGGAGAACAAGCCCAAAAAAGACAAGGCCCAATTGCTGGAGACATTGGGGGCCGATTTCTTTCAACTCCTGGGCGGCGTCTCTATCGCCCGCTCCCGCCGTCAGATCCAGACATTCTACGCGGACGAGATGCAGAGGGTGGGAGAATTTCCCCAGCAAGCCAAGCCCCAGAACCATCACCCGGCCACCGACCTACACCATTCTCTTTCCTATACAAAGCTGGCCGAGCAGATCGGGCAGTTCAGCCTGTCCATCTACCGACCTTCCAGCTATGTAACCAGTGCCAAAGTAAAGCAGCAGTTGGCGGAAGAAAAGCAGAGGCTGCACTTCAATCAGGAAGATCGGGAACGCTTCCTGATCGGGATGATGCGCACGAATTTCCTCAAGCGTTTGGAGAGTTCCGCACATTCTCTAGCCGAAACCCTCGGGCGCACTGTCGGCAAAATTGATGCCCTGCTGACCCGCATTGAGCACTATGAACACAAGCGGCTGCAGCAAGCACAGGCCGACATCCTGCCGGACGACGACGAAGAGGATGAGGAGTTTCTGGTCAATCGGGCGCGCACACCCTATCACCTCTGTGAATTGGATCTGGCCCGCTGGAAGGAGGATCTGCACAGAGACAAGCACACCCTGACTGCTGTTTGGGAGCAGGTACGGGCCATCACGCCGGACCGGGACGGCAAGCTCCAAAAGATTCAGGAGCACCTGCGGGCCAGGGCCAACAGACCGACGACTGACAGAGATGGCCGGCCAAACCGCAAGCTGTTGGTGTTCACCACCTTCAAGGACACAGCAGAATACCTGTATACGAATCTGTCGGATTTGGCCCAAGAGCTGGGGTTGAAGATAGCCATGGTATCCGGCACGGTCACGTACACTAACGTGGGCGACAACAACTTCAATGCTATTCTGACCAACTTCGCCCCCCGAGCACGGGGCCGCAGAACCGACCAGGCCGAACTGGATCTGCTGATCGCCACCGATTGCATTTCCGAGGGACAGAACCTGCAGGATTGCGACACGGTCCTCAACTACGATATCCACTGGAACCCAGTGCGGATTATCCAACGCTTTGGGCGCATCGACCGCATCGGCAGCCGCAACAAGGTCGTGCAGATGATCAACTACTGGCCGACCACAGACATGGACGTCTATCTACGTCTGCAAAACCGGGTAGAGGCGCGCATGGCCCTGGCAGATGCCTCAGCCAGCGGCGATGATGACCCCTTGAACACCAGCCTTGAACAGGTCCAGATGGAGCTAAACTTCCGGGACCAGCAATTACAGCAGCTACGCGAGGAGGTGCTGGACCTGGACGAGCTGTCCGATGGCGTTGTCATGAGCGATTTTACGCTGGACTACTTCTTCACCCAGTTGTTGCGCTACCTAGAACAGAACCGGGCCGCGCTGGAGGCAGCCCCGGCCGGGGTCTATGCAGTGACCGAAGCGGCCACGGCCCGGCCGGGCGTGATCTTTTTCCTACGCCAGCGCAACGCCAGCACAGATCCACGACAGCGGATGGCCAGCCCCATTCACCCCTTCTACAGCGTCTATATCCGTTTCGATGGCCACATCCGCTTCGGTGCGGCCAACAGCCGCCAGGTCCTGGAACTGTTTGAGGCCGCAACGGCCGGCAAGGACGAACCCATCCAGCCCCTGTGCGACCGGTTCAACCAGGAGACCGAAAACGGCCAACAGATGGGCCTCTATAACGCCCTACTGACCGATGTCATCGCCCACATCCGCCAGGCACACAACCGAACACAGCTTACCCACCTGCGTGGCGGCAGTCGTGCCTTCACCCTGCCCCGCGCGTCGGAGTCCCCCCACAACTTTGAGCTGATCACCTGGCTGGTCATCACGGCAGGGGCCGGTGACCAATAATCTGTCGCCAGGGACACCTTGTCTGAATCAGGATTCTCTGGATGAGAGGATTATCAGGATAGCTGTTGTCGGCCTTTGGGGCAGATGCCGGCCCAGTCATCACGGCAGGGGCCGGTGACCAATAATCTGTCGCCAGGGACACCTTGTCTGAATCAGGATTCTCTGGATGAGAGGATTATCAGGATAGCTGTTGTCGGCTACCTACCGAGGAAGAGTGCATATTGGTATTGCGGGCATTCTGGAATGCTGCCATCAGCCGATACATTAACGAGGGACCCAGGGCGGATGTCCTGGGTCCTTTCGTTCCGAGCACCTACTGCGTTACTTCCGCACCAGCGGCAGGAAGAGATCCTGGCCAACAGGGGCAAGCGGTGTAGCCGTAGCTGTGGGCGTAGGTGTCGGTGTGACAGGGTCGCAGAAGGACAATTCTATAGCCGACAGGTCGTTCTGGGCAACACGCGTCAACGCGTTGGGAATACAGCCGCTCAAGCTGTTGCCAGCCAAGGACAACGACGTAAGATTGGAGAGATCCACCAGTGTCGTCGGGATGTTGCCCGTCAGACTGTTGTTGGCCAGGTGCAAGGTCTGCAAGCTGGCAATACTGCCTATATCTGTCGGCAGGCTGCCCGACAACCGGTTGTTGGAGAAGTCCAAGACCTGCAGGCTGGCCAGCGCGCGCAAGCCAACCGGGATGCGGCCCGAGAGTTCGTTGTTGGCGAGGTTCAAGGTCTGCAGACCCGTGAGCCGGCTCAAGGTGGTCGGGATGCTGCCTGCCAATGTCTTGCCACTGATATCCAGCTCCAGCCTGACCACCCGCTGCGGGGCCCCGTCAATGGTTACCCCCTCCCAGGTGCCTATGCTGCTGTTCTCACTCCAGTTCAAGCGCATAGAGGTACTGATGCGTCCCTCCAGGGTTTCCTTGTTGGTCAGGAGCAGGACGCAGTCTCTGACTAGGTCGGCATTGGCAGAGGGGTTGGCTACGACAGTGCCATTGGTACATGTGGGTCTCTGTGTTGAGCCGCCGCCACCGCCACCGCCGCCACCACCGCTTGGTGGTCTGCTTGGTGATGGTCGTGGGCAGAATGAATCTGTTGTCAGGCGACCTTGCAAGGTACGGGGGATACAGCCTGTTAGTGAATTGCCATCAAGGTTCAACGTCCGCAGATTGGTGAGAACGGAGAGATCGTACAACCAGGGAGGGATGGGGCCCGTCAGTTCGTTGTCGTTGAGATGCAAGTGCTGCAGATTTGTGAACTCCCCTAGCCACGATGGAATCGTACCCGTCAAGCTGTTCTGACCTAGGTTCAAAGTGGTCAGCGTGTTGGAGAGGGCGGCCAGTTCCGGTGGAATAGAGCCAGTCAAGCTGTTCTGACTTAGGTTCAAGGTGGTCAGCGTGTTGGAGAGGTTGCCCAGTTGAGCAGGGATCGTACCCGTCAGTTGGTTGGTGTTGAGGGACAACGTCTGCAGCTTTGTGAACTCCCCTAGCCACAGTGGGATGGTGCCAGTCAAGCTGTTCTGACCTAGGTTCAAAGTGGTCAGCGTGCTGGAGAGAGTGCCCAGTTCAGCAGGGATCGTACCCGTCGTCAGTGGGTTGCTGTTGAGGGCCAACGTCTGCAGCTTTGTGAACTCCCCTAGCCACGGTGGGATGGTGCTAGTCAATCTGTTCTGACCTAGATTCAAGGTGGTCAGCGTGGTGGAGAGGTTGCCCAGTTGAGCAGGGATCGTACCCGTCAGGGTGTTGCTGTAGAGGGACAACGTCTGCAGCTTTGTGAACTCCCCTAGCCACAGTGGGATCGTATCCGTCAAGCCGTTCTGACTTAGGTTCAAGGTGGTCAGCGTGTTGGAGAGGTTGCCCAGTTCAGTAGGGATCGTACCCGTCAGTGGGTTGGTGTTGAGGGCCAACGTCTGCAGCTTTGTGAACTCCCCTAGCCACGGTGGAATGAATCCAGTCAATCTGTTCTGACCTAGATTCAAGGTGGTCAGCGTGTTGGAGAGGGTGCCCAGTTGAGCAGGGATCGTACCCGTCAGGATGTTGTTGTTGAGGGACAACGTCTGCAGCTTTGTGAAGTCCCCTAACCACTGTGGGATGGAGCCAGTCAAGCCGTTCTGACCTAGGTTCAAGGTGGTCAGCGTGTTGGAGAGGTTGCCCAGTTCAGTAGGGATCTCGCCCATCAGGTTACTGTTCGGGAGACTTAGACTTACAGTCATCACTTGCGTGGGACTAGCGTTGTCGTTGAGATCAATGTCAGCCCAGGTAGTTATGGCAGTCGTCGGTGCCCAGTTCAACGCAGTAGTGCTCAACCCTCTAGTTTCCAATCCTTGCTTCACCTGCAAGAGCCTTTCGCAATCCCGACGCAGGCTGACAGATTCATCTAGGTATGAACCCGGTATCGCTTCTGTGTCAATGCACACAACCACACGCCCCGCTGGCATATTGCAAGGTGGGAAGTTGTTGAATGATGAGGATGACAGGTCATGGGTAGCAATAGTTCGCAAGGCAGGTGGGATACAGCCGCTGAGTTGGTTGTCCCCAAGCCGCAATGTCTGCAGCGTTTCAGTGATGTTGACCAGCGCACGTGGGATGCTGCCCGTCAGGGTGTTGGAGTAGAGATTCAATGTCTGCAGATTGGTGAGAACACTCAGTTCCGGTGGGATCTCGCCCGTCAGTCTATTGTAGGCCAGGTTCAATGTCTGCAGAGCACGGGAGAGGTTGCCCAGGTCAGCAGGGATGCTGCCTGTCAGGGTGTTGGTGTTGAGGTTCAATGTCTGCAGATTGGTGAGAGTACTCAGTTGCGGTGGGATCGTACCCGTCAATCTGTTCTGACCTAGGTTCAAAGTGGTCAGCGTGTGGGAGAGGGCGGCCAGTTGCGGTGGGACCGGGCCTGTCAGGGTGTTGCTGTAAAGGTTCAACTGCTGCAGAGAGGCGGGTAGAGTAATAGGGATGTTGCCCGTCAGTCGGTTGGCGTTGAGGTATAACTGCTGCAGATTGGAGAGGTTGCCCAGTTGAGTCGGGATGGTGCCTGTGAGTTGGTTGTTGTTGAGGTGCAACTGCTCCAGATTGGAGAGGTCGGCTAGTTCAGTAGGGATGGGACCCATCAGAGTGTTGGAGTAGAGGTGCAACTGCTCCAGATTGGAGAGGTTGCCCAGTTGAGTCGGGATCTCGCCTGTCAGTTGGTTGTCGTTGAGGTGTAACTGCTGCAGAGCGGAGAGGTTGCCCAGTTGAGTCGGGATGGTACCTGTCAGTGGGTTGTTGTTGAGGTGCAACTGCTGCAGACGGGTGAGGCTGCTTAGTTGAGTCGGGATGTTGCCCGTCAGTTGGTTGTTGTTGAGGAGCAACTGCTCCAGAGCGGGGAGGCTGCCCAGTTGAGTCGGGATGGTGCCTGTCAGTTGGTTGTCGTTGAGGTACAACTGCTCCAGATTGAAGAGGTCGGCTAGTTCAGTAGGGATGGTGCCCGTGAATTGGTTGTTGTTGAGCTTCAACCACAGCAGCTCAGAGAGGTTGCCTAGTTCTGTAGGGATGGCACCCGTGAGTTGGTTGTTGTTGAGCTGCAAATACTGCAGCAAGTTGGGTAGATTAGCAGGGATGTTGCCTGTGAGTCGGTTGTCGTTGAGGTACAACCGCAGCAGCTGGGCGAGGCTGCTTAGTTGAGTCGGGATGTTGCCTGTGAGTTCGTTGTCGTGAAGATACAACCGCTGCAGACTGGAGAGGTTGGCTAGTTCTGTAGGGATGTTGCCTGTGAGTTCGTTGTCGTGGAGATACAACTCCGTCAGATTGGAGAGGTTGGCTAGTTCTGTAGGGATGTTGCCTGTGAGTTCGTTGTCGTGGAGATACAACTGCGCCAGACTGGAGAGGTTGGCTAGTTCTGTAGGGATGTTGCCTGTGAGTTCGTTGTCGTGGAGATACAACTCCGTCAGACTGGAGAGGTTGCCTAGTGCAGGAGGGATGCTGGTCAGTTTGTTGTTGTTGAGATACAACCGCTGCAGATTGGTGAGGTTGCCTAGTGCAGGAGGGATGCTGGTCAGTTTGTTGTTGTTGAGATACAACTGCGTCAGATTGGAGAGGTTGCCTAGTGCAGGAGGGATGCTGGTCAGTTGGTTGTTGTCGAGCTCCAACTGCCGCAGCTGGGCGAGGTTGCCTAGTTGAGGCGGGAGGTTGCCTGTCAGTTGGTTGTTGAAGAGAGACAACTGCGTCAGATTGGAGAGATTGCCCAGTTCAGGCGGGAGGTTGCCTGTCAGTTGGTTGTTGAAGAGAGACAACTGCGTCAGATTGGAGAGATTGCCTAGTTGAGGCGGGAGGTTGCCTGTCAGTTGGTTGTTGAAGAGAGACAACCGCTGCAGATTGGAGAGATTGCCCAGTTGATGAGGGATGCTGGTCAGTTTGTTGTTGTCGAGGTACAACTGCTGCAGATTGGTGAGGTTGCCCAGTTCAGTAGGGATCGTGCCTGTGAGTTTGTTGTTGTTGAGGTGCAAGGTCTGCAGATTGGTGAGGTTGCCTAGTGCAGGAGGGATGTTGCCTGTCAGTTGGTTGTTGAAGAGCTCCAACTGCGTCAGCTGGGTGAGGGTGCCTAGTATAGGAGGGATGCGGCCATTGAGGGATAGCCTATTGAGGGTTAATCGGTACTCGTTTTCTGACGGGAGGGCGAGGCCGGTCCAGCCGGGACTTCCCCCCATATTAATCGTTGTAGTCCAATTCAGTGTGTTGGCGGTACCTTGTAGGGTCCCCTTGGCGGCCAGGAGTATTTTGCAAGGCTCGATTCGGGAGTCTATCCCACCTATCGCGGTGGAGCCGCGACATATAGTATCAAAATCCTCTGGCGAGGGTGCGTCCTGTGCGGCTACGGGTGTGCCGGCGATGGTCATCATCAAGGCGGTTAAGGTGATGGCGGCACAGAGGACGCTGAGAGCTGGTAGGAGGGTCTGGGCTGAGAGGCCTGGTTGCATCTTGCCCCCCCCCCCCCCCCCATTATATAATATATGATTGACAATCCGAATCTGGACACACGTCCTCGTCTCTCGCCCGCAACATGCGAGGGGTCGTCCGCCATGGTTGCACTGTCTGAGAGAATCTGATGATTACTCATAATCGCATCTCCGTGTTGGGACAGATCACATTTTGTAAACTGATTTGGAATATACTACACAACCGAACTAGCTGCAAGTACGGATATACAGTAAAGGCTCAAGGTGGAGCCCCGAGCAGATCCCGCAGCAGGGGAATGAGGACGCCCCCCTGCTAGTCGCTAATGCGACCCCCAGCCCCTTGTATGATCGGCACCAGCGCAGCACGGTCCCATAAATTCATCACCGGATCCGTCATCACATCCGCACCACCGACCGCCACCTGGCGCAACGCCCCGCTCTCCGTATTAAAATCATAGATGTAAATCCCTTCGCTATCCCGCTGGGTGTAGGTTCCGACATACAGGGTATGAGCTGTCATTGAGAGTCTCCTAGTCGTTCACATTGGATGGTTGTATGGTACCCAATGGCAATAATATCAACAGTCCGCGGCAAAGCGAAATATCCTGATTCAGACAATCCCCTAGAACGCGCAGAAAGACAACTCGATATCCGGCCTTCGTTCGTTCACACGCGTAACGCACTCTTTGATACATTCAGTCTCTTTGCGGCCTGCTTAGGTGTCAACATAAATCACATTTTATATATTCTGTACTCTTTGTCAAATGCCGCCGCTGCTGCTGTTAGCCCTCTAAAACCCCTGTCATTGACAAAACCCCTCTATCGTTTACAATGCAAGGGTGGATACCATCCTCAAATACATAGAAATTCAGCCATACATGGGAAGTGTGGAGATGACAGACCAAATTACTGTGTCGGTCGATGCCGATGTAGCTGCGATGTACCGCTCGGCTTCAGAAGATGATCGTCTCAGACTGGATATGCTGATCGACTTACATTTGCGGGAGGCCATGGCGGTCAGGAACTCAGAGAAATCCCTGCAAGATATTATGGAAACAATCAGCCGCAACGCACAACGCCGCGGGCTGACGCCGGAAATTTTGCAGGATATCCTGGCCGCAGAATGAACTGCTTTTTGGCACAGAAAATCTTGTCATTGTGATCAAATGTCTCTGTCAAAATTTTTCGTGCCAAAATCACCGATGGACGTTATGTGTATATGCGGGGGCCCGTGGACCCCGCCCAGAATACGCCTCTCTGTGACTATACCCTGATGCCCACACACATGCGCTACCGCTTTGCTGTTGAGGAGTTACAAGATATCCAGTTGGCCGCGCCGTTCTCCTTTTTTGACACAGAAAATTTTGTCATTGTTACCACTATTTCTCTGTCAAAATTTCTCGTGCCAAAATTCAGATAAAGTCAAAATTTCTCGTGTCAAAACCAAAGGCTGCCGCACGATGAAGATCCCTACCCGCCAGCCCGAGCGGCCCATCCGCCGGCAGACCATGCTGTTCGATCTGGCTACGGATCCCGACCAGACCGCCCCTATCAATGACCCAGCCCAGTAGGCCCGGCTATCTACACGCATTCCTGAGTTGATGGCCGCCAATGATGCGCCGCCAGAACAGTTTGAACGCCTAGGGTTGAAATGGCTTGTAAACCCTTGTCTGAATCAGGATTCTCTAGATGAAAGGATTATCAGGATTGGAGACGCTCGACCAGTGAATTTTGTCTGTATTAGAATTCTGCGGATTAACACCTTGTCTGAATCAGGATTCTCTGGATGAGAGGATGATCAGGTTTGGCACGAGAAATTTTGACAGAGAAATAATGGTAACAATGACAAAATTTTCTGTGCCAAATAGTACACTTCTAGCGAGGCATATACCATGAACGCATCCAATACCCGCAACGACATCACATCTGCCCTGCAGGGGATAACGACAGCCACGTTCGCGGACGCCAGCCGCGAGCTGCTGACCGCCTTGGGATACCGCAGCGACCGCACCTTGGACGGGCAGACGGGCAACGTTGCCGACTTTATCACAGACTTTCCCGCCAAGAACCCGGGCACAGAGTCAGAGAATGCGTTTGCTGAAGAGGCCACAGCCGTGCAGCTCATCTTTCAGGTGACCAGCGATGAAATCGATATCAGCGCCCAGGGGCAACAGATGCTGTTTGATGCCGATGGCTTTGATCAAGGCCTAGCCCAGAGTTTTCTCTTTATGGCCGTGGAACTGAAGGACACACGCTATCCACGCAGCCAGTACATCAGCTTTACTAGGGAGATCAACAAACGCTTCCCCGCCCCAGCTGTCGTCCTCTTCAAAACAGCCGACGACCTGCTTACCTTAGCCTTCGTGCATCGCCGCATGAACCAACGAGACCCAAAGCGGGATGTGCTGGGCAGCGTCTCGTTGGTGCGGGAGATCGACCCCACCAACCCACACAGGGCCCATCTGGATATCCTACACGACCTATCATTAGCAGAGCGTCTACGCTGGATGAACGCCAATGGCAAGCCGTACAATTTTGACGGCCTGTTGGCCGCTTGGCTGGATGCTCTGGATACTGAGGAACTGAACCGGCAATTCTACAGAGATCTGTTCGCTTGGTTCAGCCGCGCGACCCAGGAGGCTACCTTCCCCACCAAGGAAACCAAGACCTTACCGCCCGAAGAGCACATCATCCGTCTTATCACCCGCCTGCTGTTTGTCTGGTTCATCAAGGAAAAGGGGTTGATTGCGGAGGAGTTGTTCGTTGAAGCCAACGTCAACCCCCTGCTGCATGGCTATGACCGGACCAAGGGTGATTCCTACTATCGCGCCATCCTGCAGAACCTGTTCTTCGCTACCCTCAACACTGAGATCAACAGGCGCGGTTTCAGCAAGGCCAGCAATGCTACCCACCGGGACCCCTCCCGCTACCGCTATGCGAATGAGATCGCGGACACGGACAACCTGCTGGCCCTGTTCGCACAGACACCCTTCATCAATGGCGGCCTGTTCGACTGCCTTGACAGCTATGAAGCCAGCAACCAGGGCGGCTATCGTATTGACTGCTTCAGCGATAATCCCAACCAACGCAAGGACTATTCTATCCCCAATCGCCTCTTCTTTGACGACCAAGGCCTGCTCTCCCTCTTCAACCGCTACAAATTCACTGTAGAGGAGAACACACCCACCGAGCAGGAGGTAGCCCTGGACCCGGAGCTGCTAGGCAAGGTCTTTGAGAACATGTTGGCCGCCTACAATCCTGAAACCCGTTCCACCGCACGCAAGCAGACCGGCTCCTACTATACGCCCCGGCCAGTGGTCGATTTCATGGTGGACGAAGCCCTGACCGCAGCCCTAGCCACCCACTGTCAGCCCATGGATGGCGATATGGATTTCTGGCGGGACCGCCTGCGCTACCTCTTGGACTACGCGGATGCTTTCAATGATGCCGATGAACTGTTTGAGGAGAGCGAACGCCAGGGCATTGTGCGCGCCATCGCCCATCTCACTGTCCTCGACCCAGCCGTAGGCTCCGGGGCTTTCCCCATGGGTGTGCTACATAAGCTGACCCTGGCCCTACGACGCCTGGACCAGGACAACACACGCTGGGAACAGGTGCAAAAAGAGCTGGCTATGCAACGGGCTGACTTGGCCTTTGATACGCAAGACCGGCAAGCACGGGCCGCACAACTGACAGAAATCAGCGATACCTTTGGACGCTACCGGGATTCTGACTTCGGGCGCAAGCTCTATCTCATCCAGAACAGCATCTTCGGCGTGGACATCCAGACCATCGCCACGCAGATCGCCAAGCTGCGCTTCTTCATCTCCCTGGCCATTGAACAGGACCCCGACCCAGATGCCGACAACTATGGCATCAAGCCCCTGCCCAACTTAGAGACCCGCTTTGTCGCTGCCAATACCCTGCTGACCCTCGCCACCACCCCGCAGATGAGCTTGGGACATACCGCTAGCGTTACCCAACTGCAGCAGGAATTGAACACCAACCGCGAGCGTTATTTCCATGCAACCACCCGACACAAGAAATTAGCTTGCAAGGAAAAGGATAAAGAGCTACGGGACGACCTAGCAGCCGAGTTGGAACAAGGCGGCATGCCGACCGCTGATGCCGAGAAGATCGCGCAGTGGGACCCCTATGACCAGAACGCCAGCGCAGATTGGTTCGATCCTACCTATATGTTCGGTGTAAGCGAGGGCTTTGATGTGGTCATTGGCAACCCCCCATATGTCCGACAGGAAGACATCCCCAACAAGTCGAGTTTGACCCAGCTCTACACTGACGCCACTACGCCTCGCTCCGACCTCTACTGTTACTTCTATGCACGCGCCCTTCAATTGCTGCGCGCACAAGGCGTCAATATCTTTATCTGCTCCAACAGTTGGCTGGACGTAGGGTTCGGCTCCTCCCTCAAACGCCATCTCTTGCTCAACAGCCACATTCAGGCCATCTACGAAAGCGCGGTGGAACGACAGTTCTCTACTGCACAGATCAACACCATCATCAGCGTCATTAGGAACACCGCAGCCAAGGCCGATCACCCTACAGATTTCGTCTCTCTGCGCGATGAATTTGACCTAGCAATCGCTGACGCCAACCGCCGCCGCACCATTGTGAAAAATCAGCACACACTGCTGAGCGCAGAGAAGGCATCAGGAAGGCATGGCGACAAGTGGGGCGGCAAATACCTGCGCGCACCAGACATCTATCACACTATCCTAGACAAATGCAGCGACAAGCTGGTGCGACTGGGTGATATTGCCACGATCAGACGAGGGACAACGACCGGGGCTAATGAATTCTTCCACCTAGACAAGAATACGATTGACGCATGGGGGATAGAGCCAGAATTCTATCAGCCGGTCATGACCAGCCCGCAGGAATCCCGTAGCATCGCCGTAGACCCCACCCAACTGCAGCACCAACTCTTTATGTGCCACAAAAACAAAGAGAATCTAGTAGGTACTGGGGCATTGGCCTACATCCAATGGGGTGAAACCCAAGGCTACCATACACGACGCAGTGTGGCTTCTCGTAGGTTGTGGTATGACTTGGGACAAATACCAATATCATACGCATTGATGAACAGAATGATCGATACAACTTCGCATACTTTTCTTGCAAAGTACGGGTTATACGCCAACAACGTTCTCTATGAGATTCATAGCAAGCCAATATCGCCTAGGCAGATTTGTATTGCTACAAATTCATCCGTTTTCCAACTCACTATCAATGTTGAAGGAAGAACAAATTTCGGGGGTGGTATGTTAGAAGTTGCAGCATACGAACTGGCTAACATTGGCATCGTGAATCCGCAGAGTTTACCAGAGTTTGACGCCGCTATTTTCCAATCCACAGATTGGGATGTGCTCTCGCCATCTCCGCAGCGTAGGCTGATAGACGATGCGGTATTTGAAGTACTGGGCTTGACAGCAGGGGAGCGGGATGCTGTGTATGAGGGTGTGCGGGAACTGGTAGAGAATCGCAAGCAGCGGGCACGGAGTACGGGGTGAATTGTTGGATTATCCAACAATTTTATGATACAATCATTGCGTGTATAAGGTAGTGCAATCGCCTAGAGAGATACGCTATTTGGAGGCACAGATATGAGCGAGCAAAACAATATCCCAAACGATCAGCAAACCAAAGTTTGGAAAATACTCCGCGAGGTAGAGGAAAAATCTGCCGGTGGTGGCTATATCTACCGCGGCGAACCTGAATGCTACGAGAAAGTATCCTCAAATCTCTATCGCCAATACAAAGATATTGATGTAGAGAATTTTAAGGTGGAAGATGTACAAAAAGAAATTCTGGAAAAGGCTAAACAGTATACGGACAAAACCGACGAATTTGAGATCTTAGCGGAACTCCAACACTACGGCGGCAAAACCAACCTGATAGACTTTACGACAGACTACCATATCGCTCTCTTCTTCGCCTGTGATGGATCTGACTTCCATGATAAATGCGGCAGGCTTATCTTATGGCAAAAAAGAGAAGACCATTTCTATCAAGTCTATCAGCCTCGGGAGCCGAGAAATCGCGTCATAGCCCAGAAGAGCATATTCGTTCGTCCGGACGCGGGCTTTATTGAACCTGACCCTGACGAGATGATCATTATCCCAGCCGAACTTAAACAGCCCTTATTAAACCATCTACACAATTACCATGGCATATTTAGCGAAACCATCTACAACGATCTGCATGGATTTATCAAAAATCATGATATCCATGAGAGTGCATACACAGCGTTTTATAAAGGGTTTACCTATCAGAATACAGACAAGTATGACAAAGCCATAGAACAATACGACAAGTCCATAGAACTAAACCCAAATTATGCCGTATCCTATAACAATCGGGGCGTTGCCAAGGACAGTCTTGACCAGCATGAAGACGCCATAAAAGACTACGACCAAGCCATCAGACTGAACCCAGATTATGCCGAAGCCTATACCAATCGCGGTGCTGCCAAGGACAGGCTTGGCCAGTATGTAGACGCCATCAATGACTATGACCAAGCCATCCGACTGAACCCGGATCTTCCCGAAACCTATAACAATCGCGGTGCTGCCAAGGACAGTCTTGGCCAGCATGAAGATGCCATAAAAGACTACGACCAAGCCATCAGACTGAACCCAGATGATGCCGCAGCCTATAACAATCGCGGCAATGTCAAGAAGAGTCTTGGAGAGTATCAAGACGCCATCACAGATTATAACCAAGCTATCAGACTAAACCCAGATGATGCCGCAGCCTACTACAATCGCGGCATTGCCAAGAACAGTCTTGGTCAACATCAGGATGCCATCGCAGACTACAACCACTCTATCAAACTGAAACCAGACTTTGCCGAAGCTTATACCAATCGCGGCATTGTCAAGTACAGTCTTGGTCAACATCAGGATGCTATCGCAGACTACAACAAAGTGCTCCGATTGAAGCCAGATGATGCCGCAGCCTACTTCAATCGCGGCCTTGCCAAGAACAATCTTGGAGAGTATAAAGACGCCATCGCAGACTACAACCAAGCTATCAAACTGAAGCCGGATTATGCCGAAGCATACTTCAATCGCGGCTATACCAAGAACAGTCTTGGTCAACATCAGGACGCCTTCGCAGATTACAATGAAGCACTCCAATTGAAGCCGAACGATGCCACCGTCTACTTCACTCTAGGCAATGCGAAGGCCGGTCTTGGTCAGCATCAGGCTGCCATCGCAGCCTACGACAAAGCTATCCGACTGAACCCGGATTATGCCGATGCCTATCTCAATCGCGGCGTTGCCAAGAAGAGTCTTGGAGAGCATAAAGACGCCATCACAGACTACAACGAAGTGCTCCGATTGAAGCCCGATTATGCCGAAATCTACTACAATCGCGGCCTTGCCAATATCAGTCTTGGTAGACATGAAAACGCCTTCACAGACTTTGACCAAGCTATCAGACTGAAGCCAAACTTTGCCGAAGCCTTCCTCAGTCGCGGCAATACTAAGAGCTACTATCTTGGTCAACATCAGGATGCCATCGCAGACTACAACGAAGCTATCAGACTGAACCCAGATTATGCCGATGCCTATCTCAATCGCGGCCTTGCCAATATCAGTCTTGGTAGACATGAAGACGCCTTCACAGACTTTGACCAAGCTATCAGACTGAAGCCAGACTTTGCCGAAGCCTTCCTCAATCGCGGCAATACTAAGAGCTACTATCTTGGTCAACATCAGGATGCCATCGCAGACTATGACCAAGCCATCAAACTGAACCAAGACTTTGCCCTAGCCTATCTCAATCGCGGACTTTCCTATCTTGTGACCAACCAACCGGAAGAGGCGCGGCGAGATCTTGAGACTGCGCGCAACCTGACGCAACAAGTTGGCAATGAAGACCTTGCCGCATTGGCGGAAGAACAGTTACGCCTACATCTCTCCGCATCCTACTTCAATCGGGGCATTGCCAAGAATGGTCTGGGTCAGCATGAAAAAGCTATTGAAGACTATGATAAAGCCATTCGACTGAACCCAGATTATGCCGAATCCTATAACAATCGCGGCACAGCCAAGTACAGTCTTGGCCAGCATCTAGAGGCCATCGCAGACTACGACGAAGCTATCCGACTGAACCCAGATGATGCCGGAGCCTATACCAATCGGGGCAATGCCAAGTACAGGCTTGGTCAACATCAGGATGCCATCACAGACTATGGCCAAGCTATCAGGCTGAATCCAAATTCTGTTGAAGCCTACTTCAATCGGGGCAATGCTAAGAATAGTCTTGGTCAGCATGTAGACGCCATCAATGACCACGATCATGCCATCCAACTGAACCCAGATTATGCCGAAGCCTATAACAATCGGGGCAATGCCAAGTACAGTCTTGGTCAGCATGTAGACGCCATCAATGACTATAGCCAAGCCATCAGACTGAACCCGGATCTTCCCAAAACCTATAACAATCGGGGCCTTGCCAAGTACAGTCTTGACCAGCATGTAGAGGCCATAAAAGACTACGACGAAGCTATCAGACTGAACCCAGATGATGCCTCAGCCTATAACAATCGCGGTCTTGCCAAGTACAGTCTTGATCAATATCAGGACGCCATCAATGACTACAACCAATCTATCAGACTGAACCCAAATTTTATTGAAGCCCACCTCGGGCTCGGTCTTGCCAATCATGCGCTCAATCGACCGGACGAGGCGCGGCGGGATTTCGAGACTGCACACAACCTAGCACAACAGGCTGGCAAAGAAGACATTGCCGCATTAGCGTATCTAGTGCTACGCAACCTTGACGCGCCCAATGAGGATGAGTGATCCGACCCCCAAACCACCGCTACCAAGCCAATATCCGTTCATGCGGCTGGTAGCGTATCCTGCACCCCAAAGATGATGACCTGTCAGCTAATACCAGCGGGGAGATAACATAAACATTGGACGAAAAACAAGAACTACTTGAAATCTACAAATTGCACGCTGGCCTTGCCGACAGCGTCAGCCGGCAACGGGGCACGACAAACCGCTTCTATCTTTTGCTCATGTCAGGCCTGTTTGTGCTCTTTTCTGCTCTCCTACAGTTTCAAAATGGAGTACCACTTGGCAGCCTCATGCTAGGCTTTGGGCTATTGGGTACGTCGTTGACAGTCGCTTGGTATGTTCACATACGTTCGTACCGCCAGCTCAATACCGGTAAATTTAAGCCTTTACAAGAGTTAGAGGAGAAACTCGCTTACCCTTTCTTCAAACGGGAATGGGAATTGTTGGAAGAAGGAGAGAATCCCAACAAATATTGGAAACTGACAGTGGTTGAAACCTTTGTACCGGTCATCTTCTTTGTGGTCTTCGCGGGGGTTTTGATCATTGGGGTCTACCTATTGCTGTTCGGATAGAATAATCAAGCATCCTTTCCGCCACAGTGTCCCGCTGGCGGATATTCAGTACACAGGCAAGGGATAGATCAGTTGGTGTATATGTATGGGCTGATAGAGGAGGAAACTAAGGTGATTGCAAATTATGGCAGATGAATTAGAATCATCACGATTGACAAGCGGAACACGGCCAATTTCTTTAACTCCTGCACAAGAGGAGCTGTGCAGGCGATTGGACGAACTGTATGATCCATACGGACTAGAGACCCGACCCTCGGCAATGTTCCGAGGAGCACTTTTTGCTATCAAAGAGGCCCAGAATAATCCCGATTGGCTTGCTCAAGCCGCTCACTCTCTGCGAGAAATTCTTTACCCTCTTGATAAAACGAAAAAAATTCTTAAAAAATACGGTTCTGTATTTTTAGATAAAAACGACAACAACCTTGGAAAAATATATGGTTGCTTAAATAAGCTAGCTCATCATAATAGTATTTTGTCCAAACCAGGTTTTGAAAAGCTCATAGCTCGCTTTGAGACATCTATGCAGAGGGCATTGACTCGACAAATTGATGTACAGAATCAGATTGACGAAATTGTTGAGTAGCGACCCATCACAGATAATTTCAGATAAGCCGACGAGGTAACGATGAGCACTCCCCCCAAAACATTGACCAAAGAGCGACTGCAGGAGCTGATCCATGTCAACCTAGGTGCTCGTCGGTATTTCTACACAAAAGCCGACGAAGGCTGGCTTGATTGGCTTTGGCAGCACGGGTTTTTGGATGTCATCAAGGAAAAAACGGAAGGGGATTATGAATATACGCCCCCAGAGCTTACCTACCTTGTCCGCATGGCGGAGAAACGCCCAGCCAAAGTCGTAGACATCATGCTTGATGCGTCACTGTCCACAGATACCTTGAATCCGCAGCATGTTCATCACTTCTTGCAGATTAGCGAGAGCCTGCCGGCAGACCAGCTCGCGCGCGTGGTAGACAAAATCCGTCGTGAGCACTGGGTACCGTTGATGGCTGCTTACGATATCCTTGCGGATTCTGCTTATAAGAAGATGTTTCAGACCCTCGCCGCCGCCAAAGAGTACACGAGCCTGCTCGTGCTTGCCGAGGCCGTGTTGGCTGTACACCCCAGAGAAGAAATCGAACACGGGCCCCACGACCGCTTTCCCGACAATCCTTTCTACTTTGACGAGCTCTCGCACACAGCAGTCTTTGACTGTTTAGCCCAAGTGAACACTGCCGACGTGCAACAGGCCCTAGCCTTGACCACAAAAACGATGGCTGCCGTGATTGCTCTGTGGGGTACAGAAGGTGAAGGCGAGACAGTGTTTGCGGTTTTCGACAGGTTTCCTCTCTTGGAGGTAGATTTCTTTGCTCTGGAATTGGGCCAGGGGCGCGTATCGCCGAACGGCCATGTGCAGGAACTAGCAGCCGTGATCAAAGTATTGACGGCTCGTCTCATCGGCCAAAGCGGCGCGGAAGCCGAAGACATCAGAAAGATCTATCAAGAACAGATAGCTAGGCTGCCGGACAGCCGGGTGATGTGGCGGCTACGGCTCTATATTTGGAGTTTGTGTCCGCACGTCTTTCAGGCGGAACTCAAAGAGGCCTTTTTCCGGCTGTTTGAGGTTGAACACGCTTTTGAGATCGTCCAGGCCGAATACTTGCATGCTCTGCGGGCAGGGTTTTCTGAACTAGCGGACGCCGACAAAGAGGCGTTCGTGAAACGCACCATAGAGACGTTCAGCCAACAGTCCATCGGCTCACAGATCCTCTCTATGATACTGCCCTATCTCAATGAAGCCTTGAAAGAACAGGCAGAGGAGGCCGGCATCCAGCTTGATCCAACCTATGAACCGCAACCCAGCATCGTTGATGAGGAAGGCGGCTGGGGCGTAGCGCGCGGCCCCCTTACACAGGAAGAATTCGCGCAGCTTCCTATCGCAGACATCGCCAAGAACCTGTGCAATGCGTGGAGCCCGGCACAGTTACGCGTCCAAAATACCAGCGATGATCTCTTACACCCGCTCAATGCCGAGGGCGTTGGCAACCTATTGAAAGCGGATATGCGGGCGCGGCTGCAGGAGTATGTGGCCCATGCCGTCCATTTCTTTGATCGCGAGAGGCTGGACCCACACTACACCTACGCGTACCTGCGCGGTGTGCAGGAAGCCTTACAACACCAGAAACCCGCTGTCGATTGGGATAACGTCATTGCCCTCTGCAGTGCCATCAAAGAGGCCGGCGAGACAGATCCATTTGAACAGGAAACAAGAGAGCCTGATTGGTTTGATACTTGGCTTGCCAACTGGGATGCGGTTCATTCGGCCATGAGCGACCTTTTGCAGGCACTGCTCACGGAAAAGAACGGCCAGGTGCTGGTGGACGTCGGCACACATCGGGACCAGCTTTTCCACCTGCTAGGCTATCTCCTCGCCTACCTTGATTCGTCTCCATTCGACCAATCTCCCCATATGGACCTGTTTACGCGCGCCATCAATACTAGGCGAGGCCGAGCATTTCAGGCTTTTGTCTTGTTTGTCCAGCAGGATAGCAAGAGATTCAAAGCCGAAGAGCGCGTACACATTGACGCTGCTGTGAAAGACTTGTACGCTAAGGTATTGGAACACACGAACAGACGTACAGGCATGTTTCTGTTTGGATACCATCTTCCCAAATTCTACATCCACGATAGGGATTGGGTCCGCCGGCTCCTGCCACAGATCTTTCCGCTGGCCCAGAAGGAGCTCTATACAGCGGCCTGGGAGGGATATCTTACCAATCCTCTATACATTGATATGTTTTATGACCCTGCAATTCAACCACTCTATCAGCACGGCCTTGCTTTAACCGAGGACGATTATCCTCCGCAACAGGGGCATTTCCGGGAACCGGATGAAGGCATTGCCGAACATCTAGCACTTGCCTTTATGTACGACCAAGAGTTCGGGTTAGACCACCCTCTATTTATTGCTTTCTGGGAAAAGGACAATCCCAAACGGCAGGCACACTTTGTAGGCTTTTTGGGACGCGCTTTTGTTTCGGCCACAGATGCACATAGGCGCATTGAGCCGCAAAGCAAAGAACGGCTGCAGGAGCTTTGGGATTGGCTGCTTGCACAGCACGAGAACCCAACGCTGTTTCGTGAATTTGGTCTTTGGATCGATCTTGAAAAAGAGATCTTTGCGCCGGCTTGGCTTGCGGAGCGGGTCAGGAAAACGCTTGAAAAGACAAACGGGGTACTCGATTGGGAGCATGGACTCAGGAAATCAATTGTCCGGCTTGCCCAAGCAGCACCACAGGATACCCTAGAGATTGCACGTCTGTATCTGTATGAAGGCGCAGTGCGAGGCAGCAAACGATGGCGGCCCCTACATTGGGATGAGTGGGATGATGCACTCAAAATTCTCTATGTCACTACCAAAACACGATCAGGTACGTCTTCCTTGATCCACAGACTTATGCGTGAAGGTGAACGTTCATTTGGGCATTTGAAAGAAATCGTGGGTGATTTTCATAGCCCATCTAGCGTGAGCGCGGAGGACACAGAAATGTTGTACATATCCAACATTATGGAGAGGGTCGTGGACTTGCTAGAAAAGACCGGCTCTCCCTCATATATAGAATTAAAGACGAACATGTAATTTGGAAACCCATTCACCGTCCAAGTAATGCAATTAGCGGTCGGGAACTTTGCCCAATAACAAGGAGATTCTGCGGGGTAGGCTTAAACTATCTGTGTACGCCAGGCAGGATTCGAACCTGCGACCTTCGCCTCCGCAGGGCGATGCTCTAATCCGCTGAGCTACTGGCGCATGGCGGGGAGGGAGGGATTTGAACCCTCGAGGGACATTGCTACCCCTACCCACTTAGCAGGCGGGCGCACTCGACCAGGCTATGCGACCTCCCCATCTGTATACAGTGTACCATATCCCACGATAGTATACAATTCAGATATGGCGGATGCACGAATGACCTGCAGGCGGAGGGAGAGGGATTCGAACCCCCGGTGACATTGCTGCCACAGTTGTTTTCAAGACAACCGCCTTCGTCCACTCGGCCATCCCTCCAGGGCCTTCCGCTTGTGATGGCCAATTATGAGTATACACCGGGCACGGAAACCATGTCAACTGTTCCGTGCCCATAGAGACGCAAGCCATCAGCCACCGATCCGCATCTGGCCGCCCAGATAGGAACGCAAGACCTCCGGTAGATGGACGCTGCCATCGGCCTGTTGGTTGTTCTCCAGCAGCGCGATCAGCACCCTGGGCAGGGCCAGCCCAGACCCATTGAGCGTATAGACATATTCCGGCCGCGCGCCCTCCTGGGGCCGGTAGCGAATGTTGGCCCGCCGGGCCTGAAAATCCCGGAACAGAGAACAGGAGCTGACCTCCAGCCACTCCTGGCAGCCGGCCGCCCACACCTCCAGATCATATTTGATGGCGGCCACGAATGACAAATCGCCCGTGGCGATGAAAACCCGGCGATAGGGCAGATTGAGCCTCTCCAATAGCACCTCCGCGGCCCGGGTGAGGGATTCCAACTCCTCTCGCCCTGTGGCCGGCTCCACAAATTTCACCATCTCCACCTTCTGAAACTGATGCACCCGTTTAATGCCCCGCACATCCTTGCCCGCGGACATCTTCTCGCGGCGGAAACAGGGTGTGCTGGCCACATAGTAGCGGGGCAACGTGCCCGCCTCTAGGATCTCGTCCCGGTGAATGTTGGTGACAGACACCTCCGCGGTGGGGATGAACCAATAGTCCTCATCCGCATCCCGATAGAGATTCTCGCCAAATTTGGGCAATGTGCCTGTCCCTTCCATGGCATGCCCACGCACCATCAGCGGGGGATACACTTCGGTAAAGCCATGCTCGTTGATGTGTACATCCAGAAACCAATTCGACAGCACACGTTGCAGCCGGGCCCCAGCCCCTTTGAGGAAATAGAAACGGCTGCCGGCCACGGCACTGCCCCGCTCAAAGTCGATGATGTCCAGCTGCGGGCCCAGATCCCAATGGGCTTTAGGCTCAAAGTCGAATTGGGGGATTTCCCCCCATTGGGAGATGACCACATTGCCCTCTTCATCCGGCGCGACCGGCACATCCGCATCGGGTGGATTGGGGACCCGCATCATGGCTTCATGGAAGGCCCCTTCCACCTGGCGTAATTCATCATGGAGCTGGGCGATCTCCTGGCCGACCTGGCTCATCCTCTCTTTTAGCAGATTGGCTTCGTCGGCCTTCTTTTCGCGAAATAGCGCGCCGATCTGCCGAGAGCCGGCGTTCCGTTCGGCCCGCAGAGCTTCCTCCTGTTGCAACAGGGCCCTGCGCTTTTCGTCCAGCTCTAAGGCCAGCTCCCAAGGCGCATCCGCATCATTCAGTTTCGTCATGGCCTCGGCTAAGGCTTGCCGATTTTCTCGCATCCAATGTATGTCAAGCATCTCTCCCTCCGTTTGATTGTGACGGGTCTCGCGCATAAAAAATCCCCTCATCAAATCAGGACGAGGGGACCCGTGGTGCCACCTGAGTTCACAGAAGATATCTGCCTCATTGTGCCGATATCGGGGCAGACCGCCCGGCCATTGCCTGCCGGGAGCTCCTGAGGTGCTAAACCGTGTGACGTCTGTTGCCTCGCAGCGGCCGGCAACTCTCTGAAAGAACGGACAGACGGCCCATGCCTCAATCACAGCCATACTGCAGTTTCATGATAGCTTAGCACAGCTGGGCGCGGCTGTCAATCTCAGGCATCCGCGAGATTGGCCAGATCGATCAGTTGAAACATGGCCAAGGGGCCGGGGCTGCGGTAGCACAGATGAGACGGCACGGCCAGATGGGCGGCCAGCCACTCCACCAGCTGATCCGGCATAACTGCTTCGACCTCTAGATGCACGACCGCAGAGGCCAACTGTTGGTTGCGTTGCCAGCGGCTCTGGGCCACCAGTTCATCGCTAGAACGACGATTGGGCGCGGCCCGCAGGATGCGAAAGAGAAAGACCCGCTCAAGCTGCATGCCGGGGAACAGGTCCTGCAAAAAGCCAGCCACTGCGTCCTCACTCCACAGATACACGCGCCCGGCGTCCGAGGGGACTTCGACAAAGCGGGGCAATAGGCGTGGCACTTTGATCCTCGCATAGGCAAGCGGGCCAATGCCGGCATCCGGGCTGCTGATATGAACCAGCAGATTGATGCTGTGGGAGCTGATAAAGGGGAACGGATGGCCCGGATCAATAGCCAGAGGCGTCAATAGGGGATACACCTGCTGATGGAAAAAGCGGTGCAGGTAGGCCCGCTGCTCTTCGTTCAGCTCCTCGGGCCGGCGTAGGATGATGCCGTACTCTTCTGCCAGGGCCGGCAACAATGTCCCCTGCAGATGGACAACGGCCTGCTGTAGAAGTGGCTCCACCAGCGCGCTGATCTCCACCCACTGAGGGGATGGCAGCGCGGAGATGCCCCCTTCCGGCACAGGCATCTGCTCAGCAAAGTACTGATCCAGGCTGGAGGCAAGCAGCCCTAGAATGCGTATGCGCTCCAGCAGCGGACGTGCCACGTTGTGGCTTTCTTCCAACAGATAGCCAACTTCAGCAATCAGAGCTGGCAGACTCTCGTCCTGCAGGCGAACCTTCAAGCCGGCCGCCAATGCCTTAGCACGAACGATGATATCCGCCCTGCTCAAGGGCTGCTTGCTTCTCCCAACGGACATGGCAAAATACCAGCGCAGTGGCTAGCACACATCAACCACTGTTATCTTCAGCAACGAACTCAATCCGCACGCCGAACTCATCCTGCACGCTGAGGGTATTGGCAAAATGCGGCGGCTCAAAGCCAAAATCTGTCATCCGCAGCCGGGTCTCTGCGCTTCCTGTGATCGTATTATCGCGTAAGCTGGCTGTCACGGCCCAGACAACCGGCAAGTCGATGGCACGGATGGTCAACGTACCGACCAGTTGAAAGTGGGCCGCAGTCCCTTGCTGATAGCTCTGGGGCGCGCCCTGGATCTCTGTAGCCCTGAAAACAGCCAAGGGGAAGCGGTTTGATTCCAAGGCGTTGTCCCGCACCCAAGTATCGCGCAGGTGTTGGTCGGTCTGCAGGGTCGGCAGATAGACAGCGAAGCGGTTGGTCCCGATGGCATTGGTGGCTAGGTCCAGCTGCAACAGCCCGTCCACATCCCATGTGCTGCCGATCACTTGGGTCTTGCCCACAGCCAGCCCATATTTGCGGGTAGCATCCGCGAAGAGTTCCTCATCAACAATATAGAACACTTTGGACTGGCCGGGCACAATGTGAAATGTCCGCACACCCTCGGCCGCGCCCAAGTTGAGCGGCGGCAGTTGGGCGAAAGACGCGGCTGCCTCCGCAGTCAAAGCCTGCTGCGCTGGGTTCGGCGTTGCTGTGGCATCATCTCCTCCGCAACTGACCAGCAGAGCCGTCAGGACCAGCAGTATACGGGCCAGATTGCTCGCTTTTCCTGTCACATCATCCATGTGGGCACTCATCTTTCCTCCTTGGACATCCCGCTCTCACCGAAGCGCACACCCTCGGCTAGATAGATCGGCAATTCGCTGCCACTCCCGTACGCGGCCAATAGCTGGCGGACAAAGAGGGAATAGAAGCCTTCGTGCCGAAAGGTTGGCTGCGGTTGCCTCCGCAGTCAAAGCCTACTGCGTCCCCTCTGGCTGCGCTGGGTTCGGCGTTGCTGTGACATCATCTCCTCCACCCTGGCCGGCTGGGCAGGGCACAGTTCCACAGCGCGCTGAGTTCGGCGTTGCTGTGGCATCATCTCCTCCGCAACTGACCAGCAGGGCCGTCAGGACCAGCAGTATACGGGCCAGATTGCCCGCTTTTCCTGTCACATCATCCATGTGGGCACTCACCTTTCCTCCTTGGACATCCTGCTCTCACCGAAGCGCACACCCTCGGCTAGATAGGTCGGCAATTCGCTGCCACTCCCGTACGCGGCCAATAGCTGGCGGACAAAGAGGGAATAGAAGCCCTCGTGCCGAAAGGTTGGCTGCGGCTGCCAGACAGCTAACCCGCGCCTGAAACCGTACTCTTCAAATGATACAACAAATTGTTGATTCTTGGCAACAATGTGAATGGGCGTATCCCAACCGTCCTCCCGTCGGGAGACCCGGGGCGGCTGGTGGTCCCCAACCAACACGAAGATGGCCGGCTGCGGCTCATGCAAAATGAACGCTGTGAGCATCTCCAACTGATATTCGATGGCATCCCAGTAGTTCTGCCGGCGTTGGCTGTGTTCGATCAGCTCTGAGGTAGGCGGTGGCAGGTCCCCAGGGGTATTCAACGCCTGCCAAGTATCATGCAAGGCCGGCAAGGGCGTCCATGGATAATGGGAGTTCTGGGTAATGGTAAAAAAGAGAAACGGGCCGTCAGTCTCCTGATGGATCAGCTGGCGGGCAAAATTCAGAGAGAATTGGTCCGGCGGGGCTGGGCCCCAGCCGTACTCAGGGCCGACAAAATTCAAATCTTGGTAACGCAGCCAGCGGTCCACACCGAAAAAGCTGGTATATTTCCGCCACATGGCCTTTGGCAGGCCCACAGACAGCGCGGTCAAACGATAATAGTCATAGCCCTGGGCCTTCAAAAACCGCCCGAAATCCGGGTACTCCTCTAGGTGATATTTGTCCAGCAAGGCATGATACTGTGGATCTGAATCGACCCGCAGGCCGAAAAGGGCACTGGTGTAGGACATCCACGAGCCGCCGCCCCAGGTGGGTGCTAGGCTGCGGGCAGAGGCAGCATACCAGCCAGCTGCGGCCAGGGTCTCTTCCAGGTGCTGGGTCAAGGCCTGGTATTGGGAACGCCAATCGGGGCGTTTGTAGAGAACACTTCCGTAGGATTCAATAAAGATGATGTACACATTGGGCCGCTGCTCCAGTCGGTAGCCGCTATAGTCGTAGGCGAGACGTACCTCCGCATCGTCAAAACGTTGAACATTGCTGTAGACTTGGAAGGATTCGCGGATATTTTGAGTCAATTTGACCGCCAGACTGCCGAAGATCATCTCTGAACGGCCAAGCCGCTGCCCCTGGGTAAACACCTGCAGGACGGTTAGCAACAGCAGCAGGCCCAGGGCACTGCGCGCGGGCAAGCCCAGGCGCGATGGGTCAGCTGGCAGCACGACCCGGGCCAGCCAAATGACAAGGGCAGTACCGGCCGCGATGAGCAAAACCACGCCGGCCACAAGCCCGAACGAAACCCGCGCATTTTGTAGGAAAAAGCTGAACCCTGCGGTGGCGATGCGGAACTGGCTGTAGAAGACCGGTTCTACGTTGAAGAATGTGAGCGAGACGCCCTCATAGAGATAGTAGGCAAAGAGAAACAGGTAGAAGATCACGAACCCATGGCGTATCCCGCTTTTCCGGAGGCGTGGGAAGCCCATCCACAGGCCGATACACAGGATCAGTTCTACGTTAAAGCGCAGCAGATCCGGTGTTCTGCGCCAGATAGCCACCTGCCACCAGATCTCTTCCCAGGAGCGTGCGGCCAAGTGGATGGTCGGCAGAAGCGAGGCATTTTCCGGATTGAGCAAGATGATCGGCAGGAACAGCAGCGCGTGCAGAACTAGGAACGCAGGCCAAAAACCCAAGGCCGCATACTGCCTGCGCCGGGTAGGTTCACGAGGATCGATCTTGTTCATCGCATGGCCTGTGGCCACTGGTTCATAGGTCACTCGCTACCAGGCATGGGGCAACAAGCCGCGTGCGGTTGCCAGTTCCAACACCGCCGCAACATGTTGTGCTAGCACAGCAGAGGCTTCGGCAACTGGGGCCATACGCTCTTCAACCTGTGCTCTCGTTACTTGGTTTTCCTGCCAGGTGATGCCGCCTGTGTGATAGTTGTGCAGCATGGGCATTAGCCGGTCCAGGGCCAAGGCAAACCGCGCCTCCGGCGTCTGCTGGGCCTCATATTCCTGCCAGAGGGCAACCAACTCTGTGGCCTGTGCGGGCGGCAGCAGGCTGAAAATACGCTCTGCCGCGGCCTGCTCCCGTTCGTCTTTGTCCCCTGGGCCGGCCGGATCATAGGCATAGGTATCCCCGGCATCGATCTCAACGATATCATGGATGAGGACCAGCTTCAGGGTATGCAGGAGATCGATAGGTTCGTCCGCATGTTCCGCCAGCACCAGAGCCATCAGTGCCAGATGCCAAGAATGTTCCGCGGAATTCTCCTGCCGCCGAGGATCGATGAGCAGAGTGCGCCGCAACACACCCTTCAGCCTGTCGATTTCAAGGATAAATTGCAGTTGCTGTTCCAGACGCTCAGCGTTCATGATGTACCTCAATGGGCAGTGGACTGCTGTTTACAGACCACGAGCCATTGCCTCTCGCTGATACACGTGCCAGTAGCCTTCGATGCGCTTGACAAAGCGGGCCGCCTTCTCTCCATAAATTCTGTCTGCAATGGAAATAGCAGCCTTGCGCCGGCGCGCCCGCTCCTGGGTGATGAGAGCAGTGAGCAGTTCGCGGTTGCATCCGCTGTCACTCTGCAGCGCATTGATGTACTGGGATTCTTCCAATACGGCCAGGTCGTGCTCCTCGCCTAGCAGATCGGCCAGCAGATCGATCTCCCGTTCCAATGCCTTCATCATGCCGGGCCATAGGGGCTGGAGAATCTGTGCATGATACCAGAGGTATTTGACCCGTTTGCGCCAGGCGTGAAAGTTTTCAGTAGTAGGCTGGGCATAGGCGACCTTCTTCTCCGCATGGCCTCGGCCATAGATTCTGTGCAGCCCGTGCGCGAAAAAAGCGAACCCCTCTGCGGTGAGTTTCCACTCCTGCACCCGGGCCTGGGCCTCTCGTAGGGATTCGACCACAGCCGGGAGCTGCCGGCCATCTTCAACAAAGGTCCGCAGAATCATCTTATGCCTTTCTACAAGCGATTCCCGCACTCTGGCGAATGCTTCTGCGGATAGCTGGCAATTGTGTTCTCTCAGCATATCCAGGGTTTCAATGTAGACGACACTGTCCCGCACGGGTGAAAGGATGCGGCCCTGATCGCGGAAGAACATGTTCTCACGGCGGTATGTGGTATCTGCGAGCGCGCCCCGCACCAGCCGCAACACGGCCCGTACCCGCTTGAAGTGCTTGCGCGCCTCATGAATGCCTTCGTTCAGATCGTCTGTACGCTGCAGCTGGGCCAGGGCCCCGTCAACCTGTTCAGATATCAAGCGGCGCACCGCATCGGCCGGGTCCTCATCCGGCATGAGTACAAAGTTCATGGCGTACCTCCTGTTAGCCCCAGTGGCCGCTCAGTCACTGGGGTTGGTATTGTACTGGCCCTTGGTTTTCAGCAATTTCATGAACAGGTCATGCAAGATCCCATCTCGTTGGACGTAGCGGGCACAGGCAATGGGATGGCGGCTGTCATCAAAGGCCCAGGTGATCTCAGCGGTCAACAGCGGTGAACTGACCAGGTCCATGGGGGCCCACTGGGGATTGATCAGCCAGCCGAGAGGGGCTAGATCCCAGATCTGTTTGGAGTAGCCAATGTGGTCAGCATGGTAGTCGCGGAAAATCTGGAAGAGATAGTCGCCGATCGCCCCTTGCCCCTGTACATACGTAGCGATTTCCGGCAGGGTTGTGTGCAGATGGGAGACGACACCCATACATGGGAAGCGCACGAGAGGGACGCCGCTATCTAGGACAATGCGGCTGGCCGCCAGGTCCTGGCGTAGGTTGAATTCCTGGGTGTCGGGCCAATGGCGAGCATGGCCGCCCAACCACAGAACCACGATCCGTTCCCGTATGGCCGGTTCCAGGAGCAAGGCGGAGGCGATGTTGGTGATGGCAGCAATGGCGACCACATACAGCGGGTCATCAAGCGGTGAGGCCAAGGCCCGTTCGATGAGGTCGGCAGTGACGTCACTTTCAACGGGCGTCTGTTCATCCGCGAGCCAGGCTGTAGCCCCCCGCAGAACATGCCCACCGCGGCCGCGGTCCAGGCCTGGCAGCCGGGCCAACAGCCGCTGGATCTCCGCGTAGCTCCTCTCCATCCCATCGGCCGGGCCAGAGGAGCGGTTGTTGTGGAAAGGCGCGGCGTAGAGGGCTTCAACGGTCAAGCACTCGGGCGAGAGCAGCGCGTACACAACCGCGAACTGGTCATCGATTTCGTTATCGGTATCAGTATCCAATACCATACGAAGCGGGCCCTTCCGCGGGCCTAGGCGCTCTATGAGGAATTGACGGTCAAGAGGTGGGAAGGTCATTTGATATCCAGTTTCCATGACAGGAACTGCGGGTACACAAAACGAGAAACCATGGCAGCTTGATGCTCTGTAGCACTAGGCTGCCAGCCGCTTCACCATCTCCAGCATGGCTGTCATATAGCCAATGGCATAGGCCCGGCCCCGGTGTCCCCAAGCGGTATCATCTACCATGGCCGGCACGTGGTCGGTGATCATAAAGCCGCTGAAGCCCCCTTCCTGTAGAACCTGCATCGCCGTAAATGGGTCCACATTGCCCTCATTGATGAAGCATTCGTTAAAGCAGGGGACTGTGCCCTGTACATCTCGGAAGTGAACGTAGACGATGCGTTTGCTGATAGCGAAATGGCGCATGGCATCGATGACGTAGTGGTGACCACCCATTTCTGACCAGCAGCCCATACAGAAATTGAGGCCATGATTGGGGCTGTCGAAGTGCTCCATGGCCCGTCTGAACCCTTCAAAGTTGCGGAAGATGCGGGCTACGCCCCCGAGGGATTCCACCGGCGGGTCGTCTGGGTGCAAAGCAAGGGTTATGCCGGCCTCTTCGGCCACCGGCAGAATGCGTGCCATGTAATATTCGTAGTTAGCCCACATCTCGTCGGCACTGTAGACCCGCCCATGGGTCAGTTCATGGGGATCATGCTCTGCCAAATTGAAGCGGGTTCCCCGTGCGCCGCCCCGCAGCACGGCCGCTTCCGGGGTACGCCACACTTGGTTGGGCATCCAATGATAGCCGAGAATCGGGATACCGGCTCGCCCCATATTGCGGATCGTGGTCTGCATATGCCCGATCTGCTCGTCCCGTCCTGGCAGGCCCAACATGGCCTTGTCATAGAAGGAAATGGGCACATTCTCTAGGCACATCAGCCTCAGGTCCGCGGCGTCGGCCCGCTCTTTGGCCGCCTTCAGGTCTTTGTACTCCCATTGTTTGTCCCCAGGGAGTTTGGGCGTGTTCATCAGGAAATCATCGGCTCCAAGCTGTTTAATAAAGGCCAGTTTCTCATCAGTAAGTTCATTGAACTGGCCGAGGGCAATTCGCATTTGCAAAGACATCGGGATGCTCCTTTCTCTACTACCTAATGGCCATGAGCTACAGGTGATTATACTCAAGCGTTCGCGGTTGCGCGGCATGCACAGCAGCCAGCAATTGTGCCTGCTCGGCCGCGGTCAGGTCCACCAGCGGCGGGCGTACTCGGCTCCAACCGGGCTGTCCGCTCTGGTCAGCGACGATGACTTTCAGGGAGGCGATCAGATTGTAGCCGCACGTAAGGATGGCACTGCGGATCCAATTGGTACGGTTCTGGCGTTCTTCGGCATCGGCTGCCTGCCAGTTGTCGTATAGATCGCGAATGACATAGGGCAGGACGTTCGCCATGCCGGAGATACAACCAGCACCGCCGCCCCGCAGGTTTTGCAACAGACGAGCTTCTGTGCCACAGAACACCGCAAAGCCCGCAAAACGTTGAGCCACTTCGTGGAAACGGGCCAGATTGTCCGGATCGCCGGAGCTGTCCTTCACACCCGCAGCCTGAGCAGGGAACGCTTCGGCCAGCCGGGCCAACAGGGCCGGGCTGAGAGGGATCCCGCTCACCTGAGGGATGTGATAGAAGTACATCCGCAGCCGCTCGTCGGCTACACCCTCGAAAATGGCAGCAAAGGAGCGGAATATGCCCTCATCAGATATGTCCGGATAGTAAAACGGCGGCACTGTCAAGACACCATGGCAGCCGGCCTGGAGCGCATGGCGGGACAAGGCAGCAGCTTCCGTATAGGATGGGGCACCACTGCCGATGAGCAATTTTTCGGCTGGGATGCCGGCCTCAACTACAGCGTCAAGCGCATGCATGCGCTCGGCCGCGGAAAAAGAGGTGGCTTCGCTGTTGGTGCCAAACAGAACCAGTCCATGGCAGCCCCTATCCAGCAGATGGGTGCAGAATTGGCAAAAGGCCGCGCGATCAATAGTGAGGTCCGCATCAATGGGCGTCAGAACCGGGGCATATACGCCGCGCAAAGAAAGTTCGGGCATGGGCTAGGTCCTTTAGGGATTGCACATCCGTTGGCAATCTCTATCTTTCTACGTTGGAACAGGAAATTTGTCAAGCTGTCATCGTATGTTGATCTGGTAGCGTCTCTATGATATGATAATGGTATTGTGTCATGATAATATAATAAGTGCAATCGTTCACTCAGGGAAATTGTTATGCGTTCATCTTCTCAATCTCAGCTTACAGACGAGCAGATCCTCTTTTTCAACACCTTAGGCTACGCGGAAATCCAAAATGAGCCTACATTGTTGCGGGACTATGCCTTGGATGTTGACTACTTTGACGAGATGTTCCAGCCGGATGGCAAGCCGCGCGCGCCTTATCAGAAACTGCTACAAAGTCTGCTTGAACTGCCGGTCAATGAGTTGACCCAACGGCAGCAGGCTGCGGACCTGACATTTCTGCATCGGGGCATCACATTTACCGTCTACGGTGAGAAAGAGACAATCGAACGGATCTTCCCCTACGATATCCTGCCCCGCATCATTGGTGCATCAGAATGGGATACCATCAAACGCGGCCTGCGCCAGCGAATCCACGCCCTCAATCTTTTTCTGCGAGATGTCTATCATGATGAACAGATTCTGCAGGACGGGGTGGTGCCTTATGATCTGATCTATAGCTGCCAACATTACCGCCGGGAGATGCGAGGTGTCCAAGTTGCCAAGGATGTGTACACCACCATTGTTGGCACAGATCTCGTGCGCCTGCCCAGTGGGGCCTTCGCGGTGTTGGAAGATAACCTACGGGTGCCCAGTGGCGTCTCCTATATGCTGGCCAACCGGGAGGTGATGACCCAGGTCTTTCCGGGGATGTTCGAAGGCTATGGCATTCAGCCGGTCAGCCACTATAGCCAGGCATTGCTTGAGCAGCTACAGGCCCTGACACCCAAAGGGCCCGATTCGACCATCGTGTTGCTGACCCCCGGCGTCTTCAATTCTGCCTACTTTGAACACACCTTCCTGGCGCGCAAGATGGGAATTGAGCTGGTAGAAGGGGCCGATCTCCTCATCCATGATGGGTTCGTGTATATGCGGACCACCGGGGGGCTGCAACAGGTAGATGTGATCTATCGCCGCATTGACGACGAATTTATCGATCCATTGAACTTTCGTCCCGATTCGATCTTGGGCATTCCGGGCCTCTTTAATGCCTATCGGGCCGGCAATGTCACCTTGGCCAATGCCATTGGCACCGGCATCGCCGATGATAAGGCACTCTACGCGTTCGTGCCGGCTATCATCAACTACTATTTGGGCGAAGAACCGATCCTCCAGAATGTTGAAACGTATCTTTGCAACAGAGACGACGAACGCGCCTTTGTGCTCGAAAATCTGCACAAATTGGTGGTAAAAGCAGTGGGGGAGTCCGGTGGGTATGGCATGCTCATCGGCCCATACAGTACCGAGCAGGAACGAGAACGATTTCGCAAGAAAATTTTGGCCAATCCCCGCAACTTTATCGCGCAGCCGACACTTCATCTTTCCCGGGCACCCAGCTTTATTGAGGGCCAGGTTGTGGCACGGCATGTGGACCTGCGCCCCTTTATCCTATACGGTGGCTCAGCGGAGGAAACGACAATCGTGCCGGGTGGCCTGACCCGTGTAGCCCTACGAGAAGGCTCCCTTGTGGTCAACTCATCCCAAGGGGGTGGTAGCAAAGATACCTGGGTGTTAGATCATAGCCAATGATAAGGATTTCCTATGCTTTCCCGAGCAGCTGATAGCTTTTATTGGACCGGGCGTTACGTAGAACGGGCCGAACACATCTCACGAATTCTGCGGGTTCATTTGGGCCTCTTAGTCGGCCAGGCAGACCAGTCCGGCGATATGCGGGCCTGGCAGAGTTTCTGTGCGGCCTTGTACCTGCCCACACCTGTGACAGAAGACGGTGAATTTGATGTGGACGCCGCCTTTCAAATGGTCCATGACCTGACATTCAACGCGGAAAATCGCAATTCCATCTCATCCTGTATCAATTTAGCCAGAGAAAACGCCCGCTCGGTCCACTCGCAGCTCAGTACCGAACTCTGGGAACAGATCAATCGCTTCTACCTACGCTTGAATTCCTTGCAAGAGTACCGGCACTGGCAAGATGATCGGGACAATTTTTACCGTGACATCGAGAACCGTACCTACCTCGTCCAGGGCCTAGTCCAATCCTCGCTTTTGCACGATGAAGGCTGGTTCTTCATTCAACTCGGCATGCATCTGGAGCGGATTTTGTGCGTATGTAGCCTGTTGTCTGCCCATTTCCGCTATTTTTCTACGGAAAGCGGTGGGCTTTCCACCACAAGAGATCTGCTCCATTGGATCGGTTTTCTACGGGCCTGCTCGTCTTTTGAGGCATATAGCCGGGTCTACCACCCCCTCTTAGAATCACGTCACATCATTGAGTTCCTGCTCCTAGACCCGCATCTACCGCGCTCTCTGCACTTTAACATCAACCATCTGACCCATGCTCTCCAGCAGGTGGCTACATTGACCGGGACTCGCCGCGCGGATACGCTAAATCGAATCGCCGGTAGGTTACAGGCCCATTTAGCATACAGCCAGGTCGATGAAGTGTTGGCTACCGGGCTGCAACCCTATCTGTCCGATGTGATGGAGACATGTAACCAGATCCACGATACTCTGTATGAGGTGTATATCAATTACCCAATCGCAGAGGTATTTTCCCAATAACCATTCATATATCCCAATGAAATACTACACAATCCACCATCACACCCGTTATCGCTATGAAACGCCGGTCAGTGAAAGCATGATGGAGGTCCGGATGAAACCTCGGTCTGACCAGCGGCAACACTGTCTCAATTTCCAACTGGACGTATTGCCCGAGGTCCAGATTCTTTCGACCGCAGACTATCTACAGAATGAAATCCACTATTTCAATATTCCCCGCCGCCATTCCGAGTTGATTCTGCGCTCCAAAAGCTTGGTCATGGTGCAGGACATGCAGCCGCAAGCCGAGGCTCTTGATTCTGCCGAATGGGACAAGTTAGCGGAGATTGCTGCTTCCGGGCGTTATTGGGACTGGCTGTCGCCCAGCCGCTTTGCCCATCCTACAGAGCTGCTCTCTGCATTTGCCGCGGAGATCGGTGCCGACACAATCTGCTGTCATACCCCAAATGGCACACCCATCTACCTGTCGAACGACCCTCTACACACGCTGCATCAGCTCAATGATCACATCCACAGAGCCTTTGAGTACATCCCAACCAGTACCTCAGTTGATTCAGCGATTGATATACCTCTGCAGAAGCGTCGCGGGGTCTGTCAGGACTTCTCCCATGTGATGATCGCTCTTTTACGAGGCCTCGGCATCCCGGCCCGTTACATCAGCGGCTATCTATTCCATACGAAGGAGGAGAATGAGGGCGCGTCCAATGCTTCACATGCTTGGGTGGAAGCATACCTGCCCTCTATGGGCTGGGTCGGGCTGGACCCAACCAACAATACGCGCGTGCAGGAACGACACATCCGTATTGCCATTGGCAGAGATTATGCTGATGTGCCGCCGACCAAAGGGATCTATAAAGGGGATGTGCGCGGCGAACTCAGCGTCGGGGTCCATATCTCCCAGACAGATGATGCATCCATCCCGAAGGATCTGCTAGAGGCCGCACAACCTTGGACAGCCAAGGAGGAGAGAGAGGAGCAGGACAACAGTTCCTTACAGCAGAGACAACAACAGCAACAATAGGAGCAACACCAGTGGCCCTTGGTGTTACAGGCCACTGGTCATAGGCCACCCCCTGGCCTAACGCAGCACTGACTTTGCGGTTGGCACCAGCCGCATGACTTTTATCGTCTCCCGCTTGAGCAGGGCCGGGATGCGCGGGCCGATCTCTTTCGTCCAAGTGTCTGCCTGGTAGACGGCTTGGTAGAGTCTCTCCCGGTCGGCCTCATCCTGAAAGCGACGTATCCAGACATAGCAGTTCTCGTCTTCCTCGTCAATGAACGAACCGAGGATGAACATCCCCTTGGCCATCTGAAATGGTATGATCTCCTCTTCCATAAAACGGACCCACTCGTCCCGCTTGCCAGGATGGCACTCGTAGATGCGGTATTCGTAAAACATTGCTTGACTCCTGTAGTTGGTGAGATGTTCTTGTTACGGAGGCGACCGCCCCCATTGCTACATTGCAGCGCGGCCGTGTGAGGTGCTTACGCTGAAATGGGAGAAGGTGGGCAGATGCTCACGATTGATGGCGAACATCTCATCAACCATCGCCCGGATTTCAGCCATGCTGAGGACAGCGGCCGTCAATGGGTCATGGAGGATAGCCTGGAAGATCTTGCGAGGATCGCCCTCCAGAATGCCTTCCACTGCCATCTCTTCAAGCTGCGAACTGAGGCCGGTGAGCATAGCCACGGACGCCGGCAGGGGCCCGACCCGCACACTCTCCAACCCGCTACGGCTGGCCCAGACGGGTATCTCAACACAAGCAGCACTCGGCAGATTGTCCACTAGGCCATCATTGGGCATATTGCCGTTGAACTGAAACGGCTCACCCCCTTCCAAGGCGTTGATGATATAGGCCGCGTACTCATGGCCCCGTGCCAAGTCCAAGGGCGCGGGGTCATCCAGCCAAGCGCGGACCAGATCTTGCCAGGTCTTCTCTCGCTCCGTATAACGTTTGATGACGTAGGCGTATTCGCCGGGATTCCAGCCGCTGCCATGGGTGCAGTACGCCTCGATCAGGTCAGGACGCTTGCGGAACCAAGGGTTGTACTCCGAATGATGGCCGCTGGACTCGGTGGGGTAGTAGTCCAGGTGTAGGTACATTTCATTGCGGACCTGCTCTTCATTGTAGATTTCTGGGCACTCGGTAATGGCCTGGCGGATGAGGGGGTAGGCGTCTTGGCCGTTCCATTCATAATGCAGATACCAGGCCATGTGGTTAATGCCGGCACAGGTATAGGTGATCTGGTCAAAAGGAGCCCCGATCCAGCGGGCCAGCATCTTGGCCGTGCCCTGTACACTATGACAGAGGCCGGTCGCAACGATCTGTGTCTCCTGCTGAATGGCCCGACAGTTCATCACCATGGGATTGGTGTAGTTGAGCATCACCGCCTGTGGGCAGAGCCGTTCCATATCTCTGGCAATGTCCAGCATCACTGGGGTAGTACGCATAGCCCGGAAGATCCCCGATGGCCCACGGGTATCGCCGATGTTTGTATCAATGCCGTACTTTTTGGGAATCTCAATGTCGTGTCGCCAGACATCCGTAGGGCCGACGAGAATGGTAACGATGACGTAATCGGCCCCCTCCAGTGCTTCCTCTCGACTGCGTGTTGTCTCAATCGTGGCGGGATAGCCGCCCTCCCGCACGATGCGACGCACCGCCTGTTCAATCAGATCAAGTTTCATGGGGTCGATGTCCATCAAGCAGATGGTTGCATCTTCCAAGCGGGGGAAGGTGAGTACATCTTTGACCAATTTGCGGGTGAAGCCAAAGCTACCGGCTCCGATGAATGTGATTTTGGACATCTGCACACCTCTGTTGTGAAAGCAGTCGGACAATGATTGGCAGGCCTATCCCCAGGACCCATGCACCCCTACCCCAGCATGCGCCCGAAGAACGGGACTGGGCTGCGTTTGGCCCGCAGGGCATTGACGATTCCAGCCACCCAGGCCACGAATACGGCCAGATAGGCGGCGATGACCAAGGCGAAGACATAGGCCGCGATGACGCCGCCAAAGGGCAAGAAAACAACCAGCCACGAAAATATGAACCAGATCACAGGCACCAAGATGATCACCAATACGAGCAACAGGGATTGGAAGGCATGGAAACGGGCAAAGGAATCGTCTTTTCGGAGCACAAGAATGTAGGCCGGCCCCAGTACAGGGAGCAGATAGGCGAGCAGGGCCGCATCTATGTTGAGCTGCAGGCCATGGGCACTGTCCCGGGTCATTGGCTGCCTCCGATGCCTTGCAGGTCCAGTTCCCGCGCGAAATGGCAACTGACAAAGTGGCCCGGCGAGATCTCTTCTAGTAGCGGTTCCTCGTGTTTACATAGCTCCTTTACATAGACACAGCGAGGATGGAAGACACAGCCGGAAGGCGGATTGGCCGGGCTTGGGATATCCCCCTCTAGGATAATCCGGTCCAATTTGATGTCCGGGTCCGCAGGCGGAATGGCCGACACGAGAGCTTCGCTGTAAGGATGTAGCGGCTGGCGCAACAATGTCTCCGATTCCGCGATCTCCACCAGACGCCCAACATACATGACCGCGATACGATCACACATGTGCTCGACGACCGACAGATCATGGGCGATGAACAGGTAGGTCAGGCCGAGTTCGTCCTTCAACTGCTGGAGGAGATTCAGCACCTGGGCCTGGATCGACACATCCAAAGCCGAAACCGGCTCATCCGCGATGATCAGGCGCGGGCTGAGGGCTAGGGTACGGGCCAGGCCGATACGTTGCCGTTGGCCGCCGGAGAATTCATGGGGATAGCGGCGCATGTAGTTCGGGTCCAGGCCCACAGATTCCATCAGATTTGCCACCCGGTCTTCAAGCTGCCGCCCGGCCGCCTCTTTATGGATGATCAGCGGCTCGCCGATCAGGTCTTTTACGGTCAAGCGGGGGTTGAGTGAACTGAATGGGTCCTGAAAGATCATCCGCATCTCTCGACGCAGGGGTTTCATCTCCATCTGCCCGATGTTGGCGATGTCAATGCGCTGGCCATCGGCTGTTGTGTACCAGATTTCACCCGCAGTCGGGTCGTACAGCCGCAGCACTGTGCGCCCGACGGTCGTCTTGCCAGAACCGCTCTCCCCCACAAGGCCTAAGGCTTCATTGCGGCGGATGAGAAAACTGACACCGTCCACCGCTTTCACATGCCCAACGGTGCGCTGCAGAAAGCCCTGACGGATGGGGAACCACTGTTTCAGGTCGTTGACTTCAAGAAGTGTGTCGTCCATTTATTCGATCTTTATGTTTTCTGTCGCTAATAGAATATCTGGATCAGTCCAGCCCTTCCACTCCTGTAGCTGCTGAAATGCCCGGCGGTAGATCAGTTGTACCGCAACCTGGCTGTCGCCGGCCCCTTCAAAGACATAGGAACTGCTGTGGGTTGTCAGCGCGGGGATGCGGGTGTCTTGGGTAATTATCACCATGCGCCAATGGGCGAATGTCGGCTCTTCGTCGGTAAGCGTATCCCGCAGAATTTTGGCAAAGCCCTGGCCGGCCTCCCCCGCCATGTCCCCGGCCCAATCGGGCAAAACCGAGCCATCAAGCAGGGGCAAGGGCCTGCCATCTGCGGCGGTCGCCCGCACAATGAGCAACAGATGACGGAGCGGGGAGCCTGTGGGGAAGTGATGGCCAGCACCAGTATTGGTGACCTGTACATCCACGACCACGTCAGAGCCAACAGTTTCCGCAGATACATCCAAGTCAATGGCACCGCGTAGAAACGCTTCATGCGTGGCCCCAGGCATCTGGTGTAGATGGATCTGGTCCAGTTCCCGATAAAGGCCATCCATCTGTGGATAGACGAAATAACTGCGGTCTGCCTGCTGTGCCAATGTGCCCAAGGTGGCCGGCAGGGCGCGCGCGCTGCCGCGCTCCAGCCAAGCAAGGGCCTGTACCAGCACATCCATACGGGACGTGACCCGAGGCGCGACGGGCATGTGGCACTCCTGACAGGTGGCCCCGCTTTGCGGGTCGCTGTATGGGCTGTCCAGCCATTCGCCATAGGAGTTGTAGATGATGGTCGTGTCGTTGACGCCGTAATGACAGGCCGCGCAAAATGCACTTTCCCTGTGCAGCGGGTTGAAGCTGTCCATGGCCCGGGCCACATCGTCAACCGTGCCCATCAAGAACTCCTGGCCCGGCTGCGGGCGATATAAGGTCAGCGAAAGAATCCCCGGCATCTCCGGGTCCGGTAGGCCTGTGTCCGCCTCCAAGATCACATCGCCGATCTTGTGGCAGAAGTCACAGGAGATGCCCTCGGCTGCAACCCCGATGGCTGCATTGGGGCTGACACTCTCCGACAGTTCGTCGCTGGCTGCGATGGTCTCCTGCATGTGGCAGCCATTCCAGCCGCAACTGTTGTCCGCCTCTAATTTCGATGCCATAGGCGTATGGCAGGCCGCGCAATTGCCATCCCGTTTGGGGAAATCGACTTTGAAGCCGGGCCCAAAATAGGGGCGTTCTGGGTCCCGCGTGCGGGGCAGGCCGCTATCGTAGTTGCTGTTGCGGCTGCGGTTGCCCTGCATGTCGCTGCCGTTGTACATGGTCAGAAAGCGCATGTTCAGCGCGGCCTGGCTGTGCGCGTCCTGCTGCCATTCTGCATACGAGAGATGACATTCGCCACAAGCGGCCGATGGTTGCCAGTCATAGATGGCATGATCCAGCCGGTTATGAGGGGTCAGGACAATGGCCACATCAACATCCCCCCCGCGCACATCTGTCCAGCCGAAAAGGTAGCCATCAGCCCAAGCGACTAGGGTAACGCTCTGCGCGCTGTTGAGGCCCTCAAGGGTGAATGTGCCATCATCCCCTGTATAGGTATGGTTGTCAGTGGTCTGCACCCGCACCAACGCGCCGGAGACTGGCCCATCTGTGTCGGTCACGGTACCCATGACAGCGGCTCTGGGCGGCTGGGGCCAGGCAAAGACGGCCACCATGCTGCCGGCAACAAGCAACAGCAGAAGCAGCGCAGAGATTGCACATGATTGCCTCCTGCCCCAAGCCTTCATACGCTCTTTCTATCACAGCGTGTCTGCATCAGGAGTCCTGATTCTTGCTGATGGTATCCATTCAGACGATTGAATAGGGGTCGGCTGCGTCCCGCAGGCCGTCGCCCAGAAAGTTGAACCCCAGTACTGCCACGATAATGAAGATCACCGGCGTCATAATCCATGTATGTGTGCCGAGGGTCTGTAGGTTCTGGGCGTCTCTCATCAGAAATCCCCAACTGACCAGCGGTTCTTGGATGCCGATGCCCAGAAAACTCAGAAAGGCTTCAGCCAAAATAATCTGGGGAATCGTAAGGGTCAACACCACGATAATATGGCTGATGGAGTTGGGGAAGAGGTGTAGGAAGATGATGCGGAAGTCTGATGCGCCCATCTCCTTGGCGGCCAGGATGAAGTCTGTCTCCCGGAAGGCCAGCACTTTGCCCCGCACTTCCCGGGCCAGCAGTGTCCAGGAAAGCAGGGAAAAGATGATGACCATGATAATAAAGACCTGCAGCGAGTCCCATGTACGGGGGATAATAGCGGCCAAGGCCAGCCAGAGGGGAAGTTGTGGGAAGGATGCCACGAATTCGACAAAACGTTGGATAATGTTGTCGGTCACTCCTCCATAGTAGCCGGAAACCATGCCCACGACCGCGCCGGCCACAATGCTGACAAAGGTGGCAAACAGGCTCAGGGACAGAGAGATGCGCCCCGCAGCACAGGCCCGCCCCCACAGGTCTCGCCCCTGTTTCTCTGTGCCCAACAGATGAATTTTCCCGCCATCCTCCACACCGAACAGGTGCCACCGGGTGGGGAGCAGGCCGAGGATCTGCCATTCCCAACTTTGCACGAAAACCTTAATTTCAAAACGCTGGGAAGTGTCCTCCTCCCAAAGAGGTTCAAAGGTTTTGGGGTCGATGGTCACCACTTGGTTGTAGACAAAAGGCCGCAGATGGAAGTTGCCCTCGTCATCGGTCACACGGATGCGGGTGGGTGGGATAAAGCTATCCTGTAAGTTGGCGTCGGTCGGGTCAACAGGTGAGAAAAATTCGGCAAATACCGCTAGGATGATCAGTGAAAGCACCATCAACCCGCCCACAATCGCCGGCCGACTTTTTTTGAAACGCTGCCAGACCAACTGAAAGTAGGACTCATGTTGCTCGTCCTCTGGGTCTACTGTCAGTTGTCCGACCGCAAGCTCTGCCTCATGCGCTGTTGTTGTCATTATATCCTACCAGTGGCCTGTCTAGTTACTGGTCACTACAGTTCGTATCTGTAAAAAGACTGTCTACACAACCATACAGCACGATCATCACCAAGCGAACGGCTGGTGATAAACCACGCGCATCCGCCTCAACCAAACAACCCGAACAAGTCTCGCAGCAGTGGAATGATCACGCCGGCCACCCCGATCCCCACCAGCCATTTTAACCAGCGTAGATCGGATTTCACACCGGCGATCTCTGTCTGGACATCCGCCCTGACACCGGCGATCTCCTCCCGCAGGTCAGACCGCACATCCTGGACATCCGCCCTGACACTAGAGATCTCTGTCTGAACATCCGCCCTGAACCCAGCGATCTCCTCCCGCAGATCAGACCGCACATCCTGAACATCCGCCCTGACACCGGCGATCTCCTCCCGCATCTCTAACCGCACATCCTGAACATCCGCCCTGACTCCAGCGATCTCCTCCCGCATCTCTAACCGCACAGCCTGGACATCCGTCCTGACACCGGCGATCTCTGTCTGGACATCCGCCCTGAACCCAGAGATCTCTGTCTGGACATCCGCCCTGAACCCAGAGATCTCTGTCTGGACATCCGCCCTGACACCGGCGATCTCCTCCTGCAGATCAATTCTCACATCCTGAACATCCGTCCTGACCCCAGAGATCTCCTCCTGTAGATCAGACCGCACAGACACTAGGTCGGTTCGCACAGCCTGGACATCCGTCCTGATCCCGCCGATCTCCATCTGCAGGTCAGTCTTCACCGCCAGGACATCTGCCCGTTCAGCCAAATGCTTATACGCCTCGGTTAGACTGGCCAATCGTTCCCTATCCAGCACTGCCTCAGCTAGACTGGCCAAGCGTTCCCTATCCGTTGCCTCAGTTAGACTAGCCAAGCGTTCCATATCCGTTGCCTCGGTTAGACCGGCCAACCGTTCCCTATCCAGCGTTGCTTCTGCCATCATTTCCCTCCGTCTGTATAGATGATCTCCGTATACAGCTCATGAAACCCGGTGACCAAATTCCTGTGAATCATGACGCGGAACTGCTTTCCACGAATCACTCTTCACTGCTGGCAAGCTCTCCACGATCTCGACCGTCTCCAGACTCACTGTGATTACCTTCTGAAGCAGCTTGACAATGTACTGTTCATCTTGCTGGACAGTGGTGTGACTATCAAATTTCCCTGGTACACGATTGGGGTCGTTGACGATGCCGCTACGTTTGTCTACCTTGACCCGGTACTGGTCAACGACCCATTCCAAGGCCGACCGATTCCCCAGCCGATAGGCAAAGGCTTTCTCCGGTATCCCCTCTAAGGTCAAGAAGTCGTTGTAACGGATCGACTTTTTGTCCTTCGATAGCTTCATCTTCTCCACCCGCCAATTGAGGAGCTGTCCGGGTGTCTCTACCAGGGTGAGCGGATAGGCGGGCATCTCCTCATAGCCTACATGGATGTCTGCCAGACGCGCGCCGGCCTTGGCAAATGCCCAGAAGTCAGACGACTGTGGGGCAAGGGGGACATGTGGCAAATCCCGCTTGAGGTTGGCTTGATACCGTTCACGATAGCCCGGGTGATGCAATAAGGCATAAACGTAGTGGAAGATATCCCATTTGCTGATGGATTCATCCTGATACTGCTTGCGGAACTGTGCCAAGGCCCAATTGGTGATGTTCTCGCGGCGGTTGCTGCCGTCTTCGTCGTAAGTATAGAAAGGGAAACATTGAAAGCCATCTCTTGCCGAGAGTGAATGAAGGTCGGGAATCAGATTCGTCATCAGAGTAGAAAAGTCTGCGCGGAAACCATGATCGCTGACGATTATTACCCGATTTTCTTCTTCCGTCTCCGCTGTAGGAAAGATGGACGGGAACAGAGATACGACATCGTTCATCATTCGGGCAAAGTAAAGATTGGATCGTGTAAACGGCCGATAGAGGGATTTCCTCACCTTTTCTGGTGAAAAATGAGTGGTTTTTCCACTTTTCAAGGCCAGTTTCAGGAAATGGCTCCATTTGATTTTCTTATCATCATACACGACAAAATCATCAGTTTTCGTCTTCTGATTCCTTCGTCGTTCCCACTTGAACATCTGCTCATTGTAGAAATCGATCATCCTCTCCATGTTCTCTGTGAGCACGTTTCGGTTGAAGTTGTACGCCCACGCATCTCGGTTCGTGCTAATGCCAAGGCTATACACCTTACATATCACATCCACTACCTCACCCTTCGCAGCCTTGGCCTCCTTGGTCCCCATAGGGATAAAGGTCTCAAACTCCGCATGGAGTCCCTCGGTGAGCCATGTGTATCGCTTGTCCGGTTGAATCGTTTGCCACTCTATCTTGTCTACATGTATGCGTTCCTGCAGAAAGTTAAATTTATGCTTCTTGTCCCACAGGTCATCAGTGCGGTAGTAATAGATACGGGTATCTGTAGAACCTTTTGTCTTTACAAAGAGATTGATGCTGACCCCAACCCGAATCCCGAACACATTGGCATCGGAAACTGCCAATCCCTTCCGCAAGTTCCCAGCCAAATCCAAAATGTAGAGGGCGTCGAACTCCTCTGCCAGATGTTTCCGCATGCCATCAAATGCTATAGCATCAATAAAACTGTTGTTGGTCACAAAGGCGACAACCCCTTCCTCGCCTATGCGGTCTGCTGCCCAGCGTATGGCCTTCACGTATGGGTCGGAGAGTTTATTTCTGAGAGATGCTTTCGAGGCTTGTGAATAAGTCTCCCGTACCCGTTTGTCCAAGGTTACATAGGTGCGGTTCTTGTTGTTGTCGTTCTCATTGACCTGGCCCGCGTTGTAGGGCGGGTTGCCGATGATGACGGTGATATCCTGCGCCTTCTGATTCTTCACACGCTGTGTGTTCTCCGGCATCCTTAGCGATAATTGCTGCTTGCCTTCCACCAGCCCGAACGTATCCACCAGACAGATGCCCCTGAAGGGCGCGTACTGCTCTGTCAGCTCATAGTATTCATGCTCAATGTTCATAGACGCGATGTAATAGGGCAGCAGCATGATCTCGTTGCAGTGCAATTCATGCGCGTACTTATGCGGCAGCCTTGAGAGTTTGCCTATCTCCTGCAGGTGTCGCATGACCCGCAGTATGAAGTTGCCCGTGCCTACGAAGGGGTCCAGCACATGTACGCCGTCATCGGCCAAGGAACGACCGAACTCCTTGTTGAGGATAGTTTCCACAGAGCGCACCATGAACTCCACAATGGGCTGCGGTGTGTAGACGATGCCATGGGTGTCGGCCATCTTGACCGCAAAACCCTGGAAGAAATTTTCGTAGACTGTATTGAGGAAGCCCTGCTTCTCCGCATAGTCCTCTATGGTCTCGGCTGTGGTTTCAATGGCCCGGTAGAAACGGTCAAGGGGACGGAAGAACTCATGCCGGTTGAAGCGTTGGCTGGTCAAGGCCTGCACCACCGTATCGATCTCCCGCGCGATCACGTTACGTGTCACAAAGTCCGGGGTATTGAACACCCGCCGGAAGATGCGCTCGGTCAGCAAATGTTGGATCAGCATCTCCTTCACCGCTTCATCCGAGATGTGCGGATTGATCGCCTGCTTGCACAGGTCGGTAAAGCTGGCGAACGCCTGTCGAAAGGCTAAGTTGTGCTGCCGTTCCCCTTCGATCAGGGCCAGCAGTGCCTCGGCTAGGTCCGGCACCACTGTCTTGAACTCCTCCACCGCCTGTTGCCAGCGTTCATAGGCCGGCGGCTGGTAATTGAAGAAGGCCCGCAGGCCCTCAATCAGCGCGTCCGGCCCCCCTTCCCCCTCAATTGGGCTGTCCCATACCCGCTGCCCCTGCTGGATGACCACCATCCGGTACGGGGCTTGGAAGAGGATATTGTCCTGGGGGTAGCCCGCGGCCAATTTCTTGCGGATCTCTAGATCTAGGTCATCATCGCTATCCTTGGCCTCCCAATAGCCATGGGCCAGCTTGAAATTGTCCAGCAGCGCGCCATCAATGCGAATGGTGCGGCCACGGCCCGGCTTGCGCTGGTACTGTTCCGTCAGGGTCCAGCCGAAGGGTTGCGCGCCTGCACGCAAGATATTGGCGAACGCCGGCGCGACCGCACCCTCATGGAAAAAGTCTAGCTGGGCCAGATTGTTCAACTCGGTGAAATAGGCCCGGACGACCTTATGTGTCGCTTTGAGCTGGAGCATGGTAGTCCCTAACACCAGTGATCAGCAAGTGAAGAACAGATCACCAACCACTGCAGTTTATGTATAACGCACCCGGGGGTCCAGAACAGCCAATGAGATATCCGCGATCAGATTGCCGGCCACCAGCAGCACACCGTAGATCAGCAGGCAACTGGCGGCGATATAGATATCCTCATTGCGTAAAGAGGTCAGCAGCAAGGTGCCGATGGTCGGCAAGCCCAGCACAATTGAGGCCTGCAATTCGCCTTGCAGCATGTAGGGCAGCACTGTGCCCTGATACATAATAATCGGGTGTAGGGCATTGGGCACGGCATGGCGACGCATAACCTGGCCATCTGTCAAGCCCTTGGAGCGGGCCGTGGTCACATATTGGGCGTTCAGTTCGTCCAACATATTGCCCCGCATCACACGCATATTGCGGGCCACACCACCCAGGCCGGCGATAACCACCACCGGCCAGATGTGCTGGAGCAGGTCCAGCAATTTGGCCCAGCTCGCGCGCACCTCTTCTAGGCTGCCGAATGACCAAGACATCACCGCGTACTGTGGCGAATGGAAGGCTGTCACATGTTCCTGTTTGAGGGTAAAGACCAGGAAAAACATAATGGCCAGAGCGATCCAAAAGCGGGGCAAGGCAGACAGGATAAACGCCAGAAATGCGGCGAAATTATCTGCCAGGGAATACTGGCGCGGCGCGACATAGATCCCGATCGCCAGGCCTACCACAGTTGAGGTGAGATGGGCCAACACAGCCAGCAACAGAGTACGCGGCAGCCGTTCGGCGATCAGTTCCCCGACATCCCGCTTATACGCGAAGGAAAAACCAAAGCTGCCCTTGGTCACCATATCCCGGATCCAGACATAAAACTGCACCGGCAGCGGCTTGTCCAGGCCATACCGCTGGCGGAATAGCTCGGCCTGGGCTTCGGCTTCCGCTTCCGTGGCTCCCCCCTGCTCAACTAGGAAGGCCTCATACCCATCCGCGTAGTCACCCGGCGGCAACTGGATCACAATAAAGCTGACCAAGGCAATGCCGAGGACGATGGCTAGGGAGACGAAAAAACGACGAACAATAAATCCAATCATGGGGAATAACCCCAGTGGAGGGTGTCATCGCGCTCCACTGGGGCTTTGTCATCCTGTTTACTCGTAGGTTGGGATCACACCTGGGCGCAACTGGTCTATCTGTTGCGCGGGATCGACCCAGACCTGCTCCGGCATGACATTTTCCCATGTCCAGTTGTACATGAACACAGGCATACCGGCCGGGACGTTCTTGAAGCGCTTGGCGGCTGCCAAGCCGTACCGACCGACGAAGACGCCCATAAAATAGACGTTCTCCGTGGTGATCTGGTTGTATTCTGCCATCAACTGCCGGCGGACATCCGTGTCCGGTTGCGCGCAGAAGGCAGTGACGATATCGATCAGTTCCTGCTCAAAGTCCAGCAATTCGCGCGGTTCGGCCCCTTCTCGATGGAAGCTGAACTCTTTCTCGATGGGTGCCAACTCACGGCAGCGTGTGAAGGGAACCGCAAAGGTCTGGCCATCGCGGTCGACGCGCATCTCCCATTCGCCCGCCTCATTCATCTCACGGCGGGCCGCGCTGTTCAGTGGGCGCACATTGATCTGTACCCCCAGGTCCCCGAGCAACGTCACAGCCGCATCGCCGACTGTCTGGGTCTCCTCGGCATCTTCACTGGTGACCAGGGCCAATACTAGGTTTTCCCCACTGGCCAGGCGCTCTGTCGGCCAATTCAGCGTCCCATCACCGTCCGTATCCTCAAATCCCAGCTCCGCCAGCAACGCGGCCGCGGCCTCAGGATTGTTGTTGAAGTAGGCAACGGTGCTGCGGTCGAAGTAGGAGGAACCGGGGAACAGGCCGCCCGCCCAGCCACGCAGGAAGGGCCCGCGCAAGATCGACTGGGAAATGCCTTCCCGGTCCAGGGCAAAACTGACAGCCTTGCGGAAACGCACATCCCGGAACAGCTCGCGCACGGCCGTGTCCCGCTCGTCCTTCACACCCAACGATGTGGAGAGGTTGAGCTTAATGCTGAAGCCCAGTGTTTCCGGCCCCCATTCCACATAGAAGTGGGCGTCATCTTCCTCAGCCCGCTTCAGTGTCTCAATAAAGGTGCTGGGATTCTCCAGATTGGAATGGTCGGCCGAGCCGGCCAAGGTGCTCAGGGTACGGCCCACGCCAGACGGCCCCTTCTCAAAGACGACTTCATCCAGATAGGGTAGCTGGTTGCCGGCTTCATCCACGCCCCAGTAGTAGGGGTTGCGACGCAGGATCATCAGCTCATCGGTGATGTACTCAACGGGTACGAACTCGCCCAATACGACCGGTGTCTCGTCCGGCGGCATGGCCGCTTCAAAGTCTACATAATCCATCTCAGAGTTATACTTGGGATGGAGGGGCTTCAGGATATGGGCTGGGGAGATGTGGAAATCGCCCTCGTCCATCTGGAAGAAAGCCTGGACCGGGAAAGCAACTGGGAAGATGAATTTGAATGTATAGTCATCCATCACCTCAAGTTGGGTCATTTCATCATCAAACACCCAGGCACTGGCCCCCTTGGGGGACTGTACATTCGTATCAACGATCATATCTTCCCATGTAAAGAGGACATCCTCTGTGGTAAAGGGATGACCGTCGGACCACTTGGCCCCTTCGATCAGATTCATGGTCAGCTCAAAGCCGTCTTCGCTCCACTCCCAGCTCTTGGCCAGGTAGGGCAGCGGTTCCAGCGCGTCGGAGCGGCGGTAGATCGGGCCGGACTTGAGCAGGGATGCGAAAGCGGCTGCTTCAATGCCGAACCAGCCGGCACTCTGGCCTGCACCGCGATTGTAGCCTTCGGTCGGGCAGGCGGAGAAGTCCCGCCAGACACCGCCATATACCCCCAGGCCATCAGACATGCCGCTTTCCAGAATGACCCGGGGCTCGAGCGGCAAGCGTTCTTCCACTGGCGGCAATACACCATCAGCCACCAGCTCGCTCACCCAATCCGGCTCAGTGTAGGAATCCAGAGCTTTGTAGGTCAGAATCTGATCCAGCGGGAGTTTCTGCACCTCCCGGCTGCCCATAATCAATTGGGGTTCCGGATACTCACTGGGAGACAGATCCACCTCCATGGCCATTTCCTCTGCGGCCGCTTCTGCGCCACTACTTTCAGTAGCCCCTTCTGCGGCCGGGGCTGCGGCCTCTTCCTGGGTGTCACTGGCAGCCGGATCAGCACTACCACAGGCGGTGATGATCATGGAAACCACGACCAACAATGACAACACCAGAAAAATCCTGCTCGTTCGCTTACGTGACATATACATTCCTCCTTGAAAGATGAATAACCGAGAACAGAAAGGTCTGCTCATTGTTCGTTTCTAGTTTTTCGTAACTGCGCCACTAGAAACTGATTACGAAAAGTTGATTTTATCATTCATGCAGCCAGCAGGCCACGGAATGACCCGCTGCGTACTCCTTGAAAACCGGTGTGTGCTCCCTACAGATATCCATAACTCGCGGACAGCGGTCAGCAAAGGCACAGCCCTGAATCTCTTCCATAGGGCTTGGGACCATCCCTTCAATGGGAACCAGCATCTTGCGCTCCTTCCGTCCTAGGACAGGAACCGAGTTGAGAAGCCCGATTGTATAGGGATGTTTTGGGGTATGGAAGATATCGCGGACCGGCGCGTATTCGACGACCCGGCCCAAGTACATCACGGCCACATGATCCGCCATCTGGGAAACAATGCCCAGATTGTGGGTAATCAAGACGATGGAGGAATTGAAATCATCCTGCAATTCCCGCATCAGATCCAGAATCTGGGCTTGTACTGTCACATCCAAGGCGGTCGTCGGCTCATCCGCGATCAGAATGGAGGGGTTACAGCTCAAGGCCAGGGCAATCATCACCCGCTGGCGCATGCCGCCACTCAACTGATGGGGATACTCATTCACGCGGCGGGCCGGGTCCGCGATGTGAACCTTATGCAGCATTTCCTCGGCCCGTTCCATGGCATCACGCTTGGACACGTTTTGGTGTAGCAGAACCGACTCGGATATCTGCCGCCCGACCGGATGGAGTGGGTTCAGGGAGGTCATGGGCTCCTGAAAGATCATGGCGATCTCTGCGCCACGAATGTCCCTGAGTTCGCGGCCGCGCTGGTCCAACTTCACAATATCAACGGTTGTCCCATTCTTGCGGTTCAGCCGGATCTCACCCTCAACAATCTTGCCCGGTGGCGATTGCACCAGCCGCATAACCGAGCGGAAGGTCACACTTTTGCCGCAACCGCTTTCACCAACAACGCCCAAGGTCTTCTGACGCCCAAGGGTAACATTGACACCATCAACTGCCTTGACAACCCCCCGTTCTAGGAAGAAATACGTCTTCAAATTCTTCAGATCAAGGATAGGATCATCCCCATCTCTATCGACTGCAGCAGTCGAAGGCTCGGGGGCTTGTAGATTCACAGCCATAGATTGACAGTCCCTGCCGACCCGCAGGTGTCTGGTTTCAAGACCAGTGAAACGCCACAGGCTACTGGGGTAAGCAATTGTCTCGTCACACGGAGTACGTTAGCAAAAATGCCTGTCGAGGACAGGCCCGCTTCTGCCTGAAGTTACAGACATTGTAGCCTGTACCCGTCTATCTTGTCAATTTACTGTTCGTATCTTTGAGACTGCCGCTTATGTTGAGGCAAATCGGGCTACGCCGGGGGCCGCATGCTTCTGCTACGCCACCAGATGGCGGGCAAACGCCGCAATTTTCCCCTTATGCTGACATGGGCACGTCGTGAAAAGACATCGAAATCGTGGCGTTCGATATCCTGCAGAATTGCGCGATAGAGTTCAGCAGCCGCAGCGATTGAGAAGTGGCCATCGGCATGTAGGAGTGCGATTCCTGGCCAGGCCTCAGCGTAAAGCTGCCGGTTGCGTTCAATCTGAAACTCCATGAATGCCCGCCAGCGATCATTGACAATGCCAGCCTCAATATCCTCTTCGCACAGGCCAAACAACCGCAACTCTTCTAACGGCAGATAAAGACGACCAGCCCGCCAGTCCTCCCCTATATCCCGCAGGATATTGGTCAGCTGTAGCGCGACACCCAATTTCAGAGCGTAGGGAACTGCCCGCGGCCCGCAGAAACCAATGATGTACATGCTCATCAGCCCCACTGTTGACGCCACCCCGTAGCAGTAGGCAGCCAAGTCCGCGAATGTCTCGTAACGTGGGCGCGTGATATCTTGGCCGATAGTGTTGATGAACTGCTGCGCGTAGTGTTGGGGGATGCAAAAACGACTGCATACATCGCGCCATGCCAAAACGACCAGGTCCCTGTCATCGGTAATCTGTTGGAACGAGAGCGCAGGGGGCGGCTCATCCCAAGCCAATGTACGGGTCCGCCAAGCCTCCAACGCGGCGAACAGAGCCTCGGGTTCCTCCTGCCCCGGGGGCGGATCATCCACGAGATCATCAGTAATTCGACAAAACGCATACAGGGCCTGTATGTCGCGACATTTTGCCGAGGGAAGGAGACGGGAAGCCATGTAAAAGGAACGACTGTGAACAGCGGTTATGGATCTGCAGTAGGCATAGGCCCGCTCCAATACCTCTCTATCTTCGACTGTTCGCGGAGACACTTGCGATGTGCTGGATTCCTCGTATGCAAGCGACAATAAAGACTTTTCCCAAGCGCGGGTTGTAGTGGTCATCTGTACCCTCCCGTTTGTCATTATGGTAAGACACTTGCACTATACCCCAACAGGGTTGTGATTTTGTTGTCATGAAGTTTTTGACAACATTTCCGCACCTGGTTTTTTCCCTAAAATGTAGAAAGTAACGTTTGCCAGAGGATTTTCTTTGCAAGAAGATATACATGACAGTATACTATGGTAGCTTGTTTGCCGCTGTAGCGGCGATCCATATGACTAATGAAAGGAAGCCAAAGAATGGCCCGACGCAGTCGTCGCCGCCGTGCCCCTAGTGCCAGCACAGCCAATCCACGCAGCTATAGTGGACTTCACACCAGGGCTGCTCATGGCCGCAGCGAAAACCCTGAGCCTTCGTCCCGACAGCAACAGGCAACACCCGAGCAGACGCCTGTACAAGCGACCAGTCTGCGCGGCTCTGACCAGATCAACTGGCATGCTGAATACAACCAGATCTTCTCGGATCTGAAACAGCTCCTGGTCGTCTCGGGCGTGCTGTTTGCTCTGATGCTCGTGCTAGGATTCGTGCTATAGCCGGGGCGTCTGTCGCCATTGCAGGCTAAGGCGCATGAGCAAGTGAAGCAGCCAGCACAGCCAAAAGTTGCGGGTATAGAGAAACAGAACCGAGGTAGTGGTCAGGATCACTGCTGTAATCAGTCGGTCAGCGAGCGGCTTGCGCTGTATACTGATCCCCGGCAAGGACAGGGCGGCCCCGACCCAGATAGCCCAGTACAGGGGTGGTTCCGGCGCGGCCGGCCAGGCAAGAAACAGCTCCCATACAGCACCTCGTCGAAAACACCAGTGAAACTCCTGGGCACCACTCTCCAACAGCAGTAGGTTGGATACTGCGTTGAGAAGGTCTTGCCCGCCATGCTGCGGCCCCCTTGCCTGCGGCGAGGGCCTTTGCTTGGGGGCTGTGTGGATGGGCCATGGTTTTTCGTCCCGATGCAGTAGAATGCGAAGCAGTGCAAGCAGGATCACCACGACAAATAGCAGCATGATGCCGATGTCGAATCCCGCGGCCCAATTGAGTCCTGTCACCCCTAGCAAGCGGGGAGAAAGGCCACCGAGAATCAGCCCAAGGTACGGGATCATCACCCAGCGGGCCAGCTGCAGGATCTGCTCCAGTTCCGGCGCGGCGATCCGGGTTGCCCCCATGGTGACGACAGCCAGAAGGAAACTTGACACCAGCCAAAAGCCTGCATGCAGTGGAGTCAGTTGTTCGAACAGCCATGTGCCATCCATACAGGAATTCTAGCAGAAGACAATACCCGTGACGATCCGACGCCTTCTCTTGATCTTCCTCCTGATCGGTCTGCTTCTCCTCCTCAAGCCCAAAGCGGTCTGGGCGGAGTTCCAGCGGGTCCGCGGTCAGTGGAATACCATTCTCGGTCTGCTGGTGATCGTCGTCTTAGGCTATCTCCTCTACGGGATTTGGATGCTCATCTCCGGTGAGCTGCCATGGTGATCGCCTGTCAATTTGGCTGGCCTACGACAGCGCGGCCAAGGCCCTGGTGGGGCTATCCTCCGGCTTTACATTGTAGTAGGCTTCCAACAGATTGCCCTCCTCGTCAATCACGAAGTGGCTACGCTGGATACCCATAAATGTACGCCCGTACATCGAGCGCTCGCCCCAGACGCCGTAGGCCTCAGCTATGGCATGATCCTCGTCCACGAGCAGCGTGAAGGGCAATTCGAACTTCTCTCGGAACTGCTGGTGGCTCTCTATACCGTCAGGGCTGATGCCGAACACGACAGCATTTTTATCAGCAATCTCTGCATGCACATCCCGGAAGCCACAGGATTGGGTCGTGCAACCAGGCGTATCGTCTTTGGGGTAGAAGTACAGGATCACCTTCTGGCCACGGTACGCGGCCAGGTCGATCTTCTCTCCAGTGTCCGTCAGTGCTTCAAATGTTGGGGCGAGAGTGCCCGCAGTGAGTTTCCCGCTCATTTCTCTCTCCTCTACAATTGTGCATTATTCAGTGGTGTGCTGCCTAAGCTGCAATCAAATCGTTTGTTGCGGACCGTTGTCCAGCGAACAAGAATCATTCTACCCGAATGGCTGGAATTACGAAAAGAAGCACATATGAAATCAAGGGAGCGGTACTGCAAGCAGGGCCCTGTTGTGCTGGTCCATGGCTACGGTGATGATGCCTCTCTCTTCCGGCGTCTCGCGGGCCATCTGGCGGAGCTCGGCCGGACATCTCATTCGGTTACGCTTACACCGAGTGACGGTCGAGTTCCCCTCGAGACCCTAGCCCGGCAGTTGCAAGAGTATATTGATGGTCATTTTACGGGCGGTCAGCCATTAGATTTCGTCGGTTTCAGTATGGGTGGGATTCTGGTGCGCTATTATGTACAACGTCTGGGCGGGCTGGCGCGTACCGGCCGCTTCGTGTCTGTGGGGACACCCCATCATGGCACTTGGACAGCTTTTGCCAGCCCTCGCCCACTTGCACGCCAGTTGCGGCCCAACAGCCGCTTCCTGCAGAATTTGGGCATGGATATGGAGTGCCTAGCCGAAATCCGCTTCATGTCCATTTGGACGCCGCTGGACACGATGATTGTGCCGCCTTCCAGTTCGCAGATGCCTGTAGGTGAGAACCTGCGGCTGTTCATCCTGTATCACCGAGCACTGGTGACAAGTACGCGAGGCATCCGAACGATTGGGGAGAAATTGATGGCCGGGCTCTGATTGCTCGGCACGGTTTTTATCTGTGCCATCCATTGCCTCTAGGCAATCTGGTAGCGCGAAACTGCGCCGCGAAAATTTTGCAACAAATGCGCCACTTTTTCCGGGTCCCGGCGGCCTCGGCTCGCCTCAACGCCGCTACACAGGTCGATGCCGTAGGGCCGCACAATACGCACCGCTTCCGCGATATTGTGCGGCCCGATGCCACCAGCTAGGAACAGCGGAATGTCAAGCCGCGCCCTCAACCCGGCCACCGCGGCCCAATCCCCGACTTTGCCTGTCCCCCCCATGCGTAAGAACCCTTCACTGGTGTCCATTGAATCGACCAACAGCGCATCCACGCCGGCGGCCATGTATGCCTCAGGCAGCGATTGGCCGGCCACAGCCGGCAGATGAACCGTCTTCCAGATCTCACAGGCCAGGAGTGCCTTCAGTTCTGTCACAAGTGTGGGCGGCTCCTGGCAGAGAAGCTGCAACGCGTAGGGGCGCAAGGTCTTCGCTACCTGCATGGCAAAGGCCACAGTGGGGTTACACAGGAGAATGACAGGGCGCGCGCTGGATGCTTCCGCTACCACCTGGGCCTGTTTTAGGGTCAGGCTGCGTGCAGACCAGCCTACGTCCACCAGAATCCCGCAAAAATCAGCACCGGCCTCGCTTGCCAGCCGGGCATCGTCTGTGTTCGTGGTGCCGCAGAGTTTGAGGGTAGTCATACGCGTTACCATTCACGTTTTACTACACGCATGCCCACATTGTTGGCCTTTGTCAGAACTGTCTCGCCGCCGCCATGGGCGGCCAGCCACTCATCGGCTTTGGCCTGCAGAGCGGACAGGTCTTCACCAAATGCGAAGACCGAGGGTCCCCAACTGCTCATGCCCACACCCACAGCACCATGGGCCCGCAGGAAATGGATACATTCGGCGATGAGCGGTCCCTGCGTTTGCAGTTCAAACACTTTGAAGCCATAGCTCTGATACGCCTCTACTGCCGTGCCGAACGTCCTTAGATCCGCCTCCAGCAGGGCTGGTAGCATCTGCATCATCAGAATGCGGGACATTTTCTCCACTTCGTGGGCCGGAATGGGGCAGGCTTCCTCAAATAGATCCCGCTCCCGGTCACCGCTGGCCCCCTCTCCTTGGGGAATGACGATCAGCACATCCCAGGGTGGGAAATCACAGCGGAACAGGAGCGGCGGCGGTGGCACGCCTATGGATGTTGATGAGGGCGAGTAGCCGGATTTACTTCCCTCACCCTGTTGAAAACGATGACCACCATCCAGCAGAAAGCCGCCATGTTCAAGCGCGCCAATGCCGATCCCAGAGGTGCCGCCCCGCCCTACCAAGGCCGCGATCTCGCGCGCGCTCGGCTTCAGCCCATACAGAGCACACACGGCCAGCCCAGCACCTATGAGCATTTGGGAAGCACTCCCTAGCCCAGAATGGGGCCTGGCCCGCTCCAGAACTTCAACAGAGGCACCGCGCAGGTTGTACTGTATGCAGACCTGCCGAATGGCGTCGGTCAGGCGTTCCTCAAAGGTCGGTTCCAGCGGGCAATGAGCGATAGTGAGCCAAGTGCGCCTAGCAATGATAACAGTCTGTGGCTGCTCCACTGCTAGACCGATACCGCCGTCCACCCGCCCCAGACCGCCATTTAGGTCCAGGAGACCGAAATGTAGCCGAGCAGGGGTACGAATGATGATTTGCTGCATAGATCTATATTGTCTCTCCCATCTTGATGGCTTGTGTAACCTGCCCTCGCAGCAGTGCTGTTGTCAACAGAGATGTCGCCCCCACGAACAATAGCCCAAAGATGATATAAACCTGATAGACCCGGGCCCAAGCGATCTGGGGTGTTAAGGGCAGCAGTAAGGCCATGGGATCGAGCCCTAGCTGTAAATGGGGAATGAATAGCTGACTTGACCAGATACCAAGCCCCGTACCCACACCTAGGCCAAATATGAGCAGGATAAGCAGCTCCCAACCCATAAAGGACAAGAGCTCGCGCCGGGTCAAGCCGATAGCACGTAGCACCCCGATTTCTACAGAACGCTCGCGGAAAGATGATACAGTATACAAGAGAAAGCCCACTATCGTCAAGAGAGCAGCAGCAATGAAACCTATGGAAAGCAACCCGACAACTCCTTGGCGTTCCGGTTGTTGTAATGCTTGGACCACATGTAGACCCGGTGCATCCCAGCTCAGGATACGAAAACCCATCTCGCGCAACTGTTGTTCGATCCGGTGATAGTCTGGGTTCGGTTCTGTACGCAGCCAGACATCAAAGGGAAATTGTCCGCCAGCTTGTTCAAAAACATAGTCGAGATTGCCAACCATGAGTGGCCCTGCACTCGGATCCCAAGTCGGAAAGAGATCGAAGCTGCCGACAATCTGGAAATCGATCTCCATGACCCACCATGTGAGTTCTCTGCGTTGTTCAGGGATGGAAACAGTCACCCGTAACTTGTCCCCCAGGGCCAAAGATGACTGGCGCAAGAACCTGTTGGGGACCAACACACCATTGGGCGTTAGGGCTAAGGTATTCATCAGAGCACCCAAGCTATTTTGGGCAAAATTCCGCTGCCAGAAGCCAACAAGGGGGAAGTCGAGCCGGTCAATGCCGATGAACATGCCATCTCTATTCTGTTGATGGAGTTGCGCTACAGCCTTATAGTGCCCGACACGAGTGACTGTCTGCACGCCGGCTGCCCTCCCATGTTCGGCGACGGGCAAAAAAGACCACGGCGTATATCCTGCAGATTGTGCCATTTCCTGCAGATTGGCGGAAGTCGTCTCCCCGGTTTGTGGGTTGGCAGACGAGGTAGCCAATGGGTCTGTCTCTACGCTCTCTCCCAACTCAACCAGACGCATATCGGCCCCGATCCGATAAAAGTGTTCTTCAGCGATTCGTTGCTTCATGGTCTGGGCAAGGGAAGCTGTAAATATCGCCAGACTGAGGGTCAAGATGAGTAGGACCTGCGGGATGACATAGAATCTAGGAGTGCGGGCCAGCCGACGAACAGCTAAGAGGAAGCCGGGGCTGGCCCTGTTCTGCGCTACCCATGATAGGGCAGCCATGAGCTGTGGTAGGGCGCGCAAGCTCAACAGGGCAATGGCAAGCAGCCATAGAACCGGCGTCATGAACAGTAAGGGATCCAGCAAAGGTGTGGTTTCAAGGGTTTCATCCGCGGCCAGGGAGATGAAACCGCCCTGGCTCCGCAATCGAAACATACCATACAGGGCCAGCAACAGGAGAAGGACATCTAGCCATATCCCATGCCACCATGGCTGCAGGCTGCGCGCCCGCTCATGTCGATAGGAAACCAATGTGTGGCGAGCCGCATCAAGCGTAGGGATCATAAATGTCAGCAATGCCAGGCCGATGGCTAGCATACCGATACGAACGACTGATGGTGATATGGTTACAGGTAAAGCGAGCGAGCCGCTGAAATCCATGAATCCTTGGATTCTGCCGATACTCTGCGCGAGTTTCTCGCCGGCCGGGAGACCACCTACCCAGGCAATTGCGCCTAGGAGACTACCTTCCAGCGTCAGCATGGCTGCGATCTGGCCGACAGAAGCACCCCTACTGCGTAAGAGCGATATCTCAGCCCGCCGCCGGTTGATATACACTCCTGTAACAAGCCACAAATACGCTAAGATTAAACCAAAGATAGGTATGTTAATGGCATAGAGAGAGAGTGTCAGCACCTGCGCGGAACGCTGATAACGCCGCAATGCGGGGGCACTCGGGGAGACAAGCAATCCTGTGCCCGCCAGCAGAGCACCTGCATGCCGGTCGACTCGCTGCAGGCGGTACAGGAACCCATCGGCATCGCTGACTTCAAATGTGGAGCCATCCAGAATCATATACCAAGCACCCACCGCTACATCACCCTGTAGCACTGGGCTGATCTGGCCGCTGAAGGCATCTTCCGAGACCAAAAGCAGATCGCGAATCAGCGCAAATGGATTGTAGAACCAATATTCGTCCTGCCGATCTGTGACCTGCCAGACACCTACCACCACAAAGGAGATTTGATTCCTTGACGATCCATAGTCTGTATGCGTAGTGGACAAAGCGATGAAGGTTTCTCCGACCTGCCAGCCCATTTTCTGTGCTAGTACGTTATTGATCAGAACTTCTACCCGGTCGGCCTGGCTTGCCGCCTGGGGAAGACGCCCTTCAAGTAAGGTAATGTGTTTGGCAAGGTCGCTCTGGAAGGCAAAGCGCAGTTTCGCAGTGGCTGCATGACCGATCGCGCCTGTGGTGGCGTTCTGGATGAAGATAGAGAAGGGGACTGTCTGAAAATGGCGTACTGAGATCGTCTGCGGCAGCCCGAGGCGTGTCACGGCCTGGCCGGATAAGAAAGTATCAACTGGCTGAATCTCTTCCCATTCAACAAGTTCATGCTTGGAGCCTAGATAGTGGAACATGAAAGCAAAGGGAGGGTAGTTTCTCGTCTTTTCATGGAGTTCCTTGTGCAAAAGACGGGCGTATACTGCATTGGTATACGCAGGCACGCTTGTCGTAAATGCTACAGCCGCCAGCAACCCCAGGGCTATGGCTATAGACAGCCACGGTTCGGCTGTCAGCCTTCTGGCAGCGAGCAGCAAAGGGGCCAGTACGGGGCCAAGCGCGGCTCTCTTCGGTACTCGATCATGCCATGACATTTCCATCCTGCTGCGCTCGTTTGCCCATGATCATCGCCACGATCTCTTCCTGGGTCGCTTCTTCTCTACGCCGCGTACCCAAAAGCTCACCGTGAAACATGATCGATATGTAATTGGCAATTTCAAAACCTGCTGGATATTATGACTAATCAAGATAATGGTTTTGTCCTGATCACGCAACGCGGTAATTAACTGCAAGACTTCCTGGGTCTGTTCAACGCCCAAAGCTGCGGTTGGCTCGTCCATAATGATGATCTCACCGCCGCGCACCAATGCACGGCCAACCGCGACAGCCTGACGTTGTCCACCGGAAAGATTACGCACCATTTCGCGTACATTGGGAATCCGCGCATGGATTTCATCAAGCACGCGCTGTGCCTCGTGCAACATACTTTTGTGATCTAGAAAAATTGAGAACGCACCACGGGTCATCTCGCTACCGAGAAACATATTCATGACTACATCACGATTCTCTACCAGAGCTAGATCTTGATAGACAGCAGCAATCCCTAGATTGAACGCGCCACTCGGGCCACCGATTGCAGTCTCTTTGCCACGAACCCGAAAGCTCCCTGCATTGGGAGACAATGCCCCACTGATGAGCTTGATTAGGGTCGATTTCCCGGCACCATTATCACCCACAAGCGCGTTGACTTGCCCTTGGTACACTTTCCAGTTGACACCTCTGACCGCATGAACGGCCCCAAAGGATTTATCCAGATGTATCGTTTCAAGGATGACCTGGTCCCGAACCATAGAATGACTCCCTTGTGATTTCCAAGACAATCTCTAAGCGACACGGGCGCGGAGTACACTGAGGATGACTGCGGCAATCAGAGCAAATCCCCTGACCACTAGCACGATTCCTGTTGGTACATCCATAAGCTGCAGTCCGTTTCCGAGTATCGTCAAAAAGAGAACGGCCACGAGGTTGCGTTCGATACGGCCAACACCACCAAAGAGACTGAATCCCCCCAACAAGATCGCTGTCAAGGCAGTGACGAAATCAACGCTACCGGCGATGGCAAGACCGAAAAGTGTTGATTGTTTGGCCCTGGCAGTGACCAGGATCGCGGTCAGGGCAGCGGTCAAGGCTGAGATAACCAGAGCGATACGGATCACCCGGTCCACCGGCACACCACTGAGGCGGGCGGCGCGATAGTCAGCACCTGTCGCGTAGATATGAGCACCCAGCTTGGTATGGTTGAGCATGATCCAGCCAAGAATATAGCAGAGAAACATGATCCAAACCGATGAGGGAATGCCAAAGATGCGAATAAAGACAGCTTCCTGCAACCCTGCGCGTGTAATGGTAATGGTCTGGCCACCCGTGAGAAAGAGAGCGATAGCCACCAGAACACCTTGCGTGGCCAATGTGGCTACAAAGGCGATAATTTTGCCATTGACAACGATAACACCGTTGAACAGGCCCGCGGCCACACCAGCCAGCAGAGCCACCATAACCGTCAGGGGCAAGGCTAATTCAACCTCCTGAAAGAGGAGCGCGGTTGTCACGGTTGCAATGGCAATCACCCCTTGGGTGGAGGTATCGATCTGTCCGGCCAAGATGGCGACTGTATAGCCGGCCGTAACGATGCCAGCCAGGGATGCACTGATGAGAATATTTACCAAATTACGCGGGGTAAAGAAGAAAGGAGCCGCGAAAATAAAGAGGATAAAAAGCAGAACTGTAACCACATAGATGCCATTGTCCATCAAGAACAGGAGCTGTATTCGTCGCCGACTTGATAGAGCCAGTTGTCCTTGGGTTATCCGTTCTAGCACGTGATCGATCCTTACCGAGATGCCAGTTGCTGGCGGATACTGTCCAGCAAGATGGCGAAGACAAAGGCGAGTCCATTAATCAGTTGACGCAGCGGAGCAGATACATTCAAGATACCCAGTCCGATTGTCAAGGTTGATAAAAACAGGAGACCGATCAAGGTACGCTCTATCTTACCGCTCCCGCCTGAAAGAGCAACACCCGCGAACAGGGCCGCAGTCAACGATTGTCCCAATCCTTCAACCCCAGGCTGGGCAGCCAACTGGCGCCCGGCAATGAGAATCCCAGCCAAGCCGGTGATGACAGCATTGGTTACCAACACAATGCGGGCAATACGCACAGCGTTGATCCCATTGAGGGCAGCCGCCCCAGGGTTCCCCCCCAAGGCATAGATATGGGCCCCGAATTTGGTATGGTTGAGGACGACCCATCCTATGGCATAGGCAAGGAACATCGCGGGAATGACAAAAGGGACGCCAAATACTTCAAAATTGGCAATGTCCCGGAGAGGTGGACGCACCAAGCGGATCATACCCGGTTGGTTGGTCAGATTGATGATGAGAAAGCCAATGCCTCCACACACAACACCAACCGCCAGTGTAGAGACAAAGGATGGAATGCCCTGCTGGATCAGCCAACTGCTCAGGAGACCAACCGCAATCGTCAGAACCACAGTGAGGGCCAAGGCAATGCCAAGAGGCCATTCCAAAAGTTGAAAAACGGCGGCAAACATCAGAGAAGCCATGCCACCGACTTGGGCTGTGGACAGATCAATCTGGCCAGAGATCAGCGTAATCGTGTACGAAGCAAGTACAATCCCTGCTGGCCCACTTAGACGCAGGATCGCCTCAAGGGTTCTTGATTTGAGGAACAGATTGGGGGCCGCGAAGGCAAAGAGGGCGATTTCAAGTGCAAAGGCGATGAAAAGCCCATTATCAAGCAAGAACTGCACAACCTGGCGACCGAGACGCCGGCGATTGCTGGTCCCCCACGGTGCAGCCGGCTGCTGTAGTAATGCCATACCTACTTATCCCATGAAACTGGGCAATCAATTTCAGAGAGACTGAAGATTTGATGGCGCATCAGTCTCTCCTGCTATGGGGAACGTCTTATGGTGAACTGTACAGCTCCTCATAGCGCTGGTCAATGTTCTCCTGGGTGATCGCCTTGCGTACCTGATAGGTCTCAAATGGCAATCCTTCCAAGGTGGCAAGTGCGACTTCAACCCAACCCCAGCCTTCACAGTAGGGTTGAAATTCGATAAAGCCATAATATCCTTGGGGTCTGGTCTTTAAGAACTCGGCCGGCGGCTTATCACCACCCAACGTTACAAGCATTACATCCGCTTCACTGCCCGTCTCAGCCACTGCATTGTAAGGGCCGATTCCAAGCCCATCCCAACAGGGAATCATCGCGAACACCCCATCAGGATGCGCTGTGATGGTGTCGTTTACCATATCTTCCGCGGACCTGCCTGTCGTCAGGTCGGCCATGAGGACATGGTCATCATCCAGGCCCATCGCTTCTTGGAAGGTAGAGGCCGCGGAGCCGGTCCGGGTGACGCAGGCAGGAATGCCACCATGGGTCAGTTCAATGAAGAACAACTCCCGGCCCGCCCAATCTTCCTGCTGTCGTTTCTTGACTCCCTCAACCAATAGTTCAGCACCACGTTCACCAGCGATGCCATCAGGTATACCGTAAACGATTGGCGTGTACTCACTGGGCCCATTGTCAATGCCAATAAATTGGATGCCTTCATCCAAGGCACGTAATGCCAAACCCTCGTAGACATTGGGGCCATGGGCACCAACGATGCTCAAATCATTGAGTAGTAGTGTCTCTAACAGATCTGGCTCTGTAGAGTATTCGCCGGCAGCATCGGATTCAAAGAATTCCACACCATAGAACCTGGCAGCCTCTTTCATGGCTCCGGACCATTCGCCAAAAAATGGGTGTGCTAGGTTCGGATTGATGAACCCCAAGCGCCATGGCTGAGATAATTCAGTCGGCAGAGCAGCCAATGGCTGACATTGATGCGGCTGGGTGGCGTCTGTAACCGCATCCGCCTCATGGAAGGTGATTGTTCTTGGCGTGGGTGTGACATCAACGACCCGGGTGACTTCGACTTCAACAACAGAGGGTTGTTGACAGGCCACGAGCAGAAGGGCAAGGGCCACTACAACCAAGGTCCCATATACAGACCGTTTCCTCTTCATCATTCTCTCTCCTTGCTTAAAAGTTGGGATAGGACGGTAAATGACAGGCTTTTGTGTTTTGTTGACAGGGGCCTATTGTAGTTTACAGGAAATTTTCTGCCAATTCAAATTTGGATATGATGGGAAGGGTATCAACAGAATTCAGGAAATCGTGAGATTTCGTCCGCCCAGTGCCCCTAACTGGTGTAAAATCAGGGCCAATGCCACGATGGCTGCAGTTTCCGCGCGTAGGGTTCGGGGCCCCAAGGAAAGCGGCTGCCAACCGCGCCCAAAGGCAATGGCCGCCTCCCTCGGGCTGATGCCCCCTTCCGGCCCGATGAGCAGGGCAACCGATGCCGGCTGTGTCCCAGGGCGTTCAGCCTGCTTTGGAGGGGAGAACCCTGGGTGTTCTTCTTCCCAAGTGATCAGCCGGACTCCTACGGCGTTCTGTATGGCTTCGTCCCAATCTAGGGGGTCCGCTAGTATGGGTAGGAGGCCCCGCCCGCTCTGTTCGGCAGCTTCCCGCATAATGGCCCTCCAGCGTTTGTACTTGGGCCGCAATTTCCGCGCGGGACGCACGACTGTGCGGCTGCTGATCACCGGCACAAACCGCCGCACCCCCAGCTCTGTACCCTTCTGCAGCACCCACTCAAAGCGCGCGCCCTTCAGCGCGCACTGATACAGGGTCAGATCAATGGCCGGTTCTGTGTGAACCCGCTCTCGAGCCAGGACCCGCCCCATCCCCTGCCGGCTATCCAAGGACACGATCTCCGTGGGAAAGGCATCACCGCTGCCATCTAGCAGCGTAATCACATCTCCTGCCCCCAACCGTAAGACAGTGTGAAGCTGATGAGCGAGTGGTGCGAGGGTAATGGAGCAGTTCGGGTTTATAGGAATCTCTGGCAGAAAAAAGCGGTGCCTCTGCATAGATTACCCGGCGGCAATGGCGCGCCCCAGGACCATGACCAGCCACTCCCCCTCTCGTTTGCGCTCAACCTCCTCCAGGCCGTGCCGGGTGGCCGCGGCCAGCACCAGGCCCGCCTTCGCCTCCAGAATGCCAGAGAGGATCAGATGACCGCCAGGGGCCAACGGCTCGAGCAACGGCACATTGCCGTACTCTGCATCGAACAGCCCGACTAGGATTTCCGCGAGGATATTGGCGACGATCAGCGAAAAACGGCCAGCCTGAGCAGCGGGTACACTCCCTTTTTGCACGTACAGCGCATCCGGGGCCAAGGTGATGCCGTTGCGCCGGGCATTGTCCTGGGTGGCGTCAATGGCCAAAGGGTCGATGTCCGTTGCCCAGACCGGCCGCGCGCCCAATTTGGCGGCGACAATCGACAGAACACCGCTCCCCGTGCCGATGTCCAACACCGCTTCCCCAGGAGATACATATTCCTCTAAGGTGGCTACACATAGGCGGGTCGTTGGATGCATCCCTGTGCCAAAGGCCATGCCCGGTTCTACGCACACCACCAGATCAGTGGGCCGGGCATCCGGCTCTTCCCAGGCCGGCACCAGCAACACACGTTTGCCAATACGCAGGGGTTTGTAGAACTTCTTCCAAGCATGTGCCCAATCCTCCTCCTGTATCGTGCGTAGCATGGGTTCGGGCATAGGGTAGAGTAGACGCAGATGCCACAGCCCCTCTTCAAGCTGCCGCTGAATCTGACGGCCCCGAGGGCCGGGCTTCAGATAGGTCTTGACCACCATACGGTATTCGCCATCAAGAGGGTTGCCGCAATCGTCATACCCGCTGGACTCCAATACGGCCCCCCCGCCAGACGCTTCACCGGCCCTGCTATCCTCAACCCAATCACCACCATTATAGCGGTTGAACAGTGTCATGACCGCTTCGGCTGCCTCGCTATCGACCTCTACCGCGATCTCAAGCAGTTCATCAGCGCATACGTTCCGATCTTCTGCATTTCTCACGTCACATTGATTCCATTATACTACGCCTAGCGATACAGACTACCAGCCGAGTTCACGCCGTGTCAGCGCGCGCACAATCCTATCTACACCTCGCCCTGTGCATTCTGCTATGGGCCTCAATCCCGCTTGCCTCCAAGAAGATTCTCGCAGCCTTGACAAATCTGCAGATGTTGTTCTGGAGTACGATCTTCTCTGTGATCATGCTTGGGGCATTGGTCTACGGACAGGGGAAGCATAGGACATTTGCTGGCTATGGCTTGCAGGACTACGCGCATTTGGCCTGGCTCGGCTTTCTCGGCGCATTCCTCTACTACGTGCTTCTGTATGGAGCGTTCGCCCGCACTTCCGCGGCCGAAGGGTTCATCCTTGCCTATACCTGGCCGATTCTACTGGCCCTATTAGCCATACCATTCCTCTCTGAACGCATGACGCCGACCCGGCTGCTGGCGGTTGTGATCAGTTTTGCCGGTGTGGTGGTGATCGTCACTCAAGGACGACTGGTAGCACTGAATTTTACCAGCCTGCCGGGCAATCTACTGGCCCTGAGTGGTGCGTTGGTCTTTGCCTTGTTCTCTGTGCAAGGCAAGCGGGGCACCTATGATCTGACAATCGCGGCCTTCGTCTATTTTATGACAGCACTGGTGTGCTCTGCGATTGCCGTCGCACTTACTGGCGGAATGTCCCTGCCCTCTGGCCCGGTTTGGGGTTGGCTCTTGTACAATGGCCTGCTGGTAAACGGCATCAGCTATCTGTTTTGGTTCCAGGCCCTGAAGAACGGCGACACCTTCGTTATTTCAAATATGCTCTACCTGACGCCTGCTCTCTCTCTGGTCTATGTGCGGCTGCTACTCAACGAGCCGGTCCATCCATCGGCTATGCTAGGGCTACTTCTGATCGTTGGGGGGATACTGTTCCAATCTTGGCAAGACATTGTTTCTCGTACCGCTGGCAGAGCACAATAGCTAATCAGGGCGCAGAATCCGGTCTAAGAAACCCCGCCGGGGCTCGTGAACTTCGTCGCCGAAGCTTTCAGCCAGCTGCCGGAACAGTTCCTCCTGCTCATCAGTCAGGTTTGTCGGTGTCAACAGCCGCACAGTGACGATCAGGTCCCCCCGTCCGCTACGTTGCAAACGGGGGATCCCCATCCCCGGTTTGCGGAATTTCTTGCCTGTCTGGGTGCCGGCCGGAATGTCCAGCCTCTCCTTTTTTTCATCCAAAGTGGTGATTTCCACCGTCGCGCCGAGGGTAGCCTGGGCTATGTTAAGCGGTAACTCCATATGGATATCAAACTCATCACGCACAAAGACCGGGTGTTGTTCGATGTTGATGACTACATAGAGGTTGCCGCGGGGGCCACCTAGCGCGCCGGCCTCTCCTTCCCCAGCCAAGCGGATGCGGGTGCCATCGTCAACGCCGGCCGGGATATTGACCTTGATCTTGCGGGTCACCGGCATCCGTTTGCGGCCCTTGCACTGGGTACAGACGCTGGCAATGGTTTCACCCTCGCCGTTGCAGGTAGGGCACGTGGTAGCAGTAACAATTGTGCCAAAGAGAGGGCTCTGCTGGCGACGCTGCACTTCACCGCTACCGCCACAGGTGGAGCAACGTTCCGGGGTTGTCCCCGGTTCCGCGCCGCTGCCATTACAGGAATCACAGGCCTCCATACGCGGCACTTCGATCTCGCGCGCTATGCCGAATGCTGCCTCCTCAAAACTCAATGAAAGATCAACCCGCAGGTCAGCCCCTCGACGAGGAGCGCGCCGGTTGCTACGTCCAACCCCGCCAAAGCCAGTGAAAAACTCCTCAAAGATACTGCCTAGGTCACCGAAACCTTGGCTGAAATCACTGAAGCCCCCAGCTCCACCCAGGCCCGCATGTCCAAAACGATCATAGGCAGCCCGCTTCTGTGGGTCGCTCAGGACCTGATAGGCCTCATTGATCTCCTTAAATTGGCTCTCCGCCTGTGGGTCGGGATTGACATCCGGATGGTACTGTTGAGCAAGCTTACGGAAGGTCCGCTTCAAGGTCTGCTCATCCACACTCCGGTCCACGCCGAGTACTTCGTAATAGTCACGCTTCTCTTCCATAAATCTTATTCCCAACTAATGATCCAAGCACACAGGCCGGCCAGGCCAACAGTCACGCTGATGAGCGCAACCCATTGGCCAGCGTTGAAGCCGACATCTTGGGCACTAAAGACCAAAATAATGGTGAAACCAATGGCAAGAACAAGCCAATTGGATAGTGTCGTGTGTTCGCTCCAAAATCGTTTCAGGGTATTCATCATCTCTGTTCCTTAGCCCGCCAGTGCCTCCATTCTATGGGGATAGCGTCGTTTCAAGTCCTTCCAAATAGCATCGAGTTGGGCGTACAATTCCCCCACGGTCCCATCGTTGTCAATGATACGGTCCGCTTGGTTCACCTTAGCGGCTTGGGGTGTTTGCAGGTTGATAATACGCCGAGCTTCGTTCTCGTCCATGTTCCGAACTTCCAGTAAGCGCCGGAGTTGGGTGGCAAAGCTAGATGTGACCACCCAGATTTCATCACAGAGTGTAGACATCAGCCCAGCTTCCAGTAGTTTGATCGCTTCCAAGACGATCACGGGTGATTCGGCAGCGGCGATCTCCTGCTTACCCAGTTCAAAAATCATCGGGTGGACGATTTTTTCCAGACGGCCCAAATCCAGCGGATTGGCGAAGACGATCCTGCCCAGTTTCTTGCGGTCAATTGTACCATCTTCCCGCAAAATTCCGCTGCCAAATGCCTGTACTACCGCATCATAGGCAGGTCCGCCCAATTCAATGACCCGGTGCCCCAATTTGTCAGCATCAATGATGGTCGCACATTTTTCAATAAAATATTGCAAAATCGTACTTTTCCCAGTAGCGATATTGCCTGTTAATCCAATAACCAATGATGTACGCATCATAACAGAGATCCTTCTCAACATTCTTCTGCATCAAGATTTTCTGGATGACACAGGATACTATCCTGATTCCTGTAACTCCTAGTCAGATTTGACCGACGCGCCACAGTGCAGGGGGCATTCGACGGACATCCAGTATTCTATCTGATGATCTGCCCTCAGACAAGCCTGGGCAATGCGGCCCATTCCTCTATCAAGCTTTCTAGGCGTTGGGAGACAGCCCGGTGCTGTTCCTGTAGCTTGTATACCTGGCCCAGATCTTGCCGCGCGCTCGCCTGGGCCATGGCCTGTTCCAGGGCAGCCAATTTGCTCTCTAAGCGAGCGATACGTTCTTCTGTCTCAACGACGGCCTGCTCTTGGCGTGCGGCCTGTTGACGCTGACGCCGGGCCGCGCGCTGCCGTGCCCACTCCTCATGGCAGGCATTGGGCATGGTTTGCGAAGCTGATGCGGCACTCTCCTGCTCGGCATGTCCCCGTGCGCTCAGCCATTGCCGCCAGGTGCCTTTGAACAGTTCTAAGGTAGCAGGCTTCCCTGCTACGCCCGGCTCCAGCAGCCAGAGCTGTGTGGCCAGAGCATCCACTAGGGCCCGGTCATGCGTGACAAGCAGAATCGTCCCGTTGAACTGCCGCAACGCGTCCTGGAGAATCTCCTGACTGTCCAAGTCCAGATGGTTTGTTGGTTCGTCAAGCAGCAGGAAATTGGCCCCTTGCAGGGTCAACCGAGCCAAGGCGATGCGGCTGCGCTGGCCACCTGACAGGCTGTCGATGGTCTGGTATACATCGTCGCCCTTGAACAGAAACTGGCCGAGATAGGTGCGGGCCCGCTCAGTGGGCAGCCGCTTCACGTCCAGCAATGTGTCGAGAACCGTCTGCTGGCCCTTCATCATCCCAAAGCCGGCCCCCACATGGCGTTGGGCCAGGTAGCCCACTTCAACAGCAGCACCCAAATCCACCCGCCCGGCCAGGGGTTCCAGCTCCCCCAAAATCGTACGTACAAGGGTTGTCTTGCCGGCACCATTGGGGCCGATGAGTGCAATTACCTGTCCCCGCTGGATATCCAGATCCGGTACCTCCAGAACTATCGTATCAGAAGGCGAGATCCGGGGCAGGGCCGGCGGCTGGCTGTTGATTCTCGCCCTACCAAGAAGATGGTCGAACCTAACATGCCCAGAGCCTGCGGCACTGGGCGTTTCACGATAACCTGCCACCAGCTTGCGCGTGCGTAAGACTAGGTCACCACTGCGGGTGTCCGTGTGTAAGGGTAGACGAATATGCTGTTCTGTCGGCGGAGAGGACAGGGCTTCCGTTTCCAAAAACCTCTTCAGCCGTGTCTCCCGCCCTTGGGCCTCTTTTGTGCGCTGGCCGGCCTTATAACGACGAATGAACTCCTGGGTCTCGCGGATGAATTTCTGCTGGCGGTCATATTCTTTGCGCCAGAGCGTGTAGCGTTCTGCCCGCTGCTGTCGGTAGTGACTATAATTCCCTCGGTACGTCTCCACTCGGCCATGGGAGAGATCCCAAATACGGCGGACAACCGTGTCAAGAAAGTACCGATCATGGGAGACAATGACCAGCGCGCCTTTCCAGCCTGTCAGGACCCCTTCCAGCCACTCCACCGCGCGCACATCCAGATGGTTCGTCGGCTCGTCCAGAAGCAACAGGTCCGGCTCCGCCAATAATAACCGTCCGAGATACGCACGAGTACGCTGGCCGCCGCTGAGATGGGCCAGAGGCTCATGCCAGAAAGATTCCGCAAATCCTAGGCCCGTCAGAACAAATTTGACCCGCTGGTCGATGGCATAGCCGCCGGCCCGCTCGAATGCCTCTTGCTGGGCCCCGTACTGCGTCAGCAATGCCGCCAAGGCCGCATCGCTTTGGGTCCCGTCGGTCATACGGGCTTCCATGCGCTGCAATGCTTCCCCTTGGGCTAACAGCTCGGCGAAGACTTCTGTCAAATCATCATAGAGGGTGCATTTCCCGCTGGAGGGTGGATCCTGAGGGAGATAGCCGATGCGGGTGTTTTGCGTGATGAACAGCTCGCCACCGATGTTGGGGTCAAGTCGCCCAAGGGCTTTGAGAAGGCTAGTCTTGCCTGCTCCGTTTGCTCCTACCAACCCGATGCGGTCTCCCAGCTCAATCCGCAGGTCCACGTTCTCAAAGACGTTGAGATCGCCGTAGCTTTTCGAGAGATGATTGGCAACCAGAAGACTCATAACGTCCGGCCAACTGAAGGCATGGGCGGCCCGGGCCATTGTCTGTCCTCGGTAGGCGCGCAGGCCTTGTAAAATTATATAAAAACGCCAAACCGGTACCCCTCGATCTCTGTACAGAATCCGTCAGACCGGGCAGCAGTTTGGCCGCATAGCAGGAGTATACCATACAACACGTTCAATGCCATACTGAAAGACAGCAAAAAATACGATAGAACGGGAATGAAATTTTGTGATCTGATTTGACAGTGTAAGGCATGTCCTTTTATAATTCATCTATCCTAACCCTTCAGGAACGGACTCGGTGCAGTTTATATCAATCAATAAGGAGTAAGGAGAATTTCAATGCAGAAACGATTCACAATTCTTGGATGTCTTGTGGTAGCAATCCTGCTATTTGCAGCTTGTGCTGTCCCAGCGGCCGCCCCAGCCGCGGACATGTCCGCGGCAGAGCCTACATCTGCGGCCCCTGCCGAAGAACCTGCCATGGATATGAGCGGTAAAGTTGTCATCCCTTCAGGTGAAATGATCCGCATCGGCGGTTCCTTTGCCCTGACCGGCCCGATTCCCGACCCCGGTAAGGACATCCGCCAAGGTGCAGAGATCGCAATCGACGGTCTGAATGCAGCCGGTGGCCTAGAAGGCTTCATGTTTGAGCTAGTGGCCGAAGACGGTGCGTGCGATGGCACCCAAGGCACGAATGTCGGCAATAAATTCGCCGCAGACGAAACCATCGTCGCCGTGTCCGGCGGCACTTGCTCCGGCGAAACATTCGGCCTGATTCCGATTCTACAGGAGGCCCGCATTCCGTTCGTCAGCCCCAGTGCGACGAATCCAGACATTACTTCTGCGGACTGTGACGTCTGCAACCGGGTGGCCCTGAGCGATGCGTTGCAGGGTGTAACCGATGCCGATTTTGTTTTCAATGACCTCGGCTTAACGAAAGTTGCCGTTGTCCATGACAATGGAGACTACGGCAAGGGGTTGGCGGAGATCTTCCAAAACCACATCCAGACATTGGGCGGCGAAGTCACAAACTTCGAAGGTGCCCAAGTGGGCGATACCGATTTCCGCGCCTTATTGGCCAAGATCGGTGCCAACGGACCGCAACTCATCTTCTTCGGTGGGTACTCCACCGAAGCGGGGCTGATTGCCCAACAGATGACCGAGACACCTGGTCTTGAGGACACCAGATTTATGAGCGATGATGGTGCCTACACCCAGCAATACCTCGATGCGGCCGGCGAAGCCGCGGAAGGCTCTTACATATCCTTTGTGGCTGGTGCTGAATCCGAGGACATGAACAGCGAATTCGACGCCAAATATATGGAGAAATTCGGCGTTAGCCCGGATGACCTCGGCCCGTTTCACAGCCAAAGTTATGATTCTGTCATGCTAATCGCTGCTGCTCTGCAAGCGGTGGCAACGGTTGATAGCAGTGGGAACCTAGTGATTGACAGGGAAGAGTTGATTTCTGCCATCCGCACAGTGGATGCCTTTGCGGGCCTGACCGGCATGATCCAATGCAACGATATGGGCGAGTGTGGTGCCGGCGGTATACAGATTTTCCAAGTCCAAGGTGGCGCGTTCGATCAAGTTTCCGGCTTCGGTCTGGAGTAAGCGCAGGCGACGTTTTCAAGCATGGGGCGAGGGAGCAGCATTCTCGTCCCATATCTTATGAGCGATGACAAATCGCACGGCAAGAGTACAAGCCCTATACCTGGACCGGCAGGCCGTTGCCAAATACGTCAGCCGGGCTTTCGGTCTCGCCGTTCTGTCCCTCGTGATCTGGCGAGTGATTTCTGTCGGTCTGGCAGAAGGCTATCCGGCTTCTTTCTGGATTTCCCAAGCTCTGAATGGGTTGGTTCTGGGTGGGGTCTATGCGCTGGTTGCCCTAGGCTACACCCTCGTCTATGGCATCCTGTTCATGATCAATTTTGCCCATGGCGAGGTGATGATGCTCGGCGGTCTGGCCGGCTTTTTCGCCCTGCAGTTCGCCCAATCCCGAGGCTGGATGGACGGGCCCGCGCTTGTGGTTGTGGCAGCGTTGCTGTTCATCTTGCTCATCGGCATGGTGGCGTCTGTCCTCATTGGCATCTCTCTGGAGCGGCTGGCCTACCGTCCCCTACGTCAGGCCCCCCGGCTGGTGCCGTTGATCAGTGCCATTGGTGCATCTCTTTTTCTCCAATATTCCGTTCTGTTGATCTTCGGCGTCAGCCCCCATACTTATCGTAAACCCGCCTTGATCTCCGGCGGCCTACGCCTAGGCGATGTATTCATTCCCTACACCGGCGCGATTATCTTCATCACATCGGCTCTACTGATGCTGGTCCTCTATTTCATCATCCAGCGCACGAAACTAGGGCGAGCCATCCGGGCTGTCGCTGAAGACCGCGCCACGGCCGCGCTGATGGGTGTCAATGTCAACGCGGTGATTGTCGTCACATTCGTACTGGGGTCAGCCCTAGCCGGCGCGGCCGGGGTGATGCTGGGCTTTCACAATACTGTCGTCAAATTCAACAGTGGCTTTATCCCAGGCTTGAAGGCCTTCACCGCTGCGGTGTTGGGCGGCATCGGCAATATCCCCGGCGCGATGTTCGGCGCGCTGGTTCTCGGCCTGATCGAAGCCATCGGCCCAAGTGCTTTGGGCATTCCAACCGAATACAAAGACGTTCTCTCGTTTACAGTCCTCATCCTGATTCTGATTTTCCGGCCCTCCGGCCTACTCGGCGAAGTCCTGAGCGAAAACAAGGCCTAAGCAGGCGGGAACTTCCTACAACTCTCTGAGATTCCCGTGTCCAAAGCGATCAAGACCGGTCTCACCGCCTTTGCATTCGTAAGCTATTTCATCTTTATCGGCATCCCCGGGCGTATAGGGGTCCCCGCTGCTTTGCCCATGCTGGCCGTTGTCGCCGGGCTGTTCTTCTGGCTCAACCTAAGCCGGGCCCCTGCTGAAGACAGGCCTATCCGCATCTTGCGCGCTGGGCTTCTAGCTGGCATGACCACAGGCCTTCTCGTAGCCCTCAAAAGCGGACTGTTCGCCACCCTACTGGGCAATGGTGTATCCATACAGCCTGTCTTTGACAAAATCGTCCCTCTGAATATCGCAGCATTGCTCGGAGTACAGCCGGATGCCATCGCACAGGCACAGGTAGCACTTCTCCGTTATCTCGTGCAGATGATCTATTTTACGGGGAGCGGTGTTCTCGGCGCGTTGGTCGTGGTGGTGAGCCGCTCCCATGTGATCTCATCCGGGCGGCCCTACCCTGCTCCCGCCAGAACTGTCCAAGTGGGCCGCTGGCTGGTCATTGCCCTGCCGTTTATCGTACTGGCGATCATCATCTATCTCGGTCTGCCAAATGTCAAGCTGTTCGGTACAAATCGGAGCACTGTCCGCCTACTTCTCACACTTGTCACCACGGGCAGCGGCCTTTTTGCCCTGCGTATGACACGGCCAGGACGGGAACGGATGATCGTGGCGATGCTGCTCGGCATCGGTGTCTTGACCATGCCATTTATCCTAGATCAGTTCCAAAACTCTGTGATGGGGATTGTGTTTATCTTTGTGATGATGGGATTAGGGCTGAATATCGTCGTCGGCTATGCCGGGCTCTTGGATTTGGGCTATGTGGCCTTTTTCGCCATGGGGGCCTACACATATGCGTTTATCTCGGCTCCCTTTTCCTCGCCGCTTATTCGTAGCGTACTCCTGAGTTGGGGCCTCTCGCCGGAGAGTCCTCTGCTAGGCTATTGGATGGCCCTGCCCTTAACCATGGTCGCTGCTGCCATTGGTGGGGTCTTGCTCGGCATTCCTGTACTCCGTTTACGGGGCGACTATCTGGCGATCGTCACCTTGGGCTTCGGCGAGATTTTCCGGCTCTTTATGCTGAATCTAGGAGAGCTGACCAATGGGCCCCGGGGGATCTTGGCAATTTCCCAACCTCGTCTGTTCGGGCTCACCCCGGACACGTTTTCCGGCGGTCGGCTCAGCTCCCAAGGCTGGATTTTCCTGCTGGCTCTGCTTGGCTCCGCGCTCGTTGCCTTCATCGCTATGCGCCTGAATGATTCCCGCTTGGGGCGGGCCTGGGTCGCTATGCGGGAGGATGAGGATGTCGCCCAAGCGACCGGTGTCCATCTTGTCCACACAAAACTGCTGGCCTTTGCCATCGGTGCCACCTTTGCCGGCCTGGCAGGCCAGCTCTATGCTGCCCGCCAGATCAATATCTTCCCGGAAAATTTTTCGCTTTTCGTCTCCATTGACGCCCTAGCCCTGATTATCGTCGGGGGGATGGGCAGCCTACCCGGCGTTGTGTTCGGTGCATTGGCCCTGAAAGGGTTGCCGGAAGTGCTGCGAGGCGTGGACGAGTACCGAATTGTCACCTTCTCCGCTCTCCTAGTCATTATGATGATCGTGCGCCCGGAAGGCATTTTACCATCTACCCGCCGTCGCCTAGAGATTCAGCTAGCGGAACAGTCTGAGGCCGGTGCAGACCTTTTGGGCCCAGAGAAACGCAGCAAAGACCCAGTAGAGGGGCGCGAATGAAAACGCTTTTGGAGGCCCGGGGTGTTACGAAACGATTTGGCGGCCTCATTGCTGTTGATCAGGTAGATCTGACGATCTCTGAAAAATCGATCTCCAGTCTGATCGGTCCCAACGGGGCTGGCAAGACGACATTCTTCAATTGCCTGACCGGCCTATATCAAGCGGACGCGGGCACGATTGGGTTTGATGGTCGTTCCTTGGTCGGGCTACGCCCGGACGAGATCACCGCCCAAGGCATTGCCCGTACCTATCAGAACATCCGCCTCTTCCGGGGGATGACCGCCCTAGAAAACGTGCTAGTCGGGCAGCATGTACACCTGCGGGCCTCTTCCTGGAGCGCGATTCTGCACACAGCCCGGCAGCAAGCAGAGGAGCGGACCGCCCGGGCGTTTGGCCGGGAGTTACTGGATTTCGTGGGCCTTGGCGGCCAAGAGGAGGTCATCTCGACAAATCTACCCTATGGAGATCAGCGGCTGCTGGAGGTCGCCCGGGCCTTAGGCAGTCGTCCTCGGCTCCTGCTCTTGGACGAGCCGGCCGCAGGCATGAATCCAAGGGAGACCGACCAGATGATGGAGCTGGTCCATCGGCTACGGGATGAGAGAGATATCACCGTGTTTCTGATCGAACACAACATGAAGGTGGTGATGAATATCTCTGAAGATGTGACGGTTTTGGACTATGGTAAGAAGATCGCGGCGGGCGCGCCGCAGGAAGTGCGCTCAAATCCCAGAGTCATTGAGGCCTATTTGGGGCCGGAAGTTATGGTACATCCGTAATTGCTATGAACACCGTGTTGCCTACACCCAATGCTAATTCTTGAAAACATCCACACCTTCTATGGCTACATCCACGCGCTGAAGGGCATCTCTCTCAGCGTGGCTGAGGGAGAAATCGTCACGCTCATCGGCTCCAATGGTGCGGGCAAAACCACGACGCTCAACACAATCAGCGGCATCCTTTCGCCGCGTAACGGGGCTATCTACCTGCATGACCAGCGCATCGACCGCCTAGATCAGTTGCCATCCCATGAAGTTGCAAAGCTGGGTATCTCCCAATCACCTGAAGGCCGCAAGATCTTCGCCCGCCTGAGCGTACAGGAAAATCTGGAGATGGGCGCATTTACCCGCACGGACGCGGCCAGTATCCAGCAGGATTTTGCACGGGTCCTTGATCTGTTTCCCCCACTAGAGAAGCGTCTCAACCAGCCCGGCGGGACCCTCTCCGGCGGCGAACAACAGATGCTGGCAATCGGACGCTCGCTCATGAGCCGACCACGCGTTCTGTTGCTGGACGAACCCTCCATGGGCCTGGCACCGCTTCTGGTCCAGCAGATCTTTCAGATCATCCGGGCGATCAATGCTCAGGGGACGACGATTCTGCTGGTGGAGCAGAACGTACAGGCTGCGCTGCAGGTGGCCCACCGGGGCTATGTCCTAGAGACCGGCCGCATCGTCCTCAGTGGCGACGCCCAATCATTGCTAACCGACCCCCAGGTGGTGGATGCCTATTTGGGGATGTAAACCCGTATTGCAAGACTCACACTTAAAACAAGCTGTGCTTGTCTACTACATTCCGCAACGGCTCTCCTTGCAGATAGCGGCGCAGGTTGTCCTTTAGGGTATCAATACGGCGTTGGGGCACATGGGGGTTGTCCGCGGCTACATGGGGCGTGAGAATGACATTCTCCATGCGCCATAGGGGATGTTCTGCCGGCAGCGGCTCGCGTTCGTAAACGTCCAACGCGGCCCCCGCGATGCGTCCCGCCTCCAGCGCGGCCACAAGCGCGTCCAGCTTGACAACAACACCCCTACTGACATTGATGAGATAGGCTGTCGGCTGCATCAGGGCCAGTTCATCCGCCCCGACCAGGCCGACGGTGTCTGGCGTCTGTGGTACACAACTGACCACAAAATCCGATGTGGCCAGCAGCGCGGGCAGGTGCTCCGGCGGCCAGAGGACATCGACACATTCCGGCTTCTCCCTAGTACGTGCATCCACAGCCACAACCCGCATGTCGTGGGCTTTGCCCCGGCGGGCCAGTTCTGTGCCAATGCCTCCCAAGCCAATGACGCCCAAAGTACAATCACCCAGATGATGTACGGGCGTTCCCTTCTGCCACATGCCCTGTATCTGCCGGCGCAAGTACAGGTGAATTCCCCGCGCGAACAGCAGGATGAAACAGAAGGCGTGGTCAGCGATCATATCACTGTAGATTTTTGCCATATTGCTGATGACGATGTTGCTTTCGGCCAGAGCTGGGAACATATAGTGTTCTAGGCCGGCGATGGGCGTCTGCAGCCATCGCAGAGCCTCAGCCCGTTCCAAGAGAGCCGGCGTCAGATTGCCATACATGCCCTCGGCCTGGGGCATGGCGGCCAGGGCATCTTCTTCCGTCTGGGCGTTGACCAGCTCCAAGTGCGCGGAAACCGCCTGCACCTGCGTCAGTTCATCCGCATGCAGTGGGGGATAGATGAGGAAGTTCATATGGGTTGTTCACTCTTACATGGATGAAAAAAGACCGGCTCTTACAGAGCGTAACCTACAGCGTTTTCAGGGTTGTTGTCAAGAAAAGAAGTGGAAGGCCTTTACATCTTGATTTTGCCTGCAGCCCTGAAAACGTGTATAATGCACATCATCGGCTAAAATGGATCAAACCTGCTTGAATAAGGAGAGTTCAATATGGCGAAAAAAGGTCCCCGTCAGCTTGTGAAAATGCGTAGCACCGAAAGTCATCACCTGTATCTAACGACGAAGAACCGGCGCAACAATGACAAACGGCTGGAGTTACGCAAGTACGACCCGGTCCTGCGTAAACATGTTCTGTACCGGGAGACACGATAGCCCTTAGGTTTCTCTTGCTGTCTCCGCTAAAAATACGGGCACCATAGATGACCCACCAGGGATTCGAACCCCGAACCCGCGGATTAAGAGTCCGCTGCTCTGCCAGTTGAGCTAGTGGGCCGCTCTTATGATTTGATTGTAGTAACTCGGCTCGGAATTGTCAAATTCTACAGCCTTTGAAACCGGCCATCATAAAAACGAAGAAGGCCGGGCAAGCAGACAGGAAGACATGACAATTACCAGTGAAGACCTGAAAAAATACGCCCATCTCCTCGTCCATCTGGGGGTGAATCTCCAGCCAGGGCAATCTCTGGTGATCCGCAGCGAGCCGATGCAGCGGGAGTTTGCCCTTTTGCTGGCTGAAGTAGCCTATGATGCTGGCGCGAAATTTGTGGCAATTGAGTACAATGATATGCGCCTGCAAAGCGTTCGCATCCACAAAAGCGCGCAAGAGACATTGACCTATCTGCCCAGCTACCTTGAGCAGATGGCTATTGAACGGCGGGACGACCACTGGGCTGCCATCAATATTGTCGGGGATGAGGACCCTTCTCTGCTCACTCGGCTTGACCCAAACCGGCTGCGCCTGATCCAGACTACAGAGTATCAGGCGATCATGCCCTGGCGGGCGTCAATGATGGAGATGAAACAGCCATGGACGATTGCTGCCCTGCCTACCCCGGCTTGGGCCCAAAAGGTGTTCCCCTCCCTGCCGGCCGAGGAGGCGTTTGAGCGTTTCTGGCAGGAAATACGCCGCATCATCCGCCTTGATGCTGATGACCCTATTGGGGCCTGGCAGGCGCATCTGGCGAACCTGCAGGCAACCCACACCACATTGCAGGCAAAACAGGTCCATGCCCTACATTTCTACGACCCAACACCAGCCCCAGATGGGAAGCCTTCCACTGACTTGACAGTTGGGCTGACCGACCAGCCCCAATGGGTGGGGGGCGTCAGCGGCACACCCCCATTTGTCCCCAATATCCCTACGGAGGAGATATTTACGACACCCCATCGGCTACGCGTACATGGGTGGACACGCTCCTCTCGCCCCAGTTTTCCCTTCCGACGAGAGGTGAGACAAGCGACATTTCGTTTTGAGGATGGTAAGCTCGTGGCCTTTGACGGCGCAGAAGACCAAGAGGTGTACGAACAGTTCTTCGCGGTCAAAGGTACTCGACATTTGGGCGAAGTGGCATTGGTCGATGTCTCCTCACCGATCTACCGCAGTGGCCTCGTCTTCTATAATACCCTCTTTGACGAAAACGCAGCCTGCCACATCGCCTTTGGCCAAGCCTATCCTATCGGTGTGGCCCAGGGCGCGCACATGTCGCCCCAGGAGCTGGCAGAGGCTGGTGTGAATAACTCTGCTCTCCATTTGGACGTAATGATCGGTACGCCGACCCTAGATGTTACTGGCCATCTGGCTGATGGCACAGAACTGGCGATTATGCGCCAGGGCCGTTACACGTCCACACTGCTAGGATGACCGCAGCCGACCCACTCCGGCAACATGTACAGAATCAGGGTGTCGTCATCCTAGATGGGGCCCTAGCGACCGAACTGGAAAGGCGGGGGGCCGACTTGCGGGATGATCTATGGTCGGCCAAACTTCTTGTCGATGATCCGGACTCCATTCGCAGGCTGCACTTTGATTATTTCAGGGCTGGGGCGGATGTGGCGACCAGTGCCAGCTATCAGGCCAGCTTTGAAGGGTTCGCCCGCCGAGGATTCAGCCGCCTTGAGGCCGCATCCCTGCTGCAACGCAGTGTGCAGTTGGCCCAGGAGGCACGGGACCGATTCTGGAAACAACAGCAGCATAGCCCTGCCGCGCGCGGCACCAGATTGCGGCCCCTGGTGGCCGCGTCCATCGGCAGCTATGGCGCGTTCTTAGCAGATGGCTCCGAGTATCAGGGGGCCTATGGTCTTTCCAAACAAGCCCTGAAAGAATGGCATCGCCCGCGTCTGGAAGCACTGCTGGCCCCAGAGCCGGACCTGCTGGCCTGCGAAACGATCCCTTGTCTGCTGGAAGGGGAAGCTTTGGTCGAATTACTGGACGAGTATGGGCAGGTGCCCGCTTGGTTGAGCTTCAGTTGTCGTGACCCAGAGCGGGTCTGCCATGGCGAGCTGTTTGCGGAATGTGTTGGCTTGGCCGCTGCCTGCTCTTCAGTTATCGCGGTTGGCCTGAACTGCACACCCCCGCAATACGCTGCCTCGTTGCTACAACACGCACAGGCAAGCACCGACAAGCCGCTGGTCTGCTATCCCAACAGCGGCGAGACCTGGGACAGGGCAACTCTTTGCTGGGTGGCTGGCAGTGGTCCAGGGGAATTTGCAGCACAGGCGGAGACGTGGCGGAGGTCCGGCGCGCAACTCATCGGTGGCTGCTGCCGTACATCACCGCTGGACATTCAAAACCTGCGGACATGCCTACTCTCTACGCCTATACACGAATGATCCGCTTATTCGCTTCGCAGTGTCAACAGATACGATAGAAGGTCAGCCAGATCTTGTTCGCTCAACTCAACGTATGTACTGGGCATGATATCGGAGGTAAAGCCCTCAACCACAAAAGCATTCGGGCTGACAATACTGGTATAGAGGTAGTCTGCCGGCCCGGCCGACCCTACCTGCTGTGCCCGGCCAACCGCAGTATCGGCCAGATTGCCCCAGGTCGGTGCAACGTCTGCTAGGCTGAGATCAAGCTGATGGCAGCCCACACAGTTGTGTGGTACTGTCAGGCTTTCTCCATTCGCAACATCACCCGGCATCAATGCAGCGACCGCAGCCGGCAACCCAGCATACACTTCCTCCGGACTCAGGTCGGCGATCCTTGGTTGTGGTGTGGGCGTCGGGGGCACGAATACTTCACCCTCTGCCACCATCACCATATTGGGGGAGATCAACTGCGTTCGAGGGTTGGGCGCGCAGGCAGCGAACAGAAACAATAGCCCGATAGCTGCAAATAGATAGAATGTGCGGGATACCATTCATTTTCTCCATCATTTGTTCACAATACAGTTCGGTAACCGGCAGACGAATTACCAATTGATTTCAACCACTGTACATAGTGTAGCACGATTCGGAATCATAGGCAATTTTCTGCGGAAAAATTCACAAGGAGAGCAGATGAGCAGTACATATAGCGAAGAGGCAAGCCGCGCAAAGCTGGCGCACACCAATTTACAGGCCTGGGAATGGCAATCAGGGCAGCTATATCGCCGCTATCGAACGGCCAACTGGCGCGTGACCCTGCTGACAGCCAACGCAATCGGCTTCCTGGCCGAAGCTGCCTACCACCACCCACAGCTGGTCCTCAACTATCGGTCAATCGAAGTCTATCTGACGACACATGATGCGGGCGGTATTACAGATAAGGACTTTGCACTGGCATGGCAAATCGAGGAGACGCTACGCTGGCCCGGGGGAAAAGCAGACGTTCTCGATGGCCCCCCAACGGATTGGCTGCGTGATTGAGCAATGCGGCACAGCGGTGACGAGGCATCAGTATTACGTTCTGGCCAGAAAGGCATTGTAGAGAACAATACTGCCGGCAATGGCCGCGTTGAGACTGGCCACCGAACCGGTCATGGGAATGGTGATGCAGAAGTCGCATTTTTTGCGGGTAAGGCGACTGAGGCCCTTGCCTTCATTGCCGATGACTAGGGCTAAGGGCCCGCTCAGGTCTGCATCTGCCAGCTGCATGGTCCCTGGATCGATGTCCAGGCCCACGGTCCAGATATTGTGTTTTTTGAAGAGATCGATAGTGCGGTTGAGGTTCTTGACCTGGACGATGGGCATATGCTCGACAGCACCGGCCGAGGCATTGCTGACCGACGCGGTGATGCCCGCGGCCCGTCGCTCCGGCAGGACAACCCCATCTACCCCAAATACTTCGCTGCTGCGGAAAAGTGTGCCCAGATTGCGGGGATCTTCCAGATGATCGAGCAGCAAAAACAGGACATCCGGCTTGGTGGCGTGTATCGCCAGCAGGTCGTCAAGATCCAGGTAGGGATAGGAGCCGGTCTCCAGGGCCACGCCCTGTGAGTTCAACTGGGCATTGCGTAAACGGTCGAAAATGCCACCGCTGACATAACGCATAGGCACGTTGTGGGCTTCGCTCATCTGTATGATATCCGCGACAAACCCTTTGGGCGTGTTCGCGGCATCGCCCTCCAGCCACAGCCGGTAGAAGTGGCGACGCCCAGCGCGCAATGCTTCCATCACTGCATGGCGGCCCACGAGTAGTTCACTCATGAACGTTCCTCTATGCGCCAGATGGTCCCTTCCGCGCTATCTTCCAGGACCACGGACAGTTCAGCGAGGCCATCCCGGACTTTGTCCGCCATGCTCCATTGTTTTTCACGGCGCAAATTGTTACGCACAGATACCAGCAGATCGATAAATGGTTTGACTGCAAGTGCGTTCCCATCAGCGTTCCCTGCCTCCGCTAAGGAAAGGCCAAAGACGCCAGCCAGTTCCCGTAGGGTCTCTTGTGCAGCCTGGAAGAACGGCCCAGAGATGCCGGCCGCGCGGGCCGTATTGATAGCTCGCACTAGGTCAAACAGGCCTGCCAAAGCCGCACTGGTGTTGAAATCATCGTCCATAGCCTCGCGGAAGCCACTGCGCGCCGCTTCGGTTGCTCCCCGTAGAGCATGCGCCTCCTCGCCGACAGTGACAGAGCCGCTGGCTGCACGTAGCCCCCCGCGTAGCCGGGCGACACTCCGTTGCGCGGCCGTAATGGATTCTGTGGTATAGGCGACTGGTTTGCGATAATGGCCAGTGAAGATCAACATCCGCAAGGCGTCTGCTGAGTACTGCTGCAGAAATTCGTCAATTGTAATGAGATTCCCCAGGGATTTGCTCATCTTTTCGCCGGACAGTTGCAGCATTCCGTTGTGCATCCAATAGCGGGCAAAGGGTTGGCCGGTCAGGCTTTCGCTCTGAGCGATCTCATTTTCATGGTGGGGGAAGATCAGGTCGTTGCCGCCGCCATGTATGTCGATTGTCTCGCCTAGATGATGTAGGCACATGACAGAACATTCGATGTGCCAGCCCGGTCTCCCCGGACCCCAAGGGCTGTCCCAAGACGGTTCACTCGGTTTGGCCGCTTTCCATAGGGCGAAATCAGCTGCGTTTTCCTTGCGCTCATCTGCTTCGACCCGGGTGCCGGCCACGGCCTCATCCTGCTTCCGCCGGCTGAGTCTGCCGTAATCGTCATCTTTCTCTACACGAAAATAGACGCTGCCATCCATTTCGTAGGCGTAACCAACTTCCCCCAAATTCTGAATGGCATGAATGATGTTCATGATCTCATCAGTCACACGTGGGTACGCGTCTGCGGCCAGGATGTTGAGATCATGCAGGTGCTTCAGGTACTTATCCGCATAGAACTGGGCAAGTTGAAACGGGTCCTGTCCTGTTTCGTTGGCACGGACGATGATTTTGTCATCCACATCGGTAAAATTTGTGACGTATATCACCTCATAGCCGCTGTATTGAAGATAGCGCCGGATCATGTCAAAGACGATAGCACTCATGGCATGACCGATGTGTGCATCGGCATAGACTGTCGGGCCACAAACGTACATACGCACGCGGCCCTCTTCAACGGTTTCAAATGTCTCTCGCTGGCGTTTCAGCGTATTATAAATACGAAGTGTCATCAGTTCCCCCGTGGCTGGCTCGCGGCACTATCTATGCGAATACGTCCGACGGCGTTCCTGAGCCTCTGCGGGCACAGCAAAGATCAAGCGGCCAGCATTCGTCTGCAGGACTTTCATCACCCGCACAGCAACCCGATTGCCCATAAAACGCTGCCCCTGCTCAACAACCACCATTGTACCATCATCCAGATAGCCGACACCCTGGTTGATCTCTTTGCCCTCCTGAATGATGTGAATGTTCATCTCTTCGCCAGGGAGGACAACAGATTTGACCGCGTTGGCTAGTTCGTTGATGTTCAATACACGAACTCCCTGCAGTTTGGCAACCCGGTTCAAATTGTAATCATTCGTCACAATCGCAGCCCCCATCTCCATGCCAAGGCCAACCAATTTATCGTCCACCTCTTGGGAATCAGACGGGTCCTGATCGAGAAAGATGATCTCAACATCCTCGATCTGCTGCAAGCGGTCTAGGATCTCAAGCCCTCGTCGTCCCCGGTTGCGGCGCAGCACCTCGGCAGAATCTGCGATATACTGAAGTTCATTGAGAACAAAACGGGGCACCCCCAGCACGGACCAGAGAAAACCTGTCTCCGCCACGTCGGCGATGCGACCATCAATGATGACACTGGTATCCAAAAGCATCATTTGCGAATAGACAGCGGGACCACCGTTGGGATAAATCGGCAATTTCGGTAGGTCCGGCTGGCCTGTCTGCAGACGAAAGAAGGAAAAGATCTCCCGCTGCCGCACTACCATGACCGTTACGCTGAGATAACTGATGACAATCACGCCGACAAATGGCAGGATCGTTCCAAATGGGGTGGGTAGCAGCGACAATGGATAGGCCAATAGCGCAGCAATCATCAGCCCAATCGCCAGGCCTGCAGTGGCAGCCAAAAGCTGAATCGTCGGGATATGCCGCAAGCTGGAACGCAAGGAATAGGCTGGGCGCACAGTCAACCAAGGGGCAAGAATGAGGCCCACCAATGCGCCAGCGAGGATAGCAGGAATGATAATTCGGGCAGAAGAAAGGGTCAGACTGTCCAGGGAATCCACACCAGCGACCTGTCTGCCCAGTTCCCAACCGAGTAGGGCAAAGATGAGGGTGACCAACCCCCGCAGAAGCAACGCCCATCGCATAAATCAGGTCCTCCATGAATATATAAAAGTAAGATATATGAATAATACAGCAAATAGATCAGGACTGCAATTTCGCATTATTTGCCATGCACTGCTTTTGCCATGAGGCAGAGTGGCAACAATGCGAGATGTACTGTGTTTCGGTTGGTTATTTTTCTCGCAAGGATTGGTATACCCCAAGCACTTCGCGAGCATTGTGGTGGGCAGAGTAGCCATGGCTGTATTTGCTGGCCGCGTGCCCCATTTTCTTGCGTAACTCCGTATCCTGCACCATTCGCAATATACGAAGGCCAATGCTGAGATCATTGTCTACCGCCAGAAAGCCGGTTTGCCCATCAATAATCATATCGGCGATACCAGGTGAGTCTATGCCAATGGATGGCAGGCCCGCGGCCGCAGCTTCAATAAAGGTCAACGGATGCACTTCGCTTATACTGGCGGATACAAAGAAATCAGCCATATGCAAGATACTGCCAATGTGTTCATAGGATATGGAGCCCATGAACGTTACCCGCTTGTTCAAACCCAAAGTCTGCGCGAGCTGCCGGTATTCTTCCAAACCCGGGCCATCGCCCACCAGCAGCAGATGAACGTAGGGGGTTTCATCCTTCAGTACGGCAAAGATTCGCAACAGACGGTCTACAGACTTTTCCCAACTCATGCGTCCCACATACACGCCCACAACTGCATCTTGGGGGATCCCAAAATCCGCCCTGGACTCTACCTTTTGGGGTTGGCGAAACCAGCCTAATTCAACCCCATTGGGGATGACGACAACCCGGCCCTGTATCCCCCATGTCTGCATGATCTCGGCGATCCCTGCGCTGGGGGCAATGATTGTGCTGCAGTGGTTGCTGAAGCGCTGGAAAAACGCCTGGAGTGCTGTTTCCGAGAGGGTTTCTGGCAGTAAAGGTAGATACTGCTGTACATACAGATCATAGCGAGTGTGGTTGGTAAAGACCAGTGGGATGTCATAGCGCCGGGAAAAGGTAAGGCCAAAACTGCCGCTGATGAACGGATGATGGACGTGAATGATGTCCATCTGTTTCAGCAGACCCCGGCTGCGGGCATCCAACCGCACCGACAGATGATAGCCGGTATCCGCGATGGGGATACTCGGTAGACGGATAACATTGCTGCCATCATCCTGCTCCTGAGAATGTCCCGGGGCAAACAGGTAGACCTGTTCCCCCCAACTCTCGAAATACTCTTTCAGCAAAACGACGTGGTTGACGACACCGTTAATATGCGGTTTGTAGATATCACTAAAGAGGGCAATTCGCATAACAATAACTCCCGTTCCTTATACTGATTTCCCATAGAGAATGAATATGGACCGACTACGATAGAATACGTTTGGAAGCGGAATTTGTTGCTGATCTCCATGCAGAGGGTAGGATGGCAGATATCCGATGATGGCAATATGTTCGCGTTGGATCAGAGAGTTCAGGGCAGTCTGTCCTCGGGCAAGGTATTATAACACGGATATGCTACAATTCAAACGATGTCTACATCAGGATTTTGTAGAGTAACACCTTGTCTGAATCAGGATTCTGTGGAGTAACACCTTGTCTGAATCAGGATTCTCTGGATGAGAGGATGATCAGGATTAGAGACGCTCGACCAGTGAAGTTTGTCTGTATTAGGATTCTGTGGAGTAACACCTTGTCTGCATCAGGATTCTCTGGATGAGAGGATGATCAGGATACACTTCTAGCGAGGCATATACCATGAACGCATCCAATACCCGCAACGCCATCGCATCTGCCCTGCAGGGGATAACGACAGCCACGTTCACGGACGCCAGCCGCGAGCTGCTGGCCGCCTTGGGATACCGCAGCGACCGCACCTTGGATGGGCAGACGGGCAACGTTGCCGACTTTATCACACACCCCAACACTGCCATAGAGCACACGTTTACCCAACAGGCCACTTTCGCGGCGCTCATCTTTCAGGTGACCAGCAATGAAATTGGGATCATCGACCAGGGTCAACAGATGCTGATTCCTGCCGCTGGCTTTGATCATCAAGACATGGCCCAGAGTTTTCTCTTTATGGCCGTAGAACTGAAGGGCACACACTATCCACGTGGCCAATACGCCAACTTTACCCGGGCCATCAACAAACGCTTCTCCGCCCCAACTGTCGTCCTCTTCAAAACCGCCGACGACCTGCTCACCTTAGCATTTGTCCATCGCCGCGCGCACAAACACCACCTAGACCGGGATGTGCTGGGCAGTGTCTCACTGGTGCGGGAAATCGACCCTACCAACCCGCACAGGGCCCATCTGGATATCCTACAAGAGCTGTCCCTAGAAAAGCGTCTACGCTGGATGAACGCCAATGGCCAGCCGTACAATTTTGACGGCCTGTTGGCAGCCTGGCTGGATGCCCTGGATACAGAGGAACTGAACCGGCAATTCTACAGAGACCTGTTCGCTTGGTTCAGCCGCGCGACCCAGGAGGCTGCCTTCCCCACAGAGGAAGCCAAGACCTTACCAGCCGAAGAGCACATCATCCGCCTTATCACCCGCCTGCTGTTTGTCTGGTTCATCAAAGAGAAGGGCCTGATCGCAGAGGAGTTGTTCGTTGAAGCCAATGTCAACCCCCTGCTGCACGGCTATGACCGGACCAAGGGTGATTCCTACTACCGCGCCATTCTGCAGAATCTGTTCTTCGCTACCCTCAACACTGAGATCCACAGGCGCAGTTTCAGCAAGGCCAGCAACACTACCCACAGGGACCCCTCCCACTACCGCTATGAGAATGAGATCGCGGACACGGACAACCTGTTGCAGCTGTTCGCGCGCACGCCCTTCATCAATGGCGGCCTGTTCGACTGCCTCGACAGCTATGAAGCCAGCAACCAGGGCGGCTATCGTATTGACTGTTTCAGCGACAACCCCAACCAACGCAAGGACTATTCTATCCCCAATCGCCTCTTCTTTGACGACAACGGCCTGCTCCCCCTCTTCAACCGCTACAAGTTCACGGTAGAGGAGAACACACCCACCGAGCAGGAGGTGGCCCTGGACCCAGAGCTGCTGGGCAAGGTCTTTGAGAACCTGTTGGCCGCCTACAACCCAGAAACCCGCACCACCGCGCGCAGGCAGACCGGCTCCTACTATACGCCCCGGCCAGTGGTCGATTTCATGGTGGATGAAGCCCTGACCGCAGCCATAGCCACCCGCTGTCAGCCCACGGACGGCGATATGGATTTCTGGCGGGACCGCCTGCGCTACCTCTTGGACTACGCGGATGCTTTCGATGATGCCAATGAACTATTTGAGGAACACGAATGCGAAGACATTGTGCGCGCCATCGCCCACCTCACTGTCCTTGACCCCGCCGTAGGTTCCGGGGCTTTCCCCATGGGTGTGCTGCATAAGCTGACCCTGGCCCTGCGACGCCTTGACCCGCAGAATATACGCTGGGAAAAACTGCAAAAAGAGATCGCTAGAAAACGAGCGGACTTAGCCTTTGATACACAAGACCAGCAGGAGCGCGACGCGGAGCTAACCAATATCAGTGCGACCTTTGAACGCTACCGGGATTCCGACTTCGGGCGCAAGCTCTATCTCATCCAAAACAGTATCTTCGGCGTGGACATCCAGACCATCGCCACGCAGATCGCGAAGCTGCGCTTCTTCATCTCCCTGGCCATTGAACAGGAACCCGACCCCAGAGCCGATAACTATGGCATCAAGCCCCTGCCCAACCTAGAGACCCGCTTTGTCGCTGCCAATACCCTGCTGGCTCTAGAACAAATCCCGCAGAGACCCTTAGCCCAGACCATTGATAGCATTACCCAACTGCAATCGGAACTGAATACCAACCGCGAGCGTTACTTCCACGCCACCGCCCGCCAGCAGAAATTGGCATGTAAGGAAAAGGACCAGGAGCTACGGAACGACCTAGCCGCCAAGTTGCAGTGGGCTGGCCTGCCGGCCGATGATGCCGAGAAGATCGCGCATTGGGACCCCTACGACCAGAACGCCAGCGCAGATTGGTTCGACCCTACATACATGTTCGGTGTGAGCAAGGGCTTTGATGTGGTCATCGGCAACCCCCCATATGTCCGACAGGAAGACATCCCCAACAAGTCTACCTACCTTGACCAAGCCCTCTACACTGACGCCACTACGCCCCGCTCCGACCTCTACTGTTACTTCTATGCACGCGCCCTTCAATTGCTGCGCGCACAAGGCGTCAATATCTTCATCTGCTCCAACAGTTGGCTGGACGTAGGATTCGGATCCTCCCTCAAACGCCATCTCTTGCTCAACAGCCATATTCAGGCCATCTACGAAAGCGCTGTGGAACGACAGTTCTCTACTGCACAGATTAACACCATCATCAGCATCATCAGAAACACAGCAGCCAAGGCCGGTCACCCTACAGATTTCGTCTCTCTGCGTGATGAATTTGACCTAGCAATCGCTGACCCCCGCCGCCGCCGCACCATTGTGAAAGATCAGCACACACTGCTGAGCGCAGAGAAGGCATCAGGAAATCATGGCGACAAGTGGGGCGGCAAATACTTGCGCGCCCCGGATATCTATCACACTATCCTAGACAAACGCAGCGACAAGCTGGTGCGACTGGGTGATATTGCCACGATCAGACGAGGGACAACGACCGGGGCTAATGAATTCTTCTACCTAGACAAGAATACGATTGACGCATGGGGGATAGAGCCAGAATTCTGTCATCCAGTCATGACCAGCCCGCGCGAGTCAAGAAGCATTGCTGTTGACATATCACTGTTGCCCTACAAGATATTCATATGCCACAAAAACAAAGAGAACCTAACGGGCACAGGGGCCTTGGACTACATCCAATGGGGCGAAACTCAGGGCTACCATACTCGGCGCAGTATGGCTTCTCGCAGGTTATGGTATGACTTGGGAAAGCGGAAGACTGTGCAAATAGCGATGAACTGCCTTGTAGATTCAACTGTACGCATATTCTTTACCTCACGCAGTTGTTTTTTTACTGACAACTTTTCGGAAATTCACAGCACAACACTTTCAAAGGTAAACCTCTGCACTTCTATGAATTCCTCGATCTCTCAGCTATTTCTCAACGGCACAGGCAGAGGAAATTTTGGCGGCGGACTCCTGAACATCAAGATCTATGAAATCCAGAATCTACAGATTCCTGACCCCAACCTACTGCCAGAGATAGATGAACGTATCTTCCACTCCACCGATTGGGATGTGCTCTCGCCATCGCCGCAGCGTAGGATGATAGACGATGCGGTATTTGAAGCATTAGGCTTGACAGCGGGGGAGCGGGATGCTGTGTATGAGGGTGTGCGGGAGCTAGTAGAGAATCGCAAGCAGCGGGCACGGAGTGCGGGGTGAATTTTTGACAGATACCAATATTTATAATATACTTATCACTCTTGTAATTAAGCAGAAATCACGGCGGTGGAGAATTGCCTATGAGCGTTATTAATTTTTCAAACATCAGAGCACATAACGGAAGCAAAGCATCTGGCTTTGAAGAGCTAGTGTGCCAACTTGCACGTCTACAAAAACCAGAAAACGCAGAGGAATTTGTAAGAAAAGGTGAAGGTGGTGACGCTGGTGTTGAGTGTTATTGGAGATTAACAGATGGATCAGAAATATGCTGGCAAGCAAAGTATTTTCCCGATGGCATGAATCCGTCTCAATGGAATCAACTAGATAAATCCTTTACTACTGCATTGGAGAGACACCCAAATTTAACCAAATACATCATCTGTATACCTTTGGACAGACCGGATAGCAGAAGAAGAGGAAAAGGTGGACAGCAAGTTAAATCTGTTCAAGATAAATGGAACGCCCGTGTAGACCGATGGAAAGTGCAGGCCCAAGAGAAGGGTCGCAGCGTCGAGTTTGAGTACTGGGGTAAGTCTGAAATCACGAACTTTTTAACCATTGATAGCCCTTTGTATTCCGGCAAAGCATTGTACTGGTTTAAGGAGCCAGTACTAAACTCTGAAAAATTTAGACATATCGTGGATAAAGCAAAAAGGGAGTTGGGAGAGAGATATACGCCTGAATTCCATGTTGATTTAGCTATTGCGAGAATGTTTGACGGCCTCTGCCTGAATGATCAATGGTGGGAGGATTTAGAAGAAAGAATAGAAAAGCTAAATAAACATAAAGAGCAGTTCTTCACGACATTTATAGAAAACAAACCGGAGTTATTGGATACAGAAAAAGTCAAAGATCTGCGCGCTAAATGTTCATCAGTATTCTCTATATTGTCGGATAGGCTGAACCAAAGAGATAGGCTATTTGATGTTCAAGATGTGCTCAATCGGCTTAAGGAAATATTAGAATATAAGGATAACTTAAAGGAGTCGTACACAAAGAACATTCAAGGTCAAGATGACCGCAATACGCCGGATGGAAGTTTCTATGGTTTCTTTGATATGTTCCATAGATTTTCGCAATTCTTAAAGTCCCCAAAAGTTGAAGCGGCAGAAACGAAGGCAGCTCTTTTATCTGGTGAGGCCGGGATTGGAAAATCACATTTGCTTTGTGATATCAGCCTGCAGCGGATAGCAGACAGTCAACCTACGATTTTTCTTTTAGGGTCTCAATATGAGGGTGGGAATCCGATTGAACTGATAAAAGCGAGCCTTGACTTGAAAACGTACAGTGATACACAAGTTCTTGGCGCGATAGACGCGGCAGGAGAGGCTTCAAGGGCAAGAGTGCTTATTGTCATTGATGCGATCAATGAAGGTTTGCATAGAGAAGATTGGGAGAATCATATAAGTCACTTCTTATCAGATATATCTGAATTTAAGAATATCGCAATTGTATTGAGCTGTCGAAGCACTTACTTAGCCTATATTCTGCCTGACCATATAGATATAAAAGACCGGCTTGTCCACATTCAACACTTCGGCTTTCATGTGCATCGTGCAGCAGAACAATATTTGTCTAGGCAAGGTATTGCAACGCCCAGTGCCCCTATACTGGCACCAGAATTTACGAATCCTCTGTTCTTAAAAACATGCTGTAAGGCTCTAAAAGAAAATGGACAGACATCTTTTCCCAAAGGCTTATACGGTATTACGAGTTTGTTTAATTCCTATCTTCAAAGTATTGAGAGAACGGTTGCTAAACACAAAAGATATCAACCTCAAGAAAAAATAGTCAAACGTGCCCTGCTCGCATTCTCATCAAAATTATTTCCGGAACATTTAATTGGAATACCCATAGGAGAGGCTAGAACACTATTCAAACAACATGATCCAAATGAGAATGTAAGAGGTACCCTTCTTAATAGATTATTGCATGAGGGTATCTTATCAAAGGATATTTTATATACAGATGAACCTGTTATCAGGTTTACTTATGATAGATTCAGTGACCTTTTTATTGCTCAACAACTTTTAGAGCAGTATAATTCAGAAACAATTGACAGCATTTTCTGCTCTGATCAGACCCTCGGTAGAATCGTTTTAGAACATGGATATTATCGCTATGCTGGGATATTTGAAGCGTTGGCGATCATCATCCCAGAACAATATAAGAAGGAGCTCGTTGATCTTCTACCCAAGGATGCAGATATTCATAAAGGGTACATTGGTAGAATATTTGCCGACACAATTGTTTGGAGGGATCCCAGCTCATTTTCCAGCAGAACATTAGAATTGCTGTATCAATTAGAAAGTTTTGAAGACCAGTTAGATATCTTATTGAAACTATCAACGGAACCTTCACATCCTTGGAACGCAGAACGATTACATAGAAATCTAATCAGTAAAAAGATGGCCGAACGTGATGCCTTTTGGTCAACCCATGTAGCATTTGGTTATGCTTCAGAAGAAGATGAGTCGATTGTAAAAACGCTTATCGAATGGTCATGTTTCGGAAATATAGACACAGCGGAAGAAGAACGGATAAGGCTTTGTGCAATTACATTGCTATGGTTTCTGACAACATCAAATCGCAAGGTACGAGATAGGGCAACAAAGGCATTGGTAAGAATACTGTCAAGGTATCCCTCACTCTTACCGGACTTACTCCGGCGATTTCATGCAGTTAATGATCTCTATGTGGTGGAGCGTTTATATGCTGTTGTATATGGAGTCGTTTGTAATATTGATGATGCAGAGACCATCTCTTGCATAGCAGTTTTGGTTTTCGACCTCGTCTTCAAAGATGGCAAGCCTATACCACATATATTGCTTAGGGATTATGCACGGGGTATTTTGGAATTAGCACTGGATAAAGAGTTACTTCCTGATGATGTTGATCCTGTTCTGTTCCGCCCGCCCTACAAGAGTGAATGGCCATTAGAGAATCCCACAGAAGAGGAAATTGACAACATAATTGGGGATGAAGAATTCTCTCAGATAAGCAATTCTTTGATGGGATCTCTGCTGGGGGATTTTGGAAATTACACCATGGGTTGCGTTCATGACTGGTCATCAACACCTCTATCTGTGTCATCCCCAGAAACGGGATATGATCTGAAAAAGGACTTTGCGGAAAAATACTTGCATGGCGAGGTTAAAGCTGCATATCTAGAAGAAATTAAGCCATACCTACCTGAGATGGAAGAAGAGATAGCAGATACTCCATTCTTACAGGAGGAGGTTACACCGCTCTGGACCCTCATCTATAAGGAAGAATTTAAGTTTGAAGAAGAGATAAAAGCGCAAATTCCTGATGACAAGAGAGAAACCTATAGATGGCTTTCAGGCTTGGGTAGCGACCGCCCTGCTGCATTTAGTCGCAAATGGGCGCAAAGGTGGGTATGTAAGCGTGCTTATGCGTTGGGTTGGACAAAAGAACTGTTCTATGATTTCGAGAAAATGTGGTGCTCCTATGGTAGATGGGGAGGGGTATATGAAATTGAAGCGATGGAAAGAGTCGGTAAAAAATACCAATGGATCGCGCTTCACGAGTTCCTAGCACATTTATCCGATAATGTACATTGGATAGGGAGTGGTTACCGTGACACTGAAGACGAACATTACGACGGTCCATGGCAGATAAGCCGGCGCGACATCGACCCAACGATTTGGATGAGAAAGAATGGTGAATATCGCTCCTTTCACAATGAGGTGAGTACATGGTGGCAGCCGTACAAATTCCCTTTTGATGGCCTCAATGATATTCGTGATCAGCAGACATTTGTGTTGGATGAACAAAAAATCCCTGATTTTCAAAATCTTTTGCGAATCAAGGAACCGGATACGCATAACCACTGGATAGTATTGCAAGGGTTTTGGTCAGAAATACAGAGCCAATCAAGTAGCCACGGCGAATATCCACGATTCAATTGTTGGTTTAGGATTAATGCTGCGTTTATTCGTAAAAAAGATTACGAACTTGTAGTAGAAAATCTCAAAGATGGATCTTTCTTGCATCCTAACATCATCTATATCCCCTCACAATACCAAAGCTATCTGGGTGAATATCCGTGGCACCCGATTTACAAATCCATGTCAGGATGGCAAGACCCTGATGGTGTTGACGAATTGATATCGACCCAATATTTTGTCCCTGTCTCAGAATATAATTGGGAAAGCAAGAACGAAGACTATTCACTTGATAGCTCATTATCATTTTATCTCCCGGCGAAAGAGTTGGTGGAAGGTCTAGGTTTAAGAAGAAGTGCTCATGATCCTGGATCCTGGGAGAATGACGATGGTGTAGTTTTCCGTGATCCAAGTATTGAACAATACGGGCCAAGTTATGCTCTGATGGACAGTCAAACATTAGATGATTGGCTGAGCCAAAATGAGTTAGAGATTCTCTGGCTAATTGGCGGTGAGAAACTATTATATTCATCCAATACTGGCTCTAGGGAATCTTATGAACGTCTTATATATAATGGACTATTTAGACTTGTTAAAGGTAAGCCCACCGGTACAATGTGGTTTCAGAAACGTTGAGCATATGCGGTACTTTGCTGAAACCAGAAACGCCACACAATCCTTCTGTGCGGCGTTTCTGTCTATGTGTTCACCCTTACACACGAACAACGCCATAAGACGGGGATACCATGCCACCACAGCAGCAAGCAACATCAACCTGGCAAACCGGCCTACGCTGTCTGCGCTGTGGCCAGGTCTACCCCCCCCATGCGCTCGCCTACGTGTGCCCCTGTCGCCCGAACCGCGCCAGTGACCTAGGCCATTTGGACGTACTCTACGATTACGACGTCATTCAGGCCACACAGACAGCGGATAGACTCTCTGATAAATTCGACCGCGCCATTGGCTGCTGGTGGCCATTGCTGCCGGTGCGGCCAGAATCTCTGCCACCTCTTGCGGTTGGCAATACGCCATTGCACCATGCCGAACGTCTCGGGGCGACCATGGGCCTGGGACATCTCTTTCTCAAGGACGACAGCCGCAACCCCTCCGCTTCTTTCAAAGATCGGGCCTCGGCCATCGCCCTTGCCAAGGCGCGGGAAACAGGGCATGCCATGGTTGCCACCGCCAGCACAGGCAACGCCGCTGCTGCTCTGGCTGTCCTGGGCGCAGCAGCCGGCCAGCCTACAGTCATTTTCGTGCCCCAATCCGCACCCCAGGCCAAAATCGCCCAACTGCTCGTCTATGGCAGCCGGGTTGTGGCAATAGATGGTTCCTACGATGACGCCTTTGACCTGTGCTGCGCTGCCTGTGACACCTTCGGCTGGTACAATCGCAACACCGGCTACAATCCCTATATGACAGAGGGCAAGAAGACGGTCAGCTTTGAGATCGCCGCGCAGCTATCCAGGATGAGGCGCGCGGGGACAGCATCAACGCAACTCACAACGCCTGACGCGGTGTTCGTCCCTGTGGGCGATGGCTCGATCATCGGCGGGGTCTTTAAGGGCTTCTGGGAACTGCAGCGGCTGGGCTGGAGCGAGCGCATGCCCCGCATCTTTGGCGTACAATCCAGCGGGAGTGCTGCCATTCACAACGCCTGGCGCGCTGGCCTAGAGATACCCCAGCCGCTGGTAGCCACGACCAGGGCCGACTCGATCAGCGTCAATGCCCCGCGGGATGCGGTCAAAGCCCTGCGGGCGGTGCGGGAGAGCCGCGGCTCCTTTATACTGGTAGAGGACGAGGCGATCCTGCAGGCGATCCTACCCCTGGCCCGGCAGGGCGGGATCTTCGCAGAGCCGGCCGCTGCAACGGCCTTGGCCGGCTTGCAGCAAGCCCAAGGCCAAGGACTCATCCACCCAGATGAGACGGTCGTGGTCATCAATACTGGCAGCGGCCTGAAAGACGTGCCCGCAGCCATGCAGGTGGCTGGGGAACCGACTGTCATTCCGCCGACGCTTGAAGCAGTGGAAGAAATCATGCGCGCCCTGTGAGCATGGGCAGATCAGTTTCCAGGCGGAAATTGATGATTCCTCTTGGCGCGCTACCGCTGGGCGGGATACCCCTATCCTTACTTCTCACACGGGAGATTCTACGGTGAAGCGACCGATCATACCTGGCCCGACCTACGCGGAGATGCGCGAGCCTACGCTCCTCGCACCCGACATACGCGCGGCTGCCCGCGCGGCCCTCACAACAGATGAATTGGCAGCCATCAATCTTTTCAACATCAACTGGAAAAACAGCGGCACAGCCGTAGAACACCTGGTCCTGCCCAAAGAGCTGACCGGCGTACCCGCCACTATTATCGTTCTGAGCGGGCGCAACTTCCCCAGTGGTTCAATGAAGGTGGGCCCGGCCTACACGACCCTGGCCGAAGCCGAGGCCCTAGAAGGGATACGACCAGGCGACAGGACGGTGGTCGGCCCTAGCACGGGCAATTTCGGCATCGGCACGGCCTATGTCAGTACCCTGAAGGGCTACCGGGCCCTGGTGGTGATGCCTGATACGATGAGCCGGGAACGGTACGCGCGCATCCGCCACTATGGCGCTGAACTGGATCTGACCCCCGGCAGCGAATCGGATGTGATTTTGACATTAGAGCGCACTCACCGAGAGTACATGAGCCAACCGCAACGCTACATTGTGCTGGCGCAGTTCGAGCTGCTGCCCAACTACCGCTTTCATCGCTACGTCACAGGCGATGCGGTACTGCAGGCGGCCGCGAATCTAGGCAATGGCCAGGTGGCCGCATTTGTCAGCGCGCCGGGCAGTGCCGGTACCCTGGCCGCGGGGGATGCTGTGAAATCGACCTTCCCCGATGCCAGAATTGTCGCCTTGGAACCCCGCCAATGCGCGACTCTCTTCAATGGCAGCCAGGGCCAGCACCGTATTGAAGGCATCGGCGACAAGATGGTGACCCTGATCCACAATGTCTACAACACGGATCTGCTGATGCTGATCAACGATGAGGAGACCGTGTGGGGAATGGAAGTGATCCAAGCGGGCACAGACATGCTGGTGGAGCGTCTCGGCGTGCCCAGCCCAATCGCCTCTGCGATGCAGGGCAAGTTCGGGCCTAGCTGCATCTGCAATATCATTGGCGCGATCAAAACCGCGAAGCTCTTAGGGTTGGGGCCACAGGACAATGTGGTGACCATTGCTACGGATAGCTATGACCGCTACCCATCGGTACGCGAACAGCTCTACAAACGCCATCGCGGCCGGCCCCAGCAGGATACATTGGAACTGTGGGCCAAGGCTGTCTTTTTGGGCGCAAGCTACGGCGAAGTCTTGGATCTCAACCAGCCGGGCCAGCACGAACGACTGCAACGTATGAAAGAGGAGCTATGGACCGCTTTTGGCTACAGCCAAGAAGAGATCGAGCGGATGGCCAGCCAGATTTTTTGGGATGAGGAATTTGGCAAAATTGAGGAGATCGATCTCGCCATCGCTGCAGTGCGGGAATCGCTGTAGACGCAGTATGTTAGACCCGGCGGACCGGATAATCTCCATCAGCCGCTGAAACGGTCAGCGGCTCACCGGGGGAGGTTCCCTGTGGGCCAGTGACCACAGTGCCATCAGCTCGCTGTACGATGCTGTAGCCCCGGCTCAGGATATTGGAGGGATTGAGGCTTTCTAAACGCAGTGTGCTGAATGTCAGCCGCTCTTTACGCCGGCCTAGGGCCATGTCCAGCACACGTTGCAAACGGCTCTGTGCATCGTCCAAGCGTTGGCGGGCGAGGTCGAGCTGTCGTCTGGGCGAGTTGCGCTCCAATCGGCTGCGGACCATATCTAGGTGCTCACGCCGCTGCGCCACAGCCGCCTCTCCCTGGTGCAGCAGCCAAGCATAGGTCTGCCAGATCTGCCCGAGCAGTTCCTGCCGGTCGGGGACCGCGGCCACAGCCGCGGCCGTGGGTGTAGGGGCCCGCAGGTCCGCGATGAAATCAACAATTGTAAAATCGGTTTCATGGCCAACACCCGCGATCACTGGCAACTCACTGGCGGCCACCGCGTAGGCGACCTGCTCATCATTAAAAGCCCACAGGTCTTCAATGGAGCCGCCCCCTCGCACCAGTAGGATCGTGTCCAGGGGCTCGCCATCCCCAAGGGAGCACTGGTTGGCTGCGGCTAGGGCTGCCACAATTTGTGCTGGGGCCGCTGCCCCTTGCACAAGCGTGGGGAAGAGAACCACTTCGACCAGAGGCCAGCGTTGGCTCAACACCCGCAAGACATCCCGCAGCGCGGCTGCGCCAGGGCTGGTGACGATGCCGAGGCCGCGGGGAACTGCCGCAACGGGCCGTTTGCGTGTTTCCGCAAACAGGCCCTCAGCGGCTAGTTTTTCCTTCAATACTTCAAATTGCGCGTACAGTTGCCCGCGCCCGGCCGGCCGAATCTCATCCGCATAAAACTGGTAACTGCCCCGCTCCGGATAGACACCTACATACCCATGGGCCAGAACCTGATCCCCGACAGCCGGCAACCAAGTGTGCCCATAGACATTGCCCCGCCACAGAACCGCGGCGATGACCGCATCGCTGTCCTTTAGCGTGAAGTAGATATGGCCACTGGCCGCCCTCTTCCAACTGCTGACCTCCGCCAGCACCCAGATATCCCGCAGCAGATCGTCATCCGCAAAGAGAGCAACAATGTGGTCTGTAAGTGCCGAAATCGTGATAGGGTTCATACGCATAGATTGTATCACAATGTGTCGAAATTTCGCCAAGCTGTATATTGACAAATATCAATATATCGGCTACCCTGTGACGTATACAGAAAGGAGGAGATCGGTGATAGCAGAAAAGGTAAAGGAAGTTGGGCACCTGCAAACTGAACGGACCGAAGGCGTCCCTCTCAAACGGGTCAGAGCCGTACTCGGTACCAGAGGCACGCAGTGGGACACGAAGTCCCGCGCGAACAGGCGGGCCGCGGCCTTGGCTGCTGCATTCAAAGCCATCGGCCATCCGGTACGCTTGCAGATTCTGGACATTCTGAGCCGGCAGCCTGGCCAAGTCTGCGTCTGTGATATCGAATCCCAGTTCGATCTGTCCCAGCCGACGATTTCCCATCACTTACGGGTACTACGCAAAGCCGGCCTCGTGGACAGCGAGCAGCGGGGGAGGTGGAGTTATTATTTTGTGTGTGAGGAGGGCCTAGCACCCTTGCGCGCATTTCTAACGGCGATTTCTCGTTTTTAGATCAAGAACGCCAGTGTACTCAAAACCAAAAACTGATGTTACAATCATTCAAGGGAAAGGAACAATTGACAATGGCGAACGAATTACAGGTTGTGGCGCATGTCCATGACCTGCAGACGAACGGTTCTACGCCCGAAACAAAGGCAAGCGTACGCACTGCCCAAGACGACCCACAGGCTATCCGCATGGATGTGCAGACCTACTACAGCGAAGTCGCGGAGCAGCAGTTGGACAGTTGCTGCCGGGCAGCCGAATGCTGCAGCGATCTCTATGTAGGGGAAGATCTGAACGAACTGCCGGATACCGCGCTCCAGAGCAGCCGGGGCTGCGGCAATCCCCATGCGGTCGCTTCTTTGCAGCCCGGCGAAATCGTTCTCGATCTTGGCTGCGGCGGTGGGCTGGACGTTCTGCTGGCCGCGCGGCAGGTAGGGAGCAAAGGCTATGTCTACGGCGTGGATATGACCGACAAGATGCTGGAGTTGGCCCGCAACAACGCGGCCAAAATGGCTGTCACAAATGTGGAGTTCCGCAAAGGCGATCTCGAGGATCTGCCCCTAGGCGCGCATTCAGTCGATGTCATCATCTCCAACTGTGTCGTGAACCTGACGCCGGACAAAGGCAATGCGCTGCGGGAAGCGTTCCGGGTGCTGAAGGCGGGCGGTCGCTTAGCCATCTCGGATATCGTCATTGATGGGGACTTGCATAACCTAGCCGTGAGCGAAGCGCAGATCCGGGCTGGTCTGAGCTGGGCCGGCTGCATCGCCGGGGCATTGAGCATTGCCGACCTGACTCATCTACTGGAAGAGGCCGGCTTTGAACAGATCGCCATTACCATTGAACAGCGCTATCACTCCAGCGATTTCTTCGGCGACCTACCTCCGGCCCTCAAGAATCTCCCTATACCTGTATTGGAGGAGATGGTACAACGATTTACGAGCAGTAGCATTCAGGCGCGAAAGCCGCGCAGGTGAGCCCCTACTGGACGGTCTGGACATCGGCACTGTTGTTCTACAGTGCATTCTATACGCTGCTGGTTCCCATGCCTCTGTATTTGGAGGCCGTTGGCCTGCCAGATTGGCAGATCGGCTTTGTGATGGGCTCCCTGGGTGTTGCTTCGCTGTTCGGAAGGCCCCTGGCCGGCTGGGTCAACGACAGCTTGGGCAGCCGCCTAGTGATCCTGTTCGGTACCCTTTCCCTAGGCATAGGCGCGGCCTTGGTCAGTTTTACCGGCAACCCGGCCTTGCTGTTTGGATTGCGTCTCTTGCAAGCAGGGGGGTATGTCTTGTTCACGACCGCGGCCACAGCCTTAGTCGCGGACCTGTCCCTAGCAGCTCGGCGGGGCGCGGCCCTCGCTCTCTTTGGCGCGGCCGCCAATGTGGCCATAACAATCATACCGGGGACAGTCGGTGCTCGGTTGGATCAGCTTACGTTGGTAGGCGCGTTTTGGTTGAGCGGCGGGCTGGCCCTTCTAGCCAGCGGCCTCGTATGGGGGGCGATTCCCCGCAGCCAAAACAACACATCCCTATACCACATGGGCGGGTGGCAAGCCATACAACAAACTGTTCTCCGCTCGCCACAGGCGTTTGCAACCACCTGCAGCAGATATGTCAGCAGATTTCTGGCCCTACACGCACCTATGCAGGGCCCCATGCTGACATCATGGTTGTACGGCGTCAGTTTCGGCCCATCGTTCTTCACTTTTCTACCGCTGCTGATGGAACGCCGGGGCTTTGAACAGGTGCAGTTGGCCTACGCTATATACGGTATCACCATCATTTCCACCCGCATTCTTACACGCCGGCTGAACGACCGCCCCAATCGAACCTGGGTGCTGGTTCTTTCCATGCTCGTAAATACCGTCGGCTTGGCGGGATTCGCATTCGCGCAGACTTTGCCTATGCTTCTAGGCAGCACAGCACTCATCGCGGCCGGTTCCGGCGTCGTCCACCCCTCCTTGATCGCCATGTGCGTAGATCGGATGGAAGATGACCAACGGGGACGGGCCACGGCCGGTTTCTATCTGGCCTTTGATCTCGGCATCGGCATCGGGCATTGGATTCTCGGCCCCGTGTTGGACAGCTTTGGACTGGCCGAAATGTTTATGACCGCTGCGCTGATCAGCATCAGTGGCGCGATCAGTGCGCCGGCCCTGGTAGGGAAATTCGAGACAATGAGAGCCGCCCAGAGAGCTGTAGAACTCCAATAAGGTGTGCGAACAGCTCAGTGCCACGAACTGCAGGTGTGTTGTTAGCCGGCCGCTACGGCCTGCAATACCCACACCTGCGTCTCTGTGGGCAGATTGGCTCTGGATATCTCCACCTCCTCTGTATCTGCCCAGTAGATATGCGTAGATGGATAGTGCTGGGTGAATTCGGTCACATCTGCCATTCTGGGAAATTTGCATCCGGGCAGCTCATGATGCATCGGGATGATGATGGCGGGGCCAAGTGTATCTAGCGCATCGTATAGATCGTCTAGTTCAATTGTCGGTGGGCCACCGGTGGGAACGATGGCGACATCCACTCCGGCTTCCAAGGGCAGTGGCGAGTAACTGTTCGGCACGCCCCGCTCCACTGGTGTATTGGCTATGGCCGTCAACTGCCAGTTGGCCAAACGATTGCCCACATCACCAAAATGAACGATGCGAATCCCTTCGAGGGTAAAGCAATACATAGCATTGTCCCGAGGTTGCAACTTGACTCGCATCGACTCTTGTGCAGGGACGGCACTGAAGTGAATCCCGCGAACCGTCTGCCCGCTATCCAAAATATGCGTGGCGGTTACCACTTCAGGGGTACCGGGGATCATGTCCGCATTGGCGTGGGCAGAGTCGTCATCTGAGCTGCGGACGACAATGTCTGCCGGTTCGATAATGGTGGCAAAGCCGGATTTGTAGGGGGTATATGGATCGGTGATGATGCTGACACCAGCACCTTCAATACGCAGACAGGCGTGCGCGTACCATTTGAGTTTCATACAATTCCTCTATTCAAATAACAGGACTGATTTTGTGCCTTGTCCGCTCTGCACCCGCTGCACTGCTGCTAGAATGTCGTCTAGGCTGCAGCGGGTAGAGATGATGGACGCGATCTCGTGCGGGTGCTCGCGCACAAACCCATAGGCCCGGCGAAATTGCTCTACGGAAGAGGCAAATGTACCGGTGAGCAGGATTTCGCCGTAGTGGATCCAACGGGGATCTACTGTCATTTTCTGTCCCCTGGGCGTGCCGCCGAAAATGTTGAACACGCCGCCATTTCGCACGAGAGGGAAGTAGCGTTCAATAACCTGTGGGATGCCCACGGCCGCGATCACGACATCCGCACCGAATCCCGTGATGCGCCGCACCGCGGCCAGGGGATCGTCCTTTTCTGGGTTGAGGACGAAATGCGCGCCCAATTGCTGCGCTTTTGCCAGCCGTTTCTCGTTTACATCCACGCAGAGTACCCGCGCGCCCAGGGCCTTTGAGACGATTGTGTGCAATAGGCCCAGAGGGCCCACCCCCACAACCACAACTGTATCATCCGCCTTTGTCTTACACTGATCTGCCGCGGCCAAGCAGCAAGAGGTCGGCTCGATCAGGGCCGCCAGATCAAAGGGCATGTCCCCGATATCCAATACACCGCCTAGGCGGACGATTTGCGCGGGTATGCGTACATATTCGGCAAAGCCGCCATCATCGCCATGGCCTAAACCATGCTCATGTAGGCAGAGGCTGTTGCGCCCTTGACGACAGTAGAAACACTCACCACAGGCAGCGATGGGGTATATTGCCACTCTCTGGCCCAAAGACAGGCCAGTTTCCTCAGTACCCGCCCCCAATTCGGCGATAGTCCCAGCCACTTCGTGGCCGAGAATCATGGGCAGCTGAGGAGGGGTACTGGTACCGCTGAGAATCTTCACATCAGTGGCACAGACGCCGCATCCTCTCACCCGCACGACTACTTGGCCCCTACCTGCCTGCGGAGCTGGCACATCGGCTATGCGAATGTCATTCTCTGCGTAAACGACTGCTGCTTTCATGGGTAAAGCGAATCTGGATTCACTACCTTGCTTCCTCTACTCGGCGGTGGGCGGAAATTTCTGCTTCCAGCGCATTTTCCAGTTCGGTTTGCGGAGCAGCCCTCTCTATCTGCTGAAGCACTACCATGGCTCTACGCCGCAACATCTGATTGAAGCGTTCAAAATCGGCATCTTCGATCTTGCCGACAGTGTGATCAAATTCAAGATCCTTGAGTGCCTGCAGGGTAGCATCTTTACGCGTCAGTAATTCTGCCAACTCTTCATCCTCCCGGGAGATCAAAGCAGGACGGGGCCGGAACAGAGGCCAGATAACGAAGCCAATGGCAACGAAAGACACCACACTGGCCATGGCAAGAGCAACCCACATCTACGGCCTCCTTAGCAGATACCTGTGCTTGCAATGGCCACTAGCCACAGATCTGTGCGGTTAGGCCGGGACGCCGGCACTGGCTACCCCCTGTCGAACCAATACAGAGCGCGCCTGCGGATGGGGCCACACGCTAATCGCTGTTCCCACTACAATGAAGATGCCACCAATCCACATCCACATGGTCAAGGGATTGATGTAAATGGTGAATGTAGCACTGTGTCCGTCTCCCTGCCAGCCATTGAGAATCACATATACATCCTCAACTGGCGTCATACGCAGGCCGACTTCGCTGGTTGGCTGTTCCGGTGTTTTGTCATAGATATTGCGCTTGGGCATGATCTGATCCAGTACTCGACCGGACTGGGTATCAACCACGAGGAGATTGGCGCGGACTTCCATATGGTTGTCCCGGCGGCGGGAGTCTAGCTCGGTGTAAGTGAGGGTATACCCGGACAGTTCGACCGATTCACCAGTGGAGAGGGTCACATTCGTCGTGCTCTGATAGAACTCATTGCCGACAATCGCCACACCGATCAGGACAATGCCGAAGTGAACGACATAGCCGCCGTATCTACGACCGTTGCGGCGCAATAGCCTCATCAAGGCTATAGGAATCCCTTCTCCCTTTGTATGACAGCGAGCAGATACACCCCGCACAAATTCTTGGACAATGGTAGCGGCGACAAAAACGCAGATACTCAGCCCGGCCACAGGGAAGGGATTGCGGCTGGTGAGCAGAAAGAGGGGAACGGACACCAGTGTGGCTAGGCCTGGCCAGGTGAACTGACGCCGAAATGCGGCTGGTCCTGTGCGCCGCCAGCCTAACAGAGGGCCAATACCCATCAACACAAATAACAGCAGAAAGAGTGGGCCGGCCACTGTATTGAACCAAGGGGCCGCCACCGCGATCCGTTCACCTGTGAGGATTTCGCTAAACATGGGGAAAAATGTGCCCCACAGCACAACAAAGGCGATGCCGGTAAATAGCCAATTATTGGCCAAAAACGCGCCTTCCCTGCTGGAGATCGAATCGATCTCGTTTTCGTCCCGCAAATCGGGGAGCCGTTGGAAGAGAAGTAGCATAAACCCAATGGAGGTAAGGGTCAGGAAGACGAGAAAATAAGGGCCGACCGGGCTTTGAGCAAAGCTGTGGACGCTGCTGAGAATGCCGCTGCGGGTGGTAAATGTGCCCAGAATGACGAGCGTATAGGTCAACCAGATCAAGATAACATTCCAGACTTTCAAAATCCCCCGCTGCTCCTGAATGATAATGCTATGCAGGAACGCGGTGGCTGTGAGCCAGGGCAGGAAACTGGCATTCTCCACGGGGTCCCATGCCCAGTAGCCGCCCCAGCCCAACTCCATATACGCCCACTGGCTGCCCATAATAATGCCCGCCGATAGAAACATCCATGGGATCAAGGTCCAGCGGCGCACAGTACGCACCCAGCGGCGGTCCAGACGTTTACTCAGCAGGGCGGCAACTGCAAAGGCAAAAGGGACACTCAATCCGACCCAGCCCAAATAGAGCATGACCGGATGAATGACCATCCAGTAGTTTTGTAGTAGCGGATTGAGCCCCTGCCCATCGGGCGGTACGATGCCGATCTGCTGAAAGGGGTTGGCACTAAAGACGAGCAGCACCAAAAAGAAGAGAAGCGTCGCCAATAGGGTGCTGTTGACGTAGGGCATCAGAGGCCGTTGGCTGTTACGAAATGTCAATGCTGCCGCTGTACTAAACATCCCCAGGAGAAGGGTCCAGAAGAGAAGACTGCCGGCCTGGCCGCCCCAGAGAGCGGCAAATTTATAGAAGATCGGCAGGCTGCGTTCGGAACTGTTCCAGATATACGCGATCTGAAACTGGTCGGTCAGCAGACCATACCACAGGATCACTGTGGCAATGCTCACGAGTGCAGTGACTGCGAAAATCGCATGAAAACTGCTCTCGCCCAGACGCATAGAGCCGATGCGTCCGCCCCAAAATCCGGCGATCATCCCAAAGGCAGACAGCAATAGAGCAACCACCAGAATCAAGTAACCGAAGTCAAATATCATTGCCTAGGAAATCCCAGTTGCCTGTGGACCATCACTGCGGTGGTGTTTCTCTTGCCGCTTGAGTTCCGTTCATACCTTTACCCGCCGCAGCCGTAGGGCGTTTGTCACAACACTGATGCTGGAGAAAGCCATCGCGCCGGCCGCCAAAATCGGATGTAATTGTTGCAGAAAGGGCGGGACCCACGCGAAGGGGGCCAGAATACCGGCGGCTATGGGAATCAAAACCACATTGTAGCCGAATGCCCAGCCGAGATTCTGCTTGATGTTGTGCATGGTTGCTTTGGAGAGAGCGATAGCCTGGGGGACGCTACGCAGATCCCCCCGCATCAGGGTTACGTCGGCTGTCTCCATGGCCACATCTGTGCCTGTGCCCATCGCGATGCCTACATCGGCCTGGGCCAGGGCAGGCGCATCGTTAATCCCATCGCCCACCATGGCCACCCGATAGCCTTCCGCCTGCAACTCGGCCACATGTTTGGCTTTGTCCCCCGGCAATACATCGGCGAATACCCGCTGAATGCCCACTTCTCTGGCAATGGCATGCGCGGTCGTCTGGTTGTCCCCCGTTACCATAGCAACGGTCAGGCCCAATTTGTGTAGGGCTGCTACAGCTTCTGGGGAGCCTTCTTTCACGGTATCTGCCACGCCGATCAGAGCACTGACCTGGCCATCGACAGCCAGCCACATGGCTGTTTTGGCTTGTGCTTGCAGGGCTGCTGCTTTGGGCACGAGGCCGTTCAAGGCCACGTTTTCCCGTTCCATCAGGCGCAAGTTGCCCAGCAGAATCAAGCGGTCCTCTACCTGGGCCGCGATACCATAGCCGGCGATCCCTTCAAATTTGAGGGGGTCGGTCAGAGGTAGGCCCTGGGCTTGGGCGGAACGTACAATCGCCTCGCCGAGTGGATGCTCGGATCCCTTCTCTGCAGAAGCAGCCAGCCGCAGTAACGCAACGGCAGTGGGGGGTGGCGAATGGTTCAACTGCTCGCCAGTCTCTACTCTCCACTCTTCATGGGGGCTGACCACATCGGTGACGGCTGGTTCGCCTCTGGTGATGGTGCCAGTCTTGTCCAGCAGGATCGCTGTCAGCTTGTGGGTCTGTTCTAGGGCTACGCTGTTCTTAAAGAGAATGCCCTTCTCCGCGCCTTTGCCGATGCCGACCATAATTGAAGTCGGTGTAGCCAGCCCCATTGCACAGGGGCAGGCGATGATCAGCACGGCGATAAACCGCAGAAGTGCTGGCACAAAGCCCGCATCGGCCAACAGCCACACGGCCCATGTGAGGACGGCTAAGCCGGTTACGGCCGGCACGAAGTAGGCCGACACCTGATCGACGATACGCTGGATCGGGGCTTTGCTGCCCTGGGCCTGTTCCACCAGTTTGATGATTTGCGCTAGTGCTGTCTCTCGTCCCACTTTCGTGGCTCTGATATGCAGCAGGCCCTGTTTGTTCAGGGTAGCCCCAATGACTTCACTGCCCACGCTTTTATCAATAGGCAGGCTCTCGCCGCTGAGCATACTTTCATCCACAGCCGACGTGCCCTTGATCACAACGCCATCTACCGGAATCTTCCCACCTGGGCGCACGATCACCACATCGCCCCGGATCACTTCTTCAATGGGAATCTCCATCTCTTCATGGTTCCGTATGACCAGGGCCGTACGGGCTTGCAGGCCCATCAGCTTTTTAATGGCTGCACTGGTCTGGCCTTTGGCTCTGGCTTCCAGCAATTTGCCGAGAACAATCAGAGTGATGATGACAGCAGCGGTTTCAAAGTAGACATGCTCACCGAGGGCCTTGCTGCCGACGGATTTGGTGGATAGCACGGCTAGGCTGTAGAAGTAGGCAACGGATGTGCCCATGGCCACCAGCACATCCATGTTGGCACTACGCGCGCGCAAGGACCGATACGCGCCCACGTAATAGTCCCAGCCGACGTAGAATTGCACGGGGGTGGCTAGGAACAGGAAGAGCCAGTTGACCCAATTGGCGTGGGCCCACAGCCCGAGCAGGCCCAAGTCCCGGCCCATACTCAGGATCAGCAATGGCAGGGAAAAGACTGTACCGACCAGCAGACGTCGCCCTTGGTGATGAATTTCAGCAGCCCGGGCTGTGGCCTCGGCATCTTCGTCCGCCACAGAATCAGCGGCTTCTATGACATCGTAGCCTGCTTTCCGCACTGCCGCCACCATATGGCCGCGTCCTGTCATGCCGACAATATATTCGACAGTTGCCTTTTCAGTAGCAAAATTGACGCTGGCCTCTACGATGCCTTCAGTCTTTTTCAGCCTGCGTTCAATGGTATTGGCACAGTTGACACAGGTCATGCCAAGAATCGGCAGGTCCAGTGTTGCGGTCGGAATGTGATAGCCGGCCCTCTCGACTCGTTGGCGCACTTCCGCCAGCACGTCATTGGCTTTCGATTGGGCAGGGTCGTATACGACGGTCAGTTTCTCACTGGCAAAGTTGACAGTCGCATCTTGCACGGGGCCGGCTTTTTTGCTGTTGCGCTCCACGGCCGCCACACAGTTGGCGCAGGTCATCCCGAACACAGGGACAGTGAGTTGTTTGGTTACGCTCATAGGAAATATCAGTGAAAATCCAACCCCACAGGCCCCTGTCGTTACATACCCATGGGCGGGTAGTCAATCTCCGTGAGGAGTGCTTCGATCTGGGCCCAATCTGCCGGGGCAGCCCAGGTGACGGTCACTTGTTTGGATTCCTCTTCCGCTTTCACCGACTGGATACCGGCCAGTTCGCTCAGTTCCAGCTCAATGGCATGTGTGCAGTGACTGCAACTGATATTCGGTACGAAGAACGTTTTGCTGCTCATTTAGTCCCTTTCCTTGAAACCTTGTCTGGCATCAAGATTTTACGTATCCTGATTTGGTTCCTGTAAATCCTGATCGAATTTTTGATAGAACATCCAGAACAGAAGAAATCAAAGTCATGTGTAGGTCGGGTGGGATTCGAACCCACACGGGCATTACCCCGGCGGATTTTAAGTCCGCTGCGTCTGCCGTTCCGCCACCGACCCTAACCTTCTGTTACATTGTAGGAAATCCACTCCCTGCTTGTCAATAACTGCAGTGGTCTGTCGCCTGTGAACGACAGTGGAGCTGAGTTTTACGAGGCACTGGCTATCGGTCACTGACCATTGGTGTAATAGCGGCGTACATTCTCTAGATGTTCGGCGTATGTCTGGGCGAAGACATGGCTGCCATTCTTATCCGCTGAGGCGACAAAGTAGAGATAGTCATGCTGCGTTGGGTACAGAACCGCCTGGAATGAATCAACACCGGGGTTGGCGATAGGGCCAGGGGGGATCCCTGGGTAACGATATGTGTTGTACGGGCTGTCTACGTGCTCATATTCTTCCAAAAAGACCGGTGTCTTCCACCATTGGCCACTCTCCTGCTGGTAGCCCATGGCGTACTGCACCGTCGGGTCAGCTTCTAGGTTCATGCCAATCGTCAGCCGATTCAAATACACGCCGGCGATGACTGGACGCTCTGCTGCTATGACAGCTTCCCGTTCAACGATGCTGGCCAACACTAGGGCACTGTACAGGTCCGGTATCGTGCTGTCAGCGGCGGCCGCCTGCTGGTACAGCGGCAGAATGCGGCTGGCAAATGTATCAAGCTGCCGCGAGATCAGAGCGGCAGCTAGCGGCCCATCCAGCGGGAGATGATAGGTGTCGGGGAAAAGGTATCCTTCTAGGCTTGTGCCCGCAGGCCGGGTGTTCAGGAACGGCCAGCGTTCTGTCTCTAGGCCCCTGAGGTCAACATTTTCTACCCTACGCCGGTATTCCTGGCCATCAAGCAGACCGCCAGCGTCCAAAGAATCGGCGATCTGTTCCAGCCGCCATCCTTCGGGAATGGTGATGCGGATCTCGGCGGCCTGTGAATTCTGCAGGATTTCGGCAATCTGCACAGGTGTCATCTTAGCATGCAGGATATATGTGCCGGCTTCTAGACGATGGGCCACGCCGCTTGCCCGCACATAGGCCTCAAATAGCTGGGCGTCTCTGATCAGACGGGCCGCCGCCAGTTGTTCGGCAATTGTTCGGGCCGGGAGGCCCGGCGCAACCTCAAAGCGAACCGGTCGATCATCGTCAGAAGCAGGGAGATTCAACCAGATGCGGTTCTCCTGGAGATAGCTGTTCAGACGAGCTTCCCGGGTACAGGCAGCCAGGACCAACGTGAGAAAGAGAGTAGCGACGACCAGCTTGTGAAGATTTCGTTGCTGGAACCTCTTCATATGTAACAGCCTAGTGGGGATATCCTATGGCAAAACCAGGCAGATGCGTGTGAGCAGGTGGCTGCATACTGGCTCGATGGAAGAGGGGATCGAATTTGTAGAGTTTTTGCAAACCCTCCTGCAGAGAGACCTGCGGTCTATATCCTAACAACTGCCCGGCCCGGCTGATATCTGCCACCAAACGACGGACACCTCTGTCGATCTCCCGATTGTGTAGTGGGCGGGGTGTCTTGCCCGTAACCTCCCCGATCTCGGCTACCAGCGCATTCATTGATGTCTCCACACCCCTGCCGATATTGATGATCTGCTGATCCACAGCCTTGGCAGAAGCAGCAGCCACCAACGAATCCACCACATCGTCAATGTAGACAAAATCCCGGGTTTGATGGCCATCGCCGTAAATAATGACAGAACCGCCCTGTATCACTTGACTCATCATATATGGGATCACAGGTGCATGGGTCGGTGGGAGCAATTGCCCCGGCCCATAGGCATTGAAGATACGTAGGCTCACCGACTCAAAGCCGGCCAGGAGACCGAGTGAAAATAGATAGTGCTCCGCGGCCACTTTGCTGACCGCGTAGGGTACCTCTGGATGCACAGGGGCCGATTCAGAGACCGGTTGAGATGTCTGATCTCCATACACGGTTGCGCTAGAAGCCAGAACCACGCGCCCTACCCCCACATCCCGGCATGCCTCCAACAATGCCACTGTTCCGCCAACATTGACGGAATTGTAGTCGCCGGGATAGAGGACCGATGCTGGCAGGCTTACCAGAGCCGCTACATGAAAGACCACATCGACCCCCTGTAATACAGTCCAGAGAGTTGGCACATCCCTAGTATCACCGCGTTTCAGGTAGATGGCGGGATGCAAGCGGGAGGGATCAGCACTACGCAGGTCATCAAGGATGCGGACAGAATGCCCTGCTTCAAACAGCCGATTGGCCAGATGGCCACCAATAAAACCAGCACCGCCTGTAATCAGTATACGCATTGACAAATCTCAAGGTTTCGTTGCCAGCACACTGCAGTTACCAAAAACTGCAGTAGTAGTATACCATTGTAGGCGAAGAAGAATCAACCTCGGTCTAATTCGTTCTATCGCCTATGATTCTGCTATACTATTCCTCTGTACCATCTGCCATTGTCTGAATCAGGATTTCTAGGAGGCGTGCCCGCCCTATCTACGGTGGGGCCTCTTGTGCGTATAAGGAGCCATGTGTATGTCCACCGCTTTGATCACCGGCGTCACTGGCCAGGACGGCAGCTATCTGGCCGACTTTCTTCTGCAGCAGGGGTATACTGTTATCGGAATGGTGCGCCGCACAAGCACAGTGAATTTCGACCGCATCCAACACATCCAGAATGCAATCGAAATCGTCCAAGGTGATCTGCTGGACCAGATGAGCCTCATCAGTATTTTACAGGAGTACCGTCCGCAAGAGGTATACAATTTGGCCTCCCAGAGTTTCATACCCACCAGTTTTAACCAACCGGTGCTGACGGGTGAATTTACTGCTCTTGGGGTCACCCGTGTGTTGGATGCCATCCGGGTGGTGGATCCGTCGATCCGTTTTTATCAGGCCAGCAGCAGTGAAATGTTCGGCAAAGTTCAGGAAGTGCCCCAGACCGAGCGCACACCCTTCTATCCTCGCAGCCCCTACGGTGTAGCCAAGCTCTACGGCCACTGGATTACGGTAAATTATCGAGAAAGCTACGACATCTTTGCCTGTTCCGGTATTCTTTTCAACCATGAGAGCCCTCGGCGCGGGCTGGAGTTCGTAACCCATAAGATCACAAATGGCGTGGCCCGCATCAAACTCGGCTTGGACCAGGAGCTGCGCTTGGGCAATCTGGAATCCCGTCGGGACTGGGGCTATGCCCCGGATTATGTGCGTGCTATGTGGCTGATGCTCCAGCAAGATGAAGCGGATGATTATGTAATTGCCACCAATGAAACCCACAGCGTCCGAGAGTTCGTTGAGGAAGCGTTCCATTCTGTGGATCTCGACTGGCAGGAGTTCGTGGTCCAAGACGACCGCTTCTATCGCCCGGCCGAAGTCGATCTGCTAGTCGGCGATGCCTCAAAAGCTGGGCACCAACTCGGCTGGGAGCCGACCATCACCTTTGGGGATCTGGTACGGCTGATGGTCAAGGCCGATCTTGAATACTGGGAACGGCAGTTGAAGCAAGCTGCCGCCCTCACAGTGTGACCAATGCTCAGGGGCCTGGCATGGTGCTGGCCCCTGAGTGTGACATTCTGGCATTTTTACAGAAAATCAGAGAGAATAGAGGCATCTTTCCTTTTGTAACGAACTGTAACATTAGAAATGGCTGAAAAACTTCGCATCTTCGTCAGTGCAACCAAAGACTTGGAACATGAACGAGCCCTCATTGGGCGCATTCTGGCCGAATTGCCGGTTCAAGTGGGGGCCGAAGTTCGGCGTAGTCCGGTGGATGGGGTCGATTACGACACGCTCTTTGAACTGATCAGCAATGTAGATCGGGTCTATTTTCTCCTAGGGCGGGACATCACCGCGCCATCCGGGGCTGAATGGCAGCTTGCCTTGCGCCTAGAGAGGGTGATCATGCCGCTGAAGCTGGCAGGAAGCCGCACCCAAGCTGGGCAGGGATTTCTACGCCTAGCCCACGCACCCACTCCCTGGAAAACGTTCCACAACGACCGCTCTCTAGGACAACAGATCGGAATCCATCTTATCGACACACTCCTCCACCCGGAGAACCGCTATGGCCTACAGCTTGTGGAAGTAGAAGCACTCAAGCAGCGCAGGCAGGAACTGAGACAGGGCCTTGTCAAGGGTGTTGTCGATCCCGGTGGTGCCGAAGGCGGCGGCGTGATCCTCGATCCAGTACAGGCCCAAGCCCTTATCGCCGAAGATCTGGACCATCGCTGACCAACACTAGGCATCAGTGACCGGGGACCCAAACACCAGTGGAAACCCAACCACCAGTAGCAGTTACTGGCCATAGGCCACAAGCCACAGGCCCCTACAGTTCGCTCGGGCTGTGGGTGACTTTGCTTGGCGTTCTGTTGGCTGCAGCCCCAGCTATGTATCCCGGCTATTGGGAAAGCCTAGAAGGATTTGCGCCTGTCTTCAACGCCCAATTTCTCAACCCAGTTGCCCCGATTGCCACTGTGCCGGATCTCTGGCGCGGGACAGGCAGTGCTACTTTTCTGTCGGTTCGCCCGCTGCTTGCAGCAGGCATGGACCCGGTGATGGCCGTGCGGACTCTGTTTATGCTGGCATTTCTGGCAGGCGGCCTGAGCGTCTACGGCTGGCTACGTAATTTTAGCGGGGACCGCTCTGCAGGGTTAGCTGCGCTGCTGTACGTGGTGTTACCGCCATTTCTAGCAACCGTCTACATCCGTGGGAGCGCGGCCGATACGCTTGTACTGACCCTCCTACCGCTTGCTTTGGCCGGCATCAGCCACTATGCGTCGGGCCGCAATCCTGCCTCCATCGGTGTAGCCGTTATCGCCATTTTGTGGATCTGGCGCACCCAGGCCGGGCTGGCTGTCTTCGCCAGCGCAGCCCTGATGTTGTATACCTTAGTTGTGGAGCGGGACTCTCTCAGTGTCATTGCTGTCACTGTCAGCAGTATGGCCGGTGGGTTTAGCCTTCTCTCGCTACGAGACATCTCCGGGCCTGCGCCAGAATCCTTTGCCGCACATTTCGTCTCTCTGTTCCAGTTCTTGGCACTTGGCCGGCAGGACGGATACCCGTTTCAGCTCGGCTTTGTGCCGGTCATATTCGGCCTGCTGGCCATCTGGCTCTGGCTGCGAGGACGCCAAACCTCTGTGACCAATGCAGCCCAACACCACAGGCCACAGCAGTTCGATAGGTATGACCGGCTCCTGATCTTCTGTGGCGGCTTCGTGCTGCTGGGCCTATTGCTGAGTACGCGGGGCAGCGATCTCCTGTGGCAGTTCACCAACGGAGACCGACTCCTAACCTATCCCTGGCAAGTACTGCTGCCGGCTTTACCATTTCTGGCCGCGTTGTCTGGTAGCCTACCAACACTGGTGTCGCCCCTGGCCCGCTACGACTATTGGGGGGTTCTGGCTGGTCTTGTCCTCCTGAGCAGCAGCCCTTACCTGACAGCAAAATTTACCGCCTATACACCGCCGGAGGCCCCTGTCGCCGTTTTCGGAGCAAACGCGGATCTGGTCCTGCTGGAAGTCCATCTGACCGAAACCACAGATCAAGCAATCATGGAGGCTGTCTGGCAACCCCTGCGCCCCTTGCCTTTTGACTATCATATTTTTTTGCAGGCATTGACATCCGAAGATGGCGCAGCTTATGAGATACGCGCCCAATTGGACCAGCAGCCGCTCCTCAACAGCCCGGCCACAGCCTGGCAGCCCGGCCAGATCTTCACCAACACTTATACCCTTGACCTGCCGGTCTCTCCCGCTCAGGCCAATCTACGCTACTATTTCGGATTCTACAACTGGCAAGATGGCAGGCGCCTGCCCTTACAAAACGGACGTGATGACAAAGTGGTGTTGTATGGCGACTGAGAGACAGCACACCCCCCATGGAGAGTGGAGAACGAAGAACGGAGAGCAGCCTGTACTCTGGCGAGACAGCTTCTTCTGGCTTGCTCTGCTGCTGACCATTTTCGCCCTTGCGCCTTTTACCCAGCCAGGATACTTCTGGGGTGCTCACGATGCCCGTCATCATGTGTATTTTCTCTTTGAATTTGAGCGGCTGGTGCAGGACGGCATCTGGTGGCCGCGCTGGAGCCCAGATTTTACCTTCGGCTACGGTTATCCGTTTTTCAATATTTACGGGCCGTTTAGCCATCTGCTGGCGGCAGTGCTGCTGCGAGTTGGCGGTCTTTCCTACACGGCCGCCGTAGAGTCGATCTTCGCACTGGGCATCTTGGCTGCGGCCGGCGGGATGTACGGCTATGTACGCTCTCTAGCTGGGCGTGGGGCCGGATTGCTGGCCGCAGTGGCATATACCTATGCGCCCTATCATCTACTCGTTTTGTTCGTGCGGGCAGGGCTGGCGGAAAATTCGGCATTTGCCTGGTTGCCCTTCTGCCTATGGAGCTTTCGGGAGGCAGTATTACACCCAAAGCCGCGGGCTATCGTTCTGGCCGCGCTTTGCTACGGCGGGCTGATGATCACCTCAAATCTCGTATTCCTTTTATTTTCACCGCTGCTGATCATCTACATTCTGGCCCTGCTGGTCTGGCATTCCTGGCCGGCACAGGAGTGGCGTACACGATTGCGGAGAGGGCTGTTCGCGGCACTTGCCCCTACTGCTGGCGGCATTCTGGGCCTAGGTCTGAGTGGACTGTTCTGGTTGCCCATGTTCCTAGAACGGAACGACGTGCGCGTGGACCAGTGGTTCGCCGGGCGTTACGCGTTTCGAGATCATTTCCTCTATATTTTTCAACTGTTCAGCCCTCACTGGGGATTTGGCATCAGCGTTCCTGGGCCGGATGATGGCATGAGCTTTCAGCTTGGCGTAGCATTGCTGCTGTTGGCACTGCTGGGTGGATTCATTGGCTGGAGGCAGCCGTCCTTGCGGGTGGAGACCGCCCTACTTGCTGCTGCCGCTGGTGTTGCCGCGCTGTTGAGCCTGCACGTAGCCGCGCCTCTCTGGGAACTTCCTATCATCGGCGGTCTGCTGCAAGCAGCCCAATTCCCATGGCGCTGGCTGCCCATCACTATGTTATGTCTGTCCGTGCTGGCCGGGTTGCTCTTCACCCCGCATCCCGCGGAGATACAGACAGCAGAACGTTCCCTGCCTGTCATCGCTGTTGTCGGCATCGTGCTGCTGGCAAGCTATCCTCTATTGCAGATCAAAATTATCGAGCCGGTCGAGGGGCCGGTCGGGCTGGCCGCACTGATGCGCTTTGAACGGGATGCCGACGAACTAACGGGCAGTACTCGCTGGGTGAAGGAAATCCCTAGGTGGAGTCCAATCGCCGAATACTATGTTCAACTCGACGAAGCAGGGGCAGACGTGACACCGGTCACCACAAAAGTGGACTACGCCTTGGTAGATAACCAGACAATTTCTGTCGAATCAAAGCGTCATAATACGGTAATGGAAGAGGTCTACTTTTGTACTGACCCGGGCGAACACCCGGGTGACTGTTCGCCTCGGGAAGATGCCCGCATCATTTTCAACCAGTTCTACTATCCGGGCTGGAGGGCATATTTACTGGACCAAGAGCACGGTACACCTGTTGTTGCGTTAGATGTTCGGGCGGAGACGGCCGGTACCCTTGGGCGCATCAGCGTCACAGTGCCACCAGTCGGTGAAGGATATATTCTACTCCGTTTTGAAGATACCTGGCCACGCACTATCGGCAAATACCTCACAATCGCATCTTTGCTGGTATCTGTGCTTCTTCTGGCAGTTCCTGTCTTTGGCCGTACTCGACGCAGGCCCGCCACTACATAATTCATAGGGAATATGTTATGAATCCCTATCATCGCTTGAATTTTTGCCAAACCTGAACAGGGGGTATATTTTGGAGTCGGCTACGCACGGGTCTGACTCGACAGTATCCGCGATCGACCCACTGGATATCTGTGTTCTCGCCACCAAATACGGGAAGCCACTTCGCTGCCGTTATTTCATTGAAACAGATGAGACTTTGCGAGCATATCGCTGGCGGCAGAATCCAGATCGGAGAGGAGAAGTTGTTTTCGCCATTCGCCAGCCCAATGGCGAGATTCTGCTCCACACAAAACATCGTTACGAGATCCCAATCTATCGCCTGCCAACCGGTGGCATTGAGCCGAACGAGGCCATCGAAGATGCGTTGTTCCGGGAGATATCCGAGGAGACCGGCCAGCCAGTTTTACTGCGTCGCTTCCTCGGTATCATAGAGTCGCGTTTTCTATGCGAAGGAACCAGTATTCCCTTTGTCAGCTATATCTTCTATCTGGAGAGTCAAAGCCGGCAGCTATGTCCCACTGACACAGAGGAGATCGCAGGCTATTGCACGGTCCCTGTTCACGAGCTCGCCAGCGTCGCGCAATCCCTGCGAAGACTTACCCACGAACGGCGCTACTGGGGGTACTGGAGATCACTGGCCCATGACCTTGTCTACAAGGCATTGACGTGCGCCGCGCCTTTGCAGTAAAAAACGCTACATTCACAACATAATTTGATAAAATCATAGTGGTCCGTGGTGAGCAATGCACGAATTGCTTGCCACTGGTGTTCGCAATTTCACGCAAATGAGAGAACAACATGCTTGTCCCTTTATCTTGGCTAAAAGAATATGTAGACATTCCCCTGTCCACCCTTGAGCTGGCGGAACGGCTGACTCTAGCTGGCTTAGAAGAGGTGGGCATAACCCGCACCGGGGACTGGTGGGAGCCGGACAAAATCGTCGTCGGTCAAGTGGTGGCCGTGGCCCCCCACCCGAATGCAGACCGGCTTGTATTGGTCGATGTGGTCCACAGTATGGATGCGCCCCAACGGGTCGTAACCGGCGCGCCCAATCTATTCAAATTCAAAGGCCGCTCAGTGGAGGCAGGGAATCTGCCGGTTCTCAAAGTGGCCTTCGCGCGCGAAGGGTCTCTGCTGGTCAATGCCTATAGCGATCAACGGCCGCGCCCGCTGACAAAGCTGAAAAAGGCGAAAATCCGTGGTATCGAATCCCGAGGCATGATCTGCTCTGAGCGAGAACTGGGCCTGAGCGAAGAGCATGAAGGTATCCTCCTCCTACCAGAGGATGCGCCCGTTGGTACGCCCATGCAGGCCTATCTGAGCGATGATATCCTGGAAATTGATCTGACGCCGGACATGGCCCGCTGTCTTTCTCTGTGTGGCATCGCCAGAGAGGTGCAGGCACTGACGACCGCTAGGTTGCACCTGCCGGCAGATGTGGATAGCGCGCAGGGTGACGACAGCGCGGCAGATTATCTGGTCGCCGAAATCGCTGATGCAACCCTATGTCACCGCTTCACCGGCACGCTCATTCGCGATGTAACAGTCGGGCCCTCCCCCGCCTGGATGCAGGAACGGCTGACAAAAGCCGGGATGCGGCCCATCAATAGTATTGTTGACATCACCAATTATGTGATGCTGGAATTGGGCCAGCCCCTCCACGCCTTTGATTACGACCTGCTCGTCGCTAGGGCGGAAGGCAGCGGAGAATCACACCAGGCAGAACCCGTAAAGCCGACGATTATCGTCCGTACTGCCGCCCCAGGTGAGGAGATCAAAACCTTGGACGGACAGGTACGTAAGCTGGATGAGTCGATGCTGTTGATCACAGACAAGGCCGGCCCTATCGCCATTGCCGGGGTGATGGGCGGCGCGGACACAGAAGTCCATGAGGGGACCCGCAACATTCTGCTCGAATCGGCTACCTTTGATGGCATCAACAACCGGCGGACATCCCAAGCCCTGCGGCTACACAGCGAAGCCAGTTATCGGTTCACCCGTAGCATACCGGCAACCCTCAACGCCATAGCTGCACGCCGAGCCGCGCATCTCATGCAACAGTATAGCGGGGGCCGGGTCGTGCCGGGTATTGTCGATACCTACCCGCTACCCCAACCAGAGGTGACGGTCTACACCTCCCAAAGCGATGTCCAACGCCTTTTGGGCCTAGACCTGTCGTTGGCACAGATCCGCGAGGCCCTACAAAAGCTCGACTTTGCAGTTGTGGAACGGGAGACTGTGCCCGCAGGCGCGCCAGAACAGGCGACATTCGGGCTGGCCCATGCAACCGCTGAACCTGTGCTCGAGGTCACCATACCATGGCACAGGTTGGATATTGCCCTGCCGGCCGACCTAGCGGAAGAGGTGGCGCGGGTCGTCGGCTATGACCGGGTAGGCGAGACGCTGTTAGATACGGGCCTGCCTCCCCAACGCCGCAATGCTGTGCTTGAGACTGAAGAAAATATCCGCGATATTCTTATCGGTTGCGGCCTACAGGATACGGTCAACTACACGCTAACCACATCGGAAAACCACAGAAAACTGCTGGTGACAGAGGAGAGAGATACCCCATTGCCTCCCTTCATCGAGTTGACGAACGCCCTCTCCCCGCAGCGACAGGTACTGCGCCGGGATATGATGGTGAGTGCGTTGGAAAACCTGGCCTACAACCAGCGATACGCCCAACGGCTGGCTATCTTTGAGATTGGGCGGGTTTATCGTCCGGAGGATGGTGATGAAACACTACCGGCCGAGGACCGGCGGCTGTGCATTGCTCTGCGCGGCCCTCGCCATCCCAATACGAACGAGAATTTTTTGGCCCCTACAAGCTCGCTCACAGAAAGCGAGGCGGAGTCTTTTGATTTCTTTGATCTGAAAGGTATCATTGAAACGATGCTGGAGCGGCTTGGCTTCCACGAGAGTGATTATCAGTTTCGTGCCCATCCTGACAGTGCCAGCTTCGGGCCGCGTTGCGCCCTGCTTTCACTGCACGGTGCTTGTCTAGGGATTTTGGGTGAATTGCATCCAAAAGTCCGCAACGCCTTTGGCTTGGGGAATGAACGGGTGGCCCTGGCGGAAATACACATCGGGCCGTTCGTGCAGCCGAGCTGGCGGATCTCACAGATGATGCCGATCAGCGTCTATCCGCCTGTGGTCGAAGACCTAGCATTTATGGTGCCAGAAGATGTGACCCAAAGCCGACTGCGGGATGCGATTATCAATGGCGGTGGCGATCTGCTCACCCGTGTAGAACTATTCGATATCTACCGGGGAGAGCCTCTGCCCATCGGGCACAAATCCCTAGCCTATCGGGTCACGTACCAAAGCCTTGATCACGGGTTGAGCGAGAAGGAAGTCAACCGACTGCGCCAGCGCATTATTCGTAATGCTGAGAAAGCGACAGGTGGACAGCTTCGCTAAACTGCAGTGGCTTGTAGCCAAATAGGAACACTACAGGTTACTTCCTCACCCATTGCACCGGCCTTCCTTTTCGCACTCGGAACAGGTCTAGGTCGCTGGCGACAACGGTGTTGGGAAAGACAGCTTGGGCTTCGGCCAGTACGTCCCGGGTATGATAGCGTCTGCTGATGTGATGGAGGACGAGCTGCTTGACCTGAGCCTTTTGGGCCAGGCGGGCCGCGGCCCGCGCCGTGATGTGCCCGTGACTCTTGGCCATGTCCCGCTCCTTTTCCAGATATGTCGCTTCAATGGCCAGCAAATCTGCCCCTGCAACGACCGTGTGAAGGGGCCCGGTACGGCCTACATCGCCCACAAAGCAGAGTTTAGCCCCCTCTTCCGGCGCGCCTAATACCTCATCCGGCTGAATCGTGCGCCCGTCCGCCAGGGTCACGGGCTGGCCGGCCACCAGATGCCGACGCTCTGGCCCCGCGGGGATGCCGAGAACTTCAGCCTTTGCATTGTCAAAAGGCCGGCGGGTGTGTTCTTCAAAGGTAAAGCCGAAGCAGCCGGCCCCCCTATGGGGCACAGAGAACGCGGATAGCGTAAATCCTTTGCCTTCAAACAGTGTGCCCGCCTCAATAGGATTGAAGCTGACACCCGTCTGCACCCCATTGGGGCGGGGCGTCTCTGTCCTAGTAGGCGTGTCTCCCTGGAGTGCGGGCATATTGCCAGGCCCGAAGACAACTTCCAGCAGCCGGCGCACCCGAGCCAGGGCCGATACGCCGCCGTAGATATGCAACGCTTCCAGTGCTTCCCAATGCCCGAGTGTGCTGGCCAGGCCGCCCAACCCTAGGATATGATCTAAGTGCCCATGGGTGAGGAGAATTTTGTCCAAGCGGCGCAAGCCGAGCCCGCTACGCAAAATCTGGCGCTGAGTGCCTTCGCCACAATCGATCAAAAAACGGTGCTCCTGCACCATCACCAACGCGGCCGAAAGGCCCCGATGCACCGATGGCGCGGAAGCAGATGTGCCCAAAAATACGAGTTCAAACAAGGCCTTTTCTCACAGATACTTTTGTTTTCGCAAGGGTTCTGGGGCAGAGAGTGCTCCGCCCCCAATGCCCGGCTGTGTTGCGGAAGCCGAACCATCCTACCCAATCCTTTGCAGCTTGTATGTATGATTTTCGCAATCATACAGGCCCCAGCTAGGCGCGCCGAAACGCCCCATCACTTCGCCGGGATTGACCAGCAAGCAGCTACCGATCTGCTCCCAGTTTTGCAGATGGTTGTGCCCGTAACAGACCATATCAAAGACGCCACTCTGGGCGATACGCCGGGCAGGTTGTGGGTAATGGATGAGGGCTATCTGCCGCTCGCCGAGTTCCAATTCCGCATAAGGACCATGTAAGGTCACATGCGGAAAATCAGCGGCTACTTGCTGCTGTAAGCGTCCATCGCCATCATTGTTGCCCTCCACAATGTGAACCGGACCAGCAAATGCCTGTGCTATCTGTGCAATAATAAACGGTGCCACCAGATCCCCACAGTGAAGCAAGACATGGGCAGCAGCTTCATTCGCAGCAGCCAGTGCTTTGTCCAGATTCCAGATGTGATCATGGCTATCCGCAAGAATGGCAATTTTCATGTGACGCTCTCTTCATTGGCTTTGAATAGAATTCCGTTTAGTATACCTGAGCCATTTGATGGCAGCAATGAAGGCCGGCCTTGTGGTATACTCACAAAACTGTTATGGCCTGCAACTGCAGTGGCTACTGGTATACGTTATCAGCAGTTGTCTATGTAGTGTTTTGGCTTTGCCCGATGGAGCAACTGCGGTTTTCCTTATTCCTACTATCCTGTTCGTTTTGCACCCTTGCCTTGGCCGGGTGTGGACGGGTCATCACCCTTACCCCGACCCCTGTGCCGACCCCGACGGCAACTGTCATCCCAGAAGCAGACAGCGGCCAATCCCTACCCCCTACCCCATACCCACCCCCTGCTACACCGATTCCCTACACGCCGCAACCACCCCCTACCCCGACCCTAACCCCCACACGGATCTTCTATACGGTCCAGGTAGGGGACAATCTGGAGAGCATCGCCCGCCGCTACAATGTCAGTGTCACTGCTCTACAGCAGGCGAACGACATCTCCGACCCCCGTACCCTACAGACCGGCCAACGATTGGTGATCCCGCAAACGGGCGAGGAAGGCAGAGCCATAGCCAATTCCCGACCGACTCCTGTACCCGTTGTCGTGCAGAATGTCAATATCAGCGAGACGGTCAGCGGCGGGCGATGGGTGCTAGGCGAAATACGCAACGACAATGACCTGCCTCTCGAACAGGTGCGGGTAGGCGTGGCTCTCCTCGGCAAACAGGGCGAAAGGCTGGCCGAGGTTGACGGATTGGTGGCACTGAATGTGGTGGGGGCAGGAGAAGTGGCCCCATTTGCTCTCCTTTTTGACGAGGTGCCGGGCGAATTTACAGGCTACCAGACGTTCATCCTGCAGGCCATGCCAGCCTATATAGGCGCATACTATCAAGACTTGGTGGTAGAGCATCTGACTAGCACAGGGGAACAGGGCAGGGCCTATACGGTCAAGGGCACAGTACGGAACAGCGGCGCAGAAGAAGCAACCAACATACAGGTCGTTCTGACTGCCTACGACCTACTGGAGCGAGTCATCGCCACCCGCAAAATCGTGTTGGATCAACTCATCGTGGCCCCGGGCACAGAGACCACATTTACAGAGATTCTGGTGCCAATGGGTGGAGCGGTTGTGCGCGTCCATGCCGTGGCCCTGGGCCGCGCTGTTGACCGCCGATGACCAGTTGTTTTCCGTATTCGCTCTGTCGAGTCATTCTCTTACCTGAAATGTCACACCTTGGGCTAAGGGCAGGTCCGCCCCGTAGTTGATGGTTACCGGCGGGCATAGGCCTTCCAAGCGTCAGACCCGCTTTCTCGTCCGCCGCTATCTTTCTCTCCACCGAATGCCCCACCGATCTCTGCGCCGGCTGTGCCTGTGTTCACATTATGAATCACAGGATACGAAGTTCCATGGTTCGCATGGTAGCCCTAGCCTAGCTCTCGGAATTGTGAAGCCAAAGGTTTTTGTTTGCAATATCAGGTCGAAGGCGGAGTTGTGAACTGGTAGCGAAAGTCGCAATGGGACGCGCCCTCCATAATCGTCTGGGTGCGCTGAAGCGTGGCCTGCTCGTTGAATCCGTCGATCAGGGCAAAGTCCCGGTTGCAGGAAAGAACAGCACCAAGCTCTGGAATGCCTAGGGCCTGGTACATCTCCGCATAGCCACAGCCGGTCACATTGAAATGCAGCCGCTCCTCACTCTGTTCTAGAAAATCGATCTGCATCGCGTCATCTTGGGTCCAATATTGTAGCGCATTCATAAACTCAACGCTGCCGCACCCATCCATGGCCTGGGCTAGTTCGCTACCCTGCCTGCGGGCCAAGTCAATGATCACATCCCTGACGATTTCGATCACTTCTTCGCGTCCGAATCGCTCACCGAGGGCCTGAATGAGCGGGGCAAGAATGCGTGCCTCCACTTCTCGTCTCGTCAACACACCGATGCGCTGGGTCAATGTGTCCTCTGGCATCTCGTGTTGTGGTTTCATTTTATGGGTCATGACAATCGCTCCTGTTTGATGGTTATGTATTGCATCTTTCCTCTAGTGTTACGCCCGCCACGCGGTGAACTTTACCTTTCTTTTTCACATGGGCTATAAGAGGCGTACCATCTAATGGGGCCCTCCACCGACCACATTCTTCTCCCAGACTTCCCCTAGGCTGTACTCCTCTAACCATTCTTCCAACAATGCAGGCGGGTGGCGTTCAAATGTTGATTCTTTTCCTTCACGGTTGACAACGATAATATCTTCAGGTTCAAAACAGTCCACGAACGAACTGGACTGTGTTTTGTCATCCATGTTTGTGCTCATTGTCTACAGGCCCCAATGGGCATTGATGGGGTCCTGGAAAGCGGAACGGGTGCCATCTAGGATCTCATCGACATGGATCACGTCACCGCTCAGGCCTGATTCGTAAATTGCATCCCCAATAGCCAATGAGCGCATCCCCTCCCAAGCGTCGATCTCCGCTGCCGCCCGGTTCCCGCGGAGAATTTCCAAAAACTCCCAGATCTCTATTGAAAAGCCGTCGGTGGTGCCACCCGGATAGAGAAACTCCAGCTCCTCGGCAGGCAGACTGGCCCGGTGCATCTCGTCCAGTTGCTCCATGGAATACGTAGTCCCGTCGCCGCGTACGAGACGCGCACTTTCCTGTTGGTCGGGCCGACGTTCAAAGAGATGAAAGATCGAAAAGGGGCCGGCGGTCGTATCTCGCAACGACCCATCGCTGCCGTAGAAGGTCACATTATACGCCTCCTCGCCAGGTGCGGCCAGACTCCAGGCCCATGTACCGACAACACCGCTTTTGAAGGTAAATGTGACGAATACTGTGTCTTCAGGGGCTTCGGTAAAGGGTAGAGTTCTGCCTGTTTTTAGGGAGCGCAACACAGCGTACACCTTTTCCACATCGCCGAAGAAATAGCGCAGCGAATCGCAGTAGTGAAAGCCACTGTCCAGCACCGGTCCACCGCCGGACATGAGTATATCCTGTCGCCAACGGACACGCTCGGGAAGTGGTTCGTTCCCCGTCTGTGCCGGTTCGGCCGGGCGGCGGTAGTGGTGAAAGAAACTCAAGGGTTTGCCGATCAGATGCGATTCATTGAATACCCAATGGGCAACCCGCTGCCCCGGTTGACGCCGGTGGGGAGCGGCTGTCGAAAGGACAGTTCCGGTCTGCTCAGCAGTCTCAGCCATCAACCGGCAAGCCTTGATGGTGATGCCAAGTGGCTTTTCACACAGTACATGCAAGCCGGCCTCCATACAGTCCACCGCGATGCCATGATGCAGACCATGGGGGAGGCACAGATCCACAGCGTCTATCTGCGCTTCCTTGAGCAGTTCCTGATGTGTCTGGTACAGGGCAGGCCGGATGCCGAGCAGTTCCTCCAACATGTCCGCCCGGTCTAAGGCAGCCTGCTGATTGGCATCACACACCGCGCTGACCACGAAATCGCCGCGGCCGCGTTCCTGTAGATCCTTCATGGACAGTATATGGCGTCGCGAGATGCCTCCGCAGCCGATGAGGGCTAACTGTATAGACATTATGTCAATCCTTTAATCATTTTTGACATTTTACAACCGCTAGGTTATAGTATACCATAAGCATCGGGATTCATACTTCAACAATCAAGTTGGAGATACGACCATGACACACAATCAGAGTCTCTCACAGATTGAGCGAGCCAAGCGACGAATCCCGGCCCGGGTCATCCTGTCCGCCTTTATCTTGTGCTGGGCTGTTTTTACCATAAGCGGCCTCATCTTGGTTGCAGGTGCGGACACCTCCGTAGCCGCACAGCAAACAACCAGTTTGTGCGCGAACAGCGTCGCGATTCCAGACCCCGAAGACCCCAATTTAGTCGCAGATTGCTCTACCCTTCTCAATATCAAGACCCACTGGGGTGCTACCTCTCTGAACTGGACTACCACGACTCCCATCACCGCCTGGGAGGGCGTCACTATCACCATCTCTCGGGTGACAAGGTTGGAGCTCAACCGCAAGCAACTGACGGGCACCATCCCGGCCGCGCTGGGCAACCTCACCAATCTGACGTACTTGAACCTCAACGACAACCAACTGACGGGCACTATCCCGGCCGCGCTGGGCAACCTCTCCCAGCTCCAGACGTTGGGCCTCCGTAGCAACAAATTAACGGGCAGCATCCCTGCCTGGTTGGGTAACCTCACCAACCTACAGCCGTTGGACCTCAGCCACAACCAACTGACGGGCACTATCCCGAAAGAACTGGGCAACATCTCCAAGCTGGAGAGGTTACACCTCAACAACAACCAACTGACGGGCACTATCCCGAAAGAACTGGGCAACCTCTCCCGGCTGTGGGCGTTGTCCCTCGGCGGCAACCGACTGACGGGCATCATCCCGATTGAACTGGGCAACCTAAGGAATCTGGGTTGGTTGAACCTCAGCCGCAACCACCTGACGGGTACTATCCCTACTACACTGGGTAACCTCACCAAGCTGCTGGGGATGGGTCTCGAATACAACCAACTGACAGGTCCCATCCCTAGGGAACTGGGCAACCTGAGGAATCTGGGGGGGATGTTTCTGCACAGAAATAACCTGATGGGCAGCATCCCTACAGAGTTAGGTAAACTCACCAAGCTAGGGCACTTGAGCCTTTGGGGCAACCAATTGACGGGTACCATCCCTCCTGCACTGGGCACACTCTCACAACTGCAGGGCTTGTCCCTCGGCGGCAACCGACTGACGGGTACCATCCCTCCTGCACTGGGCACACTCTCACAACTGCAGGGGTTGAACCTCGGCGGCAACCGACTGACGGGCACTATCCCTACAGCGTTGAGCAGACTCATCAATCTGCGTTGGTTGGCCCTCGGTTACAACCGACTGACGGGCCCCATCCCTACAGCATTGAGTACACTCTCCAATCTGCAGAGCTTGGAGCTCCTAAACAACCGACTGACAGGCCCTATCCCTACAGCGTTGAGTACCCTCTCCAATCTGAATAGGTTGGACCTCGGCGGCAACGACCTGACGGGCACCATCCCTATACAGTTGAGCAAACTCACCAAGCTAGGGAAATTGAATCTTCTCAACAACCAACTGACGGGTCCTATTCCCCCTGCGCTGGGCACACTCTCCAACCTGAAGGTGTTGAGGCTTGATAATAACCAGCTAACAGGCACCATCCCTACTGCACTGGGCAATCTCTCCCATCTACACACGTTGACCCTTGACCGCAACCAACTGACGGGTCCTATCCCCCCTGCATTGGGCACACTCTCCAAGCTGTGGAGGTTGGAGCTCGGCGGCAACCAACTGACGGGCCCCATCCCTCCCGCACTGGGCACCCTCTCCAAGCTGCGAAGGTTGAACATGGTAGGCAACCAACTAAGCGGCTGTATACCCACTGCCTGGAGAAGTGTTTCTGAGAATGACCTGTCAGATCTTGGACTGCCATTCTGCTTGTGTACCAACAGCCTCGCGCTGCCGGACCCAGAAGAACCCGGCCTAGATGCGGATTGCACAATCCTCATAGAGGCCAAGGACACCCTACGAGGTACCGCCCCTCTCAACTGGAGTACAATGACTCGCATAACTGCCTGGGATGGCATTACTGTCTCCAACTCGCGTGTGACTAGGTTGCGTCTGCGTCGGAGTAATCTGACGGGCAGAATCCCTGCTGCGTTGGGCAGTCTCTCCAATCTGCAGTGGTTGAATCTCGCCAGCAACCAACTGACGGGCACTATCCCTGTTGAACTGGGTAGCCTCTCCAATCTGAATCAGTTGTGGCTCGCTGGCAACCAACTCAGCGGATGTATACCGAATGCCTTGAGCAGTGTTCCCCAAAACGACCTGCCAAATCTCGGACTGCTGTTCTGTTCTGAATCAGTTGTGGCTCGCTGGCAACCAACTCAGCGGCTGTATACCGAATGCCTTGAACAGTGTTCCCCAAAACGACCTGCCAAATCTCGGACTGCTGTTCTGTGTGCCGACAGCTACACCCACGCCAACAACACCAGTCATGGGCAATGAGGGCCAGGTACAGGGTACAAACTCTACGGAAATGTTGTATCTACCGATTATTCATTGCTGAAATTTTAGTGAACCACAGGCCACATAGTTACGATAGGGGCAAGAGCAACCATATTGGATCTGAAGAGTTGGAGATACGACCATGACACAAAATCAGAATCTCTCGCAGGTTGAGCGAGCGAAGCGACGAATCCCGGCCCGGGTCATCCTGTCCGCCTTTATCTTGTGCTGGGCTGCCATTACCATCAGCGGCCACATAGTCTCTGGCGCGTCCGCTCCCCTGGCGACACAATCAACAATTGCACAGTCAACAATCCCGGATCGATGTAGCAATAGCAACGCAGTTCCAGACCCGGAACCCGCTGGTCTAGTCGCGGATTGCAACGCGCTGCTGGCAGCCCAGGATACCCTACGAGGCACCGCTTCACTCAATTGGAGTCCGCAACGACCCATAGCTCAATGGCTAGGCGTCACCGTCTCCAGCTCCCGTGTGACTAGGTTGGATCTCAACAACCACGGACTAACTGGCAGTATCCCTATGGTCTTAGGTGAACTCTCCAATCTGCAGACATTGGACCTCGGCGGTGGCAACCAACTGACGGGCAGTATCCCTGCTGCACTGAGCAGACTCTCACAGCTACAGAATTTGGACCTCAGCGAGAACCAACTGGAGGGCGGTATCCCGGCTACCCTGGGCAATCTCTCCAAGCTGCAGACACTGCATCTCTGGGACAATGATCTGACAGGCAGCATCCCTACTGCGTTGGGCAGTCTCTCCAAGCTACAGTACTTGTACCTTCACGCCAACGACCTGACGGGCAACATTCCAGCCCAGTTGGGCAATCTCTCCAAGCTGCAAAGGTTGGACCTGAGCAGCAACGATCTGACGGGGACCATCCCTGTCGCGCTGGGCAGCCTCTCCAAACTGACGACGTTATTCCTCGGAGCCAACGACCTGACGGGCAACATTCCGGCCCAGTTGGGCAGCCTCTCCAATCTACAGGGGTTGACCCTCTCTGGCAACGACCTGACGGGTAGTATTCCGGCCCAATTGGGCAGCCTCTCCAAGTTGGAGTACTTGTACCTCGGCGGCAACCAACTCAGCGGATGTATACCGAGTGCCTTGAGCAGTGTTGCTACCAACGACCTGTCAGATCTCAGATTGCCATTCTGCACTATAGCAACACCGACAGCAACGTCCTCTGGATCCGTGGCAACGGCTACGCCAACACCGACACCCACTGCGTCATCTACGTCATCATGTGCCAACAGCGTAGCAGTTCCAGACCCCGAACCCGCCGGCCTAGTCGCGGATTGCAATGTGCTGCTGGCGGCCAAGGATACCCTACGAGGCACCGCTTCTCTCAACTGGAGTACAACCACTCCCATAAACCAATGGCAGGGCATCACCGTCCACAAGTCTCGTGTGACATGGTTGCGTCTTCGTCAGAGTACTCTGACGGGCAGAATCCCGGCTGTATTGGGCAGTCTCTCCAATCTGCAGTGGTTGAATCTCGCCAGCAACCACCTGACGGGCACTATCCCTGTTGAACTGGGCAACCTCTCCAATCTGAATCAGTTGTGGCTCGCTGGCAACCAACTAAGCGGATGTATACCGAGTGCCTTGAGCAGTGTTCCCCAAAATGATCTGTCAAATCTCGGACTGCCATTCTGCGCTACAGACACGTCCTCAGCAACCACCACGCCCACAGCTACTCCGACATCTGTGTCCGCATGTGCCAACAGCGTAGCAGTTCCAGACCCAGAATCCGCCGGCCTAGTCGCGGATTGCAATGTGCTGCTGGCGGCCAAGGATACCCTACGAGGCACAGCTTCACTCAACTGGAGTACAACCTCTCTCATAAACGCTTGGGAAGGTATCCTCGTCTCTAACTCTCGGGTGACTCGGTTGAGTCTCAGGGGCAGAAGACTGACGGGCAACATCCCGGCTGTACTAGGCAACCTCTCCCAGCTGCAAGTGTTGAACCTCAGAGACAACCAACTGGTAGGCAACATTCCAGTTGAATTAGGCAGCCTCTCCAATCTGCAGAAGTTGAACCTGAGGGACAACCGGCTGACAGGTCCCATCCCTGCTGCCCTAGGCAACCTCTCCCAGCTGCAGTGGTTGAATCTCGCCAGCAACCGACTGACGGGATCTATTCCTGCTCAACTGGGCAACCTCTCCCGTCTGCAGACATTAACACTGAGAAACAACCAACTGACGGGCACTATCCCTGCTACGTTGGGCAATCTCTCCCATCTGCGGACATTGACCCTGCACAACAACCAACTGTGCGGAGACATACCACAGGCTTTGCTCAATCTCCCCAATCTCAATCTTGATATACGCGGTCGTACTCTCCCGGCATGCAGCAGCACATCGGCCACAGCTACCCCGACGGCAATCTCCGTGGCAACGGCTATATCAATCGCTACGCCAACACCGATTGCAACGGCCACGCCCACAGCAACGCCTACGCACACTGTAACACCATCACCCACAGCCACACCTACACCAAATACGCCAGTATGCGTCAATGAGCCATGTACACCTCCCCAAAATCCTGGTCCAGGTGGCGGCACATCGGCCACAGCTACCCCGACGGCAATCTCCGTGGCAACGGCTACATTTACACTGACTGCTACGCCCACAGTAACACATACACTCACTGTAACACCGTCACCCACACCTACACTGACCGCCACGCCTACGACGGTCATAGCTGGCCCAGGTACCGGTGGGGGCAGTGGGGGTGGACCAACATCCAGACCAGGACCAACCAACGTCAATTCCACAGTCAGTTTGACTGCATCCACATCAACCATTCCCCTCACCGGCCAATCATGCATCAGCGTGCAGATCGCACAAGCAGACAACCTCGGTGCTTTCGATTTCACCCTCTCCTTCCCAGCTACACGACTCGCAGGCGCATCAGCCTCCCTGGGTACCTTCCTCGGCAGCACAGAACGCACCGTCTCCGCAGTGACTCCCAACATCTCTGCAGGATCCCTCACCTTCGGTGCTTACAGCACCGGCAGCCAAGATGGACCCGAGGGCAGCGGCACCCTTGCCTCTGTCTGCTTTGAACCCCGCACCACTGGCTCTGCCAAGATCGCGTTCAGAAACCTGCAGATCACCGACATCAACGGACAGGTGCTTCGGGCCAGATCCCAAGGCACTTCCTTTACGATCACCAATAGCTGCTTCTGGGCCGATATCGACTGCGATGGCGATGTGGACATCGTCGATATCCAACGGGTCGCAGGCAAGTGGAACACCAGACGCGGGCACAATGACTTCAAGGCCCGCTACGATCTGGACAATGATGGCGACATCGATATCATTGATATCCAACGGGTCGCCTCGCGCTTCGGTCACTCTCTGTCAGACAACCCAGACAGAAACGTAGATGGAGCCAGCAGCCAAGCAGCAGCTGGAGACATCTCCCTGCAGCTGTCCCCAGCCCTGTTGCAGCTCACACCATCACAGACAGGTCGCATCGTCCTAGATGCCAGCAACGCCCAGGCGTTGGCTGCCTTGGAAGCCAAGCTCACATACGACCCCGCCTTGATTCGCATTGAAAGCATCCGCTTGACCGACTGGTTGGGCAGTACTGGGCGCACTGTGAACATGCTGGGCCCACAGATCGACAATCGCCAAGGGATAGCAACATTTGCAGCCTTTTCCACCGGCACACAGCCCGGTGTGAGCGGTTCCGGGTCTCTGGCCATTCTAGAAGTCAAGGCTTTGGGGGTCGGAGAGAGCGACTTGGCGATCAATGACAGTCAAGCTACTACCCCGGATGCGTCCCCGCTTAGTGTGACGGACGTCGATGCTGTGGTACAGGTGCGTCCTACAGAAATGTTGTATCTACCCTTCGTGCGACGCTGACCAGCGCAATCTATGACGAGGAGAGAGTATCCCTCTCTCCTCACTCATCCCTTACGCTGCCAAAGCCACAGCTCGCACTTCTCCAAACTCTCGGGACAATTTCGTCCAAGTGTGTCCGCAGTCTGTGCTGCGGTAGATCTGTCCAGCCACGCTGTAAACCAGCAGCCAGTCGGGGAACGCAGAGCTATGGGCAAAAGACCAGATCGTGCTGTTGGCATCGCCGCCCAGATCCGCACGCTGCCATGATTTGCCCAAATCGTTGCTATAGAACAGACCCCCCTGGTCCCCTGGCGGCCCATTGCCCGCACCTACCCAGACCCGACCATCTCCATTGGGTAGATGCACAACACCCCGGCAGTAGGGCCAAGGATAGTGAGCCCTAACATTCAGCGGAGTCCAGTGGCGCATATCCGTGGTTACGCATACATCGTTATTCGTGGCCGCAACGAGGGTTGGAGGTGTACCAGGAACAACTGCCAGTCCGTGAATATCTTGGCTGGAAAGTCCCGCATTGCCAGAAGCCCAAGTCTCGCCACCATCGCGGCTGATACGCATTCCGTCGATCTCAATTCCTACATAGACGGTCTGGTGATCCTCTGGGTCAATGAGAATCGTTGTCACTCGGGGTATGATCGGCACGCCAGGGCACTCGGCCGCCAGCTCCACTGTGAGCTTGTGCCAAGTGTCGCCACCATCCTGGGAACGGTACAGGCCTGACGGGCAGGTGCCGGCGAACATTATATCGGGATTTTCGCCATCAATAGCGAGAGCCCAGATTTGCAGGCCGTTCAAGGGTGAATCAAGTCGTGCCCAAGAATCGCCCCTATCTGTCGAACGGTACAGACCGGCTTCGGTCCCCGCAAATAAGACGGCTGTATTGTCCGGGCGCACGGCAATGGCGCGGATATCGGACTCGATGAACAGGCCGCCACTGGCCCGTTGCCAAGATTCGCCGCCATCCTTACTCCGCCATACACTCTGCCCGATTGTGCCTACATAGAGGGTTGGTACTGGTGTCATGATGCTCCTCCTTTCATGAAAGAGAGATTGCTACCTCGGCTTATTCTATCGCAACTGTAGTACACAGACTTTGTCGTGCTCCGCATCCTACTCTTCAACGTGTTGAGCAGATGGAGAGAGCAAGCTCGCGAGTCAGCCATTGATATTGCCGCGCGTACCAGTCCGCGGGGAAGCCGTCACCAGCCACCCATCTGCGGTCAACGCACGCACAAAGGCTGTCTCCAGCAGCAGATAGTCCCCCAAACCTGTCAGAAGCGGTGTCCGCTCCACTTTCCTAAGATGATCGTAATCTTCATCGGCAATGGCAAAACGTATGTCAATGTTCTCAATCATACTCCGAATTATCGCATTTGACAATCCTTATTTTCTATTGTACACTATCTATACTCGTACTGATAAGAAGTTCCGAACAAGGAAGAAACACTCATGAAACTCTTCTATATCTCTCTTCTTTGGGCTATCTTTACCATAAGCGGCCTCATCCTAGTCGCAGGTGCGTCCACTCCCGTAGCCGCACAGCAAACAACCAGTTCGTGCGCGAACAGCGTCGCGATTCCAGACCCCGAAGACCCCAATTTGGTCGCAGATTGCTCTACACTTCTCAATATCAAGACTCACTGGGCCTCTGCCTCTCTGAACTGGACTACCACGACTCCCATCACCGCCTGGGAGGGCGTCACTATCACCATCTCTCGGGTGACAAGGTTGGAGCTCAATAGCAAGCAACTGACGGGCACTATCCCGGCTGCGCTGGGCAATCTCAATAATCTAGATAGGGTGGATCTCGGCGGCAACGACCTGACAGGCAACATCCCGGCTGCGCTGGGCAATCTTTCTCAGCTACGGGAATTATACCTCAATACCAACCGACTGACAGGCTCCATTCCGATTGAACTGAGCAGACTCTCGAATCTGAGTCGGTTGAGACTCCACACCAACCGACTGACGGGCAGCATCCCACCTGCACTGGGCAACCTCTCCCGTCTGTGGGAGTTGAACCTCGGCCGCAACCGACTGACGGGCATCATCCCGATTGAACTGGGCAACCTGAGGAATCTGGGTTGGTTGAACCTCAGCCGCAACCACCTGACGGGTACTATCCCTACTACACTGGGTAACCTCACCAAGCTGCTGGGGATGGGTCTCGAATACAACCAACTGACAGGTCCCATCCCTAGGGAACTGGGCAACCTGAGGAATCTAGGGGGGATGGATCTGCACAGCAATAACCTGACGGGCAGCATCCCTACAGAGTTGGGTAAACTCACCAAGCTAGGGTACTTGAGCCTTTGGGGCAACCAATTGACGGGTCCCATCCCACCCGCACTGGGCACACTCTCACAACTGCAGGGCTTGTCCCTCGGCGGCAACCGACTAACGGGCCGAATCCCGACTGAACTGGGCAACCTCAACAATCTGAAGGGGTTGTACCTCGGTGGCAACACCCTGACGGGTACCATTCCACCTGAACTGGGCAACCTCAACAATCTGAAGGGGTTGTACCTCGGTGGCAACACCCTGACGGGTACCATCCCGCCTGCACTAGGTACCCTCACCAAGCTACAGAGCTTGGAACTGAAGATCAACCGACTGACGGGCACTATCCCGGCCGCACTGGGCAATCTCAACAAGCTGGAGAAGTTGGATCTCAGCCGCAACGACCTGACAGGCAACATTCCTACTGCGCTGGGTAGCCTCTTCAATCTGCGGGAATTATACTTCAACTACAACCGACTGACGGGCACAATCCCGGCTGCACTGGGCACCTTCACCAAGCTGGAGCGGTTGGACCTAGGGGGCAACCGACTGTCGGGTCCTATTCCCCCTGCGCTGGGCAACCTCACCAAGCTGGAGCGGTTGTACCTCGGTAGCAACCGACTGACGGGTCCTATTCCCCCTACGCTGGGCAACCTCACCAAGCTGACGGGGATGGGTCTTGAAGGCAACCAACTGACGGGTACTATCCCTACTGAACTGGGTAGCCTCACCAAGCTACAGAGCTTGGAACTGAAGATCAACCGACTGACGGGCACTATCCCGCCTACACTGGGCGACCTCTCCAATCTGACGAGGTTGAACCTTCGGAACAACCTGCTGACGGGTCCCATCCCGCCTGCCCTGGGCAACCTCAACAATCTGACGGGGTTGCACCTCAATAACAACCGACTAACGGGCTCAATCCCGCCTGCACTAGGCACCCTCACCAATCTGCAGTGGTTGCACCTCGGTAGCAACCAACTGACAGCCATCCCGCCTGCCCTGGGCAACCTCAACAATCTGCAGATCTTATGGCTCCAGGAAAACCAGCTGACGGCCATCCCGAAAGAACTGGGCAACCTCAACAATCTGAAGGAATTACACCTCTACAACAACCAGCTAACGGGCAGCATCCCTGCTACACTGGGCAACCTCAACAATCTGCAGCGGTTGCACCTCGGCGGCAACCGACTGACGGGCAGCATCCCTGCTACACTGGGCAACCTCAACAATCTGACCTACTTCTTCCTCGGCAACAACCAACTGACGGGCACAATCCCTGCTACACTGGGCAACCTCAACAATCTGACGGATTTACACCTCGGGGGCAACCAACTGACGGGGTCTATCCCTCCACAGTTGAGCCGACTCACCACCAATCTACATAAATTGTATCTTCTCTCCAACCAACTGACGGGTCCTATTCCCCCTGCGCTGGGCACACTCTCCAACCTGAAGGTGCTGAGGATTGAGAATAACCAGCTAACAGGCACCATCCCTACTGCACTGGGCAATCTCAACAATCTGGTGCGGTTAGGCCTCCATAACAACCAACTGACGGGCTCCATCCCTCCAGCACTGGGCAATCTCACCAAGCTACACACGTTGACCCTTGACCGCAACCAACTGACGGGGGCTATCCCGAAAGAACTGGACACCCTCTCTAGGCTGCGGAGGTTGAACATGGCAGGCAACCAATTAAGCGGATGTATACCGAATGCCTGGAGAAGTGTTTCTGAGAATGACCTGTCAGATCTTGGACTGCCATTCTGCTTGTGTACTAACACCAACGCGATTCCAGACCCAGAACCCGCCGACCTAATCAACGAGTGCAACACGCTGCTGGCAGCCAAGGATACCCTACAAGGTACCCTTCTGAATTGGGTTACAACCACTCGCATAACTGCCTGGGATGGCGTCACTGTCTCCAACTCGCGTGTGACGGAGTTGTTCCTGCGAAACAAGCACATGACGGGCACTATCTCTACACAGTTAGGCAATCTCTCCCACCTAACAGACTTGAATCTCAGAGGCAACCGCCTGACAGGAGCCATCCCTACACAGTTAGGCAATCTCTCCCAGCTACAGACATTGAACCTCAGGGGCAACCGATTGACGGGTTCCATTCCTACTGCACTGGCCAACCTCTCCCATTTGACACAGTTGCACCTCAGAAACAATCAACTAAGCGGGTGTATCCCAAATGTCTTGAGTAATATTTCGAACAACGACTTATCAAGTCTTGGATTGCCGTTCTGTCCCGCACCTACAGCTACGGCCACACCATCAGCTACACCTACACAGACAGCTACACACACGGCGACAGCTACGGCCACATCAACAGCTACACCCACAGCTACGTCTACGTCCACACCAACAGCCACTCCTACCCCTGGAGCATGTGCCAACACCAACGCGATTCCAGACCCAGAACCCGCCCACCTAGTCAAGGATTGTACAACGCTCCTAGATGCCAAGGATACCCTACGAGGTAGTGCTCCTCTGAACTGGAGTACAACCACTCGCATAACTGCCTGGGAGGGCGTCACTGTCTCCAACTCTCGTGTGACGGAATTGTTCCTGCGGAACAAGCAACTGACAGGAGCTATCCCTACACAGTTAGGTAATCTCTCCCAGCTAACGAACTTGAATCTCAGAGGCAACCGCCTGACGGGAGCCATCCCCCCTGCACTGGCCAATCTCTCCCAGCTACAGACATTGAACCTCAGGAGCAACCGATTGACGGGACCCATCCCCCCTGCGCTGGGCAACCTCTCCCATTTGACACACTTGCAACTCAGAAACAATCAACTAAGCGGGTGTATCCCACATGCCTTGAGTCGTATTGCAAACAACGACATACCAAGTCTTGGATTGCCGTTCTGTCCCACACCCACAGCTACGGCCACATCCACAGCTACACATACACAAACAGCTACACCCACACAAACAGCTACACATACGGCGACAGCTACATCCACATCAACAGCTACACCCACAGCTACGTCTACGCCCACACCAACGGCCACTCCTACCCCTAGAGCATGTGCCAACACCAACGCAGTTTCAGACCCAGAACCCGCCGACCTAGTCAAGGATTGTACAACGCTGCTAGCGGCCAAGGATACCTTACGAGGCACCGCCCCTCTCAACTGGAGTACAACTACTCGCATAACGACCTGGGATGGCGTCACTGTCTCCAACTCGCGTGTGACGGAATTGTTCCTGCGGAACAAGCGCTTGACAGGCCGAATCCCTACACAATTAGGAAATCTCTCCCAGCTAACAGACTTGAATCTCAGAGGCAACCGCCTGACAGGCCGCATCCTTTCACAGTTAGGCAATCTCTCTCAGCTACAGACATTGAACCTCAGGGGCAACCGATTGACGGGACCTATCCCCCCTGCACTGGCCAACCTCTCCCATTTGACACAGTTGCACCTCAGAAACAACCAACTGTGTGGAGACATACCACAGGCTTTGCTCGATCTTCCCAATCTCGATCTTGATTTACGCGGTAGTACTCTGCCGGCCTGTATTGGCACATCGGCAATAAATGACAACACAGGGACGGAAACAAACCTTACGGAAATTCTCTATCTACCGATTATTCATCGCTAAAACCCTAATGGACAGGGACTGAAACGCTATGTTACAATAGAGGCAAGAGCGACCATATTGGATCTGAAAGGAGATACGACCATGACACAAGATCAGAGTCTCTCGCAGATTGAGAGAACGAAGCGACGAATCCCGGCCCGAGTCATCCTATCAGCCTTTATCTTGTGCTGGGCTGCCATTACCATCAGCGGCCACATAGTCTCTGGCGCGTCCGCTCCCCTGACGACACAGTCAACAATAACACAATCAACAATAACGGACCGATGTAGCAATAGCGTAGCAGTTCCAGACCCAGAACCCGCCGGCCTAGTCGCAGATTGCAATGTGCTGCTGGCGGCCAAGGACACCCTACGAGGCACCGCCTCACTCAACTGGAGTCCACAACATCCCATAAACCAATGGCAGGGCGTCTCTGTCCGCAGTTCTCGTGTGACAAAATTGGAGCTCAAGAGCAAGCAGCTGACGGGCAGAATCCCTGCTTTGCTAGGCAACCTCACCTACCTGCAGACGTTGCACCTCAAGTATAACCAACTGACGGGCCCCATCCCTACACAGTTAAGCAGCCTCAGCCATCTGCAGACGTTGAACCTGAGGGACAACCGACTGACAGGTCCCATCCCTGCTGCCCTAGGCAACCTCTCCAATCTGCATACATTGTTCCTCAGAGGAAACCGACTGACGGGATCCATTCCTGCTCAACTGGGCAACCTCTCCAAACTCAAGGAGTTGAACACTAGGTTTAACCAACTGACAGGTCCCATCCCTGCTGAATTGGGCAGTCTCTCCGAGCTGCAGACGTTGAACCTGATGTTTAACCAACTGACAGGTCCCATCCCTGCTCAACTGGGCAGCCTTTCCAAGCTGCGGACGTTGAAACTGAAGAACAACCAACTGTGTGGAGCCATACCACAGGCTTTGAACGATCTTCCCAATCTCAATTTTGATTTACGCAGTAGTCCTCTCCCGGCATGCAGCGGCACATCAGCCACAGCTACCCCGACGGCAATATCCGTGGCAACACCAACACATACACACACTGTAACACCGTCTCCTACGGCAACCACCACGTCCACAGCAACACATACGCCCACTGTAACACCGTCACCCACAGCCACACCTACACCAAATACGCCAGTATGCGTCAATGAGCCATGTACATCTCCCCAAAATCCTGGTCCGGGTGGCGGCGGCGGAGGTGGCGGCGGCGGCGGCTCAACACAGAGACCACGATGTACCAATGGCACTGTCGTACCCAACCCCTCTGCCAATGCCGACCTGGTCAGAGACTGCGTACAGCTCCTTACCATCAAGCCCACCCTGGAGGGACGCATCAGTGCCTCCATGCGCTTGAACTGGAGTGAGAACAGCAGCATTGACACCTGGGAGGGGGTAACCATTGGTGGGGCCCCGCAGCGGGTGGTCAGGCTGGAGCTGGATATCAGTGGCAAGACATTGGCAGGCAGCATCCCGTCTACCTTGAGCCGGCTCACAGGTCTGCAGACCTTGGATCTCGCCAACAACGAATTCTCGGGCCGTATCCCGGTTGGCCTGCGCGCGCTGGCCAGCCTGCAGGTCTTGGACTTCTCCAACAACCGGCTGTCGGGCAGCATGCCGACTGATCTGGGCAGTATTGCCACCCTGCAGACCTTGCACCTGGCCAACAACAGTCTGATGGGCAGCATCCCGACGACATTGGTGGATCTCTCCAATCTACGTTCGTTGTCCTTGGCTGGCAACCGCTTCAGTGGTTGTATTCCCAATGCGTTGACGCGGGTTGCCCAGAACGACCTGTCGGATATCGAGTTGTCTTTCTGCGACCCCGGCGGAGGTGGGGGTGGACCAACATCCAGACCAGGACCAACCAACGTCAATTCCACAGTCAGTTTGACTGCATCCACATCAACCATTCCCCTCACCGGCCAGTCCTGCATCAGCGTGCAGATCGCACAAGCAGACAACCTCGGTGCTTTCGATTTCACCCTCTCCTTCCCAGCTACACGACTCGCAGGCGCATCAGCCTCCCTAGGACCCTTCCTCGGCAGCACAGACCGCACCGTCTCCGCGGTGACTCCCAACATCTCTGCAGGATCCCTCACCTTCGGTGCTTACAGCGCCGGCAGCCAAGATGGACCCGAGGGCAGCGGCACCCTAGCCTCTGTCTGCTTTGAGCCACGCACCACTGGCTCTGCCAAGATCGCGTTCAGAAACCTGCAGATCACCGACATCAACGGACAGGTGCTTCGGGTCAGATCCCAAGGCACTTCCCTTACGATTACCAATAGCTGCTTCTGGGCCGATATCGACTGCGATGGTGATGTGGACATCGTCGATATCCAACGGGTCGCAGGCAAGTGGAACACCAGGCGCGGGCACAATGACTTCGAGACCCGCTACGATCTAGACAATGATGGCGACATCGATATCATTGATATCCAACGGGTCGCCTCCCGCTTCGGTCACTCTCTGGCAGATAACCCAGCCAGAAACGTAGACTCCACGCCTGCGCCGGTAGAGCTAGACATCGGCGGGAATGTCGTTGTCGACAACACAGGCGGTGAAGGCATTCGTCTGCGTAATGGGCCGGGCCTAGATAGCAATACCCTAGCAATCATTGATGATGGCACGCCTTTTATCGTTCTGGGCCCAGACGGTGAGCAGGAGAACTATCCTGTGGAGGCCGATGGATTTCTCTGGTATCGGGTGCGAGCTACCACTGGCGAAGAGCAGGAAGGCTGGGCCGCATCTGCTTTCTTTAGCATCTTCAAAGGAGCAGCAGCAGACATCTCCCTGCAGCTGTCCCCAGCCCTGTTGCAGCTCACACCATCACAGACAGGTCGTATCGTCCTAAATGCCAGCAACGCCCAGGCATTGGCTGCCTTGCAAGCCAAGCTCACCTACGACCCGACCTTGATCCGCATCGAAAGCATCCGCTTGACCGACTGGTTGGGCAGTACTGGGCGCACTGTGAACATGCTGGGCCCACAGATCGACAATCGCCAAGGGATAGCAACATTTGCAGCCTTTTCCACCGGCACACAGCCCGGTGTGAGCGGCTCCGGGTCTCTGGCCATCCTAGAGGTCAAGGCTTTGGGGGTCGGGGAGAGCGACTTGGCGATCAATGACAGTCAAGCCACTACCCCGGATGCGTCCCCGCTTAGTGTGACGGACGTCGATGCTGTGGTACAGGTGAGAGAGGCACGTCCTACGGAAATGTTGTATCTACCATTCGTGCGACGCTGACCAGCGCAATCTATGACGAGGAGAGAGTATCCCTCTCTCCTCACTCACCCCTTACGCTGCCAAAGCCACAACTCGCACTTCTCCGAACTCTCGGGACAATTTCGTCCAAGTGTGTCCGCAGTCTGTGCTGCGGTAGATCTGTCCAGCCACGCTGTAAACCAGCAGCAGATAGTCCCCCAAACCTGCCAGAAGCGGTATCCGCTCCTCTTTGGAAAGAGGAGCGTAGTCTTCATCGGCAATGGCAAAACGTATGTCAATGTTCTCAATCATACTCCGAATTATCGCATTTGACAATCCTTAACTTTCTATTGTACACTATCTATACTCGTACTGGTAAAGAGTTCCGAACAAAGAGGAAATCACTCATGAAACTCTTTATCTCTCTTCTTTGGGCTGTTTTTACCATAGGCGGTCTCATCTTGGTTGTAGGTGCGGACACCCCCGTAGTCGCACAGCAAACAACCAGTTCGTGCGCGAACAGCATCGCGATTCCAGACCCCGAAGACTCCAACCTAGTAGCAGATTGTTCAACGCTACTCAATATCAAGACCCACTGGGCATCTGCCTCTCTGAACTGGACTACCACGACTCCCATCACCGCCTGGGAGGGCGTCACTATCACCATCTCTCGGGTGACAGGGTTGGAGCTCAACCGCAAGCAACTGACGGGCACTATCCCGGCCGTGCTGGGAAACCTTTCCAAGCTGGAGAAGTTGGATCTCAGCCGCAACGACCTGACAGGCACCATCCCGGCTGCGCTGGGTAGCCTCTCCAATCTGCGGGAATTATACTTCAACTACAACCGACTGACGGGCACAATCCCGACTGCACTGGGCACCTTCACCAATCTGGAGTGGTTGGACCTAGGGGGCAACCGACTGACGGGCACAATCCCGGCTGCACTGGGCAACCTCACCAATCTGGAGCGATTGTACCTCGTCCGCAACCAACTGACGGGCACTATCCCGAAAGAACTGGGTAATCTCTCCAATCTACAGGGGTTGGGTCTCTCCCACAACCAACTGACGGGCACTATCCCGAAAGAACTGGGCAATCTCTCCAATCTACAGGGGTTGGGTCTCGACGACAACCAACTGACGGGCACTATCCCGAAAGAACTGGGCAATCTCTCCAATCTACAGGGGTTGAACCTCGTCCGCAATCAACTGACGGGCACCATCCCGAAAGAATTGGGCAACCTCTCCCAACTAGTGTACTTGAACCTCAAGAAAAACCAACTGACGGGCAGTATCGCACCGTTGACTACCCTAACGAATGTGAGGTCGTTATGGCTCAATTACAACCAACTGACGGGTCCTATCCCGAAAGAACTGGGCACACTCACCAAGCTAGTGTACTTGACCCTCGGCCGCAACCAACTGACGGGTCCCATCCCGCCTGCGCTGGGCAACCTCTCCAATCTGACGGGGTTGGGTCTCGGCAGAAACCAACTGACGGGCACTATCCCGAAAGAACTGGGCAATCTCTCCAGGCTGCTGAGGTTGCACATGGCAGGCAACCAACTAAGCGGATGTATACCCACTGCCTTGAAACGTGTTTCTAAGAATGACCTGTCAGATCTTGGACTGCCATTCTGCTTGTGTACTAACACCAACGCGATTCCAGACCCAGAACCCGCCGACCTAATCAACGAGTGCAACACGCTGCTGGCGGCCAAGGATACCCTACAAGGTACCCTTCTGAATTGGGTTACAACCACTCGCATAACTGCCTGGGATGGCGTCACTGTCTCCAACTCGCGTGTGACGGAGTTGTTCCTGCGGAACAAGCACATGACGGGCACTATCTCTACACAGTTAGGCAATCTCTCCCAACTAACAGACTTGAATCTCAGAGGCAACCGCCTGACAGGAGCCATCCCTACACAGTTAGGCAATCTCTCCCAGCTACAGACATTGAACCTCAGGGGCAACCGATTGACGGGTTCCATTCCTACTGCACTGGCCAACCTCTCCCATTTGACACAGTTGCACCTCAGAAACAATCAACTAAGCGGGTGTATCCCAAATGTCTTGAGTAATATTTCGAACAACGACTTATCAAGTCTTGGATTGCCGTTCTGTCCCGCACCTACAGCTACGGCCACATCAACAGCTACACCCACAGCTACGTCTACGTCCACACCAACGGCCACCCCTACCCCTGGAGCATGTGCCAACAGCAACGCGATTCCAGACCCAGAACCCGCCCACCTAGTCAAGGATTGTACAACGCTCCTAGATGCCAAGGATACCCTACGAGGTAGTGCTTCTCTCAACTGGAGTACAACCACTCGCATAACTGCCTGGGATGGCGTCACTGTCTCCAACTCGCGTGTGACGGAATTGTTCCTGCGGAACAAGCAACTGACAGGAGCCATCCCTACACAGTTAGGTAATCTCTCCCAGCTAACGAACTTGAATCTCAGAGGCAACCGCCTGACGGGACCCATCCCCCCTGCACTGGCCAATCTCTCCCATTTGACACACTTGCAACTCAGAAACAATCAACTAAGCGGGTGTATCCCACATGCCTTGAGTCGTATTGCAAACAACGACATACCAAGTCTTGGATTGCCGTTCTGTCCCACACCCACAGCTACGGCCACATCAACAGCTACAACACATACACCATCAGCTACACCCACACAAACAGCTACACCTACGGCGACAGCTACGTCCACATCAACAGCTACACCCACAGCTACGTCTACGCCCACACCAACGGCCACTCCTACCCCTAGAGCATGTGCCAACAGCAACGCAGTTTCAGACCCAGAACCCGCCGACCTAGTCAAGGATTGTACAACGCTGCTAGCGGCCAAGGATACCTTACGAGGCACCGCCCCTCTCAACTGGAGTACAACCACTCTCATAACGACCTGGGAGGGCGTCACTGTCTCCAACTCGCGTGTGACGGAATTGTTCCTGCGGAACAAGCGTTTGACAGGCAAAATCCCTACACAATTAGGGAATCTCTCCCAGCTAACCGACTTGAATCTCAGAGGCAACCGCCTGACAGGCCGCATCCTTACACAGTTAGGCAATCTCTCTCAGCTACAGACAGTGAACCTCAGGGGCAACCGATTGACGGGACCTATCCCCCCTGCACTGGCCAACCTCTCCCATTTGACACAGTTGCACCTCAGAAACAATCAACTGTGTGGAGACATACCACAGGCTTTGCTCGATCTTCCCAATCTCGATCTTGATTTACGCGGTAGTACTCTGCCGGCCTGTATTGGCACATCGGCAATAAATGACAACACGGGGACGGAAACAAGCTTTACGGAAATTCTCTATCTACCGATTATTCATCGCTAAAACCCTAATGGCCAGGGGCTGAAAAGCTACGTTACAAAGCGGATCCGGGTCTCTGGCCATCCTAGAGATCAAGGCTTTGGGGGTCGGAGAGAGCGACTTGGCGATCAATGACAGTCAAGCCACTACCCCGGATGCGGACCCGCTTAGTGTGACGGACGTCGATGCTGTGGTACAGGTGCGTCCTACGGAAATGTTGTATCTACCCTTCGTGCGACGCTGAGGTTGAAACCGCAATGCAATAGCCCGTACTGCGGGAGGTTTGTAGACTCAATTCCTTCAAGGGCCATGCAAGGCATGGCCCTTTTTTAGCCTTTAATTCCTGTCAGGGTAATGCCTTGGACAAAGTTTTTTTGCAAGAAGAAGAAGAGGAGAAGGATGGGCAGGGTGATCAACACCGAAGCCGCCATCAAGAGGCCCCACTCAGCACCGTACTGGGACCGGTACTCATAGATGCCGAGTGACAATACGTACAGTTCCTGATCATTCAGATAGATGAGAGGCCCGATGTAGTCACGCCAGCGGGCAATGAATTCGAAGATCGCAACCGTAGCTAGGGCCGGTTTGGAGAGAGGGAGAATGATCGAGCGGTAGATCTTTAACTCGCTGGCCCCATCAATGCGTGCTGCCTCGGACAACTCCATTGGAATGGTCATGAAAAACTGACGCAACAGAAAGATGTACAGGGCACCACCAAACCAATGGGGCACGATGAGGGGCAGCCAAGAGTTTACCCAGCCCAAATTCCTGAAAACAAGGAACAGGGGGATCATCGTAACCTGAAACGGCAGCATGAGAGTGGCTACGGTCAGAATGAATAGAAAATTGCGGCCCGGCCAGGGAATGCGCGCGAGGCTGTAGGAAACCAAAGACGAAGAGATGAGGACACCTATGGTAGCGAGTACTGCGATGGTGAGTGTATTGCGAAGATACAGAAAAAAGGTGATATATGTGACCGTGTCCGGGTAGTTGGACCATTGAAGCGGATTCGGGATCAGAACCGGCGGATAGGCATAGAACTGCGTATCCGGTTTCAGTGAAGTCGAAATCATCCACAGAAAAGGCAGCAAAAAGACAAAGGCCGCCGGAACCAGACTGGCATGGAGCAGGGTACTGCGGATCAGGCCGCGTATGCGCTTGGCTGTAACTCGGCGGGAAGAGTTTTGGGAAATCGTAGGCCGGGCCTGCTGGGTTTCAACCGCCATCTTATTCCTCACCTCCTGCGTAAAAGACCCATAACCGCGCGGAGCGGAAGATGATCAGGGTTACGGTCAGTGTGAACAGAAACAACAGCCATGCCATTGCCGAAGCATACCCCATATCAAAGTAATGGAAGGCGTTCTTATACAGATAGATGGAATAAAACAGAGTCGTATTGGCAGGAAACCCTGTGCCACCTGTCATAATAAAGGGAATGGCAAAGAAATTCAGGGCCCCGATTACCGATGTCACCAGATGGAAGAAGATCACGGGTGTCAGGATGGGGACGGTAACATTGCGAAATTTGGACAGGAAGTTTGCGCCATCTACATCGGCTGCATCATACAGATCTTGTGGCACATCCTGTAAACCGGCCAAGTATAACACGATCTGCTGCCCGATGATCCACAGGGCAAGCAGCACGAGAGTCGGCTTTGCCCATTGGGCACATGTGAGCCAGCATGGGCCACGAATGCCCAAAAACCTGAACGGTGTCTCAATCAGCCCACTGCGCGGCGTAAAAATAAAAATCCAGACCAGGGCCAAAGCTACTTCCGGCACAAGGGTTGGCAGAAAGTAGATGGTCCGATAGATTACCTGGCCACGAATTTTGGCATTCAACATCAGCGCCAATCCAAAAGCACAGATGATAGCCAAAGGAATTGAAACCACAGCAAAATAAACGGTGTTATAGATCGCAGCCCTGAACAGCTCATCTTCTGTGAACAACTCAATATAATTACCAAACCCGACCCACTGCCAGTTCTTGACGCCGTTATATTCGGTGAAACTGTAGAAGGCCGACGCCAACGTGGGATAGATCCAAAAGACAAGCAGCCCAATGATCCAGGGCGCGGCAAAAAGCAAACCATTGATTGTGTGTCGAGTCTTTTGAGACAAACGCCTACGTGGATAGGTGGCAGCGGAGAGGGTAGTTGCCATAAACACCTCATGAAGAAACGAACCAGTGAAGAGGGGCGGCAGCACCCCTCTTCACTGCAGTTGATAGCCTTACTGTTTGGCAGTCAGCGGTGCTTACGCCAAATGAGCTAAGTGTTGCTGCGGTTAGCTGAAGAAGCCGATCTCTTCAAGACCTTGATTGATCTCCTCGTCAATGTCCATCAATGCCTGTTCTGGAGTCTTCAGGCCGTGAGGAATCTCATCACGGAAGGCCTTAACCTGCAGGTCCCACAACTTGGAGCCCAGAGGGATCGGTGGGCGGGCATGGGAGACAGGCAATAGTTCCATAAACACTGCATGCAGTGGATCTTCGCTAAAGAACGGGTCCTCGGCCGCTGTCTTAATCGTGGGGATATGGAAGGTGTCTTTGTTGTACTTCAGTTGGCCTTCGGGTCCACATAAGTAGAAACAGGCGTCAAAGGCGGCTTCCACATCATCATAGCCGGCCGGGACTGCCCAACTCCAGCCCCCTGCCCAACTGGCATGGGGTGCGGGCCCGTCCGGGCCTGGCATGGGTACGACACCATAGTTGGTGTCTGGCTTATAGCGATGATGCTGGGCCACTTTCCAGTTGCCGCTGCAGGTCATTGCTGATTGTCCAGTCCAGAAATAGTCGTTCTCGCCCCGGCAGTTCCCACCCGCACAAGCGGCCAGCATGATATCAATATCCTCAACGCCGATCTCATCCACAAAGGATTTGACAAACTGCATTGCTTCAATGTTTTTGGGATGGGCAAATGTGATACGATTGTCGCTATCCTGGAACTCACCACCGAAGCCAAAGCCCCACGTATAGAGCCAAGCTTGGTCGTAGATCGGGTTAAAGCCATAACGCTCGATTGCGCCTGTATTATCGCGAATGGTTAAGGCTTCTGTAGCTGCCCGCAACTCGTCAAGATTGGTCGGAGGGGACTCCGGATCGACGCCGGATTCGGCCATGATATCCATATTGTACCATAGGGCCCGGGTATCGGTGTCGAATGACAAGGCGTAAATGCCACCTTTATAGACCGTCTCCTCCCAGGCGAAATCGAAGTACAGATCTTTGGTGACGCCGGCGGCTTCGGCAAATTGGGTGATGTCGGTAAAGAAGCCCTCATGGGCGAACTGTGGAACGGTGAAGCGGTCGGCATAATGGAGCGCAGGCGGCGTCCCGCCAGCCACAGCGGTCAGCAACTTCTCATCTGCCTGGCTGCCCTGGGTCTGGGCAATGTAGACAAACTCAACCTCCACGCCCATTTCGTTTTGCTCATTGTAAATGTCAATAATCTCGCGAATCGATTCCTGTGCCAAGTCGGTCATGCGCGACCAGGCTTCCAACTTCTTGACTTCCTGCATGGGGGCTGCGTCACCATCGCTACTGCTTGCGGGCGCAGCCGCCGGTGCCGGGCAGGCTGCCAGAAGAGCTGCACTGGTTGCCAACCCTGAATACTGCAGAAACTGACGGCGCGATACCGTATTCCGCTTTCTGAGGTCCATACAATCTATTCTCCTTGGGGAAAGGTTTCTGTGTCGCTTGGGGCACAGAAACAACGTGTAAATCCAGCCCACGGTCCCACACCCCGTACCAAGTGCAGAACCGCCAGCACCACTATCATAGACTACATTGTCGTATCATGCAAATTCATTGCCAGTCATTCTCTACACAGCGTAATTGCGCCAATCGTGCATCCCGTTGTGCGGCCTTCGCCTCAATGAGATGCTGGGTCGACTCCCACAGGTAGGAAACAGAGAAAAAATGTAGCACCATCCTAGATGAGAGGATATGTCGCTGCCCGTGGGTCTTCATCACCATGGTCATCAACTTGAATGTATCAAGATATTCATCCTGATTCGCCCAGCGTATGGTTGTGCAGGAGAGACCGATTGCTTCCACCACAGCCCGGAATAACGCTGTATTACGTACCAGCGCACAGCATGGATGTAGCCGGGCCGTATAGATATCAGGATTCCCCTGCCAAATCCGCGCGGGGATCTCCTCCTCGCCATCCCAGGACATGCGTGCGCCTATGCCGAAGGCATCTGGCATGGCCTCCAGCTCAGCAAGCATCACCGTCAGGGTGTCCGCTTGCACGAAGCAGACATCGGCATCAAGGAATAGATAATGGGTACAGGAGGGGTTCTCCAGCACGAAAGCGCGCAATATCTCGCCATGGGAGTTGTTGTGCGTCTCGGTTGTAAAGCCCGATGGGACAATTGGCACGCCCACAGAATCGGCATAAGCCCGCAGTTCCCTCTGCTCATCTTGGGAGTCGTTATCATAGACCGTGAGGGCTACGTGCAGGCCTTCCCTGGCTTGCACTTTGTGCCGCGCGAGCAGAGAACGCAGCATCAGCTCCATATAGGCGGATGTGTTGTGATTCACAGCCACCGCTTGGATGGCATGCGGAACGTTCATGACAATCCCAGGCGTTTGTAGCGGTCAGTCACTGGTGTTTCACGTCCAGATATCCTGATTCTCCCATACGGCCACAGCCTCGGCCGGGGCGTCCAAAGCCCGCATGTAGTCGATCAGGGCCGTATGCAGCTCGGCCATCTTCTCAGGATACTCCTGTTTCAGGTTCTTCTCTGCCAAGGGGTCGGTCGTCAGATCGTACAATTGCGGCCAGCCGTGGGGGCCGGCCGGCACATAGGCCCAGCGTTCCGTATAGAGAGCTGGTGTCACACACTCGGCCGGGGGCTTGCCATCCTGCAGGCGCACAAATGAGGCTGACACCACGCACTCATGCAGCGGGTCATGGGTCTCCCCCCGCAGGAGCGGCGCAAAGGAACGCCCATGCATCGGCTGCGGCGGTTCAACATCAACCCCGGCCAAGGCCAGCAGGGTCGGGGCGATGTCGGCCGGGGTCAACAGGGCATCAAGCGTGCGGCCACCTTCCAGGCCAGGGGCCGCTACCAGAAAGGGGATATGGACGATCTCCGGATAGAGGGGCCAGAAGCGTTCATCGTTTTTGTTGATATTCGACTTTCCTGTACGGTTGTGCTCGCCTAGGGACATCCCATGATCCGACATAAAGACGACGACCGAATTGCGCCACAGATCCAGATCATCGATCTTCGTCAGGATGCGCCCTACCCAGCGGTCCACCAATTCCGCCTCCGCGCAATAATGCGCGCGCAGATTCTGCAGTTCCGCCTCTGTATAATCGCTGGCTTTGCCATAGTTGGGATGCAGCATGGGCGGGCCCTCATAGTTCGGGTCATAGCGGCGCACCATATATTCCGGCGGGTCCCAAGGCTCATGGGGGTCGAAGAAATCCACCCACAGGAAGAACGGACTGTACTGGTCGTTCTCTTCAAGCCACTCTACCGCCAACTCTGCCGTGCGCGGAGGGAAGCGGTCGATCTCTCGATACCAGCGGCGGTTGGTCCAACTGTGCAGGTCAATGAGATTGTGCCCTTGGAAGTGAGGGCCCACATTGCGGGTCTTTTCATCCGCCATGGCACGCTCTATATCGTGATTCATGCCCAGAAAGTAGGTGTTGCCCTCCTGGCCGGGCAGGGTGTAGGCAGCATGGAACCCCTCAAAGAATGCCGAACGCACCAAGTGGGGGCAATCCCCCAGTAGTTGGGTGACATAGCCGGCCTGGCCGAGGATCTGGGGCAGGTGATTGGGGCTGCTTAGGCGGCGGTCTTGCCAAGGGTACCAAGGCCAGCCCACTCGTCCTGTTGTGAAATCCGTGCGCTGCGGGATCGTGGGGAAGCTGCCCGTATACAGGCGGGACAGGCTCACACAGCGAGCAGAGAATGTATCCAGATGAGGAGTATGCACAGGCATGGCCTTTGCCCGGTCAAACAGATTATCGTAACGGAAGGTGTCAGAGATGATGACGATAATGTTCATCAGATGTACTCCTAAGGGCAGTGGCCTGTTCTTGGGCACTGGTGTGGGGCTTAGACAGGCAAATTGTCCGGCCCTTGGCCGGTGGCAGCCTGGGCCAGGGCAGAGGATGCCGCCAATTCACCCATAGTCGCGAATGTGGCACCTGGCTGCTGGCCGACATGCGCGGACACGGCATCGATCAGGCGAAAGGTATGCTCATAATCATCAGCAATGCCATGGGTATGCATGAGCATGACGACGACCGGGCTTTCCTCGCGGATGCGGTCTAGGTCGTTGCGCGCCAACTCAATGAATGCAGCACTGCGCTGCCCAGCACCACGCCATGTATACTCGTTCAAGATCGGTACCTCAATGATATCATCATACCAGCGATAAGGCTGGTGCGGGATATCATCGACCCACTCCTGGGTAAGCTCGCCTGTGTTATGTGGCAGATGGGCATAGCCGCTGCCGCTGATAAACATGCAGGTGTGATAGCCGATGCCTACCTCGCGCAGCGCGGTAAACATAGGCTTTGAGATGGCCCCGCAAGGCGCACGAAATACAGTCGGCTCTACGCCTAGTTCGCGTGCGAAGATCTCCATCCCCTCTTCAATGCGCGCGCGCAGGTTGGCGACAGTATAGCGCGGCATCAATTCATGGCGTCGCTGATCAAAGTCGGCTTGAAGTGTAGGCAAAATAGAGGTCGCGGGCCAGGCAGGAGGCCCGAACTCGTAACAGTCAGCATGGGTCAGGCCATGCAGTTGCAGATCATGCCCAGCATCACGCGCGGCGACCAATGCCTCCTTCCAAGCAGAGGAAAGAGGTTTGCCCCCGGCCTTGGGTACAGTGAACCAAGTAGATCCCAGGCCTCGCGAGCTGAAAAACTGGCTGGTGCGACGCAACGACTCTACCATGCGGCCGCCGCCCGAACCGGCATCATCAATACTCCATACGTAGGTTGTCATTTGTACCCTCGCTGTGATAGAATAATACAGCAGTATTCATACTACCCTGCCGCCACAAGATGATGGCGAATTCATCAGTATGAGCTAAGAAGGAGCTTTCCATGACCAACTCCAATGGTAACATAACCCAATACTTTTCTCAAGAGGTTCCTCCGGTGAAGGTGATATTTGAACTGACCGACGATGACTATCAACGATACTTTGATCTCGCTTCCTCGGTTAATAGCTCATTTGATAGCTGGGTCCGCGAGGCATGCGATGAGTACGCGGACCAGACTGCCGAGTTTCTGCGAGATATGGTCGAGGGTGAAAAGGAGCAGGAGAGACGCATTCAGGAAAGGGAGGAGCAGGAACAGTTGATCAAGGATGTTCTCAAGCGTGAAGAAGCAAGGCGTCAAAAGTGGCAGCAGATGTTAGCCCAAGCAAACTCCAATCCTAAACACATGGAAGATGCACGACTGTTTCGGGAGCAGCGGACTAAAGTTGAGAAGCTGGGAGAGCAGTGGGCAGAGCTGGGACGTCAACGGCAGGCCGTGTATAAGGAGATCATGAGGGTTTTAGGCGAGGAGGGCCCTTGATCCTCCGGAAATCGTATCATACACCCGGCCTTCTTTCTCTGAAAAGAGCTGTCAGCCTTTCATTGCACCTACGGTAAGCCCCTCCAGGAAATATCGCTGCAAAAATACAAACACAACGATGAGAGGGACCACACTGAGAAAGGCCGCGGCTGAGGTGATCCCATAGTTCACCTGAAATTCACTACGCAACAGAGCCAGACCTAACGGCAGAGTATATAGACTCTTGTTGTTGATCACCACCAAGGGCCAGACTAGATTATTCCATTGGGCCGTAAAGACGACAATCGACAGGGTGGCCAGGGCCGGCATGGACAAGGGCATGATGATGCGCCAGAAGACACCAAATTCAGAGCAGCCATCAATCCGCGCGGCATGTTCAAGCTCTACAGGCAAAGTCTGCATGAATTGACGTAAGAGGAAAACACCGAGCACATTGGCCAATGCGGGAATAATGAGGCCACCATATGAATTCAGCAGGCCCAACTGATTGGTAATGAGAAAGGTTGGGATCAGCAACAATGCGCCGGGGATCATAATGGTGGCCAGCATCAAGCCGAAGAGCAGATCGCGCCCCCAAAACTGCTTTTTGGCAAATGCGTAGGCCGCGAGGGCATCGATCAACACTGTGCCTATGGTTACAAGAACAGCGACCAAGATGGTGTTTATGAACCAAGTGTTAAAGGGCAGCTCCCCAAGGATGTATGTATAGTTGTCCCATACAAACTGCTCGGGAAGCAGCCGCGGTGGGATCGATATGAGCGTATAGGTCTCCTTAAATGATGAGGCAAAAATATAAAGATAGGGCCCCAACATGACGATTACCAACAGAGCCAGAAGCGCGTAGAGTAGTGCTGCCTTCGGCAGAATGTTGGCTATTTTTCGCCATCTATGCAGCCTATTGTGCGACATGATCGATCTGTAGTGCCTTTCTATCTTTCACCTAACACGCGCATCTGCACAAAGGAAATTGGCATGATAATGAGCAACAGGACCACACCCATAGCCGCGGCCATGCCGACCTGTCCATAGCGGAACGCATGATTGTAAATGTACCAGACGATGGTCGCTGTAGAATGCACAGGCCCGCCATTGGTGAGAACAAACACAGTATCAAAAAGCTGGAAGGCCCAGATCGTCCCCATCACCACCGAGAACAGAATCACGGGACGCATCAGAGGAATCGTCACCCGTATGGCGACCTGCCAAGCAGTGGCTCCATCAATGCGCGCAGCCTCATGCAGTTCCTCTGGGACGCCCAACATGGCTGCTAGAAAGAGAATGATATGGAAACCAATCCCGCGCCACCATTCCACCAGCAAGATGCCATATAAAGCAATGTTTGGGTCGGACAGCCAGTAGATCTCCGGGAAGCCCACCAACCCCAGCAGATAGGTCAACACCCCGTAGCGCGGGGCTAATATGTAGCTCCAGATCTGTGCTGTGGCGGCCGCGGATGCCAACAGTGGGAAGAAGACCACAGCACGGAAGAAATCCTTGAAACGAACCAGCTTGTTGCCGATCAGAAAAGCCAGGGCCAACCCGGTACAGACTGTGATCGGCACCACTGATACTGTATATTGGATGGAGTTCTTGAATACTTGGAGCGTGATGGCATCCGTTGTCAGGCTGCCATAATTTTGAAGGCCAACAAAGGGCTTCACGGGCGCAACTAGATCGCCCCGCAGCAGAGAGAGCCAGAGGGCCCAGAAAAACGGTCCGATGTTAAAGACAGCGAACAACACCACAAAAGGCAGGATGAAAAGGTAGGCCGTGAGGTTGCGCCTGACTGCCGAACGTTGCCAGAATGACCTTTGTTGACCGCTGCTCTGGATGGAAGGCATGCTGGCTGAAGTCATGGTTGCAATCCCGAATCAAGTTGGATAGATCGTTGGTCGCTTGACCAACGATCTATCCAATCAACGATTGTTAGGCCCCTTCTTCCTCTTGCAGCATGTCATTGATCTGCACCACGAGATCCTCCACTGCCTCTTCAACCGAGCGCTGGCCCAAAATGAAGGATTCAATCGCCGTGCTCTCAATGTCCCAGAACTTGAAAATCCAGCCACGATAGGGCCAGAAGAAAGTATATTGCAATGTGTCCTGTGCTGTCGTCAACACTTCGTCATCCGGATAAAAGTTGACGGAGGGTGCCACGCTCATGAAGCCTAGGCAGCCAATCCAGGATTTCAGCAGATCCGGGGTGACCAGGGTTTCGATGACTGTCCAGGCTTCTTGCGGATATGCTGTCTTGTTGGCAATGGCTAACATGCCCACACCGCCATAGCAGGCCCGGCCCCGCGCTCCTTCGGCGGGGCCTGTGGCCATGCGCGCCGCGCCCAGCTGAAAGTCAGGCTTTTCGTTGCGTACAGAATTGGCAAAGACATTCTGGGCGGTGATCATGCCCACTTTGTCATCGCGGAAATAGCCTCCTACACCCGGCTCCTGTCCTGAGATCGCACCCGGCATCGCGATTTCATATTCATGGTAAAGGGCATTCAGGAAATTCCAACCTTCCATGGCTTCAGACGAATTCACCAGACATTCGGTCAAGTCATCATTGAACCAATGGCCGCCAAAACGCCGCGGCCATTGGCTGTTCTCATGCCAATCTCTCGGCGAACTGGCAAAGCCATAGATGTCTTCATCCAATGCGGTGATAGCCTGGGCATAGCTCAAAAACTCTTCCAGCGTATCCGGCGGGGTATCCGGGTCAAGCCCGGCTTGTTCAAAGAGAGCTTTGTTCCAGAACAGGTTTGAGCCGCCAATAATCCAGGGCAAGGAGTAGGTTATGCCATCGTATGTGCCGGGGCCCCAGGCCCGCTCATAGAAAAACGTCCGCTCAAAACCGCTGGCATCGATCATATCGTCCAGTGCCATGATGTGGCCAGCGTTGACAAAACGGGGAAACGACTCTGTCTGGTAGCTCACATCTGGCCCAGAATCGGCGGCAAAGGCTGCGGTAAACTTCTCGTTGTACTGCCCCCAGGGAATCTCGCTGAAATCCACGACAAGCCCCGGAGTCATCTCCTGGAGCACATCTAGGGTGGGTTGGGCGCAGAGTTTTGTCTCATCGCCTGCGGCCTTGTGGGGCCCTTTCCACATGGTAAGTGTGATGGGTTCCATAGCTGGTGCTTCCGCGCCCGGATCTGTCACAGCAGGGACAGTAAGCGTACAGCTTGCTAGGCCTGTGGCCACCGTGGCCGCGGCGGCCACGCCGGCTGTATGAACCAGAAACTCGCGTCGGGACAATGTTGTACCTGTAGCCATTTTGGTATCCTCCTTGGATAGTGTAACTGCAGTTTTTCAGTTTCTCATTGCCCGTAATTGCAGTACGTTGCAGGCAATGAGAAACACATGAGCATCGTCGTCTAGGCCGGTATCGTTATTAGGCGATTCTGTCCAGCACGCGCTGTACTCCTTCGACTGTTTCCTCTACATCTTCATTGGTCAACAGTGGGCTGACATTCAGATGCACGGCGCGCCCCAACAGATCTAGGCTGCGCGGACACATATCTGGGCTGTATTCGATCTCTCGTTGGGCCCAGCACCAGGGGCCACCATTGGCTGTCCATGTGCGCTGCTTGATCACCGGCACCCAATGGGCATATACATGATAATCAATCTTATCAGGTGTGTACAGCAGGCCAGCACCGATATTCTCTGCCTGCAATGCCTCTGCTACTTCGGCAGCTTTGGCCGGGCTATTGACAAAAAAGACAGTGGCAATGGCTGCATCACCTTCTGGATCCGCCAGCTCACGGAAGCGGAGGCCCTTGCGTTGCACTACTTCTGCCAGCCCTGCTTTGAGCATACGTTTGCGTTGGCGCATATTCTCTAGGAGACCATCAAGCCGCTGCAACTGCACAAGAGCAACAGCGGCCAAAAGCTCCGGCATACGATAATTGACACCGCACAGCAGGTCAGCGGCATCAACCCCCATGTCAAGCCCAGCGATGACATCATGATACATGGTGATGCGCTTCCTGATCTCATCATCATCACTGATGACCATGCCGCCTTCCCCTGAGGTGATGATCTTATTGAACTGCAGGCTAAAGCAGCCCACATGGCCAAAGGTGCCCAAGGCCTGGCCCTTGTAGCTGGCTCCATTGGCCTGGGCCACATCTTCAATGACCCGCAGCCCATGCTTGTTGGCAAGGGCCATCAGTTCGTCCATGTGGCAAGGGGCCCCGCGCATGTGTACCGGCATAATGGCCTTGGTATAGGGCGTGATCTTGCGCGCCACATCGGCCGGATCGAGCAGGAGCGTCTCATCCACTTCAGCGATTACCGGCACACCGCCGACTGCAATAATGGCGGCGGCCGATGCGATCCAGGTATAGGCGGGTAGAATTACTTCATCGCCTGGTCCGATGCCAATGCCCTGCAGCCCACATGTTAGGGCGGCTGTGCCGGACGTTACAGCAAGCGCATGGCGCGCGCCTTTCTGGGCAGCAAAGGCCTGCTCTAACTCGCGGGCTTTGGAAGGGGCCTCGCCGGGGCCGTAGTAGCGAAAGAGTCGTTTGGCGCGCAATACTTCTAGCACCGCCTGCTCCTCGGCCTCGGCAATGGCCATGCCCCCAGGGTACATGGGTGGATCAGGGTTTTGTTTGGCGGGCGTGCCGCCATGGATAGCCAACTTGTGCTCGCGATTCATCCGATTTTCTCCACATATACATAATAGGCCCCCAACTCTTCCCCATCATCCAACACAAACCATGTCTGCAGATGGGTCGGCCCGGCCGAGAGGGACAAGGTAAAGACAGCACTAGCGGTGTTGGCGTCTACCCATGTAGAGGCCTCTTGGCCGGCGATGGCGATGCGGGCCTGGCGTACTGGCAGGGCGACGCCGCCCCCCCAACCGCTATCAATGGTTAGCTGGCCGAAGGGCACGGGTGTACCCCCCGGCACTGCGGCCGTGATCTTGGCATCTTCCTCCAGGGGCCAGCGACGTAGGAAAAAGCGGTACATCCCCGCTTCGGCACTGTCCACCTCCCAGTAGCCGTTGCAGACCATGCCCTGGCGGACGAGGCTCTGGTTCCAAGCACATGTACAGTCTTGGTTGCGCCAGTCATGGGTATTCAGCCGCAGCTGGGCCGCGTGCGGCCCGCCGATGGTGATGGGGATCTCCTCATCAAACTGACAGGAGACTTTCTCCCACCATTCCTCATAGGCCAGGCGCAACTCCGCCACCACCTGCGGGTACATGGGGGCCAGATCCCGGCTCTGCTCCGGATCGACTTTGATATCGTACAGCTCCCGGCCATTCACGAGCCGCCAGCGGTCGGTCATCACCGCACTTTTGCGCCACTTCAGCGGATTCGCCAACCGTTGGGAGTCGGTGACCAGGGCCCTGTCCGGCCAGGAACTGCCAGATGTGAGAGGGGGTTCTCTGTTGCCGCGCAACAGAGGCACCAAGCTACGTCCATCGAAATCGTAGGCACTGGGATTGTCCAAGCCGCACAGCTCCATGAGTGTCGGCAGAATGTCCACATTGGCCGTCACTTGTGTAATGTCCCGGCCTGTGTCAAAATTCCCGGCCGGCCAGTGCAAAAAGAACGGTACGCGGTGCCCGCCATCATATTCGGAGCCTTTCTTGCCGCGCATCCCCGCGTTGAAGCCACTGGTCACAAACTGATTCTCGTCTACATCAACCCCACCGGCCGAGCCGTTGTCGGTCATAAAAATGAAGATCGTATTCTCAGCCAGGCCCAACTCTGCCAGCCGCCGGCGCAGCCCGCCTATATTCTCGTCAATATTCGCCAACATCCCATAATAGTTGGCACGCTCCTGATGGGACACCAACGGCACATAGGGGTCGCTGTAGTGAGGGTCCACCAGATGAGGGGAATGGGGCGCATTGGTGGGGATGTAACAAAAGAAGGGCCTGGAACTGCCGTGGCGCTGGGTACGTTCAATGAACTTCAAGGCTTCCTGAAACCAGACATCCGTGCAGTACCCATGGAACTGCTCGTAGCGTTCGCCGGTCCAGTATGTGTCGTCAAAATAGTTGTTCCCCCAGTAGTCCGGCGTCTGGCCTACACCACCACCGCCATGCACTACAACCGTTTCAAAGCCCCGGTCCTGGGGGCGGTAGGGGAAATTGTCACCTAGATGCCATTTGCCGAAGATAGCGGTGGCGTAGCCGGCCCGGCCGAAGAAATCGGCCATACTGATCTCATCCGCCCGCAGCAAGGAACGTCCACCGATTGTATGCCATACGCCGGTGCTATTGGCATAATGTCCGGTCAACAGCCCGGCCCGGGTCGGCGCGCAAGTCGGGCCCACATGGTAATCGGTCAGGCGCACACTCTGCGCGTATAGGGCGTCAATATGCGGCGTCTTCAGCAGTGGATTTCCATGACAGGATAGATCACCATAGCCCTGGTCATCGGTAAGGACGAAGATGACATTGGGTGGAGGCCTTTGCTCCAGTAGGCCGCTCATGATTGCCATGGCACCTCCTGGGCTCCAAAGTTTTTCTCAACATCCACCCCGCGCACGAGCACGGCATTCCAGCGATTGCCAAAGGAGTTAGGGTCCGCTTGGCGCACCCAAGTGGGCATGTAGCGCAGGGTCAACCCACAGCGTCGGCGCTGGGAGCGGTTGGGCAGGCTGCCGTGAATAAGCGTACCGTCATGGATGGATATCTGCCCGGCCCGTAGGGGCAGATCCACAGCTGTGTCGGCCTGCTCTGGCGTCACGTGGATTTCTTGATTCACGCTCAGGAGGTTGCCGTCCTGTTGGGCTTTGCCATGCGCCACTACGCCGGACACATGCGTACTGGGGATCACCTGCATGCAGCCGTTCTCCACGTCACTATCGTCCACCGCGTACCAGGCTGTGATAGCTAGAGGCGGCTCCAGCCCCCAGAATGTCACATCTTGATGCCAAGCGACAAAGGCCTGGGCCTGGTCACCTTCGCCGTATTTATTGAAGAAGTGGGTCGCCATTAACAGAATATTCGGGCCGACCAGGGCTTCAATGGCGTCCAGAATCGTCGGATGTGTGGCCAGCTCCCAGATGAATTTTTCGCTGAAATGATAGTCTACGAGACCGATCTGGGCTTTCTCCTTGCCCACCTGGGCCTCCAAATCGTCAAAGAGCTGGCGATAGCGGGCAGCTTCTGTCCCCTTGAGCACATCAACCGCGTTCAGATAACCATCCCGCTTATAGGCTTCAACCTGTGCAGCAGAAAGGGTCATGTTGTTCTCCTTGTTTGGGAGCGGGATTCAAGGTCGTTCTATAATAGGATACCGTCAATCGGCCAGGAATGCAAGGCGGCATAAAACCCTGTCTGCATCAGGATTCTCTTGTCTGAATCAGGATTTTTCGCTTGCCGCCGCCCTTTGAATGTGCCATTGGGCATTCCGGGGGCAAGCGAAACAGGGATTTAAGGATTTTCAGGAATTTTGGCACGAGAAATAATGGGTACAATGACAAACTTTTCTGTGCCAAAAGGGTTTATCCTGTTCATCCGCTAATCTTGTAAATCCTGATTCAGACAAGCTGGCCCTGTTCCCGTAGAGGCACCATGGAATAATGGCTACAATTTATCGTCTGCATGAAAACCTTGTCTGAATCAGGATTTTTCGCTTGCCGCCGCCCTTTGAATGTGCCATTGGGCATTCCGGGGGCAAGCGAAACAGGGATTTAAGGATTTTCAGGAGTACAGCCGCACACTCCCTTGTTGCCTGATCAGGTCGGCACGCGATGAATAGGGTTATCCTGTTCATCCTCTAATCTTGTAAATCCTGATTCAGACAAGCTGGCCCTGTTCCCGCAGAGGCCCCATGGGATGAATGGCTACAGTTTATCATCTGCATGAAAACCTTGTCTGAATCAGGATTCTCTGGATTTAAGGATTTTCAGGAATTTTGGCACGAGAAATAATGGGTACAATGACAAACGTTTCTGTGCCAAAAGGGTTTATCCTGTTCATCCGCTAATCTTGTAAATCCTGATTCAGACAAGCTGGCCCTGTTCCCGTAGAGGCACCATGGAATAATGGCTACAATGTATCGTCTGCATGAAAACCTTGTCTGAATCAGGATTCTCTGGATTTAAGGATTTTCAGGAGTACAGCCGCACACTCCCTTGTTGCCTGATCAGGCCGGCACGCGATGAATGGGGTTTATCCTGTTCATCCTCTAATCTTGTAAATCCTGATTCAGACAAGCTGACCCTGTTCCCGCAGAGGCACCATGGGATGAATGGGGTTATCCTGTTCATCCTCTAATCTTGTAAATCCTGATTCAGACAAACTGGCCCTGTTCCCGCAGAAGCACCATGGGATGAATGGGGTTTATCCTGTTCATCCTCTAATCTTGTAAATCCTGATTCAGACAAGCTGACCCTGTTCCCGCAGAAGCACCATGGAATAATGGCTACAATTTATCATCTGCCTGAAAACCTTGTCTGAATCAGGATTTTTCGCTTGCCGCCGCCCTTTGAATGTGCCATTGGGCATTCCGGGGGCAAGCGAAACAGGGATTTAAGGATTTTCAGGAGTACAGCCGCACACTCCCTTGTTGCCTGATCAGGCCGGCAAGCGATGAATGGGGTTTATCCTGTTCATCCTCTAATCTTGTAAATCCTGATTCAGACAAACTGACCCTGTTCCCGCAGAGGCACCATGGGATGAATGGGGTTATCCTGTTCATCCGCTAATCTTGTAAATCCTGATTCAGACAAGCTGACCCTGTTCCCGCAGAAGCACCATGGGATGAATGGGGTTAATCCTGTTCATCCTCTAATCTTGTAAATCCTGATTCAGACAAGCTGGCCCTGCTCCCGCAGAGGCACCATGGACAGTTTGCTGAGCTCCAACCATGAGGTGATCAACACATTGTACCAGAACGCCTCCTCCGCCCAGCCGTTCTTCTCACTGATGGCATATAGCCGATAGGCCAACGACTGGGCCGCAACCGCAGCTACGCCACCAGTCCGCAGCATCTCCCCAGCCACAGGCTCACCCCGGTGACCCACCGCATATATCATATGTTGGCATACTTTCCACACCGTCAAACGCTTGTCTGTTGCCGGATACCACTCACGATCTAACTCGTCCCGGCGGACCAAGCGCACCTTGCCACCACCAGAATGTAGGATGCCGGCCTCTACTAGACCCTGCACCGATATGTTCTTGGCTGTGGCTAGGGTCTCCGCATCCCCATATACTCCCTCGTTAAAGGCATGCTGCTCAAACCAGGCCAAGGCCCAGCGGGTGTCCGCATCGTACTCGCTGTCTTGGTCGGCTAGGTACTCGTCCACGACTTGGTTGATGAAAGCCAAGGCTGTACGCACTGGCATGAAGGTGCCGTCGGCTTCCAAGATCTGGCGATAGCGGGAGTAGATAGCCATGCCCGGGCCGATGACCGCTTGGTTCATGTCCACCGGCGCGATGTGGCCCTGCTGCAGGAGGTGCAGGGCGGCCGGCAGCTCTGTACGCAGGGCACGCAGGAACCGCCGCCGGCCTGTGCGCGGCGCATCTGCTGGCCGCGGCCGGCAGACCAATACAATGGAGGAAGCCAGCGCGTTCGCGCCGATACTTACACTGCGAATGCTGCGCTCCGTGCGTACTGGCCAGGTGCCGGTGATCTGAAAGCCTATACGCACTAAGCCCTCTAGCAAGGTCTCCCATCCGGTCGAAGTCGCGCCATCCTTTACCGATTCCGTCTGTTTGTACGCGTAGTAGATCGTCAAGGGATAGTTGGGATGGGCTACCTCTCGCATACGGGCGAAAGCACGGAAGAGGCCATCCTCAAAAAAGGTTCGGGCCTTCTCTTTGTCGCCATCAAAGCGGTAGGGGGTGGCTACCAGTTCCTCAGCTTTGGGCACCAGCAGCGTACTGAACAGGTCCGGGTAGATGTGGCCCAGGGAACGCCGCAGCCACACGTAGAAGAAGTCAGAAAGATCAGCATAGCCGATGTTGTCATAGTAGGGCGGGTCGGTTGAAACAATAACAGGATGATCCTGCATAAATTTGGCACGAGAAATTTTGACTTTATCTGAATTGAGGACAAAATTTTCTGTGCCAAACCGAGTGGCATCAGATTGCACTGCCGTTCCCTTATCGTGTACTGATGGGTTCAGCTTTTCTAGACACCGCATCTGGTAGTCAAGGCAGGTCTCCCAGCCGCCAACCGTTGCATGCAGTATATTGGCCTCTGCGTAATCCCACACCATGGGGATCGCTTGCCGGGCAAAGGAATTCACGACCGTCGAGGTAGCTGGATTCCATGGACAAATTGCGGCATTATAATCAGCCACTCGGTCCAGCACAAACGCCAGATAGGTCGCCACCGCATCAGCGTATTCCTCAGATCGGGCCGCGTCAAAACCTGCTGCCTGCGCGTCGGCTATGACTCGCTGCCGCGCCTCCCCTATCAAATCACTGAAGGTGGTCAGTGCTACCAATTGCCGAGATGTAAAGAGATCGGACCAAGTGAAGAAACCATAGCCGCGACCACTGACCAAATTACTCGTGTCGCGGTTCATCGCTTGTTCCGGTTTCCAAGACGGTTTGGCCTGTCGGGCTATGGTCTCGTGTTCCTTTGTAGGGGGTAGATAGATGCGCTTGTGGTCTCCCTCGGCTATGATTGCCAGTAACTGCGCGCCCATGCGTCCAGCCATGCTTTCCCCCCTGATATGCGCGTCAGGGGCCACATTCCCACAGGCCACGCAGAGAAACTTGGCTCCCCTACCCACTTTCGGGGGATCAGGTACTGTGCCCGGATGCTTGCGGCCCCCGCTGTCCTCTTGAACTCTGAATCGAATCTGGGGCGGATCCAACCCACGATCTACCTCTGGTTCTATCCACGCTCGGCGATTCTTCTTTTTCGACAGCCAAACCGAGCTGACCAACGGCATCGCGGCCCGGCAGGCAGGGTTCGGACATGTCACCGTGCGCGCCCATAGCCAAGCGATGACAGTTGCCTCTAACCCATCGGATAACTTGGCCTTGGGATACAGATGACCGATGCGCTTGTATGCCTCGGCCCGCATCCACTTGCCATAGTGTCGCACATCCGCAGCCAAGCCCGTAGCCCCAGGCCAGTGATCTGTAGTCAGGGTTTGCTGTTCACTTACCGGCGGCTGCCCAGCCCATTTAGGCGGGATCTCGATCATAGCCTTGTTGATCAGCACCGCCACAGGGTTCAAATCACTGGCATGTGCCTCCAGCCCCAACTGCTGCGCGGAAAGTGGGATTGCCCCACCGCCGGCAAAGGGATCCAACACGGCCGGAAGTCTCTCTTCCATGACCCAGCGGCGCATCTCCGCGTTGGCTTTGGCCAGTAGCTCCGTATTGTTGATATTCTCCCACTGCACCAGCTCCTCAATCAGCCCAAAGAGCCGTTCCCGCTCGGCCTGCTGCAATTCCTCTGTGGGCCACAATTCAGGATGCTCGCTCGGGTCGTCCACCATCTGCGCGAACAGAACCGCACGGCAGGCAGCCAGCGGTCGCCGCGCCCACCAATAATGTATACTACGTGGATGTGCCCCTATACTTGATTGTTTTTCCCGCGCGGAGGCCGCGTTGATGGCTTCCAAGTGCAGGGTCACTTCGATCAGTTTTTTGCAGTGTGTCATTATGTGGAGTTTCCTTTACAATATTTTACACGCTGGGCTTTTTGTCAAAATTCACATGTTAGATGTATCATAACATATTTTGACAACCAACGCTCGGCAGCCCTGCTAGGCGTCAATTAACAGTATCATACATTCATTTTGACAACTGCCTATTCCATCCACGCTGGCAAGGTAGTTGCGGCCAGAAACGAGCAACGACCAGAATACATCCACAGGAGGAGTCAACCATGGCCGAAAGCCGACAACCCAACTGGGTAGCGGACCACATCCGCCGCTATCGTGAATCCAATGGTGAGGATGGGCACATCTGGAACGGCGTGCCCACACTGCTGCTGACGACCATAGGGCGGCGCACGGGCAAGCCCCGCACCACCCCGCTCATCTATGGCAAAGACGATGACCGCTATCTGATCGTCGCCTCCCGAGGCGGCGCGGCCCATCATCCCTCCTGGTATCTCAATCTAGTTGAGACCCCGACAGTGCAAGTGCAGGTCGGCGCAGAGCAGTTTGAAGCCAGCGCGCGGCGCGCGACCAGCACAGAAAAACCCCCTTTGTGGACTACGATGGCAGTTATCTGGCCGGCGTACAACGACTACCAAGACAAAACTCAGCGAGAGATCCCCATTGTCATTTTGGAACGGATCTGATGCTCGTTCCTGGCCAACGGTTAAAGAAACATGAGAAATGGGAACCAGCAGGCAGCGTACCCTAGGGCCCGCTCTTTCTCCCTGCCCACCCCTGTATCTATCAACGCGGTTGAGACCGACAACTACCGCACCAAAACCTTGGTGCTTAACGCGGCCTTGGACGCGCAGCCCGGCCAGTTTGTCATGGCTTGGCTGCCCCGCTTTGATGAGAAGCCCTTTACGCTGGTAGATGCCGACCCGGTAACCCTCATGATCACAGCGGTCGGGCCCTTTACCCATCTGCTCCACCAAAAGCAGCCGGGGGATTTTCTCTGGATTCGAGGAGCATTTGGCATCGGCTATTCGGAGTTCGCAAGCCCCACAACAGCGCAGTTTGGCACGAGAAATTTTGACAGAAAAATAATGGGTACAATGACAAAATTTTCTGTGCCAAAGAGAGAGGAACAACAGTATGCCCTAGTGGGCGGGGGCTATGGTGTCGCATCCTTGTTGTGGCTGGCGCGCAGACTTTTGCACAGCACGAACGGGGAGCCTCCTCCGGCACTGACCGCAGTGATCGGCGCGCGCACGGCCGCGGACCTCCTGTATGCTGAACGCTTCGCCGCAATCAACGGCGACCTGACACTGCTCCTCTGTACAGAGGATGGCAGCTCTGGGATACGCGGACGGGTCACCGATGTCCTAGAACCTCGGCTGGCTGCCGGGGAACTTGATGGGATCTATGCCTGTGGCCCCCACGGCATGCTGGACGCTCTCAATCGTCTAGGTGAGAAATATGATCTCCCTCGGCAGCTCTGCTGGGAGGCGTATGTACGCTGTGCCATGGGCCTCTGCGGCTCCTGTGAACACCATGGCAAGCTGCTATGTTTAGATGGGCCGGTGCTCTCCATGGCTGGCTAGTGGAGAGGGATGATCTGGTGTTCGGGGGGCTGGCGTCAACCCTGAGGCAGAAGGCAGGCCGTGGGCGGGGCTGGCGTTGTACACGCCGTTGAGAACCGCAGCCACGACTATGTCGGCCGCGATGGCCCCGAGCAGGCTCAATTCAAATGGACAGTCTAGGCTGCCAGTTGCCAAGGAAAATAGGCAATCGCCATCGTAGAGGGTATGGGCTGGGCGAGTTGTGCGGCTGACACCGGATTGAGCCATCTGGGCCAGTTTTGTGGCTTCTGCTTTGTTGAGAGAAAGATTGGTGGCGATGACACCGATTGTCGTGTTTTCGCCGGCCGAGGGGCGAAAGGCAAAGGAATCAAAGCATGCCGCAGCCACAGAAACGCTATCCACAAGCTGCCCGCTTTCTGGGTCCCGGGCACCAGCCACCAGTTCCCCCCGCGCCGGGTCCACCACATCACCGAAGGCGTTCACCGCCATCAGCGCGGCCACCACTGCCCCGCCGGGCAAGGTCACTGACGCCTGGCCCAACCCGCCGCGGCTGGCATTCCCCACCCCCAGCAGCTTGCCCACCGTACAGCCCACGCCCGCGCCTACGGAACCTTGGCTGCTGTCCGTCGTGGTAGCTCCCTCGCAGGCAGCATAAGCATCCTGCTCTGTTGGGTAGACGCTGGAGCCGGCGAACCCCAAATCATAGAGAATGGCGGCCGGCACAATCGGCACAGGCACGACCGGCGTCCACCACCCTTGCCCCCGTTCGGCCAACCAACGAACGACCCCATGGGCAGCCCCTAACCCGTAGGCCGAACCGCCACTGAGGAGGATTCCATGGACCCGGTCCACCCGGTTGACCGGATTGAGCAGGGCTATCTCCCGGGTACCCGGGGCCGAGCCGCGTACATCTACCCCACAGCAAGCACCCTGCGGGGCCAGAATAACCGTGCAGCCAGTGCCATGGACCAGGTCGGACCAATGGCCGACCAGCAGGCCTGGTACATCCGTGACTGCATTATTCACCTTGAAACACTCTCGCGGTCACCTGCTTTTTTAGGTAGGCCATGAGAGCATGGAGACCGCGCAGACGTTGAGCAGAGATCGCCTCATGTAGGCCAAGGAGATAGTGGATGTCGTCCGGTGTACGCAGCACATCATCAGGCGATGCGCCCTCTAGCCCTTCCCGCACTATCGCCGCGTAGCCCCGCACCGTTGGTGCTTCCCGGGGCACGTCCATATAAAAATAGACACTGTCATCGACCAGCTCAGTAAATACAAAGACCGGCGTCTGGCATTCGTGGACCTGCTCCATCTGCTCCCGGGCCTCATGGAGAAAGGCCGGCAGGTCCGGCATATTCATGGCAAAATCGAGCAGGTATTCCAGTCGTTCCCGTGGCTCTAGCGCGCGAAATTCTTCAATGATCTCCCGCAGGGACCCTGGCGTTCGTTCGATCTTTTCGGCAAGCGTCAGGCCGTTCATATGGAATCCAATCGCATGGTGAATCGTGCAAACACCAATGGCGAGTGTCAAGTGACCAGTAATTGAAATTTACAAGCCACTTGAGCACTGCCGTTTGCACTACTTCGAGCGTTTGAGAACCGGCAGTCCGTTCTTGCTCTCAGACACTTCATAGCCCTCTGGAACAGCGTCCAGCGAGCCATCCTTTACTTCTTTGGCAAAGAAATAGAGGGTTTGCTTGCGACCATTGCGTAGGGTTGTCTCCTTAGAATGGAGATAATAGGTGTTGCCTTTTGAATTTGTGTGTGCGTAAGCGATGGGAATGCTCCTTTCTTTGGAATGGTTCAGAATGTATGCCTTGTCTGTCAAGATCTGGGTACAAGGATGCACAGGGTCGAACCCCGTTCCAATCATGTCCAGGTCATACTGAGCGCATTGTAAATCACCTGTACAGAAATCAAAAATATTGATCATTCGCTCTATGAGGTTGCAGGCGGCTTCATGGCACGGGTGACGATATAGGTATCGGTAAAGTCTGCTGGCGGCTGGCCCTCCCAGCGGTCTTCATAGAAACCGGTCAGCACAAAGCCAGCGTCAAGTTGACCGGCGATCTGGTCGGTGAGGGTGTGGCCGAATTCCAGGGCCTCGCCGGCCCGGATATAGGCCTGCCGCTCTTCCTCGCTGATACTGAAGAGGTCTGAATAGGGCAATGTATGGCGCACTTCTAAGATGCCCTCAGCGGCCTTTTTCTGGTCGAAAAGATAGAGGAGCGGATTGACAAATCCGGCCAGCAGGACAGCGCCGCTCTTCAGCACCCGATAGCACTCCTGCCACAGTGGTCGTACATCAGGAATAAACAGATTGGAGCAAGGGTTGACGATCAGGTCGAAATGTCCAGCGGGAAAGACGTTCAGGTTTCGCATATCCCCTTCCACAATCTCAAGCTGCAGTGTCTCCCGCGCGGCCACGTAGCGGTCTTGGACGAGCTGACGTGGTGAATTGTCGAAAACTGTCACCCGCGCGCCCACAGCTTCCCCGGCAGCGGCCAGGACCGGGCCCTGTTGGCCCCCGGCGGCCGCCAAACAGAGAATCTCCGCGTCGGTGAAATCCGGGAACCAGGGCCGCGGCACCGCTTTCGTCGGGGTCAGGATGATCTGCCAATCGCCCCGCCGAGCCGCTTCAATGATGCCCGGCCCTACGGGAACCGTCCACTGGCTGTTGCGCTGCACCGCCAGATCCCACGCCGCCCGGTTATAGGAACGAATATCAATTGATGGATTCATAGCTTTCCCAAGCTATGCGCTACTCTTTCCCTACGTGCCAACCGCTCCTGTTGCACCTGCTCACTCATGGCTTGGGCCGGCCCTTCCCGCATGACACAGATGATTTCTGCGAGAATGCAGACAGCGATCTCGGCCGGCGTGATGGCACCGATATCAATGCCGATGGGAGCACGTACTCGGTCGAACTTTTCCGCCGGGATGTTTTGCTCCGTTTCCAGCAGTTCAAAGACCGCACGAATGCGCCGCTGGCTGCCGATCATTCCCAAATAAGCTACCGGATCATCCAAGACTTCCAGTAGGCAGTCGATGTCATGCTGGTGGCCCCGGGTGACGAGGACCAGATAGGTGTCGTTGTCAAAGGCAGATTTGCCCCGACGCAGTTCATCAAGCATTGGGCGGAACGGCCCGGCCAGCACCTGATCAGCACTGGGGAAACGAGCAGGATGTGCATATTGGGGGCGATCATCTAAGACTGTCACCAGAAAGTCGCAGGTTTTGGCAATTGACGCCAAAGGCACTGCGATATGCCCGGCCCCCGCGATGATCAGATGAGGCGGACGCGCCTGCACCTCCACAAAGGCTGTGAAATTCCCATCCTTCAAATCATAGTGGAGCTGCTGATGTTGCTTGGCGCGGAGCGCATGGCGAGCATCGGTGAACAGAGAAGCACTGTGTTCGCCGATGCCCAGATCACCTACCGGGCAGCGTTGCGGCTCTGGCCAGACGACAACATTGCGGCTCACAGCCTGTGCATAGATTCCGTTGCCGGCAGTGATGGTGACGAGTGCCACTGCTTCTCTGCGATCAACCGAATCGAGCAGGGCTTGGAGCACTTGCGTCTGCATACGTCCTACACTCTTTCTATCAGACGGTACTGTAAAATGGATTCTAACTCTCTACAGTTTGGACACGGATCCGGCAAGGTGCTACAATTGATGTCCAAATCAGAATGTTCTGGATTCGCAGAAGTAAGGAACGCTTGATGGAACTGTTTAACCCTGAAAATCTGGTCGCTCTTCTGACGCTTGTCTTACTTGAGATCGTTCTAGGGATCGACAATGTCATTTTCATTGCCATTCTGAGCGGCAAGCTACCCCAAGAGCAACAGGCCCGGGCCCGTTCTATAGGGATTGGCCTGGCAGTGGTAACCCGCATTGCCCTGCTGTTCAGCATCACTTGGATCATGCGCTTGACCCAACCTCTGTTTGCCCCCTTCGGCCATGCTATCTCCGGGCGTGACTTGATTCTGCTGAGTGGTGGTCTCTTTCTGATCGGCAAAAGTACATTTGAAATCCACGAAAAGCTGGAAGCCGCGGATCATGACAGAACGACCAGAGCTGTCGCTACCTTCGCTTCTGTCATCACACAGATCGTGATCATCGACATCGTTTTCTCATTGGATTCCGTGATCACAGCAGTGGGGATCTCGGGCAACCTGTGGGTAATGGTGCCGGCAGTGGTCGTCGCTGCTGCGGTGATGCTCTTTTTTGCCGGGCCCATCGCTGCCTATGTCGAACAGCATCCGACTATGAAAATTCTGGCATTGGCTTTCTTGATTCTGATCGGATTCTTGCTTGTGATGGAAGGCTGGCTACATGAAACCGTGAATGAACTGAATCTCAAGAACTATGCCTATTTTGCCATGGCATTTTCCCTCCTCGTAGAGATGATCAACATCCGGGTACGAGAAAAATCCCAACCAATTCATCTACGCAACCGCCCCTCAGCCGAACATTAGCCATCTCCCCAACGCTCAATAAACACATCCATCACCCCGCCGCAGACGCCTAGGCTATTCATGGAGATGTCTTCGGTCAGATCTACGTGGACCGTGCGCGGGAGGCCGTCCTCAATCACATCCAACCCAGCGCGGATCACATCCGCCTCACCGCAGCCGCCGCCGACTGTGCCTACATGGCGGCCAAGGGGATGGATGAGCATTTTCGCGCCCACTTCCCGAGGCACAGAACCTTTGGCGTCCACAATTGTGGCCATGGCGACGGGCTGCTTTTCGTTCAACATTTTCTGTAGGTAATGATAGATTGTTGCCGACAAGATCGCTCCTATGATTTTTGATTGGGATTCAGCGCAATCCAAGCAGGATATTACCCTGACAATTGCTCGTTTTGTCCAAACTCCGCCCGCAATGCCTCGTACTCTGCAGGCACATCCATATCCCGGCGAATGCTGTCAGTGTCCAGCTCCACGTAGACGATCTGGCGTGTCTGCGGGTCAAGTTTTCGTTTGTCTCGTGTGTGCGTACTGATTACGCCAAACGCCTCGGCGTGCCCGTTCAGTAGATCCCGTAAGGACTGCTCCTTTCGTAGGGTCAATAGTTTTGGGAACAACCAACGGGGCAGGTAGATGGGATGTCCTCGTCGCCGCTTGTGGCTGGGAATCACGACTGCTTCAGGCGTCTCCTGGGCCTTGGCCAAGAGCCGACGGATCACATGGGCCGGGATGTGTGGCTGGTCACCGAGGGCCAGCAGTGTCCCTGAAACCCCTGTGGCCAGCAGGAATTCTCCACCGGAGTTCGCCGCTATCTGCCCATTGAGCAGTGCTTGAACCCCTATCTGATAGGAACGCAACATTTCATGGGAGGCGTACTCTGGATTGGGGATGACTTGGGCCACGCTTGCAGCGAGACAATTTGCGATCTCATCACCCCGATGGCCGCTAATTACCAGCAGGGGCCTGGCTGCGGCAAGCGCACCCACGACAGCCTCAATGATAGTTCCACTCCCCCAAGGTAGGAGCGGCTTGAAATGACCCATACGCCGGCTGAACCCGGCAGCCGCTACGACCGCGGCCACTGGCATCTGTACAGAACTGGTATCCATAAGACGTAAGTATACCATACAGCCAGTGAAACACCAGTAGCCAGCCTTTGGTGGATAGGTAGGATAGTCAACAACAGCCGGATTGTCAATTGAACGTAGGGAACTGCTGTTACAGGCCACTAGCCATCGCGATTTTCGTAGATCATCCGCCTGTAATGCTATACTCTGTGTGTTGCCCTGCCCTTTGTAGGGTGCGGCAAGCGATATTCTGTTGTCTTTTTGTTCGCTACCGACTCTCTCACCTCGTGGCCTTAGGCATGTCCACAACTCGCCAGTACGACCTGACCATGGATCCGATCTTTTATGTAACCCTCGGATTTTTTGCCCTATTTACAACGATTCTGCCGGGGATTATGGGCCAACCGAATTTCCTGCCGATTGCCCAGACTCTGGCCCTCACCATTTTCTTGGCGATCCCTTTGCGCCGGGGCCGGGTCGATAGAGGAATCCAAGTGCTCATCATCTGGTTGACTCTGCAACTGCTGTTTATGGTTGTGGGCACATTGTTGCTGCCGGCGGTCTTTGAGCGGGCAATTCATGGCGGCTTTGCCTACCGCAGCGCGCTGGTTGAATGGGCTGCCACCGGCCACGGCCTGCCCGGCTGGTTTGGGAAGCGCGCAATGCCCGCCACAGGCGGACCCCTACCTGTATGTGCCCGGGTTGGCCTGTGCCAGAGCCTCTCTACCGGAGGGTATGTGCTGTCCCGGCTCGGAGAAATCAGCGGCATCTCGCTGGGCAGTCTGCTCTCTGCCGGCCTGGTCGGACTCTGGTTTCTCATACGCGCGCTGAATCAGTTCGGCTATGCCGCAGGACGTCTTGCTCTTGAACCGCCCCTATGGCCTGCTTTGGGCCTGTGGGCCTCCTGGCGGCTGATCACATTCGCCGGCTATGCTGGTTTCATCACCCTGCTGGCCCAACCGTTACTGAACAATAACTGGAATCCCAACTTTTATTTCTCACAACATGGCCGCCTAATACGCATGTCCGCGCTTCTCATGGCCCTCGGCCTGCTGTTGGAACTAACCCTGCCGGGCCTGTGGCGAACTGCAGTGGCCAGTGGCCTATAATCCAGACCTGCAGGTTATTGACCACGAGATACTCGCCACTGGTGTTCTATGCTTCGTATCAAACGAGTAGTCATTCAAGGATTCAAAACCTTCGCCCATAAGACGGAGTTCGTCTTTGCCCCGGGCGTGACGGCAATCGTCGGGCCAAATGGTAGCGGCAAAAGCAATGTGACCGATGCCGTGCGCTGGTGCTTGGGCGAACAGAGTTTCGGCCTGTTGCGCTCTAAGAAAACGACCGATGTCATCTTCTCCGGCAGTGACAAACGTGCGCGCTTAGGCATGGCAATGGTGAGCCTTGTCTTGGACAACAGCGGCGGCGAACTGGAGATCGACTATGATGAAGTGGAGATCAGCCGTCGGGCCTACCAAGACGGAGACAATGAATATCTGATCAACGGCCAGCGAGTGCGTTTGCAGGACATCACCCAGCTCCTTGCCCCGAGCGGGCTGGGCAAGCGTACCTATGCAGTGATCGGCCAAGGGCTGATCGATAGTGTGCTCAGTCTGAAGCCGGAAGAACGACGCACACTTTTTGAAGAGGCGGCCGGCATCACCGGCTATCAACAGAAACGCACCAGTGCCCTACGGCGCTTAGATGCCTCCCAGCAAAATCTCGAACGGGTACAGGATATCCTCACGGAACTCTCACCCCGGCTGCGCTACCTGAAACGCCAAGCAGAGCGAGCACAGGAGCGACAACAGGTCGAGACGGACTTGAAGGATCTGCTCCACACCTGGTACGGGTATCGCTGGCAGCGAACCTTGAAGGAGCTACGAGAGGCCCGCCAGAAGGCGCAACAGGATGAACACACCAGCCAATTACGGCGCAACCGCCTGACCGAAATCAGTGAAGAGATTGAATCTCTGCGCGGCCGCCAGACTATCCTGCGGGCCAACCTGAACGAACAGCATCGGATCAGCAGTAGCCGCCACCGGCAGGCCGAGGAGGTGAGCCGTCGCCTAGCCGTCTCCCAGGAACGCCAGCGCCAGACCATCGTCCGCCAGGAAGAATTAGAACGGGAACGAAGCGAACTACACCTAGAACGAGAAACCAGCCAGGCCCGCCTGACGACCCTCCAGGCAGAAGTAGAAGAGGCCCAACAGCTCCATCAACAGAGCCAGAGCGCAGTGGAGCACCTGCAAAGCCGGCTATCCGCGCGGCAGCGAGAGTACAAGGCCTACCAACAGCAATGGCAGGCAGCAGAGAACACTCTGCGGAAGATCGAGAAACGCATCACCGACCGAGGTGGCCGGCTGGCCCAATTGGCCGAACGACAGGATACACTCAAACACACGCTGACCCAGATACAGGGGCAGTATTCCAAAGCCCAGCAGCTAGCGACCCACGCGGCCGCCGCCCTCTCTATGACAGAGGAAGATAGAGCTGATTACAGCACACAGATCGCAGAGGCCCAAGCCGGTATCGCTGCCCACACGGCCAAGATCAGCACGCTGAGCGATACCCTACGGGAGGAGGAAGAGGCCCGGCAACAGACAGAACGGACCGTTGATCGCATGCAGACTCGCCTTGAACTGTTGCACGGTATGCGGAATGAGGGGGCCGGCTTGCCAGCCGCTGGCCGCTCGGTTTTGCAGGCATCCCAGGCCCAGGAGCTAGATGGAATCCTAGGCTCGGTCGCCTCGCAACTATACGTGCCTGCCCGGCTGGAGCGGGCGATTGAAGTGGCACTCGGGGGGGCATTGCAGAATATCATCACCCGTACCTGGCAGGACGCCCAGAATGCCATCGAACATTTGAAGCGTTCGGCCAGCGGCCGCGCGACCTTTCTACCCCTAGACCGGCTGGTCCCCGGCTCTCCGATCCCAGCCCCCCAACAAGCCCACATCTTGGGCAATGCCCTAGAATTCGTCAAGTACGACCCGCTAGTGGCCCCCGCCATCCAACAACTTCTACAACGAGTTTGGATCGCCGAAGATCTGACCGCAGCCCGTCAGGCTCTGGACGCGCACACAAAACCCATTCCCACAGTGGTGACCTTAGATGGCGAAATCGTGCGCCCGAGCGGCGCGGTCACCGGCGGGACCGATGGCCGCCGGCAGCACGGCTCTATGTTGGCCCGGGCGCGAGAAATCCAGGAGCTGCCGGCCCTATTGGCAGAGGCTACGGAAGAGCTACAGCAGCATGTCGCCTGCAACCAAGCGACCAGGAGGCAGATCGAAGAACAACGGCTGCTGCGGTCCCAATTGGAGGAGCATAGCCAGGATCTTCTCCAGGCCCTCAGCCGCCAACAAAAGGAACTAGACCAAGCCAGATTGGCCGCGGCCCAAGCCCGACAGACAGCCGATTGGCAGGAGCAACTGTTGATCCAATCCCAGGAAAACCTTGCCGAACTCGCATCCCAAGAAGAGATGTTGCGCCGGGAGTTGGAGGAGACCACTGCATCTCGTCAGGCCGCACAAGAAGAGGCCAAACAGGCAGAGCAGGCTGTCGCCGAAGCCCGCTTTGATACTCTGCTACACCAGTTCGCGGACCTGCGCGCGGCCGCCGCAGAGAGCCTGGGACACCTGAACAACCGCCTTGGGATTCTGGCAGATCAGCAGCGCACTTTAGAAAACACCAACAACCAATTCCAATCCAAATCCCAACGTCTGCATACTCTTCGACAGGAGAGAGAGCAGATCCAGCGGGAGATCGAAGAGAATTCTGTGGCCGAGGATTCGTTACGTGAGGAGATATCTGACCTGCAGAACAAGATAGAAACGGTTGAGGCAGAACTTCACCAATTGGACGTTGAACTCGCTGAGGCCGAGACGGAAGAACGTCAGATACAGCAGTTGCTCCGTCAGGATGAGACTGCTTGGAACCTATCACAGCTCGCGCTGCAGCGAACAGAAGACCAGCTTGAGATTTTGCGCGCAGAGATTCGCCAAGATTTCGGCTTAGCCGAGATGGAAGAAGCCGAAGGCCTGGCCTATCAACCACCATTGCCTTTGCAAGCTATCGTCGCCCAACTACCGGTGGTGGACCAGCTACCATGCGGGCTGGCCGAAGAGGTGCAGGAGACCCGTACACGTTTACGCCGGTTGAGCAATGTGAATCCAGAAGCAGCGCAGGAGTACGAGCAGGCCGCGCAACGCCATGGTTTTCTGCTGGCACAATCGGATGATCTGGAGAAGGCGGCGCGGGACTTACGCCGGGTGATCCGGGAGCTAGACGAGCGCATGGAACGGGAACTACGCCGTACATTTGAGGCGGTATCAAGAGAGTTCGTGCATTTCTTCAAACTCCTGTTCCAAGGAGGTACGGCCCAGCTTTCGATCACTGAAATGGACGATATTCTCAACACCGGTATCGAAATTGTAGCCCGGCCACCGGGCAAACGTCCCCAAAGCCTAGACCTGCTGTCCGGCGGCGAGCGTTCCCTGACAGCCTGTGCCTTGGTGTTCGCCATCCTACGAGTCAGCCCAACGCCGTTCTGTGTGCTAGACGAAGTGGATACTACCCTCGATGAGGCGAATGTGGACCGCTTCCGGGCGGTTCTGGAAACTATGGGCAAGCAGACCCAATTTATTCTGATTACCCACAACCGACGCACCCTTGAGGGCTCTAATACCATTTACGGTGTTACAATGGGGGATGATGGCATCAGCCAAGTGATCAGTCTACGGCTAGAAGGCGACCAAATGGTGGAAGCCAGGGAGCCAGACGCCCTGGTGATGTCATTGTAAGCCCAGTGACCTGTGGCCATTGCACCAGAGAATCCTGAGGCAGCGGGGAATCATTGCGCCGCGATTGAGGAAAATATGCAAAACGAATGATCTCTCACTTGCCTTAACCAGTTTGAAACCAGTATAATGCCTGTCAGCAATGGGTGAAGTTTGATGGCTATAACGACTGAAAACCCAATCACTTTTTTCCCGAACAGCTATCACGCAGATGGAGCGTGTCAATGAACAACGTACATCCCCTGATTCGAGTGGGCGGCCCCATCTTGGGCGTTCTCATTCTTTTTTACGTGGTCAATATAGGTGTGAATGAATTCCAAGCGAATTTGAAAGCGAGCCGGGATGCGGAACGGGCAGCAACCCTAGCGGCATCCCAAACAGAAGATGAACCAGCAGAGGCTGATGAGGCCCAAACAGAAGATGAACCCACAGCAGAGGCAGACGAAGCCCAAACAGAAGATGAACCAGCAGAGGCTGATGAGGCCCAAACAGAAGATGAACCCACAACAGAGGCAGACGAAGCCCAAACAGAAGATGAACCTACAGCAGAGGCAGACGAAGCCCAAACAGAAGATGAACCAGCAGCAGAGGCAGACGAAGCCCAAACAGAAGATAAACCCACAGCAGAGGCTGCTGCAGAACCCGTTGCCCAGCGGGTCTTTTTTCGTCAGCCGACAAACAATGCCATCATTCCGCCCACTTCTGTCGTGAAGATGGGTGCGGAGGGCCTAGTTGTCCAACCCTCTGGAGAAGTCAACCCAGGCGCGGGTCATATGCACATACTGGTGGATACAGATTTCGTGCCGGCAGGGGAAGTGATCATCAATGACGAACAGCACCTTCATTTCGGGGATGGCTCTATTGAGACAGAATTGATGCTCCCACCCGGCGACCACACACTGCGGCTACAATTTGCCGATGGCGCACACATCGCGCTAGAAGGTGAGCAGTTCCAAGATGAGATTACCGTCCTCGTGGAAGAGAACGCAGCCTCGCCATCGGTACGCTTTGTCCAGCCGACAGATGGCGAGACAATTTCATCGCCGCTTGAGGTAGTGATGGCGGCAACAGGGCTGGTGGTCGAACCATCCGGCGAAATTCACCAAGGGGCCGGACATTTTCACATACTGGTGGATACAGATTTCGTGCCGGCAGGGGAAGTGATCATCAATGACGAACAGCATCTCCACTTCGGCGGCGGCCAACTGACTACCTCCCTTGACCTCGCAGCGGGCGAACACATCTTACGCTTGCAGTTTGCCGACGGCGCGCACATTGCCCTAGAAGGAGATGCCTATCAAGATATGATTGTGATTACAGTCACCGATTCCGCATCCAACCTGCCCCAAGAAACGGTCGACCTAGCCATCAACGCGATGCTAAACACCGGATGTAATGCCTGCCATATTACCCCCGGGTTGCCGGAGGCGGCCAGCAATCTCGGCCCCGACCAGACCAACATGGGCGTAGTGGCGGCCAGTCGTATTGAAGGCTATACGGCAGAAGAGTATATTCGTGAGTCGATCCTAATGCCGAGCGCGTTTATTGTTCCCGAATGTCCAACGGGGCCATGTCTCCCCATAATGCCCGAGAATCTCGGCACCCTGCTCACTGCGGAAGAACTAGATGCGGTCGTCGCCTATCTCTTGACCCTGGGATCTGACCAGTGAGCAGTAGGATAGCTCATGGCCATCGCGCTTATCCCGACATAATCACCAAAAAGAGTACCCAGAGAAAACTGATCGAGCTGATGATGCTCACCGCCATGGCCATGAGAAATCTTGAGCTGTATTTGTTTTTCCCGTATTTACGGCCCGACAGCATCTCCCAAAAAGATCCCGAACGCCTCCGTAGTTTCCTGTGAGTACGACGGCGGTTGTTGCGGTGCTGCACAGCAATATTAAAGGTCATGGTCGCTTCTCCTCTATTTTTCGTGATGGATCGTTGGTCGTCAAATTCGCCATGAACCACTATACACGAGTATACCAGAAACAACAGGGATGTGCAAGTGTAAAATAAAGCCGACCTTGGTCGCTTAATAACCCCAAAGCTCCTCCTCTTCCGGCACATCCTCCTCATCATCATCGAGATCCGGATCGCCATCATCTACCCCATACAGCCTCTCGTCCATGTCGTCCTCAAAAATCGACTCGTCATCCTCCCATTCTATATCCAATTCGTCGTCCTCACCATTCCCCACGACCAACAGTTCATCAACGATTTCGATCTCATCAAAAGTAATGCAGGACAGAGTTGCCAGGTCCAACTCGATTTCATTGGCATCACACCAACCATTCAACCAAAAGCTACAGTGCTCCTGAGGGCAGCGCACCTTAGTCATTCCTCTTCCTCCCCTATGGCAACCGAACTCTATATAATGAAGTATAGCACAATTCAGTGGGTTATCAACCATTTTCGCAGATTTGTAGCATGGAACGAACGACAGCCGCGCCAGGCAGTCTCTTCGCAGATATCATCGCTATGCACTCTGTATGCTATGCTACCGTGGAAATCATCTGATCATGTGATATACTTATGGATGCCGTTCGTACATTGTAGATCGTAACGGCTCAGACAATTGAGGCTGAACTACAAGAAAAGGAATTTTTCAATGACGAAAAAACCACCGATCTCCAATCTTCCCATAAAGGGCGCATGCGTGTCAGATGAACAGTTGAATTCGCACTCCTCAACAAACGGTCCAATCGCTACAGTCCCTGACTCTACAACCGTTGAAGTGCCCTCTTCCTACGACACGGGATTGGTCCAGGCACCCTCTGAGCCATTCGGAGACAATTTCACTGTCTGTCCGCAGCATTTTCCTTCGATCTCCCATGCGGCATCAGCGGCAGTACAACCACCTGCTGTCTTTCACCACGCCAGTGCATACTCCGTAGCCCAGGAACAACTATACCGGGTCGCAGAAATCATGCATCTTGATGACGATATGCGTGAGTACCTGATGAGGCCCCGTCGGGAACTGATCGTTCACTTTCCCGTGGTAATGGATGATGGCAATATCCGCATGTTCAGCGGATTCCGGGTGCATCACAACACAGCGTTGGGCCCGACAAAAGGCGGGATCCGCTATCATCCTGATGTAACTTTGGATGAATCCCGCGCTTTGGCCATGTGGATGACGTGGAAATGTGCGCTGATGAATCTGCCCTATGGCGGTGCCAAAGGCGGTGTGGTCGTGGATCCAAAAGAGCTCTCCGAAAAGGAGCTACAGGCGATGACCCGTCGCTACACCACAGAGATCAGTCTCTTCATCGGGCCGGAGATGGATATCCCCGCGCCGGATGTGGGCACAAATGCACAAGTGATGGCCTGGGTCATGGACACCTACTCCATGCACAGAGGCTATTCTGTGCCGGCTGTGACAACCGGCAAGCCCTTGGCCGTGGGTGGCTCGGCCGGACGGGAATATGCCACCGGCCTGGGCATCACATACGTGACTAGATCTTTGCTGCGCCAGCGTCTTGGGATTCGTCTGGAAGATACAACGATTGCCATCCAGGGGTTCGGCAATGTCGGCAGTTGGACTGCCCGCACCATGCACGAACGGGGGGCGAAAGTCGTGGCTGTCAGTGATGTAAACGGCGCGGTGTATGACGAGCGAGGCCTGGACCCACGCCATCTGAAGCGTTATGAGGAAGAGACAGGCATGGTCGTCGGCTATCCGGGCGCAGAGTCTTTGACCAACGAAGAACTCCTGGAACTAGATGTAGATGTGCTGGTTCCGGCAGCACTGGAGGGGCAGATCACCAAAGAGAACGCGGACAGAATCCGTGCCAAGGTCATCGCCGAAGGAGCCAACGGGCCGACAACACCAGAAGCTGACCAGATTCTGGAGGAGAAGGGCATCATGATCATCCCGGATATTCTCTGTAATGCCGGTGGTGTTGTGGTCAGTTACTTTGAATGGGTGCAGGACTTGCAGGCCTTTTCCTGGGATGAAAGCGAGATCCGGCATCAGATGAAACGGAAGCTGCTGGACAATCTGGATGATGTCCTAGCCACCACCCTGCAGACAGACTACGATTTGCGGACAGCAGCCTACACAATCGCTATCCAGCGGATTGTGAATGCAGTGAAGTACCGGGGCATCTATCCATAGCCGCTAGAGAATGCAGCCTCGCCGGCGGGCCGGTTCGGACAGACCACATAGGGCTGCCCAAGAGACGTCTATCCGTACAGTCATTCACAAACGGGGTGAGAAATGGGTACAATCGGCAATATTGTGTGGTTCATCTTCGGCGGGCTGTGCGCTGCGCTGGTGTATTTCATCGGGGGTCTGGTACTGTGTCTCACAGTCATCGGCATTCCCTTCGGCCTGCAATCAATCAAGCTCGGCGTCGCCATCCTCGCACCTTTTGGCAAGGAGGTTGTCGAAAGGGAACATGCCAATAGCATATTACGGGTTCTCTTTAATGTGGTATGGATCGTGCTGTTCGGTTGGGAGATCATGCTGGCACATCTGATCTCTGCGTTGATTCTGACGGTCACAATTGTCGGAATTCCCTTCGCCAAACAGCACATCAAACTGATTCCGCTATCTCTCTTTCCCTTCGGGCGAGATCTCCAGTAGATTGTTTGAATCTCTGTGCTCCTCTATATCAGGGTGGGTTTGACCCCACCCTGACAAAACTTTACCCTAACCGCTTTCTCATTTGAATATTTACGACATCACCCTAGAAAGTGATAAAATCTGTCATATGGACACCATCTACTCTTCACCGAAGAGCCAAAGCGAGAATTTATGTTAGCGGCGTCCATTGGCCTTTTGCTGACAAGCGGATTGATCCTCTATCTGTTACGACCGCAGCGGCATACTTGGGCTGGGTGGCTTGCCGCGCTCCCCCCCTTGGCAGTCACTGGCTGGCAGGTCAGCAGTCAGCTACCAACCACCGGCTACTGGACCACGGTTCACAGCGAAGAATATCGCTGGATCGACAGTCTAGGGCTGGTTCTTTCCTTCCGTCTTGATGGCCTTTCTCTACTCTTTGGGCTGATTATCGCCGGCATCGGTGCAGTGGTCGCTCTCTACACCCACTACTATTTGGAAGACGACGAACGCCAGGGGTATTTCTATCTGGTCTTGTTCACATTCATGGCTTCCATGCTGGGCCTGGTCTGGGCGGACAATCTGCTGACCCTCTTCGTATTCTGGGAAGGCACCAGCATCACCAGCTATCTGCTCATCGGCTATACCCATCAATCCGCAGCTGCTAGAGGTGGCGCGCGCAATTCATTCATCGTCACGGGTGGGGGTGGCTTGGCTCTGTTGGCAGGCCTGATTTTACTGGGGCAAGAAGCCGGCACGTATACCATCAGTGCAATCGTCAGCCGCCCGGGCCTGACCGACTCAGCACTCTATCCGGCGATTCTCATTCTGATTCTGCTGGCCGCGTTTACAAAGTCTGCCCAGTTTCCCTTTCACTGGTGGCTACCCGGTGCAATGGCTGCGCCGACGCCGGCCAGTGCGTATTTGCACTCGGCCACAATGGTGAAGGCCGGCATCTATCTACTGGCCCGGCTACACCCAGCCTTCAGCGACAGCCCTCTATGGCTGTGGGCACTCCTCATTAGCGGCGGCCTTACAATGCTGCTAGGCGCAGTCTTCGCCATCCGTCAGTGGGATATGAAGGCCCTGTTGGCCTACGCGACCGTCAGCCAGTTGGGTATCTTCACAACCCTGCTCGCCTTCCGCAGTGAGGCAGCCCTGCTTGCGGTCGTGGCCGGCATCCTCTCCCATGCTCTCTACAAAGGACCACTCTTTCTGGTAGCCGGCATCGTCAACCATGCAACCGGCACCAGAGATCTACAGCGGCTCGCCGGCCTGTGGTACACATTGCCCGGCACCTCCACTGCAGCACTACTGGCCGGCGCATCCATGGCCGGGTTCCCACCTCTGTTTGGCTTCGTCACCAAAGAGGCTTTGCTAGATGCCTTCATTGACATCGGTGAGCATGGAGAACTGGCCGGCTGGATCGCGTTTGGGGCTACAGTGGTAGCAAGTATGTTTTTCGTCGCCTACAGCCTGACCCTCCTGTGGGAGGTGTTTTTACGCCCGAAAACCAGTGGAGATGGGCAAGGGCAATTACCCGCAGTCCACCATACGCCGGCCATACCTTTCGTGGCCGCACCGCTCCTATTGGTGGGGGTCGGCATAGCAGTACCATTTATGTTACAACCACTGGCTGCCCTGATCAACCCGGCAGTCTCCGCCATCTCCGCTGAACCTGTGACAAAGACTCTGTCTCTCTGGCACGGGATAACGCCGGCCTTGCTGACAAGCCTGCTCGTGATCACCATTGGTTTCGGGCTGTTTCGCAGCAGGGATATACTCCGCCGAGCACTGAGCAGACTCCCTGATGGGCTACGCGGCGTCGTCATCTTCCAGAGAGCCTTGAACGGCTTGTACGGCTGGGCCCAGATCATCGCCCGCTTTTCCCAGGGCTATACTCTGGCTACCCAGGTGGCCATCGTACTGCTGGCTGCCTTCGTGCCAGTGTTAGCAGCTCTCGGCCATATCACACTGAATGACCTGAGGCCGGCCACAGCAGCACCCCTAGAAGCACCGGATACGATTTTGATTTTGCTGACAGTCGTATCCGCGTACGCTACCACGCGAGCCCGCACCCGATTGAGCGCAATCATCAGCTTAGGCGTTGTTGGCGTCACCGTGACCCTGTTTTACATCTTCTACAGTGCGCCGGACCTGGCATTGACCCAGTTGCTCGTTGAGGTACTCACCGTCGTTCTGCTCGTGCTGGTTTTCACCAAATTACCGCCAGATGTACGTCCACCCATGCAGAGAGTCAAACAGATACGCAATATACTGGTAGCCTTAGCTGCCGGTGTATTCGGCTTCTTCCTTGTGCTGTTCAACAGCAGCGAAGCCATACAGACTACACAGTCCATCAGCGGATATTTTCTGGAAAACGCTGTACCTGGCGGCCATGGAGCCAATGTGGTCAATGTGATTCTGGTGGATTTTCGCGGCTTTGATACAATGGCTGAAATCACAGTTCTCGCCCTGGCGGCCCTCGGCGGCTATGCCTTACTGAATGCACCCCGGGTGCATCTACCGATACACAATGAAAAAATCAAGAACCAGGCACCTGTGGCCAGGGAAAACCAGCAGGACGAACAGGAGTAAAGGATGGCTCGGATTCCACTCCCATACCGACCATTGCAGTTGCCGACCACACGCCCTTGCAGTTAAACATGACAGAACTCTATCTCCGCTTGCTGAATCGCATACTCACACCTGTGTTACTGTTTCTGGCTCTGTTCCTACTGCTACGTGGTCATGATCTACCCGGTGGCGGATTCATCGCTGGCCTGATGGCCGCAGCTGCCTTTGAGTTGCTGATCTTGAGCCGAGGGCATGATACGGTCCGCCACGCTGTAGGCCCGTACCTGAACAGTACGATTGGCCTCGGGCTGGCCCTTGCCATCTGTTCTGGAATCGTTGGACTACTGGAAGGGATTTTCTTCAAAGGTGTGTGGTTGGCGTTATCCATTCCCTTACTGGGCCAATGGGATATAGGCACACCGATAATTTTCGATCTGGGGGTATTTCTTGTGGTGGTGAGTGTCACCACTTCCTATCTGCTCGGCCTCAGCCAAGCTGCGGACTCGGATATCCAGATTTCGGAAACGACAGAACCTGTTGATAAAGGCACCTCATGATATGATCGCCTTACTGCTAGCGATTGCGGTCGGCAGCCTTTTTGCGACCGGCACATATATGATTATGCGACGAGGACAGATCAAACTGATCCTCGGCCTCGCGCTCCTGAGCCATGGCGTCAATCTGCTGTTGTTCGGCTCCGGGACTCTCACCCCAGGGCGTCCACCGATTTTCTTGGACAAAAAAAAGTACGCCGAAGCCCTAGCCGCAGCGGTGCCCGCGGATCCCTTGCCCCAGGCCCTGATCCTGACAGCAATTGTCATCAGCTTCGGCATTACTGCCTTCGTCATTGCGCTGGTCAACCGGAGGCAGACCATCGCGGCAACAGATATCGTACCTGGGGAGTTTGTTCCTCTACTGCGGGAAGGAGATCCCTTTGATTTTACCGAAGGTCCCCAAGATACTGACGAGTACGACTGGCTGGCTTATGAGCTGGACGAGGTCTATGATAGTGACGATATGCCGCCCAGCTGGACACCCAGTCTGACACCGGAGTCCGACGAATCCGAGGCCATGGAGGAATTCCACTACCGATGAACTTGAATGCCAATCTGCTGGCCGCACCGGTTGCGATTCCACTGTTGACAGCCGCCCTGATGTTGTTCTTCACCCATTGGGGTGGACGACGCCGGATCGGCCTACAATTACTCCTTTCAACCCTGGCTCTGCTCCTCAATCTGACGGTTGCCTTGCTCCTCTTTCAGGCGACCGCAGGACGGGGTGAACGATTTGTGCTTCAGATGGGCGGATGGTCGGCACCGTTTGGCATCACCGTGTATGCCGATGGTCTTTCGTCCACGCTTTTGTTGTTGACAGCAGTTGTCGCCATGGCTGTATATCCGTTTGCCATCGCCACTATCGGCCAACATCGCAAACAAATGGGCTTCTATCCCCTCTATCTGCTGCTGTTGATGGGTGTCAATGGCGCGTTTCTGGCGGGTGATCTCTTCAACCTGTATGTGTTTTTTGAGGTACTTCTGATGGCGAGTTTTGTGCTGCTGACGGTCGGTGCCCAGCCGGCCCAGACGAACAGCGGCATCCGTTACGTGGTCCTCAATCTGCTGGCATCAACGATCTTCTTGGTCGCGGCCGGTGTGGCCTATGGCACCATGGGTACGCTCAACATGGCACAGATCGCACAGCGACTGCCGCTGGCATCTCCTGCAGTGCATACAGTCTTCGCGGGGCTGTTGCTAGTCGGATTTGGCAGCAAAGCCGCGATTTTTCCGCTGTTCTTCTGGCTGCCAGCCAGCTACCACACACCGCCGCCGGCGGTCACGGCTCTGTTCGGCGGGTTGTTGACAAAAGTTGGTGTGTATACACTCTTCCGCAGCTATACGCTCTTCTTCCCGGATCTGCTCATCGACTGGCAGAGGCCACTGCTAGCTTTGGCCGGGGCAACGATGCTCGTGGGCGCATTCGGTGCATTGGCCCAGCCGGGGATCCGCCGAGTCCTCAGTTTCCACATCATCAGCCATGTAGGCTTTATGCTGATGGGGCTGGCGGTCGCCTTGAATGGCAACCAGTTATCTGTTGGCTTCGGATTGGCAGCAGCAGTGCTATACCTCTGTCATCATATGATTGTCAAGACAGCACTTATCATGGCTGGTGGGGCCGTAGAAATCCATATGGGCAGCGACCGGCTGGCCTCCATCGGTGGTCTGGTGACCCAACAACCTTTGCTGGCATTTCTTTTTTTTCTGTCCTCTATTTCCCTGGCCGGCATTCCACCATTCAGCGGTTTCGTGAGCAAACTGAGTCTCCTGCAAATCACCTTAGACACTCGCCACTGGTTGGTGGCAGGTGTCAGTATCTTTGCCAGCTTTCTGACACTGCTCAATATGATGCGCCTCTGGCGGGAGTCCTTCTGGGGCGAGTACAGATGGCCGGACCCGTTCCATTCCCGCATCTTGCAGAATAAAGTCCGTCAAGCCCTGGTACTGACCCCCATCGCTGTACTCGTATCCTTAAGTCTGGGCTTGGGTATTCTAGGAGAGCCGGCCTTCCAGTTGACGAGACGGGTGGCGGCCCAAGCCTTAGACCAACAGGCGTATATTCAGGCGGTCGCGCCGCTGACCGAGCAAGAGGAATAGCGCAGATGATCTATTTTACTGGGAGTAGTGTTCTCACGCTAGTGGCTCTTCACTTTCCACGTGTCATTCTCCACTAGGAGTATCAATGCAGCGTTTCTTTGTACTCAACCTGTCCCTCGCTCTGCTGTGGCTGGTCCTGAATAGCGAGTACTCATTGCGTACTCTTCTCAGCGGCTTCATCTTGGGCTTTGTCCTGCTATCCATTGTCCAACGGAGGTACGGGTACTATGTAGTGAAACTTTCCAGATTCAGCGCATATGTTCTGTATGCAATTCTGGAAAGCAACCTGCGGCTGGCCATCGTCGTACTCTCCAATACATTTCGCTCTACGCCCAGGATACGACCAGGCATCGTAGCCGTACCGCTTGTCCTGACGAATCCTTTGGACATTACCGTGCTGGCCTCCATCATCACCCTGACCCCTGGTACCCTAAGCGTTGATCTCGGCGAGGATGTCCATGGACAAGAGGCTCTGTTTGTCCATACCATACATATCACCAGTCCGGAGACGTTCCGTGCTGAAATCAAACGGGACTTTGAGCAGCCACTTTTAGAACTACGGCATCTTCTCGAGGAGATGAATGAAGAGGATATTCTAAAGACATAAACGCAGTGGCCTATGGGATTGCTGGCCACTGCCCATTGGTGTTGTCATTATGAGCAATGAACTTTTCGCCCTGAGCCTAGATGTACTGATGGCACTGCTCACCTTTTCCCTGCTACTTTGTTTCTGGCGACTTCTGCGCGGGCCAAATGTCCCGAACCGCACGGTCGCCTTTGATCTGATCTCGATCCACGCGGTCGGCATTTTTGCTCTATTTGCCGTAACCAGCCAGTCATACGTTCTATTAGAAGGGGCGATTATCACGGCAGTGCTCGGGTTCCTCGGCACGATGATGTTTGCCCGCTTCTTAGAACGCAAAGGGGAGAAGGAAGAGGAAGACATACAGAACTGATCAACATTCTCGAACACCTTGTCTGCATCAGGATTCTCTAGATGAAAGGATGCGATCTCGTGATTCGATTCCTAGTTTTGGAGTGATTCAATGGACCTGTTGAACAAAAATCTACTCGTTATTCTTCTCGCTTCCATCGGTACGCTCTTTCTGCTCATCAGTGCTTTGGGCATATTGCGGCTGCCTGATGTGTTTACCCGCATGCATGCGGCCGGGCAGGCCGCGACCTTGGGCATCAGTTGCCTGCTGTTCGCTACCGGGGTACATTTCCTTGAGGACGGACAGATAGCCCGTATGGTTGCCCTGATTATTCTCTTCTTCGTGACGAGTCCCATCGCCACAACCACAATGGCCAGAGCAGCCTATCGCCAGAGTGCCTCTGACCGATTTCTGCTTGTGCATGACGATCTAGCCGCCCGGCACACCAATGACCAGTGAACATTCAACACCACAGGCCACTGCAGTGAACGACCTGATCCTCACAATCGATCTTGGCAGCTCTTCCGTGCGCGCGTCCGCCTACTACACTACTGGCGCGCCAGTGGAAGGCATATCCGAGTACCGTTACATAAGGCAGGCCGCGGACAGCACATTTGACCCCGACACCATCACCGAGCTGACGGAGCAGGTGGTCAGTGATTGTCTGGAACGGCTGCGAGAGTTGCGGGGCGAGTATCGCTTTCTAGCAGTTGCATGGACCAGTTTCGCCATGAGCTGGCTCGGTGTGAACCGCAATGGCCAACCGGTTACACCTGTGTACAGCTACGCCGACACCCGCAGCGGGCCATATGCCGACAGGTTGCGGCGGGAACTACAACAGGAGGGTGCCTTTGATACCACCTATGGCCGCACAGGGACACCGGTCCACAGTGCTTACGTGCCGGCACAAATGTTGCGATTGGCTGCCGAAGAACCGGAGCGGCTAGGGCAAGTTGCTCATTGGCATACTCTGGCCTCCTACCTGTTGGCCCGCTGGAAGGGCCACCCCTTTGCGCCTATCAGCAGCAGTGAGGTCGGCTGGACAGGACTATTCAACCGTCGTGCTCGCTCTTGGGATGAGGCTCTCCTACGGCGGGTTGGCCTGGCCGCGCGCAATCTCTCACCTATCCTCGACTACTCAGTGGCCAGCAACCAATGGCCAGCAACCAGTAAAACTCCACATTCCACGGCAGTTACAGGCCCCAGGCCACGAGCTATTGGGCTGGCTGCCCCTTGGGCCAGACGTTGGCCGGAGTTGGCGACGGTTCCCTTTTTTCTGGCAGTGGGCGATGGCGTCGGTGCCAATCTCGGCAGCGGCTGTACGGACAACCGGCGCATCGCCCTGACCATCGGAACGACCGGGGCCATGCGGGTCGTCATCCCAACAGATATAGATGGCTCTGTGCCAGAGGTGCCTGTCGGGCTGTGGAGCTATCCAATCGACAGGAAACGCTGGCTTCTAGGCGGTTCCCTGACCGATGGCGGCTCTCTTTACTCTTGGCTACAGGACGTATTGGCGGCAGAGGAACCCGATGAACGATTGGCGCTGGCTGCTTTGTTGCCGCCCGATGCACATGGGCTGACGATCCTACCTTTTTTGCGTGGAGAGCGAGCACCGGGCTGGGCCAGCGAAGCGACCCTCAGCATCAGCGGTATTACGCCGGCGACCACAGCGGCTCACATCATCCGGGCAGCCTTTGAGGCAGTCGCTTTCCGTTTTCGTCTGATTTACGACCGTCTTAAGCCATTACTGGCCCCTGACAGTGAGATTGTCGCCAGCGGCGGCGCGCTGCAAGAGAATCTTCTATGGCGACAAATTCTGGCGGATGTTCTGCAGACGCCGGTGCATCTCATTGATGTGCCTGAGGCTACCAGTCGGGGCGCAGCCATTCTGGCCCTACAGGCCCTCGGTCTGCCGGAGCCACCCGTGCCTCCGACGGTACACACTTCCACCCCGGACAGACAAGCAAGCAAACGCTACGAGAAGGCCATACGCCGGCAGGAGGAACTCTACCGGCGACTCATCAGGTTTGGCGATGCAATCGCCTAAGTTTTGATGGGGATATTGAATTAAGAAGAGGCGATTTGCTGCGCGAGGAGAGCAATCAAACCCAAGGTGCTGTTGTAGGAAGCATGTGCAATCACGCTAGTTGTGGTGTTAAAACGTATGCGGACCAGGCCGAACACCAGCCCAATCATGAACACCAACAGCGTAGACAGGCTGATGCCATAGTTGCTATGGGTGATGGCAAATAGAAAACTTGTGACAAGCAAGCCAAAGCGGGGTTGCAGCGCGCCCCGGTAAAGAGTTTCTTCGCCGATACCGGCTGCCAGACCCAATGTAAGGATACCGGGGATCGAAGTCAGCAGCGGGCCGAGCAGCACTTCTGTCAGGCGTTCAACATTTTCATCAGGACCAAAACCAAACGCGGACGCGCCGGCTTCCAACAACAGAATCAGGCATACAGAGAGCAGTCCGATACCTACACCGATGCCGACCTCCCTAGGACGAGGAACGACGAGGCCGAGTCGTTCCAATACCTGCGACCACATACGACGAGTCAGCCAGCCAACGCCGACCAGGGCCCATAAGGCCATTGTGAGCTGTTGTGTCCACAGCGTTGCCAGCAATGCAGCACTATTGGTACGATCTGTATCATCGGATAGGTCCGCCAATGTCTCCAATCCGATGGCAAGGGTCGTTGTCAGATTGATGACGATCAGCATCACGAACGAAAGAGCGACCCCATGGACAGTACTGCGGGGGTCGATGGGGATAACCCTCGCGACGCCACGTCGCACGGGCGGGAGCAGGAGTAGCATTGCGATCAGGGCCGGCCCCCACAGGCCGGCCCCAAGGTTGCTCAGAACCTCTCCATTCAATAGGGATTCTAGGCTTGAATCGCCGGTCTCCAAAAGCGATGGCAATATACTATCTGCCAAACCGCTATTGCCGTTTATCAGCAGGCCGAACCCTTGGAGCAGTATGCCGACCGCTGCCAGGCAGCCAAAGATGAAAATATGAAAGAGATAGGTGAGCCCGGCTACTGTATTATCGGATTCAGCGGCCAACCGCCTCTTGTCGGCAAGGTTGGCCAGAAAAACAATAAAGATAAACGGGACAAACAACAGATTTCCCAACATAGCAGCATGTACTCCTGATAACCCCCAGTTTTTCGTAACTGTCTGCGATTGGCAGCGAAACACTGCAGGTGCTAGTTTCCGCTGCCCCTCATAGATTCAAATCACTGCATAGCTAGTAAACACTGATTTGGATTTACACGATTTGCAGGAATCAACTCAGGATGAATCCTTTACTCCTGCTGCAGACAAGGTTCAGAGAATCCTGACCGAATTCGCAATTGGCCACGCGAAACGATTCTGGTAGTTAGACAACTAGGTTGAAATTTCTTAAAATACGTTATATGATCCACAAGTAATATGTAACGCAATGTTGCCTAAAGAGCAAGTCGGAGACAGAGCCGATGAATTCTTATGCCTATCGATTCGACGAAGAACGAGAGTATCCAGCAACTGTCGAACAGTTCATTACCGATGAATCGGAAACAGATACTGGCAATTCCATTCCAACAGTTCAAGGGGCAGGGGTGGGCGAGGGGCAGCCCGTAAATATGCCGCCTGTCTCCGCCTACCCGTCCCTGTCTACCCCATTGGCCCACCTCTCGTTACCTGCGTTGGCGGAGTCACCGGCCATCTACAATCGGGAACTGAGTTGGCTGGATTTCAACTGGCGCGTCTTGTACGAAGCCTTGGACGAGCGCAACCCGCTCCTAGAACGGCTCAAGTTTATCGCTATCACCGGCAGCAATCTGGACGAATTCTTTCGTAAACGGGTTGGTGGCCTGAAACGGCAGCAGGCCGCAGGTGTTGCCAACCTGATCCTTCACGGCTGGACGCCAGACTATCAGATGAGGCTCATCGCCCGGCACATCCACGCCATGGTGCAGTGCCAGGCCCGTGTACTCATGACGGATATCCTGCCAGCCCTACACAAAGAGGGGGTGTGCCTCGTTGATTATGATGAACTGTCCGCGCCACAGCAGGCGCAGATGGCAGCCTTCTTTCGCCGGGAAATCTATCCGATTTTGACACCCTTAGCCGTGGACCCCGGCCACCCCTTCCCCTTTATCAGCAACCTCAGTCTCAATCTAGCAGTGGAGTTGCGGGACCCGGACAGCCATGAAATTCGGTTTGCGCGGGTCAAAGTGCCACAGAACCGGGCTCGCTGGGTAGCAGTAAACGACTCCCACGATTTGGCAACAAGTGGGGAGACGTCGCAATCCAATGGCTCCACATCTGCCGCATTCGTACCATTGGAGCAGGTGATTACCCATCATCTGCACGCGCTCTTCCAAGGGATGGAGATCATCTCTACCAATCCGTTTCGGGTGACCCGCAACGCGGATATCGCTCGCAATGAGGAAGAGGCCGATGACTTGCTTGAGATGATCAGCGAAGAGCTGCGGGAACGTCGCTTTGCACCGATCGTGCGCTTGGAGGTGGCCGAATCCATGCCGAGCGACATCCGCACAGTCCTGATGCAGGCCATGGGCCTGCAACAGACCGATATCTATCCCCAGAATGGACCATTGGGTGTGGCGGATTTCCTAGCGCTGGCAGACGTAAACCTACCACATCTGAAGTACGAGCCTTGGACGCCCCAAACCCATGTAGCCTTCTCCGGCGTCGGTAGCCAGACTCGCCCCGCCGATATCTTCTCCATTCTCAGCAAAGGGGATGTGTTGGTTCATCATCCTTACCACAGTTTTGCCACCAGCACACAGGCTTTCATTGAGGCAGCGGCCAGGGATCCGCAGGTCCTGGCGATCAAACAGACCTTGTACCGAACCAGTGCCGATTCCCCGGTAGGACGGGCCCTGATCCAAGCTGCAGAACGGGGCAAGCAGGTGGCTGTACTGGTAGAATTGAAGGCCCGCTTTGATGAGGAGCGCAACATTGAATGGGCCCGTACCCTAGAGGACGCCGGCGTCCATGTGGCCTACGGGCTTGTCGGCTTGAAAACCCACACCAAAACGACCCTCGTGGTGAGGGAGGAGGAAGACGGCCTACGGGTGTACGCACACATCGGCACGGGCAACTACAATCCGAAGACGGCTGCTCTGTACACGGATTTGGGCCTGCTGACAGCTCGCCCAGAGATCGGGGCTGACTTGATGGACCTGTTCAATTTTTTGACGGGCTATAGCCGCCAGCATGAGTACCGCCGGCTACTTGTCGCACCAGTCAATATGCGAGACCGGTTCGTGGAGTTGATCGACGCGGAAGCAGCCCATGCACAGGCCGGACGTCCGGCCCGCATCATCGCCAAGATGAACGGGCTGGACGACCCAATGGTGGTGCAGGCTCTCTACAGAGCAAGCCAGGCCGGCGTACAGATCAGCCTGGTCGTAAGAGGCAACTGCCGGATTCGGCCAGGGATTCCTGGGATTAGTGAGAACATCGAGGTCATCAGTATCATCGGGCGTTTTCTGGAACACCACCGCATCTACCATTTCGCCAATGATGGCACACCTCTGTATTTCATCGGCAGTGCCGATTGGATGTCCCGCAATCTACTTGCGCGCGTAGAGGCGATAGTCCCTGTGGAGGAACCGGCCTTGCAGGAGCAGTTGCAGCGAATCCTAGGGGTCTGCCTAGGGGACAGACGCCAGGCATGGCTGATGCAAGCGGATGGTCTGTACGTCCGGCAGGATCAACCGTCAGGTGCTGCTGATCCAGAGGCCACGACAACGCCCCGCATCGAACATGGCCCAGAAAATGCGGCTTGCCTGTACGGATCCCAACAGGCTCTGATGGATTGGACCCGTACAACCCACTTTTAGCCGGTGGACGGCAAAATTGCCAACCCGTCGCCCCTCCCCGACAAACCAGTCGTTCGGTTGCCACTTGACAGAATCTGATTGGGCATTATATATTTAGGTATGCTTAAAAATTTTAATTCCCAAATCAACAACCCCCTATCCCCTGCTCATGAGGACTATCTGAAGGCGATCTACCTTCTAGAAACCCAAGGGGAACAGGTCACAAACTCAGTCCTTTCCGAATACATGCGCTTGACGCCGGCGTCGGCCACCAATATGGTGAAAAAATTGGCGCAAATGGGATTGGTGGATTACAAGCCGTATCAGGGCGTACTGCTCACGGAAACCGGCCAACGGGTCGCGCTAGAAATCTTACGGCATCACCGGCTGCTGGAGCTTTTTCTGCACAAAACATTGGATATACCTTGGGAACATGTCCATGAAGAGGCTGAACGTCTGGAACACGTGATCAGCGAGGCATTAGAGGATGCTATTGCCGCGTCCCTGGGCCATCCACAGGTAGATCCCCATGGGGATCCGATCCCATCCAAAGATGGCGAGATCGGCCACACGCCCGGTAGCCCCCTTTCCAAAGCCGAAGTCGGTCACACCTACAGACTGGTGCGGGTGTTGAGCCAAGACACCGAACGCCTGGCCTATCTCGGCCAGCTCGGTCTGCATCTGAACGTGGAGGTACTCCTGCGGCAACAGGCTCCCTTTGATGGGCCTGTGCTGGTGGAAGTGAATGGAGAGGCCCATGCCTTAGCTTACGATATGGCGGACCTTCTGCAAGTCGTGCCGCTGCTAGACGAGTAGACCCCAGTGATGCCACTGATGTGATTCTATCCGTCTCTTGGCAGCGGAGTGTCAGTCAATCGGCACTTGATGGAGCACTACGCGTCCTACGTAGTTGATAGGGGATCTCCCATGGTATTCAAAAATCTAATACGGCGTTCGACCCGCAACAGCCTGACCCTTCTTGGAATCGCTATCGGCGTGGCCGCGGTGGTTGCCCTCGGGTCGATTGCAGAGGGGCTTTCCAGCAATTACACCACGGTGGTTGGCGGGGGCAACAACGACCTACTGATCACCCAAGCCGACTCGGTCGACCCCGTACTGAGCAACCTAGACGAAACGATCGGCGAGCGTTTGCAGGCTATTCCCGATGTGATCCGGGTGGAGCCGGGCATCTATACCTGGATTGCGACGGAAGACCTACCCTTTTTCCTCGTCTTCGGCTATGAGGCCGGCAGCACGGCCATGGACCATTACCGCATCGTTGAAGGGAAACCGGTCAGTGGGCCGGGGCAGATGATTATTGGCCGGCGGGCGACCGAATCGACCGCTACCTCCATTGGCGACAACCTACGCCTCTATGGAAAGCCCTATCGAGTCGTCGGTATCTATGAGACCGGCCAGGGGCTGGAAGAATCTGGCGGGGTGCTGCTGCTGGAGGATGCACAAACCATCGCACAGTTCGAGCGCAAAGTCAGTCTCTATGAGATTGGCCTGCGGCGAGGTGCTGATGCGGATGTGGTAGTTGAACGTATTGAATCCCTGGAATTGGACTTGCAGGTCAGCAAGACCAGTGAACAGGATGGCAACCAGCAGTACGATCAGATTTTGCGGGGATTCGCTTGGGGCATCGCCGCCATCGCCATATTCATCGGTGGGCTGGGCATGATGAACGCAATGGTGATGAGTGTACTGGAACGCACCCGGGAGATCGGTACTCTGCGAGCACTGGGCTGGGGGCGTTGGCGGGTCCTGTGGATGATCTTAGGCGAATCTGTGGTCCTCAGTGTGGCTGGCGGGACCCTTGGCATTTTCTTGGGGGTCGCTCTGGCGAGGCTGGCAAGCACAGTGCCCGGCATGGGAGGTATCCTGGCCGGCGTGTTTACACCGGCCATTTTTATGCAGGGGATGTTGACAGCGATCATTTTGGGCCTGGTGGGCGGCGTCTACCCCGCGTGGCGGGCCGCGGGCCTACGGCCTGTAGAGGCTCTTTCCTATGAAGGTGGCACAGCCTCAGATGCCTCTACAGGGCTGTTGAGTCGGGTCGGCAGCCAGAGCTTTCGTAACCTGTGGCGGCGGCGTAACCGCACCCTTCTGGCCGCGGCCGGCATCGGCATCGGTGTAGCTACGCTTGTGATGTTAGGTGGGCTCACCGCTGGCATGGTCGGCCAATTGAACACGCTGGCCGGCAGTGGCAGCCCTGGCAATCTCACCGTCATGCAGCGGGACGTACCGGATATGAACCTGAGCAGTATTGATGAACAGGTCGTGCGCCAGATTCAGGCCATGCCCCATGTGAAAGCAGTCAGCCCCATGATCTTGGGGATTGTGATGACAGCGGAAATGCCCCTATTTATCACTCTTGGGCTGGATCCCAACAGCACGGCCATGGATCATTACACACTGATAGCAGGGCGACGGATGCAACGGCCCAATGAGATCGTTATCGGCAGCAAAGCGTCCGAATCTTACGATTTAGGCGTAAACGACACCCTGACCCTTTACAACAACCGCTACAAGATTGTCGGCATCTATGAGACCGGTGTCGTTTGGGAAGATGGCGGCGGAATTTTGGCAATGCGGGAATCCCAACGGCTGTTGAATCGCCCACGCAATGTCAGTTTTCTATTTGTCGATGTCAAGGACCCCTCGCTAGCAGAGCCGGTACAAGAAGCGATCAACCGGCGTTTCCCAAAGGTGCGGGCCAGCATCAGCAGTGAATTTGCCCAGAACACCAATGATATCGCCAATATGCAGGCCATGGCCGGGGCCATCGGCATGCTCGCCCTGGTCGTAGGCGGGATCGTCGTGGCCAACACCATGATTATGTCCATCTATGAACGCACCCGGGAGATCGGCACATTGCGGGCCCTGGGCTGGCCGGGGAAGCGGATTTTGTCGCAAATTATGCAGGAAAGTCTGCTCCTGTGTCTGCTATCCGCCCTCCTCGGCTCCCTCGGCGGTGTCCTGCTTCTGAATGGTGTGGCCGCCATTCCCATGGTCGGCAGGATCTTACGCCCCATCTGGGAGCCGACCACGTTCGCTACCACCCTATCCTTCACCCTACTCCTGGGGCTATTGGGCGGGTTTTACCCGGCCTGGCGGGCCAGCCGCCTGCAACCGGTGGAAGCCCTGCGCTATGAGTAGAGGACTGTCTATCTGCCCAACAAACGCGGATCCAGCAAAGGAACTGCATGGGCTTGATATGGAGGTGTGAACTATGCGACAGGTACTGATTGCCCTCTGTGTGATTGTAGCCCTGGCCGTGGGTGGCTGGGCATATGTGAGATTCGTCGACCCATTGCTAACTACCGGCTCCGACCTCGGTCAACAACAGACAACCGAGACTGAAACTGCGGAGACTGAGGCTGAGGATCTGGGGACAGTGATATGGGCATCCGGTAGGCTGGTGCCTACTGTCTGGGCCAATTTGGCCCCGATGCAGGGCGGCAGTGTAGAAGCCTTGCATGTGAAAGAGGGCGATTGGGTTGAGAGCGGCACAGTTCTCTTGCAACTGAATAACCCGACAGCTACGAGCGCAGTGGAAATCTCTGCCGCGACTGTAGCAGAAGCAGAAGCAGCCCACGCCAAACTACTCGCTGGGTCCAGTGAGGCCGAGATTGCGGCCGCAGAAGCCAATGTAGCGACCGCTGAAGCACAGGTGGCCCTGGCCGCAGGCCAGCTGCTGGAGGCTCAGAAGGCCATTGAGCTGGCCGAAGTCGAGCTGTTGATCGCGCAGGAGCAGTACAATGAACTGGCGAGCGGCCCCACCCCGGCAGAGCGGGCCGCGGCCGCGGCCCGCGTCGATATCGCGCAGGCCGCCGTAAACCATGCACAGGCCGCCTACAATGCAGTGCGAGGAGAATCCTTAGCATCTTCCCGTCCCGAGGCCCTACAACTCCAACAGGCCACAGAATCCCTAGAGGCAGCCCAAGCAGAATTCGCGGTAGCTACCCAAGGAGCCACCGAGCAGCAGTTGGCCGTGGCCCGGGCCCGGATTCAGGAAGCCCAATCGCGTGTAGCCGTAGCGGAGAGCCGGATCCCAGCCGCAGAGGCCGGCATTCAATCGGCGCAAGCTGCGCTGGCCAGCGCGGAAGCACATGTACGCAAACACAAGGAAGGCGCATCGGCCGAAGATATCGCGGTTTCCGAAGCCCGCATCGCAGCCGCAAAGGCACAACTTGCCAGCGCCCAGGCCCAAGTGCGCCAGGGTCAGATCGTCGCCCCTTTCGCTGGCCAGGTAGGGGCCGTTTCCATTCGCAGTGGCGAACTAGCATCCATCGGACAGACCTTAGTGCTGCTCGGTGATACGCAAAAAATGCACGTGGAGACGACCGACTTGCGGGAAACGGATGTAGTCCATCTGCAGACCGGCCAGACTGTCGAAGTCACCTTCGACTCCTCGCCGGACCGCATCTTCAAGGGCGTCATCACGTACATTGCGCCGGTCAGCACCACCGCCCAGGGCAGCACCAACTTTACCGTACATGTGGACGTGCCGGCCCTGGACGAAAGCCTACGATGGGGCATGACCGCGTTCGTAAATATTCTGGTGACGCCCCCACAATAGGCCGATTGCAGTACGCATTCCGCAATCAATAGCCATACTAGACGACTTCCGATGAGCGAGCCGATCATTCGCACGGAAAACCTGACAAAAATCTACGGTAGTGGCGAGATGGCTGTGCATGCGCTTGACGGTCTTACAGTCGAAGTGCAGAGCGGTGAATTTGTCGCGGTGATGGGGCCCAGCGGCTGCGGAAAGAGTACACTACTCAACATGCTAGGCGCGCTAGACCAGCCGACCACAGGCCAAGTGTGGGTGGCCGGAGAAGACCTGTCCAGGCTGAAAAATGTGGACCGCTTCCGGGCCCAGACTGTGGGCTTCGTTTTCCAGCTACACAATCTTCTGCCGACCCTGACCGCCCAGGAAAATGTAGAAGTCCCGATGCAGGGACAGAAGTACAGCCGCCCGCAGCGCAAAGAGCGGGCATTCCATCTGTTGGAGCTGGTAGGGTTGGGCGATCGGGGCGGCCATCTGCCCAATCAACTGTCCGGCGGCCAGCGGCAGAGAGTGGCGATTGCCCGTGCATTGGCCAATGACCCAGCCCTGATTCTGGCGGATGAGCCGAGCGGTGCATTGGATAGCCAGAGCAGCGAAGAGATCCTCGCGCTGCTCAACAGCCTGAACCGCAATCAAAAAACATCCATCATTGTGGTCACACATGACCGCCGGGTCGCGCAGGCAACCCGGCGGATCCTTCGCATGCAAGATGGCTACATCGTGGACGACCACCGCATCGCCGACCCCCTAGAAGAGGATTTGCGGATGTTCGCCCAAAGTCAGTTCGGACAAGCTCTGTTGGGGGAACAACCGACTCGCGCCAGAACACATATGGAAAATGAGGAAGACCTGGCCGCGCTACGACGCCTTCTGCTGGCATATAACGAGGGCAACACCAATGGGACGCCTGACGAGTAACTGCTGCCAGCGGTTTTCGGTCCTCTACCAATCTCCGTCACTCTGCCTCCAACACTGCCTGCAACTGCTGCGGTGAAATGTTGCCACCGCTGAGGATCAGGGCCACTTTCTTGCCGGCCAGTTCCTCCTGCATACGCAGGAACGCAGCCAAGGGTGAGGCACCAGCCGGTTCCGCTAAGGTTTTGGCCTTTTCCAAGAGGATCCGGATAGCCCTGAACATCTCCGCATCGGAGACTGTTAGGAAATCGTCCAGCAGGTCCCATAGGAGCGATTGGGGCAGCAGAAAGGGGGCTCCAGTGGCCAGGCCTTCGGCGGCTGAACGATTGGGGGCCGCCCGCCAGGCCCGCTCTCGCCAAGTGAGAAACGGGGACGGTGAGGATGCAGCACAGACGGCAATCGTGCGGATTTGCGGGTTGACTGTTTTGGCGACCAGGGACGCGCCGGCCGCACCGCTCCCTCCGCCGACCGGAACGATCACTGCCTCAATGTCAGGCTGCTCCTGCAATACTTCCAATGTGTGAGTGGCGACACCAGCGATCAGCGCGGGTTCGTCGCCTGAAGAGACAAAGCGCAGCCCTTCTTCGGCCGCGATCCGCTGGCCATTCTGCTTGGCCTCCTCAAACTCGGCTCCCAACAAGCGCACATCAGCCCCGTTGGCCCGCATAGCTTCCAGCTTCACTGGATTGACGTTCTCCGGCACAATAATCACTGCTTTCACATGGAAGAGCCGCGCCGCGTAGGCTAACGATTGGCCATGATTGCCGGTGGAGGCTGTCACGACGCCTTGGGTCTGTTGTTTGGCGAGTTGAGCCATGAAATTGATGCCACCCCGCACTTTGAACGCGCCGATGGGCTGGTAGTTCTCATGTTTCAGCCACACTTCCGCGCCCAGAGCCGCGTCCAAGGCCGGGTAGTTGTAGAGAGGGGTGGGTGCCAGATAACGGCGCACAACTGTATGGGCTTGCAAGACATCGGCAAATGTAGGCCGGGGCGGCAGTGCATTGGCAATTGAGGTAACGGCAGCTGAACTCGGATTCATGGGAATTCCTTTACAGTATCGTGAGCGGCGAAATCAGCCGCAGAGATGACTTTATCTCGCCACTACAAATAGTGGCTTTCTAGCCCTTTCACCGCGGCCACCAATGTCTTGTTGACCGGTGTCGGGATGCCATGTTTCTTGCCTAGGCGTACTATCGCGCCATTAATGGCATCGATCTCCGATGGCCGGCGGTTGAGAATGTCTACGCACAAACTGGATTTGTTGTCGCCGGTCCCGGTGGGACCGGCGATCTGGCCGATCACTTCGCGGGTCTCAGCCACGTCCAGCTCCAGGCCTTCGCGCCGGGCCACGGCCGCGGCTTCGTCCAGTGCCTCAAATGCGATCTCTTTCAGCTCCGGAATGGCGAAAACCTCTTTAATCGTCAGGTTGGCGACCGCGCAGGTCGGACTGAGCGCGATGTTCGCCAGCAGCTTTTTCCAGATGTCGTAACGAATGTTGGACGAAGCTGAGGTGTGCAGGCCCGCGGCAGTCAACGCGGCCGCGATGCGCTGGGTCCGGGTGCTCACAACACCCATCATCTCGCCGATATGAGAGGGCAGATCACTGTAGTTGCGTACAATGCCCGGCCCCTCAACACTGGCCCCCTGGGCCGTCACTCCGCCCAACACCCGCTCTATGCCGATGATTTCAGCGATAGTTTCCTCATTGCCCAATCCATTCTGAAAGCTGATGGCAACCGTGTCCTCCCCAAAGAGGTTCAAGGCCTGCCCGACAGCTTGACGCGTGTAAGGAGCTTTGCACTGTACAAAGACCACATCCACCGCTGCCAGTTGCCGTGGATCGGTCGTCGCGCCGACCGTAATGTAGCGGGTGCCACCATAGCCTACCATCATGAGGCCATCCCGCTTGATACAGTCCACGTGCTCCTGCCACACATCGATCAGGGTCACATCTAGGCCACCTTCCGCCAGCAGGCCCCCGAACACAGATCCCATCGCGCCGGCACCGATGATTGCAATGGTCGGTTTCCAGTCGAACATGCCAAACTCCTTGCTGATTCGCTCTTGACAATGAGCAGGTTTTGGTCGGATTGAACAGCCACAGTGTATCAACATTGAATCAATGCTGTAAAATGCCACCTTTCGCTGCTTCCTGCTCGCGGGATCAGACAAGACGTTTGACTTGTAAGGGCATTCCCGCTTATACTATCTAGCGTTCCTGCCTACAAGTGAAGGAGATGTCCCGATGTATCCTCGATTTCTAACGATTTTACGTCATGCCAAAGCCGAGCCGGTCAGCGATTCTGGCCGGGATATGGACCGCCCTCTGGCGGCGAAAGGATACAGGCAGTTGTCGCGAGTATACCACCTACTTACGGCCACGAAGAAAGCACCGGATTGGATCGTTGCCTCACCTGCCCTACGCACCCGCCAGACAGCGGAAAGGGTTGCGGAGCTGATTGGCTACACGAACCACATCAATTGGAATGATCGGGTCTACGCGGCCACCCCATCCACGCTGCTGTCAGTCCTACAGAGCACGCCAGACAGCAGCCATCATGTCCTGCTCATCGGCCACAACCCCGGCATGGCCAGTCTGGTATCAGCCCTGTGTACCGGCGCGGCCGGCAGCATGAATCTACGCTTTCCAACCGCAAGTATGGCCCATTTTGAGCTGCAGATCGTCCGCTGGCGACACCTACGCTGGGATGGCAGTGAGCTGCGCTTCCTCATCGCACCCCGTTTTCTCAAGTACATTCAAGCGTAGGACAGAAGAATTTGTGAATTGCCGAGAACTTGCAGAAAGAATTCAAGAGGCCATCGGCCTAGTGATTGTCGGCAAACCCCATGTAGTGGAAATGCTGCTGGTCGCCCTCCTGTGCGATGGGCATGTGCTGCTGGAAGATGTGCCGGGAATTGGCAAGACAACTCTTGCCAAAGCATTGGCCCGCAGCATCAACGCCAGCTTTGCCCGCATTCAATTCACCCCGGACCTGCTCCCGAGCGATGTAACCGGCATCAGCTTCTTCAATCAAAAGACCCAAGAATTTGAATTCCGACCCGGCCCGCTTGTAAGTCAGGTAGTGCTGGCCGATGAAATCAACCGGGCCACGCCCCGCACCCAATCTGCTCTGCTGGAGGCCATGCAGGAGCGGCAGGTGACCATTGACCGGGATACCTTCCGCCTGCCATCGCCGTTTCTGGTGCTGGCAACCCAAAATCCGATTGAACTAGAGGGCACATTTCCCCTACCTGAGGCCCAGATGGACCGCTTTCTGATGCTCCTGGGCCTGGGATATCCCAGCGAAGAGGAAGAGGAGCAGATGTTACTACGCTACCAACGCAGAGATCCCTTGGAATCCCTAGAGCCAGTGGTGTCCGCCGAGCAGGTGACAGCCCTCCAGAAGGAGGTGCGGGCGGTTCACGTCAATGAAGACATACGTCGCTATCTGCTGCAGGTTGTACGCGCCACCCGGGAACATCCATCGGTCGAACTGGGGGTCAGCCCCCGCGGCTCGCTGGCCCTCTACCGGGCCAGCCAGGCCCTGGCCGGCCTGCGGAACCGCAAATTCGTGATCCCCAGTGATATACAGCATCTGGCCCCGGTGCTGCTCACCCATCGCATTCATATCAGCCCCCAGACCCGTCTGCGCGGCCGTTCGCCGCAGCAAGTGGTGAGCGATGTGGTCAACAGTGTGCCGGTCCCAGTGGTGGATTGAATGATGGTGCCTCTGCGGGAACAGAGCCAGCTTGTCTGAATCAGGATTTACAAGATTAGCGGATGAACAGGATAACCCCTTTTGGCACAGAAAATTTTGTCATTGTTACCACTACTCCATGGTGCCTCTGCAGAAACAGGGCCAGCTTGTCTGAATCAGGATTTACAAGATTAACGGATGAACAGGATAACCCCTTTTGGCACAGAAAATTTTGTCATTGTACCCATTATTCCATGTTCGATTTCCAGCCGCCGCCCTCTACATCTGAGGAGAAGCCGACCAGAGGTGGCCTGCGCTTTGCCCGCTTCCGGGGACGCAAGCATTGGCTCGACCTGGAGAAAGACACCCAGTTCACCGACGCCTGGATTCTGCTAGTCCTGCTTTTGCTGGGCATCGGGCTGTTCCTACAGAACATCTTTTTTACGACTACAGCCGTGATGATTCTCGTTCTGATCGGCATCGCCTGGCTGTGGAACGCATTGAGCTTGAACGGGGTAGAGTATCGGCGCATTTTTACTGAGAAACGGGCGTTTCTGGGTGAGGAGATCGGGCTGACCTTGGAGCTGCACAACCGCAAGTTCCTGCCGTTGACATGGCTGACGACCCACGACAGCTTCCCGGCCAGCCTGCCCATTAACGGGCAGATGGTCTCCCTCAATCGGGTGACGAACCGGGGCGAATATCTCTCATTTTGGATGCCCAACGCTTTGCAACGGCTCACCCGAGTCTACACCATCTCCTGCACGGCCCGGGGGTTCCACCGCTTCGGTCCGACCCGCATCGAAAGCGGTGATGGCTTTGGGTTCTTCAGCCGCACGGCCCAGCTTCCCTTAGAAGAGTTCTTTATCGTCTATCCCCGGCTGTATTCGACAGCAGAGCTAAAGCTGCCCAGCAAGAACCCGTTTGGCGACCAACGGGCAAGCAGACATCTATTTGAGGACCCCATCCGCACCGTTGGTGTGCGCGCCTGGCAAACGGAAGACAGCGTGCGGCGGGTGCATTGGAAGGCGACCGCCCGCCACCAAGCTCTGCTCAGCCGCGTGTATGAGCCAAGCCGAGAGGAGCAGATCCTGCTGTTCTTGAACATCGCCACACTGGAACGCCATTGGCATGGCACGATTCCTGACCTGCTGGAGCGGGTCATCAGTGTGGCTGCCAGTCTGGCGGCACTTGCGGTAGAGCAACGCTTGTCCGTGGGCCTGATCGCCAATGGCACCCTACCGGAAAGCGATCAGCCCATCCGTCTGCTGCCAGGGCGCAGTCCTCACCAGCTCACCCGCATTCTGGAGATGTTGGCCGCGATCACGCCCTTTGCCAGCAGCCAGATTGAAACGCTATTGGTCCAGGAAGCCCCCCGCTTGGCTTGGGGTGCTACCATTGTGATGGTGACCGCCATCGCCCATGAGGCATTGTTGGCCAGCCTGCTGGACCTTTCAACGGCCGGCCGACCGGTCGTGCTCTTCACCCTCGCGGAACGCCCGCCCACAGACCACCTGAGCGGCATCACTGTCTATCATCTACCCCATATCATCGACGATCTGATCCTGCCGACAATGGTGGGGCCTGAACCAACATAAGCTCGTCCTGTAAGGGCGGCTCAAACAGGTTCCACCAGAGGTCGAGCTCCTCCTCGCTGACGGCAAAGGTGCCGGGCGGCATATTGGCGTTGCGTTTCACCAATCTGGCCCACAGCTCGTCCCGGCTCACCTCCAGATAGTACAACGTGACCCTGGCACCGATTGCTTCTGCTTCCTGACGATAGAAGCTGCGCTCCGCGCGCGACCAAAAGCCCCACTCCAGCACCACATCCATGCGGAGGGCAAGCGCGCGTTTGGCGAGCTGCCATTGAAGTGCCTCTACGGGCGCGCGTAGACGGTCCCGCTCGGCACTGTTTGACAGGTCGGCCAGCAGGCCCACGATCCACTCGTCAGGACACAGGCGCAGGGCCGGCTGGGACTGTTCAAGCTGCCGCGCGAGGGTTGTCTTGCCGGCCCCGGGCAGCCCACAGATCAAGAACAATGTTGCCATAGGATATGGGCTGTGCTGGCAGCCGGTCATCCCCAAATATAGTGCTCCAGATAGGCGTTGCGGAACGTACCTTGGGGGTCCAAGGAACGCAGCAGCGTCTGAAAATCCGCCATGCGCGGGTAGCGCGCCTGCACGAGGGCCGGCGCGAGTGTACACAGTTTCCCCCAATGGGGACGAACATTGAAGGGGGCAAGCGTGGCTTCAATGACTGGCAGTAGCTGGGCGATGGCCGGCCAATCCCTCTTCCAAGAAAAGTGGATACCGACAGACGGTGTGCCATAACTTGGACTCAGCCATAGGCGGTCGGCCGCGATGGAGCGCACCTCTGAAATCCAGAGCAGCGGAGCAAACTGTTCCTGGAGCTGTTCCAGGGCCTGCAAGGCCTCAACTGCATGGGAGCGAGGCACGAAATACTCCGTCTGCAGCTCATCTCCACTGGCCGGGGTGTGCCCTACCCGGGTGTGGGGCAGCCGTTCGTGCCATGGGCCGGGGATGCCCATCTGGGGCGTGCAAGGATGCGGCGAAAGTCTGGTCACGGGATGTCGATGAGTCGGCGCGGGCGTGGCCCCGTAAAAGTCTTCGGCCACAGGGATGGCAGCCCCCTCCGCAAGATAATGCTTCACCCAGACTTGACTGACCTTTCCATGCTGCCAGTCAGTGAACAAACTGACACTGTAGCCACTGGACATAATGTCATCAAAGTGGTTGTACACGGCAGCTACCGGCATGTTTTCATATACCTCCTGCTGCATGGAAAAGGCCGCAACGGTCGCTAGGGTGATCTTTGTTACCACACCCAACCCGCCCAGGCCCACGACCGCCCCCTGGAACGTCTCCTGGTCATGTGTAGGGGAAAGCGTCCGCAGCTCTCCGTCTGCTGTCACCAAGTCCAAACCGACAACCGCAGTGGCCAGATTGCCATGTTCATCGCCCGAACCATGGGTGGCCGTGGCGCAGGCTCCGGCCACTGTGATGTGTGGCAGAGAGGCCATATTCTGCAGAGCCACACCTTCCCGATGCAGCAGGGGACAGAGCTCGCCGTATGTGATCCCCGCGCTGCATGTCACTGTGCCGCGTGCGTGATCAAAGGTCACCTGCGCGGATGGGGTTGCCCGCTCCCATGCAAGCCTCTCCAGCGAGATCTGCGTATCAGCGGTATCGGCAATGTCATTGAATGAATGGCCCGAGCCGACTACCTTCACTTTGCGGCTGCCGCGCACCAGTTCCTGCAGTTCTTCTACTGTCTGTGGCGCGTGAACCTGAGCAGCCCCGAATTCGATATTCCCAGCCCAATTGTGTTGTAGCATGATCTGTTCCCATGGTCTCTTGGATTGAATAAGCACAAAGTAAACCTTGTCTGAATCAGGATTTTTCGCTTGTCTGAATCAGGATTTTTCGCTTGCCGCCGCCCTTTGAATGTGCCATTGGGCATTCCGGGGGCAAGCGAAACAAGGATTTAAGGATTTTCAGGAGTTTTGGCACGAGCAATAATGGGTACAATGACAAAATTTTCTGTGCCAAAAAATGACAATGGCTACAATGTATCGTCGCATGAAAACCTTGTCTGAATCAGGATTTTTCGCTTGCCCCCGCCCTTTGAATGTGCCATTGGGCATTCCGGGGGCAAGCGAAACAGGGATTTAAGGATTTTCAGGAGTACAGCCGCACACTCCCTTGTTGCCTGATCAGGCCGGCACGCGATGAATGGGGTTATCCTGTTCATCCTCTAATCGTGTAAATCCTGATTCAGACAAGATGGCCCTGTTCCCGCAGAGGCACCATGAAATAATGGGTACAATTTATCATCTGCCTGAAAACCTTGTCTGAATCAGGATTCTCTGGATTTAAGGATTTTCAGGAGTACAGCCGCACACTCCCTTGTTGCCTGATCAGGTCGGCACGCGATGAATGGGGTTAATCCTGTTCATCCGCTAATCTTGTAAATCCTGATTCAGACAAGCTGACCCTGTTCCTGCAAAGGCACCATGGGATGAATGGGTTTATCCTGTTCATCCGCTAATCTTGTAAATCCTGATTCAGACAAGCTGACCCTGTTCCTGCAGAGGCACCATGAAATAATGGGTACAATTTATCATCTGCCTGAAAACCTTGTCTGAATCAGGATTCTCTGGATTTAAGGATTTTCAGGAGTACAGCCGCACACTCCCTTGTTGCCTGATCAGGCCGGCACGCGATGAATGGGGTTATCCTGTTCATCCGCTAATCTTGTAAATCCTGATTCAGACAAGCTGACCCTATTCCTGCAAAGGCACCATGGGATGAATGGGGGTATCCTGTTCATCCTCTAATCTTGTAAATCCTGATTCAGACAAACTGGCCCTGTTCCCGCAAAGGCACCATGGGATGAATGGGGTTAATCCTGTTCATCCTCTAATCTTGTAAATCCTGATTCAGACAAGCTGGCCCTATTCCTGCAAAGGCACCATGGGATGAATGGGCTTTATCCTGTTCATCCTCTAATCTTGTAAATCCTGATTCAGACAAACTGGCCCTGTTCCTGCAGAGGCACCATGGACAGTTTGCTGAGCTCCGACCATGAGGTAATCAACACATTGTACCAGAACGCCTCCTCCGCCCAGCCGTTCTTCTCACTGATGGCATATAACCGATAGGCCAACGACTGGGCCGCAACCGCAGCTACGCCACCAGTCCGCAGCATCTCCCCAGCCACAGGCTCACCCCGGTGACCCACCGCATATATCATCTGTTGGCATACTTCCCACGCCGTCAGACGCTTGTCTGTAGTCGGATCCCACTCAAGATCCAACTCGTCCCGGCGGACCAAGCGCACCTTGCCACCACCAGAATGTAGGATGCCGGCCTCTACTAAGCCCTGCACCGATATGTTCTTGGCTGTGGCTAGGGTCTCCGCGTCCCCATATACTCCCTCGCTAAAGGCATGCTGCTCAAACCAAGCCAAGGCCCAGCGGGTGTCCGCATCGTATTCACCGTCTTGGTCGGCTAGGTACTCGTCCACGACTTGGTTGATGAAAGCCAGGGCTGTACGCACTGGCATGGAGGTGCCATCGGCTTCCAAGATCTGGCGATAGCGGGAGTAGATGGCCATGCCCGGGCCGATGACCGCTTGGTTCATGTCCACCGGCGCGATGTGGCCCTGCTGCATGAGGTGCAGGGCGGCCGGTAGCTCAGTCCGCAGGGCACGCAGGAACCGCCGCCGACCAGTACGCGGCGCATCGGCTGGCCGCGGCCGGCAGACCAACACAATGGAGGAGGCCAGCGCGTTCTTACCTATCACCCGCAGACCGCCAGGTTGTTCAGTCCGCATGGGCCAGGTGCCAGTGATCTGATAACCCGTCTGTATCAGCCCCTCTAGCATGGTTTCCCAGCCGGTTGAAGTCTTGCCATCCTGTGTCGATTCCCTCTGTTTATACGCATAGTAGATCGTCAAGGGATAGTTGGGATGAGCTACCTCTCGCATACGGGCGAAAGCTTGGAAGAGACCATCCTCAAAGAACTCTTGGGCCTTTTCCTTATCGCCATCAAAGCGATAGGGGGTGGCTACCAGTTCCTCAGCTTTGGGAACCAGCAGCGTTGCGAATAGTTCCGGGTAGATGTGGCCTAACGAACGCCGCAGCCACACGTAGAAGAAGTCGCTCAGGTCTGCGTAGCCGATGTTGTCATAGTAGGGTGGGTCGGTGCTGATCAAACAGGATTGCCCCGTCCATGGCATCACTGCATTTCTTTGGACTGCCACGCCTTGCACTACACTGCCAGGGAGTCTCTCTAGGTTCGCACAGACATACTGAAGGTTATTCAGCCAGCTCCCAGTAGCGTTGCAGAACAGATTGGCCTCAATAAAGTCCCATGTCATGGGCAGAGCCTGTCGTGCAAACACCTGCTGAACGTTTTCGCCTTGTGTATCCCAAAAGCAAATGGTTGACATACGATTGGCCGCACGGCTGACACTCAACGCCAGATACGTCGCCACCGCATCCGCATATTCCTCAGATCGGGCCGCGTCAAAACCTGCTGCCTGCGCGTCGGCTATGACCCGCTGCCGCGCTTCCCCTATCAAATCACTGAAGGTGGTCAATGCCACCAATTGCCGAGATGTGAAAAGATCGGACCAAGTGAAGAAACCATAGCCGCGACCACTGACCAAATTACTCGTATCCCGGTTCATCGCTTGTTCCGGTTTCCAAGACGGTTTGGCCTGTCGGGCTATGGTCTCGTGTTCCTTTGTAGGGGGTAGATAGATGCGCTTGTGGTCTCCCTCGGCTATGATTGCCAGTAACTGCGCGCCCATACGCCCTGCCATGCTCTCCCCCCTGATATGCGCGTCAGGGGCCACATTCCCACAGGCTAGGCAGAGAAACTTTGCACCCCTAGCTACTTTCGGGGGATCAGGTGCTGTGCCCGGATGCCTGCGGCCCTCAGTATCCCCGCCGATAGTGAATCGAATCTGTGGCGGATCTGCCCCACGATCTACCTCCGCTTCTATCCATGCTCGGCGTCCCTTCTTCTTCGACAGCCAAAATGAGCTGACCAATGGCATCGCGGCGCGGCAAGCAGGGTTCGGGCAGGTCACCGTGCGCGCCCATAGCCAAGCGATGACTGTTGCCTCTAGCCCAGCGGACAACTTGGCCTTGGGGTAGAGATGACCGATGCGCTTGTATGCCTCGTCCCGCATCCACTCCCCATAGTGTCGCACATCCGCAGCCAAGCCCGTGGACCCAGGCCAGTGATCTAGGGTGTGCTGTTCACTCAGCGGCGGCTGCCCAGCCCATTTAGGCGGGATCTCGATCATAGCCTTGTTGATCAGCACCGCCACAGGGTTTAGATCACTGGCATGGGCCTCCAACCCCAACTGCTGCGCGGAAAGTGGGATTGCCCCACCGCCGGCAAAGGGATCCAACACCGCCGGAAGTCTCTCTTCCATGACCCAGCGGCGCATCTCCGCGTTGGCCTTAGCCAGCAGCTCCGTATTGTTGATATTCTCCCACTGCACCAGCTCCTCGATCAGCCCAAAAAGCCGTTCCCGTTCGGCCTGCTGCAGTTCCTCTGTGTCCCACAATTCAGGATGCTCGCTTGGGTCGTCCACTATCTGCGCGAACAGAACCGCACGGCAGGCAGCCAACGGTCGCCTGGCCCACCACAGATGCAATGTGCTGGGGTGTCCGTGGCGGATAGACTTCTCCCGGGCCGCGGCCGCGTTGATGGCGTCCAAAGGCAGGGTTACTTCGATCAGTTTTTTGCAATATGTCGTCATTGGGCATTTCTCTCTGTATCAGGTGCAGATCAAAATCAGAACCATTATACCCTAGTAGGTTGTTGCCTGCATAAGCCTATGAAAAGGAAGAAGGCTAACAGCAACTGGCACAAAATTTGACTAAATTACTAGGAGTGAGAATTATAGAGTAAAGCCGCAGGATAGCAGGAAGCGCATATGATGATTCAATCCTAAAGAGACAGCGAAGACTGAAGGTTCATAGATTCAAGGAGAACAGATGAGTGAAAAATGGAATTATGACAACATCCCCGACCAATCTGGCCGGGTTGTCTTGGTAACCGGCGGCAACAGTGGTTTGGGATTTCACACATGTCGAGGGCTGGCAGCCAAAGGGGCCCAGGTGCTATTGGCCTGCCGCTCTACCCAGAGAGGCGAACAGGCCGCAGCCGCTATCCGTCAGGAACTGCCCCAGGCGGATGTGACGGTTGTGGAGTTGGACCTGGCCGATCTGGGGTCGGTGCAGGCCTGTGCCGAGACGGTCCACAGGGGCTGGGAGAGGCTGGACCTTCTGATCAACAACGCCGGCGTTATGGCGATCCCACGTCATGAGACTGCCCAAGGTTTTGAAATGCAGTTTGGCGTCAACCATCTGGGCCATTTTGCCCTTACCGGCCAGCTATTACCACTGTTGCTGCAGACCCCCGCTAGCCGGGTTGTACACGTCAGCAGTGGTGCCCATCGCTTCGGTCATCTAAATTTTGACGACCTGCAGAGCCAACAGAAATACAGACGCTTTGGTGCCTATTCCCAGAGCAAATTGGCGAATCTACTCTTCGCCTATGAACTACATCGCAAGCTGGTACGCATGGGCGCAGCGACCCTGAGTGTCGCTGCCCATCCTGGCTATGCTGCCACCAATCTGCAGGCTGCCGGGCCCCGGGCACGAGGATCCGCGCTGGAAATGCAGCTCATGCGTATACTGAACGCCCTGTTCGCACAGAGCGCAGAGCAGGGCGCGCTTCCACAACTCTTCGCGGCAATAGCTGCGGAGGTCAACGGAGGCGATTATATCGGACCGGATGGCTGGTTGAACACGCGCGGCTATCCGCAAAAAGAGCTCGCCAAGGAGACCGCCTACGAAGAAGAGACAGCCCAACGCTTGTGGAAGGTGTCCATGGAGCTGAGCGGCGAGACCTATGCTCTGCTAGAGGAGTAAAGACTGCACAGCCTAACGACACATCAGCCTACGACCTGTGAGGAAGCGGTACACATGTCAACGACCATTGAGCCAAGCTGGCAACTCTTCATTGAGCAACATCCCCAATTTATGAAAGTATTGCGCCAATTGAGCAATACGGACTGGTACGCCCAGGGCGGCTGGGCATCGTTTATCGGCTACTACCAGCGCGGGATCTATATGCAGATTGCCAAGGGGAACTGGTATAATTACGGCCTGGATGGCATTCACTTTGAGACTGGGCTGACAGAAGAGGCATTGGCCGCCAAAGTGCTGACCATTGAGCTGCATATCGGCCACAGAAATCTGTTCGACAGAGAACAGTTTAACGTGCTGACCGTCGAACGCTTGGCCGAGGTTGTAGACCGATGGAATGTGGAGGGCCTATACTTCTCGCGTACAAACCTCTCGGAGCGTCTGCGTCTCCCGCTACGTTTTACGAAGTCCGGTTTCGGCAAACAGGTGGCCGCGGCCTTCACACAGCTGAGTGAACTCGCCCCGATTCTCGATGATGGATTGGCACAACTTTAAGATGTACAGCCACGCACCAGTACACTATCGCTGTCCATTCTGTGCCATCGCCGCCGGGCAAGAAGTCGAATACGCGTACACAATTGCGGCTGACATTGTCCTACACACAGATCATGTGACCGGCTTCATTTCGTCCCACTAAGGTGCGGGCCGCCTTACAACGTATGAGCAATGAATAAGAAGATCCCCATGTCTCTTTCACTACCCCTCCATCATTTGGCTGCACAGTATCTGCTTGACCCGGACATCGTCTTTCTCAATCATGGCAGCTATGGTGCTGTACCGCGCCCGGTGTTTGAAAGCTATCAGTACTGGCAGCGGGAATTGGAATCCAATCCGGTTCTCTTTCTAGGGCGGCGGGTCCCGGACCTTTTGGCAGAGGCCAGGGAGGCGTTGGGCGCGTTCATCAACGCCTGCGGCGATGATCTGGCATTTGTGCCCAATGTCACCTACGCGCTCAATAGTGTCGCCCGTTCCCTCACCCTTGAGGAGGGTGATGAAATTCTGAGCACTGACCATGAGTACGCTGCCATTGACCGCACCTGGGATTTCAATTGCGAGAAGCAGGGCACCCGGCTGGTGAACCAACCCATTGCCATGCCCATTGCCGACCCGGCAGATGTGGTCAAACAGCTCTGGGCCGCGGTCAATGAACGGACAAAGGTCATCGCGATCAGCCACATTACTTCGCCGACCGCGCTGGTATTTCCTGTTGCCGATATCTGCCGACGGGCCAGGGAAGCAGGCATCCTCACGGTCATTGACGGGGCCCACGCGCCCGGCCAGTTGGACCTTGATATGCAGGAGATTGATGCTGACTTCTACGCGGGGAATTGCCACAAATGGCTCAGTAGCGCACGGGGGGCCGGCTTTCTCTACGCCCGCCCAGACCGGCAACATCTGCTAGAACCTCTGGTGGTCAGCCATGGCTGGCAGCGGGCCGCAACGAACGAACAGCCCGACAGGTCCCCGTTCTTGGACTATTTCACCTGGGTTGGGACGATTGACCCCGCGGCCTATCTGAGTGTGCCCGCAGCCATTGAATTTTTTCAACAGAACGACTGGCCTGGGGTCCGCTTGGCCTGCCATCAGCTACTCAAGGAGAGCGAAGAACGAATTCTGGCATTTTCCAAGCTACCGCCCATCAGCCCGGACGCAATGTGGGTGCAGATGCGGACCATCCCCCTACCCGGCCCGGTCAATGCCTACCAACGGCTGTGGGAGGAGCAGCGCATCATCGTACCCATCAATCACTGGCGCGGGCAATCCGCTGTACGCATCTCCGTGCAGGCCTATAACACCCCGGCCCATCTGGACAAATTGGTCAAGGCCTTACACTGTTCGTCGCCGGGGGGCAGTGGCCAGTAACTGCAATACAGGCCAGGAGATCACGGCAGCTATTGGTCGGTCCCATTTTATTGACAGGGTTAGCGATCCATGCTCGGTACAGGTGAACATTTTACAGCACTGCGTCAGTTTCAGGATGCCCGTCGCCGGGCCAACCTGCAGCGTCTGTGGGCGCGCTTAACAGGCCGGTCAGCAGATCTGCTCTCGTTTGAAGAGGTACGCCAGAACCTCGGCACCCCTCTGTTCGGGCGGCAGGTGCGTAAGGAAATTCCCCTCAATGCCATTGTCGGCAGCGTGGGCCGCTACAAAGATTTCACCCGCACATTCCTACCACTGCGGGATGCGGACCAGAATCGCTGGGCAAGCGTAAAGGTAGCAGCCGATGGCCTCGTAGGCCTGCCCCCTATTGAAGTCTATCAATTGGGCGACGCGTACTTCGTTCTCGACGGCAATCACCGGGTCTCTATCGCACGGGAAGCCGGGGCAGAGTTCATTGAAGCCGATGTCAGAGAGGTGACGACTCGCGTCCCCCTCTCAGCGGATGATGACCTCGACGATCTTCTCCTGAAGTCCGAACTGGCAGAATTTCTCAACTACACAAATCTGGACCGCCTGTGTCCGGGCCATCAGTTGCGGGTGACAGCACCCGGCCAGTATCTGAAACTGATGGAGTTGATCGACATCCATCACTACTATATGTCCCGGGAAGCCGGACACAAGATCCCGTTCCTAGAAGCGGTCATCGACTGGTACGACAATGTCTATGGGCCGGTCTTACAGTTGATCCAAGAACGGGCCATGCTGCGGGAGTTCCCTGGCCGCACAGCCACAGACCTGTTCGTGTGGATCTCCCAGTACCGCCGGGAACTCTCTATTGCCCTAGGCTGGACAGTGGACACGGAGCGTGCTGCCCTAGACTTCGCGGAACAGCAAGGAGCCCGCCCGACCCAAGTGGCCAAACGGCTGGCAGACCGGGTCCTTGATTCTGTTACACCGGATGTGTTCGAAAGCGGCCCGCCCATTGGCTCCTGGCGCAAAGAACACCTGCCTGGGCAGTCCCTCTTCCAAGAAATACTGGTCGGCTGCAATGGACAAAAGAGCGGCTTGTACGCCTTTGAACAGGCGACCATCATCGCCGAACGGGAAAATCATGGCACCCGGGTACACGGTCTGCATATTGTGAAAAGGGCCGAAGATCGTTACAACGACACGGTCCGGTCATTGCGTACCACCTGCCGCAATCTCTTAGCGGCCCGCAATATTGATGGTGAACTTGTGGTGCAAACCCTATCGAGTGGCGATGGCTCCCTGGCCAGCCTGCTTGTCGCCCGGAGCGGCTGGGCAAATCTGCTGGTCGTCAGTCTGGAACACCCGCCCGATGATGCGCCGCGCAAGCGGCTCGGCTCCGGTATGGCCCAATTGCTGCGACGCTGCCCCCGTCCGGTCATGACTGTGCCGCATGTACCGACACCTTTAGCCCATGGACTGTTGGCATTTGATGGCAGCCCTAAGGCCCAAGAAGCCCTGTTCATCGCCTCCTATCTAGCGGGACAGTGGGGGATCGAACTGACCATTGTGACTGTCCACGAGAAAGGCCGGGTAGAGGGATCCCAAGCCCAAGAAGAGGCGTTAGCCTATAGCCGTCAACAAGGACTACACGCTGAAGTCATTCTAACGGCCGGACCGACCTTGCCGGCTCTGCTCGCGATTGCCAAAGACCGTGCTTGCGATTTTTTCATTCTCGGCGGCTATGGCCACACATCCGTCCTAGAGATCGTCCTCGGCAGCACAGTCGATGAACTCCTACGGACGACAAAACTACCGGTGCTGATCTGTCGTTAAACTGCAGTGGTGAGCAGGAATTCGTTTTCTCTTCACGCCTGCCGCAGCAACTGCACAATCTCTAAAATCCCAGGGCGTTTTCCATACATCAGCAGGCCCAGACGAAACACCTTTGCACCCAACCAGACGGTCAGGGGGATCGTCACCAGCAGCACAGTGCTACTCACAGCCACATCAAACCACTGCACATCAGTCATGGTCAGTCGGATCATCATCATTGTCGGCGCGGTGAGAGGAAACCAAGAGAGAACCCGTACTAGCGGTGCATTGGGGCTGGAAAAGAACACCCACATCAGCATCATGGGGATGGTCGCAATGAGAGTGACAACGCCGGAGATCTGCTGGCTCTCCCGAAAATCCGCGCCCAATGCGCCTAGGGAGCCGAGTAGAACTGCGTAGACAGTGAACCCCAAGATATAAAAGACAACTATCAATACGAACACCTCTGGCCGTGCGAAGAGAGAAAGAGTAACCCCCAGCAGGATGACCAGGCCGCTGCCTAGGCTAAAGGCTGAGGCGGTCCAGACGAAAACCTGTGTCAACCCCAATGTCCCCATGCCGAGAACCTTGCCGGCCAGGAGCTGCTGAGGTGTTACCGAAGACAGGATGATTTCGATCATGCGGCTGGTCTTTTCTTCCGAGACACTGCGTAGGAGATAGCCTGACGAAGTAAAAATCGTCACGATCAGCAGAATACTCAACAGGTAGGAAAAGCCAAAATTCAGGGTCCCAGCAAGCATCCCGCCGGGTGATTGACTTGCGCCACTGATATTTTCGATCCGTGCATCGAACGGGTCCGCCAGACGTTCCCGCAGTGTGTGGTCGTCCATATCTTGGGTGAGATGGGCGATAAAGAAGCGGCGCAACGCACCTGAATCCTCAATCTCCAGCCCAGAAAAACTGCTTGCCGCAGTCACCACCACCACATCTTCACTTTGGGGATAGGTGGACGGTATAACAAGGACCCGCCGCACTCTCTCATGCTCCAAAGCAGTACGGGCCACGGTCTCATCTTGGTAAGGAATATACCTCTCCTGAAATTCCGAGAGAATCGGCATAAACCTGCCGGAGTGATCGACAACTGCAGTGAGACGAGGGCCGGCCGGGAATATCTGTACTAGCGTGCGGCTTGCCTGGCCGCCGAAAAAGGTAGCGATGAACAACGAAATAAGACCTAGCAAAGGAACCAGCAGCGTCATGATGATGAACCCAGGACGACGGACATTCACCGCATATTCACGCCAAGCAATGATCAGCACTTTCTTCATCGGGGTTCCTGGGTCACAGCCACGAAAATATCATTGAGAGGGACACTGGCGATCTCAAAACTTTCAACCACAACATTGCGTGCCACCAGCTCGGCTAGGAAGGCCTGGGCCCCGATTCCGTCAAGAGTCAGTAGCGAGATGTCGCCGTTGCGTTCATTACGCACAACCCCTGGCAGGTCCGTCGGCAAATTTTCGGCTCTCACCCGCACGACATTGGCTGCGTAGTCCCGTTTGATCTGCTGCAACTGGCCGTAAAGGAGTGCTCGCCCTCTGTTGATCAGCACAATCCGGTCGCATAATTCCTCAACCAGATTCATCTGATGCGCGCTCAACACAATCGTCTTCCCGTCAGCGACCAGCTCCCGGATCAGCCTCTTTAATAGCTCCACATTGACCGGGTCCAGCCCCTGAAATGGCTCATCAAGGATCAGCAGGTCCGGGTCGTGGATGAGGCTGGCGACGAACTGCACTTTCTGCTGCATGCCCCGGCTCAGTTCTTTGACCCGCTTCGTGGCCCACTCCTGCAATTCGACCCGCTCCAGCCACTGTTCGACCCGACGACGGGCTATGTTCGGGTCCGTGCCTTTGAGGCGAGCCAGATAGACAAGGACTTCCAGTACTTTCTGGTCCCGGTACAGGCCCCGCTCTTCCGGCAGATAGCCGACCCTGGCGCGGCTGTCCCCCGGCGGCCTGCCAAGCAGTTCGACTTGGCCGGCATCTGCTTTGAAGATGTCCATCAAGATACGGATGGTGCTCGTTTTGCCTGCGCCGTTGGGGCCGAGCAGTCCGAAGATTTCTCCGGCAAAGATTTCAAATGTCAGGTCATCAACAGCCACAAAGTCACCGTATCTCTTGCCTAGATTGCGGACTGAGAGGACAGGGGAAGGGCTTGTTCTCATGGGTGAAATTCGGCAGGATTCAACCTTTATGTGTCAGGATGAACTGGTGTTACATCTTTGACATCTAACAGATCTGCCATCTGTGTACGTAGGGGCGGCGGGTCATAGCCCAACTCGTAGGCGCGGCTGCTATCTAGGGCGACGTTCGGCGAACGGGCGGCCGGACTGTGTCCGGCCGCTGTTGGCCTGTCTTGCTGGCTCATGGGAATCGCCAGTCGCTGGTCCAGCCCTAGCAGTTCCAGAATCAGCAGACCCAGCTCGTAGTGACTGGTCGGGTCCCGGCCGCCCATATGGAGCCGGCCAACTACCCGCTCGATTTCAGCGACATTCACATCCTCCTCAAAGCCGCTGCCGGCCACCCGCAACAGCCCTTGGGCCGCGACAACACAACTGACCGGTGTACGTATGGCATCGCCGAACAGGGGCACCTCTTGCCCAGCGTGAAAAGCAGCGGTCATTTTCTGGAAGAAGGTCTCTCGCCCGAAGATAGAATGGCCGACCATCAGCGGCATGCGGCAGATAGCAGCCTCCTCATTGCGGCCAAGAACTGCCTCCTCTGCCAAAGCCTTGTGCTCGCCGTATACATTGATGGGCGTGACCGGGGCTTCCTCGGCATAGGGTGCCTTTGTGCCATCAAATACAAGATCCGTGGAGATAAACACAAAGGGAATGCCATGGTCGCCAGATAGGCCAGCGAGGTTTACGGGGGCCTGCAGATTCACCCGCAGGGATTCGTGCGGGTACTGCTCACAGTAGTCGAGATCGGTGATAGCAGCACTATGGATGATCGCTGCTGGCCGCACGGCCGCGATCATCTCTTTGGTTTCGCTGAAGTCCCCCAAATCGATTCGCCCATTGTCGATCTCGCCAAAAAAGCGTTGGGCACTCTTGCGGCTGGTCCGGTGATAGGTGCCGACTACATGCCAATATTGTTGTGCAGCGCGTACAATAGAGGAGCCTAGAAAACCAGAGGCACCGGTTATCAGCAGTTTTGGCATTTTTGCAGTCTACTTCATGGCACAATCAGGTGGGCGCAAAACACGAAAATCGGGCCCAAGATCCCCGAGGGCTACTTATATGGCTGGCTGGAGTGACCAGTCTGATAGCGGCTCGGTGACCTCTTCTGTCTCGCCACAAAGGTGGGGGTCCCTGCTGCTGGTCTCGTTTGGGTGAATATCTGCGTCCTCTCTTTCTGCTATCTGTCGGGCCAGAATCGCCCGCTTGAGCGCAGCATCGACCGTCGCGCCGGCCTGTTCACATTCCTGCTCAAGTACTAGGGACATCTCGGTAATCAACAGGGTGCGGGCCTCCTCCAGTGCTTCTTGATCCGCTTCGGTCAGGTACTTTGCCGTTCGTCTCCAGGTCAAATCCCGCACGGCCGCGGCGATCTGTTTTGGATATCCTGAATGGATCTGTTCGTTGATGATAGTGCGGCGCAACCGAAACTCATCCGGCAGATCAATGGGGAGTACTTCCAAAGTTTGAATTACAGCGGAGATGTGACAGGCTGACATAACGGAACGCACGCCGATATCTGCAACACGGCGCACAGGCACATGTACAGTCAGGCGATTGCGGGTAAATGCAAGGACATAATAGCAGCGAAACCCTTCGACCAACTCCTTTTCCTCAATATCAACGATCTCTCCCACACCGTGAGCTGGGTGGATGACACTCTGTCCGATCGTGAATTCCATCGAATCCTCTCCATCCGTTCTCTGAACGGCTATAGGCTGGCGTGGGCGCGCACACAAGCACCCACTGCAGTGTAAGGCACTAGCCATAGGTCTCTGGTATCCGACACCACGACTTCGCTACGCGTCCTCAGAGCAGAAGCCTGAACACCTCGGCGAAATTCCGGATCGTGTGTAGATTGATGCGATACGAAAAAGAATGTCCAGCTTGGTCGTAGATAGACCCGCGATACCATGTTCCATAGGGCGGGGGGCTGTGGTTCAATAAGTATACCACAGAATCGGCCAATTCTCAACTTAAGGTTTCTTTATGCTTTAAGGAGGAAGGGTACAGCAGATCTCGGTTGTGACCAGTGCCCTATGGCCTGTGTACCGCAGGGACCACTGCAGTTACAAGCTGTGCCAGAGGATAAAGGTAGCAAGGCTACGCCAGGGACGCCATAGCTCGGCCATGGCGTCCAACGCAGGCCGCCTGGGCCGGGTCGGCAGATGTTTCACCCGCTGCGCGCCTACGATGACGCCCAAATCACTGACTGGCCAAGCATCTGGGCGGCGCAGGGCGAGCAGCAGGTAGATTTCCGCGCTCCAGGGCCCAATGCCGGACAAGGCTGTCAGGGTAGCCCGCACTGTTTCATCCTCAGCATGCGTCAACAAGGTAAGGTCTAGCTGCCCCTCAGCCAACGCAATCGCCAGCCCCCGGCAGTAGCGAACCTTCTGCCGGCTGAACCCAATGGAGCGCAAGATGCTGTCGTCCAATGTCAGAAAAGTGGTAGGATGCGGTGGGCCAATGGCTTCGACCAGCCGCTTGTATGTAGCCTGGGCCGATGCCAAGGAGACCTTCTGCTCCAAAATGATCTGCAGAAGCGTAGGGAAGCCGGCCGGGCGATGGCGCAGAGCCGGCGGGCCTAGCTGTTCCACCACCTGCGCCAGATCCGGGTCCTGGGTTGTCAGATAGTCCAGGCCCTGTGCTAGTGTTTCTTCGTTGAGGATCAACAAAATTTCTTCATCTCGTTGGACACAAAACTCCCGCTGAATCATACTCCCAGTTTTGTGTTTCGCGGAACTTCTCTACTCGTCCCTGGGGGGTAGGCTGCGCCGTACAAAGCGGCCTTGGCCTGGCCTGCCCACATATTCTTCATCACGCACGATTACCTCGCCACGCAGAAGAACCGTGCGCGGCCAACCTCTCAGCTGCATGCCCTCGTATGGGGTCCAATCTGCGGCCTCATGCAGCGTCTTTGTACTGACCGTCTTTTCTCGCTGGGGATCGAAGATGACGATATCCGCGTCGTAACCAGGAAGCAGGGCCCCTTTCCACTGCAAGCCCATACGACGAGCCGGGGCCATGCAACAGGTCCGTACCCAATCGGTCAGCGCAAGTTCCTGTTCGTTGACCCCGAACTGATGCACCAGGGCCAGCCGGGCTTCAATGCTGGGGACGCCGCCGGGCACATGGACGAAAACAGGCTGCATCTTCTCCTGCCGGGTCCATGGACAATGATCTGTACTGATGATTTCCAGAGAACCATCAGCCAGGGCCAGCCACAACGCGGCCTGATCAGCACTGCTTCGCAGGGGCGGCGCGCAGATGAACAGATGGCCGTCCGCGCCGGCCAGGTGCTCGTCGGCGGTCAGCAGAAGATAGTGGGGGCAGGTCTCGGCACTGATGTCCACGCCCCGCTTCCGAGCGGCGATCACCTCGGCTAAAGAAGCAGCGGACCCGAGATGAAACAGATGCAGGGGACAGGCAGCCAAGGCAGCAATCTCCGCGGCCCGCTGGACAGCGGTAGCCTCTAGCCGGGCCGGGCGGGTACGTTCATGCCAGATGGGGGCAATTGCCCCGCTGGCGACTGCATCAGCGCGTAGCAAGTCCAGAAGTGGCCCGGTTTCGCTGTGGAGAACGACGCCCCCGCCGGCCGCGGACACCGCACGCATCACCCGCAGCAGGGCAATGTCATCAAGCTGCATACGGTTATACGCCTGGTATAGCTTGAACGTTGCACAGCCAGCAGCCACCGTAGCGGGAATCTCGCCTAGGCTTTCTGCGCGGCAGCCATGCCAAGTGGGGATCGTCATGTGCAGGCCGTAGTCTACGGCTACCTGATCCCTGGCTTCCTCCTGACGCGCCTGCAAGGACGCCAGCAGGCCCTGGCCTGGCTGGGGGTCCGTGAAATCAATCACTGTGGTTGTACCGCCACAGGCCGCGGCCATTGTGCCCGTGGTAAAGCTATCGGTACTGGTCAATACCGCTGGGCTGGCACTGCTGGGGTCTGGCATTGCTGTGGGGTTTGGAGGTTTACTGGTTATTGACAACTGGCCATGAACAACTGGCAACTGCAGTTGTAGGTGGACATGACAGTCTACGCCGCCAGAAAGCACGTAGCAGCCACTGGCGTCAAGAACCGCATCGCCGTTCAGATGCATGCCGAGCGCGGCGATCTGCTCCCCATCAATAGCCAGGTCGGCCGGGAACGAAGCTGAGGGGGTGATCAGATGTCCGTTTTTGATGACCAGATCATACATACTCTGGATGCACCTCTCCCCACATCCCGCGAAAGACGAGTGCAGACAGAGGAGTACGGGTACGCGCTGCCTGTTCCCATTCCTGCAGTTCCTGCGGCAAAAGGGATAGGTCGGCCAAGTAGCCGATGGCGGCCGAGACGACCGGCTCATAGCCATCGGGGATGCCGAGGACATCTCGAGCCTGATCCCTGCGGAAACCGCCCATCTGGTGGATGTACAGCCCGGCAGCCGTGGCCTGCACTGAGAGATGAGCCATGGCCTGGCCGAGATCATAGCGAGCATAGGCGTTGGGACGCGCGTTGTGGTCAGATTTCTCTTTGGCCACACCGATGAGCAAAACGGAGGCATGCTGCGCCCAGACCTGATTCCCTTCCATCAGTGTCCCCAATATGCGAGCAAATCCATCTGGATTGCCATGGCGTTCAGCGATGACAAAGCGCCATGGCTGCTCATTGCGGGAGGAAGCCGACCAACGGGCCGCTTCCAACAGACTGCCCAAGGTCTCCACCGGAATCGCGCGATCGGCAAAAGCCCTAGGACTCCAGCGCTTGGCTAACATGTCGTGAATGGGAAATGTGGTGTCAGCTCGTTTCATGATGTCGGACACAGAAGGCCTCCTGGATATTGATAGGCTTGATTCAAAGAGTAACACCCTGGCAGGGTTCTCTGGATGAAAGAATGAACAGGGTCCCAACAGAAGTGGCCACGGTTGCCGTTACTGACTACTGACCACAGGCCCCTAGGGCTATACAATCCGTAATAACACACAATCCGTCTCGGCTCGGACTTCAAATTTTCCCAGTGCGGCCGGCAGTAGCAGCCAAGAGATGCTTTTCAGGGCTACGGATGCTCCGGCCCAATGGATGGACGCGCCCCCGGAGAGGGCAGCCCAGATCTGAAAATTTTCACCGCTACACTCGTCCTGCCACACAGCAGCGGCCTGGCCGGCCAGGCGTTCGGTCTGGAAATAGGGGCAATGGGCTAACTCCTCCCGCACCCAGCCATCCGCCGCAGACAGGGCACGCGGCTGGGTAAAGCTTGGCTCCACCATCTGCCAGTCGATGACCTCTACCCCAGCTTGGATGTGCAGGGGACGGGGCTTGCCATCTGTGCCGACCCGTCCCCAGTCGTAGAGACGATAGGTAGTATCGCTGTTCTGTTGGATCTCCGCCACAATCATGCCTGGCCCGAGCGCGTGGACTGTGCCGGCGGGTACGAAGACCACATCTCCAGCTTTCACCGAAACCTCATGGAGCATCTGCTCAATGCTGCCAACGGCCAGGGCATCCTCAAACTGGGCCCGCTTGACACCGCTCTTCAGCCCGTAGATGAGTTTGGCATGCGGCTCTGCGTGGAGGATGATCCACATTTCCGTCTTGCCCAAATCAGCGGCATGGGCCTGTCCGTATAGGTCATCAGGATGCACCTGAACGGACAACCAATGGTTGGCGTCCAGCAATTTGATCAGCAGCGGGAAACGCTCCAGTTCTACTGCCTGCCGATTGCAGCTGCCCAGCAGTTGCTCGCCTAGATGCTCCTGCACTGCGCCGAGGGTAAGCCCGGCCAAGGGGCCGGCCACAACTTTCGTCTGTCCATTGGGATGCGCGGCAATCTCCCAGCTTTCCGCTACAATTCCCGGCGGGATTTTCCGGCCCAGTTTTGTCTCCAGATTGCGCCCACCCCAGATGTAATCCTTAAAGACCGGAGCAAAGGAAAGAGGGTAGATCAGGGAACTCTCAGGGCCTCTCTTATTATTTGCTCGTCGCATCAGATTCATCCTGGGCGTCTAAGGAATGATCGGGCTCTTCTCCACTTGAAGAGAACTCCTCAAAGGGTGGTAAGTCCAACATTTTGCGCCAAGCATAGATGCTCAGAATCCGCAGAGAGGCCACCACTGGCGCAGCCAGAATGGCCCCAAGCAATCCGGCCAGGGATGTCCCCATAATGACGCTAACGAGCACAAGGAGTGGATGTAGGTTGAGGGCATTGCCGACGATGCGGGGAACCAGCAGATAGTTCTCGATCTGCTGAATCAGAATCATAACGAGAGCCACGGCCAGAGCAAACTGGAGCGATGTGAGGCCAAAGGAGGTATTACTCTGAAAGAATGCCACGAGAATCGCCGCGCTCGCACCCACTAAGGGCCCGATAATCGGCAGAAACTCCAATGCGCCGGAAAGTAAGCCTAGGCCCAGGGCATTGTCCACACCCATTGCACTCAGTACAACACTGACCACAGCGAAGATAATCAGACCGAGAATCACCTGCCCTCGCAGATAGGAAGCCCATACCTGACTGATCTGGGATAGCAAACGTTCGGCGTCTTGACGATACCCAGGTTGTTGAGCCACATCGCTGATCATGCTGCCATAGCGGGGCATATCGTTGGCAATGTAAATGGAAACGACAAAAATCAGAAGGATCTGAACAAGGCCGCTGACCGTCCGGGTGACAGCACTGGCAGCTAGACTGCCACCTTGGCTAAAGATTGTCTGGATGTAACTGAAAATCTGGCCGCTCACATCTCCAAAGGCGGGTAGTTGTTGGGGGATGATCCCGTCCAAAGGGATCGTCAGGGGGCCGAGGACGATTGTCTGCGGCAGACGGTCCGGCAGAGACAGGAGCAGGGCGTCCAGTTGGTTGAACCAGCCGGGCAGCCGGCCGAACAGATCGACTGCCTGTTGATACGTTGTCAGACCTACCAGCCAGAGAGTTGCCAGCACAACGAAGGCCAAGATCAGATAGATGATCAGAACGACGAAGCCCCTCTTGAGGGGTGTGCGCCGGTCAATGAACGCAATCAGCGGATACAAAATATAGGCCAGCAACATAGCCAGCACCAACTGCCGCAGTAGTCCACGAAAGACCCACACCAACAGGGCTAACAGCATCAACGCTGACACGGCAACGATCGCTTTGGTGATTGTATTCCAAGGTGGAGAGTAGGAGTGTGACATATGAGAACCTTTCTGAATTAGGATCTTCTAGGGATACACAGGATGAAATCCCACTGCAGTTACAACATCTTCAAATTTGCCAGTGCTGCCGTAAATTTCTTAATTCCCACCCCAGGAAAGGCGATGGTCACCTCTTCGTCTTGGCCAATGATGACACTGTCAATGACTGTGCCAACGCCGAATTGAGGATGTTCCACGCTCTGACGACGCTTAAATTTCGTCTGCGATGTGCGGCGGGCAGATTGTCCGCGGCTACTGCGCGCGGACCACTGACTTTGCTGCGCGGTTTTGCGTTCCCGCCAAGTCGTACCCTCCCCTTGCCTGCCCGCTGGCCCCCTAGCATCTTGATCAGCGGACCACGTGGTGGTGCGCTGGTAGGCTGCCTCGCGCCGTTGATGGCGGTTGACCGTTCCCTGCAGCAGATCGGGGGGGATGTCCTCAAGGAATCGGCTGACCTCTTGCAGTTCGCTACCACCCCACAGGGCCCGCCGGTAGGCGTGGACCAGATAGAGACGACGTTGCGCGCGGGTGATGCCCACGTAGGTAAGGCGACGCTCCTCAGCCATCTCTTCCCTGTCCTCGCTGTCAATACTACGCTGATGGGGCAGCAGTCCCTCCTCCATACCAACCATAAAGACGACGGGAAATTCCAAGCCTTTGGCAGCGTGCAGGGTCATCAGCGTCACCGCATCTGCGCCCTCGTCCACCTCATCCTGGTCGCTGACGAGGCTGATATCCTGCAAAAAAAGGCCGAGCGCGGTCTGGCCCGGCCCCAGCTCAACATGGCCGGGCATGTACGCGGCAGCGACACTACGCAACTCTTCAAGATTCTCAAAGCGTTCCTCGCCCTCAACGCTACCATCTCGCAAGCGGTCAAGATAGCCGCTGTCCTGCAAAATATAATCTAACAGGTCCCCGACGTTTTCATACTGATTGTCTGCGGCCATCTGCACCCACTCTTCCAACATTGCCGTAAAATTGAGCAGCGAGTTGCGGGCACGACTGCCAAAGCCGGGGATGGTCCGCAGATGCACGTGGTGGGCTGCAGCCGGCACGTTCTCCGCCCCATGATGCAACAGTTGCAAGGCCACCCATTCGCTGACAGAGGCAGTAGTGGCCCATTTCTTCAGGGTCGTATATGTTGTGGGACCGATGCCCCGGGGCGGCACATTGATAATCCGATCAAGAGCCATGGAAGCCGCAGGGTTGTGGACCAGCCGCAGATAGGCCAGCGCGTCTTTGATCTCCCGGCGTTCATAAAAGCGGGTGCCTCCCACCAAACGGTAGCGCATCTGACGACGCACGCATGCTTCTTCCACTGCTCGGCTCTGGGCATTTGTGCGATACATCACGGCAAAGCTACCCTGCTCAAAATCGCCCAAAGCCCGCAAGCGTTCCACTTCGTCAAGGATATACTCAGCCTCTTCGATCTCGTTGTAGGCTTCATGGAGCGTGACTTTCAGCCCTACGCCGTTGTCCGTGTACAACTTCTTGTGCGTGCGGTTCGGATTTTTGACGATAACCGCATTGGCGACATCCAAAATGCTTTGGGTGCTCCGATAGTTCTGCTCTAGCAAAATGATCTGGGCGGCTCGGTAGTCAGCGCGGAATTGCCGCACGTTGCGGTAATCCGCGCCCCGAAAACGATAAATGGATTGGTCCTCATCCCCGACGGCAAAGAGATTTCCGCTGCCCTCCGGTTCGCCGACAACCAGTTTCACAAACTCGTACTGAGCTGTATTCGTGTCCTGAAATTCATCCACCAATACATACCGCCATTTGGCCTGATATTTACGCCGTATGTCTTCGTTTTCACGCAAGAGCAAGGCTGTGTGCATCAGCAGATCGTCGAAATCCATGGCATTGTTCAGGCGCAATATCTGCTGGTAACGGCCATAGACCCGGTCACAGATCTCCTGCATATAGCCTTGTGATTGCACCCGCTGCGGTGTGATCAGCTCGTTCTTCCAACTGCCGATCTGCGCGCGGATCGCCTGGGGACTGAATCTCTTTTCGCTTAAATTCATCTCCCGTAAAATCTCGCGCACGAGAGCCAATTGATCTGCACTGTCGTAGATGATCCAATTGCGCGTAAAGCCGACAGCCTCCAATTCAATGTGCAGCACTCTTGCACACACCGCATGGAATGTCCCGATGGTCAAGCCACCGAGCCGCGCGCGCTGGCCCGGTGGCGGCAGCGGAAAGTTGTGTCCGATCAGATCCACCACCCGGTCCATCATCTCTTTGGCAGCTTTATTTGTAAAGGTCACCCCTAGGATGTTCCAAGGGTCAATGTTACATGCATCGATCAGATAGGCGATGCGTCGGGTGAGTACCCGAGTCTTGCCGGAGCCGGGCCCTGCCAACACCAACACAGGCCCCTCCGTCGTTTCGACCGCCTGCTTTTGTTGAGGATTCAGGCCAGCAAGAATGGAATTCGGATCAGCAAGGATACGGGACATAAGCGATTTACCATTCTTCCAACTGCAGGTCATCACCGCACAGAATACGCAGGTAGCTATCGTGACGTTCGGCTGAGATGTTTCCCTCTTTGACCGCCTGGCGCACGGCACAACCCGGTTCGTGGTTGTGGGTACAGTTGGGATAGCGACAACTGTTGACAAAGGGGTTGAGATCGACAAAATAGAATCCAAGGCTGCCCGGATCGATCTCATAGAGGCCCAACTCGCGGATGCCGGGCGTATCTGCCACAAAGGTTTGCCTGCCAAAAGGTAGGCGAAAGAGTTGGGCATTGCGGGTCGTATGCCTGCCTTTGCTCTCAAAACTGCGTAGCTCCCCGACCCGCAGATTTAGGTCCGGATGGATAGTGTTGAGGAGGGCACTCTTGCCGACACCGCTCGGTCCGGTCACGACCGTCAGTTTGTCTATGAGCAGATCGCGTAACCCCAATGACCTGTGGGCCTGTGGCCTGTCATTGCCATGGTCAGGTGTTTCATGGGCCACGAACCATTGGCCACTGACCACTGATGTATAGATGAGGGGGTAGCCCAAGTTCTCATAGAGATGAAACTTGCGGCGGGCTGCTTCTAGGCCAGCCAGATCGATTTTGTTGACGACGATGATGACTGGCAGTTCATTGGCTTCAGCGATGACCAGAAAACGGTCCAGCATGCGTAAGTGGGGTTCCGGCTCCTGCACGGCAAAGACAACCAGTGCCTGATCCGGATTGGCGACAATTACGTCCTCGGCCGGGCGTGTAACCCCAGGCAACTGTCGGCTCAATGCCGATTCTCGCTCTTCAACAGAATCGATCAGACCGGTTCGTTTGCTTTCCAAGACCACCTGCACCCGGTCACCGACGGCAACGAGTGTCGAGTCTTTGGTGCGCTCGCGCAAAAGGCGTCCCCGTACTTGACAGGTGAGCAGTTGGCGTTTGGGCTGTTCTGTCTCTTCGGTTTCTATATCAAAATGATGTCCTCTGGCACGCACGACAACACCTGAAACCGTCCGTGCTCGCTTTTTCTTCGGCTTCGACTTGCTCTTGGCCGGTAGATCGAAATAATCATCTTCAAACACTTCATCCCAATCTTCATAGGTCTCAGTATATTTCGGCAAAGGCATCTCCCTGAGCAGGACGCTGATCTACGTTGAGCATTTTACTCCGCGTGTACGCGTCCGGGTTCATATGGCAGTCGTCTCGCATATATCTCTACAGTGAGTGTATCAACCAACCTATCGGCTGTCAATCTAACTGCAGTGGAAAGCAACATTACGAATCACCCGCCCCTGGAATTTGCGTCGTCTGACAACAGGGAAATCCGGTCAGGTTATGGCAGAACTGCTCTGGGTGCTGGGCAACGCTGATGCCAAATTCGGCCAAGAGGGCCTGCAAATCCGCGGACGCCAGCCCCATCACACCAGCGGGACAGCCGACGAGCCGGGACACTGGCCGGAAAGCCCGGTCCTGAAGGCCGTACGCACCCGCTTTGTCCAGGGGATCACCTGTTGCTACATAAGCCACGATCTCCTCATCACTGTAGCAGCGCATATCCACTCTGGTCGTATTGACCCGGCTGCGTAACCGTTCGCAGCACTTTCCTACGAAATGGGCGATGGCCAGTGCGCTGTGTACCTGATGGGGGGATGTCCGCAGCCGCTGCAACATGTAAACTGCTTCGTCTGCATGCGCGGGCTTGCCCAGAATCTCAGGGCCGATTGCCACAACTGTATCTGCGCCGATGACGAGCAGACCCCCTACCTCCTGAACTGCAATCGCTGGTGGCGAGCAGTTCGTGCTCTCCTCTCTCCACTCGTCACTCGCAGCTAGTGTTAAACGATTTCCCACCACTAAGGCTTTGGCGATTGCCAGCCGTTCCACTAAGATACTGGGCGACTCCCCGGCCAGCACTGTCTCGTCAATATCAGCCGCTTCAACCGTATGCGCGATCCCAAGACAGCACAAAATTTGATGACGACGCGGGCTTGCAGAGGCAAGGATAATTTTTGGCGGATTCATACATGCTACGATATGCTATACTGTTCAATATTACAAGTTGTTCCAAGGGCCAGCGAACTGTTTACACTTGCATGACCCGATGGCCGCCGACAAATGTGTACGCCGCCACAGCACAGACGAAGAAGACGCAACACAATCAGGAGTGAATCTATGACAGCGCGTCAGGCCAGCAGCCAAAACAACCGTGCGCCGCATCACAGCACAGACGATGGGGCAGCGCAACCATCCCGGGTACGGATGGCCTTTATCGGATGTGGTGGCATGGCCCGCAGCCATGCGAAACGCATCCTCCAACAACAGGATACCACCGAAGTACGGGTCGTTGGCGAACCGTCGGGGGAAGCCTACGAGATGTTTTGTGATGTGTTCGAAGAAGCTGGCGTGTCCCCCCCGCCCAATCAGCCAGACCTAGAGACGCTGTTGCAAAAACATGCAGCAGAACTGGACGCTGTCTTTATCATTACCCCACATGTACTGCATTTCCCCCAGGCCAAGGCCTGCCTAGAAGCCGGCCTAGATGTGCTTCTGGAAAAGCCGATGGTGATGAACGAACAGGAGGCCCTGGCACTCATTGACGCGTGCGAGCACAGTGGCCGCCTGCTGTCTGTGGCTTTCAACGGCAGCATGTCGCCGCAGGTGCGAACTGCTGCCAAAATACTTCAGGAAAGAAAATTGGGCAAAATTCTGACCATCACTGGGGTCGTCTGGCAAAATTGGAAGATCAGTACCAGCGGTAAATGGCGTCAGGAGCCGGACATTGCTGGCGGTGGGTTTCTGTTTGACACCGGCGCGCATATGCTCAATACGATTGCAGACCTAGCCGGCGAGGACTTTGTAGAGGTGGCGGCCTGGCTGGACAACAGGGGCACTCGTGTGGACATCCTAGCTGCTGTTATGGCTAGGCTGGCATCCGGCGCGCTGGTTACCATGAGTGCCGCGGGTGATACAAGCAGTCAGATCGGCTCGGATGTACGGATATTCTGCGAGAATGGTATCTTATGTACCGGTGTCTGGGGCGAGAAGTTGCTCGTCCAAGGCCGGGAAGACACAGAGCCACTTCCCATACAGGTACCCGAATCCCTCGGTACTTGGCAACAGTTCTTGAAGGTGCGGGATGGTACCCTGGAGAACCCCAGCCCGCCGGAGATCGGGCTGCGTATGGCGCGATTGTGGGATGCAATTCAGATGTCAGCCAACCAAGGGGGCCAGCCGGTAGAAGTAGGCAGGTATCAGTAACATAAATCATGATCCACATTTGATGGAGGAGTCAAGATGAGTGACATTCGTGTAACTGTTTGGAATGAATACCAGCATGAGAAGATGAATACGTTCATTGCTGGGCTGTATCCTGACGGCATTCACGGGGCGATTGTCGAAGGACTGCAGCAGCATGGGTTTACACACATACGCACAGCCACGTTAGACGAGCCGGAACATGGCCTGACACAAGAGGTATTGGATGCAACGGATGTGCTGACCTGGTGGGGTCACCGAGCACATGCGGCCGTATCGGATGAGGTTGTGGAGCGGGTGCAGAACCGAGTCCTGGAGGGGATGGGGTTGATCGTTCTCCACTCGGGCCACTTCTCAAAAATTTTCCGTAAGCTGATGGGTACATCTTGCAGCTTACGTTGGCGGGAAGCCGATGAGAAAGAGCGCATTTGGGTAGTCAAACCCTCTCATCCGATTGCCCAGGGGCTGCCTCCCTACTTCGAAAATGAGGAATGCGAGATGTACGGTGAACTGTTTGATATCCCCACACCGGACGACTTGGTGTTTGTAAGCTGGTTTGAGGGTGGCAATGTCTTCCGCAGTGGCGCGTGTTTCCATCGGGGCAATGGCAAGATCTTCTACTTCCGGCCTGGCCATGAGACATACCCGATCTTCCATCAGCCGATTATCCGCCAAGTGATCGCCAATGGCGTGCGCTGGGCTGCCCCATCCGCTGGGCCGACATACCCCTACACCGCGCCCGGCTCGCCCCATCACCGGGCGATCAATGAAAAAGTGCCCCTAGAACCAATTGCGGAAAAGGGTTCAGTCCGAGAACGGGTTGGGTAAATCCCTGTAAGGAGTGGAGAGCAGAACACCTGTGAAACCGTTACTCTCCACTCCAGCGCAAGGCACCCCCTGTAGGAGTCGAACCTACGACCGACGGATTAGAAGTCCGTTGCTCTATCCTCTGAGCTAAGGGGGCGTACTTCTATTGTACAAGATTCTACGGCAACGGGAAAATGTGGGCGGTGGCCAATTTGCATTACGATAGATTACAATTCACTGCTGCGACCCTTCATTTTCTCCTGGAGTGGATGTGTCTGAAAATGGCACGCCAGCAGGCGATTGTAGCAGGTTCCCCATGCGTACCCTAGCGATGACAGCCAGTTGGGGGTTGCCATCGGCGGCCAGTTCAAATGTTTTTTCAAGGAGATCGATGGCGGTGATGGTGTCGCCTTCCAGTTCGGCGACGCTGGCCAATAGGAAATAGCCTTGTGGATCATTGGGATCGAGAGCTAGAGCTTCGTCGCCGGCCGCGCGGGCTTCTTCCACATCACCGACAGAGAGGCGAATGGAGCCGAGTGTCCACCAGTAGGCGGACTGCTGACCGGCCGCTATCCGTGCTTTGGCTGCGGTCAGTGCTTCCTGCGCGCGGCTGGTTTGCCCAATTTTTTCCGCGATGACTGCCTCCCAGATCAGGAGTTCGATATCCGGTTCAGTGAGCTGGGCTTTGGCCTCATCAATGACCGCCAGTGCCTCCTGCCAACGGCCTTCAAAGGCCAGCTGCTGCAGGCTAGAGGTCGCTTCGGAGACGATCACTGTATTGGGGTCCGGGGGGAATACATAGGTAAGCAGTACCAAAACGCTCCCCAGCAGAATGGCAATCGTACCGACGCTTATGCTCCAGCGTCGGATGAGATGTCGGCGGTTGGCGGCGACGACTGTGTCTAAATGCCACCATGCGCCCCTGGCCGGCGCATTGTTTTGGCGCAGTTTTTCTAGCCCGCCGGCCAGGTTCGCAGCCCGCACGACCCGGCCAGCCTCCCGTTGCAGCTTACTGTGAAGACTGGTCCAGCGGGTGTATTCAGGCCGCAAGTCCACACCGCTGGGCTCTAACTGCCCAAAACGATCTTCAATGCGATCTAGCAATTGCAGGAACGGTGCAACATTATCTCGCCGGACCTGCACGATGACCCTCTCCGCCTGGGCAAGGTCTTCCCGCAGGCTATTGGCCAAACTCTGTCGTTCCTCCCGTACTGAATAGGCCACTATGCCGGCTCCAATTGAGGTTCTTTCTCAAGGAAACTATCTAACGCAATGGCAGCCAATTTTTCCTCTTCCTCCCGTTGAATCTCCCGATAGACCCGGTTGAGGCTGGATTTGATCTGGCTCTCAATTTTGGACCTACGTTCCTCTGGCACGGGGAAGCACTCTAGCATATCACCCACTAAGCCGCTTTTGGCCTCATTTTTGGTCTTGCCCTCGTGGTAAAAATCTTGCACCCGCTGACGCATAAAGAGAATATACTCCTCTACCTGTATGGTCGCATCCGGCGTACAGACCGGCCCATGGCCCGGCACCAGTCGTTCTGCGCCCAGTTCACGGATCTGGCGCAAGGCGTCGACCCATTCCAAGGAATTGGCCTGAGCCATATACGGGTGCTGGTCCACCCACAGCACATCCCCAACAAAAGCGATTTTTTCCTCCGGCAGCCAAGCAATGCTGGTGGCCGGCGTATGGCCGCCCATATAGATCAATTGCACTTCACGCCCCCCATAGAGCAAGCGTACACGGTCCGTGAAGGTGACATCTGGCAGAATGATCTCAATGTTCGTCAATTGTTGCTGGATCTCCGGCTCCCGTTTGAAGCTATTATACACCCGTTCCTTGAAATTTTCCGTGTAGCCGGACATCTCCTTGTAGGCGCGTTCATGGGCAATGATCATCGTCGGCAGGAAATACTGGTTGCCCAAGGCGTGGCCCCGGTGATGGTCTGTGTTGAACATATAGAGGAAAGGCATGCCCGGTGCTTCCATTTCGATCTGCTGTCGCCAGTCCAATGCCTGTTCTGGGATCAGCGGCGCATCAATGAGAATCAGACCCTCGTCCGTAATCACAAATCCCGGTGTACAGCCACGATAGGCTGTGTTGATGAAAACCCGCGCCCCGATCTCCTGACGTTTACCCAGCCCCGTCACCCCTAATTTGACAGATGTTCTCCGTCTCGCTGCCATGATTTCTCCTTACGCTAATGACCGTGATCAGTACAACCCGAAGACCGCAGGCCACTGCAGTTACAGAATTTTAGTAAATCAATTGTACATATGAAGCCCTTGATCTGTCAAGGAGTACGAGATTCTGTACATCACAGATAATTTCCTGATAACCAGCTACACATTTCACGATCAACTGCAACTTGAAGACTATCCATATTGTGCTATAATAGGAGTGAACATCGTTGTGACCTATTTCGCGCTTGCGCGAAGCTGCAAAAATGTGAAATCCCCGCAAAGACTGCGCCTCGTCACTGTTGACCCGCCGCTGCACTTATTCGCCCGGTGAATTCTATTGCATTCTGAATCATCGGCAATACGAATCCGAAGGTATAAAACAAATGACAGTTCGTCTTGGCATCCTCACCAGCGGAGGTGATGCACAGGGTATGAATGCAGCTGTGCGTTCTACTGTGCGCGCAGCACTGGACCGGGGCGCAGAGGTGTATGGTATCTATGAAGGCTACCAGGGAATGATCGAGGGCGGCGATCTGATCCGCCCGATAAACTGGGAGTCGGTTGGCGGTATACTCCAGCAAGGTGGAACGCTACTCGGCACAGTCCGCAGTCCTGCTTTCCTCACGAGGGAAGGACGTAAGGCCGCGGCCCGAAACATTTTACAGCACCGCATCGACAGGCTCGTGATCATTGGCGGCGATGGTAGCCTGACCGGGGCCCACATTCTCCGCCAAGAGTGGAGTTCCTTGCTGGATGAGTTGGTATCTGCTGGCGAGTTGGACCCCCTTGTGGCCGCTGCACACAACTTTCTTGCCATTATCGGCCTGGTCGGTTCCATTGACAACGATATGTTCGGCACGGACATGACAATCGGTGCTGACTCCGCCCTCCATCGCATCACAGAGGCTCTTGACGCCATCACCAGCACAGCTGCCAGCCACCAGCGGGCCTTTGTTGTAGAGGTGATGGGTCGCCATTGCGGTTATCTGGCGTTAATGGGTGCGTTGGCTTCCGGCGCAGATTTTGCGCTGATTCCTGAAAGTCCGCCCAATTTGGATGAATGGGAAGCAAGGATGTGTTCGATCTTACAGGCTGGCCGGGAGAATGGCCGGCGAGATAGTATCGTTGTGGTAGCGGAAGGCGCGCAGGACCGGCACGGCCAATCGATCAGCAGTGCCTATGTGGAAGAGGTGCTGACCAAACACCTAGGGGAAGATGCGCGAGTGACAGTGCTAGGTCATGTGCAGCGCGGCGGCGCGCCCAGTGCCTACGACCGCATGATGGCGACGATGCTAGGGGCCGCGGCGGCTGAAGCCGCCCTCAATACCAAGCCGCAGGATGAGGCAATGCTGATCGGCATCCAAAACAACAAAATCGTCCATAAGCCACTGATGACCTGCGTTGAGAAGACCCACAAAATCAACTCGTACATCCACGAATGCAGGTTCGACGAGGCTTTGCAACTCAGGGGCAAACCCTTTCAGAATTCCTTTCGCATTTTACGCACACTGGTTCGGGCCACCCCTCATCCCCCTACCCCAGGCAAAAGGCGCATGCGGGTCGCGGTCCTGACCGGAGGCGCACCGGCCCCCGGTATGAATGCCGCTGTACGAGCGATTGTGCGCTTACTTGTGGACAATGGCCATATTCCCCTAGGTATCAAGCGAGGGTTCCGTGGGCTGATCAATGATGATCTCCACGAAATGGAATGGATGAGTGTCAACGGCTGGGCACCCATCGGCGGCTCCGAGTTGGGGACCAGCCGCAAACACCCGCAAGGGGCTGAACTGTACGCAGGCGCGCAGGTGTTGGAAAAACATCAGGTGGATGCGATTGTGATGATCGGTGGCTGGGCCGGCTATCGAGCTATATATAAACTATACGAAGAACGCCACAACTTTCCCGCCTTCAATATTCCCCTGATCTGTATCCCGGCTAGCATCAATAACAACCTACCCGGTTCCGAGTTGAGCATCGGGGCCGATACCGCTCTCAACAGCATCGTCGAGGTGGTGGACAAGATCGAACAGTCGGCTGTAGCCTCCAATCGCTGCTTTCTTGTTGAAGTAATGGGCCGCTACTGTGGATACCTAGCCCTGATGAGTGCCATTGCCACCGGTGCCGAACGTGTCTACCTACACGAAGAAGGGATCACATTGAAAGACCTAGAACGGGACATCGACCTGTTGAAAGAAGGATTTCAGCTCGGCAAACGACAGGGCCTGTTGATCCGAAACGAAAAAGCAAACTCCTTCTACACAACCCCGTTTATCGCCGCCCTTTTTGATGAAGAAGGAGGCGACCTGTTCGAAGTACGCCAATCAGTACTCGGTCACCTCCAACAGGGCGGCAATCCAACCCCTTTCGACCGCATTCTGGCCGCCCAGTTAGCCTGGGAAGCGGTCCGCAAGATTGAAGAAATGGCGGTAAAGCACAATGCACAAAGCTATAAGGAAGTGGGGGCGGCCTGTCTCGGCATCCAAGAAGGGGACGTAACTGCCACGCCCTTGTATATGATCCCCCGCCTGATGAACGCTGAACTCCAGCGACCCCACGAGCAGTGGTGGATGGAACTACGCCCGGTAGCCCGCATGTTGGCCCAGCCCGGACCCGGTTTCTTCCGACAAATTCAACATTCCTGATTTCAATGGCTAGTAGCCTATGATCAATGAAATCCTAGGATTCTCTAGATGTAAGGATGAATAAACCGTTACAGGTCACTGGTATGGGGACCAAGGGACTATCCGTCGTGAGATGACAAGAAATAATACAATAGATAAAAACACACTTATCAAACAACTCTATGAAAATGCCGCAAAACTTAAGGTTAGCGCAACAAGAACCAATACAGCAATGCGAGACCGGTTCGGCCATGAACCAAAGGATATGACAATAGGTGAATTGCTCTCTGTGATTCAACGCCAGAAACAAGCACTTGCTTCCTGGCAGTCCCTGCTTAACAGACAAGACGTGCTGATATTGGATACAGAAACGACGGGATTGAGTGGACAGGATCTGATCGTGGATCTTGCTATCATAGATACGACCGGGGCTGTGCGGTTTGACTCTTTGGTTGGCGTGCCTACAGGTACATGTATCAGTCCCGGAGCTATGAGAATTCATGGATTGGACCGGCGCGCGCTGAAAGATGCGCCTGCTTGGCCGCAGCTCCATGACGAGGTCATAATGCTCTTAGAGGACTCCTTAGTATGTTGTTGGAATGCGCCCTTTGACAGACGAATGCTTCACCAAACTGTCGCCCGTCACGGGTTAGCAATACCGCAAGGCATACAATGGCGGGATCTTTTGCAGGATCACCGTCAGCTTAAACCCAATGTAGGCAGTCATTCCTTGGAGGCCGTGGCTTCCCGTTATGGTGTAAGAACAGAAGGTAGCCATCGAGCTCTGCCTGACTGCCAGACTGTCTTGGGCGTATTGAAGGCGTATTCATGATCGACAGCACCTGCGTATGCGATGAACCTCTAGGTCCAAGAGGATTATCTACCGAACGGTCAGCGCACCTTGAGAACGATCTTGCCGATGTTCTCGTAGGCTCCCATAGCTTCATGTGCGGCCTGCGCTTCGGCAACCGGCATGACCCTATCAATGACGGGCCGCATAACGCCCTCTTCAATCTGCGCCCAGAACTGCTGCCGGAAACGGCGGATGATCTCAGCCTTCTCCTCCACAGGCCGGGCCCGTAGGACTGAGCCGATGAGCCGGGCCCTCTTGCCCATGAGCTGCCCAATGTTCAACTCCGCCACTGTGCCGCCCAGGGTGGCGATGAATACGAGCCGCCCCTTTACTTTGAGCAGGCTGATGTTGCGCGCCAGGTAGGCCGCGCCTACCATGTCAAGAACCACATCAACCCCTATGCCTTCGGTAAACTCCTCCGTGTGGGCGACGAAATCCTCTGTGCGGTAGTTGATTGCCAAGTCTGCGCCCAAGGTACGGCAAATTTCCACCTTATCCGGCCGGCCGGCGGTGGTGATGACGCGCCCACCGGCAGCTTTCACGAGTTGGATGGCCGCAGTGCCAACGCCACTCGCCCCCCCATGAATGAGGACCGTCTCATGGGCCTGAAACCCAGCTTCCATGAAGATGTTGACATAGGCGGTCAAGTAGACTTCCGGCAGACAGGCCGCCTCTTCAAAGCTCCAGCCTGCGGGGATGGGCATGAGGAGGCGTTCATCCACAGCCACCCGTTCAGCATAGCCGCCCCCAGCCAAGAGCGCGCAGACCCGGTCCCCCACGCGCCATCCCTGTACATCCGCGCCCAAGGCTACGATTTCGCCCGCCATATCCAACCCTAAGATATGCGGGGCAGCGGGCGGTGGCGGGTAGTTGCCGGCAGCTTGGGACAGGTCCGCCCGATTGAGGGTTGTGGCATGGGTCGAAACCAGCACCTCTCTCGCATGTACAACCGGATCATCCACCTCTTGCCAGACTAGCTGGGGCCCTGCTTGTGTCTGTTCAACCTCAATTGCATACATAAAATTTATCCTTCGTGCCATGTTTTCTCTAATAGACAGTATAACATACCCGGTCCGCAGCGGGGACAGGTCACTGATAGGCTAAGGAGCCGTCTGGCCGCAGTGGGAAGGGGCGATGCCAAGAACGGCCTGGGTAGGCAGCTAGGGCTTCTAGGTTTAGGTCGATGCCCAACCCCGGTCCTTCCGGCAATGTCAGATACCCCTCCACAAGTCTCATCGGCTCGTCAACGATCTCAGCCCGCTGGCCTTCATCTGCTTTATACTCCAGAATCAGAAAGTTTGATGTGCTGGCAGCGAAGTGAACATTGACAGCGGTCGCTACCGGCCCACACGGGTTATGCGGCGCGACGCTGGCATAGTGGACTTCGGCCATGGCTGCGATTTTCTTCATCTCCCACAGGCCACCGGTCAGACAGATGTCCGGCTGAATAATATCCACCGCATGGTGGCCCAGCAGTTCCCGAAATTCATAACGGCTGTAGAGCATTTCGCCAGTCGCAATGGGCACATTCACCTTTTGACTGAACTTTGCCAACGCGTCGTAGTTCTCGGGCCGCAGAGGCTCTTCCACGAAAAAGGGGCGGAACGGGGCCACCACTTCACACAGTTGCACGGCCCGGCTTATCTCAAATAGCTGCGCGTGGGGGTCCAAACCGATGTCGATATCCGGGCCGACCGCTTCCCGCACGGCCCCCACCCGCTGCTCTGTCTCCCGCAGGGCCTGATTCCAAGGCATCTGTTGCCAGCCCGGCGGCAGTGGCCCCATCTTCAAAGCGGAGTAGCCATAGCGTTCAATGAGCTGCATGGCCATGTCAGCGACCTCCTCAGGGGTATTGCCGCCCACACTTTGATAGACACGGATGCGATTGCGAGCTTTGCCCCCTACTAGCCGATAGACCGGCAGACCGGCGGCTTTGCCGGCGATGTCCCACAAGGCATGCTCAATACCGCTGATGGCCGCGTTGACAACGGAGCCGCCGGGAAAACGACTGCCCGCGTACATCAAATGATATAATCCTTCCACATCCCTAGGGTCCCGGCCAATGAGCCACTCTGCAAAGTCGTCAATGGCCGCGACCGTCGCTCGGTCCGGCCCGCAGGAGTAGGATTCGCCGATGCCGTAGATACCTTCGTCCGTATACACAACCACGAAGGGAATTGAGCGATGGCCGATTTCAGTCAGATGTGTATTTATATGGGTGATTTTCATAGGGATGGCTCCAGTTGCGAGTTATGGGTTGCCGCAAATTATCAGGGACACTGTCCCTGATGTCAAGTGTTCTAATTTGATTTTCTATGGCAATCGCTTCAAACTATGCGTATTGCTGTGGAAACTATTTGTCTACCATTAGATTGCATCTGTCCCATGAATCGACTGGAAATTCAAATTGCTGTTGCCAAAGTTGCCAAATACGCTGTCAGTGAGAGCGGGGATACAGTGGAGGTGGTGGAACGTCCCCACGGTGGCATCAGTATCGTTGTTTCGGACGGTCAGCGCAGCGGGCGCAGTGCCAAGACGATCAGCAATTTGGTGGCTCGCAAGGCCATGAGCCTACTGGCAGAGGGCGTGAGGGATGGGGCTGTCGCGCGGGCCACCCATGACTATCTCCGCACCCACCGAGGCGGAAAGGTCAGTGCTGAACTCATCATTACTAGCGTGGACCTTGTGACCGAAACGCTTGTGATCAGCCGCAATAGCCGTTGCCCTGTGTTGATACAGAGACAGGGCGCAATTGAGTGGCTGGACGAAGAATGTGATGCCATTGGCATTCACCGCAATACGAAGCCGAATATCGTCGAAATGCCGGTCACACTCGGGCTGACCGGCATTATCGTTACTGATGGCATCTGGCGTGCGGGCCATCACAGCGGCGGGGCGATGGATATCGCCGCTGTAATGGCCCAAATGGAAGCATGCGGCAGTGCTCAGGAGATCGCCAATCGTGTTTTGGATGCGGCCTTGACACTGGACCAGGGCCGGCCCCGCGATGATTCTACCGTTCTCGTCGTCAAAGTGGCAGCTCATCCGCAGGAACAAAAGATCCGTCGCATGGAGATCTTTTTACCCCTTTAGGTTATGGAAACGGACAGGTCCGCAGCAAACAAGGCTTCCAAAAACCCGGAGGCTGCATCGCTCGAACTACCGCTTGTCAAAATTGTAGGAGTCAGTGCGGCCGGCAAATCAACACTTGTAACTGGTCTGCGTCAACTCGGTTATAATGCCCGCACTGCAGTGCAGGAGCACAGCGAAGTGCCAGATATGTGGCGGCGCATCCGTCCACCGGACTGGCTCATCTTTCTGGATGTAGATCTGTCGGCCCAACGGGCACGCCGCCCAGATGTGAGCTGGAGTGAAGCCTGGCGTAGGACGGAGCTACAACGCCTAGAGCATGCCCGCAACCAGGCAGACCTGATCATCAACACCAGTTGTCTGTCTTCTGAGAGTATTTTGCGACAAGTTGTCAGATTTCTGCACATGCACAGCGTACAGGCCGCCCCCGCTCCCCTTGCGGCCCTACCGAGAACTGGCAGTGCCGCAAGCCCTCGCGCACTGTAGTGTCTCGTAGTAAACTGCAGTCAGTTGACATATACCGTTTCTCATGCTACAAAGATTGAGCAGCCCATTGAGTCGGTAGGCCGCAAATTTAACGTGCCTCAACATGCCGATTACGCCCACGTTGGCCCAGTTAGGACAGCCGACAGAGCCGCTTGATTACGCGTACTTTGTTGGTTCCTTCCATACCTACGAAGAGAGAAAGTAAATGCTTTATACGTCAGAGAACCTGTTGGTCAAACCACATACCAATGACCCGAATTTGCTCCTTTCGATTACGCCGGAGAGTGCCGGATGGACGTATATTTCGTTTCAGGCCCGGCGGCTGGACACAGACGAGAGCTGGTCCTTTGATACGGGTGAAAACGAATTTGCCCTTGTGAATCTGAGCGGACGCTATCGGGTCGAAAGCAATCGGGGCATGTGGAGTGGGATTGGCGGGCGGGCTACTGTTTTCAGCGATGCGGCCCATGCGCTGTACCTACCCCGACGTACACAACTGACTGTCAGCGCGCAGGAGGCCGGCGAGTTTGCCGTCACCTGGGTGCCGACCTCCGAGGATCACGACCCATGGCTGATTAAACCGCAGGACGTAGCGGTCAGCGTGCGCGGCGGCGATAATGTAAGCCGGCAGATCAACGATCTACTGCCTCCCGGCTCGCCGGTGTCCCGGCTGGTGTTGGTGGAGGTCTATACCCCCAGCGGCAATTGGAGCAGTTACCCTCCCCACAAGCATGATGTCCACATTGAAGATCCGGCCGGTAATCTGATCGAAGCCGACCTGGAAGAAGTCTACTTCTATCGTATGGACCGACCCGAAGGATTCGCCTACCAGCGGGTATACACCGATGAAAACTCTCCCCTTCACCAAGCCGGCGCGCCCATCGACGCGCTGATGCGAGTCGGCCACAACCATGCGGTCCTAGTCCCGGAGGGCTACCATCCGGTGGTGAGTATGCCCGGCTATACGACATACTATCTGAATGTCCTCGCCGGCAGCGCGCAAAGCCTAGCCAATCAGGACGATCCCAACTATGCCTGGGTACAGGACAGCTATACGCAAGTCGATGAACGGCTGCCCTTGTACAAAATATCCAACGTCCTCTGAATCAGATTGCCAAAACCACTGTCTTTCACATTTTGCGCCTTTGCACAAGGGCTAAATAGCCACAAAATTATCATTTGGCCACAGATCACTGGCCAGTACAGTTAGGAACAGGCGATTTATGTCTTCTACAAGTATACAGAGAACCTACGACTCGCTCCACATGGGACGTTCGTCCATCGACTTATACAGCAACGATGTGGGCGCGCCGTTTGCGGAGATCAGCAGCTTTGCCGCCTACGTGGGTGGGTCACCCACCAATATCAGCGTGGGTGGGGCCCGATTGGGCCTGAAAACGGCCCTTGTCAGCGGGCTCGGTGAGGATCCAGTGGGTGACTTTATCGCAGCTTTTCTGGAAAAGGAAGGAGTCGATTTCAGCTTCAGTCCCCGCAAACCAGGACACCGCACCAGTGCTGTAGTCCTCGGCATTGAGCCGCCGGACCGCTTCCCACTGGTCTATTATCGGGACAACTGTGCGGACATCGAGCTGACCATTGACGATGTCCTGGCCGCCCCAGTGGCTGATGCCAAAGTGTTTCAGTTTGCCGGCACAAATCTGAGCAAAGAGCCGAGCCGCAGTGCCACAATGTTCGCTGCAGAGCTGGCCCAACAGGTGAGTACGGCTGTTATCTTTGATCTGGACTTTCGCCCGGATCAGTGGCATGATCCCAGAGCATTCGGTGTCGTTGCCCGCTCCATATTGCCCAATGTGGATGTGGTGATCGGTACCGAGGATGAGATCAACGCGGCCGTATTAAGCGATGCCAGCCAGATGTCCTTGACCCACTCACAGATATCGGATACGAAAGTTGAGGGCGATGTCAAAGCGGCCATCAATACGCTTTTGACATTGGGCCCGCAGGCGGTCGTTGAGAAGGTCGGTGCTCTCGGATCCCGAGTACATCTCGCCAGTGGTGAAATCCTTGAAGCACCCGGCTTCCCGGTGGAAGTCTATAACATTCTGGGGGCCGGGGACGCGTTTGGGGCTGGATTTATCTACGGGTTCGTAAACGATTGGAGCTGGCAGCGTTCCGCGCGGCTAGGCAACGCCTGTGGGGCCATCGTCGTATTGGCCCATGGCTGTGCCAATTTCATGCCAACATATGATGAGGTGATGACATTTGTGGATGAGCGAGGTGGCCTGTAGCCTGTGACACCGCACACCCTCTGGATCAGGATTCTCTGGATGTACGGATAACCCCAGAGGCATCGTTACTACAGCCCATGAGCCACTGCAGTTGCACATACGAACGAAGAAGAGACTGCTATGAGTAGGGTTTCGGTTTCAAAGATAATTGCTGACAACTACAAGAATATCAAATTGGATGATGGGATCGACTTCGGACCATTAAATATCTTTATTGGACCGAACGGTTCCGGGAAAAGCAATGTACTCTCACTTCTCCAGTTTCTCCAAGAGAGCATTGACGGGACCGGTGATGATCAAAGGGGCCGCACCAACTTTGAGGATGCCATATTCCGCTTAGGCGGTCCACGGATTTTAGATGGAACGCTGCGTAGACCCGCCAACATAGAACTTGAGTATGAATTTTCGATCAACGAGCAAGAGACGATTCTAGGGCTTACGCTTTTGGTGCAGGACTCCCTTCGACAAGTCATCATTGACGATGAGTTCCTCGGTATAGACCAAGACCAAACTGAACTTTTTTATTACTATCTTGCTCACGATGAAGAGAATGGTGGTAGCGGACACGGCGTTGTTTCTGTCTATGAGAACCCGCAGAACCGTCTTACTCATTTTGAGAAAATTCACAACATACCGGTCAATGAACTCGCTTTGGCTGTGATGCCTCGATTGCTTGAAACTAGCGCGTTTTCACCTGAAGTAACCCCTTTATACGAGCCTCGCCGAGAAATTTATGATTCAACTGTTACCTGGAAGTTCTACAATGCCAACAATATGAACCTAGCGAAGATTCGACTGTCTGAGCCAAAATTAGGCAACTCCGACTTCTATGTTTCCTCATCAGGAGAGAATCTGGCACTTGTCCTGTATAATCTGATTCAAGCCGACTTTGAATTTGAAGAATCGCTAAACCAGATCATCAAAGATATCCTACCCTTCACGAGACGGATACGTGCTGTTACATCCGGCAGACTCTCTCTCACCATAGAGTGGTATATTGAAGACTACCCTGAACCTTTCTTTCTCAATGAAATGTCTGATGGGACCGTCAGGATGTTGTGTTGGGCTGTCATTCTGCACTCTCCTAGACCGCCTTCTCTCATTGTAATTGACGAACCAGAAGTTGGCATCCACGTCGCTTGGATGCCGATTCTAGCGGCATGGATCAAGAGGGCCGCCCAGAGAACACAGATAATTGTAACGACGCATAGCCCGGACCTGCTGGATCATTTCACTGACCAACTAGATGAAGATAATTTCATTTATGTGTTCCAACCTGATATGGATGATCCGAATTACTTTACGCCCAAATACCTTGATTGGGATACCGTTGATGATTGGCTTGAAGAAGGATGGCAATTAGGCGATCTGTACAGAGTTGGCAATCCCGCAGTTGGAGGATGGCCATGGTAGTTTGGGTGTTTGCTGGGGGTGGAGAATCGGAGATACGCGGGCTAATGCCATTTCTTTGCAAGACGTACAAACACCACAAATTCGAACGCAAGTCACCTGTCAGATTGAAGCCAGGTCCACACCCGCCTGTACAGCTAGGATATGGAAGGACCGGGAAGAGCCTAGCAGAACAAATGGCCCGGATTCTCCGTAGTTCCCTTGCAAGCAAGGAAAGATGTGATTTAATTCTCGTGATTGATGATTTGGATTGCCATGATCCGAACCAGCGACGAACCTTATTTACCAAAGCAATACGGAGTGTAGACGGAACAGCCGACATCCCTCATGATATCGGTTTTGCCTCTCCTGAACTTGAAGCCTGGATTGTTGCTGCTTGGGATCATACGATTGCTCAAGATGTTGACTTTCGCTCTTGTCATCAAGCCATGCGCCAGTGGTTAGCTACCCAAAAATCTGTTCCCTTTGACACCCCAGAAACCTTCAGCGATTTCGACCAAGACAAAAATTCGTGTCGCGAGAAGCTCTCTGAGGCAATTATCGAATCTTCTCGACATTGTCATGCTCGTGAGTATTATTCAAAGGCTCTCCATACCGCAAGATTTCTCAAGCAAATTTCGCCACAGGTCGTGAGTCAGAAATGTCCACTTTTTCGTGCGTTCCACATCCGACTATCGCAGACACAATAAGCAGGTAACTCATGCACATACAAATCGCTACAGCCCCTGTCTCTTGGGGTGTACTTATGAAAGATACGCCCAATGTCCTACCCTACAACGTTGTACTCGATCAGATCAAGGAAGCGGGGTACAGCGGTACCGAATTGGGCCCATACGGCTATCTCCCCTTTGACATCCCAAAACTTCGTGATGAGCTAGACAGTCGTGAACTCAAGTTGATCTCTGCCTTTACAATTTTTAACTTTCTCCAGGGAGAAAAGGACGAGAGGGTTTATCGGGAAGCCCTGGAGACAGCGCATGTACTCGCGGCTATGGGGTGCGAGTATATGGTATTGTCGGACACGCTCTTTGTGGTTGAGAACCGTGCCCGGCGGGCCGGCCGTGTGCGCCGGGAGGATTCGCTGCGCGCTGTTGATTGGGATCAGGCGGCGAAAAATGTGGATGGATTTGCTAGGATGATTCACGAAGAATACGACATGAGGTGTGTAGTCCATCCCCATGTAGGCGGCTACTTAGAAGCAGATTTCGAGATCGATGCCCTGCTGGAGCGCAGCGACCAGGTTGGTCTCTGTTTTGACATGGCGCACATCGCTTATGGGGGCGGCGATCCGGTAGCCGTGCTGGACAAGTGGCGAGACCGCACTTGGTACATGCACATCAAGGAGTGCGATTCTCGCGTGCGTCAGCAGATCAACGCGCGCGAGGGGGATTACTTTGCTGGCGTGGAGGCGGGCGTCTTCCCGGCCCTCGGCAAAGGTACAATCGACTGGCATGCCATCAATCAAATTCTGCACGAGATGAATTATGATGGCTGGGGTACGGTGGAGCAGGATATTTTGCCCGGTATGGGAATCAATGCCCTAGAGAGTGCCAAGCACAATCGGGCATTCCTGCGGGATGAGTTGGGTTGGTAGAGGGGAGCGGGTATCCGATTCCCCTATCCATATACAATTTACTTTTTTGATTCACGTATGAGGAGGAGATTTTCCAATGAATCGACAGTTCAACTATGTAGCAGTTCTGCTGGCGATCTTCGCGCTGTTGGTGGCTGCCTGTGCCGCACCAGCAGGACAGCCGGCCGCCGAAGAGGCTGCCGCACCGGCAACTTCTGAAGAAAATGCAGCAGCCGCGGAACAAGTCACCCAGAGCGGTATGGTCTTCGGTCTGGCGACCCATGAGGCCCCCGGCGACTCAAGTTTCTGGGGTACAGTTGAAAGAGGTTGCCAAGACGCAGCCGCTGCCCTCGGCGCGGAATGTAAAAGTGCCGGTAGCATTGACCCCACCGAACAAGCCCAGATCGTGGAGACATACGTCGCGCAAGGCGTAGATGGCATCCTCGTCTCCCTAGCGAATCCGGATGCCCTGGAAGATGCCGTAGGCTTGGCCGTAGAGGCCGGTATCCCCGTCATCACCATCAACTCCGGTGTGAATGTCTGGGAAGAACTTGGGGCCCTGACACACGTCGGGCAAAGTGAATTCCCGGCTGGTGCGGGTGCTGGCAAGCGATTCAACGCTATCGGTCTGACCAATGTCATCTGTGTCATCCATGAAGAGGCCAACATCGGTCTTGAAGAGCGTTGTGATGGTTTGGAAAGCACTTTTAGCGGCACAGTGGACCGCTTCAATGTAGCCACGACAGGCACCGGTGATATCGCCGGTACCCTGGCCGCCGTTCAGGACAAGCTCACTGCGGACAGCAGCATTGATGGCGTTCTCACCCTCAACCCTGATGTAGGTGTCGCGGCGCGGGACGCGATTGCAGGTGCTGGGTCGTCCGCAGTCCTTGCGACATTCGACCTGAATCCTGGTGTCTTAGATGCAATTGAGGCAGGTGACATTCTCTTTGCCATTGATCAGCAACAGTATCTGCAAGGGTATTTGCCGGTCATCATGCTGCATCTCTTCCACACCAATCTGAATGTGGTCGGCGGCGGGTTGCCCGTTCTCACCGGGCCCGGCTTTGTTACAGCAGAAAACGCGGCAGCCGTGAAGGACTTAGCCGCAAATGGTACCCGGTAAGCTACCCATAGGCGTGAGGAGAGAGGAATTCTCTCTCCTCACCCCGAACATGTGGAGAGGTGTCCATGAGCGATGAACGCTTGGCCGAGATTAGCCTTCTCCGTCGCATCCTGTTGCGGCCTGAGGTGGGGGCTGCCCTCGGTGCCTTTGCCATTTATCTGATCTTTGCCCTGGCCCCGAACTCCCGTGAGATATTCCCCACCATGACGGGGTGGGGCCGGGTGTTAGATCCGACAGCCACTTTGGGCATCATGGCCGTCGCTGTCGCGCTGCTGATGATAGGGGGAGAATTCGATCTATCGACCGGTGTAATGACCGGTTCTACCGGCCTGTTGTTTGGTTTCCTTACCTCCAGTGACTGCTTACATGTGGCCTGGTTGGGATTAGGCGGAGCAGATGGCTGTATCACCTTTGGCCTTGATGTCTGGAGTGCCATGTTGATTTCCTTGCTCTTTGCCCTCGCCATTGGCTTTCTGAATGGGTTGGTAGTAGTCAGAACCGCACTCCCTAGCTTTATTGTCACCTTAGGGACATTCTTCGTCCTGCGCGGGGTGAATGTCGGGGTCACCCGGCTGTTGACCGACCAGGTCCGCATTAGCAATTTCGACACTGCCAGCGGATTTCAAACGGCACGGCTGTTGTTGAACAATGAATTTGTTGTGGCCGGTGAACAGTTCCGTACATCCTTATTTTGGATGGTAGCCCTTACCCTGTTGGCGACCTGGGTCTTATTGCGTACCCGTGTAGGCGGCTGGATATTTGCTATTGGCGGTGATTTTGAGGCAGCCCGTAGCGTCGGGGTCCCAGCCGCTCAAGTGAAAGTCGGGCTGTTTATGACCACCGCCTTTGCTGGCTGGTTAGTCGGCATGATGACCGCACTCCGGCTACGCTCCACGGTTGCCAGCCAAGGGGTGGGGCAGGAGTTTATTTTCATTATCGCAGCGGTTATCGGCGGCTGCCTGTTGACAGGTGGTGATGGGTCGGCCATTGGCGCGGCCATTGGCGCGCTGATCTTCGGTATGACACGCACAGGTATCACCTTTGCCGGCTGGGAAACCGATTGGTTGTTCGCCTTCCTCGGCATCATGCTCCTGAGCGCGGTGTTCGTCAACAATTTTGTGCGCGGCCAAGCACGTAACCTGAGAATGGCCCAAACGAGGGCGCGTGATATTGAGGAAAGCCAGCAGGAGGGCTAACTGCAGCAGGGCGAAAATTGACATAAATTCTAACCAACATTTATAATACGCACAGACATCCATCAAAGGAAGCTGGGGAAACAATCAGGTGTTCATCCGGCCACAATGCGTAGATGGGCCGATAAGGGCCGGATATCGTATGTGCGAACGCCTGGTGGACACAGGAGGAACTGATATGACATTGACGGATTTCTCGGAATTTGCTATTGACGAGTTGGGTGTGCCAAACAACGAGACGACCTCAACAGGAAAGTCGAATACATGCAAAGCCGCTACCCGGAAGCGGAAGTCATCACAGACATCGGCAGTGGACTCAACTTCAAAAGCCGAGGACTGTTATCCCTACTGGACAGACTACACCGCGGAGAAAAGCTCACGCTTGTGGTTGCCTACAGAGACCGTCTTGCGCGATTTGGAACAGAACTCATCTCGCTGCTCATTGAACAAAACGGTGGCCAACTCGTGGTTCTCAAGCGAGTTGTACACAGCCCGCAAGAGGAACTTGCAGAGGATCTTCACGCCATCCTCAACGTCTTTTCTGCACGACTCCAGGGAGCGCGTCGTCACAGTAACCAAATCAAAGCGGATCCGCATCTATCCCACCGCGCAGCAGAGGGCGATGATTCAGAATGAGTGGTTTCGGGCCAATCGCTATGTATACAACCAGTGTGTTGAGTACCTCAACAAGGGCAATGCAAACGACTGGCAGTATATCAAGGCGAACATGAAAGAGCTGTTCGTGTGGTACGATTGGCTCAATGACGTACCCTATCAGATCAAGGGGCAGGCTGTAAAAGACGCCTGCAAAGCAGTGAGTACAGAGAAGTGGAAGGCTGCCCAGACTGGCGAGCCCTTCGACATGAAGTTCAGAGCAAGGAAGCACCCGAAGCAGTCGTGTTTCATCCCCAAGACAGCAGTAAAAGAGCGCGGCGTGTATGTTCGCATACTACAAGGCACTCTGCTGCGGCGTGAAGAATTACCCGGCGACCTATTAGACTGCCGGCTAGTCCTAGACAATGGTCGCTACTTTTTAGTATGCCCGTATGAGGAGAGACACCACGTATCCGAGACCCAAGGGCGTGTTGTCGCACTCGACCCAGGCATCCGTTCGTTCCTGACATTCTTTTCTGAAACTAGCTGTGGTTGGCTAGGTCGTGGTGATTTCGGTCAGATTCAACGCTTGTGTACGCACCTTGACAATCTGTTAAGCGATTTGTCAAAGATCAAGGGCAAGCGTCGGCAGCGTCTCCGCAAGGCTGCTGCCAGATTGCGCGTGAAGATACAGAATCTGGTTGATGAACTTCACCACAAGGCTGCCCGCTATCTGGTGGATAATTTCGACATCATTCTGCTGCCCACGTTTGAAACCAAGGATATGGTCAAGCGGGGTACGCGTAAAATACGCAAAAAGACAGCTAGAATGATGATGACCTTTGCACACTATCGTTTCAAGCTGTTCTTGAAGCACAAAGCCCACGAGACCGGCAAGCTGGTACTTGATGTGAATGAAGCCTATACATCGAAAACGTGTAGCTGGACAGGCGAAGTCAAGAACAATCTAGGTGGCGCAAAGGTGATGGTCGGGAGTGATGGCCAACGCATGGATAGAGACATCAATGGCGCGCGTGGGATATTCCTGCGCGCTTTGGGAGATACCCCCGCGCTTCAAGCGTGCGTTGTTGAATGATTTCTGCAAACTTACACAGATTCACTCAACAAAAATGTATCGGTGCATCATGAGCGAAAAACAACCGTTATTGGAAGTGCGCCATGTTTCAAAGTTGTTTGGCAGCGTCATCGCCCTCAGCGATATTTCCGCGCGTGTCTACCCAGGTGAGGTCACCTGTATTTTGGGCGATAATGGGGCCGGGAAATCAACATTGATCAAAATATTTGCTGGGGTGCATCAGCCAACCACAGGTGAATTCCTGCTTGAAGGGGAAGCGGTAACATTCAATTCACCCCGAGATGCCTTGGAACGCGGCATCGCAACCGTCTATCAGGACCTGGCCTTGATTCCTTTAATGTCTGTCTGGCGTAATTTTGTTCTTGGTTCCGAGCCGACCAAGGGATTTGGGCCCTTCAGACGTATCGATATCGAGCGGGCTACGCGGACCGCGAAGGAAGAGATGGCCAAGATGGGCATTGATGTCCGGGATACGGAGCAGCCTGTCGGAACGATGTCAGGTGGAGAACGACAATCGGTGGCGATTTCGCGGGCGATCTATCTTGGTGCCAAAGTATTGATCCTTGATGAGCCGACAGCCGCGCTTGGAGTCAAGCAATCGGGCACTGTCTTGCGCTATATTCTGCAAGCTCGCAATCGAGATTTGGGTGTCATCTTCATCACACACAACCCCCATCATGCCTATCCTGTCGGCGATCACTTTGTCGTCCTCAGACGAGGCAGGATCTTCGGTGACTTCCGCAAAGATGAAATTACACAGGAGAAACTTGTCTACATGATGGCGGGCGGAGAGGATTTGGAACAACTACAGAGCGAATTGGAAACCCTACGCGAAAATGTCTAACACATCATTTCACAATAGATACGCTGTCATTACTGGCAGCACCCAAGGGTTAGGTGAAGCCACGGCCCATCTCTTTGCCGAACGAGGGGCAGCCGGGATCATCGTCACGGGGCGCAATGAGGAACGGGGAAATGCGGTAGTAGCAGATCTGCGGGCGGGCGGCTGCCAAGCGCATTTTGTGCAAGCAGATCTCGCCGACCCCGATGCCTGCCGCATGATTATGGCCGCGGCCGACGAACATTTCAGGGCCATTCATGTGCTGGTCAATTGCGCTGCGCTTACCGTGCGCGGCAACATCTGGGACACGACACCTGCTCTCTTTGACGCGATGATGGCCACCAACGCCCGGGCCCCCTTGCTCCTCATGCAGGACGCATGCAAGCTGATGCGTCGTGAGGGCAATGCTGGCTCCATCGTCAACATCTCTAGCGTGGCCTCTTATGGGAGTGAACAGTTCTTGCTGCCCTATTCTGCATCCAAGGCCGGCCTGAACGTAATGACAAAGAATATCGCCTATGCTGTCATGCGCTACCGCATTCGCGTCAACGCGCTGGCCATCGGTTGGATGGACACACCGGCCGAAGATGTAATTCAGCGCACGTTCCACAGTGACGGCAATGACTGGTTGGAAAAAGCGCAGTTGGAGCAGCCCTTTGGCCGCCTGCTCACAGCCGACGAGGTTGCCCGCGCCATCGCATTTCTAGCGTCCGACGAATCCGGGATGATGACCGGGGCCGTGGTAGACTTTGATCAATCTGTGCTTGGGGCCGGCCCAGCCTCCAAACCACCACCCTTAGATGACCCATACTGGTACACGGGAGCTGCAAGCAACGACGAACCATGCGTCACATAGTCAATCGGTAGCTGTGAAACTCAGCGGAGAAACCGACTCTGTTACACCAGTGGAGAGTGGCTCGTAGAGAAGCAGTACATTCATGGAACATCACGAACTGCTCTCCATTGCAGTGGTTATGTGCGTCAACGCCTCTTTGCCCAAGCAGCCAAAACATCTACAGCATCCCGTTTGGTCCGGAGCTTGGTGGGAAGCGGATGATGGCCGGTCACAAGTTCAACGGCAGCTTCGGCATAGTGCTCCGAGGGGATATCTTCCCAGACATGAGCGGTATGCCAGGGCGTATCAGGGGGCAGGCCGAGGGCGGCAAGAAATGCAGGACGTAGGTCTTGGTGTGCCTCGCACTGAAACTCAATATGATGTGCCCATTCGTGAACCAGGGCTCCTTGTAGAAAAGCAGGGGTGCCGGGCACTCGGACAGTTACAGTGCTGGTTGCCGGATCATAGGATGCGCGTGCGCTGAGATCAGAATGAGCACGCAGATAGACATCACCGAAGCAGTCGGTGCGTGCTTCAAATACAGCAATAAAGACGGACCATGTCTCAGAGGCAAGTGTACGTAGGTCCGGGGCAACGGACTCATCAAAGTGTAGGCGCGGAGGACTCGCGGCCGGCGATGAGGTGTGGTGGGCAACTTGGATGTGCCCAAACGAACAGCCAGCTAACAGCAGACAGGCCCAAACCAATAGTCTGTGGCCCGTGGTGTTCGGTGTTTGGGGTTGAATCCTGTTCATCCTTATCATCCAGAAATCCAGAAGGTGTTTCATCAAATCAATTTGTCATTATGAGGTCATTATGAACACTACACGATTAACCATGGCACAGGCACTTGTCCAGTTTCTCAAAAATCAATATACGGAACGCGATGGCGTGGAGCACCAGTTCTTTGCCGGCTGTTTTGGAATTTTCGGCCATGGCAATGTGGCCGGTATGGGCCAGGCCCTGCAGCAGTATCCGGATTTTCGCTACTATCAAACACGCAATGAGCAGGCAATGGTACACACAGCAGCTGCGTTTGCAAAACATAGCAATCGGCTACGGACCTTGGCATGTACCAGCTCCATTGGCCCCGGGGCGACCAATATGGTCACTGGGGCAGCCACAGCGACGATCAACCGGCTACCGGTGCTGTTATTACCAGGAGACATCTTCGCTCGCCGCAATGTGGCCCCCGTCCTGCAGCAGCTTGAATTTGAACATAGCCAAGATATCTCTGTCAACGACTGCTTTAAGCCGGTTAGTCGCTACTGGGACCGCATCAACCGGCCGGACCAGCTTATCACCTCCCTGCTTGAGGCTATGCGAGTCCTCACCAGCCCGGCAAATACAGGTGCTGTTACCCTAGCCATTCCGCAGGATGTGCAGACCGAAGCCTATGCCTATCCGCTGGAACTTTTCGAGAAGCGTGTATGGCGCATCCCTCGCAACCGCCCCGACCGGGCCGCGCTGCAAGAGGCCGGTCATGTCATCCGTAACGCACAGAAACCACTGCTTATCGCCGGTGGCGGCGTTCTCTATAGCGAGGCGACCGATGCCCTGCGAACATTCGTTGAACGGTTCAACATCCCCGTGGCGGAAACCATGGCCGGCAAGGGTAGCCTGCGCTATGACCATCCACTGCAACTCGGGGCCATCGGCGCGACAGGCACATTCGCTGCGGAGCAGGTAGCGGATACAGCCGATGTGGTGATCGGCATCGGCACCCGCTACAGCGATTTCACGACATCCAGCAAGACAGCCTTCAAGCATCCGCTTGTAAAGTTCATCAATATCAACGTAGCCGAGTTTGACGCCTACAAGCATTGCGCCATTCCCCTCGTAGGGGATGCACGGACGATAGTAGAAGAGCTTTCCGCACTGTTGGCGGGGTATTGTAACAGCGACGAGAATGTAGCCGAGGCGCACCGCCTTCATGACGAATGGGAGGCGGAAGTCCAGCGCAACTACGACAACCACACAGCCCAGAGCGGCCTTCCCTATCAAGGCGCGCTTATCGGCGCGGTCAATGAACACGGCGACCCGCATGCGGTGATGGTCTGCGCGGCCGGTAGCCTGCCAGGGGACATGCACAAACTCTGGCGCACCCGTCATCCCAAGCAGTATCACCTCGAATATGGCTACTCCTGCATGGGCTATGAAATCGCCGGGGGATTGGGCATCAAAATGGCAGAACCGGAGCGTGAAGTCTACGTCATGGTGGGCGACGGTAGCTACCTGATGATGAACACAGATCTGATTACATCCATTCAGGAGGGGTACAAACTCACCCTCATCCTGATGGACAACACTGGATTTCGCTCGATTGGCTCCCTCAGCCGCTCACTGGGTCAAAACGGGTTCGGCACCCGGTATGTCTTCCCCGAGCAGGTGGAAGCCCCTCATCGCAACGACCAATCGTTCCATGGCCTGCCTACGGATGCTGTCGGCTATGATGTCAACGCGCTACCGGTGGATCTCGCTGGCAATGCCGAAAGTTTAGGCTGTCACGTCATCCGCTGCCAGAGCGTGAACGATGTGGTTCAGGCCCTGCAAGATGCCAAGTCCATAGACAAAACCACGGTTATCTATGTGCCCAATGACCGTTACCTGGGCGTGCCAGGCTATAGCTGGTGGGATGTGCCTGTCGCTGAAGTGAGCGAACTGGATTCGGTCAATGCGGCCCGGGAAGAGTGGGAAGAGATGCGGACACAGGAGAGATACTATCTGTAACTGCAGCGGTCAGTCATTGCGAAACCTGTGGTTGGGTTTGGATTTAATCTTGTAAGATTACGAGAAAAGACTATGGCACTCGTACCAGAAGCTCTGCTGGTAGAAGAGTACGAGCAGGAGCGGGGAAAACCGATGCCGAGTTACAATCATGGGATCGTCCAAGCGAATCTGATCTTTGCCTTGCACATCGCATGTGGAGACCGGTTTACGCTTGGCAGTGAAGTGGCCCTAGAGACAGAGCCGCCCATGACACCGGATATCGTCGTCTATCCCATGCGTCGCCCGGACTGGCTGCACGATGAGGTTCGTGTGGCAGAACCGCCGCTGACTGCTGTCGAAATCCTTTCGCCCAGCCAGAGTGTCAATGATCTCATTCCGAAGATCGAGCACTATTTTACCTTTGGAACACAGTCGGTATGGCTGGTCCAGCCTCCCTTGCAGCAGGTAGCTGTCTTTACATCCAATATGGAACCGCAGGTCTTCAGTCACGGCGAGGTCGTCGATTCAACTCTACGTGTGCAGATAGCACTGAAAGAAATCTTCTGATAAATGAGGGAGACAACTCATGTCACAAAAACAGGAACTGTTCAATTACGTCAACGGCCAATGGAGGCGCAGTCGTTCCACACAAGCACTGGATGTGCATAACCCGGCCACGGGCGCAGCGATTGCGACAGTGGCCCTTTCCCCGGCCGCGGAGGTGGATGAGGCCGTGCAAGCCGGGCAGAAAGCCTTTGCCGAGTGGCGGCGCACGCCGGTCGTAGACCGGATCCAGCCTCTCTTCCGCTTGAAGATGCTGCTTGAGGAGAATCTGGCGGAAATCGGGCGGATGATTACCAGCGAATGCGGCAAGACATATGCCGAGAGTGTAGGCGAAATGCGGCGCGGCATTGAAAATGTGGAGGTCGCCTGCGGCACACCAGCTCTCATGCAGGGCTGGAACAACGAGGACATCGCCCAGGGGATTGACGAGCACATGATTCGCCAACCTTTGGGCGTTGTAGCCGCGATTACACCTTTCAACTTCCCAGGCATGATCCCCCTCTGGTTTCTCCCTTATGCTGTCTCAACCGGCAACTGCTTTCTGCTGAAGCCCAGCGAAAAAGTGCCTCTAACGACCCAAAAACTATTTGCGCTGATCGAAGAGGCCGGCTTCCCGCCGGGCGTGATCCAACTTGTCAATGGGGATGCGGATACGGTCAACGCCATTCTCGATCATCCCAGCATCCGGGCCGTTAGTTTCGTAGGCTCAACGCCGGTAGCCAAGTACGTCTATGGCCGGGCTACAGCGAACGGTAAGCGCGCCCAATGCCAAGGTGGAGCCAAAAATCCGGTAGTTATTATGCCAGACGCAGACATGGAGACCACGACACAAATTATGGGGGATTCGGCTTTCGGCTGTGCGGGCCAGCGCTGCCTAGCGGTGTCTGTTGCCATTACAGTGGGCCAGGCCAAAGACCCGTTCACCGAAGGCATCGCCGACCTAGCAGCCAGTCGCAAAGTCGGCTACGGCCTAGACGACAATACAGAGATGGGTCCTGTCATCACCCGTGAAAGCCAAGAGCGTATTGAAGGCCTGATCGAAAGCGGCATGCAGGAAGGAGCACACCTGCTGGTCGATGGGCGACAAAAGACAGTGGCCGGCTACGACGACGGCTATTGGGTCTTCCCGACAGTTCTGGAAAAGGTCAACCCGGCCAGCCAACTCGCTGGCACAGAGATATTCGGCCCGGTCCTCAGCCTGATGCACGCTGACACCATTGACGATGCGATTGCGCTGGTAAACAAACGGGCTTATGGAAATATGGCCTGCCTCTTCACTCGCGACGGCGCGGTGGCCCGCCAGTTCCGCTATGAGGCAGATGCCGGCAACATCGGTATCAACATCGGCGTGGCCGCGCCGATGGCCTTTTTCCCCTTCAGCGGCTGGAATGAGAGCTTCTTCGGTGATCTCCATGCCCAAAGCCGACACGGCATTGAATTTTACACCCAAACGAAAGTTGTCGTAGAACGCTGGCCCCAAGACTGGAGTCGGAAGTTTTAACACCTCTGAAACCAGGGGCCAGTACCCTCACACAGGCAACTGCGCTTATGCAGATGAGGTACTCATGACCAACGGCTCAACAGGAAAACAGGAGATTGGCATCGGTGTGATTGGTATGGGTTGGATGGGCACGGTCCATAGCCGCTCCTATCGACTGCTCAATGACCGTTTCCACGGTAACACTGTACGTGCGCGGTTGGTGATCTGTGCGGACAATGTGGCACACAGGGCCGAAGAAGCCAGAGAGTCCTTAGGCTTTGCCGAGGCCACCACCGTCTGGCAGGATGTTATCGCTCACCCGGACGTGCAGGTCGTCAACATTGCCGCGCCCAATTTTCTACATAAGGAGATGGTACAAGCAGCTACCGACGCCGGCAAGCATATCTTTTGCGAGAAGCCCGTGGGCCGTACCCCCCAAGAGACAGCGGAGATCGAGGGCCTGGCGAGCCAGGCCGGCGTGATGAGTTTCGTAGGTTTCAACTACCGCTGGGCCCCCATGGTGCAACACTGTAAGAACCTGATAGATAGCGGAAAATTCGGCACGCTCACCCACTATCGGGGACGCTTCTTCACGATGTACGGCAGCAACCCCTACGGCATGCTGACCTGGCGCTTCAAAAAGGCACAGGCTGGCCTAGGCGTGCTCGGTGATATCATGTCCCACGTGGTTGATATGGCCCATATGCTCGCCGGCCCCATAAAACGCCTGGTGAGCAATCGGCATACCTTTATCCCAGAACGCCCTGTACCGGTCCCAGGCCAAGGGACCCATTTTTCCGTGGGCAAGCCAGAGGATCCGACCGGCCCGGTTGAAAATGAGGATTATGTGGGTACGCTTGTGGAGTTTGAGAACGGTGTACAGGGCAGTTTTGAGGTATGCCGGGCGATCTTCGGGCCAAAATGCGAGATGTCCTTTGAAGTCAATGGCAGGGCTGGCGGGGCCAAATGGAACTTCGAGCGTATGAACGAACTGGAACTCTATCTCCCAGACGCTGATGGCCTACATGATGGCTATACCACACTGCTCGGCGGCCCTAACTACCCCTTCCACGGGTACTTCAATCCTGGGGACGGGATCGGACTTGGCTATGAGGACTTGAAGGTCCTTGAAGCCTACAATTTTCTGATGTCCATCGCCGAAGGCAGGCAGCGTGCGCCTAGCTTTGCCGATGCCCTACGTCTGGCCGAAGTGCAGGAGGCGATGATTCGCTCCTGGAAGAGTAACACCTGGGAGGATGTAACTACACTGGCCTGTGATCAGTGACCAGTACGCGCAACAGAAGTGGTCTGTGATGTTGCGGTTTACGCCTGTTCATGCTTAAATCTTATGTTTTGTGCGTGCCTACTGCTTTTGCCATCAGGCACACTGCAAAATACGAAATAAGTAAATCCTGATCCAGAGAGTATTGCGGTTGTACCGCCTCTCTCCAGGAAACACTGCAGTTCGGAGATGAAGTATGTCAAGGATACGTGTGGGAATCGTGAGTACAAGCTGGTGGGCGGATGCCATGTATCTGCCGGCGTTGGTCGCACATCCACAGGCAAACATCGTTGCTGTCTGTGGACGCAACCGGCAGAGAGCGGAGGCATTTGCCCGCGATTGGCAGATTCCACAGGTATATACCGATGCCGATGCCCTGATCTGCAGTGCTGAAATCGATGCCCTAATCGTCGCCTCCGGCCATGAGAGCCACTATCCGATCACCATGCAGGCACTGCATGCCGACCTACATGTGCTGTGCGAGAAGCCCCTAGGCATAACCCACCGGGAGGCAGCGGAGATGGCGGCCCTAGCTGAAGAAAAGGGCCGCATCCATTGCACACCCTTTACATACAGATTTATGCCCACCAACCGCTTTATCAAAGCGTTACTCGACGATGGCTACATCGGTCAGCCCTATCATCTGAATCTGCGCTACTATACCGGCTATGCCCGGGAACCAGTCTACAATTGGCGCTATGACCGGGCCAAGGCCGGAACCGGTGTGCTGGGCAATATCGCCTCCCACTTCTTCTATCTGGCCTACTGGTGGTTCGGAGAAATCACCCATGTATTCTCGCTGGGGGGCCAGTTCGTTGACAGACCAACCCATAGGCCGGATGGCAATCTGTACGCTCGTACAGAAGACGCGGCCTACACTCTGCTCCAGTTCGCCAATGGCGCGCAGGGGTCGGTCCACGCTTCTGCTGTCTGTACAGAAGAGACGGCCTTCGGCCAGCGTCATGAATTTGACCTACACGGCGCGGGCGGTACGCTCCGCAGCGTCATTGATTGGGACGAACGGCAGGAGGTCCAGGGCACGCGCAAAGGCGAGGGCCCGACCCGGCCCTTACAGATACCTGAGCACATTTGGGGAAGCGTGCGCCGGGATACGGTCCACAACACCTATCGGGATGTCTTTCGCATTGAGGATCACATGGCAAGGGGCTGGATCAATGCCATTGTCAACGGGCATCCGTACAGCCCTAGCTTTGCAGATGGGGCAATCGTTCAGCGTATCACCGATGCGGCCGCTCTGAGTGCGCGGGAATGTCGCTGGATCTCGGTGGATGAGATATAACACCAGTGGCGAGCAGTAACTCGCCACGAATCACTGGAGACATCCATGAGTCGGACAATCAAATTTGGTATCATTGGTGCCGGGCGGATTGGGCAGGTGCATGCCGAAAATCTGACCCGCTACATTCCGCAGGCAGAGGTGGTTGTCATTGCCGATGTCGTCAAGGAAGCTGCCCAGACAACCGCGCAATCTTTCGCAATCCCGCACGCTACCCATGACCCGACCGAGATCTTTCAGGACGATTCTATTGACGCCATCGCCATCTGCTCCTCAACAGACACCCACGCTGATTTCATTGTTCAGGCGGCCCAAACTGGTAAGCATATTTTCTGCGAAAAGCCGGTGGCTCTACATCTAGCTGCCATCGACAATGCCCTAAGAACTGTCGAAAGGAGAGGCGTCAAACTACAGATTGGCTTTAACCGTCGCTTTGATTCCAACTTCCGCGGGATGCGGGATGCCATCCGCAATGGCGATATCGGCACGCCTTATCTAGTGCAAATTACCAGCCGAGACCCGGCACCGCCACCCCTCAGTTACATCAAAATCTCCGGTGGCCTTTTTTTGGATATGATGATCCACGATTTCGATATGGCCCGCTTTCTCCTTGACGATGAAGTGGAAGAGGTAGCGGCCAGAGGGGCCGTGCATGTAGACCCGGCAATCGGCCAGGCAGGAGACATCGACACCGCGGTCGTGACCCTACGCTACCGCAATGGTGCGCTGTGTGTCATCACCAACTGCCGGCAAGCCCCCTATGGCTATGATCAGCAGGTGGAAGTTCTCGGCTCCCTCGGCTCGATCTCATGCGAGAACAACACCGCGGACCGAATCATACGGCGCACCAATGCCGGTGTGATGTACCCCAAACCACTCTACTTTTTTCTCGAACGTTACCGGATAACCTATGTCAAAGAGATGCGTTCATTCATCCGCGCCATTCTCAAAGACAGGGACGTGGAGGTAACGGGCAACGATGGACGGATCCCGGTCGTCATGGCTCTGGCCGCGAACCTGTCAATGCGGGAGAGGCGGACCGTTGCCCTCAGTGAAATCTGAGCGGGATTCTCAGATTACAGGATTCACATCTTTGCCTGCATATGGTACACTTGTCTATGCTACTGTGGCTTGTGGTGTTATGATGTTGTGTCGGGTGTCTCAATCGGCACAGTAAGGAGAACAAATGCAACGGGTATCTTCAAATCCTCAATTTGTCCTGCGAGCAATTCTTCTTGCTGCAACAGTTGTGCTGTTTCTGCAAAAACCAGTGGAGAGCAGTTACGTCACATCATTCACTTTCCTCTCGCCATTGCAGTTACCGGCTACAGACCATTGGTCACTGGCCACTGCGGTTAGACAGACTACTGTCGTTACAGAGACCATCTCTACCTCTGAGTTTGACCCAGCCTTTGCCAACTCTTCCAAGTCTTTTCAGCCAAGATCGCGGACACCCATCTCCATCTCTGGGTTTGGCCTAGCCTTTATCAACTCTGCGGAGAGTCCCAGCAGTGAGCAGCGCATTCAGCGGGGGGCGAATACCGGTGTTCGCATGGACCGCTTCCCCTTTTACTGGGACCGTATTGAAAAGAGTGGTGGTCAGTTCGACTGGTCGGCTCAGGACAAAGCCATCCGCGACAACCAAGCACAGGGCCTGGACACGTTGGCGATTCTGCTCGGCACACCCCGCCAATACCGGGGGGGAAGCCCGTTTACCCGGGCAATTGGCGGCTCATTTACACGTCTGAAGCTAGGACATGTGCTGCCGGAGACCGGCTGCGGTTCTTGGGAAACAGGGTCCGAATGCACAACGCTGGACAGGCCAGATTATCGCGCGCAGGCTGCGTGCGATCCCCGGCATGGGCCGCCGCCCCCCTCCCGTCTGTGGGAGCCGATCTTCACCGATGGCAGCGATGAAGCGGCTAGCGGCAAAAGCATTAACTCCAACAACCCCTGGGCGCGCTACGTCAACGAGGCGGTCAAACGCTACATGCCCGGCGGCAGTGCCGGCACCCAGATTCGTTATTGGGAAGTCTGGAACGAACCAGACCTGTGCCACTTCTGGTCCGGCACGCCCCAGGAATTCGCCCGCCTGCTCAAGGTCGCCTACATCGTCATCAAATTTACCGATGCCAATGCCTATGTGGTGTTCGGTGGATTGGCCCACTTTGCCAATGGTCAATGGCTCTATGACATGCTGAACGCTCTGCATGCTGACCCTCTAGCTGGCCGCTACAATGGTTTCTTTGACGCTGCCGGCAGCCATCACTACTCCCTCTCCTATCTAGGCTATCAGTACACGCAAAAAATACAGAAGGCCTTGACCGCGCGCGGCTGGGGAGCCAAACCGGTCTGGATTACTGAAAGTGGTGTGCCTGTCTGCGACGACTATCCCGGGCCCAATTGCCCCAGCCCATGGCGCGCGACCCCAGTCGAGCAGGCCTCCTACATCTGGCAGAACATCGCCTACACCCGGCTGGCCGGTGGCGGCCCGATCTTCCACTTTATGCTCCATGACGATTGCGGGAATGTAGTGGCTGTCAACTCGCCCGATGGCTTCGGCATCTCCAAAAATGAGAGCAGCAGCTACTGCTCCCCATCCAATGCCGAGCCACGCCTGGCCCATTCGGCCTTTGTGCTGGCCAACCGCTATTTCACCAATACAGATCTCGTCTGGGCCGATGTCAGCAACCGGGTGCGCCGGGTCGCTTTCTATCATCCAAGCACAAAGGAACGCCGCTTGCTGACTTGGTCGGTCACATCACAGGCCCAGACCGGACGCATTCCGGCCACGGGGACCAGGGCCCATCTCATTCGCATGGATGGCAGCAAACGCTCCCTGACACCGGTCAACGGCTACTATGAAATCGATCTGCCCGGTGCCACCAATCGCAACTGGCCTGACGAGAACAATGGCTACAACATGGGTATCTTCGGCGAGCCGTTCCTCCTAGTCGAGCAGGACACCTTACCGCCCACAGCCACGATGAATAATCTGCCGTCCTATTCCCCGGCCTCCATTCCCGTCACTTGGCAGGTGAAGGACTGGGGGGCTGGCGTGAGATCCGTCTCCCTCTGGGTGCAGGTCAATGACAACCCTTGGCGCATATGGAAGGAGAATGTGGCCGCGCGGGGCCGCGCAGTCTACCAAGGAGAGGCGGGGCAGCACTATCGTTTCAGCGTCCAAGCCCAAGACAAATTGGGCTACCGGATGCAGGGGCGGCCTGTGCTGGCAGAAACCACCGTGGCTGTCAACAGCGTGGCGACTGGTACGGTCATCAACCCCGCCAACGAGCGCGTTAGTGGTGCCAAGGTCCGCATCGGCGCGGTCACGACTGTCACTGACAACGATGGCCGCTTCTCTACGACTGTCCCTCTCGGCAATTGGAATATCTATATCAACGACCAACTGATCATCCGGGAACGTTCTTTCGGCTCATCCGAAAACCTTTTGCTACTCTTTGCCCCAAGCCCCAATTCGGTGACAAACGGCGACTTTGAGAGCGGCCTATCCGGCTGGCAGCGTTCCGGCAGTTCAACCCTTCGGGTAGAGCAACAGCAGGGCACGTCTGATCACGCGCTGCGCCTAGCCAGCAAATTTGTGGCCAATGCCGGCGTTCCAGGAGCCGAGGGCAGTGCCGGAGGCAACAGCACCATTTCCCAACGGATGCGAGTGCCGGCTGGCCGTCCCTTCCTTGCCTTTGCCTATCGCGTAGAAAGTGGCGAATCCGGGCCGGGCCATGACAAATTCGAGGTCATTGCCGTGGAAGACGGCCAGCCGGCAGTTTACCTCTTGACTCAACACAGTAGCAGCAATTGGAAGTACCATTCGTTGGATATGAGCCGATTTGCGGGCAGGGAGATCACCCTCATCTTCAATGTCTATGAAACCTCACCCAACCGGCGCACAAAAGTCCTACTCGATGTGGTGACGCTCAGCCATGTACCGCTAGGAGGCGGAAACGGTCAGCCGATAGCAACCCTGACACCTACCTCCATGCCTACACCTACGCCTACAGCTACCCCGACACGTACCCCCACGTCTACACTTACGCCTACAGCTACCCCGACACCTACCCCCACGCCTACACTTACGCCTACAGCTACCCCCACGCCTACGCCGACCAACAAACCTCTGCAAATTTATCTGCCAGCCGTAAACACCGGTGGCCAGTAATCCATGAAACACCAAACATAGCGCAGTTACAGGCCACTGTGTGAAGTTTAATGAGTGATCCAGTGGCTAGCATCCAAGAGAAGGGCCAGGGCCACGCTCCATCGTGAAACTTCCCGAACCTTTGACAGGCCGCATCGCTGTCAAGATCATCAACGTGACATTGCTGAATCAAAGGGATTGTGTTAGACTTTCGACAGATACCCAGTGCCCGCTAGACTGCAGGTCGTACACAATCGAGCTACCAACCACTCACAAGGATTTTACATCACGAGGGATTCGGCTACGGGAGAGGATATGGAACCCACATTGAATACAGCAACCGTGAGTCGTGATACAATCGAAAAGTCCTTCCATGAACAAGAGAAACGCCCTCTCTCTTCCCACATCTCTACCCTCTCGTCAGCCGAGACTATGTCCGCGACCCTAGTACCTAATGTCGTCTACATCCCTGCTATCAACCAAGAGCAGACAGACCGAGCCAATGGCCAGCCCAAGTCCATCAACCCATTGGCTCCCGATGAAGGACGCTATGTCTCCCTAGAAGAATACTGGAACACATGGTATGAACATCCCTATATCCATATGGATGCCAACTACGAATGGTGCAATGGACGTCTGGAGGCCAAGCCTGTGCCAGCTCAACCGCAACGCCGACTCTACAAGTGGTTTTTCAGCATCATGGATTCCTTTATAAACACCTATCCCATTGCTGAACTGATCTATCTGGAGACAGGCTTTCGACTGACCATGGCGGACCTAGAGACGTCTAGTGAAGCGCGCGAGGCGGTACGCAAGCCGGACATCGGAGTGGTACGCAAGGACAATCCCATGCGCTTGGAATCCCATGAACGCTCCTATCGCGGCGTCTGCGATATGTGCGTGGAAGCTGTATCCGATTCCAGCCCCGCAGAGGTGCATCGCGACACAGTTGAGAAGAGGCGGGATTATGCTCTGGCTGGGGTTCGGGAATACTTCATTCTCGACCCGAGTGGTCGTCACATGCACTTCTATCGTCTCACTGGGGATGGGCGTTACGCAGAGATCGAGCCTGATGTGAGGGGCGTGGTTCGTTCGGGGGTATTGCCTGGGTTCCAGTTTCGGTTGAGGGATCTGAAGCAGCAGCGGTCTCTGGAAGAGTTGGCATTGGATGAAGTGTATGGTGGGTATGTCCTGCGGGAATATCAGGCCGAGATGGCTGCTCGTCAGAAGGCGGAGGGGCAGGTTGCGGCTGAAGCGGAAGCCAGACGCGCAGCAGAGGAACAGGCTGCTACAGAAGCATCTGCTCGTCAGAAGGCAGAGGGGCAGGCTGCGGCGGAAGCGGAAGCCAGACGCGCAGCAGAGGAACAGGCTGCTACAGAAGCATCTGCTCGTCAGAAGGCGGAGGAACAGGCCACGGCTGAAGCAGAAGCTAGACGCGCAGCCGAAAAGCGGGCCCAGGCCTTGCAAGACGAATTAGCCCGCCTGCGCCAACAACTCTCCTGAACATCGGGTGCTATTGAATGTATACCGGCTGTTTCCATGAGGACGGGCAACAGCCGAACTACAATTATCAAGCGACCGGCGTCTTCTCATGCAGAGAAGCTGCCGGTCTTCTCTTTGCCATGACAAGTGATTGCTGCGTATCATCACAGTCGGGCCGCATCGCTGTCAAGGTCATCAACGTGACATTGCTGAATCAAAGGGATTGTGTTAGACTTTCGACAGATACCCAGTGCCCGCTAGAATACAGGTCGTACACAATCGAGCTACCAACAACTCACAAGGATTTTACATCACGAGGGATTCGGCTACGGGAGAGGATATGGAACCCACATTGAATACAGCAACCGTGAGTCGTGATACAATCGAAAAGTCCTTCCATGAACAAGAGAAACTCCCTCTCTCTTCCCACGTCTCTACCCTCTCGTCAGCCGAGACTATGTACGCGACCCTAGTACCTAATGTCGTCTACATCCCTGCTATCAACCAAGAGCAGACAGACCGAGCCAATGGCCAGCCCAAGTCCATCAACCCATTGGCTCCCGATGAAGGACGCTATGTCTCCCTAGAAGAATACTGGAACTCATGGTATGAACATCCCTACATCCATATCGACGTAAGCTACGAATGGAGCAATGGACGTCTGGAGGCCAAACCCTTGCCCGCGCAACCTCAACTTGAACTCTACAACTGGTTCCACGACATCCTGCGTTGCTTTGTCCATACCAATTCCATTGCTGTGCTGATCAATCTGGAGACAGGCTTCACCATGAACATGCGAGACCCGAACGCGGCATCAAGGAAGCGGAGGGCGGTTCGCAAGCCGGACATCGGTGTAATTCGCAAGGACAATCCTGTGGTGCGGGACAACATGGACCGCGCCTATCGGGGGGTCTGCGATATGTGCGTGGAAGCAATCTCGGATTCTTCATCTTCTGAGGTGCGGCGTGACACAGTTGAGAAGATGAAGGATTATGCTCTGGCTGGGGTTCGGGAATACTTCATTCTTGATCCGAGTGGTCGTCACATGCACTTCTATCGTCTCACTGGGGATGGGCGTTACGAAGAGATCGATCCTGATGTGAGGGGCGTGGTCCGTTCGGGGGTATTGCCTGGGTTCCAGTTTCGGTTGAGGGATCTGGAGCAGCAGCGGTCTCTGGAAGAATTGGCATTGGATGAAGTGTATGCTGGGTATGTCCTGCGGGAATATCAGGCCGAGATGGCTGCTCGTCAGAAGGCGGAGGGGCAGGTTGCGGCGGAAGCGGAAGCCAGACGCGCAGCAGAGGAACAGGCCGCTACAGAAGCGCAACGGGCCGCGACAGAAGCATCTGCTCGTCAGAAGGCGGAGGGGCAGGCCGCGGCGGAAGCGGAAGCTAGACGCGCAGCCGAAAAGCGGGCCCAGGCCTTGCAAGACGAATTAGCCCGCCTGCGCCAACAACTCTCCTGAACATCGGGTGCTATTGAATGTATACTGGTGCGAGTACCGGCTGTTTCCATGAGGACGGGCAACAGCCGAACTACAATTATCAAGCGACCGGCGTCTTCTCATGCAGAGAGGCCGCCGGTCTTCTCTTTGCCATGACAAGTGATTGCTGCGTATCATCACAGTCGGGCCGCATCGCTGTCAAGGTCATCAACGTGACATTGCTGAATCAAAGGGATTGTGTTAGACTTTCGACAGATACCCAGTGCCCGCTAGAATACAGGTCGTACACAATCGAGCTACCAACAACTCACAAGGATTTTACATCACGAGGGATTCGGCTACGGGAGAGGATATGGAACCCACATTGAATACAGCAACCGTGAGTCGTGATACAATCGAAAAGTCCTTCCATGAACAAGAGAAACTCCCTCTCTCTTCCCACATCTCTACCCTCTCGTCAGCCGAGACTATGTACGCGACCCTAGTACCTAATGTCGTCTACATCCCTGCTATCAACCAAGAGCAGACAGACCGAGCCAATGGCCAGCCCAAGTCCATCAACCCATTGGCTCCCGATGAAGGACGCTATGTCTCCCTAGAAGAATACTGGAACACATGGTATGAACATCCCTACATCCATATCGACGTAAGCTACGAATGGAGCAATGGACGTCTGGAGGCCAAACCCTTGCCCGCGCAACCTCAACTTGAACTCTACAACTGGTTCCACGACATCCTGCGTTGCTTTGTCCATACCAATTCCATTGCTGTGCTGATCAATTTGGAGACAGGCTTCACCATGAACATGCGAGACCCGAACGCGGCATCAAGGAAGCGGAGGGCGGTTCGCAAGCCGGACATCGGTGTAATTCGCAAGGACAATCCTGTGGTGCGGGACAACATGGACCGCGCCTATCGGGGGGTCTGCGATATGTGCGTGGAAGCAATCTCGGATTCTTCATCTTCTGAGGTACGGCGTGATACAGTTGAGAAGATGAAGGATTATGCTCTGGCTGGGGTGCGGGAATACTTCATTCTCGACCCGAGTGGTCGTCACATGCACTTCTATCGTCTCACTGGGGATGGGCGTTACGCAGAGATCGAGCCTGACGTGAGGGGCGTGGTCCGTTCGGGGGTATTGCCTGGGTTCCAGTTTCGGTTGAGGGATCTGAAGCAGCAGCGGTCTCTGGAAGAGTTGGCATTGGATGAAGTGTATGCTGGGTATGTCCTGCGGGAATATCAGGCCGAGATGGCTGCTCGTCAGAAGGCGGAGGGGCAGGTTGCGGCTGAAGCGGAAGCCAGACGCGCAGCAGAGGAACAGGCCGCTATAGAAGCATCTGCTCGTCAGAAGGCAGAGGGGCAGGCCGCGGCTGAAGCGGAAGCTAGACGCGCTGCCGAAAAACGGGCCCAGGCCTTGCAAGACGAATTAGCCCGCCTGCGCCAACAACTCTCCTGAACATCGGGTGCTATTGAATGTATACCGGCTGTTTCCATGAGGACGGGCAACAGCCGAACTACAATTATCAAGCGACCGGCGTCTTCTCATGCAGAGAGGCCGCCGGTCTTCTCTTTGCCATGACAAGTGATTGCTGCGTATCATCACAGTCGGGCCGCATCGCTGTCAAGATCATTAGCTACCTCGACCAGGTATTCATCCTCTGAATCCTTCAATCTAGTAAATCCTGACCGACAAAGAAAAGACGATCACCGCGTACGGTCAGCCTGTTTTGCTCGAGTAGATTGTCAACCAGGGCATCAAGATGTGTTTTCATTTTCCCGGTCACTCGGGCATATCCAATGATCTGCAGGGTTTCTCGCACCAACTCTGTACGCTTCAGGCCCGGCACATGTTCGGCAATTGTCAGAATGGCCCGGTGCAGTTCCTGCGGGTGGATGAGCTCAAGTTTACGCCAGGGGCCGGTCACATTCCGCCGGTCCCGTACAGGCGTATCCATGGCCTTATGGGTAAACAAAAAATCGTCGTGCTCATGCGTGCGCCCTTCTGTACGTAGCTCCGCCAGGGCCTGTTCAACCTTCGCCTGCACTCGCTTCGTAACTCGTTTAGAAACGATCTGCAACAACAGCTTCGTGTGAATCGGTGCCTCAATCTCTATGATCCGAATCAACTCTGCGGCCAACTCATTGGTAGAGATTTTTTGCAGATTTGATGAGTCGAGCTGCAAACGTGGTTGCGCCATCTCATAGAGCGGGAATTTCAGAGCGTCCTCCTGTTTTACTTCTGTCCGTTTCACTGCTGTGGCCTGTGGTGTTGGATTTTCACTGGCCCCAGGCCACTGGCTACTGACCACTAGGATTTTCGCTCGTGCCCTCTCAATGCTTTCTTCCAGCCTTTGCATCTCTCGTGCGGGAGAGCGGAACCAGTCGGTACTCCAGATACGGTGGATCTCCCAGCCCATGTTTTCAAGGACTTCCTGGCGCAGCCTGTCCCGATCCCGCGCAGTCTGCGAACTGTGATAGGTGGCCCCATCACACTCTATCCCTAGCAGGTAGCGACCAGGATGCTTTTCATCAACAACTGCGATATCAATTCGGTATCCGCCTGTTCCTACCTGTGTATGTACTTGATGGCCGGCAGCCTGCAGCTCGGCAATGACGGCTTCTTCAAAGGGCGATTCCGGGCCACCTCCAGTCTCTTCCGGCACATCTAATCTACCGGTTTCAGCATATTGCAGAAACCGTTTGAGTGCTCGTACCCCCCTGGCCTGCGTTCGACTCAGGTCGATATCTTTGGCTGTAAGATTGGTGAAAACCTCACAACGTTGGCGCGCTCTGGTAATCAGTACATTCAGACGTCTCTCTCCGCCTTGCCTGTTGAGTGCCCCAAAGTTCATGGCGACCCGCCCGTTCTGATCTCTGCCGTAGCCAATACTGATGAAGATGACATCGCGCTCATCCCCTTGCACGTTTTCCAAATTCTTAATCGCGAACGGCTCGCTCTCATGTGCGGCAAAAAAGCCTTCTGTGGTGATATCTTTCTGACGTAGATGTTCCACATAGCTATCAATGCGATCGCGCTGGCGTATGTTAAAGGTAGCGACTAGGAGACTCTTTTCGGGATATTCCCGAGCATGTTGGATCACCGCTTCTGCCACGATGCGCGCCTCTTCATCGTTCTGCCCTCCACCCGTCCCACGGCTATAGGTTGTATCAGCCAGATGATGCAACACCAATCCCAGATGGCGGCTATCTTTGTCAGGGCTGGGGAAGACAACCAATCGGTTGTCATAGAATTCGTAGTTTGAGACAGCAATCAGAGACTCATGACGGCTACGATAGTGCCATTGGAGCATCTCTTCTTTGACTGACTTTGCGAGGAAAAGCCCAAGGATACTTTCCATATCCGCCACAAGGTGATCGTCCTCGGATTCATCGGCGAACTCTCTGTCAAAAAAACTGGTGGGAGGTAGCTGCTTGTCATCGCCAACAACGACCGTCTGCTGGCCTCGCAGAATTGCGCCAAAGGCATCGACCGGTTTGACTTGACTCGCTTCGTCGAAGATCACTAGGTCGAAATGGACACTGGCCGGGGGTAGATAGGCCGCGATTGAGAAAGGACTCATCATGAAGACCGGTTTAATCGACTGAATGGCCGGACCGGCTTCTGCCATGAGCGTGCGAATCGACTTGTGTCCTCGTTTACGCCGGAACTGCTCATGCAGAAGTGCCAATCCACCGGCCTGACGGCGCAGAATTGCACTCCAATGCTTGTGCAGGACGATAGTACGGTTGCAGCGCAACAGCTCCCGGTCCAATTCTTGGAATCGCTTGATGCGCGCTTCATGGTCAGCCCCATTGAACTGGGCCAATGCCTGCTCTGCCCGCATGGCTCGCTCAACCAGGGCAGCGTAGCGGGTGCGGTGAACGAGAGGCACCAAGCTGCTTGAGGCATGCTCCCACGCTTGGGCAACGGGCAGAACTGCGGCGAATCCATTCTCTTTGAGTTCCGCGGTCAGCCCATTGAGCGTAACCATATCTTGCAGCGCATGGGCCCTGCTTGCCCAGTCATGGAGAATATCCGCTTGCTCAACAAAGGGGATCTGTTGCATGGATCTATCTTTGCCAAAGCGGAGATCTTCATCAAGGTCGACAAGTTCCACCACTGCCTTGATCGATTGGTGATGATCGGCAAGGGCACCCTGTACTATATCATACACCTGCTTGGCGTCTTCATCAGGCCCAGCCTGCAGATAGTTGAATAGATGATCTCGATCCTCTGCGGGCATCTCACTGCTGTACAGCGCGTCAAACCAGTGCCAAATCTCACGCAGTTCCTCATAGCGAATTGGCGTACTTTCCCCGCGAGAACCATACAGGGTTTGCAGGAGACGCTCACTCCCCTGCAGATTGACGCGCAATCTACGTGCCTCGACCAGCGCGTCCACAATCTGCAATTGGGCCTCAGGATTTTTGGGCAGATCCTGATGTTGTAAGCCCTGCAGAGTCTTTATGGCTCGATGATAGGCCAGGGAGAAGAAGCGGAAAAACCTGCTGAAACGCCCGCTGTAGGGCGCAAGTGCCTTCCGTACCGGCAAGAAATCCTCGTCTATGGCTTCAGGAAGTAGATACGCTTCAAACACGCTACGTTTTTTCTCATACTCTTCCGCTTCATCGATCTCTGTACGGATGGCTGCGCGCTTGTGACACCAAGCGGGGTTTCTGATGTCTACGCCGCTAAGGTCAGGGGACTCTACCACGAACTGTAACAGGTGTCGAAGTCGATTGCAGGCACCTGTGGTCTGTGGTGTTTTTTCACAGACCACAGGAAACAGCCGCGCGGCCCGCTCACCCGCCTCACGTAATGTATGCACGGCCGTTTCCGCCTGTACACATTGAGCTGCCAGCGCACGCTGGTCCGCCGGCAGATAGCTTCTGCGCTGGCTGCCCCAGAACGGATGTGCCTGCGGGCTGCCGATCCTTGCTACCAAATTCTGGTAGCGCGCCACCCCTTCTAGGCGCACCAGATAGTCCTCTTCATCCCATACATCTATACCTTCAATCTTGAGCGGAGGAGAGGGTATGTTCTCCAAGGCTTGGTCGGCCCGCAGATAGAGACCATAGGCACGATACGGTGTAACCCCAGTCCCGCCGATGTCCGTACTCACAGCGCGACAGTACTCTTCCAGATAGTCCCTTGCTTCCTGCAATAAGAGACGATTGTGTTTCTGGTCGGTTAGGGCCGGTTGGCCAAGGTTGAGGGTACGTTCAAGTTCCCTGAGAAAAGACCGTTTGTTGGATTTATGGCTGTGTAGTTCCAGACAGGCATCGCCGAGTTCCAAGGCATCCAGTCGTCGTTTTACCACCTCCAGGGCGGCCATCTTCTCAGCGACAAAGAGGACCCTCTTGCCTTCGGCGATGGCACTGGCGATCATGTTGGTGATCGTTTGCGACTTACCCGTCCCCGGCGGGCCTTGGATCACTAGGTTCTTACCAGATAGGGCTGACAGAATCGCTTTCGTCTGTGAGCTGTCCGCATCCATGACAAGAACTGCAGTGGGCTGTGGCTTGTGGGGTTCACTGGTCACAGCCCACTGATCACTGGGCACTGGGTTTTCAGGGGGCCCTGGTGTTTCATCAAAAAGCTTAGACAAGGTCGGATGCTCAAGAATGTCCTGCCCACTGTTCCAGGCATTCTCATCCAAATCCTTATACATCTGCAACTTGTTGAAGCTGAAAAAGTCAAGGACAATTGCCTTGCGGTCAAGCGTCCAACGGGCGCGGTTCAGAGCAGATTCAAGCGCGTCAAAATAAGCTGGAATGTTTAGGGATTCTTCCGCCGTGGCCATCGGCAGTTGCACAGCGAACTCCCGTGTCAAGCGTTCCTGCAAAGAGATGTTGAAGCCGATATCCTCACCTGTGTAGCGCAATTTGTATCTTGTGCGTATATTGTCCCGGTACAATTCAACCGGGATCAGGATCAGCGGCGCGTTGCGTTCCTCCTGGCTGTTTTCAGATTCATACCAAGTCAACATACCTAGCGCGAGATAGAGGGTGTTAATCCCTTGCTCCTCAAGAATTGTACGTGCCTTTGAATACATCCTGCGTAGGCGACGGTTTAGCTCTTCGCGGGAAAGGGAAGTCTGGAGTTTCGTATCAGTATAGCGGTCCGGCAGGGCTTGAAAGCCATCAGATGGTTCATCTTCCTGCTCCTCTTCATCGCTTAGGTTGAGCATGAGGCGAGTGGGTGAGCCGGCTGGATTCTGCGTCGTCTCCAAAAAAGTGAATACCTTCTGCTCCTCAACCAGTAGCTGGAAAATCTGGTCGGGCAATTCATCGCCAACCTCAATCCCACCACGCCGTTGTGTGGGGCGGCGGTAGTTGGTCAGCCGGTTGCGATTGCTGAAATCCAGAAGTTCTTTTTTCGCTGCTTCAAACTCTGAGATGATCACAGACATAAAACACCTTTGGAGCGTTTCGCTATTTCTCTGCAACAACGATCCCGGTGAGCAGAAACCGTTGTCCGAAGAAAAAGAGCAGTACTGGCGGCAGTGCTGCCCCAATGGAGACAGCCATAATCAGATTCCAGGGACTCGAGCCATAGCTGGAGCGAAAGGTGGCCAGGCCCAGAGGGATGGTGTACTTATCATTGCTGTTTAGATAGATCAGGGGCTGCACTAGATCTTGCCAAGAATTTTGGAAGATCAAAATCGCCGACGCGGCAATGACCGGCAAGGAGAGAGGAAGAAGAATGCGCCAGTAGATACCGAAATAGCTGCATCCATCTAGCCGGGCAGCTTCAAATATCTCTTCGGGAAGACCCCGAAAGAACTGGCGAAAAAGAAAGATGAAAAACGCCCCACCATCAAAATGCGGGATAATCAGCGGATAGTAGGTGTTGATCCAACCTAGATTCTTAAAGATGAGAAACTGCGGGATCATGGTCACCGTGTAGGGCAGCATCAGCGTGGATAGCACCAAGATAAAGAGAATCTCCCGGCCCGGCGCACGGAAACGGGCAAAGGCATAGCCGGCCAGGGAGGCCGCGATAATCTGCCCAATGACCCGGGTGATAGCGATGAAGGTACTGTTGAGGAAATAGCGGCCAAATGGCAAAAAGGCGAATCCTTCGTAAAAGTTCGTCCACACCCAAGGGGACGGGATCAGGTCCGGTGGAAAACGCAATACCTGCTCTAGGGTGGAGAAGGCCGCGGAGAACATCCAAGCCGTCGGCATTAGCACCCAAGCCAGGCCAGGTAGGAGCAGAAACAGGGCAATCCCCCGCAGCAGACGCTGCCGTGCGCGTCGCCCTAGATAGAAAGTAGCTCTGGTTGTTTGTGTGGCCATGGGCTATCGTCCGCCCGCATAATAAACCCAGCGCCCCGATGAACGTAGTGTGATGAGTGTCATGAGCATGATGATGATGAACAGAATCCAGGCCTGGGCAGACGCCAAGCCTAACTTAAAATAGCTGAACGCGTTGTCATATACATAGAGGTTGTAGAAATAGGAACCATAGTTCGGCCCGCCAGCGGTCAGCACATAGATGCGGGCGAATACCTGCAAGGCACCGATCATGAAGATGAGCAAATTGTAGAGGATGACCGGACTGATCATGGGGATGGTCACATGCCAGAAACGGTGTAAAACGGTAGCCCCGTCCAACTCCGCGGCTTCGTAGAGTTCATCTGGCACATTTTGGAGTGCCGCCAGAAAGATCAGAACGCCGGCACCCATCCCCCACAGCCCCGAGATGATCACAGCTGACATGACCCAACGTTCGCTGCCCAGCCAGTTTGGCCCATGTATGCCGAATATCTTAAACAGCAGAAAGTTCAGCAGTCCGAAATCCGGGTTGAATAGCCAGACCCACACCAACCCAGTTACGACTGTGGGCAATATCGCCGGCAGGTAGTAGATGGTCCGGATAGTACGCATGCCAAATACCCGCAGGTTCAGCAATACGGCCAGAAAGAGCGAAATCATCAATTGGATGGGCACAAAGATGACGGTATAGGTCAGTGTCACCCGTAACGATTTGATAAAGATAGTGTCCTTGGAGAGGAAGATAAAATTTTTGAGGCCGACCCAGTCGAGGGGTTTGATGGCATTATAACGGGTAAACCCCAGCCCTAAGGAGGCAAGGATGGGGAACAGGGTGAAGATGAGGAATCCAATCAGCCAAGGCAATAGAAAGATATAGAACCAGATCGCCTCGTTGGTGCGTAATGACAGGACTCTTCTTGGTAGGGTCTTGCTAGCGGACATGGACGGCCCTCCCAAATCGTTTTTCGTAATTGCAGTTCAACACCGAACTCTCTGCATTCGGATTTACAGAGGATGAGCAGGGGTAAACCCCAATGGCTAGTGGAGAGCAGTTACTCGTCACGCTCCACTAGCCACTGCAGTTGCCGTTATTGGCCACTGGTCACAGGCCATTGCAGTTTACGACTTGGACGCTATAATCGTCTCAAATTGCTGTTGTACGTTCTGCAGCCCCTCTTCCACCGCAACCTCGTTGTTCCAAATCGGACCGGTGGTCTGGTTGAAGGCAGAGTTCCATTCGGGGTAGCTATCTAGGGTCTTGCCCGGGGTGACGTACCCATGGGAGAAGGCTCCCAAAATCACCTGTTCTAGTTCTTCCCGGCTCAACACTAGGTTGGGGATCTGCATGGTGCTGTCAAAGAAGACGTTGTAGTTGTCCTTGTGGGCAGGGAAAAAGCCGGTGATCTCCGCATAGAGTTTGGCACCATTCTCCAAAGCTAAGTACTTGAGAAGTTGAAAGCCTGCCTCCGGTTCCTGGGCCCCAGCACTGAGCATCCAGGAATCGTTGAAGAGAGGTGTTGTATTCACGCCGGCCGGCCCATAGGGCATGGCCGCCGCACCCCAGTTCCAACTCGGCTGCACATTCTGGAAGTTGGTAAAGGCCCATGCCCCATTGATGTACATACTGATACGGCCGCTCATCATGGGCCAGCCGACTGTCTGGCTAATGGCATCTACATCACTGGGCCGTGGTGCCACGTTCTCCATATATGTCAGATCTCGTACCCACTGGATAAACTCGGCGAACGCGGGGGTATCGTAATAGGCTGCGGTGACGATGCCCGTTTCATACGCCTCTGTCAGCTCTGGCCCGCCCTGATTGTTGAAGGGATCGATTCCCCATAGCCAAGAGAAGACGCCCAATTGTCCATTACCAAACACCATGCCGTAGATGGCTTTGGTAGGATCATCCGTATCTTGGGAAAGTGCCTGGGCCCGGGCCAACATCTCAGCAGTCGTCCACGAGGTGTCATCCCAGTCGGACGGCGGCAGATCAACCCCTGCGTCTTCAAAGAGACTGGCATTGTAGAAGAGAACTGTTGGCATATGGGCCAATGGCAAAGCCCAGAGCTTGCCTCCGCGGGTGACTGCCTCCAAGGCCTGCTGTTCAATGACCGATATGTCCAGACCTTCACCTTCAATGAATGAATCCAAGGATACAATAGCATCATTGGCGTAGAAGGTGGGGAACCCGGCCGCATAGTTGGCTGAGATCTCCGGGGGTGTGCCGGCAGCATACATGGTCAGCAATTTGGCGTTGTAATCGCCCCAAGGCACGCCAATGGCTTCCACCTGAATGTTGGGATTGAGTTCCTGGAACTCCTGCACGGCCAGTTCGTTCCATTCCTGCATCTTGGCACCGATATCGGAACGGATCAGATAGGTAAGGGTGACTGCTTCTTCTTGGGCAGAGCTGGCATCACCATCTGCTTCTGTTGTCGATTGGATCGGGGCGGCGCAGGCCGCCAACGCGCCGCCGGCCAGTGTCATCGAACTATACTTGAGAAAATCACGTCTACTGAGCTGCATATGGTCTCCTTTCGTGGCTCAATCATATCTACTAGGTATACAAAACATGATAGCAGCATCAGATTGCCGCATCACATGCAGAACGACAAAAGATGCCAGTACTGCGAGAAGTGAGTAAAGAAAAGTGAACGAAGGTCTCTCGTACCTCTTCCGATACCAACTTCATAATCACAACATTCACTTCCTTACATTCTGCGGTTTATGTCAACTTCTGACCACAAACAAGCAGCTGCAGAAGTTTGCAGCTGTTAGCCTTCTCGCATTGTACCGGGGGCAAGTCCACATGAACCACGCCCCATGGTACTACAATCAGGGCATTCTGTCAAAGTAGCCGCCTCTCCAACCAACTTGATTATGCGATAGGCTTGTAGCGACCCTAGGGATATCCTCATCGCCCAGGAGCGTTCGCGCGAGAATCATGGTTGCGGATTCGGTCTTCGCCCTGCGCGAGTATCAAGCACCACAAGATAGAGGACAGTTATCAGAACCAGCAACGCGGCAACCCCATACACCGGGGCAAAACCCACAGCGGTGACCAGCGTAAAGGCAAGCAACGGCCCCAAGGCCGACCCCAGATCCGATGCAGTTGTGTAGGCCCCGACGAACAGCTCCGGCTGGGCGGTGCCCAGAGCCAACTGATTGGCGTACGCGTCCAGAATTACATTGACCCCGGTGCTGGTGATGAGCACGCCCAATAGCGCGAGAATCGACAGGCTGGCGGTGGTCCACAGCATCACCGCCAGGCCAAGACAGAGCAGCAAGATAAGCAGAACGGACAAACGAATGCGCCCAATTCGATCTGCAAGTGCTCCCATGACCGCGCCGAGAAACAGGTCAGAAAACCAGCGGGTGGCCAGAACGATCCCGGTCAGCGCGCCGACCTCCAAGCCCAACAGTACACCGCCGGCCTGGTCGCCAAATCGCTCCGCTAAAAACAGAGAAGCTGTGGCAATCAGAATCGCATTGAGCAACAGCTTGAAGAACCCTACGAGCAGGACAGTTCGCTGCAAGGGATCTGACAGTGCTTCCTGCCAACCTTGCAGCATGTTCTGAGCAGGTTGGGACACTGGCTTGCCTATCTGTGCGCCCGCAGGCCAGGAGAGTCGCAGCGCGATGGGAATGGCCAATGTGGAGATTGCGGCGATGGTCCAGACAGTCACCTGATACCCGTAGCGATCAAAGAGAAAACCGCCCAGCAGGACACTGACCGCGCTGCCCCCCCGCACCACACCCCACATCAGGCCCATCAAGCGGCCGGCCGCGCTGCCCGCCCCGGCCCAGATGGCCTGATAGGAGCCCTGGCGCAGGCCGGACCAACTGATCCCCCATGCCATGCGTGCCATCAACAGCATAAGAAAGCCCCACCCCAAACCGTAGACGGCCGTAGTCAGCACGCCCAGAATTGCCGAAACAACAAACGTCCGGTAGGGTCCAAAGCGCGCAAACAGAGTGCTGAGCCAGGTATTTGAGAGCAGGCGGATGAGGCGGTTGACACTCAACAACAACCCTACCTGCTGTGGAAGCAGCCCCAGATCTTCAGCAGCCAGAGGCAGAATTCCATACAGCAGAGAATCACCCATAATGGCAAACGCGACTGTCCCGGAAACGGCCACAACCAGGCCACTCGATGCCAGCCCAGCCCGTCTCCGGACGGCTTCAGACATAGCAATCTCCTTTCTTAACATAGGCGGCAACAGATTCGCCTAGGGGAACGTACTCAATGCAGGGTCAGCTTCAAGAGATTGTAACATATTGTCGGTTTATGTTTGACATTGAACGAAACTATCGGTAAGATTGATGGTGCTGCCATTCCGGTCAGGATATCGTAAATCTGGCTCAGAGAACCAATCCATACCCATGCAGCTAGGAGGCACAGCCGTGATTGTCAACACAGCCAAACAGAAGATGCTCGCCGGGCAGCCCGCCTTCGGCTTCAGTTTAGGGATGGGGTCGCCTCTCGTCGCAGAGCTGTTGAGCCGCAGTGGTATCGACTTTGTCCTGCTCGACCGCCAGCATGGCTCCTGGGGCGAGGACAGCACCATTGCCGCGCTCATGGCCCTCACCGCTGGCTCCGCAAGCCCCATGGCCCGGGTCGCGCGCAATGACTATACCCTCATCGGTCGCCTGCTGGATGAAGGGGTAATGGGCATAGTTGTGCCCATGGTTGATACACAAGAGCAGGCCCAGGCCGTGGCCGATGCCTGTCGTCTCCCCCCCACAGGCAAACGTTCCTGGGGATGGGGCCGTGCCAAGACATACGGAGCTGACTATTCTACTTGGATCGACGATCAACTTTTTGTGGCCGTGCAGTTGGAAAGTGCCGAGGCTGTTGCAAATGCTGAAGCGATCCTCGGTACGCTTGGCATTGATGGCTGCTGGATTGGCCCATCAGATCTGTCCTTCTCCCTAGGCTTCCATCCGTCGCAGATGGATGAACGGGAGGAGCATGCCCAAGCATTGGAAACGATCCTGCAGGCCTGCAAGAATACAGGCAAAATCCCCGGCATCGCCGGTCGGAGCGTAGAGGACGCGCTGCGTAGGGCCGAACAGGGCTTTCGTTTTATCACGGCTACAGGCGATGGCGGCATTCTGACAGCGGGCGCAAATGCAGCTATCTCCCAACTGAACAGCTTCAAAGGCTAAGAAAGGAACTCTCCATGTCTTCATCTTCCGATTTCCTCATCATCGGTGCCGGCATCTTCGGGGTGACGACTGCCCTCGAGCTGCGCGGCCGAGGCTATGACGTGACACTCATTGACCCCGGTCCATTGCCCTACCCCTTGGCCGCGTCTACAGATGTCAGCAAAGTGGTGCGGATGGAGTACGGCAAAGACCGCCAGTACATGCGGATGGTCATGCAGGCCATCGAGGGCTTTCAGCAGTGGAATGAGGAGTTCGGCGAGGATCTATACCATGAAACCGGCGTCTTGATGGTATCAAAGGAACCGATGTCCGCCGGTGGTTATGTTGACGATAGCTTTCGGATGCTGCTACAGGAAGGACATTGGCCCGAAAAACTGTCCGCTGACGAAATCGCGCGGCGTTTCCCCGCTTGGAACCCCTCAGAGTATGCCGAAGGCTTTTATCATGCCCGGGGTGGCTACGCGGAGAGTGAGCGGGTGGTGAGCAAACTGGTCGCGCAGGCAAAGCGGGACAACGTGGCCGTGTACGCCGGTCAGACTGCCGATGAGTTGCTGCTGCATGGCAGCCGGGTGCGCGGGGTGCATACTCAAGAAGGGCAGACGTTTTTAGCTGAACACACAGTTGTGGCCGCCGGGGCCTGGACGCCCTGGCTGTTGCCGGAGTTGCAACAGGTCATGCAGGCCACAGGCCACCCGATTTTTCACCTGAGGCCGTCCGATTCGGCCCTGTTTACGCCGCCCAATTTCGTCGTCTTTACCGCGGACACAGCCCGTACCGGCTGGTACGGCTTTCCCCTGTTGCGAGGGGGAATCGTAAAAGTAGGGAATCATGGTGTGGGCCTACCTCTCCATCCGGAGCACGACGAACGGGCCGTATACGAAGAAGATTGCGCGCAGCTACGTGGTTTTCTGGCATCCACCTTCCCGGCCCTGTTGGAGGCAGAGATCGTCTATACCCGCCGTTGTCTGTATAATGATACTTTGGACGAGCATTTTTGGATCGACCGACATCCGGGCAAAGAAGGGCTAAGTGTGGCTGCAGGCGGGAGCGGTCATGGCTTCAAATTCGCTCCGGTCCTGGGCGGGCTGATCGCCGATGTGGTGGAGAACAAGACAAACGACTGGGCGCAGAAGTTCCGCTGGCGCAATCTAGCAGCAGATACCCAAGGCCAAGAGGCATCTCGCTTCCATGGCAACACGGCATGACCTGTGTTGCCATCTGCGCTGTAGCTTTCCTACTGCGCTAATTACCCGATTCTTCCATCACATCTATGCCGGCCAATTCACGGTCCAGCAGATAGAGACCTGGTTTGAAGTCGCCGATCAGGCGGAGCTTTTGCACGAGATCATCCACAAGCTCCTCTTCCTCCACCTGCTCATCCACAAACCACTGCAAAAAGCTGTCCGTGGCATAATCTCCTTCGGTGCGTGCCAATTTGACAATGCGATCGATTGAGGCTGTCACTTTTTGCTCGTGCTTGAGCGCACCTTCCATCACCGCTTGGGGCGAGTCCCAATTCTGGGCCGGTGCTGGCACATCAAAGAGTTTAACACGGCCGCGGCGGCTATGTATATAATGGTAGATCTTCATGGCATGGGTCATCTCTTCTTCCGCATGCTGGAAGGTCCAGTGGGAGAACCCTTTCAACCCAAGCCCTTCAAAATAATCGGCAGCAGCTAGGTAGGTATAGTATGCCTGTAGCTCCATATTGATCTGTTCATGCAAAGCAGTCTGGACTTTTTCGACAAACATAGATATCCTTTCAATGATACTCTCTACGTTCAACCCATGTACAAGGTCTGTAGATCAGTATACACAAAAACGCCCAAAATGAAAAGCATAACCGTCCCAAGGCCCAGATAACGCCAGCGCCAATTTGTCGGCCAAAGTACGATGATGTTATAAACGATTATGCCCACGGCCAACCCTTCTAGAACGAGACTAATTACCAGAGAAACGGTACCGGTCATCCCGAGCCAAGGCAACACAAAGGGCAGAACGATGTACTGTAGCGTACAGCGCAGCGCGGAAAAGACAATTGAGCTTCCTAAAGACTTGGTCGCCCGGTCAAGTTGCGCGGCACTCGGCTCCTTCACTTCCATCACGAATCCCATACCCCCAATGGAGATTTGATGAGTGGCTAGTGGAAAGCAGTTACTCGCCACTAGCCACGAAGCCCTGCTGTTCTCTATCCGAGGTTGATGGTCAACGTACCCATCTCTTGGACAACATTGAGTGGCAATGGTGGCAACTGCCGTGCCAGGGAGGCGTTGATCTGGGCAGCAATCAGCTGCAGGATCGGCCCACTCGCCACAAGGAAACCAGAGGCCACCTGATCTAGCTCTACCTGTAGCTGACTGTCGGCAATGATCAGATTGCCGACGAGGTCAAGGGTATTGCCTGCCCCTTCAAGAAATACGCCTTCCTTCACCGTGACTCGCAGGTGCAGCTTATCCGGCTCGATCCAGACAACCAGTGAGTCAATTGGCTGATTGGGACCGTTGTTGACTTCGATCACCTTAGTCAGGAAGCTACTAAACTCGGATTCGGTCAATGTCACCTGGCCCGTTGCCATAGCGTTGAGCATTGCATCTTGAGCAGCTAAGGCTGCTTCCATGGAAATTTCGACTGTTCGATCTGGCGTCTCCACCGGCTGTACGGCACACGCACTCAACACTGTCAGCAGCAGAGACAGCACAATGAGTTGGAGAGATCGGGTTCGTCTGATCATCATTCTGTTGCTCCTTGAAAAAGTTGGGCTGCATAGATGGACAAATTGATCGTCGCACAAAAACCCAACAAATGCAAATCTGATCAGGATTCTCTGAATGAACGGAGGCACAGGATGATATCCTGCCATCTCCCAGCAGCACAACCCTTATTCTCTGCTCTGCATCTGTGCTGTATACCGATTGATCTGTAGGTGAGTCAGATACAGCAACAACAGCAGCTTGCCTCCCTCTAGGACAACATAGATTAGATGATAGGGAGCGTCCGGCACCGCTGTGTTGTTGATGATGGCGAGGGTGCGTGCATCCAGCACAGCGTAGATCAGAAGAGTCTGCATTGCCAGCAGTGCGCCAATCAAGAGGGTAAACTGGCGCACTTGCCGTAACCATGGCGTGAGCAGGGTGATGGCTGTGATCACTACTGCCAGCCCGATTTCAACAGCGTTCAAGGCATGAAAGAGGAGATAGCCTATCTCCATGGCTACAGGCAATGTCAACGATGGTGCCTGAAATTTGAGCGGTGTCGCCATGACGCTGATGGCGAGAATAAATCCTATCCAGAGCAACGTGAAGACAAAGACCCGTTCACGTAGATAGGTGAGCAGTCGTGTACCCAAAGTACTGGTCACCATCAATTCAGGAATGGTGGCTTCAATTGGTACAGCGGATACATCTGCACGAACCCTGCCTGATTGACTCTAGGCAGAACCTCATCTACCATCTCAGCTAGGGGTAGGAACTCCTGCAGAGGCAGCGTGACGGTAAGTCTGCCCACCTGTAGGCGACAATGAGCTTGCAAGGCATTTGTGCCGGGCAGGTCTTCGCTGGACCGGGCGCGCGTGCCCGCTACCGCTTCATCTCGCTCCTGTATATTGGTGCGTGTCTGTAGGATATGGGTTGCAAGACGGGTGAAGGCATCGGCCGGCAGATGCAGGCCCACGCCATCCCAGACAAGATGAACCGTGCCATGTTCGCACTGGCTGATATAGCGCGCGTTGGTGCGTTCGGCTAAGATGATAACATGCTGACACATAAAGGATTTCTCTCCGAGTAACTGCAGTGGTCGCTGAGGTTGGTATTCGGTGTTGTCCCATACATCCTCGAATCTTGGCAATCCGAATTCAGAAGGTGTTTGGGTTTTCCCGGGCGACTGACCATTGGGTTTTCGCGTTCTGCCATTTGCGCCGGATACTCTGTTTCTGTTGATATTCAGCCAGAAAGTAGCTGCCGATGACGAAGACCGCTGCTGCACTTTGGCCGCTGATGGTCTCCCAAGTCGGAAAGATGCCAAGCCATAGGCCCATCCAATAGGGTAGGCTGATAGAGCCGATAGGCGTAATGGACAACCAGCCGACAGCCTGCATGGTGTGAACTGTGTTGCCCACCATCACCAGCAGCACACCACCGATGAGGATACCGGTAATCACCAACATACGCTTGTAAGGCAGGCGAGATTGCAGATGGAAGGTGAAGAAACCGACCACAGCCACGCCGAGCATGCCCAGGGCCACGCCCTGCATCACCACGGCCGGACCCGCGTCCAATACCAACGCCTGTAGGAAGAGCACAGTCTCAAAACCCTCCCGGTAGACACTGGAGAAGCCCAGAGCGATGAAGCCCAGAGCTTGCGCGGAAATCAATCTCTTCACTGCAATGACCAGTGATTTGTGATCAGGAACACCAATGGAGCCTAGTGACTTGGTGTTGGGGCTTTCACTGGCCACTGCTTTCTGCCCTTGCAGTTCTTTCTTGCGTTGTTGGAAACCCGCCATCCAATCCTTCCAGTAGACCTTGTGGAAGAACCAGTTGGTGATGAGCAGCAACACGCCCACGGCTATGAGCGAGACTACAGCTTCCAGCCGTTCACCAAAGCTGCTGAACGCCAGCAAGAGACGTTGCGCGATCCACCAGGTGACGATAGTGGCGATAGAAGCTAGCCCCACACCCACCAGCATTGAACGACGGAACACAGCATATGTCCCCACCATACTGGCCATGAGGGCAGCGAGGATGACGACAGCTTCCAGGCCTTCTCGAAAGACGATGACCGCTGAATTGGTGATGATGGCCAAAGGGGCTGCCCCACTGCCCAGTACCCCCTGGGCCTCGTTCAGCTTAACGTCCAGTTGATTCCGAATAGCTGTGATCTCGGCTGGGCTGCGGCGTTGGGCGATTGCCAAGGAGAGGCCGGGTTGCCCCTGATACCCATGCCAGAAGAGACCATCAAGCCAGGCCACCAGATCCGGCGAGAAGGCCATCAGCCGCAATTCCGGCCCGGCATCGAAAAGAGCGTAGGCCTGAATACGGCTGCTCTCAGCCAATTGGTACTCCCCGCGCACCACCTGCTGCTCCATCTCGTTCAGCAGAGCTTCAACCACGGTGAAGACGCCCGCGCCGCTGTTGTCGCGGACTGCTTCGCCCAAGGTCTGTTCTACCAGCCCGAGAGCTTCTTCCACTTGGGAGCGCACCACCTGTCTGTCACTCAGAGTGTCTAGGGAGCTTTTCATCTCCCGTAGCAGTATGGGCAGACGTTCGGCCGCGGCTGGGTCGGCGGCCGCAATGCGCGGGGTGAGCTCGGCCAGGAAGACTTCGGCCTGATCCCGGAAGGTGAGGGCCTCTCGGTACTCGGTTTCGATAGTGATTTCCCCATTACGCACGCCATCCCGGTACTCTATATAGACCAGATCGATGAAGAGATAGAGCAGTTGGCTGCGGCGGGCGAACTCTTCAGGGGAAAGATCCACAGGCTGGTAACCGGCGAGCAAAGCGCGTAGGTCGGCTACTACGGCCACCGTATTGGATGCGTTTCTAGGGGCCAGCACCTCTTCTTGTAGGTCGGCCAGGGCTGCTTCAACTGTACGGGCGGTAGCCGTACCCTCTTTGGCGACGAAGTCGTCTCGCAGGATGGCAAAGTAACCCTGGATCTGACCGGTCCATTCGGCCGCGCGTGTCGGATACTCCTTTTGGACTGCCTCTTCTAGTTCGCTTAAGGCTTCACGCAGACGGAAGAAGTAGGTGTCCCGCAGGTCGTCGCCTACTACGGACAAGGTGATCTCTAGGTTGGTCTGCCCGCTACGGTAGGTGTTCAGCGTCTGACGGGCCAGATTCTCAACGATATTTACTTTGGTAGCCCGCCGGAATTCGCGCAGACGCAGCCAATCAGCGGCCAAGTCGCTGTTCTCAGCCTGTAGGGCGTCCAGGGCCGCGACCGACGCGCCCCATAGCAGACCGGTCCATAGACGGCCACGAGCAGCGGCCAGCAGCGGGCCATCATTGGCCTGTATGGCTTGCTGTGCCTCTGTCAACGCATCTTGAATCCAAGCATCCGCGGCTGGCGCAGCTATAGACAAGGGAGCGTGCAGGCCTTCAGCATAGAGGGCGGCTGCGGTCTCCATGTGGAGCATTGCAGTGGAGAGGTGCTCCTCTCTACTGGTTTGCTGCTCAACGCGCTTGACCGCATAGAGGGCGCGCTGTGCCTCAAAGGTGAGATGGCGCAGTTGTTCGGCCACCTGCCATGGCTGGGGCCTGTGGTTGGTGGCGAGTAACTGCGCGCCACCAACCACTTTCCACTCGCTATTGGGGTTGCTAGGCCCAGGGATTTCAAGGTGTGCAGGCTGACAAGTCTTGCAAGGTGGAGACGCCTTAACCTCCTCTGCTGCCAAGAGCACAGCGAGCAAAACCAGCGCAAAGATAGCAAAGCACAGGGCAAGCAGGGAAGAGGAAGGGGCGAGAGATGAGAGGCATAGATGATATCTATGATCGATTCTCTCGTTCCTCGGTATGAAGATCCTCTTGATCCTCTCGTCCGCTCTCCAAAGAAGATTGTTCACAGCTTCCCTGCCTTCCAATCTGACACATCTAGGACATGGCGAGCAGTTACTCGCCACTGCAATTATCAACCCAGATCAATTGAAATATCCAGTTCTGAAGCGGCCTGGGCCACCAGTGCAGCTAGAGCAGTGGCCAGATCTTGGGCTTCAGTTCCGAAGAGATCAGCTTCCTCGGGGCTGAACTGTATACCTTCCTGTTCCTGGGCGTAGAGATCGTCCACGTAGGCGATCAGAACATCAAAATCGCTGCGGATCTGCTGGTCTAGCTGGGGGTCGGTCGTGGTCACGAGGATCGCGATGTTATCGTATGTAAAGCTCAGACCGGCCAGGATGCCCTTGATATCAAGGAGACGACTGACAGCGATGAAACTTTCCTGGGCACTATCACTGCCGGTGACATATACTGACTCCTTCCACTGTTCAAAGTACTCATTCATGGTGGGGATCATTGTGACCAGGGCCGTGAGCGCATCTTCCAGGGTCGGCTCCCATTCTTCAATGGCGGTCTGCATTTCAATGGTGGCCTCGTTCAGCCCCTGTGCTGCGCCCAGGAAGATAGTCGCTTCGGGCAGAGCTTCGCCCACGCTGATGGCGTCATCACCATCCATATCCACCCGCAAGCCAGTAAACGCCGGGTTGGTCCCCCACAGTGTCGGTTCCAGCAGATTGTGGAAAAAGTTGCCGGGGGAGTCAAGCACGCGTCCATCGGGCAGTTCGAGTTGCCATTCTAGGGCCTCGTCCGCTGCTTCCGCAGCAGACGGACCAGCATCGATCCAGACATCATAGTAGGCTAAAGAGGGAACACCGGCCACGATACCCTCGTCCAGTTCGTAATACGTACTGGCCTGCAACCAGAGATCCCTAGCTTGAACAACCAACTCCTGGATCTCCTCTTGGTGATCAGCCCAGAGGCGTTCGTAGGGATCTTCATCGGGATGTGTCTGGCGCACCTGTTGCACCCGGTCATAGTAGCTCTGGGCCAATTCGGCTAGGGCAATGGTAGCGACTTGCATCTGCGCGGCATTCTCTAGCGCATACGCCTTGACCGCGTCCAGGTCAACATCCACAACCGCTTCCATAGCCCCGGCCTCTGTTGCCGTGTCAGATGTGTCCATCGTCTGCGGCGCGGGTGGAAGCGTACAGGACGCCAATGTCAATAGTGCAATGTAGAGCACATTCAGAAAAATCATTCGTTGAATCATAATGCCTCCTGTTATCAAGTGATATGGAGTGGAGGCTGAACTAGAACCCTAACTCATGTTGAAAATTGTTGAGACGAGCGCTATACTGCAGACCTAGTTCAGCACAAGAGCTGATGGCTGTGGCGACAGCCGTCATGTGTACACAGTTTTGTGTTGAATTTCCAAGAAAGGCCGGTCCCTTGTGGACCGGCCTTTTTCATTGAATCATCCGATTTTTGGCAAGCCGTTGATTTGACATGTCGATTTTTGGAGTGCATGGGAAGCACTGCTTTTTTGCAATTAAGGAAAGTATATCATCAAAGTGGGCGGTTTTGGGGTGACTTTTGCGAAAAATTTTCGCTGTATCGGTAAACAGAAAAACGAAGAGGGGATTAATGCTTAAATTAAGTGAGGTTAAATTAAGTAACTCGCCACGAACCACTCGTTAAAACAGGGCCAGTTGTCCCTTGGCCTCTTCCTCAGCCGGCCGCACGATTGCAGGCTCCCATGCCGGCAAGGGCAGATGCTCCCTGATCTTCGCCTGTAGACGCCGGACCGTCTCCGGCGAGTGGCCTTCAAAGGGATTATGGACATAGCAGAAAACATCTCGCCCAGCGTGCAATACATCAGCAATACGCTGCGCCCACTTGTCCAACAGTTCATCCTGGGGCCGTCGGATCATTTTGTTGTCGGGCAGGGGGTCTCGGTCGTGGCCGATGAGGCGTATATGCAGGGGTAGGCGCGCCCCGGATTCGACAGCGGCCAGCCAGCAGCCATAGGTATCCGGTTGAGTGCTACGTTCGACGACCACGAAGCTGATGTGCCTCTCCGCCAGAAATTGGGCAAAAGCATTCGTCATCAGGTCCGTAGCCCGGACTTCAACAGACAGAGGAACCCCCTCGGCGAGGGCTGCCAGCCGGTCGATAAACCCTGCTAGCCTGTGTCCGTCGCGGCTGCGGGAAATATTGGGGGGAAACTGTACAAGGCCAGGGGCGACGGCATGACCGAGGGAACGCAGAACATCTAGATAGGCACGGCTGGCCTGTTCAACATCCAGCAGACGTTTGTCGTGGGTGATCTCTCGGGGGGCTTTCAAAGAAAAAGTGAAAGCGGCGGGTACACTTTCCACCCATTGGAGCAAGGTCTTGGGCGCAGGTAGGGCGTAAAAGCTGGTGTTGACTTCGACACTGTTGAACTTTGTGGCGTAAAAATTGAGCTGTTGGCTGGTCGGTGTGCCGGGGGGATAAAAGAGCCCGCGCCAATCTGAAAACGTCCAAGAGGATGTTCCCATGTGCAATGTGCCTATAGTTGTGGCGGTCACGTTCTTAATTCCTGGGAATATGAACGGTTTACAGGTCTAAAAGTCCGCATATTTTCGCATGTAATGAAAATATTATGTGCAATGTGACTAAAAACTTGTGTCCATTTTTATGCAGGATTGGTAGTGGATTCTAGGGTGCAATCAAGTATTCTACTCCTGATTGAACGGTTTGTGCATTAGTTACAGTCTATGACGAGAACGCAAACCTTACTGTATTTTCTATGTCTCACTTGAGGAAGGAGAGATCGTATGTCAACTGTACGTATTCTAGCGCGAGGCTCAAAATTGCGAGCCATCCCTCTGGCCCTTCTCGGGCTCCTACTTTTTGGCCAGGCAGCTTTCGCCCAGGAGGAGATGCCGACTGCGGCAGAGATTGCCTATTCACTGGATAATATTATCCTTTTTATCGCTGCAGTACTTGTGCTCTTTATGCAGGCAGGCTTTGCGATGGTCGAATCGGGCTTTAATTCGGCCAAGAACACAGTGAACATCATGTTCAAGAATATCATCGACTTGGCGAGCGGTGTCTTCTTTTATTTTCTGATCGGCTACAGCATTATGTATGGCGCGCCTCTGCTGGGTGGTTGGCTGGGCTTTTCCGGTTTGGGCATCAGCTCCACGCCGCCGGAAGCACTCCCTGGCAACTTGAACCCACAGGTCGATTTTCTTTTCCAGGTGGCCTTCGCAGCCACAGCAGCCACTATCGTCTCCGGCGCAGTGGCAGGACGCATGAAGATATCCGGCTATCTGATCTACAGTATCTTCATCACAGCCATTATCTACCCAGTCAGCGGTTACTGGAAATGGGGCGGTGGCTGGTTGGACCAGCTCGGCTTCTATGACTTTGCCGGATCACTAGTGGTCCATGCAGTGGGTGGTTTTGCCGGCCTGGCCGCGGTGATTGTTCTCGGCCCACGTGTGGGCCGTTTTGGTGGGGAAAAACCTAACCCCTTGCCACCGAGCAATCTTGCCCTCGCGGCCCTAGGTGTTTTCATTCTCTGGGTCGGCTGGTACGGCTTCAATCCGGGCAGTCAGCTTGCCTTTACAGGGGCAGCCAACACAGACATTGTGATGCTGATCGCTACCAATACGACGCTGGCGGCCGCCACAGGCACACTCCTGGCCATGATCTACGGCTGGATAAAGAGGGGTAAGCCGGATCTGAGCTATACCCTGAATGGCGCGCTGGCCGGTCTGGTAGGCATTACTGCCAACTGTGATTCCGTAACCAATGTCGAATCACTACTCATCGGTGCCGTAGCTGGCGTTCTGGTCTGTATGGGTATGGAGCTACTGGCAAGCCTGAAAATCGACGATGCAGTCGGTGCATGGCCAGTCCATGGCTTATGTGGTATCTGGGGTGGCATTGCCACCGGCCTCTTCGGCGGCTACAATATCGGCGTACAGATTCTCGGTTCGCTTGTGATTCCTGTGTGGGCCTTCGCAGCCTCCTTCGTACTCTTCACAGTTATCAAGAGCCTAGGCGTTTTACGAGTCTCCCCAGAAGAAGAACAGACGGGTCTAGACCTCACCGAGCATGGAATGGGTGCATACAACCTACCTGGCTATGCCAGTGGTGACTAATGTCTCTTGTATTTGGCGTTCGCTAAGTAGTTGATAGCATCAAACATTCGCACCACCTCGGATAACATGTTGTCCGAGGTGGTGTTTTTTCGTTTGCAAACCCGATTCTATCGGATATAATGACCCTGCGGAGCCTTATCACAGCATTGTCACCAAAGAAGCTGTCATGTTCTACGGCACTACCGGGAGAGACAATCACCTCCCCACATCTGGACAGGTGGGGCAGTATCGGGTTTTGGACATATTGGGCCAGGGCGCGACCGCCATTGTCTACCGCTCGCAAGACCTATCCGGTCGCCAGGTGGCCCTCAAGGTGCTCAACTATGCAGCAGCAAGCCATCCCCATTTGCGGTCTTGCTTTGAAATGGAGTATCGCACCCTGGCCCAATTGCGTCATCCTGGTATTCTGCGGGTGTTCGACGCTGGCGAAGCCAACGGGCTTCTGTTTATGACAACAGAGTTAATTGAGGGAGAGACCTTGGCGGAATTTCTACAACGCGCCCAGGCGATTGGCGAAATTGCGGCCATTGACATTGCTCGGCAGATAGCAGAAGCACTGGACTATCTACACAGCCAAGGCTATGTCCATCGGGACGTGAAGACATCCAACATTCTGCTCACGTATGGTGACCGTCGTGCCGTGCTCTTTGACTTCGGCACCGTCTACAACAGCCAACAGCCAACAGAGGATATACAGGGCATCTACGGAACGCCGGCCTTTTCAGCACCAGAACAGATTCTGGCCGACCAACCGGTCGACCGACAAGCTGACCTGTATAGTCTTGGGGTGGTGCTCTATCTGATGGTAGCGGGGCGTAGGCCCTTTTATGGTTCGCGCCAGGAGGTGCTAGCGGCCCAACTCCACCAGCAACCACCCCCTCCTTCAGCGTTTCGCTGGATATCGCCGGCCCTCGAACGGATCATTCTGAAGGCACTCGCCAAACAGCCACAGGAACGTTATCAGACCGGGGCCGCCTTAGCCCAAGCCCTGGAGGAGGTGGAAACCTCTGAGCCAGAACCTAGGGGAGTCGCCACCCGTCTGCGTTCATGGCTACTACGTCAGGCCTAATCCCTGAATCTTGGGCAGACAGTGTGGGATGCACCATCAATCTACAGTCCCGATACATTTTTGTTGAGTGAATCTGTGTAAGTTTGCAGAATTCATTCAACAACGCACGCTTGTAGCGCGGGGGTATCTCCCAAAGCGCGCAGGAATATCCCACGCGCGCCATTGATGTCTCTATCCATGCGTTGCCCATCTCTCCCGACCATCACCTTTGCGCCACCTAGTTTGTTCTTGACTTCGCCTGTCCAGCTACACGTTTTCGATGTATAGGCTTCATTCACATCAATCACCAGCTTACCGGTCTCGTGGGCTTTGTGCTTCAAGAACTGTTTGAAACGATAGTGTGCAAAGGTCATCATCATTCTAGCTGTCTTTTTCCGTATTTTACGCGTACCACGCTTGACCATATCCTTGGTTTCAAACGTGGGCAGCAGAATGATGTCAAAGTTGTCTACCAAGTAGCGGGCTGTCTTGTGGTGCAGTTCATCAACCAGATTCTCTATCTTCACACGCAATCTGGCAGCAGCCTTGCGGAGACGCTGCCGACGCTTGCCCTTGGTCTTTGACAAATCGCTTAACACATTGTCAAGGTGCGTACACAAGCGTTGAATCTGACCGAAATCACCACGACCTATCCACCCACAGCTAGTTTCAGAAAAGAATGTCAGGAACGAACGGATGCCTGGATCGAGTGCGACAACACGCCCTTGGGTCTCGGATACGTGGTGTCGTTCCTTATACGGGCATACTAAAAAGTAGCGACCATTGTCTAGCACTAGCCGGCAGTCTAATAGGTCGCCGGGTAATTCTTCACGCCGCAGCAGAGTGCCTTGTAGTATGCGAACATACACGCCGCGCTCTTTTACCGCTGTCTTAGGGATGAAACACGACTGCTTCGGGTGCTTCCTTGCTCTGAACTTCATGTCGAAGGGTTCGCCAGTCTGCGCTGCCTTACACTCCTCTGTCTCCACAGCTTTGCAGGCGTCTTTTACAGCCTGCCCCTTGATCTGATAGGGTACGTCATTGAGCCAATCGTACCACACGAACAGCTCTGTCATGTTCGCCTTGATATACTGCCAGTCGTTTGCATTGCCCTTGTTGAGGTACTCAACACACTGGTTGTATACATAGCGACTGGCACGAAACCACTCGTTCCGAATCATGTCCCTCTGTTCCGCGTTGGGATAGATGCGGATCCGCTTTGATGTGGTTACTGTAACGACGCCCTCCCTAGAGGCGTGCAGAGAACTCGTTGAGGATGGCGTGAAGATCCTCCGCAAGTCCCCGCGGGGGGCTGTGTGTAACCTAGTTGAGAACCACGAGTTGGCCACCGTTTTGTTCAATGAGTCGCTTGATGAGTTCTGCTCCAAATCGCGCAAGACGCTCTCTGTAGGCAACCACAAGCGTGAGCTTTTCTCCGCGGTGTAGTCTGTCCAGTAGGGATAACAGCCCTCGTCTTTTGAAGTTGAGTCCACTGCCGACGTCTGTGACGACTTCCGCTTCCGGGTAGCGGCTTTGCATGTATTCGACTTTCCTGTTGAGGGCGTCTCGTTGCTTGGCATACCCAACTCTGCAATAGCAAATTCCGAGAAATCCGTCAATGTCATATCTCCTGTGTCCACCAGGCGTTCGCACATACGAGACGCGGCCTTCGTCAGCCCACTGGCGCAGCTAGTGGCCAGATGAACACCCAGTTTTTTTCCAGCTTCCTTTGATGGATGTCTGTGCCTATTATATACTCTTGTTGGAATTTATGTCAAATTTCGCCCTGCTGCAGTTAGCCGTTAATGAGAGCTAACTTGACTTCACCGATAGCCCTTGCGACATCGATTTCCCGCGGGCAGGCTTGGACACAGTTGAAGACAGTACGGCAACGCCACACGCCATCTACATCATTCAGGACCTGTAGCCGCAGATCAGCGGCTGTGTCCCGGTCGTCAAAGATGAAGCGATGGGCCTGGACAATCGCGGCCGGGCCGATGTAATCCTCATTGGCCCAGAAGCTAGGGCAGGAGGTGGTACATGCTGCACAGAGAATACATTTGGTTGTATCGTCAAAGCGCGCCCGGGCCTCCTGGCTCTGGTAACGTTCGCCATCAACAGGAACTTCCTCGTTGATCAGATAGGGCAATACGGCCCGGTATTTGGCGAAGAACGGCTCCATATCCACCACCAGATCTTTGATCAAGGGCATCATCCGCAGGGCTTCCACCTGGCACACATCGCCCACATCCTGCATAAGCACCTTGCATGCTAAGGCATTGCGGCCATTGATCACCATCGCATCGCTACCACAGATGCCATGGGCGCAGGAGCGTCGCAATGTAAGCGTGCCATCTTGATACCACTTCACCTGATGTAGGGCATCCAGAACCCGATCTGTCGGTTCTACATCAACCCAGTATTCTCCCCACCAGGGCTTTGCATCGGTCTCCGGATTAAAGCGGCGAATTCGCATCTTGATTCGCATTTCTGAAGTTCCTTACATCAATGGACAGGATAGGCGGAAGAACTCGTTTGTATCCCTATTTGATTAGTAGGTCCGCTCCTGCGGCTGGTGTTTTGTAATGGTCACCGGCGCGTACTCTAGGCTGATTTCTCCATCTACCTTTGACGCGTATGTATGCGTGAGCCAATGCTCATCGTCCCGGGCTTTATAGTCTTCCCTACTGTGCGCGCCACGACTTTCCCGGCGGGCCAGCGCGCTGGCAGCGGTGATCTCGGCAAGGTCCAGCAGATTTTGCAGTTCAATGGCTTCCAGAATATCGGTATTAAAACGCTTGCCCTTGTCCATGACAGTGATATCTTTGGCACATTCCTGCAATTCCCGCACCCGTGTCAGTGCGGTCTGGATGCCCTCTTCCGTGCGGAAAACGCCCACATGGTCCATCATCACTGCCTGCATTTCCGTACGTAGATCAGCGACATTATAGGTACCGGCATGGCGCAACATCGTCTCGAGGGTGGCCGCGGAAGGCTCCCAGGTTTCGGCCGGCAACTCCGCCCAGTCGTTCTGCGTACAGTATTCCGCTGCCACCTTGCCTGTCCGCTTACCAAAGACGACCAGATCCACAAGGCTATTTGTGCCCAGGCGATTGGCACCGTGAACACTGACACAGGCTACTTCACCGGCCGCGTAGAAACCGGGCACGATGTCTCCCTGGGCATTGCCCTGCACTTCGCCATCCTTATTCGTAGGAATGCCGCCCATGGCATAATGGGCGGTCGGTTGCACAGGCATCGGCTCCACGGCCGCATCGATGCCGAGATATGTTTTGCAAAACTCGGCACTATCCGCTAGTTTCGTCTCCACCATTGCCCGGCCCAAGTGGGTCGCGTCAAGATGAACGTAACGCCCACCGTTGATGCCTTTGCCCCTCTGAATTTCCAAGTAGATAGCACGGCTGACCATATCCCGGCTGGCCAGGTCTTTCAAATTGGGCGCATAGTGCTCCATAAAGCGCTCGCCATCACTGTTCCGCAGAATGCCACCCTCGCCGCGCACACCTTCTGTGATGAGGATGCCCATTTTGTAGATGCCGGTTGGATGGAACTGGAAGAACTCCATATCCTCCAAGGGGATGCCCTTATGCAGGGCAATGGCCGGGCCGTCGCCGGTCAGGCTGTGGGCATTGCTGGTGATCTCCCACATGCGGCCAAAGCCACCGGTAGCGAAAATCAATGCTTTGGCGTGGAAGACGTGCAAGTCCCCGCTGTCGATTTCATACGTCACAACGCCGCAAGCTCGTCCATCTTCTGCCAGCAGCAGATCGAGTACATGGAATTCATCAAAGAAGCGCACATTGTGGGCGATACATTGCTGGTAGAGGGTCTGCAAAATCATATGACCGGTGCGGTCCGCCGCATGGCAGGCCCGGCGCACCGGTTTCTCGCCGAAGTTGCTGGTATGGCCGCCGAACGGGCGCTGGGCGATCTTGCCATCGGGCGTACGGTCAAAGGGCAGGCCCATATGCTCCAACTCGTATATGACATCAATCGCATCTTGACACATAATCTCGACAGCGTCCTGGTCCGCAAGGTAGTCGCTGCCTTTGACCGTATCAAACATGTGCCATTCTGCCCGGTCCTCTTCCAGATTGCCGAGGGCTGCGCCGATCCCACCTTGGGCCGTTCCCGTGTGGCTGCGGGTGGGATAGAGCTTTGTCAGGACAGCTGTATCGCTCCCTTGGCTGGCGTAGAGGGCCGACATCAGGCCAGCACCGCCAGCACCAACAACAACGGTTTCAAACTTGTGATTGTGAATCATTTCGATATATCCCAATGGCCAGTAACGGTACTTGCAAGCCGCGCTTGTCTGTGGTGTTCCATGTTCGGTGTTGCGTTCAGCGGCAACAGGTCACTACTGTAGCTACTGGAACAGGCGTCCGAGGCCGCCGGTGCCAAAGATCAGAGCCAAGGCACCGGCCAAAATCACCAAGGCACCGATTCCGTAGACAAGGCCCGTAAGTACCAGATTGAGAAATTTATTGTGGATGTAATCATTGATTGAAAAGCGAGCACCATTCATGCCGTGGGCCATACCGATGAGAAGAAGCGACGCATCAAACAGCCGCCAGAATAGTCCGGCCGGGCCGGACCAACGCTCGGCAATGTTATCGTAGGTAATATTCTCCACCCGCACAACCATGTGCATATACAGCAGGTGGAACAGCACAGTGATAAACATTACCAGCCCACTCAGACGCATGAACAACCAGATTCGTCGTTCATGATTGGGCGAGCCATACTGCGTTTTCCCTTTTGTTGCCCGTCCAGTCGTAACCGCCATGTTGTGCTCCTTTTGAAACTACAGTTTTTCGTTATCAGTTTCTAGTTGTGTTCCTGCGTTACGAGAAACGAAAATCAGAATGTAGGGTTTAGAAAAGGCCTCTCAACGTAATGATCGCGGCCGGGATGAGGACCAATACGACGAGTGCCAGTTCAATGCGTACAAGCGTCCGTTGATATTTACCCAACACCGGAAAGAAGTCAATGATTATGATACGCATGCCATTGACCGCGTGGTAGAGCACACCGAACAGCAGAAAGACTTCCAGAACTTTGGCCGGCGGCGATGTGTATAAAGTCGCGTGTACCCATTCATACGGCCCCGGACCGATTGATGCGAGGAAAATACTGATGATATGCATGTACAGGAAGAGTACGATGCCAAGACCGCTGGCCCGATGCAATATCCAGGCCCATTGCCCCTCTGCTCCTCTGTAGGATATGCTTTTGTATATCGTTTCTATGAGGACAGACATTTGGATGCAATCTCCTTTTATTGCAGTCTGTGGTATGCAGTATTCGGGTTTACGCCTGTATTCCTAAATACAGTGGGTGTTGTGTGTCATTGGCCACTGTGTTACATATTGTCGACCAGTGCCTGGCCGAATTCACTGCACTTGAGCAGTGTCGCACCGTCCATCAGCCGGTCAAAGTCGTAGGTGACTCGCTTCTGACCAATGGTTCTTTCCATGGCCTGCACAATCAGTTCTGCGGCTTCATACCAGCCTATATGCCGCAGCATCATTTCAGCGGAGAGGATCACGGATGACGGATTGACCTTGTCCTGGCCAGCATATTTGGGGGCAGTGCCATGGGTGGCCTCAAAGATGGCTCGTCCGCTTTCGTAGTTGATATTGGCCCCGGGTGCAATGCCGATACCGCCCACCTGCGCGGCCAGGGAGTCACTGATATAATCGCCATTCAGGTTGAGGGTTGCCATCACGTCGTATTCGGCCGGGCGTGTGAGGACCTGTTGCAGCATTGCATCGGCGATGACATCTTTGATAATGATTTCGCCGTTATCTGTCTGTAACAGATGCCAAGGTCCGCCATCCCACGGCTGCGCGCCAAATGCTTGGGCAGCGGTTTCGTAGCCCCAATTGCAAAAGGCCCCTTCGGTAAACTTCATAATGTTGCCTTTATGGACTAGGGTTACACTTTTGCGCCCATTGTCCAGTGCGTATTGGAGAGCTGCTTTCATCAAACGGACAGTACCTTGTTGGCTGACCGGCTTCAGGCCGAAGCCGGTGGTGTCCGGGAAGCGCACTTTCTTGTAGTGTTCCGGAAATGCCTCATTGAACAGTTTCTTGAATCGCTCTACTTCCTTCGTGCCCTCTTCAAACTCAATACCCGCATAAAGGTCCTCAATATTTTCCCGAAAGATCACAATATCCACCAGTTCCGGCTGTCTCACCGGGCTGGGTACACCTTTGAAATAGCGAACTGGACGCACGCAGGCATACAAATCCAGCCATTGACGTAGGGAAACGTTAATGCTACGAATACCGCCCCCCACTGGCGTCGTCAAAGGACCTTTGATAGCGACTAGGTATTCGTTGATGGCGTCCAGAGTTTCCTGGGGCAACCACACGGTTTCTTGATAAACTTCATTGGCCTTAGCACCGGCATAGACTTCCATCCAAGCGATCTTTTTCTGGCCACCATAGGCCTGCGCTACTGCTGCGTCCAGCACAGGCTGGCTGGCTGCCCAAATGTCCGGACCTGTACCATCTCCTTCTATGAAACAGATGATTGGATGATCCGGTACTTGCAAATTGCCGTCTTGGTCAATGAAGATTTTTTCGCCTGTGCTGGGAACACGAATCTGCTCATATGCCATCAGTTCAAATCCTCCGCTAGACTAAATTACGCCAAACAGAAATCAAATCAGGATACTACCACTCCTTGCATCCCTAGGTCCTGATCTACTTCTGCCAACCACTCCACATCTACGTGGCTACTTGTCCCTGGTTTTCGCGCCACTCTAGTATGCGCCATATGGATGTTCGGTCAATTGCCCGGATAGTGCAATGGTTGCAGCGTTCAATGATGAACAAAGTATACCAGAGAGACGCGAAAAAATCCATTTTAGAAAGCAAGGGATTTCGCCTGTACTGGAACTTTCTAGCCGGCAACACTTTAATTGGGCAGACGTATGTTAGAATACTGCATACGTCGCTGGTTACTAGGCCATGAAAATTCACAACTTCGGACAGTGCAACCGTCTGTCTTGCGGGCATTGTTGCACCGTTCGCGAAAGAAAGGGAGCTTTCTCGTATGTACAATTTTCTCTTACAAGCCCATTCTGGCTGGCGTTATCTGGTGCTGCTGGCACTGCTTGTTGTGCTGGTAAAATTTTTGGTCGGCTGGCTGAACGGACAAAAATGGAGTGCGCTAGACCAACGAATCGGGTTGTTTACTGTCATTGGCATTGATATCCAGCTGCTCCTCGGCCTGGTTCTGTGGGGCTGGGGGGCAAGTCTAGGTCTTCTTGAGGCCAATATAGCGCGGACGATTGAACACCCCATTACCATGCTCATTGCCATCGTGGTGATGCACGTTGGCTGGAATTTGACGAAGAAAGCGCAAGAGGCGAAACGCTTTCGCAATGGCGCGTTGACTTTCGTTGTCACGAGTCTGCTAGTGGTCGCCGGCTTGACACGCATAGGAGGCATCTTGTAACAGATCTGTCGCTCGTAGCCTATGACCTGCAGTTTCGGTTTCTAAAAGATAGAATAAGTGCCGGAATTGGTAGCCGATTCCGGCACTTCGCTATCTCAACTTTTTGACCAGGATGTACAGGAATCAAATCAGGGTCGTGAAGCCTGCGAAACGCTCAACCGTCATACTTTCCGAAGATAGCCACGACATTCTGGCCACCGAAGCCAAAGCCATTGACGACTGCATGGCGGACTGGGTATTGGAGGCATTCATTGCCCACTACATCAATACCCAAAGCCGGATCCTCAGTATAGTTGATCGTCGGCGGAATGACATCCTCCCCGATAGACATTACTGCGGCTAAGGCGGATTCGGCACCTGCAGCCCCCAGAGCATGGCCTACCATTCCCTTGATGCTTGTGGTCTTCGGTGTTGGCTGGCCGAAAACTTGGCGGATCGCCAGAGCTTCGATCTCGTCATTCAGTTTCGTGCCGGTACCGTGGGCCAGAATCACATCTACATCTTCAGGGCCGAGATCGGAATAGCGGAGGGCTTTGCGGATCGCGCGGCTGGCCCCGCTTGCGCTCGGGTCCGGCGCGGTCAGGTGGTACGCGTCGCTAGTCAAGGCACCGCCGAGAACATTGGCGTATATCGTGGCCCCGCGGGCTTTGGCATGCTCTTCCGTTTCCAAAATCATAACCACCGCGCCTTCGCCAGTAACAAAGCCATTGCGGTCCACGGAAAAAGGACGACAGGCCCGTTTCGGGGTGTCCATATCTTTTGAAAGCGGCCCCATATTGCCAAAAGCGGCAAATGTCAGCATGGATATCGACGATTCCGTACCACCCGCGATCATGACTTCGGCTTCGCCCCGCTGCAAAAAGTAATAGGCCTCCAAAATCGAATAATGGCCACTGGCGCAAGCTGCAATACTGGTCATCACTGGGCCCCGTACCCCCACTTCCATGGAAACCAAACAACTGACAGCATTTGCCATAGAACTGGGTACGACAAACGGCCCTACAGTTTTCCAGGATTTTTCGACCATCTTTTCGGTGGCGTACTCAATTTCCACACCGCCACCACTGCCAGTAGCCATCATCACCCCGATCTCATCCCGGTTTTCATCGCTGATTTCCATGCCGGCGTCAGTGAGAGCCTGTTTTGTGGCCGCGATGGCAAATTGTGTCGCACGGGAGGTGCGGCGTGTCAGCTTACGATTCATATATTGACGCGGGTCGAAATCTTTTACCTCACAGGCGATGGTGTAGGGCATTTCCCCAGGATCAAACTGCGTCAACGGGCCTGCCCCAGGTGTGCCGGCTAATAGGTTTTTCCAGAATGTACCGGGATCATTGCCAATGGGTGTGATCGCGCCCATTCCTGTGATCACAATCCGTTTCATACGCTCGTTTTTTCTCCATCAAAATTGATCACAATTATCAGGATTCGTAGGGATCGCATCAGGATAGTATCCTATTGCATTTTGTGCGTACACTGCTGATGTTTACGCTGCCCTTGCGTTTGCCATTAGGCAAACCGGGCGTAAATGACACAAACACAAAACAAGAGAATTCTGATGCAGACAAGGTGTAAATCCTGATCTACAATGGGAAACTGTAGTAAAGTATAGCAAAGATCAGGCAGAGTGCCAAATCATAAGGATTTCTAGGTAGAACAAGAATCCATCACTAGCGATTCAGGCCTTACCGAGGACTGCGGCCAACAGGGCCATACGGATGTACATACCATTACGCATCTGTCGAAAATAAGCGGCTCGGGGGTCGTCGTCCATCTCATAGCTGATCTCACCCACACGCGGCAGAGGATGCATCACAATCATGCGGTCTTTGGCCTGTTCCATCAGTTCTAGATCTACGACAAAAAAATCTTTGACCCGGTCATATTCGGCCAGATTCGTGAAGCGCTCCTTTTGCACCCGGGTCATGTACAGAACATCTGCCTCGCCAATGACATCGTATAGATTTTCCACCTGTTCATAGGAATGGCCGCACGTCTCAACAGCTTCTAGGATATTGGCAGGCATTCGCAGAATCTCCGGACTGACGAATACAAATGAGACATTGTAATTCAGCAATAGTTTGGTCAGGCTGTGGACTGTGCGGCCAAAGTGTAGATCTCCCACCATGACAATCGTCAGGCCATCAATTCGACTCAACTCCTCCTGCACGGTGAACAGATCTAACAGAGCTTGGGTCGGATGCTCGCCTACCCCATCGCCGGCGTTGATGACCGGCTTTTCAGCGTAGTAGGCCGCGGTGGCTGCTGCGCCCACTTCCGGGTGCCGGATGACGATCACATCCGCGTAGCATTCGAGGGTACGGACGGTGTCCGGCAGGCTCTCGCCTTTGCTGACGGAGCTATACTGAACATTGTTAATGGGAATGACCTGGCCGCCCAACCGTTGCATGGCGGCTGTGAAGCTAGAACTCGTGCGGGTTGATGGTTCGTAAAAGAGATTCGCCAGAATTGTACCTTGCAGCAGCTCCGCGCTGCCGAACCGCTCGACAAGAACACGCATCTCGTGGGCAATACCAAAAATCGTATCCAAGGACGTCCGCTTAAACTGGCTGACACTCAGAATGTCTTGTCCGCTAAAGTCCTTTATATTGCTCATTACCATTACGCCTCTCAGTGTTTTCGGAACAACTACGTATGCTGAAAGAGAACCTGTCCGCTGCCCTGTGCAGCCAGCACCCCTTCACCATCAAAGACAGTTACGCCCCGGAGGACAACCTTTACCACCCTACCTACGACTTGTCGCCCGGCAAAGGGCGTCCAGCCACATCGTGTGTACATCTGCCCATCCTGTAGTTCATACGCCCTGTCCGTTTCCACCTCCACCCAAGTCTGCGGCTGTGCCGGCAAGCCGTAAATGTGTCGGGGATTCTCCACACAGCGCAGGAGCACATCCTGAAGCTGCAAGCGGCCGGCATCCACAGCCGTCAACAGCAGCGGCAGCATCGTCTCCACGCCGGGCACGCCGGGCGGTGCCTGTTTGGGGCGTGCAAGGCCTCCTATTCCCTTCTCTGCCCTGGTATGGGGCGCATGGTCGGTGGCGAAAATATCAATGATCTCAATATGTTCCCATAGGCCGGCCACATCGTCCGCGCTTGCCAGCTTTGGCCGCATATCAAAACGAGTGCCACCACCATAGAAATCCTCTGCAGTCAAGAATAGATGATGGGGTGTCACCTCGCAGGTGACGGGGATGCCTCTCTCCTTGGCCTTATGGATCAGCTCAATCTCACTACGGCGGCTGACATGAACGATATGCAGCGGGACCTGGTACAGATGGCTGAGATTCAAGCATACGGGCAGCATCAACTCTTCAGCATGGACAGCGATGGGGCCGAGACCAGAGCTACGCGCAGCAGATTGTGGGTCGCGAATTGCAGGGGCCTGTAGGTTTTCACTAGCCCTTGATGTTTCACCTCTCCAGCCGCCCAGTTCGTCTGCCCGCGCTGCCCACGTCCGAAACAGGCGATGGAGCAGGCCCAGATCTTCGATTCGCAGGCTGCCGAAGGTATCGTTTACATAGATCTTAAGGCCGCAAGCCTGCTCAACCAGCGGCAAATACGCATCAACATCGGTTCCTGTTGCGCCGACGAATAGAGCCACATCACAAACTGCCTTCGCCTGCGCCAAGCGAACCTTTTGCTGCAGGCGTTCCGGGGTAGAGGTAGGCGGGTCTGTGTTGGGCATATCCAGCACAGTCGTTACCCCACCGGCCAGGGCAGCGCACGTACCGGAATAGAAATCTTCCTTTTGCGTATGGCCCGGTTCCCGCAGATGGACATGAGCATCTATGAGACCGGGCAGATGAAGAGTTGTCATCAGTCGTTCAATTGAGGATACTGGTTGGGTTTTTGTGCGGTCTACCTCAGGCACATGCGAACGAAATGCAAAATAAACTGCTCAATTCTACTTGAATTTTGCAGATAGGGCAAAACGGCGTGGAGTTCGGTTCACTGGTTTTTAACTTGACCAACAGGCATACTGCTGCTATCCTTTACGAAACGCTAGAAACGAATCATTTGAAACGAATGTTATGATCCTCTTCGCAATTGGGCTCAACCATAGGACAGCACCGATCGAGCTACGGGAACGCCTAGCCATTGATGAGGTCGAGGCGGTTCGCCAACTGCAAGATCTGTGCAGTTCCAAGCGCTCGAATGGTACAGAACCGTCCGAGAGGCAGATGCTGCAGGAAGCCGTGCTGCTCTCCACTTGCAACCGGGTGGAACTCTTCGGGCTGTCTGCTACACCAGAGGAGGGACATCGGGCCCTGGAAACTGTGGCCGGGAAACTAGCTGCTTTCGGCCAACTGCCCGTTCAAGAAGTACGCCCACATCTCTACTGTCATGTCGCGGATCGCGCAATCCACCATCTGATGCGCGTCTCCTGTGGTTTGGACTCGCCTATGCTGGGCGAGGTGCAGATTCTGGGCCAAGTGCGAGATGCTTTGGCAATCGGTCATCAGGCGGGCTCGGCTGGTCCGCTATTGACGCAACTCTTTGAACGCGCCCTACGCGCCGGCAAGCGCGCCCGAGGCGAGACAAGCATCAACCGGCTTACCACCAACATCGGTCATGTAGCTGTGCAGATGGCAGCCATCCAAGCGCACGCTGCCGAAGCCCATGTCCTCATTATCGGCACAGGTGAAATCGCCACGCTGGCCGCCAAGGCTCTACAGCAGCGGAAGTTCAGCAAAATCGGCTGTCTGAACCGCACGTATGACCGAGCCAAGATGCTGATGAACATTTGCAATGGCAGGGTCTTTCACTGGCACGAAATGGATACTGCCCTGGCCTGGGCCGATGTGGTCATCGCCGCGACCCGCGCATCGCAACCAATCATTCGCCGGCAGAATGTGTGCGCGACAAGTGCTGTCCGTAAGGAACGCCCACTTGTACTGATCGACATCGCCCTTCCCCGTAACATTGACCCGAACTGCGACGAGTTGCCCGGTGTTGTCCGCTACGATATCGACGATTTGCAGGCCTCTCGTGACACCAATCTGGCTTTGCAACGTTCTGCCATCCCCGCAGTCGAAACCATTATCAATGAAGAGCAGATCTCCTTTTCCCTCTGGTGCCAAAGCCGGGCTGCTGCGCCAGCCATTGTTGCCCTGCGCGGATATGTGGAAAAAATCGCCCATGAGGAACTAAAACTTGCACTGGCCCAGCTCTCCCATCTGAATGGGCGCGACCAAGCAACAATCGAACGTTTGGTCCACCGGCTGACGAACAAAGTTCTGCATCAGCCGACTGTACATCTCCGCACCCATGGTTGGGAGCCGACCGACAGCTCTGTAGCCGAAGTGGCCACTTCACTCTTCGGGCTGTCGGACCGAGCAACTTCCCCATTGCAGGGGCCTGGCACCTGTGATCTGTGGCCCGGAACTGCCGAGGACCCTGCTGTTGGAGTTTCACTGCCCACGGACCACTGACCACTGGAGTATCAAATGCCTGTCCCTCGTCACATTCGTCTTGGCAGCCGTGGGTCGGCCCTGGCCCTTTGGCAAACAGAGCATGTGGCCACACGACTCCAAGCGGCCTATCCTGACCTGACCATTGAAACGGTTGTGGTCCACACCGAAGGGGACCGGACCTTGGCTACACCCCTACCTCTCATAGGCGGCAAGGGACTATTTACCCTAGAATTGGAGAATGCTCTACGGGAAGGTAGAATTGACGGGGCCGTGCATAGCCTGAAGGATCTCCCCACTGATGATCCCCTAGGGCTGACCCTCGCTGCCATTCCGCCGAGGGGTGATGTGGCGGATGTCATGATCATCCGGGCTGGTCAGACAGAAACAGCAATGGCCAGTGAAAACCCAACACCACACTGGCCATTGCCGTTCGCTGCAGCAGTCGGGACCAGTAGCCGGCGGCGGGCCGCCCAACTCCTGGCCCAACGACCGGACTTGCAGATTTTGGATATTCGCGGCAATGTCGATACCCGAATCCATAAAGCTCTTGACCCGGACGGACCGTATGATGCCATTGTCCTAGCAGCCGCCGGCCTAAAGCGTTTAGGGCTTGATAGATTTATCTCTGGCTTTCAAGCGCAATGCGAAACATTGTCATTGGAACAGATGTTGCCAGCAGCGGGCCAAGGGGCCCTGGCCCTACAGTGCCGCCAAGAAGCTGTATGGCTCGATCTCTTTGCGCGCATCAATGACCCAGACACTCGGGCCGCTGTAACGGCTGAACGCTCCTTCCTAGCCGGTCTCAATGGCGGATGTAGCCTCCCTGTTGCTGCGCTAGCGGCTCTTCAAAAGGGAAGAATCCGGCTACAAGGGCGCATCAATTCCCTGGATGGTAGCCGTCAGATCCATGTACAAATGACCGGGCCAGATAGCGAAGCGGAACAGCTAGGCCACAGCCTTGCCCAATTGGCCCTGGACAAGGGCGCACAAGAGATTCTGGACAGCATCCAAAATTGAATCTAGTTCATCTTCAAATTCAGATGTATCCGCGAACCCTTCTTGTCATCAGAGGAGGAGAAATGAGTACCCTATCTTTAGCAGGACTTCGCATCGCCAATACCCGTGCCTTGCGCCAGGCCCCGTCCTTGACCCACCTGTTGGAAGCAGAGGGGGCTGAGGTATTACACTATCCGACAATCGAAATCGAACCTTGCACGGATTCATCGGAGTTTGACACGGCATTGGCAGAACTGGCTGCCGGTCGGTTCGATTGGCTAGTGATCACCAGCACCAATACAGTCTACATACTGGCCGACCGCCTGACCGAACTGGGCATTGGGCAGGCCCAAATCGCCCAATCCAATACGAAGGTAGCGGCTATCGGCTCGGCCACTGCGGCCGCCATCAGCGAAGAACTGGGCCTTTTTGTAGACCTGGTGCCCCATGAATATGTGGTCGAATCTCTAACTGCCAGCCTGCAAGTGGGGACAGAGAGCCAGGTCTTCCTGCCCCAGTCGTCCATTGCCCGCCCGCTGCTAGTGAAGGCCCTACGCAAGGCCGGCGCAAAGGTCACAGCCGTGGCCGCCTATCAGACAGCTATCGGCCACGGCGGGGACGACTTGCCCCAGCATTTCTGGCGAGGAGATGTGGATGCCGTCGTTTTTACCAGTGCCTCAACCGTTCACAATTTTATCCAGCGGCTGAAGGCCGAGAGCGGCGATACCGGTATGCTCTGCGATGTGGCCGTGGCCTGTATCGGTCCCATGACCGCGGCGGCAGCACAACGGCACGAACTGCCAGTACAGGTTATCGCTGGGAATCGCACTGTCAAAGGGCTAGTCGATGGCCTAAAAGAATATTTCGCCCATTGCAGGGGCCTGTGATGTTGACGTTTTGAGGTTTCATCCTGTTCATCTTTTCATCCAGAAAATCCTGATTCAGAAGATGTTGGATTTTCACTGGCTACTGCTGTAGAAGGCAACACTATTTATGAACATTTCACAACCTGCTCCTCCCACTGTCAACGGGCAGACGCACGCGATCGCCCCTACTCTGCGCGCGCGGCGGCTGCGGACCAATGCGGCCTTGGGACGCATGGTGCGGGAGACGACTTTAGGGCCCGCGGATCTCATCTATCCATTGTTCGTGCGCCCTGGCCGCCGGCAGCGTCGGCCCATCGCTTCCATGCCTGGCCAATACCAACTTTCCGTGGATGAATTGGCCAGAGAAGCTGAGGCGATTCTAGAGTTGGACATCCCTGCGGTGATCCTCTTCGGCATTCCAGAAGAAAAAGATTGGTGCGGTAGCGACAATCTCAATCCCAATGGGATTGTGCCCCAGGCCATCCGGGCCCTGAAGGCCGCCACGCCGGAATTAATTGTTATCTCCGATATGTGCTTCTGTGAGTATACGGACCACGGCCATTGCGGGATCATCAATACCCCGATGCTCGAGAACTACAACCCCATGCTGCCGGAAGGCTATCTGCTCAACGACCCGACATTGGAACTGCTAGGCAGAGCGTCTGTTGTCCACGCAGAGGCGGGCGCGGACATTATCGCTCCATCGGGCATGTTGGACCACATGGTAGCCGCAGTGCGTCAGGCCTTGGATGAGGCCAGACTTGAGCACATACCGATTATGAGCTATGCAGTCAAGTACGCCAGCAGTTTCTATGGGCCCTTTCGGGATGCAGCCGAAAACCCGCCCTCCTTCGGCGACCGCAGCCAATACCAGATGGACCCGGCCAATTACCGGGAGGCATTGAAAGAAGTTGCGATTGATGTGACCGAAGGGTCCGATATGCTCATGGTCAAACCGGCTCTCCCGTATTTAGATGTCCTAGCCGCGCTCCGACAGCAGTTCCACCTGCCCACCGCTGCCTATCAGGTCAGCGGTGAGTACGCGATGCTCCATGCAGCCGCAGCCAATGGCTGGCTCGATCTGCGAAAATGTGTACTGGAAAGCCTGACATGCATCAAACGGGCCGGCGCGGATATGATTTTGACATATTTTGCCAAAGACGCGGCAAGCTGGTTGTAACCGCAGTAGGTTATATCCACGCGGCTTGCAGTGGCTGTTGATCCACCGGCAAGTTGTGTAGCCGCGGCAAGCTGGTTGTAACTGGTTATATCCTGTTCATCCTTAAATCAAGAGAATCCTGATTCAAAAGATGTTTCACTGCATCCCATTGGAGTGCTTTTCCCATGAATACCGCCCGCTCTGAAGACCTTTTCACCTCGGCCAGGATGCTTATGCCCGGGGGTGTAAACAGCCCGGCGCGGGCTTTCCATAGTGTTGGCGGCACACCCCGGTTTGTCGACCGGGGCAAGGGTGCCTACATCTGGGATGTGGACGGCAACCGCTATCTTGATTACGTCCTGTCCTGGGGGCCGTTGGTGCTGGGCCATGCACATCCGGCAGTGGTGGAGGCCTTGCATGCTGCCGCCAGCCGCGGCACTAGCTATGGTGCGCCCACAAAGCTAGAAAACGAGCTGGCCCAACTCGTGGTGGACACCCTCCCCGCGGTCGAAATGGTGCGTTTCGTCAACAGTGGCACCGAGGCCTGCATGAGTGCGCTACGCCTAGCACGTGCCTATACTGGCAGAGACAAAGTTGTCAAATTCGCTGGCTGCTATCATGGGCACGCGGATCTGCTGCTGGTACAGGCGGGCAGCGGCGTTGCTACCCTCGGCCTTCCCGATTCACCCGGCGTACCCACAGCAACAACGGCCAATACGCTCAGCGCGCCGTTCCAAGATCTGGAAGCGATTGAGGAGCTGTTCGACACCTATCCAGGGGAAATCGCCTGCGTCATTGCCGAACCGATTGGGGCTAATATGGGATTTGTGCTGCCACAAGCAGGATTTCTGCAGGGCGTGCAGGAGATCTGCCGGCGCAATGGCGCACTGTTTGTCTTGGATGAAGTGATGACCGGCTTCCGGGTCGCGCCCGGTGGGGCCCAGGAAAAATGGAACCTGGACCCAGACATCACCTGTCTGGGCAAAGTCATTGGCGGTGGTTTGCCGGTCGGCGCGTACGCCGGCAAACGGGCGGTGATGGAGACAGTTGCACCGCTGGGGCCTATGTACCAAGCCGGCACCCTGTCCGGCAATCCCCTAGCCATGACCGCCGGCCTGGTGACGCTGCAGACACTGCTGCAAGCGGGGACATTTGACACTATCGTCCAGCGGACACGTGAATTGGTACGCGGGCTTCAGCAGGCCGCACAAGAAGCGGAACTCCCGGTGCAGGTCGCCAGCAAAGGGTCTATGTTTGGGATCTACTTCTTACGAGGACCGGGCCAGGAGATCAGCGATTATGACAGTGCCAAACGCTACGCGGACACCGAACGCTACGCCCGCTACTTTCACGGATTGCTGGCCCAGGGCATTTACATGGCCCCCAGCCAGTTTGAAGCCGGGTTCGTCTCGGCGGCCCATAGCATTGAGGACATCGCCCAGACAGTCGAAGCAGCCAAAACCAGTTGCCAATGGCTCGCGACCAGTGGCCAATAACGACAGGCGGCGTGCCCCATCTCCAATTTGCCCAAATCTGATTCCTCCGCTATACTGACAAATTCAGTTGTCGGACGGTCCACCGTTCCATTTTCGGTGTTGCCATTCGATTCGGAGAGGTCGCATAGTCTGGCCTAGTGCGCGGGCCTGGAAAGCTCGTAGGGTTCACTGCCCTCGAGGGTTCAAATCCCTCCCTCTCCGCCTTGGATGACGCAATTTTGTGCCATTCAATCAGATCGTGTATTTGCATCGCTTCGTCAGTTGCTGGGTCCTGTGCGGCAGAACACCGTGAACCCCGTCAGGGCCGGAAGGCAGCAGCGGTAAGCGGCCCGTTCTGGGTGCCACGGGGGTGCCTAGTGGCTGGCGGAGCGGTGCAAGTACACGATTTTGCCATACCGCCCTTTACAAGATCGTGTAGGATTTTGCCACCACAGGACAGTGTTGCATGTCTCTCCGCCAGCAGAATCCGATCCGTATTTTTCTTATCATCAGCGGCGGTCAAGCGTTTTTCAACGCCCTTATTTTCACAATCAACCTCATCTATCAGGCTGAAACCGTAGGGCTGAACCCTCTACAGCTTGTGTTGGTAGGCACGACTCTGGAGCTTACCGCGTTTCTCTTTGAAGTGCCTACAGGGATCGTTGCCGATGTCTACTCCCGGCGGCTATCGGTCATTATCGGCACGGCCTTGGTCGGCTGTGGCTTTCTCTTAGAAGGGTCGATCCCCCTGTTTTGGACGGTCCTGGGGGCGCAGGTACTCTGGGGCATCGGCTATACGTTTACCAGCGGCGCGCTGCAAGCTTGGCTGTCCGCTGAAATTGACGATGAGGAAGCCATCGGGGCGGTCTTCTTACGCGCATCACAGGTGAGACATGTGGCCGGATTTGTCGGCATTGGCGTCAGTGTCTGGCTGGCGCAAACCTGGCTGCAACTGCCGATCATCCTCGGCGGGTCGTTGTATCTTGTCTTGGCCATCTATCTACTGCTGGCCATGCCCGAAGAGGGCTTTATTCCCACCCCGTCAAAAGAGCGGGAGACATGGAAACAGATGGCAGCAACTGCCCGCAGGGGTGTGCATACGCTGCGCGGCCATCAAGTGCTGCTGATTCTCATGGGCCTTAGTCTTGTCTCCGGCCTATACAGTGAGGGCTATGACCGGCTATGGACACCCCATCTGCTGGACAATTTCAGGTTCCCAGTTCTCTTTGGCCTCAGCTCTGTCGTCTGGTTTGGCATCATTCAGGCCGGCTCGTCCGTATTGGGCATTGCCGCCAATGAACTGGCCCATCACTTGCGCGCCACCGCAGAGGATATCCGTACTGTCAATGGTCTTACTCTTCTCTATGGGCTGCTGCTGGCGAGCCTGCTTCTCCTGGCTTGGGCGGGGACCTTCTGGTTAGCCCTGCTGGCCCTATGGGTGATCAGTCTCAGCCGCAGCACAATCGGCCCGCTGGAGGAGGCATGGATTGTACGAAACACCGAAAACCAACAGCGGGCGACGATCATCTCCCTATGGGGCCAGATGAACGCTATCGGCCAAGTTGCAGGCGGGCCGTTCGTCGGCTGGGTCGGCACAATCGCGCGTCTACCGCTGGCCCTGACCATATCATGTGTGCTGCTCATGCCATCACAGTGGCTGCTGGTGTTGGCGAGAAAGTGCAAACCAACCTGAAGATTTCCCTAGGATTCGGCATTCAGCCCAGCCTAGAGAATGACTCCGTGTACTTCGTCAAGGCTCTACCTGGCTAATTCTCAATCTAATGAAAATCAACCATACAACAAGTTGACTTTTTCTGTGGAGTAGAGTATACTATTCAGGTTATGGGGATGAATGGCTTCGACGGGGCATTGTCAGGCCTGAGACTGCAAGCCGTAGAGCGTCGGCTACGTTAAAAAGGCGCAACACATACAAATGCCAAAAATACAGGCATGGCTTTCAACTTTGGCTTCTCCAAAGCTGCTCCTGCGGCAATGGCTGCCTAAGTAAGCCACCGACCCTTTCACAAGGGTCATGGCCCGTCCCGGTGGGGCCAGCAGGCCGGGCGGTCGCCATCATACACTGTGAGCTGCGGCAGTCTGACGCCGATTGGGCTGTCTAAGATCATCGGCTAGGCGGGCTTATGCTTCATGTTGATCCGAGGCCCACCCGCTGAAATTCCTTGAGATCGACTAAGCTTGTAGACGTTTCAGGGCGCATGTTTCGGACGCGGGTTCGATTCCCGCCATCTCCACCATACCACATCGGACAGGGACTACCCGCTCGGAGGTAGTCCCTTCTGATTTGGGCCCTATCTTTGAGATTGCCTATATCTTCCTTGAGTTCACCTCTGAGAGCACTTATATCGGCTTTTGTAGCCAGGTTTTTATCTCGATCTTTTCCAATATGATCCATACTTTCTTTGAGCACGGCGACCTGGATTTCAACTGCTCGGAATCGTTCTTCAATGCCACTATCAACCTCCCAAATTAAGACCTGATGAGCTTTCGGTTTTCACCACCGCACAAGCGGCAGGTACAATATCTCCGCAGGCATTGCCACATTCACCTGCACCATTCTGTCGATTTCCGTTACAGAGATAAAGTCCGCATTCCGTGTGGTAGCTTGACTATCATGGAGATTCAGACTGCCATCGCCGACACTTAAAGTCGTGACCTCTAGGATTGCCAGAGACCCTGTGCCGCTCACGCCATCCTGTGTTCCTGTAGAAAATGCCCCGATGCCCGCTGTCCCCTGGACATTGTCAATAACAGGATCCAACAGCTTCACTGTGCGCCCTGTATTGCCAAGCCAATCGGTTAAGCGTATGCTCTCCACTCTCAATAAGGTTGGATCGTAGGACAGATTTGTCTCAAACGCGGCCAGGCCCTGTGCATTGTCCGCGTTCAAAATGACCGTGCCTCTCTGCCCTAGGGATAATAACGCAGGGGATAGGCGCAAGGTAACAGGGCCCGCTTGACTAACCACACCCGCACTTTGTCCTGCCACTTCATACTGTGCGGCCACTGCCTGAATGTCTATTACATCAATGTCTCCGTCCTCGTCCAAGTCTAACCTTGCCTCATATCCATCACTCCCTCTCTGGGTATTCCACTTACTCGCTACCTGTTGAATGTCTAGGATGTCCACATCCCCATCGCAGTCAACATCAGCTCTTATACAGTTGATGATGATGAAGGACGTCCCCTCAAAGTGTACTGGTATGGCATTCCCTTCAATGTTGCCTAGCTGTACATAATTGAAGTCTAGGTCTATCTGTTCTGGATCTGTCGCATGCGGTTCAAAGCAGATAGTTGCCAGGACTCCATCACCCGTTGCGCCCGACTGCCTACCTCGGCTGTAACCGCCAAAGAAATATCTGCCCGCAGATGTTGCGGATGATATTGGTGAGACAATGCGACCTGTGCTACCCAGAAATTCTTCAAGTCGGCCAGTCGGATTGGACAAGTAGCTAGTCGGATAACGAACTGTGAAAGAGAATGCGCCCAGATCCGTTACGCTCTCTATCTCTGCGTTCACACAAGCTGCCCCCTCCTCACGGATATTAGCCGATAGTCGGACCGTCGCTCTCCCTACAGCAGGTGTCGGTGTTATCACTGGCACCAATGGCGACGTGTAGATTATTCTCTGTCTCGTAGGATACGTCGTAGGATCAGGATTGTGTGTCGGTAAGTAATGCGCGATTGCCGACATATACGACACCGCAACGATACACAGTGCCATCAATATCCCCAAGATGATTCTCATTCTCATCATTTTCTCCTAAACAGGTTGATAGACAAATGTAACGATGAATTTTGTATCAATCCTTCAACTCCAAATACGCCATCTCATCCCCGGTCAACTCGATCTCCGCAGCCTCCACATTCACGCGTACTTCGTCGGGTGTACGCGCGCCGGAGAGGGCATGGATGCCTTCAGGCTGGTTATAGACATAGGCCAATGCGATGTGTGGCACGCTAACGCCTTTGCGCGCGGCCAGTTCCTCCACCCGGTCCTGGCGCTGGAAGTTCTCCTCAAAGCAGTACACTCTGATGGCAACTTGATCGTAGCGCGCGGTCAATGTGTTGAGATTGTCCCGGCGGAAGCGACCGCTAAAGAAGCCGCCGGCCAGACTGGACCATACGAAGAGGGTAACGTTGTTCTGCCGGTGCCACTGTCGGGCTGCGTGCCCGGCAGGCCCACTGAGACTAACACAGTCGGGCCAGGGGGACACCTGCTGCACTGCTAAGCTGAACTGGGGACTGCTGGCCATGAAAGGCGTCAGATTGTGGGCCGCGGCGTAGGCGTTGGCCTCCTGTAGGCGTTCTACAGTCCAATTGGAGCCGCCGAACCCGTGGATACGCCCGGCCTTCTTTTCCGCATTGAGCATCTCCACAATCGGGCCGACCGGCTGGGTGGGGTCGTCCCGGTGGAGCAGCCACAGATCGATATAGTCCACATTGAGACGGGCTAAACTGTCCTGGATATCGGCCTGGATATCAAAGGGCGTCACTCGCTTACGATCTTGGTTGTGATGTGCGCCTTTGTCCAAAATGACAACTTCATCACGCACGCCCCGGCTGTGAATCCAATGACCGAAGACCCGCTCACTAGCCCCCCCGGCATAGACATGGGCTGTATCAAAGCAGTTGCCCCCGGCCGCGTGAAAAGCGTCTAGGCTGGCAAAGGCAGCGTCAAGATTGTCGCGATTCATCCACATGGTCCCCTGTACGAGACGAGAAACAGGCTTGTTGATGCCGGGAAGGTTAGCATATCGCATGGAACAGCACTCCGCTATTTTGATTGAATGCGCTTACAGTATACCATAACATCTGTGGAGAGCAATAACTCGCTACAAAACCCTAGAAAGGAAATCTCCATGCTCCAGCTCAAAGCAACACACAAAGAAATCAGAGACTACTTCGCAGAGTTGAACAAGCTGGGCCAGCTTGATGTAGGACATGAGGGCGCGGTCGCGCCGGCATTTGCCCATGTGCTGCGTATGGCCGCGCGTCCCTTCGGCTGGACATTGGCAGAACAGTACACGCGCAAGCTGGCCGATGGCCGCAGCATTCGCATTGATGGCGCATTGTTGGACGACTTCAACCTGGCCCATGGCTATTGGGAGGCGAAAGATAGCGAGGATGACTTGGATGAGGAGATCCGCAAGAAGCTGGCCGTGGGCTACCCCCAGGACAATATCCTCTTCTGGGCCCCGCAGCGCATGGTGGTCATCCAACAGGGGCAGCAGGTGTGGGACAGCCCCATCGCTGGGCCGGACCTGCTCATTGAGGGCCTGCAGGCCTTCTTCACCTATCAGCCGCCGGCCTATGCAGGCTGGCAGCAGGCAGTGGAGGAGTTCAAAACTGTAGTGCCGGCCCTGGCCGAATCTCTGCTGACCCTAATCGCAGGGGAGCGGCAGAACAACCGGACCTTTCGGCAGGCGTTCGCCCGCTTCGCCGCGCTGTGCCGGGATGCCATCAACCCCAATATCGCCGATGCAGCTGTAGAGGAGATGCTGATCCAACACCTGTTGACAGAACGCATCTTCCGGCGGGTGTTCGACAACCCAGACTTTGTAGCACGTAACGTGATCGCGCGGGAGATCGAGCAGGTGGTGCAGGCCTTGACCGGCCAGCATTTCAGCCGCCGGGCGTTCTTCCGTCCTCTGGACCGATTCTACCGGGCCATTGAAACCACAGCCGCGACCATAGAAGATTATGCGGAGAAGCAGGGCTTCCTCAACACTGTCTACGAAAATTTCTTCCAGGGCTTTTCCGTCAACGTGGCCGACACCCATGGCATCGTCTACACACCACAGCCCATCGTGGATTTCATGGTGCGCTCCGTGGAAGCTATCCTCAATCAGGAGTTCGGGCGTTCTTTAGCCGATACCGGCGTACATGTGCTAGACCCCTTCGTAGGTACGGGCAACTTCATGCTGCGGGTCATGCGCCATCTACAGGAGATAGGCAAACTCTCCTGCTTACCCAATAAGTACGCGGGGGAACTGCACTGCAACGAAGTGATGCTGCTGCCCTACTATATCGCGGCTATGAATATTGAGCATGAATACTATGAACTGACAGAGCAGTACCTACCCTTTGAGGGCATATGTCTAGTTGATACCTTTGAGCTGGCCGAGGACAGCCAACTCAGCTTGTTTGTCCAAGAGAACACACAGCGTGTGGAGCACCAGAAGGATCAGGATATCACCGTCATCATCGGCAACCCGCCTTACAATGTGGGCCAGGTCAACGAGAACGACAACAACAAGAACCGCACCTATGGGGCCATGGACAAACGGGTACGGGAGACCTATGCCAAAGACTCCAGAGCAACTCTCAAAAATTCACTCTATGATCCTTATGTGAAGGCCATACGCTGGGCAGCAGACCGCATAGGCGAGGAAGGGGTTGTCGCCTTTGTGACCAACAACAGTTTTATTGATGCGCTAGCGTTTGATGGCATGCGAAAACATCTCGCAGAGGATTTCGACACTCTCTACATTGTGGATCTAGGCGGCAATGTCCGTAAAGGCTTGGCGGTTTCCGATTCCAATGTGTTCGGGATCCGGGTCGGGGTCAGCATCAATCTGTTTGTGAAGACAACGGGTTCTACAGATGCCCGTATTTATTACTATCGTACTGCTGATCTGTGGGACAAGAAGCGTAAATTTAACTTTCTGCAGGAACGCCCACATGTAGGCAAGATAGAGTGGCAAACGATTCAACCGGACAGACGATACACATGGCTCACCGAGGGACTCCATGCGGAGTTTGAGACCTTTATCCCTGTGGGGACCAAGGAAGCAAAGGCAACAAAAGGCAATGCAGTGAATGTATTATTTAAGATGTATAGCAACGGTGTCAACACCGGCCGTGATGCCTGGGTGTATAATTTCAACCGAAGTGCGCTTACAGAGAATATTCAGGGAATGATCGATTGCTACAATGAGCAGGTGTTCAAGTGGGAACGGCGAAAGGATATAGGAGCGAATGTTGATGAGTTTGTGGTGTATGATAATGAGAAAATCAGTTGGAGTTTAAGCTTAAAACAGAAACTGAAAGGCGGGCACATTGCAGAGTTTGCGGAAGCCAAACTCCGACAATCTCTCTATCGCCCCTTTACGAAATCAAACCTGTACTTTGACAGAATGATGAACGATAGAGTGTCTGTGTTCCCGTCCATCTTCCCCACCCCGGAGACAGAAGAAGAAAACCTTGTCATCTGGCTTAAAGTGGGAGGTGACTGGCCAATGTTTGCGCTGGCTGTCAACAAAATTCCCGATTTTCTGCCGCAAGGCGGTTCCCAATGTTTTCCTTTCTACACCTACGACGAAGACGGCAGCAACCGCCGCGAGAACATCACAGATTGGGCATTGGCACAGTTCCGCAGGCAGTATCAGGATGATTCCATCAGCAAATGGGATATTTTCTATTACGTTTACGCCTTATTGCATCACCCGCACTACCGGCAGCGATATCAGGCCAACCTCAAGCGGGACTTGCCACATATTCCCTTTGCCGCGGACTTCCGGGCATTTGCCAAAGCCGGCGCGCGTCTAGCAGACATCCATATAGGCTATGAACAGATGCCAGCCTATCCGCTCAGCATGGTAGAGACGCCGGGAAAGCCCCTCACTTGGCGCGTGGAAAAGATGAGATTGTCCAGAGACAAGACGCAGATCCGCTACAACGAGTTCTTGACCTTAGAGGGGATACCGGCGCAGGCTTTCGACTATCGGCTGGGGAATCGGTCAGCCTTGGAATGGGTCCTTGACCAGTACCGGGTCAAGGTAGACAAGCGCAGCGGCATCGTCAATGACCCCAATCGTGACGATGATCCGCAGTACATCGTCAAGCTGATTCAGAAGGTCATCACAGTGAGTGTGGAAACAGTAGAGATTGTGGAGAGCTTGCCGGAGTTGAACGTTCCTGTTGTATCCTAGAGAGGAAATGATGCGTATTGATATAGACCGCGACGATTGCAAAAGAAAACCCAAAAGCGTAGGAGTTGACTTCGCCGCCGCTCGCGTTGTTGGGCAGATAGCCGCTGCTGACTTTTCCACAATATAATACCACAAACAGAGCGATTCTTGGACTGCTCATGCTCCAGCTCAAAGCAACACACAAAGAGATCAGAGACTACTTCGCGGAGTTGAACAAGCTGGGCCAGCTTGATGTAGGACATGAGGGCGCGGTCGCGCCAGCATTTGCCCATGTGCTACGTATGGCAGCGCGTCCCTTCGGCTGGACATTGGCAGAGCAGTACACGCGCAAGCTGGCCGATGGCCACAGCATTCGCATTGATGGCGCACTGTTGGACGATTTCAACCTGGCCCATGGCTATTGGGAGGCGAAAGATAGCGATGATGACTTGGATGTAGAGATCCGCAAGAAGCTGGCCACTGGCTACCCCCAGGACAATATCCTCTTCTGGGCCCCGCAGCGCATGGTGGTCATCCAACAGGGGCAGCAGGTGTGGGACAGCCCCATCGCTGGGCCGGACCTGCTCATTGAGGGCCTGCAGGCCTTCTTCACCTATCAGCCGCCGGCCTATGCAGGCTGGCAGCAGGCAGTGGAGGAGTTCAAAACTGTAGTGCCGGCCCTGGCCGAATCCCTGCTGACTTTGATCGCAGGGGAGCGGCAGAACAACCGGGCCTTTCGGCAGGCATTTGCCCGCTTCGCCGCGCTGTGCCGGGATGCCATCAACCCCAACATCGCCGATGCAGCCGTAGAGGAGATGCTGATCCAACACCTGCTGACAGAACGCATCTTCCGGCGGGTGTTCGACAACCCAGACTTTGTAGCCCGTAACGTGATCGCACGGGAGATCGAGCAGGTAGTGCAGGCCTTGACCGGCCAGCATTTCAGCCGCCGGGCGTTCTTCCGTCCTCTAGATCGATTCTACCGGGCCATTGAAACCACAGCCGCGACCATAGATGACTATGCGGAGAAGCAGGGCTTCCTCAACACTGTCTACGAGAATTTCTTCCAGGGCTTTTCCGTCAACGTGGCCGACACCCATGGCATCGTCTACACACCGCAGCCTATTGTGGAGTTTATGGTGCGCTCCGTGGAAGCCATCCTCGATCAGGAGTTCGGGCGTTCCTTAGCTGATGACGGCGTGCATGTGCTAGACCCCTTCGTGGGTACGGGCAACTTCATGCTGCGGGTCATGCGCCACCTGCAGGAACTGGGCAAACTCTCCTGCTTACCCGACAAGTACGCGGGAGAACTGCACTGCAACGAAATCATGCTGCTGCCCTACTACATCGCGGCCCTGAACATTGAGCATGAATACTATGAACTGACAGAGCAGTACCTACCTTTTGAGGGTATCTGTCTGGTTGATACCTTTGAGCTGGCCGAGGACAGCCAACTCAGCTTGTTTGTCCAAGAGAACACACAGCGCGTGGAGAACCAGAAGGATCAGGATATCACGGTCATCATCGGCAACCCGCCCTACAACGCGGGGCAGGTCAATGAGAACGACAACAACAAGAACCGCACCTATGCCACCATGGACAAGCAGATACGGGAGACCTATGCAAAAGACTCCAGCGCAACTCTCAAAAATTCGCTCTATGACCCCTATGTGAAGGCCATACGCTGGGCAGCAGACCGCATAGGCGAGGAAGGGGTTGTGGCCTTTGTAACCAACAACAGTTTTATTGACGGTATGTCATTTGATGGCATGCGAAAACATCTCGCAGAGGATTTCGACACCCTCTACATTTTGGATCTAGGTGGGAATACTCGCAAAGGCTTGGCGGTTTCCGATGCCAATGTGTTCGGGATCCGGGTCGGGGTCAGCATCAATCTGTTTGTGAAGAAAAAGGGTTCTACAGATGCCCGTATCTGTTACTATCGAACCGATGACCTGTGGGACAAGAAGCGTAAATTTAATTTTCTGCAGGAACGCACACATGTAGGCACGATAGAGTGGCAAACCATTCAACCGGACAGGCGATATACATGGCTCACCGAAGGACTCCATGCGGAGTTTGAGACCTTCCTCCCCATGGGGACAAAGGAAGCAAAGGCGGGCCAAGGTGAGGCGGTGGATGTGCTCTTTCACATCTTCAGTAATGGTGTAAAGACCAATCGGGATGCGTGGGCCTATCATTTCAACCGAAGTACGCTTACAGAGAATATTCAGGGGATGATCGATTGCTACAATGAGCATGTGTTCAAGTGGGAACGGCGAAAGGATATAGGAGCGAATGTTGATGAGTTTGTGGTGTATGATAATGAGAAAATCAGTTGGAGTTCAAGCTTAAAACAGAAACTGAAAGGCGGGCACATTGCAGAGTTTGAGGAAGCCAAACTCCGACAATCTTTCTATCGCCCCTTTACGAAATCAACCCTGTACTTTGACAGAATGATGAACGATAGAGTGTCTCTGTTCCCGTCCATCTTCCCCACCCCGGAGACGGAAACTGAGAATCGGGCGATCTGTGTCAGTGGCCTAGTGAGTAACAAACCGTTTCAGACCTTGATGGCTTCTATGATTCCGTGTTTTGACATACTCGACAAAACCCAATGTTTCCCCTTCTACCTCTACGACGAAGACAGCAGCAACCGCCGCGAGAACATTACAGATTGGGCATTGGCACAGTTCCGCAGGCAGTATCAAGATAACACAATCAGCAAATGGGATATCTTTCATTACGTCTACGGCCTGCTACACCATCCACAATACAGAGAGCGGTATCAGGCTAACCTCAAGCGGGACCTGCCACACATCCCCTTTGCCGCGGACTTCCGGGCCTTTTCCACAGCCGGCGCGCGCCTGGCAGACATCCATGTAGGCTATGAGGATATGTCCCCCTACCTGCTCAGCAGGGTAGAGACGCCGGGGAAACCCCTCAATTGGCGCGTGGAAAAGATGAGATTGTCCAAAGACAAGACGCAGATCCGCTACAATGAGTTCTTGACCTTAGAGGGGATACCGGCGAAGGCCTTCGACTATCGGCTGGGGAATCGGTCGGCCTTAGAATGGGTCCTTGACCAGTACCGGGTCAAGGTAGACAAGCGCAGTGGCATCGTCAATGACCCCAATCGTGCCGACGATCCGCAATACATCGTCAAGCTGATTCAGAAGGTTATCACAGTGAGCGTGGAGACGGTCGAGATTGTGGAAGGGTTGTCGGGGCACTCTAGCTATTGATCACAGGCCAGCGGTGTTATGCTCCAAGTTCATTTGCTGCCCATGTAACGTCTGGGTATAATGAGAAAGATAGCTCTCGCAGGATAGAAACTCCTCCTGCTGGCCGCTCCTAGAGGCATTTGCACAACGTGCCCATAGCATCAACTGCAAAGTGCTGATCTATAGATAACGTTTAAGGATACACATGTTATTGACAATCGTTTCATTTCTCCTGCTATTGGGTGTGCTCATGTTCTTCCACGAACTCGGTCACTATCTAGTAGCACGTCGGCACGGGATCGAAGTTGAAGAGTTCGGTGTCTTTGGCTTTCCGCCGCGACTGGTAAAGCTGTTTACCTACGATGGCACGCTCTTTTCCCTCAACGCCATCCCCTTAGGCGCATTTGTACGCATGAAGGGTGAGGATATGGCTGATGCCAGCCCCGGCTCCTTTAACGCCGCCAGTGCCCGCGCGCGGGTCTTTACCCTGGTCGCCGGGCCAGCAATGAATTTTCTCCTAGGCATCGTCTTTTCGATTGCCAGTGTGCTTTCTGGCTTCCCCACGGGGGGTGCCCATCCCCGCTTCAACGACATTGTGGCCGACTCTCCTCTGTGGGAGATCGGCCTCGAGCCAGATGATACGCTGATTCGCCTGAACGGCGTGCCTGTCTATATCAGCGCGTGGACTGGGGAGCTACTGACCCCCAAACAGCGACCACAGCCCATTGAAACCGAGGCCGGCACTGTGGTCATTCTACGCGGGGACGCCCTGCACACCTTGGACGTGCCGGCCCAGTCCGACATGAACTTGCGCGCCCTGATCACAGAGGCAAAGCCTGAAGCCGCCTTGCGGACACAGATTACCCTGATTGCGCCGGACAGCCCAGCCGAAGAAGCCGGCCTGTTACCAAACGATATCTTTTACGCAGTCAACGGAGAGGTGATCACCACCGAGCGCAGTCTGGGCGACATGGTGCAGGAACATCTGGGCGAAACAGTCACTGTTACCCTATTGCGAGGCGATGAACTCTTCACTCGCCAAGTATTGGCCCGCCAGAACCCGCTGCCCGGCCAAGGCGCAATGGGCGTCGGCATCAACGATCCCATCTTGCTGGTTTCCCTGCCAGTTCTCCGCAGCATCTGGCTGGGGACCGTCAACATTGTCAAGTACGTGTATGGGTTCATCACTTTGCCGCAGATGATCATTAAGGGCCAGTTGGCTGCCGATGAGGCAGCCCTATCCGGTCCCGTTGGGATCGCACAACTTATAGGCGGCGCGGTCCATGTCACAGCCGATACCGGCCTTTGGTTCCCGGTCTGGCAGTTGGCAGCCATCATCAGTGCCAGCCTCGCAATCGTAAATCTGCTGCCACTCCCAGCCCTAGACGGAGGGCGTCTGCTGTTCATTGCCATAGAAAAACTGCGCGGGCAGCCGATCGCCCCGGAAAAGGAGGGGACTGTTCATCTGGTCGGTTTTATTCTGCTGCTGGGATTGATGGTCTTTGTCACAATCAGCGATATTCGCTCCGGCCCCCCAGGTATCGACTGGTCCCGCCTCTTGGGTCAGTGACTGCAGTGGCCAATAACACCACACAAACCACTGCCCACTGGTGTTACCAATGTCCTTAGACAACCATGCACTTCAAACGGATGCCAGCACAGAGGCCGCCCCAGCCCGCGGCTCCGCGGCCCAGGCCCGCTCCTGGAATGCAAAACGCTGTCCTTCCTGTGATACACCAGTTCTCTACAACCAGACCGTCTGTGCCGAGTGTGGGACTCGCCTAACGCCGCATGTGACAAAGGTGCGCTGCCGCCAGTGTGGCCAACGGGCAACGTCCGACCATGTCATCTGTCCACATTGTGGCCGCGCCTTGCGCGCCGCGCCCTCCCGGATCTTGACCATTGGCGCACCCCTCCTGTTGGTCGGCGCGCTGACACTAGCCATCATTGTACGAGCTCCCACTCTGCCTGCTCGCCTGGCCCCAAACGCGAGCGGCAGTCTGTCTCTGCTCCAGAACATCGTCATTACACCCGTACCGGCCACCAATGAAGCGGACAGCATGGTCGCGGCGAATGATAACCTCGCCCCCATTATCATCAACAGCCCTGCGGGCCAAGCCGAGGCGTCATCCCCGCTGGCTCTGAATAGCGCAGAGGAAAGCACGCCCCTGATTGTGGCCCAGGTGAACGATGTAGTACTATCGCAAAACCCAGAGGCTGCCCCGCCCACATCCGAGGTAGAATCGAATCAAACAGCGATTCCCCTACCCACAGAGACCGCCATCCCCACGCCCACAGTAGAAACGACGCCAACGCCAACAAGCCCTGCCCCGACTGCAACCTCTACACCAGTGGCAGATCTCCGCTATACGATCAAGGCCGGCGATACCATCATCGGCATTGCCCAACGTTTTGGCATCAGTGCCGATACATTGCTAGAAGCAAATGCGCTCACAGAAAGAGATGCCAGCAATCTGCAGATCGGGCGGGAAATCGTGCTACCGGGCATAAAGCCCAGCGCGACGCCTTCTGCCACCGCAACAGCGACAGATATCCCGCTGCGCTCCCAACACCCCAACCCCTCAACCCAATGGACAGTTTATCTGGAGATGGTGTTATAATGCAGTGTATATCCTGATGCAGAGAATGTATCGCCGATATCCGAGGTAGCATGTGATCACTTTCGGTTCCTCGACCCGTTCTATTGAAGATCTTCTCATCCAGTTGCAGGAGGATGGTGCGTATCCACAAGCGCAGGAACTAGCTGCGCTGTCGGACCTAAGCCTGCCCGACTTTCGACGGCTGCAGGAGGCTTGGCCGACACTCGCTGACGACCGGCGGCTGTTCGTTGTGCGTTCACTCGTGGAAGAAAGTTTTGACAATTTGCATCTGCAATTAGGCCGGTTCCTGCGTCTCGCCCTGACCGATTCCCTGCCCACTATACGCCTCCTGGCGATCAAGGGTCTCTGGGAAGACCAAGATGCGGATCTAGTCGGGCCCCTAGTTCATCTCCTCAACAACGACCCGCACGAAACGGTGCGCGCAGCCGCTGCAGAGGCCCTAGGGGCATTTGTGCTGGCCGGCGAATTAAACGAACTCTCGTCAGCATTAGCAATGCGCGCAGAGGACGCCCTGTTAGCTGTCCTGCACGCTGAAATGGAGCCGCTGCCCGTACAGGCCCAAGCACTTGAGAGCATCGCCTTCTCCGGCGAGACCGGCATTCGAGATCTGATCGAGGATGGCTACTATTCCCAGTACGAGGAGATGCAGGTAGCCGCCTTACATGCAATGGGACGCAGCGCAGATATCCGCTGGCGAGCCTCTGTCCAAGCAGAATTGGGCAGTCCTACGGTGGCAATGCGGGCAGCCGCCGCCAGAGCTTGCGGCGAACTGGAAGCCAGAGACGCGCTAGAGGAACTGATCTCACTGCTGGCCGACGAGGAGAAAACAGTCCGGCTGGCAGCCATTTTCGCCTTGGGCCGCCTCGGCGGACGCCTAGCCGGGGAAGCACTCAACGCCATGACTACCAGCGATGACCCTGATGAGGCCAAGGTGGCCGCTCATGCCCTTGAAGAGGCTGTGTTCTACGAAAATTCCCAGGAAATCCCGCTCTTTGATGAAGAACGTTCTATCTGGGAAGACGAGGCTGACGATTGGGAGGAGTGGTGAACCTGAAACTCAAACGCCTAGTGCGTACAAATTGCTCAGAACAGTACGCACTGTTCGATCTCGGCCACCTAGACGCCGAAGAACAGCCCCCCACAATCGGCAAATTAGATCTCCACTACACAGACGAAGGTACCTATGGGACGATTCTATTGTGGGATACGGCTTCCCAGCACATGAAGACCGAGCAGCGCCGCATGTTCATTCGCGCGCTCCTCAATGAACTGGTACTGCCCATGGGCGTACCCAATGAATTTGTAATTGAGTTCTTTGCGCCCACCCTAGACGAATACGAAGTTTTCCATAATGTGGACGAGGGACAGAGGGTGACCAAGGCAATGGCGGACAGCGTGCGAGCTCCGAGTTAAACGATACAAAATCCTATGACTGACAAAAATCGCAACCATACCCCCAAAGACCGCGAAAGCGCGCGCCGCAACGATTCTACCGCCAAGTACCGCAACACTCTCAATGAAAGTGCGCGCCTGTTGCGGGCCAACCGGCCCGGTGAAGCCGTTGCCTTGCTAGAACCTCTGCAGGCCGCCTTTCCCGCAGACCCAGACCTCGCTATCAATTTAGGTGGTGCTTTGATCTTGCAACGCAAATGGACGCGGGCGGTCAAAACGTTGGAAAATGCCGCGCATAATGCAGCGGACAATGTGATGCTATGGACAAACCTGGCCGCGGCCTATCTGGGCCGCCTAGAAACCTCCGGGCCGCAACATCAGAAACGAGCCATCAGGGCCTACGAGAAAGCCCTGTGGATCGACCCCCGCGCGCCAAATGTCCACTATCACCTCGGGTTGATCTATAAACAACAGGGCGATCTGGGCCGGGCGTCCGCCATGTTTCAGCGGGCCCTGGAAGTCAACCCAAATGACCAAGATGCGCGTTACTGGATGGATAGGCTCAGCGTGATGCTTGTGGAACAAGAACGCAACAAACGTACAGAAATCCAACCTGACGAGGGATCCCCGGCCAATACCGCAGAGGAGGGTACCTAATGTCGGCAAATTCGCCAGTATCCACAGGTGCCGGTACTGATTCATCACCCATGGACCGAAGTCCACTGGTCCGCTGGCGAGAACGGCCAGAACGTGTGGCTTGGATCGTAATTCTGATCTCCTTTGCCATATTTCTTCTTTTGGTAATCGGCATCCCCCCGGCCCTACGGGCACTCTACCACACGGCCGCAGTGACACAATCCGTCCATTTTGAACCGACCGTCGGCACAGTTCTGCTCTACCCACCCCGCTCAGATGTACCTATCGCGCTCACGGATAGACAGGATGACATCACCGAAGGCAGTCGCCTAGTGACGACTGGTACTGCCACTCAAGGGGTGATTGGCCTGCCTGTAGATGATCAGAACAGTGATACAGATCTCATGGGAACCGTTCATATCTACCCGGGCACATCCCTAGAACTCGTGCGGATTCGGCGGCCCTTCTTTAGCGGCAGCGACCGCCCCTACACAGTACGCTTGCTGCTGCATGAGGGCCGGGTACGGCTGTTTACCCAAAACCCAATCAAGCACCCTTTGGAAGTCCAAGTAGAGACACCCCACGGGGAAATCTACCTAGTCGAAGGCAATTACACATTTTCCGTCACTGCCGGGCAAAGCGAAGTGTCCGTGACCCAAGGAATCGCTAGACTCTTTCCACACAACCAAGCTCCGCTAGATGTACATCAAGGCATGCGTACCTGGATGTCAACAGATGAGCCAACACTCCCGCCGGTGTCGGTCGAACGCAATCTTCTACGTAACGGCGATTTCAGCGATTTCAACGGCCCAACCCCGCCCGGGCCGCCTGTGCCGGTTAATCGTCAAAGCTCCCACGGCGATTTCAACGGCCCAACCCCACAGGAATGGGAAATCCACACAGTGCCCTATGTCCCTGCGGGGATTGTCGAAGTTGTTGAGCAGGAGGGACGCCGGGTGGTGCATTTTTTCTACCGAGGCCCAGACAACATTCACACAGAGATAGGCATTCGCCAGACTGTTGATGAGGATGTGCATGGCTATGACTCTCTGATCGTCAAATTAGATGTCAAATTGCTGTGGCAAACCCTGGCCGGCGCAGGCGAGCAAAGTTCTGAGTTCCCCCTACGCCTTGAACTCACCTACACCGATATCTACGGCAAGAACTTGACTTGGGGCCATGGCTTCTATAACCGGGACCCAAAACCGGGCTGGCCGTTGAGCGGCGGTGAAAAACTTGACCTATTCGTCTGGTTTACCTATGAGTCACAAAATCTGATGGAGGTTCTGGCCGATACACGTCCAGCCCACATCAACAGTATCAGACTGTACGCCAGTGGCTGGAACTACGAAGTAATGGCCGACGAAGTAGGGCTGTTTGTCGAATGAACCACAACCTAGTGATCCGTGGTCAGGGGTTGGTGGCCAATGGTCATTGGTTGCGTTTTGGCTGGTTTGCTGGGACAGTCGGCCTTTTTCTTGTTCTGGCTGGACAGCAGTTGGGCCTGCCTGGTCTCCACTACGACGAGGCGAAAGAAGCGGGCGTCAATGCCATGGAGCTACTCCACGGCGCGCCGCTGAGTGCCTTCCGAGAGGCGACAGTCTCTCTTTTCGGGGTAGAATTGCCCCTGATGGTACAGGATTATATCGGCGCGCTGAACGTCTATGTGGTCCTGCCATTTCTGGCAACAAGCGGCATCGGAGTGCCGAATCTGCGTGTTGCAGCCTTGCTGCTGGCAGTTCTCGGCCTCCTGACCCTAGAGCGAACTATCTCCGAATGGCTGGCCCTCACAGAAAGCCATGCTGCCCCCATCACACCGGTCACCCCGCTGGCCCTCGTCTGTCTGACGCTCCTGGTCCTTGGGCCAAGTTTTGTCTTCTGGCAACGTCAGGGGATATTTGTCACAAATGCCACTTTTCCTCTCACCTTTGCCTGCATCTGGCAAGGGGTCCGCTGGCTACGGCTTGGGCAGGGCCATGCGCTGCTTTTGGCAGCTTTCTGCGCTGGATTTGCACTCTATGCGAAGTTGCTTGCTGTTTGGATTGTGTTGCCCTTCGGCCTCGGATGTGCCGGCTGGTGGGTGTGGCGCAAGACCACTTCAATACGCGCCCCACTGCTTACCCTTCCTCTGCTCCTCGCTGCTACCCTGGCCTTTCTCGCCCCGCTCGTCCCTTTGTTTCTGTTTAACGTGCAGACAAGCGGCACAATTGAGTCGATCACACAAAATCTCAGCAGCAGCTACTACGGCGTACACAATGCAGCCATCTGGTCGAACGCAGCCATCCGGTGGCAGCAGTTGCTCCAGACATTGGATGGCAGCCATTTCTGGTATCTAGGCACCAGCCAGCAGAATCCCCTGGCCCCGATGCTGGCCCTAGCCCTACCTATCGTGGCATTGGTACGGCCCTCCGGCCGCCGCTTGGTCGGCCCACCGCTTTTATTGCTGACAATGGCATTTGTCGGCAGCCTTTTTACCGTCAGTGATCTGTTCATCACCCATTATGCCCTGCTCCAGCCGCTAGCAGTCACAGTGGCAGGGATAGGCTTGTATGAGTTGTGGAGATGGCCCGCCTCAAGGGCTGCATTTCGACTGCTCTTCATAGCCCTCATGTGTGCATGGGTACTGCTGGACCTGAGGGCAACCACTGTCTATCACAGTGCGCTGGCCCGTTCTGGAGGGCTGGCAGACCACTCAGATGCGACCTATCATCTTGCCTTTGACCTACGCTACGGCGGGCTTGGCGCGCCGCTCGCCTTGGATTGGGGCCTAGATGCACCTGTGCGCTTTCTGAGCGCAGGGACTGTCAGACCGATTGAGATTTTCGGCTACGATTCGCTGGCCGAGCCGGACGATGGCTTTGCCCAGCGACTGGCTCCTTTTTTGGACAATCCACACAATGTTTATCTGCTACGTGCCGCCGGGAATGAACTTTTCCGGGGGCGACGGGCGGTCTTTGAACGTTTGGTTGCAGAGCGCAACGGCCACCTGACACTAGAACAGGTCTATACCCAACGGGACGGTACGCCGCTATACGAACGTTGGCGGATCTCTTATTGAAGTGGTTGACGTATACCCCGCATAAATGCTAGAATGTATATACTTCTATTCTGACAATGGCGCGTAATGTACCATTTCGTAAACAGCACAATGTTCAGCCGCATCTCAGCTAGTCTACGCAAAAGCAGAGCACGCACACTCCCAACTCACCCTTCCCGAGCCGGGACATACAGTGCCTCTTTCATCCGCTTGATCGCACAGATCGGGCGGATGCGGGTGATCCCTGCCCTGCTGACCCCTGTCATGTGGGGGGCATCCTTTGCCCGCTGGCAGGTTGAAAGCGTGAGCATCTGGCAGGCTCTCATGTTGCTGTTCAGCTTCGCTACTTTAGCCCTGGCCTACAATTTTCTAGGGGCCTATGTGGACTTTCTGCGCCACATTCACGTAGACGGACGGCTCTATGCGCCCACTAGCGGGCAAAGTCTCAACCGGCAGACACGTTTTTTGCTGTTTGATGGCTACGACTGGATGCAGCAAGGGATGCTACACACGGAAACGTTCTTGAGTTTCGGCCTGATGGCCGCAACCATCTATGTGCTGTCAAGTATATGGCTGGGCTTCTTTGTCGGCTGGCCCTTTTGGTTTTTTGCCATAAGTAGCGGGGTGATGTGCGCTGTTTCCCTATGGCCACGCATACGCTATGCCCGCAAGTTGTGGTGGCTCGGTGACGTTGCCTATTGGCTGGGCATAGGTTTTCTTCCTCTACTCGGAACGTACTTTGCCCTGACTGGCGTTCTCACCCGTCTCGTCTTGTGGATTGCCATTACACCGGCAACGTTCGCTTGGCTGGCTTCCCTGTCCTACTGCTTTTATAGCTGGCATCGCGACTGGCGTCTGCGCCGCCGTACACTCGTGGTTGTCCTCGGGCCCGAACGCGCCTTGGACGTTTCGGCTATGTTTTCCATCGGCGGTTTTATCGCCTTGATTCTGTTGATGGCGACCGCGGCTGTCCCTGTCTGGACGATTCTCGTTTTAGGAGCACTACCCCTCTTCCTACGAGCATTTGCCCGCACGCGAGTCTGGCCATTCTCCAGACAAGCCGGTATTGCAACTGTGGAACATGCCATCAATGCAGCGATAGTGGCCGGGTTGCTTTGGCTTGTGCCTCTGTGGCTCGCCTGACCTACCTGTCCGTTCGCTTTTGTGTCCTGTACCTAGAAGAGACATTTTCGGGCGCGCACTTTACCTTCTTTCGCTTGATGACAGAGCTAACCCGCAAAGAATTTTACGAACTGGCCGACCAATGTCGGGAACGTGCCTTAGAACTAGCTTGCTTTGACCAGAGTCGGGTCAATCGGCAACAATGCCGACGTTTTAATCTGTGGTTGGCGCGCCTGAAAACATATGACCAATTGGCCTTCGGCGTCCAAGATATCAGCGCGGCCCGCCCTATTACGCGCTGGGACCTGATGGGCGCGGCCGCGGTGCTTTGGCTGGTGTCCCTGCTCTTCCTGGGAGATCAGATGGGCCTTGCCGGGAGCAGAATTCTTTTGTTCGGTCTGTGGGGCCTGATCATACTCCTCTACTTTTTGCCGGAATCACTCTACGCTACAACTGTCGAACTGTTGGAGGCAAAGGTCCTGCGGGTGGTAGAAACCCTAGAGGAATTGCTGATCTCCCAGGAGATGGAGGTCAGCGAAGCAGTCTTTTTCAAAATCAAAGAGAATTTGAACACTGCCCGCCGGGAGCTACGTCAACAGATTCACCTCGCCCATCGCTAGGCTGGCAGCTTCTCTTCTCATCATCAATTTCGGGACCTTAACGATCATGACAAGCAGCTGGAGCGGTCAAGCTCTGGTCATCGTGCCAACCTATAACGAAATCGAAAACCTGGCCAAACTGGTGACCTGCCTGCGGTCGCTCCACGGCGATATTCACGTGCTCATTGTAGATGACAATTCAGCGGACGGTACAGGAACGGTCGCCGCCCAGTTAGCCGCGACCGATACCGGCGTGTACGCCCTACACCGAGCAGGGAAACTAGGCCTGGGCACTGCCTACAAAGATGGTTTTGCTTTCGGCCTGAGCCGGAACTACCAGTACATCTGCACAATGGACGCCGACTTCAGTCACAGCCCAGAAAGTCTGCCCGCCTTACTGGATGCAGCCGCGTGCGGCTACGATCTGAGCGTCGGCAGCCGTTACGTGCCTGGCGGACAAGTGGTGGGCAGCACACCACTGCGTCAGCTGGTCAGCTATGGAGCCAACTGGTTAGCCCATCGGGTCCTAGGCGTGACCTTACGCGACTGTACGGCCGGCTTTCGCTGCTATCGGCGGCAAGTTCTGGAGAGCCTAGACCTAGAACATATCTTGAGCAGTGGCTATAGCTTCCTCATCGAAATGGCCTTTTATGTAGAACGAACTGGGTTCCAAGTGGGGGAAGTGCCGATCACATTTGTCAACCGCACCCAAGGGGCCAGCAAGATCAACAAAACAGAAATCTATAAGGCATTCTACACACTACTACGCCTATACGTTCGGTCTCTTCGCGTGGGCTTGGATGGTGCTGTGGTTCGGAGAAAGCCTGGCTCTTGATCTCAACAACGCCCACGGCCGCTGCCAAGGAACGCCTATCCCGATTGAGGCTCAAGGACAGAAACACTTCAGGATCACCCATAGCCTGAAGTGCTGTCCCCGGCCTTGCCCCTTTTACACCCACCAGTACGAAATAGTGTCCCCGCAGCTCGGCCAATGATACAGCCGCCCCCAGAGAGCGCAGCCCTTCCACAGCTGTCTCCTCTAAAAACGCAGCCGCCTCCCCCCGATTGGCTACCAGCACCGGATGTCCGGCCGGGACTTGTGCCAGAAATGCTGCCAGCTTCCGACTCTCATACGCATTGGCAGTGGTATCAAACCCCTGCATCTCCAGCACCTCTCCGCTGCGAGGGTCAAGGACCGTTACATTCACGCCCCGCCGCCCTGCTGACGCGTCGATCTGTGCCCCTGTTTCCTCGTCAAACAGGGCGATGAACGCCCCATCAACGAAGCTTTTCAGCTCAGCATCAAGCGGCAGATGCACGCCGGTACTGCCGATACTCCGCTCTCCAGCCAGCACCATACGGGGCGCGGCTGTCTCTTCCCAGAGAAAACAGACACGGTTGAGACTACTCAGCAGGTCGTCCCCTGCTAACAACCAGCTAAGGATCTGCCAGTCATCCTGCAGGGGTAGGGTTGCCTGTTGTATTCCGTTGACCTGCAACCTCACCCATTCGTTGCCGCCGCCGGGCCAGGTAAACGGGCGCACTTGTGCAGTGAATTGGTAGTGTTGTGACGAGTCCACATGTCGCAGAGGCATAAACAGACAGCTTTCATTGGCAGTAGCCCAAATAGCGTCAGTTCCGTAGGGCGCATCGACTTCAGACATGTCCCAGCCGGGGCCACGATAGGGAAAGGTCCCCGCTGTTCCCAAAGCCAGCTGAAAGGAATCGCTCCCGGCGGGTTGCACAACCCGGTAGGCTTCGATGCCGTTGCCCCTCCAGAAAGGCTGCGCTTCTAAGGGAAGGGTGCGTTTGTAAAAGTCCCAAGTGGCTTGCCAGTGGTCCGCGTAAGGGAAGCGCTGGGAGATGGACGGCATGAGGAGCACATAGCCGACATTATAGAGATACATCAGCTCCCCGGCCTGCAGAGTCGCCTGCGCGGCCAATTCTGCCGCCACTGTTCCACTGAATTCGACCTCCCTGATCGCCTGAAAGAGAGGAATGCGCTGGAAATAGTCCATTTTGAAGTCCGGGGCACGGCTGATGTTGCCGCCGAGCATCGGCTTCTGATGCACACTCTGGAAATACTGCAGGCGGGTACGCTCAGCACCGAACGTGCCAAAGCTGTTGCGCCAACCTAAGGGCGCGTGCAGTATGCTAACCGGTTGCGGATGCGCGGCGATCTGTGCGTACACCGCCGGCACCCGGTGGTCGGAAAGAGGCAGGGGTATCGCTAGATGCTCAAAGAGTATGACAGCACTGAGAACGATGCTGCCCAGGATGTTCTGCGGATTGAGGCCGGCGCGTTGGGTATCAAAGCGGCGCAACCACGAAGAACTAGCCTTCAAGATCCAATAGCCGCCGTAAGCAACCAGCACCGCCACCCCTAACATCAATAAAATACTGTTACGATTGGGCGCGCGGTTGGCCTTGACAATCGGAATATAGTGGAGCAAGGTGTAGGGCAAAGGAAAGCTGGTTTGAACGCCGTCCAGATCGAAGCGGTATTGGCCGTTGATCTGTAGAAAAGGCCCAAGGGCGAACAAACCGAATGTCAGTGCTGTCCAGGCCCAGATGCGTACCCGACGGCCAAAGACTAGCCAGCCGAGGAGGGCCAAGGCAGCGGTCCCCCAACCGATAAAAACCGTATTCAGATCCCGAAAGCCCCTGACACTGCCCTCTAGGGCCCGCAACTGCACCCGGCGTAGTTCTGCTACCAGATCCCCGCCGAAAAGCGGATGGAGGACCGTAGGCGTCCACCAACCCATCAGGTCCGTGCTGAGGGGAATCGCCTCGCCCCACCCCTTCAGTGAAAAGTCATCGCTGAAAAACTGAACGAGAATCGGTATCAAGACAGGGGACCAGAGAAGAAATGCGACTACAGCAGTAATGGATAGTGAGGAAAAAGCAATTCTCCAGAGACCTATACTCCCAGTGGCCTGTATCGGCCATGGAGTATGCGGTTTACTGGGCTGGGTGCCCTGGGCCCTGGTTATTGCGCCCAGAACAATGATAGTGATGATGGTGAAAATCGCCAAAAAGACAGCGGAAATCATCTCGGCCAGCCCGGTGAAAGCGAAGAAAACACCAGCGAGGAGCGCGGCTTTGCGCCGTCCAGCCAGCGATATAGTGCTGTCAAGGCTACGCAGCAGAGCCAGAGCATAGAAGGGAATCCACTGAGTGGTGGTCATATCGTAGTGGCCGAGGGCCATGTAGATAGCCCGGTTCGAGGCAAAGGCATAAACGAGACCGGCGAGGAGGGCCGGCAGGATCTGGTACGGTCCGCCCCCTTCACGCACAAGCAGCCAGCGCACCAGTAAAAACGTACCATAGCCACTGAGAGCAGTGCTGAACCAGATGGATACATTGCTGGCAAAGACGAGACCAACTGCCACATGCAGGGGTTGCACAATGAGAGCGTTGAATACATTGTATGTGTAGAGGATGAGATCGATGCCTAGGGGATAGTAGATCAGATCGCTGTACAGGGGGTTCCGTAGGTTGTCGATGAGAGCGTGTTTGAAATACCAAGCGTTCCAGATAAAGGTGGATTCATCAAAGGCCCATTGAGGCATGCCGGGCACCCATGCGAAAGCTCGCAGAGGCAAGGGCCAGGAGAGGGCAAGTGTTAGCAGGGAAAAGAACGCCAGGGCCAGGAGGTGTTCACGTTTCTGCACGGGCCAACGCAGCCTTTCGTGCAGCATACCCCCGGGCAATCAATGCCATGGATTCCTCATAGTGCCGGGCGGTGAGGGAGATAAAGGTAGCCCGTTCTTCCCGCTTGCGGCTATAGAGTGCCTGGCCAGAGATGGCCTCAAAACGCAGAATCGGCGATGCACGATTCAGAACCACCAAATCGATGTCTTCCAACCCAAAGGCGTCCTGGAGATCAGCATGCAGAGCTAACCATTCATCAAGAGTTGGCTGCCTCGCAAAAAGTACACCTACATCAATATCACTGTCCGCTCGCATCCGGCCCTTACTAGCTGAGCCAAAAAGCCAGGCAGCTACCACATGGGGATAGGAAACGAACAAGTCATTCAATCGCAGTATTTGACTGTTCTGCATAAGCCAATACCTCGTCGCGAAAACTCTCGAAATCAGCCAGGCGCTTATTGACAATATCAACGAGAAACATAGTTTCAACCCGTTCATATAGATGAACAACGAAATTGCGAAATTGAATCATGTGCTGATATGGCTCAATGGAGGAGAGAACACCCATCTGTACACAACGTTCAATGGCTTCCCGACCGCTGCCCGCAGGCGTTTGTCCATCCTCCGCAATGACCCGCTGCGAAACATCAATGATGATCTCCACAAGCACCTGTATTGCTCGTTCAACAGCCATTTTCGTGCGCCAATCTGTATCAAGCTGTGTACGATTCAAGGGCCCTAACGAACGCAGTTTAGCCAGTATTTCATCAAGATGTTGCAATTTACCGATGATCACACCATTGACCGACACTGTCTACTTCTCCGCAATACAGAGTATGCTTGTCCCTATCGGCAGATCTGTGCGCGCCAGCAGTTCCGCCTCCAGCCAGCTTATGCCATGCAGAATCGTATTGACCGGCTCTGGGGTTGGCTCCATTTCCACCTGATAGACCTCTTCATCTGCGGTTAGGTGAGGGCTGTCCAGATCCGGATCAGCAGGGCGCAGCAGACGCATGCCGGCGATGAGTGGGAAGACGAAAAAATTGCTGTAACTAGCTCGCTTGACCCGCAAGCCGCACAGTTCCAATTTCTGACGCAGTTCAGGAATCGTATAGCGTCGCTTGTGGTCGTTGATGACATCATTGTAGCTCCAGAGCCACATAAAGGCAGGGACCGTCACCACCAGCTTCCCCCCCGCTTTGAGAACGCGGCAGCATTCGGAGAAGACGCCTAGCTCGTTCTCAATGTGCTCAACAGTGTCCAGCAGTGCTACAAGATCAAAGGAAGCATCGGCAAATGGCAGCTTGTCACCGAGCCCTTGGGTAGTATCAAGTGCTCTGGCCCCAGCAATGGCTAGGGGCCGCTCATTGTAGTCCAACCCAATAACTTTGCCGTATGGGGCCAGATGATGGGCCATATTCCCCGCGCCAGAGCCGACATCCAAGACCTGGCGGTTGTCACCGGGCTGCGCCTGCCCCAATTCGGCATCAAGATATTTGAGGAGCGCACGAGTTCGGCCCGCGAACCACCAATGGCGGTCCTCAGCAAGGACGGTAAGGACAGGGGTAGATCGTTTGTCTGTACTCTTCATCTGCATTCTATGCGCCTACCGGCTGTGCTTGCTGTGCAATTTCGTTGATCGAATCAAGAACCGCAACCACTTCGTTGTCCAATTCGTCAGCTTGTACCAATCCCGCCAAGCGATGATAGGCTGTCTTGTGCATGAGATTGGGGCGTTGTAAGCGCTGGTAAAATTCCGATACATTTTTGTTGAGTGAATCTGTGTAAGTTTGCAGAATTCATTCAACAACGCACGCTTGTAGCGCGGGGGTATCTCCCAAAGCGCGCAGGAATATCCCACGCGCGCCATTGATGTCTCTATCCATGCGTTGGCCATCTCTCCCGACCATCACCTTTGCACCACCTAGATTGTTCTTGACTTCGCCTGTCCAGCTACACGTTTTCGATGTATAGGCTTCATTCACATCAAGCACCAGCTTACCGGTCTCGTGGGCTTTGTGCTTCAAGAACTGTTTGAACCGATAGTGAGCAAAGGTCATCATCATTCTAGCTGTCTTTTTGCGTATTTTACGCGTACCACGCTTTACCATATTCTTGGTTTCAAACGTGGGCAGCAGAATAATGTCAAAGTTGTCTACCAAGTAGCGGGCTGTCTTGTGGTGCAGTTCATCAACCAGATTCTCTATCTTCACACGCAACCTAGCAGCAGCCTTGCGGAGACGCTGCCGACGCTTGCCCTTGGTCTTTGACAAATCGCTTAACACATTGTCAAGGTGCGTACACAAGCGTTGAATCTGACCGAAATCACCACGACCTAGCCAACCACAACCACTTTCAGAAAAGAATGTCAGGAACGAACGGATGCCTGGATCGAGTGCGACAACACGCCCTTGGGTCTCGGATACGTGGTGTCGTTCCTTATACGGGCATACTAAAAAGTAGCGACCATTGTCTAGCACTAGCCGGCAGTCTGCTAGGTCGCCGGGTAATTCTTCACGCCGCAGCAGAGTGCCTTGTAGTATGCGAACATACACGCCGCGCTCTTTTACTGCTGTCTTGGGGATGAAACACGACTGCTTCGGGTGCTTCCTTGCTCTGAACTTCATGTCGAAGGGTTCGCCAGTCTGGGCAGCCTTACACGTCTCTGTCTCCACTGCTTTGCAGGCGTCTTTTACAGCCTGACCCTTGATCTGATAGGGCACGTCATTGAGCCAATCGTACCACACGAACAGCTCTTTCATGTTCGCCTTGATATACTGCCAGTCGTTTGCATTACCCTTGTTGAGGTACTCAATACACTGGTTGTATACATAGCGATTGGCCCGAAACCACTCGTTCCGAATCATGTCCCTCTGTTCCGCGTTGGGATAGATGCGGATCCGCTTTGATTTGGTTACTGTAACGACGCGCTCCCTAGAGGCGTGCAGAGAACTCGTTGAGGATGGCGAGAATATCCTCCGCAAGTCCCCGCGGGGGGCTGTGTGTAACCTAGTTGAGAACCACGAGTTGGCCACCGTTTTGTTCAATGAGTCGCTAGATGAGTTCTGCTCCAAATCGCGCAAGACGGTCTCTGTAGGCAACCACAAGCGTGAGCTTTTCTCCGCGGTGTAGTCTGTCCAGTAGGGATAACAGCCCTCGTCTTTTGAAGTTGAGTCCACTGCCGACGTCTGTGACGACTTCCGCTTCCGGGTAGCGGCTTTGCATGTATTCGACTTTCCTGTTGAGGTCGTCTCGTTGTTTGGCACACCCAACTCGGCAATAGCAAAATACTCCGAGAAATCCGTCAATGTCATATCTCCTGTGTCCACCAGGCGTTCGCACATACGATATCCGGCCCTTATCGGCCCATCTTCGCATTGTGGCCGGATGAACACCTGATTTTTTCCCAGCTTCCTTTGATGGATGTCTGTGCGTATTATAAATGTTGATTAGAATTTATGTCAATTTTCGCCCTGCTGCAGTTAGCCCCTCATCTTTTTCATTTCCTCTGACGAAATCATTCTTTGCTCTCCTTGAATTCCTCTTCTAACTCAACCATTGACAAGTCCGGAGAGGCTGGCAAGGTGTCTGCCTCTTGTTCTTCTACATCTTCGCAGACATACGCTGTACTCACGCTGAAGGGATACGTTGATAGTAATAGGACCACACGGGCTTACCGTTTTCCCGGCACCAGTGCTCCCGGTGAGTCGGTACAGAGGAGCCGACCCGAACAGCTAGTTGTGGGCGATGATTGGAAAAGGCCGGATGCTGCGAAAGCAGATAACGGACCAGTTCGCCGTACTGCTCCACATCGCTTTTGAAATGTAGATATCCGCCAGGACGTATCTTGGCGGCCAGCAGGTCTACAAACGGCGGCGAAAACAGACGCTTGACTTTATGCTGCTCCTTCCACCAGGGATCGGGGAAGAGCACATGCATGACGTCCACCCGTCCATCAAGGATCGCCAAAGGTAGGCTCATCCTAGCATCGTCATCGCTCAACCATAGATTGTTAAGCCCCCATTTTTCCAAACGGCGCAAAACCAAACGAACCGCCTTGGTTTTCACTTCATAACCAATGAACTGCCTTTCGGGCATGCGCTTGGCCCGGTCAAGAATGAAGTCACCTCGTCCAAAGCCGATTTCGATCTCTACAGGTCGTGTGTCGGCCATATCCTGCCGGAACTGCTTGCCATTGGCAGCGCGCTGATCATCCAGTGCCAAGGCGCGAAAGAAAGGACGGTCCACCCCCCAATCAGGAAGTTTGTCGAAATGTGGACGCCGGCGGGGGTCACCGCCAATCAACCCTTTGCCGGCCTGCCAGTCCGCGTAGTAGCGGGCCCGTTCCTCGTCAGTAAGTTCCTCCCAAGCAAACTCCATGCGCCCCTGAGAGAAAGAGGTAGGATGGTAGTCAAGGGTGTGAGAGCGGCTCTCTGGCATCACTGTACTTGAACTGCTATGGCTGCTAGTGGAAGAATGGAGCATCTCCTCATCATTCGAGTTTCCGCTGGACCGTCTCCTTCACTACCCTTGGATCCGCAGGCAGATAGACCGGTGGATTGGCGAGATCGCTCTCAACCTCCGCCAGAGTGCCTTCGTGATAGCCAATCTTAAAGGGCGTGAATTTCAGCCCATGGGCGGTGTTGATGACAATTACCCGCTCATGGCTTTGAACGACCCCCCGATTCAGCAATTTGAAAAGGGCAGCCAAGGCCGTACCCGTGTGTGGGCACGTGTACATGCCGGTCATGTCCGCCCTGGCCGCGGCCGCGGCCATCTCATGCTCGCTGACCTGCTCAACAATGCCATCTGTCTCTTGAATCGCTTGGACAGCCTTCTCGTAGCTGACCGGATCACCGATCTGAATGGCGGACGCCAACGTCGATTGGGCTTCAAGTCTGACCTTTTCTTTGAATTCATTCAGATAACTGAGATAAAAGGGGTTGGCCTTGTCAGCCTGGGCCGCCACCAAGCGGGGCAGGTGTTTGATGATGTCCACATCCTGCATGAGCTTCAGCCCTCTGTGGAGCGCGCTGATGTTGCCCAAATTGCCCACGGGCATGACAATCCAATCCGGTACTTCCCAGTCGAACTGCTGCACAATTTCAATGCCGACGGTCTTCTGCCCCTCAATACGCAGGGAGTTCATTGAATTTGCCAGATAAAGGCTGTTGTCTTGGGTGATCTCCCGCACGATGTGCATACAGCCATCAAAATCTGTATCCAAGGCCAGCACGTGCGCGCCATTGGCGATAGGCTGGATCAGTTGTGCCGGGCTGACTTTGCCTTCCGGCAGGAAGATGACAGCGGGAATGCCAGCGGCAGCTGCATAGGCAGCCAACGCTGCACTGGTGTCACCTGTACTGGCACAGGCCACAGCCCGCACAGGCACGCCGTCGTTCATCATCTGCTTGACGACACTGACCAGCACAGTCATACCCAGGTCCTTGAAACTACCGGTATGGCTGTTACCGCACAGCTTTACCCACAAGTCCGGCAGTCCGATCTGGTTGCCCAAACGCTCGGCCCAAAAAAGATTGGTGTTGCCCTCATACATGCTGACCACGTTTTCATCATCAATCGTCGGGATAACCCACTCCTTTTTTCCCCAGACACCGCTCCCATAGGGCCATTCAGTGGTGCTGACCCGGCTGTCAAAGAGCTGTTTCCATTGGGCAGCAGAACGCGTCCGCAGTGCTTCAATGTCGTGGTGTACTTCTAGCAGGCCGCCACATTTGGGACAGGTATAGGTGACTTCATAGATTGAATATTCGCCAGCACAGCCTCGAAAGCAACGAAAATGAGCTTTGTATTCGGGCATTTGGTTTCACCGCAGATTTGCAGAGGATATCTGCCCCAGTTTCCCTATGATGGGCCGCGAAGATCACAAAACTGTCTGCATATTTTATCATAATCCAACAGAGGCAACGAAAGAGAGTTCTTTCTCTACCTTATCATGTTAGTATACACGATTTCTATGGGCTTTCGTGCAGCCGCTTTGTGAACTCTGCAGACAGGGCCGGGACCGCCTCAAATAGATCAGCAACGATGCCATAGTGGGCCCGTTCAAAAATCGGAGCGTCCGGGTCTTTGTTGATGGCGACGATGATCTTGCTGTTGCCCATGCCGGCCAGATGTTGGATCGCACCGGAGATGCCACAGGCGATATACAGATCCGGCTTAACCGTCTTGCCGGTCTGTCCGACCTGATGCTTGTAGGGGATGTAGCCGGCGTCTACCGCGGCCCGGCTGGCCCCCAGGGCCGCGCCCAAAGTTTGGGCCAGTTCAGCCACAAGTGCAAAGCCCTGCGCTGGGTCCGCGGCCACACCGCGACCACCGGAGACGATAATACGGGCATCGGCCAGACTGATCTCGCTGGTATCGGCCGCGCGCAAGTCAATCATCTTTTCGCGTATATCCTCTTCGTTCAGGGAGATGCCTATCATCTGTGCATCACCCGTTCCCGTACCCTGCTCCGGCATAGGGAAGGAGCGGGGCCGCACACTGGCGACCGCCAGTGCCGTTTCAAAGTGGATGTCTGCCGTAATCGTGCCCGAATAGATCGAACGCGTGGCAACCAGTTTGCCATCTTCTACCCGCAGGTCCGTGGCATTGGCCGCGATACCGGCCTGCTTACGACAGGCGACCGTTGCCGCCAGGACCCCACCGCGTATCGACCCATTGGTGAGAAAAGCCCTTGCCCCCACAATTTCAATTGCCTGTTCGGCAACCGCAGCATAAGGCTGCAAACGATAGTTCGCTAGGGTAGAGTCAACGGCTGCATACACCGAGCCAGCACCGTAGGCAAATGCTTGCTGAACCAGACCGCTTACATCATCACCCATAATCAAGGCCACAGACCCGGTTCCCAATTCTGCTGCCAGCGCAGATGCCTTAGCCAGAACTTCCCAGCAACTAGACAGTGCCTTGCGGTCGTTTTGCTCAATCCAGACAAGAACCGACATAGATCACCTCCCCCAATGACTTGTAGACTGTAACCGCCAATGCCACTGGTGTTACTATATGACTTTCTCCGCCAACAGGGCATCAGCCAGTTGAGCAGCCTTCTCTTCAACGCTGTTGCCATCAAAGATCATCACCTGGCCACGTTTCTGCTGCGGTTTGTGCAGATTCTCCCAGCGCGTCCCTTGGGATGGATTGACCTTCAGATCACTGCTGCCAAGGAGCGGAATTTTGGCGCGACTGGCCTTGCGGATCCCCATAAAGCTAGGATAGCGAGGCTCGTTGATCTCCTTGGCCACGCTGATGACAACCGGCAATGGCACCTCCACTGTTTCTTGCCCATGCTCAGAAACCTGTTGCGCGGTCAGTTTGCCATCAACAATCTCTACGATTTCGGTGACATTGACCAGCAGATCCCAGCCCAATTTGCAGGCGACTCCGGCATAGAGAACGCCGCTGTTGCCATCTACACTCATTTTCCCAGTTAGCACGAGTTCCACCTCGCCCACAGCCTTGACAGCCGCAGCTAGGGCCTCTGCAGTGGTCCACTCATCGCCATCGCCGACAACACTCTCGTCCACCAAGATAGCAGTGCCCACGCCCATGGCCAGCGCATGCTTGAGCGCGTCGGTCTCACGTTCAGCACCCAAGGAGATGGCGACCGTCTCAACATCGAATCGCTCGGAAAGGGCAATGGCCTCCTCAGCGGCAAATTCGTCCCAAGGATTCATGACCATGGTGGCCTGCACATGGCCGGAGTGGGCTTCGGCCACCGATACTTTCGGCAGCTCGGCTGTGTCCGGTGTTTGTTTGATGAGAACCGCTACTTTCACACAGAACCCCTCTCAAAAATAGCAAGCAGGGCAAAAGGCTTGAACAGATTTATGTTCTGGCCCCACCTTACCTGTTGCAGGATGGCGCGGATACTCATTCTGCCGCCATCCATACGTCCGGATCATAGGCCGGCATGGGGCAGCGCAGGGGTCTGTCCTTTCGCAAACCCAGGGTGTACGCAGCTTGCATCAGCGTATGAATCTGAGACGTGCCTTCATAGATCACTGCACTTTTGGTATTCCGCAGATGACGCTCCACAGCATACTCATCGGAATAGCCATAGGCCCCATGAATCTGTACGGCATTGTCTGCGGCGCGACGCGCGGCCTCGGTGCAGAACCATTTGGCCATACTGGTTTCGCGAGTATTACGCAGGCCCCGGTTCTTGAGGATACCGGCCTTCCACACCAGCAGTTCGCCCATGTCCAAGTCTTGCTGCATGTGGGCGAACATCTGCTGGATGAGCTGATGTTCGGCGATGGCTTTGCCGAAAGTTTTGCGTTCAAGCGCATACGTCACCGACTCGTCAATACAGGCACGGATGATGCCAACAGACCCAGCGGCCACGCCGAAGCGGGCATTGTCCAAGCAGCTCATAGCGATTTTGAAGCCTTCTCCCTCTTCGCCCAGCCGGTGAGAGGCCGGCACCCGCACATCCTGCATGTTGATCCAACCTGTATTGCTGGCGCGCACCCCCATTTTTCCTTCAATTGTACCGGTAGTGAGGCCATCCCACCCACGCTCCAAGAGAAAGGCCGTCATGCCACGCGCGCCCCGATCCGGCTCTGTTTTGGCGAAGACAAGAAAACGGTCGGCCACATCGGCTAGAGTGATCCACATCTTTTCACCGCTGAGGAAGTAATCGCCTGACCTATCCCGGCGGGCGCGAGTCTGCATGGCCGCCACATCCGACCCAGCCCCCGGCTCCGTCAAACCGAAACATGCGATCTGTTCACCCGCGGCCAGGCTAGGCAAAAACGCCTTCTTCTGCTCCTCTGTTCCCCACTGAAAGATCGGCAGGCTATGCAGGGCCAGATGTACCGCGACTGTCTCCCGCACGGACGAATCGCCGTATTCCAATGCTTCAGAAATAATACCGAGTGAAAGAAAGTCCATGCCTGCGCCGCCATAGCGAAGCGGCAGGCAGATGCCCAGAAAGCCCAATTCAGCCATTTTGGGCAGTAATTCATAAGGAAATGTGTGGTTGCGGTCATGCTCGGCAATGATGGGCATGACTTCATTGCGGGTGAAATCATAGGCCATTTTCCGCACCATTTCGTGCTCTTCTGTGTACAGGTAATCCAGTGAAGAAGTCATTGCGTTACTCCTTTACAACAGGCCAAAGAAAAAGGCGGAGACGCCTTTGTCTCCGCCGCAGAAGAGGACAAGACCTCTTCATTTCCGCGTGCAGTATAGCAAACAGGCCAGAATCGGACAAATTGCACGGGCCATGGCTGCGTTTGAATGTAGAGCCATCTGTAGCATACACTTATGGGCATGACCTGGCAATATCTGCTGTTCATCGCCCTGACACTGCTCATCACGGCTCTATTTGGATATGGCACCTTCATGACTGCACGTCTTCTGCGGCACTGGCAGCCACAGGAAAATGTGTTGCTGCTTCCTGCTGAGAATGTACTGCGCGCAACGGTACTGGTCATCTGCTTTCTCTTAGGGCGGGGAAGCGGCCTGCCGGCAGAAGCATTGGGCTGGCAGTTGCCGAATCCAGGCATACAGCTTTTGATTGGCACCCTCAGCGGCCTTGGCTTGGCTGTCGGATTCATCGGCATGAGCCAGTTTATCATTCGTTACACACAAACCAATCTTGCAACCGATACATCTTTGTTGAGCAAACCGAACCATCTCTATCGCCCGATTCTGACGCTGGTAATCCCCCGTAACCGCAGGGAAGCCCGTTTGCTGCCTTTCGCACTGTTTCTGATTGTGTTATTCGAGGAGATGCTGTTTCGCAGTCTGCTCATCGGCGGCCTCTCCCCTCTACTGCCGGCTGTCTGGTTGATCATCGGCTTCGGTGTCGTCTTTGGCCTGCTACACAGCCCACAGGGCCTGTGGGGCATGATCGGGTCCGGGGCAGCCGGCGTGGCTTTCGGCTTGCTGTTCGTATGGCAACAGAGCTTGCTGACCCCGACCATCGCCCATTTCGTCGCCAATGGGCTACAAATTTGGCTGGCCACTGTCAAAGAAGGATGGAGCGAACACAAAATCGAGTAAAACCTTATCTGCATCAGGATTGTCTGTCGTAAAGGAGTGGTTCCTGTATCCCGGTCAAATTCCTTCGTACACATCATCCGATACATTTTTGTTGAGCGAATCTGCGTAAGTTTGCAAAATTCATTCAACAACGCACGCTTGTAGCGCGGGGGTATCTCCCAAAGCACGTGGTTGCCCACGTGCGCTTTTGTGTTTGTGCTTCACACTGGCTGGTTTTCTCTACTCGCAAGCTAGTTACGTAGGTCTCCATACGGGTCATCGTCTCGGCATCCGAACTCAATCGGCTCAGCTTTACTGCTGGCGGTCCCGGTGCGTAGCATATTCGCTTACGTATGGTATAGGCTTACTCGGCCCGGCTTCTCGCTACCCGATTACCCATGCAATCGGACGAAGTGCTTGGTTATCGCCACCGTCTTTTCAGTCAACCACCTATACCAACTTCTTAAATGTGCCTGTGCATAGTATACATTCTTGCTAGAATGTATGTCATTTTTCGCACTGCTGCAGTTAGCCCTACAATCCGTACTCGGTTCGACCGGCTGTGGGACCTGGTGATAGATGCCCCGCAGGCTGTTCCGTCGAATCCGTAAGATCTCCATCAGCATGTTGATCGTATCCCGCACGGGATTGATACGGCTTTCGGCTATGTAATACCAGTTGATCGGCACTTCGACCAGGTGCAGGCCGCGCAGGCGGCTGATGTATAAAATTTCTGGATCAAACCCCCAGCCCTCAATAGTCTGGTAGGGGAAAATCTGGGCTACCGCCTCTTGGGTGAACATTTTGAATCCACATTGGGTGTCTTCGATCCCTGAAATGATCAGGGTCCGCACGAGCAAGTTGAAGATCCGGCCCATCCAATGGCGGTAGAGCGGCTCATTGTGACGCACTGCGCCTGGTATCTCCCGGCTCGCGATGGCCACGTCATACCTACCCAGCAGTTGCTGGGGCGGTAGAAATTTTGCAATCTCCTCAATCGGCATAGATAAGTCCGCATCACAGATGAAAAGATACTTGCCTTGGCCTACCAGCATCCCGGTTTTCACCGCGGCCCCCTTCCCAGGCGCGCTGTGGAGCAGCTCCAGTGTAAAGGGATCTGTGGCCGAGACGGTTTTGCCAAACTCACGTACCACGGCACTAGTCTCATCGGACGACCCGTTTTCTACGACCAACACTTCAGTGATAAAGGGCTGCTCGCGCAGAAAAGCGGCAATTTTGGTCAGAGAAAGAGGAAGGCGGTGCGCTTCGTTATAGGCAGGGATAATAATGGTTAGATAGGGAGGCGACACGAAATTACTCCTTGGGATGCCGGTTTCGACAACGCGCCAGATCATGCGGAGTTCATGAAGTCAGGTTGATCAGGGCCAGAAATACAAGAACTTGCACCAGCAGAGAACCGCTCCAAAATAGGTACGCCCCCGATGGCTGGCCCCGTAGTCTCATCCACAGGCCCCCCAAACTGTTCGTCAGATAGGCCAAGAGTCCAATGACCGGCAGAAGAAACAGGGCACTTTTCGGTCGGATACTGTCCGGCACTCCTTGACGATTATAGTGAAAGACAAGCGTATCAGGAAATTGCGGAAAGCGAATCATCACATAACAAAAGAGGATGAGACACCCGACTAGGCCGGCGAACAACAGCCAGCGGCCGGCCGGCGATTCAGTTGCCAGCGCATAATAAGCCGGCGGCTGCTCGCGCAAAAGCGGCAATGCCCTGGTCAGCCCTAGACGATTGAGGGACTGCAGTTCCTCTAGGAACCCATCGGGGTCGGCTGGCGAGATGGCAAAAATGCCTTCCTCGGTTTGCAGCAGCAAGCACTGGTCAAGCGGAGCACTGGCTAGACGGACCAGCCGATGGCCGCCATATCCTTGCAGTTCACGAACGAATGGTGCCGGCCATGACAGCAGAGGAGGCTGCGGAGAAAACTCATTCATGCCCAGAATGATCCGCTGAATGCTATGGAGAGGGATCACTTGGCATGTACCGGCCCAGCGCACCCGCAGGGCGTTGCGATCCAGCCAATATTCCAAGTTGAACGCGCCCCATGTACGAATCGCGATGTGAACCAGCGGTGGCAGACTAGCGGTCAGGGCCAGTATCAACAAAAAACTGGTCCAATTGACCGATTTGCGGGTCAGCCACACCAGCAACAGGACATCCATCAGCAGGAGCCAACCGACTACCGCCAGCCCTTGCCAGCGGGTCTGTTCCGCTCGCGAGGCGTAGACCATCTGTGACACTTCTACAGTTCCTAGCTGCAATGGTTCATGGAAAGCAGTACCATTCCACTGGTGTTCTGCTTAGTCCGACTTGGCATCACGGATATATACCCGCACTTCGTCGCTTTCGACCATATTGCCAGCGCGATCAAAAGCCCGCGCTTTGATCAGATGGCTTTCCAGATAAGTACCGCTGCCGCTGCGAATCGCGGCAAAACCGTCCTCAAAGTAGCGAATACGGCCAGGGCGGATGTCCTCATCTTCTGATTCAAAGGCCAGCCAGTTCTGGGTATCTGGCCCCTCAACCTTCTCAAAACGCATTTCAATGGGCCAACGCTCATTATAAGGCGCAACTGTACGGGTGACGAAATAGGAGCCATCAATGGCAAATTCTACCCGGTCCATGGCCCAGAGGTCATTGACGACCGCGTTAATGTTGATCTGCTCGTCATCTTCCATCACATACAGGCGCTGCGGCTGCGGATCGCTGATCTGCAATGTAGGCGGCGTGTTGTCAATCGTCACAGAGGCATCCCAGATGCGCTGCATACCATCATGATACCGAACCGTAAGCCGTAGGGTATACGGCCCTTCATCAAGCCCTTGTGTATTGAATCGTTCGAGTACGCCGTTTTGGTGCTGTTGATAGTGGTCCGGCCCGATCTGCTGCCACTGGAAAGGCTGCAGACCGCTTCCGAACTCAACTCGATAGCTGGCAAAGTTGTCACCGCGCGCATTGCCCTGAATCTCCACTTGGCCGCCAATGTAGCTGCCGGGCGCGGGGGATGTAATGGCGACCTCCGGGTCAAAGTCGATAAAATCATCGGGGCTTTCCCCCTGGGGCGGCTGGTCAATACCGCTGGTCTTCAACCAATCCTCAGCTTCTGGTGGCAAAATCAGATACGCCTTTTGCTCCCGCGCCTCTTCCGGCGTTGAGGCTTTGGCCAGAAGACCATTGCGCCTGTCGATTTCAAAGGACTGCCATAGGTTGTCAACGACCTCCGGTTCTGTGCCGGCGATGAACAGCTCTGCCCGTTGACGCTGACAGTTCGAGGATGGCAACAGGCCGCTAGGCTGGCAAACTGTACGAGTGACGATATTGACCGGACGCTCATACCAGCGGGCCGGCAGCCCTTCATGGTAGCGTTCCATGATCGCTTTCCAAATGGGAGCAGGCCCGGAAGCACCGGTCACATTCTTCATCGACTCGTTGTCCGTATTGCCGACCCATACACCAATGGTCAATTGAGGCGTATATCCAACTGTCCAAGCATCTTTCCAGCCGTTTGTGGTGCCGGTCTTCGCAGCCACTTTGCGGTCGTCCAACACTAGATTGTTGTTGATCCCGAACATCGGCGCACGGGCCACATTGTCGCTCATAATATCGGCAAGCAGGTATTGGACATCCGCACTGATGATACGCTCTATATCCGGTTTCTCATATTTTTTTAGCACATCGCCAGCAGAATTCCGGATCTGCAAAATCGCAGCCGGGTTCAAATTGCGAAAACCGGTACGCCGAGCCTGTGGTAGGACAGGGTCGCCGGCCATGACGCCGCCATTTGCCAGCACACTGTAAGCATATGTATGGTCCAACAGCGTGACCTCACCACCCCCGAGCACCAGACTCAGGCCATAGTAGTTCAGGCCCCGGTCCAGGCCATTTATGCCCATACGATGGGCGGTCCGCAACGCATTGGCGACTCCTACCTGATCCATAACCCGAATGGCCGGAATGTTCAGGGATTGGGCCAAAGCATCGCGAAAAGCGACCGGCCCATGATAGAGACGGTCATAGTTTTCCGGCACATAAACGCTACCATCTCCCTGTGAAAAAGCGGTGCGGACATCCAAAATCATTGATGCTGAGGTCATGCCCTGTAACAGCCCGGTAAGATAGACATAAGGCTTGAAACTGGAACCGGGCTGCCGCTCAGAAATGGCGACATTCACCTGCCCATCGATCTCTACGTTGTTGTAATCCAGTGACCCGACCATTGCCAGAATCTCGCCTGTGTCGGGTTTCAGGATAACAACAGAAGCATTGTTGACGTTTCGCTCCTGTTCATTCAGCCGGGCAATATGCGTCCGCGCTACCTGTTCGGCGTACTTCTGCAGCTCCACATCCAAAGTCGTGTAGACGGTCAGACCCTCTTTCCAGATGAAGTACGGGTCGTCAACCGTGTTGAACTGATCTTTGACCTGCTCCAAGGCGTATAGGGCAAAATGAGGGGCTGTCAAAATATCAAAGCGCTCGGCGACCGATTCTCGCAGATCTAATTCCTGGGCAAAGGCCGCGTCCGCCTCAGCTTGGGTAAGATAGCCGGCGTCCACCATCACCTGGAGCGTTACCCCTTGCCGGATTTTGGCATCTTCCGGGTTGTCAATGGGATTGAGGGCCGGGAACTGAGGAATCGGTGCTAACATGGCTGCTTCAGCCACATTCAGCTCGGAAACACTCTTGCCGAAATAGACCCGACTGGCCGCCTCGATCCCGTAGGATAGATTGCCATAAAAGTTATAGTTGAGATACCATTCAAGGATACGCTCTTTATCATAGCGGCGGGTCACTTCCAGCGCCAGAATGACTTCCTTCAGCTTGCGGGCATAGGACTGCTGGGCCCGCTCCTCGCGTGGAATAATTACATTTTTGATCAATTGCTGGGTGATCGATGAACCGCCCTGGACCCCTCCACCCTGTAGATTGGAGATGAACGCCCGCAACAGGCCGCGCACATTGATGCCCGGATTGTCCCAGAAATTATGATCCTCCAGCGCGACCGCAGCCTGTATGACTGCCGGTGCCATTTTCCCCAGAGGCATATACGTCCGGTCGCCCCGGAAAGGCCGGGGATCCACGCTCTCGTACAGCAGATGCTGGCCTGTGCGGTCATAGATGCGTAAGGTCTCAAATTCCTCCTGTTGCAGTTCGATCACGCTGGCATCAGGGAGCTGTTCAGCATAAAATGTATAGATGCCCAACACACTAGCAATGCCCACACCGACCACGCTGCCTAGGGCCAGGAGAACGGCAATAACCAGAGCCATCATGCCCTGAAAGATCCATAGCCAGGGACGAGAGCGATGCGTTTTGGTACGCTCGCGCCGGCGTCTCTGTATGAGGATTTTGTCACGTCGGCCGATCTTTCTACCCATAAAAACCTTGTCTGAATCAAGATTATCTGTGATGAACAGGATTCAACCCCAATACCACGATAGTCGTCACAGTCAGCATTCTAGCATCTGCTCAATTCTACTCCCAAACTCTAGTAACCAGTGCAAACCCTCTGAATCAGGTTTAGCTGGATGAACAGGGTTCAACCTCAACATCACAGGCCATTATCGTTACCGACTACTGTCCATTGCAGTCGGTTTTCTCCAACACCAGAAAGTGACTGATGCCGAATATGGCCAGTGGTGTCTGTTCAAGAGCATATGTGAACAAACGCAGCCAGTGTCCGATACGAGACCAGCGAGCTACAATATTGTCGTATCCGGGGAAAATTTGGGTACACTGGCGCACCAAAACCGGCTGGCCGATAAATAGGGCAAGCAGACTTCGCCGTGTGTAGACGCGCACATGAGGAGCCAGTCGGTCCCGCAGAATGTCAGGCAGATAGTTGATGAGAGGCGTATTGCCGAAGTGGTAGACACCCCGCCAATAATGGCCGTGGATCTCAAAGGGATAGAGTCGATTGGGGACAAAGATCAGCGCGCGGCCACCAATCCGCAGAGTACGCACGATCTCCGCTGCCGCCTGTCTGTCATCCTGCACATGTTCCAGCACTTCATGGGACAAGACCAAGTCAAAGCTGGCATCTGGATAGGGAAGCTGCTCCCCCCGGCTCAGGTTGAGACAAGCACCCGCTACATTCTTGGCCGCGGCCCGCAGATGTTCGCCTTCAATGTCCATACCATGGACTTCGGGCACTGACTCCTGCAGCACTCGGCAGTACATGCCCACGCCACAGCCATCCACCAGCACCCGCGCCAATGGCTCTGGGGCCCACTTGAGAATCATCTGCAGCCGGCGATCTTGCCCAGCCCGCCATACGAATGAGGGATTGCCGCGCAGGGCCGCGCGCGTGCCATGCAGCTCGGCCACAGGTGCCTGCAAGCCTTCATCAGTGGGAAGAACAGGGCTATTTTTCATGCGACCCCTACATGAATGGCGATGGTTCCCAACATTTTACGCCGATAAAACACATGGCGAAAGCCTACCCGTTCCATATGCCATGCCAGCTCTTCCGGCCGCGGAAAGACGACGGTACTCTGGGGCAGATAGCGGTAGGCAGAACTGCGGGAGCTGAGAAGCCAGCCCAGCAGCGGAATGATCCGGAACATATAGAAGCGCACCAAAGGGGCCAACATCGTCTGCGGGGGTGGTGATGTCTCTAAACAGACCATCCGTCCCCCCGGTTTCGTAACCCGTCTCTGCTCGGCCAAGGCCATGTCCAAATCGGCCACATTGCGTAACAGAAAACCGCTGGTGACCGCATCAAAATAGTCATCGGCAAAAGGCAGATGCAGCCCGTCAGCCTGGACAAACTCCAGCGTTTCTGTAACTGCTGTAGCCTGTGTGGTACTGGTCACCAGTGTTGATACTTTGTTCTGACCGACCGCCATCATCTCAAATGTGAAATCGCAACCGACCGCTTCCACGCCCGCATGAATGCGTCGGGCTTCGTAGGCGATATCACCGGTCCCCGTACCCACATCCAGCATCCGTCCTTTGGGCGGCAGTTCGCAGAGGGCGATAACTTCCCGCCGCCAAGCGACATCCCGCCCGCCGCTCATCAGCCGATTGAGCAGATCGTAACGGGGCGCAATCGCAGCAAACATGCGGTTGACATATTCAGCTTTCTCCGAAACAGCAAAGTTCATCATGCTCAGGACATCCAGTGGGTAGTGGCGAGCAGTAACTCGCCACTGAGGTCTTCATCTGTCAACAGCTTTGCGAGCTCTGCGGAGCTGTAAGTCGGCTTCTTCTAGCTCCCATTGCAACTTCTGAATTTCCCTGGAAAGATCCAGAGGAACCTCAACTCCATATCTACTGCGGGCAGCCTTGAGGGACTCCAAACGTTTGCGTAGTTCTGGGATCTTATAGCGCAGATAGCCCAGTTCCTCTTGGCGGCCTGCTACAAGCAAAGATTCAACGCTGTAATCGCTCACATCGGAATGTACGTTCTGGGCCAGATCCTGATAGTTTTCCAACATCCAACGGCGTAAAAACTCGTTGCCAATGGTCCATTGCCCAAATACCTGGCGTAGATAGCCAAGTTTGTTCATGCTATACATGAACTTCGCGATCTGCTCAATCGACCCATCTTCGACCTTCGCCACCAACTCCTCTTCATTGATGATCCCCTGGCGCGCCACAGTCAATAGAATCCTCTGTTCGGTGGGGGCTAGATACTTAAAATCAACTTCAAAGAAGCCAGAGAGCAGATGGTCCACATGCAGGTCTTCTTCGCGGATCTCGCGCAAGATGCCGCGTCCCTCTTTTACCTCAAAAAGACGATGGCACAATGTTTGAATCAAGAAGGGATGGCGATGCGTATGCGTCAGAATCTGCTCAAGCTGTTCCTTCTCCACATGGACCATGGTATCATTCTGCTTCTGCAACACTAGGTGAACACTCGCCTCCTGGTTCAGGCTCCAGAGATTCATATGACTAAAGCCAAACAGAAAAGGGCTTGTCAGCCAATGGCGAGTCATGTCGTTCAGTTGCATAAGATGTTTGGTGGCGGTAATGATCGTTCGCATCCCGCCACTTTGAAAGGCTTTGCGTAGACGTGCCAAGGCCTGGTCATTGTTCTTGGCGAGACTAATTAAGGCCTCTGCCTCGTCAATGAGCAGCAGCAGATGCTTGTTATGCTTCTGTAAGGAACGTTGCAGAGAACGCAGAATATGCGGAACATCCTGGCCATAGAGGGCTCCGACATCGACTCCATATGGGCGGAACCTTGCGGTTTTGTCTTCAATGGCTAAAAACAGTTCATAGTCGAAATCATCTTTGGTTTCGCTCCCCTGCAAATCCCAGAAAAGAGGGACCAAATTGGTCTCTTTTGGCCCGCTTAACAGCCATTCTAACTGCCGTAGCAAGGATGTCTTGCCCATACGACGTGTACCGATCACACACATGGCCGGATCGGTGACGCTGATCAGATACTCGATCAGCAATTCTCTGCCGTAGTGTTCGTTTCCTCGCAGCCAGCGACCAACAATATAAGGATTCCGCATAGTAGATTCAACAACTCCCGTTCCCAATGAAACACCAATGCTTCCTAGAGATGTTACTCTCCTCTGGTTTCACCCACCTATCAGTTGAATATGGTGATGAGCATAGTGCGCGTCTTCTAATGTAATGGTACGCCGTCCAGCGGCCAGCATACGCCCGACCACTTCAAGCCCAAACTGTTGAAGACGATAGGGACGCCCATTGCTTTTTTCAATAATGAAATCCAGGGCAGATGGCTCGTAGTCATAGAAATCCTGCACCGGTTCGGTGAGTAGCTCAATGGCCTGCTCACGATTAAAGGGTTCTAGCTGGATTTCATTGAAAAGATTGTACCAAGGACTATCAATGCGGTCCCATTCTTTGCTGAGGCGAATCCCGGCGATGACCGCCCCCAATGTAGCAGAAAAATCTCGCATAAAGATGCGCCGCAACCTCTGTTGAATCAAGCGCCCATATTCATTGATCACGTCCATCTCATCCAACAGAAGGATCAGCCGTAGGTGTTTGCCCGGATGATGCTCCTCGCCATAGGCCTGCAATGGCCGGATGATATTCCGCAGATCTCGGCTGAACTCCCTATCCGTATACTCTTGATTGGCAAAGCGGTTGTAAAGAAGGTCTTGCAGAACGGTCTTGATCTCCGGGGTAAGGTTAGGGAGGATGAAAATTGTATGGATGATCTCCTCCATCAAAAAATGGAAAAAGCCATCTTCTTCCGTTCCCTCAAGGTCCACATACAGAGGCAGGAACCAGTATTCCGGGTCATCCAACTCGCGTAGATGGGTGGCTAACTGATAGAGCAATGTGGTCTTGCCAATGCGACGTTCACCATGAATCATAACGCTATTGTTATGCAGTGTGTCAACAAGACGCTGTAACAGATAGCGTCTGCCAAAAAACATATCATCGCGCCGCACCGGCTCCCCGCTGATAAACGGGTTGAAGGACCTGGCGATGGCTTCTCGGGTTCGTCTACGTTTTTGGGCAAGTTCATAGCTCATGGAGCCGATGCCGATCAGTGCTGTAGTGCCTGAGACGATCAGAAAGATGAGATGGATTGGGCGAATGGAGCCGAGGAATGGCAGACGAATCAGGGCCGTGAGGGGCACAACCTGTAAGGCAACACTGCTTACGTCCGAGTAGTTGAATGCAAAGTCTCTGGCTTGCAGTTCGACTCGATATTCCCCCTCTTGGGTAAAGCCTGACAGCCTCAGGAATGGCCGGTCTAACACCTTCCATTCCCCGATTTGCCCGAGGGACGTGAGCCGATAGAGAACGATCAGATCCAACCGGGGCGTATAGATATCACCGGCCAGATAGCTGACGATAACTTCTTCGTCGGTTGCCACCTCCCAGGCCGTTGCTGAAATCCGACCACTCGCGCCGGAGACACCCACAATCTCTATCCAAGGGGGCGACCTGTCTCTGTCCGGCCGGTAAAAGGTCAACCCATCCCGCCCCCCGAACCAGTAGGTTCCGTCATGGGTGTGGATGATCGAAAAGATAGAGGTGGCCGGCAGGACCGATTTGATAACGAGGGTCTCCCAGGAACGTCCGTCAAAACGGGCAACACCGCCCTCACTACAGATCCACAAGGACGCGTCAATTGGATCGATATAGAAGTCATAAAACACTTTACTGGGCAGCCGGGCTGTGGCTGTCAGGTCATGCCAGACTCGCCCGTCGAAATAGTTCAGACCTTGCTGATGTACACCGGCCCACATCGCGCCAGAGACCTTGGGGTCGGGGGCTAGGGCAGCCACATTCCTGCCAAGAATCGCCTGATCTATCGTCGGGTCAGGCAGAAATTGGATCCATTCACCATCCAGATCTGCCAGAAAGATGCCGCCGTTTTCCGTCGCCACCCATAGCCGGTCCAGGGAATCCAATGCCAGATCCTGTACATTGTGCCGCTCAAGAGCCTCCACGGTAAACAGAGCACCCGTAGTAATATCATAGAGTGCCAAACCTTTGTCGGTGCCGACCCACAGGTGCTGCTGTTGCGCCAAAATCGTTGTAACAAATTCCGATGGCATCTTTTCTGATGGGATCGGTTGTGCCCATTGATCTGCGCCGGGATCCAGAGAGGAAACCCCCTTCCATGTCCCAGCCCAAATGCGCCCATCATCATCCAGGGCTAGGTCGGTAATGTGTGGGCTAGGCAGGCCGTTCTGAATATTGAAGACGATTTCCGTGTCCAAATCAAGATCCTTCAGCCGGATGCCTTCCCCTCTGGTGGCAATCCACAGATGATTCTCTGCATCCATAAGCATGGCATGAATTTCATTGATCGGGCTGGCGGCCGGGTCGAGAATCTCCCGGCCCCACATCTCCTGGTCCGAACGAAAAACGCCGGAAACGGTCCCAAGCCACAGGGAACCGGCCACATCAACAGCGACTGATTGGATCCATGTAGTTTTCTCAGCCAGATTGATCGATTGGGGGATCAACGCATCCCGCTCAATAATGCGGAAGTATCCGCTGCCGGCGGTACTGCCCCACACAACACCGGACCTGTCACCTGTCAAGGAGGTAATACGAACCCGTTCACGGATGTGCAGGTTTGCTGTCTGAATCTGCTGCCACATACCGTTTTGGACAGCCGCATCTCGCCAAGCAATGTTGCCATCGGCCGCCACCCACACCGGCCCAGCCGGATCCACCCACAAAGCGGTCACTTCCCGACCAGGCAGCCCGTCCTCCAGCGGGAACACACGCCAAACATTGTGCTGCCACAGCCATAGTCCCTGGGAGGTGCCGACCCAAATGCTGTCCTCCTGGCTACCGATTGCATTGACACGTACGCCCGCCAGCCCTTTGACCAGCCCTGTCTCCCTACCATTCCAGAAGTATAGGCCTGTTTCCGTGCCGATCCAGAGCTGTCCATCTGTATAGTACAGAGCCCACACCGCTGAACCTAAATTTGTGACCACATTCCAGCTTTGGCCGTTCCAAGCGAGCACAGCCCCTGTCTCGGTGCCAGCCCATAGTTGGGCCGGGGCGATCTCTTCCCCGTTCAACTCGGTCTCTGCCAACGCGATACTACGTACACCGCTCTGCAGATCAGGGTCCGCCTTCCAAGAAGTCCAAGCACCGTCAAAACGACTCAGGCCACTGTCTGTCCCGAACCAGACTTCACTCTCACTGACAACCACAGTGAATACATTGTTGGATGCTAGACCATCTTCTTGGGTATAAACGACCCAAGGCGAGGTCACTGTTCTTTGGGCCTTGAGAAGTGTCGGCCAGGTAAGCAGAACTGCTACAAGCACAGCGAGCAACAGCGTGCTGGGTCTGTGTCGTTTGCCGCTTCCTAGAATGGATTCAAGCACGGTATTTCCTGTTTTCCATCGCCAGTATAAGACGGATACCAACGACTTCTGAAGTTCGACCTAGCTTCAAAATATAATGGAATGAATAGGGCTTGTCAACGCGTAGGCTGAACTGTCTACAGCTGATGCTGTGGACAAGGTGCTTTTTGTAACAGATGCTGAACACTCGCCACTGCAATTTTGTCATTCCCCCATAGACCTGCTATACAATGGCTGTATATTCAATTTTTGGGATCCTGGCATGAAACGCACGAAACTGTATCAACGACATATAGAACTAGGCGGGCGTATGGTTCCCTTCGCCGGCTACGAGCTGCCTGTGCAGTACCCGACCGGCCCCCTTGTCGAACACCAAGCTGTACGCACGTCCGCCGGTGTCTTTGACATCGACCATATGGGCCAATTTGTCCTCAGTGGCATGGATGCGCTGCACTTTCTGCAGTTCGTACAGGTGGCGGATGTAGGCCGTCTGGCCGAATGGGAGGCACAATACAGCCTGCTCTGCTATGAGGATGGCTCTCTGGTTGATGACATCTTCATCTATCGACTGCCGGAAAAATGGCTGCTTGTTGTCAATGCAGCCAATCGACAGAAGGATTTCGCCTGGCTGCAGGCCCATACCCACGGCTTTCAGGTGGAGCTACAGGATGTCTCTGAAGAAACCTATATGCTGGCCGTGCAGGGGCCAAAGGCAGCGGACATCCTCAACCGCATGACCGACGCAGACCTTACGATAGTGCCGGGCCGTTCGGCTCTGCAGGCGCGCGTAGCTGGTGTGGACATGCTCATAGGCCGTACAGGCTACACAGGCGAAGATGGCTTTGAACTCTATCTCCCCAGCGCAGAAGCCGTGCCCATTTGGGATGCGCTGTTGGCCGCAGGCAAGGATGATAGGCTGTTGCCCTGTGGGCTGGCCGCGCGCGACAGTCTGCGCTTTGAGGCCTGTATGTCTCTCTATGGCCACGAAATCAACGCGACCACCAATCCCTATGAAGCCCGGCTAGGCTGGGTCGTTTCCCTGGATAAGGCGGATTTTCTGGGCCGCAACGCGCTGCTAAAAGTGAAGCTGGAAGGCAGCAAGCGGCTGTTGGTCGCCTTTGAAATGGTAGAGCGCTCCGTGCCCAGAGAACACTATGAGATCGCGCACCAGGGCCAGGTGGTCGGGCACGTTACCAGCGGCATGAAAAGCCCGACACTGGACAAATTTGTCGGCATGGGATACATTCCACGGGGGCTACATACCCTAAACACGGAGATCGACATTCTCATACGTGGCAAGGCGCGCAAGGCAAAGGTCTGCAAACGTCCATTTTATCAGAAAACCAGTGGAGAGTGAATTGTAGAGAGAAACTTCTCACCACGAATCATTGGGTTACAAGCGAAGAACAACTCTATGGAATCCTACCGCTACGAATCAAATCTGCAATATGCCAACACCCATGAATGGGCCCGAAGAGACGGCCCAGTGGTGGTGGTCGGCATCAGCGATCCCGCTCAGGATATGATGAGTGATATCGTCTTCGTGGAACTACCCGAAGTGGGTGAAAGCGTCTCGGCCGGGAACGCCATTTCTGTGGTCGAATCGGTCAAGGCTGCTGAAGATGTGATCTCTCCCGTTACGGGCAGTGTCGCCGAGATCAACACCGACCTACTCGACACACCAGAACTGGTCAACAGGGACCCCTATGGGGCATGGTTTTTCAAAATTGAATGCGGCGCAAGCGGCGACGAAGAGTTAGAAAGACTGATGGACGCAGATGCCTACCAAGCGTTCGTTCATAGCCTGTGACTCGTGGCCAGTAATTGCAGTTCTGCTCCTCCTAGGGCTGTTGGTGAGCGCATGCAATGGCATGCGTCTGCCGAGCATCCCTTTTTTGCAGGCGTCAGCAACGCCCCCCGCGACGGAGCCTACCCTACGCTTGCTCGTACCGGAAGAAGGAGAACTGACCGCAGCCCTACGCCAGCAGGTAACTGCCTGGGGCACAGGCCAGGGCGTGCAGGTCAAGTTGTTCACCGCGGCCGCCTATACTCAGGAACTCCTCGCCCTTCTGGCCAGCGACAATCCACCGGATCTCGCCATTGTCAGCAGCTTCACCTTTCCAGCTCTGGCCGTGGACGAGCTTCTGGCCCCAGCACCCGAGGGAACCCTCAACCCGGCCGGGTATCCCACACAGCTAGCGGCAGCCTTCATCTGGGAAGAGGTACGCTACTGTCTGCCGCGAGAGGTGCGAACCCTAGCGTTGGTTTACGATAAGGAGGGGTTCGACAGGGCCGGGCAGGGCCCCCCAACCGACTGGGAAAGCCTACGAACTGTTGCTATAGAACAGACAGACCTGAACACGGGCCGGTTCGGGTTGATCGAATCCCCGGACCTTTCCCGCTGGCTGCCGTTTCTATATGCTGCCGGTGGTACACTGATCGACGAAAACGGGCATGTGACCCTGCAAACCCCGGCAGCCACTACAGCCCTGGACCTCTATATTCAGCTTTTTCGCGACAATTTTGCCGGTCATGCCGGCGAGTCAAACAGTGCTTGGGCCGGGGAGGTGCTAGGCAAGAGGAAAGGTGGCATGGCAGTTGAGGGCAATTGGATTGTTCCCTATCTGGCCGCGGAATTTCCGGCATTCCGCTACGGTATCGCGCCTTTACCCGTGGGCCCGGCCCAGGTAAACCCATCAGTGGCCTTTACAAGTTGCTACGCCGTCTCAGCACGGTCTCAACGAACCACAGAAGCCTTTGCCCTAGCCACATTTCTGAACAGCCCACATGTGGTACGCAGCCTTCCCAACGACGGCAGCTGGATGCCTGCCCAAACCACTCTGCGAGACGAATGGCAACAGACGTTTCCACACTTAGCCGCGTTCGCGGAAGCACTGCCCCAAGCACGAATCTGGCAGCTACCGCTCGGCTTCGACCGGTTTCTACGCAGCTTCAACCGTGGGATGGTTCAACTCTTTGCTGCAGACATCGAAGCAGCAGACCTGCTGGCCGAAATGCAGCGAGTCGGAGAAGAAATTCTAACGAAATGAACTTCACTGAAAAGGTGATACTGATTACCGGGGCTGGCTCTGGAATTGGACAGCAAACGGCCCTACGTTTTGCCGAGGCCGGGGCTGCAGTAGTGGTGGCAGATGTGAACATGACAGCCGGCGAGAAGACCGTGCATCTGGTGCAAGAGACGGGGGCCGCTGGCCTGTTTGTACCCTGTGATGTATCGGATCCGCAGGATGTAAGCGGCCTGCTGGAACAAACGACCCTACACTTTGGCCGGCTTGATTGCGCGGTCAATAATGCGGGGATCTCCGGCCCTTGGGAACGCTTAGAATCTTACCCACACGAGGGTTGGGATAGGGTGTTGGCGGTCAATCTCAGCGGTGTATTCTACTGCATGCAGGCAGAGATCCAACGAATGAAAGAGCAGGGAGCCGGTTGTATCGTCAATATCGCCTCCATCGCCGGCCAGCGGGCCCTCCCCAATCAGGCAGCCTACACCGCCTCCAAACACGGAGTTATCGGCCTGACGCGGGTTGCAGCCCAGGAGGTCGCCCGACACAACATCCGGGTCAATGCGGTCTGCCCAGTCTATACACATACACCGCTGTTTGATCCGCTCATCAGCAACAACCCCCAACGCGCGGAAAAGATGCTGGCCCATATCCCCATGCGCCGTTTTGGACAACCGCAAGACATGGCCAATGCAATCATCTGGCTCTGTTCAGAGCAGTCCAATTTTATGACAGGGCAAGCCCTCAATGTGGATGGAGGAATGACCACATAGGGAGACCAATAACTGCAGTGTAGAGAAATTACACGGTGTGTGGTGAGAGTTTTATGGAGATAGAAATTTCAGCCTTTGACATTTCTGATAAATCACTGCATAATACCCGACAATATCGACTGCATTCCGTCAGTCTCGCTGCAGGCGAGTTCACTAATTATGGTAGATGGGCAATAGGTATCACTTTATCTGGTACAATAATACCATCTCCATTTCTACAAGAGGTATTCCAAGATGAATCAATTGCAAAAAATGTTCTGCATGGTCGCTACTTTCGCATTGCTGACGCTTATTTGCGCGGCCTGCACACCCCAATCAGAAACTGTCGGCACATCTGCGCCAGCCGCAGAACCAATACAAGCAGCGGCTGAGGAAGAAGCAGCCGAACCGATCAAAATCGGTGCCCTGACCCCCCTCTCCGCCCCAGGCGCGGTAGTCGGCGGCGAGGCCATACGTGCTGCTATGCTGATAGCCATTGATGAAATCAATGACAACGGCGGGCTGCTCGGGCAGCCCGTGGAACTGGTCGTCGTTGATACCGAGGGGCTGCCCGAGCGCGGCATAGCAGTGGCCGAACGACTCATCAATCAGGATGGCGTCGTAGCAATGGCTGGTAGCCATCATAGCTCCGTAGGCGTAGCGGTCAAGGAAGTGGCCCATAACAACGGCATTCCCGTCGTCTTTGTCGAAACCTGGAACGACACCATCACCAGCGTCCAGTACCCAGAGGTCTTCCGTCTCTCCCCATTGAATTCGGAAGTCGCGGCCACAGATGTGCAGTTCATTCAGTGGCTACGGGATGAGGCTGGGGCTTCTCTTGAGAAAGTGGTCATCCTCACCGAGAACACTGACTATGGTATCCCCGCGGCCGAAGAGACTTCACGGCGACTAGCAGAGGTGAGCATTGGGGCGGTGACTTTCAGTGTAGACATCGGTACCCAGGATTTCGCCGGGATTATTGAGAGAGTAAAAGCCGAAAACCCAGATATGATTGTGATCCTGCCCACCGGGGAAGCAGCCTTCAACTTCACCCAGCAGGCAGCCGATGCCGGCATCGGTCCCCAAGATGTACCTACCCTCTGTAATCATGTTTCGCTAGAGAGCAATGCGTATTGGAAGAATGTCCCCGATGGCAACTACTGCTTCGTGCGCCGCATCGGCCCACCACCGCAGTTGTACAACGATGTAGCGAAGAACTTCTTGGTTAAGTATGCGGCGAGTACGGGCAAAGAAGCAGCCGAGTCCTCAGCCTTGGCAGGTTATGACTCGATCCACATCATTGCCCAAGCGGTCAGTGCAGCCGGCTCTACGGACCCACTTGCGATCATCGCCGCGCTAGAGAACATCAGCCATGAAGGTTCTTTAGGCACTATCACCTTCCCGATCAATCAGAACAACACGCCGGATCAGGCAGGTGTCGATCCCAAATGGTGGCATCAGTTCCCAGACCCAGCCATTACATTTATCCAATATCAAGCCGAAGGCCAGAACTCTATCCACGCGACGGTCATCTACCCCGCGACCTATCAGACCGGTGAGCCGCTGCTCGTCGGACAATAACGAATACTAGGCGTTATCTATATCTATCCAACCAGTTTTACAAGGAGATATTCAAATGATCCGAACCCACAACATGTTTTGGATTATCGCTGTGCTGGCACTTCTGACGCTGTTTTGCGCGGCCTGTACAGCCCAGACGGAAACCGTTGGCGAAGCTGCGCCGGCCGCAGAGCCAGAAGCCACCGAAGCCCCGGCCGCACAAGAAGCAGCCTCTGCCGCAGAAGAAATGGAACCGATCCGAATCGGTGCCCTAGCCCCCCTCTCCGCACCAGGCGCAGTAGTCGGCGGCGAAGCGATGCGCGATGCCATGATGATTGCCGCGGATGAAATCAACGCCAACGGGGGCCTGCTCGGGCGACCAGTGGAGCTGATCATCGTTGATAGTGAAGGGCTGCCAGAACGTGGCACAGCCGTGACAGAACGACTCATCAATCAGGATGGCGTCGTAGCCATTGGTGGCGGCTATCACAGTTCTGTAGGTGTGGCAGCCAAAGAAGTAGCCCATGACAATGGCATTCCTATCGTCTTTGCCGAAACCTGGAACGATACCATCACCAGCATCCAGTATCCAGAGGTCTTCCGCATCGCACCGCTGAACTCGGAAGTCTCAGCTGTTGATGTGAAGTTCATCCAATGGCTGCGGGATGACATCGGGGCTTCTATTGAGAAACTGGTCATTCTCACCGAAAATACCGACTATGGCATCCCCGCAGCCGAAGAGACCACGCGCCTACTAAAAGAACTGAACATTGAGGCGGTGACCTTCGGTGTGGACATCGGCACCCAGGATTTCGCGGGTATCATTGAGAGGGTAAAGGCCGAAAACCCGGATGTGATTATGACCCTAGCCACGGGGGAAGCATCCTACAACTTCACCCAGCAAGCTGCCGATGCCGGTATCGGGCCCCAAGATGTACCCACCGTGTGTAACCAAGTATCACTGGTGAGTGATGCCTTCTGGCAGAACGTCCCGGATGGCAACTACTGCTTCGTGCGCCGGGTTGGGCTGCCAACACAATTGTACAACGATGTAGCCCAGAACTTCCTGACCGAATATGAGGCGCGCACGGGCAAGGAAGCAGCCGAGTCTTATGCGCTAGAAGCCTACGACTCGATTATGATCATTGCTCAAGCGATCCGCGAAGCCAACTCAACCGAGTCGACAGCACTCATCGCGGCCCTAGAGAACATCAGCCATGAAGGTTCTTTGGGCACCATCACCTTCCCGATCAATCAGAATAACACGCCGGAACAGGCAGGTGTCGATCCCAAATGGTGGCATCAGTTCCCAGATCCAGCCATTACAATCGTGCAATATCAAGAAGAGGGCCAAGACTCCGTCAACGCGACGGTTATCTACCCCGCGACCTATCAGACCGGTCAGCCGGTGATCGTCGGACAGTAATCCTTGCAGTGGCCAGGTCCCCAGTGGCTCGTGGCTATTGATCACCGGCCCTCTGGCCACTGCTCTTTCATCGGACCGACAGGAAGTACTCAGGATCTATCCTTCCTTTTTTCTGTTAGCCGCCCAATCCTGACAGGCAAGATATTCGCAGGCAAACCAACAGATGGAAAACGCGGCAATTTTTAGATGGGCACTTCTGTGGATCGCCTTCTGGGGTGTCTTAGGGGGTATGGTAACGCCCCGGATCTATGCTCGCAAAGACCTAGAGATTTCCCAAGCATCCTTCGGCGGCGCGCTGATTGGCGCAGCTCTCGGTCCGCTCAGTCTGATTCCTCTGTGGATCGTCACACCTAGAATTCACAATCGCATGATTGGGGTTGCCGGCGCAACCGTCGTCGGCATTTTCGTTGCTGCCTTCGCTTTAGCTGACCCGAACAATCTATGCGTTGCCAATGGCAGATTCGTAATTTCCCAACTTACCAATGGAATCGTCATCGGCATTATCTATGGCCTGATGGCCCTGGGCCTGACCCTCATATTTTCAATTTTGGGCGTAGTCAGCTTTGCTCACGGCGAATTTTATATGATCGGCGGCATGATCACCTACTTTATGACAGCCGAATGGTTTCCTGGCCTCTCACCGATTGTCGCGATTCTAGCTAGCTGTGTTGTGACATTCATCATCGGCTACAGTTTCGAGTGGATTTTTCTGCGCCCGATGGGTAGCGGTCAGATCGAACGGCCCGGTGAATACGCGATTCTGGTGACCTTCGGGCTGGCGTTCTTTTTACAATATTTCACCCAGGCCCTGGCATCGGCCAATCCAGTCAAAGCCCAGCGCTTTTTCCCCTTCCCGCGCACAGAACTCCCAGCCGACTCCGGCGCGGTTCTCAAGATGGCACCAGGGAATATCACGGTTTTTGAAGCCATCTCCATCCCCAACCCACGCTTCACTGCTGCAGTCCTGGCCCTCATCATGCTGGCAACCCTGATGTGGTTCCTCTACCGTACCTGGGTCGGCAAGGCTTTACGGGCCGTCAGCCAAGACAGGCAGGCCGCGGCGGTCACCGGCATCAATCCAGATTCCATGAATACTCTGGCTTTCGGCTTAGGGGCCATGCTGGCCGGCCTGTCCGGTGCTTCGCTGGTACAGGTCTTCTCCTGGCTGCCCCAAGTAGGCATCCCGGCTGCGGCCCGCTCCTTCGTCATCGTTGTTCTAGGCGGCATGGGTAGCCTGCCAGGGGCCTTCCTCGGCGGCCTGATCGTCGGGCTAGTCGAGGCCGCGGGGACCGGCTGTATTCCTGATACAACCAGGGCCGCGGCCTACATCCCCGCCTACGGCATGGTGATCTTGACGCTTGTCCTGCTGTTGAAGCCCACCGGCCTCTTTGGGCGAGAGCTATGAAAAAGCAGTGGCCAGTGAAAACCCAACACCAGTAATGAACAACGACAAACTCTCTCGCGCCATAGACATTCTCTATCGGCTGGCTGGGCTGATTACAGTTGTTCTGCTGCTGGCACTCCCCCTTGCTTCGGAAGAGATGAACGGCCTGGGGCCTCTCGTCTTCAGCGGCTACTTTATGCACTTGGCGATCACCGCATTTTACTACGCGATTTTGGCCTCCAGTTGGTCTCTGTTGGCCGGATACGCTGGCCAATTTTCCTTCGGCCATATGGCGTTTATGGCGGTCGGCGGCTACACCAGCGGCCTGATCGGAAAGTTCATGCGTTTCACCACTGCGCCCACAGAACTGTGTACAGATATCCCACTACCCGGCGGCTGGTGGCTGGTCATCTTAAATGCACGGCGGGTTGGGACCATTGATGAAACCTGTATTGACATGGCCAAAACCCAAACTCTCGCCGCCGGCACGCTGATCGTCTTTCCGCCGGTATGGCTCAGTATTGCAATGGGCCTGGTGATGGGCGCAATCTTCGGGCTGCTAGTAGGCTGGCTGGTCCTACGTCTCCGCAGCACATACCTAGCTCTGTTTACGATTGGGTTTTCAGAGATTCTGCGGGCCGCGATCAGCGCAGAGATCCCGATCACCGAAGGCCAAAGTGGATTGGAGCTGGTGCCGCTCTTTCCGGGGGGGATCAGCCTGTTTGGGCAGACATTCAACGATACGAGCAAAATTCCACCCTACTACGCGATGCTGATCTTGTTCCTGCTGGCCATGCTGCTGATGACATGGCTGGCTAATTCCCGTTTCGGCCTGTTTATCCGCGCCATCCGCGAGGACGAGGAGGCGGCCGCGGCTCTGGGCGTCAACATCGTGCGTTACAAAGTGCTCGTCTTTGTCATTACTAGCACCCTAGCCGCGGCCGCTGGTGCTCTGCAGGCCCATTACATCGGCATCATCACACCCAATATTTTGATCATTTTGCAGATGTCTCTCGTCATTTCCATGGCTGTAATCGGCGGCCTAGAGAACATCTACGCTGCCTCCGTCGGCGCGTTGGTCATTACCTTTGCCCTAGAACTGCTGCGGACGAACATCAATATCGGGCCGCTTCGGATCGATATGTCCTTATGGCGCTTGGTGTTCTTCGGGCTTCTGTTGATGCTCACCCTACGTTTCCAACGCAATGGTCTGTTGTCCCCTCTCCTAGAACGGCTCAACCGTGCCGGCGTCGCCGAGGAGACAGTCTCAACCCGAACCCCAGTGGCGAGAAAAGAGGCTCCTCGCAGTTAGCGGAAAGATCTCATGGCCAAACTCATCGTCAATGACATCTATAAAAATTTCGGCGGCTTGCAAGTGCTGAAGGGTGTCTCTTTCTCCATAGAAGGGCCAGAGCTGATCGGCCTTATCGGGCCGAATGGGGCCGGCAAAACAACCCTGACGAACATTCTAGTCGGCGCGCTCAAGCCAACCAGTGGAACAGTCTATCTGAACAGGGAGCGCATCGACACACGACCAGCCTACGGCGTCGCCAAGGTCGGCCTAGGCCGCACCTTCCAAGTGACACGTGCCTTTCGCCGCATGACGGTTCTAGAGAATCTGCTGGTCCCGGCCATGGCATTGAACATGACTGCACGCCAGCGGGACTTTGAGGAAAAGGCCCAGGAGGTGCTCAAGTTCCTGACCATCGCACACCTACGTAATGAATACGCCCGTGCCTTATCCGGCGGCCAACAGAAGTTGCTGGAGCTAGGCCGCCTTCTGATGCTCGATCCGGATATCATCATTTTGGATGAACCGTTCGCCGGTGTCCACCCCCGGTTGATGGAGGTCATCTACCGCTACATCACTGAAGTCAATGCCCAGAACAAAGCATTCATCATTATCAGCCACGATATGGACACGATCTTTACCCTCAGCAAGCGGCTGCTGGTGCTGAACTATGGGGATCTCATTGCCGACAGCGATCCTGAGGTGGCGAGGAAAGACCCAGCCGTGAAGGCCGCTTATCTAGGTGAGGATGAAGAATAATGCTCGAAGTCAACGATCTCTATGTGGGATATTACCGGGATCTGAACATTCTGCAGGGTGTCAATCTACGCGCGGAAGACGGCAAGATCACAACCATTCTCGGTGCCAATGGCGTGGGCAAATCCACCATGCTCAAGGCGATCTACGGTTTTCTGCGCCCCAATCAAGGCCATGTCCTCCTAGATAGGCAAAATATCGTTGATGTGCCCACCCATGAACGCATCAATATGGGCATCGCCTATATCCCACAGCAGCCGGGTGTCTTCCGCTTTATGTCCGTGGAGGAAAATCTGGAATTGGGCGCGTGGACATTCAAAAACGACAAAACCCGCATCAAACGCAAGCTGGAAGAGAACTACGAACGTTTCCCCGCGCTAAAACCGCGACGTAGATCGAACGCCAATGAACTATCCGGCGGCATGCAGCGGATGGTAGAGATCGGGCGCACACTCATGACCGACCCCAAGGTGATTCTCGTGGACGAACCAACGGCCGGCCTCGCGAAGCTGCTCTCAGAAGAAGTCTACCAAATGCTGGTCGCCCTACGCGATCGGGAGGAGTTGACGATTCTTCTGGTAGACCAAGAGATTCGAGCGGCTTTGAAAATCGCGGATTACGTCTACGTGCTGGAGCTAGGTCGCAACAAATTTGAAGGGCCGGCCGCAGAGTTCACGGATCTCGAGAAGGCATTCTGGGTAGGATAGCAAAACACCTGTGGGGGTGAAGAATGGAGAATGGAGAGAGCAAACAGAGAACACCTCATCTCGCATTTCGCACGACTCTCAGTTCCTCACCCACCCTATTCATCAATGAACGCATCAGTCAAATGTGGGCTGTGGGCCAGACAGCCTACCACTTAGGCTTTGGCGAATCCCGCTTTCCTGTCCATCCAAAAATTGCCCTAGCCCTAGCCGAAAATGCTCACAGAACAAGTTATCTGCCCGGGGTCGGCATTCCCGAACTGCGTCAGGCTGTCGCTTCTTTCTACACAAAACATCTCGGCAGGGTGATTGAGGCCGACCAGGTGATCGTAGCCCCTGGCAGCAAAGCTCTCCTCTTCGCTTTTCAGATGGCTGTCACCGGGGCAACGGTTCTTCCCACGCCTTCATGGGTGAGTTATGCACCCCAAGCCCAGCTAATCAACCGCCCGGTCCTGCGGGTCCCCGCCAGCCCCAAGGACGCCCACCGGCTATACCCGCAGCAGCTAACACAGCTTTTGCATCGTTCCCATTTTGACCAGCATCTGCTGATTCTGAACAGTCCCAACAATCCCTCCGGGCAGATGTTGGAAGCAGCTCTCCTTGAAGAGATCGCCAGCATCTGCCGGCAGAGGAATGTGCTGATCCTATCGGATGAAATCTATGCCCTGACCGCCTACGGACGCGAGCATATCTCCATCAGTCACTTCTATCCCGAAGGAACGGTCGTCCTCGGTGGATTGAGCAAGCATCTCTCCCTCGGTGGCTGGCGGCTAGGGATGGCGCTTGTCCCCCCAGGCGAAGCCGGACAACAGCTTCTCCAAGCGGTCAACAAAATCGGTAGTGAGCTGTGGTCCAGTGTTTCTGCGCCGATTCAATATGCAGCAGTCACCGCCTATCAAGACGACCCTGAACTCACGGCATATCGCAACGAATGTACTCGGCTGCATGCAGTCCGCAGCCGCTATCTCTGGCGCGGCCTGTGCGACCTAAACGTGTCTTGCGCGCAGCCAATGGCTGGCTTTTATCTATTCCCCAACTTCGATCATTGGCGCAGCTACTTGGCCGCGCAAGGGGTTCATACATCCACGGACCTAGCCCGCTTTCTGCTGGACGAATGGCAGATCGCGACCTTACCCGGCAGTGTCTTTGGTACCCCACCGCAGGAACTGTCCCTGCGCCTATCCACCAGTTATGTGGACCTAGAGACTGATGAAAAGGCCAAATGTATGTTTGAGCTGGCAGGTAGTGTGAGCAATGAGGAGGATCTGATGCGCTGGCACCATCCAGGGATGAATGAGGTGCTGGCCCGTTTTGGCAGCCTCTTGGCCCTCGCTTCATAAACGGAAAAAGAGCCGTCTAGGCCGTGCGGACTGCCTGCAGCGAGCAGTAGCCTTTCTGATTCTGTTCCCATTGCTGTTCATGGTTATCTATTTTTAGCTAGAGAGACGATAAGGCCGGGCGTTCCCTATCGTATTGCCGCCCCGGTCGAATCATGGAATTGCCAACAACGGAGCAGAAATGATGATACGGTCGGCAACGCATGAGGTGCAGCAGGTGGCTGTCATTGGCACAGGCACAGTCGGTGCCAGTTGGGCAGCCTACTTCCTGGCCCAAGGCCTACACGTCGCGGCCGTCGATCCGGCGATTACGGAGGCAGACTTATGCCGGACCATTGCCAAGATGTGGCCGGCCCTAGAAAGTCTGGGCCTGTCGCCGGCCGCGGACCCGAGCCGGGTCAGATTTGCCACAACCATCAATGCTGAGCTAGGCAACGTGCAGTTCGTGCAGGAGAATGTGCCGGAGCGGCTGTCCCTCAAACGGGAGACGCTACACGCGTTGGAGGAAGTCATCGGCCCAGAGGTGATCATCAGTAGCAGCACCTCCGCGCTGCTGGCATCCGATCTGCAGGCGCAGGCCCAGCATCCACAGCGAGTGCTCGTCGGACATCCCTTCAATCCACCCCATCTGATTCCGCTGGTGGAAGTGGTCGCCGGAGCACAGACCGCGCCGCAGGCAGTCTCTTGGGCAATGGATTTCTACCGGACGATGGGCAAAGTGCCTGTACAGGTGAAAAAGGAAGCCATTGGCCATATCGCCAACCGGCTTACCGCCGCTCTCTTCCGGGAAGCGGTCCATCTCATGGCGGAAGGCATTGCCACTGTCGAAGATATTGATACGGTCGTCGCCCAGGGGCCGGGCCTACGCTGGGCCCTACAAGGGCCGTTTACTACCTATCATCTGGCCGGCGGCAGCGGTGGTATTGCTCATTACATACGCCATCTAGGCCCAACCCAAGAAGCCCGCTGGCAGACCTTGGGAAGCCCACAACTTACAGATGAAATCGCCGCTCAGATCATAAGAGATGTACAGGAGATGATAGGCGAGCAATCCCTTACCCAACTCGTCCAAAAACGGGACACAGGCCTCGTTGAATGGCTGCGAAATCAGGGGAGATAGATCGTGAAAAACAAAAGCATTCGAGATATTCTCTGCTGGCGTTGATGCAATCCAGTAGGGAGCACGGCCTTCAAAAACGCTACCGCAATACATTGCAGGTAGATACACATTCGAGTAGAATTCTCCCCAGAGACGAGCGATACCTGTTTGTCTATACCTTTCCGGGAGCCTATCTATGTACCCAGCCGACCGTACAACCCGCTTCAATCAGTCAATGATCCGGGAGATGACCCGCTTGGCCATTGAACATGATGCCATCAATATGAGCCAGGGTTTCCCAGACTTCGCCCCACCGGAGATGATCGTCAATGCAGCGGTAGAGGCCATCCGTGGCAGCACCAATCAGTACACGGTCACGTGGGGCTATCCGCCTCTACGTCAGGTGTTAGCGGAGAAGTACACGGCCCAGTTGGGCTGGCAGGTGGACCCGAATGTACATGTCTGCATCGTCTGTGGCGTGACAGAAGGCATCACCACCACGTTGTTGGCACTGTTGAATCCCGGCGATGAGCTGATTATTCTGGAACCGGGCCATGAAAACTTCCGGCCTTCGGCATTGTTAGCGGACGCTGTAGCGGTGCCGGTAGTCTTGGAGGCTCCCCAGTACCGGATCGAAGCGGAATGCTTGGAAGCGGCCGTCACACCTCGCACCCGCGCCCTCCTCCTCAACACCCCCCATAACCCCACCGGGCGGGTCTTTGACAACGACGAAGTCCAAGGGGTGCTTGAATTTGTCAACCGGCACAATCTCATTCTCATCACCGATGAGATCTACGACCGCATTCTCTATGACGGACGAGAACATATCTCGCCGGGCTGTCTTGATGGTTTACTGGAGCGCACGGTGACGGTCGGCGGGCTGGGCAAGAGCTTCGCGGTCACCGGCTGGCGGTTGGGCTATGTGATCACACAAGAGCCGCTGGCTACCGCCATCCGTGCAGTCCATGACTATTCAACGATCTGCGCGCCGACCCCTTTGCAGGCAGCAGCAGCCAGTGCCCTCAGCCAGCCGCTGGACTATTACGCACAGCTACAGGAGGAGTACGCGGAAAGGCGGGAGGTGATGATGGAGATGTTGGACATCGCCGGCTTCCGCGCCATCCGCCCCCAAGGCGCGTACTATACTATGGCTGACTACACACATATCAATGCCCCACAGGCAGAGTGGGACTCGGCCCGCTTCGCCCGCTGGATGACGACAGAGGTAGGGGTAGCAACAGTGGCGGGCATCAATTTCTACACGAAAGACCGGGAGAAATACGGAAACGGAATCGTGCGCTTTGCCTTCTCAAAACGCCTAGAAACCCTGCGAGCAGCGGGCAGACGATTGGCGACAATCGGCAGCTAAATACTGTCAATGTCACGTCAGTTAGCCGCTACGAATCCCTATCTTAACGAATCTGTATTGTTCCCAGCAATACTAGGTTGTCCTGCACGGTTCTGTCCGCGTCGAAAATCGGCACACGCTCATCGGGTCTGTCCGAGTAGTACAACCCGACCCTCACCTGATATTCGCCTGCCGGTAATTCCGCTGGTAAGGGCAACGGGAATCTCCGCAGACTGACGTCCCCTTCCCGCCAGTAGCTGGTCGGAAATATCTCCGCCGGCGGCTTGTCGTAACTGTCCACAAACTCGCCATCCGCTCCGAACAGTTGGACCGCTGTGGTAAAGTTCGCATGGGGCGCGCCGCTGGCCTCCCAGAAGAGCATCACCGGCAACTCCCGAGTGGTCACCCCAGAGAGTTCCGTCGGAAAGAGATAACCGCTGAGGCTGATAACACCCCCAAAATTGACCCTCACAAGCTGCATGTCCGGCGGACGGAGCCGCGCCTGTTCTCGTATGGACACCGCAACAGTACCTATGACACGGCTATCAGTTTTCGAGCCTCCTCCAACGACAGGCAGAAGTCCTTCACTCTCCGACTCTGTGGCCTTGGAGGCCGTAAAGCCTACATACAGCCGGGCCAATACCGGGGCATGGTACGCAAATTCGCTGGTTAAGGGAATTTGATAGGTGTCCGCGTACAAGATGCCCGGCCGCCAAAGGGTAAGTGGCAGGACCCCCCAGCCTGGATGGGTGGTCACGTTTCCCAGTTGAATATTGTCGTCGTTGTCCGGCACTAGCAGTTGCAGGAACAGTTCATGGTTCTGGGTTTGCGCCTTTTGCGTGCGGAAATAAAGCGTTACCGGCACATGTTCGCCAGGATGAAAGCGCCGGGCCGGCAGGCGAGCTGCTACCAGCTCCACGCCATCCCCATACACCTTTCCAATTGGCTGAACATCGGCAGGGACAACGTCAACAATGCGGGCCCGATGGTTCAGGCCATAGGATTCCGGCAACAGAACGGTCAAAGCAAAGAGGGAACAACTCCACAGGCCCAGAGGTATGGCGACACCGAAGAGCGGACGCCAAGAGGGAGGCAGAAATCCGGCCCAGAAGCGCAACCCAGCGGCCATGATAACGGCCAAGGCACTAATGGCCGGAAACAACAGCCGTCCCTGTACGCCCCGAGACACGGAGACCCAATACGCGAACAGCACCGAGAACAACAGGACCCATAAGAAAATTAGACCATGTACGCTTACTGCCCGCTCCGACAGCACCTGTCGCCCTCTCTGCCAGGTCCGCAGCCCAGTAGCCAACACGCCCAACACCGCGCCAGCAGTCACTATGTCAAAGAAAGTATACATCCAGCGGGGTAAAAGAATACTAAACCAGCCGAAAATCGCCCAGAAGGATATGTATAGCCCTCGCAGCTCACCGACCAACGCCGACCAAACCACAGCCTCCTCCCGCAGGCCATTGATGCTGAGCAGATTCTCCATGCCGGACAAGTCCCCATACAGTTGCCAGTTACGTACATACCACCAGCCAGCCACGACCAGCACTGGCCCAGCCAAGAGCAGCCCAGCTCGCAGGATGACCCACCAGTCTTTCTGCATACGGGCAATAAGCAAGACAATAATGCCCGTCAGCGGCAACAATCCTAGGCCCTGTAGCTTGCTCAACGCGGCCAACCCCAAGAGCAGACCTAGCCCCACCCATTCCCACCAACGAATCAACCTTTGCCGCCGGGCCCGCTCGCTTAGGACAGCCAAATAGGCCAACACAGCCGTACTGCTGGCACTCACAATACTGTCATTGGAAACGCTTGCACTGATAAATGTGAACTGCGGAATCGTCGCCACCAGCCCGGTTGTCAATAGACGAGACCAGCGGTCCCCCGGAAAAGCGTAGCGGCTCAACAGATAGGTGAGCAGAACTGTGAGCGTGCCGAGGAGAACGGAAAGCCAGCGGCCCATCCGTACAGCCAGATTCACACCGCGTAAGGGTCTCTGCTGTGCGCTGTAGAGTGTGAGGTTTTTATTGCCAGGATACAGGGGATTCCCAAGATTAGCCCTAGGATTGAGCACGGCGATCTCATCAAAATCACTCTGATCAATGCCCATTGTCACCAGACCAACTAGGCTATAGTAGAGAGGTGGCTGACTGCCTTCATGCTCCCAAGGGCCGGTCTTTTCCGGGCCCTGTATGGGCAGTCCATTGCCTGTGGCCAAATGCCGGGCAAAGGCGTAATGATAGATTTCATCAGGGGTCTCAAAGGGCGGCACGACCAGACTGTATGCAATGCCGGTAAGGAAAAATAACAGCAAGAGCAAGCCAACTAGCACTTTCTCAAACTGCAGTGGCAAGTGATGAATGGCGAATGGCGCGGAGAGAGAGGCCTCTCCTCGGAGTAGCTCTCCCCTCTTCACTCTGCACTCTCCACTGGTGTTGGAAAGTCGGCCAAAAGTAGCGAATCCTCGCCAGAATTCGTCAGGATTCTGGGCGCGCCCGGCAAAGTTGGATCATACACCCCGGCGACTAGACGCAGGGAACCTGTATCTGGGCCTGGCCTGTGTTCCGTGGCCTGTGTTCTATTACTGGCCACTGGGCCTATTGATGGTACGGACAGAGAGTAGCTAACGGTTGACCCGAAAGAATCCACAGGCAGCGGTGGGTCAAATTGAGCAAGCAACGTACCGGTCTCGTCAAGCAGATGCAGGAAGATCTTTTCACCACCAGTCAAAGCTGTTGGATATCCGGTCCAGTCCATATGGACAATCAGAAGGCCGCCGGCTGGCAATGTATCCGGCTCAATCTGCACACGTAACAGCACCAAACCATTGGTAAAGCCAACAGTAAGCTGGTTCCACCTCTGGATGTCTGGGCGGGTGTATACCTGCAACGGCCAGACGCCGACAGAGGCTGACGGTAGGGACAGCCGGTAGGCTGTGGAAAGTGCGCCCTGGGCAATGCCTGTCGGATCCCAATTCGCTGCCAACTGCACCGGCAAAAGAATCCGCTGGACGCCAGCATCTCGCAGAGATTCGACCGCGCCTACTGTACCCTCGGTGTCGTGCGGGACGGGCGGCAGTACAATGTGCTCAACATCTCCTTTATAATAATACCACAGAACTGGGTCAGGAAAATTCTGTACCAAGCGTACCTTTGCCGCAGGAAGCCCCCTGCTCCAACGTTCTAGAGTCGCTGCTAGTTCTCGCCACCCCCTAGTTTTGCTGAACGCTGGGTCAAAATAGTACTTTTGTAAGCAAAATAGATTGCTGACAACGATGACGGAAACGAGGCTGGCCGCGACTAGATGCCCGACAGGAATTCTTTCCAAAATAGTTGGGTCGCTCATACGGGGATCAACCACCCAACTCCTCCATCTCCAACCCAACCATCTTTCAAGGCGGTTGCCGATTTCCACAACCCCTATAGCGAATAAGATCAGAAAAGGTGGCAGAGCAGCGATCAGATACCGTTCGTTGAAGATTGGCCGCTCCAATGCGCTAGCCCAGGTTGCCAGCAAAGGGACGAACAGGTAAAAGATCAAACTGTAGTGGCCAGGGACCTGTGGTCTGTGGCCGGTAACCGCAGTTGCTGTTGGGGGTTTACTGGCTACAGAGGTTAGAATTCCAGCTACCAGAATGCCTGCGGCCAAGATGCCCACATGAAACCGCCAGATTTCGTCCAGCCCGCTTTCCCCTAGGATAAAGACACCAATGGAACGCCACACCATCTCCTCCAAGGCTGGCGAATCCCCGTTGCCACCGTAGCTCATGAGAGTCTGCCAAGCGAAGATCAGCCAAGGTATGTACAGAGCGGCCACGACACATTGCACGCCTCCCCAGCGCATCAGCAAGGGTTGCCACAAGTGTCGATCCCGGGCCCTCAGCACAACTGTTAGCAGAATGTACAGATTCTGGGCAAGAAGGACGAAAGCAGCGAAGTAATGGATGTGCAAAGTCATCAGCGTGCAGAGAATATAGCCAACCAACACTGAACGCCCGGGCCGCTTGACGACCTCCAGGGCCAGCCCGCTGCTGGCGAGCGTAAGGGCCAGACTCAGCGTATACATGCGGGCATCTTGGCTGTGCCAGATGGCGTAGGCACTCACAGCCATTAGAAAACTACTGAGCAGGGCCACGGGCACACCTAGGCGCATCTGCCTTGCGAACCAGTAGAGAAGAGGGGTCGCCGCAGTCCCGGCCAGCGCGGGTACGGTCCGCAGAGCGAACTCACTGGTCCCGCCGAAGGCATACCAGACATGTTGCAAGAAATAGCTGCCGACCGGATGAGGTTCTTGCAGGGTGAGGGTCTCCTGTACAATTCCGGCCAACGAACGCAAGCTGAAGAAATAGCCGAAGGCCTCGTCTCCCCGCAGCTCCTGAAAGTCCAAGCGAAACAGACGCAGAGCGAAACCAAGAAGGAGAATCAGCAACAGCAGCGTCCTGTAACCTATGACCTGTGACCAGGAACTGTGAATAGCTATGGTTTCTAGTGTTGGGGTTTCACGGGGCATTGGCACCTGGTGCCTGTTCATTACTGTGCGCCATACCCGCTGAAGCGCCAAAATCAGCGGATGGCGCACAGCAAACAGAAGCAGGATCCAGCCAATTCCACTGACCGCTACACCCCAGCGGACACTGTTGGGACGATACACCAGCTCCAGCGTGCCCACGCCAGCAGGAACAGGCACGCCTAAAAATGCCTGGTGCGCGCGCAACACAGGTAACAGCAGTGGTTTCGTGGTTCGTGGCGAGTCACTGCTCTCCTCTGGCAATTCATCACTGGCCACTGGTGTTCGGTCCCAGACAGCCTGCCAGCCGGGCATCCAGTTCTCACTGACGAACAGCAGGCCGGGCTGGGTGCTCTCAATCTGAATGTGCAGATGAGCAGGGCCTTTTCGCTCGGCCTGCAGCAAGGCTGTACCGCCATTTCCGAAGGTGAACTGCTGTGAACTGTGAACTGCAGTTACTGGCCACAGCTCACTGGTAACCGGCCACTGCTCTGTGGCGATCAACACCTCTGACTGCAGGTCAAAGCTGTGGTCCGCCAGCAGTGTGACCGCTGTTTCATCGTCCACCCGCCGCACATTTTGTGTCCACCAGAGCCGTGGGGCAATCGTGTTGAGTTTGTATACGTAGTTTGAGGCGTCTGGCCCTTGGGGAAACTCGGCCAGCAGCTGACTCTCAACGAACAGTTCCGGTCGCCAAGTGAGAACCGTCCCGACACCGGTCAGTTGCCACATACGGTCCTGTGGAAAGTCAACGAACAAACGGTCGTAAGCAGAAAGCCGCAGAGGACTCGCCCCCCAGACATCCTCCCAACGGTTGAACATTCCCATGTTTTCCGGCAGACGGAATTCGTTGTAGACCCGAGCAGGGAGGGCAGATGGAACACCAGTGGCATGTGTCGTGTTACTGGTCACATGCCACTGGCCATGCGCCTCTGCAGTTGTGGCAGCTACCTCCTGTCGGGCAAGCAGTGCCTGCATTGATGACCCTAGATTCGTAGTGTAATTGGCGATGACCAGATCAACAGCCAGCAGAGGGAACAGGAGCAAAAGATGGGTACGAGAGAGATGCCGCCTGCTGCATAGATAGGCAAATGCCATGGCAAAGATCAGCATCTTTCCACTTAACAGCAGAAGTTCCGCAAGCGAAGCACGTACTACATTCTGACTCTGCAGAAGGAACACGACTACGCCGCTCACTGCCACAATGAGGAATCCCCAGCACAGATACCTACGCCAGCGCGCAGGCAGAGAAGGCAACAGGGCCAGCCCATAGCCGCTGAGGACGCTCAGGGAAAAGGCGATGAGATAGACCACCCGTTCTTGTCCCCGGAAGAGGTACCAGCCAGGGGCAAAACGATAGAGCAGCGGGTAGAGTGGGCCATTCCCACCGTAGGAGGCCAGCAGAGCAACCCCCCCACAGATGAGAAAGAAAAAGGCAGATGGGCGAGCCAAGGCATTGCCATCGGGTAGGGAGAAGCTAGGCGACAGCAGAGCGGTGATGGCAATCAGAATCAGGCCCAGACCGGCGATGCTGATGTATAGGGGCGAGAAATGTGTCAGCACGCCTGGCAGTAACAGCTGCCATGTATCGATCAGAGGGAAGCCGCCACTCAGTTCCTCATAGGGGAGAGACGAACGCACAGAAAGACTCGTGAATTCCAGGGCCGGCCATAGTTGCGCCAGACTCAGCACAATGAGCACGATGCCATACACGACCACCCGGCCTACGTGAATTGCAGTGGCCACGAGCCCCTGACGACTGGCCCGTAAGTGCTGTTGGGATTTTATCACTGATGCGATACCTAACATCAGCATCCAGCCGCCCACTGTGTAGGAAAGAAGAAGAAATGTCTGGGGATGGCCGGCGAAGAAGGCGATGGCGTGGACAGCAGCGGCCACCAGCCAGCGGGTCCAGGTGAACCTGCCGGTCTTGCTCGGCAGCAGCAGCCACAGAATCAGCGGCAGCCAAATGGATGTACGCAGAATCCCCAATTGCAGAGGTGGATAGCCGGTGAGAAAACCGGAGAACCCAAAGACAAGCCCAGCCCCAAACCCAGCCATGCGCTGGCCAGTCAACCGACGCACAAGCAGATAGGTAAAATTACATGCTAGGAACAGGTGCAGCGCGGCCTCCACCTGCAGCCAATAGAGCCTCCCAGTGACGCTGCGCTCGAATCCTGTCAGGAGCAGCAGAATGTTGCTGACCGGGTAGAAGACGGCAGATTGGGCGTCGGCCAAGAAGGGATGACCAGCATTTACATAAGGGTTCCAGAGAGGCAAGAGCCCGCTTAGGAGAGCGTTCTGCTGAAAGATGCTGAAAGGCAAAAAATGCTCGGTAAAATCGCCTTCGGAAAAGATAGCCAGCCCCAAGAGGTATGGTGCGAAGAAGAGTGTAACGAAAATGCCATAGCTGAGTGCCAGCGGAAACTGCAATGGCCTGTTGTGTTGCTGCCTAGTATTTGGGATTGCCCTAGTCCCTGCTGTTCGGTGTTTCACTGGTGTTTGGTATTGGTAGCGGGAAAGGCAAAGTCAACGTGACACCATCTTCAGCGGCTGTAGCATCTCCCCAATCGGTGACGGGTAGCTTTTCTAAGGTCTCGGCATCATACCAGAAAAGATGCAAGCGATAAGAGGCAGCGGGCGTCGGCTCCATAGGCGCAACCACATCGCTGAACTCCAACACCAGCGGTCCAGGTCGCCACCAATCCGTCGGTACAAAGCCCCGGTACGGCTCCTGCTCCGTACGCGGAAAGCGGCGTACTTCTCCTGTGGGCAGCAGTTCCTCGATCCATAGAACGTATTTGAAGTGCCGCTCAAGATCTGTTAAGGGATCCCAATAGAGAGTGATCGGTGTCATGCTTTCGGCGAAGAGAGGCGGCTCAACTGCCAAGCCACGCAACACAATGCGGTCAGCGAAGACCACATTGGGACGAGCATCTAGGTTGGGCGGCAGCACATCCACAATCGGTGGCCCAGTGAGGAAAAGCTCCAATTCCAAGCGAGAGGTGGGGCTGAAATAGATCTTCTCCCAGATGCGTATATGGTTGTCTTGGAGCCATCCTTTAACTCGCCTTTCAGGGTCCAGGTAATCGTATGTGCTCTCTGTGGCAAGCCAGATGCGCCGATAGCGAGCACTCCAAGTAGCGAGCGCGTCAAACGTTTTGGGCCAATCCCCGGGGACAGCCCCGACCAGGGGCACGGCCCGCCAGGCCGTGCCTACATGCGGAGACAGCGCGTCGATCTGGGCAATAGGCAGGTAGTAGTGAAAAAAGCGCCAAGCGAACGGCGAATCCAGCAAGAGTAGGTCGCCAGGGTGGAGGTCCTGACGCAGGTCTGCGCCCATCTGCGCCAATTCTGGCCCTTTACGATAGATGGGTAGGGTGAAATAGTTGATCGTGCTATAGGTGGAACCGCCGATGAGTAGAAGGCTCACCAGCCCTGCGGCGATGAAGGAACGGGTTGCCAACACAGCAAGACCGGCAGCCACCAACAGGAGATAAAACCCACTGAGCAGGGCCAGATGGCGCGCGTTCATGTAAAGCGGTTGGATCAGGTTCCCAAGGAAGAGTAGCAACACGGGCACAACCAGCAGAGTCGGTAGCTGCCAGCCGCGAATTGCAGTAGTTCGTGGAGCGTGAAGAGAAGGTACCTCTTCACCGCTTTGTGCTCGGAGACCACCCTGTCCAAACCGTTGGAAGACGCGCAGGCCATAGACCGCCCCTACCAGAGCAAGAAGGCCGAAAAGTATGTCCAAAGCCAGGACTTCACGAATGTCTACACTCAGGCCCAGACTGAAGGCATTGAGCAGGTCTCGGGCCAGAATATACAGGTGGATCTGCTGAAAGTTCGTGCCGGCTCCAGGTTGGCTCAACACCCACCATGCGATACCAGCCCCTAAGGCCGCCACGGCCAGGAACCAGATGATCCCCAGGCCGATGGCCAGCCGGCGGGCAGGCTGCCAAAGGCCTAGGGTGAGGATCAGCCCATGTACCAGAACAAGCAGCCCGGAAAAAAAGTGGGTGAAAAGAGCGAAGAGTGTCAGCATTCCGTAGGCGAGCGGCCAGAAGACAGTGGGCCGAGGAAATTCGTTCGTAGCGAGTACCCTCTCTCCTTGTGGCACAGAAAATTTTGTCGTTGTTTCCTCATGAACACTCTCAACATTTCTCGTGCCAACACCTAGATCCTCGCCCTTTGTGTGCTGCCAGCGCAAGAGAGCATATGTACTCAGAACCGCCAGCAATGTCCAGAGAATGTACGGGCGGGCCTCCTGGCCGTACCAAAGATAGAAGGGGTTGATCGCGGCCAGCAGTGCCACCCATTCTGAAGTCATGCGGGGATACACTTTTGTGCGAACGAACAGACGGGCAAACGACCACAGAGCAGGGACCAGCAGGGTGCCGGCCAAAGCCGACGGCAAACGCAGGACAAATTCGCTGGTTCCCCACACCTGCTGAAAGAGTTTGAGAAAGATGTAATAGACGAACGGATGCTGATCGCGAGTGATATGTTGGCTTTCGCCATCGGTGATAACCAAGAGGCCCACCAGCAGATCCGGCCACGACTGTTCAGACCGCTGGAGACTCAGGCTCTCGTCCCACCACAGGGGTTTCTCTCCCAGCTCCCACATCAGCCGCCCAAAGGCGAAAAGAAGCATGACGAACAAAAACAGACGAACTGCAGTGGCCTGTGGCCTATGGTCTATGGCTTGTGTAATTGCAGGTACCGGCCGCTGGTCACCGGTCACAGACCATTGCGTTTTCATCTGCCGTCAAACTCTAGCATTTGATTCTTAAGACATTTTTGATGGGTACGCTTACGTAGGGTAAAATTCATAGGGTACGCTAGTGAATCCTTTCATCAACGCCGCTACAGCGACAGGCAATCCAACAACGCTTTATTCGTTTGCCGTACTACGCTTGGCCGGGCGTGGCCCATAAAATCCTGATCTAAACAAAGGTGTGAATCCTGTAAATCCGATCCAAATTGTATAAACAGAGATTCAAAATGAGCAAATATTATGATAACCTACTTCCAGCAGCCCTGTTCCTTCTTAGCCTAGTGATCTACTCCCTACATTGGTTGACAACACCTCCAGGGATCAGCGGCGATGCGAGCAGGTTGGGCTTATATGCCTTTGATTTTTTACAAGATAGCGTGTTTCCTTTGTATGTTTACCATCAATTTGCGCCCCATTCTCTCATCATCTATCTACAGTCTCTTGTTTTTACCGTGTTGGGGTTTACTCCTGATGCCTTGCGCGGCATCACAATAGTGGGAGGGGCCTTAGCAACACCGGCAATCTATTCAGCTTCACGTTGGTTATTTAGGGATCAGGGAGTTACTTTTGCCCGACGAGCAGGATTGATCGCGGCTTTTGGGCTGGCCCTCTCTACATTTTTTGCTTCATTTTCCGGATATGGGATTGAAGGTGCTCTACTCCCTGTTGTGGAATTGATGGCCATTGGTTTTTTGTGGCGTGGGTTTCGGCAGGGATCTTGGATCGCTTTTGTTTTGGCTGGCCTCTTTGTCGGTGTTAGCCAATATGTCTATAGTGTGGCACATTTCTTCCCCATCGCGTTAGCAGTGGCCAGCATTGGTGCGCTAATGACGAATCGTCAACTGCTCTCTCGCTGGCGAGGCTTGCTATTGGCCACAACTGTTGCAACTCTGGTCGCCTTACCCCAATGGATACAGTTTCTCACCTATCCAGATACGTTTATCGCCCGCACGCAACAGATTTCCAAGCAATCTATTGCTGAATTGCCTGATCCTCTCCCCATTATCGCTGACAAACTGATCAATCAACTACTCATGCTCGGTTGGTATTGGGATAATGCCTATAACCCTTTCTCAAACCAGTCGCTATTAACGCCTGTTTTCGTTGTCGGTTTGGTCGTGGGTCTCGGGGCCACATTTTTCATACGGCGAGAAGCATATATCTTTAGTTTCTTACTGATGGGGATCATGTTTCTGCCGGATCTGTTGACCTCTCCAGGGACAATCCCTTCAGCAGCACGGCTCATTCCGGCCCTTCCTTTCATCTTTATTCTAGCGAGTTTAGGGAGTACTACCATTTGGGGATGGATAGAAAAGAACCCTGGTTTACCGAATTGGACTGGTTATCTTGTCCTCGTGCTGGTCGTGTTGTCTGGCTCATTTCGGCAATGGGACTACGCGACTCGGGTGAGACCGCAGTTCCTCGCTGCCGACGGCCTAGAATGGCGAACCGGCTTGGTCGAAATTGCAGAAGCCCGATACATTGCCGACCATCTTGATACCCCAATTTTATTGCCCTCCAGTGAATATCAACGCGCGCCCCTCGCTTTTCTTCTGGCCGAACATTTCCCATATCGTGCAGGGGGGATGAATGAACCGATACACCCAGGAGAAGTCGTCACAGTTATTCAACCGACAGACCCAGACCGCCCAACAACCGAAGGGACACCCGCCGCTTATCTAGCAGATGAATGGGTCCTTCTGAAAGATGAGACTGTCTATTTCCTGCCTCCCATACCGGATAGCCTCGAACGGCTAAACACTGCATCATCCTCGATCATAGCAAGCAATGGTGTTTTGGCTGCCCAAGCATTCTCGGCGCGCTGGCAAGGTACGTCCCCGGCCTATATTCCTTTACAGACCTCCTTTGCCAATAACTTGAATTTAGTCGGCTATCAAAGCAGTAATTTGACCGCCGGAGAGCCCCTTGTGCTCACTTTCTATTGGCAACCGACGCAGAAGATCGAAGAAGATGTGGAGATGTTTGTCCAACTTCTCGACCACAACCAAGAAGTTGTTGCCAGCCTCCATAGCTGGCCCCTACATGGCGTATTTCGAGTACGCGTCTGGGAACCCGGTCAGACAGTCCCCTTGAATTATAGTCTCCCCATTCCTGCCGACCTGTCCGCGGGCCCGTATCAATTACGGGTTGGCGTTTTTAATGCAGTGCAGCACAAACATATCCCTGTATCCACTGGTGAATCTTTCCATCTTGTAACGACTATCAACTTTTCCCCTCTGGCTAATCGTGTACCGGAATTTTCCACAGATATCAATTTCGGGGACATCATCGCGCTTAAGGGCTACACCCTCACGCCTACCTCCGATGCGGCTCAAGTAACCCTTTTTTGGCAATCTATCGGTTCTTCTCAAACGGATTACACGAGATTTATCCATATGGTTGATGCAGATGGGCAGATCATTGCCCAATCTGACACGCAACTCCTGTATCCAACATCAAGCTGGCCCCTTAACGAAGTGATCATAGATGAACGCATTCTCACCCCAATACCGCAAGGGGACTATCAAATTTATGTAGGATGGTATCAGTGGGATACAGCAGAACGGTTATCAATTCTGTCGAATACAGCTACATGGACAGATGATCGGTTTCCGTTGGCTGCAACAGCAGTGGCCAGTGGAGAGTGATTAGATCAACCACAGGATGAAGTAGGACGGGGAGCACAGATTCAGGGGGCGTATACGCCAGTTTCAACCGTTGCAGGGTCGGGCAGAGGACTGGCCTCAGCAAATTCGATTGCATCCTCAATCTCGGTCAATGCCCGTTGACGGATCTCGTCCAATTCCGCACGGTCCGTCTGCCCACCAGCGAGCAGCTTTGCTTCGTAGCGATCAAGGGGATCCTTCTTTTCCCATTCGGCCAGTAGGGCCCGCGGTACGTACTCCGCGCCATCGTGGATAGCATGCCCCATCATACGCATGGTTTTCGCTTCAATGATCGTGGGACCCCCACCTTGCCTAGCCCGTTCCACTGCCTCTTTCGTCACTGCATAGACAGCTTCTACATCATTGCCGTCAACAATCACGCCCGGAATGTTGTAGCCCGCGGCCCTATCTGCGATGTTTTCAATGGTCATCTGTGCGGAAACATGGGTGGAGTAGGCGTATTGGTTGTTCTCAACGAGCAATACATAGGGGGCCTGGTAGAGAGCGGCCATATTGACTGTCTCGTGCCAGAGCCCAGCGTTGCTGCCTCCATCTCCCACGTATGTCAGGGCCACACGCGGCTCTTGGCGCAGCTTAAAGCTCATGGCCACCCCCAGAGCGATGGGCATAGACATGGGAATATGACTGATGAAGCCGACAATGCCCAGACGCATATCCCCCATCCCATGATGATTGGCGTCCCGCCCGCGGGTGACGCCGATTTCTTTTCCTAGCAGGTTGCCAAAGACTCTGCGCGGTGACAGCCCCCGCAGGAAATAGGCAGCGATATCCCGGTGCATCGGGGCGATAATATCCTCCGCTGCCAAGGCGTAAGCAGAGCCAACACTGATGGCCTCATGGCCTCGCTCGCTGAAAGCTCCACCAACCCCCCGCCCCTGCTTCCACAGGGAAACCATCCGGTTATCGAATGTCCGTGCCAAGATCATCCAGTAATAGAGTTCTAGTTTCTGTTCTGTAGTTAAGGCAGCCATTGGTCGTAGTGAATGGTTGATGAAATCCCTGTGGAATGACTAGGGGCAATCATTGCCGTTTATGGACTACTGGTCACAGGCCTCAGGTCTTGCTGATCTCTCGCCACTTGTCCTTTATCTGACTGACAATCTGTTCAATGGAAGAGCCGACAGTTTCGAGTAAGAAGGCATCATCTGCGGGGCGTAGGGGAGCAATAGCCCGCTGGCTGTCGATTTCATCCCGTTGGCGCATAGCAGCCAGAACTCGTGCAAAGTTGGCCTGTTTGCCGCGCGCCATAAGCTCCTGAGAACGGCGTCTGGCCCGCTCCTCCACTGGCGCGCTCAGATAGATTTTCAGCGGTGCTTCCGGCAACACAACCGTACCGATATCCCGACCCGCCATAACTACCCCTAGCTTCTCAGCGGAGCCGGAGCCATAGGCCAGGCCGATGCGACGCTGCTGACGGGTCAGGGCCAGCCGTACTTGGGCGTTCTCGGCCACAGCAGAGACCTTCTGGTCCACCCGGGGTGTACGGATGGCCCAGGTAATGTCTTGATCACCGATACGCACTGTCGCCTGACGCCCATCGGTCTGGTTGCTCTGCGGTGGGTCGATTTCAATGGGCAATGACTCAGCGATACACCCGACAGTGTCTATATCCGCTGCATCATTCCCCCGCTCCAACATGGCCCATGTGACGGCCCGATACATAATCCCTGTATCAAAGAAAAGAAAATCAAGCCACTGCGCGATTTGGTAGCCGATGGTACTCTTGCCCGCGGCGGCCGGACCGTCAATGGTGATGATATTCACAGACAAACCTATCGCTTCTTGCGCGGAAATGCCTGCCTCGAATGGGAGCGGCTCGGACGAGGCTTTGATTTGGTTCTCCCTGGTCGGTTTCTGGTGCTGCCAACGCAGTCCCGCAGCGCGTTCACCTCGCCGGGTGTCAGCAGGCGGGCCACGCCCGGCTTCAATCCGTCTAGCGTCAGAGGGCCAATCGACCAGCGAATCAGCCGCTGCAAATGTATCTCCACCGCGGCGGCCATATGCCGAATCTGACGTTTCTTGCCCTCTCGCAGGACAAAACGCAGCCACACACCTTTTGTGGAAGGCGGGGTTCGCGATGTTGCCGGCAGGCCCATGGCGCGGCCTTGCGAGCGCTTGCCTTTGTCTAAAAAGAGCCGGGCCGGAAGGCGTTCGGCCACCTCCACCCGGGCCGGGGCGGTACGCCCGCTCTCCAGTTCGATCCCTTCCTGCAATCGGATCAATGCCTCAGTGGATGGCTGCCGGTCAACTAGAACGTAATATGTTTTGGGATGCTCATAGCGAGGGTGGGTCAGCTTGTGGGCCAGCTCCCCGTCGTCCGTCAACAGGATGAGCCCCTCACTGTTCAGGTCTAACCGGCCCACAGGAAAGACCCGGCCAACGCCCGGTGGCAACAGTTTGGCGATCGTCTCACGCCCACGGCTATCTCCGCCCATGTCGCTGAGGATGCCCCGGGGCTTGTACACCTTATAATAGATATGTCGCCGCGGCAGGGCAATCGCCTTGCCATCTACGACAATCGTGGTGTTGGCCGGGTTTACCTTTGTGCCTAGGCTCGTAACGACCTGCCCATCCACCCGTACACGGCCTGCGGTTATCAACTTTTCGGAGGCCCGTCGGCTGGCAATACCGGCCGCGGCCAATACCTTCTGCAAACGCTCTTCAGCCATACAATGTCCCGAATCAAAATTCTCTGGATGAATACTAAATCACTCGCCACTGAAGTTAGCGTATGATGAGCCGCTGGGTTGCGACTACAGTATCACCCAGTCGCCACTCCAGTACACCAGCCTCCATGCCCGCGGTCCAGACATGATAGGGGGGAGGATGCACCCGACGAAATAAACGTAAGTTCTGATACTCCCACCTAGCCAGCAAGATATCGGCTGTATCTCCTTCAGCACGCAGAACCCAACGATTGCCAGAGGGATCAAACAGCCTGTCCAAGGCGGTAGGACGTTGCGGCAGATGCACAGGGATCCAGTGGTAGTTATGCTGGATCACAGCTAACACGGCCTGCATATCCGCGTAACGATCTATGCTGCCGAGGACGACAACGAAGAGCTGATGACCGTCCCGGTCTACGCCAGCGATGAGAGATTGGCCAGCCTGGGCCGTTGTCCCGGTCTTGACCCCATTGATGCTGCAAACTTCGGGTGTCGGGCAATTCAAGCCGAGCAACTGGTTCGTTGTGTACAAAGGATGGTGGGCAACTGTTGTCATGGCCGTTCCGACGATCTCCCGAAAGAGAGGGTATTTCCACAGTAGGCGCACGAGTGTAAGCAGGTCCTGGGCACTGGCCACCTGCCCGTCCACGTCAAAGCCATGGGGATTGGCAAATTGTGTCTCCCGCAGATTCAATTCCCTAGCTCGCAAGTTCATACGCTGGACAAATAGAGACACATGGCCAGCGTATTGTCGGGCAAGAGCCATGGCAGCATCATTGCCACTGGGGATCAACAGCCCCCACAGAAGTTCCTCCACACGCAGCACTTCAGCGGCCCGCAGACCCATAGTGGCCCCGCCCACAAGATCTTCAGGCTGAATCGTAACCTGCTTCGTCAGACGATTTTGCTCAAAGATGAGCAGGGCAGTCATGAGTTTCACCAAACTTGCCGGCGGCACAGGCAAGTCCGCTGCCTGGGTCATCAATACCTGCTCGGCATCTAGGTCATAGGCCAACACGGACCGGGCACTGCTATTGATAGGTGGGGTACGTGCCCATTGAATCTGACGCAACTGCCCAATTGTGAACCTCTGTTGAGGGGCCACATCCCGGTCCACCAATGTAGGAGGGCCAAATCCACACATAGACATTGCCAGTAGACACCAAAGAGCAACATAGACGCTCCGGCGACCTCGAAAAACGAGCATGAGTAAAGGATTGTCTGCAGCAGGATATTTGAATGCCCATAACAAAGCCGAGTTTCCTTGCGGAACTCGGCTGCGGTTCTGTCCTCTGCATCTAGCGGACTCTACATCTAGGCCAAGGCCGCCCGTCCATTGGCAGCCATCGGCTTCTTAGCCGTGGCCAAGAGCAAACCTTCTTCCCAAGCAACGATAATCGGCGTGGCAGTAAAAATGGAACTGTATGTCCCGGAGATGAGGCCGACAATCAGTGTAGCCATAAAGGTTTGCAGAGTGATCCCCCCATACACCAGAATAGCTGCCAATACCAGTAGAGCCGTCACTTGCGTGGCAATGGAGCGTTGCGCTGTCTCAATAATGCTACGGTTTGCCACCGTCGCAAACCGTTCGCCCCGGTAGCGACGCAAGTTCTCGCGGATGCGGTCAAAAATGACAATCGTATCATTGACACTAAAACCGATGACGGTCAACGTCGCGGTGAGGAAGAGGGCATCGATCTCCCAGCCAGCGATTCGATTCATGATAGATAGGAACGAAATTGTGACCAGCACATCATGGATCAGGGCGATAATGGCAGCCATGCCATAGCGGAAAGGATGGGGCACCTCTCGAAATGCCACGGCAATATACATCAGAATCAAGACCGAGGCAACGATGACCGCTAACAGAGCCGCCTGGCTGACCTCTACGCCGATGGCCGGGCCAATACTGCGGTACAGCCGCTCATCAAATTCGCCGAAACGAGCGATGAGTGCCTGCTGGATCTGTTCCTTCTGGGAGATGTTGATAGTCTTGAACTTGACCTGGACGGTTCGGTCATCTTCGACCAAAAATGCCGTTGTGTCCGGGTATCCTGCTTCAACAAAAATGCTGCGTACATCTGTCGGCATGACCGGATCGGCAAAACGCATCTCCCATTGGGTGCCACCGGTGTAGTCGATGCTAAGAGGAAGGGGTGTCCCGACAGTAGCGAAATGCCACAGCATAAACAGAATACCCGGTAGAATCACAAGCAGGGAAAACAGGAACCAGATCTTACGACGTTCAACTAAGTGATACATACGATACTCTTCGTGTTGTTCGGCGGGGATGCTCACGCCTCAAAGACCCAGTGGTTCGGGCAAGGTACCACTCGCCACTGGTATTATAAATTCAGTAGCCCAATAGCCTGCGATTGCCCATCAACTTCTGCCCTTGGGTAGAAAGGAAACTACGCATAAATGTGCGGGTGACGAATACAGCAGTGAACATTGACAGTAAAACACCCACTGCAAGCGTAATGGCAAACCCCTTCACAATGCTGGCCCCGAAATTGTTCCCGAACCAATAGAGGACTGCACAGGAGATCAGGGTCGAGAGGTTGCCATCACGGATAGCGGGCCACGCCCGGCTGAAGCCAGTCTCCACGGCCAGCCGCAGGGAGCGGCCATTACGTAACTCCTCTTTCATGCGTTCAAAGATCAGGATATTGGCATCGACAGCCATACCAATAGAAAGGATAAAGCCAGCGATCCCGGGCAGGGTGAGCGTCACCGGGATCAACTTATACATAGCCAGATTCAAGGTCACATAGATCGCGAGGGCAATATCGGCCAGAAAGCCGGGCAGCCGGTACAACAGAACCATAAAGAGCAGGATCAGCATGCCGCCGATGAGGCCGGCCTGCAAGCTGCGGTCAATGGAATCCTGGCCCAAGCTGGCACCGATTGTACGCACGTCCACCACCTGCAAGGGGATGGGCAGAGCACCGTAACGCATCTGTATCGCTAGGCTATCCGCCTCCTCTTGGGAGAAATCGCCGTTGATGATGCCGTTCTCATTGATGGCCGCGTTGATGACTGGAGTCGAAAGGACCCGCCCATCCAACACAATCGCCAGAACATCGCCGATGTGTTCCCGTGTGTAGGCAAAGAACTGATCACTGCCATCGCTGGTTAGGTCGAACTGAATCTGCCAGAAGCCGTACTCATCCTGTGTTGCGATGGCCGTTTGCAGAATATCACCTGTCATCACTGTATTGAATACTTCGTCCGGATATGGAATCGGCTGGGGCGCAGCTTCGCCGGCTACCACAGCTTCCTGCAAGGCCGCCACGGCCGTGGCACGATTGGTGGTATTGATGAAATCATGGGTGCGGAGGACACGATTGCCGGGATCAATGAACTCCAACTGTCCGGTAGAGCGGATCGTCTCAATGGCCTGGTCTGGATTCTTCACGCCGGGCAGTTCGACAATCATCCGGCGTTCACCTTGCAACTGGACCGTCGGTTCGGTAAGGCCCAGACCGTTCACCCGCTGCTCAACGATAATTTTGGCGGAGTTGAGCGCATCATCCGGTAGTGACTGATCTTCGCTGATGTCTGTCTCCAAGAGAATCTGCGTACCGCCTCTCAGGTCCAGCCCCAATGTTAGCTCACGAATATCCCGTTGGGTATCCTCGCCTGGGGCCAGCCCTTCCTCTAGCCACAATGGATGGTCTATGGGCAATGCCACGAACAGCCCAGCCGCGAACAGGAACAGAACGACCACAACGAGAACAATTTGATTACGCATAGCGTCTTTCCGGAAATCATGATCAAAAGGATGGCAGAATATAGCATGTTGCAACTACACTATTATAAACACGAATGCTACTGTTATCAAAATTCAAGAGGAGCCGTATTGTATACATGCTTTTCGCCGTTTGACAAGCAAGCCAAGTTGTGGAATACTATGCTTGTATCCTATTAAAAAGGAGGTGATGCCCTATGGATAGTTGTAGTAGTCGTATGGGTCCGGTAGCATCACCTCTGCAGGTTGCCGTCTAGGTAGATTGCTACCGGACCCAGAAAACACAAGGCCCCGTCTTAACGGGGCTTTGTGTTTTTTGAGAAATGGCTCAATCGCGCAAGCTCTGTAAGTGCATTGTAGCTTCCGTGCGCCTGGTGGTATACTGCCGTACCAGTGGCCAGTATCTGCCGTTTCCTGACCATAGGCCACTGCAGTTACATCCGCTATGATGGCGACTAGAATTACGAACGAGGAGTCAAGGAACGATGACGAAGAAATCGTTGATGGTTTGGGGCGGCTGGGAAGGCCATGAGCCTAAACAGTGCGTGGACATTTTCGCGCCGTTGATCGAAGCAGCAGGCTTTGCGGTGGAGATTGAGACATCTCTGGATGTCTATACGGATACTGAGCGCATGGCCACCTATGACATCATCACACAAGTGTTCACCATGAGCACAATCACACCAGAACAGGAAAAGGGTCTGTTGGACACAGTTGAGGCCGGCACAGGCTTTGCCGGCTGGCACGGTGGCATGGCGGACGCCTTCCGACAGAACCCGACCTACCAGTTTATGGTCGGCGGCCAATGGGTAGCCCACCCGGGCAATATTATCGACTACACAGTCAACATCATCAATCACGATGACCCGATCACTGCCGGGCTGCATGATTTTCAGATGCACAGTGAACAATATCTGCTGCATGTGGACCCGAGCAATGAAGTGCTGGCGACAACGACCTTCAGCGGCGAGTACACGCCGTGGATCAATGGCACTGTTATGCCGGTAGTGTGGAAGCGCCGCTGGGGAAAGGGCAAGATTTTCTACAGTTCCCTGGGCCACGTAGCCAAAGATTTCGACGTCCCTGAGGCCAGAGAGATCGTGCGTCGAGGCATCCTCTGGGCGGCCCGGGCCTGAAGCAGTTTCCCTCTGAGACAGAGCAAACATCTGTAACCAGTGGAGTGCGTAATGGAACTACCCGCGCGAATCGGAATGATTGGCTGTGGCAACATCAGCAGCCAATATTTTGAAGTGGCGCAAGAGCTACCAGAGATCGAAATTGTAGCCTGCGCGGATATGATGCGCGCGGCCGCGCAAGCCCAAGCCCTAAAATATGGCCTCAACCGGGTGCTGGAACCGGACGAACTGCTGGCCGCGCCGGACATCGACATCGTCCTCAATCTGACGCCCCCAGGCGCGCATTATGCGGTCGCCAAAGCCGCCTTGGAGGCGGGCAAAGCCACATACAGTGAAAAACCATTTGCCCTTGCATACAAAGAGGGCGCGCATCTGCTTGCGCTGGCCAAGGAAAAGGGTCTGCGTATCGGCAGCGCGCCGGATACATTTCTGGGGGCCGGGTTACAGTCCGCTCGTCGCTATCTAGATGAAGGCCTCGTAGGTGAGCCGGTAGCCGCCACGGCTTTTATGATGAGCCGGGGCCACGAGCATTGGCATCCAAACCCAGCTTTCTACTACAAACCCGGGGGCGGCCCGCTGTTCGATATGGGGCCGTATTACCTGACCGCCCTCATCCACCTTTTGGGCCCAGTACGCCGGGTAACCGGTTCAACCCGCCTGACTTGGCCGCAACGCACGATTTTGAGTGAGCAGAAACGAGGCGAAGTCATTGAAGTAGAAGTGCCGACACACGTGGTCGGCGTGCTGGATTTCGAGTCCGGAGCCATAGGCACGCTCATCACAACCTTTGATGTAAAGGCCTCTGCGCTGCCACGTATGGAGCTCTACGGCACATCCGGCACCCTGAGCTTACCGGATCCAAATACCTTCGGAGGGCCGCTTCAAGTGCGCTCTGATACAGCAGCGCAAGAACTGAAGTTGCGCTACGGGCACACGGGCCGCAGCCGAGGCATAGGAGTAGCGGATATGACGGTAAGCACCCTAGAGAGCGTTCCACACCGGGCCAACGGCGAGCTGGCTTTGCATGTGCTGGAAATTATGGAGGCCATTCACGTGGCCTCGGATACAGGCCAGCATGTAGCGTTGTCCTCCCGCTGCGAGCGTCCAGACCCGCTACCGGAGGGACTCTATACAGGCGTCAGGCCGGCCTGATAGCGATTGCTGTTTTCCTGATCACTGGTATTTGAAATGCCTTTTCAAACCATCCGCGGCGTATATGTCTGGGGTGACCCGCTGGACAATGCGGTTGAACAGATTGTCAATTGTGCCCCGCAGGCCGCAGCGACTGCGCTGATGGCGGACCACCACTTGGGCTATGCTGTGCCCATCGGTGGCGTAGTGGCCTATGAAAAGCAGGTCAGCCCGTCAGGCGTCGGCTATGACATCGCCTGTGGGAACAAGGCTGTGCGCCTTGATATACCCGTCACGGAGGTGAAGCACAATATCAAACAGATCATGGACGACATCTGGCGCACTATCTCTTTCGGAGTCGGGCGTAAGAACCAAGAAGAGGTCGATCATTCTCTCTTTGAAGACGACCCCGCTTGGGATACAACTGTGGCCCGGGCGTATAAGAGACTGGCCGCGGAACAACTGGGCACTGTGGGGAGCGGCAATCATTACGTGAACATCTTCGCAGACGAACAGAGCCGGACCTGGCTGGGCGTCCATTTCGGCTCCCGCGGGCTAGGACATCGCCTAGCGACCCATTTCATCAAGGCCGGCGGGGGCAAGAATAGTATCAATGTTCCGCCGGTGCTGTTTGATGTAGGCTCGGCCCTGGGCCAAGAATATCTCGCCTGTATGCATCTGGCCGGCCGCTACGCGTACGCGGGGCGCGATTGGGTCTGTGCGCGGGTGGCATCTCTGTTGGGCGCAGAGATCCTGGAAGAGGTCCACAATCATCACAATTTCGCTTGGCAAGAACAGCATGATGGGCGCACCTTGTGGGTGGTACGCAAAGGGGCGACGCCCGCGTTCCCCGGCCAAAAGAGCTTTGTCGGCGGCTCTATGGCAGATATTTCTGTCATCCTCATAGGGAGCGAAGGAGAAGAAAGCCGCAAGGCTCTCTATTCCACGGTCCACGGCGCGGGGCGGCTTCTGTCCCGCACACAGGCAGCCGGGCGTTTTCGACGGAAAAAGGGGCGTAGAGTGCAGGTGAAGGCGGGACAGATCTCTCGTCAGCAGATGCTGGACAGGGTGCGGCGGATGGGCGTAGAGTTGCGCGGGGCCGGCACAGATGAAGCCCCGCAGGTCTACAAACATCTACCCACTGTGCTAGGCTACCATCGCAATACCATTCGCATCCTCCACACCCTCACACCACTAGGGGTCGCTATGGCCGGCGCAGATGAGTACGACCCCTATCAAGATTGAGAGGAGAGAGGTTTCACACCTCAGCGGCGATATCCTCCCAACTCGGCCTCAGTCAGCACCGCCTGAATCGTCTCCACTAGCTGTTGAGCAGCCTCAACACTCAATTCTACCGCTACTCGTGCGCCCGGACCTTGGGCTTCGTTGACAAAGTCAATGTTCAGTGCATGCTCCAGAGGCGCGTGAAATGGATGATCGAAACTCACATTGGCCTGGCTCACGTCAAACCAGCCGCCAGCACCCTTCCCAAATCCGTTAAGAGGAACTTTCTGGACAATCATTGTACACATGGGGCTGCTCCCTTGGATATTCTCGCGTCACGTATCCACCAAGTGATTTTTGGTTTCCTTGAAAGTGAACGGGTCAAGCGGCCAATTTTTCGCCGAGAAACGCCCAAATCTTCTCCCAACCATCAACGGCCTGGGCCTGCCGATAGTTGGGCCGATGATAGTAGAAGAAGCCATGCCCTGCATCCGGGTACATATGGAACTCATGCTCTTTGCCATGCTGTTGCAGGGCCGCTTGGTGGCGAGTTACCTGTTCCGGAGTGGGACTGTGGTCCTCCTCGCCAAAGAGGCCAAGAATCGGGCAGTTGAGGTCAGCAGTATAGTCAATCGGGGCCACCGGACGTTGGGGGGTAAGTTGATCCGGGTCCATCACCACGCCCCCACCCCAGCAGTCGATGACCGCGTCAAAGCCTGGCACCCGGCTCGCCACCAGTACCGCGTGCCGGCCACCAGAGCAAGTGCCAAATACCCCGATTTTGTCGCTTACAGAGGGCAATGCCCGCAGATAATGCATGGCCCCGGCCAGATCCCCCACCGCCTGATCATCAGGGACACCACCAGCAGCCCGCACTGCGGCCGCCACGTCTTCCGGCGTGCCATGGCCGGCCCGGTCGTATAGATTCGGCGAAAGCGCAGCGTAGCCATGATGAGCAAACTTGCGAGTCGCTTCCCGGTACCACTCATCCCAACCAGGCATATGATGGATGATCACCATGCCGGGCAAGGGACCCGGTCCCAGAGGACGGGCAAAATAGGCGTTGAGGGTATCCCCATTTGCACCCTGGATGACCACCGTTTCTGCCAGCATTCCTTCATATTGGTCGGTTGTATACACGCGTCAACCTCCTATCATGGAATCAATCATGTACGCTTGATTCTTCGGGCAAAAAGACAGCAGATTTTACCTTTGAACCCCGTTTATAGACGTTCTTATGCTCAATGTTGCCGTTGCGGTCGTACTGAATCCATTCTCCATCTTTGGTGCCATCTGCGGAGACGCCGGCATACTCATTGTAATACCCCTCCCGAAACTTTACGCCATTGTCATGGTAGCTGCAATAGTAGGCAGAGTAGACACCATTGACGAAGGTCGCTTCGGATTTGATCACGCCGTTTTTGTGGTAGAGTAGCCAACGGCCCACCTTCTTGCCCTCCTCATATGTGCCTTTGCTCTGCACAGTGCCATTGGCATAGTAGGTGATCCAAGGTCCGTGTTTTTTGCCGTTACGCATTGCACCTTCACTTGGCATCTATGCCTCCCGCTCGGTACTCCAAATACCGTTGGCCATATGGGCGTAAGTGGTGTGTGGGTCCTCAGCAATTGGTGTGATATCGCTTGTCTGCATGAACCAGTCTAGCATCTGTTGTGTCAGGGCCGCGTAGTCGAGTCGATAGTAACACCATAGATGTAGCAATGGCAATATCAACGGGCCGCGGCCAAGCGAAACATCCTGATGCAGACAATCCCCTAGAACGAGCACCTACTGCGTCACTTCCGCACCAGCGGCAGGAAGAGATCCTGGCCAACAGGGGCAAGCGGTGTAGCCGTGGCTGTGGGCGTGACCGTAGGTGTAGGTGTCGGGGTGACCGGGTCGCAGAAGGACAACTCAATAGCCGACAGGTCGTTCTGGGCAACCCGCGTCAACGCGTTGGGAATACAGCCGCTCAAGCTGTTGCCAGCCAAGGACAACGACGTAAGATTGGAGAGATCCACCAGGGTCGTTGGGATGTTGCCCGTCAAACTGTTGTTGGCCAGGTGCAAGGTCTGCAAGGTGGCAATACTGCCCAGATCTGTCGGCATGCTGCCCGACAGCCGGTTGTTGGAAAAGTCCAAGATCTGCAGGGCGGCCAGCGCGCGCAGGCCAACCGGGATACGGCCCGAGAGTCCGTTGTTGGCGAGATCCAAGGTCTGCAGACCCGTGAGCCGGCTCAAGGTGGTCGGGATGCTGCCTGCCAATGTCTTGCCACTGATATCCAGCTCCAGCCTGATCACCCGCTGCGGGGCCCCGCTAATGGTTACCCCCTCCCAGGTGCCTATGCTGCTGTCCTCACTCCAGTTCAAGCGCATGGAGGTACTGATGCTTCCCTCCAGGGTTTCTTTGTTGGTCAGGAGCAGGACGCAGTCTCTGACCAGGTCGGCATTGGCAGAGGGGTTGGATACGACAGTGCCATTGGTACATGTGGGTCTCGGTGTTGAGCCGCCGCCGCCGCCACCACCACCGCCACCACCGCCGCCCGTAGATGGTGGTCTGGGTGGTGGGCAGAATGGCCAATCTGTTGGCAGGCGACCTTGCAAGTCATGGGGGATACAGCCGCTTAGTGGGTTGCCAGCAAGGAGCAACTGCTCCAGATTGGTGAGAACGTCGAGATCGTACAACTGGGAAGGGATGCGTCCCGTCAGTTGGTTGTCGCGTAGGTCCAACGTCTGTAGATTGGAAAGGTTGCCCAGGGCAGGCGGGATCGGGCCCATCAGGGTGTTGCGGGCCAGGTTCAATGTCTCCAGATTGGTGAGGGCACCCAGGTCATCAGGGATCATATCCGTCAAGCCGTTCTGACTTAGGTTCAATGTCTCCAGATTGGTGAGGGCACCCAGGGCATCAGGGATCATACCCGTCAAGCCGTTCTGACTTAGGTTCAAAGTGGTCAGCGTGGTGGAAAGATTGCCCAGTGCAGCAGGGATCGTACCCGTCAAGCCGTTCTGACTTAGGTTCAAAGTGGTCAGCGTGGTGGAAAGATTGCCCAGTGCAGCAGGGATCATATCCGTCAAGCCGTTCTGACTTAGGTTCAAAGTGGTCAGCGTGGTGGAAAGATTGCCCAGTTGAGCAGGGATCGTACCCGTCAGGGTGTTGCTGTAGAGGGACAACGTCTGCAGCTTTGTGAACTCCCCTAGCCACAGTGGGATCGTACCCGTCAGTTGGTTGGTGTTGAGGGACAACGTCTGCAGGTTGGTGAGAGTCCTCAGTTGCGGTGGGATCTCACCCGTCAATCTGTTCTGACCTAGATTCAAGGTGGTCAGCGTGTTGGAGAGGTTGCCCAGTCGAGCAGGGATATCGCCCGTCAGTTGGTTGTTGTTGAGGGACAACGTCTGCAGCTTTGTGAAGTCCCCTAGCCACGGTGGGATCGTACCCGTCAAGCCGTTCTGACTTAGGTTCAAGGTGGTCAGCGTGCTGGAGAGGGCGGTCAGTTCCGGTGGGATCTCGCCCATCAGGTTACTGTTCGGGAGGCTTAGACTTACAGTTATCACTTGCATAGCGTCGTCGTTGAGACCAATGTCAGCCCAGGCAGTTATGGCAGTCGTCGTCGCCCAGTTCAACGCAGTAGTATTCCACCCTCTAGTTTCCAATCCTTGCTTCACATGCAAGAGCCTTTCGCAATCCCGACGCAGGCTGACAGATTCCTCTAGATATGAACCCGGTATCGCTTCTGTGTCAATGCACACAACCACACGCCCCGCTGGCATATTGCAATCTGGGAAGTCGCTGAATGATGAGGATGTCAGGTCATTGTTAGTAATATCTCGCAACGCACGTGGGATACAGCCGCTGAGTTGGTTGTCCCCAAGCAGCAATGTCTGCAGCGTTTCAGTGATGTTGACCAGCGCACGTGGGATGCTGCCCGTCAGTTCGTTGTCGTTGAGGTACAACTGCTGCAGATTGATGAGAACACTCAGTTCCGGTGGGATCTCGCCCGTCAGTCTATTGTAGGCCAGGTTCAATGTCTGCAGAGAGCGGGAGAGGTTGCCCAGGTCAGCAGGGATGCTGCCTGTCAGGGTGTTGGTATTGAGGTTCAATGTCTGCAGATTGGTGAGAGTCCTCAGTTCCGGTGGGATTGTACCTGTCAATCTGTTCTGACCTAGATTCAAAGTAGTCAGCGTGTGGGAGAGGGCGGCCAGTTGCGGTGGGATCTCACCTGTCAGGGTGTTGCTGTAGAGGTTCAACTGCTGCAGAGAGGCGGGTAGCGTAATAGGGATACTGCCCATCAGTCGGTTGTCGTTGAGGTGCAACTGCTGCAGAGAGGCGGGTAGAGTAATAGGGATGCTGCCCATCAGTTGGTTGTCGTTGAGGCGCAAGGTCACCAGACGGGTGAGGTTGCCCAGGGCAGCAGGGATGGTACCCGTCAGACTATTGTAGGCCAGGTTCAAGCTCTGCAGTGTGACGAGATGGCCCAATGTATCCGGGATACCACCCGTTAGGGTGTTGCTGTAGAGGTTCAAGCTCTGCAGATTGGTGAGAGTACTCAGTCCCGGTGGGATCTCGCCCGTCAGGGTGTTGCTGTAGAGGTTCAACTGCCGTAGATTGGAGAGGTCGCCCAGCTCTGTAGGGATGCTGCCCGTCAGTTGGTTGTTGTGGAGGGACAATGTCCCCGTCAGATTGGAGAGATTGCCCAGGGCAGCAGGGATGCTGCCCGTCAGTCGGTTGTCGTTGAGGTGTAACTGCTCCAGAGTGTTGGAGATGAGACCCGTGCCTAGTGCAGGAGGGATGGGGCCCGTCAGTTGGTTGTTGTTGAGCTTCAACTGCTGCAGATTGGAGAGGTTGGCTAGTTGAGTCGGGATCGTGCCTATCAGGGTGTTGCTGTAGAGGTGCAACTCCCGCAGAGAGGCGGGTAGAGTAATCGGGATGGTGCCCGTCAGTTCGTTGTCGTTGAGGTGCAACTGCTGCAGAGAAGCGGGTAGAGTAATCGGGATGTTGCCCGTCAGTCGGTTGTCGTTGAGGTGCAACCGCTGCAGAGAGGCGGGTAGAGTAGCAGGGATGGTGCCCGTCAGTTGGTTGTTGTTGAGGGACAACCGCTCCAGATTGGAGGGTAGAGTAATAGGGATGGTGCCCGTCAGACGGTTGTTGTGGAGGTTCCAGTACGTCACCCTGGAGGGTAGAGTAGCAGGGATGGGGCCCGTCAGACGGTTGTTGCTGAGATCCAAGACACTCAGAGTGGAGGAGGATAGTTCAGGGATAGGGCCTGTCAGTTGGTTGTTGTTGAGATATAAGTAACTACTGGGTAGAGTAAGAGTTACAGGGATGGTGCCTGTCAGTTTGTTGTTGTTGAGATGCACAATCCAGTTATTGGGGGATAGTTCAGGGATGGGGCCTGTCAGTTGGTTGTTGTGGAGGTGCAACCGTAGCACGTTGAGATTGACCAGGTCAGGAGGGATGGGGCCTGTCAGTTGGTTGTTGTGGAGCTGAAACTGCTGCAGAGCGGTGAGGTTGCCTAGTTCACTAGGGATGGTGCCTGTCAGTTGGTTGTTGAAGAGATACAAGATAGTCAGACTGGTGAGGTTGCCTAGGTCAGGCGGGATAGGGCCTGTCAGTTCGTTGTTGTCGAGGTGCAACTCCTTCAGATTAATGATGTGGCCTAGTGCAGGAGGGATGGAGCCCTTGAGAGGGCCAGTGAAGCGCTTCACGCCATCTCCTTTTCCAGGGGATAGTATTAACGTGTAATTGTTGGGGTTAGTGATAGAGAGGCCGGTCCATTGGTCCATATTACGCGTTGTAGACCAATTCAGTACGTTGGCGGAACCTTGTAGGGTATCCCTGGAGGCCAGGAGTGCCTTGCATGCCGCGATTCGCTGGGGAACAACCGGCTGAGTTGTTTCCAATGGAATCGGTATGAGGTGATTAGGAATCTGAACGCCATCAGGACGACTTCTTTGTCCAGCCTTACAGTCATTCTTATAATACTCCGGATCATCCGGCGAGAGTGGGTCCTGCGCGGCTACGGGTGTGCCGTCGATGGTCATCAAGGCGGTTAAGGTGATGGCGGCACAGAGGACGCAGAGAGCTAGTAGGAGAGTCCGGGCTGAGAGGCATGGTTTCATCTTGCCCCCCCCCCCCCATTATATCATATATAATGGACATACGTCCTCGTCTCTCGCACGCAACATGCGGGTGGGAGCACGGGCCCTGCGCGGGGTCGTCCACAATGGTTGCACTGTCTGAGAGAATCTGATGATTACTCATAATCGCATCTCCGTGTCTGGATAGATCACATTCAGCTGATTTGGAGTATACCACACAACCGAACTGGAGTATACCACACAACCGATTTGAAGTATACCACACAACCGAACTAGCTGCAAGTACCTCCGGGGTATACATAATCCATAGCCTGTGCTATCGCACTAGCTTGTGTAGCCAAATGCGCGTAAGCCGATGTGTACCGATTTGCTTTTGCATTCTATTATAGTCGATCTGTGCGGGCTATGGCAACTGGCTTTTCATGGCAGTGGTTCGGGGCGAGTTTCTGCATGCTGCAGCCAACAACCTGTACTGGTCTGATTGCCGGCCACTGCTTATGGCAATGCGGCCTTGGCTCTCGCCCACAGCAGACCATCTCGGAACCGTAGCCAGACGCCTGTGGTCGGTTCTGTGGGCTGGCCACCTGGCCGCATCAACCAGCCAGTGAAGTGTCCCATCAACTTCCCAGGGGATGCCTCTTCAGTCCAATTTCGCTATCAATCAAGATAACACGACTGTGATTTGCGGACATTCGGCGTATGGTTTCATTTGATCGTCAGTACCGGATCACCCAGCACATCCCAGCGGGGTGCAACACCCAAGCCGGGCGCCATGGAGGCCGCCATACGCCCATTTTGTCGCTGCGGAGCACCCGCGGCCGTGCTAATGGTCACATAGCTATTAAAATCTGTGGCAGTAAACAGAAACGCCGGTGGCGTACTATGAGCCAAGTGCGCGATGGCTGCAGTGGTAACATCGCCCCCCCAACTGTCTTCAATGGTCATGGCAATGCCCAAAGAGATGCACAGGTCCCGAGCCTGCTGCGCTCTGGTCAGGCCCCCGAACTTACTGATCTTTATGTTCACCACATCCATTGCATCGTCTCCATAAGCACGGAGCAGCATATCAATGCCATCAATGGTTTCATCTAGCACAAACGGATGGGTCGTGCGCTTACGCAGCGAAAGGCAGGCCTCATAGTTGAGACAGGGCTGTTCAATATACACATCCACATCTTCCACGGCGCGGACTACACGCGCTGCTTCATGCACCAACCAGCCGGTATTGGCATCGGCCACCAGTGCATCCCCGGCGGTCAGTACATCAGCCACAGCCCGAATCCGTTCAATGTCCGTGTCCGGATCGCTGCCCACCTTCAGTTGGAAGCGTCGGTATCCCTCGGATCGATAGCCGGCTACGGAGGCCGCCATCTCAGCCGGAGACCGCTGGGAGATGGCCCGATATAACACAAAATCATCACCGTAGCGTCCGCCCAAGAGCACACAGACCGGCTGTCCAGTCGCCTGGCCCAAGATATCCCAGCAGGCGATGTCGATCCCAGATTTCACATACGCATGGCCTTGCAATGCTCTGTCCATCTTCTCATTCAAAATAGCCAGATGCAGCGGGTTGAGGCCGATAAGATGAGGAGCCAGCTCAACCAGACCCGAGCGCACCCCCTCGGCGTAGGCCGGCAGATAAAATGGACCGAGCGGGCAGACTTCGCCATGGCCGACAAGTCCTGTGTCAGTTTCAACCTGCACAATCGTGCTATCAAACACGGAAACCGACTTGCCGCCGGACCAGGCATAACGCCCTTCAGAGAGCGGTAGATCGACCTGATAGGCAGAAATGCGTTTGATCTTCATTCAGGGCCTCGTGGGATGAAATTCTTTGTTTGACCTGCCACCACAACTGCAAGGTGTCCTAACACAGCAAATCGAGCACAGAAAATATTGTAGACTGTCTCTGGGCAAAGAGCAATTCGTCTGGATCTCTATCAGGGGTGTTGCGACCAACAAAGGAACGGTGTATAATCCATATCTGTAAAGCAGTTCACCGAGTGAATTTGCACTTTGCCCAGAAAGGACTTGACGTTTGATCGCTTACTGCCCTAGCGGCCACTTCCAGGCTGCTGCCGAAGAAGCCCCTTTACGCTGCCCTGTTAGCGGCCAACCACTGGAGTATCGCGATCTGCCTCCCTTTGACCCGGAGCAGATCGAAAGCCAGCGGCCGGGCCATTGGCGCTATCTCGCGATGTTGCCGGTGATCGCCCACGGGCACAAACTGTTCACCCTAGGGGAAGGCTGGACCCCACTTATCGAAGACGAATGGTTTGGCCAGCCTCTGTACTGGAAATTTGAAGGGCTGATGCCTTCAGGCAGCTATAAGGACCGAGGCGTCAGTGTCATCATTAACTGGCTGATAGGCCAAGGCGCGCAGACGGTTATGGACGATTCCAGCGGTAATGCCGGGGCCAGCTTGGCCTGCTACGCGGCCAGGGCCGGCCTATTTGCCCGCATCTTCGTGCCCGCTTATGCGCCGGAACCGAAAAAAGTACAGATCGCGGTTTACGGCGCGGAGCTGGTGGAAGTCAGCGGGCCTCGAGCCTCAGCCACCCAGGCCGCCGAAGCCTCCCAGACCAACGACACGGTCTACGCCTCCCATGCCTGGCACCCAGCCTGCTTGCTGGGATTTATGACCAATGCCTGGGAGATCTGGGAGCAACTCGGCCGCAAAGTGCCGGACTGGTTCATCAGCCCAGTCGGATATGGCGGCCTGTTTCTGGGCGCATGGCGGGGCTTTCAACACCTACACCGCAGCGGGGTTATCGCCAAACTCCCCCGCATGGTCGCGGTGCAGGCAGAGCCGATTACGCCGATCTGCAATGCCTTCCACGAGGGACGTAGCGAAGTGGTGCCCCATCGACAGGTGGCCCCCAGCGCCCTGGCCGACGGCATCTCCGTGGAAAAGCCGGTCCGCAGCCGTTCGATCTTATGGGCCTTGCATCAATCCGGCGGCACAGCTATCTCTGTCAATGATGAAGAGATCCTTGTAGCCCAAGAGCACCTGGCCCAAAGAGGGCTTTTCGTCGAGCCAACCAGTGCCACAGCCGCCGCCGCTCTGACAAAATTAGCTCCCCACCTAGACCGTTCTGATTCCGTGATTGTCAATCTCACCGGTTTGGGTCTCAAACGCCTACCAGCAGTCTAAGAGACTGCAAACCAAACGGACCAAGGATGCAAGAGGTATGGAGGGGAAATTCCATGAACTGCTCAGGGGGAAACACCTCGCACGTCTGCAGCAAGGCGTGCGTCCCCTACATGAATTAGAGACAGAGATAGGTGTCTATTTCAATGATGGTTCCCTCTTGCAACACGCATTTGTTCATCGCAGTTATCTGCATGAGGCAGGCGAGCAGACCGACCTACAAGACAATGAACGCCTAGAATTTCTCGGTGACTCGGTCCTGAATTTCATTGTCAGTGACCTGTTGTTCAACCGCTACCCGCAGCGACAGGAGGGCGAGTTGACCCATCTGCGTGCCGCTCTCGTGAAGCGTGAAACCCTCTCCCGCTTTGCCCAAGAACTTCATCTGGGCGACTATCTGTTATTGGGCCATGGCGAGGAAGAGAGCGGCGGTCGCACCCGGCCTGCCACCCTCTGCGCCACCTATGAAGCCTTTCTTGGTGCCTTTTATCTGGATCAAGGGGCCACGGCCTTACGCAAATTTCTACAATCCCGCCTGCTCCAAGAGATCGACCACGTGACCCAGCACGCCCTAGCCAAGGACCCCAAAAGCCGCCTACAGGAGTGGGTACAGGCCGAGCTGGGGCCAACGCCCCGCTATAAGACCATCCATACCGAAGGACCGGACCACGCCCGTCTGTTCACCATACAGGTAACTGTTGACAAACAGCCCTATGGCGTAGGCCAGGGCCAGAGCAAGCAGGAGGCCGCCCAAGCCGCCGCGGCCATGGCCCTCTCGCGACTGGGCCAACCTGTCCCAGGATACGAAGACAACAGCCTAGCAGACGAGTACGAACTGGTCCAGGTGGCCCAGACTTAGCGAACACCCATACTCTTGATGCAGACGATTTGCTATCCGCCCCACACCCGCCCAACGACAGCCTGAATCTTCCTCTCAAAACGTTGGACCAGCTCCCGGTTGGCTGCGACGAGGGCCTGCTCCGCTTCAATCTCAGCGACGATGGCTTGCTGCATAGCAAAGGATGGCAAGGCGATCTTTATGGCTGCAACGTCCGACTGATTGATACTTGGATATGCCCCTTTCCCCATCATGCCGACCATTTGGCTGACTGCATGATCCGAACGTACAGACGCGAGAATGAAAGCAGGATCAGCTAGGCCGCAACGCGCCCGAAGCACGGCAAAGCCGGTGGAAGCGACCGCGCGATCTCGCACTTCTTTAAGAAGGGCGAATGCTTTCAGATTAGGACGCACAGTTGAAAGCAGCACATCTCCGTTACGAATACCACGACGTGCTCTACTCGGGGCTTCTGACGATGAGATTTCACGATATCCTAATAAACGTCCTGTTTCGTTCTCAACAGATGATATATCAACGTAAAAGACTGTTTGGTTTGGATAAGCTAAAGGCGAGTTGATTGTTTCAGGATTAATTTCGCACACCTCTCCCAATTCCACCAACGGCCATTCCGGGTCAATATGAATATGCGGACGATAGTTGTCAACCACCATCCGCGCCCCATCTAGCACCTTCTGATAGCCCTCTATCTCCGCTACGATCTCCCGCTGCACTTCCAACGGCGGCAAAGGAATCTCAAGATCACGTACCTCTAAACTGATCCCGCCTATTATACTCCCTTTGATCATAGGCTGAAGATTCTCTTGGAATTCTTGCGACCGTACCACTGCATACAGATAGTATGGATGTATCCTTTCCTGCGCCCTTAAGATGAAGACATGCTCATTGACAGATGCCTCCATGTCATATGCGAAGAACCCAGCTTTGCCAGGTGCTCCATCTTTGACCATCAATACATCGCCTCTCTTGAGAATTCCCTTTCTCATTTTCGAGAAGTATGCTTCAGAGATGTACTTCATCTTGTCGAAACGTATGCTTCCCTTTTCATCTATTTGTTCGCCACCGATACTGGGGATACCCGCATCTATCGCTCCTCCTTTCTGACGCGAACCACTCTCAATCTCCACAACTGTACCGAGAGAGAGCAGAGGCCAGTGTGTGGAGCGAGTTCCCTTCTCTCTATACCGCTCCCCGCTCAAATTGTACTCACCATTGCCAGCGATCTTCCCCTTCTCAACCACCAACCCCACGTCCGACTGCAACACATCCACCACCTCCCCAGACCGCACCCTATGCAGATAGGCAGACAGCTCCCCTCGCACCAGCGGTAGATCATCCCTCTCTATCGGTCTGCGCTGCGCGCCCAAGTCATAACCATCATGTTCGACCTTGAAAAAGGCAATATGATCCACCCTGCGCGCCAAAGCCCTGTCCAAAATCAGGATCGAGGTCTTGACCCCAGAATAGGGCTGGAACACCCCAGACGGCAACGATACCACCGCCACCAACATCTCCTCTACCAGCAACTTGCGGAGTTGCTTGTACGCCTGCTGACTCTGGAAGATGATCCCCTCCGGCACAATGATGCCCGCACGACCAACAGACGTCAGATGCTCGGCTATGTAGGACACGAACAGCACCTCGCTGCGCCTTGACCGCACCACAAACCGACTGTGCGGGCGGATGCCTCCCTTCGGCGTCATGAACGGCGGATTGGCCAGGATCACATCCGCATACTCATGCCAGCGTTCCTCGCTAGTAAGCGTATCGTACTCATAGATATGCGGATCCACAAAGCGGTGTAGGTACAGGTTCACCAACGACAGACGCACCATGTCCGGCGAGATGTCATAGCCGCAGATGTTGGCAGCCAGCTGCCCCCTCTCAGCGGGCGTGAGGGTGCTGTGACCCTGGTCATCGGTGTTGGCCGCCAGGATATGCTTGTAGGCGGAGATCAGGAACCCCGCCGTACCGCAGGCCGGATCGAGTACCCGTTCCTCTTTCTGCGGGTTCAGGAGCGCAACCATGAAGTCGATGATATGGCGTGGAGTGCGGAACTGGCCCGCATCGCCTTGGGAACCGAAGACCGAGAGCAGGTACTCAAAGGCATCGCCGAGACGTTCGGAATGGTCATAGGTGAACTCGTTGATGACCTTGAGGAAGGCGCGCAGGGTCTGGGGGTCTCGGTAGGGGAGAGAGGCGTTGTTGAAGATGCTGCGGAAGAGGGGCGGGATGCCGGGGTTGTGTGGCATTCTCTCAATGGCTTCTGCATAGAGGTTGAGCATGGCATGGCCGCCTAGGCCGGCGCGCATCAGCTTGGTCCAGCCGTAGTGTGCGAAGTCATGGGCGAAGAACTTGCGCTGGCCGCCGAGCTCCTCGCTCAAGGTGTCGATGTCATCCATGAACTTGTAGATGAGCGCGATGGTGATCTGCTCGACTTGGCTCTTGGGGTCTGGGACCTTGCCCACGAGGATGTCTCGGGCCGTGTCAATGCGGCGTTTGGTTTCTGTGTCTAACATAAAGATGATTGTGGTCAGCAACACTAGGAGGACATTTGCCCCTCTCTGTTGCTATACATGGGTGTGGATCAGCCGACGCCCGCCCCGACGCCGAGACACAAAAACCAGGGTGATGCAGAAGATCAGGGCCTGTAGCAATACGATGGTAGCACCGCTGGAGACATCAATGTAAAAACTGAAGTACATGCCGAGTAAACCGCTGCATGCGCCTAACCCCGTGGAGAGAAGCACCATACGGTGAAAACTATCTGTCAGCAGACGGACGGTAATGGCAGGGACGACCAGCGCGGCGGCGATCATAGTCACACCTAATATTTGGATCGAGGCGATGATGACCGCAGCCAGGGCCAAGGCAAACCAAGTCTCTACCCAAGCGGTAGAAATGCCGTAGACTTGGGCGACCTCTGTGTCAAAGGTGGTGAAGAGGAGCTGCTTGTAAAGAAAGAAGATCAACAACACCACCAATACGGTTACGCTGGCAATCACAGCGACATCCGTGGCGGTGACACCGAGGATATTGCCAAAAAGGGCGGCATCAAACGACTGGGTGAACCGACGGTAGCGGGAGATCAAGGCCACCCCCACGGCGAAACTGGCCGTAGTGACCACGCCGATGGCTGCATCGGCGTTAATGGGTGTACGCCGTACAGTCTGATTGATGAGCAGAGCCGCGATAAAACCCCACAGCCCAGCCCCCACGTAGAAGTTAAACTGAAGCACAAAAGCCAGCACCGCCCCACCAAAGATGGCATGGGATAGACCATGACCGATGTAACTCATGCCGCGTAGGACAATGTAAACACCGACCAGACCACATAGGCCCCCGACTAAAACGGCTGTGATGGTGCCGTTGCGAAAGAACTCAAACTGAAACGGGGCTAATAGTAGGTCCATCCCTGTGCTCCTCTAGGCTCTCGTGATCGGGTAGCCCCCCCTCCACCGGCTCCGGCAGCACATCCCGATAGCCATGGGTGTGAGGTCGCTGTTGCACAAAGATCATGTTGTCTTGACGGATGACAATGATATCGCCCCGGTAGGTCTCGCTCAGGATCGATTCGGTGAAGACCTGTTCCGGTGCCCCCTGCGCGACAATGCGCTGATTCAGGCAAACCACCCAGGGCACATGGGCAGCAGCCATATTCAGGTCATGAGTGGTCAACAGGACCGTCATACCTTGTTGGTTGAGGTCCGTCAGCCAGTGGAAGATGTTTTCGGCACTACGCATGTCCACGCCCGTAGTCGGTTCATCTAACACCAGAAGTTCCGGCTCGGCAATCAGGGCCCGGGCCAAAAAGACCCGCTGCTGTTGCCCGCCGGAAAGGTCTCGAATGTGTCGCTGGGCCAGATTGCCAATTTCTAACTTCTCCAAAATGGCACGGGCACGGCGGCGCTCACTGGTACGAGGCCAAGGCCACATGTTTCGCAATTGCGCCGCCCATTGATTCTGCCATACGGCAGGCCGCTGGTTGAGGCCCATAAGCACCACCTCCTCGGCCGTAACAGGAAAGTTCCAATCCACTGTTTCGAGTTGAGGCACATAGGCTAGGCGCAAGGATGGCTGAACACGTTGGTAGACACGCCCATCTAGCGGAGCCAGCAAGCGGAGCACCAGCTTCAGCAGGGTCGTTTTACCCGCACCACTGGGGCCAACTAAGGCGGCAAACTGGCCCGGATGCAGGTGCAGGTCGATATTTTCTATCGTCATACGTGCGCCGTAACCAAAGGCCACACCGGACAGTTCAATAAGTGGGTCCATCTGCTATGCCTGCTTTACAGCTATGTTCGCAATTGCAGCGGTCTGCCCCATGGCACAATGCAGTGGACAGCGCAATTACGTATCTGGCACATTGCCGACCTCCACATCCTCCATCAACCTGGGATCCCCACCGAGGGCACGGGCCATCACTTTCAGATCTTCCACCATCAGACCAATGTAGGAGTGCTCAGGATCACCTGGTACACCGGGCAAATCGTCGTCGCGCAAAGTATCTACGAAGGAAACGCCCGCTTCGCGCCCGATCTGATCCAGAACTGGCGAGGGGAAGACCTCCGAGCCAAAGATGGCGAGCACTCGTTCTGCTCGCAACTGTTCAATGAGAGCCGCGACTTCCTGAGCGGATGGCTCGGAAAAATCCGCGGGCTGAATGGCTCCGAGCACACTGTAGCCATAGCGGGGCGCGAAGTAGGCGAACGAATCATGATAGGTAAGCAGCTTGCGGTTTTCTGCGGGAATGCTGGCCGTGGTGAGCTGAATCGCTTCATCCAGGGCCTGAATGCGCCCGGCAAATTCTTCATAGTTAGCCCGGTAGTAGTCGGCATTGTCCAAGTCATGAACTACCAGTGTATCCCGTATGATTTCAGCATACTTGAGAGCATAGATGGGATTTGTCCATAAATGTGGGTTGGGGTTGCCCGCCTCTTTGGGGAAGGAGAAATCGTAGATATACTCATGCGGGGCAATCGTTTGCTCAGCCAACAGGATAATCTCTGCCCCTTCCTTCACATTGGCCGCAGCCAGCCTCAATGTAGGCTGTTCCAAGTGTAGTCCGTTCATAAAGATGAGGTCTGCGTTCGACAGTTTCACCGCATCCGATGGCAGCGGTTCAAAGGTATGTGAGTTGACCCCTTCAGGCACAATGCCGCTGAGGGCTATGCGGTCGCCGGCAATATTGTAGATGATGTTGGTGATGGGTGAAACAGTAGAGACGACCTGCAGGCGTCCTCCTTGGCGTTGCGAAACACGATCTGAAGACGCGTTACAGGCAGACAGGGAGAGCACTAGGAACAGCGGAAAATAGCGGAACGCGATGTGCATGAGCAGAAACCAGGGATTTGTAGAGGATCGTTGGTGGTGTCGTTCCACGAGACACTCACCACTGGTGTTAGGTAGTTGGCGCATTGCGGCAATAGGTACACTGTCCAAAAAAGGAAACATGATCCATGTCAATGATAAAATCATACTGCGCTTCCATGGCTTTGTAGAAACCATGAAGCGCGGCATGAGGCAGTTCCCTTGAATTGCCACAGGTACGGCAGACAAGGTGATGATGGGGTTCAGGGCCGGCCAGTTCGTAGCCAAAACGCCCATCGGGCAGTTGCGTCACCGTTAGAATATGCTGTTCGGTGAGGAAGTGCAGCGCACGGTAGACAGTAGCCCGGTTCAGGGAAGGAGCGATAGTGTGTACGTACTCGTACACTGCTTCTGGGGTAACGTGCTCGTCCAATTCACAGACTGCATCAAGAATGAACTGACGCTGGGGCGTCACCCGGTAGCCGGCCTTACGTAACTGTTGGCTGATCACAGCCATGTTATGGCTCATAGCAGCCTCTTCTTATTGCGAATCATTGCAATTGCTATAAATTGTAGCAAGATCCGTTGCGATTGTCAAGTTTGATCAGAAGTTAGCGGATTCACAGGAAAACAGCCGGCTACGACCCCGATGATCGCTTTCCCCAGCGAGTATCGTTGCCTTTATCGCTGACCTCCATTATACTTATGGGTAGTATCCAATAAGATTCTCTGAATTCAAGGATTCAATCGGACCGATTCGTAAGATTGATGTACTCAATAAGGAGTCTCCCTATGCAGCCTGTTTTGACCGCGCCCAATTTCATCAAGGGGCCGACTGTGTCCGCTAGCGGCAGTATCGCTGAGTTCTATGAGGAAAACGGTTACTTCGTTCTGCCAGATGCGTTGACCCCAGCGGAGGTAGAAGAGCTACAAACCGAAACCAGTGCCATCTGCCGAGGGGAGCGGGGCGATGTACGGGGCTTTGAACCCACTGTCCTTGGTGAGAGCGAAGAGGACATCCTGCGCCGCTACCTGTGCATCCACTTTCCCCATAAGATATCTGACGTGATGTTCGGATATCTCAGCCACCCGCACATCGCCGATGTGCTCACACAGATCATCGGAGCGAATGTCAAATGTATGCAGTCGATGCTCTTCATTAAGGCCACGGGCAAGCCAGGTCAGGCCTGGCACCAAGACGAGTACTTCATCCCGACCCGGGATCGCACCCTCACCGGTGCTTGGATCGCCCTAGACCATGCCACCATTGAAAACGGCTGTCTGTGGATCATCCCCGGCTCCCACAAACGCGGTATCCTCTGGCCCCAGCATGACCATGAGGATTCCCGCTTCGACTGCGCGGGCGAGGCCTATGGGTTTCCCTACACAGATGAAGATTCGATCCCTGTGGAAGTACGGGCCGGGGCCCTGGTTTTCTTCAACGGTTATCTACTGCATCGTTCCTTCCCGAATCAAGCACAGAGCGGCTACAGGCGGGTGTTGGTCAACCACTACATGAGTGCTGAGTCCTTCCTGCCCTGGCGAGGGCCGAAGGAGGGGCAGCACATGGCCACCGCCGATTATCGGGATGTGGTGATGATCGCTGGTGAGGACCCCTACCCTTGGAAGCATCAAGAAGATTTGGCAGCCCCTATGGTACGGCCCAGCGGTGAGGGCGGCTGCGAGAACTGGCGGCGAGGCCCGAAGCGAGAAAAACTATCCTTCTTCAAAGATGGCTTCCAGCCCGGAGATGCCCCTGAAGATGACGACTGATCTCTGTTTCCTCAATGCGACCGAACTGGCCGCAGGCATCCGCCAGCGGGAATATTCCAGTGTGGAAGTGACCGAGGCCCACATCGCCCAGATCGAGCGGGTGAACCCAGCCGTGAATGCAGTAGTAACCTTCTTGCCGGAACAGGCAGTAGAACAGGCCAAAGCCGCGGACAAAGCCCTAGCAAATGGCAAAGCGGTCGGCCCCCTGCACGGCCTACCTATGCTGCACAAGGACACCATTGACACGGCCGGCATCCGTACCACCTACGGCTCGCCTATCTACCGGCAACATGTACCGCTTCAGAGCCATCTGCTTGTGCAACGGCTACATCAAGCCGGGGCAATCCCCATGGGCAAGACGAATGTGCCGGAGTTTGGGGCAGGCTCCCAATCATTCAATACAGTCTTCGGTGCGACATACAATCCCTACGACACAACCAAGACCTGCGGCGGTTCCAGCGGCGGCCAGGCTGTGGCTCTCGCCTGCGGTATGACCCCTCTGGCCGATGGCAGCGATATGGGCGGCTCCCTACGCAACCCGGCCAATTTCTGCAATGTGGTCGGCTTTCGGCCCTCCCCAGGACGGGTGCCGCTCTGGCCCAGCCCACTCGGCTGGTTTCCCATCTCCGTACAGGGGCCCATGGCTCGTACTGTCACGGATGTGGCTCTGCTCCTGTCGGAGATAGCCGGCCCGGATTCCCGCTCGCCCATCTCCCTGCCTGAGCCGGGCAAGCTCTTCACTCGCCCATTAGAACGCGACTTTCGCGGCCTACAGATCGCCTACAGCCCCGATTTGGGCGAGCTTCCCGTGGATCCTCGGGTGACCGCAGCCATCGAAACGCAACTACCGGTCTTCCAACAGCTCGGCTGCACAGTGGTAGAGGCCGCACCGGACTTCCAAGACGCGGATGAGATATTCAAAATCTGGAGAGCCTGGAGTTTCCATCTGTCCTACGGCCCGCTACTGGCAGAGCACCGGCAGCAGATGAAAGATTCTGTCATCTGGAACATCGAACAGGGGGCAACTCTCAGTGGCGCGGACATAGGCCGCGCGGAGCTGAAACGCACGGAACTGTTTCATCGGATGCGCCGTTTTATGGAGAAGTATGAATTTCTGCTGCTGCCGGTCAATCAAGTGCCACCCTTCTCTGTCAACGAACCATATGTAACAGCTATCAACAGCGCGCATGGGCGAGTCGAGATGGAGACATACATCGACTGGATGAAATCCTGCTACTATATTACTGTTAGCGGCCATCCGGCCATCTCCGTGCCCTGCGGCTTCACACCAGAAGGGCTGCCCGTCGGCATACAGATCGTTGGCCGTCATCAGGATGATTTCGGTGTGCTACAGTTGGCGTACGCGTTCGAGCAAGCCACACATGTCGGGACACACAGACCACCAGTGGTGTAAGAAGAAAACACCGGGTACAGCGGAAGCGCGCCCTGTTTCTTTGCCGAATGGTCGTTATGTAGTGTAGCATGAAACCGGTCAGCCTGTATTCAAACCTTGTCTGAAGCAGAATTCTGCTTTGATTCCTGATACTCTTGTCACTTCCCATTATCATTATGCGAACCCTCATTATCTTGACCCTACTGCTGGCCGCTTGTGGGAGTAGCCGCAGCCCAGATGACCCTGTCAGCCCTGAGATCGGGCAGACGGCCCTGGAGGCCGAAGCGACCATCACACCGACGGCTGAACCGACACCTGCGCTGATAGATGATCCTGGCCCGACCGAGGAACCGGCCCAGGAAGAGGCTGCCATCGGCCCGCCGCCTGCGTTCAGCGACCAGCTACGGGCCACAGACCCGCAGACGGTGGCAATCGGCCAGGGCCGGCCGCAAGTCATCGAATTCTTTGCCTTCTGGTGACCGGTCTGCCAACGCTTTGCGCCTGTGGTTCACAGGCTAGAAATCGACTACTGGGGACAGGTGGAGTTCATCTATCTGGATATTGACGACGAAGCTGTGGCAGAGTATAAACAGCAATTCGGCTTTTATTACCAGCCTCATCTGCTTTTGTTGGACGGAACCGGCACTGTGGTGCAGGAGTTCAGAGGACAGCAAACGGATGCAGTGCTGCGGGACGCGCTGGATCAGATCGTACATGGGAGCCGCTGAACCGCTGGCATGCCTGTACACACAGAATCTCTACACGGCGGCATCGGCCAAAGATCAATGACATCAGAACTCGCAGAAGTGACGATCTCCCAATTGCAGAATGATATGGCCGCGGGCACAAGAACTGCCACTGGGATCACAGAACACTATCTGGCAGCCATCGCTGCTGTAGATGAAGTGTTACACTCTGTCATTGAGATAAACCCGGATGCTTTGGACATCGCCGCGCACTTGGACGCCGAACGCTCAACAGGCCAAGTACGGGGGCCCCTGCACGGTATCCCGATTTTGCTGAAAGACAACATTGACACCGCCGACCGCATGCAGACGACCGCCGGCTCTCTGGCTCTGCTTGGATCCCGCCCAGCGCGAGATGCCACTGTTGCCGCCAAACTACGACAGGCAGGTGCAGTGATTCTAGGCAAGGCCAATCTGAGCGAGTGGGCCAACTTCCGCTCGACAAACTCAATGAGCGGCTGGAGTGCGCGCGGGGGCCAGTGCTGTAATCCCTATGATCTCTCGCGCACTCCTTGCGGATCCAGTTCCGGTTCCGGCGCGGCGGTCAGTGCCAATCTAGTGCCTGTCGCCTTAGGCACGGAGACAGACGGATCCATCGTCTGTCCATCCGCTACATGCGGCATCGTCGGCATCAAACCGACGGTTGGTCTTACCAGCAGGGCCGGAGTGATCCCCATCTCCCACACGCAGGATACTGTCGGGCCCATGGCGCGCACGGTCACGGATGCGGCAACCGTGCTAGGCGTGCTCAGCGGTACCGATCCTCAGGATGTGGCGACTAGTGCTGACAGTGCTCATCAGTCGTACAGCAACTATCGCCAATTTTTGCATGCCAATGGCTTGCAAGGAGCCCGGATCGGCGTGGCACGCAAGAAAGTGTGCGGATACCACGAACCAACAGACCGGCTGTTTGAGGAGGCGGTCCGCACGATTCGGGACGCGGGCGCGGAGGTCGTCGACCCAGCGGATATCCCCACAATTGAAGACAAGAGATTGCGAGAAAGCGAACAGATTGTCCTGCTGACAGAGATTCAATACGATATGGCAGCCTATCTGGCAACCCGAATTGTCGTGGACAAGAACCTGCCCCAGCCTCGCTCTCTCGCCCATTTGATCCGTTTCAATGAAGATCACCCGGAGCAGGAGATGGCCTATTTCGGCCAGGAGTTGTTCGAGCAAGCTGTAGAGAAAGGCCCTCTGGACGGGGCGGAGTATCTGCAAGCTCTGGCGAACGGACGTCACTTGGCGGGGCCAGAAGGATTGGATGCAGTGCTTGACGTCCACAATTTGGACGCGCTGATTGCGCCGACGGGCGCGCCAGCCCAGCCCATCGTTCCGACAGAAAGGCAACACTATCTAGGGGGCAGTTCCCAAGTAGCGGCCGTGGCCGGTTATCCACTGGTGACAGTGCCGGCCGGCTTCATACAGGAATCTGATATGGCTTCAGAAAGGTACTCTGGCCTGCCAGTTGGCCTCACATTTATGGGCCGCGCCTGGAGCGAGCCGACGCTTATCCGCCTAGCATATGCGTTTGAGCAGATCACCTTAGCCCGTCGGCCACCGCATATCCAGGCCTAGAAGCGTTCTTCTGCTTCGGGAACAGAAAGGAATTGAGTACAGCATGAGTTTACAGACTGAGTTAAAATCAGAACGGGTTGACCATCTAGCGATTGATGGCTTCTCAAAGGTATCCATCGGCACCTCCATTCGCAACACCCTTGCACAAATGCGAACTGATGGGAAGACCGTCTGTCTGGTGACGGACGACAATGGGCTTGTGGGTATCTTTACAGATCGCGATGTGATGCGTAAAGTCATTGACGTCCCGGGGATTCTGGACAAAGCGGTGGATGAGGTGATGACCCTACACCCGATTACAGCCGGCCCGCAGGCGTCCGCAGCGGATGCCTTACGCCTGATGGACGAGAATCAATTCCGCAATCTGCCAATCGTCGATACAGACGGGAACCTATTGGGCAATATGACCCACCAAGCGATTATCCAATATCTGGCCGACCGTTACCCTGTCGAAGTGTTGAATCGTCCGAGCGATCCCGAACACTTCCCCCGCAAAGCAGAGGGTGGCTAGTACACACCAGTGATCTATGACCACTGCCTACAGTGTATCGGCCCCCTGGCCACTGCAGGTAAGGAGAACTGATATGACAGATCGTGTGCCTGAGAACACACAAGAGATCACAGAACTTGAGTCTATCGCCATCCGTTTTGCCGGGGATTCCGGCGATGGAATGCAGCTCACAGGAACTCAGTTTACCAATACATCGGCGGTGTTCGGCAATGATATCAGTACCATGCCGGACTTTCCCGCAGAGATCCGGGCCCCTGCCGGGACATTGGCCGGGGTCAGCGGATTTCAGGTTCATTTTTCTAGCCAGAATGTGCTGACCCCAGGCGATGCGCCACAAGTTCTGGTGGCGATGAACCCGGCAGCACTGCAGGCCAGCTTGCCGGATCTGCAACGCTCCGGAACCATTATTGTCAACACCGATTCGCACACCAAACAGAACCTGTCCAAGGCCGGCTACACATCAAATCCACTAGAAGATGGGTCCCTAGACAGCTATCAAGTCCTGGCCATACCGATGACAACGCTGAACCGGGAAGCACTTTCCGAGTTTACGGAGTTGAGTAACAAAGAACGGGACCGTTGCCAGAATTTCTTTGCCCTGGGCCTGATCTTCTGGATATTCGACCGTCCCATGGAGACCACCCGGGACTGGCTCTTCAAGAAATTTGCCAAGAAGCCGCTGATCGCGCAGGCTAACCTCAAGGCCATGCAGGCCGGTTACTTCCTAGGCGAAACAACAGAGACCTTCCAGCAGCGCTATATGGTGCGCCCGGCCATCCTACCCCCTGGCACCTACCGCAAAATTACCGGCAATGAAGCCTTGGCCCTAGGCCTAGTGACCGCGGCCTACAAAATGGGCAAGCCTCTTTTTTACGGCTCATATCCCATCACACCGGCCAGCGACATTCTCCATGCCCTAGCTCCCTTACGGCATTTTGATGTCCGCACCTTCCAAGCCGAAGACGAAATCTCCGCCATTGGCGCGGTCCTCGGTGCTTCCTTCGGCGGTGCGCTTGCGGTTACCGGCACCAGTGGCCCCGGCCTTGCCCTCAAGAGCGAAGCGACCAATCTAGCGATCATGCTGGAACTGCCCATGATCATTGTGGATGTACAGCGGGGCGGCCCCAGCACCGGGCTGCCGACAAAGACAGAACAGGCAGATCTGCTGCAAGCGATGTTCGGGCGCAATGGGGAAAGCCCCATCGCCATCATTGCACCGGCAACGCCATCCGACTGTTTTGCGATGGCCCTCGAAGCAGCCCGGCTGGCCGTACGGGCCATGACACCGGTTTTCCTGCTCTCAGAAGGGTTCCTGGCCAACAGTGCCGAGCCATGGAAGGTGCCTAAGGCCGAGGACATTGCCCCAATTGACGTGAAGCACCCACAAGGGCATCTGAACGGACATGGCCCGTTCCTGCCCTACGAGCGGGATCCAGAGACTTTGGCCCGGCCCTGGGCATTGCCCGGTACACCCGGCCTAGAACATCGACTCGGCGGCCTGAGCAAAGCCCCGGTCACGGGCAATGTATCCTATGATCCCCAGCACAATGAGCAGATGATCAAAGAACGAGCCGCGAAGATCGCCAGATTGGCCCATAGTATCCCCGAACAAGAGGTATTCGGCGCAGAAGATGCTGCCCTTTTGGTGGTTAGCTGGGGTGGCACCTTCGGTATGGTGCGGTCAGCGGTGACTCGAGCACAGAAGGCGGGCAAATCCGTTGCTCATGCACATGTGCGCTATTTGAATCCGTTCCCGCGCAATCTGGCAGCAATTCTGCAACGACATCAACGGATACTCGTACCAGAGTTGAACTCTGGACAACTGGCCCTGCTGTTGCAGGGGATATTCGGGGTAGAGGTGGAAACCTACGCCAACCTTTCTGCCCGGCCCCTGAAAATCACCGAAGTGCAGGAAGTGATCGAACAGATACTGGCAAGCACCCGGGTCTCATATGGCTAGAAATGGCAATAAGACCCTCGGACCTGCAGGGAGAAAATAGATGAGCACAACTGCGGAAATCACTCTGACTCGCAAGGATTTTGTCTCCGACCAAGCGGTGCGCTGGTGTCCTGGTTGCGGAGACTATTCAATTCTGGCGCAGATGCAGCGGGTGCTGCCGGAGATCGGCGTGCCCAAAGAAAAGATCGTTTTTATCTCCGGCATCGGCTGCTCCAGCCGATTCCCCTATTATATGAACACCTATGGCATTCACAGCATCCATGGACGAGCACCGACTTTGGCTACCGGCCTTGCCATCGCCAATCCAGACCTGAGCATTTGGGTGATTACCGGCGATGGTGACGGGCTTTCTATCGGTGGCAACCACCTACTACACGCTATCCGCCGCAATGTCAATCTGAAAATTCTCCTTTTCAATAACAGAATTTACGGGTTGACAAAAGGCCAGTATTCCCCTACCTCCCGTAGCGGTACTGTGACGAAATCCTCACCCATGGGCTCCATGGAACAGCCTCTCAACCCCATCGCCGTTGCCTTGGCCGCGGAGGCGACATTCGTGGCCCGGTCAATTGACTCTCACCCACAACACCTCGCCGCGATCCTGAAGCGAGCCGCAGAGCACCCAGGCACCGCCTTCGTGGAAATCTATCAAAATTGCATCATCTTCAACCCGACTGAGTGGACAGAACTCAGTGACCGCAAGAACCGGGACGACTCCATCCTGTATCTGGAACACGGTAAGCACATGATTTTCGGCAAGAACCAGGACAAGGGCATCCGGCTGCGTGGCTTCACACCGGAAGTTGTCTCCCTAGACCAGGTAGATCTCGATGATATTCTGGTCCACGATGCGACCTCAAAGCCATTGGCGTCGATTCTCAGTAGTATGGAATTTCCAGACTATCCGGCAGCCATGGGTATGATCCGAGATGTCCGCAAACCCGACTATGCAGCGGAACTGCTGTCTCAGGTGCAGATGGCCCAGGAAAAACAGGGGGTCGGTGAGCTGAATCAACTCTATCTGGCTGCAGACCTATGGACGGTTCACGCCCGGGAAGATGTTGAGTCCTCAATCAGTGGCGATGTGCCGATCACCGGATTGGATGAAGAGTATCTTGATGATCTCAATAAACTGGAGGATGAAATTTCAGATCTGCAGGACCTTCTGGTGCTGGATACCATCTCGGCCCTGGAACCGGAGGTACCCATCACCATGGACGAACGCAGCTCGCTGGCCCGTACCATCCGTCAGATGAACCGGCACAATATCGGCTGTGTATTGGTGACAGACGAAGAGGACCGCCTAGTGGGCGTCTTCACCGAATGGGATGTGCTGATGAGAGTCGTCGGGATCGTTGATGACCTCTCGCAAGAGACGATTGCCGACTACATGACGCCAGAACCTATCGCCCTCAAGGCCGACTTGCCCATCGCACAAGCACTGAACCTGATGTCCGTTCACGGTTTCCGGCACCTTCCCTTGGTGGATGACAACAGCCATCCAACCGGCATCATCTCCTTCCGGGATGTGGTAGGGTACTTGAACGACGTTTTGGAAGAAGAGTAGATCTCTGCAATGCTTCATCAACTTGCACGTTGGCGCGGGCCCGCCTCATGGCAAAACCAGTAGGCAGCACAAATGCACAATCACAGTAAAGGGGTATCCCATGAAAATCCTTGTCGCCGGGGCTGCCGGTCAGGTCGGTTGTCGCTTGGTGCGACAGCTTTTGGAACGCAATCACCAAGTGCGTGGCACAGTTCTGCCGCATGATCCGGCCATGGAACGACTGGAAGGGTTGGACATTGAACTAGCTGCCGGGGACCTGACCGATGAAGCGTTCGTACACAGTGCTGTCAAAGGGGTGGACGCTGTCATTCACACAGCCAATTTTGTCGGGCCCCAATTTGAGAACAATTTGCAGATCAACCGGCTCATCGCGCGGGTCTGTGGTGAACATGCCGACCAGTTAGAGAGACTGGTCTACACCAGTTCCTCCGGCGTCTTTCCCAACAACGGCGAAACCATTGCCTGCGCCTATCATCCGGTGGATGAGCGTCACCCGAAACGGCCAATGGGTGAATACTCCCTCGTAAAATTAATCGGTGAGGAGTTCGTTAAGATGACATCCAGAGAGACCGGGCTGCCCATAGCGATTGTGCGGCCCAGTCATGTGCGCTCCGGCGATGCGATCCTCGGCCATTTTACCGTCGGCGCGGTAGCCCGGCTCCTACAGCAAGGCCAGCGCAATCCACTCGGTGAGCTGTATATGGACGATGGCACGGAACTGTGGCATGAGGTACTGGCCCAGGCCGTAAACGAGGACCAGCCCTGTAGTGTGCGGGATCTGAACGGCCGGCCCTGGCAGTATCAGCCGAACGATGCCCGAGACATCGCCCATATGCTCGTCTGCGCGCTGGAGGAACCGGGCGCGGTAGATGAATCCTTCAACTGCGGCGCGCCGGCCCCATTTACCTTTCCAGAAGCAGCCACGATTCTGGCAGAAAAAAGCGGCGTAGACCCTCTTGCAATCCGCTTGCCCGTGCGCTACCAGTACGACCATGACATCACCAAAGGCCGCAGCCTGATCAACTACCGACCCCAAGGCGACCTACGTACAATGATTGAATCGGCCCTACTGGTGCGGGACGAGGGCTATGTGGACTATACATGGGAGGTGACCTGATGCTACGCGCAGCTTTTATCGGTGCCGGTCCCCGTGGCCGTCGCGCCCATTACCCCAATGTGGACCGTCTCGTCAATGTGGAGATGACCGCTGTCTGTGAGCTAGATGAGGAGCGGCTGCACCATGTAGCCGCAGAGTACGATTTCCAGTACCGCTTTGCAGACCATCAGGAGATGCTGGAAAAAGTCGACCCGGATCTGGTCTACTGTGTGATGCACGAACGCTGGCTTTTACAGCCGGCCCTAGACTGTTTGAATGCTGGTAAGCATATTTTTATTGAAAAGCCACCGGGCATGAATATGGAGGAAGTACAGCAGATCCATGATGCCGCGCTGGCCAACAATGTATTTGCTATCGTGGGCTTCCAACGCCGCTACTGCGCGGTCACCCAAGAGGCCATGCGCCAAATCGCCCGCAAGGGACCCGTCTCCACAGCCATAGGGACGTTCCATAAACAACTCTTGGGTGAGCAAGCCCGTAGCTTCACCACAACCCTGTGGGATGACATCTGCCACATCGTCGATCTCGTGCGCTTTATGGCTGGCGGTGAAGCCGTGGAGGTCACCGCCTATCAAGACAGGATCGGTAGCGAGCATCGCAACTGCTATACCGGCATCATCCGATTCGACAACCAGGCCACAGGCATCATCCATGGCAACCGCGCCTCCGGTGGGCGGGTACTGCGTGCAGAACTCCACGGCGTAGGTGTCGGCTGCTACCTGAAAATCCCGGCGGAGATCGAAATCCACGAGGAGAATCAGGTTCGCACTCTGAGAGGCTGGGAGGTGGATCGCGTAGACCAGGCGGACGTAGACCGTTATGATGGTGTGCTGACTATGCATGAGCATATCGCCGAGTGCATCCGCACAGGGCAGACACCGCTGACCGACATCCGGGATGCAATTCATTCAATGAAAATTGTGGCACAACTAGAAGGAGAGGCGGAGGCATGACTCAACTTTGGCGGCGAGTGTGGGCTGGTTGTTCATTCTCTTGCCCGCCTTTAACCAAAGTTTCTGAAGTGTGCAGAGACTTAGGAATATGCAAGGCACATCCATACATAGGAGCAGAACATGAACACCTACAATCTCAAAACTACGAGGGAACGGGAGTTATTCCCCGGCTTTTTTGGCAAGTTTATTCACACCGATTACATGACCCTCGTCTACTGGAGCATTGAAGCGGATTCACCCTTGCCGGCCCATTCCCATCCCCATGAACAGGTCATCAATATGCTAGAAGGCCAATTTGAGATCAGCATAGGCGATGATACGCGCATCTTGGGGCCGGGCGAAGTTGCAGTGATTCCAGGAAATGCAGAACATTCCGGTAGAGCCATCACTCGCTGTAAGATTCTGGATGTGTTCTACCCGATCCGGCAGGAATACATCTGGGAAGAGAAATAATGTGGTGAAAGATCATGCTACTGTTCCTCGTTATGCCGATGTCTCGGAAGAAAAACCCCGAATAGCGATATAGGCCAGACAATGATCGCCTCCGCCAAGGAGATCTATACCTCTATCCCATCTCCGCGAACAAATGAAATTATGATGGAACTGGAGCAAATGGTTTGGAAAGCCTTTGGATTGGCTATCAAAGAGGAATTCAATGGCGGCCACTTCCCGCCATCAGTATGACATTCTGCGTAGTGCCCGGGGGATGGCCGTAGCCGTGAACTCAAGCAGCAAGAGCAGGGAATGACTTCAAGCACTCTCTGCTCTTGCAACTAGACCAAAACTTAGGCAAAGGAACCGCTCTGCCGTTTCACGACATTACTGGCGGCCGGACCTTTCGGCCCGTCTTCAATGACGAATTCAACGTGGTCGCCTTCCGCCAGAGTGCGGAAACCCTCATCTTGAATTGCGGAGAAATGTACAAATACGTCCGGACCGTCCTCCCGGGCAATGAAACCATAGCCCTTCTGGTCGCTAAACCACTTCACTGTGCCGATTACTTGCTCACTCACGGTAAGAAACTCCTCTACTAACTGCGCCCTGCGGCTACCTAATAAGACGCAAAACAATTCACAAACATGATTGGTATCATTCAAAACGCCCCCGCTCAAGTACATCCAAGGGACGCCGAAACGTAAACCTGTCAGAATGTGTCTTATTTTGCTATGATAAGCATACGATGACTTTTTCTGTTTGTCAAATTTGATAGATTACAATTTACAGTTCTCTCAAATGTGTGCAAATTAGAATATTCTCTTACCATACAGGGCAAACACACATTCGCTAAGATTCAATACAGGAGCCACAACAATGTATGCAGTGCTAGCCGTCGATCTAGACGATACCCTTCTGGCAGATGATAAAACCGTCTCCGCACGCACCCTCGCTGCGCTGGCCGCCTGGGAACAAAGTGGCCGCCAAGTGGTGATCGCTACCGGCCGCCCACCCCGCATCACCCGTATCATTCCCTCCGCGTTCCACCACTACCCATGGATCTGCTACAATGGGGCGTGGATCGAACATCAAAGGAATGTTCTGTTTCAAAAAGCGATTCCGGTTGCCGATGCCCGACGCATTGTCGCCATGATCCAGAAAGCAGCACCCAAATGCCAACTCGGGGTAGAAATTGCCGACAAACTTTATATCAACCGCCAGCTAGACCGACCCGGCGCACAGTTTGTCACTGATGTGCTGGCGTATACCAATCGACCTGCTGCCAAAATCCTGACTTCACTTACAGAGATCAACGCTGCTCATCACACGTCCGCATCTGGCCTCGGTATGGCGACAAGCCCATCCAAAACTGTGCTGGACGATCTACCCCCGACAACCCGAGCCCTCATATCCCCCAAATATGACCTGATCCAAGTGATCCCCCATGATGTGTCAAAGGCGAGGGCCCTACGCTGGTTACTCAACCGCTGGGGACACTCTCTGGATGAAGTCGTCGCCTTTGGCGATGATGTCAATGATATAGAAATGATCGCCGAAGCCGGACTCGGTGTGGCCATGGACAACGCTGTTGCGGAGGTTAAGGCGGTGGCCAATCGCGTGACGACCAGCAATGACGAGGATGGCGTGGCTACCATTATTGAAGAGATCCTCGCCTAATTTCCTTGCTTGCACATACAACGCTTCTATGTGACAGTGCTGGTCACTGCAGTTATAGGCCCATAACCTGCTGCCAAACATGGTCATCTACATTGCCACCGCAGATGACAACCGCCAGCTTCTGCCCAGCGAAGCGGGTACCCGTCTGCAGTAGACTCGCGATTGCAACGCCGGCCGCACCTTCAATAACCTCGCCACTTTCGCTGTACACGAACCGCATAGCCGCCGCGATCTCCTCTTCACTGACGGTCAGCCATTCATCAACGAACTGTCTGCATGGATCAAATGTAATCGTTTGCGGCTCAATACCACCGGCAGTGCCATCCGAAAGGGTGGACAAACTCTCCATTTCCACAATCCGACCGGCCTGCACAGAAGCCAGCATCACGGCCGAGCGTGCAGGCTGGCAGCCGACCACCCACAGGTCACAAGCGGATTGTTGCAGATATCCGGCAATGCCGCTCATCAGGCCCCCGCCGCCCACAGCCACGAACACTGCATCCAGGGCCGGTTCCTGGCGCAGCAGTTCGATGGCAATCGTCCCCTGGCCGGCGATAATGCGCGCATCGTTATAGGGCGAAATAAACACCTGGCCCCTCTGCGCGGCACTCTGCCGAGCACTGATCTCAGCGTTGACCACATCGCCAGGCACAAAGCAGAGTTTTATGGGAAACGCCCGTAGCTTCTCCACTTTGCGGGGAGAGGCCGTCTCGGGCAGATAGATCATGGCCGCAACATCAAACTGCGCGGCAGCATGGGCAACTGCCAATCCGTGATTGCCACTGGAGGCGGTCACGATACCCCGCTGGCGTTCTTCTAGGGTGAGCAGTTTGTTGATGGCACCCCGCAGTTTGAAAGAGCCGCTATGCTGGCGGTTTTCCAGTTTCAAGAAAACCTGCGCCTCCGTGCATGCAGACAGGCCAGGGGACAGCACTAGCGGTGTTTCAAGGATGTAGGAGCGAATACGGGATGCAGCGGTCAGGGCCTGTTGTGGGAAAGATAAATGCTCGCCAAATGCAAAAGGGGGGATGGTCGCAGAATCGCGAGCTGCCCTTCCTCTTTTCACGCCCACAACGCATTGCCCTCTTCATCCCGGCCAGCACCTTCCTTTTCAAGGAAGAGGGCGTTATCAGCGTCATTGACCGCCCGCTCCCTGCCAAACCAGCCCAGCCATTCGGCCGGCGCGTCCACATCTTCGGCACCATGTTCCGTGTGCCGGAGGCGTACCTTCAGCATCACCGGTGTGTTGACGCTGGCCCCGCTGACGATCACCTGGCCTTTGCTCAGGGCCGGCAGTTCCCGCAACATGTCCCGGCCCACACTTTCAATTGATTCAGCGATGCGGTTCTGGTCAATGGGATTGGTGATACGCATAATACATTGGGTCATACACTGGCTGAGCACGTCGCTGTCCAGCCGGCCCGGCCGCTGGGAGATCAGGCCGATGCTGACGCCGAATTTGCGTCCCTCGCTGAGGATCGTCTTCAGCATATCCGAACTGACCGCATCGGCGTTGGCCGGTGCGTAGTTATGGGCCTCTTCTAGCAGACAGAAGACCGGGAAAGGCACATAGCCCGCTTGTCTCCGTTCGACCTTCCCCTTTTTGGTGTCGACCCGGGCCTGATAGACCCGGCGCAGGAAGGTTGCCACAATCACCTGTTGCTCCCGGCGGTCTACTTCATTGAGCTGCACGATCGTACACATCCCTGGCTGGAACAGTTCGTCCAGTTCCATATTTTCAAAATCATCAAAAATCGTGCTCCCGCCCAGGGCCGACCCGAGCCGCCAGATGAGGGCAGCGGTTGTGGGGTCGTCCTCCTCTCCTTCTTCCTCTCCCCGCCCACTATCTGCCACCTGGCGCACCGCGTAGCGTAACTGCTCCAGCGTATACTTGTCCGCACCCCAAGTACGTTGCGCGTACCTAAAGGCCCGGCCCAACTGGTAGTGCATCTTCTCCGACAGATTGGGCAGCAGGTAACGCAGATCCCCTAGGGTCAGGCTGCTGATCCGTACCCGCAGGTCGTCCGGGCGGAAGATGCGTACCTTTGGTTTGTAGACCCCCTCTTGGAAGGTTTCCAGATTTTGGATCTGCTGCAGGGTGTCGTACTCGCCATGCGGGTCGATGATCAGCACCGCGGCCCGGTTGTAGGGCATCATCAACTCTTCAAGCAGGACCGCGGCCAGATAGCTTTTGCCGCTACCGGTGCTGGCGATGATGGCCAGATGAGTGCTGGTAAAGCCGCGTACATTCAGGGCTACAGGCACGGCCCCAGGCGCACGGCTGATCAGGTCGCCAATATGCGCGCTGCCCAGCCCACCCCGATTTTCATCGCTGAGAACCGCTGTCAGTAGTTCGTCCTCGGCGATGAAAATCGGCGCGCCGCCTTGGGGCGGTACCCGGGGATTGGTGAAGTCTTTGAGGAAGTCGTTGTAATAACCGAGAACGGTGACCGTCAGTTCAAACAGTTCGGTCGCGCTGCTGTCATAGCCCAGCAGGGCTGCCACCGCGTCGGGCGGCACCGATGGGTCGGCCATAAATGTATCCGGCAACAACCGCACCGACTCCCGGCCGGTGATGCGCCCCAAGATCTGCCGTTCGACATGGTCCACATTCGTGACGTAGTACACGAACTCGCCGTGCTTCAAACGCCGCTCCGGATCGGGCGCGATAAATGTATACTCGTGGGGGGTCTCCCCTGGCCCTTTGACGGTGCCAATAGCCAAACGTGTCATTGCCTTCTACGCTGTGTATGTACAGACGGATGTCTGCATGAAATGGAACGGTTCTTGATCGTTGCCACAAAAATTCTTAGCTGCATGTGTAACGAGCGCATTACCGGTATCACAATGTCCCCGCGAACGCCCGCCGGAGTAGAGCGGCCGGCAGCGCGTTGATCGCGTCCAATTGCTCGCGTGCAGACATGCGGACCGTCTCTACGTAGGCCATCTGCTCATTGAGGAGAGCCGCTATGCGCTTCTGTTCGGTAAGCGGCGGCAGCAAGACCGGCATCTGCATGAATGCCTTCATATCTGTGCGCGGCATCCTTGACCCCGTCTTGCTTCGCATCGCGTAATACACTGTTTCAGGCCGACGTAAGTACCACGCCAAGTACTCCCTATCTATTGGTCCCGGCAGCAAGGGTATTAGCTCTGTTGAACAGCGACCAGAGAATTCAGGCAATACGACCTTGTTGAGATAGGGGCGCAATTTGCCGTACAGTACATGGCGCGCATCAAAGCGATATGAATTGCCCTTCACTTGCCCAGAGGAACTGTCGCCAGTGTTCAACATGATGCGCCCAGAGTTGCTTTCAACATTTTCCAGCCCGATGTAGGCGAGTGTCTGGGCAAGGGGGTTACTTGGAGTGACTGTCTTCCTATCATATGTACATAGATCACATAAGCACCTCAACTTCCAGCCGGCCGGAAGCGCATCACCATGAGCGGGGAACGCCTGGCGCAGAAATGCCCCAGGCAAAGCTTGGGCCGCCTCCAGTATCTCCTCGGCCGCCTTGCGCGCCTTCTCTACATAGGCCATCTGCTTGTTGAGAAGAGCCGCGATGCGCTTCTGCTCGGAAAGCGGCGGGAGAGGAAACACGAACTCTTTAAGCTGCTTTCCCGTTATCGCATTAAATAGACTACCAGTACCCATACCAGATATATCTGATTCATACAACTTAAGACCAGCTAATACAAAATCTCTATCAGCCTCATTCCGGCACCTTATGGCTGCCAACCCGCGCCCTATACAACATCGTGTATTTGCGATATTCGTTGGCCCTACAGGAGCCCTCATCGAAATCAATACGTCACCAGCTTCCGCTACTTTCTTTGGCTCTACACACCAAGTTGTCGGATTCGGGCTGATATCCCCAAAATCCGCTTTTCCTTGAAAGAAGGGAAGACCCTCTGGTATCTTTCTATATGTCGAACTTGGAGGAGACTGACCAAGAATCACTTCACACACATCACCTAAGCGCACCCACTTCCAGCCCTGTGGGAGCCTGTCAGATTGGCGATTCATACGGCATCCGTTTCCCTTGACCACTCTTCATCCGGCCGGCTGTACCATCGACTTCCAAGCCACATTGTTACGCATCACCAGCAGCATGTTCTGCTGCTGGGGAAAGAGAAGCGAGAGGCGGTCGATGATATCCAGCAGCAGAGCCGGCACCAAAGGGTTGTTGAGGCCCAGAAGAGTGGCCGTGTAGCGCAAGGCCAGCTGCCCTTGTGCATCTTGGTGGAACCGCCGTATCTCATCCGCAGAGAGACAGCGGACGGCCGCGCCTACGGCCGCGGCCAGCCGGGGCACCCCTTGCTGCGGACCGCCTACACTGCCCCCCAGCGGCTGCCAGCCCAAGGCCAACACCCCCACGAGCGTCGCTGTCTCATACATTAAATCCGGCGTGAAGATCTCCTGGTCCGCGCGCAGACTGAGCCGGGGCCCCAAGTTGCCGAACTCCGCGTTGAGGAGCATCGTGTTGTAGACAACACCGACCAGTTCCGCCTCGCCATCGTCCAAGTCAATGGCAACGAACGTGCCAAAGGCATACAGGTCCAGCCCAGGCTGCTCCTCCCGCTCAGTGGGCGCGAAGACTTGGCAGACATAATCAATGTGGGTATTGGATTTGACAATCGATCCGATTAAGGTTGTCATAGCGATATCTAATCAGAAAATTTGTTCGTTGGCAAATAGAGAGGAGATCGATTGAGGAACTCAGCGCCCGCCCATGCCGGACAAGGTAATTCCCTCAACGAAACGCTTCTGCGCGAGGACATAGACCAGAAGCACAGGCAACAGCGCGATGACGGAGCCGGCCATCAGCAGATGCCAATCGGTGTTGAACTGCCCCTGGAAAGAAGCCAGCCCCACCGGAATCGTGCGCGTGTCATTGGAATTGGTGACCACCAATGGCCAGAGGAAGTCGTTCCAAGAGCCGAGGAAGACGAAGATCGTCAAGGCCGCCAGCACCGGCCCGCTCAGTGGCATAATAATGCGGGCCCATATCCGCAGAGAGGAAGCCCCATCCATGCGGGCGGCTTCGTCCAGTTCCACGGGAATGCCGAGGAAATACTGTCGCAGCAGAAAAACAGCGAAGGCGGAAAAAGCCGTGGGCACAATTAAGGCGTAGAATGTATCATACCAGCGCAGATAGCGGACGAGAATGAAGTTGGGGATCATCGTCACCTGAAACGGGATCATGAGCGTCGCGAGATAGACGAGGAACAGGATTTCCCGGCCCCAGTAGCGCAGGCGAGCAAAGGCAAAGGCAGCTAAGGAGGCCGTGAGAATCTGAATCGTCGTCACACTCACAGCCACGAACAGGCTGTTCAGATAAAAACGGCCAAAGGGCATAGCTTGCACGGTATCTAGGTAATTTTGCCACATCACCGGGTTGGGAATCAACGTCGGCGGGTAGGTAAAGATCTGCGGCGGTGCTTTCAGAGAAGTTGCCAGCATCCAGCCAAAGGGGAGCAACATCACGATGCTACCGAGAAGCAGCGCAGCATGGACAAGCACATGCCAAGCCTGAAACGGCGCGCGTGCGCCAGCCGCTGGTGGCAATGGGGTAGGTGTCACGATTCGCCTCCCGCTTCATAATGCACCCAATGCCGTTGCAGCCGTGTCTGGATAAAGGTGAAGAGGAAAATGAAGATAAACAGCACCCAAGCGATGGCCGCGCCTTTGCCCATACGGCTGAATTCAAATGCCATCTGGTAGATGTAATAGACGATAGTCAGGGTGGCCTGGGCCGGGCCGCCCCGGGTCATCACAAATGCCTCGCTGAAAAGCTGAAAGGCCCCGATCATCTGAATGACCATCAGGAAAAATGTGGTCGGGCTGACCATGGGGAAGGTCACATAGCGGAAACGCTGCCAGCCGCTGGCCCCGTCCACTTTGGCCGCATCGTACAGCTCCCGGGGCACCCCCTGGAGAGCTGCTAGGTAGATGACCATAGTGAAGCCGGTGTTCTTCCACAGCGTCAGAATCACCACGGCTGGCTTGGCCCAATCTGGATCGTTCAACCAGTCTGGCGGCCGGATGGGCAGCCCGGTGGCCGAGCCGAGCTCCCAGATTGCCGCGGACAGAATGCCGAAGTCCCGGTTGAAAAACCACTGGAAGACGAGAGCCGCGGCCACAATTGTCGTCACCACCGGCATGAAATAGATCAAGCGGTAGATCTCAAGGCCCCGCATCGACTGGTTCAAGGCTACCGCGAGCAGCAATCCGCAGGCAAGCTGTAACGGAACGATTGTGATGGTGAAGTAAACGGTATTGAACAGGACTTGGCGAAACGTCCGGTCATTGGTGAGCAGTTGAACGTAATTTTTGACACCCACGAACTCCGGCGGGGAGAGAAGATTCCAGTCAAAAAAACTGAGGACAAGAGAGGCGACCACCGGAATTGCCACAAAAATCAGGAAACCGGCAAAGCTAGGCAGTAGAAAAAAATACGCCTCCCATTGCTGGTCCGGTCGATAGCGACGCCAGCGAGGGACAGCGATTCGCTGGGATGTCGAGGCTGTCTGTGCGCTCACGTGAGGTCAATACCACTGATGAGAGGAGCGTACTTCACTCCCCTCATCACTGCGAGTAGATTATTGAGGATACCCGTTGTCAGCGAGGTAGGCGTCCACCTGCTCGCAGATGGCAGCCAGTCCGTCCCCAACAGACATTTCGCCGGCGAAGATCTGATCTCGGCCAGGATTGATGATCGAACCGCTCAACTCTCGCCATTCGGCGAAGTAGCCAGTCCGACCGATCTTAGCGTTCTCGCCTTCCATGATGAAAGCCTGGCGGTTGGCCGGTGGTTGCCCACTGTTCAGGAAGGCATCGGATTTGGCGGTAGATTGCAGAGCTGGCAGGATTTCACCGGAGGCGGTATAGATGCGCTGGCCGCCCTCAGTACTCTGAAGCCACTGCAAAAATGTCCAAGCCTCATCTTTGTTATCGCTGAGAGCACTCATGACCCAAGAGGCACCCCCCGCGCCCGCGGACCTTTGCCCGCCTTCCGGGATCGGCACAACCGCGACATCATAGTTCATGCCGGCCGCATTGAAGGCAGATACACGGCTGGCATTCTGGATAATCATTGCCACCTGGCCGCTCTGGAAAACAGCGGCATCACCGCCGGCTTGGCTCAGGTTGGCCGGCTGCATAGCGTAATTGTTGTCCATCATATCTTTGAAAAACTGTACCGCCTCTATTGCAGCCGGCTCGTTCAGTGTACAGCTAGACGGATTCCGCATATCATCAAGGATTCCACCCCGATTCTGGCCGATCCATAGCTGGAATTTGCCGCCTTCCATGCCTAGGGCATAGCGGGCGACCCGGCCATTGTCTTCAACGACCGTCAACTGTTCAGCAGCAGCCAGCAGATCATCCCATGTCCAACTCTCATCAGGATAGGGCACGCCGACCTCATCAAAGATGTCCTTGTTGTAGTACAACACCTCCAGCCCGATATCCCGTGGGAAGCCGTACACGCTGCCCTCATACATGGCGAATTCCATCAAAGATGGCCAATAATCGTCAAGATTGTAACCGCTCTGGTCGATCCACGGGTCCAAGTTTTCCAGCACACCCTCGGCCGCGTAACTCTGAATCGGTGATAGAAACAGGACATCGGGGATGACCGATGCATCACCACTGGCCCACAGGGTCTGTATCTTGGTAAAATAGTCCCCCCAAGGCTCGGCCGCAATCTCTATTTGAATCTGCGGATGATCTTCCATAAAGGCATCCGCGACAGACTGATGGGTAGCGACCTCGGCCGGGCTGCCCCACATGGCCCATGTAATCGTCACCGGGCCCGCCATCTCCGCCCCAGTGCTCTCTGCAGCACTATCCATGCCGGTCCCTGGCGGCGGGGGCATTGCACAGGCAGAGAGCAACAGAGCACCCAGAACCAACAGAATCACCGATAGGTGCCATTGCCGGTTTTGCATTGTTTTCCTCCTAGGATACTGTCTGAAACTGAAATGCTTGATGTTTGTATACACATGAAAACAAGAGGTAATTCTATTGTAGCGAATCCGTGGCTATAGGTCAAGTGATGACAGACATCACAATGTTCTCCTCAGTTCTTGATTCTCAAAACGGTCATCTTATGTCCTGCCTGCGGTTCTCTTACCACTGACCAGTTCCCGTCTGGCCAACGGATGAGCAGCCGCCGTAGTTCAGACTCTGGGGGGAAGCCGAAGTGGAGTTGCCCTGGGTCGCTGGACAGGTAGCCGCGGGTAATGCGGACATCCCGGCGCAAGCGCCGGCCATCAACTTCCAAAAAGATAGTTGTGCCGATGGCTGCAGGATTGGCAGTGCCGGGCTGGCGCACATCAACCAACAATCCATTGCCGCCGCACAGCCGATTCTCAAAGATTTGGGCATTGCCGCGCAGATTGTTGACGACGATATCCAGATCCCCATCCCCATCCAGGTCCCCTTGGGCCGCGCCCCGTCCGCCCCGCTCGCTCCCCAATCCCCAAGCCGGCATGCGCGCAAAACTGGACCCCGTATTGCGGAGGGCCTGATTGCGCTCAACCAGTTCATGGTCGGCCAGATGCGCGAAGGTAGTGGACTCAGCAAAGCCGTTGACAATGTACAGATCAAGCAGGCCGTCCTGGTCCAAATCCCCGAACAGCCCGGACCAACTCCACCCCGTGGCGTCCAGGCGTCGGGCCCGGCCCTGGCTATGAAACGCCCCCCAGAGATCCGGCACCAACAACACATTTTCCATCCGCTGGGGATCAGTGGTCGGCATGGGGTGGGCTGCTTCCATGAGCGGGGCCCAGGCCTGTAGGGTTTCCGCGCGCATGTCGGGCGGTTTCATATCACTGGCAAAGAGGGCCTGGCGGCCGGAGTTGTCCACATCTGCTAGGTCAAAACTCATTGTGCTGTGGGTCGTCTCCGGAAAGATGGAAGCGCGCCGCCAGCCTTCAGCCGTATTGCGCCAGAAATCATCAGGCACAGCAAAATCGTTGCCGACCAACAAATCTGGCCGGCCATCGTCATCCTCATCCCAGATCGCAATCGCCAGGGCCTGTACTTCTGAGGACAGCCGCTGGGCGCGAAAGCCCTCCGGCTCGTTCCAGTGAATGTACACACCGCCCTCATCATTGAGGAGATACTCATTGCCCCGCTCGGTCAGCAGCCCAATGTCATAGGAAGCAGACACCCCATCCAAATCGCCATCCCCATCCAGGTCCGCCCAGTCAAGAGCATAGGCGGGTTGAGAAAATCCATCCACAAACTCCTGCACGAAGCGGCCAGAAGCAGCGGCCGGCAGGTCCGCGCCCCGGTTGCGCCAGAGATTCATGGCACCGCCTACACGGGACAACATCAGGTCGGTCCAGCCATTCGCGTCCACATCAACAGCCACCACGGCCCGGGTACGTCCGATGGGCATCTGTTCCTGACGGAAGGTCAGACCGCCTTGGTTCCAGAAGATCGAATTGGGGTTGTCGTAGTTGCCGAGAATCAGATCGAGATCGCCATCGTTATCAAAGTCATGGATGGCAACCCCGGCCCCGTTCGCCTCGTACATGCGGATGATGTTATCGCTGGTCGTGGTATTGTGGGGCAGGTCATGGGCGATGAACCGGTCAGTACAAGGTGCAGTAGAGGGTACGAACGGTTCGGTGTGAACGGAAACCGGCATCGCCGCAGCCAAGGGGCTGTAGGCCGGGACACAACCACTACACAACAGACAGGCCGCGAGCAGCAAAACCGCCATATGTACATACATCCGCTGCTTCAAACAAACTGCAGAACTTTGCCATCCGTTCCCACATAGGTTCACAGATCCACCTCCAAATTGAAACTACAGACGAATTATCATAAGTCTGTTCAGTATACGCTGAAGGCTCTTGGCTGTCAATTGGAGAATATTTTGACGAATCTCGTTTTGCCCGTCGTGATATTCTTGTGTATTCTATGACAACTGCATAGAATCGCTTGGCTGTAACCAGGGCCTGTAATTGCTTATTGGTGTTTTACTGGTCACTAGTGTTGTCACAGAAAGAGGGATACGTTCGTACATATCCCTGATGCAGCCCACGTCTTCTAGACCAGCCACATGAAACGATTGTCAGATTTCCTCATAAGCAGAGAAACAGAAAAGAGCCTATGTCCAAATTAGTCATTGTTGAATCACCGACCAAAGCAAGAACCATCCGCAATTTCTTACCAAAAGGCTATCAGGTCAAGGCCAGTATGGGCCATGTGCGTGACCTACCCGCTTCGGCCGGAGAGATTCCTGCCAAAGTGAAAGGGGAGCCTTGGGCGCGGATTGGCGTTAAAGTGCAGGAGGATTTCGAACCTCTGTATGTGATCCCTGCAGGCAAAAAGAAGGTGATCACCGAACTCAAAGCGGCCCTCAAAGACGCAGATGAGCTACTCCTGGCGACCGATGAGGACCGGGAAGGGGAGAGCATGGGGTGGCATCTTTCCGAGGTGCTGCAACCGAAAATCCCTGTCAAGCGCATGATCTTCCATGAAATCACGCCAGAGGCTATCGACCAGGCCCTCAAAACGCCTCGTTCCATCAACAACGACCTAGTACGCGCGCAGGAGACCCGACGCATTCTCGACCGGCTGGTCGGCTATACGATCTCGCCGCTGTTATGGAAAAAGATTGCGCCCAAACTCTCGGCTGGCCGGGTGCAGAGCGTAGCCGTGCGCCTGTTGGTGCTACGGGAACGGGAACGCCGCGCTTTTGTCAGCGGTACGTACTGGGACCTGAAAGCACAGCTCAACAAGTGTCCGGATCAACCAGACCACCGCTTTGAAGCTACGCTGCTTTCTGTCAATGGTGTACGGGTGGCCAGCGGCCGGGATTTCGACGAATCCACAGGACGCATCGCCGAAGGCAAAGAGGTTCTCCTGCTAGATGAGAAGCAGACCACAGATCTGCAGCAGCGTTTGCAGGACAGCACGTGGGTCGTGCGCGCAGTGGAAAGCAAGGAGAGCACCCGCTCGCCGGCCCCCCCCTTCACCACCAGTACCCTCCAACAGGAAGCCAACCGCAAGCGAGGCTGGGGGGCGCGCCACACCATGCGGGTGGCCCAGTCCCTTTACGAAAATGGCTATATCACCTACATGCGTACTGATTCAGTGCATCTGAGCGATGAAGCCATCAACGCGGCTCGCGACCGGGTGAAAGAACACTACGGCCAGCAGTTTCTGACCGACAGGCCCCGCCGCTACAAGACGAAGGCCAAGGGCGCGCAGGAGGCCCATGAGGCCATCCGGCCAGCCGGCACTGAAATGCGGCCCCTGGATAGACTCCCCCTCTCCGGGGATGAGGCAGCTCTCTACGATCTGATCTGGAAGCGCACGATTGCCACGCAGATGACAAATGCACGCTTGCGTTTCACCACAGTGACAGTCGCGGTTGAGGAGGCTATCTTCCGTGCATCCGGGCGGGAGATTCTCTTTCCCGGCTTCTTTCGGGCCTATGTCGAAGGCTCCGATGACCCGGACGCAGCCCTCAAAGATCAGGAATCGCCTTTGCCATCCCTAGCTGTGGATGAGGAGGTAGAGTGCCGCGCATTGGAGGCTGTCGGCCATGAGACGAAACCACCAGCCCGCTACACCGAAGCCGCGCTGATCAAATCACTGGAAGCCGAAGGCATTGGCCGACCGAGTACCTACGCCACGATCATCGACACCATCCAGAACCGGGGCTACGTCTTCAAACAACGCAAGGAGTTGGTGCCCACACTCGTCGCCTTTGCCGTCGTCCAACTTCTGGAAACCGATTTCAAGGACCTAGTGGACCTGAAATTCACGGCCGGGATGGAGCAGACCCTAGACGACATCGCCGCAGGGGCGGCGAATTGGCTTGATTATTTGCGCGATTTCTATCTAGGCACACAGGGGTTGGAGAGCCAAGTCAAGGAAAAGGAGACCAAAATCGACCCTCGCAATGCCAGTCAAATCGACTTTCCCGACCTGCCAGCCGAGGTACGCATCGGCCAGTTCGGGCCGTTTCTAGCCCAAGATATCAACGGTGACCGCCATACCGTGGGCCTGCCAGACAATCTGCCACCAGCCGACCTGAACGCGACCAAGGTCGAAGAACTGATCAATGCCAAACAGGAGGGCCCAGACATTCTCGGAGATGACCCAGAGAGCGGCCAACCGGTTCTCCTCAAGGATGGGCCGTACGGTCCGTACGTGCAGTTGGGCCAGGACCCCAAGAACGGCAGCAAGAAGAAGCCCAAACGGGTCACCCTGCTGAAAGGTATGGCAAAAGAAAGCCTAGACCTAGCAACCGCGTGCCAACTCCTCAGCCTGCCCCGATTGCTCGGTCCCCATCCTGACGATGGCCAAGAGGTGCGAGCGGGTGTAGGCCGCTACGGACCCTACATAGTCCACAACGACAAATTCGTCAGTATCAAGCCGCCAGACAACATTCTGGACATAGACCTAGACCAGGCCTTGGCCCTGCTCCGCGCCGCGCCGGACAAGAAGCGCGGAAGTTCGACGCGCTCAGTTCTGAAGGACCTAGGTACACACCCAGACGATAATGCCCCCATCCGGGTGCTAGATGGCCGCTATGGGCCATACGTCAACCACAAGCGCACCAATGCCTCCCTGCCCAAAGAGACAGACCCCCAGAGCATCTCTCGGGAGCAAGCACTGCAGATGTTGGAGGAACGCAAGGCCAGAGGTAGGCGCAGAAAGAAGTAGCTATTGTGGCTGGAACAAGCGGAAAAACTCGGCAGGCGGGAGCGCAGAGATGTGCCCCGCCTGCATGTTTTCCCGCACATGTGCAACCTGGGCCATGCCGACCAGGGTCGTGGTCAGCCCTGGTGTACTGCGGTTAAAATGGATGGCGGTCTGGGCATCATTCGGCAGATCCCCCAAGGCCGCGGTCAATTCTGTCGGCAATTGCCCCAAAATGCTGCTCTGCATCAAGCCAGCAGACCCGACCGCGACCAGGCCGAGCTGGCGCGCGGCAGCCAACAAGGGCAGTGTCCGCTCTTCACCCATCAATACCCCCTCAATCGGCTGATTGGCGTTGGTCACCGCTGCGGTCATCCCAAGATTGTAGGGAAACTGAAGGAAGCGGAAATGATGCTTCTCCCCACCTACATCCACTGCCGTCCGCCACAGCTCCGCGAGGGATAGATAACCTGTATCGGCAGGCTTCTGGCCCAGCCCATCCCAGGTAGCAACCCCATAGAGACGAATACGTCCATCCGCGACCTCCTGTTCCAGATGAGCAAAGGCCGCGACCAGGCGCATCTGGAACTCTTCACGGGTGACAAAGCGGAGTTGTGTTTCTGGATTGTGAAGGTAATAGACATCGAGGGTCTCCAACGCGAGATTCCGCAAACTCTGCCCGATCTGTTCCTGCAGAAAGGCCGGAGCCATGCAATGGATGCCACCGACCATCTCAAGCGGGTCCAGGTCCAAGCGATAGATCAGTTCCTGGGTGAATGCGGCCACATCCTGCGGCGGTGCGCCATCAAAGGGAAGAAACCCTCCTTTTGTACAGATGATCACCTCATCGCGCGCGAGCGCTAGACGCTGTAAGGCCCTACCGATATCCCGTTCCGAGTGCATATGGCGATAGTTGATGGCTGTGTCAATGACGTTGCAGCCAGAGCCGAGTGCTTCAATGATTGCGGCCACATAGCCCGCGCTGGCCTCCTCGGAAACAGCACCCAAGTAGGTCCCGATGCCGATGCTGCTCATATGCAAGCCGAAGCGATCACGGAAGAAATCTGCTGCCAGATGGTCGAACCGCTGGCTGTACCGCTGAGTCCCGGCCGAAGTGGCGAAAGAGGAAAAGGTATCCATAGGGAGAAGGGCCAATCGCTAGCCGAGCAATGCCAGCAACCAACCGAGCAGCGCGCCTCCTAAGACGATCCAAGCGGAAGATATCCGCCAACGCAGAACCGCGACTGCGGCCAGCAGGGCAAGCAGCGCGGCCGGCCAAGCCGTGATAACATCTGTCGTCAGACGCAGCAGGACCGCGGCCATCAGGCCCACAGCACTGACGTTCACCGCGTCCAAGAATGCAGACATCCACTGAGAGCGACGCAGACGTGGCACAATGGGATTGAGAATGGCGACAAAAACGAATGAGGGCGCAAAAATAGCCGCCGCGCTAATGGCTGCACCAGGAACCCCCGCCAGGAGATAGCCGATGAATGCAGCGGTTGAGAGCACAGGCCCTGGTGTAAATTGGCCGATGGCGATGGCATCAAGTAGCTGCTGTTGGGTGAGCCAACCGTATTCGTGGACCAGCTCGCCTTCCAGAAAGGCCACCAGTACATAACCGCTGCCATAGAGGACGCTCCCGACTTTGAGGAAAAACAGGCCCAACGCGCCGAGACCAACCGCCGGCCCAGCTATGGCCCCAAAGGCAAGCATCCATTTGAAGGGTGTCGCCACTGCACTCTCTGCCCAGTAGCCCTTCCAGCCTAGCGGCAGGGCCAACAGGGTAGCAAGGCCGCCCCAGCCCGTAGCTGCCAGGACCAGGGCACACATTCCCAGCACACCACCGGCCACCAGGGCCCAGATCTCCGGCATGCCCAACAGGACTGCAATAGCCACGACACTGCCTATGACACCTAGCAAAATCCGGGTCTGCACAGCCGCCTGCGGCTTTGAGGCTGTCCGCCCCAATCGCCACAATGCGCCCAGAATCACCGCCAGAATGGCTGGTTTCACCCCCAGCAAAAAAGGCTGGACAGCCGGCAGGCTACCGAATTCCACATAGACCCAAGCCAAAATCGTTGTCAGTACCACTGCTGGCAGGACGAAACAGATACCTGCCAGGACCAGCCCCGGCCAGCCCGCACGTACATAGCCAATATGAATCATCATCTCAGTGGAATTCGGACCAGGAATCAGGTTCGTCGCGCCAACTAGATCAAGAAAATGCTCCCGACTCAGCCATTGGCGGCGAGTTACTGCCTCATCTTCCAACATAGCGATGTGCGCGGCAGGGCCGCCAAAGCCGATGATCCCCAGCTTGCCGCACACTCTGATAACCTCAGCAATAGCTCCCGTATTCAAGATCAATCCTCAATTACGACTTGATCAAGGCCTTCTTCTGGGGCTGGATATTTCATCTCCAACCCTTCTAAGGTGTTCACCACGATCTGAGAAATCGTCAGATTCCTGTACCATTTGCGATCCGAAGGGATCACGTACCAAGGTGCCCAAGGAGTGCTAGTACGGGATAGGACCGCCTCATAGGCGCGGATGTACTCCGGCCAGAGCTGGCGCTCAACTAGATCTGAATTGTTGAATTTCCAGTGTTTGGCCGGCTCATCCAAGCGGGAGCGTAGACGCTCCTTTTGCTCGGCCCGACTGATAAACAAGAAAAACTTGAGGATGGTCGTACCCTCATCAGCCAGCATCTTTTCAAATGAGTTGATGTGCTCATAGCGTCTACTCCAGACCGCCTCCGACACCAGACTGTGGACACGCACCACCAACACGTCCTCATAGTGGCTGCGGTTGAAAATGACGATCTCGCCGGCCTTCGGGGTGTGCTGATGGATACGCCAGAGATAGTCATGTGCCAATTCTATGGAGGTGGGCTGCTGGAAATACGCTACTTGTACCCCCTGCGGGTTCACGCCATCAAATACATGGCGAATCGTACTATCTTTGCCGCCAGTGTCCATTGCCTGCAGGACGATCAGCACTTTGTGCCGGCCCTCAGCGTAGAGCAGTTCCTGCAGTGCTTCAAGATGTTGCGTCCATTGTCTCTGTTTGGCCCGACCAGCCTTCTTCTTGCCACTAAAGATCATCTTGTCTTTGGGATCCCATTGACTCAAATCCACGACCGTGCCGGGTTCAATACGGTAGGGATGCATGATTTTCTCCATACTGATTCAAGGTGACGATAAGGTCCTTCCAATCCTGCTGGATTATCCTGATGACTTGTTGCCATTGTTACGCTTGAGGGTCTGCAGCAGGACACGCCCAGGACCGCGCAAACTGGTCATAAACAGCCCTTCACCCCCGAAAAGAATCCGCCGACAACCGCTTACACCGCGAATATCATAATCGACTTCAGAAGAAAAAGCGGCCAAGTTGCCGGTGCTTACAAGCACTTCTTCGCCCTCGGCCAGCCGGCGTTCATAGAAATCACCGCTGCCGTGAACGAGCACTTTGCCTACACCAGATATGGTCTGCAGAAAGAGGCCCGCACCCCCGAAAAACGCGGCCCCAGCCCGGCGGGCCACAATGACATTGATGTCAAGAGCTGCACCCCAAGCGGCTAGAAAAGAGCCACGGGTCGTCGTAACTGGACCATCGGTCTCCAGGTCCCACATTTCTAGGTGGCCGGGCGCGTTGGCAGAAAACAGCACGTACTGATTCTCGGCCTCCGTCTCCAGATACGTGAGTGCCATCCCTTCACCAGAAAGACTGCGACGCACAGCCCCACCCATACCCCCAGGTACCCGCAGGCTCCATTGCATCTGAGCAGAATAGGCCATCAGCGAGCTTTTGCTGGCCCAGGCAGTTTCACCCGGCTCGAACTTCAGATGTACAGATTGGGCAATCTCACCATAAATAGTATACTGCATTGTTATCGCTCCTGACAAAATCATTTCTCCAGACAGATGGAGGAGAACCATGCCCAAGAACAGAGCAACACCGGAACCTAGACAATCCTCAGCAGAACTCCCTAGACATCCTGCTGCACCCTTTGCCGTGCAAGGCACCCAACCGCTGCGTGTCCATTTGGAACGCAAGGGACGCAAAGGGAAGGCCGTTTCGGTCATCAAGGGCGTGAAAAGCCCGGATGTGGGCAAGCATGCCCTGGCAAAGTACCTGAAAAATAAACTCGGAACCGGCGGTGCGGTCAAGGGCGCAGATATCGAAATCCAAGGTGATCAGAGGGAGCAGTTGGTCAAGCTGCTGAACGAACTGGGCTACCGCACGAAAAAAGCCGCTGGCTAGTTTGCCATCCCCACCAAGGGCGGTGGTGTAGCAAACCAAAGACCGTTGTTTCATTGGCCGCCCCTGTAGCAACCGCGCAATCGATCAGCGCAGGTTCTGGCCGATGCTCATGCCACTCTGCACGCTCTTGCCTTTGCCAAATGCCTCGGCCCTGCTAAACGGATGGATTACAACATTGCGGCCGAGTTTCATCTCTTCAGGGATTTCACTGCCCTTGCCCACAAGTGTCAGGCCTGTATTGAGACGAGCCGGTAGCTCCGGATTCGGCTTGTTGTCGGCATGGCCGGCCATTGCATTGCAACAGATGCGTACCTGTTTGTCAATAATACAGCGTTCAACGACTGCGTCAGCTTCAATGACCGTATCATTGAGAACGACACTATCCCGCACAATCGCCCCCTCTGCCACCTGTACCCCAGGCGACAATACGCTGCGTTCAACAGTCCCTTCGATCTGGCAGCCATTGGACAGCAACGTCCCATCCACATCGGCAGCCGGGCCCAATTTCACTGGGGCTCGCTCCTGGCTGCGGGTATGGACAACCCATTCCGGATCATAGAGATTGAGGGCCGGTTCCTCCGCCAACAGGCTCATATTGGCCTCCCAATAGGCCTGAATTGTGCTGGCGTCCGCCCAATAGCCGGGATACGTATAGCTGGCAACATGGCCCTGGGCGACCAACCCTGGCAGGATATGCTGGCCGATGTCATCGCCATCGCTGTTGTTCAATCGATCCACCAGAAAGTCCCGATTGAACACATATACACCCATGCTGGCGAGGTTCTGCTGAGTACGCCGTGGCTTCTCCCGGAACTCCTCCACACGGCCATCTACATCCAGGGAAACGATGCCAAAGCGGTAGGTCTCATGGCGATGCACCCGACGAACAGCAATCGTCACTGGAGAGCCTGTCTGCCTATGATGATTGAGGAACGGCCGGTAGTCCATCAGATAGATGTGTTTGCCGGACAAAAGCAGTACGTACTCTTCCTGCTGCTGGAGTACATAGTCCAGATTCCGTCGTATGGCATCCGCGGAGCCGCGCTGCCAATCGCCGTAGGGGCCACCGCGATAGGGCTGCAAAAGACGCACACCCCCATGCAAGCGGTCCAGATCCCAAGGTTTGCCAATGCCGATGTGATCATTCAAGCTGCGGGGCCGGTATTGGGTGAGCACAGCCACATTGTGGATGCCGCTGTTGACACAGTTACTCAATGAGAAATCGATCAATCGAAACTTGCCCGCGAAGGGAACCGCCGGTTCGGAGCGAATTTCAGTGAGAACACTCAAATCCGGATTGTCACCACCAGCCATGATCATTGCGAATGCACAAGCCATACGAAATTTCGCCTCTATACAGTCTGTCCGTCCCGTACAACATAATCCGACGGGAAGTCCTCTTCGTCCCTATCACTATTGATGATGACATTGGTGCCGATGTGCGCGCTGTCTGGAATGAATGCCCCTTTGCCGATGACCGTGTGATTGCTGTTCAGTTTGTCCGGCAACAGTTCATTGGGCAAAGGTGCTGTCGATTCGGTATATCCAACCTGGGCCCCAACCCCGACGCTGACCTGCTTGTCAATGACAGCGCGTTTCACAAACGCGCCAGGGCCGATCCAGGAATCGTTCATAATGATGCTGTCCTGCACAACTGCACCGGGGCTGATGTAAACACCGGGGCTGAGAATGCTGTGTCTGACCTGCCCGCGTACTTCGCAGCCGTTCGAGACCATACTCTGCACGACTTGGGCCTGGGGGCCGAATTTTGCCGGCGGGCGTTCTTCAGAACGAGTGTAAATCGGCCAGTTGTCTGTATACAGGTCAAGAGCCGGCTCCGCTTCAAGCAGGTCCAGGCTTGCCTGCCAGTAGGCGTCAATCGTGCCCACATCCACCCAATAGCCGCTGAATGGGTAGGAAACGACTCGGTCGCCAGCAGCCAACATGGCCGGGACAACATGCTTGCCGAAATCGCTGCGCGGGCCATCCGGACCTGTTTCCTGCAGACGTTGGCCAAGCACGCGGCTGTTAAAGACATAGATGCCCATAGATGCCAGATTGCCCCGGGGCTCCTCCGGTTTCTCGTGAAATTGAACGATCTCGTCCCGTTCGTTCGTCTCCATAATGCCAAAACGATGGGCTTCTTCAAGCGGAACCGGCATGACCGCGATAGTCAGGTCCGCACCTTGCTGCTGGTGAAAATCCAGCATGGGGCCGTAATCCATCTTGTAGATGTGATCCCCAGAAAGAATTAAGGCAGTATCGGCCTTGTTATTTGAGAGAACGTTCAGATTCTGCAAAATGGCATCCGCGGTCCCCGCATACCAGTTCTGGTCACCCCGTCCCTGGTAGGGCTGCAAAAGACGCACACCCCCGCGCAAGCGGTCCAGGTCCCAAGGCTTGCCCATACCAATGTGATCATTGAGACTGTGCGGGCGGTATTGGGTCAAAACACTCACTCGATAGATGCCACTATTGACGCAATTGCTGATCGTAAAGTCGATAATGCGAAACTTACCCGCGAAGGGAAGCGCTGGTTTGGCCCGCTTTTCCGACAGGACAGTCAAGCGTGTCCCCTCCCCACCCGCCAAAATCATCGCAACTGTTCTCATAAGCAGTTCCCAATACAGCATACATAACAAAGTGATGCCACAGTTCTTTATAAAGAGAATATCCGAAAGCGCATAGAAATTCAACTATACAGTAGGGTATCTCCTTGGCACCAACACGTACCTGCAACACAGATACGTGCATTCTTGAATTTTACAGCCAAAGCAAGTATACTCCACCTTTGAGTTGTGAGAGAATTCGTTTTGTGCGCCGCTATCGCGGCGACACACCGCTCTTGTGCCGGGTAGCGAAATCTGCCGTCCACCGTGCAGTTACCCCGACACAGGCAGCTACGTTGACATAGAACAGGCAATCAGGAGGGATATATGCTGCAGCGAAGGACCCAAACAGCCTCTTTTTGGCGAGATCAGTTCAAAGTTTCCAATATAGACCTGGATTTTATCTACAATCTGGTCCTGAACGCAGCATCGCCCATGACAATGACAACCAGCCTGCTGGCCTTGCAGCTCATCCAAGAGTACCAACGCCGCGAGACAGCCCGCATGGAGTCCGAACTGGCGAAAGGCAAAATTTACCAGCCCCAGAGTTCCTATGAACTCGGACAAATTCTCGTTTTCCCAGCCATGGATTTCTCGGTTGGGGAAGTGCTAGAGACCCGCCCAGGCCAGAACCCAGAGCATGGGCCCTTTGATGTCATCCAAGTGCGCTTTGCCGATTCGGGCGAAACCCGGGAGTTCGCAGCCAACCTACACACAGCCCATCAGCTGAACGCCAGCAATGGGCAGACAACAGCTGATGAGGGTACTCTCCTTTCCGCGCAAGAGATCTATTCCTTATATCAGGACGAAATCGAAGAGAGCCTCCTCTTTGCCCTAGAAGACAGCGAACGCAGCCATGAATTTGTACAGGTAGACGACTTCTGGTTGCTGTCTGACATGCTGGCCGACATTCATGTAGGTCACCTGAATATCGCCGAAGCATTGATTGAAATGAAGGGCCAACCGCTGCGGCCCGAAGAACTTCTGACAGAATTCGATCTGCAGGCGGAGGAGATCTCAGAGGCCATGCAGGTGGTCAGCGTGAACCACACGCTTGCCAGCGATAAACGTTTTGATAATGTAAGAACCGATACTGACCCTCTCTGGTTCCTGACACGGCTAGAACCGCCAGAGGCTCTGCAGATCCCACCCCTGCTACGCCCCACTATACATTCCTATCAACGGACGTTGTTGAGTGTGGAACTTCTGCAGCTGGAATGGGAGTTGGATGACGAATGGGGCGAGAGCAGTGTGGTCGCTGACAGCCCGACGAGTATGCTCAACACCAGTTTTACGCTGATCTTCCCACACTGGCTGTACGGCACTCTACCCCTCAGCGACCGCTCCCGTGGCTTCTTCCCACAGCGCAGCCAGGGACGTTCCATGGTGACCATTACCGATGGACGCTGGGGCACTCGCTACACCGCATGGGTCGTCCATGAAGGACGCTATATTTATGGCCTCAAGGAGTGGATGACTGCTCACAATCTGCCGGTGAGCGCGCGCATCACTTTAGAGCGCACAAATAAGCCGGATGAGGTGGTCATCGACTACCGGCCACGACGTATGAAGCGGGAGTGGAGCCGCATCGCCAAAGTCGATCCCGAAACCATGACCCTCAGTCTCGAAATGAACAAGATCCAAATTGCCTGCGAGTACGACGAAGACCAGGTTGTCTCCTGTGATGATCAGAAGGGGCTGGAGAGATACAATGCCCAGCTCAACCACAATGACACCTCGCTGGCTGCTATTGTCGAAATGATCGTGCCCGAGATTGCCAAGCTGAACCCCCAAGGCACAGCCCATGTCAAGACCATATACAGTGCCATCAATATGGTTTGGCGCTGTCCCCCAGGCCCGATCTTCTATGCACTGCTCAGCAACCGACGCTTCCGTGATACAGGTGGTGGCTTTTTTGCGGTGGAATGGTAGCGTTGTCTCTGCAAATGGGACTACACTACCCCAATTCAGATAAGCAAAGGATACACAGACGATGACAGTGACAACACAAAAGATCACATGGTTCCGGCCTGATGTACATACGAAGTTTCACATTGATTATGGCTGGTGGGAGAACAGTGGGCGGAATTTCCGCCTGTATCTGCGGGGGCAGCTGTGTGCAGAGTGCCAAGAACGGTTTCAAGATCACAGAAACACAGAAGATGTGGACTGGATCGATCCGGAGACTGGCGAGGTCCATCGCACGGATGCTCTATGGGAATGTCTCCGTTCTCGCTGTGCCAAAGATCCGGATTACATCAATGAGCGCCTGTCCCTGGCGTCGGCCTGTTTCCGCGTCTTTTTGGCCAACAATAACACACCTCTCAGTCCGGCCGAGTTAAGCCAACTGCTCCCCTGGAAACCGGCCCGCACCATCTTGCAAATCCTCGGTGGGCGCACTGTGTATCTGGGTTTGCGCCCCCTACGAGAGTAGCTGTGGAGATTGGATGTCATTATCCAATCTCTACGCCCCACTCTTCACCCCCGCCCTCGTCAATACGTCCTGCGCGGCCCGGACCATGGGCCGGTCCACCATTTTCCCTTCAAAAACAAAGACGCCACGCCCGGCCTGCTGCTGCATCGCAAATGCTGTGATGAGCCGCTGGGCCGTTTCCACCTCCGACTGGCTAGGGGTAAAGGCCCGGTTGATGATCTCCAGCTGCCGGGGATGAACTGCCAATTTACCACGAAAGCCCATTTTGCGGACAACCTCACATTCCGCGGCCAAACCGGCCTCATCGCTCAGGTCTGTGTAAACTGTGTCAATAGCCTGTAGGCCGCAAGCTGCTGCTGCTGTCACCAGCGCGCCTCGGGCATAGAAGATCTCCCACCCCTCGCGCGTGCGCTGCGCGCCGACATCGCTGACGAAATCCTCTGCGCCCAATGCCAGGGCCACAAGCCGGCGGTCAGCCCCGGCGATCTCGCCTACATTCATCACACCCCGAGCTGTCTCCACAATTGCCAGCAGCCGCACACTGCCGGCCCCTAGGGACGCGGCCCCTTCCAGCCAAGCCAACCGCTCGCTGACAGCCTGCACATCCGCCGCAGATTCAACCTTCGGAACTACATAGACTTGGGGCAGTGTCACAAACGTTTCAATCAGGTCGTCTAGCCAGAAAGTGCTGGTCACCGCATTGATACGGATACAGCGGACCGTTCCAGCGGCGGGCAGTGCCTGCAATGAGGCGACCAGACTCGCGCGTGCTTTCTCTTTACAGCTAGGCACTACCGCATCTTCTAGATCAGCGATGATGGCGTCCGCCGGCAGAATGGCACTTTTGGCGATTTTGCGCGGCGAATCCGCGGGCATAAAGAGCAGAGAACGCAGGCGAAGTGTCATACAGGAAATGTTGGCAGCAAGTGGCAGCTGATGGCAGCAGATGTCAGCAATAGCCTATTGCTTTCTCAATTATACTTAGGGATGTAATGGCGCACATCCAGCAGCACTCAAGTATATCACAGAGAGGCTAACCTTGTTTCAACACACGTATGTTCAGATCGCTAAAAAGAATCTGTATCGCAAGCTGAATAAAGCTCTGTACAACTGGGGAAAGGCATTACATCCTCACTATCACGTGTTCCAGCCTATCGTTGAGATGGGCTTACTGATCGTGGAGCAGAATGCCCATGAAAAATATGAACTCCCCTGTGTGGGAGATTATCAGCGCAGTGTATATCAGGTATTTGAGGAGGCGGTCAAAGCTGCGGCCGCTCCACAGGTCGGCGATATCTCTGCCTTGGCGAATGTAGGAACAAAGCCCATCCCATGTACCTGGTATCCATATTACATATTGTATCAGCGGTGTATTCTGAGGACTTCGGTCAACCAGTTGGCTCGTCGCTTACATCTAGGTACCAGAACCTTGGCCCGCATCCGCTCAACCGCCATCGAGGAGATCACGGAGAAGATCTATCGTTGGGAAATGGTCGCCAGAATCAAAGATTGCCTTGTCAAGGATATTCAACAGTTGGCAGAGGCGCAGAGGCAGGATCTCTACACAGTGAACCGGCCATATGAGGAGGTCTGTAAGGACTTTGTCTTCAAAAACTTTCAAACCCAAAGAGTGGCTTCAGCAAACCAAGGCAACGAAATAGTAGAAAAATATCAGGCCTTTGTTGAATACACAAGAGCAGACGGGAACGGAAGTTGGCGGAGCGAAGGAATGAGGTATCAGGTTGAGGAGAAAGAGAATGGAGAATTCGTCATAATACATCACCCCCGCCATACGCCCCCCTAAAATCGTTACCAGGGGCGCCAGAGAAGCAGCCGCCTGGCAAACTCAACAACATCTGGCAAGAACGCCCATGCCAAAAGCAGCACCACAAAAACGATTATCTGCCCCCGTAGTAGCTTGTATCGCAGATTGACCTGAGCAGCCAATCTCTCGCTCTCGTGACCATCTTGGTACATAAGATCCTCCTTGATTGTGTGAGCAGCCCTTTGGGCCGCTTATCCTGACCCTGTTCACGTTCCCGTGCAGCCCTAGTCACAGCTGCTGCTAACTCGCGCCGGCACCAATCGGACACCTTGAGATGAGCAGCATGTGCTGCGCGTTCTATCTCGCGCCTCTGCTCATAGCTCATGTAGATGGTCACCTTCTCGCTATACCGCACATCAGCCATACGCCCCCCTAAAATCGCTACCAGGGTCGCCAGAGCGACATCCACTTTACAAGCAAGCAAAAGGCTGGCCACTGCGCCCATATAGCTAGCAGCACAAACATTGCGAGCAACCCTATCAGCAATTCCATGCGCTGCCGGTGCTGTGCCTTCTGCACGCTCTGCAGAGTAGCCACTATCTCGCGCAGCTCATCCTGCCCGGTCTCTTCTTTATTCATCAGACACCTCCCCTTGTGAATGGTTACGTTCTCGTGCCGACCTAGTCACAGCTGCTGCTAACTCGCGCCGGCACCAATCGGATACTTTGAGATGAGCAGCATGTGCTGCGCGTTCTATCTCGCGCCTCTGCTCATAGCTCATATACACTGTGATCTTCCGCTATACATCACCTCCGTCATAAGCACCCCCTAAAATCGCTATAGTAGGCGTATCGCTACCAGCAGGGTCGCCAGAGCGACAGCCACTGTGCAGGCAAGCAAAAGGCTGGCCACTGCGCCCATATAGCTAGCAGCACAAACATTGCGAGCAACCCTATCAGCAATTCCATGCGCTGCCTTTTCTGTGCCTTCTGCATGCTCTGCAGAGTAGCCACTATCTCGCGCAGCTCATCCTGCCCGCCCGTCTCTTTATCTTTGTCCATCAGACACCTCCCAGTGTGAGCAGCCAAGCATTACCTGCCTGCCTGCTCATCCGCATCAGCAGCGACACTGCCGTCATCCTGCACAGCATAGCCATACGGAATGCCCCGCTGATGAGCACTCATGGTACGCCGCCGGCGTACAATCGGAACGTCGTCATGACCACGCCAGAGAGCACAAGCACAAGAAGCAGTTTTATCCACACGATGTCTTTCTTGACGCCTGCCAACTCTACCAGCACATCCTTCACGTCTTCCTTATGTAGCCAACCGCTTCTCCGACTCACTGAACTGCCCCTCCAGTTTTGAAACCTGCTTCTCCAACGCCCGCAACTCTTCCCGAGTTGCCCACTGCTGCGTATCTGTATCTACAGCCATAACCCCCCTCCTCTCGTGTGAAACAAACAATAAGCCGGCCACTGCGCCCATATATCCAGCAGCACAAAACCGATGAGCAGCCTTATCTCCAGCCGTTTCTGTGCCTTCTGCAAGTACCGCTATACAGGACCTTGCTAATCATCTCCCCCTTCCGCCGGCTTGGAGAGACCAGCAACACGAATTCGTAGCCAACTAAGCCGGCCGGCGATTCACAGAATAACATATCTTTAAGCAGTCATACAACGGCGGTTATGGTGTCGATTCACAGCACATAGCCTTCACCCGCTGGAAAATCAGCGGCCGCCCGGCCCCTTCCAGCCAGGCCAACCGCTCGCTGACAGCCTGCACATCCGCCGACATAAAGAGCAGAGAACGCAGGCGAAATGTCATACAGGAAATGTTGGCAGCAAGTGGCAGTTGATGGCAAGTGCTTTCTCAAGTACACTTAAGGATGTAATGGCCCACATCCAGCAGAACTCAACATTTATCACAGAGAATCTAAATTTGCTCCAACAAACGTATGATCAGATCACGAAAGAGAATCTGTATCAAGAGCTAAGCTCTGTAATATATGGGGCCGTCATACACTAGCATCGTAACACAGTGTTTATTTGACGAGGACGGCTTTCCAGAGGTTGCAGCCGGCAAGGAAATTGTGTACAATCCATACTTGAAAGTCCAGTACTATTGGAATCCAAAGTGTTTCAGTATAAGGAGAGGAAGGCATGATACTCAATAGGGATCAAAGCAGAATTGAACGTGATACAACGGTTGTAGGAGACACTGCGGAAGTTACACCATCCAATCGAAAGTTGAGAGAGGAGCGACGTATCTCGGCTGTTCTTCCAGCTCTCATCTTCCTCTATGCTGCCATTGTCCTAACCGGCTATATGATTGCCGGCGCGCCTGTAGTGGCCCAGGGCACAATACCGGCCCCTAGGCCGCCTACCAATATTCCAGAACAACCGCCTACCAATATTCCGGAACAACCACCTACCAATGTTCCAGAACAACCACCTACCAATGTTCCGCAAAGACACGATGACGGGAAAGACGAAGAGGCCGTGTCATCCAGCGTCCAGCCCACTCACTACTATGCCCCCTGTAAGGTGGCTTTGGACGGTTACGAATACGACGATACCCGGCAAACGGCCAATGAGATCACCGGCCCTGAAGCCCACACCTTCTCTAGCAATATCGGGAGCGGCTGGGATCAAGACTGGAGTACATTCACGGCACGACAGGATTACATCTATCAGATTCGCGCCCGCAGCCATCAGCCGCACAGCATCACTGACCCGATGTTACGACTCTATGACGATGCTGGCAATCTTCTAGCGGAAAATCGTATGGACATTTGGGGACAGGGCGCGGAGATCTGGTTCTGGAACGATGGCCCAACCCAAGCACTCTATGTGCAGGTATTAGAGGAACAAGATCGCTATGGCTGCCGGCATTACCGGCTAGAAGTGAACAAATGGAAGGCGTTTGATTTTCAGTATAGATTTTCAACGCCCTAGCGCGGCCGCGACGGATCCTAGGGCAAGACCCTATCCATCCCTATAGAGGAGAGCTTGACTCAAGTAGCAGACCGGTGACAAAACCCATCACGTGAAAGGGCTACACAAACTCCTCAATTTGCACAATCGCGGCTTCTCATCGTATACTATCAATCTGTACATATTCGTGTTGAGCCTCCCTCTACAATATGCTCTTTCACGTGTCACAACGTAAAACACTGCATTTTGGGGATACCTCAGACAGATTGGCACGGTTCTTTGGGTCAACTGTGCCGCAGCTCGCGAATTCTGTCACCCCACAACCCGGGGGTATGGCAAACATACCGCATCCACACAGGACAAATTCTGTTGCCTGTCAATACACTGCACGACGACGCTCATCTCCCTACCGATGAATCCAGGGACCCTGCTTCTGATTCTTCTGCCATCCCTGCGGAGCTGTCTGACCGCTTCAAACTCTTTGCCACCTTCTTTGATCAGCTCTACATGGACAAAGATGTCTATACCTTTGCCGACAAAGTTGTGCTGCGCTGGCCCCAGAAGTTACAGGCCCCAGCCGACTACACCGCTCGGCTGCAGAAGGTAGAAGGACAGCGTATCTATGCAGAGGCAACCGGCAAAGAAGGCGACAATGGCGACCGCACATTTGCCCCTGTCGCCTCTCTGCCCGATGGGAACTATGAAGTGATTCTGATGCCGGGTGTGAACGAGTATTATCACCAGGGGATTCGCATACAGCGCAAGATTCCCCTATCGATCGTGCGCTCTGCCTATCAAACTGCCCCCTATGGCACATACACGGAACGCCTACTTGAACTCTTACGTCATGCCACTACCCTAGAGGATGGGCTGTTTTCCGAACTTGCCAAGATGGCTCTCGGTTGGTGGGAACAGGTAAAGCTAGAACGGATCATTGACAACATTGAGGCGGTCAATCAACAACCGCACAGTCTCTTGCGCCTGCTTGGGCTGCTGGGGATGCGCTATCGCTTCGGCAAACATGCTCAGTTTCCGACCGCGATTCGGCAACCCCTTGACGACTGCATGTGCGGCTTCCTATACCAAGAGGCTGCCAACAGAGAGGAAAACGCCACAGCCCAGCTTCTACTCTATACCTGTGAGATTCTGGCTGGCCAACACTATCCACAACGCCGATTCTGCCCCAGCAATGAGAACGGGAACTGGCATCAGCGTCACGGCGAGGCAGCCGCGCTGCGCTGGCTGCAGCACGCAGCTAGCCACGGTTTTCCCGACACATCCAGCCACAGTTTGGCACAGATGCTGGTTGCCCTATCACACTTAGTGGATCTGTCCGATTCTGAGCAGATCTGGGAACTGGCTGCGATTGTCATGGACAAAGTATTGGTGACAATGGCGTTGGATTCCTTCCAAGGCTTCTATACGGATGAGGGCGATACGCCCGTTCTGAGCGGTCACTTGTCACCTCTAGCTGGCATTGAACGCCTGTTGTGGGGAATGGGTACGTGGAACCAGCATATGGCCGGGCCGGTCAGTCTGGCTTGTTGCGAAAACTATGCCCAACCCGCCTTGATATCAGGGCTGGCCGCGGCCCGGCCTACTGGCATGTGGGCGACCGAACGTCACAGCCTTGCAGATGACAGGACAGTTGAGCACGCCGCCCCCACATCAAGTACGATAGGGCAGGATGATTCTCATGCCAACGAGAGGATGATCGACAAAGCCATTTACAAAACGTCGGATTTTCTACTCGGTTCCGCGCAAAGGCAACGTAGCCAACCCGGCCAGAGCTGGCAGGCTACCTTGGGGCCGGACGCCCTCGTATTTGTCAACCACCCCAGTACCAGCGCAGCAGATGCGCCCGCCACAGACTACTGGCGCGCTGGACAACAGCCGCGTGTCGCCCAGCACCAAGATACCCTGATCGCACTCTACCGCCTGCCGGCAGACGACCCCTTCGGCTATACCCACGCCTACTTCCCCACATTTGCCTTTGACGAACAGCAGGTGGGCAAGAAGTGGACCTTTGCTGCCAAAGGGGATGCCTACATCGCCTTGGCCTGTTCACAACCACTTGTGTTTGTGCGCCAGGGCCAACGCGCCAATCGCGAGCTGCAAGCCCATGGGCATGAAATCGTCTGGCTTTGCCAGATGGGCAGCAAAGCTGCGTATGGTTCATTTGCCAATTTTCGTAAGCACATGCTGGGGTCACGTCTGACCTTTCAAGGGCTTTCTGTATTTTATCGGAAATTGCAGGGCGATACACTTACATTTGGATGGGATGAGGCACTTTGTATCAACCACAAGGCCCAACCTCTACCCTCTGCCAAACATTATGATGGACCCTACTGTGTGACCGATGGATGGCCCGCCTCAAAGATGATGGTCGTCTATGACAAGCAGGCCGTACAGCTCGACCTCACACCTATGGCCACGAGCGACTGACCCCTGGTGTTGGGGTCGTCCGCTCATCCAGAAAATCATGATTTAGAAGATGTTCAATGTTGGTTTTTCACGATTCAACTTTACAGCTTAGGAGGAACGAATGAGACATCGTAAGATCGACCGCAGACGATTTCTGCAACTATCTGGGGCAACAACTGCGGCGGTAGTGCTGGCTGCATGTGGCGGCCCTGAGCCAGAGGTGATCACAGAGGAGCCGGCTGCAGAACCGGCCGCGACATCGGCCCCAGCCGAAGAGATGGTGATGGAAGAGGTCGAGGCCCCATCCCAGTACTCAGAGTCACCACGGCTGGCCGAAATGGTCGCCAATGGCCAACTACCCCCAGTTGCCGAACGCTTGCCGGTCACACCATTGGTATTGCCCCGGCAAGCAATCGGCGAATATGGCGGCCTAGTACGCATGGTCCACTTGGACCCATCCAGTTTCGTCAGCCAATATGGCTGGTTTGCTGAACGCATGTTGACCTACTCGGATCAAGACCTCAAGACAATTGTGCCCAATCTCTTTGAAAGTTGGGAAACCAGTGCGGATGCCACCCAATTCACCTTCCACCTGCGCGAAGGTATGAAGTGGTCCGATGGCACGCCTCTCACCACGGGTGACGTTGATTTCTGGTGGAACTCAATTGCGTCCCATCCCGAAGTGTCATCCACTGTCTGGTGGGTCTACCGGCATGGCGGCGATGTGATGAACTTGGAAATCCAAGACGATTACACCTTTTCTGTCACCTTTGCCGCACCCTTTGGCAACTTCCCAGCCTACCTTACCCGCCGCATTCAGGGTGATTTCTTGATCCCCAGCCACTATCTCAAACAGTTCCATGCGGACTTTGCTGATGAAGCGGAAATCAGTGCCATGCTTGAAGAAGAAGAGTTTGAGAACTGGGTGCAGCTATTGAGCAACAAGCGCAGCGGGCGCAGCATTTGGGGAACACGCCCCAATTCGCCCGAGTATCCCATGCTGTCCGCTTGGATCGTGGACCAAGAGCCACAACAAGGCCTAGTCCTGATGAAACGCAATCCATACTACTGGAAAGTGGATACTGACGGCCAGCAGTTGCCCTATGTGGAAGATCTGCGTATAGACTTTGTGGCCAACCATGAGATTACGACGCAGAAGGTCATCCAAGGCGAATTCGACTATGTCGGTCCCCATGATGTCTCAATTGCCCGTTTCCCCCTCTACAAAGAGAACGAAGCAGACCAGCACTATCAGGTCATGGACTATACGAGCTGTATGACCGACCGCTACACCCTCTATCCCAACCATACCCTGCCCGAGGATCCGGTCCTACAAGAGATTGTACGCCACCCCAATTTTGTCAAGGCCCTGAACGTGGCCATCGACCGTGAGGAGATCAACCAGAATCTCTTCTTTGGCCTTGCCACAATGGGACAGTTGGCACCGATGCCCAATTCACAGTACTATAAGCCGGCATATGCCGAAGCCTATGCACAGTTCGACCTGGATTTGGCCAATCAGCTATTGGATGAGATGGGGCTCGATCAACGCAATGCTGATGGTTTCCGCTTGCGTGCAGATGGGGAAGTGTTGAAATTCAACATTGAACATGCCGGGCCGCGCGTCGGCGTCGCTACCCATGAGTTCAGCGAAATCGTGGTCACCTTCTGGCGCGAAATTGGCATTGACGCGTCAACCAAGGAGATCCAGATTTCGCTCTACGGTGAACGCTGGAACCAGGGCCTGATTCACTGTGGTTGCTGGCATGCTGACCGCTGTACCGATGTGCTGCTGCCCATTGAGATGCGCTGGTACATCCCCACCGCCCAAGGCCAAGGTGGTGCTGGCCCGCTGTGGGGTCTGTGGTTCACGACTGCAGGAGAACAAGGCGAGGAGCCGCCCGCCGAGATTCAGACCCTGTACGATCATTACAATACCATGAACACGGTCCTGGATGATGTTGACCGGGTGGCTGCCGGGCAGCAGATCTTTGATTGGCTGGCCGAAAACCCGTTGGCTGTTGGCTCCATTTCCGAGAGCCCAGCCCCACTGATCTTCCCCAAGACCATGCGCAACCTGCCCGCAGCAGGAATGCCCGTGGGCTGGGACACTTATGGCATTTCAACCTATCATCCCGAAGCCTTCTACTATGAAGGTGGCGGCGCATAAGAACTGCACTGGCTCGTAGAGAGTAGTGAGCAATGACTCTCTACGAGCCTCTCTCCACTGAGGTTTGCCATGTTTGTTTACATCATACAGCGTATACTGCGGATCATCCCTCTCTTCTTCTTGATATCACTCATGGCCTTCCTTGTCATTCAGCTGCCGCCGGGCGATTACCTGACCGAGCACATTAACAATCTGCGCGCCTCAGGCCAAGATGTGGATGAAGCAGAAATCGAGCGACTTGAGAAACAATTTGCCCTGGACCGACCCATGTACCAGCAATACCTGACGTGGATCTGGAATATCCTCACCGAAGGGTACTTAGGACATTCCTTCCAATGGGGACGTTCAGTGAATGAGGTGATGGGGGAACGGCTGCTCTTGACCTTCCTGATCGCCTTGCTGACCACCATCTTTGTCTGGATTGTGGCGTTGCCTATCGGCATCTATGTCGCGGTACGTCAATATACCTTTACCGATTACGTATTTACACTGCTAGGCTTTTTCGGTCTAGCAGTGCCAGGTTTTCTGCTGGCCCTGGTGGTGATGTACTACTCGTTTGATTGGTATGGCATTCGTGTAGGCGGTCTCTTCTCGCCCGAATATCAAGTGGAATCTTGGAGCATAGCCAAGGTGCGCGATATGATGACCCGTATCTGGGTACCCATCATCATTTTGGGCATAGGCGGCATAGCCAACATTATCCGCGTCATGCGGGCTACTATGTTGGATGAGCTACGCAAGCAGTATGTGACCGTGGCCCAGGCCAAAGGGTTGTCTGAATTTGCCGTGCTCATGCGGTATCCAGTACGCATCGCCATCAATCCCCTCATCAGTACCATTGGCTGGCTGCTGCCCTGGTTCATTTCCGGTGGCACCCTCGTCAACATCGTACTGAATCTGGAGACAGCCGGTGTTGTCCTATGGCGTGCTTTGCTTTCCCAAGATACGTTCTTGGCTGGAGCTTATATCCTGATCATCGGCACATTGACCCTAATCGGCAGCCTGATTTCGGACCTGCTCCTGGCTGCGCTTGACCCACGCATCCGGCTTGGAAGTACAGAAGGATTTTAACACTACAGTGGCCTATAACGGCAGTTGAACCACTGAATCCCTAGGTTTTCGTATGTGGACTATTGTCAGCAAACTCTTTACACGCAAATTGCCAGGCATTGAACTCCAAGAGCGGATATTTGAGGAGTCTGACGAATACTTCCGCGCCGGGCAGTGGCAGTTGGTATGGTGGAAGTTCAAGCGGCATCGGTTGGCCCAACTTGCACTCTGGACCCTCATTGTCTTTTATATAGTCGCGCTCTTTGCCCCGTTCGTGGCCCCCCACGACCCACTGACCCGCTACAAAGACCTGGCATCATCACCGCCTACCACACTTCGCATCTATGATGTGGTTTCCAAGCAGTACACATGGCCCTTTGTCTATACAATTGTGCGCGGCCGGGATCCGGTGACCGCGCGCCCTGTTTACAAAGCCAATGCCGCAGAAATGAATCCGCTGCGCTTCTTTGTGCGTGGCGACAGCTATACACTCTTTGGCTTGATCGAAACCGACATCCATCTCTTTGGTACGCAAATCACGCGCAATGCCTCAGATGATTCCCTTGAAGGCATGCCGCTTTTTCTCTTGGGCACTGATAAGATCGGGCGCGATGTTTTTTCGCGTATTATCCATGGCTCCCGGATTTCGCTGACAGTGGGGCTGCTCGGTGTGGCCCTGAGTTTTGTCATCGGCCTCTTGCTTGGCGGCATTTCCGGCTACTTTGGCGGAACAATTGATGAGATCATCCAACGGCTGATCGACCTGCTCGTCTCCCTACCAGCCATCCCCCTTTGGATGTCCCTGGCCGCGGCCCTGCCTCCAGAATGGACAAATCTACAGATCTATTTCGCAATTACCCTCATCTTATCTGTCCTCGGCTGGACCACGCTAGCCCGAGTTGTGCGGGGGAAAATTCTCAGCTTGCGGGAAGAAGATTTTGTCATGGCCGCGCGGCTAGACGGAGAAAGCGAATGGACGATCATTACCAGATATCTGCTGCCAGGCTTTACCAGCTACATTATTGTATCCCTGACCATTGCCATCCCAAACATGATCTTGGGTGAAACAGCCCTCAGCTTTCTGGGCATCGGCCTGAAATCACCCAGCATCAGTTGGGGCGTCATGCTGCAGGATGTCCAGAATATTATGTCCATAGCCCAACTGCCATGGACATTGTGGCCCGTCGTCTTTGTGGTTATCGCAGTTTTGATGTTCAATTTCCTAGGTGACGGGATGCGGGACGCAGCCGACCCGTATCATTAAGCACACAGAGAGTATACATCTATGGCATCAGACGAGTACGGCGCAGGTTCACGGGAAATCCTGCTAGAAATCAGGAACTTGAAAACCCATTTTAGCCTAGATGAAGGCACTGTCCGCGCGGTCGATGGCGTTGACCTCAATATTCAGCGAGGACAAGTTGTAGGCATCGTAGGTGAGAGCGGCTGTGGCAAGAGTATGACCGCCATGTCGATCATGCGTCTGGTCCCGCTGCCAGGTCAGATCGTTGAAGGTGAGATCCGCTTTCATCGGCAGCGCAATGGCCGCGCAAGCAGTACCGAGATCATCGACCTAGCGCAACTCCCCCCGAACAGTCGCCGCATCCGGGATATACGCGGCAATCAGATATCCATGGTCTTTCAGGAACCGATGACCGCCCTGAGTCCGGTGCGGACTGTCGGGAAACAGATCACAGAAGCGATCCGCCTACACCAAAATGTAAACAATGCCGAAGCACGTGAAATTGCAATTGAGACCCTGGCACGAGTGAGAATGCCCAATCCGGCCCAGAGAATGGACGACTACCCCTTTCAACTCAGTGGCGGTATGCGCCAGCGTGCGGTTATTGCCATGGCCCTTACCTGCCGCCCCCAACTGTTAATCGCCGACGAACCGACCACGGCCCTGGATGTCACCACGGAAGCCCAAATCCTGGATCTGATGCGGGAGCTACAGGCAGAATCAGGCATGTCGATCATGTATATTACCCACAATTTGGGTGTGGTGGCAGAGATGGCCGAGAAGGTTGTGGTCATGTATCTCGGCAAAGTCGTGGAGCATAACGATGTTGAATCGATCTTCTATGATCCCAAACATCCCTATACGCGCGGTCTGCTCAACTCAATTCCTCATCTTGAACAGATCGTGCAGAATAAAAAGGAGAAGCTCAATGCCATCAAAGGCATGGTGCCCAGCCCCTATCAACAGCTAAAAGGATGTACATTTCATCCACGCTGCCCAGACTATATACCCGGCGTCTGTGACCAAGTTGAGCCAGAACTGATTCAGCTTGAATCAGGGCATGCAGTCCGCTGTCATCTTTTTGCCTAACAACATGGCTAACGGCTGTGTAGAAACGAAAAACCAGAAAAATGCCAAATGAACATGCCATGACAAGCGATGGGACCACACAACCGACACCCCAAGCACCACTCCTAGAGCTCAAGAATCTTAAGAAATATTTCCCCATCACACGCGGCTTTTTCAAACGCACAGTAGGCTATGTCAAGGCTGTTGATGATGTGAGCTTACATGTCCAAGAAGGCGAAACTCTGGGCCTAGTGGGTGAAAGCGGTTGTGGCAAAACCACGACCGGCCGCATGATCCTACGTGCCATGCCGCCCACAGAGGGTGATGTGTTTTTCCGCGATCCACTCCTAGGGCTTGTCAATGTCACAGAGTTGGACAAACAACAGCTGAAGCAGGTGCGCCGCAACATGCGTATGATTTTCCAGGATCCTCATGCGTCTTTGAATCCCCGCATGACGCTCCTAGAGTTGGTCGGCGCGCCGCTGCGGGCTATGAACATCGTAACAGGGTCAGAGTTGGAGGACCGGGTCGCTGATTCCCTACGTCTGGTCGGCCTTGCGCCCGAGTTTATGAGACGTTACCCCCATGCTTTCAGCGGCGGTCAACGCCAGCGCATCGGCATTGCCCGTGCCTTAGTCAGTAATCCCAATTTGATTGTGGCGGATGAGCCTGTCTCGGCCTTGGATGTCTCTGTACAAGCGCAAATCCTCAATTTGCTGCAAGAGCTACAGGAACAGATGGGCCTAACCTACGTGTTTGTCGCCCATGATCTCAGCGTCGTCGCCCATATTTCCGACCGGGTGGCCGTGATGTATGTCGGCAAGCTGGTTGAACTTGCGCCAACGATTGAACTGTTTACCAACCCCAAACACCCCTATACAGAGGCTCTCTTATCTGCTATTCCCAAACCGGACCCTCGACGCAAGGGGAGCGCACGCATCCTCCTAGAAGGCGAAGTAGCCAATCCCGCCAAGCCACCGGCTGGCTGCTACTTTCATCCACGCTGTGTATATGCACAGGAGATCTGTCAACAGGAAGATCCTGTCTTGGATGAAGTTGCACCAGGACACTATGTCAAATGTCACTTTGCCCATGATCTAGATCTGGCTGGAGTTGTGGCCTGATGGTGAAGAACAGCGGGAACATCGCCTTACAGATTACGCTACTCTATCTGTTCTGGTTCGTCTCTTGTGCAGTGGCTTTCTTGAATTTTGTCGTTGCCCTCAATACCACACGCTCCCTCGCTGTCTTAGCGGGGGCCGACCAGTGGACGCTGCCAGCTGTACATCGGTTTGCAGCGGTTATTCTGGCGGTCATTCTGGTCATCTTCTTCTTTTGGAGTGAAACTCACTATCGGAAGTCATCAAAACATGGGGTACGCAGGTTGCTGCGTGCATTCGGCTGGGTGACAGGCACGCAGGCCCTACTGCTGCTGGTAGCCTATCTGCTTCCCGCTCTGTAAGGGCAATGAACGTCCCATATCCTGATATAGTTCAATAACCGCAGCAAGAGCATCTTTGACGTTTTCTAATGCTTCGTCTAGCGAATCACCTTCGGTTATTAACTCAGGCAGCAGAGGGGAAGTCACTGTATAGCTCCCTTCCGGTTGTGGTGTCACAATAAGTGGTATTTTATAGTTCATCAAAAAGCCTCAAACACTACCATCAATGAAGTGGACATCCGCATTTTACCATAGTTCCACGCTACCTTGAGAAGGCAAGAGAGCAACCATGATCGCAAGTACAAAACTGACACGCAGCGATATCCAAGAACCCCTCAATCTCACCAGCAAAGCCTTTATCGCCAACAAGTATGCCTACTACAGATGGCTGCGGGAGGAAGCACCCGTCTACAAGGGCAAAATCAGCATCATCAACGTCTATCTCCTGTCCCGTTATGATGATTGCGTTCACATGCTTAAGGACCCTCGGTTCGTTCGCAACCGCACCACCGCCACTGGAGGCAGTCGGTCTCCTTTTCCGCTGCCCAAGTCCGTAGAGCTGATGGCCCACAGCATGATCACCGCAGACGACCCGGAACATCGCCGCCTACGCAACTTAGTGCATAAGGCGTTCACGCCCCGGGCCCTGGCCAAACTCACGGCGCGCATCGAACGGTTGACCCATGAGCTGCTGGATCGCGCGGAGAAGCAAGGCATTGTTGATCTCATACCGACCTATGCTCTGCCCATTCCCGTTACCGTGATCAGCGAGATGATGGGCGTATCTGACGAGGAGATGCCCAGGTTCAGGAGTGGGATGAAGGTCCTGTCGGAAGGGCTGTCCGGCTGGAGCATCTTGCGGAGCATCTTTTGGGATCTGCCGGGTACGGTCAAATTTGTCCGCCAACTGATCGCGCGCAAGCGCACCAACCCACAGGATGACATTCTGACCGCACTTCTGCAGGCGGAGGAAGAGGGGGAGAAACTAACGGAAGACGAATTGGTGAGCATGGTCTTTCTGCTGATCATTGCCGGCTATGAAACAACCGTCCATCTCATCACCAACGCGGTGGTGACGCTCTTACAGCATCCCGATCAACTGGCCCGGCTACGGGCCCAGCCTACATTGATGGAGTCGGCCATAGAGGAAATCCTACGCTACAACGGTCCCATTCACGGTTCAAAACCAGGCTACGCGCTGGAGGATGTGGAGCTGCACGGGGTGACGATTCCCAAAGGGGCCGCCGTGGTCCCATTGTTCGCAGCAGCCAACCATGATCCTGCTGTCTTTGAAAACCCACAACTGTTCGACATCGAACGTTCCCCCAACAGACATCTGGGGTTCGGGCAGGGGATCCATTACTGTCTGGGCGCGCCTCTAGCCCGGCTTGAAACGACTATCGCGCTGAAAACCCTGCTGGCGCGCACTCCCAACTTGCATCTGACTGTGAAGCCGCAAGACCTGAAAGTACAGAAGATCCCCCTCTGGCACCGCTATGAGAGCCTGCCTGTAAAGTTGGGATAGGGGCAATGGCGAAGAGTACATCGGACAATGGGCCGTGGATATCGTGCAGATGGATGTGATCAATGTCGGCGGCAGCGAATGGTACATCATGGAGTATGAGAGCAGTGCCTACCCACCCCTAGAAGCGGTCGAACGCTGTTTGCACGCGCTGCGGGCCATGGGGAAATAACAAAACATGCCAACCCTTTCCATCAACCGCGAAAAGTTCCTGATCAACGGTCAGCTTACTTACAGCGACATAGACGGCAGCAAACCAGCAGCCCATGGCCTGCTGATGAACGCCCGCTTTATCCAAGGCATCTTTGACGATGCAGCCGACCCAGCTCGCTTCGCGCGCTTCGGCTGGGATGCCTGGGACCCTGAACGACACACGGATGAGCTGATCGCTGCCCTGCCCGCATGGTACCGCTATGGGCTGCGGGCATTTACAGTTGGCTTGCAGGGCGGAGGACCATGTTTCACCACAAACAACCTGACCATTCACAACAACCCCTTCGGCGCAGAAGGCACAACCCTCAACCCAGCCTACAGCACCCGCCTAGACCGCCTGATCCGGGCAGCGGATGACATGGGCATGGTGGTGATCGTCAGCTATTTCTACGGCGACCAAGCCCGCCGGCTACACGACGGGCGGGCCATCCGCAACGCGGTGACAACTGCCTCCCGTTTTCTCAGAGAAGGCGGATATGGCAACGTGATCATTGAGATAGCCAATGAGCACGATATACAGCCCTTTCGCGCCCACCCTCTCATCCACTACCCAGAGGGTGTCGCTGCTCTGCTGGATCTCGCCCGGGCTGAATCCGGGGGCCTGCCTGTCGGCTGCAGCGGGGGCGGCGGTTCCCATGACCAGGAAATCGCCGAGGCCAGCGATGTGATCCTGCTGCATGGCAATGGGCAGACCCGGCAGAAGCTATACAACATGATTCGCACGGTCCGCAGTTGGGGCCTGAAGCGGCCCATCATAGTGAATGAAGATTCCCAGGCCATCGGCCAGATGGCTGTTACCTACAAAGAACAGGTCTCCTGGGGCTATTACAATAACATGACCAAACAGGAGCCGCCGGCTGACTGGACGGTGACTCGGGGTGAGGATCTGTTTTTCGCCCGGCGCATGGCAGCAGGCATTGGCATCAAACTGGAGCCGCTGCCCGAGGCGGAGCAGTATTATCTGCAAGGGTTAGAACCACAGATGACCGCTGACAGCCAGCGTTGGATTCGTCTGGCCAGCCTCTACCCGGAAACGATCAACTACGTGGACTTTTTCCGCAACCGGCAATTTTACGCCAGTGCATTTGACGAACCGTTCTCGCTCCATTTCATCAGCAATTGGCGACAGCGCGGCGTGCCATCTGTTGTGGGCGATGAATGGCGTGCAGAGGTTCACCTGCGAGATGACAGGGTTATTGTACGCAGCGGGACGGTGAAGACTTGAGCCAGAGAACAGTTCGTACCTCCACGCAACCCTCTGCCGGCTACGTCGAACTGCTCCGGGACAACCGCAATTTTCGCTATCTCTGGTTCGGCCAGATCGTCAGCCTGTTGGGCGATTGGTTCAATCTGATCGCCTCCGCAGCCCTAGTGGGCGCGCTGACCCAATCAGGGCTGGCGATCGGCTCGCTCTTCGTGGTGCGGATGCTGGCCCCTTTTGTGGTCAGCCCTATCGCTGGTGTGGTGGCAGATCGCTACAACCGCAAACATATCCTCATCGCCTCTGACCTAGTGCGGGTAGTGGTGGTCTTTGCTTTTCTGCTGGTGCGGGATGCCACTGACATCTGGCTGCTTTATGCCCTGACAGCCGCGCAATTGGGCTTGAGCGGCTTCTTTGAGCCAGCCCGCAATGCCATTTTGCCAGATATCGCAGAACCGAGGGCATTGGGCGCGGCCAATGCGCTCAGCTCCGCCACTTGGTCGGTGATGTTGGCCCTGGGCGCGGCTCTAGGCGGGCTGATCTCCGGCACCTGGGGCATCTACCCGGCCTTTGTGCTTGATGGCCTGACCTTTCTGCTCTCTGCCGCCCTGCTGACCCAAGTCCGCCTCCAGACTGCGCCTACTCCGAATCCGTCCGTCCCCTTAACGTCACGCCCCGCCCCACCCCTCGGCGTGCCCGACACCCCTGGCTTCCGGCAGCGGCGCGCAAATCAACAAGGACAATGGGCGCGCTCCATTGTCACTGTGGCGGTACACCAATACATTGACGGCCTGCGCTATCTGCGGGAGCATCTGGACATTCTCATTATCACCTTGCAAAAGGCGATCAATTCCTTTTTCCTCTCGGCCGGCTTTCAGGTGCTACAGGTGACCATCGCCCAACAGATCTTTGTCATCGGTGAAGGTGGCGGCATCAGCTTGGGCCTGCTGTTTGCCCTGGCCGGGGTGGGTACGGGCATCGGCCCGATTCTAGCCCGCAAGTTCACTGGGGACCACGGGCCAGCCCTACGCAAGGCGATCGCGGCCGGCTATCTCATCGGTGGCCTAGGGCTGGTGGTGACCGCACCGCTCTTCAGCCTGCCGCTGGTGTTATTGGGCACCATCTTGCGGGGCCTCGGCGGCGGGATCATTTGGGTCTTTTCCACTCAACTGCTGTTGCAAGCGGTGCCCGGGCGAGTGCAAGGGCGGGTCTTTGCCACGGATTTTATGTTCTTTTATCTGGGCAGCGCGCTGGCATCCAGTCTTGTCGGGGCCGCTCTTGATACCAGCCTGAGCATCTCTGGCGTCATCTGGTGGATGGCGGGCTTGAGCATCATTCCGCTAGTGCTGTGGAGCGTATGGATTACACGAGGCAGGCAGGAGGTTGTCTGAAATGGATGCAAACGGGACACTGGCATGGTATCTTGGTTCTTGTATTTTTCGCACATGAGTGCTAGAATATCAATCAACAAATGACAGATGGAAGAAGGCTTGCAGAGATGCAGGAAGGTCTATCGATCTTTGGGGCTTGAATCTGAAGAAATCCGTACGTATCTCGCCGCCCTTACGACTTTGCCCGAACAAGAACGCCCCATCGTTTTCATAGAAGCCGGAATCACATCATACAGTTGAATCTTTTCGGTAGCCAACAACATATCATTTTGATATACTGATGAATTATGAAACTCCTTGAACGCTTTGGGCCGATTTTGCTCGTCTTATTCTCCCTAGTGGTATTAGGTTCTTTCTGGTACGTAACACTTACGCGAACTCTTACCTCTCTAGAGAGTTTATTTTGGCAACTCATTGGCATATTCGCAGGTCTGGCTGGTTCGTTTTATTTTGGTCGCCAGTCGGCTCGTGAGGCCGCGAGAGAAATCATCAAGCCACATGCACGATCTGCGTTCCGACGCCTTGTCTTTCTATATCGTAGTATCTATCAAATAGGATCCATCATACATTCATCAAGAGCCTCTAAGTCTCCGGAGAACTACCAAGTGATACTCGCCGAGATTGATGGAATTGTCTTCGGACAACTGGCTACAGCAGAGGATGCATTAGAGGATTGGAGAGACATTGTGCCGGAAGATGTGGAAGAGTTGGACCAAAGGCCTCTCCGCAGACAACACAACAGGGGATAGACAATGAGTACACTGATTCGCGGAAAAGTTGCACGGGTGCTTAACGAACGGGAAGTGGCCATAAACGTAGGCTCTGCAAAAGGAGTAGTTGTTGGCATGTACTTTGATGTAATCGAAGATGAGGAGATTCGCGATCCTGATACAAGGGAAGTGTTAGGCTCTATTGATCGTCCGAAAGTCGGACTACAGGTGACGCATGTTCAGGAAAAATTGTCTGTGGCAATGACCCGAACTTGGTCCCTCAAGCTACCCAAGTGGATAACAGAGTATGAAACATTGAAAAAATGGGCAGATATTGATGAGAATGATAGCCGCGTAAAGGTTGGAGATCCGGTCGTTCAAGTCATTGAAGAAAGGGTAGAGCAGGAAAAAGCGAACAGCTAACACCTACTTGTATGGGGGCCGCTCACTTGATGCGTCCCCACATCGCACCTGCACTCTGAATCTATCCTACAAACTCATGTTACGTAGAGAGAGCAACAAGACGTACAGGATCTAGGAGACATAAAGCATCAAAAGCCTGTTACATAGCAGCACGATACTGAGGAATACAGCCTAAAGGCTGTCTCATTGCTCAGTTGGTTTTGTTGGATGCTGAACTTATATAACGATGACTGAAGATTACCGACGGAAAAGAGATATGGTTGACCTAAACAAGGATAAGTTAAATATGGGAGAGTGGCACACGGGATCAGATATCCGGAGTGAATGGCACCTGGTTGAGATCGGAGGTATTGCACAGGTAGTGGGCGGAAGTACGCCATCTACGAAGGATCCCACAAACTTTGGGGGGACATTCCATGGATCACGCCAAAGGACCTATCGGGCCCTCATGATCGCTATGTCACAGGGGGAAAGCGCAACCTAACTCGGAAAGGGTTGGCAAGCTGTTCCGCAAAGCTAGTGCCGCCCGGCACAGTACTCTTGACAACACGCGCCCCTGTTGGTTACGTGGCTATTGCAGGCAACCAGATCGCGACGAATCAAGGTTTTCGGAACTTGATACTGCGAGATGGAGTGTCCCCAGGATTCGTCTATTACTGGCTTAAAGCGAATACAGAAGAGCTCTTGCGACACGCATCAGGATCCACCTTTACTGAGCTTTCTGGTTCTTCCCTAAAGCAGATTCACATGCTATTGCCGGAGGAATCCGAACAGCGGGCCATCGCCCACATCTTAGGAACACTGGACGACAAGATCGAACTGAACCGGCGCATGAATGAAACGCTAGAGGAGATGGCGCGGGCGATCTTCAAGTCTTGGTTCGTGGATTTCGACCCTGTACGTGCCAAGATGGATGGCAGCTGGCGGCGGGGCGAGTCGTTGCCGGGGATGCCGGCGGAGATGTATGACCTGTTCCCGTCGCGGCTGGTGGATTCCGAACTGGGAGATATCCCGGAGGGATGGGAGGTTAAAATGTTAGGCGACCTATCTCACAAACCTCAATATGGTTACACAGCATCGGCGAAAAATGAATCCGTCGGCCCAAAGTTCCTTAGAATCACCGATATCAATAAGAAAGCGTGGATTGAATGGGGGGCTGTACCGTACTGCGAGATTACTGATAAAGATTTCGACAAATATCGCCTGCATAAGGACAATATTCTCATTGCTCGTATGGCAGATCCCGGTCACGGAGTTATGATCGAGGAAGATCAAGAGGCTGTCTTCGCGTCATATTTGATTCGATTTCGCCCTAAATACAAGAAGTATGCCCGTTTTCTTCAATACTGGCTCCGATCAAACGGATATTGGGAATTAGTGTATGGTAGAGGCATAGGAACAACCCGCACGAGCCTGAATGCCAAAATCCTGAGTGAATTCCCTCTCATCGTTCCTTTCCATTCTGTTATATTGGAATTTGCACAACAAATCGAAGGGCTTCGCGACCGTGTGGTAGCGAATACACTAGAGAATGAAAACCTCGTCGTCCTACGCGATACACTGCTGCCCAAGCTCATCTCCGGCGAGTTGCGGGTGAGAGATGCAGAAAAATTTATGGAGAGTGTAGTATGAGCAACAGTGGTAGATAATTCAGCAGTCTTTTTTCAACCGCTAGAGAGTATTACGTGCGGTCTGAAAATCCACGCATCCTTAGAGAAGGTAGGATGCGTGGAAACATAAAAGGAATTACGGTAAACCAACAAGACACATAACCCTTCACCACTTAACGGTAAATAAAGAGTGAACAGGGCACGCCATGGACAGCACAGAGCACTCGGTCAAGCGTATATACAGCTACAGCACACCATAAGGATTGTGGAGGGGACAGCATGAGAACACCGATTCCTGTCAATCCCGATGTGCTGCGCTGGGCGCGTGTCAGCATGAATCTTCCTGTAGAAGAAGTGGCCCGGCGCATGAAAAAAAAGGTTGCAGATATCGAGGCTTGGGAGAGTGGCGAGACATCTCCAACCTATGTCCAGTTGGAAACCCTAGCCTACGATATTTATAAACGTCCGCTCGCGCTGTTCTTCTTCCCCGAGCCACCGGAAGAGGAAACCATAGCGCAATCGTTCCGTACCTTGCCAGCGGACGAATTGCAGCGTATCCCTCCACGGATACATTATCTACTACGCCGGGCTAGGGTGTTGCAACTGAATCTCGCCGAACTGTATGATGGCGTGAATCCGGCTGAGCGTAAGATATGGCACGATCTTGATTTTGCCCCTACTGTTGCTGCGCCCGATATGGCAGAGCAAGTGCGGGCCTATTTGGGCATCGAACTTGCCCAACAACAGAGCTGGAACAGCACAGAGGATGCCCTCAAACAGTGGCGGGCGGCTCTGGAGCAGCACGGTATTTTTGTATTCAAGGACACCTTCAACCCACCGGGCAAGAGGCAAGCAGATGCGGGGGACAGCCCTTTTTCCGGCTTCTGCTTGTATGATACAAACTTCCCCGTCATCTACGTCAACAATAACAAAGCCAAGACCCGGCAGATCTTTACCTTGTTCCATGAGTTGGCCCATCTGCTGATGCACACCGGCGGGGTGGATACCCGGCAGGACGATTATATTGAGCATCTGCGCGGCGACAACAGGCGCATAGAAATACTTTGCAACCGATTTGCCGCTGAGTTTCTGCTGCCCACTTGGGATTTCAAACCACGTTCAGCGGGAAAATCCATTCAGGATCATACGATTACAGAGTGGGCCGGGGTGTATGGCGTGAGTCGCGAGACCATCCTACGGCGGCTGCTTGATTGGGAACAAGTGAGCCAACAGGAGTACGAAAGGAAGACACGGCAATGGTCGAACGAGAGAGAAGAAAGCAGTGGTGGCGGTAACTACTATCGGAACAAAGGGGCCTATCTAGGTGAGAGGTATATTGAAGCTGTCTTCAGTCATTACCACCAAGGGCACATCTCAATGGAGCAAGCCGCCGACTATCTGGATGCAAAAACGAAGAACGTGCCAGAAATGGAAGAATGGCTGTTCAAGCAAGGGGCGACTACATGACAATCTATGTGTTCGATAGTGGTCCGCTGATTGATATGTTCCGTCACTATTATCGCGAACGGTTTCCCTCTCTGTGGAAACACTTTGACCAGATGATCGAAGATAGTCGGATCACTTCAACGCGCGAAGTCTTTAACGAATTGACGGGAGCCGAGGACACCTTGGCGAATTGGTGCAAGATGAATCGGCTAAAAGTATTCGTAACGCCGACCACGGAAGAACTAGATGTTGTCAGAAATATATTCAGTGTCCCTCACTTCCAAGCGATGATCCGCAAAAAGGCACACCTACAGGGAAAGCCTGTTGCCGACCCTTTTGTTATTGCACGGGCCAAATGCCTAGAAAATGGTTGTGTCGTAACGACCGAAAAACATACACCCAACGCCGCGAAAATCCCGAATGTTTGTGAGTCCTTTCAGGTAGAGTGGACTGATCTTGAAGGATTTATGGAGAGTGAACAATGGCGTTTTTAATGGCTATGATCTAAGGCACTCCACCTACTTGCTTGAGATATTCGACCCGGATATCCGCTGATTTCTTGTTGACTAAGTACCTGAACTTTTCCGGTAAAATTCAAAAGGTAAATTGACATAATGAATTTATACATCGTTTTTTAAGGAGGTGATTATGACCCACGATACGAAAATATCCGTATTTGGGGTAGTAGGTAGTCCCTTATGTGTCGCTTCCAGCGATGGGCAGAAAGTATATGACCGCCTTGCCATCGTTCTTCATGCGGAGCAGCCTGTGGACCTCTCATTTCACAATGTCACGGTCCTGACTGGAACGGACCAGCGTAAGATCGCTGTTGAGGTGGTAGATATTTTCGGCAATGATACCATGACGATTGTGGAGGTGTCGGTGTGAGAATCACGCTGCCAAAGATTCAGCACAACTATAACGGTTTTGCAACATTGGCGCGCCTGCATGCACAGACTGAAAACTACGTTTTTAATGATGTCGAGATTGACATGAGGGAAACACGATGGTTTGATGCCGACATGTGCGCGGCATTTGGCGCGATCCTCTACAGTATTGGGCAAAAGCTAAATACGATCAATTTGATCAATATCCAGGACCCTGTTGAAAAAATTCTGTCAAAAAACGGCTTTCTCAGTCACTATGGACGCGTGAAACTGCCCGATCATTGGAGAACGACGATTCCCTATCAGCACCTTGATATTAAAGACATCCGCTATTTCTCCGGCTATATTGAGAATGAATTTATACATCGTTCCGAGATACCTGCAATGTCATTGAGATTGTTGAAAAAATTCAGCGAGAGCATTTATGAAATATTCATCAATGCTGTGTTGCACTCATACACCCAACTAGGAATCTTTAGTTGCGGCCAGTTTTTCCCCATGCAAAAACGGCTTGATTTTACCGTAGCTGACCTAGGAGTTGGCATACATCAGAATGTAAGAGAGTATATAGGGCGTGATCTACAACCGGAGGAAGCGATTGACTGGGCCACCACGGGCAATAATACAACTAGACGCGGTGATGTTCCGGGGGGATTGGGATTGAAGTTGCTTGGTGAGTTCATTGACTTGAATAACGGCTGCCTTCAGATTGTTTCAGATGCCGGCTATTGGCGACGTGAAAACAAAAGAATTAGGACTGCACAATTAAATCACCCGTTTCCTGGCACAGTAGTAAATATCGAAATCAACACAGCAGATACGCACTCTTACAGTCTTACTTCTGAACTGGACACCGAGGACATCTTTTAAGGAGATGATGATGAGTAACGACACGAAAATATCCGTATTTGGAATTGTGGGCAGTTCCTTGTGCGTCGCTTCCAGCGATGGGCAGAAGGTGTATGATCTCCTGGCCACCGCTCTTAACACGGAGCGGCCTGTCATCCTCTCATTTCACAATGTCACGATTCTGACCTCGGCTTTCCTAAATGTCGCGATCGGTCAGTTGTATGGGAAATTCAGCGAAAAGCAAATTCGTGCCCTGCTGAAGGTGGAGGACATGGAGCCAGATGATCTGGCACTGTTGAAACGCGTCGTTGACACGGCCAAGCTGTACTTCAGAGATCCGCAGAGATTCGACCAAGCAGTTCGAGAGGCACTGGAGGATGAGGACTATGACACATAAAACCATGGAGGTAAAGCTCTACAACTTTACCTCCCAAGACCACTTGTTTCTGGATGCCAATATCTGGTTGTATTTATATGCTCCACAACGACCGAACGATCGCTATGTGAAGATTTATTCACAGGCTTTTAAGTGCATTCTTCACGCGAACAGCCACATTTATATTGATGTTCTTATCGTTTCAGAATTTATTAACGCCTACGCTAAACTGAAATGGAAGCAGTTCGAGCCACAGATCAAACCTTTCAAAGATTTCCGCAATAGCCCACATTTCAAACCGGTTGCTAAAGATATCACCGCTGATGTTAAACAAATTCTGAAGCATTGTTCCCCTATAGAAAGCGGTTTTACAACATTGAAAATAGACGACTTGCTTAATGATTATGCTGTAGGGAACTCCGATTTTAATGACCAAGTTATTACGGAGTTGTGCAAAAGAAAAGGGCTGACATTAGTTACACATGATGGTGATTTCAGAGATAAGGGAATCCCCATTTTGACCACGAATCGACGTTTGCTAGGTGGTTCGTCACCTTAAGCCCCCCACGTAATGCTTGATCAGCATTCAGTGTCTTCATCTGGAGAGTTAGCGGTGTTTGATAGTTTGACCGAACTCATGGAAAAGATATACCTAGGAGAAGACTCAACCATTGAATTTAAGCGAGAGTTGCCCCACAGAAACAGCCTTGCCGACGAGATCGCCGCTTTTGCCAATACCAGAGGAGGGGTGATCTTGATCGGTGTTGACGATGAGGGCGTCATCGTCGGGCTGGACCGGAACACGCTGCAGCAGTCTGAAAAGACAGTGGTTGATATCTGCCAAGCCAGCATTGAACCCCACGTTCCCTTTTTGACAGAAAAACTGCAGATTGATGATCAGAACCTGTTAAAGATAGAGGTGCCCCGTAGCTTGTTTGTTCACAAAACATCTAACGGCTATTTCATGCGCCAGGGCAGCAGCAAAAGAGAGATGCCCACCGAACAGTTGGCGCGGCTGTTACAGAGCCGTTCACAAGTGGGTATTCGTTCTTTTGATGCACAGGTCGTGCCGAACACCCACAAAGACACACTGCGGAAAGAACTCTATCAGCGATTTATCACAGAAGATGTCCCTGCACATGAGGTAGAAGACCTGCTGCTGAAAAGGCGTTTACTGGTCAGGGAAGGCCAAACCTACCGGGCTTCGGTCGCCGGCGTGTTGATGTGTCATGACCGGCCTGATACATACCTCTATAACAGTTTTATACAGGCCGTCTGTTATCGTGGCGAAGAACAGGATGCCAACTACCAGCTTGATGCCAAGGATATACAAGGGCCGCTAGACCGACAGATCATGGACGCCTTCAAATTTGTTGAAAGACACAACCAAGTAGCGGCTCGCAAGGAGGTCGGCAGGACAGACCGGCCACAGTACAGTATGCGAGCAGTCTTTGAGGCCTTGGTAAATGCAGTTGTGCATCGAGATTATTCCAAAACCGGCTCGAAAATTCGCCTGTTCATGTTTGCAGACAGACTGGAACTCTACTCGCCGGGTGCATTGGCCAATACCTTGACAGTGGACAATCTACGTTACAACCAAGCAACCCGTAATGAAACGCTGGCCCGCTTACTGTCGGACGTGCCCCTAGCGGATGATATGGGCCAACAAGTGACCAGACGACACTTTTTAGAGCGGCGCGGCGAGGGGGTTGGTATCATTTTGAACGAAAGCGAGACACTGAGCGGTCAAATTCCTGTCTATGAACTGTTTGACGAAGAACTGCGCTTGACTATCTTTGCTGCTGTGGAGGTATCGGTGTGACCATGAAAATACGCTTGAAAAACCTTGGCATCGTAAAGAAAGCAGAATTCTCCCTCGGAGATCTGACCATCATTTGCGGAGCCAACAACACCGGCAAAACCTACGCCACCTACGCCCTGTACGGCTTCTTGCAGTCTTGGAACCAACATATCCCCATTCACGTCAGTAATTCCATAATCCCTGCCCTACTTGAAAATGGTGTTGTCCATATCGACTTGACACCATATGCCCAAGAGGCCCAGCAGAAGGTTTCAGAAGCATGTGAAGGTTACACTCGCCAATTGGATAGGATTTTCGCCGCACAGACGGGCCGGTTTCGTGACAGTGAATTTCACATCCAGATAGAACCACCCGACATACTGGATAAAGAATATGAGCGTAAACTAAGAACAGCTAACGATCTGCTCTTCACCTGTTTGAAAAGCAAAGGCAGTGCAGACCTGACCGTTACTCTGCTGGTAAAAAGAGAACGGGGCAGAGAAATCGTTCCCTATCTTGCAGAAGGTGTCATTCGGAATACTATCATTGAAATCATTTTTTCCAATTTATTTCCCGCCCCCTTTATGGCTTCAGCAGAGCGCACTGGCGTCGCGATTTTCCGCAAAGAACTGAACTTCGCTCGCAATCGCCTGCTTGAGGAAATGGTGCAAGCCGACAATATTGATCCGCGGGAGCTACTCTTCAACGTCTACCAAAGTTATCCTTTGTCAATCAAAGACAATGTAGAATTCATACGACGACTTGAGGATGTTGCCAAGAACAGCAGTTTTATCGCCCAAGAACACCCTGACGTACTGGAAGACTTTGCTGACATTATCGGGGGCGAGTACGACATATCACAAAATGACCGACTCTACTTCATACCCAAAGGGACGCGGCTCAAATTGCCCATGGATGCCAGTTCAAGTGCTGTGCGTTCCCTACTCGATATCGGATTTTATCTGCGTTGTGCTGTTGAAAAGGGCGACCTACTTATGGCGGACGAGCCGGAATTGAACCTTCATCCAGAAAACCAACGCCGCATGGCCAGGCTTTTCGCACGCTTGGTGAATGTAGGCGTCAAAGTCTTTATCACCACCCACAGCGATTACATCATCAAAGAGCTGAACACCCTCATCATGCTCAACCACGATAAGCCACACCTGCAGAGAATCGCCGCGGAAAACAACTATCGCCCAACCGAATTACTCAAAGCCGACCAAGTCAAAGTCTATATGGCCGAAGAAGGGTTACTGGACTTGGAAGCAGGACAAAAAAGACGTCGAAGGGGGCATACCCTCGTGGCGGCAGATATCGATCCAAAATTTGGCATTGAAGCCCGCAGCTTTGACGAGACCATTGACAAAATGAACGAAATTCAGGGGGAAATCGTGTGGGGAGCAGAGTAAGGTGAATGATATTGAGATATTACGGGAGATGCTCATCTCTGATGCCTTAGTTCCGTTACAACATGGGCAAATTACTGTTGAACTCACAGACACGCAGAGCAAGACAACGATTACAATTAAAGGGATCCCTCCTGACTCAATTGTTATCAGAGCCGAAGAGTTTGAGGCCCCCCGCTATATCTTTAACAATGTACAGGACGTACATAAACGGGCGGATTTCGTGATTGTATCCAATGATACGAAAAAATGGATGATCTGTATTGAAACGCAAGCGGGGGACTACAAACGTCCAGCATATGTAAGAGCACAATTAAAAGGAGCTCTCTGTTTTATGAATTACTGTCAATGTATCGGAAAGAAGTTCTGGAAAGCAAAAGATTTTCTTGATGGCTATGAGTACCGCTTTATCAGCATGGTAAATATTCCTACTAAAAAGCCATCTATTAAAAAGGGTGCTACACGCTTCTATAAGTCCTCCATATCCAGCGGATCATTGCACAAGCATCCTGAGAATTTTCTGAAGATTTCAGGAGCTAATTCTCTCCATTTCAGTATATTGATCAATAAGGCATCCTGATGGCACTTCCCCCTGATTGCCCATGCGATTCTCAACCCGGCCAGCCGCTGGGTTCCCGGCCTGTGAGGATAAGCCCGATGTTGTCTATGGCTTCGTCTATCAACTACGAGCACTTCCACCTATCGACCACTTCAGCAACTGCGTGACAAATTCAGAACCTATCAAGCTGCAGGATAACAAGGATCTGCAGCATCTCTAGGAATAAGGGGGCAATATGAAGATCACAGATGTCAAACTAACCATCCTTGAACATCCGAGCCGCACCCAGGGCCGCCATCAGTTGATACAGGTGCCGGGGCTACGGCGCATTCAGTATACTCACCAGGGCGCAGCAACGGACAAACCGGCCCGGCTGCATGTCATTGAAGTGGAGACCGATGAAGGCGTAAGCGGCCGGGTGGCCCCAACGTCCATCACAGCGGACCAGGTAGCACTTCTGAAAGCCCACGTCATCGGCGAGAACCCGTTCCACAGGGAGCGGCTTTACCAGCTCCTGCACAAAGGTACCCGTTGGGTGTACCAACAGCCAGGCTGGTTCGGCGAATTCGACAACTGCCTGTGGGATATCGCCGGTAAAGTGGCCGGCCTGCCGGTCCACTCCCTGATCGGCCGGGTACGCATGCGCTTCCCTGTCTATCTCACCGGCGGCGATATGGACCTGGCCGGGTATCTCGATCACATTGAGGCCGGGCGCAGGTTCGGGGCCAATGCCTACAAATTGCACACCTATAAGGGCGGCAAGGCTGACATCCCCCTATTAACAGCGGTACGCAAAGCAGTCGGGGACGACTACGACCTACTCAATGACCCAGTCTGCTCCTACGACCTGCGGGAGGCCATTGAAGTGGGCCGGGTCATGGAGGAGCTGGACTTTGTGTGGCTAGAAGAGCCTATGTTCGAGCAGAAGATCAGCCTTTATCAGGAGCTGTGCCGGACGTTGACGATCCCGGTGATGGCCACGGAACGGCTGATGCATGATGTGGACCTGACCGCACAATGGTTAATCCAAGGGGCATCGGACCGGCTGCGGGCCCGGGCCACCTTTGGGCTGACCCAAGTACTGAAGCTGGCCCATCTGGCGGAGTTACACGGCACCAATGTAGAGTTGAACGGGCAGGGTGGTCTCTTCGGCCTGCTGCATGCCCATCTAGGCTGCTGCATTGACAATACCGACTACTACGAACATTCGGGCCGAGATCCCCTACACAACCGCACGGAAGGAGAGGAATGGGGAATGCTCAACGGCCCGATCATCAAAGACGGCCATATCGCCCCACCGGATAGCCCTGGTTGGGGCGCGGAGTGGGATGAAGCGCGGCTGCGTTCGCTGGTGGTGGCGACCTATTGAGAGAAACGCAGAACCGCCCTTGCAGCACTTACTCAATTAGATGCGGCAAAACCGTTGCTGCGAACAGGTAAGTACCTTCCACCCGGGGCGCATCCGCGATGTTTACGGTAATGCGCCCCGCGCCCTGTTCAACGACCTGCAACAGGGCTTCGGTCACCTGGGCCGGCGTCCCTTCAATGGTGTCAGTACCAGAAGGGCGCACATGTGCATCCTCTCGCAGCCGCTGCAACTCCCGCTCATTTTCGGCAATGAGAACGCTGACGTGCATCACCTGTAGAATGTCATCATAAGCCCGCCCAACCAGGCGGCAGTGCTCCTGCAACACAGCCTGCTTGTGAGCATACATCGCCTGCCCCGGGTAGACAAGGTTCCACCAGTCTGCGTGCTCCGCCACCACTCGCAGCAGATACTTCTCACCACTACCGCCCACCATCAGCGGCGGGATGGGGTCCGGCTTCGGTTCACAGTAGGCATTCTGCAAGCGGTAATGCTTGCCCTCAAACGTGACCGGCGTATCGCTCCACATGGCCCGCAAAATTTGGATGGCCTCGGCCAACTGCTCAATGCGGGTGCGAGCATTGGGAAATGGCCAGCCATAGCCCCGGTACTCCTCCTCATTCCAGCCAGCCCCGATGCCGACCACTACCCGTCCGCCGGAAAAAGCCTGGGCTGTGGCCGCCATCTTCGCCAGGTGGGCCGGGTTGCGAAAGCTGTTGCACAGAACATCATGACCCACCAGCTTATCCGGGTAGCGGGCCAACGCGTAGACAGCTAAGGTCCAACCTTCGGCCACATTGTGCCCGTTGTATTGAACGTGATCCGGAAACCAAAGAGAATCAAAGGGATGAATAATCTGGTCAAGATAAGGGAAGACTTCAACCACATGGCGGGACCACGTGTTAAGTCCTATAGGGACACCCATCGTATCCTCCTCATGGATGGGATGGCATTTGCCGTCCTAGTGCGGCAAACAGACGTGATTGTAGCGATGGTAAATGAGTGTGCGTCGAATCGGCTGAACTGTCAAATGCGGACCGAGGGCCTTGGGATAGGCTAGGAAACCCGCCGCGCCATTTTGCCAGCTTGCATTTCTTGTTCATATCTGTGACAATCTTACACAAAGAGACGCTAGGCAATCATGCACATCAACCTTTCCACGCATCAGGAGAAGACCCAATGGCCTTTGATCTCTATGATTTTCGTGATGTCAACAAAAATGTTCTGGTGACCCCAGAAATTCGAGCGCGGCTCTATCACATGGACCCAGGACAGGTGGACAGGCGCCACAGCCATGATCTGGGCCATGAGATCTTCCTGATCCTTGAGGGCAAAGCTGAATTCCAGATCAGCGACCACATTGAAGTGCTGGGGCCAGGGCAGATGTGCATTGCCCTCGCCGACGAGATCCACCAGGTACGCAATCTATTGCCGGACAAACGAACAGTCATGTACCTGTCAGTGACGCCCCACATCCAGCCGACCCACACCGGGCGCAACCCGGATGGCTCCGCCCAAGCACCCAAGTTCCGCGCCAACAGTGGCTACGACGGCGTAGATGACCCCCGCCCGCTTGATGAAGTGTTGGCTGCTTTTGTGCGTGGGGCCCAGGCCCTCGCCACCGAAGCGCAAGAGGCTGCGGCTGTGCAAGCAGAACAGGCTGAACACTGGCGACAGGCAGCCGCGGCCGGGGAGCGAGACGCAGCCATTGCTGCCCGCAATGCCATGTGGGATGCAGTCTACAGCTTGCACAAAGAACTCTTCGCCCTAGACGCAATCTGGAACGGCCTCGCGCCCAAAGCGGATGAAGAGGAAAACACCCGTTAGTTGTCCGTCGCCGACTATGAAACTGGGCTAGGAGACGCTACCTACCTTGTTGATTTCAGCGATGACATCAGCAGCCTCAGCCGTATCGTGCTCAACACAAAACAGAGCGTCCTCCAACATGAAAGCACAGCCGGCATAGAAGCGGATACGTTCCCAGCAGGAGTCAATCAGCGGGTAGGTAAGCGTACAACGGTTCAGGAACGATGCGCCAAAAGAGACGCACAGCCCGGCAAAATCGACCGCGGGATCACCGAGTCCGGCGTGGCCGAAGTCAACGACCCCTGTCACCCGCTGCTCCTCTGCCCCATACAAAATGTTGCTGGTGCCGAAATCGCCATGACGCAGGACCGGCGTGAACGCGAAATGATCGGCGTTCTCAAGAAAGCAGCCAAACTGCTGCGTGGTCCAGGCGCGGGCCTGTTCGCTCAGATGAGGATAGACGACCTGCTGGATACGGCCAAAGATAGCACGCCAGTCGGCTTGTGTGTCCGACTGGGGCAACGGGTAGTCGATGCGAGACGCAGGAATCGAATGGAGGGTCTGTAAAAACGAGGCTAAGTCCATGGCCAGACGGGCGATGGTTCTGTCATCATCGATCTGGGCAAATGTTTCCGTCCATAGAGATTCGCCAGGCAGTTTATGATAACCGACAAACGCTCGGCCTACTTCGGCTTGGTCTATGTTGTGATAAACGAAATCCGGCGTTGCCAGCGGCAGCTGTAACCGGACGCCCCGCAGAATTTCATGCTCCCGGCCCAGGCCTTCAATGCCCTGACGGTATTGGGGAAAGCGAAAGAGCAGTTCATCGTTGACCAGCAGAATGTCATGGTTCTGTCCAGATTCCTGCTGTATGGCCGTATGAATCGTCAATTCAGGATAAACGGCCCCAATACTCCTTTGATAGCGTACTCGACTATCCATATTTCTCCCTCTGCAATACCTGACCAGTAAATAACACCACTGCCATTACGCAATCCGTGCGAATCGCTGCAAACATAGCAGCTTGGCTACTGTGATGGACCCTGCCCACTCCTGCCGCGCCTGGGCCCAGGCCTCCGGGTAAGCATCACCCCAATCCCACGTAGGGGACCAGCAGCCTTCTCTGTCCTGCGAGGCGATCTCAACGTCCAAATTGGCAGCGACTGCCGCTTCCAGCCCGGGCAGAAACGGAGAATCCGGGCGGTCCGCGACCTGCACAGGACGTAGACCATAGCCCTGCCATTGGGCCGGGTCGGTCACAATCGTGCCTTCAATGAGCGCGGCCAATTCCGCCTGTATCTTCCGTCTGAATCCCATAGGCAAGCCTTCTGTGTTTACCAGACACAGGCAACATAATAGGTCGTGCATCTCGATCTCTTGGGCATCGGAGAGGGCAACACTGATGCGGTCGGACAGTAAGGAAATGAGGGCGTCCGCAACCTGCGGCCGGGCCTGGTACAGATACCCAAGGATTTCAGCACTGGGATTGAGAGAGAAGCTGGCAAATCTATCTACAGCATCGGTCTGATCCCACCAAGGTGCGTGGGGGCTGCTTTGCGCGGCCGGCGGGATGATGCGCCAGGTCGCCTCGTCCCGGTCTACAGTTGCCAAGAAATAGTTGATGGCCGCAACGAACAGCGGCTCATCTGGCTCCACCTGGATCTCCCGCAATATCTGACAGGCGACCGTGGTACACAGGGCGGAACTCTCAGGCGTTTGCAAGTCCGGATCCAGGCCATGCCCGAAACCGCCATCTTCATTTTGGTAGGCCGCAAGCGCAACTAAGACCGCTGCGGCCGGCCCATTATCAAAGTGGAAATGAAAACGGGCCACATGCAGCGGTGGTGCGCGGGTTTCAATGTACTGGCGGGCGGCCTCAAAAGCAGCCGGAGAAAGCAATTTCATTACAGAGCCAGTTCTTCTGCCCGTGGAAACTGTGGCGGACCTGGCACTTTGGGAATGTCCACCTGCTGCGGTGGAAATGCCGTGGAAAGTGCATCATTGCGGAGAACCCAATAGTATGGCTCGCCAAACAGGTGCTGTCGCGTGACAGCCGGGGTCGTGTAAACGCCGGCAATGGCAATGCGTCCTTGGGGGCTCGGATTGGGTGGGCTATAGTGGCAGGTGGAACTGTGCCAGCAGACCACATCGCCGGGATCAAGTTCGCGCTGTTCCACCCCATGGCTGGCAACCAGTTGTTGCACCCGCTCTCTGGGTAGTTCACCGTGGATGCTGTCCTCATAGAGCACATGGGGAAAGATCTCCATCTTGTGGCTGCCGGGGATGAACTGCAAGCAGCCATTGGCCTTCGTGGCCGGATCCAGAGCCATCCAGAAGTTGAACGGTTCCGTCTCGCCATCCCGCCAGAGACCGTTGTCCTGATGCCAAGGTGTAGCACTGCCGGTGCGGGCCGGTTTGACGAAGCAACTGTTGAATTTTAGGAAAAATGTATGGCCCAGGAAGTAGCGGGCCACCCAGGCCATGGCCGCGCTGCCATAAAAAGAATGCCAGATCAGCGGCGAACGGGCGCAAAAATTACTCAGTTTGCGGAAGCGGGCGGCCCGTGCTTCCACTGTATTGCCCATGGGGTCCATGGGATCCGCATTGGTCTTGCTGTCCGGTTCTGGTTTCAAAATGATGTCTTTGATCACGCCCCGCAACTCAATGGCAGTGTCTCTGGGAATAAGATTGCGGATGACGAAATAGCCTTTTGTTTCCCAATCTGTCAACTGTTCCTTGGTTGGCTCCCACCTGTTCATCTACCCCCTCCTAGTGTACATCCATTATGGCCTGCCGTAGCCTTTGGTGTTCCTACTCCCTGGGCCTGGCAGTTATTCGATCAGGCCCTCGGCGCGAAATCCGGCCGCCAATCGCTGCATCCCCTCTGTGATATCCTCGGTTGTGTTGTAGCCGAAGCAGAGGCGTAGGCAGTTGCGCCCGGAAACACCATCCGGCGCAAAGATCGGGCCCGGATGATAGCCCACATCATACGTGTCCAGAATCTTATCCCGCACGGCCACTGTATCCGCTCCCTGTGGCAGTTGCAGCCAGATGAAAAGCCCTCCTTGGGGACGGCTCCAGCGGGCAGCACTCCCAGCAAAATGCTCGTCCAGCGCGGCCAGCATCGCATCTCGACGCTGTTTCTGGATGTCGTTGATCTCCTCAATATGGCTGTACAGATGGCTCGTAGAAAAACGATGCACCGCCCACGAGCCAAAGGTGTTCACCGACCCACCGCTCTTTGCACCCAATGCCCGTTCTAGAAATGCCCGCGGGCCGGTCAGATAGCCGATACGCATCCCCGGCGCGATGATCTTGGAGAAAGAAGCCACATAGAGCACCCGGCCGCTCCCGTCCAATGAATAAATAGAGGGAACGTCCGTCCCCTCAAAGCGCAAGTCCACATAGCAGTCGTCCTCTAGGATCGGCACATCATACTGCTGAGAAAGGGCCACCAAGGCTTTACGCCGTTCCAAGCTCATGGTCCAACCCTGTGGATTCTGGAAGGTCGGCACTGTGTAGATCAGCTTCGGCCTTTTGCCCTCAGCGACCGCCTGGCGGATGACCTCTTCGATAGCTGCTGGGATCATCCCCTCTTCATCGCTTGCCACGCCCCGCAGATCTGCGCCAAAGCGGCGCAAGGTGTTGAGCGTCCCCACGTAGACAAAATCCTCCGTCAGCACCACATCATTAGGGTCCAATAACGTCTCAGCAACCATATGGATCGGCTGACTCGAACCAGAACCCAGGATGATGTCGTCAGCGGACACCTTGATGGCCCGGTCCCGGGCCAATTTGGCGGCCACAAACGCCCGCAGGGGCGGGTAGCCCTGAGCATGGGCATAGAGGGCCAGGTCGCCGCCCTCTTCTTCCATGGCCTGACGCAGACCCTCAAGCAGCCCTGCCAAGGGTAGAGAGGTCGGGTCAGGATAGGCTACCGCGAAATCGTAGCGGCCCCGTTTCGCCCAACCGAGAGCCTGAGGCTGCGCGGCATGGCTGGCATACAGACCGTCAAAACTGAACGTTGACATGGGTAAATCTCCACTGTGGTGTAGGCAAGAGGTGCGCGCCCCAACGTGGCACGCCTTGTGGACCTGGACTCTCTAAGAATACCCACGAACAGCAAAAATTGCAATTCTCCTCACCCCTTGTGTAGTTGTATGGGCTGGTGCCCAGTACGGTTGTAGGCTTCTGGGATTTGTACTCACAGACAAACATGAGATAATTACCTGCAGTAATGGGTTACTAGCGATCACTGCTGTTAGAGGAAGGCGACCAATGGCAACCTTTACAAAATCCAAACAACTGCTCGCCGAGGCGACCCACTATCTGCCCGGCGGGGTGAACAGCAACTACAGGCTAGGCATCTCGCCAACGCCGCTCGTCATCGAGCGGGGTGAAGGGCCGTATCTGTACGACGTGGATGGCAACCGGCTGATCGACTATTATGCTGGGATGGGGCCTATGATCCTCGGCCACAACCCGGCCCCAGTCCTGCACGCTGTGCAGGCGCAGCTCAAGGCCGGCATTCTCTACGCTGGCCAGAGCGAGATAGAGTACGAAGCGGCCAAATTGGTCTGTCAGTTGGTCCCTTGCGCCGAACGGGTGCGCTTCAGTTGCGCGGGCAGTGAAGTGGTGCAGGCGGTGTTACGGGTGGCGCGGGCTGCTACTAAGCGTTCGGTGATCATCAAATTCGAGGGGCACTATCACGGCTGGCTTGACAACATCCTGTGGAGCATTGCACCGCCGCCAGAGGCATACGGCCCCCCAGACCGCCCAATCCCGGTCCCGGCCAGTGCCGGGCAGGATCTGCCGGCAGGGCAGAACACGGAAGTCTTACCCTGGAACAATCTGGAACTTCTCCAGAAACGGCTTGAACGCGAAGATGTAGCTGCTGTGATTATGGAACCGGCCATGTGCAACACCAGCGTCATCTTCCCGCTGGAGGGCTATCTGGAAGGAGTGCGCCGGGTATGTACCGATACCGGGACGGTTCTCATCTTTGACGAGATCATCACCGGCTTTCGGGTCGCGCCGGGGGGCGCGCAGGCCTATTTCGGCATCACGCCGGATCTGGCCACATTCGGCAAAGCCATTGCCAGCGGTTTCCCGGTCTCCTGCTTTGCTGGCCGGGCCGACCTGATGGATATGTTCGCCAGCGGGGGGGTCATGCACGGCGGCACATACAATGGACATCCGACATCCATGGCGGCTCTGCTTGCAACATTGACGGAACTCGCGCAACCAGAGACATTCGCAGCACTCAAGAAACAGGGCAGCCGGCTGATGCAGGGCATCCAACAAGCCCTAGATGAGGCCGACATTCAGGCCCGGGTTGCCGGATTCCCCCAGATTTTCCATGTGGGCTTTGATGTGGACGCGCCGGTCAGTGACTATCGCAGTTCATTGCAGGCCAACAAAGACCGCTATGTGCGCTTCACGGCAGCCCTACACGATTATGGCGTGCGTGCCCTAGAACGGGGCGCATGGTTCCTGTCCACAGCACATACCCAAGACGTAATCGACGCCACCATAGAGGCGGTCCGCGCGGTGGCCCAGGAAATCTGATGCCAGACCTTTGTGTGGCTTATATAATCTGTCAATGACCGAGCCACTGATTATACATCATCACCAGTACAAAAAAGCCGCTAACCTGTTGACAGTTGGAGGGGGAGCCGTGATGGCTCTCCCTTCCTTTTGCCAATTGCAACGGGCCCACTCACTTCCGCACGAGCGGCAGGAAGAGATCCTGGCCAACAGGGGCAAGCGGTGTAGCCGTGGCTGTGGGTGTGACCGTGGGCGTAGCTGTCGGTGTGACTGGGTCGCAGAAAGACAACTCGATAGCCGACAGGTCGTTCTGGGCAACACGCGCCAAGGCGTTGGGGATACAACCACTGAAGCGGTTGCCAGCTAAGGACAACGAACGTAGACCGGAGAGATCCACCAGGGTCGTCGGGATGTTGCCCGTCAGACTGTTGTTGGCCAGGTGCAAGGTCTGCAGGGTGGCAATACTGCCCAGATCTGTCGGCATGCTGCCCGACAGCCTGTTGTTGGAGAAGTCCAAGACCTGCAGGGCAGCCAGCGCGCGCAGGCCAACCGGGATACGGCCCGAGAGTCCGTTGTTGGAGATATCCAAGGTCTGCAGACCCGTGAGCCGGCTCAAGGTGGTCGGGATGCTGCCTGCCAATGTCTTGCCACTGATATCCAGCTCCAGCCTGATCACCCGCTGCGGGGCCCCGTCAATGGTTACCCCCTCCCAGGTGCCTATGCTGCTGTCCTCACTCCAGTTCAAGCGCATAGAGGTACTGATGCTTCCCTCCAGGGTTTCTTTGTTGGTCAGGAGCAGGACGCAGTCTCTGACCAGGTCGGCATTGGCAGAGGGGTTGGCTACGACAGTGCCATTGGTACATGTGGGTCTCTGTGTCGAGCCGCCACCGCCGCCGCCGCCACCACCGCCGCCCGTAGATGGTGGTCTGGGTGGTGGGCAGAATGAATCTGATGTCAGGCCATCGTCTTCCAAGGTTTCTCGCAAGTCATAGGGGATACAGTCTGTTAGTCTTAGTCTATTGCCAGCCAGCTGCAACGTCTGCAGATGGGGGAGAGCATCGCGATCGTACAACCGGGGAGGGATGGGACCCGTCAGTTGGTTGTTGCGTAGGTCCAACGTCTGTAGATTGGAAAGGTTGCCCAGCGCAGGCGGGATGGGGCCCATCAGACTGTTGCGGGCCAGGTTCAATGTCTCCAGATTGGTGAGGACATCCAGGGCATCAGGGATCATACCCGTCAAGCCGTTCTGGCTTAGGTTCAAAGTGGTCAGCGTGGTGGAGAGGTTGCCCAGTTCAGCAGGGATCTCCCCCGTCAGTTGGTTGGTGTTGAGGGACAACTCCTGCAGAGCTGTGAAGTCCCCTATCCACAGTGGGATCGTATCCGTCAAGCCGTTCTGACCTAGGTTCAAGGTGGTCAGCGTGTTGGAGAGCTTGCCCAGTTGATCAGGGATATCGCCCGTCAGTTGGTTGTTGTTGAGGGACAACATCTGCAGAGCTGTGAACTCCCCTAGCCACGATGGGATCGTACCCGTCAAGCTGTTCTGGCTTAGGTTCAAAGTAGTCAGCGTGTTGGAGAGGGTGGCCAGTTCCGGTGGGATCTCACCCATCAGGTTACTGTTCGGGAGACTTACAGTTATCACTTGCGTGGAACTAGCGTTGAGACCAATGCCAACCCAGGTAGTTATCGCAGTCGTCGGTGCCCAGTTCAACGCAGTAGTCCCTCTAGTTTCCAATCCTTGCTTCACCTGCAAGAGCCTTTCGCAATCCCGACGCAGGCTGACAGATTCCTCTAGGTATGAACCCGGTATCGCTTCTGTGTCAATGCACACAACCACACGCCCCGCTGGCATAGTGCAAGGTAGGAATGATGACAGGTCATTGTCAATAGTTCGCAAGGCAGGTGGGATACAGCCGCGGAGTTGGTTGTCCCCAAGCCGCAATGTCTGCAGCGTTTCAGTGATGTTGACCAGCGCACGTGGGATGCTGCCTGTCAGTTGGTTGTTGTTGAGGTGCAACTGCTCCAGATTGATGAGAACACTCAGTTCCGGTGGGATCTCGCCTGTCAGTCTATTGTAGGCCAGGTCCAATGTCTGCAGAGCACGGGAGAGGTTGCCCAGTTCAGAGGGGATGGTGCCTGTCAGGGTGTTGGAGTAGAGGTTCAATGTCTGCAGATTGGTGAGAGTACCCAGTTGCGTCGGGATGCGGCCCGTCAGACTGTTGCGGGCCAGGTTCAATGTCTGCAGCGTGACGAGATTGCCCAATCTCTCCGGGATGCTACTCGTCAGGGTGTTGCTGTAGAGGTTCAAGCTCTGCAGCGTGACGAGATTGCCCAGGGCAGCAGGGATAGTGCCCATCAGGGCTTGACCGCTGAGTCGCAACTCCTGCAGCGCGGAGAGACTGCCCAGTTGAGCAGGGATCGTACCCGTCAATGTGTTTCCGTCCATGAGCGGGCCATCGATCGCCACTGTAATCACATTCGAGCTGTCAACGCCGATACCCTCCCAAGTGTTTATGGTGGTCGTTAGATTCCAGTTCAATGAGTCGGCAGCGTCTAGGGTGAGCTTGGCGTGCAAGAGTGTTTCGCAATCGGCGACTAGATTATTGTTTTCTGGATCCGGAATCGCGACCGTGATGTCACAGTTGATAGGTGTGGGCACGGGTGTGGGGGGGGAATTCACCGGGCATGGATCCAGTTGCAGATACACTCGGAAAGCGTCCTGTACAACGTAGTGATTGGCTGAAACGTCCAACAAGTCCCTGGGTACACATCCGCTCATTGTATTGTGGGGGGGTCTTTCGTGGTCGTAGAAGTAAAAGGTTTGCAGAGTGGTGGAGAGACTGGCCAGCTGAGCAGGGATAGTAGTGCTCAGTCGGTTGGTTGTGAAGTTCATCCACCGCATCGCGGTGTTGCCCAGTTGCGGCGGGATGCGGCCCGTCAGGCGGTTGACGTTGAGGTTTAAGGTCTGCAGAGTGGTGATGTTGCCCAGGTGTGGCGGGATGCGGCCCGTCAGTTGGTTGCCGCTGAGGTCCAACCGAGTCAGCTTGGAGAGATTGCCCAGTTGCGGTGGGATGCGGCCCGTCAAACGGCGGTTGCCGTTGAGGTACAACCACCTCAGCGCGGAGAGATTGCCCAGTTCAGCCGGGATCGTGCCCGTCAGTTGGTTGGAGTGGAGCCACAAGATGGTCAGATTGGAGAGATTGCCCAGTTCAGCAGGGATCGTACCCCTCAGGATGTTGCTGTTGAGGGCCAACTCTCTCAGATTGGAGAGATTGCCCAGTTCAGCAGGGATCGTACCCGTCAGGTTGTTGCGGTGGAGCCACAAGATGGTCAGATTGGAGAGATTGCCCAGTTCAGCAGAGATCTCCCCCGTCAGTTGGTTGCTGTAGAGGGACAACGTCTGCAGATTGGTGAGGGTACCCAACGCAGCAGGGATGCTGCCATTTAATCTCCGATTGCCGAGGTAATTAGGGAGAGCTAAGCTACTCACATAAGTATACGTTGTGGGTCCCGGGCCGAGAGTGATGCCAACCCATCTCCCACTCCCCACCATTGGCACCGTTGTATCCCAGTTCAGTGAGGCGGTCCCTCGTAGGGTGTCCTTGACGTCGTTCAGGAGTATGTTGCACTCGGCGACTAGGTTCTCTGCTTCTTCTGATTCTGGACCCGGAACTGCGATGCTATTGGCACAGACGGAGCAGTAACGCAGTCCGGGCAGAAGACTGTCTGTGTCAGACACTAAGGTAGAACGCGAGTGCAGGGCATGGGGTATACATCCGCTTAGTGTGTTGCTACGGATGTACAAGTGTGTCAGATTGGAGAGCTTGCCCAGTTCAGCCGGGAGGGAGCCGGTCAGGGTGTTACTGTAGAGAGCCAACCTCGTCAGCGCAGAGAGATTGCCCAGTTGAGCAGGGATCGTGCCCGTCAGGTTCTGGTTGGACAGATCCAACCCCGTTACACGAGTCATGGTGACGGTGACGCCTTCCCATGCGGTTATGACCCTCGTCGTCTCCCAATTCAGGCCTGTCGTATCTGTCAGTTGGGCTGCGGCTGCCAAGAGAGCATTGCAATCATTGACTAGGTTGGAGTCTTCTGGGTCCGGAATCGCGACCGAGTTGGCACACGAGGTCGTCTGTGCGCTTACGGGGGTAGGCGCGCTGCCTATGGTCAACATCAAGGCAATGATGGTAAACGCGCTGCTGATGACGATGAGGGCTGCTAGGGAGATCCCTCGCGTGGGCAGCACCCCCTTCAACCAAGCTCCCCCACGGGTTGCGCGGTTCATCGGTACTCCCGCATCCATGTGGAACATATGTGCGGGGGGGGGGGGGGGGGGTAAGGAGGGTGAGGGCTGACTAGACGCGCCTAGTTGCGGTTCGTCGCCTTCAAGCTGTTGCTTGTTGCATGGATTCTGCTCTCTGTTGGCCATGATCACATTCTCCTCAGCTGTACTCAACATCGCCGGCTGCCGATTGGCATGAAAATACTCATTAAACATGATAGCACAGAAGCCGAATAAGGGCAAATTCCCTTCCACAGATCCTGTACCGCCCCGCGCGTTGCAGGGTAGCACACCCTCTCACACTTCGTAAGGCTAGAAAGCCCTCTGCCTACCTACCTATATGTAGGGTAGACAGAGGACCTTGTCATCCGGGTACCCTGCGGCTCATTTCTGAATGATGGGGAGATACAGAATTGTAGGACTCTCCCCCGCTACCTGCTCTGTATCCTCGTCTGCCGCTGAACCGCTCGTTTGGTCACAGAACAACAGGCTGAAATGATCTAGGTCATGTCTCTCAACCGCGCGCAGAGCAGCAGGTATACAGCCGCTGAATTGGTTGCCTTTGAGGTGCAAGGTCTGCAGAGTACGGGAGAGAGTGCCCAGGGCAGTCGGGATCGTGCCCGTTAGCCGGTTGTTGCGTAGTCGCAAGTGTGTTACATTCCTTATTCTCTGTCTTTGGCCTTCTGGGCCAGGGCCAATTCGTAGAGAATTTCGAGCTGGCCGCTGTGGTAGGATTCGTGGAAGATAATATAGCCGTTCAGCCGGTCGCTCACCGTATCCCCCCGTTCCTCGTCAGCGATTTCGGTCAGACGGGATTCCGGCATCTTCTCCAATGCGGAGATGACCCGAGCCGAAGCCTCGTCAAGTCTCGTCAGCAGGACATCCAAGGGGATCGCTTTGTTGCTATCTGTCAACGGCTTGGACCCACCCCCATATAGGGCGAACTCGGCTTCATCCGGCTTGCTGACGCCATCGATCAGGCCCAGATACTGCATACGATACACTAACAGATGGCCTAGGTTCCAGTTCATGCAGTTTGCGGGGAAGGGCATCTGCAGCATGCTGTCTTCATGGGTCAGTCCCTTAGTTTTGTTTTTGATAATCCGATTGATCCATTGCACATTGTGGATGTATTGGGCTGGGGTAGACATATGTCGTTCCTTTTCATAGTGGATGATACACCTCAACGATAGATGTTCTCCATCTTCCATGCGTCCAGTGAGATAAGCTGTGCATCCCGCCCCTGGGAACGGAGGGAGACGCCGAGGCTATCTGTGCGGCCAGGGTAGACCCGCATAGCCACACATTGTTTTCCATTTACGAACACCTCCACAACGCTCCTGTCCACAAAGACCCTGAGTTTGAGGGGTTCATCTGGTTCGAGGAAGACCGGCCCTGTCTCTGGGGCCCGGGAAAGGACATCCGGCAGGATGGATGAATAGGAGGAGTCGATGGAAATGAGGCTGTCGCTGGCCGCAGCCAGCTTGCTCCGCTCCCAAGCAGTGTATCGCTCCCAATTGCGGAAACCTCGCCCCCGATAGAAAGCGATGCGGGTATATTCCTCCTTATCCGTGGAACGCAGGACGTTCAGCTCCACCAGAGGCGCGTCATTGGTGTCAATTTCTGCCACCAGTTCCATGGCATTCCCTTGGATGTCATCCAAGACGATCTCCTGATTGGCCGGCAGTGTCAGATCAGCGACCTGTTGGTGATCTAAGCGCAGGGACTCTATATTCTCGGCCGGTTCTACGTACAGGGCATCCCGCCCCAATGTGTCCGTCCCTTGCAGGGTCAGCCGCCGAGGCAGGGTCATGATCTGGTCCCACCCTTCGGTGGGTTTGGCCGGGTTCATATTGAAGATGACCAGCACACCCCCTTTGCCATCAGGGGTGGCCGATGGCGCATGCACCCCCCCTGGCCCAAAGGCACCGAAGTTAAACTCATGATGCGAGGTCACTACAAACTTATCCCTCTGCGTGTCATAATCGCCGAGCAGGGCCTGGCCGCCGCTCATATGGCTGAAGAAGAGCAGCATGTGCCGGTCGCCAATCGGCCAGAAGTACGGGCAAGCACCATCATCCCCCACAAGGGTGAAGCGGTCGCCTTCAACAAACGGATGCAGATACTCCCAATCGACCAAGTTTTCTGAGCGGAATAGGAAATTGGCTCGAGTGCGTCGGCCAGAGGGTTCGTGGGGCAGAGTTCCGCCGGAAAGGGAATAGTAGATACCCTCTTTCTTCCAGATGCAAGGGTCAAAGACCCGATAGGGCAGGGGGGAGCCGTCTTCACTGGCGATGGGGATGACCGGCGCGTTGGTGAGCTTCTTCCAATTGAGCAGCAAGGGATCATGGGAGACAGCCACCATATTGCCGACCTTCGTCCCATGATAGATGGCGATCACCCGCTCATCTTCCACCAAAGTAGCCCCGGAAAAGCAGCACTCTTCCGGGTTGGGGTAGATGGCATAGGGCAGGTCTTGCCAATGGATCAGGTCATGGCTGATTGCATGGCCCCAATGTTGACGTGGGTCATCCGGTGGATAGGCCTGGTAAAAGAGATGCCAGCGCTTCTGCCAGAAACAGAGCCCGTTCGGGTCGTTGAGGGTATTCTCCGGGTTGACGTAATGATAGATGGGGCGGTAGGGATCATTATTATAACGCCTGCGAGCGAGCCGCAATCGCTGCATTAAGGAGTTCGTCTGCAACTGGGCCGCCTGTTCGGACAGGGTCTCGTAATACCGGAACCGGGGCACCTTGGATGTATAGTCGGGTGTTTCTTGGTTTGACATGTGCTGTGTACCTTTCGCTGGTGTCTGAATCGTTTCTAGTTTTGGGGATGAGGTGGATTAACCCGGATCAGCCATTTGCCACGGACGCGGCGATGAGTGCCTTCAAGTAGCCGATGGAGTAGGCCCACCCTGCGTCTTTCGTCTCCGTGTCCCCGGGCAGGCTGGGAATGTGATCCGGATTGATGTAGCCACTGAACCCGACAGTGCGTAGCTCCCGCAGGATGCGGGCCATATTGAGATCACCATCGTCCAGCAAGGTCTCTTCAAAGCCGCCGGCCGTAGCCAGACTGCCCCGCACATTACGCATATGGAGCATAAAGAGTTTGCCCTTGCGCCCGTAGTTGTTGATCTCGTCAATGACCAGTGAACTGCCGCCGGCTTCGGCCCGTGTGCCGATGCAATACACATAGCCGACATTGGGGCTGGGGAAGGCATCGATGACCCGATGGAAGCCGATGCCACCGAAGGGCGTGTCAATATTCGGCGTGTCCGACGGATGGACCGCCAGCTTGATATCGTACTCCTCAGCGATGGGCACCAGCCGGTCAAAGGCCCGACAAAAGCGTTCCCACCAGTGCTCCAACTCGGCCCGGGAAGGAAGATCCACAGGGCCCCGCACCAAGGTTTCCGCACGAGAGAGATAGCCGCCCCGGTGCGCTGTCTGGTAGCGTTCCATCATCTGGGGAAAGACATCCCCTTCCACCCGCTGGCGCGCGATGGGAATGCGGGCCTGGCCGAAGACTTCCAGGGCTTTGGCTGCATTCTCCAGCTCATCGGCCGCATCGACCCGGTCATCAATGTAGGCCTGGGTCAAATAGGGCAGTGTCACCCGGTTGATGTCAATGCCCAACGCGCGCAACCGCTTCCGCAGCGCGCGCACTCCGTCCAAGTCAGGGTAGCCCTGCTCAACCACGCCAGGCATACTGGTATCCTGCCCGAAATCAATGGCATCTGCGCCCAAGGCCACCTTTTGGCGCAGCCAGTCGTCGGTCAGTTCTGCATTGTGCAAAAAGATTGAGACACGCAACATTTTTTGATCCCTTATATCTAAAGCAGAATTTTCTGGATTCAACCCACTATCCCACCGCTCAGGCCGGGCTAGTGGGTTGACGTAAAGAGAGAATGAAAGCCAGTAAAGCCAATGGCAGAAGAACATAACTGCCAATTTCTCCAGGAGGCGATGTAGCGACCTCTATCGGTTTGAGTTGCCCAGCTCCAATCCGCAAAACCTGTTCAAGCACCACCACACTCAACATACATGGAACGAGGAAGCGATAGCGGAAGATCGCCAGCCAGTAGAAGAAGGCAAGGATCAGTTGGCTTGCGCCCCATTGGGCAAACATCGCAATAAGGTTGGCCCCGCCTTCAACATCCACCGCCAGGCCGGCTATCGAACTGGCACCGCCATCAGCGGCAAACATGTGGATAAGGCTGCGGATTGTGCCGACGATTGCGACAACAACCAGGAAATAGTAGGCGACCCCAGACCCTCTGTATTCTGCCGTAGCCGGGGGCAGCCATCTTTTGATGATACGGCTATTCATGCAAGGTCTCCCCAGAACGAAAGAGCTCTCAACTTTTCCGAACCCAGAGGCTAACGGGGATCAGGCCCTCTCCACTGCAGTTATGGCTCAATTAACTGATAGAAGCGCATCTCGCCATCGCTAATACGGTTGATGACCACACTCCTGTGCGCGTGTCGGTTTTCATCATAGTATGCGATCAGCGATGCGCCGCTGTAGCCTTTGGTCGCGGCAATTTGATCCCGAATCGCATCTGGCGACAGGTCGTCCGCCCGACGCATGGCCTGCACCAACACGCGGGTGGCATCATAGCCTAAGGAAGCGGGCCAATCCGGCGCGATCCCAAACATGGCGGTGTAGTCCGCGATAAATTGATGTACGTCTTTCCCCAAATCATCCGGCACACCGCTGGCCGAAAAGCCGCTACTGAAAAAACTCCCTTCCAGCAGTTCTCCGCCCATGGCAACCAACTCAGGGTCATCCCAACCATCGCCACCGAGGAAGGTTGCGGTGATGCCCATCTCTCTTGCCTGTTGAATGATGAGCGGGACCGCGGGAACGAAACCGGGCACGAAGATCACATCCGGCGCGGAGGCAGCGATTGCCGTCAACTGCTCGCTGAAATCTGTATCCTCCGGCATATACGGCTGCCTCGCCACAACCTCGCCGCCCAATGCGGTAAAGTTGTCAACAAAGAATTGCGACAATCCTTTTGAATACTCTTCGGCTTGGTTTGTGAGGGTTGCCACGGACTTTGCCTCTAATTCTTGGGTGGCAAATGCAGCCAGCACCTGGCCTTGAAAAGTGTCGGTGAAAGCCGCCATAAAGACAAAGTCACCGGCCGCGGTGACCAATGGCGGTGTGGGATAGGTGGTCACCATGGGGATCCCCCCATAGTGCTGGGAGACCGCAGCCACAGGATCTGAATGTCGTATGAAGTCGGGCCCGACGATCGCGGAGACACCCTCTTGGACGATCAGCTCCTCCGCGTGCGCGGCACTGCGTTCGGGGATGTCTTTGTCATCACGCACGATGAGTTGGATCGGCATACCATGCACGCCACCCTCTTTGTTCAGTTGCGCGACCGCCAATTCCGCACCATAGCGAATGCTCCTTTGGCCGGGCCGGGGGGTGGTATAGATCAGGCCGAGTTTGACTGTTTCTAGGCTCTCAGTTTTGTTCCATTTCTGCGGGGTCACCTTCTCTGTGATCATCTCCTCCATGATCATTTGTTGGCCTGGATCACATCCGCCCAACATGGCTGCCATAAGCAACAAAGAGAGCAAAAGACCGTAGATCGACAAGGGTCTGACAATCGATCTCTCAGGGACATTCTGTTGATGAGTCATTGATAGTCTCCATACGTTTTGAACTACAGGAATGATGAAAAATCCTGTGGAGAGTTAGGAGTCTCCACAGGTCACGAACCACTGCTTTACGGCTCAATCAACTGATGGAACCGTATCTCGCCATCGCTGATGCGGTTGATAATGATGCTCCTGATCGCATGTCGATTCTCGTCATAGCCTGCGATCAGCGATGCGCCGCTGTAGTCTTTGGTCGCGGCAATTTGATCCCGAATCGCCTCCGACGACAGATCGTCTGCACGACGCATGGCCTGTACCACCAGCCGCACAGCATCATAGCCCAAGGAAGCGGGCCAATCCGGCGCGATCCCAAACATGGCGGTGTAGGCCGCGATAAATTGATGGCTGTCTTCGCTTAACGCCCCAGGCCCAGCAAGCGCGGCAAAGCCACTGCTGAAAAAACTCCCTTCTATAGAAGGGCCAGAAATCAACTCAGGGTCATCCCAACCATCGCCACCGAGGAAGGTCGCGGTGATGCCCATCTCCCTTGCCTGTTGCACTACGTGCGGGACCGTGGGCAGGAAGCCGGGGAAAAAGATCACATCCGGCGCAGAGGCAGCGATTGCGGTCAATTGCTCGCTGAAATCCACATCCTCGGACGTGTAGTAATACTGATGTGCCACAACCTCGCCCCCATGTGCGGTAAAGTTGTCAGCGAAGATCTGCGACAATCCCTCCGCATAGGCCAGGTCTTTGAGTGTGAGGATGGCCGCGGCCCTTGCCTCGAGCTCTTGGATGGCAAATGCGGCCATCACCTCGGCCTGTAAATCGTCAATGAAAGCCGCCATAAAGATAAAGTCACCTGCATCAGTGACGGTTGGGTGCGTGGGATAGGTGGTCACCATAGGGATCCTATGGCGTTGTGCAACCTCGCCCACAGGCTTTGCATAGGTTGAGAAGTCGGGCCCAACGATGGCAGAGACACCTTCTTTGATCAGTTCCTCAGCTAGGGCAACACTGCGTTCGGTGTCGTCTTTGTCATCGCGCACAATGAGTTGGATCGGCATACCATGCACGCCACCTTCATTGTTCAGTTGCGCGACCGCCAATTGCGCGCCATACCGGCTGCTCTTTGGGCGTGGTGTGGTATGGATAAAGCCGATTTTGACTGTTTCTGGGCTTTTTGTCATGGCCATCTTCTTCTTGGTGGCCACTTCTGCAGAGGTCATCTTCTCCTTGGCCATTCTCTCATAGGTCATTTCCTCTTTGGCCATTCTCTCGTAGGTCATTTCCTCCTTGGCCATTCTTTCAGAGGTCTTCTTCTCCTTGGCCATTCTCGCAGAAGTCATCTCCTCCATCATCCAGTAATAGATTTTATGACATCCCCCTAACATGGATGCCATGAGGAAGAGTGAGACCAAAAGACCGTAGGTTGCTCGGCGTCTGCGAACAGACTGCTCAGGGCTGTTCTGTTGATGTATCATTGAATCCTCCTTATATTTTGGACTGTGCGATGGTTACGACGATTCTATACATAATACATGGGTTCAAGACAATCCTGCAATAAAAGATTTTGGCATAACGACCAGAGTTTACCTGCGGCTGTTACCAATCAATGTTTCGCTTTGGCAATGATGGTTTGTGTCAATGCCAAAGCATCAACCTGAAAGGCATCGAATTCTCGGATATTCTTTTCCCTAATACCAATCTGATACTCAATACCGCCACGATGTTGATGGCTGAGATACTTATTCTGTTTGACTTCTTCGTTAGACAGCACCCAGTAGATGATTAAATCAACCCACACACCGATAAAGACGAAAACATCGCAAATATCAATCTTTAACTGTTGATAGTTCATCCAAAAAGGAGCTTTGGCCCCCCAGTGAAGTGCTTTAGATGCTATAGCTTCACGCTGTTTGGTATGGATGGCTCGAGCGGCTTTGATTTCAACTCTTACACCTTCAAGCCAAAGATCATACTGACCCTCGTATTCTGGATCAAGATTCTTGTTTGGTTTTTGGAACCTTCTATCAAGGTCCATAAGATGCCTCTCGCCCCAGATTTGACCGAAAGTTCTTGGAGCTAAACTGAAAAGATCCAGATAACGGTTTGCGGAAACATAATTATTGCGGAGTTCTTCATATTCATTGAAAGAGATTACGTGGCGGTCGACCAAAAATGTGATAATGTATTCATATTCATTGAAGGGAAAAATAGATACAAGACTTTCCAACCTAGCTCGCAATAGTTCTTGATTCCCACTCTCCAAAGAGTCGATAAGACTCTCAAGGTAAGAGCGTAATTCTTTCTGGTTCATATCAAGGTCCTGAGCTTTCCGCTTCGATTTCGGGGAAAGGATGATGCCACTGCCAGCCAGTTTTGCCGGTTTTTCGGTAATGTTCTAGGCGACGTATGCTGATCTCGGCAAAGATAGGGTCAATATCAAAGGTGTACACTCGCCGACGGGCGAGCTCGCCGGCCATCAGGGTTGTGCCAGAATGGGCAAAAAAGTCAACGATGAGGTCGCCTTCTTGACTGCTTGATTGCACGATTCGCTGAATCGCTTTCAAGGGTTTCTGCGCGTAGCAGCCTGATACGTTCTCTTCCATCCGATAGAACACCTGCTGGACATCCACCCAGACATTGCCGGGACGTATGGTTTCTGATCTGCTTCTTTCAAGATTCTCGGTTACCTGACCATTGACCTGCTTGTAATAGCCTCTGAGAATCTTTGGAATCTCCGTATAGGTAACATTGAAATCGGGGGTCCCTTTAACATACTGCAGCAGCTCTTGCCGCACCCACATCCAGTTCTTCTGTGTGCCATAGCCGCGCTGGTTGCGGAGTGTTATGAAATTTCTCGGTCGAAGATCACGAAACTCCCTCATCAGGATCATAAAGTCTGGTAAGGGCTGAAGATCGTCCTTATAGTCAGCACCCATCCAGACATAAAGATGTGTATTGGGCTTGGCGATGTGAAGTGCATTTGCAACCCACTTTTGAGAGAAGTCCAGATAGGAGGCAAGGTCAGTTTTTGAGAGAGCAGCGGTGTTCACATTGCCGACCATCAGGTTATAGGGCGGGTCATTGATGAGCAAACCTGTCTTCTCGCCTGCCATGATCTGATCAACATCGCCGGTCTTTGTCGCGTCAAGAACACTGACTCTGTGACCGCGGACCGGATCCTGCCAGATCTCGCCATGAGCCAGCCGGCAATACGGGAGGACCTGTTCCCGCAGTTGGAGGTCCGTATCAACTCTCTTGAAACGTTCGGTCGCTTTTCCTTTCTGCGCCTTGGAAACCGGCCGGGCAACAGCAGGGAGGAGCGTTGTTTGTTGCGGGCGTTTCATCTGATTCCTCATTATCAATCATCCTGCGCTGTGGCAGGAGTACATCCTTTCTACGGAATGGAAATAGCAGAGCCATCAATACGCGAGTGCAACTCGTCATAGATGGCATTAAACGCAGCATCGCTTAAACGACTGCGCCACATGTCATACTCGCGTTAACGCGGCACAGAGGTGTCGTCAATATATGAAGATGAATTAAGAGAGTAGAGCATCAGGGTACTCCTGCACTTCAACTTAGTTTTCCAGAACTATATATTACCACAAACTCGGCGCAATAAGGTATCTTTATTCGCTTGTCTTTTCAGGCAATATCTTCCCTACTATTTCTATCTCGTTCAGAAAAGAAATGCCGTGCCTCTGAAGAAGCTCGTACTCGGCTTTGGTGTAGACGATAAGATCAATAGGTATCTTCCGATTGATCTCTTGGATACTGTCTCTCAGCATAAGCCTTTTTTGTATCTTTTATTCTACACTCTTTTTCTATTCCTGCGTAACATGCGTTCAAGATTTTCGCAAGCGGGCGAGGGTCTTGCGGGTGAGTACAGGGCAGGGGAAATTCTCAAGTGCATCCCATGCGACCCAGCGGCAGGCGGCCACTTGAATAGGCCGAGGCGTACCCTGGCGAATCTGGGCGTGAAAGACATGCTCTTGTAGACGGAAATGAGTAAATACATGGGAGATTGTGGCGATCTTCTCCCCTACAGCAATGGCAATCCCCAGCGATCCGTATACTACCTGGTGCAAATAGGCTGGCCACTCTGCGGATGGGGGCTGCCGTTGTCTGCAAAGGCTGCCGGGGAAAGTCCACAAGCCGCCGAGCAGCCCCTGTGAAGGGCGTTGGACGAGCAGCAGCCGTGTGGAAAGCGGTTCACCTTCCCAAATGACAGCCGCGCTGCTATCAAATTGGGGAATGGAAGGGCGAGGAGTACGCTGGGGACGTTGGTTCTGTGTGCCGCGTTGCGCGGACAGACAGAGCGATTGCAGGGGGCAGAGCAAGCAACGGGGATTGCGCGGGGTACAGAGAAGCGCGCCTAGTTCCATTAACCCTTCGTTCACCGCCCCTGGCGGTGAGCCAGACTCTACAATTCCACGGGCATAGGCCCAAAGCTGCTCATTCATGGAGGGCTCATCAATGGGTGTACTGATATCCCAGAGCCGACTGAAGACCCGCTTCACATTGCCATCGAGGATCCCAGCCGCTTGGCCGAAGGCTAGACTGAGAACCGCAGAGGCTGTGTAGTCCCCAATGCCGGGCAATCGTAGAAGCTCCTCTCTTGTACGGGGCACCTCCCCGCCGAATTCGTCTACAATGATACGTGCTGCTCTGTGTAGATTGCGGCAGCGACTGTAGTAGCCCAACCCTTCCCACAGCTTCAAGGCCTCCTGTAGATCTGCTGCGGCCAGACTCTGTACTGTGGGAAAGCGCGCCATCCAACGCCTGTAATACTCAACTACAACAGCAATACGCGTCTGCTGGGCCATCACCTCACAGACCCAAACCGCGTAGCCATCCCTGTGGCCGGCTGGATCAGTACGCCAGGGTAGGTCCCGCTGTTGTTGTCCATACCAAACACAAATACGTGCCGCAATTTCGCAAAACATACCAGTGACATCCATGGCATTGCAAGACCAATCGCAAACGAGGTGCGTTATCTGGTAACCTATCCCTGACAGCTACCCAGATCGCCATACTCTATCACAAACGATGGAAAAGTATCATCGTTCCCTCAAGCAGAATGCTTGTATTGCATCACCGACCCGCCGTCCAAGGAGGCAAACCAATCACTTCGTGGCTTTGGTCGTGGGCCTATACGAAATTGGAAATGGTAAAGGTTTTTGATGCTTTATGTCTATCCTGTGCGTCTTGTTGCTCCCTCTGCGTACCATGAGAGACCTAGATTCATTCAACAAAATCGGTATGGTATTGATTGACTAGATGAATGTCCAAGCAGGTATTCTAGCTGGTTTGGCTGCTATGGGACGTGCAAGTATACTGAATCCATTGACAGTTCACAATCCGTTTGAGGGATAGTCTTATGACAGACCACAAAATCGCAATTGTCACTGGGGGAGCAATGGGGATTGGCCGCGCGATCGCGCGGCGGCTGGCTGCGGACGGGGCAAAGGTGCTGGTCGCGGATATCCAGCTCGAGGCGGCCGAGGAAAATGTGGCCCGCATTGCCAGGGCCGGCGGCACAGCCCTGGCCTATGAGGTGGACATATCCCAAGCGGACCAGATTCAACCGCTGGTCGAACGGGCCGTTGAAGTTTGGGGAGGGCTACATATTTTGGTCAACAATGCCTGGGGGAGCAAAGAGCCGGACGGCAGCGCAGTCACCCTCACGGAGACCGCCTTTGACCGGGCCCTGCAGACATCCCAGAAAGCGGTCTTCCTCAGTGCCAAATATGGCGTGCCGCACATCCAAGCCAGCGGCGGCGGCAATATCGTCAACATCGCTTCTGTCCACGGGCAACTGGTGGCACCGGGCAAGCTGGCCTACGAAATGACCAAAGCGGCCATTATCGCTATGTCCCGGCAGATGGCCGTCGATTTCGGCCCGATTGGCGTGCGGGTCAACTGCATCTGTCCCGGCCATATCGTCACCGAGCGAGAGGCAAAACGCTGGGAACGCAACCCGTCCCTGCTACGCTTTTTCGACCAACATTATCCCTTGCGTCACACTGGCGTACCGGATGACATCGCCCATGCGGTGCGCTTCCTCTGCTCCGACGAAGCCCGCTTCATCACCGGCCACACCCTCGTGGTTGATGGCGGCATGACGCTCCAATTGCAGGAGGACTTGACCATTGCCACGGCCCGCTATTTCCGGGAACATCCAGAGACAGACTTGGACAGCTAATAGCCGATGCCCCGCAGATAGGATACCATGCCGGCACTATAGGCCGCCTCACTCAGAGGGTCATCCCGTCCGGGGACCGGTTGGCCCGGGCAGGCGGTCACCCAGCGTTCGTAGCCGATTTCGTCCAGCGCGCCTTTGATGGCCGGGAAATCCACATTTTCGTGCTCACCCACCTGACACCATTGGGGATCGTAGAAACCATCTGCCCGGCGGGAGGTGCTGGCCCAGTCCTGCAGATGCACGTAATTGAGCTGCGCGCGGAAATCTTTGAGCGAGGCCACCGGGTCATAGCCCCATAGCTGTGCATGGGAAACGTCAATACAGAGCTTGGCCGTGTGTAGGTTGTCCATATACAACTTCCAATGGTCGATGGAATCCACTAGCAGATTTGTGTGGATATGGTAGCTCAGTTCCAGGCCGAACTGGGCCGCGTATTCTGCCCATTCATCAGCCCCGTCGGCCGCGGCCTTGACATCGTCATCGGTCACCGCACGACCTGCGGGCTTACCACCATTCATATACATAAAGCAATCGCAGCCCAACTCTGCTGCGAACTCCATGCGCCGGCGGTTCAGCTCCTTGTTCTCCCGTTCCCGGCTGTCCGGCGTACCATTGGCTGTGAGCACAATGAGAGGCATGCCGGCATCGTCACAGAGCCGACGCAGCCGGGCCGGGGTACCCATCCAATTGAGAGGTAGCCGGGCTTCCCAGCCCTGCCAACCCGCCTCCGCCAATCTGTTCAAGGCCGGTTCCAAGTCAGGGTTCTGCCAGCGTAGGGTGCTGTAGGCGAGTTTATAGCTCATGGGAATCTCCTTTTCAACGGCAGTCGTTCGTTTCTCAGTGTTCATGCACTGCAGTTACATCATCTAAGGGTTGATAGCCGAGATAGCGTCGGGTTTCGTCCAAGCTCCAGGCCATGCCCGTGTTGTTGGACATGCCGTTGACGGTGACCGACGGGCTGGGCCATTGGCTGGCATCCGCATTGATGGCCCGTTCAAACAGATGCACAAAATCCCGGTTCGACAGCCACATCAGGCGGAACCAGCGTTCCGCGCGCCGGTAGCCTTCTGGGTCTGGGTGGGCTTCGGCACTGCCGGGGGCAATGGTTGGGTCGCCGGTGGCAGAGAGGGTCTGGGGCCGGTTCTCACCCGGCTGACACCAGCCAATGCGTACATTTACGAAGGTCTTTGCGCCCTTGGCGCGGGCAGCCAGCGCATGGCAGATGCGTTCGCCTACCATCTTGGTGGTGGAATACGCGCTAGCGTCTAGGGGTGGGTCGGCCTTTTCCCAAACAGTGCCTACACCCAAAGGCAGATCTGGGCGTAGAGTGCCGGGGCGGACCGTCGCGGCCAAGGGGTTGTCTTTGTAACGGCCCATCACATGATTGGAAGTGGCGAAAACAAAACGCTCAATGGATGAGCTATCCACTGCGGCCATGGCCACCTGGAGGGTCATGTCAATGGAGAGCGCGGCTTCGTCCCAGCTTGCGTCAGGGTAGGGATTGTGCGCGGCGAAGTGAACGACAGCCTGTACCCGCTCCAAGGCATCTCGCCAGCGGCTGTCCGTGGGGTCGGCCAGATCACAGGTAAGCAGCGCGATCTCCGGCACTGTCCCTGTCTGCTTCTGTGCCGCGCAAGCCTGCAATGCGGCCAACTGTTCCGACGACGGGGGACGTACATCCAGCCCAATCAGTAGAGTAGCCGGGCTGGTGCGGGCCAGATGCGTCAACAGCTTCCAGCCCAGATTGCCAAGGCCTCCCGTGACCGCGACCGAACGAGACATAGGCTATCCTTTTCGGGCGTATTGCGTACTCGGCAGTAGCGAATACGCAATACGTGGGTTGCAATGCTAGACAGGGACTGCTTGGCCGTTCTTCTCCCAGATCACTTCCAGCAGCCGGGCCGGCGACATGGGCAATTCGGTCGGGCGCACGCCAATGGCATCGTAGATGGCGTTGGCAATGGCCCCGGCCGGCGGGACGATCGGCACTTCGCCCACACCCCGCACACCGAAGGGATGGTCCGGGTTGGCGACCTCCACCAACACCGACTCGATCATCGGCAAATCCAACGCAGTGGGCATACGATAGTCCAGCAGGCTGGAATTGAGCAGATGGCCCTCGTCGTCGTAGATGTACTCCTCATTTAGGGCCCAGCCGATCCCCTGCACGACACCGCCCTGGACCTGTCCTTCTACATAACTAGGATGGATCGCCTTGCCCACATCCTGCACCGCGGTATAGCGCAGAATCGTGACTTTGCCGGTTTCCGGGTCGATCTCAATATCAACAATATGGGTCCCAAAGCAGGGGCCAGCCCCTTCCGTCTTCATAGTAACGCTGGCCGTCAGGGCTTCGTAGCTGTTGGCAAGCTGTTGGGCCGCCTCTTTGAAACCGATGCTATGGCCATTGCCGTGGAACAGGCCATCTTGATAGGCAATGGCGGCCATGTCCATCTCCCAAAAATCGGCAAGCTGGTGTCGCATCTTTTCCCGCAATGTCAGCCCAAGCTGATGTGTTGTCACGCCGATTTTATGGGTGACACTGCTGCCGCCGGTGCCGCTAGTGTAGCCGATGGAGTCGGTGTCCACCACCTGTGGGTGAATGTCCTCAGCTGCCAAGCCAATGGTCTCGGCCAGCATCATGGCCGCAGACGCGCGAGTGCCCCCGATGTCCGTGGAGCCTTCAAGTAGATTCACGGTTCCATCAGCATTCACGACTGCTGTCACACTGGATGGGCCGGCCCCATTGAACCAGAAGCCGGAGGCCACACCCCGTCCCTGGTACTTGCCTTCAAGGGAGGTCGCGGCATGGGGGTGATCGATGGCTGCTTCCACCGTCTCTTTGTAGCCAATCCTCTTGTATTCGGGTCCGTCCGGGCGGCGGTCCCCTTCCTGCGCGGCATTGATGCGGCGGAACTCTAGGGGATCGATGTCCAATTTCTCCGCCAGTTCATCAATGACCGTCTCCGAAGCAAAGGCCGCATTCGTGCCACCAGGTGCCCGATATGCGCCGCTCTGGGGACGATTGACGACCACATCATAGCCATCAATACGCAGATTATCCAGCTTATAAGGAGACAAAATCACACCGGCCCCCGCACCCACAGGCGAACCCGGGTAGGCCCCGGCCTCATACATCAGATCTGCTTCGACTGCGGTGATGCGGCCATCCTTTGCGGCTCCCATCTTCACTTTGATATAGCTGCCCGAGGTCGGGCCCGTGGCCTGCAACACTTCCGTGCGCGTCAAGGCGATCTTCACCGGGCGATACCCGCTCTTTTGAGAGAGGAGAGCCGCCGGCAGATCGGTGTAGGGGGTAAACTTACCGCCGAAACCACCACCGATCTCCGCAGGCGTAACCTTCACCCGAGAAACAGGCACCTGCAGAAGTTCAGCCACAGATTCCCGAATCTGGAACGGGCCCTGCGTGCTGGTCCAGATATGAATCTGACCGTCAGGCCGCCACTGGACAGTAGAGGCCTGGGGTTCTAGATAGCCCTGATGCACCATGGCCGTCGTGAATTCTCGTTCAACAATCGCGTCCGCCTCCGCGTACCCCGCTTCTAGGTCCCCTCGGGCATGGCGAAAATGCTGGGCGATATTGGTAGGCTTATCGCCTTGTTCACCCATTTCAAAGGTACGTAGCTCGGGCAAAAGAATGGGCGCATCGTCGGCCATGGCCTCCCGCACATCCAACACCGGTTTGAGGATATCATACGCCACATCGATCAGGGCCAAGGCCTCTTCGGCGATGTGGACACTGGTGGCCGCGACTGCGGCAATGGCATGGCCATGGTAGAGGACCTTGTCATGGGCCAGCATATTGGCACTCAGATACCTCAGATTGACTGCATCCTCGCCCATCTCCTGAATTTTGTCAGCGGCCTCGGCCAGGTCCGCCGAAGTGACGATAGCGGTAACACCGGGCAGGGCCGCGGCCTTACTGGTGTCAATGCTCAGGATGCGGGCATGAGCATGGGGACTGCGTAGAATCTTGCCGTACAACATACCTGGCAAATTCTGGTCAGCAGCATAACGGGCTGTACCGACAACTTTATCCGTACCGTCATGCCGAATGGGCCGAGTTCCAATCACCTGATAGGGTGTGGAAACTGCTGATTTGCCGTTCTGTGCCATAGAAAACTCCTTGGAAATCGTTATATGTGGAAAATTGCTTGTAAACTCCTGTAGATCTTAGCCTGCAATTTCAAGATTGTACCGATCTTTGCCTATATCGTCAAGTGATTACGCGAGTTTGTGTGTCAATACAGGTTGCTCGGTCAACGCTAATGACTAGACGCGTAATGGTTCGCCAGTAGATTTCTACCGAAATCATTGGCCGGATCCCGCCAGACGGAGTGGATGTGATTGGCGTCGTTTTGGGTGTTGTCATATTCACACAGGAAGCGCGGGCCCTGTATGCGGTAGTAGTGGCCTTGTCTCTTTTCCAGGCCGCCGGCCCAGGCAAAGTGAATGCCATCTAGGCCCCGTTGGCGCAGGTTGCGCCACTCGATCTCGGCCAATTCATCCGGCATGCGCTGGATGTACTCACCGATGAGCAGCAGCAGGAGTTCCTGCTGGCTGCTGTTCATACGGCTATGGGGCAGCCCACGCGGTGTCTCGGAGTAGCGTAAGGCGTCAATCTGTGCCTGGCTTAGGCCGTGAATATGCTGCAAATCCTCAATCTCCTGGGCAGGCAGATGCAAGGTGCCTTCGCGTACTTCGGGCAGATTGTAGAGTACATTGTCCGATGGCGCAATCGGAGAGAGCAGAACGCTTGCCAGGTCCTCCTCGTCAAAAGAATGAACCAGTTCCCTGGCAAAATCCTCTGTGCTGGCCAGTGGACGTAAGGTCGCCAGCGGGCTGCCATTCACCCCTCGGGACAAGGATACCTCCGCGGGATTTGAGCCGAAAAACATGGGCGTAGGTGCGATGATCTTGCCATCGGCGATTGTGAAGTTGAGGGAGATGTGATGGCCCTCAAAGCGCCAGCCCCACAGCCCCTTTTCAAGCGGCTCAGCGAAAATACTCATATAGTAGCACTGTGGATCCCGTCCCAGATCCGTCCGTTGCCAATTTTCCAAAAAATCAAGCGTGTTTTCAATCCCCATCACAGTCGAGACGATGACAAAGCCCTCACGACTGAGACCGGTGGCCACCAGTTGCAGGGCCCTTTGCCGCTGGGGAAAGGTCATCTCTGCCAGAGAAAGACCTTGGCGCGGAACTGGTGTATAATGCCAATTTGTACGCTCTTTCTGATCTGCAAAGGGTATGATAGCCTTTGTTTTCTGATCATTGGACAGAGAAGCAAGAAAATGAGCTGACGCTTCACCCATTCCCTGAACGACTGCCTGCATATCGCTAGCGGTGAGATTGGATACCATGTTCTCTTTTCCTTTGTCATTACGTTTCTCATTGTCTGTGATTTTCAATCATACCACAAGTGTATCAATTGCCCAACTGCAGGGGAACGCCACTGCTCACCACTGCGTATCGGCTTTTGCGAGAAGCCCTTCTCTTGCGTATAATAAACCCGTTCTGCTAGAACAACGGATAAATTATGGAAGAAAAATCAGTGACAGCACTCTCTCTACCAGAAAACTATAGCATCCAGCGGCGCAGCTCCATTGAGAGAAGAGTGCAGCAAACAACCGAATATCTGGCCAGCAGGCACAACCTCTTGATCCTCATGCACAACGATCCGGATCCGGATGCAATCGCCAGTGCCTATGCCTTGGAGAAGCTGTTACACCTCCTTGCTCCGGCCATCAACATAACCCTAGCCCATGGCGGCATGATTGGCCGAGCCGAGAACCGCACCATGGCCACCCTCTTCACGTCCCATCAAGTTCACATCCCAACCGACCTCGCCGCTGAACAGATCAACGCCTATGATGGTGTCATGTTGGTCGATACCCAACCCGTGGCCGGTAATCATCTACTCTGGAGAACCGATTACCCTCTGGAAGATATTTTGCTCGCTATCGATCATCACCCGCCAAGGCGCAGCCAGATTCGGGCCAAAGTCCATGATGTGCGCCCGGATGTGGGCGCATCTTCAACGATTCTGTGCGAATATCTGGCCGTAACCGCTGTACCGGTCGACGCGCGCTTGGCAACAGCCTTGTTTTACGGCATCAAATCTGATACCTTGGGCCTGAGTCGGCACACATCAGACTTGGACATCTGGGCCTATTCGATTCTACGCAATCGCCTTGACACAGACCTGCTCAATCGCATCGAACATGTGCGGGTCCCGCGGACGTACTACCGTGGCATTAGCGAAGCTCTGGCCAATACGACCCTCTATTCTTTTATCGTGCGGAGCGCAGCCAATGACGAGCATGATGCCAATGGTAAGGACGATTTGAATGGAACTGAGAATGCGGACAATGTGACAAATGGAGAAGCCGCGCCCCACAAGCTGCACTTCGGCGAGTTGTCCGCTGCCTATATGGGCTACGCTGCCATCTCAGAGGCAAGTGCCTACTTCTCGGACGATATATTGGAAGAGGCTGAAGGGGCACCGGCTGAATCTATCGGCTACGTGGCGATTAGTCTGCTATTTGATATGCAGAGAACCGATATGGCCGCGGAAGTGGCCGATCTGCTGATGCGGATGGAGGATGTGTTCTGGGCCATCTGTTTGGGAATTTATGAAGATTGGATCGTGATGTCTGTGCGGACCAATGAGGCCGCCGGGGGCAAGGCCGGGCGTCTCGTGCGTTCCGTTGCCGGCCGCAATGGCTCGGCCGGCGGGCACTACACAATGGCCGGCGGACGCATCCATCTTCCAGACAAAACGCCAGCCGAACGGGTTGCCGAATTGCACGGGCTGGTGCCCCGCTTTCTCAATGAATTAGAGGCCGGTGATTCTGTGGGGGTCTCTCTGCTAGATTTAGAGTGAAAGGAGCCGATCAATGCCCATCAGTGCCCCCTCCTTAGGAGATGACGAAGACCGCCGGGATCCCCGCTTTCAAGATGACGAACTGTACGATTCCGAATCCCTAGCATTCCCGCAGTTGACCCCTGCCCAAGCAGAAACCCTGCTGAAAAAACTCGGGGCCGGCGTGGTGGAGAAGTTGGAACTTGTCGAGGGCATCGGCTGGCAGGCACACATCGAAGCGGTCGACCAGGGTGTGATTGTCCATTTCCGCGCCCATGACGAACTGATCGATGATCTCCTACGTCGATTTGAACAACAGGCAGAGCGCGGCGTGTGAAAGCATCTTGTCGGGCCGGCAGCAATATCGCCTTTATTAAATACTGGGGCGTTGCGGACCCCGCACAACATATCCCTCTCAACAATTCGATCAGCATGACCCTGGCCGATGTACACACGACTACAACCGTGGCCTGGGATAGCAATGCCTCTCTGCCGGCGGATCTGATCACCATTGACGGGGAGTCGTTCCGGGGCGCGAAAGCAGCGCGCATCATCGCCCATCTCGACTGGATACGAGACCTGGCCGGCATTTCCTATCGGGCACAAGTTCTGAGTAAGAACAACTTCCCCAAGGCGTCTGGCATTGCCAGCTCGGCCAGTGGATTCGCGGCCCTCACTGTAGCCGCTTGCACCGCGCTGGGGCTGCGATTGGACGCGACCCAGCTCTCGGCCATCGCGCGGCAGGCGAGTGGTTCGGCCTGCCGCAGCCTGTTCGGCGGCTTCGTGGAATGGGAACAGGGGGAGTCCCATGGATCTAGTGTGGCTCACCAGATGTACCACGAGAGCCACTGGGACCTGCGGGATGTGGTTGCCATTGTCAGCACCAGCGAAAAGCGGGTCAGCAGCAAAAGCGGCCACCGTTTGGCAGCTACTAGCCCTTTCACCAAAGCCCGCACGCGCTGCGTTAGCGATTGGCTGGTAACTGTGCGCCACGCCATTGCCGACAGAAACATTCACCTGCTCGGCCCCGTAATGGAGTTAGATGCCCTGGCCATGCACGGGATTATGATGACCAGTACACCCAATTTGCTCTATTGGCAGCCGGGCACAGTGGCCGTTCTGCAAGCAGTACAGGCTTGGCGAGAGGGGGAGGACCTGCCCGTCTTCTTCACAATTGACGCCGGGCCCAATGTTCATCTAATCTGCGAGGCAGACATAGCCCCCATGGTCGAGAAACGGTTGGCCATGCTGCCTGCCGTGGGCCGGGTTATCACCAGCCGGCCCGGCCCCAGCCCACAGCTTTTGGACGAGCATCTATTCTAACAATCCTGCAGTTTTCCTTGTACTACACTTACGAAAAACACGAAATGAGGAGAGACAACGGTGCCAAAACTTCCCGGTGGTGCGCTCGCCCGGCGGCCGCTTCATTTCATCTGGATGGCCGATTGTTCCGGATCAATGGGCCATGGCGGCAAAATTCAGTCCCTCAACAATGCCATCCGCGAAGCCCTACCCCACATGCAGCAGGCCGCGGCAGAAAACCCCAATGCCGAAGTGATGGTGCGCGCAGTGAAGTTCTCCAATGGGTCCAGTTGGCACGTGGCCCGTCCTGTGCCAGTAGACCAGTTCCGCTGGGATGATCTGGAGGCTGACGGGGTGACGGATATGGGCCAGGCCCTGCAATTGGTCGCCGCCCAGCTCGACCCATCAGTGATGCCCCAGCGCGCCCTGCCGCCTGTATTGGTACTCATCTCTGATGGCAAACCCACTGACGATGTCAGTACAGGCCTACGCGCTTTGATGAATCAACCTTGGGGCACAAAAGCTGTACGCATTGCCATCGCCATCGGCGATGATGCCGACCTCAGCGTGCTGCAACGCTTCATCGGCCACCCAGAACTGGAGCCGCTTCAGGCCAACAATGCGGAAAGCCTAGTCAAGTACATCAAATGGGTATCAACGGCTGTTCTGCAGTCGGCCTCATCGCCCGCCAGCCAGACCCTGCAGACGGAACAGCGCACCAATGTACCATTGCCGCCTGTGCCAGACGCAGATCTCGATGTCGATGATGTCTGGTAATGGCGGACGATAAAGCGGCAAAGGCCAGTTCTGAAAAGAAGCTGAGTCTGTCATCTGGTTGGCAGGTACTCGGCGCATCTGTGCGGGGCGCATCCCACATACGCAGTGACACGCCCAATCAAGACGCCCTAGGCTGGTGGCCATCTAGCGCAGATGATCCTAGCCAACACCCTGCGGACACACTCCTGCTTGCCGTAGCCGATGGCCACGGCGGGCCCGAATATACCTGCAGCCATATCGGGGCCCGCTACGCGGTAAAGGTCGCGCGGCGGCTACTCGTACAAGAGGTGCTACCTCAGATCGCAGATGGCAGAGCCCCCCTGTTCAAACGCACGTTGAGCGAATGGCTGCCGAAATTTTTGGTCCGCAGATGGCTACAATCGGTCCAGCGACACGCGGCCCGCTATCCGCCCGGAACGGCACAGGCAAAGAAATCTACCCAATACCCCAACGATCTGCAAGCAGCCAGCCAAGCCAAGCCTGACCGCGCCGGGGCCGAGCTTTCCCGCAGCAATGCGCCCAAAGTCGATCCACATGTACGGCCCTACGGGACAACGCTTTTGGCCGCTCTCCTTTCCCCCACCTTCCATCTATACTTGCAATTGGGCGATGGTGACATTCTGACCATCTCCGAAGAAGGGCAGGTGGCACGCCCCCCTTTCCCCACGGACAATCGCTTGCTCGCCAATGAGACCACCTCCCTGTGTTCGCCAGAGGCGTGGCGTTTTGTACGCATTCATTTCCAACCGATTATCAAAAGGACACCCTCCCTCGTCCTGCTGGCGACCGATGGCTATACGAATTCATTTGTGGATGACGCCAGCTTTGAACAAGTGGCCAGAGACCTGTATGCTGTTATCCAAGAAGACGGGCCCGCTGCGGTCGCTAGGCATCTGCCCAATTGGCTGACAGCTACCTCCGCGGCCGGCAGTGGCGACGATATCTCCGTAGCCATTGCCTACAGAGATACTGAAATGAATACCATAAGGAGAAACGATTAGAGAAAAATAGACGCGAAGAACTGATGCCAGAAAGAAGAGCAGGAGTGGCAACATTACGAATATTTGGAACACTTGGTACGTCTAGCAAAAACAAAAGCGTATATACGAACATATCTTCAGGAATAGAAAATCGCCTGCATTGAATATCTAGCAAATACATGGTACACTGCAACAGTAGATACTCTATGACCTCTCTCATTTTGATATCCTTACGATGAACCAACTGCTACATCCTGGGGAAGTGGTACAACTGCAGACGACCGGACTGGATTGCACAATCCAGTCGTTTATTGGCGGCGGCGGCCAGGGGGAAGTCTATTGCGCGCGTCTGCTGGATCCGAACCACGGTTGTGCTGGCACAACCGTGGCCCTGAAATGGTTCTTCCCCCACTATTTACGTCAGGATTCAGATCTACATGCGCGCATCGAGCGAGCCGTGGACAACGGGCCCCCGAGCGACCGCTTTCTCTGGCCCCAGGAGTTGGCTCTGGCCGCAGACCGGCCCGGTTTCGGCTATGTCATGCCCCTACGGGAAGATCGCTTTGTCGGCATCACCGACCTAGTGACACGCCGGGTAGAGCCGACCTTCTACGCCCTCGTGACTGCCGGTTTTGAACTAGCACATAGCTATCTACAACTCCATGCCAAAGGACTTTGCTATCGGGATATCTCCTTCGGCAATGTCTTTTTCGACCCACAAAGCGGCGAAGTCCGCATCTGCGACAACGACAATGTGAGTGTGGATGGCCAAGGAGGAGCCATCGGCGGCACGGCCCGCTTTATGGCCCCAGAAATCGTGCGCGCCGAAGCCAGCCCCAGCACCCAAACCGATCTCTTTTCGCTGGCTGTGCTGCTGTTTTATATGCTTGTCAATCATCATCCACTGGAGGGAGCACGGGAGGCGCAAATCCGCTGCTTCGACCTGCCGGCCATGTCCCGCCTGTATGGAACGAACCCTCTCTTTATTTTCGATCCCAATGACGACCGCAACCGGCCCCAGCCCGGCTATCATGACAATGCCCTGGCCCTTTGGCCCGTCTACCCCCAGTTTATCCAAGCACTCTTTACCAAGACGTTTACCAATGGCCTGCATGATGTCCACAATCGTATCCGAGAGAGTGAATGGCGCAGTGATCTCATTCGCCTGCGCGATGCCATCTTCTACTGTAACCATTGTGGCGCAGAGAATTTCTATGATCTGGCCACGATGCGGAGCAGCACAGGGAACGCGGCCGCATGTTGGGCATGTGCTTCACCCTACCGGCTGCCACCGCGGCTACGTATTGGCCGCGATGTGGTGATCCTGAACCACAACACCCGGCTGTATCCCCATCACCTAGACGCCAAGTGTCGCTACAGTTTCAATGAGCCGGTCGCTCAAGTGGTTCAGCACCCGCACAATCCACAGATTTGGGGGCTATGCAACCAATCCTCACAGAAATGGGTGAGCCAAGAGCAGGACGGACAGATCAATGAGATCGCACAGGGACAAACCATCACTCTTTCATCAGGTCTACGGCTTCTGTTCGGCAGTCGTGAGGGGGAAGTACGCTTCTAGCGATGCATTCGCTCCCGCAGCGCACTTTGCGCCAATTGCTCGCCTACTACGGGCCCTCTCTGCTCCATGAACCGGAGCGTGTCGATGCCATCTTGGCCGACCTGTGCGGGCCCTATCATAGAGAACGATTTCTGCTGGTCCACGCGCTACGAGAGCGCATTCCGACCGAACTGCTGGCCCAACCGCAGGGCGGCACAGCCGACATAGGCCGGCTCTCGCAACGCCTGCAGAGACGCTACGGCTTTTCAGCTGAGGCCGCCAATTGGGCAGTTACGAGCTGGGCCCTGGCCCTGAATATTGCGCCGCTGCCCTCTCGCCTACCACGCCCTCTGGCCAGCCTGATCTGGTTTCTGCAGCGCAATATTCCGCACTTACAGATGCTTGTACAACGCTTCCCATCGCTTACGAGCAAAAATAGCCGAAATCGTGTACAATATCGGGGAAGGGCTTGGTGGTTCCTGCCAAAGTGGGCTTTGATCGGCGTGCTTCTCTGTATCACCATCCTCGTCACCAGTATCGTCCTAGTCGATCCGCTGCGTGAATTGTGGGCAAGCGGGCTGCGATTCCAACAGACAGACGCGGACGAGTGGCAGGTACCCTCGTTAGAACAGGCCCACACCCTGCTGCTGGCCGCCTTCCCCCCGCCACAGGAGGCCCGAATTGAAACGGACCTGCTGAACGTGCGGGCAAGCCCTGCCGTAGAGGCAGCGGTGATAGGAGAGATTGGCCCCCAAGGGGGGCTGGTCACGGTGGATAGCTTCAGCACGGACGGACGCTGGGCCCATATCTCAGCACCTGTGCAAGGCTGGATCAGCAACGACTTTGCCAGCTATGCAGAGCAGACCAACACTGGCCGGCTGTTCATCAGGCCGGAAGTGCTATGGGTACAGATCCCCGGATCGAAAGTCTTTGCCGGGCCGACTGGTGCTGATAGGGAAGTGGCAGCCCTCGTTGCCGATCAGATCGTGATTGTATTGGGAATCACAACCGATGGAAGCCGACTCCGCATCGCCGAACCGGTTGCCGGCTGGATCGATTCCACTGCTGTCAAACGTTAGCCCACGCTGACAGCAATGAAGAATGATTGAGGGAGAGCAGTGACTCTCCACATGTAGTGAAAGGTAGATGGAACCAATGGCCGAAGATCGTCATGTAAACCGTGCCGGTGCCCTGACAACCACCGATGATTTCAGCGGTGTCGCTGGAGATAAGATCAGCTCGGTCGTGCGAGATGACCAAGGGCTTGTGCTGACTGACAAACCCGGCGAGATGGCTGTGTTGATTGGGGTGAGCCTGTCCTCTCAGCCCAACATTCTTTCCATGGAAGACTCGCTTACCGAACTGGCCCGGCTGGCAGAGACGGCCGGATTGGAAGTGCGCGGCGAGCTGACCCAACGCCTAGAACATCCCAACCCAGCCACCTTTATCGGGACCGGCAAACTCAACGAATTAAAGACCCTGGTGCTTGAGCTGGCCGCCAATGTGGTTATCTTTGATGAAGAGCTCTCCCCACGCCAGCAGCGGGAGATCGAACAGACTTTGGGCCAAGATGTCATAGTAATTGATCGCACAGCCCTGATTCTCGACATCTTCGCCCGCCATGCCAAAACCAAAGAAGGCAGCCTGCAGGTGGAACTGGCCCAGTACGAATACCGGCTACCCCGCCTGACCCGTGCCTGGACTCACCTAGCACGACAGGCCGGTGGCCGGGCCGGCGGGGCCAGTGGCGGTGTAGGCGTGCGCGGCCCCGGCGAAACCCAATTGGAAGTGGACCGGCGAGAAATCAGCCGGCGCATCCTTCACCTCAAAGATGAGTTGAAGAACGTGCGCCGCCACCGTGAACAGTACCGGCAACGGCGACAGAAAGCGCCCACCCCGGTCATCGTCGTTGTTGGCTACACCAATGCCGGCAAAAGTACTCTACTCAACGCCATCAGCAATGCAGAGGTCCTGACCCAGGACCAACTGTTCGCAACCCTCGACCCGACCACCCGCCGGGTAGACCTGCCCAGCGGACACACAGGACTGTTCACCGATACAGTCGGGTTCATCCAAAAACTGCCGACAGCTCTCGTGGCCGCGTTCCGCGCCACCCTTGAGGAGATCAATGAGGCGGACCTACTCCTGCATGTTGTGGACATCTCCCATCCCAATGCAGACGAACAGGTGGCCGCGGTCGAAGATGTCCTAGAGACGCTGGGCGCAAGCGAGAAGCCGGTGGTGACTGCGCTGAATAAGATCGACTTGCTCAATGCTGGCAGCCCAGAAGCACAGCAGAGATGGCTCCAAGCCCAGCAGGAGTATCCATCCCCGATCTCCATCAGCGCGCATACAGGGGAAGGCATCCCGGAACTGCTGGCAGCGGTGGACGAAAAGCTGCAAGGGCTGATGATACCCGTCCGCCTGTTGCTACCCTACAGCAAAGGGGAGCTGGTCTCTTTGCTCCACGAGTACGGCTATGTGGAACGCGAGGAGTATACTGAGAACGGGACACGGATCAAAGGCAAGTTGCCTCCCCACATGGCCGGCCGGGTGCAGGCCTGGAGTGTGGAATCATGGTAGTGCGCCAAAACCGTCAAATTTGCGCCCACAATGGGCACCACTGAATAGACAAGCGGAGAACATGGGAAAGCCTACAGTTGTTGTGACCCGCCAACTGCCGGAGGCGGCAATCAAGCCGATTTTAGAAACATGCACTGTCCGCTATTGGGACAATGAAGAGCCGATTCCCCGTGATACCCTATTGGAGTGGATGCCGGGGGCAGAGGGGCTGTACTGTCTACTGACAGAAGCCATCGACGATGAACTGCTAGCTACGGCCGGCCCCAAGCTGCGGGTCATCGCCACAATGTCCGTTGGCTACGATCATGTGGATGTGGCCGCGCTGAGCAAGCGGGGAATTCTATTGGGGAATACGCCGGATGTATTGACGGAAACCACCGCGGAACTGGCCCTGGCCCTCCTGTTGGCAACAGCCCGACGCCTGCCCGCAGGCGTGGACGCGGTCAAAAGCGGGGCATGGGCCACCTGGAAACCCATGTGGCTGACAGGCCAGGACATCCACGGCAGCACGGTTGGGATCATCGGCCTCGGCCGCATAGGGACTGCCTTCGCCCGCATGCTCGCTGGCTTCGACTGCCGGCTCCTCTACACCGGGCCCAGAGAAAAACCGCAGGTTGCCCAAGCAGTGGGGGCAACTTTTGCCGAAATGGACACACTGCTGCAGGAGAGTGACGTTGTGGCAGTTCATTGTCCCCTTACCGACAGGACCCAGCATCTATGCAGCACGGCTGCCTTCCGCAAGATGAAGCCGACAGCGGTTTTCATCAACACCAGTCGCGGCGGTGTGGTGGACCAGGAAGCACTCTACCAAGCACTGATCCAAGGAGAGATTGCTGCCGCTGGGTTAGATGTGACCGAGCCGGAGCCTTTGCCCCCCGACCACCCGCTGGTCTCCCTGGAAAACTGTGTCATTTTGCCCCACATCGGCAGTGCGACCATCGCCACCCGCACGAAAATGGCAGTGATGGCTATGGAAAATCTGCTGGCCGGTATAGAGGGACGCCCATTGCCGAATCCGGTCAGTTTCTAAAACAAGAGACGATTGCCTACCCAAACAGAGGTTTCTATGAGCAAGCAAACGCTAACAATTACCGACAACCGTAGCGGCGAAACCATTGAAGTGCCGATCACCCACGACACGATCAAAGCACTGGACCTACGCCAACTCAAAGTGCAGCACAACGATTTCGGGATGATGATTTACGATCCAGGCTATCTGAATACAGCGTCCTGTAAAAGCCGCATCACCTATGTTGACGGCGACAGAGGTATCCTACGCTACCGGGGCTACCCCATTGAGCAATTGGCGGAACAAAGTAGCTTTGTAGAGGTAGCGTACCTGCTGATCTTTGGCGAATTGCCCAGCGCGGACGAGTTCTCCCACTGGAGCGAAAACGTTATGCAGCATACGGATATCCACGAAAATCTGGCGAACCTACTCAAGACCTTCTGCCCTGATGCCCACCCCATGGGCATTCTCATCAGCGCACTAGCGGCCATGTCCACCCTGCATCCAGAGGCCAAACAGGTTCACGATGATAGGGTGCGCTTGGAGCAAATCTGGCGCATTCTCGGCCAACTGCCGACAGTAGCCGCCTTCTCCTACCGCCACCGCAGAGACTACCCCCGGACCAGTCCAAACAGTGCCTTGGGCTACACAGAGAACTTTCTGTATATGATGGACTATCTCAATCAGAAGGACTACGAGGTCGATCCGGTTCTGGCCAAAGCTCTCGATGTCCTGTTCATCCTCCATGCGGACCATGAGCAGAACTGCTCAACCTCGGCTATGCGGAACATCGCCTCCAGTGATGCTGACCCCTACAACGCCATGGCGGGCGCGGCCGCAGCCCTGTACGGCCCTCTCCATGGGGGGGCCAATGAGGCTGTTTTGCGGATGCTTACCGAAATCGGCCATGTGCAGAACATCCCAGCCTATATTGAAAAGGTAAAAAATCGGGAAGTACGCCTGATGGGCTTCGGCCATCGTGTGTACAAAAACTACGACCCCAGAGCGCAGATCATTAAAAAGATCGCCTACGATGTATTTGAGGTGACCGGCAGCAATCCGTTGATCGATATTGCCATTGAGTTGGAGCGTATTGCCCTAGAGGACGAATATTTCGCCTCCCGTCGCTTGTACCCCAATGTTGACTTTTACAGTGGCATCATCTACCAGGCTATGGGCTTCCCGCAGGATATGTTCCCTGTGCTATTTGTGCTGGGCCGGGCCCCAGGCTGGCTGGCCCAGTGGGTCGAGCTGATGACCGATGCAGAGCAGCGCATTGCCCGCCCCCGGCAAATCTATCTAGGCGCAGACGAACGACCCTACACCCCTGTCCGCGAACGCGGGTAGCGATGTCTGCTGTCCACTGGCAGAGCAAGCCGAAGGCAAAGATTGCTCTCAGCTCACATCACCATGGCCACGCCAAAACCGTTCCAACTCTGTGCCTAGCTGCGGGTAGTTACTGAGGTCGGGATTTTCGTCCAAGAGTTCCCGAGCGGCCTGTTGAACCAGAGCCAACGTAGAGGTGTCGCTGAGACTCGCCATCTTCAAATCCGGCAGGCCGCTCTGCCGTGTGCCGAGAAAATCGCCAGGCCCGCGCAATTCCAGGTCCTTTTCCGCGAGCTTGAAGCCGTCTGTCGTCTCCACCAAGGCATTGAGCCGTTCGGCCGACCCGCTCCCTTGGGTCTGGCTGATGAGCGCACAATAGCTCTCATACTCGCCCCGGCCCACCCGGCCCCGGAACTGATGCAATTGGGCTAAGCCGAAACGTTCGGCATCCTCAATCAGCATCAGCGTGGCGTTGGGAACATCCACGCCCACCTCCACAACACTGGTACTGATGAGCACATCCAGTTCACCGCCGGCAAAGGCCCGCATCACTTGGTCCTTTTCCGAGCCTTGCAGGCGGCCATGGAGGAGGCCCAGCCGCAGATCGGGAAAAACCTCCTGACTGAGGCGCGCGTGCGCGTCCACAGCCGCGCCGCCTTCCAGCAGCTCACTCTCCTCAACAAGAGGGTAGATAATATACCCTTGCCGTCCTTTCTGCACCTGTCGCTTCAGAAAGGCGTAGAGACGCTCCCGCTCATTGGGCAGGAACCTCTTGGTTTTGACCGGCATCCGTCCCGGCGGCATCTCATCAAGGACGCTCACATCTAGATCACCGTATATGGTCATCGCCAAACTACGTGGAATCGGTGTAGCACTCATTACCAACAGATGCGGGACAGTACTGTCGGCACTTTTGTCTCGCAAGGCAGCCCGCTGCTCAACGCCGAAACGATGCTGCTCGTCCACCACCACAAAGCCGAGATTGTGGAATGCTACCCCTTCCTGAATGAGGGCTGTTGTCCCCACAGCGATCTGCATACGACCTTCTGACAGAGCGGCCAGGGCCTCAGCCCGTTCTCGCCCGCTAATTCGTCCTGTCAGGAGAGTGATTTCCAGTGGGCTGTTGGCAGCCAGGGGTACGCCTTCTAGCAGCTTGGACAGGCCACGGAAGTGCTGCTCTGCCAAAATCTGCGTGGGCGCGAGAAGGGCGGATTGGTAGCCATTGGCCGCGGCAATCAGCATGGCCCCAGCAGCCACTGCCGTCTTGCCACTGCCCACATCCCCCTGCATCAGACGGCTCATGGGGACACTCAGAGCCAAATCACGACGGATCTCAGCCAACACCCGCTGTTGGGCTGCTGTCAATGTGAAGGGTAGGCCCGCCTGATAGGCTGCCAGCCAATCATCGCCCACAATCATCTCCGCTGCATGGAGGTCCTGGATCTCCCGCCGCCGCCGCTGTACCCCCAGTTGAATATAAAAGAATTCATTGAAGGCAATGCGCTGCTGAGCCGCGTGAAGCTGCTCTGGTGTCTGTGGCTGGTGAAGCTGCCGCAAGGCGTTGGGAAGATTGGTCAGATTGTAACGCTGGCGGACCTCCTGCGGCAGGGCATCGCCAATGGCCGCTAGCCCCAATTTGAGGGCCTGCTCCACATGTTTGCTGACATCGCTATTGCGTAGGCCATCGGTCAGGCCATAGATGGGCAGAATCGGGCCATCTTTGATATCACTGGGAACAATCTCCTCAAAGATCGGCTTTTCCAGGGTTTTATAGCCCATGTACAGGCCGACAGTGCCGCTCAGGCGATAGGTTTTGCCGATCTCCAGGCGGTCTTTGATCCATGGCTGGTTCCACCAAGAGGCGCGGAGTGTGCCGCTGCCATCATTGAAAATCGCTTGTACCATCTGCTTTTTGTAGCCGAATTTGCGTTCGCTGAAGCGCCCCAGATTGGCGACCACAGAAATTCTTTCACCCTCTTCAACATCGGCGATGACGCGTACTCGACTGAAATCATCGTAGCGGCGGGGTAGATGCCAGATGAGATCCCCGATGGTCTTAATTCCCAAGCGGGCGTACTGTTCGGCTTTCTTTGCGCCGACCCCTTTCAAGACCGTGAGCGGCTGTGCCAAATTTGCTTGCAGAGACGGCAGCGGTTCAGCCCGGGCTAGGTCTGTCCACATCTGTGGGGCAGGCGCATCAACGCGCGCCAGTTCGGCTTCCGCGCCAATACGGTCGATATTGGCTAACGCCAGATCGCTTTGCGGTGGATCATCCAGCAGACCGAGCAGAGTCCGCAGCAGATGCTCCCGTTTGTCAGTTGTCGCGTCCGCATACAGCGTCAGCAGACCAGCAATCTCCTGAACCAGACCAGGATGGACGGCATCGGCTCTGGCGTCCACCAGCCAACGATCTCGAAAGGCAAGCACCCCGCCGATGAAGGCATTCTCTCGCCAGCCGGTCTGGATCTCCAGATTCAATAGGTTGCGTAGCCGCATGAGAGATTTCTTGACCATGCTCAAGCAGCCCCTTCGTATACGATGACGCCGATAACATTCGGCCCTAGATGCGCTGCTAGGCTTGGTGGATACCGCCATATATCAGTAGGAATGTGCGGAAGCCCTTCCTTGAAGCGTTTCAACAGTTGCTCTTGCGTCTGTTCATAGCGGTGCTGCACCAGCCCGATGCGTTCATTCTGGGCGAATTCGGCTGTATAATCGTACAACTTCTCAACCACATCTTCACGAGTCTGCACCTTCTCCAAAGGGATCAGCTGTCCATCTTCCATGTTGATCATCGCTTTGATGCCCAGCATCATGCCCAACACGCTCTGCGCCGCGCCGAGATGAGCACTCCGTTCCAGATAGTACAGGGTTTCGGCGAAAAAGTTCACATAGATGTGGGGAATGGCTCCATTCACAAGCCTAGCGATTTCATAGAGATTGGCCCCATCTGCAGCAGCTTTGGCGGCCAATTCCACCAGCATCCCCAAACCCATGGCCGTAGTCTGGCTGTCTATCACCCGAATGCGATACCGCCCCATCATCATCTCCGCGGCCTTATGGGACTGGCTCCACATGGGGCTGAGGGTGCTGCTCATGTGGATGGCAATGATCTCTTCGGCATCTTGACCGAGCCGCTGGTAGATATCCAGAATGTGGTTTACATCCGGTGCTTCTATATCTGGCAGAAGTGTACGGCCACCCTGCTGGTTTTCATGGACAAGCTGAAAGAGCCGGTCGGCACTGAAACCGTTTGTGTCCTCGTAGCGTTCCCGTCCCACCCGCAGAACCTGAGGAATGATTTCAATAGGATATATTTCCAGGATGTGCTGCGGAATGCTGGCATCACTATCGGTCACAATGCGAACTTTATTCACGACAAATACTCCAACTTTTGACAACAGGATAGCCTTATGATACGCTCAAACGGTTCTATCGTTGAAGACTGACCGCACATTGACTGCTATCTGCGGCACTGCCGCCGAATGACGAACCGGAAGGAATGAACGATGGCTAAATGCCAACAATGCGGCAAAGGCCCCCAATTTGGGAACAACCGCCCTTGGTCTAAGAAGGCCACACGCCACAAATGGAACATCAATATTCAAAAGGTCAAGGTGTTTGAAGGCAACAAACGAGTGTCTCGTCGCCTGTGTACCTCCTGTATTCGCACTCTGTCAAAGGCCTAGCCTCTATGCCGCGCCTGCGTTGTATAGCTGACCACAACCGGCATTGATTTCAATGCCCCGGCGTATACGTACTGTGGTTGAGATGCTTTCTGCACGCAAGATTTCAACGAACCGCTCCACATCCTCGGCATGTGCCGGCTGCAAAGGGCTATTGGGAATCGGATTGAGGGGGATCAGGTTGACATGGCACAAAATCCCCCGCAGTTTGGCCGCCAGATCCCGAGCTAGGTTCGGGCTGTCGTTGATGCCCCGCATCAGCGCGTACTCAAATGTCACTCGGCGATTGGTTTTGGCAATGTAGCGACGTACCGCCGCTAGTAGCTCGCCTACCGGATAGTGCCGGTTGAGGGGGATCAGTGTACTACGCAGGGTGTCATGGGGCGCATGCAGACTGACCGCCAGATTTACCTGTATTCCCTCAGCGGCCATGCGGTCGATCATCGGAACCAATCCCACTGTACTGAGGGTGATATGTCGGGCACCAAGGCCGAAGCCGTTGGCATCCGTCAGCCGGCGGATGGCTGTCCACACATTGTTGTAGTTGTGCATCGGCTCGCCCATCCCCATCAGCACAATGTTTGTCACTTCTGTCGGCCTCTTCACACGCATGGCTGGCTTTTCCTCCGGATCCCGGAGATAACGGGCAAAGAACAGGACCTGGGCTACGATTTCACCAGCGGTCAGATTGCGCTGCAACCCCCCTAGCGCAGTCGCGCAGAATGTGCAGCCCATGGCGCAGCCAGCTTGGCTGCTGATGCAGAGTGTCCGACGCTTGTCATACAGCATCAGGACAGCCTCGATCCTCGTCCCATCCGCTAACTGAAACAGCACCTTTTGTGTATTCTTTGCCTGCGAGACGACCCGGGTGACCGGCTCCAATGGCATAACCGTTGTGTTGGTTGCCAGGTTGGCGCGCATGCTCTGCGGTAAATTCGTCATCTCCGCAAAGGAACGAGCGTATTTCTGATAAATCCACTCATGAATCTGCCGGGCGCGATAGGCCGGCGCGCCTGTGGCCTGCACATATGCAGTCAACTCTTGTAGGGAGCAATCCAATAGTGAATGGCCCCTTTGGGAGACGTCGGGCTGTGTAAGTTGAATGGTTTTCATTGTCATGATTGTAGCGCAGATGTTCGGGAACGGTCAAAAAATTCGTCATAATCGACATGAACTACCTGTCAGCCTGCTGAAAGGCATCCAAAAGTTCAGGCAGGCCAGGCAGAATCAGGGCAGGGCGCGCGGGGACCGTACGGAACTCCTCTGCGGTCGTGATGCCGGTCAGTACTGCCGCTGTCGGCATGCCCAGTTCAATGGCCCCAGCGATATCCGTTTCGTACCGGTCCCCAACCATCAGGGTCGTGGCCGCGCTTGAGCCGAGTTTGTGCATGGCCTGTTCGAACATGCCGGCGTTCGGCTTGCCGATCACCGTCGGCTTGACGCCGGAAGCCGCCTCAAGCAGGGCCAGCAGCGCGCCAGTCCCAGGGATCTGCCCTCGCTCGCTGGGAAAGGATGTATCGCTGTTGGTACCGACAAATCGAGCCCCAGCCCGGATGGCCAGGGTTGCATCGGCTAGACGCTCGTAGCGTACGCTGAAGTCAATGCCAGAAACCACCACATCGGCAGTTTGCGCGTCTTCAACCAGTGTAATGTCTTCCTGCTCCAGGGCCCAGCGCAGGCCATCTTCGCCAATCATAAAGGCACGTAGACCGCCCGGGTACGCCTCGGCCAACCAACTGGCAGTCGCGAGCGCGCTGCTGAGAATATGTCCCTCGTCAGCACGGATGCCCATTCGATTGATTTTTTCAATGAATTGGGCCGGCGTGCGGGAAGAATTGTTGGTCACGAACAGCCAGCTCCGACCTGTTGCATCCAGATAGTCCAGCAGTTCCTGCACACCCCCTAAGGCCCGATCACCAATATAGACAACGCCGTCCATATCAAGAAGAACGGCGCACACATTTCGCAAATTCAATTTTTGAGCCATAAGTTAGGTTCTAGGATCCTTTCGGTTGTTCGCCAGAGCTCAACTCTGACCTGTTCTGTGCAGCAGATTCCACATCCTCCTCCACATGGACCACAACCGCGGCCACAGCCCACGCCACCAGAAACCACATACCGCCACCGATGAGCAGAGCAATGGCAATGCTGCTAGGATGGAGGGGCACATTGCCCCGCAGAATGCCGACGATGGTCAACAAAATAGCGGCTACACCGAACAGAAAACCAATGCGAATCGGGGTAGATAGGGTTCGTTGCATCTTTGGATACCTCAATCCTGTGGCATATGTGGACTGCTATCGCTTACTGGGCACTGGCCTGCCAATCCTGCATATTGAGTTGCAGAGAGGGCTGGCCCCGCCATTCATTGACTTCAAGATAAAAAACGATATCGATGCGACTGCCCTTTTGAAGATCGATGGCTCGTTCCCCTTGGCCGAAGCCGATCCCATCCAGCACCGGCGAGTCGTCATGACCATCGATGACCAACTTCAGATGTTTGCCGCGACCCACCCGGCGTACAGAGCGCACCCGGCAGTTACGGCAGAGGAATAGCCCAGGCTCATTCTGTTGCCCAACGGGTTCCAAACGGGCAAGCTGCCCTTGCAATGCCCAGTTGATCTGATCGATAGACAGCTCATCATCAATATACAGGGTCGGTCGCAGTTCGTCCAGAGAGCCGAGCTCCTGTGCAGCCAGCTCGTGCAGGGCTTCCTGTAGGTCGGCCATTCGTTCCGGGCGCACGGTAAACCCGGCGGCCCGGCTATGGCCACCATAACGCACCAGCAGACAGCGCACCTTATCCAGCGCGGCCGTGATGTCAAATTCAGCGATGCTGCGGACACTCCCCCGACAAGCCTCCTCTCCTTGCTCAATTACGACGGCCGGACGATAGAACTGGTCAGCTAATTTCCCCGCCACCAGCCCGACAATCCCAGACTGAAACTCGTCACTGGCCACGACTAGAATCGGCACAGTGGATGGGTCCACATCAACCAGTTTGCTCTCGGCCATTGCATGGGCTTGGGCGGTCAATGTCTGGCGCTGCTGGTTGAGTGCTTCCAGACGCAACGCCAGATCGTAGGCTTGCTCGTATTCGTTACAGCGCAACAGATCGTAGGCTAATTTGGCACTGGTCAGACGCCCTGCCGCGTTGATGCGAGGCGCAATACGAAAACTGATCTCGGTGCTATCCACCCCAGCGGGAGAAACCGAAGCAGCTTCCATCAACGCATACAGGCCCACCCGCTTACCTTGACGCAGTTCTGCCAACCCCCGCCGCACCAAGGAACGATTCTCACCTCGCAAGGGCATCATATCCGCGACGGTTCCGATAGCCACCAGATCGAGAAGTGCCCGCTCCTCTGCAGCCGCTTCATCCGGCGAAAGGTGACTCCAGCGCAGTTGAGAGATGGCCCGCAGCACGCCCTGGGCCAAGCGATAGGCCACACCTACCCCTGCCAAGTATTGCCATGGTTGTTTGGGCGCACGTACCTCGCCTTGCAGGGCATCCCGTTGGGGATTGATGACCGCCAAGGCCGCTGGCAGTTCCGCGCCAATCGAGTGATGATCCGTAAGAATGACATCCATCCCTAGGCTGATGGCTTCTTCTACTTCCATTACGCTGCGAATGCCGCAATCAACCGTCACCAACAGAGTAGCCCCCTTGCCAGCGATGGCGCGCAGTGCCTCTACATTCAAGCCATAGCCCTCATCCACCCGGTTGGGGATATAGGGGCCGACTCGCGCCCCGGCCCGCTGCAAGGCTGTCGTCAGCAGAACGGTGGAGGTCACCCCATCCGCGTCGAAATCCCCGTAAACGCAGATGACCTCCCCTTTTTCAATGGCTTGGACGACCCGAGTCACCGCAATCGTCATATCCGTCAAGCGAAAGGGGTTCTCCCGCACCGCATCCTCGCCCTTCAAAAACGACTGAATGGCAGTACTGTCCTGTAGGCCACGATTGTACAACACTTGCAACAGCAGCGGATGTTCATGGCCACTCGCTAGAAACTCTTGCGGCGCGCGGGGGTATCGTTTCCAGTGTTTGGTAGCAGCCGACAAAGGGAAATCCCCGCAAAGATGATCTCTATGAAACTCTTAAAAATTCAATTATAGTCGAATGTGCAGAACTAGCGCAAAAAGTAGAGGATTTCCCTACCTGCTTCGCTTAGGCTACAATACAATGACTTGCCTTCATGCTCTGCTACCCATTGCAGGCCAATAGGTCGGCTTCACAGGCTAGTTCTACATGTCCTCCACTTTTGACCGGCTACGACGCTTACAGGGATTACGCAGCACACGTACATCTAGCGGAGCAGCGCGAACGCCCTCAGCGGCTCTATCAGCTGAGCAGAATATGCCCATCGAACGGTTCGAACTAGGCGACACCGTTGAAAACCACGCGGGGCAGTGTTATCTGGTCACCCGACGGTTTCCCCTACACATCAAGCAAGGGAAGACCCCTGTAGGCAGTGTCCTACTACGTGATGCGAGGAGTTTGGCCCCTGTCTATCCGACCTATGGGCTAGAACACGCCACCAATTTCCACACATCTGCATTTTTAGATACCGAAACCAATGGGTTGGGTGGCGGGGCTAGCATTTACGCCTTCATGGTGGGGGTCGGTACATTCGAGCCGCAGGCCAGGGGTACGAACGAGGCGCAGGACAGCCTGGTGTTTGTTGTGCGCCAGCTTTTTATGCGCCATCCAGGGGAAGAACCGGCCCTGCTGACGGCCCTGGCGGATCTCCTAGGGCGTTGCCACAGTCTGGTGACATTCAATGGACGCTCCTTTGATGCCCCTCTGCTACGGGGAAGATACCGCTACGCCAGCAGTTTCCTGCCCCAGGACATTGCTGTACCGCCTGTGTTGGCGCACACGGCCCCTCACCTGGACCTGTTACACCCTGCCCGGCGGCTGTGGCAGCAACAACTGAACAGTTGCACATTGAGCAATCTAGAGCAGAAGATCCTCAAACATACACGTACCCAAGCCGATATACCCGGCCGGGAAATCCCACAGCGATACAGCGACTATCTACGCAGCCACGATGGCCGGCTGCTGCAAGGGGTATTTTACCATAACCGGCAGGATATCCTCTCCATGGCGGTACTGGCGGAGGTGATTTGCGGTGCATTTGCCGAGCCGGTTCAAGAGAGTTGCGGCCAACACCCGCTAGAACTGCTCAGTCGCGCGCGGCTGCATCTGGAGCTGAACCGCCTATACAGTGCGGAGACTCTCTTCCGCGCAGCTCTGCAACGATGCAGCGCTCACTCGTCCTTGGCCGAATCGTTTGATGGCCTCGGGCGGTTGCTCAAACGGCAGCAGCGCTGGGAAGAAGCGGCAGCCATCTGGCAGCAATGGCTGACGACTGTACCAAGCACGGACATCCGCCCATATGTAGAACTGGCAAAATTTTGTGAATGGCAGACCGGTGATCTCGAGCAGGCAGCCATGTGGACCCAATGGGCACTGCATGAGCAGGAACAGGCCCCAGCCCACCTCCGTTCCCAACAGGACCTAGCGGCATTGCAGCATCGGCTGGCCCGCCTACAGAGGAAGTTACATGCTGCCAATCAGGGATGAGACCCTCACCACATTGCTGGGAAAACAGGATAGCACACCTATGAGTCACTCCACCCGCATTGCTCGAACGCTTAGATGCAGAGCTCCTTCCAAACTTCAGACGGACCGATGCCGGTTACTCCCGCTATCCTCACGAATCGAATCTGTGTGACTGGCATTGGGCCGATTTGAGCGGCCCCCGGAGATATTCGTTGCCCATTGTGCTGATTCAACAGGATTCCCGATCTCTTCAGAAGATGACCCGCTCCCGACCGGCGGCCAATCGCTCTGGCCTGCAGAACCCATTTTCATCTCACCCTCAAAGTAGGCCCCCTCTTCCACAATAAACGATGCCGCTTGGAATTGGCCCCGCATTTCGCCGGATGTACGCAAATGTAGCCGTTCCTCAATAAAGATGTCACCACTGGCTGAACCGGCTATCTCAATGTTGCGAGCACGCACAGTTGCGGACAGCTTGGCATCTTCAGCGACAGTAACCGTTCCACGACAGTCGATCTCCCCTTCAAAGGTACCTTCAATACGCAGGTCCCTCTCCGAACGGAATGTGCCGGTGAAATAGGTTTGTTGCCCCACGACCGTATCAGTTTCCGGCTGTTCTTTCCGTTTCGGGCGAGGTGCCGGTGTCTGCTGGGCTCGATTTGGGTAAGATGCGCTTTCTCGGCGGGTCTCACTCATTTCACTGTGTCTCCTCTCATGGGTTTCATTCATGTTCGATATAACTCCGTTCTGCGCTAGCAGGGATGATCCAACGGGCGGCGTCGGGCTCTCCAGAGGCGGTAGATCGGTAACACTAGGCTCAGAATCCCGAGGGTCCGAGACGAGAGGCTTTCTGGCCTCAGCCTCGTCAATGACGGGAGGCTTTTTTTCTGCTTCACGACTTTCGCTGGCAGCTACGGTCTCATCAAACTCCTGAAGGTTCCGATACAGCCATTCTAAGTTTTCTTCCTCCTGCTTCTTCTCACGTCGAAAGAGTGGCATCGTCTACATCTCCTTTCTCGCCAGTCTCCCCATACTAGGTACGATTCGACTTTCGAACGGTGCATCCAGGGAGCAATACGGCGAAATCCTAGTATCCTCTTATTATACTAACGAAATTCCATAATGTACATCTTCTGATTTGACGGAAATCAGATTGACAGGAATGCGCCCCATTGTGACACATGTGCTTCTCATGACCGATTCCGCTACCCAACTCTATTCTAATCATGCCGATTTCCAAAGAGTATGATACCATAGATATCCTTATGCCTACCTATCATGATGCACAACAACTCTATGCAGTTCTCCGGCGCGTGTTTGACACAGTCAACGAACGCTTGGGCGCGATCGAATCCTTCACCCACAGCAATCTTGTCATCCGCTTGCGGCTGACAGAGCCGACCGCAGAGGTACTGCTAGATGGCCGTCAACCGCCCCTAGAGATTTTCTTTGGCGAGAGGCCGGGTAAAGCGGATTTGGAGCTGGAAATGACAGCCGATCTGCTGCATGAAATCTGGTGTGGCCAGCGCAAATTGAAGGATGCCTTTTTCGAGGGACAGATTCAAACACGCGGCAATGTCTTTCAAGCGATGAAACTGGTCGACCTGTTCCGAGAAGTGGAGCGGGTCTATTCTGAGATTCAGGCAGAGGACACTTCAGCCTAAGCCGGCTTTTCTTCCTTTGACACCCAATGCAGACACGGTTATAATGCAATCCAATTTGCGGTCTGCTCGCAGCTAGGGCGGAGTACCGGCTACAGGGAGAAAAATGAGCGTAACAGACGAAATCAAAGCACAACTCGATATCGTTGATTTCATTTCCCGCTACGTACCCCTGCAACGGTCCGGGCGTTCCTTCAAAGCCTGTTGTCCTTTTCATCAGGAACGCACGCCGAGTTTCGTCGTCTTCCCGGAATCCGGCCTCTGGCACTGTTTCGGTGCCTGTAGCACAGGCGGTGATATCTTCTCCTTTCTGATGCAGAAGGAGAAGATGAATTTTCGCGAAGCATTGGAGATGCTGGCCGCAGAGGCCGGCGTACAGCTACCAAACGAGACGGAAGATGACAACATCCAAGAACGGACTCTTCTCTACGAACTTAACGCCAAAGCGGCCCTCTTTTTCCAAAATCAACTCCATCGCAGCCCGGCAGCACAGATGGCCCGGGCCTATCTGCAACAACGGGGGATCGGTACCCCGATAGCTAGGCAGTTCCAACTTGGCTTTGCGCCGGATAGTTGGGATGCCCTATACACGCATCTAGAGCAAGAAGGATACAGGCCGGATTCTCTCCACCGGGCCGGGCTGCTGAAGCACAACGAAGAACGTAATTCTTTCTACGACGCCTTTCGCAATCGCCTGATGATCCCGATTCATGACCGCCAAGGCCGCACTATTGGCTTCGGTGGGCGAGTCCTAGACGATTCGCTGCCCAAATATCTAAATACCGCAGAAACAGAACTCTTTCATAAGTCACAGGTTCTCTATGGACTGGAGCGGGCATACCAGGCGATTCGCCAGGCCCAGTGTGTCGTGATCGTCGAAGGCTATATGGATGTGATCGCTGCCCATCAGTTCGGCTTTGAACATGTCATCGCCTGCCTAGGCACAGCCCTAACAGCAGAACAGCTCCGTCAGCTCCAGCATTATACCAATACCTTCATCTTGGCATTGGATGCAGATGCAGCCGGCCAACAGGCCACGATTCGAGGGCTGAATCAGGCCCGGCAGGCCCTAAAACGCAAAGCCAAACCAGTTCTGACATCGACCGGGCGTACACAGATCGAGCATCGAATTACTGCCAACCTACGCATTACCGCCCTGCCAGCAGGGCGGGACCCAGACGAGATTATCCGCCAAGATCCCCAAGTTTGGCAGGAACTGCTAAACAATGCAGCACCTCTCGTTGATTACTATTTTGGCATTGTCAGCAGCCAGTATGACCTACACAGTGCCCAAGGCAAAGGCGAGGCTGTCGCCGAGTTGACACCTCTCATCGCTGAACTGAACGATGATATCGAACGCCAGCACTATAGCCGACAACTGAGCCGGCTCGTGCAGATCGACCAGCGTATGATCGACCAGCGCGTACAGGCTGCGGCCCGGGTGCTGCAACGCCCAGCGGGGGAAAACCGCTATCGCCGCCGCTTCACACAGCCCCAAAATGGACAGGCCCCAGCCGGGAACGGGTACCCGCGGCCACACACAGCAGCGCAGGAAGTTCCATCCAATGGGACCACAGGACGGCCAACAAGCCTAGCAATACCAGCAGTGGAAACCAAACTGGAAAGTTTTCTGCTGGCCCATCTGCTCTATGATCCCGATCTGCTGGTAGGGCTGGCAAAAACTACGAAGGAGCTAGAAATCGCGCCCTTGCAAAGCAAGGACTTCCATCAGCTTGAATATCGGGAGATATTTGAGGCGTTGCGACGCTTCATCGCCAGCGACGAAATCTGGGAGGTCGAAGCCTTTCAGGAGACGCTCAGTGCCAATCTTCATGTCATTCTGTCGGATCTGATGGCCCAGGTCCTGGCCATGCCAGAACGAGAACGAACAGAAATTCAGGATGCACTCCTCAAACTTTTGATCCGGCTGCGGCGCGACCGCTTACGAGAAAATCTGTCTACCATGCAATTTCTATTACATGATGCCCAGGAGAACGATGACCAAGAAACGATTTCGGGATCTTCGGCCGCCATAGACGCCAATCGCCGAGACCGCCACCATTTAGAACGAGTACTGCTCCGCCGCAGCCAAGTTTCCTACGGAGTCACACATGTCGAATCAGGCATGCTGCTCGTCTGATCCCCCATAGCAGGTAGTGTAAATGGCAACCAAACACAGCACTTCAGACACAGAAACTATCAGTACGCTTGCCGGCAGCATGAGTGCCTTCAGCGAACTCAATGAATATATCCAGATAGGTCAATCGCAGGAGGAAGAAGAGGACGATCTGTTTACGGATAGAAAAGATGAAGAGGACGACGAGAACGCGCCTCTGCCTCGCATTGAACGTGACTTGAAGTTTGAAGAGGAGATCGAACAGGAGAAGTACGCCCCTGTTGAAAAAATCATTGAGGATATGCAGGACCAGTCCTTGGATCCGGTACGCATGTATCTGCGCGAGATCGGCCGCCACGACCTGCTGACTACAGAACAGCAAGATGCTCTGGGCAAACGGATCAAAGCCGGCCTGCAGGCAGAAGAGTACCTAGCTGGGCCTGCCGTGGAGCTGTCCTCTCTTGAAATCGACGAACTGCAAGCAAAAGTCGTTGATGGCAAACACGCGCAAGATCAGTTGGCCCAGAGCAATCTACGCTTGGTGGTCAGCGTTGCCAAACGCTACATCGGCCGCGGGCTGAATTTCCAAGATCTGATTCAGGAAGGGAATGTAGGCCTGCTACGAGCTGTGGAGAAGTTCGACCACACTCTCGGATTCAAATTCAGTACATATGCCACTTGGTGGATCCGCCAGGCCATCAGCCGGGCCATCGCCAACCAGGCGCGCACTATCCGCATTCCCGTGCATATGGTGGAAATGATCAACCGCCAGATCCGTATCCAGAGATGGCTGCAACAGGAGTTGGGTAGGGAGCCGACTCTGGAAGAGGTGGCTCTTGAAATGGAATTTCTGGAACCAGACGTGGCTGCAGATGTACGGCAGGCCCTGCAGGAAGGCCGCCAAATCAAGGGCGACCTGAAGATCATACTTGACCGAGCAGCGGCCAAGGTGCAGAGCATTCAGCGTCTGAGCCGGGATCCGATCAGCCTAGACACCCCGGTTGGAACGGAAGAGAACAGCTATCTAGGCGACTTTATTGAAGACGACAGTGTGATTGCCCCCATGGATTCGGCCAGCCATCTGCTGCTGAAGGAGCAGATGAGCGAAGTTCTGAAAAATCTGACAGAACGGGAACGAAACGTTCTGAGTATGCGTTTTGGGCTGGAAGACGGAATGAGCCAGACCCTAGAAGATGTGGGTAAAGCGTTTAACATAACACAGGAACGAGTACGCCAGATTGAAGCCAAAGCCTTACGCAAACTCCGACATCCCCAGCGCAGCCGCAAATTGCGAGATTATCTGCAATAGTCTTCCTTAAAACGATCTGAGAAGATCAGAATTTTGACTTTCAAACTGATATGTAGTAAGATAATAATATTGCTGATTTTGAATTCTGCGCCTCTTGCCTTCAGCAGGGGGCAGAGCGGTGCGAAAATCAAAACCTAGTGATCCTCGGTAGCTCAATCGGCAGAGCATCCGGCTGTTAACCGGACGGTTGTTGGTTCAAGTCCAACCCGAGGAGCTAACACAGGCGATAATTATCCCTGTCTCGTTTGCCAAACCTGATCCCGTTGGGATCAGGTTTTTTGTACCACGTCGTGTCCGCCATCAGCAGTCCATGACCGGGGCCACAGGGCCAGCCACCATCATGAATCCAAATCGCCGTTTGGGTGAATCTCACTTCACAATCTAGGATAGTACATCTGTTTTGTCAATATGAATCAAGCGGAGACCAGCTAGAAATCTGCATACATAGGAGTATCCCATGACAAAGAGTTGCCGCCAATCATTGAGGGCCAGAGACATATGCAATCATGTAGCGTTTTTGGCATGGACCCAGCTTTTGGGCCTACTGGTGGTCCCCACGTTCATCCTAGCAGCCTGCACCGCTATGCCGGCAAGTTTACCCGCAGCACCCGCTGCTGTGGCTGATGCCGGTTCTGTTGACACTGCTGCGGCCCCTGTTGATTCTGCCAACACAAACAGTTCCAGCGAGGCAGTACAGACGCGCCCCAGCAGCGAGGTGGGCGTGCTGCAGGCCGCCACGGCTCTCATTGACGACGGCGTTGCGCCCCCGTTCAGCACCCGGGGCTTCACGACTGATTTCTCCCGGCGTACGGTTCCCTGGGAGTCGATTCTCTCCGGTGGTCCGCCCAAAGATGGCATTCCCGCAGTGGACAACCCACAATTTGAGTCTGTCATGGCCGGGGATGAATGGCTGACGGACCCAGATCCGGTAATTTTGTTCGTCCATGACGACAGGGCGCGGGCCTATCCGTTGAGCATTCTCATCTGGCACGAAATCGTCAACGATGAAGTGAACGGACAGCCGGTGTCCATCACGTTCTGTCCACTCTGCAACGCCAGTATCGTCTTTGATCGCAACTTCGATGGCCAGGTTCTCGATTTCGGCACCACAGGGCGGCTCCGCAACAGTGACCTGATTATGTATGATCGCCAGACAGAGACGTGGTGGCAGCAGTTCACCGGTGAAGGGATCGTCGGCCAGTACGCCGGCGAGCAGTTGAAATTCCTCCCTAGTCAGGTGATCTCCTGGGCGGATTTCAAAGCCCGCTACCCACATGGTGAAACACTGGCCCGGCCAAACATGCCGCGCAACTACGGACGCAACCCCTATGTGGGCTACGATAGCACATCCAGCCCTTTCTTATTCCGAGGAAAACCCGACCCACGTCTAGCCCCGGCCGAACGGGTTGTCGGCCTGACCACAGAAACTGAAGCCATCGCCTATCCGTTCGGGATGCTCAAGGAAGCCGGTGTTGTCCATGATACATTCGCTGGGGTTGATCTGGTTATCTTCCACAAAGCCGGATTGGCCAGCGCACTGGACACGACTGTCATCAGCAGCGGGAAAGATATCGGCGCGGTGGCTGTTTTCAAGCGCCATTTCGGGGACCAGTTCCTGACTTTCTCCCCCAATGAAGACGGTACCTTCAGCGACACAGAAACAGGCAGTACTTGGAACATCCTAGGGGAAGCCATCAACGGACCTTTGGTCGGTGAGACATTGGCTCCACTCCTTCATTTCGATCACTTCTGGTTTGCCTGGGCTGCCTTCTTCCCGCACACAGAGCTCTACAGCCTTGGGTAACAGACCGCCCAAAATCCTTCGGCTCCTTCCGCCCATTTACGATTGCCAGCAGCTTTCGGACAGGGGTAGTTCCTGAATATTTAGGGAGATAACCCCTGTCGGGTCAAGCGTCACCCGGTAACGACGCCAAGGCAGATAGAAATATGTATAGCCCCGTAGGCAGACCTGTGCTTGGGATTGGTCGATGCCGCCAAGAATATTCGGGACTTCTACAGGGATATAGTGGATGTCCTCCAGGGCTAGACGGTGAACCCACAGCCCGGTTACATTGTAAATGGTTTCAGCAGCCCGCCGGGCATTTATCGAAAGCCGCAATTCCTCTCCGACCACCTGTGCCTCTGGTGGCCTGAAGTAACGGGGCAGCAGGCCCCAAGTCAATAGCAAAAATGTCAGAAAAAACAACAGTCGAAAGCGAAAGCTGCGCTGATTCAAGGCGACGGCTTCGCTCACGATATGCCACAGAATCATACCACTGCACCACACCAGCCATATCAGCAGCAGATTCAGAGCAAAATCAATCACATAAACCCGGACTGCAGCACTGGGGGAAATTGTGGCGAAAGGAAGAGGATAACCGATACGCCCGAGGCAAAGGTTGGTGCATCCAGCCCTGTGGGGTGGCACGACGAACAGAGAAAACGTCGCCACATTCAGCAGCATGCTGATCACCAGTGTGCCAGCAAAAATCGCATACCAATAGTGCGATTGTTGGGAAAACCAGACCAGCAGCAACACGCCCAAAACAATTCCGATGATCGCCAGAACGAAGTCGGTCATGCCGGCGAAATGAACCCAATCGTCTAGCCATAGGGCGATTTCTGCTTGAGACATCACCAATATCAAGAGCGAATGCGGATGTTACCGGAATAGTGCTGCCAACAGAGAAAGACCCGGTCAAATTGGTCGGGTAGCAGGCCAAGCACCTGTGGCTGTCCCTCTCCATTCCAGGTTTCCAGCCTCTGCCTGTTGTCCGCAGTCACGCTGAACAAAACTGACCCATCGGCGCAGGCAGCATAATCCCCGACTAGATTGCCAGGGGGATACAGATAGGAGGAAATGGTCGGGATGGCTTTCTGTAGATTCACTTCCATAATGCCGAACATCTCCAGCACGAAGATGTTCTGGGGAGAGAAGCGGGTGCGGGCAAGTACTAGGCGGTCGTTGTCCCGCCAAGCCAGCTTAGGCGCGAAAAATTCAAAGCGAGTTTCTGTCTGCGCGCGCAACCTGCCACGGGAGCCGATTCCGGCCGCGGGTAGGTCCTGCACCCACAGTTGATTGGCCGGGCGCACAAAACCGGCGGTCAGGCTTGGGTGCTGGGGATCAAATGCCAGATGGGCCAAACGACTGTAGTTGGGGTTGAGTTGAATCGGGCCACGATAAATATTTTCGCGCACCAGCCGCATCGATTCAAGCCCTCCGTTTCCGCGCAGGACGATGCGGTACAGGCCAGTAAACTGGTTTCCTGCATCGGGGTCGGCCGTGTCAATGATCAATGAACGGCCATGCCCACTGTCAGGTAGTACAGCGATCAACGATGGCTTAACGGTACGGCTGGCAGTTCCCCCCAACAGAGATGTAGAAGCCTGCACCTGCAGAACGATCTGCTGGGCTCTGCTGTCATAGTGCCACAACCGCCATTGGGCCAACCCCACTTGCGCCGCTTCGATCCACCACAGATCGCCGCGTTCATCCGCAGCAATACCCCGCACATCATAGAAGGGGTATGCCTGAATCCCCAGGCCTTTGCCATCCCCCTGCACATAGAGGAATCCATTTCGATCTGCTGTTGTGTTGGCATCGGGGATGACGAATCCCTCTGCGCCGCCACGGACAGCCAACGCGGCCTGACCGGTCTCTCTGATGGAAACAATCGTGCCGTCCTGCTGCAAGAGGAAGATGCCGGAGGATCCCCGCTTCCCTAGGAGTGCGACAGCCTGCCCGCTCTGCCAGGCCGTGCCAAAGATGGGCATATCCGCGCGTGTAACCCTCTGGAATGGAGGCAGGCCGATGATGCGGACGCTGAAGACAGTGACGTTATTTGTGCCATCGTCCGCACGCTGACCTGTCACATAGATCTGTGTACCCGGCCAGAGGAAATCGGAGCGGGCACTCAGCCATTCGCCCCTGGATGCACCAAGGATACCGTTCCATATCAACACCTGCTCTGCGGTCGGGTCGATCTTCAGCATCAGATCCTCACCGTTGGCCGTGCGTACAGGGACCGATTCCGTTACATTGGCCGCTACTGCATCGCCGCGCACAGTAGCGACAAACTCACCAGCACGAGGTGGAGAGACCTGAGCAGGTTGTAAGACCACAGCAGACGTCTCTATGGGTAAGGCGTTGCGAGACAGCATGGGTACTACCGCTGTAGGTGTTGCCGTGGGCATGGGTGTTGATGACGGTATAGGCGTGTAGATCGTAGCAAGGGCCAATCGTGTCTCAATACGTTCTATGCCTGACAGAGTAGGTGTGGGAGTCTCTGTCTCCGTAGCTGCTGGTATGGGCGTGGGGGTCTCTGTAGCTGTGGGCGTAGGGGTTGGTGGTATGGGCGTAGGGGTCTCTGTAGCTGTGGCCGTAGAGGTCGGTGGTATGGGCGTGGGGGTCTCTGTAGCTGTGGGCGTAGGGGTTGGTGGTATGGGCGTGGGGGTCGCTGTCACTGTGTCAGTCACTGTAGCCGTGGGCGTGTGAGGCTCCGTAGCTGTGTCGCTTGACGGCATGGCAGTGATGGCTTGCTTGGTTCCGGTAGCCGTGGGCGTTTGGGTCTCCGTAGCTGTGTCGGGCACGATAATGATGAGCGTTGGCGTAGTAGAAGGCACCTCTATGGTAATCTCTGTCCCGGTGGGCACAGGTGTAGTTGGGGTGGCTGTCTTCGGTTCTGTCTCCTTGGCCACTGGAGGCGTCGGCGCGATCTGAATGCCCGGCGGACGCGAACCAAACGGGCGAATACGGATACCCTCATTTGTATAGCTGTGAAGCGTCGTCAAATCGCCGGTGACTGCCATCAGTTCAACAGCCATCCACCCTTCGAGCCCGTCCAATTCTGTCCTCGGGTCAATAACTTTCAACAGGCCCCATACACCATTTGTCGTAATGCCGCCTAACACAACGCGGATGTTCCCGCCCAGACGCGCCAACACCTTGTGCTGTGTAGACGGGCCAGCCCGCAGCCGCGCGGGAAACAGAATAATACGCCCTATCACATTGTCAGAGGAGCCGATTTCAATGTCCGAGGGAAAGATACTCGGTGGCTCAGGAAAATCCGTTGCTGTCGGCGTATCAGAGACGGTAGGGCTGGCCGCCTCGGTAGGCGCGTCCGTTGCCACGGGTACTTCTGTGGCCCCTGTCCGGGTCGCTGGCAATGTCTCGCTTGTGATGGTCGGTGTGCTGGTTGGCAAGGGCGACGTATCTGTAGGGCGAGAGGGGGGTGCTTGGGCTGTCTGCCCTACTTGCAGAATCCTAGTGCCGTCGATCTTGGCGGTTGTGTCCGCGGCCAAGCCGGACAGGCCACTACTACGCAGCGCGAGGGCCAGAACCACAACCATGAGGAAAACAACGACAACAGCCCTTGCCATGATGTACACGAAAGTAGAGCACCCAATTTGAATTTGGCTACGCATCAGCTTGCCAGCATCATTCAGAATCTTCTGCAAACTCCAAAAACGATCACGCATAGTTCTCTTAGAACGCCTGTATCATCAATTCTGCACCATCACCGTGACTTGACAGGGTTTTGGATAGTTGCCGGTGATGTCCACCACGACTAGCTGAATTGTATAGATACCATTTGGCAAGACACTGCTGTTCAGGTTGCCTAGGAGGCGACCGCTCACCGGTCTTTCGGCACTGTGGAAATAACTGAAACTCTGGCCGGCACTGCTCGCTGCGAACTCAAGTTTATAGTAGCTGAACTGGTCATGCTGGGCCGTGCCGACAATCGGCACAACCCCGCTTATGATCGCGCCATTTCCCGGCGAAAGAATGACCGCACGCCCATCCGGACAAAGGGCCGGAGAGATGGCAAGAGGCTGTGGTGTGGGGGTATCCTCAGGGACCTGCACAGCCGGCAAAGGTGTGGGAGACGAGCGGACGGAGGTCGGGACTGCTGTCGGCTTCTCCGATTCCGGCGTAAATGTCGGTGTCGGGATCAACGCCGATAGGGAGACCTCCAAGGGCGTCAAAGGGGCATCCGGCACATTGTTAGCCATCGACTCCTCCGCAATGACCATTGCCGTGCGTAGCGTTGTGCTGGCAAAATACGTGACTCCCATTACCACAAGCATCAACAGGACAGAGAGAAAAATGTTATAGAGATCGCCGATGGCTTTCTCTCGTTCCAAAGAAAAGACTGCCTGTCGCCGCTCGGCACGCACCTGCCACACGCGATACAACTGAAATAAGGCCAGCAGGCCACACGTTGCGTAGATATAAGGCGCAATGTTGGCGATGACCTTGATGAGAAAATCCATGAGCAGATGCTGCAGTACAGCGACTTAGCAAGCCAGCTAAAATGCTGACGCAATGCACGGTTCATCAATAGTCTACCGTAATGATGCGGTTCTGCCAAAAAGCTTGATTTCTATGAGATCTACGCTCTTGTCTACAAGCCCGTTCCCAATAGAGAAGCAACCATGGAATGTTTTGCTGATTCTCTGCTGATAGGCTATTATGGAAAATCCATTCCCTGGAATCATAACAAATGTAGCGGAAAGAGCTGCTCATGAACTACGATTTTGTCTTCCGGTCCCGCCGCAGCACTGTATTGGCAGGCAATGGACTGGTCGCCACCAGCCAGCCACTAGCTGCTCAAGTTGGCTTGAATCTTCTGCAGGCCGGTGGCAATGCCGCGGATGCCGCGATCGCCACAGCCGCAGCATTGAATGTCGTTGAGCCGATCTCCACCGGCATCGGCGGCGATTGTTTTGCTCTCTACTGGGATGCGAAAGCCAAACGAGTCACCGCTCTCAACGGTTCAGGACGGGCCCCGGCCGCCGCCTCCATTGATGAATTGCGCCAGCTTGGCTATCAGCAGATGCCCATCTGTACTGGGCATAGCGTCAGCATCCCCGGCACTGTCGCCGGCTGGAGCGATCTACTGGAGAAACACGGGAGCATGACCCTGGCCGATGTGCTGCGGCCGGCCATTCGTCTGGCCGAAGAGGGCTATCCGGTCACGGAATGGATTGCACGCGGCTGGACCTCGCAGACAGCCAAACTCCTGCGTTCAGCGGATTGGGTCAGCGGCGACCTGCACAACGGGCCGCAACAGCCTAGCGGGCATGAACTGCTCCTCAACGGCCATGCGCCCCGCGCCGGGCAAATGATGTACATGCCGACTTTGGGCCATACTCTACGGGCCATCGCTGCTGATGGCAAGAGGGCGATTTACGAGGGCGAGTTTGCACGCAAGTTGAGCGAGCATGTGCAGCTTTATGGAGGCTGGATCACGCCGGCCGATATGGCAGCCCATACCAGTACGTGGGAGGAGCCAATCATCGCTGATTTTGGTGATGTTCGGCTCTATGAATGTCCACCCAACGGCCAAGGGCTGGCGGCCATTATCGCTGTGAATCTAGCGAGCGGCTTCGATCTAGCGAATATGTCCGACGTTGACCGCCTGCACACATTGGTGGAGTGTATGCGGGTCGGCTTCACGGATGCCCGACAGTGGGTGTGCGATGCCCATGTGGTGTCGATTCCTCTGAACGCACTCACCAGCAAGGCCTATGCGGACCAACGCCGGCAGGACATCCACCCGCAACGGGCTGCTACATCTGTATCCTATGGCTATCCCATGGCCGGTTCGGATACGGTGTATCTGTCCACTGCTGACCGTGCAGGGAATGCCTGCAGTTTTATCAACAGCCTCTATCAGGGTAGCGGCAGCGGGTTGGTCGTACCTGGGACTGGTGTCAGCCTCCAGAATCGGGCCGCTCTCTTCGTCCTTGACCCAGAGCATCCCAACTGCCTAGCACCCAACAAACGCCCCTATCATACAATCATTCCGGCCATGACCACCTGCGGCGGTGAGTTGCATGCCTGCTTTGGCGTAATGGGCGGCTATATGCAGCCCCAAGGACATCTCCAGATGCTGGTGAATATGGTCAGCCTCGGCATGAACCCCCAGCAGGCATTGGATATGCCTCGTTGGGCCCTCAGTGGCCCCTATACTGATTTGGGCGCGCAGGAACCCGGCGGGCAGGTGCAAATCGAAGAAGGCTGGGGGTATGATATCCTAGCCGAGATGGCCCGCCGAGGACACCGGCTGGTTCCAGTCAACGGGGCAGGCCGCTCCGGTTTCGGCGGTGGCCAGATTATTGTTCGAGATCCTGAAACCGGTGTGCTGGTCGGGGGGAGTGATCCGCGCAAGGATGGCTGTGCCGTTGGCTGGTAAAGCCGCGTGTTCATTGTGCCAGACTTTCTATCTGTTACATAGATTCCTGAACGTTGAGATCATATGGGTAGCAAACCTGCAGTATCATTCACACAAATTCGCCAGAAGATGCAACATGCTGGCCTCAATGACCTGCTGATCCGCAATTTCGAGTATTACTATTCCCAACTCGTGGCCGGTGCCACCGGATATATTCCCAGTATACAGGCCCGCCCGCCAGCAGAAGTAGCGGACAAATCAGACCTGGTCGGTTTCTCTGGGGATGGCCGAGACGCCCTGAACCGGCTGGTGGTCATCAAACTGAACGGCGGCCTCGGCACCAGTATGGGGCTCAATGGGCCGAAATCCCTGCTGATGGTGAAAGATGGGCTGCGCTTTCTCGATATAATTGTCCGCCATGTCCTCTACCTACGCCAACAGACAGGGGCCCGCTTGCCCCTCATGTTTATGAACAGCTACAGCACCCAGGACGCAACCCACCAAGCGTTGATGGCCTATCCAGAGCTCGCCCATGACCTACCGCTAGATTTCCTGCAAAACAAAATACCGAAGATCTGGCAGGATACCTTCGCGCCGGTGGAATGGCATGAGGACCCCGCCAAGGAATGGTGTCCGCCCGGGCACGGCGACATTTACCTGACATTGTACACCAGCCATTTGCTAGGGCAGATGCTCTCTCTCGGCTACGAATACGCGTTCATTAGCAATGCTGACAATTTGGGCGCAACGGTTGACACGGACATTCTCGGCTTTTTCGCTGCCCAGAAACTCCCTTTTCTGATGGAAGTGACGGGTCGTACCGTGGCTGACCGCAAGGGCGGCCACCTAGCCCAGAGTCCAGACGGACGGCTCCTTCTGCGGGAGATCGCCCAGTGCCCGCCGCAGGAAATCGATCAATTTCAGGATATCAGACGCTACCGGCTGTTCAACACCAACAATCTGTGGATTCACTTACCATCCCTACAAAGGGTACTAGCCGAGCAGGACGGCTTCCTAGCTCTGCCGATGATTCGCAACAGCAAGCCGGTGGACCCCTCTCAGCCCGACTCGCCGCTAGTCTTCCAATTGGAAACAGCGATGGGACTAGCAATTTCCGCGTTTGAGGATGCCCAGATCATCCAAGTGCCCCGCACCCGCTTTCTGCCGGTCAAGAGATGCAACGACCTGCTCGCTCTACGCTCCGATGCCTACCGTTTAACCCCCCTGTACAACATTGAGCTGGACCCTCGCCGCGGTACATCCGCCAACGCGCCTCTTGTCAAGATGGACGAACGCTTCTATCAGCTCATCAACCAGATAGAGGAGCGATTCCCCCACGGGCCGCCTTCGCTGGTCCGCTGCCGCAATTTTGCCATCAAAGGTCCCTATACCTTCGGGGCCCATGTGACCGTTGAAGGCAATGTATCTTTAGTGAATGACGCAGACAAGTGCATAGTCATCCCACACCACACCATGCTGGCCGGGTAAAGTCATTAGGATACAGGTTCATCCATCCATTGACGCCTAGGCCGGACAGCCCGTCAAGATCTGTGTCGCCTACGCATCAGATTGAGCAGTAGCGGCATACCCCAATGATAGCCGTGCTGCAGGAGGGGGTTGGGATGCCAATCCCAGGCCCCCATATGCACGGCCATGCGGGCTGCAAAGCCCTCCTTAAAGTGCCATACCCCCTGGAACGGATCCTGCGGGTCGGCTGGATCCGATGGCGCACCCCACCAGTCATAGACAGAGCAGCCATGGGCTTTGGCCCACTCCAAGGCCCGCCACTGTAACAGATAGTTGGGCATATCTCGGCGGCGGCGCGCACTGCTCGCCCCATTGAAATAGACAGCCCGGGGTCCATGGCGCAACAGAAACAGGCCGGCCACAGGCAACGCCTCCTGCGGATGCTCCGCCAACAACAGAGCCCCGCCGGTGGACGTCTCGCCAGCCTCCTGCTCGCTCAGAAATCCTCGCCACAACTCATCATAATAGGCGAACGGGCGGATCAGAAAGCCATCCCGCGCGCTGGTCTCCTGGTAGAGTTCATAAAAATTCGTCAAGTCGGCAACGCTACCATAACGGATGACAATGCCTCGCCGCTCGGCCAGCCGAATATTGTAGCGACATTTGCTTTTGAACGAGGCCAATAGTGTATTGGCAGGTTGAACGAGATCGGTAAAGCCGGTGTTTTTGAATTGAATCTGCTCCGGGCTGAACCGCCAGTGACGACACGCCAGCAGTGCCTGCAGCCGCCGCCCATGTGGGCTTTTCTCCAAGACATCGGGGTCGATCTTTACCTGTAAACAGCCCCGTTGTCGGGTCAGTCCTTCGATCTGTGCCAACACCAGCGCGGTTGCCTCGTCGTCTCGCCAATCCACGACCGGACCTTTGGGCACATACGCTACCCGTAAGGGCAACATCCAGGTCGGCTGCCGCCACAGAAATTGGAACGCACCCAAAACTCGCTCACCCCGATGTACAGCCCAACGTTCAACGGTCCAGCCACTGTGGGCCTTGACCGCACCCCATGTCCAGCTTTGCAGCACATGGCTCGCGTCCGCTGGCAGTTGTGCCAGCACATCTTCCCAGGCCCGCTGCGTGGCGACCGGCTCCAAGTGTACCTGCTGCTCACGGGCCGGACCCAGGGGTGAGCGTTCCGGGGCAGCTGGTTTCCGCAGCTTCGCGACCCGTTCCTTCGTGAACAGCACGTTCCGATAGAGGCCATAGATAGGCCGCTGTAAGGGCAAGTCCCAGGCCCCGACCATACGCTCAATCACACCGCCAAAGCCCTGCTTGAAACGAAACACACCCCACAAATCCCCCGTGGGAAACGCCTTTACATCCAGCGGAGCATTCTCTGCCAGAACGGCCCTGCGCCCCTCATCCCAAAGGCCCATAGCCATGCTCCCAATTTCATCGGGGATGCCCCAGAAATCATACTGAGTACAGCCCCGCTCCTTGGCCCAGCGCATCGCCTCCCATTGGAGCGCGTAATTGGGCATCAGATTGCGCTGGCGATTGCTGCTTGCTCCCCACAGATACCAAGCACGGGGCCCAGTCGCAAAGACTGCAAGGCAGGCCAGCGGAGTGCCTTCGTAAGAGGCCAGCAGAAAAGTACCCCATTGAGGGACCAGTCGTTCGTAGGCGGCCTGATAGTAGGCAGTGCTATGCGCGGAAAAGCCGTCCCGCTTGCCTGTCTCGGCCATCAATTGCTGGAAAAGTGGCAGTTCATGCGCCTGGAGTTCCCGCACAGTTACGCCCTTGCGCGCGGCTAAGCGAATATTATAGCGCCATTTGCTTTTCATCCGTGCCAGAATTGCATCTCTGTCCGCACGCAGATCAACGACAATTGTGCTGCGGGGTTGGATCGTCTGGGGGCTAGGGCGGAAGCCGGCCATCAAGAGCCGTTGCCGATTCGCGGCAGTGTCCAACAGGGCCGGCTCGATCTTCAGGACGAACGCCCTCTCCTGCCGGGCAACGGCAGAAATCCGCTCAACCACAGACCGGGTCAGTCCTTCGTCTGCCCAATCCACAAGCGGACCTCTAGGGATATAGGCCAAGACCTGGCCCGCGACTTTGCGAAAGAGAATCTGTGCCCCGGCCCGCGGAGTGCCAGCCGCATCCCAGAGGAGAACCTGGCGGGACCACCAGCCGAAGTGGCTTTTCAGGGCTGCCCATTCACTGGTCTGCAAGAGATGGCCAGCTCCATGAGTGCTGACAAACTCGGTCCACTCTTCTGCTTGATTTGCCTCTGCCCCCGCGGTCATGGTGAGCAGATCCGCAAGGTGCGGGCTTGGCATACACACCTCCTAGGCTGTCATAGGACAAGATGATTGGGTCAATGCGACAGGGAAAACCATCAGATCTCTGCCGCACGCCATCTTGCACGTCGTCGCAGACGCCCCCCGATCATACCATACTAGCTTACACTGCATGGAACGCGAACAACAGCGAATCCCTCGCATAGTGGCGTGATTCTGGTCCGGATTTGCGATCTATCGTCATTCACGGTAACGTTGTGTACAGAATTGAGATTCGTGTAGGTTCTGGAGACCGTGTACATAAAGAAGTATATATGCAGAGAATGTCTGGCCGTTATTCTGCTAGGCAGTCTGCTGCTTAGCGGCTGTGGATTCGCCACAGCCGAAACAGATACTTTGGCGACCGAACCGCTTACGGTGTTCGCGGCCGCGTCCCTTACGAATGTCTTCCAACAGGTCGCCCAAACGTTCAGCGATGCCGATGAATTTGTCTTCAATTTTGCCGGTTCACAGCAACTCGCCAGCCAACTACACGAGGGTGCTGTAGCTGATGTATTCGCCGCTGCCGATGAGTTACAGATGCAGGCAGCGGTAGACGCTGGGCGAGTCGAGAAAATGAGTGTACGGACATTCGCATGCAATCGGTTGGTCGTCGCTGCTGGTAGTGAACAGGTCGATTCTCTCAAGGACCTGGCGGAGCCTGGACATAAGATTATCATTGGTGCTGAGGCTGTCCCTGTTGGGCACTACACCCGCCAATTTCTGGCCAAGGCCGCTGCAGATAGCTCGTTCGGCCCCCGCTTTCAGGCCGGCTTTGAGGCCAATGTGGTGTCGGAGGAACAAAACGTGCGGGTGGTGCTCAGCAAAGTGCAGTTAGGCGAGGCTGATGCCGGAGTCGTCTACGCCAGTGATCTCATGGGGGTCACAGATGTAAAACGCATAGAAATACCGGCCCATCTAAACGTTACGGTACGGTATCCTATCGGTCTGGTCCAAGGCCGGCCACACCCAAAACAAGCCCAGACGTTCATCACTTTTATTTTTTCCGAAAAAGGCATAGCTGTGTTGGAATCATACGGGTTTTCCACACACTGCCGGGACGCATCTGACCGTGGGAACGAGTGAAGCAGCGAAGATGGTTCGCATCTGTGTCAGCCAGACAGGGAACACCCAAGGCACGGCCACAAGGGGCTGGTCTGGGGCTGTTTTGGTCTGCCATGCCCCTGATCCTATTCCTGATCTTGCCTCTGCTGGCCCTCATCTGGCGGACAGATCTAGCCGAGATCAGTATCCATTTGGCCCAACCAATGGCTCGGCGGGCAATCTTTCTCAGTTTGTGGACATCGGCCACTGCCACGCTGCTGACGCTCCTTTTCGGCACGCCTCTTGCTCTGCTGATGGCGCGGCGACACTTCCCGCTCAGTCGAGCATTGGACACGTTCATCGATCTACCCACGGTTTTGCCCCCAGCCGTGGCCGGCCTGGCCCTGCTGATGGCCTTTGGCCGGCGGGGGATGCTCGGCCAGAGCCTGTCTGTGGCCGGCCTCAACATTGCCTTTACATCTCTGGCCGTGATTCTGGCCCAACTTTTCGTTGCATCACCCTATTACATCCGCGCCGCCATTGGTGGGTTTCTGCGTAGCGAAGAGAAATTAGAGGAGGCTGCTGCGCTGGATGGTGCGGACAGCCGGCAGATTTTCCGCTTCGTGACAGTTCCCTTGGCCCGCTCGGCTCTATTGGGCGGGTTGGTGATGACTTGGGCCAGAGCACTGGGCGATTTCGGGGCTACCATCCTTTTCGCCGGTAACTATCCAGGCCGCACCCAGACGATGCCCCTAGCCATCTACATCGGCTTTGAGCTGGATCTAAATGTGGCTTTGTCCCTATCATTTGTGCTGATGGCGACCGCCTTTGGCATTTTGCTGCTGGTGAAGTGGCTTCTCGGCCGCAACGATGAAGGCTAGAAGGATGGCTGAAAACGCGCTACTGGAGGCCGTACCCAATTTCTCCGAGGGCAGACGCCCACATATCATCAACGAGCTGGCAACAGCAATTCAGGTACCGGGTGTGCGACTCCTCCATTGCACCAGCAATTGGGACCACAACCGTACAGTTCTGACCATTGCCGGCCCTCCAGAGGCTGTGCTGCAGGGTCTATTCAAGGCCATTGGCGTGGCTGCCGCCCGCATTGACCTAGGCCGGCAACGAGGGGTGCATCCCCGCCTGGGCGCGGCAGATGTGGTCCCCTTGGTGCCGATTCGCAATATCTCCTTGGCCGAATGCGTTGCCTTGGCCCGTGATCTGGGCCGTCAGATCGGGGATGAATTAGGCTTGCCCGTTTATCTATACGAAGCAGCCGCGACCAAACCGGAACGGCGCAACCTAGCAGATATCCGACGCGGGGAGTATGAAGCACTGGTCCAAGAGATCCAACAGCCCGAACGCCTGCCAGACTTTGGCCCGGCTAAGGTCGGGCCAGCCGGGGCAGTGACCGTCGGGGCCCGACCCTTTCTCATCGCTTTTAATGTCTTCTTGCACACGGCTAATGTGGCGGTAGCCAAAGCCATTGCTGGCAAAATTCGGGAGAGCAGCGGCGGCCTGCCGGCAGTCAAGGCCCTAGGCCTGCTGGTAGATGGACAGGCCCAAGTGAGTATGAATCTAGTGGACTTTCTTACGACCCCGCCCCATGTAGTCGTGGAGGCCATTCGGCAGGAAGCAGCCCGGCTAGATACCGAAATCGACCGCAGCGAACTGATTGGCCTCATCCCCCAAGATGCAGTGTTGGCCGCCGCGGCCCAGGCCCTACTTCTGCCGGACCTGACCGCGGCCCGCATTGTGGAGGTCGTGTTGGATCAACGGCCCGATCCTTACTGCTTTGACGAAAGATGAATACTGTGCTAGAATCTGACGATAGACGATTCGTTTATTGGCTGTCGCCTGCATCGCGTACACTGCTTTTGTGTTCAGACGCTGGGACCGAACGATACCCATGATGGAATTCCCTCAGTATGTCGCCTGGGAGAAATGGATAGGTTCAACTGATTCGCCATCGGCGGACCGTAAGAGCCTTGACTTGGCGATCATCATCCTCAATTACAATACAAGCTCGCTCCTGGCCGGATGCCTGACCTCGGTATTTGCCTCAAGCGGGGACTTTTCCTATACCGTCTGTGTCGTGGACAACGCCAGCAGCGACGACAGTGTGGCCATGATGCACAGACGTTTTCCCCAAACCGGTCTGCTGGTTACGGAATGGAATGTAGGCTTCAGCGCGGGAAACAACCTCGCCTTGCGCCAACTTGGCTTCAGAGACAGCGGCTCAACTGCGCTGCCCCGCTACGTGTTGCTGCTGAACGCGGATACGACTTTGCCAGCAACAGCCCTAGCCGACATGATCCACTTTATGGACGCACGACCGAACGTGGGCGTTGCCGGCCCCAGGGTCCGACGACCAGATGGATCGCTAGACTTGGCCTGTCGGCGCAGCTTTCCGACACCCTTGGTGAGCTTTTACCGCATGACCGGGCTGAGTCGACTTTTCCCACAGAGTTCTCATTTCAACGTCTACAACCTAGGCCATCTGCCCGAGGATGCAATTCACCCCGTGGATGCGGTTGTGGGCGCATATATGCAGGTACGAAGGGAGGCGGTCGGGCAGGTAGGCCTGTTGGACGAGTCGTATTTTATGTACGGCGAAGATCTCGATTGGGCGAAGCGAATCAAGCTCGCCGGCTGGGAGGTCTGGTACAACGGGCAGGTGGAGATCACGCACATTAAGAAGGCGGCCAGCCGCAAAAGCCTCAAGGCACGCCGCGCCTTTTATGAAGCGATGTGGATTTTCTATAACAAGTATTATCGGGCCGATACCTCCTGGCTACTGGACAAACTGATCTGGCTCAGTATCAGGCTGCTGGGTGGTGTGAATATCGTCACCGGTTTGTGGGAATTGCGACGAGACCAAGAGCTGCAACCGTATCAACAGGTATAATGTGGAAGTCAACTGTGCAGGCACCCACAGAGAATTCAGAATTGCGGCCAACTGCAACAGATGCCTGCTAGCCCGCTCCAGAATCGACCCATGCAACAGATGGTATCATCCAGTTCGAGTGAGACATACCCGACTCGGCGAGGACAACGCCCCAGTCTGCTGAAACGCGCCCAACTGCTGTTCGTGGTATCTCTGGCTCTGATCGATGCGGGGACTACCTGGCTGGCATTTTACCTGGCCCACCGCATCATGGAACTGAACCCAGAGAATGTCATCGGGCCGTTTGTAGAATTCCTGCCTCTGCCGCTCATACAGTCGATTCTGCTGCTATTCGTCTTTTTTTCACAGCGAATGTACCAGCGTCGCCGGCCCGTCGGGCATCTAGACGAAACCGTGCGCGCTGCCATGCTCTCAACCCTTTGCCTCCTGCTGACCATCGCATTTACACGCCTGTTTCTCTGGGGTTTTGATTACCACCGCACATTTGTGGTCTATGCTTGGCTGCTTCATATGGCCCTCTTGACCTTTGGACGGATAATGCACGCGCAGTTGCAGTGGAATGCCCAAGCCAGAGGCATCGGCGATGACCGGGTACTGGTCATCGGTGGCGGGGACACCGGCCGCATGATTCTGCAAAAGATTCAGGACAACCCCAAGCTAGGCTATCAGGTGGTCGGCGTCATTGACAACAGCAGCAAGCGGCCTGTGTTCAATATACCGGTCTTGGGTGGGATCGCCGATATTCCCAGTATCATTGATACATTTGCTATTGACGAAGTGATCATCGCCCTGCCAGAAAACACACATCAAGAGCTGATCGGCATCATCAGCCTGTGCGAGCGGGAGAAAGTCGGCATTCGAATTCTGCCGGATGCTTTCGAAATTATGGCCAGCGAAGTGACGATCGGCGATCTCGGCGGCCTGCCCCTGCTCACAATCCGAGATGTGGCCCTACAGGGTTGGAAACTGACACTGAAACGGGGGATGGATCTGGTGGGCAGTGCCATTGGGCTGGTCGTGTTAAGCCCCTTCATGTTGTTGCTGGCCCTACTGATCAAATTGGAGAGCCCTGGGCCCGTCTTTTACACCCATGAACGGATGGGGCTGGACGCCAAACCGTTCAAAATCTTAAAATTTCGCTCCATGCGGGAAGATGCGGAAGCATCCGGCCCGGGCTGGACTGTCCCCGATGATCCCCGGCGGACGAAATTGGGCGCGATCATCCGTCATTTCAATATCGACGAATTGCCCCAGTTGGTCAATGTCCTGTTCGGTGAAATGAGTCTAGTAGGGCCACGCCCGGAACGGCCTGTCTACGTGGAGCAGTTTCGACAGATGATCCCTCGCTATATGGATCGCCACCGGGAAAAGGCCGGCATGACCGGCTGGGCAGCGGTCAATGGACTGCGCGGGGATACATCCATCGAGGAACGCACGAAATACGATCTCTGGTACATTGAAAACTGGTCCCTGGTTCTGGATATCAAAATTATCATTCGGACACTCGGGCAGTGGTTCTTGGGCTCAAATAAAAACGCCTACTGAACCGCGCCAACTCCTTGACAATCACCTTTTCGATTTGTTAAACTTGCTATATTCGCAATCTCATGGGAAGAGACAACCAGCAGGCGATGGCCTTGCCCCTAGCCAATGACAGATATTCAACTCAGTCAACGTCGCAAGCAGATTTTACGCATTGTCATTCAAGAGTACGTGGACACTGCCCAGCCTGTGGGTAGCCAATCCATCGCGCAGAAATACGATCTGGGCGTCAGTGCAGCCACCATTCGCAATGATCTGGCCGCGCTGGAAAAGGCCGGGCTGCTGACCCATCCCCACACCAGTGCCGGACGTATCCCCACTGATGGCGGCTACCGCTATTTTGTGGGTCATCTGATGGCCCATACAGATCTCCCTTCCCATGAGCGCCGGACGATCCGCCTTCAATTCTATCAGGCCCGCCAGGAGATCGACCAGTGGCTACGTCTCAGTACGGCTGTGTTGGCGAAAGCCTCCACCGGCGCGGCTCTGGCAACATCACCCCGCTCTATATCCAGCCGGGTCAAGCATCTGGAGTTGATCGGCATCCAAGATACTGTTGTCCTTCTGGTGCTAGTCTTGGCCACAGGGACAGTCAAACAGCAGTTGATCACCCTAGAAGAGCCGGTTTTCCAAGAAGAACTGAGCCGGACCAGCAATCAGCTCAATGTCAAAATCTCTGACACAAACCTTGCAGATCTCCCGGCCAAACTGAAGGGTTTGACAGGCTTTACCCAAGAAGTAGGGGAGCTCGTTCTGAACACATTGCGGCAGGCGGAGGGGCAGGTCGGCGAACGTGTATATCGACACGGCCTGGCCCAGGTATTGGAAGCACCTGAATTTGCCGAAGGGCCTCAGGGACGCCGGATCGTGCATATGTTTGAACATCGCGCGCTGCTACAAGAGATTTACGATGATATCATACAGTTTAGCGATGTGCAGGTCATGATTGCTGGCGAGGGTCGCCTCGGCGATATGCAGGACATCAGTTTGGTATTGAGCCGCTACGGCGTGCCAGACCGGCTCAGCGGTCTTTTGGGCGTAGTTGGCCCGATGCGAATGCCCTATGGGCGTACAATCGGGGCCGTACGTTATGTGGCGACACTTCTGAGTGAACTGATGCATCAGATCTATGGAAAGGCAGATGATCAGGTATGAACCGACCCCTACCCTCTCCGATTTCTCAGAAGCACGCGCCATCCGCTAACGATGAATTGATGCGCTACACCATGAACTCTGGTGCAGCGTGATAGATATATTGACAGCGATTTTGAGGTGACAGATCTTTTATGAGTCAACAGACAAATCGGGAAACCACACCGATACAGATAGGAAACGGTCCGCAGATCGATACAGATGGATCCGGCCCTGCCTGCGGCCAGATCAGCAGTACGGACGCAGCACATCCAGAGGCGGCGGCAGATAGTGCTGAGCAGATAGATGAGAAGACCGCTGACGAGAGAGAGGAGACGCTTGAAGAAGCCATCGCCCGCCTTGAAGCGGAACTGATCGAAGCCAAAGCCCAGTCCGCCGAAGCCGTGGACAGAATGAAACGCACTGTCGCTGAATATGAAAACGCGGGCAAGCGCAGGGAACGCCAGAGCCAAGAACGGATTGAGCGCGCCACAGAAGGGATGATCTATCAGCTTTTGCCGGTTCTCGATGACCTCGAATTAGCGTTTCAAAATCTTCCAGAGAGAGCCATACAGGAAGATCGTGCTTGGCTTGAGGGGTTTGAGCAGATTCATCAAAAGCTGCTGAACATCCTAGCCGACGCGGGGGTCGAACTCTTGGCAAAGGATGGTGAATTCGATCCAACCCGACATGAGGCCATCTCACACGAACCGCATGAAGATATCCCAAGCGGGCATATCATCCAAACATTACGGGCCGGCTACCAACGCCAGGAGCGTGTTCTGCGTCCAGCATTGGTGCGCGTTGCCCAGTAAAATATAGAAGACAGCAGGTTTCACAAGCACTGCTATAAATCATGGTGCGGTGCAACGCCCCGCTTGGCGCGCAAGCGGGCAAATCATGGTATTGCAATGGCCATCTTAACCCGTTCCGTAGCCGCCCATGTGCAGCATGGCATCCGCCCTTTTGATATCGGGCGAGACCTGCGCGCGGTCTCCAAATTGATTGCGGATGCTTTCGCGGATGATCTGGACGAACAGGGGGAGGCTGCGCTGCGAGAACTGCAGATTCTGGGGTATATGAGCGGCTTGCTGCGCCTTCTATCCCGCAGTACAGCTGAATTTCAGAACAGCTTCAACGGGTTCGTCTGGGTGGAGAACAACCAAGTTGTAGGCAATGTGACGGTGCAGCGAACGTCCGGCAGCGGGCGTTGGCAGATCGCCAATGTTGCAGTATCCCACAAATGGCGCGGGCGCGGGATCAGTCGAGCATTGATGGAACGGACACTCGATTACATCCGGGATATGGGGGGTTCTTGGGCTGTGTTGCAGGTACGAGGGGAAAATCAGATCGCCCTTGGCCTTTACGAACGGCTTCACTTTGAAAATATGGGGGGAACTAGAGAACTGCGCGCCCCATGTGTGCCCAAGGCCATCAAGTGCCCAGCGTTGCCCAATCTAGGCCCATTCTCTCCCTCGGAGGGCAATCTACTCTATGAATTGGCCATCAGCCGGCCCAATGCTGCAGTGCAATGGTGGCAGGCCGTCCGCCGCATCGACTTTCAACCGACTCTGGAAAGACAGATCGCTGAACAGGTGAGCCGCTTCCTCGGTCGGGAACGGGTCTTCCGCTACGCCATCCGCGACTTTCGTAGCCGCTTTGAAGGGGCGTTTCAGGTCACCGCCAGGTACTGGCGAGGCAATCACCGCATCCGTCTCTGGGTGCGCCCAGAGGCCCAGGCCCGCTACGAACGCGCCTTAACCCTGCATGCTCTAGCCCTGCTGCGGGAATATCCTCGTTGGCCGGTCCGAGCGTCTGTGAGTACACAGGATGGAATCGCTACGGACACACTACTGGCTCACGGATTCTCCGTGCAGAGCACCTTATATACTATGCGCCTGCGAGTCTAGCTTCTTATGCAGCAATTTCTCCTCCGCCGCGTTTCTTCGCATCTCTCACAGCCAGCCGACCATACGCAGCAACAGCAGCAAAATACCTGTCCCTAGTGTGACGCCATACCCTAGAAACCATTTGACCCAACGCATATCAGATTGCACAGACTGAATATCAGACCGCACAGTGCCTATGGCTTTCTCTACGTCTTCCTTCGTAGCCAACCGCTTATCAGCCACGCGAATCCTCACATAAACAGCCGATACAAAGTGGCAATCATCCCCAGTAGTAGGGGAACACCTAGAGAGAGCAGCAACCTGAACATTTTTGTTTCAAGTTTGCTCACCTCTAGCAGAACAGAATTTACATCAGACCGCACTGCGCCTATGGCTTTCTCTACGTCTTCCTTCGTAGCCAGCCGCTTATCAGCCACGCGAATCCTCACATAAACAGCCGATACAAAGTGGCAATCATCCCCAGTAGTAGGGGAACACCTAGAGAGAGCAGCAACCTGAACATTTTTGTTTCAAGTTTGCTCACCTCTAGCAACACAGCACCTATGGCTTTCTCTACGTCTTCCTTCGTAGCCAGCCGCTTATCAGACTCGCTGATCTGGACTTCTAGCTTCGCGACCCGTTCCCTATCCTGCGCCTGTGCCACCGTCACGCCTGTATATCATCCCGCAACGCCTGGACGTCTTCACGCGTAACCACGGCCATAACTAACCCCCTTCTTTGTTCATTTCATTGGCCCTAGAATATTTAGGCCGCATTTTGTATAGTACCGCGTTTTGAAGATACCAGCCAAGTTGTGTTATTGTACAATCACCGCTACAAAAAGCGTAGCTGTTCGTTTCGTTCTGTAAAAAGAGCAGGCCATCAAAAGGGTAAGCAGCGCTGGACAAAGCGCAAGGATGTTTAGCCACCGCCAAGGTGCCGCAACTGGAGTAGCACATCCAGCAGGTTTATATCATTGGGTACAGCCAGTTCAAGTACAGCCAGCCCCGCCAAGCCCACGAACAGCCATATACGCAGCACACGTATATCAGACTGCACAGAGCCTATAGCCTTCTCTACGTCTGCCTTCGCTTTCTCTACGTCTGCCTTCGTAGCCAGCCGCTTATCATACTCGCCGAGCTGGCCCTCTAACTTCGCTATCCGTTCCCTATCCTGCGCCTGGGCAGCCGTCACACCTGTACCTCTTCCCTAGTTGCCCACTGCGTATCTGTATCTACAGCCATAACTAGCCACCTCTCTTTGTTTCATTTCATTGGCTCTAGAATATTTAGGCCGCGTCTTGTATAGTACCGCGTTTTGAAGATACCAGCCAAGTTGTGTTACTATACAGTAACAGCTACAAAAAGCGTAGCTGTTCGTTTCGTTCTGTAAAAAGAGCAGGCCATCAAAAGGGTAAGCCGCGCTTGCATGCGCGTTTACATACCGCACTATCTCTAGCTTCTTGTGCAGCAATTTCTCCTCCGCCTAGTCAGCAATGCTATCGCGCTGTATGTGGCCGCCTATCTGGTCAACGGCATTCAGTTCGCCGAAAATGGACAGGTGGATGTGGGCAGTTTGGTTGTGGTTGCCCTGACTTTCGGCATTGTTAATGCTGTCATCAAACCAATCGTCCAAATCGTCACCTGCCCAGCCTATGTCCTAACCCTCGGCCTGTTCACATTTATCGTGAACGCTTGGATGCTCATTCTAACAGACCGGCTGACCGGCCTGTTCAATGTCACCTTCCGGGTAGACGGATTTTGGCCCGCTTTCTTGGGGGCAGCGATCATCAGCCTCGTCAGCTTTCTCCTAAGCATTCTCATCTCCGACAAGGACGACAAGGAAAAACGCTCCCTTACGTTCTGACCATACTAGGAAAACCAATGCGTGCGACCTTTCTCCACATGGCAGATTGTCATCTCGGCCATCGGCAGTACAACAGCAAAGAGCGGCAGAACGACTTCACTCGTGCCTATCTGGACATCATACAGGCGGCTATTGACACATCTGTAGATTTCGTTATATTGGCCGGCGACCTGTTTGAAAAGCGCGCCATTGATGCCCTCACCCTCAACATCGCAATCATCGGTTTGGAACGGCTGCAGAGAGTTGGCATTCCCTGCATCGCGGTAGAGGGCAATCATGAATTGGCCTATTACCGCGAGACCATGGGCTGGATGCGCTTTTTGGCGGAGCGAGAACTGCTGATCCTGCTCAACCCGCAACTTGATGGCTCTTCCGTCATCCTCTCACCCTATCAAAAATCACGGGGCGCATTTATAGACATACAGCCCGGACTGCGGGTCTATGGGATGCGTTACTACGGCAGTGCCACTGCACAGCTCATCCAGCGCGTGGCAGATCGCTTGGCCACTGCGGATAAGGATGGCATTGAATACACGATCTTCATCGCGCACAGCGGCGTTGAGGGCGTGCTTGCAGAAGAGGCTGGCGGCCTCCGCCACAGAGACCTAGCCCGCTTGCGTCCGCACGTGGACTATCTGGCCCTGGGCCATATCCACAAGCCCTACACATTTGACAACTGGATATTTAACCCCGGCAGCCCGGAGACCTGCTCTCTGCGCGAAGCGGCCTGGCCACAACGCGGCTACTATCTAGTCGATGTGGACACAGCCCGCCCCGCAAAGCACAGCCCAACCTTACATGCCAACAAGCGCCGCCCCTTCGTGCGTTTGCACTTCCAAGTAGACCATTGCCAGACCCCCGCAGACCTCTTCAACCAGTGCCGGCAGTTTGTGGAACGCAAGCGGCAGGAGCATCACTCCCCGCTTGCACCAGTCGTTGAACTCCGCCTCTCCGGCGTGCTGCCCTTCGACCCTAGCGCCCTGGCCAGAGAACCACTTGAACAGATGCTGCAAGAAGTCTACAAACCGCTGCATTGCTTCGTTCGCAATGCCACCCATTCCGCTGACTTTGCTGTGTCCGTGGGTCAGCATCTCAATCGCAAGCAGTTAGAACGGCAGATCGTCGCCGACCTGCTCGCACGGGACAGCCGCTTTCGCGCCAATAGTGCAGATAGTGCAGAATGGAGCCAACTAGCCCTGGCTATCAAACAGTTAGCCATCACGGGGGCATCGCCTGAAGCCGTAGTGGCGGAGCTGGATAGCGGCTACCAACGCCTGCAAGACGCCCTAACATCCGAATAGCCATACGCCCAGTGCCCAGAACCTGCAGCGCGCATGCTGAAGGCATACAATAAGGCATACGAATGCTGATTCACTCCCTGATCCTCGAAAATGTCAAGAGCTATACACTGACAAGCGTAGAATTTACCAGCGGCACAAATGCCATCGTCGGCGACAATGGCTCTGGCAAGACGACCATTCTTGAAGCCATAGGCTTTGCCCTCTTCGACCACCTGCCCTATACCCAAGCAGATTTCGTGCGCGAAGGCCAGAAGTCCGCACGAGTGACCGTCGATTTTCTCAGCAGCTCGGACGAACGCACCTATCAAGTGGTCCGTCAATGTGGTAGCAGCAGTGCCTACACAGTCTTCGATCCAGAACTCTCCTTGAAAATCTGTGAAGGCAAAGCCGATGTTTCCCAGTTTTTACGCCAGCACCTAGGCATTGATGCGGACACAGACTTGTCCGATCTGTTCAGCAATGCCGTGGGCGTGCCCCAAGGCAACTTCACAGCCGCGTTTCTGGACATCCCCAGTAGACGCAAGAGCATCTTCGATCCCCTCCTACGGGTTGCGGAATACGCGCGGGCCTATGAAAGGCTGCGAGACCCGCTGCGGCTACTAGAGCAGCAACAGAACGAACAGGAGGTCATCATCAGCGGCTTGAAAGGCGAACTAACCCGGCTGCCATCGGCAAGCGCGCAAGCCAAGGACCTGACCGCCCGTATCAGCAATGCTGAGCAGCAATATTGCTCACTCCAGGCAACCCTCGCTACGGCAGAAGCTGAGAAGCAGGCACTGGAAGTCCAGCAGGAAAGGCTGCTTACCCTGCAGAGCAGATGGCAACTCCAGCAGCAAGAGTTGGAAAAGCACAAACAGAAACTTGAAGCGGCCCAAGTACGCCTGTCTGAAGCACAAGAGGCCCTGACAAGTACCGAAGCCAACCAGGCCGGCCACGAAATCTACCAACACGCGCTTGAGCAACAACAGTCCCTGCACCAACGCCTACGCCAGCGGCGGCAATTGCAGGAACAGCAAGCTGTCATCGACAAACAATTGACCCAAGCCCAAACCAAAAAGAACGCCCAAGAGAAGCTGTTAGCTGAACTTGCCACAGCCGAGACAACAGCCGCAGCCTTGACAGCTGCCGTAGCCAAACAAGAGAACCTAGAAGCCGAGCTGCGGGCAGCCCAGCGGCAGGCGGACCAGCTACAGTCTGCCAATATGCAGGTCAAGCAGGAACAAGCTGCTATGGCCAAGGCAACAGAACGGCTGCGCGTTCTACTCGAGAAGGTGGCCCAAGCCCAAGATATCGAAGCCTCTCTGGGCCCAGTACAGGTTCGGATAGAAGCCCTCACGCAGCAGATGACTGCTGAGCAAGCCAAAGCAGCCCAATTGCAGGCTGAACGGGAGACTGTCAAAGAGCAAGGCCAACGCCTAGCTGACATGCAAACTGCCATCTGTCCCACTTGCGAACAGCCTCTGTCTGCAACGCATCGGAACCAGCTCATCGCTCGGCTGCGCGCGACCTGGGGCGCATTGAATGAGAAGTGCCAAGCAGCCCAAGAAACGATTGAGCAGGCTGCCACAGAACGGGAACAGGCCCGTATAACCCTCAACCAGCAAGCGCAGACATTGCGTTCTTTACCGCGTCAGGATGCAGTGCAGCCTGCAGAAACAGAACTGGCTGACTTACGCGCCCGGCTGGCCCAAGCCGAGAACCTGGCCGCATCCCTAGAGGAAGCACCGAACCTGGTACAGCAGCACTCAAATTCATTGACGGCGTTGACCGCACGGGGCGACCCACGCCGGCGCAGGGACGTAGCCCAGGCCCAAGCGAGCAAACGTACCCAAGTCGAGGAGGCTCTGCAGCAGCAGCGCGAAGAGGTCACGCAGCAACTGGCACAACGCAACGCTTTGGATGCACGCTTGGAGGCGTTCGCCACAATAGACGAAGAGGCAGCCCGGCTCACTGCCACATTGGAGGAGTTTCAGGGCGCGGACGATCTGTACCGCCGCAATCAGGACACCGCCGCCGCCTTCCCCCAACGCCAACAGGAAGTCAGCGAGGCAGAACATGCCTGCCAGGCAGCCCAAGAGATCTGCACGACCACACAAGCGGAGTTGGCAGCCAGTACCCAAGCGTTCGACGAAGATCGTTTCCAAAAGACGCTGGCCCAAGAACAGGAGATTCGTAGGCAGAGTGTGCAACTGGAAACGAACTTGAGCCATTGGCGAGAAGGTCTGGCCCGGGTCCAAGAAGAGATCGGGCAGTTGCAGACCAAGCAAAAGCAGCTCAATACCAGCCAATCCCTACACAAGCGGCTGACCGAGCAATACAAGTTGTTACAGTTCCTGCGTACCCTGCTACGGGACGCCGGCCCTCTTGTAACCAAAGCCATAGTCCAGCAGATCAGCTACACGGCCAATCAGCGTTTTGGCGAAATTATGGAGGAGTACACCCGCACTCTCCATTGGCAGGAAGACTACGGCATTACCCTAGAAGTGGATGGCCGGCAGCGGGCATTTGCCCAGCTTTCCGGCGGGGAACAGATGGCCGCGGCCCTGGCGATCCGATTGGCCATCCTCCAAGAGATGAGCGACATCAGCATAGCCTTTTTCGACGAGCCGACCACCAATCTGGATGATACCCGCCGCAGCTCCCTAGCGAGACAGATATTGGAGATACGAGGCTTTCAACAGCTTTTCATCATCAGTCACGACGACTCATTCGAGCAAGCCACTGAGAACCTGATTCGGATACAGAAGAGAAATGGCGTGAGTGAAGTTCTGCAGTAACGGATTATATACCATGACCACATCCAATGACGCTGCCGCCATCACATTTAGCTATACCATCACATCTGCCCTGCAGAGAATGCCGGCAGCCAAGTTCAGAGATGCCAGCCGCGAGCTGCTGGCCGCGCTAGGATACCACAGCAACCGCACCTTAGACGGACAGACGGGCCGCGTTGCCGACTTTATTGAGCAGTTCCCCGCCCCACATCCCGGCACAGCGTCAGAGAATAATTTTGCCCAACAGGCCACATCCGCGCAGCTCATCTTTCAGGTGACGAGCGATGAAATTGAGATCATCGCCCAGGGTCAACAGCTGCTGTTCGATGCTGATGGCTTTGATCAAGGCCTGGCCCAGAGCTTTCTCTTTATAGCCGTAGACCTGAAAGGCAAACACTATCCACGCGGCCAGTACATCAGCTTTACTAGGGAGATCAACAAACGCTTCCCCGCCCCTACTGTCGTCCTCTTCAAAACAGCTGACGACCTGCTCACCCTGGCCTTTGTCCATCGCCGCATGAACCAACGAGACCCAAAGCGGGATGTGCTGGGCAGCGTCTCACTGGTGCGGGAGATCGACCCCACCAACCCACACAGGGCCCATCTGGACATCCTACACGACCTATCATTAGCAGAGCGTCTACGCTGGATGAACGCCAATGGCAAGCCGTACAATTTTGACGGTCTGTTGGCCGCTTGGCTGGATGCCCTGGACACTGAGGAACTGAACCGGCAGTTCTACAGAGACCTGTTCGCTTGGTTCAGCCGCGCGACCCGGGAGGCTACCTTTCCCACCAAGGAAGCCAAGACCCTGCCAGCCGAAGAGCACATCATCCGCCTTATCACCCGCCTGCTGTTTGTCTGGTTCATCAAGGAGAAGGGCCTGATTGCAGAGGAGTTGTTCGTTGAAGCCAACGTCAACCCCCTGCTGCACGGCTATGACCCTGTCAACGGTGATTCCTACTACCGCGCCATCCTGCAGAACCTGTTCTTCGCTACCCTCAACACCGAGATCAACAGGCGCGGCTTCAGCCAGGCCAGCAACACTACCCACAGGGACCCCTCCCGCTACCGCTATGCAAATGAGATCGCGGACCCGGACAACCTGTTGAAGCTGTTCGCGCGCACGCCCTTCATCAACGGCGGCCTGTTCGACTGCCTTGACAGCTATGAAGCCAGCAACCAGGGCGGCTATCGCATCGACTGCTTCAGCGACAACCTCAACCAGCGCAAGGACTATTCCATCCCCAATCGCCTCTTCTTTGACGACAACGGCCTGCTCTCCCTCTTCAACCGCTACAAGTTCACGGTAGAGGAGAACACCCCCACCGAGCAGGAGGTGGCCCTGGACCCAGAGCTGCTGGGCAAGGTCTTTGAGAACCTGTTGGCTGCCTACAACCCCGAAACCCGCACCACCGCGCGCAGGCAGACCGGCTCCTACTATACGCCCCGGCCAGTGGTTGATTTCATGGTGGATGAAGCCCTGACCGCAGCCCTGGCGACCCGATGCCAGCCCACTGATGGCGATGCCGTCTTCTGGCGGGACCGCCTGCGCTACCTCCTAGACTACGCGGATGCCTTTGATGATGCCGATGAACTGTTTGAGGAGAGCGAACGCCTGGGCATTGTGCGCGCCATCGCCCATCTCACTGTCCTCGACCCAGCCGTAGGCTCCGGGGCTTTCCCCATGGGTGTGCTCCATAAGTTGACCCTGGCCCTGCGTCGCCTGGACCAAGACAACACACGCTGGGAACAGGTGCAAAAAGAGCTGGCTATGCAACGGGCTGACTTGGCCTTTGATACGCAAGACCGGCAAGCACGGGCCGCACAACTGACAGAAATCAGCGATACCTTTGGACGCTACCGGGATTCTGACTTCGGGCGCAAGCTCTATCTCATCCAGAACAGCATCTTCGGCGTGGACATCCAGACCATCGCCACACAGATCGCGAAGCTGCGCTTCTTCATCTCCCTGGCCATTGAACAGGAACCCGACCCAGATGCAGATAACTACGGCATCAAGCCCCTGCCCAACCTAGAGACCCGCTTTGTGGCCGCCAATACCCTGCTGGCCCTGCACAAACAGCAGATGACCTTAGTATCCGATAACGTTACCCAACTGCAGCAGGAATTGAACACCAACCGCGAGCGTTATTTCCACGCCACCACCCGACACAAGAAACTAGCTTGCAAGGAAAAGGATAAACAGCTACGGGACGACCTAGCAGCCGAGTTGGAACAAGGCGGCATGCCGACCGCTGATGCCGACAAGATCGCGCAGTGGGACCCCTACGACCAGAACGCCAGCGCAGATTGGTTCGACCCTGCCTACATGTTCGGTGTGCGCGAGGGCTTTGATGTGGTCATCGGCAACCCGCCGTACAAACAGGTGCGAAAAGGCGTACATGCAGCCAGCTACTTTCCTTATGCAGAAGGAAAGGACAGAGGAAAACAAAATCTTTACAAATTGTTCGTGGAACAGTCTTACAATCTCTGCAAAAAGCACGGATTGGCCACTCTCATTGTGCAAAGTAGCTTACTATGCGACCTTTCATCCGCCGCCACCCGCCAACTCTTACTGGACCACACCCAGTTGAAACACATCATAGAATTTCCAGAGAGAGCACGGACACGCGCAGCACAGGTTTTTACATCTGTGACGCAAGGTACTTGCATTTATCAGTTCACCAAAGCCCTACCCAATGACGAACCAATTCAGATTTCGGTGGGCAATGACGCGCACAGCATCGCGCAGTTACGCTTTGCTGCAATTACCAAAGATGCTATCTTGGCACTGTATCCCGAACTACGTTGCCTTCCGCATATCAGAGCAGGTAGCGTTTCCATTCTGGAAAAAATAGCCGCTGACACATCTATCAAGCCTCTGGGACAGTACGCGGCCTCAATCGTCCAAGGCGATCTCAATCTGACAACACATTCTGCAAGATTTTCCCGCAGCCCTTCACCTGTGCGTCTCTTGCGCGGGAGACATGTTACTCGATTTCTGGTAAGATACGACGATGCAACTGAGTACTGTGAAGAAGGATTTATGACAGATAGAGTGAATGCGAACAGGCATGATATCTTCCTGATCTCTCAGCAAGTGATGAACGCCCTAGCCCCCCGCCGTCTAAATTTTGTCCTAACAGAAAATCCACCAACAAAGCTGCTGTGGGGAAATTCAGTCAACAAACTCTTGTTAAAAAATCAAGTGGACAGCAGAACGTTTCTGGCGTTGCTCAACTCCAAATTCATGGATTGGTTTTTCCGCATCACTTCCACGAACAACCATGTGCAAGGGTATGAATTGAGGCAACTGCCGATTCCGGCCATGTCCGACGAAGACCGCAAAGAACTCGACAACCTAGCAACGCAAATCCTGGCCGCCAAAGACGCGGTCCCGTCTGCGGATACTAGCGCGCAGGAAGCACAGATCGACCGCTTGGTATATGCGATATATGGACTGACGGCTGAGGAAATCGCGCTGCTGGAGGGATAAAAAAATGGAGTTTGCAGGCCTGCAAACTCCATGCGATACTAGATTCTGCATGTCATAGAGCCATTATCCGAATTCTTCTTGATACATTCTAGTTCAATTCTTCCGGAAAATCCTCAAATCTTGATTTCACAAGGAGACCAACAACATGGACGGGAAACTGAGTCGCCGAGAGTTCATCCGCACTGCAGGTTTGATGGGGACGGGGTTGACGCTGGCAGCGTGTACGCCTGTGGCCCCACAGGTATCAACGGGTGATGACGGGCAAGCAGCGATGGAGCCTGTGGTTGCCAATATCTTCGACTACGACCCCAATGGCAATTGCAGTTACTGACCACTATCGTAAGGAAAGCATGTCTACACGCGGCGAAGTATTGGTAGCGATTGTCAATAATCGACGGGACTTTGCCCTGATTCGAGACCAATTTTGGTATCGAATTCCTGTTTCCAGTGTCAAGAAATGGTTAAAAAACCGATGGCCGCCGCAGTGGATTGCTTTTTATCAAACGAAAGTATTTGGGCCAGCAGCGTATTCTGTGAATTATTATGCCCAAGTCCTTGATATACACATCGTTCGCCGTTGGCAGCTATTTCCCAATGATCCACCAGGTCCGAAAAGCAATCATCAATATTATCAGCTTATTCTCGGCCCACTACATACATTACCCAAACCGATCTTGAGTCGACGTTGGCGCAGAATCGTTTTTATTCCAACAACTTGGCAAAAATTCATCAATGCGCTTGAGATCAATGATCTGTATGATGAAAGTCCATTGGAGGACCGCTTATGGACCGTGTTTAAGAGACACAATATCCCCGCGGAGCGGCAGAAGTTTATCAGAGTTACAAACCAGAACTATTACAGATTAGATTTTGCTATCTATTGTGTGCAAGGAAACATTGCTGTTGAAGCGGATGGTGATACATGGCATGCCAATCCAGAGAAATCTATCCAAGACAATATACGCGACAATGAGCTGAAAGTGGTTGGCTGGAATGTGTTTCACTTTACAACTCATCAAATACAAAAACAGGCGGATACCTACTGTGTTCCTCACGTTACAAAAGCCATCAACAATTTAGGTGGTGTCAATGAGGGGCATTAGGTGCCGCGCAAAATCGACTTGAGCGAGCATATGTCACATCAATTGGGATTATTCGACGATAGTGAAAGAGAACCATGAACATACACATCACCCCGACTCTATTGAGCGAGGCAGTGATGCTGGCCAGCTTCGGGTGCTGCCTGGCGCGAATCTCTGGTTTCTCAACCGCACCAGCAACCTGCATCAGGCCTGGGATCCCCTCTTCTCCGCCTTTGATCCCTATCATCGGCTGGCCCAGGCCCAAGCGGAATCAGGTTGGGTGATCGACTACTGCCATTGTCCATCCATTCCCCACGCAAGCAAAGATGTGTATATTGACGAACATCGCTCTCGGTTGGAAGCCGTTCTCACAAACGGCGATGGCTCGCCACTAGCCGCTGGTTTTATGATGAACCTGTGGGTCCAGTTGCGTAGAGAAAACGTGCTCCTAGATCTCCCGGTGCTGGCCGGCGATCATCTCTTCCACAAACTGGCGGGTAACATCCACGGCCGCATCGACCAACAGTTGCCCTTGTTCGGCATCGGCATCCAAAGGCTCTTTGTCTTCTTGGTCCTGCATGGCCGCCTGGCGCACATTTTCCGGGAATACAGCCAGGGCCATCGCGGTTTCGTATTCCTGAGCATGGCCCGGTACGCCGCCCTTGCATAGCTTTTCCGCTTGCAACCGGCTCAGATTCCAGTAGGAGTGAAACTGTACATTGGCCGCCGGTGCTTGCGCCTGAAAATAGAGATGCCATTGCCGTATGATGCCATAGACGGGCGCTTCATTGCCACCATGACCGTTTAAGATCAGAACATTGTTGATGCCGTGGCGTACTAGGCTCTCCACCGCATCAAACAGTACACTGAGCCAAGAACCCGGTTTGGCGGTGATCGTCCCTTGGTGGCCCATATGGTGTTCCGAGATGCCGACACGCATAGGTAGGGTGACGATTACCTGGGGATATAGCTGGCGGGCCACCTGTTCGGCTATATGGGTGGCCATGCGGATGTCGTGCTCCATAGCCAAGTGTTCAAGATGTTGCTCAATGCTGCCCGTAGGGATGATGGCTGTCTGAAATGTATGGGCGGCCAGGGCCTCCCGAAACTCACGCCGGGTAAATTGCCCGATGAAGATAGGTTGGTCTGTCATGGTTTGTCCTCCGTACTCTAAATTGCCAATGGTTACTGACTGATTCTAGCAGACATCTGGCAAAACCGTAACAATGAGTCCCTGCAGTTACTCACTACGAACCACTGCAGTTCGCATCTGGAGTGTATGATGAAAGCGACCGATATCCGCGTGGAGACGGTGAACGTCTCCTTTGCCGATGAACAGCTGAGTGTCCCCTTGCATCTCAGCCGGGGCAGCATTGAAGCCATCACCTATGCCATGGTCAGCGTGCAGGTATGTACCCGGGCAGGCACAGTTGCCCACGGTGTGGGCACTATCCTACTCTCAGACCTGTGGGCCTTTCCCGCAGCGGACCTGAGCCACACAGAAAAAGACCATCTCATGCGACAGCTATGTCGCGGCATAGCTGCGCGTCTGCAAAACGATGACTACGGCGACCCCGTGGAAAAGGGCATGGCGTTAGAACAAGTCGCGAGCGAACTAGCACACCAAGTGTCCGCTGCAGAGCCTCTGCCGCCGCTAGCCATGCTCAATTGTCTAGCACCCTTTGACGCCGCGCTGCATGACGCTTGGGGCAACGCGCTGCATGTACCGCTCTATGCCGGATATACGTCCATGTGGTTGAACCAAGATCTCGGGGCGTATCTCGGGGCGGCCTTTGCCGGACGCTACCCAGGAGACTACCTAGCCCCGGCCCGTAGGGTGCTGTCGGTGCAACATGTGGTGGGCATCAGCGATGCTCTCACCCCCGCGCAGGTGGACTCTGACCAGCCGCCCCCCGCAGGACTTCCAGCCGACCTAGCTTCATGGATCAAGCGGGACCGGGTGCGCTATTTTAAGCTCAAGGTGAGTGGCCAAGCACCGGCTACAGATGCCCAGCGCCTCGTGGAAGTCTATACGGTAGCATCCCACACTTTGGCGCAGATCGGTGTAGCGGACGGACCGCGCCTGTCAGTAGACCCCAACGAGGGCTATCACGACCCTGAAGCCCTTCTCGAAATGCTGGAGCGAGTAGAAGCGGACAATCCGCAGGTCCTAGCCGCGCTGGACTACATCGAACAGCCCACGCCCCGGGACTTGAGTAGCTATACTGACACGCTCCACGACGTGGCCCGCCGGGCCCCAGTGATCATTGACGAAAGCCTTGATCGTCTGGACCACCTAGAGCACTTGCATGAGTTGGGATGGTCCGGGCTGGCTGTGAAGACCTGCAAAGGGCATACCCATTCGCTGTTGGCCTATTGCTGGGCCCGCCACCATGGCCTCTATCTCACCATGCAGGACTTGACCAACCCCGGCCTGGCCCTGGTGCATAGTGCCAACCTCTGCGCCCACCTACAGTTGGATGTGGACTGTTTCGAATGCAACCAGCGTCAGTTCCTACCCCTAGCACGACCAGATGACAAGGTCGCGTATCCTAACTATTTCCAAGTCACAGAAGGCCAACTGGTCCTGCCGGCCACTATGGGACCAGGGCTTTATTAGAGCCACCGCACTCGTCACTGGTGTGTAGGGGCGGTGGTACGAACACTACTTCTACATTGTAAGAGCAGTATAATGCGGCTAACTTGTCTTGCCAACTGGGGATTGCTGAAATCTATTGTAATGACAAGTAAGGTGCTGTTTTTGTGCGCCCTGCCGTTTTCGGATTTGCACTCATTCTTCAATGTAAGGTACAGTGTGCATGTGGTACTCTAGAGGCACTACACCTACGTTAGGTTCTGGAGACCGGAAAATGTGAAACACCTAATGACCACGAAAGAGTTAACATTTCAACATGAATGGAGGAGGTTTTGATGTACACAAGGCGATGGATATCAATTCTTGGATTGATTGGCCTACTCTTCGCCACATTAGCTGTAGCCCGTCCTGTTCCGGCCCTGGCTACAGCAGCGGCAACCGAACATGGCGAGGACGCCAACAAAGCCACCATCAAGCGTCTGTACGATGAAGCACTCAATGGACGAGATGTAGACCTGCTTGATGAACTCTATGCCAGCGACTACACCGAACATAGTGAAGCGTTACTGGGCGGTGTAGAGGTAGTAAAGGAGACGTTCCAAGGCAATTTTGACCAGTTCCCCGATGCCATCTGGGAGATCAAGCACATGGGGGCCGAAGATGATCTCGTCTGGGTTCATGCTCAAATCAACCCCACCGGCGAGCAGGGGAATGAGATGGTGGGCTTAGCCCTTATTGAGATTTACCGGCTGGAAGATGGTCGAATCGTCGAACATTGGGAAGCCCAGCAAGCGATCCCTGAGAAGACTGTCAGCGGTCATACCATGTTTGAAGAGTTGACAGAGGCTGTGACTGAACCGGTCAGTGCTGCGGAGATGGCACGCAACAAAGAAATCATCCGCCAGCTCTGGACAGAATTCTTCAACCCACCCCATGATTTCGACATTTTACCCGCTATCTACGGCGACAATCATATAGAGCACAACGTCAACGAGCCGGATGGGCTGGATGGGTTTATTGAGATCTTCAAGGGGCTTTTTGAACAGCAGCCCTCCTTCGGTGCTGAAATTCTTTTGCTTTCCGCCGATGGTCCCTATGTATGGCTCTACAATCAGCCAATCTTGGACATCAACGCCGCAGAGAACCCGCTGGCAGGAGGCAAAGGTGCAGACCTGTACAAGATGAAAGATGGCAAGATCATTGAGCATTGGGACGTCATTCAGCCCCCGCCACAAGCTGCCGCAGAGACTGCTCAAGCTCCCGACCCACTAGGGGCAGGGCCATATGCCGTAGGGATTATGACCAATTTTGTCAAAGACTTCGACCAGCCCTTTGATGAATGGGGCGGTCAGTATAAAGGTGATGCGTATCGTGCCTTCCTAAAACAGATGGAAGAAGCTGGCGAACCACGCACAGTCCTCACCGACATCTGCTATCCTACCGCACCTGCAGAGGGTGCCAGTGTCGAATCCAATGTGTTCCCCGCACCGCTGCTACCGGCCGCCGCAGGCCGCCCCGCGACTTGGATGGATCACGTATGGGGTGATGAGGACCTCTTTCAGCAGTTCGCCATGAGTTTTATCGGTTTTGGTGCTCAAGGGTTGGTAACAGAATCCGGTCAAACACTCGCCGAGCTACAGCAAGGAGACCAAAATGTCTTCTTTCAGACAGTCGGCCCGCTCATGCAGGAATTTGCTTCACGCCAGCGCAATAGCTATATCGGTGCGCCCATGGCGGAAGGCAAGTTCCCGCTGGTCATTATGGCCCATGGCCTCGGTGGCAACCGCCTGACTTGGGAACTTGCCTGTGAACAACTGGCAAGCCATGGCTATGTTGTGGTAATAGTTCAGTTTATCTCTGATTCAACACTGGACTTTGTTTTCCACGACCCCAACTCACCCTTTGCCCAGCAAGCAACGCCTGCTGAGATGCAGGCTGCCTATCAGCAAGTGATGACACAACCGCCTGTCTTCCCGAAGTTCTTTGAGTTCCTGTACAATGAGGAACTCAGCGGCGAATCTGAGGGGCCGCCCAACATTGCCGCCTTCACAGCCGCGCCAGACGGGGCCGCTAAGATGACGACTATGATGGCGCAACTTTTCCAGCAGCGCACGAACGATGTGGCCGCGGTGATCCATGAAATGAAAGCCCTGAACCGGCCTGCGGAAGAATGTCGGACGCAGTTGGAAGTGAATGGTGTCGTCAAGGACATCTGCGGTTTCTTCTCTGGCCATATTGACACCGAAAATATCGGCATGATGGGCCACTCCCTAGGATCCATCACATCACAAGTGGCAGCTGTGCAGTTGCCCGACATTAAGACCGGCATCGGCTTTAACAACGGCATCCCCCAAAAGTGGGAGCCAGCCCCCGGCTTCCCCAATGTCAATGGCAGCACTGAACAGCCCGATGGTGTGCCCAAAGATTTCCTCTTTCTGATTGGCTCGGACGATAGCTTTGTTCATTTTGTTTTCCGCCAACTCTTCTATACCTGGTATGAGGCAGCCGGTGGCGATCCCACCGCTATCTTCCCCCTACCCGGCGAGCAAGGTATGCCCACAGCCGACAACCCACAGCCGGTCGCCCTCAATTCCTATGAACGAGCCACAGGGAATAAAATGCTGGTGGTTGCCAAGGATCAAGGCCATGGGACGATGGTGGATGATGAGTTGGATTCTTACTTCCCCATGTGGAAGTTGGAGGCAGGTGAGGCTTTAGTCGGTTACAACGCCATGGGGACACGCGTTCCGCTGGAAGATGACGCATTGGATATGACCTTTGTACCCGCTCAATATCCGCTAACCAGTTGGGTGATAGAAGGTGAAGGCGATGATGCCACCTATACCCACATTCCACAGCAGATGCGGAATTACTATATCACCTCCTGGTTTGGCTGGCAGTTAAAGGGGATTGAATCCTATCGTAACGGATTGAGCACTCATCCCTTTGGCGAACATATCCAAGCAATTCATGAGGAGGGTGTTTCTGTACAGGCAGCCCCTGCCATGCCGGAAGCAACCATGACCAAATTGGATGAGGGCGTCTATCACTACTTTGGCTTCTTCTCCAGCAGCCTCGTTGTGGTGACGGATGATGGTGTGCTGATTACGGATCCGTCCAATGCCACCCGCGGCCAACTGCTCAAAGCAGCCATCGCCGAACTCACCGACCAACCCGTGACCCACATCGTGTTGACCCATGAGCACTATGACCACAGCGGCGGCACAGAAGTCTTCCCCGATGCCCAGGTCATTTGTCATGCCACTTGTGCCTATGTCTTCCAGTTGGATGAATATGGGCTTGTCCCAGATGAAGTGGACATCACCTTTGAGAGCTATCTGCCGATTGAGCTAGGTGATACGATGGTGGAACTGCATCACCTAGGGCCTGGCGATGGCATGGCAACCACGATCATCTACATGCCCAAGGAGCAGGTGGTCATGTCGGCTGATCTCTATGAGCCGCGCGCCTTGACAAGTGCTCTGTTTATGGACGACAAGAATCCGTTGGGCGTGCGTAAAATCCTGAACGAGGTCGCGAGCTGGGATCTCAAATACGCCATCAATGGCCACTCCCCCGGCACTGACCCGCAAGACCTGCGCGAAGCTGCCGTCTATTATGAGGATCTGTACCAGGCCGTGAACGCGGTGTTGCAACCTATCGTTGAACAAAGCGGTGCCGGTGCTGCCTTCGGTGTTTTGGGTACGCTGCATGAACAGATATCGCTCCCCCAATATGAAGATTGGGGCGAGTACGACTCTTCGTTTGCCAAGCATGTCTTCCGCATGGCCATGTCACTGATTCACGGAGGCTAAACTCCTGTGGGCAGTGAAGAGGAGGGATTCAGCAAGTCGAATCTCTCCTCTTCAATACCAATATGAACCATATACAGTTAAAGGTGCTTTGACCATGTACAATCACAAATCACGAATGCAGGCCAGCACAATTTTCGCCCTACTCCTGCTGGCCACCATCACCTTGGCGGGCTGTCAATTTCCACTTCAAACGTCAGACCCCACACCAGAAACAGAAGCGACTGCGGATACTTCAGAAATGACTGCGGACACTTCAGAAGCGACTGCGGATACTTCGGAAGCGCCTGCGGACACTTCAGAAACGGCAGAAGATACTTCGGAAGCGCCTGCCTTTGTCCTGCCGGAACCGACCATGACCGAACTAGATGAGGGCGTCTATCACTACTTTGGCTTCTTCTACAGCAGCCTCGTTGTGGTGACGGATGATGGTGTGCTGATTACGGATCCGTCCAATGCCGCCCGCGGCCAACTGCTCAAAGCAGCCATCGCCGAACTCACCGACCAACCCGTGACTCACATCGTGTTGACTCATGAACACTATGACCACACCGGCGGCACAGAAGTCTTCCCCGATGCCCAGGTCATTTGTCATGCCACTTGTGCTGATGTCTTCCAGTTGGATGAATATGGGCTTGTCCCAGATGAAGTGGACATCTCCTTTGAGAGCTATCTGCCGATTGAGCTAGGCGATACGATGGTGGAACTGCATCACCTAGGGCCTGGCGATGGTATGGCAACCACGATCATCTACATGCCCCAGGAGCAGGTAGTCATGTCGGCTGACCTCTATGAGCCGCGTGCTCTGACGAATGCTCTGTTTATGGACGACAAGAATCCGCTGGGTGTACGCAAAATCTTGAACGAGGTCGCCAGCTGGGATCTCAAACACGCCATCAATGCCCATTCCCCCGGCACTGACCCGCAAGACCTGCGCGAAGCAGCCGTCTATTATGAGGATCTGTACCAGGCCGTGAACGCGGTGTTGCAACCTATCGTTGAACAAAACGGTGCCGGTGCTGCCTTCGGTGTTTTGGGTACGCTACATGAACAGATATCGCTCCCCCAATATGAAGATTGGGGCGAATATGACTCTTCGTTTGCCAAGCATGTCTTCCGTATGGCCATGGGGATAATTCACGGAGGGTAGGAGTGAAAGAGGGGAGAGAACCCGTCTCTCATCGCTTAGTGGTCAGTAACTGCAGTTGCTGACCACTACAGTGAAAGGAGCTTCAACAGATCATGTACAGTACAAAGCATGAGTAAAAATCACGAAAGCAGACCAGCACAATTCCTGAACTGCTCAAATTGCCACTCCACTCATCTTCCCCTGCAAGAATGCCGCCAGCCTCTCCGATTCCCGAAAGCCCTGGTCAGTACCAGTAATCCGTAGCCAGTACATTGCAATTACTGATCACAGGCTACTGGTAGTATCATTGGCCGCAATGAAAACGTACTTTTTGTATCGTCCTAGTTGGCAAGCCCTGGTCATCAGCCTGATAGCCCTCGCTCTCTATGTCGCCACTGCTGCTCCTAGTATCTTCGAACTCTACAGCGACAGCCTAGAGTTCCAACTCGTCGCGCCTACCTTCGGCATTGCTCATCCTAGCGGCTACCCTCTCTATACGCTGCTGGGTGGTCTGTGGAGCCGGCTGCTCTTTCCCTTCGGCAACTGGGCCTGGCGTATGAATCTTCTCAGTGCGTTCTTTGGGGCCGGCACCATCGCTGTTCTTTTTCTCCTAGGCCGCCGGCTCAACGGTTGCGGCTGGGGTGCAGCCATAGCGGCCCTGACATTCGGCCTTTCACCAGTCTGGTGGAGGCAGACGACCGCTGCTGAAGTGTATGGGTTGCATCTGCTGATCGTGGCAGGGATCTTATATGTGGCGGTCGCCGCTCCTAGGGCATCAGCCGTTGTGCGCCGTTCTACATGGCAGACAATGGGCCAGAGCCACGGGGCCGGCTCGTTACATCTGGCTGGCCTGTTTCTGCTGAGCGGCCTGGGATTGGCCCATCACCGCACGACGCTGCTGCTTCTGCCGGGGGTAGCACTCTATGTACTCTGGCAGGTCCCCGGGGTCTGGTATCCCCAGAGGAAATGGAAGCTGTGGGCTGCCGCGCTGCTGTTACCCCTTCTGCTGTATCTATATATACCAATGCGGGCGTGGATGGGCGCAGTAGATTTGGAAGGTGCCTATGTCAACACCTGGTCCGGCTTCTGGAAGCATACCCTCGCCACAGGGTACAGCGGCTTTTTTAGGGAAAATGCTCTCTCTGTCAGCCGCACAACCGCTGACTGGCTGTTACTTTTTCGGGAACAGTTCGGCTGGCTCGGGCTGCTGTTGGGCGTAGTTGGACTTCTCGCCGGTCTTTTCTCCAAGTTGCAACGGCCCGCCTGGGCACTCATTTTGTTCATCCTTGTTGCCAACGCCCTCTTCAGCTTCAACTATCGGGTCGGTGATGCCGAAGTCTTCTTATTGCCGGTCTTTCTCTGTCTCGCACTCGGTATCGGCAACGGTATGGCTATGCTCGGGCGAAACTCGTGGTTCGTACAGCAAGGGCCACTTCGGCACCTCGCCCTTCTGGGGTTGACTCTACTCATATTGCTCGCTCCTGGCCGTGCTGCGCCGGTCAATCGCCTCAATGATTGGGCGGTTCATGACTATGCGGTGGCGATGGCTAAGGTCTCATTTCCCCCGGGCAGTCGGGTCGTGGGGCTGCGGGGGCAGATGACGGCCTTGGCCTATATGCAGCAGGCGGAGGGACTCGGTGCCAATGCCGAGGCCGTGGCCTTGGATGATCCCGCAACCCGGCGGGCCTTTGTGGAAGCGTCAGTTGCGGCCGCTGCTCCGGTCTTTCTCACACAAGAGCTAGATGGCATTGAGGAGCATTTCTCATTTAGCGGTGAAGGCCCTTTGGTACGGGTGTGGCCGCGGGGCAAAGCGCAGCCAGACACGCCTAGCACCCGCCTAGACCTGTCCTTTGATAATGACGCCTTGCGCCTGTTGGGTGTTGAGTTGGTCAGGCTCAACACTGCCGGCGGCCCAGCACTGCGCGCCCTGTTTTTCTGGCAACCGAATCGGCAAATCACCCGCACACTGAAGCTATCCCTGCGCCTGTTTGCAGACGGACAAGTGCTCTTGCAAGAGGATCACTTCCCCCTACGACAGGTCGCCCCTTCATGGAGCTGGCTGCCGGGAGAGGTGATGCAGGATGTCTATGAACTCCCCCTACCACCCACAACCTCTCCGCTCTCTCTACTGGCAATCATCTATGATGCTGATACCGTGGCCGAAGTGGGACGCGTAACAGTTCCTCTGCCTTTTAACGTTTCGTAGCGGCAGTACACAAACAAGGAAAAACTGACCACGAAAACTCGCCGTTACTGCTACCAAGTTATTTGGCATCTTTTCCTTTACTGTGCCATAATTTATTGGAGATGAATTTTTACTCACTGTTACTCTAGGAGGAATTATGCCTATTCGCTTTCGCACCCTTATGGTTGGGACGCTGGCAATCCTGGCCCTGGCAGTTGCCGGCTGCTACCCTTTCCAAGGAGATATCACACTTCTCCTGACTCCTGTAGCCCCACCGGACCCAGAGGCGGCTAGTCGTGCGCTGGAGGCCATCTCCGCTGATGCATCCGCAGAAGGCGACAGCGACGATATGATGGCTGAGGAAACAATGGTCAGCATAGACGCAACCGTGGCTGTCGATTCGCTGCGGGTTCGTCAGGGGGCCGATGCAGAAACACCGATCATCGCCGGCCTACGCGGAGACACTGTCATCTCTGTGGTCGGGCGAACAGCAGATGGAAGCTGGCTGCAAGTGAAGGTGCCAGATATGGATAGTATCGGTTGGATCTTGGCAGAAATGGTGACCTTAGATGACGATGCTACCATGCTTCCTGTGACCGATGGCGCAGAAATGATGGACGCAGAGACATCTGAAGAGGAAGCCAGCGCAGAGAAATCGGAGATGGGCTCTGAGGATTCAATGACGGACATGATGCCATCTATTATGGTTGTCGATCAGGATGCCAGTGAAGGCATGGTTATGATCGCTGAAGTGATGGCCCAGGAAGATGGCTGGGTCGTCATCCACGCGGATGATGCCGGCACCTTCGGGCCTGTCATCGGATATGCCCCCGTGGTCTCCGGCGTCACTCGCGATGTGGCTGTCGAAATCAACACCGATGCCGCCAGCGATATCCTCTACGCAATGCTCCATGTGGACGCTGGTACGCTAGGTGTCTATGAATTCCCCGGCCCGGATGGCCCTGTTCTTGATGAAGGTGCCCCGCTCAGCCCGGCCTTTGCGGTTACAGTCAGCGCGATGCCCATGGGAGACACAGACGACAAGACAATGGCGGAAAAGATGCCTGCTATGATGGAGGACGGCGAGATGGCAACCCAGTTGGCGGTCGTTGCCACCCGTTCTCTGCGCGTTCGTAGCATTGCAGACGCCGATGCCGAGGTGTTGGCAGGGGCCGTCTCCGGTGAAGCCTTCCCTGTTGCCAGCATCAGCGAAGATGGTATCTGGGTGTCGATCTTCTTCCCCGGCTTCAACGAGCCAGTCTGGGTGACAGCCTCCCTAGTCGAGTTGCGCGATACAGAGCTGTATGTGGAGATGGGCCGTGCCCTGGTTACCACCACTCAAGGCCTGCGTCTGCGGCTTCGTAGCGTGCCTTCACTGGATGCACCCATCGTTGGCCATATTCTGAACGGCACCAGCTATCCGACCCTCGGCACCAGCCCGGATGGGGCCTGGGTTCTGCTGGCCGGCACGGGTGTAGACGGCCCCACATGGGCATCTACGCAATTCCTGCAAATGGAATAGGGCCGAACTGCCATGGTTCGTGGAGAGAAGTTACTCGCCTCTCTTCACGAACCACTCTCCACAGGAGTTACCTGTTGACCACATAGCGGAAAGATATGCGGCTGCGTACACTGGGTATAGTGCCAACAGTTGAGTTCGTTTTCATCCGTGTAGAGCTTTTCGATACTGCTATCCATCAATGACGAGAACACCCTCCTCATTCTGCATGGCACGCACACACTCCTTGACCATCAGCCAAACTGACGCGAGAGGCCGATAACAACAATCAAAAAATGGATGAAATATAAGTTCGCAGCACAACTGCTGGTCGGCATTCTGATTAGTGCTTTTTTTCTCTATCTTGTATTGCCGAGCCTCCATCTGCAGGAGGTGTGGCAGGCACTCGGGCAGGCCAACTACTGGTGGCTCATTCCTGGTGTGGGCGTCTATATTGTGGGGCTGTGGGGCCGCACCTGGCGTTGGTACTTTATGCTGCGCCCCCTGAAGCCAATTCCTCTCCCTAGGCTCTTTCCGGTCGTCTGTATCGGCTATTTTGGCAACAACGTGTATCCCTTGCGGGCCGGGGAGGTGATCCGCTCGTATATTCTGCGGCAACGGGAGGGGATCCCTATCACCTCCAGCCTAGCAACGGTGTTCATTGAGCGGATCTTCGACTCGCTGATCATGTTGCTGTTCATCTTTCTGGCCCTGCCATTTGCGCCGATTCCGGCAGAGTTTCAGTGGCTTGTGGTATCCGTCACAGTCCTGCTTCTGATCATCACCGCCATCTTCATTTGGATATCTGTCCAACCCCGGCGGGTTACTACTTTATATAGCTGGCTGGCCGGACATCTTTTGCCGGCTCGAATCCGCACACGGAGCGACGGTCTCTATGAACGGTTTATGGAAGGGATCAGCAGCCTGCGTAGTGGCAGAGATGTCCTGATGATCTTCGCCACAAGCATTGTCATCTGGCTGCTGGAGACGGTCAAGTACTGGTTTGTCATGCAATCCTTCGCCTTCAGTGTCAGTTTTCTGGCCCTGATGCTGATAAACGGTATCGTCAATCTCGCGACGACTCTTCCCTCTGCACCTGGCTATATCGGCACGTTTGATACGCCAAGCATTGAAGTGCTCATTGCCTATGGTGTCAATATCCAACTGGCCGCCAGTTACACCTTCACCCTGCACGTAGCCCTATGGGTGCCGGTGACGCTCCTCGGCGCGTACTACTTCTGGCGAGAGCAACTGCGCTGGAGCCATTTCACCGCCGCTCAAAAACAGACAGACCCGAAGACACAGAGCACAGTGGTAGTGTAACAGCGGTTGGTGGCGGCTGATTCGTGGCGAGTTCCTTCTCTATGCTCCATGAATCCCTCGTCACGGGTTATACGAGAATATGGAGACGTTCATGAAGAATATCGCAGTAGCGGGCACTGGCTACGTTGGCCTTGTGACAGGCACCTGCTTTGCCCATCTGGGCAACAGAATCATCTGTATTGACATCAATGAAGAAAAAATCCGCCAACTCCAGCAGGGTGAAGTGCCCATCTACGAGCCAGGGCTGCCCGAGCTGATCCAAAGTAATGTCCAGGCTGGGCGTCTATGTTTCACTACCAGCTACGAAGAAGCCCTGGCCGATGCAGAGTTTATCTTCATCTGTGTTGCCACGCCTAGCGGTGTTGAAGGCGAGGCCGACCTGCGTTACGTGCATATGGCCGTGGAAAGCATCGCTTGCACAATGTCACATCCTCTGGTCGTCATCAACAAAAGTACCGTTCCTGTTGGTACCGGCGATTGGGTGGCAGATATTATTCACCACAAGCAGCCGACACCCATTGATTTTTCTGTGGTCAGTTGCCCCGAGTTCTTAAAGGAAGGCTCGGCCATCTCTGATTTTATGAAACCTGACCGGATCGTATTGGGTAGTATGGACCCAGACGCAGCCAAGCAAGTAGCCCAATTGCATCTGCCTCTGCACGCGCCCATTATCGTTACCGATCTGCGTACCGCAGAGATGATCAAATACGCCAGCAATGCCTTTCTGGCCACTCGAATCAGTTTCATCAATGAAATCGCCACCATTTGTGAAAAATTAGGCGCGGACGTGCAAGAGGTGGCAACAGGCATGGGCTATGACCAGCGCATCGGCCCTCACTTCCTCAACGCGGGCCTCGGATATGGCGGCAGTTGTTTCCCCAAAGATGTAAAAGCCCTAGAGCACATGGCACTGATCCACGGCTCCCATCCGTCCTTGCTGCGCGCGGTAATGGAAATCAACCGGGATGCCCGACGCTGGGCGTTGATCACCCTACGGGATCTGCTAGGCGGGCGTCTAGCCAACAAAAAGATCGGACTCCTTGGATTGACATTCAAGCCCAATACCGATGATCTACGGGAATCGCCGGCCTTAGAAATCGCCCATCTGATGCAGGTCGAAGGTGCCCTGGTCAGCGGCTACGATCCGGTCGCCATGTCCAAAGCAGCGATCTTGAACCGAGATCTGCGGCTAGCGGAAGACCCCTATGATCTTGCCGACGGCATGGATGCTCTGCTAGTCTGCACGGAATGGAAGGAATTTCGCCAACTCAATATGCAGCGCATCAAACAACGAATGGCCCGCCCGATTCTCGTGGATGGACGGAACATCTACAACTCGACCACAATGGAATCTTTAGGGTTTGTCTACAGGGGAGTGGGCCTCCGTAATACCACAACCAACGAAAATGGGAGCCGGAATCAATGGCAACAGATGGAATCGTAGTAGCACAGAGTGGCAGTAGCGCGTTGAGCAAAACATGTCTTGACAACGGTCTGGAAATCGTCCTCAAAGAAAGTCATTTGGCCCCAGTAGCCAGCTTTTGGATATTCTACCGGGTCGGAAGCCGCAACGAAAAAACCGGCACAACCGGTATCAGCCACTGGGTAGAGCATATGTTGTTCAAAGGCACGGACCGCTATCCCCAAGGTTCCTTTGACAAAGCCGTGGCCCGCGCAGGCGGATCCTTCAATGGCATGACCGGACAGGATTGGACCACATATTTTGAGACCTTCCCAGCAGACCGCATTGAACTGGCCCTAGATGTCGAAAGCGACCGTATGGCCAATGCGGTCTTCGCCCCCGACGAGACCGAATCCGAGCGCACTGTTATCCTCAGCGAACGGGAAGGCAGCGAAAATAGCTACCGCTGGCTTCTGCATACCGAAATGCAGGCAGTGGCCTTTCAGATACATCCCTACCGACATCCGGTCATCGGTTGGAAGAACGATCTATTGACAATGAGCCGAGACGACCTCTACAGACACTACCGGACCTTTTACACGCCCAACAACGCGGTCGCTGTGGCTGTAGGAGATTTCGACAGCCAGCAGATGACCGCCTGGATCGAGACGTATTTTGGCGGCCTAGAACCAGGGCCGATTGTAGCGGAGGTCGGTTTACAGGAGCCGGAGCAGCAGGCGGAGCGGCGGGTCATCCTGCGGGGCGCGGACCATACCGCCTACTTTGGGCTCGCCTTCCACGCACCAGCCGCCACTTGTACAGACTATTTCCCGCTGACGGTACTGGATAGCATTCTGGGCGGAGCAAAGGGCTTTGGCGGCAGCTCCTCAAACCGCAGCAATCGTCTCTACCGGGCCCTGGTGGACAAAGAGCTAGCTGTAGGCGTTGGCTCCTCCTACATCCCCACCATCGACCCCTATCTCTTCAGCTTCCACGCCACTTTGGCCCAAGGCATCAGCCATCAGCAGGTGGAGGACGCAATCTGGGCGGAGATCGAACGGGTACAGACAGAGCCTGTCTCCACAGCAGAGCTGGCAAAGGCCATCAAACAGACAAAAGCCCAATTCGCCTACGGCAGCGAGAGTGTGACGAATCAGGCCTACTGGCTGGGTTTCAGCGAAATCATCGCCGACAATAGCTGGTTCGACACTTGGCTGGTCAATCTCAGCGCGGTCACCGTTGAGGATGTGCAACGGGTGGCCCAGGCCTATTTCAGCCGCAACAGACAGACCGTTGGCTGGTATCTACCCGAACCTACATAAATCTGCGTAACTGCTCGCTACGCTCTATGGGTGTTTATGTTTCTCTCCCATCTCCACCTAGAACATTTCCGCAACTATAAACAGCTCGATCTGGCCTTCACCGCCTCTGTGACGCTTGTGCAGGGCCGTAATGGCCAGGGCAAAACAAATCTGCTTGAAGCAATTTACTATCTAGCGACGAGCAAATCCAGCCATGCACGGGCGGAGCGGGAAGTGGTGGGCCGGGACGCGGCCCATGAGCCGATTCCCTACGGGCGTATCCGCGGCCATATGCTGGCCGCGGACCAAGCCACAACCCTAGAAATCCTCTTTACACCCCGCAACCCTGGCCTCAACTATAGCAAACAGGTATCGGTCAACGGCGTGCCCCGGCGCAGTATGGACTTCATCGGCCATCTGCGGGCAGTGCTCTTTTTGCCGCAGGATATCGCTCTCATCTCCGGCAGTCCTAGGGAACGCCGCCGTTACATTGACATTGCCCTCTGCCAGATCGACCGCCACTACTACCAGACCCTTGCCCGCTACCAAAAAATCATCACCCAACGGAACAGTCTGCTCAAACAGCTGCGCGAAGGGCCGCATAGATCGTCAACCAACGCGCAGATCAGCTTTTGGGACGACCAGCTCGTTGAGTACGGCACGCAGGTGATCAGCCGCCGCCACGCCTACTTGGCCCGCCTAGCCCCTATCGTCTGCAGGCGACATCAGGCCCTCACCGATCAACAGGAAGCCCTGGATCTGCTGTATCTGCCCAGCTTCAACACCGGGCTCTATTCCAATACAGACTATCAGCGGCTGCGGGATGGCGAGGATGTCCACCTCAATGCTCTCAAACATCTGCCATCAAAATTGGTGCATCGCACCCCAGCGGGGGTAGGCCCCACAGAGGACAGCACAATTGACAGCCCCCAAATCGCCCGGCTCTTCCGGGAGCAGCTAGAACGTCGTAGAGAAGTGGAGTTGGCCGCCGGCAGTTCTCTCTACGGACCACACCGGGATGAGCTGATCTTTCTAGTCAATGGTTGGAACCTGCGTACCTACGGCAGCCGTGGACAGCAACGCTCCGGTGCCCTGGCCCTAAAACTAGCTGAACTGCAGGCCATGTCCGAAGAGACAGGCGAGAAGCCGATTCTACTGTTGGATGATGTGATGAGCGAGTTGGATGAACAGCGGCGAGCGGCCCTGCTCTCCGCGCTTGCCAATCTGCATCAAGGCATCATAACCACCACAGACTGGATGGATTTCTCAGAGCATTTCCGGCAGAATGCCCAACAGCTTCACATTGAGGCCGGCACAGCAACCACAGTGGAGAGTGTTTAGTGGAGATACAGAACACTGTTCGACTGTACTACGAAAACGCATATAACAGAACATTTATCGCACAGTTGATCGAACGTGGCTCCTACCAGGGACAACCGGCCGTACGATTAAGCCATTCGGCCTTTTATCCCACATCCGGTGGGCAACCCCATGATACCGGCAGCCTGAACGGCGTAGAGGTCGTTGATGTACAGGAAGGGACGCCCCTTGGGGCGCGACCCATTTCGCAGACCGCTTGGGATACAATTGCTGTGCTGCATATCCTGGCCCATCCTCTCCCTGAGGACACAGTGACCGTCAGCGGACGCATCGATTGGCCGCGACGCTACGATCATATGCAGCAACATTCCGGGCAACATCTGCTCTCCCAGACCTTCTACCGACATCTAGGCCAAGAAACAGTCTCGGTCCATTTTGGTGATCTGCTGAACACACTGGACTTGGACGGGCCGACCCTCTCCCCGCAGCAGCTCGCAGCAGTCGAGGTAGCCGCCAATGAAATCGTCTGGGAAAACCGGCCACTTCGCGTCTATTGGCGCACGGAAGCTGATCTGGCGAAGATACCCTTGCGCGGCCGCCCTAAGGTGAGCGGGCAGATTCGCATTGTGGAAATTGAGAAGTTTGACTGGTCCGCGTGTGGTGGTACACATGTCCAACGGACGGGTGAGATCGGGGCGGTCGCTCTACTACGAGCAGAGAAGCATCGCGGCAAGAGCCGGGTCTATTTCATGTGTGGACGGCGAGCAGTGGCTGACGCGGCCCAGCGGCGCATGCTGCTGGCAAATACGGCCAAGCTGTTGGATGCCGCTGTAGACGATGTGCCTCAATTGGTGTCAAAACAGCAGCAGGCCCTCAGAAATGCGGAGAAGAAACTGCAAGCACAACAGGAGGTATTGCTCCAATGGCAGGCGCGAGACCTGCTAGCGATTGCCGAGATCATAGAATATGCGCCGCATCACGCTTTGCAGGGCCGCGAGTTGAAGCGGTTCCGACTGGTAACCCAACTGCTGTCCGACTCAGAGGCGGCACTATTGCAAAAGCTGGCTTCAATGCTCACCGATGAGCCAAATGTCGTGGCTCTGCTTGGCTGCGTACAGCGGGGCAAAGCCATGGTTGTCTTTGCCCGTTCGCCAGATATATCCTTGCATATGGGGACTCTTTTGCGCGATGTACTCAAGCAGTTCGGCGGCGGTGGTGGTGGCCGGCCGGACTTTGCCCAAGGTGGCGGCATGCCACCAGAGAAGCTGACCGCCATGTTGCACGCCGCGTCAGAGGCTGTGCGCCATACAGTAACCTATGGCCAGTAACATCATAGGCAGCGGATCCACCACTGCAGTTACAGATACAATCCGTCCCGAAAACGACGCAGCAGAACAACGATGAGAGCACAGGTATAGACAAATCCAAAGGCCACGACCCACAGGTATGAGGACCCGGCAGCAGCCAGCCAATACCCTTTTGTTGCCCAAAAAGTCGGAAAGACCCCCAAAAGCCATTGCCATGGCTGCGGCACGAACCAGGCCACGAGGGGCACTACCAGAAAGATGCCCAGCCCTTTCATCACCGCCAGCCCTTCTACTTTGTTCTTTGCCAGTGACACCATCAGCAGAGCCATAAACGGGCCGAGAGGCGCGGCAGAGATGGCAAGCGGCAATAATTTCTCAAAGGGCAGGACGTGAATGTTGATAAACGGGACCACGATCAGAATGCCCAAAATCGAAATCAAGGTCGGGGTCAACACCCGATAGATGGCGTATGTATGGATGGGCATGGGCGTCACCAGCAGAGCCGTCAATATATCCTGATCTCGCTCGTCCAACAAAAAAGTACCGGCTAGCAGCCCGACAATTTGGGGGATAAGCAGCAAGCCGAACAAACTAACCGCCAAGAGATGGTATTCCCCCAAATCAAAGCCAATGCTATCCAGCAGGCCAGCCGTCACCCATGGCAAGAGCCAGCGTAGAAGCCCGCCCAGCAGAAATGGATAGACGAGCAGAAATTGCAACAATGTATCCCGCCGGAAATTGAGAATATCACTGCGTCCAAGGGTTAGAAAAGCAGCCATTGTATCGTATACCTCCTCCTCTGGCTACTACACACTGGTGTTCACCCACCTACCTGGCGGGCGATGACCCGCTCTAAGCACTGCTGTGCCCAGCGGTAGCCGCCAACCCAGAGAACTGCCGTGTAGAGCAGCGCAAAGATGAGCTGCCAGAGGGGCACGCTGCCGAATGTCGCGGTTAGAAAGATCATACCCGGCCCGCTCGGGAGCAGATACAACACAGGGGGTGGCACGATATCAAAGTAGGTGAGCAGCGGGATCTGCATGACACCGAGAAAAAAGGCAGCGGGCACTAGATATTCATTGATACCATTGTAGCGGGTGGCGATGACAAATCCCAGTAACGACAAAGGGTATGACATGGCCAGCATCCCCACCACAAACCACAGCCAGTTGAGTTCTGCGCCGTAGACGATGAGCGTTACCGCCACGCCGACCGCCAGGGCCGCCATACTCAGGACAAAGATCTTGGCTGACAGATATTCCCATACCCGTAGCGGTGTGACCACCAGCCCCTCCAGCACCCGGTCCCCTTTCTCCAGATAGTACAGGCCCGGCATGAAGAGGATGCCGAAAACCGACAGGTCAAAGAACAGAATTGATACAAGAACCGGCTCAATGCCGGCCTCAGGAATCCAGTAGATGATCAAAGAGAAAAGCGCGGCCACGAACGCGGCCGCGTAAAAAATTCCCTGGCGAAACTGTACTGTCGTTTCCCAGCGCAGCAGTGAGAACAAGCGGCTCATATCAGACTCGTGCCCGTGGTTTCAATGAAGATATCTTCCAAGGTTGCTTCCTGGGTGTGGATCGTCTCAATGCAGTGATTCCGCAGAATATCCATGAATGCGGCATCTTCACCCAAGCCATCTAGAGGGAATTCAGCCTGCTGGAGCGGAGCGGCTGTCCCATTCTGGTGATATTCAACCCGTACCCTACGCTTCCCATATTGTAGCCGCAGATTGCGCGGGGAATCAATAAGGGCGATTCTACCATCAACGATAAACGCCACCCGGTCACAGATCTGGTCGGCAACGGTCATATCGTGGGTGGTCAGAAAGATCGTGCATCCGGCAGCCTGCTGCGCGCGGATGATATCTTTGATTTTACGCCCGTTCAGCGGGTCCAGCCCGGTCGTAGGTTCATCTAGAAAGAGTACCTCCGGCTTGTGAAGCAGGGCACGCACAAAGTTCAACCGCATCTGCATTCCCTTGGAAAAGCGGCTGATCTGTGTATCTGCGTCCTTCTCCAGGCCGACCATCTCCAGCAGTTCGGTTGGGTCGAGGGTCTCGCCGCTGTATAGGGAGCGAAACAGATTGAGGTTCTCTCTAGCGGTCAGCTTCTGGTAATGGTTCGGCAGTTCAAAGGCGACCCCGACCCGCTCATAATAGCTATCATCCCATGCGGCCAGGGGCTTGCTCAAAACCGTAATCTGTCCCTGGAATCCCCGTAGCAGTTTGATCAGAACCTTCTGGGTCGTACTCTTGCCCGCGCCGCTCGGACCCAGAAAACCGAAAATCTCGCCCTTCTGAATGGAAAAGTCAACCCCTTGCAGCGCAGGCACTCCCCCGCCAGGGTAGATGTATGTCAGGCTCTCAACGGTAATCATAGGGGGCCTATGGTTCGTGGGTACTCCACTGGCATGATAGCATTCACCATCTTTGGATTATGGGCCACACTACGCTTTGCGGCAGCGCGCAGTTGCAGAATCAATTCATATTTACTATATCACAGTCTGCTGTTCAGTCAAGGCGAAACAAACGAATTCCAGACATCTGCAATGACGAACCGTAGTGATCCGTGGCCAATCACTGCAGGTACTTGAGCCTTTATGTACCCGTACTTGCAGCTAGTTCGGTTGTGTGATATACTCCAAATCAGTTGAATGCTATCTGTCCAAGCACGGCAATGCGATTATGACGAATCAAGAGATGAAACTAGGTCTCTCAACCCGGACTTTATAACACAAGGAGCAATGCGATAGCACAGGCTATGGATTATGTATACCCCGGAGTTAGCAATAAAGTAATGGGTACGTTCGCATTGCAGAATCCAATGAACTGTGATAGAATCCCTACAGATACCTGTCGGGCGTGCAGGGATGGCAAAGTTTGAGACACAGGAGGCTGTATGGCAGCCAAAGTGAAGACTGTAACGATCCCCAACCCCTCGGATGTGGGGATACTTGTGGTAGAGGGTATCCCATCTACAACCCGGATCGATGATGTACCCAAAGAGCAGACAGACCAAGACAATACCGCTACGGGCAACCCGCACGCACCCCATGACGGCCTCTCTGTCACCCTGGAAGAGTATTGGACCAAATGGTATGCAAACCCCTATGCGGATAAGGAAGTAAGTTACGAGTGGCACAACGGCCGTCTGGAGGCTAAACCCTTGTCTACCCGCGCGCAACTTGAACTCTACAATTGGTTCTTCCATCTCTTATTGCACTATGTGGAGAGCCATCCAATCGCGAGTCTACTCAATCTCGAGACCGGCTTCATCTTGAGCATACAAGACCTAGATAACCCCACTGGGGAGCGTAAGGAAGTACGTAAGCCTGATATCGGCGTGATTCGCAACGACAATCCGGTAGAATGGGAGGAGGGAGAACGCGTCTATAAGGGCAGCTGCGATATGTGCGTTGAATCCGTGTCGGATTCTACAAGGGCGGCCATACTGCGGGACACGGAAGCGAAGAAGCAAAGCTATGCTGGGTCTGGAGTGCGAGAATACTACATACTGGATCCGAGTGAGCAGTACATGCACTGTTATCGACTCAATGCGGCTGGGGACTACGAGGAGATAGAGGCGGATGATGAGGGAGTGATTCGGTCAGAGGTGTTACCAGGGTTCCAATTTCGGTGGGATGATTTGATACGGAAGCCGGCTATCAGGGAACTGATTCTAGATGAGGTGTATGGGGGGTATATACTGCCGGAATATCAGGCTGAAGTGGAAGCTCGGCAGTGGGCGGAGGCACAGGCTGTTGTTGCAGCTGCTGCCCGCAAGTGGGCGGAAGAACAGGCTGCTGTTGCAGCTGCTGCTCGCAAGCGGGAAGCTGCTGCTCGCAAACGCGCAGAGGAACAGGCTGCTGCTGAAGCTGATGCCCGCAAGCAGGAAGCTGATGCCCGACGAGAAGCCGAAGAACAGGCTGCTGTTGAAGCTGATGCCCGCAAGCAGGCGGAGGAACAGGCTGCTGTTGAAGCTGATGCCCGAAAGCGCGCGGAGGAACAGGCTGCTATTGAAGCTGATGCCCGCAAGCAGGAAGCTGCTGCTCGCAAGCAGGCGGAGGAACAGGCTACTGTTGAAGCTGATGCCCGCAAGCAGGCGGAGGAACAGGCTGCTGTTGAAGCTGATGCCCGACGAGAAGCCGAAGAAGAGACGCGAGCCTTGCAAGCAGAATTGGCCCGCCTGCGCCAACGCCTTTCCTGAACACAAATTACCGTCATATCATCAACCTATCATTGTCATGATACACTAGGCCGGGCCGGAGTGAACCTCAAGTGCGGGATGTTGTGCGAAGACCAGCTAAATATTTGAGACACAGGAGGCTGTATGGCAGCCAAAGTGAAGACTGTAACGATCCCCAACCCCTCGGATGTGGGGATACCTGTGGTGGAGGGTGCCCCATCCACAACCCGGATCGATGATGTACCCAAAGAGCAGACAGACCAAAACAATACCGCTACGGGCAACCCGCACGCTCCCCATGATGGCCTCTCTGTCACCCTGGAAGAGTATTGGACCAAATGGTATGCAAACCCCTATGCGGATAAGGAAGTAAGTTACGAGTGGCACAACGGCCGTCTGGAGGCTAAACCCTTGTCTACCCGCGCGCAACTTGAACTCTACAATTGGTTCTTCCATCTCTTATTGCACTATGTGGAGAGCCATCCAATCGCGAGTCTACTCAATCTCGAGACCGGCTTCATCTTGAGCATACAAGACCTAGATAACCCCACTGGGGAGCGTAAGGAAGTACGTAAGCCTGATATCGGCGTGATTCGCAACGACAATCCGGTAGAATGGGAGGAGGGAGCACGCGTCTATAAGGGCAGCTGCGATATGTGCGTTGAATCCGTGTCGGATTCTACAAGGGCGGCCATACTGCGGGACACGGAAGCGAAGAAGCAAAGCTATGCTGGGTCTGGAGTGCGAGAATACTACATACTGGATCCGAGTGAGCGGTACATGCACTGTTATCGACTCAATGCGCTCGGGGACTACGAGGAGATAGAAGCAGATGATGAGGGAGTGATTCGGTCAGAGGTGTTACCAGGATTCCAGTTTCGGTGGGATGATTTGATGCGGACGCCGCCTATCAGGGAACTGATTCTGGATGCGGTGTATGGGGGGTATATACTGCCGGAATATCAGGCTGAAGTGGAAGCTCGGCAGTGGGCGGAGGCACAGGCTGCTATTGAAGCTGCTGCCCGCAAGCAAGCGGAGGAACAGGCCGCTGTTGAAGCTGATGCCCGCAAGCGCGCAGAGGAACAGGCTGCTGTTGAAGCCGCTGCCCGCAAGCAGGAAGCTGATGCCCGACGAGAAGCCGAAGAAGAGACGCGAGCCTTGCAAGCAGAATTGGCCCGCCTGCGCCAACGCCTTTCCTGAACACAAATTACCGTCCTATCATTGTCATGATACACTACCATCCGATAGCTCGCTTGATCTATCTGCGGTACTTGCAGCTAGTTCGGTTGTGTGGTATACTCCAAATCAGTTTACAAAATGTGATCTGTCCAGACACGGAGATGCAATTATGACGAATCAAGATCAGATTCTCTCAGACAGTGCAACCATGGCGGACGACCCCGCGCCTGTTGCGGGCGAGAGACGAGGACGTGTGTCCAGATTCGTGTTGTCCATTATAAATTATATAATGGGGGGGGGGGGGGGGGGGGGTAAGATGAAACCATGCCTCTCAGCCCAGACCCTCCTACCAGCTCTCAGCGTCCTCTGTGCCGCCATCGCCTTAACCGCCTTGATGACCATCGCCGGCACACCCGCACCCGTAGCCGCGCAGGACGCACTCTCGCCGGATGATCCGGAGTATTATGCGAGTGTCTGTGTGGAGGGAAGCGGCGCGATAGGAACTGGTTTGGATCCGGCGGCACTTAGCTCCCGAATCAATATATGCAAAAGACTCCTGGCCGCCAAGGAGACCCTACTAGGTACTGCCGACCCCAACACACTGAATTGGTCTACAGATCGTCCTTTGGAGGGGGCGGTGGAGGGGGCAGAGTGGACCGGCCTCTCCATCGCCGGCGAAACCTTCCAATTAGACTTCAATAGTCTATCCCTCAATGGCAGCATCCCGCCTGTACTAGGCACCTTCACCGACCCTATTCTGATACAGTTGAAGCTCCACAACAACCAACTGACAGGCGAGATCCCTCCTGCACTGGGCAACCTTACCGAGCTGCAGCAGTTGAGGCTCAACAACAACCAACTGACAGACAACATCCCTGCTGCACTAGGCAACCTCACCAATCTGACGCACTTGTACCTCAACAACAACAAACTGACAGGCAACATCCCTGCTGCACTAGGCAACCTCTCCAACACTCTGCAGGAGTTGAGGCTCAACAACAACAAACTGACAGGCAACATCCCTGCTGCACTAGGCAACCTCTCCAACACTCTGCAGCAGTTGAGGCTCAACGACAACCAACTGACAGGCGAGATCCCTCGTGAACTAGCCAACCTCTCCAATCTGCAGTGGTTGCAGCTCGGAAACAACGAACTGACAGGCAACATCCCTGCTGCACTGGGCACGGGTCCCATCTCCGACTCTCTGCAGTTCTTGTATCTCTACTCCAACACTCTGACAGGCACCATCCCTCCTGCACTAGGCAACCCCTCCCTGAGTCATCTATGGCTATACTCCAACACTCTGACAGGCGAGATCCCTCCTGAACTGGGCAATCTCGCCGCCATGACCGGGTTGCAGCTCCACAACAACAAACTCACGGGCACCATCCCTACAGAACTAGGCAACCTCTCCAATCTGCTGTGGTTGTTCCTTAACAACAACCAACTGTCGGGCAACATCCCTGCTAATCTACCCGCCTCTCTGTGGCGGTTGCACCTCAACGACAACAAACTCACGGGCAACATCCCGACTCAACTAGGCAGCCTCACCCAGCTGCGGCAGTTGCACCTCTACTCCAACACTCTGATAGGCCCTATCCCTACTGAACTGGGCAGCCTCTCCAATCTAACGCAGTTGAAGCTCAACAACAACCAACTCACAGGCACCATCCCGACTCAACTGGGCAGCCTCTCCAATCTGCGGCAGTTGCACCTCAACAACAACCCACTGTCGAGCACCATCCCGACTCAACTGGGCAACCTCTCCAATCTGGAGCAGTTGAAGCTCAACAACAACCAACTCACAGACACCATCCCGACTCAACTGGGCAGCCTCACCCGTCTGCTGCAGTTACACCTCAACGACAACCAACTCACGGGCAACATCCCTACAGAACTCGGCAACATCTCTACTCTGCAGCAGTTGCACCTCTACTCCAACACTCTGATGGGTCCCATCCCTCCTGCACTGGGCAACCTCACCAATCTGCTGCAGTTGAGGCTCAACAACAATCGACTCACGGGCACTATCCCTATAACACTCGGCAACCTCTCCAAGCTGCAGCTGTTGCACCTTAACAACAACCTACTCACAGGCACCATCCCTACAGAACTCGGCACGGGTCTCACCAACACTCTGCTGCAGTTGAAGCTCAACAACAATCAACTCACAGGCACCCTCCCTATAACACCACTGCTCTACAGCCTCAATCTGAAGCAATTGTACCTCGCTAATAACGGACAATTCAGCGGATGTATACCGAAGACTGATTGGAATGAGTGGATTGAGGATAATGACTTTGCAACTCTTGAAGCGCAACATCCTACTACGTTGCAATCATGCCCTCTACCAACGCCTACAATTACACCAACGAGCCCACCAACATCAACGCCTAGACCTAGACCTAGCGGCGGCGGTGGTGGCGGTGGTGGCTCATCATCACCGAGACCACGATGTACCAATGGCACTGTCGTACCCAACCCCTCTGACAATGCCGCCCTGGTCAGAGACTGCGTACAGCTCCTTACCATCAAGCCCACCCTGGAGGGACGCATCAGTGCCTCCATGCGCTTGAACTGGAGTGAGAACAGCAACATTGACACCTGGGAGGGGGTAACCAGTAGCGGGGCCCCGCAGCGTGTGGTCAGGCTGGAGCTCAATAGCAGTGACAAGACATTGGCAGGCAGCATCCCGTCTACCTTGAGCCGGCTCACAGGCCTGCAGACCTTGAACCTCGCCAACAACGAACTATCGGGCCGTATCCCGGTTGGCCTGCGCGCGCTGGCCAGCCTGCAGGTCTTGGACTTCTCCAACAACCGCCTGTCGAGCAGCATGCCGACTGATCTGGGCAGTATTGCCACCTTGCAGACCTTGCATCTGGCCAACAACAGTCTGACGGGCAACATCCCGACGACCCTGGTGGATCTCTCCGACCTACGTTCGTTGTCCTTGGCCGGCAACCGCTTGAGTGGCTGTATTCCCAATGCCTTGACACGCGTTGCCCAGAACGACCTAGCAGATATCGAGTTGTCTCTCTGCGACCCGGTCACACCCTCACCTACGCCGACAATCACGCCAACTCCCACGGTCACACCTACCGCACAGGCAAGCTGGCAGATCTCCCTGCCCCTCGTAAGGAAGTGACGGAAGAAGGCGCACCCTACCCCCTGCCCAAGGGACAGAAGAGGAGAGAGGTTCTCTCTCCTCTTGAACTACTTGCGGCAACTGGCTACAAGAATGGGCCCGGCCCCGCCCCTCAGTCAGGTTCAGCCATACGCCACAGACCATTGCCCTTACCCCTTTGGACCCCTCCAAGGCAAACCCTTCCGGCGCATCTGCCATTCGCCAAGCAGAGGCCTAACAGCAGCAGGCTGCATTTTTGAACAAGTAGTCATAACGTGCTATGATCGGCTGGGCAGCGGTTTCACTCCTCTCATAGCCCTGTTGGTCGGTGCGCTGCTAATCGTCATTCTGGGCCGTATTCCCTGCCTGGGATGCCTGATCTATCTGCTCAGTTTTTCCTAGGGTGGGTTACTCCGTAGTGCAGACGGACATGACCCTTTGGCATCTGTCCCGCCAGCAGAATCAGCAGCAAGGCCGGCGGCTATATGCTCGCCATCAATGAAAAACTCTACAAGGGCGATGTACTGCATACGTTAAGGATCATCACTGATACAAAGGATATCGACAATGGAAAACTTACTTCTCAACGATGGCGGCACTCTTCCGCTTCTTGGGCTGGGTACATGGCAGATGGGGGGCGGCTCTAGTGCCGATTATTCCCAGGACAATGAGACCGTGGCCCTGATCCAAGATGCCATTGACATGGGGTATACACACATTGACACCGCGGAGATGTATGGTGCGGGCCATTCTGAGGAACTGGTAGGCCGTGCCCTGCACGCATTCCCACGCAGCGAAATTTTCCTGACAACAAAAGTGTGGTGGACAAATCTAGCCTATGATGCTCTGCTGCGGGCAGTGGATGGCAGTCTGCAACGGTTACAGACCGATTTCGTCGATCTCTATCTCATCCACCGGGCCAACCACGACATCCCCCTAGAGGAGACCTTGCGCGCCCTCAATCGGGTAGTCGCGGAAGGAAAGGTGAAACGGGTCGGTGTCAGCAATTTCGATGTGCCGCTTTTACAGCGGGCCCAGACATTGTGCCAAACGCCGGTGGTGACAAATCAGGTACGCTACAATCTGCATGCGCGCCAGCCGCAGCAGAACGGGCTCCTACACCATTGCCAAGAGAACGACATCGTCCTCACCGCCTACTCGCCCTTGAAAGATGACGTGTTGCACAATGCAACGGTTCAAGCCATCGCCCAAAAGCATCGGGCCACGCCGGCCCAGGTGGCTTTGCGCTGGCTCATCCGCCAGCCTTGGGTGGTGACGATCCCTATGTCAAGCAATCGGGCACACCTGCGCCAGAACCTAGAAACCTTCTCGCTGACACTAGATGAAGAAGACCTGCAGCGGCTTTCTGAATCAGGATAAATTGGGATGAAAAGGGCTAACTGCAGTTTGAAGATATCATGACAAGGAGATCATTATGCTTCCCATTGAATCCATCCGTCGGGTGTTGGATACCTCGCTCAAAAACAGCGGGGACCTGGCGGAAGTCTATCTGGAGAACACTGAGCGGCTTTCTTTGAAGCTGGACGAGGGGCGTCTGGAGCAGGCGACCCAGGGCAATGACATCGGCGGAGGTGTGCGGGTCTTCTATGGGAACACGGCCGCCTACGCCTACACCGACGACCTTTCCGAGGGCTCCCTGCTAGAGGCGGCCGAGGCCGCCAGTGCTGCTGCCAGAGGCACCAACCAGATGCGGGTATCCCTTGACCTAACGAAGCAGGAAAGTCCCATCACATCCCAGGTCAAGCGTCCCTTTGAGCAGATGTCCACCCAAGAAAAGGCGGATATTCTGCGAGAGATGGACCAGGTCACCCGGCAGCACAGCCCGCATATCGTCAGCGTACAGTGCGGCTATACGGAAACCCGCCGCCAAGTATGGATTTACAATTCCGATGGCGTGTGGGCCGAGGATGAGCGCGCTTTTCTTGAATTTCAAGGACAGGTGACCGCGCAAAAGGACGACGTGCGCCAGTCCAGTGCTACAGGCATCGGCGGGCAGACGGGCCTAGAATTCCTCAACGACCGAGACCCGGTCCAGATGATGCCGGACGCAGCCGATACAGCTCTGCTGATGCTGGACGCCAGACCGGCCCCGGCCGGCGAGATGCCGGTCGTCATCACAAATGGCTGGGGCGGCGTGCTGTTCCACGAAGCCTGCGGCCACTGTATGGAGGCCGACTTTGTTACCAAAGGCGCGTCCGCCTATGCCGGGCTTGTGGGCGAAAAGGTCGGGCCGGAGTTTCTCACCGCCATTGATGATGGCACCATCCCCGGTCGCCGGGGCACAATGCGTTTTGACGACGAGGGCATGCCGACCAACCGCACTGTCATGATCGAGAACGGCATTCTGAAAGAGTATATGTGGGATCTCACCGAAGCCCGCCGGGCCGGCCGCGCCTCCACGGGAAACGGACGCCGACAATCCTTCCGCCATATGCCCATGCCCCGCATGACCAACACATTCATCGACGCCGGCCCGCACGACCCACAGGAGATCATCCGCTCGGTGAAGAAGGGACTGTACGCCAAGAAGTTGGGCGGCGGCCAGGTGGAGATCGGCCGCGGCGATTATGTCTTCACCATCACCGAAGGCTGGCTGATCGAAGATGGCAAACTCACCGCGCCGGTACGTGGTGCTACCCTCGTGGGCAATGGGCCCCAGACCCTGCGCCAGATCGATATGATCGGCACGGATATGTCCCTGGACCCAGGCCGGGGCATGTGCGGCAAAGGACAATGGGCACGGGTGAGCGTCGGCCAACCGACCGTGCGAGTGCCAAAATTGACGGTCGGCGGAACAGAATGACGGACAGCAAAGGAGTGAACTCGTGGATTACCTCAAACTTGCCAAAGATGTTGTGTCCCAAGCAACCAACCACGATGTCGAAGCGGAAGCATATATCAATGTAGGGCAGACTACAGAAATCAATGTAGACCAGGGAGAAGTGGAGAAACTTTCGCAGGCCGGGGCCAAAGGGCTAGGCGTGCGAGTGATCCGGGATGGCAAAATGGGCTATGCTTATACGTCCGACTTTGCCACCGCCAGTATCAAGCGCACAATCCAACGCGCCATCACCCTCGCCGAAGTCGCGGACAGGGATGAGTACCGCTCCCTACCACAGCCCGCGCTTGCAGATGATGAAGACCTAGACATCTACGACCAAGCGATTGTGGACCTGCCGACTGTCCGCAAAGTGGAGATGGCCAAACAGATCGAGCAGGTGGCCCTAGGCTACGACAAACGCATTGTCTTGACCAATCGCTGCACACTGCTGAGTCAGGTCGGGACAGTGGCACTTGTCAACTCCAAAGGCATTGCGGGAAGCTATGATAAGACGTTCATCGGTGGGTTTCTGATGGCCATGGCCGCGGATGAAAACGACCGCTCAGTGGCGTTTGGCTTCGACTTTGGCTCTCGTCTGGCTGATTTTGTGCCGGCAGAAGTCGGTAAAGATGCGGCGCGCAAAGCCGTAGACATGCTGGGCGGCAAGCCTGTACCTACCCAGAGGGCAACGGTCGTCTATTCGCCCCTCGCTGCCACCAGCGTGCTCGGCGCGCTCTCCCGTGCCCTGGCCGCAGATGCGCTGCAGCGCAATCGTTCCTTCTTAAAAGGCAAAATGGGCCAGACTGTCTCCTCCGCTATGGTCTCTGTGCTGGACAATGGCCGGCTGCCCGGTGGCATCGCCACCCGGCCCTTTGACGATGAGGGCGTGCCCACCGCAGCTACGCGCTTGATCGACGAAGGGGTGTTGCAGACGGCCCTGTATGATCACTACACAGCCACGCGCGATGGCACAGCCAGCTCCACAGGCAACGCCAGCCGCAGCTCCCACGCATCCATACCCGCACTGGATGCCAGCAATTTCTACTTTCAACCCGGCCCCCAGACACCAGAAGAGGTGATGGCCGGGGTGGAGAAGGGCCTGTACGTGGAAAGCGTGATGAATACCGCCAGCATCAACCCCATCAGCGGCGATTATTCGATCTCGGCCAAAGGCTACTGGATCGAAAACGGCCAACGCAGCTATGCGGTCAATGAAGTCACCATTGCCCTGCCTATGCAGGATCTGCTGCAAAATATCAGTGCAATCGGCAACGACCTGACCTTTGTACCCATGATGGGTGCCCTCGGCTCGCCGACGATTCGAGTAGATGGGGTGATGATCGGTGGTCGTAGCGAACACCAGCGTTGAGTGGAGAGCAGTTACTCGCCACGAACCACTGCCGTTACGATAGGAAATTCAAGCGTGAACACAGCCGAAGCTCTTTCTCAACTGGGTGTCAACGACCAGACCCTCTGCGCGCAGCAGTATCAGGATTTACAGGGAAAAGGCACATGCAATGTCAGTGGCAAACGGCGGCGGGTGCTGCATCTCTCCTACACCCTGCTGGACCAGCCCCAACAGCTTGTCCAGCAGGAATACATCACGCCGGCTTTGTACGAGCGCATGAACGAAGCACATCGCTATCTGCTGGACATCTAATTGCAGGGACCAGTGATCACTGGCTACTGGTCTTGGGCTGACCGGAGACGTTTCCTTGTCCCGTTCCCATGATCCCTACGCGGCATTCCGCGTGCGCGACTATCGCATGTACGTGCTTGGCTGGCTGCTGGCGATGATTGGAACGCGCATGCAGAGCGTGGCCATTGGCTGGGAGATGTACCAGCGCACCGGTGAAGCTCTCTCCCTGGGGCTGGTGGGCCTGGCCCAGGCCCTGCCGATGATGATCCTGGCCCTCCCTGCTGGCCTCTTGGCAGACCGCTTTGAGCGTCGGCGGCTGGTCATCTTCAGCCTGCTGGGAATGACCTCCACATCCCTGGCCCTGGCCGCCTTTTCCGCCACACAAGGGCCGGTCTCGTGGATGTATGTGCTGCTTTTTGTGGACGCAACTGCAGTGACAGTGGGCCGCCCGGCCCGGGTGGCCCTGCTGCCCCAACTGGTGCCCGCGGAAGCCTTTCCCAACGCGGTCACCTGGACCACCAGCCTCATGCACATCGCCTCAGTCGCTGGGCCGGCCATTGGCGGCTTTGTCATTGCCATCAATGTGCCCAGTGCCTATGTCATTGCCGCCGGCAGCTCCCTCTTGTTCGCCCTCCTCCTCACCCGCTTTCGCTTTCGACCCAGCCAAAATCAGCCGGAGCCGGCCACCATGCGTACCCTGCTGGCCGGGCTGCAGTTCGTGTGGGAGAAACGCATTCTGGTCACGCTCATGTCCCTGGATCTGTTCGCAGTTCTGTTGGGTGGAGCAGTCTATCTGCTGCCCATCTTCGCCGAGGACATTCTACAGGTAGGCGCGACAGGGTTTGGCTATCTACGGGCCGCGCCGTCTGTGGGCGCGTTCTGTATGGCGATCGCGCTGGTCTATCTGCCGCCGATGAAACGGGCCGGGTACACACTCCTGCTGGCAGTGGCCGGCTTTGGCGTGGCAACCATCCTGTTCGGCTTCTCGGAAAATTTCTACGTTTCATGGGCCATGCTCTTTCTCACCGGCGCGCTGGACAACATCAGCATGGTAGTGCGCCAGACCCTCACCCAGCTCTTGACACCGGACCGCATGCGCGGCCGGGTATCTGCGGTCAGCAGCATTTTCATCGGCGCGTCCAATGAACTAGGCGGCTTTGAATCAGGGCTGGTCGCCCAATGGTTTGGGCCGGTCTTTTCCGTAGTCAGCGGGGGGGTCGGCACGCTTCTGGTCGTGGCCGGCGCGGCCGCCCTAGCACCGCAGCTCCTACGCATCGGCGCACTGCATGAGGCGAAGGCGGAAACAGAATAGCGTCAGAATGCCCCCTTAATAACAGAAGTTTTCGGATGAATGCGAGAGTAGGCTATAATCACGACAAGAAATGGCTTGTCAACCTTACGGAAATTTATCTGCCTCAAAACTGCCAGCTGCATTGACTGAATTCAGGAGAAATACAGATGAACGTTACCAATTTTGACAGCACAAAGAACTCTCTTCAACAAATGCTCAGCGACGCATCCACTGGAGATATGCAGCTTCCCGATTTCCAGCGGGGCTGGGTGTGGGACGACGAGCATATCAAGAGCCTGATCGCTAGTATCTCACAGTCGTTCCCCATAGGAGCGGTGATGACACTGGAGAACGGTGGTGAAGATGTCCGTTTCAAGCCTCGTCCTATCGAAGGAACTGATCCAAGCCTTAGAAATAAAGACCCTGCAACCCTGATCCTAGACGGCCAGCAGCGTCTTACCTCCTTGTTTCAGTCCTTGATGACAAAGCAACCTGTCAAGACTTGGGATGCCAAGGGCAAGGAAGTACGTCGATGGTACTACCTAGACATGAAAAAATGCCTTGAAAAAGATGCAGACCGTGAAGAGGCTGTTGTCTCAGTACCTGAAGACAAACTGTTAAAGACCTTCCGCGGCGAAGTGACTCATGACCTCTCGTCGTCTGAAAACGAATACAAAAATGACATGTTCCCGCTGCATGACATTTTTAATTCCAGAGAGTGGGACCTTGAATACAACAAATATTGGCAGCACGATGCCGACAAGTCGAACGACAAGTCGAACCTGAGTAGAGACTTTTATTATAAGGTAATAAAGTGCTTCGAAAACTATCAGATTCCAGTCATCAAACTCGACAAAAACACGCCCAAGGAGGCAGTATGCCTTGTCTTTGAAAAAGTGAATACTGGGGGTGTTTCACTTACTGTGTTCGAGTTGCTGACAGCCTCCTTTGCGGCAGACAACTTCCAACTGCGCGAAGATTGGTCTACTCATGAAGAGCACCTCAAAAAAGGGCATCCGGTCCTGCATGATGTACAGAGCGACCACTTCTTGCAAGCCCTCACACTGCTTGCGACCAAAGAGCGTTCTAGCGGAGTGATGATAAGTTGCAAGCGTCGTGATATCCTACGGCTGACTTTAGAAGAATATAAAGATTGGGCCGACCGAGTTCAAGAAGGATTCATCAAGGCTGCCCATTTCCTTCACGGGCAGAAGATATTCAAAGCCAAAGACCTACCATACCGGCCGCAGGTAGTGTCAATAGCAGCGATTCTGGCAGCCTTAGGTAGCGAAGCTGATACGGAAGGCGCACGACAGAAGATAGCTCGCTGGTACTGGTGCGGAGTCTTCGGCGAGATGTACAGCAGCTCCACCGATACTCTGCTCGCCAGAGACCTGCCTGAAGTGACAGCCTGGGTCAGAGGGAGTGCAGATGAGCCAACAACAATCCGGGATGCCAACTTCCAGCCGAACCGGCTACGGACGCTCAGAACGCGCAACAGTGCCGCTTATAAGGGAGTACACGCGCTGCTCATGCGTGAAGGAAGTCGCGATTTCCTCACAGGCCGCTCCATTGTTGAGGAACATATCTTCTTTGACGATAATATTGACATACACCACATATTTCCCCAAGCTTGGTGCAAAGAGCAAGAAATCGAATCAGAAATCTTCAATATCATCATCAATAAGACAGCACTGTCAGCGAGCACGAATCGGAGCATTGGTGGGCAGGCACCTTCTAGCTACCTGAAGGAACTCCAGCAGGATGCCGGCATCAACACTGCCCAGATGGATGAGATACTGGAATCACATCGCATACCTGCACATGCACTTCGGGAAGATGATTTCGGGGAGTTCTTTAAGATCCGAGGTGAGAAACTTCTACAGGCCATCGAATCGGCGATGGGCAAAAATATACCCAGAAAAAAAGACCTGTTCTCGCTAGGCATGTCAGTCGAGAATTACAATGACGGACCCAGAGACTGGGAGGAACGGTAAGTCCTTAAAGAGGCGCACAAATTTTTATTGGCGGACAATACTAGGAGAGACGTCTCCTCGGCGTCCGTCAGCCTCCGGGTAATTTGACATCTGAAAGCGTTGACCGAGCTATCAGCTTGTATTCTGAAGATTCTCCTGCACGCCTCCGTAGTTACTGTCTCTCACACATACAATACGATCTTCTCATCCTCCACCTCTACCCGATATGTCCGCACTCGGAGTTGGGGATCATAGAGGGCCTGGCCGCTTTTGATGTCGAACTCCCACTGGTGCCAAGGGCATTTGAGGATCTCGCCCTCCCGCTCGTATTTCATATCGGTCATGCCCTCGGGCAGCACAAGCGGACGGACCCGGCCCCGACAGAGTGGACCTGTGCGGTGAGGGCAGATGTTACGCAGGGCGTAATATGTCCCATTGAGATTGAAGACCCCGATCTCCCGCCCTTTGACAGTCACGATCTTGCGGCCAGCGGGCGGGATTTCATCTGTCGTAGCAATGATATGTTTGGGCATCACTCTGTTCGCCGGGTTATGGTTTCCGCCCCATTGACGGTCTGGCTCATTCCGTATAATTCCAGCGCGTTCTCGTACATCACCCGATCTCGGAACGTCTGCTCGAATCCGCGCAAAAATGTGCTGGGCTCGTCCCAATCCCAATGGGGATAATCGCTGGCGAAAATCATCACCTCATCCGCGTGGAGCCACTCTAGGAACGTCAGCAGAGCCTGACGGTCCGGCGCGTTGGGGAAGGGTTGGGAGCCGAAGCGGATGTGTTCCCGCAGATAGTCACTGGGCAACCGCTTCACCCATGGTGTGTAGTCCCGCAGGCTCTTCCAATCCGCGTCCATATGCCACATCAGCCCCGGCACCCAAAAGACATCATGCTCAATGAACAGGAACTTGAAGTTGGGGAACTTCTCAAAGACGCCCTCGCAGATCAGGCTGGTTGTATGGGCCATTGCGATCTGTGGACGGGCCATACGCATTTCCAGATAATACGTAGGGTAGCCGGCTGCCGTCGGTGGCGCGGAGAACCCCGCGCCCTCTCCGCCGAAATGCACACACACAGGCAAGCCATGCCGCTCACAGGCCTCGTAAATCGGGTGATAGATACGGTTGCCGAAGGGATGCAGCGAGCCGGCCGGCATCAGCACCTGGGCCACCCGGGGATGATCCCCCAGACGCTCGATCTCCGCCACCGCCTGTTGAGGGTCCGCGGGTGCGATGTGAATTGAGGCCCACAGGCGCTCATCCTTCGCCACCCACTCTTCCAGTGTCCAATCATTAAACGCCCGACAAAAGGCCGCGGCATAGTCCACGGTCGGGTGTACAGCCATACCATAGGGGCCGCCGGTCAGAACGGCCATATCAATGTCATAGTAGTCCAGATGCTTTTCAATGCAAACCGCAGGGACTGTTGACGGGTTGCGTTCTCCCTCTACGCCGGTCCATAGGTCATGGCGCGCGCCGCCGCCTGGCATATTTGTATAGCCTACCCCAGGCGACATGGTACCAAAATCTTTGATCTGCTCCACATACTGCCGTGGCAGATAGGGGAACAGTGCCTCCTTATCCGCTAGATTGTGATGCACATCGCAATCAATAATCCGCTGCCGGGTCTTGGTCGCTTCTTTTTCAAAAGGTGCTGCGATGCCCGGCATATAGGAGTCCGCTTGCTCGCTCCTCGGTCGGTCCATCACCAAAGTTGTCATTGTTCGCTCCTTGCCCAACAAGTTGGTGCAACGCATGTGCATAGCAGGGGCCGATAACTGCCACTGCTGTTGTTAGCCTTTCTTACACGCAGCCCGCAAGGCCGCCAGCATCTCCGGCGGTGGCGGATAGTATTTGCCGGGCACAACCCCTTCTGCCAGAATCCGCTCCTTGATTTGGGCCTCCGCTTCTTCATGTACCTCCGTCAATTCGGCACACTCCTCCGCAAACCAGGAGGGTACCACCACCACGCCATCATTATCCCCGACCAATACATCACCGGGCCGCACCAGCGCGCCACCACATTGCACGTCCACATTCTCCTCCGCGGGGATGGCATAAGGAACACCGCCGTGGGGCGTTCGCTCTCGGGCATAAATGATCAGCCCGTACTCCTCCTGCACCATAATATCCAAGTCCCGAATGCCTCCATCGGTGACGACCCCATCGGCGTTGTTCATCTTCAATTGCAGGGCCTTGACATCCCCGAAAATGCAGGGGCGGGCATCGCCCATCACATCTGCTACCAGCACATCGCCGGGGCCGCAACGGGCCATGGCTGTATATTCTGGTGAATTTTCGCCGATCTGCACCTCCGCCTGCAGGTCCGGACGGGGCGGCAGATAGCGCAGAGTACGGGCACGCGCGGCCAACGGCTGGCCCGGCGTACAGGGGCGTACATTTACCATAAAGGGCAGAGGCACCCCGGCATACTTATGCACAGAGTGCCATACCGTCGCCACCGGCAGCTTCTTGAAGCGGTCTAAAATGTCTTGGGATACATGGACCGGTGTATACGAGCGTTCAGTCATCGGCTATCTCCTGATGGGATGGATTTGCCGCCGCATGTGCGGCAAACAGACTGCTCAATTTTGCTGGCTGCACGACCTACATCACGCAGCATGTTTGATCGTTGCACCCCTTGGCCGGCTGGCAACTGCAATGAACGGCGCAAAACATCAAATCTTGGGGTTACAAACGATCATACCGAAAACACGATTGTTCTGCAAGCCCGCAAAAGGCTATCTTCTGATGCAGTAGCGGTATAGGCGGATTGTATGTCGGTGTGGCGTTGTCTTGCTGTCTATGCGGCGCGGAAAGGGCCGCGTCCCCTAGCTAGGGACCGCTTACAGCCTAGTGAGACATTGGGATTTCCACCATAGTCACTTCTATACTGGGGCTGCTGTGCGCGCCCGGCCATAATGTTCCTGCAGGCTATGCACATCTAACTCCGCGGCGGTCATCGCCCGGATCCCGTTGACTGCTGCTTGGGCAGCAGAGAGAGTTGTGATCAAGGGGATCTCCATCCGCACCGCCAGGGTGCGAATCTTCTGTCCATCGCTACGACTGTTGGGCCCCAAAGGCGTGTTGATGATCAGATGGATTTTTCCCTCCCGCAAGGCATCAATGCAGGTGGCGGCAGAAGAGAGGTGAGGAATTCTTTCTCCCTTGTCCAGCACCTCCACCGGCAGGCCCACTCGCTGAATCAGATCTGCTGTGCCTGAGGTGGCGTACAGGGCGAAACCCATACGGCTGAAATCTCGTGCCAGCTTGAGGGCTGCCCCCTTGTCGTAATCGTTGACTGTAATCAAGACGCCACCGCTTGTTGGCAGCCGGTAGCCAGCTCCCAGTTGACTTTTAGCGAACGCATGGCCAAAGTTGTGGGCATGTCCCATCACCTCACCCGTGGAGCGCATCTCCGGACCCAACAGTGTATCGGTGCCCTGGACAGGAGAATCAAACTGCAATGGCTTGTGGGATTCGGTGTTGGGTGTTGAGGTCTCGCTGGCCACTGCAATAAATTTCTTCCACGGCAGCACCGCTTCTTTCACGAAAAAGCCTTCCACTTCCGGTTCGCTTATCAGGCCCACCTCTGCAAGAGACTTGCCAGCCATTACCCGCGCAGCCAGCTTTGCCAAGGGCACGCCGGTGGCTTTGCTGACAAACGGCACCGTACGGCTGGCTCGGGGATTCACCTCCAAGACGTACACCACGTCATCTTTGATAGCGTACTGCACATTCATGAGTCCCTGCACGCCCAGGGCCAGGCCCAATTTTTCCGTGTACTCGCGAATAATACTTAGATGGTAGCTGCTGATTTTGTAGGGTGGCAGAACACAGGCACTGTCTCCGCTGTGGATGCCGGCCTCTTCAATATGCTGCAATATGCCACCGATCACCACCCGCTCGCCATCGCCGATGGCGTCTACATCCACCTCGTAAGCATCTTCTAGGAACTGATCCACCAGAATGGCGACCTCTTGGCCGCTCGTCGTCATCTCCGCGCTCACATTGACGGCATCAGCCATATAATGGCACAGACTTTCCTTGTCGTCCACAATCGCCATAGCCCGCCCCCCCAGTACGTAAGAGGGGCGTACAATGAGCGGATACCCGATCTGGTTCGCAATGTCCAGGGCTTGCTCTGTGCTATAGGCGATGCCATTGGCCGGTGCGGGGATGTCCAGCTTGGCCAGCAAAGCACTGAAGCGGTCCCGGTCCTCCGCCAGTTCAATGGCTTCAGATTGGGTGCCGAGGATAGGAACGCCCGCAGCCTGCAGGCCGGCCGCCAGATTCAGGGGCGTCTGCCCACCATATTGGACGAGAACACCTTTCACTGCCGTAGCCTGTGTTATGGTATTGGCCACTGGTGATCCCGTCTCTCGCTGATAGATATGGAGCACATCTTCTAGGGTTAGTGGCTCAAAGTAGAGCCGGTCGCTGGTGTCATAATCAGTACTGACCGTCTCCGGGTTGCAGTTGACCATCACCGTTTCAAAGCCCATCTCCTGCAGGGCGAAGCTGGCGTGACAGCAGCAGTAGTCAAATTCAATGCCCTGGCCGATGCGGTTGGGGCCGCCGCCCAAAATAATGATCTTATCCCGCGCAGTTGGCGGGGCCTCACTCTCACTCTCATAACTGCTGTACAAATACGGGGTGAACGCGGCAAACTCCGCGGCGCAGGTGTCTACTTGATGATAGGTAGGGAGAACGCCAAAGGTATAGCGGAGGGCACGGATATCAGATTCAGTAACCCTGCTCACTGCTGTTTCATTCACAAGACGGGCAAGTTGTGCATCGCTGAATCCCATCCGCTTTGCCTTGCTGAGAAGTGTAACAGCGGTGGCCTGTGGGATTTCACTGCTCACAGACCACTGCTCAGCGATCATTGCTGCTTCCACTGCCCACTGCTGTTGGAAGTGGGCAAGCCCCTGCATCTGCGCCACAAACCATGGATCATAGCGGCTGATTTCACAGACGGTCTGTATGCTCTCGCCTTGCAGCAGGCATTCAAAAGCGGCAAAGAGCCGATCACGGTTGGGGATACGCAACAGGTCTTTGGCCGATGTCCCTGGCCCATAGCCCTTTAGCTGTCCCTCGTCGTCCCGTGCTAGGGGCCCTAACCCGTCCCGCCCGATTTCGAGGCTACGCACGCCCTTCTGTAGGGCTTCCTTGAATGTGCGGCCAATGGCCATCACCTCGCCGACGGATTTCATCTGGGGGCCCAACGTGCGGTCCACGCCGGGGAATTTCTCAAAGGCCCAGCGGGGAATCTTCACCACAACATAATCAATCGAGGGTTCAAAGGCGGCCACTGTCTCCTGGGTGATGTCATTTTTCAACTCGTCTAGCGTGTAGCCGACCGCCAATTTAGCCGCCAATTTGGCAATAGGGAAACCGGTGGCTTTGGACGCTAACGCGCTGGAACGGGAGACCCGAGGGTTCATTTCAATGACCACCACCCGCCCAGAGGCCGGGTCCACGGCAAATTGGACATTACTGCCGCCGGTCTCCACCCCCACGGCTCGCATGACCAGCCTAGCCTGATCCCGCAACCGCTGGTATTCTTTATCCGTCAAAGTTTGGGCCGGGGCAACGGTGATGCTGTCGCCAGTGTGGACGCCCATGGGATCCAGGTTTTCGATAGAACAGACGACGACAAAATTGTCGGCCCTATCCCGCATGACCTCCAGCTCATACTCCTTCCAGCCGATGAGCGACTCTTCGACCAGAACAGTATGAACCGGGCTTTCCCGCAACCCCCAAGCCACTTTTTCGTCAAACTCTTCGGCCGTGAAGACTGTGCCCGCGCCACTTCCTCCCAACGTAAAACTAGGACGAATGAAAATCGGGAAACGACCGATTTTGCTGACGATGCGACGAGCATCCTCCAGGGAATGGGCGATGCCACTACGGGGTGATTCTAGGCCGACTTCGTCCATGGCCCTCTTGAACAGATTGCGGTCCTCAGCCACCTGCATGGCCCGCAGGTCAGCACCGACCAGTTCAACGCCGTAACGATCCAGAACGCCTTGCTCCGCTAAGGCCACCGCCAGATTTAGGCCGGTCTGGCCACCGACGGTAGGCAGAAGTGCATCAGGCCGCTCTTTGACGATGATCTTTTCCAGCAGATCAACGGTAAGAGGCTCCACATAGGTAGCATCAGCCATCTCCGGGTCGGTCATAATTGTGGCCGGATTGGAGTTGACCAGCACTACCCGATAGCCCTCCATCTGCAGGGCTTTGCAGGCCTGCGCGCCTGAATAGTCGAACTCGCAGGCCTGGCCGATGACGATCGGGCCAGAACCGATAATTAAGATGGATGAGATATCCGTGCGTTTGGGCATAAGTTTCGCTCCACGAATGTACACCAGTGGTCGCTTCCCCCAGTTTCTCATGGCCAGTTCACTGCAGTTACGAAAAACTAGAGTATAATTCAAGGATGATTAGAATGCTATGAATCCTTTCATCCTAGTTCAGACAAGTTATCAAATGTAAATCCTGATTGGAGATTGTATCGTGTCTGTTCACATTCCAACAAACCTCGGCCCTTCAACGCGCCGTTCCAATTCGCATCTTTCAGCTACAATTGTGGCCAAGGGCGCGGTCATGCTCATCGCCGTGTACATCGCAGCCCAGATGGTGGCCGACATCGCCAGCCTGAAGATCGGCATGATCGCCGGCCTGGCCGTGGATATGGGCACTTTCATCTATCCCCTTACCTTCACCCTGCGGGACTTAGTACATAAATCCCTGGGCAAAAGGAACGCCCAAGTGTTGATCATCACAGCCGGCATCATCAATCTGGCAATGGTCCTCTATCTTATGTGGACAGCGGCCGTACCCAGCGATCCGAACTCCTTTGGCGGTAGCGAATTTGCAGTGATCTTCGCACCTCTGTGGCGGATCGTTTTCGCCTCAATCATCGCCGAAGTGGTCAGCGAGTTGACCGATACAGAAGTCTATCATCTGTTTGTCACTCGGGTCACGACTCGTTGGCAATGGCTGCGGGTGCTGGTCAGCAACTCGGTCAGTGTGCCCATTGACAATCTCATTTTCGTGCTTTTCGCCTTTTCGCCGTTCGTCTTCCTAGGCGTGCAATTTGTCGATTCCTGGGCTGTAACCTGGGAGATTTTTGTCTTCAACCTGTTGGTAAAATACAGCATAACCCTCGTCAGCATGCCTTTGATCTATCTGGCGCCGGACCGTAACTGGAAACACCAATAACCAGTGACATCCCAACAGGCTGCAATTATAGGTCATTGACTACTGGTGTTATACTGGTCACTACTACACTATGTAAGAGGATTTCGCCATGCAACGATTGACCCGTCAGCCGCCGCTACATCATGAGGGGGCAGCGACCGTCGAACTGGACACTGTATTCGCTCGCTACCCTGGCATCACCGCCCTTGAAGAGATATCCTTCACCCTACATGCCGGAGAGCAGGTGGCGATTGTCGGGCCGAACGGTGCCGGCAAAAGCACTCTTTTTCATCTCCTCGTCGGCACGGTCAAACCGTCCCAAGGACAGGTACGCATCTACGGTAGTGGGCCAGGGGAACACATCTGCATTGGATATGTACCCCAGCGCAACAGCATCGACTGGCATTTCCCCGTGACTGTACGAGATGTGGTGCTGATGGGACGAGTTGCCAAAATCGGTTTCTTCCGCCGAGCAGGCCAGAGAGATCATGGGCTGGTGGAGAAGGCCCTGGCCGAGGTGGAGATGATTGGATTGGCGAACCGCCAGATCGGTGAGCTATCCGCCGGCCAGCAGCAGCGGGTATTCCTAGCCCGGGCCCTAGCCCAGGAGGCGGAACTGTTGTTGCTGGATGAGCCACTGACCGGGCTGGATGTAGCCAGCCAAGAGGCAGTGCGAAATATTCTACAGCGGCTACGGCAAAGAGGTGTTGGCATAATCGTCGCCACCCATGACCTCAACCAAGCTGCATTGTATGACCGGGTGCTTCTGCTCAACCGACGGCTGCTGGCAGATGGCCCGCCTCAGGCGTTGCTCACCACCGAAATGCTCAGTCTGGCCTACGGAACGCATCTCCACATTTTGGAGACATCCACTGGCGCGATGATGTTGCCTGACGCCTGCTGTCTTGATAAGATACCTGCCATGACCAATGTGGCCTGTAACTGCACTGGCTATTGTTGTTCATGAGCCACTGAGATGCGGAGCCAATTCCTGTGACAACCAATTTGATACTTGGGCCAGATGGCAACTGCAATGGACAGCACAAAGCCTCAAACCCATTCCCTGGGCCAGACGATCTGACCATCTGCTTTGCTCATATCGCCTATCAACTAGAAGCAATTTTCGTCCGCAGGGAGACGAACTTGCATCATTTTCAGGTCTGGACGCCGCAGGAACTGGCTGCCCGGCTGCAGGAGGCGGATGTGCTGCTGATCTCCGGCTTCTGGCGGGATGAACTCCTGGACATCGCGCCCCGGCTGCGTTTCATCCAGTCCATCGGGGCCGGCTACGACCAGTTCGGGCTGGCCGCGCTGCGGCAGCGCGGTGTGCGCCTAGCCCATGCCAGCGGCGTAAACCGCAACGCGGTCAGCGAACACACCATGGCCTTGATCTTGGCCCTGACTCGCCACATCCACAGTGGGCGGGACCATCAGCAGCGTCATGTTTGGCGGAATATGATCGGCGACCTGGCCCGGCGGGAGGACGAACTGGGCGGCAAGACCCTGCTGATCGTCGGGTTTGGGAAGATCGGCTCCCGGCTAGCCAAGTTGGCCAAGGCGTTCGACATGCGCGTGTTGGCGACGAAACGCAATCCAACCACGACCACAGATGCGGTCGATGGCATCTATACGCCGGAACACCTGCCGGCCTTGCTTCCGCAAGCAGATTTCGTGGCCCTTACCTGTCCGCTCACAGCGGAGACAGAAAAGCTCATTGACGCGGCAGCCTTTGAGCGGATGAAAACAAGTGCCTATCTGATCAATGTCGCCCGCGGCGGCTGCGTAGATGAGCCGGCCCTACTAGCGGCCCTCCGCGCCGGTACCATCGCCGGCGCAGGCATCGATCACTTCTGGGAAGAACCTCTGCCGCAAGATTCGCCTTTTTGGGACATGGAAAACCTCATCATCACCCCGCATACCGGCGGCGAAACCCGTATGTATGAAGAGAACCTGATCGACATTCTGCTGGAAAATCTAAACCGGCTGTGGCGAGGAGAGACGGAGCTTCTCAATCAGGTGGTATAAGTAGCTACATGCGCTGCCATCCATCAGACCAATATGAACCTGACATTGCCTGACTGCAAATTGTAACGCTCAGACGAAAAGTTGGTAGAATGTCAGGTATGTCAACGAGGATGGCGCGATAATCACGGCAATTGTTAGCTGTTCCTGGCGTTTTTCGTATGCTTAACGTATAGGGGGTATATGGCTGCGTTCAGACGAATCCCACATCGCATTGCCCTATCGTCCGTGCTATGGTACAGTGTTCTACCTAGCTGGCGTCTGCTTGCGCTTGCTGCAATTCTGCTCACAGGACTGACCATACTGGGGGCGCAGTCTGTTTTCGCGCAGGAAAAATCGCTGGTTTGGGAGCGTTTTGATGTAGATATTATCGTCCACGACGATGGCTCCTTTGATGTCGCAGAGCACCAACGCCTGCGCTTTACCCGGGGTACATTCACCTTCGGCTTCCGCGAGATCCCCAAACGCAATTTCAATTCTCTCAGCAACTGGTCGGTCGTGGATAGCAGCGGCAACCCCTATCGTCTGGTGCCTGGTGGCAACGATCCCTACACATTCACTGTTGAGGATCAAGGCCATCGTTACGTCATCTACTGGTACTTCCCCCCGACAGCCCAAGAGAGTGAAACCTACACGCTGGCCTATACTGTAAATGCTGGCCTGCGCTACTACGAAGGTGGCGACCAACTCTGGTGGAAAGCGATTTACGGCGAGCGCAGCTTCCCTGTACAGGCCGGGCGGGTGGCTGTGATGGTGCCGGCCACGATTCAGGAATGGGCTGCCTACATCAACGGTACAGATGCCCGAGGGGATGTATCCGCCTCGCTCCTAGAGAGCGGTCGGGAGATCGTTTTTGAGCTGAACCACAGCCTGCCGCCCGCTGAGGATCTAGAGGTGCGGGTGGAATTCGCGCCGAATGTGGTGGCCGGCGCGCCGCAGCCCTGGCAGGCCCGTGCTGACGCCGAAGCAGCAGAACGTGAGGCAGAAGCTCGCTATCGCGCTACATGGGGCCCGCTATTTACCCTCGGTTTTGGCGCGTTGGGGGTCCTCTTCCTCTTCTGCGGCCCCGCATTGCTGTATCTGCTCTGGTATCGTTTGGGCCGAGATAAACCGGTGGAAATCGTGGCCGACTATCTACCGGAGCCGCCGGACAACCTGCCCCCAGGAGTTGTCGGCACTCTCCTAGATGAGAAAGCGGATATGCAGGATATTATCGCCACACTTGTAGACCTAGCGCAACGCAAAGCCATCAGCATCACCGAAGAGAAAACAGGGAAATTTCTCACATCACGGGATTTCATCTATCGTCGCGAGAATCGAAATGTCCCTCTCTCTTCCTTTGAGACATTGCTGCTAGACAACATCTTTGGCAGAAAGGATGAGATCAAACTATCAGACCTGAAAGACAAATTTCATAAGAAGTTGCCGAAGCTCAAGCAGACATTGTATGAGGAAGTGACGGAGCAAGGCTTTTTTGTACGTAACCCAGAAACGGTACGCAACCAATACGGCGGTTTCGGATGTCTGTTGGCGGTCGTTGCTGTTCTGGTTGGCTTCGGCTTGGTCGTATTTTTCGGCGATCTGACCGGGGTAGCTGTCCTGCCCGGTGTTGGGTTAGCCGTTGTTGCCTTCGGTGTCTTGATCCTCTCGCGCTTTATGCCCCGCAAAACGGACGAGGGAGCCGAGCTGGCGGGCCGCTGGCAGGCGTTCAAACGCTATCTACAAGACATCGACCGCTACAGCGATCTGGAGAAACAAAAGGAGATCTGGGACCGCTGGCTGCCCTTTGCCATCGCCTTTGGCGTAGATTCCCAGTACATCCGCAAATTTGAGGAGGTCGGCGCGCCCGCGCCCGGCTGGTACATCCCAGAGCCAACCCTATATGGGCCGTACCGGCATTGGTATTACGGCGTAGGGGCCGGCCCTATCGTCCGCTCGGACAGTGGAGCTGGCGGCGGGCGCAGCGAAGGTGGTGATCTCGGCGGAGGGCTAGGCGAGGCCAGCCGCGGCCTGAGCACCAGCCTAGCCGGCATGAGTGCCGGGCTCGGGGCCATGCTCACCAGTACCAGCAGCACAATGACCAGCCGCCCAAGCAGTTCCTCCACGGCCGGCGGTGGCTGGAGTGGTGGTGGCTTCTCCGGCGGGGGTAGCTTCGGTGGAGGGGGCGGCGGAGGTGGGGGTGGGGGCTTTGGATAGCCACCACCGCTAGTAACGAATGCCATGTAGTTTCTCCTCATGAACTACTGCTGTTAGGAGTAAAGTATGCGCGAAAACGGGCGAATCGTCGGCCTGATAATCCTGATGATTGCCGGGGTATTGTTCGTCGGCTGGACGGCCGTCGTGGCAACATCCGACACAACCACTGGCGGGCTGATTGTGGGCCTGTTCCTGGCCCTGCTCGTCTGTGTACCTCTCGCGGGCATTGGCTTCTATCTCTTCCGTAGAGGCCAGCAGGAGGAGAGCGAGTTCGCACAGGTGGCGAAAGAGAAGAAAATTCTGAATATGGTTCTCACCCAAGGGCAGGTGACGGTGCAGGAGATCATTGTCGAACTGCAACAACCCCGGGAGGATGTAGAGGATATGATCCGCCATCTGGTGGGCAAACAGCTTTTCAGCGGGGCCATCAATTGGGATCAGGGTATTCTCTTCAGTATTGAGAGCCAAAACCTTACGGACGGGCGCAAATGTCCGAACTGCGGTGGCGAAGTCGAATTCGCGGGGAAAGGACTGATCCAATGTCCCTGGTGCGGTAGCGAAGTCTTCCTGACGAAACGGGCCGCGACGGCTCCATGATCACAGTCTACTCGCCACGCTGTTCGGCCTACTGCGAACGCCGCATTGAATGAAAGGAAAAACAGATGACCAACCCATTTGTGGAAAAAGCCCAAGAGGAGATGGGGTCCATTGAGCGGCTACTCAAGGGGCTGCCACTGATCCGAGACTATACGGACAAGGAACTACGGCGGGAGGCCGACCGACGTTTGCGTCAGTTGCTCGCAACGGAACTAGAGCAGGAAAAGCGGCGGCTATAGTAGTTTCTCCCAGGAACTACTGCTGTTAGGAGTAAAGTTTGCACGGTAACAGGCGAATACTCGTCGGCCTGATAATCATGATGATTGCCGGGGTCTTGTTCGTCGGCTGGACGGCCGTCATGGCAACATCCGACACAATCACTGGTGGGCTGATTGTGAGCCTGTTCCTGGCCCTGCTCGTCTGTGTGCCTCTCGCGGACATTGGCTTCTATCTCTTCCGTAGGGGCCAGCGGGAGGAGAGAGCGTTCGCACAGGTGGCGAAAGAGAAGAAAATTTTGAATATGGTTCTCACCCAAGGGCAGGTGACGGTGCAGGAGATCATTGTCGAACTGCAACAGCCCCGGGAGGATGTAGAGGATATGATCCGCCATCTGGTGGGCAAACAGCTTTTCAGCGGGGCCATCGATTGGGATCAGGGTATTCTCTTCAGTATTGAGAGCCAAAACCTTACGGATGGGCGCAAATGTCCGAACTGCGGTGGCGAAGTCGAATTCGCGGGGAAAGGACTGATCCAATGTCCCTGGTGTGGTAGCGAAGTCTTCCTGACGAAACGGGCCGCGACGGCTCCATGATCACAGTCTACTCGCCACACTGTTCGGCCTACTGCGAATGCCGCATTGAATGAAAGGAAAAACAGATGACCAACCCATTTGTGGAAAAAGCCCAAAAGGAGATGGGGTCCATTGAGCGGCTACTCAAGGGGCTGCCACTGGTCCGAGACTATACGGACAAGGAACTACGGCGGGAGGCCGACCGACGTTTGCGTCAGTTGCTCGCAACGGAACTAGAGCAGGAAAAGCGGCGGCTATATGATGTGCAAAAGAACTTGATGCGCGGGGGAGGGCTGCAGTATCTGGACGATGCGGACGAGGCCATCCAACGGTTGCAGACACTTATCGACCAGGTCAAGACCGCCAGCTACGGCTATGCTGGGCTTTTTGCTGCAGTGAAAATCCAAGAAGAACAGCTTGACGCCTTGCATCGCTTTGATGTGGCCTTAGCAGAGCGTACATCCACAATCAAAGAGACAGTGGATCGAATCGAAACAGCCGCCGCCAACCAAGAGGGAATCGGCCCTGCCATCAACGCGGTCAATGACAGTGTGACCGAATTCCAGCGGATTTTTGACTCTCGCAGCCAGGTATTCGACGTGAGCACACACAACACCAATTTGTAGTTTCTGGTTAAAAACAGCAAATTGAAAAACTGCAGTTAGGAGAAATTCATGCCAAGAATCATTGATGTCATCGAAGCACCAGATCAAGGAGCCCATGAGCTTGTGGTGCGGGTTCCGGAGTTCGGCTCTGGGGACTTCCGCCTAGGCAGTCAAGTGATCGTGCGGGAGAGCCAACGAGCTATCTTCTATCGGGATGGCAAATCTCTGGACATTTTTGAGCCTGGACGACATACAATTACCACATTGAACCTGCCGATTTTGTCCGGGCTGTTGCGCTCGGGGACTGGCGGCAAAGACATCTTCACTGCCGAAGTGTTCTTGGCCAATATGCGGGAGTTCACCGACCTGAAATGGGGAACACCGCAGCCGGTCAGTCTGCGAGACACAGATTTAGGGCTGGTGCGGGTGCGCGGCTTCGGCCAGTACACAATGCAAATAGCCGCCCCGAAACGCTTTGTGGACCAATTCGTCGGCACCCAGGGGATGTACCGCACGGGGCAGATCACCGACTACCTACGCAGTACAATCATCAGCCGCATGACCGACCTGTTGGGCGAGAATATGACCAGTATTCTCGATCTGCCACGGCTGTTCGACGAACTAAGTGCGGCCATGCGCGCCACCCTGCAGGACGATTTTGCAGCGATGGGCCTATCTCTCAAACAGTTCCGCATCGTCTCCATCAGCCCCACAGAAGAAACGGCCAAAGCCATTGACGAGCGCGCTAGTATGGGGGCAATCGGCGATATGAACGCCTATATGCAGTTCAAGACAGCGAGAGCTTTGGGTGATGCAGCCCAACAGCCGGGGGGCGGAGGCAGCAGCGAAGGACTGGGCTTGGGCGCGGGCATCGGCCTAGGCGCGGGTATGGCGGGCATGATCACCAATGCCATGGGGGGAGCCACACAACAGCCGACCCAGCCGGCCGCCACAGCACCCGCGATTATGACCTTGGAGCAAGTTGCGGCCTATATGCAGGTCTCTCCTGCCGATGTCCAAGCACTGATCGATGGCGGCTCCCTGCGCGCCAAACAGATCGGTAGCCAGTACCGCATCTCAAAACGCGCAATTGACGACTTTTTGGCAAGCTGAAACTGCAGTTCGCTACTGCAGTTCGTACAACTCCGGGCGACGGTCAGCAAAGATCGGGATCTTGGCACGCACGGTATCAACTGTGCCCAGATCCATGCTGACCGTCAGCAAGGCCTCGGTTTCTCCGCCCTCAACCAGTGTTTCTCCCCAGGGATCGATCACCGCTGATGAGCCGAAAAATGTCGTACCGTTCATCGTGCCGACCCGGTTACATGCGGCAATGAAGCACTGATTCTCAATGGCCCGGCTACGTAACAGTGTACGCCAATGCATCCGCCGTGGATGCGGCCACTCGGCCGGCAGGACGACCAAGCGGGCCCCGTCCAAAGCGTAACTACGGAACAGTTCCGGGAAACGCAGATCGTAACAGATCGCCAACCCAGTACAGCCCCACGGCAAGTCCTGTAGCGTGCGCTCCTGGCCTCCTACCAAGAACTGATGTTCATCCATGAGCCGGAACAGATGCATCTTGCTGTACTGTGCCGCCAATGTTCCCTGGGGTGAGTACAGGGCCATGGTATTATAAAATTGGCCAGCCCGCTCCTCCAGTAGAGAGCCGGTCAGCCAGACGCCATTGTCTTGGGCGAGGGCTGCAAACTGTCCAAACCAGCCGGCCTCGGCCGAGGAGTTCGCCAGAGGAGAGCTGTGTATGTCCGCATTTTCCAGATCGTAGGCGGTGCTCCACAGTTCCGGCAATACGACCAGATCACTACCCCGGCGGGCTGCTTCGGCTACGAACGCCGCCGCGCGGTCGAAATTGGCCGCTGGATCCCCAAAAAAACAGTCCATCTGCACAAGGGTCAGGGTCAGTTGGGACATGGGACGGTTCCTTTCATTTGTGCCGGTCTGCCCAATGGTAACTGCAAGGGACGGTCATCTAGTGCTCATCCGGTTCAGGCAACAGTTCCACACTTGCACCTGGTGCAGGCCCACTGTATTCGCCCCACTTCTGCTGATGGACACGGTCTGGCTCGTTGTTGTCATTGGGCACCGAGGAATGGGAGAGATTCGAGGCGGTGTTGACGGGCAGGTTTTCGTTGGCAGTACCACGGGTTGCGCGCCAGCTCAACCAGCCACCGAGCAGAATCAACAGGACAGGCCACCAGTGTAAAATGACATTCTGCTCGCTACGCTCAATGGAAGAGAGAAAGAGGCCAAACAGGACCAGGACAGAGCCGGGGATTAGGGACCACCACAGCCGTAGGCTCTGGCCCAACAGATAGAGCAGGAAGAAGACTGCGCCCATCCCTACAAAGAGCACAGTTCCCAAAGTGGCTGGGTCTTCCGTGCGGCTACTCAGGGCGATTGTCCCACCCAATACGAGCATGAATCCACCAGGGATGACCGCCCACCAGTTCTCTGACCGGTCCAGCAGATACACGTGGGCGAAGGCGATAGCCTGGCCGATGAAAAGTACACACGCGGTTATCCGCTGGTCGAACGCTGGCAGCGTAGATAGGTAAACCATGACTGCTAAGGCGATGAGCGTCCAGCCGAGGATCAGCCGCCACCATGTGCTTCTCCATCCGCTCCGCTGGCTGTGATGGCTGCGGACGGCTAGGTAGCTGCCAAAGAAGCCCAAGGCGAACAGGCCCAACAAGCTGGTCACGCCGTACTGAATATAGGGTTCGTAAGCAGTGAATGTATTGAGATTGAACAGCAGCAGGCCAATCCCGGTCAGAACTAGGAAAATCCCCCACGTGAAGGTGCTGACCCGGTTATCACTGTTGTGAGATGTCTTGCGAGATGCCATGGGTATGGTACTCTCTTGCTGTGTCGTCCGCTGTCTGGAGCGTAGGGCAGCAAGGAGAGAAAATAGCTGCCCATGGATCTGCATAGCCGTGCGGACAATCCGCCCGTATAGGAGCGTTTGCACGCCCAAAGCGAGGGTCATCAGCGTCCAAATGGCCGTCTGCCACCACGGAACCGGCACCTGGTAGGTCGTCCCATTGAGCGTCAATCCCAAGGAGAAGACAGTCAGGCTCAGGGTAAGAGGTCGCTGGAAAGCGGGCTGCTTCCAGTGGTGTCGCCAGTCCCGACCGAGAACGCTACGTCTCCAGTCCTGATAGCTAAAGGTCACTAGAACGCCGGCCAGCCCCACAAGCCAGAGAGAGTCAATGAAGACTGCTTGAAAATCGATCATGTGTACAGTATCTTCCAAAGAAATCGATCTGTCAAACGCGCCGGTTCTTCTCCCAACAGGAAAGATTCATCACCAGTGATCAAGAATGTGTTTCGCTATACGTACTGCAATTGTAGCCCCTTTAGGATTGCTTGCCGCAAAGAATAATCGGAACATCGGCGCATTCTTAGAGTTCTTGAATTCCCGGTCTGAGGAAGATACTTTTGTGAAAACGGATTCAAGACGCGCACGATAGAGGGCAGCGATCCGGTCGCTTCCCCCTGTTCGTTCTTGCTTAGAATCACCCAAGAGCGATAATTGTCTGGATGGGCCGTATAAATTCTGCCAATGTGTACGTTCCCCAAAAATCCTGTCTAGTTGAGCCGCTAGTTTCGGCGGCGGTTCTTGTGCCAGCGACATCATTCGCGCAATTGCACTCAGAGGGAACAAGATCCAACAATCTACCTTCTGTGTACTGGCCAGGTTTTCTACAATTGTCCAAGAAACCTGAGTTGCGAACGGGTCCAGAAACACGACAGCTCGGTCCATTGCTCTCAGAGTATCACAGAACCTAGGCAACACGTCGTTGGCGTCTTCGTTATAAATCTTGATGTCACGATTCGAGAATTCTGAATGTAACCTATTAAGTGATTCATAACGGTTGGGGTCTTTTTCAATGAATATGAGTCTGTCAAAGGGTTTGTCCTGGATCCCCAAAGCGATTCGCGGTGATCCTTCATGCAATTCTCGAAAGTCGTCATAGGCTCTTTCGTTTCCTGAACGAGAACTCCACAAACCTGGGCCAGCGAAGGCGTCAAGGTAAATGAGCCGGAATGGCCGATTTTTTAAGGCAGTGGTGTACGCGTCCAGATACCGTCTGAGGATGTCTAGTTTTTCTTGCGTCCAAGGACCACCAAAAGATAGATTATTCATTTGGCACAGAAAATTTTGTCATTGTTACCATTATTTCTCTGTCAAAATTTCTCGTGCCAAAATGGTGGGAGCCTCCATCACAGGCATTTGATGCCACTGTCTACCGTCTATAATCGCGGCAGCACCGCCGCGTTTGTTGCGGACGCCACCGAGCTGTTTCAGGAAAAAGGCTACATCGGCCTTGACAGCCTGATCACGTAACGACCGCACCCAGTCCAGCTCCATCGGCCTTGCGCCCGCGCCGCTTTCCCCGCCAACGATCAGCCACTGCACTACGCCATCCTCTAGCCAAGGTTGCAGGTCAATCTGTTCTAGGAGAGGCTCTGCAGAGACAAAACGGACTTGCGCGGGCACTCGTGCCAACACGGACAGCCGAGGCGCATATTTCTGGCTTTCAACTGATGTGCCCATCCAGATATTCGCGGGCCAGCCTTGGGGAAAGTGTTCCTCATATCCACGCCACCAAGCGACAGCCCGGCCCGGTCTTTTCGTCAACACTTGGAAAATGTGCGCCTGTGCTTGCTGCATCACACGAAACATGTCCAGTGCGAAATCAAACGGCACTTCTGGATGAAACACATCGGACATGCTGTTGACGAAGACACGGCGCGGCTTTTTCCAAGACAGCGGGACCTGCAGGCGTTCGGGCAGCAGGCGCACAGTGTCCGGGTCTGCTTCGTAGCCGGGGACGCCCATCGCACGCAGCCGTGGATAGAGTGCGTACATGTAGCAATGGTCACAGCCAGGGGAAACATGGGTACAGCCCGTCACCGGATTCCAGGTTTCGTCTGTCCATTCGATGGAGGAGGGCATACTCATGCGTCCCTGTTACGTGATTCAATCCTTTTGTAGATAGTTCCAGCACGTTCAACATCCCCTACACCGCTAGGGGCGTTCCAAACACACTTCCTATCCACAGCAAAAATCAACGCCTCGCAGACTGACGTTTGACCGGCACAGACTCAGTACAACAGCCTAAGCAACTGCGGACCGAAATTGTCCCAACCGAGGAGCAAGAGCAAGACCCCGGCCAAAATCTTTAGCACGCGCAAATCAGACTTAACGCCGGCTATATCACCCTGTAGCTCGGCCTTCGCGCCGGCTATATCATCCCGTAGCTCGGCCTTCGCGCCGATTATCTCCGATTTCAATTCCGATCGGACAGACTCAACATCCGCCTTCGTAGCCAAATGGACATACGTGGCCTTCACCTCGCCCTCAAGCCGCGAAAGCCGTTTTTCCATATCAAGCATCTCCGCAGCACGCACTGCACCTAGCTGCGTACCCTCTTCCATCCCTACCGATTCCTGTAACACAGCCATACTATCCTCCTATCCTGATGTCTCCTCCGAATCACAGCCAGCATCACCAGACGGTTACCAAATGTCGGCTGTTCATTCGATAGTCTAACACAAGCACATATGTTCTTGCAACTTGCCACACCTTGCGAACTTCAGTCCGCAGCCACTGATGTGATCCCACGCCAGACCGTCTCCGGCGTTAGTGGAAGTTCATCATACCAGATGCCTGTCGCGTCGTGGATAGCGGCGGCAATGGCCGCTGCTGTGGGAATGAACGGCATCTCCGCCATGCCCCGTACCCCCAGCGGCCCCTGCGGGTCCGGCTGTTCCAAGATCACGGGTACGATCTCCTCAACAACATCGGCAACGCCTGGAATCAGGTAGTTGCTCAGGTAGGGTGTGAGGGTGCGACCATCCTTTTGTAGATAGTTTTCCAGCAACGTCCAGCCCACAGACTGGGCCACAGCCCCTTCGATCTGCCCTTCGATCTGTTGGGGATTGACCGCTCTCCCCACGTCGTTCACACTGATGAGCCGTTTGACCGTCACGTGGCCGGTCTCCAGATCCACCTCCACATCGGCCACCTGGGCACAGTATCCATAGGTAATATTTGGGTCGCTGGCCCCGGTCTCCCGGTCATAGGGCGTGGTCGAACGCGGGTGATAGACGAACTCAGCCCGGGCTGGGCGTTCCTCATCCCGCCACAAAGCCAGGGCTCGCTGGGCCGCGCCTTGGATGGCATTACCAGCCATAAAGGTCATACGGCTGGCGGAACTGCTGCCGCTGGAGCCGGTCACGTCCGTGTCTGTCGCCTCTAGCTCCACCTGCGCGGGGGCCAGGCCCAGAATCTCCGCGGCCAGCAGGACAAAGGCCGTGTGCGCGCCCTGCCCTACCTCTGCCCCAACGCAACCAACCCGGGCCCGCTCGATCTCTGCAGCACCGTGCAACTCTACCCACGCGGCGCAATGTTCAGGGAAACCAAGACTGAAACCGACATTTTTGTAACAGACCGCGATCCCCTGGCCACGCGCTGTGTGGGTGCGAGAAGCATCAAGAGAGGTGCATAGGCGAGATTGGACAGGCGAGATCGCACGGGATCCTCGTCGCGCTGCTTCAGTCAACACCTCTGCGGCTGTACATCCAGCGGGCATGGGGCTGCCGGTTGCCTGCATTGAACCATCCCGCAGGAGATTGCGTGTACGCAGTGCGACCGGATCCATGCCCAAGGCATGGGCCAGTTTGTGTACCTGCATTTCCGCAGCGAAGTGGCCTTGGGGTGCGCCAAAGCCGCGGAAGGCCCCCCCAGGGCAGTTGTTGGTATAGACTGTGCGGGCATCCACATGCACGTTGGGGATCTCATAGGGACCGAGACACATGAGAGCTGCATTTCCCAAGACTTTAGTACTGGTGCAGGCATACGCCCCCGCGTCGCTGGTCACATCCATATACGCGGCGACGATTCTGCCATCATTGGTTGCCCCCCACTTGGCGCGGATGACAAATGGATGGCGTTTGTGATGCCCGATTATGGATTCCTGCCGACTCCAGACTGTCTTGACCGGGCGACCTGTCTTCCACGCGGCCAAGGCCAGAGGGATCTGGATGGACATATCCTCCCTTCCACCGAACGCGCCGCCAATGGCCGCATAGGTGACGAGGATCCGGTCCGGCTCTAGGCCTAGAGCATGAGCGATCTGCACCTGATCTTCATGCATCCACTGGCCGGCGACGATCACCTGGATGCGGCCATCTTCCTGTACACAGGCCAGACCGGCCTCCGGCTGTAGATAGGCATGCTCCTGCGCGTGGGTGCGATAGGTGCTCTCAACGATTACATCAGCCTGGGCAAGGCCCGCGTCAATGTCCCCGCAACGCAAGCGATAGGACAATAGCACATTCGAGAGGGGGTCCCGCTGACCATAGGGGAAGCTGCTAAAGGGGTATGGGTGGATGGGCATAGCATCATCAGCCATTGCTTCCAATGGGTCGGTGATGACCGGCATCTCCTCATATTCGATTTCAAGGAGCTGGGCCGCGGCCTCGGCTTGGGCCGGGGTTTCAGCCACGACCAACGCCACCTTATCCCCTTCCCAGCGCACAACCTGCGCCTGGGGCGTACTGCCTAGCCCGCACAAGACCGGCTGGTCGGGCATAATCAGGCCATATTCGTTGACCGGCACATCTTTGGCTGTCAAGATAGCGATCACCCCCTCCATGGCCGCGGCCCGGGTCGTGTCTAGGCGGATGATGCGTGCATGGCTTCTCGCAGCAAAGACGATCTTGAGCCAGGCCTGATTGGGCAGGTCAATATCCGCAGGATACAGAGCCCGGCCACGTACTTTGTCAACCGCGTCTATACGGGGGAAGCTACTAGCCACTGCGCGCATAGGATGAACACCTCGTCACCATTGCTGTCAGGCACGCTCTGGATGGCGGGGGGTGATGGTGCGGAAGAAGGCTTGCATCTCCTCGATCTGCCCTTCCATTTGGCCGGTCGGTTCAAACACGAGACCTATGCCCACCACCTGCCGGGCATAGTCAAGATAGCCCAAAGCAATGGGAGTGCCGGTCGCCAGAGCGATACGATAAAAGCCGGTCTTCCAGCGTTCTACTTTCTTGCGCGTTCCCTCTGGTGTGATGACGAGCACACACTTCTCGTGCCGGTTCATCTCGTCGATCATCTGCTGTACCAGATCTTTAGGGGCTTCGCGATCCACAGGAATACCGCCCAGCCAACGCATGACCCCACCCAAGGGGTGCTGGAAGGCTTCTTTCTTCGCCATCCAGCGGCAATCCAGGCCGCTAGCAAGAAAAATCGCAATCGCCAGCACCCCATCCCACTGGGAAGTGTGAGGGGCCCCGACCACCACCAGTTTGGGTATATTGGGCAGATACCCTTCAATGTGCCAGCCGCCCTTGGTTTTAACCATGCCGGCCTGCTTAACGCTTACACGGCCCAACAGTTTGAGCAACAATCGTCCGAGAAAACGGGTCAGCCCATTGCCCCGGCGGGGCAGAGAAGAAGGTAGAAATGTATCTAGGCCAGGAATATCAAGCTGTAGGTAGCTCACTCTTATGCGTCTGCTGGTCATAGATGCGAAATCCTCTCTTCTGGTAGTTATGCAATGCGGCAGGGTGATCGATGGTGCAGGTGTGTACCCACACTCGCCGTGTGTCCATAGCCCAAGCGCGCCCGATGGCTGCTGTGAGCAAGGCTCCGCCTACGCCCTGGCCGATGAATGGCGGGAGCAGGCCGAAATAGACCAACTGAACGTCCGCCTCCTGCTTCTCCAGCTCAAAATAGCCAGCCGGCGTCTCACAGACGTAGCCTATCCAGGTCTGCAAGTTTTTACGATTCAGGTAAGATCGCCACTCTTCCTCCGTCCAAGCCAAACGGTCCGTCCAGTGATGTGCCCGGCCCACTTCTTCGTAGAAAAAGCGATTGAGGGCAGGATACGAAAGCTGCGCGCGGCGGACGGCAAAAGGCTGTGACGGAAAGCGTGCCGTCCGCCGCTGGGCCGGGCTGGTCATTTCCAGATAATAGGTCGTGACTTCAGTGTCCATGTGTGATCTCCGTGGTTCATGGTTCTTGAAGTACAATACCATTAACCGGAGCGGTTGGCAACCATCACCGCATCCAGAATCTTACGATAGCCGGTGCAACGGCACAGATTACCCGTAAGTGCCTCTTGGGCCTCGGCCCTGCTCGGGTGAGGACGCTCCGTGAGCAAGGCGGCAGCGGACATGACAAAGCCGGGCGTGCAGTAGCCACACTGGATGCCACCACTGTCGATCAGGGCCTGCTGCACCCGATGCAACAGGTCGCCATCGCCCAACCCTTCAATGGTTATGACTTCACTGCCGGCCGCCCGCTCTGCCGGAACCAAGCAAGCCATCACTGCCATGCCGTCAAGGAAGACAGTACATGCCCCGCATTCGCCCTCGGCACAGCCTTCCTTCACACTTGTGTACCCGGCCGCCCGCAGGCTGTCAAGGAGAGTCTGTCGCCCTGCAAGTTTGATTCGCGCACCGTTGACAGTACTGCACTGGTCTGTACCTGCCTTTGTCGTTACTGGCCAGTAGCCTTCCGTATCACCCCACAGCGTCACCGGTGACGACAGCCAGCCGGCCCGTTCCCGCCCCTCACGCAATTGACGCAACAGACGGATGATGAGCGTCTCAACCATCGCCCGACGGTATCCCTCACTGCCCCTTACATCATCAATCGGGTTTGAGGACAGAACAGCCAGACGAGCTGCTTCGGCGATGTTCTCGTCGCTCAAGGGTTTGCCAACCAGAAACGCCTCGGCCTTTGTAGCGCGCACCACTGTCGGGGCTACCGCGCCCAGGGCAATGGCCGTAGACTGTACCGGGTCATTGGAGAGGGCAGCGGCTACGCTCAGAACGCTGATGGCCTGTGTGCGGCGCAGCCCTAATTTGATGAAATTTCCCCGTTGATAGGTTGAGGGAATCGAAATGCGAACAAGTAACTCGTCCGCAGCCAGGTTTGCCTTCCGGAAGCCGCTGCAAAACTGTGCTACAGGGAGGGTGCGTGTCCCCCGTGCGGTACTCACAACAGTGACCATAGCGTCCAGTGCAAGTAGCGGCACAATGGTGTCGTTGGCTGGGCTGGCAGTGACAAGATTACCGGCCACAGTGGCGCGGTTGCGAATCTGCGGCGCACCCACTTCCCAGCAAGCCCGGGCTAGAGGGAATGCCCGCTCTACGACCAGTGAGTTCGTAACACATTGGTTGTGGGTCACGAGCGGCCCCAAATGCAGGGCATCGTCCTCTTCCCAGATCTCTGCTAGGCCCGGGATCCGTGTCAGATCGATCAATCCCAACGGGGATCCGTCCGGAGCTGTGCGGCTGCCCCGCTCCAACTCAATGAGGAGGTCTGTGCCCCCAGCGATGAAGCGAGCGGCTTCACCATACTCCGCCTTCCTTTGCAGAGCTTCTGTGAGTGTTGTCGGAGAGGTGTAGAAACGATACATGGAACTAAAAGCCATCCGCAAACGTATCGATCATCAGTTTCACATCGCTCAACGGATAGAGAATAGGGCAGGTGGCACCGTTTTCCAGATAAGCCCGTACTTTCGTTTTCACATCGTCTGCTGTACCGCTGGCAGTGATGCTGGTGATCAGGTCGTCGGGAACCAGTGGCATGGCTCGGCGCACTTGCTCCTTCGTGGCCGGCCAGCCGAGAATCGACTGTATCTGCTCAATGGTCTCTGGCTTCACACCGCTGGCCTGGGCGATGTGGGGTTGCTGGGCAAGATATTGGACCAACAGCTCGCGCGCGCCGTCCAGAGCAATCTGCTGATCTTGGTGGACAGAGCAGACGATCAGTTGTGGACGGTCGATGTCGTCCACAGTACGCCCAGCCCGTTTTGCTCCCGCCTGCAGTCGCTCACACGCCAGGGAAGTGTAGGCCGGCGGCACGCAGTAGTTCAACACAACACCATCGGCGATCTCTCCGCTCAGTTCCATCATCTTCGGCCCCGTAGCCCCGATCATGAGCGGAACCTGGCGCGGCTCCCGCCGCCCATGGACCACATCCAATTCGATCCCGTTGACCTGATGAAACTCTCCGTCAAAGGTGACATTTTCCAGGGCCAGCAGGCGTCGTAGCACCTCCACTGTTTCCCGCATGGCGGACAAAGGCTTGCGCCTGTTGATGCCCACATTTTTCGCCAAGGGATCCCACCAAGCACCGAGGCCGCAGATCACCCGATCCGGTGCGAGATCATCGAGGGTCAGAAATGTGGCCGCCAGCAGACCGATGTTGCGGGTCCAGTTGTTGATAACGCCGGATCCGATTTGAATGCGCTCGGTAACCGCAGCATACGCAGCCATGGGCACAATTGCGTCCCGTACCAGCCGGCTCTCCGCCTGCCAGACCGCCTCAAATCCTTTTTCTTCAGCGTACCGCGCATACTCCATCCCCTCACGGAGAGAATGTTTGTCTTGGAGATAAAGAGCTGCCCGGCTGTATTTTTTCCCAGTCATTGGTTTGGTGGTCAATGGTCTCGCTCCACAAAAGTACTGCAGGGAATGCACATTGTATACCGTCCCAACGCCAGCCGGGCCGATTCCGGCCGGCGTTTTTCATTTCACTGCTCACTAGGACACTATCAGAGAGTACCGATCCGGCTACTATCAATCGCAAGATAGCCGGATTTCATGGCACAAGCCCCATGCCCCCCGCCGTCAATCACTAGCATTGCTTCATTTTACCATAATCCCTCACTTTACCCATTTTATGACAGCTGCTATCAACCTAAAATCATGTCAACGATTGCACTGCCCCATCGCCTAGGGATGTGGTGCGATGCACAAATTGATGATGGCCAAACTGCAGTGGGTGTGTAGTACGGGAATAGAATGTAGCCACGATCTGCGGCTCTGTGCTATAATGGCCGCGTGATGCAAAAACAGCAGAATGTGACAGAAGCGTCTACAGATTGGTTTTGGGAGCTTGTGCGCGGACGCAGATCGGTCCGCCGTTACAGATCCGACCCAATCCCACGTCCGCTGTTGGAAAAGCTGTTGACTGCTGCTCTATGGGCCCCTTCGGCCCACAATCGGCAGCCTTGGCGTTTTTGTGTGATCACCGATGATCAGGTCAAATACAGCCTGAGCGACAGCATGGGCAGACGCTGGCGCAAAGATTTGAGCGCAGACGGAGCCGCCCCCGCATTCATTGAACGGCGGGTGCAGACCAGCCACGCACGTCTCACCGCTGCCCCAGCCCTAGTGGTGGCCTCCGTTTCCATGGAGGATATGGACGACTATCCTGACAAACGGCGGCGAGAGGCCGAATGGCTGATGGCAGTGCAAAGCACCGCCCTAGCCTGCCAGAATCTGCTCCTAGCGGCCCATCAGTACGGTCTAGCTGCTTGTTGGATGTGTGCTCCTCTGTTTGTGCCAGAGCTCGTGCGGGATGTGCTGACGCTACCAGACACATGGCATCCTCAGGCCCTGATCACCCTAGGCTATGCTGCCGAAACGAAACAGCGAGCGCGGCTCCCTCTGGCAGAACAAGTGATCTGGTGCTAATGCGGTACATACTCAATTTGAGCATGGTGAGAACGGACCGGGGCAAGCAAGTGAATTCCAATCTCTTTGACACAAATGATGGCTGTATCGTGCCCAAGACGGCGCGACAACAAAACGTTGTGGCCTTAGCCGGCGGCGTAGGCGGAGCCAAACTAGCAGCAGGCCTGCAGGCAGCCCTGCCCCCCGGCGCGCTGACTGTCATCGTCAACACAGGCGACGATTTCGAGCATTGGGGCCTGCACATCTGCCCAGATATTGATACGGTTCTGTACGGGCTGGCCGGCGTCAACAATCCGCAAACCGGCTGGGGGCGGGCCGCTGAATCCTGGACAGTGCTGACGGAAATGGAACGTCTTGGTGCGGAGGATTGGTTTCGGTTGGGCGATAAGGACCTAGCCCTGCATCTACGCCGCAGTGCCTGGCTGCGCCAATCGATCTCCCTCACCGAAGTCACCGACCGTCTACGCCGTATGTTCGGCGTCCACTCTCACATCCTGCCCATGAGCAACGACCCAGTACGCACACTTGTCCACACAGATGAAGGTGACCTGCCGTTTCAGGACTATTTTGTACGCAGAAACTGTGAACCGACTTTTTTCGACCTGACATTTGTCGGCGTGGACAATGCTACCCTCTCCCCTGAAGTGGAAAAGGCGGTCACAACGGCCGACCTGATCGTCATCTGCCCCAGCAACCCCTATCTAAGTGTGGATCCGATTCTGGAGGTGCCTCACATGCGAAAGCTGGTGCGGGACAGCCCTGCCCCCGTGGTAGCAGTCAGCCCGATCATCAGAGGACAGGCTGTGAAGGGCCCAGCCGCCAAAATCATGCGAGAGATAGGCGTGCTGATCAGCCCCCTGTCTATCGTCGACTACTTCGCGGACCTGTTGGACGGTTTCATCATGGATGAACAGGACAGAGTACTGTACGAGGTGGTAGTCCTGCCGGTACTGGTGACAGATACGCTGATGACCGACCTACCATCCAAACGATGTCTCGCTGAAAAGATTCTCCGCTTCAGCCAAAGCCTCACGCAAATGGCTCATGGAGAGTGATCCATGGTTCGTTACTCGCCACCGGGGGTGTGGGCGATCGTGCCGGTCAAGCCCTTCCACGAGGGCAAAAGTCGCCTTGCTGGCCTATGCTCCCCCCAAGAACGCGATACCTTCAACCGCTCTCTTCTCACCCACACACTTGGCACGCTTCGCCAAGCACATGCTACCCATGGAATCGTAGTCGTCAGCCGGGATGCCGACGCGCTGGCCATGGCCGAACATGCCGGCTGTGATGCACTGGCCGAAGAACCGCTTGCCTCCCGGCCAAGCCACCTTGAACATGGCCCAGAATCCCAGCTCAATGCAGCCCTAGCCCAGACCACAGACTATGTTGTCTCCCAAGGCGCAACCGCTGTGCTCATCTTACCGACCGACATTCCACATCTGACAGTCCAAGACGTACACGCGATGACATCCCCCCAAGACCCAAAACCGCAGGTCCTTATCGCACCCAGCCGAGATGGCGGCACCAATGCCCTCTTCCTGCAACCGGCCCAAGCGATCCCCTTCGCCTTCGGCCAGGGAAGTTTCCGACGGCACCAGTGCTTAGCAGAAGAAGCAAGGCTACCGCTACGAGTTGTCGAGTCAGCTTCTCTGGCATTTGACGTGGACCTGCCGCAAGACTACATCAAACACCAGTGGGCAGTGGCCACCCTCAGGGCCGGGCGGTGAGTGTCGCATGGCGATCAGGTACTCGCTACGGGTGTTCTGCTCTCCACGAATCATTGGCAGGTAATGCTTCCGACCCGCAGGCGTGGCGATAGCTACAGGCCCTACAGCGGGCTGGTTCATGGTGGTTGCGCGGGATATCCCACATGCGCCGGGCCTGACGGATGTCGTCGGCTATGGCAAGCACCTGGCGACGTAGAGCGTCCGTGAAAGGTATATGTAATGTGTCGTCCGCGTAACAGAGCAGGCCATAGGGAGGGGCTGCCTCAAAGTTTTCCTCAACCAGCAGACAGTAGGTCGCCAGTTGCAGAATATGGCTGGCGTAGGGTTGGCCCGGCCGCTTACGGCTTTTGACCTCTACAGGAATGGTAGATGTCCTGTGTCCTTCGCGTACCTGTAGCAGATAATCTGGACGGCCCACCAGCCCATACCGGCGGCTGTATAGAGGACGTGCCGGCTTCTCCCAGTGATGGCCGCCGAGACGTGCATACCACCGAGAGTGCTTGGGATCAGGTGCCTGCCCGCCATCACTGTAGATGACTTTCCCAGCCGGCAGACCGCTGCCAGTCCGCTGCCGATGGCCCAACCACAGGAACAGGCCGCTCAGGAGGATCAACAGTACTGCGCCTGCAAAGAGGAGATTCACCCGGCCGCTTCTGGGGCCCGGCTCTTGCAGAGGATGTCCCAACTCCCCCGCTGGCAGACCTCATCCTTCTGGTTGAGTACTTCCATTTTGAAGGTGACGATGCCACCGCGGCTGCGCCGCATGGGTTTTTTGGCCTGTACTGTGGCCCGCAGGCGTACAGTGTCTCCGATCAGCACAGGCCGGCGGAACTGCCATTCCAACTTCATAAAGGCCTGGACCGTCTCTTCCATAAAGCCTAGGCGCACCGCCAGGCCACTGGCGATGCTCAATACCAGCAAGCCATGGGCGATGCGCTCGCCGAACATCTGCTCTTTGCTATAGTGCGCGTCTGTGTGAATCCGGTTCCAATCGCCGGACAGCGCGGCAAAGTTCACAATATCCGCTTCTGTAAGCGTGCGGCCCACACTTTCACAGCTATCGTGGATCGCAAATTCCTCAAAATAAAGCCCTATTGGGGGCTGCATCTTGCGTGTACCCATAGGCATTTCCTCTTGTCAGCACTAGCGGCGACCAAAACTGATTCAGGACATCTGCACCAGCATCTTCCCCAGGTTTTCCCCGTGAAACAGGCCAATAAATGCCTCGGGCGCGCGTTCAATGCCTTCCAGAATCGTCTCTTCCTGCTTCAGCTTGCCCTCCCGCATCCAGCCGGACACATCCCGCAGGAAGTCATCTCGGCGTTCGGGGTAATCGGAGACGATAAAGCCCTGCATCTTCAGCCGCCGGCCGATCATCAGAGCCAGATTCGACGGGCCGGGTTGGGCCGATGTCGCGTTGTACATACTGATCATCCCACACAGAACAATGCGGCCAAAGTTATTCATATACTGCAAAGCCGCCACCAGATGTTCACCGCCGACATTTTCAAAGTACACATCGACCCCATCCGGGCAGGCTGTCTGGAGCGCGCGCCGCAAATTGCCCACCTCCTTGTAATTGATCGCCACATCCACGCCCGCGACCTCCTCCAGCCAGCGGATTTTGGCCGGCGAACCCGCCGAGGCCACCACTCGGCAGCCCTTGATTTTGGCAATCTGGCACACCACTGAGCCGACCGCACCGGCCGCACCGGAGACGAAAACTGTCTCCCCTGGCTTCGGCTCGCCGATGTCCAGCAGGCCCACATAGGATGTCATCCCCGGCATACCCAACACACCCAAATAGCTCTGCAGCGGGGCTACAGAGGGGTCGACTTTCGTCAGCCCCCGCGGGCTGACCAACGCGTATTCCCGCCAGCCATACATGTGCAGGACACAATCACCAAGCACGAACTCGTCGCTGCCCGAGGCAACCACCTCGCCCACCGCACCACCAGTAAGCGGCTCGCCGGTCGTAAAAGCCGGCGTGTAACTCCGGGTATCCCGCATCCGTCCACGCATGTACGGATCCACGGAGATAAAGCGATTGTGTACCAGGACCTGGCCATCGCTAGGCTTAGGCACCGGCAGTTCAACAGTGACAAGCGCAAAGTTTTCAGCAGTAGGTATGCCGTTCGGACGGCTACGTAGATGGATTTCACGGCTCATTATCGGTGTCATTAGGTCTACCTCGGATGGATGGATAAATCTTGGTCGTATTTTCCTGCATTGGCAGGAATGTGTAAAATCCCACACCAATGTTGGTGTGTTCTGTATTTTGAAACTACTATACTATAATACCAACAGTTGCGGAAGACAGACGATTTGATCCCAATTCTGGAGTAACAATCTTGTCTGCATCAGGATTTTCAAATTCACAGAAAAGCGTAGGATACCATGATGAAGAGATTCACGAAGAGATTGGCACTTGTTTGGCTACTATTCGCTGCCTTTGTCCTTCATGTGCCGCTTGAGGCGTCTGGGGCAACGCATACATCTCCAGCAACACCTCCGCTCCAACCCAGCGACCCACCGCTCACGGCCACGACCTCACATTGGCGAATCTATCTACCATTGTTGGCCCACAAAGTATGCAATCTTGCCCCGGCCACTGACGATAGCTTTGGCTATGGCATCCAAGCTCATATGGTCCACAATTATGCCCAGATCGGGCCGGTCATGCAAAAGACCAACGAGTTGGGCTTCGGCTGGGTCAAGCAGCAGATCGAATGGAAGGTCTTTGAGCCAAGCCCTGCTGCGTACCAGTGGGGCGAGATGGAAGGCATCATCAACGCGGCCAGCGAATCATGCCTCAATCTGCTGTTCAGTGTAGTCAATGCCCCGGACTGGGCGCGGGAGCCAGGCTTTGATGGCTCTGTCGGCGGCCCCCCTGCAGATCCCCAAGTATTTGCCAATTTCTTAGGGCAACTGGCAGGCAGGCTCTGCGGTTCCGCGGTGAAGGCCATCGAAGTGTGGAATGAGCAGAATCTACACTACGAATGGGGCAACCGGCCCATCAATCCCAACGAGTATATGGCCCTGTTGCGACCGTCCTATGCGGCGATCAAGAGTGCCTGCCCGTCTATGCTGGTGATCAGCGGTGCATTGACGCCGGCCGGGGATAATGGCTCCATTGCCATGGACGACTTCCGCTATTTCGAGGCCATGCTGCAGCAGGGGCTGAGAAACTACGCGGACGGGTTTGGCGCGCACCCGAGCGGCTTCAACGTGCCCCCATCACATACTTGGCAGACAGCCTGTGCCGCGATCCGGGTCCATGGCAACAGCTTCAACGGGGCCTGCGATACCCCGCACCACTCATGGAGTTTCCGCAGTACAATGGAGGGGTATCGCGACCTGGCCGTGCGCTATGATGCGGGCGACAAACGCATCTGGCCGACGGAGTTCGGCTGGGCGGCCGGCGGCAAGTTCCACCCTGCCTACGCGTACGCGGATGACAATAGCTATGAGGAGCAGGCCCGCTGGACAGTCGAGGCCTACCAGATGATGCGGAATTGGGGCTGGGTAGGGCCGGCATTCCTATGGAATCTGAACTTCCGGGTGATAGCAGACCGCACGGAAAAGGCCCAATGGGGGATTGTCCGCAATGACTGGAGCCCGCTGCCGGCCTTCCTTGCCCTGCGGGATATGGAAAAATAACAGTGAGGTAGACCTTGCCACAGACCTACACACCAGGGGCGAGTGAAGAGCAATTCTAGCCTGTTGACAGTTGAAGGGGGAGCCGTAGTTCGGCTCCCCCTTCACTTTTGCCAATCGCAACGGGCCCTCTGTTACCAATGCGCTTATTCTTCGTCCTCCGCATAGACACCTGGGCGGGTACGGCGGCGACGACGGGCTACCTTGAGCCTCACCCGACTGCGTCGGTAGGCGACTTCCACAGGGCGATGCTCTGCAGGCGGTCGAGTACGGAGTGCCTCTTGTGCGCGCGCCATGGCGGCCTCGGCTCTGGCCACATCGATATCTTCCGCGCGTTCCGCACTGCGGGCCAGAATGATCACCTTGTCCGGCCTCACTTCCACGACACCACCACTGACCGCGATATATTCGGTCTCGCCATCCGCGCGCTGCAGCGTAATTTCACCGATATTCAGTGTCGTCAGCAGAGGGGCATGACCACCCAAGACGCCCATTTCGCCCTCAATGCCCGGCATGGTAATCATCTGTGCCTCTCCCTTGAAAAGCTGCCGGCGAGGTGTTACAATTTCAACCTGAATTGTCATCAGTCCTGCCTCAGTTGCTCGCCCTTCTCTACGGCCTCTTCAATGGTGCCGATCATATAGAATGCCTGCTCTGGCAAGTCATCATGCTTGCCCTCTAAGATCTCACGAAAGCCGCGTACATTGTCTTCAATCTTCACAAATTTGCCGGCCTGGCCTGTGAATACCTCTGCCACAAACATGGGCTGGGTGAGGAAACGCTGAATCTTGCGCGCACGGGCAACGATTAATTTGTCATCCTCGCTCAACTCTTCCACGCCGAGAATGGCGATAATGTCCTGCAGATCCCGATAGCGTTGCAGGGTTTGCTGCACCTCCCGGGCCACATTGTAGTGTTCTTCACCCACAATGAGAGGGTCGAGGATACGGCTTGTAGAGCCAAGCGGGTCCATGGCCGGGTATAGGGACTGTTCCGCCAAGGCACGTTCTAGGGTAATCGTTGCGTCTAGATGAGCGAATGTCGTGGCCGGGGCCGGGTCGGTATAATCATCAGCGGGTACGTAGACCGCCTGCATGGAAGTGATCGAACCGGTCTTTGTAGAGGTGATGCGCTCCTGCAGCTCACCCATATCTGTGCCGAGGGTGGGCGCGTAGCCGACAGCACTGGGCAACCGCCCCAACAGAGCGGACACCTCAGAACCCGCCTGCACAAAGCGGAAAATGTTGTCAATAAAGAGCAACACATCCCGGCCTTCATCCCGAAAGTATTCCGCCATGGTTACACCGGTCAGGCCCACCCGCAATCGAGCACCCGGCGGTTCGTTCATCTGGCCAAAGACCATCACCGTCGAATCAATGACGCCAGAATCGCGCATTTCGTGCCACAGGTCGTTGCCTTCACGGCTGCGCTCCCCCACACCGGCGAACACAGAATAGCCGCTGTGGAACTCGGCCACATTGTGGATCAGTTCCTGAATGATAATCGTCTTACCCACGCCAGCACCGCCGAAGATGCCGGTCTTACCGCCCTTTGTAAAGGGGGCGATCAGATCGATGACCTTAACGCCGGTCTCAAATACCTCCGCCTGGGTGCTACGGTCCGCGAAACTAGGCGGTTCCCGGTGAATCGGGTAATGTTCGCTTGCGTCCACGGCTGCATCGCTGTCAATTGCGCGGCCGGTTACGTCAAAGATACGGCCTAGTGTGGTCGGGCCCACGGGAACAGTAATCGGTACGTTGAAGGAATAGCCTTCCATCCCCCGGCGCATACCGTCTGTGGTACTCATAGCCACTGTCCGGACAGCACCGCTGCCCAAATGCTGCTGTACTTCGCAGACGAGGGTTGTATGATTGTCGAGATCCACATACACCGCATCGTAGATCTCAGGGAGGTCCGAATCTGTGAAGGAGAAATCCACAACCGGGCCGATAACGCTGGTCACTGTACCGCTGAGGCGGCCATTGCTTCCGTTTTCTGCCATGATTTGCTCCGCTAAACTACAGTGGTTGCACAGAATTTTGTCCTATGCAGATGCTATCGTGTCAAAAGGCATCCTATTCTAGGCTTGCTGCACCACCCACAATGTCCATCAACTCGCGGGTGATGCCTTCCTGCCGCGCTTTGTTGTAGGTTAATGTCAGCTCGTCCACCAGTTCATTGGCTGCTTCGGTGGCATTACGCATGGCAACCATGCGCGCTGAATGTTCGCTGGCAATGCTTTCGTACATACCCTGCAAAATCTGTACTTCTGTGAACGCCACCAACACCTGCTCGAATACAGCCTCGGCACTGGGTTCAAAGAGATAATCGGGCGGAATCGTAACCGATGGCTCTGCCGGGATGACCGGCAAAAGCTGCTGCACCAGCGGTCGCTGCATCAGGGTATTGACGAAATCGGTATAGATGAGATGGACTTCATCAAAGCGACCGGCTAGAAAATCGTCAATCGCAATCCGCGAAATGGGCCCGATAGCAGACGATGTCGGTGCATCGGACATCTCACTGAATTCTGCGCGGATGACCGGATCATAGCGTAGCAGCCAATCCCGGCCCTTCTTGCCAACGGCAATGACTTCAACCTCCCGGGCGTGGCCGCGCTGCTCGGTCATAAAAGCTGCATTGCGCCGCAGGACATTGGCATTGAATCCACCCGCCAACCCCCGGTCGGCTGTGATCAGAATGATCCCCACTTTTTTGATTTCTGTTCTAGTGGTGATGAGGGCATTCATCGCCCCTGCACCACTATCTAGGCGGGCGATATAACTGAGCACTTCCCTGGCTTTGTTCGCATAGGGGCGGGTCGCCAGCACCTGCTGTTGGGCACGCCGCATCTTCGATGCAGCCACAGCCTCCATCGCCCTGGTAACCTGCGCGATATTTTTTACCGAACGGATGCGCCGGCGAATCTCACGTGTACTAGCCACAAATGCCTCCAAACTGCAATGACCTGTGGCCTCTGAGCAGTGGCCTGTACACAGCTAGCGGCCACAAGCCACGGGTCACTGGTCACTGGTGTGATAGGTCGAGTTGAATGTCTCCAGAGCCAGACGTAGCGAATCGCTCATCTCATCGGGCAGATCTTGTGTGCGTAGGATCGTACGGCCAATCTCTGGATGGTTGGCATCCATGTAGGCGTGCAGCTCCTGCTCCCAGCGTTTTACATCAGCAACAGGGACTTCGTCCAGATAGCCATTTGTCACTGCAAACAGGTTCATGACCTGCTTATCCACCTGCAGAGGGCTGTACTGGGGCTGCTTCAGTGTTTCCTGAATACGCTGGCCTCGATTGAGCTGTCGCTGGGTGGCCGTGTCCAAATCGGAGCCGAACTGGGCAAATGCTGCCAACTCTCGAAACTGGCTGAACTCCAATTTCAAGCGCCCGGCCACATTTTTCATCGCCCTAGTCTGGGCAGAACTGCCCACCCGGCTCACTGAAAGGCCGACATTCAGAGCGGGCCGGATGCCGGCGTAAAACAGGTCGCCTTCTAGGTAGATCTGACCGTCGGTGATCGAGATAACGTTTGTGGGAATATATGCTGATACATCGCCTGCTTGGGTTTCGATCACCGGCAAAGCGGTCAGGCTGCCGCCACCATACTCCTCATCCAGACGAGCGGCCCGTTCCAACAGACGGCTGTGCAAATAGAAGACATCGCCCGGGTAGGCCTCGCGGCCGGGGGGACGGCGCAGGAGCAGAGAAACCTGGCGGTAGGCTTGGGCATGTTTGGATAGGTCATCATAGACGACTAGCGCGTCCCGGCCCTGCTCCATGAACTCCTCGCCCATTGCACAGCCGGCGTAAGGGGCCAGAAACTGCAAGGCAGCCGGGTCCGCAGCCGAAGCCGTCACCACGATCGTATGATCCAATGCGCCGTGGGTTTCCAATGTGCCCACGACCTGGGCCACCGTTGACTGCTTCTGCCCGATGGCCACGTAGATGCAGATCAGATCTTTGTCCTTCTGGTTAATGATCGTATCAATGGCGAGGGCTGTCTTCCCTGTCTGACGGTCACCGATAATCAGCTCCCGCTGGCCGCGGCCAATAGGAATGAGCGCGTCAACGACAGTGATACCGGTCTCAACGGAGGTATCCACCCCTTTACGCAGGACGACACCGGGCGCGATGCGTTCTACCGGGCGGGTGGCCGTGCTGTCAATAGGGCCTTTCCCATCCAGGGGCTGGCCAACAGCATTGACTACCCGGCCGACCAGTGCATCGCCTACCGGGACGGAAGCCAGCCGTCCGCTGCTGCGTACCAGATCGCCCTCTTCAATTTCCGTGTATTCGCCCATAATAATGACGCCAACGGAATGATCATTTAGGTTTTGGGCAATGCCGAGTACACCGGTTTTGGTGAATTCCACCAATTCACTCGCCATGACCCCTTGCAAGCCAGAGATGATGGCGATGCCGTCGCCCACTTCAACGACTTCCCCCACATCCACCCGGCTCGGGGTCGGTTTGAAATTGAGGATCTGCTGTTTCAGCAGATTGGTAAATTCCTGGGTTTGTCCCTCAGTTTGGACTGCCATATGGGTCGTCCTTTCGTTGCCAAATCGGTTCTATCAAATCACACAGGCAGGCTCAACGAACCGCGGACGTGATCACATCGCGCAGGGCCAGCAGCCGGCTGGCGATTGTATTGTCGATCAACTGATCCCCGACTCGAATCCGCAGGCCGCCCATCAGGGCGGCATCCACATCAAAGCTGAACCTGAGGCCATCACCGTACTGTGTGGTGAGTTGCTGACGGATCTGTTCTTTTTCCGCATCGCCCAAAGCAATGGCACTGGTAATGTTGGCCTCCTGTGGCCTAGATTCGCCGCGCAGGCTTGTGCTCAGGGCAATGATAACACTGGGAAGGAGAGCGGTATCCCCTTCTTGAACCAGCATCTTCACGAAGTTCTTCACTTCCTGCGAAGCATCGGCAGGGATCGCCTCTTCAATGGTTTCCACATTGGCCGCAAGCTGTGGATTTTGTGCCAGCGCGTCAGCGACACTGCCGAGGGCCATCTGCCATTGCTCTACGACCGCTTCCAGTATGGCCTGTGCGTATCGTCGGCCATCGTGCTGCTCGCTCATGAGCCGCTCCCATTTTGTTGGGCTAGATAAGCAGCCACAAATCGTTCCTGCTCGTCCCGACTCTCCAGTTCCCGCCCCAAAATCTGCTCAGTGGCAGTGATCGCCAGATCAGCGATCTGTTTTCTGGCATCTGCCATCACAGCAGCTGTCTGCACTTCTGCATCGGCCTGGGCCTTCATGCGGATCTCTTGGGCTTCCTGATCGGCACGGGTTCGGATATCTTGGGCGATGCGTTCCGCGTCCCGAGTAGCCTGTGCTCGCACCTCTTGCGCTTCCCGACGCGCCTCATCAAGAATTGCCTGCTTCTCGGCTTCCGCATCCGCAGCGGCACGAGAAGCCTGATCCGCCTGCTCCAACCCTTCGGCGATACGCTGTTTGCGCTGCTCCAGCATATTTAGAACGGGCTTGTAAAGTAACTGTTGCAAAATCACCATCAGCAGACCGAAATTGACGATCTGTGAAAGTAACAACTGCCAACTAATGCCTAATTTATCCAAGGCGTCCAAGGCCAACCTCCTAACTGCAGTAGCAAGTAGTGAGTGACTACGTGGTATGGCTGACCACAAATCACTGACTACTGGTTATGTAGGGCTAGACGAACTTGACCAGTAAGGAAATAACCAGTGCATAAATGGCGACCGATTCACAGAATGCGAAACCGAGCAACATATTCGTCTGCACAGTATTGGTTACTTCAGGATTGCGACCCATGGCTTCCATGGCTTTGGCACCAATCAGACCAATCCCCACACCAGGGCCAATTGCGCCCAAACCGATAGCCAGAGCAGAACCGAGTTCCTTGGCGACATCGACATCCATAACTATAAACTCCTTATTGTTGTAATTCTTTTAGTGATGATCGTCGTGGCTGACGGTGGCCATTGTGAAAAATGCCAAGGTCAGCAACATAAAGACAAGTGCTTGAATGAAGCCGATGAACAGCTCCAGCCCATAAAAGACAACGGGCAGCAGAAATGTAACGAGAAATGCCATGACTAGCAGTACCACTTCACCGGCAAAAATATTGCCGAAAAGCCGGAAGGAGAAGCTGATAATTTTGGAAATCTCGGCAATCAGTTCAAAGAAACCGACGGTCGCCCCCATGGCATCCTTAAACGGATTTTTGAAGAATTTGCTGAAATAGCCGATTCCCAATGCCTGTACGCCGTAGACCTGGGTCATCAAGACGGAGATGAGAGCCAAGGCTACGGTCATATTTAGGTCGGCCGAAGGGCTGCGGAATAAGGGCACAAGGACCGGGGCATTCTCCTCGGCCGGGGCAGCAGCAACCACCACATCCCCGCCGGCCATGGCCACCTGCTCGTTGAGCTCAAGCAGCGCATGCCCCTCTTCCGCGCTATGCCACACGCCAAGGGAACCGAAGCCCGGCAACAAGCCAATATAATTGCTGATCAACACAAAGATGAAAATTGTGATCACCCAAGGGAAGAACTTGCGACTGTTGGCAGAGCCATGGCCCGCAATGCTCTGTGTCAAGTTCCACATCCCTTCTACAAGGATCTCCGCGATGTTCTGCCAAGTACCCGGGACCTCCTTCATCCGAAATACTGCGAAGATAGCCAACAGAATGATGATAAGATCCACAAGGAATGTTGTCAGCAATCCGTTTGTGAACCACTTCGGCCCATGCTCTAGCAGCGGTTCTGCCGCCAACTCCACATGGGGCGGCCCTACCCGGAACCACGGAAGCACACTAAAGATGAGCAAGGCAGCAATCGCGATGGTTACGTTGCGATTGCGCGTGTTGGAGAAGAACGTCTGAAGTCTTTCTTGGAGTCTGTTGAACAAGATCCACCCTCCTTGTTTCGCGTTTTACCCGGTTTGCCCAATGACAAGAGGTGGAAAAATGCGAAAATTTGCCAATCAATTCTCCCTAGGACATCCGCTTCACGTTGTCATTAACCGATTGAGAGAATGTTACCACAGTATAAAAGCAGCCTAATAGATTGTGCAAATTTTCACGGCGTTGATTTGACGTAACTTGATTGGCTCGTGTGCAGTGCCTAGCACACGGCAATTCCTGCCCACTGATCCGCTTCTTTCTAAAAAAATGGCAGGGGCAAATCAACGCTCGGCGGGCCAAAGAGGCTGAGGAGAGTGGCACAGAGGAAAAGCAGAATGGCAGTGCCAAGCAGTACACGATTTGTATAGAGAATTTCACCCCACGTGAGCACGGGCAACAGGTCATCCGGACGGGTCGCTTTGGCCCTGTTCATCCCAAACAGGGCCTGTCGCAAAGCTGCAATGTTGGCCGGGCGCTCGTCCGGGTGCATAGCCAAAGCCTGAAAGATAGCCCGTTCCGTACGCACCGAGATGGCTGGATTCTGCTGCCGTAGAGGGAGCAATAGCCCCGGCTTCAGAAAGCGCTCCTTCGCATCCCGCGGCGGTGTGCCGGCCAATAGGTGATAGAGAGTTGCGCCCATACTGTAGATATCCGTGCGTACATCCGTATACCCGCTATCACCGCCATACTGCTCAAGCGGCGTGTAGGCTACAGTGCCCCGGCCCTGCACGACCGTCACTGTGCGCGCATCATCCTGCTGCAGCACCTTGACCAGTCCGAAATCCACCAATTTGAGTCTGCCCTCAGGCGTGATTTTGATATTGTGCGGTTTGATGTCCCGATGGAGTACCGGCGGCTCCTGGCTGTGCAAATACTCCAACGCGTCCAAAAGCTGTGTAGTCCACGCCAACACCTGTGCCTCGGAGAGATACTTTTTCTGTTGGCGCGTCTCGATCAAGATATCATGCAGATCCCGGCCCTTAACAAAATCCATCACCAGATATTCCCGCCTGTCCACGGAGAAATAGTCGGACACCTTAGGCAGGTTGGGATGATCCAGCCGGGCCAGAACACTGGCTTCCTGATAAAACTGCTCAATCGTTTGCGCGAGATCCGTCCCATTGTCCTCATAGCCGACCAGCAGATCCGGAAGGATCTCCTTGACCGCACAGACCCGCCCCTCTAAGCGCAGATCCTTGGCCCGGTAGATTGCCCCCATGCCGCCTTGACCTACCAGTCGAACAATCTCGTAGCGTTCGCGTAGAATCGAACCGGACTCTAACAGAATTGTCACAATGCTTCTTGGCTGCAATGGTTCGTGGCTCGTGATCAGGGATGCAGAAGCATAAAGCTGACCATTGGGGATGAACAGTTGAAAAATATGAGAACGTGTGTTATTCTGCCTCCGAGAGCAGTTTGAACTCCCCCGGAAAAACCGCTCCTCTCTTCGTAAGCAGTTGTATTATAATCGTAGAGGACGATTGAAGGAAGATGCAAGAGGCCCAGGACACGGGACACGCTTCTGAATTGCCCGACACCCGAGGCACGCCGTCCCGTACAGACACAGTACAGCTCAATACCACGGCATCAGCAGGAAATACGAAGGCAAGCCGCGGACAGCGGGAGAGTGCTATGCTGATTCTGCGCCATGGCAGCCAGACCGGCCGCTACTGGCCCCTCAGCCGCACGGCCTCGCTGGTTATCGGACGCCATGAAAAGTGCGATATCATCCTGCCGGATCGCCAAGTGAGCCGCAACCATGCCCGTATCTTTTGGGATAGCTACGGGTATTCCATTGAGGATTTGGGCAGCAAAAACGGCACCCATGTCAATGGAGTTGATGTGATCAAACCCCATAGCCTAGATGATGGCGATGAAGTACAGATCGCGCTACGTTTCAAATTGGCATTTGTCGATGATGGGGCCACCACGCCCCTGACATTCAACGCAGTTGAGGCCGCAGATGGCCTGCGTATTGACGAAGATGCTCGGCAGGTGTGGCTCAACGGCACTCTCTTGGAACCACCCTTGAGCCTACATCAATACCGGCTGTTAAACGCGCTTTGGCACGCAGACGGTAGCATCGTCACCCGCGAACAGATCGTGCAGGCCGTGTGGCCGGAAGCCAGTGGGGAAGGTGTGAGTGAACAGGCCATTGACGCGCTGATGCGTCGGCTACGCAAGCGGCTCAATGATTATGACGACGTCTGCCGCTATATTGTAACTGTGCGCGGCCATGGGTTCCGGCTAGAGAACCGCTAACGGAGGAGTGTACGTGTGAAGGACCAGCAGCCCCTCAGTCTCTACCATCATCAAAACACACAACCACTCGGCCTCTATATCCATATCCCCTTCTGCGCCCAAAAGTGCCCCTATTGTGACTTCAACACCTACGCGCGGCTAGAGCCTCTCTACGAATCCTATACCCAAGCTCTGTGCCAAGAGCTACGACAGTGGGCAGATCGCCTCGCCGGGCGTACGCTCCATACGGTCTTTCTAGGCGGCGGCACGCCAACTGTCCTCAGTGCAGAACAACTCACCCAGATCCTTGAGACGGTCCACAAGCGATTCACCCTGGCCCCGGATATTGAAATCACCAGTGAATCCAACCCAGGCACAGCCGACCAAGAGAAGTTCACCCTGTTGCATGGCCTTGGGGTGAACCGGCTGAGTATGGGGGTACAGAGCTTTCAGGCGGAAGAGTTGACCTTTCTAGGCCGCATCCACAGCACGGATGACGTCCTGCATGCCTACCAAGCGGCCTTGGCTGCCGGCTTTACCAATATCAATCTTGACTTTATATTTGGCCTTCCGCAGCAGTCAGCCCAAGCCTGGGATGATACGCTGAAACAGGCACTGGATCTCGCGCCTCAGCATCTCAGCCTGTACAGCCTGATCGTTGAACCGCACACGCCTCTCTTTCATTGGGTACAGACAGGGCAGGTTCCCCCAACGGATGAAGACCTGGCCGCGGACCTGTACGAGATGGCGATCGTGCGCCTCCAGGCCGCCGGTTATCGCCAGTACGAAGTGTCGAATTGGGCGCGAAATTCTGCATCTGTCTGCCAACACAATCTCCTATACTGGCGCAATCAGGAGTGGATCGGTGTCGGGCCTGGCGCGCACAGCCATCTGCGCTACCCTCCCCCACAACACCAAGGGCCGACACACCCCACGAGCCAGCGGACACCAGCCCCTGCAGTCGCAGTGCGTTGGTCCAACCGCCGGGGCGTGCAGAGCTATACCAAACTGATTGCGGCGGGCACATCGCCGGTAGATTTTCAGGAAGAGGTGTCGGAGGACGTTTCTAGAGGCGAAACCATGATGCTCGGCCTGCGGCTCGTACAAGAAGGCGTCCCATTCTCCCGTTTTGAACACACACATGGACGACCATTGCACGCCATCTTCGGCCCAAAACTGGAGCAGCTCCAAGATGCCGGCCTGCTAGAATCCGATAACAAACGGGTCCGTTTGACCAGTAAAGGGTTGCTAATAGGGGATCAGGTGTTTCGTGAGTTTGTTACGCTTGCCGGAAATCACATACCATAGGAGTAGCCCAGTGCTACAGGCGATATTATTCGACTTTGACGGAACAATTCTGGACACGGAGACGCCTGACTTCCAGACTTGGCAGGAGATGTACCGCAGCCATGGGGCCAAGCTGTCCCTTGACGTATGGCTGCAATGTGTCGGCGGCGGTACCGATCTATTCGATCCCTACAACTACTTGGAAGAGCTGCTAGGTAGGGGAATAGACCGCACCCGGGTGCGGGCAGAACGCCGGGCACGATTTTTGGAACGTGTACAGGCCCAGCCGCTGATGCCCGGCGTTCTTGAGCTGATTGCTGCGGCCCAGAACCGCAACCTGAAATTGGCTGTCGTCTCCAGCTCAACCCAAGATTGGGTGGAATTGAATCTACAGCGGCTCGGGCTGTACAGACAGTTTGCCGCGGTCCTCACCGCCGCCGATGTGGAGCGAGTCAAACCGGACCCAGCCCTCTATCGGCTGGCCGCGCAAGCACTGGACGTATCACCCAGACATGCTGTGGCAATTGAAGATTCCTACAATGGACTACACGCCGCACAACGGGCCGGCCTCCGCTGCATCGCCGTACCAAACAGCATCACCCGCAGTTCCAATTTCGCGACCGCCGACCTGTGCTTGGACTCTATCGCCAGCATCTCTCCGACAGACCTGATCGCCTACTTTGACGGCCCAGAAGCAGAGACCGCCTAACTGCTGGGGCTACTGGCGTTACACCTTTGGATTGAATGTATGATCCGTGCTATCTATCCCGGCAGTTTCGATCCCTTTCACAATGGACATCGGGATATTGCCCGCCGGGCCGCGCTGATTTTCAATGAACTCATCGTCGCGGTCCTTGACGCGCCGGCCAAGAACCTTCTGTTTTCCACAACAGAACGCATGCAGCTTGTACAAGAATCTTTAGAAAATCTCAACAATATCCGGATTGTACCATATGAGGGATTAACAGTACAATGGGCATATCAACAGGGCGCGCAGGTGATTGTGCGTGGCCTGCGGGATATTGAGGACTTTACCTTTGAAGCCCGCATGGGCTTGGCCAATCGTCATATGGTACCGACAATCGAGACATGTTATCTGCTGTGCAGCACCGAATATGCCTATCTCAGCTCAACAATTTTGAAGGAGGTCGCCAGCTTGGAGGGCGATATTTCCCGTTGGGTGACACCGCACACTGCACAGGTTTTGCGACAGCGACGAACATGAACACCGGTGATCAGAGAGCCGTAGCTGCAAGGTACGGCTCCCTGACCACTAGCCACCAACCACTGGGGTCTTAGCTTGGCTATGGAAATTCTACAATTGGTCGATCAATTTGAAGAGCTTTTGAACCGAGGATGGCGAGTCCCTTTCTCCTCCTCTCTGATTGTGAACGCAGAGGATTGTCTGCGGCTGATCGATCAGATGCGTATCAGCATACCCAGTGCCATCAAGGAAAGCGAACGGATGGTTGGCGAGCGGGACCGTATCCTCAGGGACGCGCAACTCCAGGGCCAGGAGATCATCGCCCACGCGGAACAGCAGGCCCTGGAGATCGTCAGCGAGCATGCCATCACAGACCAGGCCCGGGAAGAAGCAGAACGAATCATTGCCCAAGGACACGCCGAAGCCATCCGCATGGTAGATGAAGCCGAAGCCTACGCGCTGGACGTGCTCTACCGGCTCCGGGACGAAATGAGCAACTCCCTACGCCAAGCAGAAAATGGCATCAAGGCCATCGAATCCAGCCAAGAACCAGCAAATGAAGACAGCGAGTCTTTCGCTATCTCCCAATTAGACAAGCGCGCAGATTCCCCAGACAACGCCTAACCGCCGGGCCACTAGCGTCTTGATGATTCGCTGCCTCCACAACCGCACACATGTTGTACGATGGCCTCACCGCAACATGCTGCTCGGCCTATTGCTCCTGTGTAGCGTTCTCGTGTTGGTGTACCGGCTGCCTGTTCGCAACTGGGTCCCGCTCGGGCCCCAACGAATGGTCGAAACCATTAATCCCAAAATGGGTATCCATACTCGTCTGACCGACGAGCCGGAAGCTGCCAAAATCAAACGCAGCCTAGAGATGGTGCGGGAAATGGGCGCGCCTTGGATCGTTGAGTATTTTCCCTGGGCCTATTATGAACCACGCGCCGGCCAGTATGACTGGGCCCATCCAGACTTGGTGATCGATCATGCCAACCGCCAAGGGCTAACGGTTATCGCCCGCTTGGGCTATGTGCCGGAATGGGCGCGCCCGGCCGACTCTCATCCTCTGTACCTTCCAGAAGAAAATTACCAAGCCTTTGGGCGTTTTGCAGCCGCATTTGTGCAACGCTATCAAGGGAAAATACGCTATCTTATCCTGTGGAATGAACCGAATCTGAGCCTCGAATGGGGCTTTCGCCCAGTCGACCCCGTAGCATATGTGGAGATGCTACGGGTAGTGTACCCCATGGTGAAAGCAGTGAATCCAACGGTCATGGTGCTGGGCGGCGCGCTGGCCCCCACCCTCGACCCGCCAGAAAGCGAATGGGGCATGAACGACCTAGATTTCTTACAGAGGATGTATGATGCTGGAGCGGCCGACTATTTCGACATTCTGGCGATCCACACCTACGGCTGGGGATTCGACGCGGACGAGCCGGCCGACGAATCAGTCATCAACTTCCGACGCGCAGAACTGCTACGAGAGGTGATGGTACGCAATGGCGACAGCAACAAAACCGCTATGATCACGGAAGGAGGATGGAACGATCATCCCCGCTGGACAAAAGCTGTACGGCCAAGCCAACGGATCCACAACTCCATTCGTGCCTACGAGATTGCACAGACTGAATGGCCTTGGCTAGAAAGCATCAGCCTATGGGTGTTTCGCTTCCCCTGGGATCAGAAAAGCTATCAAGATAACTATACATTTGTCCGTAGCGATTTTGAACCAAAAGCCATCTACTTGGAGGTACAGATGTACGCACAAGGTCTTTCCCATGCACAATGAATAATCCAGCAAGGCTCTTGGCATCTCTGCATCTGCGCGCTCTGCCGGTACGGCAGAGGGGCCTATGGCTCGGCATCTGTGTACTGGCGGCCATTGGGGGATGGCTGGTCGTTTACCACAATCCACAACCTGTGGATGTGACGTGGCAGCAGATGCAAGAACGAGGGAGCTGGCGCGTGGGGATGGACCCCAGCTTCCCTCCCTTTGAAACGCTCGACGCCCAGGGCGCACCGGTCGGGTATGATGTGGATTTGGCCCGGGAGATCGCCGACCAGTGGGGTCTGGAGGTAGAAATCGTCGCAATCGGTTTCGACAGCCTGCTGGATGCCCTACAAGTTCAGCGGGTGGATGCAGTCATCAGCGCGCTCCCCTTTGACGCCCGCCGCACACAAGACGTGTTCTATTCACTGCCCTATTTTGAGGCAGGGATACGGCTTGTGGTTGAGGCTGAAGCTGAGATCGCTGCTGTGGACGAACTAGCAGGGCGTTCCGTGGCCGTGGAATGGGGAAGCCGAGGAGATGCAGTGGCCCGTAGGCTGCAACGGGACGGTGTCGCCCTTGAACGTCTGACGTTTCAATCCCCCCAAGAAGCGATCACGGCTCTCGTCTCCGGGGCCAGCGATGCCTTGCTGATCGATGGCGTCACATTGCAGCTGGCCCAGGGCAAAGGGCAACCGATTCGACCTGTCGGCTCTGCCTTGGAAAGTGATCCCTATGTGATCGCGGTGCCAATTGATGCGCCGGAGTTGCAAAAAGCAGTAAATGAATCCTTAGAAACGCTACAGCAGAATGGCCGGCTAGGCCTTCTGCAGACCAGATGGTTCGGACGCAACCCATAGGTAGACGAACAAAAACTCTCTTACTGTCCCAGCACACTGACCGCGCATTGCTGCGTTGCACATGGTTTGAATAGAGGATTTCTAGGATGCATCATGAGACGATTTTATTCCTATGGGCCTGTTGATTGCGAAGAACATTTCTGCGTAGAACGCCGCTTGATGGTGGCCTGTTGCCTAGACCAGCTTATCGGCAATCCAGAGAAAGGTGGGCACTTTTTTACAATTTGGGCCCCTCGACAAACAGGCAAGACCTGGCTGATGCGGCAGATGAAAGCAGAGATTGACAAACGCTATGGCAATCAATTTACGGTCTTCAATTTTTCTTTTGGCAATTTACGCGGCTTAGAAGACAGCCCAGGGATCCCTTGGGACAATACTCGGTTGCCCCAGGCCTTGACAGATATTCTGGAAAGCGCATTACCCGGGCACCCCGCAGTGCCTACCTGGAAGACCTTTGTCCAACTCTTCGCCAAAGAAGGCGGCCTGTGGGACCGACCGCTGATCTTGCTGATTGACGAAGTAGATACAGCCCCACCGCTCTTGCTTGATTGGATTGTGGGCTGCTTTCGGGAACTGTATTTAAGTCGTGAAACCAACTGGCTTCACGGTCTGGCCTTGGTCGGCGTCCACGCGGTCCTAGGCATTGGCAGCAAACACGGGTCACCGTTTAACATTCAAAAGTCACTCCACGTCCCCGATCTCACCCAGGGCGAGGTGGAAGACCTATACCAACAATACCAAGCGGAAAGTGGGCAGATGATTGACCCCGCTGTGGTGGCCCAAGTGTATCATGATACCAAGGGCCAACCGGGATTGGTTTCTTGGTTTGGCGAGTTGCTAACTGAGAAATATAACCCTGGCGTTGATACGATCATCGGCCAGGAGGCTTGGGAAGAAGTGTGGAACGCAGCCCGATTTCTTGAACCGAATAACACAGTGATGAATCTGATCGCCAAAGCCCGTTTGCCGGAATATCAAGGCTTTTTGGTCAAACTCTTCACGCGGGCGGATCTACCCTTTGCCTTTCACGACCCCCTCCATAGTTATCTGTATTTACACGGCATCATTGAGCCGGCAACGACCCAACATCCTGATGGCCGCTTCAGCAATACCTGTCGCTTTCGCTCGCCCTTTATTCAAGATACTCTCTATCATGCCCTTAGCGCAGATTTAGTAGGGCATGATGCCCCGATTTTGCCCCTGCCCCCTCTTGATGATCTGGCCGATGTCTTTGACGACCCAAATAAACTTGATCTGCCAGCCCTGCTGCAACGCTATACGGGCTATCTAGCTCGACTCAAAGAGAAAGGCATCAACCCCTGGAAAGAGCAGCCGCGTCGTCAAACCGATTTGCACTTGACTGAAGCCGTCGGTCATTTCCATCTCTATGCCTGGCTGCAGGAGGCCTTATTTGATTTGGCTATCGTCAGTCCTGCATTTCCCACAGGCAATGGTCAGGTCGACCTACACATCCGCTATGGGGAACAGGTGGGCCTGATCGAGGTCAAAAGCTTTAAGAGTGCAACGACCCTGAAGAAGGACCGGCTGCAAGCAGCCCGCTATGCCCAAAGCTTAGGATTCACTCATGTGACCTTGGCTGTGTTTGTGCCTGTGGCAGATGAGGCCGTGTTACAGCAGCTATCCGCAGTTGAAACGGTAGAAGATGTTGAAGTGAGCGTTGTAGCGATTGGGTGGATGTAATCTCAGATAGGCATGGTGCGAACGCCGAATTGTCAAAGGCAGGCGAAAAAATAAGCACCAAGCATGCTTGGTGCTTACGTTTACCCATGAGCCCCCTGGGACTCGAACCCAGAACCCACGGCTTAAAAGGCCGTTGCTCTGCCAAATTGAGCTAGGGACCCCCGTAGCAATACACTTATTCTAGCGCACACTGTCGAGCGAAGCAAATTTCGGTGTTGATCCCGGCCATTATTCTCACTCTACGTCGTGTAGGGAAGCAGCCTGGGCAATCCAAGCGGTAAAATCAATGCCATCATCCGCCAGATGAGCAGAGACGACCCGCGCTAGTTCGTCCGGTGCTCGTTCTGCCAAGTGCCTGAATGTAAAGATACCCGCCGCGTAGAGTTCATCTTCGTACTCCTGATCGATGCCATCAATGCGAGTCAGATCGTCGGGAACAGGGCCCTCATAGACCGCGTCCTCCCGCCTATGTTCTCGTGCCAATTCCCGCGCCTGCTCGATCCAAGACTGGGGATTGCTGCTGGGCAAGGCTCGTGTGATGTGGCGCAAGGTTTTGGGGTCGGCTTGAGAAAGTTGATGCCATGTAAAGATGCCGGCCTGGTATAGCTGCTGTTCATAGACCTCGCCGATGCCACGGATGGCCGCAAGATCATCTGGACGATTTTCGACAAGCGGCTCTGACGAATGCGCTGCCTGCTCCCTGTCGGCTGTATCAGGAGAGGATGAAGGCTGTCCATCAAAAAACAGTTGGGCAGCACCCGGGCCGGACGACAGAGATGTCAGGTCCACGCGATCGCGACGGTTCCGAAACCATAGCCATTCGACGAGAATGGAGCTTATCCAGCCCAACAGAAAGCCAGCGAAAACATACCAGAGCAGTGTTGTCAGTGCCATACATGCTCCTTGTGTCGTCTAAAGGCGTTCATTGTCTATCTCGCCCACCGGTGCTGACGTGCAGCCTCAAAGAGAATGATGGCAGCAGCCATGGCCACGTTGAGAGATTCGGTCGTGGCTGTCATGGGAATTGCTATTGTCGTCCCCTTTTCGCGGGCCTCAGGGCTGGGCCCATGGGCCTCGCTTCCCACCACCAAAACAGATGGTCTGTTCCAATCCACATGGTCGTACAGGATGCTGCCCTCTGCGTCCGCCACATAGACCGCCTGCTCATCGGAGAGAATCTCCCAAACGGCCTGCCATTGGTGTAGCACACGAACAGGGACCCGAAAGTGGGCCCCCATGGCCGCGCGCAGTACTTTAGTGTTAAAGGGATCGACACAGCCCGGCCCAAAGAGGACCTGGTCAGCACCGGCCGCGGCCGCTGTGCGTAGGAGAGTCCCTCCGTTGCCTGGATCCTGCACACCATCCAGAACACAGGTCAGGTCGCTGACCTGTGGCAAGGGCAGTTCCGGTAGGGCGGTTATCGTCACAATGCTCTGAGGCGTTACCGTATCACTGATTCTGTTGAGAAGCTTCCCGGCCACCAGATAGACAGGACACATCTGCTCAAGCTTTGCTATGAGATTCGGCTCTGCGGCTGCGACAGGCGCGGTGAGAAAACAGGCCCGGAAGATTGCACCCATTGCGAGTGCATCCTGCACTAGGCGTATCCCCTCCAACAAGCACAGACCATGGGTCTGCCGGTGTCGCCGCCGACGTAGCTTACCCGCAAGTTTGATCTGTGGATTGCTGGGGCTGGTAATCTCTTTCATACAGCCTACCCTCAGCGTTCACATGGTCACGAAAAGAAAAGAGCAGAGACTTGCGCCTCTGCCATCCACATTACACCGTCTGCGGTGTGGTGTCGCCAGACATGGTCAGTTTTATCGCCGCTGTAAAGGCGAAACAGATTGTCCGCTGGGGCCAATAGGCGTATCTAGTCCAAATGATTTTTCGCCACAGCGGCCAATGTACTGAATGTCGCTGCGTCTCGCGCGGCGATGTCAGCCAGAACTTTGCGGTCCACCTGTACATCGGCCTTTTTAAGGCCGTGGATCAGGCGGCTGTAGCTGAGATCATTGTGCCGGGCTGCCGCATTGATACGGGTAATCCACAGCCGACGGAAATCGCGTTTGCGGTTACGGCGGTCCCGATACGCATAGAAAAGGGATTTGAGCATGGCCTCATTGGCACGCTTGAATAGTTTAGAACGGCTGCCGAATTGGCCCTTTGTGAACTTCAGAACCTTCTTGTGACGCCGATGTGCATAAACTTTCGGTCTGGAACGTGGCATTCTGATCCTCCATTCTCGACAGTGGCTCCGAAGCAGGAACTGCGGTACGTTCGTGGAACGAAGCCACTGGCTAGGCTAGGGGACAAGCTTCTTGACAAGCCTGACTTGGCTGCTCGTTTCGCTTGTGATTTTGTGACGATATTCGCTGACCTTGCGTTTCTTGCGGCGCAGGTGGTTTCCGCCCTGCTTGCGGCGCAGCAATTTGCCGTTCTTCGTCACCCGAAAACGCTTTTGCGCGCCTTTATGACTTTTCATCTTTGGCATTGTTCTACTCTATTCTTTTTCTTTACATGCCGCGGCTAAATCAGTATCAACACGCAGCCGAACAGGGCATAGAAAGAATCTGTAAGCCACAGACCTGGATCTGTAAGCCTATATGTTTAACAGCACAATCTTGCAATCCCATGCCACAGGCGTGAGAGCACAAGCCACTCCATCTGATCATAACACAGCTACCAACGATGTGAAAGATTGCAATCCCACGGTATGGGGTTGCAAAGGCACATGGGCGCGCCATATTTGACCTAGTAACAGGTGGCTATGATCAGCTCGACTACGCGGCCGGTGCCAGCAGCATCACCATACTACGGCCCTCAAATCCAGGGCGCGACTCAATGACCGCTTCTTCCGCGAGCTCTTCAGTTACCCGTTTCATTAAATCAAGGGCAACATCCCGATGGACGATTTCCCGCCCTCGAAAACGGATGCGCACCCGCACTTTAGCCCCATCCTTCAGAAATTTTCTCGTTTTATTGAGAACGACCTGAATGTCATGTTCGCCTGTTTTGGGCCGCAGGCGCACCTCTTTGATCTCAATCTGTTTCTGGGCCTTACGCGATTCTCGCTCCCGTTTCTGCTTTTCATAGAGATACTTCCCGTAATCCATCAGCCGACAGACCGGCGGCCTCGCATTGGGTGCCACCTCTACCAGGTCCAGATCTCTCTCCTCGGCTGCTCGCAGAGCATCCCGAACACCCATAATGCCGAGTTGTATCCCAGCATCATCAATGACCCGCACTTCACGCGCCCGGATCCGATGATTGATACGTGTCATATTCCTGCTAATATCTGTTCTCCTCTTACAAAGGTAAATTGCGTGCCACTTGAGGGCACGATAAGGTAAATTGCACGCCATGTAAGGCGCGACATTGTACATCCATCAAAAAGTATAGCACTACAGAAAAACAGGGTCAAACACGAAAAAATAGCTGGTAGAATATCCAAGGCCCCTAGCCGAGGGCCAGGGGCCTTGCCTATACTATCTTAGCACGGCTGGCGATGTTTTCCAAGATAAGGGTTACGAACGCCTCTATGGGCATCCCATTGTTGCGAGAACCGTCCCGCCGACGCAGAGAAACTGTGTTCTCTGCAACCTCTCGATCTCCCACGACCAGCATATAGGGGACTTTCATGAGCTGGGCCTGGCGGATTTTGTTGTTCATCCGCTCATTGCTCAGATCCGCAGCGACCCGCACCCCGGCATCAACAAGACGAGCTTCAAGCTGCCTCGCGTATTCATTGTGCGCCTCGGTAATCGGGATCACCCGCACCTGCTCGGGCGTAAGCCAGACAGGAAAGTTGCCACCGTAATGCTCAATGAGGAAGCCGATCATCCGTTCATGGGTACTGAGTGGTGCCCGGTGAATACACAGGGGAATCTCCTCCTCGCCGCTGGCGTTGATATAGGACAGACCCAACCGCTGCGGCTGTGCAAAGTCCACCTGATTGGTCGCCAGTGTAAACTCCCGACCGATGGCACTCCAGATCTGCACGTCGATCTTTGGGCCATAGAAGGCAGCCTCATCAAGTTCCTCCACAAATGGCACCTGGCCCTCTGCCATGGCCTGACGCACCATCTCCTCTGTTTGTTGCCAAAGGGCCGGGTTGTCAATGTACTTGTCACCCAATTTTCTCGGGTGATGCGTACTCAGCCGCATGACAAAGCGGTCGATTTCAAACAGATCAAAGTAATATTTGTAGAGATTGACTACCCCCATAAACTCCTCGGCAAATTGCTCCTGCGTACAGTAGATGTGGGCGTCGTTCATCTGCATAGAACGCACACGCATCAACCCGAAAAGTTCGCCGCTCTGTTCATAGCGGTAGCATGTGCCGTACTCAGCCAACCGCACAGGAAGTTCCCGATAACTGCGTAGTTTCGAGCCGAAGATTTTGTGATGCATCGGGCAGTTCATCGGCTTGACATAATAGGTAACGCCCTCCATCTCCATGGGTGGATACATACTGTCTTTGAAAAAGGCCAGATGCCCACTGCGAATGAAGAGATCCTCTTTTGTCAGATGAGGCGTGCGTACTCGCTGATAGCCGGCCGCTTCTTCCGTCTCTTTGGCCAAACGTTCCAACTCTTCAACGATGACAGCACCCCGCGGCAGCCATAGGGGCAGCCCAGGACCGACCTCCTCCTCAAAGATGAAGATCTCCAGCTCCCGGCCCAACTTGCGGTGATCCCGCTTCTTGGCCTCTTCTAGCTGTTCTAGATGTTTCTTTAACTCTTTGCGGTTGCGCCAAGCTGTGCCATAGATGCGCTGCAGCATAGGATTGTTTTCATCGCCCCGCCAGTAGGCCCCGGCCACACTCAGAAGCTGAAAACCATCGGCGATGATCTTACCCGTATGCTCTACATGCGGTCCCCGGCACAGGTCCTCGAATGTATCGTGTTTGTAGGTGCTAATGACCGTCTTTTCTTGCACCTCGTTGCCGTATTCATCAATTCCACCCTCGTCTAGGCCATCGACCAGCTCCAGCTTGTAAGGCTGGTCCGCGAAGAGTTGGCGGGCTTCATCTGCACTCACCTCCCGGTAGACAAACGGATGCTGGCCGCCGATAATCTGACGCATGCGCTTTTCAATCGCCTTCAGATCATCCGCACGGAAGGTACGCGGACGTCCGTCTTCATCCATGCCCAGATCGAAATCGTAGTAAAAGCCGTTCTCAATCGGCGGGCCAATGGCAATCTTGGCATCAGGATAGAGTTCTAACACAGCCTGGGCCATCACATGGGCCGCGCTGTGGCGAATTCTGTACAGGTTATCCGCTTTCTCTGCATGATCAGCAGACATTTTCTGCTCCTTTTCCTTCAGTGACTATTGGTTGCTGGCTTGTGGTCTCGTTCCACGAACGTACTGCAGTACGGTAGACTGCCCACTGCTGTTCTCACGTCCGCCCAATAGTCAACCATGCAGCACTCCACCATGTGAGGTAGAGCAACTGCTGCATCCCCTTCACCAGCGGTAACGGATTGATCCATTCGCTCAGGCGGTGGGCATCTCCGCCTTTTGTGAGGCCGAGACAGACGGCCGGAATGTGGCGGCTGAGGGGCACATTGGCATCTGTGCTACTGATGCACAGATCGCTGCGCTCCTTTACGCCAACTTTTTGCAAAATGTTGGAAGCAGCTTGTACCAGCGGATGCCGGGCAGAAATGCTGCCTGTCGGTCGATTGCCGATCTGTTCATTGTGCAATGACACGCCATCTACGCTCTCAACGACCCGTTGGACCTGCTCATCCAGCCAAGCTAAGGTCTGCACTGAGGCACTGCGTAAGTCCAATTCCAACCAAGCGTCCTGGGCAATGGTATTGACGGATGTGCCCCCACCGATACGCCCGATATTGAATGTGGTGCGCGGGGTCTGTGGCATTTGCAATTTCACAATATCTGCCGCCACCGCTACCAACTCGTGAATCGCGCTGGCAGAGCCGAAATCTCCCCAACTATGTCCCCCCGGGCCAGTGATCGAGAGACGATAGCGCCGTACACCCAAGGCTTGGTGTACGACCCGCCCCAGGCCCATCCCTTCTAGCACAATCACAGCACCCAACACATTCTCCAATCGATCTACTGCCCGCCGCATACCTCTCAGGTCGCCCAATCCCTCTTCCATAGAGTTGGCGACCAGCCAGATGTCTACCGGCGGTGCCGCTAGGCCTGCCAAGGTCTCGGCTAGGATGAGCAGGCCGGCAACGCCTGTGGAATTGTCGCCGATCCCCGGGCCGCTGATCAGTCCATTTCTTAAGTGCTGCAAGCGCAGATCCGTTGCTGCGGGAAAGACTGTATCCGTGTGGGCAGACACCAAGAGGGCGGGCGCGGCATGTGCGCCGGGGATACGGCCATATACATTGAACAGTTCATCTTGGGCCACATCGGCCAGACCCATAGCCCGGAAGCGGTTTTCCACCCACGCCGCCCGCTTGGCCTCCGCGCCGGTGGGCGCGGGGATCTGCTGCATGGTGATGCACAGATCGATCAGTTGGTCCAACTTGCCGGCATAGGCTGCGGCGGCCGCCTGCACTTCACCCCCATGCGGGAGTCCTTCAATCGGCATGAAACACCTCAAGAAAATGCCCCGTCCACTGTCTAGGACGAGGCAATTTTACGTTGCAGCTAGCACAACTGGAGACAAAGAGCCAGCCTCTGGCTGCAGCGGTCTGCTACTTTTAATGAAGATCTCCGCTCAGTATCAACACTTCATTGGATGTCTTATTGGCACTCATGCCATATGTCCATACAGGCGTGATAAACTGATATCCATGATACAGCTCGCGAACCATATCGCAATCATTGTATGAGAGTATCCATCCATCTCTCTGCCGCAGTAGCTTTGCCAGTGTTTCGTGATTAAAGCCTTTGTGCATATCACCACGTGCGCCATATAATGCTTCCCCATTGGCGTAAGGGGGGTCGCAATAGAGAAAGTCATTCTCATGCCTTGGGATACTCTCACGAAAATCAGCGGCCTGCACAGATAGACCGTCGGAGGTGAAGTCTGCAAGGCGTTGAATCGCACTTGGAGTAAAGCGAGGATGCCTTGGGGACATCCCACCACTCAACGTCGTGCCGGAGAACGAAGCCCGATTCAGCGCAAAGAAGACCGCTGCTTGCTTTTCATGGTTTTCTACTCCATAGTACCGTTTTTGCCAAGCGTAGAACTCCATGCGGCTTAGTGGGTGCAGGTCGTATACCAACTGGGCGAGTCTCGGCGCATCGTTCAAGGCCACTTGCCAAAAATTTACCAGCGGCTCAAACGCATCATAGCCACTCACGGCAATCCCACGGGAAGCGCAGGCAAGCTCTACAGACCCACCACCGAGAAAGGGACTGCATAGAGTATCTACAGCAGGAAGCAAGCCGAGTATCTGTCCAACAGCCCGGGACTTACCCCCTGGGTAGCGTAGAGGCGATCTGATGCGAGGAGCAACTGTCTTATGTCCTGCCACACGAACAACCTTCAGTAGAATACTGAGGGAGATCAATTTGTCGTTTGTGGGAGATACTGGACTTGAACCAGTGACCTCTACGATGTCAACGTAGCGCTCTAGCCAACTGAGCTAATCCCCCGCAATGACGCCCAACTCCTATACATTCTGAGTATAGCATACAGCCATTGTGTCTGCAAATCTGGACATTGCCAACCGAATTCAAGGGATTCACATTTTCTGACGGAAGATTGTATAATAACAGACAGCGGTATCACCGTTGCCAAGTTCTCGGCAGGGGCCCGCTTTTTCTTGCCCCATACAAGCAGACGACAAGGGCACAGTGTCTGCATCAATGTAATGGGTATCGTCGCACAAAACACAAAAGATGGAGAGCATTCATGAAAGTCCTCATCACAACCACATGGGTCGAACGCTATGTCGATCATTTCCGCCAAGAATTTCCACAGGTGGAGTTTGTGACCGCGCAAACACCGCAGGAAATTGCTGCCCAAGCAGCCGACGCGGAAATCGCCTTCGGCCCACTGAACAGTAGCCAATTACAAGCCACCAAAAATCTGCGTTGGATCCAATCCGGCAGCGCGGGGGTGGAATGGATGCGTACCGCGCCGGAACTCACGCAGATGGATATCACCGTATCCAACACCCGGGGCGCACATGCCACAACTATCGCTGAACATACAATGGGCATGCTCGTGTTCATCGCCCGACGCTTCGGGGAACGCTACGAGGCCCAGAAACGACACGAATGGGGAGGCCCCATTACGGGCCCAGCCATCGGTCTCGTCGGCCTACAGATGGGCATTATCGGCCTAGGGAACATCGGTCTCCAGATCGCCAAGCGGGCTGCTGCTTTTGAAATGGATGTTCAGGCTGTGGATGTTCATTCGCTCGAAAAGCCTGAGTACGTCTCCCATCTACAGTTGCTAGATGGAATGCCGGCCCTATTACGAGAATCGGATATCGTGGTTGTGACCGTTCCCATTACCCCGCAGACCCGAGGGATGCTCGGGCCGGACGAGCTAGCCCTGCTGAAACCGAGTGCTCTGTTGCTCGTCGTCTCCCGTGGCGGCATCATTGATGAACCGACACTGATTCAGATGTTGAATGAGGGCAAGCTGGCCGGCGCGGCCTTAGATGTAACCGCGACAGAGCCTTTGCCAGCGGATGATCCACTGTGGGACGCGCCGAATCTGTTCATCACCCCCCACAGCTCCCCCTCTTCTGCCCAGACTGATGCCAATATCGTGCGGATCTTCAAAGAGAATCTGACCCGTTATCTGCACGGTGAACCGTTGCAGCATACAGTAAACATCAAACTCGGCTATTAAACCCCTGTGAAGAGTGGTTTATTGAGAGCAGGTACTCTCCACTAGACACTCTCCACCAACCACTGCAGTTTTGGGAGAACACCATGCAAGTCGTTGATGCTATCGCTCACTGTCTGAAAGAAGAGGGCACCGAATTTCTTTTCGCCTACCCGGTAAATTTTCTCATTGAAGCCGCCGCCCAACTGGACATCCGTACAATTATTGTGCGCCAGGAGCGGATCGGCCTACACATGGCCGATGCCATCAGTCGCCTGAGTTCCGGCGACAAGATCGGCGTCTTTTGCATGCAGTCCGGCCCCGGTGCAGAAAATGCCTTCGGTGGCGTTTCCCAAGCCTTCGGCGATTCCGCCCCGATCATCGTTCTACCCGGTGGCTATCCCCGGTCGATCAATCAAGTGCAGCCCAATTTTAACTCAGCCCAAAGCTATGCTTCCGTTACGAAATCCAGCGAGCAACTGACAACGCCGGAGATGACGCCAGATGCCATGCGTCGGGCTTTCGCGGCCGTACGCAACGGTCGCCCCCGCCCAGCTTTGGTCGAGATCCCCTCGGACCTGACATTTGCCGACGTGCCGGCGTTCACCTACCAGCCCGTGGAACGGCTGCGCTACGGCCCGGACCCAGCGGACGTACAGCGAGTGGCGGATGTCCTCGTCAAGGCGGACCGCCCAGTGATCTACGCGGGCCAAGGGGTGCATTACGCCAAAGCGTGGAATGCACTGCGAGAACTGGCAGAACTACTAGAAGCCCCAGTCACGACCACCCTGAACGGCAAAAGTGCCTTCCCAGAGACACATCCCTTGAGTTTAGGCTCGGCCAACCGTTCCCACACAAAAGCGGTCGCGACCTTCCTCCACAACGCGGATGTGATCTTCGGTATCGGCTGTAGTTTTAGCTTCACGAATTTCGGCGTGCGTATGCCGGCCGGCAAGACGATCATCCACGCTACCTTAGATCCGGCGGACATCAACAAAGATGTAGCCTCGCAATATGCTCTCATCGGTGATGCGGAACTCACCTTACGGGCCCTGCTTGATGCCGTGTCCGCACGGCTAGGCGGACAGCCCCGAGGTCGCCAAGCTGCCATCGCTGCTGAGATCACAGGCATCAACGACAAGTGGGAGTCCGAATGGGCTATGAAACTCCACAGCGATGAGACACCTCTCTCCCCGTACCGGGTGATTCGGGACCTCTATGAGACGGTCGATGTGGCCAATACCATCATCACCCACGATGCCGGCAGCCCTCGGGACCAGCTTTCCCCCTTCTGGAAATCGGTAACGCCCCTCTCCTATATCGGCTGGGGCAAAACCACACAATTGGGCTATGGCCTGGGCCTAGCCATGGGTGCCAAACTGGCCTGCCCAGAAAAACTCTGCATCAATGTATGGGGCGACGCGGCCATTGGGTTCACAGGCATGGATTTTGAAACAGCGGTGCGGGAGCGCATCCCGATCCTATCGGTCCTGCTCAATAACTTTTCCATGGCCATTGAAATTCCGATTATGCCGGTCTCTACGGAGAAATACCGGGCCACGGACATTTCCGGCAACTATGCTAAGATGGCCGAAGCATTCGGCGGCTACGGCGAGAGAATCGTAACACCTGATCAGATCGTCCCGGCGATTCAACGAGGCATACAGAAGACGCGCGAAGGTGTGCCCACATTGCTGGAATTCATTACGGCCAAGGAGACGGAGATCTCGCAGCACATGTAACGCAAGATCTACGCCCTGGCGCAATTGGTTCGGATGAGACATGCCCATTTGCGGGCTATGACGCAAAAAGTAAGAAGAGTTTAAGATCGTGCATGCTCCTCACATTGATATCAAATTCTATCCGCAGGAGATAAAGTGATGAGCCAGTCCACTGAACGGATTCCCATCTGTGTAGTCGGCTGCGGTGGGATGGGCCACCGCCACACTATCGCCTACCATACTCTGGAACAGACCGGCCTGTCGAATATGGAACTCATGGCTGTCTGCGACATCCGCCGGGAGAATGCCGAGCGGGTCGCCGGCGAAGTGGAACGCCTGTTTGACCGCAAGCCTCTGATCTTCACTGATCTGGAGCAGATGTTGGCCCACCCCCATATCGCCGCGGTCGATGTAGTCACCGACGGGTCCACACATCATCATATCGCCGCGGCCGCGCTGCAAGCAGGGAAACACGCCCTCGTGGAGAAGCCCTTGGGCATCACGGTGCGGGCCTGTCGCAAAATCATTGACGCAGCTGCTCATAGCGGTGCTGTGCTGGCGACCGCCGAGAACTACCGCCGAGACCCTGTCAATCGTCTGGCCCTGGCGGTGATCGATGCTGGGCTGCTGGGGGACCCGTTTCTCATGATGCAAACATCGCTCGGAGGCAACGATGTAATGGCTGCGACTCCCTGGCGACACCGCAAGGAAAAGGGAGCCATCGGCCTAGATATGGGGGTCCACTACGCGGATATCATCCGTTATTTTCTGGGCAACTACCGGCGCATCTTTGGCCGGGGCATGATTGTAGAACCGGTCCGGCACCGTCCGCTCCACGAGGACCATCCCCTGATCTCCTACCGGGAACAGACGCGCACATACCCAGAGACGGTCAAAGCCACCGGCGAGGATTCCGTTCTCGCCCAGTATGAGATGTATTCCGGCGCAACAGTGCAGTTCACCCATATAGGTGGGGGCCGAGGGAGCAGACGCTTCGAGCGCAGCATTCATGGCCGTTGGGGCGCACTAGACGTGCCTCGGGATCGCAGCGGCAAGGCTGTGCGGCTACGCCTAGAGGGACAAGAACTGTTCGGCAAGGAGATTCTGGCACTGCTGCCCGACTTTCACCTGAACGAAATCACCTCACGGCTGTTCGGCGCGGATGGCGTCGTGTACGAACGCCCGGATGTACCCCATGCAGAGTTCGCGCTGGACGCTCGGCTGCTGGCGATTGAATATCACGACTTCGGTGAGGCAATTTTGCAGGGCCGCCCGCCGGAGGTGAATGGCTACGACGGAATGGTCGCTGTAGCAGCGATTTTGGGCGCATATGAATCTGCCGCTGTCGGCCATGCGGTTGAGATGGCGGATGTGTTGTCAGGCACAGTGCGGACCTATCAGGAGGAGATCGACGACGCACTAGGGCTGTAATCCCAGGGGTTCATGGAGAGTGAAGAGCAGTTACTCTCCACTGATGTGGCTGTCATCTACCCGGCCCATCAGATAGAAACGGGAGGGCTGTGTACTGCGGTCAGTGGGCTGATACATGGGATCGATTTGCACGATGGAAACGCTCCAGTTGTATTCGCCAACGCGCTTGCGTACGCTGGGCAGGTCATGCAGATTCGTAATCTTCAGTTGATATTCGTTCTGCAGGCGGGGTTGTACGTTGCCCTGTCGATGGTCGAAGACCGGGTCATGAGCACGCTGGCGCGGCTCGTTCGTGCGCCAGATATTCACTTCAAAACCGCAGCTTGCCGGCAGATGGCCGCTGAAATGCCAGCGAAACATTGCCTGCTCATTGACAGCTTGGGCATCTTCCGGTTCAAGGAGCCGGAACGTCCCCTCAACAGCGCAGAGATTCTGCACCAGCAGAGGCGAGCAGACATGCAGAGGGCTCGGGTCCCCACTGAGAAGCACAAACCGAGCAGCCACCCATCCCTTACGTGGTGCGGCTTCTTCGGTCAATATGGAATACCAGAGCTTGTCTTTACTATGACAGAGCAAACGTAGCCGTGTATCAGAGGGGATCATGCCCAGGACAAAATCCTTTGCGCTGGGGCCGGCACGCAGATTTATATTCTCGTTAGGGCGGCCAAAGACATCGGGCGACCTGTCAGGAACAGGCTCTGCCTCCCCGCGTGTAGACAATGTGTTTCTGTCCGCTTCAGATTCAATCGCCTGCGGCAGCTGGGCAGGTCGCTCCTCCTGCTGAGCGGCGACTAGCACCTCGAGTGCTTCGACAGTGGCTTGCAGCGAGGAGTCGGTTACGAGCCGGCCAGGTTCCCCTGTCCTCTGGGTAGCGAGCAACACTTCGACAGTTGCTCTCAATGAGGTATTGGCTGCACGTTGAGGCCGCATTACGAAGGACCAGAACGCAATCAGGGCCACGAACAAAAGGGCTATCCCTGCACCTAGCCAAGTGAATCGCCTGTACCTGTTCGTCGGCGCAGGAATTTCGATCACGACTTCAGGAGTCACCGAAGGCATCTGCTGGTCTTGAGGCCGGATGGCGAGCGCAGTTTGTTCGCTGTCGGCCACTGTTTGAGAAACTTTCGGGTCAGCGGAAGTAGAGGAACTGTGGGTCATCGCTTCAGATTAACGCAGCGCGCAGTGCCTATCACAGAATATTACGTTGGCACGAGAATTTTGACATCTTAAGGACTGCCAGTCTAATAGTCTGTGCCCAAAATGTAGTTTGGGTTCAATTTATCCTATGAGTATAGCATGAAATCGCTCTCTGCAATACTCGCAGAATACGGCGAGAGAATTGATACAGCACGAGAAGCTCTCTCGCTATCCCAGATATCATTCCCATTATAGGAGATCGAATGAAAATTTCAATTCAGGAAAATCTGTTGCCGGGGGCAACGCTGCATGAAAAGCTCGATTGCGCCGAGGAGCTACAGATCGAAGGGGTAGAAGTCCAGGGTCGCTCCAAGTTATATGACCGCATTGCCGAATACGAGGCCGCTTTCCGCAATCGCACAGTGCGGCTCTCGTCTATATGTGGCCAATTGGCATTCGACTGGTTGGACCCGGACCCGGCTAAACGCCAAGAGAGCATCAACGAGTCCAAACGCAATTTGGAAGCCTGCGGCCACTTCGGCGCGGTCGGCCAGATTGTGCCGCCTATCTTCGGGCCACCCCGCTTGCCGGACCTCTCGCCCCTGAAGGATGCGGTGACCCTAGAAAAGGAACTACTGGTCGAAATCACAAAGGAGCTGGCCGGGTTCGCCCACAGCCACGGCACCCTGCTTCTGCTAGAACCTCTCAACCGCTATGAGCAACATCTGCTGCGGCGACAAGCGGACGGGGTAGAAATCATCCAAAGAGCAGGGAACCCTCCTGGGGTGGCTCTGCTGACCGACTTTTTCCATATGCACATTGAGGAGATCGACACACCGGCTACAATTCGGCAGGTTGGCCCCTACATCGGCCATATTCACGTGGCCGACAACACCCGTGTACAGCCGGGAATGGGCGACATCAACTGGCAAGCTGGCATTCAAGCCCTAGCGGATATCGGCTTTGATGGCTATCTGACTTACGAATGTCGCATCGCAGGTGAACCGAGGCAGGCTCTCAAGCAGTCGGTTACGTTCTTGCGGGAAGTCATCACTTCTGTAGAAGTGACAAGATGAGGAGAATGAAACATTTCAAGCTCGCCTCTCTGTCATTGACTTTTCTTCTGTAAATTTTTATAATCCGACTGCCGGATACCCGCCCAGAGCATTTGATTCTGAATCAGGATTCTCTGGATACGAGTTGACTATTATATCTTGGCGGCCGGCGTTCTGATTCCCCTGCTCCGTGATGTGTTGGGGCTGTTGCCATAGATGCTGCTTGTCAAGGCGGCTGCGGGCCCGATGACATTGTCCAGGCCTTGATTGAGGCCGGCGAGGCGGAACGCAATTGCTTGTGTACTGCAGTATACACAAAACTGAAAATTGCAATGATACACCATGAGGAAGTAGTCTATGCAAACTGACTTAAGGGGTCGCGATTTTATCAGCGATATGGACTTCTCTAAGGAGGAGATCGAGACGGTTCTGGATGTTGCACATAAGCTCAAGCGGGACCGGGCCCTGGGCATCAGCCACCCGATTTTGCGAGACAAAGTGCTGGCCCTGCTCTTCTTCTTTACCAGCACCCGCACCCGCTCTAGTTTCGAGGCAGGCATGGCTCAATTGGGGGGACATGCCGCGTTCATCGACCACAAAACGACGCAGATCAGCCATGGGGACACGGGCAAGGAGATCGGCGAAATCTACGGACGCTACTACGATGGCATTGCCATCCGCCAGTGCGATTGGGGCATTGGCAATGACTATATCAACTCCGTAGCCGCGGCCAGCCGAGTACCACTGCTGAATATGCAGTGCGATGTCTATCATCCTTTCCAGATTCTAGCCGACCTAATGACCATTATCGAAAAGGTAGGCGACCCCCGAGGCAAGACCATTAACATTAGCTGGGCCTACGCCAGTAGCTATCAGAAACCGATCTCTGTCCCCCAAAGTCTGCTTTTGCAGATGACCCGTTTCGGCATGAACGTGCGCCTGACCCATCCGCCAGAATACAAACTCATGCCGGATATCATCCAACAGGCCAAAGATAATGTGAAACGGCACAGCGGCAGTTTTGAAATTCTCGATGACTTTGACGCCGGGTTCAAAGATGCGGACATCCTCTACCCCAAGAGTTGGGGCGCGCTGTTGACGACGGAAGACGATGCCGAAAGTGCCCGCATCGGCAGGCAATATCGCGACTGGATCGCGGACGAGCGACGCATGAACCTGGCCAATGACAATGCCATCTATCTGCACTGCCTGCCAGCCGACCGCAATATCGAAGTCACCGACACAGTCATCGACGGCCCCCAATCGGTGGTGTATGATGAGGCCGAAAATCGCATGCATGTACAAAAAGCGGTTATGGCCCTGACTATGCGCTAGAAGATACAGATTCATCCCGCTCTGATAACACGGATTTCCTTACGCCATGAACGAACAACAGCCATCACCACCCACCCTGCCCCATGTCCCTCGCGTCGTCATCACCGGTGTCGGTCTGGTTACGCCCCTCGGCCATGACTTGGACAGCTCCTGGTCCGGGTTGGTCGCCGGGAAGTCCGGTACAGGGCGCATCACCCACTGGGATCCGACCGGCTTCCCAACACAGATCAGTGCTAGGGTAAACGATTGGAACCCGAAAGCCTACATGGACCGCAAAGACATCCGCCGCACCAGCCGGGGCACTCAATTGGCATGGAAGGCCACACAAGAGGCACTGGCCCACTCTGGCCTGGATCTATCCCAAGAGGACCGTTCCCGCATTGGTGTGGAGATGGGCCTGGCCTTCGGTGGCTGGGATATCGTTGAGGAGGAGGGGCGGAAGTTGGAGGAAAATGGCCCCCGGCGTTTCAATCCGGCCAACGCGACTGCCGCGCTCATTAGCGGCGCGCCTACCTTTATCGCCATCAAATGTGGCGTCACAGGCCCGACGAACAGCCAAGTGACAGCCTGCGCCACAGGAATTACCGCCATCGGTGAAGCAGTACGCCGCATCCAGAGAGGGGATGTGGATGTAATGCTGGCCGGCGGGGCCGAAGGGTATCTGACCAAAATGGCGATTACGACATTCAGCCGGCTGGGCGCGGCCAGCACCCGCAACCATGATCCAGAGCATGCCTGTCGCCCCTTCAGCGGTGACAGAGATGGCATGGTCGTCGGCGAGGGCGCGGCTGCCTTTGTGCTGGAGACGCTAGAACATGCACAAGCCCGCGCGATACAGATTCTGGCCGAATTCGCCGGTTACGGTCTGAGTGAAGACGCCTTCGACCTGGTGGCACCGGATCCGGTCGGCCAAGGCGCGACCGAATGTATGCACATGGCTCTGTGGGAAAGCGGTCTCGGGGTGCGGGACATCGACTGGATTGTCGCCCACGGCACCGGTACGATTTTGAACGACAAAGCGGAGACCGCAGCCATCAAACGAGTCTTCGGCGAGGCCGCCTATGACACACCTATCACCAGCATCAAAAGCAGCATCGGCCATGCCATGGGCGCAGCTGGGGCCCAAAGCGCGGCCGTGCTGGTGAAAGCGATGCAAGCCCAGCGCATCCTGCCGACAATCAATTACAACGAGCCGGACCCAGACTGCGATCTCGACTATGTGCCGAACACCAGCCGCGCACACAAAGTCGACGCTGGCCTGTGCAACGGCTTTGGGCTCGGCGGCCAGAATGCATCCCTGATTCTCAAACGCTATCAGAACCCCAGTGGCGAGTGATTCACAGGAACAGGAGGCAACCATGCGTATTGAAAATCCCTTCCGCAAAATTGAGCGGCTGAAACGGGTCAAGAACTTGCCCATAAACCCCCAAGCAGAACGAGTGCCGCCAGGTCAATTTGTGACCCAAGGCTTTCCTGTGCTGACCTATGGTGAGACGGTCCGCTATTCTTCCCTAGATGGCTGGGACCTACGCATCTTTGGCTTGGCCAAGGAAGCACAGTTCTCCTGGGAGAAGCTGTTGGCTTTGCCATCCAAGACCCAAACCGTTGATATCCACTGCGTCACCCGCTGGAGCAAACTGGATACCACCTGGACCGGCGTACCCTGGCGGGAATTTCTGCGCCACATTGAAGTCGATCCTAGGGCTACCCACGTAATGGCCCACTGCGACCACAACTACACCACAAATATCGCCCTAGCTGTTCTGGACGATGATGACACAATGCTGGCCTACCTCTATGAAGGCAAACCTATCGAACCGGATCACGGCTACCCACTGCGGCTGCTCGTCCCGAAGAAATATTTCTGGAAGAGTGCCAAATGGCTGCGAGGTTTGGAATTTATCCGCGGCGACCGGCCCGGTTTCTGGGAACGCTACGGATACCATATGCAGGGGGATCCATGGCTAGAAGAGCGATTCAGCTAACATCGTAGGTACGCGCGGTGTGATTGTAGAAAGATGCGAAAGTTGTTATGGAGTCACAGGCAACGTTGGCTAGATGTAAGCGATTCGACTAGGAGAATACTGAAATCTCTGGTCATCGCTAGTTCTGTCATCTTGCTGTTTTGGCTGCTGCTCAACGGCTTGACACCGAAAGCAGGGATTGATAGCTGCCCATCTTTCTCCTCGGCCGCGCCGGATACTCTCGTGCCCGAGGAAATCGCGGCCGCCAACTACCAAAAGACCGAACGCATCCGTCATACCCAAGAGCCGATGAATGTGCCAGAACCGTTCACCCTACGCTGGCGCATCGGCATCAACGTCCCTGATGACGACCCGTCCTTCTTCTCTTGGCCCACACCTCGGCCCGGCTGGTATGTGAACTGGTCCAGTTTTGCTGTCAGAGACAGCGAGACCACTGACCCTAGCTTGGGGATGGAATTTGTGCCCATGGTGCGCTTACGCCCCAATGGGCTGAAGCCGAATCTGGCGAAAATCAGCGACCTAGCACGAACACATCCGGGCCAGGTCTGGCTGATCGGCAACGAACCGGACGTGCGCTGGCAGGATGATGCCACGCCAGCGGAGTACGCCTGCCTCTATCACTTCGCCTATCAGACGATTAAAGCCGCAGACGCCAGTGCGTCCGTCGCGATCGGCGGCATCAGCCAAGCCACGCCCTTGCGCCTACGCTATCTCGACCAGGTACTGGAGAGCTATCGCAGCCAGTTCAAGCAGGAGATGCCGGTAGACATCTGGAATATACACACGTTCGTCCTGCGGGAGGAGGCCGACAGTTGGGGCGTAGAAATTCCACCGGGGCTGGAAGGCGCACAGGACGGGAAACTGTGGGAGGTGGAAGACCATGACGATTTGGCTCTGGTAGAGGCGCAGGTGTGGCTGATGCGCCGCTGGATGGCAGCGCGAGGGCAACGCCAAAAACCCCTCTACATCACGGAATACGGGATTCTCATGCCAGAATCTGCCGGCTTCAGCCAAGGAAGAGTCGTTGATTTTATGGTGGGTTCTTTTGATCTATTCCGCAGCCTGCAGGACCCAGAATTGGGCTATTCCGCGGATAACGACCGACTCGTCCAGAGATGGAGCTGGTTCAGCACCCGGGACCACCTGTACCCAACCGGCGATCTATTCAAATCCGATGGCAGCCAGCTACCGCCTATGCGGGTCATCAGCGGTTATCTCCGCGCCCATTCAGAGTAAATGACAGTGGCCAATAGCCGCCACTGGTCACGGATCACTGCGCGACTGGCCACAGATGTAAGAACCCAGAAGTTCCACAATCTCATCTACAATGTCGTATGCAGCCTGGGGACGTCCTAAGGCCCTGGCGCGAGCCGCCATTTCCCTCAATTTTTCCCGCTCAGGGCCAAACCAACTACTGACGATCTTGGCGATCCCAACCGGCGATTCACAATACGCCCCGACGCCATTGTCCACCACAAAGGGTACATTGCCCTCCTCCTGCCCCGGGATAAACCCGCTCAACAGAATTGGAAGTCCGGAGCTCAGTGCTTCGGCAATTGTGCCCGGCCCAGCTTTTGTGATAATGCAGTCAACAGCGGCCATCCACTCGGGCATATTGTCCACAAAGCCATGAACTTGGACATGAATCGGCCAATGTATCCGCTGCAATTCCCGGCGCAGACGTTCGTTATGCCCACAGATGACGACCAGTTGTCCGTCCGTCTCGCTTGCAGCCAACTGTGTGGCCACGCAGCGGGCGATAGCCGCGACCGGACCCATCCCCTCTCCACCACCGACCAGAAGTGCTGTCAAGCCAGCTTTCGGCAGCCCTAATCTCTCGCGTACAGTGGCCTGTTGGAATGACTGTGGCCTGTACCGGCTTTGGTCTGGTCTTTCAGCGGCCACAGGTGTTGCAAACGCAGGGAGAATCGGCAGCCCGAGCAAACGTACCTGATGAGGTGCTAAGCCATAACGACAGGCTGCATCTGCCGCAGCTGTACTGGCAACGAAACAACGGTCCGCCCGAGGATGAAACCAATTGCGGTTGACCGATACCAGATCCGTAACCACGGTGACAAATGGGATATGCACACCTTCTTGCTGTAACAGATACAAGGGGATATCCTGCATAAGCGGATGAACGGAGATGATGAGATGTGGGCGATAGTTCTGCAGAATCTTCTGCAAATCGCTTCTACAGGTTTGATACACTAGCCGGTTCAATACAGAAATCAGCCTATGGTTTTCTGAGACATCCCAGAGCCATTTCCAGAGCCAAGGGGCGTGGGAAATCAGGGGGGTGTAAAGCCGGGGCAGTTGATTGATGGGCCAGGATGTGTAATCGCTCCACAGATCTACGATTTCTATCTGAAATTGTCCCGCATAACGGGTTGTGAAGGCAGCTTCCAGGGCCTGGGCACTGGCCCGGTGGCCGCCGCCAGTATCGCTCATCAGAACGACAATTCTCTGCATAATGAATCAAAAATGTGAAACTGCAGCGGTTCGTGGAGAGCAGTTCCTATCCATTGATGTTAGGTGCTACTTGAGGGAAGAGAAGTGAGCTAATCCCTCTCATTTCTGGGATTAGTATGCCCCATCGGCTGCCAATACTTTGGGGATCGTGCGCAGCAAAATGCTCATGTCCAGCGTCAGGCTCCAGTTTTCAGCATAATAGATATCCAACAGCACCATCTCGTCGAAGGTCAGAGCACTGCGGCCGCTTACCTGCCACAGCCCGGTCATCCCTGGGCTAACAGACAGCCGTTTTCGGTGCCAGTCTTTGTATTGCGCTGCCTCCTCTGGCAGGTTGGGCCGTGGCCCAACAAGACTCATCTCGCCGCGAAAGATGTTGATGAGATTGGGCAGTTCATCCAGACTGAAGCGGCGCAAGATACGACCGACAGTCGTACAGCGTGGATCGTCGCGCATTTTGAAGAGGGGCCCCGATGCTTCATTGAGAGCGGCCATCTGGTTCAGATGGTCTTCTGCATTGACGATCATTGAACGAAATTTGTAGATTTTGAACGGCTGACCGTTGCGCCCAATTCGCGTCTGGGTATACAGAACTGGCCCAGGTGAATCAAACCGAATCGCCAGAGCAATCAGCGTTCCCACTGGCAGTGCCACCAGAGATGCCAGAGTCGCCAGTATCACATCCATCACTCGCTTGACGAATAGATTCCAGCCAGCGATAGATACATCTCGCGTGGTGATCAGTGGAATACCGTTCAGTTGCTCCACTTGCATCTGATTTTTCGTCAACTGGAACAGATCCGGTACGATCTGCATTTTGACGCCGGTCTGTTCGCACAGTTGCAGTAGATGGGCGACCGTGCGGTGACTTTGCCAAGGTAGGCAGATGATCGCTGTATCTATGTCATGCTCTCGCAGTACATCCGCGAAGTTGTGCAGGGGCCCGAGAGCTTGGAAACGCCCGATATTCGTTTGATTCTTGGCCGGATTGTCATCCAGAAAGCCGACCAACTGGTAGCCAAGACTGGGCTGGGCAGCGATGTTCCGCAAGACCATCCGCCCCACATCGCCGGCCCCCACCAAGACCACACGCTCCAGCCCAATACCCTGATTGCGGAGATAACTACGCCCCGCGTACATGATCCCCCGGCTGATACCCAACAAAATGGTAACAAACGCGGCTGTGTACAGGAAGATCAGACGACTATAGGAGATCTGACCAAAGATCAGATTCAAAATCAGAAGAAGAACAACACCAATCGTCGTGGCACTGGCGATCTCGTAGATCTCTTCTGGCCAGGTGCGGTCCCGTTGATGACGGTAGACTTTTGAAAACTGAAACGAGAACAGGAGAAGAACTACTAGGGCCAGGCCGAAGGGCATATAGGTGACCAGATCCGCTTGATAGGTCGGCTCCACAGCGCGCAGCCACTGCACTTGATAGCGCAACCAGTAGGCCAGCACAAAGGCGACCAAAATCAAAATCAGATCACTGACACGCAAAAGCAGCGGCCACCAATGTGCTGGAACCCGATAAAGCCGTGCAATGAGCCAACTCTGGCCGGAGACGGCACTACCTCCCCTTCGTTGAAGGATCTTTGCCATTGTCATCAACGAACCTCAGTGACCACTGGTGTCAGCAGTCTCGTAGACATTGATCGTTTCAATGGCCGTGCGCTCCCAAGAAAATTGCCGGGCCCGTAACAGGCCATGCGTCCTCAGTTCCGCCGCAAGTCCGGGTTCTGTAAACAGCCGGTCCAAGGCATCTTGCAGGGCTCGCCGGTCTTGCGCCGGGACGACCAAAGCCGCATCGGCCGCAACTTCCTGCAGGCTTGGCGTATCACTGCAGATCACGGGCACACCGCATGCCATCGCCTCCACCACTGGCAGACCAAACCCTTCAAACAGGCTTGGATAGACGAACCCGTCCGCAGCATTGTACCACAGAGGTAGGTCATCCTCCGGCAGAAAACCGGGGAAATACACATGTTCCTTCAACGCCAATTCGGCAACCAAGCGGAAAATCTCCTGATAGTACCAGCCTTTGGCACCGGCCAACACCAACGCTGTCTCGCGCCCGGCCACGCTAGCAGCCTGCCAGTCTGCATAGGCCCGCAGCAGATGGGGCAAATTTTTGCGCGGCTCCAATGTACCCACGTACAGGAGAAACCGGGGTGGCAAGGCCATCCTCTGCCGAAAGGCCGATACATCCTCATCAGGCAAGGGGCGAAACCTCTCGCTGACCCCATTATACACCACTTCCACTCTACGGCTGTCTATGCCGAACTGTGAACGTATATCAGCCGCCGTCTGTTCGCTGACAGCGATCACCCGCCGGGCTTTCCGAACACTGATCCGACACAGATGGGTCTGATAGAGTTGCTTGGGCCGGGGGAAATACGCCGGCATCCGCAAAAAACTCAGGTCATGGACGGTCACAACGCCGGGCACACTCGTGGCCAAGGGCAGCATATTCACCAGACCATGTACGAGATCTGCCTGGATACGCCGCAGGGCCAAGGGCAGAGCTGTTTGCTCCCAAGCAATGCGAGTCAAGGGTTGCATGACTGGCCAACGGGTGTAGTGCAAGTCCAACCCTTGGGCCTGAAAGTTACGGTCATTGAGAAAGACCGTCACCTGATATGCACCTGTCTGCCTAGTGAGAGCCGTCAAGAGATTGCTGCAGTAGCTGCTGACCCCTGCCCCTCGGTAGGTATGGTCCGTATTCAGAAGTTGGGCGTTGACAGCAATTCGCATTGCAAAGGCCCCGCTACGCTCTCTCCACTACAGTTTGGTACGTGGCAACCGTCTGCTGGGCAATTTCTGCCATTGTAAATCGAGCCAACACTCGTTTACGGCCGGCCCTGGCCAAGCGGCTACGTGTAGATGCACAGTTGAGCAGATGCTGCAATTGGCAGCGCAGAGCATCCACGTTCCCCTCTGGGAAGATCAAGCCAGCATCCCCAATAACCTGGGGGATCTCGCCGCTATCACTGCCAAGCACCGGGACCCCACAGGCCATGGCTTCGATCAGCACTCGCCCGAACTGCTCCTTCCAATGAGAGCAAGTGCGGCTGGGCAGTACCAATATATCCAACGAGCGGTAAAACTCTGGCATTGCAGTGCTAGGCAGTTTGATACCGAGGGTAACTCGATTCCTAATGCCCAATTCCTGGGCCAGCGCGCCCAGTGTCTTCTGCTCCTCGCCACTGCCCGCCAGCGTTAAGCACCACTCTGCCTCCAGGCCCGCACACGCGCGTAAAAGCAGGTCCAGCCCTTTTTCTGGCAACAACCCCCCGGCATACCCGATATGGAAAGGACGAGGATCAACAACACCGCTGCCCTGAGATGTTCCTGACCCCTGATCACTGGTCATGGACCACTGGGGTTTCTGCGGTCGAAAGATCGTCGGATCTACCCCAAATTGGGGTAGCACAAACACTTCGCCCTGATAGCCCTTGCGGATGAGAACCGCCTCGGCTGCGGCGTTGCCAGCAATTGCCACAGAGCAGGCACGGTATACGGTCTGCTCGAACCAGCGAAACGGTGGAGGATAGCGACGCTGCAGATTCTGCCAAGTAAAAAAGAGCGGCTTCGCACCAACCGACCGCGCGGCCTGGACACCAAGAAAGGTAGCTAGATTGTATGGCTCTTCGTCCAGATGGACAACTTCTGGCCGCAGTTGCCGCAGCTCTCGCCACAGAGTGGGATAGAAATGCAGATGGAAATTGCCGTTGAAGAGAAGAGGGACCGTACGCAGTTCGTAACCAGCCGTATACAGCCGCTCTGCCTGCTGTGTACCCCGTCGGTCCCGCCAACTCGGCGGCGTCAAGACCGTCAGATCGATCCCCTGCCGGGCGATCTGTTCCGCTTTTCTCTGATATACAGCGACCACAAGTGCTTTACTGACAAGGACGACCCGCAACGTGTTCTCCCGCAGAACGTATAAGAGCTTTTCTTTTCGCTCCCCTTATTATATAATTACGATACAATCTTTCCAATCAAGGACTTGACGATGAAGCGTTGGCAAGAATATCATACTCCTGCAACCGTTGCCGAAGCTCTGGCACTGCTGGCCCAGCACAAAGGCAAAGCCCGCATCATCGCCGGCGGCACAGACCTGCTCCTCGATATGGAATACGGGCATACACCCCCGGTCGAGATTCTGGTGGATGTGATGCAAATCGTGGGTATCGACCGCATCATGCAGGAGGATAGCTGGATTGTATTAGGCGCGGGGGCCACCCATTCGCAGATCGAATACAGTCCACTTTTACAGAGATATGCTATCTGTCTGACCGAAAGTTGCGGCGTTGTCGGTGGGCCGCAGGTACGCAATGTGGCGACCATCGGCGGCAACGTGGCCCATGCCTTGCCAGCAGCGGACGGAACAATCAGCCTGTTAGCCCTCAATGCCGAAGTCGAAATCTCGACCCACAGTGCAGAAGGCGTGTGCCAAGAATGGCTGCCTTTGCTGTCGATATTTGCCGGGCGCGGCCGCAATGCCCTGGCCCCCAATCAGATGATCAGTGCGTTTCGTTTTCGGCCAACCGCAACCCGGGAAGGCAACGCCTTTGACCGCATTATGCGCCCCCAAGGCGTAGCTCTGCCGATCCTAGGCATAGCCGCCAAAGTCCGTTTGGATGCAGAGTTGCGCCGGCTTGAAGAGGTCGCCATTGCCATTGGCCCCGCCGGCCCGACCCCCTTCCGGGCAACAGACGCGGAGCGTACACTTAGGGCAGCTACAGTGTTTGATGAAATAGCAGTTGAGGCGGCTGTCGCTGCAGCCCAGGCCCAGACAAAGCTACGTACCAGCAAATACCGCGCGTCCCAAGAATATCGCCACCACATGCTTCAAGTGTTGCTGCCGCGGGTCCTAGGCAGGGCTGTGGCTCGCGCACGAAGCGGCGACGGTGACGAACAAGTGACCGAGTATTCAGGAGGCGGGCAGTGATGGCAGAGGTTGAGGGCCCTGGATGATCCACCTCACATCCATAGAAAAACGTCTCTCCTACCCTCAACAGGAGACATTTCCTTACAATGTGCCAGTCATTGCCCAATTGGAAAGCGTCCGCTTTGCGTCATCTGTGACGTTTCTCGTCGGCGAGAACGGCAGTGGTAAATCCACATTTCTAGAAGCATTGGCCACCACGGTACGTTTGCCTACCATCGGCACAGAGGAGGCGGGGCGGGATCCTTCCTTGGCAGCAGTTCGACAGCTATCCAAACACCTACACCTAAGCTGGACGAAACGCACGGGGCGAGGATTTTATCTACGCTCGGAGGATTTTTTCGGCTTTGCCAAACGCATCGCGCAGATGCAAGCGGAACTCCAGGTGGATATGGCTGCCGTTGACGAGGAATATGTGGGCCGCTCCGATTTCGCCAAAGGGCTGGCAAAAATGCCTTATGCTGGCCAGTTGGCCGCGCTTAAAGATCGTTACGGCCATGGCCTAGACGCCCACTCCCACGGAGAGGCATTCCTGGCCCTCTTTCAGGCCCGCTTTGTGCCCGAAGGCCTGTATCTGCTAGATGAACCGGAAGCACCCCTCTCGCCCTTACGTCAGGTAGGATTGCTCTCCCTCCTAAAGGAGATGGTCGCCCGGGACGCCCAGTTCATCATCGCCACCCACTCACCAATTCTGATGGCTTTTCCCGGCGCGACGATTCTAAATTTTGACCAATCGCCGCCCCAGCCCGTGCTCTGGGACAAGCTAGAACATGTAAGCGTGACGCGAGGGTTTTTGAATGATCCGCAGTTGTATCTACGGCATTTGTGATCAGAGACAGCTTGATCTTCAGCAGAATATCTGATCCCTGAAAACTCTTGAATCCTGCTTCCATCTTGATAACCAACAGGAGTATACAATATGACACGCCTTGATTCGGCACCATGTCCAGCCGATGAAGTGTGCTCACGCCTCACCCTCACGGTCAATGGAACTGAGCACTCTCTCACTGTAGCGGAGAGACGCTATCTAGCTGAAGTTTTGCGCTACGATTTAGGATTGACCGGCACGAAAATCGGCTGTGACGAAGCCGAATGTGGCTGCTGTACGGTCATCGTCAACGGCCAGTCCATCAATTCCTGTATCTATCCGGCGTTCAAGGCCCAAGGCGCACAGGTGTTGACCATTGAGGGGCTGGCCCCAGAATGGGATCAGGCCCGAGGCCCACAGGACAATGGCCCGCCCCATCGTCCGCGCTGTGGTGTAGAGGAAGACAGTGACACCCATCCCAGGGGCTACCCTATGCTGCAGGCAGGGATACCACTACACCCTCTTCAAGAGGCCTTCATTCTCCATGGGGCGACCCAATGCGGCTTCTGCACACCAGGGTTCATTATGCAGGCCAAAACCCTGTTGGATGCAAACCCGAACCCAACTGAGGCGGAGATCAAACACTGCCTGAAAGATACCTACTGTCGTTGCACCGGCTATCAGTCGATTATCAATTCTGTGAAAGCCGCAGGCACCTTCATACGCACGGGTAGCATGCCAGAGCCGGATGTGCCGCCGGTGATGAAGCCGCTGGTGCAGGTCGGCCAGCCTTTGGCACGCCCTGACGCTGTGGAAAAGGTGATCGGAACGGCGCGCTATACAGATGACTATACCTTCCCCGGCATGCTCTTCGGCGCGACCCTACGCAGCGAATATCCCCATGCTGCTATTCTGGAAATTGATGTAACGGACGCCACAGCCTTGCCAGGTGTCCACACTGTGCTGACCCATGCCGACATAACGGGCGACAGCCGCCACGGCCTCGTTGAAAACGACTGGCCGGTCTTCGCGGGGGCTACGCCAGCCCGCTATGTGGGTGACCCGATTGCGCTGGTGGTGGCCGATACGGCAGACATCGCCCAGCAAGCCCGAGACCTGATCCGTGTAGAATATGATGTGCTGGAGACGGTCACAGATCCCCGGGACGCGTTGAAGCCGGACGCGCCTCAACTTCACCCGGAACGACCCAATGGCAATCTGCTCAAGCACATCAAAGTGCAGCGACACCCCCCTGTGGCCAGTGAGAACAGTGTACAGGCCTCCGCAGTTGACGGTTGCGCCGCAGCCGATGTCATCGTTGAACGTACCTATCGCACACCCATAACCGAACATGCCTTTCTTGAGCCGGAGTGTGCAGTGGCCGTGCCCGCTCAATACGATGCAGACCACCAGAAGCTGACGGTGTATGTAGGCAGTCAGATTCCTTATAGCGACAGGCGGCAGGTGGCGAAGAGCCTGGGCCTGCCCGATGAGGAAGTACGGATTAAAGGCACCCTGATGGGCGGTGGCTTTGGCGGCAAAGAGGATATCGCCGGGCAGATTCACGCAGCCCTGGCCGCGCAAGTGACAAAACGCCCGGTGAAGATTCTCTATAGCCGGCAAGAAAGTATGTGCTTCCACCCCAAACGCCATAGCACGATCATTCGGCTCAAGACCGCTGCCAAACGTGACGGTTCTCTGCTGGCAGTAGAGGCAGAACTCTATGGAGACAGCGGGGCCTACGCCAGCCTTGGCGAGAAGGTGATGACCCGGGCCACAACCCACGCCACTGGCCCCTATACTATACCCCATGCCAAGATCGATTGCTACGCTATGTATACGAACAACGTGCCCTGTGGTGCATTTCGCGGCTTCGGCGTTACCCAATCGGCCTATGCTGTTGAGAGCAACATGGACATTCTAGCCGAAGAACTGGGCATGGACCCGCTTGAGCTACGCCGGAAAAATGCCATGCGCGTCGGCACTGTCACTGCCACCGGCCAGCAGCTACGGGAGAGTGTGGGCTTGCTCGAATGTCTTGACAAAGTGGAACAAGGGCTTCAAGACTGGAGAACCGAGATGGAGGACAAGAGAAATCTCTCTCTCCCCATCCTTTGGTCCCCCATCCAAATCGGCAGCAAACGCTATGCTTGGGGCATTGCCGCCGGCTACAAAAACACCGGCCTAGGTGGCGGCGCGCCGGACAAAGCCAGCGCAGAGGTGGAGGTCTTCAAGGATGGCACTGCAGCCATCCGCACCAGCAGCGCAGAGATGGGTCAGAATCTCATCGGCGTCCTGGCGGCCTGCACCGCGGAAGAGTTGGGCCTGCCCTTTGACAAAGTGCAAGTGACTATCATGGACACGGACACAACCCCTGATGGCGGCCCTACCACCGCCAGCCGTCAGACATACGTCAGCGGGAACGCCGCCCGCCTGGCCGCCCGGGCCATGCGCCAGCAGATGCAGTCTGTTCTCGCGGAAAAGTTCGACGTACATCCAGATGTCATCGCCTTTCACGAAGGCCTGGCGTACGTAGATGAGGCCCGCCTCGCCCAAATATACGGGGCAGAGCGCGAGAACGGCCAGGGAACATTCGCACCATCTCCAACAGACCGAAAGTCCTCACGTTTCACCAATGGGGCCAACAAACAAAGTATTTCTTTCGCTGCTGCTGTCCAGGCCCTCTTGGCCGAAGGCCGGGAGCCGAAGATCCGCTATGAATATTGGGCACCGAAAACCCAACCACTCGGCACAGGTGGCGATATGCACTTCGCCTTCTCCTACGCGGTCCATGCCGCGCTGGTGAGCGTGGATACGGAGACCGGCGAAGTGGCTGTAGAACGGGTGATCTCTGCCCACGATGTGGGACGGGCCATCAATCCCTTAAGCCTGGCCGGCCAGATCGAAGGCGGCATTATCATGGGCCTGGGCAATGCCCTGACTGAGAACTATATCATTGAAAATGGCGTGCCCTGGACCGAGCGTCTCGGCCAGTATAAGATGCCCGGCATCAAGATGACACCACAGATGCACAATTACATTGTCGAGCATCAGACAGCGGACGGCCCCTATGGCGCAAAGGGTGTGGGCGAGATCAGTTCGATCCCGATTAGCCCAGCGATCACCAATGCGATCTATCATGCCGTCGGTGTTCGCTGTCTGGCCCTGCCGGTGGACCAGGATGCCTTGCTATTGGCCATGCGAAATGGCGAAAAGGAGATCGACCGCTATTGGGGATTCACGGAATGATATGGGCGGTGGGGTGCGGATGTGTAGGAATCCTGTAAATCTTGATTCAGACAAAGGGATGGCAGCAATGATCAGGGACCCAAGTGGCGAGTAACTGCGCTTCTCTCTCTACCCGCGACTCTTCTCTGGTATGTGCTGTTGTCCTGGCCGCTGGCGGAAGTCGCCGCATGGGCAGACCAAAACAGTTGCTCCAGTGGCAAGGCGAGCCACTGGTCGTACATGCCGCCCGGACTGCGCTCCAGAGCGGGCCCTCCACAGCAATGGTGATCAGCGGTGCTGTCCACGAGCAGGTAGTAGCCGTGTTAGAACCTTTGCGCCGGGACGCGGGCGGGCGGCTACATGTCATCTTCAATCCAAACTGGCAGGAAGGCCAAGCGAGGTCTGTACGTGTGGCAATTGAAGCACTTCCCCCGCTTTGCAAGGCGGCCCTGTTCCTACCGGTGGACCAGCCCCGTCTGCCTGAGGTCACCCTACGCCGGCTATGGCAGGCATGGCGCGCAGGGAATGATCTGGCAGCTGTCTCTGTGGACGGGACACTACGCGGCGCGCCCGCGGTCTTTGACCGCCGTTTCTTCAGCGCACTCAAACAGTTGCAAGGGGACCAAGGCGGGCGTGTTCTGCTGCAACAACACAGGGCCGAGGTCATTCCAATCAATACCCCAAGCCACTGGCTGCTCGATGTGGACACCCCGCAGGAGTGGCAGGACCTGATTGCAGTAGAGTGTAGAAAGTAGAACACCACTGCAGTTCGCAGCTCATTGCTGTGCTTCGTCCTCACGCCATGCTTCAATAATCAGCCGGAAGATATCGGTTTCCGTTACAATGCCGATGGGTACGAGTTGTGTCCCCCGTGGGCCTGTGGGCTGCACCACGGGAACGCCACCGATTTTCGTCTGCATCATCTTCTCCACTAGCTGCCCGATAGATGCCTCTGGCCCAATTGTAATGACATCCCCTGTCATTACATCGCGCACAGTCAGCCACTCCTCATCGTATCCTGGATCATACGGGTTGACAACGCTTTCAGCAGTCTCAGCTTCCAAGACATCAGCGTCCGTGACTATACCGCAGATATATCCATGCTGGTCGATTACGACAATGCGCCGTATATCGTTTTTCTCCATTAACTCAGCTGCGTCCACGGCAAGAGCATCCGGATGAATTGTGACCACCGGCTTACTCATAATCTCGCGTACCAGTCTGCGATGCATTGATGGCTCCAGATGGCTGTATATCCTACAGTTTTTCGTTGCCAGCACTCGAAACTGATGCGGACTGCTCAACAACGAATCGCAATACATCCGTTGTTGTGAAGATACCGACGACTTTACGGTCCACCACGACCGGCAATCCGCTGATTTTGTGATCCAGCATAAGGCGGCAGGCCATATGAATCGAATCATGCGGCACAACGGTTATGGGGTTGGATGTCATGGCATCGCTGACAGGCAGCTTCGCCCAGAAGTAGTTGATTTCAAACAGGCTTAGGGTCGTGACACTAGATGGGGCTGCTTGGCGCAGGTCGCCAAAACTGACGATTCCGATCAAAAGGCCATCGCCATCCACAACCGGTAGACGCCGACAACGATGCTCTGCCATTCGGTCTCGAGCATCCGCTAAGGACTCCTCTATGTGGCAGGTGTACGGGTCTGCTGTCATCCAATGTTGCACTTGGCTGTTGTCAGGCTCCGTGTACGATTGCGTCTTCAGCCTGTGTACCAACAGACTGTGCAACCATTTCATCGATCTTCTCCATCAGTCCAGATAGCAGGGTCCGGCTGCGTGTGCCCATGGATCGAAAGGTCAATACTCGTTCATGCGCGCTCCCGCCTTCCATATCAACATGGTGTAGAGCCTGGCAAACCTGAAGGTCGCTCGTACCTGTCGTGGCCGCACATTCGCGACCAAAACTGATCATCAAGCGGTCAGCCGGTAGCAGGTCTGCAAGGCGGTCCGCCCATTCGATTACAACCACATGGGGGACGGGATCATCTTCACTGGCATCAAAAATCTCATCTATCCCGAGTCCGTACAACTGATCCACAAGAGCCTCGTCCGCCAAACGATAGCTGTCCACATGGAACAGATACACATTGTTGGTTGGGGCGATATATTGGTTGATCAGCGTGAATGTAGGGCTAGGAACCCGTTCCGGCATCCCCAACCCCTGAGCCAGCCCCTGTGTGAATGTGGTCTTGCCTGCGCCCAGCTCGCCCACCAGCCCGATCACAATGCCTTGGCGGAGCGTTTGGCCCAGCAACATGCCGTATTTTTTGGTCACGACAGGAGAAGAGGATATGATAACTGCGCTCAATTCGTCAGGCACAATGGCCTTATCTGACCTCATCTTGCTCCTAGCCTTATTTTTGCATTTGGCAACAAGCGCGACAACATCTAAAATAGAGAAACAATGACGCTGTATCTACCGTCAAATTGTACTCTATCTCAATGCAGAATCAAATCTGATCAGGAGTAAAACCTTATCTGAATCAGAATTCTCTAGATACAGAGGTATCCCAATGCGTTTTCTTCCGACATTTTCCAAACGCCGCCGGCCCCTAGTGATTCGTGATGTGTCGCTGCCACAGCAGCGAACAAACAAACATGTGTCGCCGCCACAGCAGCGAACAAATAAACATGTGTCGCCGTCACAGCGGCGAACAAATAAACCAGGTGGCTTTTACGCCATCTCTACCGCCAAATTCATCGCTCTGTGTACAGCTCTATTGTGCATACCCCTCTATACGGCTGCTACATATGGAGGGCAGCCGCCGGTGCTTGCTCTAGAGAACGCTGATGAAGATGCCCCAATAGATGTACGGGTTTTCGGACCACCGAGTGGCCAAACTTTGATCGTGGATGGACGGGTTGTGTTGAATCGACCCGGCTCCCATTTCGGTACACCCCGCGTCAGTCCTGACAATACCCTCGTGGCTGTGACGGTTGTGCCCTCTGGCACGGAGACAATCAATCTGGCCGAGATCTATCTAATCGAGCGAGCGACCGGACGTGTCCTTGAACGCATCTCCGGCCACAACCCCCGTTGGCAGACAGGCCGCAACCGGCTACGCTTTGAGCGGAGCGACAGCAACGGCAGCCGCGCGGGCGTCTACGACTTCACAGAAGGCCTGATCGTAAGTGCCGATACAGTGCAGGCTAACGATAATACGATCTATCCGTTGACAGACACACCCATCCCCTCGCTGACCTATCCGACCACGATTCGGGTAAAACATCATCCGGAAAACCATTGCCGAGATGTACCCGATTGGCAGATAGACGTGGTCCCCTTTGAGGAGTACGTGGCCCGCTCCGTCCCGGCCGAGAGTCCACCGAGCTGGCCCATAGACGCATTGGCTGCCCAAGCTGTCGCCACCCGTACATACGCTTGGTACCAGATTATGCAGGGACGGCCCGATTTCGACGTGACCGACTGGGCCAATTTCCAGATGATGTGCAACAATCGCTTCGCCTCAACAGATAGAGCTGTCAGTATGACAGCCGGGCAGTATCTAGCATACGCGGGCGACGCCCGCCATGCCCCCATCATTGCCATGTACAGCGCCAAGAACAGTCACCCAACCCTCAACAATGTGTCAACGCCCTATCTACGAGCTGTAGCGGATGAGACCGGACTAGGCGAAGTCCGCTGGGGACATGGCTTCGGCCTGAGCCAATGGGGAGCAGCCCGACGAGCCAATGCCGGCCAGACCTATCGCCAGATTCTTGGCCACTATTACACAGATGTCACATTGCAAAATGCCCAACAACCCAATCAACCCATCGGCGGGTTTGTCGGCCTCCCCCTAAACAGATACTTACCCCCGGGCGGCCTGCGCTGGCGTACACTTGCCCCCGCCCAAACCCTGCCCGGCACAGTCTCCCTTGACCCCGGATCCTCTTCCCTGCCAACCCAAGGCGTATGGCTGCGGCCAACCAATCTGAACAGTGGCATGTCTCTCACCACGACCCTGTTTATCAACAATGTCCTGCAGGAAGTGGTGCCATTGCAGATCGATTGGGAGCCACCCTCACCCCCAACCCTCAATGTCCCGCCAGTGACAGAATCATCAACAGCCACCCTCTATGTGACAGCCCCGGAAAGGAACGCACGCATCGGGCTTAGCAACGGTTGGATCTGGCAAGGTGAAGATCTAGCCCGCACGACCGGCGAGGATGTCCGCGATACCGAGGCCGACGGCGAGCTTACACGAGAGGCGCGCGCCGATGACCATGAAGCCGGCTGGTGGTACGGCCCCTACGCAACAGGCATACCGCACAATGCCTCCTATCGAGCCGTCTTCCGCCTGCAGGTCAATGCCCTGCCGGAGGCCAGCACCCCCGGCAGCGTGCTTCCAGACCAACCAATCGCCCGGCTTGATATATCAGATACAGACAGAGAGCGGAACAAAGAGTTGCAGCTAGGGCTACGCAATATTTGGCCGAGTGATTTCGCCACGACAGGGCAATATATCGATATCCCAGTCGATTTTCATCTCTTTGAAGCGGCCAAGGGCCTGGAGTTCCGGGTGCAATGGTACGGAAAGATAGACCTAGCCCTGGACCGGGTGCAGTTGTGGCAGTTGCAGAGCGGGACCACGGAGAATGTCGTCTGGGATCTCGCCCGCGGTGACGTATCAACGATTTCCGCAATTGCATTCGATGCCGCGCATAACGCCAGCGCAGTGATCACCCGGCGCATCCGCTTTGACAACGAACGCCCGCCACTGTTGGGCGAGGTGGAAGGGCTGCAAGAGTGGTGGACGAGCCAACCCATTACCCTTTCCGTGCCTGTACAGGACTTTGGCAGTGGATTGGACGTGGACAGCGGCAAGCTACTTCTGGACAGTACTGCAAGGCCGGCCCGTTTCAGCCAGCCCAGTGATCCCTTGGCAGCACAACATCTTTCCGCGGTGCTGCCAAACATTCGCGATGGCACCTACACCACGCGTTTCCAAGCAACGGACCGTTCCGGCTTGAAGCAGGAGAGTGCCGCCGGCCAGCTACGCGTTGACCGCACGCCACCGGTCGTAACGGCCGCGGCCAGGCAGGGGACATCAACCATCACAGACCAACAGCAATGGCTTGCTGGCCCTGTGCAAGTTGTCATTGAAGCAAACGACGCCACCAGCGGTGTGAGCGGCGTCGCCTATGTCCTGAACAACGCACCCTTTGAACTGTACAGTAAGCCGTTTTCCATCTCCGAAGAAGGAACACACAGGGTCCGCTACTGGGCACAAGACAACGCGGGGAACTATACCAAGAGCCAATTTCTGGAAGTGCGTATTCGGGCAGAGGAAGCCCCCACCTCTCCTACACCTACATTAACCCCGACATCGACAGTGACGCCGACACAAGCTCTGACATCGACACCGACGCCGACGCCAACACAGGGTCCGACATACACACCGACGCCAACGCCAACACAGGCTCCGACACACACACCGAGGCCAACACCTGAATCAACACGGACCCCAACAGCGGACGACCGGCTCTATCTGCCGAGTATCTATCGCTAACACCCATGGAGCAGTGACCTGTGGGCAGTAACTGCAGTTACTGCCCACAGGTGTTTCACATCTTGTCTGCATCAGGATGATTCGGAGTTCCAGGCTTCATTGTCCTGATAAATGACCGCCCATGTTCCAGCTCAAAGCCACACACAAAGAAATCAGAGAGTACTTCGCGGAGTTGACCGAGCTGGCCCAGCGAGGTTTTAGGCATGAAGGCGCGGTCGCGCCGGCCTTCGCGGCTGCGCTGCGCGCAGCCGCACGACCCTTTGGCTGGGCCCTGACCGAGCAGTACACGCGCAAGCTGGCTGATGGCCGCAGCATTCGCATTGATGGCGCGCTGCTGGACGACTTCAATCTGGCCCATGGGTACTGGGAGGCCAAGGACAGCGACGACGACTTGGATGAGGAGATCCGCAAGAAGCTGGCCACTGGCTACCCCCAGGACAATATCCTCTTCCAGGCCCCGCAGCGCATGGTGGTCATCCAGCAGGGGCAGCGGGTGTGGGACAGCCCCATCGCTGAGCCAGAACTGCTGATTGAGGGCCTGCAGACCTTCTTCACCTATCAGCCGCCGGCCTATGCGCGCTGGCAACAGGCAGTGGAGGAGTTCAAGACGGTTGTGCCGGCCCTAGCCGAATCCCTGCTGACCTTAATTGAAGGAGAGCGGCAGAACAACCGGGCCTTTCGTGAGGCATTTGCCCGCTTCGCCGCGCTGTGCCGAGATGCCATCAACCCCAACATCGCCGATGCAGCCGTAGAGGAGATGCTGATCCAACACCTGCTGACAGAACGCATCTTCCGCAGGGTGTTCAACAACCCGGACTTTGTGGCCCGCAATGTGATCGCACGGGAGATCGAGGAGGTGGTGCAGGCCTTGACCGGCCAGCATTTCAGCCGGTATGAGTTCTTCCTGCCCCTAGAGGGTTTCTACACGGCCATTGAAACGACCGCAGCCACTATCAGGGACTATGCAGAGAAGCAGGGCTTCCTCAACACTGTCTACGAAAACTTCTTCCAGGGCTTTTCCGTCAAGGTCGCGGACACCCATGGCATCGTCTACACACCGCAGCCCATTGTGGAGTTTATGGTGCGCTCCGTGGAAGCTATCCTCAACCAAGAGTTCGGTCGTTCTTTAGCCGATGCCGGCGTGCATGTGCTGGACCCCTTCGTGGGTACGGGCAATTTTATGCTGCGGGTCATGCGTCACCTGCAGGAAATGGGCAAAGTCTCAAGCCTGCGTCATAAGTACAAGACGGAACTACACTGCAATGAGGTGATGTTGCTGCCCTACTACATCGCGGCCCTGAACATCGAGCATGAATACTATGAACTGATGGGGCAGTACGCGCCCTTTGAAGGCATCTGCTTGGTTGATACCTTTGAGCTAGCCGAGGATACCCAACTCAGCTTGTTTGTCCAAGAGAACACACAGCGTGTGGAGAACCAGAAGAAGCAGGATATCACGGTTATCATCGGCAACCCGCCCTACAATGCAGGGCAGGTCAATGAGAACGACAACAACAAGAACCGCACCTATGCCACCATGGACAAGCGGGTTCGGGAGACCTATTCGCAAGCCTCAAATGCGACCAATAAAAACGCACTCTCTGACCCCTATGTGAAGGCTATACGCTGGGCAGCAGACCGCATAGGCGAAGAAGGGGTTGTGGCCTTTGTAACCAACAATGGATTTCTTGACGCTGTGGCGTTCGATGGCATGCGGAAACACCTCGCAGAGGATTTCGACGCCATCTATCACCTAGACTTCAAGGGCAATGCCCGAACATCCGGCGAACGACGACGAAAAGAGGGGGGCAATATATTTGATGACCAAATCCGGGTTGGGGTTGGGATCAGTTTCTTCATCAGAAAGGCAGGAGAGAGATCAAAGGCTGCAGAGGTGTGGCTATACTCAATTGACGATTACCTGAAAGCCCGCGATAAGCAGGAGAGATTAAGCCAATTCAACAACTATACAAACGTCCCCATGAAACAGGCTGCCATTGATGCAAAGTATACATGGCTTACAGAAGGACTCCAGGCAGAGTTTGAGACCTTTGTCCCCATGGGGACCAAAGAAGCAAAGGCGGCCAAGGGCGCGGCGGTGGATGTACTCTTTCACACATTCAGTAACGGCGTAAAGACCAATCGGGATGCCTGGGCGTACAACTTCAACCACAACGCGCTCATTGAGAACATAAAACGGATGATCGGCTTCTACAATGAGCAGGTATTCAAGTGGAATCAACGGGAGGACCAGGGGGCGAATGTTGATGAGTTTGTGGTGTATGATGATGAGAAAATCAGTTGGAGTCGGGACTTAAAGGCGAAATTGAAGCGCGGGCGCATGACCAAATATGCTGCCCATAAGGTGAGAGATGTTCTCTATCGCCCGTTCACGAGATCAAATCTTTACTTTGATCGAATGATGAACGATGTCGTATATGTGTTCCCGTCTATCTTCCCTACAGCGCAGACCGAAGAAGAGAATCGGGTGATCTGTGTCAGTGGAGTGGGAAGTAACAAACCATTTCAGACCTTGATGACTGCAATGATTCCAAATACTGCGCTACTTGAAATAACGCAATGCTTCCCTTTCTACACCTACAACGAAGACGGCAGCAACCGCCGCGAGAACATTACAGATTGGGCATTGGCACAGTTCCGCAGGCAGTATCAAGATAACACAATCAGCAAATGGGATATCTTCCATTATGTCTACGGCCTGCTGCATCATCCCCAATACAGAGAGCGGTATCAGGCCAACCTCAAGCGGGACCTGCCACACATCCCCATGCCGCCCCCAATGGCAGGCGCAACAGATAAAGCCGCGGACTTCCGGGCCTTTGCCACAGCCGGCGCGCGTCTAGCAAAAATCCATGTAAACTATGAACAGATGCCCGCCTATCCGCTCACCATGGTAGAGACGCCCGGCCAACTCCCCAATTGGCGCGTGGAGAAGATGCGGCTCTCCAAGGACAAACAGTCGGTCCATTACAATGAATTCTTGACCTTAGAGGGGATCCCAGAGAAAGCGTTTGCCTATCGGCTGGGGAATCGGTCGGCCTTGGAATGGGTCCTTGACCAGTACCGGGTCAAGGTAGACAAACGTAGCGGTATCGTCAATGATCCCAATCGCGAAAATGATCAGTACATCATCGGCCTGCTGCAGAAGGTCATCGCCGTGAGTTTGGAGACAGTAGAGATTGTGGAGGGCTTGCCGGAGTTGAGCGTTCCTGTTGTATAGTATATGGTAGATTGTATAGTGTATGGTAGAAATTGAGGAGACCATGATGAATATTGATGTAGAGCGAGAGCGGCTATCGCAAAAGAAGATCCTAGAAGAGCTCCGACGTGACTGGAAGTTGACAGACATGCTCCCGGTATATCTATCAAACGACTGGGGTACTCGCGTCATCTATGGTGCTTTGATTCCAGCAGCTCAGATTGAACAGGCTCTTTCCAGACCGGATTGGGACTTGATGATGAATGGAGGGATGCCAGATGCTGTTGAGGACTACCAAAGCGGCAGGAAGCGAGTTGAATACCTACGCTATGGAGCGAACACCGGGGTCGAACCTTTGATCATTTGCCGTAGATTCTCTAAGTTGCGGGATCCCTACCTAGAGATATCCGAGGAATTCCGCCTGTTCCATCGTCTATATCACGATAGAAAGAAGGATGAATATATCAAGATTGATGCTGCTGGGAATGAATTTCAAGTCGCTATCGTTGAGCCGCACAAGGTCCAGATAAGGCTCAAGGAGATACGTCAGTTTTTGGCCATCAAAGAGATGTATCTAGCACTTCAATTCGATTGGCTGGAAGAATCAAAGCACTCGCTGGCAGAACTCGGACTCAGGGAAGGCGGAAATGACCAGCGGGACGATGATGCTCTTGTATGTTGGCGGCACAACTACCTTGATGGCTTTGCCCGTCATCAAGCGTATAGTCGGGTGTGGGGCAAGAGACTTGTCGCCCCTTTGCCAAAGTCTCAGAGTGGTTTCGGGGAATTTATTGAACAGAATAAAATTGAGGAAGGATATGCGGTTCTAGATGAGCTGGTTGGATTCGTAGAATTTGATGCAACCGATGCGTCTGTCAACCATGATAAAAGCATCTATGAATTGCGTTCTACACCATGATATTTGTCGATAGCGGCACTTGGATTGCTCTGACCAATCGGAGAGATCAGCATTACAGAGACGCTGTCGCAATTTACGAGACTGTAAAACGACAAAAGATACGTCTTTTAACCACAGATTATGTGCTTGATGAAACCGTAACGCGGCTCAGATATGATGTAGGTCACCGAGAAGCTGTTAGGTTTCTTGATCTTATTGAAATTGCTGAGAAAAGAAAAGAGGTAACTGTTAAAGAAATAGATAGCACCTTCTTTGAAGAAGCCAAGCGACTTTTTCGTCAATACGATTCTGCAAGGCTATCGTTTACAGATTGCACGAGTTTTGTGGTGTGTCAGCACTATACAATCTCTGCAGCATTTGCTTTTGATCAACACTTTACAATTATGGGAATTACATTGCTTCAGCCTCCTTCTCCACGCCGGTGACCAACGGGCCAGTTTACTGGTCACTAGCCATCAAGAGGGCCACCATCTCCTGGAGCTGATCGCCGTACTGTTTTACCAGAACAGTCGCCCGTTCCGGGTCGCCGGCCTCGGCTCGAATCTCAAACAGAGGCCGCTCAGGATGCAGGCCGATGTGAACCCATTCCCCGCCATTGAGGTGGATCTTCAACCCATCAATGGTGACCACATGATCTCCCTGGTAGCTCTGATTCAGCAAACGCATGGCCGCCCCTTTGACCTCCCAAGGGCAATTGACCCGGTGATGCGCCATAAAGAAGGTAGGCAAATCGGTCACAATCTCACTGACAGGCCGCTGACGCACCAACAGATACTCTAGCAGACGGACGGTAGCCAACAGCCCATCTGCCGCGCGCTGGAAATCAGGAAAGATGAAATGGCCCGCCCCATCCGCAGCGAACAGGACATCATGCGCGGCCGCGCGCATCAGATCCCGTAGATCGTTTTTGGTGAATACGATCTGCCCATTATGCCGCTTTACCACCGTCTCAAAGGCATTGGGAACAACCACAGGCAGGGCGACCTTGGCACCGGGATTGGCGTACAGGGCAAGCTCTAGCAGCAGCAGGGCCGCTGTTAGATCATCCAGAACCGTGCCGCGCTGGTCAATGAGAAACACCCTTTCCCCGCTCACATCCAATTTTACCCCGACCCCAGCATCCAGTACGCTCATAATTTTGGCGATGTGCTGCAGTTGATTGCGAAATTGATCGCGCAATACGGCCAATTTTGTCTCGTCTATCATGCCATTCAACGGTAAATCATCAATACCGAGCCGGTTGAGAATAGTAGACAAGGTGTCGCCGGCCAGGCCGTGGGAATAGTCCACAACGATCTGAAAACCGCCGGCCTGGACCCGCTCACTGTCAATACAGGCTAGAAAGGACTCAATATACCGCTCAGTCGGATATGTGACGTTCTCAATGCGTCCGATGCCATCAAGAGAGACCCGCCGGAATTCTTCACGAAAGAAGGTGCGCTCCACGGCCCGCTCAGCAGCCCGCGTCTGATTCAGGCCTTCTCCATTCATGATCCGGATATCAATAACCCGCTCATCAAAGGGGCTGAGTCGGATGTGGACACCGGCCATGGTGGAGGGTTCCATACGCACGAAATAGCGAGCGACCGGTACCGGCACATGTCCAAGATCCCAGACATTGACGCCGGCACTGGACAGGCCGCTCGTGAACGCGAATTTGAGCATGCGGGAACTGTGATGTGCGTCCCGATTGATGGCTACGTAACTGCCCTGAGGCAGTTTAGCACCGAGGCTACTCCCAAGTTGTGCCGCGAATTCCGGTGTAAAATCCATATTAACGACACCGGTGACGCCGAACCTTCCGAAAAGGGTGCGTCGGCTTTGGTTGCCCCAAATGATACTGTGGCGAATGACCGCCCCAGGCTCGATCCGTTTATTGGGCCACAGCTTTACATCTGGATGGAGTACGCTGTTTTCATCAAGCATACAGTTGTCGCCGATGACCACGCCTTCGGAAGCCACAGCCCCATTTTTAATGCTGCACTGACGGCCAACGAGCGCGCCCCGCAGTTCACAGGTGGCACCCACATATGTGTTGCGCCACAGAATACAACGCTCCACCCGACTGTAGCTGTCAACAACTGTGTAGTCCTGAATCACGGCCGGCCCATGAATGGTAACGTTGTCTTTGATCTTGACCATATCGCCGAGATAGACTGGCCCGCAGATCTGCGCGTCCGGCGCGATCTCCACGTCCGTGCCCAGAATCAAACTCCCGCGTGTCTCCTTGCCAATAGGCTGCGGAAGCCAAACTTTGCCCATCATCAAGTCGGCATTGGCCTGTATATACTCCTCAATTGTGCCTACATCACACCAATACCCCTCATCAACATAGCCATAGAGGGCTTTCCCCTGTTGCAGCAATTCGGGAAAGAGATCAGTTGAAAAATCGTAGGGGACATCGTCTGGGATGGCGTCCAGAACCGTCGGTTCCAGTACATAAATGCCGCTGTTCACTGTATCCGATAGGACGGTGCTCCAATCAGGTTTTTCAAGAAATTGGGTGATCCGACCGTTTTCATCGGTCACAATCATCCCATACTCCAATGGGTTGGGAACGGGATAGAGTGTCACTGTGGCGAGAGCAGCACTACAGTGATGGTATTGGATGATCGCTTGCAGATCGAAATCGGTCAGCACGTCACCGCTGATAACGAGAAAGGTATCCTTGAGATGGCTTGCTGCATTCTTGACGCCACCGGCCGTGCCCAGAGGGATCTCCTCCACCACATAGTTGATATCGAGGCCCAAGCTGCTGCCATCGCCGTAGAAATCCTGGATCACCGAAGGCATATACTGTAATGTAATGATGATTTCGGTGATGCCGTGATGTTTGAGCAGGGCCAGGATGTGCCCAAGCACCGGTCGGTTGACAAGGGGAACCATGGGTTTGGGACGTCCAATTGTCAGAGGATACAGCCTAGAGCCTTCACCACCGGCCATCACTACGGCTTTCACTGGAGGAAAACTCCTTAGTTGGTGTTCAGATGGGCGGCCAAGGATAGTTACGCTGATGAGCAGGGGGCAAGGGGTATTGGCGAACATGGAGCAGAGTGACAAGGCGGTGCCAAAGGGCATCCTGTTCCGAGACACTGAGAAGCGCATGTAGTGCCTTCTGCAAGGGGCTGACGGGCTGTTCTAAGGCATCCTGTAACGATTCCAGATTGGCGACCAGTTCCGCCTCAATCGGCTCACCACCGAACTCCCAAATGACGGTACGCAACTTATATTTCTCATGGAAACAGATGCCATGATCGATGGCCCACATACGCTCATCGTATCCATACAAACAGTGCCCGGCCTTGCGGTCAGCATTGTTGATCAGATAGTCGAAGAGTGTAAGCCGGCGCAAGGCCGGGGCGTAGCGGGCATCTTCACGCATGTTGAAGTAATGGACATTTGGGTCGCAATGAATGAAAAATTGGATGCTTCCCAGCCCCCGTGGTCCATCCCGCAAAATGGTCGGCGGCACAAATGGCCAATCCAACGCTTGGCTGATGGCAAAAGCGGCTGTTTCTCGCAGACAGAGGGTGCCCGGCGGGAAGTCCCAGAGTGGATTCTCGCCGTGTCGGGGTTTATAAACCGCCGCTATCTCCTGGCCTTCATGATGAATGACCGTCAAAAATGTATAGTTGGAACTATACGGCAGCAATCCCTTCTCTTCAATTTCACCTTCAGCCAGTGCTTGCAATATCTGTTCTTCGCTCACGGGAATCACTGCCATTGTCTCACCTATGCGGACGGTCCTGTTCGTCCAATCATCTTGATAGGAAAACCTAAATAGACAGAGGGACCGCGTGCCCGTTCGTGCGCGGGCAGAAATGACCCTGTGGATCCATGGGCTGCCCACACAAAGGACATTCCGGCCGGCCCGCGGCCACGACGTCCAAGGCATGCTTGCTCAGAGCATACATCTGCGCCCGGGTCGCATAAAACCGGGCCTTTAACAGATTGTCCTGCTCGTCCGGGTCGTCGTCAGATTCCGGCATAGCCTGCGCGATCAGCACCATCATGTCCTGGTTTGCATCATACCCCAGGCCCAATTGGCCGACCCGGAAAGCCACATCCACTGGCTCCTGCAGAGGCGGGGCAGACATGCTTTCATCCAGCGTTGGCAGGTCCGGATGTTCCTTTTCTAACTCTTCCAACAGTTGCAGGATCGATGTCGCCAGAGCCGCCACCTGTTGCTTCTCCATGATCAGGCTGGCCATACGACCACCCTGACGCGCCTGCAAAAGAAATGTACGTTGACCGGGAGGACCGACCGCATCAACAACGATTTCACTTACAGAATTGAAGTCGAACGTAAAATATGATGCCATCCCGTTACTCCTGATGGGTTTTGGCCGCATTCTTGCTGTCCGACTCCTGCTTTTCCTCTTCCCACTTGATCACAGGAAGATCACCGGTGTCATTCATGCCTAAAATGCGTGGCCCAAGATGATGAAACGCCACAAGGCTCACGGATGCTGTGCTGATCTGGATGCGTTGGAATAGATCCAGGGGCGTGCCCAGATAATATGCCAAGCTCGTGCGTAGCACATCACCGTGGGTATACACTGCAATCGCTTCACCTTCATGCTCTGTACGGATCCGCTCCAGCGTGGTAATAGCTCGATTCTGTACCTCGCGCAGGGTCTCGCCCCCTGGGAAACGAAACCCGCCCGGCAACAGTTGGACTCGCTGCCATTCCGGGCGTTTACTCAGTTCCTTCAGTTCGCCTCCACGCCAGTCGCCGTAATCAACTTCCAAAACACCCGCTTCCACACATACAGGCAGGTTCAATGCTGCGGCCAAGGGCTGGGCCGTCTCCAGGCAGCGCAGCAGAGGACTGGAGTAGATCGCGGTAAGCGGCTGTACTTTCAGCCGTTCAGCCACTTCCTGGGCCTGGGCCCTGCCCTTCTCATTCAAACATACGCCAGGTGTACGCCCAGCCAATGCGCCTCGGTCTGTCCAAGCATTCTCGCCGTGACGAATCAGAAACAGGTAGGTTGGCCCACGGCCAAACATCACGCGGGCAGATTCTTCTTTTTTCTGATTCAACTTGCCATTGCTGTCCGTAATCAAATCTGTTGCTCTCTCTCTGCCTTTGGCATGGTAGCAAAAATCAGTACGCTAATAGATAGTGTACTCATGATCGGCTCACATGTAAACTATTCTAAACCGATAGCCATAAAATTGAAAAGTCAACTTTAGCAAACAGATATTCTGTTCTCGTTTCGCAGCAATCTTGCTGTCATAACAAACGAATTGCGATTTGCACCCTGTTCAGCATTGCCCCTCGTGCATGGCTATGGTACAATCTCACAGTTTCTAGGTTTGGAGAACCATGCGAATAGCGATTCCTCAGTATCTAGTCCAACAGAGCCGCCGATTTTCTGCCGGGATCTACCAGCACCTCACTTGCTCGCTGGTAGGTGTTGCCTCCCGTTCTCATGCGAACAGGCTATCCAAGCATAGATTGACTTGCCCGACATCCGATGTTTCCGGCAGCAGCGGACCAATCAATGTAATTGTCTATCGATCTGGCTTGTACATTGGCGCGTTGATGGTCTGCTTCCTGCTACTACGGCCATGGACAGTTCCCATCACCGCGCAAGAGGTGCTTCCTACATCGGTTCTACCCAGCCCCATCGCGACATCGACTCCCAGAACCACAGAACCCACGGCCACGCCCCTACCCAACAGATGTAATGAACGTTCGATTCTGCAAAACAGTGGATTCGAAGAGCCACTGGACAATTCTGTCGAATGGATCTTGGGCAATGCCCCCATCCCCCCGGTGCTGTCCAATGAGGAATATTTTGAGGGTACCCGGTCATTGCTGCTCGGGAACCCACCAAGAGCGAATACGCAGAACATGGTGACCTACTCCTCGGTGCGCCAGTTGATCTTCCTACCGGCCAACGCCTCCACCGCCACCGTAACCTGGCATCATCGGTCTTACAGCCAAGAATCACCCGCTCCCAACCCCTCTCGCTTGCAGGACCATCAGGAGCTAGTCCTGCTCGAACGGTCTCTGGGAACGCGACGCATTTTGTATCGGAAGCGAGAAAATACTGCAGCCTGGAAGATGGAAACCATCGATCTAACCCCGTTCCTCGGCAATACATTGTATCTCTATTTCAATGTATTCAATGATGGAGATGGCAACCGTACCTGGATGTATTTAGACGATGTGCAGGTGATCGTCTGCTACCCGTTCACACCCCCCGTTGTATACACAGCAGCCCCTACGAACACGGCCCCCATACCCACACCAGTGCCCACTAGAGGCGCTGAAGTGAGTACCAGGGAAAGCCCGGCGGCCCCAGTGAGCGGCACACTCCTCGCAGTCGGCGTGACGACCCCTTCAGTCCGTATGCAGAACATCAGCCGCCCATCTACCTACACGCCGGAGGTGACCCGCCCTTCCGTGTGGCAGCGCATCCGGCGCATTCCCCAGACCGCCCAAGGGCAGATCTTCCTCTCTCTCCTCCTGATCATTCTGATAGCAATTGGCTATTTACGTTTTCGAGACAGCAGACGCTCTTTGCCCTAGCCCGGTCAGTGCTCGTCACGAACCCAATTGCACTTGTCGAATCCCGCGAATTGGCCAGAATCGTTCTGTCTACTATACTATTCATAGTGAAATGAATCAGCATACAATCCTAGTCGTGTTTCATGCCACAGACATGGCTGCTTGCCCGGTCTGTGTTCGTTACACACCAACAAATTGAGAAAAGAGGGATTCTCCTGCTTTTCTCTTCACTCCGATACGGAGAGAAACTCATGCCCAGCACGACTTCCAATGCGCTGGAAAACATAAACGGCATTGCCCTAGGAAACAATTTGGCAGATGCTGCAAGCTGGCCTGCCTACCCACATTCGCTGCCAAAGACAAAAGACACTTGGCAAGCCCATCATACCTGCCCAGCTACCCCGCCCCTTGACGTAACCGTCTATGGCCCGAACTCCTATCCCAACGGTTTGAGCGTGTTGGCCCCAGAGTGGAACGACCTGCTGGCTCGCAGCCGCTATGATACGTTTTTCCTAACCCACGAATGGCAGTCTGTCTGGTGGCAGCAGTTGGGTACAGGCGAACTCTGGATTCTGGCTTTCCATGAAAGAGAGCAGAAACAACTGGTCGGCATTGCCCCTTTGTATCTGTCGGAACATCGGAGCGGGAAATGGGCCGGAAAGCGTAGCATGCAACTGGTCGGCTGTGTAGAGGTTAGCGATTTTCTGGATATTCTTATCGCCTCCGGTTGGGAGAAGTCCATCTACTGTCGTTTGCTGGCTTGGCTACAGAGCGATGCCGCGCCTGCATGGGATTACTTAGATCTGTGCAATCTACCGCAGGACAGCCTGAGTTATCGGCTGCTTCCCCCCATTTTTCAGAACGCAGGTCTCCATGTACAAGTCAACCAAGAAGATGTAGCCCCTCAGATCCTCCTCCCCAATCGCTATGACATGTATCTGCAGCAGATCGACAAAAAACAACGCCATGAAATTCGCCGCAAACAGCGCCGAGTGGAACGGGAGTTGGAGGTAGACTTTCGCATTGTTCACGAAGTCGCTGATCTGCAGACATCTATGGATGAATTTCTGCGTTTGCAGCGTATGAGCCGCCCGGACAAAGAAGAGTTTATGACGCCGCAGATGGAACGGTTTTTCCGGGTTATGGCCAGACACATGCTGGAAGCAGGCTATCTCCAATTGAGTTTCCTGTCTCTCCATGGCGAAACTGTGGCAGCCCTGCTTTCGTTTGAATACAAAAGGCAGTTGCTGCTTTACAATTCCGGCTATGACACGAAAAAATGGGCAACTTATAGCCCTGGCTGGGTTTTGATCAGCTACGTCATTCAGCATGCAATCGCCAGAGGCATGAAAGTGTTTGATTTTTTGCAGGGCGATGAGGAGTACAAATACCGCTTCGGTGGACAGAACTATCAGGTTATGCGTACACTGGTCGCCAACACCAGCAGCTAGTAGCCAGTGGTTGGTACCTGCACTCGCCACTGGGATTCGAGGTTTTCCATGAAACCGCGCCGCGCAATTCCTATCAACAGTGAAATGCCCCCAGAGGCCGACCGCCCCTCGCTCCAAAAGCAAGGGCAGCTATCTGACAATGAGGCGGAGACCGGCACCCCCGCCGACCCTCAACCGCAGCCATCATCACAGCGTGAGCGGGACGACCAACCGCATGCGTTTCATTTCTCAGCTTGGCTGTTAGAAGGCCTGGCAGGCCTGAGCAAAGAGCTGCAACATACTCATCTCGGCCTGCCCGAAGCATTTTGGACCCATGCCTATGCAGCCCGGCGGGAGACACTATTGGCTGTCCGGGCCCTGGTCGATGCTGCCCTAGCCCGATGCGAGACCCAGAAACCAGCGCAGAACCGCCCCAAACAGCGGGGCCAGGTCCAGATCGACTTCGACTAAGAGATAAAGAAGAAGAGAACTTCCCCCTCTCTTCCTCAGCTATGACAATGCCTCGGCCTTTGTCACAGTCCTTTGCCCGCCAGGCCGGGCCGGGGCCTGGTCAATAGTCGGAGCAGGCTCCCCCGCTTCGACCATGCGACGGACCAGCCGGTCCCGCAGCACATCAGCAGTCTGCCGGTGGGACTCCACTCCGGCGAGATTTGTCAGTTCGTAGGGGTCTGCTTGCAGGTCATAGAGATACTCCTCCACATAGTGGGTAGAGCCACTATCCCGACCGCCGTGTTTATGCGGCGCGGTGACAGCGTACTTCCAACGTTGGGTACGCACAGCCCGCCCTACCTGGGATTCGCTGATCTGAATGAACGCCTCTTCTGGCCACTCCGTTGTCTGCCGATTGATCAGCGGCATGAGGGAGCGTCCTTGCATCTGTTCCGGCAGCGGGAGACCGGCGGCGTCCAGCAAGGTCGGCGGCAGATCCAGCAGGCTGACGATCTCTCGCACTTCGCCGCCACGCTTGAATCCGGGGCCGCTCAATGCCGTTGGTAGGCGTACAGATGCCTCGTGACAGGATCGTTTATATTCGCTATTGCGGGTTTTGAAGTGGCAGCCATGGTCGGTCGTGTACAGGACAATCGTATTCTCGGCCAGGCCCAGACTCTTCAGGGCATCCAGCAGCCGGCCCAGAGCTTCGTCCAATCGTTTGATCATGCCCCAGTAGCCGCCCAGATGCTGCTGGGCCGAACCGCCCAAAGCCAACAGGTCCGGCGGCGTCCAGCGGCCAGTATAGCGTTCCCGGTAGCCATCCGGCGGCGGATAATCATCAAGGTGATTCTGATGATGAGGTTCAATGTATGATAGGAAGAGAAAAAACGGGTTTTGCTGCTGGGCATTGATGTAGCGGATACCGGCGTCTGTCAGGGCGTCCACCCGATAGCCGGGCAGTTTCACTGCTGTGCCCTGGTTGTCATACATCACCGTATCGTAGGCGTCGGAGGTGAACTCCAGCGTATTGGACGCCAACCAGTAATCGTAGCCGCCCCGGTCCTCTTCGGGCACTGGGCCGACATTCCCCCGATTCGCCAGATGCCACTTGCCGATATAGCCGGTTTGGAAGCCTCCCTCCTTGAAAAAATGAGCCAATGTGTGGACATCCCGGGGGAGAGGAATGCCGTTGCGAAAGCAACCGGTCCTAGTAGCGTACATCCCTGTCTGCAAGCAAGAACGGGCCGGCCCACACACCGGCTGACAGGTGACCGTTGTGTGTAGGTGCGTACCCTGACGGGCCATCCGGTCGAAATTGGGCGTAAGATCGAGTGGATTGCCATGCATGCCCGTGGAATCCCAGCGTTGCTGGTCCGTGAAAAAGACAATCACATTGGGGGCTGTTTTAGAAGGAATCATTAGAGGCCCCCTCAACCTTCGCCAGCCGTTCCCTATCCCTCGTCTCCTCTGCCATCACGGCCTCCTCGTATAGATGATCTCCGTACTCACAAGCGGCCAAGAGTAGCGCAATCTCTCGTTCATCTGGTTTTCGCTGTTGTGGCCTTGTGTGAGTGCCAGACAATTATCGCTGATCTGTACACAACCATTGTACCTTGCCTGACGCATCACTACAAGACAAGAGTAGCTATTAGGGTATTGGCAGTTTGGCAGTTTCTGAATTGACATTTATACTGCGTAAGAGATACTATCGTAATAGCAATGGTTGGCGTTTATGCCGCCCTTGCAATGATCATGAGGCCAATCGTCACAAATGCCAAAAGTGATCAGAAGTGAGGAGTGAGAACGGGTGCGTAAATACAAGTGCGGGGTGAGAGGTGTTCTCGCAATTTCACGCTCTCCTCTACTCTCGTTCCTCGTCAGGTAGAAAACCGATGAAACATCTGTCCTCTCATCCTCAAGAGACACAAATCACAAAAACAAGCGGAAGACCTTTGCGGGTGTGCCGACTCTTGCGGTTATGGATACCCCATAGGCTGCGATGTGGTGCGGCTATCAAATCGCTCTTCCCCATTGCCCTGAGCCTCATCTTAAGCGGCTGCGCGCTTTTGCCAGCGGGCCGTAGTGCCGAAATCGCAGCCAACGAAGCCACGCCCACGCCCATCCCAACCTCTGTCATACCGGTCAAGCCCACCTATACCGTAAAAATTGGCGAGATCCTGCGGGAACGCACCTTTAGTGGACGCATCGCCCCTGTGGTAGAGGAGGCCCTCTTCTTTCGTTCTAGTGGCCGCATCCGCAATGTTTACGCCAGCCGCAACGATTTCGTGACCGCCGGCCAAATCATCGCCGATCTAGAAATCGACGACCTAGAACGAGAGCTCACCTCCGCCCAGCTCAACCTAGAGCGAGCTCAATCCCGTCTCTACAGCGCGGAGAAGGAGTTGGAATTTCAGCGTCGGAGTGCCCAGATCAACCTAGACATCACCAACCTACGCCTACTCAACCTCAGAACCGAAAGCCCGGACGACAACTTTGGCATCTCCGTCCAGAACAAACAGGTGGAACTAGCCCAAATCGCGCTTGAACGCCTTGCTGAAGGTGTAGATCCGCTCCTAATCAACGACGTTGCCAGGGCCCAATTACAGGTAGAAAAACTGCAGAATGCAATCGCCGATGCCACCATTACCGCCCTATTCGACGGTCAGTTGCTCTCCGTCTCACTCACGGCAGGCCGCCCAGTCAACGCCTTTGACCCTGTCGTCTCCTTAGCCGATATCACAAACCTAGAAGTCAAGGCGGACCTCATCAGCGACCAAATGAACGAACTGGCCGAAGAAATGCCGGTCGAAGTCTCTCTCGTCGGACGCCCAGGCGAAATTCTGAGCGGACATATCCGCCGCTTGCCCTATCCCTTTGGCAGCGGTGGCAGCGGCGAAGTGATCGATCCGGACAAATCTACCCGCATCACCATCGAACAGCCGCCCGCTGCCGAGGAGACCGACTTGGAACTCGGGGACCTCGTCCAAGTACGGGTCGAACTCGAACGCAAAGATGCAGCTCTCTGGTTGCCCACACAAGCGATCCGCATCTTTGATGGCAGACGCTTCGTCGTTGTACAGGATGGCGAAGTCCAGCGGCGAGTCGATGTAAAAGTCGGCATCCAAACCAATGAACGAGTAGAAATCGAAGAAGGCCTTGAAGAAGGCCAAGTTGTCGTCGGACAGTAAAAATCCTGTAGTGAGTTAGCGCCACGAACCACTGCAGTTCAACTGGTGTTATCATGTTTTTGCGGACCCTAGCCATCATCATAGTCGCTATCAAGCGCCTCATTGCCCAACAATGGCTGGCTCTGGCCCTCATCCTGGGCCTCATCTCCTCCATAGTACTCGTCATGAGCATCCCCCTCTATGCTGATGCGGTCTACTACCGCATCCTGCAGGAGGAATTGACCGACACCGGCCTCGGCGACACATTTTCACGCCCCCCATTCGCCTACATGTTCCGCTATCTAGGCTCCACGTACGGCCCGCAAGAGTGGGAAGATATCACCCAGCTAGATACTTACCTCAGCAGCCAAGCATCTGGTGCTCTCGGCCTGCCTCACAAAAAGACAATTCGCTACTTCAAAACCGATAACTTCCGCCTCTTCCCCATCGATCAAGTTGCGTATGCAGATACCACTGATCCGCTAGAATGGGTGAATATTGGCTTCATTTCCAATTTTGAGGAAGCGATTCACATTGTCGAAGGCTCATTCCCAGCCGTTTCCCCCTCGGATTCTGAAGAGGCCATTGAGGTACTCGTCAGCCGGGAACTAGCTGACGAGATCGGCCTTCAAATTGGCGAACAATACATGCTCTTTCGCCGCATCCGTGCCCAAAACGGCGACAGCCAACGATACCAGACCCCTGTACGCATTACAGGCGTCTGGGAACCGATTGACCTGACCAATGACTTCTGGTTCTATAACCCGTCAACCCTAGAAACACTCTTTGTCATCCCCGAGCAGAGTTATCACAACCGCATTGCCCCGGTTTACCCCAAAGATGTAAACCTCGGCCTGTGGTACCTAGTCATGGATGGCTCGGACGTCACATCTAGCGATGTAGGCCGTTTGCTCGTGCGTGGCCGGCGGGTGGAACAACGGGTCACATCCCTGCTCGCCAACAGCCAACTCAGCATCTCGCCCTTGGGCGCGCTACGTCGCTATCAGCGGGCCAGCGGGCTGCTCACCACTCTGCTCTACGCCTTCAGCGTGCCCATAATCGGCCTTCTGCTGGCATTTATCGGCCTAGTCGTCGGCCTAGCCGTCGCCCGGCAACAGAATGAAGTTGCCGTACTACGCAGCCGGGGTGCCACTGTCGGCCAAGTTGCCGGCATCTCCGGCCTCGAAGCCGTCCTCCTCGGCATCTTAGCACTCGCCATCAGTATCCCCATAAGCTTCTCTGTCGCAGACCTGATCGGCTCCACCCGCAGCTTCCTCAACTTCACAATCGAATCAGACCTGCGGTTGGTTCTCACCCGGTCTACACTCCAATTCGGCATCGGGGCTGTGCTCGTCGCCTTCCTGGCCCAGACATTGCCCACATTTCGCTCCGCTCGCTATACAATCGTTACCTACAAAATGGAATCGGCCCGCAGCTTACGCCCCCCTTGGTGGCAGCGCTCCTACTTGGATATTCTCCTCCTCATTCCAGCCGGGTACGGTATCTACCTCCTACAGCAACAGGGTAGCATCAGTGTACCCGGTACAGTCACCGGCGATTCGGTTTTTCAAAACCCGCTGCTCTTTCTCATCCCTGCCTTAGGTATCTTTGCTCTCACGCTCGTCACATTACGAGTGTTGCCTGTTTTTATGCGTATTGTCGCTTGGTTTGTCTCTAAAAGCGGCGGCGTAGGTGTCCTTCTAGCCAGCCGCCATCTAGCGCGCAACCGCGGCATGTATACCGCGCCTATGATTCTTCTGGTCCTTACGCTCAGCCTTTCGGCGTTCACCACATCCCTGGCCCAGACACTCGATGGCCATCTATACGACCGGGCTTTTTACAAAGTGGGCGCGGCTGGCAGGCTTGTCGAGCTTGGGGACACCCCCACGGCCGCTCCAGGCGGAGGAGTCGCCGGGGAAAGTGGCGCACCCTCCAGTGCTACAGCCGGCACGGGGAGCGAAACTGTCTCGTGGACATTTGTCCCCGTGTCCGAACATCTACGAGTACCCAGCGTACAAGCCGCTACCCGTTTCGCCCGCTTTGAGGCCCGGGTCAATCTAAATGGCCGCTGGCAGGACGCCCGTATCATCGGCCTTGATCGCATCGACTTCCCAAAGACCGCCTACTGGCGCCCGGATTTCGCGGCAGCTTCTCTCGGCTCGCTGATGAACTCGTTAGCCCTCGCCTCAGAAGGTATTCTCGTGCCACGAGAGTTCATGCAGCAAAATAACCTGATCATCGGAGATACCATTCTCGTCGGCGCAGCCCGCTACGGCCTGCGCGCTGAAATGTTACTGAAAATCGTCGGAGATTTTCGCTATTTCCCCACCTGGTACCCAGACGAAGGGCCCCTCATCGTCGGCAACCTAGACCACCTGTTCGAGCAGATGGGTGGACAGTTTCCCTACGATGTCCTTGTACGCACAGTCCCGCGCACCGACTACGAAAGCCTTACCCGTGATCTACGTGAATACGACATTAATGTACTCAACTACTCTTCCGCGCACCAACAAATTGCCGAAGAGCAGCGGCTGCCGGAACGACAAGGGCTATTCGGCGTTCTATCCGTCGGCTTCCTAGCAGCAGCCCTTCTCACCGTGCTCGGGTTCCTACTCTATACATTATTTTCATTCCGGCGCCGCTTTATTGAACTCGGAACACTGCGGGCCATCGGTCTTTCGTCCGGCCAGATGACAACATTTCTGGCCTGGGAGCTGGCCTTCCTGATCCTAGTGGGCATTGGTGCAGGGACGCTCCTAGGCGCATCAGTGAGCAACCAGTTTATCCCCTACCTGCAGGTGGGCAACTCCTCCACTGACCTAACACCGCCATTCTTGGTAGGAATCGCCTGGCCGGCCATCACCCGTGTGTATGCACTGTTCGGAATTCTCTTTATTGCCGCTCTAGGTATCCTAGTCACACTACTCATGCGTATGAAGATCTTCCAAGCCATCAAATTGGGAGAGACAGTGTAACGGCAGTGGTTGGTTGCCAGTACCTACAGTCATTGGTAGCGAATCAGCTACCACTGGGATTAATATGACTGAACCATTTATTTTCTGTGACGGTCTCGTCAAAATCTATCAAATCGCTGACCTAGAAGTCGTGGCCTTACAGGGGCTGAATCTGTCTGTGCAACCCCAGGAACTCATGGCCATCGTCGGTGCCAGCGGTAGCGGTAAGTCCACACTGATGAACATTCTTGGCGGGCTGGACAGGCCCACGGCCGGGCGGGTACGGGTAGGTGAATTCGACCTGCTCAAGATGTCCGAGAGAGCCATCAACCGCTATCGGCGGGAACAGGTCGGCTTTGTCTGGCAGCAGAGTGCCCGCAACCTTGTCCCCTACCTGAATGCCATTGAAAACGTCGAATTGCCCATGACCTTGGCCGGATTTGCCGGCAAAAGAAAGCGGAGCCGCGCCCAAGAACTGTTGGAAATGGTCGGGCTAGGCGACCGCCTGAAACATCACCTGCGCGAGCTATCCGGCGGTGAACAGCAGCGTGTGGCGATTGCTGTCTCCCTAGCCAACAGCCCAACACTTCTTCTGGCCGACGAGCCGACCGGCGAAGTGGACACAGCCACTGCTCTAACCATCTACGCCACCATACGCTCACTCAACGAAGAGTTAGGATTGACGACCATCATCGTCAGCCATGACCCGACCATCGCCCGTCATGTGGACAGGGTAGTCGCCATCCGCGATGGCATGCTCGCCAGCGAAACCCGGCGGCAGGTACGTACTGTCGAACGCTTTGATGAAGACTCGCTCAACCGCGGTGGAGATGGCATCGTTGAGGAACATGAGGAACATTTTGAGGAATTGGTCGTGCTGGACAGCTCCGGACGTCTGCAGATTCCCAAAGATGTACTTGAGCAATTCTCCATCCATGGCCGCGCAACCCTCGACATCACCGATGAGGGCATTCTGATCCGGCCAGTGGATGATGAAACCGCAGCAGCACCGGAACTTGTCGCCCAAGAACAGGCCGCGGCCAGCCGGATTCGTCAGAACAACGGAATCGGTAGCTTTTTCAGCCGCTTCCGCCTCAAGAAACGAAATCCCAAGCCGTCATGAATGAAAACAACCTGTACCCCAACGCAGCCATTGAAACAGAAAACCTCTGGCGTATCTACAAAACCGGCCGCCTAGAAGTAGAAGCTCTGAAAGGCGTAAATCTGCAGATCGCACAAGGGACCTTCGCCGCCCTGAAGGGACGCTCCGGTAGTGGTAAGACGACCCTCCTCAACTGTATTGGTGGCCTAGATTCACCGACAAAAGGAAAGATCCGCATCTTCGACCAAGAGATCCACGAGTGGAACGAACGCCAGCTCACCAAATGGCGACGGGAACAGGTCGGGTTTATCTTTCAATCCTTTGGCCTGTTGCCGAGCCTGTCCGCGTTTGAGAATGTGGAACTGATCCTGCGTATGTCCGGTGCCAAAAGCAAAGAACGCCAAGAAAAAGCCATTACCTGCCTGGACCTAGTCGGCCTGACCCGCTGGATGGACCACCGGCCCTTTGAAATGTCCGGTGGCCAACAGCAGCGAGTGGCCATCGCTCGCTCCCTAGCCAACGACCCGAAGCTGATCTTGGCAGATGAGCCGACCGGCGAATTGGACAGTTCCACCGCCAGAGAGATTCTGAGCCTCTTCCAGCGGATTGTGAGGGAACAGAACGTCACCTTCCTAGTCGTAACCCATGATAGCCTCGTAGATGAATACGTAGATTACATTCTGCATCTCAAAGACGGACAAATCAACAGAGAAGATTTGCATAACGGCCAAACACCACAGCCCAATGATCACTGGGCTGTGGCCAATGAACCTCAAATACCAGTAACCAGTGAACCCTAAATCCCGTAACCAGTACCGTTACTGGCCACAGGTCATTGCCGTGTACTGACCACGCATGACTGCGTTTGATGAAAACTGTCATCTTGGAAGAACCCGGCCACCTACGTTTGACCGACACTCCCTCGCCATCAGAATTGCAACAGGGCGAGGCACTTGTGCGCGTGCAGCGGGTCGGTATCTGTGGAACGGACCTACATGCTTTTCGCGGCCGGCAACCCTTCTTCACCTATCCCCGCATCCTCGGACATGAGTTGGGCGTAGAGGTGCTGGCGGTCAAGGAGGGAGAGAAACCTCCTCATTCCTCATCTGTACAGGTAGGTGATCTCTGTGCCGTAGAGCCATATCTGCACTGTGACACGTGCTCAGCATGTCGCCGGGGACGCACGAACTGTTGCGCCAATCTACAGGTCCTCGGCGTACATACAGATGGCGGTATGCGCGAACTGCTTACTGTTCCCATTCACAAGCTACATCGTTCCGCGACATTACCCTTGGAGCACCTAGCTCTCGTCGAGACTCTCTGCATCGGCGCGCACGCGGTGCGTCGGGCCGACCTCGTGCCAGGACAGCCCGTACTGGTAATCGGATGCGGCCCTATCGGGTTGACAGCAGTGGCCTTTGCTCGCCTGGCCGGCGCGGACGTGGCAGTGATGGAAATTGATGAAACCCGTATGCAGTTTGTGCAGAAACATCTGGGGATAGAGCATCTCATTGACGGCCGGCGCGATGCTGATAGCCAATTACGTAACGCATTTGGCGGCGATCTGCCCCTGACAATTTTCGATGCCACCGGCAATGCCCACTCCATGATGAATTCATTGAGCCTGATCGAGCAGGGCGGGACCGTGGTCTTCATCAGTCTCGTACAGGATGATATCACCTTTCCCGATCCGGAATTTCACCGCCGGGAGACCACGCTTCTCAGTAGCCGCAACGCCACTGGCGACGACTTCGCTTGGGTGATCCAAAACCTAGAAGCCAGTACCATCGATCTAGCCCCCTGGCTCACGCACAATGCCTCACCGCAGACGATCATCACCGAGTTTCCTAGCTGGACCCAACCAGAGAATGGGGTGGTGAAGGCACTATTACATTTTTGATAACTGGCAGTGATTCGTGAAAAGTGGCGAGTTCCTGCAGATACTCCACTGGTTTTACAGGAGAAAATACATTGTCCAATTCGTCCACGTTACGCCACGCTGTCGTTGGCATCGGTGCAGGGATCTTCAAACTACATGAATTGGGGCTGCGCCTAGAGGGTGTGGAGGTCGTCGGTGGATCAGATGTAGTGCCGGAGCCAGGTCAGGCCCGGGCCGAGGAGCTAGGCTGCCCCTTCTACGCGGACCACCGGCAGATGCTGGCAGAGACAAAACCGGACGTGACGGTGGTCATCACGCCCCATCCGTTCCATGCGTCCATCGCCATTGACGCACTCAACGCCGGCAGCCATGTACTGGTGGAAAAACCCATCGCCATCCAGGTCAACGAGGCGGACGAGATGATTGCAGCGGCTAGGGCCAACAGCCGGCTGCTGGCTGTAAACTTTCAGTACCGCCAGCAGCCAGATGTGAAGGCATTGAAAAAACTGATTACAAGCGGACAATTAGGCCGCATCCAGCGGGTGACCGGTGTCTTCCCCTGGTTGCGTACCGCGGCCTACTATGGCCGGGCCGACTGGCGAGGCACCTGGAAGGGCGAGGGCGGCGGTGTGCTCATGAATCAGGCCCCCCACGATTTGGACTTACTCTGCCATCTAGTTGGCCCACCACAGAAGGTCTACGCGACCACCAGCACCCGTATCCACAACATTGAGACGGAGGATACCGTCACTGCCCTGCTGGAATGGCCGCAAGATGCACAGGGTACGCTGTACTTCAGCACGACCGAAGGCGGCCCTCGCGTTCTGGAGATATCCGGTAGCGCAGGCAAAGTGAGGCTGCATGAGAACCGTCTGCAGTTCCAACGCTTTGAGCCGGACCTCCGGCAGCACATCGCCGAAAACCCGAACGCCTTTAGCAGCCCAGAAACGGTCCTCACGGACATTGAATGCGAGGAGGCCAAGGAACGGGGCCATATAGCTGTCTACCGAGACCTCCATCGGGCGATCCGGGAAGAGGGCATCCCCCTCTGCAGCGGAGAAGAGGCGCGCATGTCCCTCGAGCTGGCAAATGCGATGATCTACAGCGGCACAATCGGCCAAGTCGTGGAGCTTCCCCTAGATCGAGAGATATACAGCACCTTGCTACAGAGACTTCAAACAGCAGCCACATAACGCGCGTGTATATATAGAGAGACGTATCCGTTCAGAGACCAGCCGCCGTACCATCACAGCCAGTGTCAATCGCCAAGGCGTATAGAAGATGAAAGATAACTGGTTATACGAAGATTTACGCTAATGTAAACTCCATCAAAACGATTCTTCTGTCAACTCTCGGAGTGATATCCATGAAATTTGGAGTTTGTACATCTATTGACAACGCAGAAACTGCATGCGCGGCCGGCTTTGATTTTGTCGAGCCGACAGTCCGTTCGTTGTGCCCGCAAGAGCCTGATTTCGACGCCATTCGGGCCCCTTTCGACAGCGCGCCCCTGCCGACGCCTGTCTTTAATATGTTCGTCCCCGCTGAGGTCAGACTGACCGGGCCGGAAGTGGACTGGGCCCAGGTAGAAGGGTATCTGGAGACTGCCATCGGTCGGGTGGCCGCGCTAGGCGGCCAGGCAATCGTCTTCGGTAGTGGCGGGGCCCGCCGGGTACCCGACGGTTCCCCCAGAATAAGGCCGAAGATCAGTTGGTGCGCTTCCTCAGATTGGCCGGGGATGTGGCCGTTCACACTGACGTGACCATCGTCATCGAGCCGCTGAATGTGCGGGAGTCAAACATTATCAACAGCGTGGCCGCAGGCATGGAACTCGCTCAACGGGCCGACCATCCCCGGGTACGGCTGCTGGCGGACCTATACCACATGATGATGGACAGCGAGCCGTTGGAGAATATCACCACCTGCGCCCAGTGGCTCGATCACATCCATGTGGCGGACACAGACCGGGGCGCGCCTGGCAGCGGCTCCTACCCCTATGAGGAGCTGTTTCGCCGTTTGCACGAAAGTGGCTACAATGGGCGCATCTCCATTGAGTGCCGCTGGGACGATTTCACAGCCCAAGCAGCAGAGTCGCTGACGTTTCTACAACACATGTGGGCTGAGACGCAATGATGCAAGATCGGACTCTCAAGTTTGCCATTCTCGGTGCCGGCATGGTGGCCGACTATCACTTTCAGGCCATCAAAGCCTGCGCGGATAAAGGGGCCCAACTAGCCGTTGTAGGACACTATCACCCCGCCAAATTCAACGAGATTTCCCAGCGATTCGGCGTCCCTGTACAAAGCTTCGCTGAGGTGTTAGCCAACCCAGCAGTAGATGCGGTCTGCATCTGCACACCCAGCGGCCAGCATGCAGAGCAGACGATCAGGGCAGCCAACGCGGGCAAGCATGTGCTGGTGGAAAAGCCCATGGCTCTCTCCTTGGCCGATGCCGATGCGATGATCAGTGCCTGCCGCCAAAACCATGTACAGTTGGGTGTCTGTTTGCAACGCCGCGCGGAGCCTCTCTTTCGCCGGGTCCACGACGCCATCCACGGCGGAGACCTAGGCCATATCAGCTTGGGTATTGTGACCATGCCCTACTACCGGGACGAAGCATACTACGCCCAAGCTGAATGGCGGGGCACTTGGGCCTTAGATGGGGGCGGTGTGCTGATGAATCAGGGCATTCACATTATCGATCTGCTGGTCTGGTTCCTAGGGGAGCCAGTACAGGTGTACGCGTTCGCCGATTCCCAGCATCGTTCCGTGGAGGTCGAAGACACAGCTGCCGCGGTCCTGCGTTTTGCCAATGGCTCCATGGCGACCATTACCGCCACAGTGAGTGCCGAACCAGGCTTCCCCCACCGGCTGGAAATCTACGGAACCAATGGCGGCATCCAGATCGAAGGTGAGGCGGTCCTGCGCTGGACCCTAGCCGACCCGTCCAAGGAGACAGTCGCACCTTGGGAAATAACCACAGAACAGGTAGACTCAGGCATGGCCGGCGATCCCCGTGGCATCTCTACCAGCGGCCACACCGCCATTCTGGAAGATTTCATCAACGGTATCCGCCGAGGCCAAGACCCAGTTATTGACGGTGCAGAAGGTAAGCGCAGTCTGCACACAGTCCTGGCCATGTACGGAGCATCAAACCTGCATGGCCCATGACCAGTAACGGCAACAGATGTTCGCAGTTCGGAGAGATACATTTTATGCAAACTGCATCCTTCACCATCAGTGCTTTCGGCGACGAGATCGCAGCGGATTTGGAAACGCAGCTACAGGTGCTGAACCATCTGCAGATTCCCTGCTTAGAACTACGGGGCGTATGGGGACAAAACGTCCTGCACCTGTCCGATGCGGAGGTAACCGCAGTGCGCGCCTTGTGTGACGCCCAAGATGTGACAGTCAGTGCCATCGGCAGCCCCATCGGCAAAAGTTCGCTTGAACAGCCGCTCACAATAGAGTTGCAGAACCTACGCCGTCTGAGCGAAATCGCCCGCAGGCTGGGCACAGAGAACATTCGCATCTTCTCCTTTTATCCGCCGGACACCAGCACGAACGCCCAGTACGACCACTATGTGGACATGGCCATCGAACGACTGCGCCAGCTAGTTGCCATGGCCGAGGCAGAGAACATGACCCTCCTGCTGGAAAACGAGAAGGAGATCGTCGGCGACACCCTCGACCGCTGTGGGAAACTCATCCACGCGCTCGATAGCCCGCATCTGGTCTTTCTGTGGGATCCAGCCAACTTTGTACAAGTCGGTGAGGAAAGGGTCACCGACCGGGGCTGGCCCCTCCTCGGCAGCCGAGTGGGCTATGTCCACATCAAAGATTGTACCTTAGATGGCCGTGTAAAAGCCGCTGGCGAAGGAGACGGGCAGATCCCCGAACTCCTGACCCGGCTCATTGACAGCGGTTATCAGGGGATGCTGGCCCTGGAGCCACACCTAGCCAGTGCTGGTCACAGCAGTGGTTTCAGCGGCCCGGACGGTATGGCCTACGCAGTGAAAAAGTTGCGAGAGACAATCACCACAGTCGTTCGTGACGCGTGACGAGCAGTTACTCACCACTGCAGTATTCAATACGAGAAAATCCCAATGATGAACCGTGAAAATCTACGGCTTACATGCGAAAAAACCATTGAATTTTCAGCCAAACAACTGTACAATCTGCTGGAAAACCATCCGGATTACTTTCCCATGTACACACAGAATGGGAAGTGGAAGCACGGCGGCGAGGCCTGGACGAACTGGTGTGAAGGCTTTCTGGGCGGGCAACTCTGGCTGATCTTCCAAGCCACCGGTGATGACTATTTCCGTGAAAAGGCAGAACACTATTCCCGGCTTGTAGAACACCGCAAGACCGACCGAAATGTCCACGATCTCGGCTTTCTTTTCCTCTCTACTTGGAAACGTTGGTACGATCTGAGCGGCGACGAGGACAAGAACGCTGTCGTTATTGAGGCCGGCCAGACTCTCGCCAAACGCTTTCAGGAGAAAGGTGAGTATCTCTGTTCCTTTGTCGCCGCTGAGAGCCTCTTCATCGACATTATGATGAACGTGCCGATCATCTTCTACGCCGCGCAGGAGACGGACGACGAGGAGTTGTGGGAGATCGCCTACCGCCACTGTCTGACCACTCGGCGCTACCTAGTCCGGGGCGATGGTAGCACCTCCCATGAGGGCATCTTCGATCTGGAAAACGGCCAATTCTTGCGTCAATCAACCCACCAAGGCTGGCGGGATGACTCCTCCTGGGCGCGGGGGATGGCTTGGTCTCTCTACGGATTCGGCACGGTATATGGCTTCACCGGCGATGCATGTTTCCTGCAAACCAGCCAAAATAACGCTTGGTATTACATGGAAAACACAGCCGATGCATCGGGCGGGGTGCCACCCAACGATTGGATGGAGCCGGAACCCCAAAACCTTCACGAAAGCTCGGCCGCGGCCATCACCGCCAGCGGTCTGCTCCAGCTTTCCCAACTGACAGGCACTCCTACGCTGGCCAAGCAATACAACGACTACGCCTTGCAGATCGTTGATACCCTCATGCAGCCGGAATTTCTGGCTATTGAAGACGATGGCTGGGAAGGGATTCTAAAACAAGGGATGTATCACGAACGCCTAGGCCTAGGCGTGAATGAAAGCGTCATGTGGGGAGATTATTTCTTCCTAGAAGCGGTATGTAAGGTGTTGGGGGTGGAATAATTGAGCTTGAGAAATTGTGACATTGCCAGCGAGAATGACGATATCTCCATGCCACAGACGAAGGTCGTACTCATCACCGGCGCGGGCCGGGGCATTGGCCGGGGGATCGCCCTGGCCTTGGCGGAAATGGGCTGGTCCATGGTGGTCAACTATCGTGGCAATGCCAATGCAGCCCATGAAACAGTGAGGCTGGTCGAGGAAGCCGGCGGCCGCGCCCTCGCCGTGCAGGCAAACATCGGCCTAGCCAAGGATCGCACACGCCTGGTACAGGCGATGATGGAGCAGTTCGGGCACATCGACCTGCTGGTGAACAATGCTGGCATGGCACCCCGGACACGCCTGGACATTCTGGAAACAACGGAAGCGTCCTATGATGAGGTAATGCGTGTCAATCTGAAAGGCCCGTTTTTCCTCACCCAACTCGTCGCTCGGGTCATGCTGGAGCAGTTGGCTACCCGCCCCAGCCGCGCGCCGCAAATCATCAATATCGGCTCCATCAGTGCCTACACCAGCAGCCCAGCCAGGGGAGAATACTGCATCTCCAAAGCCGGGATGGCAATGGTAACGGCTCTCTTCGCGGACCGCCTAGCAGCCAGCGGTATAAACGTCTATGAAATCCGTCCCGGCATCATCAAAACCGACATGACCAGCGGCGTGAAGGAGAAGTACGACAAACTCATCAACGATGGCTTGACCCCTATCCGCCGTTGGGGCCATCCCCAAGACGTGGGCAAAGCGGTCGTCGCCCTGGCGGAAGGGCTGTTCCCTTTCTCTACCGGCGAAACCCTGAACGTTGATGGCGGTTTTCATATGCACAGGTTATAACAGTACACATGGAGGCAGAAACGCGTGCAATTGATTGTTTTTTCCAAAATGCTCAAGGAAAAAAGCATCCCGGACCTGATCGATCTAGCGCAACAGCACGGCTACAACGGCTACGATCTCGCGGTGCGGCCCGGCCATCCGCTGAACCCGGACAACGCGGCTACAGCCCTGCCCCAAGCCGCCAGCCAGATGGCCCAGGCCGGACTGCATATCGGGATGGTTACGGCCAATTTTGATCTGCTCACCGCAGATCATCCCTTTGCAACCCCCTTGCTGGCTGCAATGGACGCGGCCGATGTGCGGCTGCTGAAGCTAGGGTACTTCAAATTCGACCCCAAAACCATGGACTATTGGCAACAGGTGGACATGGTGCGCCAGGCCTTCGCTGATTGGGAAAAGCTAGGCCGTACATTCAATATCAAAATCTGCTACCACACCCACTCCCACTACTGTATGGGCTTGAACGCAGCCGCGCTCATGCACCTGCTCCGGGACTATGATCCGGCCTACTTGGGTGCATATCTCGACCCCGGCCATTTCGCGGTTGATGGTGAACCCTTCGACTTTGGTCTGGCCATGGTCCGGCCGTATCTGAGTATTCTTTCTCTGAAAGATGTGCGTATTGAACGCATTGAAAAGCATGGCCATGGTATGGCCAAGAACCGCTGGGTTCCGGCTGGCGAAGGAATCGTAGATTGGACCGCTGTCTTCGCCGAGTTGCGCCGCATCAACTACGATGGCTTCCTCTCCATCCACTGTGAATATGAAGTGCCTTCAACGAACGATTCTACGGGGTCCGCCAAATCGCCCGCAGAGAAATGGTTCGATATATTTGTACGAGAAGTCGCATTTTTCCGAAAAATGAAGCAGGATTCAGACAAGATGTGAATCCTGCATACCCGTAAGGATTTGTCGCATGTCTCTCCCCTACCCACTCGTATTCAGTACACTCGGCACACCGGACTGGTCTCTGGAACGGGCCATTGCCCAGGCTGTGGCTGATGGCTATGCCGGGCTGGAAGTCCGCATTCTAGATGGGCAGGTGATCCCGCCGGACTTACCCAAAGCGCGACGCGGCGAAATCCGCCGCTTGTTACAGCAACACGAACGAATCATCGCCGGCATCGGCGCATCAACTCGCTTCTCCTCGCCGGACCCCGACGAGCGCGCCAAACACCTAGCCGACCTGCAGAGTTATCTGGCCCTTGCCAACGATCTAAATGTACCCATTGTACGAACGTTCGGCGGCAACCAGACCGCCAACCAAACCATGCAGGAAGTGATCGACCACGTGGCCAATAGCCTCGCGGAGGTGATGCCCGCTGCAGAGCGACACGGCGTTACTGTCTGTCTCGAAACCCACGATGCCTTCTGTCGCGGGGAGGAGGTGGCCGCTGTACTGCAGCAGGTGGATTCCCCACATCTCAAAGCCATTTGGGATGTCCATCACCCCTATCGAATGGGCGAGTCAATAGAGGATACCTGGAAATTCATCGGCGAGCGGCTGGCACACGTTCATGTGAAAGATGCGCGGCCCAGGGAAGACGGTAGCTGGCAATTGGTCCTACTAGGCGAAGGCCAAGTACCCTGCCGGGAAATCATCCATCTGCTCGCCGCCAAAGGCTACCAAGGCTATCTCTGCGCCGAATGGGAAAAGAAATGGCATCCTGAAATCCAAGAGCCGGACATCGCCCTGCCCCAGCACGCCCAAGCCCTGCGACACTGGATGGCAGAAATCCCCAGTGACGAGTAACTGCTCGCTACGGACCACTAGCCACGAATCATATGGCCCAACTCCGCCAGCAACCCCAACCCGACGAAGATGGCCAGCAGCCCACCCTGTCCCTTATGATCCGTCCGTGGGTCCCCACAGCGGTCAATGAAAATGTGCATCTAGTGTTGGGGGATGCCACATGTCCGGCCCGGGCCTGCATGTGGGTGGAAATCAGCTATGGGCTGAACGACATCCCCCTTACCTATCTGCGCCATCTATTGCAACTCGCCGATTGGAGTTGCACGGAACAGATCGAACGCCTACGCCGCGCTGAGACTCACTACGTTACCTGGCGCAGTGCCTGTCCCCCAGCCCTGCTGATGGCGCGGCCGGGGGCCGCTGATGAGCAAGGCAAGCCGACATTTCGCGTGACACTACAACTGACAGCCGCCGGACTCAGCGATAGTGGCCCAGAATCCGGCCTTACATTTGTCCTAGACCGCATCAGCAGCGATGAGCTTCTACGCTTCGGCCAGACTCTCGACCAGGAAATTCGGCAGGCTCTGAACGGGCAACCACCGAACCCGGAGATTGTGCCGCCTTTTCTGCGGGTACACGCTTTCAGCAGCCACATCAACGTCGCCACCTATAACACAGTACGCAGCGGCTACACCCATGATTATCTGACCGAACCGTTCTTTCGCAAGGCTTTTGAGAGTTGGTTGGGGCATTTGCCCGGGGCGAGCCGAGTGCTGGAGATCGGCTGCGGCCATGGTGAACCGATCGCGACTGCGCTGGCAGCCCGCGGCCATCAAGTGACAGGCATCGATCCATCAGCCGGGATGATTGCCCAAGCCCAAGCCACTGCAGCCCATGGCGACTTTCAGCAGCTGGCATTGGCGGAATTGAACGAAAGGCTATCCTTCAACGGAGCCTGTAGTTTCTTCTCATTGCTATGTATGGACCCTATCGAACTGCGGGTCGGTCTAGGACGACTCCACAGCGCGTTGCAACCCGATGCACCTCTGCTCATCGTCTCCGGCGTGCCAGACCTGTACACCCGCACATCGCCCCTACGCAGCCTGCAAGGACATCCCACCTGGGAATGGTCTTACGACCACCAAGACATGACCGCCGCTTTGACTGAACGCCAACAATGGGAAGTTGTAGCAACAGACCTTCAGTATTACCATATGGATAGCGGAAAGCCTGTCGAATTGGAGACACTGCCCCCAAACCTGGCCCCGCCACGTATGAGCACTTCTCCAACAGACGACCTCGGCCTGACCGTGCCCCTTACATGTGTTTACGCTCTCATCGCCCGCAAACGCAAAGGTGGGTGATGGATAGATAGGGACGTGGAACACCACGAACCACTGCAGTTTACAAAACCCATGCAAGTCGAATGGCAGATACAAGAAGAAACGGATGACCAACGAGCGGACGTTCCCTTGCCAGATGAGGAGTTGTCGGGCAAGGGAAGTCGGAGGTATGCCCGCCTCAGTCGATGGCTGTTTGTCCTGCTGTTGATCGCAAGCACTGCTTGGGGTGTGCGCTTCGTTCTGCAAAAACAGCTAGAAGACATCTCTGCTGCCGCGCAAGCGGAAGTCCTCGCGATTCACGACATCGTGCAGAAGGCGGAGCACAACCGGGACGAAGCACTCTTCGGCAGTATGATTTCGCCGGAATATCCCAATTGGGGCAGGGTTCAGAAACGCCTAGTGCGCGATGGGCAGCGTTGGGAACGGGCATACTTAGGACTGCCCTTCGCCCAGAGTCCTGAAAGAAGCGCGGGCGCGGTTACGGAGATCGCCTTCACCTCCGACTGGCGCATGGCAACCGTGACCCTCGCCATCCCCTACATGCAGCATTTCCCTGATCCCCAAAATGCTCAGGCTAACAGCACGCCAGTGACTCTCCACCAGACTGTCACCTATCGGGAAGAGCCCACAGGCTGGTCATTGGTCCCTGTGTATCCGGCCTTCTGGGGGGAAATACGCCGTACAACAGGCCAGTATCTGACAGTCGAATACCCAGAACGGGACGCCGAAATCGTCGAACGCCTAGTGACCGAATGGGATGAACTGCTGGCCGCGGCCTGCCAGGAGCTGAACGATCTGAACTGTAAAAGCGAGTGGAAGCTGAAGATCGAGCTATCAACACAATCCAGCCTGCTGTCGGTGCTTGCGGACCCCATCCGCTGGCTAGATAGCGAGCCGCTGCTGAAGTTGCCTACGCCCAGTATTATCGGCCGGCCGGTGGATGAGGCCGGCTATCAGGCCCTACGCGCTAGCTACGCGCCTCTGGTCGTCAGCGCAGGGATTGCGGACAGTGTCGGTTGGCACTGTTGCCAGAAGGCCGTGTTCTTCCGCGCTCTGCTGGACAAGCAACTCAACAAGCTCGGCCTCATCCCATGGCCCCTAACCCCGGCCAGATATCGGGAGATTCTGCATGGACCGCTTATTGATGTGACAGACCTACGCCGGGTTTACCTCCAACGTTCCCTCAACAACATCTCCACACAGACTCGGCACATTGTCTATAGTCTCATAGATTTCATCCTCACTACCCGTCCCCGTCAGTCGTTGGTAGACCTGCAACGATCCCTAGTCTACGCCGAGACATATGGATCCTGGCTGAGGCGCGCTGGGTTCAACAGCTATGGGATTGCCCTACAGAGAGAGTGGAGCCGCTATGTCAATGAGCAGTTATTGGCCAATACAGAGACAGGCCCACAGCTCGACCAAGACATCCAACTACTTTGTACGACGGAACAGTTCCGCAATACAGACCTCTATCGTTATGACACCCAAAGCGGCACATTTACACAGGAAATCGCCAACCGTCCGTTCCGCTTGATGTATCCTCTAGCGGGTGATGAGGGGGTGCTGCTACAGGAGCGGCTACAACCGGTGACCGGCTTTCCGCTGCAACTCTGGCGGCACAGACAGGCACAGGAGGTCATCTACCGGCCCGATAACGGACCGCTCTTCCCGGTAAATTCCATGGAGCACTTACGCCCAGACGGGTCCGGGGCGACCCAGTCTACAGATGAGATGCTCTTGTATACCTACGACTCACGCCAGCAGGTGCTCCTGTTCAACAGCCTAAATCTGGAAGATTGTGCCAAGGGCACATGTGCGATTCAATTGCTAGACGGCTTTCCTGTCTGGTCGCCCAATCGGGAAAGAACGATTATCAACCGGGGAAGCGATGTTCTGTGGCTAGGCAACCAAGATGGCCAGCCCGACAGGGCCATCGCCCGCGGCTCTGCCGTGGCCTGGCTGGATGATGACCGTTTTGCCTTTATCCAGCCAGAGGAGCAAGTAAACGCTGCGGACAGTACAGGGGCCAAGATATTGGTAAAGGTGATGACCCTACCACAACTGGAATCTACGACGATCTTGGATGTTGATACGCTGCTTGATGCCCTGCCTCTGCTGCCCAACGATGGAGCAAATGAGAATGTGCGCGACGTAGAACAGATGTCTTTTAGCACGTTGGCACTGCATCCGACCATGCCGGACCAGCTGTTCGTTGCCACACGAGTTCAGCGTATAGGACGTACTATCGGACGCACGAAAACCGCTGAATTCCACATCTTTGCCTACACTCTTTCTACAGGCAAGATCACCTATCTGATGCAGGTAGACCACTCCTTGGAACCATTCCATCCCATACGCTTCTCCCCGGACGGCCGCTGGCTCCTCATCCGCAGCGTAGAACGAGGCGGCGACAACTGGTATTTGAATCTCTATAACACCCAGAGTGGCGAAAGTCTGGTTTATGCGTCAAATGTGCCCCTGGCTTTTCTTGGTTCTGGTGATGATCTATCAGGCAATGGCGAATGGCTGCTGCGTGTTGAGAATGGCTTTCTCCATCTGATCGCACTGAATGACGGCGCGCAAAGGCTGGTGGTGCATGACCTTGCCAATTGCTATGCGGCCGCGTGGGTAAATCGGAATCCCAATGGCGAGTGATTCGTGGAGAGCAGTTCCTTGCCACGAACCACTGCAGAGATGAACAAAGGAGCAACGACAATGACGACCTATCGCTATGCTGAAATGACCTGGCCTGCATGTCGGGAGGCGGCCCTTTCCGGGCGGGTAGCAGTGCTGCCCGTAGCCACCTATGAGGATCACGGCTATCACCTACCCATTGACACGGATGTGCGTCTATGTACAGGGATCTGTGAGCGAGCTGTCGCCCGCATCCCCGATGAAGCACTACTGATACCGCCGGTCACCCATGGCTATAGCCCCCATCACATGGATTTTCCCGGTACCATCACCATTCGCTGGGATACATTCATCAACTATGTACGAGATGTTTGCGTCAGCGTGGCCCATCATGGCTTTACGCATATTTTGATTGTGAACGGACATGGCAGCAACACTGCCCCATTGGAGATGGCCGCCCGCCTGACTATCCTAGAAACCGAGGGCAAAGCCCTCTGCGCGTCGGTCAACCATTGGGGGGTACGCAAGGTGAAGGACGTAGGCAATGTCGTCCGTTCCTCAGATTTCGGTGGCTCTTCCCACGCGGGAGAATACGAAACATCCCTCTATCTAGCTCTCGCAGAGGACCTGGTGCAGATGGACAAGGCCACGGACGAGCGCACCACATTGCCGCCGAGTTTTCAGACAGATCTGCTCATGGGCAATCGCAGCGATGGCTCGGTCGCGCATCTGATGCCGTACTGGAGTTCCATGTCTGTCAGTGGTGTGCGGGGGGACGCCACAGTTGCCAGCCGGGCAAAGGGGGAGAAATTCCTCGCAGCCGCAGTGGAGGGACTGGTCGAACTGATCCGGGAGTTCCGCACAGTGGAGATCACCCCCCGCCAGGACCACATCCAGCCATGAGCAATGGCTATCGAGTCCGGCCAGCTACACTGGATGATTGGTCGAACATTGTGGCGTTGGATCAGAAGATTTTCGGCGAATACGGGGCACAAGAAGAGCCGGCCATCATCCGCAGCCGCCTGCTGATATTTCCGCAGGGATGTGTCGTGCTCGAAAGTCATTCTATGGATGTACCCGCCGCTGCTGAAACGCTCGGATATGGGGCAAGGCAAAGCAGCGGTCGCCGCTTCATGGCCGGCTACCTGACAACAGAAAAGTGGGACATGCTACGGGAGCCGACCCTAGACGAAGACCCACGGGAAACCCATCAGCCCGATGGCCGCGTGCTGCACATTACCACTCTGGCTGTAGATCCTACCTGCCAGAATCAGGGGCTAGGCACACGCCTGCTAGATCATGCGATCGCCATCGCCCGGCGGGAAGCATGTCTGCAGATCATCTTAGAGACAGCCAGGGCGGAACAGTTCTATTTACGTCATGGATTCCGGCGGGTCTACGAACGAATTGAGCGGGGAATCAAACTGACGGTGATGCTTTTGGATCTGTAACCAGTGGCCAGGAATTGCAATCACAGCCAGGACAACGCCGCCTTGGTCCACTCCGACTCCGCACGCGTCCTGAAGCCGGCCTCTCGCCACAACTGCAGCCGCAGCAGGACGGCCTGCTCATCAGCAGCCACGCTGCACAGCATAGCCGTATGGAATGCCCCGATGGTGTGCGTAGCCCCGACTCTGATCAGCCATCCCTAGCCTCCGGCCTGCCACTGCGCCAGCAAGATGGAAAATGCGAACAGGTTGAGGAAACTCAACGCGAGAACAGCAACTAACAGCCAACGAATCCACCCAAGGTCTTTCTCAACGCTAATCGGAACTCGCTCCGCCCTCTGCGTCCGCCCGGCCTGGTAGGCGGCCAAGCTCACGCCCAGATAGCCTTCTAGGTACGCTATCCGCTGCCTATCCTCTGCCTGTGCAGCCCTCAACGCCTGCAACTCTGCCCGACTCGCCCACTGCGTCTCCACAGCCATTAAAGCCCTCCTCCAACGAACACGCCGTACAGCGACACGGCCATGCCTATGAGCAAAAGCCCCAGCATCCATAACCCCACATCCTGGCCTTTCTTGACGCTGGCTACCTCTGTCCGTACCCTCTCCACCTCTGTCCGCACCCTCTCCACCTCTGTCCGTACCCCCTCTACCTCTACCCTCACATCCGCAACGTCTGCCTTCGTAGCCAACCGCTTATCCGACTCATCGAATTGCACCTCCAGCCGGGCAATCCGTTCTCTATCAGCAGCCCGCGCATCCTTCAACGCCTGCACCTCTTCCCGAGTTGCCCACTGCGTATCTACAGCCATAAGCACACCCCTTTCTTGTCCGAACTGCCCCCTATGGCAGAAACCCCAACAAATCACGGAACAGAGGAATCAGAACAGCCACAACCCCAACCCAGAACAACCGCTTTAACCAAAGCGTATCGTACTTGACACTTGACAACTCCTCCCGCACCGCCTGGACGTCAGCCTTCGTAGCCAAATGCGGCAACATACCCTCTAGCAGCCCCTCCAGCTTGGCCAATCTCTCAGCCAACCGACCCGTATCCTCCGCCATAGCAGCCTCCTCGTTAGGTTTGCCAAATTGACACATTACCTAGCCGCAGACCTCTGCCGCTTTTCCTCTCGCTCTTGGATACGGGCTTTGAGATCAGTAGTTGAGATCGCGAACATTATGCCGCCACTGGACATCAACGCCCGCTTCGCCCGTAGCGTCCCTCGCTTGACAGCCGTCGATACCGTACCAGGCGTTACACCCAGAATCAACGCTGCCATCCTCAGACTCACGAAGTCGAATCGCTCCCAGTCTGTCATGATTTTCTCCTCCTCAAGTTCACTTCATACAGGCCGCAAGTATACAATAGAACTGAAGGTTTGACAAGCAGCCTCCCCCGGCGTTTGGACAAGGGAGACATTCTTGTATCTCCTATGTGGCTAACTGCAGGCACAGGTGTTCTGGGCCGCCATGGCTTCTGGGGTATGGCCTGCGGCGATCAACATCTGCTGGTCTTCAGACAGATCGATCCACGGCATCAGTGGGTCATCCGACTGGCGGGCCATCTTCCGCCCGTTGATGATCGTCAGTGTGTTGCGGATGAGCTGCCGGCCGGGGCGTGGATTCATAAACACATCGTAGAACATAAACTCCCCCTCGACAATCTGGAACAGGGCCACATCCGCCAGCGCGCCCGGTCGTAGGCTGCCCACTTCCTTCTCCAGCTGCAACACAGCCGCCGGCCGTTCCGTGGCCGCCCGGATTACTTCGGGAAAACTCATGCCCAGGGCCATAAATTTACTCAGACATGTAGGCATATCAAACATTGGCCCGTTGACGCTCAACTGGTGGATATCGGAGGAGATGACATCTGGCCGATAGCCCTGGGCCATCAGTGCTTCCGCTGTCTCAAAGGAGAACGACCCGGCCCCATGCCCGATGTCCAGCACAAGGCCGGAATCCCATGCACGTTTGACTGTGTCCCGCAGAGTGCCCGTTTCGTCGGCAATCCGCATAGAACCGCCTGTGAAGCAGTGGGTTAGGATATCACCGGGACGCATCAGGGCCATCACGTCGTCAATATTCGGGGGTCCCATGCCGATATGTGTCATCAGCGGCAGTTCGCAGCGGTCAGCGGCTTCCCTAGCTCGATGGAGAGGGACCAGTCCCTGGCCACTGGTGGTTGAGCTGTCAATGCGAGCTTTGACGCCGAGCAGAACGTCCCGGTTTAGGTCCACGACTTTGCAGCAGATGTCCACATCGCAGTAGCCGAGATTCGCCAGTTCCCATGTGTTGGCGGTCAGGCCGATGGATGAGATATTCAGAAGGGCGTAGATGCGAGCGGTGGCATCTTTGATCACAAATTCCCGCAACCCAGGAAAATTAAACGCGCCGGACGAACCCACATCCAGCCAAGTAGTCACGCCACTGCGGGCAGCGATAGGATCTGCGCGAATGCCGTAATACCCACAGCCATGATAGATGTGTGTATGCAGGTCAACCAGGCCTGGGGTTACGTATTGGTTGCTGGCGTCAATGACCCGAAAGGCCGCCTCGGCCGCTATGTTCTCCTCTACCGCGGCAATACGGTTGCGTTTAATGGCAACATCCAAGCAGCCGTTATGACCGCCCCCAGGGTCTACAACTTCACCACCTTTAATCAAAAGATCGAATCGCATGGTTTCACCTATATGTGGAGATTTGATCAGGATATTGAATCCTGCCAGTCCTTTACGCTAGAAAATCCTGAACGGATTTAGCGGATAGATAGTGGACAGCAGTTCCATCTAATCTTCATTTCCCAATCTTGTCAAACAGAAAAACAGCAGTTAAAACGCAACATATCCGCCACAGACCGGGATACACTGGCCGGTGACGTAATCGGACAGGTCCGTGACTAGAAATTCAACAACTTTGGCGCAGTCTTCCGGCACGCCTAGCCGCCCCAAAGGAATATCCCGCAGCAAGTTATCCCGCACTTCCGGGCTGTTGCGGCCACCAGCCAGGGCCCGGGAGGAGAGCACAAAGCCCGGCGCAATACAGTTTACATGGATATTATACGGCCCCTGTTCCGCAGCAAGCACTCGGGTATAATGGATCACGCCGGCTTTGGCGACTTTGTAGGCCATGGCAGCACCATTGCGCCCGCTCCACAGGCCGGCCTGGGATGCTACATTGACGATCTTTCCTTGCCGCGCTTTCTGCATATAGGGCACAGCGGCCTGACAGCAGAAAATCGTAGCGGTCAGGTTGATGTCAACAATATAGCGGTAGTGATCCTCCGGCGCGGTGGCCGCGCTATGATTGGGAGGGGGATAGAGCATACCACCTGCATTGTTGACGAGAATATTCACCTGTCCGAATGTGTCTACAGCCTGCTGCAACATGGCCTCAACTGCGGCCTTGTCGGTCGCATCCGCCTCAATCCCCAATGCCCGTCGCCCCAATGCCTCCACTTCTGCCATCACGGATTCGGCACTGAGATCTTCATCATACTCCTGGGCCGCTTGCAGGTCCACATCATTGATCACTACATCCGCTCCTAATTTCGCCAGATGCAGAACATACGCCCGGCCCAGGCCTCGTGCGCCCCCTGTGACAAGCGCGACTTTGTTTGTGAGCTTCACAATATCCCTCCAACTGCAGAACCTCGCCATGGTGTCACTGAACTTGACAAATCGGCGAGAGATAAGCGAATATTTTCTTATGAATCGCAAGTCTAGCGAACGGGCAAATGATGGCGGCTCCATTGCAGGGCCGTCCGTTCGGCCTGTACATGCAGACATAACTGTACCGCATGATACCATCATTGTGCTGGATTACGGCAGCCAATACAGCCAGTTGATCTGCCGGCGGGTGCGGGAGGCCAATGTCTACGCGGAGATGATCGCTTGGGAGCATGCCGCAGAGGCACTAGCGGCGCGCAATCTGAAGGGAATCATCCTCTCCGGCGGGCCGGCCAGTGTCTATGAAGCGGGCGCGCCGACCCTGCCGGCTGCTGTGTTGGAAAGCGGCGTACCTGTGCTCGGCATCTGCTATGGTCTACAACTCCTAGCCCATACCCTAGGCGGCTACGTAGTACCTAGCACGGCCAAGGAATATGGGGCGGCGCAGATCCAAGTAACCCTGAAGACTCGCCTATTTGCCGGGCTGCCGGCCAAGCAACGGGTATGGATGAGCCACGGCGACCGGGTAGAGCGGCTGCCGGCGGGCTTTCAGACCGTAGCCCGCAGCGACAATTCGCCTTTGGCTGCTATCATGGATGAGAGCCGTTCCCTCTATGGCATTCAGTTTCACCCAGAGGTGGTCCACACCCCCTATGGGTCTCAACTCCTGCACAATTTTGTAGGAGAGATCTGCGGTTGTACAGGTGACTGGACCGCCGGCAATTTCATCCAGGAAAGTGTTGAACGAATCCGCGCCCAAGTGGGGCGGGAAGGGCATGTCATTTGCGGCTTGAGCGGCGGCGTAGACAGCGCGGTGAGTGCCTCTCTTGTCCATCAAGCCATCGGTGAGCGGCTCACCTGCATTTTTGTGGATCATGGCCTGCTGCGGGCGGGCGAAGCCGAACAGGTAGTGGATACGTTCGAGAGACAGTTCGACGTTCAGGCCATAGCAGCACGAACGCCGCCTGCAGAAAGGCTCAGGCAGCATCAGGGAGTACGCCTAGTCGCGGTGGATGCCAAGGAGGAGTTCCTGAACGATCTGGCCGGGGTAGAGGATCCGGAGCTGAAACGCAAACGGATCGGCACTCGCTTTGTGCGAGTCTTTGAGGAGGAAGCCGCGCACCTGCGGCGGTCAGGGGCCAGGAACACCACAGGCCCTTGGTTTTTGGCCCAGGGGACCCTCTACCCAGATGTGATCGAATCGGCCGGCAACCCTGACTCTCGCAACGCGCGCACAATCAAAACCCACCACAATGTAGGCGGCCTTCCAGATGATATGTCCTTTGCACTGATCGAACCCCTCCGCATGCTCTTCAAAGACGAGGTACGTCGGATCGGGGCAGATCTAGGCCTGCCGGAAGAGATCATCTGGCGGCATCCCTTCCCAGGACCAGGGCTGGGGATCCGTATCCTCGGTGAAGTCACTTGGGAGCGATTGGAAACCCTACGTCACGCGGATCAGATCTTTCGCAATACCTTGCGGGCCGCGGGGCTCTATCGGCAGACCAGCCAAGTCTTCGCCGTGCTCCTGCCGGTCCGCTCTGTAGGCGTAATGGGAGATGGCCGCACCTATGCCAATGTCATTGCCCTGCGGGCCGTTACCAGTGATGATTTTATGACCGCGGACTGGGCTCAACTCCCCTATGAGCTGCTGGCCCAGGTCAGCAACCGCATCGTCAATGAAGTAGAAGGCGTCAACCGGGTAGTCTATGATATCTCCAGCAAACCACCAGCCACCATTGAATGGGAATAACACCTGTGGCCAGCAAAACCATAGGCCAGTGCAGTTGGCAGTTTCATGACTAAATTTCTGCGTTTTACCCTCCTACTCATCGCCTTTCTGTCCCTCTTTCCCCTATATACACGCTATAAGGCCGCGTCTGCGCCCATCCCAGCGGGGGTATATCTGGCTGGTCTGGAACTCAGCCATCTGCAGGATGCCGCTGAGATCGAAAAGACCCTTGTGGCCGGCTTTCAGGAGCCGGTCGCCATCTATTACCATGAAACCCGCCTGGTCCTACGCCCACAGGAGATCGACTTTCAGGTCGATACAGGGGCCATGCTGGCAGAAGCCCAGCAATATCTGAATGGGCCGGATTTCATTGATATCGCCCTACGCCAGTTGGCCGGGCTGCCCCAACGCCGCCGGGATGTGGCCCTACGTTACACCTACAACCCACAGAAGCTAGCTACCTGGCTGTGGCAAGTGGGCCAAGACATGGATCATCTGCCCAATGCCGCCAGGGCCTTACCACCGCAGTGGAACTGGCGGGGATATCTTGAGGCAGATCCGAGTCAAGCAACACCTCCCTCCTTTGTTGGTACAGTCCAGCGAGACTGGCAATGGACCCTAGGCACAGCGGGGCAGACGCTTCTGATCGATGAAAGCAAACAACCCATACTTGACGCGCTCACAGATTCGACGTTCGCCCGCGCAAGCGAACGCCCTGCTGATCCCCAACCACTCGGAAGGCGGACCGTCCGCGCCGCAGACATGCGAGATGCCCAGGCTTCTATGAAGCGCACAGCCCATCTGGTTCTTCAAGAATCACCACCGCTCCCCTTGTCCATGGAGGCATTAGGCCGTGTCTTAGATTCCTATACGTCCGATTTTCCCGGCTTCGCCGCCATCTATGTACAAGACCTGACCACAGGTGAAGAAGCGAATGTCGATGTAGATGTGGCCTTTTCCGGCATGTCCACCATGAAGGTGGCGATTGGCAGCGCAGCCTTGCGGCAGTTAGATGATTTTCATGATGTAGGCCAATGGATGGATTATGCCCTTGGGGAGAGCAGCAACTTTGCTGCCAACTTGCTTCTGCAATGGGTCGGGCAAGGGGATATCTATGCCGGCGGGCGCCAGGTAACGGAAATGATGCAGGCATTGGGCTTTACAAATTCGTTTATACAAACCGGCTATGAGGACAGATCGGACATCAGGCAGATCGTCACGCCGGCCAACAGCCGCACAGATTGGAACACCAACCCGGATACGCATCTCCAATCCACACCAGCAGATATGGGTCGTCTGCTGGCAGAAATCTATCGCTGTCAGCTAGGGCAAGGCCTGTTGATCGAAACGTTCGGCAAGGATATCACGCCCGAAGAGTGTCGGGTACTCCTCTTTTATATGAGCCATAACGAATTCACCGAACTGGTGTGGGGCGGCCTGCCCCGTCCGACGCAGAGTTGGATCATTCACAAGCATGGCTTTGTCAATGAAGCCCACAGCGATCTGGCCCTAGTCTGGGGTCCGACCGGACCCTATGTCATCGCTGTCTATCTGTGGCGCGCCGGCTGGATGGACTGGGACACTAGCAACAGCACCATGAAGGACATCAGCCGCATCGTGTGGAACTTTTTCGCCTATAAAGCTGAACTTGAAGGGATTGAAACACCCGCACCGCCGCTGCTATCGCCACCGCCCAACTACATTCCCGTGAATCATTATCGCAGCCGTGCAGCCACTGGCGGTTAGCACAAGCACCATGTATCGCCAATACTCTACCGATCATTCCTGACCACTGGTGTTATTATGTCCAGCCTCGCGCGTGAACCCGAACTCGTTACTGTCTTTGATGAGATCATTCAGCAGATGGAGCAGATCAACCACTTGCGGGATGAGACCCTCAGCCGTAGTCGCCGCTTGATCCGGGACTGTGCCCACAGCATCCGTGCCATACACCGCCATGAATTGGCCAAGGCCCAGGAGATGCTGGCCGCAGCCCGCCAAGATGCCCACTCCATGGTCAAACCACTGGCCGACTTCCCAGGGCTGTACCATGCCGGCTATACCCAAGACGCGCTGAAAGAACTGGTTGAGGCCCATCTACTCTACGACTTTATCACCGACGGCCCGCTGTCCACCCCAGACGATCTGCAGGTCACCGGGGCCACCTACCTCAAGGGGATGACCGAGGCCGCGACAGAGATGCGCCGCTTCGCTCTGGACCTGATGCGCCAGGACCGAGTCGAGGAAGCCGAACCCTACCTGCAGCTCATGGACGAAATCTACTCCCTGCTGGTGACTGTTGACTTTCCTGATGCGGTCAGCGGGGGATTACGACGGCAGACAGACGTTCTACGGGGCGTTTTGGAGCGCACCCGGGGCGACATGACGACAGCTATGCGCCAGGAAAAGATGCAGGCCGCCTTGCAGCGGGTCGAGGAGCGACTACACCCCCGTAGAGACGAGCAATGACCTATGAACCATAGCAGTGATCCCATGCCCAAAGACCGTTCTTTTGTTCGTGCCAGTGATATCGGTACATGGACCTTTTGTAACCGGGCCTGGTGGTTAGCCCACGTGCAAACATCTCCTCACGAACGCTCGGAGATGCTGGCCTGGGGCAACCAGGCCCACGCAGCCCACAGACGGCTCGTTTCCCATGCACAGTGGCAACGGAAGATCGGGCTGACACTCCTGGCCGGCGGTCTGCTTCTGCTCGGATTTCTGCTACTGCAGTTTTTCGTAGCCAGTTTCTGGTAGTCCGTAACGTATGTGCATAAGGATGAAACAGTGGCGACTATATTACATGCCATTGATGCAGTTGTTCAGGATGATATCTGGGTCAGCCCCAAGCTCATCAGGGCCTTGACAGCAGTACCAACGCAGCAGGCTCAACCGCAGGTCAATTTGACCGAACGAGAACACCAGCTACTGTCCTTGATGGTGCAAGGTCGTACCAATGCTGAGATCGCCCGCTCTCTTTCTCTTACCACACAAACGGTACGCAACTATTGCAGCCGTTTGTATGAGAAGATCGGCGTTCATACCCATGGCGAAGCCATTGTTTGGGGCATAGACCATGGATTTCTGACGAGTGGAGAGGCGAAATAGTACTATAGTACTCACAAAAAGAGTACTGTAGTACCCATCAAATGAGTACTGGTGTCTATAGAAAGGGGTTCAATAGAGGAGTATACTGATAGGGAAGGCAAAGGTAGGGAACTTGCCTGTAGGCTCACAGAGGAGTGGGCTATAACTTCACAAGGAGGCAGACAGATGAAACGCAGTATATTCCTTGCAATCGTCTTTAGCATAGTGATGTCTGGCCGGACGCTGGCCATCACTATGCCACCGCAACAAGAGCCGCCCTTCAGTACGGATCGGGCTAGTTGTATCGACTTCTTAGCCATGACCCAGAATCTGATCAAAATGGAGGATCTGTTTTCTGGTGGCAACGGGGAGTTGCTTGAATTCGACAGGTCCAAAGCCCGTGGATTAGGCTTTCCGGAAAGTAGCATCCTGCTAGCCAAAGAGCTGACCGAGTATATCAATGCGTGGCAGCAGGAGCCTGCTGCCACAGATATGCTAGGAGTCACAGGAAGTGCTCCGGAGAAACCAGCGCGAGTAAGTGCCTTCTTCCACTGTGCTACCCAGTATAACAAGAATGAGAAGGACTCGCTGCGAGGAGAAGCATCGGGGGGGTGTACCCGCGGAAGAGTACGTTTAACTGAAGAAGCATGTCAGTGTGGCCACTGGCTCAACCCCCTACCAAACCGTGAGGCTGATTGGACGACGCACAGTTCTTCCAATCCGAGAGCCACTCTAAGAGCGGCTGGATACCACTATACTCCTCCGCCATTTGCTGCCTGGGATAACACACACTTTACCCGGCCTCAAACATATCAACCGTCCCTATGTGGTCGAGATACATTTCGAGACCACGCCCAAATTGAGGGTGCTGGCATCTATGAGACACAAGAGTACACAGGATGGACGCCACCGGGCGAACCAAATCCCGAGATTTATCGGAGCGGCCCTTGGCCCTACCTAATATGGCCAGCATATGTAGCCTGGTGGCATCTATTGTTTAGAGGCGATTAGAGGAGGAAACTGACATGCGTCACAAGATGAACATAGCCCTCGTGCTCTGCTGCCTTTGCATGCCTCTGCTGGCTTCATGCGTCCCCGGCGGCGTGGGGGATAGTCTGCTCTACAGGGAATGGCATAGGACGGGATGTCCCGGATTTCCTAGCCTCGCAGAGGTAGAATCGGTTCTGGCTGAACACCAGGAACTTGTGCAACGCCTTGAGAGTATGCGTAACGTGTTTGTCAGGGTCGATGGATTTGGTGATTGTCCAGGGGGCAGATATCTTGAAATCTACCACGGAAGTGCTGCAACAGCGTGGGAGATTCTCGAGATCCTTGATGAAGCTGGCGCGCGCGAGGAAGGACCTAGGACATTTTTTGGTGTTCCCTTCCTATTGCACAACCGGTGAATGTTTAGGGGGCCCGTCTATCTCTGGAGAGATGCCCCCGCTTGAATAACAGCTTGTCTGGCAGGGTTTCGCGGATGCACAGGAGTGTCCGCGAAACCCTGTTGGCAATGTACCCACTAGAAGTTCCTGCATGGCGCGCAGATGCAGCGTCAACAGCGTGAATCCGCATCTGTCGTCAGACAGCTCTAGGGCCTTCAGTAATATGGTGGCATCTAAGGTTTCTAAAGGAGGAAACCAACATGCGTCACAAGATGAACATAGCCCTCGTACTCTGTTGCTTTTGCATGCCTCTGCTGGCTTCATGCGGCATCGGCGTGGGGGATAGTCTGCTCCACCAGGAATGGCATAGGACGGGATGTCCCGGATTTCCTAGCCTTGCAGAGGTAGAATCGGTTCTGGCTGAACACCAGGAACTTGTACAACGCATTGAGAGTATCCCTGACGTGCCTTTTGGGGTGGATATTGGTGCTTGTCCAGGGGGCCGATATCTTATAATCGACATCGAAAATGTTCCAACGGGGTGGGAGATTTTCGAGATCCTTGATGAAGCTGGCGCGAGAGAGGAAGGACCTAGGACATTCTTTGGTGTTCCCTTCCTACTGTCCATTATTTAGGGCTCGTCTATCTCTGGAGAGATGCCCCCGCTTGAATAACAGCTTGTCTGGCAGGGTTTCGCGGACACTCCTGTGCATCCGCGAAACCCTGTTGGCAATGTACGCTAGAAGTTCCTACATGGCACACAGCGTCAACAGCGTGAATCCGCATCTCGCCTATCTGTCGTCAGACAGCTCTAGGCCCTTCAGTAATATGGTGGCACCTAAGTTTCTAAAGGAGGAAACCAACATGCGTCACAAGATGAACATAGCCCTCGTGCTCTGTTGCCTTTGCATGCCTCTGCTGGCTTCATGCGGCATCGGCGTGGGGGATAGTCTGCTCTATCAGGAATGGAATAGGACGGGGTGTCCCGGATTTCCTAGCCGTGCAGAGGTAGAATCGGTTCTGGCTGAACACCAGGAACTTATGCAACGCATTGAGAGTATCCCTGACGTGGATTTTGTGCTTATTGGTACTTGTCCAGGGGGCAGCTATCTTCAAATCTACCACGGAGGTGCTGCAACAGCGTGGGAGATTCTCGAGATCCTTGATGAAGCTGGCGCGCGCGAGGAAGGACCTAGGACATTCTTTGGTGTTCCCTTCCTACTGAACAATCGGTGAATGTTGGGGGGCCCGTCTATCTCTGGAGAAATGCCCCCGATTGCCTAACACCTTTTAATGATTCAAAATGAGAAGCGAAAACGACGATGGACAGCCAAGACTGGCAGCGGCATATTGTCACGGCAGCACTGACCGCACTACAAAAAGCATCAAACCGCCCGGATATACGACTCAATCAAGAGAGTACCGAACGACCGGATACGTGGCTGCTGCGGCACTGCTGGCGCACATTGGCCGCAGCCGGGGCTGTGGACGAAATGTTCAGCGTCCTAGCAATCGTCGAACAGACCGAACCGCAAGCTCTTTTCCGCGCCTTACCCCTTCTCGCGCAAAAAACAGACGTGCCGGCCGTTTGGCGTTCGCATGATTCCCAACACCAGTGGCGAGCGGAACATGGAGAGCAGTCCCTCGGCACACACCACCCTCCACCAATCCCTGCAGATCGTTCTATAGACGAATGGGCCGAACGTCTCCTAGCTATGGCCTGCACTGCTGCTCTCACAGCCGACACCTCATCTGCCTTCGCCTACCTAGAACGGCTGGACCAATCTGCTGGGATCTGGCACTTGATCTTTGCGCGTGCTGATCTGCGAGAGCTTCTGTGTAGCACTGTCGCACATGTCGGCCTGCATCCTCTGACCGCTCAACTTATCCACATGGCCCTGACCCACTACGGAGACCCAGGGGCACAGTTTCTGAAGAATGTGGCCCTGCTGGCCGCCGATGCAATCCAAGCAGGACGTAGAACACGCGCCAACCGGCACCTACTGGAACGCTGTGTCACTGTATTCCGCGCCGGGACACTCACATCCATACACAGCCGTCGTTATGCCGCAGCCACATTTGCACGGGTCGGCGATGTCAACGCAGCCATGGAACAGCTTTCGATCATCGCCACTGTACAGGAAGCCCATGCGGAATTTGCAAAAGGGCAAAAGCTGCAATCCGCTCATACCTCACACAGCAGTACTTTATCTATGCCTCGCTACCTAGAGGACCCTCTCGTGCGTCAAGTGCGCCGGCCCAACGCCAACGCGGATGTGGATTTCCAGTTCTACACCCTGCGGGAAATCCTCGAGCAATTGCCATTGGACAACTCTTTCTGGGTACAAGGGCTTGTGCAACAGGTCGCGTCTCTAGGGGCACGCAGTGATGGCTGGACAGCATCGGCCGCGGTAACGGTCCTGGTACGTCTGGGGGCCATCAAGCAGGCTGCCGCTGTGGTCGATCAACTGGCACATCGGGACCCAACCCGCAGTGAAGCCTATCGCATGCTTGTGACCGGCCTGCTGGCTGCCGGGCATGCCGCAGAGGCCCGGCAGTACGCGGGCAAGGCCCTACAGTGGGCTCAATCCCTGCCGGAACGCCAACCAGAACGGGTAACGATCTGGGGATTGGCCGATGCGTATCTGGCCCATGGCCAGCCCCAGGAAGCATTGGCTCTGTTGGCCCGGCGGCGGATGCCCCGTGGCTTCATCGGTCTGTTACAACGGTTTCGACGCCACGAGCCGAATGAGGAAACCCTACGGGATGAGGCCTTGCGTCTGCGGGCTGCTCTACTGCTGGATACCGAGGACAAACAGAAGGCCGCTGCTGCCCATCTTTCCTACATTCAACGCTGGGCACGTACACTTTTGACAGGCAAAGCCCTCGCCCATTTCTACACAGAACATGTCCTGCAGCCGATCGCGGCCGCCGGCCAAGAGCCTATGCTGTGGAGTGTGATGACGGAGGCCGGCAAAGCCCTGCTGGACAGCCTCTCCGGACAGGAGCTATCCTCCCGGGTGGAGGATATGATGCGCGTGGTCATGCAACATCTACACGATTCGGAAGATTTCGATCAGGATTTACAGGAATCAAAGCAGAATCTATCCCTGCACTCCTTTGAGAATCCTGACCCCCATTCGGTTCAACCACAGATGGCGGAGCAGGTGTACCTTAACAGCGAATCCTACGCCTTACAGTTTCTGCAGCAGCTCTGGCAGGATGCCGCGCACAACGGCATCTGGCAGACGGTCTATACAATCGGCGGCACATTGCCGCTACTGCTTGCCTTGGCTGGCCCGCAAGCAGTAGTTATGCTGGCCCAGGCAACCGCGCAACACCACTGGTTCGTGGCGAGTAACGAGTGACTGCTCGCTAGTGCATTGGTTCAAAACACATTCAACAGGCCCGAGCCAAAGGCACTGGCGAAAACCAGACTGACAATGCTCATCAGTTTGATGAGGATATTCAAGGCCGGGCCGCTCGTATCCTTGAAGGGATCCCCGACCGTATCGCCGACCACGGCAGCTTTGTGCGCGTCGGAGCCTTTGCCCCCCATTACGCCGGTTTCGATCCACTTTTTGGCATTGTCCCAGGCCCCGCCGGCGTTGGCCATCATCACCGCCAGCATAAAGCCGGATGCGATGGCACCCATGAGCATGCCAGCTAGGGCTTCGGCCCCGAGCAAAAAGCCGATGACCAATGGCACAATCACCGCCAAGGCACCGGGAATCACCATCTCTCGTAGCGCGCTTTGGGTGCTGATGGCGACACAGGTTTTGTAGTCCGGTTTGGCTGTGTACGTCATAATGCCGGGGATCTCTTTGAACTGCCGACGCACCTCAAGGACGATCTCGTAGGCCGCCTTGCCCACCGCGGTCATAGTCAGAGCCGCGAACAGATAGGGCAACATCGCGCCGACTAGCAGACCGGGGATCATGGTTGTGCTCAGAAGGTCTAGGGAAGAGAGGCCCGAGGCCTGGATATAGGCGGCCATCAATGCCAATGCTGTCAAGACCGCGGAGCCGATGGCAAAGCCTTTGCCGGTAGCGGCCGTTGTGTTGCCCAAGCTGTCCAAGGCGTCGGTGCGATCCCGCACTTCGTCTGGCAGGTCGCTCATTTCCGCAATGCCCCCGGCATTGTCCGCCACCGGGCCATAGGCATCGGTCGCCAAGGTGATCCCGAGGGTGCTCAACATCCCCACACCAGCCAAGGCCACGGCAAACAGGTCGTTTTCCCCTCCCAACCAGAGGGCCAGAATGATGGCAACGGCAACGATCAGAACCGGTGGGAGCGTGCTATTCATCCCCACAGCTAGTCCTTCAATAATCAGAGTTGCCGAGCCGGTCTCGGCCTTTTCCGCGATGCCCTGCGTAGGCTTTCCCGTATAGCTGGTAAAGTATTCCGTGAACCAGCCGATCCCATTGCCGGCGACCAGCCCGACCAACACGACAAAGAAGAAGTTCCAGCCGACCCCGGTGATGGCCACCACAATGGCAGTAAATACCAGCACCAGAGCAGACGCGCCGTAGATGGCCCGGCGCAACACGCCTAGCAGATCCTCCTGAGAGGCCCCTTCCTCTGCCTGCACCAGAAAGGTACCGATCAAGGCGGCGATGACGCCCACAGCCGCCACCAGAAAGGGAAGGAAGATCCCCGAACCATTGGCGACCAGCGCGCCCAATGTGGCGGCCGCGATGATCGAACCGCTGTAACTCTCGAATAGGTCGGCCCCCATGCCTGCCACATCCCCCACATTGTCACCTACATTGTCGGCGATGACGGCCGGGTTGCGGGGATCATCTTCGGGAATGCCCTGCTCCACTTTGCCCACCAGATCAGCACCCACATCAGCAGCCTTTGTATAGATGCCACCCCCTACACGCGCAAAGAGGGCAATTGAACTGGCACCAAAACCGAAACCGGTGATGTAGTAAATGTTGCCATCAAACAGGAAGTAAAGAACCGTCATGCCCAGCAGGCTGAAGCTAACCACGGCCATTCCCATAATCGACCCACTACTGAAGGCAACTCGCAGGCCATCATCTAGGCTTTTGCTGGCAGCAGCAGCAGTCCGCACGTTCGCCCGCACCGCGATGAACATGCCCAAATAGCCAGCCGCGCCTGATGCGACCGCACCCAAGATGAAGCTAAACGCGGTCTGCCACTCCAGAAAGAGAGTGATGATGATAGCGACGACAACGACGAATCCGGCCAGGAAGGTGTACTCCCGGTTGAGAAAGGCAGCCGCGCCTTCCTGAATGGCGACCGCGATCTCCTGCATGGTCTGGTTGCCGCTGTCCATGCCCAGGACCCGCCTTATCTGTACGACCAGATAGACCAGGCCGAGAACGGCGATGGCTAGGGCAAAACCGATTGCTACTGTGCCAGTCATGTCACGATTTCTCCTCTTTTGGGTAATAAAAAGCCCCTGATCTAGGACTGGTCCTGTCACCAAAGGCCAACTGCAGTGGCGAATAAAACAGTAGCCACATGATTGCAATATGGTACCGTGCCCACACGACCTGGGCACATCAACAATTGCTCATTTTAGGAAATGAGTCGGTGTAAGTCAAATCGTGTTGGCCGCTAAATCCGCACAGGATTCAAACATCAATGGCCAATTTCACCGACCCCTGCCTGCGTCACGCAGGACAATAGGTGTGCAGCGTTGCCACTGTGGCATTTCCCCGATGTACAAGGCCATGATAGGCAAGGCAATGATATGCCCACGCCTCATCTGTAAGTGGAAAAAATCAAGGAAGTACGCTATTCTATGCTGCAGTAGTGTGTAACACCAGCGGCTACGTGGGTATTATTGATCGTTGGACACAGGATAAAAACGCCGGAGGAAACGTTATGATCGAGCAACCGCTCTCCACTCTCTTCGATCTCAAAGGCAAAGTCGCGCTTGTCACCGGCGCGGCCGGCTGGCTAGGCGCAGCCATGAGCCGTGCCTTGGCCGAAGCCGGGGCCAAGGTCGCTGTGACCAGCCGGGATGCGGAACGGGCCGCTGCCTTTGCCGCTACCCTGCCCGGCCACGGCCATGCGGGCTTTGCCCTGGCCCAGGACGATAGTGAGGCCATACCGGCCTTGGTGGACACAGTCGTGGAACGGCTAGGCCAGGTGGATATTCTCGTCAACAATGCCTATGGCAGCACAGCACCCAGCATTGACACCGCCACTGCTGCAGACTTTGACAGGGCCTATCATACCGGCGTGACCGCCTACTTTCTGCTGGCACGGGAGGTCGTCCGGCATCTGCGCGGCCGGGCCGCGCCCGGATCGATCATTAACATCGCCAGTATGTACGGCGTCGTCGCCAGCTATCCACAAGCCTATACTGATTTCAACATCAATAGCCCACCCAACTATCATGCCCTCAAGGGTGGGTTGGTCCATCTGACACGCCATCTGGCCGTCTACTGGGCAGAGGACCGGGTGCGGGTGAACGCCATCAGCCCTGGCCCTTTCCCATCGCCGCAAGTACGAGAAAAGCAGCCGGCCTTTGTTGAAAAACTCAGCGAACGGGTGCCCATGAACCGAATGGGAGAGCCGCAAGAACTGAAAGGGCTGGTCGTTCTCTTGGCCAGTGACGCAGGGAGCTATATCACCGGACAGAATATCCTCGTTGACGGTGGCTGGACCGCATGGTAAACAGCAATGACTGGCCAGCCACACCACCTGTAGGTAAGGGAGAGAATGAAACCTATGACCATCGGATGCGCGAAAGAACTGCTTGACACCCCCATTCTTTGGGTGGACCTAGATGTGCTGGATGCGAATATTCGGCTGCTGATGAACCACTTCAGGGCGGCCCCTGTCAACTGGCGGCCCCATACAAAAGGTGTAAAAGTGCCAGCTATCGCGCATGAGCTGATCGCGGCCGGGGCCATCGGTGTCACATGTGCCAAATTGGGAGAAGCCGAGGTGATGGCCGCCGCAGGCGTACGCGATATCCTCATCGCCAATCAGGTAGTGGGGACACAGAAATATGCACGGCTGGCCGCCCTGCAACACTACGCGGACGTGAAAGTCGCCGTAGATAGCACAGCAACACTCTCCGGCTTGACCGCTGCGGCCCAAGCCGCTGGCGTGGAAATCGCTGTCCTCGTTGAAGTAAACGTGGGCATGGACCGGGCCGGCGTCGCCCCTGGCCCAGCAACTGTAGAACTGGCCCAAGCCATCCACCAGCAGCCGGGCCTACGCCTAGCTGGCCTGATGGCTTGGGAGGGACACACCCTTTCGCTAGAGGACAACGACGAACGGGCCACGGCCATCCGGCAGTCAATTGGCGAGCTGGCCGCTTCAGTGGATGCCTGCCGTCAGGCCAATCTGCCCATTGATATCGTCAGTTGTGGAGGCAGCGGCACCATGAATGTAACAGCGCATCTGCCGCAGGTGACGGAAATTCAAGCCGGGGGTGCCATCTTCGGCGATGCCACCTATCAGCACTGGGGCACCATGACAGAGCCAGCCTTGTTCGTGCAGGCGGTGGTCACTAGCCGCGCCGCGCCGGAGCGGATCATCACCGATGCAGGCTACAAAACCCTTCCCATTTCTGTTAGGCCGCCGCAGGCAGTGGGCCTGGCAGACGTAACAAACATGGCCAGCTCGGCCGAGCATGGAGTCATCACCCTCTCCGCCCCGAACGAAAGCGTACAGGTGGGGGATCTGCTGGATTTCGTGGTTGGGTACGGGGATGCCACAGTCTTTCTCCATGACACCCTCTACGGCATGCGGAACGGAACGGTTGAGACCGTGTGGGCCATCAGCGGGCGGGGCAAAGTAAGATAAAGCCACAGTGGCCTATGGTATCCGGCCACTGGTCACTGACCACAGAGAGTTATCCCATGAACATTGATGTTGTCGAACTTACCAGCGAACTGATCGCAATCCCCTCGGAGACGCCTACAAGCAACCGGCCCATCTCCGATTTCCTGCAAACATTGCTGGAAAAGACAGGCTTCACGGTTGAGGAGGTCACCTACATGGACCCGTTCCATGTGGAAAAAGTCAGCCTGATCGCCAAAAAGGGCACGGGCCCCGGCGGGCTGGGCCTGTTCAGCCATTCGGACACAGTGCCCGGCGATGCGGGCTGGTCTCCATTTACGCCCGTGCTTGAGGATGGACGGCTGGTCGGGCGTGGGGCGGCCGATATGAAAGGGCCCCTGGCCGCCTCGATTGCGGCCGGGGCCCGGTTCAAGGCTACCGACCTCAAACACCCCCTCATCATCGCCATCACCGCTGACGAGGAGCGGGGGCACAGCGGCGCACATGATATTGTCAAGCGTTCCCAGACATTGACCAGTGCCTGGCCCCACTACTGCCTCGTCTGTGAACCGTCAGAATTACAGCCTGTCTATGCTCACAAAGGCGGCGCGGGGATTACGGTCAGCGCGCACGGGGTGGCCGCCCATACCAGCACCGACAAAGGCATCTCCGCGAACTTCAAAATCGCCCCTTTCCTAGCAGAGATGGCCACATTGGCCCAGACCTTCCGCGCAGAGGAACGCTTTCAAAACGCCCTCTTTGACCCGCCGACCAATGGCTTCAATCTGGTCATAAGCGATGGCGATACCGCCACCAATGTGACGGCAGCCAAAAGCGTCGCGCGGCTCAGCATCCGCGCCATGCCCGATGCCTGCTTTGAGGAAGCGGTAGAAATGGTTGTGACGCGCGCCAAAGCCTATGGCTTGGCCGTGGAACAGCGCAGCGTGGGCCCGTTCTTCACGGACGCCGCTGGGCCCTTGGCCCAGGCTGCCTGTCGCGCCAGCGGCGCACCCCAAGCAGTGACAGTCCCCTACGGCACAGAGGCCGAATGCTATCAACACTATATGGACGCCCTGGTCCTCGGCCCTGGCAACATCGCCCAAGCCCACACAGTCGGCGAATGGATCGCCATTGAGCAGTTGACCCGTGCTGTGGATGTGTACACACGACTCATCGAGGAGTTGTGCTTGCGATGACTGAAGCTGTTGCGCGCATCAAAATCAACCGCTTGCTCGAAGCAGCCGGCTGGCACTTCTTCGCCACAGAGGACAGGCCCGCCAATATTCAGCTTGAAGCAACCGTTACCATCAAGACATCCGACCTTGATGCGCTCGGCAACGATTTTGAGAAGACCAGCAGAGGGGTCATTGATTTCCTGCTGCTGGACGACAAGGGATTTCCGCTCATCGTCCTAGAGGCCAAAGCAGAGGACAAAGACCCGCTGGTCGGCAAGGAGCAGGCCCGCAGATACGCGCACGCGCAAAACTGTCGCTTTGTCATTCTCTCCAACGGTAACCTGCACTACTTCTGGGATCTGGAACGCGGCAACCCCTCCATCATCACCTCCTTCCCTACGCCCGATTCGGTGGCCGGCTACAAAACTGTCACCCCCAACCCGCAACGCCTAGTCGATGAGCGGGTCAATGACGACTACATCGTTCTCAGCCAGCGGCCCAATTATGCGTTGCAAGCAGCATGGAAGAACCCAACCGAACGTCCCGGCTACATCCAAACCCACAAGTTGCGCTTTTTGCGCCCCTACCAACTGCAGGCTGTCCACGCCCTGCAACAGGCGGTCAAGGCTGGCAATGACCGCTTCCTCTTTGAAATGGCGACCGGCACAGGCAAGACGCTCACGGCCGCGGCCATCATCAAGCTGTTCCTGCATTCCAGCAATGCCAGACGGGTGCTCTTCTTGGTTGACCGCCTTGAATTAGAGGACCAGGCCCGGAAGGTCTTTACCGAGCTGCTCTCAGACGACTTCCAGACGGTCATCTACAAGGAGAAGCGCGCCGATTGGCGGCAGGCGGAGATCGTTGTCAGCACCGTCCAATCCCTGCTGTTCAACAACAAGTACCAGAAGCTCTTTTCACCCACCGACTTTGATCTGGTGATCTCTGACGAGGCGCATCGCTCGATTGGCGGCAATGCCCGCGCGGTGTTCGACTATTTCGTGGGCTATAAGCTCGGCCTGACCGCGACCCCGCGCGACTATCTGAAAGGCAGCCAGACCACCAACTATCAGGACCGGGACCCGCGCGAGTTGGAACGCCGGCTCCTGTACGATACTTACCGTACCTTTGGCTGCGAAAGCGGGCAGCCCACCTTTCGCTATTCCCTGCTTGATGGAGTTAGGGATGGTGTCCTCATCAACCCCACGGTGGTAGGCGTCCGCACAGACGTGACCACCCAGATCCTCTCCGAACGAGGCTTCTTTGTTTCGTTCATTGACGACACGGGCGAGCAGCAGGAGCAGAGATTCAGGCGGCGTGCGTTTGAGAAACACTTCTTTTCCGATGCCACCAATAAACTCTTTTGCCAGACCTTCCTCAATAACGCGCTGCGAGACCCAATCAGCAACGAGATCGGCAAGTCGATCATCTTCGCGGTCAACCAGAACCACGCGACTCGGCTGACGCAGATGCTCAACCAGCTGGCCGACCGGATGTTTCCCGGCAAATACCAGTCCGACTTTGCCGTGCAGGTCACATCGCAGATCCCGGATGCCCAGCAGTACACCATCAACTTCGCCAACAATAACCTGCTCGGTTCGGCAAATTTCCTGCCCAGCTACATGACCAGCAAAGCCCGGGTCTGTGTGACGGTCGGCATGATGACCACCGGCTACGATTGCCCGGACCTGCTGAATCTTGGGCTGTTGCGGCCCATCTTCTCGCCTACTGATTTCATCCAGATCAAAGGGCGCGGCACTCGCCTGCACAATTTTCTCGATCAGCACCACCACAGGGGGCATGTAGAGCAGACGCACAAGAAGACTAGCTTCAAACTCTTTGATTTCTTCGGCAACTGTGAATACTTTGAGACCGCCTTCAACTATGACGAGGTCCTAGAGCTACCCCGGTCCGGCAAAGGTGGCCACGGGACAGAAGATCCGGGGCTAACTGGATTCTCCTACGAGTATATGGGTGGGGACACTCTCAAGATGTTCACGGAAGAGACCATTGGGTTGGAGGGGATGAAGATCGACCGCGAACTCTTCGACAGGTTCACGGACACAGTGCGCGCGGATGCGACCATCGCCGAGGCTGTCGAAGCCGGCCAATGGGACCATGTCATCGACTATGTCAAGCGCGAGGTCTTTGATAAGCCTACGGAATACTATAGCCTAGATAAGCTACGTAAGTCCGTGGCCGTGGACCGCCGTCTGCCCCTGCGCGAGATCCTAGAGAAAGCCTTTGATCTCATCCCGGCCTTCAAGTCAAAAGATGAACTGTTGGACGAGGAATTTGCCAAGTTTGTGGCCGACTACAAGATCGAAGAGGCTGAGTCGGTCCTGGCCATTAAGGCCTTCTTCAAGGCCTATGCCAGCGATGAGCAGATCCGTCACATCATCAAGAAGCAACAGTTCACGGACCTAAACTTCACCCCGATCTTTCCTTTGGATACCTACATCGCGGTGCCCAAGAAGTACCGCACCCTTGTCCCGTCATACATTCAGGACTACGTCTCTCTAAACCAGTTTGCCGCTTAAGACCATGTTAGACACAGAAACCAAACGCCGCATTGACACGGCCCGAGACATCCTCGTGGGCAAAGTCCCAGACCCCAAGAGTCAAGTCGAGCAGATCACCATCGCGCTCATCTACAAGTTCATGGATGACCTCGACGCCCTCAGCGAGGAACTCGGCGGCCAGCGCAAGTTCTTCGCCCATGACTTCGCACACTACGGCTGGACTAAGCTGATGCGTGCCGGCCTAGGCGGCCATGCCATGCTCAACCTCTATGCAGAAGCCATTGAGAGAATGCCACAGAATCCCGGCATCCCCCCTCTCTTCCGCAGCATCTTCAACAACGCCTATCTCCCCTACCGAGACCCCCAGACCCTGCGCGCCTTCCTCAAGGTCATCAACGAGTTCACCTATGACCATTCCGAACGTCTCGGCGATGCCTTTGAGTATCTGCTCTCGGTCCTCGGCTCCCAAGGCGATGCGGGCCAGTTCCGCACCCCACGCCATATCATCGACTTCATGGTTGCGCTCCTGAACCCGCAGAAAGAGGAACGGGTGCTCGACCCGGCCTGCGGTACAGCGGGGTTCCTGATCTCCGCCTATAAGCATATCTTGGCAGCCAACACCGATGACCAGGGGCACAGCACCCTCACGCCCGCGGAGAGGGGGCAGCTGGCTGCCAATATCTGCGGCTATGACATCTCGCCGGACATGGTGCGTCTGTCGTTGGTGAACCTGTACCTACACCGCTTTGTGGATCCGCACATCTATGAGTACGATACGCTTACCAGCGAGGAACGCTGGCATGAGTATGCGGATGTGATCCTGGCCAATCCGCCGTTTATGACGCCGAAGGGAGGCATCCGCCCGCACAGTCGGTTTGTGGTGAGGTCAAAGCGCAGCGAGGTGCTGTTCGTGTCCTACATAGCCGAGCATCTGACGTCTGTTGGTCGTGCGGGCATCATTGTGCCGGAGGGGATCATCTTCCAGAGTCAGCAGGCGTACAAGCAACTCCGCAAATTGCTGGTAGAGGAGATGTTGGTGGCGGTGGTATCGCTGCCGTCTGGGGTGTTTCAGCCCTATTCTGGGGTCAAGACCTCGATCCTGATCTTGGACAGGGCTTTGGCGCGCAGGGTGGAACACATAGCCTTTTTCAAGATCGAACATGATGGTTATGACTTGGGCGCGCAGCGCAGACCGATAGAGAGGGATGATCTACCGCTTGTGCGAGGGGAGCTGTCTGCCTATCTGGGTAGGGTGCGGTCTGGGGAGGTGGTGGATGTGTTGCAGTCGGACGTAGGGTTGGTGGTTGAGAAGGGGAAGATCGCTGGCAATGGTGAGTACAATTTGAGCGGGGAGCGGTATAGAGAGAAGGGAGTGAACGAAACGAAATATGAGTGGGTAGAGCTAGGTGAGATAATTTTGGACAAGCCGCAGTATGGTTCTGTGGCTCGCAAAGTTCCCTACGATGGCAAGGTTCGGTATGTACGAATCACTGATCTCACAGACAGGGGCGAACTCAAGCCCGATGATCCTGTTTCGCCATCTGTAATCCAGCCGGACCGATTTCTTGAACCGGGTGATCTACTCATTGCACGATCTGGGTCAGTAGGGCGCACGTACCTTCATGGAAATCTACTTGGCACTTACCAATATGCGGGCTACCTAATTCGCTTTCGTATTGACCCTACTAAGGCTCTTCCTGAGTATGTCTTTCATATTTCCAAATCGGATTCTTGGTGGGAATGGATTGTAAGCAACTCAAAGACGGGAACACTGACAAACATCAATGCAAAACAGTACTCATCGTTTCGCTTACCTCTGCCGCCGTTGGAAGTGCAGCGGGAGATCGTGGCGGAGATAGAGGGCTATCAGAAGGTGATAGACGGGGCGCGGATGGTGGTTGACAATTATCGTCCGCATCTTCATGTTGACCCAGAATGGCCGTTGGTGGAAATTAAAGAAATAGCATCTGTAGAAAGTGGTTTTCGTTTTCCGAATTTCTATCAAGGCAAAATGGATGAGGAAATTCCGTTTTTGAAGGTCAGCGACATGAACCTACCGGGAAATGAGATGCTGATTACGTCATGGAACAATGCAGTATCCCGTGACATTCTTTCAGAACTTAAGGCTAAGTCATACCCAGCCGGGACAGTCATCTTCCCGAAAATTGGGGCTGCTATCAACACGAACAAAAAGCGTATTCTTTCTTGCGATTCCACCTACGACAACAATGTCTTGGGAATCGTACCCAACACCACCAAGATCTTATCAGATTTTCTCTACGCCTACCTGCTAGAGTTTGATCTTCGGAACTGGGCCAGCGATGCACAACCACCGTCAATGCGTAAGACGGTGGTTGAGAGACACCTGATGCCCCTTCCATCTCTCGCCACACAGCAGGAAATCGTCGCTGAAATCAAAGCAGAGCAAACCCTCATAGCAGCCAGCCGTGAGTTGGTAGAATGCTTTGAGAGGAAGATTCAGGCAGCCATTGGGCGGGTGTGGGGCACTTGATCCACTAGGACAACATCAGAACTGCAGATAGCACATGGCTGCGACAGCAATCACAAGAGAAGTACTTGACAAATTGACAATTTCATGTAAATATAGAAACTCCACAAGGAGGAGAACAATGCCGAAGACGAACAAGAAAACATCTTCACATGTTGGCAAGGATGACTACCTGGAGACATTAGAACGCGTCAAAAAGCAGTATCAGCAATATGTAGAGGTGAGTAGACTTTATGAATTGCCACTCCAAAAGGCGGAGGAAGAGATACACTATCAACCTCCTAGCCCGGAAAATCCTCTTACACTGAATACATTTCGTGTGAAATCATTTAGGCCATCCTCTCCTATTGCTCCTCAACAACCGCCCTCAAATCCCTCTTAAACTTTCATAAGAAAAATCTATTTACAGAAAAAGAAACTTCCTCCTCATGGCTTGAAGTGCCGAGGTAACTCATCGCGGCCAACTGGGAGCTGGTCCAACATTTTGTGGGGAAATAGACGAGCAGGAATCCTGACAATCCAACCATCCTGTACATCCTGATTCTGACAAAGAATCGGATAACAAATCGTCTGCATCAGGAGTATGGGGATTCAGGAATTTGCAGGATTGGATTGGTGAGTAGGATGATACAGGCAGCTAGACGAGCAGGAATCCTGACAATCCAACCATCCTGTACATCCTGATTCTGACAAAGAATCGGGGATCCAATCGTCTGCATCAGGAGTATAGGGATTCAGGGATTTGCAGGATTGGATTGGTGGGTAGGATGATACAGGCAGCTAGACGAGCAGGAATCCTGATAATCCAACCATCCTGTTACTCCTGATTCTGACAAAGAATCGGATAACAAATCGTCTGCATCAGGAGTATGGGAATTCAGGAATTTGCAGGATTGGATTGGTGGGTAGGATGATACAGGCAGCTAGACGAGCAGGAATCCTGATAATCCAACCATCCTGTTACTCCTGATTCTGACAAAGAATCGGAGAGCCAATCGTCTGCATCAGGAGTATGGGGATGTAAGGATTGGCGAATCGTGCTTCTGTGGAACCGAGTCACTCACCACTGGAGGCAGCATTTCTAGGGCGCGCAACAACAGGGCGCGCCAGGAATCTTCCTCATCAATGGGAATATAGATCGCTTCCCGTCCCACATGGATCGAAGTCTCCGGCACAAATTGGCCTTCATCGTTCGTGTGACCCAGTGCCATTCGCAGACGATTCTGTAATTTGCGCCGTGTCGCTGTAGTGGCCTGTGGTGTTAAGGTTTCACTTGGTATGCGGATAGATATCTGATCTCGTCGTCTGCCGATATTGGGGATACCCACCTTGAGGGCCTGCATTTTTACCAGAATTTGGTAGAATAGATTCTCAATTTCCGCCGGCACATTGTTCGTTTGCGGGTCTTTGCCGAAGCGGTCTATCATTTCCTGGCGCATTTCATCCAGTTCTTTGTGCGAATTCACCCCTGCAATACGCCGGTAGAGTTGCAGCCGTAGCCCTTGGTCCTTGACATAGGTTTCAGGAATCTCTGCCCGCAGGGGCAGATCAAGGGCAACTGGCGGGGCCAGGGGATCATCAACTTCCATAGCCTGTGAACTGCCGTTACTGGGCACGGTCCCCTGGTCATGAGCCTCTGGTTTTTTCTTTTCCCGCAGTTCGTTGATCGATTGGGCTAACAAGCGGGTGTAGAGATCGAACCCGACATTGGCGATCTGGCCGTGTTGGCGTGCGCCCAGCAACTCCCCCGCGCCGCGAATCTCCAGATCACGCATGGCGATGCGAAAGCCTGCGCCCAACTCTTCGCTACTTTCCATCAGGGCCTCCAGCCGGCGACGGGCATCGAAAGTCAGGGATTTGTGCTGATCATAGAGTAGATAGCAATAGCCTCGCACTGCGCCCCGGCCTACCCGCCCGCGCAACTGATACAGTTGGGCCAGGCCAAAGTGATCCGCACGGTTGACGATCATTGTATTTGCCCGGCGTATGTCCAAGCCATTTTCCACAATTGTTGTACAGACCAGCACATCGATGTCGCCTTCAGCGAAGCGTATCATGGTTTCTTCCAATTCCCGCTCTGGCATCTGTCCATGCGCGACCGCTACCACCGCGTCCGGCACCTGCCGTTGTACCCGGACTGCTAGAGTCTCCAGCCCGCGTACCCGATTGTGAACGAAAAACACCTGGCCATCTCGCTCCAATTCCCGTTGGATGGCCTGGCGCACGAGGATGTTGTCATATTCGGAGAGAATCGTGCGTACTGGCAGCCGTTCTCTGGGGGGGGTATTGATGGTGCTCATATCCCGTACCCCACTGAGGCTCATGTGAAGAGTGCGCGGGATGGGCGTAGCACTGAGGGTGAGCACATCCACCTGCGTGCGTATCTGTTTCAGACGCTCTTTGTGGCTGACGCCAAAGCGTTGCTCTTCGTCAATGATCAGCAGGCCGAGCACCCGAAATTCAATATCCTTTGAGAGCAGCCGATGTGTGCCGATGACGATATCAACTGTCCCGTCCCGCATCTCCTGTAGTACCCGTGCCTGCTGGGCCGGAGTGCGGAAGCGAGAGAGCATCTCCACATGCACAGGGAACTGGCGCAGGCGTTGGTTGAAGGTGTGGTAGTGTTGTTGGGCGAGGACGGTGGTTGGCACGAGCATCGCGGCCTGTTTGCCATCCATCACCGCTTTGAACGCCGCGCGGATGGCGACTTCTGTCTTGCCGTACCCCACATCACCGATGATAATGCGGTCCATAGGGCGGCTGGCTTCCATATCCTGCATGACATCGGCGATAGCATCGGTCTGATCTTCTGTTTCCTGGAAGGGAAAGGCCATCTCCATCTCTTCTTGCCAGGGGGTATCCGGGCTGAATGCGTAGCCGGGCACCACCTCTCGCTCCGTGTACAGAGTTAGCAGGTCTTCGGCGATATCTTCAACAGACTTTTTGGCGCGTGCCTTCACCGTTTGCCAGTCCGCGGTTCCCAACCGGGTGATGGCGGGTGGAATGCCCGCGTCTCCTGTGCCCACATAGCGGCTTAGGCGGTCCGCCTGGTGTACAGGCACGTACAGTTTATCGCCCTTAGCGTAGTTCACCTGTAGATATTCGCGCTCAACGCCACCCAATTGAAGTTTGATCAGCCCTTCATAGATGCCGATGCCGTGTTCCATATGGACGATGTGATCATTGGGTTTGATGTCAGCGAAGAACAGCTCCGGCGCGACAGTTGATTGTGGGCGGCGTTTTTTCCGGCCTGTCTGTTTTGTCCAGCCGAACAGTTCTGTGTCCGTCAGCAGGCGAACACCAGTGATGCGTGGAGAGGCGTTGGTGGAGAGGAACTGCTCGCCACGCGGGTAGGACATGACAAACCCCTCTGCCATTTCCCCTTGCAGAATGGTGATCCCGGAGGGCGGCGGCGTATCCAGTTCGCTGCGTAGCGCGGGAGAAGAGCTCTCCTCAGCACGCATTCCTCGCAGTTCTTCTTGGAGTCGGGCTGCCTGTCGTGAAACAAGCACAATACGTTCGGCGGCCTCGTCTTCAATAAGTTTACGCATGTCTTGGAGTAGACGTTTGCTCTGGCCGCCGTAGCGAGGCCCGGGGGCAAAGGCGCGAGCAAGGGGTGTAGGCCCACTGTCTAGAGGCCTGTGGCGTTTCACGGACCCCTGCTCCCTGTCTGTGGGGATGGAGAGACCTGCGGGCGTTTCGGCATGGTTGCTCGGTTCAACGACACTTTCAGCGAATCCACTCTGCAGGTGATGATGTCCCAATCGTAGGGGATCCCGTGTGGCGATCTGTGTCAGAAGATCATCGGGGCTGAAAAAGCTGGAGGTGAACTCTTCGGGCACTTCGTTGCCGCGCCGCAATTCCTGGCCTGTGTGGGCTGCTTCCTGCGCGCCGCCCTGTAGCTGTGCTGTCAACTCAGCCCCATCGTCTATGACCAGCAGGCCGTTGGCGGGCAGATGCTCCAGAATAGAGGCCGGCCGGCTGTAGAAGTAGGGCAGATACCATTCGATGCCCCGGAATGTGTGCCCTGCGGCCAGTTGGCTGCGCTCCTTGTCAATCTCCTCGCGGATGGCAAGCAGGAGATTGGGGTCGTCCAGTACTGTAGTGGCCTGTGGTGCTGCATTGGTGCTTGGATGCTGGTCTGTGACCACTGGTTTCTGCATTCTCTTCAGGGCATTGGCTGCGTATTTGCTCAGGGCCTCACTGCCCGGCCCGACTAGGGCCCACTCCAACTGGTGTTCACTGCGCTGGGTAGCGGGATCGAAGATCCGCAGGGTATCTATTTCATCGCCAAAGAGATCGATACGGAGCGGATGGGGTAGGTTCGGCGGCCAGATGTCAATGATGCCACCGCGACGGGCGAAAGTGCCTGGCTCCTCCACGATTTCCACAGCTTCGTAGCCGTTCTGTACCCAGCCTTGGGTCAATGTATCCAATTGAATAAAGCTGCCGACACGCAGGGGCTGCAAGGCCAGGCGTAGCTCTTTGGCGGGCAGAGTTTTCTGCAGCAGGGCTCGGGCGGAGGCGACGATGATAGATGACGATCTGCCTTTCTGCTGTAGGGTCGCTAGAGCAGTCAGTCGTAGCTGCCGGGTACGGCTACTCCAGGGAATGCGCTCGTAGGGCAAAGCGTCCGGCTCGGCATATAAGGATACCTGGGCCTGGGGCGGTAGGAACAGTTCCAGCCTCTCCACCCAGTGTTGAGCCTGCTCTGTCGTGCCGGTCAGCACCAGGACCGGGCCATCTCTGTCCGTGGCCAGGCCGGCCACGACAAAGGCGCGTGCTGCAGAATACAGACTCTGTGGCGCGGCCGTGTGGCCGTTCAGAAGCTTCTGGTATGCGGGTATATTTTTGAGTAGAGGCAACAATCCTGAAAGATTCATCGTGTTTCGTTGCTTGTGTATTGGCAGTTAATTGAAGCGGTTCATGGCTATGTCGGGCCCCTCAAAGAGCCAACATTCAACTGCATCGGCGGTGCGCTGGCGTAGGGACTCAAAGACGATCTCCTCATCGTCGCTAAAATTCTGGAGAACATAAGCGGCCGGGTCCATTGGTTCCTGGGGACGGCCAATCCCCACCCGTGCCCGGGTGACTCTGTCTGTTTTCAGATGGCGTATCAGGGATTCCATGCCATTGTGGCCGCCGCTACCGCCGCCGGGACGTATACGCAATTTGCCGCTGGGCAGGTCAAGCTCATCATAGATCACAAAGATATCTTGCGGTGGGATAGCGAAATAGCGGGCCAGCGGGCCGACAGCAGTGCCACTGCGGTTCATAAAGGTAAGGGGCCGTACCAGCAATACCTGTATGTACTGCCCTTGTCTGTGAGGGGCACTGGTTTTACCAATGATACGGCCATCGCCAAAGAGTGCATTGTATTTCGAGCGGGAGAGGGCGATGCCATGGCGGCGGGCCAGGATATCCACGACCTGAAAGCCGATATTATGGCGGTTACCTGCATAACGGGGCCCGGGATTGCCCAAGCCTACGATCATTTTCATCGATCTGCGCTGATCTCTGTCGTTATTCGGCCTTGGCCAGCATCCACACCAGCAGACGTTTGGCGGCAAAGAGTGCGCCTAACAGCAAAAATAACCCGGCACTCCAGCGCATGCCGTTGAAGAAGTGCGCCCGCAACTTGTCTACGGATAGTTCCTCACCGAAGATGCCAGGCGTCTGTTCGCTGGTAGTCTGTCCCGCTGCCCCCCCAGCTTGTCCTGCGCCTGTGTCCTCAGTGCTGCCCGGGGCCACCTGTTGTGGGGTGGGGGTTGCTGTGGCTGATTCTTCGAGATTTGGCTGCTCCACCTCAACTGCTGCAACTGTAGGCTGGGGGAGCGGTGTGGGTGTGTCAATGGGAATGGGCGTCTCCGTGGGCGTATCTGGGCGCGTCTCCGCTGTCGGTGAGACCTGATTGACGCTGATGTTTGGTGCAAAAAATTCGCCGTAATTGCTGTCAGGCCGCACAACCCGCATCCGCAGAGTGTAGATACCCGGCGCAAGGTCGCCGGTGTACCAAACACCCAGTTGGCCGCTGTGAACCTGGCGGGTATCCCCATGAAAATAGATATATGCTTCATCACCGCTTGGTTCCCGCTTATAGTAGAGCTCGTAGCGCGCGAACGGTGCGCCGGCAGCCGTGCCCAGAATCGGGACAACACCGCTGACACGACTGTCGGGGGCTGGGGAAGATATGCCTACCTGTCCTTGGCCAAAGGAGGTTGTAGCAGCGGCCAGAAGCCCCAACCCGCTCAGGGCTGTCACAATAAGCCAATGGAGCAGGCGGTCTGGTATTCCATAAGCCATAAACTCTTATCCATCCTATGAATCCTGTTATGCCTGATTGTAATGTGCTGGCAACGAAAAACTGGTATGTAATTCTGCGCGAAGATAACGGATAATCGCAAAAATCTGTGCATCGGATAAGTCCGGTCGGCCGCCGCGGGGCGGCATGGCCATGCCGCTACGGTTCTCCATGGCATCCGCCGGGCGTCCATCTCGGATCAGGGCCAGCAGCTCCCTGTCTGTTGATTCTACGACAGCTGCAGAGCCGACTAAGGGGCTGCCGAGGCCGCTGATACCCTCCCCTTGGAGTCCATGACAGGAAGCACAGGCCTGGGCATAGAGCAGGCCACCCTCTGCCACAGGATCTCGCGATAGTATGTCACGAGGCAAATTATCAATAACAGGAAAGGGGATGGCAGCTTGCTCCTGTGTCGCGCGGACGACCCCAACAGTATACAGCCCAACCACGACCGCGATCACAATGGGGATGGGCCAGCGTGGCCATGGATTCTGTGGCCTGTGTGCTTGACTGGCCATTGGGGTTTCGGCCTTGGCTGGCATGATCAGCAGCATCCCCAAGGTAATGAGCATAAATCCAAACATCGCCAAGAGCGGAATTGTGACAAAGCCGAACCAATTGATCCAGGCGGTTGTACAGGGTATAGCGACACTGCAGGTCGTCGGCGCAGCGAAAAGTGTCGTCTTTTGCAGTAGATAGTGATAGATCGACACCCCCTGCCCTAGCAGAGAAAAAGGCAGGACCAGATAGGGCAACTGCTGGTCCTGGTGCCAGATCCCCAGTGCAATGAGAGCGGCTAGCGGATACAGTAAGATGCGCTGGTACCAGCACAGGGTACAAGGGATGAATCCCTGCACTTCGCTGAAATACAGGCTGCCCATCATCCCAATCCATGCGGTCAGCAACGCCCCGTATAGGCCAATCCGGGCGTCGAATCGGACTGTCATTCGTCTGCCTGTAAAAGAGCATCAATGGCCGCGGCAACGGCCTCGTAGTCAAGAGGGCTGTCGCTGCGGACACCGTTGATCAGAATGGACGGGGTACTGTTGAGGCCGGCCACTTGCGCGGCTTGGGCACTCTCTTGTACTGTGGAAAGATACTTCTGGCTAGTAAGACACTGGGCAAATGAATCCTGCTCTAGTCCCAATTCTTGGGCGTAGTCGATCAGCCTTTCGGCTGTAAAGGCGGACTGCCCGGATGGGGCCGCCTGAAAGGTACGGTCATGATAGGGCCAGAACGCGCCTTGGTCCGCGGCACATTCATTGGCCTGCGCGGCCAGGGATGCGCCCGGTTCATGCTGCCGTAGGGGGAAGTGCCTGAACTCCAGTTTGACCTTTCCCGTGGCAATGTAGTTCTCTACAAGTTGGGGCTTCACACGTTGGTTGAACGCGGCGCAGGCAGGGCAGAGAAAATCTTCCCATGCCTGTACGGTGACAGATGCATCAGGATCTCCCAAGACGTTGCGATCCTGCCAGGCAGCGGGAATGCCAGAATAATCACTGGCCTCGACTGTCGGTTGTTGATTGGTTGCCGCCAGCACGAGAACGATCACCACCGCCAGCAGCACTACGCCGCCGGTCAGCAATACGCTGAAGGAGAAGGGCCGCTGTGGTACTTTCTGGGTTGAGGCTGTCTTGCGAGAGGTACGCCGCGTTGTTTTCGTCATGTTGCTCTCCTTGAATCTGTCCTGATGAGATTAGACTATAGCACCGATTGCAGTCGTTTCCAAACCCGTAAGAGAAGTGTGATTCGTGAACGACTCCACGAATGTACTGCTCTCCTCTGGGATTGCGGACTTTCTCTTTGGCCCTATACAGAGTAAACTGCGCTGGCTTGTGGGATCTCGCCAATGACCACAGCCCCCTGGTTTTGGGGTTTGTACGGACCACTGCAGTTCGGAGGAGGAGCCATGGCAATGAAGGAGTTGAGGGGAAGGGTGGCGGTCATCACCGGCGCGGGGCGGGGGATCGGCGCAGCGCTCGCTGCATCTCTGGCCCAGGAAGGCTGTAAGCTGGTGCTGGCCGCCCGCAGTCGGGACCAGCTTGAGGTCGTGGCTGAGCGGCTGCAGCAGCAGTACGGTGTTGAGACGCTCATTGTGCCCACGGATATCAGCGATGAGCATCAGGCGCGGGCACTGATCGAGACAGCAGATGCCCATTTTGGGACAGTGGACATTTTGGTCAACAACGCGGGCATGGGCATTTATGGGAGCATAGACGAATTGAATCTGGACGATCTGCGTCATGTCTTTGAGGTGAATTTTTTTGGCGCATTGGCCGCCTTGCAAGCCGTCGTACAGGTGATGCGTCGTCAAGGTGGCGGCACGGTCGTCAATGTCAGCAGTATTGTCGGCAAATTTTCTCAACCCCTCAGCGGTGGCTATGTGGCGACGAAATTTGCGCTGCAGGGGGCAAGCAGCGCGGCCCGGGCCGAACTGAAACAGGACAACATCGACTTGGTCCTCGTCTGCCCTGGCCTGACAGAGACCGAGTTTTCGCAGCATAGTCGGATCAGTGTCCCCGGTGCCGAGCACAGGAAGGGAGAGAAACATGCTCTTATGCAGGGCGTGGACCCGCGACGGGTAGGGGCGCGCATTGTCACCGCTATCAAACGAGGCGAGCGAGAGGTCTACATCACTTGGGGAGACCGGCTGTTGGTCTGGTTCGCCATAACTGTGCCGAGTCTATTTCAGTGGTTGCTGGTGTTCGTGGCCGACTATCGTAGACAGCACTTCTTACACGGAGCAACGCCGGGGAATCGTTTGGTACGGCTGTGGCATATCCTGCGCCCCTCAAATAGGAACGAAGCGCACCAGGACAGATGATCCTGATGCAGACAATTTTCATCTTGAAAAGGACATGACTATCATGAGCAAAATTACACGTGTAGAACTCTACGCGTTTTCATTTGAAGTTGAGAACATGGGCTTAGGCGGACATGCTGCTGCGGGCGTGGGCAATATGATCTATCTGGCCGGCGGGAAATTCACGGCCAACCGCTTTGCTGTGCGTATTCTCTGCGATGATGGCGCGCAGGGTGAATACGTAACCCACTGGGTCGGCACATCGGCAACCCTGGGGCAGACGCTGATGCTGGCCCCTCATCTGTTGGGCCGGGATCCGGAGCAGCGGGAGTTGATTTACGACGACTTGAAGCGGGAGATGCGGGCCTATGACCATATGGGGCACGGCGTGCTTGACATCGCTCTGTGGGATCTGGCGGGCAAAAAGTATGGGCTGTCGGTCGCAAAGATGCTTGGGGCGTTTCGGGAGCGTCTGCCTACTTATGCCAGTACCTATCATGCCCAAGAGGAGCCGGGCGGCCTTGACACAGTGGAGGCATTCGCTGCCTATGCCGAGATATGCAAAGAAGCCGGATTCGCCGGCTTCAAAATCCATGGCTGGCACAACGGCGATGCCAAACGGGAAGCTCGCAATGTTCTTGGAGTACGGGCGCGGGTAGGTGACGATTGGCCGCTGATGCTGGACCCAGCCAGTCAGTTACGAACCTATTTGGATGCGCTGTATGTGGGCCGGGCCTGTGATGAGGCCAGCTACTTCTGGTACGAGGACCCGTACCGGGACACGGGCGTATCAGCAATCGGCCATCAGCGTCTACGAGAAAAATTGCAGACGCCAATTCTGGTAAGCGAGCATGTACGCGGGCTGGAGCAGAAGGCCAATTTTCTGATTCAGGGTGGCTGCGATATGGTTCATGCTGACCCAGAGTACGATATGGGCATTACTGGTGCGCTAAAAATCGCGCACCTCTGTGAGGCTTTGGGCCTAGATGTGCAGATTCATGCCTGTGGGCCGGCCCACAGGGCGGTGATCGCCGCGCTCCGCAATACTCATTTTTACGAGATGGCCCTCATGGGGCCGGGCATGAGAAACATCGTACCGCCGGTCTATCGGGATGGCTACTCGGACCAACCAGAGGACCTAGGCCCTGATGGCTGTGTGCCGCTGCCCGATGGCCCTGGCCTAGGTGTCTCCTACGATTGGGCATTTATTGAGAAAAATTGCACTGCAGTACATGTATTCAAGTAATTGCCATAGCCTGTGGGCGGTGATGTTCCTCTCCACAAATCACCGAGCCACTGGTGTTATCGGAACTGTACCCACATGGGCCGCTCCCCAACTTGGTATATATCCAGAGGCGAGAGTGTGCCGCTAGCAGCGATAGCATAGGAGGCCACTGTGCCGGATTCCTGGCCGGCGGCCAGCAGGAACTGTCCGCTTGGGTCAATGTTGAAGACCCGAGGCACCGGCTCGGTTTTTTCCTGCCCTAGTGAGGTGAGTAGGCCGCTATTGGTGTCCACTGCGAAGATGGCGATGCTGTCATGGCCTCGATTTGAGACATACAGGGCGCGCCCGGAGGGGTGTAGATGGATCTGCGCGCATGTGTTTTCAGCGCTGAATTCTGGCGGAAGAGTCGAGAGGGTTTGCAAGGCACTGAGGGTGCCGCTGCGCTTGTCAAAGCCATAGGCGGTGACGCTGGACCCGTCCTCATTGGAGGTGTAGACGAACTGCTCATCCAGGGAAAAGACGAAATGGCGGGGTCCATCCCCTGGGCCCGCGATGACCTGTGGCGCAATCGGGTTGGGTGTCAATTGGCCGCTCTGCTCGTCAAACAGGAATTGAAAGATGCGATTGGGTTCGACGGTGTGGGGCACGAACGCGTAGCGGTTCGAGCTGTCCGTTTTGATGCAGTGGGCATGGGCTGCAGTCGCTACAGTACATACCAGTTCGCCAACGTTCCCGTCCGCCGCAAGTTGGTGGACAGTTACCTTTCCCACGTGGTAGTAGGCCGCCAACAGGAAACGGCCTGTCTTGTCCGGGGCAATATAGCAGCTATTGGCGTCAAGGGTCTGCTTGCCGAGCAGTTGAAGACCGCCATCGCTTTTATAGCGAAAGGACGCCAGCTCGCAGCTTGTCCGCAAGGAGCAGTACAGAACCTGCCCGTCGCTTGAGGACGTCAGCGCGCTAGGTCCGCCGGCCACGGGCACATCTATTCGTGGGGTCATCCTGCCAGCTTGATTGATTTCAAAAATATGGATCAGATTATCACCCGCAGCAGAGATGTAAACGCGAGTAGGCATAAGTTGCTCCTGTAAGAACTGCAGGGGTTCATGGAGAGGAACTGCTCTCCACTCGCCTGTTATTCGTGAATCATTGTTCGGTAAGTATACAATGTGAGGGTGAAGAATACCATTGCAGTGTGTCGCTTTATCGTATAACGACCAGCCTGCAGTACACAAATGAGGAAAAACTGAGGGATCGAGATGAGCAAAAAAGTGTGGATAGAATGGCAGTTGCCGGAGGAACAACGGGCGCGGCTCACTGCGCTGGCGGAGGTGGTCAGCGATGGCGATATGGACAAACTGCTTGGTGCGGATGTGGTCGTCGGTGTCCGTCGCTATTATGATGGCGAATTTATGGACCGGGTCGGGCCAAACCTGAAACAGATTGCCAAGCCCGGCATTGGTGTGGACAATATCGACGTGGACGCGGCCACAGCGCGGGGCATTCTCGTCTGTAACACGCCGGACGCGCCGACAGAATCCACCGCAGAGCATGCAGTCGCCCTACTGATGGCTGTCGCCAAACGGGTGATGGTCGGAGATATGCAGATGCGCGGTGATACAAGCATCAAGCGGGAGGATATGCGGGGCACAGAACTGCTGGACAATACCCTAGGCGTTGTCGGCTATGGACGCATCGGCCGTCGGGTGGCGGAGATCTGTGCATTGGGCATCAAAATGAAAGTGACTGTCTACGATCCCTTTCTGCCAGAAAGGCCGGATTTGCCGCAAGGCGTTTCCATGACCACTGATCTGGATGCCATCTTTTCCGCGAATACGTTCGTCACGCTGCATACGCCGCTCCTGCCCTCTACCCGCCGCTTGGCCTGCGAACGTCGTTTGCGCCTGATGAAGCCCGGCAGCTATCTGATCAACGCCTCCCGCGGGCCGGTGGTGGATGAGGCCGCGCTGATCAAAGTGCTGCAAGAAGGCCATCTGGCCGGGGCTGGCCTGGATGTTTTTGACCCGGAGCCACCAGAGCCTAACAATCCACTGTTGAAAATGAAAAATGTCGTCCTCTCCCCCCACATCGCCTCCAGCACGGAAACGAGCCTGACCGCCATGCTGACGGGAACGGTGGACAACATCGTGCAGGTCTTGAAGGGGAAACGCCCCCTGTGGATTGCAAACCCAGAAGCATGGCCGGGACGGATGGAAGGCGAACACCAGTGACCGGCCACTGCAGAATAGGTGCGCCTTACCAGCGTATATGTCTCTGTACGGGCCCTGTGTGCTGGGCGGCCCGCTCGGCAAGCGGCCACTGCTGCCATTCTTCAACGACAGCGGTCAGCCCTGTGACAGCGGCCTCAAAGATGGCCTTCCCCTTTTCCGCTGTGGCCTTTGTCGGATCTCCATGGACCCCCAATTGGGTCCAGCGGCTCCAGTAGTCATTGAAGCGCACCGGATTTGAATAGACACTGTCGGAACTGACGAATTGGCCGCGTACATCGTCGTCCTCGGCAGCTTTGTCCATTTGTACTCGCTCCGGGGCCAGGTGCAGGTACAGCGAAGTCTCAAACTCGTCCGCGTGGGCCATCACTTCCGTCTCCTTGATCTGATTGAAAACGTCCATGGCTAGGGCAAAGTAACCCAGTGCCCCACAGAGGGAGTTGGTCTCTAGAACGGTCTTGCGGGCCACGAGATCGATCAATGGTGTGTTGGAGCCATGGCCATTGACCAGCAGAATTTTTTCAAAGCCATGATAGGCGACGCTTTTGGTGACGTTCAAGCAGAAAGCGATGAAGATATCCGGCTCAATGTGAATTGTGCCGGGAAAATCAATGTGATGTAGGTTCAGGCCATAGGCGATAGGTGGCAGCACCAGAATTTTGTCCGGCGCACGGCGACCCGCCTCGAGACAGATCGATTCACACAAAAAGACATCGACATCCAGAGGCAGATGACGGCCGTGCTGTTCAGTGGAGCCGGTGGGCAGTAGCACAACTTTCTGCGCGGCGATGGCTTCGTTCATCTCCGCCCAGGTCAGGCGGTTGTAGCGGTGTTCGGTGTGTGGGTCCATTGTATGCCTCCGTGCTTCGTGGAGTCGTCATTCGCTACGCGTCATGGGTGTTGGCGATAGGCTTCCGCCTCATCTAGTGGCTCAAAACCAACGATGTTTCTGGCATGAGAGATGTCCCGGTAGCTCCATTTGTTGTTAGAGAGAGCGAAGAAGATATCATATTTCATGGAGGGTGCCGCTTCAATGCAGCGTTCCACCATCTGCGCGATGTCCCGTTGGCTGCACCAGACGGAAAAGTGGCGGGCTTCTGTCGGGCGGTTGATGGCATTGACGAAGCCGATGCGTAAGCAGAGGATCGACAGGTCGGATGTGTCGGTGTAGTGTCGGGCCAAAGCTTCGCCCCATACTTTTGTCGCGCCATAGATACCGCTTGGGCGGGTCGGGGTCTCGTGCGTGATCAGCGGCCATTGGGCCGGCACACTGTGGTAATCGCCGCTGACCAGGGCGCGATAAGGCTGGTCCTGTTCCCAGCCCGCGATCGTCGCGCCGCTACTGGCGTAGATCACCCGTTGCACGTCTGCCTGCCGGGCCGCTTCAAAGATGTTGTACGTGCCGATCAAATTGGGGTCCCGCACTTTTTCCCAGGGGGAGCTGCCACGGGCATTGGCGGCCAGGTGAATGACCGTATGCTGGCCGTCAAATGCGGGCCGGATAGTCTCAAAGTCGGCAATGTCGGCCTGGACCGTGGGGATGCCAGGTACGTCGCTGCGGTTGAGTGCGGTCAATTCATAGTTGCCTTCCAGTTGTTTCCGCACCACACCACCGATCAGCCCGCTCATGCCGGTGACGAGGATCCGTTTTGTCATGGGGCGTCTCCTAGTGAAAGCTGGTTATTCTGCCGTCAACAAAATGCGGCCACATGAGGGACAGAAGAGTAGTTCGTCCCAATAGCGCACCTTATTGAGAATGCCGGTGGCGACCTGTGTATGGCAGGAGCCGCACATCTCATCTTCCAGCCGGGCGATAGCCACGCCATTTTTACGTTTTCGTAGATATTCGTAAAGTTCCAGATTGTCGCTGGAAAGCATGCCAGCCACCTGTTCCCGCGCCTTTTTGAGATAGAGATACTCCTTTTTGCGCTGGACAACCTCTGTCTCTAGGGCAGTCTTCCGTTCAGTCCAAGCCTGTTCGAGTTTTGCAAGGGCTGCCCGTTTCTCTTCCAAGCTGTCTTGCAAATTGTCGGACAGCACTAGATGGTCCACGCTTCTGTCTTCCAGCGTCGTCCGCCGGCTTTTCATCTCAATGATGTTGGCCTCCATCGCTGTCAGCTCCTTTGGATTGCGTACCTTTCCGCTCATTAACTCCTTTTCCGATGTCCGTATTTTTTCTGTGAGGGAACGGGACTCCATCTCCATGTCCTTTTGCTCGGCCTGGACAGTGTGCAGTTCTTGCTGGAGCGAATCGACTTGCTCGCGTGTGCTGGCCAATTCATCCGAATCTTGCGTCGCCTGCTGCAGGTTGAGCAAGCGTCGCCGTACTTTGTTGTACATTGAATCGATTTCCTGCATTTTTAACAGGGCTGTTTTTGTGTTCACTCTTTTCCCCAGTCTGTCTGTACTATACTGCAGTGATTCGTAGAGAGTCATTGCTCTCTACGTGTCATGCACCACCGGTGTTGTCGTACTCTGCGTTTCGTCTCTACAGTATAATAGCACTTAACCAGTTTATCGTAACAATTGTGATTGCGACATAATTGGGATAGCGGCCTTCTTGCTCTAGTGGTGTCGGTGCTGGCATTGTCTACGCTAGAATGCTGTTCGGTAAAGAAAAGCTCTTTTCGCTTTGAGAACAAGTAGATAACCGGAGAACCTGTGATATAATCGGCATAGAGTTTCCTTGCTCAGTTTTTTATATAGGTAGGTGAGTTGTCTTTATGTCCAATTTTCGCTCATCTTCGGGGCGCGGCGGCCAAAGTTTCGTTGAATACATGCTGATGCTGATCCTCGTGTCCATTGTTTTTTTGTCAATTCTACTGATTCTAGGCGATGATCTACGCACGTTCATCAACGATGCACTCCAGCGTTGGTTCCCCGTGGGCTCTTAGTCTGTGACCAGTGAAACCTCAAACCATAGGAAACAGGTGTTAGGTCATCACAGGCTACAGGCCACTGCAGTTCTTCAACACCTCGGCTCCTATCTGCTCGATCTGCTCTTTCCACCCCATTGTGTTGCTTGCCAACGGCCCGGGCACTGGTTCTGTCATGCATGCGCCCAGGATGTGCGTCCGGTCCCACAGCCGGTCTGCCAGTATTGCGGCTCTCCACTGGGAGTAGATATAGCTGAACACGGGCAGATATGTAGGCGTTGTCGAGTTGTTGCACATCCGTTGCGCGTGGTACGGGCGGCGACACTGCATAGCGGCCCAATGCGCCTGGCCATCCACGCGCTCAAATATGAGGGCCGGGTGGAACTGGCCCAGAACCTAGCTCGTTACCTACATGCAGTGGTACTGGAGGAGGCCCCTTGGCCTGCAATCATGGATGGGGTGGATGGGATAGTGCCGGTCCCTTTACATGCGGAAAGAATGAGCGAGAGAGGCTACAATCAGGCATGGTTGCTGGCTGACAGCTTCGCCGGCAGCGTGGCTGTCCCGATTTTGGATGAGGTGCTTGTCCGTGTCAAAGGGACTCGTTCCCAGGTGGGGCTGTCCGCGCAGGACCGCAGCGAAAATGTGAAGAGAGCATTTCAGGCTGTGCCCGAGCAGGTGCAGGAGAAGACGCTCCTGTTGGTGGATGATGTTTACACCACCGGTGCTACCATGACTGCCTGCGCCGTAGCTTTGCGTCAGGCTGGTGCGCGGGATGTTTTTGGCCTAGCATTGGCTAGGCCAGATCGGCATGAGCAAATGTAACATCGATCATTGCATGCCCCTGACGACCGGTATTTGGCAATGTTGACAGATTCGCGTCTCAATTTTACAATGTATATGGATCATGATGATTGAGAGCAGGATTATAGATTCAGAAGAGTGTAGGCAGTAGAATGATACCATGTCTCTGCCTGTACACCTGTTCAATACCGCATGGTTCTTGCCATTGGCGTACGTGATAGGCGGAGTAGTGGTTTTTATCTATATTCTTGTGTAGAAAGGAGATTCAATGATGAACCTCAATGTCCATGGCCGTAACATTGAAGTTACGGATTGGATTCAAGAGTACGTTGAAAAGAAGGTCGGCAAGCTGGAGAAGTTTCTGCCACAGGCGCGAGAAGCAAAGGTTGAACTTGTCTACAGCGACACCCAGGCTGCCTCAGACCGCTACACAGCACAGCTAACAATTTGGGCAAATGGACAGATTCTGCGGGCAGAGGAATCGACCGAAGATATCTTTGCCTCAATTGACGCCATTGTAGACAAGATGTATCGTCAGATTGAACGCTTTAAGGGGCGGCGGTTTAAGAATAAGCGCAGACATGCAGCGGTGGCCGCGGCCGCTATCGACCTAGCGGCCACAGTGCTGCCAGAAGGCAGTGCTGAAATCGTGCGTACCAAGCAATTTGTCGTCGAACCGATGAACCCGGAGGAGGCGATTGAACAGATGGAGTTGCTGGGCCACGATTTTTTCGTCTTTTATAATGTGGAGACAGACGCCTTAAACGTGATTTATGGCCGCCGTGACGGGCACTACGGTCTCCTGCAGCCACAGATGGTCTGAACGATCTGTCAGTTCAACGCCAAAAGGCTTCCGAAATTTTGACAATTTCGGAAGCCTTTTTTGATTACGCTCACTGAGAAAAAGGGGCCAAAATCGGATCAAGATTTGCAGGATTCATCGGAATATAGCAGGATATTGGAATGTGTATAAGCCTGTATCCTTGAACTCTGCTTCAGATAAGGAATCAAATGCGGGTTTCAGTGATCGCCACTGTGTATAATGAGGGTGAAAGCATCCGTAGGTTGATGGACTCTCTCATGCGTCAAACTCGTCGTCCGGATGAGGTTGTCATCTGTGATGGCGGCAGCCAAGATGAGACGGTCGCTATTTTGCAGACATACAGCGACAGATTATCGGGTCTACAGATCATTACGACCGCGGGCGCGAACATCAGTCAGGGGCGCAACACAGCCATTGCCGCGGTCGCTGGGCCGATTGTTGCGGCAACTGACGCGGGGGTACGCTTGGATGCCCACTGGCTGGAGCGGCTTGTGGCTCCGTTTGAAGGAGAGGCGGGCTATGTAGGGGCCGATGTGAACGCGGTTGCCGGCTTCTTTTTGCCGGATGTGCCAGGTTTCGCATGTGATACGCCTACTGATTTTGCCATGAGACAGAGTGCCCAAGAGATATTTCAAATGGCGATGGCGGCAACGGTTCTACCTCGGGCAGAGGAGATCGACCCGGCGAAATTTCTGCCCAGCAGCCGCTCTGTGGCCTTTCGCAAAGATCTGTGGCAGCAGGTCGGGGGCTATCCTGAATGGCTGGACTACTGCGAAGATCTGGTATTCGATCTGCGTATTCGATCTGTGAGTGCAGGAAAGGGCCTTGTATTTGCCTGGGCCCCGGATGCAATCGCTTACTTTCGCCCGCGCCCTTCTTTGATAGCCTATTGGCGGCAGTATTTTCGCTATGCTAGAGGGGATGGCAAAGCAGACCTGTGGCGCAAGCGTCATGCCATCCGCTATGCTACATATCTGCTGTTGCTCCCGGCGCTGGTGGGCCATGGGCTGTGGGGGCAGGGTGCCCGCTGGCTAGGCTGGCTTGGGTTGCTCTTGGGCGGTATTGCCTACTGTGTACGGCCTTGGCAGCGGCTGTGGTTGTTGGGCAAAGGAATTTCTAGCGGGGCTTGGTTGTGTGCTGCCCTTCTCGTGCCACTGATTCGGCTGGTGGGGGATGGGGCTAAGATGGCCGGTTATCCGTTTGGATTGGCCTGGCGCCGGCGCAATCAACACAGAGCGGATATCCATTGGCGCGAGGAAAAAGTGAAACTGTGAGGAGTGCTTACGCCTCACATCCCGCTCTCCTATGTTCTTTCTCCATTCAGGAATCCGTCTATGCCATTGCTCATTGATGGCCACAATCTAATCGGCGCAGGTGTCTTTGAAGACATCAGCCTGCAGGATGAACATGACGAAGCCCTGCTTGTGAGTCGTTTGCGGGTGTGGCAGAGTAGTTATCGTGGGATGATAACGGTCATTTTCGATCATGGCATTACCGGCGGCACCTCTCAGGCGTTGAGCGGCGGCGGCGTAAAGGTGATCTTTGCCCGCAATCCTCAGGATGCCGACGGTTTAATCCGGCGGCGTATCAGGGATGCGGTGCAAGGCCTGACTGTGGTCACAAATGACCGGGCCTTGCGTCGGGAAGCCAGCTTGTACGGTGTGGACACCTGGCGTGCGGATGAATTTGTGGCATATTTTAGCCCGGCCGTGCAGGCGCGCAACCAGCCCCTACAGGCTCACCCGCGGCGGCCGGCCAGCGCGCCAGTGGAAAAAGGCACAGAGGCCCACGTATCCCTCTCCGATGGGGAGATCTCGGAATGGATGGCCCTGTTCGGCCCATCACCTCGGCCAGCAAAGCGGCCCCATGGAGCATTGGCACGTCCTACACAAGCGGCCGGCACGCCACAATCGCTCGGACATGCCGCGCCCTCACAGAGTAAGTCTGCGTTTCAGGAACATACGGAAGCCCTGCGTAAGAAGATACGGAAGAAGCGCAAGAAACGATGAAAAATCAATGGGCAGTAACCACCAATAACACATCTGCAGTTCACAGGCCACGGCAATGATGACATCCAAAGTAGAAGGACAGAAACAAATGCGGCGAGAAGTGCCAGCTCTGCTTGTGGAGGCAACGCCCGCTGCGAACGGATGGGGCTATTGGATTCTGGCTGCGCCAATGATTCTCTTTCTGGGCTGGCTGTGGGTTGACCTGTTCATCGTTTTCAGCCCGATTCCATCGGAACCATTGAACCTGCTGTTCGGTATGCTTGCCTATATCCTGTTCATTCTGCTGCCCTTCGGGTATGGGGCCCATCGTTTCGTAACTTCCTTCCCTAGGGTTTTCCAGCAGGTCGGCTGGGATATACAGCCTATGGAGCCGATCCGACCAGCGGAACAGTATATGATTAAGTATATTTACACTGAATGTCAACGGGCTGCTACCGACCGCCGGCGGGTTTGGCTGCGGGTGGCCCAAGGATGGGTATACTTGGAAATTGCCGCCATTTTTATCGGCTTTGTGGCAATGGTTCCCCTCTTCTTCAGTGCCGTTGAATTCGGAGTAGGATGATTGTCTGCTAGGATGTATAGGATGGTGTCCAAATTCGATTCCTGTACATTCTGACCGAAAATCGCATGATAGAATATCATAACTGAAGTGATGAGTGCTTTTTAGAACGACCACCAATGTACTGCTCTCCACTCGTCACTCTCCACAAGTTTAGAGGAGGATTTTCATGGATCCCCAGAGACTCACATCCTACTACGAAAGCCAGCAAGCGGACATTTTAGCGAGGGTCCGACAGCTCGTGGAGGAGGAGACGCCGACGGATGACAAAGGCCGGCTTGATGCCTTTGCAGAAAAATTGGCCGCCCACTACCGGGCGGCCGGGCTGGATACGGAAATCATCGCCAATCAAGTGCGCGGCAATCACCTGCGTGCCAGTTACATGTCTCCAGCATACGTGGCCGATACAAGCACAGCCCCCGCCCTCATCCTCTGTCACTACGACACCGTCTGGCCGCTCGGTTCTCTGCACACACATCCGTTTCGGGTTGATGAGCAGGGCTGGGCGTATGGCCCCGGCATCTTTGATATGCAGGCAAGCCTGGCCTTAGTAGAGTATGTGCTACGGGGCGTACAGGCATTGAACCTGCGCTTGCCCCGGCCAGTGACTGTGCTGGTCACAGCCGATGAAGAGGTCGGCAGCCAGACGTCCAAGCAGCTTATTGAAGATGAGGCCCGGCGTTCAGCCTATGTGCTGGTCATGGAGCCACCCCTGCCTGGGGGTGTGCTGAAGACGACCCGCAAAGGTGGCGGCCATTTTACACTGAAAATTGCTGGCCGGGCCGCGCATGCCGGCGTTGAACCGGAAAAAGGCATCAGTGCCATTCAGGAGCTGGCCCATCAGGTCATCGCTCTCCATAGCTTGACGGATCTGGAGATCGGCACCACGGTGAATGTAGGTGTTGTCAACGCCGGCACCCGCTCCAATGTGATCGCGGCCCAGGCCGAAGCATTCATTGACGTGCGAGCATGGACGAAAGCGGAGATGGAGCGGGTCAGTGAGGCGATCCTGGGGCTGAAGCCGATAGTCCCCCATGCTGAAGTAGAGGTGAGCGGCGGCGAGCACCGTCCACCGCTGGAGAGGAACATCACAGGCGCACTGTTTGAGCAGACGCAGGCCATCGGACGCTCGCTGGGGCTGGCCTTGCAGGAAGGGGGGACCGGTGGCGGCAGCGATGGCAATTTGACAGGTGCTCTGGGTGTTCCTACCCTTGATGGCTTAGGTGTGCCGGGCCATGGCGCGCACGCAGATCATGAACACATTGAAGTAGACCAGATAGCTGGCCGGGCGGCTCTGTTGACCGCGCTGCTCATGCAACTCATTCCGTAGCCATGCTGGATGCACTGCTCCTGCGAATCCTTTCATTTTGATTCCTCTGGGAGATATGTAGCTGATGGCCTTCAACCGAATGGACGTTACAGGGCATGGCCGGCGCAACAGTACAGATCCACATCCTCAGCTTCTTTGCACGAGACGGGCAGGCTCTCGTGATGATTGAATCATGGGACGATTCACGAGGCAATCCACTTTGAAGAAGACAAAAATATTGGTAGTTGAGGATGAATTCACCCTCGTTGAGACGCTGAAGTACAATCTGAAACGGCAGGGTTATGAGGTTGTCGTCGCTATGGATGGTGTGCAGGCCTTGCCCATTGCTAGGGCCGAGAAGCCGGATCTGGTGGTTCTGGATATCATGTTGCCGGGCCTGGATGGCTTTGAAATCTGCCGGATTCTGCGCCAGAATATGAGCATGCCCATCTTGATGCTCACGGCTAAGGACGAGGAAGTGGATAAGATCGTCGGGCTGGCCGTGGGTGCAGATGACTATCTCACCAAGCCGTTCAGCATGCGGGAACTTCTGGCGCGAGTCAACGCCCATCTACGTCGGGTGCGGCTGATCCGGGAAGAGATCGAGTCATCGGCCCTGCCCGAAGCCAATGACGGAGGGAATACATTTACATTCCGCGATCTGGTTGTGGATGAAAGCCGGCGGGAAGTCCGGCGCAACGGCCAAATATTGGGGGTAAGGCCCAAGGAATTTGAGCTGCTCCTGTTTCTGGCCCGCAACCGGGGGATTGCACTGGGCCGTAGCTTGATTTTAGAACGGGTTTGGGGTTGGGATTTCGACGGGGGTAGCCGCACCGTGGATGTTCACATACGCTGGCTGCGGGAAAAGATCGAACAAGACCCGGCCCGGCCCAAGCGTATCCTCACAGTGCGGGGCATGGGCTATCGTTTTGACGGGTAAACTGCAATGACCTGTGCAAAAGAGTCCCTGACCACTGATGTTTCACTTCCGTTCGATCCGTTGGCGCATCGCCGTAACCTATACTATCCTCATCTCTCTCTTTCTGATTGGCCTTTTTCTCTACTTCTCCACCCAAGTCCAGGCCAATAATCTGGAACGATTACGCGCTCAGTTGACCACCTACGTTCTGCTTCTGTCGCAGGATCATGAACTTCGTAATGGGCTGGCCCAATCGCGCTGGCAAGCGGGGGACGATGAACTCGTTCGTCTCATGGCCGGGTGGACTACACTACTCAATGCGCGCATCACTCTCATCTCCGCAGATGGGAGCGTTCTAGCGGACTCCGCGGCCGAGTCCCTCTTGATGGAAGATCACAGCAATCGCCCGGAGATCATTCAAGCACTAGCCAGCGGCACAGGCAGCAGTAGTCGTTTCAGTCGTACACTGGGCTTTGAGATGCTCTACGTCGCAGCTATCCTGACCCCAGCAGCTAGTGGTCAATGGTCGGTTGTCAGTGATATTACAGGTTACAGGTCCCAGGCCATTGGCCATTGGGGTGGGCCGGTGGGTATCTTGCGAGTATCAGTGCCACTTCAGGACGTCACCACCACCATCTCGCCCTCCCCATCTAGCATCTTCGTTGCCATCGTGATCGTCCTCCTCGTCAGTGCTGCCAGTGCCGTCCTCCTGGCCGAGCGTACAGCCCGTCCAATCCGTCGGCTGACGCACACAGCATCCCGCATGGCCCAAGGAGACCTCAGCACCCGTCTCGTGCCCAGCTCCCATGATGAAGTGGGGCAACTCACACGGGCTTTCAATCGTATGGCCGACCAGCTTGAGTTCCAAATTACCTCTATCAGCCGGGAGCGAGAACGCCTCACCTCCGTCTTAAACAACCTAGTAGATGGCGTCTTCATCCTTGACAACCAAGGCCGGGTACGTCTCTGCAACTCCGTCGCCGCGCGCATGGTGGGCATTTCCGACCAGTTTGCTGGCAATCTCATGACAAATGGGGCCCAAGTGCAAGGGATCCCCTTCGCCCTAGTTGTGCGGGATCATCGCATTGTTGAAACGTGGCAGATGTGTCAGGAGAATCGGCGGCAAGCCAATCGTATCTTTCAATGGGATAACCGGACCGTACAGGCGATTGCGCTGCCTTTCGTGGCTGGAGGCATTCACGGATACATCGTACTACTTCAGGATTTGACCGAACTACACCGGCTGGAGCGGGTGCGCCAGGACTTTGTGAGCAACATCTCCCACGAACTACGCACCCCTCTCGCCTCCCTGCGGGCCCTGACCGAAACCCTACGAGATGGAGCATGGGACGACCCACAGGCGGGCCCTCTCTTTCTGGACCGGGTTGAGACGGAAGTGGATGCTCTTTCCCAGATGGTCCAGGAGCTTCTAGAACTCTCTCGCATTGAGTCGGGCCAAGTTCCCTTTCGGTTTTGTGCTGTCCCTGTCAGTGAAATCATTCTGACGCCGGTGGAACGATTGCAGCCCCAGGCCGCGCGCGGCCAGATCGAGTTGATTGTGGACCTGCCGGCCCGTCTCCCCTGGGTGCAGGCAGACGCGCAGCGGGTTCATCAGGTCGTCACGAACCTCGTACACAATGCCCTGAAATTCTCACCAAGTGGCGCATCCGTCAACATATCCGCAGGAATCGCACCTGCTGGCCGGCAGATGATGATCTCCATAACCGATACAGGCATTGGCATCCCCGCGGAAGACCAGAGCCGTATCTTTGAGCGCTTCTACAAGACCGACCGGGCCCGCTCCAGCGGAGGAACCGGATTGGGCCTCGCCATCGCCAAACATATCGTCCAGACACATGGTGGCAGAATCTGGGTGGACAGCATCGAAGGCAAAGGCAGTACCTTTTCATTTACATTGCCGGTTGTAACACCGGAGTGACTTGTAGTCACGAACAACTGCTGTTAGCCCCGCCCACACCATCCTGCCACAATCCCCTGGAAGGAAAGGACCCAGGGCGGATGTCCTGGGTCCTTTCCTTCTGAGTACCTACCTGCGTCACTGCCGCACTAGCGGCAGGAAGAGGTCCTGGCCAACCGGGGCAAGCGGTGTGGGCGTGACCGTAGGCGTAGCTGTCGGGGTGACCGGGTCGCAGAAGGACAACTCGATAGCCGACAGGTCGTTCTGGGCAACCCGCGCCAAGGCGTTGGGAATACAGCCGCTGAACCGATTTTCAGCTAAGGACAACGAACGTAGAGCGGAGAGATCGACCAGGGTCGTCGGGATGCTGCCCGTCAGACTGTTGTTGGCCAGGTGCAAGGTCTGCAGGGTGGCAATACTGCCCAGATCTGTCGGCATGCTGCCCGACAGGCGGTTGTTGGAGAAGTCCAAGACCTGCAGGCTGGCAAGCGCACGCAAGCCAACCGGGATACGGCCCGAGAATTCGTTGTTGGAGAGGTTCAAGGTCTGCAGACCCGTGAGCCGGCTCAAGGTAGACGGGATGCTGCCTGCCAATGTCTTGCCACTGATATCCAGCTCCAGCCTGACCACCCGCTGCGGGGCCCCGTCAATGGTTACCCCCTCCCATGTGCCTATGCTGCTGTTCTCACTCCAGTTCAAGCGCATGGAGGTACTGATGCTTCCCTCCAGGGTGGCCTTGGTGGTTAGAAGCTGTACGCAGTCTCTGACCAGGTCGGCATTGGCAGAGGGGTTGGCTACGACAGTGCCATTGGTACATGTGGGTCTCTGTGTTGAGCCGCCACCGCCGCCGCCGCCACCACCACCACCTGTAGGTGGTGGCCGTGGCATAGGTGTAGGTGTGCATTCCATCAGAACTATGTCAGTATGTGTGTCGGCACGCTCCCTCCACGCATTCAAGTCCCTGCTGATACATCCGCTTATTGTATTGCTGCCGCCGAGGTACAAGTGTGTCAGACGGGAGAGGCTGCCCAGGGCAGCAGGGATGGTGCTCAACAGTTGGTTGTTGTTGAGTCGCAATGTCTGCAGATTGGTGAGTTGGCCCAGTTGAGTTGGGATCTCGCCCGTCAGACTGTTGCTGTAGAGGTGCAACTGCTCCAGATTGGAGAGGTCGCCCAGTTCTGTAGGGATGGTGCCCGTCAGACTGTTGCGGGCCAGGTTCAATGTCTGCAGCGTGACGAGATTGCCCAATCTCTCCGGGATGCTACTCGTCAGGGTGTTGCTGTAGAGGTTCAAGCTCTGCAGAGTACGGGAGAGATTGCCCAGGGCAGCAGGGATGTTGCCCATCAGGGTTTGACCGCTGAGTCGCAACTCCCGCAGCGCGGAGAGACTGCCCAGTTGAGCAGGGATCGTACCCGTCAATCTGTTTCCGTCTATGAGCGGGCCATCAAGTGCCACGGTAATCACACGCGAGCTGGCAACGCTGATACCATTCCAACTGGTTATGACGTTCGTTAGATTCCAGTTCAATGCGTCGGCACTGTCTAGGGTGAGCTTGGCGTGCAGGAGTGTTTCGCAATCGGCGACTAGATTATCGTTTTCTGGATCCGGAATCGCGACCGTGATGTCACAGTTGATAGGTGTGGGCGCGGGTGTGGGGGTGGCACCCGAGCATGCGCTCAGTCCGGCGTTTCCGTAGTCAGTGTCTGGAACGTTCCACCACAAGTCCCTATGTACACATCCACTTATTGTATTGTGGTCATCGCGGAGGGACTTGAAGTAAAAGACCATCAGAGTGTCGGAGAGACTGGCCAGCTGAGCAGGGATAGTGCTGTTCAGTCGGTTTCTTCTGAACCGCAAGTCCGTCAGAGAGTCGAGATTGCCCAGTTGCGGCGGGATGCGGCCCGTCAGTTCGTTGTCGTCGAGGTACAACCACTCCAGATTGGAGAGATTGCCCAGGTGCGGCGGGATGCGGCCCGTCAGTCGATTGAGGCTGAGGTGCAACTGCGTCAGAGAGTCGAGATTGCCCAGTTGCGGCGGGATGCGGCCCGTCAGTTCGTTGCTGCTGAGGTACAACCACAGCAGCGCGGAGAGATTGCCCAGTTGCGGCGGGATGCGGCCCGTCAGTTTGTTGTTGTTGAGGTGCAACTCCGTCAGCTTGGAGAGATTGCCCAGTGCAGGCGGGATGGTACCCGTCAAGTTGTTCGTGTTGAGCCACAAGTGCGTCAGATTGGAGAGGTTGCCCAGTGCAGCGGGGATAGGGCCCGTCAGGTTGTTGTTGTGGATGCCCAACTGCGTCAGATTGGAGAGATTGCCCAGTGCAGCGGGGATGATACCCGTCAGGTTGTTGAGGGTGAGGTACAATATCCGCAGATTGGAGAGATTGCCCAGTGCAGCGGGGATGGTACCCGTCAGGTTGTTCCTCCATAAGGACAATGTCTGCAGATTGGTGAGGGCACCCAACGCAGCAGGGATGCTGCCATTTAAGCTCCGATTGCCGAGGTAATTAGAGAGAGCTAAGCTACTCACATAAGTATACGTTGTGGGTCCCGGGCCGAGAGAGATGCCATTCCATGTATTTATTAGCCTCGTTGTATCCCAGTTCAGTGAGGCGGTCCCTCGTAGGGTGTCCTTGGTGGCCAGGAGTATGTTGCACTCGGCGACTAGGTTCTCTACTTCTTCTGATTCTGGACCCGGAACTGCGATGCTATTGGCACAGACGGAGCAGTAACGCAGTCCGGGCAGAAGATTGACTGTGTCAGACACTAAGGTAGAACGCGAGTGCAGGGCATGGGGTATACATCCGCTTAGTGTGTTGCTACGGATGTACAATTGTGTCAGATTGGAGAGATTGCCCAGTTCAGCCGGGAGGGAGCCGGTCAGGGTGTTGCTGTAGAGGGACAACGTCGTCAGCGCAGAGAGATCGCCCAGTTCAGCCGGGATCGTGCCGGTCAGGGTGTTGCTGTAGAGGGCCAACGTCTGTAGATTGGAGAGGTTGCCCAGTTGCATAGGGATGGAGCCCGTCAGAAGGTTGGTAGAGAGGTGCAAGAACTGCAGATTGGAGAGGTTGCCCAGTTGCGTAGGGATGGAGCCTGTCAGGCGGTTGCCGCCGAGGTTCAACGTCTGCAGAGTTGCGAAGTCCTCTAACCACGTTGGGATGGAGCCAGACAAGCGGTTCAGACTTAGGTTCAAGGTGGTCAGCGTGTTGGAGAGGGCGGCCAGTTGCGATGGGACCGTACCCGTCAGTTGGTTGTTGTTGAGGGCCAACGTCTGTAGATTTGCGAAGTCCCCTAACCACGTTGGGATGGAGCCAGAAGACAAGCGGTTCTGACCTAGGTTCAAGGTGGTCAGCGTGTTGGAGAGGGCGGCCAGTTGCGATGGGACCGTACCCGTCAGTTGGTTGTTGTTGAGGGCCAACGTCTGCAGATTTGCGAAATCCCCTAACCACGTTGGGATGGAGCCAGACAAGCGGTTCCAACCTAGGTTCAAGGTGGTCAGTGTGTTGGAGAGGGCGGCCAGTTGCGATGGGACCGTACCCATCAGTTGGTTGTTGTTGAGGGCCAACGTCTGCAGATTTGCGAAGTCCCCTAACCACGTTGGGATGGAGCCAGAAGACAAGCGGTTCTGACCTAGGTTCAAGGTGGTCAGCGTGTTGGAGAGGGCGGCCAGTTGCGATGGGACCGTACCCGTCAGTCGGTTGTTGTTGAGGGCCAACGTCTGCAGATTGGTGAGGACACCCAATGCAGCAGGGATAGGGCCCGTCAGGTCTTGGTCGCTGAGTGCCAACACCCGTAGCTGGTCGAGTCTGCTCAGGACCGGCGGAATGTTGCCTGTCAGTCTGTTTCGTGCGCCTCCGAGCTGTGTATTCTCACCAACGAAACTCACTGTCACCACACGCGTACTGTCAACGCCGATACCCACCCAAGAGGTGATGATCGAGGTGGTTGTCAGCCAGTTCAGAGAGGCACTCCCCTGTAGGGTCTCCTTAGCGGCCATGAGCGCGTTGCAATCGGCGACTAGGCGGGCTGGTTCTGGATCTGCAATCGCGGGCGTGTTGCTACATACATCTGGTGGTTGAGGTACCTGTGCGATTACGGGTGTAGGCGCGCTGCCTATGGTCAACATCAAGGCAATGATGGTAAACGCGCTGCTGATGACGATGAGGGCTGCTAGGGAGATCCCTCGCGTGGGCGGCATCCCCTTTAACCAAGTTCCCCCACTGGTTGCGCGGTTCATCGGTACTCCTCGCATCCATGTAGAACATTTGTACGGGGGGGGGGGGGGGGGGGGGGTAAGGAGGGTGAGGGCTGAGCGGACACGCCTAGTTGCGGTTCGTCGCCTTCAAGCTGTTGCTTGTTGCATGGATTCTGCTCTCGGTTGGCCATGATCACATTCTCCTCAGCTGTACTCAACACCGCCGGCTGCCGATTGGCATGAAAATACTCATTGAACATGATAGCACAGAAGCCGAACAGGGGCAAACCCGCCATAAAATTCATTAGCGCGGGTGTATCTCCCAAAGTACAAGGACCCAGGACATCCGCCCTGGGTCCTTACTTTTCGGTCACCTACTGCGTCACTGCCGCACGAGCGGCAGGAAGAGGTCCTGGCCAACAGGGGCAGCCGTGGCTGTGGGCGTGACCGTAGGCGTAGCTGTCGGGGTGACCGGGTCGCAGAAGGACAACTCGATAGCCGACAGGTCGTTCTGGGCAACCCGTGCCAACGCGTTGGGAATACAGCCGCTCAAGCGGTTGCCAGCCAAGGACAACGAACGTAGAGCGGAGAGATCGACCAGGGTCGTCGGGATGCTGCCCGTCAGACTGTTGTTGGCCAGGTGCAAGGTCTGCAGGGTGGCAATACTGCCCAGATCAGTCGGCATGCTGCCCGACAGCCGGTTGTTGGAGAAGTCCAAGACCTGCAGGCTGGCCAGCGCGCGCAGGCCAACCGGGATACGCCCCGAGAATTCGTTGTTGGAGAGATCCAAGGTCTGCAGACCTGTGAGCCGGCTCAAGGTAGACGGGATGCTGCCTGCCAATGTCTTGCCACTGATATCCAGCTCCAGCCTGATCACCCGCTGCGGGGCCCCACCAATGGTTACCCCCTCCCAGGTGCCTATGCTGCTGTTCTCACTCCAGTTCAAGCGCATGGAGGTACTGATGCTTCCCTCCAGGGTGGGCTTGATGGTAAGAAGCTGTACGCAGTCTCTGACCAGGTCGGCATTGGCAGAGGGATTGGCTACGACAGTGCCATTGGTACATGTGGGTCTCTGTGATGATGAGCCGCCGCCACCACCACTACTGCCACCACCTGTAGATGGCGTCCACGTAGGTGTCGGTGTGATTGTAGGTGTCGGTGTGACTGTAGGCGTATCTGTGACCGTAGGCGTAGATGTCGGCGCGTTTACGTTCATCGCGCATTCCATCAGACTTGCTGTGTCACTCATGGTGACCATGCTCCACAAGCCTCTGTTTACACATCCCGTTAGTGAGGGGTTGTTACCGAGGTACAAGGTCCGCAGAGTATTGGAGAGACTGTCTAACTGGCCAGGGAGAGCAGGGCCAGGGACAGTACCAGAGAGAGTATTGGTCAGTTGGTTGCTTCTGAGGTCCAACGTCCTCAGACGAGAGAGGGTTGACAGTTCTGGCGGGATGCTGCCCATCAGGGTGTTGCTGGCCAGGTTCAAAGTCTGCAGATTGAAGAGGTTGCCCAGGGCAGGCGGGATAGTGCCCGATAGACTGTTGCTGGCCAGGTTCAAGGTCTGCAGGGTGACGAGATTGCCCAGGCCAGGCGGGATAGTGCCCGATAGACTGTTGCTGGAGAGATTCAAGGTCTGCAGGGTGACGAGATTGCCCAGGGCAGGCGGGATGCTACCCGTCAGGGTGTTGCTGTAGAGGTTCAACGTCCGTAGCTGGGTGAAGGTGCCCAGGGCAGGCGGGATAGTGCCCGTCAGGGAGTGACCGCTGAGGCGCAACTCCCGCAGCGCGGAGAGATTGCTCAGTTGAGCAGGGATGCGCCCCGTCAATGTGTTTGCACTATCTATCGCCACTGTAATCACACGCGAGCTGGCAATGCTGATACCATTCCAACTGGTTATGACGTTCGTTAGATTCCAGTTCAATGCGTCGGTACTGTCTAGGGTGAGCTTGGCATTCAGGAGTGTTCTGCAATCGGCGACCAGGCCGGGGTCTTCTGGATCTGGAACCGCATTACTGCCGACACAGAGAGGTGTAGGTGTGGGTGTAGCTGTAGGTGTAGCTGTATGTGTAGGCGTAGCTGTATGTGTAGGTGTAGGTGATCTGCATAAATTCAGAGTTCCGGACAGGTCGCTCATACTTTCCAAGTCATTGGGTAAACATCCGCTTATTGTATTGCCGGCCAGGTTCAAGGTCTGCAGAGTGTTGGAGAGACTGGCCAGCTGAATAGGGATCGTACTGCTCAGTTGGTTATATCTGAGGTCCAACGTTATCAGACTAGAGAGGGTTCGCAATGCAGCCGGGATGGTACCCGTCAGGGTGTTGGTGTAGAGGTTCAAGGTCCGCAGATTGGAGAGGTTGCCCAGGGCAGGCGGGATAGGGCCTGTCAGACTGTTGCGGGCCAGGTTTAAGGTCTGCAGGGTGATGAGATTGCCCAAGGCAGGCGGAATGCGACCCGTCAGGGAGTGACCGCTGAGTCGCAACTCCCGCAGCGCGGAGAGACTGCCCAGTTGAGCAGGGACCGTACCCGTCAATCTGTTTCCGTCCATGAGCGGGCCATCTATCGCCACTGTAGTCACATTCGATCTGTCAACGCTGATACCCTCCCAAGTGTTTATGGTGGTCGTTAGATTCCAGTTCAATGAGTCGGCACTGTCTAGGGTGAGCTTGGCGTGCAGGAGTGTTTCGCAATCGGCGACTAGGTTATTGTTTTCTGGATCCGGAATCGCGACCGTGATGTCACAGTTGATAGGTGTGGGCACGGGTGTGGGGGCGGCCTGGCATTGGACCAGTCCCGCTGCACCGTAGTCATTGGTTTGAACTCCCCACAAGTCACTGTGTACACATCCGCTTATTGTATTGTTGAGGTCTGGGCCTTCTTGATCGTTGTAGAAGTAAAAGGTTTGCAGAGTGTCGGAGAGACTGGCCAGCTGAGCAGGGATAGTACTGATCAGTTGGTTATCTCTGATGTTCAACCACTGCAGCTTGGAGAGATTGCCCAGTTGCGGCGGGATGCGGCCCGTCAGTCGGTTTTTGTTGAGGTACAACCACTGCAGATTGGAGAGATTGCCCAGGTGTGGCGGGATGCGGCCCGTCAGTTGGTTGCCGCCGAGGTTCAACCGAGTCAGCTCGGAGAGATTGCCCAGTTGCGGTGGGATGCGGCCCGTCAGTGGGTTGAGGTTGAGGTACAAGCTCTGCAGAGTACGGGAGAGATTGCCCAGTTCAGCCGGGATAGTGCCCGTCAGGTTGTTGGTGTGTAGCCACAAGGTGGTCATATTGGAGAGATTGCCCAGTTCAGCAGGGATCTCCCCCGTCAGGTTGTTGGTGTTGATGTTCAAAACTCTCAGATTGGAGAGATTGCCCAGTTCAGCAGGGATAGTGCCCGTCAGTTGGTTGTTGTGGATGCCCACATCTCTCAGATTGGAGAGATTGCCCAGTTCAGCGGGGATGGTACCTGTCAGGTTGTTGAAGGAGAGGTACAATGTCTGCAGATTGGAGAGATTGCCCAGTTCAGCGGGGATGGTACCTGTCAGGTTGTTATTCCATAAGGACAATGTCTGCAGATTGGTGAGGGCACCCAACGCAGCAGGGATGCTGCCATTTAATCTCCGATTGCCGAGGTAATTAGAGAGATCTAAACTACTCACATAAGTATACGTTGGGGATCCTGGGCCGAGAGCGATGCCTTGCCATGAAGTTATCGGCACCGTTGTATCCCAGTTCAGTGTAGCGGTCCCTCGTAGGGTGTCCTTGGCGGCCAGGAGTGTTTGGCAATCCGCGATCAGGTTGGAGTCTTCTGGGTCCGGAATCGCGACCGTGTTGGCACACGATGTTGTCTGTGCGATTACGGGGGTAGGCGCGCTGCCTATGGTCAACATCAAGGCAGTGATGGCAAGTGCGCTGCCGAGGATGATGAGTGCTGCTAGGATGGTCCCTCGCGTAGCCCGTATATTTTTAGAACATTTGTATGGGGGGGGGGGGGGGGGTAAGGAGGGTGAGGGCTGAGCGGGCGCGCCTAGTTGCGGTTCGTCGCCCTCAAACTCTACACTGTTCCTTAAGGTTCTGTCTTGACTCGCCATGCTTATACCTCCTCATAAAGATAAAAAAGCATAATTCCACTTTTCATAACCCGCCGGCCATACGCAGCAACAGCAGCAGGATACCTGTGCCTATGGCAACGCCCAGAGAGGCCCCGGTCCCCAGCAGCCACTTTAGCCAGCGCATATCAGATTTGACGTCTGCCAGTTCTGTTCGCACAGACTGAACATCTACCCTGACGCCGGCGATATCCGACTTCAATTCAGACCGAACGTCGGCTATCTCTGACTGCAGAGTAGCTTGGACGCCGGCGATCTCCGTCTTCAATTCAGACCGAACGCCGGATATCGCCGACTGCAGAGTAGCTTGGACGCCAGCGATCTCTACCTGCAGATCAGATTTGGTGCCAGCGATCTCTACCTGCAGATCAGATTTGGTGCCAGCGATCTCGGCCTGCAGAGCAGCTTGGACGCCTACCAGCTCTGTCCGGACCGCCTGGACGTCCTCCCGTGTAGCCACATGCTTATGAGATTCCTCTAACAGACTCTCAACTTTGACCAGCCTTTCCCTATCCCGCAAACCCTCATTCAGCCTTACCTCATCCAGCAAAACCGCTGCCATGGTAAACCTCCCAATACATGTTTGTTATACATCACCTTTCATAATGCTGCTTGCAGAGATTCTTCTCTCGGTTGATCATGATCACATTCTCCTCAACTTGAATCAACACTACCAGCGGTAGGAAAATATTCATTCCTTCCTTGAATAGGATAGTACAGAAGTCGATTCAATGTCAAGCCACCTGATCTTCATGGTGTTCGTATCCATACACACGAGGCTAGAACATAACGACAAGGTCCTTGAAAACCATGCAGATAATTATAGGATGCAGCGGCTCGCAAAGCGTAGGAGAACCTTCCAGCCATCATCAGGTAGATGAAGAATTCAGGGAGCGGCTTCTTGGGTGCGTTAATCAATTCTTTACGATCTGAAAAAGAACTCTTAACGCTACTGCGCGTATTTTATCACAAATCGTTAATCTGGTAGGTCTATCTTTCTATGGGTATCTCATTGAGGATTGGTTACGAATACAGCAGTACCATCACAACATCTCTAGGAGAGAACATGCGTCGTCTACTTTTGATTCCTTTGTTGAGTGCAGCATTCGTACTGGCTGCGTGTCCAGCTACGGCAGAGGTCCCCACATCCGCTCCGGCCGCTGAAGAGGAGATGATGGCCGCAGAGTCCATGACTACTCTGCCAGAAGTAAATCCTCTGGAAGTAACCGGTGACATTATCTCCGCGGGCAGTTCCACGGCCTTCCCCCTGTCCGAGGTCATGGCAGAACGATTTAAGAATGAAGGGTACGCCGGCAACATCACCATCGACAGCATCGGCAGTGGTGCTGGCTTTGAGCGCTTTTGCGTCGCTGGTGAGTCGGACATCTCCAATGCCAGCCGCCCCATCAAAGATTCTGAGCGGGAATCCTGTGCTGCCATCGACCGAGACCCGATTGAGTTCCGCGTAGGTACGGATGCCTTGGCTGTGACGGTCAGCAAAGAGAATGATTTTGTTGATAATCTGACCATAGAAGAGTTGGCATTGGTTTTCTCTTCCGCCAACACATGGGCCGATGTAAACCCGGACTGGCCGGCCGAGCCGATTCAGCGCTTTAGCCCCGGTACCGATAGTGGCACCTTTGATTATTTCGTGGAAGAGATCTTTGACAAAGACAAAGAACCGATTTTGAGTGCCGCAGCCCTCCAGCTTTCAGAGGATGACAATGTACTTGTCCAAGGTGTAACCGGCAGCCCGTATGCAATCGGCTACTTTGGTTATGCCTACTACCAAGAGAACGCTGACTCGCTGAAGATTCTCTCAATTGAGGGCATTGAAGCCACGGCCGAAAACGTTGATATGGGAAGCTACCCGTTAGCCCGCCCACTGTTCATCTACTCGGATGCCGGCATCATAGCTGCGAAGCCCCAGGTAGCGGCCTTCATCAACTTTTACCTGACGTTCGTCAACGAAGAGATTGAACGGGTCGGTTACTTTCCTGCCAATCCTGAGGCACTGGGCGCAGCCGAACAGCACCTGCTGGATGCTCTCAATGCAATCAACCAGTAGGTTGGTCTAATCAGGATGTAAAGATTCTCATGACCATTCCTGAGAACCCGATACTCCTGTGCAAAATTGGGGAAGAGAGCAAGCTCTCTTCCTCACATTTATTATTTATAGGATTAGCATAAAAGCGATTAGAATGGGGTGATCAGCGGGAACGTCTGGTAATTGAAGCCATTGTCGAAAAGATTGAGCTGGGAAGCTATCCATGCGCTCGCCCGTTGTTTATTGATGCCAGTACTTTGTGGATGCTCTCACCCAGTAACTGCAGTACGTGTAGCCTTGAACGATTGATTCACTGCAGTTATTAAGGAGAACTTATGACGCAATCTACGTCAACTGCACATGCGGCCGTGTCCACAGAATCCATACAGGGATCACTTGCAGATAGGGGTGAACAGGACAAAACCTCTGTCGTTGGTGGCCCGCAGTTTGATCTGAGGCACAAACCCCGCGTCAGCGAATCCATTATCCAGGGATTTCTCTTCCTTTGTGGTGCCATTTCGATCCTAACCACCTTGGGAATTGTGGTTGTTCTGGGACGGGAATCGCTGCTGTTTTTCTCCAGTGAAGAGGTCGATCTGTTAAAATTTTTCGGCGGGACGGAGTGGCAGCCGGCCATTGGGCACTTCGGCATCTGGCCCCTAGTCACAGCTACCTTGATGACTAGCCTGATAGCAATGGCTGTCGCCCTTCCACTGGGTTTGTGTATCGCTATCTATCTGAGTGAATATGCCAGCCTACGGGCGCGCAGTATTTTGAAGCCGATTCTTGAAGTGCTGGCTGGTATCCCGACTGTTGTGTACGGCTATTTTGCCCTCACATTCATGACGCCCCTGTTGCGCGCAATATTCAGCCAGGATCTCGTTGAGATTTACAATACAGCCTCGGCAGGGATAGTCATCGGTATTTTGGTCATTCCGCTGGTTAGTTCAATGAGTGAGGATGCCCTGAGTGCCGTGCCCAACACATTGCGACAGGCCTCTTATGGGTTGGGAGCAACAAAGCTGGAGACGGCCCTTCGTATTGTTGTGCCTGCGGCCCTTTCTGGTGTTGTGGCTGCGTTCATCGTGGCTATCTCCCGGGCAATTGGTGAAACAATGATCGTCGCGATTGCCGCGGGTGCGGGTCCCAACTTTACCATTTCGCCCTTTCAGGCTGCTGAAACCATGACTGGGCACATTGTACGCCTCAGTGGCGGTGATCTGAGCTACGATTCTATCGACTACAACAGCATCTTTGCCATCGGCCTTTTGCTCTTCTTAATGACGTTGAGTTTGAATGTGTTTAGCCAATGGATTGTAGGCCGCTTCCGGGAAGAGTATGAGTAATGGCACTCCAATCACAGCCAGTATCCCAGCAAATCTCCACTGGCCTGATGCCTTCTGATGAGACCTATCGTGCGTTGGTAGAGGAGCGGCAGCAGCGCGGGCATATCTGGGCGGTCGTCTTTCAGAGTGCGATGCTTGTGGGGATTATCGCCCTGACGGCGCTGCTCTATAACATTGTCAATCAGTCTTTCGGCTATGTAGCGGTTGTCAATGAAATCGATCCTGAGGAGTTGGCAATAGATGGCGTGCCCTTGGAAGAATTGCCCAAAGAGGCGGCCATCCACATTCTGGAAGCGAACATCTCCAAAGGGCTGATGCGCCGCTTTGAGAATGATCTACCCATGGCCGCGCGTAGTAAGGAAAATGTTCTGCAGTTGATTATGGAATGGGTGGTCAAGCCGCAGGTCGTTGCTACCTGGAGTTTGACGGATTCGGTGTTTGCTCGCTCGCGAGTGATGGCGGAGGCGACCGAGAAGTATCCTGCTTCCTACGTCTATTTTCGCAGTTGGATCACGGGGGATTTTGTCTCCAAGGCGCAATCGAGTGATCCATTACGGGCTGGTGTACGCACCGCGATTTTTGGGTCCTTGTGGGTCGTTGCCATTACCATTCTATTTTCTTTCCCCATAGGCGTTGGTGCGGCGATTTACCTAGAGGAGTATGCTCACAAAGAGCGCTTCCTCAACCGCTTGATCCAGACCAATATCAACAATCTAGCTGGCGTGCCATCAATTATCTATGGCATGTTGGGGTTAGCTATCTTTGTGCGGGTGCTAGAATTTTTCACCAGTGGTGCATTTCTCAGTGGCGGCAGCGAGGCCACGGCCAATGGGCGCACGATTATTTCTGCTGGCCTGACTTTGGGGCTGTTAATTTTACCACTCATCATTATCAACGGGCAGGAAGCGATTCGGGCGGTACCCAATTCCTTGCGACAGGCCGGCTTCGGCTTAGGGGCCACCCATTGGCAGGTGATCTGGCATCATGTTCTTCCCAGTGCCATGCCCGGCATTTTGACAGGCGCAATTCTGGCAGTCAGCCGGGCTATTGGCGAGACAGCACCTCTTGTGGTCGTTGGTGCGTCTACGTTCATTGCAGTGGACCCGAGCGGGCCGTTTTCCAAATTCACTGTTCTGCCGATTCAGATCTATCAATGGACATCTCGGCCCCAAGATGAATTTCGCAACCTTGCTGCGGCAGCAATTCTCATCCTTCTCGTTCTGCTCTTGTCTCTTAATGCAGCTGCTGTGCTATTGCGTAATCGTTTCAACAGCAATCGGGCCAATGTATAAACATCCAGTCGTTCGTGGCTAGTCAATGGCAGTTGCATGCCACTGCAGTTACAGGAGTATCCCAATGTCTATCGCCCTCAAACGTCCGCTGAAGCCGCAGGCGGAAACGAATGCTAATGGAATGAGCAAATACACAATCGAAGCAAGAGCGATGAACGTCTTCTATGGCAATTTTCAGGCGGTAAAAGATATACAGATGAAGGTCTCGCCGAGCAAAATCACAGCCATGATCGGCCCATCCGGCTGTGGCAAGAGTACGGTCCTCCGTTGCTTCAACCGCATGAACGATCTCATCACCAGTGCGCGTATAGAAGGCGAAGTTCTGTTTCAGGGCCAAAACATCTACGATGTGGATATTGATCCGGTAGAAGTGCGTCGTCGCATTGGCATGGTCTTCCAGAAACCAAATCCATTTCCGAAAACGATCTATGAGAACGTGGCCTGGGGGGCGCGCATCAACGGTTTCCGGGGCGATATGGATGAATTGGTAGAGCGGGCTCTGCGGTCTGCGGCCTTGTGGGATGAAGTCAAGGACAAATTGCCGGAGAGCGCGCTTGGTCTTTCCGGCGGCCAGCAGCAGCGCCTCTGTATCGCGCGGGCCATTGCTGTGGAGCCGGAGATTATTCTGATGGATGAGCCGGCTTCTGCCCTGGACCCTATCGCCACTTTGCGTATTGAAGACCTCATGAAGGAGCTGTCCCAACGTTATACGATCATCGTGGTTACGCATAACATGCAGCAGGCTGCGCGGGTTTCTGATTATACAGCCTTTTTCAGTGTAGATGACAACCGAGTTGGATATCTGGTAGAATTTGATGAGACAAACAAAATTTTCACGAATCCTAGCCAGAAGAGTACAGAAGATTACATTACCGGGCGTTTCGGCTAGGGTCTGTCGTTTGAGACGGGCCAACGGATTTCGGGATGGCTGTGCAGTACAGGGGCAAGGCATCGTTCACCATAAAGGCATGTAGATGGATAAGCAACGCGTCCTCATTGTATGTACAGGCAATTCTTGCCGCAGCCAGATGGCAGAAGGGCTGGTCAACCATTTTTTGGGCGAGGAGTGGGAAGCATTTTCCGCGGGTTCGGCACCGGCAGGCCGTGTAAATTCCCTTGCAATTCAGGCCATGGCGGAACTGGATATTGACATTAGCAAGGGGGTGCCCGAGTCGATTGAACAGTATCGCGAGCGGGAGCTAGATTTGGTCATAACTGTATGTGACAACGCGGCCAAGCATTGTCCTGTCTGGCTGGGGCAAGGTGAAGTTGTGCATATGCCCTTTGATGATCCGGCAGATGCAACTGGCAGCGAGGCAGACAAAATGGCCATCTTTCAGCAAATACGGGATCAGATCCGCGCCCAATTGATCACCTATCTGCAGGGCCAGCAGTAGTGGATTGGACGATGCAATCTCCGAGGGTTTCGGGATGCTCGGTACGTTCGGCATTGCATCATTCAACCAGCCAGGAGGCAGTCCGATGACGGCCCTACGTACAACCTACATCCAAGAGCTAGAAGATCTGCAAACAGAAACGTTGATGCTTGGCAGTATGGTGATTCAGGCACTCAAAGAATCTGTTGTAGCTCTGCAGAATAGAGATTTGCGTACTGCTAGACGGCTCATCAAAGAAGATGAGATCGTCAACAAAAGGCGCTATGAGATCGAGGCGGAATGCTTACGGCTGATTGCCATGCAACAGCCAATGGCCGGCGATCTGCGGTTGATTGCTGCGGTTTTGGAGATCAGCATGGAGTTGGAACGGATTGGAGACTATGCAAAGGGAATTGGGCGCATTATCCTGATAATTGGGGAGAAACCTCTGCTCAAACCACTTGTTGATATCCCCCGCATGTGTGAAATTGCGACTGAGATGCTTCAACAAGCTCTTGATGCATTTCTACGCCAGGATTTAGACGCCGCCCGTACAATTCCCTTGCGTGATGATGAAGTGGATGCCCTGTATAATCAAGTCCATCGGGATCTGATCGCAATGATCATAGAAGATCCGGCCCTGGTCGACCGGGCCAACTATCTACTGTGGGCCGCGCATAACTTGGAGCGAGCCGCCGACCGAGTCACAAATATCTGTGAACGGATTATCTTTACGATTACGGGCGAATTTACCGAATTTGACATAGGTTGACAGCGAGTTGACAAGCAGATAGAATTTGTGTAGTATTGGGATACTGGCGTTCTTTCACTGAAAGTACACAGCGATTTGTATAGCTTGAAGAATTCCACGATTATGAGGATAAGGGTTCCCCCTCGTACACCTTCCCGCTTGGATGATGTGCTCTGTGTATTGTCGCATCGTTCAACAGTGTTTTGCACCATATGCCAACTAACGGTATAATTCCTAATGAGAGAAATCTCTAGGATTTATCATAGAGAATCGTGATTGTTGTACTTTACTGTCGTGAGCGATTTGGACGATGCAACCTCCGAGTTGCTTTTGTTCAACAGTATCGTTCCAAGAAGCATCAGTTTTCGCGTTTTGTGCGGTCTGCTTTATGGCAAAATCGAATGAACGCACACAATGTGAAACCAATCAATTATTTATTCAATTCCTACCCACTGTAACTGCCTTTAGGAGGTATGCAATGCTCAATCGACGTGTGACGCTTTGGGCCACTTTGTTGCTCATAGCGGCTCTCGCCCTCTCAGCCTGTGCGCCCCGGTCCGGTCAAGGGGCTGCGGCGTCAGCTGAATCCGACCCCGGTGAACTGGTCGTAGACCTGCCTGCCATTGTCATTGACATTATGGCAGATGGTTCGCCCTCTATGGGTAACGTGCCATTGACCCAGATAGGAGACCTCATCAATTTCGACCTGTCCGCCATCGCCGTTCCGAGCGTATGGGTTGATTTCATGGTCGCCAGCAATATTCAGCATATCCAAGTCAATAATACGTCCAATGGCTTGCATCTGCTGGTCAATGGCGAGGCTGTGCCATCCATTAGCTATGATGGCGAGTCGTTGTCAGCTACTGCTGATGCGCTCAGTTCCTTAGGTATAGCCATTCCTATGATAGACAAGCTGCTTGGCCTTGTGGATCAGATCGGTATCGGTGCTACCGTGCGCTTCCCGGTTGCCGCCGGTACAGCGATAATTCCAATGTATGTTGAAGGGAATGGCAGTGCTGCGATGGCTGCCCAAGCTGCTCAGGAAGAGTTTCTCGCTGCGGTCGGTACTCCGCCCCGTGTCAACCTGCCCATCTGGTATGAAGAGGATGGTAGCTTCTCCATTGGCAATCTGACCGCTGCTGAATGGTCCTCGCTGACCAGTGGTGCCACGGATGGGCTGCGCCTAAGCTCGGCTCAGATCAGCAACCTGACCGATTCTGGCATCTCTGAACTAAGTATCAGCACGGATGTCAACGGTATTATCATTGCCATCAATGGCAATGCACTGCCGGTTCTTGACTGGTCCGGTGGCAAGGCCACTCATCTGCTCAATTTGGTCACCCAACTGGGGGCACTGGATATGATTGTGCCGGGTATGGGTTCCAGCGGTATCATGGCTACTGTCCATGACCTGTTGCCGGTCATCCAGACCACAGATTTCGATCTGACTGTACATCTGCCAGCGGCTGGCATGGCGGCCGCCAACTAACGCTCAACGGCAGGTACAGAAAAAAGAAGACCCCGAAAGAAGTTTCTTTCGGGGTCTTTTCGTTCTCCCCAATCTCCTGTAGGATTATACAGGGCCGCTCATGTAAAGTCCGCTCTGCGTAAAGCCGCGGGCTGCGTAGTAGGCTCGGGTACCGATGGCAGCAATGACACTCAGACGCTTGAAACCTGCTTCCCGGCTGATGCGCCGGGCTTCTGCCAGCAAGCGGGTGCCGACACCTACGTGTTGAGCCGCGCCGAGTGTTGTGTCCCCAGATGTACCTGGCTGCCCAATGGATAAGGCCGGCCCGTACACGTGTATTTCCCGAATCATTGCACTCCCGCGAAGTTCATTGAGAAAAGCACGGCTACCAGCCTCGTCGGTCTTGGGCAAACTCAGGCGTAGAAAACCGGCGATTGGCGCAAATTGTATGTCATGTGCTGTGTAATTCTCTCCAGCCACAATGTACTGCAGGAAATGCTCTACGGTAAGGTCTGTCTCATAGGAATAGATATCCAACTGTAGGTCCTCTTCCCGTACCTCCTGCCGACGCACCTCGCGGCAGCGGATACAGCCGCAGCGTTCGCCGCGCCGTGCCAACTCCTGCTGAACAACCTCCCGTAGGTTACTGACCTTTACGCCAGCCTGAATGTGATGCGCGGGAATATCCCGAAACAGCCGGTTGACTCGGGTATAGGGAGGGATCATTGGTTTGATGTCCGCTAACAGAGATACCAGTTCTGGCTCTGTATAGGGTGTATAGTGCCCGTCCAGCCATTTATCATAAAGTTCCGTGCCCGCGATCAGTGAGCAGGGATAGATTTTCAGTTCATCCGGTCGGACCGCCGGATCATTGAAGAATTGGTGAAATGCCATACGGTCCGATTCCAGTGTAGCCCCGTAGAGATTCGGCATCCAGTGCAGATGTAGTTTGAACCCAGCCGTACGCAATAGCCCCAGGGCCTGCCGAACCTCGGCCACTGTATGACCCCGTTTGTTGAGGGCCAATACATTGTCATCTAGGCTCTGTACGCCGATCTGCACTTTTGTTACCCCTAGCTGACGTAGATGACGGATTTCGTCGGGGGTGATCCAGTCCGGCCGGGTTTCAATGACGAGGCCGACGTTACGATGGGCAGACAGGACGTTGCGCTGCTGGGCCTCCTCTAGGCTGACAGATGGTGTGAAGTCCGGGTTGCCTACAGCATTCATCGCGTCATAGCAGCGGCGGATGAACCACCCGCGGTAATCTTGGCTGTAAGCACTCCAGGTGCCTCCCAGCACTAGCAGCTCCACTTTGCTGGCGTCGTGGCCCATGCTCTCAAAGGCATGGATGCGACCGAAGGTCTGTTTGAAAGGATCGAAGCCGTCCCGCTCGGCCCGCTGGGCTCCCGGCTCATCATAGATATAACTTTTGGGCATACGCCAGTCATCCGGACAGAAGATGCACTTGCCCGGGCAACCTGCAGGCGCAGTCAGGACTGTCACCGGGGCCACACCGCTGGATGTCCGTACAGGCTTCATACGAATTCGTTCCAGCAGCAGTGGATCTGGCTCCAGCTTCCCCGCGTCGATCAGATGACGGAAGCCGAGCACCAGATCGGACTTGGCGAAGAATCCTTTGCCATCTTTGGGGTATTGTGCTAAGATAGAACGTAGAGACCGGTTGGCATCCCATGTTTGTACGGCCAAGATTTCCCGGAAGATCGCGGCTAAGACAGATTGGTAGTCGGCTGGGTTGAACTGGCGTTTACGCTGCCATTCTTGAGAAATTTGATGCACTTCTGCCGGCACGTCTTCCGCTGCCAGAATTCGTTTCATTGTTTCGACATGTAGTTGAGATGAACCCACAGACGCAGGACGCGCTGCTACAGATAAACCGTTTCTTTTATAAGAAGGTGGCCTGCTACTTTGACGCCACCCGTCAAGGGTGGACAGCGGGCCTGCTCCTTATTCTACCCTATTTTGAAGCAAGGGCGAAAGAAAGCCTGACTGTCTTGGATGTAGGCTGTGGCAATGGACGCTTTGCTCGCCTGTTGGCGCAAAAGGGCATCACCACCTGCTACACAGGCGTAGATGGGGAGGCACAGTTGCTAAGACTGGCCCAGGAATCTGTCGTTGATCTTGCCGGTATTGACAGCAGATTTATACAGGCAGATCTGGCGGACCCGAGCTGGACGGATTCCCTCTCCAGTGGGCAGAATGTGGTACTCTGTACGGCGACGATGCAGCACCTGCCCAGCTATGACCTGAGGCTACGCCTGCTGCAGGAGTTTCGTCGTCTGTGTGCTGGCTATGTGATTCTTTCCTTCTGGCAGTTTCTCAGCAGCGAACGGTTCCGAGCCAAACTCGTGGACCCGCAGCTCGTCGGTATCGATCCATGCGAGTTGGAGCCGGGCGATGGCTTTCTTCCTTGGCGGCAAGGCGTGGACGCGCTCCGCTATGTTCATCAGGTTGATGAGAGCGAACTCCGGCAATTGGCCGCAGATGCTGATCTTACAGTTCTACGCACCTTTCGTGCTGATGGCAAAGAGACCGACCTGAATTTGTACGCAATTCTAACACATCCGTGATCAGGAAAACCACAGGCCACAGAGATTTACGCTCCCGATGCAACTTGACAAACGAACCCAAGATCTCCTCAATGGATTTACAGCTAGTTTTGACGGCCCCCCAACCCATCTGGCGATTGCGCCGGGACGAGTCAACCTCATCGGCGATTATACGGATTTCAACGATGGTTTTGTGCTACCCTGCGCTCTGGACCGGGACGTGCGGGTGTTATTCCGGCCCCGCTCCGACCGGCGGGTGAACCTTTACGCGTTAGAATTCGACTCTTGGACCGATTTCGATATCAGTGCGCCCCAACGGGATGAGAAGCAGCTCTGGCCTAATTACGTGCAAGGGGTTGGCCTGATGCTGGCAGAGGCAGGGGTTGATCTGCGGGGGTTTGAGGGAGTTGTCAGCGGGAATGTGCCCCGTGGCAGCGGGTTGAGCAGCTCTGCCGCCCTGGAGATATCGGTCGCCAAAGCATTCTTGACATCGGCCAATCAGCTCCACGGGTTGACCGGACCCCAACTTGCTCGGGCCGCGCAAAAGGCCGAGAATGAATACGTGGGCGTCCACTGCGGTATTATGGACCAGTTCATCAGCCTGCTAGGCGAAGAGGGCCATGCTTTGCTGATCGACTGCCGCTCTTTGGACTATCAGCGGGTTCCGTTCCCGGTCGCTGGGGCACTTGTCATTGGCAACACAAAGACCAGCCGCTCTCTGGCGAACAGTGCGTATAATGAACGGCGCGCCCAATGTGAGGAGGGGGTGCGTCGGCTTCATCCTGTTTTGCTAGGCATTACTGCGTTGCGAGATGTGACGAGCGAGCAGTTGGAAGCACACAAAAATCTACTGCCGCAGATCATCTATCAACGTTGCCGTCATGTCATCAGCGAGAACGAACGGGTACTGACGATGGTCGCAGCTTTGGGAGACGACAAATTGCAGACCGTCGGCCAACTGATGAACGCCAGCCATGCCAGTCTGCGGGATGATTTTGACGTCAGCAGCGCAGCACTGGACGTGATGGTAGAGGCCATGAGCAGCCATCCCGCTTGCTTGGGTGCTCGGATGACAGGGGCCGGGTTTGGCGGCTGTGCAGTGGCCCTTGTGCGGGCTGGTACAGAAGCAGATGTACGCCAGACGATCCTCGAAAGCTATGCCAAAACCATGAACCTGTGGCCGGAGGTGTATATCAGCACGCCGAGTCCCGGGGCGCGGGTGTTGCCGTTCACCTAATGCGTATCAATGATATCCTGTGCTGTCTCATGACCTAGTCGCATAACTCCTCTGGCTTTATTTCCTCGCTTGGCATAGCTTCCCGAACGATGCTACTCGTTGGCGGGTCACGCGCAAATCGTGACGACTATGTCTCTTTTTCACCATCAATGTCCCGAAATCATGTACCATAGGGCTGTCGTTATCCACTGAACGCATAAGGAGGGCAGACATGTCGATCCTACAGAACTACCGTCAGTTCGACGGCATCCACTGGGAGACGGGCACGGTTCGCAACTACTATGACTACTGCGGTGTGAAAGCACCACATACAGGTCAACCCTATTCAGAAGCTCTGCTGATGGGCATCAGCGGCGGCGTGGTGATGGGCTACTTCGTCTTCGCCTATAAAGGCTACGACCCGCACGCCCGTATCCTCACCCGCAACACGTTCGACCCAATGGAGACGATGCTCCAGAGGCTAGGTGCAGTGCAGGAGATACGCCAGACAGCGAGCGCGGACAAAGCTGTTGCGAATCTCGTTGATGTCCTGACCGATGGCACCCCTGCCATCACTTGGGTGGATGTATTTCGTCTGCCCTATGATCCGCAACCATATGAATGGGATATCTGGCATATGCTGCCTGTCATCGTCTTCGGCTACGACGCGGACGCTGATATTGTCTCAATTGCGGACCGGGCACGGGTACCCTTGACCGTCTCCATGGCAGAGTTGGCCGCGGCACGAGCCAGGGTGAAGAAAACAAAGTACCGCATTGTAACGCTGGATATGCCGGACCCGGAGAAGTTGCCCATGGCTGTGCAGATGGGCATCAGGGACTGCATCAGATTATACACGGAAAAGCCGCCGAAAGGGGCACGTCACAACTTCGGATTTGCTGCCTACCAACGCTGGGCCGATGATCTCTGTAACCCTCGCAGGCGAAGTAGTTGGGCCAAAGAGTTCCCGGCAGGTAGAAAGATGTACGCCGGGTTGGAGTCGGTCTTTACGGACATCAATATCTTCGGCAAAGAAGGCTATGCCGAGCGGGATCGATACGCAGATTTTTTGGACGAGGCCGCGGTTCTCTTGGAGAAACCGCTCTTGCGGGAGGCGGCCGCGCAGTTTCGACGCAGTGCCCAGGCCTGGGATGAGCTGAGCCAGATCCTATTAGCGGACAGCGTGCCGGTCTGGGCAGAAGCGCGGGAACGGATGCTGTGCAATCAGCGGCTCTTTTTGGAGCAAGGCAATGCGGCCTTGGCAGAGGGCAAGGCCAATGCTGAACGCCTGATTGAGATTCGTCGGCAGATGGAGACAGACTTCCCCCTCACGGATGCAGAGGTGACAGCCTACCGGGCGCGCATTGCTGAACACGTCCTGCGTGTGCGGGATATTGAAGAGCCGGCGATTGCGGTGATGAAAGAGACGATGGCCACAGTGCCCTAGTGATTCGCGGCGCGTGGAGAGCAACCGACTCTCCCCTGGTTTTGAAAAGTCCCCGGCAGTTCAAAATGTGCCGGGGATTTGGCGTAGTCCCGGCAGACTTATGGCCACGGCGACCACCAGCAGGGCTGCTACCACAGCTCCCCCGCCGACAGCTAGGGGGGCACCGAACGCCTCGGCCAACAGGCCTGTCTGGAGCCTGCCAAAAGGCCCTGCGCCAATCGCAACAGCGATGGCACCCATCGCTTGGCTACGCATTTCGTCCGTGGCAGCTAACAGCACAATTGAGCTTTGCATAATCCCGAAGCAGGCATGGCCGATCCCTACCACTACCAACAATCCCCAAGATACAGGAAAAATTGAACTGGTTGTGAAGACTAGCAATGCGAGGCATTGGCCGAAGGTGCCAATCAGAAAGATCCAGCCGGGGCTGGCAGAATGCCGCACACGGGTGATCAGGTACAACCCGCTGAAACTACCGATGCCTGCGGCCGTGCCCAGATAACCGAGGCCTACCGGCCCCTGCTGCAACACATCCCTAGCGAAGACCGGCAGCAGAGTCATATAGGGAAAGATCAGCATGTTCATAATCATTGTGATAAAAACTACAGCTAGAATCGGCTGGTTGTGGCGTACATAATGTAGGCCGGCCCGCATCTGTGCTAGGGGCGATGCTTTAGATGGGTTTGATGTACGGGGAATCGGCTTCTGGGAGAGGGCATGTAGGAGCAACAGAGATATGGCTGCCAAGCCACTCAATACCAAGAAACAGCCTAGGGCAGCGAAAGCATCGATCACAAAGCCGGCAATGAACGGCCCGATAGTACGAGCGATGCCCTGGCCTAGATTTTCCAGCAGCAAGGCATCTACTGTGCGGGAACGGCCCACTAGGTCTGGCACTAGGGCCCGGCGGGTCGGCCAGTCCGTTGCCCAAGCACTGCCCAGCAGCAGGGCGACGACCACCAGATGCCACAGGGTCAGCAAGCCTGTTGCCAGCAGCAGCACCACTATCACGTACATGCAAAGCGTTACTGTTTGTGCAATGATAATCAGCAAACGCCGGCCGATTCGGTCTGCCAGCATACCGCCAAATCCACCCACAAATAGGACCGGAATTGAGCGGCAGAAGCCGACCAGCCCCACGAGGCCGGCGGAGTCTGTCCGCTCTAGGACCAGCCAGCCGAGAACGATCATCTCCATATACAGAGCCTGCCACCAGAGCGTATTTGAACTCAGGAGCAGGCGGTAGTCAAGGATGGCAAGGGAAGCCAAGATACCTGTAGGATTCCGAAAGCGGTTTAGGATAAAATCTGCCATGGGGGCGTCACATCTCCGAATACCGGTGAACAAGCACTGGCTAGTGGTCAGTCAAACAGCAGGAGCACAGGCCACTGCAAGGAGGAAGTCGAATTACATTGATTGAGAAACGCAAATTGCTTTAGTTGGTAGGCTGCAGGTGGCGTGTATCATGTGACGGCGGCAATCCCAATACCCGGTAGGCAAATCTTAGATGTGCTTCCTGCCTATGCTCGGCGGAGGCGGTGCTAGCGGTCCCATGGCCTGCATCGGTCCAGATGACTGTACAGTCCTTTCCCAATTCCTGCATTCTCTCCTCGAAAACTTTCATCTGACGAGGGGTGGCGCGGCTATCGTAACGTCCTTGGAAGATCAGCAGTGGGGCCTGGATGGCTGCCGCGTGGGTGAGCGGAGAGCACTGCCGGTACAGTTCTGGTTTCTCTTGGGGCGAGCCACCGAAGATCATCCGCGCCCAGCCCTGCATCGCAGCGGAGGAGTCTTCGTAGTTCATTGTCCAATCCACAATTGCCACAGGCGCGATGCCGCCGGCCCATAGGTTCGGGTTTTGTGAAAGTGCCCAAATGGTCAGAAAACCGCCGTAAGATCCGCCCTCCAGCAGAATTGCCTGAGGGTCGGCGACCCCCTGCTGAAGCAGCCAGTGCCGGGCAGCCAGCATATCTTCTAACTCCCAGTGGCCGACATCGCCGTTGATCTTCTCCTGAAATGCCCGGCCAAAGCCGGTAGACCCCCGGTAGTTCACGGTCAGATAGGCAAAGCCGTGATCTAGCCAGGTTTGGCTGGAGGCATCGAACGCATTGGATACGGCCCCGCTTGGCCCACCATGGACATGTAGGATTGTGGGAAAGGGGCCGTCGGCTGTATTTGCGCCGGCCGGCAATCCCAACCAGGCCTGCACAGAAATGCCATCGGAGGAGGGAAAATTGACAGAACGCCAAGGTTGGCCTACCGGACAGGGGGGAACGGGCAATACGGACCGGGGTGTTGCGTCCGCTGTCAGGGCTAACAGTTGGGGCGGCTGTGTAGCGTCACTCCACTGGGCCCAGATTGTGCCGTCTGGGCCAAAGAAAGAGCCGGCTGTGCCTGTATGGAACGGGCCGGTCCGGCCGCGAAAAGTGCCCGCTGGTTGGGTCAGTGTACCCAGTGAATTGGCAGTCAAATCGTATACGAACAGTCCCTGCTGGCCCCCCCGCATGAGCAATCGCGCGCCATCTGCTGCCCAGTCCAGAGGCACAACAGCACCGCTTGTTTCCGGCAGGGGAAGATCTACCCGTTCAGCCGTACAAGGGTCCCACAGGAGTGGGCGCAGGAAGCCGTGAACCGTTGAGGTGGCGAGCAGACGCTCATCATCTGGCAGGGGCGCAAACTGCACCGGCTCCACGCTATTGTTGAAACCGTCCCACAGTTCGGCGATCTGGTGGCCGCTCTGTGTGTTGAAGACGAGGATGCTATAGCGACGGCTGCCTGGGGCCCGGTCTGTTGATTTGATCGCTAACAGGCCACCATCGTAGGACAGATGACAGGCCCACGTTTCCTGTACGGTCTCGTAAATGAGTTGAGGTGCTCCCCAGGACCCATCCGCGTGTAGGTCCAAGCAGTAAAAACGGTAGCCGTTTTCATTGACCGCATCAAAGGCCAGCCGGTTGCCCCGGCGGCTGATGTCAAAGCCCCGCAGGGTGTAGGGGGATAGATTGGGTGTGAGGTCCTGAGGGGATCCGCCCTCAAAGGGGATGCGGGCGATATGACCGATTTCACTGCCCTTTTGGTCCTGCAGAAAGTAAAGGAAATCTCCGGCCGGTCCTAGCCATCCATAGGAAATTCCTCCGTCCTTCTGTGTCAGCTGGCGCAATGTGCCAGAGGGAATCTCCCAAGCGTACACTTGGGATTGTGGGTCATCCCAACTGGCATGCACAATCCCTTTGGATGGATTTGCGGGGGCCACGTACGCGTAGTGGAGAACCGAAGTACGGAAGCGTTGTCGCCAGCGGGCATTGTCTTTGAGCTGAAGTATGGAAACCATCGCGATCTCATCGGCTAGTGCAATGGCCAGTACAAGCCACAGCAAGTGTCGTCTCGGTCTGCTGCATTGTATATGGGCCTGCATTCCTATGCAATCTCAAAACATTTATGGAAAGTCATAGCAGTTGAGTTCTAGCGTGGTTCGTGTCATAATGAGAATATGAATACAGCGTTCGCCCATGGCCAACATGACTCCACCGCGCGCATTCAGACTGTAAAGGGCGAATGGCTGTTCATTGGCGCAGTCTTTGTCGTCGCCACATGTCTGCGCTTTTATCGGGTCGCTGAAAAGACCCTCTGGTTGGATGAGGCATTCAGTATCTGGATCGCGCACCACAGCCTGTGGGAAATCTGGGGTTGGCTGATCCGCATCGACCAACATCCACCCCTATACTACAACCTTCTACACTTCTGGATCGGGCTGTTCGGTGATCTGCAGGGCACTGTGCGTATCCTTTCCGGGTTGGCCTCCGCGTTGACTGTGCTTGTCTTCTATGCTGCGGCTCGCCGTCTAGTGGATCGGCCGGTGGCGATGATTGCGGTAATCATTTTGTCCGTATCACCCTTCCATGTGCGCTACGCCCAAGAGACCCGCATGTACGCGTTGTTGACGTTGGAGGTGGCGTGCGTTCTATTTTTCCTTGCCCGTCTGCTGACGACTCGAGAGCAGAGCAGTCGAGACTGGGTCGGCTTGGCTATCTCCCAGTCTCTAGCGATGCTTACCCACAATACTGCGGCGGTCTATCTGCCGCTGGCCCTGAATGTGGCCATGGGGATCATGTTTTTGCAGGGGAAAAGGGTTCTCTCTCCATTTTGGATGCGGTGGCTGAAATTTCAGGGGCTTGCCCTACTGCTGTGGTTGCCCTGGGCCGTGCCATTTGTCATCCAAGTGATCGGCGTGGACCGTGAGTTCTGGATCTGGCCACCTTGGCCAGATCTGGTGATGAATACATTCCGCAGCTTTCATTTTGCCTTTTTGCCGGACCATTTTGTCTTTTGGCCGGACGTACCCCTGGCCCCTGTGAGGCTGTGGGCCTATCCGATTTTGAGCATAATCGGGCTGCTAGGTTGTTCTGTGTCCAAGCGTAGGACGCTGCTGGTCAGTCTGTTCTTACTCCCCCATATCATCGCTCTCATGGTCAGCTTACGCCGGCCAATCTACTATGAACATACACTCATCTGGACAACACTGCCTTATTGTCTGTTGGTTGCTGCCGGCATCCGTACCTTGGCCCACCAAGTGTTGTCAACAAAGACCGTAGGCATAGTGAAATCGGGTGTGCAGATGGTTTTCATGCTCATCATCCTTACCCTGAGCGGGCTCTCCCTCAACGGCTACTACTTCTGGTTCCAGAAAGAGGGCTGGGATCAGGCCGCCGCCCATGTAGCCGAACACGTGCAGCCAGGAGACCTTATCCTCTTCAACGCTTCTTGGGTGCAGATTCCCTTTGAATATTACTATCGGCATTTCGCTCTAAACACAGAGCTACGAGGCCTGCCGGTGGACATGTTTGAGCGGGAGGAATTAGAGCCGAAGATGACCGAAACGGAGGTGTCGTACCTCCATCAACTGATTCGTGGGCGCGAGCAGGTTTGGCTGGTCTATTCTCATGACTGGTACACAGACCCCGCCCAAATTATCCCTAGAGAGATGGCCAAGGCTCTACGTGAAACGGGACGCAGCGAATTTGTGGGCTTGCAGGTCATCCGTTATAACGCGAACAGCAAGGAGTAGCGTCAGGTGCTACGAAGTAGGGTTCTCTGCACTGTATGACTCACCAGCGCGAGAACGGTGAGGCAGAGGGTCGGCAGATACTCCCAGTGGCGTACCCATTCAAACTCCCGTAGGTTGTTGGGATCGATGTAGGTAATGTAGGATAGGGTAAGTGTGCCGCTGAGCCACAACCAAGGAGAGGCCCATAGCCAGAATTGGGGCGGCTCGTCTGGCCCCGGCGTCAGCAGGGGAATGAAGGGCAGAAGAATCAGCAGATACCAAGGGTGGACAGTGGTTGTTAGGAGGACGTAGCCGGCCAGTGGCACGGCCAGCCAACGTAGGGTTGCCCGTAGGTCGTGCCGGTCCCGGCGAGCTTGCAACCACACCCACAGCAACAGGGCGGTCAGAATCCCTAGGACGGTCTCCCTAGCCCATTCGTGATAGTTGGCAACGCCGACATCCATGAGCCATCTTTCCAGCCAGTGAAACAGCCCGCTGTTGAAGTTCCAGCGGTCTCTGTAGATGCGTAGCGCGCCGAACAGCCCGCGCCCGTCTAGGGTGCCGCTCAGGCCCCAGCCCGCCTGCAGGCCCTGTGGCAACAGCAGTCCGACTGTCAATACTGCGTACACAAGACGCTGTCTCCAACTCCACCGCCACCATACGACCGGCGTCAGGAGGATGGGGAGCAGTTTTGTGAGCGTGGCGAGGGCCAGGAGAACTGGCGAAAGCACAGCGCGCAGCGCAATACCAGGGACCCGCGCCTGCAATTTATAGGCCATAGCAGTGACAGCCGCCATCATCAATACAACCATCCATGCATCCACATGCGCGCCATGCGCGACTTCGACGACTACAAGAGGGTTCCACAGATAAAGAAGCAAGCGATGTTGGGGCAGACGCGCGAGGGCTAGTAGCCGTACTAAGAGCAGCGCGGTTGTCAGGTCAAATAGAATGGAAGCGATTTGGAGAGAGACCGGCTTGAGAGGAAAGAAAAAGGCAACAGCGGCAAAAAACCACTGGGCCACCGGCATATAGGGACTGGCCATCCAGGTGTGATTGGCCAAGGCGCGGATGGGGATATCCAGCCCATCTAATTCTGCTGCGTTGATAGGAAAACGATAGGGGCTAACGCCGTTGAGGAGTACATGACCGTCCCACAGATAGCGGTAGACATCCGTCGAAAGGGTAGGGACTGTCAGCAGCAGGAGAAGGCGGAAAAGGCACCCTCCTCCCCACAGCCAGCCGCGCGGGGCATTGCCCTGCCATTCCATCCACAGTACTGCCCCAGCATAACCGACGAACGCCAGCCCATACCAGTATAGAAATTCTAGCACCACCTGCTCGCCTAGTTTTCCATGCCGGAACTGCATGGACACCATGCCGCTATAGGCGAGCAAGGAGAGGCAAAATAGGGTTAGGGGGATCAACGAGGGCATCTGCGGTATGTGCATTATGCGAAAAGCCCCCATGTGCCTAGGCCTCATCCTTTGCATTCTTTTGGTGCCTCCCTAGAACCGTTACAAAATTCGATCAGGGTGGTTTCGTTCCGGGAACGGTATGATATGGAATCTGGTACACATTTCCATGGGTTGCCCCCCCAGTCAGGCGTATCATCTGCTCGGTTAGGCGTTGGGTCTGGCGGGCGATCTGCGTAACACTTTCATAGCGGGGCAGGTGGCCGGTCACATCTTCATTGAAGTACACATCACTGCTTGTGCGGATAACTTCCGGTAGGCCGGCGTAACCGTAGATCAATCCTAACAGCCCGGCCGCGGTGGTCATGTTGTTGTCCGCATCCCAACCGGCCAAAGCGGCGATCTCCATGGTCTTGAAGATATCGTTCTCTCCGTATAGTAGGGCCATTATCGTAACAGCGAAGTTCACTCGAGATGCCCACCATTCCGGATCCGTGTCGTATACATCCCGAATCCGTTGGCGGGTCATGCGCCACTCTTGTGGGTATTCCCCATGCCAGTGTAGAATGTCATCAACAATCGGCGCAATAATGGCTTCATCGGCTGTACGTTGACGAGCTGCGGCGATAAGCGTAGAGATATCGTTTTCAAAGAAGGCTAGACAGTAGAGCGTGGCGTAAAAGATGCTGGCCTCCACGGCTGGCCCGCTGTTGGTGATGCGGGCAAATCGCTCGGCATAGGATGCAGCGACATCCGGCATCCCGGGGGCCAGCATCCCGAACAGTTCTGTCTGCAACTGGGCCCCAATCGACCAGGCTCCATCGGGATTGAGCTGGGGGCTGCCCGTCTGCGGCGGCAAGAAGCCCTCATCCATCAGGTCTCGCGCGCGCCGGGTGGACACCCAAATATCGTGATTCAGATGATCCACCCATTCGTCCCGAATCTGCTCATAGGATGGGTTGAGGCCGTGGGTTTCCAGAATGTGGAGGTCAACCCACTCCACATGGGTGTCGTCATCGGTCGACCACTCATCCAGCAGGAGTAGGGAAAATGTTCCTGCCGGTCCCGGCTCGTCTATATACAGGCCTTGATAGTCGAGGCCCGAGTGATTGGCGACAAGAATCACCTTCCATGCACCGTAGACCTTGTCAAAATACGTGTCTGCCGGCAACAGCCGTATGTCCCTTGTCGTCGGCATGGGGCGGGTGAGGCCGATGCCCAGAACAACAGCGAGCCAAATAGATGCTGCCAGACTGATTTTGCGTTCGTTCAAGGGGATCTTCATAGCAGTTCGCCATCTGCTAGTATACCCGAATGCGGCGGAAGGAAACCAATCCTCGCCTTGCACGTAGAATCTAAAGACCTCATCGTAAACTTGTTTTGCATTTGCGCGTTAGCCTGATTCTAGCGAAATCAGTTATAATTAAATCGTACACAGCAGTAAGAGAATGTAGTGCCTGATCACCGTCGGGTTTCTCAACAGGTGCTTCCATAGATATAGAAGTAGAGAGGTGAGGCGATGACAATACTTGCGGAACGGATAGAGGTTGTGGAAGAGAGAACTGACCGGTTGGAGACACTGTTTGGGCAGTTCATGACCCAGACCGGTATTTCTATACGCCGCCACGACCGTTTGATTGAACGTATGGAAAATATGATTGCTGAGATGAAGGAGGAATCTGCTAGGGATCGGCAGGAATTTGCTAGGGACCGGCAGGAGATGGACAGGCGTCTAGAAGGTGTAATTGCCGAGATGAAGGAAGAATCCGCCAGGGATCGGGCGGCATCTGCCATGGAACGGGAAGAGATGGACAGGCGTCTGAAAGGTATGATTGCCGAGATGAAGGAGGAATCTGCCACGGATCGGGCGGCATCTGCCATGGAACGGGAAGAGATGGACAGGCGTCTGAAAGGTATGATTGCCGAGATGAAGGAGGAATCTGCCACGGATCGGGCGGCATCTGCCATGGAACGGGAAGAGATGGACAGGCGTCTGAAAGGTATGATTGCCGAGATGAAGGAGGAATCTGCCAGGGATCGGCGGGAGATGAACAAACGTTGGGGTGAATTGGCCAATAAGATGGGCACCATTGTGGAGGACATCATTGCGCCTAGCCTGCGACGCATGGCACTTGAGGAGTTTAACTGTGGCGAAGAAGTGTTCTTTTCCCCTCGCGTTTCCCGCATCCGTAGCGATGATCCTAGCCGACAACGGGAGTTCGATGTCCTCTATGTGGGCGCGCGGGCAGTGTTGCTCAATGAGACCAAATCTGCACCCCGCAGCGAGTATATCCAAGCTTTCGTGGACTTTCTGAGGCGGGGCGAATTTGCCCTCTACTTCCCTGAGTACCGGGAGATGCCCATCGTGCCGGTCTTCTCGTCTCTGCACATCCCTGGCAACCTGGTCACCCATCTCACTCGGAACGGTATCTACGCGGTAGCCATGGGTGAGGAAGCCATGCGGGTGCTCAACCTAGACACGGTGCGTCAGCAGGGATAGGCGATGCGCGAACGTTACGATGGGTAGGACATTAGACGAAACATAGAACACAACAAAGCGAGTCACTCCAATGAAAGCAGTTGCTAAATTCGGATATGGTGATAAAGAAGTGGAGGTACGGGATGTGCCGGAACCGCAGACCGGGCCGGGGCAGGTGTTGGTGGAGGTGAAGGCCACTGGTGTGTGCGGGTCCGATGTACATATGTGGCGCAATCAGCAGTCTTGGGATGTGAAGTTGCCGCTGGTGCTGGGCCACGAATTTGCCGGCGTCATTGCCCATGTAGGTGCTGATGTCTGCGGCTGGCAGGTGGGCGACCGGGTGACGGTGGAAACCGCAGCGGAGGTCTGCGCTTCCTGTGTCTATTGCCTGAGCGGTGACTATAATCTCTGTCCTGGCCGTCTGGGCTATGGCGCACTGGCCGATGGCTCCATGACTAGCTACGTGGCAGCTCGCCCACAGATCCTGCACCGGGTACCGCAGAATGTGCCGGACGAGTACGCCGCGCTCACCGAGCCGATCTGCGTAGCCTACAATGCGCTGGTAGAAAAGACAGCCATGAAGCCAGGGGATCTGGTGGTGATTCAGGGACCGGGTCCTATCGGCATCATGGCCCTACAGATCGCTCGCATCCGTGGCGCGGGGACACTTGTCGTCCTCGGCACGGACGCAGACGAGAAGCGCATGGAGGTGGCGGCGGAACTGGGCGCGGACTATGCCATCAATGTTCTGCGGGAGGATCCGATGACGCTGATTCGCTCCTTAGGTGATGGCTTTGGGGCCGACCTAGTCGTTGATGCCACCGGCGTCAGCAAGGCCTTACAGCAATCTATGGAACTGGTGCGGCCCAACGGGCGTATCACCAAAATCGGCTGGGGCCCGCAACCCCTAGACTTTAGTCTGGACCCGCTGGTAGGTAAGGCTGTCACCCTACAAGGAACGTTCAGCCACCTCTACCCCACATGGGAGCGAGTATTGACCCTCCTCTCCACTGGACAGGTGAATTTAGCACCGGTTATCGGCGGTATCTACCCGCTGCAGGATTGGGAAGAGGCCTTTGATGCAATGGAGCGGGGTGAAAATGTGAAATCGGTCATAACAGTATAACATTCATTGAAAACCCAGTAGCTTGTGGCCAGTGAAAACCACAGGCCACTGCAGTTCGGAGTGAACGCATGTCAAAGAAAGCCCCAATCATTCAAGTTTCCTTGGACGTTACATCCATTGAAGAGGCCCTGGACCTGGCCGGCGCAGCTGTTGCGGCCGGCGTGGATTGGTTAGAGGCAGGTACGCCGCTGATCTTGGCGGAGGGATTGCACAGCGTGCGCGCCTTGCGAGAGGCGTTCCCAAATCATCCGATTGTGGCTGACCTGAAAACCATGGACGGGGCTGGGCTGGAAGCGGAGATGATGTTCCAGGCCGGTGCAGATTTCGTGGTCGTGATGGGCGTTGCCCATGATGCCAGCATCATCGAGCAGGTGAAGATGGCGAAGCAGTACGGCAAGAAAGTCATGTGCGATGTAATGCTCTGCGCGGACAAGCCGGGCCGGGCCAAAGAGGCCCAGGAGCTGGGCGTGGATGTGGTCATCGTCCATACCGGCTTTGATGAGCGCAATATGATTCCTGGCCTCAGCCCTTTGGACGACCTGCCGGCCATTCTCAATGTGCTAGACATTCCCGTGCAGGCAGTGGGCGGGCTGACCGTTGAACAGGCCATTGAAACGCTGGCAATGGGGGCAGAGATCGTCGTCTTCGGCGCGCCGCTGGTCATCGCCTCCGATGCGTTTACCGCGGCCACGGATGATTTTGAGGGCCTGTTGAGGGAGATTGTCGCACAGGTTAAAGGGTAGAGATCGTCTGATGCGCCCAGACTTGTGGGCACGGATGAGCGTATGAAAGTCAGAGCACCTCGCAATCGAACCATATCCTTGACCAACGCGGAACGGGATCTGTATGGTGGGCAGTTGCTTTCTCTGCATAGGCCAGTTCCGCTCCAAACGATCATCAACCGCACCATCCATCAGGACGTGTTTGCTGTGCTGGGCTTTCTGCCGGATCATTTTGCTGATCTCATCTTTGCTGATCCGCCCTATAACCTTTCCAAACAGTTCAATGGCCGCACCTTCAGCGGCCAGGCTGAGACGTATGAAGAATGGTTGGCCAATTGGCTGCCGAAACTGGTGCGTCTGTTAAAGCCGAACGGCTCCCTCTATCTGTGTGGGGATTGGCGTTCTTCGGCTGCCCTGCAGCGGGTGGCCCAGCAGCATTTTATTGTGCGGAATCGGATCACTTGGGAACGGGAAAAGGGCCGAGGGGCCAAAGCCAATTGGAAGAACGCCTCAGAGGATATCTGGTTCTGTACAGCTTCCAGTGATTACGTGTTCCACGTGGATGCGGTGAAACTCACCCGTAGGGTGCTCGCTCCCTACACAGATGAAAATGGCATGCCCAAGGACTGGCAGGAATCTTCTCAGGGTCGCTATCGTCTCACTCACCCCTCCAATCTCTGGACCGACCTGACTGTCCCCTTTTGGTCCATGCCGGAGAACACGGATCATCCGACCCAGAAGCCGGAAAAGCTGCTGGCCAAGCTGATTCTGGCGAGTTCCAATCCGGATGCAGTTGTCTTTGATCCCTTCCTCGGGTCTGGTACTACATCAGTTGTAGCCAAAAAGCTGGGACGCCGCTATGTAGGCATTGAGATTGACCGGGACTACTGCTGCTTGGCCGAAAAGCGGCTGGCTCTGGCTGATGAGAAGGCAACCATACAGGGATATACAGATGGCGTATTTTGGGAACGCAATACCTTGGCTACCCAGAACGGCAGTGGCAGGAAGAAGCGGAAGGCGAATTCTTCTTTGACCTAACTTCAGCTTTTCAAGCCATAGACCGAGACATGAAGAGCAGAATCTTTTCTAGTCAGGAATATATCTCCATAGAGCGGGATACACTTTCCCTGCTCAACGCGCAGTCGGATTTCCTATCTCCAAGTACTCGTGATAGTACCCGGGCGGCTGGTGACGCGATCCAGGATATTCTTGCCCATCACTTTGAGGGCATTTTGGGGGACTGGGTGTCCGAATATCGGTCCGACTTTGCTCGCCGGTCCATGGCCGATTTGGCCTTCAGAGATATTGATGGCAATTATTATGCTATTGATGTCAAAACGCATCGCATAAGCACACGATTCAATATGCCGAATTTAACATCGGTCGAACGGCTTGGTCGCTTTTACGAGGATGCTAAGAATTACTTTGTACTCTTGATGGTGCAGTACGATCTTCAGGGGACGTGTGTTGTCTTCGCCCGCGTCTACTTCGTGCCAATTGAGTTTTTGAGTTGGGACTGCCTGACCATCGGAGCACTCGGCTGGGGCCAGATACAGATTGCGAATTCTAACAATATTGTTGTACAGCCCCAATTTCCTCGGAAACAGTGGATGCTCCAACTGTGTGATAAGATGTTGGCATTCTATCCTAAGGAGATTGCGAAGATCGAGAAACGTTTACAACGATTCGAGGAGCTCAAGGCCCATTGGATAGAGAAACCGGAGGCCTCATGAGAGACCAAGATTCAATGATGAAAGGAGAAGAGATATGAATTTACTCGAACAGATCCAAGACATTCGCTTTCCTGCTACGCTTCCGAAAACACTGTTGGCTGTTCATCAGACCTTTGACACGCCCCAGGTTGATGACATTCCTATGGCAGTGGGTAGTGCCTTGAAGGAGAGCGGCATATGTGCGTCCATGCAGCCGGGGGATACCATCGCGATTGGCGCGGGCAGCCGGGGCATTGCTAACCTCGCTCAGATTGTGCGAGCCAGTGTGGATTACCTAAAAGCTGCGGGGATGAAACCATACATTGTGCCGGCCATGGGCAGCCATGGCGGTGCCACCGTTGAAGGCCAGAAAGAGATCCTCGCGGGGATGGGCGTCACGGAAGATGCCATGGGCGTAGAGGTACGGGCAACCATGGAAGTGGAGGAGATCGGCCATATCCCTGACGGGCCGGCCGTCTGTCAGGGTAAAGACTCCATGGCTGCGGATCACGCGATTCTCGTCAGCCGTATCAAACCACATACAGACTTCCGCAGCCACCTGGAGAGCGGTCCATCCAAAATGTGTGTTATCGGCTGGGGCAAACAGCACGGCGCGTCAATGATGCATGGCGGCGGTGGCAAGAACTTTCAGATGTATCTGGCACCGGCAGCGCGGGTATACGAGGCCAACACAAATTTTCGGGGGGCCATCTGCCCAGTGGAAAATGCCTATGAGAACACCGCGTTCATCGCTGGCCTGACTGCGGCCGAGGTAGGCACCCAAAAGGAGGCCGACCTATTGGACAAAGCCAAAGCGTACTTGGCACAGATCCCGTTCAAAGCCGTGGACGTGCTCGTGATCCGGGATCTGGGTAAGAATATCTCCGGGACCGGCATGGACACGAACGTCATCAGCCGCCTGCACATTCCCCGCCAGCCTGAGAACTTCGGCAATGTGGATGTGGCGATCATCACCGTCCTTGACCTAACAGAAGAGACACATGGCAACATCTCCGGCCTGGGCCTGGCCAATATAACCACCGCCCGGGTCTATGGTAAGATCGACTGGCAGGCCACGTATATGAACGCGGTGACGTCCGGCATCTTCAGTGCCACCCGTTCTCATCTTCCCTTGACATTCGCCGACGACGAGCGCGCGCTGGAAGTTTCCCTGCGTATCTGCGCGGAACCCCAAGAAGCGGCCCGCATGGTTTTCATCCGCGACACCTTGAGCCTAGAGGACTTCTACATCAGCCCCAGTATGCGGGCAGAAGTTGAGGCCCATCCACGGCTTTCCATCAGCGACGAAGTGCCCCTCTCCTTTGAGCACGGCAGCATGCAAAACCCATGGCAGCTGGAGCCGGTGCTGGCGTATGCGTAACGATTCTCCTCGTGTCGCGCTCCTGTTGGGCGACCCCTGTGGGATTGGGCCGGAGATTGTGGCCCGGCTGCTGGCGGATGGGCTTGAGACAGAGGGCGGAGGGATGGTCGTCATTGGCGATGCGTGGGTGCTGGGCTGGGGCGCACAGGTGGCCGCTGTCTGCGTAGACCTGCCGGTATACGCCTCGCCGGAGGCCCTGCCGGCCTATGTACCCGGGCCATTGCTTCTGTCCGGCCCATCCTTTGACCCGACAGACCACACGCCGGGCCGGGTGAATGCTGCCGCAGGTCGTCATGTGTTGGAGACACTGGACTACGCCTCGGAACTGGCACTGGCCGGCGTCATTGACGGCATCTGCTTTGCATCTCTGAACAAACAGGCCCTCCATATGGCCGGTAGTCGTCAGGAGGATGATCTGCGCTACTTCACAGAGCGGTTGGGCGTCAGTGGCTATACGGGTGAAGTCAACACCTTGGATAACCTCTGGACTTCCCGAGTCAGTTCCCATATTCCCCTACGGGCTGTATGTGACCACATTGCGGTGGACGAAATCTTGCCGGCCATCCGTCTCATCCATCACACGTTGCGCGGAGCCGGTGTGCCCGTGCCACGTATCGCGGTGGCCGGGCTAAATCCTCACGCCGGCGAAAATGGGCTGTTCGGCTCTGAGGAGATCGACGTCATCCGGCCGGCGGTCGAAGCTGCCCAGCAAGAGGACATCGCCGCTGCTGGACCTTTCCCAGCGGACACGGTCTTTCTGCGGGCCAGTCGCGGCGAGTTTGATGGTGTCGTGACCATGTACCATGACCAAGGGCAGATTGCGATGAAGTTGTTGGGCTTTGAGAGGGGTGTGACCGTCCTCGCTGGCCTGCCTGTGCCGATTACAACCCCGGCCCATGGTACGGCGTTCGACATAGTCGGGCAAGGGATGGCGAACCACGCTGCGATGAGGCAGGCGCTGAGGCTGTGTTTGCGAATGATTGGGATGAAGATGCGAAATGAAGAGACAAAGGGCAAATTGCACGCCACTTGAAGCGCGATGCCAAAGGGCAAAAGATGCGAAAACTTGAGGAATGCTTGGCACTCCATGGCGGAAAGCCTGCCCGTTCTCGGCCTTGGCCTCGCTGGCCCCAGTGGAATGAAAGCGAGCGAGAGGGGCTGTTGGCCGTGTTGGAGCGGGGCGAATGGGGGGGCTATGACAAAGCGGTGGCGGAATTTGAGGCTGCGTTTGCTGCCCGGCATGCCGCGCGATTTTGTATCACCATGGTCAACGGTACCCTGACTCTGGAAACTGCCCTGCGTGCCTTGGACATTGGCCGCGGCGACGAAGTGATCGTGCCACCCTACACATTTGTCTCCACAGCCGCGGCCGTGGCCAGGGTAGAGGCGACCCCCGTCTTTGCTGACGTAGACCTGGAGACGTGGAATCTCTCGATTCCTGCGCTGGAAGCGGCGGTCAGCGAACATACAAAGGCCATCATCCCCGTCCACTTTGGCGGCCTGCCAGTGGATTTCGACGAGCTGCTGCCTATGGCGGCCCGGTACGGCTTGGCGGTGATCGAAGACGCGGCCCATGCCCACGGCAGTAGTTGGAACGGCCAACCCGTTGGCGCGCTGGGTGCTGTCGGCTCCTTCAGTTTCCAGACTAGCAAAAATCTGACTGCGGGTGAAGGAGGCGCGTTGCTGACGAATGACGCGGCCTTGGCGGAGAAATTGTGGAGTATTGCCAACTGTGGACGACGTAGGAACGCTCCTTGGTACGAGCATCCTCAGTTAGGCACAAATCTGCGCCTGAGTGGCTGGCAGGCGGCCCTCCTCTGCGCGGGGCTGGCCCGGCTAGATGAACAGTTGCAGCGTCGTATGGGCAATGCTCGTCGTCTGCACAATTTTTTGGCGGAGATCGACGGGCTGACACCTCAGCACTGGGATCCCCGGGCCGATGCCCATGCCCATCACATCTTCCTCATGCGCTACGACGCGGCCCGTTTTGGGGGGCTGCCCCGTGAACAATTCATTGCCGCCCTGCATGCCGAAAACATCCCCGCTTCCGCACTCTACCCCTATCCTCTTTACCAGCAGCCTCCTCTGGTCGAACCGGTCAGCCGGATGACATCTTGCCCCAATGGGGAATTGCTCTGCGCGCAGACAGTTGCCCTGGGCCAAAATCTTCTCCTAGCCGACCCGCAGGAGATGGATGACATAGCGAACGCCATCTTGAAAGTGAAACACCAGGTGCAGTGACTGGTCACAGATCACAGGCCACGGCAGTTAGCAACTCCACAAGCGTTCCATCCTCGCCAAAACTACCCGGCTTCAGCACCGTCAACACAGAACAACCGTCGATCTCGGCTTGACACAGGGGCATCCCGGGTAGCAGTTCCTGCTCAACGGACAGCCGCTCCACATGTAGGCGGCTGAGGGTCGCGACAGCCGTGTCGCCGCCGGCAAGTAGCAGCAGGTCCGCTGGCCGTCTGGCGAAGAGTTCTGCCCCGATCTGGGCCATATGCTCTATGCGCTGCCGGGCATCCGCTCCATCTAGGCATGCGTCCGGCGTGGGGGGTGGCTGGTGTACCAGCCAGATCGGCTGGGTTAGGTCGTGGGTTATGGCCGCCGGCGCGGTGTGCGGCGTCACTGTCAGCCGGCTGACAGGCAGGTCGGACCGCTGCAGATAGGCGATCTGCCGGTGGGCGGCCTGGCTGCCGCTTCCCACCAGCAGCAGAGCAGTTTGCCACAGACGGGGCCCATGGATTCTGTCCACGGGGAAATCCTCCTGGCCGACAAGGCGGCGGGCAAGTGCTCCGACCAACCCGGCACTGCCACAGAGCAAAGCATTGGGCAGCGCGGCCGCGCATTCATCTACAATTGTGTCCAGGTCCTCATCCGTGAGCGCATCCACGACCAGGACCCGGTGCCCCTCTCTGGATGTGGTCTGTTGTAGGCGCGCGGCCAACTTGCCATTGCGTACATCCTCAAGAGAAATGGCCGCGACTGGATAGCGGCTCTGGCTCTGCAGGAGGGAGGGCAAATGCATGGGTATGGGTGAGAGATCTGGGGTCACAAGATGTCCAGTATGCAGACCCCGTTTCTGCGCTGGGAAGGCTGGGCAGATGAGTGCAGCCGGTGCGTCTAGTAGCTCTAACAGCACATCTAGCTCGCTGCCGATATGGCCCCGCAGAGTCGAATCGATCTTTTTGTACCAATGGGCGTCCAGAGCATGCAAGGGGGCAGCCATCATACGCACCCGCTGGGCTGCCTCAGCGGCTGGCAGATGACGGGAATCGGAGGTAAAGGCGCGGACGCCTGCTGGTAGAGGGGATTCAGGAATTTTCAGAAAGATCGTTGCTGGCAGCCCGGCCCATCGGCAACGGGCCGCACTATCCGCGGCCCCGGTCAAATCATCTGCTAGAATATTTAAGTGTTTCATTTGCTGTCAATCCCTGTTATACTTATCCTATGAGTTCAATGCAGCCACCAATGATTGCAGTATGACGGAAATCAATCTATTTGAGCAAGATACACCACTGAGATTTGAGCGGATTTTGATCTATCCCTACCCGGATCTGCAGCGGTTATGGGTACGCATCTGGTTGCCTGCCCGGCTGGAAGGCGAAGCACCGAATGTGGAGCTGATCGTCTATAACCCCGATGGCACGGAAAATAACAGTCTCGTTCTGTTGGCCCAGACTGACACGAAACTCAACAATACGCTGCATCTGAAGCATCCGTTGTGGCCCGGCGAAACCTACCGGGTGGAAGCACTTTTGTCCGTCGGCTTGAGCAAGAACGCGGAACAGGTGGACCGGCAGACCTTTGACCTACCGCTGGAATTCCGCAACCCGGAGGCCGGCGAGCTAGGATTCGGCATACCCATTAGCCACTAACCACTGCAGCTTATGGCCACCCTAGACGCCATCTCTCGCTACCATGACCTACTCTATCAGCCCAGGCTTGCCCATGATAGCTGGGAGCTGCTCACTGCAGGCATGGAGAAAAACCGCATGTTCTTCGGTGAGCGTCCCCTATGCACTGTTCTGCGCCCCTTGCTGTATACAGCAGATGAATGGCAATATCTGGTCACATGCACAGAACTGGTGTTGCGGATTTTTGAGCGGCTGGCCCGGGTGATGTTGGAGGATCAGGAGCTGCGGGCGCAGGCCGGCATTACGCCAGAGGAAGAGCATCTGATCCATATGAATCACGGCTACCCTACCCTGATCCCCACTGCCCGGCTGGATAGTTTCTATGCCTACAATGCGGACGGTAGCCGTACCCTCAGTTTTGTAGAGTTCAACGGCGAAACCCCGGCCTCAATGGTCTATTCGGACATATTGAGCGATCTGTTCCTTGAGTTGCCGGTCATGCAAGCGTTCGCGGAGCACTATGCCCTGACTGCTCTGCCCAGCAAAAGGCCGGCCTTGGATGAATTTCTGCGGGTCTTCCGCCAGTGGCAGGGCAATGGCCACAAATTGCCGGATATCGCAATTGTTGACTGGCATGATGTGCCCACGCGCAGCGAGTTTGAACTGTTCGCGCAGTATTTCAGGGAGAATGGCATCAAGGCGGTCATCTGTGGGCCGGACGAAATGGAGTTTCGGGACGCCCAGCTATACGCTGCTGGGACGCCGGTTGATTTCGTGTATAGGCGGATCCTGCTCACCGAACTGCTACATACATATGGATTGGCCCATCCGATGATTGAAGCAGTAGAGGCCGGGGCCATCTGTGTGGTGAATCCCTTCGCCTGCAAGCTGCTGCATAAAAAAGCGAGCTTCGCCATCATCAGCGACGAGCGCAATGCCCATCTCCTGACGGAAATTGAGCGGGAAACGGTGCGCGCCCACATTCCTTGGACCCGTGTTGTGGAGGAACGCATCACTCTTGACCCGGCCGGCAATCGGATCGACCTGTTGCCTTGGGCCAGTGCCAATCGAGAAGGCCTGGTACTGAAGCCGAACGATGAATACGGTGGCAAAGGCGTACTCATCGGCTGGGAGACGGAGCAGACTGCATGGGATGCTGCCTTGGCCACCGATGAACCGACAATCATTCAGGAGCGGGTGCAGGTCGCCTACGAGGAATTCCCCACCCTGTCCGCTGATGGCCGGGTGGTTGTAGCACGGCGGTCGGTGGATTCGGACCCATTCCTATTCCACGGCGAGCGGGTGCAGGGCTGTCTCTGCCGGGTGAGCAGTGAGACACTTTTGAATGTGACAGCCGGCGGCGGTTCCATTGTGCCTGTATTCGTAAACAGTGAAAAGAGAGGAAGGTGACTATGATCTATTACAAACAACCATCTTTTAACATCAACATTGAAGAAGAGTATCAGTTCATCGACCCGAGCAGCCGTGATATACTCGGCTTTGCTACATCCGAAGGGCTTGCCATGTCTCAAGGTGAGCACTCCCTGCCAACCAAATGGATGAGCCGCAATCAGGTACTGATTGAAGAGCGTCATTCGGGTCTAGGCTTTGCCCAGCGTATGTCTCAGGAATCCATGGAGGTGGGTACAGGTGTGTGCGGAGATGTGAAGGATGCGCGCCGCGCGTTGACGCGCGTTCGTCAGGCGATGCTGGAATCTGTCAATTCCCATGGCATGAAGCTCATGGCTGCGGGCACACATCCCTTCAGCCAATGGGAACGGCCAGAGAGCGGCAGACATGGCTATAGCGCGCTCATGGAAGAGATGCAGATGAGTACCCGGCTGCTGGCCTTTGGCATGTATGTACATGTGGATGTGGAGGATGGAGACCTCGCCATCGATGTCATGAACGCCATGCGTTATCTGCTGCCACACATCTTGTGCCTAGCCAACTCTTCTCCCCTGTGGCGGGGCCAAGATACAGGGCTGTCCAGCTATCGTTCGGTGTTGTTGGAGGATCTGCCCCGCACCGGCATTCCCAATGCTTTCCGCAGTTATAATGATTATGAGAGTTATGTGGATACGCTCATACGCACCAATTGTATCCCCGACCCTGGACATATCTGGTGGGATATTCGTCCGTATGGCCGTTCTCGAGGTCTTTTCAGCCCTGGGGGGAAAGGCTCCCTAGAGATTCGTATATGTGATGTATTGCCCGACCTAGATGATGTGATGGCAGTGACCGCACTGCTTCAGGCTGTCGCCGCTTGGATGGTAGACTTGCGCTACCGGAATATGTCCTTCCGCGTGTACGACCGTTCTCTCATTGCCGAAAACAAGTGGCGAGCAGTACGCTACGGTCTACAGGGAAAACTCCTTGATTTCGGCATTGAGGAGGAAGTTCCCATCAGCACTCTGATACAGGAGCTACTAGAACGGGTGGACCCGATTGTGGACCATCTCAATAGCCGGGAGGAGATCGAGCATATCAATACAATGCTAGAGAGGGGGACCAGTTCGGATCAGCAGCGACGTAAATGGCAGGACAGCGGCGCGGATGGCGAGGCTGTCGTTGATCTTCTGGTTGCCCAGACGGAGGGGACTGTATGATTTCACGACCGAAGCTGACAATTGGTATTGAGGAAGAGTATCAGATTATCGATCCGGAGACGGGCCAACTGCGCTCGTTCATCACCCAGTTTCTGGAAGAGGGTAAGCTGGTGATGGTGGAGCGAGAGATCAAGGCAGAGCTGCATCAATCCATGGTGGAGCTGGGCACGCCGGTCTGTACGACAGTCGCGGAAGCAAAGGAGGAACTGCTGGGCCAGCGTGCATTCATCAGCAGACTCGCGGAAGAGAAGGGCCTGGCTATCGTGGCCGCGGCCACTCATCCCATGAGCCACTGGTCAGAGCAGGAAGTAACCCCATTCCCCCGCTATCAGGGCCTGCTAGATGAGATGCAACTGGTGGCTCAGCGCATGCTGATCTTCGGTATGCACATCCATGTAGGCATAGACGATCCTGACTTCGCCATTGACACGATGAATGTGGTCCGTTATATGCTGCCATCCCTGCTGGCCTTGAGCACGAGCAGCCCGTTTTGGACGGGGCGTCGCACGGGCTTGAAGAGCTACCGGGCTGTAATTTTTGAGAACTTGCCCCGCACCGGCATCCCGGACGCGTTTCCCAATCGAGCTGCCTATCAAGGGCTGGTGCAAACCCTCATCAACACCCACTGTATCCCCGACTCCAGTAAAATCTGGTGGGACATACGCCCCCATCACAGCTACCCGACGCTAGAGTTCCGGATCTGTGATATGTGTCCCCGGGTGGATGAGGCTATCGCCATCGCTGCCCTGTGTCAGGCGATTCTCCTGTGGCATTGGAGGCTGCGTCAGCGCAATGTCACTTTCCGGGTCTACAGCAAGGAGTTGATCGAGGAAAATAAGTGGCGCGCAGCCCACTATGGGCTGGACGGCAAGATGATCGACTTCGGAAAACGAGCGGAACTCCCGACCCGGTCATTGATTCAGGAACTGCTTGAGCTGGTAGGGGAGGAGATCGCAGAACTAGGCATCCAAAAGGAGATCGAGCCGATCTATCAGATGCTCGCGACCGGTACCAGTGCGGACCGGCAATTGCAGGTCTATCATGCCCATGGGGAGGATGTCAAGGCGGTGGTAGATCATCTGATGGCAGAGACGGTGGAGGGGTTGTAACGGCCATGAAGTGGCAGGAGGTTGAGAAGTGCACGGCTTTATCGGGTTCCAGCACATTGGTGGCCGTTGTAACGGCCATGAAGTGGCAGGAGGTTGAGAAGCCTGAAGGTCATTGCCGGCTGCGGTTATAACTTCACGATTTCATCTGCGTCAAAATGGGGCAAGACCGAGCGTTTGCCATGCTGAGTTGCGTAGATACCCTTTTCCTTGGGTAGGACCCGCCCTATGCGCTGTCCCCATTGGCCTGCTTCCTGCCAGAGAGCTAGCAGAGGCTCCACATTTTCCGCTGTTGCGGTCGCCAGCAGGCCCCCGGATGCGATAGTTCCCAACGGGTCAAGCCCGAAGGCAGCACAGAGCTTGGCGGTCAAGGGCGTTATGGGAATCGCGGTCAGGTTCACTTCCAGCCCACAGCCGGAGGCATGGGCTATCTCCCACAGGCCGGTGGCTATCCCGCCCTCTGTCGGGTCGTGCATAGCTGTTACCAGGTCTGCCTCGGCTGCGGCCAGGGCCGGCCCCAGCACACTGATCCCCGGTTTGTAGAGATAGTTGGCCGCCTCGTTCAGTTCTGTGGCTTCCCATCCCTGGGCCAATAAAGTGTCCTGTTTCTCGCGCGCGATGATCGATGTGCCCTCAATGGCAGCACTGCCGGCCAACAGGATGACATCGCCGGGACGACAACCACCTGTGGACACAACCTTCTCGACATCTCCTAACAGGGTGCCGGCCACGACCGGCTGTTTGACAGTGGGCGTCACCTCTGTATGGCCGCCGACCACTGTGATGCCCAGTCCGCGGCAGGTGTCGCCGATTTGGGCGAAGATCTGGCCAGCATCGGTGTCGGTTGTCTTTTCCGGCAACAAGATGGTGGGTAGATAAAAGAGCGGGCGGGCTCCGCATACGGCCAGGTCATTGGCGCAGACGTGTACCGCGTAGTAGCCGATTTCATCGCTGGCAAAGGTGATGGGGTCGCTCTTGGCAGCGAGCAAGCACTCCGAGCCTAAGTTGATGATGGCAGCATCTTCACCGACGCCTGGCCCCAAGAGAAGCTGTGGGTGGGCGGTCGGCAGGGAGGAGAGAAAATGGGCCAGCATTTCTGATGGCACTTTGCCTGTGGGTAATGGCACTGGCCTGCAACTACGGTAGTCTGGATTTGGTGTTTCAGTGATCACTGGGATTTGGGCTAATTGACGATATGAACGGGCATGTTGATGTACGAGATATCGTAGAGGATTTGGGCGTGGTCGTCCAAAAGCATGGCACAACCAAACGTGGCCGGCTGCCCGACGAGACTATCCCACAGTTTTTCTTGGCTTTCCCAATCCACGGGCAGGCCGTGAATGCCATTTTCGAACTCACCTACGTCATACAGGCCAAGCCAAAAGGGCATATTGAGCCGGTATGCACTGCTGCGGGCTATCTCCATACGGGTTTTGATGGGAAAGGTGCCGACCTTAGTCATCCACTGGCCGTAGCCGGTGCTGCACTTCCATTCGAAGATGATTTGCCTGTTACGCATTACCCAACAGCGTTGACGGCTGAGGCTGACAACGAACTCTGTGCCGGAAATGGGTGTGGGCGGCAGCCGTCTCTCCAACTGTGGGGGGCCATAGGGGACGCGAATTTCCCGTCCAAAGTAGAGGGTGCTCTCATTGGGCAGGCCGTTGTACTCTACAATCGTCATGGGGGTGGTGTCAAAGGCAAGGGATAGAGCGGATATCGTCTCTCCTAGTTGTACTCGGTGATAGATGAACCCGGAGCGGGCCAAACCGATGGCAGGGCCGTCCCTCTGTATGGGCTCGCTTGGGATCTTCAATGTACTGCCGATGACAATATAATTGGGGTTGGTGATGCGGTTGAGGACCATCAGCCCGCGCAAATCGACGCCATATCGTTCGGCAATGCCGCTCAAGGTATCGCCGACTTTCACTGTATGGGTGTATGCCGGCGACTTGGCATTCAGGTCCCAGGGGGTGGCCGGCAGGGTCAATTTCTGGCCGGCGATGAGCAGGGGGGGTTCGTGTAAGGGTAGGTTGTTCACCGCACGCAAAGCTGTGTGGTCCACCCCGAACCACAAGGCAATCTGGGCCAATGTATCGCCTTCCTGCACGGTATAAGTATGATTCATGCTATTGAGGTCGATAGCCGCTACGTTCTGTTCGTTGACAATTGCGGACGGTAGCGGCGTTGGTTCGGCCTTGGCATGATTCCCAAAATCTGATACGGCTTGGGCAGAAGAGGCGGACCCTAGACCAACTCCTAGAACCAAGAGCAAGATAACGGCCCCAGCCCGCCAGCTAAAACCGCTCAGGATTCTTTGGTAAAGGAATGGATACATCCAGATTCGTTTCCTGTGAACTCCAGTCAAACGCAACGTCCAATCGCATTCTCGTACAGGCCTGCATTTGGTGTAATTGATACGGATGAAGCATACTACATGCGGCCTACTGACTCAACAGCGATTGTTGCTGCATCACAGCTTCGCAGGGGCAGAGTATCTGCAGTTTCTCCACTAGACACGCATACAGTATAACACCATACGCTCGGAGACGCTAGGGATCAGTGATCGAGCCACAGCAATACGAAATTGAATCTAGCCACTAGCCCTTGAACTATGCTATTATCGTATCGTTCGTTTACATGGCATGTATGTAAGCTGCCTATATCAGGATCATCTAGGATTCTCCCTGTTCGTCCTTGAACCCTGATGCCGTTTCCACTACCTCAAACTGGTTGCACAGATGATACAGCCACAGAACTATCCGAGACTCATCGGGCAGGCTCTGGTCTTAGAACCTGAGCCGTTCGTAGAAATGGTTGATGACGATAACCCTTGGGTTGAAGGGCTCTTTTTGTGCGCTTGCATCGGTGTTCTGACTGCAGTTGCACAGGTACTCGGGGGCCTGCTCCTCACCGGGTCTTTGCCGCCAGCGGAGGTGGTCCTGAATACACTGTTGCAAGCACTACGACAGCTAGTAGCGAACGCTGAGACGCTGCTGGAAGTCGAACGAACGTTGGGCGAGATCTGGCCTCTCCTTTCCATGAGCAGCGGATATGGCAGCGGTTGGTTGCGTCTTTTGACGCTGGTGGTCACGCCTTTTGGCCTCATCGTCCAATGGCTCCTCTTCGGCATAACTGGCCATCTGATCGCTCGGGCTGTCGGCGGGCAGGGTTCCCTAGGCCAGACCCTAGGGGCCATGGCGTTGAGCAATGGCCCTCGTCTTTTGTATATCCTCACGATCATTCCATTCGTGTCGATTGGTGGTATTCTGATCCATGTATGGGGTATTCTGATCGCCTATCGAGGGATGGAAGTGGCCCATGAATTGCCTCCTACACGAGCAGCATTGGCGGTCGTCGGGCCGTGGCTGCTCGTGTTAGTCAGTTTGGTTGTGGGCGGTGGCCTAGGCGCGTTGCTCGTTGTGGTTGGGGCTCGTGTATGAAATTCCAGAAATGGCTCCCCACTCCCCAACAGATGAGTGATGCAGCCCAATTGCGCGCCTCAGGTTTCGCCAACACGACAATGCGCCAATCCTTAGGGATGGTTGTCCTTCTTGGATTGTTGGCTGGCTTTCCGTCGTTTCTGGTCAATTGGGGCCAGGCTGCAGTATCCGGGGGTGCTCTTCCTCTAGCACAATTGGCGGATGTCAGCGTAGCATTGGGCCAGATGTTGGAGCAATTTGGCCCTGAGCGTTTCAGGTTCGTCCAGGTGGGCGAACTTTTCCAAATCGTCGCTGGCCTTGATCAGCCCTTTCCGAGCTGGTTGGCAGCTTTTCTCAGTGCTCTCGGTGAGTGGATCAACTGGCCTGTGCGCTGGCTTTCCCTGTGGGTCGTCTACGGCGCGCTGGTGATGACCTGTAACAAAGCATTGGGTGCCACAAACCGGCTGCAGCCGTTTTTCGCGGCCACGGGTTTTACTGCAGTGCCGCTGCTTCTCACCGCTCTCTCGCCGCTCCCATGCCTAGGGGGAATAGGTAATGTGGTCAGCATCATCTGGGCTGTCGTCGTCTATGCCAGGGCCAACGAAGAGGTCACGGGGCTGCCTAGGAAGCGGGCCTTGACAGCTATAGTACTCCCACTATTTTTCGTTCTGCTCATGGGGCTGCTGGTTACTGGGCTGTCTGTCTTGGTGGCATTGTTGCTAGTCATTTAATGGCACTGTAGTGGCCTATGGCCAGGAACTGCAACGAATGTGACCTGTGGTATTGGGTTTGCACGAACCATTGGCTACCGCTGTTGCAGTGACCACGAATGAAAGGACTGGATTGGTTATGTATCCCAAAAGTGAAATACTCTTTCCTCATCGGGCGATCCAACCACTGCGCTTAGAACGAGGCACTGATTGGCAGGAATTGGTCAACCAAGTTGCAAGCCAGCAGGATGGAAATGAGGACACACTCGCTTTCTCGCTGATGATGATCCGTCTATGCGGTTGTCTGAACTGTACCCAGAGCTCGTATAAAGCGTCCCTTGGGTGTGTCTCTTGTGCTCAGCGTGCCGTTGGCGCGGAACAAACCTCTGATGTGATATTGTGCCAGACCTTTGAGCAGACACGCCAAGAGATCAGACAGCATCTAGCTTCTAGCTAACGCTGGTGTCACTGCAGTTACTGCTTATAGGCCACTGTTGTTAGCATCCGTTGGGCCAGCTCTGCGCCCTCCTTCAGTAGGGTAGCCACTGCTTCATCTGAATGGGCTTCAACGTAGATCCGCAATACAGGCTCTGTGCCGCTGGGCCGAATCAATAGCCAACTCTTGTTCTTTAGGATGAACTTCACGCCATCTTGGTTATTGACTTGGGCGACAGGCGAGCCGGCTAGGGTGTATGGTTGATTCGCCATCAATCCCTGTATCAGCTCCGCTTTCTTGAAGGGTTGCACTGCCCGGTCATCCCGGCCATAGGAGAAGTGTCCTATATAGGGGCGTTCCATTAGCTCATTGACGAGTGCGCCGAGGGGTTTGCCCCGTTTGGCCACTAACTCCGTTAGCAGCAGCCCCATCAGCAACCCGTCACCTTCTGGAATGTGGCCGAAGATGCTGATGCCGCCGCTTTCCTCTCCACCGAGCAGCACCGGCTCCTGCAACATCAGATCACTGATGTAGTTGAAGCCTACCGGTGTCTCATGCACATGGAGCCCGTAATGATCGGCCAATTGATTCAGCATCTGCGTTGTGCTGACTGTCTTGACAATGCTCCCGCGCAGGTTTCGCTCCTGAATCAGATAATCGACTAGCAGAGCCATAATCTGATGCGGGTTGATAAAGCGTCCATCTGGTCGATGGCCCCAATTCGGTCTGCGTCCCCGTCGGTCGCCAATCCCAATTGGTATTTGCCGGTCTTCATCTCCGCTACTAGCGGTTGCAGATGTTGGAGGACCGGTTCCGGATGGATGCCGTTGAAGCCAGGGTTCATCTCACTGCGTAGTTCGGTCACGTAGCAGTCGGCTGTTTCCAGTAGCTGCCGGAGATAGATCCGCCCGGCCCCATACATGGCATCCACGGCTACGGAGAGACCAGCCTTTTGGATGGCTTCAAAATCGACAAGCCGCTGCATCTGCTTGCGGTAGGCGGGCAGAGGGTTGAACCGTTCAATGAGGCCAGTTTTAAGAGCCTGGGTATAGGGGACTCTCTGTGGGGGCTGGCCTAGTTCATCCTGTAGATGGATGCGTTGCTCCACTGCCTTACAGGTGGCAGTGGTGGCGGAGCCGCCGTAAGAAGCCTTCAGTTTCATGCCATTGTAGCGGGGTGGATTGTGGCTGGCGGTGATCATCACGCCGCCATGGGCCTGCTTGTCAACGATTGCATAGGAGACCATCGGCGTCGGCACATCGGCATTGCTCAACCAGACCCGGATGTTGTTGCCTGCCAGTACCTCGGCAACAGCGACCGCGTAGCGATCACTGAGGAAGCGGGTGTCAAAGCCGACAACCAGGGCCGGTTGCAGGTTGGGGGCGTTGCAGCACTCTTGTTGGAACTGTTCGTTCGTTACATCGGCAAATGCTTGGGCAACCTTGTAGACATTTTCAAACGTAAAATTTTCGCTGATGACAGCTCGCCAACCGTCTGTACCAAACTTGATCGTCAATCTTTCCTCCTGTAACTGCAATGGCTAGTAACTGCTGTGGTCTGTTTGGTGTTTGGTTTTCACTGGTCATTGGGCAGCGACCAGCGGTGTGACAGGCCCAAAGTATTGTGCGCGCATTCGTTTCAAGAACGCAATACTCTCCCGCATTTCTTCCATCCCATTCATCCCGTCTTCAATGCTGACCCAGCCTTGAAGTCTTCGGCCCGCAGAATGGAGAAGATAGCATTGTAGTCGTTGCTGCCTTGGCCGGTGACCCCATGCTGGAGTTTGTCTGGGTAGCCGATGAGGCCATTGGGCAGAAGTACCTCTTCCAATGTCGTACCTTGGAGTAGAAAGCGGTCGCTGGCATGCATGGCCACTACCCGGTCCGAGACTTGGCGTAGCAGCTCTACCGGGTCGTCCCCGGCCACTAGCGCGTTGGACGGGTCATACTGTACACCGAAATGTTTCCGCTCGGGGATGGCTGCCAACAATTGTAGAAAGACATCGACCTTCTGGGCGAATTCTGGGAAGCTCCAATAGCCGTCCTTATAATGGTTTTCCAGGCCTAGCACGATATCATATTCTTTGGCGATGGCGATACATTCGGTGATACATTCCACCACCCATTCCAGGCCTTGCTGCAGCGATACATGGGGCCGGCGTTGGCCAGAGAGGACCCGGCAGACTGCACCTGGCCCCCCTAGTTGGCGGGTGATGCGGATCATCTGGGCTTCGCGTTCAACGGCTCGCTTGCGTGCGTTCGGGTCCGGGTCGGTGAAATCTGGTGAGCAGCAGAGCATGGGCATAGCAAAGCCAGCGGCTGCGATGGCCTCGCCAATCGAAGATATATAGGCATCGTCCAAGCTCCAGAAGAAACCTTCGTACATCTCCAACCCTTCCGGTTCTAGCTCTTTGGCCAGTTCGATCCAGTCGAACACTGACATGCTGCGCTGGAGGGAGATTTCGTCCAGATAACATTTGGGGAAGGCCGCGATTTTCATAGAGGAGTACCCCATTTTTATGGTTGCAGAATGACTTTCACCAGCTCGCTCTCTCCGGCGGCCAACTGCCGGAAGATCTCCGGCCCGTGGGCTAAGGGCGCGATCTTTTCTACGAGCGGGTCTACATGCAGACGCCCGCAGGCTAAGGCTTCAATGGCCGCTGCGAAATCAGTTTCATCAAAGCCGTATGTACCCCGCACAGTCATCTCGCGGGTGACGACACTCTGCATGTCCAGTTCAATTGTGCGGGCACTGTTCCCGATCCAGGTGATATGGCCGCCGTTGCGGACCGCGTTGATGGATTGCTGCGCGGTAGGGGTGATGCCAACTGCCTCAAAGGCCACGTCCACTCCGCCGCCTGTCATTTCCTGAATAGCGGCGGCCGCGTCGGTCTCGTCCACATTGATGACCACATCCGCGCCCAATTCCTCGGCCAGGTCCAGCCGGTGGGCGGAACGGTCGGTGATGAAGATCGTGCCGGCCCCTTTTAAGCGGGCGACCAGCATGGCCAGCAGGCCAATTGGCCCGGCCCCGATGACCGCTACTTTCTGCATAGGGTTGATGGGGGTGATACGGGCGGCGTGCAGGGTGACGGCCAAGGGTTCGCACAGAGCAGCCCGCTGCCAGCTCACCCCAGCCGGTTTGGGGAACAGTTGGGAGGTACGCACGGCAACTTGCTGTGCGTACGCGCCATGCTCGTTCATGCCTGTCAGGCGGCGGTGGGGTGAGCGGTTAATGGGATACGGATCTACGCCTTCTGCCACGGAGTAGAGGGGCATAACGATCACTTCATCGCCGCGGGTGTAGCTGTCCACGTCCGGGCCGAGGCGGGAGATTGTGCCCGCGAACTCGTGGCCCATCACAATGCCTGGCGTGCGACGGCCTGTGCTGCCGGTAAATCCGTGAACATCCGAGCCGCAAATTCCTACCGCCTGTACATCTACCACCACCTGCCCGGCCTCCGGCAGCGGTTCATTGAGCTCTTCTAGGGGCATCATCCACGGACCCCGGTATAGCAGTGCATTCATAAAGATGCTTCCTTATCCCAATGGCGTGGCTGGTACTCTGAATCTTGTCATATCACCCATACTTTGTCAATGAACGGGTTTGCTCTGTCCTGTGCTTTTGTCATCAGGTCAACTAGGCGATGCAAATCGATTTCGTGCGTTTCCTACATTGCAATTTCGTCCTTTGTGAGTATGATAGTATGAAGAGCCAGGGATTCTCCCATTTTGCTGTCTCGGCTAAACCGCTAAAGATTGTGGCCAGTCAATGGTACCACCCACGTTGCTGCGGCTGAAAGCCAAACATTGCCGCGCTACCTGTAGGCACTTTATCATGGAAAGTTCGTCTATCTCAATTTCGCAGCAGATTGGTAAGGAAGAGAGTGCCGAGATCCCTGCTCCGGCCCAAGAATCTGTTATCTCATCACAACAGGCTTGGTTGATCCTCTACGCGCTCATGATTCCGTCAATGATCATGCCTCTGAGTTCTTCCATGAGCCGGGTGGCCCTGCCGGTCTTGCGGGACACATTTGCCATGAGTGCTGATGTGGTGGCGTGGATATCCAGCGCATTTGCATTGCCGTTTATGATTTTGATGCCTGTGTATGGCCGCTTGAGCGATGGTGTGGGCCGACGACGGCTCATTCTGGCGGGGATTGCCATCTTTTTGCTCGGTTCGGCCATGTCTCTGTTGGCCCAAAATCTGGTCTGGCTGATGGCAGGGCGAGCAATACAGGGGTTTGGTATCGCCGGCATGACGCCCCTCGGTATGGCGTTTATCGCAAGGGTCTTTGGCGAAGGGGAGCGAGGCAAAGCTTTGGGGACTTGGAGTTCCGTGGGGCCGGTGACGGCCGCGATCGGGCCTTTCATTGCTGGGTTTCTCGTAGATGCTTGGGGATGGCGAGCATCATTTGCGCCATCTCTGCTGCTTGGGCTGCTGGCCTTGGTTGCGGTGCGGCAATGGGTTCCCGCTGGCCTGAGCAACGTGCGGCCAAAATTTTTGCGAAGTTTTGATTGGGCCGGTGTGCTGTTCTTGGCAGGCATGCTAAGTGCCGGGCTTTTTTATCTTTCCAGCCGTCCCATCACCGGTGTGAAGCCTCTTCATGATTGGAGGATGTTGGCTGGGTTTGTGGTGCTGTGTGCTGTCTTTTTGCTTTGGGAGAGCCGCCGCCCGGACCCGTTCGTCTCCCTAAGGCTGTTCATCTATCGTAACTTTTGCTTCGCCTCCCTCTGCGCCTCAATTCGCATGTTTGTGATGGGCGGCTCCAGCTTTCTGATCCCCCTGTATCTTGTCGATATCCATGACTTCAGTGCCACATATGTGGGCCTGATGCTGACGGTGAACCCCGGGTCCATGGCGTTTATGGTGCGTTTTGGCGGGCTGGCCGCGGACCGCTGGGGCAGCCGCTGGCCGGTCCTGGGGGGATTGTGCGGGCAGGCAGTGGCTGTCTTCCTCTTCTCTCAAATTCCTGCTACGGCCCCGGTCGGCGTCATCATAGCGTTGCTGGCGCTCCATGGGTTGAGCGTCGGTACAATGCTGGCAGCCTTACATCAGGCGGCCATGTCGGAGACAAGAGAAGATGAGATGGGCACAGCTGCGGGGCTGTATAGTATGATTCGCTTTGTCGGCGTTGCCATTGGCACCGCGCTGGCCGGCGTGTTGTTACAAAACGGCTTGGAACGCGGCCTGCCGGCCATTGAAGCCTACCAACAGGTCTTTCTGTACGTGGCTTGCGCCGGTCTTTTGGGGATCGCCGTCAGCCTAGGGCTACGTGGCCGTGCCACAGCAGTGGCCAGTGGTTCGTAAAATACCAGGGCCGCAGCAGTTCCCAAATCACCACAATAGGAGTCTTTACATGTATCCAAATCTCAGCCCGGGCCCTGTGGGCATCAATGCCTCATTTCCTGAAGTCGTGCAGCTAGCGCGTCGTTACGCTTTCGGTGGCATTGATGTATCAATCACAGAACTCCGGCAGATAGCCGCAAAGCGGGGTAGGAACGCCATTGGCGAGGAGATGGCACAGGCCGGCTTGCAATTCGGCGTATGGAGATTGCCTGTCCAGTACCAGGGCGATGAGGACACCTGGCGGCAGGGGCTGGAAGCCTTGCCGGCTCTAGCAGAGCTGGCCCAATCTCTGGGCATACACCGTACATCAACCTTCATGATGCCCTGTGATGATGAGCGGCCCTTTGACGAGAACTACGAGTTTCACATCTCCCGTCTGCGGCCGATTGCCGAGATTCTGGCAGCCCACGGCATCCGTTTTGGGCTGGAATGGGTCGGACCCAAGACGCTGCGAGATTCTCAAACCTATCCCTTCATCCACACCATGGACGCAGCCCTGCAACTCGGCGCAGATCTCGGTACCGACAATGTAGGCCTGTTGGTGGATCTCTTTCACCTCTACACCAGCCACACAGATGTGTCCGCCGTGCATCATCTGAGCAACGAGCAGGTGGTGAATGTGCATGTCAACGATGCCATCGCCGGCCGGGGCCCGGACGAACAGTTGGACAACGAACGCACCCTGCCCGGCGAGTCAGGTCTCACTGACATTGCCGGCTTTCTGCAAGCACTGGCGGCCATCGGCTACGATGGCCCGGTGACCGTTGAGCCGTTCAGCCAACGCATCCAGGCTCTCTCCGATGACGATGCCGCGCGGGTCACGGCCGCTTCACTGAAGCGTTCTTGGCAACTGGCTGGCCTGTCCTAAGGGCAACTGCAGTTGGAAAGGCAAAAAGAGTGTTACTGATCACAGGGAGAAATCCCTACCCATATGCCAAGGGAGGAGAAGATGCTTGCGAAAGTGCAGAGTTGTGCGATTGTCGGGCTGGATGCCGCGCCCGTACAAGTGGAGGTGGACATCACCAGCGGTTTGGAGCGCTTGACCGTTGTAGGTCTGCCTGATGCGGCTGTACGGGAGAGCGGTGAACGGGTACGTTCTGCTATCGGCAACAGCGGCTTGTTCTTTCCGCAGCACCGCTTGACTGTCAATCTGGCTCCAGCCGATGTGCGTAAAGTCGGCCCGGCCTATGACCTGCCCATTGCGCTGGGCATCATGGCTGCGACGCGTCAGATATTGGCCGAATTAGATGATGCGCTGGTCATCGGCGAGCTGGGCCTAGATGGCACTGTACGCCATGTAAACGGCGTGCTGCCCATGGCGACCATGGCCCAGAAGGCAGGATATCGGCGGCTGTTTGTGCCCGCGTGTGATGCATCGGAGGCCGCGCTGATCGAAGGGATAGCGGTGTATCCGGTCCTGCATTTCAACGAAATCATCGCCCATCTGTCTGGACGAGAGGAGATCCCTCAGTATGAGAGCGCGGCCGGGTTTGATGCCGCTGAAGAGGTCATCTACCCTGTTGATTTTCAAGACATCCGCGGCCAGGAACATGCCAAACGGGCCTTAGAAATTGCCTGTGCTGGCAATCATAATGTGCGGATGGTGGGGCCGCCGGGCAGTGGTAAGACGTTGATGGCCCGGGCCTTGCCCTCGGTTCTTCCTCGCTTGACGCTGTCTGAATCCCTAGAAATTACCCGCATCTATTCGGTAGCAGGAGAGTTGAACGACAGCGGCCCGCTCATCCGTGCCCGTCCTTTTCGGTCTCCTCATCATACGATCAGCCATGCGGGCCTAGTGGGGGGTGGACGCTGGCCGCGGCCCGGTGAGATCAGCTTGGCGCACAGGGGCGTTCTCTTCCTTGACGAATTACCGGAGTTCGGGACAAAAAATCTGGAAACCCTCCGTCAACCGCTAGAGGACAAGGTCGTCACCATCAGCCGGGCCGCCGGCACCCTCTCCTTCCCGGCCAATTTTATGTTTGTCGCGGCCATGAACCCATGCCCATGCGGTTATTTCGGCGATGACCGTAAGCCGTGTACCTGTTCTCTGGGAATAGTGCAACGCTACCAGAATCGCATCAGCGGCCCGTTGATGGACCGGATGGACATTCATGTGGAGGTGGCGCGCGTGCCGTTCCAGAAGCTGTCCAGCCTAGAGGGGGGCGAATCCTCCATGGGCATTCGCAGCAGAGTGGAGAGGGCGCGAGAGGTGCAGCATGTTCGTTTTGCGCGGCTGAACAAGCCGGGCCTGCTGGTAAATGGGGATATGGGGCCGTCCGAGGTGCAGAAGTTTTGTCAGGTGACTGAAGATGGCAAAAATCTGATGCAGACAGCGGTGCGCCAGCTAGACCTGAGTGCCCGCGCCTATCACCGGGTGTTGAAGCTGGCCCGCACTATCGCCGACTTGACCGCAGCAGAGTCCATTGAAGTGCCTCATCTAGCGGAGGCGTTGCAGTACCGGCCGCGAATGGGACAGTGATCAGTGACTCGCGGCCAGTAAATCTCAACACTAGGGGCTACTGCAGGTATCGGCCTTTGGTATTTCACATGAGGCGGGCCACCTGTGGCTCTGGTGGTTGAGATAGATCAGAAGCGGTGGGTCCTGCCCCCTTAAAAAACCCTTGCATCCAGAGTGCGCCGGGCAGGTCACCTTCGTTGACTAGGGCCTGTAGAAGTTCGTTGGTAGATGCTCGCTGGACGGTTGTGAAACCGTTCTCCTTGACCAGCCAGCATATCTCGTTGAGCTGCGCCCCATTCAGGAAGTCGGGCGAGTGGGTTGACACAAACACTTGACCGCCGCGCCGCGCGTAGTCACGGAACTCCTCAACCAATTCGTACATCAAATCAGGATAGAGCTGATTCTCCGGCTCCTCAATTGCTAGGAGCGGGTGGGGCTTGGGGTCGTATAGCAGCACGAGATAGGCAAACATTTTGATCGTCCCATCTGAGACGTAGCGCGCGATGAATGGGTCCGTAAAGCTGCCATCCTGAAACCGAAGTACGAGCCGCCCATCCTCTGTAGGTTTCGCCTCCACACCGCTCACCCCAGGGACGCGCCGGCGCATCGCTTGGAGAACCTTCTCAAACTGCTCACGGTGGTTCTCATAGAGATATTGGGCCACCAGGGCCACATTGTCCCCGCGGGAGGATAGATGCTCGGCGTAACCGGCCTCGGCACTTGGCCGCGCGTCAGCGATGTGGAAGTCGGATATGTGCCAGTTCTCAATCAGGCTGCGAAAGTCCGACACCACTTGGAACTCACGAAACTGGCCCAATCCCTTAATCGCTAGGATACTGGGATCATCAAGCTCATATTCCGCCCTTTCCTCAACAGCACCTTCTGTGCCGTATACGGACTCATTCGTAATTGCCCTGCCCGAACCGCGACTGAAGTCCACAAAGTGCCATGGTCGGCCGCGCTGCCCCCTGCGGTAGCTCAATACCTCGCGATCGACCACAACGCGCCCACCATCTTGCGTATTGATGTGTAGCTGGTACGTTGCCAACGGCCCACCGCTCTTGCGGAACTTCACGCTGATCTCAATCGGCCCTCCCTGTCCTCGGCTGACCAGTTCACGGTACCCGCCGCGCCGGGCCACCGCGGATGCGACGTTTTGCGTGAGGGCATCTTTCAGGAAAGTGAATACATCAAAGAGCGACGACTTGCCCGAGCCGTTGGCGCCGACCACCACGGTCATGTGTGGTAGATCATCCAGCACAATGTCGCGGAAGCAACGGTAGTTTTTGATCCCTATGCTTTCGATCTGTGTGGTGCTAGACATGAATCGTTCCCCGTGTCTCCTGCTCAAGAGTAGACGCGAAATATCTCATCTAAGGCGACAGTGAAACCTTCCAGTGTGGGCGAAGTCAAACGTTGTCCTTTCCAGTAAGTTCCCACAACGTTGAAGACATCCCCGTGCAGCAGTAGAACCGTCACAGTCATCGCTTCAGGGTCTACCAACCAGTACTCCTTCACGCCGTGTTCAGCATACAGTTCGCGTTTGAGCGTCCAGTCCCGTTCGGCTGTAGAGTCGGAGCGGATCTCGACGACCAGATCAGGGGCCCCTTGAATGTTGGCACGGGTGACGATGTGTTCGCGCGCAGTGGAGACGAACAGCAAGTCCGGCTGCACTACGTTCGTATCCGACAGTATTACGTCGGTGGGAGCGAAAAAAACGAGGCCCAAACCTCTCTGCTTCACAAAGGTATAGAGGGGGGCGCCTAATGCGACCTGAACCAACTGATGGCCTGTCAGGGGTGCTGGTGCCATAATCAACTCGCCATCCAACAGCTCGTAGCGTTCGTCATCAGGTGTCTTGCGGTACTCTTCGTATGTGAGCTTGGTCGCCGTAGGGTCGGGCTTCGTGCTGATCATCTTTTTACTCACTTCTAGCAATTGGCAAGCCTTTGACATCAGGACGTAGCCATGTATCTGCAATTAGCCGCGCCCTACGTATGGCATTTGGTTGGCCATGACGGTCAAAAAAAGAACATTCGTATCAAGGGGCAGGCTGGCCATATACAGAACCGCCTTGGCTACTGCGTCCGAGTCCATAGTCGGCTCTACCAATACGCAGCCATTGGCTTGGGGCACGCCGGTTTTCATGCGTTCGGTCATCTCTGTGGCCGCGTTGCCGATATCGATCTGGCCACAGCAGATGTTGTACTGGCGACCATCTAGGGATGTAGACTTGGTTAGGCCGCTGATGGCGTGTTTGGTGGATGTATAGGGAGCGGATTGGGGGCGGGGGGTGTGGGCCGAAATCGAGCCGTTATTGATGATGCGCCCGCCTTGGGGATTCTGCTTCTTCATAATGCGGAACGCATGCTGTGTGCAGAGGAAAGAGCCGGTCAAGTTCACATCCACCACAGCCTGCCAATCTTCAAAGGGGATCTCGTCCAATTCCATGCGGGGGGATCCTCGGCCAGCGTTGTTGAACAGCAGATCGACCCGCCCAAAGGCTTCAAGCGTACGGTCGAAGAGATTCTTGACCGACGCTGGGTCCGTCACATCCGTGGGCACGACCAGGGCCTGCTCGTCCGCAGCGGAGGCTTTTGCTGTGATTTCCAAGCGTTCCTGTCGCCGGCCGGCTAGGGTAACCGCGTACCCCTCCGCTAACAGGGCTAGAGCTGTGCATTTGCCGATGCCGGAACCGGCACCGGTGATGATTGCAACTTTGCTGGGAGTGGTCATGTGTTGTATTCCTTACCTTATGGTACGTAGAGGGGGCAACAAGACACACAGGGGAGATACCGCCAGGAAGGCCAGCAAGATGTGTGTCTTGCCTGCATACTGATGCAGCCAATCCCCTAGAACGAAAGGACCCAGGGCCGATGTCCTGGGTCCTTTCGTTTCGATCACTTACTTCCGCACGAGGGGCAGGAAGAGATCCTGGCCAACCGGGGCAAGCGGTGTAGCCGTGGCTGTGGGCGTGACCGTGGGCGTAGCTGTCGGGGGGACAGGGTCGCAGAAGGACAACTCGATATCCGACAGGTCGTTCTGGGCAACACGCGCCAACGCATTGGGAATACAACCACTGAAGCGGTTGCCAGCCAAGGACAACGACGTAAGATTGGAGAGATCCACCAATGTCGTCGGGATGCTGCCCGTCAGACTGTTGTTGGCCAGGTGCAAGGTCTGCAGGGTGGCAATACTGCCCAGATCAGTCGGCATGCTGCCCGACAGCCGGTTGTTGGAGAAGTCCAAGACCTGCAGGCTGGCCAGCGCGCGCAGGCCAACCGGGATACGCCCAGAGAATTGGTTGTTGGAGATATCCAAGACCTGCAGACCCGTGAACCGGCTCAAGGTGGTCGGGATGCTGCCTGCCAATGTCTTGCCACTGATATCCAGCTCCAGCCTGGTCACACGCTGCGGGGTACCGCCTATGGTTACCCCCTCCCAGGTGTTAATGCCGCTGGTCTCACTCCAGTTCAAGCGACTGGAGGTACTGATGCTTCCCTCAAGAGCTTCCTTGTTGGTCAGGAGCAGGACGCAATCTTGGACGAGAGCGGCATTGGCAGAAGGGTTGGCTACGACAGTGCCATTGGTACATGTGGGTCTCTGTGTCGAGCCGCCGCCGCCGCCGCCGCCACCACCGCCGCCACCGCCGCCGCCACCGCCACCACCGCCACCACCGCCACCACCAACAACTGCTGGGGATGTTGCTGTAGGCAAAGCTGTGGCTGTATGTGTTGAGGTCGGTGTAGCTGTCGGTGGGACCGGCGTATTTGTTGCCGTAGGTGTTGGGGTATGTGTTGGGGTATGTGTATGTGTTGCCGTAGCTGTAGGCGCGTCTACGTCCATCGCGCATACCGTCAGACCTGCACTTACTGTGTCACTCATGGTGACCATGCTCCACAAGCCACTGGGTATACATCCCGTTAGTGAGGGGTTGCCACTGAGGTACAAGGTCCGCAGAGTGTCGGAGAGAGCGTTGAACTGGCCAGGGAGAGAAGGGCCAGGGACAGTACCAGAGAGAGTATTGGTCAGTTGGTTGCTTCTGAGGTCCAACGTTACCAGACTAGAGAGACCTGCCCAGGCCGGCGGGATGCTGCCCCCCAGACGGTTGCCGGCCAGGTTCAAGGTCTCCAGTGTGACGAGATTGCCCAGGAACGGCGGGATGTTGCCCGTTAGGGTGTTGCTGTAGAGCTCCAAGCTCTGCAGGGTAGTGGTGAGGTTGCCCAGAGTATGAGGGATACCGTCCGTCAGGGCGTTATTGGAGAGGTTCAAGATTCTCAGCGTACGCGTGAGGTTGCCCAGGTCACTAGGGATAGTGCCCGTCAGGGTTTGACCGCTGAGGCGCAACTCCCGCAGCGCAGAGAGATTGCTCAGTTGAGCAGGGATGCGACCCGTCAATGTGTTTGCACTATCTATCGCCACTGTAATCACACGCGAGCTGGCAACGCTGATACCAGTCCAACTGGTTATGACGTTCGTTAGATTCCAGTTCAATGCGTCGGTACTGTCTAGGGTGAGCTTGGCATTCAGGAGTGTTGTGCAATCCGCGATCAGACCGGGGTCTTTAGAGCCTACTGCGCCTGGAACCGCAGCACTGTCGAAACAGCTGGGTGTGGGGGTATGAGTGGCCGTAGGGGTGGGGGTATGAGTGGGTGTAGGGGTGGCCGTGGGGGGTGTGCATGACTCCAGATTCAGATCTCTCACATCTCTCAAATTTACCAAGCCATCGGGTAGACATCCGCTTATTGTATTGCCGGCCAGGTTGAAAGTCAGCAGTGTGTTGGAGAGACTGGTCAGCTGCATTGGGATCGTACTGCTCAGTGCGTTGTAGCTGAGGTCCAACGTTAGCAGACTAGAGAGGGTTCGCAATGCAGCCGGGATGGTACCCGTCAGACTGTTGGTGTAGAGGTTCAAGGTCAGCAGATTGGCAAGGTTGCCCAGAGCAGACGGGATGGTGCCCGTCAGACTGTTGCGGGCCAGGTTTAATGTCTCCAGTGTGACGATATTGCCCAAGCTCTCCGGGATGCTGCCTGTCAGGGTGTTGCTGTAGAGGTTCAAGGTCTGCAGGGTAGTGGAAAGATTGCCCAGTTCCACAGGGATGCTGTCCCTCAGGGTATTTCTAGAGAGGTTCAAGGTCCGCAGATTGGTGAGGTTGCCCAGTTGCGTAGGGATAGTGCCCGTGAGTTGGTTGTTGGAGAGGTTCAAGGTCTGCAGCTCGGTGAAGTCGCCCAGAAAAGTAGGGATGCGACCGCCCGTAAAGGTGTTGCTGTAGAGTTCCAACGTCTGTAGCCGGGTGAAGGTGTTCAGGGCATTAATAGGGGCGCTGTTGCCCAACCGATGACTGTTGCTGATGGATATGGTCTGCACATACCTAGACGGTGTCGAGCTGAAACCGATGCCTTGCCAAGTCGTTATTGGCTCCGTTGTATCCCAAGACAGGGATTCTTCTGTTAGGACTTCATTGAACTCTAGGAGCTCTTTGCACTCGGCCATCAGATCCGCGTGATCTGCTTCTGGATCCGGAATCGCGCCCGTGTTGGCACAGCGGGCGCATTCAGGCTCCCAACCACTTATGTCGCTGTTGTGGCTACCAGGTCGCCTGGCCAACCGTCGCACGGAATACGGCACACATCCGCTTAATGTGTTGGTTCCGTCTATGTTGAATATCGAATTTGAATTATTTTTAAATTTTTGTAGCTCTGAACTCTTGTTCAGGTGGCCCAGTTCCGCAGGGATGGTGCTCGACAGGGCGTTGTTGTGGATTTCGAATCTATGTATGTTGGTGAGGTGGCCCAGTTCCGCAGGGATCTGGCCCGTCAGGTTGTTATCCCGTATGCGGAACAAGTCTAACTTGGTGAGGTGGCCCAGTTCCGCAGGGATCGGGCCCGTCAGTTCGTTCTCCCACAAGGTCAAGTTTATCAGTTTGGTGAGATGGCCCAGTTCCCGCGGGATAGTGCCCCTCAGATTCATCTGGTTTAAGTATAGATGCTGCAGATTGGTGAGATGGCCCAGTTCCGCAGGGATCGTGCCCGTCATCGTGTTGTTAGGAAAGGGGGATCCGGCGTAGTTGACCAAGGGGTCGAGGTTGTTGGCCGCTAAATTCAAGAACCACAGATTGACGAGGTGGCCCAGTTCCGCAGGGATCGTGCCCGTCATGAGGTTGGTACCTAAATCCAGCCTCCGCAGATTGGTGAGATAGCCCAGGGCCGGCGGGATACTGCCCCCCAGGTCAGCGTACCCTCCGTACACAGCGTTTGAGATTTCTAAGTTACTCACATACGAATACGTGTCTGTCGCTCCGATCCCGATGCCTCTCCAACTCAGCATCGACGTACGTGTATTCCAAGAGGCCAGCGGATTGCTACTGTTCTTGGCGAGGACGTCCCTGGCGGCCATGAGCGCGTTGCAATCGGAGATCAGGGTAGCGGTGTTAGAGGTTGATACGGCTGTGATCGCGGTCGTGCCGGTACATACATCAGGTACGGCTGGTGGGGCAGGGGGTGCAGGAGGTACAGGTGGTACAGGTGGTACAGGTGGTGTAGGTTGAGGTAGATATATCTGTGCGGTTATGGGGATGAGCGCGTCGTCTACGGTCATCATCAAAGCAGTGATGGCAAGCGTAGTGCCGAGGATGATGAGGGCTGCGAGGGTGATTCTTCGCTTGGCCGTATTCACATCGTCGCCCTTTGCGTGCTGTTGTTGCATGAATTGTTTGTCTCGGTTGGTCATCGTTCCATTCTCTCTAGATACATCGTTGTAACTGTGTTCAAACAGAACATTTGTACGGGGGGGGGGGGGGGTAGAATGAACGGACGCCCCTTGATGCGATTCATCGCCCCCACACGCTATGCGATTCTTTGGGTTTTGGTCTTGACTCGTCATGATATACCTCCTCAAAGATAAAAAGGCAAAATTTCACTTTTCATGAAAATACAGAAGCCGAATAAAGTCAAATTCCGATACATTCTTGTTGACCGCTTTTCTGCTGTTTAGCCACCCCCAAGGCGCAGCAACAAGCGCAGCACATCGCTCAGAGTAATGTCACCAAAGAGGGCAAGCAGAAGTACTAGCACGATAGATAGCACATACGCAAATAAGCGTATCTCAGACCGAACGCCGGCTATCTCCGCCTTCAATTCAGACCGAACACCGGCTATCTCCGACTGCAGAGTAGCTTGGACGCCTACCAGCTCTGTTCGTACCGCTTGGACGTCCTCCCGTGTAGCCACATGCCTATGCGATTCCTCTAACCGACCCTCAACCTTGGCCAGCCTTTCTCTATCCCGCAAACCCTCATCCAACAAAACCCCCGCCATGCTAAACCTCCCAATACATGTTGGTTATACATCTAGACAGTGCCATTATATCACAATCCATGCGTTGGCCAGCGCGCCCGACCATCACTTTTCATAACCCGCCGGCCATACGCAGCAACAGCAGCAGGACACCTGTGCCTATGGCAATCCCCAGAGAGGCCCCGATCCCCAGCAGCCACTTTAGCCAGCGCATATCAGATTTGACATCGGCTATCTCCGACTTCAATTCAGACCGAACACCGGCGGTCTCTGACTGCAGAGTAGCTTGGACGCCGGCTATCTCTGACTGCAGAGTAACTTGGACGCCGGCTATCTCTGACTGCAGAGTAGCTTGGACGTCTGCCAGTTCTGTTCGCACAGACTGAACATCTACCCGGACGTCTGCTATCTCCGACTGCAGAGCAGCTTGGACGCCGGATATCTCCGACTGCAGAGCAGCTTGGACGCCGGATATCTCCGACTGCAGAGTAGCTTGGACGTCTGCCAGTTCTGTTCGCACAGACTGAACATCTACCCTGACGTCTGCTATCTCCGACTGCAAAGCAGCTTGGACACCGGATATCTCCGACTGCAGAGCAGCTTGGACGCCGGCTATCTCCGACTGCAGAGCAGCTTGGACGCCTACCAGCTCTGTTCGTACCGCCTGGACGTCCTCCCGTGTAGCCACATGCCTATGCGATTCCTCTAACTGACCCTCTACTTTGGCCAGCCTTTCCCTAGCCAGCCTTTCCCTATCCCGCAAACTCTCCGCCAGCCTTTCTCTATCCCGCAAACCCTCATCCAACAAAACCCCCGCCATGCTAAACCTCCCAATACATGTTGGTTATATATCTAGACAGCCATTATATCACAATCTAGGCGTTGGCCAGCGCGCCCGCCCATCACTTTTCATAACCCGCCGGCCATACGCAGCAACAGCAGCAAGACACCTGTGCCTATGGCAACGCCCAGAGAGGCCCCGATCCCCAGCAGCCACTTTAGCCAGCGCATATCAGATTTGACATCGGCTATCTCCGACTTCAATTCAGACCGAACACCGGCGGTCTCGGCCTGCAGAGTAGCTTGGACGCCGGCTATCTCCGACTGCAGAGTAGTTTGGACGTCTGCCAGTTCTGTTCGCACAGACTGAACATCTACCCGGACGTCTGCTATCTCCGACTGCAGAGCAGCTTGGACGCCGGATATCTCCGACTGCAGAGTAGCTTGGACGTCTGCCAGTTCTGTTCGCACAGACTGAACATCTACCCTGACGTCTGCTATCTCCGACTGCAGAGCAGCTTGGACACCGGATATCTCCGACTGCAGAGCAACTTGGACGCCTACCAGCTCTGTTCGTACCGCTTGGACGTCCTCCCGTGTAGCCACATGCCTATGCGATTCCTCTAACTGACCCTCTACTTTGGCCAGCCTTTCCCTAGCCAGCCTTTCCCTATCCCGCAAACTCTCCGCCAGCCTTTCTCTATCCCGCAAACCCTCATCCAACAAAACCCCCGCCATGCTAAACCTCCCAATACATGTTGGTTATATATCTAGACAGCCATTATATCACAATCTAGGCGCTGGCCAGCGCGCCCGCCCATCACTTTTCATAACCCGCCGGCCATACGCAGCAACAGCAGCAAGACACCTGTGCCTATGGCAACGCCCAGAGAGGCCCCGATCCCCAGCAGCCACTTTAGCCAGCGCATATCAGATTTGACATCGGCTATCTCCGACTTCAATTCAGACCGAACACCGGCGGTCTCGGCCTGCAGAGTAGCTTGGACGCCGGCTATCTCCGACTGCAGAGTAGTTTGGACGTCTGCCAGTTCTGTTCGCACAGACTGAACATCTACCCTGACGCCGGATATCTCCGCCTTCAATTCAGACCGCACGCCGGATATCTCCGCCTTCAATTCAGACCGAACGCCGGATATCTCCGACTGCAGAGTAGCTTGGACGTCTGCCAGTTCTGTTCGCACAGACTGAACATCTACCCTGACGTCTGCTATCTCCGACTGCAGAGCAGCTTGGACGTCTGCCAGTTCTGTTCGCACAGACTGAACATCTACCCTGACGTCTGCTATCTCCGACTGCAGAGCAGCTTGGACGCCGGATATCTCCGACTGCAGAGCAGCTTGGACGCCTACCAGCCCTGTTCGGACCGCCTGGACGTCCTCCCGTGTAGCCACATGCCTATGCGATTCCTCTAACTGACCCTCTACTTTGGCCAGCCTTTCCCTAGCCAGCCTTTCCCTATCCCGCAAACTCTCCGCCAGCCTTTCTCTATCCCGCAAACCCTCATCCAACAAAACCCCCGCCATGCTAAACCTCCCAATACATGTTGGTTATACATCTAGACAGCCATTATATCACAATCCATGCGCTGGCCAGCGCGCCCGACCATCACCTTTCATAACCCGCCGGCCATACGCAGCAACAGCAGCAGGACACCTGTGCCTATGGCAATCCCCAGAGAGGCCCCGATCCCCAGCAGCCACTTTAGCCAGCGCATATCAGATTTGACATCGGCTATCTCTGACTTCAATTCAGACCGAACACCGGCGGTCTCGGCCTGCAGAGTAGCTTGGACGCCGGCTATCTCTGACTGCAGAGCAGCTTGGACGTCTGTCAGTTCTGTTCGCACAGACTGAACATCTACCCTGACGCCGGCTATCTCCGACTTCAATTCAGACCGCACGCCGGATATCTCCGACTTCAATTCAGACCGCACGCCGGATATCTCCGACTTCAATTCAGACCGCACGCCGGATATCTCCGACTGCAGAGTAGCTTGGACGCCTACCAGCTCTGTTCGTACCGCCTGGACGTCCTCCTGTAGAGTAGCTTGGACGTCTGCCAGTTCTGTTCGCACAGACTGAACATCTACCCTGACGTCTGCTATCTCCGACTGCAGAGCAGCTTGGACGCCTACCAGCCCTGTTCGGACCGCCTGGACGTCCTCCCGTGTAGCCACATGCCTATGCGATTCCTCTAACCGACCCTCTACTTTGGCCAGCCTTTCTCTATCCCGCAAACTCTCCGCCAGCCTTTCCCTATCCCGCAAACCCTCATCCAACAAAATCCCCGCCATGCTAAACCTCCCAATACATGTTGGTTATACATCTAGATAGCCATTATATCACAATCCATGCGCTGGCCAGCGCGCCCGACCATCACTTTTCATAACCCGCCGGCCATACGCAGCAACAGCAGCAAGACACCTACGCCTGCAGATTCTCTGCTGTTAGCCACCACCAAGCCGGCGCAACTGGAGAAGCACATCGATCAGGTTTATATCATCAAGGAAGGCCAGAACCAACACGCCGACGAACATCCATATACGCAACACGCGCATATCAGACTGCACATCCGCCCTGTCTTCTTTCAGAGTAGCTTGGACGCCGGCTATCTCCGACTGCAGAGCAGCTTGGACGTCTGCCAGTTCTGTTCGCACAGACTGAACATCTACCCTGACGTCTGCTATCTCCGACTGCAGAGCAGCTTGGACGTCTGCCAGTTCTGTTCGCACAGACTGAACATCTACCCTGACGTCTGCTATCTCCGACTGCAGAGTAGCTTGGACGCCTACCAGCTCTGTTCGTACCGCCTGGACGTCCTCCTGCAGAGCAGCTTGGACGCCGGCTATCTCCGCCTTCAAGTCAGACCGAACACCTACCAGCTCTGTTCGTACCGCCTGGACGTCCTCCCGTGTAGCCACATGCCTATGCGATTCCTCTAACCGACCCTCAACTTTGGCCAGCCTTTCTCTAGCCCGCAAACCCTCATCCAACAAAACCCCCGCCATGCTAAACCTCCCAATACCTGTTTATTATAAGGCAGCCATTATATCACAATCCATGCGCTGGCCAGCGCGCCCGACCATCACCTTTCATAACCCGCCGGCCATACGCAGCAACAGCAGCCAGACACCTACGCCTATGGCAATCCCCAGATTTACGGGGCAGCGTGTCTGATCTGCCCCGATCGCGGCCCACAATTGCTGCAGTCATCGGGGCTGCCAGCAGAGAATAGGGCACTGCGGTCTGGCCGCTTGTGTACGGTAATCATCTACAGGCCATGATGGCGGAGGGCTGACCCCAGGGGCGGGCAAGTGCTAAACCAGCCCCAGCTCTCTATCGATCTCGCGCTGGTAGCCATCAAGCTCCTCTGCCAAGACTTCCTCCAAGGTCACCGCCCGCCCAACCAGATTTGATTCCAGCATGGCGTAGGAGACGGCCACGGAACGCCCGCCTTGGGTTGTGTCCACCTCAACCGCAGTGCCGCTTTCAATGGCCTGGCCCAGCTCGCTGTACTCGGCTGCGATCAGCTTGCGGTCCGTCTCAGGGAAGGAAAAATCGTAGCCCCACAGGCGTTCGCCGTGGAAGAGGGCGGCCATGACCGGCTGCAAATGGAACTCCGGCACCAGATCGAGAATGCTTGCAGCGCAGATCGATTCGCCATCTTTGTGCAGCGTAATGAGCTGGCCGGAGCGGTCGGGGGGCAGTTCCAATGAGCCTGTGGAACCATGAATCTGTCGAGTCCACACACCTTGGCCATGGCCAGCGTGATCTTCAATGTATTGGCACACCGCGCCACTTTCAAACAGCAGTGTGGCATAGGCTGCGTCTTCGGCCGTGGCCTCAAATTCTGCGGGCATCTGCTTTTGCCACTTGCCGTACACGCCGGCCGGATTGGAGGGCGCGCCCACATCCAGCCCAGCGGCCGGGTTGCGCCGCAATGGCTCATGTAGACGAGTTTGAGCGTAGACACTGATGATGGGACCGAGATAGTATTCGAGAATATCGCTGAAATGGACGCCCACATCCAGCAGCACACCGCTCTGGTTTTTCTGGTGTCGCCAGACAGAGATGAGCATCTGAGAACCGCCACCCATCGTGTTGTGAAGCATGAGCCGAGGCCTGCCGATAATGCCGGCATCCAACAGTGCCTTCCCCAAGCGGTTCATGGGATCCCGCCGGTAGTTCTCCGCGACACTGACGATCTTGCCTGTGCGGGCTGCCGCCTCGCGGATTCGATTGCTAGCGCGCACGGTCAGGCCGACCGGTTTTTCGATCATGGCATGCCAACCCCGTTCAACCGCTTCCACTGCCAAACTGTGATGGTAAGGCGGGGTGGTTGTAATATCCACAGCCACCACACCCAGAGCAGCCAATTTGTCCATCCGCTCCACAACCATTGGACGCACCCCAAGACGTTCCTCCGCAGCGGTCGCCAGGGACTCTGCATTGGCCGTCACGGGGTCACAGACCCCTACCAGTTCAAAGGGCGACATGCCGATAGTGTGCAATTCCGCCAATCCGTACAGATGGCGATGGCCCATGCCGCCACAGCCAACGATTGCGAGTGCAATTTTCTCCATTTGATTTTTGTTCCTAGGGAAAACACCTTGTCAAGGTGTATGGGTAGGACAGGATTCAAGCCTATGATCTGCTTTCTATATGCAGCAGAATTGCGGTTCTTCACCAAGGCATGGGCCGCTTGGTATACATACGCCCGGCCCGGGCTGCCTCTTCTGTCGCTGAACCGATCATCACGCCCTCGTCAATGCGTTCTTGCACATCATGGGCTCTCACGCCGTCCAGAAAGAAGATCTTGGCCGCGTCACAAGCTGCTTTCACCCGGGCCTGGGCCGCGCGCATATCAGGCGGATAGGGCGGGTCGTGGGCGTCCGGGTGGCCGAGACTCATGCCCATATCCCCCGGCCCCCATTCGGCAAATGCGATACCCGGCAGCGCAGCACTGGCCTCCGCGTTGCCAAGGGCCCGCCGGTTTTCGATCTTCAGGCCGAGAAGCAGCTCGCCTGCGGGATTCAGGGGCCAGACATCGGCCTTTTGAACGTATTCCTGGGCTGTAATTCCCCAAATCGCCGCGGCCATAGCCTGCCCGCCCGCACCTCTGCGGCCCTGCCCCAAGCCACCTTCGCCTCTACCGATGGTGTGGATGGGGTAACGCGATGATTCGACAAAAACCTTGACCGCGCCAGGTGTTTCCGCATGGCAGAGTAAAATCCCATGGACGCCCCGGGCCAACACCTGTTTGATCATCCAAGCATTGGCCCGCATGACAGTCTCATCGCTGCCATCGGTAGGCAGTGTGCAGATGACCGCAGGTGTGCGGTGCCCACTTCTCGTGGGGCCGGCATCCACCAGCCCCTGCATAAATGCGCCTAGGCCCACAGGATCAAAGGCCCCATGCTCAAACTCTACCAGCAAGTAGTCGGCCCAAGTGTCTATGGATGCCTTGCCGTTCTCGTAGGTCAACCCACCATGGACGCCGCTATAGTAGACCGGCTGTCCCGCTTCCAGTAATTCAATGGCTCTGTTAATGCGTGGCATGTTCTCCTCATTCCATCAGTTAGGGTACTACCTGTTTGTGTTTGATTAAAGTGCACGCAGCGGCTCTTCGATCAGCCCGGCTAGATGATCCAGGAACTGTGCGGCCTGGACACCATCCACGACCCGGTGATCACAGGAAAGGGTTAGGGTGAGCATCGGAAGAACCGCGGGCTGCCCCTCTACCGCCACCACCCGGTCCGCGATGCGGCCTACAGCCAGAATCGCGGCCTGGGGCGGGTTGACAATGGCATTGAACGCGTCTACGCCATACATGCCCAAATTGCTGATCGTAAATGTCCCGCCCGCGAAGTCGGAGGGCTGTAACTCGCCACTGTGGGCACGCTTGATTCGATCTATGCGGCACTCGGCAATGCTCTCCACCCTACGTTGGTCCGCGTTGTGGACGATGGGCACGAGCAGGCCATCCTCTACAGCCATCGCGAAACCGATGTGTATGTCAGGATTAGCCCTGATTGTCCCATTTGCAAACGAAGCATTGAGCCGGGGCTGGGCCCGCAGGGAGAGGGCCACCAACTTGATGAGTAGATCCGTATACGTGATCTTTGTCGTCACGTGGGCCAGCGCGTTGCGCCAGCCCTTGAGCCGGGAGGCGTCCACCTCTCGCAGCAGATAGAAATGCGGGATCGTTGTCCAGCTTTCTGTCAAGCGCTGGGCCATTACCTGCCAGATGCGAGAGACTGAAACTTCTGTGGTCTGTGGGGGGTCACTGCTCAACGCTGTTGGCGGGTCGGCTATATCGGCTGCCAGCACAGCCCCCTGGGGCCCGCTGCCAGCTACAGCAGCCAGATCAATGCCCCGTTCCCGGGCCAAGCGTCGAGCTTTGGGCGATGCGAGAACCCGGTCAGCTGTAGAGGGTTCACTGGCCTCTGCGCGCTGTACCTTGAGATGAGCAACCACATTTTCTTTGACAATCCGCTCACCTGTTGCCGGGACTTGTGCGAGATCTATGCCGTGTTCCGCGGCCATACGCGCGGCTACCGGGCTGGCCGTCCGCTCTGGTACTGTAGGGCTGCCGGCCCCCCCAGAGACGACGATAAAGCCGATGACCTGGCCGACGGGGATCTCATCGCCGGCCTGTGCGGACACCCCAGCCAGGACCCCAGAGGCAGGTGCTTCTACCTGCACATCCACTTTGTCAGTGGCCACCTCCATGAGTGCTTCCCCGGCCTGGATGGTCTCGCCTTCTTCTTTCAGCCAGCGCAGCAGAACGCCTACATCTTGCGCCATGCCCAAGGCGGGCATGATGATTTCCTTGTGCTCCATTTCTAAACCCCAGTGGTCAGGGACCTGTGCCGGTCACTGATTTCACAGTTTCAACGATCTGTTCTGCGCTTGGTATGGTCAGATCCTCTAGGCTTGGAGAGAAGGGCACGGGCACGTTCATAGCACCAATGCGCTTGACAGGCGCGTCCAGGTAGTAGAACGCGCCCTCAGCGATTGTCGCTGCGATCTCGCCCGTGACACCATACTGTTGATAGCCCTCGTCCACCACCAGCGCGCGGCTAGTCTTTTTGGCCGATTGGATGAGTGTCTCTCTGTCCAGCGGAACCGTTGTGCGTGGGTCGATCACCTCTGCGCTGATGCCGGCAGCGGCCAATTGCTCGGCTGCTTCCAAGGCCACGTATACCATGGAACTGGTGGCTATGATTGTGATGTCCTCGCCGCTGCGTTTCACATCCGCTTGGCCCAAGGGCAGGGTATACTCCTCCTCGGGGACCGGCCCTTTCTGTTGGTAGAGCATCTTGTCTTCAAAGATCACTACCGGATTTTCGTCCCGGATCGCGCTTTTCATCAGCCCTTTGGCGTCATAAGGCGTGGCGGGAACGGCCACTTTCAGGCCGGGGATGTGGCTGAACAGGGCATGGAGGGATTGGCTGTGCTGGGCAGCAGAGCGGCGGCTGGCCCCCAAGGTTGTCCGCAAGACCATGGGAACCGTGAGTTTGCCGCCGGACATATAGTGGGTCTTGGCCGCTTGGTTGATCAACTGGTCCATCACCAATGTAGTGAAATCCCCGAACATAATGTCCACAATGGGCCGCATGCCGGTGATGGCAGCCCCCACGCCGATGCCCGCGATGCCGGCCTCAGAAATGGGCGAATCGATCACCCGCGCAGGCCCGAACTCATCCAACAAACCTACCAGCACCTTGAAAACCGAGCCTGCCTGGGCCACATCTTCACCGACCACAAAGACATGCTCGTCCCGCTCCATCTCCTCGGCGATGGCCTCGCGTATGGCCTGGCCAAAGGTGATCCCCCGTACATCCGCTGCCTGAATCGCCGGACTGTACACAACCTGTGGCCTATGATTAGGCATAGACATGGCGGTCCACCTCACTTTCACTGGGATAGGGCGCGTCCAAGGCAAAAGCTACTGCGGCATCAACGGCCGCGCGCACATCCCGCTCAATGCGTTGGAAGACCTGTGCTTCCACTTGGTTGCTTTTCAGCAACCAGGCCTCCAAGAGTTTCAGCGGATCCCGCTTGGCCCACTGGGCCTCCTCCTCCCGGCTGCGGTAAGGCCGGTCGATGTCCCCGACATGATGGCCGCGGAAGCGGTAGGTGTTGCAGACGAGAAAGGCCGGGCCTCCTCCTGTGCGCGCCCGCTCAATGACAATGCGGGCAGTGCGATGTACGGCCAGGATGTCCTGGCCATCAATGGCCACAGCATGGATACCGAAACCTGCGGCCCGGCCTACGAGCGAGCCGGCCGCGGTTTTCGAGTTGTGCGTGTATTCGCCGTACTGGTTGTTCTCGCATACATAAATCACCGGCAGCTTCCAGAGTTGGGCCATATTGACCGACTCGTAGAAGAGGCCCTGGCCCAGCGCGCCATCACCAAAGAAGCAGACAGCCACCTGCTCTGTGCCCCGCATCTTGGCGGATAGGGCTGCGCCGGTGGCGATGCCGGCACTCCCACCAACAATTGCATTGGCCCCCAGATTGCCGGTCTCCTGGTCGGCGATGTGCATGGAGCCGCCTTTGCCGCGGCAATAGCCTGCTTCCTTGCCCAGCAATTCCGCGAACATCCGGTCCAGATCTGCGCCTTTGGCCAAACAATGGCCATGGCCCCGATGAGTACTGGTGATGTAATCGTCCCGGCGTAGTGCCTCGCAGATGCCGACAGCAATCGCTTCCTCACCGATGTACAGATGGGCGATGCCGGGCATCTTGGCACTGGTATAGAGATCGTTCGCCGCTTCTTCAAAGGCACGGATCTTCACCATCTGCTCATACATATGAAGCCAATGTTCGGTATCCAATTCGGAAGCGGGTGTAGGTTGGTTCATCTCGCTCATTGGGTTCTCCGTAACTTGCAATGACTTGTCGTTTTACCAATGCATCACCCAGCCGCTGTCCACATTGACCGCCTGGCCGGTGATATTGCGGGCATGGTCCGAGGCCAGAAAGACAGCCATCGCTGCGATCTCCTGCGGGGTGACCATGCGCCCCAACGCGGCCAAACGCCCGATCTTTTCCGTACACCATGCAGTGTAGGTAGGCCGCTCATCCTCCGGCATGTTGGCGGTAGAAAGTTGATAAACCCGCTGCTGGAGAGGTGTATCAACCATACCGGGGCAGATGGCATTGACACGTATATTGTAGGCTGCAAAGTCTTTGGCTGCAAGCTGCATAAAACTGAGGATAGCGGCTTTGGAAACACTATAAGGCGGGTCGGTCTGGGAACCGATCTGCCCGGACACGGAAGAGAAGAAGAGGAAAGTCCCCTGCTGGCGGGCGATCATGGGCGCATAGAAGGCATGGGCTGTATTGACCGCGCCCTGTACATTCACTTCATAGACTCGGGGCCAGTCGGCAGGTTCTAGGTTCCAGAAGGGAAAGCCGCCTTTACCCGAATCAATGCCAACAGTAAACACCACGTGCCGCACCGGCCCGAGCGTTTTTTCTACTTGGGCCGCGGCCGCCTGCAAAGCCGGGAAGTCGGTCACATCCACCTGTATGGGCACATGGTTCACACCTTGGCCCGCGACTTCTTGGGCCACCTCTGCTATGGCCGGGTCCCGGTCCAACACGGCCACGGCCGCGCCTTGCGCGGCAAAGGCCTTGGCTATGGCCCGGCCTATGCCGTTTGCACCACCCACGACTACCGCTATCTGTTGGCTGAGTTCTACATTCATCAGGGTTCTCTGCAGTGTGACCTATCAGGGTGTACGGGATTCTTTACGATGCGAAGCAGTGGCATTGCGGTTCGCCTGGGTGCGGGATGTCAGGTCGAAGTAGGTTTCATGGCCGCTGAAAAAGCGTTCCAGTTCATCGACCATCAGGGCAAAGAAATTCTGCATGGTGGTAGGCCCGCCATACCAACCAATATGTGGGCTGAGGAAGACGTTCGGCAGTTGTAGAATTTCACTGTCGGCCGGCACTGGCTCCGGATCAAAGACATCTAGCCCGGCCACGATATCCCCCTGCTTCAGCCGCTCGGTCAGCGCGGCCGAGTCGGTCACTTTGCCACGGGAAACACTGACAAAAACAGCCCCAGGCCGCAATTGGGCCACTTCTGCCGGACCCAGCATCCCTTCGGTTTTGCGCGTGTGGGGAACGAGGCAGATCACCACATCGCAGCGCAGGACATTTTCCAAGCTGGTCTGCAAAAATCCGAGGGCCTCCGGCAGTTCCCGGGGCAGATAGGGGTCGTGTACCCAGATCTCTGTCTCAAAGGCCCGCAGGAACTTCATCAAGTGCCGGCCCATATGGCCACAGCCGATCAACCCCACGCGCCGGCCCCACAAGGATCCCGGCATCTTCAACAGAAGGTCCCGGTCCGCTGGCATCTTGCCGGCCATCATGCGGCGGAAGTGCGCGCCGGCATTGCGTAAACAGACCAGAACCAATGCCAAAGCCCACTCGGCCACTGGGTAGGACGACCCATTCGTGGTATCAACGGTGCGGATGCCCCGTGCCCAGGCTGCAGGCAGGTCAATGCGGCTGGCGAAGCGGTCGCCCTCCAGTTCTCCGATGAATTTGAGTTTCGCGCCAGTGTCCAGCAGATCAGCACTGAGGGTCGGCGCACCATGGCAGACGATCAGAGCATCGTACGCGGATAGCCTTTCCCCTAGCTGGCCTGCCACAGCCGGGTCAGGATTGGCGTCATAGATGCCGCCCCCTTCGCAGGGGAACCAGTCCCACTCGGCCAGGTCATCAAGCCGGCCGATATCTTGCGGGGCCAGATAGTGCTCCCGCACATAGGGGCTGAAAGCCAACAGCACCCGCGCACGATTGTTAGCCATAACACCTGCTGTCCGTCAAAACCATTTGCCACAGATCCTGGGCATAAGGAATCGCCCGTTGCAAGCCTTGGGCCTGTTTGCTGGCCTCTTCAACGCTGATCCAACCATCGAAACCAATTGCCTGCAGGTGCCGGAAGATCTCCTCCAGAGGCGCGACACCAGTGCCCAGTATGACAGGCTCAAATGTACCCATCTGCCGGATATCACTGGCATGGACGGCTGCCAGCCGGGGCAGTTTTGCAACCCCACCTTCAACATGGTCTTGCCCACGGCAAGCCAGTTGTTCGATGGTGGCCTCTGTTGTGGTGATAGATTCCAACACCAGCAATGGGTCGTCATTGACCGCCAGCAGATTGGCTGTGTCAAAGAGGATCTGCAGGCCACTGTCCGCGCAGCGTGTACAGATTTCCAAGAAGATCTCTGCTCGCTGCGAAAAGTCGTAATAGGTCCAGCCATAGCCGATGGCGTGATTCTCATAAGTGAGGGTGATGCCGGCCGCGTTGGCCTCGGCCACCCATCTTGTCAACCCGTCCACAGCCCAGTCGATCCCTTCGGCTAGGCCGACGCCGGGATGATTCTGGCCTGCGGTCACCCGCAAAAAGTCCACGCCCAAGCGCGCCGCGACGTCAATGTAGGTGCGTAATTCCTGTTGGTGACGCTGCCGCTCAGCCGGGTTCGGGTGGGTGAAATCTGTGTAGGTCACCATCCCGGCGATGACGGTCCCGGCCTCCTCGGCCTGCCTACGCAATACATCCAGCCACCAGCTGGCCAGGGAGTCCAAATGTGCCACACTGATGTCCGCGCCATCTAGGCCGAGCTCTGCGGCCAAACCAAACCAAGCGGCCAAGGTTATCTCACCCGCACTGAGAGCGGGGTATAAGGAGACGGGAAGGCAGGAAAAACGCATCGTTCCAGTGTCCATACAGTGGGGCGACGGCATACATCAGGTGCTGCAATGCAGGGCAACAACCCATCCTGAGGACGCATCACAGTAGAGCAAGCCGCCCTTATAGGCGGATAGCCCATGGGGTTCCGGTTCGCTGGCCGGCACGCTGATGCGCGCCAGTTCCCTGCCATTGTCTAGGTCCAATTTGACGACCAGCCGGTCAGCGGTATGGACGACCCATACGCCATCTTTGACCCGCACGACGCCATGGGCACGTTTGTACGGCAGGGGGATGACATGCTGCACGGACCAGTCGTTGATCCGCATTTTGGTCAATGTCTGGTCCTTGAGTGTCGTCAGCCACAGGTGGCCTGGCTCAAGTGAGTCGTACTCAATGCCGTGGGTGCCACCACCATTGGGCAAGGGATGCCGGGAGATGGTCTCGCCGCTGCTAGGGTCCACTTGCAGGATCTCCCCCATAGCCGTCTGTGCATCCGTAGCCCGGGGCGGACGCCACAGGGCCGCGCAGCCATTGGCCGCCAGCCATAGGCTGCCTTCGCCCCAGGCCATCCCACTGGTGTTGGATGACTGGCTGGGAATCTCACGAATCATACGGGGCACACCGTAATATTCCAAGTCTCCATCCAGTTCGACAAGCATGATCCGGTCGGTAATTTGATCGACGACCCACAGGCCATCTTCGGTCGCCTGCAGGCCATTGGGCACTGCGTAAGGTGCGCGGAACAGTTTGGTATATGTTGGCATGTTGGCTCCTTTTCACAGCAATGGAGAGCAGTTATTCTGCATTCTCTGCTGTCGTTATGGCCGGCGCGGGCACATCCACTGCATGGCCGGTTTCAACGATGCGCTGCCAGGTACTTTCTTCAATGGGGATTCCGTTGGCGAGACGCTCCTGGCGGCGTTCCTCTTCGATTTCGCCTGGGTAATAGATCTTGTTGACCCCCGGCATCTTGGGCGAAGATTTGACCCAATCCACAAGCCGCTGTACCTCATTCTTATATTCGTCTAAGTCGATAAAGCTGTCAATGCGAATTGCCATGGCGAGCCAACCAGAGCCGCCTCGGGTCGGCGGGTCCGCGCTGCAGCCGGCCCAGGAGAGACCACCGGCGATGGCGTCGATCATCATGCCCAAGCCATAGCCCTTGTGTCCAAGGGTACCGCCCAAGGGGAGCATGGCTGCTTCACCAGTCATAAAGAGGTTGGGGTCGGTCACGGGATTGCCCTCAACATCCACCAGCCAATCGGCAGGCAGCAGCTTTCCTCTGGCCCGTTGCACTTCCACTTTGCCGCCCGCGACCATGCTGGTGGTCATGTCCAGCATGAGGGGTGGGCCGCCGGCGCGCGGCGCGCTGAAGGCCAGGGGATTCGGCGGCAGCCGGCGGCCAGTCCCGCCAAAGGGCGCGGCAAAATGGCCACCGCCGTTCAACAACAGCAGCCCAATACAGTCCTGCTCGGCGGCGATAGGGGGGAATGCGCCCAAACGACCAATGTGCGTAGACCGATGGACCGCGACCACGCCGATTGTGTGCTCCTTGGCACGCTCCACCGCCATCTGCATGGCCTGCGCTGCTAGGACGATCCCCTGAGTTCCTTGGGCATCAAGGACCAATGAGACCGGCGTCTCCCGCATGATTCTGACATTGTCTGATTGCCGGCCCCCGTAACGGTGGGGGATGCGGACCGGCTTCATGCGGCCAGCCCGGACCGATTGCACGTAGCCCGGCAAGCGGATGATCCCATGGGAGTCGTGGCCCATAAGATTGGAATCGACCAAGTGATCGGTGACAATACGGCCCTGGTCCGCAGGGAAACCGGCCGCAGCAAAAATAGCCGCGCCGTAGTCTCGCAAGGCATCATGGAAGATCGTAGGCATAGGCAAAAATCCTGTGTGAGGGTTGTCGTGGTTCCTGTCGCTTTGGACGATGATTCAGTATACCTGACACGGGCAAAAGATTCAAACTACTTTTCAGACACAGTGTCTTTTGTATTGTATTAAATTCTCAGGTATGTTATCTTTAACTGGGTTGACGGACTGCAGAGGGTTCGGATATTGCCATTTCTGCCCCCTGCATTCCTGCTGTTACTGCTACCGCTAGAGAGGGCATGGAACGTGAACGAAACTGTCTTCACAATGGACACCTCCAGCATCAAATATGGGCCAGGGGTGACTCGAGAAGTGGGCTTTGATATGAAGCAACTGGGCGCAACCCGGGTGCTGCTGGTCACGGACCCACGCTTGTCAAGCAGTGAGCCGGTGACCTTGGCTCTGTCCGCGCTGCGGGCCGCAGGCATTGATGCGGTCTTGTATGATCAGGTGCGGGTGGAGCCGACAGACCTCTCCTTTCACCATGCCATTGCCTTTGCCCAAGATGGCAACTTTGATGGCTATGTCTCTGTAGGCGGCGGTTCCTCCATAGACACAGCCAAAGTCGCCAATCTCTACGCGACCTATGCGGCCGACTTTCTCGACTATGTGAACCCGCCCATCGGCAAAGGAAATCCTGTGCCCGGCCCTGTGCGGCCTCATATTGCTGTGCCCACCACCGCAGGGACCGGCAGCGAAACCACCGGTGTCGCCATCTGCGACCTGACGGACAGGCACATCAAGACAGGCATTGCCTCCCGGGCCTTGCGTCCACGCATGGGCATTCTCGACCCCCACAACACCCGCACATTGCCCAAAATGGCTGCTGCCAGTACTGGCCTAGACGTATTGAGCCACGCGCTGGAGTCCCTGACTGCCCTGCCTTATGACAGCCGCCCCGCGGCCGCAACCGTAGAGCTGCGGCCAGCCTATCAAGGGGCCAACCCGATCAGTGACATCTGGGCAGCGAAGGCCATCGAAATGGTATCAGCCAATCTTGAGCAGGCAATTCAGGACCCAGAGGACGATGAGGCCCGCAGTGCTATGCTCCTGGCCGCGGCCTACGCGGGTATCGGCTTTGGCAACGCCGGCGTACACCTGGCCCATGGCATGAGCTACCCGGTCAGCGGCATGGTGCGGGAGTACAACCCGCCGGGTTATCCTACAGACCACCCGATCATCCCCCATGGTATGTCGGTCATCTTGAACGCCCCCGCTGTCTTTCGTTTCACCGCGCAGACGAATCCCCACAAACATCTCTATGCAGCTCGGCTGATGGGTGTGGATACGTCCGCTGTGGCCGAGGCGGATGCAGGGACGGTCCTAGCCCAGGCGATCATCGACCTGATGCAGAAGACAGGCGTACCCAATGGCCTACATGCTATCGGCTTTACTGAGGCGGATATCCCCGCGCTGGTGGCAGGCACAGTGCCCCAGCATCGAGTGACAAAACTCTCGCCGCGCCCAGCGACCGCGCAAGATCTAACGGCTCTCTTCCAAGATGCCATGAAGTATTGGTGATGGCTAACAAAAAAGGAACATCCGCTGTGAACGAGACCTATCTAGCTGCGGCTGGCCGTATCCGGCATGAAGTACAAGAATTGCGCCATGTGGTTGAGCGCACACTGCATATATGGCAAAAGCATGCTGCGGATGCCTATTATGTGGATGCCGCGGCCCTGAATCTGCACGGCTTTTATGCAGGCGTTGAACATCTTCTTGAACTGATCGCCGATGCCGTTGACCAAACCAAACCCACAGGTTCAAACTGGCACCAGGAGCTGCTGAAGCAGATGGCCGCGGCTGTTCCCAACATCAGGCCGGCTGTATTGGACGCCCAAACCCGGAACCAACTGGACAAGTACAGGGACTTTCAACACGTCGTCCGCAATGTCTATACCTTTCATCTCGATGCCGACCAGATAGGCCTTCTGGTGCAGCAGCTACCGGGCACACTGGATGCGACCTCCCATGCTTTGCTCGATTTCGCCGATTTCCTTGAACAGATCAGCAATCATCAATGAATCCAAGTAGGCAGCATGCAGGATCCCCAAACACCTGTGGCCAATGATAGCAGTTTACAAGCCACCTCTATAGCTGCCTCTCATCCACTCTACGAGTATCTGCTTGTTGTCGGCCCAGGCCGCTCCGGCAGTGAATTTCTGTATGAGAATTTGAAGAGCCATCCACACTTAGCGTTTCCGGAGATCAAGGAAGGATACTATTACCGCTCGCCAAGCAGATTTAAGAAAGTCCGGAGCCAACTAAAGGGTGGCCACGAAAAGATCATCGTTGACATCGCGAACCTCGGTTTCCATGATTCATCCCTGCCCAAAGGGATGCAGACCCTACAGGACGATGGCTATAGGATTCTACTTGTCTTGCTGCTCAGAGACCATCAAGATCGTGCTGTTTCTGTGATGCGTTTTCGGAAGAGTCGCGGAGAATTTTCTGCTCTGTTTGGTATGAGAAGATTAGAACAGGCGGCCGTAGGTGCTCGCTTGACCCCCCAAAATCTAACAGCTATTTATGGTCTTGATGTTGATGTGCTCACAATCTATTTCCCGACCCTTGTGCAGCATACAGTGCTCGTGCTGGACATTTTGTCGTCCTTATGTGGAATTGCGAAATTCGACACTGTCCAACAGCAGACCGTCAACGAGTCCGTCCAAGCGAGAAACCTTGTGTTCTCTGCCTGCGGAAAGTTCATGGCTGTTGCCTTGCGCGGCTTAGGGTTCAGGCCTCTTCTGCAAAGGTTCAAGGACAATGACTTTTTGCGAAAATTGTTCTTCATACCGCTATCTGGGAACGAAGAAACCTTGCACTTATCTGAGGAATCTAGGCAAATATTAAAGACTGCATACTGCGAGTGTTGTTCAATCATAGAGAATGCAGCGGAACAGATCGAAAAGGGCATCTATCTGCGGAAGGCCGGCTCGTCTGGCCCTTGATGGCCGACCTGTCCACCGCACCAGCGAATCTCCCGTGTCTGCAAATTTCACACAACCCCCCATTTCCAATACGAGCGGCGGCCAGGAAATCGTATCTGTCCTGACAACTTGGACGATTCTCACGGGCTTCGGTATCATGCGTCAGAGTCTGTTGGCCTACATACTTTTGCCTGAAGGCCGGGGTGCCTATGCGATCTGCATCACATTTGCCATGCTGTTCGGCCTGATCTTCTCGCTCAGTACAGATCAGGGTGCGAAGTACTTTGTCAGTGCCAAACAGATCAGCGTGTCCCAGGGCGTATCCCTTGCCCTCATCATGAATCTCGTGGGGTGTGGGCTGGCGATTGCCATGGCAGTTCCATTGATCACAAGCGAACTCGCTTTCTTTCAGAAGGCAGACAGCAGTGCCTTCTCTCTGGCCCTCGTATTGATCCCGCTTACAGCCCTCAAGACAACGGTCGAACAACAGCTCAGTGGGCTTCGACGCTTTACGCGGCTCGCGCTCTTCTCTTCGCTCTATTCCATCATCGGTGTACTGGCAATCGTACTGCTTGTCTGGTATCTGGACCTCAGCGTCAGCGGTGCTCTTATGGCATTGATCGTTAGCAATTCCCTCATGATCATGGCGTGCCTCTGGGAACTCCGCCGCGCCTGTGGGCTGGTCTGGGAGATGCCATCCCGTTCTACCTTCCGGCGTGTGGTCGGTTATGGCTTAAAATGTCATACTGAGGTGCTAGGCAACCAGTTTGAATCAAAGATTGGCATTCTGGTCCTCGGACTGTTCGCCAGTGCCGCAACCACCGTAGACATCGGCCTGTTTGTGGCAGCCAGTATCTTTATGCTTCGCTTCACGGTGATCTCCAGCTTGGTGGGGATCGTGCTGTTCCCACGTGTTGCCGACAAGGAAGAGGGGCATCTTGACAAGTTATTGCTTTGTCTACGCCTCATCTGTTGGGGCATCGGCATCCTCCTTGTGCTCCTGGTCTTCGTCAGTACACCACTGGTGAAGTTCCTGCTTTCTGAAGCCTTCCTGCCAGCCGTCCCGATGATCTGGATCATGGCACCAGGTATTTTCGCTTACGCGGCTTCAGGAATATTCAGGACGTATTTCGCCGGCGTAAACCGCCCCGAAGTCTGCTCATGGGCCGTTTGGCTTGGATTGAGTGCCAATATCATCTTGATCTTCGCGCTGTACCCGCTGCTTGGCGTTATCGGAGCCGCATGGGCCCTGACCATCAGCTTTATCCTCCGCACCCTCTTCCTTGAGGTCATGTTCCACAGGACGACTGGCGTGACCTTAGGTGAAACGTGGCTGCCACGGCGCAGCGATGCTACTGCACTGTATCGCTCTCTGCACTCCTTGATCAGACAGGTTGCAGATGGACAGTGGCGCAGCGTTCCAACGTAGCAGCGATTTTCATTTCACAAAACTGAAGTGATCAGAGACCTAATGACAAGGCTACAAGCCTCTGGGGCACACTAAACATGTGTGGCATCAGTGGGATATATCATAGAGACGGCACAACCAGTGATGTAGCTGTAATAGAGCGGATGGTGACTTGTCTACGCCACCGGGGGCCGGACGACAGCGGCATGTACGTCAGCGGCCCATTTGGCCTAGGACACACTCGGTTGAGCATCATTGACCTATCCGTCCAAGGACATCAACCCATGTGGTCCGACGACCGCCGCTTCGTGATCGCGTACAACGGTGAAACCTACAATTTCAAGAAAATCAGAGGGACACTCGTCGCCAAAGGACACAGATTTCGCGGACATTCGGATACTGAGGTCGTTCTCCATGCCTATATGGAATGGGGCATAGATGCCTTCATGCGTTTTGAAGGTATGTTCGCCCTGGCATTGTGGGATGCCCAGGAGCAGCGTCTCCTCTTGGCGCGTGACCGCTTCGGCATTAAGCCTCTCTACTACCATTGCACGCCATCGACTCTCGTATTCAGTTCTGAAATCAAGGCACTGCTGGCATGTGGGAAAGTGCCGGCGCGGGTCGATTGGGCAGGCGTGCATGAATATCTACACTTCAGGACAGCACTGGGCAGCCGCACGCTGTTTGAAGGAATCAGTAAACTATTGCCCGGCCATCTGCTGACCCTAGACGCGACTGGGGTGAGGGTGGAGCCGTATGTATCGATCTTCAACGTGGAGCCCATTGTGGACGATCTGCCGACAGCCACCCACAGGGTTCGGGCGTTGTTCGAAAGGGCCGTCAAGGAGCATCTGGTAAGCGATGTCCCTGTCGGTGTCTTTCTCAGCGGAGGGATAGACTCGTCCGCTATTACAGCCTTTGCTAGCAAACATTACAGTGGGGGGCCCCTGCAGACATTTTCCGTCGGCTTTGACACGGGTGTCAACGAGCTATCCATGGCGCGCATGGTAGCCCAAGACTTTGAGACTGACCACCACGAACTGCATATCTCGGGTGCCGATATAACAGCCACAATTGAACGCCTAGTACGCTGTCACGATGCACCCTTCGGAGACCCTGCCAGTATCCCGCTCTATCTGCTTAGTGAACAGTTGGGGGGTAGCATCAAGGTCATCCTACAGGGAGATGGCGGTGACGAGATCTTTGGCGGCTACCCACATTATCAATACGAGACGAACAGCCGCTGGTTGCACTTGCTGGCACGGTCAACTCGGTGGACCAGACCTTTTGTCCCACGTTGGGGCGCGTTGTACCGGAAATTTTGTGCCTTACAGACATTCAATCACTCCGCTATCGCTCCCTCCCTTCACATGGCCCTGATGATGTCGGAGGCACCGCCGGACTACTCTGTGACGCAACTGTTCGCGCCTGCTGTACGTGCCCAGCTAGAGGTTCACGACCCGTTCAACCGCTACAAGGAGCAGTATTACCGCTTCAAGAACCTCGACCCAGTGCAGCGCATGCTCTATACGGATTGCAGTATCCTCCTGCCCGATGTGTATTTTGAGAAAGTGGACAGGGCCACCATGGCCCACAGCATCGAGAGCCGGGTGCCCATGATGGATACTCGTATGGTCGCCTATGTAACCGGCTTGCCATCTACCTATAAGGTCAGAACTAAGGAGAAGAAGTACATATTCCGCCAAGCACTGCGGGGCATGTTGCCGGACGCCATTTTGGACCGCCCCAAGACGGGGTTTAGCGTGCCGATGGCCGCCTGGTTGCGTACATCACTAAGCGGATACATGCAGGCAGTACTGCTTGATTCCGCCACCCAGCGCAGCGGTCTATTTGATCAAGCTGTCTTGATGCGCTGCATTGAGGAACATGTGAGCGGCCGCAGAAACTACGGAAAACTATTATACAAGTTGCTCAATCTAGCACTGTGGTATACTGTCTACGGCTTGTAACTATCCGTTTCTAGGGCGTTGCCATGGCAACAAGAACACAAAAATAATTCCACCGGCAACGTAAAACTAGGTATTTCAGGGAGCACTGAAGTTCAGGACAATGGAAAATGAACCGAACACGGGTCACGCTGGTGATCGACAACTTAGGGTTGGGAGGTTCTCAGCGGCAGATCATCATGCTGGCCATTGGCCTGAAGAAGAAAGGCTACAACATCAAGCTATTGATATTCCAGAGCGAAGACTTCTTTGCCGATGTGCTGGCTGAGGCCGGTATTCCCATCATCTACGTGTCACTCCGCAACCATCTGCCGCGCATCTACGCCATGCTGTACCGCATCTACGCCGTGCGGAAGGCGGTCCGACAGAGTAACCCCGATGTGGTCATCGCATTCTTGCCGGGGTCCAGTATGCTGACCGAATTGGCCGGGCTCCCCAAGCGAAGGTTCGCTGTCATTGTTTCGGAGAGGATTATAGACACGAGCAATGGTCTACGGCGCAGGGTGTTCTATGCCTTGCACCGCTTTGCCGACGCAGTGGTCAGCAATTCCTATGCCCAGCGGGACATTATGATAGAAGCAGCACCCTACCTCAGGAAGCGAACACATACCATCATAAACGGGGTAGATTTAGATCACTTCCAGCCGGCCCCCAAGTGCAGCCAGCCGCAGCAGATACGCATGCTGGTATTGGCACGCTTCCAGCCCCCGAAGAACCCCTTCGGCCTACTAGAGGCAATAGACATCATCCGGCGAGAATCTCCCTCCCTGGACTTGGTGGTTGATTGGTACGGGAACTCGCGTCTGAAGCAGGGAACGGCCTACTACCGCCAGCTAGAGGAAGCCATCGCGCAGCACTCTCTGCAGGCCCAGTTCCGTCTGCACCGGGCCACCAAGGATGTGGTATCACTCTACCACAAGGCGGATGTGCTCTGCCTGCCCTCCTTCTACGAAGGAACGTCCAATGTCATCTGCGAGGCTATGGCCTGCGGAATTCCGCTGCTGGTGAGTCATATCAGCGATAACCCTAGGTTGGTGGAGGAAGGACGGAACGGCTTTCTGTTTGACCCCACATCGCCCCAGGACGTAGCCGATACGATCAAGCGTTTTGCTGCCCTACCCCCTGAGGCCCGACAGGCATTCGGGCAGGAAGGGCGCAAGATGGCCGAGGCCATGCTCTCGTCGGATGTCTATATTGACCGATTTATCGCGCTCATAGAACAGGTTATCACCCGTAACTAAGGCATTCCCAAGATAGACTGGCTGCCTTTTGCCAGCGGGATGCGCGGCTCCCCGCCAATTATTGACTTGGCCTTTGCATTGTCAGCCGACTTGCGAAACTCTTCAAACTCGCCCCTAGGATTGGGAATGATATGCTCTACTGCCCCAGCGCCCAACTGAATTTCTGAACTGCATAGGGTGCTTTCGGTTGCAGCACCATTGATGGCAGAATCATTTGCGTATCTGCTGCTTGTATGCAATACTATCACCCTTGCATACGGTATGAATCGGTGGGTTACTGCCCGATTACCATACAGGTATCTTTACATATCCTAGAGGTACTTCTTCTTTGCCCAAGAAAGACGATCCAAACACAAGGATCCTGCTCATTGGCCCGCTGCCTAACACCATCCAGTCAGCTACCAATATCATAGGTGGGACCAAGATAATGACTGCGAATGCTGTTCGCCAATTGGGGATGCGGGCCTTTGACCTGAATATTATCAACACATCAAGGCCGCGCACGAACCTGTCTTTCTGGAAAAGCTGGTGTTATGAGCTGTTCACGTTCCTACGGGTGATCCGGGGGCTATTCAAGGCGATTGGGCACGCTGAGCTTGTTTTTCTGACATTATCCCCGTATTCCGCGCTGCTGGGGGCCTCAACAATTTGGTATATCTGCAAAGTCGCTCGTAGGCCCCTAGTGCTGCTTTTCTACGGGGGCTACTGGTCCCAGATCTATCAGGGGTACAGTCCCATAACCCGATGGCTGACAGACAGGACCTATCTGCGGAGTGAGATTATTTACGTTGAGGCCAAGCAATTGATACGGGAGTTCGGCAGTCCACACAACTTTCGCTGGCACCCGAACACAAGGGACCTTACGGTCCCGAACGTGGTCAGGCGAGATAAGGTTCGCCAGCTAGTCTTTATTGCCCAATTGAGAATGGAAAAGGGCTTGGCCGAAGCCCTGGAGGCATGCCGTACTCTACCCGATGGCTGTCATCTTCAGGTATTCGGACCTCGGATGCCCAATACAGACTTCTCATTGTTCAAGAATCATCCTAAGGCGACCTACGGCGGCGTTCTGGAGCCGAGCGAGATAACAGGTGTCCTGTGTGAGCACGACCTGTTATTGCTTCCCACCTACTACAAAGGGGAGTGCTATCCGGGCATCATCTTGGAAGCCTTCCAGTGTGGCCTGCCGGTGATCACAACCCGTTGGCAATTCATCCCCGAAGTGGTCCAACACGAAGAGAACGGGTTGCTGGTAGAACCCCGCTCTGTCATGGAATTGAAGGCCGCGATAGAGCGACTGCTGGCAGATCCCAGTCTGTACCGGCGGCTGTGCAAGGGAGCCAAACGCCAGGGTGAATTTTTCCGCAGCACTGTTTGGTATGACAAACTCGCTACGGACCTACATGATCTGGCCCAGACAGAAAAGATAGTTCAAGGATGAACATCATTCACGACAGACTTGTCAAAGTACAAGTTGAGGGCGCACTTGAGCCAATTGTAGGCGTGGCAGGAAAATGGAACGGCAATTGGACGGTGCTGCGCCCACGTTGGGATTGGGTGGTCCATACCTTCTTTGCCCTTTTCCTGCTGCTGTTCTCCACCCAACTCGACAAGGAACTGGTCAGTCGCGGCTGGCTGCCCATGCCGGGCATCGTGTTGTTCGGGGGATGCATGGGAGTCATCTTCATCTATCTGGTGGCTGGCAGCGGTCGTTCTAAGGCTGAAATCTTGGGCTATGCCGTCGCGATCTGGCACCACTATAGACCCTTCACAGTAACCTTTCTGGCCCTGATACTACTCAGCTCCATCTATTGGTTCCGTTGGTCCGATGCAACCCTACGGGATGCCCTGTTCATTCCTCTTGCCTTCATCGTCTGTGCCTCGTCAGCTCTGTTGCCCCTCATTCCCCAAGTGAGACGCTGTTGGCGAGTCTACATGGGGCTTTCCTTTGTGTTTTACTGTTTAACCGTCTGGGTGGACGTCTGGCACCCCGGCACGTTTTCAATATTTGAAACTAGAGCGGCCGGCTTAGGCATACACCCCAACGATGGCGCATCTTTGGTTTTGCTATTGGTCATTCCACTACTTCAGTACCGTCGCTTCCATCTCGTCCTTGTCACTCTGGTCGTATTGTACTGCGCGGGTCTGACGATTTTCCTGACCCTATCTCGGGGAGGACTACTACTCTATCTGCTCCTAGTCGGTTGTTATATCGTATTGACCATGGTGAAGTTTCCCAAGCGCCGTGTGTTCATCGGTCTCGCCTCTGGAGTGATGCTGGTTTCCCTAGTTTTTTCATCTTGGCATGCTACACAGTCCTTCGAATATCTCTCGTCTCCTGATGAAATGACCCAAAATAGGCTAGATCTCATAACAGGGCAACTGAGCTGGTTCCATGTTCGCCTTCGCACGAGGGCCGACGCACCCATGATCATCCGCTTGCTAGACCGCTATAACAGCTTTACAGCTCCACCGCTACCAGATGACGGACAGCCGGTCAATCAGAAAGAGGGCGAGCCGATTGCCGACATAGCCAGCCAGAACAGCATAGAAAATCTGCTCGAAAATGTGAAGCAGAACGCTGTCAATAGAGATACGCAGCTTCAGGAAACACCGATTCCCCAACAGAATATCATAGGGAAAGCCGACGTGGAGGGCGAGCCAATTGCCGACATAGCCAGCCAGAACAACAGAGAAAATCTGCTCGAAAACGTAAAGCAGAACGTTGTCGATAATGATACGCAGCTTCAGGAAACGCCCGTTCTCCAGCACAATATCATACGGAAGGCCGACGTGGAGGACGAGTATGTATTCATAGACTCGGCCAGGGTAGTCCGCCTCAAATACGCCTTAACAACAATTCAAGCCTCTCCGCTTATCGGGTACGGGACGCAGTTTGGGGGGGGAGGGCCAGGAGGGATATCCGCTCACAATATGTACCTAGCGCAATGGATTAACTTTGGTTTTCCCGGCTTTCTCGTCTTTGTCACATTTCTGGCCACCAGCTTCTGGGGTGTTTACAAGCAGCGATTCTTGCTAGGGATGTTCCTCATTGGGTTCATCGCTGCTTGGAGCATGTTGACCCACAATCTCTTTGATGGCCGTCCTTTTTTCATCGTGTTGGGGCTGTTGCTATCTCTACCGCTGGTCACTGAACGGTCTTTACTAGAGTGAACGTAAACGAGCACCCGACTACGAAACAAGATGACCAGATCCCGCCTCTTCCCAAAGTGTCTGTAATTATCCCAGCACGCAACGCGGCAGATACCCTGCCCGCTACCCTCAATGCGGTGCTGGCCCAAGATTATGGCGGCCCCCTTGAAGTGGTCGTGGCTGACGGGTCGGACACCCCCGACACAGGGCACATACTGCGCCAGCACTACCCCACGGTGCGGGTTGTGCCCAACCCTGAGCAGATCACCCCTACCGGCCTCAACTACGCGCTGCAGGCAGCCACAGGTGAATTTATCGTGCGTTGCGACACCCATGCTATGCTACCGCCCCACTATGTGCGGCGGGCCATTGCCACCTTGGAGAGAACCGGGGCGGCCATTGTGGGTGGCCAGCAGCATAGCGTGGGAACGACTCTGTTCACACGCGCGCTAGCTATCGCGCAGACGACACCCCTAGGGGTGGGCAATGCTCGCTATCGGCTGGGAGGGGCTGAGGGACCCACCGATACCGTCTATTTGGGTACTTGGCGACGGGAGACGCTACAGACAGCCGGAGGATTCGACCGCTCTTTGATCAGAAACCAAGACTACGAGCTCAACTGGAGGCTACGACAGCGCGGGGAAACCGTATGGTTCGACCCCGACCTGACGGTTACCTATCATCCCCGCAGCAACCTGTGGGCCCTGACACGACAATATTTTGATTATGGCCGCTGGAAGGCAGCGATGCTGCGACAGCATCCGCCCTCTCTACAGGCTCGCCAACTTGCCGCTCCACTTCTGGTGCTGGGTCTCGTGGCCTCGGCCTTGCTGGCCCTGGCTGCAGGGCCACTGCTGGCGATGGTGGTTCCCCTAGCCTATCTGTGTACTCTGGTGGTCGGATCGGTGACAATCGGCGTTCATCGCCGGGACCCAGCCGCGCTTCTCCTACCCTTGGTCCTGGCAGCCATGCACCTGAGCTGGGGAATCGGTTTCTTCCTGCCGGCTCCCCAAAAGATGGCTACCGTTCAAAACGCCCTCGCCAACGATTTGAAGTGAGAGAAGAAACGGACTGAGAAGCGTAGAAATACGCACACCGAATTTGAACGCAATTACGTAAATGATGAAGCGGATATACCTCTCATTGGCTACATCGTTGAAAGATGGTTATCATCTTTCATTGTCTTTTTCGGAACGACAGCTTCTGCTCCTCCTCGGAGACATGGCCAGCCTCGCCCTAGCCCTCTTTGTGGCGTACTGGGTCCAAAGTCTGTTCAGCAGCCAACTCAACAGACCTGTGGAAATGATGATAGATCGATTGATCTGGATCTTTGCCCTAGCTCTCCTGTGGATACTCCTAGCGACAGTGAATGAAATCTATGACTTGCAGACAGCCAACCAACCAACCCTAGTAATCGCTAGACTGATTCTAACCTCCTTTGAAATCACGATTCTCTACCTGTTCATTTTTTTCATCATGGGCCGCCCCCTCAATATTATCATTCCTTTTTTCGACTACCCGCTATCTGTGAATACGCCCCCACCCCGCATCATCTCTATTACTTTTCTGACGATGTCTCTCGTATTCGTGATTCTGTGGCGTCTGCTCTACATTCAATTTATCTTTTCCCTGCGCCACAAGGTCCTCATTGTCGGAGCGGGCAAGGCAGGGCGGGCACTGATTCAAGCGTTGCAACAGACTCCGTTGAACTATGAACTGCTGGGCTTCATTGACGACGACAAAGGCAAACACGGGTGCATATTCGACGGAGTTCCCGTATTGGGTGGATGTGATGACCTACAGAGACAGATCGAAACCAACAGGGTCAATGAGGTGATCTTGGCCATCACCAACGAGATTCACACAGATATGCTGCGGGCCCTGATGAGCTGCTATGAACGCGGGCTTGTGATTAAACCCTTACCTGTTCTCTATGAAGAAGCCCTAGAGCGGGTGCCGGTGGAGTACCTCGGCACCCAGTGGTTCCCCCGCCCTCTTTGGCAAACTTCAAGAACGCTCTCTTACCGGCTCGTCAAACGCTTAGTTGACCTGATGCTAGGGCTGCTGGGATTGGTGATTTTGGGTCTGCTGTTGCCCTTTCTGGTCTTGGCTATCTATCTTGATTCTCCTGGCCCTATTTTCTATACACAGATACGCCTCGGACGGAATGGGCGGGCGTTTCGTGTGTTCAAACTACGTTCCATGATCCTCAACGCGGAAAAGGATGGCAAGCCCCGCTGGGCCATCCAAAACGATAACCGGGTCACCCGCACCGGCCGCATTCTGCGTAGAACACGCTTAGATGAACTGCCCCAGTTCCTCAATGTACTCAAGGGGGAGATGAGTATTGTCGGCCCTCGCCCTGAACGGCCCCAGCTTGTGGAACAGTTGCAGAAGGATATCCCCTTTTACCGGGCACGCTTGGCAGTCAAGCCCGGTCTTACCGGATGGGCCCAGATCAAATATCCCTATGGCAACAGTGTTGAAGATGCTCTGCATAAACTACAATACGATCTGTACTACATAAAGAATCGCTCCCTGGCCATGGACATTCTTATCATTCTACGCACGATTCGGGTAATTCTGACCTTTCAGGGAACGTAAACGCAGCCAACGTGAAACAGGACAATTTTACCCAACCCCTTCCCAAAGTGTCTGTAATTATCCCGGCGCGCAACGCGGCAGATACCCTGCCCGCTACCCTCAATGCGGTGCTAGCCCAGGATTATGGCGGCCCTATTGAGGTGATCGTGGCTGACGGGTCGGACACCCCAGATACAGGGCACAACCTGCGCCAACACTACCCCACAGTGCAGGTTGTGCCCAACCCAGAGCAGATCACCCCTACCGGCCTCAACTGCGCGCTGCAGGCAGCCACAGGTGAAGTGATCGTGCGCTGCGACACCCATGCCGTGCTACCGCCCCACTATGTGCGCCGAGCCATTGCTACGTTGGAGAGAACCGGGGCGGCTACTGTGGGCGGCCAGCAGCATAGCGTGGGAACAACTCTGTTCACACGCGCGGTGGCCATCGCGCAGACGACACCGTTGGGGGTGGGCAATGCTCGGCACCGGCTAGGAGGAGCAGAGGGTCCTTCAGATCATGTCTACTTGGGCACTTGGCGACGGGAGACGTTGCAGACGGTGGGAGGCTTCAACCCCACTCTGATCAGAAACCAAGACTATGAACTCAGCTGGCGTTTACGAAAACGCGGGGAAACCGTGTGGTTCGACCCCGACCTAGCGGTTATCTACCGGCCCCGTAGCAACCTATGGGCCCTGGCACGGCAATACTTTGATTACGGCCGCTGGAAGGCAGTGATGCTGCGCCAGCATCCGACTTCTCTACAGGCTCGTCAATTGGCCGCTCCGCTTCTAGTTCTCGTTCTGGTCGTATCAGGTTTGCTGGCCCTGGCTGCAGGGCTGCTGCTGGCGATGGTAGTTCCCCTAGCCTACCTGTGTACTCTGGTGGTCGGGTCGGTGACAATCGGCGTTCATCGCCAGGACCCAGCCGCGCTTCTCCTGCCCTTGGTCCTGGCAACCATTCACCTGAGCTGGGGAATCGGTTTCTTCACACCAGTGGCTCGTGGGCAGGAAACCACCAACACCAGGGAACCATGAAGTCGTTTTGATTTATCTATAGCAAGTTGCAATCCACAAGAGTATGTGATATACTCATTTTCAATAAGATAAAAAAGCATAATTGTATCCTTAGCTAGCAAGGAATTATGATCATGCCAAACCAGAAGATTGAGCGTCCAAATGGAAGACAATATTCTGCTAAGAATCTTCTGTCAGCCCTCACCTTTTTCTGGGCTGTGCTTGTGCTCACTGGCCTACTATTGATCGTAGGCAAGCCTGCCCCTGTAGCCGCGCAGAATCCCTGTCACATAGCCGTCAGGGACATTCCGGGCTCAGTCTCCAGCCTAGTCAGAGAGTGCGGAATCCTCCTTGGTCTCAAGGCCTCTCTGCAAGGCAGCGCATCGCTGAACTGGAGTGTATACCGCTCCATCAGCCAATGGACGGGTGTCACTGTCTCCAACGCTCGTGTAACAGGGTTGAACCTCCCGAGCAAGGGACTGACGGGCAACATCCCCCCTGCACTGGCCAACCTCTCCAATCTGCGCTGGTTGGCCCTCCGCGAGAACCGACTGACGGGCAGCATCCCCACGCAACTGGCCAACCTCAGAAATCTACAGACGTTAGATCTGCACGGCAACCGACTGACAGGCCCCATCCCTACTCAACTAGGTAGACTGACGAATCTACAGTGGTTAGCCCTCAGTGAGAACCAACTGACGGGCACTATCCCCTCTCAACTGGCCAACCTTTCTAGGCTGCAGGGATTGTGGCTTCACGAGAACCAACTAACAGGCAATATCCTTGTGCAGTTAGGCAATCTGACGAATCTGCAGTATTTGTACCTCAGGGACAACCAACTGACGGGTACTATCCCTACGCGATTGGGCAATTTGACGAATCTGACAGAGTTGGCCATCGGCGGCAACCGACTGACGGGTCCCATTCCGACTCAACTGGCCAACCTCTCCAAGTTGCGGTGGTTGGTCCTCTGGAACAGCCAACTGACGGGTACAATCCCCTCTCAACTGGCCAACCTCTCCAATCTGCGGGGATTGTACCTCAACAATAACCGATTGACGGGCCCCATCCCTACTCAACTAGGCAACCTTTCTAATCTGACGGAGTTGACACTCGCCAACAACCAATTGACGGGCACCATCCCCACTCAACTGGGCAACCTCTCCAATCTGACGGAGTTGACACTCGCCAACAACCAATTGACGGGCACCATCCCCACTCAACTGGGCAACCTCTCCAATCTGACGGAGTTGACACTCGCCAACAACCGACTAAACGGATGTATACCGACTGCCTTGAGACGTGTTGCTACCAATGACCTATCATCTCTCGGCCTTCTATTCTGCGACCAGCCTACACACACACCTACAGCCACGCCAACGCACACAGCTACGGCCACGCCGACGGCTACAGCCACAGCAACACACACACCTACAGCCACGCCAACGCACACAGCTACAGCCACACCGACGGCTACAGCCACAGCAACACACACACCTACAGCCACAGCAACGCACACAGCTACAGCCACGCGGACAGCCACGCCAACGGTTACGCACACTGCCACAGCAACACATACAGCTACGGTCACGCCGACGCCGGATCCAAAGAAGTGTGCCAACACAGCCGCGATTCCGAACCCAGAATCCGCCAGCCTCATCACAGATTGCGAAACGCTCCTCGATCTCAAGGACACCCTGCGCGGCAGCGCATCGCTCAACTGGAGTATACAACGTCCCATCAGCCAATGGGAGGGCGTCACCGTCTCCAGCTCTCATGTGACATGGTTGAACCTCCACAACAAGGGACTGACAGGCAACATCCCCACGCAACTAGGAAACCTATCACAGCTACAGCAGTTAAGCTTCACCAACAACCGACTGACAGGCAGCATCCCCTCACAACTGGGAAACCTAGCACAGCTAAGGTCTTTATTCTTCAACAACAACCAACTGACGGGTACCATCCCCTCACAACTGGGAAACCTCTCACAACTGAGGGCGTTATACCTCTATGGCAACCGACTGACGGGCAGCATCCCCCCACAACTGGGAAACTTAGCACAGCTAACTCAGTTATTTCTCAACAACAATCAACTGACAGGTACCATCCCTACGCAACTGGGAAACCTAGCACGGATAGAGTGGTTAGCCCTCTGGAACAACCAACTGACGGGTACCATCCCCACGCAACTGGGCAATCTCTCCTCTCTGAAAGGATTGTCCCTCAAGAACAACCGACTGACGGGCGAGATTCCCACGCAACTGGGAAACCTCTCCCGGCTAAGTGAGTTATACCTCAACAATAACCAACTGTGCGGAGCTATACCGCAGGCGTTGCTCAATCGTAGAGGTCTTGCTCTTACCCCCCGCAGTCTGCCGGCCTGCCCGACAGCCACACCAACGGTTACGCCTACACCAACACAGACAGCCACGCCCACGGTTACGCATACACCAACACAGACAGCCACGCCCACGGTTACGCACACACCAACACAGACAGCCACACCAACGGCTACGGCCACACCAACGCACACAGCCACAGCCACGCACACAGCCACACAGACACCTACTGCCACTCCAACCGCCACACCAGATACGCGAAGACAAGATACATGTGCCAACAGCATTGCAGTCCCAGAACCAGAACCCGCCGGCCTGGTCGCAGACTGCAACGCGCTACTGACCGCCAAGGACACCCTACGAGGCAATGCCCCGCTGAACTGGAATGAGACGACTCCCTTAGACCAATGGCAGGGCGTCACCGTCTCCAGCTCGCGTGTAACAGAGTTGAATCTCAGTGAGCGCAATCTTGATGGCAGGGTCCCCTCTCAACTCGGCAACCTTTCCAATCTGCAGACCTTGGACATCAGCAGCAACCAACTGACGGGTACCATCCCCTCGGACATAGGCAATCTTTCCAATCTGCAGACCTTGGACATTGAGAACAACCGATTGACCAGCATCCCCTCGGACATAGGCAATCTTTCCAATCTGCAGACCTTGGACATTGAGAACAACCGATTGACCAGCATCCCCTCGGACATAGGCAATCTTTCCAATCTGCAGACCTTGGACATCAACAGCAACCAACTAACCAATATCCCCACAGAAATAGGCAATCTCTCCAAGCTGCAGACTTTGGATATCGGCAGCAACCAATTGACCTCCATCCCCACAGAAATAGGCAATCTCTCCAAGTTGCAGTCCTTGGTCATCGGCCTTAACCGCCTGACCGCCATCCTCACTCAACTCGGCAACCTTGCTAATCTGCAGACCTTGGACATCAGCAGCAACCAACTGACAGGCAGCATCCCCACTGAACTAGGCAATCTTTCCAAGCTGCAGACCTTGGACATCAGCAGCAACCAACTGACAGGCAGCATCCCCACTGAACTAGGCAGGCTCTCCAAGCTGCAGTCCTTGGACATCGCGCATAACAGCCTGACCAGCATCCCCTCGGACATAGGCAGGCTCTCCAATCTGCAGACTTTGGACATTGAGAACAACCGACTGACCAGCATCCCCTCGGACATAGGCAGGCTCTCCAATCTGCAGTCCTTGGACATTGAGAACAACAGCCTGACCAGCATCCCCTCGGACATAGGCAGGCTCTCCAATCTGCAGTCCTTGGACATCGCGCATAACAGCCTGACCAACATCCCCTCGGACATAGGCAGGCTCTCCAATCTGCAGACTTTGGACATCGCGAACAATAGCCTGACCAGCATCCCCTCGGACATAGGCAGGCTCTCCAAGCTGCAGTCCTTGGACATCGCGCATAACAGCCTGACCAACATCCCCTCTCAACTGGGCAGTCTCTCCAAGCTGCAGACCTTGGACATCAGCAGCAACCGCCTGACCAACACCCCCACAGAACTAGGCAACCTTTCCGAACTGCAGACCTTGGACATCAGCAGCAACCGCCTGACCAACATCCCCACTGAATTGGGCAACCTTTCCGAGCTGCAGATATTGAACCTCAACAACAATCAACTGACAGGCACCATCCCCACCGAACTGGGCAATCTCAGAAATCTGCAGTCCTTAGACCTCACCAACAATCAAATAACAGGCTCCATCCCCTCCGAACTAGGCAACCTCAGAAATCTGCAGACGTTGCGAATCGCCAACAACCAACTACGTGGTTGTATCCCTTATTCCTTGAGAAGGGTTCAGAATCACGACCAATCAGACCGTAACCTGCAATTCTGCCAGATGCCTACAGCAACGCCGACTTCCACAGCAACAGCGACACCTACAGCAACACCGACTTCCACAGCAACAGCGATACCTACAGCAACGCCGACTTCCACAACAACGGCAACACCTACAGCAACGCCAACAGCGACACTCACTCCTACGCCAGAGCCGTGTGCCAACACAGCCGCGATTGCAGACCCAGAACCCGCCACCCTCATCACAGATTGCGAAACGCTCCTCGGGCTTAAGGACACCCTGCGAGGCAGCGCATCGCTCAACTGGAGTTCACAACGCCCCCTCAGTCAATGGGATGGTATCAGCATCTCCCGCTCGAATGTAACACACTTGCGCCTACGCGGCGACAGCCAACGCCAACTGTCGGGCAGAATCCCCTCGCAACTGGGCAGCCTTTCCCAACTACAGGTCTTGGACCTCACCGACAACCAACTGACGGGCCAGATCCCCGCGACACTGGGCAACCTTTCCCAACTCCAGATCTTGCGCCTACGCAACAACTCGTTAACGGGTGCTATCCCCGCTGCACTGGGCAACCTCAGCAGCACTCTGGAGACCGTGCTCCTCAAAGGCAACCAACTCAGCGGCTGTATACCGGCTGCTCTGAGAACTGTTGAGAGAAATGACCTAGCACAGCTCAGTCTGTCGTTCTGCGGCCAAACGAGCGGTTCAGCGGCAGACGAGGATCCAGAGCAGGTAGCGGGGGAGAGTCCTACAATTCTGTATCTCCCCATCATTCAGAAATGAGCCGCAGGGGTACCCAGATAACAAGCTACCCTATAGGGGGTAGGCCGAGGGCCTTGTTAGCCTTACGAAGTGTGAGGAGATAAGGAGAAGATCAATGCCAGCAAAATCCAAAAGACAAAATTCGGATTTGACCCCATAGCCACCGCATCAACCAGGCCATAGATGGACGAGGCCAACAGGCTGCCCAGTAGCCCAGTAGCCCAGATACGCAATTCGTTTATTCCCTCTGTACGTACAGTCCAATCAACCAACATGACACCTGCGATGATGAAGATCGCCAACAAGCAGAGGAGGCCTGGTATCCCAAAATCTAAGGCCATCTGCAGAAAAAAATTGTGGGCGTGCGCGATCTCTTGGCCATTATAACTAGGGACCAATGGGTAGTGAATATGTACGAGCTTGCGGAAAGTACCGAGGCCCATGCCGGTAAAGGGGAAGTCAGCAATGCCATAGAGGGCCCGCTGCCAGATCTCAATGCGACCGGTCAGACTGATGTTGCCTACAACCGACTCCAGAAGTTTACTCTGGTCGAGCCTTTGCAGCAGCACGACCGGGGAAACGAACACGTTCATTGTCCCTGTCATCACCAGGCCTCCGCCCAGTATCCACCGTCCCCAACGCAGGTTGAGCAATGCCATCACTGGCAGACAGATGGCGAAGCTCAACAATGCAGCCCGGCTCTGGACGGCAACAAAGACAAGTCCGACCAGGCCTAACAGCATCCCGCCCGGCAGGCAGATTTTCCAATCGCGTCGGTAAAGGGCATGTACGACCAAAGCGGTCAGAAAGGGCAATATATAGAGGAGCGTTCCAGCCACTTGGTTAGGATGGAAGCCATGCTCTGCCCCCTTGAATATGCCTACAAATATCTGGGGGAGCTGATTGAGCAGGGCATCTAGGCCGGGCAGTTTGTTCGGCCAGCGAGTGCCGAAGAGGGAGACGCCGGCGGTCAGACCACCGATACAAAGAAATCCCAGCGCGCACACATCGCGTAGCTCCCGGCTGCGGCTGGCATGGCTGACGATCACCCAGAAGAGTGAGAAGTTCCAGATCAAGATCAGGGCCCGAGGGATCGAATATTCTTCCCGCAATGGGCTAGGTGCCACCCATACGGACACAGGCAGCATGACCAGAAAAAGAAAGAAGATCGGCCAGTCTACAGGGGTGCGATACCAGACCGCCACCTTCAACTGCCGCCATACCCAGCCCAAGGCCAGCAGGCCGATGGCAAAGGCGATGACACCCACCCCAAAACGGTCAGGAAAGTAAAGAACGGGCGCAGCCATGGCCAGCAATAGCAACTCCACAAAAAAGGGCGTGTCCCAATAGCGGCGCAGCCTAGAGGTGATGGACGGGTTCTCTCGCGCCTCAAATGTTGTGGAAGGAGACATGACGTATTTCACTTCAACGCCGCAGCCAATGCCTGGGCCATGTGAAGCGGCATGCGCCCGGCGAAATGTTGGATCTGCTCCCGGCAACTGATGCCACTGGCGACCAGCAGAGTGTGCGCGGGCATAGCGCGCACCGCCGGGAAGAGCCGCTCCTCACCGATGGCGCGGCTTACTTGGTAGTGATCAACCGCATAGCCGAAATCCCCGGCCATACCACAGCAGCCGCTGTCAATGACCTGCACAACATAGCCGGCCGCGCGCAACGCGACCACACTGGCTTCGTTGCCGGCCAATGCTTTCTGGTGGCAATGTCCATGCAGATGCACTGTGCCGGGATTCGCGCGCCAAATGTCGGCCAGGGGGCCGGGCTCGCCGCCATCCTCCTGAGACCGGGCACCTACCTCCCGAGCGATGAACTCCTCAAAGGTGTAGGCATTGTCCGCCAATATCTGTGCTCGCTTGCGGTCCGACGCCAAATCCCTGTATTCGTCCCGCAAGGTCAGAATGCAGCTCGGCTCCAAACCGATAATTGGGATGCCCTGGGCTGCGTAAGGAGCGAGCAGAGCCACGTTCTGGTCCACCCATTTGCGGGCCTTGTCCGCTTGCCCACCAGTGATGAGTGGCCGACCGCAACAGGCGCGCCCCATGGCCAGATAGACCTGGTAGCCGGCGGCCTCTAACACTTGCAGCGCAGCCTGGCCGACCTGCGGGTGGTTATACTCGGCCCAGGTGTCATGAAAGAGGATAACATCAGGGGCTTGTGGCCTGGGGCCGGGGGTGTTATCGGTCATGGACCCCTGGGCACGGGCCATTGCTGTTCGACGAAACCATGCCGAGAACGATTCAGTCGCGTACGCAGGTAAGGCCCGGTCCGGATGGATACCGACCCGCGCCAACACAGTTCTCAGCGGCGTGGTCTTCATACTTTGATTGATGAGGGGGACCAGCGGGCGGGCAAAGCGAAAGAGCAGCCCATTCAAGGTAGGAAGCAGACCCATCAGCCGGTTGAAGAGGGGCAGCCCGTTCTTCTCATAGTAATGGACCAGATACTCAGCTTTGATGCGGGCCATATCAACCGTCGAAGGACATTCGCTTTTGCAGGCTTTGCAGCCAATGCACAGATCCATCACTTCGTACATCTGCGCGGAGAAGAACTCCTCATGAGGGATGCGTCCAGCCAGCGCGTTGCGTAGCGCGTTGGCCCGGCCCCGGGTGGTGTCCTTCTCGTCTTTTGTGGCGATATAGCTGGGGCACATGGTCCCCATGCCCAATTTGCGGCAGGCACCGGCCCCATTACACATCTCAATAGCCCCGCTATAGCCGAAATCGCTGGCCCAATCAAAGACTGTAGGCAGCTCAATTGTATCATATTCCCTGCCGAAGCGCAGGTTTTCGGTTGCTGGCGGCGCATCGATCATTTTGCCCGGATTCATGCGGTCATGCGGGTCGAATACCGCCTTCACCTGGCGCATGGCCTCATACAACTCCGGGCCAAACAGCCGAGGATGCAGATAGCTGCGGGACAGACCATCCCCATGCTCACCGCTCATCGCGCCACCGAAACTGACCGCCAGCTCGCAGGCATGTTCCCCGACTACCCGCAGGATGTCAATCCCCTTCTGATCTTTGAGATTCAGCAAAGGTCGCACATGCAAGCAGCCGGCCGAGGCATGGGCGTAAACAGCGATAGCAGGGACATCCTCCTGCGCGCGACAGAAGTCCAGGATCTTTTCCAGATACTCGGCCAGCTTCTCCGGGGGCACAGACACGTCCTCAATGCCCGGCACGGGTTTGTAGTCCCCACGGCGGCTCATCAGAATGTTCAGCCCGGCCTTGCGTACATCCCACACATCTTTTTGGCGGTCCGGGTCCAACAGCGTGACGATGCTCCCTGGCCAGCCCCGTGTCCGCAAGTGCCGCTCTAGATTTTCCAGCTTTCCTATCAATTCCTGTGTACTCGCGCCGTAGTATTCGGTCAGCAGCACAGCCTGCGGGTCACCGTCAACAAAATGGAGCCGTTTGGCCCACTCTGGCTGGAGCCGGGCCAGGTCCATCAGGTGCTTGTCCAGCAGTTCGGACGCGCTGGGGCCTGTTTCTAGGATATCGGGGATGGCCGCGCAGGCGTCAATGAGGCGGTCGAAATGGACGACCGCGAGGCCGGTCATCTGCGGGCGGGGCACCAGTTGTAAGGTCGCGCCACTGATAGCAGCCAGGGTCCCTTCGCTGCCAGTGATCAGCTGGGCTAGATTGAAATCGGCCAGGCGAGCAGGGTCGTAGTTCAACGGACGAAAGCGGCTGTTAAACATCTCCCAGTGTTCGGAGGATGCCCCATTTGAGAGGGCCGCGGCCAGACGGTCCAGGTTGTAGCCGGAGGCCCGGCGCCAATGTCGAGGCCAGCTTTCCAGAATCTGCTCCCCATGCGCGCGCACAATGCGAGAGGTCTCCCGGTAGATGGCGGCTTCCAACGAAGTGCCCCGACCCCGACTTTCCAAATCCCTCGGATCCACAGGCCCGAAGCAGGTAGCAGAGCCATCACTGAGGACGACACTCGTCTCGATCACATTGTCCGCCATCATGCCGTAGAGAATACTGTGGCTGCCGGTGGCGTTGTTGCCGATAGAACCGCCAATTGTGGCCCGGTCAGCACTGGCCGGATCCGGCCCAAGCATCAGGCCAAGGGGCGCAAGGGTGCGGTTGAGGGTCCCAACAGAGATGCCCGCTTGGACCGTAACCGTGCGGGCTTCCTCATCCAGTGCCAAGATACGGTCCATGTATTTGCTCATGTCTATGACGACCGCAGGCCCAACACATTGCCCGGCCAGAGAACTGCCGCCACCCCGGGGCAACACCGGGACATGCTGCTGGGTGGCAAGCGCAATGGTGGCCTGTACATCATCTGCACTGCGGGGGATGACGACTCCCAGGGGCTGGATCTGATAGGGGCTGGCATCCGTGCTGTAGAGCATGCGGCTGTAGCCATCAAAACGTACTTCGCCATCAATGGCCTTGTCCAAAAGATGGACCAACTCCTGGGTCTCTTGGGCAGCCTCGGAGAATGCAGAAGGAGACAGGTTCGTTTCAGTTTGGCGCGTAGCGTACAGAGTCATCTTTGCAGCATCCCGTCACGTACTCTATAATTTTAGGGAAGGTAACCCAGTTTGTATACCATAAGGAAATCGCATGTCTCATAGACTAAACGAAAACAGCACACAGATCAAAATGTACACCACCCAATGGTGCCCGGATTGCTGGCGGGCCAAGTCGGTGATGCAGGACCAGGGCGTCACATTTGAGGAGATCGACATCGAAGATGATGAAGATGCCCAGGACCTGGTGCAGCGGCTCAACAATGGCAATCTGTCCGTGCCCACGATCCTCTTCCCTGACGGGGATGTGCTGACTGAGCCGTCCACAACAACGCTGATGACAAAGCTATCCGCGCTTTAATTGGCAGACATACCTCCGCTCTACCTTGCCCACAGGTGTTTTACGGAGTCATGGATCACTGGTTATGATTGTCACTCTGGTTACGTCCTGGGGCCCTATCGTCAACTGTAGCGAGGGAAACCCTGGCCCGGCCACCTCGCCTAGGGCTTCCCTGGGCGTGATGTATGCCGTGCCCTAGACATCATCTTGCAGCTTGAGACTGGTGATGCCGCCGTTGTTCCAAGCCAGCAAAAAGCGACGCTGAGAGGTCTTTGCTTGTGTCAACATAGTCTTCCGAATCACTATTGCTAGATTCCATTGAATGGGCAGGGGGGCAGGGGGCCCTTGGGCATGTGACTGCTGGCGTAACCGAACGGATACGCTACTCTTGACAACAGTATGTCATCAGCATACACTACATGAAGCTACCCTACCAACCTACATTATGTGAGATCCCCATGCTACAGAACCGTACCCGTGAACTTGCCTATCTGGACCAGCGTTATGCTCGCCCGGGGGCTGAATTCGTCGTGCTTTATGGGCGGCGTCGCGTTGGCAAGACTACTTTGATGTATGAATGGAGCCAAGGCAAAGCAGCTATATTCTTTTTTGCCACACGTCTACCCAGTCACGTACTGTTACGGGAATTTTCGCTACAGGTAGCCCAAGCTCTCAACCAACCGAGCCGCTCATTTCCCGACTGGACAAGCGTTTTTCTGGCACTCGCTGACCTTGCCCGCGCCGAGAAGTTTATCGTCGTCATTGACGAGTATCCATATCTGGCGGCCTCTGTGCCGGGTCTCTCAACCTTACTGCAGCGTGCCTGGGATACAGCCTTACAGCATACAAATCTGTTTCTTTGTCTGACAGGGTCTATCCACAGTGTGATGCGGCGTGAAATCCTAGATGGGCAGGCCCCGCTCTACCGTCGACACACCTGGGCCTATGAATTACAGCCCTTACAGCCAGCCGACTATCAACATTTCTTGCCCTCATATACTGCGGAACAGATCATTGAAACCTATGCTGTTCTCGGCGGGATGCCGCGCAATGTCATTACGATGAATGCCCAAGCGCAACTACTACACAACATTGCCACTGAACTACTCAGCCCAGCGGGGAGTCTCTTCAACGAAATCCCTCTCTTGCTCCACGAAGAACTGAAGGGTGAGGTAGATGTGTTTAGCCGGGTCTTGGAAACCATCGCCACCGGGGCCCATACCCGTCAAGAAATCGCGGCGGCCACCCAAGCAACCCTGGCCACAACACAACACTACTTGAATGTTTTACAGACCATTGGCGTGATTGAACATCGGCGTCCTCTGACACGCATACAAAGCCAAAAACGCCAAGGAAGATATCATATTCTGGACCCCTTTTTACGCTTTTGGCATCGCTGGGTAGTCCCTCACCGCCGCCTATTGGAGATCAATCAGCGACGGAAAGAAACGCTAGATGAAATTCGCAACAACCTCCCGTACATCGTCGCGCCTGTATGGGAAACTTTGGCTCGTCAGCATCTACTGGTTGCGTCTGGGTTCGGGCGTATTCCTTTTCCAGTCCAAGAGATTGGCAGTTGGTGGACACGGGAAGCCCAAATGGATGTGGTTGGCGTGAATCGCCGGAATCATCAAGTGATTTTTGGGGAGGCACGTTGGCGGGCCACGAATGTGACCACCAGAGATCTAGAGACGTTGATCGAAAAAAGTCTGTTGTGGTTAAAAGGCGATACGGCTCGTTGGGAGGTTCATTACGCCTTTTTCGCCAAATCTTTTGGTCGGATTCCATTGGATGTACATGTAGCTTTGCACCAGGCTTTGCAAGGCATCCATGTAGAGCAAGATACCTTGCATCTGTTCACGCCGCAAGAAATTACAAATTTGGCACCCTGACTTTTTACATGCAACTGCTAGGGTTGCGAGCCGGTCATGTACAATTGGCAATCACATCGGGCTACTTGGCGCGTGCTGTCCCATCCAGCAGATCATCTAGGGGCTGTTGTTCGCTGGTCTCTAGGGACAAAATGTAGTCGATGACCGGCTGCCGCCAGTGGATGTTGGTGTCATAGCCCTCCACATCCTGCCTACCAAAGAGATAGTGGGAACCACCGCTGTACATGAAATCGTTGATGATGACCGTGTAGGTGGCGTCCGGGTCAAAGGCAGTGCCATCAGCTAGGCTAATTTCGACGCTATCTCCCTGAACTTGATAGGCCATGCCGCTCACCGCACCACCACAGCAGAGAAGGTTTTCCAGCAGTTGCGCGCCGCTGATAGTGACGATGATCAGGTTGTTGTCAAAGGGCAGCATATCAATGATGCTCCCCCAGGTAATGGGCCCGGCCTGCACCCCGGCGCGGAACCCACCCCAATTGGTCATGGCAATCTGCACATTGGGATAGGCCCAAAGCCAAGCATCTGTGACCAGATTCGCCATTGCCGGGCCGCCTCGGGCCAACCCGGCTACTGTATAGCCAATCTTCTCATTGAGCTGCTCATCAGCCAGGGTCTGCCAAGTCTCAACGAACTCGGCGATCTCGGGCGCAGGTGTCACCGGATTGCCTTCAGCAGTCACATAGCGTACAGGCACCAGGGTCTGCACCATCTCCATGACCTTCCCTGTAGCTGGGTCATAGGCGATGTCTAGCTGTGCATAGCTGGCGAATCTGGAGCCGCTGCCCATTACGGAGATGCCGTTGATCATCTGGGCATCAAATTCGTTGCAATGACCGGCAAACATGGCATGAATAGCCCCCGTCTGCGTGGCGGCTAAGGTAGCCAAGTCATCCATACAGATGTGGCTGAGGATCACAATGATCTCCGCCCCTTCAGCCTGGAGTTGCGGCAGATACTCGGCTAGGGTCTCCTCATAGCCAGCAAAGGTTAAGTCGCCGATGTTCTTGGGGTGGGTGGTGGTGGCCGTGGCAGTGGTGCTGAGCCCCAATACGCCTACAGATACTCCGCCAACCTCAAAGATCGCATAGGGTTGAGCAAAGGCAGCCAAGGCCCCCGTTGTTTTGTCCCGTATATTGGCTGCTAGGTACGGATAGTCGGCCTCGGCGAAGCGTTGTGCCATCAGCGCCCGGCCAAAATCAAACTCATGGTTGCCAATGGCCGAGGCATGATAGCCCATACGATTAAAGACTTGGACAACAGGCTCGCCGGCAAACCAGGTAGAGATGGCCGGGCCGGTCCAGTTGTCCCCCCCGCTGAGGATCAGGACAGTATCATCAAGCTGCTCATCCTCCTGCCACCAGCTATACAGATTGGCCGCGCCCCCGAGCGTCTGCTTCGAGCCAGAAGGCGAAAAGGGCTGGAGCCAGCCATGCTCGTCCGCGGTGTTGAGGAGGGTGATGGTAGTGGTAGGGCCGGCTTGTGAGGCCACAGTTGCGATTTCCGGCACAGCAGTTTGCGGCCCATCGGTTTGCGGCACACCTGTGGGCTGGCAAGCGGCCAGCAAGCCTGCCCAGACAATTCCGATCAAAAGTTGAGTCAATCGTAGAGATTTCATAGATGCTCCCTATAAATCTTGCCAATGTGGGGAAATGTAGCAGAAAAGAATTTGTGTGTCAATCAAGTTTCTCACTCGTTTGAAAGATATCCCTACCCTATGTTAGACTGTAGGTCACTGACCACAGGCCTCAACGTTATGACCGACCTACCGACTGCAGACGCCGAACCCTCATCCGAGTTGTTCAAGAGGCCCCGCCAATTAGCCTTGGACGAGATATTCCAAGCACCGGGACATAGCCTTACAATCGATCACGTCTTCCCGGAGAAATTTGTGGACGAACTTTCCCGTCGTGAAGTGTTTAACAAACATCTCTTTCGTCCAAATACCTATCTGCACAAATGGTGGGCGCGGCGGTGTGGTTCCACGTTTCGTGCCATACTCAAGCAATTTGTGCCCAACAGAGAGCACCAAGATTACTACATACCTGGGGGGTTAGAGGGCAAAATCGTTCTCGACCCGATGATGGGAGGCGGCACAACTCTTCACGAAGCGATTCGATTGGGCGCGAACGTGATTGGCGCAGATCTTGATCCTATCCCGGTCGTGCAGGCCCGTGCAGCCCTCACCCAAGCGGACCCGGCTGATCTACAGGCAGCCTTCAAGCAATTCTTCGCCAATCTGTACAACAGGTTGGGCCATTACTTCCAGACCGCATGTCCAACCTGTCAGAGGACTGTGGACACCCAGTACACACTACATGGCCTGCGGAAAACCTGTGCTTGCCGGGAAGTCGTACAGATCGACCAATACGATTTACGCCATGAGAGCACTAGGAAGATTCGCATTTGTCCTGAGAGTTGGGAGATTTCCTCTGAAGAAAGTGAAGCAAACGGCCCGGCCCGCACCATTCATCTGATTACCAAAGCGGAAAAAACGTGCCCCTTTTGTGGGCAGGCCTATAAGGAACTGCTAGATCTGCCTTTTTATGCGCGCTATGTACCGATTGCGATTGTTGCCACTTGCCCTGCACATGGTCTCTTTTTCCGCTCGCCCGACGAGTCTGACTTGGCACGAATTGAGCAGGCGGAGAAGCAGCGAGGCGAGTTAGACTTTGGCCCTCAAGAGGATTTCAGGATACAGGATGGACCCAAATCCGGCGATCTGTTAAAGCATCATATCTCCTCGTATCTTGACGTTTTTTCATCTCGTCAGTTGCTATATCTCCATCAGGCCATGCAGCACTTGCACGAGTACAATGGCGCGGCCAAGCGCAACGTAGGCATGCTTGTGTCCGCATCGTTAGAATTCAACTCCATGCTGTGCGGCTACAAAGGCTGGTACAAGAGTCGCCCCGGCGCGATTCGACATGTTTTCGCGTTGCACGCCTATTCCTTCCCATACACTGCCCTAGAGAATAACCCAGTCAATCCCCACAAATCATCGGGGAACCTGCAACGACTCTTCCGCGATCGCATTGAACGGGGCCGCAAGTGGGCCGCATTACCGATTGAACGCAGGATTGGACAAGATGGCAAAAGCGAATTGGTCGAGATACCAGGGGAGGTAGATGCTGGCGTTGAGGTTTTCAACCAAGCCGACCTCGTAGGGGGCCGGCAGCGGTTTTGGCTTATTCATGGCGATTCTCGAAATCTACCCATTGACAACCAATCTGTAGACCTGGTTGTGACCGACCCGCCTTACTACAATAGTGTGCAATACAGTGACCTAGCAGCCTTTTTCCGGGTGTGGCTGGCGCGTTTGCTTCCTGACGAAGTTGAATGGATTTACGATGAAACACATAGTGCTGTGGCTGGGAAAGATCCCGATGGCGGTCATCGCTTCAGGACAGTGCTGGCGGGAATCTTCGCGGAATGTGGGCGCGTGCTGAAGAGGCAGGCAGGGCGAATGGTATTTACCTTTCACCATTGGGATCCCAATGCCTGGGCAGAACTCACGATTGCCCTCAAAAGTACTGGCTTCAGGCTGATGAATGCCTACGTCGTGTACTCGGAACATCCTATCTCTGTCCATATCCGTAATCTGCATGCAATCAAGCACGATAGTATCTTGGTTTTTGCTCTTGAGAGCCAGCGCCCATCTGTCCCGTGGATGCCTATAGAGACAATTGATACAGATGACAGTGAAACCTTTTGCCGCCAATGCAGCATGACCCTGGGCTGGCTGTTGGAACGTGAATTCTCGCCAGCAGAGATTCATACCATTTGGCAAGGGCTGATTCAGGGAAAAGGATAATGGCGCAGAATATAGGGAATCGCCCGTCTGAGATTTTTGGATATCCGATTTGGAACCAGTCAAAGGTAGCACAAAACGTTCGTGAACGGCATTGGTGTCCATTTTTGGATCATCGTTGTGTCAAGAAAAGCCGGTTGATTGATTTTCCATTCGGTGTCTGTTCTGCGGAGCATAATGGTAGAGTTCATGCAATTTGCCCTCATCGTTTTGAGGAACACGGATCTATTGAAGGCGTGTCTAGGGTTTTGGAAGACATTGCCTTACACTATTTCGGTAATTTCAACAATACTGTCGTTTTTTCTGAAATTAGGCTTCCGAATGTGGGGAACATTGATTATGTTCTCGTCCGGCACAAGCCAATGAAGTCTGAAGTGGAGGATTTTGTATCCGTTGAGTTTCAGGCCGACTCTACGACAAGTACAGGAGGGTTGGTTCAGGGGATACGCGATTTCTTCCAAGGTCATGATTTGCAGGATCAATCCTACAAATTTGGTATGAACACCTACGATTCGATTAAGCGTTCTTTAACTCAATTGATGAACAAAGGCATTGTCTACGAAACTTGGGATACGAAGTGCTATTGGGTGATACAAGAGTATATTTATACGAACTTGGTCAGCCGCTATGGCTTCAAAACAGATGGATTTTCTCCTAGACATGCCTCTCGATTTGCACTGTACAATCTTACTCCCCAGGGAGGTCGTTTGGCCTTGAAACCTAGCCGTTTCATCTCAACCACTGTTGAAGAAGTATATCAGGCAATGCGGAATAACCCTGGTATGCCCAACAAGGACAGGTTTGTGCAGCACCTAAACGCCAAGTTGCGCCTCAAGTTGAGTGTGCAGTAGGTGAGTACCGCGCTCACAGTTTCACCCCGGTGACAGAGATGAGCAGAAGGGAATCCTTTTGACGATGTGCTCAGGTCTACTTTTTGCCCGATTGACACCGAGCCAACTATCGTCTATCATTCTTAATCATGGTTTTTGTATGCACTGTCCATTGCAATTGCCAGTGAGCAAACCCAGCGCACATACGAAACAATGCTGAGACGAAAGGAGGTACAATTTCCAATCAAACCGAGACACCAGGGAGAAGTGGCCCGGTGCCGCCCATGGTGCCGTACGGTCAAGAGAAGAGGCTATTTCAGAATCAATTAGGAGAAAAAACATGGTCAAGAAGATGCACAGTCGTAGAGATTTCATGCGGGCTACAGCAGGAGCAATGAGTGTCGGCCTCTTGGCGGCTTGCTCGGCCCCTCAGGTTGTCACACAGACCGTCGAAGTCACCCCAGGGCCGGTGCCTTTAGAAGATCAAGAAGGCGTCCTCTGGGGTCTGCAGTACGACCCGCACGTCGGTGCCTACAATCGTTTGGCCGACCTGTTCAGAGAAAAGACGGGTGCTAAGGTCACCGTACAGCCACAGGCCTGGCCCATCCCGCCCAAGGTGATCGCCGCGCTCGCGGCTGGGACCCAGCCCGATGTCGCCTGCATCATGGGCGAGCAACTGACGCCCCTCCATCTACATCAGGCCTTGGTCCCTTGCACAGAACAGGTCTACAACGACATGGATGTAGATCCCGATGAGGATTTTATCGGCGATGCCATTGGAGCCTATACCTGGCAGGGTGAGATCTGGGGTGTGCCAACAGAGTGCAACGGTGTTGGAAATATGGTCAATGTACCAAGCGAGGCTGTCAAAGAAATCGGGCTGGATGACCAATACCCGCCACTCAATGGGGAGGTCTTCTTTGAGAGCTACCAGAGTATGTGGGAGCTCGCCCAAGCCCTGCAGATTGAGGAGGACGGCAAGGTGATCAGGTGGGGCCTGAGCAGCCAAGGCTGGGACGATATGAGCTATCTTGGCATCCTCCGCTCCCTGCTCGATCCTCACGGCAAAGATTGGTGGGATCTGGACAACCAGCAGTTCAACATCAACACTGAAGAAGGTGTTGAGGCTATGAAACTGTTTGTTGAGACACCTGTACAAATGGGCATTGAGACCCAACTGGACCAAAGCCATGTTGATGCGGCCATGGCCGGCAAGGTGGCCCTGGCCCGTGGAAACGGGACACCTTCCATGCCCATGGCCTGGGACCTCGGCTATAGCTATGTAATGGCTGGCGCGCCCAAGGTCCTACCGAATGAACTACCCCTCTTCTGTGGTGAAGGAGGATGGGGGTTCATCGCCCTCAAGCAGGCCAAAAACCCAGAACTCGCCATCGAGTTCCTACGCATGATCGCCACTGCTGAGGGACAGACACAGTACGCCAGGATCTACGGTGGTCAGCCCAACACCGCGTGGAAGGGGTTGGTCGGCGTCTACGATCATTTCCAGAATTCTGACCCCAATGGACCCCTTGTGGCATTGGCCAAGGTCCTCCAGGAGCATCTCTTGCCCCAGACACAGTTTGAAGGCGTAGGGTTTGGCTCCATCGCCGAGATCGGAGCCGCCATCACAGAAGGATGTGCGGAAGTGCGTCAGCAGAACATGACGAGCGAGGAAGCCGTACAGCTGATCCAAGAACGGTGCGAGGCGCAGTACAAAGAGTATATTAGTGACGTGCGGGAATTGGGTCTTGAACCCTAAACTGCAATGGCTGGGGACCAGTGACTGCAGGTACTGGTCCCCAGCCACTGAGAGCTACAGTCATGATAGATGAGTCCGCTGTGAATACAAGGTTCAGTGATGTCTTTGTAGCACATGATCCCGAGCCGACCAGTCGCGCCCACAAGACCTGGGCGCATCAAACGGTTACCTACCGCTCAGGGCTCGTCGCCTATCAGGAATCATTGATCCGAGGACAGTTTGTCGGGCGCAGTTGGAACGGCTCGGGGTATACCAATCCCGAGGCAGAACGTTTCGACCCGGCCTTACACCCGGCCCCCCAAGCGTTCTGGGTGGAACTGGACGGACAACTGCTGTGGTCGCATTGGGAATGGCGCGACCTTACCCAGTCGGAAGATACCAATGGGCTAACAGCTATAGTGGAACTCCGCCACACGGTCCGCCCTGTGGTAATCCGAGTCCACACACGCTTGGATGGCACACCTATCTTGACGCGCTGGCTGGAGATCGTCAACTGCTCTGAGCAGCCGGCTGCCCTCTCCGCGGCCTTCCCCTGGAGTGGCGTCTTACAGACCGTCACACAGGCACTCGACCAAGGGGATTCCCCTTACTCCATCGGCTACTTTATCGACACCCATTGGGGCAACGAAGGTGACTTTGACTGGCGTGCGCTGCCATCCGCAGGCTATCGCATCGATGGCCGCTACCGACGAAACCGCCATCGGCATCCCTTCTTCGTCCTGCGGAACCATCACACCGGTGAGCACTTCGTGGGCACCTTGGCCTGGTCAGGGGGGTATGCGTTCGAATTTGACTTGGATGATGGACATGAACGCGGTACAGCACGGCTATGGTTTCGCGCGGGCCCCGATGCTCCTGCCCCGTTGCGAGTCATCGCGCCGGGGGAGACGGTGACCACGCCTGAGATGCACTTGGGGTTGATCATCGGTGATCTGGATGCCTGCATACACGCGCTGCACGACCACCTACGCCAGAGCGTCCTACATCCTCAACCCCCCGAACGTACAGGCCTGGTCGTGGGTGGGATCGGGCCGGAACAGGAGCTTACGCCGGAACTGATCTTCTCCGAGATAGACTCTGTCGCTGAAGTGGGCGGAGAAGTGTTTCTCATTGACGCCAGTTGGTACACGCCTCCGTATGGTAGCTGGTCCGCAACAGTCGGCGATTGGCAGGTCGACCGAGAACGCTTTCCGCAGGGGATCAAGCCGTTTCGCGACTATGTGCAGGCAAAGGGTATGCGCTTCGGCCTGTGGATGGACGCGGAGCGGATTGGCGCAGAGAGCCGGCTGGCCAAAGACCATCCTGAATGGTTGGCCCGTGGCTACGATGATCAGGCCGAACTGGGTGGACAGATCGATCTCACACAGCCAGCCGTTGCCCAATGGCTGGAACACGAGATCGAACGCCTACTTGTGGAACACGAGCTGGATCTCTTCCGGCTGGACTACAATGTCGGCAACATCGGACCTGGCGGCTATAACCTTCACTCCGGGTTTGTTGAGAATTCCTATTGGCGCTACTACGAGGCCCTGTATGGGATATACGAACGCCTGGCTGCCCGTCATCCACACGTTATCTTCCAGAACTGCGCCAGCGGTGGCGCACGCACAGATGTGGGCATGATCCGCTACTTCGATCATACCTGGATCACCGACTGGCAGATCGCGCCCAGGTCCTTCTCAATCACCAATGGGATGACCATGGCACTGCCGCCGGAACGGGTGGACCGCCTGGCCGGTATGGGCCAGGCAGCACAGCGCAGCGCGGACCTGGATTTTCAGTTTCGACTGCCGTTGTTTGTACACCCAACGATCAACTGGTTCTACCTCAAGGACGCCACCCCCAACCCGACCCAACTGGCACGGATCAAGCATATGGTGGATATCTACAAGAATTTTGTACGGCCTATGCAGCGCAGCAGCCGCATCTACCACCACACGCCGGTTGTTACGGGATTTGAACCGTGTGGATGGGGCGTTCTAGAGCTGGCGTCTCGCGATCGGACCCGGGCACTTGCCGGGCTGTTCCGACTCAGCGACCCAGCCGAACCGGAGTACCTACTACGTCTGCGCGGCATTGACCCCGGCCAGCGGTATCGGGTCACATTCGACAACACCGCGCAGACCTGTATCCTAGAGGGGTTCACATTGTCCCAAATTGGAATACCAGTGCGCCTAGAGACTGCCTTGACCTCGGAACTGCTGGTAGTCGAGGCAGTTCATTAAATGGTTTTGACACGAGTTGGATGTTTCTCACCCCAGCCAAATTATCTTCGGTGCAAAAGGACGTAAAGCTGATGACCACAGTTGCCGGAAGGGATCATCGGGAAATACAAAGGGGCTGGTGGCGTTTCTGGCCCCAACTGCGGAAAGTGCTACGCAAGCCACAATTCTGGTTCAGCGTCACCATGCTCATCCCCATGCTGGCCTGGTACTGGATATTCAGCTTCGGGCCCATTATCAGTGCGTTTCGCATGTCCACGGTCGTCTACAAGGTCTTGGACCCAGGGAACAGCCCGTTTGTGGGTTTCGGTAATTTCATCAAGATTGCCCAACATTCTCTGTTCCTTATTTCGGTTAAGAACACGCTCCTCTGGGCAGTGCTGTCCTTCGTGTTCAATCTACCTCTAGTCATGCTGATTGCGGTCTTTCTGTCGAAAGTCAAGCGAGGGCGCAATCTCTACCAAGCCTTGATCTTCGTGCCGGTCGTCGTATCCCTGGTCGCGGTGTCGCTGCTGTTCAAAATGTTGATGGACCCGGAGGTGGGGCAGCTCAACAAGCTGCTGAGTGTTGTCGGGCTGCCTGAACTCCAGTGGCTCTCCAGCTCTGCCAGCGCCCTTCCGACCGCTGTCCTGATCGCCGCTTGGAAAGGGGGCGGGATCTTCGTCGTGATCCTCACTGCGGGCATGCTCAACATCCCTTCGGAGCTGTACGACGCGGCCCTGGTTGATGGGACCAATGCTTGGCAGCAGTTCTGGCGCATTACATTGCCCTTGCTAGGCCATACTATCGTTCTGGTCACGGTTCTGCTGGCCATTGGTTCCCTCCAGGAGTTCACGCTGCCGATGGTTCTGACACAGGGGGGGCCAGGCAATGCCACATATCTTTACAATATGTTCATCTATGATGAAGCCTTCACTGATAGTCGCTTCGGCACAGCCACGGCCGCCTCTCTGTTGCAATTTGCCTTCATACTAGGCATCAGTGTGCTTCAGATAAAGTTGCTGCGCCCCTCGTGGTCCTATTAACACGCAGTAGCCAGTGAGTAGAGATTTCATGATGACAGCCACAGGTAAGACAATACGAGCACGATCGCGACCGGTCGCGCGCCTGCATATCGATCAATGGATCCTCCACGCTCTTCTTCTCATGATGGTAGTAGTCGCTATCTTTCCATTCGTGTGGATGGTCTTCGCGTCCCTCAAACCGTTCAAAGAGCTCGTTGAGTCTAGGGACCTTCTGCCGCATACATGGACATTACGCAACTTTGAGGAGATCCTGTCTCGGGTGAATTTCATCGCTGCGTTTCAAAACAGCATCATTTCGGCCGTATCGGTCACGGTCGTATCCGTGTTTACCTCCTCTATCTGGGGCTATATCTTCTCTAAATATCGCTTTCCCGGCAAGGAGATCTTGTTCATCATCGTCCTTTCCACTATGATGGTGCCCTTCACTGTGGTCATGGTGCCTCTGTACGTCACTATCGCTGGTTTCGGCCTTGTCGACCAACTAGGTGGCATCATCGTCACCGGGTTCTACACGGCCTTCGGCATTTTCATGATGCGTCAGTTCATGGAGAGCATTCCCTTTGAGCTGATCGATGCAGCCCGCATTGATGGCGCGTCCGAATGGCGCATCTTCTTCAGGCTCGTGCTGCCGATGTCCCTTTCACCCATGTCGGCCCTAGCTGTCTTAGTGTTCCTCAGCAACTGGGATAGTTTCCTGTGGCCCCTGATCGTCCTCCAGAGCCTTGATAAACAGACATTGCCGCTGGTCCTGGCCGGCCTACGCAACCTGTGGTGGACGCGCTACGAGATGTGGGCGGCCGGCTCAATCCTGACAGTTGTGCCGATCATGATCATCTACAGCTTTGCTTCGCGATACTTTATCCGCGGCTTCGCTATGACCGGGTTAAAGGCATAACACAAGTATTCGTTTTCATGGGCAGTACCCGCAGTGTACCAGCACCTAGCCACTACAGAGAATATGACTTATGCACATGACCGGTGGTGAAGCTGTCGTTCGCTCCCTAGTCGCGCACGAGGTCAGCACAGTGTTTGGCATTCCTGGGGCCCATACTCTAGCTGTGTACGATGCCTTATGCGATGCCGACAGTATCCGGCATATCGTCGCGCGGCATGAACAGGGTGCCGCATTCATGGCCGATGGCTATGCTCGCGTTAGTGGCCAAGTCGGCGTATGTTTGAGCACTACTGGGCCTGCTGCCCTCAATACCCTAACATCCCTAGGGACAGCCTTCAGTGATTCGTCACCTGTGTTGTGCATTGCCAGCCAGATTCCGGCCGCAGGGATTGGGCAGGGCAAGGGGTTCCTACACGAGTGTCAGGACCAGTTGGGCTGCTTTCGTCCTGTGACAAAATGGTGCGCTGCGGCCAACACGGTCCGCACGATTCCTGATGTCATGGCAGAAGCATTTATACAGATGCAGACTGGCCGCCCGCGCCCGACTGCTGTTGAGATTCCCTGCGATGTGCTGGACGCGAGTGATCATGTGACGATCCCTGAAGCGGCTGGGGCCCTGCGGCTAGAGCCGCAGCCGGGCCAGGTCGACCAAGCAGTCCAATTGTTAAAAACGGCCCAGTACCCTGTTATCTGGGCGGGCGGGGGCGTGATCAGCAGCGGGGCGAGCGACGAGCTGCAGCAACTGGCCGAGCACCTGCAGGCCCCCGTCTTCACCACTGTACTGGGAAAGGGCGCATTTGCCGACGATCATCCACTGGCCGCCGGCAGCACGGTCCTGCATCCGGCCGCCCAGGCGTTCCTCGCCAAGTGTGATAGTATGTTAGCTGTTGGCACGCGCTTCACGGAAGAGGAAACAGAGAGATGGGCTCTGCGTCTGCCGCCATCCCTGATTCACATTGACGTGGACGGGGAGGAAATCGGCCGCAATTATCCGGCGACTGTCGGTGTCGTGGGTGATGCGCGTGAGTCCTTGCGGCAGATCAATGAACAGCTACAGGACAAACTGCCGAACGAATTGAACATAGGCCGAATCGCCGAACTCAGGCAAGGTATTTTGCACGACTGCCAGGCGCATGCGCCGGAAGGCGTAGAACTGGTGCAGACCCTGCGGTCTGTCCTGCCGCGCGAGACGATTGTTGTCAATGATCTGACCGTTGCCGCCTACTGGTGCCGACGGCTGCTCGACATCTACGAGCCGCGTACTTATCTATATCCGTGGGGATTCTGCACCCTGGGGTTTGGCGTGCCGGCCGCCATCGGCGCAAAGTTGGCACGGCCCGACCGTCCGGTGGTGGTCCTTTCTGGCGATGGTGGATTCCTGTTCAACTGCCAAGAACTGGCGGTCGCTGTGCAGTATAACTTGCCGATCATCGTACTCCTCTTCAATGACAGCGCATATGGTGTCCTACGGCCACAACAGCAAGCTCTCTATGGCCGGACCCACGCCGTTGATCTCGTGAATCCAGACTTCATGGCCCTCGCTCAGGCGTTCGGTGTTGCTGGCCGGCGGGTCACATCTATCAAGCAGCTGGGCCCGGCCATCGCGCAGGCAATCAAAGCAGACCGAACCACACTGCTTGAAGTGCCTCTGTCCATGCCATGGCCGCTGATGGACCCTTCCGCGCGGCTGTTCGATAACACCAAGTGAGAGCGGAAACCCCTCACAGTGTAAGACATGAAAAAGCTACGCGTGGGATTCATCGGCGCGGGTGCAATTGCCGACCTGCACTACTTGGGCTACAAGGACAACCCCAAAGCAGAACTATACGCCATCTGCGATGTGGATGAAGCCCTGCTTCAGCAACGCGCCTCCGCCTGGGGAGTTGAGAAGACCTACACCGATTACCGGGACCTGCTCGCGGATCCCCTTGTAGACGCGGTAGAGATCATTACGCCCCACCACCTGCATGCGGAGATGGGCATCGCCGCGCTAGACGCCGGCAAGCATGTCTCCATGCAAAAGCCCATGGCGGTCAATATGGCCGAGTGCGATGCGCTCATCAGCGCAGCCCAGGGTTCAACGAAACTGTTCCGTGTATTTGAAAATTTCCGCTTCTACCCGCCTATGCGGAAAGCCAAGCAGCTACTTGACGCGGGGGCGATTGGTGAGCCGCTCTCCATACGCATCAAGTGTGTGCAGGGCAGCAGCGGGGAAGGCTGGGAGATCCCGTACAGACGCTGGGCATGGCGGTTCGACCCTGCCCAGAGCGGCGGCGGACGGGTTATCCTCGATTACGGCTATCATCTCTTCTCTATTGCCCTGTGGTACCTGGGCCCTATCGAAAAGGTGTTTGCCTGGATCACATACCGCCCGATCCAGCATGAATGGCTCCTTGATAGTCCAGCGGTCGTCATCTGGAAGTACCGAGACGCACAGAAGTACGGCTCCTACGAGGCGATCACATCCGATGATATAGTGGTGCCCACCAAGTATGGGCGACCTGAAGACGAATGGGTGGAGTTGACCGGTTCCCGTGGCTTTATTTGGATAAACCGATGCACTTCAATGCTGCTGGATAGGCCGCCGCTGGAGATGTATCGGGATGGGGAGACCACAGCGTTCTCCACTGTGGATGCGGACTGGGGGGCCAGCTTCATCGCTGGAGTGCATGACTTTGTGGACGCCATAGTGGAGGGCCGGCAGTCGCCGCTAACGGGCAAAGAGGGGAAGAGGGTCCTCCAATTCTGCCGCGCTGCCCAGCTCTCTGCCAAAGAAGGCCGCGAAGTCAACCCCGAAGAGATGGTGTAGATCCCTTGCATCTTCTGGCCAGAGAATTCGATATCAAAGCCAGTCTTACTCATTTGCTTGCCTATTATGGAACAACGCTTAGGTTCCTTGGGATAAGGAGATACAATTGCACTTGAAGGCCAAGCTACCTCATGGTCGGATCACGGTGGTGATTGACAACATGAGTTTGGGCGGTGCTCAACGGCAGGTCACCATGCTGGCTGTCGGCCTGAAGAAGCAAGGCTACCACGTCTCGGTGCTTATGTACTGGTACGGAGATTTCTTTGCCCATGTGCTGGCTGAGGCCGGTATTCCCATCATCCACGTATCAGCCCGCAACAGGCTGCACCTCATCTACGCCATGCGGAAGGCGGTCCGACAGAGTAACCCCGATGTGGTCATCGCCTGGCAGCCGGGGGCCAGTATGCTGACCGAATTGGCCGGGCTCCCCAAGCGAAGGTTCGCAGTCATTACTACGGAGCTGAATATGGACACAAACAGGGGTCTGCGGCGCAGGGTGCGTTTTGCCTTGCATCGCTTTGCAGACGCAGTGGTCAGCAATTCCCATGCCCAGCGGGACATTATGATAGAAGCAGCACCCTCCCTAGAGAAGCGGACATATATCATTATAAACGGTGTAGATTTAGATCACTTCCAGCCGGCACCCAAGCGCAGCCAGCCACAGCAGATACGCATGCTCGTATTGGCACGCTTCCAGCCCCAGAAGAATCCCTTCGGTCTGCTAGAGGCACTAGACATCATCCGGCGGGAATCTCCCTCCCTGGACTTGGTGGTTGATTGGTACGGGAACCCCATTAAGGCAGCCGAGCCATTCAAGTGGCGTTATCGTTCGCGCCTGAAGTGGGCGAATTACTACCGCCAGCTAGAGGAAGCCATCGTGCAGTACTCCCTACAGGACCGCTTCCGTCTACACCCGGGCGTGAAGGATGTGGCATCGCTCTACCACAAGGCGGATGCGCTCTGCCTGCCCTCCTTCTACGAAGGAACCGCCAATGTCATCTGCGAGGCCATGGCCTGCGGAATTCCGCTGCTGGCGAGTCATGTGGGCGATACCCCCAGGCTGGTAGAAGAAGGACGAAACGGCCTGCTGTTTGATCCCACATCGCCCCAGGACATAGCCGATACGATCCTGCGTTTTGCTGCCCTACCCCCTGAGGCCCGACAGGCATTGGGGCAGGAGGGACGTAGGATGGCCGAGGCCACTCTTTCATCGGATACTTTTATGACCCACTTTATCGATCTCATAGAACAGGTCAGGGTGTAAGGGCAACGGCTAGTCGTTCGTACACTGCAGTTCAGGAGACCAAGAGATGACACGAAAAATGGAAGGGACAAATGTGCTTGTGACCGGTTCGGGCACCGGCATTGGGCGGGGCATTGCATTGGAATTCGCCAAGGAAGGTGCTTGTGTTGCCCTACATTACGCACACAGCGAGATAGGGGCCCGCAGCACGGTCGCTGAGATCCGTCGCGCGGGTGGAAAAGCCGATGCCTTCAAGGCAGACCTAGCTGATATTGGTCAGGTTCGGGAGTTGGCCGCGCAGGCTCTAGCTTTCTTGGGCGGGATTGATGTGCTGGTGAACAATGCCGGCATCACCATGAACAAGCCCTTCGCACAGGTGACGCCAGAGCAGTTCGACACACTCTTCCATGTGAATATTCGGGGTATGTTCTTTCTGACCCAATCCGTCATACCTAGTATGATCGAGCAGGGGCAGGGCGCGGTGATCAATCTGACTTCGGTCCATGCCTTTGCTGGCATGACAGAGCATACGGTCTACGCCGGTACCAAAGCTGCGATCGTGGGATTTACACGGGTATTGGCACTGGAGCTGGCCCCCAAGGGCATACGCGTGAACGCGATTGCGCCAGGCTGGGTCCTGGTAGAAAATCATCTCAAAGTGCTCGGCGAAGATCTTGATCAGGAAGCAGCTGCCAGCACCATCCCAGCCGGTCTCATTGGCGCGCCGAAAGACATCGCCCAGCTAGCCGTCTTCCTAGCCTCCGCGCAGAATCGGTACATCATCGGACAGACGCTTGTGATCGATGGCGGCATGCTGGCGATCATGCCGCTGAGCGGCGATTTCCGCGAACCGAGACAGGAACAGTGGGGGCAAGGCTATGTGCCCGGTCTGTAAACATCGCTAACAGAAACGTGAGGTGTTCTCGCGCGCCGCAGTCCTCTTCACGCATTCTTGCTGCTTAGATCTTTTCCTACACAATCTTCGCGTCTATACTATGCGCCGATTCAAACGTTTCGGGGCGCGCATGCCCGCCATATAACAGAAAGAGCAACGAAATTGGAACAGAAATACAATGTCGTCGTAGGGATGGAAGTCCACGCGCAATTGCTGACGCAGACGAAGATGTTCTGTCGCTGCAGCACTGCCTACCAGAAAGACCCGCCAAACACCCACACCTGCCCCGTCTGTCTGGGCCTGCCTGGCGCGCTACCGGTGAGCAACCGGGCTGCGGTAGAGGCCACGGTCCGCACAGGGCTGGCCCTCAATTGCGAAATCGCTGAGACCGCAGTCTTTGCCCGCAAAAACTACCATTACCCAGATCTGCCAAAAGGCTATCAAATCTCCCAATATGAACTGCCTCTCTGCCGCAACGGCTGGGTAGAGATCGAGCTGCCCGACCAAGGCACGAAACGCATCCGCATCCACCGGGCACATTTAGAGGAGGATACAGGCAAGAACACCCATGCAGGCATGCATACGCTGGTAGACTTGAACCGGGCTGGGGTCCCCTTACTGGAGATCGTCACCGAAGCGGACATCGCCAGTGCCGAGGAAGCCTACGCATTCCTGACAAAGCTGCGGTCGATCTTGCGCTATCTAGGCGTCAATAGCGGCAATATGGAGGAGGGCGCGCTGCGCTGCGAGCCGAACATCAGCGTGCGTACCAAGAAGCAGGCCAATCGGGGTGAATTCGGCACTAAAGTGGAAGTGAAGAACCTGAACAGCCTGCGCGCAGTCCGCAACGCCATCGCCTACGAAGCCAGACGCCAAGCAGACGTACTACAGGGTGGCGGTGTCATTAAACAGGTGAATATGGGGTGGGATGAGAACCGCCAATGCACGGTCTTGCAACGCGCAAAGGAGAGCAGCGAAGACTACCGTTACTTCCCGGAACCGGACCTGCCGCCCCTGCATATCAGCCGCCAATGGGTGGAGGAGATTGCCGACACCCTGCCAGAGCTGCCGGACGCCAAAGAACAGTTCTATCGGCAGGAATGGGGGCTGCGCCAAGCAGATGCCCGCACGCTCAGCGCAGAGAAGTTGGTGGCTGACTATTTTGAGGCCGCGGTGGCTGCCTATGGCAGGCAAGACGACAGACCCCAGCGCATAGCCAATTGGATCAGCGGTGAACTGTTCCGTCTTCTCTACGCCGATGGCCAGGGCCAGGACTTGCGTCAGATCGCAGATGTACAGGTGCAGCCACAGCAGTTGGCCGCGCTTCTGCATCTAGTCGATGCCAAGACCATCACCCTCAACAGCGGCAAAAAAGTGCTGGAGTTAATGTACAGGAGTGGCGACGACCCCCAAGCGATTGTCGAACGAGAAGAACTGGCGATGGTCAGCGACACATCCATCATTGACGAAGCGGTACAGGCGGCCTTCAATGCCAACCAAGACGAATTGACCCGCTACCGGAACGGTGAGAAGAAACTGTTCGGCTTCTTTATGGGCCAGGTGATGCGGGCAACGAAAGGCAAAGCGGATCCGCAAGCCGCTCGGCAGCACCTGCAAGAGATGCTAGATGACGGCTAAACATCAAGTTCGTGGCGCGCAGTTCTTGTCCACTGCCAACTGAGTAAGGATTTTTTATGTCTCTCCAGCTTATCCATACCAAACATTCGGAAATCGAACTACGTTGGGAAGATGTAACGCTTTTCCACTACATCTACGTACCAGATATGCCCCAGTCCGAATCGCCCAAACCCTATTTCCATCCCATCCACACCCTGAGCGCTGATCTGATCACCAACTACCGTCCCTATGACCACCTGTGGCACAAAGGCATTCAGATGACGATTGCCCATTTGAACGACCAGAATTTTTGGGGTGGGGGCAGCTACCAACACGGCCAGGGATATGTACAACTCCCGAACAACGGAAGCCAACGCCACGATAGCTGGGAATCTATCAAAATAGATGGCAATAACTTCTCGGCTATGGAAAAGCTTTCGTGGATCACCCAGGCCGGTGAGCATTGGATCAACGAGACCCGGCGCATTGACGTGAATGTACTGCACCCAGACGACGGCTACTGGGCTTTGGATTTCACCACCGAGCTGCACAATGTGAAAGGCGATGTGCTACACATCGGCTCGCCGACCACCGCAGGCCGTCCCTTGGCCGGCTATGGGGGCCTGTTCTGGCGAGGGCCCCGCTCCTTTTATCAGGGCAAAGTCATCACATCCGCCGGGCATGATGGGCCGCAAGCCATGGGCCAGCAGGCAACTTGGCTGGCCTACATCGGCCACCATGACGGTACCGGCAATACCTCAACCCTTGTATTTCTGGACCACCCGTCGAATCTGCGCTATCCTAACCAATGGTTTGTACGTCAGACACCTTATGCCTGTGCCAGTTTCGCCTTTATGTTCGATGAAGTGTACGCATTTCAGGCTGACGAAACCCTTGCCTTACGCTATCGGATCCTGATTGCCACTGGTGGCTGGGATGCGAAGCAGATTGAAACTCTGGCCACAGCCTGGCAATCCACGTGCCAGACTAACGATTGATGGGATGGATTCTGGCCGGTCAGAGAATTCTTGTCTGCTTCAGGATTTTTTGGATTCAATCCCCAATGGCCAGCCACACGACAGACCACATAGTCACTGAGTGCTAGAAAACTACCTACCATGATCCGACCGGTACTGAAGAGAATAGCGGCAGCCACGTTTACAGACGCCAGCCGCGAGCTGCTGGCCGCGCTAGGATACCACAGCAACCGCACCTTGGACGGACAGACGGGCCGCGTTGCCGACTTTATCACACATCCAAATACTGCCACAGAGCACACGTTTACCCAACAGGCCACATCCGCGCAGCTCATCTTTCAGGTGACGAACGATGAAATCCAAGACGCAGCACAGGCCCAAGGCAGACTGTTAGACGCCACTACCTTCGATCATCAAGGCATGGCCCAGAGTTTTCTCTTTATGTCCGTGGACCTAAAGGGCAAACACTATCCACGTGGCCAATACGCCAACTTTACCCGGGCCATCAACAAACGCTTCCCCGCCCCAACTGTCGTTCTCTTCAAAACAGCCGACGACCTGCTCACCTTAGCCTTTGTCCATCGCCGCGCGCACAAACACCACCCAGACCGGGATGTGTTGGGCAACGTCTCGTTGGTGCGGGAGATCGACCCTACCAACCCGCACAGGGCCCATCTGGATATCCTACAAGATCTGTCCCTAGAAAAGCGTCTACGCTGGATGAACGCCAATGGCAAGCCGTACAATTTTGACGGCCTGTTGGCAGCCTGGCTGGATGCCCTGGACACTGAGGCCCTGAACCGGCAGTTCTACTCCAGACTGTTCGCTTGGTTCAGCCGCGCGACCCAGGAGGCCACCTTCCCCACCAAGGAAGCCAAGACCTTACCAGCCGAAGAGCACATCATCCGCCTTATCACCCGCCTACTGTTTGTCTGGTTCATCAAAGAGAAGGGCCTGATTGCAGAGGAGTTGTTCGTTGAAGCCAACGTCAACCCCCTGTTGCATGACTATGACCGGGCCGAGGGTGATTCCTACTACCGCGCCATTCTGCAGAACCTGTTCTTCGCTACCCTCAACACTGAGATCAACAGGCGCGGCTTCAGCAAGGCCAGCAACACTACCCACCGGGACCCCTCCCGCTACCGCTATGCGAATGAGATCGCGGACCCGGACAACCTGTTAAAGCTGTTCGCACAGACACCCTTCATCAACGGCGGCCTGTTCGACTGCCTTGACAGCTATGAAGCCAGCAACCAGGGCGGCTATCGTATCGACTGTTTCAGCGACAACCCCAACCAGCGCAAGGACTATTCCATCCCCAATCGACTCTTCTTTGACGACCAGGGCCTGCTCACCCTCTTCAATCGCTACAAGTTCACTGTAGAGGAGAACACCCCCACCGAGCAGGAAGTGGCCCTGGACCCAGAGCTGCTGGGCAAGGTCTTTGAGAACCTGTTAGCCGCCTACAATCCTGAAACCCGTTCCACCGCGCGCAAGCAGACCGGCTCCTACTACACGCCCCGGCCAGTGGTTGATTTCATGGTGGACGAAGCCCTGACCGCAACCCTGGCGACCCGCTGTCAGCCCATGGATGGCGATATGGAGTTCTGGCAGGACCGCCTGCGCTACCTACTGGACTACGCAGATGCTTTCAATGATGCCGATGAACTGTTTGAGGAACGTGAACGACTGGGCATTGTGCGCGCCATCGCCCATCTCACTGTCCTCGACCCAGCCGTAGGCTCCGGGGCTTTCCCCATGGGTGTGCTACATAAGCTCACCCTGGCCCTGCGTCGCCTGGACCAGGACAACACACGCTGGGAACAGGTGCAAAAAGACCTGGCTATGCAACGGGCTGACTTGGCCTTTGATACCCAAGACCAGCAAGCACGGGCCGCACAACTGACAGAAATCAGCGATACCTTTGGACGCTACCGGGATTCTGACTTCGGGCGCAAGCTCTATCTCATCCAAAACAGCATCTTCGGCGTGGACATCCAGACCATCGCCACGCAGATCGCCAAGCTGCGCTTCTTTATTTCCCTGGCCATTGAACAGGAACCCGACCCAGATGGCGATAACTACGGCATCAAGCCCCTGCCCAACCTAGAGACCCGCTTTGTCGCTGCCAATACCCTGCTGGGCCTAGGCAACCTGCAGATGTCCTTAGTATCCGATAGCGTTACCCAACTGCAGCAGGAATTGAACACCAACCGCGAGCGTTACTTCCACGCCACCACCCGACACAAGAAACTAGCTTGCAAGGAAAAGGATAAAGAGCTACGGGACGACCTAGCAGCCGAGTTGAAGAAGATCGACATGCCGGCCGCTGATGCCGACAAGATCGCGCAGTGGGACCCCTATGACCAGAACGCCAGCGCAGATTGGTTCGACCCTACATACATGTTCGGTGTGCGCGAGGGCTTTGATGTGGTCATCGGCAACCCCCCATATGTCCGACAAGAAGACATCCCCAACAAGTCGAGTTTGACCCAGCTCTACACTGACGCCACTACGCCCCGCTCCGACCTCTACTGTTACTTCTATGCACGCGCCCTTCAATTGCTGCGCGCACAAGGCGTCAATATCTTCATCTGCTCCAACAGTTGGCTGGACGTAGGGTTCGGCTCCTCCCTCAAACGCTATCTCTTGCTCAACAGCCACATTCAGGCCATCTACGAAAGCGCGGTGGAACGACAGTTCTCTACTGCACAGATCAACACCATCATCAGCGTCATCAGGAACACCGCAGCCAAGGCCGATACCCCTACAGATTTCGTCTCTCTACGCGATGAATTTGACCTAGCAATCGCTGACGCCAACCGCCGCCGCACCATTGTGAAAGATCAGCATACACTGCTGAGCGCAGAGAAGGCATCAGGAAATCATGGCGACAAGTGGGGCGGCAAATACCTGCGCGCACCGGATATCTATCACACTATCCTAGACAAATGCAGCGACAAGCTAGTGCGACTGGGTGATATTGCCTCTGTCAAATTTGGCATAAAGACCGGGGCAAACGCTTTCTTCTACTTAGATAAGAACAAGATTGAAGAATGGGATATAGAACCGGAATTCCGGCAGCCGGTCATGACCAGCCCGCAGGAATCCCGCAGCATCGCCGTAGACCCCGCCCAACTGCAGCACAGACTCTTTATGTGCCACACAAACAAAGAGAATCTAGTAGGTACAGGGGCATTGGCCTACATCCAATGGGGCGAAACCCAAGGCTACCATACACGACGCAGTGTGGCTTCTCGTAGGTTGTGGTATGACTTGGGACCGAAAGAACAATCGCAAACGGCGGTAAATCTACTGGTAGATACAACGGCTCGCACTTTTTTCACTTCCTATAGCGTGCTTTTTACTCATAACTTCCTCACAGTGAACGGAGAGACTGTCTCGCCATTACAGCTTTGTACCTTGATGAACTCAACTTTTCTGCAACTGCTGCTCAATATCAGCGGGCGAGCGAATTTCGGGCAAGGAGTTTTAGAGATTCAAACCTACGAACTTGCTAATCTGACAATCGTAGAGCCAGGGATGCTGCCGGAGTTTGACGAGGGCATTTTCAGAGCTACAGATTGGGATGTGCTCTCGCCATCGCCGCAGCGTAGGATGCTCGACGATGCGGTGTTTGAAGTACTGGGCTTGACAGCAGGGGAGCGGGATGCTGTGTATGAGGGTGTGCGGGAACTGGTAGAGAATCGCAAGCAGCGGGCACGGAGTGCGGGGTGAATTGTTGACAGATACCAATATTTATGATATGCTTATTGCTCTTGTAATTAAGCAGAAATCACGGCGGTGGTGGGCAAAGCATGAGTGAAACAGTCATAACCAGCATTGCTGAATTTCACGAGCAACTGGGACAACTTAAACATAAGGATGCTGTCTTCCTTTATCGCGGCCAGGCTAATGCCACCTGGCCGGTTGATTGTTCGGCTGCCCGACGCCTAACCAAAAATTCTGCGATTGAAACCCAACTGATAAGCCATCTCCTTGTGGGTTACTTGGATATCCTCATCTCTACAACTAGGATGCGTGGTTTTCTTCCCCCCGGCTTTAATGAATCCATCTCAGACCTAGAACTTTTGGCGCACCTACAACATCAAGGGGCAGCAACCGGGCTGATAGATTTCACCAGTCACCCATTGGTGGCTCTCTGGTTCGCCTGCCATGAATCCCTTGATACAGATGGGGCGATCTCTGTCTTGGATCGTTCCCAGACAGAGGAGATAAGCAAGCGCGAAGACCTGAGGGACAAAACCATACAGTCGACCTATGCAAAGGATACGTTGTGGTCGTGGGAGCCTTCAGCTCACGATAACCGCATGGCGGCGCAAAGCTCCGTTTTTGTTCTTGGCGTCCCTGAGATTGCACAGGACAAGTGGAAAAAGATTATTGTTCGGAAAGGAAGCAAAAGCGACATCCTTACACAACTAGAGACCATATACGGCATCAACGAAGAAAAATTATTTGCCGACTTCCCAGGCTATGCTGTAGCCAACGCATCCACCAAAACCTTTGATGTCAAACGCTCTATTCGCTACTGGCAAGAACAAATTGAATTGGCATCAGAAGATGAGAGAGAAAAAGCAACGGCTCATTTTAATTGTGGCGTGGCATACAACGCGATTAACGATTTTGAAAATGCTATTGAACAATACAACAAAGCGAGTCGACTAAAGCCAGATTATGTCGAAGCCTATAACAATCGGGGCAATGCCAAGAACAGTCTTGGTCAGCATGTAGACGCCATCAATGACTATGACCAAGCCATCCGACTAAAACCGGATCTTGCCGTAGCCTATAACAATCGCGGCGTTGCCAAGGACAGTCTTGGTCAGCATGTAGACGCCATCAATGACTATGACCAAGCCATCCGACTAAAACCAGATTATGCCGAAACCTACTTCAATCGCGGCAATGCCAAGATCAGTCTTGGAGAGCATGAAGACGCCATCAATGACTACGACCAAGCTATCAGGCTGAATCCAAATTCTGTTGAAGCCTATAACAATCGCGGCAATGCCAAGAGGGATCTTGGAGAGCATGAAGAAGCCTTCACAGACTTTGACCAAGCCATCCGACTAAAACCGGATCTTGCCAGATCCTATATCAATCGCGGCCTTGCCAATATCAGTCTTGGTCAATATCAGGATGCCATCGCAGACTACAACGAATCTATCAGACTGAACCCAGATTTTGCCGATGCCTACTTCAATCGCGGCAATGCCAAGAACAGTCTTGATCAACATCAGGACGCCATCAATGACTACGACCAAGCTATCAGACTAAAGCCAGATTATGTCGAAGCCTATCTCAATCGCGGCAATACTAAAAACTACTATCTTGATCAGCATCAGGACGCCATCGCAGACTATAATGAAGCCATCCGACTAAATTTAGATTATGCCGAAGCCTACCTCAATCGGGGCAATGCAAATCTTACGCTCAATCGACCGGATGAGGCGCGGCGGGATTTCGAGATTACACGCGCCTTGGCGCAACAGGTTGGCAATAAGAGCCTTGCTGCATTGATGGATCAAATGCTACGCAACCTTGACGCGCCCCAATGAGGACGAGTGATCCGGCCCAAAGCCACTGAGCAATATCCGTTCATGCGGCTGGTAGCGTATCCTGCACGCCAAAGATGCCGCGCCTGTCAGCGGATACCAGCGAGTTGGAAGCGAAGATAGACCGGTTGTGTTATAACCTGTATGGATTGACCGATGAGGAAATCACGGTGGTGGAGGGTGGCCGGGCTTGACAGCAGGTGAGCGGGATGCTGTGTATGAGGGTGTGCGGGAACTGGTAGAGAATCGCAGGCAGCGGGCACGGAGTGCGGGGTGAATTGTTGGATAACCCAACAATCTTATGACACAATCATTGCGTATATAAAGTAGTGCAATCGCTTGGAGAGATACGCTATTTGGAGGCACAGATATGAGCGAGCAAAACAATATCCCAAACGGTCAGCAAACAAAAGTTGGGGAAATACTCCGCGAGGTAGCGGAAAAATCCGCCGCTGGTGACTATATCTATCGCGGCGAGCCTGAATGCTACAAGAAAGTATCCTCAACTCTCTATCGCAAATATGATGGTATCAAAACAGGGTATTTTAACACAGCAATTAACATAGCAATTAACATAGCAGTTGTGCAAGCAGAGATTCTGGAAGAGGCTAAACAGTATACGGACAAAACCGACGAACTTGAGATCTTGGCGGAACTCCAACACTACGGCGGCCAAACCAACCTGATAGACTTTACAACCGACTCCCGTATTGCTCTCTTCTTCGCCTGCGATGGCTCCCCAGAGAAGGATGGCCGGCTTATTTTGCAGAAAAAAGCAAACCAGCCCGTCTATCAGCCTCAGGAGCCGAGCAATCGTGTCCTAGCCCAGAAGAGCATATTTGTTCGTCCGCACGCGGGCTTTATTGACCCTGACGAGATAATCATTATCCCTGCCGAACTTAAACAGCCCTTATTAAACCACCTACGCAATTACCATGACATATTTAGCGAAACCATCTACAACGACCTGCCTGGATTTATCAAAATGCAGGCTATCCATGAGAGTGCCTACACAGCGTTTTATAGAGGGCTTACCGACCAGAATATAGGCAAGTATAAACAAGCCATCAAACACTACACCAAAGCCATAGCACTAAACGCCAATCTTACTAACGTCTACTTCAATCGTGGCAATGCCAAGGAAAGTCTTGGCCAGCATGTAGACGCCATCAATGACTACAACCAAGCTATCAACCTAAAGTCAGATTATGCCGAAGCCTATATCAAGCGCGGCAATGTCAAGAGGAGTCTTGGTCAGCATGTAGACGCCATCAATGATTATGATGAAGCCATCAGACTGAACCCAGAGTACGCCGAAGCCTATAACAATCGGGGCGTTGCCAAGGAAAGTCTAGGCCAGCATGTAGAGGCCATCAATGACTATGACCAAGCCATCAGACTGAACCCGCATCTTCCCCAACCCTATACCAATCGGGGCACTGTCAAGCTCAGTCTCGGTCAACATCAGGACGCCCTCGCAGACTGTGACCAAGCCATCCGACTAAAACCAGATTATGCCGAAGCCTACTCCAATCGCGGCGTTGTAAAGAATAGGCTTGGTCAGCATGAAGAAGCCATTGAAGACTATGATGAAGCCGTTCGACTGAATCCAAATCTTGCCGATGCCTACTATAGTCGAGGCAATGCCAAGTACAGTCTGGGTCAATATCAGGACGCCATCATAGACTTTGACCAAGCTATCCGACTGCAGTCAGATTTTGCCGAAGCCTATCTCAATCGCGGGGTTGCCAAGAATAGGCTTGGTCAGCATAAAAAAGCCATTGAAGACTATGATAAAGCGATTCGACTGAACCCAGATGATAGCAAGGCCTACGCTAGTCGCGCTATTGCAAAGCAGAACCTTGAACGCTATGCAGAATCTGTCAAAGACTACGATGAAGCCATCAACCGCAATCCAGATTTTGTTGAATTTTACTATGGTCGCGGTGTTGCAAAGTGCGATCTTGAACGCTATGAAGACGCGCTCATAGACCTTGATAAATTTATCCAACAAAAGCCAAATGATGCTTATGAACCCTACTTTTATCGAGGATTTGTAAAGAATAAGCTTGGCAAATATAAAGAAGCCATTGAAGACTATGATAAAGTGATTCGACTGAAGTTAGATTTTGCTGAAGCCTATCTCAATCGCGGACTTACCTATCTTGAGATCAACCAAGCGCAAGAGGCGCGGCGAGATTTTGAGATTGCACGAGACCTAGCGCAACAGGCTGGCGAAGAAGACATTGCCGCAGCAGCAGATCAGGAGCTACGCAACCTGTGACGCGCCTCAATGAGGACGAATGATCCAGCCCAAAGCCGCGCAGGGTATGATGGCCCGCTGTTCATACGACCGACTCCACTAGCTGCGCTGCTTTGGATATGCCCCCCAGAGAGGCGAACTCTTCCTGCAGGCAAGCCGCGTTCTGACGGACGGGGGATGTACTCGGCAGTATCGTTTTCAGTGCTGTAGCCAAAAGAGAAATTGTAAGCTGCTTGGGCAGGATACAATAGCCAACACCACTACGCACGACCCCCTCTGCCTGCCGACCCTGGTCCCCCGCCTTGGGCACCACAATCTGCGGAACGCCATAAGTGACCAAAGCGTGGGTTGTGCCAGCCCCGCCATGATGGATAGCCGCCGCGCAGTAAGGCAACAGCTCCGCAAACGTGACATGCGACACCACTACCGAAGGCTGCGGCATTCTACCCCGCAAGGCCGCGGCCACTTCCCCAGAACCGACTGCCAAAATCGGTAGGCCCCCCACCTGAACCACCGCTTGGGCTGCCATGAGAAAAAAGTTGATATCCTTGTTGAAGGAAGTGCCGAGGGTAATGAATATCCATGGACGTTCCCTTGACAGTTGCCTGCACCAATCAGATGCCGGGGCCGCCTGCGCGCTGCCACCGACCATGCGTGTCTGGGGCAATAGCGCACGCCCAGCAAACCAACGAGGACTCCAATAGGTCAGGTGAAGAGACGGCGAAAGCAGCGCAGCCGGGCTATCTAGCTGCCAATTCACCCCCACAGCACCAAAATCAGACAGCAGCACAGCTACCCGTTCCTGGGCCAATGCCCCCACAAAGCGGCTCCTCTGCGTCAGCTTGGAGCGGGCAGCCGGCCAGCCAGCCACAACAAAAGGAACGTCCAACACTTCCGCAGCGGTACCAGCCGCGGCCATAAACATCTCACTGACAATCAGATGTGGGCGGAAGGCTTTGCCCAGCGCAATCAGTTCTACAGTAGCCGCCCGCACCCGTTCCACATCCAACCACTGGTCCAAAGAACGCAACATGCGTAAACGCTGCCCATCCTGCCGCGAAGCCGCATCCGCCCCTGGGCGCGGCAACTTCATTGGCCAGCACCAGCCCGTCTCCTGCAGAATGTGGCTAGGAACACCCTGAGCCGCCACTGTCCCCTGCATCTCATGGCCAGTAGCCCACAACACATCATGCCCCCCTCGCAACAGTTCCGCAGCTGTCAACAGATAGCCGCCCCAGTCCAGATGCCCCAGCATGGGAGCAGATACACAGAGAACCCGCATCATATCTCCTCAACCAGCGCAGCCAGGCACCAGCCGAAAGAGACCGCCTGTACCTGTCCCAAGCCAAACAGTCCCATCCGGCGCGGTAGTGACCGCCTGAATCGGCCAGCCGAGCAGCACGCGTTCGGCAATGATATCACCGCCGGCGTTCGCCATGCGATATAGCCCCGGATCGCGCCCATATTGCGCGAAGAAGATCGTATCATAGGCCCAGGTAATGCCCGTAGGCGCAGCCGAATTGGGCAAGGTCAGCACTGGTTCGCTCCACCAGTCCTTATTGACCCCGCCTAATGTCATCGGGAAACCGTAAAAGGGAGTGTCATTCTCATCGCCGGCCACAGCTGCAGCCGAGAGCGTTCTTGGATCCAGGAGATTGACCTCATCACCAGCTCCAAAGGTACCAGGCACATTTGTCGCCCCATTATCAGTGAACCAGAGACGCCCCAAAGGGTCTGTGGCTATGCCGTATGGATTGCGTACACCCCGCGCTACTGTCTGAAAGACAGCCAAAGTCCGTTCTGCCAGCAATTGTTGCAGCCGGGCGCGCACAATCCGAGCAGAGAAACGATTGCCTCCGGCTGCCACAAAAGTAGCAAGCGTCTCCGCAGGCAGATCGCCATCACCTGGCACAATAACACCGTCGGAATAGCCATCCCGTACACCCCCCGCCGCAACATACAGCCAGCCATCCCTGACAACCAGCCCATTATTGGCGTGGAAGAGCCGCCCCGCCACCGCAAAGCCCCCCGCCAGATATTCATACGTACCGCCATCGGGGATGCGCCCTACTTCAGCAGCCCGGTTGAGGTATAGAGAACCTTCATGCCAAGCCATCCCCGTAATGCGGCTGGACTCCCGCAGCAATTCCTCATATCTATCCCCATCCCAAACAGCCACTGTCCGCACAGGATAGAAGGGGTCGTACAGCAGATTGGGGTCTGCATCAGCTGGGACATCCAGGGCCATAAACAATCTGCCATCGGGCGCAAACGTCAATGCCGTAATGCTGTGGCGGTCTTGCAAAGTCTGGCGTAGATATTGCTCAATGCAGAAGCCGCCACGGGGAATCAACCAGGGATCCGCCTCGGAAGGGACACCCAACCCTAAGGACGAAACCTGAATGCCGACTTGGCCGGCGGGTATGTCTCTCTGTACATTGTCGAGAATCGGAAGCGCAGCCGCGCTGTCATCGCGATCACTTTCATCGCCATCACTTGGGGGCGATGACGGCACAGGCAGCGGCTGTACATCCAGCAGAGATGCCGCGATCTGCTCGGCATTAGGCATGGCAGCACAGCTGGTGGCCAAAGCCAATTGGGCACTGATATAGGGAATAGTGCTGCCACATTCATTGGGCGACCAACTGAAATCATCATCGGACAGCCGCAGCCACAGCTCAGCAGATGGGCGCGTGCCCTGCCTAGCAGCCCCAGCCAGAATCCAATCATACACTAGCGACTTCTCCTCATCGCTGAGTTCCCCTACCAGAGGCATTGCCCCAGAACGCACCTGCAGCCAGAGTTTGGATGCATCCGGGTCCCCAGGCACCACCACCGGGCCGCTTTTGCCGCCGGCCAGTAGTGGTTCATAGGCGGTCACATGCAGTTCCGCCAGTTGCAACGAATCACTGTGGCAGACGTCGCAGCTCTCTTCAAAAATCGGCTGAATGTCCTCATCATAGCCCGGCGTAGAGATGGGAAGCAGAGAGAGAGAACGGTCAAGAGAGGCGAAAGGCGTTATTTCCCCCTGGCCGAAAATCGACTCAACCCGCACAACAGTGCCCGCAGGCGCACGCCCTAAACGACACCCCTGCGAATCCGGTTGATTCCGTACATTGGCATTGTACTGCATCACCGCGAACACCGGCTGTCCCCCGGCCAGACAAGCCAAGGCATCCGCCATACCGTCAAGCACTGTAAACTCAGTGATGCCCCCCATAGGGTCTGGATAGGCTATGGGCGGCCGCGGGCCAATGCGCTCAACTGTAGCTGTGGAAGCGGGTCCAACATTTCCAGCGGGACTGTCGGGCAAGGATACTGACGCGCACGCGCCCAAGAACAGAAGCAGAACCAACAGGAATAGAGCGCGCCCCACACGACATACCACACGATATAGCAGACGAAGGGGCAGGGACATCATCGGGAAGGGGAATTGATGGCGGTGCTGAGACATCAAATAAAACCTGTTCTATGGTTCGCAGCTTCTATCTACAGTTCCTGGGCATGGAGTGCAGCACATTGCAGCACCCTGCGGGTCGCCAGGATGTCTCGCCGGATCTGTGTCAGCAATTCAGTTAAGCTCTCGAACCGCTGCTCGGCTCGCAGGCGGCTGACGAAAGAGACAGCCACTTGCTGTCCGTACAGTTGGCTGTTTTCGCTTGGCCCAGGAAAGTCTAGCAAGTGGGTTTCGACCCGGTGCTGGCGTCCGTCTACGGTAGGCCGTGTACCGATATTGGTAACGCTGGCACGCGCTAGGCCCGCATTATCATCTTGCAGATAGGCCCACGTAGCGTAGACGCCATCAGCGGGCAGCAGCCGCTGGGGAAGCGGGCGGATATTGGCAGTGGGAACACCAATTGTCCGACCCCGGCGTTCCCCCTCTTCCACAATACCCATCACACGATAAGGCCGGCCCAGCATCTGCGAAGCCGCGCGCACATTGCCCTCGCGCAACAACTGGCGTATCTGATGACTACGGACTTCGCCGCTTGTCCCCGCCACCAGTTCCACCAAAGGCGTAACCGAGACACCATAGCCCAGCTGTGTACCCAATGCCTGCAGCACAGCAACAGTGCCGGCCCGCGCCCGCCCTAGGGCAAAATCCGGCCCGACCACCAGCCGCACAAGGCCCAACCGCTCAACCAGAAGGCGCATAAACTGTTCAGGCTTTAGCCTAGCAAACTCCTGGTCAAAAGGCTGAATGATACCCAAATCAAGGCCGAAAGGGGCAAGCAATTGCAGCCGTTCCTCAGGCGTAGTCAGCAGCTGCAGCGGTACATGCGGGCGCAGGACAGCCAAAGGATGGGGGTCAAATGTGAGCAGGGCTGTTTTGGCCGGCGCAGAATGGGCAGCAGCTTCAGTCTGTAAGCAGCGCAAAAGTGCTTGATGCCCCAGATGGATGCCATCAAAATTGCCAATCGTCAGAAAGGTTGGGCCGCCCTCAAGCATCTGTGTAGTACACGACCTAGCAGACAAGGGCCCAGCCCGCAGATCATCGCTGCAAATTATCATGCGATATCAGTTGCTGGGCAAGCCACTTTTCCGCTTTCCATACTGTCCCCTTCCCATCCGTTGTGTGTGCGCGCACAACCCCCAGGAAACGCCCCTGCAGATCATAAGCAGCAGCCATATCTGTGCCATGGACGTAGCCCTGTCGATATACCCATTGCCCTTGCCCTAGGCGTACCCGTTCATCATCACTAAGCGTCAGGCGCGGCATTCCCAAGCCGCTACCCGGTCCCAGCAGCAAAGCGGACAGTCCCTCTGTGTTGGCTGCCGCTTCAATAGCAGCAAGGGTGAAAGCATTGACGACAGAAAATGGGCCGACTTCCAAACGCCGCAGAAAGCACAGATGGGCAACTGTGCCCAGTGCATGGCCCAGTTCGTGGGCTAGGCTACGAATGTACGTACCAGCCGAACAGCGTATCTGCAGGGAAATCTGGTCTGGCGGCGTAAAGGCAAGCAGTTCAATCGCATGAACCGTAACCGGCCGCGGCTCCACTGTTACAGATTCACCGCGTCGGGCTTTGCGGTAAAGGCTCTCACCGGCCTGTTTCACAGCCGAATAAATCGGTGGCTTTTGCAAAAATTCGCCTTGAAAAGCAGCCAAGGCATCGTGCAACCTAGCTTCAGTCAAATGTGGCACAGCGGCTCGCGCAACGACCTGGCCCAGTGCATCATAAGTATCAGTGGCACAGCCGAGGGCTACCCTAGCCTCGTATGTTTTGTCATGCCCCTGATAGTATTCCACCAGCCGGGTAGCGACGCCCAGACACAGCACCAGCAGCCCGCTTGCCATGGGGTCTAGGGTACCGGTATGGCCGATGCGTCTTTGACAACTCCAGTGTCGGACCTGTTGTACAATGTCGTGGCTGGTAGGCAAGCGAACAGAGGTCCGCCCATCCGCGGCCGCCCCAAGCGGCTGTCTCGGTTTATCAACAAGGAGAATCCCATGCAGATCCATTGCGGACTTACCTGCTGCGCCCTTAGCCACTGCTACTCCATTCTCCACTGCTACTCCATTCTCCACTGTCACTCCATTCTCCACTGTCACTCCATTCTCCATTGTCCCCACATTCTCCACTGTCACTCCATTCTCCATTGTCCCCACATTCTGCACTCCATTCCGCAATACTCTGGCGACGCGTCTCTTGCAGGGCTGCTACAACCTGGGTTGACACCTCTTGCAAAGTCCCTGGGATGGTACAGCCAGCTGCTGGCGGGTGTCCACCGCCACCAAAGTTGAAAGCCACTTGGCTCACATTGAAGCCGGGCTTAGCCCGAAAGCTACATTCGATCAGTTCTCGCCCGTTCGCGGCAAATCGCTGGGAAAAAGTAACACTGATGTCGGCTTCTCGCACAGTCACGAGAAAATTGGCAAGGCCATCACTCTGGTGGAGTTCAACATCGTTCTGTTTGCGGATTTCGGCATTGAGCGTAGTCCAGATAACGCCATCCTCCAATTGCACAGTAGCGAGACTGCCGCCCCAAAGTTTCAGAAGGCCGAAGGGTCTGCTATCCAGCGTGTTCCAGACGATATAATTCAGGTCTGCGCCGGCGGCCAACAGCCGCAAAGCCACTTGCAGGACATTGGCATCCGTATTGGCTGTCCGAAAGCAGAGCGTATCTGTCACCAGGCCGGTCAGCAGAGAGATGGCAATCTGTTCCGTGAGCGGTACATCAAGGGCATCTGCCAGACGGACGAGGAGCTGGCAGGTGGCGGCGCAGCCAATATCCACCCAATTTTCAGTACCGAAAAACGTGTTGGTGGCATGATGATCGATGACAATAAGCGGAATCTGTGCGTGGATTTCAGGGCAATAGACAGTTCCCATGCGGTCAACACTGGAGGCATCCAGACAGATGATCAGATCATAGTTGTGGGCCACTTCCTGCGGCCCGATGATCTCCTCTATACCGGGCAGAAATTGATATTCTTGAGTGATGTCATCCTGGAGGGCTAGGTCCGGCCGTTTATCCATTGCGCGTAAGATCCAGCCGAGGCCCAGCAAACTGCCGACCGCGTCCCCATCTGGGTTCACATGGCTAACGCAGAGGATACTATGGCTGGTTTCCAGTAGATTGAGTATGCGAGGAGGCGGAGGGACAACATGGGTAGTCTGCTGTAGCAGAGACGCAGCGGGGTTCATGCATCCTCTTTCTGCACATGGGCGGGCGCGGCCTCTTGGCGTGCCTGGCGTTCCTCCGCGATGCGCTGCAAAAGTTCATCCACCCGGGCGGCCTGGGCGGGGGTCTCGTCATAATAGAAGAGTATCTCCGGCACCGCGCGCAGTTTTACACGCTGGGCTATCTTGTGTCGCAAAAAAGGTGTAGCCCTCTTCAGCCTCGCAAGGATTGTACTCTGCTGCATCTCGTCGTTGTCTTGATGGACATAGACTTTGGCGACGCGTAGATCACGGCTGACGACCACATGTGTCACTGTCAAAAGCTCCAGTAGGGGGTCGTCCAATTCGTTGCCGATCAAAATCAAGAGTTCTTGATAGAGAAGTTCTGCTGCTCGCTCCTGACGGATTGTAAACATGGATGGTATTGTATCGCGTTTCCCATGCGAATGAAAAAAATTGTTTAATGCGCCCAGGTCTTATGGGCGCGGGTCAGGGAGATCCCAATAAAAACAGCGGGTGAAATCAGGGATATTCACCCGCTGCGCCGCTACTGCCCGCTCCGAACTGCTATCGTACCTGTTGTTTCTCAAAGACTTCAATGATATCGCCTTCCTGCAGGTCTGTGTTGACACCAGCTAGATTGATGCCGCATTCATACCCGGAGCGTACCTCGGTGACATCTTCTGTAAAGCGCTTGAGGGTTTCAATAGTTGTGGTAACGATGGGTTCGCCATTGCGAATCAAGCGGGTCCCATTGTGGCGCTTGACAACACCGTCCAGCACCATACAGCCGGCAATCAGGCCACCTCGACGCACCCGGAACATCTGGCGTACCTCGGCATGACCAACGACGACTTCCTCAAAAATCGGATCTAACATCCCGGCCAGGGCCAGTTCTACATCTTCAATCATCTGATAGATAATTGAGTACTGTCGGATTTCAACGCCGGACCCTTCTGCGCGGACTAGGGCTGCCTTATCTGTATTGACACCAAAACCAATAATGATCGCTTCGCTGGCTTCCGCTAACATAACATCAGATTCGGTAATGTCCCCGATGGCCGCCTGCATGATTTTGACATTGATCTCATCATTCGAGAGTTGTTCCAAACTCTGTACAATCGGTTCAAGCGTTCCTTGCACATCGGCGCGGATGATGAAATGAAGAGTTTCGGTTTCGCCACCTTGGACCCGGGCGAATAACTCTTCCAAGGTCGGGCGCAAGGGCGGGGGCTCCGTCGTGGCTTGATTCTGTCGTTCTGCGGCCAGCTTGCGAGCAGCCTTGTCATTTTTGACTACTTTGAACACTTCGCCGGCAGCCGGCACTTCATTGAGGCCCAAGACGATAACCGGCGTGCTAGGCCCGGCCGATTTAAGCGGATTCCCCTCGTAGTCGAACATGGCCTTGAGACGCCCCCACGTATTGCCGACAACCAGGGAATCACCCTGCCGGAGAGTGCCATTCTGCACGAGAAGAGTTGTTGTAACCCCACGGAACTTATCCAACGCTCCTTCTATCACTGTGCCCACACATTGCCCTTTGGGATTGGCTTTGTACTGGGCCAGTTCTGCGATAACCAAAATATTTTCCAGCAGATCATCTACGCCTTGGCCGGTCAGAGCACTGATCGGCACGGCAATGATTTCACCGCCCCAGCTTTCCGGTGTCAACTCCTCGGCCGCTAATCCTTCCATCACCCGGTTGATATTGGCATTGGGGCGGTCGGTCTTGTTGATGGCGACGATAATTGTCACTCCGGCCGCCCGCGCATGACTGATGGCTTCCTGAGTCTGGGGCATGATGCCGTCATCCGCGGCCACAACGAGAATAGCAATGTCTGTAACCTGTGCGCCCCGGGCCCGCATCGCCGTGAATGCTTCATGGCCGGGCGTATCTAGGAATGTAATCTTTTGGCCCTTGACCTCCACCTGATAGGCACCGGTGTGCTGGGTGATGCCACCGGCCTCTGAGTCCACGACATTGGCGCGGCGGATGCGGTCGAGGAGGGTTGTCTTACCATGATCCACATGGCCGAGGACCGCTACGACCGGTGGGCGTTCTACCAAGTCTTTGTCCCGTTCTTCGGCCACAATGTCTGCGATCATCACCCTTTCTTTGGGCCTGTGATCCTCTTCCGCTACCACCTCTTCAAGGATCTTTTCTTGCTGCTCCGTCGGCCAATGTACGTCGATGCCGAGTTCCTGCGCGACGATCGCGGCCGTGTCATGGTCGAGGGTCTGATCGATGGGTGCCATAACGCCGAACTGCATGAGTACTTTAATCAGATCGATAGGGCTACGCCCCATGCGGTCGGCCAATACGCGAACGGTAATGAACTCCTCAACAATGATGGAAGAAGGCAGGTCCACGACCTCAACTTCGCCGTTTAAGGTGCTGTCACCTTGCATGTTCTCAGGGTCTTTCGTTGCTGTTATCATGATTCCGGTCTCCAGAACCTACACGAACCTAAAGTATGTGCTAGATTCAACTGTGCGCTGGGAATGAAGCCCAACCGGCACCACGCGACCAACGCTTGGTTATCGCTTTTGACCTTGTGTGGCACAGGTCTTTCCTGCATAAACTATCTCTGCTTCCTGTACACAAGCATTGTACCTTGCAGGACGATAGAGCGCAAACAACACTGGCAACAGATTGGCAATCGCAATAACGCAGGCGGGGAGGTCAACTGTGGGGCAACAAGAGGAACTCAAGGATGGATCTCTTACTCACTCAGTCCTCAAATCTGTTGTCTTCAGCAGCTCTGCAAAGGATTGGGAGAGTATTTGTAGATTTTCGCTAGTGATATTCATTCGCAACGCTCGCTGTAACAGGGAAGTACTCAGTGCTCTTTCCCAGCAACTGGGCTGCGGGTGGACATACGCACCCCGCCCAGCTTTCTTTCCCGTCACATCAAGCACAACCCCTTCCCCAGTACGGACCAAACGAAGCAAAGACCGTTTGCCTTCTTCTTGCCGGCAAGCAATGCAGGTACGCTGGGGAATTCGTTTCCGTTTTGCCATGTACACCCACACATCTACCGACGTTTAGATGGGGTACTCGTCCTCATCGTAACTGTCATAGCTCTCGTTTCTTCCCTGTAGCCGACGGGTTCGTGGACGTCTCGCTGGCTTCTTCGGGGCTGCTGGGCTGTCTCGACGGGATTTGGTGCGCTTGGGTTCCTGGTCATTGGCCTCGTCAGCATCAATTTCTTCTGTGGTTTGTGAAGAGACAAGCAGTTCAGCAGGAACTTCCAGATCCTCTAAGGAGCTGTCTGACTGCTGGCTCTGACGTTCGGCCATGCGTTGGCGCAACATATCTGCCGTAATTACCTCTGGCAGTTCTTCTACCGGCAACATACTCTCATCTTCTGTCTGCTCATCCTGTGGCAGCTCGGCCTTTGTCCCAGCCTGCCCTGTACGTGTTTTCACAATCGTTTCCTCGTCCTGTTCACGGCGATCTTCCTCCAATGATTCACTGAAGGCAAATGGTTGCGGTTCTGTGATGACCAAATCGTCAAAGGAAACTGGCGGCTGTTGCTCTTCGTCATGAAGAGACGCGGCCGCGCGTTCAAAAGCACTTAATGCCTCCTCCGCATCAATGCCCTGAGCGCGCTCGTCGTCCAGCATTGACAGGTCCTTGGGCCACTCGGCCCCGCTGGCTCCCTCGGCCAATTCGTTTTCCGCGGCCTGCTGCTGGAGTAGGGCCGCAGCCTGGCGGAATACGTCTTCCCGCGTAGCGGATTCATCCTCACCACGCAAAATCTTCTCCGCCATACTGAGTAGGTCTTGGCCACTGGTGGCCAATTGTGCCTGCTCAGCCGCCAATACATCCAGCCCCTCTTCATGGGCTTCGCTTTCACTCTTAATATCAATACGCCATCCTGTCAGCTTGGCCGCCAATCGGGCATTCTGCCCAGTCTTGCCAATGGCCAGACTGAGCTGCCGGTCGGGTACAATGACGATTGCCGTCTTGATAACATTGTCCTCATCTAGAATCACACTCTGCACTTTGGCAGGGCTGAGCGCATTGGAGATATAGGTGCGTAGGTTGCTGTTCCACTCAACTACATCGATCCTTTCACCAGCTAACTCCGTTACGATGTTTTGAATGCGTAAGCCACGCATACCTACACAACTACCGACCGGGTCCACACCGGGAACCGTGGCCATGACAGAGACTTTGCTCCGTGCGCCTGGCTCCCGAGAGATCGCTTTGATCTCAACCGTTCCATCCCGCACTTCGGGGATCTCTTGCTCCATCAGCCGCCGTAGAAGATTGCGGTGGATACGGCTCAATCTGATCATGGGCCCGCGGCTACTGCGGTGGACATCCACCACATACAGGCGAATATAGTCGCCCCGACGTAGGTTTTCCGAGGGAATCTGCTCATCCCGAGGCAGGAGATTTTCATGTTTATCATCGATCAGAACAGTAACTGCACCGGATACGAGATCGACACTTCGAACCTGGGCCGTGATAATCTCACCGACCTTGTGAATGAAGTTTTCATAGACCGTATCCCGTTCCGCCTCGCGAATCCGTTGTAAGATCACCTGTTTGGCAGCTTGAGCAGCAATCCGACCAAAATTGGCCGGTGTACTCTGTACCAAGACCACATCACCCAGTTCCGCGGAAGGTTCCAGCGTTTTGGCACTGTCTAGCAGGATCTCGGTGTTCGGGTTGAGGATATCTTCGACAACCTCCTTTTCCGCAAACACCGCCATTTCGCCCGTCCCCCGATTTACCTCAGCGGTCACATTGGCAACAGAGCCATAATTGCGTTTATAGGCCGAAGTGAGGGCAGCCTCAATGGCAGAGAAGATCACCTCGTTGTCAAGGCCCTTGTCAGCAGCAACCTGCTTGATTTCAACGATGAGTCCTTTAGACATTTTTGTTTCAATTACTCCTTCCTAGCTCCCTATGGACCGAACGAGCATCGGGAGTTTTGGGCACGCAAGCCGAAGCATACATGGTAGACAAGTGAAGCGGACAAAGACTTCAGGCAAGAGGGCTGTACCCACTTCAAGCAACAACATCTATCATCACACAGGCATTGTCATGATCAAGTGTAACAGATTGCGGCGCAGAGAGCAACTTTGCGGCCAATGTAAAAATAAAGAGCCGAACCCCCCCATTCCTCAAAGACGCAGAACAAAAAGTAGGAGAACCGCGAGGCTGGCAAGTAGACAGTAGACGGAGAACAGATACAGACGATTGCGGCGCAGGTAGGCCAGCAGCAAGCGGATCGCCAGATAGCCGGACACTGCACTGGTAGTGAACCCGACCAGCAGAGCCGGCAATTCAGCCTGTACCGTCCCTGGATCCGTCGTGAGCATATCACTGACCTGCAGCAGGCCGGCCCCAAAGAAGACTGGGGCTCCCAACAGAAAGCTGTAGCGCGCAGCCGCCTCCCGGCCCACTCCCTGGGCCAGAGCAGCGGCCATGGTGATCCCGCTGCGGCTGATGCCGGGGACCAAGGCCACAGCTTGGGCTAGGCCGATGAGAAAAGACTGCCGAAACACGAGCTGCATCAGGGTGGTCCGTTGCCTCAGATTGCGGGTCATCCATTCACTGCCGGCCAGCAGCAGAGCAGTCACCGCCAGAAAGCCGGCCGCCGCCAATGGTGTATGATAGAACTGTTCGATCAGGTCTTTCAGCAGCAGGCCGCTGATGGCGGCTGGCAGCGACCCCACGACAATAAACCAGCCGAGACGCACGTTCACATCCGCCAAGGAGCGGTCCTGAACGCTGCGCCAGGTACTCACTATGATCGCGAAAAAATCCCGCCAAAAGACCAGCAAAATCGACAGGAGTGTCCCCCAATGGACAACTGTATCAAAGAGTAGGGATGAAGCCGGCCAACCGAGCAGCCAAGGCACAATCACCAGATGGCCACTGCTGCTGATTGGCAGAAATTCGCTGACACCCTGGACCAGCCCCAAAACAAATGCTTGGAAGAGTTCAAACATGATCACAGCGCATTGTGCAGGGCCTCGACTCTGCGCCGACGCTGTTCATGCCGCACCTGTTGGTCAGGGATGCGATAATTTTGCAAAAATCTGGCATGGAAAGATGCGAAGGTGCCGGCGGAAATCTCCAGCCGAATCTGCTCCATCAGCCACTGCATAAAATACAGGTTATGAATCGTTGCCAAGCGCAAGCCGCTGATTTCACCGGCTTTGAACAGATGCCGCAGGTAGGCACGGCTGAAGGTTTGGCAGGTATAACAGGCGCAGCCCTCTTGAATGGGGCCCCTATCCTCAGCAAAACGGGCATTGCGGATGTTCAAGCGACCGGCAGGCGTCAGCAGGGCACCGTTGCGGGCGATGCGGGTAGGTAGTACACAATCAAACAGATCCACACCCCGGGCAACGGCCTCTACCACATCTTCCGGCGCGCCCACACCCATCAGATAGCGGGGTCTGTGCATGGGCAGATGTGGACAGGTAGCGTCCAGAGTGCCGTACATCTGTTCTTTTGTCTCGCCTACAGCCAAGCCACCGATGGCATAACCGGCAAAGTCCAGTTCGGTCAGAATGCCAGCACTCTCTGCCCGCAGCTGTGGATAGATGCCGCCCTGCACAATGCCGAACAATGCCTGGTCCCTACGGGTATGGGCCGCCTTACAACGCTCGGCCCAGGTGTGGGTGCGGGCTAAAGCTTGCGCCAGATACGCCAAGTCCAGAGGGTCTGCACATTCATCCAACACCATGGCGATATCCGCGCCCAGGGCCTCTTGGATCTCTATCACCCGCTCTGGTGTAAACTGGTGGGAGGAGCCATCGAGATGACTGCGAAACGTCACACCATCTGTGTTCAGTTGACGGCGATGGGCCAAGCTGAATACTTGGTAGCCGCCGGAATCGGTAAGGATCGGGCCGTGCCAGCCCATAAAACTGTGCAGCCCCCCCAGCCGCTCGACCAGATGATGGCCGGGGCGTAAGTATAGATGATAGGTGTTCGCCAGCAGAATCGACGTGCCCAACTCAGTCAGGTCACGAGGTTCTACGGTCTTGACATTCGCCGCAGTACCGACAGGGGCAAAGGCAGGCATCTCCACAGGGCCATGGGGTGTGTCAAACGTGGAGCGGCGCGCTTTGCCATCTGTCGTGTGGACCTGAAACGCAAATGGTGCGGGCATATCCTCTGCTGTTGGCCTAAGCCGCCGCGGCCACAGCTCCTCTCTGCTCTTCGTCATCAATGGGCGCAGCAGCTTTCACCTCTGTATCCTCGGTTTCTTGTGGGGCAAGATTGACGGGCAACCCGACCTGCTCCCGAATTTTGCTGTCGATCTCCGCGGCCAGGGCCGTTTCTTCTTTGAGGAAGGTCTTGGCGTTTTCCCGGCCCTGGCCTAAACGGATATCCCCAAAGCGATAGAATGCGCCCCGTTTTTCAATGACATCAAACGCAACCCCCAGATCGATCAAGTCCCCTTGGATGCTGACTCCTTCTTGATACATGATGTCGAACTCCGCCACCTTGAACGGCGGCGCAACTTTGTTCTTCCGCACTGTCACTCGAGTGCGATTCCCGATCACATCACTCCCCTGCTTGATCGCTTGAATCCGTCTTACATCCAAACGAACACTCGCATAGAACTTCAACGCCAACCCCCCTGATGTCGTCTCCGGATTGCCAAACATCACCCCGATCTTCTGCCGCAACTGGTTTGTGAAGATCATGCTCGTCCCTGTGGTTTTCACCGCTCCCACCAGCTTCCGCAGTGCTTGACTCATCAGACGCGCCTGCAAACCCACATGGCTATCTCCCATCTCCCCTTCGATCTCCGCACGGGGTACCAGCGCAGCCACACTATCCACCACCACCACATCCATGGCCCCAGAACGCACCAAGGCCTCGGCGATCTCCAGAGCCTGCTCCCCTGTGTCCGGCTGGGAGACGTACAGGTTGTCCACATCTACGCCGATCTTGGCTGCGTAGGCTGGATCCAGGGCATGTTCGACATCCACAAAGCCGCAGATGCCTCCTAGGCGTTGGGATTCGGCGATGGTGTGGAGGCAGAGGGTGGTTTTGCCGGAGCTTTCTGGTCCGTAGATCTCAATGATGCGTCCTCGGGGGATTCCGCCTACCCCGAGGGCGATGTCTAGGCTCAGGCTGCCGGTGGGGACCGCCTCTACATCCAGACGATTGGCCTCTCCCAACTTCATAATCACACCATCCCCATAGCGTCGATTGAGATTGGCAAGGGTCATCTCCAACGCTTTGGCCGGTCCATCGTTCGTTGCTTTCTTAGCCATCAGTTTTGTTCCTTTACAGTCTAGTTTCGGTACACGATAAACGGAATCCACAAGAGGATTGATACAGTTATTGTAGAACATGTGTTCAAAAATGCCAAATCGATCAATTTCCGAATTCTAGGAATCGTAATGGACACCAGCCACCTTGAATTCTTGTCCTTTATGGGCATCAGCGAGTATAATCTTGGCACGACTTCGATTTCCTCATCTAGCTTGTAAAGCTCATCTGCTGCAGACATACAAAAACCACACGACGTTAAGGCTGGCACTGTAACTCTCATGAGCGTAAATCGTCGAAAACTGAACAGAGCTTGGGAAACCCTACGATCCCTGCCAATCCCAGCCATCGGCTCCGACCGTTTAGTTGATCTCCATGATGATCTTCTGCATTATGACACTGTTATTGCCCAGGAGATGCGAGAATATCTGCGGGGCCGGGTGATCAATCCATTCCGCCTACGGATCGACTGGGAGTTAGAAGAAACTCTGCGGTCCTTCAAACCACACTCCCCGGCCGAAGTAGAGTGCCGGCGGGAACTGCTGCGCTACAAACGGCGCATTGATGATGTTGTGCGCGAGCTGGTGCCATCCAAACCGGATGACAAACCAGCCCGTTGAACGCCACTGCTCCCCCAGGACAAGAATTACGTCTCCCTGTGGGGCGGTCCCATGGCAATCTCCACACCTTTATAAAATTACGATCAGGATTCCGGCGATAGTAATAAGCCCACCGCTGATACTGTTGAGTGAGGGAATCTCTCGCAGTAAGAATGCGCCCAGAAGTACACCGCCGAATACCTCCTGCGTAGCAATGAGATTCACGTAGGTAGCGTTCACCCGGCGCAGAGCCGCGTTGTACAGTGTATGGCCGACCGCCAGCGGGAAGACACCCAATCCGATGATGCTGGCAATGGTACCCCAATTGTAGCTACCAGGCGTATAGCCAATCGCAGCTACAGGCAGCAACCACAACCCGGCCACCAGATACATGGACCCGGCATACCCGAAAAGCGTGTATCGCTCCCGCTGGCTACGGCCGGCAAGTGCGTAGGCGGCCAAGGCGAGGGCACTCCCTAAGGCAAGCAGATCGCCGAGCAGCATCCGAGGGCTGAAGTCCGGCTCAAAACCGGACAGAATGGCTACACCCACGACAGCTACGCTCATGCCAAACCACTTTCGCCCTGTCAAAGGTTCAGCGAACATAAAGTGGGACACCAAGGCCGTGAAAATCGGGGCCGTATACACGATGGCCAAGCTGTGCGCGATGGTTGTAAATTCCAGAGAGTAGATGTAGAAAAAGAAATGCAGGGCAGCGACTAGCCCGAAGAGGGCAAAGCGGGGCCATTCAGAGCGGGCAACCAGCGGCTCTCTGTACAGAAGAGAGAGCCCAAGCACGAGGATACCGGCTATCAACAGACGGCCGGCCGCAATCTCAAACGATGATACCGATTGAGCCGCCCAGCGGATCAGTACCGGGCTGGTACTGAAGAATAGAACAGCAACTGTAACCAGTGCTAGACCACGGCGTTCATCGGCTGGCACGGTATGGGTATCCATTCAGATGCAGCAAGAAGTATCCTCTAGAAGGGTGTAACCGCCACAGCGACAAGACCCAATACCATGCTGAGCGCAATCAGCAGGCTGAGAAAGTAAAATATCTTTTCGTTACGGCTCAAACGACGGCGACCACCCCGTCTACGACTCATCTATGTACTCCTTTCATTATGCTTATTTTCGTCTTTCAGTATAGCACAGGAAGAAATGGATCTGCCAATCAAGGATCATACAAATTGTTCATTGAGTGCCACCTGTGGACAATACAATTAGGACAAGCCATCGGAGCGTAAGCGAGCACTATCCACATCCGTTTGTTGAGCACAGATCATGGATACACACAATGGAATCAGCGCAGTGACAGCAGGTCTGCAGAGTGTCGGTATTGACCCACATGAGGGCGTACAGATCATCGGGGCGCGACAGTTGGCCGCACGCCATCATCCACCCTTCGATCTGAGCATGCCTGCCCTGGTGCTCGGGGTCACGGACCAGCCGACAGCCCAGAGAATCTGCAAAGTGCTGGGCAATGCCTATCCCAACGACCACCCGCTGCAGCTCATCAGCACAACCAAGCATGGCACAGATGTGACCTCGCTGCCGCTTGCTGCGCTTTCGACGCAGAACGACTTTGGCACGGGTGTCTGTCTGTACGTGTTGCCCCTATCCCACAGCAGCTATGCTGATCTGCAGGAGGTCATGGCCCATCTGCGCGCGCCCTATGGCTGCCCTTGGGACCGGAAGCAGACACTTGCCAGCACCCGCACCTATCTGCTTGACGAGGTGGCCGAGGCTCTGGAGGCGATGGATGCCGAGGATGAGCGACATATTAGCGAAGAGTTGGGCGATGTGCTAGGCATTGTGGCGATGATCGCACAGATCGCCACGGAAGAGGGTCGTTTTCAAATGGCCGATGCGGTGCGCCTGAGCGTTGAGAAACTGATCCGCCGCCATCCGCACGTCTTCGGCGAAGATGACGAAAACGATCTGGACAAGCTCTATAAACGCTGGGATGAAATCAAAGCGGAGGAACGGGCGGCCCTGGGCAGACCGCAGCACAGCCCTCTGGACGATCTTCCGGCCGCATTGCCGGCCCTGCGGAAAGCCCTCAAAATGCAGTCAAAGGCCCACAAAGCTGGTCTTCTTGACCGGGCGGCCCTGGCCCAGAGCCAGCCGCAATTGGTCCATCTTTTGCCCGAAGACAGCGATGAGCAGGCACTCGGTGAACTCCTATGGCGGCTCGTGGCTCTAGCCAGTGCCCGCGGCCTAGACCCAGAAGACGCGCTGCGTTCGTTTGTCATCCGCTGGCGGGAGACCATGAAGCGGTAACGACCGCTGCCGAATTTGAGGTTTTGAATCAGTACATGCTATACTTCTGTCTACAAACTCGCCCCGGTAGCTCAGTGGATCAGAGCATCTGACTTCGGATCAGAGGGTCGTGGGTTCGAATCCTACCCGGGGTGCCAATCAATGTGTGATCACCGATGTGTTTTGTTGAGCCGCTATCGTTTTGACACTTGCACATCGGCATGAAGGTGGCGAATAGGTCATAGTGAATTCATTCCTTTGCAGAGGCTACAGGTGGTTATTGGGAGGTTTCCATCAAACAACCATCAAACAAATTCGGACACGAAATCCCCTCTGTTCACAGCAGAATGCACGCTGTCTCCGCTTATTTTCAGGCCATTCAGTCAAACAACCATCAAACAAATTCAGACACGAAATCCCCTCTGTTCATAGCAGACTGTACAATGGTACTACCTTCAGTAAGTTGTGGTGTACTGTTGTGAAATTAAGAGGCCCAATAGGGTAGATAGGTCCGGCTCCTAGAGCCAACTTCGGGATCTCGTATGACGATATACTCTGATTCTAGAGCTTCCTTGAGCAATCTTGAGGCCTGGGCAGAGTTCTCCTTAGAGATACCAAATCGTTCCCGAATCGAAGTGTTATTCACGGGTTGCTGCATCACATAGCGCAAACATGCATGCAAATAGCAAGCTCGTACCCGGTCCACTTTGTCCATGTCGGACAAGGCCTTGTGCGCGAACAGAATGGCCCGTGTGAACGCACCGGGCACCTGAAAGAGTGGGGCCGGAAGTTGAAAGATCTCCACCTGCTCAACAACCTTATCAATTCCACTGCCGCGCTCTTCACAAATGTAGAATCGGCGCATCAATGATGCCAAAGCTTCATTGCGTGACTTCGGCGGCGTGTCCACAAAGCGGTCCGTATCCACCAGCGGCTCCCCAGGATTTGTAATTTCGATGCGGTTGTCGAAAATCTCCACCATTGGCCCAGCCCCAGTGACAAAGAACTCCTGATGGATAAGCGCATTGGCTACCAGTTCACGAACCGCGGGTTCAGGGAACATCCGTACAGTCCTACGCAGAGCTTGTTCAATGACCTCATTCGTGGGCACAAGTGCCATGATGTAGTCGATAATTCCCTTGAATCCAGCAGCATATCCTTCGGTGACTTCCTGCTCACGCAGAGCCTTCGTGCGGCCAACGCCCTTGTACTGGATGACCCGTATGGCTTTGCGCTTGAGTCGTGGGAAGTCGCCGAGTTTCTTGGCGAACAGGATGGCACCCAAGTTTGTGATGTTCCAACCACCCGCCTCGCAGGGAACAATCAAGCGGTCGTTTTGGAGCGCGTCGAGGATCGCAGAACGACCATCAGGGAACGGTACGTTAAGCAGGTCAAAGTAAGCAGAGTAGTTGAGCTTGAGCAGAACTTCTTCGGCCCGTACTCGCTCGGCAGCTACCCTATCCTCAAAATTCACCTTGTCAAAGATACGCCAGAGTGCCCGTTCTTTTTCAGGGTAGTCCTTAAGTCTCCTTCGCGTGCTGCCTACACGGATGAACTCATCACCATCAAAAGCTACCGGCTGATGCGACGCGGGGGCGATCTCCAGCAACACGATGCGCTGCCCATCGACTGTGACTTCATAGAAGCGAAAATCAATGCGCGGGTTCAGCCTCTGCAGTAACCAAGTTTCCAGCGGTTCATTGCCCATCTTCGTAGTAGCCGGCGAGAAATCTGTTCCCTCAACCGCATGCGTCTTGTCCTCAATGCCCCATATCAAATGAGCATGCTCCTTGTCATGCAGAGCAGCTGCGTTCGCCAGAGCCGAGATATACTGGCCAATGGTCTGCGGCTTGGCGTTGTTGACCTTGAACTCCACGCAATCGGTCTCATTCGGTAGCGTGCCTAACTCGCGCACCAAGTCAATAAGATAGTCATGATCGCGGCTCGTCATGTCATAGCATCCCCAAGGCTCAGATCGCTGGCGTCTATCTCGCCTTTTATGCGGTCATCGGCCTCATCAGGCAGATGAGCCGCTATATCCCGCACATCCACCTGGCCGCTGACGACATCGGCAATCAGCACGGTGCGGTATTCTTGCAGCAGTTCGATCTCGCGGCGGGTGTTGTTGAGGGCAGTGTCAATGTCGGCGGTCTCCTTGTCCAGATATTCGGCGATAGCCTCTTGTTCGGGGAGAGGAGGGAGTGGCAATAGCTGTGTCGCAAATGTAGTGTAGCGAAAGTCAGTGGACCGCTCTCGAATTCCTGTAGCAAGGGCGAGAATCCACTGACTCCGGGCCATCTCACGAACAACAAACGCATAATAGTGGACATTTGCTTGAGGCTCTGGTCGGCAGACAGAATAAACAGGTGTACTTTTTCCGTCTGCGTCAGCAACTCCGACTGCACCCGCGAAGGCGTCCATGGCATGGATTACGAGGTCACCAGCCCGAATGCCTTGATAGCCAATCTCCTTTAATGATTCAGTAAATCCCATAGTACGACGATTCCTGCGAAGTGTAACAACTCCATCCCTGAAGCAGGTTACGATTTCATCAGTTTCGCGAACAGGGCGTTTCATTTTTCTGAACATCCATTTGCCGCGCCGCATCTCCCAATGCGCGGGTATCTCTCCGAGCCACTCAACGCCGGATGGCTTGAGGGGAACGTCAGGGTCAAGGCCACGGGTAACCGCGTGGTGGACAGTAGCTTGCTTCAGCTCCTCCAGCAGGCCGACTAGCTTCTGTTTGGCGTCAATGTAACGCCGGATGCGTCGCTCCACATAATCAAGATAGCGGACGATGGCTTCTTGGTCGGGGAGAGGTGGTATCGGCAAACGTACAGACTTAATTGCATTGAGAGACAGGCCGTAACGTATCACACCGTTCGCGGCAACATGGAACTGATACGCAACGGCAGGACTCTGTAACGCATAGTGGAGATAGCCCCCATCTAGGGACGCCTTCTGAGGCCGCAGCAATGCTAGGTGATAGCCGCAGATAAGATCATCTGCAGTGTATTCGACCAGCGCAGGAATGCCGATTTCGTTCCATGATTCAGAGTCTTTGGTAATCAGAACATCGCCGGGTTCTAGCCGGAAACGCTCGATCTCTTTCTCTGTCGCGGTGGCCCGCATGAAAGACAGGTGCTCAGTAATTCTGTCATTCTTGTAGACATCGACATAGTTACAGAGTCGGACGGGCAGTTCGCCTTCTTTGGTGTGCTTGTCAACGTTGCTTACCCGCATATCAACAACATTTCGTATACGTCGCACTTCCCAATGCGCGGGAATCTCCCTGAGCCACTCAACCCCAACATCTTTATACACGGGGTAGGGGCGATATTGTTGAGGCGAATTTGCAATCTGCCCATGCTTTTCGGCAGGTGCGGTCATGGGTTGTTCTCTGCTAATTGAACAGATTTGTTATTCATGAATGATACACAAATAGATTTGTTATTCATATTTTGTAAAATATGAATAACAAATGCACATACATATTGCAAACTGGCTTTGATATATCTACTTTGTAGAAACGAACCGCAAGTTTATTCTATACGCTAACAATCTCCAATAATCACGGGATCAAGCCCTGCCAATTCAACTTGTTGAATGGTAGCTTGTCTGGGCGAAACGGCCTCACATCACCACTTCCTGCGGCATTTTCAATCCCTAGCTCACGGTATATCTTCTAATCATCGGCACTGAATGCCGAGATGCGTGCGCGAAAGGCACGGTCAAAGGCTTCTAATTTCGTCTTAAACCAGACCTGCTGCTCCGCCCACTGCTCGCGGTTTGTGGGATCCGCATTGTATCTACGCAATGTGATCTGACCTTGCCGGTTTTCAGGGAGATCGCGCCACTCCAATGCCTCGCCGATCTCTGCCCCAATCTCCGCACGTTGCTGGTATAGGGTGTGATAGGACATCTCCACATCGCCCTCACGAATGACAAGCTGTACGCCGATCCCGCCATCACGCATGTTGTTAAAGGCAGTCAAACGTAAGCGCCAATGGCCTACATCAAAGTTCATCCAATTTTGCGATCGCGGGGTGCCCGGTCGGATAAAACTGCCGCTTGTCTCCAAATAGTGCCGCAATGCCTGCCAATATTCAAGCTGCAGTTGATTCTCTACAATCTGATATTCATGTTGGAGTTCATCCTCTACCAATTGTAGCTGATCCTCCAACGTGCTCTCCTCCGGCTCAGGGCGTCTGTCTACGGCTGGCGGAGTCTGCGCGGCGGCCGGCATGCCGGGCGGGATACGTTCCGTCCAATCGTTCGGTTTGCAGACGAGCTTAAATTTGGGGGCTAAGGGCGAATCCGCGATGCGCCAGAGTTCGACCTCCAGCCCAAAAAAGTTGATGCTTTTATCAGTGACCGTATTCAGCCAGTTGAGCGTGTTTAGATGTTCGTTGGTAAAATGGGCAGCAACCCAGACGATTGTCCCTGCCTTCAATTCAGCCGCATACGTCAATAGTTGGCCCAGATGTCTCTGGTCTGTATCCTCCAACTGGTTATCAATGATAACAAAGGTACCGTGCAGGGTATCCCGACAGATGAGGCCACCTCGAAACGGACCGGCCCAGCCCTCCATCGTTTCTAGTTCCAATTCAAGATTGAGCAGTTCCCCCACTTGTGTTAGATTCTCTTTCCGAGCCATCCACGGCGTAAAGTCACTGTCTTCACTGACCCATACGGACCGAAGTTCTACTCGCTCTAGGCGGCTAAAATTAAACTGTGTCATGGTGGTTCTCCTTATGTGTCCAGCGGCCGCCTGGCCCAGCAGCACAGCGGACAATTGTTTGGGCAAAAGGTAGTTATTCTATTATCAACAATTGTAGAGGAATGGACAAAAGCAGTTCTCACTGCAACAGGTACGAGCGGACGGGGAATCCCCATCTACTCTGTGAATTGGAGCCGCTGCACCATCTCTTGCAGCAGTGGCTCAAGGTCATCAAACTCATGGCTACGGATACCGAAGGTGAGGACGAGCAACGACTCTGTATCCGGGGACAGCAGCCCAACCTGCCAGCCAGTGATCTCCAGATCTGGCATATTGTAGAGAGCCCCATCCGCTCGATAACGGATGGAGACGACCTCTGCGCCCTGGGGCCGCAAACTTGGGACTACCGCGGCCGCGTCCACCTGGATGCCATCAACCTCATCCAACTGGGCGGCAACCAGTTGCGAATAAACGGGTAGGGTCAGGCCGGCGGCAGGCAAAGAGACAGCCGTGATATTGTTTATGAATGCCGACCCGGCCGCGGCCTGCGTGGGGATCTGAAAGCCTACGCCGACGAACATATCCTCTTGCTGTACGACACTGCCCAGCATTGTCAACAACCCGCCTACCTCTTCCGTAGTGACCTGTTCGCCCATGGTGGCCATAAGGATGGCCAAGACATCCTGAGAGGGATCAAGAAAACGCCATCCTGTTGGATAGAAGATCGACAGGCCATGGGTCTCGTCAACGAACATCTGCCAAGCAGCGGCGTCAGAGGGCGTAGGTGTGGCTGTCGGTTGCGGCGTATCGGTCGGCCGCGGTGTAGCTGTTGGCGGCGGCTGCGGCGTAGCTGTTGGCGGCGGTTGCGGTGTAGCGGTCGGCCGCGGCGTAGCTGTTGGCCGCGGCTGCGGTGTAGCGGTCGCTTCCTCTGTACTTTGTCTGCACCCGGCCAGGACAAGAGACACACCCAGACATATGAGCAGGAATACACTGCGGATTTTTGACATTCGATGGACTCCAGTTGATTCTTGTGGCGGATGTGCCTGATGGAGCAGACCAATGGGCGGCATCAGATTCAATGTCCTGCTTGTTGCCACTGACACAAGCGGGGCGGCTTCATCCCAGCTCAGGTAATGCTCGCTGCAAGTCTATCATCTTCTGGAGAAATTGACCTGTATAGCTCTTCTCTGTAGCAGCGATCTGCTCCGGCGTCCCTTCTGCGATCACATAGCCGCCCTTTTCCCCGCCTTCCGGCCCCATGTCAATCACCCAATCGCAGTTCTTGATCACGTCCAGATTGTGCTCAATAACCAAGACAGTATTGCCGCGGTCCACCAGTTGATGGAGAACATTGAGGAGTTTCTGTACGTCCTCAAAATGGAGGCCAGTGGTCGGTTCGTCCAGTATGTAGAATGTATTGCCGGTGTCCCGCCGACTCAACTCTTTGCTCAACTTGATGCGTTGTGCCTCACCGCCGGACAAAGTGGTGGCCGGTTGCCCTAGGCGGATGTACCCCAGGCCCACAGCCATCAGTGTCTGCAAGCGGCTGCGAATGCGGGGGATATTCTGGAAGAAATCCAAGCCTTCCTCAACGGTCATGTTCAAGACATCGGCGATAGAGTTGCCACGGAAGCGGATATCCAGTGTTTCCCGGTTATAGCGGTTGCTGTGACACTCCTCACAGGGCACGTACACATCCGGCAGGAACTGCATCTCAATTTTGATGATGCCGTCCCCCCGGCAGGCTTCACAGCGACCGCCCTTGACATTAAAGCTGAAGCGTCCGGACTTATAGCCGCGGGCTTTGGCTTCAGGGATGCTGGCGAACAGCTCCCGAATCGGTGTAAACAGGCCCACATAGGTAGCCGGGTTGCTGCGGGGTGTACGCCCGATAGGGCTTTGATCGATTTCGATCACTTTGTCCAGATGTTCAGACCCCTCAATGCGGTCATGTTTGCCAGGACGGGCTTTGGCCCGGTAAAAGCTCTGGGCCAGCCATTTGTACAGCACATCCACCACTAGAGTGGATTTACCACTGCCACTGACGCCGGTCACCGCCATGAATTTGCCCAGAGGAAGGCGCACATCCACGCTCTTGAGGTTGTTCTCGGCCGCGCCGCGTATATGCAGGTAGTGGCCATTGCCTTCTCGTCGGATAGAAGGCAGGGCAATCTGCTGTTCACCACGAATGTACTGAGCAGTCAAGCTGTGGGGATGTCCGGCAAATTCCGCCTGAGTGGCGGAAACGACAACTTCCCCGCCGTGCTCGCCGGCCCCCGGCCCCATATCCACCACCCAATCCGCCGCCCGGATCGTCTCCTCGTCATGCTCCACGACCAGCACAGTATTGCCCAGATCCCGCATCCCCTGCAAGGTATTGATGAGACGAGCATTATCCCGCTGGTGTAGACCGATACTCGGCTCATCCAGTATGTACAGAACGCCCATCAGTTGGCTGCCGATCTGCGTAGCTAGGCGAATACGCTGGGACTCGCCGCCGGAGAGTGTCAGGGCCGTGCGATTGAGGGTCAGATAGTCCAGGCCCACGTTCACCATAAATCCTAGGCGGGCCTCGATCTCCTTCAATACCTGACTACCGATGGCCAGCTGGCGCGGCGAGAGCAACGATGTTTCCCGCTGGCTGCTACGGGCAGCGAGCACCCAGGCCAGGGAATCACTTACCGGCATAGCGGTGATGTCGTAGATATTTTTATCAGCGATGGTAACGGCCAAGGCCATAGGCTGCAGCCGCTGTCCTTTACAGGTGGGGCAAGGACGGATGCTCATGAAACCTTCCAACTTGCCTCGCATCCAATCGCTGTCCGTCTCCTGATAACGCCGTTGTAGATTGGAGAGTACCCCTTCAAAATGGGTTTGGTAGGTGCGTTGGTGGCCCCGGACATTGCGGTAGTTGACCTGCACCTTTTCTCGCCGAGGAGAGCCATATAGCAGAATGTCCCGCTGCTTGCTGCTCAACTCTTTCAGCGGCACATTCTGTGGAATTGAAAAATGTTGACAGACCGCGCGTAGAAGCTGTTTGGAGTAGCTCTCGTCGCCGTTGCCGGCATTGGGGCCCTGCCAAGGGCGCGCGGCTCCTTCAGCAATGCTACGTTCCCCATCCAAAATCAGCTCCGGATCGAACTCCTTGAGCACACCTAATCCATCACAGGCCGAACAGGCACCATGGGGGCTGTTAAAACTGAAGGTGCGCGGCTCGATCTCCGAAAAACTGAGACCACAACGCACACAGGCGAACTGTTCACTGAAGATACGGTCGGTGGTGACAATTTGACTGCCTGCGGTTGTCGTGTCCGCGTATCGCCCGCTCCCATTGCCTTCAAAGGGGATGCGCTTCACTGTAGAGACGATTACCGCACCATCGCCCAACTTGAGAGCCGTCTCCACCGAATCGGTCAAGCGCGCCCGGTCCGTGCCGGGCAGAATCCGGCCAGGCTCGTCCGGGTCCGGCCGCTCCCCACGCACGACAATGCGGTCGATGACGGCTTCAATGGTGTGCATTTTGTAACGGTCCAGGGCCGGCACTTCGCCGATTTCGTAGATTGTCCGGTTGACGCGCACCCGCACAAAGCCCTGGGCTTGCAACTCCTCCAAGACACTCTTGTGATGCCCTTTGCGGTCTTTGATGATCGGTGCTAGGATCAACAGCCGCACACCTTCGCCCATTTTTAGAACTGCATTGACGATCTGCTGGGGTGTCTGTTGGCTAATGGGGTCGCCACATTGTGGGCAATGTGGCTGGCCGATGCGGGCGAAGAGCAGACGCAAATAATCATAAACTTCCGTGACAGTCCCCACTGTCGAACGGGGATTGCGCCCAGCCCCTTTCTGGTCAATGGAGATGGCCGGGCTGAGCCCTTCGATCTGGTCCACATCCGGCTTCTCCATCAGGCCGAGAAACTGGCGGGCATAAGCGGAAAGAGACTCTACATAACGACGCTGTCCTTCAGCGTAAATGGTATCAAAGGCTAGGCTGCTCTTGCCACTGCCGCTTAACCCAGTGACCACCACCAGCTTGTCCCGTGGAATTTCCAAATCCACGCTACGAAGATTGTGTTCTCGTGCCCCTCGTATGATCAGTTTATCCAGGGCCATTCTACCTCCTCTACCCTGTATGTCAAGATTTCATGACCGCTACACGAATATTTGTTCGTGTCAACAGCGTATTGTACCCGATTGACGACCACCCGACACAATTTCCTCATCTAGTAGAGTAGTTCTTACGAAAAATTCTCACCTGTTCAGAAAAATACTAGGGACGTTTCAAGACCGACGAGGATACCGCTCATTCCCTTGGGATCAGGTCTTTGTGCATGGCCAATAGTCGTACCAGCCGCTTGCCGGAGCGGATGCGCTGGGCCTCGCCGCTGAGGGCAAAACCAAGGGATTGAAAAAATTTGAGCGCGCCGATGTTGAACTGCTCAACCCCTAACCTGACCTCACGGATGCCGGCCGCCGTGGCCAGCCAAGTTTCCAACAAGGCCCATGCCTCGCTGCCCACCCCCCGCCGCTGAAATGGCTGCGCTACCAGCACAATGCCGATATACACAGCCCCAAGGTCTGGCCAGTTCATACGGAAATCGATCAGCCCCACTAGCTGTGCGCCAGCCTGGGGAGTGCCCGGCTCATTCGCCACGAGGATCCCCAGGCCCGTGCGTCCTGGTTCCATTTCGATTGCCGCCAGGTCCCGGCCAGCCTGCCCAGCTGGTACCTGGGCCAGATGATACATGGCCCAGTAAGCCGGCACCAGTTCATACACGCGCTGGAGCGCGTCCTCATGGAGGGACAACTCCAGAGGAATCAGCGAAACCGTGGCCATCACCCTTGGCACCACAGTGGTGTTCATGACATCCCTTCCACCTCGCGGCGCAGATCATTCCACTCACCTTCGGCACCTTTGAGGCTGGCAGACAGTGTCTCCAATTTTTCCCGTTCGACCCGCACAAAACGGGTGTAGGGCGCAATCGCTTCCCGAATGCGCTGGACACTGGCGGCCAACTCGGTTTCAAACTGACGACTGATGGCACTATCAAGCCGCTGGCGTAAGTCGCCGATCCGTGCCCGCAGTTGTGCCTTGACTTTTTGCCGGCGGTAGGGAAGCACATACAGCCCTAACGCGGCCAAGGCACTGGCACTTAGAACGCCGGTCACATCAAGGAAGGTTGTATTGAGTATCACGACCAGAATTGCGCCCAAGCCGATGGCCCCTGCCTCCACGGCCGCAGTTTGCAGAATGGCACGCTGTACATCTTGGGCCAACTTGAGGGCTTCGGCCTCCCGATCATAGGAGGCCACCACATCCTGGGCACTGCGGCCCACACTGTTGAGCAAATTCTGCCGGTTGAACTCAAACTCGCCCCGTACCTGACCGATCATATGATCCGTATGCTGGGAAGAGCGACGGTCGATGAACTCCATCACCGCCTGCCATTGACGGTAATCCCGGTCAATGAGCCAATCGATCAGTTCATGGACATGGTGTTCGATCTCACGGCTGGTATCTGCCAGCACCCGTCGCTCAAATTCACCGCGTAGCCGCTCGCTGTTCACCAGTTCAACAACACGAGTGATACGCAAATTCTCGTCAAAGAAGCGGTCCCCCCGCTCGATCATCTCAAAAAGGACATTTTGAACCCGGTCGTTCTGGTACTGGAAGTCCCGGCGCATATCGTTTTGGTAGGCCTCCAACTGCTCATCAATGGCGTCCAGGGCCTGAAAATCGCCTTGCAGTAGCTTCTGACGCTGGCCAACTACCTGCTGGTATTTGGCGATGAGGGCGGAGGCGATACCGATTGGATTGGATAGCTGCAGGCGTACACGCTCTGCGGCGTCCAAGGCGTCAAGGATGTACTGCTCCAACGCGCCGAACTGACTGCGCTGCCAGCTACGATTCGTAAGCAGATGCGCCCCCTCCTGCTGGGACGACCCCTTATCTGTCACCGGCACAGCCTGTTTGGCCTCCAGCGCGAGACGAGCACTGACAGGGAAGATGGCCGGCGCAACACCGAGCAGTTCCCAAGCGTTCCTGGCGACAAATTCCAAGACCTGCTGACGCTCTTCCTCGCTGGTCAGCAGTTCGATCTTATTGACCACGATGACGATCTTTTTGCCCCAGTCCCGAATCCGCTGCAGGAAGAGATGCTCGGATTCACTGAAGGGTCGGTCCGCGCTGGTGACAAAGAGAACAAGATCGCTGCGAGGTACGAAATGTTCTGTAATCTCCTGATGCTGGCGGATGATGGCGTTGGTCCCCGGTGTATCGACCAAGTTGACTTCCTGCAGCCAGGGGACAGGCAGACGCAGCACAGCCATGCCTGCATCTATGCCAGGGCGCTCCACTGCATCCATATGACGGATGAAGAAAAGCTCGCTGGTGGTGGGCACGACGCCTTCGGTCAAGTAGCGGTCGCCTAATAGCGCGTTGATGACCGCACTTTTACCCGCGTTGAATTCGCCCACCACCACCAGCAGAAACAGTTCCTCTAACTGGGCCAGGACATTGCGGACCAGGGCCAGGTCGGATTCAGGCGCGTCAAGGCGCGTCAAGGTGACCTGCAGACCTTCCAACAGGCGGCGTTCATCCTGTAAAATTCGACTCTGCTCAACGGTTAATAGCTGCTGCACGCTTCCCCTCTATTGAGAATCCCGATAAGACCTATCCATCAGAATCATAATGTATCCACACTATTCTAGCACACCCCAAAGCTGTACACGAATGAGGCTTGCGATTGTGAGATCAGAAGCGGCTTTGTACTTTTCCACTGAATCCAGTAGAATTTACCTTGATCGCACTCATGATAGCCGTACTATGTTCTCGCAAGCACTGATGCGGCCCTCATGATGCGAGAAGGGACGCTGATGACCGAGCGACCCCAAAGGCCGATATAGAGAGCGTGAACAGGAGGCCATGATGTCCATTCCATCCATTCCAAACCAAACTGTCGAACTGCCGCAGATCTCGTGGCAATCCACGCTAGAAGTGCCGGCAGAGGAAAGTGCCATCATTGTCGTAGATATGCAGAATGACTTTGTCAAGGAGGGTGGTAGCCTCGTTGTGCCGGCCGCCATGGCCACCTTGGACAGAGTACAAGAACTGCTGGCCCGGGCCAGGAGCGCAGATGTACCGATTGCTTACACCCAAGATACTCATTTTGCCGGCGATCCTGAGTGGGACATCTGGCCGCAACACTGCGAAATGGGTACATGGGGCTGGCAGATCGTCGAGGAACTGGCCCCGCAGCCCACAGATCTGGTCTGCCAGAAGAGCCGCTACGATGGCTTCTACGGCACATGGCTGGAGCACTTTCTGGCCAATGTCTGGAAAGTGCGTACTCTGGTGATCGTGGGCACGGTTTCCAGCATCTGTGTGCTGCACACCGCGGCCTCGGCCGGCCTGCGCTGGTATACTGTAATCGTGCCCGCAGATGGCATCTCCGCGCTGACAGAATTCGACCAAGCCCTGACTCTGCGCCAGGTTTCTTGGCTGTATAGCGGCAGTGTGACGAAAAGTGTCCACGACATCTCATTTGCATCGTTCTGATTTCATTGAAGGACAGCATATGGGCCCGCGCACATTCGTCGCGCTTGATTTGGAGACAACCGGGTTAAATCCCAAACGGGATGCGATCATTGAGTTCGGCGCGGTGCGCGTGCAGGGCGGAACAGTGCAGGAACGCTTCACGTCCTACATCAACCCTGGCCGGCCCATCCCTTTACGCATCCAACAGATCACCGGCATCCGGCCGGCGGACGTGGCCGACGCGCCCTCCATCGAAAAGATACGACCGGAAATTCTGGCTTTCCTACGCGGGAATACCGAGGCGATTATCGCGCATAATGCCGCTTTTGATATCTCTTTCCTCAATGCGGCCGGGGTACGGGTACATGTCCCCGTGCTGGATACCTATGAACTGGCGACGATTCTGCTGCCGGACCAAGATAGCTACAGCCTCGGTGAGCTGTGTAGGGACCTGGCGATCCCTCTGCCCTTAGCCCATAGGGCCGGCCATGATGCCGAAGCCACAGCCGCTCTACTGATGCATCTGCTGGCAAAGGTGGAAGCTCTGCCCCCTACCACACTGGAAGTGTTGTGCGCCGCCGCTGCCGAGAGTAACTGGGGACCGATGCTCTTGTTCCGGGATGCTCTGGAAAAATCAAGGACCAGCAGCCAATGGCCTGTGACCAATACAACACCAGCAGCCAAGGAGGCGTGGCCTGTGATCCGGAAGCGCACTGTACAGGCCACAGACGATCAGGCCCTGGCCACTGCAGTTATCTCCGCCTTTGGCGAAGACGGCCCGCTGGCTGCAGAATTTGGCGAGGGGGCCAGCATTGAATTTGAACATCGGGCCGGTCAGTTAGAAATGGCTCGGCAGGTGTTGGACACGCTCAATCGAGGGGATCACACGATCATCGAAGCAGGCACAGGAACCGGCAAGAGCCTAGCCTATCTGCTGCCAGCCGCGGCCTGGGCCATGGTCAACGACAGCCGGGTCGTCATTGCCACCAATACCATCCCCCTACAGGATCAGCTTCTGGAGCAGGAGCTGCCCCGGGTGGCCCAGGCCCTGGCCATCTCCCTCCCGGCCGCAGCGAGTGTGAGCCAGCACTCCATCCGCGCTATGGCCCTGAAAGGCCGCGCCCATTATCTGTGTACCCGACGACTGGCCCACTGGCTAGGCGACCGCACCCTGGCACCCTTAGAGTTGCGCTTTCTGGCGAAAATCCTCCTCTGGTTGCCCCATACCCAGAGCGGTGACCTCAGCGAATTGGTGATTCACGACCGCCGGGAACAGGAGTTGACCGCCTACGTCTCGTCCCTCGCAGACGAATGTAACCCACAGCACTGCAGCGCGCGGCTGGCCCCCGGCCAGCGCAACCGCATTGGCCTTGAGCAGTTCCGAGATTTTTATCTGGAGAACTACGGCCGGGCCGAATCCGCACACCTTCTGGTGGTCAATCACGCCCTGCTGTTGGCAGATGTGGAGGCTAACGGCCGCGTGCTGCCAGCCTACGAGCATTTGATTGTAGACGAAGCCCACCACTTGGAGGCCGCGGCCACAGAGCAATTTACCCGACAGATGGACAGCCGCAAGCTGCTGGCACTGATAGCAGCCACAGCAGCGGACCAGGCGCTGGTCCCGTTCCTGACCGATCCTCGCTGGGGCCGGTTGATGCGCCAGCTAGCGGCAGACCGCCGGGCATTGCAAGCCAGCATCCCAGAATTCTTCAACATGCTGCAAAATTTCGTGCTGAGCCACAAAGACGTGCGGCCCCGGCCTGGCTATCCCCAGCGGGTAGCCCTAGACAGCGGCCTACGTACCCAGCCGGAATGGAGCGAAATCGAAATCGAATGGGACAGGATCAGCCAGCAGTTGGCTACGCTGTTGGGCCGGCTTGAGGAATTGGCCGCGCAGCTGGACGCGGCCCAGTGGTGGCAGGAAGAGAATGGCCCGCGCGGCCTCTTCCTGCGGACCCTACACCGCACACACGGGGAGCTGGCTGGCATGCTGCAGGCAACGGATGAGGTGATTTTGCGACTGCAGCCGCTGGCCCAAGATGTTTCGGTGGCCTGGCTGGAGCTCAATGCCAAAGCCGATGCGGTTGTGCTGTGCAATGCAGCGGTCCAAGTGAGCGAGAAATTGGCCGCCAATCTGTTCCACCACTTGCGCGCCGTCGTGTTGACGGGAGCAACCTTGGGGACCGGGGATGGCTTCGACTTCCTGCGCGACCGGCTGGGCTGCTGGGAGGCGAGCGGCATGGTCATTGACAGCCCCTTTGACTACAAGCGCAATGTCCTGCTGTATATGCCCAGCGATATGCCTATGCCAGATCAGCACAACTACCAGCAGGCCCTGGAACAGGCCATCGTGCAGGCCGCGCTGGCCGCGGACGGCAGAACCCTGGTCCTGTTTACAAACCACAGCCAGTTACGCATCACCGCAGAGGCGGTACGCGCGCCTCTGGCCGCGGCCGGATTGCCTATCCTGCAGCAGGGCGAGGGCAGCCGGCGCCGCAATCTGCGGGACTTTCGGGCCAATCCGCGCGCAGTATTGCTGGGCACAGGAACCTATTGGGAGGGAATCGACCTGCCTGGGGAGCAACTTGTCTGCTTGCTCATCGCCCGTCTGCCCTTCGCGGTCCCCTCTGACCCACTCTTCGCGGCCCGCAGCCGTCTGTACGAAGACGCCTTCCATGAATATGCCCTGCCGGATGCGGTCATCCGTCTACGTCAAGGGTTCGGGCGCTTGATTCGCAGTGCAACCGACCGGGGGGTCGTGGTCCTGCTGGACAGCCGTCTATGGCAGCGTCGCTACGGTGAAGTGTTTCTGGACGCGCTGCCGGCCTGCACCACCCGGCACAGCCCCCTATGGAATCTGGAAGAGTCGGTCGATGACTGGCTTCGCAACGCCAAAGGCGAGAGGTTGGTGGCCAGCAGTTACTTACCAGCGCAGGAGTTCGGTGATGACTGGTAGGAATACGAGATTGGTGGCGCGGGGCGTGAAGGTACTCTCAACTCTCCACTCTTCACTCTCCACGACGATTGCCACCACTGTTTGGAAGTTCCTGCGACATCCCGGGCCCCTGTTGGCTGTGGCGATCACCACGTTCTTCGTGCTGGCCCCCAGCCTACGCTCCAATCAGAGGCAGCCCGTCATCGAAAATGACCTGCTGCGTCTGCTCTTTTCTCTCCTGGCCCTGTTCACGCTCATTCATTTGGGTGATCTGCTGACCTCGTACCTACGGCTGAGATGGCTGGCCTCTGTGATCGAAGAGCGGGTGGCAACCCCCGGGACGCCCCTACTGATCCCCGGTGAACAGCCAGTCCTGGGCCGCCGCATAGTCCTCAACCAGCCCCTAGACCAGGCCCAGGAAACGATCTTCGCTTGGGCTGACCAGCTCTACCGTGGACGACCCGGCGTCAAGATCATTGATGGGGAAGTCACGTATGTTGATGAGCCAATGACCAGTGAACCTGCAGGCCCCGGCCAAGAAACCCGCAGGCTTCTCATCGGCCACCAGCGACTCGCCGCTGCCCGAGTTCTGTTCCTGGCCGGTCTGGTAATTGCCCTGGGCGCGCTATGGTTCAGCCTGACATTCGGCTGGAACAATACCTCAGATATCCTAGCCCCAGGGCATACAGATACAGTGCAGCTGCCCAATCGCGTACTGGAGCTTTCCTACAGGGTGCCGCCGGCGACAGATGGCCTGTCACCTCATCTGTTGGTTGCCTTGAACGAGCAACAGGTGCTGTTGCCGCTGGATAGGACGCCCCAATCATGGTTGGGCCGTTTCCTGGGCTCAAACTACACACGGCTTGGAAATATAGGCGTCTGGCTGGAGGTCAAAGAACCAGGCCTGTATGTGGAGAACAATCCCCTGCCTACGGAGGAAGGAGGGAACGCCGAACCAGGGCATGAGGGTTCCCAAACGCTGCAAACATGGCCGGGGGATGGCATTGGTTTCCCCAGCAACAGCAGCGAAAAGGACATACTTTTGCCGGACATGGACGCGTTCCTGAGAATTGTGCGCCGAGACGAACCAGCCTTGCACTTTGTTGTCCAAGTCCTCCGCGGGCCAGAAACCATCGACCAATTTACGGTAGAGGATGATCTGCTGTTGCCACTGCCAGCCTTGACCGACGGCCGCGCTGATCCCATTACTCTGGGCTTTCGCCCGCTACCCACAATCCAGGCCCAGGTACGGTATCTGCCCGGCTATTGGCTGCTGCTGCCCGCGGCCTTGTTGCTTCTCAGCGGCACGTTGGGGTTCGTGCGCCGGCCGTTCTTTGTCCTCATTCAGTTGGGCCCATGGTCCCCCGACCACTCTGTCCTGGTGGTGCAGTCGGACCGGCCCGGTCCGCTGCTCAACGCAGACTATGGAACCTCCCGCTAGTCGGACGTGGTTGCATGCCCCGCAGCTACCTAAGGTGATGTCGAATGGAAGGAAAGCAGCCGATTGTGATTGGGATTGCCGGCGGCAGTGGCAGTGGCAAGACGACTGTCAGCCGACACATTTTGGCAGAAATCGGCCAGGAACAGATTGCATACCTGACCCACGATAGCTACTATCACGACAACAGCCATCTGACATGGCAAGAACGGGCAGGGAAAAACTACGACCACCCAGATAGCCTAGATACGTCTTTGATGGTAGAACAATTGGCCGCCCTGCGCCGCAACGAAGCTGTGGATGTACCTGAATACGACTTCGCCACCCACATCCGCTTGCCTCGCAGCCGCCGCCTGCTGCCTGCCCCTATTGTGCTGGTGGAAGGCATTTTGATCTTTTCTGAAAAACTCCTGCGGGAATTGATGGACATTCGCATCTTCATTGACACCGCTGCCGACATTCGCCTGATCCGACGGTTAGAGCGGGACGTGCGGGAACGGGAGCGCACGCCCCAATCGGTCATCAAGCAGTATCTAGCCACAGTGCGACCTATGTATCTGAAGTTCGTGGAGCCGAGCAAACGCTACGCGCATCTCATCATGCCGGGGGACGGGCACAACCGAGTGGCCATAGAGCTGATCCTCAGCCGCATACGCTCGCGGCTGAACGAGACAGAAACACCAGTGAATTGTACTGAGAAATGGTAACGGTCGGTCACGATTCACGAACCACTGCAGGCAAGAACAGTGCAAAAGCAACAAAGATGAATAGGACAGAACGCCATATGCAATCCACAGACCGCCTGCGGGTTGTCTTGGACGCGGGGCCGGCTGTCCACCAGAGTGCTGGCCTGGCCCGCTATACGGAACGTCTGGCATTTACCCTGTGGCGCGAGCACAGGGATACTATCGATCTGTCGCTCGTGTACAATGCCCACAGCGGCCACCAGCTGCCCTCTTCCCTAAGCTCCATCCCCTCCCATAGCATCAAATTGGGGCAATACCCTTGGCGGCTGGGCATGTTGGCCTGTCAACTCCTGCAGGCTCCCCTCCTCGAGCGCAGACTGCCGGCCGGGGAAGTCTATCATGCCACGGAACATCTGCTGCCTCGGCTGGCCCGCCCTACGGTCCTGACAGTCCATGATCTGATCTTTGAGCACCTGCCCCAGTACCACACCCTGACAAATCGCACATTCTTGCGGGTAGCCATGCCTCTGTTTGTGGGCCGGGCAGATGCAATCATTGCAGTCAGCCAACACACCAAGCAGGATTTGGTCGATCTGTACCGCACAGCAGCAGATAAGATCTACGTGATTCCCCAAGGCATCAACGAAGATATCCGCCCAGCAGACGAAGACGACATCCGACAGGTACAAGAACGGCATGCCATCCGCCGGCCATACCTGCTGATGGTGGGGACACTGGAACCGCGCAAGAATCACGCGCTGGCCTTTGCTGCCTTGCGCCTATTGAAGGCGGAAGGATGGCCCCACTGCCTAGTTGTCGTCGGCCAAAGCGGTTGGCTCTTCGAGTCAGTGCGGCAACAGGTGGAAATCCTAGATCTGACCGACGATGTGATCTTCACGGGCCGGGTGCCAGATGCAGACCTGCCGGCCCTCTACAGTGGGGCCGCTTGCTTTCTCCTGCCGAGCCTCTACGAAGGATTCGGCTTCCCTGTCTTGGAAGCAATGGCCTGCGGTGTGCCGGTCGTATGCAGCAAGGCCAGTAGCCTGCCGGAAGTGGCGGGGGCCGCGGCCCAGTTCATAGAGCCGCTGCATGCGGAAGGCTTGGCAACAGCGATTCGAGAACTGCTGTCAAAACCGAACATGGCAGAGCGGATGCGGCAGGCAGGGATACGGCAGGCAGCCCAGTTTCGATGGCAGCGGGCAGCAATTGCGTCAATGATGGTGTATCAGGTCGTCGCGGGCCGCAACGAGCACCAATCCCCACAGAAAAAAGCGTAAAGTGCTTCATCAACCAATATGGATAGATCCGGATGGAATCTATGAATTTTATACCGCTCTTGTATTGATGTATCGTATGAGATTGCGCTATCATTAGCGTAGCCAGTCTTTACGTCTTGAGGTGATTGCAGGGACCTGCAGACGTTCGGGGCCGCCTCATCACATTTGAAGCTGCCTATGACGTTCTAGCAGCAATGGAACAGGTAAGGATCAGACCGTTTATGTCAAACAAACTATCTTCTGTACATCAAACGGTCCAACAACAACGGCAGACCATTTTAGATATCGCGGCCACACATGGTGCCACAACCGTCAAAATCTTTGGCTCCGCGGGCCGTGATGAGGCCAGCCCAGAGAGTGATTTGGATCTGCTTGTTGAGTTTGAGACAACGTATAGTTTGCTGCATATGATTGCGCTGAAACAAGACTTAGAAGATCTGCTAGGTTGTCCAGTTGATGTAGTGACGGAAGCGGCCCTGAGTCCCTATATACGGGAACAGATTTTAGCTGAGGCGATTCGTCTATGAAGAGAGACACAATTTATCTGCGGGTAAATTCGGTATTGATATTTGCCAAGCTCGTTCCGAAAAGCGATACTAACAGAATGTCTACCATCATTGCCACAGTATCATAGCCATGCGTATCTGCCTCGTGAGTCGCGAGTATCCTCCGGAAGGTACAGGAGGCATTGCTGCCTACGTTTACACCCTGGCCCATGGCTTGACGGAAGCCGGCCATGATGTCACAGTCATCGCCGGGACAGCAGGGGCCCATGACACAGCCAAGAGTACCGACCCCTGCAGTTCGCCTAGGGTCTACCGCGTGGCCACCCACCAACGATTGCCCTTACCCGCAAAGGTCCGCTATCTCTGGGGTTTGCTGGAACACGGTTGGACTATCGACCGCACAATCGCCCACCTCGAACGGACTCAAGGGCCCTTTGATGTGGTCGAAATGCCCAACTGGGATACAGAGGCCCTCATCTACAGTTTCCATCCACGGGCCCCGTTGGTGGTCCGGCTCTCCACACCAATAGCAGTAATCTATCCGCTCACAGGAAGATCCCCAACCAAGGTAGGCTTTCGGATTCTCAAGTATCTTGAGGGCCTGCCTGTACGCCGCGCGCACTGTATTATTGCCAACAGCAGATTTACCGCCAACTACTGTGCCGACCTCTATGGGTTCCCCGTCGCGCAAGCAAGGGTGATCCCGCACGGCATCAAAGCACCAGCTCTTGTCAGTGAAACCCCAACACCACAGGACACGACAGTTACGGTCCTCTTTGTGGGCCGTCTTGAACCACGCAAAGGGATCGATTATCTGCTGCAAGCCATCCCCCAGGTTGTAGGCAGCGTGCCTCATGTGCGCTTTGTCATTGCTGGCAAGGATATCGGCACCGCCCCACGAGGGGCATCGTATCAGGAGTATTTTGCCAGCTTTGCCACGCCCGAGGCAATCAAGGCCACCACGTTTTTAGGCTACGTTGACGATAGGACATTGGCGCAGCTATACGCAGCCTGTGACATTTTCGTGGCACCCTCTTTGTTTGAATCGTTTGGGCTCATCTATGTGGAAGCCATGGTCCATGCCAAACCTGTGGTCGCCTTCCGCGCCGCGGCCATCCCCGAGGTGGTCGAACATGGGGAGACCGGCCTTCTGGCTGCGTTGAAAGATGTACCCTCCCTGGCCAATGCCTTGACCACATTAGCCCAAGATGGGGAGTTGCGCCGAGACATGGGCCGGCGCGGCTATGAACGCGCCATCACAAAATTCTCCGCGCAGGGGATGATTGAGGCGACTCTTGCCTGTTACCAACAGCTCCAGAAGACAGCCCAGTGAGTGTTCTGTCCATGGTTGCCAATAACACATTTTGGAATGCTTACAGTTGGATGTCTCTTTCTCACGAACCGCCAGTATTCTTTTGTGGCGAATTGTAGTGGAGAGTAATTCGGTATTGATATTTGCCAAGCTCGTTCCGAAAAGCGATACTAGCAGGATGTCTACCATCATCGCCACAGTATCATAGCCATGCGTATCTGCCTCGTGAGTCGCGAGTATCCTCCGGAAGGTACAGGAGGCATTGCTGCGTATGTTTACACCCTGGCCCATGGCTTGACAGAAGCCGGCCATGAGGTCACAGTCATCGCCGGGACAGCAGGGGCCCATGAAGCAGCCAAGAGTACCGACCCCTGCAGTTCGCCTAGGGTCTACCGAGTGGCCACCCGCCAACGATTGCCCTTACCCCCAAGGGTCCGCGGTCTCTGGAATTTGCTGGAACACGGTTGGACTATCGACCGTACAATCGCCCACCTGGAACGGACACAAGGGACCTTTGATGTGGTCGAAATGTCCAACTGGGGTACAGAGGCCCTCATTTATAGTCTCCATCCACGGGCCCCGTTGGCGGTCCGGCTCTCCACACCAATAGCAGTAATCTATCCGCTCATAAGAAGATCCCCAGCAAGGAGAGTCTCTCGGATTCTCACGTATCTTGAGGGCCTGCCTGTACGTCGCGCGCACTGTATCATTGCCCATAGTAGATTTACCGCCAACTACTGTGCCGCCCTCTATGGGTTCCCCGTCGCGCAAGCTAGGGTGATCCCGCTCGGCATCAAAGCAGCAGCAGTGGTCAGTGAAACCCCAAGATCACAGTGTCCTGTGGTGACGGTCCTCTTTGTAAGCCGTCTTGAACCACGCAAAGGGATCGATTACCTGCTGCAAGCCATCCCCCAGGTTGTAGGTAGCGTGCCTCATGTGCGATTTGTCATTGCCGGCAGGGATATCGGCCCCGCCCCACAAGGGGCATCGTATCAGGAGTATTTTGCCAGCTTTGCCACGACCGAGGCAATCAAGGCTACCACGTTTTTAGGCTACGTTGACGATAGGACATTGGCGCAGCTATACGCAGAGTGTGACATTTTCGTGGCACCCTCTTTGTCCGAATCGTTTGGGCTCATCTATATAGAAGCCATGGTCCATGCCAAACCTGTGGTCGCCTTCCGCGCCGCGGCCATCCCCGAGGTGGTCGAACATGGGGCGACCGGCCTTCTGGCTGCGTTGAAAGATGTACCCTCCCTAGCCAATGCCTTGACCACATTAGCCCAAGATGGGGATTTGCGCCGAGATATGGGCCGGCGCGGCTATGAACGCGCCATCACAAAATTCTCCGCGCAGGGGATGGTTGAGGCGACTCTTGCCTGTTACCAACAGCTCCAGAAGACAGCCCAGTGAATGTTCTATCCACGGTTGCCAATAACACATTTTGGAATGCTCTCAATACAGTTGGAGGTCTCTTTCTCGGTCTAACCACAAGTATTCTTCTCGCCCGCCATCTTGGCCCGACCGTGCTAGGGCAGTATCGCTACTGGGTCTGGTTGATGGGCATATTCCACTTGATTGCCTCACTTTCCGTACCTCAGGCCATGACGAAATTTGGTGCTGAATACCTAGGACGCCACGACCGGCAGACGGCCTCGGCTCTCTTTATCTGGCTGCTGCTGGCAGAACTCACCCTGGGAATTCTGGTGGGGGGCGCGGTTTTGCTCTATACATGGGCCGCCCAAACAACTGACCCCATCGCCCTCACCATCATCGCTCTCTCCATTGTGCCCTTGGTTCTAGAAGGGTTGTTTCTAGCAGCCCTGGCAGGCAGCCAAAACTTTCGTATCCTCAGCCAGGCCAACCTAGTTGGTGTAGTTGTCTACGCGGTCGCTGCCATCACCGCCGTTTCTCTCGGCTTTGGCATTCACGCCCTACTGCTGATTTTCCTGCTGCAACGCCTAGTCACAATCGGCTGGCTTGGCTGGAAATTGCCCAGCGTTTACCTAGTGCGTAAGCCGAGGCAAGCGGGGAGAGGGGTTCTCTCATTCCTCCCTTCCAGCCTCTACATCCCACCTGCACTACGTCGTCGGCTCCTTCTTTACTGTCGGGATGTCTTGCTGATTCTCGTCATTGATACCATTCGATATAGACAATCAGAAATCGAATTTTTGAAACGTTTTAGCAGTGATGCTGACATTGCTTTCTTCAGCCAGTCTTTTAATATAGCCTTTAATTTGATGACGATCCCAGGTATTTTTTCGGGCATTCTACTGCCTACTTTTTCAGCCTTAAGCGGGCAAAAAGACCGCGCCCAGCTAAACGATCTCTATCTATCCTCAAACCGCATAGTGGCTCTGATCGCCGTGCCTGTCGGGTTTGGGGGAGCTGCCATTGCGCCGGCCCTCGCCGCCTTGTATGGGCCTGCCTTTCTGCCCATGGCCCCTATTCTTGCTGTCCTATGTGTTGGCAATGTGGTTGGCTCCATGTCGTCTGTGAGTAATGCTACGTTGCACAGCATTGAGAAACAATCTTTCATTGTACGTTGGGGTCTGTTGATGGCCGTTGTGAACATTGTCCTTAACTTTCTGCTGATCCCGCGCTATGGGGGGGTTGGAGCGGCAGTGGCACATTCGAGCAGCCAAGTGATTTCTGGTATCGTGGGAATTACATATACATTTCAGTGCCTTCACGTTTCCTTACCACGCCGTTCGTTCGGCCGCATAGCATTGGCTGCCCTGTTGGCCGCCGCTGTTGCTGGGCTGATCAGTTCATGGGTCGTGTACTGGGGCGGGCTGCTGTTGGCCATTGGCGCAGCCATCATCGTCTACCCTGTGTTGTTACGGTGGAGTCGTGCATTGGAGGCCGCGGATCTGGCCCTCCTGAGCCAATTCAGCCATGTTCTGCCCAAGGGTTTGATCCCAACCTACCGTACGTTGCTTCATTGGCTTGTTCGTGTCTAGTACTTGCAGTGTTCTCGGTGTTGACAATAGGTTGCTCCCTTACTATTTGGCTCACATGAAATAGCAACATCCAATGTACAACTGGAGGAAAATGTAGAATGAAATTGAGCAAACACAGAATCACGCTCCTGCTGGCGGCTCTCAGTGCCCTGGGCATGTTCCTCGTTCTAGTACGTGGGAGTACCTATGGGGTGAGCGTAACCCCGGACTCCGTGGCTTACATCTCGGCTGCCCGCAACCTGTTGGCAGGAAATGGATTCACCCAATGGAATGGCAGCAGCTACGTGCATGCCCCTCCCCTGTTCCCCTTGCTGCTTGCGCTCACAGGTGTTTTCGGACACGACCCAGCCGACACGGCCGGCTACGTCAACGCCTTCCTCTGCGGCCTGGCTATCTTCCTCTCCTCACGCTGGCTGTGGCAGCACCTCCGCGCCCGTCCTGCCCCAACATCGCGCACCCTGCAGACCTGGCTCCTGCTTTGGGCCGCCGCTGTCCTCGTCCTATCGCCGACCCTATCACGAATTGCCTCATTCGCTTGGTCTGAACTTCTGTTTATCCTGCTCACCGTCTCTGCACTGTTCACCTTCAATACATTCCTAGACACAGGCAAACGCGCCTCCCTGGTCTTGGCAGCCATCTTCACCGCCCTAGCTTGTCTGACACGCTATGTGGGGATCACCATACCAGCCACCATGCTGCTGTTGTTGCTGTTGCGGAAAGATACACTCTCAAAGAAAACAACGGACACGGTCATCTATGCACTCATTGTCGGGACACCACTCTCTGTCTGGCTGCTGCGAAATTTTCTGGTCTCGGGTACATGGACTGGGCCCAGAGCCCCAACCCAGTTTTCATTTCTATTCGACCTAGCGAAAATGTTCGGTATCCTAGCTGACTGGGTGTTGCCGTTACCGTGGATTCTGGAGATGGGGAACATTAACATTAATGAGCGGCCATTCAACATGGAGGAGATTATACCCCAATATCTTCTGGTGCTCCTGATTCCAACCCTGCTCATGTTCGGGGTGGGCGCATGGATTTGTCTCACACGTTTGCCCCTACACCATGTGCGACCAATCGTTCTCCTTGCTACGTTTACCTCAGTCTATTTGCTCGTACTGCTCATCGCCCTCTCAGTTCTGGAAGCTGATCCACTCAGCAGAAGATTCTTAGCACCAGTCTACATTCCGCTGTTGGGCATAGCCGTATTGTTCCTAGATGACTTCTTTCACTATGACCTGCAAAGGAAGCTGCTCGGAACCCTACGATTCCCATGGGTCCAGAACGTGTATGCAGAAGGGAGGGTCGCTGGCTTGACTGTGGTCCTGATGGCCTTGCTTTCCTGCTGGCTTTGGGTGCCGGTCAACGCAAACGTCCAGAACATTCGGCAGGCACAGGAGAACGGTCTAACAGGCTACAATTCGCGTACATGGGCTGAGTCGGAGATCATACGATACATAAATGAAAATCCATGCGCTCGCTGCGTGTTCTTTAGTGCCAACGCGTCGGGGCTATCCTTCCTCACCGCGCAGCCAAGACAGTTCTACCTACCGCGCCAGTTGACAGATGACTGGCTACGTTGGATCGAGTCTATGCAGAGAAATGGCGAAGATGTATACATCGTCTGGTTCTTCTTTCCTGATAAAATCATCAATGACTTACAACATTTAACGTATGACCGGCACCAGATCGAGACAGAGCTTGCGCTAGAGACCGTAGCGGAGCTAGCGGATGGCCTCATATACCGGCTGAAGAGGTGAGCAGGCACAAGTTATGTTACTATTGGACAAGAGAGAACAACAGTACTAGATTCGTAGCATCTACTGCATTTTTGCACTTGGCCACTCCTTTTGGGCTGAACTCTCAACAGAATCCAGTGTACGACAGGAGTGAAGATCTTGGAATTGAAACAGAGGCAACTGCGAATTGACAAACTCACGCTCCTACTGGCGGCCCTCAGTGCCCTGGGCATGTTCCTCGTTCTAGTACGTGTGAGTCCCTATGGGGTGGGCGTAACCTTGGACTCCGTGGCTTACATCTCGACTGCCCGCAACCTGGCGGCGGGAAATGGATTCATCGACAGGTATGGCATCAGCTACACGGTTCACCCTCCCCTGTTCCCCTTGTTGCTTGCGCTCACAGGTATTTTCGGACACGACCCAGCCGACACGGCCGGCTACGTCAACGCCTTCCTCTGCGGCCTGGCTATCTTCCTCTCCTCACGCTGGCTGTGGCAGCACCTCCGCACCCGTCCTGCCCCAACATCGCGCACCCTGCAGACCTGGCTCCTGCTTTGGGCCATCGCTGTCCTCGTCCTATCGCCGCCCCTATCACGAATTGCCTCATTCGCTTGGTCTGAACCTCTGTTTATCCTGCTCACCATCTCTGCACTGTTCACCTTCAATACATTCCTAGACACAGGCAAACGCGCATCCCTGGTCTTGGCAGCCATCTTCACCTCCCTAGCTTGTCTGACACGCTATGTGGGGATCACCATACCAGCCACCATGCTGCTGTTGTTGCTGTTGCGGAAAGATACACTCTCAAAGAAAACAACGGACACGGTCATCTATGCACTCATTGTCGGGACACCACTCTCTGTCTGGCTGCTGCGAAATTTTCTGGTCTCGGGTACATGGACTGGGGCCAGATACCCAACTCAGTATTCATTTCTATTCAACCTGAAGAACATGTTCAGTATCCTAGCTGGCTGGGTGTTGCCGTTACCGTGGATTATGGAGATAGACAACCTTCTTGCGCGGCTATTCAGCGTGGAGGAGATTATGCCCCAACAGTTTCTGGTGCTCCTGATTCCAACCCTGCTCATGTTCGGGATAGGCGCGTGGATTTGCTTCACACGTTTGCCCCTACACCATTTGCGACCAATCGTTCTCCTTGCTACGTTTACCTCAGTCTATTTGCTCGTACTGCTCATCGCCCGCTCAATTCATGGTCCCGCAGAACCAGTTTCCTACAGATTCATGAGTCCTGTCTACATTCCGCTGCTGTGCATAGTCGTATTGTTCCTAGATGACTTCTTTCACTATGACCTGCAAAGGAAGCTGCTCGGAACCCTACGATTCCCATGGGTCCAGAACGTGTATGCAGAAGGGAGGGTCGCTGGCTTGACTGTGGTCCTGATGGCCTTGCTTTCCTGCTGGCTTTGGGTGCCGGTCAACGCAAACGTCCAGAACATTCGGCAGGCACAGGAGAACGGTCTAACAGGCTACAATTCGCGTACATGGGCTGAGTCGGAGATCATCGCATACATAAATGAAAATCCGTGCGCTCGCTGCGTGTCCTTTAGTCCCAACGCGGCGGGGCTATACTTCCTCACCGCGCAGCCAAGACAGTTCTCCCTACCAGGCCAGTTGTCAGATGACGGACCTCAATGGGTCGAGTCTATGCAGAGACCTGGCGAAGAGGTGTACATCGTCTGGTACTCCTCCCGTGATAGAATCATCCGTAATTTCGATGGCTATACATACGGTCGGGCCCAGCTCGAGGCATGGCTTGCGCTAGAGACTGTAGCGGAGCTAGCAGATGGCATCATATACCGGCTGAAGAGGTGAGCAGCACAAGTTATGTTACTATTGGACAAGAGAGGGTACCAATGTCATAATATCTACTGCTTTTTTGCACTTGGCCACTGCTGAACTGTCAATAACCGAATTTCGAGGAACTGCTGTATGGTAGCTCACCAGCGCAAATATACGCATGGCTAACCTTCCTTTCTGTTCTGTGATCGTCCCCACCTATCAACGGGAACAGGTTCTCTGTGATACGATTGCCTACCTGTTGGATCTCTCCTATCCTCACTACGAACTGATCGTCGTCGACCAGACGCCACTTCACGAACCACAGACCGAGCAGTTCCTACTACAGGTCGCGCCGCGCATCCGCTATATTCAGATTGATAAGGTGGGTACATGCCACGCGCGCAATGTGGGCATTGAAGCGGCCAAGGGCGACATCATCCTCTTCTGCGATGATGATATCATCTCCCCCCCGGATCTACTGACCAATCATGTCCGTCACTACCGGGATCCTACGGTCGGTGGGGTTACAGGACCAAGCGGTTTCCAGCCTGTGGATGGTCCTTTATTTATTGTACGCGGCGGGGAGATACCACGCTATCCTCTGCCTACCACTGTGGTGGAGGCAGAGAGTGCTCAGGGCTGCAATATGTCATTTCGGAAGCAGATCTTGGTACGAATTGGTGGTTTTGACGAAGGATTCATCATCCACGCGCGCAAAGAAGAGCCTGACGCATCGCTACGTGTGCGCGCCTTGGGCTATCGTATCCTCTTTGACCCGCAAGTCAGTATTGAACATCTAGCCTTTCCCTCGGGAGGAGGTCGCGCGTTCATCCATCAGGAGAAACTGTATTGCTTTGGTTTATTCCACAATCGGGCCTATTTTTTTGGTAAGCACTTCCCTCTATGGCAACTGCCCTATTTTCTATACTATCAACTTGGGCACCTATTGTACCGTCTTTGGCAACGCCGACGAGTCAATTTTCTATATCTTCTATATCCATGGTTAACCGGGTTGGCTGATGGCCTATGGCGCGGGCGCAAAGCCCGACGACAGATGCGCGACCAGCTTGAACAAGCGAAAAGGAGTAAACCCCTTCTGAATCAGGAATTTCAGGAATAAAAGATGAACAGCCATGTTCTGCCCAAGGCTTTGATCCCAACCTACCGTACGTTGCTTCATTGGATTGTTCGTGTCTAGTACTTGCAGTGTTCTCGGTGTTGACAATTGGTGGCTCCCTTTGTTTGGCTCACATGAAATAACAACATCCAATGTACACCTGGAGGAAAATGTAGAATTGAAACTGAGCAAACACAGAATCCCGCTCCTGCCGGCGGCCCTCAGTGCCCTGGGCATGTTCCTCGTTCTAGTACGTGTGAGTCCCTATGGGGTGGGCGTAACCTTGGACTCCGTGGCTTACATCTCGACTGCCCGCAACCTGGCGGCGGGAAATGGATTCATCGACAGGTATGGCATCAGCTACACGGTTCACCCTCCCCTGTTCCCCTTGTTGCTTGCGCTCACAGGTATTTTCGGACACGACCCAGCCGACACGGCCGGCTACGTCAACGCCTTCCTCTGCGGCCTGGCTATCTTCCTCTCCTCACGCTGGCTGTGGCAGCACCTCCGCGCCCGTCCTGCCCCAACATCGCGCACCCTGCAGACCTGGCTCCTGCTTTGGGCCATCGCTGTCCTCGTCCTATCGCCGCCCCTATCACGAATTGCCTCATTCGCTTGGTCTGAACCTCTGTTTATCCTGCTCACCATCTCTGCACTGTTCACCTTCAATACATTCCTAGACACAGGCAAACGCGCATCCCTGGTCTTGGCAGCCATCTTCACCTCCCTAGCTTGTCTGACACGCTATGTGGGGATCACCATACCAGCCACCATGCTGCTGTTGTTGCTGTTGCGGAAAGATACACTCTCAAAGAAAACAACGGACACGGTCATCTATGCACTCATTGTCGGGACACCACTCTCTGTCTGGCTGCTGCGAAATTTTCTGGTCTCGGGTACATGGACTGGGGCCAGATACCCAACTCAGTATTCATTTCTATTCAACCTGAAGAACATGTTCAGTATCCTAGCTGGCTGGGTGTTGCCGTTACCGTGGATTATGGAGATAGACAACCTTCTTGCGCGGCTATTCAGCGTGGAGGAGATTATGCCCCAACAGTTTCTGGTGCTCCTGATTCCAACCCTGCTCATGTTCGGGATAGGCGCGTGGATTTGCTTCACACGTTTGCCCCTACACCATTTGCGACCAATCGTTCTCCTTGCTACGTTTACCTCAGTCTATTTGCTCGTACTGCTCATCGCCCGCTCAATTCATGGTCCCGCAGAACCAGTTTCCTACAGATTCATGAGTCCTGTCTACATTCCGCTGCTGTGCATAGTCGTATTGTTCCTAGATGACTTCTTTCACTATGACCTGCAAAGGAAGCTGCTCGGAACCCTACGATTCCCATGGGTCCAGAACGTGTATGTAGAAGGGAGGGTCGCAGGCTTGACTGTGGTCCTGATGGCCTTGCTTTCCTTCTGGCTTTGGCTGCCGGTCAACGCAAACGTCCAGAACATTCGGCAGGCACAGGAGAACGGTCTAACAGGCTACAATTCGCGTACATGGGCTGAGTCGGAGATCATCGCATACATAAATGAAAATCCGTGCGCTCGCTGCGTGTCCTTTAGTCCCAACGCGGCGGGGCTATACTTCCTCACCGCGCAGCCAAGACAGTTCTACCTACCGCGCCAGTTGACAGATGACTGGCTACGTTGGGTTGAGTCTATGCAGAGAAATGGCGAAGATGTATACATCGTCTGGTTCTTCTCCCGTGATAGATTCCTCAGTGACGTCAATGCAACGCAGGACCGGAATCCAACGTATGACCGGCACCAGCTCAAGACAGAGCTTGCGCTAGAGACCGTAGCGGAGCTTGCGGATGGCATCATATACCGGCTGAAGAGGTGAGCAGGCACAAGTTATGTATTTGGACAAGAGAGGGTACCAATGTCATAATATCTACTGCATTTTTGCACTTAGCCACTGCTGAACTGTCAATAACCGAATTTCGAGGAACTGCTGTGTGGTAGCTCACCAGCGCAAACATACGTATGGCTAACCTTCCTTTCTGTTCTGTGATCGTCCCCACCTATCAACGGGAACAGGTTCTCTGTGATACGATTGCCTACCTGCTGGATCTCTCCTACCCTCACTACGAACTGATCGTCGTCGACCAGACGCCGCTTCACGAAGCGCAGACCGAGTAGTTCCTACTACAGGTCGCGCCGCGCATCCGCTATATTCAGATTGATCAGGTGGGTACGTGCCACGCGCGCAATGTGGGCATTGAAGCAGCCAAGGGCGACATCATCCTCTTCTGCGATGGAGAATTTTGTCAAAAGAGCAAAGATTATAATACTATACGCATAGCTCATCTCAATATCACCCCACAACAGGTCGTTATACTGGTATGGAGGAGATTTGCTATGGGTCTTGATAAAAATGTATGGTGATCATTCATAAAAAACATGTATACATTGAACACGAGAGCCAGAGAGCATATACCCTATCTCCTAACCCACCTGCCATGGCTAATCCTTCTAGGATGGCTTACCAACATCACTTGGTTTCTAACCGATGATGCCTTCATCAGCTTTCGCTATGCCCGCAACCTCCTCGAAGGACATGGCCTCGTCTTCAACCCCGGCGAATACGTCGAAGGCTACTCCAACTTCCTCTGGGTACTCGAACTAGCGGCTCTCTGGGGTCTCTTTGGCCTGCAGCCAGAGCATGCCGCCCCCTGGTTGTCGGTGGCTTGTACGGTCGGCACCATCGCGGCCATGCTGTGGTGGGTGGCCCACATACCTGTGCTCCATAATCAAAGACTCGTGGCTTGGATGGCCATGGGGCTTGTGTGTAGCAGCGCGACCTTTGCCGCATGGACATCGGCCGGCGGCCTGGAAACGCGCCAGTTCACCCTCTTCATCGTCCTAGGGGTCGTTTGCCTAGGTCTGTACCGGCACAGCCCTTGGGGCTTGCTGGCCGCATCCTTGAGCCTGACAGCCGCAGCCTATACCCGACCCGAAGGCCCCCTGTTCGCGGCCCTCTCTTTCGCCTGGTTCGCCATACAGTACATCCTCACCAACCGGCGCCTGCCCTGGCGCGAACTGACCATCCTCGTCATGCCCTTTGTCCTCTTGGTCGCAGCCCACTACCTGTTCCGTTATAGCTACTACGGCGAGTGGCTACCCAACACCTACTACGCCAAACACGTGCGACCTTGGTATGAGTCCGGCTTTCGCTACCTGAGCGCAGCCGCGCTAGATACTGGCCTGTACTTGCTGCTACCCCTGACGTGCCTGACCATGTGGACCCGTTGGCAGAAGTATCAAGATGGGACATACGCGCTGGTGCTCCTGTATGTCGTTGTCCACATGGCCTATCTGCTGCGGATTGGCGGAGATCATTTCGAGTATCGACCGTTGGACTTCTACTGGCCCCTGCTGGCGGTCCCTGCAGCGGCTGCCATCGTGCAGATTGGGACGGTGATTGCGGGACGAATACGAGTAGGCTGGATAGGGGGGATATCGAGTTATCAGGTATGGGCCCTCCTGCTGTTCCTTCCTGTGCTTTTCTATACAAGCGCGATTCAGGGTATCTGGCTGGTCAAAGACCACCCGCTATTGGAACGCATTTTTCAGCAGGGTACGGAAGGCAATGTGCAGAATGTTGCACCTACGGAGAACAATAATGAGAACAATGAGGAGAGCACGCAGAGATTGCACGCCGGCATCCCCGGGACGCCATTGATCGTCCCTCAAAGGTATCGTTATCTCGTCCCACCGGGGCTGTTGCAGATCCTCATGATCTCCCGAGACATGCACTCTCAGTTAGACAAAACCGTCGCGCTCTCCGTTCTTGCCCATCGGGAGTTTACCAACACGTTTCTACAAGCCTGGAAACCCTACGAGACCATGGCACGCGGGGTGATCCCCGATGATGCCCTGATTGCCTTCAAAGGCGTTGGCATCATGCCCTATTATCTTCCAGACTTGAAAATTGTTGACCTTTACGGCTTGACCGACACCACAATCGCGCGTACTCCTGTCACAAGGCCCAACTATGCGCGCAAAATAGCACACGACCGTTGGCCAGCACCCGGCTACCTAGAGGAGCGCGGTGTCAACCTACAAATCCATCCTGCGGCCTTCAGTGAAGCCCAGGCCCTCGCCCTTGCCAACTACGCGCTGCAAGTCGGGCCCGAACTGTGGATGCCCTTTGATTCTCATGACCATCAGTGGGTCGTCGAACGCTTTGCCGACCGAGACCTACGGACTCGGGCAGTGCCCGACCTAACCGACCCGGCTGGCAATCGGTTTTTCCTTGATGGCCACGTCTACATTGGCGAGCAGTTCCTCGCACGCTTTGAGAACGGGTTGGATGGCTGGCGCGTTGAAGGCGAGGTAGTCATCCGCAACGTATACGATTCGTACCAGAACCGACTGTTGACGTTGGGGAACAGTGGCTTTAGTTTTCTGACGAGTTTCCACCCAAACTTGAATACAATCGGCAAGGCTCTTTCCCCGCAGTTCAGCGCGCGGGCCGACCAGTATCTCGTCTTCCTGTTCGCCGGTAGTGGGCACGACAATATCGGGGTACGCTTGTGGGCCGACGGCGAGGAAGTCGCAGTGTGGCATGGCCAGCATCCTGAACGGTTCGCCTTGGGCGTCTATCCATTGGCTGCTGTCGCGGCCAAGCGTCTGCAACTTGAACTCTTTGATGACGAACTTGAAAACTTTGATGACGAACTTGATAGCGGGATCTCCATCTCGCTTGACCACGTCATGCTGGCGCGGCGCATCCGACAATAAGAACTAATTCAATGGACTCATCTTGTGCATAGACTTCCACTGGTTCTGGTTATCATTGCCATTGCCCTAGCCATGTTCGCTTATGGAGGACTTGTCGGCCGCTACCAAGTGTTTCCCTATGGGGCCATTCGTGACGGGGTAAGGACAGCGAGGACTCTATTCAGCCCTATTGCGGAGGAAGACGAACCAAGTTCCCTCGTCAGCAGTATCGCCGTTGAATCTCACTTGTATGCGCTTCAACAACATTTCGTTCGTCTTGAAGAATCCCCGTCTACGGGTGGGGCCATTGAGCCACTCGGAGATACAGATACTCTGCTGGTGGTGATGTCCAGAGGACGAATTGCCCTGGTTCATCCTGCTGGTGAGGTCGTCTATTTGAGGGAACAGGTACCCATGAACCAAGCGGCCCTAGAAGCCAGCGGTCCGTCGTTAAGGGAAATAGGGCTGTATAATCCTCGGATTGCTGATATCGTGCTTCACGAACAATCAGCAGATACATTTACCTTATTTGTTTCGCATCATTATCATGCTGGAGACTGTATAGAATTTCGTATCTCTTCAACATTGTTGCATTTGGATTCTGCGCCAGCAAAGCCAACAATGACTCTCAGTCCTTGGCAGACGCTATTCATCGCCGACCCATGCCTCACCTTTCATACCAAAGGGCACGACCCGAACATTGTCGTTGAAGGGGGCCAGGCCGGCGGGCGGATGTTGATGGATGGGGCCGAACATATCCTCGTTGTCATTGGTGCTCACGGATGGGAGGAGAAGATGGAAGGACGGGGGAGATGGCCGATTGTATCTGATGATCCTGATGCCCACCTCGGCAAGCTAGTTCGCATCCAAATAACAACCGGCACAGCCGAAATCCTAGCCAGCGGCCTACGCAACCCACAGGGCTTCGCACGCGATGCAGATGGCACCCTCTGGGCAACCGACCATGGACCACAGGGCGGCGATGAACTCAATATTTTGAGACCAAATTTGAACTATGGATGGCCCCACGTTACCCATGGCATTCAGTATGGCAACGAAATATGGCCCTATACCAAGGCGCAGGGGCGGCATGATGGTTTTGAAAAGCCCGTATACTCTTGGATCCCAGCTATCGCTCCATCCAACCTTATCGTCAGTGACAGTCAACTGTTCCCCTTATGGAAAAACGATCTGCTGCTTGCTTCCTTGAAAGCCCGCTCTCTATTTCGCGTCCGTGTTCACGAAAAACGTGTTGTGTACGTTGAACAGATCCACATAGGTAAGCGTATCCGGGACATCACCCAGATGCCCGATGGCCGTATCGCTCTGTTGGTCGAGAACAATGATTTTACTACTTATGAGATACAATTTCTGAAGCCTTTCCCGGTACCCTGTATCAAGAACTATATCTATTCAGTTACGCATGAGGCTTGTATTGATACAAACACAGAAGATCTACAGGGATGAACGTGCTGCATTTGTACAAGGATTTCTTCCCGGTTCTCGGAGGGGTCGAAAACCACATTGGCTTGCTGGCCAAGGGGCTGCGGGCCGAGGGTGTAGAGGCGCAGGTTTTGGTCACGAATACGGACACGCACACGCGCCATGAGACGATTGATGGCGTGCCTGTGACCAAGACAGGGCGTCAGATCAATGTATCATCCGCACCCATTAGCCTGCGGTTTTTCAGCGAAGTATGGCACCAGAGCCGGCAGGTGGACCTTATCCATCTCCATGTGCCCTATCCACCGGGCGAGATGGCCCAGCTTTTGGTCGGGGGTGGCAAACCCTTTGTGATGACCTATCACAGCGACATCGTGCGACAAAAGGTATTGGGCCCTCTGTTACGCTTAGTTTTGCAACGGGCTGCTTTGATCGCTGTTTCCAATCCTATGTATGAAGCAGATCTTGGTACGAATTGGCGGTTTTGACGAGGGATTCATCATCCAGGCGCGCAAAGAAGAGCCTGACGCATCGCTCCGGGTTCGTGCCTTGGGCTATCGTATCCTCTTTGACCCGCAAGCCAGCATTGAACATCTAGCCTTTCCCTCGGGAGGCAGTCGCGCGTTCATCAATCAGGAGAAACTGTATTGCTTTGGTTTATTCCACAATCGGGCCTATTATTTTGGTAAGCACTTCCCTCTATGGCAACTACCCTATTTTCTATACTATCAACTTGGGCTCCTATTGTACCGTCTTTGGCAACGCCGCCGAGTCAATCTTCTATATCCATGGTTGACCGGGTTGGCTGATGGCCTATGGCGCGGGCGCAAAGCCCGACGCCAGATGCGCGACCAGCTTGAACAAGCGAAACAGCAGGAGCACACACCGCAATGACTCATCTTCCTTTCTGTTCTGTGATCGTCCCCACCTATCAACGGGAACAGGTTCTCTGTGATACGATTGCCTACCTACTGGATCTCTCCTACCCTCACTACGAACTGATCGTCGTCGACCAGACGCCGCTTCACGAAGCGCAGACCGAGCAGTTCCTACTACAGGTCGCGCCGCGCATCCGCTATATTCAGATTGAGCAGGTGGGTATGTGCCACGCGCGCAATGTGGGCATTGAAGCAGCCAAGGGCGACATCATCCTCTTCTGCGATGATGATATCATCCCTACCCCAGATCTACTGACCAATCATGTCCGTCACTACCGGGATCCTGCGGTCGGTAGCGTTACAGGACCATGCGGTTTCCAGCTAGATGGTCCTCTTTATCGTGTCCTCGGCGGAAAAGGGGAGATACCACGCCATCCTCTGCCTACCACTGTGGTGGAGACAGAGAGTGCTCAGGGCGGCAATATGTCATTTCGGAAGCAGATCTTGGTACGAATTGGTGGTTTTGACGAGGGATTCATCATCCACGCGCGCAGAGAAGAGACTGACGCATCGCTACGGGTTCGTGCCTTGGGCTATCGTATCCTCTTTGATCCGCAAGCCAGCATTGAACATCTAGCCTTTCCCTCGGGAGGAGGTCGCGCGTTCATCAACCAAGAGAAGCGGTTTCTATTTGGGATGCTCCACAACCAAGCCTATTTCTTTGGTAAGCACATCCCTCTGTGGCATCTGCCCTATTTCCTGTACTATCAATTTTTGCGCCTAGGTCGTCAAGTCAAGCATCGCCGCCGCGTCTCGTTGTTGTTTCCAGGGTTAATGGGGTTGGCTGATGGCCTATGGCGCGGGTGGAAAGCCCGACGACAGATGCGCGACCAGCTTGAACAAGCGAAACAGCAGGAGCACACACCGCAATGACTCATCTTCCTTTCTGTTCTGTGATCGTCCCCACCTATCAACGGGAGCAGGTTCTCTGTGATACGATTGCCTACCTGTTGGATCTCTCCTACCCTCACTACGAACTGATCGTCGTCGACCAGACGCCGCTTCACGAACCACAGACCGAGCAGTTCCTACAACAGGTCGCGCCGCGCATCCGCTATATTCAGATTGATCAGGTGGGTATGTGCCGCGCGCGCAATGTGGGCATTGAAGCAGCCAAGGGCGACATCATCTTCTTCTGCGATGATGATATCATCCCTACCCCAGATCTACTGACCAATCATGTCCGTCACTACCGGGATCCTGCGGTCGGTGGGGTTACAGGACCATGCGGTTTCCAGCTAGATGGTCCTCTTTATCTTGTCCTCGGCGGGGAGACACCACGCCATCCTCTGCCTACCACTGTAGTGGAGACAGAGAGTGCTCAGGGCGGCAATATGTCATTTCGGAAGCAGATCTTGGTACGAATTGGCGGTTTTGACGAGGGATTCATCATCCACGCGCGCAGAGAAGAGACTGACGCATCGCTCCGGGTTCGTGCCTTAGGCTATCGTATCCTCTTTGACCCGCAAGCCAGTATTGAACATCTAGCCTTTCCCTCGGGAGGAGGTCGCGCGCTCATCAACCAAGAGAAATTGTATTGTTTTGGTTTATTCCACAATCAGGCCTATTATTTTGGTAAGCACTTCCCTCTATGGCATCTGCCCTTTTTTCTATACTATCAACTTGGGCGCCTATTGTACCGTCAAGTTTGGCAACGCCGACGAGTCAATTTTCTATATCTTCTATATCCATGGTTGACCGGGTTGGCTGATGGCCTATGGCGCGGGCGCAAAGCCAGACGACAGATGCGCGACCAGCTTGAACGCGCGAAAAGGAGTAAACCTCTACGTGACATGAGAATTTTGTCAAAAGAGCAAAGATAATATATACAGATTGTAGCATAGCTCATCTCAATATCACCCCACAACAGGTCGTTATACTGGTATGGAAGAGATTTGATATGAGTCTTGATAAAAATGTATGGTGATCATTCATACAAAAACATGTATACATTGAACACGAGAGCCAGAGAGCATATACCCTATCTCCTAGCCTACCTGCCATGGCTAATCCTTCTAGGATGGCTTACCAACATCACTTGGTTTCTAACCGATGATGCCTTCATCAGCTTTCGCTATGTCCGCAACCTCCTTGAAGGACATGGCCTCGTCTACAACCCCGGCGAATACGTCGAAGGCTACTCCAACTTCCTCTGGGTACTCGAACTAGCGGCTCTCTGGGGTCTTTTCGGCCTGCAGCCAGAGCATACCGCCCCCTGGCTGTCGGTGGCTTGTACAGTTGTCACCATCGCGGCCATGCTGTGGTGGGTGGCCCACATACCTGCGCTCCATCATCAAAGACTCGTAGCCTGGATGGCCATGGGGCTTGTGGGCAGCAGCGTAACCTTTGCCATATGGACATCGGCCGGCGGCCTGGAAACGCGCCAGTTCACCCTCTTCATCGTCCTAGGGGTCGTTTGCTTAAGTCTGTACCGGCACAGCCCTTGGGGCTTGCTGGCCGCATCTTTGAGCCTGACAGCCGCAGCCTATACCCGACCCGAAGGCCCCCTGTTCGCGGCCCTCTCTTTCGCCTGGTTCGCCATACAGAGCATCCTCACCAACCGGCGCCTGCCCTGGCGCGAACTGACCATCCTCGTTATGCCCTTTGTCCTCTTGGTCGCAGCCCACTACCTGTTCCGTTATAGCTACTACGGCGAGTGGCTACCCAACACCTACTACGCCAAACACGTGCGACCTTGGTATGAGTCCGGCTTTCGCTACCTGAGCGCAGCCGCGCTAGATACTGGCCTGTACCTACTTCTGCCCCTGACGTGCCTGACCATGTGGACCCGTTGGCAGAAGTATCGAGATGGGACATACGCGCTGGTGCTTCTGTATGTCGTTGTCCACATGAACTATCTGCTGCGGATTGGCGGAGACCTGTTCCACTATCGACCATTGGACTTCTACTGGCCCCTGTTGGCCGTCCCTGCAGCGGCTGCCATCGTGCAGATTGGGACGGTGATTGCGGGACGAATACGAGTAGGCTGGATAGGGGGCGGTAGGATATCGAGTTATCAGGTATGGGCCCTCCTGCTGTTCCTTCCTGTGCTCTTCTATGCAGGCGCGATTCAGGGTATCTGGCTGGTCAAAGACCACCCGCTATTGGAACGCATTTTTCAGCAGAGTACGGAAGGCAATGTGCAGAATGTTGCACCTACGGAGAACAATAATGAGAACAATGAAGAGAGCACGCAGAGATTACACGCCGGCGTCCCCGGGACGCCATTGATCGTCCCTCAAAGGTATCGTTATCTCGTCCCACCGGGGCTGTTGCGGATCCTCATAATCTCCCGAGACCTACGCTACCAGTCACATATACAACACCAAGTCGCGGTCCCCATTGACGTACATCAGGGCTTTATCAACAAGGTACTACCAGAATGGAAGCCCTACGAGGCTATGGCACGCGGGGTGATCCCCGATGATGCACTGATGGCCCTCGGTTCCGCCGGCATCATGCCTTATTACCTTGCGGACTTGAGAATCATTGATCTCTTCGGCTTGGCCGACGCCACAATCGCGCGCACTCCTTTCACAAAGACCGATCAGGAGCGCTCAATGGCGCACGACCGTTGGGCAGCACCCGGCTACCTAGAGGAGCGCGGTATCAACCTGAAAATCCATCCTGCGGCCTTCAGTGAAGCCCAGGCCCTCGCCCTTGCCAACTACGCGCTGCAAGTCGGGCCCGAACTGTGGATGCCCTTTGATTCTCATGACCATCAGTGGGTCGTCGAACGCTTTGCCGACCGAGACCTACGGACTCGGGTAGTGCCCGACCCTACCGACCCTGCTGGCAATCGGTTTCACTTGGATGGCCACGTCTACATTGGCGAGCAGTTCCCAGTACGCATTGAGAACGGGTTGGATGGCTGGCACATTGAAGGCGAGGTAATCCCCTACCACAATGTATACGATTTATACACTGACCGAATGTTGATGTTGGAGAATGGCTTTGGTGTTCTGACGACCTCCTACCCGGAGAGGAAAGTCGGGAAGGCTCTTTCCCCGCAATTCAGCGCACGGGCGGACCAGTATCTCGTCTTCTTGCTCGCCAGTGGTAGTGGATACGACAAAGTTGGTAGATACGACAATGTCGGGGTACGCTTGTGGGCGGATGGCGAGGAAGTCATGGTGTGGCGCGGCCAGCATTCTGCACGGTTCGCCTTGGTCGTCTATCCATTGGCTGCTGTCGCGGACAAGCGTCTGCAACTTGAACTCTTTGATGACGAAATTGATGACTATTCCTTCATCTCGCTCAGCCACGTCATGCTAGCGCGGCGCATCCAACAATAGGAGGCAATTCAATCATATACCATCTTATGCAGAAGAGACTTCCACTGGTTCTGTTCATCATTTCCATTGCCCTGGCCATGTTCGCTTATGGAGGACTTGTCGGCCGCTACCAGGTGTTTCCCTATGGGGCCATTCGCGACGGAGTAACGACAGTGAGGCCTCTATTCAGATCTATTGTGGAGGAATACGAACCAAGTTCCCGCGTCAGCGGTATCGCCATTGAATCTCACTTGTATGCGCTTCAACAACATTTCGTTGCGCTTGAAAAAGCCTCAGCTACAGGTGGGGCCATTGAGCCACTCGGAGATACAGATACTCTGCTGGTGGTGACGCCCAGAGGACGAATTGCTCTGGTTCATCCTGCTGGTGAGGCCGTCTATTTGAGGGAACAGGTACCCATGAACCAAGCGGCCCTAGAAGACAGTGCCTTGCCGGAAAAGAGTAAGGCTGAGATTCGGGTTGCTGATATTCTGCTGCACGAACAATCACCAGACACATTTACCTTATTTGTTTCACATCATTATCTCACTGAAGACTGTGTAGAGTTTCGCATCTCTTCTACATCGTTGCATTTGGATTCTGCGTCAGCAATGACTTTCAGCCCTTGGCAGACGCTATTCATCGCCGACCCATGCCTCACCTTTACGAACAAAAGGCACGACCCGGAGGACTTTGCCTTTGAAGGGTTGCTGTCCGGTGGGCGGATGGTGATGGATGGTGATGAACATCTCCTCATTGTCATTGGTACTCACGGATGGGGGGGAAGGGGGAAATGGCCGCTTGTATCTGATGCCCACCTAGGCAAGTTGGTTCGTATCCATGTAACAACCGGCACAGCCGAAATCCTAGCCAGCGGCCTACGCAACCCACAGGGGTTCGCACGCGATGCAGATGGCACCCTCTGGGCAACCGACCATGGACCACAGGGCGGCGATGAACTCAATATTTTGAGACCAAATTTGAACTATGGATGGCCCTACGTTACCCATGGCATTCAGTATGGCAACAAAATATGGCCCTTTACCAAGGCGCAGGGGCGGCATGATGGTTTTGAAATGCCCGTGTACTCTTGGATCCCAGCTATCGCTCCATCCAACCTTATCGTCAGTGACAGTCAACTGTTCCCCTTATGGAAACATGATCTGTTGATGGCTTCCTTGAAAGTCCAATCTCTATTTCGCGTCCGTGTTCACGAGAAACGTGTTGTGTACGTTGAACAGATCCAGATAGGTAGGCGTATCCGGGACATCACCCAGATGCCCGACGGCCGCATCGCTCTGTTGGCCGAGCACGGTTATACTATTGAGATACAATTTCTAAAACCTTTCCCGGTATCCTGTATCAAGAACTATATCTATTCAGTTACGCATGAGGCTTGTATTGATACAAACACAGAAGATCTACAGGGATGAACGTGCTGCATTTGTACAAGGATTTCTTCCCGGTTCTCGGGGGGATCGAAAACCACATTGGCTTGCTGGCCAAGAGGCTACGGGCCGAGGGCGTAGAGGCGCGGGTTTTGGTCACGAATACGGACACGCACACGCTCCATGAGACGATTGCTGGCGTGCCTGTGACCAAGACAGGGCGTCAGATCAATGTATCATCCGCGCCCATTAGCCTGCGGTTTTTCAGCGAAGTATGGCGACAGAGCCGGCAGGTGGACCTTATCCATCTCCATGCACCCTATCCACCGGGCGAGATGGCCCAGCTTTTGGTTGGGGGGGGCAAACCCTTTGTGATGACCTATCACAGTGACATTGTGCGGCAAAAGATATTGGGAACTGCCTATGCCCCTCTGTTACGTTTGGTTTTGCAACGGGCCGCTTTGATCACTGTCTCCAATCCTATGTACATCAAGTCGTCGGCCTTTTTGCAGCGGGTGCGGAGTCAATGCCGCATAATCCATCACGGCATTGAGATAGACCGTTTTCAAAAGACGCCCCAGGTGGCAGCTGGGGCCCAGACCCTGCGTCGCCGTTTCGCTGGCCGGCCATTGCTGCTCTTTCTCGGCCACCTACGCCACTACAAAGGCGTCGATGTTCTGGTGCGGGCCATGCAGGGGGTGGACGCCCATCTGCTGGTCATCGGCAGCGGCCCCATGCAGGCGACATGGCAGCAGTTGACCAGAGATGAGGGCCTGGCTGACCGCATCACATTTTTGGGTGAAATCCCGGATCAGGAGGCCCTGGCTGCCCGCTACGCGGCCGACATCTTTATCCTGCCTTCCACCAACCGGGCCGAGTCCCTAGGGATTGTGCAGTTGGAGGCTATGGCCTGTGGCTTACCTATCATCTGCACTGAATTAGGTACGGGCACATCCTATGTCAACCAGCACGGGAAGACCGGTTTGGTGGTCCCACCCAACTCTGCAGAGGCTTTGACAAGGGCGATCAACTGCCTGCTGGCAGATCCAAAACTGCGGGCGCAGATGGGCGCAGCGGGCCTGCGGCGAGTACAGCAGGAGTTCTCGGCAGAAGCCATGGTACGCCAGACCATATCTTGCTACCAAGAAGCCCTGGGACCTTCTCGTTTTTCACAACAGATGTAACCGCATGCCGCTGCATCACAGTTGTATCTCCGCTGTTCAGGCATTTTACCAGTAAGCAGGCCGCTTTTCATGGCAGCGCGGCAGAGACCCTGCACTGCTACCGACACACTGCAATCACTGGTCATAAAGTGTCCTAAGCATCAACGGTTGCGGTGATAGATTGTGCGAATCCCGGCCAAGGTCAGCCACGGGTCAAAGGCGTCTGTGCGGCATCTAGGCCGCTTTGCCTGATGGCAACTACACGGCGCGGCCCAGCCTCCAAACGCATCGGTCAATGGGGCGATGATGTGGCCCAGGCCGCCGGTGGCGATGACGGTGACAGGGCTATCAAGCTCCTGCCGCATACGGGCCAGCAGCCCTTCCACCAGCCCAGTATAGCCATAGACGATCCCCGACTGGAGTGCCGGGGTCGTACTGGGAGCGATCGCAGTCGCTGGGGGGACCAGCTCGACCGCCGGCAGAGCGTTGGCCCGCTCCCGCAGCGCGGCAGCCACAGTGCCCAAGCCCGGGGCGATGGCCCCCCCACAGAACCGGCCTTCCGCATCAACAACATTGAATGTGGTAGCCGTGCCGAAATCAACCGCAATGGCTGCTTGGGGCAGAGCTGTGCGCTGATACACAGCCACCGCATCAGCGATGCGGTCCATCCCGACCTGCTCCGGCTGCTCGACCGCCAGAGTCAGGCCCAGATCCAATCGCCAATGCAGAACGAGCGGTTCACGGCCCAGCAGTTCTGTCAACATGCGCCGCCATCGCTCGGTCAATGGGGCCACCACACTGCACAGCGCGGCGTCCTGAAAATCAGCTGCATAAAAACCGCTTTGCGCCCAAAGCTGGCACAAAAGCCGGCCATACCTGTCTTCTGTGCCCTGCCGTTCCGTCGGCAGCCGCCAATTGGCAAGGGGCGCAACTGCAGTGGAGCGTACTCGCTCTCCATTGGTGTTCGGATATGCAGCGATGACGATAGTGCTGTTGCCGATGTCAACGGTCAGGAGCATGGCTGTTTCGTGGTTCGTAAGGCGTGGAAGGAAACACTATCCATTGGGGGGTTCGCCTTCACTGTCTTCGGAGTCTGGGGCTGGTTGGTCGGTAATACCGGGGATCTCGCTGCCTGGGCCGTACAAAAACACAGCATTCCAGGGCTGATAGACGGAAATGATCGGATCTTCCCGGATCTGGCCGTCCTCGGTCACTGTGCGGGTGACGGTGGCGGTCATGCCCTCTTTGGGCCACTCCACCTGTTTGATCTGGCCGGCAGCCAAGGAGGCATCCTCCCGGTAGATCGGAGCACCGGGCTGTTTGATGTGGGTATAGACCGGCTCACTGATGATCACCTGTCTGTCCGGTGTAGTGCCGTAGAAGTGAAAGGAGATGAGGCCGGTCCCTCTGTTGACGAGCGGCTGGATCAGCAGATGTGCGCCGGAATCATTGAGGAACTTGAAGTCCACGCTCGGCGTGTAGATGGTGGCGTCCAGGCCCGGTTCGCCGTACCAGCTCACTGCATAGCCGTGATTGTAACGCTCGATCAGTGGGAATCCGGCCTGTAGGGCCGCGCGAAAGACGGTCGTACTCACCTGACAGACGCCCCCGCCCACGCCCACCGCGATCCGATCCCCCCAGATGATGGCAGAATCTTCAAAGCCATTGGCCGCGCTGACCGCTTCAATGATGGCATTGAAACTGAAGATACCAGCGGGCGGGATGACGACCCCGACGAATTTGGCTGCGGCCACTTCAATGTTGTGAATGCGCGCGCGGCTGCTACCAGCAAAAGAGGTGGTCCCACTGGCAATCTGTTCTTTGATGCCCAAGGCATCCAATCGCGCAGAATCCACGGCCGGCGGCACAATTTCAATGGGAAGTACGACCAGCCGCTGGTCGGTCGTCAGCGCATGGCGTACCACCTCGACTGTGAGGTCAATGTGCAAGCGTTGGCCTGTCTGGCTCGGCTGCAGGACTAGCAGACGCCCTGCGTTTTCATCAAAATGCAGCCGCGCATCCTGGGCCGGAACAAAGACCTGCTCTGCCCAACCTGCCACAATCGCCCGCAGAGCCTCTTCATTGAGAAACTGGGGATCGCCGCTGGGGACCAGCTCCTTTAGTTGCGCCGCGTCCAAGGCGAACTGAATGCCTGAGGTTTCGTGCTGCAAAGTAATGGAGGAAAACGGTTCAAATGGGAGCGTAGAGCCGTGCGGCGGCGCGGTGATCAGCGTCTGGAGCGGCACAACCCCGGGCTGGCCCTTGGCTACCTGGGCCAGAATTCGACGCGTGGTTGCCGAGATATCTACCTCTAGCCCCGCTTGGGACGGGAGAGAAAGATCGCCAATGGTCACGGCAGAACGCCCTGGTCGCCGTACCTGCGCGGCAGCTTTGCCAACAGCCTGGCGCACAGCCCCCTCACTGATCTGGATCTCCGGCCACACAACTCGTTGGTGTATGAGGGCCTGCCATTGGCTCTCTAGCCGCGCCAGCAGTCCTCCTTGACGTCCCACCAGATAGGCCTGGTTGACCGCATTTTCCAGGTTGGCCTGGGGGGCCAACAGGCCCGTACCCAGCACCCATTGCCGGCCCTCATAGGCAAGCCAAATCGGGGCCAGAGGATAGGGTGTTAATTCCTCGTAAAGACGCAGCAAGGCCGTTGCGCGGGTGTCGCCACCCACAGGGATCCCGGCCACATGCACGCCGCTAAAGATGCGGTCCGTGTGCCAATACTGCCAGCCAGCGAATACGCCGAACAGTGCCAGAACTGCTACGCAGAGCCAGATGACGAAAAAGTCAATACGACTATGGGAACGGGCCGGGCGTACCCCCCGTGGCGAGAAATCTCTCATCATTTGTCTCAATACATGTGATTCTGCTCAAGCGAGAATGTCAATCCGGCTGCAAATCCTAGCACATCTACATCGCTGTCCGGGCCAAAGTCATCCCGCAATCCTGAGTCGAAGATGGCTAGTTCGGTGATCTGCTGCTGTGGGATGTCAATGTGGATGCTCATTCTTCTACATCCTAGCGTTGTGATCAGCGTTTCACTAGCTCATTGAACGAAATCCTTGGTGCCACACTGGTGCGAATCGTGATCGACCTATACTCCTCAGCCTCAAATATACTTGCTGAATTCGCTCTGCGTTGTGGTTTATCCCATCTAGGGCTCCATTGCTTTCCGATGAGAAAGTAGCTCACAAGGAACTCCGATGCAGACAGCATAAAGCCGCCATCCACATGGAAAGCCGAGAGAAAATAGTGCAACAGAGGTAGAGACCGTCGCAATTGTTCTCGGTGTTTGGTATCTGCCCTTAACGTCTGTTTCAACTCAACAAAAATGGCATGATATCTATCATCCGATTGAGCCACCAGTAAATAATCACAGATTTGCTGCCATCCCTTACCAGTAAGGGCTGATAAATGACCTACCTTGTCCAGACGTATTGTGGTGACAGTGTCGGGAACCCGAACAATCTTGACCGTCATATCCACCTCATCATTTTTCTCCTCAAGAAGAATGACATGACTTGTCTGTGTACGCACATTTTCCGCTAGGTTTTCTCTCAACCACGAATGCAGCGACACGTCATTCGTCCTCATTCTCAATGATCAATCGAGATGCGAGTTCGTTTGATACTTGGTTGATCGCATCAATGGTTGCTTCAAAGGATGGCATATCAATGCCGAATGTGTCTATCTCACAGCTGCTCAGGCTATTCCCTTCGGCGACATAAGCCCGCACTGCATCTGGGTCAAGGAAGTCATCCTTGTGGTATTTGAGCTTTCGCACCACCTGATCCTTATTCTCAAAGGGTCTGCTCAACATGATGAGGTTGTTGATCTCTTTAACGATATAGTCGCTATGTGTGGTGATCAGGACCTTCAGGCCAGCCCGTACACATCGCGCCAACAGCCGGGCCAACTCTATCTGGTTGGCCGTATCCAGATGGCTCTCCGGTTCGTCAATGATGAGGAGATGGTTCTCATGCGCGACATGACGCAAGAAGAAATATAGGTCAGACAACTCGCGAGCGGACGAGGATGCGATATGCAGTGGTATGGTAAAGCCGCGTTGCTTGCGCGCCTTTGACCTAAATTGGATGGCATCCCCAGCACTCCGATAGTAGCCACCCATCATATCCTTAATATCGTCAAACAGTTTGCTGTCAAAGATATCGCTTCTCCCCTTTTGGAGGTCAGAGATGCCTCTGGTGTAGTCGATGTTGTCCTTGATAGGCAGAGCATAACGGCTGGTCGTTCTGTCTATCAGGAGAAAGGGAGAAAAGGACTCACGGTCTTTGTCATCTCCCATTTTCTGCAATAATTCCACCAGCCGATTTTTGGTAAAGTCAAGTTCTTTGTAGAAGAGCGAGATACCAAAGCGCTCCGCGGAGAGAATGAACGGATCATAGGAGAGTTCCTGCAATAAGAAACGAAGATAAAAATCCGAGAGCCAAAATTCAACGCTGCCGTCCTCCTCTACCTTACTACAGGTCATGACAATTTCAGTTCCATCGTACTGGATCGAAAATACCTCACCCGCTCGGAAGGATATTTCAAGACTTCGTTCTTCGGGGAACTCAGCGCTGATCTCGACTTCAATGGAAGCACCTTCAAAAGCACTGGGTGGGGAACTGAATACACCGGACAATGCTCCTTCCGAGAAGTCACGAACTAACTCTTGAATTACTGCCTTTCGCTCCTGGTTGAGCGTTTCCCTGTCGACTTCGCGCCTAGCATGCCCCGCTGTTCTTGCGTCTTTGATGAGCCTTTCTATGGGCGAGGGCTGCTTGGTATCAGATTGTGTGCTCGTATTCCTTTCTTTGCGGAAATAGTCTACTGCACCCGGCCATTCATTCCACATTTTCAGGAAGCCGTAGAGCGTATAGACTAGGTAGGTCTTGCCGGTGTTGTTGCGCCCGGCGATGATGGTGAGGTCGCCCAACTCCAGCTCGGCTTCATCTACAGGGCCGAGATTTTTGAAGCGGAATGTTACGGGTGATGTTGAATCATTGGGGGATTGCATGGTGGCTTTCCTCTTGTATACGAAAAACTAGCAACTGCGGTTAAATTCTCTACAATGTCTCTAGGAATCGACGAACAACGGTGAATGCGCTGTGCTCAAAATCCCAATAGTCCCTCTTGGCCGCCACACCCACGGAGAGATTCGGCTCGGGCTGTGTTGCGATATAGGCATGAGCACGGGCCTTGTGTGGGCGTCTCATGTCCACGTCCGGCAGGCCCTGGACACAGTCAAAATAGGAATCAATACAGTCATTCATCTGGCCAGTGAGGGTCTGACAGAGGAGTGTTTCAAGCATGCCTAGTCTGTCATCGTGCGGCAGGATCAGCACCGTCACTGCCGGGGCGGCAGCGTCGCTGTGTTCTCGTTCCCTAGGGCGGGATGGCACGGGCAACCCGGCATTTCTCAGTGAGTTCTGCACGCTCTGGAACGCCGACTGCGGGGATCTTTCCGCATCCCGCACGATGCCGATGCCCTCAACCATCGTAATGAATTCATTCGAGGCCGCCAGCCTCAGCAGAAAATCACGCAGATCGTCCACACCCCCGAAATTCTGTATCTGGATATGATCTAGGCCCAGATGATCTCTGAACGCTTCAAAGAAATTGCGCTGATCGTTTCCTTCAACGAAAAGCTGGATTTTCGACTCAATTGGCTGTGGACCGATCATAGTCAGCGGACCTCAAGGTGATGTCGAATGGCTACGTCTATTGTCCCTGGTTCATAGGTGACAAAACGATTGGGGATATCTTCACCACGGCGATTTTTTAGCCTAGCAGAAAGCCGATGGTAGCGAAAGCCTTGCGGGCCGAGGGCCTTATAGGCAGATTGTAAGCATTCAAAATTGTGCGTAGTGGCCAATATCTGAGTATCAAACTGCTGGGCTGCTTTGTCAATGGCCTTCCATACCTTGGGCTGTACTGAGTAGTGCAGCCCGTTTTCGATCTCATCTACCAAGACCACACCTTCGGATGCAGTGGCTATGGCAAGGACCAAGCGGGCGATTCGGGTCATGCCCTCGCCCATGGTCGACAGCGGCACCAGTTCAGATAACCCGATGTCACCCCAGATCATTGGTGTCCCACTGGCAGCATTGTCCTCAATGCTTTGCAGTCTCGGTTCAATGGTTTGTAGAGCTTCTAGGAGAATCTGCCCATGTTTCTTAATTCTCAACTGCCCCAAACGTGTGGCATCCTCTTGGTTACTCCCGGTTCGCGAGGTGAGAATCGCCCCCAGAAACGGTACATCTATACTAGGCTGCTGGATCTCAAGGCCCTGTTCATTCAGGCGTACACGACCTTCGCCTTGTACCCCCCCAGGACCGCTATACTGAAATATAAGCGAGCGTCCGCTAACAAGGTCTGCCTCCGAAGGACGGCCAGCAGTATCAAAAGTAAGCTGGGTTGTCTGCGGACGCTCCCATGTGATTTTCAGGGACAAGAGTCCGTGGGACCTATGGTGCCCCTCAATTTCGATGGGTTTGCTCGTGTCCAAGTGATAGAACAACTGCTGCCACAAGGTCTCTACCGATTGTGGTACGATTGTGCTGCCAGGATCCAGCCCACGGATCACATTGGTACTCATGAGCCAGCGCGGATCTCCCGCCCCGACCAGCAGAGAGATCGCCTCAAGCATGCTTGTCTTACCGGTGTTGTTCTTACCGCCAAAGAGGTTGATGCGGCTCAACCCGCTGATTTCGATATCCTTGAAGACGCGATAATTTTGTATCCGAAAGCACTCGAACATGTGGCCCTCCTCTGCGTATCCCTTGCCAATCAAACCCAATTGTTATATTGCTGTGCATTTGTGTACGCTAGGGATGAGTTGAAAGAAGTGAGAGATGTTCTCACTCTCCGATTCCGAATCTATTGTATCATCTAGGATAGTGAATCATAACACCACGAACCGCAATAGTGGGGACAATGACAAAATTTTCTGTGCCAAACAATCTAGTCAACCCTGCTGTCCAGCCACGGTACTGAACATCCGTGGCTAGTGGAAGTTACGGCCTCATCCGCTGCTCACATAGCCAAAGCGAAAACCATAGAGCCAAGCGTCTGTAATGTAGATCTGCAGGCGGATGGGCCGGTTCCACAAGACGCGCACATCGGCAATGCCATGCCAGCGTACCTCATGGGCGACGGAGTCACCGCGAATCAGGTCACAATCTGAGCGAGTGAAGCCGGCAATCGGCACCATTTCATCATCCAATACTTCTACTTGGGCCCAGCCAAAATCCGCGTTCAGATTCAGATAGAGCCGGTCGCCTTCAAAAACGAACTGACGGGTCAATAGAGTTCCCTGCCCATGTTGGGGCTGGACACGCATATAGCCATCCTGGCGCAGGGTGGCCAGGCCAACACTGTGCAACCGCCGCCGTTCTGCTGTAGACAAGGACAGCCAGTAGTCTGTTTGCGGATATTCGGCCCGCCGCTTTTCGGGGGGTATGATGATATCCTGTGCGTTGGGCCACATAAACATATCCTGCTTGGTGCGTACAGCCCAGTAGTAGAAATAGAGCTGGCCATCGTAACAGACTGGGGCCGAGAGATGGTCCACATAGCCATAGTCAAAGCTGCCCGGCGGCCCGTTCTCCATCCAGGCCGCACGGTTGGCAGCAAAGGACCACTGGAAGCCATCACGGCTGTAGACTAGGCGTTGATGGGGATGTACATAGTCGCGAAAGTTGTTCTTCTGCCCCTTAGGCCCACTGCTGTGCCAAGCCGGATCCATATCGTAGCGGGCTACTGTGCCGATATAGAGAGAACCGACCTTGTGTACGGCCATGGTGCCATATTCGGTGGAAGGAGGCTCATTGCCATCAGGCAGGAGCACTGCTGTACGCGGCGACCAGCGCAAGAGGTCCTCGCTTTCCTGCCTGCCAACACCGCGCACCCGATAGAGATAGTTCCAATGATGGCCATGCTGCCCATAGCTGACATATTTCTGGATGGCAGGATCCCAGAAGGTGCATACGTTATGCGTGAGGCGATAGGGCGTGACTTGGGTACGGGTAGCTTGGATGCCGTCGGCGGAATAGGCTATGCCGAATTTCAGGGGGCTATTCGTATCCCAGAAGACGATCTTATAGCGTTTGTCCGGGTCGGGTTCATGGGGTTCCCGCAGAACAGTGTGCCAGTCGGCCCCATCCAACACGATATTGGTGTGAGTATGCTGCCTGTAGGGAACTCCGCCCCGGTCTAGCGGTTTGTGCCAAGAAAGTCCATCTTCTGACTCTGCATAGCAGAGCACCAGATGATCGGTCTTCACATAGGGGTCCGTGGTAATGCAGTACCACATCTTGAAGAGGCGTTCTTCCTCGTCGTAGATCGCGCGGGGCAGGGTAAATCCTGCCCCTTCCCAGTCAAAATCATTGAGAAGCATGACCGGACCATCATGTTTGCGCGGTCTCTCCAGCACCCGGTCTAGGTCATAGAGCCATTCGACCATATAGTTATCCAAGAAGAGCTGCTGCTCTGTCCCTATATGAGGGAAGGGTTGGCGATAGTCGGGCAGGATGTAAGGATAGCTGGCGGGCACTGCTTCTTCTCCCTGCCAGATGCGCTCAGTTTTGCGCTGGATTGCCAACTGCTCGATTGGGTTCTTTTTTTCTGGGGATGCGGTCATTACATTGTCCAACTTCCGTGGTTTGTGGCAGAATTGCAGTGGTTCGTGAAGAGTAGCTCGTGGCATCGTTCCACGAATCTAGCTTTGGTATTTGTTACACTTGGAACGATTGTTGTATAGTGTTGCGATGAATACGCGAATCGCAACAATCGGTATCCCTCTATCCTTCCTCTTGTTGATGATGTTGACGATAGGGGGCTATCGCCTTTTCACTCTCTACAAAGAACATAAAGAGATTCCGCGCTATGTCGAGGGGCCTTTCAGCGCGCAACTGCTGTACCTACAGGGATGTAGCAACGGAGAACCGGAGCTAGGCGACACCTTGCAGGAGCAGATAGACGATTGCCAGCACGCGGCGAGAGGTGGGCACGCCGGCTATTATGTATACGACTTCAACATAAGAAGGTCGGTCCGTCTCGCAGAGGCCGATATGACAATATGGAGACAGTACAATATTCTGTCCTTCCCTGATTCGATCAATGGCAGGGTTACGAACAACGCGGCCAATCAATTCAACGACATCATTCCCTTTGAAAACTTCACAGGATTTGACTATGATTGCGTGCTCGCCGCTGATAATATCAATGTTAGCTGCAAGAAAGCATCAACATCATGTGAACAAACGCACGAAAGCATCCGCTGCTCCGTGTTTAACCCCCGTACACAACAGACAGAGGTGCATAGAATCAGGCGCATCAATGGCTTGGATCTCCTGCTGCCCCAAGGGTTCATCACAGGACCTGATCTCTACAAACTGCTGAAATCCCGTTTCTTTCCTCTACTTGAGATCCTTTGATCCTGAAATCCGAGGTATAAGATTTGTTCCACAGGGCTGCACATCGGAGCTGCTGTGCCAGCTCTGACCGGGTGGGCCGCGCGCTGGCTCACAAAGCTGCACGGGAAAACCTTCATAGGGCTGCAAGGGAATCACCGGCTTCTATGTCATCGGCAATCGCATGAGGAGATACATCTCGGAGGTCCTCAGATTTCGACATGGCTTTTCTCGCAAAACTGCAGTGATTCATGGCGAGAAATTTCTCGTCACTGGTGTTCTCAGCACTTGGTATATTTGCGCCCGACAATTGCCGATTCCTCATTGCCGGCCGGGAAGGTGACACCCTCTGCAATCTTATCCTCCACAGTATCAGGATAGACTGCATCCAGAAAGCCGATGTTCGCCGCCTTACATGCGGCAAATACCTGATCTCGGGCGGCCCTCAGTTCACCTTCTTCTGTATTTTCCCGGGTGCGTACAGTATCATAGCCGAAGGTCATCCGCATATCCGATGGGCCCCATTCGGCAAAGGCGATCCCCGGCACCTGCGTGCTGGCCTCGGCATTGGTCAATGCGCGCCTGTTCTCAATCTTAATCCCCAGCAGAAGTTCACCTTCCGGGTTCAATGGCCAGACATCGGCCTTGCGTAAATACTCTTGGGTTGAGATGCCCCAAATATGAGCGGCATTGTCCTGACCACCGGAGCCGCGCCGGCCTTGGCCCAACCCTTCGCCTACACCTTTTGTCTGGAAAGGGTAACGCACCCACTCCACGAACTCCTTCACGGCCCCAGGCGTCTCTGCATGGCAGAGCAGGATCCCATGAATGCCGGTCGCCAAGACTTGCTTGATCATCCAAGCATTGTTACGCACAACAAATTCATCCACACCGTCAAATGGCAGTGTAACCAGCACTGTTGGTGTGCGATGGCCCGTCCGTGTTGGGCCGCCCGCCACAAGACCACGCATAAAAGCGTTCAGGCCGACGATATCGTAGGGCTGATGTTCAATGCCAATGACCAGCCAATCGGCGAAAGTCTGGGCACTTTTGACGCCCCCTTCATAACTGAGCTCCTGGCCGCCATCCCAATAGACCGGCTGGCCCGCTTCAAGCAGTTCAATCACTTGGTTGATTCGTTTCATTTTTGCTCATCCCGTCATTTCATTACTGTAGCCTGTGGCCAGTAAGAGCAAACTGCGGTAGATATCCCTGTTGTGCTCCACTACTCACTGGCCTACTGATTTTTCAGCGACCCAATCATGGAGCGGATGTGTACGGTCCGCCAACGGCAGCCGGGTACGTCCATGACGATGGGCAGCATACACACCGAGGATCATCTCCAAGGCCCAGCGCGCATCGCGTCCGCTTGCAATAGGGTCACGATCCTCCTCAATCGCGGCGATCAGATCCCGTACCATTAAGGCATTCAGCAGATCAAAGCCTGGACTGTAGGGTTTCAGCACCACGTTCCATGTTGGCTCGGTGAGGGCTGGTGTCCAATTGGGATGGGGATAGTGGAGCACATACCCATCACGATGGACCAGGATGCCCTCTGTTCCATAGATCTCCAGCCCACCTGGCCGCGGGCCCGGGCGTACAGTGCGACGGCGAGAGAGAAAGGTGCCGATGATCCCCTTCTCAAACGCATAGGTGGCCTGTAAATGGTCGCCCAGGATGGGGCCGATCTCCTCATCGCCCTGCCTCGCATCCTGCGGCCCGGCATCGTGTCCATCTTGGAGAATATAGGCCTGTACCCAGCGCGGCCGGCCAAAGAGAAAGCAGAGCAGATCGAGGGTGTGGGTTCCCAGCACCATCAGGTCCTGCCCCCCGCCCCGGTGGTCCTGCTTGCCGGCACTGTGGACTTCCTTGACCTGGCCGATGAGGCCATCCGCGAGCAACTCTTTCAGTTTATGGGCAAATTGCTGGACACGACTCTGATGAGCAACTGTGATTTTCGTTCCGGCTCGGTCACAGGCAGCGATCATGGCATCCGCTTCGGCCAAGGTTCTGGCAAAAGGCTTTTCACAGAAGATGCCGCGCACGCCGGCCTCTGCCACGGCGATGACCATGTCATGATGTTGGTCCAGCCAGCGGGGGGCAACACTCACCAGATCCAACTTCTCCTGGGCCAACATCTGTCGATAATCTCGGTAACAGTTGTCAGGGCTTATGCCCAACCGCGCCCCGGCCGCGGCTGCGCCGCCCGGGTCAGCATCGGCCACAGCAACAAGCTCAATCTCCGGCATACTTAGGTAGACTGTATCTAGGTTGTGGCCATAATTCCCTCTGCCTGTATGGCCGATGACAGCGGCCCGATATTTGGTCATGTCAATTTCCTTTCACGAATCACTCGCCATTAGCAGTTAGTGTCCTGGGGGTAGCGGCAGATCAACTCGAACGTTCCCCCGGGTGTGGGATTGCAGAAAACCGATGAGCACCTCAACCGTCTTCTTGGCTTCCTGCGGTGGGCTGAGCACTGCCCCGCCGTTTTCAATGACATCGATCAACTCGGCGATACAGGCAGAGATGCCGGTAAGCTGGTGGCTTGGGAAGGGGAATCGCTCGGTCGTGTGTCTGTCCCTGCGAACGACTTGACTGTTATGGACATCGATCAAACCAGTTTCGCCGAGGACCTGTACCCCGAAACTGGCTCCATACTGCTCTTTGGCAATGTTGATGAAGGCACGCACGCCGTTGCGAAAATGGATGTAGCCGGAGCCAGCCGGATCAGTGGCCGGGTCTCTGCCACCATCACCCAGATAACGATCATAGTGAGCGTAGCCCGGCTCCAATTCAGCAAAGACCCATGCCGGCTCCGACGCAGCAAAGAAGCAGACACAATCAATCAGATGCGTGCCGTTGCGGAAGAGCATGGCGCGCGGCCCACCCAGATGGCCCACAATACGCTGAACCTTGCCAATCGCGCCGTTGCGAATGGCCTCTCTGGCTACATGGTAATGCGGCTTCCAGCGATTGGTATGGTCCACGGTCATGACAGTGCCATTGGCCTGGCAGGCTTCAATCATACGTGTGCATTCATCCACAGAGGTAGCCAAGGGCTTTTCACAGACAATCCCTTTGATTTTGGCATTGGCGGCAGCGATGACGATGTCGGTGTGGCGGTGGTCCGAAGTGCAGACGCTCAAGATATCCAGATTTTCCTGCTCGATCATGGCCTGATAGTCGGTGTAGGTCCGCACATCAGCCACCTCTTGGCCCCAGGTCTGCTGCATGCGGTCAAAGAGCTCCGGCTTCAATTCGCACACGGCGACAAGTTGTGTTTGGGGTAGGTAGCTGTAGGCACCGAGATGTGAATGTGGGCTAGGTGTTTTTAATATGCCTTCTGGGTCGGGCAGAAGACGGCCGGCCGCGATGCCCGATAGGCCGATGACGCCGGCTCGGTATGTTTTCTGCATGGTTGCAATTCTCCTAATTGCAGTGAATCGTAATTCGTAGCGAGTCACTGGGATGGGTGCTACAGGGTAACGTTGAGCTTATCTGCCCATTCCTCAATCTGCTTATATGTCGTTTCCGGTATCTCGATCCCCTCGGCCAGACGCGCCCGCCGGGAACGCTGTTCAACATCACCGGGCACCAGCACTTCCTCAAAACCAGGCGCAGGCGGCGTCGCCTTTATACTATCCAGCAAGGCGCGCACATTCTGTTGATATGTTGCCAAGGGCGTAAACGCAGCCACGTCTATGACCTGCATAAACATGCCGCCCATGGCACTCTGCTCCTGATCAAAGTGCCCGGACAGCCCACCGAGCAGGCAAAATAGGAGTGCCAAGGCGTAGCCCTTATGGCCGCCAACCGGCAGCAGATAGCCGCCATCATTGTAATCAGCCGTTTTAATGCTGGGCTGGCCATGCTTATCAACTATCGCAGCGGCCGGCAGATCAGCATTTTTGCTGTGGGCCACCATGATCTTGCCGCCAGCGATCACAGTGGTGGCAAAATCAATGATGAAAGGGGTATCATCCCCTGTCGGGACACCAACAGCGATTGGATTGGTCCCCAAGACACCACGGGAACCGCCGAAGGGCACCATCTGCCCGCCGGCCCTGGAAGCCCCACCCGAGGTGATGATGGCGAGGCACCCGGCCTTGACAGCCTGTTCGGCATACTCGCCAACGCGCCCGATATGGGTAGCGTTCTGGAAACTGACACAGCAGATGGTGGCCTGTTTGGCCTTGCCAATCGCCCAAGACATGGCTTGACGGCTCATGTAATGGCCGAATCCCTTGTTCCCATCCACAAGCATGGTGTTGGCTGTCTCCTGAACGATTTGCGGAGTGGCCGTAGGGTCAAGCGAGCCATCCTCAATACGTGCCAAATAGAGGGGAACAAACTGTACGCCATGGGAGTCGTGCCCGGCGAGATTGGCATTGACGAGGATCTCAGCGACAGTTTCAGCAATGTCGGCAGATGCGCCGGCAGCGACAAAGAGGGCGCTGGCCATCCGTTGTAGTTGACCGGCAGAGAAACAATATGATGTTGTCATGGCTACGGTTCTCCTGAACTGTTGATATCCAATGAAACGACCTGGCCTATGGCTGCTGACCGGTAGCCAGCCAGCAAGATCTCGGTCAGCATAGCAGCCTGTTGTACGTTCATCTCGCTCTCCCGCCCTTCTACGATACAATCGACAAAATGGCTGGCATCGCTGCGGCTGGCCAGCATGTTGGCCAAGGGCGCAAAGGTCCGTTTGGGTTGGAGGTTGACCTCTCTTTGGGTAGAGTGCCAAAAGCCCATGGGGTCACGGGGGTTGACTGCCGGCGGCCTCCACGGCGGCTCGGCTGCATAGATCTCTAAGCGCGGCCGATTGGCATCGATCAACAGAGAACCCTTGCTGCCGATCAGATGTAGCTGGTTGGTCCCCCCCGCCCCATGGCTAGTCCAACCGATACGCCCGCCGCTGATGGTGGCCATCATCCCTCCTTCCATGGTCAAGGCAAGAAAGCCGAAGTCCTCTATATTGTGTTGCTGGTGGGCCGCAAAAAAGTAGTTGGCTGTGCTGCCATAAACGGTTTTGACGGTACGCCCAGTGAGCCAACAGACCAGAGCCAAGGCATAGATGCCCATGGCGTAGAGTTCGGCCTTGGCATCGGCAAAGTTGGAGATGATGGGAGGGTAGACTGCCTGTCGAGGCCCAGCGAGGAGAGCAGTCCCCCCAGGACCTTTGGCAAAAAGGTTGTCGGCGTGAATAGCTACTAGGTCGCCCAATTCCCCGCAGTCCACCACCCGCCGCGCATGTTGGGCCCAGGGCTGATGGTTGGAGCTGAACATCTGGCTGCGAACGCCGGCCTGTTTGACGGCCGCAACGGCCTCTCTGGCTGCCTCCACAAAAGGCGTCAAGGGCTTGTCAATGTAGACATGCTTGCCAGCACGCGCACAATGGGCCACAATACGCGCACGACGTTCCGGTTCCGCACAGACCGAGACCAGATGGACATTCTCTCTTGCCAAGGCCTCATCTAGGTTGGGCCAGTAGGGAATGCCCAGTTCCTCGGCATACTCCTGGTTCAGTTGCGCCCGTTCTGGCGATATGGCCGCTTCATCGCTCAACCCAACCAACATGCAGCGCGGGTCCGCTTGGAATAGAGGCGCATAGTTCTCCTGGTGGGTGAGCTTCCCGGAAATCAGGAGGACGCCCAACAAAGGTGTACTCATGGCTGTGCCTCTGCTTGGGACAACACACTTGGCTGCTGCATGGTCAGAGACTGGTTCATGGCTTCTAAGATCACAAGCACCTCCTGCTCGGTAGCGCGTGCTCTGCTGCTGTCAAGGCTACTAATGTAGGGGGAGAGTTCCTCGTTGTGATAGACCGCGCCCAGATTGCCATAGATGGCGAGGTTGATATGTGGACGGTTGTGTGCCAGGGTGAGGGCAAGCAGTGCCGAGCTGCCAGTTGTATATTCTACTGTGAGGGACAGATGCCCCTGAGTTTCCGTGCCCGAGACGTAGAGGCGGCGCACGCTCGCCTTCAACCAGCGACTGGTACAGACGACCATCGCAGCTAGTTGCGCTTTGCTATCCACAAATGTACACCCCTCTTGAGGGGACGAACTCTCCATGCGTTCTGCTACGGCCGCGGTCCAACGCACAAAGACCGGCATACCAATACGCCCGCTATCAAGCGTCATGCTCACTGCTTTGTCCAACACAGTCCAATCGTACATCTCAATCACTCCCGGCAATACACTCTCAAACAGCAATGGAGCGGTACGTTCCACTCATCACTACAGTTGACATGTGTCGGTTCACGTTTCGGATTTCGTCTAAGAACTGCGCGTACGCCGCATGGGAGGCCCAGACATCCTCATTGGAAGATCACGACTCTGCCTGGCGTGGGTTCAAGGCATCGTTCAGCCCATCCCCCAAGAAATTGATGCCCAAGGAGACGATGGCGATAGTCACGCCGGGCACGGCGACAAGCCAAGGACGATAGCGCCAGCTCAAGGCGTTGTCGTTGATCATCGCGCCCCAGCTCGCTTGGGGCGGCTGCACGCCCACACCGAGAAAGCTCAACCCCGATTCAGCCACGATAGCACCGCCAAAGCCAAAGGTGACAGCCACAATCAAGGGACCTAGGGCGTTGGGGATCAGATGGCGGAGCAGGACCGTAAGCTGGCTGACGCCAACGGCCCGCGCAGCCTCCACGAACTCTTTCTCCCGCAACGACAAGATCTGGCCCCGGATGAGACGAGCATAACCTGGCCATTGGATCAGGGCCAGCGCACCGAAAACCACGATCAGATCCACATAGGTAGGGGTTGCGAAGAATTCCAGGCCCGTTCTGCCATACATCATATCAACCCAATCGGCCACAGGTTTGCGAAATGTAGCGGCAACCAAAGAAGCAAAGAGGAGTTGGGGAATGGACATGGTCACATCAATGGCGCGGCTGATGAGCCAGTCCGCCCAACTGCCCATGTAGGCGGCCACACCGCCGAGGACGACACCCAAGGTCAGACTGAACACCGTGGAGATGATGGCAACAATCCCCGCAGTGCGCGCCCCCCACATGATGCGGCTCAACATATCCCTTCCTAGGTCATCTGTGCCCAACAAGTAGTCAAGACTCGGCCCTTCGGCCACCCGGTCTAGGTTCTGCAGCATGTAGGGATAAGGGGCTATATAGGGGCCGAAGGCCGCGGTGATCGCCAGCAACAGAAAGATAATCAGCCCGACCATTGAGAGCTGATTCCGCACCAGACGCCTGAAGGCATCACTCCAAAAGCCTCTTGTCTTCAGGCTCTGCGCCTCAAGTTCAAATTGCAGGTCTGCCACTTTGGCCGCATCTGTGTGGGCCATCCTGTGCGCCTCCACCGTTGTGGTCAGTGCAGTTCAATCATAGACGACCCGCGGGTCCAGCAAGGGATAGATCAGATCCACAAGCAGATTGATGGCTATAGTCAGGCCGGCCGTGAAGAGTACTACCCCATTGATCATGTTGAAATCCCGCCCAGACAGCCCCTGTTGGAAGAGCCGGCCCAGGCCAGGGAAGTTGAACGCCAGATCAACGAAAACAGCTCCCCACATAAAATCGTCCACCAGCAGGCCCAAAGATGTCACAACCGGGATGAGGGCATTGCGGGCCACGTGCCGGGCCATTACCTTATATTCAGTCAGCCCTTTGGCCCGGGCCGTACGTACATAGTCGTTCTTCATCACCTCCAGAATGCCGCCTCGGGTCTGGCGGATGATGTTGGCCAGCGAACGCAGGGAGATGATGCCGGCCGCCACGAAAAAGGAGGGATGCCATATCCCTTTCCAGCCCCGGGGCACGTTCATCACGTCCAGCCAGAGCACAGTGACGATGAGAATGACGGGAACGAGAACATAAGGGGGAATCGACCAGAGGAAGAGACTGGTGCCGACGATGCCATAGTCGACCCGGGTGTTGTGGAAGCGGGCTGCGAGAATCCCCATAGGAATGCCCACGACGACCATGATGACAATCGCGCCCAGCGCAAGGGAGCCGGACACCGGCAGAGCACGTTGGATGCGTGGCCAGATGGGTGCTGCGTCAGCAAAAGAATAGCCAAACTTGCCCTGCAGCAGATTGTTAAGATATGTGCTGAATTGGAGCAGAAACGGTCTATCAAGGCCGTGTTGATGGCGCAACTCAGCTACCTCTTGCTCGTTCAGATAGATGCCCTGCGCTGCCCACTGGGAGCGCAAGATGGTCACCGGGTCAATAGGTCCCAGATAGCCCAGCAGAAAGACGATCATCAGCGTCGCGAACAGTGTCGGGATGATGATCAGCAGGCGCATCATGAAATAGCGAGTCACGACTGTCCTCTTTGCAGAACTGCGGGTTCGTAGGCAGCTCTTCGTAGCCATGTACAGGCTACGAAGAGCTGTGGGTTGCTAGCGGTCCTTCAGGTACGTGTCTGTCATCGTGTACCAAAAGCTGATCCGGCCTTGTCCATACCCTTCAAGCCAAGGCTGAACCTGATACCATCCCTTGATGTATCCTGTGGGGATCACAAGCGCGGCATCGGTAAATTTCTCAAGCATAGCCAGCGATTTCTCACAATATTCGGGGCTGTTGGGATCCATAGCCAGCAATGCATCGATCTCTTCATCCCAGCCGTCTTCGGTGTACTGGGTCCATGACTGATAGGCACCACCGCGGGTATGAGCAATGGACTCCAACAGATAGGGCGGGCGGGGGATAAAGGAGCCGCCGCTGGTGACCTGGATCGATACCAACCCTTCACCGTCAACGAACTCGGCTTCGGCATTCTTGATCTCCACATCCTCAATGCCCAAGTTCACCCGCCACATCTCCTGGATGATCTGGGCGGCGCGGATGCGTGGCGGATCACTGCCACCGGTCAGTACACGGATCTTGGGCACGGTCTCCCCGGTCGGGCCGTATTTGGACTCAGCTAGGAACTCTTTGGCCCGTTCCGGGTTGAAGGGATAGGGCTGGAAGTTCTGATCATAGCACTGATAGGCAGATGCCATGGGGCTGCCCGCATTGCTTGGGGCCTGTTCGCCCTCCCACGCGATCTCCGCCACCTTCTCCCATTCAATGGCCGACATGAGTGCCCGGCGCAGGTTCACGTCGTCGGTAGGCTCTTTTTCAGTGATAAAGTACATGGCCCAGAAAGCGGAAATCGGCACTTCACGGAAGGCCTCTGGCTGGTTCTGGCGCAGAAGCACAGCCGGCGGCCCGGATAGCTGGAGGGCAAGGTCAATTTCCTCGTTCTCAAACATGAGGAGCATCGTCTGGAAGTCACGGATGGTTGTGGCTTCAATGCCATCCAAGACCGTGGGCTCGCCCCACCACATGGGGTTGCGTTCAAAGCGGTAGATCGCGTCCGGCTCTGGCTGCAGATGGACCGGCTGAAACGGTCCATTTACGATCAGGTCGGCCGCGTTTTCGCCGGCGAAGAAGCGTTCGGACATCGCGCCGCGCCAATCCAGTGCCGTCTCAAACTCGTCCGCTCTTTCTAGGAGATCAGCATACTGATCAAAACGGGCAGGTGCAGCTTCACGGAAACCCCACAACTGCGGCAATGAACCTTCAGGACGCCACAGCGTCACTTTCAGGGTCTTGTCATCCAGAGCAGTGAGGCCTTCAATCGCATCCGTCTCCCCATCCGCATAGGCATCGATCCCCATTACCGCGCCCATAACAGTATTGCGCGGCCATGAGGAGCGGTCCGAATGAAATATGAAATTCCACCAGTCCACAGCATCCTGGGCCGTCACAGGCTTGCCATCGGACCATACAGCATCTTCTTGGATATGGAAGATATATTCGGTCAGGTCATCATTGACCTCCCAATCTGTGGTGAACAGGCCAGGCATGACGTTGCCATCAATGTCCACCAAGAAGGGGGGCAGGTACATATGACCGAAGTTACAGGGGCTGCCGTAGTCAATGCCGGGGAAGGGGCCTGACCCACAGCCGCCTTCATGAACTACGTTCAAGATCTGGTTTTCGGCAGCGTCCGCGGGCCGGTCAACGGCCGGCATCATCTCTTCCGCAGCAGATTCTGCAGCCGGTGCTTCCATTTCCTCGGCCGCGGAGGGGGCCGAAGGCGTGGCACAGGCCGTGAGAATCAAGCTGCCTACCACCAGCAGGACCAACATCATCTGAATCCGATTTCTCGACATACTTGTTCACTCCTTATCTTTTCTGAAGTTGATGTGACTTACCACTGTTCATCATTGCATTGATTCCATTGGCTTTCTCCGCTACTTGGCGTACATTTTGCAACACCTGCTCGCCATAAATCACTCTCCACGGCAGTTCTCCAAGACGGGACCGGATTCTGTGAAGTCGCTACTATCCTTTATATATGAGGAAACCGGCTGCCTATTCTCCATAAGCCACTGTAAAATCATCATACTGTAACATCGTACCTATGTCAAGGAGCAAAAAAGTAGTTCTTATTTCTAGAATACCACTGGCTACTGGTCAGTTCCTGCAGGTATTCAGTAGACGTTTTTTATAGTATACTTGTTCAGGAGATAAACTGTCTGTTGAATTCACGAGGAGGCTATCATGCAGCAAGCAGCACATAAGCACTATTGGGAAAAGGGTATTGTGCCAAACTGTCTTTATCTGTTATCAGCCATTCTAACCGTACTTCTGAGTGCCTGTACAGTACCGGCCCCAGCCGCACCCCCTGCTGTAGAAGAGGACACCCCCGAGGAAGCTGATGTCGCGGCCGCTACAGACAGTGAAGCCGAATTCCAGCGTATTCTGGCATGTGTAGAAGAAAATTTCCCGGCCGAGAGCTACTTCACCAACGATCTCTTGCCCGACCCAGATGCTGCCTGGAAGCCTATGGCCTGTGAAAGCGTGGACCAAATCAAAATCGGCATGCCTTGGGTGCTGAATGATGAGGAAGCATCCTGGTACAATGCGGTGGAACTGGGCTTCTACAGTGATGTCTGTCTGGATGTCGAACTGGTGGCCGGTGGTCCAGGTGTGGACCATCTGCAGAATTTGGCCGCTGGTGCCATAGATATTGCCGTCTCTGACGGTGGCAGCCGGGTACCCTCTATGGTCTTCAGTCCTACCCCGGCTGCGATAGTCGCGGTGGGCACCTTACTCAAGCACAGCCCTTACATCTGGCTGGGCCTGGATCCCGACACCCCCCAGGATCAACGGTCCAGCAGAGAACTGACACCCCAAGACTTTATCGGCAAGAGGATCGGACTACATGGGACTGACGGCTATCTCTTTCAGTTTATCTCCAGCAAGTACGACATTCCCGCAGATCAGGTGGAGCTCATGGAGGCCGGCTTTACGCCGGATCCTGTCTTAGAAGGTACGATGGACTACATTGGGGCCTGGCTCATCAACCAACCCCGCCTCATGGAAGAGAAAGGTTTCATGAACTGGGTCGCCTTCCAGTTCAGTGACTGGGGCTGGGACGATTACGCGGATGTCTCAGTTGTGCGTCGGGAGACCTTAGAGGGAAATCCTGATCTGGTGCGCCGCTATCTGGCCGCCACTTTCCAGGGAGCCAAATACCTCATTGAGAATCCGGAGGCCTCGGCCGATATTGCTGTCACATATGGCGTAGATGTCCCATTGACCAAGGAGCAGGCCCTACGCCGCTTCCAACTACAGGAAGCCTTAGTGCTCGGCCATGACGATCTACCGATGTTCTACATGTCGGCCGAACGTTGGAATATCCAAATGGCGTCCATGATCCAATATAACCACCTAGAATTGGCCGCGTGTGAGTAAACGTAGAACACCTGCTACTTTCTTCGTCGAACGTCGCCTACCGCTGCTCTGCTGCCGGTTCCACAACTGTGGAAGAGCCGACCGTCCAACGGGAGCGGGCAGCCTCCACTTGATCACATGCTTCCAGCATAAGGTCACGTCGGAGATGGCTGGGGCCGCCGGTTGGGGTGCCAGGCCCCGAGGCCACAGTCAGACACAGCCCGCCTGCATCCCCAGTATCCAGACGGATCTGCGCGTCGTCCGTGTACTGGAACTTCTGCAAAGGTGTAGCAGAACACTCGGCCAGATGCACGGGCGCGCCGGCTTCTGTGCCACTCGCTTCCATACATAGGGTGTAGGCAGGCATGGAGATCTGGCCTGGTGCTGGGGCATCCATGAGGAACATCTCATCATCAGCACCTGGCTTGCAGGTATGTGCCATGAGGTCCGCCTGTACGTTTAGGCTGCGATTGAAACCGGGCACATCTACACAGTAGTACTCCGGTTCATCCAACGGGTCCTGCAGCTGGATCAGGCCTGGTATGGCAGGAGGGATGGAAGCAACTCCCCCACCCATGCAGCCACACGTGTCCTGGAACTGGGTTAGCCCGGCCGTGTCGGCAGGCTGTGCTTCCTCTGCCGTTGCCTCCGTTGGTGTCGATGGCGCGCCGCGCTCAGATGTTGGTGTTGGCGATGGTCGCACAGACTGGCACGCGGCCAATAGAACTGTGGCCATCAGACAAATGATTTGCATTTTGCGCCGCCTCATACTATATCTCCCAATTGCAATTATGACCAATGTCTCGTGCCAAAGTTGATGGCAGGGTTGAGTTATCCACTGATTTTCGGTTGGCAGGATTCTAGCCCATGCTTATGACTGGGCTAAGGCCGTTACAAGGTTGTAGATGAACCAGCCATCCTCTATCTTGAAGGTCTGCGGCATGGCAGAAGCCGTGTCACGGGTGATGCCAATACCATCGGAGTAAGGGTCGAAGGCCACGATTCTGCTGTAGGGAATCCGGAACTTCTTGTTGCTGCCCGAAAAATAGATATGTTTGGTCGTAACCCCAAGCAGACCGCTGTCAACATGTTCTGTAACCGTGTGTTCCAGCGGACGACTACGAAAACCGCCAGTTCTGTAATAGACACCTTTGGCTACCCTGAAACTTATCCCCCCATAGTTACCCTGGCGTTCTCGCCGCACCTTCTGCTCATAATATTCCACATTTTGAAAGATCCAGGCCAAGGTTTCGGATTTCTGAAAATTGAAGGGATGCCCCTGAAGTGACACTCTCGTGGTCATCACACCATTCTGTGCATCACGAATGACCGCCGCTTGGATCATGCGGGTAAATGCGCCCTCGCTGTCAAGTTCTTTCTGGGACAAATTGAACTGGTGGACATATGCGGTCAGTCGGTCTTCTTCTTCCGCAGACAGCAGATGGTCATCCAGTGCATTTTCAATGGCCGCACGCCAACCCGCTATCATCGCTTCCCGAGTACGCGGCGCCGGGATATAGCCCTCCCGTGCAGTCTCTGTCAACTGAGATTCCAGAGCCCCTACATCGCCTTGGCCCAGTGCTGTGTCGCTGGCAAGAGCAACCATCTCGTCCCAGGCTTGGTTATGCTTCTGCTTACATTCCTGATGCTGCTTGCGTAGAAATCCCGCGCCCTTACCACAATAGATACACTGCCCCATCTTGTTCTCCTTTGCCTACACCTGCGTTCATGCCACTCAATACACCGATACGCATTTTCACCCTACTGCTGCTTTCGCAACGCTGCACAAACGCGGACAATGCGACCAAGATGCGCTATCTGGTGTCGTCGTCCAAGGACGCAAACCAATCACTTCGTGGCTTGGTTGTGGGCGTATACGAAGTTGGAGATGGTAAAGGTTCGGACCAAGAAGAATCATTATGCACTCAAGACACCCGTATATCTTGCTGCCATGCGCCAGGCTTTCCAAACTTTATCTCTCCTGGCCCCTGTGCGTCTTGTTGCTCCCTCTGCGTAACATGATCATCCATCTCTTTTCTGTAGTCGCTTTACGGCAGAACCGCTTTCGGCATTTTGCAGATCATCGTGTAGGCTGGGTCATAGATATTGCCGAGGTCATATTCCACTGCCTGGCCCATGAGAATGTGTGCGCCCACCGGGTCGATCCCTAGGTCCTGCTCTAGCCAGCGAATCATCTCCGTTGTGGCATGTTGTGTGGCCTGGTCAAGCGGACGGGCATTGCCGGCCGCAAAGATGTATTCTGTATTCTCGCCCCTAGGCCAAAAGATAGGCCGGCCCTTCTGCACATCCACCGTAAAGGAGACATCAAAGGAGATTTCAATGCCGGTGCCGACGATCTCGCCATCTCCTTGCAGGGCGTGGCCATCGCCGATGTGGAAGAGCGCGCCAGGGACAAAAACTGGGAAGTAGGCGGTCACGCCGGCGACAAAGCCGCGATAGTCCATATTGCCGCCATAGGGGCCGGATGTGGCTGTTGAGATAGCCTCACCCCGGGCCGGCGCGACACCAAAGCAGCCGGTCATCGGGGCCAGAGGCAAGGTCAGCGCGCCTAGGCTGGTTTGAGGCTCAATGAGAGTGGCACGGCCGGCCTTGTTGTCCACCTGCCAACGGGCTAGTTCCTTTCCCTCTTCTGGCCAAGGCAGATGGGGGACTTGGTCCGGATCCACGACATTGGGGGCCACCATTGTACGAGTCCAGCCGAAAGGTCGATTGGGCCGTAGTTGCTCCAGATGCACGACGAGAGTATCCCCTGGTTCTGCCCCTTCCACATAAAACGGGCCGGTCATAGGATTGCCTGGGGAGGTAATGGGCTGACCGCTGCTGTCCGCGCCCCGAGCATCAACGGTTGAGGTCTGGACAGTGTCGCCGGGATGAATGTGCAACACTGGTGGATGGGAGCCGATGGTCGAATGGTAGTGGTGCGGTTGGAACTGATGGATTGCCATATTTGTCCTTTTCCTCAAATTATATAGATAACTCTTGACACGAGATCTTCAGACCTCGCCTTCCGAAAACCACTGAATTTGCGGCATATCTGTCTTGGGCGCAGGGGGCCAATGGATGCCCCGCTGGCTGGTGAGGCCGCGGTTGGGGCCGGGCGCAAATGTGCGGTCTGGTAGGCCCACAAGGACACCGTCCTGTACCCAGTTTTCATCGCCGCCGTACAGTTCACTGATGAGCAGTGCCTCTAGGCGGGCGAGAGTGTGTGCATATACGGGATCCTGCGCTAGATCTGTCACCTCTAGGGGATCGTTTTGTGGGTCGAAAAGCTGGCGATAGTTGCCGCTGGCGTAGTAGATCAGTTTGAAACGCCCGTCGTGAATCATGCGCGTGGCGTGGGGTCCTTCGTCGATCTCGCCGTAGAAATAGTCTCGTCGCTCTTCTCCTAGCGCAGATATGCCCTCTACGGATGCCGGGATTGGCACGCCTGCTAGGTCGAGCAGTGTAGGCATCACATCCTGCCAGCCCACCAGCCGTTCGTCCACCTGATTGTGCCCCACGCGCGGGTCGTCAGCTACCCCCAACAGAATCAACGGAATATTGGCCGAATGCTCATAGAACAACCGCTTGGCCCACATATTGTGGTTGCCCAGCATATCCCCATGATCTGCTGTAAAACAGATGATCGTATTGTCCAGCAGGCCCTCTTCACGCAAGGTACCAATGACCAACCGCAACTGGTGATCGATGTGTGTGCAGAGCGCGTAAAACGCCCGACGGATGGCCATGGTCTGGGATAGGGTGTACGTATCGCCTCTGGCCATGTGGGCCTGCAGGCTAAAGGGCAGTTCCGTCCTCTTCTCTGCCCATGTCCCGCACATCGGCAGGTCTATGGGAAAGTCTGGATCGTTGTACAGATCGAGATAGGGTTGTAGGGGCACAATTGGCGGATGAGGATGCCGATACGAGAGGAACCAGAAACCGGGCCGCTTGGGGTCCCGGCGGCGGATGACCTTCGCCATCTCCCGCGTCGCCCAATTGGTGGCGTGGGTATATTCAGGGAGGTGCCAGGGCCGATAGCTGTATTCATTATTGCTCATCCCATGCGCGTACTGCTGGCCGGCGTAGCCTTCCTCTCCGAGGAACAGTTCGTAATCGTCAATGACACCGTATATCTGCCGGCCCTCCTCATCTAGAACCACGTCATGAAAACCGATGCGGTCCCGCTGCGGGTAGACGTGTAACTTGCCTACTGCATAGGCTTGGTAGCCGGCATCGCGCAACGTCTGGGCCAGTGTTGGTAGTTCTGGCATGGGTAGAGTTTCATTGAAGATCCGGTCTCCGTGGGTTCGGGGAGGCGTGCCGGTCATCAGTGTCCGGCGGGCGGGGATGCAAACCGGACACTCGGCATAGCAATTCGGGTAGCGCACACCGGCGCGGGCCAGTTCGTCTAGGGTGGGCGTTTGAATGGACTCATGGGCTGCAGCACCAAGCAGGGCCCCAGACCAGTGGTCCGTGGAGATCAGAAGTATATTCGGGCGGTTGGACATAGGCATCAGTTTGTTGCTTTTTCGTTCCACAAACGTACTGTCGTGTACACTAGAGACTGCAGTAAGATGTCAATTTGCGAACAACTGGCCAGTGGGGCCATGGGTCAGGGCTGGCAAGGTTGTTTGAGTGCGGATCATATAGTCAAGTAACTGCAATTCGCGGCCGAGGTAGTAGTTGCCCAGTTCCAACAACTCCGGCACACCGGGCAGCTCCAGCAGACGCTGTTTGTCTTCAGAGCGCACCTGCAAGGCGATGGCGGTGAAGATGGCTAGGCTTGTGGCATCTTCCGGCAGCCGGTCGAGCTGTAATTGCACACCCGTGGCCTTTGTCAGCAGCTCGACATAGTGCATAATTCTGGGGCGCACCCGCTGCGCTTTCTCCGTCGCCAGTTTTGTATCTCCATTCACAACCGGAAAGTGCCGTATCTGTCCGGTCAGATAGGGCTGGTCGTGGCTCACTCCATCAATGCGGAACCGCCGGGTACCCACTACTTGAATATTCATCCTGCCGTCCGGTTGGCGGTCCACCTGTACAATACGGGCAGCGGTGCCCACCCGGTAGGGGAGCGCGTCTCCACCCACTTCTAGCCCTTCTTTGATTAAGACAATGCCGAAAGCCAAGTTCTCATCCAAGCAGCGGTTGATCATCTCCTTATAGCGAGGTTCAAAAATATGTAGAGGCAGCATCATACTCGGAAAAAGCACAACGCGTAACGGGAAAAGAGGCATTTCCATAGCAGAAATTTGTTGCTACTGAGAGAGTTTGCTACTGTTTTGCATGCAGGGCATCTACCAGTATTTACTTTTCGTCATCACTCTTCAGGTGTCTGTGCCAGCATGTTGTCATCTATTTTCATAAATTCGCGCAAGACAGTTGTGGCAAAAGCCCCCTTGGGCAAGGAAAACTGCACGACAAGGCCGGCCTCGGTCAAGGCAACGGACAGATCATTGAGCAGCACGCGCCCTAAGCGGCGGCTGCCCATCAGTTTTGCTTTGGACAGAGAAGCCATTTCAATGCTATGTACGGCCAAAATCTCCCGCTCCAGCTCATGGGCCTCGGCCTCTGCCTGCCACATCTTCGGCCCATAGATCGGCGCGGTAAAGCTGATCTCTTGTTGCTCGTAACGAACCTGCTCCGCCTGCTGCTCTTTGACAATAAAGAGGCCGCCTGTCTCATATTTCTTGGCGATATCCCCGTTCAGTACTGTTGCAAACAGACCTCGTTGATGGCGTAGGGCCAGATACCGATTGCACAGATAGCTCTGTACACTTGCCAGTAAGAGGTTACGCAGCCAGCGGTTGGACATCCATGTGGCACTGTGGAGGATCTCCCATCCTCGGCGTACATTTGCACCATTTTGCCCTAGACGCTGCGGCCCGTAAAAATTGGGCAGGCCGCTGCTGCGTAAGGATGCGGCGATTGCTGCGGCCCTTGCCAAGGCTTGCTCGCCAGGGACGGCCGCTTGTGTAATAGTGATGGTAAAGCGGTTGCCCAGAAGATGCCCTTTTTTGAGTTTGTTGCCATGCAGGCGCACCCAATTGACGAGCACCGGCATCTGTTCGGTGATACGTGCGGGGGCTGCGTGCAGAAATTCGTCAGGCACATGGCCGACCAGCAGGCTGAACGTCTGGGTGGTACGGGCAAATTTATCCTTCATGCCAGCGAAACCAATGGCTTTGTAAGGTAGGCTAAATGCTTCCGCCAGCCCTCGCTGCACCTCACGAGTCGTCAATTTTTCTTTTGTAATGTTGACATACAGATGTTGACCGACGCCGCTGGCTTCATATAGGGGAATCTCCTCTACAATGAAATCGCCGGGTGTTGTCCGAAGTTTCCCGCTGACCCCTAGCAGTTCCGGTGTACCATACGGCAAATCTAAATTTAGATCAAGTTCCACACCAAAGCCTCTTGAGTTGCGATGTACTCAACGATGCCCATTCGATTGTGTCTTCTCTACCCCTTGCCTTTGCCAGTGGGCAAAGTAGATATAGAGGCAGGCAATTCAACATGCACAGCTATATTGTAACAGATTTCCCGCCACTTGGTAGGAAGAACTGTTCCAATTGTGTGTATACATCAGATGTTTTCGTCACCAGCACTGACCGGCTAGTCCTCATTGAAATACAGCAGACTATAGCAGAAGGGCGTCCCCTGTTGGCCGCCGTAGCGGAAGCCGACTTCCTGCAACCAGCCGCGCACGACCCGAGGCGGGACATATCCGCTGTGGGGCATCTCTTCACTGATCGCCAAACGGGCACCCGATTTGAGCAGCCGACGCAGTTCTTCTAGGGCAAAAAGGGGGTGTGGCATCTCCGAGAGGGAGGCGATCAGAACAGCAACATCTACACTGTCTCTCTCCAGAGGCATGCGGTACGCGCCGCTGTGGTGAAAATGAACACGCTGCGAGAGGCCAGCGTCAATGATTCTGGCTTGAGCGGTATCAAGCATGGCCGCCTGTATATCGACAGCGTACACCCGGCCTTCCCGGCCTACCTGCCGCGCCATTTCGACGGTAAATGTGCCCGTGCCACATCCCACATCCAGTACAGTTTGGCCAGGAGCCAGACCGAACGGACCCAGTGTGGTGATCGGATCGCGATATCTCATACGCGCCGGATGATCGAGCAGCCCCTTTAGCTGCGAAGGATATGGACAGGGATGGAGGCGGCGAGTTAGCCGCATACCGACCTGTGTGCCGATGGCGATACCCATGCCTCTTGCCAGTAGCGTTGCCAATCCCATACGCTTTAGCCTCGTCCGTTGCGATTGTCTCAATCAAGAACGTTTGCTCTATTGCTGAAGGATCGCCCCGTGGTCAGCCCTACCTTGGGCTCGGTTATGAGCACCGCGCTTGCAGGGTAGCATGCCCCTTCACACTTCGTAAGGCTAGAAAGCCCTCTCCCCGGCACGACGCACAATAGCTGCAATCATCAGGGCTACCAGCAGGCCACCTGCCAGCAGAGAATAGGCCGCGGCTCTGCTCAGACCGAACCAGCCTCGAATTTGCCACCAGTACAAGGGCAACTGGGCCCAATAGTGCCAGCGTAGGGGCCAGCGATGGCCGATTGAGATCACATATTTGCCCATGTGGTTGTCGGGGCTCCAGACTACCAGATAGCAGCGGCCTCCTACAAGGGTACGGGTATCAATGAGCGGACCAGGGTAGTACTGCACGCGGGTCAGAACATCTTGCACCGGGTGCAAAAGCTCACTTGGTGGCAGCGCGACGATTGCACTGTAGCCTTGGGGTAAATCAAGCGGCACCTGTTGCACATCCGCGCTGTACGGTAGGCTCTGGGCCACAATAGCCAAGGCTGGCATCACCGCGCCGCCTTGGGGTAAGACAGGCACGAACATCTGCGCCCGCAAGCGGTCGCCGGCCTTACACGCTACCCGGTATACATGGGTCTGTCCGATCTGTGTAAACTCGCCAAAGAGAAGCCGTTTCCTGCTAAAATCAGCGAAAGATTCACCTTCAACCAACTGGCTGCCGGGCTGTTTGCCGAAGATCGGAACGCTACCCGCCAGATCTACGCTAGGAATCGACTGACTGGATGTGCCGGTTGCGACGGCCACACTTCCTCCTGTTGATGAATTCCCATGCGCCGCCTCAGGCTACACGGTGCGGATCATGTTTCCACTACCAAGCAAGAGTTTATCATGTACCGACCAGTCCGTCAATCACATATGGCGCGGATGGCGCAAGCAAATAACGATCATGCTGTTAGATAGTACGCTGCTGAGCGACCATGTTGCAGGCCGGCTCGTTTCCCGGCCCCTGGCACGGGCCAATTGTCAATTCCCAAAGCACAGTATTGGAAATCTAAGCGAGCTGTGGTATATTGCAGGGATGAATATACGTATTCTCGCCCAATTCGCCCTCGTTCATGTGGGGGTATCGATCACAGTTGTACCGGTCACCAGTACACTGAATCGCGTGATGATCGCGGATCTGCAGATGCCGATGCTGTTGGTGTCCGCTCTGATAGCATTGCCCTACCTGCTCTCTCCTCTGCAGGTGCTATTGGGGAACTGGGCGGACCAGCATCCTGTTGTCAACTATCATCGTGTCCCTTGGATTCTTGTGGGCGGCCTGTTGGCGGCCACGGGCAGTTACTTCACTGCTCACACCGCCTATCTGTTGGTCGATAATTTTGTGCTCGGTCTTTTGGGCGCGCTTGTCGCCTTCAGCCTGTGGGGCGTGGGTGTCAATGCTGCGTCGGTCAGCTATCTGTCACTTGTCACTGAGCTGGCCGACAAAGAGGAGCGCAGTCGGACGGTCAGCGTAATGTGGACTGCGATGATCCTCGCGACGATTGCGACGAGTTTGGGCCTTTCTCGGCTGTTGGAACCCTTTTCCCAGGAGACACTCTACACAGCCTTTGGTATGGTCTGGCTCGTGTCTGTGATCTTGGTGTTGCTGGGTAGCTATGGCCTTGAGCCCCGCGCGTCTACCAGAACTGCCCTCCCCACCCACAGTGCCAGCAATCCCGTGCAGGCATGGCGTCTGCTGGCATTAAATCCGGAGGCCCGTCACTTCTTCGGATATCTAGTGCTCGTGCTGGTCAGTATCCATGCACAGGATGTGTTGTTGGAGCCTTTTGGCGCACATGCATTGGGGATGAGCGTGGCGGCTACGTCCCGTCTGACGTCGATTTGGGGTGCAGGTGTATTGGTAACACTTTTGGGCGGGCTACCGTTGGTGAAGCACTGGGGGAAAAAGCCCTGTGCCAATCTGGGCGCGTATGTGGCTGCGGCCGCCTTTGCATTGATCATGATCACTGGTTTTCTCGGGCACGTGGGCCTGTTTCTGGGGGCTGTGCTCCTGTTGGGGTTGGGCGGCGGCCTGATGACCGTCAGCAACCTCAGCTTTATGTTGGACATGACCGTTCCCCAGGCGGCTGGATTGTACATGGGGGCCTGGGGTGTAGCAAATTTTGCTGGTCAGGCAATTGGCCAGATCATCAGTGGCCTGTTGTGGGATCTGTTCTTCTGGCTGATGGGCAACCCGCTGCTGGGCTATGCCGCTGTCTTCAGCCTAGAGATCGCTGGCCTGCTGCTGGCAGTCTGGCTTTTCCGCTCCATCAGTGTGGAAACCTTCCGCCGGCAGGCCGAATTGCGGCTACATAGCGTCCTCTCTCTGGCCACTGATTGATATGAAGATGTCCTCGCTCCTAAGGACTGGGGTATGATCAAAGTATTGCTGAGTTATGATATGCGGGAAGGACACGAAGAGGACTGCCAGCGTTACGTCGTCCAGACATTGGGGCCAGGGCTGGCCCAGCTAGGCCTGAACATCACAGATGCTTGGTACACGCTGTGGGGAGAAGCCCCTCAGATTCTCGGTGGTGGGTTGCTCAAGAACCAAGCAGATGCGGTGCGTATTTTGCGCTCCCAGGAATGGGAAGAGCTGGTCGCCGGCCTAGAACCATTCGTTGAGAACTTTACGGTCCGCATCGTTGATGCCAATGGCCGTTTTCAGTTCTGAATGGGCCGCTGATGTTGCAGACGATTCGTGAACAGCCCGTCCAAGCATCTGACAGCAGAGAACGTCCCCGTCAGAAACCATTGGCCTTAGTCGTTTTTCTGGAAAATGTAGGCTATATCAGTGGCCTAGATCTTCCCCCCTGGGTGATGGCGGCAGTCGATTGGATGACAGAAGAATACGCAAAACTGTTGTTGCGGCTCCTCGGAGCCTACCGCTGCTACGACCGCATCGCCATTCTGGAAGATGCCCAGGCCAGCGGCCAGACCCTGGCCCGCACTCTGGTTGCGATGAGTGCCAGCCATACCCTCGACCTACTGCTGCTGGTCCATGGGCAGGAGCAGTGTCTGGTAGGCTATAAGGGCCGAGAATTTGTGGATGCAACTATATTCGAGCCTCTGCTTGACCGCTATGCACAGGACAACTCTCTGCTCGACCTGCGTATGGTCTACGGCCTGAACTGCTACGGTGCGACCCTGGCCCCCATTTGGCTGGCCCTAGGCGCGCAGGCAGTCAATGGTGCCCTTGGCATCAACTGGTTGCCGGAACCGAGCCTCAGCCTCTTTTTATACAAATGGCTGAACGGTTCTCCCTTCAGCGAGGCAGTGTGGCACAGCTTTAGTTGGGCACGCTGGACGGGCAGGTTCTTCTGGCGGGACCGAGCCGATGGTCGCGAACATCCCAACATTGCCGACAGCCACCAGATCATCTACGCTGTACGGGATGTGACGATTTCGTCGCTTTGAAGCGCAGTGGGACGTGATCGTGGGACGGCAGAAGACGAAAGACACAGACGAGAGGATCAACGATGTCTCTCCCCAGCCGGGAAGAAGCACTCCAATTGCTGCATGAATGGGTCGAATCGGAAAGCCTGCGTCGCCATATGTTGGCGGTCGAAGCAGCCATGCGAACTTATGCCCGCTACTATGGCGAGGACGAGGATCTCTGGGGCCTGACAGGCTTGCTTCACGACCTAGATTACGAGCGTTTTCCTGATATGGATGATCGGGAAAATGGGCACCCCCGCACAGAACTGCGCCTATTCCGCACACAGGGCTATCCAGCGGCGTTCATCCACGCAATCGAGGCCCATGCCACATTTCTCGGGGTAGACCGTGAAACACGGCTAGATCGAGCATTGCTGGCTTGTGATGAACTGACTGGCCTGCTTCTGGCGTGCGCGTACGTGCGCCCAGATCGGGATCTGCGTAAGGTAAAACTCACATCTGTCAAGAAAAAGTGGAAGGACAAACGCTTCACCGCAGCCATCAACCGCAAAGAGAATCTCCAATTCATTGAGGAGTTGGGCGAACCCTTTGATGAGCATGTGCAGAGAGTCCTGGATGCGATGAAAGGTGTCGCTGAAGAATTGGGTGTAGCAGGCAAGGATGGCTAACTGCGGCTGTTAGCCGTCTGCGGCTCTTCCATTACTCATTCTTCCCGGTTTTTCTGATCTTCTTCCAGTTCCCGCTTGCGTTGGCGATACAAAATCTCTTCCAGCAAGGCCCGCTGGGTGGAGTTGATGTCCGCGACTACGCCAAATAGGAAGATGAGAAAACCGACGGTCAGGAGAGTGCCTCCGATAGTAATGGACTGGATATAGCGTCCGACGCCTGATTGCGCGAGAAAGTAAAAAAATAAAAATCGAGCCAGCAGAGCAACCCCGGCCAACAGAAAGGGGGATGCGATCAAACTGAAGGTGTATAGCGGTTCATAGAGGGCATAGAGTCGCACAATCGTGGCCGCGGAACGTTTGACGAAGTCCCAATTGCTACGCACCAGCCGGGACTGGCGTTGGGGGGCATTGACTTGGATAGGCGTATGGGCGACGATCAGCCCCTTTTTCCCCGCCTGTATTAAGGTTTCCAAGGTATAGGTGTAGCGGGTCAGGACAATCAGCCGTAGAGCGGCTTCCCGGCTGAATGCCCGAAAGCCACTGGTCGCATCGGGGACATCCGTACCGGATGCGAGCCGGACGACCCTGCTACCCCAGCGTTGTAGGCCACGTTTGAGCGGCGAAAAATGTCCGATCTGATGGGGCTGCCGGTCTCCCACCACGATGTCTGCCCGCCCTTCAACCACCATCGTCACCAGCGCGTCAATGGCATCTCCCGGATACTGATGATCGCCGTCCGTGTTGACGATCACATCTGCCCCCAAACGCAGGCATGTATCTAACCCCGTCTGGAAGGCTGTCGCGAGGCCCAAATTACGGTGATGGCGCACCACGTAATCTGCACCATGTTGCCGGGCTACCTCTGCGGTGTCGTCACTGCTGCCATCATCAACCACCAGCACCTCTATCTGATCTACACTATCCAGGGTGCGGGGAATGTCTGCCAGCACCGCCGGTAGCGTATTTGCTTCATTGAAACAGGGAATTTGGACAATCAGATGCATAGGGAGATTGTATCTCACGAACACTTGAGCCGACGTTTCAGCCTACAACCTAAACGCCGGCCCCGGCTTGGAGTTGAGAGCACCGCCGAGATCGACTAGGGCCCGGCCGATCTCCCGCAGACAGCCTTGCAGATCAGAAGTGATGTGGCTACTGGAAATCCGTAAAATTGTCCAGCGCTCGGATGACATTCCTTCGCGCACAGTGCTTTCGTCCTCTAGTTGGATGCCCAGATAGCCGCTGCGTACTTGCAGAGCAATGTCCACCGGCCAATCACCGGCCAGCCGATTCGGGAGCGGCTTGAGCCGGTTGGCCCGTAGGGCATTCCACAGAGTCTGGAACGGATCTGCGTCCAGCTTGAGTTCCGTCACTTCTTGGGCACTCAACAGACGTTCCAGCGTTGTATGGATAAATGTCAGACGCCGGAAGGAAGCTGCCGTAATCGGCTGCTCTAAGCGTAGAAGGGGGCCGATTGCAATGCGGAAATAGTACTCCTCTGCCCGGGGATGATTCGGCTCATTGGGGAAGATGACGGTACGGGGCAGAAGTTGATAGCGGCGTATGGCCGCGTAGTAGCTAACCGTGCGGGCCTCCGCTTCCCCTTTGAAGGCACTGGTCTGATAGAAGGCCAGATAGTCGGCCCCGACCCGTCGTGGTGCCCGGCGTTGGGGAATGCGATACCAGCCTTCGGAGGCGGCCCGCTGCAGGTCCGCTTGATTGTTGATGATCGCCACCAGAACGGTACGACGCAGCTTGTGGGGGTCTCTGTACTCCTGGCTCATCTTTCAATTCTCACTCATGCAGCGAGTCATTGCGATTTACTGTACACACAGAGACAACCCCGGTGCGTATTTTCTGAGTTGTTCCCGCAGACGCAGCAAGGCCACATCCTTGGCCTTGGCCTCCAGCATCACATCAAAAGGGCGTAGCCGGGCGGAAACAGCAGCCTGTAGCAGATCAATGACTTCAAAAGGATGGAGGAAGTCACTGTGTTGGTGCGGCAGAGGCATCTGTAGCCGGGCCTTGCCGTTGCGCTGTAGGATACGCATGGCTGTGCGCGGGCTGCTGCAATGAATTTTGGGGCGGATATCAGCGGGCCAGGTGGCCAAGGCGAGTTTCAGCCCCTCAAACATGGGGATCCTCTCTGGGTTGTGGCAGCGGTGATGGAGAGTATCCATCACCACCGGAACCCCTGTATGCCGGTGAATCCACAGCACATCCTGCAGGCTGAACTGCCGGTCGCCGTTTTCCAGAGCCACCCGGTGGCGCACAGTGTCTGGCAGCAGATTGGCTGCCCGCACAAATTGCTCTCGGGTAGCGATCACGTCCCCATAACCGCCGCCCACATGAATGACGATGACACTGGACATGTCCAGCCCCATTCCGTCCAGCAAGGTAGCTGCCGCGGCCAGTTCCTTGCCAGAACGGGCGACCAAAGCAGGGTCTGGGTGGCCTAGTTGTACAAAAAAGCCCGGATGTAGAGTCAACCGCATCCGCTGTTGTCTGGCTAGGTCGCCGATAGCGGCCAGCTCTGTTGAACACTCATCAAGCTGATTGTGGAATGCAGGCAGGTCCGGGTGGGTCAGATAGGGGGCAAGCTGCCCAGCCATGCGGTAGAAACGAATATCCCGGCGTTCCAAATAGAGAAAAATATCTCGCAAATAGGCCAGGCTGACACTTAGATGGGGCTCGTTTTGCCAGCGTCGACTGTCATGGGAGCGCAGCCCCGTTGCGCCCAGAACTTTGACGGGAAACCCCAAACGGATGCGCGTCTGGTTCTGTATGGGGCTGAATCCCAGTGGTGAGTAACTGCTCACCACTAGCCACTCTTCACTGGTTTGTGCCCAGCCTTTGACCGTGGCATGCTGGGCAGATGTTCATTGTGTTCGACAATAACAGGCGTTGCCTTGTTGGTCGGCTCCTCTACCCGAACCGCACGCAGACGACGAGAGACAATGAACAGGATGACAAACAGGGCGAGCCCACCGGCCAGGGGTAGATAGTGTAGGCCCAGTTCCACCCGGCGCACCACTTCTGTGGCTTGGAAGCCAATAAACATCAGCACCAGTACCCAGACCATTTCAACCAGAAACACGATAGGAAACCAACGGCGGAAGGGCACGCGGGCCAGCCCGGCGGCCATGAGTGTGGGAATGGCAAGGACTGAGGTAAATTTGGCGAGGATCAAGAGCTTTTGGGCGTGCTGCTGCATCTCCTCCTGTAGATGTTGCAGATGATAGCGACGCAAGCCCAGCCAGCGTCCATAGCGCAAGGCGCGCTCCTCTGCGTGGATATAGCCGAGATAGTACCAGACACTGTCAGCAATGGCACTGCCGACCAGCACGCTGCCCATGACCAAGGGTAGACGCATATACCCGGCCGAGGCCGCGGCCGCGCCCAACAGCGTCACGATCGGCCCTTCGACAATCACCAGAATAACGAGCAGCAGATAACTCCAGGCCCCCCATTCCTGGAGGCCCTCATTGTGTAATAAATTGAGAAGAGGGTCAAGTATCTCACTGATTGCATTCATCATATCATCCAATTGCGCGGCCCCGTAAGGCGACCCATGCCTTTGGCGTAATTCTTATGTGAGGCACGCCACATGTGGCCTACCGATTAAACGTGTGTGGCGCACACTTTTTGAAGGCTCCATGCCAACACATCCAGCCGCTTGGCAAATTGGAGAAGGGGTGTCACATCCGCTAGGAATACTCGGTGTGCCTGGGCTACCCAATTGCGTTCAAACTCAGCTTCTGCGGGCTGAATGGGCCAAGGCCTATGATGGATTTCGCAGCGATAGATGCGCCCATGTCCATCTTCACTGTAGAGACAATAGCGTTCGACCAGCCAGTGTTCCAATGTACCGGGCAGTGCCTGATAGCTTGCACCCGTGGGCCGGTAACTCGCACGAAAGTCCGCATCCGGCGCATGCTTGTGGGTGCGTCGGCTGTGATAGCGAATGCCGTCACCTGCGGCCTGGCAGGTCATCTGCGCCCGAAAATAGGGTAGATGATAGAATCTGCGGGCAAGCGACACTGCTAGCGGGTTGCCCGCGTCTAGGCAGAAGAAGTAAACGCCCGGCTTTTCGCCATCCTCTCCACAGCTCTGGACGTATGTACGCACATTGAGTTCTGGGAAGTCGGACAGCCAGGGCATGGCCGGTAGAAACCGGGGGCGCACGTTGGTCATGCGGAAGGGCACGACAGAAACCCATGCTTCGCCCTCATATGTGTCCAGAACCAGGCCCGGCGGCAAAAGGTCTGCTATCTGCGCGGCTGAGATGGGCCAATGGGCAAAGAGCAAATCATGCCAAGATTGGCACATCACCCATGGACGCTCCGCTAGGGGCCAAGGGCGGTGTTCCCGTTGAGACAAAATGTCCACGAAATCCAATTTTTTACTCTAGCGTATTGTAGCAGGCTTCGTCAAGCGGTTGCAAGAAAACCTGCGGGCACGATTTCATCAGGTCTTCACTCATGTTATCTTGAGGCCAGCGTTTCATTCTGTGTTCTGCTTTCCAATGTCTGTGAACTTCTTTCACTTTCCAGTGATCCAAAAGGCGATCAGATCGTCAAAGGGTGTGTCACTGTGGCGGCGGAAGGTGTCGAATAGATCATCGGCATAGGCGATATGGTAGCGATGTCGGTTTGTGTAGTCTCGTAGGGCGGCAAAAAACGCATCATCGCCGAGGCGTTCACGCATGGCGTGGAAAAACAGCGGCCCTTTGCTGTAGACGATATTGATATAGTTTGCCTGGTCAAAGCCAACGACCGGCCCACTGACCGGCCTGTCGATCCCCAACTCTTGTGCCCTATTGTAGCGATAGTGAAAGACATTCTCAAGCATCGCGGTCTGCATCTCTGGCCAGTCTACCGCTTCGTAGTAGAGATAGACCGCGTAATTGGCAAGTGATTCATCCAACCAGGGTTCATCAGGCTGGTCATTGCCGACTAGGTTAAAAAACCACTGGTGAGCTACTTCGTGGGGCGTGGCAATGACAAAGGGGCCACCGGCCTCCGTATAAAAGCTGGCGGCCAAAGCAAATAGCCCGGCATACTCCATGCCAAACCCAGTCGTTGGCAGGGGCACAACATCCAGTTCCCGATATGGGTAGGGCCCCAACAGTCGGTTGAAGGTCCGCAAGCTAGCGGTTGTGTAGGCCAGCACAGTCTGCGCCGAGGGCAGCGCAGCACTCGGGTAGTAGCTATTGACCATGATCCCATTCACATCTTCGCTGATCACCTGCCAGCGGTCGGTCACTGCGGCATAGAAGGAACGCACCGGACCGGCGGCGATGTGCCATGTGGTTGTGCCATCATCATTGGCCTGCTGTGCCACAGTAGAGCCACTAGCCACAACTGCATGCTCTGAAGGCACGGTCAGCTCTACCTGATAGAAGCCGATGTCCGTAAATGGTGCATCGCCATACGTGGTAGGGATATCTAAATTCCAGCCTTCATCATCATAGACCATCAGTGTAGGGTAGAAGCCTGCTAGGTCGTACACACTATCTACAAATCCATAGAGGCCACTGCCAGCTATGCTAGGGGTTACCGAAGTCGGTAGGGTAGCAGTGAACCAGAGTGTCACATCAGTGCTTGCGCCAGGGCGCATCCTACCCGCAAGCGGGACCCACAAGGCTGAGTTTTCTAGTGTGGTCGTGGCATCTAGGCGTTGATTGTCAACGACCACCTGCCAGACTTCTGCTGTGCCCGCATAGGCAGGTAGATTGGGATACAGCCGAAAATAGAGTTCGTTGAGGTCTGTCTGTTCTTGATTGGTAATGTGCATCCGCTGTGTAGCGGCCAGAAGCGGAACTTCTCCGGGCAGGAGGCGGGCTTGAATAAAGTAATGGGGTGCATTGGGCAGCCTGTCCGCGTCTGCAGCGAAAGCCTCCAATAGGGTTTGACGATACACTGTGTAGTCGGTCAGATCAACCACCGGTGTTTGAACGGCCCGTCTTTCCGCTTTGCTTGATGGCAGAGGGTGGGAAGAACGTGAAAGCCCGACATCTTCGGGCAAATCAACTGCCAAGGATGGCGGTTGAGCCGGCGTGGGCTGCCGTGTTGGGGAGAGGGCCGGCTGGGTAGTCGTCTGGAGTACGATGACCTGTTCACCTGGCGCGCGCGTCATCTCTGCCCTACAGGTGGCCAATGTAAATGCCATCAACACATATGCTAGGCCCCACAGAAAGACAGAGAAAAATAGGGGGTAGCGGTGATATCGGCGGAATGCCGCGCCCTTGCTGTCAGTTCGTAGGCCACGCCTCTTAGGCGCGAAATGCTGGATCAATCTGAAAATTTTTTTTGTAGGGCTTCAAACTGTCGCTTTTCTGCCGAACTGAGGGGGACAGGCAAGACAACGACTACCTCCACCAACAGGTCGCCTCGTTGGCTATTGTCTTTGACATCCGGCATTCCCTGCCCCTGCAGACGGAAAACTTTTCCATTCTGGGTGTCAGCCGGGATCACCAATGCTACCGTGCCCTGCAGGGTCGGAACATGCACTTCTCCCCCAAGCAGTGCATTGTACAGATCAACAGGAACCTTCGTGCGTAGGTTGTTCCCGTCTACCACAAAATTTTTGTGGGGTTTGACGGTAACGGTCATCAGCAGAGCACCGGCCCGGACCGTTGAACCGGATTGGACCCCGATTGGGATTGTCACTTCGAATCGATAGGAGCCTTGCTGGATTGTGCGTTTTGTCCCATGGAATGACTCCTCCAGACTGATCTCCAAGGGGACCGTCTGGGCGGTGCTGCGGAGCCCGAAACCGCTTGGATGGGAGGAGCGGCTACCTCCGCGCGGCTGCACCATGCCAGCACCGAAAATCTGCTGGAAAAAGTCAGAAAAGGAGCTGCCACCGAAAATCTGCTCAAATTCTTCGGATGTAACTGTGCGGCCCTGTGGTTGTCTTGCGCCACCGGCCTTGTACCATTGAGACCAGTCAAAGCTTTTGCCAGCCCGTTCATACTGTTGCCACCGGCTACCAAAGCGGTCGTAGATCTGCCGTTTCTCTTTATCAGATAGAACCGTATAGGCCTCATTGACTTCCTTAAACTTCTGCTCGGCTTGCGGGTCGCCACTGTTGACGTCCGGGTGATACTGCCGGGCCAGCTTGCGATAGGCTTTTTTGATTTCTGAGGTGCTGGCGTTTCGCTGCAAGCCTAAAATTGCGTAGTAGTCTTTATAGTCCACTGCCTGGTTCTCCGATACATTTTTGTTGATAAACTCGCAACCCAGTTATATTCCTAGTCACGATTCACACATAATACTATAAAAACCTGAATATGTGCCAATAGCGTGAAACCGGGCATTGATGCCCGGTTTCATGTATCGTTACCTAGTCTGCCCATCCTAGGCTTCGGGTGGAGGTTAAACTTGGCGAAACTCACCTTCCACCACATCCTCGTCATTCGCTTGCCCCGTACCATCAGCACCACCGCTCATATTCGGGCCGGCCCCGTTCCCTTCAGTCTGCTGGTACATCTGCTGGGCTAGGGCTGCGCTCACCTGCTGTAGTTGCTCTGTCAGGCTCTTAATGCGCTGTAGATCTTCGCCCTCCGTAGCCTCCCGTAGGTCACTGATCGTCTGCTCGATCTGTTCCCGGTCAGAGTCTGGTACTTTTTCGCCCAGATCTTGCAGGGATTTCTCTGTGGCATAGATCAGGCTATCAGCGGCATTGCGGCTTTCTACCAGTTGTCGTTGTTGTAGATCGACAGCCTCATTCTCCTTGGCTTCTCGCACCAGCCGTTCCACTTCATCGTCGCCGAGATTGGTGGAGGCCGTGATCTGAATGCTCTGCTCCTTGCCTGAGGCCTTGTCCCTGGCCAGCACATTCAGGATGCCATTGGCATCTATGTCAAAGGTCACCTCGACCTGTGGAACACCTCGGGGGGCCGGTGGGATTCCATCTAGCCGGAAATGGCCGAGGGTTTTGTTGGCACCCGCCATGGGCCGCTCGCCCTGCAAAACGTGAATGTCCACAGCTGTTTGGTTGTCTTCCGCAGTGCTATAGGTTTCCGTCTTTTTCGTCGGAATCGTCGTATTGCGGGGGATGAGGGTTGTCATGACACCGCCCAAGGTCTCCAGGCCCAGGCTCAGAGGTGTCACATCCAGTAGCAACAGGTCCTTGACCTCGCCACCGAGGACACCGGCCTGCAGAGCGGCCCCCACGGACACCACTTCGTCAGGATTGACACCCTTATGGGGGTCTTTATTGGTCAGGACCGTGACCAGCTCCTGAATCATGGGCATACGGGTGGAGCCGCCGACAAGCACCACTTCGTCTAGGGAACTAGCTGTAAGGCCGGCGTCCTTCAGGGCTGCATGGAATGGTCTCTTGAGCCGTTCAACGAGATCAGCGGTCAACTGCTCGAACTTGCTGCGACTCAGGGTCAATTGCAAATGTTTCGGCCCTGTGCTGTCCGCGGTGATAAAGGGCAGATTGATCTCAGTCTGGGGCATGCTAGAAAGTTCGATCTTTGCCTTTTCTGCTGCTTCCCGCAGACGCTGCAGAGCTTGCCGGTCCTGGCTGAGATCGATGCGCTGTTCTTTTTTGAACTCTTCCGTGAGCCAGCGGACGATGCGTTCGTCCCAATCATCACCGCCGAGGTGGGTGTCGCCGTTGGTAGCCTTCACCTCAATGACCCCATCGCCGACCTCCAGAACCGAGACATCAAAGGTGCCACCGCCTAGGTCAAAGACCAGAATCGTCTCGTCCTCATTTTTGTCCAGGCCATAGGCCAGGGCTGCAGCTGTCGGTTCATTGATGATACGCAGCACCTCCAGACCAGCGATCTGCCCGGCATCTTTGGTGGCCTGACGCTGGCTGTCATTAAAGTAGGCAGGCACTGTGATCACTACCTGTTTCACATCTTCTCCCAAATAAGACTCTGCATCCCGCTTGAGCTTGCTGAGGATCATCGCACTTATTTCTTGGGGCGTATAGACTTTATCCTTAATCGGTATTCGCACTCGGGCATCGTGATTGGAGCCCTCAATAATGGCGTACGGTACCATCGCTTGGGTGCGTTTCGTTTCAGCATCCTGAATGCGACGCCCCATCAGACGTTTTACAGAATAGACTGTGTTCTCCGGATTGACGACCGCCTGCCGCTTTGCTGTCACACCCACGAGACGTTCGCCGTTTTTGGAGAAGGCGACGACGGACGGGGTTGTACGGTTGCCCTCCGCATTGGCGACAACCGCAGGGTTACCCGCCTCCATGACAGCGACGACGCTATTGGTTGTTCCCAGATCAATGCCAATAATCTTTGCCATTTGTGTTTGACCTCCTAAGCCAAGTCATACTAATGTTGCGATAATTTCCGGTCTCCAGTAATGAGACAGTATCAAGACTTTGTACACAATGATTCCCTTCGTATCCCGAAGGCATACATTTCTAACTATACTGCATTTTCGTAAGTATGATATATGGCTAGTATTAGCAAATCATTTGAATTTTCGCATTTGGTCGTCTAGGCTATACTGTGTCCAGCACATGTAGACAGCTGTCGATCTCTTCGACAGTATTATAATGGACTAGGCCCAGCCGCAGCCAGCCGCCACTGTCCTCCACTCCCATCCTTTCACTGACAGACTGCGCGTAAAAATTGCCATTCCAGGCAAAGATATTCTCATCTGCCAGAGCTTGGGCCAACTGTTCGGGTGTGGTTCCGCTTTTGCGTACGGCCACCGTTGCCACCCGGCGGCCCCAATCCACCCGGTCCGTCAGGCCATAGATACGCATTCCCGGTATAGTGAGCAGGCCGGTAATCAACCGTTCGACCAGCATCTGTTCATAGTCTTGGATGACTGCCCAGGCCGCTACCAGCTTCTGTCGTCTGCTGTCCCTAGCGCGGGCTACGCCGTACTTGACGCCGAGCGCGGCCAGGTAGTCGATAGCCGCGATCACGCCGGCCATCCCTTCGTGGTTTTGGGTACCGGTCTCCCACTTGCCCGGCGGCTGATCTCCGCCAGGCCGTACCTGATAGGCTCGCTGTCGTTGCAGATGTTCCCGCTTGCCGTAAAGTTGGCTGCTATGGGGGCCGAAGAACTTATAGGCGGAGCAAGCCAGAAAGTCACAGTGCAGGGCCTTCACATCGATCAAGCCATGGGGCGCATACTGCACAGCATCTACAAATGTGAGCGCGCCCACTTCTCTGGCCCAGCCGATGACCGTGGCAATATCGTTGATTGTGCCGGTCGCATTGCTGGCGTAGCCGACCGCCACAAGTTTCGTACGCAGTGTGATCTTGCGGCGAAAATCCTCCATATCTAGGGCACCGGTCTCTACGTCCACATCCACCCATTGGACGTTCGCGCCCTGCTCTTGAGCAGCCAGGACCCAGGGCATTATATTGGCGTCGTGGTCGAGCCGGGTTACCACCACTTCAGCACCTAGTTGTAGTTCCTGGGCCAGAGAGCGGCTGAGGTGAAATGTGAGGCTTGTCATATTGTTGCCAAAGATGACTTCATCCGCATCACAGCCGAGAAGATCCGCAACAGCCTGATGTGCAGCCCTGATCACTGCATCCGTGCGCCGGCTGGTCTCAAACAGCCCGTGGGTGTTGGCATTGCAGCGGGTCAGGTAATCGGTCATTGCCGTAATGACAGTGCTGTGTACTTGCGTACCACCGGGATTGTCGAAAAAGATGGCTGGATGGCCGTTATATGTCTCTTGTAAGGCTGGAAACTGCCAACGGATTTCTTCTACATCTAACATATCTATCTCCGAACAGCAGTGATTCGTGGCGCGTACATGTTCTCCATCAATACACTCGTCACTGGGGTTTTGTCTTGGGCAAACCATCGGCTAACAGCCAGATACGGTCCTGCCCTAAAAGAGAGGAAACATCCCCCTGCAGAATGGTAAGCAGTGTATTGGTTAGTTCTGCTAGGTCATGCCCTGCACCTAGGCTGCGTTTGGAACGAGATGTCTTGGGCTGGTCTGCTATGACTTGTCGAATCGGAACGGAGCCATCTTGGGGTAGGTCTGCGAGTTCGCATAGGATGTCGATGGCTCTGGCGAAATCTCCTAACTCGTCTACCAGCCGGTGTACATGGGCCTGCCTGCCGGTCCACACTCGTCCGCCACAGATAGGGTCGAGGGATTCAAAGGACAGTTGCCGGGCATCTGCTACCCGTTCCCTAAAATTGCGGTAGGAGTAGTGTACATATTCTTTGATTCTGTCCCGCTGCTCTTCCCGCCATGGATGGCTGTCTGAGTAGATGTCGGCATTCTTGCCCCGCTGCATAGAGAAGCGATTCACCCCAATCTTTGTGAAGGCTTCGTTGGTGACGAGTTTGGCTGTAATGACGCCGATGCTGCCTGTAAGGGTCGCAGGCTGACAGACAATCCTCTGTGCAGGCAGGGCTACGTAGTAGCCTCCGCTGGCCGCTATGTCGCCTAGGTAGGCGACCAGTGGTTTTTTGCGGGATAGCAGAGAGAGTTCTCGCCAGATCAGATCGCTCGCTAGGGCTGATCCGCCGCTAGAATCAATGTGCAACAGAATGCCGGCCAGGCGGTCGTCCTCTAGGCCAGCCCGAACCAGATGCTGGACAGTTGTGCTACCGACAGTGCTATTGCCGAGGAGGGGCAGGTTGCCGGGAAAGCGGCGGCTTTTGCCGCTGGTGATCGCACCACTCAGGGAAATCACCCCGATGCTCTTTCTGTGTCGGCGTCGGGGGCGACGGTAGAGGGTGGGTCGGGCCCTCTCAAATGACAGAATCCGGGCATTTCTGTTCGCCAGTGCCAGCACCATTGGCAGTTGGTCTTCGTAGGCAAAGCCATCGATCAGGCGCAGGTCTTTGGCCTCATCGGCGGTCAGAGGTGCTCTGTTGATGGCGGAACGGGTCTGCTCTTCGCTGATGGACCGGCCTTTGCTAATGGGCGTGACAATATCTTCATACCAACTATCCAGCAACCACTCGAACTGTTTCCGGTGGGCAGAGCTGATTTCGGAGCGTTCGAGATTGTCGTAGGCGGTTTTCCAGGGGGCCACTTTTACCACCTCCGCTTGCACACCCAGCCTGTGCAGCAGGTCGGCCAGAAAGACCGGTTCGGTGCGTAAGCCGACGACAGACCAATCGGTGAGTCGGGGCATAAAGATGCGGTCCGCAGCTACGGCCATCACATATTCGGCGTTGCTGCAGGTTTCCAGAAAGACGACAACTTCCTTGGCCGGGGCATTGGGATGAAACTCTCTGTCCCAGTGGCGGAAACGCTGGCAGAGATCCGTGAGGCTTTGGGCCTGGGCGAGGCTAAGTTGGACACCTTTGACCAGAAAGAGTACGCCGCTGACATTGGGGTCAGCGGCAGTCTGGCGCATGGCATGATGTAGGGTTTCAAAGGTGAGGCCCGGCCGGCCAAAAGGCAGAAATGAGAAATACCAAGGTTGCTGGGGATTCCGTTCTAGCAGAGAGCCGGAAATCTCGAACTGTACGTAATCGGCGCGACTGCTTGGGGACAGGCTGCGGCGTAGGTTCAAGAGCCCACAGATGAAAACCTGCCATAGCAGGGATATCCCCCGAAAAAGCCCACCAATACTTCTGCCGACCAATCTCATAACTGATCCTTAAACTGCAGTAATTCCTGGAGAGTAACTGCTCTCCATTGGGGTTAAACGTTATCCACGAAGAGACACTGTAGCCAGCTCACAAATTCTTGAGCAATTGGTGAATCTGGGTTTAGTGCCTTTACAGTGATAGCTTGACCCATCGGCATTCCCGGGGGATCTTGCCAAGCAAGCCAAGTGTGGATGAGTGCCTTAGCGCGATGGGATATCTTATAGCGGTGAATCCGGCGACTTTCTATCTGTTGCAAGATACTTTCAGCTTCTGTGAGTAAAGGGTCTGCTTCATCAATTAGAAATCGGCTGAAATCCTCAATCATTCCCGGGAGTTTATTGTCTGGCATAATCCATAAACCAATCCGGGGTTTGTTCTCTTGTTGTAGGACCATGCCCTTTTCTTGTGGTCCATCAGGTAGTTGTTGATAGCCTATCTTACCTAGGCATTCTTTTATTGCTTGCCAGCGAGAATGCAGATTTCCGTCCGCATCTACCATAATGCCGAGCGCATATAAGCCAGCAGTCTTGGCTCGAATTGAAATACTATCCAGAAGTTCGTCAATACCATCACGCTGCTCTACGGAAAACACCTGCGGTATCTCATAGTGTTTACAGAGGGCCCAAACGATATGCTGATCGTTTTTCCCTTCAACGAGTAACTCAGCTACAGGTCTTCTTTCAATAGGCACTCAACTACCTCACCTCAATATGCTGACGCATAGCAATAGCTAGATCTTCCGCTTGATAGGCAATGGCATGGACATTCTGCTGTTCTCGTTCAACACGAAACAGCTTTCCGACCTCAGCAGCCCGTGCCTTTAAGGCATGACTAAATGCTTTCACACAATCCCAGCTATGTGTTGTGGCGAAGACCTGAATGTTCAGGGTGGCAGCCGTTTCAAATACGACATTCCAGACATCTTCGAGCGCAGTGTGATGCAAACCGGTATCAATCTCATCTACCAAGAGAATCCCATTCTCTGCATTTACCAAAGATGCGATGACGGCTAACACCCGTCGCATTCCATCTCCTAAATTTCCAAGAGGAACTCGAATGTTCGGATCGTCTAATTTTACGAGAATCCCGCTATTTGATGTTCTGCGGCTGGTAAAGCTAATTCTTTGTACTGCTGGCTCTAAAATCTTGAGTGCTTTGACAACATTCGCCTCCTTTTCGGTCAATGTAATATTGTCCCATAAAAATGCCATGCGCTCGTAGTCTAAATATTCGGTTGTAACAAGATGAACTGGTAAGCTATCTGGCGTTTCTGAGCGTCTCCAAAATTGAGAAGGACGGCTTTCTACAATCTCATCTCCATACACAGGGAAAGAGAATTGTTTCTCTTCACCGTAGTCCAAAATAAGCTGATCAGTTGGTAACGTTTCATCTGCGTCTTCAAGATTAAAGAGTGAACGCTGTTGTACCCCTGCTATCAAAAACATATCCAAACGGAGTTTCCGAATGTTCGTTCCGGTGATTTCAATCCGTTCTTCATACGTTAGATGGTGGTCGAAGAAAAGATGTGATAGCTGATATCCCCGACGCATTCCTCGTCTTTGCACTTCTGGGGGAACGATCATTTCTCCACGGCGCGTAAGTAACTCAAAAATCGTTGCTGGCTCATTCTGATTTGCAAGAAGGTAGATGGCTTCTAAGAGACTGCTTTTGCCACTGTTGTTTAGGCCAACAACCAGATTCACTTGCGCCAGATCAGTTATGTGAAAATCTGAAAACAAGCGGAAATTCTTAATTTTGACTTCTGAAAACATGGCACATTCATTCCTATTGCGCGGTCAATGTAGGCTATTACACATGATTTAGTCGTTTATTACAAACGGAAAGCCAATTGTGAATGCCATTACAAGAGACACAAGGCCTATACAAGCAATTGGCCTAACTCATCAACGCCTGTTACCGGCAGCTTGCAGGCATAATTTTCACACACGTAGGCGGTGGGTTGTCCCTGTACGAGGGTACGGCCTTCGAACAGGGGCAGAGGGTTCTCGGTATTCGGCTCCTTTAGGGCTAGGACAGTATGGGGCAGGTAATGGCGGCGCACCTCTTGCAGCATTGCTTGGGTACGGGGGTCGTCCAGAGGGCCGACTAGCACGACCTCCTGGCTGTTGGTGAGAAAATCATCTAGTGCTGTGAGCATGCGTCCGAAGCCGGTAGGCTGCCCTTGCATGGCTGCAGCCATCAGGTGCAGGATGCGGGCTGCTTGGCGGCGGTAGTTGTGGTTCCCGGTCAGCTTTGCTAGGCGCAGTAGCGATTCAGCGGCCATGGAATTGCCGCTTGGGATGGCGTTGTCGATGAAATCCTTGCGCCGGACGACTAGCTGTTCGTGCGCTCTGCCTGTCTGGTAGAATCCGCCCCGTAGTTCATCCTCAAATTGGGACTGCATCACTTTTGTCAGGCGGACTGCCTCGCCTAGCCAGCGTAGATCGAACGTGGACTCGTAGAGAGCGAGCAGCCCACGGATGAGAGCGGCGTAATCCTCTAGGTAGGCGTTAAAGCGAGCTTGGTTGTCTTTGTAGCTGCGGAAGAGGAGACCATTGTCTTGGCGCATCTTATCTAGGATGAACCTTGCCGCTTTTTGGGCGGCCTCCAGCGCGTCCTGCCGGCCAAGAACAACGCCGACTTCCGCCAGCGCATGGATCATCAGGCCGTTCCATTCGGTCAAAATCTTCTCATCTCGGCCCGGTTTCACTCGCTTCTCTCGTTCCATGAACAGTTTCTGCTGGGCTACCGACAGCCGTTCCTTGGCAGCATCAACAGAGAGCCCCGCTTGCTCTGCCACTTCTGTGAGGGGCCGTGTGATGTGCAGAATCGTCTTGCCTTCAAAGTTACCCATAGCTGTAACGCCGTAGTAGTGGCCGAGCAGGGCAGCGTCCTCTTTCCCCAGAATCTCTGCGATTTCGTTAGCTGTCCAGACGAAAAATTTGCCTTCTTCGCCTTCGCTATCCGCGTCTTGGGTGCTGTAGAACCCTCCTTGCGGCGCGGTCATCTCCCGCAGGACGTAATCAACAGTCTCGTCAATGATCTGGCGATAGTAGGCCCGTCCTGTGATCTGCCAAGCATGGAGGTAGGCCCGCAGCAGTTGGCTGTTGTCGTACAGCATCTTCTCAAAATGGGGGACCAACCAGACCCGGTCGACACTATACCGATGGAAGCCCCCACCGATCTGGTCATAAATCCCTCCCTCGGCCATCTGTTGCAGGGTATGTTCGGCGATGTACAGAACGTCCAGATTGCCGCTGCGCCTGTACTGACTCATGGCGAACTCTAGGGTCATCGGCTGGGGAAATTTGGGCTGGTCGCCGAAACCGCCGTGCTGCTCATCAAAATAGTGTAGGAGCTTGCTCGTGGCCTCATTGAGGATCTCTGTGCTGAGTTCGCCACTACTGGCGGATAAAGTGCCAGAGCGGTGCAGGGCTTCGGTCAGCCGTTGGGCCTGGCCTTCAATGTCGTCCCGGCGGCTTTTGTATGCTGCGGACACCGCCAGCAGCACCTGCGGAAAGGAAGGAATCCCATAACGGGGTTGGGGTGGATAATAGGTGCCACCGTAGAAGGGTTGTCCCGTTGAGGTGAGGAAGACACTCATGGGCCAGCCACCGCTGCCGGTCATTGCCTGGACCGCTTCCATATAGATGGCATCCAGATCCGGACGTTCTTCCCGGTCCACCTTAATGTTGATGAAATGATCGTTCATCAACATGGCAGTCTGTTCGTTTTCAAAACTTTCCCGCTCCATTACATGACACCAATGGCAGGCACTGTAGCCAATGCTGAGGAAGATAGGTTTGTCGGCAGCCTGTGCAAGGGCTAAGGCCTCCTGCCCCCAGGGATACCAGTCCACCGGATTGTGGGCATGCTGTAAAAGATAGGGGGATGTTTCATCGGCGAGGCGATTGGTATGTGCTGGTGGGATTGAATCAGTCATGGCTGCTCCCCGGAGTTGTCATGTGGTTGTGTCGGTATTCATGCAGGAATCATCCCATATCGTGCTATATTCCTGTAAATTCGGCAAATCCTGATCAGAATCGGGCTGCCGCAATGGGCATGGGCTACGGCACGCTCCAAGTGACGTGTCAATTCACCTTTTATCATATTGACAGATAACGAATGGTGATGCTACAATTTTGCTGTTCTACGAAAGCAGTTTGTCCATTACTGAACATTGGCAAACACTATCTCCCCCGTAGGAAGCTCAAACATTTGGCATGGATTTTGTCGTCTTTCCAATGAATTCAATCAAAATTTCTCAGGCTACAGCGTCACATATCTGTTCGTGGAATGGCTGCCTGTATTGCGTTGTCTATTCATAGATTGTATAGATTGCCAACGTTTCAGTCAATTGAAACTGTCGTTGAATCTGCAATTCTCTTTCCGCCCGCATCACATCACAGACGATGGAGCAGGCGTATAGGTTCGTACATCGGGTGCGGATCTGCAACATCCACTATGGAGGATTCCTGAATGGTTTACAAGAAATTTTCGCTCCTAGCAGTGCTTCTCGTAGCCGCATTAGTCTTGGCTGCCTGCCCCCAACCCACTCCGATTGTACAGACGGTGACGGAAGAGGTGGTCGTAACGCCGACACCGGTTCCGCCAATGCAGGGCGGCGTTTGGGTGGAAGGCTCCAGTACTGACGCCACGATTTTGAATCCGATCTTGGCATCGGACAGTCCCAGCTTTGATGTCCTCTCCTGGTTCTTCCCAAGTCTGCTAGGGCAGGACCCGTTCAGCGGGGCGATTGTGCCCACGGACATGGCCGAGAGTTGGGAGGTATCGGAGGACGGCCTGGTGTGGACATTCCACCTGCGGGATGGCGTCATGTGGAGTGATGGTGAGCAAGTCACAGCTGATGATTTCAAATTCACCTATGATGCCATCGCCAGCGACCTGGTTGAGACCCCACGCAAGTCAAATCTAGCCAATATTGAGAGCATTGAAATTCTGGACCCGCTGACCATTCAGGTCACGTATAGCGAGGTACAATGTGATGCCCTGAACAATCTCGGTCTAGGTTGGCTGCCATCCCATCTCTATGCCGAAGATTTCAGTGATGTCATGGACAGCCCGTTGAATGAGGCACCGACCAGCAGTGCGGGTGAATTTATCTTCAACGAATGGATGCGAGACGACAACATAACCGTCCTACGCAATGACACCTACTGGAAAGGCTCGCCCAACATGGACGGCTGGATCTACAAGGTCGTTCCGGATCCGGGTGCCCGTCTGGCCCAGTTACAGACCGGCGAGTTGGATTTGATCGGGGTGCAACCGGAGCAATTGACGACCGTGCAGCTCGACCCCAATTTGAACCTCTACAAATTCAAGGACGATGGCTACAGCTACATCGGTCTGAATCAGGCCAATCCTGAGAATCCGCAAGCCGGTCAGGATGATGATGGCAACCTCGTTGAACAGGACCCCCATCCAATTCTGAGTGATCTGGCCGTGCGGCGGGCCATTGCCCACGCCCTAGACTATGATACCATCATCAGCAAAGTCTATCTGGGCCAGGGCTATCAGATCGCTGCGAATGTATTGCCGGCTGTTGAATGGGCCCACGACCCTTCGCTTCAGCCTTATGAATTTGATACAGAACAGGCGGCCCAGATTTTGGAAGATGCCGGCTGGACCGACAGCGATGAAGATGGTGTGCGCGAGTGCAATGTCTGCACCACTGCTGAAGAAGGTGCGCCCTTGACCTTGCGCTTGCAAACAAATGCCGGCAACACCACCCGTGAAGACCTGGGCGTATTGGCGAAGGATCAGCTTGACAGCATCGGTTTCAACATCCAGTTTGAGGCGATTGAGTTCGGTACATTGGTGGGTGAACTGCTCGGCCAGACATTTGATATGGTCATTATTGGCTGGACCGGCCTAGGTACTGACCCCAATGATGATTCTTTCTGGCACTCAAAGTTTGATACACCGGGCAGCGGCTTTAACTTTGTCAGCTATCAAAACCCGCGTATTGACGAACTGCTCGAGCAGGCTGTGAGTGTTCCTGGGTGTGCGCCGGCGGAGCGGGCACCGTTCTACCAAGAGATTCAACAGATCATTCACGAAGATATTCCCTACGTGTTCGTGACAGGCTCTGTTGGCAATATCGGCTACTCAAAGAAGTTCAACGGTGTGGACCCGGGCCCATGGATCTTCTACCACAACATTGAGAGTTGGTCACTGGCTCCTTAGGCTGAAAAAACTGTGGCCAGTGACCAGGCGCCAGTGAACACCACCGGCCCTGCAGTTACTGGCCACTGCATCACAGGCCACTGGTATTATGATATGACCCGTTATGTCGTTCGTCGCCTGCTCCAGGCAATTCCCACCTTGCTCGGTGTAAGTGTCATCAGCTTTGCACTTGTGTACAACTCCCCCGGTGATCCGATCCTGATCCGTACATTTGATCCCAACATTACGCAAGAAACTCGTGAGATTCTACGACGCCAATTGGGGCTAGATCAACACTGGTCCTTGCAATATATCGGTTGGTTGACAGGGATTACAGTGCGGAGAGGAGATGTTGCCGAAGAGTTCACTCGCACTGAGACCCAATGTTCATTTGTGGCTGGCCTGCACACCACATTTTGTGATAACGGTGCTGGTATTCTACGCGGGGATCTGGGCACGAGCATTGCTACCAAACAGGCAGTCTGGGATCGACTGGTAGAGCGGATGCCGGCGACGTTTGAATTGGGTATTTCGGCCCTTCTGGTCTCCCTGCTTCTTGGGGTCCCTTTGGGTGTCCTCAGTGCTGTCTATCAGGGCTCCATCTTCGACAATCTTGTGCGGGTGATGGCGGTCATTGGCAATGCTCTGCCGGCCTTCTGGTTCGGCCTGATGTTGATATTTATATTCGGCGTTGTCTTGGGCTGGCTACCAACAGGAGGCAGACAGACTGTTTCGCTCACCAATGAGTTCGACTTGGGCGACCGCCTCAGACATCTGATTTTGCCGACGATGATTCTGGCCTTCGGGGGCATCGCCGGCATCAGCCGTTTCATGCGTACAGAGACCCTAGAGGTGATCCGCACCGATTACATCCGCACAGCCAAAGCCAAAGGGATTGCTGCCAGTCGTGTCTGGTTCATCCACGCCCTACGCAATGCTCTCATCCCACTGATGACGATCCTCGGTCCGGCCATATTGGGTGTTCTCAGCGGTGCAGTGATCACCGAAACGATCTTCTCATGGCCGGGTATGGGGCGTATGACCTTTAGCGCGGCCGTACAACGGGATTATCCGACAGTTCTGGGCGCGGTGATGTTTTTCGCGCTGTTGACGATCCTCGGGAACGTGTTGTCGGATATTCTGTACGGTGTGGTAGATCCACGGGTACGGCTTTCGTAAAACTGTAGTCTAGGCACTGCAGGGTTGGTAACGAAACTGGCCTGGTTTTCAGGTGATAACTCATGACGGTAGCGCAAGCAGATAGCCCCGCCTTGGCGGCCCTGGCAGACGATTCCCAATTGCAACGCGCGCCCCGCACCTATTGGAGTATGGCACTCCAGACTATACGGCGGGATGTGGTGACACTGGTCGCCCTTGGATTTCTTGTGATCATGGCTCTGCTGTCTCTACTGGCCCCGGTCGTTTCAAGAGGCATTGGGGTCGGGCCCAATGACACGAACCTTGAGAATGCCTTTCAGCAGCCCTATTTGCTGCCATATATGCAATGGCGTGTTGGCCAGGACTCGATCACTGCGCCGACGATGTTGGGCAAATCCGCTGGCATTGCCCACTGGTTGGGGACCGACCAGCTTGGCCGGGATCAATTGGTGCGGCTACTGTATGGTGGCCGGGTCAGTTTGGGGATCGCATTTGCTGCCGCCACCCTGACGCTGCTGTTGGGGGTGAGTGTTGGGACAATGGCCGGCTTCTTTGGTGGGGTTGTTGATGATTCCATCATGTGGTTGATCAATACCCTTATTTCCATTCCAAGCATCTATCTGCTCATTCTCGTCACCGCCATCTTCAAGCCCAATCCCATCACCCTGAGCCTCTTCTTAGGCCTGCTCGGCTGGTTTGGCACGGCTCGGTTGATCCGGGGGAATGTGTTCAAAGTGCGAGAATTGGACTTTGTGCTGGCGGCCCGGGCGGTTGGAGCACGAAATATGCGCCTGATGCTCCAACATGTGATCCCCAATGCTCTGCCCATTATTATTGTGAACGCCGCGATTGACATTGGTGTGCTCATTTTGATCGAATCTGCACTCAGTTTTTTGGGATTGGGCGTGCAGCCGCCCACCGCTACATGGGGGAGTATGCTCAATAGGGCCAATAATTTCCTCTTCTTGCGGGACCCAGAAACAGAGGTATACTTGGCACTGCATCTGCTCATCGGCCCTGGGCTGTTGATCACGCTGACAGTATTGGCCTTATATCTTATCGGTGACGGACTGCGGGATGCCCTTGACCCGATGATGAAAAACATACGGTAAACCGTAACACCAGTGGCGAGCAATTGCAGTACCTTGCCACGAATCACTGCAGTTCAAAGGAGACAAACGCATGAGAACAAAACAATTTGCACTACTTGCAGTTCTGCTAGTTGCCGCGCTCATTGTTGCAGCCTGCGGCCCAACGGGCGGCCAAGAACCCGCAGAGGAACCAGCAGCGGCCATGCAGGAAGAACAGGCCGCGCAGGAACCCGCAGCGGCCGCGCAAGAAGAACAGGCCACTGCCGAAGAACCCGTCGCGGAAGAGGTACCGATGGCCGCAGAGATGAGCGACCGCAGCGGTGCATGGGTAGATGAAGTCGTGGCAGTCGAAGAGCCCTCCGCGGCCGCGGCCGTGACTCGTATGGGTGTCGGTGAAATCGATGCCTATGCCTTTGCCATCAGCGATGCCGATGTCTTCGCCACTGTACAGGACGCGGACGACCTGACCTACGCCAACTCCTTTGGCAGCTATTCGGAGCTGACCTTCAACCCGGCTGGGCCGATCTTTGATGGCACGGGCAAGCTCAACCCCTTTGCTGTGCCGCGTATCCGTGAAGCCATGAACTATCTGGTGGACCGAGATTTCATCGCCCAGGAGATCTACGGCGGCCTCGCGGCCCCGCGCTATATGGCAATCACCGGTGCGTTTCCCGACTACGCGCGGCTAGTTGACGTGGTACGTGGGCTGGAGTTGACCTATGCCCACAATGCAGAAAAGGCTGCTATCATCATCAGCGAAGAGATGGAAGCCCTGGGCGCGCAGATGGTGGATGGGGTCTGGAACTATGAAGATGAACCGGTTGAACTGATCTTTCTCATCCGCACGGAAGACGAGCGCCAGGAGATCGGCGATTACGTGGCTACCATGCTGGAAGACTTGGGCTTTGTCGTAAATCGGGACTACCGCACCGCGGCCGAGGCGTCCCCCATCTGGATCCGCACCGACCCCAACGAAGGCCAGTTTCACATCTACACAGGCGGCTGGGCTACAACCGCGATCAGCCGGGATCAGGCGAGCAATTTCGACTTTTTCTACACAAACCGTGGCCTGCCCTTCCCCTTGTGGCAGGATTACACCCCCTCGGAAGAGTTTGACGCAGTGGCTGAGCAGCTCAATCGGCGGGACTTCCAAACCATGGATGAACGGCGAGAACTCTTCGCCGACGCCTTGGCCCTGTCCATGCAGGACTCGGTCCGCATATGGCTGGTGGACCGTCTGAGCTTCTCGCCGTATCGAAGTGATGTCTCTGTTTCTACAGACTTGGCCGGCGGCCTGAACGGCTCCCGGCTGTGGCCCTACACCTTGCGCCGGACCGGCGAGGAAGGCGGCTCCCTGACCATAGCCATGCCCAGCATTATGCCCGAGCCTTGGAACCCTGTAGCCGGCACCAACTGGGTCTATGATACTATGTTGATCCGTGCAACCGCGGATGTGGGTATCATGCCGGATCCTTTCACAGGCTTGCAGTGGCCGCAACGTATTGAACGCGCGGATATCACAATCAAAGAGGGCTTGCCTGTAGCAAGAACACTTGATTGGGTTGACCTGACATTCGCCGCGCAGGTCGACGTGCCGGAGGATGCCTGGATCGATTGGGATGCAACGGAGCAGAGATTTATCTCTGTCAGCGAGGTTCATCCCGACGGACTGAGCGCAAACCTGAAGAGCGTTGTCTACTATCCAGGCGACCTGTATGACCTTCAATGGCATGATGGCAGCAATCTCAGCCTCGGCGATTTTGTGCTCAATATGATTCTGGCGTTTGATCTGGCCAAAGAAGAGAGCGCAGTCTTTGACGAGGCCCAAGTACCATCCCTCGAAAGTTTCCTGAGCCATTTCAAAGGCTATCGAATCGTTCAGACAAATCCGTTGATCATTGAATACTACAGCGACCAATTTGCCCTGGATGCAGAGTTGAATGTCAATACGTTCTTCCCAAGCGCGCCCTGGCATTCCCTGGCCGTAGGTTTGCTGGCGGAAGCCGCGGGTGATCTGGCCTTTTCGTCAGACAAGGCTGCTGCCAATGAAGTCGAATGGATGAACTTCATTGCCGGGCCGAGCCTAGAGATTCTTGAAGGTCATCTCAACGATGCAGCAGCTGATGGGAACATCCCCTACATGCCAACATTGGGCGAATCCATCTCTGAGGATGAAGCCACTTCCCGCTGGGAGAATCTGAACGCTTGGTATGCAGACAAGGGACATTTCTGGGTTGGCATCGGGACCCTGTATCTGGAAAAAGCGTTCCCTGTGGAGGGCAGCGTCCAGCTTCTGCACAACGCCAACTACCCGGACGCAGCCAGCAAATGGCAGGGCTTTGACACACCGATGATCGCTGAAGTTGAGATCGACGGCCCAGCCCGGATTGCCATCGGCTCCGAGGCGACTTTCGATATCTTTGTTGAGTTTGCCGGCGAAGCCTACGCCATGGCCGACATCGGCGAAGTGAAGTATCTGGTCTTTGATGCCTTAGGTGAATTGGCCCTGACCGGCCCCGCGACTGCGATGGAAGATGGTCTGTGGCAGGTCACTCTCAGTGCCGATGACACAGCTAAGCTAGAGTCCGGTGCCAACAAACTGGAGGTGGCGGTGGCTCCGCTGCGGGTGAGCATCCCGACCTTCTCCTCCATGGGATTTGTCACCACGAACTGATCACAACAGTGGTTCGTGGAGGGGAACGGCTCTCCACGAACCACTGGTTACACGATGACATACGCAGCCTTTCCCCTACATCCTGGCGTAAGCAGTGACAGAAGGTAAATTGCGCGCCACTGAAGGCGCGACAGAGAAAGTACCGAGCGCGTTCGTGCGGGTTGTGCAGTACTCATTGGTACGGCTCATCGCCCTCTTCGTAACGGTTGTGATCGGTGTCTATCTGACGATTGTGATCGCTAATATGGGCGGTTACGTGGACGAAATCCGCAGAGGGTTCATTCGCGAGCAGGTGGCGATCGCGGTCGGGTTGGACCAATCCCTACAAGAGATGACGCCGGCCGAACGCCAGCAACACATCGACCAGTTGATCACCCTACAGGAAAAGCGTATGGGCCTCGATCAGCCGTTTGCCATTCGCAGTTTCCGGTATCTCTCCGATGCCTTGACCTTGAATCTGGGGAGAGCCGAAAATATGGCCAGCGACAGTGGCTCTCGCCAAGTGCGCTTGATTATTCTGGAGCGGCTGCCGCCCACTCTTCTGCTTTTTGCCAGCGCGCAGCTTTTGCTGTTTTTTACAGCGATCTTTGCTGCGCTCGCTCTCTCTCGTCACTATGGAAGTTGGATGGACCGTATCATCATCGGGCTGGCCCCGACATCGGCCGCGCCGAGTTGGTTCTATGGCCTGTTTCTGATTCTCATTTTCGCCGCGCTGTTTGGCATATTGCCCTTCGGTGGGCTCGTTTCAGCACCGCCGCCGGAGAATATCATCGACTATTCCCTGAGTGTTCTCAAACATCTGATTCTTCCTGTTGGCGCAATTGTCATCAGTGCTATTTTTCTCAGCATCTATTCTTGGCGTACTTTTTTCCTCATCTATTCCAGCGAAGATTATGTGGAAATGGCACGGGCAAAAGGGCTATCTTCCCGCGCCATTGAACGGCGTTACATCCTACGACCGACCCTGCCGACAATCGTCACCGGCTTTGCGCTCTCTGTCATTACCCTATGGGCAGGTGCTATCGTTCTTGAAACCGTCTTCAATTGGCCGGGATTGGGCCGGCTGTTCTACCAAGCAGCCAATATCTTTGATACACCTGTGATCGTAGGTTCCACAGTGATCTATGCCTATCTGCTAGGTATGACCGTCTTCATTCTTGATATCGTCTACGCGCTCATCGACCCGCGGGTAAAGGTAGGTGGCAGCGAAGGGAACCGCTCATGACTGCTCTGTCACGTCCTCTTTCTGCCCTGGCCCGTTATCCTTCAGCCATCGCTGGCCTGCTCATTATCCTCGCCTTGGTGCTTCTTTCCATCTATACACTGATCACAATCCCATATGCCGAGGCCATTCGGCTCTGGCGGGGGGGCGAAGGGGTCTGGCTGGAGACACCCCGCAACGCCTTGCCGAGTTGGGTAAACCTCTTCCCGGGCGTCAACCTCCCGAATACGCTGATTCTGGACACGGACAGTAACTCCGTTGAAAAAACCCGGCAGGCGGGCTCCGACGAGACGAATGTCATCACCACATTTACGATTGACTATACGGCCGACGAGTTTCCACAGGAGATATCCGTCTTCCTCACCTCCCAATACGACCAGAAACTGCCGTTTGTATCCTTCTCTTGGTTGACCCCGGACGGGCGGAAGATCCGCATCACGGATGGCACCGTCGAACGTTCTAAGACGGTACGCTTCTCCCAGGAGAGCAAACTAGAGCGTCGTCTGCAAGGGGTAAAACCCGCTGTCGGTCTGTTCGCTGACCCGCAATCGGCCGCGGCCGCCCCCAAACCATTGAAAGGGACCTATCAGCTTGTAGCTGAGGGCTTGGTCTTTGAAGATGAGGCGGATGTGGACGCGCGGCTGGTGGTCTACGGGCAGGTCTACGGCTTGGCCGGTACAGATCACCGGCGGCGGGATCTGACACTAGCTCTCATGTGGGGGACGCCGATTGCATTGGCCTTTGGGCTGCTGGCGGCAGTCGGCTCGGTCGTCAGCACACTGATTATTGCTGCGGTCGGTGTCTGGTTCGGCGGTCTGATCGATGCAACCATCCAGCGCATCACAGAAGTCAGTATGATCTTGCCGGGGTTGCCGATCCTGATCATGATTGGCACCTTCTACTCCCGCAGCATTTGGACTATGCTTGGAGTCGTCATCTTGCTAGGCATCTTCAGCCCGGGCATCAAAAGCTATCGGGCTATCTTTTTGCAGGTAAAAGAGTCACCGTACATTGAAGCAGCGCGGGCCTATGGGGCCGGCAATTTTCGCATTATTTTCCTGTACCTCATCCCTCGCATCATTCCGATTTTAGTGCCGCAATTTGTTGTGCTGATCCCTACTTTCGTCTTTCTGGAAGCGACACTAGCCGTGCTCAATTTGGGTGATCCGGTACTGCCCACATGGGGCAAGGTCTTGAGTGATGCCCGTACCAATGACGCGCTGTATCAAGGTCATTACTATTGGGTGTTGGAACCGGCCGCGCTGTTGCTTCTCTCCGGTCTCGGCTTTGCCATGGTGGGCTTTGCATTGGACAGAATCTTTAACCCCAGATTGAGGGAGTTGTGATGGCGCAAAAGGAGGGGGCTCTCCTGCAGATCAAGGATCTGCGTCTCTATTTCCGCACATTGCAGGGCGTTCTGCGCGCTGTTGACGGCATCAACCTGTCCCTGCATCACAATGAAGCGATGGTGATTCTGGGCGAGTCGGGCTGCGGGAAGACTTCCTTGACCAAAGCCATTCTGCGGCTGCTGCCCCGCAATGTCCATACCTTTTCCGGCAGTGTGTTGCTGAACGGGCAGGACGTGATGCAGTTGACCGACGAAGAGTACCGGCAGCAGATACGCTGGATGAGGATATCGCTAGTGCCCCAGGCGGCCATGAACTCCCTCAACCCGGTCCTGAAAGTAGGTGAGCAGGTGGCCGAGCCGTTGATTGCCCATTTCGGCATGCGACGTACCGCTGCCCTTGACCGAGCTGCTGAGTCTTTCCAGCATGTGGGTGTGCCGGCAGATTTTCTGAACCGTTATGCCTTTGAACTCAGTGGCGGTATGCGCCAGCGGGTTGCTATCGCCATGTCTCTGGTGACGAATCCGGATCTGATCATTCTTGACGAGCCCACATCGGCACTGGATGTGCTGACCCAAGCCAATATTATGAACGTTCTCAAACGGGTCAAACAGGAGACATCCGCCAGCTTTATTCTCATCACCCACGACATCGCCACGTCCAGCGAGCTGGCCGACCGGGCCGCGGTGATGTACGCCGGCCAAGTGGTGGAACTGAACGACGCCGAACACTTCTTTGTGGAGCCTCTGCATCCCTATGCCCAGAAGCTGATGGCCAGCGTTCCCAAATTGCGCCAGGTGGAGGAGCCGGAGTTTATCAGTGGCCAGCCGCCCAGCCTGCTGGACCTGCCGACTGGTTGCCGGTTTGCGCCTCGCTGTACGCAGCGTTTTGCTGCTTGCGACACGGACCCCGCCCTGCTTGAAACCAGCTCTCGCCAATATGTGAAATGCTGGCTCTATCAACATGGAGCTGCCAGTTAGCGTATGGCCCACAGCCTGGCTGCGCGATAATGAAAAGGTGTCCCAATGGTTGTAGATCGACAGACCGAACAGGCCCGCCGGCCGGCAGATATCCCCGCGCCTGAGACGGGAGAGCCGCTCCTCTCTATCCGCAATTTGCACACATGGTTTGAGCTGAAACGTTGGGGCTTTGGCCGTGCGGGCACTGTGCGGGCTGTGGATGATATCAGCTTCGATCTGCACGCCGGGGAGGCGGTCGCAATCGTCGGCGAGAGTGGCTGCGGCAAGTCCACACTCATGAAGACGATTTTGGGCCTACATAGGCCCACCGATGGTGCGGTGATCTTTGATGGACGCGATCTCAGTGCCTTGAATTCCAAAGAGATGCAATGGTACCGCTCCCAGGTGGGCTATGTGCAACAGGATCCATTCGGGGCCTTACCGCCCTTTATGAACATTCAGCGCATTCTGGAAGAGCCGCTGAAGATTCACAGTAGTGCGCCGCAGCATGTTTCACAGGGCAGTGCAAGGAAAGATAGTATGCATGAGGGGGCCCGGCTGGCGCGTATCCGCGAGGTCATGGAGGAGGTGCGCTTATCCCCAGTAGAGGATATTTTGCCCAGATTCCCGCATATGCTCAGTGGGGGCCAGCAGCAGCGGGTTGTGATCGCGCGGGCTATGCTGCTACGCCCGCGTATGATCGTCGCGGACGAGCCAGTTTCAATGCTAGACATGTCTGTGCGAGTGGAGATTCTGCGCCTGTTACAGGGGTTGCAGAGATCACACAATCTGGCGGTCGTCTACATCACCCATGATCTTTCGACCGTGCGCTATTTCTCTGAACGGACTTTGGTGATGTACGCGGGCAAGGTCATTGAACAGGCCCAGATGGACGACCTGTTGCAGAACCCGCTCCATCCATATACGAACGCACTGCTGGCAGCCATTGCTGACCCAGATCCAGAAAATGCACATATCTTTCGGGATGTGCCACCCGGGGAACCGCCGAGTCTAGTTCGTCCGCCATCCGGTTGCCGCTTTCACCCGCGCTGCGCCCATTTCATGGAGAACTTGTGCGAGCTGGATATGCCGCCGGATTTTGAATTGGAACCGCGACATCTCGCCGCTTGTTGGCTGTATCAAGATGCCCCGGTCAAATCATGAAAGCCGTATGCACATCTCACCTGTACGCCTGATGGTCTACGGATTTCTATTGCTCCTGTTCGGCTTTCTGGCTGCGTTCGCCATGGTAATCCAACTAATTGAAGCCAGTTTTTGGCTCAGTTTCGTCGCCTACGGGGCCTCTCTCGTTGGGTTGGTCATCGGCTTGTTCGGTGTTGCTAGATTGCGTTGACAATCATCAAAATTGCTACAGAACCATGGCAGAGACTGTACAAACGATGTAGGCAAATCCGAAAGTCATGAAGTATTGTATTGTAGCGTTCTACCTACAGATATGGGCCGTGACCTAGGTCTATGCCGCCCTATAGGCAACAAAAAAAGACGCGCAATCCATCCGACAGCCCCTTAGGGGCGTCGAATCATTACCTCATGCGCGTCTTCTATTCGTTTACGTACCGGTGTATCAATCCTATGCGTGGATAAAGATGATAGAGATTCGGGGTCTAGTGGAATATCTTCCATGAATTTCAATTACAGACTATATACAGCATATCTAAGAATTCATACATAGGAAGAGGAAAGGTTGGCAACGGTCTACTCTCACACAGGGTCGCCCCCGCACTACCATCAACGCTGGTGGACTTTACTGCCGGGTTCGAGATGGATCCGGGTGTCTCCCCACCGCTCTTGTCACCAACCACCTTATACCTTCAACTACACCCTCTCTCTACTTCTCTACAATCCCTAGCTCACTAAGAACTGAATAGGATAAATCCCCTGCTGTAAACTACATCAGTTAAGCCCTCGTGCTTTAGTACGGATACGCTCAAGACTTCACAGCCCTTTCACGACCCGCCTATCCAACTGGTCGTCTACCAGCGCACTTACCAGACTCTCTCTGTGAGGAAACTCTTCTTGAGGTCGGCTTCCCACTTAGATGCTTTCAGCGGTTATCCACACCAGACTTAGCTACCCAGCTATGCCGTTGGCACGACAACTGGTACACCAGCGGTCTGTCCATCCCGGTCCTCTCGTACTAGGGACAGAACCTCTCAATTCCCTTACGCCCACAGCGGATAGAGACCGACCTGTCTCACGACGGTCTGAACCCAGCTCGCGTACCACTTTAATGGGCGGACAGCCCAACCCTTGGGACCTACTCCAGCCCCAGGATGTGACGAGCCGACATCGAGGTGCCGCACCTTCCCGTCGATGTGAACTCTTGGGGAAGACTAGCCTGTTATCCCCGGGGTAGCTTTTATCCGTTATGCCACGACCTTTCCACTCAGCTCCGTGGGTTCACTAACGCCAACTTTCGTCCCTGCTCGACTTGTCCGTCTCGCAGTCAAGCTCCCTTTTGCGTTTGCACTCTCCAACTGGTTTCCATTCAGCCTGAGGGAACCTTTGCGCGCCTCCGTTACCTTTTGGGAGGCGACCGCCCCAGTCAAACTGCCCACCTGACACTGTCCACATTCCGGCTTACGAAACATGTTAGAGGCAATGTTTAGTCAGGGTGGTATTTCACCAGCGACTCCACCGACCCTCGCGAACCAGCTTCTCAGTCTCCCACCTATCCTACACAAACTAAACCTTACCCCAATATCAAGCTGCAGTCAAGCTCCACGGGGTCTTTTTGTCCTGCTGCGGGTAAGAAGCATCTTCACTCCTACTTCAGTTTCACCGGACCCTCCGTCGAGACAGTGTCCCACTCGTTACGCCTTTCGTGCGGGTCGGAACTTACCCGACAAGGAATTTCGCTACCTTAGGACCGTTATAGTTACGGCCGCCGTTCACCGGGGCTTCAGTTCAGAGCTTGCACCCTTCCCCTTTACCTTCCGGCACTGGGCAGGCGTCAGCCTGTATACAGCGTCTCTCAACTTCGCACAGACCTGTGTTTTTGATAAACAGTCGGCAGGACCTCTTCTCTGCGGCCTCTTCATGCTCCAGTACGTCTGTACTTTCACTCTACTCAAGGCGGTTCTTCTCCCGAAGTTACGAACCCTTTTTGCCTAGTTCCTTGACGAAGGTTCTCCCGTCCCCCTTGGTGTGCTCCACCTGTCTACCTGTGTCGGTTTGCGGTACGGACACGCAAAATCTCCCTAGAGGCTTTTCTCGGCAGCTCAGGTTCAATCACTTCCACCTTTACAGGCTCGCCCTCACCCCTCAGCTCCAGCGGTCTTTTATCCCCGCCTTCTACACCTACAGGCTTGGCACCGACACCTCCAACCGCCGGCTGACCTACCCCTCTGCGTCACCCCCTCGTTCTAGCAACCTTACGTGGTACAGGAATATTCACCTGTTCTCCATCGGCTACGTCTCTCGACCTCACCTTAGGCCCGACTAACCCGACGCGGATTGACCTCCCGTCGGAAACCTTAGACTTGCGGGGACTGTGGTTCTCACACAGTTTTCGCTACTCGTGCCAACATTCTCTCTTCCATGCCCTCCACGACTCCTCACAGTATCGCTTCTACAAACATGGAACGCTCGCCTACCGCTTGTGTTCCCTAACACAAACCCGTAGCTTCGGTAGATGACTTTAGCCCCGATATATCTTCGGCGCAAAACCACTTGACCAGTGAGCTATTACGCACTCTTTCAAGGATGGCTGCTTCTAAGCCAACCTCCTGGCTGTCTCTGTAGTCCTACTTCCTTTCCCACTTAGTCATCATTTCAGGACCTTAGCTGACGATCCGGGCTCTTTCCCTCTCGACCACGAAACTCATCTCCCGTAGTCCGACTGCTATGCTTGACCTACAGGCATTCGGAGTTTGGTTGAGTTCGGTAAGCCTTTCGCCCCCTACCTCATCCAGTGCTCTACCTCCTGTACTCCACACATAACGCTAGCCCTAAAGCTATTTCGGCGAGAACCAGCTATCTCCAGGTTCGATTGGCATTTCACCCCTATCCACACCTCATCCGAGCACTTTGCAACGTACATCGGTTCGACCCTCCACGAAATTTTACTCCCGCTTCAGTCTGGACATGGATAGCTCACCTGGTTTCGGGTCTACAGCCAGCAACTCAACGCCCTCTTCAGACTCGCTTTCGCTTCGGCTTCAGCTAACACGCTTTAACCTTGCTACTGACCATAACTCGTTGGCTCATTCTCCAATAGGCACGCCATCACCCTGCTAAGTAGATACATTACGTCCCACCTAGCATCAGGCTCTGACTGCTTGTAAGCATATGGTTTCAGGATCTCTTTCACTCCCCTCAACGGGGTCCTTTTCACCTTTCCCTCACGGTACTTGTTCACTATCGGTCACCAAAGATATTTAGTCTTGGAGAGTGGTCTCCCCAGATTCACACAGGGTTAGCGTGCCCCGTGCTACTCAGGATTCCGATTCCATTGCTCCAGATTTCGTCTACGGGACTCTCACCCTCTACGGTCAGCCTTTCCAGTGCTGTTCCTCTATCCTTCGCAACTTCCCTATCGGTCCTTCAACCCCCTACCAGTCGCTTGCGCTACCAGTTAGGTTTGGACTCCTCCGCTTTCGCTCGCCACTACTCACGGAATCTTTTCTTTTCCTCCGGGTACTTAGATGTTTCACTTCCCCGAGTTCCCCATCCATGGCTATGTGTTCACCATAGATTGCCCTAGCATTCCCTAGAGCAGGTTTCCCCATTCGGATATCCGCGGCTCACAGTCTCACCACAACTCCCCGCAGCTTTTCGCAGTGGTGCACGTCCTTCTTCGGTCTTTGGTGCCTAGGCATCCACCATATGCCCTTCGTAGCTTAACCTGCTGCTTCTTACAGCAGTTCTTCTCTATCCTATTCAGTTCTTAATGTGCTAGACCGCTCGCCCAACCCATAGATGATACCATCCACAGACTGCACAAGCACTCAATCCCTTCCTACCAGGTCATACACCCGCTCCCTTGACTTTACCCAACACCAAGATACAGACATACAACCCTTGCAGCGGTTTGCAATCCCCAGACCTGTCTTGATATACGCCTAGAAGGAGAACAATCTCTACTACCTCCCCTCCTTGACCACACCAACACCACGATTGCTCCGCTGTGGGCCTGCGTGGACTTGAACCACGGACCCCTGCGTTATCAGCACAGTGCTCTAACCGACTGAGCTACAGGCCCCAGCTCTTTAACCGCTCAAGAGTGGTAAGATCTCGCAACCTCCCCAACACCCCTACCTCTTCAGACTACGAATGCTTCCTCAACAGCTACTCCAGACTCTTCTCGAACATCTCCTATCATCCCTAAGATATTCCCGATAAAAACACAATGCCCCTGTTGAGGAGGTTGTGTTCACACCGGACAGAGTCCCCTAGATCAAACCATGACACCAACTCCAATCCAGCCAGAATCAGTACCACCCAGTTCAATAACCCGCTGTCTCCACCTCGTAGCACTTCCCTTCCCTTAGAAAGGAGGTGATCCAGCCGCACCTTCCGGTACGGCTACCTTGTTACGACTTCGTCCCAGTCATCAGTCCCACCCTAGGCAGCTCCCTCCCCGCAAGGTTGGGCCACCGACTTCAGGTCTTACCAACTCCCATGACGTGACGGGCGGTGTGTACAAGGCCCGGGAACGTATTCACCGCAGTATTGCTGACCCGCGGTTACTAGCAACTCCGCCTTCATGCAGGCGAGTTGCAGCCTGCAATCCGAACTACGAACAGCTTTGCTAAGATTCGCTCCAAGTCTCCCCTTCGCTTCCCTTTGTACTGTCCATTGTAGCGTGTGTGTAGCCCTGGACATTAAGGCCATGCTGACTTGACATCATCCGCACCTTCCTCCAGCTTGTTACCGGCAGTCTCGCTAGACACTTGTAACTAGCAACACGGGTTGCGCTCGTTGCGGGACTTAACCCAACATCTCACGACACGAGCTGACGACAGCCATGCAGCACCTGTCAACGCTGCCCGAAGGCTCGTTCCAGTTTCCCTTCACTACTACGCCCATGTCAAGCCCAGGTAAGGTTCTTCGCGTTGCATCGAATTAAACCACACGCTCCGCTGCTTGTGCGGGCCCCCGTCAATTCCTTTGAGTTTTAGCCTTGCGACCGTACTCCCCAGGCGGTGAACTTATCGCGTTCGCTACAGCACAGACAGGCTCTATCCCGCCCACACCTCGTTCACATCGTTTACAGCGTGGACTACCGGGGTATCTAATCCCGTTCGCTACCCACGCTTTCGCACCTCAGCGTCAGTCAAATGCCAGGAGACCGCCTTCGCCTCTGGTGTTCTTCCCGATATCTACGCATTCCACCACTACACCGAGAATTCCGTCTCCCTCTCATTCACTCTAGCCACACAGTTTCCAACGACCTCTCCCAGTTAAGCCAGAAGCTTTCACGCTAGACTTGCATCGCCGCCTACGCACCCTTTACGCCCAGTAATTCCGGATAACGCTTGACACCTACGTATTACCGCGGCTGCTGGCACGTAGGTTTGCCGTGTCTTATTCCTGTGCTACCGTCCTCCCTCTTCACACAGAAAAGAAGTTTACGATCCGAAAACCTTCTTCCTTCACGCGGCGTTGCTGCGTCAGGGTTCCCCCCATTGCGCAATATTCCTCACTGCTGCCCCCCGTAGGAGTCGGGTCCGTGTCTCAGTTCCCGTGTGGCTGGTCTTCCTCTCAGAACAGCTACCGATTACTGCCTTGGTATGCCTTTACCATACCAACTAGCTAATCGACCGCAGGCCCCTCCAATAGCATCCTTTCCTCTTTCCTCATACCATTCCCACAGCATGAATGTATGCGGTATTAGCCACAGTTTCCCATGGTTATCCCCCACTACTGGGTAGGTTACCTACGTGTTACTCACCCGTCCGCCACTCTCCACCCTTCTACTTCCACCTTAGCTTCCGCAGAAAAGCTTCCCGTTCGACTTGCATGTGTTAAGCACGCCGCTAGCGTTCATCCTGAGCCAGGATCAAACTCTCCGTTTTTCAGAGGAATCCACCCTTCGTGAATCCCCCCTCTCCTGCTATCGCAAAGTTCTCGCTAGAACTTCCTGTCACTTCCTCTTGAAGTCCCCGCATCCTTTCCCTACCAGATCCGAAAACCTCAAGCACTTCTCTCAGGCTTGGTTCGCTTGCTTATCTTACCACTCTTCAGTTGTTAATGTGCCCTTCCAGCATCTACCTTACCTCATCCCTCTACCTTTGTCAAATCGGAAATCGCTCGATCTGCAATTAAATCATCCGCAGAGCAGATTCCGCTTTAAGACGATGATAGAATTGAAATGTTCTACCTCCGGTTGAGAAGGTTCCATCAGTATATCACACAGCAATTTAACTGTCAAATCCAAATCGCGCCAATTTCAAATACGTTTTCATCTTTTCGACCAGTTAGGGATTCTCTCTTGATTGCAACTGTATATGTAATAGGCCCCGCCTACTCATAATAACAATACAAGTTGCAATTCCGCCGCTAGGAAATACCCGGCCTTGAGGCGTTCATGATATAATAGACATTGTCAGCTAGTGCAGTGCCTCGGAAACGATTGTGCAAAAATGAGAAAATAGGAAACTCCTGTCATGTCGAATGGGAAACCTGCCAAACGGATACTTGTTGTTGATGACGAACCGCGTATGGTGCGGTTCGTTAAAATGAATCTGGACCTAGAAGGCTATCAGACTCTTGAAGCGAATGATGGGTTCCAGGCCCTAGAAAAGGTACGGGAATACGAACCCAATTTGGTCCTTCTGGATGTTGAAATGCCGGGTCTGGATGGTTTTGAGACGCTCAAAAGATTGAGAGAAATCAGTGACATCCCCGCGATTATGCTGACTGTACGCTCCGATGAGGAGGACCGCATCAGAGGGCTGGATTTAGGGGCCGATGATTATGTGACAAAACCGTTCAGCCCTCGGGAGCTTTCCAGCCGTATACGAGCGGTACTACGGCGTTTTGAAGTGACGAACCCTCGCCCAGAAGACCAGATCATCCCAATTGATGGTCGGCTCCAGGTAGATCTGCAGCGGCGCGATGTAATTGTCGAAGGGACACGCCTGAGTTTGCGTCCAACCGAGTATCGGCTACTACACCAACTCATCCAAAATGCCGGCTGGGTGGTGCCCCACGAAGTGCTGCTGACAAAGGTTTGGGGACATGAATATATAAGCGATACACATCTGCTACGTCTTTATATTACATACCTCCGTAAAAAAATTGAACCGGACCTTTCACAGCCCCGTTATATCTTCACCGAACGGGGACTTGGTTATCGCTTCGTTGATTACAAAACCCTGGCGTCATCCAAGACCGAGTCGGATATGAAATAACCAAGCCGAATCATTATTTGAGAAACGGTGCTAGCTATATTATCATTTACAGTTAGTTGGCAATGCTCAAACATAGCAGTCAACTCTGTTATGCCCACAGTGGCGCGTAATTTTATTCAACACGTCCTAGGACTGAGAAATGGGGTGCCGTAACTGTACGGTCATTCTCGGAGTGAATAGGACGGAAGCACAACCCTGGAGGTTCTTGTGGCAGCAGTCATTACCATGAAGCAACTACTGGAGGCAGGCGTACATTTCGGGCACAGGACCCGGCGCTGGAATCCAAAAATGCGGCAGTATATCTTCACCGAACGCAGCGGAATCCACATCATTGACCTGCACCAGACGATGACGCGTATCAATGAATATTACGAACTGGTGCGCGATCTGGTCACCGAGGGCCGCACAGTCTTGTTCGTTGGCACAAAACGACAGGCGCAAGGGGCCATCGAACAGGAGGCCACCCGTTGTGGAATGCCGTATATCAACAATCGCTGGCTCGGCGGCACTCTGACAAATTGGTCCACAATCAAGCAGCGGATCGACTATCTGAATCGTCAAGAACGGCGCAAGGCCAATGGAGAATTCCAGTCGCTGCCCAAAATCGAGCAGTTGGTCATCGACCGAGAAATCGCCAAACTGAATCGTCGCATCGGTGGGATCAAAACCCTCACCAATATGCCCAATCTGATCTTTGTGATCGATACCCAGCGGGAAGAGTTGGCCGTCAAAGAAGCGAATAAAATCGGCATCCCTCTGCTGGCAGTGGCAGACACCAACTCCGACCCAGACGATATCACATATATCATACCCGGCAATGACGATGCGATTCGCTCCGTGAAGCTGGTCGCACAGATTATTGCTGATGCTGTCGAAGAAGGCCGGCGCGTCCGTGAAATGGATCTAGAAGAAACCGGGCAAGTTTCGGACGATGAACTGGCGGAAATGGAGCAGTACCTCGGCCCGAGTACACTGGCTAAATTGCAAGGCATAGATGAAGACGAGGATGTGATGGAGTCAGCACCCGTCGCCTTCCAAGAAGAGCAAACGGAAACGGAACAGTACCTCGGCCCGAGTACACTGGCTAAATTGCAAGGCATAGATGAAGACGAGGATGTGATGGAGTCAGCACCCGTCGCCTCCCAAGAAGAGCAAACGGAAACGGAACAGTACCTCGGCCCGAGTACACTGGCTAAATTGCAAGGCATGGATGAAGACGAGGATGTGATGGAGTCAGCACCCGTCGCCTTCCAAGAAGAACAAACGGCAGAGACGGACGAACAGCCCTCGCCCGACCCTGTCGGCGCAGATTCAGTAGACTCTACGTTTGCTGCTCAGTGAATCTTCAAGGTTCTGTCAAATAGACAACAGCCTAGAAAATGGTCGCCCGCGTACCACAGATTCCGCCTCTGTGCCTACGTGGACGACTATACGACACACATTTACGCGGCAACGCCAGTACATCTATTGAGGCCTGAGCATACTCCTGCTTTGGCCTCATGCGAACGCCCAATCAGCAAGACTATAGGAGGCAGAAAATGGCTGAGATCACAGCACAAATGGTGAAGGAATTGCGGGGAGCTACCGGTGCCGGCGTTCTTGATTGCAAAACTGCATTGAACGAACACGATGGCGACTTTGACAGAGCGGTACAATATTTACGGGAGAAAGGCCTGGCGGCCGCAGAGAAAAAGGCCAGTCGCGAGGCCACGGAAGGGCTGATCGGCACCTACGTTCACCATGACAGCAAAGTCGCCGCCATGGTCGAACTCAACTGCGAAACAGATTTCGTTGCCCGCACCGAGCAATTTCAAAAACTAGCTCGGAATCTGGCCATGCACATCGTGGCATCCCGCCCGGAATACGTCAGCCGGGAAGAGATTCCCGCTGCTATCTTAGACAAGGAAAAAGCCATCTACAAAACACAGGCCCAGGAGAGCGGCAAACCCCCAAAGATCATTGAGCGCATTGCTGAAGGCAAACTGGAGAAATGGTACAGCGAAGTCTGCCTCATTGAACAGGCCTACTTCAAAGATTCCGATAAAATTGTCAAAGATGTTCTCGTTGAAAACATCGCCAGCCTTGGCGAAAACATTCAGATTAGCCGCTTTAGTCGTTTGGAAGTCGGTTAATCGAGCCGAGCCTTATCGAACGCCCCGAAGATCGGGGCGTTCGATAGATTGGGGTGGGCTTTTTTGACGCCCTCCGCATGAGGCTGCCATCAAGTCGCGCAATCTACCTTGTAAGGAGTTATTGTCGTGGATGATCTTGCATACCGCCGCATCTTGCTCAAAATGGGAGGAGAAGCCCTAGCCAGCGAAGGCGGATTCGGTATCAATCTGAAATATGCCGAGGAAGCAGCGCAGAAGATTCTCGCAATCGTCAATCTGGGGGTTGAAGTCGCGCTGGTGATTGGTGGCGGAAACATGTGGCGGGGCAAAGAGGACGGCATTGAACACGGTATGGAACAGGTGACCGCCGACCATATGGGGATGCTGGCGACGGTAATGAACGCTCTATCCTTGCAAGATGCTCTCGAACGCTATGGTCTACCCACCCGGGTTATGACCGGCATTGAAATTCGAGCGGTGGCCGAGCCCTATATCCAACGCCGGGCCGTTCGCCATCTGGAAAAGGGCCGGATCGTCATCTTCGGGGCTGGTACGGGCAATCCTTACTTTACCACCGACACAGCTGCTAGTCTGCGGGCCATGGAAATCAACGCTGAAATTTTGATCAAAGCTACGAAAGTGGACGCTGTCTACGACAAAGACCCAAAAGAAAACAGCGATGCCCGCCGCTTCAAACAGTTATCGTATATCGATGCCCTCAATATGCGGGTGGGTGTGATGGACAGTACGGCAATCGCGATGTGTATGGACAACAATCTACCGATTTCGGTCGTAAATCTCTGGGACGAAGATGTGCTGGTGAAAGTTGTCAAGGGCGAACCGGTCGGCACAATCTTTTCCGGTTATGCCACGGTCTGATGCCAGTGGATGCTACAACCATCAAATACCAGTTTTCCTTTGCTCGGCATTCCTGCTAAAATGTTGGCAAGGAAGGAATGTTATCTAGGTATCAACTCCGAAAGTTCCAATCCGTAGCTTCAAAATGCCCTCCTATACGCCACCTTTCGCATCAGGACATCCAAGATTCAGCGGAAGGATGTCATCAATTCTATCCACTCCTATCGTCCTGCTTGTGGCGATGGCAGGAATACCAGTGCTGCTGTGGAAGGAGACCTGCTATGATTGCAGACATGTTAAGTGAAACTCAAGACCGCATGAGCAAAGCGATCAACGCTTTGCAGACAGATTTAATGGCGGTCCGCACAGGGCGGGCCAGCCCTGCCCTTGTGGAGCGCCTAAGCGTTGAGTATTACGGCGTCCCTACCCCTCTGATGCAGATTGCGTCGATCGCTGTGCCGGAGGCACAAACGCTCCTGATTCGCCCTTACACCCCATCTGACATCGCGACAATTGAGCGGGCCATCGCCATGTCGGATCTCGGACTGACGCCGAATAATGATGGCAAACAGATCCATCTAACGATCCCGCCTTTGACAGAAGAACGTCGCCGTGACCTGACAAAACTGGTGTCCCGCCGGGCCGAGGAGGCCCGGGTCGCCATACGCAACATCAGGCGAGATGCCATCAAAGATATGCGCTCCTTTCAAAACGAAGGGTTACTCACAGAGGATGATCTGCACAACGGCCAAGATCAGGTGCAGGACGTCACGAATGATTTCGTAGCAAAGGTGGACGAAATCGCCAAGGAAAAAGAAACGGAAATCATGACCATCTGATGAGACGTGAGCACCATGCATGTCTACGGCGGAACGTGCGAACGCCGCCAAGAGTCAGAGTCCCTTTGAGCAGCCACTCTATGATGATTCAGCAAATCCCAGATACCCAGATCGAACATGATCTCCCCCTCCTCGCCAAAGTCCCCCATCATGTGGGGATTATTATGGATGGCAATGGTCGCTGGGCAAAGGAAAGGGGTCTGCTCCGTCAGGCCGGACATCGGGCCGGCGTTGACAACATCCAACCGGTCCTTGAAGCGTCCGTCGAATTCGGCATCAAAGTCCTGTCAATCTATGCTTTCTCCACGGAGAACTGGTCCCGCCCCATTGAGGAGGTGTTGGGGTTGATGCGGCTATTGGGCATGGCCCTACGCAGCCGACTGCAAGAGCTCCATGAAAACGGCGTGCAGATCCGTCATAGCGGACGTCTCACAGGCATGCGCGAGGACCTTCAGAAACAGATCCTGCACGCGGTTGATTACACCAAAAACAACAACAGAATCATTCTGAATGTGGCCTTCAATTATGGTGGACGTGGGGAAATTCTGGACGCGATGCGCCAGATCATCAAAGATGGAATCGATCCGAGTTCTCTGACCGAAGAGACGTTCAGCCGCTATCTCTATACAGGTGATCTACCCGATCCGGACCTGATCATCCGTACCGGTGGAGATTGGCGCCTGAGCAACTTTCTTATCTGGCAGGCAGCCTATGCTGAGTATTATACAACCCCGACATACTGGCCTACCTTCAACAGAACAGAACTATACAAAGCACTCGTGGAGTTCAATCGACGCGAGCGCCGATTCGGTGGTGTGCTGGAGGCGGACTAGGTTCCCACTTTGCAGAAAATCCCAATCCCCCGCCACATCACACCCCTTGCGTCGCTAGGCTGTATCTGGCGCGCCTCTTCCCTATACAGCACGCCCAATGCGGGCAGGCGTCATATTCTGGCAACCGGTATCTGGCAGTGAAACGACGAACTATCGCTGGCCTGCTTGCGCTAACCCCGGTTCTCATCGCGCTGTGGTTCGGTGGATTCTGGTGGGTCCTTCTGATCCTCATCTTCACATCTATGGGGATCTATGAATACTATACCCTGATGGAAAAAAACGGCTACAGACCGGCCCGCTGGTTCGGTTTTGCTTGGGTGCTGGCATTGGTACTCTCCTACTGGGATTTCAGCCCTCTCCCGTTATCCCTCACCCTCACATTCGGCTTCATCGCCATTTTCATCCGCACGTTGTGGACTCAGCAGGCCCCTACACCACAGCCGCAGGCTAGGACAGCAGCACAAACGCAGATCCAAGCACCCTTTTATAACTGGACAATTACCGTTGCCGGCACCTGTTATCTCGGCCTGATGATGGGGCAGGCCCTCGCGCTCCGTCTCATTCCGAACGGCCTCTGGTGGATGCTACTTGGCCTTGCCATCACAATGCTCAACGACAGTGCCGCCTACTTTGTCGGCGTCTCTATGGGCCGCCACAAAATTTGGCCGGCACTCAGCCCCTCAAAAAGCTGGGAAGGCACGGTTGGTGGTTGGATTACAGCCACAATTGCTGGGGCTGCCCTCGCATTCTGGACGCCTCTGCCAATGACGGTCTGGCTCGGTGCATTCGTCGGCCTAGGAGGAGGAATCCTGGCCCTCTTCGGCGATCTGTCCATCAGCATGCTCAAACGACAGAGCGGTGTGAAGGATAGCGGCGTGTTCCTGCCCGGCCACGGCGGAACCCTTGACAGGCTTGACAGTATTTTATTTGTGCTGCCATTCGTCTATCAGGTGGCTCTGCTGCTAGGCGCATAATACCTACGTATCGCTTGTCCGACGATGGGGAGAAAGTAGCGACGCGTCAGTACATTGTGAATGATGCGCTTTGGAGGAGGGCGTACAGGGATGTGAGAGGTGTTTCCTATTCACAGGCATCGCGCAAAGCGGTCAGATTTTCGGCGACAGTCCCAGTACTGTTGTAGACAGCACTGCCTACAACGATGACATTGGCCCCATTGCGCCGCACGTCCCGGATATTGCCGACACCAATGCCGCCATCCACTGCCAAATCACAGGTAGGGTTGAACTCATCCAGCAATTTACACATGCGCCGCAATTTGCTGGTCATCGTCTGAATAAACTGCTGACCACCGAAGCCGGGATTGACACTCATCACCAACACCTGATCGACAAACGGCACGATCTCTCGCATGTGTTCAATCGGCGTAGAAGGGTTCAGAGCGACCCCGACTTGGCAGCCTAGATCGAGGACCTGCTGCACAACCCGATGCAGATGACGACACGCTTCAACATGGACTGTGATTGTGTTGGCACCAGCATTGGCAAACGCCTCTAGAAATCGGTCTGGCTCTTCAATCATCAGATGCACATCCAAGGGCAATTTCGTAGCCTGACGCACCTCTTCCACCACCAGCGGCCCGAAGGTAATGTTGGGAACAAAACAGCCGTCCATTACATCCAGATGGATCAGATCGGCAGCGGCGTGCTCCGCCGCCAGAATCTCTTCGTGCAGCCGCCCGAAATCGGCGGTAAGAATAGAAGGGGCCAGTTTGACTGTACGTACAACCATAGGACACCTCTTCATGAATTGGCATTGATCGCGGATTCGGCTTCCGTACCGGATAAGGGAGTCCGAGAGCTCGGTCCGGATCCGCCGGCAACTGTATCTTCACGTTCTTTGACCGCGCCCATCACCTGAATCAGTTCGCTGATGTCGTCCAGTGTAATCAACCCCAGAAACTGTCCCTGATCCTGGACAATAATGACCCGACTACCAGCCTCTATCATTGTTTCCCATACATCGGCCAGAGTCGTATCCGCCGCGATTTCGGGAACCTGTATGCGCGGAATCATCACATCAACGATGCGCCCTTCCTGCCCCTGGGCGCGCAATGTTGCCTGCAGGCGTGGCCGTGTGAGTACGCCGACCAGATTGTGCCCTAGATCGTACACAGGAAAATCGGCTTGATAGGTAGTCATAATATAATTGACAGCCCGACTGACCGGATCATTGGTGTAAAGCGAATGTGCATCCTGGTTCAATGCCTGCCGGGCGGTGAAGTCCTTCAAGATGTAGCGGCCTTCTACTGCCTCTAACTCGCCTCGACCACCTATATAGACAAAGAAGGCGATCAGCAGTAAAAAGATGCCTCCATTAGAGATTCCCCAAATCGCGAAAAGAATCGCCATGCCCCGCCCGACAAGAACAGCAATACGTGTGGCCTGGACATAACGCAGCTGCAGAGCCAGCAGAGAGCGCAAAATGCGCCCGCCATCCATGGGAAAGGCCGGCAGCAGGTTGAAAACACCCAAGAGTATATTCGTAACCGCCAAATAGAGGAGCAGCCCGGTCAGGCTCATCGACTGCACCTCGTTCATCAGCCCCGGAATCGTGGCCGAAACCGCACCGCTGCGTATGCTCAAGCTCACAGCCAGCAGCGCGATGGGAAGCAGTAAAATCGCCAGCACGAAGTTCACGGCCGGGCCGGCAATGGCGATCAGAAACTCTTGCAGCGGTTTGCGGGGAATACGTTCCAATTGGGCCACGCCGCCGATAGGCAGCAGTGTAATGTGTGGCACATTCACACCAAAATACTTGGCCATAATGGCATGGCCAAATTCATGCAAAATCACGCAGACAAAAAGCAGAAGGATGACAAGAACACCGTATACCGCCCCAACCAACACATTGCTGGTACTACGGCTGTAAATGAACGCACCGTAAAAAAGAATCAGAAGGAATGACCAGTGGATCTGTACATCAATGCCCCAAATCCGTGCGATTTTCAATGAGTTACCCATTTGTGTGCCCTTTCCTGATTGACTCGTCTAGCGCGGATTTGCGGAGGCCCTCTTCTCCATAGCGGTGTCCGCCAGTCCACATAAATTTGAATGTCGATTGTTCGCCAGTACAATCTTGCAGATTAACTGCCGAGCAACCTATCCGGTTCTCCTCGGTTGCAGGCCATGCATGGACACGATGCTCGCAGAGAGGAAAAGCCATAAATGCCATTTCCATGGCCATCGGCCCAAGTAAAACGGACCGCATAATTGCCGACCAGTTCCGCACTCTCAATTGCAACACTAGGAGGCGGCCCGGTCATCAGCCGCAACGGGTCAGCTTCCGCCTGCCGTCGTTCCTCCCGGCAGGAAGCACAAGGACAGACATTCCGCATCCAAGCAAGGCGGAACGTGCTGTGATGGCCATCTGCCCAATCGACCGTAAACGTGCCATCCGCCCGCTCAACGGTCAGATCAGTAGGCTGGTAGATAGGGGCCTGAGTCTGGGCCAGCCTCACGAACTGCCTCCGGCCCTACTTACCAGTGCCTCCATGAGTTCAATAGGCAATGGGAAGACGATTGTACTGTTGTGTTCGGCACTGATCTCCGTTAGGGTTTGCAAATAGCGCAACTGAAGCGCACCGGCCTGGTCGGACATGATACCTGCTGCCTCGGCCAATGTCTGGGAAGCCTGCAATTCACCCTCAGCGTGGATGATTTTAGCCCGCTTCTCGCGCTCTGCCTCCGCCTGACGGGCCATGGCCCTCTGCATCGACTGGGGCAGTTCCACATCCTTCACCTCTACAACACTGACCTTCACACCCCACGGCTCCGTCTGCTCGTCAATAATCTGCTGGAGTTGATGGTTGATCTGGTCCCGCTCTGCCAGCAGTTCATCCAGTTCACTTTGCCCCAAAACAGAACGGAGAGTCGTCTGGGCGATCTGCTGGGTCGCCAGCAGATAATTGGCGACATTCACCACCGCCGCTTCTGGGGCCAGTACCCGAAAATAACAGACAGCGTTGACTTTGACAGTCACATTGTCTTTCGTAATGGCCTCTTGCGTCGGCACATCCAAGGTGACAACCCGCAGATCTACCAGTGTCATCTGATCAACGATTGGGATCAACCAGAATAGGCCGGGTCCCTTGACGCCTACCACCCGCCCCAAACGAAAGATCACCCCCCGTTCATATTCTCTTACAATGCGTAGGGATGCCCGCAATAACCATAGCAACAACAGGACAACGACGATATAAACCGGTAAATTTGCCAATAAGCCTTCCATATATAGACTCCTATTCGATTACCCATCTAGATTGACAATACACCTGTTTCTTATTATATAGTCTACCAGACAATACAGCAACTGATCAGGAACATTCCTTCTATTGTGCCTAATTTACTTACACATCTTCCCAACACTGCAATTGATGCAGCCACCTACAGTCGATGTGATCTATCAGGAAATAGCAACGCCTAACTTGATTGCATGTGTAAAGGTAAGACTTTGCCATTTTTATGCTCCCCGACCTATCGGGCTGGGGATAACTATGGGGATAACTGTGGAAAACTATTGAATAAGTCTGCTGTCTGCTGTTTCCAAGCAATTTTGATCTTTTCCAGATCGTAAAATTTCAAGGCAAATTCTTCCCAATACCTGTGTGGAGAATCGCCTATTTTGGGGGATATTCGATTCAAGCTCCACATTTTGTGTAGAACAAGTTTTCCTTCAATGTTTCACAGACCAATTGTACACGGATTTCCGTCTTTCTACGATTGCCCGTCATCGCCAAATTTGATAAACTACACAAATACAAGAGGAACGAGTTTGGCCTGTACAATTTTGGCATTTGCAAAAGGACGACAAAATTTTCAGGCCAAAGGGCATCCATTTCAAGTCTGTCTGATAGATCCCCCGCAACGACCAGCGTTCCATCTGTCAGATTTTGTAGGCTTTTGCCCGCCAATCCTTCGTTCATATCTACGTCTACATGGTCAATCCTTTTTTGATTCTAGCGACCCCACAAAAGTGTGAGGAGAAATTGTTTTGAATACAAACTGGCGCTCCATATCTCCCTTATCACACCGAAGTGACAGCCAAACATTCGAACACGCGCAGCCTCCCTCAGCCGGGCAGCGACCGCAGGAGATCGCAGAGAATGAAAAGAACCGAGCCGATAGTACTACTCAGGCACCCATTCCTGTCCATAGGCAAACAGATCTATCAATTGATGACAAATCCGACACAGAGACAGCTATGGATATGACCTCCACGGTCAATCGATCCCGGCCACTTATCAACGAGCAGTATCCCGAAGATATCTGGCAGATGACCTTGCACGAACTGGCGTTGCAGATGCCTGCAGCCACCTATGAAACGTGGGTGCGTGACACGTCGATCATTGCCTATGAAGATGGCGAATTCATCATCGGCGTGCCCCACGACTACGCGCGGGGCTGGCTGGAAAACCGTCTGCGTAATAACATCAAACGAATTTTGAGCAAACTGATTCAGCGTTCAGTACAAGTGACGTTTCAGGTACGTCCTCGCCCGGAAAAGGAGCCCGCAACGCCTGAGCCTTTACCTCTATATATACCGCAAGCCACCGTTGAAGAGACCCAAACCCTTATCCCCAAAAATTCCTCTGCTGTTCCTGATGACAATGCTACAACAGCGCACCCGGAGCCAGCACTTGGCAGTAACGAGGCGGCGGCCCCCACCCCCATGTCAGCACAAACCGTTGCAGACACGTCCACGACAGATTTTGACACTGCAATCGAGAATGATGACTACATTTCTGTGCCACAACTAGACACCGCGATTTACGGCCATGCGCTCAACCCTCGTTACACCTTTGAAACATTTGTGGTCGGGAACCACAACCGGCTGGCCCAGGCGGCGGCTCTATCTATCGTAGAACAGCCCGGCCACCACTTTAACCCGCTTTTCGTGTATGGTGGTGTAGGCCTAGGGAAGACCCATCTACTCCATGCCATCGGCCACGAGATGGCGAGGCATGGAATGCGAATCCTGTACTGTTCATCAGAACAGTTCACAAACGAGCTGATCAGTGCCATTCGCCAGCAGAGTACCGAAGAGTTCCGCAACAAATATCGACAGATCGACCTATTGCTGATCGATGACATTCAGTTTATCGGTGGCAAGGAAAGCACACAAGAAGAGTTCTTCCATACATTCAACTACCTCCACGCCAGCGGCCACCAAATCGTGATCAGCAGCGACCGACCGCCGAAGGAGATCGCCACGCTGGAAGCCCGGTTGTGCAGCCGCTTTGAAGGGGGGCTCCAAGCCGATATCTCCCAGCCGGACCTAGAAACCCGGGTCGCGATCTTGCAGTCCAAGGTCCCATCAAGCAACCTGCCAAATGACGTGCTTATGCTGGTCGCAGAACGAGTGGAAAGCAACATTCGGGAGTTGGAAGGCGCGCTCAACCGCCTGATCGTTCAAGCACCTCTCTACCAAAGCCATCTAGACCGGTCCGTGGCCGAGGAGATTCTGGACAATCTCGTGCCCCAGCGTCGTCCACGGGAAGCCAGCAGTGTCGTGGAAATCGTTGCCAATCATTTCAATCTGATCGGGGACGATTTACGAGGACGTACTCGCATAAAGGATGTGGTCAACGCCCGTCAATTCGCAATGTATTTGCTACGCGAAGAAAACGGGCTGTCACTCCCTCATATCGGCGAACTTCTAGGTGGGCGAGATCACAGCACCGTCCGCTACGGTGTGGATAAGATGGCCAAAGACCTGGAACGAGACGAAGGCATTCAGCGAGATCTGGTGGCCCTACGGGAGAAAATTTACACGCCATCCGATTCATCGCGATGAACCGGAGCAACCCCTTCCCCAATTGCACTGCCTCTCTCTTTTTGAAATGGCTTGCATATTCCTGTCACATACAGTACACTTAGTGCCATGACGATGCGAAATTCTGTCTGCATTCGGCTGTATTGGTGTGAATTGAGCACTGGAGTCTGAGATGGCGAAAAATGGTCCGCAAAAAGCATTGGACATGGCTCTCGCTACCCTGCACAAACGTTACGGGGATGGTGTGATTATGAAGTTGGGAGAGGCCAATCGCCTAGATGTAGAGGCGATCCCCACCGGCAGCCTGAGCCTAGACATCGCCCTCGGGGTAGGCGGAATCCCCCGAGGACGCATCATTGAGATCTACGGACCAGAAAGCTCCGGCAAAACCACCCTCTGCCTCCACACCATCGCCGAATCCCAACGCCTAGGAGGCATCTGCGGCTTTGTGGATGTCGAACATGCCCTGGATCCAGCCTACGCAGCCAAGATCGGCGTAGATGTGGACAACCTGTACGTCTCCCAGCCGGACACAGGGGAGCAGGCTCTGGAGATCGCCGAGGCCTTGGTGCGTTCTGGGGCCATGGATGTGGTGGTGGTGGATAGTGTGGCTGCGCTGGTACCCCGTGCGGAGATCGAAGGGGAGATGGGAGATAGCCATGTGGGTTTGCAGGCGCGTCTGATGAGTCAAGCACTGCGGAAACTGGTGGGAGCGGTGAAAACCACAGGGACGAGCATGATCTTCACAAACCAGTTACGGCAGAAGATCGGGGTGATGTTTGGCAATCCGGAGACGACATCAGGGGGGTTGGCGTTGAAGTTCTATGCGAGTGTTCGTTTGGATGTAAGGCGGATTCAAGCGATCAAGCAGGGGAGTGATGTGGTCGGGAATCGCACTCGAGTGACAGTGCGGAAGAACAAAGTTGCGCCGCCGTTCAAGGTGGCGGAGTTCGACATCATGTATCAAGAAGGAGTCAGCATCCAAGGGGACTTGATCGATCTGGGGGTTGCGTTCGATGTCATTGAAAAACGGGGCGCATTCTATCGCTTTGAAGAGAAATTGCTTGGACAAGGGCGCGAGTCTGCCAAAATGCACTTGCGCGAAAACCCAGAGACAGCCCTAAAAGTTGACAGAATCATCCGCGAACGAACAGGTCTGCCTGCACGGTCAGATGTAGGTGAAGACATACGCCCGCATTTGACATAAGTACAGGGATGAGATATGCCAAATGCGTCTACCCTGAGACCTGACAAAGCTTCGCGTCAAAACAGTACACCGGTTGCAACCTGCAAGTACTGCTCTTATTTTTCCTATTCTTCTTTGCAGGTATGCACAGGAGTTCACATTACAGCGAAAAGGTTCAATCGCCGCCTCTGCGGCCATAATTGAAAACACCTACCACAGCGGGATCAAATCGATTTCGATCTGAATACTTTGGCAGAGGTTCTCTGCGCTTCTGACTAACAACGACAACCCGAACGTCTTCGGGTTCACATACGCATCGCTGTTCAACTGTTTTGTAGAGAAAAGACAGACGAACAGATGTGGTCCGTTCTCCCCCTGCTTGCGAACCGTGGCGCACCGCCCTTGAATCTAGTAGAACGCGGCAGGCGTTTATGAAGCCGCCTCTGTCAGGGCGCATCCATGCCGATTGGTTCGTTCCCAACCAGTATAGCCTGATTCAGCCTTGCCGAGAGTACGGTTCGCTGTGGTTTGCAACCACAATGATTCTTCATTGAGCGAACTTTATGGCGGGAACCATCACTGCCCTGCGTTTTCAGAAAAGAAATGCGGAACGGGTCAATCTCTTTCTAGATGGGATGTACGCATTTCCGTTGCCAGCCACCGATGCCGCCCAACTGCGGATTGGTCAGCAACTCAGCGATCAGGAAATTGAAGACCTGAAGCTCCTCGATCTATACGGCCGGGGCTACAACAAGGCCTTACGCTTTTTGGCAGTGCGTCCCCGCAGCGAAGCGGAAGTGCGACGCACTCTGCAGAGCTACCGTCTACGAGATGGACGCGGCCTGAACGAGGCACAGATCGAGAAGATCATTGCAAAGCTGTATGAACATCAATACCTCAATGACCAAGAGTTCGCCCGCTTCTGGGTAGACCAGCGCAATCGCTTTCGGCCGATTGCACCCAGGGCACTACGGTACGAGTTGCGGCAAAAAGGCGTAAACTATGCCGTTGCTGAGGAGATCATTACCGAATTGAGTGACGCGGCCGCGGCCTGTGAAGCTGCCGCCCGCAGCCGCTTGTACAAATGGCAGCATGAGATAGACCCCGATCAGTTCCGCAAGAAAATGGGCGGATTTTTACAGCGACGGGGCTTCGACTGGGCCGTGGCCCAGGACGTGACCGACCGGCTCTGGCAAGAGTTGGAAGCATCTCGTATAAAGTAACGTACCATGGCCATACACCAGACGTGTCCGGCCCATGGTACGACCACGGCAACAGCAATGAAATCAGCAGGAGTAAAGCCTATGAACGGGAAAAATGGAAGGACACGACTGTACCCGACTCAGGCAAGCATGTTCACTTTCGGTGATCTGTATCCAACATAAGGAATCCGGAGATGGAGTTATTCGCAGTCGTTATGATTTTCGTCGCTGCTCTGCTTGGCGCGGCCATCGCCGGATATCTCGCGTATGGACGAGGACGGGAACATGGCATACACACGGAGAAACAGCGGCAGGAGCTGGCGGGCCAGAACGCGGAAGCACAAGCCAGCCGCATTCTGACAGAAGCTGAGTCAGAAATTCAACGTAAGCAGTTGTCTCTAAAAGAGGAGGAGGTTCAACTACGGAGCGAGTTGGACGCTGAAATGACTCGCCGTCGTAAAGATCTGGATCAGGTGGAAAGTCGATTGCGGAAACGACAGGAACAGGTCGACAAGCGAGTAGACCAGATCGAAGGCCGAGAGCGCAAACTGAACCAGCGCAAAAGCAACTTAGACAAACGCGCGGCAGCCTTAGAGGCCGTCCAACAGCAACACTACGAAGAACTACAGCGGGTGGCTGGCATGACCGAAGAGGAGGCCAGAGAGGTACTGCTCCAGGAAGCGGAAAGAAACTCCCGGCAGGAGATCGCACGCACGATTCGTGAGGTGGAAGCCCAGGCCCATGAGACTGCCGACCGCCGGGCCAGGGAGATCATCACAATGGCCGTGGAGCGAGTCGCCAGTGACCATGTGACCGAATATTCCGTCAGCACGGTCAACTTGCCATCCGATGAGATGAAAGGGCGGATCATCGGGCGTCAGGGCCGCAACATCCGTGCCATTGAACAAGCCACAGGGGTCGATCTGGTGGTAGACGATACACCGGAAGCGATCCTGATCAGCAGCTTTGACCCGGTGCGGCGGGAAGTCGCCCGCATCTCCCTCAGCAAATTGGTCGCGGACGGACGCATTCATCCGGCCCGCATTGAAAAAGAAGTAGAAAAGGCCCAGCAGGAGGTAAATCAGGTCATTCAGGAGGCCGGAGAACAGGCGCTGGTCGAAACCAATACCCAAGGAGTGCATAGAGAAATCCAGAAACTGTTGGGGCGGCTGAAGTTCCGCAGTAGTTACGGGCAGAATCAGTATTATCATGCCATTGAAACAGCCCATTTGGCCGCGGTGATTGCCGAAGAACTACATGCAGATGTCAAGATGGCCCGCCTCGGTGGCCTCCTCCATGACTTAGGCAAGGCGGTCAGCCATGAAGTTGACGGGCCTCATGCCATCGTTGGTGGTGAAATCGCCAAACGATACGGGATCAATCCCAGGGTTGTCAACTGTATCGCCAGCCATCATGGGGAAGTTGAGCCGGAGTCCATTGAAGCGATTATTGTGGCAGCTGCGGATGCCATCAGCGGTGCGCGGCCAGGGGCCCGCCGCGAAAGCATTGAAGCGTACATCAAACGGGTGACGGCTCTCGAAGACATCGGCAACAGCTTTGAAGGCGTACATCAAACATTTGCCATTCAGGCCGGCCGCGAGATCCGTGTGGTCGTGCATCCCAATGAAATTGATGATCTGCAAGTCATCAAATTGAGCAAAGACATCGCCAATAAAATTGAGGACAATCTAGAATATCCGGGGCAAATCCGTGTGACAGTTATCCGCGAGACCCGTTCTATTGCCCATGCAAAATAACCGGATTGATTCCTCTGTTGCGAGGCTACCCCGCTCCTTTTCCTTCCGCTGTGGCACCTGCCCGGCGTTTGACAGTACAGCCGCCGCAGGTGCCACAGCTACCCTCTTTCCCTTTCTTGCCTGTAATCAGTTCCGTCAGTAGGAATTCGGCCAAGACGTTATTGTCGAGCAGGACTGTGATGCTTTCTTTCAGCGGATGTAGATGACGGACTCGGCCCTTTCCTTGGGGCGTCGTCACTTCTGCCCCAATTTTCGGCATCTTCTTATTGGCCTTTTGATAGGTCGGGTCTTCATAGGAAAGGCAGCAGAGCAGCCGCCCACAGACACCGCTAATCTCATCGGGATTGAGGGGCAGCTTCTGATTTTTCGCCTGGCGAATGCTCACGGACGCGAACTCCCGCAGCCAGCTCGTGCAACAGAGTTGACGGCCACATTTGCCTACGCCATCTAGCAATTTGGCTTCGTCCCGCACGCCGATCTGGCGCATCTCAATACGGGTGTGGAACGTGCGCGCCAGATCCCTGACGAGAGCACGGAAATCAACCCGCTGCTCGGAGGCAAAATAGACCGTCAACCTGCCCCCCTCGTAGTTATACTCACAGCGGATTACTTTGATATCCAACTCTTGTTCCCGAGCCTTTTTACGACAGACAGCCAGTGCCTCAGTCTGTTTCGCTTTCCATAGATCTTTCTGCAAGAGATCCCATGGCGTTGCCCGGCGTACCACCTGTTTTATTGTGCCGACGATCTCATCATCAGAGACCGTATGAGGGGGTTGGACGATCTGTACCAGCTCTCGACCTTTGACCGTATCGACAATCACATAATCGTTGGGCATCAGATCCATATGATGCGACGAATCGAAATAATACACTTTTGTCACAGGCTTAAACTGCGCTCCGATTACAACGGGCATAGCAGATTCTCCAATTTCGTTCCCGCGCTAGAGTACTTACAGGAGCGGGCGTGGCATTTGCAATAGCAGAACATCCAGTGCCAATCCAGTATGTACCGTATGATGTAGGTATCCTTCAATACGCTGCAGGGTTCGCAGATAGGCCTGGACATGGGCCGGATGGAAGGTTTGCGCTGCCTCCGCTAGGGTATCTAGCAGGTCAATGTTCGTACACTGCTCCAGACAGCCGCATTGGGCCAGCATCACATCGCGCCACCAACCGCTCCACAGGGCCAACAGGGAAAACAGGGTCTTGTTGTTGCGCCTAGTGGCGAGAGCCTGGGCAAAGGCAAGGCGCGTAATCCGATCACTCCGGCTGAGCTCCTGCAACTCCTGCAGCCGTTCATTGCGTTCCTGCAGCGGCTCCGGTTCGTTAAGCTGATCAATGGCCCAGCCCAAGCGGCCGTTCGCCAGACGAGCCAGCAAGGTCGCCTGTTCTGGGCGCGCGTCCCATTGCTCTATGAGCGCATTTTGAAGCGTTTGCTCCACCAGTGGACGCAACTCCAAGACCTGGCAACGGCTGACGATGGTCGGCAAGAGAGCGGAGCGGTCCTGGGCCGTCAGGCAGAAGATCACATGAGCCGGCGGCTCTTCAAGCGTTTTCAGGAGTTTATTGGCAAAACTAGCGTTGGTTCTGTGCGCGTCCTGAATCAAAAAAACCTTATAGCGCGCTTCCATAGGATGCAACAACGCCTGCCGGATAATCTCTGCGGCCTGTTCGGCCCGATGGAGACCGTTGGCCCTGTCCGCTGCGCCTCCCCGATCTGTCGGTGATAGAAAATTGAAATCCGGGTGATTGCCTGTGAGAAAAAGCCGACAGGAACGGCACTCCCTACAAGGGCGACCGGTAACATCTTCTGTACATAGAACTGCTTGGGCAAAGGCCCGGGCCAGAGTTGATTTGCCCAACTGCCTTGCGCCGACAAATAGATAGGCATGGCGCAATGTACCATGTTGAATACTATTGTACAGCAGTTCGACAGCCCATTGATGGCCTGCAAGCGGCCATGCAACCAATCTCATCTTCCTTTTTTTGCATCGCGCTCCAATATCAGCGGACAACATTGTATCACAGAGGCAAGCAGCGGACAAGCAAGCTGTGATTTTCGGTGACTAGCGGCCGCAGATCAAAAAAGGGGCGCATCCGCTCTGGGATGCACCCCTTTTCAGGACAGGGAAGGCTACTTGATTTCGACGGTTGCGCCTTCGGCTTCCAATTGCGATTTGGCGTCTTCAGCGACATCTTTTGCTACGCTCTGCACCACCGGCACCGGCGCGCTCTCGACCAAGTCCTTGGCCTCGCGCAGGCCGAGACTTGTCACAGCGCGGACAGCCTTAATGACGTTGATCTTCCTCGCCCCGATATCAGCGAGAATCACGTCAAATTCTGTCTGTTCTTCCGCCTCTTCCTCAGCGGCATCGGCGGCACCAGCAACGCCGGCCACTGCTACGGGGGCAGCAGCACTCACGCCCCAAGCGTCTTCCAGCATTTTCACCAGTTCAGCAGCTTCCAGAAGGGTCAACTGATCCAGTTGTTCTTTAATTGCATTCAAATCTGCCATGTTGAAGCTCCTCCAGATTGTCTATGGATGTGTGTCTATGTCTCGAACGATGCACATATGCGGCATTGATTCCAGCATCGCTTATGCTGCTTCCGCCTGTGCATCCATGTGCGCTTTGATAACCCGTGCCAAGCTGGCACCAGGCTCGTTGATCACCCGCACGAACTGGCTTGCCGGTGCGATAATTGTTGCCAACAGTTTAGCTAACATCTCTTCGCGCGTGGGTAGGTCGGCCAGAGCTGCGGCCCCTGCGGCATCCAGAACGTTCTGTTCTAGGATTCCGCCTTTGATTTCAACAACATCGCCCAGTTCCCGAATGCCATCTTTGAGGGCTGTAACGCCTTTGCCGATGTCTTCACCGACAAATACAACGGCATTCGGCCCATCTAACAGGCCGTTCAACTCCGTGGTAATCCCTCTGCGCTCCAATGCAAGCCGCAGGAGCCGATTCTTCACAACCATATAGGCCGTATCTGCCTCTTGCAATGTGGCACGAAGATCATTGAGCTGCGAAACTGTAGTACCACGAAAATCTGTGAAAACGATAGCGGAAGCGTTCTCCAGATGCTCGCTGTACAATTTGACGATCTCTTCCTTCTTTTCCCGACTAATTGCCAATGGATATCCCTCCTTTCTACAGGATTTTGTAAGGGTCAGCGTTGCTTCTTTACCCGCGGCCCTTACATCCAACCATGTAACACAAAATAAAAACGCCCCTCTGCATTCAGACAGGAGCGTTCCACGCGACTTTTGCCGAGCAACGGCGGTCAGTTTGCCTCGTGCAGCCCTCGGCCGGCTGCACCTCCAGGTGCATTTATATTCGCCAGTGCGAATACCGACTGTCTACGGTACTGTGGGTCGTATGCGGTTGTCTATTGTGACGCTTGTACCGAACGCCGATACCAAAACGGGCTTTAGGCAGCCGTGAGCGCGGAGGCAGCATTGACATCCACTCGTACCCCCGGCCCCATGGTGCTCGTCATTGTAACTCTCTTTAGGTAGATGCCCTTTACGGCCGCAGGCTTGGCAGCCATAACCGCCTCCATAACAGAGGCGAAGTTACTGAGTATCTGCTCGCTTTCAAATCTCACTTTGCCGATGGGAACATGAATATTGCTCGTCTTATCAACGCGAAATTCAACCCGGCCAAGACGGGTCTCTTGGATGACCTGGGGCAGGTTATCGGCTTGGACAATCGTGCCCGCTTTGGGGCTAGGCATCAGACCCCGAGGGCCAAGGATGCGGCCCAGCCTGCCAACGACCCGCATCATATCTGGCGTCGCGAGAACCACATCAAAATCAAGCCAGCCGCCCTGGATGCGCTGGGCCAGATCTGCGCCGCCGACATAATCAGCACCGGCTTCCTCGGCCAGGCTGATGCCATCGGCCCCGGCAAAAACCAAGATACGCACAACTCGCCCAGTGCCGTGGGGTAGGGTCACAACACCCCGCACCTGCTGGTCAGCATGACGCGGGTCTACGCCTGTGTTCAGGTGAACCTCCACGGTCTCATTGAATTTGGCGGTGGCACTCTCCCGCACCAACTCTACGGCAGCATCCGGCATATACTGCTTATAGCGGTCTACTTTGCTGCGTACTTCATGATAACGCCTGCTATGCTTTGGCATTTTCTACTCCTTGTGGTGCAAACGGGACAGGCCTGCCCCTCCCAATTGATTTCTACAGGCGTACAGAGGGGCGCGCTTATTCAACAACAGTCACGCCCATGCTACGGGCCGTGCCTTGCACCATCTGCATCGCGCTTTCTATGGGAATATTGCCCAGATCTTGTATCTTAACCTCGGCGATTTCCCGTACCTGCTGCTGCGTAATCGCCCCCACCTTTTCCATATTGGGAACGCCACTCCCCTTGTCGATCCCTGCTGCCTTTTTGATCAGATCGGCCGCTGGCGGTGTTTTGGTAATAAATGTGAACGACTGATCCTGGAAAATCGTGATCTCAACAGGGACAATCTGGCCCATTTGACTCTGTGTCCGAGCATTGTACTCCTTACAGAACCCCATAATATTGACGCCATGCGGCCCGAGGGCTGTACCCACCGGCGGGGCCGGATTGGCCTTGCCTGCAGGGATCTGCAATTTTACAACCGCCTTGACTTTCTTCGCCATCTCACCTACGTCTCCTTCGCGCCTCAAGTGGCGCGCCAATTTACTGTCACGTTTCCCGTTCTAACTGCAGAAAGTCCACTTCCACCGGTGTTTCCCGATTGAAGAAACTCACCATCACCCGGGCCTTGCCCTTCTCCGGCTCAATGGTATCAACGACACCTGTGAATTCAGCAAATGGACCTTGTGTAATCCGCACACGCTCTCCTACATCAAAGCTGACTTTGACCCGGGGCTCGTCCGACTCAATGCGGCTCATAATGCGGTCCACTTCGGCCTCGCTCAGTGGGCTGGGCTTATCTCCCATGCTCACAAAACTGGTCACACCCGGTGTATTGCGAACCACATACCAGCTATCCTCGTCCATATTCATTTCAATCAGAATATAGCCGGGGAAAACCCGTCGCTCGACCACACGTCGGACACCTTCTTTGATCTCAATTTCTGTTTCTGTCGGCACAACAACCTGAAGAATCCGGTCGGTCATCCCCATAGACTCGGCCCGGTGTTCCAGATTTTTCTTTACTTTGTTCTCCATACCCGAGTAACTATGGACCACATACCACGCAGGACGCTGGCCAATCCCATCCTCACCATCTACCAGGGACAGACCGTCATCCATCACTCCCGCCTCATTCTCAAGTGCTTCACTCTGAGAATCAACACTTGTATTCGTTATGGCATCCACAACTTACTCCTTGCCTAAGGGTCTACGACATCCCCGCAGATGCGCGTTCTTGCCGAATCTACTGAACGCTTTTGCGCGGCAGATCGAGTCTAAAATACTTGAAGAAACAGCGTCACCAAGTAACTGAAGAGTGAATCCACAGCAAACAACACAAGCGCGGCGATTGCGGTGACGATCAACACAACGATGGTGAGACGGGTCCCTTCTTCCCGGGTCGGCCATGTGACCTTGCCGATTTCAGCGCGGGTTTCCTTGAAATAGCGTACAATGGCATTGTCTGATGATGCGATAGATGATGACCGACTCACAATAGACTCCCTTTGGTTCGGGAACACACAGGCATACCTATGGGTCCGAAGATCCACTGGCTCATCTTTACGGATGAGCTGATCTGAATGGAAAACGACCACCGACTGTCGGTGGTCACTTCTTGGCAGGCGAGGCAGGACTTGAACCCGCAACCTGCGGTTTTGGAGACCGCCGCTCTGCCAGTTGAGCTACTCGCCTAAAGTGTCCGCAAAACGTTCACATCTTGCAGACAACACACAACTGTACATTTCTATTCGATAATTTCGGTGATAGCCCCAGCAGCAACCGTGCGACCTCCCTCCCGGATCGCAAACCGACCACCAGGCTCCAACGCAACAGGCGATATCAACTCCACTTCCATCGTCACATTGTCACCAGGCATCACCATCTCCACACCTCCAGGCAAGCCAATTGAACCCGTGATGTCCATCGTCCTTATGTAGAACTGCGGTCGATATCCATTGAAAAACGGCGTGTGACGACCACCCTCCTCCTTCCTCAATACATATACCTCCGACTTAAACTTCGTGTGCGGCGTGATGCTACCAGGTATAGACAATACCTGCCCCCTCTCTACATCCTCTCGATTCACACCGCGCAACAAACACCCTACATTGTCCCCAGCCTGACCCTCGTCCAACAACTTGCGGAACATCTCCACTCCCGTCACCGTTGTCCGACGCGTCTCCTTTATCCCCACTATCTCCACCTCTTCCATCGGATGAATCACCCCCCGCTCCACCCGCCCCGTCACCACCGTCCCTCGACCCTTGATCGAAAATACATCCTCTATCGGCATCAGAAACGGTCTCTCTACATCCCGCGCAGGCGTCGGTATGTACTCATCCACCGCTCGCATCAACTCCCAGATCGCTGCATACTCCCCCGAACCAGGATCCTCCGACTTACTCTCCAATGCCTCCAATGCACTCCCGCGCACAAACGGTATGTCATCACCAGGAAATTCATACGTGTCCAGCAACTCTCGAATCTCCATCTCCACCAACTCCAACAGCTCCTCATCCTCCATCATGTCCACTTTGTTCAGAAACACCACCATCGCCGGCACTTCCACCTGCCGCGCCAGCAACACATGCTCCCGCGTCTGTGGCATCTGTCCATCCGGCGCAGCCACTACCAAGATCGCTCCATCCATCTGCGCCGCTCCTGTGATCATGTTCTTGATGTAATCCGCATGACCAGGACAGTCTACATGGGCATAGTGGCGATTCTCCGTCTCGTATTCCACATGCGCTATGGCTATTGTGATCCCCCGCGCCTTTTCCTCAGGCGCATTGTCGATCTGCTCAAATTCACTGAAGTCCGCCATCCCCTTCAACGACAGCACCTTCGTGATCGCAGCCGTCAGCGTCGTCTTCCCATGATCCACATGGCCGATTGTCCCCACATTCACATGGGGTTTCACCCTCTCAAATACTCCCTTCGCCATTGGGCTGCTACCTCCTTTTATAATTGAGTCCGGCAGAGTACACCGGGCGGTATCATCTATGATGGACAGCATTAAGTCTGCTATACGTTTCACCACAGCCCGGGGATCTTCCGGGGCTGTGGTAAAAGCCCACAACCGGACTTGAACCGGTGACCTCATTCTTACCAAGAATGCGCTCTACCGACTGAGCTATGTGGGCGCATGGTCAATGCTGCTTGACCAGTGGGCGGGGGCGGATTCGAACCACCGTAGGCGAAAGCCGTCTGATTTACAGTCAGATCCCTTTGTCCACTCGGGCACCCGCCCATTGTTCCTGTGCTTCGTCTGTACGCTTGGAGAGCCGACGATCGGACTCGAACCGATAACCTGCTGTTTACAAAACAGCTGCTCTGCCGATTGAGCTACGTCGGCGCGCAGACAACATGACCCATTATAGCATAGTTCGTCTAGCGGTCAAATCTCAAAGCTGCTACTTTCATTTACACTGTCCTGGCAACGCTGCTTTCAATGTTCAAACAGACGTCCGCAAGGGAACTGCCAATTGAATCGCCCTCAAAGACATGTTACAATCGGAGCTATGATGCGAAAATTGCCCAAACAAGTGCAATACAAACTCGAAGAACTGCCGAATCAACCTGGCTGTTATCTCATGCAGGACGAACACGACAAGGTGCTGTATGTGGGGAAAGCACTGGTGTTGCGGCAGCGGGTACGCAGCTATTTTCAGGTGTCCGCCAAACACAGGGCCCGGATTCGGGAGATGCTAGGGAAGGTCCAGAACATTACTTGGTGGGTCACCAAGACAGAGATGGAAGCCCTGATTCTGGAAAACGACCTGATCAAACGCTACCAGCCCCATTACAATGTCATGCTGAAAGATGATAAGGGCTATCCCTACATCAAAGTCAACTGGCAGGACGATTTCCCCAAGGTGGAACGGGTGCGCCAGATGACGAAAGACGGGGCCCGCTATTTCGGTCCGTTTACAAGCAATTGGGCCGTAGTCCGTACATTGGAAACCATGCGGAAAGTCTTTCCCTATTTAGACTGCGACCGCAGCATTGATGGCGATGACGAAAGTGCCTGTCTGTACTATCACCTAAAGCTCTGCGGTGGTCCCTGTATCGGTGCTCAGAGCAATGCCGAGTATCGTACTGGCATCAAACAGCTTATGAACTTTCTGGAGGGCGATAGCGATGAGGTGATAGGCCAATTAGAGGCCAAGATGTACAAGGCTGCCGAACAGTTCAATTTCGAACTGGCTGCCATCTATCGGGATCGCATCAAAGCGGCCCAACGCATTGTACAACAGCAGAAAATCGTCGGCGTACAGAACGATGATGAAGATGTTATCGCCATTGCCCAGGACTCGAAATCCAGCGACACAGTTGTGCAGATCCTTTTTGTGCGGCGAGGACGGCTGTTTGGACGAGAAAACTTCGCGTTGCGAGGGGTAGAAATTTCCGAGACAACCGCTGAAAACCTGGGCGATCTGATTGGGATTTTCATCCAGCGTTTCTACACAAATGCAGCGCAGATTCCGCCCCGCCTGTTGGTCCAATATGCACCTCAGGGGAAAACTCTTCTGGAAAATTGGCTGAAACAGAGCCGCAAAGCCCGGGTCGAAATCCGTATGCCCCTACGAGGCAAGAAACGCAAACTCATGGAGTTGGCCAAAAGCAACGCCGAAGAATATCTGCGGGTACAGCAGGTCCAATGGGCCGTGGATACCAACCGCCACACCCAAGCCCTAGCAGAATTACAGGAGGCCCTGGCCCTAGAGACCCCACCCGCACGGGTCGAATGCTATGACATCAGCACGTTACAGGGGACCCATACCGTCGGTTCTATGGTTGTATTTGCCAAAGGTGCGCCCTTGAAATCCGCCTACAAACGATTCAAAATCCGTGGTAAGGGCAACCAAGGCGAGCCGGACGATTTTGCCAGTATGCGAGAGATCCTACGCCGCCGCTTCCGGCGTGCGCGGGAAGAAGAACCCGATAGGCCCGGCCGCAAAACAGGCAATAACCAGTGGCAGATCCTGCCGGACCTGGTCATTGTTGATGGCGGTAAAGGCCAGCTCAACGTTGCTCTTGAAGTGCTGGCAGAGTTCGGGCTGACCGACAACGTGCCGGTGATCAGCTTGGCCAAGCAGGAGGAAGAGATTTTTCTGCCCCAGCAACGGGCCCCAGTCTGGCTCAAACGGGGCAGTCAAGCATTGTATCTGCTACAGCGCATCCGGGACGAGGCTCACCGCTTTGCCATCACATATCACCGCAATCTACGCAGAAAAGGGCAGACCACAACTGTTTTGGATAGCGTACCCGGCATTGGCTTCAAGAGACGCAACGCCCTGTTGCAATATTTCAGCGGCGATCTGGCAAAAATCCGCCAGGCGAGCGTAGATGAACTCGTGGCCGTGCCGGGCATGAACCGCAAAGCTGCTGAATCTGTCAAGGAGCATCTATCATGACCCTTGGCAACCCGACCGGCCTCGCCCGCTTTGTCGGCACTCCGCCAGCACCGCAGATCTTACAAAGCCTTCCCTTTCTGGAGGGGCTGCCCGTTGATGAAGTGGTGGGCCTCCTGCAGCCGGACTCGCTGGTAGTTGATTTTCCGGCCGGGGACCAGCTAACTCGACAGGACGAGAGCGCAGAATTTGTCATTTTTATCCTTCATGGCTCTGTCCGCATCATTCGTCGGGACAAAAGCCCCACCAGAAACAGCGGGCGCGCGGGCAGCAACATCACAGAACCAGCGACTGTGGAGGTGATCAACCGGGTTGTTGGTGCGGGCCATCTCATCGGTCGCTATGAACTGGTCTTTAGTCTTAACTACAGCGGCACTGCCACGGCTGAAACTGCCGTCACAGCACTCTGTATCCAACGCTCTACCCTAGAACGGCTCCTCTATCGCTATCCTAGCACTCGCCAGCAGGTGGCCTACCAGCCGGTCATCAACCGCCTACGCACACTACCTCTGTTCGCGCATGTCAACCTAGTGGTTCTTGGCTATCTGGCCGAGGAGATTGAACGCCAGACAGTCGAAGCCGGGGCTGTTCTCTACACCCAGAACCAGCCAGCGGATACCCTCTTCCTCATCGATCAAGGCCAGGTCGAGCTCTATCATCCTCGCCGAGCGGATGACAGCCTGTGGCTGGGAAGCGGCTGCCCATTCGGCTTCCCAGACAGTGTCGGGCCGCGCCAAGGGGCGCGGACGGGTCACTATGGCCATTGGGCGGAAGCCAGAACAGAGACGACCCTGTTCAAACTGTCTTGGCAGACCTTGCGCCAAGTCGGGCACTGCTTCCCCCAGGTGGTCGATCCCGAAATCCAACGGCTGCCGGCCAAGACTCTCAGCGCGGTTTCTGTCTTTACCAAACTGACCCCACACCAGCAGATCCAACTCGCCGGCTTTTGCAGCTTCCAACACATCCCCCAACACCACCTGATGATGCAGCAGGGGGACCTAGGCGACAGTATGTGGATCCTGCTTGAAAATGGCAGGGCTGTCCTCAGCGCGTTGGATGATGTCAAGCGGGCCTTGCCCCGCACGCCACTCCGTGGCATCGTTTATTTCGGCGAGACAGCACTGCTTGCCCCCGACAATGTGGAATCGACCGTCACAGCCGAACCGGGCAGCCTGTGGTTACGGCTGCATTGGCAAGATTTTCAACACTTCTGTCAGTTAGCCGGCCCGCAGGTAGCCGACAAAATTACTGTCCAACCGCCCGGGGACATTTATGCCGGCGGCGGTGACCAGCGGCAAGACTATAATTGGCTGCGAAAAGGCGAAGTCCTGCTCATCCTACGCCGGCGGCACTGGCTGGCACTCCTGAAAAGGCTGCGGTTGGCAGGCCTTGCCATGCTCATCAGCATCGGGTTTACGTGGCTCCTCTCATATTTCACTGTCTCTCTATGGATATCCCTAGGCAGCAGTAGCGGCTTTGTCATGTTGGCACTCATCTGGGGAATCTTGGATTATCTGAACGACTATTTTATCGTCACCAACCAGCGGGTGATCCAACAGGAGAAGGTGGTTTTCATCAGCGAACAGCGAAGGGAGGCCCTGCTGGAACAGATCCAGCGCATTGATGTGGATACGGCATTCTGGGGAAACGTACTGAATTACGGGACTATATCCGTCTATACGGCCGGCACCACTGGCCTGATCGATATCGATCTGGTCCCCCAGCCGGCCGACCTGCGGGCTGTCATCTTCTATCAACGGGGCCTACGCTATCAACGCTACACAGCCGAAAGCAAATTGGAGATTCAGAACGCCCTAGAGGAACGCCTAGGTCTAACCGTCACTCTGCCCAGCCGGGTGCGGGCCGATGCAGCCCCACAAGCAGAGGAAGCAGAGAGCCTGAACGTGTGGAAGAGAGTACTGCGGTATATCTCCCTTGATAGCCAACTGCAGTGGGAATCAACAGACCACATCGTCTGGCACAAACATTGGTGGATTCTCCTCAGCCACATCATGCCCCTCGTGCTACTTCTGCTACTTGAGATCGGATTCCTGGCCGGCGGACTGGCCTTTATCGCGCCCTTACAGCGATTCGAGTCTTGGTTGGACCCAACGCTTCTGAGTTTGGAACTGCTGAGTGGGTTGGCGATCCTCCTTACCCTTGGCTGGATCATCTGGGTCGTGGCCGACTGGTGGAACGACACCTACACAGTCACTAGAGACCGCATCATTGACATCGAAAAGCTGCCGTTCTTCTTCGGCGAACAGCGAAGGGAAGCCCAACTCAGTGATATTCAGGACATCCGCCTAGATATCAATTCACCGTTGAAGATGCTCCTGAATTTTGGCAATATTATCGTGCAGACAGCCGCCACCGAAGGCGCGTTTACCTTTGACCACGTGCCCAACCCCAGAGCTGTCAAAGAGGAGATCACTCGCCGGCTTATGGAATGGCGACAGGAGGACGAACGGCACAAAGCCCAAGAACGCAGCAGAGACTTGCCCGATTGGTTCGAGATGTACAACCGGCTAGACACGAGCCAGCCGCCAAGTCAGCCTTCAAACAAGGAGATAGCGTAAACACCTGTGCAGGACCTAGGCCAGCGCAGTACAATGCTAATAACCAAAGTGGAGCCGGTCGATCAGCCGGCGCGGTAGGTCCGCCTGGCGCATCTGGCTTTGGGTCAGCTCCAGCGGATAGACGACCCGGCGTTGTTCCCAGGTAAAGGCATCCAGGTCCAGCAAGGCATAGGCGGCCCTTGGATCGTTGTCCCGGGGCTGGCCCACACTGCCCGGATTGAGGATCAGGCGCTCCTGGTCGCTGCGCTCTAGCTGCACACAGTCCCCCTCTTGCGGGATGAGGAGGTCCACGGTCGCGATGCTGTGCGTTTCGCTATCTCGCAACCGCCAACGATAGATAGCCGGGATGTGGGTATGGCCCACCAGGCAGATCTGGTTTTGAAAACAGGCGAAATTTTCCAGCGCGATGGCTGGCGTCTGTACATATTCTGATACCGGCTCCCTGGGGCTGGCATGGGTGATCAGCACACTGCCTACCCCTTGCGGTTCATGGGGTTCAGCCGGTAAACTGTCAAGGAAATCCTGGTTTTCCTTGCTCAACTGACGTTGGGTCCAAAGAATCGCTTGACGTGCCAGAGGATTGAAATAGTCGATGTCAAGGCCGGCCCGGCCCAATGCAGCCCAGTCGTGGTTGCCCATGACACAGAGGTGCGCCTTCTCCTGCACAAATCTGACACATTCATTGGGTGCTGGCCCATAACCGACCACATCGCCCAGGCACCAGATGGCATCAAAGTGGCCGGCCGCATCGGCCATGACCGTTTCAAGAGCAACAAAATTTGCATGGATATCAGAGAGAATCAATACGCGCATAGCCGCATCCTAGCACAGACTACACTACAACCCAAACGTATAGGGACATCAATGGCACCTACGCCAGGACTCCTAGCTGCTGTCACCTAGCATTGAGAGACTTCTTCATATGACAGACGATTCAAGCCACACCTTTCAACGCATCGGCATTCTGCATCATCCGCGCAAGCCGGATTCTCTGGACCTAGCGGGCCGCATGGAACAGTTTCTGCGGCGGGCTGGTGTCAAGGAGACTTGGCGCAACTCCGCCTGGGACGCGGATGCTGTCAAAGCGCAGCTCCCAGATGTTGATCTGTTACTCACATTGGGCGGGGATGGTACAATGCTGCGCGCGGCGCGACTTGGCGCGGCCTATAACGTACCCATATTAGGGGTAAAGATGGGACGCCTTGGCTTTCTGGCTGAAATCTTCCCCCAGGACTGGCACACGCCTCTAGAGAAGATGCTCAAACACGAGTACTGGATCGAAGAGCGCTTGATGGTGCGGGTCCTGGTGGAAAAGGCCAAAGCCAACGGTGCTGCCCGCGCTGTGCGCTGTGAATATGACGCGCTGAATGATGTAGTCCTCAGCCGGGGCAGTCTGGCTCGCATTGTGCGGGTCAGTGCCAGCCTAGACGGTGGCTATCTGACCACCTACACGTGTGATGGGCTGATTGTCAGCACAGCCACCGGCAGTACAGCCTACGCCTTGGCCGTGGGCGGCCCGATCTTGCCGCCGGAGCTACGCAATATCCTGGTCATTCCCGTGGCACCCCACATGAGTATGGACCGAGCTGTCGCCCTTTCGGAAGGCACAGAAGTACGCCTACGGGTGTACAGCGATCATTCAGCAATGCTGACTGTCGATGGCCAATTTGAAGTTGAAGTCGACGACTCGGATGAGATCATCGTCAACAGCAGCCCCTATCAGGCCCGCTTTGTACGTATACGCCCGCGCAGTTATTTTTACCAGACGCTGATGGACAAGCTGAAATGGACGGTATGACAGTGAAGAGTGACATCTGATGGCAGAAAACACCCTGTATTGCGCCAATCACCCACACAAAGAAACGCTCCTGCGCTGCAACAAATGCGAGAAACCCATCTGTATATCCTGCGCCGTCCGCACCCCGGTAGGCTATCGCTGCCCGGAATGTGTACGGGAACAGCAGAACATCTATTTCAACGCCTTGGGGCGGGACAACATCGTCGCCTTTGTGGTCGGCTTCCTGATTGCGCTCATCTCGGCCCCGCTTGTTGGCTTTCTGCTCGGTCGCCTGGGCTTCTTCGGTTTTCTCATCGCCTTCATCGTAGGCTCCGGCACCGGCACAGTCCTGGCCCAGCTTATCCGGCGGGCAGTAGGCAACCGTCGGGGAAGAAATCTGCCGTACTTTGCCCTGGCCGGCATTGTTCTGGGCGTGCTGCCTTGGGGAATCATCTTGCTCTTTATAGGCGGAGGCGTCCTGCCGATGCTCCTCTTTACAGGTTTAGCCCTAGCAGCTGCCTACCCCCAATTGCGTTAGCTGGCCTCGCGCCTACGAGGAAAATGGGGCTGCATCCAGCACCCCGCAGCAAACCCAGGTTCCTTCTCGTCCAGCGCGGGCTGTGCCCAAGGGGTGTAGGACTACTGCTTGCGAGGCTGGCGCGGGTATGCTATGATTTACGCTAACGGATTTCATAGAAGTGGAGAAGACTGATGGGTACGAGCAAACGCTGGATTTCGATTGCCATTTTGACACTGATGACGATTCTCCTGCTGTCTAGTTGTACCCGGGAGCGCCTAACAGATAGCAGCATATTGCAGGTAGAGACGCCAGCCCAGGAACCGCTTATTGTGCCGGTGAATACACAGGCCCCATCCGCGACCGACACGCCTGTTCCGCCACCAACGGAAACACCAGAACCGCGGGTCATTGTCTATGAAGTGCGGGAAGGGGATATGGTCTCCTCAATTGCGGAGAAATTTGGCACAGATGTGCAGACGCTGCGGACGATGAATCTGCTGGCAACGGACAATTTACAGGTGGGGCAGATGTTGCGTGTCCCGAACATTCCTGGGGTGACAACACCCGAAGGGCTTCCTACCCCCACGCCGGAGCCGTTCCGCTACATTGTGCAGGAGAGGGATACATTGCTGTCCATTGCGGACAATTTCAACATCTCGCCGGACACAATCGTCGACACCAACCTCTTGCCGGACCCGAACAATCTCACCGTCGGCCAGATCTTACTGATCCCCGGCCCCCAGGCGCAGAGCGCGGATGGTACAGGGGCCGACACGACAACAGGGGAAGGGAGCGCATCGTCCCAGGCGCGCGCGTACGCACCCGGCACACACACAATCCGCGCCGGCGAGAGCTTGTCGGTCATCGCGCAGCAGTATGAGATATCTTTGGCCGACCTGATTGCCGCCAACGGCATTACCCAGCCGGACCTGGTGAGCTCGGGAACGGTCCTCATCATCCCCGGCCTGACTGCCACAGACATCAAGATCCGCAATCAGCAGGTGTATACAATTCAGGCGGGGGATACGCTCTCTGCGATTGCTCAGAAGTTTGGCGTGGATGTCACTGTGATTATCAATGCCAACGACATCCAAGACCCCAATCTACTCCAGGCGGGGGTGCAGTTAATTATTCCCGACCCGTAAACCACAGGGCAGCTAACGGGTTTGATGTTCGGTGCCATCCGCTCTGGCGATGATCAGGTCGGTTACCAGATCGAGAAACAGGCCATGTTCCACGATCCCGGCCCGTCTTTCCAGCGCGCTGGCGATGGCCTCTGGGTCCTCCATGGGGCCGAACTGACAGTCGAGGATCAGGTTGCCGCTATCGGTCTGAAATGAGCTGCCATCGGCCCCAAGCCGCACCTGCACGGTTGCGCCCAATGATTCAATATACTCCGTCTGGGCCCGCAGCCCAAAGGGCACTACCTCCACAGGCACTGCCCATTGCATACCCAAGCACTCCGAGAGTTTGCGCGCGTCAATGATGATCATTTCCCGTACACTGGCCTGCGCGACGATTTTTTCCCGCAGCAGCGCACCGCCCCCGCCTTTGATGAGCCGCAATTGGGGATCCACTTCGTCCGCCCCATCAATGGTCAGATCAATACGCGGATGATCCTCCAGTGTTGTGAGAGGGACAGCAAGGCGTCGGGCGTCGGCAGCCACCTGCTCAGAGCAAGGGATGCCGAGGATATCCCACAGCGTACCCTCGGCCAGCCGTGCCGCGATACATTCAACCGCCTTCAGGGCTGTACTCCCCGCGCCTAGGCCCACGACCATGCCAGATTCAACATGGGCCACGGCCGCGGCAGCCGCCCGCCATTTGAGAGCATCTACATTCTGCATTGTCGTGCGTAGTTGACACATTGCAAGCCACTTCCATCAGCACTGAGCCAAACGACAGGAACAATCCCCTACCCGCGCTGCTAAGACAGCAGTAGCTGGCGCAATCAAGGTCCGTCTTGACAGGCCGCCACTGCCTTGACCAGCCATTCCAGTTGTGTCTGAGCGTTCTCGCCCAAATCAAGGCGCAGCACCCGTCGGCCTTCATTCAGAAGTGCCTGTCGGTCCCCCAACGATTGTGCCTGGAGCAACACGCTGAACGGCACAGATGCAGAGGAGCCGCCGGCTTCATCAGGAATGCCCTCATAGCAAGAGGGTGTGTCCGTGAGTTGGATGAACAGGCCGTTTCCAGCATCCCCTTTGTGCAATTGGCCGCTGGAGTGGAGAAAGCGAGGGCCAAAGCCCAGAGTCGTTGCCAGCTTTGTCCGGGTCCGCAGGCACTCCTGCATTGTGTGCAGCAATCTTTCAACAGGCGCAGAGGGCTGCAAGTAGGCCTGCAGGCTGATGTAATCGCCGGGCTGGGCCTGGGCCAGGAATGCCATCAGGGCCTCGAGCGGATTGTCCGCTTCCACATCCCCGTAGACTTTCACACCATTGGCCTCTAGGGCTGGGGACAGCACGGGCAGGTTGCCGGACGCCATATAAGCGGACATCATCTGGCGGGCCTGCTGTTTGGCAGATTCCACATTGGGCTGATTGAAGGGGTGAATGCCCAGCCGGGCCCCGGCAACAGCAGTAGCAAATTGCCACAGGAAGAACTGCCCCCCCAAGTCGTAGCGGTCCCGGAAGCAGCTACGGATCACGGGATGGCCGGCATCGATCAAGGCCTGCACGGCCGCATCCTGCGTGTTGGAGTCGCTCCATTGGAGATGGACGAAGAGACGGTCGTCGCCATAGGCTGCGGGCGGGGCAATAGATTCCACCACCGGCAGAATCCCCCGCCCGGCCTTACCGGTACTTTCGGCCACTAGCTGTTCGAGCCAGTCCGCGAAGGAAGCCACCTCCCTATCCGCGATGATCGTCAATTTATCTTTGCCCGCTTTGGCCAGTTCCCCCATCATGGCCCCTAATTGGGCAGCGGGATTGGCCGCTGCGGTACGATGAGAACAGTCGTATATCACCTCCTGGGCGCGCCGCAAAAGCCGGCGCAGGTTCACCCCTACCAAGGCCGCGGGCACGAGGCCGAAATAGGAGAGTGCAGAATAGCGGCCGCCGATGTTGGGATCATTGACATAGATCGCGCGGAAATTGCAGGCTGTCGCCAGCGTGACGAGGCTGGTGTCCGGGTCGGTAATGGCGACGAAATGCTCGCCAGCTCGTTCCGGGCCGAGTTGGGCCTGGGCCCGGTTGTAGAAATACTTGAAAAATGACAGGGTTTCCGTAGTCGTGCCGGATTTGGTGGCAACGATAAAAAGCGTTTGGGTCAGGTCAAGGCTGTGGGCCAAAGCCTGCAGCGCGGCCGGATGTGTGCTATCCAACACCTGTATCATATCCTCACCCTGAAACATATGCGCGAATACTTCCGCTGCCAGACTGGATCCACCCATTCCCAATACGATGGCCCGTGTGAACCCCTCATGCTGTATGTCCTGTTGCAGTGCCGCAATGCAGTGCCGGTCCTCGTCCATGCGTGTGGCACTGTCCAACCAGCCCAGCCGATTGCTGATCTCGTCTGGGCTGTCACTCCAGACGGTGTGGCTTTTGGCCCAGATGTCGGTGATGAGACGGGTGTTGTCCATTTCCTCCAGGGCGTCGTCTACGTGACGCTGGAGGTTGCCGAAAAAAAATGGCTACGCTCCTGTAGGTGGTTGTCGTCCCTGCTGGCGATAGTGGCTACTTTTTCGCGAATTCCAGCGAGCAGATCGTCAAACGAATCCGCGAACGAGTCCACTCCCTCCGTCATCAGTTGGGCGGTAATTACCTCCAGATCGATGCCTAGGTCGGCCAGTTGTGCCAACTGCCGCCGCACATCCTCCAGGCCCTCATCCACTGTACGGGCTACAGCACCATGATCGAGAAAAGCGTCAAGGGTAGCCGGGGGAACCGTATTGACCGTATGGGGCCCGATCAGGGTATCCACATACAGGGTGTCCGGGTAGTCGGGATTTTTGGTGCTGGTGCTTCCCCATAGAGGACGTTGTACCCGTGCGCCTTGGGCGGCCAGTTTTTCCCAGCGGGGGCCGCTGAAGATTTCGCTGAAGCGGTGATAGGCCATTTTGGCGTTGGCAATGGCGATTTTGCCCTGGAGTGCAGTATTGCCGAGTTCGGCCAGCCTAGCATCCACCTTGCCATCAACCCGGCTGACGAAGAAAGAGGCTACCGACGCCACCCGGCTGAAATCAACATGGGCCGCGGCCAGCTTCTCCAGGCCATGAATATAGGCTATGGCCGTATCTTCGTACTGTTGCAAGGAGAAAATCAACGTGACGTTAATGTTGATGCCTTCGCCGATGAGCGTCTCAATGGCCGGGATGCCTTGGGCCATGGCCGGCACTTTGATCATCACATTCGGGCGGTCCACCATGGACGAAAGGCGACGAGCTTCCATTACCGTGCCTTCGGTATCATACGCCAATTTCGGATTGACCTCTAGGCTGACGTAGCCATCTAGACCTTCAGTACGGTCGTAGACGGGGCGCAGAATATCACAGGCCCGGCGGATATCCTGGATGACGATGGCTTCGTAGATATCAGTGACACTATTGCCTGCCGCGACCAGCCGTTCGATCACCGCATCGTAATCGGTACTGGCGGTGATCGCCTTTTGAAAGATCGACGGATTCGACGTGACGCCCCGCAGACCCTGTGAGACCAGATCCTTCAGTTCGCCGGAGTCCAAAAAAGAACGCCGAATGAAGTCCAGCCAGATCGATTGGCCACTTCCTGCTGCTTCGTGCATTTTCGTCATAGTTGCTCATCTCCTCGCATTCATCTTGACAGATGTGAAATCCCGATTATATCAGTGACCTGTAGCCAGCACTATCATAGCCATTGCTCACTGACAACTGCTGTTCTATGCTAACGTCCCAGATGTACAGGGAGCAATTCTGCCTCATCGCCCCCTTGAAGTAGGGCATGGGCTGCCATCGCGCCGCCGATGATGCCCGCGTGGTTGTGCATCTGTGCTGGGACCAGCTGCGCGCGTACATCAACATGTTTGAAGAACTTCTGGCTCTTCTTACTGACCCCTCCACCGATGATAAAGAGATCCGGCGAAAACAGAAACTCCATGGTCTGGAGGTATCTGTTAAGCCGTTTCCCCCATTGTTTCCAGGACAGATCCTCTCGTTTGCGGGCCCTGTCCGCGGCCCGGGTTTCCGCGTCTTTCCCGTCAATTTCAATATGCCCCAACTCCGTATTCGGGGCCAGATGCCCATCAACGAACAGCGCGGAGCCGATGCCGGTGCCGAGGGTGAGCATCAGGACAACCCCGGATTGGTCCTGGCCTGCGCCGAAGACCATTTCGGCGATGCCGGCCGCGTCTGCATCGTTGATAATTGACGCCGGGCAGCCAGTGACCCGTTCAAACAGGGCTGTGGCATCGGTCCCGACCCATGTTTCATCTACATTGGCTGCCGTGTAGACAATGCCATTGCGGATCACCGCTGGGAAGGTACAGCCCATCAGCCCTGTCCAGTTGAACGAGTCGACAAATTGCGCCACCACCTCGGCCACCGCTTGCGGCGTTGATGGATTCGGCGTTGGGATGCGTTGGCGTTCGGTTTTCAATTCTCCGCTTTCCACATCAACCACAGCACCTTTGATGCCGCTTCCACCGATGTCAATGCCTAAAATGTCCATGCTTCTCTCCTTGGGGCGAAACAGAAAGTGTCTTCAGTATACAGCCAATCTATGGTAACAACCGTTCTTTCATCGCGGCAACGCAACCCGCTGTAGGGTGTTTGTCTGTGCGGATTGCAGCATAGCCTCAACGACTGCCAGATCCTGCACTGCCTCCTGAGGTGAGTTGCGATGTGGGGTGCGCTCCTGTATGGCGGCGATAAACGCGGCCAATTCTTCCCGTACACTGATGAGAACATTGAACTGCTGGCGCTCGGTCTCTTGGCCTCGCTGCAGCAGCAGCTCCCCGCGGGAGACCCGCAGGCTCCCCTCTGTCCCGCCGACCTGTATAGCATCGGTTCCCAGTGTATCCCCAACTGCATAGGTAATCAAGTATGTGCCCAGCACGCCATTGGCAAAACCCATGGTGACGCTCATGGTGTCCGCGGGCGGCAGGTCAGATCGATGGGAGGCTGTCATGGCGTACACGCTTTCGATCTCCCCGAGCAGCACCCGCAGGCTGGCCACATGGTGGACACCACCATCCAGCAGGAAGCCACCGGGGAACTCGCCCGTCCGCCGCCAGTCCGCCTGCAGGTAGTCGCGCCTTACTGGCAGCTGCAAAGAGAGATTGCAGAACAAGGGCTGTCCAATTCGCCCGGCCCGGATGGCCTGGGCTGCTGTCTGGAAGGCGGCCTCATAGCGCCAGTTCTCCCCCACCATCCACACCTGGTCCGCAAAGGGCTGGCTTTGGGCAAGCAGGGCCTGGGCTTCGGCAAGCGTCGGCGCAATCGGCTTCTCGCTGAAGACGTGCTTGCCGGCAGCCAAGGCTTGGGCCACGACCGAGGGCAACATGGGGATCGGCAGGACGATATCGACAGCATCCACATTCTCAGCGGCCAAGACCGCCTCCAGGTCCGTGTAGATGTCCACAGGATAGGGCATGAGATCGGCCAGCCTTTGGGCGGATGCATGGGTACGGCTATAGACAGCGACGATCTGCAGCGCATCACCCAACTCCAGTAGGGAAGGGGCATGGGCTTTATGCACAAAGACGCCAGCCCCCAGCAGTGCAATGCGAACGGGATCACTCATCGGCTTTCCTTTTCAGTCGTGTATCTTGCGATCATGGGCAATCAGTGTTATGGTGAGTCTATAGTATAGCACAGTCAGAACAGCAGTGAAGAGTGACAGGTGGCGAGTTTCGCCATGATTCGTCCGAGAGACAGAGCCATGTTATTTCTATTGGCCGTTCAGCTTCCGCCGCAATCCCTGGAAGCCCTCGGCCCTTTCATTGAAGAACGTACAGTCCATACGGAATTTGGCCAGGTTGGCCCGCTGGCACGCCGGGGCCGGCCAGCGGGCCCGCAGGTTTGGGTACAGCCATACAGCGGCCTGCCTTCCCGCACGGACCCCCGAGCCACTCTGCGGGCCGCGCAGATACTGAATGTGCGGCAGATCTTGGCCTGGGACACAGCCATTGCCCTCAATCCGGTCCTCGGGCTCGGCCAGCCACTGCTGGTCACCGATTATATTGATTTCACCCGTCATCAACCCCAGACGTTTTTTGCCAGCAATCCCCATACCATCGCAGCCTTGGGCCCAGGCCCTGAGGGAAACGGCGATATCAACCAGAAACCGGCCGTCTGCCCCTATCTGACAGACCTGCTGTCCCGGACACTCTCCATGCCACGTTCGATTGCTGGTGTCTATCTGGGCGTAGATGGCCCTCGCCGCGAGACTGCCGCAGAGGCGCGCATGTTCCGCGGTTGGGGCGCGGATGTCCTCGGCCAGAACCTGGTGCCGGAGATTGCCCTCGCGCGGGAGTTGGGCCTCTGCTTCGCGGGCCTAGTCACTGTCACTGCCCTCAGTGCCGAGCGGCCGCCCGTGCCCCAAGAAGAGGGACTCAGGGGGTTGGAAGCGGTTATGGAGGCATTGCCCGCTTTCCTGCAGTCAAGAGAGAGCAATACCCCTTGTGATTGCGGCCGGCGCTAAGGGATTGGCACGAATTCAAGCAGTCCATGAAAATTACCCAACTCTTGGAACAGTTTGAGCTTTATAGCGAAGGGGACCCCCCGCGCCATTCGCTTTTTGTCATGGCGCGGCTGCCCGGACAGCCTGAGCGGTTGCTGCTTGTAGATCCGCCGCCCGATGTAAATACGCGCTTTGGATTGGCAGCAGAGACGGCTGTGCTTTTCACTGGCCCAGCCCAAGAGGTAGGCCTGCCACTCGTCCAGACCCAGCCCGGCGGTGTTGCTCATATCAATGTCGGCCAACACCTGCTGGATATCTACGCCCAACAGTCCGCGAATCTGATCCATTTCCCTGCGGTGGGCGTCCTGTGTGGCGGCACATTCGGCAGCAATCTGACACTGCCGGAACTGGCGCAAGGATCGAACGGAGAGGATGAAATCGAGAGCCTGCGGCTGTTGGTCCGGCTGGTAAAGGGACGCCGTCTACAGCTATACATCCCGCGCAGTGGTTCTATCTCGTCGGACAAGGTCGAGGTGATCGGGCGGCTGGCCGAGGATGTGAGCTATCTCCACGGCCTACGCCGTGGCGTTGCACAGGCCGCGAGCAATGGTACGTTTTGGCAGCAGGCAGAGCAGATGATCGCCAGCCTGTTGCCGGCAAACCGCCGTACCCCCGGGGCTGTCGCCATCCACCGGCAAAACATCCAGCATCTTTACAACGCGGTCATGGCCTGATTGGCGTTCGGCAATGTATCTGCATAAAACGCCCGGTTCAAGGCCTTGTCCTCCTCGCTGACGCCAAAGTCTGCGTCATCAATCTCCGAAAGGTTGACATAGAGCTGGTTCTTGTTCAGCAGTTCTGTCAATAGCTGCTTCTGTTTGGCCAAGCCCCCTTCACTTTGCCCAATTGCCATGAAATCCGCGACCGCCTCGTCCGGGGTCTCCGGGTTCACATACCAGTTGAGGAAGGAGTTTTCAGCAATGTCGCGCCACAGCTGCTCAAGTTCTGCAGAGGAGGACGCACACGAAATCTTGTCTAGGTAGGCTGCATTGTAGGGTAGCAGCTCGCAGTAGAGGAAATCACCGCCGCCCTGCCAGTTGACCGATGGGGAGATGCCGCCCTTGTCATAGTCAAGTTCCTGCGTTCCCTCTTGTGTGACTCTTGTACCAACGACTTTGGCCAGCCGCTCCAGCGTAATGGTTTCTACATAACCCATCTGTTCAATGCCGATATACTGCCTGCCCATTTTATGCGCGACCGCACAGGTTGTTCCGCTTCCCAAATGAAAATCTAAAACAATATCGCCTACCTGCGTTGTAAGCTGAATGATTCGTTGTATTAACTTTTCTGGCTTGAGAGTATTGAAATTTGAATTTTCAACGACACTCTTAATTTCATAACGAGCAATCTTATTGTCAGAAGCAAAATCTCTATCCCACCAAGTTTGAGGTGTAATACCTTGCTTTACTTCAGATAGAAACCTTTTTTGCATAGGTCTTCCTGCTCCTGAAATACCAAACCAAATTCTATTATCTGCTAAAAGTTCCTCATATTTCTCTTTTGAAATCACCCAAGAACGACTTTCTGGAGGATAGACTACTTTCCCTTCAGGGGTTTCTATCGGATAGTATGTCCTTGCAGAAAAAGTTCTTGCAGATAAATCGCTTGCCCTCCAATCTCCTCTATGATCATTGTCAGGATTTTTGAAAGCTGATAACTGCTTTTCATCACGAGGTATTAAGTTAAAAATGCAGTTATTTATCTCTTTAGCAAAGCAGATTATATATTCATGTGTATCAGAAATAAGTTTGGCATCGTTAGATGGTCCATACTTTTTCTGCCAAACAATTGTCGCAATAAAATTTTTTCTATCAAATACCTCATCTATCAAAACCTTCAAATACGCATACTCGTTATCATCACAATTCACAAAGAGCACCCCGTCCTCCCGCAACAGTTCCTTCGCCACCTCCAGCCGATTCTTCATAAAGGTCAGCCAGCTTGCATGGTTGAAGCTATCGTTGTAGCCGAATGAGTCAGTGCCCGTATTGTACGGTGGATCAATATAGATTAGCTTCACCTGGCCCCGAAACTGTTTCTTCAAAGTGTGCAACGCCAGTAGGTTGTTGCCCTTGATGAGTAGGTTCTCCCGTATCGTCCCCCTCTCATCCCGCTTGATCTCTACAACCTCTTCTGCGCTATCAACTGTATAGCGTCTCCAGTTGGTCAACACTTTCGGGTCAAACAGCCGGTCGATCTCATCCTGGGCCAAGACCTCATTGAAGAAGAGTTCCCTGCGCTTCTCTTCTTCTTTGGTCTGCCCGCCTTCCAATACACAATCTTTGTACGGCCACACCAAGGACACCTCGCCCCGCTCGCGCAGAAATTTGTCATCTATGTTCAAGCCGATTCTATTACGAAAGCGGGTGTAGGAATTGGCGAGGAAGTTCTTGTCAGATACATAGTCAATGAAGGTGTTAGTATTGAAGACCCAATGCCCATCGATCTCGTCAAAGAACTTGGCCTTGATGTCAGCACACGAGAGCAGCAGCCGCACCAGGCCATGGTCGATCTTCCAGGCCCGGTCGACCACTGCGGCTGTGACCAGTTCGCCAGCATCATCAACAAAGCGGGCATCACTTTTGAGCAGCGCAATCAGTCTTTGGTGAAATCCCTTGGGCATGATTCTATCTGTTAAATCGGCAACTTTTGACTGTGCCATTTGTTGACTCCTTTCTTCGACATCACTCCCCATAAAATGCCCGATTCAATGCCTTGTCCTCCTCGCTGACGCCAAACTCTACGTCATCTATCTCCGAAAGGTTGACATAGAGCTGGTTCTTGTTCAACAGTTCTGTCAATAGCTGCTTCTGTTTGGCCAAGCCCCCTTCGCTTTGCCCAATTGCCATGAAATCCGCGACCGCCTCGTCCGGGGTCTCCGGGTTCACATACCAGTTGAGGAAGGAATTTTCAGCAATATCGCGCCACAGCTGCTCAAGTTCTGCGGAGGAAGACGCACATGAAATCTTGTCTAGGTAGGCTGCATTGTAGGGTAGCAGCTCGCAGTAGAGGAAATCACCGCCGCCCTGCCAGTTGACCGATGGGGAGATGCCGCCCTTGTCATAGTCAAGTTCCTGCGTTCCCTCTTGTGTGACTCTTCTACCAACGACTTTCTGCAGTCTCTCCAGCGTAATAGTTTCTACATAACCCATTTGCTCAACTGTGATCCATTGACGCCCCATCTTGTGGGCGACCGCAGCTGTAGTCCCGGAACCGGCGAAGAAATCCAGAACAATATCACCTTCGTTTGTGGTGATCTCTAATACGTCCCGGATTACATACGGTGACTTCGGGTAACTGAACACCCGACTGCCAAACAGGGTCTTGATCCCTTGTGTGGCAGTTTGGCCGGAATAGTAGGGTTTGTTCCATATGGTTTTGGCTTTTTCCCCTTCGTAATCACTTTCCCTTTCTTTTAGAAAGATATCATATCCATTCCGTGATTCTTTGACCTCTATATATCTTTGTGCTTTCTCTATCAGTGTTCTTTGCCCCCAACGCCAACATCTTTCGGTACCCTGTTCATCAATGGGTAAGATTTCAATACAATCATTGTTCTCTTTATGTAAGGAGATTCTGTTTGTCTTGCTGTTGTAAAAGATAGGATAAAACAAAGCCGGTCTATCTTCTCTCCTTGAATTGTTTCCACCTCTTCTAAATCCTCGCAATTTATAGTTGCCATATTCATCTTTGTACTTAAATTGAGATAATTTCTCTTGAGATCGCCCTAGTTTGTTTAGGCTGGCCGATTCAATATTGTTGGCATAAAAAAGCATATTTTCATGTGCTGTAGGAAAAAAACGATCATCTTGCCTGCCGCCTGGATTGTGAACGACAGTAATCACTCCCATTCTGTTTTCCCGATTGAAGATTTCATCAAGCAAGGCTCCCAAATAAAAAAGCTCAAAATGATCGATAGAGATTACCATGATGCCATCTTCTGTTAAAAATGTTTTAGCAATTTCAATTCGATTCTTCATAAATGTAAGCCATGCGGCATGATTAAATGAATTGTTGTAGGCAAACGTGTTCGCCGCGCTGTTGGTGTTGTACGGTGGATCGATGTAGATCAGCTTTACATGGCCCCGAAACTGTTTCTTCAAAGTGTGCAAGGCCAGCAGGTTGTTGCCCTTGATGAGTAGGTTCTCCCGTATCGTCCCGGTCCCATCCCGCTTGATTGCTGTAACCTCTTCTGCGCTATCAACTGTATAGCGTTTCCAGTTGGTCAACACTTTCGGGTCAAACAGCCGGTCGATCTCATCTTGGGCCAAGACCTCATTGAAGAAGAGTTCCCTGCGCTTCTCTTCTTCTTTGGTCTGCCCGCCTTCCAATACACAATCTTTGTACGGCCACACTAAGGACACCTCGCCCCGCTCGCGCAGGAATTTGTCGTCTATGTTCAAGCCGATTCTATTACGAAAACGGGTGTAGGAGTTGGCGAGGAAGTTCTTGTCGGATACATAGTCGATGAAGGTGTTGGTATTGAAGACCCAATGCCCATCGATCTCGTCAAAGAACTTTGCTTTGATGTCAGCACACGAGAGCAGCAGCCGCACCAGGCCATGGTCGATCTTCCAGGCCCGGTCGACCACTGAGGCTGTGACCAGTTCGCCGGCATCGTCAACGAAGCGGGCATCGCTTTTGAGCAGCGCAATCAGTCTTTGGTGAAATCCCTTTGGCATGGAAGTGTCCTATTTCGTCTCATCATGCGCTCTCGCCAACAAAAGAATGTTTGCGGCGGTCAAGTGAAGTGCGTAGGCGGCTATAAATTCCGGCACGGAGACCACTTGACTGCCTTGCCCGTGACCTGCCAGATGATTGCGAAGGGGGGGAACACCAGACTCCAACATGCTCCTCAGCCCTGTGAAGTGTGATTGCATGGACTGTGGAATCAGCTTCTTATCAAACACAATAGCAATTAGACGCTTGGCCGTATCCTTCTTCTTATTGTAGTTCCATCTCCTCTGGTCGCAAATCGCTTTAAGACAACTCTCAAATGCCTTGAGACAGTCGTTCAGACATTCTTTGTACCTTTGCTTTCGATAGTGCTCATGTGCATTCAGAAATTCCGCATTTGTCCCCTTGTATATTGGGTCGGAAAGTAGCATACTCAATGCAGGTTGTACGACTTCAGAGTGGATCAACTGCGAATCAACTCGGATTATTTGGTCGGATTCGTACTGATACCCTACGCCATGTTCGCGGAAGCGGTTGTTTAGTTTCTCAATCGCCAAGTTGGCAATATAGGCGCATCCCCTCGTCTGTGTGAGGAGGGAATCTATATAGCCAAATGAAACCTCAATGACATCAATTGCCTTTGCTGTCTCCTGTGTCTGCAGAAGAAAATTGAAGATTGCCGCCTTGGATTGACTGTATCTCTCATCAAGTGTGAAGACACCGTATTCCTCACACAGGGTATTGTGGATCGGCTCATACACCCATTGGGTTCCGTGAAATAACTCTAACTCCTTAAAGGCTTCCTTTATGATGTGAATAATTTGCACCCGTAATTCTTGGGGAATAGTCTTATATTGATACACGTCAGGCATTTCGCCCCGCATTCGCTTCTGCCGTTTTGAGAAAATATCCCGGATTGGTATCATTACCATTAAAAACGTCCCCCGTTCAAGTGCCTCTGCTTCTGCCGTTTTGGGAAACTACCCCAGACCTTCAGCATCATAATTCTCCTGTAATGAATTCCGCTCATCTAGCAGCTCCACATCCGTAATAATAGCACAGATGTTGTATGAAGTAAAGCGGGCATGGTCAGAATTTGGGCTAATGTAGCCCATTTTACTTTGGAATCCCCAAGGGGACTTGCGCGTACGCAGCCCCAGTAGCCATGCGCCCCCGGGGCGAAAGTTCTCGGCTAACCATACCAATCTTTTGAGCACCTGCTGTGCTATGGGAGCACTCAAACGGGCTACATCAGCCTCGGCATCCGGGGCGAATTCCACATGATACATCACCAAGTCAGCCCTAGCTTTTCAGCGACTTTCTGGGCAGGCACGGTTGTATCGCCAGCTTCTACGGTCCTCAGGGAATCCTGAAGTTCTGCGGCGAAGTCATCGCGCACTTCCAGACCTTCATCGGGGTCGCCCAGCATCTCCGAAAGCGTTTGTAGGACAACTTCTCGCACAAGCTCGCGAAACTCATTGATTGTTAAATCGGCAACTTTTGACTGTGCCATTTTTTGACTCCTTTCTTCGACATCACTCCCCATAAAATGCCCGATTCAACCGGGACCTCATGGTTCACATACCAGTTTCAGACTCGCTATCATGGAACGCCTCCGGCGAATAAGCGGAATAACAGCACGACTACCCCCGCTATGATGGTGATACACAGAGAGAGTACAATCCACAGCAGCCGTCTAATCCACACAACATCCGTCTTGACGCCAACCACCTCTGTCCGCACATTCGCCACCTCTACCAGAACAGCCGTCACGTCAACCTTAGTAGCCAACCGCTTATCAGACTCACCTAACTGGCCCTCCAGCTTCGCAATCCGCTCTCTATCAGCAGACAGCTGCTCCCGCACATGCGACTGTGCAGCCGTCAACGCCTGCATATCGTCCCGCAATGTCTGGACGTCTTCACGAGTAACCACTGCCATAACCAGCCCCCTCTAAAACTGGTGGCCGGCTGGTTAAGCCGACCAAAGGTTGATTAGAACAACACACAGCATAGCCATGTAGTAATAACTATACCACAGCCTACAGCAACTGTCTGGACATGTCTGGTGATACCTATTCAGCCTCATCTGCTGGCAAGTACTGCTTCCAGCATTCCTGTGCATATTCCCAGAAACCATCCACAGGCTCACTCTCGCATATCGGTGCAAGTTTCTGCCCGATTGCTGTAAGAGCTACACTTCCTGTCTCAAGTTTTCTTCCGCCGACTTCTGGGAAAAGTTTACTTCCAGTAAGTGAGCTTCCGACATTCTCAGGCATTTTCAAGCAGAGCGTCTTACCAAAGTAATGCAACACAACGCTCTTGGGAAGATGGGTCTGGTGGTAGACACCATGCGGTAAGTAACGAATAAGGCCAACATTGTCAAGGTGACTGAGGGTACCATAGGTAAGCCCATATGGGTTGTAGATGTGCTCATGTCCCCTCTGTATCAATGGCACTAGGTGTCCTTCTGCTTCCATCCACCAGCAAAATCCGCAGACTTTAGTGAACAGCTCGACATCAACCTTGTCAAAATTAGAAAAGGAATTGACCGTCTGCTTTGTGAAGATGCTAAGAGTATCAGAGGCATTCGCTTTTTCAGCTAGGACGCGCGCCCACATGTCTTGCATCTCACCATCAGACACGGTCCGAAATTTATCAAAAAAGTTGGCAATCCAGTCGTCCTCTATGAGATCGGGATCTGCTTCTTCGGTTAAGTGAGGCACTGCCTTAACGGTAATGCTCTCTATGTTCTGCTGGCGTTGCGCTTCCTCTTCAATCCAGCGATACACAGCTCGCTGATGCAGATCGGTTATCTGGATTTCAGATTGTGCCATTGTAAGTGCAACCTCAGCTTTGGCCTTAGTGATGCGCTTGATTTGGTCAGGTTCAAAGAGACCGCCTACTACTTTTGATACCTTCTTGATGAGGGTATCAGCAGGTTTTGATAGGCTGTCCATATCTACAAGAGAAGTATGCAATTCCTGTGACATACGTTACTTGCTCCTATGAAACGTTCAGGTACGGCAGAGATGTGCCGAAAAGCTGTCCGACAAATAATACTCTACCATTTATTGATTGAACTGAATGAAATCCGGTCCCGCTTCTTCCTGCTGGTGGATATGCAAAGGGACTTGCGCGCTCATTGTGATTCCCTTACAAATAGAGTGCCCTGTTCCGGGGTCTCTGGATAGGCAGCCCCCATATGCGCGTACGCAGCCCTAGTGGCCATGCGCCCCCGGGGCGTCCGGTCCAGAAAGCCCAATTGTAGCAGATACGGCTCGACCACATCCATGATCGTATCCCCCTCTTCACTGATACTGGCCGCCAGGGTGTCCAGCCCGACCGGGCCACCTCTGAATTTGTGGATGATCGAATCCAGCACTCGCCGGTCCAGATCGTCCAGGCCCAAGCTGTCGATCTCGTGCATGGCCAGGGCCTCAGCGGCCAGGGCAAGCGTAATCTTGCCATCGGCCCGCACCTGGGTATAATCGCGTACCCGGCGCAGCAGCCGTAGGGCTACCCGGGGCGTACCTCTGGAGCGACGGGCGATTTCAGCCGAACCCACATCATCAATGGACGTCTCCAACATAGCCGCGGCCCGGGTGATGATCGTCTCCAGGGCATTCGCGCTGTAGAAATCAAAACGCTCAACCACCCCGAAACGGGCGCGCAAAGGCGCGGTCATCATTGCCAGTCGGGTAGTGGCCCCGACGACAGTGAAGCGCGGCAACTTTAACCGAATGCTGCGCGCGCTCGGGCCGCTGCCCACGGTGATATCAAGGACAAAATCCTCCATAGCTGGATAGAGGATCTCCTCAACAACACGGCCTAAACGGTGGATCTCGTCAATGAACAGGATATCACCTTTTCGCAGATTTGTGAGGATGGCAGCCAGGTCGCCGGCCTTTTCAATGGCCGGCCCGGACGTAGGTTTGAGATTGCCCTGCATCTCATGGGCGAGGATATGACTGAGCGTGGTCTTGCCCAAGCCAGGGGGCCCATAGAGCAGCACATGATCCAGGGCTTCATTGCGCTGGCGCGCGGCCTGCACCAAAATACGCATCTTATCCCGCAGCCGAGTCTGGCCGATCATTTCATCCAGACTTTTGGGCCGCAGAGCATAATCGACCTGGCCATCCTCCACCCGCTTTTCCCCGGATATCTCCCGCTCGTCCGGCCCAGAACGTCTGCGAGTCTTGCTCTGTATGACACTGCGATCATCAGCCATCTTTACCATCCATTGAGTTGTCACGAACGATTGTGCTATACTACAGTATACCAGAGACTTACGAAATCACGCATGCTCACATTGTAGAGACTTTACTTTGACGCAGCGCACAAAAACTGCTATAACATCTGCCATATGTGACGGCCTAGGGAATGGCCTATTGAGTGAATCGGAAGGCATTGCTATGGGAGAGAAGCTGCCCATGGAACGGAAACGACTGCTGGAACACCTGCAGCAGGTAGATGAAGAGCTAGGACATCTGCGGAACTTGATGCAAAGTGAGGTGGATGTTGAGCCGGATGAGGGCGACACAGAGATTGTGGAACGCGAAAAAACTGCCGCTCTGATCAGGGTGCTGGAGCGTCGCCATCGGGACATCACTCACGCGCTGTGGGTGCTTGACATGGGGCAATACGGCATCTGTGAACGCTGTAAAGAGCCTATCGAGCCGGCCCGTCTTGAAGTCAAACCAGATGCCACCCTCTGTATGAACTGCCAGCAGGAGGTCGAATCCATTAACCGCCGCAATCGGACGCCGCGCGCCACGCCGAACCGCTGGTGAGCAGGCCATGGCTGACAATCTGTTTGTGTGCGGCCACCCGCTGGTGGCACACAAAATCACACAGTTGCGGGATGTCACCACCGACGTCCATCATTTCCGCGCTATCGTCAATGAACTGGCTATGCTGCTCGCCTATGAAGCCAGCGCGGATCTGCCCATCCGCGCCGTGGAGGTCCAGACACCCCTGACCACTACCACAGGCAGCAGATGCGAGGAACGGGTCGCTCTTGTGCCGATCCTGCGGGCCGGCCTCGGCATGGTCAATGGGATATTCAACCTGATCCCCCAGGCCCAGGTCTGGCATCTGGGCTTCTACCGGGACGAGGAAACCCTACAGCCGATCATCTACTACAACAAACTCCCCGCTGACTTTTCCAGCCATACCTGTTTTGTGCTGGATCCCATGCTGGCGACCGCTGGCTCTGCCCTCGCGGCGATTGACATCCTCAAGGGGCGCGGCGTGCGCCGCCTTACATTTGTCGGCCTTCTCGCGTCCCCGGAAGGGATTGCCGCGCTCCACAGTGCCCACCCGGATGTTGCCATTCATGTAGCGGCTGTGGATGAACGGCTGACGACCGCAGCCGATGCTGATTTCCCGCCCGGTTTCATCTGGCCAGGCCTCGGCGATGCCGGGGATCGGCAGTTCGGCACCCTGTAGACTGTAAGGCTCTGTGGCCATTGCGGCTGTTGTCTCAGGAAAGCGCGATCACCGAGACTACGGCATCCGGCGCGCTCGCGGGGCCATCAATGACCAGTACACCATTCTTGTGGCGGATGTGCAACGCCTCGCCCCCGTCCAAAAGCCGCGCACTCTGGGCAGTCACGCCCCTGACCTGAATCTGCCCACCTGTGGGCCAGTCAAAGATGTGAAGGTAGATGGTCCCCTTCTTGCGGGTGGAGCGTAGGTCTGCCCGGCCTTGGAGGGGGCCCGGCTGCGTGCCGTAGATGGCCTCACCGTTGACCGCCAGCCAGCGTCCCATGGCCTCCAGCCGCTCAACATTGGGCTGGGGAATGACGCCCTCACCGGTAGGACCGACATTTAAGAGATAGTTGCCCCCTTTGCTGACGATATCCACCAATTTACGGATCAGGTCGCTGCTGGACTTCCAGTTGTGGTCGTTCAGTTTGTAGGACCAGCTATCGTTGATCGTGGCCGGCGTCTCCCAGTCTAGGTCTAGGACCGTGCTGGGGATGCGGTTATCGCCGGCCGTGGCGTAGTCGCCCAGCGCATTGCCCAACCGTCCACAGACCAGACAGTCCGGTTGCAGTTCGTTGCACAGATTGAGCAGGGAACGGCTCTGGGCCTCGCTGATGCCTTTGGGCGTATCAAACCAGATAATGCCGATGGGCCCGTAGTTGGTCAGCAGTTCCCGTACATGGGGTTTCACATATTCTTCAATGTAGCCGGCGAAATCCTTCTCGGCCGGGTCAAAATCCCAGTCATTGCCATCGCCATCGGGGTGATGCCAGTCCTGGGTCTGGGAGTAGTAGAATCCCAATTTAATGCCCTGGGCCGCGCACTCCGCAGCCAGCTCCTTGAGCACGTCCCGCTTGAAGGGCGTAGCATCGACCATATCATAGTCGGTCACTGCGGAGTCAAAGAGGCAGAAGCCATCATGGTGTTTGGAGGTGATGACCAGATATTTCTGGCCGGCTCGCTTGGCTAAGGCCACCCATTCTTTGGCGTCGAACTTGTGCGGATTGAACTGGGCCGCCAGTTTTTCGTACTCTTTCACTGGGATTTCTGCCCGGTACATCAGCCATTCTGCGATGCCGGGCCAGTCGCGCCCATTCCATACGCCGGCCGGGGTCGAATACAGGCCCCAATGGATGAACAGCCCGAATTTGGCCTCCCGCCACCAATCTAGGCGTGGGTCGGTCCGGGCCCCGGGCCGTTGGCTGCGGTCCGGCTCTACCTCTGGCCGGGTGACCACGAAATCGTATCCCCGGCGCAAAAGCAGCAGGGCCATATCCTCTAGGGATTCGTTCTCCTCGTTAGCCAAATGCTGCATCCGCTGCACGAGGGTTGTCGGTACGTTGATGTTGAGCTCTTGCACGGGTTGTCTCCTAGGGGGTGGATAAGGTCATCGCAAAGGTTTCCACATATGGAAAAGACCGCCTCACTTCAGGCAGAGAGTCCAATTCGTATGATTCTCTCAGATGGGAGATTTCCGCAGGTTCAGGTTGGTCGGGGCACTTACGCTTTAGCCAAATCCTCAGCGCGGAAGCCAACCTTCCCAGATGGTCACGAAGTTCAGGTCTCTCCTCTTCAGGGAAATCACCGGGGAAATTCTCTTCAGGCAAGGTACCATCTCTTTCTTCAGAGGGAGGAAGACGGGTCGCATGGCTCCATGGTGGTAAACTTGAAACCATGAGGTGTACCTGGGTAGTTTCAAAGGCGTCAGGTTTTTCAATTAAAAGGCGTGCTAATTGATCCAAACAGGGCTGAATTCCTTCAGACCGTCGAAAGACAACCCGGTATATCAATTTATCAACGATGTTCGTTGGTGGCTTATCCACAAGGTCAGCATCGGCCAGATAAATCCAATGACGAACTGCCTCTGCGCTCGCTTTGACAGCCTTTGCATTGCCGGATGACAGGTCATCAAGGACTATTTGAGTAAGCGCCTCGCTTTTACTAGGGCGATGTCGTAGGACATAGGGCAATGCCGGGGTCAAATAAATTTCATGTTCTCGCGTCTCGGATAAGAACGCAAGAACTTCACTCCACTCATCCTCGCTGGCAGAATCCATATTGGGCAATACAGCTCGCGCCAGAAACATACCAGCTCCCTCAACGCTGACTTCTATAAAATTCAATTCCCTAGACTTCAATGCCGAAGACGGTATTTGTCGGTCGAACACAATTTTGTCATTCTGCCACCACTCCACCACTTGCGCCCACAGTTCCCAGCTCTCATCCCAACTCCATTCGATTTTCCCTGCCAATTCGTAGGGCAATTGGACAACGGGTTTCGATGCCAAAACCCATTCACAAATTATTCGATATTTCTCGTCTAATTGTATAGAAGTACCGGTACCGTCTACTGATTTAGGTGGCATCAAGCTAAGTAGACTCTCTTTAACCTTCAAGACAACATCAATCTCCGCAGGCGCGGGTAGATGCAGATAGTCATAATAGTTAAGATCAGGCAAGTCGGGCAAACCGTTGGTACCGGGCTGCTCCCAAAGCAATCTGCCCAAGCTCTCCTGCTGTTCCGCGGTCATGAGATCAGTATAAAAAATACGAATCAGGCGCATGACTGCTCTGTGGCGTCCCTTTCCCGATTCATTCTGGGCGCGTGCCAAAAGCCATGCAATTGCTTCATCTGTATCAGTACGTTCAGACAAAGGTTCTTGGACAACACGCAAGCGTCCCACGGGAAAATCTGTCATTGGATCAGGCCAGTCGTTACGTAAGTCACGTAGATACTCAGGTAGGTCACTATCATGGTATGGCGGGAACCGGATTAAGGCAGGAAGCCACTCGAAAAGTTGTTGCTCGTTGGCCGCTTCAAAGAGTCTTTTGAACCAATATGTACATAACTTATGAAGATTGGTGTGAGAATAAATTTCGGGCCGTCTATGCAGCGCAATAGCCAAAGAAAACGCTTCTTGAAGATCGGCTGATTCTAACTTGAACGCCAGCCTTGACAGGACTTCGACCAAGGCTTCTAGTAGTGTTTGTTGAGCCGACCCCCATCCGATGGGATCACGTAGGGACGCACACTCGCGCCGTAAGGCATCCAGCACCCAGCTGTTCAGCCTTTTCGCCAGGGCCGGCTCCATAGTGGCAACCTGTATGCGCTCCATGAAACTTTTCAAATCATCTACCTTGCCAGCCCGGACCAGAAGGGCTGGGCCCCAGAAGTCGGTGAAGGGAGCTATCCATTTACATGCCTTTCTCAGTGCCTCTCCTGCAAAACGTATGGGGATACCGGCCTGTTCATACAAGCGTATGTAAGCAAATGCGGGTAGTCGGGGTTCTATATGATTACCACCAAACAAGGGGCCGGTAACCGTACGATGCCCAGGGTCGAAGTCGCGAACAACCTGTGTTTTCCTTCTTAGCGCAGGAGGATCTTCGGAAAGCACCATAGCAAAGTATTCCTTAAGTGGCCACGGGTCACAATCCCAAGCTTTCAATTCCTGCCATCGAGCCGAGAATTCTTCACGGAGTTCAGACCTTTGCGTAAAATCTATTGTTGATTCTACTGCCCATAGTAAGTATATACACCATCCGTCAAGGGAGAGCATCTTAATGTTCTGTCCCTGATTATGGAGAGACCTACGGATGTCTCGCAGTGCGGTTCGTAGAAGTGAGCGGGCCTCGCGCAATTCGTCAAATTCAACCAGAAGCCCTGCTTTCCACATCATGGCAAGCGGCGAATTGCGCGAAGGTGACCATTGTGTAAGTACGTCTTTAGCTTGGCTTCGCTCTAAATTCCACAGCATCCATAGGGCCTGCTCGTACTGATACTTGTCGGTGAATTGGGGATAATGGGTCACTACTTGGTCGATCTTTTCCTTGAGTGTGTCCCAGCGTTCCGCGTTATGGATTTCCCGCGCTTCACGGAGTAGAGCAAACGCAATGTCCAGCCAGGCTTCCGCCACTTCGGTGGCCGGAATATCTGTAAGGACCGATGGCTTTGCCGATATTCCATCCTTCAACAGCTCATCAACAGCTACCTCAAACGGCTCTAGCCAGTTTGAGGAAAGGGGGACCATGGCTACGTCAAGCCGCCAATGAAGCTCACGGAACAGCAGAATGCGGTCGGCTGGTGACCAGTTTTCATTGGCAACAAATGTAAGCAGTGGTTCTACCCAGAATTTTGTGCTATCCCAAAGCGAAGACCGCTTCTCGTCTGTCGCAACCAACCATCCCGGATACTGGTCCTGCTCATAACGCCAGCGTTTGATTAACTGCAGGACTGTTGCTTCATCAAGGTTCTGAGAGCTATCAAACCTAACTTCTTCTGGTTCGACCAAACCGCTAGCGAGAATTGGAGGTTCAAAATCAGCCGTTTCCTGGGCAGTCGTTTTAGATTTAAGCCATCTTTCTGGCCGTTGGCGCTTTGCTGCATGTAAACTGCGAAGAAACCACTCAATGGCGGATGCATGAATTCTAGCTGGCGGATCTTTGTCTAAAAATACAGAAGCGAGATCAATGGGTGTTACGCCCCGTTGTGTGAGAAGCAATCGCTGGGTGTTGCTCAATGACAATGGGCCGACCAAATAGATGGGTGCATGATGATCACCTAGCTCATCCCGAATCCAACCGGTCCATTGCAAGAAATTTGGATCCTCGCCGGAAAAGCCAATCAGAACAAAGGCATTTTCAATCAGGGACTGTCGAACGGTATTGACGAAAGGCGCAAAGCGTTGCGGATAGGTGCGGTAATCCTCTTCGGTGATGATGAACGGTGTCTGCGAGGGAAACGAGCCATGCAGTTTGATGATCCTTGGAGCGCGCGCTGTTGTCAGGTCGTTTACTGTTGTGACCGGTTGATAGGCTCTTTCAGGTATCTCCGTTCGTTCAAGCAGCGTATCGTAATTGGTTGTGAATACGTCTTTCCAGGGTAGTTGCAGAAGGAGGGTATGGAGGGCCCCTGGCTGATAACTGGAATCAGGAATTGCCCTGCAGAGGAAAGAGTCAAGTTTCTGGCGACCAAATATAACTTCGTATTCGCTGGCAAGCCTGAGCGCATTGCTGGGGTCGAATTGTTCTTTTCTTTGCATCCTTTGTTCATCTGTTTCGTTCGGGTGCGCGGGATAGATCTCGTCAAACATAGCCTGCGCCAACTCTCTCCACACTGGAAAGCGCGTACTCACACCGGGTGCTGAAACTGCATTCAAGCTGAATCCAGCCCCGACCATAAGCGCGGCGCGCGAGCTTGGCCATTGCCATAGATCTTTCTGCAACTGGCGGAACTGATTGAGGTCGGGAAATTCCATGTCTCAATTCCTCCTAAATCTTCATACATGACTGCCATCGCAAAGCAATGGCGGTTGATACCGAACGCCTGATTCAGCATTGTGCGGCTGTTGGGGCACTGCTGCCCATAATTTCCTGGGCCACTTTTGAATTGACTTTTTACATGATCGTAATCTCTGGTATGATAAGGTTAGAGGCGTACACAGTTTCTACTGTCATTCGTCCATGAATCAACTCTTGCATGGAGTGATCTAGGCCCTTTAGTTTATAAAAAATAACACAAATATTTGAAAAGACAAAATAAAAGAGATTGGCCTTGGCCGACCGGCATCAAGTCCATTGTCTGGCCGGCTGCGATTCTACGGAGATCATCGGTCAGATCTAGCCGGACTTAAGGAAGACCTGCGCTGGATAAAGCGTCGTAATTTTAGGTGATCTGCAATTTCATTCCCCTGCTGCGGGAGCTGTTCGGGCTGCTGCCGTGACCGCCGGCCAGGCAAGCAAGATTCTTGCACCGGTCTACATAGGTTCAATGGACTATGTGCAGGTTTAACAACAGGTGAGAGACATGTACACCTCATTCAGTATCAAAAACTTTCGCTGCCTCAAAGACCTGACCATTGAGCAGCTGGCCCGGGTCAACCTGATCGCGGGCAAAAACAACATGGGCAAGACAGCCCTCTTGGAAGCCTTATGGATGCACTCAGGCCCAAACCAGCCTGACCTTGGCTTCCGTCTTTCTATATTCCGTGGCACACCTTCTGAGGACCCGGGGCGACTACTGAACGACCTTTTCTATGATTTTGATCCGGAGCACCCCATAACCCTGTCGGCAGCAGGAAATGGGAATGTTGGCCATGGCACGCTCAACATTACGTCCCAGCCTCGAGACAGAACGGTCGTTACCACCGGCCCGGCTACCAACGGACCGGCCGCGCCGCGTGGTTCTCAAGAAGCCGATGTCTCGGCCGTTTCCAGTACCGAAATCGTGCTCAACTACACCGACGAGACAGGCCAAAACTATATCTCATCAGGTTGGTGGGCGAGGTCAGAAGGCCCGTCTGTTCCTCTAGGTCGAATCTGGCAGATGATGATGGCAGGTGAAGGTTTTGAATCACAATCTGCTAGGATGCCAACTCGTCCTAATAGTGTGTTTCTTGGGGCGCGGCAACGAACCGCAGCAGATGAGGATGTGAGACGGTTTGGAGAGGTAGAGTTAGAGGGCTACGCTGACAGAATTGCAGATTGTCTTAAAATGGTCGATGCCCGCATCAAACGATTGACGACCATAGCTGCTCTGCCAATGCCCATGGTATACGCGGACGTTGGCCTGCGCCGGCCTGTTCCCATTGGCTTTTTGGGCGCTGGGGTGGGTCGATTCTTGTCAATGGCCCTGGCGTTCCACCAAGCGCGCGATGGGGTCATCCTCATTGACGAAGTCGAAAATGGCCTACACTACAGCGTTCTGCAGGATGTCTGGAAGAACCTAGACTGGCTCTCGCGCGAGTTTAACGTGCAAGTTTTCGCAACCACACATAGCTATGAGTGCATGGTCGCCGCCCGGGATGCGTTCAAGGACGCGGAAGATACCAACTTTTCCATTCACCGTTTGGAGCTGCAGGACAAGCAGATTAAGGCGACGACTTACCCTTTCGACGCTCTTGATTTCACACTTGATTACGGAGCGGAAATTCGCTGATGCCGTGTAGGAAATCTTTCCAATTCAAGCATGTGGAGCAGGATGCCTTATTGCTGGTAGAGGGTATTGAGGACGCTATATTCTTTGATGCTTTCCTACATAGTTTAGGTCAAACGAATGTGCAGATAGCCTCAGTGAATGGAAAGGGTAACTTTCGGAAATTCTTGATTGAGACACTCACGAAGGATGAGAATTTCCAACAGTTGCGTCGCCTCGGCATCGTGCGGGATGCTGACACAAACGCATCGTCCACGTTGCAAAGCCTATGTAATGCCCTCACTGCAGCACAATTGCCCGTACCATCCCACCCCTGGGAGACAGCGCACGTCAACGGATTGCATGTCTCGCTCGCTATATTGCCTGACGGGACATCGCCAGGGAACTTGGAAGACCTATGCCTGCGCTCTCTTGAAAATACGTCTGCATTGGCGTGCGTTGATCAATATATCGCTTGCCGGGCCGATGCAGGCGCGGACATTACCGACAGCCAAATTGCCAAAGCAAAGATATATACCTATCTTGCGGTCGGCTCCAAGCCGGGCCTACGCCTCGGCGAAGCTGCTGAAGATGACGTGTGGAACTGGGACTCTCCTGCGTTTGCGCGTGTGGCCAAATTCCTACATCAGCTATCCTCGCCCCCTGATCAGCCAAAGTAGCCTTACCCGCAACCTCTACGTCTCCACTATCTCATTTGGCACAGAAAATTTTGTCATTGTTACCATTATTTCTCTGTCAAAATTTCTCGTGCCAAAACAGCCTTTCTTGAAACGTATTCTCATCTTTATTGTTATAAAACGGCGCGCCGACCAGTCTATATGTCAGCGTCTGGCTCTGTGTCTGAAATTCCAGGGGCTGCTCCTTAAATCTATCAGTCAATTGCTCCAAGAAGACCTCTTTCCAGCGGTCATGCTCTTGCAGATGTTCCCCCTTCGGTTCCACAAACATCTGATAGGTGTCTCTGTCTTTTTCACGTAGAAACAGAATAAAATCCGGTTCAAAGGCCTGGCCATCCTCAAAATTGTAGATTTTGAAATGCCTTTCGTTGCGGAACAGATAGATCTTGTCATACTTCTCCTGGAGCCTCTCTATCTGGCGGTCAAGCATCCGCACGAACGCCTTCTCTTCGCTGGTGCCGTAGTTGGCATTGAAGACATACCAATCCCTACTCGCGACAAACTCTTCGTCACCATCGCTCCTTTCACTGTCCTGCACCAACTTCAGGCTTTTGTCAGTAAACACAGAACTGATGCGTAGTACCCTCTTGAACTTCTCCGCGCCCCGGTATTCGCTACTCGTCTGCCGCAAGGCAGCTTCAATGTGTGCCAGCAAACCTGTCATGGCATCATAATAGGCCCTGTTGGATAACACATATCGTTCCGAGCGCGTGCCAAAAAATGTGATTGCCAGCCCGCCCAAGTACGCTTCCTCGGTGATGAACTCACGTAGCGACTGTATATGGGGGAAATATGTTTGCAGGGAGCTGAAAGAGAAAAAGGGATTGCGGGCCATGGCATTGCGGACAATATGAATGGGTATCTCGCGTACCGCTACATCTGTGCGCCCGGCTTCCGCGATCCTGCTGCCCTTCCCTTGGCCGCCGAGGATGGCTTCCATAGCCCCGCGGCCGCTTGCCAGTGTATGCTGGTAGTTCTGGGCCGATATGCCCATATCGGCCAGGGACCTGATATGTTCATACCGGTTGATGACTCGTTCATTGAGATAGAGAAGCCCATTCTTGTAAAACTCTGTCTCCTTAAACGAATCTTTCAGTGTAAGCTTTTTGTTGACCTCCCGTTCATCCAGCAGGCCTTCTTCAACCAGAGCACTGCGAAGCTCGGAGATATAGCGGGAATCATTCATGCTGTGATAATGTAGCTCCTCCAACACCCGTAGTTCAGCGGTCAGATTTCTATCGAATTTACGCAGGTAACGCTCCTCCTGGACATCGATCACAAAGGGGAAATAGCGGGCCCCGCGCCCGATGAGCTGTGCCTCGGCGATTGTGGTTTTGCCGGGTTTGCCAGCCTTCGCATCTCTGGTGGTGTAACAGCGCACAATATCAAACAGATTCAGAACATCCCAGCCCTCATTCAGTTTTTGCACAGCAAAGATGGCACGGATGCGGTTCTCTTGGTCTTCAAGGCTGTTTAACAGGATCTGCTGGTTCTCTTTTTCCTTTTCCTCGTTCACAGAGATACAACGACTCTGGTCAAATTCCCGGCGCAACCTGGCTGCCAAGTGGCTCGGCGTGATCTGGTTGGCCTCGAAAAACTGATAAGCTTGTTTGACCAGCTGCAGATCCGATCTGTCGCGGATTCGTAAGATGTCCTCTGGCGAAAGGTTCTCCACAATCCTGTGGAAATTGGCCTTGTTCTCTCTGGATTGGGCAATGGTTCTCTGCGCTTTGAACAGCATGACCGGTTTCAGGTTGATCCGGTGTTTGGCCGCGACTTCCTGTTTGTACTGGTTGAGGATGAGGGCCTGGATGATACGGTCCTTTTCCTCAAAGTCCGCCTGCACGATATAGACATCCTTGGAGTAGCCATCATTGCGGAACTGGCGCAGGTCGTATTTGTACAACACCTTGTTGCGGTATTTCTCCACAATGTTTTTATGCGTGTAATCCAGGGTGGCGGTAAATTCCAGCAACACATTGTCTGTGTTTTGCACAAAAATGCGCTCCACTGTATTTTCCCAGCTCTCCAACAGATTCCTGCGCGTGCTGACGTTCATATGGTGGGCTTCATCGGCCAGAAGGACGATCTTCTTGTCCTTGAAATCCTCATAGGTCAAGGCGTTCTCTTTTTCAATGGTCAGGTCCGCATGCAGCTTTTGAATGGTAGTGAAACAGATATTGATGTCATGTTCATTGACGCCTTCAAAATTGACGACCGGTGTCACAGCCACTCGCTGGCTGCCCAAGCGGATATCTTCGCGGAAGAGGTATTTGGATGACAAGGGATTGAGAAAGTTGTCCCGTGTCTTTTCGATGATATTGGTGGAGTTGACAAAGAACAGAAAGTTTCGATATCCCCTTTCATATAGCCAGAGAATCGCGCCGGCCATGATCAGGGTCTTGCCACTGCCGGTCGCCATGTTGAACAGAAGATGCAATGGTGCTGTCTTGCCCGCATTGTCAAAACAGTGGAAGAAACGGGCGAACGCCTCTTCCTGGTAGGGGCGCAGTTCAAATTTGGGGTTGAGGTTGTCTGTCAGGGAGGCCGGGATTTCCTTTTGCAGAAGTCCCAATTGGGAAGCAGAATCAAGGTGCTCATACAGGAATTTAGTGATCATGATGGCGTCTCAGTGTATCCTTGTCAATCACAATTTGACAAGTAGTGGTTACGAACGACACTATAGTCTATGTTTGGCACGAGAAATTTTGACAGAATTCATGGGGAAACAACGATAAAATTTTCTGTGCCCAACTGGGAAGAATTCAAGAGGAGACAATTATGGACAGAGACTTTGTGCTTGCCAATACAAGTAGTTATGACGAATGGCTTATCGAACACTTAACCGACCCGCAAGAAGCCCTTTCCTATTTGGAAGCTGCTCTTGAGGCCTACGAAGAAGATGGTGATACCCTTGCTTTTTTGGCACGAGAAATTTTGACAGAGAAATAGTGGTAACAATGACAAAATTTTCTGTGCCAAACTGTTGGCTTTGCGGAGTGTTGCCTATGCACAGTGGGGTTCCGCGTTCGTCTTGAACGCGCCGAACCCGTCCCCATAAAACGCGCAATTCAACGCCTTGTCCTCTGCGCTGACGCCAAAGCCTACATCGTCAATCTCCGCAAGGTTGACATAAAGCTGGTTCTTGTTCAGCAGTTCTGTCAACAGTTGCTTCTGTTTGGCCAAGCCCCCTTCACTTTGCCCAATTGCCATAAAATCCGCGACCGCCTCGTCCGGGGTCTCCGGGTTCACATACCAGTTGAGGAAGGAATTTTCAGCAATATCTCGCCACAGGGCCACAAGTTCTGTAGACGAGGACGCACACGAAATCTTGTCAATGTAGGCTTGATTGTACTGCATCAACTCACAGTAGAGAAAATCGCCACCGCCGCGCCAGTTGACGGCTTTGGAGATGCCGCCCTGGTCGTAGTCAAGTTCTTGCTTTCCCTCTTGTATGACTCTTTTACCAACGACTTTCTGCAGCCGCGCCAGTGTCATGGTGTCCACATAACCCATCTGCTCAACTGTGATCCATTGACGCCCCATCTTGTGGGCAACCGCAGCTGTGGTCCCAGAACCGGCGAAGAAGTCAAGAATCAGGTCATTTGGCTGTGTCGATATCTGCAGGATCCGCTCAAGCAACCCTTCCGGCTTGGCCGTTGAAAATACGTTTCGACTCTCAAATAGGTTCATCAAACCCTTTGTGGCATCTGTTGCTGTCCCTACGTCATCCCAGATCGTGAATACATTCACGCCCTTCTCTTGCGCTTCACGTAAGAAACGTTTGTATTGCGGCTTCGTCTTGCCTGTCTTCCCAAAAACGATCCGCTTGTCTTTGAACGCTTCCTCATATTTACCCTGTGAAAAACGCCAACATCTTCCTGCAGGCGGCCAGTATTCCTGCCCCGTATTGGGATTGAGAATCGGATAGGTCAGATTGGGGCGAATGTTCGGCGCATCCAAGGGGTCCGCTACCCAAGGTCCTCTTGGATCATGATCGGGATTCGCAAATTTACTGCTATCGGCCGGCAAGCGCTTGAACTTTAGGCGCGCTCTGTCTTTTGCATACGCCAACAGATAGTTATGCGACAAGGAGACATCAATGTCGTTTTGGCTTGACTTTCTATGATTCCAGATGAAATTCGCTACAAAGTTCCCGCGGCCAAACAGTTCGTCAAGCAACACGCTTGCATATGCCTGTTCGTTGTCATCACAGTTCACAAAGAGCACCCCATCCTCCCGCAACAGTTCCCTCGCCACCTCCAGCCGATTCTTCATAAAGGTCAGCCAGCTTGCATGGTTGAAGCTATCGTTGTAGCCGAATGAGTCAGTGCCCGTGTTGTAGGGCGGATCGATGTAGATCAGCTTTACCTGGCCCCGAAACTGTTTCTTCAAAGTGTGCAAGGCCAGCAGGTTGTTGCCCTTGATGAGCAGGTTCTCCCGCATCGTCCCCCTCTCATCCCGCTTGATTGCCGTAACCTCCTCTTCGCCTTCCACTGTGTAGCGTCTCCAGTTGGTCAACACTTTCGGATCAAACAGCCGGTCGATCTCATCTTGGGCCAAGACCTCATTGAAGAAGAGTTCCCTGCGCTTCTCTTCCTCTTTGGTCTGCCCGCCTTCCAACACACAATCTTTGTACGGCCACACTAAGGACACCTCGCCCCGTTCGCGCAGGAATTTATCATCTATGTTCAAGCCGATTCTATTACGAAAACGAGTGTAGGAGTTGGCGAGGAAGTTCTTGTCAGATACATAGTCGATGAAGGTGTTGGTATTGAAGACCCAATGTCCATCGATCTCGTCAAAGAACTTGGCCTTGATAGCAGCACACGAAAGCAGCAGCCGCACCAGGCCATGGTCGATCTTCCAGGCCCGGTCCATCACTGCGGCTGTGACCAGTTCGCCGGCATCGTCAACGAAGCGGGCATCGCTTTTGAGCAGGGCAATCAATTTTTCCTGAAATCCCATTGAGATGTAGGCCTTGATGGTGTTCTCTGTAGGAAGAGAAATAGTATCACGTTAGCATGATACTCTGAGATTGGCATAACATAAAGATTCGTGTAACATAGCTTGGAAAGCAGCGAACCGACAAGGAGTAAATCCCGTGAATGACTTAGTCAACTTGGACTTTGGCTTTCAAGGCTTCATGTCTCCGCAGAGCCAGACAGAAGATGCCTGTATCCTCGTGCAAGGGGATGCGACCCAGCAAGAGACTCTCGATCGCGAATGTGCTGACTTGATTGTGACTTCCCCCCCGTACAATGTCGGCAAAGCCTACAATGAAGAAGCCAACAGCGATGAAAAGACTTATGAAGAATATCTAGCGTTTTCCGAACAGTGGTTACGGAACGCCTACCACTGGACACGCACGACTGGTCGTTTGTGCGTCAATGTTTCACTGGATAAAAACCGCAATGGCAAGCAGCCTCTCTCCGCAGACATTACCCACATTGCCATGAATGTGGGCTGGCGATACCATACTACGATTATCTGGAATGAGGGAAATATCAGCCGACGCACAGCTTGGGGCAGTTGGAAATCCGCAAGTGCCCCCCACATTATCGCACCCGTCGAAACCATTATTGTGTTCTACAAAGACGCGTGGAAGCGCGAACGACAGGGCAAAAGTGATATCAGCGCGGACGAGTTCAAGGAATGGGTGCTTGGGATATGGACGTTCAATGGCGAAAGTGCCAAACGCATTGGCCATGAGGCCCCCTTCCCACGTGCATTGCCAGAGCGCTGTATCAAACTTTTCTCGTTCCCCGGCGATACCGTACTGGACCCCTTTGCCGGATCAGGTACTACACTGCTTGAAGCGTTGGAACGTGGACGAAAATCTTTGGGAATTGAGATTGAACCCAAATACTGCCAGCTGATCATCAATAGGATCTGGAAAGAATGCAGAGTAAGGTTGCACAAATCGTCACCGGCAAAACTGGCGCAATCTACACTTCCTTGCTGGAAGGGTTAAGCACTTATCCGGCTCCGCACGAGTTTGTCAGTCAAGTCTACAGCGCGTACAAGGAAAAGCACACAAGTAATCCAAGTATGAATGGACGTATATTTGAGTTGCTGATATGCGAAACCTTGTTGCGAAGGGGCATTGCGCCCTTCTACTACCAAGTACAGATTACGCTTGTCCCTAACGCCGACTTTGATATTGTCTGTTTCAATCCCCTAACGCCGGTCGTTCTATCATGTAAAGTCTCGTTACGAGAACGATACAAACAGGCTGTCTTAGAGGCTATGGTTCTTCAACAAGTGTACCGACAAGCAAAGAGCTATTTGGTGACCATGTCACCACAAGAGGCCAAAATATTGCAAGGTAAAATTCAGAGAAATGAAATTGAAGGATTAACCGCTTGTATCAGAGCAGATTCCGAGGAGTATACCGAGTTGCTGGACAAACTTGCTACATATGATTTTGTCGAAGCAGAACCGATGATGCCCTTACACGGAACTTTCTTTCCGGTATCAAGTATATAATCCCATGTTATAGAGTCTCAAGATGATTTATAGAGTACCCTCCCCTCTCGCAGGGCCCGCGCCAAGACATGGTTGAGAGAGTCGCGCCAGTACTCGACATCCTCGCGGCTGTAGACCAAGATATCCTTGGAGATGTGGAAACCCGCCAGGGCCCGATAGAGACGCACCTCCTCTGTATGCCGGCTTCTCCCTTGACCCAAAGGCGCGGATTCGACGACTACCAGATCCACGTCTGAGTCCGCGCGCTCATCACCGCGCGCGTGGGAACCGAAGAGGATCACCTGTTCAGGGTCCACCTCCGCTACGATCACTTGGACCATCCGCTCGAGAAGTGCGTCCGTCACTTGGGTCATTCGTTCCACTTTGCCATCGCCCGCTATCTTTTGGCACTGGGTGCCATGGATCATGTTCTGATGTCCTTCACATCTGCCGCAATCCGTCAGTACAGGTTATCATTCCTCAAGGCTGCCAGCAACTATCCGCCAGATTCTCCACTTGCACAGTAAAATAGGTTTACAAAGATAGCCACGTTCTGGTAAACTGTTTTGTTACGGTTCAGAATGCCATTCAGATCCCTCCATAGGAGCGATACAGGCAAACCGTCATGGAACAAAGCAAACAAAGGACACATGTCGGCTTTCGGCTCCTCGGCTATCTCCGCCCCTATTGGAAGCAGGTGGCCATTGCCTATACATCGGTGCTCTTTGCTGCGCTGCTCAATCTGTACATTCCGCAAATTCTGAAAGATGCTATTGACCAGGGCATCAGCGGCCAGAATGCCAGAACCCTCTTTGTGGCCGCGGCCTGGATCCTCGGCATTGCCATTGTGCGCGGCGTGGCTGGGTTCGGCCTGCGCTACTACGGCGAATGGTTGACCTACCGCATCGCCTATGATCTGCGGAACCATTTCTATGCCAGCGTGCAATGGCTGCCTTTCTCCTTTCACGACCGCTCCCAGACCGGCGACCTGATGAGCCGGGCCACCAGCGACATCACCGAAGCGGAACGTTTTATGGGCATAGGGCTGCTCGACCTGACCGCAACGCTCCTCCTGCTAGGCGGTGTGATCATCGCCATGCTCCTAGAGAGCCTCAGCCTGTCACTCTATACCCTCATTCCTCTGGCCGTGCTGCTGGTGCTGACGGTCCGCTTTGGTATGGTTGTGCGCCCCCGCTTCAAACGGATTCAGGAGCAGATGGGCCAGCTCTCCGCAACAATGCAGGAGAGTATGACCGGTATCCGCGTGGTAAAGGCCTTTGCCCAAGAGCCGTATGAGTTGGAAAAATTCGACGAGGCCAACGAGGATTGGTTTGAAAAACGCTTCGGTGTCATCAAAATCTGGGCGAACAACTGGCCTACATTCACATTCATTCTTACCAGCAGTATCTTTCTGCTGCTGTTTTTCGGGGGACCCCGCGCCCTAGATGGTTCGGTCACCATCGGCTCCCTCTTCGCGCTGCTGGCCTATGTCATGATGCTCAATGGCCCGGTCCAACGCCTGGGCTTTCTGGTGAATATGGCAGCTACGTCCGGGGCCAGTGCCGCGCGGGTTTTTGAGATTATCGACACACCGATTGAAGTGGAAGAGAACGATGTTGTTTTGGCGGACGTCCAGGGCGCGGTGATGTTCTCGGATGTGTACTTTCGCTATCAGAACGGCCCACAAGTGTTAGATGGCGTCAGCTTTCAGGTGGAGCCAGGGCAGACTGTTGCGCTAGTCGGCCCCACCGGCAGCGGCAAATCCACAATTACCAACCTGATCCCCCGCTTTTACGAACCAACTAGCGGCCGCGTCCACATTGACGGCCATGACCTGCAGACTGTCACCTTGGACAGCCTGCGCGCCCACATCGGGATCGTCCTACAGGACCCGTTCTTATTCGGGTTGACGATTGCGGAAAATATCGCCTACGGACGGCCCGCGGCCACGCCGGCCCAGATTGTGGCCGCGGCCAAAGCGGCCAGAGCCCATGACTTTATCATGGAGTTCCCGGCCGGCTACGAAACAGTCGTGGGCGAGCGGGGTGTAACCCTAAGCGGCGGCCAGAAGCAGCGGGTCGCCATTGCCAGGGCCCTGCTCTACGACCCCCGCATTCTGATCCTAGACGACTCCACCAGTAGCGTGGACACAGAAACAGAGCACCTGATTCAGCAGGCACTCAGTGTGCTGATGGAAGGCCGTACCACCTTCATCATTGCCCAGCGTCTGCTCACCTTGAAGAATGCAGATCAGATCTTCGTACTGGAGGCAGGCCGTATCGTGGAGCGGGGCACGCACGACCAACTGCTGGGCCAAGACGGCCCCTATCGGCACATCTATGATCTGCAACTCAAGGATCAGGAGGAATTTGCCGCCCTAGAAGCACGCATCCGCATGCCCGCCGGGCAGTTTTGAGCAGCCACTTACGTCCGCGCAGCATGCAATCACTTTTACCCTGACAGCCCAAGGGTGTATCTGTCAGGACCGAGGGAAGGCCTGCAATGAGCAATACAAACGGAAACGGCAGCCAACAGGCCATGGCCAACAGGAGCGGCGCGTCCGCCAATCCCAAGCTGCCGCTCCAGCGGGATGCAATCGGCCGCATCCTGCTGCCCTATGATCTGCCACGGAATGCCCTAGAACCCAGCGGCAATGTAGCCAGCAGCCTGTCCGCGACGGAACGCGAGAGACAGAGGCGGGAGCAGAAGATCCAGGACCTGTTGCCGGATGAGGACGAGGCCTTGCTCAAAGCCTACGACAGCCGCCTAGTGCGGCGCTTGCTGGTGTATGTGCGCGTCTACAGACGGGAAGTCATCATCTCCCTGCTGCTGATCATCGTCTCATCGCTGATGAGCGTGGGCACGCCGTGGATTATCCAGCAGGCTATTGACAACGGCATTCGCGCCGGCGACCTAGGCCTGCTGCGCTTCTGGACGTTCGCCTTTCTGGGCGCAATTGTGCTGGAGTGGATCACAAACCGCATCCGCCTGACGGTGATGGCCTACGCCGGGACTCGCATTGTCACGGATATACGCAGCCAGCTATTCCGCCACCTACATACGCTCTCTCTCAGTTTCTTCAACGATTACAGCATCGGGCGGCTGATGAGCCGGCTGATCAGCGATGTGGGCGTGCTGCAGGATTTCGTCACCTGGTCGATCACCGGGCTGGCGCGCTCCGCCTTCCTCCTGTTAGGCATTATCATCGCTATGCTGATCCTAAACTGGCAACTGGCCCTAGTGACTTTCGCTGTGCTCCCGCTGATGATTCATCTGACCAACTACTTTCGTAAGTATGTTCGTCAAGCCTATCGCGCGGCCCGGCAGCGGCTGTCTCTGATCAATGGCTTTCTCAACGAGTCGATCTCCGGCATCCGCGTGACAAAGAGTTTTGCACGGGAAAAGGCCAATACCCATCATTTTGCGGATCTCAACCGCTCCTATTTTGATGCCAATGTGAGGACGACACAACTGTCCGCGGTCTTTTTCCCAGGCGTAGATTTCATCGGTTCCCTGGCTACTGCCTTGGTTGTTGGGGTAGGTGGCTGGCTGATTTTGGGGGATCAGTTGACTGTCGGTGTATTGGCGGCGTTCGTCCTGTGGGTGGAACGTTTCTTCGAGCCGATCCGTGAACTCTCCCGGCGCTACAATACCTTCCAAGCGACAATGGCAGCCAGCGAGCGCATCTTCGCCTTGCTTGACACGGCCCCGGACCTGCAGGATGCGCCCCAAGCTGTAGATCTGCCGCCAATCAATGGCCGGGTAGAGTTGGAGAATGTCCACTTCAGCTATAAAGACGACGAATCAGTGCTACGAGGGGTGTCCATCAGCGCGGCAGCGGGCGAACGGGTCGCCCTGGTCGGTGAGACTGGCGCGGGCAAAAGTACGGTTATTCGCCTGATCGCCCGCTTCTTTGACGTGACAGCCGGCAGCGTCCGCATCGGAGGCTATGATGTGCGGGATGTCACCCAGGCCAGCCTCCGGGCCCAATTGGGCATCGTCCTACAGGATACCTTCCTCTTCGGCGGCACGATCCGGGACAATATCCGCTACGGCCGCCTGGACGCTTCCGATAAAGAAGTGGAGGATGCAGCCATTGCCGTCGGGGCCGCTGAATTTATTCGTAAATTGCCACATGGATACGACACAACAGTAGATGAGAGCGGCGTCAATCTGAGTGTCGGCCAGCGGCAGATTCTGTCTTTCGCACGCGCCTTGCTGGCAGATCCCCGCATCCTCATCCTAGACGAAGCCACCAGTTCTATTGACACCAAGACCGAGCGGCAGATTCAAGGCGCGCTAGAACGGCTGCTGGCAGGACGTACCAGCTTTGTCATCGCTCACCGGCTCAATACAATCGTCAATTCAGATAAGATTGTAGTCTTGGACCAAGGGCGCGTGCTAGAGGAAGGCAGCCACCAAGAACTGCTGGCCCAGCAAGGACGCTACCACCAGTTGTATACAATGCAATGGGCCGCGCAAAGCGACCCAAACTACGCCTTGAATTGACAACACCCGTGGAGAGCAGTGCCTGGCCTATGACTAGGCACTGCACCCCCAATAACGGGTCTTCACTGAGCAGCGGCCATGGCAGGGCCGCGCTCCTCGATCTCAACCTTCTCCATCACATCTCCCTGCTGAATGGCATCGACCACATCCTGGCCCCTACGTACCTTGCCGAAGACAGCATGCTTGTTGTCCAACCAGTCGGTGGCTACATGGGTGATGAAGAACTGGCTGCCGTTTGTGTTGGGGCCGGCGTTGGCCATGCTCAACACGCCGGGGCCATCATGGATCAGGTTCGGATGAAATTCGTCCGCGAAACGGTAGCCGGGACCGCCCCGGCCTGTGCCCGTTGGGTCGCCTGTCTGAATCATAAAATCCTTGATCACCCGGTGAAACGTCACACCATCATAGAAGCTGTCCCGTGCCAAGGCCACAAAGTTGTTGACAGTCCGGGGGGCTTTGTCCGCGTACAGATCGATAACGATATCGCCCCGGTTGGTTTTAATCGTCGCGGTATAGCTGTTGGCCGAGTCGATCTGCATGGCCGGTGGAGAAGAATATTGCTTCACAAGAAAGTCCTTTCAATGATAAAAAGTAGATGGAATGTAGCGGATTCACTCGTGCTACCAACGGATATTGCAAGGGTGTACGCCTGTTCATCCTGTACGCTATAGCCCTGCTGCAGACAAGTGGCCCTCTACACCTGATCGATTATCGCATACCAATCGCCTATCTCCTCATTTCCAAGTCGTCCGCGATGCGCCCTGCTGGAAGTCAAGCTCCTGCCAGGGGTCATTTGTCGTGCGCTGGAACGCGATGGGGGCGTAAAGTGCAATGGGCCAATGGCCACATGGCAGTCGGTTTCGTGCAGTTCAAGCAACGACTGCTGTTGATGACATACAGTTGTGATATACTGGGTGAGCATCAACACCAGTGACAGAACTGTCTCGTCCCTGCACTATCATGACCCAAGCCCTAGCCCATATTACAGTCCTTGATCTGTCACGGGTGCTCGCCGGCCCATTTGCCACCATGACCCTCGGCGATTATGGCGCGGAGATCATCAAAATTGAGCAACCAGGCCGGGGGGATGACACCCGTCATTGGGGGCCGCCCTTCAGTGCTGGTGGCCAAAGTGCCTATTTTCTCTCCATCAATCGCAACAAACGGAGCCTGACCTTGAATTTGAAAACGGCTGCAGGCAAGGCGATCTTTCGGCGGCTGGCTGCCCAAGCCGATGTGCTGGTGGAAAATTTCAAGGCAGGCGCGATGGAGCAGATGGGGCTAGGCTACGAGACGCTGCGGAGGGACAATGCCGGCCTGATCTATTGCGCCATCAGCGGCTACGGCCAAACAGGCCCCTACCGGGCATACCCCGGCTACGATACGGTCATCCAAGCACAGGGCGGGATTATGAGCATCACCGGCTGGACAAACGACGGCACCGATGGCCAGCCATCCAAAGTGGGTGTGGCGATTGTCGATATCACGGCCGGCCTGCAGGCGACAGTTGCGATTCTGACCGCCCTACAACACAGAGACAGGACAGGCGAGGGCCAGTACATTGACATCGCTCTCTACGATACACAGTTGGGCTGGCTGGCAAATGTCGCCAGCAGCTATCTGCTTTCCGGCGAGCTGCCCCAACGCTATGGCAATGCCCACGCCTCTATTGTACCCTATCAGACCTTTGCCACTGCGGACGGGCATCTGATGCTGGCGGTGGGCAACGATGGCCAGTTTGCCGCCTTGGCCCAAACCCTCGGTGAACCGACCTGGGCCCAAGACAAACGCTTTGCCACAAATCCAGCCCGAGTCCAGTTCCGGGATATCCTGATTCCGGCCTTGGCCGCTCATTTTCGCGCCCGCCCTACCGCTGCCTGGATCGAACAACTACTCGCGGTGGGCGTGCCCTGTGGTCCAGTCAATGATATCCCCACAGCCCTAGAAGATCCACAGGCCCAAGCCCGCCAGATGGTGCGTACTGTCACAGACAGCAACGGTGATGAAATTCAGCTAGTCGGCCCAGTGCCCAAGCTGACCAAGACACCGCCAGATATAGGCCGGCCGCCCCCGCTGTTGGGAGAACATACGGCTGCACTACTGCAGGAAAAATTGAATTTATCAGGGGAAGAGATCGAGGCGTTGCGCCGCACAAACGTGATCTAAACGGCAGTGTCCTGCACGAGGAACTGGGCTTGCACTAGGTTTACTGCAGTTCCATCTTGTCATGTTTAGGCACCTAGGCTATACTATCCTATGCCATGTCTCAACATCCTCTTGACATCGCGACACGGAAGGATTTGGCTATGTACACAAACTTAGAATTCCGCGGCCGCTGGCTGGACATCTTCGGAAATATCGTTCTGATTGTGCTGCTTTCAGGGATGACTCTGGGCATCTATCTACCTTGGGGATATGCCCGCTGGCAGCGGATTATCACAGAGAATACCTATTACGACGACCAACAGCTAGAGTTTGATGGCTCCGGTAGTCAGGTGTTTGTGCAATTCATCATTATTGGATTTTTTGCACTGATCACCCTAGGGCTGTACATCATTCTCGGCTTCTCTGCGACACGCCTGCATCACTGGCGTTACGCCCATACCCTCATGCCCAATGGACAGCGCATGGAATATCATGGCGAGGCACTTGATCTTTTCTGGGAAAAATTCCTGCTCTTTCTGTTCACGCCTCTCACCCTGGGTATCTACTATTTCTGGGGATACAATCGCCTGCGCCGGCAAATTCTGACTAGCGTTTCCCTCGATGGCCAGAGACTACAGTTTGAGCGCTCGGTCCCTGGCCTTGTCTTGGTTGTGTTGGTCAACTGGCTATGGACAATCGTTACAGTGGGCATCTATTCTCTGCTCGGTTTCGCCACTATTCGCCTCTTCAAATGGGAAATGGGCCAAACCCTTGTGCCACGCCCTGTACGCGCCTCAACCCCCATGCCGGTCATCTCAACACCGGTCAGCACGCTGACCGCAGGCCTCCCGGAGCAGATGGCGCACAATACGGACGACACATCTTCGGCTGCCTATGAACGGGACTCTACCTATCGGTCAGAATCATCCTACCCATACGATGAGCAGCCGAGCAGGGAATCCAGAGACACCTACTATGACTTCGGCGACTATTCCCAGAGCGACCAGGCCGACTACGAGGATTCGTACCGGCGTTCTCAGTCTTCTACAGATACAGAACAGAAGAAGGACGCAGGGCCAGGCTCGATCTATTGGTAGAATCGTCAACACCAGTACGGAAACGAACACCCCGAAGATCATGTTGACGTTACATTGAATCGGCTTCGGTGATCTGCTCGGGGCTTCACCTTGAGCCTTTCATTATACCCGTACTTGCAGTTAGTTCGGTTGTGTGTATACTCCAAATCAGTTTACAGAACGTTATCTGTCCAGACACGGAGATGCGATTATGACGAATCAAGAGATGAAACTAGGTCTCTCAACCCGGACTTTATAACACAAGGAGCAATGCGATAGCACAGGCTATGGATTATGTATACCCCGGAGTTAGCAATAAAGTAATGGGTACGTTCGCATTGCAGAATCCAATGAACTGTGATAGAATCCCTACAGATACCTGTCGGGCGTGCAGGGATGGCAAAGTTTGAGACACAGGAGGCTGTATGGCAGCCAAAGTGAAGACTGTAATGCTCCCCAACCCCTCGGATGTGGGGATACCTGTGGTAGAGGGTGCCCCATCTACAACCCGGATGGATGATGTACCCAAAGAGCAGACAGACCAAAACAATACCGCTACGGGCAACCCGCACGCTCCCCATGACGGCCTCTCTGTCACCCTGGAAGAGTATTGGACCAAGTGGTATGCAAACCCCTATGCGGATAAGGAAGTAAGTTACGAGTGGCACAACGGCCGTCTGGAGGCTAAACCCTTGTCTACCCGCGCGCAACTTGAACTCTACAATTGGTTCTTCCATCTCTTATTGCACTATGTGGAGAGCCATCCAATCGCGAGTCTACTCAATCTCGAGACCGGCTTCATCTTGAGCATACAAGACCTAGATAACCCCACTGGGGAGCGTAAGGAAGTACGTAAGCCTGATATCGGCGTGATTCGCAACGACAATCCGGTAGAATGGGAGAAGGGAGAACGCGTCTATAAGGGCAGCTGCGATATGTGCGTTGAATCCGTGTCGGATTCTACAAGGGCGGCCATACTGCGGGACACGGAAGCGAAGAAGCAAAGCTATGCTGGGTCTGGAGTGCGAGAATACTACATTCTGGATCCGAGTGAGCAGTACATGCACTGTTATCGACTCAATGCGGCTGGGGACTACGAGGAGATAGAGGCGGATGATGAGGGAGTGATTCGGTCAGAGGTATTACCAGGGTTCCAGTTTCGGTGGGATGATTTGATACGGAAGCCGGCTATCAGGGAACTGATTCTAGATGAGGTGTATGGGGGGTATATACTGCCGGAATATCAGGCTGAAGTGGAAGCTCGGCAGTGGGCGGAGGAACAGGCTGCTGTTGAAGCTGCTGCCCGCAAGTGGGCGGAAGAACAGGCTGCTGTTGAAGCTGCTGCTCGCAAGCGGGAAGCTGATGCCCGCAAGTGGGCGGAAGAACAGGCTGCTGTTGCAGCTGCTGCTCGCAAGCGGGAAGCTGATGCCCGCAAGCGCGCGGAGGAACAGGCTACTGCTGAAGCTGATGCCCGACGAGAAGCCGAAGAAGAGACGCGAGCCTTGCAAGCAGAATTGGCCCGCCTGCGCCAACACCTTTCCTGAACACAAATTACCCTCATATCATCAACCTATCATTGTCATGATACACTACCATCCGATAGTTCGCTTGATCTATCTGCGGTACTTGCAGTTAGTTCGGTTGTGTGGTATACTCCAAATCAGTTTACAGAACGTTATCTGTCCAGACACGGAGACGCGATTATGAGTAATCATCAGATTCTCTCAGACAGAGCAACCATGGCGGACGACCCCGCGCAGGGCACGTGCTCCCACCCGCATGTTGCGGGCGAGAGACGAGGACGTATGTCCATTATATATGATATAATGGGGGGGGGGGGGGCAAGATGAAACCATGCCTCTCAGCCCAGACCCTCCTACCAGCTCTCAGCGTCCTCTGTGCCGCCATCGCCTTAATGACCATCGCCGGCACACCCGTAGCCGCACAGGTAGTGGTACCGGATGTATGTACGGGATCCCGCGCTCTTGGACCGACATCCCCTACCCCCTCCCGAATCCCGCCTTGCAACGCACTCATGGCCGCCAAGGAGACCCTACAAGGTCCCAACAACAACGTACTGAATTGGACTACAACGATTGATATGGAAAACTGGACCGGCTTACAGGTCGCCGCCAATGGCTACCAATTAAGGCTCTCCGAGGGAGAAGAACCAACTAATCCCTTCACTGGCGTCCTCAAAGGCCGCATCCATCCTGCACTAGGCAACATCTCCCAGCTGACGCAGTTGTATCTCTACAACAACGAACTGACAGGACCTATCCCTTCTACACTAGGCAACCTCACCAATCTGCGGCAGTTGCGTCTCGAAAACAACAAACTGACAGGCACCATCCCTTCTGAACTGGGCAACCTCACCTTGATGATCGAGTTTAAGCTCCAAAACAACAGACTGACAGGGCCCATCCCTTCTACACTAGGCAACCTCACCAACCTAAGAACGTTTGAGCTCAACAACAACCAACTGACAGGCCCCATCCCTCCTCAACTATCCAGCCTCAGAGCAGCGAACGTGAACCTTCACAACAACCAACTGACAGGCCCCCTGCCTGAATTACCCTCCACTTCCATCCTATTTGCGACTTATGTGCGGCTCCAAAACAACCAACTGACGGGCACGATCCCGACTCAACTGGGCAGAGGCCCCCATCTGTGGTCCGTGAACCTCAACAACAACCAACTGACGGGCAACATCCCTGCTACTCTACCCGCCCCTCTGCGGTGGTTGCACCTCAACAACAACCAACTCACAGGCCCGATCCCTATTACTCTACCCTCCGGTCTGCGGTCGTTGCATCTCAACGACAACGACCTGACGGGCAACATCCCTACTACTCTACCCGCCTCTCTGGAGCAGTTGCACCTCAACAACAACGAACTGACGGGCAACATCCCTACTACTCTACCCTCTCTGCAGCAGTTGCACCTCAACGACAACGACCTGACGGGCAACATCCCTACTACTCTACCCGCCTCTCTGCAGCAGTTGCACCTCAACAACAACGAACTGACGGGCAACATCCCTACTACTCTACCCTCTCTGCAGCAGTTGCACCTCAACGCCAACGAACTGACGGGCAACATCCCTATTACGCTACCCGCCTCTCTGCGGCAGTTGCATCTCAACGACAACGAACTGACGGGCAACATCCCTATTACGCTACCCGCCTCTCTGCAGCAGTTGCACCTCAACGACAACGAACTGACGGGCCCCATCCCTGCTACTCTACCCTCTCTGCAGCAGTTGCATCTCAACGCCAACGAACTGACGGGCAACATCCCGATTACTCTACCCGCCTCTCTGCAGCAGTTGCACCTCAACGACAACGACCTGACGGGCAACATCCCGATTACTCTACCCGCCTCTCTGCAGCAGTTGCACCTCTCCGACAACCAACTCATGGGCAGCATCCCGGCCGCCCTGGGCAACCTCACCCGTACTCTGCAGAGCTTGAACCTCTACAGCAACACCCTGACGGGTGGCATCCCGCAGACATTGGGCAATCTCGTCACACTGCAGACCTTGAACCTGGCCTACAATAGTCTGACGGGTACCATCCCGTTGCAACTAGGCAACCTCACCCGTCTGGTGACCTTGCGGCTCAACAACAACCAACTCACGGGCCTCATCCCTCCTGCACTAGGCACGGGTCTCATCTCCAACACTCTGGAGCAGTTACACCTCAACGACAACCGACTGACAGGCCCCATCCCTGCTGCCCTGGGCAACCTCTCCAATCTGACGGGGACATTGTCCCTCCACAACAACCAACTGACGGGCACCATCCCTACAGAACTGGGCGACCTCTCCAATCTACGGCAGTTGAACCTCTACAGCAACACCCTGACGGGCGAGATCCCACCGCAACTGGCCGCCCTCTCCAACACGCTGACCACTTTGAACCTAGGTCAGAACAGATTGACGGGTACGATCCCACCGGAACTGAGTACTCTCACCAATCTGCAGACATTAAACCTCTACTCCAACACCCTGACAGGCAGCATCCCTGCTGACCTGGGCAACCTCTCCCGCTCTCTGCAGACATTGAACCTGGCCTACAATAGACTGACGGGCGAGATCCCACCGGAACTGAGTGTTCTCATCAATCTGCAGACATTGAACCTCTACAGTAACACCCTGACGGGCAGCATCCCACGTGCGCTGGTCAACATCACTGAAACGCTGCAGACATTGCGGCTTGGGGACAACCCACTCAGCGGCTGTATCCCGCCTGCGTTGCGAGATATTGCTAACATTGCTAACAATGACCTGTCATCATTAGGCCTCCCAGATTGCACTATGCCAGCGGGGCGTGTGGTTGTGTGCATTGACACAGAAGCGATACCGGGTTCATACCTAGAGGAATCTGTCAGCCTGCGTCGGGATTGCGAAAGGCTCTTGCAGGTGAAGCAAGGATTGGAAACTAGAGGGTTGAGTCCTACTGCGTTGAACTGGGCGACGACGACTGCCATAACTACCTGGGTTGACATTGATCTCAACGACAACGCTAGTCCCACGCAAGTGATAAGTGTAAGTCTAAGTTTCCCGAACAGTAACCTGATGGGCGAGATCCCTACTGAACTGGGCACCCTCTCCAGCACGCTGACCACCTTGAACCTAGGTCAGAACGGCTTGACTGGTTCCATCCCACCGTGGTTAGGGGACTTCACAAATCTGCAGACGTTGTCCCTCTACAGCAACACCCTGACGGGGGAGATCCCTGCTCAACTGGGCACTCTCTCCAACACGCTGACTACTTTGAATCTAGGTCAGAACAGATTGATGGGTATGATTCCACCGTGGCTAGGGGAGTTCACAAATCTGCAGACGTTGTCCCTCAACACCAACCAACTGACGGGTAGTATCCCTGCTCAACTGAACACCCTCTCCAACACGCTGACTACTTTGAACCTAAGTCAGAACGGCTTGACGGATACGATCCCACTGTGGCTAGGGGAGTTCACAAATCTGCAGACGTTGTCCCTCTACAGCAACACCCTGACGGGTACGATCCCTGCTGAACTGGGCAATCTTTCCACCACGCTGACCACCTTGAACCTAAGTCAGAACAGATTGACTGGCCCCATCCCACCGGAACTGAGTACTCTCACCAATCTGACGTCCTTGCGTCTCAACAACAACCAACTGACGGGTACGATCCCTGTTCAATTGGGCAATCTTTCCACCACGCTGACCACCTTGAACCTCTACAGCAACACCCTGACAGGCCCGATCCCGGATACATTGGGCAATCTCGCCACACTGGAGACATTGAACCTGGCCCGCAACACCCTGATGGGCCCGATCCCGCCTGCCCTGGGCAACCTTTCCAATCTACAGACGTTGGACCTACGCAACAACGAACTGACGGGACGCATCCCTCCCCAGTTGTACGATCTCGACGTTCTCATCAATCTGGAGCACTTGCTCCTTGTTGGCAACCCACTAAGCGGCTGTATCCCCCATGACTTGCAAGGTCGCCTGCCAACAGATTGGCCATTCTGCCCACCACCCAGACCACCATCTACGGGCGGTGGTGGTGGCGGTGGTGGTGGTGGCGGCGGCGGTGGCGGCTCAACACAGAGACCCACATGTACCAATGGCACTGTCGTATCCAACCCCTCTGCCAATGCCGACCTGGTCAGAGACTGCGTCCTGCTCCTGACCAACAAAGAAACCCTGGAGGGAAGCATCAGTACCTCCATGCGCTTGAACTGGAGTGAGAACAGCAGCATAGGCACCTGGGAGGGGGTAACCAGTAGCGGGGCCCCGCAGCGTGTGGTCAGGTTGGAGCTGGATATCAGTGGCAAGACATTGGCAGGCAGTATCCCAACCACCTTGAGCCGGCTCACGGGTCTGCAGACCTTGGATCTCGCCAACAACGGACTCTCGGGCCGTATCCCGGTTGGCCTGCGCGCGCTGGCCAGCCTGCAGGTCTTGGACTTCTCCAACAACCGGCTGTCGGGCAGCATGCCGACAGATCTGGGCAGTATTGCCACCCTGCAGACCTTGCACCTGGCCAACAACAGTCTGACGGGCAGCATCCCGACGACCCTGGTGGATCTCTCCAATCTTACGTCGTTGTCCTTGGCCGGCAACAGCTTGAGCGGCTGTATTCCCAACGCGTTGGCGCGGGTTGCCCAGAACGACCTGTCGGATATCGAGTTGTCTTTCTGCGACCCGGTCACCCCGACAGCTACGCCTACGGTCACGCCCACAGCCACGGCTACACCGCTTGCCCCGGTTAGCAGGCAGCTCTTCCTGCCGCTAGTGCGGAAGTGACGCAGTATGCACTCAAGACACATCTCTTGCTGCCAGGCGCTATCCTCCCTGTGTGTCTTGTTGCTCCCTCTGCGTAACAGGCGTTATAGGAGTTCAATGGCCGGCCGATCTGCCTGACCTGGCACTACCTCCCCGATCTCCCAAAAAGGCTGCTCTTCCCTTTCACAAACGGCGCGAAACTCGCTGAAGCCTGCCCGCGGAACTGCCAGCAGTAGGCCACCGCTTGTCTCTGCCTCCCATAAAAGCGTCTTCTGCGCCTCGGTCACAGTGGCAGAATCGGCAACAGCCATGCCAAAATGCTGCGGATTGCGGATACTGCCCCTAGTCAGATAGCCGGCCTGTATGTACTCGAAAGCACCAGGCAAGGCCGGGACACGGTTCGCCTGCACCTGCAGGCAGACCGGGGGCGTGGTGGCTGTTGCCATCTCCACCGCATGGCCGAGCAGCCCATAACCGGTGATGTCCGTGCCACTGCGAACCTGAGCAGCACGGCCGGCTTTGGCCGCGGCCCGGTTCAGACATGTCATCGAATCAACAGCACTGTTCAGATGGGATGGGTCCAGGTCGGGCCTCCCCATGGCCTGTCTAGCATGCCGCTGTGCCATGCTTTCCCCTGGGCCTGTTACTTTGGCGGCAGTGGTAATGATGCCGGTACCAAGCGGTTTTGTCAGCACTAGGCGGTCGCCCGCTGCCGCCCGCCCCTTACGCATCAGCGAGCTGGGGGATGCGATGCCAGTAACACTCAGACCATAGAACGGCTCCGGATTCGTCACCGTATGGCCTCCGGCAATCACCGCGCCCGCCTCTTGCACTTTCGCGGCACCGCCGGCTAGGATGTCGCCAATTGTCTCGGCCGGCAGATCTTCAGGGAAACCGGCAATATTCAAACAGACAAGGACATCAGCGCCCATTGCATACACATCACTCATGGCATTGGCAGCGGCAATTGCCCCGTACAGCCAAGGATCATCAACGACCGGCGTGAAGAAATCTGTCGTCTGAATGAGGACGCGCTTGTCATCCAGACTATAGGCAGCCGCATCGTCCGGCTCGCCTAGGCCGATGAGAACTTTCGGATATTCAGTTTGTGGAAAGACCTCAGCCAACTGTCGCACGACCTGCGACAACGCCCCCGCAGGGAGCTTTGACGCTCAACCAGCACAGGCGACCCGAGATGTCAAGGGGACGAGTGATTCCATCATCAAATGTACTCCATAGATTGGTAGACCGTGCCGCGAGTATACCATACCTGCAGTGGCTTGTGAAACTCGACCATCAATCCCCACGAACCACTGCAATCTACACAGGAAAAGGGCACTTATTCCCTTACAAACGGACAAAATAGCCAGCAAACCAACGAAATTACTGTGCAATTTGTATAGTGAAAGCAAGAGAGAAGTAGAATAGACTTATACACAAGTGGCAAGAAGTAGGAACCGCGTGGGGTCGGTCCTACAGAAACTCCTGCCATGCTTCAATCTCTTTCTCCTTCATCTCCTTCCTACTTATGGACTCCGGCAGAGTGTTATTGCCCTGCCGGAGTTCCTCCTTCTTCGGCAGGCGTAAAAAAGACTCCAACTGTGAAACAGTCGGAGTCTGTACAATCAACTCGTGCCGCTGGAGACAGCCAAGGATCTAGACTTGGAGCGTCTGCTCATTGGCATGTACCGTAATCTTGCGGGGCCTCACTTCCTCAGCCTTTGGCAGAGACAGGGTCAGGATGCCGTTTTCGTAGTGGGCCTTGATCTGATCGGCATTGACTGCTGTCGGCAGGGTGATGCTACGCCTGAAGCTGCCAAAGCGACGCTCCCGTAGATGCCACTTTTCATTCTCATCCGCCTGCTCCGCCTGGGTCTCGCCTTGGATGGTCAGCGTATTCTCAGAAAAGCGAATGTCCAGGTCCGACAGGTCGATTCCGGGCAGGGATGCCTTCACAATGTAGGTGTCATCATTCTCGGAAACATCCAATGCAAGGCTCCTATAGCCGTTGTACGAATCCCTCTGCCATGTGGCCGGTGTGCGGAAGACATCGTCAACGATCTGGTCCAACTGATTGCGTACAGATATCATCTCCCGGAACGGGTCCCAACGAATGATTCTACTCATGATCTTTCCTCCTGTATGGTAGTCTAACCGTAGTGGTTTAGACAAAATTTGTGTTGTCCCCACAGAGGCGAACAAAATTGATTTTGTTTTCTGCTATTGCCTTACATTCACAAGCATAGCAAAAGTCTGTTAGATGGAAATTAACATAAGATTAGAGGAATATATACGCTGGGAGCTGGAGCATTGAGCAACATACAGGTAGTGTACATTCATCAAATTTACTGATAGAATGAAGGCATGAATCTCCAACGGCTTGGCGCAGTTTCAGTGGGGCACATGGCGATCGATATTCTGAACTCTTCCGTCGCGATGATCCTTACCGTGCTGGCAGTTCCTTTTGCTCTGACAAACAGCCAAATCGGCCTGGGCGTGATGATCTATACGTTGATGGGCTCCCTCAGCCAGCCGTATTTTGGTTGGCTGGCCGACCGGGTTGACGGACGTTGGCTGGGCGCGCTCGGGTTGTTGTGGACAGCGGCTTTCTATTATGGGGCCACGTTCTCCCAGAGTTACGAAATGCTCGTTCTGCTGATGGCGGTGGCATCTCTGGGAAGTGGGGCGTTTCACCCCCAAGGCGCGATGAATGCCAGTGCCGCCGGTAAACAGCAGGCCTCTACCGCGACGTCTATCTTTTTTCTTCTAGGACAGATGGGGCTGGCATTCGGCCCGATGATCACCGGTGTCCTACTAGAAGATATCGGAATGCGCGGCCCGCGTATTATGGCTATTGCTTCCTTGCCATTTGTTGTGTGGATGGCAAGGGGCCTACGCAAGCCGGTCGAGCATTCCCATTCGCAGGCTACCCCGACCGAACCTTCAAGGCAAGCATCAAGCTCTGTAAGGCAAGGAGACCAGTGGCTACTCCTGACCGCATTTGCTGTATTGGTCGCATTGCGGGCCACGGTGCAGCAGACGTTTTATGGACTTCTGCCCAAATATTTTGCGGACCTGGGGTTCATGCCTTCTGATTACGGCTTTATGGTCGGCTTCATCAGCGTAGCCATTGCCTTGGGGACAATGTGCGGTGGTATCTTGGGGGACCGTTACAACCAGCCCAAAATTTTGCTGTGGGCCCTCTTTGCCTCGGTGCCGTTCTCTTGGTTGATGCTGGATATTCTGCCATTCCAGCAAAGCTGTGGTGTAGCAGAACAACTTTCGCTATTTTGTTCACAACTATGGCAGCAACACGCTAGCTGGTTGTTTTATGTACTGATGTTCGGTTCCGGATTTCTGATCGGTGTTCCACACAGCATTCTTGTAGTGATGGCACAGCGGCTTCTGCCCAGACGACAAGGGCTGGCGAGCGGCGCAATTCTCGGTTTCACTTTCGCCACCGGCGCAGCCGGGATGGGCCTAGCCAGCTGGATCGCGGATATCGTCAGCCTGTCCGCGGTCGTTCATGTGATCACCCTATTGCCCTGCCTGGCCGCCATCTGTACATTTTTCATGCGTACTCGTCCACAGCAGGGAGTAGATCCATCTATAATCCCCAGTGGTTCAGCAGACTAATTCTGTATCCGCCGGCCACGCCTCTTCCGTGATCTCCGGCCGCACCTCTGCCCCCCGCGCCCCTTGGAACAACCGCCCTGTGACCACCTGGCTATCGTGTTGAAAGATAAGTAGGGCATTCTTTTCTAGGGCCTGCTGGCGCAAGCGACGTTTGCCTTCAATGCTGTGCATGGGATAGAGATCAAAGGATGGTACCCACGCCAGCCGGTTCATGTGCGCGGCCCAACTGCATGTATCCCCCAAGAACAGCAGTGCTTCTCCGCTGTCCTCCACCCACAGCGCCTGAATGCTTTGGGTATGGCCGGGCACTGTTTCCGTGCGGACACCGACCGCCAGCCGCTGGTCCCCATCCACAAGTTCCAACTGCCCCGCCCTGTGCAACGGTTCCCAATTCTGAGAAAAATACGTGCCCCGGGTACGTTCATTGGGGAAAGTAGCCTCGGCCATCTCAATACGCTGGATCAGATAGCGGGCATTGGGAAACGATGGCACAGCCGCGCTAGAGGGGTCGGAGGGGTCAGTCCAGCGAGTGCAGCCCCCGGCATGATCCCCATGCAAATGGGTCATCAGCACCATATCCACATCCCGCGGGCCAAAACCGAGCCGCTGCAGGTCCCCCACCAGCCGCTGGTTGCGTTCGTCCATGCCCCATATCTGCCGATCCTTGGGCGTGAGTTTGTCCCCCTGGCCCGTGTCCACGAGAAGCAGCCCAGCGGACGATTCAATCAGCAATGAACGCATGGGCGTAGGAATGCGGTTCTTTTCATCCGGACGGATGACCCGCTCCCACAGGACACGGGGCACAAGCCCGAAAAAGCCGCCCCCATCAACCAACTGACGACCATCACTGACGATGTGACAACGAATGGAACCGACCTGCACTGTATAAGCCATAGAATGCGTCTCTTTCTGCGGACAAAGGAACGATATGCGAGTATAGCACGGCCTGTATAGATTAGCACCATTCCCACCAATGGCGCAGCATCGGCCCCATCTAGCCGTGAACCCTGGGGCCAGAAACAGTTGGCCCATGACTTGACAGACAGGGCCGGTCTTCCGCATACTTATCCACATGACAGACAGACAACACAAGGACTCGGCCGCGCCTGACGCTTCGTTGGGGGAACTCTGGGCGGACCAGGAGCGTCTGAACGCCGACAAAATGGAGCCTCTTACCCAAGAGGAGATAGACGAATTTATGAAGCGGGCCGCCAATTGCCCCCAAGAAGAGGCCCCTGCCTGCTCGCCCTCAGATGACTCCAATGTGTTGGCAGAAACAGACCCTATGGCCAAGCCAACACGAGAGGCCACAGACCCCTGGTTTTTTGAAGGCTTTCCCACGTATGTACGCCCGCGCAAGTTGGTGCAAGGGCTGATCTTTGATTTTGATAATACACTTGCCCAGCTCAATCGTCCCCTTGATGCGCTCATGGAGGTAGGCGCGCAGCAGGCAACTGCATACATGCGCTCTACAGGAATGACCGACCTGCCCAACAATTTCTGGAAACATCTAGTCGAAGCCCGGCTCTTTGCCCAAAAGAAATCTGAGGACGAGCAGGAGGAACACACTGCCGACGATACCCTCAGCTTTCTGTTACAGTTCTTCAACTACCCTGCCTCGCGCATGCGCCCCGATGTCTTACGACAGGCTGTAGATCTCTTCTACGCGCCAGAAATGACCGCTTGGGAGCCGCTACCCGGTGCCATCGACCTGTTGCAGCATCTAGGCGGCGAAGGATACCCTATCGCTGTCATTGCCAACTACGCCATCGACCGAATCTTCCAGCGTATCATCGACTATACTGATCTACGTCCCTATTTGGATGTTTGCCTGAGCAGCGCGGCCGTGGAGTGGCGCAAACCGGGGAAAGAGATCTACGATACTGTCCTGACCCGCTGGGATGCTGAACCATATGAACTGGTCTGCATCGGCGATACGCTACAGCATGACATCAGCGGCGGCCTGACCCTAGGCGCGCTGACTGTCCACTGCCGCATGATCCCTCTGGCGGAGGATCAACGCATCATAGACAGCGTGCAACCAGACGTGGTGATCGAAGACCTAGCCGAACTGCCCGCTATCATCCAAGCATGGCGTTGATCGCGCGCAGAGTGCCAGATACAGGAAAAGGGGTTGGAGCTTACTCCTGCCAATCCCTGCCTCTAGAGAATCCTGATGCAGATAACGTGTGAACCCTGCTTATGAATGCAGCCTTTCCCGTAACGGTCAGGCGCGAATATCCATCCGCGCCCTTGGTGGCAGTGGCCGCAGTCGTTCTTAATGAGGCCGGCTGGGTGCTGCTGGTGAAGCGGGGACGGCAGCCGGCCAAAGGGCTATGGGGGCTGCCCGGTGGCCTGTTAGATCTAGGCGAACCCTTGCAGCAGGGGGTCGTCCGCGAAGTATGGGAAGAGACCGGCATTGAGATCGAAATCGTTGAATGGATAGATTTTTTTGAGCCGATTGAACGGGACGCAGCCGGACGTATCCGTTATCATTATGTGGTGATCGACTTTTGGGCCCGTTGCCGTGGGGGGACGCTGCACCCAGATGATGACGCATCCGCTGCAGCATGGGTACCTGTCGAAACACTCAATAGCCTAGCAATGGAAGAAGCCACCCGACGGGTCGTTCGCAAAGCCTACGCCCGCTGGCAGAACTGCCGATTAGACCTCAAAGCCAACACTCCGTAAACGCATTCTCGTGTGTTCAGGTGAAAAAAGCGTATGCGCCTCCTGCATGTAATCAATTGAACCGACAAGAGTCAGATGGTCGCCGTGTTCCAGTCTTGTATTCCCCCGCGGGACAATGAATTCTCCTGCACGACGAATGGACAGAATCAGTACATCGCCTGGCAGTTCAATTTCGCGCAGTGCCTTATCATCGTAGTCGCGGTTATATACGAATACTTCCGTCACATCTTTGTTATCATCAATGCGCGTCAGCAGGTCGTAGGTATCCGGATTGCGGGCCAACAAGCTCAACAGCGCAGCATGGTCTAAAGCTGGGTTGAAGACTGTCACGTCCAGATTTTCAAATTCTTTCAGGCGATTGGTGTCTTGCACCAGCGTCACGATGTGGTCAACGCCGTAGCGCGTACGAACCACCTGACAGACATGCAAATTCAGGTCCGGATTGTTGTAGGTGACGACCACTGCATTCGCCATGTCAAGGTAAGCGTCAAGCCGCTGATCATTGTCATCAATGTGGGTCTGTAACACCTCAAGGTCATCCAATGAGTGCTCTCTGGCCAGCAGCTCGGGATTTTCATCAACCACCACAACATGTTCCTGATGCCCTAGGAGCTGTTCAGCGACCGAGATCCCCAATCTGCCCGCGCCAAAGACGACAATCGGATGGGATTCAGTTTCTGTAAATCGGGGAGCGATCCGGTTGAAGATCAGAGGCGCGACACTCACAGTAATCAGGGCAACCAAGATGATCATGGTGTTGATCGAATCGCTGATGATGCCCAGTTCCAAGCCGATGGCCGAAGCAGCAATAATGAGAGAAAGACGGGACGAGAGCAGAAAGCCGGCAGAGATCGTTTCCCGCCATGTAAACTGGAAACGGAACAGTAGGGTTGGGAGCAATTTGACCAGAAATGCCACAATGACCAGAAACGGCAGCAACAACAGCGCATCAATGGAGCCAAACAACACACCTAGATTGAAATCTACCCCTACCATAATGAAAAAGATGGGAATGAAGAAACCAAAGCCGACCGCCTCCAATTGATGCATGGCTTCTATGTCCGCACGAGAGGAGAACAAAGAGAGGATGGCACCTGCCATGAACGCGCCGAGAATGACCTCCACCCCCAATACTTCCGAAAGCACCACAAAGAGCAACATAATGGAGAATGCGCCCCGGATCTTGATACGGGCGGTGGTGTGGCTTAAATCGTCCAGCGCGCTGCGTATTGACTCTACCCGCACGACCCGCAGCCGGTACAGCAGGAAGAAGGCTATCAATAACACACTGACAAAGAGGATGTTCGGGGCCGCCCCGCGCGAGACGGTCGCCACTACTACTGTGATGAGGAGCATGGTGGCGAAATCTGCAATCAACGAAGCAACTAGAATGGTCTGCCCGAAACGCCCGCGGATGAGCCCCTGTTCTTTGAGTACGGGCATCACCACACCGAGCGAAGTGGTGGACAAGATCAGTGCCATCATCCACGGGTTCTGCACCAAGCCCATTTGCAAGAGCGTAAAGCCAACAATGGTAGCGAGAGAGAGCGTGAGGAGGAAGCTCAGAATGCTGAGAGAAAGCGGCCCGAACACACGGGTGTTGTGCCCGTTCTTGAAAGAACTGCGAGACTGTTCTAGGTTCAAGCTGGCGAAGTCGATCTCCATACCCGCTAGAAACATCAGGAAGACAAAGCCGAATTCAGCCAATAACGTTAGAATCGGGTCATCGTGCGTCACCCAGCCGAATCCGCTGCGGCCCACGACAACCCCTGCCAAGATCTCGCCGACGACAATCGGGAGTTTCAGGCGTTTGAAACGCGTGAGTAGCAAAGGAACAAAAAACGCGAGAATGATGACGACCAGGAGCGGAGCAAAAACGATATCTTCTTCCATAAATTCTTCCTAATACCAATGCATGGATCTTATGCGGCCCGAACCATTGCAGTTGCTTGTCAATCTTAGTCAATTCTGTTACTCTAACATTTATGAACCAAGTAATGCAAGAATCCCTGCGCGGTATTATTGAACGTATCACCTTTCATAACGAAGAGAATGGCTATACCGTCGCCAAATTGGTGCCGGAGCGAGCCACGCGCCATCTCCCTCACTGGCAAAAGGAAGTGCCGATCATCGGCAATATGGCTGGCGTCAATATCGGGGAGGCAGTGGAACTGCAAGGGGGCTGGACAGTCCATCCAGAATACGGGAAACAATTTACTGTTACTAAAATGCGTTCGATATTGCCGGCGACCATTGCCGGCATCGAAAGGTACCTAGGCAGTGGCCTGATCAAAGGTGTAGGCCCAGGGACGGCCAAACGCATCGTTGCCCATTTTGGTAGCGAAACCCTAGACATCATCGACACACGGCCGGAGCGGTTGAGCGAAGTGCCTGGTGTTGGCAAAAAACGGGTGTCAATGATCTACACTGCCTGGGCCGAACAACGGGCCATCAAAGAGGTAATGGTCTTCCTCCAGGGCCATGGGGTAAGCACCAGCCTAGCGACGAAAATCTATAAACGCTACCGGGACGACGCCATCGAAACTGTGCAGCAAAACCCGTACCGTCTGGCCACAGACATCTTCGGCATCGGTTTTCTGACATCGGACAAAATCGCACATGCTCTCGGCATCGCTGAAGACGCGCCCCAGCGCATCGCTGCCGGTGTAGAATACTCGCTCAAGAAGGCTACCGATGAGGGCCATGTCTTCTTACCCAGCGGCGAGCTGATCCAACAGGCAGATGCCTTGCTACATGTAGGGAAAGAGAAGGTAGCTGCGGGGGTGCTGCAGCTAAAGGGGGCCGACCGGGTGAAACTGGCCGCGCAACCGGGTGCTGAAGCCGAAGCCCTTCAATGGGCCGTGACGGAAATCCACGAACCAAATTCCGCAAGGTTGACCAGCGTTCCACAGGAAACCCGCCCAGATAACAGCACACCAGCCCCGGCCCAGATCCAAGAGCTTTTGCAGGAGGAGCAGGCAGTCTATCTGACGCCTATGTACTACGGAGAAGTAGGGGTCAGCAATCGCCTACGGCGGCTCCTACGGGATGGTCAGAGCCGGCTCGAATCCTTCCGCCTGACCGATTGGGAGCAGCAATTTGCCCGCTTGCCAACATTCCATTCGGCAGCACCACAACACAGCTTGGCCCCACAGCAGCGGGTCGCGCTGCAATCAGCATTGACCCACCGCATCACAGTGCTGACCGGTGGCCCCGGTACAGGCAAGACGACAGTCGTGCGCGCGATCATTGAACTGTGCGCGGAGGCGGGCTATACTGTTCTTTTGGCCGCACCCACCGGGCGAGCGGCCAAACGTCTCAGCGAAACAACAGGATGGGAGGCGAAAACGATTCACCGCTTGCTGGAATTCCAGCCGGCCGCCGGGATGTCCTTCAAACGGAATGAAGAGAACCCCCTAGCCGGCGACCTGCTGATTGTGGATGAAGCGTCCATGCTCGACCTGATTCTGATGAACCATCTGCTAAAGGCCATACCAGCGGGCATGTCCCTTGTGCTGGTGGGGGACGTAGACCAGTTGCCAAGCGTCGGCGCGGGGAATGTGCTAGAAGATGTGATTACGGCCATTGAGGAGATATCCTCAGCACAAGCACAGATGCCGCAAGAAGCAGGCATTGGTGGTTGCCAGATCGTCCGGCTCGAGACGATCTTCCGACAGAAAGAAGGGAGTTATATCATTGAAAATGCCCACCGCATCAACCGGGGTAAGATGCCGATTCTGGACAATACACATGCCGAAGATTTCTTTTTCTTTCGCACGGAAGACACGGAGCGAGCCGCGCACCTGTGCGTGGAACTGGTCCAAGAACGTATCCCCCGGCGGTTCGGCATTCCGCCCCAAGATATTCAAGTACTCAGCCCCATGCACCGAGGCGTGGCAGGGGTAGCAGCCCTCAATGCAGCCCTGCAGCAGTCCATCAATCCGCCGCGCCCAGACATACCCGAACGTACCCTGGGCAACCGCACCTTCCGGAGCGGCGACCGCATCATGCAGACCCGCAACAATTACGACAAAGAGGTATACAATGGGGATATGGGCTACATCACGACGATCTCTGCGGTCGAACAGCAGGTAACCGTCGCGATTGGGGGGCGGATGGTCAGCTACGACTTTCTAGAACTGGACGAATTGGCCCATGCCTACGCCATCAGTGTGCATAAGAGCCAGGGCAGTGAATTCCCGGCTGTCGTCATCCCAGTGCTCACCAGCCACTATATGATGCTCCAGCGCAATCTGCTCTACACGGCTATCACCCGGGCCAGGAAACTCGTAGTCTTAGTCGGGCAGTCCCGCGCCATCGGCATGGCCGTACACAATGACAAGGTGGCCCAACGTTATACGGGGCTGGCGGAACGGCTACAGCGCACCGCATAATCATTTACTTCTGCCATAGTTTATCATCCAAAGGACAGGCACATGACCCAAAATACCATACCATCCATCGCCGTACAATTATATAGCTTGCGCCATCTATCAGACAGCTTTGCAGAGATCGCGGCCGCTGCTGCCGAGGCGGGTTACAAAGGTGTGGAACTGATTTTTCTGAAGGATCACACGGGCGCGGAAGCCAAAGCGATCCTGAATGACCACGGCCTGCAGGCAGTATCGGCCCACGTGCCCTACGAGGTGCTGACACAGGACTTCGCAGGGACGGTGGCCTTTCATCAAGCAATAGGAAACGACTACTTGATTCTGCCCATGCCCTCACAAGAAGTGCGGGAGAGCGGCAACGCAGAGGCCTGGCGTTCCTTCGGGCAGACACTCAACGAACTCGGGGCCCGCTGCCGCGCGGAGGGAATGCGGTTAGGCTATCATAACCATGCCTTTGAAATGGCAGAGTACGACGGCAGGCGGGCCATCGACTGGCTGTTGGCAAATGTGGAGCCGGACAATCTCTTTTGGGAGCCGGATCTGGCTTGGATCACCCATGGTGATGCGGATCCGTTAGAACTGGTGCAGAAATATAGCGGGCAGTGCCCGCGCATTCATGCCAAAGACTTAGCACCAGAGGGGGAAAATGAGGATCAGATGGGGCTGGCAGATGTGGGGTACGGTACGCTAGATTGGGATGCTCTGCTGCCGGTATGCCATGCCGCGGGTGCCGCATGTTACGTGGTTGAACATGACCTGCCCAAAGACCCAATCGCCAGCATCCGCCGCAGTCGTGAATTTTTGGTAAGCAAGAATGTTGGCTCAGTCGAATGACAGCGTCTGCCCGCCCAAAGATCAGTGGCAAGTGATTCATGGAGAGCAGTTACCCTCCACAAGCCATTGCAGCAAGATTGAGGAAAATTTTGGCAACTTCGGCAATGTTTGAAGGGTTGGTATTCGATGAACAAGGACACCCAGCCCCAGTGAAATATGTAGGCGAGCGGGCCTGCTATGTCGTAGATGAGGACAGCTTCCTACGCCATATTGATGCCGCGCAAGTGGACGGACAGGTCGTCAGCTTCCTCAAAGACCAGGTGGACCAGCACCGGGATCTGGCTGTGAGCGGCATGCTGGAGATGATGGGTAAGGATGATATTTTCACCAAGGCTGCGGTCGAATCGTCTATCGACAAAATGGACCAGACCGTCGGCCAGGCCATCCCCGAACAGGCTCGCCAGTGGCTGGGTATGCTTGGCTTCCGCATCATCATCAACGACCAAGGCGAAGTGGTGGACATCAAAATCCCCGCTGCTGGGGTCGAAGGCGACGAGGGCGATTACTGAATGCCTGCGACAAAGATAGACGCAAATCCCCAGGGACGAGTGGAGAGTGAAAAGCAGTTACTCTCCACCAATCACTTTCACTGGTTTTCACGAACCATGGCCGTTGGCTAAATGCCAGTCGGGATTGGTCAGTGCTTCGTAGACAACGCCGCCCTCCACATTGCGAGGCATGGGCATCCCCAGCAAGTAGCAGAGGGTCGGGGCCACATCCACTGCCCGCACTTGTCCCCGCAGCCGCCCTCCCTCCTTCACGCCAGGGCCAGCCAAGATGAAAGTGCAATGCTGTCCGGCGATGCCGAAACTAGCAGAAGGCAACTGCTTGCCATGGGCTCCGTCGAACTCTGGGCGTAGAGCATAGACCACATCCCCGACGGTCTCCCCCCACAGGTTGACCATCTCCGCATCTTCCCGGGTGAGGGCGAGCGCGAAGGGATGCCGGCCTGTGGCTGGGTCAGTGTAGGCGTGAAGTGCGTCAATAATCGCCAGTTGGGTCTCTTTATACGCCTGTGCTGGGACAATCCCCGTTGGCTCCCGGCCTTGCAAATTGATAAACACATGGACCAGCCCTACCGGCCCAGCCCGGGTCTGTGACCAGTCCACCGTCCGCTCGCCGTTGCTGTCCTCCTGATAGACTAGAAAGCCGGCCTGCTCCAGTACATCGGCGATCTGCACCGCTTGGAACTGATTGGGAGTGCCACCATGGTCCGAGACCACACAGAGCAGCGTGTCTTCAGCGGCGATGCGGGTCATACGGCCTATCAGGGCGTCGATTGATCTGTAGGTGCGAATCACACCATCTAGGCAACGCTGTCGGATCTTCTCATCCGCGCCGCTTTTCTCGTCCGCCTGGCCCAAGAAGAAATGGCTGGCATAATCCGATGCATGGCTCTCAATGAAGAGGATGCCCCAATCGTCTCTGTTGGCGATGAGATGCTCCGCCACATCTGCCAGCCGTTGGTGATGGAAATCCAGCAGCTCAAAGTAGGTATCGTCGTCAATGACCCCTAGGGCATCTCTGGCCGGATTTTGTAGAAAATTGCCTACTTGGCGGTCGATCTCGCATGCCACTTCCGGCGGCTCTGTATAGCCAAGCGCGGGCCAGATCTGGGGTACAAACAGCTCAAAAGCATCAGCCTCCGCGGTGAGGGCCACCAATTTTATACGTACATAGCCAGCGATTTCCTCATCATCAATGACAAACTCGTCCAGCCACCAGTCGCTCCAGGCACCTACTGTCAGGTCAGTTACCCCGCTGCCCCCGTCCCGTGTCCGACAGATACGCACCCGGTCGTACCCGCCATCACCGCTGGCGTAAATCAACCCGTAGAAAGGCTTGGGCGTACCATTCTTGCCCCGCAGCATCAGATCCCGCCCCCGAGCCAAGGGGCGAATCGTCAGCAGTACCTCTTTGGGCGGCCGGGCTGAGGCCGGCAGATGGACCCAGCCTGTCGCGTCCGTGATGGTTACTGGATCAATATCGGAGACCGTCTGCAGGGCGCTAGGGTCCAGGGTCTCCGGGTCCTGCTGGCCGCCGATGGGCCGTCTCTGCCATGTACCGGCCACAAAGAGATGATAGCCAGCGATCTGGTGATGATTGGAAACGCCAGGACCGCTCCCCTCTACCTGCACCCCTCTCGTGACCGTCGGCGGCCAGGACATCTCCCACTTCACCAGCAAGGGTGTACGCCCAGCCCTCTCTACAGTATTCCACAGATACTCCGCTTGGGATAGCCCAGTGTTGATACCCCAAACCGTCTCGTCCAGCCGCCCGCCCAATTTGCGGATGTTGAAATCCATCACCCCGTGATTCCCCGGCCAAGCACCGGTCGAGGTGGCTGTCCAGCCAGGGGGCGTCAACGTGGGGAAAACGCCAATCATAGGGCGATGAACACCCCGCGCCATCAGCTTGCCGAGATGGGGCATATGGCCCCAGGCCACCAAGTTGTTGACTAGTTCCATACTAGCCCCATCCATGCCAATCAGAATTGCTCGTCGCGCCGGGCTTTGCATTGATATCTCCTTTGACTCAGGGAACAACCAAATTTTGCAGTTTTTCGTACACAAACCACGAAAAACTACAATTATGCAGTTTAGAAATGATACAGACAACAATACCAGAGTGCAACTAGGCAGTCATCCCAGACCGTTAAGGAATATGAAATCTCTAACTTTTGTACAATACCTTACTCTAGCGTATAATATAGATAACTCCTACAATCAAAATTGGAGGATATATGCACGCCAGACACCCGAATAGACAGCATGGTATACAGAACAGAACGACAGGCCTGTGGCTAGTGGCCTGTGTGGTATTACTGGTCATTGGTCATTGGTCATTGGCTCCTAGTGTTTTCGCGCAGACACCGTCTACACCGACACCGTCTCCCCCCTTGTGGAATGGAGTCATTGGCCTAGATGTATCGCCAGTCGATGGGAGAAACGTAATCGTCGGCACACTCAATGTGCCATCTCCCGCAGGAATTTATCGCAGCATTGATGGCGGCTACATATGGAGCCAAGTGGACGCGCCTTTGCCGCCCAACACCGCCGTAGCAGCCATACGCTATGACCCGCAGAATCCGCAGCGGGTGCTGGCCGCAGATGGCGGGGTCGGCAATCTATTCATAAGCGAAGATGGCGGCCTCAACTGGCGCCAGGAACCATCCATCCACCAAGTACTCAGCCCCAACAGTGGCGTGGGCCGCTTCTTCACCCGCATCGAAAACGGGCAGACAGTCTACTACGCTGGTACCCGCTTTGATGGCGTAGTACGCAGCCTCAATGGCGGCACTAGTTGGGAAGAGTTCAGCAATGGCCTAATCGGGGCCGCCCTACGGGTCCGTTCATTTGTAGAGAAAGATGGCATACTCTACGCGGGCACTCACAATGGCCTGTGGCGGCTGCCCATTGATTCCACAACCTGGGAACCAGTCCGCCTGCCGGGGAACGTTATTGTGCGCGGCCTGACAATTTTGCAGGGACGCCTCTATGCCGGCACCTTTGCCGCTGGCATATATCTCAGCGACGATGGCGATAATTGGGTCCAGGACCTCAATTTCCCCACCGGTATCGGCATCTATGATCTGACAACCGCCAGCTATCAGGTGATCGCCGGGACAAGTGACGGTATGTGGACCCAAAACCGACAGGAATGGATCCAGGCGACCGTCAATGACGAGATCTATTCCAATTCTGTGTACCGTTTGATGTCGTCTTCAACGCTTAAAGGCGTAGCCTACGCGGGAACAGCGCAGGATTGGGTGCTGCGTACCATTGATGGTGGAACCACTTTCCAGTCAATCGAACACATAACACCACTGGATCCAGCACAAGTGCCAGGGCCGCCCACACCTACGCCCACCTTGACGCCCATCCCGACCGCGACACCCATCCCAACCGACACACCACTACCCACACCTACGCCCACCTTGACGCCCATCCCGACCGCGACACCCATACCAACCGACACACCCATACCAACCGACACACCCATACCGACTGACACACCGCTACCTACAGCGACACCCATACCGACCGATACGCCCATACCAACCGACACACCACTACCTCCACCGACCCAGGAACCCAATATACTGGTGGTCACAGACATACCGCCTGTGCCACCCCCAGATACACCCATACCGACCGACACACCACTACCCACAGCGAATGATACACCGGTAGTGTCGCCTACACCCACGGCCACACCTTCACCTGCAGAGGTCGCGGCCGAAAATTTCGGGCAACTGCCGCCGATTTGGGTCGGCGGTGCCGCGGCTGTCTTCCTGCTGGTCCTATTGGGCGGTCTTAGCGTGGCCCGGGGCCCCCGAGAAATCTAACCCTGAGACCCTAATGACTACCAGCGCGCCCATCCCCGTAACCAGTGACAGCAGGTACAGGCCGCTGTCTGCCCTACTGGAACAGCTACCGGATAGATTGCGCGCTTGGCGTCAAGCACCAACTCTTCCGCCCAATCGTGGCGAGTGTCTCATAGAGAGTAGAGAGCAGTTCCTCTCCACCACTCACTCTGAGGGTACTGTCAGATACATAACCGGCAACAGCCGGGAAGTATCCGCAGACACCCTCTTTGTAGCAGTGCCGGGCATAAAGCAGGACGGACATCGCTTCATACCCCAGGCTATAGCCGCGGGGGCCGTGGCGGTCGTGGGCAGCCATCCGCCTGCCATGCTGGCAGAACAGGGCTGGTGGACGCAGACCGATGTGCCTTTCATCCAGGTGACCGATAGTCGAGAAGCCCTCGCCTATCTCAGCGCGGCCCTTTTCGATTTCCCCAGCCGCGCTGTGCCCGTCATCGGCGTGACCGGCACAGACGGGAAAACCACCACCTGCTTCCTGCTAGAGGCGATTCTCAGCCAGTCCGCGGATGTCGGCGTCATCACCAGCGTTAGCGCACGCCTCGCCGGCGTAGAACAGGATACCGGCCTTCATGTGACGACACCCGAAGCCCCCATGGTACAGGCATATTTGGCCCAGATGCAGACGTTAGGATGCGGCTATGCAATCATTGAGAGCACCAGCTTTGGACTCGATCAGAAACGAGTGGCAGCAGTGGACTACGATGTGGCCGCGGTCACCAACATCACCCACGAGCATCTGGACATCCACGGCTCCTATGAGGCATATCAAGCGGCCAAGGCTCTCCTATTTCGCAGCCTCTTTCGTTCTGTGCCCAAACCAGACGTGCCCCGCATCGCTGTCCTCAACCGAGATGACATCAGCTACCAGCCTCTGCAGGCTGTGTTGGCCGAGGAACAGGCCCGCAACAACGATGGCGTCGTTACGCCCTATACCTACAGCATGACCGACTCTACGGCAGATGTGTACGCCCGCCAGATCGAGTATTGGCCGGATATCACTCGCTTTGACCTTGTCTGGCCCAGGGGCGCATTTCCACTGGAGACTCGACTGATCGGCGCGTTTAATGTATCAAATATCCTATGCGCGGCCGCGGCCGCCCTCGGCCTAGGCATCCCGCCAGCCCAGATCCAGCAGGGCGTGGCCTCCTTGCTTGATGTGCTCGGACGCATGCAGCGCATGGATGTGGGCCAAGACTTTCTGGCTGTCGTCGATTTCGCCCACTCCCCAGTTAGCCTAGAACGAGCCTTAGAAACCCTACGACCCCTAGTCGCCAAAGACGGACGGCTGATCGCCATCTTCGGCAGTGCCGGCCTGCGGGATCGAGGCAAACGCCGCTTAATGGGACAGGTCAGTGGACGTCTGGCCGATTTTACAATTATCACTGCCGAGGATCCCCGACAAGAAGATGTAGATGCCATCAATCGGGAGATCGCAGCAGGTGTACAGGAATATGCGCCGCCTGAACGATTTGCCATTGTTCCAGACCGAGCAGAGGCGATTCACTTTGGCGTACAGATGGCGAGGAACGGCGATGTGGTCGCTTCCTTCGGAAAGGGCCATGAACGCAGTATGTGCTTCGGCAAAACCGAATACCCTTGGAACGAACAAGAGGCAATGCTTTCTGCCCTGCGAACCTACTGCTAATCACAATTTTTCGCCATGCGATGCGACTACGAATCCTGATTCGTTTTGTATCTCTGTAAAAAATGTTGTACTATGGGTACAGATTTGATCAGGATTCTAGGAGTTAGCAGGAGGCCTCAGGATATTGGGAGACGAATTCTGATCGATTTTCAGGATTAGACGCTACTGTGAATCTATGATACACTGGCAACTTGAATCGTTCTCATCTTACTATCATCTATATCATCATATAAGGAGACGGCACGTGCAGGCTAAAGGAAGACTTCTCCGCACACTACTTGCCGTTCTGGTCATCAGTTTGGCACTAGGTGCCTGTAGCGGTGGCGCGGGCGGTGGTTCAACATGGTTTAACCTGCCATCAATTCCCGTTACAGTGGATGCCAATGGCAACGGAACTGTCCTCGGCTTCCCGATTGGGCAGATTTTGCAGCAGTCACTCTTGGATCAATTTGCAGTAGCTGGTGTCGATGTCCTTGAAGTTCGCATCGGCTACCATGGAGTGTTCCTCTACGCAGATGGCACTCCCCTCCCATACCTCAGCTGGAATGATGAATCAATCGAACTCCTAGGGCAGATTCTGACGAATGTACAGGGTGCGGAACCGGCCGTCCCCGCCTTGCCTTGGTTACGGAGAGTCGGGACAGGTGTCGTCATCATTCTACCCACGGCCGGCAGTGATATTCCACGCTGGCAGGGTGAAGAGCTGGCCTCGCCGGAAAGCCTATCAGAGACGACCATCGGTCCCCTTCAGATCGGCAGTCTCGCCTACGATGAAAACGGCAAAGCGTCTATTGAAGGCATCGCCCTGTCGGAGATCGAGCAAGCCCTCGGTTCTTCCTTCGGGTTGGACCTACCGCCGCTTGTTTTACAAATCGTGCAGGGTCTAGGCGCACAGCAGTTGACCATCTCCACCCAACCCAACGGCATCGATCTGTCAATTGACAACAAAGCATTGCCCAGTATCGCCTATGATACCAGTCGGCTGAACAATGTTCTGCCCATCTCCAGCGCGTTTGTCGATCCATCAATGGGTGGCATGGTCGCCGATATCGTACCGCAATTGCCAGGGGCCGACTTGGACATTATTGTGTCCTTCAGCGGCGAACCGGCCGCGGAGACGCAGATAGCCTCAATTCCAATCAAAGTGAACGATGAAGGTCTGCTGACCGCCTGGGGCATTCCCCTAGGCACCAGCCCAATTCTACAGCCGGAGGTGTTCGCAACATTAGGCGCTGCCAACATTCAAAGGCTGGACGTGAATATAAAAGGCGACAGCCTTTTCCTAGCGTTGAATCAGCAACCCCTCCCCGTCATCGCCTGGTCGAATCCAACATTGGAAACGTTCGAGAGCGTTGGCGGTGAACTCCTCGGTATAGCACCCGGTGTTTTGGGGCCAGGCCTCTCAATCGTGCGTAGTATCGTCGAGAAGACGGACATCGGCATGTCATTGGGCCTACCCGTGCCCGCCGGCCAGGAGGCACTGGACTTTGCCGTAGATTACGATGTGACGACCCCGAACTTCGCGAGCACAGAGACCACTGGGGCCGAACCAGCCCTGCAGATCGGTGTTTCCATTGATGAGAACGGACGTCTCCAATCAGTCGGCGGCATTCCGCTCACCGCTTTAGAGGGCGCAGGAATTCCTGCGATTGATCTGCCGCCGGTTGTTTTGCGTCTGCTGAACAGTATCGGCACGGACAACCTGCAAGTGACAACTTCCGGCAATGCTCTGGAATTGACAGCCGGCGACAACACTCTGCTTGGCCTTCAGTATGACGAAGCAGCTCTGCAGCGGACCTTGGACCTGGCCTCTGCGCTGCTGGATGATCCATCTACGGTTCAACAGATAGGTGGCTTTCTGCCAAGGCTTCTCGGTTCCGGCATCAATGTGCAGGTTGCCCTCGGTGGCCAGCCGGCCGCGGAAACGAAGCTGTCTTCTCTCCCTGTTGAAGTAAAAGCCGACGGTTCTCTGGCCCTCTTCGGTTTCCCACTAGGTGATCAGTCGATTTTGCAGCCGCAATTGATTATCGACCTGCAAGATCTCAATATTCAGCGGCTAGACCTCAATATCATTGACGACAGTCTATACCTAGCTTCTAACGGGGAAACGCTACCCGTCATCTCTTGGAGCGATCAGTCCCTGGATACGATTCAACAGGTTATGGGTGAGCTGACCGGCGTCTCGTCAGACCTACTTGAGATGGGAATGGCCTTCCTCAAGAATGCGGATGTGGGCGTAGCCCTGTCGCTTCCGCCGGCCGCAGGGGCCGAGGTGCTCAGCGTGCCGGACACATTCGATATGACTGCCGTACAGATGGAGCCGCCAGCGATTGACATAAAGCATCGGCCTGTGCTTTCTCTTGGCCTCACGGTGAGCGGCTCAGAAATCCAATCAATCGCTGGTCTACCAGCCGCTGGGCTGCGCGAGCTGGGCGTATCCCTGCCGTCTCTGCCGCCGAATATCGCTTCCATTCTCTACAACGGCCTGCAGGTAGAAGAATTGGAACTGATGTCCACGGCCAACCAGTTGAATGTGATGACCAACGATGAAATGATCCTCACCCTGCAGTATGATGCACCATCCATTCATCGTACCCTGAAACTGGCATCACCGTTTCTGCCGGAACACATCATGGCCTCCTTGGACGACCCGAATATCTCTGCCCTGCTTTTGGACAACCTGCTACCCCTGCTCGTCAGTGCCAACCTAGACCTGACCGCAGAGTTGACCCAACCATAATCACTGCCGTGGAGAGTGGTTGGTAGCGAGAAGATTCGCCATCAACCATTCTCCATTGGTGTTAGCAGGGCCAAAGCTATGAAGTTCCAAGAAGCCAACTCCGGCAGGGCCGCGAACGCATCTACCTGCGCGTGCGCCAGCCCAGCACATAGGGCCGCCAGCAAACCGACCTGCAACCACGACACCCGCCCACTCCAAGCCCATCTCAGCTTGCGAAACAACCAACTGAGCAGAGCACCCAGCCACAGCATCCCCATGCCGCCCCAACTGGTTGCGTACTCCAGCCAGACTGAATGAGGATGTAGAAGATTCGGGTCCGCGGCGGCCGAGGGCTGAAAGGCCGGATTGTTCCAGAAAAAACCACCCGGCCCCACACCCAATAGCAGGTGATGCTGCCACAGGCGCAAAGCACCCCTCCAGATCTCAAGGCGCGTGCCTAAGGTCTCACTGTTCAGCAGACGCTCTCCAGAGAACAGAACCAGCAGCCCAACGACAACAGCAAGCAAAGCGGCCAACGGCAACCAACCCCGGTGAACTGCTTTCCATAGGAGTTGACGTCCTGCCATAGCCACAACCAACGCGCCGGCCGGCAGGCCAAGGAAAATGGCCCCCCGGCTGGCTGTCAGCAACAGTGCCAAAGCCACAACCGCAGTAGCCAATAGCCAGTAGCCAGGGACCAGCAAACTGCGGGCCAGTGGCCAGTGGCCTGTAGCGACTGATGTTGCCACCAGGCCCACGCCGATAAACAGGGTACGCAGCAGATACAGGGCTGTCTGATTGGGCGAAAAGGATAGCCCCATCAGCCGGCGCACGCCATCCACAGAGACACCGCCGCCGGCCAACCAGTCAATGAGCCCAAGTGCGGCCGCGAGAACGCCACCTGCCAAAAGTGCCAGCAACACCTGCTGCTGGCCGCGCGGGTCAGCAGCAAAGAATCGAACCCCAACATACAGCAGACTCGGTACTAGCACCAGTTCCCAGAAACCGCTCACAAAGTCCGGCCAATGCCAGACATTCAGGCTAGTTAGAAGGCTAATGCCCAACCAGGCCAGCACGAAGCGGTCGCGGCTATCAAAGCAGACAGCCATGGTTCGTGGCCAGTGGCGAGGAGCAGCTCCTCGCCACTGGCTTATCAAGGCCGGCAGCGTGGCTAATAGAGCGGCCTGGGCCGGCGGCACAGCCCAAACAGTGCCCACAAGTCGCAATTCCTTATGCTGGAAATGGAAGGGCAAGCCGGCGGCCGCGATCATCAACCCGACAAGCGGCTCGGCAGCAATGAGAAAAGCGGCCAGCAGCCAGCAGAGGACGACCAGCGGTGGCCAGGTAGCCAGATAATAGATGAATAACAAAACCGCCCATAGTCCGAATTTGCGGGCCTGTGACCAACCCCGGTATGTAGCCTGCCATTGTGTTAAAGGCAGAAGCCGAACAGCGGCTGTCCCCCGCCATAAAACAACCAGCCCGGCAAATAGCAGTGAAAAACCAGTGACCAGAGGCCTGTGGTCTGCGCCTTGAGGGGTTTCGGTCACTGGCCACGAGCCAGCAGCCATTGCAGTCAACAAGCGGCTCTGTGGACCATCCGCAGAGCCGAGCGCAAAGCCCCATAGAGGGTCCGAGGGCGGCGCGTTGGGTTGGTCTACAACCCAGCCCATGGCCATCAGCCAGGGCCAGTTCGCACGTGCGAACTGGAGTGCTTCCTCGGTAAAGCGAACCTGATTTGCCGGCGAAACCGTCTTCCACAGATAGTTCGCCTGTCGATTCCAACCGAATCGTACCGCCCAGACTGGCGTTTGCCCATCGCCGGCCGCGACCATCACCCGACGCACCCAGGCCGCCCGCCGAAAGTTCAGCACCTCCTGCCGGCTACGCCGGTCGTCCGGCCCAGTGCCGAAACCGAATGGCTGGACTAGCACCACATCAAAATACGGCCCTGCATTGGCAGCGTAGAGTCGCTGCAAGAAATAACCCTCATCAATTGCACGATGACCTCGATCCCGGGTAGGTGCTAGGGCCGCGGCCAGAATTACCGCGTCCGGATCTGCAGTCCGTACTGCCACTGCAGCTTTCTGCAACAGCCGGGCATAGCCGATAGGATCGATAAGCCGATTGCCCCAATGGGGGGCAATGTTCGGCTCATCCCAAATTTGATAGAAACGGACTATATCTTGGTAGCGACTGGCAAAGGCGGCGGCAAAACGAGCATAGGTTTCCGGCCTCGCGGGAGGTGCCAGTGGATTGTCATGCGGGGAGCGGTCCCGAACGTCTCTGGCCCAGGCCGGGCTACCATCCAACATGACCACCGGCACCAGGCCAGCAGCAACGATGTCGCGCAGAACAGCGTCTGCCCATTGCCAATGGAACTCTCCCGGCTGCGGTTCTAGCCGGCCCCAGTCAAACCGCTGGCGCGCCCAGCCAAAACCAGCACTGCGGAGATGCTGTAGTGCCTCTTGGCGTTGAGATGGGGTATTGTACTGTTCCAGCTCCACAGTGACGCCGAGGAAAGGCATTGGAGTGGCGGGAGCGGAACCACTGTACCATGTGACCAGCGTTGGGCCAGCGGCCAGCGGGTCAGTCTCCCGAATTTCCCGCAGAGTTATGGCAAGCTCCACCCCCAGATAGGAGAGGATCCCATAGAGGCAGACGAGGCGAATGAGAGCGGTCGCTTGACAGAGCTGCGCCCATGGCATGATCTACAAATTGTTCGTGGAATGGTCGAGAATGTTCTGAATGTTGCGTCTTTCCTCTTTGAACGTTTCCAGATGCCTGCGGGCTGTGTACACGTTGATGGCCTTCCCCTTTTCCTGCTCTTCGGCCTCCCGGCGCAACAATATCAACAACAACTCAAGAATGCGGCGGCGCCGGTTGTATTCAAAGGGCAGGAGGGGATCAGCAATCTCTGCGGGCAATGACTGGTACCAGGTCTCTTTTTCTTCCAGCCCAAAATCGATCTGCGGCCCTGTGTCAAATTCAGCATCCTTTGCCCATTCCAGAGGGGAATCCACAAAGGATGTTGCCGGAGCCTGCCGCCCGCTGTCAAAGGGCAAAATGCAGCCATCCTCTGCATTGAGCCAGAGGATGGGCGTGGCGTAATCTATGCGGTTCGGATCATTGATGTACAGAGTGTTGCGGGCAATGCTGACCGCGGTATCAATGTGGCCGGGGCAAGGGCTGGTCACCAGTGCCTCATAGACGGATCCAGCAAAGGCCACTGCCGCTATATTCAAAATCTCATGGCGCATTGCAATGACCGCAGGGAGACCGCTCTGCAGGAGCCGGTGGGCGACACCAGCGAAAGGGCGCGTGCTGTCCACCTGGCCGGCCAGACAGGCGTTCAAAAAGACCAGTTTCAGCGTTTCGGCCTGCTGCAATGTGGCACCTAGGGCTGCGGCAGAGACCATCGCGGGCATATCATCCGCCCAGAGCAGTAAACCATCTTCACTGCCATGGCTGATAATATGTAGAATATCCGCTTTGGTTGCCAGCAGCCGCTCGCGGATCTGATGAATCGTGACCCGGCCAGCTAACAGTTCCATCTCCATGCGCCCAGGCGGCAGGCCCTCAACCACAGAGCGGATCTGGCCAATCTCCTGGGCTAGGCCCTCCACTGTTTCCAGTGCCACCAGCAGAACCATGAGCGGCAGCGTCGTTTCTAATGCCCGAGGACGGGCTACGTAGCCTACTTGATTCTGGGTCCGCACAAGGGCGATGATCACATCGGCCCCGAAGGATTGATTGCGCCGGGGGTCGTGCAGGGTTTCCCAAGGTAAGGCTGCCACCGCCGGCGGTTGCAAAGTGAGCCGAAAGCGCAGACGCCCGCCTTCATCTAAATCGCTGCGGGCCTGATTCCAGAGGTCCCGCACATCCTCCCGCAACAATTCGGAAAAGAGCCGGCTACCGATTTCCGCTAAACGCTCCTCCCCCTGGTTGCCATGGGAAGCACTCAACACGGCCAGATGCTCCTGCCAGACAGGGTCCAGGGCATCTTGGCTGAAGCTAGCGGCGGCACTTAGGCCCCGATAGGACGCGGAAACCGCATAGGGCGGCTCCTTACCACTGATGGTGACACTGAAATTCCTGTACTGGCAATCGCGCATCGCTATCCTGAATGATTATGTGCCTCTCCAACGACAAACAAGCAAACAACGGTCTGTTGGTTAGCAACACCATGCCGCCGGCGGCGTGGTTACAAATTTACTTTTTTGTACTTTGGTGTATCCTACGATAACAGCAGTAACGATAGGCTCGTTATTTACATTCCGGCCTTCACGTTTGCGAGAAGTGGATGACGCCACAGGACTGTGCGGACGCATTTGGCATTATTGTCATGGATGAGGCATGCTAAAGGCAGCCTACCGCATTCTACCATACAACTAGAGATTGCAAGGCATAAGTAACCTAGCAAAACACTGCTGGCGAACCCCGTTATGGAATGATAACTAGGATCCCCGGCAATTTGAGCGTGGACACACCCAACGCCAATGGCCTGCAGTTCCGACACTGGTATGGCATCATGCGAACGATAAATAACAACCGACGTTTTGTACAGCGTGTGAGCATTCTGGCGTGGACCGTGGCCGCAACGGTTGCGATCAGCCTGTTCCTGCGTCTGCCTACGGTCGTACTACCCTTCAATGTGATTGGCTCTCCCATGACTATCATCATTAGCGAGACGACGATGATGGCTGGGTTTATCGCCTTACTGACAGCCAGCGGCACGGAACGGGCGATCCGTACCCATCCCTATTTCTCCCGCTACGAACCAAACGACGAAGGACGTACATGGCTGTTCTGGGCACTGCCAGCCGCTGTCTCCATTCTCGCAGTGCTGCTGACGCCCCTAGCCACGACCCCACTGCTTCAGGCCGCTGCGGTCCTGTTCAGCAGTGGATTGATTTCCATCATTTTGTTCAACCTATACACTACGGTTGCGCGCGGCGCGCCAGGCTATCAACGGGCCCGAATCTTCCTCAATATCCTGACCTATGCCTCTGTCTTATCCCTATTTTTACTGGTCTACCAGACTCGGGTCCGTAGTCTGCTCTCCGGCTCCCTCGTTGCCGTAACGGCCGGGCTGTTGGCAGTTGAACTTCTACGAGATGCCACGTCTAAAATCGATCTGGTGCTGAGTTATGCGGCCATGATTGGGATTATCTTGGGCGAAGTGACGTGGGCACTGAACTATTGGCTCTTGCCCGGTGCCAGTAGTGGGCTGTTTCTGCTGCTGATCTTCTATCTGTTTGTGGGGCTTGCCCGCCACGGCCTGCTGGAGGGCCGTCTTATCCGGCGGGTTATGCTCGAATACACTGCTGTTTCAATCCTCGCGCTGGCCCTGATTGCGCTGGTCGGCCCGGGATTCTAAGTGCGCCGCGACCAGGCGGTCGATATTCCCTCGCCATGGGGCCCGTGCCTGCGGTTCGCTAGCCAGCCGCTGAACGATTTCCGTCAACAGACGGTTGACCGGTGTCTCGACACCGACTTGGCTTCCTTTGTGCATCACTGCCCCATTGTACCAGCCCACTTCGTTCTCGCTCTTGCCCGCCTCCAAATCCAGAAACAGGCTCGGCATTTTACCGCCTCTCGCGCCGCCGACGATCCGGTACAGGGCAGACCGCAGAAGCCCTTTCGGTCCAAAGCGCAGCAACGGCGCAAGGGTGCCTAGTGGATATTTTTCTACATTCAAGGGGCGGATGCTGGCTGCAGCCATCACCTGCAACGCCTCGCGTAGGGCGTCGATCTCCAAATCGGTGATGCGAGGGTCCGCGAAGGTTACCCCCGGCGGTTCGGCTAGAATCGCACTGGTAGCGTTGCCGACTAGATTCATAAGCAATTTGGACCACTTCAGCCCCGGCGCATTCCCATACACCTTTGTAGGAATACCCGCGCTGGCGGCCATCTCCTGCAGATGGCGCAGAAAAGGCCCCCGGCCCGACCCTGGCCAGCTCGCGAGCCCAATAGCGAACTTCGGTTTTGTCACCTGAACGACACCTGCCTGCGGCACTTCTACAGGCGCGGTAATTGTCCCGGCGATGACCCACCCCGGCCCGAAACGGTCGACGATGGCCTCCTCATTGCCAACCCCGTTCTGCAAACTGAGGATAGGGGCAAGCGGACCAGCCGCAGCGGCCAATTCGTCCAATGCAGTCTCCGTATCATAACTCTTGACAGCCAGAACAATCAGAGCGAAGGACGAGTCCGCGAGCTGGAACGCCTCTTGCACGGACGTAACCGCAGTCACAGAGCGGGCCGTTTCTGGCCGGCCAGAAACGGTCCGCAGTTCTAGGCCGCGGGCGCGCACTGCATTGACGAAACGTGGACGGCCGACCAAGGTCACATCATGGCCAGCAATAGCCAATCTGCCGCCGACAAAACAGCCGATAGCCCCAGCACCGATAATGAGGATACGGAACATCAAACAGCAGTGATTCGTGGAGAGTCCTCTTCACTCTCCACTGAGATTGTAGGCCGCCGCGCCTGCAAGTCATACAGTCCATAGGCCGCGGCCAGCACTTCAATCGGATGACGGGACAGCACACCTGTCCCATGTTCTAACTGCCAGCGGCAGGTCTCGGAATCACAGGCCGTGAGAGAGACCGGCCCCTGGGCTGCGACGAAGTCGAACAACTCCTTACCCACATTCATGGCGATCTGATACTTTTCTGCCTTGTAGCCATATGTACCGGCGATGCCACAGCAGCGGGCCTGGCTTTCCCGCAAGATGAGCTTTGGGACCTGCCTCAGAACATCCAAGACCGGCTTACCGATGCGATGGGCCCGGAATTGACATGGTGCATGATAGGGCAGAATGAAGGGTTGTCCATCGTCACGGAGTGGACGGAAATCCGTGGGCAATGTGCCTGCGTCCAGACGTACTCGCAACCATTCGAAGATATCCCAAGTCGCAAATTTTAGAGCTTGGCTGTCCGCATCCATATCTAGGTCAAGCAGGTCCGCTGCTTCCTCTTTGAGTGTCAATGTACAACTGGTACTGCTACCGAGAAGCGGGTAGCCGGCCCTGACATATGCGGCCAGCCGAGCTATATTGCTGCGATGATAGCTCTCGGCCGCGCCAAATTCGCCATTGGAAAGCAGAGGGAGGCCGCAGCAGTTCTGCACCGGCACGATCACTTCGTAGCCGAGATGCTCCAGCACCAGAATGACTGCCATCCCGACGAACGGTTCATAATACTGAGTGGCGCAACCATGAAAATAGACGACCTTGTGTGCGGACCGTAGACGCCGGGCATGCGTCCGGGTGAGCCAGTCGTTGAGTGTTTCTTGATGCCAATGGGGCAATGGAGCATGCTTAGCGATGCCCAGTAGGGCATGGGCCAGCCATCGACTGATAGGGTTATGTAAGGCGAAGTTCGCCAGGCCGGGCGCGAGGCTGCCGACCATCCCGATTCGTTCGTTACGACCCAATAGACGGTTACGTAGAGAAAGACCCCGCGCGGCCACCATCTGCGCCCGAGCACGAGCGTTCACCTCGGCAATACGCACCCCGGTCGGACAGACTTCGTTGCAAACCCGGCAACCCGAACAGTAGTCCACCGATGTATCCGGTGAATGGGGTTGCCCGATCTCCCGGAAGCGCTCAGACTGAGGGCCGGCGTATTTCGGCCCCGGAAAACGTTCTGTCACCTCAGAAACTGGACAATAGCTCGTGCAGATATTGCACTTGATGCACTCATCCAAGCTCATGCCCACAGAGTGTAGAGATAGCGTATACATCAATTAAACTTCCTGTGGCGAGCAGTTGTTAAGCTGCTGTATGGCAGCATAGCCGGTCGCAATGGCGACCCCTTCCCGGCTGCGCTCACGGATAGGATCGGTATGGCTGAGGATCGCGCCCGCAGCCCACAGGTTTTCATAGACCGGCGCAGCGGACGCGTCCAGCGGCTGGAACCGGGCATTCACTGCCACGCCGCCCTGAAAGACCGGATGGCCCCTGCTGTCAAGGAACAATGGCCGTAGCCATTGAGAACGATCTTGGGGCACGGTCAGCGGCAGGTCAAAGACCGTCTCGGTCATGCGCCCGCTGTGGTCGCCACGCATGCCGCCGCCAAGAATTCCTCCGCTAGCCAGCAGGTATTTTGCGGCCCGGTGATGCAGAGGGCGGCTGCTGGTCTCCGTCTCCAGCCACTGGATACGCTTACCTTCTGTGTACACCCCACACACCTCCATGCCCACTTCAATGCGTACACCAAGCCTATACAGCCGGGCACGCAACGCCTCGTAAAGACGAATGCCCGGCACACTTGGCGGCAAGGTCGGGATTTCAAAGATCGAGCGATTGCCGCTTGCTTCCTGTAGGCGGGCCATGAGCCGGCTGTGATTGTGTAGCCCCAACACCGCAGGCAAGCCCAACCGCTCATCAGCTACAGCTATGCTGGCGACCGCCTCGGCGAACCGCTCCTGTTCCGCCGGCACATCCAGCAGACGAGCCAACTGTAGCGGACTGTTGCCCTGCTGTTTCGGCAGCAGGCTACAGGGCAGCATCGCACTGCGGACCCGATACCCCTGCTTTTGCAGATTTTCCGCAATCAACGCCGGATAGAAATCTCGTATACCCGACAGGCCAACGATCACCAACGGCCGCTCAACTTGAGTTGCCCGACGATGCTGGAAACCTGCGGGGGCAGGCAATTCAAGCGTCAGATCTCCCGCCCGTTGACCGACAGGTACCAGATAGACCGGACGCCCCACGCCTAACGGTGATGGTAGCAAGTGATTCTGTCCCGGAGCCCCCGCCCGTTCATACGGCAGCCCGGCATCCGCAGTGAGTTGCTGAAACGCATCCAATGCTGTCTGGATTGCCTCCACGCCCAACAGCTGATAGGGATGCGCTGCTGGCAATTCAGGAATTGCCAGCTCCCAATTGCCAACCGCTGCCTCCTTCCCCGGTAAATAGCCCAGAACGTCAACCGTTCCCGCATGCCAATGGGTGGCCCCAATCCCTTTGGCAATAACACGCACCTGCAGCCCCGCCTGAGCAGCCCGATATGCAGCAAAGAGACCGGTCAACCCTGCTCCAATGATGAGGAGATCGATCATGGGGCGGGTTGCCTATAAAACGCCGACAATGGGCTCTCTCCGTCATCGGCCGGCAGATGATCCGCATTCAAAATACTGAGATAGATCAGTTCGTCTAGGCGTTCCTGACGCAGTTGCTGCCCCCACAAAATCGGCATAACACCCTTCCAGCGTTCCTGGAGGAAATCCCGCAGGAGCAGGCTCGGCTGTGAGACCGACACTTGCGGATCAATGGCCGGGGAAAGCTGGGACAGATACCCGCCTATGTCGTGTTCCTCCCGGGCCACTGGTTTTTCACTGGTAGAACCCTCCGCCCGCAGTTCATGCAGGATGCCGACTGCTCGGTACGTACAGAACCCTCCCTGGCAAGGCCCCATCCCCAGACGCACATCCCGCCGCAGATCATCCAGTGTGACGGTAGGGTTGTGGCGCACTGCTCTTTCCAGCATTGCGTATGTAACCAACTCACATTCGCATACAAGCTCGTTCTGCAGATGTTCGTCTTCCACTTCCTGGAGCCGGTGGCCCAGCCAGTAGTGCCCCTGTTCGCTGCCGGGGACAGGCGTATCGCCTGTACGACAGGGACGGGACACCCCCAATTGCACGCATGCCCTGTCAACAGCGGATTCGGCCATCAGACGGAAAGTCGTCCATTTGCCGCCGGTAATCGTGAGAAATCCGCTGAGGCCATCCCGTTCCTGATGATCAAGAAGAACCAAAGAACGAGGTATATCCCGACTGTGGCCGAGCGGCGACAGTCGGGCGCGGCATTTCTCCTGGTACAGAGGGCGCACGCCGGCCCAGGCCCGTAAAATACGGCTGCCACTGAGGCCAGGCACAAGTTTGTCGCCTTCTTCCAACATCAAATCCACTTCCCACGTCTCAATGTGCAGATTCTCCGGATCAAGCACATGTTCGTCTGTTGTTCCAATGACGCTGACCGTGTGGATCGGGACCAGAATATCGCCATCGCTGGGCATCTTACAGCGGTTGATGACCGTATTGACCAGCCGGCAATTGGTGGCAAGCATCACGCCTTTGCCAAGGATCATTGTCATCTCTACGCCTGCCTGGGCAGCAATCTGACCGGCCCAGGCACCAGCGGCATTGATCACCAAATCAGCGACGATCTGTATCTCCTCAGCCGACACCGTATTCAGAACCGACGCGCCGGTCACTGTCCGGTCGCCTGCACCTCCAGAGACGTGCAGGCTAGTGACCTCGTGATAGGTCAGCACCTGTGCGCCGGCCTGCTGTGCAGCCTGAGCTGTGGCGTGAGTGGCGAGAAAACTGTCCGCTGCAGCATCGGGCACTTCAAAGACCCGACTGATGCGAGGATTCAGCAGAGGTTCCCGGCTTAGGGCCTCGGCCACAGGGATCTCCGCGCACGGGATGCCTAGATCCCGGCAGGCCACAGCGAAACGGTCGGGATAGTCGCTCTCATCCTCCGGCATGACCACGAAAAATCCGCCTGTATCCTCAATACAGTGGGGATGAGTGCGACGCAGAATGTGGTTTTCCTGAATACATTCGCTGGCACTGTTCGGATCTTTCACCACATATCTGCCACCACTGTGTAACAGGCCATGATAGCGTCCGGTAGTCCCATGGGTCAGGTCCCGTTTCTCAACCAGCACCGTACGGAATCCCCGCAGAGCCGCATCCCAGGCCACGCCAGCCCCGGTTGCGCCGCCACCGATCACCAGAATTTCTGTCTCAATGCGTTTCATTGGCACACTGCAGTGGTCATGGCGAGTAACGGCACGCCATGAATCACTCTCCACTGGTGTTCGCCTCTTCGTAGAGAAGCTGATGGATTTCCTGGGCCCGGCTACATTGGAGAGCTTTAGCGGCCAACACTTTGGCTGCCACCATATCCACCTGGCGAATTGCTGATTTGACCAAGGGAACGGCTGGCCCAGCTACGCTGATTTCATTCAACCCCAGCCCCAGCAGCAATGGCTGTACTGATGGATCGCCCGCGACTTCACCACAGATAGTGACAGGGATCCCTGCTGCCTGGCCTGCCTCACAGGTCAGAGCGATCAGGCGCAGAACAGACGGATCCAGAGGGGTTGCCAGAGTGGCAACCGCACTGTTCACCCGGTCCGCGGCCAAAGTATACTGGGCCAGGTCGTTTGTGCCAATACTGAAGAAATCGACCAAGGGTGCAAGATGAGGGGCCAGAAGGGCTGCTGAAGGCACTTCGATCATCACCCCCACCTCCAGCGTACCGAGCTGCTTCCGACACAATTCATAGCCGGGAATGCCCTCAAACAGAGCTAAGGTACGCTGCACTTCGCTCACCTTTGCAATCATCGGAATGAGGACACGGATACGGGAGACAGGAGAGGCCTCAAGAGCCAGAGCCACCAATGCCCGGAACTGCGCGGTCAACAGTTCCGGATATCGTAACAGCAAGCGGATGCCCCGTACACCCAAAAAGGGATTGGCTTCGGTCGGCTGCGGAAGATAGGGGACCGGCTTATCGCCGCCGATGTCCAGAAGCCGCACAGTCAGGGAATGATCTTTCGTATACGACCGCACGTCCTGGTAGGCGGCCAGCTGCTCATCAATCGTTGGGGAGCTGGTACGGTGCTGGAACAGATATTCCGTCCGCAAAAGACCGATTCCTTCTGCGCCATTGACGTCGATATACAACAGATCATCCCGGCTGTTGACGTTTACCCGCACGGGAATACGCACCCCATCCGGGGTTAGGGCTGGCTCGTGGGAATGGGAAAGTGCTTCCGTTTGAAAATGCTGGAAACGCGCGCGGGTCAGTTCATACTGCTCGAGGATCTCCTCGTCTGGGTCCACCAACAAACGACCACGGATGCCATCCACGACCCCGAACATTCTGTTTTGCAGTTGTAGAATCTCCAGGCCGGCACTGCAGATAAGAGGAATGCCGAGGCTACGAGCCAGAATTGCCGTATGGGCCGTGGGTGTGCTGGCAGCCAGCGCGATGCCGACCACATTCACCTGATCAAGATGGGTCGTATCAAAGGGGGTCAGGTCTTCGGCGAGCAGAATTGTGCCAGGGGGCAGAGGGTTTAACTGGCGTGCCGATGTGATCCCACCTAGGCGGGTGATCAGCCGCTGGCCCACATCTCGGATATCAGTGGCACGGCTGGCGAAATAATCATCGCTGAGATCCTGGAAAAGGGTAACCAAGTCGCTGGTCGCGGATTGCGTGGCATGTACAGCACCGAACCCGGCCGTGATGGCCGCGCGTATTGCATCGGTCAGAGTGCTGTCATGGAGAATCTCCCGGTGAACCAAAAAAATGTCCGCGGGCCCTGACTGCCCGATCTGTGCCAGCCGTGCCAGCTCCTCATCCACAAGCAGCCGGGCCGCCAGAAAACGTTCCCATTCTTCCGCAGGGGAGCCGATTGGAACGCAGCTATTTTCCACAGCAGGCGGGACAGAGGCATATTTGTATAGGGTGCCGATACCGACGCCGGAGGCTGCCGATAGACCATGAAAAATCTGCTGCACAGATTGTTTTCCCACTGAGGCGTAAGTACACCTGAAATGCGAACACTGCCTGAACGTTAGAAGAGGGAGCGGAGTGCATCAAGGGCTGCGATTGCATCAGGCCCCGATGCTGCCAGATGCAGGTCATGTCCCTGACGAGCCTGCAACTGCATCAACTGTAGAATGCTTTTCATATCAACAGTAGCAGAGTTTCGGCTGAGGTTGGAAGCAGTGATATGTGCCTGGAACTGGCTGGCGATACGCACCACATCCCTGCCGGAGCGCAGGTGAAGGCCGAGGGGGTTCCTGACAGTAACCACTACGCTATGATTGGTCTGTTGATCCACCGCCCCTATCATAGGGCCAAGGGAACTGGATTGCTTCTTCATTCGGTCCGCTCAATCAGCCAAGTTTTCGTACAGAAAGGGCGTCCTCCGCGGCCGCATTGACAGCATGCAGAGACTCGCCCAAGCTGGCATATAGGGCAGCAACGATTGTGCCTTCCACCAGTGGAGCGTTGCTCAACAGGCACTTCTGCCGTCGCTTCTCCGGCAACATCTCTAGGGCCATCTCCGCGGACATGACCGCGCTGCCGATATCCATTAACAACAGGACTCCGTCCTCACACCAGACCTCTTCAATGGCGAGCAAAATCTTCTGCACATCTGTCCCAAAGGCCTCGCAGTCATCAGAAAGGCCCCCAGCCTGACCAATGCCTACTTCAGATCCGGCCATCTGCAGGGCTAGATCATGAACACCCTGAGCAAGTTTGGCACTGTGGGAGACGATCACCAGCCCAATCACAGCCTTTTCCTATCCGGCATCCGTTCACTCCACCCATGCCATACTGCTAGGACTGCGGCGATTAGACCCAGTCCAAGGTGCGCTTGACAGCCTTCTGCCAACCAAGGTAACCTTGCGCGCGCGCGGCTTCGCTGCTCTGAGGTTGCCAGATTTTATCGACCTGCCACTGCTCTCGCAGGCTTCCCAGCCCTGGCCAGAAGTCTACTGCCAGACCAGCGGCATAGGCTGCGCCGAGGCTAGTCGTCTCAGGGATCCGAGGACGGATCACTTCGGCCCCTAAAATATCGGCCTGCAACTGCATGAGAAAGTCGTTGACCGTTGCGCCGCCATCCACCTGCAGCCGGCCCAATACAATGCCACTATCCGCGTTCATCGCCTCCAGCACTTCGCGTGTCTGATAGCAGATCGACTCCAATGCGGCGCGGACGATATGCGCTCGATTCACATAGCGGGTGAGGCCGACGAGTACGCCCCGCGCGTCGCTACGCCAATGGGGTGCAAACAGCCCGCTGAAGGCCGGCACCAGATAGCAGCCGCCGCTATCCTCAACCTCCTGGGCGATCTCCTCGGTCTCAGCTGCGGAATCGATCAGTTGCAGATTGTCCCGCAGCCACTGCAACGTAGCACCGGCCATGGCGACCGAGCCTTCCAGCGCGTAAACAGGGGCGACATCGCCCATCTGATAACAGACGGTTGTGAGCAGGCCATTGCGGCTGTGTACGATCTCCGCCCCAGTATTCAGAATCATAAAACAGCCGGTTCCGTATGTATTTTTGACATCACCAGGGCTGAAACAGGTCTGCCCGACGGTCGCTGCCTGCTGATCACCCAGATTGCCACAGATCGGAATCTCGCGGCCAAAGGGCCCATCCGCCACCGTCTTGCCATACCAAGATGGGTCGCTGCTAGGCCGAATCTCCGGCAGAAGCGAAAGGGGGATATCCAAAATCTCCAAGAGTTCCTCATCCCAGGCCAGGGTTGCCAGGTCCATCAACATTGTACGGCTGGCGTTTGTCGGGTCAGTGACATGCACACCGCGGGTGAGTTGCCAGATCAGCCAACTGTCAATCGTGCCAAAGAGCAATGTACCCGCGTCCGCCCTGGCCCGTGCATCCGCTACGTTTTCTAGAATCCAGCGGATTTTGGGTGCGGAGAAATAGGTTGACAGCGGCAGGCCGGCTTTTTGCTGAAAGGTAGCACCATGGCCGGCCTCTTCCAGACGCTGGCAAATTCGATCTGTACGCGTATCCTGCCAGACGATGGCGTTGTAGACTGGTTCACCGGTGTTGCGGTCCCATATGACAGCGGTCTCCCGCTGATTGGTGATGCCCACAGCGGCGATCTGCTCTACGCGGATGTCACATGTGGCCAGAGTTGCTCGGATCACCTCTTGGGTTCGCTGCCAGATTTCCAGCGGGTCATGCTCAACCCAGCCAGCGCGCGGAAAGATCTGTTCGTGTTCCTGCTGTTGGTATCCGACAATGGTGCCGGCCTGGTCGAACAACATGAAACGGGTGCTTGTGGTACCGGAATCAATTGCGCCGATATATGCAGCCATCTTACAGTGCTCAGTTGGAATTGGGCGTTGTCAGTTTGACGTTTAGACGGAGCGAGTCTTTACTAGCTCTGAATGAGCATGCCCGCCTGCCAAAATCTCCGCAGCTGTCTCAAACAAGAAATAGGCACTGGTTGCGCCCGGGTCCTGATGTCCGATGGAGTACGGGCCCAGATAGCTGGCCCGGCCCTTTTTGGCTTCCAGTTCGATTGTGTGTTTCATGCCCAAACGGGCTGCCTGGCGGGCTGCGGCCAAGACGACCGCCGCGCTCTGATGGGCTGCCACCGCTGCCTCCATGGCCTCTACGGCCGGCTGGATGGTGTCAACCATTGTTTTGTCATCTACTTCAGCCTTGCCCCGCTGCTGGAGCCCATCTAAACCATCACGGAACATCTGCGTGAGCTGCGGCAAGTCCAGCGAACGGCCATTTGTAGGGCTGGCAGCCGCTCGCAGAAAAAACGTCCCGTACAGTGGGCCAGCTGCCCCGCCGATCGCGCTGATGAGAGCCATCGCCACCGCGCGCAAGAGGGTATTGATATCTTCAGTCTGCGTATCTTCCTGCAGACGGGCCTGCAATTTTTCCATACCCCGACGCATATTCGCGCCGTGATCCGCATCGCCGATGGCGATATCCAACTCCGTCAGATGCTCTTCATTTTCAATGATGCGGACAGCATATGTGAGCAGCCATTTGCGGATCTGCGTAATCGTAATCTCCTGACGCATTGCCGTTCTCCGAGTTCTTCATGGGGATCCTTTCGCTACCAGCGCAATGCAGGCGTATGCACAGGCGCATCCCACAGGTTCAGCAGTTCGTTATCAAATCTCATCAACGTGACGGAACAGCCGCCGCGGCCAAGACTCGTCAGATAGTTCCCGACCAATTGTCGCTCAACGCGAATTCGATGCTCGGAGAGCAATTTGTGGATCGCTTCGGAGAACAGGTAGAGTTCCAAGGGCGGCGTGCCCCCCATCCCGCTGACCAGAAGCAATACCCTATCCTCTGCAGTATAGGGAAGATCGTCCACAATCGGCTCCATCAGTAAGCCAACGATTTCTGGTACACCCTGATGTACAGAACGAACTTCGCCCGGTTCGCCGTGGATGCCTACGCCGAGTTCAATGGTATTGTCCGCCAGATTTGCGCTACGTCCGTTCCGGGGGAGTGTGTTGATATTCGTACCGACCCCCATACTGCGGGACCCCGCGATGGCTCGCCGGGTCACATCTACGACCGCATCAAGAGAATAACCGGCCTCGGCGGCCGCCCCAGCGATTTTGCAGGCCAATGGGGCCGCGCCCAATCCACGCCTATTGGCGACGATAGGGATCGACACATCGTCATTGACGAGCACTGAGCGAATGTCGATTCCCTCCTCTAAGGCGATTTCAATGGTCAGTTCCGCGTTGAGAACCCCACCGGAATAGTTCTTGACGACAAACAGGACCCCTCCTCCATGATCGACGGAATGGACTGCTGCCAAAAGTTGGAAGGGCGATGGGCTGGTAAAGATCGGGCCAGGGCAAGCAGCATCCAACATGCCAAACCCAACATAACCAATCGGCAACGGTTCATGTCCACTACCGCTGCCGCTGATCACTGCAACCTTCCCGTCCTGTGTAGGGGCAACCCGCTCTACAAAGTCCGGGTCGAAATGAACCTGGATAAGATCCGGGTGGCAAAGTGCCATGCCGCGTAGGCTCTGGGTGATGGCACTGCCTGGTGTATTCACAAAACTGTGCATAGTTTCAGGCGAGAAAGTTGCAGAATCGGAGGAACCCGAGTGGAGAGCAACACCTCTCTACTGTAGTTTAACCAGATTCGTGCCTTTTTTCAAACACCCACAATAAACAATATCCTCAATCTGCAGGAATCGTAGAATCCTTACGCTTTCGGGTCAAATTATAGTGGCGAAAAGTCTTCGACAATCTCCAATTCGTCTGCCAGCATAGCGAGCCTCTGCCACGTCTCTTCCTCTAGAGGAATGCCATCCACTTGCCGCTGCTGGGTTCGCAGGTACTCCAGCTCGCCGGGATAGTAGACTCGTTCGACATCCTCGGTCGGTGGTGTTGATGTCAGGTAGTGGGCGAATTCCGTAACTTCCTGCTTGAACGCCTCCAGAGGACGAAAGGCCTCGACCCGAAAGACAACCATAAAACAGCCATCATTGTGTCGCCCAGTCGGCTCAACCCCGAACCCCAGCCCGGTGAGCAGGCCAGAAAAAATCTCGACCATCGCGGACAACCCATAGCCCTTATGGCCGACTAGCCCGCCTAAGGGCAAGATTGCCCCACCGTTACGATAGGCTGTCGGGTCGGTCACAGCGCGCCCTTCCCTGTCGATCACCCAGCCCTTCGGAATTGATGTCCCGCGCTGGATGGCAACCGCCAGCTTACCAGCAGCAACAGCAGAAGTCGCCATATCAATGAAAAAAGGGCCATCCAGATTTGAGGGGACAGCGATACAGATTGGATTCGTGCCCAAGCGGGGTTCGCGTCCACCGAATGGGGCAACACTCTTGGGCCCGCGGCCAGAATCAGCTGTCATCAGCCCGATCATGCCGGCCTCCGCGGCCATCAACGGATAGTCGGTCAAGCGCCCCACATGGCCCTGGCGCACGACTGTGGTGGCAGCGATATTCTGCAGGCGTGCCTTTTCAATGGTCACCCCCATCGCCTGTTCCGAAACAGCAAACCCCAGACCCCAATTACCGTCCACTACTGTTGTGGTCGGGCTTTCCTGCTTGATTTCAAATGGGGCCCCCGGTCGGATATCTCCCCTTTGAATCGCGGCCACGTAGCCGGGAATCTGGATAATGCCGTGGGAATCATGCCCGGCCAGATTGGCAGCAATTACATGCCGGGCGACGATAGCTGCCTCCAGCTCGGATGTGCCAGCAGCCATCAAGAGCCGTTGTGCGGTCCTAGAGAGTCGATCTACAGCAACCTTTGGCATTCTTCCAATCTTCCGCTGTTCTGGGGTCCTAGGCTTTGGCAAATTCCGGACGGCCCAGCGCGTCGGTCGTGTTCTGGCGCATGTAGTGGTCGAGCCGCCCGCCGGCGTCCATGAGGATGCGCTGCCGGGCCAAAGCGATGCGCTCCGGACTGCGGTCTGCAATGTTCACCTGACAGGCAGATAGACATTGTCCCAGGGGATCGGCTGGTAGTCGTTAAAAGGGAAGGCCCGCCGTCCGCTATGGAGAGTTCGCCGGGTGGGAATCGTCGGCAGACATTCCGGATGAGCACGAGTAAAGCGGGTACTCTCTTGGGCAAATTGGTCGATGCATGGTGTCTGCATCCACTCATTCCCATAACACCCCAGAAACTTCGGGCGCACTGTATCAGCAACCACTACGATCACATTCCATGGGGTACTGTTTTCGCGATTCATTTTTCTCTACAGCCAGAAGCGATAGCGTACAGTGTTTATGGAGCCGGCTCCAACAATGTCAGCTCGCTGGTATTGGCTGGCACCCAACCTTCGGTGCCGTCATCAAGCTGTACATACCACCATACGATTGTATCACTGTTCCCTGGCAGCCAAACAGGGCCATTGATGAGTGTCATAGAATCGACATTTTGCAGGTCGCCGGCGATCTCACCTGCACCGACCCCGGGTTCTGTGCGTATCGGGGTACTGTACCCCGACAGAAATCGGACCCGATTGCCCACTTCCATGGGGATAGCGTTGCGGCTTGGGGGCAGCCCGTTTGTCTCAAAGCTGATTTGGCTATTGGATGAATCCACGAGGACACGAGCCGGCAGTGGATTGCTGTCCGCATTGCCAGTGAGCCACTCATTCAGAAACCATCCGCCGCCTAGTGCCAAAAAGAGCACGAGCACACCACCTACCATTGAAAAGAACCATCGCGGAACCCTCCTCGTGTCCTGGGTAGGTGCTTTAAGCTCAAGTGCAAGTGGGTCGTGGTCCAGACGTACCAGCAGGGGGTAGAGACGAATTGATCTGTCGCTGCGATAGCGGTCGGTGATGAGGTGATTGGCCTGGCGTAAGGCTATCTCATACAGGCTATCAGGGTCAGTGTCGTTCATATGAACTTCAGCCCGCACAGGTCGCCCGCCTCGGTCCATCAATACAAGCATCCCCGCCAAGGGCGCGCCCTTCACATCCGTGAGATTGTAATAGTCTGCGCGAATTCCCTGAAGGTCTGTGTATGAACTGGACCTGCGGATGTTACTGAGTGTTCCTAGATTGCTTACACCCTCATCCATCGTTCCGTGCTCCATACAAAAATTCGTAGCTCATCTTCAATCCGTGGCCCTTAGTGACGCAGGCGTGAACACCTTCTAGGTTCCGGCCCTGTGCTCACCACGAATGTTCTTACGAGAATTTTGGTCTGCATGGATGCAACGACAAGATTTCCATGCTAAACAGGGAGCTGGAGGGTGACGACCCCGACCACTTGCAGCGAACTGTCGCTGTAGCGCACAATACGCAAGTTGAACTCGCTGGGCAGGTCCGCCCGCAGCATACCCTGCCAGCGCAGGCTATCCCCGATTTTGCGAAATGGGAAATCAGCGGCAGACATGCCGCTGATCTCAGCACCCTGCTCATTGAGCCCAGCATAGCCGAAGGTCATTCCTTTGAATACAGCCCCTACATTCGCCGACCCAGTATAGGGGATTTTGAGGGCCTGCTCCGTGAGCCCCACCACCTGCTGCACAGGGTGGATGCCTTCCACCACCAAGCGATGGACACCGGCTGAACGCACGTACTCTTGCCCAACCAGATAGACCCGCAGGCGCAGAGTATAGTTGACGCCCGTGATGTTCGGCCAAGCACCATCAAAGTCCAGAGAATCGCCCATAATCCGCTCTGTCCGCAGGCCATTAAACAGAAATTCAGCGCGGCCATCAACAATCCCTGCCAACTGTATGTCGGTGCCAGGGATAAATTCGCCTACCCCAATGCGTATGTCCATGGGCCCGGCAAAGGAGATCGCGTCTTCGCCCACAGCCAGGCCGGGCAGGTCGCCAATCTGCGGCAGATTGGGAATAGCATTCAGGTCCGGCAATCCGAGCTCCCGCAACAGCTCTACATCAAATTCCTGCAGCAGTTGCGACAGATCATCAAGCAAAGGGAGGGCAGGATTCACTGGCAGTTGCGGCACTTCCGGCGCGACAGGGATCTCCCGAGGGCCACAGGCGGCCAGAACAGCAAATGCAGCCAGAACAATACATAGCAGACGATAGATCTTCACGGGAAATCTCTCCTGAGTCGCATAGTCGTTACGTTAGTACGCGCCGATTTCCATAAGGCGATCATCATCAATGCCGAAATGGTGGGCAATTTCATGACGGACGACCCGTTGCACCAGTTCCCGGACTTCCTGGTCCGTGCGGCAACGCATAAGGATCGGGCGTCGATAGATGCTGATCCGATCCGGCATAACCAGAGTATAGCCATGGGTACGAGCTGTCTGCGGGATACCCTGATACAAGCCGAGCAGATTCGCGCGCACAGCCATGCCTACTGCTTGGAGTGCCTCCCTATCAGGCCAATCTTCAACGAGGATTGCGACATTTTGCAGATAGGCCAGAAATGGATCCGGCAGGTCTTCAATTGCCTTGAGAACCAATTCATCAAACTGTTCCCGTGTTTGGTTGGCACTCATCAATGATTTCCCAGAACCTACGCTAACCTAGAGTACTGTATAGTCTATACAGCAGACTGTCTACCCGTTCTTGCGATATCGCAAACAGGAGAAGCGCTGTAAAGCAGTTGGTTTCTTCTGTCAGGGATCGCACTGTACCAGCGGCCCTTCGCCATCAAGGCCGCTGTGATATTGGTAGGCCTGACCATTGGCCTCCAAAATAATGCGATACCCCGGTGTGATCACCTGTGCGTACATCATATCGGGCTGCGGGCAGCCCAAGCTGGCATTGCTCCACTCCACCTGCTCTGTGCTTACAACAGTGATCTGGTCGGTACTCGTGCGGGCCATTTGTACGATATCCTCTTTGGCCCGTTCAAGCAGGCGTTCCAGACCTCCCCCATCACCCACCTGCACACCTCCTTGTGGCAATATCTCATCGGCCGGGACGATAAGCTCAAGTGTCGGAACGGCTGTTGGCTCTGGCGACGGTATTGTAGTCGGTGGCGGCTGCGGTGTATCCGTTGGCAACACCACATCTTCTGGAGCGCCGAAGCCCCCAACAGCACAGGCACTCAGCATGAGCGCAGAGATAAGCACCAGAATGACAATGATCTTCCTATTTTGAAGCACAATACCTCCTTTTGGCCTGTAAAATTCTGACCGCAGAAGAAGAGATTGTCCAATACTGTTATGTTCCCAAAGCCGAAGGCAGAAGCACATCTGCTCCAGGCCTTAATAGGCGAGTTGCATCAACAGATCCTGCAAAATTCCCAGCACAATAAACACGACAATCGGTGAAATGTCGATCATTCCAAGCGGCGGGATCAACTTCCGGGCTGGCTCCAACACCGGTTCTGTCACCTGAAAGAGCATCTGCACAATCGGATTGTATGGATCTAGGTTCGGAATCCATGTAATCAAGATACGAACCAAAAGAACAAAGGTATAAATCTGAAGCACTCGGGCCAAAAGAAGAAAAATCACAGCCACTCCTAACACCAGTACACCCGGTTTTTCGTTGCGAACACTACAATGATTGCTCGCTGCTGTCGCCCAACTCTTTGCTGCGCCGGTAGGCCGTGTCCACCGCATCGATCAGGGCCGAACGCACGCCTCTGCGCTCCAACACGAGAAGACCAGCGGAGGTTGCCCCCGCCGGACTGGTCACCCGATTGCGTAATTCCGCTGAATGGAGACCACTCTGATGCATCAACGCTACACTTCCCTCTACGATCTGTAACACCATTTGTTGCGCCTGGTCGCGACTGAAGCCGATATGTACCCCGGCGTCAATGAGGGCCTCTAGGAACAGATACACGAAGCCGGGACCGGAGCCGCTCAAGCCGGTGGCCATGTCTAGGTAGTGTTCTTCGTCAATGTAGATTGCCTGGCCCATGGCTTCAAGGATCGCTTGAGCAGAGGCCCGGTCCATGTCCATTACCGCAGCAGTGGCTGTCCAAACGGTCATGCCTTTGCCCACTTGTGCTGGGGTATTGGGCATGGAACGGACGATTTTGCGGTGGTCCAGACCATTGCCCAAGGTGCTGCTAGGCACACCGGCCATAATACTGACGACAAGTGTCTCGGGGGACAGATTCCCTTTCAGGTCCGCCAATACGAGGCCGAGTACCTGGGGCTTCACCGCTAGAATTACGATAGCTGCGTCCAAGGCAGCCCGTGCATTGTCGGTCTCTGTGGTTACATGGTAGGTGCGGCTCAGATGGGCCCGGCGGGCCGGGACCGGTTCGGAGACACAGATCTGGCAGGCGTCTACCAACTCATCCCGGATCAGCGAGCCGATGATCGCCTCTCCCATAGCCCCGCCGCCGATAAAGGTAATTTTGCCTTGCAACTGCATCAGTTATACTCCCTGTGGCCGAAGATCGCTGTGCCGACCCGCACAATTGTGGCACCCTCTTCAATGGCAATTTCAAAATCATTGGTCATACCCATAGAAAGATGCTGCCAAGTGGCCTGGGGATAGGCAGCGGTCGGGTAGATGCGCCGCAGTTCATCTAAAAAACGCTTCAATTTGCGGAAATACGGGCGGGCCTCTTCTGGATCTTCGACTAAGGGGGCCATGGTCATCAGCCCACAGTAACGTAGAGCCGGCAGAGCCAGAAGATCTGGCAGCAGAGTGGGCAGCACATTGGCATGCCCAGCAGGTGAATCCGGGCCTTCGATCCAAAAGCCATGTTTGCTCTCTTCGCCGCTAACATTTACCTCCAGCAGCACATCCAACTCCCGCCCGATTTCGCTGGCATGTCGGCTTAAACGCTGGGCAACCTTCAGCCTGTCCAGCGAATGGATGAGAGCGAACGGGCCCACAGCCAGTTTCGTCTTGCGGCTCTGGATTGTGCCGATAACATGCCAGCGGATGGTGTCCAGCCCGGGCAGTGTTGCCGATGCCTCCACCTTCTCCCACAACTCCTCTAAGCGGTTTTCACCGAAGTCGACCTGGCCTGCTGCTACAGTCTCTGCGATCATGGCAAGCGACTTTGTTTTGCTCACCGCTACGAGCGTAATCTCATGCGGCGAACGCTGTGCTCGTAGCGCGGCCTGGGCCATGCGCTCGCGGACCATGCATAGGTTTTCAGCAATCGTCATGTCAATTCATCACAATTGATACAGACCCAGTATTTTCACCGATCTTGCGGATTTCGTCGAATCCATAAAAGGGAGAGAATCTCTCTTACTCCTCATCAACAGATCATGGTTTACGTTATCAAGGTGGGCAGCACCGCGTAAAACTCCGTTGATTTGACCACATCCATCAAGGGGACGCTGTCCAAGACGGTGTGGGCGGTCACTTCGTCGCCGGGGGCAAAGCCGATGCTGGGGATACCGGCTTTGCCTCGCCAATATATGCCGTTCGTGCTGAAATCCCATTTGCCGGAGGGCGCATCCGGCAGGCCGATGAGCTTACGAGCCATCTGCCCAGCCTGGACAAGGGGCGCATTCTCATCCAGGGCCCAAGCGGGGAAATACTTTTCAACAGGAAAGACGAAACCAGTGTAACTCGGCTCATCATAATACAGCATCTCTAGGGTTACATCTCCGGCCTGACGATTTGCCTGTGGGATCAGCTGTTGGACCTGCTCGATCACCATGTTCATATCCTCACCGAAAGTCATCCGCCGGTCAATGTAGACAGTACATTCGTTGGGCACAGCATTGATGCTCGGGGTCTCAACATGGATATCAGTGACGGTGATCTTTCCATGACCCAAAAACGGGTGATCTCCCAATTCCGGCTCCAAGCGGCTGATGCCTTCAAGCAGAGGGAGGACTTTATAGATAGCATTGTCACCGAGATGGTTACTGGCCGCGTGGGCACTCTTCCCCTTGGCGATAGCCTTCATCTCTACCCGGCCTTTATGGCCACGGTAGATCTGCATCTTTGTTGGCTCGCCGATGACCACGAAGTCCGGGCGGATGCCCTCATGCTCCACAAAAGCATGCGGCGCGATGCCATCGCACCACTCCTCCATATTGCCGAAATAGTATGCAGTCCAGCCCTCCAACAGGCCATGACGCCTCGCGATGGCTAGGCCGTAGATCATGCCAGGGGTGCTGCCCTTTTCATCACATGCACCCCGCGCGTACAAAACGCCATCCTCAATTTTGCCCTCGAATGGGTCCCATTCCCACTCGTCCGGATCACCGATGCCCACGGTATCAATATGGCTGTCATAGACGAGCACCCGCTCCCCATTGCCAATCTTGCCGACAGTATTGCCCATGGCGTCGAACCAGACCTTATCAAAGCCTAGTTTGCCCATCTCCGCCTGCACACGTTCACCTACAGGGCCGATCTGTGAATCCATTGAGGGGATAGCACAGATCTCGCGCAGGAAACGGATGATGGCATTCCTCTCCTTCTGCACGGCAGCTTGGATGGCGGAGATGTAACCTCTAGAGTCTGCAATTGCAGCAGCCTGTAGGGGTTGGTGTTCGGTATTTGGAGTTTCACTGGCCACAAGTTTTATCCTTTCAGCGCGCCGGCCATAATCCCTTCAATGAAATACCGCTGCATGGCGAAGAAGATAATGACAATCGGTATGACGGCGATGACCGCCCCCCCGAGGACGAGACCGTACTGGTCGCCGTACGGGCCGCGCAGGGTGGGCAGGGCTAGGTTGATAACGTACATACTTGAGTCATTGAGGACGATCAAGGGCCAGAGAAAATCGTTCCATGATGCTTGGAAAAAGATAATGCCCATCACTGCCAGGGCGGGGCGTAGATTGGGCAGAGCAATGCGAAAAAAGATCCCCAATTCACTGGAGCCATCTATGCGGGCGGCTTCCATCAACTCTGTCGGCAGGGCTAATGCGTATTGCCGTGCTAGGAAGATGCCGAACGCACTGGCGGCAAAGGGGACGATCAGCACCCAATAGGTGTTTAGCCAGCCTAAGTTGACCATCATCGTATACAGAGGGACCAACACGACCTCAAAGGGAAGCGTAAAACTAGCCAAGACCATCACAAAGAGAACACGCCGAAACGGGAACTCATATTTAGCGAAAGCAAAGCCGGCCAGCATACAGAGAAGCAGAGACAAGGATGTACGCCCAATCGCGACGATAGCGGTGTTCAGAAACCAGCGCAGATAGAGGGTTTCCCCAATTAACGTCGTGTAGTTGTCAAAGAAAGGCTCTTGCGGAAAAATCTGCACAGGGAATGTGAATATCTCATTCTGTGGTTTGAATGACGCAGAAATCATGTACAGAAAGGGGACCGCAGTAAGCAATACGCCGATGAGCAAAATAAAGTTTGTCAGGCTGACAAGAATGCCATTGCGGATACGGATGCCAGAGAATGTTGGCCCTGATGAAGGCACAGGCTGCACCTTTGTCGTCATAAATTAGCCCTTACTGATCTTCACGGAAGGCACCAAAGAAGCGCAGATTCAAAATGGCTAAGATCACAATAATTGTGACCAATGTATAACCGATGGCCGACGCATATCCCAAATTGAAATAGGAGAAGCCGGTATTGTAGAGATACTGCACGATACTGAGAGACTGGTCCCGAGGACCGCCGCCGGTCAATAGGTAAGGCTCGGCAAAGATCTGATAGGAGCCGTTGATTGCTGTCACTGTAACAAAGAGAATCACTGGCCGCATCAGCGGAATCGTAATGCCTACCAACACCTGCCACCAGTTGGCCCCGTCAATCGCGGCCGCCTCTTCTAACTCTTTGGGGATATTTTGCAGGCCCGCGACAAAATAGAGCGAGTTGATGCCAGTATAACGCCAGATCAGCAGTAGAATGATCGAAAATTTCACTATATTTGCATCGCGTACCCACCCCACTTTGGCATCTTCACCAAAGACCTGCATCAGATAACTGTTGATGAGCCCGGAATTATAGTCATAAAGAATACTGAACATCAGACTAGCGATGACCGCAGAAGTCAGCAGTGGTACGAAATACGAAAGACGATAAAAACTCTTCCCATTGGGCCAAGGCACAAGTTTGGAGTTGACAACGACTGCCAGAATGAAGGCAAGTGGAATTTGCAGGAACAGGCTTCCTAACGCGTACACGGTCGTGTTGACCAGTGACTGTTTGAAACGCGGGTCGGCCAAGAGGTTGATATAATTGTCGATACCGATAAATGTAGGCGTGCTGATCCCCTGTTGTTTATGAAAACTCAGATAAAAGCTGCGGGCAACCGGCCATGCCAGAAAGATGGCAAAGAGGATGAAAAAAGGTGCAATGTAGAAATAGGGAATCACCTGTAAGCGGTGACGATGCCACCACAGCCTTAAACCCGTGGGGGTTCCGGGCGCGTAGGGACGTCCGTGCGCGGACGTTTCGCTAGATAGGGCCATGAAGTGCTCCGGAGTATGGGTCTCATCTTCAAACGGCGTGAAAAAGCGAGGAGTTAAGAAAACTCCTCGCTTCTTGACTAGAGGGACTTGAGGCGTTCCAGTTCCGGTTCTAGCTCACTAAAGGCTGCATCGATATCCGCCTGTTCCTGCAGAACCGGCGTGATGACGAAGTTGTTGATCGCCGTGTGGAATTCCGGTGCCCACGGTGATTGGAAGATACGAGGCATCTGTAGGGCCAGATCTTTGTACAGCTCGCCGATTACCTGCCCTTCGTAGTAATCATAAGGCTCATTCAGGACCGGATCATCCAACACGGGGATGTAGGAGGGCCAGATGCCGCGCTCAATGGAATCCTGCAAAACGGCTTCCGTCAGGTGGGTAAATTCAATGATCTGCCAAGCTTCCTCGGGATGTTGGGCCTGCTTGGGGATGCTCACACTGGTGCCACCATGGGTGGCGGTGGGCAGGTTGTCACCAAAGCCGCCGGGCAGCCGCTGCAAGCGCCATTCGTTCTCCTGGCCTGGGCCGATCTTATCATCTCTGCCTAATTTGCCGTTGTGCCAGGGCGCGCCAATGGTACAGGCGATCTGATCCTGGCGGAAAGATTCCCAGTAGATCGGTGGAGACCAAGTCGAATCACCCGTCACTGGCGCGGCGATGGCAATGCCCAGGTCGTGGATGGTGGAGCTTTGGAATGCAAGAATCTCTTTGCCCAACTCATTGAGGCCGCCGAAGTCACCGTTCTCGTCGAACATTTCACCGCCGGCCGCGAAGAGCATGATCTGGAAATCACCATCATGCAGATCATGCCAGGAAATGACAGCCATATCTTTGGCTTCCTTCAGGACAAGACCGGCTTCAACGAGATCATTCCAAGTTTCAAACGGGGTTTCAATGCCGATTTCATCAAACACAGCTTTGCGATAGGCTAGCGAACAGGCGTTGACTTCGTTGCCGATGCCGTAGATGCTGCCTTTCCAGGACCAATAGTCTACGGCTGAACCGAGCACCAGATCATCCATACGGCCGCCGATGCGGTCGGTCAGGTCAATGAAGCAGATCTCATCGCCCTTGAAGAATGCGGCCATGCGCCCTTGCTCCACGCGCATAACATCGGGCACACCTACGCCCGAAGCGCATGCAGCCAGCATCTTGTCGTGGATCTCATTGAACGGGGCCACAACCGGGTTCCACTGGATATGAGGGTTCTCTTCGCTGAAGCCATAATTGTCCATGGAATTCTGAATCCAGCCGAGGCCCTGCTCCCAGTGGGCCCAAGCTTCAACGACTACTTCCATGTCCTCGGCGGGTGCAGCAGCCTCGCCGCTAGATGCATCTCCACCCATCGGCGCGGCGGGCGGTGTACAGGCGGCCACGGCAGCCGTACCAACTGCTAGGCCACTCCAGCGCATAAAATCGCGCCGAGAGACAGTTCTTTCAGAAATCTGTGTCATCTTTCCTCCTCGGAATACAATTGTAAGGTAATGTACGCCCGCAAGGTGGATAGTCTCAGTATGATGGTATCCAACCTTGCGGCCTACTGGATCAAGGGGTCAAACAGCATTTTGCACACCCACAAAGGCGACAAAACAATATATTTTCACCAGCCAACGAGACCACAGAGAGGGAACAACAAACCAATACTACTATACCTGTTACAATTATAGTTGTCAAATATGGTTATTTGACAACTGCCTATCTTGGAGACGTGTCTCGGGCTGGCTGTCCAACATGGCCAACAAGGGCGAGTCGTCGATCTCCAAAGGCAGGTCTACCCGGCCTTGACGGCGGCTAGATTCATAGGTAGCGAATGTCAGCTCTGCGGCCCGCAACGCTCGCTGGCCGCAGAGTTCCGGCTCTCGTCCGTCCTTCAGGGCCTCGACCAGATCCCCAATACCCCTTTGCACCGCATCCATATCATGAATCGAATCGTGCGGATCGATGCTCTGCCAGCCAGCAGTGTGTTCGTTCCACAAGCGTAGGGGAATCTCCTGGCTGACGCCAACTTCAATGATCCCTTCACTGCCCAGCAGCCGGTTGGCAGGTGAGAAGGAGCTCTCGATGCTGGTAATCAGCAGCCCTTCCACACCGTTTTGAAATCTGATATGGCTGATGCCCTGGGTTTCGTGGGCCATGGCGAAAATCTCGCGAATACGTGTCGCGTCGATCTGGCCCAGCACCCAGTGGGCGGGTATCTCGTTGTTGTAAAAATACATCATATCGAACCAATGGGTGCCCCAGTCATTCATGTCCGGGCAGTAGCCCTCAATGCGCTGCAACTCACCGATTGCCCCTTCCTGCAATAGCTTACGGGCCCTACGAAAGGGTGGTGCAAAGCGGCGTTGATGGTTGAAGGTCAATTGTACCCCGTTCTGCTCACAGGTTTCGACCATGCGCCGGGCTTCGCCAAAGGTGGGTGCCATGGGCTTCTCACAGTGGATGGCTTTGACGCCCGCTGCGGCCGCGGCCAGCACCATCTCCGCGTGCAGATGAGGCCAAACGCAGACGGACACAATGTCCAGATTCTCTGCGGACAACATCTGGCGATAGTCTTGGTAGAGGGCATCACCCCCGTGCTGTTCCTGAAAAGCCTGGGCATTTTCTAGGCTGATATCCGCCAGGGCGACAAGCTCTGTATGGGGGGACTCGGCATAGCCCATGGCATGCCGGTGGGCCATGCCAAAACCGGTTGCCCTTTCTGATTTCCAGGGCCGTCCGCAGCCGATAATACCGACTCGATAAGTGGTCACAGTTGGGTCTCCTTCTCTTCTGTTCCTGGCCATGCGCGCCTAGCTACTGCAGTTGGATCTCCCGGGCTTCGGCCTGGCTGCGGTAGATGCCATCAAGGATCGCCAATACCTGCAGGGACTGCTCTGCTGGGACAGGGGAGGGCGCGCCGCTGGCGATGGCTTTGGCAAACTCGACACATTCCAGCGCGTGGGGTTCCATTTTATCCCGGATGAGCTGGAGGGTGCGGTTGTTGAACTGGCGGGTGGTGTAGTTGGTGTCTAGGAACTGGGCCGATGGCCAGTGACAACCGCCCTCATCACCGTAGATCCAGACCTGCATATCCTCGCCTTCCACGTCATGATGCAGGAGCCAGCTCACCTCCAAGACGAGAGTGGCACCGGTTTCAAAGCGCACGAAGGCTACCGCGTAGTCTTCCACATCAAAGCTACTGGGGATCGGCCCTGCTCGCCAAGTAGCGAATGCGCCCGGATGGTGGGCCAGCCGGGCATCAGCCACACCGGAGACTGCCACTGGCCTCGGGTTGCCCATCAGCCACAAGGTCAGGTCAAGGACATGCACACCGATGTCAATGCAGGGGCCGCCGCCACTGTGTTTTTTCTCAATGAATGCCGGGGTAGGGATCAGGCCGTTGCGGCGTAGCATCCAGCTGCGGGCGTGGTAGATATCACCCAGCACACCGCTGTCAACCTCCGCTTTCATGGCCTGGGACACACCATGAAAGCGGAAATGTTGCGCGGTCATCAGCAACTTCCCCGCTTTGTCCCGTGCTTCAATCATCTGTCTGATGGCCTGGGGTGTGGGGGCTAGAGGCTTCTCACAGATGACATGCTTGCCCGCTTCCAGCGCGGCAATCGCAAGAGGGGCATGGTACATATTGGGTACACACAGATCGATGATATCAATATCAGGATCCGAGAACAGGTCAGCGGGGTTCGTCGCCAGTTTGGAGATCGCATGAAGCGCGCCCCATTGTTCCAATACTTCAGCGTTGATGTCACTACCCGCCACGACCTCCGCCTCTTCCGACGCGGCCCAGCCAGGCATATGAGTGCGGGAAATACCGCCGACACCGACGAGGCCAACTTTCAGTGTACGCATTACAGGTCCTTTCATTATATAATGCCAATGTATAATGCCAATCGTCAACAATCTTTCTGCAGGTACAGGCTACGAGCCACACGGTCATTGTACGCAAGAAAAAGATATTAACCAAAGTCCAGGCCAACTGAGTACACGTGACCAGGCCAATAGCAGTCGCGGGCACAGACTACCGCTGTTTCAATTGGCAGAAAATGTAAAAGTCTGTAATAATGAGAAATACCCCGATCAAACTCAAACGGAACCTACATACTAAGGAGTAAACTAAATGTCAGTCGAGAATCAGAGCAGTCAACGGAGCATCAGCCGGCGCGATATCCTCAAGCTGGCAGGGGCGATTGGTGGCGGCGCAATGCTGGCAGCATGTGCCCCGCCTCCGGCTCCCCAAGCAGGCGACGGAGCTGAGATGGCAGAGCCTATCGAATTGGAGATATCTGTCCTACAAGGCGCGCCGGTCGAGTCAGTGAATGAACTCATTAAGGCGGCGTTTACCGAGCAGCACCCAGACGTTACCGTCACATTCAATTTCGTTTCCGGTGATCTGGCTGAGAAGTATTACACGGCAGCCGCGGCCGGCACCCTGTCCGATGTCTTCTTCAGTGCTGACCTGTTCGTGGTCCCCTTTGCCAATAACGGCGTTACCTTGGATCTCGGACCATACATTGAAGGTGATGCAGACATTGACATCGACGATGTCTTTGAGAACATGCTGGGCCTAGGCATCTTTGATGGCAAGATCCAGATGTTGCCATCGGCTCTTGATGTGGTGACGATGTACTACAACAAGACTCTCTTTGAGGAAGCCGGTGCCGAATTGCCCACAGACCAATGGACCTGGGAAGATTTTATCGTCAATTGTCAGAAGATCACCGCTCTAGAGACAGAAGAAGACGGAACACCTCGCTTCTGGGGCCTGGCCAATGGCACCTGGAACTGGTGGGCCACAGTCTATCCGTGGGTCGTGGGTCACAGCGGTACAATTCTGGACATGGAGAACAATCTATCGACCTGGTCAGATCCCAATACACTTGAAGGGCTTACAGCCTATGCGGCCCTATGGAACGAGCACAATATTGCCCAGCCGTTGGGGTTGGATGTCGGTGGCAATGCTTTCTTCCTGGGGCGGGCCGCTGTCTTTACACACATCCAAAGCCTGCGCGGCCCTGTGCGTGAAGCCGCGACCGATAAGTTCGACTGGGATGTACAGGTCATGCCGCTGATGCCTGATGGCCGTCATCGAACGGGCATGGGTACATGGGGGATGTCCGCATATGCCGACGGCCAGAACCTAGACATGGCTTACGAGTACATCAAGCAATTGATCCGGCCATCTGTACAGCTTGAATCGGCCAAAGCAGAATTAGGCGTACCCCTGTTGAAATCTGTGGCCAATGATTCAAGCTGGATGGAAGGGCTGCCGACACCGCCCACCAACCTAATGGCCTTCATCAATGGTGCGGATGATGCCATTCTGCCGGTGATCGATCACCCAGGAGATTGCGGCAGCTTCTACGCAGGCATGGTGAGCGATAGCTACAGGCAGGCTCTTGAAGCGGTCATCCGCGGCCAGGCAACAGCAGAAGAGGCCTTCGCCGAAACCGACGCTACCATTCAGGCCTGTCTCGATCAGAACGCCTAACCCAGCTCAATGACCAGTGGTAACACCACTGGTCACGTACCATTAGCAGTTCGTACAGGAGCACATGGGGGGCGACAACTACAATGCCTCGTACCCGATTGTTTCCGCACATGAACAAGCGTACGCGGGATACCGTACATGGCTATCTCTTTATTAGCCCGGTCGTCTTGGGATTGCTTCTCTTCACCATTGGCCCGATGCTGGCCTCTCTGTATTTGAGCTTCACCAAGTTTCCTCTTTTACGTGCGCCAGAATGGATCGGCATTCGCAATTACATGGGGATGTTCACGGCCGATAAGAACTTCTGGCAAGCATGTAAAGTCACGCTGATCTATGCCGGGACATCCGTACCCTTAGGCATGGTCGGAGCGTTTATCCTAGCGATGCTCCTGAACCAGCGGGTGAAGGGCATCGCTTTCTTCCGCACCAGTTTTTATATGCCGGCCATCGTACCAGCCATCGCCAGCCTGATTCTCTGGGGCTGGCTGATGAACCGGGACTACGGTCTGATCAACGCCATCCTAGTACGGGTCGGTTTGCCAAAATTCTCTTTCTTTGCAGAACCTGAAACTGCGCTGGCATCCATGGTGATGATGAGTCTATGGGGGATTGGGGCCGGCATGATCATCTATTTGGCCGGTCTCCAAGGCATCCCCGAATCCCTCTATGAAGCGGGCAAATTGGACGGAGCCAATGAACGACAACTCTTCCGCCATATCACGATTCCCATGATGACACCCACGATCTTCTTCAACCTAGTGATAGGGCTGATCGCCGCTTCCCAAACATTTATGAACGCTTTTGTGCTGACAGAAGGCGGACCCCTGAAATCAACCTATTTCTATAATCTAATGCTTTACGAGCGGGCCTTTCAATGGACACAGATGGGCATGGCTTCGGCTATGGCCTGGTTTTTGCTCTTTGTGGTCCTCGTAGTGACATTGCTAGTCTTCCGCTCTTCCGCTCTGTGGGTCTTCTATGAGGCGGAGGTTCAGTGATGCTCGGAGATCGAGAAGTTTACAGAAGTATTCTGGACCTGGATTGGCGGCGCAAACCGGCCCAGAGTAACCGCATTGCCCTCATCTATCTGCTGCTCGCTATGAGCGCGGTCGTATTCCTGCTGCCTCTGTTCTGGATGATCACCACATCCTTGAAAACCCAAACAGAGGTGTACGTCTTCCCACCCACGTTCTTCCCCCAGACATTCCGCTGGCAGAACTTCCCGGAAGGGTGGACCTATGAGAGTATGCAATGGACCCGCTGGCTGTTGAATACTCTGGCCATTACCATTGCCGTGATGGTGGGCACCCTGCTTTCGGCTTCTTTGTGCGGCTATGGATTCGCACGCATCAGCTTTCCGGGGCGAGATATCTGGTTCATCATGGTGTTGGCGTCCATTATGTTGCCCAATGCGGTCACGTTGATTCCCTTGTTCATCGGTTTCCATCGGGTCGGCTGGCTGGATACATTTCTACCCTTGACCGTACCGGCCTTCTTCGGCGGTGGAGCCTTCAATATCTTTTTGATGCGCCAGTTTTTCAAAGGCCTCCCCCTCGAACTAGAAGAAGCAGCCCTGATGGACGGTGCCAACCGCCTACGTATCCTCTGGCAGATCTTCATCCCTCTCTCCCGACCAGCCATCGCCACCATCTCGGTCTTCACCTTCCAGGCCGTGTGGAACGACTACTTCGGCCCCTTGATCTTCCTCACTAGCCAAGAAAACTACACCCTAGCCCTCGGCATTACGTTCTTCAAGGGCCTTTACAGTACGCAGATTCCCTATATGATGGCCATGTCTTTCCTGATGGTGATCCCCATGATTGTGGTTTTCTTCTTTGCCCAGAAATTGATGATTCGTGGGGTGGTTCTATCCGGGATTAAGGCTTGACTACAAGAGCAGCACGTAGTTTGCCAGAGCCACTGCAGGCCACTCGGATTCGTCATTGACAACCTACCTGTGCCAAACTATACTATAGGCACTACTCTTACATTGATATATAAACACGCGGGCGTTGCAACGATTATGCGTACATTCTGCAATATCATCACCGATGGAATGCTCGACTATCTGGTAGCGATCTACGAGTTGAGTGAAGAGACAGATAGGGTTTCCACATCAGCCCTTGCACAAAAGATGGAGGTTTCGCCGGCTGCTGCCAGCAGCATGACGAAACGCCTGACAGAGACCGGCCATGTGGTGCGAGCTGCGCGAGCCGGCATTCGCCTGACAGAGCAAGGGCGTCTGGCCGCGCTGCAACTGCTGCGTAGACATCGTCTATTGGAAGTATTTCTGATCGAAGTCATGGGCTTCACTTGGGATCAAGTGAAGACGGAAGCCATGCGGCTAGAGCACTCGATCAGCTCCGAATTTGAAAAACGCATGGAAATTCTGTGCGGCTTTCCGACCCATTGCCCCCATGGGGACCCTGTCCCCAACCGAATCGGCAAAATTCTGAACGAGGACCTGGTCTGCTTAGCAGAGATGAAACCGGGACAGGCCGGTATCTTGCGCCGGGTGGCCAACCACGATGGACCCCTGCTGCGCTATCTGTCGCAACTGCATTTGGTCCCTGGCCATCACATCAAAGTACTGAATGTTGAACCGTTTGATGGGCCAATCACCGTCCAGATACAAGGTAACCTGACCCCAGAAAGCCCAGAAAATATCGTGAGAATTATCGGGCGGACATTGACAAAACGACTCTTTGTGAAAGTGGGCCCATAGCCTGCCCCATCGCCATGCCCAAGATCTACATAGTGCCGCGCATCGCTTCTGCCGCACTGCGAAGCATTGTTGATACGGTTTTCATCCAGAGACTCCTCATCGTCTTGTGGGCCCTGCTTGCCTGCAGCCATAGTGGGCAGCTTGTATTGGCCCAGGAAGGCCCTACGGCCATTACAGCAGACGAAGTAAACATCGTGGCCCGGCAATTGTGGTGTCCCCTATGCGGTGGTGGGCTGCGTCTGGATACCTGTGAGCTAAAGGCTTGCGCGCAGATGAAGGAGATGATCGCCATGAAATTGGCGGCTGGCGAAGACGCGGAATCGATCAAAGCCTATTTCTTGGAACAGTACGGACCGCAGGTTCTGGGCGAGCCGCCCCGACAAGGGTTCAACTGGCTGGCATGGATTTTGCCGCTGGTAGCTGTTGTGGGTAGCGGGTTCTTTTTGGGGGCGCGTCTGCGGCAGATGTCCCGGCCAGTTCGCCAAACAGCCAGCACAAAGCCGGACCATGAATACGAACGACGCCTAGATGAGGAACTGGCCCACTATGACTGATACTCGCGAGTGGCACATGGAACGTAGAGAGCAGGTACTCGCCCCGAAATACTCGCCATTCGCCACTACACTTTGGCAGATTCTGTTTGTTGTCATCGGTTTGGGCTTTCTCTCGCTGCTGGCTGTACGCTTGTGGCAGACAAATGTGCAGCAGCAGCGGGCCGCGGGGGAAGCACCGCAGCTGAAATTCACGACTTTCGCAGGCGAAACCATTGACCTACAACATCTGCGGGGGAAAGGCGTTGTGATCAACTTTTGGGCCAGTTGGTGTGCCCCCTGTCGTGACGAGGCAGCATTGTTGGAGCAGACCTGGCGCAGAGAAAAGGAGAACGGGATCATCTTCCTCGGACTGGACTATCTAGACCAGGAGCCGGCCGCCCTCGCTTACCTAGCAGAGTTCAATATCACCTACCCCAATGGCCCGGACCTACACAGCCAAGCAGCCCGCCGCTATCAAATCCAAGGCGTTCCAGAGACGTTCTTCATCAATCCCGCAGGCCAAATCGTTGAGGTCGTTGTCGGGCCCCTTACCAATCAGATGGAGTTTGATGCTCTGCTGGATCAAATTCGGCCAACCCCAATGGCACCTGATTCGTAGGGGCAGCAGCTAGATACAACTATGCGCGTCCTTGCCATCAGCGATAAAGTAGTTCCTGTCCTGTACAGTGGCGGCATCCGCGAGCACGTGGGCGATGTTGATCTGATCATTAGCTGCGGGGACCTGCCCTACTATTACATTGATTTCGTCGTCAGTATGCTGAACCGTCCTAGCTATTTCGTCTATGGCAACCATGGCAAGGAAGAGGAGTATTGGTCCAACAACCAGGTGATGAGCGGCCCGGCCGGTGCGACCAACTTACATTGCGCCACCCATGATACAGGCGGCCTACTGCTGGCGGGCCTGGAAGGCTCTATGCGTTACAATTCGGCACCCCGCTTCCAGTATACCAACGCAGAGATGTGGGGGAATATCGCCAAAATGCTTCCAGGATTGTTGTTCAATCGCCTACGTCATGGCCGCTGGTTGGATGTGTTGGTTTCCCACTCACCACCCTTTGGCATCCATGACCAGCCCGACCGCGCGCATACAGGGTTTCGTTCCTTTCTCCATTTTATGGAATGGTTCAAGCCGAACTATCTGTTGCATGGGCATATCCATCTCTATCGCTCCGATACGATTACCAAAACCTACTACCACCAGACACAAGTGATCAACATCTACCCCTATCAAATTCTGGAGATTGAACCACGAACCACATGACGAACCAGACCTATCACCTGATTACCCTGGGCTGCCCGAAAAATAAAGTGGACAGTGACGGCATGGAGATGCTGTTACAGGGTGCGGACATCCATGCGGCCGCGGATATGCACAGTGCAGATGTGCTGATCGTCAACACCTGTGGCTTTCTGGAAGCCGCCAAAGAGGAGTCGATTGGTGTATTACAGGAGTTAGCCGATACCAAATGCCATAGCCAGCTGTTGATAGCGGCCGGTTGTCTAGCGCAACGCAACGGCGAGGAGGTGTTGCGCCGGGTGCCACAGGTAGACGGCCTGCTGGGGACCCGGCGCTGGATGGATGTGGTGGAACTGCTCAAGCGCATCCGGGGCGGCCCACAGCCTGCGCGCTTGCAACGCTACAGCCTGCTGGGCGACCCGGATGAAAGCTATCTAAGCCCGGTGCCGCGCCCACCCGTAGTCGGGGGCAGTGCCTATCTCAAAATTTCCGATGGCTGCAACGCGCCCTGTGCTTTCTGCACGATCCCCACTTTCAAAGGCAAGCTGCGGAGCCGTCCTATCGAGGCCATCATTGATGAAGCCAATGCGCTGGTCGCGGCGGGGGCCAAGGAGCTGGTGATCGTCGCCCAAGACACGACTGATTTCGGGCGGGATTGGGGCGAAGCGGACAGCCTGCCTCGTCTGTTGCAGACGCTCTGCAATCGCAGCAGCGATTCCCTGCAATGGCTGCGCCTGATGTACGCCTATCCTGGGCATGTAAGCGACCGCCTGATCGAAGTGATGGCCATGCAGGAAAAGATCGTGCCGTATCTGGACATGCCCCTGCAGCATGCAGATCCCCACACGCTGCGCCGCATGCGCCGCCCTTCCCGGCTGGAAATGGTCTACGACCATCTAGGAAAACTGCGGGCCGCCATGCCGGATATCGCCCTGCGGACAACATTTATCGTCGGCTACCCCGGCGAGACAGAAGAGGAGTTCCAACATCTGTTGGATTTCATTCGGGTCATCAAATTCGACAAGATCGGTGCATTTCCCTTCAGCCCGGAGCCATCTACACCTGCTGCAGCATTGCCCGACCCTGTCCCTGAAGAGGAGAAAGAAGAGCGCTATGGGCGTCTCATGCAAGCCCAACAGCCGATCAGTCTGCGCCAAAACCAGAAGCAAATCGGCAGAGTGCTCGACATCTTAGTAGAAGGTGAAGGCGAGATCGCGGAGACCGGTGAACCCCTGCTGTTGGGCCGTAGCTATCGAGACGCGCCGGAAGTGGATGGGCTGGTGCTTGTCCCCAGCATCAGCGGCGCGCCGGCCGGCACAATGCTGGAAGTTCACATCAACGGCGCGCTAGAGTACGATCTGGTCGGCGAACCACTGCTGGCAGAAACCTTCTCAAGCCAAGCAGATTTGATCAGACTTCAAGAATCATCAGCATAAATCCCTGACCGCATCAGAGGCCACAATGCCCGACCTAGCCCAATTGGAACGGGATTTACGCGTGCTAGAGCAAGATAAGAGCCTTGACAATGACGCCAATTTTCAGGCACGCTTCCAGGCCCTGCATACCCTTGACTTTCTGGAGAAAGCACTCCGCACCTACACCCCGCAGCCCACCAATAGACAAGGGCAGCCGCTCACTATGCCCTTACACCGAGCCATCGCACGACGAGCAGATTTGGAGAGACGTAACAGTCTTTTCTATCAAAAACTACGCGCTGGGGTCCGAGCAGGGACAATCACAGCCCTCCAAGTACGCACTCTTCTGCAACGCAACAGTCGCTACCAGGCCGGCCAGGGCCCAGCTTGCCTACATTGGGGAGCAGAAGCCGCCGATGAGTTGGCCGCAGGCCTGTTCCACAGCGACTGCCTGCCACATCCATGGAATGCCAGCCATGCAGAGATGATCCACTACGAAACAACACCCGTGAGCGTTCTCCTCGAATTGGTGGACCGGGTCCCTTTGACAGCAGAGGACACATTTGTGGACATCGGCTCCGGTTTGGGCCAAGTGGTGCTGTTGGTGCATCTGTTGACAGGGGTTGAGGCTGTTGGGCTGGAGGTTATGCCGGCCTTTGTGAAGCAGGCGCGCCACCAAGCAGCCACCCTCGGACTTGATGGCGTGGTGTTTGAACAAGGAGACGCCAGGAGCGTAGACTTAGGCGCGGGGACAGTTTACTTTCTCTTTAGTCCTTTCCGTGGAGAGATGCTGCAAACAGTCATAGCCCGCTTGCGCCAGGAGGCAAGCGAACGTCCGCTGACCATCTGTTCCTTTGGCCCATGTACAGAGTGGATCGCCACAGGAGGGCTGGCCCTCCAAGAGCCAGAGATGAACCACGAATTCCGTCTGGGGATCTTTCACTGTCATAGCCAATGATCAGTGGCTGATGGGCAGTCCTTGCCACTGCACAGGCCACTGATCACAAGCCACGGGTGTTATGAATCGCCGAGATGGAAAACCGCCATTTTCATCTCAGTCATCTCTTCAATGGCATATTTGGGCCCTTCCTTGCCCATGCCGCTCTCTTTGACACCGCCATAGGGCATCAGATCAGCCCGCCACTGGGTCCCCCAATTTACATGCAGATTGCCGGACTCGACCTCCTGCACGAACTTCATCGCCCAATCAATGTTTTGGGTGAAGATGGCCGCGCTCAAGCCGTAATTCGTGTCATTGGCAATGGCGATGGCTTCATGGATATCGCTGACCCGAGTCACGCCCACCACCGGCCCAAATACCTCATCGCACGAGATACGCATCTCTGGTCTGACATTGGAAACAATGGTCGGCTCGTACATCTGCCCATTGCGCTGGCCGCCGAGGATCAGGTCCGCGCCATCGCGCACGGCATCATTGACCCATTGGTCCACCCGCACAGCATCGGATTCTCGGATCATTGGCCCCATTTTCGTTGAAGTGGCCAGAGGGTCGCCGGTCGTAATATTTTTGACCGTTGCCTGAAAGGCGTCGAGAAAATCAGCGTAGATCTTTTCGTGGGTGACAACCCGTTGGGTAGAGATACAGACCTGGCCAGCATTTGAATACCCAGAAGCGGCCGCGGCCTGCGCGACCCGTTCGGGATCCGCGTCCGGCATGACGATCAAAGGCGCGTTTGAGCCAAGTTCCATGGTCACCCGCTTCAGGCCGGCGGTACGGCAGATGTGCTCACCGATATCTCGGCTGCCGGTGAAGGTAATCTTACGCACGCGCGCGTCCGCGCAGAGAGCATCGCCGATGACCCCACCGGAGCCGGTGAGACATTGGATTGCCTCTGGCGGGGTCCCGGCTTCTAGGAAGATTTCCACCAGCTTCAGCGCAGAAAGCGGCGTGTCTGTGGCCGGCTTCAAAATGATGGCATTGCCTGCTGCCAGGGCCGGGCCGACTTTGTGGCAGACTAGATGTAGTGGAAAGTTGAAGGGGCTGATGCCGACAATGACGCCACAGGGCACTCGCACGGTAAAGCCAAATTTGCCGCTGACGCCCGGCGCGCCATCCAAGGGCACAACCTCCCCACCCAAGCGCTTGGCCTCTTCGGCAGAAAGCGCGATGATCTCTGCGGCACGAGATGCCTCTACCCGGCCCTCAGCGATAATTTTGCCCTCCTCCAAGGTGATGGTTCGGGCCAGATCTTCAGACCTCTCCACCATCAGGTCCGCGACTTTACGCAGAATCTCATAGCGCTCGTAGCCGGTCATCTTCGCCATAACCTTCGCGCCTCGCTGCGCGGTTGCCAGTGCCAATTCCACATCTGCTGCATCCCCTTGGGGAATGGTATCAATGACTGAACCATCGAACGGATGCAGCACTTCGATCTTCTCGGTCTTGTCTACCCATTGCCCACCAATGTGCATCTTCATAACAATCTCCTCCTGTGATAGATAATGATTTCGACCTGAATGCGTACGCTATGACCTGTAGAGAACCCTCTCACTTGGTTCACTGGCCATAGAATTACTCATCTAAGAGCATCTCCGAACGTTACTCCCGCACGTGCATATCCCCTAGCACTACCCACTTATAGGTGGTCAATTCCTCCAAGCCCATTGGGCCTCGTGCATGGAGTTTCTGGGTACTGATCGCGACTTCTGCGCCCAAGCCGAACTGGCCGCCATCGTTGAAGCGGGTACTGGCGTTGACAAAGACCGCAGAAGAGTTGATGGCATCGACAAATTTCTGTGCGTTGTTCCAATCGTTGGTTAGGATACCGTCGGAATGGTCCTGGCTGTGTTCCTGAATGTGGACGATGGCTTCCTCCAGCGAATCCACCAATTTGACGCCCAAAATCAATGCCATCCACTCCGTGTCCCAATCATGAGGGCCTGCCGGCGCAACGGTTGCCCCTTGGCCCTGCAGGAGTGGTAGCGCGTCGGGGGCAGCCCGCATCTCCACCCCGCATACAGCCATGCGATGGGCCAATTTCGGCAGAAATTCGGCCGCGATCTGGCGGTTGACCAGCAGTGTGTCCAGCGTATTGCAAACCGAAGGACGCTGGGTTTTGGCATTTACAATGACATCTATCCCCCTCTCCTGATCTGCGCTGATGTCCACATAATAGTGGCAGATGCCTATGCCACCGGTGATCACGGGAATCGTGCTCTGTTCCCGGCACAGGCGGTGCAGGCTGTTGCCCCCTCGCGGGATCAGCATATCCACGTACTCATCCATACGCAAGAACTGGGAGACCAGGGCCCGGTCGGGGTTGCCGATATATTGGATCGATTCGCTGGGCAGGCCCTGCTCGATCAAGGCATCACGAATGACCTCCACCAGGGCTAGATTGCTACGCAGAGTCTCTTTACCGCCCCGCAGAATCGCGGCATTGCCGGTCTTCAGGCTTAAGACGGCGATATCGATGGTCACGTTGGGCCGGGCTTCATAGATAACACCGAGGACACCGATGGGGATGCGTCGCCGGCTGAGACGCACTCCATTGGGCAGCAGGCGGCTTTCCAGGTCCGTGCCTACTGGGTCCGGCAAGGCAGCCACCCGCCGGGTGTCGTCCGTCAGCCCTCGAATCCGTTGCCGCGTCAGCAGCAGCCTATCTAGCAAGGCGTCGCTGAGTCCATTGGCGCGGCCATCGGCGATGTCCAGTTCATTTTGCGCGATCACCGCTGCGCTCTTGGCCTCCAGCGCAGCGGCGATGGCATGTAGAGCCTCGTTCTTCTGGGTAGGCGTCAGCACTGCCAATGTGCGGCTTGCCAGCCGCGCGCGCTGGCCCATTGTATTCAGATCAACCATCTGTGCTGCCCGCCCGTCGCGTCCCAACGTGGCGCGCCCATTTACCTCTTCTCTCACAGCAACTGTCATACAACTCCTCCACATCAATGTAACATGAGCAGGATATCCCTACAAACCGAAGGGGATCCCTATCCCAATAAGATCATATCATTGCGGTGGATGACCACCGGCCCATAGCCATAGCCCAAACGTTCGTGAATCTCATTTGACTGGCAGCCGTGAATGAGACGGAGATCGTCGCTGTTGTAGCGGGTGATGCCCCGCGCCAGGTCCAGGCCATCCCTTTCCTGTACAAAGACTGTATCCCCCCGTTCAAAATGCCCTTCCACCTCGGTGACCCCCACAGGCAGCAGGCTATGGCCATGATGCCGTAAGGCCGAGGCTGCGCCTGCATCCACCAGCAGCCGTCCTGCCGGGGCGGGCCCGGCCAAGATCCAGCGTTTGCGGTTCTCTAAGGGCGTCTCTATAGCGAGAAAATGAGTACCCACTGGCTCGCCGGCCACAGCCCGCAACACAACATCCGGCTCGCTGCCGGCGGCGACCACAACAGCCGTCCCGGCCCGACAGGCGACTTCCGCGGCCTGCAATTTTGTGCTCATACCACCGATCCCCAGCCCGGATTGACTACCGCCGGCTCGGGCTCGCAGAGAATCATCAATGGCATGGACTTCACGAATAAGTTCCGCATTCGGGTCTGTGCGCGGGTCAGCAGTAAACAGGCCCGGCTGGTCCGTCAGCAGTAACAGCAGATCCGCGCCGATCAACACAGACACCAACGCGGAAAGATTGTCATTATCCCCCACTTTGATCTCTTCGACAACAACCGCATCGTTTTCATTGACCACTGGGATGATGCGATTCTGTAGCAGGGCGTTCAAGGCGTCTCGGGCGTTCAAAAAACGCTGTCGATTTTCCGTGTCCGCTCTGGTCAGCAAAATCTGGCCTGCATGTATGCCGTAGATCTCAAAGAACCGCTCCCATAGGTGCATCAAACGGCTTTGGCCGACCGCGGCCAGCATCTGCCGACTAGACAAGGTAGCAGGCAGGTCGGGGAAATCCAACTTCGCCCGCCCCGCGGCCTGCGCGCCGGACGTACAGACGACCACATCCTTGCCCTGCCGATGAAGTGTGGCAAATTGCCGAGTCAGTTCCACCATCTGTGGCTGACTTAAAAATCTGCTCCCTCGGGTGAGTACGCTTGTACCCAACTTGACAATAATTCTCTGATACATCCCCGAACACCAGTGCTCAGTGAAAATCAACAGCCCTAGCCACTACAATTCCTACAACATAGTATAACCCAGTTGGGAATGATTCAACAATCCCTAGGGGACTAACGATGAATTGTCAGAAATCCTACATACCTCGTTCGTGCAGGGGCGTGACGTCAATTGCCTTTGCAGTCCGTTTTTGTGTAACATGGTATATGTGATAAGATGAAAGATAGTTGTTTTCGATTCAGCACGCACATCTTCGCGGTGACGATGTCATCACAACAAGGCCAGCCGCAAAGTCAGAATGAGAGCGTATCTGCGCGGAGGAAATGGTATGCGACGGACTTCTTACGATTCTGAGTCACGCTCGTCCTTGGGCGCGAACCTAGCATCGATCTTGGAAGGAACGACGATAACGGTTCTTTTGCTCTTTCTGCTCGTGGCCGCGCTGCTGCTGCCACCGGTCAGGCTGCTGGACCGGATTCCCTACCTAGCCTATACGCCCGTTGATAGCAATGGGGCTACGATTTCGGAGCCGGACGGGACCGCGCTTGTTTTCCCGCCGGAAAACGTGCTTGAACCGTTTCGGATTCTCCTCAGCAGCATTCCGCGCGCGGAGTTCTTGAACGACAGCACACAAGAGGAATGGGCCGCCATGAAGGCCGCTCTGCCCGCTTCTCTGCAACCCAAAAGCCCGGTCTATGAGGTGGATGTGCAGGGTGGGCGTGTAACTCAGTCCATTGTGCAGATTCCCATTCCCAATGACAGCGAACCCTATGAAACCCTAGAACTGTACACATGGGACGGGAACAGTTGGGTGTTTATGCCCAGTAGCGTGCGGCCAGCCGACGACCGCATCGTTGCATCAATCCATGGGCTCCCGCCGCAGAATTTCGTTGTCATGCAGACGGCCGCATCTCTTCCCCAGGTTGAGGCCACTATTGGTATGCGCGAGCAGCTCCCCCCTAACGCCGAGAATGCGATTACCACCCTAGCTGTGGCCGGCTTCTATCTGCGGGGCGATGGCGCGCTGGAAATTGCCGCGCACAACAGAGCAAGCGACAGCTATACCCTCGTGCCCATCCTCCGCAACTGGCGCAGCGGTGAGGTTCCTCGGACCGACCTGTTGCACAATATGCTGGTAGACTTGAGCTTGCAGGAGAATCAGCTAATTGCTATCCCTGATCTGCTGATGACCAATCACTACCCTGGTGTCATTATCGACTATCAAGGCGTTGGCACAGAACCACAGGTACAGCAAAATTTCGTGCGCTTCATCGAACGGCTGGCAGAACGTCTGCATGCCCCAGAAGTAAACCGCTGGCTGGCTGTGCGGGTAGAACCACCCCAACAGATTTCAGCGGTGCAGTGGAACACCCAAGGATACGACTGGCAGGCCCTAGGCAAGGCTGCCGACCGCATTATCATTCCCAGCCCCATGGACCCCCGCGCCTATCAGCCCGGTGGGACGATGGCAGCTCTGCTGGCCTTTGCTACCGATCAGATCGACCGCCGCAAAGTGCAAATGGAACTGCCGGGCCTGTCCGTAGAACAGTTGGGAAGCTCTCTGCTGCCTAAGGGCTATCAAGAGGCCCTCCAGCCCTTCGTCGCCCAGATTCAGGCGGACAGAGAGGTTCTCATACCCGGCGAGATGGTGGTGCTGTCTGTGGACACTGCGCGCATTTCCCGTGACCTAAGGTTTGACGAAATGACCGGCACCTCTGTCTACAGTTACATAGACGACCAGCAGTTTGAGCGCACCGTCTACATTGAAAACCAGAGCAGCTTTGCACACAAACTCAGCCTGCTGGCTCCATACAAGGTGACACAGGTGATGATTGGGGGTATGGAATCCGGGGATGTAGACCCGGCCTTGTGGGACATCGTCCGGCAGTTCCAAGAGGGGCAGGGGCCGGTTGCTGACAGGGCGACTTTTGAGATGGCCTATACTGTCTTTCACCCATCAGACTCGGTCTTGCACTCCGAACTGCGCGCCATCGGGTATCCAGACTACACATCGCGCCCCCAAGAGGCGCGCGAATTTACCTTCACCGCCCCCGACGGCCAGGGAGCTGTACAGGTTGCGGTCCAAGTCGTGCAGAACAAGCAGCCGGTCAGCCCCAGGAATCTGATAACCCTACCGTTGGCAACCCTGACGCCATTGGCAACCCTGACACCAGTAGTAATCCCCCCTACCTCCACCCCCGTGCCCACGCCGACCTCCACACCTGAGAGTGCCTCTGTGGTCAGCGAGCTGCTGCTCAATATCCGCCAAGGACCGAGTACCAACTATACGGTCCTCGGCCAGATGACCCCCAACCAGAGGTATCTCATTGTGGGCAAGAACGAAGGCAATGATTGGTGGCAGATCGCTACAGAGGATGTTCAAGGCGGCAAGGGCTGGGTATTCGGTGAGTTGGTGACGGCCAACGGTCCGCTGGACAACGTGACAACGATTACCGACATTCCCCCACCTCCGACCCCGACCGCGGCTCCACCTCCAGCCCCCGCCCCCAGCACTGGTGGCAGTTTCGGCTATGGTGTCCAAGCCCATATGGTCCATACCGGCGATCATATGATCGACCTGGTGATGGACAAAACCCAAGAGTTGGGCTTCGGCTGGGTCAAACAACAGATCGAATGGAAGATCTTTGAGTCCCAGCAGGGTCAATACGGCTTCGGCGACATTCATGCGATTGTCAACAGAGCCAATGCCCGGGGCATCAACCTGCTGTTCAGTGTGGTCAATGCCCCGGACTGGGCGCGGGAGCCGGGCTTTGATGGCTCTGTCGGCGGCCCCCCTGCCAATCCCCAGATGTTTGCCAACTTCTTAGGAAGACTGGCGAGCGAGTTCTGCGGTTCTGCGCTGAAGGCTATCGAAGTGTGGAACGAGCAGAATCTACACTACGAATGGGGCAACCGCCCCATCAATCCCAGCGAGTATATGGCCCTGTTGCGCCCGTCCTATGCGGCGATCAAGAGTGCTTGCCCATCTATGTTGGTGATCAGCGGTGCGCTGACACCGGCTGGGGACAATGGCTCCATAGCCATGGATGACTTCCGCTATTTTGAGGCCATGCTAGAGCAGGGGTTGCGGGACTATGCGGATGGATTTGGCGCGCATCCGAGCGGCTACAATGTGCCGCCCTCGCACACCTGGCAGACAGCCTGTGCTGCGATTCAGGCGAATGGCAACAGTTTCAATGGTGCCTGTGACAACCCACACCATTCTTGGAGTTTCCGCAGCACAATGGAGGGGTATCGCAACTTGGCGGTACGCTACGGTGCGGGCGGTCAACGCATCTGGCCGACGGAGTTCGGCTGGGCGGCCGGTGGCAAGTTCAACCCCGCTTATGGCTACGCGGATGACAATAGCTATGATGAGCAATCTCGCTGGACGGTCGAGGCTTATCAGATGATGCGGAATTGGGGCTGGGTAGGGCCAGCATTTCTGTGGAATCTGAACTTTCGGGTAGTGGCGGATGGCACAGAGAAGGCCCAATGGGGGATTGTCAGCAATGACTGGAGCCCGCTGCCGGTCTTCTATGCCCTGCGGGACATGCCGAAATAGTGAAACAGCCGTAGCCGCTGCAGTTACCAGCCCCTAGCCATGGCAGCGGCCACGAATTGGATAGATTTGACCTTTTTCCCAAAGGTGCGATTCTGTGCCCAACAATACAACCGTGCGAGTTACTGCTGTTCTGATCTGCAGCGCGGTTTTCCTCACCTCCTGTTCTGCCCAACCCCAGCCCCTCATCTTTGGGGAGCCGGTCTGGACGGACCGCGAGACAAGTACCTATCGGGTGACGAATCGGGCGGACCGGATCGTCGGCACGGCTATCTTTCGGGTGCAGGCGGGAAGCGACGGTTGGACGCTGACCAGGGAGATAAACGATGCAGGCGTGCAGGAACGTGCAACCATTGAAATGCGGGCCAGCGGCTTTCAACCTGTCTACAGTACGCTCGTGCGTACAGCCAATGGCAGTAGCCAGATGGTAGAGACGCACATTGCGGGCAGCCAAGTAGACATCACGCTGACGAACTATCAAGGCGCAACAGTTTACGAACGGGTGCAGGTACCTTCGGACATCCGCGACGAGCGTACACTGCTGCTGATCCTGCGGGCCCTCCCCTTAGCACAGGGGTACGCCACCCGCCTCAACAGTTTTCTGCCAGTCGTCGGCCATACAGAACGAGTGACTGTGCAAGTACGGCGTCAAGAGTCGGTAACAGTGCCCGCCGGTACTTTTGACACATGGGTTGTTGATCTGCGCTCAAATGAACGCACCACAGAGGTTTGGGTGGCGATGGACGCCCCCTTCCCGGTCGTCAAGTTCATTGACGGACGTTCCCGGGCCCTGTTTGAACTGACAGAATTTGATCAGGGGTCGTAGCCGTAAGCTGTAATCTAGGATATTGATAGATACTGTGATGTTATTGCGCCTACAGCACTTTGCCATGCGACTATATTTTGGATATACTCTAGGTACCTGGTAATCTTAGGGTAGCATAGGTTCTGGAGACAGGAAAGAGGAAGCCCATGGGAATGAAAATCGACCGCTTTACTTGGAGCATCATTCTCATCGTGTTGCTGTTGATCGCTGCTGCTATTGTGATGGTGACAGCCAGCGGTGGGCGTGGCTGGACGACCGATGACTATCTGAACGAAAATACACCGGCAGCGGTTGTCCACGACGCATTCGTGGCCTTTGTCCGCAACGAGCCGGCCCTTGCTGCGAACTACTATTCAGCAAAGGTGCTGGCTGACGACGAGAACAAAGCCTCCTTTGCTGAAAGAGTTAGCTACTACGATTCCAACCGCCAGAACCAGCGGCTGCGTATCCTCAAAGTAGACATCAATGACGATACAGCATATGTCACCCTAGCGATTGACCGTTTCCGTCCTGGTGGTCTCTTTGACAGTGGCTCCACTTGGACTGACCGACGCACAATCCCACTGGTCCGGGAGGAAGGGGCATGGAAGATCGATACGGAGACGATGGACCTCTTCTATTGAGGTGTACACCAGTGTTTCACGAATAATGACTGAGCAGATATCTTCCACCAATACGGGACGACTGGCAACGATCCGGCGTCTTTATTTCTATCTTGTAGCCTTTATCAGTCTGATCGCCGGCCTGTCGGCTCTGCGCGGCCTGATCGAGGTTCTTGTCCCGTTCTGGCTGACAGGCGAAACACTACTTGAGACCAATTCCTCCAATTTCGTACGTGATCAGATAGCTCGCCAGGGAGGGTTCCTGATCGTCAGCACGCCGGTCTTTTTGATCCATTGGCGGTACATCCGCGGCCTAGCTGAAAAACCTAGGGAGTCATCCGCAGCCCTACGCAAGCTATTTATGTACGCCTGCATGGCTCTCACCTTGATTGTCGCAATCGAAACCCTCTACCAACTCATTGAAGGCAGCGTAGAACTTTTGCTGGGACGCTCCCTCGCAGAATCTGCGCTGTGGCCCAATCAGTGGCTGATCCACCTCCTCCTCGCCGGCACACATCTGGCCCTGTTTCTGTATTTTGCCCAACAGATCCAATCCGATGGTGATCTGGGCACAGAGAAGGGGTGGGCTGGGACTTGGCGACGGCTTTTTCAGATGATTGTCGGCCTCACGGGGCTTGGTCTGCTGATCACTGGGGCGGCTGGTGTGCTGGCATTCGTCTGGCAGATGCTCTTGGAATTTTTCAGCGATATAACTATGTCCGCAGGTGTCGGCTGGTGGCAAGGAAGCATTGCCAACTCGGTGACAAACGTAATGGTCGGCGGCCTGATCTGGCGGCTGAACCTCCTACGCTGGGATACTCTGATGGCGGTCCGAGTGGAGAGTGGCACGAAACCATTTCCCCCTGCGGAAGGCCGCACAGCACTGCGCCGGCTGTACCTCTATATCGCTACGATCCTCAGCGCGATATCCGCCCTAGTCCCCGCGGCAGTTCTCCTGCGGATGGGCATTTTGTTTCTGCTCGGGGCCGGCGATTCTGTCAATGTGAATGAAATCTCCTTGCAGCTTGGATTCTTGCCCATCGGCATCCTCGCTTGGCGCTGGCATTGGGGACAGGTGTCCGCGGAAGCTCGTCACTATGAGGATTCACGTGAAAGCGAACTGGTCCGACGCCTATACTACTACAGCATCGCGGCCACTGGCCTGGTTCTTCTGTGGATCGGGCTGGTCGATCTGTTGCGGGCACTCCTAGACTTTGCTGTCATTGGTGCTGCTTCCACAGAAAATAATTTTCGCACCGAGCAGATCGCGACCGGAATAAGCCTCATCGCTGTAGGCGCGCCGGTCCGGGTGCTCCACTGGCGCACGGCCCAACACGCGGCCGGCCAGGATGGCCCTGTAGGCCGCTCCGAGCGAGGGTCCTGGCCCCGCCGAGCCTACCTGTACGGCATTGCCCTGGTTGGCGCATTGCTGATCTTGTTCGAGCTGGCCCAAGTCATCTATCGTCTCTTTCTGTGGGCACTGGCCGACCCCAATGCAGACCCCTTCGGTATTGAAACCCTAGATAGCCTGGTACGCAGTGGCACTGCTGCCATCTTTTGGATCCTTCATATTATCGTCATCCGCGCGGACAGCCAACAGGCCGGTGAGGAAGAGGACATTGTTGTTGAAGAGCACAACCGCCGAGACGAACTGATCTCCCGCATTGAACGTCTGGATGCGGAGCTGGCCGACCTGCGCGCAGAACTGGCAGCACTGGACCAGGATAAAGAAGATTCCTTGGGAAATCCTGCAGAACTGACGTAGAATTGCTGGAAATTGAATTTGACAGTCAAACACTGTGTAATATAATTTGACAGTTAAATCGCTGTGTACTATACTGAGCGAAGTCCTCAGGAATTTACAGACTTTTCGTTGAGTCAAAACGTGAAATACTTCAAGATTGACAAGGAACCGGTGCGATTATGAATAATCAAGATCAGGTCCGCGTAGACAGTGCAACGCTTGCGGATGTCCCCGCGCAGGGGCCGTGCTCTCACCCGCATGCTGCGGGCGAGGGACGAGGATTTGTGTCCAAATTCAAATTGTCCATTATAAGATATATAATGGGGGGGGGGGGGGGGGGGGGGGGGTAAGATGAAACCATGCATCGCAACTCGAACCATCCTAACAGTCCTCGGCAGCACTGCCATCATCTTGCTGATGACCATAGGCTTCGCGCCTACCCCTGTAAACGCACAGACAACATTGTGTGACAACACGGCCGCGATTCCGGATCCGGAATCCGCCACCCTCAGAACTGATTGTGCAACGCTCCTCGGTCTGATGAACGATCTGAGAAGCGCAGGACCAACAGAATCAAGATATTCTCATCTCAACTGGAGTGCATCACGTCCCATCAGCCAATGGGATGGCATCACTGTCTCTAGCTCTCATGTGACACGTTTGGTCCTCCCGCGCACGGAACTCAGGGTACTGACGGGCACCATCCCTGCTGACCTGGGCAATCTCCCGCAGCTAGTGCAGTTAGACCTCAACGGCAACCTACTGTCAGGCAGCATCCCGGATACATTGGGCAATCTTTCTACCACGCTGCAGACGTTGAGCCTCAACAACAACCGACTGACAGGCAGCATCCCGGATACATTGGGCAATCTTTCTACCACGCTGCAGACGTTGAACCTCAACAACAACCGACTGACAGGCAGCATCCCTGATGACCTGGGAAACTTCTCCAATCTGCGGACGTTGAGCCTCAACCACAACCGACTGACAGGCAGCATCCCGGATACATTGGGCAATCTTTCTACCAATCTGCAGACGTTGAACCTCAACAACAACTCCCTGGGTGGCAGCATCCCGGATACATTGAGCAATCTTTCTACCACGCTGCAGACGTTGAGCCTCAACCACAACATACTGGGGGGCAGCATCCCGGATACATTGGGCAATCTTTCTACCACGCTGCAGACGTTGAACCTCAACGACAACCAACTGTCAGGCTTGATCCCGACTGAACTGGGCAACCTCTCCAATCTGATACAGTTGAGCCTCAACAACAACCGACTGAGTGGCAGCATCCCGACTGAACTGGGCAACCTCTCCAATCTGCAGAGGTTGTACCTCAACGACAACCAACTGACGGGCAGAATCCCTGCTGAACTGGGCGACCTCTCCAATCTGACACACTTGCTCCTCAGCGTCAACCCACTGACGGGCAGCATCCCGACTGAACTGGGCAACCTCAACAATCTGATACAGTTGAGCCTCAACAACAACGACCTGACGGGCAGCATCCCGCCTGAACTGGGCAACCTCTCCAGTTTGAGCTACTTGATCCTCTTCCGCAACCAACTGACGGGCACCATCCCGCCTGAACTGGGCGACCTCTCCAATTTGACCTACTTGTACCTCGACAGGAACGAACTGACGGGCACCATCCCCTCGCAACTGGGCAACCTCTCCGAGCTACAGCGGTTACGCCTCTACAACAACTACCTGAGGGGCACCATCCCCTCGCAACTGGGCAATCTCTCCGAGCTATGGGAGTTATTCCTCGGATCCAACTTCCTGACGGGCCCCATCCCTGATGACCTGGGCAGACTCTCCGATCTAGCGCTTTTAGCCCTCGACAACAACGATCTGACGGGCTTCATCCCTACTACACTGGGCAATCTCTCCAAGCTAGAGCAGATAACCCTCATCAACAACCGCCTGACGGGCACCATCCCTGCTGAACTGACCAAGCTCTCCAATCTAAAAAGGTTGTACATCGGTGGCAACCAACTACGCGGATGTATACCCTATGCCCTGCACTCGATGTCTATTATTTCTGACACAAACGCTATGGTAGACACTTCCTGCTCCGTCTGTGCAAATAGTCTTGCGATTCCGGGTTCAGACGAATCAGATAACCTAGTCGCCGATTGCAACACGCTCATGAACAACAAGAATACCCTACAAGGGAGTGCCACACTGGACTGGGATCTAAGGAAGCCAATAGCTGAGTGGGAGGGCATCACTCTCGGCCCAGGACCCACAACGTATACGTATGTGAAGGAGTTAAAGATCAACCCCGATAGCGGGGGAAGCCGGGTTTCTGCAACGAGAATCGATGGCAGCATCCCTACTGCCCTGGGCACCCTCACCAATTTGCAGGAATTGTACCTCGCCAACACGGGCCTGACGGGCGGCATCCCTGCTGAACTGGGCACCCTCGCCAAGCTGCAGCGGTTGAACTTAACTGCCAACACCCTGACAGGCGCCATCCCTGACCTAAGTGCCCTCTCCACCACGCTGACTACCTTGAACCTAGGTCAGAACGGCTTGACTGGCTCCTTCCCAACGTGGTTAGAGGACTTCGCAGGTCTGACGCAGTTGAACCTCAACAACAACCAACTGACGGGCAACATCCCTGCCCTAAGCAACCTCTCCGCTCTGACGCAGTTGAACCTCAACAACAACCAACTGACGGGCAACATCCCTGCCCTAAGCAACCTCTCCGCTCTGACGCAGTTGAACCTCAACAACAACCAACTGACGGGCGGCATCCCTGCCCTAAGCACCCTCTCCGGTCTGACGCAGTTGAACCTCAACAACAACCAACTGACGGGCGGCCTCCCTGCCCTAGGCAACCTCTCCTTGCTGACGGAGTTGAACCTCAACAACAACCAACTGACGGGCAGCATCCCTGACCTAGGCACCCTCTCCGGTCGTCTGACGCAGTTGAACCTCAACAACAACCAACTGACGGGCACCATCCCTGCTAACCTGGACAACCTCTCCAATCTGACGGAGTTGAACCTCTACTCCAATACCCTGACGGGCGGCATCCCTAACCTAGGCAACCTCTCCAATCTGACGGAGTTGAACCTCAACCACAACCAACTGACGGGTAGCATCCCTCCTCAACTGAGTGCCCTCTCCAATCTGACGCAGTTGAGACTCAACAACAACGACCTGAGTGGCACCATCCCTCCTCAACTGAGCGACCTCTCCAATCTGACGGAGTTGAGACTCAACAACAACCAACTGACGGGCACGGTCCCACCTGAACTGGGCCGCAAATTAACGATGCTCAACAGTGTTTATTTACAAGACAACTCCTTTACAGGATGTCACAACTTCGAGGGGACGATCACGGTAAATGTCGACGTCTCCCTGTCGCAGTGCCCCTCTGGCTCTAACCCCTGTTACGGTAGCGACGCGATTCCCGGCTGGTCAGATAGCGAACCGCCAGACCTGGTCCAGGATTGCAACGCGCTTTTGGAAGCCAAGGACCCTCTACAAGGTAACCTGAACTGGGATAAAGGGCGTCTGATAACTTCATGGGGTGGCATTGGTTTCGACAACATCGGCTCTCCCACGAACGTGACAACCTTGAACCTCCACAACAACCAACTGAGGGGTACGATTCCATCGGCACTGGGCACCCTCTCCGCTCTGACGCAGTTGGACCTCAGCCATAACCGACTGGAGGGTACGATTCCATCGGAACTGGCCGCCCTCTCCGACACACTGACCACCTTGAACCTAAATGTGAACGACTTGGAGGGCCCCATCCCACCGTGGTTAGATGACTTCGCAAATCTGCAGACGTTGAACCTCGGTGATAACCAACTGGATGGTCCGATTCCCATTTTCCTGGGCACCCTCACCAATCTGCAGACGTTGAACCTCTACGATAACTACCTGACGGGCGGCATCCCTGCTGCCCTGGGCACCCTCACCAATCTGCAGACGTTGTCCCTCAGCGGTAACCAACTGACGGGTATGATTCCATCGGAACTGGCCGCCCTCTCCAATCTGGAGCGATTATACCTCGATGATAACACCTACCGCGATAACTACTACCTGGAGGGTACGATTCCCATTTCCCTGAGCCAACTCACCAATCTGCAGGACTTGTCCCTCAACGGTCACCGACTGACGGGCAGCATCCCTGCTGAACTGGGCAGTCTCTCCAATCTGCTGGTACTGTCCCTCAAAGATAACCGACTGGAGGGTACGATTCCCATTACCCTGGGCCAACTCACCAATCTGCGGGACTTGTCCCTCAGCGGTAACCGACTGACGGGCTCCATCCCTGCTGAACTGGGCAGTCTCTCCAATCTGAGGAAGTTGTACCTTAAGCAGACCGCAAGCCAACCGAACCAACTAAGCGGATGTATACCCTATGATCTGCACTCTCGTTCCTTTACTGAGGGCACCGACTTAAGGGATCTCGGACTGGCTAGCTGCCCGGCCCCCACCCCCGCGAACCCACAACCCCCCCCTACACGGCCATCTACAGGTAGTGGCGGTGGTGGTGGTGGCGGCGGCGGTGGCGGCGGCTCATCACAGAGACCACGATGTACCAATGGCACTGTTGTAGCCAACCCCTCTGCCAATGCCGACCTGGTCAGAGACTGCGTACAGCTTCTAACCATCAAAGCCACCCTGGAGGGAAGCATCAGTACCTCCATGCGCTTGAACTGGAGTGAGAACAGCAGCATAGGCACCTGGGAGGGGGTAACCATAGACAGTTCCCCGCAGCGTGTGGTCAGGCTGGAGCTGGATATCAGTGGCAAGACATTGAAAGGCAGCATCCCGTCTACCTTGAGCCGGCTCACAGGTCTGCAGACCTTGGATCTCTCCAACAACGAACTCTCGGGCCGCATCCCGGTTGGCCTGCGCGCGCTGGCCAACCTGCAGGTCTTGGACTTCTCCAACAACCGCCTGTCGAGCAGCCTGCCGACTGATCTGGGCAGTATTGCCACCCTGCAGACCTTGCACCTGGCCAACAACAGTCTGACGGGCAGCATCCCGACGACCCTTGTGGATCTCTCCAATCTTACGTCGTTGTCCTTGGCTGGCAACCGCCTGAGCGGCTGTATTCCCAACGCCTTGACACGCGTTGCCCAGAACGACCTGTCGGCTATCGAGTTGTCTTTCTGTGACCCTGTCACACCGACACCTACGCCCACAATCACGCCGACACCCACGGCTACACCGATTGCCCCTGTTGGCCAGGATCTCTTCCTGCCGCTCGTGCGGAAGTAACGCAGTAGGTGATCAAAAAGTAAGGACCCAGGGCGAATGTCCTGGGTCCTTGTGATTTGGTGATGTTCTCCGCTGCAGTGTCTATGGGGCAATCGTGAACCGCTGCTTTAGATATGCACTGTTACAGACCACTGCCGTTCACCACATCTGCTGCGGCCCGGTAGGGATCAACTTCCCGACGCACTATCTGTTCAATAAGGCGGTCCCCTACAGCAGCGGCGCGCGCGTGTTTCACCCGCCGCAATAATTCTGTTTGGACAAGCGTCTCGAGCAGAGAGGCAAAGCGGTTCTTTTCGCGCGCGGTCAAGGTCCCGCTCTCATGTAGCCATGCCCGATGCTGTTCAATGGCGTTGCGGAGTTGTTCAACGCCACGATTGCGGGTATCCCCCGAAGCCCCTGCGCCGCTGGCCACAGTTCTCAGTACAGGAATCGACCAACCACAGTGCTCGCTACGGGTCTGCTCTATCATCTCCAGCGCGCTGACTGTCCGTTCCACGCCTTTGCGGTCTGCTTTGTTGACCACAAAGATGTCGGCGATCTCCAGCATTCCTGCTTTGAGTGCTTGCACCTCATCTCCCATCCCCGGCGCTTCTACAACGACTATGGTGTGGGCGGTACTGGCGATCTTCACCTCCGTCTGGCCCACGCCCACAGTTTCAATGAGGATGCGGTCAAAGCCGGCTGCGTCCAGCAGGAGCAGTACATCGCTAGTTGTTTTTGCCAGACCGCCCATGCCGCGCCGGGTGGCCATGGAACGGATGAACACCCCTGGATCGCCGCTGTGCTCGGTCATCCGCACCCGGTCCCCGAGCAGCGCGCCGCGGCTAAATGGGCTAGTAGGGTCCACGGCCAACACCGCGACTGTCTGCCCTGCCCGCCGGTAGCTGCTGGTCAGTACGGTCATGAGGGTGGATTTTCCCGTACCCGGCGCACCGGTCACACCGACCAGATGGGCTTTGCCTGTATGTGGGAAAACCACTTGCAGGATTTCTGCGGCGTCAACGGCCTCGTCCTCGACCCGGCTGATGGCGCGGGCAAGGGAGAGCCGATTCCCATTGAGGAGGCCTTCGACCAGATGTTGAGTGGTCATCCAATCTCCGAACCACTGCGTAGGGTCTTGTGGATGAAAGCAACGATCTCGGCCGAGGACGCGCCCGGCCCAAAGATGCCGTGAACGCCCATGGCTTTGAGTTGTTCCACATCCTCATCAGGAATGATGCCGCCCACCAACACCAGCACATCCTCTTGGCCTTGGGCGTAGAGTCGTTCGATGACCTTGGGGCACAGAGTCATATGTGCCCCGCTGAGGACCGACAGCCCGATCACGTCCACATCCTCCTGCAGGGCGGCCTCTGCGATCATCTGCGGTGTCTGCCGAATGCCTGTGTAAATGACCTCAAAGCCGGCATCTCGTAGGGCCCTGGAGATGACCTTGGCCCCCCGGTCATGGCCATCTAAGCCAGGTTTGGCGACCAGCACTCGAATCCGTTCTTCCTGCATATCGTACTCCTCAACACCGAACTATTGCCGTTGCTACTATATCATAGCCATGAAACCATGACAAGAAAGCCACACGTAGTAGGAAACCGCTTGAACTGTGATAGAATATCTGTTAGGATACTGTTTCAGGAGGTTGTATGCTTTACCCAAGGACTGAACGCCAGCAGCATTTTGTGGACATCGCCCGCGGGCTAGTCCCCCTATTGCGGGAACGGGCCGCGCAACACGACCGGGCCGGGACATTCCCCCATGAAAATTTTACCGACATTCGTCGGGTCGGTCTGCCAGCTTTGGTGATCCCCCAGGAATTTGGTGGCTGGGGGGCGAATCTGCTGGAATCAACGCTGACGATGGAAACCCTGGCCCAGGGAGATGGCAGCACAGCCCTCAGTTTTGTGATGCATGTGCAGGCCATGGGGGGGGCTGCCGCGAGCCGTGGCTGGCCACAACCTCTCTTCGCACAAATATGCCGGGAGGCAGTCGAGCAGGGCGCGCTGATCAACTCCATTGCCACAGAGCCGCAGCTAGGCAGCCCGAGCCGTGGGGGGTTGCCGGAAACTACGGCTGATCCGATCTACCAGACGCCTGGCGCAAGCCAGCCAACTGCCTGGCTCATCAACGGTCTCAAAACCTTTGCCAGCCTCAGCCCGGAACTGGACTATTTCATCATTCCCGCGGCCCTGCAGGACGGCAGCGGCCATGTGGCCCGCTTCGTCATCCCCGCAGGCCCACACTTTGAAATCATTGAAACCTGGGATTCCTTGGGGATGCGCGCCACCGGCAGCCATGACCTGAAAATCGTCAACGCACAGGTGACCACAGAGCAGATGATCGCGCGCGGCGCGCCCAGCCCACGCACAACAGGCAAGGTCCCGGCCAATGCCTGGTTTATCTGTACAGTCGGGGCAGTCTACCTCGGCGTCGCCCAAGCGGCCCTGGACTTCGCTGCCGATTTCGCGCGCAAGCGGATCCCCACCGCCCTCAACAAACCTATCGCGGACCTAGAAAGCATTCAGCGTCGCCTTGGGCAAGCAGAACTGCTGCTGACCCAAGCCAGAGCACTCCTCTATACTACGGCCTGGAGTTGGGACGAACACCCCGCGCGCCGAGATGAACTCTCTCTTGCGGTTGTCGCCACCAAATGTACTGTCACAAATCATGCCATCAAAGCTGTTGACCACACGCTGCGGGTCGTAGGTGGGGCCGCCATGAATCGCAACCTGCCGCTAGAACGCTACCTACGAGATGTGCGCCCCGGTCTCTTCCACCCGCTGAACGACGACCAGGCCCTGGTCCTGTTCGGGCAAAATGCCCTGAAGCGCAACACCGACGAGTGACAGCTGTGGAAGAGAGGAACGCAGAGAGCAGGGACTTGCCGTTGATGTGGGCTTTGAAATTTACAGCCCTCGGCTTTCTACTCTGCGCGATTGTGGCAGGGTTTTTGATGTGGCAACTCCGACAGCCAGCAGCAGTCCCGATTGTGCTACACCCGCCGCCAACCCTAGCCCCCACCCCTGTCCCATTGCCCAGCGCAACGCCCGGCCCAGTGACCGTTTTCATTAGTGGTGGAGTGCATAGGCCCGGCCTCTATGAACTGCCTGCGGGGTCACGGGTGGGGGAGGCATTGGCCGCGGCCGGCGGCCTCCTCGCGGATGTCGATGCAGCCTTGGTGAACCAAGCGGAAGTCGTTTTTGATGGCGCGCAAATTCACATACTCCTACCACAACCGACAGCGGCCGCGGCCATCGCAACAGAGATATCATCAAGTCTTCCCACAATCGAACTACCGCGCCCCGGCCTTTCAGGAAATACTTTGAGGACAGTTGCGCCAACAGAGGCCCTGATCAATATAAACACGGCCAGGGTTGAGGAACTCGTTGTTCTGCCCGGCATCGGCCCCAGCAAAGCAGCGGCCATCATCGCCAACCGCCCCTACGCTTCAGTGGAAGAATTGGAACGGGTCCCCGGCATCGGGCCCAAGACCATCGCCGAACTCACACCCTTGATCAGCGTTCAATAGCCAGTAACGACAGTTAGCGGCCATTGGTGTTGCGCGCCGGCCCACGCCCCAGCATCATGCGCCACAGGATCGGCATAGAGATACGCGGCCGGCAAAGGGCAACAGGCGGACTGAGCAGATGAGCGACGTTAAAAAACGTGAGGCAGGTATCTGGTTGATGGATCCGGTCCAGCACATGCTCCAGATAGGTATGTATGAGGCGGTCAAAGAAGGTGGCATCGCCGGCAGTGCGGCCAGCCCAACGAAAATCATCAGCTGTGGCTAACCGCCAAGGCGTTTGCAGCATTTTCGCTAACGCTTTCTGAAAGGCCAACCCCAGGCCAGCGGACCCCGCCTTGGCTAAGACTTTGTCCAAGATCTGCGCGGAAAGTGCGCTTACGGTCATCCCTTGAGCATAGACCGGATTGAAGACACACACTGCATCGCCCAAGGCGACCAGGCCCTGTGGCCAGCGTTCCAGACGTTCGTAATGACGCCAGTGATTCTCTGTGCGTCGGTAGCCACGGATGCCCGTGATCGGCTCTGCCCTGTCTATCACCTCAGAGACCTGTGGCCCGATCAGGTTGCGCGCAAATGCTGTGAACCCCTCTTCATCGGTCGGCGGGTGATCCCCAGCATAACCAACGAGGGTAACGACCCAACGATTGCCCTCAACAGGTTGGACGACCGCACCCCTGGGGATATCGGGGAATCGAGAGGCAAGCAGCACCATTTTCCAGTCCGCCTGCCAACCAGCAGGGATCTTATACCAGCGGGTGGCGTAGGCCACATTGGCACTGACTGTTGATTCCTGGGGCGCAGCATAGCCGAGCCTTTCCAACCAACGAGGCAGCTGGGAAGATCTCCCGCTGGCATCAACCACGATATCCGCCTGGAGAGTGTCTTCACGACCATCTGCTGTGTGGACAGTCACGCCGCTGATGCGGCTCTTGTCGTGGTTGGCAACAAGCTCAGTGACTCTGTGGCCGCAACGAAATTGGACATTGTTTTGACGACTGAGATGCTGACGCACCAGCCACTCCAGCAGATCCCGGCTGACGCTATAGCCGTTTCGGTCCGCATCAAAGCGGGGCAGCCAGCTACCGCCGACCAAAGCGGCCGTATCTTTCAACCAGCTCATAGATGGCGCGCCCAGGGCCAACAGTTCTTCCTCTAGGCCGGGGAAATGTGCCCGCAGAATTGCCACCCCTCGTAAGAGGAGTACATGTACATGGCGGGATTGGGGCACACCTCTGCGGGCGTACGGGCCATCGGGTAGATCATCCCGTTCAACGATACTGACCCGCTCGCAGTGTTCGGCAAGCACCCGGGCCGCAAAAAGGCCGGCCATGCTGCCACCCACAATCACTGCAGTACCGAGGGGCCTATGACTGGTCACTGCTGTTCCTTTGGGGATACAACGCCTGCTCGCATGAGTTCCTGCAAAATTTTTGCACTTAAGGCAGCGGCCGTGTGCAGGTCCGTCTCCACGACGATCTCCGGCTGTTGCGGCTCCTCGTAAGGAGCAGTGACACCTGTAAAATTGGGGATCTCGCCCTGCAAGGCCCGGGCGTAAAGCCCTTTGGGATCCCGCTGTTGACAGACGCTGAGATCACACTTGACGTACACTTCCCAGAATCTGCCCTCCGGCACGAGGGAGCGGGCCACAGCCCGGTCTGCGGCATACGGTGAGATGAATGTACAGAGCACGATATTCCCATGCTCAAAGGCCAATTTGGCCACTTCCGCTACCCGCCGGATGTTCTCCATGCGTTCCTGTGGAGAAAAGCCCAAATCTCCGTTCAAGCCATGACGTACATTATCCCCGTCAAGGGAAAATGTACGCACGCCTAGGCCATAGAGCCGCTGTTCCAGAGCTTGGGAGATGGTGGATTTGCCCGCACCGGACAATCCTGTAAACCAGAGGACTGCGGCCTGGTGGCCGTTCAATGTCTCGCGCATGGGCAGAGTGATGTCGGTCTGCTCCCAGACAACATTGTCAGACCTCTGTCTCTCGTTCTGCTCTGTCCTCTCCACCAGTTCACTCACCCGCCGGGCGCGGTCCCGGATCATACCGGCGGCAACCGTGTTGTTGGTATGCGGGTCAATGAGAATGAAACTGCCGGTGGCCCGGTTGATCTGGTAGGAATCAAAAAAGAGCGGCTGGGTCGTGGTGATCTGCACCCGGCCAATTTCGTTCAGCTGTAGGATATCGGCCGCTTCTCGGTGCATGGTGTCCACGTTGATGCGATAATTCAGATCCTGGAGAAAGGCCCGTACTTGCCGGGTCGAATGTTGCAGCCAATAGCTCCCCCGCGGGTGCATGGGTTCTTCATTGACCCAGCAGAGGGTGGCGTCGATCTGATTGGATTTGTGGGGGAGGTTGCGTACTCGCACCAGCATATCCCCCCGGCTGATATCGATCTCATCGCTGAGTGTAAGAACCACCGAATCCCCTACACTGGCCCGCTCGCAGTTCTCCTCCCCACGCCAGATCGCGGAGACTTGACTGCGTAACCCCGTTGGCAGGGACACGACCTCATCACCGATTGCGACCCGGCCAGAGACGATCTGCCCGGCAAAGCCGCGGAAATTCTGATGCGGACGGATCACATACTGGACCGGCAGGCGAAAGTCGATGCTGTTGCGGTTGGCACCGATGTTGACCGTTTCCAGATGATGGAGCAGTGTTGTGCCATCGTACCAAGGCATAGTGTCGCTCTGGCGTACCACATTATCACCGTGCAGCGCGGAGATGGGGATATAGACGACATCCCTCACATTGAGCCTACTCACAAAAGCGTTGTAATCAGCAACGATCTGTTTGTAGACATCCTCGCTGTATCCCACCAGATCCATTTTGTTGACAGCCACCACCAGATGGGGGATCTGCAACAAGGAGGCGATGAATGTGTGCCGTTTGGATTGGGTCAGTACCCCCTTGCGGGCGTCCACCAGCACAATCGCCAGCTCGGTGGTGGACGCGCCTGTTACCATATTGCGGGTATATTGGATATGGCCCGGCGTATCCGCGATGATGAACTTGCGCCTGGGTGTGGTGACGTAGCGATAGGCCACATCAATGGTGATGCCTTGCTCTCGCTCCGCGCGCAGGCCATCGGTCAGGAGTGCCAGCTCCACTGCAGCATCACCGCGCGCGCTGCTCGCCTGCTCTATCGCTTGCAGTTGATCTTCAAAAATGGCTTTAGAATCGTACAGCAGCCGCCCGATCAGTGTGGATTTGCCATCATCTACACTGCCAGCCGTGGAAAATCGCAGGATATCCATCATCAAAAATACCCCTGCCGCTTTCTATCTTCCATGGCCGCTTCGCTGCGGCGGTCGTCGGCACGCCCGCCCCGTTCGGTGATGCGAGCTGTGGCGACCTCTTCAATGATCCCCAGCACGGTGCAGGCGGACGAGACCAGCGCACCAGTACAGGTCATGTCGCCAATTGTGCGGAAACGTACTCGCAGGCGGGTCCTGGTTTCACCCGGCTGAGGAACTACGTAAGGACCAGTCGCCAGCAAAACCCCATCCCGTTTGACCACCTCCCGTTCGTGTGCGAAGTAGAGGCTGGGCAGGTCGATCTCATGTTCAGCGATATACTGCCAGATGTCCAGTTCGGTCCAATTGCTGATGGGAAAAACTCTGAAATGTTCGCGGCTGTGTTTGCGCCCATTGAATAGGGTCCACAGCTCTGGGCGCTGATTTTTTGGATGCCACTGGCCGAATTCGTCCCGATGTGAGAAGAAACGCTCCTTGGCCCGGGCCTTTTCCTCATCACGACGGGCCCCGCCTATGGCCGCATCCACCTGTAGCTCCGCTAAGGCATCTAGGAGTGTCACGGTCTGCAGTCCGTTGCGGCTAGGGTTCGGCCCGAGCTCCTCCTGCACCCGCCCAGCATCAATCGAATCCTGTACATAGCGCACCACAAGACGAGCACCTAGTTTCTCCACCAATTGATCCCGAAACGCCAAAGTCTCAGGAAAATTATGGCCGGTGTCAATATGCAGAAGCGGAAAGGGAATCCGGCCTGGGGTGAAGGCTTTGCGGGCCAAATATGTACAGACAATGGAATCTTTGCCGCCAGAGAAAAGCAGATAGGGCCTCTCAAACTGGGCCGCTACCTCCCGCAGTACATAGATCGCTTCCGATTCAAGTTCACGTAGGTGTCTTGACATGGGTGCCTTTCACACCAGTTTTTCATAACCATAAAAACTGCAGGTACGTCTTCAATAGTACGATGTTATGGCTCTTTCCAGCAAATTTTGATCAGGATTTACAGAGGAGCGTGTGGCCGAACATGGATGTTACGCGCGGGCGCGGCCCATAAAATCCTGATCATAAATTGCGGTCTGTTGCTCTCACGGTTACAATACAGGGAGTGAAGCGAATTGAATGCGGCCAATCACCGGTCGCACTTTCCATTGGATTCGTCCCATGAGGAGCCTTTACATGAGTTTAGCAAACATATGCCCGCAGCTCTCCCTCGTTCTTGCCCTTCTGTTCATCTCCGGCTGTGTGGCCGGCGAGAGTGGGATTTCTCTAGCCACTAGCCCGGTCCCCACAAAGGACACAGCAGTCGATGTTCTGCAAGCGCAACCTACCGCCACAAACACCGCAGACGAGGAGCCAGAACCCCTCTCTCCCGCCCCTGGGCAGGCCATGTACAAAGGCCTTCCTGTGGGCTTTACTGCCGAAGGGTACCCCTTCCGGGGTGACCCGAACGCGGCGATTACTATTTACGAATACAGCGACTACCAATGCCCCTTCTGTGCCCGGCACGTTATCCAGACCGAACCGGCTTTGCTGGCCAGATTTGTTGAAGCCGGCCTTGTGAAATTCGTGTTCCGGGATATGCCTCTGTCCTCTCTACATCCCAATGCTCTCCCGGCCGCGATTGCCGCCAACTGTGTCGCCGAGCAGGATATTATCCTCTTCTGGCAGATGCACGACCAGCTCTTCTTCACCCAGCAGGAGTGGGCATCTCTGGATGTGGCCCTATCATTTTTTGCGGAGCTGGTCCAAGAGATCGGGGCAGATGCGACCCAATACGGCGCGTGCATGGCCAATACTGCAGTGCCCTTGGCGCGGGTATCCGAAAGCCTGACCGAAGCCCAGTCCTTCGGCTTCAGTGGGACCCCTAGTTTTCGCTTTGTGCATGAAGAGACAGGCCAATCGTTCAGCTTGAGGGGGGCCCAGCCCTATGATGTCTTTGCCGAGTGGATCGAAACGATCCGCACTGGCGGCTCACCGCAAGGCGCGGCCGCGAGCCAACAACAGGGCAACCAACAAGTCCCCTTCTGGGCTACAGCAGAAGGCTTAAGCCCGGACCCGCAGCGTCCCGGTTATACTGTCGCGGGTGATACCTATTATGGGAACAGTGATGCGCCTCTCGTCGTTATCGAATTTAGCGACTTTCAGTGTCCCTACTGCCGTCGCCACACGCTGACAACACAGCCGATTCTGGATGAAGAGTTTATTAAGGTAGGAGATGTCATGTGGGTGTTCAAGCATTTTCCCATTGAAAACATCCACCCCTATGCTTTTTCCGCGTCCATCGCTGCCGAATGTGCAGCCCAGCAAAACGCATTTTGGACGTTCCACAAACGCCTGTTTGAGGACACAGAAGAGTGGAGTCAGGCGGAAAACAGCGACTATTTTATCGAGCTGGCCGCTGCATCCGACCTAGACACCAACGAATTTGCAACCTGCCTGACAGACGATGCGGTTGTGCAGGATGTGCAGCATGATATCGAGGAAGGGCTGCCCTTCGTGCGGGGCACGCCGACATTTATCGTCCTGTATAGCGACCAAGGCCGCCTGATCCCTGGCGCATTGCCCACGGACCAGTTCGTCGCTGCGCTTACAGAGATCCTTGAAGAAAACAATGCCAGTGGAGAGTGACTGCCCTCCACTGCAGTTTGTGTTACAATCTTTGCGGGCATGCTTGATTGATCCTAGGCAATGATTTTGCTATGAGAATCGTCGTTCAACGGCTTCGAGTCGTGTTCATCTGGCTACTGTTGGGGTGTGTCGCCTTGTGGGCAGCAGAATTTGTTGCGCCCCTACACGCGCAAACAGAAAGAGCACTGAAAATTGATGTCGTTGTGATGCTTGACGACTCCGGCAGTATGGCTACCTGCTGGCCTTGGCCACAGGATGGGCCTCCCTATGGCCCGCCCTGTGGCGGCAATAGCTATAATCCACCGAGCGACCCGAACGAGCTGCGCTATAGTGCTGCCCGTTTGCTGATTGCGCTGGCAGATCCAGACGACCGCATCGCTGTCTTGCGCTTTGACAGCGGCGCTGAGGGGGTCGGCTCCTTGGGGCGTCTACAAGAAGTCGGCAGCCGCGAGAACCGCCGTCGCTTAGCAGCTTCCCTACAGCCGCCGCTAAATTATGGCACCAGAGGCTATACACGTATGGACTTGGGCCTACAAGAGGCTCTGCGTCTGCTCACGGCCGGCCGGCAGCCGAACCGTAGCCAATATGTGCTGCTGCTCACCGATGGCGAGCCGACCGCCCCCGATGCTATCTATAACCAGCGCGAGACGGTCAGCGAACAGCTTGCACAGATGCAGGCCGCGGACGTGCAGATCTATCCGGTACTCCTCTGCAATCCGAACGCCGGCTGCCCAGGCGATTTCCTCAAAAATCAGTTAGCCCGAGTCCAAGAGGCCAAAAGTGCGCCGGATATTCTGCGGATTTTCAGCGAAGTTTTCGCGGAAATGAAATCAGACCGCTCGGTCGTCAGCCAACGCAATGTCTATGGCAATCTAGCCGTTTCCATTCGCGAGGAACATGGGGTGGGTGAATTGGCTTTCATCGCTCCTCAAGCAGCCATCAGCAGTGTTCGGCGGGACGCGGCCCCCATGCGGACTGTGAGCGTTCTCGCGGATGACAATGTCGATCTGCTGGTGGCGGGCAGCCCTCTGCCGGCCGGAGAATGGACCGCGGAAACATCGGACCTGAGCAGCTTTGCTGTCGTGCAGGCGGACAGCTTCCCCGAGCTCCTCTTCCCGCCGCCCAGTATTCAGGGCAGCCCTGCCTCCATGCGTTTCTACCCAGCCGGCCAGACACCTCTTCTAGTAGTACGAGGGGCTGGGCCCGCTGCTGCCGAGCCGCTGTTGCTCAATGGCACAACACGCATCCCCCTCCTCGGCCAGGATGGGTTGGGACGAGATGCGATTGGCGCGGTGCAGCTTACCAGCAGCCCCGAAGAAGTCATGGTACAATTGGGGGATGACGAAAACGCCTTGCAGTTGCGCCGCTCCTTCCGGCTAGTCGCCCGCACAGATCTGCCGAATGTACAGGTTCACTCGCCATCAGTGAACGATCCCGGCATACTCGGCGATGGCAGCCTGCAACTCAGGGTGGGGTTTGGGCCCGGCCTACCCATACAGGGGTTGCAAGCAACCGCATTCGTGATGGACATTACCGAGGCGGACAGTGCAACCTCTCAGCTTTCGGGGATCGTTGCCCCCTTTGATGACAACAGCGGCCGGCAGCCAGTATACCAGAAGGCCCTCTCCTGCCGGGAACGCATCTGCACGGACAACGGGTTTGTGCCCCAAGATGGGCATAGCTATGAGGTGTTGTTTTTGCTCACCGCAATGGCCAATGATCAGGGGTTCCACTTCGGCAGTTTCGCACGGGCCCTATTAGATGTTGAGCCAGCAGTCTATGTGCGCGGCCTACCGCCTACGCTCGATCTGCTGAAAATGCCAGCCACAGGCTGGACAGTGACGGTTCAGGCTGGTACTTCCGCGAAATACGATATCGGCAGCCTAGTAGGCTCCCTGGCCTTACGACGGACGGATAGCGGCGAAGTTGTCAGTGATGTTGACTTACAGTTTGCGGTTGATGTGCCAGCAGTAGGCAGCCAAACCGCGACCCTGCAGATGGACGGTCTCGATCTTCTGCGCCCTGGTGCATACGAGGGCGACCTACGCTTGTCCGTCCTCAGTCCAGCCGGTTTGCCCATGGATGTTCTGATCCGCCCTGCGCCCTCCTTGCCTGTGATGTTTACTGTTTCCCGCGCCGCAGCCCACATTGCAGTGCAGGAAGCAGACTTTGGCGAACTACTGTTTGATACTTCCCCCAATTTCCGACTCGATGAGACGATTCTGCTACCAGTCGATTTTGTGGAGGGCACTCCCTTCCGGCTCACGGTGGAAGTGAACGAAAGTACCTGCGACGGCCTGACCGTGACAGCCGCTGATGTACAGTTCCAAGGGAGCCCCAGTGAAACTACCCCTACCAGAGCGGGGCTCCTTCCGCTTCGCTTGCAGAGCCAAGTACCTGTGCTATCCGGCGGCTGTAGTGGTGTTCTGCGCCTGCTCGGCCCGAGCGAAGATTTCGACGTTCTGCCCAATACCCTTCCCTACCGGCTGCAAATTCGCGGGCTTGAATGGCGCATCGCAGGATCCCTGCATTTCGGTGATCTGGGGCTGGCAGGCGAACAAGCCACAGCATCACTCCTACTACGATTCGATGGCAAGACGCCTTTTGTGGTACAAGTGTTAGGACTCACTGCCGCAGGGGAAACGGACGAAGGGCCCCAGACACTGGACGAATCTTTTTTGGAAGCAGCAGCGATTGAGATCAGCGGGACGCCCGACGCCGACGGCTATTATGAGGTTCCCATCACCCTAGTCGCCCGCAAGGCCATACCCAAAGATCCCCTGTATGGCTCATTTTATAGCGGAGATCTGGTGTTGGGCATAGCGGGCCTGCCCCATGAAACCCGTTCCGTGGATGCCAGCTTCCGCAGCCCAACCTTCTACCAACGCTATGTCGAGTGGTGGCTACGTCCGTTTTACACATTTCCACTGGTATTTTGCTCCGGCCCCCTGTTCTTTCTGCTGCTGTTGGTCATCATCGCCCGGACCCGTGGCCGTGGCTATAACATAGACGAGGAACCAACCCCCGCGGCCGAGGAGCACCGGGCCAGTGAAACTGCCACAGACAATGCTCCATGGCCCGAGACCAATACAAACCCACAGGCTACAGCACCCTGGCCACAGGACACTGGCATGTGGGGAGCGGAATCAACAGCGACTGACGGAGCGCATGATGCAGAGCAGGCCAACAGCGACTGGAACAAATACCGCTCAGGGTCTGGCAATCCCTGGGCATCCGACTGGTGAACACCTGTGGAAAGTGAAGGATCGCATGGTTCCAAGGGCTCACCACCAACCACTCTCCACTACAGTTAGGGAATCAACTTATGCAGCTCGGCGATAAGCCAACTATCTATCCGACGCTAATTGTGGGCGTGGGCGGCATGGGAAGCAACACAGTGCGCGCGGTCAAACGCCGGCTACGTAATGTATGGGGCCGAGAATCCTTGCCCGCCATGATCCAATTGCTGGCCCTCGACACAGAGCCTTTGGTCAACCGACTCGACCAAGAGCCTCTCCATGCTGATGAAATCGCCTACATGGGCAAATTTGACGCCACACGCTTGGTCTCCAACCTAGACAACCATCCGGAGATCGCTCGTTGGTGGAACTATCCCTCCATTCCTTTGGGGTACATTCACAACGGGGCCAAACAGTTACGGCCCATCGGCCGGCTCTCCTTTTTCCGTAATTATGTAACATTCAAGCGCCTGTTGGAGACGAAGTATGCCTCCTTAGATAAGATTCGGGACCTGGAGATGGCCCAGAACCGGGGCTTTCCGGTGATGAGCAACTACCAGCTTGTGTATGTGGTGAGCAGCTTGTGCGGTGGCACAGGCGCGGGGATGTTTATGGATGTGGCGCACAGGGTGCGCGCCCTCGTGCGTAGCAATGCCCGGGTTGTCGGTATCTTCTACCTGCCGGATGTGCTGGAGGAGGAGATACATAGTGATCTCCAACGACGGCGTATTAAGGCCAATGCCTATGCAGCCCTCAAGGAGTTGAATTACTTTCAAGAAACGCAACAGTTCCATGAACTGTACCCAAGCGAACAGCGGGCCCTGCCCGACACCCCCTATGCCCCCTTTGATTTTATCTTCTTAGTCGGGCGCACCAACCGAGACGGCCGCAGCCTAGCCCGCAAAGCTGATGCAGAGAAACTGGCTGCCCATCTCATCCAACTGACAGCCATCAGCCACCTGAGCAGCGAAATCCTCGGCCTAGAGGTGAACATCGTCAGGGAACGCATGTCCGGAGCCATCGCGGCCGCAGAGGTGATAGGCGAACGCCGGCAAAAGAACTACCTAGTCTACAGTAGCTTTGCCACCTCTGCCATTGTCACGCCGGACGAAGCACTGGTGAATTTCTGGCAGCAGGCCTTTTTGGGGGATTGCCTACGACGCCTTGCGGCCGGCCCCTCTCTCAATGACCCCCATCAGCCCATCAGCAACACAGACCGCCAGAAGGCTACCACGATCTGGCAGGGGCTTTTGCTGGAATTGCGGGCCCGCTATCTTTCCCTAGACAGTGACCGGCTAGAGGAATTAGCCGACGAGATCGCGGAAAGCCGCAGCGCATACACAGGCTTTAAGGAAATCGTGGACACTGCCTTCCGTCAGGCAGTTCTCGAACTCGGCTTGCGAGGAGCTCTGGCCTTGACAGATCTGCTAGGGCCGTTGAACCCTGCCACCGCCCCTCTAGAATCCCTGCCCAAACAACGCCTTTTGCTGCTGAACAACCAACCAGTAGCAGAGGAGGACCGGGCCCGCTGGCGCACATTGTTGGCCCAGGAAGGAGGACATATCGAACGAATCGGCCAGATAGCCAGTGGCTTCGGCGATCTCCTGCTCTCGGCCCTCAGTCCTCGTCAGGCCCGGGACCGGGCTCTGGATCTACGGAACCGCAAGGCTCGCGCCCGACTCAACCAACGCCGGGATATGCTGGAACGAATACTGGTAGAACGGCTCTCGGTGTACGGCGCACAGATGCGAGACGTCTTCCGCATGCAGATCAACAATGCTGGTGCCGCGCTGCTACGCGCCAATCAGGAGACCAGCCAAGCTGCAGACCGCATCGACCCCCGCATCCCCGATGGCACGCCCAGCACCAGTACCTACTACGAACTAGAAACCGGTGTAGTCGGGCGGGATTACCTACAACATTTCTATCACAACGCAGCCCAGTCTGTTTATCCCAGCGATTGGCACGCTCTGCTCGGAACGCTCATTGATACGATTCTGTACTACAGCAATGCAATCAATGCTGAAAATCTGTTCACCATGCTGACGAAGACACTCAGCGAAGATCAGGGCCTGTTGGGCAGAGTAAAGCAACAGATAGACATCCGCCACATCATCGGCGTGCAATATGGGGAGGAGGTGCAGCAGGCCCGCCCGCTCCCCAACAACCGGGTGCAGCAATGGTTGGACCGGCTGAACCCTTACATTCGCTGGGACGCGGACCGCTTCAGCTTTCATGATGCAGACCTAGAACACATCCGTCTGGCAGCCACGCCCTCCGCCCGGGAAGACGATGCAGAGTTGGCCCTGGCCATGATCGGCCAAGAGGACTTGAAATGGGTGCCGACCGGCGACACAGGGCGGATGGATGCTGTCTGGATTGTCCATGGCCTGCCCGTGACCCTCATCGACCGCCTAGATGAATTTCAGGAACAGTATGAAAACAGCCAAGATTTCCCCGTGCGGGAGGAATTTCATCTCAATCCCGCTTGGGTCGATCTGCCCGAAATCACCGAAGAAGATTCCCGTCATCCCAGCAACCAGCAGTTCCTCAACAGGGAGTACAATCCCTGGGATGTTGTACACCCCGGTGGTAATGTGCCATGATTCCTGGTGCTACCCGTAGCCGAGCCGCCATCCTCTGTTTCGGAGGCTGGGGCTTGCAGACAATGCTCCACCTGGCCTCGCGGCTGCGGGAATCCCAAGAACAACGGATGGCCGCAGCCATAGATGGCCCGGACCTGACGCACATTGCCCGCTTTGCCACTCTTATGGCGGAAGAACAGGTCGGGCCCGATGGCCAGATGGCCCTCCAATTGCTCACCCTGCAGGACAGACGCCTGCCGCCATTCTATCTAGAAGGCTTACTACAGCGCTTGCGAAGCACGAGCAGCGCAACATCATTGCCCAGTAAAAGCGGCCATTGGCCCGTGGCCAGTGGGTTTGGCCAAGCACAGCGTTGGGCAGACCTGCTGCGCGAGGCAGCCGCCGAGGTCCTAGTGCCGCTGCCATGGCAGGAAAACGAAACACCCAGGGATCCTGAATGGGCAGGAGCCAATACAGAGTACAGGCCACAGCCCACCGCTATGACCCGGCGGGTTGCTTTTCGGGCCGCGCTGCGGGCCGGGGATGAGATTGCCAGGGCCTTCTCCTCCAACATCATCAACCCCATCCGCGCGGACATCCATGCGCCCACCGACCCCTTCGTACAGACGACGCTTTACGTGGTCGCACCGCTCTATGAACCGTTGACATCCGCGCTGATCTGGCCGATGGTCGCACATCAGCTCCATGATGTGGGGCAGCGTCACATCTCGCAAGTCGTGGGCATCTTCGCCACAGGGAGCTATGCCACCGACAACAGCCGGCGCATTGAGGATGCCTCCTGCTATGCTGCCATCGCGGAACTAGAGGCACTTACCGGCCTGCGCCGGGCAAATCTCAATGAATTTTTGCCCTTGTTGGGGGAAGATCCTGTAGTAGGCAATGACCCCTGGACAACCAGTGACACCCCTGGGCCCAGGTCACAGATCACAGGACCCTGGGGTTCATGGCTGGGCCGCCGGCTGTTTGACCGCATCTATCTGCTGGACCGGGAGAAAAGCAACCAGGGGCTGGCCCACAGCAGCTATGAACTGTCTGTTCTGGTTGGCAACAGCCTACAGGCCCTCATCGCTGCGGATGGGGCCGCTTTTGTCGATGAACAGATTGGAATCGATCTCCGCAACGCCAGGGAACGCCCCTATAGCTTGCTGGGCGCAGCCACAGATTATGTGCCGCTAACGTATATCTTGCAGACCCTGCAAGAGCAAGAAGAAAAGCGGCTGCTGCGGGAGCAGATCCTCACACCCGTGGAGCGTGAAGAGGGGGGAAGTAACTCGCCACTGGGGTTAGCGGAATTGGGGGCAACGCCGCCACAGGTATTGGGCCAGCTCATCTCACAGCTCCCGGATCTGTTTGAGGACAAGGCCCCTCAATCACTGGACCAACTTGCCATCCATCCTGAATATATACTGCCAGCGGCCATGGCCCTCAAACTGCGCGGCCGTGACCCCATCGGCTGGCAGACTGCCTTTGACGAGCAATTTCAGACAGTGTTGGCACGTCTTGAGGAGAGCATCGGGCCCACTGTACTGGACAAGGCCTGGGGGCTTGATGCTCTCGGTGAGGATGGCCTGCCTCTCAACCCGCGCGACCAGCGCTTTCTGCCGGCCACCTCTCGTCAGATGCGAGACTATCTGCTCACCTTGCTCAGTGCCCAGCCATGCGGGATTCTGCGGGCGCAGCAGCAGCTCCAGCAATGGCTGACCGAACTCAAAGACCTTTCCGTTAGTCCCCCTGGGGCAGAGATGAAACGCCAGCCGCAAGTCCGAGAGTGGCATATCCGCTATCTAGGGGCCATTGCCGACCAGCCCTCTCTGCCCGCTTCATTGGTTCGTGCTCTCTGTCTGCTCGGTGGCATTGCGCTGCTGGCCTGGCTCCATGTTGTCATGTTCCGGCAACCGTTCGATCTGGAAGTCAATGGAACTACATTTTTAGGGCTGATGGCCGGCGCGTTGTCAGGTGCCATCCTAGCATATCGGCTGCGGCTACGCCGCGCGCAGACATTACGACAAGAACGGGTAGAGCTCGCCAGCCTTGAACTGACTGCCCACGTGCAGGAGCGTGTGCATCATGGACTTGTGCGGGCGTATGGGCATCTAGAACAGATGGTACGCCACATGGCCCATGCCCTTGAGGACACCTGCGAGGAGCTGCGTGAATGGTCTGTTGATACGGGCATACCTACACTCCCGCCGCATACGGCCGGCTCCCATCTGTATCGTCCCCATTTCACAGCAAAATTGTGGGCACGCTGCCAAGCAATCCTACGCAATCGCCAAGACCTAGAAGGACGGCAAGGGGAAGAGCGTTTATGGGAAATCTGGACATCTCTGCGTCGTCGCCGGCAATTAGCATCTCTGCTCAACGGGGAACATGCAGCCTCGTATGCGCGGCGTTCGCCAGCAGAATTCATCGAAACAGGATCTGCCTCACCCCTCGCCGAAACCCTGTTCAATTACATCCGCGAAAGTGTGAAAATGGCGGTGACCGGCCTACAGGATAGCGAGGCCAATCAAGCGCGTACGGATCTCGTGCGAACCTTAGCCCACGAATACAATCTAGAACATCTCCTCTGGCGGGACGCCTCGTCCCCAACACGGCATGTACACGGTCCCCAGGTCGATGCAGCATCGCGGGCCGCGCCCGAACAAAGCAGAGGCGGGGCTGCTGCACCAGATGCCCAGGCCCCACCGCGGCCCTTTGACGTAGACATGACTGGTCCCTCCCATGCAGCCACCATGCTGCGCTATTTGGAAAACGTGTGGACTGCTGCCAAACCTGCTGCCAACCACGATGTCTCAGACCGGCTGGCATCTCACGGGCTGCCGGTAGAATTTGCCGCAGTTTCCGGCAACCACGATAGCGACCTGACAGAGGACGTTCTGCAGGGGTTACGGGTCACGCGTTTATTGTCAGGAGATCCATTTCAGATCACCTTTGTGCGGACAATGCACGGCTTTGAACTGAAGGATGTGGCAAGCATTTATCGATATCGAACGGAATTGGTGCGCCTGCATCCGAGCCTACGCCCGCAGCTCCTGCTTATGGAGCCCGCGCCTACAGAACCAACGCAACAATAGCACTGTACCCATGCTCCAGCGCAAAGCCACACAACAAGCCATCGCAGCCTATTTCAGCGAATTGAGCAAGCTGACAGAGCTTGGTTTTGCCCATGAGGGCGCGGTCGCGCCGGCATTTGCCAATATCCTGCGTGCAGGCGCGCAACCCCTCGGCTGGACCCTAACCGAGCAGTACACGCGCAAGCTGGCCGATGGCCGCAGCATTCGCATTGATGGCGCATTGTTGGACGACTTCAACCTGGCCCATGGCTATTGGGAAGCGAAAGATAGCGATGATGACCTAGATCTAGAGATCCGCAAGAAGCTGGCTACTGGCTACCCCCAGGACAATATCCTCTTCCAGGCCCCGCAGCGCATGGTGGTCATCCAACAGGGGCAGCGGGTGTGGGACAGCCCCATCGCTGCGCCGGAACTGCTGATTGAGGGCCTGCAGACCTTCTTCACCTATCAGGCACCGGCCTATGCGCGCTGGCAACAGGCAGTGGAGGAGTTCAAGACGGTTGTGCCGGCCCTAGCCGAGTCTTTGCTGACTTTAATCGCAGGGGAGCGGCAGAACAACCGGGCCTTTCGTGAGGCATTTGCCCGCTTCGCCACTCTGTGCCGAGATGCCATCAACCCCAACATCGCTGATGCAGCCGTAGAGGAGATGCTGATCCAACACCTGCTGACCGAACGCATCTTCCGCAGGGTGTTCAACAACCCGGACTTTGTGGCCCGCAATGTGATCGCACGGGAGATCGAGGAGGTGGTGCAGGCCTTGACCGGCCAGCATTTCAGCCGTTATGAATTCTTCCTGCCCCTAGAGGGTTTCTACACGGCCATTGAAACCACAGCCGCGACTATCACGGACTTTTCAGAGAAGCAGGGCTTCCTCAACACTGTCTACGAAAACTTTTTCCAGGGCTTTTCCGTCAAAGTCGCGGACACCCATGGCATCGTCTACACACCACAACCCATTGTGGAGTTCATGGTGCGCTCCGTGGAAGCTATCCTCAACCAAGAGTTCAGTCGTTCTTTAGCCGATGCCGGCGTACATGTGCTGGACCCCTTCGTGGGTACGGGCAATTTCATGCTGCGGGTCATGCGTCACCTGCAGGAACTGGGCAAAGTCTCAAGCCTGCGTCATAAGTACAAGACGGAACTACACTGCAACGAGGTGATGTTGCTGCCATACTACATCGCGGCCCTGAACATCGAGCATGAATACTATGAACTGATGGGCCAGTACGCGCCCTTTGAGGGCATCTGTCTCGTTGATACCTTTGAGCTGGCCGAGGACAGCCAACTCAGCTTGTTTGTCCAAGAGAACACACAGCGCGTGGAGAACCAGAAGAAGCAGGATATTACGGTCATCATCGGCAACCCACCCTACAACGCAGGCCAGGTCAACGAGAACGACAACAACAAGAACCGTACCTATGCCACCATGGACAAGCGGGTACGGGAGACCTATGCAAAGGCCTCAAAGGCCACCAATAAAAACGCACTCTCTGACCCCTATGTGAAGGCTATACGCTGGGCAGCGGACCGCATAGGGGATGAGGGGGTTGTCGCCTTTGTGACCAACAACAGCTTTCTTGACGCTGTGGCGTTCGATGGCATGCGGAAACATCTCGCAGAGGATTTCGACGCCATCTACATTCTGGATCTGGCTGGGAACGTGCGTAAGAATCCAAAACTCTCTGGGACAACACACAATGTCTTTGGCATTCAAGTGGGTGTGAGCATCAATTTTTGCGTCAAGCGGCGCGACAAGGCAGATCAAACGGAAATCTTCTATGCACGCGTTGATGAGTGGTGGCGCAAGGAAGAGAAGTACGGCTATCTTGATGCAAAGGAACAGTACCGCAATATCGAATGGAAAGCGATACGACCGGACAAGCGATATACCTGGCTTACAGAGGGATTCCACGCCGAGTTTGATACCTTTCTCCCTATGGGGAGCAAAGAAGCAAAGGCGACCAAGGGCGAGGTGGGGGATGTATTATTTAAGAGTTATAGTTGTGGTATCAGTACGGGCCGTGATGCATGGGCATACAATTTTAACCGAAGTGTGCTTACAGAGAATATTCAGGGGATGATCGATTGCTATAATGAACAGGTATTCAAGTGGGAACGACAGAGGGATCAGGGGGCGAATGTTGATGAGTTTGTGGTGTATAATGACCAGAAAATTAAGTGGAGCGAAACACTGAAACGAAATTTGAAAAGAGGGAAAATCGCTGATTTTTCACACGAAAAGGTAAGGGCTTCTCTCTATCGTCCCTTTACAAAGTCGCACCTGTACTTTGATAGAATGATGATCGAGAGAGTCTACGTCTTCCCCTCCATCTTCCCTACAGCGGAAACAGAGAATCGGGCGATCTGTGTCAGTGGCCTCGGAAGCAACAAACCTTTTCAGACCTTGATGGCTTCTATGGTTCCATGCGTTGACATACTTGAAAAAACCCAATGCTTCCCTTTCTACACCTACAACGAAGACGGCAGCAAGCACCGCGAGAACATCACAGATTGGGCATTGGCACAGTTCCGCAGGCAGTATCAGGATGAATCCATCAGCAAATGGGATATCTTCCATTATGTCTACGGCCTGCTGCATCATCCCCAATATAGAGAGCGATATCAGGCCAACCTCAAGCGGGACCTGCCACACATCCCCATGCCGCCCCCAATGGCAGGCGCAACAGATAAAGCCGCGGACTTCCGGGCCTTTGCCAAGGCCGGCGCGCGTCTAGCAGACATCCATGTAAACTATGAACAGATGCCCGCCTACCCGCTCACCATGGTAGAGACGCCCGGCCAGGCCCCCACTTGGCGGGTGGAGAAGATGCGGCTCTCCAAGGACAAAAAATCTATCCGCTACAACGACTTCTTGACCTTAGAGGGGATCCCAGAGAAAGCGTTTGCCTATCGGCTGGGGAACCGGTCCGCGTTGGAATGGGTCCTTGATCAGTACCGGGTCAAGGTAGACAAGCGCAGCGGCATCGTCAATGATCCCAACCGCGAAAATGATCAGTACATCATCGGCCTGCTGCAGAAGGTCATCGCCGTGAGTGTGGAGACAGTAGAGATTGTGGAAGGCTTGCCGGGCCGGTTTACCCACTGCCTATAAGCCACAACGACCCAGATGCCCGTTTTTCTCTCCAACTCGGGCTCAAACTGCGCCCAGTTATGAAAAATCGGATACGATAAAGACCGGCTTCTCAGCCCAGGATTGATTACGAACCACTTCTATACCTATCAGGCACCGGCCTATGCGCGCTGGCACTGGTCAGTGGAGGAGTTCAAGACGGTAGTGCCGGCCCTGGCCGAGTCTTTGCTGACCTTAATCAAAGGGGAGCGGCAGCACAACCGGGCCTTTCGGCAGGCGTTCGCCCGCTTCGCCACTCTGTGCCGAGATGCCATCAACCCCAACATCGCCGATGCAGCCGTAGAGGAGATGCTGATCCAGCACCTGCTGACAGAACGCATCTTCCGGCGGGTGTTCAACAACCCGGACTTTGTGGCCCGCAATGTGATCGCACGGGAGATCGAGGAGGTGGTGCAGGCCTTGACCGGCCAGCATTTCAGCCGGTATGAATTCTTCCTGCCCCTAGAGGGTTTCTACACGGCCATTGAAACGACCGCAGCCACTATCAGGGACTATGCAGAGAAGCAGGGCTTCCTCAACACTGTCTACGAAAACTTCTTCCAAGGCTTTTCCGTCAAGGACGCGGACACCCATGGCATCGTCTACACACCACAGCCCATTGTGGAGTTTATGGTGCGCTCCGTGGAAGCTATCCTCAACCAAGAGTTCGGTCGTTCTTTAGCCGATGCCGGCGTACATGTGCTGGACCCCTTCGTGGGTACGGGCAATTTTATGCTGCGGGTCATGCGTCACCTGCAGGAACTGGGCAAAGTCTCAAGCCTGCGTCATAAGTACAAGACGGAACTACACTGCAACGAAGTGATGCTGCTGCCCTACTACATCGCGGCCCTGAACATTGAGCATGAATACTATGAACTGATGGGGCAGTACGCGCCCTTTGAGGGCATCTGCTTGGTTGATACCTTTGAGCTGGCCGAGGATACCCAACTCAGCTTGTTTGTCCAAGAGAACACACAGCGTGTGGAGCATCAGAAGAAACAGGATATTACGGTCATCATCGGCAACCCGCCTTACAACATCGGGCAGGTCAATGAGAATGACAACAACAAGAACCGCACCTATGCCACCATGGACAAGCGGGTTCGGGAGACCTATGCAAAGGACTCAAACGCGACCAATAAAAACGCACTCTATGATCCCTATGTGAAGGCCATGCGCTGGGCAGCAGACCGCATAGGCGAGGCAGGGATCGTCGCCTTTGTGACCAACAACAGCTTTCTTGATGGTGTGGCGTTCGATGGCATGCGGAAACACCTCGCAGAGGATTTCGACGCCATCTACATTCTGGATCTGGCTGGGAACGTGCGTAAGAATCCAAAACTCTCTGGGACAACACACAATGTCTTTGGCATTCAAGTGGGTGTGAGCATCAATTTTTGCGTCAAGCGGCGCGACAAGGCAGATCAAACGGAAATCTTCTACGCACGTGTTGATGAGTGGTGGCGCAAGGAAGAGAAGTACGGCTATCTTGATGCAAAGGAACAATACCGCAACATCGAATGGAAAGCGATACGACCGGACAAGCGATATACATGGCTCACAGAAGGACTCCACGCTGAATTTGAGACCTTTATCCCCTTGGGGACAAAGGAAGCAAAAGCAGGGAAAGGCGAGGCGGTAGATGTAATCTTTAAGAGTTATAGTCGCGGTGTCGTCACGGGCCGTGATGCATGGGCGTACAATTTCAACCGCAACGTGCTCATTGAGAACATGAACCGCATGATTCGGCACTACAATGCGGAAGTAGACCGCTGGAAACGTCAGGAAAACTATGATGTGAATATAAATGATTTTGTCATCTCTGATAATCGCAAAATTAGTTGGAGTGGCGACTTGAAACAGGCACTTAAAAAGGAAAAGACCGGGTATTTTACAATTGATAAAGTTCGGCAATCCCTCTATCGTCCATTTACAAAGTCGTATCTTTATTTTGATCGGCTGATGAACAACAGTGTGTACCTCTTCCCGTCCATCTTCCCTACAGCGGAAACAGAGAATCGGGCGGTCTGTGTCAGAGGCCTCGGAAGCAACAAAACATTCCACTGCCTGATGACACAGCAGATACCAGAACTGCATCTTACTGGCAATTCCCAATGTTTCCCCTTCTACACTTACAACGAAGACGGCAGCAACCGCCGCGAGAATATTACAGATTGGGCATTGGCACAGTTCCGCAGGCAGTATCAGGATGAATCCATCAGCAAATGGGATATCTTCCACTACGTTTACGCCTTATTGCATCACCCGGGCTATCGTGAACGGTATCAAGCCAACCTCAAGCGGGACCTGCCACACATCCCCCTTACCCCACAGTCGTCCGACTTCCGGGCCTTTGCCAAGGCCGGCGCACGTCTGGCAGACATCCATGTAAACTATGAACAGATGCCCGCCTATCCGCTCACCCTGGTAGAGAGGCCCGGCCAGGCCCCCACTTGGCGGGTGGAGAAGATGCGGCTCTCCAAGGACAAACAGTCGATCCGCTACAACGACTTCTTGACCTTAGAGGGGATCCCAAAGAAAGCATTTGCCTATCGGCTAGGGAATCGGTCTGCCTTAGAATGGGTCCTTGATCAGTACCGGGTCAAGATAGACAAACGCAGCGGTATCGTCAATGATCCCAACCGCGAAAATGATCAGTACATCATCGGCCTGCTGCAGAAGGTCATCGCCGTGAGTGTGGAGACAGTAGAGATTGTGGAGGGCTTGCCGGGACAGTACAGGGGTTCCTAGGCTGAGGAAATCGCCGGGGCTGGCATGGTTGTGGCTGCATCCTCGCCCATATCCGCCAAGCCCACATCAACGACAACTCCATCCGCGGCGAGGACAGGGAGCAGCGCGGCTAGCGCGCATTCGACCATCGCATCATCCGGTTCACGGGTCGTCATACGCTGGAGCAACAGGCCCGGGGCAATCAAAAGACGCATCAAGCGGTTGCTCTCATGAATGGCACTGAAGCGTATCATTTCGTAGGCGATTGCGGCCACCACGGGAACGAGCAACAGCCGGGTGACGAAACGCAGCAGCAACGCCAGCCAAGTCTGTCCGACCCAAGCAAATGTGAGGGGTGCGAAAAGCAAAATGCTGAGTACGAGAATGTAGAGCAGGAAACTTGTGCCGCAACGGGTATGTTGGACACTGTGCTTTTGTACATGGACAACGGTCAGTGTATCGCCGGCCTCATAGGCATTCACCGCTTTATGCTCGGCTCCATGGTAGGCGAACACTCGGCGAATATCAGGCAGAAAACCAATCCCCCATAGGTAGAGTACGAATAGAAGCAGCCGCATGCCCCCCTCAAATACCGCGTCAAGGTAGGGGTTGTGGTCGAAGAAACCGGCGAACCAGCGGCTGGCAAAGGTGGGCAGCAGAAAAAAGAGGGCCACAGCAAAGGCAAGACTGGTGGCAACTGTCGTCCAGGCCATAGAAGCGGAAAATTCGACTTGCTCCTCGCCATCATCCTCTAATACGTTTGCGCTCCACATAAGTGCCTGCATACCCAACCCGAGCGCATCCCACAAAAGAGCCAGCCCTCGCACAAAGGGCCATTGCCCCCATGTACTCGTATAGATTTTGGCCGTGAGCGGTTCTTGGTGGACGACGATCTTGCCCTGGGTGTTGCGTACAGCAATTGCCATGACCTTACGGCCCCGCATCATCACGCCTTCAATGACAGCCTGCCCACCGTAAAATTGTTTTCGCAAAAGTCAAACTCCGGTTTTTCGTTCTAGGTTTTCAGCCTGTGTATTACAGGCCAGAAAACGAGCAACTTAAAAATCACGGTTACGATTGTAGCATCTCTGTTTTCGTTGGGTCAAACTAGAAGTGTAATTATTCAAGATTGACACGGATCAAGCAAGTATGATAAGATAACATTATAGATAGTACCGAACGTTATCTGTATCCCGTCAACAAGGTGCGATTATGAATAATCAAGATCAGGTCCGCGTAGACAGTGCAATGATTGCGGATGACCCTGTGCAGGGGCCGCGCTCTCACCCGCATGTTGCGGGCGAGGGACGACGTCTTGTGACTAAATTCGTATTATCAATTATATATTACATAATGGGGGGGGGGGGGGGGGGGGGGGGGGGGGGGCAAGATGAAACCATGCCTCTCAGCCCGGACCCTCCTGGCAGCTCTCAGCGTACTCTGTGCCGCCATCGCCTTAACCGCCTTGATGACCATCGCCGGCCCACCCGTAGCCGCGCAGTCTATATCGGTAGCGGATGTATGTCCCGGAACCCCCGCGATTGTGGGTACAGGCTATAGCTATAGCAACGCAATCCCGGCTTGCAACGCGCTCCTGGCCGCTAAGGACACCCTGCTAGGGACTGCCACATTTGCCACAGGGGATTGGATTACAACAACGAGGATAAACCAGTGGCGCGGCCTCACTCTCTCCGCCGATGGTAGGGTGACCCAGTTAAACCTCAGCAACAACCGACTGACGGGCAGCATCCCGCCACAACTGGGCAACATCACCACTCTGACCTACTTGAACCTCTACGACAACCGACTGACGGGCAGCATCCCAACTCAACTGGGCAACCTCTCCAATCTGACACACTTGCACCTCTACTCCAACACACTGACGGGCAACATCCCGCCTGCACTCAGCAACCTCTCCAAGACGATTGAATTTCGGCTCGACCAAAACCAACTGACTGGTGCCATCCCGCCGCAACTGGGCAACCTCTCCGCTACTCAGGCGTTGCACCTCAACAACAACCTACTGACGGGCAGCATCCCAACTCAACTGGGCACGGGTCTCATCTCCAACACTCTTGGGAACTTGTACCTTCACAACAACCGACTGACTGGTGTCATCCCGCCCGAACTGGGCAACCTCTCCAATCTGGCGCGCTTGTACCTTCACAACAACCAACTGACGGGCAGCATCCCAACTCAACTGGAAAACCTGAGAAGGGCCAACCCGCAAGACACAAGGTATCTGCTGCGCTTGTACCTTTACAACAACCAATTGACTGGTGCCATCCCGCCGCAACTGGGCCGCCTCCGTCTGCGGCACTTGCGCCTTTACAACAACCAACTGTCGGGCCCCATCCCCTCTGAACTGGGCAATCTCCCCTTGTTGACCTTGTACCTTCATAACAACCACCTGACGGGCACCATCCCAACTCAACTGGGCACGGGTACCATCGGCTCCCAGCTGCGGGCCTTGTACCTTCACAACAACCAACTGACTGGCCCCATCCCAACTCAACTGGGCGACATCTCCAATCTGCAGCAGTTGGTCCTTTACAACAACCAACTGTCGGGCCCCATCCCGGCTGCACTGGGCAGACTCACCCAGCTGCGATACTTGTACCTCAACGACAACCAACTGTCGGGCCCCATCCCGGCTAACCTAGACAGCCTCGTCAATTTGCAGCGGTTGTACCTCAACGACAACCAACTGACGGGCTCTATCCCAACTCGACTGGACGAGGACCTCGGCAATCTGCAGCAGTTGTACCTTCACAACAACCAACTGACAGGCCCTATCCCAACTCAACTGGGCGACCTCTCCAATTTGACAGAATTGAACCTCTACTCCAACACCCTGTCGGGCAACATCCCGCCTGCACTGGGCGACCTCTCCAATCTGACACAATTGAACCTCTACTCCAACACCCTCTCGGGCGAGATCCCGACTCAACTGGGCAGCCTCTCCAATCTGACACAATTGAACCTCTCCATCAACACCCTGACAGGCAGCATCCCTTCTGCACTGGGCAATCTTTCCACCACGCTGCAGACCTTGAACCTCTCCACCAACCAACTGTCGGGCAGCATCCCTTCTCAACTGGGCAATCTTTCTACCACGCTGCAGACCTTGAACCTCTCCACCAACCAACTGTCGGGCAACATCCCGCCTGCACTGGGCGACCTCTCCAATCTGACAGAATTGAACATCTACTCCAACACCCTGTCGGGCAACATCCCGCCTGCACTGGGCGACCTCTCCAATCTGACAGAATTGAACCTCTCCATCAACACCCTGTCGGGCGAGATCCCGACTCAACTGGGCAGCCTCTCCAATCTGACACAATTGAACCTCTCCATCAACACCCTGACAGGCAGCATCCCGCCTGCACTCGGCAATCTTTCTACCACGCTGCAGACCTTGAACCTTTCCACCAACCGACTGTCGGGCAGCATCCCTTCTCAACTGGGCAATCTTTCTACCACGCTGCAGACCTTGAACCTCTCCACCAACCAACTGTCGGGCAGCATCCCGGATACATTGGGCAATCTCGTCACACTGCAGACCTTGAACCTGGCCAACAACCGGCTGTCGGGCCGCATCCCCACTGCACTGGGCAATCTTTCCACCAATCTGCAGACCTTAAACCTCTACACCAACACCCTGACGGGCATGATCCCCTCTGCACTAGGCAACCTCGCCCAGCTGCAGACATTGTCCCTCTACTCCAACACCCTGACGGGCACTATCCCTACTGCACTGGGCCAACTCACCAATCTACAGACATTGCGCCTCAACAACAACCAACTGTCGAGCACCATCCCTTCTGCCCTGGGCAGACTCTCCCGTCTGACACACTTGTACCTCGACGGCAGCAATACAATAAGCGGATGTATCAGCAGTGACTTGAATGCGCGGAGGGTGCGTGGCGACATACAAACTGACATAGTTCTGATGGAATGCACGCCTACACCCACGGTCACGCCTACACCCACGATCACACCTACACCTACGGTCACGCCTACCTCGCCACCGCCATCTACAGGCGGTGGTGGTGGCGGCGGCGGCGGCGGCGGCTCAACACAGAGACCCACATGTACCAATGGCACTGTTGTAGCCAACCCCTCTGCCAATGCCGACCTGGTCAGAGACTGCGTACAGCTCCTAACCATCAAGGCCACCCTTGAGGGACGCATCAGTACCTCTATGCGCTTGAACTGGAGTGAGAACAGCAGTATTGACACATGGGAAGGGGTAACCATTGACGGGGCCCCGCAGCGTGTGGTCAGGCTGGAGCTACAGATCAGTGGCAAGACATTGGCAGGCAGCATCCCGTCTACCTTGAGCCGGCTCAGCGGTCTGCAGACCTTGAACCTCGCCAACAACGAATTCTCGGGCCGTATCCCGGTTGGCTTGCGCGCGCTCGCCGCCCTGCAGGTCTTGGACTTCTCCAACAACCGGCTGTCGGGCAGCCTGCCGACTGATCTGGGCAGTATTGCCAACTTGCAGACCTTGCACCTGGCCAACAACAGTTTGACGGGCAGCATCCCGACGACCCTTGTCGATCTCTCCGACCTACGTTCGTTGTCCTTGGCCGGCAACCGCTTGAGCGGTTGTATTCCCAATGCGTTGGCGCGTGTTGCCCAGAACGACCTGTCGGCTATTGAGTTGTCGTTCTGCGACCCTGTCACACCGACAGCTACGCCTACGGTCACGCCGCCAGCCACGGCTACACCGCTTGCCCCTGTTGGTAGACAGACCTTCCTGCCCCTCGTGCGGCAGTGAAACGAGCGAAGTCCCAGGATCTACAGACCTTTCGTTGGGTCAAACTAGGAGTGTAATTATTCAAGATTGACACGGGTCAAGCAAGTATAATAAGATAACATGATAGATAGTACCGAACGTTATCTGAATCCCGTCAAAAAGGTGCGATTATGGCTAATCAAGATCAGGTCCGCGTAGACAGTGCAATGATTGCGGATGACCCCGCGCAGGGGCCGCGCTTTCACCCGCATGTTGCGGGCGAGGGACGACGACTTGTGACTAAATTCATGTTATCTATATATCATATAATGGGGGGGGGGGGGGGGGCGAAACCATACCTCTCAGCCCGGACCCTCCTGGCAGCTCTCAGCGTCCTCTGTACTGCCATCGCCTTAACCGCCTTGATGACCATCGCCGGCTCACCCGTAGCCGCGCAGTCTATATCGGTAGCGGATGTATGTAGCGGAACCGCCGCGATTGTGGGTACAGGCTATAGCTATAGCAACGCAATCCCGGCTTGCAACGCGCTCCTGGCCGCTAAGAACACCCTAGACCCCCGAAATCAACTGAATTGGAGTACAACAAGGAGGATAAACTGGTGGAGCGGCCTCTCTGTCTCCTCCGGTAGGGTGACCAGCTTGAACCTCCAAAATATCCGACTGGGCAGCATCCCGCCTGCACTGGGCAACATCACCACTCTGACCTACTTGCGCCTTTACAACAACCAACTGACGGGCAGCATCCCAACTCAACTGGGCAACATCACCCGTCTGCAGCAGTTGTACCTTTCCAACAACCAACTGACTGGTGCCATCCCGCCTGCACTGGGCAACATCACCACTCTGCAGCACTTGTACCTTCACAACAACCAACTGACGGGCAGCATCCCAACTCAACTGGGCCAACTCTCCAATCTGAAAGAGTTGGCCCTCGGCCAAAACCAACTGACGGGCAGCATCCCAACTCAACTGGGCACGGGTCTCATCTCCAACTCTCTGGAGCACTTGCGCCTCGACGAAAACCAACTGACGGGCAGCATCCCAACTCAACTGGGCCAACTCTCCAAGCTGAAGGGATTGGGCCTCAGCGACAACCGACTGACGGGCCCTATCCCCTCTGAACTGGGCAACCTCTCCAATCTGACACACTTGCACCTCTTCTCCAACACACTGACAGGCCCCATCCCGCCTGCCCTGGGCAACCTCTCCAAGACGATTGATTTTCTGCTCGACAAAAACCGACTGACTGGTGCCATCCCGCCTGCACTGGGCAACCTCTCCTCCACTCAGCTGTTGCGCCTCCACAACAACCAACTGACGGGCACCATCCCCACTGAACTAGGCAACCTCTCCAATCTGCGGTACTTGTACCTTTACAACAACCGACTGACGGGCACCATCCCCACTGAACTGGGCAGACTCACCGGGCTGCTACGCTTGTACCTTCACGACAACCAACTGACAGGCCCCATCCCCACTGAACTGGGCAGACTCACCGGGCTGCTACGCTTGTACCTTCACGACAACCGACTGACAGGCCCCATCCCCACTGAACTAGGCAACCTCTCCACTCTGAGCATCTTGAGCCTCAACAACAACCAACTGACGGGCAGCATCCCAACTCAACTGGGCAGCCTCACCAGTCTGCAGATATTGCGCCTCGACCAAAACAAACTGACTGGTGCCATCCCCACTGAACTAGGTAACCTCTCCAATCTGCGGTACTTGTACCTCTACGACAACCAACTGACTGGTACCATCCCCACTGAACTGGGCAGACTCACCGGGCTGCTACGCTTGTACCTTCACGACAACCAACTGACAGGCCCCATCCCGACTGCACTCGGCAGCCTCTCCAATCTGACACAATTGCACCTCTACTCCAACACACTGACAGGCAACATCCCCACTGCACTCGGCAGCCTCTCCAATCTGATACAATTGCACCTCTACTCCAACCAACTGACTGGTACCATCCCCACTGAACTGGACAGACTCACCCGTCTGCAGCACTTGTACCTTCACGACAACCAACTGACTGGTACCATCCCGACTGCACTCGGCAGCCTCTCCAATCTGACACAACTGTACCTCTACTCCAACACACTGACAGGCCCCATCCCCACTGAACTGGGCAATCTCTCCAATCTGACACAATTGCACCTCTACTCCAACACACTGACAGGCCACATCCCCACTGAACTGGGCAGACTCACCCGTCTGCAGTACTTGTACCTTCACGACAACCAACTGACTGGTATCATCCCCACTGAACTGGGCAGACTCACCAATCTGCGGCTATTGCGCCTCGACCAAAACAAACTGACTGGTGCCATCCCCACTGAACTAGGTAACCTCTCCAATCTGCTGTACTTGTACCTTCACGACAACCAACTGACAGGTACTATCCCCACTGCACTGGGCAGCCTCTCCAATCTGACACAATTGCACCTCTACTCCAACACACTGACAGGTACCATCCCGACTGCACTCGGCAATCTCTCCAATCTGACACAATTGCACCTCTACTCCAACACACTGACAGGCCACATCCCCACTGCCCTGGGCAATCTTTCTACCACGCTGCAGACCTTGAACCTCTCCACCAACCAACTGACAGGCAGCATCCCGACTCAACTGGGCAATCTTTCTACCACGCTGCAGACCTTGAACCTCTCCACCAACCAACTGACAGGCAGCATCCCGACTCAACTGGGCAATCTTTCTACCACGCTGCAGACCTTGAACCTCTCCACCAACCAACTGACAGGCAGCATCCCGGATACATTGGGCAACCTCGTCACACTGCAGACCTTGAACCTTTCCAGCAATACCCTGACAGGCAGCATCCCGACTGCACTGGGCAACCTCTCCAATCTGCAGTGGTTGTACCTCAACAACAACCAGCTAACAGGCAGCATCCCGTCAGAACTGAACAGACTCACTAGGCTGACGCAATTGTACCTTAAACAGAAAGAAGGACAACCGAACCAACTACGCGGATGTATAGACCCTGACTTGTTCACGCATTCCTTTGAGCAAACTGACTTAAGCGATCTCGGACTGCTTTCCTGCGCTCCTACACCAACCATTACACCTACACCAACCATTACACCCACACCAACCATTACACCCACACCAACTATTACACCCATACCAACCATTACACCTACAGGCCAACCGATACCTACACGCAAACCCTCATCTACGCCAGGCCCACCCACAGCTACGCCTACGACGACCTATACTCCCTTGGCAACGAGTACATCTATATCCACTTCCACGCCAACAGCTACATCCACCCTTAGCGTGTACATCTTCCTGCCCCTCGTGCGGCAGTGAAACGAGCGAAATCCCAGGATCTACAGACCTTTCGTTGGGTCAAACCAAGAGTGTAATGATTCAAGATTGACAAGGCTCAAGCAAGTATGATAACGTTACTGAAACGTCTTCGCTACAGTTGAAGACAGGATTCCGTATCACTCCATACATACTGCAGTTAGGAATGAATCATGCGGCAAAGTATTCTACGATTTTCGCTATTGTTGGTAGCTTGCCTTGTATTGGCAGCTTGCCCCACACCACCCACACCGACTGCTACACAGGGCTCGGGCGGCCCCGCCACCACAGACCCTGGGGCAGAGAAGATCATCTACATCGGTGCGGCTGTCAGTGAAACGGGCAAATATTCACGGGAAGGCAAAGACACCCGTCAGGGCTATGGCGTCTGGTTGGATTGGGTGAACAATGAATATGGTGGCATCAACGTAGCCGGCGACCGCTACAAAGTCCAGTTGGTGATGTACGATGACGAAGGGGATCCGGACACAACCGCCCGGCTCGTGGAGCAACTCATCAACGAGGACCGTGTCGACTTCCTCCTGGGCCCCTATAGCTCCAGCTTGACCCAGAGTGCCAGTGCGATTGCGGAAAAATATGGCAAGATCATGGTAGAGGGCAATGGGGCCGCAGAAACACTCTTTGAACGGGGCTTCAAAAACCTATTTGCCGTGCTCACCCCCGCGGGGAACTATACCCAATCCGCACTGCAGATGCTGGCGGCTCAGGGCGCGCAGACAGTCGTGATCGCCTACGAGGATACGGCCTTCCCCACGAGTGTCGCTGAGGGTGCCCAGCGTTGGGCGGCAGAATATGGCCTAGAAGTACTAGGCGTGGAAACCTACCCCAAGGATGTGGCTGATGTAAGCGGCATCATGTCGAAATTCAAGGAACTGGAACCGGATGTTTTCGTAGGGGGTGGTCACTTCAACGATGCTGTCCTCTTTATCCGCGCAGCCAAAGAGCTGAACTTCAACCCAAAGGCCATGGTGATCACGGTCGGGCCGAGCAACCCAAAGCTCATTGATGAGGTCGGCGCAGATGCCGAATATATCATCGGCCCCACACAGTGGGAAGCATCCATGAGCTATGAAGACGAGTACTTCGGCTCCGCGGCCGACTACGCAGCACGCTATCAGGAAATGTGGAACGAAGTGCCCACCTACCAGGCCGCAGAATCAACAGCCACAGCTCTAGCCCTGCACCTAGCCATTGAGGACGCCGGCTCCCTAGATACTGATACTGTGCGCGAAGCCCTCTATGCTCTGGACGTGGTTACCTTCTACGGGCCGATTAACTTTGACGAAACCGGCAAGAATGCCAGCAAACCTATGGGGGCAATTCAGGTCCAGAACGGCGAAATTCTCGTGGTGGCCCCAAGCAACGCCGCCATCACTGATGTTCTCTACCCGGCCCCTACCTGGAAAGATCGATAACTGCAGTGATTCGTGGTGGGGTTTCTCTCCACGAACCACTGGTGTTCTGTTCTATGGACCAACTTCTACAAGCACTTGTTAGCGGGCTGTTGTTGGGCGGTTTTTACGCGGTCATGGTGTTGGGGTTCTCCGTCATCTGGGGTGTCATGGGCGTCATCAACCTCGCGCATGGTGAATTCCTGATGATCGGCGCGTACATGGCCTGGGGTCTGTTCCGTCTCTTGGGGCTAGACCCCTTTGCTTCGCTGCTGATCATCCTACCGCTCATGTTTCTCATAGGCTACCTGTTGCAGGTCGTACTGCTCAACCGCATCCTAGAGCGCCCTCATCTCATGGCTCTGTTGGTCACCTTCGGCGTCTCTATCGCGCTGGCCAACCTCTTCAAGATAGTATTTACATCGGACCCTCGCAATGTACCCGTGGCTTACAATGGCTCCTGGGAACTCGCGGGCATCACCTTGCCTATCGTCAAGACGATCATCTTCTTCGTAGCCCTACTCATCATGCTCGGCTTGCAGCTCTTCCTACAACGCAGCCGTTTGGGTAAGTCGATCCGCGCCGCTTCGCAAAATAAAAACGCCGCGCGCATCGTCGGCGTGGACATCAACCGAACCTACGCCATCACGGCTGGCATCTGCATCGCCATCACGGCCGGGGCCGGTGCCATGATCAGCCCCACGCAAGCTATCTTTCCCTTCATGGGGGCACCCTTCACGCTCAAAGCCTTTACCATCACCGCCCTCGGCGGTTTGGGCCGTATCCCCGGCGCGTTGCTCGGTGGGATGGTCCTGGGCATCACCGAAATATTTGTGTCCATCTACGTGCCCGGCATCGGCACAAACTTGGGCGTTGCCATCAGCCTCATCCTGCTAGTCCTGATCTTGGTGTTGCGGCCCCAGGGGATCTTACGCGGCCTGCGTCCCATAGACGCGGAGGCCGCCTTATGAGCACAAACCGCGACCGCAATGAAACGTGGAGGAAAAGTGGAGAGACGTTACGTGCCACTGCCCTTGGCAGTTGGAGAGGGTTGATCTTCTGGCTGCTGTTGGTGGGCCTGCTCGCCTTGTACCCCTATAGCGGTGTTTCCAGCTTGACCCTCTTCATCGGCAGCCAGATCTTCGTGCTCGTAACCTTGGCCTCCAACTGGAATCTCATCGGCGGTATGACCGGCTACGTGGACTTTGGCCATGCGGTCTTTTTCGGCATCGGTGCATATGTCATGGGCATCGCCGTGACCCGGTCCCCGCTGCTGATCTCCCCGGAATGGAGCTTCTGGCAGGCCCTACCACTTAGCGGAGTTGCCGCCGCTATGTTTGCCCTCCTGATCGGGTTGCCGACTTTACGTCTCAAAGGCCCCTACTTTTCGATTGCCATGCTCGGCACATTTGTGGCGACCCGGGAGGTCGTTCGGGTGTTGCGCCCGCTTACCGGCGGAGGGGTCGGCCTGAACCTGCCGCCGGTCCTGAACCGCCTCGGCGACTATTACCTGATGTTGGGGATTATGGGCCTCGTGGTGACGATGATGTGGTGGATCCGTCGCAGTGAATTCGGCCAGAGTCTCATCGCCATCCGTGAGGACGAGATCGGCGCGGAGATGCGGGGCATCAACACCACATTGCACAAGATTATCGCCTTTATGATCGCCGCATTTTTCAGCGGGCTTGTCGGTGGGTTTTGGGCCTGGCAGAATACATTTATCGATCCCGATGTGGTCTTCATTGAAGCCCGCACTGTGGAGATGGTCATGATGTCCATGCTGGGCGGCCTAGGCACAGTATGGGGGCCACCTCTGGGCGCAGTGGTCATCTACCTCTTGCAGGACTTGGTCTGGAGGAACCTGTTCGGCGCGCATCTGCTGGCCCTGGGCGTTTTGTTGGTGTTGCTGGTCATCTTCCTGCCGGAAGGCATCCTCGGCTCCTTTGGGAAGCGCAGCAATATAGCCCGCCACTTCACCGCGTCAATCGCGCAGCTCCTGGGCCGCCTTGGTAGAGGAGAGCGGACGTGAACGATAAACCGCTACTTGAGGGGCGCACTGTTTCTAAATATTTTGGCGGCCTGGCCGCTGTACAGCAGGTGGAATTTGCCGTCTATCCCGGCGAAATCATCGGTCTGGTCGGCCCCAATGGCAGTGGCAAGACAACACTGTTCGACTGCCTGAGCTGTCTGCAGAAGATCGATAGCGGACAGATAATGTTCAAAGGCCAAGATGTGACCCACATGCGCCCCTATCAGGTCGCGCGGATGGGGCTGGCGCGGACGTTCCAAGTGATTCGCCTCTACCGCAAGATGACTGTGCTAGAGAATATGCTGATCAGCCATCAATGGAGAGATAGGTCGATCTTCCAGATGCTGCAGCCCAGCACGGCGGACACCGAACGCCGGGCCTACGAACGGCTTGACTTCCTCCAGATCGCGCACTTGGCAGATGAACAGGCAGGGCATCTCTCTGGCGGGCAGCGTCGTCTGCTTGAAATCGGTATGGCCCTGATGCCCGATCCCGACATTCTGCTGCTGGATGAAGCCACGTCCGGCGTCAATCCCACACTCATTGAAACGATCAAAGACCGCATCCGCGCCCTACACGCGCAGGGGAAGACCTTTCTCCTCATTGAGCACAATATCAACTTCATCGTCGATCTCTGTAGCCGGGTCTATGTGCTCAATCATGGCGAAAAGTTGGCCGAGGGCAGTCCCCAAGAAATTATGGAAAATGAAGCGGTGATCGATGCCTATTTTGGATCATAACACGACACTGGTCATTACCCAGCGCGCGCGTATGCAGATACCACTCCTCTCTGTCCACAATCTCTATGCAGGGTATCAGAATTTCAACATTCTGAAAGGCATCGATCTGGAGGTACATCCTGGGGAAATCGTGTGCGTTATCGGGCCGAACGGGGCCGGCAAATCAACGGTGTTTAAGGCTATCTACGGCTTTGTCAAGGTGAGCCAGGGGGCAGTACAGTTCAATGGCCAGGAGATCACCAATGACCGCCCCCAAGATGTGTTGAACGCTGGCATCTCCATGGTGCCGCAGTTGCGTAGCATCTTCCCACAGATGACAGTCATGGAAAATCTGGAAATGGGCATGTATCTGGAAAAGAACCAAGCACGCATAGCAGAGCGCATCAGATACATTCTAGAGCTGTTCCCACGCTTAGGGGAACGCCGGGCACAGATGGCCGGCACTATGTCCGGCGGAGAACAACGGATGCTGGAGATCGGCCGGGCCCTGCTGTTGGAACCGAAAATGGTGCTGATGGACGAGCCGAGTGCCGGCCTCTCTCCTTTGATCACCCGCACGATCTTCGCCAACATACAGCGGCTCAATCGCGAGATCGGCTTGACTGTCCTGATGATCGAACAGAACGCTCGCCAGGGCCTAGAAGCCAGCCACAGAGGGTATGTACTCGAACTAGGGCGCAACTCCTATGAAGGACCCGCACAAGAATTGCTAGACAATCGCGATGTACGTCGGGCCTTCCTCGGTGGTCAAACAAATTTGAAGCAAATACAATGAAGCGGCATCTGCAGTCACTCCCTACAGGCCACGACAATTACGAACCTGTCGCCTACTCCCAGGCCAATCCGGCCCTCAATCCCGCTGATCTGCAGAACACCAGTGATCTCGCAACCATCTGGAACGGAGCCAGTACCTTTTCAGAAAACATCATCGAATATGCTGGGCGGGTCTGTTATCGTAGCACCCGGCGTATGGGGAGCGCGCCCCGGTTTATCATCAACCGGGTGAAGGAAGGCCATGAGGATATTATCGAACATCTTGTGGCAACAGTACGGATAGGTGCTGCCGAAAACCCCTTAGGCTGGCGCAATTGGAACCGTCATTGCGAAATAACCCAAGAACCGTCGGGAAGTTGGCTAGTCAGTGGCAATGCACGGGTCTGGCTGGATCTGTTCCGCGGAGGGGTCGGCCTAGCAGCCCTACCGTTTTTGCAGTCGATTGCGCCCAAAGTCTATCAAGAATTTGCCGACAGCACAGCCCTTCCCAATCCAAGAATCTCTCTCCCCCCCGCGTGCGAGCTGCCATTCAGTCCGCATACTCTGCGCCCACGTGAAGAAGGTAGCTTACGGGTGACGCTCCTGTCTTTCACCCAGCCGACACTGGACGATGTGGAGGCGCAACTCCATCACGGGTCCGCGACATTTTTCTTTGAAGGAATCAGCCGGGCCTGTACCCACCAACTGGTGCGCCATCGCCTAGCCAGCTTCAGCCAAGCATCCCAACGCTATATCCAATATGAAGGCCACAACCCTGCGCTCCCGCAGGCGTCTGCGCTGCCCCCCTTTTTTGCTCATATTGACACGCCTCTGAAGGCGCAAGTGTTGGGCTTACTTTATGCAGATACGATCACACAGCAGCAGCCCTATATCAGCAGACCTGCCAACGATACCGCATGGCTCAAGCGTCTGGGAACACTTTGGGGCGGAAGTGTCATCGCTGCGGGAAGAGATCCCACAGTCAAATTGACGATTCCTGCAACCGAAGTGCAGGCTTTGGCGCATCATCGGTCCGTAACACCCGCGCAATTATCAGGCGAACTCATCCGCCCCTTCATTCGAGGATATGTGGAGGGCAAGGGCCAGTTCAACACGGGGCCAAGCCAGCCTGTCCTGGTCATTGACGGAACGCCAGAACTCCTCAATTGGATGTGTGCTGAGATTCCAGGGCCCAATGAACTCCAAATCCTAGCCCCCACTGCAGTTCGCCGCTCCTGGCCATTGCAGGCAGATCTTCTGGAATGGCTTTACGATGGGTTTGCGCTGCCTTACGCGCATCCGGGCATGTTAAAGGAGGCAGCCGACCGAAGTCCCAAAATTTTGGCGCACTTTCAAGATCAACTGGCAGAAAGGGCCCGGGCGATGGGGGTAATCTTCCCACCAGATTTTGACCCAATCGCAGCGTCTATCGGGATGGATGCTGTGGAAACCCTGGCCCACTCCTATGCGGAGCTGCGAGCAATCGGGGTCCGCAAAGAAGATGCCCGCTTCCTGCTGCCCAATGCAGCGGAGACTCGCATCGTCACGACAATGAACTTTGCAGCCTGGAGCCACTTCCTCTGGCTACGTGCTGTGGACAAGGCAGCCCAGTGGGAGATCCGACGCCTGGGCCAATTCGTGCTGGAGATGCTCTACACCATTGCCCCTGCTGTCTTCCAAGACCAGTGGGACGTTTACCAAGAAAAGTTCAACACCCGTGGCTAGTGAAATTCCAAACTCCAACAGCGAACACATCAAGGCAACAACCGCAGTTCCTGACCACAGGTCACAGGACACTGGCCACGACAGTTCGCAGTTCGACCGCTTTCACAACAAAACAGCCCATGTCGCGGTGCTCGGTCTCGGTTATGTGGGCTTGTCCCTCGCAGCTGCATTGGCCAGATCCGGCTATGATGTTGTGGGGATCGATCTGAATGCAGAGAAGGTTGAAGCAGTAAATAAGGGCATATCATACATCAATGATGTGTCTGATGCGGATCTGCAGGCTGTGCGCGGTCGCTTGCGGGCCACCTGTGAGTATGCGATTTTAGGTGCGTGTGATGCTGTCTCGGTCTGCCTGCCGACGCCCCTCAACAAGACTGGTGACCCGGATATCTCCCACATTCTCTCCGCCAGCCAAGAGATCGCCCGCTATCTGCATCCGGGCCTGACCGTCATCCTCGAATCCACCACATATCCTGGCACCACTACGGAGGTGCTGCTCCCCCAATTAGAGGCGGCCGCACAGCCTCTGGGGCTGTCTGTCGGTGAAGACTATTTTGTAGCCTTTTCGCCGGAACGGGTAGATCCCGGACGCTCTGATTGGACGATTCAGACGACGCCCAAAGTCATCGGCGGGGTGGGGGCAAACAGTCTGGCCATGGCCCAAGCCTATTACGGCCAGGTCTTCCAGACACTCGTTCCCGTATCTTCGCCGGAGATCGCGGAAATGGCGAAGCTGTTTGAAAATACCTTCCGCTCCGTCAACATAGCCCTTGCCAATGAACTGCTGCTCATGTGTGACAAACTAGGCCTGGACGTTTGGGAAGTGCTGGATGCGGCCGCTACCAAACCCTTCGGTTTTATGAAATTTACACCGGGGCCAGGCCTCGGCGGCCACTGTATCCCCATCGATCCCCACTATCTTTCCTGGAAGCTAAAATCAGTCAAGTACAATGCTCGTTTCATTGAGCTGGCCAGCGAAATCAACACCAGCATGCCATCCTATTGGGTGCAGAAGGTACAGGATGTGCTCAACAACAGCGGCAAGGCCGTCAAGGGGAGCAGAGTATTGGTACTAGGGGTCGCTTACAAGCCGGATATCTCCGATATTCGGGAGTCGCCAGCGCTTGATATTCTACAACTCCTGTTGGCAAAGGGGGCAGACGTCAGCTATCACGATCCCTATGTTCCCTCTCTTCAAGGTGAAGGACTCGCGCTCACGTCCGTTGCGGACCTCAACAGCGCGGTTCGCAATGCTCACTGTGTGGTGATCGCTACCAATCACAGTGTGTACGATTGGCCTTCTATCGCAGAAGATGCGGCCATACTCGTTGATATCCGTCATGTGCGAACGGCACGTGCAGCATAATGCGTGGCATGTTACTGCAATTTCTCTCCATGGGCCATCATCCCTAGGTTGAAGAAGAAAGCCGGCTCAACATAGGAGCCGGCTGTGTAAGGTCTCTGCGTTTCGTTCTACGCAAGTTGACTAGCTTCTGTTCTGAAAATCGGTATTCTTCCGCCAGTTCGGCCTGGCACGAGGGAGTATCCCATGTACACGCAATATCTGTCGGATGGTCTCAACAGAGATCTGCTTGACGACTTTGCTATCGATCAGATATCTCTGCAGCTTCTGTAAGGACCAGTGATTGAATGTCAGGTTGAATGCGCTAGGGGCCGTATTAGCAATCTCAACGATCTTCTGCCGCTGTTTGTTCGTAAACACAGGAGGGCGACCGGGTGATTTTCCACTGCGTAGACCGTCAAGACCGTTCCGATTAAACCGATGGATCCATTTCCGAACGTTGATCGGATGCAGGTCAACCTCTCGGCTAATGTCCTGGACCCGGAGTCCCCGGGCGGAAAGGTGAATGATCATTACACGTTGAACTGGGATATCACTCTCCGGATCCTGGATTATCTTTTTCAGGTCCTTCTGTTCTTCCTCCTCTACTGTTCGAACATAAAGTGCCATGAATTTTCTCCAAACGCTGAGTCACACCTGTGGCGAGTGCAGAGTGATTGGTAGAGAGCAACTGCATGGACGCGCCACTCTCCAGTGTCGTTTACAATTGAAAGGTACGGTTGTTGTCCTCCACAACCCTTTGCTTATAATTGATCACGTACATGCGGAGTTTGCTGTGAAGGTCTTCCCAGACATCACTCTGGAGAATCGCTTGGAGCCGTTCTAGGCTGGATACTTCTCCAATGGTTAGCATTTGCGGCCCGTTCCCATAGATCGTATACCAGACTTCAGCAGGCTCAATGCCCAACTGCATAAGGCCCGGAGCAAATTCGCGCATGACAAATTCAAAATAGGGCTGTTCACGCCCCATTTTAATGTCCCACTGCATTAACAAGCGTACCATACCTACCCATTTGATTTGCGGGCACGCATGCATGACAATACGGAAGAAGCGGCCCGCCCGCAAATATCTATGTTGCAACCCCGCCATCTGCGACGTAGTGTTGCAAACGAAATGCCCTTTTCATCATGCCACTATACTCAAAATCTCCTAAAATTGCAACTTACCTATACCGAATTTTGTTCTATCTTTGCTGTGGTGGAATCATCCTAGCCGGCGAAATCCCTGTGGCGAGGGCAGAATGGAGGCACTCTCCAGGAATTACGAACATCTCTCCCCTGCAATTCCAGGCCACGAACCACTTGTTTTTGCAGCCTGCGGTTGAAATGCCGCTAGATCTGCTTACCCATACCCTAGATGTCCATGTGGTGACACATGACGACCACTCCCTGATACTGCAGATCGAAGCAGCATATCGCCTACACAATCTAGAACGCGAAGGGATCACAGCGATTCTGCTCGTCGTACCCCACCAATGGTCAGGAACACCACAGGCCACTGCAGTTTCACTGACCATCGACGCCCAACCTCTGCCCCTACAATCTGCCGGCCACTCCGTAGGACAGAGCGTCCAAGTGAAGTTCAATGCAGACGCCCGACGGCAGCTCGTCCTACGCTATCAACTACACTACGAATTGCCCCAAGCTACCTTCAATTTTCATTACCCGATCTCAGCATTACGCTCCTGGCCCACGGACCCCAACAGTTGGCGGGTGACGATCCACTTCGCGGCTGATGAACTGCTGGCCCGTCCCGATAGCTGGCTGCAGGTAGCACCAAGCGGCTGGACGATTCGAGCTGGCCGCCTGCAGTGGTTGAGTGAGAACCGCATGCCGAGGGAAGATATTCGCTTCCAAGGGATCCATCCCCAATGGATGAAAAAGATTGCCACAACCCAAGACGCCATCCGCGCCCAACAAGATCCAGAACTTCTACACCTGCTCGGGACTCTGTATGCAGAATTGTACCAGGCCCCGGATGTAGACGCAGCAGCCCGCGAACGTTTCTATTCCCAGGCCCTAGCTGCGTATTCAGAAGCACTACGCTTGGGGGAAGAACAAAGGCACCCAGATGCCTTTCTGGAGACTGTACGCTATGGGCTGGCAGCCCTCTATCGCCTGCAGGCCATCACCCCTGATGGCTCTGTGGACCACAGATACGTGGCCATGATGATCTCTGAAGCGGAGCAGGCCCTACATTCAGTACAGAACGCAGAATGCAAAAGCAACTGCCTAGATTCGCCACTCGCTACCGCTCTCTCTCCACTGCAGGTACAGGAATTATATAATTGGCTGGCCCAGGGCCTACGCCAACAACTTCTCAATGCCCGTCTTCAGGAAGATTGGCCCCGTGCCTTAATGCTGATAGACCGCCTAACGCAGTTGCCCGCGCATGTAGTGGAGCAGGCTTCCCTGGAAGAAGAAAGGCTGACACTCATTTTACAAGAGGTGCTACAGCTCATGCAGCAAGGGAATGAAGAGACCGCGCTGGCTCTGGCAGCAGAGGAGATCCTGGTAGAAGATATTGTGACAGAACAGAGGTTTTTGGGTTTGCAAGACAACGCCGCAGACGACGGGGGTGCCAATCTGCTGCCCCGGCCAGAGTACCGGGCCCTCTTTGCCAATTGGCAGATCACCATTACCCTGACTCAACAGTCGATTGTCGTTGATGCCCTCGCACATCCCTTACCCCAAAGGCGGGAAGAGAGTAGACGTGCCTTGGAGAATCTGCTGCACATATGGCAGACTGCAGGGGTAGCCGGCGTCTCTTTGACAGAGGAAACAGATGGATTCCGCATGCGGCTGGAGCAACTCGATGCCCACACACGTCTGCTCCTGGTGCAGAACACCCCCGAGATGTCAGAATGGGCCCTGGTACGAAGTGTCTTTCTGGCGGCCGAGGCCGACATAGAACAGGAAGCATATCTGCTGTGGCAGCGGACGACACAGGCCATTGATGTGAATTTTCGGCCTGTTGGGGATCAATGGTACAGTATAGCGGCCGCGCTGGAAAGGGAGGCTGCAAAACCAGCGACCAATGACCAGCAGGGCACAGACCGCAGCCCACTGGCCACTGCCGTTCGGTCAGCCCAGCATCGCCTAGAAGCAAGCCGCTGGCAGCAGCTCGTCTCTGACAGCTCCGTACAAGTGGTGATCCAGGAATCTCCGGCCGCTTCGGGGCCGCTGCGTGTCTGGCTGTTGGGCCTGACAGATACACCGCAACGCCTTTCTGCTCAATTTGAGCACCTAAGCACAGTTCGGCTGTTGCTGGCAAGTGCCCTAGGTATCCTCCTGATCTCTCTGTTGGCCGGGGCCTTATGGCTATTGCTGTAACTGCGGTGGCCGCCAATCATTACAACACCCGTGATGTTGGGTTTACTGGCTACTGCTCACAGGGAACTGGCCACTGGTAGTAAACACATGGCAAATCACCGAAACACCTTCAACCCCGTCCATTCATTAGCCGATATGTCGATTTACGAGCTTTCGGCCGAAGAAGGCAACTCTGATGTGCTGGTGGACGAACGCGGCTATATAGATGGCCTGGCCCATGGGACCCTGGCCTATTTCCGTGAAGGGCGGACTGTCTCTCTGCTGCTGTTGGGCAGTATCTATCTCGTCTTGGCCCTTTCCTTGAATGGGGCTGGTTGGACCGGCGCAATGGGCATGGACCTGCTCATCTTCGTGGTTCTGGGCGCGTTGAGCATGGGTGTGCTGATGGCATTCAGCCGTTTTGACAGCTTCTTTATGTTGTCCCATAGCATTATTTGCGGTTTGGCCTGGGTCTTTTATCTGATGACCTTCCTCGTGCGCGAGGAGAAGCGGGTCCTGACGTTTATTGAAACGGGAATTTCCCCCTTACAGGCTAGGGCCTATTTTCTGCTGGAGCGTTGGGGGGAATGGATCGAAGCAGCGGTCAATCAGCAGGCCAGCAATGATAATTTCGTCTTCATTTTTGAGATCAGCATTCTCATCTGGTGGCTCACCTATCTAGGCGTCTGGTCAATATTTCGCCATGGCCAGGTCTGGCGCGGGGTGGTGATGGCTGGCATTGCCCAACTGGTGAATACCTACTATGCGCCCATATCCGTGATGGGATTTCTCGTCGCCTACTGTATCCTGGCTCTGCTGCTTCTGGTCTGGATGAATCTAATCGATCACCGGCAGCGCTGGCGGGCTTTCCGCATTTATTTTAGTGAGGACATCGGCTTCGACTTTATGCGTACTGGCCTGCTGTATACGAGCGTCGTGATCGGTATCGCATTCATCGCCCCCAACATAGGGCGCAATATCACGTTCCATGACATGTTGCGGCCCATCAACCAGCGTTGGGAGGTAGCAACACAGGAGTGGAATCGTCTCTACCAGGGTTTGAACCGACAGAGCCGAGGGGGGCAAGCGGTTTTTGGCCGTACCTTGACCCTCAGCGGCGCACGCAATGTAACGGACCGGCCGGTCCTAGAGGTGGCTACGAATGATGGGCGCTATTGGAGGGCGGTCACCTTCGATCATTTCAGCGGCCGGCAATGGGTCAACACCGCGCAAGAGGAGGCTACTTACGGGGGCAATGAACGCATCCCAACAGTTTTGTGGACATCGCGCACGCTGGTCACCCAAACCATCACAATTCTGGCAACGACCGGCAATGTCCTGTTTGCCTTGCCTGATGTGGTACAGGCCAGCATTCCGCTGGCTGTTCTCACACAGCCGCTTGTCCATGAAGGCACACAGGAGGGCAGCGAACTGACATGGTCCCGGGCCAGAGTCACGTTGGATGTGGGCGACAGCTACCAAGTCATCAGCCACCATACGGATGTAACGATTCGGGAGCTACGGGAAGTAGATGCTCCAGCAGCGCAGCCTTCCATGGCGGCAGAAGATCAGTGGCTTGAGCGCTACCTCCAACTTCCCGACAGTTTTTCGCCCCGGGTGGCTGCCCTGGCCGCGCAGGTGATGGCCGCGGAAACAACGATGTACGACAAGGTTAAAACCCTAGAGCGGTTCTTGCGGGATTTTGAGTACGATGAGGATATCCCGGCCCCCTTGCCCGATGAGGACCCCTTAGAGTATTTTTTGTTCGACATCCAACGGGGGTATTGCGACTACTACGCCTCGGCCATGGCGACAATGTTGCGTAGCCAAGGCATCCCGGCACGCACAGCCAGCGGCTATGCCGAAGGCACCTATGACCCGGAAACGGACACCTATCTTCTTACGGAACGCGATGCACACACCTGGGTGGAGGTGTACTTTCCCAAATACGGCTGGATCGAGTTTGAGCCAACCTCTGGCGAGAGTATTCTCGACCGGCCCTCCGGGGCAGAACTTCGGGACAGCGGGCTGATTCCAGGTATGGATGAGATCTTGCCAGAAGATGATGAATTTTTGTTGGATGACGGACTCAATCCCCTAGACAATCTCCCCCAGGACAGTACCGAGCCAATCGGGGGGATATCTGCTAGTGCTCCGACAGTTGTAACCAGCATCGCCCTGACAGTTCTGGCCCTAGTCATTGGTGTATGGCTGCTGCGGCGGCGTATGTACCAGGGGCCGAAAGCCTTCATGCAGGAGCCGCAGATCGTTTACGAACGCCTGCTGCACTGGGCTGTGCGCCTGCAATTCGCCCCGCACCCGGCCTTGACCCCCTATGAACGCTCAGCATTGCTGGTAGAACAGCTTCCTCAAGGCAGCCCATTCATTGAGCGGATCACCGAAATTTACGTTCAATTCCGTTATGCACAGCGGCCTGGTCCTGTGCAGGAACCCATTGCACCACACAATGTCGAGCAAGAACTCAACGACAATTGGCGGCAGCTACGCCCTGTGTTGTGGAAGGCCTGGCTACGACGCAAAACCAGTGGAGAATGAACACCCTCAGGTGGTAAAGGCTGAAACTACAGATAGGCACCGTTCCAGACCACTAGCTACTGGCCACTGCAGTGGGGGTTAAGAGCACCACTTGGGTCTCTTCCGGTAAGTTACTCTTCGTCACTCTGAGCGTGTCAACCACTTCCGGGTCATTGATGCCGAGCTCCTTCAGAAAGCGGTCCACCGGCTCCAGAGAATCCGCTAGGTCATTGTGTAGGCCTTCATGTCGATAATGCATGGGCACCACGATACGCGGGTCTAACAAGCTGATAACTTCGGCAATGCGGGAGACTTCCAGGGTGTTGGCACCGGCTACAGGCACCAGCAGCACGTCGATGTCCCCCAGTTCTTCCACCTGTCGTTGGGCCGGGGTTCTGCTTAGATCCCCCAAATGGCCCACGGTAAATTCATCAAAATCCAGAAAAAAAGCGACATTGCGTTGGATGCCGCTGGCAGCAGCGGCCGGGTTGCCATTCAGAGATGTCGACAGGCCGACCACCATCACGTATTTCACTTCGTAATCCCCAGGACTTCGCAAGACCTTGGGATCACCGCTGATCCCTTTGCTGTGGTTATGGCCGGGCGCATCGTGGCTGATGGTCACAATATCGGCGCGTACCTTCGGGAGCGCGAGGCCCGTGGCCTCCTTGCTAAAGGGATCACAGAGTGCCACAACTCCCCGTTCCCGCAGTCGAAAGCAGGAGAGACCATACCAAGTGATATCCACAGACAGATCCTTTCACATCCAATGAACAGTTTTCGTAGCCAGTAACGACAGTTTTGCTTCGCCGAACTGCCGTTGATCATACATCACGACGACACTTTCGCCAAAAGCCTAGCAGGAATCATCAGAGCCGTGGTTTATCCGTACTGTATTGCCAATTGTCTACCGAGATGTTATTATAACAGCAGTGAACCGAGGGATCCCCTATAGAAAGTCTGCAATTTCATGACGAAAACATCAGTACAAGAGCAGTTTGGGGCCAATGCCCAAGAATACATTACCAGCCGACCTCACGCCAAGGGGGCCAGTCTGCAGAGGCTGGTAGAGCTGGTGGAGCCACAACCACATTGGCAGGCCCTGGACATTGCCACGGCTGCCGGCCACACGGCCTTCACCTTTGCGCCCCATGTGGCCCACGTGCGGGCCACGGACATTACCCCCCAGATGTTGAACGTGGCCAATGAGCAGGCCGCTACACGGGGTATCGGAAATGTGACCGTTGAGTACGCGGACGCGGACAACCTGCCCTATGAAGATAGCCAGTTCCATCTGGTGACCTGTCGCATCGCGCCTCATCATTTCCCAGACATCGGGGCCTTCCTCATGGAGGCGGCCCGTGTCCTGCACAGCAGCGGCATTCTAGCAGTGGTGGACAATGTTGTACCCGCGGGGGTCCCTGGCGATTTCGTCAACGCCTTTGAGAAGCTGCGGGACCCCAGCCATGGACGCTGCCTCAGTGTCCAGGAATGGCTGGATTGCTATACGCAGGCCGGCCTGGCCCTGGCCCATTCTGAAACCCTCAATAAACAGATAGTCTTTGAGGAGTGGGCAGCACGACACGACCGAGCCGTACAATCGTACCTGCGGGCCCTGCTCTTCCACGGCCCACCAGAAACACAGGCATTCCTAGATCCCAAACAAGGGGACACACAGACGATCTTTCAGCTGCGCGAAGGACTGTTCATCGGACGAAAACAGCCGTAGCCCTAATGGCCAGTGGTCAGTAACTGCTGTGGGATCTGGGATGTACTAGATTGAATCAACCAGAGATAGGCATCCTCCACAGTTGGGGTGACTGGGAGCGCATCCGCCATGGGTTTTTCTGCGGCCAAGACCCGATAGTGTGTCCCCTGTTCTATGTGGGTGATGGAAACGACCTTGACATCCTCCCGCTCTTGAATCAAGTGATCTGCAGTCGTAAATTCCCACACTCGCCCTGTGGCCTGTTGCAACAGCATCTGGATGCTGCCGTCAAACCGTAGCTGTCCTTGATTGAGGATCGCCAGGCGAGAACATGTATGTGCAATGTCCTCGGTGATATGTGACGATAACATCACCAGCCGCTCTTGGGACAACTCGACCAGCAGGTTACGGAAGCGCACCCGTTCATGGGGATCCAGCCCCGCAGTCGGTTCATCCACGATCAGGAGTCTGGGATGTCCCATAAGGGCCTGGGCCACCCCTAGGCGGCGCTTCATACCGCCAGAATAGGCTCTGATTTTGCGCGCAGCCACATCGGTCAGCCCAGTCAACTCTAGCATCTCCTCAACTTGCGCGCGGCGTTCAGCAGCAGGGACTCGCTTCAAGGCTGCAACAAAGGATAAGAACTCCCGGGCCGAGAGGGTATCATACATCTGGATCTCCTGGGGCAGATAGCCCAATTGCGCCCGGATATTCCATTTATCACGCGCATCATCCACTTTCCAGTCGTTTACATAGGCAGCACCACTGGTAGGTTGCAACAGGGTGGCCAGCACGCGCATGAGCGTTGTTTTGCCGGCCCCATTGGGGCCAAGCAGGCCGAACATCCCCATTTCAATGGTCAGGGAAAGATGATCGAGGGCCAGCGTCTGCCGGCCGTAGAGCCTCGAACGGTACACTTTGGTCAGGTCATCAGTCCGAATGTTCATGGTTTCACCTCGGTGGTTTGTGCAGGCACAATATGAGCTAACAGCCATACTGTAGCCGCTTCAATAGCAGTGATTCAAGGCGAGTCATTGCCTTCCTGGCAGCTCGTTGTTCTTGGCAATGGCCAATCGTAGCCGAATGTGTCTTGGGCAAGGCGTTGGACCACCTCTTCGGTCACTGGTGTACTGCCCGGCGGATGTCTTTGCGCCAGGCTGGCGATCAGGTCTGCCAAAGCCTCGCGCCCGAACTGGGCTGAAAATTCACTGAGAGAAACGACTAGATAGACAAGCGAACAGCTATTGCGAGAACCCACAGGGCGATGAGATTCTCGCTCAGACATGAAAATCTGGTCGTTGTCTAAGAAGTGAGAGGCTAAATCTTTCCACTCGGCCTGTTCTTCTTCAATGTATACGCCATCACCTGTCAGCAAGAGTGCTAGTTCGTGTGCAGTGACAACCGCAAACGCCTGCAGCAGAGGCGTCACCCCTGACTGCCATTCTGCCTCTTCTACCCAGCGCCCATGGGGTGCTTGTAGGTTGGGTCCTCCCAAATTTTCACGTGTACATTCCCATTCCTGTGCCCATGGATCTTCATGGTCATCGGGAGGCCCACAGAGCTCCTGATATTCTTGCAGGGTACCGGCTGTACTCAGCCTGTTCTCGGGCCAATGAATTTGATCCGACAACCAAGCACGACTTACCTTGATAGCAAGATAGAGGCCAGATGAACCCGCAGGCGTATCAACAGGTATATCATCTGTTATACCAGCAGCAGTTGTCACAGATTCATGAACAGGTATCAAGATTTTGAAGCGTCTCTCTATGTTATTGGGGAATCCCAAGATCAGACCGCCTAGGGCTATGTCTTGGATGTAGGGCAATTCAACCACCTGATAGGAAGCGTGTGGAGGGGCCTCAAGCCATTCTCCCAGCGTGTAGCGCATCTGCAATAGCCACTGCGCGCTGGCGACCGTTTCCTCGCCGCTCAACTTCCCAACCCAGGTATGTCCTTCAGTATAGGCATCATGTCTGTACGCGCCCCCAGCAACCAGAAACTGCGGTAAAGGAGGATTCTCCCAGGCATAGATGATCTTGTCCTCTGTCTGTTCGCGGATGGCCCCGGAACTCCAGAAAGGGCCTTCGGCTCTGTTGAGAGAGATCTGCAAACTGTGACTCTCGCGCGCCACATGCGGCCCCGGGGCGAGCGGCCATGCCAACCAGTCGCTGTCACGCATCCACTGCAGACCATTGTCCCCGACATAACTGACGTAGGCCTTTTGAAATGAAATCGGCAGGGATGTCTCACCCGCAAGCTGGTAGTCCTCCCGCAGCAGAATGGGTGTACCTGTATACAGGAGCTCCAGTTCGATCTCCCTCCCCGCTTCTACCGTAGAAGGCAGTGGGCCCAGTTGGACCGTTTCGCCCAGCCGTTGGCTGGCCACGGTTTCCCCGGCCGCGCTGGCCGCGCTTATACGCAGGCCCGGGTTCACATTCAACACAACCACACCCTGGCCCTCGCTGCTCTGGTTGTGCAGAAGCAATCTGGCACTCACCTGTAGATTGTGTGTCTGTTCAAGCGTGGCCCTTTGTTCGGCCCGGATAACCTCCCACACGTCAATCTGTTCTGTTACAGGTGGGGGGACCAGACGCTGGGCCGCTGTCACAGAATAGAGTTGCCAGGAACCGCCAACACCTACGAGAGCCAGAAACGCCAGCACGGCCAAACTTCGTCTGTGTTTCGACGCCCAACCGCTGCGCCGGTCCAGCCGCGCATGACCTATCGTTGCCAAGATCAGCAGAAAGGGGATGCAACCTAGGTAGAACGCCAAGAGAGCCAGCAGCAATGGGCGGTCAGGCCCCAAGCCGACGACAGGATTTATCTCTAGCGAGGTCAATGTGAAATGCAGCGGCGTCAACAAAGTGCCGGCAGGCATCAACAGGTCATCCAAGGTGAGTATGCTGAGGCCGGCCGCGATGGCCGTGACCACAAGCGTGTGGCGTATCACCAGGGCCAAGGCAATGACCACGCTGACGCACATAAGTGTAACCGGCAGGACTAACAACAGATACAGCCCAAACAATGACACCACACTGCCTATGGGGAGCGCGCCCAAGAGAAGCAGAAGCGCAAACATGAGAAGACCATTGAGCGCGAGGGTACCCGAAAGAACTAGGGCAACGCCGACAAATTGACTGAGGACCAACAGGGGAAGCTCCAACGAGGTCGTCCACAACCAGTCTTGACGCGCCCCCTTATGCTGGACGACCAATGGGCTGATGAGAAGAGCCAGCAGCGGAAGTTGGAAAAAGATAAGAACGCTGCTCACAGAGGAGACCAAGGCCATATTGCTCCGGCTGCTGTCAAGAGCAACAGGCCCGGTAAGGGCAAGCAGCAAAATCACGTAGATTACAAAGGCGAGACGCCGGGTACAGAGGATGACCTGTGTAATGGTGAGATCAATGAACGTAGTGCGCTCAATCGCGCGCAAATTGAAGCTGTTCATGTTCGCTCCTTCGCTGATCAGTGGCCAGGAACTGCGATGGCCATTGGGGTTCACTGGTCACAGGTTTTCACTACAGGCCGTAGAAGGGAATGGCCAGGCATAGCCGAATGTGTCTTGCACAAGCAGTTGGACCACCTCTTCGGTCACTGGTGTACTGCCCAGCGGATGTCTTTGCGCCAGGCCGGTGATCAGGTCTGCCAACCCGGCACGCCCGAACTGGGTGGCGAATTCGTTAAGCGCAACGACGAAATGGGCAAGCTGGCAGCTACTGCGGTCGTCAAAAGCAGCGATAGGTCCATCCCAAACAGAGACCTGAGAGGCCAAATCGTTCCACTTGCCCCGTTCCTCTTCAATGTATGCGCCATCACCTGTCAGAGAGAGTGCCAGTTCGTGTGCGCTGACAACCGCAAACGCTTGCAGGAGAGGCAGCACCTCTGACTGCTCCTCTGCCTCTTCTGTCCAGCGTCCATGGGGTGCTTGTAGGTGGAAGCCTCCCGTTCTTTCCCGTATACATTCCCAGTCTCCAGTTTCATTGGGGCCACACATCTCCTGATACACGCTCTGGGTACCGGCTGTATGCAGCCTGTTCTCTGGCCAATGAATTTGATTCGACAACCAAGCACGACTTACCTCAACAGCAAGATGCAGGACAGGTGAACTAGCAGGTATATCAACCGCTATCTCATCAACAGTTGTTGTACCATCCGCATCGGTTGTCGTAACGGTTGTACTGCCAGATCGAGACGCCCAGAAGTCCTTCTCTATGTTATAGGGGAATCCCAAGATCAGACCGCCTAGGACGATGTCCTGGATGTAGGGCAGTTCAACCACCTGATAGGAAACGTGTGGAGGGGCCTCGAGCCACTCTCCCAGCGCGTAGCGTACCTGCAATAGCCGCTGCGCGCTGGCGACCGTTTCCTCGCCGCTCAACTTCCCAACCCAGGTATGGCCTTCGGCATAGGCATCATGTCTGTACGCGCCCCCGGCAACCAGAAATTGCGGTAAAGGATGATTCTCCCAGGCATAGATGATCTTGGCCTCTGTCTGTTCGCGGATGGCCCCTGAACTCCAGAAAGGGCCTTCGGCTCTGTTGAGAGAGATCTGCAAACTGTGACTCTCGCGTGCCACATGCGGGCCCGGGGTGAGCGGCCATGCCAACCAGTCGCTGTCACGCATCCATTGCAGACCATTGGCCCCGACATAACTGACGTAGGTGCGTTGAAACGAACCCGGGTTGACCGCAGTGAGATCGAGATCTATCACGAGCTGGTAGTCCTCCCGCAGCAGGATGGGTGTGCCTGTATACAGGAGCTCCAGATCGATCTCCTCCCCCGCGGCCACTGCAGAAGGCAGTGGGCCCAGTTGGACCGTTTCACCCAGCTGTTGGCTGGCCACGGTTTCCCCAGCCGCGCTAGCAGAGGTTACACGCAGGCCCGAGTTCACATTCAACTCAACCACATCCTGGTCCTCGCTGCTCTGGTTGTGCAGAAGCAATCTGGCACTCACCTGCAGATTGTATGTCTGTTCAAGTGTGGCCCTTTGTTCGGCACGGATAACCTCCCATACATCAATCTGTTCTGCCACAGGTGGTGGGACTAGACGCTGGGTCGCGCGCACAGAATAGAGTTGCCAAAAGCCCCCGACCCCGATGAGAGCCAGAAACGCCAGACCACTAAAATGTAGACTTCGTTTTGACGACCAACCGCTGCGCCGGTCCAACCGCGCATGCCCTATCGTTGCCAAGATCAGCAGAAAGGGGATACAACCTAGGTAGAACGCCAAGAGAGCCAGCAGCAATGGGCGGTCAGGCCCCAAGCCGACAACGGAATTGATATCAAGCGTCAGCAAGGTGAAGTTCAGTGGCGTCAGCAACGTGGCCGTGGGCATGAACAAGCCCAGCCAAGTGAGCGCACTGATGCCGGTCAGGACAGCCGTGACCACAAGCGTGTGGCCGATTAACAGGGCCAAGGCAATGATCACGCTGACGCACATAAGCGTAACCGGCAGGACCAACAACAGATACAGCCCAAACAACGACACCAGACTGCCTACGGGGACCGCTCCCAAAAGAGCCAGAAGTACCAGCACGAGAAGACCGTTGAGCGCGAGGGTACCCGAGAGAACCAGGGCAACGCCGACAAATTGACTGAGGACCAACTGGGGAAGTTCCAACGGGGTCGTCCACAACCAATCTTTACGCGCTCCCTTATGCTGGACGACCAATGGGCTGATGAGAAGAGCCAGCAGCGGAAGTTGGTAAAACAGAAGGTGGTTGCTGGTCCGGACGACCAGGTCGCCAGCTCCATCGCTCAGATTGATGGCCCCACTGACACCAAGCCCCACTATGACAAGTGTCAAAATCACGTAGATCACAAAGGCGAGACGCCGGGTAAAGACCAGGGCCTGGGTGATGATTAACAATCTCATGATGCGTCCTCCCTCCCTGCTGTCAGCAGCAACTCCTCATTGTCTAGGAGACGACATGCGTCAAAGATGAAAACACAAGAGACCATACACAGGAGCAGCCGGTTGGCCCACCAAGATGGATGCTCTGGGATGAAGTAGATCAGAAATGGATAGGAAAGAGGATGGCTCAACCAAGCTTGGCGAAAGAGCAGACTGCTTCCCCACAGTAGGGTTACACAGAACCCGCCCCCAACCCAGGTACGCAACCGCAATCCACTCCACAGGCCTAGAGCAGCAAATAGCAACATCACAGGAAGGACCACCAGCCCGAACTTCAATAGATTCATGGCCGGCCGCTCTGCCACTTGCCAGATGAAAAGCAAAAAGACAAACCATGTAAGAAGGGCGGCAACCAGCAACACAAACAGTCGTTCAAGAGCCAGCCGCGTCTGTGAGTAGGGCGTTGTCAGAACAACCTCCTGGAAGACATCCCGCAGCAGCAGGCCTGAGGCAAGCCAACCCATGATGGGCGGTACCAAGATCTCGCCATAGAGGAAACTGGCATAGACAAACTCAGCCGCGTACACGCCGCTAGTCTCTCTGGTGGGATAGAGAAGGATAGCAATCACAATGCCGATGATGAGGAACAGCGACAACTGCGCTTGGTAGATACGGAAATGATACCAGATCGATAGGGTGAAGGGCAGCATCCGCAATCCTTTCAGTTTCTGGCGTTGGTTGGTTGACTACTTAGTTGACGCTGCCTGCGCGCCATGCAGGAACTTCTAGCGGGTACATTGCCAACAGGGTTTCGCGGATGCACAGGAGTGTCCGCGAAACCCTGCCAGACAAGCTGTTATTCAAGCGGGAACATCTCTCCAGAGATAGACGAGCCCTAATTATTGTTCAGTAGGAAGGGAACACCAAAGAATGTCCTAGGTCCTTCCTCGCGCGCGCCAGCTTCATCAAGGATCTCGAGAATCTCCCACGCCGTTGCAGCACCTCCGTATGAGATGAAAAGATAGCTGCCCCCTGGACAATCGAATCCATCGATATCGACAAACACTTGATCGGGACTGATGTTCTCAAGGCGTTGCACAAGTTCTTGGTGTTCAGCCAGAACCGATTCTACCTCCGCGAGGCTGGGGAATCCGGGACACCCCGTCCTATACCATTCATTATAGAGCAGACCATCCCCCACGCCGGGGTCGCATGAAGCCAGCAGAGGCAGGCAAAGGCAACAGAGTACGAGGGCTATGTTCATCTTGTGACGCATGTCAGTTTCCTCCTTTAGAAACTTAGGTGCCACCATATTACTGAAGGGCCTAGAGCTGTCTGACGACAGATAGGCTGCTTGAGGATGTGGATTCACGCTGTTGACGCTGCATCTGCGCGCCATGCAGGAACTTTTAGTGGATACATTGCCAACAGGGTTTCGCGGACACTCCTGTGCATCCGCGAAACCCTGCCAGACAAGCTGTTATTCAAGCGGGAACATCTCTCCAGAGATAGACGGGCCCTAAACCTTGTTCAGTAGGAAGGGAATACCAAAGAATGTCCTAGGTCCTTCCTCGCGCGCGCCAGCTTCATCAAGGATCTCGAGAATCTCCCTCCCCGTTGCAGCACCTACATAGTAGATGTTAAGATATCTGCCCCCTGGACAATCACCAAATGCATCGACCCTGACAGACACGTTACGGATACTCTCAATGCGTTGCACAAGTTCTTGGTGTTCAGCCAGAACCAATTCTACCTCCGCGAGGCTGGGGAATCCGGGACACCCCGTCCTATACCATTCATTGTAGAGCAGAGTATCCCCCACGGGGCCGCACGAAGCCAGCAGAGGCATGCAAAGGCAGCAGAGCACGAGGGCTATGTTCATCTTGTGACGCATGTCAGTTTCCTCCTTTAGAAACTTAGGTGCCACCATATTACTGAAGGCCCTAGAGCTGTCTGACGACAGATGCGGATTCACGTTGTTGACGCTGCATCTACGTGCCATGCAGGAACTTCTAGTGGATACATTGCCAACAGGGTTTCGCGGATGCACAGGAGTGTCCGCGAAACCCTGCCAGACAAGCTGTTATTCAAGCGGGAACATCTCTCCAGAGATAGACGGGCCCTAAATATTGAACAGTAGAAAGGGAATACCAAAGAATGTCCTAGGTCCTTCCTCGCGCGCGCCAGCTTCATCAAAGAGCTCGAGAATCTCCCGACCCGTTGCAACACCTCCGAAGTAGATTTCAAGATGTTTGCCCCCTGGACAATCACCAATCTCCACAAAAGCCACGTCAGGGATACTCTCAATGCGTTGCACAAGTTCTTGGTGTTCAGCCAGAACCAATTCTACCTCCGCGAGGCTGGGGAATCCGGGACACCTCGTCCTATACCATTCATTGTAGAGCAGAGTATCCCCCACGGGGCCGCACGAAGCCAGCAGAGGCAGGCAAAGCACGAGGGCTATGTTCATCTTGTGACGCATGTTGGTTTCCTCCTCCTCTAATCGTCAGTATATTGATGCCACCAGGCTACATATGCTGGCCATGTTCGATAGGGCCAAGGGCCGCTCCGATGAACCTCGGGATTTGGTTCGCCCGGTGGAATCCATCCTGTGTACTCTTGTGTCGTATAGCTGTCAGCACCCTCAATTATGGCGTGATCTCGGAACGTCTTTCGACCACATAGGGACGGTTGATATGTTTGAGGCCGGGTAAAGTGTGTGTTCCTGATGCCAGCAAATGGCGGAGGAGTATAGTGGTATCCAGCCGCTCTTAGAGCGGCTCTCGGATTGGGAGAACTGTGCCTCGTCCAACCAGCCCCAACCTTAAGTGTGGCTTGCTCTCGTTCCGGTACGTCGTTCGTGCTCAAGATCACCAGCTTTGTCGTGGCATTCTGAGCACGTAGCAAAGCAACGATTTGCCGTAGACGCCCCCTGTATGGCAGAGGTTCTATCAATACAAGAACGTCTAGCATGTTGTTTTGGCTAACCTGAAGGATAGCCGCAAAGTCTGTTGCCTCTGATACCATTGCTCCCTCCGCTCTCAGCTTTTCCATCAGAGCAGTATGTTCCAGAGGTCGTCCTCCTGTCACCAGAATCTGAAGTCCATGTTTTGTCATCGTTTTCCCTTCGCATTTCATTGATAGGGTAATCCAATACATGCGTAACTACTGTCCTTAGACTGCAGTCATCTAGTGTTACTGGCCGCTGATCACATACTACTGAATACTCTATCATCTTTTCTACATTTACGCTACCTTCTTTGCTCATTCGCCCTTCTTGTATTAGGCTTACCTTTACGGTGTCCCAAAGTGGCGTGCCCCCAATGACGGGGTGCCGGTAGCAGCAGGCACAAGAATCAGAAAATCCCTGACACAAGAGGACGTAGGATGACAAAAATTCAATTTGGTACCGATGGCTGGCGTGGACGCATGGCCGACGACTACACATTTGCCAATGTGCGCCGCTGCGCCCAAGGCTACGCTGATTGGCTGTTGGACGGGGGCCATGCTGGCAAAACCGTTGTCGTCGGCTATGACAAGCGTTTTCAGGGTGAACACTTCGCTGCCGCAGTGGCAGAAATTCTGGCCGGCAACGGCCTGCAGGTACTGCTGACCGCTGGGGCTACCCCGACGCCGGTGATCAGCTTCAGTGTAGTTGACAACAACGCCATCGGTGCGGTGAACATCACTGCTAGCCATAATCCCCCGGAAGACAACGGCTTCAAAGTGCGGGATGCGAATGGCGGCGCGGTCGCGCCCGATGGGTTGCGGGCCATTGAAGCCCGTATCCCTGACACACATACATGCCGCCACATGCCTCTAGACACAGCTCTGACGGACGGCAGAATCCGTTACTTCCAGCCGCAAGCCTCCTATCTGGCCCATCTGGCCAAGCTCATCGACGTGACCCCGATCCGCAAAGCAGGCCTGAAGATCATTGTGGACACTATGTGGGGCAACGGGGCCGGCTGGCTGACGAAAATTCTAGCAGGGGACAAAACAGACATCATCGAAATTCACGCAGAGCACAACCCAATCTTCCCAGAAATGTCCCGCCCAGAGCCGATCCCCCCCAATGTAGATGCCGGGCTGGCCCTAGCCCGCACAGCAGCCGCGGACTGTGTCTGCTTTCTAGATGGTGATGCGGACCGCTGCGGTTTCGGCGATGAGAACGGCAAATTTGTCGACCAACTGCGGGTGTACGGGTTGTTGGCCTACTATCTCCTAGAGGTACGAGGCGAACGGGGACCGATTGTCAAGACCCTCAGTACAACATCTATGCTCAACAAATTGGGCGCGCACTATGATGTTCCGGTGATTGAAACAGGTGTCGGCTTCAAATTCGTCGCCCCAGCCATGCTGGAACATAATGCCCTCATCGGTGGCGAGGAGAGCGGCGGCTATGCCTTTCGCGGCCATGTGCCGGAGCGAGACGGCATTTTGGCCAATCTCTGCCTACTGGACCTGATGGTACGTACCGGTAAAAAGCCCACGGAACTGTTGCAACTTCTGTTTGAAAAAGTAGGCGAGCACTTCTACAGCCGCATCGACATCCGTCTGACCGGCCATGAAATGAAAATAGCTGCCCAACAGACATTGGAGAACATCAACATCAGCGGGCGCACCCTCGGCGGCATCCCCATCACTGAATGTATTACCATTGATGGCTACAAATTTGTGATGGAGGATGGAGGCTGGTTGCTGGTGCGCTTCTCAGGGACAGAACCACTGATTCGAGTCTATACGGAGACATCCCAGAAAGAGAAGCTGGATGCCATCCTCGCCGACGGTCAGAAACTGCTAACTCCAATGGCCCATGGAGGCTGAAGCATTATGGCAGGTGCGCGCCACAGATGTTTGGTTGCCCTAGTCACAGGCCACTGCAGTTTCTAAGCGATTGGGATATGTGATAAAATTAACAAGCACTGAAGAGAGTTGGCGACACAACAGGGCCGACCAAATCAGGTCAAGATGATCAGAGTGTCGGGTCATATCCTATACGCCTGCGTGGAAGCCTGTGATTTTCCTGTGAATTCTGATTCGATCTCAACGCTAATCGACAGCCACTGTCATCTAGATCTAAACCAGTTCGCTGCGGACCGGGCGGCCGTTGTGGCGCGGGCACAGGCGCGCGGGGTACGGATGATCATCAACCCCGGTATTGACCGATTCCACTGTCGGCAGGCCATCGCGTTGGCGGACCTGTATTCGCATGTGTACGCTGCAGTGGGCATCCACCCCAACAGCAGCTTTGAACTTTACGCCCCCGATTGCAATTTGCCAGCAGGCACTGCGTCCCAGGGGCAAGGATCAAATGGGGTGTGTAACGAACAGACATTGACAGAACTGCGCCAACTGGCAGCCCATCCGAAAGTTGTCGCCATCGGTGAAATCGGGCTGGATTATTATTGGGACAAGGTACCCCGGCAACGACAGATGCAGGCATTTCGGGCGCAACTTCTCCTAGCCGCTGACCTCGGCCTGCCGGTGATGATTCATAACCGGGACGCGTCTGCAGATGTGGCGGAGATTCTGGACGAATGGGCAACCAGTGCCCGCACCCGCAATTCATCCATCGCAACGCGCCCGTTTTGGGGTGTACTGCACGCCTTCAACGGGGATGCCGCCCTAGCACAAAGGGCCTATGGCTGGAATTTTGTCCTCGGCCTAGGCGGCCCGGTCACATTCAAAAATGCCCACAACCTGCATGAGCTGATCCCGAATTTACGCCTTGACCGGCTGGTCCTAGAAACGGACGCGCCCTATCTGACGCCCCATCCCTTCCGAGGGAAACGCAACGAACCAGCCTATGTGGCCCTCGTAGCGGAGAGATTGGCCGAACTTTTTGCTGTGCCAGTGCAGGAGATCGCAACCCGAACGACCGCAACGGCTTGCTCTCTGTTTGGCATAGGTGGAGAGTGAAGAGTGGAGAGCAAACCCCAGTTGTTCATGGAGAGTGAAGAGGCAACTGCCGTAACTCGCCACTCACCATTCTATACTCTACACTCGCCACTGCAGTTCGCCCTAGCCACACCACAGGATGCGCCGGCTCTGCTGACCCCGGTTCACGCAGCACTTCAGCAGGTTGAAGACAAGATGAAGGCCGTTGATAGCGGCGTGTTTGCACCCCTAGCCAATGCTTTCATTGAACTGATCGGCCAAGGAGGGAAACGGCTACGGCCGGCCCTCGCCTTGTTGGCCGCTGGCCTACAGAATGACCCCACCGCGCCCAACGGCGGTGTACCGAGCGCAGACCACAACGAGCAGCTCATCGCACTGGCAGCCGCCGTGGAGATGTTGCACACAGCCACACTTGTCCACGATGACGTCATTGACGGTGCTCTGTTGCGCCGGGGCGCGCCGACACTCAATGCCACTTGGAGCCCGGGGGCAACGGTCTTGGCCGGTAATTATATGTTTGCCCGTTCTGCCCAGTTCGCGGCCGAGACCGGCAGTGTGCGGGTCATCGCTCTGTTCAGTGATACTCTGCGTGTGATCGTTGATGGTGAGATGCGGCAGCTCTCAGATCGCAATGATTTCGACCAAGAGTGGAAAGCATACTATCAGCGCATTTATGCCAAGACAGCCAGCCTCTACAGCGCAGCTACAGAAGCAGCAGCAGTGCTTGCAGGGCTGCCGGAGGAGCAGATCCAAGATCTGAAATCCTTCGGCTATCAGTTCGGTATGGCCTTCCAGATTGTGGACGACATCCTTGATTTCGTAAGCAACAACACCACCCTCGGCAAACCGGCGGGCAGCGACCTACGCCAAGGCACGCTGACATTGCCCTTTCTCTATTACCTACACAATCTGTCCCAACCGGAGCAACTGGTGGCCCGGCTGCTCCAAGCCAGAGAGAGTGCCGCAGCCGGCAATCCCCGCATTCTGTTGGGTACAGTGCAGGAGATCGTGCAGGCTGTGCGCGCCAGTGGTTCGATTGAAGCCGCCCGCGAAGAAGCCCTTGGCTTTCTGGATCGGGCCGTCCAAAACCTAGCATCCTTCAATGACAGCCTCTGCAAGACCTCTCTCCTGGGTCTGTGCGCGTTTGTCGTGCAACGTGGCAGTTGACACCCGTGATCAGTGCCCATGAATACTCAAATCCCAATACCAAACACCCAACACCAGAAGCACCTGCAGGTACAGGCCACAGATCACAGGCCACAGGCCACTGCAGTTACAGACCTAGGGATCATCATCGTTTCTTGGAACGTCTGGGATCATCTGCGGGCCTGCCTTACATCTATCAAAGCCCAAACCCAAGCGACGGACGATCTACATATCCGCGGCTTCGGCCCGCGCCTAGAGGCGACTGTTCAGGTCGTGGTGGTTGACAATGCCAGCGATGATGCTACCCCCTCGCTGTTGGCGAGTCGCTTCCCTTGGGTGCAGGCGATCTTCAGCGACGAAAATGTAGGGTTCACCCGTGGCAACAACCGGGCCCTGGAGGCACTGGGAGTGATTCATGGCGACTGGAAAGAGGGGAGCAGGGACTCGCCCCTAGGGTTCCGCTTCGTCTTGTTCCTGAACCCGGATACAGAACTCCTGCCCGCTAGCCTGTGGGCACTGTACGCGGGCATTGAGGAGGATGAGACAATCGGGGCCATCGGGCCACAATTACGCTACGGAGATGGCGCGCTGCAGAGCAGCCGGCGCTGCTTTCCCACCCCCCTGACCGGCTTTTTTGAGAGTACTTGGTTGGAACAGGCCTGGCCGCAAAATCCTTGGACCCGGCACTATCATCTAGCCAACTGGTCGGCGTCCTGTCGGCAGGATGTAGACTGGCTGGTGGGCTGTGCTCTTCTGGTGCGCGGGGAGGTGTTGGCGTCGGTAGGTGGATTCGATCCACAGTTCTTTATGTACAGTGAAGAGATGGATCTGTGCCGCCGCATCAAACATGCGGGCTGGCGCGTAGTGTACGAGCCGGCCGCGATCGTCATTCACTATGAAGGCCGTAGCAGTGAGCAGGTGAGTACCAAGCGACAGATTCTCTTCAACCGCAGCAAAGTACGGTACGCGCACAAATGGCATGGCCCGTTGTGGGCTATGCTGTTGCGCCACTATCTGTTGGCCGAATTTCGGGCACAACTTCTGCTCGAAAGGCTGAAAGCATTCCTAGGCCACAAGCGGGACCTACGACGTATTCGCGTAGCAGCTTATCGAGAAGTGTTGAAGAGCAAACTACAGTGAACCACTAGGAGTAGCTCGGGACTGCAGTACACGTGCCTGGATTTTTGGCACGAGACATAGTGGTAACGATGACAAAATTTTCTGTGTCAAAGGGGGTGTTTGGTGGCTCGATTTAATACAAAGCCCATCAGCGGGGCACGAGATTTCCTACCTTTTGATGTCCTGCGCCGGGAATATGTCATCCAAGTGATCGAACGCGTCTATCAGAGCTATGGCTTTGAGCCTTTGGACACGCCGGCCATGGAACGATTGGATACATTGTTGGGCAAGTACGGTGATGAGGGGGATCAGTTGATCTTTCGGGTGGCCAAGCGGGGTGCCAAACTGGAGAAAGCATTGACAGACAGCCCAAGCGGAGATACCATTGCCGATGCCGGTCTGCGCTACGATCTGACGGTTCCTCTGGCCCGCATCGTGGCTGAGTATCGCAATGACCTACCCCGTTACTTCAAACGCTATCAGATTGCGCCTGTTTATCGTGCGGACCGGCCAGCAAAGGGCCGCTATCGAGAGTTTACCCAGTGTGATCTGGATATCGTGGGCTCGTCCAGCCAACTGGTGGAGGCGGAAGTGCTGAACGCTGGCGCGCAGGTCTTGCAGGAGTTGGGATTCCGCGGCCCCAATGAATACGGTTTCCGGCTACGCCTGAACCACCGGGGGGTGTTGCGGGGCCTCATGGAAGTGGCCGGGGTGCCAACAACCTTGGAAACGGACGCGCTGATGGCCATTGATAAACTGGACAAAATTGGGCTGCAAGGGGTGGAGAAGGAGCTGCTGGCCCGGGGCCTCAACGAGGCGGCTACTACGACTCTTTTGGAGCTGATGGCCGCAGTTCCTACCCCAATGGCCAGCGAACCCCTCAACATCGAACATATGGAAGCAACAACTGCCAGTACTGGCCACAGGCCACGGCAGCTCGCCACAGGCCATGGCAATTCGCCACAGACCACGGCAGATACAGTGCTGGGCTGGTTGCGTGATACGCTGGCGAGGTCTGTGGCAGGTCGGCAGGGCGTGGCCGAGCTGCAGGAGATCCTGGCATTGACAGCAGGAGGCCCAGCCCAGGAACACATCCGTATCGATCCCTATCTGGCCCGGGGCCTAAACTATTACACCGGGCCCATCTATGAGATCGAATTTCCGACTTTGAGCGGCTCCGGTGGGGCCGGCGGCCGCTATGATGATCTGATCGGCATGTTCAGCAACCGTTCGATCCCCGCCTGCGGGTTGAGCCTGGGGTTGGAGCGTATTTTGTTGATTATGGAAGAGCGGGGCCTCTTTCCGCAAAACCTAGCCGGGCAGCCCCAGGTTCTGGTCACGAACTTTGATGCCGAGACCATCGCCGCGAATGTAGCCTTGGCCCACACCCTGCGTCGCGCGGGCCTACGCGTTGATCTCTACCCAGATATGGACAAATTGGGGCGACAGTTCAACTATGCCGCCCTGCGGCACATCCCTTTTGCCCTTCTGCTGGGGACAACGGAGGTCGCAAACGGCTCTGTTACAGTCAAAAACATGACCAGCGGCCAGCAGGAGTCTGTCCCACAGACAGATGTGGCCGCTCACTTAACTGCAGTGGCTCGGTAGGAAGCACATATCGAATCCTGCGCCCTGATGCAGATACGGTTTTTCCTGATCTATTCAATCAATTTCCTTGAGGAGGAAACCATGAAACATGCAGCATTGAGTCGACGTCAATTTTTGCGGCTAACTGCCGGCATGACAGCTACTTCATTTTTGGCCGCGTGTGTAGCCCCGGCCATCCCAACAGGCAGCAGTGAGGCGGGGAGTAGTTCTTCGACTATTGAAGTGTGGGCCTATCCTCGCACTGAAAACGACGCGGATATCGTCTATGCCCCGATGAATGAGGAGTTCTCCGCTGCACACCCAGATATCACCGTGGAGGTCGAAGTACAGCCCTGGGGTGGTCGTCGCGAGAAGCTCTACGCCGCGGCCGTGGCCGGCACAGCACCGGACATCTGGGACGCAACCACCGATACAGTTCCAGCCTATATTGAAAAAGACGTGATCCTTGGCCTTGACGATCTTCTGACCAGCGAAGATCTGGCCGACTACAATCCCGCAGAAATTGAAGCAGCAAGCCTGAATGGAGTGCTGTACATGCCGCTCATTGAAGCGGAAGTCAATGGCATTGCTTACAACGGTGCATTGCTGTCAGAACTCGGCTATGACCCGGCCACGGCGGCCTTCCAGACTTGGAATGACCTCTATACTTTAGGCGAGAAGGCTGCGGAACAGGGTTGGTATCTGGAAAACCTCAGTACCTTTAGCTGGGGAGAATTCTTGGTTACAGTTCATGAAGCAGGCGGGCAAGTGTATGCGGACGACCGCACCTATTCCAATTTCCTAGAACAGCCTGTCATTGATGCCTTGAGTCGTTGGGTCAAAGAATACGAGAATAGCTGGGTACCCCTCGAATACGCCATTGGTAGCGTGGATGAACAGGGGGGGCTTCCCGATTATTGGCTTTCCTTAGAACAGGTAACAAATCGTACTGAAGATGCAGCCTGTATTCAGGACGTTGAGGCGAGCCCCGATCTTCAGTATGTCATTGGTCACGCCCGCAGTATTGATGATTCAGTTACCCCGGTTTCTGGCATCGTCTCGGGTCAAGGATGGGCCATCACCAGGCAAAGCGATGCAGTAGAGGCCGCGGTCACCTGGGTTAAGTATATGATCGCGCCAGCCCAGGTCGGTACACGTGCCGGCTTGGCAGGCACGACACCTGTTGGCAACAAATCCAAGGAAAATTGGAATCCTGCTCCCTGTACGCTTGAACATGTCAACCGTTTTGGCCCCCTACTCTTTGCTGGTGTTGACACCAACACTCTCTGGCAGGAGAGCAAAGTGGTTGCTGGACCTCACTTCCAGGCCGCAGTGCTCGGCCAGGCCACTGTAGAAGAAGCATTGGAGAACATCAAAACAGAGATTGATGCGCTTCTGTTGGAAAAATATGGGTAAAGAAGCCACTTTTTGGCATTTGAGCACGATTCCACGCGTTACTGGAGGTGCTCAAATGTCACGCCATAGGCACAGAGTTGTAGGGCTAACAGCAGCTATCCTTAACAACTCTGCGCCTCTTTCGACGTGATGGAGAAACTGACGATGGCCATTGCGCGCCCGTCCCAGAGCTCTACATCCCAATTCCTGAAACGATTACGGCGTTCCCTACCTTGGTATCCCTTTATCATTGTGAACATCGTCGTTTTTGTGGTCTTCAATTTGGTGCCCTGGATTTCGATGTTTCGTTTCAGTGTTTTGGAGACAGACCTGCTTTCGACGCGTGAGTTTATCGGGATGGGTCACTTTGTGAATATGCTGACGGATGCCAAGCTTCACAAAGCCTTGCTCAACACCGTCTGGTTTACGATCATGTATATCCCGCTGTTGGTAGCACTATCCTTAGGGGCAGCTGTGCTGGTAAATCGACCGCTGCGAGGCATGATGGCGTTCCGCTCACTCTATTTTCTGCCCAATATTACATCGGTGGCGGTGTTGGCATTAGTCTTCCGCCGCTTTTTTTCACCACGACCCGATGGCCCCATCAATTTTCTGATCGGGCTTGTCGGCATACCGCCCCAAAAATGGCTGATCGACGTCAATCAGGCCATGCCTAGCATTGTGGGAATCAGCCTGTGGGAGGCGTTCGGCTATTTTATGGTCATCTGGTTGGCCGGGTTGCAAGGTATCCCGAATGAACTCTATGATGCAGCCAAAGTGGATGGGGCGAACGGATGGCGTCTTCATCGCTATGTCACGATTCCGCTGCTGCGTCCGACCGCAGCCTTTATCATTGTTATCGCCACCATCGGTGGCCTACAGGTCTTCGGTTCTATCTACATTTTGACAGGTGGCGGTCCGGTGAACGCGACAACGACCGTCGTCTATCATATCTACAATGAGGCCATCAACTTTGGCCACTTTGGTTATGCTTCCGCGTTGTCCATACTCTTTTTTATCATGATTTTGATTGTCGCGTTGATCCAGTCCAAGTATTTGCGTTTTGGCGAAGACGTATATTAGCGTCGGCCAACACCAGTGGCGAATGATTGCAGTTCTGCTCTCCATCAACTGGAGTTTTCTATGTCTGAAGCCAGCGGTTCCATTGAAAAGCCCAATCCGATTCGAGAGACGATCATCTATATCATCATGGTCACAGTGGCGGTCACAACGGTGGGGCCGTTCTTGATCATGCTGTCGGTATCATTCACTGAAAATATCCGCTTTATCATCTTTCCCGTCAAACTGATCCCAGAGCCCTTTACACTGGAGAATTTTCAGACGCTCTTTAGAAATACGAATGCGTTGCGCTGGCTCTTCAACAGCGTCTATGTCGCGCTGATATCAACCCTAGGCGGTGTGATCACCTCAAGTATGGCCGGATATGCCTTTGCGCGCGGTGACTTCTGGGGCAAGAACGTGATCTTCACACTTTTTCTCGGCATTTTAATGATGCCGGATACAGCCCTGATCGTGCCGCAATTTGTGGTTCTCTCGCGCTTGGATCTAGTCAACACCTATACGGCCCTGATCGGACCTTGGTTTGCCTCCATTTTTGGTACGTTCTTAATGCGCCAGGCCTATTTGAGCATCCCCCGTGATTATGATGATGCCGCCACCATTGATGGTGCCAATCTCTGGCAGAACTGGTGGAATGTGTTGATGCCACAGGTCAAACCGGCCATGGCCACATTGGCTGTCTTACGTTTTATGGGCAATTGGAACTCCTTTTTCTATCCAATGATCGTTACAACCAAATCGGATATGCGTACACTCACCGTTGGCCTTGGCACCGTGGCGCGCGCCGGCGGAGATGCAGGGTTAGATATGGCGGGCGCAGTGGTCGGTTTTCTGCCCACTCTACTTGTCTTTATCCTGATGCAGCGTTATATTATTCGTGGTATCTCGCTTAGTGGTGTGAAAGGCTGAATCCATTGAACCATGACTGAACAAATTTGCGCGCCATTGGGGACGCGCCAACGAAAAATTCTCTATCTACCCCCAGTTGACTTGTCCAAAGACATCCTCTCCACAGAGGCTGTTGAAATACTGGAGAGCTTGGGCACTGTCATCTGGAATGAACTGGGGCGGAACTACACCAGCGATGAATTGCTCGAGCTGGTCCCCGGCACTGAAGTCGTGATCACATCTTGGGGGTCGCCCAATCTTACAGACGAGCATCTCGCGGCAGCCAACGCCCTGAAGATCGTCGGCCATGCGGCCGGCTCGGTCAAGACTAGATTGGCCCCGGCCGGCCATGCGCGCGGGATCGTGCTGCTGAGTGCTGCGGATGTGATCGCTGAATCAGTGGCCGAATATACGCTCTGGGCCATGTTGAGCGGGCAACGGAATCTCTTCCGCTATGAGCAGATTATGAAGACTGAGCGCGGCTGGAAGGCCAAGGATGAACATTTTGGCCATTGTCTTTCTTCCCAAAAGGTGGGGATTGTGGCAGCGAGTATGGTGGGGCGGCGCGTTATCAGTCTACTCAAGCCTTTTCACTGCCAGGTGATGGTCTATGACCCTTACCTCAGCCAAGAGGATGCCCACTCCTTAGGAGTGCAGCGCGTCTCCCTGGAAGAGTTGTTTGCAACCGCTGCGATCATCTCAGTCCATGCGCCAACCACACCTGAAACCAGACAGATGATCACGGACAGTCACTTTCAGTCGATTCGTGATGGGGCGTTGTTCATTCACACCGCACGAACTTGGGTGTTGGACCAGGAGGCCCTGGTTGCTGCGTTACAAAAGAACCGCTTCCGCGCCTTTCTTGATGTTTTCGATCCAGAACCCTTGCCCGCAGACCATCCGCTCCGTGATCTGGACAACGTCTTTCTTTCCCCTCACATTTCGGGCCACACAATCGAGACCCGCCTACGTCTGGTGCAAGAGATTGCCCTTGACATAAAGCGGTTCTTCGCCGCTGAACCGATGCGGCTGGCCATTCCCTATGAACGCTTGAAGATCATGGCGTAGCGGCCCTGGTTGCAGGAGAGTTACCAGGAGCAACCACGAACGCCTCTTCACCGCAGCGGAAAGTCTTCCTCTAAAACCACCGGCGCGGCGCGTGCAATTGAACGCTTGATCCCGGCCTCAAACTGGAGTTCCCGCAGCCCAGCCATACCGGGGACTGGAGGGGACACGCCCAGGCGCACCGAATCCAGATAGGCATCAATGGCTTTGCCAAACGACGCCCGGTACTGGTCCCAACGGGAGATATCCCAAGGCAGAGCATGCACCTCATGGCGGCCAGTACGGTAGTCGATCACCTCCATCTCACCATCTAGATCCCGCATACGGATACGCCCATGTTCGTAGGCGAAGGTCAACTCATAGAGAGGTAGCTTGAAATCAATACCACAGGTGCCGATGAGCGTACCGGTGGCGTCATTGGCCATGTGGGCGGAGACGGTTACATCGCGTACAGTGTCGGCACCCATACAGGGGCCGGCCTTTTGGGTGGCCAGAGCCGAGACGGTGTGGGCCGCTCCCATGAAGTGGAGGACTAGGTCAATACAATGGCTCCAGCAGGCGTAGTGGACCAAGCCGCTGAAGTGGCGCGGAGAGCCGAAATCCTGGGCCGCGATGATCTCCGCAGCCCGCTGGGTCTGGTCAAAGAAGCGGTAGTTGAAGACCATAGCGGTTTCAGTGCCGACCTTGTGGGCCCGGTGGAGGAGTTGCTTGCCCTGCAAGAAATCGTCCTCCCCGACATCGGCCTGGCCGCGTTGAGCCACAAGGGGTTTTTCAAAAAAGAGGCGACGGGGCTTGTAGGGCAGCAGGGCTGTGGCCGCGTTGAAACGGTCGGTCTCCCGGGTGAGAACGAGGACGGTATCGGGAGCATAGGACATCAGCTCGGCCACAGAAGAGGCGACTCGGCCACCAAATTGCTCTGCTAGGGCTTCCGCTTTGTCGCGGCTGCGGTTGTAGTAGCTTAACTCGATGTCTTCATAGGCGACGATATGCGGAAGATAATTTTGCTTGGCAACGTTGCCGGTCCCCATGATGGCGACTTGGATACTCAATTTCAGTTCCTCCAACTGCAGTGGCTAGTTTGGCATAAGAAATTTTGACTTTATCTAAATGAGGACAAAATTTTCTGTGCCAAAGGGGGTGGACTGTCTTTCAGTGGTCCTCGGCCTTTCCCATCAGGTTTTCCACCGCGTCGACTGCTGCTCTCAATGCGGAGGCACCCTCGGATGGACCCAAATCTTCATCTTGGTCGATGTCATACCCCATCTCGATCATCAAATTCTTGGCCAGCTGCACAGAGTTGCTGGCATCGGCTCCGTAGCCATCCGCCCCCACATGAACAGCATACTCCTCGGTTACTGGCGCACCGCCGACCATCACCTTCACCTTATCACGCAATCCTGCTTCCTCCAAGACTGCCAGATTCGTCTTAAAGAACGGCATGGTCGTGGTGAGAAAGGCTGAGAAGCCGACTAGATGAGGCTGGTACTCATTGATGGCATCCACCATTTTCTCCGGACTGACATTCACACCCAAATCGATCACCTCGAATCCCGAGCCTTCAAGCATAATGTTGCACAAATTTTTGCCGATGTCGTGTACATCGCCCTTGACAGTCAACATCAGGACTTTACCGATGGGTTCTAGGCCGGTATCGCCCAATACCGGCTGTAAGATGCCCATGGCGCGTTGCATGGCTTTGGCAGCAATCATCATTTCGGGAACAAAGTATTCACCGATTTCAAACAGGCGTCCCACCTCTTGAAGTGCCGGAATCAGGGCATCAAAGAGCATGTCCAGCGGGTCCATCCCCAAATCAAGCCCTTCTTGGGTTAGTTTTTCCGTTAGCGGAGCTCTCCCGGCAAGTGTGTTGTCAAACAGCCCTTTTTTGATATCTTCTTCGCGGCCCATAGCATATCTCCTAACACCAGTGAAACGTGCGTTTCTGCACTCGCCACTAACCATTGTAGGTATCAATGGGGCGGTACAAGCTCCGCTAGTTTAGCGCGTGTGAAATCTACAAAATGGCGGAAATGTGAGGGATGGGTTGCCCAAGTGATCGGCGTGCCGGCTCCAATCCCGAACCGTCGCTGCTTCCCGATGGCCTTTGCCTGTTCTAGGGCGTCCTTGTGCCAGGCTTCCTCATCCCCTTGCTCAATGATCCATACAGCATGTGTGTTGGTGAAGAGGCATTTCTCTTCGCCCAATGCTTGACGGATTTTGACCATATCGTTTGTGTAGTTTTTAAGACCACATTCGACCTGCAGACAATCGAACTCCAAGCCGGCCAGATGCGGCAAACGCGGCTCTATCCAACCCATGAGGGCCATGCTGCCCACCAGTCCTTCATCATGAATGGCGCGGAAGGCCCTTTGCTCGCCGGGGAGGGCATATTCCACATAATGTTCGTCTGAGATCATATCCGCGGAGCAGAACCACTCCATGACTTGAAAGCCGTGAAAGCCCAACATGCGCGCCAGCCTAGCTTTCTGTTTGATCACCTCGTCGTGTCGCTCCATCAATGCAAAGAGAAGGTCCGGCTGGAAAAACATGGCATCAAAGAGCTTATCATATCCCAGCAGATAAAAGCAGGTGGGAAATGGAGCCATATCCCCGAGATAGAGGAAGACACTATCATCAAAGTGCTCGACCAATTTTTGGGCAAAGTCATAGCTCCCGGTACCCAGAAGCTCCTCTGCGGTGGCCGGTGGCGGCAAGCTTTCCACATCGCGCGCGCTATCAAACAGGGGTTCATCGGGCGGCAGATCAGGTGGGAACTCCTTGTAGCGGGTTTTGATGCGTGAACTTGTATCCACCAGCACCGGGACACCGTCCTCATCTGTGACTCGATAACGCCCACGGTCAGTATAGGAGACCCCACCACCATAGGGTATGTAATCAAGGCCAAGGACATCATGGAGCACGTCATAAAACTGTAGTTTCTGCTCATCGCTCCCATGTGTCAGATGCAGGAAGTTTAGCCCCAGCAACTCTGGCCAGTGAGGCATCATGGACCAGGTCGGGGAAACATTCATTACCGGATATTTGTCAAAGGGTTGGCCGTGAATGGCAGCCATGAATCGTTCAAGCGATGTCATCTCTTGCATGTTGATCGTCCTTTACTTGCAGTAGCTCGTGGCCGCTGGCGTTGCTGCTTCCTGGCCACTGGCGTTTCAAAACAGGCCCGCATATCTTCCAGAAAATCGTCTACGCTCACCTGCCGATAAGATTCACAGTAGGGATAGTCGTCATCGTTCGGAGGGCGTATAGAGGAGTGAGAACTTCTCTCTTCAACTCTCGCTTGGCGCACCGCTTTGGGAAGCCGGTTGATACTCTCTTGGACGATAGCAGCCACCGGCTGGGCAGCATGGATTTCGACAGTCGGCGCAGATGTATTGTAGTAGTAAACAGACTTGAGTCGTGCTTTGAGCAATTTACGCGCATAGTCAGGCAACAAGCCGGTGTATCCCAAGCTGTTTGAAGTTGTGTCCATGCCGGATTGTGAATCCTTGAATCCTGCTTCAGACAAGGTGGTACGCACATAGTCCTGATCAGATGTTGGTTTGAAATCTTGCGGCCAGAACAAACGGTTGATCTGAAGATCAAAGACCTTCTGTAACATGGCTGTCTGCCCGATGATGCGGGGGCTATCGGGTGTCGGGCCATGTAAGCCGGGGACTGTAATCCAATTTGACGCCGGCCAGACATCAAGCCAACTCCAAGCAGCACCTAAGCCGGCCTCATCTATCGTCAACGCCAAGCGACCGACACCCGTCAATACACCCTTGTGCCCGGCATCAATGAAGGCAAAATGTTGCGGATAGATGAAGAAATCTGACATCCGTGATCTTTGCAGATCGTAAAATGCCGTAGTCAGGGCCAATACCCCATACCCTGTGTGCAAGACGCCATCTTCCAGACGCGGCGAAACAACGCCGGCCCGGTCCTGCTCATGGTAATTTGAGCAGAAGGCACTGAATTCACTGCGTGTTCTTGCCTCTGCCCCAACTTGCCAATATTGAAAGTGTGAAGACCTGAGAACCTTGCTCGTATGCACCTTCTCATACCTGTAGTTCGTAGTGCCAGCGGAAAACAGTTACACCCCTCTACGGTTGAACTCTCTTTGCATCACGTCTCTGATGTGCTCAATATAGCGCACACCTTTGTTATCAGGGCAGAGTTTGTCTGTCAGCCCGATGTGCTCCAGGTGTTTCTTAGCCAACGCGCCGACTAGGTAGATGCCCGGTCTTTCACAGGATTCAAAGGTGTCTTCGTCATAGGCGAGATTGTGATTCAAGATCTTCGCACATAAATGTCCATCCGGCTTATGGCCGATGAGCATAAAACAGAGATCATAGGCCCATGTCCTCTGCCCATAAGGCGTTTGAACTACGGCTATCTTCTCAGTGAGAGACAAAACATCGCTAGAGCTGAGTATTTCGGTATTGACGAGGGTTGCATTCGGTTGGCCCCAGATCGTTTTCTGGTCCTGCAAAATGCTCTCTATCTCAGCCATGGATTTTCGAACAACCCATAGGATGTTGTTGTGCGGGCACAGAGCGATAATGCCATCCGCCGAAGAGAAACCACCGCCGATGAAGAGGAGATTTTTGTTTTGAATATGTTCCCATTCATGGAGGGTATGATGCACCGCGTCATCTAGCTCACCAGGGATGCAGGCCAAGTTGGGCGAGTCGAAAGCACCCGTGGCCAGTACGACCCGTTTCGCGGATATGTACAGATGATCTTCAGAATTGCGGACGGTCAGTACAAAGGCATTCTTTGACCCTTGGATATCAATAAGCTCATAGTGGGTCTTGATCGGCAGATTGAATTTGACTGAGAAATCACGATAACTTTGAATCAACTCCTCTATGAGCGGGTGGTGTTCATCCCCTTTCTGTGCCAAAATCGCGTCCTCTGGGTCCAGAACCATATACGAGAGGCGAGAGTGCATGACCATCCCTTTCATATAGCGTCTGAGATTCTGGCAAATCTCCTCTCTTTCAATACCCACGACATGGAGGCCCATATCTTTGAGCACTTTTAAGACTGCCAGTCCCCATCCCCCACAACCGACGACCACCACATCATAAGAGGTCATGCGCTACCCGCCCCAACTGCAGTGGCCTGTAACCAATGACTAGGGACTGCAGCTACTGAGTGCTGGCCTGTTCGTCTAGGTCTTGATCGCACCGGAGGTAAGTCCTTCAACGAATAATTTGCTGGTGAAAAAGAACAGGATCACCAAGGGCACTGCGCCCAGCAACAGGCCGGCCATCACGCGCCCATAGCTCGTATAGTACTGTTCCATATATGAGTACAGCCCCGGTGTCAGCGGGTACAGGCGCCGCTCTGTGATGGTCAAGGCCGGCCAGATCAGGTTGTTCCAAGTCCCGAGAAGATTGAGGACACCCACCACTCCGAGCATTGATCTGGTCAATGGCAGGCCCACATACCAGTATATCTGCCAATCGGAAGCTCCATCAATGCGACAGGCATCAAACATCTCGCGCGGGAGACTTTGGAAGAACGCTCGCAAGATCAAGATGCCGATGATCTGCCCCCCTGCTATCCACGGCAGAATCAACGACCAGTGGGTATTCATCAGGCGCAGATCTATGATCAACACAAAGGATGGCACCAGGGTCAAGGACGCTGGCACCATCATCAAGGCCAGCACCGCGTAAAACACAAGCGATCTTCCCGGAAAATCGATCTGCGCGAAAGAGTAGGCCGCCAGAGAACTTAACACGAGAACACCGATAACCGTCGTGCCGCTGACCACGATGCTGTTGAGCAGAAACTGGCTAATGATCTGCCAAGCGAAGTCATAATTCTCCCAGCGTAGGGGCAGGGTGGGGACAAAAGGCACTCGGGAAAACTGGGAAGGGCTTTTCAGGGAGATGACAATCGCCATGATGAGGGGCGCAATCATCAGGAAACAGAGCAGACTAAGTATCAGAGGAGGCCAAAGATCAACTAGGCGCACACGGGGCCTTCGTCCAAGCATCTGTACGACCGATCCTTTATTTGTTGAACAAATCAAACTGTTGTACCTTCTGCAACAATGCGCGCTTGAGCAGGGGCTAATGGCTCCTAGCACAACCGTTTAGAACTCTTGGGTCCGAATATAGCGCATGTTGATGATGGTAGCTACCAACGTAATTGCAAACATGACCACACCGATGGCCGAAGCATAGCCCATGCGCCCGATGCTGAAGGCGTTGAAATACATCCACATGCCCGGCACCTGGGTTGAATCAATGGGCCCTCCTTTGGTCATGGCCCAGACTGCTGTGTACTCCTGCACGCTCCACATGATGGTCAGCACAATGAGCAGTCTGATCTGGCCGGTCACTAGGGGCAGTTCAATGTAGCGCACGCGTCTCCAGCCATTGGCCCCATCCAACAGCCCGCTTTCGACAATTTCTACGGGAATCGCCTGTAATCCGGCCAGCAGAATGAGGACCGACACACCATCGACCCAAGGAAGGTTGCGGAACATTATCGCATATATGGCGATTTTAGGCTCCGCCAACCAAGCATGGGGCTGCAACCCTATCCCAGTGAGCAGCGCGTTGAGGGGCCCAATCGTGGCATCGTAGATGAAAAGCCAAAGCAAAATGAAGACCACCGCGGGGATGACCACTGGTAGGATCATGAACAGGCGAAACGTATACTGCAGGCTACCATTTCGTATGCGGTGAATCAACACCGCGACAAGAATCGAAAGGCCGACGAAGACGACCAGATACCAGACCGTCAGCAGGGCCAGGTTTTTGAGAGAGTGGATAAATACCTTGTCATCCGTAAAGAGTTCGACAAAGTTCGCTAGGCCGATGAATGTGCCCTCCAGCCCAGCCCTCCACTTAAACAGAGAGCGATAGAGCCCGGAAATGGCCGGATAGTACTGAAAGACGAGGAGAAAAGCTAAGGTGGGCAGGACCATGAGATATCCTGTCCGCGTCTCTACGACCCGCTTCCAAAGCGACTTCTTCATCTTTGGCACAGAAAAATTTGTCCTCATTTAGATAAAGTCAAAATTGCTCGTGCCAAACAACACCAGTGACCAGTGAAGCATCAACACCAGAGCAGTTACTGGCCATGGATCACAGGCCACTAGCCATTGCAGTTTACGCGCACGCATTGCCTTGTTCATCAATGTAGCGTTGGGCATATCCCTCAAAGGCATCTTGGTTCTGCTCAATACATTCGTCAAGGCTGATCTCATCCAGAAGATAGGACCACCAGGCCTTCCCGCACAATTCAGAAGCCTCCAGATCCATTGTAACGATCTCATACTGGAACATGGTCACATAGCCGATGGATTCAACCAGGCCCTTGTGCGCCTCTGCGAAGCGGTCGGGGACCGCGGTGCCTTTGACATTGGGCATATTCTGCCCGATTTCCCCTTGTACCTTTTCTACGTTCTCAGGATGCGACATGAAACGCAGGATGTCGATGGCTGTGTCTAGGACACCGTCTTTGCGCGCACGGGTGGACACCGCGTAGTTGTCGGTCACGGTACCGACGTTCGGGGCCACGGTGGGTGGGTCGGTCACGAACTCACTGCTTTCTTGGGTCAAGGGAGGGGCCCAAAAGGTAGCCCATTCAAAATCCATCAGCGGGTCGATCTCCAGTTGCGGGATGATCCAGGAACCGCTCTCCAAGACTGGTGTCTTTTTGGTGAGAAACAGCCGGTTCGGGTCCGGGGCCTGCACGGGCCAATCGGCGCGGCGGTAGGGGACGTTCAGCTTCCATAGCTCCAACCACTGACGGAACTGAGGCAGGTTAGCGTGGTAGACACCGGCCCTGATGGCGCAGGCGACTTCCGAAAGCTCGGCAAATTGGAAATCAGGATTGACCAATGGCGCAAGGTCCCGTTCCATGATCATAGAGCCGATCTGCTGCCGATACCAAGCATCGCTATCGGCCGGGGACAGGGTGTAGAAGTCATAGCCGACCAGGCCGGCATCCTTGATCACTTGGCAGTTCGCCAAGAACTCCGCATAGTTGCTGGGCACGGAGATGCCCAGCTCGTCAAACAGATCAACATTGTAGTAGAACCAAGTAGTGTTGATCCCGAAGGCGACGTTGTACAGGTTGCCCTCTATGAACAACATCGTGTTGGGGGTCGGATAGAACTGATCGATCCAATGGTCGCTGCCCGGCTGCCCGGCAGGGATGTAGGGGTTGGGTTCCTCCAAGAAGGGCGATAACGTGACCCACCAGTCCTTGTCTACATCCTCCTTGATAATCCACTGGGCTGCCGGCATAATGTGAGGAACGGTGCCGGCCGTTTGCTGGGCCACCATCCACTCACGGCTGTCAACGCCACTTGGAAGCCTGATCCATTCGATTTCAACCCCGGGGTGCTCGGCTTGGTAGTCATCGACCACCTCTAGAATCTTATTGTGTGGATTGGGGTTGTCCTCACTCCGCTCCATGCTCTCGGTGGGCGTCCAAGAGCCCCACCATACGATCAGATTTTGCCTGGCGGCAGCCGGCTGATCATCGCCTGCCACGTCCTGCTGTGGCGGCGTTGGGGCGACTGGTGTGCAGGCAGCCAAGACACCTCCGGCCGATACGATACCGACTGTCTTCAAAAAACTTCGCCGCGAAAACGTTGATCTCTCCATGTTCGCCTCCTTTAGCAAACGTTCTATTTTGTCTGAATCAGGATAACCCAGTGTTTGACTTCCGGCCATGGCATTGCTTGAACTTCCTACCACTCCCACATGGACAAGGCGCATTACGCTTCGCCTGTGCAAACAGGGCGTCTCGTTGCCGGTCCTGTTCTGCCAGATGCCGCATAATATTGGCCGGCGCACGTCGCTGGCCCAGTTCATTGGCCATAAAGTTCATATAGGGACGCACATGATTGAAGAAGGCCCGATAGCCGGCACATAGATAATTCAGCCCTGGTTCGCCATCGGGAGTCTCAATGAAGCGGTTCTTGGGGCAGCCTCCGTTACAAACGAAGCGTACCTCACAATCCAAGCAGTATTGGGGCAGGCTGTCCCGCTTATGTGTACCGAATTCCTGCTGGCGAGCAGAACCGACCATTTCGATCAGAGGGATCTCTTCAAGGTTGCCCAGACGATAGCTCGGCTCCACGTAGTGATCACAGGAGAAGAGATCACCGTTGTGTTCCATGGCCAAGGCAGAGCCGCAGGTCTCTTCAAAAATGCAGAGGCCAGGCCGATGGCCTGCATAGCCAGCAAGCGCAACATCAAAAATCTGCACGAAGATCCGGCCCACATCATGCCGCACCCACTCCTCAAATACTTGAATCAGAAAAGTGCCGTACTGCTCTGCTGTGACTGAGCGTTCAGTAACTGTGTCCCCCTCCTGGTAGCCGGTATCGTTATCCCGCTCAACAATTGGAATGAACTGCATAAATTCAGTTTTGACCTCATCCCGTAGGAAACGGTATACCTCCAGCGGATGGGGGGCGTTGGCCGCGTGAATTGTCGTCAAGATATTGAAACGAACTTCGTGTTTCTGTAACAAGCGCGCGGCGTTCATGACCTTCTCCCAGGTGGGCTGGCCGCCTTTATCCACCCGGTAGACATCATGGAGTTGCTGGGGCCCGTCCATACTCAACCCGATTAGGAAATCGTTCTTGTGCAGAAAGGCACCCCATGCCTCGTCCAGCAACGTGCCGTTGGTCTGGAGCGCGTTCTCCACGCGCATCCCCGGCTTCTTGTATTTCTGCTGAAATGCGACCGCCTTCTTAAAAAAGTCCAGCCCCATGAGCGTCGGCTCGCCCCCCTGCCAAGCAAAGGTGACTTCCGGCACCTGCTGGGCTTCAATGTATTGCCGGGTATATGTCTCAAGCATCGACTCAGACATATGGAACTGGCTGCCGGGGTACATGAACTCCTTGCTCAAAAAATAGCAGTAGTGACAGTCCAAGTTACAGATGGCCCCCCTAGGCTTCAGCATGATATGGAAGGCAGGAGGAGCTGGCGAAATGTCTATGTGTTGTCTATCCAATACAGTTTCCATTTTTCAATACACCTGTTTGGCACAGAAAATTTTGTCCTCATGTAGATAAAGTCAAAATTTCTCGTGCCAAAGGCAATTATCCCAAATTCGCGCCTTTGGAACGATTGCACGTGACACACAAGAGTTGGATATTCTTCTCCGTATTGCTTCCGCCTTTGGATACAGGGATAATATGATCAAATTCTAGGTCTTCCTCACTGTTACATTTCACACAGCGTCCTTGGTCACGTCTCCATACAAACTCTCGGACAGCCCCAGGGACCGGCTCGCGGGCGGTATGCGGCAGGTTCTCTTGCTCCATAAGGCGAATGGCTCGTTTGATCCTGCGCTCGTCTTTCCGAATACGTTCTAAAAGGAGGGCTTTTACTTCAATTTCTCGCAGACCGTCATCTTCCCAGTAAAATCTGTCTCGGAACATCCACCAAGTTCTACCACTTACGCCATCAGTTAGCAAGTTGACAGGATCTTCTTGCTGTTTGGCTAACAGAGACTGATATTCTTTCTCAGTCAAGAATTTTTCCTGTTGGATTTCCCGGCCTCCTTGCTTGCAGCGGAAGCGATACATCTTCCTTGAAAAAATAGCGGAGAAGAATCTGGGACGTTCTTTACGGAAACGAGCATTGCGGTCAATACGAAGCATCAGCCTATCTCTTAACACCAGTGCCTTTGGCACGAGAAATTTTGACTTTATCTACATGAGGACAAAATTTTCTGTGCCAAACAGGAAAACACCTGGGGCCACTAGCCACTGGACACTGCAGTGAGGGCCGGCACATCTACCCAACGCCGTTCTTTCCACGCCTGATAGCCCAGCTCGGCAAGCTGTACGCCCTTAGCCCCCTCCAGCAGCGTGTAGGGGAAGGGGGTGTCCGCCACCACATGGCGCAAGAACATCTCCCATTGCACTTTGAAGGCATTGTCATAGGGGTGGTTGTTGGGCATCCACTGCCAAGTATTGAAAAACGCAATCGGCTGGGGGATGTCCGGGTTCCAGACCGGTTTGGGCGTGTACGCGTCGCTCTGGACCGTACATTCTCGCAGCCCGGCCACCGCGCTGCCTTTCGTCCCATCCACTTGGACTGTCAGCAGGTCATCTCGCCGCACCCGCACACACCAAGACGAATTGAAATGACAGATGATGCCGTTTTCCAGGGCAAAGGTCGCGTAGGCTGCGTCGTCCGCATCCGCGGCGTAGAGATTTCCCTGTTCATCTACCCGTTCCGGCAGATGGATGGCCGCGATGCAGGACAGACTCTTCACGGGGCTGAAGAGATTGGCCAGGACATAGTGCCAATGGGCGAACATATCCAAGATGATGCCGCCGCTCTCGGCCTTCTTGTAGTTCCATGAGGGGCGCTGGGCTAGTTGATCCTTGCCATCGAACACCCAATACCCAAACTCTCCGCGTACGGACAGAATCCGTCCAAAAAAGCCGGTGTCGAGCAGATACTTCAACTTTAGCAGCCCGGGCAGGAAAAGTTTGTCCTGTACAACGCCATTTTTGACCCCCGCTTCCGTAGCCGCTTGGGCTAACTGCAAGGCATCCGCGGTGTTCGTCGCGGTCGGCTTTTCACAATAGACTGCCTTGCCCGCGGCAATCGCCTTCTGAGTGTTCGGGACCCGCAGATGGGTGGTCAGTGCATCAAAATAGATGTGGTTGCGGTCGTCAGAAAGTGCATCATCCAGATTGGTCGTCCATTTGTCCACAGCATGGGCAGCCGCTAGCCGCTGCAGTTTGTCTGCATTGCGCCCGACTAGAATTGGTTGCGGCATGATCCGGTCGCCCTCGGCTGTTATTACACCACCCTGCTCTCGAATTGCCAGAATCGAACGGACCAGATGCTGATTCGTGCCCATGCGTCCGGTGACGCCGTTCAGAATTACGCCAATGGAAACTTCTGCCACAAGTATACCCCCGAACCCCAGTGATTACGTGGAGGTTCTGCTCTCCACTGCAGTTGTCATTTTGTAGGCCGCTACAATCCGCGCCAGGAACTGCTCTTGATCCATAGCCCAGTAGCGGTTTGAGAAGATCTCCACCTCATTATACCCGTCAAACCCCGTATCCTCAACCCAGCCGCGAATCTCGTCAATATTGATGGCCCCCTCGCCCATCAGCTCCCGGTCATTGAGCAGGTCTTCCGTGGGTGTGCGCCAATCACAGATGTGGAAGGCGAATAGCTTGCCCATCTGCCCACAACGGCGAATTTCCAGCTGTAGAGACGGATCCCACCACAGGTGGTAGACATCGACAACAACGCCGACAAAAGGCGAATCGATCTGGGCGCAGATGTCATTGGCCTGGGCCAGTGTGTTGATGGCCGAGCGGTTGTCCGCGTACATGGGATGCAGTGGCTCTACGCCCAGCTTTACCCCGGCGGCCTGCGCTTGGGGCAGCACAGCCTCGATCCCGTCCCGGATCTGTGCTCGGCTGACGGCCAAAGGCTGGCCAGGGAGCGCGCCGCAGACGAGAACGACCAGCGGCGCGCCCAGGGCCGTGGCCTCGTCAATGGCCCGGCGGTTGTCGTCAATGGCTACCTGCCGGGCTAGCTGGGTCTCGGCCGGGAAGAAGCCGCCCCGGCACAGAGAAACAACCTCCAGGCCCGCATCTCGAATGCACTGGCCGGTTGCGGCCCAGGCCGATTCGGCGCGTCCGCTTAGAGCATCCCGCCAGACGGTCATACCCGCAACCCCGTGTGCCGCGAACCGTTCGATGGCTGTTTCAATGGGCCAAGGCTTGGTTGTAATTGTATGAACGCACAATTGATTCATCATCAACTCCAATGGTTCGCGGCGAGTACCTACTTTTCATTCTCTCGGAGGACTCTCACCTCTGTAATTGGCATCTCCGCAGGCACGCTGATCGTCTCTTCATTGCGAAACTGTACCTGGCCGAGTCGTCGGCCAGGCATGCGGGTGACGAACCGCCGGCGAGTGACCGCGACTGGGACGCCCTGCTCGCCCCGTTGTTGGGAAAAATAGGCGGCCAGCTGTGCGGCAATTCTGCGGGTTTCGGCATGAACCGGCTGGCCTCCACAGCGGATGATCACATGCGCGCCCGGGGCATCCCGAACATGTAGCCACAGGTCGTCGCGACCGGCCTCTTTGAAGGTGACGATTTCGTTCTGCCGGGCATTGCGGCCTACCAGAATCAAGAAGCCTTCCGGCGAGAGAAAACGTAATGGTTGGGAGCGGTCCGGCTGTACTTTGTCACGCGGGTTCGGACGCTGGCGTAAAAAGCCCGCCGCCTGCAGTGCCTCTCTCACCCCGGCGATCTCCGGCTGATTTTGCGCCAGGTGCAAATCCGTCTCCAATTGCTGTAAAAAAGCCTGGTCCGCCTCCAGTTGGGCCCGGCGTTTCGGGATAAACACAGCCGCTCGCTCCAGTTTGGCCGCCCGCTTAAACATGCGCTCGGCCTGCTTTAGCGGCGAACGTTTCGTATCAAGAGGAATCGTCAGGCTGCCCTCTTCCAATGGCACGACCAATTCCGTCTGGTCATCTTCAATCTGGCTGGCCAGGGCCAGCAGCCATTCGGCCTGGGTACGCACCCGTCTCGCTTCGCCAAGTTCTGGTTCGTCCTGGGCCAGGGCAATCTGTTGACGCTGTACACGTGCCTGGGCCTGGCGCACTAGGGCGGCCACCTGCCCGCGCATCCCCGCGTACTCATCCGCAGAGAAGGAGGCATCCCGTTCCGGCCTGGCATAAAAGGCCGCAATCGCCTCGCTAATCGAATCGGTCGGCTTGAATGCAGCGCAGAAATGGAGTTCATAAGGAGCAAAGGCGATGACATGGTCATGCGCGTCCACAGTGATGCCAGGCATCCAATTGGCGGTGGCAGCCAATGTCCACAGCGCAGCCAGGGCATTTTGCGCGTCTGCAAATCCCTGGCCTGTCCGCGCGTCCGCATCACCTGTTGCCCGCCAGACAGCTTCTCTGGCCAATGTCGGGCTGACGCCCGCGCAGCACTTGAGCAGGCTGCGCCAGAGGGGCTCATCAGTGGCCAGTGGAAAATCGCGAGAGCAGGTACTCGCCACTGGTATGGGCGGCAATTTATCCATCGGCGGCGGCAGTTCATAGGAACGCCGGGGCAACAAAACGCGCTGGGCGTTGTCGCCTGGGGGGACCCGCACCAGCGCGTCCAAGATCTGGCCGGCAGGGTTTATCAGAATCAGATTCCCCAAACGCCCGATCGGTTCAATAGCAAGTGTTGAGATGCCATGCCGAGGGTGTTGGAAATGGAGGAAGAGGACCCGCTCAAAAGGTACAGGCAGCTCCACATCTGCCAGGGCCGCGCCGCGCACGTATTTACGCAGCAGAAGCAAAAGAGGTGTCTCCTTGGGCACCCCCCGGCGCAATTTCTGTTGGACCAGATGAACCCGGCTGGCCAGGGGATGCGCGGACAGGAGCAGATAGTGTCTCTGGCGGTGCGCGTAGATCTCCAAACCCACGCTGCGGCTATCCGGCAGGACGACCTGCTGCACCCTGCCACCTTCCAGCGTCTCTCGCAGTTCATCAGCCACCGCAGCCAGAGTTAGCGCGTCAAAGTGCATGGTGAAAAACCTGTGATCAGTGGTCGGTAAAAACGCTAACTCTGCAATTTGCCATTACTGCCATTGCAGTTCAGCAACGTCCCTGTTCATGGTAGAATCAAATCTGATCAGTGCTTAGGATATTGTCTGTTCTTTCCTACTACGTCACAATACCAGTGGTCAGTGGCTCATAACCTGTACACAGCAGTACGTTCGCCACAGGTCCTTAATGGGAGAGAATAACACAGGCTATCTTAAACATACAAGGACATGGCTATGGCATAATGCCGGCCGCGCTGCCCGGCTATGCTTGAATCTGCCCTGCCGAACATGTCAAGGGCGTTTCGGAAAACCTGCTTGGGGTCGTTCGTCCGAAATGTAGTATAGTAGGTGTGCATGAACAGATCTCCGCTTCTCTGTCATCGCGGGGCTGCAGTGTCAGCCGAGTTATCATAGATGAGTCTGCGCTCTTATGACAATTACAGGAGTGTGCAATGCGAAAACAGAATCTAGCAAATCAGTGGCCAGTGACCAGTAAAACCCGAACACCTCTGATCATTGCAGTTCGCGGTTACGGACCGGCGGCCACAAGCCACGGACTACTGCAGTTGGCCATCTCTCTGTGTCTGCTGCTGGTTTTCTCTGCCGCTCTGCCCCTTGCGGGCGTCTTTGCCCAAGGGCCGCTTATTCTTCAAGATCCGAACAGCGCGCCCCAACGTGATGCGCCAAGTGAACTTGGCTGGCAGGCCAATTATTGGAACAATACCTCTCTTGTCGGCACTCCTGTTGTCACTCGTCAGGAGACCTCTCTGGATTTCAATTGGGGGCCCGGTTCGCCGGATCCCCGGGTGCAGGCGGATCAATTTTCAGCCCGCTGGGAACGTTACATCCATCTGTCCCCCGGTACCTACCGATTTACCGCCATAAGCGATGATGGCGTGCGGGTGTGGGTCAATGACCATTTGATCATCGACAACTGGCGACAGCAAGCTGCGACCCGGTCCGAAAACTCACTTTTCTTGGCAGAAGGCCATCATCTTGTAAAGGTGGAGTATTTCGAATTTTCTGGTGGGGCGTCCATCTCTGTGAGCTGGCAGAAATCCTCGGAGATCTTCCCATGGAAGGGCGAATACTTCAACAACAAGTCTCTGAACGGTACACCGCAATTGGTACGCTACGACGCCAACATCAACTTCAACTGGCGTTACAATAGCCCAGCAGTCGGCCTCAATCCAGATGGTTTTTCTGTGCGCTGGAGCCGGCATGTGGCTCTACCGGCAGGATACTATCGCTTCACGGCCAGCGTGGATGACGGTGTACGCCTGTTTGTCAATGGCCACATTCTCATTGACTCTTGGCAGGTGCAGGGTGTGACGGACCATTCCGGCATCATCTACTTACCCAGCGGCCCTGTCACTGTCCAGATGGAATATTACGAAGAGACAGGGTGGGCGGAAGCGCATCTGACCTGGCAAAAACTGGACGAGGCACCTGCGCCAACACCGACAAACACACCGCCCGCAACCCCTACCCCCACACCGCCGCCGCCCCCTGCAGTGTGGCAGGCCCAATTCTGGAACAACCGCTTCCTCAGCGGGCCTCCGCTGCTTGTGCAACAGGTGTCCATCATCGACTACAACTGGGAAACCAATTCACCATCCCCTTCCCTCATCAACCAAGATAACTTTTCCGCCCGCTGGACCGGTTCGTTCGTGGTCAGTTCGGGCTATTACTTCTTTGAAGTCACAGCCGATGATGGCGTGCGCCTGTACGTCAACAACCGGCTGGTGATCGATGCTTGGCAGGATCAGGTGCCGACCACCTACCGCGCAACGGTTCCGCACCCTGGCGGGCCCCTGGAGATTTTTCTTGAATACTATGAACACACAGAACACGCGCAGGTGCGGCTACTATGGCGGCCCACAACGGGCCCAACACCAGCCCCAATCCTAAGGCCATCTCCTCTCCCCACACCGACCCCGCATAGCAACATCGTGGTAGTGGACAATCTGCAGTCCGGATTTCGCAGAGGAGGACTGGAGGCCGGCTGGCGGCAGGCTTCTGAAGGGTACGAGAATCATCTCTTCTGGACAAAGAACAACGATAAAAGATATCCCGCCTATAATTGGGGCCGTTGGTATCCGGCCCTGGATGATGCCGAGTACGAGGTGTTTGTCTACATTCCCCATCGCTATACCACCACGACGAATGCCCGCTATTGGATCTCCCATGTAGACGGTTTCACCCAAAAGACAGTAGACCAGTCCCTCTATTCCAATCAATGGGTATCTCTGGGTACCTACCGTTTCCAAGGCACAGAGCAGGACTATGTCTCACTGGCAGACGTGACATCTGAAGAACGCCTATCCCGTTTGATCGCTTGGGATGCGATGCGATGGGAGAGACGCTAACCCCAGTGGCGAGTTGGCAGTCCGTGACTGGCCACTTTCCACGAACCACTGCAGTTTAGGAGGAGCTGTGATGCGACTCGTACAGTACCAGACCCGGGCCGGCGACCGACGGGTGGCCCTGGTCGAAAATGAAGAAACTCTGCATGTTCTCAGCGGCATTGAAATGATCTATGATCTAGCTCTAGAGGCCGGGCGCAGCCGGCAACCGCTGACAGATCTGGTAGAGAGACAGCTAGGTGGCGAACGGGAGGAATACGGCCTGGTCGTGGCGGAAAAGCGCCTGCTGCCGCCCCTTGATCACCCGGACCTAGCCCATATGACCATCAGCGGCACAGGTCTCGATCATCTAGGTAGTGCCCAGGCCCGGGATACTATGCACCAGAACAACGAATTGGCCGAGCCAGATTCGGCAGCATTTGAGGACGCGCCTCTGACCGATTCCATGCGGATGTTCCGTTTGGGATTGGAGGGCGGTAAACCGGAGCCGGGCCAGGTGGGCGTCGCGCCGGAGTGGTTCTACAAAGGAGATGGCCGCTGGGTCGTGCCGCCGGAGCACCCGCTAGAGATGCCAGCTTTTGCCCTAGATGGCGGTGAAGAGCCGGAACTGGCAGGCTGTTATGTGATCGCCGACGATGGAAGCGTCCTACGGGTCGGATTCGCGCTGGGCAATGAGTTTTCAGATCACGTGCTGGAAAAACAGAACTACCTGTACCTAGCCCACTCTAAACTGCGCCAATGCTCCTTCGGGCCTGAGCTGCTGCTGGGCGACCCGCCAACGCATATTGAAGGAACTTCCCGCCTTATACGAGGAGGGCAGGAGGTATGGGCAGCCCCCTTCCGAACCGGCGAATCCAATATGACCCACAGCCTCGCGAATATTCAGCACCATCACTTCAAATACGATCTGTTCCGGGTGCCCGGGGCCGTACATGTACACTTCTACGGCACAGCCACACTCAGCTTTGCTGATGGCATTCAGACCCAAACGGGTGATGTTTTTGAGATCAGCGCGCCGGGATTTGGCCGACCATTGCGGAATGCACTGCGGCAAGCAGAAGAGACGGAACAGCTGGTTGAGATACGAAGTTTGTGATGCCCTCCAGTACCGATCTCAACGCCCTGCACACGGACATCTGCGCGTGCCGCGCCTGCCCTCGGCTGGTAGCATGGCGAGAAGAAGTGGCAACCACAAAACGCGCCGCCTATCAGGACTGGACCTATTGGGGCAAGCCGGTGCCGGGGTGGGGGGATCCCCAAGCGCGTCTGCTAGTGTTGGGCCTGGCCCCCGGCGCGCATGGGGCCAATCGCACAGGCCGCCCTTTCAGCGGTGATAGCTCCGGGCATTTTCTCTACGCAGCCCTACATAGAGCTGGCTTCGCCAATCAGCCGACCGCTACCCATTGGGGCGATGGCCTGCACCTGCGCGATTGCTATATAACCGGCGTAGTCCGCTGTGTGCCGCCCAAGAACCGGCCCAATGCTGCCGAACTGCACAACTGCCGCAGTTGGCTGTTAGAGGAACTGTCTCTGCTCAGCGATGTACAGGTAGTGCTGGCGTTGGGCCGTATAGCCTTTGATGGCTATCTAAGTACTCTACGGGAAAGTAGTAGCCACATCCCGCGCCTCAAATTCTCACACGGCGCGGAGTTCTACTTGGCGGACGGCCTGCCCCGCCTACATGCTTCCTATCACGTCAGCCGGCAGAATACGAATACCGGTCGATTGACAACAGAGATGTTTGATGCCATTCTAGCATCAATAAAAGCGCATCTGCATTAAGATTTGCTAGAATGACCTTATCTATCAGGATTTTTTGCTTGGAGTATGGTTATGGCTCTTGAATCTAGCATCACCGCTGCAGCCCCAACCCGGCCGACAGAACGGATCGTCGCCATTGATGTTCTGCGAGGCTTTGCGCTGCTGGGCATTTTGATCATGAACATTCAGAGTTTTGCCATGCCCGACTCTACCTATTTTAACCCGACTGTTTATGGTGATCTGAGCGGCGCGAATCGCTGGGTGTGGATTCTGAGCCACATCTTCGCTGACCAGAAATTTATGACAATCTTTTCTCTGCTCTTCGGCGCAGGCATCCTTCTGATCACAGACAAATTAGAAGGACGCGGACAGCGTTCTGTGGGTGTCCATTACCGGCGCACCTTCTGGCTGCTGCTTATTGGCCTTGCCCACGCATATCTGCTCTGGTCTGGGGATATTTTGGTGGCCTATGCGCTGTGCGGCTTCTGGGTTTACTGGCTCCGCAACCTGAGGCCCGGCTGGCAGATGGTGCTGGGCATGCTCGTTGTCTCTGTCGCCAGTGGGTTGATCCTGTTTACGGGCCTTAGTATCCCGTTTATGCCAGCGGAAACTCTGCATGAACTACAGGCGGAGTGGCAACCGGCTGCCACGGCCCTTGAAGAGGAGCTGGCTGCCTATAGGGGAAATTGGCAGGCGCAGATGAACGCGCGGGTACCTACAAGCAAGAGTTTTCACACCTTTGCCTTGCTCTTCTGGGCGATCTGGCGAGCGGGTGGCCTCATGATCATGGGCATGGCCCTGTACAGATGGGGCGTGCTGGCAGGCAAGTGCTCGCGCGGTGTGTACATTGGTATGGTAGCTCTGGGTTTTGGCATAGGCCTGCCGATTGTGAGCAGCGGTGTTGTCCAGAATTTCGCCCACGACTGGACATTGGCATTCTCTCGCTTTGGATTGGGCGCGCAGGCCAATTATTGGGGCAGTCTGTTTGTCAGTGCCGGCTATATCGGCCTCCTGATGTGCTTTGCTCAGTCAAACGCGCTGCCCAAATTACAGAACGCGCTAGCAGCTGTAGGACGTATGGCCCTGACCAACTACCTGCTCCAAACGATCCTGGCAACGACCATCTTCTACGGCCACGGTCTCGGACTCTTCGGCTCCGTGGAACGGGTAGGACAGATCGGCATTGTCCTCGGGATCTGGGTGATCCAATTGGTGATTTCGCCCTTGTGGCTGCACTACTACCGCTTCGGCCCCTTTGAATGGCTGTGGCGCTCTCTCACCTATTGGCAGCTTCAGCCAATGCACAATTAACCCATTGTCTGCCTCAGGAGTTAGGGGATGGCCAACTCTGGGCCGACCTGCGACGGCTTCTTGCGGGTCTCGGGCACGAGGAGACCTAAGATTGAGGCGGCCATCAGCCCGACTGCGACGATGACGTACACGGATGGCATCAGCCCCAGCATATCAGCAATCGCTCCCACGATCAGCGGTCCGCTAGTCTGCCCGATGTCACCGACTAGCCGCCACAGTCCCAAAAATGCGCCCAGTCCCTGCCCTTTCTTCGGCGCGAGATCTGCCCCCAGTGTCATCATCGTACCGGAGCCAAGGCCGTTCCCAAAGCCGATCAGGGATGTCACTGCCAGTAGCGTCGCAAAGGAGCTGGTGAAAGGGATCAGGGCAATACCCACCGCCTGCAGGAGGAAGGATGGTACATACGCGTATTTCCGACCGAAATGGTCCATCAGATAGCCAGCAGGATAAAACATCAACATATCCACCGCAGCCGCGATCCCTACTACCAGGCCGATACTCTGTACATTGAGATCGAGGACCGATGCTGCGTAAAGAGGGATAATAATGATGCGCCCAGCACGGACCGCCTGGGCACAGATCGTGCCGACCCCCGTGTATAGCAACACCCACATATTCCTTCGCAAATACAACAGTAGACGACGATAGGAGCGGGTCGTTGACTGCGGCTTCCGAGTCGATAGTGCCAGATGGCTCTCTGTGGCGAACAGCAGTGGAAAGATCAATGCCAGAAAGGCAACAGCACCGCAAAACAGAAAGGCAACCCTCATCCCTGCACTGGCACTGAGAAATCCGCCCACAATCGGCCCGGCGAACATACCGATACGGTTGGTACCCCCGAAGATGGCGATGGCCCGCCCCCGGCTGCTTTCCACCACAGTATCTGTCAGATAGGCATGGCGGGAGATGTACCACAAGGTAGAGCCCGCGCCAATTGACAGACCGCACAACATCAAGGTGATGAAGTGATTGGTTTGGCTCAGGGCCAGCATGCCCACGCCCATCATACTGATGCTGATCATCATGGAGAGGCGGTGCCCGATGCGGTCATGCACGGCCCCGGCCGGCAGATCACCGACCAAAGTGCCGAGGCCGATGCTGGCGAGCGCAAGGCCAATCAGACCGTAGGACAGATTCAGGTCGATCGCGAACAGGGGCAGCACCAAAGCCAGAAGCCCTTGACAGAAAGCCAAGAAAAATGAAGGGATATAAATGGTGTAGAGAAACTGGCGCATGATCAGTGAAACACCAGTGGCCGCTGAACTGCGGTCATTGATCGCTGGACACTGCAGTTGACCACTGATGTTTAAGTGCTGGGTAGAGGCTCTGGTAGCGTTTATAGAAATTGTGGTAGGCATTGACCGCGTCGGGGGTCGGTACAGTGGAGCCGGTGATGCGGACTGTCGCGGCACATGCGCTCTCGCCATTGGGCCAAATGCCCACGCCTACGCCTGCCAACAGAGCCGCGCCATAGGCAGCACCTTCCGTGGTGTTGACGGTGACCAGCTCCGCGCCCAGCACATCGGCCAGAATCTGTCGCCATAGAGGGCTGCGGGCCCCGCCACCGCTCACCCGTACTTGGCGGATCGCGCCTAGGCCCACTCCCTTCATAAGCTCAAAGCTATCCCGCAGGCCGAAGGCAACACCTTCTAGCAGCGCGCGGGTCATGTGAGGTAGCCCGTGGCGGACGGTCAAGCCCACGAACGCGCCTCTGGCGAGGGGATCAGGGTGGGGCGTTCGTTCGCCGGTGAGATAGGGCAGGAAGAGCAGCCCTTCGCTGCCGACGGGGATATCTGTGACCGGCGCGGCCAGCAGATCATCGTAATCCACACCAGGGGCTAGTGTATCCCGGTACCAGCGTAAGCTGCCGGCCGCCGAGAGCATGACACCCATCAGATGCCATTTGCCCGGCAGCGCGTGGGGAAAGGCATGTAGGCGGCCCTCGGGCTCATAGAATGGCTCATTTACCGTGGCGAAGACGACGCCGGATGTGCCCAATGTCAGGGCGACGATGCCCTCCTCTATCGCGCCCACACCCACAGATTGGGCTGCCTGGTCCCCGCCACCGCCTACCACAGGCGTGCCCGCGCGCAGGCCGGTGGCACGCGCGGCCTGCGGGGTAATGATGCCAGTTACTTCCGTTCCTTCATAGGTATCAGGCAGAAATTCAGCCAGAATCTCTAGGCCGGCCAGCACCTGTGGCGACCAGTCCCGGGTGGCCAGGTCCAGCAGGGCCGTGCCCCCTGCCCCAGCCTTGTCCGTGGCGAAGGCATCGCTCAGCTTGTAGCGCACATAATCCTTGGGCAGCAGTATCTGATGAACCCGGCTGTAGATATGTGGCTCATGTTCTTTTACCCACAAAATCTTGGGCGCGGTAAAGCCGGGCAGCGCGTCGTTGCCGGTAATGCAGACGAGATTCTCTTTCCCCAATTTCAAGCGTATATCGTCGCACTGCTTGCCTGTACGCTGGTCGTTCCAGAGGATGGCAGGCCGCAAGACTTCGCCCTCTTCGTCCAACAGTACCAGCCCATGCATCTGGCCGGTCAAGCCAACACCGACAACCTCTGCTGGATCGATCTTGGATGTAGCCAATACCTCGCGAATACTCTGCACGCTGCCATCCCACCATAGGTGCGGATGCTGTTCGCTCCACAGGGGATGGGGCGTCTCAAAAGGATAGGCCGTGCTGGCCACAGCAACGATCTCGCCCTTTTCGTCCATGAGTAGGGACTTGGTGGCCGTGGTGGATGTGTCAATGCCAATCAAATACGACATAGTTCACTCCCAGAACAGCAGTGAAACGTAGAGGGTAGAACACCGGTGGCGAGTGGAGAACAATGATTCGCCACCGGTATACATAATAACAGACTAGCGCACACCGAGCAACAACTCTACCACCAACTGATCCAGCCGCTCATAGGGCTGTCCCTGTCTGCCTAGTTCATCTCGATCAAATGTATGGGCTTTGAGAGCTGTGGCTTTCTCGGCTGAGTAGGCCCCTTTGAAGCGGTCCATTGTCCCATCATCGGCGGTAATCTGCGCCAACAGAGCCTGGATTTCCTCATCCTGGCGGAACTGCTCAGCTTTCTCTTTGAGGATTAGATAGGTACGCATACAGCCACTGGCGAAGGCCTTGACATCCTCATAATCGGCGGAGCGGTAGGCGTGGGCATCGAAGTGGCGCGGTCCATCGTAGCCTACATCCTCAAGGAACTTGACCAGAAAGAACGCTTGTTTGATGTTGTGGCTACCAAAGCGGAAGTCCTGGTCGTAGCGGCCCAGATTCTGGTCATTGAGATCAATGTGGAAGAGTTTGCCGGCGTTCCAGGCCTGGGCCACCGCGTGGGTGAAGTTCAGCCCAGCCATATGCTCATGGGCTACTTCGGGATTCACGCCGATCATCTGTGGATGGTCAAGGGTTTCAATAAACGCCAGCATATGGCCCACTGTCGCCAGATAGATGTCCCCCCGGGGTTCGTTCGGCTTCGGCTCCAAGGCAAAGCGCAGGTCATAGCCCTGGTCGATCACATATTCACAGAGGAAGTTGAGTGCTTCTTGAAACCACTTGCCGGCCTCTGCTGGATTCTTGCCGGCGTCGGTCTCCGTACCTTCTCGCCCACCCCAGAAGACGTAGGTACTGGCCCCGCACTCAACACCTAGATCGATAGCATTCATGGTCTTTTGCAAGGCGTAGGCCCGCACCTGTGGGTCATTGCTGGTAAAGGCACCATCGCGGAAAGCCGGATGAGTGAAGAGATTGGTGGTTGCCATGGGCACTACGAGGCCATGATCGTCCAATGCCTTCTTGAAGTCGCTGACGATGCGGTCATGTTCCGCAGGTGTGGCATCAATGGGAACGAGATCGTTGTCATGAAAATTGACCCCCCAGGCCTTCACTTCTGCCAAGAGTTGGACGATCTGCACAGGCGAGAGGGTTTCTCGCACGGGGGTGCCGAAGGGGTCACGGCCTATGTTGCCGACAGTCCAGAGGCCGAAGCTAAACCTATGTTCCGGTTTGGGTGTATAGCTCATGGATGGCTCCAAAATAAGGTGAATTGATGCGCCATTGAGGGCGCGCCATGTTGATGAATTAGCGCGTCATTGGGGACACGCCTGCTGTTGAAATTTAGTCATGGTGGAACACCTCCTCCATTTCCGCCCACCATTGGCCTTCACCGCTACCCTCCACAGGTTCTTGGCAGGGGTCGGTCAACTTCCACCAGGCCTGCGTGACCGGGTCCGCGGCGATCTTGGCTATATCTGCCTCATAGTCGTCCCCGATGTACTCGTAGTAGCTGAATAGATAGCCATCCCGCAGGAAGATCGAGTAGTTGCGAATGTTGCTCTCGCTGATCCGCTGCAGGACACCAGGCCACGTGTTGGCATGCAGATGTTTGTAGGCGTCCACCATCTCCGGCTTGAGGCGAATTACCATTCCATATCGTTTCATCGCTGTATCCTTTACCTGCATACTGACACTGGTTTTTTACGTTGACAACAGCGGTAAGCGCACGGCTGCCCCACTCTGTAGGCTGTGGTGGACAGCTGTGGTGAATTCCATGTATTTGACGCCGGTACAGAAGTCCGTATGGGTGATTTCTTCTTCCCCACGGATGGCGGCGATAAACTCCTCTTCAACACGCCAGCCGCCTTCTTCCTCCGGGGGAATCTCAATTTCCCTGAGGCCGTTGTCATGGCGTTGTCCGCCTGTCAGAGTTCCTTCACTGAAGTGTAGGGTCCCTTCACTGCCGTAAATTGTAGCACTTGGCGGATCAGCGAAGCCGGTGACGCTGCTGACCTGAATGTGGGCCTGGCCGCCACAGGCCAGATCTGCAACAATGTCAATGTGATCCGGGATGCGAACGCCCTGCAAACGCCCGCTTTCATCTACCCGCATAGACATGAATGTTTTCCCCCGCGCGACAACGCTGGTGGCCAAGCCGACCCAGCGTATCATGGCCTCATACCAGATACCCATGGTCATAATGTTGTGTCCACTCAGGTCCATGTCGTGCCGCCAGTGCATGGTGTTGTCTTGGTCAATGAACGTATCACCGGCGCGAATTGACACGACCAGTACATCCCCCAGCCAACCATCGCGGATGAGCCGCTGGATGGTGCGGTCTACCCGCAGGCTGAAAGGTGAAGGCACGATCTGGGCCACGAGATGTGGCCTGCTGCGTAGAGCCTCGGCCATACGGTGCGCCTCAGAAGCGTTCATTGCCATACGGGCCTCGCACATGACATGCTTGTTGGCTTCCAAGGCTGTGATGGTGATCGGGCAGTGCATGTACGGCCAAGTACCGACCAGCACTGCGTCCACATCCGCTGCTTGGACCAACTGCAGCCAGTCAGTATAGACCTGACCGATTCCAAATTGCTGGGCGACCCGCTCGCCCGACTCCCGGCTGCGGTTGCAGACCGCGACGATCTCCACACCGTCAATGGCCTGCAGGCCAGGAATGTGCCGATCCCGAGTGTTTTTGCCCGCGCCGACAATCCCAACGCGAATGGTGTCCTGGGTCATTGCTTCCTCCTGAAGTGAGAACTGTGTACCAGTGGTTCATGGAGAGTACTGATCCTTTCCACAACCCCTGGTGTTGTGTGAATCCTGATTCAGATACGCTATCATATACTATACTATCTCAAAATGTAAGAAAATTATAGCCTCTATCGCGCCCACTGGCGCAGTTTACGGCAGTTACAGGCTATTGATGGTAGGCCAGATGGCGAGATGCTGGTATAATACAGAAAAAGACTACAACCTGAACGGAGTAATTCATGACTATCATTCTCGAAACACCTTCTATCTCAGAACTAGACGTACGCGCTCTGTGGCATCCGCTCACCCAGCACAAGCCCTTGGCCGACAAGCCGCCATTGCATATCGTCAAGGGCCAGGGCTGCTACCTAGAAGACGCGCAGGGGAATCACTATCTGGATGCGATGGCCGGCCTGTGGTGCGTGAATGTGGGCTATGGACGCCGGGAACTGGCAGAGGCGGCGGCCGCGCAGATGACGGAACTGGCCTATCTAACCCCGACCATGACCCATACCCCAGGCGCGCAGTTGGCGGACCGGGTGCTGCATCTGCTGGGCTGGCGGGGCAGAGTCTATTTTTCCTCCAGCGGCTCCGAAGCCAATGAGACCGCCTTCAAAATCGTGCGCCAATATCACAAGCAGGCCGGCGAGCCGGGCGGATCCGGACGCTACAAGATCATCTCCCGCCACCGTGCCTATCACGGCAACACACTGGGCGCGCTGAGTGCTACCGGACAGGCAGAGCGCAAGATCGGTTACGAGCCGATGGCCCCAGGTTTCATCCACATCCCGCCGCCCTATCCCTATCGCGCCCATGGGAATCTCACCCCAGCAGATCATGGCATCGCCTGTGCCCAGATGTTAGAGGATGCCATCGTCTATGAAGGGCCGCAAACCATCGCTGCGTTTCTTATGGAGCCGATCATCTCCGGCGGTGGCGTGCTAGTGCCGCCGGACGAATACCTGCCCCGGGTGCGGGAGATCTGCAACCAGTACGGCGTACTGTTGATTTTTGATGAAGTTGTCTCCGGTTTCGGACGCACGGGTGCCCTGTTCGGCCATCATCACTGGAAGGTACAACCGGACATCATCACCATGGCCAAAGGTCTTTCCAGTGGCTATCTACCCTTGGCCGCCACAGCCGTGCAAGACTACATCTTCAATGCCTTCCAGAGCGAGGCCAATGACTTACGTCACTTTCGTCAGATCAACACCTTTGGCGGCCACCCGGTCAGTACGGCAGTGGGCCTACGTAATCTGGACATTATTGAGCAGGAAGGGCTGGTGGAAAACGCCAGACAAATGGGTGCCTATGCACTGACGAAATTAAACGAACTGACCGCACACCCTTGGGTAGGTCAGGTTCGGGGACGGGGCCTGTTGCTGGGCATTGAACTGGTCGCGGATCAGGCCACCAAAGAGCCGTTAGGGAATGCGGAGATGCTGGCGCTCCTCGGTCGCTGCAAGCAGGCGGGCGTGATCCTAGGACGCAACGGCAACACGATTCCTGGCCTGTGTAACATTTTGATCATTGCACCGCCGCTTGTGGTAACCGAGACAGAGATCGATCAGATCGTTGAGGCTCTGCTGTTTGCGCTCAACTCCAGTGGTCCGTAATAGCTGTTGTCAGCCCTTCATGCGTCACGAACTGCAATGGCCTGTGTTTTCCGGTTCTTGTTCGATCAATTACTCTGTCAATTTGACAGCCTATCATCACGTAACGTATAATAGCGATTGTCAGCAAGGCATATACGACAATATATACTGTTCCCCCGACAGTGATTGTTAGGTTATTGATCCCAGAAATTTCCCATTTTGCAACCCCGAGTTGCAAAAACTGTGCCTTCAGGGCGAACGCCATCGGTAGCAACATTGCTTTGATGCACTGTCCCAAGGTCTACCTTGTGGTACGGCGCACTTACTACACTGACCAAGACCCTTGTTCTTGGTGTTGTTCGTAGATTTCACTTACCAACACTCACTTAACCAAAGGGAGAAACAGTAGATGCACAGAAATCGCTTATCTTGGCTTGTTATGGTCCTCGTGATCACTTCACTGGTTTTGGCCGCTTGCCCGGCCGGTGGCGGCGGGGCCGCACCGGCCGAAGATGCGGCCATGGAAGAAGCGGCCCCAGCCGCTATGGAAGAGGCCGCCGAAGAGATGATGGCAGCCGAAATCACCCGTGCCGAGACCGTGTACTTCGATGGTACGGACCGCGTACCGGATCCAGAACTCTGGAATCCGTTCGTTCCCGGCAGCAAACTTTCCCGTGGCCATCATCAGGCCGTGCTAGAACCCCTGTTCATCCTGAACTATGAGTCCGGCGCAATGGAGCCTTGGGTCGGCACCGCGTTTGAAGCCAATGACACATTGGACGTGTGGACACTACACCTGCGTAAGGGCGTAGAGTGGAGTGACGGCGAGGCGTACAACGCCGATGATGTGGTCTTCAGCCTCAATATGCTTCTGGACAACGCGCCAGAGCTGCGTGGGTCCGCGCAGATGACGCAATGGCTGGAAAATGTTGAAAAGATCGACGACTTTACCGTGCAGTTCAACCTGAAGGAACCCAACCCTCGCTTTGTCCTCGATCATTTCGCTGTCAAGATCTGGGGTAGTTCCGTCAACATCGTGCCCCAGCACATCTGGGAAGGCCAAGACCCGCTGACGTTCAAGTACTTCCCGCCGATTGGCTCCGGTGCCTATGTCTATGAAACCGCCACAGAGACCGAGTGGTCGTATGTCCGTAACGACGACTGGTGGGGGGTGAAGACCGGTTGGAAGGACATGCCTGCGCCCAGACGGCTGGTCTGGACAGCGTTCGGGCCGGAAGAGACCCGAACGGCAGTGGCTGCTGATGGCGACATGGACAGCCTCCAAGACATCACCCTGGGGGCATACCAGGCCCTGCAGGCCAAGACAGACAACGCGTTTATCGCCTGGGTTGATGGGCCCCCGTTTGCATGGCTGGATCCCTGCTCTCGTACCTTTGAGATGAACCTAGCCGAAGGCCACTGGACCGACAAGGACATGCGCTGGGCTTTGAACTACTACATCGACCGGGACGAGATCATCAACATCGCCTACGAGAACACCACAATCAAATCGGAACACTTCTTCGTAGCCTACCCGCCGCTGAATGCCTTCGTGGACCTGGTGCGGGACAACGAACTGTTCCAAGAGATGCAGGTAAGCGATGCGGCCAAAGGCGATGCCATCCTCACAGCCAAGGGCTGGGCTAAAAACAGTGATGGCTTCTGGGAGAAGGACGGTGAAGTATTGAGTGTGCAGATCACCACCCATGAGGCATTCATTGAAAAGCAGCGTATTGCACAGGTGATGGTCGAGCAGTTCATCCGCAACGGCGTTGATGCCGTGCATCTGAACGAAGCCGGCTCGGCCTGGGGTGATAACCATGCCATGGGCACCTTTGACACGCGTATGGGTTGGCAGACCTGTGGCTCTATTAACGAGCCTTGGGCTTCCATGGACACCATGAGCACCCGCCATCTGGTACCAGTCGGCGAACGCGCTTCACAGAATCGCTGGCGCTGGAGCGGTGACAATGCCGAAGCCTACAGCGCGCTGGTTGAAGAGATGGGGACCCTGTCTCTGGATGATCCGCGCGTTGAGGAGCTGTTCATCGAGGCCATGGAGTACTGGCTGGAAGACCTGCCCGTCATCCCCATTTCCCAAGCTCGCAAGCTGATCCCGTTTGATACCACCTATTGGACCAACTGGCCCACGGCGGAGAACAACTATCTCCATCCGCCGAACTGGTGGCAGAGCGTCCATATCATCATCCACGAGATTCAGCCGAAATAGGAACTAAGTGGCCTGTGGCCAGTGATCTGTACCTTTCACTGGCCACAGCCATGCCATTCGCTACAGAGGGCTCGTATGGGTGGATTGACAGTCCAATACATTATACGCCGTTTCGGGATGTTTCTGCTGACAATCTGGATCGGGGCTACGCTTATCTTTATTATTCCGCGTATGGCCCCTGGGGATCCGATTGCAGCATTTATTGCACGGCTTTCCGCGGAAGGCGGCCGCATTGAGAACAGTGCCGAGATGATCGAAGCATGGCGGGCCCGTTTTGGACTGGACGCCCCTTGGCACATACAGTACATCAACTATCTCCGCAATCTCGCTACCTTTACGTTGGGTCCGTCCCTTTACAACTTTCCGAGTAATGTTGAGGAACTGATCGCGGACGCCTTGCCCTGGACCCTTGGCCTTCTGACTGTTTCGTTGATTATTTCATTTGTCATCGGCAATGTGGTCGGCGCGCTTCTGGCCTGGCGCTGGACGCCGGCCCTGGCGCGGCTACTGATGCCCCTGAGCCTGCTGTTTACCGCGATCCCTGCTTTTATGGGCGCGATCCTTCTGTTGTATCTACTCGCGTTTTGGCTGGATATCTTTCCCTTTGCCGGTGCCTTTGGCCGTGGGCTGACACATGGATGGAACTGGGAGTTTATTCGCAGTGTGATCTACCATGGCACCCTGCCCGCGCTGACGATTGTGATTACCTCCATGGGGTTCTGGGCATTAGGCATGCGGGGAATGATGATTACCAATGAGGGTGAGGATTATATGATCCTTGCCGAGGCCAAAGGGCTGTCTCCTTCCCGTATTTTCTGGCGTTATAGTGTCCGCAACTCGGTTTTGCCCCAGATTACCGCTTTTGCCTTAGGCCTGGGGGGGATCGTTGGCGGCTCAACTTTGGTTGAGTTTGTTTTTTCCTATCCAGGCACAGGTTTTCTGCTGTATCGCGCCATCACCAGTGCGGACTATACTCTGATTCAGGGAATTGTATTTCTTCTTATTCTGATAACCGCACTTGCGGTGTTCATCATCGACTTAACCTACCCACTCATTGACCCACGTATCACTTATCAAAAAGGCTAAGTGATGTTATGACGACTGGCGCGGCGATTTCCCTTTAGCAAACACCTTGCAAAATTCACTTGCCAAATGACAGAATCAGTGAGCACACAAAATATAACAACGGCCCCGACCCAACGCAGCCCGGGCTTGAATACATGGGATTCGCCCTGGCTCAACCCGAAATTTCTCATCGGCCTGTTTATGGTTCTCACTGCCGCGCTTATGGGTATTATCGGCTCACGATTTTGGGACACATCGTTGGCCACTGCGGCCTCGGCTCCTACCAATCTGCCCCCTTTCTGGGTCGAAGGCCATGAGATTTTCAGCGACGGTACTATCGATCATCCCCTAGGTACAGAAAGCAATGGGCGGGATATGCTGGCGGTCATCCTTGTTGCAACGCCCCGTTCCCTGCGCGTGGGTGTTGTGGCCGCGGGGATCGGCATGATTATCGGCATTGTCCTGGGCTTTAGTGCTGGATTTGTTGGGGGATGGATAGATACGGTGATCCGGCTCATATCCGATTCCTTCATTACAATCCCATCGCTGACAGTGTTGATCGTGATTGCATCGGTACTCGGGTTTATCAGCGTGGAGAGTATGGGTGTTTTGCTGGCTCTATTTTTGTGGCCGGGCCCAACCCGGCTTCTGCGCGCGCAGGTGCTCTCCATGCGCGAGCGGGGCTATGTGCAGATGGCTCGGCTGTCCGGTGCTTCTACCCTCGACATTATGTTTAAGGAGATGATGCCCAATCTGTTGCCCTATCTGGCCGCCAGCTTTACCGGCAATGTCTCGGGTGCCATTCTTGCTGCCACTGGCCTGGAGCTGCTGGGGTTGGGGCCGACCCGTTTGCCTACCCTTGGCATGACCGTCAATTTTGCCATTCGATCATCTGCCATCCTACGTGATATGTGGTGGTGGTGGGGTCTGCCGATTCTGATGTTGGTCATTATTTTCGGTGGCCTGTTTCTGATCACAATTGGCCTTGACGAAATCGCCAATCCCCGCCTAAGAGGAGCACGTCCCCAATGACGGTTGAATGGAGCGGCCCGGCCCTGGGCAATGCCATAGAGAAGGATGTCGTCCTTGATGTCAAAGACCTGAAGATCTACTATGATACCCCTCTGGGTGACGTAAAAGCAGTCGATGGTGTCAGCTTCCAGATCTATCAAGGCGAAATCGTCGGTTTGGTCGGCGAATCCGGCTGTGGCAAGACGACGACCGCAATGGGCATTTTGCGCCTAGTGCAGCCGCCGGGTCGCATCGTCTGCGGCCAAGTCAATTTAGATGGCACAGATGTCACCCAGTTGGATGATCGGGATTTGCGGGATTTCCGCTGGCGCATGATGGCCCTGATTCCCCAAGGCGCGATGAACTCCCTAAACCCAGTACTACACATCAAAGACCAGATTCGGGATGCAATTATCACCCATGAGGGCATACAACCCAGAGCCGCGTTGCGCGAGCGCATTATCGGTTTGCTCAGTATGGTGGGCTTGCCCAGCCGCGTCTACAATATGTATCCCCACGAACTAAGCGGTGGCATGAAACAGCGGGTCTGCATTGCCATGGCGATTGCCCTCAATCCGCCTCTGATTATCGCGGATGAACCGACCAGCGCGCTGGACGTAGTGGTGCAGCGCGTTGTCGCCCAGAATCTGCTGGACATCAAAGAGCGGCTGGGGGTCTCTGTCATTATCATCGGCCATGATATGGGGCTGATGGCGCAGTTGGTAGACAGGCTGGCGGTGATGTATGCCGGCCATATGGTGGAACTGGCAGCCGTAGAATCGGTGTTTAAGGACCCGCTTCACCCCTACACGCAACTGCTCATTGAATCAATTCCATCCATTAAAGAACGCAAGCCGCTCAAATTGACTGAAGGCTTGACCCACGACCTACGCAACCCGCCACCAGGCTGCATCTTTCAGGAACGTTGCCCTCATGTCATGGACATTTGCCGGGATATGCGGCCGGTCTTGAAAGAGTATAAGACAAAACAGATGGCTGCCTGCCATCTATATGAATAACTGACCATTGGCGAACCCATCATGACCGGCACTCTCTTGGAAATTCGCAAGGCAACGAAAATCTACGGCGGTGGCTTTCTCAGCACTGGGCCGATTACAGTTGCTCTTCAGGATTTCGATCTCACCATCGAATCCAGCCCAGCAACCATCACCACAATCGCCGGCGAGAGCGGCAGTGGAAAATCCACACTCGCCAATCTGGTGCTGGGATTTACCACCCTTACCTCCGGCCAGATCCTTTTCAATGGTGTGGATACGACCACATTCGACCGGCAGCAGTCTTTGGTCTATCGGCGGCAAGTCCAAGCTATTTTTCAGGACCCGTATGCAGTCTATAATCCTTTTTACCGGGTCAAACACGTTTTTGATATGATCATCAACAATTTCAAGATGTCCAGCAGCAAAGAGGAATCCCGAGCGTTAATTGAAGATGCTCTGAATGTCGTTGGCATGCGTGGCGAAGAGGTTTTGGAAAAATATCCCCATCAGCTTTCCGGCGGCCAACGCCAGCGCATGATGGTAGCACGCGCGTTTCTGCTCAAGCCAAGCCTGATCGTCGCGGATGAACCTGTCTCCATGGTGGATGCCTCTCTGCGGGCGATGATTCTGGACATTATGCAGCGTTTGCGGGACGAGCACGGCATCTCATTTCTGTACATCACCCACGACCTGTCGACCGCCTATCAAGTCGGCGACGAAATCTATATGCTGTATCAAGGCGCGGTTGCGGAAAAAGGACATACCCTAGACGTGATTGAGGAGCCCAAACATCCCTATGTTCAACTGCTTATCGACTCCATCCCTGTACCGGACCCGAGTGTACGTTGGGGCAGCAATACGGTCCTCACCATTGATGACGAGGAGATGCGGGTCAACGCGGATAGCGGCTGTCGTTTCTACCCCCGCTGTCAACATCGTATGGACAACTGCTTGACCAACCGTCCCCTGATGCTGTCGGTAGGCAAAGGCGGCCACGAAGCATCCTGCTTCCTCTACAGCGACTCCAATGAGCAATGACCCCCAATCTTTGGCACGAGAAATTTTGACTTTATCTAAATGAGGACAAAATTTTCTGTGCCAAACCCACAGACCACTGCAGTTCGCAATTACAGGCAATTGCAGTCTGCCAACCGTACACGTCAAGCCTGGCTTTTCTCAATTATCAGCCTGCCTGTCCTCCTGCTTGTATTCTATTTTTTGTGGATCTTCATTCTACGGGATGCTTTGGCCCAATGTCCACCAGATTGCCAGGGCGCGGACTTCCGCTGGGAGAATTTAGAGGGCGCAGAGTTTAGCGGTGTCGATCTGACGGAAGCGACATTTTCCGGCGCGGACCTGAGCGGGGCTGACTTCCAAGGTGCGACGCTTACCTTCACAAACTTTACCGACGCAACCTTGCACAATGCCAACTTTCACAAAGCGAATCTACGGGCTGCGGCCTTGATCGGGGCCAATCTGCAGGCCGCGAACTTTCGCGACGCGACCCTGCCCGGGGCACGCATGCAAGGTGCAGATCTCTCCGGCGCAGATTTCCGGGGGGCCGCGCTCCAGTCCGCGATTCTGAACAACACCATCCTGCGCGGCACCCTGTTTGATGAGACGACAACACTTCCGCCTCGTTGGCGGCTGATCTGGCAGGTAGTCAATGAAGGGGCTGGCGGAAAAGATCTAAGCGGCAGCGATTTCCGCTCGGCCGATCTACGCCAGGTAGACTTTGTGGGGGCAAATCTGCAACGGGTACAGTTTGAAGATGCAAATTTAAGAGGGGCCGACCTGACCGATGCGTTGCTGGAAGGGGCACATCTGCATCAAGCACAGATCGACCAGACAACCCACATCAGTGACAAATGGCGTACGGTCTGGGAGATCCTGAACCATATTCAGTTGGACCGTACCTTGTCCAACGCGGCCTTTGCCGACGCCAACCTCGCCCGGGCCTTTCTGCAGGGAGCTGATCTGCGCGGCGCGGATTTCAGCCGTAGCCGCTTGCTGGAAGCGGACCTACGACACACCCGCCTGCAGGGTGCTATCTTCCGGGACGCCAGCCTACGTTTCGCCAGCATCCGCGAGGCGGACATGAGCGGCGCGGACTTCAGAGGCGCGGATCTCTCCGGCGCGGACCTGACGGGGGCTGTGTTGCTAGATGTACTGTGGGACGATTCGACGATTGTCGCCAACAAATGGCGTGTCGCTTGGCAGGTCGTCAATGAAGGGGGGGCCGGGGCCGACCTGGCAGGTGTCCATTTGAGTTTCACAAATCTGGCCGGGGCCGACCTCTCCGGCGCGAACCTTCTCGGGGCAGAGTTGCAGGGCGTCAATCTGGAGGGGGCGAACCTGACGAATGCCGATCTCACCAATGCCAAACTTACCAATGCTCGCCTAGTCAACGCGGACCTAAGCGGCGCGATCTTGGAAGGAACTGATTTCACCCGTGCGGATGTAGAGGGGGCGGTGCTTCCCTAACTGCAATGGCTTGGGCCTGTGGCTAGGAACGCTCCCGCGCATACGATGTCAACACCAGAAACGCCAAGAGCGTACAGGCCGCTGCCAGGGGCCCTAACCCCCACACACCGAAATTCGTGTACATCCACGGACCTGAAAAGCCGGAGATGGTCGCGCCCAGCAAGCCGAACCCCATGGAAAGGGACATGACTTTGCCCCGCTGCTCCGGGGCCTGCTCACTGGTCAAGGAAATATTGCTGACAATCCCGTACTCGAATGTAAAGCGCATCAACACCAGCGTGACGATGACCGGCACCAACCCGACGTTTATCATAGGTAGCAAGCTGTAGACCAGAAATGACCCCAGCATTCCGGCCTGGACAGCCCGTTTCTTCCCGATCCGGTCCGTAATCAATGAGACGAGCACACTGCCGCCTAGATCCCCTAGGCCCTGGTAGAGGGCAACCAACCCCAACGCAGATGGGTTCAAGCCGTATTCAGTCTGCAGCCAGGCACCGTGGGCGATGAGAATGTGAAGTTGGCTAAAAAAGAACAGGCTGTTGGCGCAGATGACTGCATAGGCGGAGTGCCGGTTGGGGCCGAGATCGAAAAAATCAGTGATACGCCCGCTGGCAGCAGCGAGGAGAAAATAAACGGGGTTGGCACGAGAAATTTTGACAGAAAAATAATGGTAACAAAGATAAAATTTTCTGTGCCAAATTGCCGTTGTCTCGCTACGCCCACTCGTCTTCTCTTGCTGCCCGGCTCTGCTGGGCGTACCGGGGAGCAGGCCGAAGAGTACCCAGCCGCCGAGCATGGCCGTGCCCAAGACGAAAAACGGTGCCTGCCAGCCGACCCGCTCAAAGAGGACGCCCATCAGAGATAGGCCCACGACTCCTGCCAAAGCCCAAGAATACTCCAGCATACCGATGCCCCGCGCCCGCTTCTCAAAGGGAAGTTGCCCGCTGATATACGCCTGGAGCGGTGACACGAAGCCGGCCAGGCCGAGCCCCGACATGATCATGCCAACAGTCACCGACCAGAGACCCGCACCACTGCCGACCAGAAACATGCCGGCAACGGACAGCAGCAACGCCAATCGCATAATCCGTCGGTAGCCGTAACGATCTGCAGCACTGCCGAATAGGGGCGCGGTCAGCCCTATTGCGCTGCGTAAGCTGACGAGCCGCCCCAATCTAATGATATCTAGGCTCAACCCCAAGGCCACCGTCTGCAGGAATGAATTAAAAAGTTGGGCAGACGTATCAACGGCCAGCCGGGTGGCAATACAGGCCGACAGTATTTGGCGAAAGCTAGACAGACCACGGAACGACTGTGCTGTCCCAGGGTCTACGCTGTGGTACGGTGTACTACTTTGAGGGCTACCAGAGGGTTCCGGGCTATTCACCGACACGACGCACAGGCTCGCCTGGGGGTGGGAAAAAGACGAATGTCAAGGGATCGATGGCTTCGTTAAATTTGATGAAATCAAAATGCATGTGGAATCCGCTGCATGGCACTGCTTGGGCATCTGTGCTGTGGTGCGGCGCACAATTGGTGTCGGCAATCGCAAGTGGATAGTAGATGCTCTTGTCCAGCCAAATGGTTAGCTGGACGACTTCCACTGCCCCAGCATCTGCGCGGTTGTGCGCTGCTGTTGGCGCAGGATTGGCAAAGGGATTCTGCTCCACGGGCAGCAGTACCTGTACCCGTAGGGCATTCCGCCCAGCCACCAACTCATCGCCGATGATCTGCACATCCCCAGCGCGCAGCACGGCCAGCACATCCTCAGGCATTGTTTCCAACAGAGATGTGCCAGCGCGCCCGCCATCTTCGGGCAAGGGCTTTGTGCGGTCGGCAACCGTGGCAACTCGCAGCACGGGGTTGTATGTCCAGGCCTCATTCTCATTGAACACTAGGATAAAGACAGCCTTGCCCTCTACCCCTTGCAGCTCTGCTTCTGCCCGCAGATGACGAGGACGCTGCACCCACAGCTCGTACTCCATCATCTGGTCATCCTGGCCTAGCAGTAGCTTCCCCTGGACGGTTTTCAACTCCTCAAGCGCGGCAGCCATTTTCGTCGCTAGATTCTCTGCTGTCGGTACACTAGCCCTGAAAAAAGCGATGCCCAAGATGCCGCTGATGAGCAGGACGAGGCCGCCAACGATTCCAATGATCTGATTCCGACCCATCTGTTTTGGCACAGAAAATTTCCCTTTAGCAAACACCTTGAAAATTTCTCGTGCCAAAATACCTGTACACACCGGGAGAAATCTCCTACGAACGGTGTATCTGCAACACCGCTGTTTACATCCAGATCCGGGGTGGGGTATCGTCATCGCCATGAATCGGCGAGGCCAGTTGCGCCTGGTCAACAGCTGGTGCATTGGTGTAGACTTCCCGACCCTGATTCCCACCCCGGTCCGGTCCCAAAATACCGCTCGTTTCGAGTTGTTCCACCAAACGGCTGGCTCGGTTGTAGCCGATACGCAGCTGGCGCTGCAAAATCGTTACCGAGCCACGGCCAGCTTCTGTCACCACCTGCACAGCCTCATCAAACAGGTCGTCCCTAGCATCGCGGGTTTTCATTTGCTGGATCTGTTCTGCTGTGGCCTGTGATCTATGATCTGTGGTCGGTACCTGCAGTGGTGTTTCAACGCCGTTGCTGGCCACTGGTGTTGCGCTAACGCCGTTGTGGAGGCCCTGCCAATATTGGATGATACGATTGATCTCCCCCTCTTCTAGGACCGCGCCCTGCAGCCGCTCCAGTTTGCTTGCATCCGCGGCCATGAACAGCATATCGCCCCGGCCTAGCAGTCGTTCGGCCCCGGGTACATCTAACACCACCCGGCTATCGGTCTGGCTAGTCACAGCGAAGGCGATGCGGGCGGGGAAATTGGCTTTGATCAGGCCAGTGAGGACATCCACAGATGGGCGCTGGGTAGCGATGACCAGATGCATGCCTACGGCCCGGGCCATCTGTGCCAGCCGGATAAGGTACTTCTCCACCTCTTCTGGGGCAACCATCATCAGGTCTGCCATCTCATCCACAATGACGACGATAAGCGGGAGGATCTCCTCGTTCCGTTCTTTCGCATAAGCGTTGTAGCGTTCTAGATCCCGGGCCCCGGCCTTGTTCAAAAGCTGATAGCGTCGCTCCATCTCCTTGACACACCAATACAGGACCCCCGCGGCCCGGTCCACATCAGTGACTACCGGGCTGATGAGATGGGGCGTGTCGTTGTAGATGGTCAGCTCCACCATTTTCGGGTCGATCATCAGCATGCCCAAAGTGTCCGGCGTATGGGTTAGCAGTAGACAGCCGATAATCGAGTTGATGCAGACCGACTTGCCAGTCCCCGTAGCCCCAGCGATGAGCAGATGAGGCATCCGGGCCAAGTCAGTGACCACGGCTTGGCCTTTCACATCTTCACCCAAAGCGATGGGCAGCTGCGCTGAGGGCTGTATCTTCTCGAATGCCTCACTCTTCATCAGTTCCTTCAGACCGACATTGTTGCCTGCGGTGTTCGGCACTTCAATGCCCACATAGTTTGTGCCCGGAATTGGTGCTTCAATACGCACGCTTTGGGCGGCGAGGGCGAGGGCTAGATCATTTGTTAAGCTGGCGATTTTGCTGACTTTCACTTTTGTACGCTTTGTCTCGCCGCGCACTGTTCGCTCAACATAGCCCGGACGAATCAGATATTGCGTAACGGTTGGGCCGGCGTTGACCCCCTCAAAAGCAGCGGGGACGCCGAACAAAGCAAGCGTCTCTTCCAGCAATTGTCCTCGCTGTCGGATGAGGTCATCGCTGTCAACAGAGCGGTCCCATGAGCCCAACATATCGTCCAAGTGGGGAAGCCGCCACTTTTGAAGTGTGTGTGGGCTGTGGTCTGTAACGGGGGGAGGTCTGTTCATCTCCGCAGAATCCTGCGGAGGCTTTTCATTGGCCACTGGTTTGGCACGAGAAATTTTGACAGAGAAATTTAGGTACAATGACAAAATTTTCTGTGCCAAATTTTTCAACAGCTGGTGATCCCGCGCCATGTTGCGGAGGACATCCCAGCTATCTAGGGCTAGTTTCAGCAACGGCCGGTCCATGAGCAGCATCAGTGCCAACACAACGCTGAACGTGATGGCTATCCACGCCCCCCTCACACGCAGACCGGCTTCCAACAGATCGGCAAAGAACAGGCCGAGGGTACCGCCGGCTTCAGCGTTCAACGCAACTGCTGCGCGGGTCATTGATGGCAGCCATAGGGTCAGGGAGGTAATGTATGCTAGGAAGATCAAGAGCAGGCCGGTCGGTTTCTGCCAGGGTAGGGACCTTTTGTAGGGCTGCGGCTTGTCAATGGCGCGAAGAATCAGCCACAGACCGAGGAGGCCGCTCAACAATGGTACAGCAGCCACGCCATCGCCTGTAGTTGCTTGCAGAAGATCGATCCACAGGCCTGTGATACGGCCGCGGGGGCCGGTGAGCAGGCCTAGGAGTGTAAAGATGGAGATCAGGACCAAGCTGCCGCCGAGGATCTCCGTGCGCGCGATGAATGACAGGCCCTTTGGCACAGAAAATTTCCCTTTAGCAAACACCTTGAAAATTTCTCGTGCCAAAGTACGTGATTTCACGGCATATCCCTGTGATTCGTGGTGAATTATACTTCGATCACCACAGGCAGAACCATGGGCCGACGGCCCATTTCGCTACGACAAAAGGTAGTCAAGGCGTTGCGAATGCGGCGAGAGAGAGCCGAGGGAGGTGCTTTGCTCTTGACTTCTTTACGCACCATATCCTCAGCTCGCTGGATCAGCCTTTCATTGTCGCGGATATAGACAAACCCGCGGCTGATGATCTCCGGTCCGTAGAGGATCGAGCCATCGAATTCATCCAATGCCACGATGCAGACGAGGAAGCCATCGTTGCCCAGATGGCGTCGATCTCGTAGGACCACGTTGCCGATGTCGCCAACTCCCAAGCCGTCGACAAAGACATGGCTGGCTCTGATGCGTTGGCCCAGGCGTGCCTGTAAAGGCGTTGGCACTGCCCCCATGTAGCTATTGTTGCTTACAGGGGCGTTCTCGAAATGGCCGAATTCCAGCACTTGCCCATCTTCAATGACAAAGATGTTTTCCGGCAGCAGGCCGACATTGCGGGCCAGTTCCCCATGGAGCACCAGATGCCGATATTCACCGTGGACGGGGATAAAATAGCGGGGCCGCACCAGTTCCAGCATCAGACGATAGTCGTCTTGGCCGCCATGACCACTGACGTGGATATCGTCGGAGAGTTCATGGTAGAAGACTCTGGCCCCGCGGCGGAACAGATTGTCTACTGTGCGGTTGAACAACTCTTCATTGCCGGGGATCGGTGCTGCACTCAGCACCACTGTATCCCCTTTTCGCAGGCTAATCTGCCGCTGGTCGCCTATGCTCATGCGAACCATTGCGCTGGTGGGTTCGCCTTGGCTTCCTGTGGCGATGATTGTCACGGTTCGGTCCGGCAACTCTTCCATTTCTTGGGCGGTCAGCAACTCGTCCTCGCGGATATCCAGATAGCCGAGACCCATGGCAATCTTCACATTCTTGACCATTGAGCGTCCGATGATCCCGACCCGGCGGCCGTACTTGCGGGAAACCGTGATGATCTGCTGCACCCGACTGATATTGCTGGCAAATGTGGCCAGAATGATACGGCCATCTACCTGGGAAAATGTATGGTTGAGCGTGGCCTCAACTTTGGTTTCACTCGGTGTCCTACCCTCTGTTTCCACATTTGTACTGTCGGCCAAGAGCAACAATACGCCTTCATCACCCCAGCGTTGGAGTTTATCCGCTTCTGTGGGTTTGCCATCCACGGGTGTATCATCAAACTTGTAATCACTCGTCACAATGACGCGGCCGGCCGGCGTAGAGACACAGACACCGACGCTATCCGGGAAGCTGTGACAGGCGTGAAAGAAGGCAACAGTAAACGGTTCTAGGTCGATGATGTCATCTTTCGTCACCGTATGCAGATGCGTTTGGGCAAGCAATCCGTTCTCCGCCAATTTGCCTTCCAGCAGCCCTTTGGTCAGCGCGGTCGCGTAGATAGGCGCGTCGATCCCCTCGTCGATCAGGTAGGGCAGCGCGCCGATGTGGTCCTCGTGGCCATGGGTCAGGACAATACCACGAATCCAGTCCAATCGGTCCAATAGATACTCAGTATCCGGAATGACTACATCCACGCCATGCATATCGCTGTCCGGAAACATAAGACCAGCGTCAATGATAAGGAGATTCTGGCCGGATTCCAGTACCATCATATTTTTGCCGATTTCACCGAGACCGCCTAGGGGAATCACCCGTAGTTGGACTGGGTCGATGGCAGTGGCGGCTTCGATCTCCTCCTGAAAATCTGCTTCAGCAATCAATACATCCATTTGTTCCATTCAATTTCTCCTTTGGAACGCGAAATTGCCATGGAGAGTTCCTACAGTTGCTCTCCATTGGTGTTAGCCATGTAACGAAAAAAACGCCGGGCAGCAATGGCCCCCAGCGTGAACGCCTTTTTTTGATGATTAAATCAATACACGCGCACAAGCGGTGCGACCGTTTCACATCTCCTATTCTACCTGCAAACGGCGTGCTTGTCCACTTTCTTTGACGGTCAATATACCCCTAGGTAGCGGTCCAACTCCCACTGTGTCACGTAATTGCGATAGCTGTCCCATTCCAGCATTTTCGCCTCTACATAGCGCTCAAAGACATGCTGGCCCAGGGCTTCTTGAATCACTTCATCCTGGCGTAGGGCGTCCAGTGCTTCGCCCAAATTGCCGGGTAAGGTCTCCAGGCCGGAGCGATCTGCATTCATCTGGTACAGATCCTCTTCGGCCGGCATAGGCGGGTCCAATTTGTGTTTAATGCCGTCCAGGCCGGCAGCCAACATCACAGCGAAAGCGAGATAGGGATTGGCACTGGGGTCTGGGCAGCGTAGCTCGCAGCGAGTGCTTTGGGGGCGGTTGGGGTTGATACGGGGAATGCGGACCAGGGCACTGCGGTTTGTACGGCCCCAAGAGATGTAGACCGGTGCCTCAAAGCCGGGTACCAGCCTTTTGTAGCTATTCACCAGGGGCGCAACAATCGGCGTGATAGCGGCTGTATGCACAAGCTGCCCAGCGATAAAGTGAAGGGCTGTTTTGCTCAGGCCGTACTCATCCTCAGCATCGTACATGACCGTCTCTTCCTTGCCGTACTGCCACAGGCTCTGGTGAACATGCATGCCGGAGCCGTTGATTCCGCTGATCGGTTTGGGCATAAAGGTGCAGTGGAGGCCGCTCTTTTGGGCAATGGCTTTGAGTGTTGTGCGTAACGTGATGATATTGTCCGCGGTTGATAGAGCTGGGCCGTACTGAAAGTCGATTTCGTTCTGGCCGCTGGCGACTTCGTGATGAGAGGCTTCTACTTTGATGCCCAAGGCGTTGAGCGCGTCCACCATTTGGCGGCGCACATTGTGGGCCGAATCGGTGCTGACATCAAAATAGCCGGCCTCATCGTGAGGAGTCAGGGGGAGAAAGCTGCCATCCACATGACGCCGGAAGAGAAAAAACTCCAGCTCCGGGCCCACGAGAAAATCATACCCCATCTCCTTGGCCCGCTCGATCTGGCGGCGCAGGATATAGCGAGGGTCCCCGGCAAAGGGGTCGCCGCTCGGTGTGTACACATCGCAGATCACCCGGGCTGTAGATAGTTCCATCTCCCAAGGAATCGGCATAAACGTCTCTAAATCCGGCACCAGATACATATCACTCTCAGCGATGCGGGCAAATCCTTCAATGGAACTACCATCAAACCAGACGCCATTTTCAACAGCACTGTCCCAATGATCAATAGGGATCGTTACCTGCTTGACAATGCCCATAATGTCACTGAACTGGAGACGGACAAAGCGCACATTGTTGCGCTTGATGATATCGTTGATTCGTTCCAATTTGGCCCTCAATTCTTCATCCACAAATGTATCGGTACTTTCTTCTTTCAGAACCAATGGCCAGTACAACGACAGACCTCTGGTGTTCGGTACGTGTAAAAAAAGAGGGCAGCAACAATCAACGTGCCGCCCCCTCTTTGAATGAACTGCAGTTGTCAAGGCCTGTACCTATGTTGCGTTTTCAGCAGATACAGGTCGCTGGGCTTAGATCCCATAGTACATGACGAATTCCTGTGGATGCGGACGCAAGCGGACGGCATCCACATCTTCGACCCGCTTGTGCTCAATGTAGGAATCCAGCAGGTCTTGGGTGAAGACACCGCCTTCTAGCAGAAATTCGCTGTCATCTTCAAGGGCGTCCAGAACTTCGCCTAGGCTGCCTTTCACCATCTGTACCTCACTGAGTACCTCGTCCTCGTACAGATCCACCTCGGCTGGATCGCCTGGGTCGATCTGGTTCTTGATGCCGTCCAGGCCGGCCATGACCATCGCGGCGAAGGCTAGGTAGGGATTGGCACCAGGGTCAGGGCAGCGGAACTCAACACGTTTGCTCTTTGGTGAGTCACTGTACATCGGGATGCGACAAGCAGCCGAACGGTTGCGAGCAGAGTAAGCCACAACCACCGGGGCTTCGTAACCGGGAACCAAGCGGCGATAGCTATTGGTCAAGGGGGCGCAAAAGGCCAGTAGCGCGTTGATGTGCTTCAGCAGGCCGCCGATATAATAGAGGGCCATCTGGCTCAGACCGGCGTACTGATCACCGGCAAAGAGCGGCTCGTCGCCTTTCCAGAAACTCAGATGCGTGTGCATGCCGGAGCCGTTGTCCTCAAAGAGTGGCTTCGGCATTAACGTTACGGTCTTGCCATGATCCTTGGCAACGTTCTTAATAATATATTTGTACAACTGCACCTGATCTGCCATCTGTATGAGTGGCTTATACTTCATATCGATCTCACACTGACCAGCGGTGCCGACTTCGTGATGGTGAAGTTCGATATCAATGCCGGAATCGACCATCTTCCGCACCATTTCAGAGCGGATGTCCTGCAGAGTATCAAAGGGTGAGACCGGATAATAGCCTCCTTTGAAGCCGATTGAGTGTCCACCACTGATGTTCCCGGAATTCCAGGGGGCTTCTACACTGTCCACGTAGTACCCAGCAGTGTGGCGACCTGCCTCGTAGGAGACACCATCAAAGATAAAGAATTCCGCCTCCGGCCCGACATAGATCGTATCGGCCAAGCCTGAGGATTCAACATAATTGACAGCTTTGCCGGCCACGTTGCGGGGATCCCGGCTGTAGGCCTCTCCTGAAATCGGATCGTATACATTACCGATTACACTCATCGTTGGCATCGCGCAGACCGGGTCAATAAGCGCAGTCGAGGGATCCAACCGCAGCACCATGTCGCTGTTTTCAATGCTCTGGAAGCCACGAATGGACGAGCCGTCAAAACCTAGCCCTTCGTTGATTGCATCATCAGCATCGAACTCTTCGACCGGCATTGAGAAGTGTTGCCATTGGCCGAATAGATCGGTGAACTTAACATCCACCATCTGCATGTCAAGTTCCTTAACGGCTCTCATCAGATCGGCAGGTGTACTGGCGTTGATTTTCATTCCTCCTCTATCCTTTCACAGAAACGATTGGGTCATTGGGTCAACCATGACCTGAGGTTGTTTGTTTACGCGCCATTGGGCACACGCCCATTGTATTACGTAATGCGATAATGGGCAAAAGTTTAACATCTGGCGAATCGAATTCAGATATGATATTGTTATTATAGTATACTTCTGTGGTTGAGAGACAGTTAGGGACGGTCTGAATAATCATTGCTGCCGTTTGTTTGTGCAAATTGTATGATTTACGCAGGTTAAGCGTCATACCATGCGTGGGAGAAAAACAGAATGACAAAACTTGCCTTCTATGAAGACAACCCATCTGTCAAAATCGTAAGCGGTGCCTGTCCCCATGACTGCCCAGACACATGTAGTTGGCAGATCTCTGTGGAACGAACAAGCGGCCAGGCCCTGGATATCTGGGGCCATCCTGATCATCCCGTCACCCAAGGCAAACTGTGTGGCAAAGTCGACCGCTATCTGGAACGGGTATATCACCCAGAGCGGCTGACACATCCCCTGCGACGGCAGGGGCCGAAGGGCAGTGGGCGTTTTGAGAGGGTTTCTTGGGATGAGGCATTCCAAGCCATCAGCAGCCGTCTGCACAGCATCATCAACGAATGGGGCCCGCAGGCTGTCCTGCCCTACGCCTATGCCGGCACCATGGGCTATCTCCAGCAGGAAGGGATTTCCTCTCGTTTCTTCCATCAGATGGGGGCCAGCCGCCTGGCCCGCACAATCTGTTCCGAAGCCGGCTTTGAAGGCTACCTCTACACAATCGGCTCAACCCTGGGGATGGAGCCGGAAGATTTCGCCCATGCGCGCCTGATCCTCATTTGGGGCAGCAACACTCTCTCAAGCAACCTGCATCTATGGCCTTTCATTCAGGAGGCACGCAAACAGAATGCACAGGTGATCGTCATCGACCCAGCCCACACCCGCACGGCCAAAGCAGCTGATGAGTGGCTGCCCATCCGTCCCGGCACAGATGGCGCGCTAGCCCTAGCCCTGCTCCACGTGATTATCGCCGAAGAGCTACACGATGCAGAGTATGTGACCGCGCACAGCGTCGGTTTTGAGCAGTTGGCCGAACGTGTGCAGGCATGGACACCCCAGCGCGCACAGCAGATCACCGGTATCCCGGCCGAGCGGATTACCAGACTAGCGCACATGTATGCGACAAGAAAGCCCGCGGCCATTCGCATCAACTACGGAATGCAGCGCCATTTTGGCGGCGGTATGGCCATACGCACGATTACCTGCCTGCCAGCATTGGTAGGCGCGTGGAAACAACAAGGCGGCGGTATTCAGCTCAGCACCAGTGGCCAGTTGCGCCATCAGGACACCAGGGGCCTGTACCGGCCCGACCTACTGGCCGGCCGGGTACCCCGCACCATCAATATGAACCGGCTCGGCGATGCACTCAGCCTAGACAGGGCCCGCCTGGCCGCGGCCCACTATGCCCCCCGCCCAGTGGACCGTAAGCCGTCGCCAGCCGAGGCCGGCCCCCCAGTAAAGGCCCTGCTCGTCTATAACAGCAACCCGGCCGCGGTGGCCCCACAGCAGGCAGCCGTGCTCGCTGGGCTGGGCCGCGAGGACCTGTTCACAGTTGTGCTAGAACAGTTCCAGACAGATACTGCGGATTTCGCGGATTTCGTTCTGCCGGCCACGACCCAAGCAGAGCATTGGGATCTGCAGCGCATGTACGGCCATCATTACCTGGCCCTGAACCGGCCTGCCATCTCTCCAATAGGGCAAGCACGGCCCAACAGTGCCATATTCCGCGGCCTAGCCCAGGCAATGGGTTACACAGACAGCGGTTTTTATGAGGATGACGAAACAGTGCTGCGGAATTTCGTTGAGGCGCAAGATCATCCCATTTACGAGTCGGTCACCTGGGAGACATTGCTGGCCCAAGGCTTTGTGCGCCTGAACCTGCCCCGCCCCTACCTGCCCTTCGCGGACGGCAACTTTCCGACCCCCAGCGGCAAATGTGAATTCTACAGCGAACGTATGGCCCAGGATGGCTATGATCCCCTGCCAACCTACACCCCGCCGAAAACGGAAACACCACTAGCGGGGCGGGGGACGAGCAGTTCTGCTACACTGGTGTGTATCTCCCCCCCAGCCCATTCATTCCTCAATACATCTTTCTCCCATGTGGAACGCTTGCGCGGGCGGGAGAAGGAGCCGCTGCTTTGGATCCACCCCCAAGATGCAACTGCTCGCCAGATCAAAGAGGGCGCACGGCTCCGCATCTGGAATGAATTGGGCGCAGTCTCTCTGACCGCGCATGTGACAGACGACATCATCGCAGGAACAGTCCTGGCCCCGGGCATCTGGTGGAACAAACACAGTCCCGACGGACGCAACGTCAACCAGCTCACGCCCCAAGATGAGACAGACATGGGCGCGTCCGCCAGCTTTTATGATGTGCGGGTCTACGTGGAGCTAACTCCCAGTGGCTAACAGTTCATTCCTCACACGTCCAGAATGGAATTTCTATGTACACACCGGCTGATTTACAACAGTTCATTGAGCAAAACAACATTGATGCCCAATTGGTGACGGATATAGGTGATACGCCCACAGTGCCGGCTGCTGCGGCAGCCCTGAATGTGCCGCCGGATCGTATTATCAAGACACTACTCTTTCTCGTACAGAAAGCGGGCGAGCCGGATGCGCCCCCCAGGCCGGTGGTGATCATCAGCCATGGCGAACACCGAGTGGAAAAAGGGCCCCTAGCGACCTTGTACGGCGTGGGCAAGAAACGGGTCAAACTTGCCGCGCCGGATGTGGTTCTGCGTCTGCTTGGGTACCCCGCCGGTGGCGTGCCTCCGCTCGGGCACCGCACGGCTGTCCAAGTGCTGCTGGACAGCGCAATTGTGGACCTAGGGGGCACATTCTACGGCGGGGGCGGCGACGACAAAACCATGCTGCGGCTGACCGTTGAGGAGCTGGTACGGGTCGTCCAACCCCATATCCTCCCACTGAGTAAAAAACCACAGTGATGAGCCAGTTGAGGAGACAACATGTCACGAACAGGACGAGCAGTTGTAACTCTTGGAAAAGAGTTCACCATTCGGGAATATACTGTGCCGGACCCGGCCCCGGGCACACTCCTGCTGCGCCAGGAGTTGGCTGGCATCTGCGGCACCGACCTACACAACTGGCAGCAAGGCATTGACACAGAGACGCTGCTAGGCCATGAAAATGTCGGCATTATTGAAGCCCTCGGCAAAGGCATGACCACAGATTTTCTTGGAAACCCCATCCGAGAAGGGGACCGAGTCGTCTATCATCCCCGCAATAGCGGCACATCCTATGGCTATCGTGGCGCGGATGAACCCTTCAGTGGCGGCTTTTCTGACTACATCTACCTGACCGACCCAGTGACCTGCCTCATCAGGGCGGACATAGCTCCCGAAGTGGGGGTCCTCGCGGAGCCATTTACCGTTGGCGTTCATGCCGCGCTGCGCGGGAATGTGAAGATCGGCGATACGGTCATCGTGCAGGGGGCCGGCGCGATTGGGCTGATGTGTATGATCGCGGCCAAACTCAGCGGAGCAGCTCGCTTGGTCGTCATCGGCGGCCCAGCCGGGCGCCTGGCTCTAGCGAAAAAACTGGGCGCGCACATTGTCGTCGACATCAATGCTGTGCCTGACCCAGCCGAACGCAAAGAGCTCGTATTGCATCATACGCCGGGCCAGGCCGGCGCGGATGTGGTCTTTGAAGCCGCCGGCTTCCTGCCAGCCTTCCCCGAAGGCCTAGAACTGGTAAAGCAGGATGGCACATTCGTGGAGGTCGGCCACTTTGTGGATGTAGGCACGATTGCAGTCAACCCCAACCAGCACTTCCTGCGGCCCAATCTGCGGCTAGAAGGCGTATGGGGCAGCCGCTATCATCACTTTGTGCGCGCCCTCGCGGTGATGGAAAGCGGCGAGATCGACTTCGGCGCAATGATCAGTCACATCCTGCCGTTGGAACGGGTGCGGGACGCATTCGATGCCCTAGATGGCGCGTATGAACTGGACGGGAAGACAGCCTTTAAGATCGCTGTCAGTACCAACACATAGCAGCCACAGCACTGCTCATTCCAACTCGTAAAATGCCACTGCATTATCATACAGCAATTTGCGCTGTTCCGTCTCGCTGCGGTCGGCGATGATTTCCTTGAGGGCTTCCACCCATGAGCGATAGGTGGTGCCCGCACCGAGAGTACAGACCGGCCAATCCCCGCCAAAGACCACCCGGTCCGGGCCGAAGCTGTCCAGACAATGATCCACAGCCGGGGCCAGATCCGATGCAGTCCAGCCGGGACGAGTACGAGCGATGATGCCGGAGATCTTGCAGATGGTATTGGGCAGGCCAGCCAAGGCGGCCATGTCATCCATCCATTGCTGCCGTCCATGCGCGAAGGGCCCATCATCTGTGCTGGCTGCCCCACTGATGAGATAGGGATCAGCGTTTCCGCAATGATCGACGACAAAGCGGGTGTTCAGGCATTGGGCGGCCAGTTTTACACCATCGCCCAACTCTGATGGACGCATACAGAGGTCAAAGCGTAGGCCCAATTCGCCCAGAAGCTGCATATTCTGCACGTACTGGGGTTCTAGGCAGAGGCCTCGGTGTGTGTGCGGCGTGTGTAGCACCTGCCGCACGCCTTTGATGGCCGGCTTGGCAGCGAAGTGCCGGATGTACGCCTCGAAATCCGAGGACGCGGGCTGCCCGGAAATTACGGCAGCAACCGTGGGCGTATGCGGTTGGGCGCACAATTCGATCAGATATTCCGCCTCCGCGACCTGTTGCTCCGGGGCCACATCCACTTCCATATAGACAGCTTTGACCACATGCAGCCCTTGGGTGGCGGCCAAGTAATCACTGGGCAGATAACTCCGCTTCAGGGCCGTTGCGCCGTCTAGCCAAGGCAGGTCAAAGCGGTTCAGGTCCCAGAGATGTTGGTGGGTATCGACGATTGAGAGCATAAAAATCTCCTTACTTGATCCATAGGTCACTTTACACAGCCAACAACGTCTCCGCATCCTCGACCTGCCATTGTAACTGCAGGGCAGTCGTCTCGTGGGGTTTGAACTGTCTGGCCACCGACTCGATGTCAATTGCTTTGGGCGCGTCTTGTGGGGAAAAGGCCATGCCTCGCACTTCGATTTCCTGCAAATCGGCGATGCCCATCCCCAGGTCGTGACCATAGCGCAGCAACCCCAGGTCCAGGGGTTCAAAGCCCATGGTTTTGGCGATGACAGCATCGGCTGCGAAGACATCCGTGCTGGCAGCTGCCACGCCAAAATCCAGCCCATCTGTGCCGCCGGGACCATTGCCCTGTAACCCCTGGGCCCCATCCAGAACAGCCACATCCGGGGCCATGAAACGGGCCAGCCGGATCAGATTGATGCTCATTGCTTGGGATTCATCGGGGACCCGGCGCTGCGCGTGGCTGTTGAACCCATGCATCTTCACCCTATCTCGTTTGTAGATCGTGCCCATGATCATATTTTTCAGGGCGAGGGTGACGACGCAGGTATCGTGGGTTTTGGGAATCGCAATCGAAATCGTACAGGGACAATCAAGAACGGTACGGGGCATGCGGACGATAGCATCGCGTTCCCCTGGCATCGAAACCTGCCCAGGCCTTTCCGACAGCACAATCGGGGTCTCCACCCATTCGGTCTCCCGGTGTAGGTCCAGCAGCTGCAGGGGGATTGGGTACTCGTCCTGCAGCGCGTAGTAGCCGAAGTTCCGGTACGCATCCCAGGTATCTTCGTTGCCCGCCTCAGCAATGAGTACCTCCCGGGGTGGGGTAGGCGTGCTGAGCAGGAAGTCAAGCACACCTCGTAGAGCGTCCACATGGCTAGAGGCCAATTGATTATGACTGCTGAGAAAATTCGGCTTGAGCATCACCTGCTCAGCCAAACGGGATTCTACATCGGCTCGCACCAGGTCCAGCGCGTTGAAGACATTCGTGCGCCGGTCCCCGCCCTGGACAAGGCTGACTCGTGCTTTGGACATAGTGAACTCCTTTCTTGGGTAGATAGATGGAGAATGGTATGATGTCACCTACACTTTTTAAGTATAACCGAAATTGCAATTTGAGAACAGCCTACAATCTAGTGGCCAAGAACACTGTACGGAGCAGTTCCTCACCACGAGCCACAGGTCATTGCAGTGCGGACTTTCCTACATGAAGATCATTGACGTACAGGCTGTGTATCCAAACTATCGCCACCCCCTCGGCGGCTGGCGGCCCCATCTGTGGCAAATTGTCGTGCGGGTGGAGACGGACGTGGGCATTCGCGGCTATGGCTACGGTGGCGGCGGGGTCGCTAGCGTGGCGGTGGTCAACCTACATCTGCGGGAATTGCTGTTAAACGAGTCTGTCGCCAGCATTGATGATATCGACCGCTTGTGGGATACATTGTACGCGGCCTCGGTCCCCTATGGGCGGGGTGGCATTGCCATTATGGCTCTCAGTGGCATTGATCTGGCTCTCTGGGATCTGCTCGGCAAGGCGGAGCAACAGCCGGTGTATGCACTGTTGGGCGGCTCATCCCCTCCCTGTATTCGGGCGTATGCCTCCGGCGACGACCCGCAGTGGTTTGCAGAGATGGGCTTCAGCGCGCACAAAATACCCTTTGGCCGTCCCCTAGGCTCTGCGCCATACGGGCCGCCATATGGCGAGCGGGCCGTGGCCGCAGCTGAGGCATCTCGCCAACATTTAGGCGATGACTCGCTCCTGATGTTCGACTGCTATATGGCTTGGGATGCCGCAACGTCCCTAGAGATGGCGCGGCTGCTGGCACCGTACAACATCTACTGGTTCGAGGACCTGTTGACACCGGACGATCTGGCCGGGCTGGCTGGCCTACGCCCGCAGATCAAACCGATTCTGCTGGCCGGAGGTGAACACGACTTTACCCATCACCGCTTCGCGGCCATCGCCCAAGCTGACGCGCTGGACATCTGGCAGCCGGATGTAACCTGGTGCGGCGGTATCACCGCCACCTGCCGCATTATCAAGCAGGCCCAAGAGGCAGGCGTACAGGTGATCCTCCACCGGGGCGGAGAACCCTGGGGCTTGCATACCATCGCCGGGACAGCCTGTGAAAATCTAGCAGAATTGGTGCTAGGCAACCGACAGCGGCCACCAGAGGAGATATGGCTCAATGCGCCCCAACCCATAGACGGCTACTTAGCCCTCAACGACGCGCCGGGGTTTGGCGTGCGCCTGAACCCAGCGGCCTGTGATCTGTGACAGGGATCACTACAGGGCCGTCACAGACCACTGCCGTTTGATACATAGGGGATTGTCATGGGGCCTTCGGGCAGGACAGCGATGGGCACATCAGCCCCCAGACGCTGCACCGCCTTCCGAATGTGTTGGTGCAGGTCCGCAACCGGCCTGAGGCCGGCCCGAGCGACCGCTTCCGGGTCCAGAGTACTGTACAGGGCAACCTGTGCCCGCAGCGCGACTTCGGCGAACTTCTGGGCCTGCCACTGGTCCAGCATATGAAAGCCGGGGCTGAACACTGTGTCCAGAATCGACTGAGGTGAATCGTGTTCATAGAGCAATTTTGTAAAGTTGCCGTGGGCAGGGAAGCCGTCCTGACACTGGGAGGCCATAAGCATCTCACCATCTTCCACAAGGATCTGCGCGGCCGCGCTCATCCCCTTCACCGTCTGGTAGAGGTTCTGGTCCAGAGGAAAGCCGCTGTTGGTGGTGACCACCAAAGGAAACTGTTGGGGAACCGCAACCATGGCCACATCTTTTACATAATGGCAACCTTTCTCATGGGCAGAGATGACCTCGCCGCAGAAGAATCGGGTGATCTGCCCTTTATGATTGAGAGTGACATTCACCAAGAAGTCCACCGGCAAGGCCGCACCCATCTCCCGGATCTGTGTCTGGGTCGGGTTCTCTTCCAGAATGCCCCATGTACTCCGAGGATGCCCGATCACCTGCGCGCGATGATAGTGCATGATCGACGCTAGATCTGCTACGCCGGGAAAGACAGCCTTGTAGCCGCCGGAGAAGCCGGCCATAAAGTGCGGCTCAATAAAACCGACAAGAATGCGCCGGTCCGCGTCCACATAGTGCCGGTTCAACAGCAATGGGGGCTTCCTTTCAGCCCCATGTGGCGCATCAACCTGAACCTTGCGCGCCGGCCGCACAACGGCCATGGTTGCTTCATCGTAGGCATTGTGGTTGATCACCCGCACTCGCCGGCAGACTTCCGCGCCCACAATCCCTTGGATCTCCTGCGGGGTATTGGGCCGGTGGGTGCCCGTGCCAAGGAGAACCGTGAAGTTTTCTGCGGGTACATGGGCCAATTCGGCAAAAATCCACGGTAGCAGCCGCGCGGATGGCAGAGCACGGGTACCATCTGCGATGACGACCGCGACCGTCTCGTGCGCGGCAATGGTCTCCGCTAAGGGAGAGGCATTGATAGGCCGACGTACTGCATCCTGAAACCTAGCCTGTTCATCCGGCAAGCCTTCAACAAAACGGGGCCGAATGATTGTCGCGTTCTCACTAGGTATCTCAACGACCAGACCATCCCGCCCATATTGAAGATGAACTTGCATGGCGTTTCACCTCCAGTGACGAACTACAGTGTTTATTGTCGCGTACTGCTGAATTTGCTGTTCCTTTAAGTAGCGTAGAATCCGTTTCTCGTGTATTCTACCATTCTATCCTTGAAGCGGCAATGGAGTCATATGACCGCAAGGAGACAAGCTATCGTGTAGTTCCAATCACTGAGGCTATGCTGCCAATGACACACCTGAAACAATACCCCAACTCCGTTGTCAAGCAGGACGGGAGCACATACGCGTTAGTATGGGATGGCAAGCGCAAGAAACTAGCGGTACAGGGTGACACGCGCGGTTTTGCCGGCAAGACGACGGATGGAATGCTGCTCTGTGCATTGACTGCGGAAAACGCGGCCATGCTGCGGAGTCGGCTGCTTTGGCTGAATCCCGTGCCCTTGGGTGTAATGACCTCCTTTGGTTTTGGTGACCGGCTCGGGTCAGCCACGCCCGGCCACATCCGTTCGGTAGAGAAGACCGGCATTGCGCCGATTTTCGCCCAACAATCTGTGCGGGAAAACACCCGCATCGGGCGCACACCGCAACAGGTACTTGACGACGCGCAATGGGGGATCGTGCAGATGGGATGGCGGGATCCTTGGGGCGCGGACGCAGATCACGTGAAGCTGGTGAGCGATCTAGCAGCGTTCATGGAAGCCGGCTATACATTCTACACAATCGACCCCAGCGATCATGTGGACAATGAAGCCCAGACAGATTCCCTACCCACCCTGCGGGCGAAGACGGAGGCCCTGCCCTGGCAGCGGCTGGATACAACCCTGGCGGCCCTACGGGCACAGTATCTACGCGCCCCCCTTGAACTAGCCGGCCTACCCCTGACCTTTACCGAAGACATTCTCCTGCGGGCGTTGGCGAAGTATGGACGCGCCATCGTCCATACCCTAGACATTGCCGCCACACTCAACAAGCAGATGGCCGGCAAGAGATACGATCTGGAGATGTCTGTAGACGAGACGGAAACGCCCACTTCAATTTACGAACATTATTTTATGGCACATGAGCTGTTACGACGGGACCTGCCGGTCGTCAGCCTCGCGCCCCGCTTTGTCGGCAAGTTCCAAAAAGGTGTGGATTATATCGGCGATCTCGCGCTGTTTGAGGAAGAACTGATCAAACATGTGGCAATTCTAAAGCATTTCAACGCCTATAAACTGAGCATCCACACCGGCTCCGACAAGTTCAGCATCTATCCGCTGCTCGCCAAACACGCGCGCGATCGGGTCCATGTCAAGACGGCCGGCACCAGCTATCTGGAAGCGCTACGGGTGATCGCGAGTGCTGATACAGCCCTTTTCCGTCAGATTCTCGACTTCTCCCGGGAACGCTTTGAGACGGATCGCAAGAGTTATTTCCTTGATTGCCAACCTGACAACGTGCCCGCCAGCGAGGGCCTGCCCGATGCTGCCCTGCCGGCCTTATTAGAACAGTTCGACGCCAGACAGGTGCTACATGTGACCTTTGGCTCCAATCTGGACAGATTCGGCCCACAAATTCACAGCTTTATCGCCAGGCATGGGACAGCCTACGAACAGGGGCTGCACATCCACTTCACCCGCCATCTGTCGCCATTCACCTCAATACAGTGAAAACGCAACACCTTAAGCCAGCGCAGTTAAACAAAGGTCGATCAGCGCAGCACTTGATTCCCTGGGATAATACGAATGGAGCATGGTATGAGTACAGCAACCACAGCAAAAGTAACATCTACAGAACGCCCTGGTTCCCGCCGCTTTTCCATATTGGCCGGGCGGGATATTAACAGGGAGACATATGTAGAGGAATGGGCGGAAGCCGGGCTAACCGTCGTTGATAGCCCCTATGACCCGCAGCCAAGCCTACGCATCGCCGCGGGCCAAGTTGTGGAGATGGATGGCAAAGACCGGGCAGATTTCGATGCGCTGGACCTGTTCATCGCGGACCAAGCCTTGTGTCTGTCTGTGGCCGCAGAGGCCATGGCCACCCCTTCCCTGCAGATCGCGCGCATGTTGGTCGATATCAACGTTCCGCAGCCGGACATCCGGCGTCTGGCCGCTGGCTGCACCCCGGCCAAGCTGTGCGAAATTGTGCGCCAGATGAATGTGCTTGAAATGATGATGGGCTTGGGCAAAATGCGGGTACGCAAAACCCCGGCCAATCAAGCCCATGTGACCAACTGGCGGGAGAACCCGGCTCTGCTGGCCGCGGACGCAGCCGAAGCAGCTCTACGCGGCTTTGCCGAAATTGAGACCACAGTGCGGGTGGCCCGGGCCGCGCCCTTCAATGCCCTAGCAATTCTGGTAGGCTCTCAAACAGGGCGCGGCGGCGTGCTCACCCAATGTGCAGTGGAAGAGGCGTTGGGTCTGCGTTTGGCCTTCAAAGGGCTGACTTCCTACGCGGAAACCCTTTCGGTTTACGGCACGGAGCGTTCCTTTGTGGATGGCGATGATACGCCCTGGTCGAAAGCGTTTCTGGCTTCTGCCTACGCCAGCCGGGGCATCAAAGTGCGTTTCACCTCCGGCACAGGCTCCGAGGCCCTGATGGGCTATGCTGAACAGTGTTCCATGCTCTACCTAGAAGCCCGCTGTCTGCTGGTGACCAAAGGGGCAGGCAGCCAGGGGGTACAGAACGGCTCCATCTCCTGCATTGCCTTGCCAGAAGCCCTGCCCGGGGGCGTGCGCGCGGTCCTGGCGGAAAATCTCCTAGCCTCAATGCTGGGCCTGGAGTGTGCCTCTGGGAATGACGCGCTCGCCTCCCATTCTGACCTGCGTAAGACAGCCAAATTGATGCTGCAACTGATCCCCGGGACGGATTTCATCTGTTCAGGATACAGTGCCATCCCCAAGCAGGACAATATGTTCGGCGGCGGTAACTTTGACGCCGAAGATTTCGATGACTGGACTGTCATTCAGCGGGATATGCAGGTGAATGGCGGCATGCGCCCGGTCCAAGAAGAGGATACAGTGGCGGTGCGCCGGCAGGCCGCCCGGGCCCTGCAAGCAGTCTACAAGGAACTCGGCTTCCCACGCATCCAAGAGCATGAGGTGGAGGCTGCCGCGCTCGCGCACAGCAGTGACGATATGCCGGAGAGGGATCTGGTGGCAGATTTGGCCGCAGCAGACGAATTTTTGGAGGGTAAGGCCAATCTAGCGGATGTGGTGGGCGCGCTGCAGCGGCAGGGCTTTGAGCAAGTGGCCGCCAATCTGTGGGAGATGGGCCGCCAGCGGGTGGCAGGCGACTACCTACAGCCCTCCGCCATTTTGGTTGGCCCGCACCTCAATTCATCACTGCACCAAGACGCCGGCCAATCAACCCGCCAAGAGGGCTTCGGGGTGCTCAGCGGCATCAACGATACAAATGACTATACCGGGCCCGGCAGCGGCTATCGGCTGGAAGGGGAGATGTGGGACACCCTCCAGCGCATTCCCCAGCAGAAATCGCCACGGGCTTTCATTGACGCACAAATGGGGGATCCACTGCCCAATCTAGCTGAAATCGCCCCGGCCAAAACCAGCACCAACCCCAACGAAATCGTGGTAGCCGTAGGCCCAGCTTACGGTCATTCCCTGGTGAAAACCATCGGTGAATTGGATCACGAGGCGGTCCTAGAGGCACTCCTCAGCGGTGTGGCCCAGGAAGGGCTCTATGGCCGGGTGGTGCGGGTCTATCATAGCGCGGACTGCGCGGCCATCGGCCATAGCGGCGCGCAGTTGAGCGGTTCCGGCATCGCCATAGGCATGCAGAGCCGGGGCACGACAGTCATCCAGAAACGAGGACTCGCCCCCCTCAACAATCTAGAGCTGTTTCCCCAATCGCCCCACCTGACACTGGAAATCTATCAAGCTATCGGACGCAATGCGGCCCGCTATGCAAAGGGGATGACCCCCGTGCCCGTAGGTGTAAAAGTGGACAATGGGACCCGGCTGCGGCTCATTGTGAAGACCACGCTGCTGCATCGCCGGGAGACCGAAGCCACACAGGAGAAAGTGCCCCAAGAGCTGTACTTCCGCTGGGAGCCGGATGTATAATTGCAGTGGCGAATGGAGACCGGAGAGCAGTACATGCATGCAATGACTCCATGAAACACTCGTGTGTGACGAATCAAGTCGGTAGGCCGCAGGCCTACCTCATCTATCTCAAGCAGGGCAAATGCGGGCGGACGTGTCCCCTCCACAGAACTTTTTTGCTGGTCTCTGGAATATCCTAGCTGGCCACCGCAAACTGGTGGTGCTTTCCATCCTCAGCGGTCTGCTGTTCTCCGGGACAACCCTTGTTCCGCCGCTCCTGGTCCGTCGTCTCATTCAGTGGATCACTGATGGCGGTGGCTCCATGTCCGGCCTGCTGGCGATAAGCGGCCTGCTCGGGCTTGTCTATCTGCTCCGGGGCGTGGCCCGCTACTTCTACGGGCAATTTTCCCATGTGGCCGCCTATGGCGTCACCACCGACCTAATGGCACGGGTCTATAGCCATCTGCAACAGCTCTCCCATCGCTTCTATAACCGCCAGCGTAGCGGTGCGCTGATCGTTCGTTCCATCAACGACATCGAAACACTGGAAGATTTTATCGCCCATGGCGTGCCGGAACTGGTCCTAGCGACCATCATTCCCATCGCCATGTGGTGCGTTCTCCTTTGGATTGATCCTTGGCTGGCTCTCTTGGTTGTGCTGCCATTGCCTATCGGCGGATTTGTCATCTATCGCTTCACCAAACAGATCCGGCAGATATGGCGGCAGGTGCGGGCCACTATCTCCGAACTGGTGGCCCAGGTACAGGATAGCTTTTCCGGGATTACCGAAATCAAATCCTTTGGCCGGGAAACAGTGCAGGCGCAGCGAATCGCCCAAGACGCAACCGCCTATCGGGACAGACTCTTCGCGGCGTCCAAAGTCTCGCTTCTCCCCGCTGGCATCGTCGAGTTCTGCGGCGGCGTAGGGGTGATTATCGCCGTGTGGGTGGGCGGGGGCTTTGCCCTAAACGGCACAATGAGTGTGGCCGACCTCTTCGTCTTCATCTCCTATCTGGCCCATATCTATCATCCATTCCTCAAACTGGCCGACATCAGTGACACCCTGTACAGGGCAGGAGCCAGCCAAGAACGGATTTTCGAACTGCTGGCTGTACAAGCGGACATTGTCAGCCCGCCTGCTGCCATTGTGCCACAAACCATGCGCTGGGAAGTGTCCTTTGAAAGCGTATCCTTTGGATATCAGCCGAACGAGGCCGTGCTGGACGGGATCGATTTTCAGGTCGGTGCTGGGGAGATGGTGGCCCTGGTAGGCCCGACCGGCGCGGGCAAGACGACAATCAGCCGCCTGATCCCCCGCTTCTATGACCCCCAGGCCGGGCGGGTCTGCGTCAGCGGCTACGATGTCCGCACCCTTGATCTGACGTTCCTGCGCGCCAATGTAGCTTCGGTCATGCAGGATGTTTTCCTGTTCCACGGGACTGTGCGCCAGAATATCGCCTTTGGCCGCCTAGGGGCAACGGATGAGGAGATTGTAGAAGCCGCGCAAGCAGCGAACGTGCATGCCTTCATCGTCGGCCTGGCCAATGGCTATGACACGATTATCGGCGAGCGAGGGGTGCGGCTTTCCGGCGGGCAGAAGCAGCGCATTTCGATTGCTCGGGCGCTACTGAAAGACGCGCCAATTCTGATTTTAGACGAAGCCACCTCCTCGGTGGACACAGAAACCGAATGGCTCATTCAGCAAGCTCTGACCCAGCTCACCCACAACCGCACCACTCTTGTGATCGCGCACCGGCTTTCGACCATCCGCCACGCGGACAAAATCGTCGTGCTCAATGAGGGGCGCATTGTGGAAATAGGCACCCACCCGGAGTTGATGGCCCACAATGGACGCTACGCGCAGATGGTGCAGGCCCAGAGCCTGACCCAATCTTGGAAATTGAGCGGTCAGCAAACAGTGGATTCCATCAGCGCAGAACGATCTGTAGGTTTTGGGCAGGTAGCAGCAGGCATACAAGCAGAACAAGGATCAATCGGGCGCATACCATCGCCCTAAAATAACGAATCGCCAGCACAAGCTACTGGCGCAGCATTGTCGCATCTCTGGCATGATGAGATCCACACGAGAGAATACAACAATGACACAGAATCAGGGCTACCCCCTCTATGTACACCGGGCCGACAGCCTACATGCGGCCAGCGGCCGGGCTTTGCATGACCTATCCCTAGAGGCGGCAGTAACGCAAGATATCTCCCCTGAGGAGTACAGCATCAGTGCAGAGACCTTGCGCGCCCAAGCAGAGGTGGCCCGGGCCGCGGGCTATCCGCAACTAGCACAAAATCTGGAGAGGGCCGCAGAATTAACCGCAGTTCCCAACGAAACATTGCTTGAGATGTACGAGATGCTGCGTCCACATCGCTGCAGCTTTGCCGAGTACCAGGAGCTGGCCCAGCACCTGCGCGAGGAATTCAAGGCCACAGCCACTGCCGCCTTTGTGGAACAAGCCGCTGCTGTCTATCAAGAACGAGGGCTGTTACGCCGGGAACTTGACTAACTCTGCACACCTTGGAATCAGGATGTGGATACTCCTTGCCTCCCGGTTACATTACTGTGGACTGAGGGGCGCGAACTGTTCTTCTCTAGCCGGTGTTGCAGTGTCCAAGAAAAAGATCACGGCCTGTCACCAGCGCACGCATTTTGCGGTCGGCCACCGTGCGGGGCAACATCCAGAAACCGCAGTCGGGATGGATCCATTGTATACGTTGCGCGCCCAGCACAGCCAGTGCCTGCTCAAGGCGTCGGGCCACTGTGTCCGGGCTTTCTACCTCATTGTCCTTGATGTCGATCACGCCAATCCCCAAGGCAATCGTCTCCCGCAGGTCGGTAAACACCTCCAGCTCATCATATCCCCGGCGGGCGAACTCCAACACCAGATGATCCACATGCAGGTTGTTGAGGAAGCCCAGGAGATTGGCCCAAAAGCCGGTCTGGATACTCTGGCCGCCGTAGTTGCCGAAGCAGAGGTGCAAGGCCCGTTCCCCTTGCGCCCCGTTCAGTACATGGTTGACCGGCTCATGGGCCCAGGCGGCATCTTCGGGATGACCGCTGAGATTGGCTTCATCTACCTGCAGGACCGGCGCGTCAATCGCCTCTACTTGGCCGCGCAACACTTGGGCCACGGCCATGGTCAGCTGGCGAATGTCACCGTAATGGCGGTCCAGCAACGTTTTCGCCAGCATATAGGGTGAGGTCACGGTAAATTTCAGCGGGGTTGTGGTCAGGTCCTTCACGAACTGCCACGCGGCAGGCAGGTCTAATTCGCCTTCAGTGAGGGGCCCTTCAACGACAGCGGCCGGCTGGGCCCGGAACCCCATCCCCTGTTTGGCGCGGAAGTCGGCCACATCCGCACGAGTATATGTCTTGGCAATGCCAGCCATGGGATGCACAAAATATTCGATCATGCCGTTCGTCTGCGGATGGTTGACGTCAAAGCGGGTCAATTCGCCATCGGAGATCACATCCAGCCCGGCCAATTCCTGGGTTTTCAGGACAACCAGAACCGCATCTCGCAGATGCGGCGTAGATGGATAGGCGGCCAGCCAAGATGGTAAGGGATAGCTGCCGACGACGGTCGTTTTGATCGATGCTTCAGGCATGGAATGCTCCTAAAGATGATGGCTAGGATACCGATTCTACAGTTACGAGGGGGTCCAGTCAGGAATTGTGACCATTTGGCCTCCTCGCAGAGCACTTTCATGGGCACATAGGCCGGGCAATGCCATCTCAAGGGCTGCATAGATGTCAAGGGGCGGCTGTGTATCCTGTCGAATGCAGGCCAAGAAATCCTGGATCATGGTATATTCCGCGGTCCCATGGCCGCCCTGTGTGGCCTCGGCCGGCACATCTGTCACATCTTCGCGAAGTGGTATCTCGATCATATTGTGCAGGTGGGGCACTGTGGCCAGATAGGCATTGGTCTGCAAGGGGCTAATGGGCGGGCGCGAAGTCTCCAGCGTTCCTTGGGACCCGTAAATCGAATAATAATGGAACATCGGCTCCCGGGCAATGCCAAAGGCACAGAGGATTTTCATCACCCCGCCGCGCGCTGTCTGCAAGATGGCAACTTCCAGCTTGGAACGGACGGGGTCCGTGTCATCTCCTAGGTTGACCTGCATGCCGCAGGCGGTGACACAGCGTTCGCCTGTCACTTTGAGCAATGGGCCCAGGCTATGGGTGCAGTAGTGGATGGGCGGCAAGGTCGCGCGCCAGGTTGGTGTGCCATCAGGCTGATGTAACAGGTGACTCGTATCGTGGATGTACTCGGCCTCCGCATACAGGAAAGTACCGAACAGGCCTTGCTGCCACATCTGTTGCCAGCTCAAAATATGGGCCCAATAGCAGCAGTTCTCGGCCAGCATGAACTTCTGGCGGGGATGGTCCTGCACCGCGCTGAGGATCTGCTGACATTCGTCCAGGGTCGTGGCTAGGGTTACCTCTTGGAGAACATGACAGCCGGCCTCCAGGGCCATGACCGTGTGCTGGCAGTGTAAGGGGAGCGGCGAGGCCACGAAGACGATGTCCACCCCCTGTGCCAGCAGTTCGTCGTATACAGTACACAGGTGGGCTTGGGGAAAATATCTTCCAAAGCGTTCTAGGGCCGTAGCGTCAATATCGCAAGCAGCGACTACGTGACAATCAGGCATGAGCCCAAAGATCCGCGCTGGGCCTAGGCCGCGGACTAGGCCGACTATGCCGACTCGATAGGGACGCAAGTCGAAATGTCCTCTTCGGCCTGCCGCAGGCGCGCGGCACAATCAATGCGCTGGCCTGTGGCCATGGAGTCCAGCGCGGCCGTGGGGATGACCATGCCGGTCAAAATTGAGCGTGGATCAGCGGGCGTTGTCGGCTTGGACTGGAGCCAGGCCATGAAATCGCGGTGAATGCGAAAATCGGCCCCGCCATGTCCACCGATTGCCGGCGGTAATTTGATCTCCTGTGGTTTTTCGCCATTGCGCCATAGACGCACAGATGCGCCAGGATGCCCTGGCCGCGCGCTGTGCATCACCACCTCCACTTGTCCTTCTGTGCCATTGACAATGTAGCGACGCTCATAGTCCGGCCCCGCTGTTGTCAGATGAAGCGTATAGATAGCTCCATTGGACAGCAGCCCAGAAATGCAGCAGGCATCGCCATCGACCATGACCGAATCCGCCTTGTCGCCCTCTACAGGGGCGCACCCATCTACCGTTTCGAGCCAGACATTGCGGGTGATAGTGGCTGTGCAGTCCACGGCTTCTGCCTGCAGACAGTGCTGCATGGTATCGGTGTCGTGGGTGAGCTTGCCGACGATGACACTGGACGCCGGCGGAGTTTGGTAGTGGGTCCAAACGTTGTGGGACCAGCGGCTGCCGCTGTTGACATGGCCGAGTATGCTCTGCACGCGCCCCAGTTGCCCGGCGTCCAAAAGGCGTTTCATCGCTAAGGTTGCCGGGAAGCGACGTAGATTATAGCCGATGAAGATGGGATAGTGGTGGCGCATGACCTGCTGGTATAGATGCACCGCCTCGTCCCAGGAAAAGGCCACGGCTTTCTCCAAAAAGACGGGGATGCCCCGTTGCAACACAGCGAGAGCCTGTTCGGGATGGTCAATACAAAAGCTGGCGATGAGAACAAAGTCAAGATCGTGTACATCGGTGAGCAATTGGCGATACTCTTGGTAAAAGGAACGCCCAAAGCGCGCGCGTTCGGCCAGCGTAGGTTCCCGCGGGTCCGCCACAGCTACACAGCGGGCCTGTACACTTGTCATGCTCTCCAAGCTCTCCATGTGATAACGCCCGCGCCGGCCCAACCCGAAGACGGCAAAACGATAGGTTGGAACTGTCATATCAGCCCTGCAATCCTGTGCGTGCAATCCCCTGAATGAAATGCTCTTGCCCAATAAAGAACATAATGATGATGGGCAATATGCTGATCACCGCGCCGGCTTGGATCAACTCCCAGCGGCCCCCGGCTTGGTCAGTCAGCAGAGTCAGCCCCAAGGTAATGGTCATGGACTCCACTTTGGTGAGGTAGATCAACGGCCCCATCAGGTTATTCCAAGAGCCGAGAAATGTAAAGATACCCAAGGCCGCCAAAGAAGGTTTGGAGAGAGGCAAGAAAATTCTGTAATAGATTTGGATAAAACTACAGCCATCAATGCGGGCCGCTTCTACCAGCTCCTGCGGAATCGTCAGATAGAACTGGCGCATAAGAAAGATGCCAAAGGCAGTAGCGAAAAAGAAGGGTACAGTGAGCGGAAGGTGCGTTCCGAGCCAGCCCAGATCACGGTAGAGCGCGAACAGGGGGATCAATGTCACATGGAAGGGGATCATTAAGGTGGCGAGGATAATGGCAAAAATGATGTTGCGGCCCGGAAATCGCATGCGGGCAAAGGCAAAGGCCGCCATAGAACAGCTTAACAGGGCACCCACCGTGGCCAGAACCGCGATCTTGATGCTGTTGAAGACAAAAAGACCAAAGGGAAGTACCTCAAACAGCCGAACATAGTTTCCCCACTGCGGGCTGCTCGGAAGCCACTTGGGTGGCAGAATGAATATCTCGCCGGGGTTTTTAAGTGAAGTGGAGATCATCCACAGCAGCGGCAGGAGCATGGTTACACCGATGACGACCAACAGCCCATACAGCAGGACCCGACTCCCAATATGGAGCGTTTTGTACATCAGATCGGAGCGGCGCACAACCATCGGACCAACGACCGCTGGCGTCTGTGCTTTGGGTATGGGGTTTGTCTCACCTGCGCTCATGCGCGTAGTTCCCAGTTTCTTGTTTGTCAGATTGCCATGGACTGGCAACGAACAACAGCAATTTATATCTCATAGTGAACCCAATGTCGCTGGAACCAAAATTGGAACAGGGTAAGTGCTACAATGATTGTGAACAGTACATAGGCCAACGCGGAAGCATAGCCCATGTGAAAGTGCATAAATCCTTGCTGGTAGAGATAGTAGACGATGGTCTTGGTGGCATTGACCGGGCCGCCCTGTGTCATCACGTAGGCTTGGGCAAAGACTTGGAAGGAGTTGATGATAGAGAGGGCAATGACAAAGAAGGTGACCGGCGAGATCAGAGGAATGGTGATGTTGAGAAACTTGCGCCAAGAGCTGGCCCCATCAACGGTGGCCGCTTCGTAGTAGTCCTGCGGGATGCCCTGCAGCCCGGCGATGAAGAGGACGATGTTGTTACCCAGCCCATGCCAGATACTCATGATGATAATGGCAGGCATGGCCCAGGTAGTACTGCTCAACCAGCGCACCCCACGAAAGCCCAAAAAGCGCAAAAATTCATTGATTAGCCCAAAATCAGCCTGGTAGAGCCAGAGCCAGAGGACAGAGATCGCCACGACAGACGAGACAACGGGCAGAAAGTAGATGGTGCGAAAGACAGCCAACATACGGATCTTCTGGTTGAGAGCGATAGCCAAGAGCAGGGCCAGGACCGTGCCCGTGGGCACGGTCCCCAACACATAGTAGGCAGTATTCTTTATGGTGGTCCAAAAGAGTGGGTCGTTGGTAAATAACTCAATGTAGTTATCCAACCCCTGCCACTTCGGGCTGCTCAACAGGTTCCAGCGTGTGAAGCTGAAATAGAGGGAGGCAAACACCGGGCCGGCCGTAAAGATGATCAGGCCTACGATCATCGGTAGGATCAGGATGTAGGCCTCGACAGCTTCCCGCATCCGATTGTTCCCCCAGAATTCGCGAAATCTGCCGCGCGCCGGTATAGTCACAGTACTCATGGATTCTCCATACAAAAATACTGTCCCATAGGCAGTGTCTGCCTATGGTTTCTAGCCGATTAGTTCTTCGCGCGCCCGTTCTAAGACTGCATTGACGCGCTGTTCGAGGTCGTCGGTGGCTTCTTCCACTGTCTTTACCTGCAACATGGCCGCCTGCTGTTCCTCTACCGCGATAGAGGCGATTTCACCTTCGGCCGGGCCTAAGAAGACAGGATATGCTGCCTTTAACAGATCATTGAGTAACCAGAGCGACGTCGGTGGATCCTCACGGGTCTGTACATAGATGAGATTTTCAGCCGTGGGGATATGGGCCGGGAAGGGGAAGATGGTCTGCGCGTACAGCACCGCGCCCTCGCCCATGGTCAGCCATTTGATATACTCCCACGCATCATCTCGGTATTCAGCAGAGCTGGTAATGGAGATGCCATTCTGGTAGGCATCAATGGTGTTCAAGCCTGTGCGCGGATGCGATGGGGGCGTGAAGACATCCCATTCAAACTCCTCAATCCGTGCAAAGGCCGGGATTTTCCAATCCCCTTGCACTGCGAAGGCCACACGTCCGGTTTCAAAGGGATTGAACTGCTGGTCTGGCTCCGGGGGCAGAGCGACTTGATGTTCGTTGATCAAGTCCACCATCCACTGGAATGCTTCCATAGGCTGCGGGTCTTTGATGAGACAGCGAGTATAGTCTTCGTCATAGAAGAGGCCGCCGGCCTGGAAGATCCAGAAATTTATGCGGCCATTGCCATCCACGGGCGTGTCCATGCCATAGGATTCCGCGGAACCATCGTCATTGATTACAGTGAACTCTTTGCCCACATCGATCAGCGTATCCCAAGTCCAGGTTTCATCCGGTTCAGGGATCCCTTTGTCGGCAAATTGGTTCTTATTGTAGAACCACATAGTTCCCGAATGCCAGACTGTGGGAAAGGCATGTAGGTCACCGGTGCCGGTGCGTACCTGGCCGGGCTGCCAGCGCCCTGATGTGATGGCCCCTTCGTAGAAGTCAGCGAGGTCAATGCCATCTCTCTCAATAAAGGGATCCAGGGGGATGGTTACTTTGTTGGACGCAAATTGCACATGGTAGTAGGGTGAATGATGCATGATGTCGGGCGATTCCCCGGCGGCCGTGGAGGTCAACATCTTCTGCCAGTAGGTGCCCCATCCCGTGATCTCCTCCTGCAGTTTGATGTGGGGATAGGTCTCCATGAACTTTTCTTGCAGTAGGCCTTGCTGCTCCACCTCAAAGCCCCAGTAGGCCAAGCGCAGTTCAACTGTTTCCTGCATGCTGCCACTATCGGCTTCTGTAGCCATATCCGCTCTCTGTGGAGCAGGAGGGGCACAGGCCGCTGTCACCAGCAGGCCGGCGCCCGTCGCGGCCACCTGCAAGAACCTGCGCCGTGATAGCCGCTTGCTGTTCTCTTCCATCTTCAAATCTCCTTTGGTTGATGACTGGGCTGAATCTTCACTACGTAACCTATGTGTGGGCCATGTGGCCATTATCTCACAACGAAGATAAGTATACCAGTTCCCTCGATGATGTTTAGCCACCAAAGCGCAGCAGCAAGCGCAGCACATCTACCCAGGGGATGTTATCAAAGAAAGCCAGAGCTAACACGCCGACGAACAGCCATATACGCAACACGCGTATATCAGACCGCACTTCGCCTTTGGCAGCTTCTACATCAGACCGCACCTTTTCCACATCAGACCGCACCTTTTCCACATCAGACCGCACCTTTTCCACCTCTACCAGAACTGCCGTCACGTCTGCCTTCGTAGCACCATACTTATCAGTAGCACGGACAGACTCGCCGACCTGGACTTCCAGCCGCGAGATCCGTTCCCTTTCCTGCGCCTGTGCCGCCCGGAACTCTTCTCTATCCTGCACCTGTGCCGCCGTCAACGCCTGTACCTCTTCCCGAGTTGCCCACTGCTGCGCTTCCACGGTCCTACCTCTCCTTCTGTCTCAATTGTCAATCAGGTCGCCAAAGTGAAGCACGACAGCGGATTTGATGCCGCCGCATCTGACACAGCCCTGGACTGAATCTTCACTACGTAACCTATGTGTGGGCCATATGGCCATTATCTCACAACGAAGATAAGTATACCAGTGTTCAGAAAGAGGCGCAATGGAGTATCAAAACTGCAGTGACCACTACCGCTCAGTGAGCCATTGACTCAACATCCGTGACCAAATGCAGCGCAGGCAGGCCCCTGGCAACACGGTCAACATTCTCGGCCCCAGCCTGGCCGCGTCGTTGTACAGTTTCGTTGGTTACGCCGGCAACATGTGGCGTGCAGACCACGTTTTCCATCTGGAGCAGCGGGTTCGACATGACATGTGGGATTAACCAGAAAAACGGCTGAAATTGGGTGGGGGGGCAGCTACCGGCCCGGGCATATCCAGACCGGCTTGAGAAAGCGCAGCACATCAAGGCAGAAAGCCCCAGGTGCCGCAGAACAGACCCTACCCATATGAAGAGATAGCCCAGTTCCCTCGATAGATGTTTAGCCACCAAAGCGCAGCACATCTACCCAGGGGATGTTATCAAGGAAAGCCAGAGCTAGCATGCCGACGAACAGCCATATACGCAACACGCGTATATCAGACCGCACCTTTTCCACATCAGACCGCACCTTTTCCACCTCTACCAGAACTACCGTCACGTCTGCCTTCGTAGCACCATACCTATCAGTAGCACGGACAGACTCGCCGACCTGGACTTCCAGCCGCGAGACCCGTTCCCTTTCCTGCGCCTGTGCCGCCCGGAACTCTTCTCTATCCTGCGCCTGTGCCGCCCGGAACTCTTCTCTATCCTGCGCCTGTGCCGCCCGGAACTCTTCTCTATCCTGCGTTTGTGCCGCCGTCAACGCCTGTACCTCTTCCCGAGTTGCCCACTGCTGCGCTTCCACGGTCCTACCTCTCCTTCTGTCTCAATTGTCCATCAGGTCGCCAAAGTGAAGCGCGACAGCGGATTTGATGCCGCCGCATCTGACACAGCCCTGGACTGAATCTTCACTACGTAACCTATGTGTGGGCCATATGGCCATTATCTCACAACGAAGATAAGTATACCAGTGATGAGAAAGAGGCGCAATGGAGTATCAAAACTGCAGTGACCACTACCGCTCAGGGAGCCATTGACTCAACATCCGTGACCAAATGCAGCGCAGGCAGGCCCCTGGCAACTCGGTCAACATTCTCGGCCCCAGCCTGGCCGCGTCGTTGTACAGTTTCGTTGGTTACGCCGGCAACATGTGGCGTGCAGACCACGTTTTCCATCTGTAGCAGCGGGTGGGCGGGTTCGAGTGGTTCCTCTGCAAAGACATCCAAGCCCGCGGCGCGGATCTGGCCGCTCTGTACTGCTGCGACCAAGGCGGTCTCGTCCACCAGCGCGCCACGGGCGACGTTGATCAACACGGCTGTCGTCTTCATCTGCTCAAATTCCCGCTGGCCTATAAGGTGGCGGGTCTTTGCCGTGAGTGGCGTATGCAGGGAGAGATAGTCCACTTCGCCTAACACACGCTCCAACATACTGGGATCGCCAAAGAATTCGACATGACATTCAGCGCGGATTTCCTGCGGGATATCAACGATATCAATGGCCCAGATCTGCATGCCCAAGGCATGCGCGCGCCTAGCCAGTTCACGCCCACTGGCACCCAGACCGACCACACCGAGTTTCTTGCCAGCCAATTCATCGTTTAGCGGCAGGTTGAACACTTCCGTGCGGACGTTCGCATGGGCCGTGTGATAGTTCTTGGTAATGAGGAACAGCAGGAAAAGAGCATGCTCTGCCAAAGCAATGGCACTGAAAGGGCCCGGAGTGTTGGCAAAAGGCAATCCCTTTTCCCGAAAATAGGATACATCCCAGTGATCCACGCCAACGGAGAGCACTTGCCATAATTTCACGTCGGCATCCACAGCGGCATCGATCATCTCCCGGATGCAACCTGCACATGTGACCACAACCCCGATCCCTTCAAACTGCGGGGCCATGGGTTGATTCGGATCGTACAGCTCAATTGGATATCGTCCATCAATCGCTTTGACAAAGCCTTCATACCAGTGGTACATAATGGGGTTGAAGGGGAGAAAGAGCACCTTCATGATTCACCTCCTTGGGATTGGTCAGCCCCGTGCGCCCTGGGGCGACAAAGGCTTGATGCGCGCCAGAACCGCCGGCGCGGTAGAAGTACCTATGGGCTATGTGCTTTATATTGGCCTGATACTTATGGAAAGCCTACGGCGAACATGCGGAATAACAGCACGATCACACCGGCGAAGATCGTTAGGCACAAAGAGAGTAGAACCCACAGCAGCTTTTTTACCCACGCCAATTCTACCTGAACAGCCGTCACGTCAGCCTTCGTAGCCAGCCGCTTATCAGACTCGCCGACCTGCCCCTCCAGTTTCGCGAGCCGTTCCCTATCCTGCGCCTGTGCAGCAGTCAACGCCCCTCCTCCCAGGTTACCCAATCCGGCCGCGTTTCCACTGCCATGCATCCCCCTTGTCTGCAATAGCGTACCGATCAGTTGCACAGCAAGAGCACCCTCAATGGGGGTGCCTGTTTATTATACACAATCCGGCCTACGGCTAAAAACAGCAGCAAGGCTAACAACTACTTTTGCCAAATGCAAACAGACTACTGATCATTGGTGTTTACTGGCACTTGGTGTTATACTGTCCATTGATCACTGTTGTTTGACAGATTCATATTTACTCAGAGAGGAGCGATTCCAACAATGATGCACCAAAAAACCGTGTCGCGGCGAACGTTTCTGAGGCTAGGCGGGGCAATCGCTGGTACTGGCATTTTGGCGGCCTGCGCGCCGGGCCCACCGCCCCAAGCGAGCGGCCCAGATATGACGATGGCTGAACCGGTAACGATTCGCTATGGCCGCCATGACCCGGCCGCCGGGGTACAAACTACCCTCGACGCCTTCCATGAGGAGTATTCCGGGATTCAGGTAAAAGTAGAGCAGATCGGCGAATTCCATGCCAAAATCCCAGCCCTGGCCGCAGCCGGCACCTTGCCTGATGTTGTCCGCAGTTGGGAGGCTATGGCCCTCGATCTAGGACGCAACAACCAGTTCATTGACGTGCAACCCTATGTCGATGTGGAGCCTGGCTTCAACCCAGAAGACTTTTATGAAAACTGGTGGAACTATCCGGTCGTGGAAGGCAAACGCTTTGGGATCCCCGATGCAGCTGCCCCCCATGTGACATTCTACAACGCGGACTTGTTCGACGCCGCGGGGGTCGAATACCCGGACAAGGATAGCTTCACATGGACGGATTTTGAAGAGAAAGCCCGGGGCATCAGCGACCCAGATAACCAGATCTGGGGGTCAGAGACGATTCCCGTGGGCTGGCATATGTTCAGTGTCAAACAGGCCTGGCAGAACGATGGCCGCTACTACAGCCCAGACTATCAAGAGTGCTGGCTGGACAAGCCAGAGACCATTGAAGCCATCCAATTCTGGGCGGATATGTTGCTGGATGGGAATGTGATGCCTTCGCCCTCCCAGATCGTGGGCATTGGTGGAGCCGGCGCAGCCGCAGAGCTGTTGGCAGCCGGCCGGCTCGGTATGCAGCGCATGGGATCCTGGATTACCGGCACCTTGGTCGAAGCAGGGTTCCGCTTCAATGTTGTGCCGGAGCCAAGCCAAGCACGCTATGACACCATTACCCATGGCGCGTTCAATAATATTGCCGCTACCTCCGAGCACAAAGACGAAGCCTGGACATGGCTGAACTATAACACCAGCACCCAAGGCATCTACAATTACGCCTCAGATGCGAATTTCCCCGGCACCCGCCGCTCATCCAATGCCATTGAGCCTTTCCCTTGGATTGCAGATGTCGATTTTGAAGTGGATTGGGATGTGATCCCTGGGGCATTGGACTATGGACATATCCTGCCAGGGCCGGCCAATGAGGGCGAATCCTTGAAACTGATCGGCGATGCCCTGGAAAAGGTCTACGCGGGCACGGCCAAAGCCGCGGACATCTTCCCCGATGTGGCCCCAAAGGTGACAGCGGTGATCTCGGATATTTAGACATCCATCAAGCGTATGAGGAGTGAGGACTTCTCTCACTCCTCAGCAGTTCGGTAGAGACCCTTGATCAAGGCTGGTTTTGCAGGTCCCAACAGTTGGTCCGCCAGGCGTCTACACGATGCGTTGGTGGCGTATGCGTTCATTTTGCCGTGGATCATCGGCTTTGTTGTCTTCATCGGCGGGCCTATCGTGGCCTCCTTTGGCCTCAGCTTTTTCCGCTGGAAAATGATCGCGCCGGCCAGGTTTTATGGGCTGACCCACTACATCAATATGGTTACTACGGACGAACTGTTCCGCATTGCCATATGGGTGACGTTCAAATTTGTCGTGATTTCCGTCCCAATTGGACAGATCCTCGCTTTGGGCCTGGCCCTGCTTTTGAATCAACGGGTACGCTTCTTGGGGTTCTGGCGCACGGCCTTTTATCTGCCAGCGGTTATCAGCGGTGTAGCTGGTTCCGTCATTTGGGTGTGGATGTATCATACCGAACTTGGCATTGTGAATCATGGCCTACAGCTTCTGGGCCTGGAGGGGCGCAACTGGCTCTATGATAAGCCGCTGGTTTTGGGCTCCCTGATCGTCAAAAGCCTCTGGAATATCGGCGTGCCCATGGTTATCTATCTGGCAGCCTTGCAAGGCCTACCCCAGCGCTTGTATGAGGCGGCCGACATCGATGGCGCGGGAGAAATGTCAAAGTTCTTCTCCATTACCCTGCCCATGATCTCTCCAGCCATCTTTTTCAACCTCGTCATGGGGATCATCACAGCGGTACAGACCTTCGCGGAACCCTATGTGATGACCGGCGGGGGCCCAGACAATGCCACGCTTTTCCTGGGCCTGCATCTGTACCAAAGTGCATTCCACTTTCTGAAAATGGGCTATGCTTCGGCCATGGCCTGGATCATGTTCTTACTCATCTTCGGGCTGACAGTGTTTCAGTTCCGCCTTGCTGACCGCTGGGTCTATTACGAAGGCGGCGCGCGCTAACCCCAGGTAACTGGTGCTATAGGAGAACCGCAAGTGGCAGTTGGTGACAAGCTGGCCCCAACGCCCGTACAAGGCCGGGCACATACGCAGCCCAGCAAGCTACGCACACTTCTGCTCGGCAATCGATTTCACACCGGTTTGCTGCGTCTGTTTGTCATCTACAGTCTCTTATTGATGTTGGCATTTCTCTTTCTCATCCCCTTCTACTGGATGGTGAACACAGCCCTCAAGCCGTTCAATCAGGTCTTTACTCTGCCGCCTACCTGGATCCCAAGCCCGCTGATGTGGTCGAACTTCTACGAGGCCATAACGACCACCACAACCGAATCAACGCCGCCGGTCTATCGCTACGCGATCAACACCACGATCATCACGGTCAACGGTGTGGCGGCTACGCATTTCTCCTGCTCGCTGGTGGCCTATGCCTTCGCCCGCCTAGAGTTCCCAGGCAAGAATGTCATCTTTCTGGGAATCCTCAGCACGCTCATGATCCCTTTTGCAGTTGTGATGGTACCCCAGTTCATTATCTGGCGGAACTTAAACTGGCTGGACACCCTGTGGCCGCTGCTGATTCCCCATTGGTTCGGCTCCGCCTGGAACATCTTTCTGCTGCGCCAGTTCTTTATGACCATTCCCAGAGAATACGACGAAGCAGCCTTGATCGATGGCGCATCCCGCTGGTATATCTTCCTCCGCATTGTCATGCCACTCTCAAAACCAGCCCTCGCGGCCGTAGGCGTCTTCGCGTTCGTGTTCTTTTGGAACGACTTCCTCGGCCCATTGATTATCTTGTCCACCCCTGAAAACTTTACCCTGACCATATTCCTAGCCAATTTCTCTGTGGCGTACCAGCGCACGACACCTTGGAACCTGTACATGGCTGCCGCGATTGTTATTATCCTTCCTTGCCTCGTTCTCTTTTTCTTTTCCCAAAATGCCTTTCTGAAAGGCATTACTGTCACGGATATCAAAGGATAAGCACTATGAAAATCAAAGAAATCCGCGCATTTGAGATTCGCACCGAGCCCCAACCGCAGACACAGCCCCGTACACCGAGCCAAGGCCAGACAATCCACCTCAACCGCCCCATGTCCCGTTATCCCCGCTTTCCCAATAGCGAGCGACATGTCTCCTTCAGTCCATGGAAACGCCCAGCCGTCATCGTCACCGCAGAAGATGGGACCTGGGGCTTTGGTCTCTCCCTCTACGGCCCACCAGTAACCCGCATCATCAATGAGCATCTGGGCCCCAATCTCATCGGCGAGAACGTCATGGCCACGGAAAAACTGTGGGATATGATGGTGCGCCTCTCCAGCGCGTTCAGCCCGACCGGTATGACCAGCTACGCGATCAGTGCTGTGGATGTGGCCCTCTGGGATCTGAAAGGCAAGCTGCTAGGGCTGCCGGTCTACGAGCTGTTGGGCGGGCCCCAAAAGGAGAAGATCTTCTGCTATGCGTCCGGCTTCGATCAGGAATGGTATATGGAGCTGGGCTTCAAAGCCACAAAGCTGTTCAGCCCTTGGGGGCCGGAGCAGGGCCTAGAAGGCCTGAACAAACTGGAAGAACTGGTGGCCAGCACACGGGAAATCATCGGCGAGGATGTGGAGCTGATGTTAGATGCCTGGACAGGCTATGACATTGAGTATACAGTACGGGTAGCGGAGCGGCTCCGTCCCTATCGTCTCAAATGGCTGGAGGATTATATCCCGGCCGAGGATCTTGTGGGCTATGAGACGGTCCGCCAACGGCTCCCCTGGCAGACCCTAGCAACAGGCGAGCATTGGTACAATCTGGCTCCCTTTGCCGCGGCCGCGGGCAAGCGAGTGGTCGATATCTTCCAGCCGGATGTGCTCTGGTGCGGGGGCATTACTGCGGCCACCAAGATCTGCCACCTTGCACAAGCCAATACCATCTCTGTCATCGCCCATGGGGGCATGAACTACCCCTTTGGCCAACATCTCTCCATGGCCATGCCCGCTATCACCTGGGGCGAACGCTCGGAGAGTGTTTCCGCGCCCGGTGTACCATTGGAGGAGATGGTGAAATTGCCGGGCACAGCGGTCATCAAAGATGGCTATGTACGGCCCAGCGATGCGCCCGGTTTCGGTCTTGAAATCGACGAGGCCTGGCTCTCGGCAGCAGCCAGTGGCCAGTAAAGCAGAGAACACTTCACAGGAGATATATATGCAGCTCGGTTATTTTCTCATGCCTGTTCATCCACCGGAGAAGGACCGTACCCTCTGCTTTGCGGAGGATTTGGAGCTGATCGAGCGCGCGGAGGCACTCGGCTACACAGAAGCCTGGATCGGGCAGCATCATTCTGTGGCCTGGGAACCGATCCCCGCCAACGATCTGTTCATCGCCCATGCCATGGCGCGCACCAGCACGATCAAGTTCGGCACCGGTGTGACGATAGTCCCGTTTCACCATCCGGTGAATATCGCGGTGCGCTTAGCATTGTTGGATCATCTCTCCCGCGGGCGTCTGCTGTGTGGCTTCGGCCAGACCGGTATCCCCACAGATATCAGTCTGTTCGATCTGCCCCAGGACCCCCGTACCCTAGGGCTGATGACGGTGGAGGGCATTAACATGGTGCTGAAACTGTGGACAACGCAGGCTCCTTTTGATTTTGAAGGGGATTACTGGCATATCCACATCGATCAGACCCGGCCGGAGATCGCTATGGGCCAGATCCTGCGGCCCTACCAGCAGCCACATCCGCCGCTGGCTATGGCGATTGTGAAGGGCAATTCCATGGCGGCCCGCATGGCCGGGCAGCGGGGCTTTCTGCCGCTTAGCACCAATCTTGTGCCAGCGACTACCCTAGCCCAGCATTGGCAGACCTATTGCGCGGGCGCGGCCGAGGCCGGCCAGCCCGCGCCCAAGCGGGCAAATTGGCGGGTGGCCCGCAATATTTTCGTCGGTGAAACAACAGAAGATGCCCTTGATTTTGCCCTGAACAGTGCCTTCGCCCGCTCTTTCGACTATCTGTTCAAATTGATCGGGCCTGGGCGTCTGGAAGGCATGAAAGAGGACCCAGACATGCCCGATGAGGAAGTCACTGCCGAGTACGGGGTACGCCGGCTGGCGATTGTCGGCGATGTTGATGAGTGCATCCGCCGCTTGCAAGAGGTCTGGCAACAAAGCGGTGGCTTCGGCACACTCCTAGCCATTGGCCACGATTGGGACGATAAGGCGCGCTGGATACGCTCAATGGAACTCTTGAAGAATGAGGTAGTCCCCGCCCTGCCACAGGCCTGAACACCAGCCGCTAACCGGTTGACAGTTGAAGGGGGAGCCGTATGGCTCCCCCTTCTTTTTTGCCAATCGCAACGGGCCCACTCACTTCCGCACGAGGGGCAGGAAGAGATCCTGGCCAACAGGGGCAAGCGGTGTAGCCGTGGCTGTGGGCGTGACCGTGGGCGTAGCTGTCGGGGTGACCGGATCGCAGAAAGACAACTCGATATCCGACAGGTCGTTCTGGGCAACCCGCGTCAGCGCGTTGGGAATACAACCACTCAAGCGGTTGCCAGCCAAGGACAACGAACGTAGATTGGAGAGATCCACAAGGGTCGTCGGGATGCTGCTTCCAGGTCATCGCGAGCCGAATCCAGCCACGCTTTCGCTTGCCTTTTCATACAATATCTTCCCTGAGATTTCTATCTCGTTCAAAAAAGAAATGCCGTGCCTCTGAAGAAGCTCGTACTCGGCTTTGGTGTAGACAATAAGATCGGTAGGTATCTTCCGATTGATCTCTTGGATCCTGTCTCTCACCATAAGCCTTTTTTGCATCCTTTCCTCATATGTCGTTGGTCTCCATTTTATCCTACTAGCGGGCAGTATATGAATGACTGGTGTTACGCAGAGGGAACAACAAGATGCACAGAGGCCAAGAGAGATAAAGCATGGAAATCCTGTCGCAAGGCAGCAAGATATATGTGTGTCTTGAGTGCATAATGCACATCCTGTCTTTATTCTACTCTCTTCTATTCCTGCGGTAACATGCGTTTGTGATACATCTAGGCAGCTGCCTGCTTCACTCAACTCTGTGAATTTCTGCAACGTGAACCTTCTGCTGTTCGCCTCCTTGAAGACGAAAAGGCACAATTCTATCATTAACAAAATAGCACAGAAGCCGAACAGGATCACCCCCCTCCAAACGTATCATGAATAGGTTTGTGTTGTGTTTCGGGCCGGGCCCCCATCTCTCTTTTTGCATACCATGAGAGATGACTTTGACAAGTCTGCTGCTTTACACTAAGATGGATACTGACATTGGACATTGATAGCCGAGGGGTGCGGTAGGTGCCTGAACGGAGAGAACAGGAACGATGCAGGAACTTGAGGCATTGCAAAGACGGGCAGAAGAAGAACTGGCCATGGCCAAGACAGTCACGGCCACAGAGGCCTGGTACCGGAACTATTTGGGGCGCACTGGAGCTGTCACCACTTTTTTGCGCGGATTGGGGGATCTTCCCCGCGAGGAACGCCCATTCGCCGGCCGCGCTGGCAATGAACTGAAACATCTGCTGGAAGCAGCCCTACAGACCCGCCAGCAGGCCATCCGCCAGCAGGAGATGGAACAAGCCCTTGCAGCCGAAGGCGTAGACGTGACATTGCCGGGGCGCAGGCAAAATCTAGGTAAAATTCACCCTAGCAATCAGACATTGCGGGAGATTTCGCAGATATTCGGGCAGATGGGCTTCCAAGTCTACGATGCCCCAGAAGTCGAGACCGACGAAAACAACTTTGGCTTGCTCAATATCCCAGCAGGCCATCCGGCCCGAGATATGTGGGATACCTTTTACACGACGACGCCAGGGGTCATTCTACGCACCCACACCAGCCCCGGCCAGATGCGCGCCATGCGCGAATACTGCCCAGAACCGATTCGAGTGATCCTGCCGGGCAAATGCTATCGCCATGAGGACGTCAATGCCCGCTACGAAATGATGTTTCACCAAGTAGAAGGGCTGGTCATCGGCCACACTGTAACCTTCAGCGACCTGAAAGGGACATTGGTCAGTTTCGCCAAGCAGATGTTCGGTGAAGGACGGCAGCTACGCTTCCGCAAGAGTTATTTCCCCTTCACTGAACCCAGCGTCGAGGTCGATATGGACTGCGTTCTATGCAGTGGCGAGGGATGCCGTATCTGCAAACAGAGCGGCTGGTTGGAGATCCTAGGGGCTGGCATGGTACACCCGCTTGTGCTGCAAAATGGCGGCTACGACCCGTCCATCTTCAGTGGCTTCGCCTTCGGCATGGGGCCGGAACGCATCGCAATGCTCAAATACGGCATCAACGACATCCGCTACTTCTTCACCAATGACGTTCGCTTCCTTGAACGAGTCGGATAAAAAAACGAGTGGGCCCGGCCTTGTTCATCAGCGTTTCATTCTTCCAAGGCCTTACGCAGCCCTTCCCCTTCCTGCCGCCACCATTGATAGAGGATCGAGATGTCTGTGCCGACACAAAAGTGGCGTACGCCCATATCCAGATAACGCTTGACAGCATCTGCGCTGCCTAGTTCGATGCGGGGATGCACACCCGCGGCCAGACAGGCCTCGATCACCCGCTTCTCACCCGCCTGTACCTGTGGGTCCTGGGGTTGGCCTGGTTTGCCAATGCTCATTGCGAAATCCGACGGCCCCCACTGCACCATCTCTACCCCCTCTACAGCCAGAATGTCGTCAAGTTCATCCAAAGCTGGTTTCTTCTCCAGCATCAGCACGACCACAATGTCAGCCAAGGTCTGCACATACTCCGCGCTACCACCATAGCCCATATAGGTGGAACGCCGGGTGGCCACGCCATAGGTGCCACCGGTCTGGGGAGAATCGGCCCGCACATAACGGACACAGTTGCCGGCATCCGCAGCCGAGCGCACATCAGAAAAAAGTACGCTGTTGAACCCGGAACCCACGGCTCGCTGGGCTACAAACTCGTTGTTGGCCCAATCAACTTTGATCATCGTGCCCAATGTATACAGCTCCGCAGCCCGGCAGATATTGTCCAAATCAGGCAATGTGTATGTACCATATTCAGCGACAAATTCCACATAATCGTATAGCCCTGTATGGCCCAGAACTTCTACGACATTCGGCCAGACAGTGTGGATGTGAGTGCCCAGCGTCGGCCTACCCTGGTCAAGCAGGGCGCGAATCGGATTCGCTCGCATTGCAAATTCTCCCCTTAGAATGACATTCTGAAACGTATGGTCGGTCTTCTTGGCATGTCAGCCCCAGTATAGCACAATCGCCGTTGATCACGAACTAGCATGCGCTGCTATTCATCCGGCTCCAAGATCGGCTCTGCCTGCCCACTATGCACCAGCAGCACCGTCCCCACTGCAGCGACCCAATCATTGAGTTGGTGGCCGTAGGTATCCTGATCTTCAGCAGCTGGCCGGTGCAGGCCCAGCAAGGTCAGGTCGGCCTGTGCGCTCCAAGTCTCCACCGTCTCGCGGAACGATTCATCCTGCGCTGTGACGACCACCACCGGCTCGGCTCGTACGCGCACTCTTTCCAGCAGCGCGCGTAGGTGGATTTCAGTATGTTTGCGGCCTTCTTCTCTGTGCAGAACCCGCAACAAGCGTATACTGGCCCCATGCCAGGTGGGGTGCTGGGAAATGATATAGGCCAAGAGCAGCATCAACTCCGCGTTGCGGCTGCGCCCACGCCACCATACATCAATGAGCTTGCGGTTGCCGAAACTGCGGATTTCGTCATGGTGCAAAAACAGCACTGATTTCTCCATATTCGTCAGCGTCGCCAGCAGCCGCAAGGCCTGTACCCGCCCCCCATCCGTGCCGCTCCATCCCATCAAAACCGTATTGGGCTTTAAGCCACCGACCCCATGGGATTGGGCGACCGTTACCACACCGGCGTAAAAGTCATCAACAATATCGACCTCTGCAAAGGCCGCCATGTTCTGCTCCCGGATGAAGGTCTGAATCTGGCGCCGGGCAACTGTCCGCAACTGACGCGGGGCCAAGTGGTCCACATCCCCAACCAGCAGTTGAAAAAAGGAGACGATGCCATAGCCCCGGCTGAGCCATTGGGCCATCTCCACCAGCGCGCCGCGATTGTGGGGCTGGCCAGTGAACACCAGAATATTCGGTCGCCAATTCTTGGCATGATAGACCATGCGCTCTAGGTTCAGCAGTGAATGCCGAGCCAAAGCGAACCAGATGCCGTTGCGTACATCGCCCCAAGTGCGGGTGATCGAACGGCGTTTCAGGTAGAAGTAGATGCCGTAGCTGATCAGAATGGCGAGCACTGTCGCGATGGGATTGATCACGAACATTGTGCCGTAACAACCCAATGCCCCCAAGAGGGACAAACTGGGATGGATCTTCAGGCGTGGTCGATAGCTGGGATTCCCCACCAGTTTCTCAATGCCAGCACCTAAGTTGGTCATGCCATAGGTGTTGAGGAAAAACATTGTGATGATCGAAGCCACAAAGTTGAGATCACCACTCCAGATGACCGCAAGGGCGATGGCTGTGCTGAGGAGAACCGCCAAGCGAGGCTCCGTGGGGCTCCCCAATTGAGCACCAAGAACCCGTGGCACGATCCCATCCCGGGCAATGGCCTGCAAGGTACGCGGCGCGGCCACAATACTCCCCAGAGCCGATGACAAGGTCGCAGCCCAGACCCCCAGCAAAATCAGCAGGGGAAATACCGCGATATCCCGCATGATCAGATTGTTGCTTTGCAGCACAGCCGATGTTCCATGGACAGCCAGCCAGATGACTGTCGCGAAATAGATGACGGCCGTGAAGAGAATTGAGATGATCGTGCCCCTCGGGATATTCCGGCTCGGGTCTTTCAGGTCACCGGACATACTGGCCCCGACCGCGATGCCGGTGACGGCCGGGAAGAAGACAGCGAAGACTGTCCAAAAATTCTCGCCTTGGCTGTAATTTGCTGCCAATGTGGGTGCCTGTATGTCGCTCCAACCACCAGCAAAAAACGAGAGGATGGCCGCCATCAACAGAGCCAAAATGAAATATTGTATCTTGAGGGCAAAATCCGCACCAATGTAGGCGATAGCCCCAAAAAGCAAGGCGATAGATGTGGCAATCCATAGGGGATCAAATTGGCGAAAATAGTCCACGGACAGCAGGGCATCGGTAAAGCCGATGAGGTAAAACGCCACAGAAATCGCCTGGGAGCAATAGAGGGGCACGCCGATAGTACCGCCGATTTCCAGCCCCAATGAACGCGAGATCAGATAATATTTGCCGCCACCCCGCACATTCATTGAGGTGGCGATCTCAGAAAGGGAAAGCCCGGTCAGAAAACTAATGGCATTGGCGATAGCCACAATAACCAGCGCGCCTACCAGCCCTGCCTGGCCCACGACCCAGCCAGTACGTAAAAAGAGGATAATGCCCAGAATCGTGAGTACGTTCGGGGTGAACACACCCCCAAATGTGCCGAAACGGGCCGCAGCATTTCTCGCTTGATTCGGAACTGTCTGTGCAGAGGTTGTCATAGCTACCGCCCCGCTTGCCTACTGTGTCAATCCAAAATAGATGTCAATTCCATACGCCACAGGGATGGAATTTGTTCGCCCAGTTCGATGCTGCGCGCCCCAATAAACTGTGCCAGCCCCAGCAATGATTGGGCCAAGGCCGCCCCGGATTGCACACTTACCCCCTCCACCTCAGGATACAACGCGTGGATGTGATAGACCCCGGCCTTGCGGTCCAAACGCGAATCCATCCGCCCAATGAAGCGATCACCATGCAGCAAGGGCAATACATAATAGCCATAGTGTCGTTTGGTTTTGGGAACGTAGATCTCAATGCGGTAGTGAAAATCAAAAAGCAGCTCTGTCCGCCCCCGGTCACAGATCAGGTTGTCAAAGGGTGATAGAAAGACCGTGCGCGGCTGCCAACCACCTGCCCGTATCAACTCCAACAGCGGCAGGGAGTGGCGATGGATATACCAATCGCCAGGCCAGAGCTTGCCCTCCTCATGGATCTGCGCCGGCAGCACATGCCCATCAGCCATCAGTTCCGCCAGCCGCGCGCCCAGATTGGGGTAGGTGTTGCGGATAAAATGATTGTTGATCTGTTTTTGCGTAGCCACGCCCAAGGCCTTCAAAGAGCGTTGGCAGGCCGCGCGCACAGCCTCTGCCTGCGATACTGGCACCCGGTCCGCCCATTCAGGTAGCCACTCATCCCGGAGATGCCACAATTTCTGGTTGCCCCTTCGCCCCACAGACATCACCACACCGCTGCTGTCCAGAAAGTCAAGCATGCGCGAGACATTGCGTCCGCCGGTCCAGCCCTTAGAGTGCCAGGGAACGACTGCCCGATCCTCAAAGGCTTTTGAGGGCAAAGGGCCGTGCGCCCGTAACTGCTCAACAATGTGTTCCCGTAGGGCAGTGTTGGCCTCCATCCATGTGCGTACTCGCCGGGCCCACTCACTGCTGCCCGTGTAGGCCCGCCGAATCCAAGGGTGAAACAGCGGGTAATCTTCTGTCAGGATGAAGGAGGCGCAATGTGCCCATGCCTCAATAATGTGGCGTTCTTCCTGCAACGTATCCAGCAGCGACACATCAAATGGACCTAGGCGGCTCCACAGCACCAGGCGTTGCGTCCGCTCCACCGCCCGAATCGGATCGATCTGCAGACAGTTCAACTGGCGCAAAACCGCCAGAATGCCCTCTTTGGTGGCCGGCAGGCGCGGCCCTGCCAGGCATTGCGCGGCCACAGCCAGCCGGCGCGCTTCAATCAACGTGAGGGATATGGTCTTCATGCGCTTTCGTTGAATTGCCCACTATTCTCTATCAGGAAGGAGTATAAGGCTAGGAGTACACATCAACTACTGCAATTACAGGCCACTGCGGGTAGGTATTTGCTGTGCAAGCACCGAAAGGTCAAGAGTACGCAACAATCTGGCAGTGATGGGCCTCTTATCATCCCAAAAGAGAAACGACCGATAAAACTGCTGGGCAGGTTCGGAATTCAGCAGACTTGCCACAAACCGGGCCTCATCCTCGGCATGGCAGGAGATGAAATAGCACGTATCATCAAAGACAACCGGTTTCTCCTGATAAGGGCCTACGACCACAAACTGCAGTTGTTTGTACATGCCTGAAATGGCAACTTTCCAATCAGAGAATGAGTAGTCTCCTACACCAAAGATAGAAAATGGGGGACGATTCCGATAGATCGAGCTCCGTCTGCTCTCGAACATTCTGCTGTAATGATGGAGATATCGCCACGTCTTCGCTGCTTGCCTCTGAATCAACTCTGTACTTTCTCCTACGGTTTTCTGTGTGACAAGCATCCACCGCTGTGGATTGGAAAGGGGAGTACGGACAATTTCGGAGCTTTTATACATAGGAAAAAGATAGTCCGCTTCCAACTCCCAAACCTCTCCCAACTTGTTGATGTACTTCTCCCCGCCGATGTTTCTTAATTCCATGACCTTTGTACAGTCATGTTTAATACCCGAACGCCATTCATAGTAAGGTTGTTTCTGTTCATCAGCGAGAAGATGACACCAGTGCTTGTAGAGATCCACATTGGCGACGAACTGTCCATCCCGATACCCGATAACGGTTGATGGACGTTGGGCGTGAATCGTTTCATAAAAGGCACAGTGTTGTTTCTCCTGATACACGCTTGTGTCGAGCATAAATAGACAAGCGTCTACAGATGCGCCAAATGCCTTTTTTGCATCAATGCGCCACAGTTGGCAATGTGCAGATCTCCGCTGCTCCCAGAGATACTGAAGAACTTTTCGCGCAACCTTTGTTTTACACAACATGGCGAGGATGCCTGGCCGCTCATGCAGCCACCCAACCATCTGTAACAACATCCACTCCGAAATATCAAAGTTGCTGGCACCAGTCATCGCATCAATGCCAGATTGGCCGTGTATATTTTCCTTGTGTGGCAGGTTGATACTGTTTAAGGTAGATAATTCTGTGTTTGTCACCCAAGGAGGATTTCCTAGGATCAAGAGTGGATCTGGCAATGCCCGCAGATGTGTACGCCAATCCGTTGAAAAAAAATCGCCCTGCCGCACATCTATGCTCACAATGTCAGGGTCCACCCTGAGTTGTCTCTGAGCATAGGCAATATGCTCTGCTTGAATATCCCTGCCCAATACATGAGTTACTGTGTCAAAGGTTTCAAGGCCTGTGCGTAAGAAGTTCCCGGTTCCACAGGTTGGCTCCAGCAGTGATTTTGGCATAACGCCAACAGTACGCAACGCGGCACATACTTCCCGCGCCAGCCAGGCCGGTGTCTGGAAGTCGCCGAATTCAATTTTATTTCTGCTATGGAAACGTCCCATCACAAAACTTTCCGGATCCCATCCACATCACCAGCTTTGTTGATCACTCGATTGTACTGTAGCCGCCACTGTAAGGCATTTGAGATCGTCAAATAACCACGCTGTGGCGGATTCTCCATGATCTCTTCTGCTAACTCATAGGCCTGTATATCATCAACAGGTAGATAGTGCTCCATCATAAATGCAACCAAATCATCCTGATTTCCCTCAGAGCACAGATCATCAATCGTCAACAGAGGTTTCATTGATACACCCTACCCTAACACCATTTCGCTGATCGCCCGATAGCCTTTGGCAGTGGCGATCAGGTCGTCCAGATTCAATTTTTCGTTGATAACATGCGCGTCGGCTTCCGTGGCCGGGCCAAAACCGATCGTCGGGATAGCGGCCACACCAGCACTCCAAGCGGCATTCGTGCAGAAACGATAAGCATCCAGGCCGGCCCGGATGCCAACCCCGTTGACCGCGGCCAACGTACTGGTCACAAATGGATCATCATCCCTGGCCAGCCAGGCCGGGAAGAACTTTTCTGTGACGAACATGTGCCCGCTGAAGCTGGTGTACTCGCCTGTGCCGATGCGGGCATCCAACTGAATGTCGGCCAGCTCTGGCCGTTGTGTGATGTCTGCTAGGACATTGGCAGCACTCTCGTCAGGGAGCAGCCGCCGGTCATAGGTCACCCGGCAGATGCTGGGAATGACCGAATGGCCGGGGTAGGGGTCGCTGATGATGTCCGTCAGCGCGAAGATGGCCGGCCCCATCTGCGGATGCTCGCCGAGGGGCAGATCTTCCACAGCCGCGATGACCCGCATCATATCCAACACCGCGTTGCGACCCATCTGTGGCGCAGACGAATGCGAGGGACGTCCTGTCGTTGTCAAGTGAACCTCTGCCCGCCCCCGCCCGCCCCGCACGATCTGCAGGTTCGATGCCTCGCCGATAACGACGAAATCAGCACCTGTCTGGGCAACGACCCTTTCCAAGGCCACCCCTTCCAACACCTCCTCCATCACCGACGCGCTGACCACGGCCTTGCCCTTGAGTTTGGCCCTGTCCAGCCCCACAATGCCGTAGATCATGGCTGCCAACGCGCCCTTCATGTCCGCTGCCCCCCGCCCATGCAGCGCGCCATCCACCACCGCCCCACTGAACGGATCCAATGCCCAAGGAACCCCAGGCGAGATGCCGACCGTGTCTGTGTGCGCGTCAAAGACAATCGTCGGGCCAGGTTCCGCCCCCTCCCACACACCGATGACATTCCCAACATCGTCAGTCCAGACCCTGTCAAACCCTAGCCTCTTCATTTCAGCCTCAATGCGGCACGCCACACCCCTTTCCTCTCCACTCAAACTAGGGATCCGTACAATGTCTCTGGCAAATGAGATCAGATGGTCTGTGTCGATCATAGCGGTTTCCTTTCGTATCTGTTAAAGAGGACCTGGCTCTCTCGCCCGCTGACGAACTGCAGTACACTAACCACGAAAACTGACAGCCCCCACAATCACCGCTGTGAGAGCCTAGACAAAATCATAGCCGAAACACCAACAAACTGCCAATTTCAACCACAGCAGCCTATGGCTCAAAAGGCAACCTGTTTCCATGCTTTACAAAGAACGTGTCCGTCAGGTACACTAACACCCCTAGCCAGTGCAACACCACTGATCCCGACAGCTACAGGCCATTGGTCATAGTCCACTGTCGTTACCCATGATGAACGTTCTACCTCAAATCAAGGAGTCTCCCCCGCATGAGTGAAATCCATATGTTCCAGACCATTGACGAGACCCAAGACTATCTCGGTAAGCAGCAGTACATCGCCAGTGATGAAATCGCTACCACCGCCTATTTGGCCCAACAGTTGGGCAAACCTCTGCTGACAGAAGGCCCAGCCGGCGTGGGCAAGACAGAGCTGGCTAAAGCCATTGCAGGCTCCCTAGAGCGCCCACTCATCCGCTTGCAGTGCTATGAGGGCCTGGACGAAACCAAAGCCCTCTACGAATGGGAGTACGCCAAGCAGCTCCTGTATACCCAGCTTCTACGAGATCAGCTACAGCAGACCCTTTCCGGTGCTCGTTCCCTGGCCGAAGCCGCGGACCGGCTGACCGATGAAGAGGATGTCTTCTTTTCTATGCGATTTCTCTTACAACGGCCTTTGCTGCAGGCAATTCTCAGTGATGAGCCGGTTGTGCTGCTCATTGACGAAATCGACCGCGCGGATGCCGAGTTCGAGGCCTTTTTGCTGGAGGTCTTGAGTGATTTTCAAGTGAGTGTGCCGGAATTGGGAACCCTGATAGCCAAGCACCGGCCTATCGTTCTGTTGACCAGCAACAATACCCGTGAACTCAGCGAAGCCCTCAAGCGGCGCTGTCTCTATCTGTTCATCGGCTATCCCTCTCTGGAACAGGAATTGAATGTGGTGCGCCTGAAAGTGCCAGAGCTGGCAGCACAGATGGCCCAGCAAGCCGTAGAATTGGTGCAGCACTTGCGAAAGATGGACCTTCGCAAATTTCCTAGTATTTCAGAAACCTTGGACTGGGCCCACGCGCTTGTCGCTCTCAATGCCGAAAATTTGGATCAGAAGACCCTAGAGACGACCCTCAGTGTCCTGCTGAAACACGAGACCGACCTACGTAAAGTACAGCGTCAGTTGGGCCACATGAACGCAGATGATGAAGATGAAATCGATTGGGATGAGGAACTACGCCGGCGGGGCCGCTACAACTGACACCAGAGCTCAGGAACATCTCAAGCCATTGGTATAGACCACCACAGTGAGAGGAGAATCCCATGGAAGAACGAATCGTAAAATTTATCTCAGCACTCCGCGCTGGCGGGGTACGGGTCAGTTTGGCAGAGAGCGAGGACGCGTTCTCCGCAGTGGAGAATCTAGGTGTACAGAACCAGGACACCTTCCGTCTGAGCTTGCGGGCAACCCTCGTCAAGGATCTCGAGAGTCTGCCTACATTTGAGGAGTTGTTCCCGCTTTTCTTCAGCAGCGGCGAACCGCCACCACTGCTGAATCTGATGGACGGTCTGACCGAAGAAGAGGCCGATATGATGGCAGAAGCCCTGCGTCAGTTCGGCCAACGCCTGCAAGATATGCTGGAGCGGCTGCTACGGGGCGAACAACTCACACCAGCGGAGCTGCAGGCTCTCGGCCAGATGGTGGGGCTTACCCATGCCGATGACCTACGCTACCGGGACTGGATGGCCCGGCGTATGCAACGGGCCCTCCAGTTCGACCAGGTGCAAGAGGCCATGCAGGAGATCATGGAACTGATGGCGCAGATGGGCATGAACAAGGAACGCCTGCAGCAGATGCGCCATCTCGTCGCCCAAAATATGCAGGCACTACAGGAACAGTTGCGCCAATATACAGGCCAGAGAATCGCTGAGAATATGGCCGAACAGCACCCGGAAGACGCGCTAGATGGCCTGATGGACCGGCCCTTCCATACGCTGTCCGACAGCGATATGCAGCAGTTACATCAAGAGGTGCGACGGCTGGCCGCGCTACTCCGCAGCCGTATTGCTCTACGTCAGAGACGGGCCAAGAGCGGCCAACTCGACGCCAAAGCGACAATCCGCGCGAATCTAAAACACGGCGGAGTCCCCTTTCAGATCAAACACAGAGACCGCAGCATCAAGCCCAAATTGGTGATCATCTGCGACATAAGCACCTCCATGCGCCATTGCTCCGAATTGATGCTCTCTCTGCTCTATGAGCTTCAGGATCAAGTGAGCAAGACCCACGCCTTCTCCTTCATTGACCACCTAGAATACATCACGCCGGATTTTCAGGGCAACCGGGCCAACGAAGCGATCCAGCAGGTATTGACCCGCATGCCCCCCGGCTACTACAGCACCGACCTGGGCTACAGCTTGCAGAATTTTACAGATAGGTATATAGATACCATCGACCATCGCACAACATTAATCGTTGTGGGAGATGGGCGCAACAACTACAATGACCCCCGGCTGGACATCTTTAAGCAGATGGCCCGCCGCAGCCGCCGTACCCTCTGGCTCAATCCAGAGATGCCCATGCTGTGGGGGAGCGGCGACAGCGATATGCTGGAGTATGCGCCTTTGTGTGATGTGGTTCTGCAGGTCAGTACACTTTCCGAACTGACCGCAGCAGTAGATCAGCTACTCATTGAGAGGTGATGAATACCAATAGCTCGTGGCCAGCCCTCACACCTTCTGCATCAGGATGAAAAGATGAACAGGATGAAAAACCACACGCCAAAGCCGTTGCAGGTACTGCAGTTACTGGTCACAGACCACTGGCAACACGCTACTGCGGTTACACTCTTTCTGGTATTCCTTTTCGCTGTGCCACAGCACGGCAACGCTACAGAACAGCCCCCCGCTGAACCCATAACACCGCTAAATCTCTCCCTCCATGCCTTCCCCTTCTCAAATCCATGCCCACCTATCTCCGATGCCGCCATTGTCCACATCGACTATACAGACGACAAGAGCCTACAAACCCTCGCAGAACGCCTGGACATCTGGGAAGTCGACCGGCAGGAGCAAGTGGCTGTAGCCTTGGTGACCCCGGCGGACATGTCCTGGCTGCTTGATGCCGGCTATCCCTTCTATGAAGATGTCGACGTAACCGCCACCTTGCCAGGCCCCTGTGCCTTCCAAGCGCGAACTGACAATGACCAGGGCATCCCTGGCTATGCCTGCTATCGTACAGTGGAAGAAACGTACACGGACCTGGCCTCTCTGGCCGCGCAGTATCCACATCTGGCCGCATGGACCGACATCGGCGACAGTTGGGACAAACTCACCACCCATGGCCGGACCGGCTCCGACATCTACGCCCTTGTCCTGACCAACCGGCAGCGCAGTGGCTTTGAAAAAGGCAAACTGGTGGTGATGGGCGCGCTCCATGCACGGGAACTGACGACCGCGGAAATCGCTACCCGTTTCGCCGAGCTGCTGCTCGCCGGCTACGGCTCAGACCCAAACCTCACATGGCTTCTGGACTACAACACCATTCACATCATTCCCCAGGCCAATCCTGATGGACGCAAATGGGCCGAACAAGGATATCTCTGGCGCAAAAATACCAACAACCCTGACGCCTGCAACTTCCCACACTACGGCGTCGATCTCAACCGCAACAGCAGCTTTCTGTGGAACCACTGCAATGGCTGTTCATCCAGCCAACACTGTTCGACCGTCTACCGGGGGCCTGGGCCGGCCTCCGAACCGGAAACCCAAGCCATTGAAGATTACTTGCGGGCAGTCTTCGGTGATCAGCGGGGCGAAAATTATAACGACCCTGCCCCAGATCATACCAACGGCGTTTTTATTTCCCTCCATTCCTATGGCCGGCTGATCATGTACCCTTGGGATCATTCATCCAGTTCAACGCCCAACTCGGAGGCCCTGCGCCGTTTCGGCAGAAAGCTCGGCTATTACACCGGTTATCAGGTCTGCAATGCCCGTAGCTGTCTGTATGGCTTTGATGGCAGTACAACAGATTACGCCTACGGTGCGCTCGGTGTCGCCTCCTATACCTATGAAGTCGGTACAAAATTTTTTCAGGATTGCACCTCTTTTGAGTCGTCAATCGTTGAGAAAAATTTGAAATCCCTTGTCTATGCAGCCAAAGCCGCGCGGCGGCCCTACCTGTTGGCTGCCGGGCCCGATATAACCCTAGCAACCGCCTATCCACAACACGTGGCAGCGGGCATCGATATCACCTTGTCGGCCACCGCCGATGATACCCGCAGTGCCAGCAATGGCTTTGGCATGGAACCGACCCAACCGATCACCGCTGCTCGTTTCTCTATCAACTCCCCCTCTTGGCTGACGAAGAGCACAGTGGCTCTGCACCCGGTTGACGGCACTTTTAATACCAACGTCGAATTTCTGACAGGAATCCTCAACACAACAGATCTACAGCCAGGCACACATACAGTTTTCCTTGAAGCCCAAGATGCTGACGGCAATTGGGGCCCACCCACATCTATATTCATTGAGATAGACGCGCCTGAGACACCCACGCAGCCTCCATGTATACCTGGCCCGACACTGACGCCAACACCGACCCAGACACCAACGCCGCCTACACATCCGACCCCAAGTACACCCACACCCAAGCCGCCTTCGCTTCTGACGCCTACATACACACCCATGCCCATACCATGTACACCAACACCGGCCCCCACACCTACCCAGACACCGTCGCCACGTCCTGTGTATCTGCCAAGTGTATTCCAGTAACAAATTGCAGGACTCCCCCTTTGTCGTTAGCAGCTAGATAATTCCTAGCCAATTCAGCCTTTCCGCTGTATAATGCTTGCGATATTTGCATACAGAACAAGCCGGTTGGTGTCACAACCGACTGAACGCTCACCGACTATTAAGGAGTTCAGCAATGGCAAAGATGCAAGCAGATTATATCTGGATGAATGGGGAAATCATCCCATGGGAGCAGGCGACGGTACATGTGTTCACCCATGCTCTGCATTATGGCAGCAGCACATTTGAGGGCATTCGTGCCTATGAGATGAACGGCGGCCCGGCGATCTTTCGGGGGCCGGAACATTTCGAGCGGCTGCTCTACTCCTGCAAAGTGGCCCGTATCCCCTCCCCCCTCACGGTTGACGAATGGATGGAGGTAGCAAAAGCTGTCTTGCAGAAAAACGGCCATCGCAGCGCATATATCCGTCCGTTGATCTTCCGCGGCTACGAGAGCTTGGGCGTAGATGGCCGGGGATGTCCTGTGGAGGCGGTCCTGGCCAGCGTGCCATGGGGGCGCTATCTAGGCGCAGAGGCCATTGAAAACGGCGTGGATGTCCAAGTGAGTAGCTGGCAACGTATGGCATCCAATATGCTCAGCCCTATGGCCAAGATCGGCGGCCAGTACGTCAGCAGCCAGAATGTGGTTATGGAAGCCAAGGACAACGGCTTCGTCGAAGGCATTGCCTTGGACATCCATGGCCATGTGAGCGAAGGTAGTGGCGAGAATATCTTCGTGATCTACAAAGGCGTGATCTACACACCGCCTTTGGCTAGTAGCATTCTCGGCGGCATCACCCGGGATTCAGCAATTACAATTGCCAAAGATCTGGGCTATGAACTACAAGAGCAGGCCATGTCCCGTGAGATGCTTTATCTGGCCGACGAAATTTTCTTTACGGGTACGGCCGCGGAGATCACACCTGTCCGCTCGGTGGACCGACTGCCGGTCGGCGATGGCTCACGAGGCCCGGTCACCAAGGCGATTCAGGAGGTTTTCTTCGGCCTCGTTGAGGATGACGCGCCGGACAAGTGGGGCTGGTTGACGCCGGTGGCCTTGTAAGGACAGACCATTCAGTGCCCCTAAACACTATTACTAGGTTCCGTTGACAATTCCTTTGCGCCATAAGGGTAGCGGCCACGTGCAAACATGCTGTGTAGTGCCACTCTAGCCCCGCGTAGCGTGTAGATACCGACGGATACCATTTCTAGTTTGTTACGGAATCTAGTAAACTTTCGGCTTGAATGCTATCATAACGTGTACTGCTGGTCACAATCAACAAATATCGCTGAACCCTTTCTAGCAGCGGAACCTAGTTCAGGTTTCAAAGGCCAAAGTTTACTAAGGATAAGGCACATGCTGATCCAATCTGAGATGACTCACAAATTACAGGCCACATTTGAGCATAATCAAGCAGAAGTCCTAGCTGAAGTGATCACTGGGGCCTATGAGGACCTAGTCACGACAAGTGACTTTAACGATCTCAAAGCCATCGTGAAGGATCTAGCTATTATTCAACAGGACACTGCACAAGAGATGCAGAAACTGGCTGTTATTCAACAGGACACTGCACAAGAGATGCAGAAACTCACTATTGCCCAACAGGACACCGCAAAAGATGTGCAGAAACTCACTGTTGCTCAACAGGACCTCGCGAAAGATGTGCAGAAACTCACTGTTGCTCAACAGGACACCGCAAAAGATGTGCAAAACCTCTCGCAAGAGATGCAGAAACTCACTGTTGCCCAACAGGACACCGCAAAAGATGTGCAGAAACTCACTATTGCCCAACAGGACACCGCAAAAGATGTGCAGAAACTCACTATTGCCCAACAGGACACTGCAAAAGATGTGCAGAAACTCACTGTTGCCCAACAGGACACCGCAAAAGATGTGCAGAAACTCACTGTTGCCCAACAGGACACCGCAAAAGATGTACAGAAACTCACTGTTGCCCAACAGGACACCGCAAAAGATGTGCAGAAACTCACTGTTGCCCAACAGGACACCGCAAAAGATGTGCAGAAACTCACTGTTGCCCAACAGGACACCGCAAAAGATGTACAGAAACTCACTGTTGCCCAACAGGACACCGCAAGAGATGTGCAGAAACTCACTGTTGCCCAACAGAACACCGCAAGAGATGTGCAGAAACTCACTGTTGCCCAACAGGACACCGCAAAAGATGTGCAGAAACTCACTGTTGCCCAACAGGACACCGCAAAAGATGTGCAGAAACTCACTGTTGCCCAACAGGACACCGCAAAAGATGTGCAGAAACTCAGCGTAGATTTAAGAAACGTCCGCTCCGAGGTCGGCGGCATATCCCGCAGCATGAGTTATGCTCTGGAAAACGAAGCCTATCGCTCCTTGCCAGCCTTTCTCCTCAATCAATTTGGAATCGAAATTACAGACCGCCTGATTCGCACCGATGTGGGCGGCGAAGAGATCAACTTCTTTGGCCATGCTGTTCGTGACGGAGAACCGATGCTGATTGTGGGTGAATCCAAACAACGCTTAGATGAACGCCGTAGCTCGTACCAAGAGGAGGAAAGGATTCTTTCGGTCCTTGCGCGCAAAGCCGAGAGCGTGCGCGCCATCTATCCCGATACAAACATTGTTCTACTACTCATTACCCACTATGCACGACCATCGTTCCTGAAAACAGCCGAAGCACAGGACATTATTGTGGTGCAAAGTTTCGAATGGTAAACAATCTATCAACGGACCCTGGCCACGCCCCATTGACCACTCCAACACGGAGGACTTATGCCTATTAAAATCGCAATGATCGGGGCCGGTTCCATCGGCTTCACCCGCAAGCTCATGCATGACATTCTGGCCGTGCCAGAACTGGCCGACACCCACTTCGCCTTTATGGACATCAACGCCAGAAATCTGGAAATGGTGCGACACTTGGCCCAACGGGACATTGATGCCAACGGGCTGGCCGCCACTATCACGCCGACAACCGACCAACGGGAAGCCATCAGCGACGCCGATTATGTCATCTCTGTCATCCGCCAAGGCGGGCTAGCTGCCTTCCAAGAGGACATCGACATCCCTCTCAAGTATGGCATCGATCAATGTGTCGGCGACACAATCTGCGCCGGGGGCATCATGTACGGCCAGCGCACCATCCCGGCCCTGCTGAACATCTGCCATGACATCCGCGAGATAGCCAAGCCTCATGCACTTTTCCTCAACTATTCAAACCCCATGGCCATGAACATCTGGGCCTGCAACCAGTACGGGGGCGTGCGGACAATCGGCCTCTGTCATGGAGTACAGGGCGGCCACTGGCAGATCACCCGCTGCATTGAGGAGTGGGCCAAAAAGGAGGGACGCATTGGCCCAGAGGAAACACTGCATCGCAATGAAGTGAATATCGTCTGCGCCGGCATCAATCACCAGACCTGGTACATTCAGGTCCAATGGCGGGGCATGGATATGCTCCCCCGTATGCTTGAGCTGTTCGAAAGCCACCCGAAGTACTCCAGCACTGAAAAACTACGCATTGATATGCTGCGCCGCTTCGGCTACTACACCACCGAATCCAACGGCCATGTGAGCGAATATGTGCCTTGGTATCGCAAGCGCCCCGCTGAAATTAATACCTGGATCGATCTCTCCTACTGGATTCATGGCGAGACCGGTGGCTATCTACGGTTCTGTACCGAAGGACGGAACTGGTTTGAGACCGACTTCCCCAATTGGCTGCAGCAGGACCCAGCACGGATCGCCTCCGACCGACGCAGCGAGGAACATGGATCCTATATCATTGAAGGGCTGGAGACCGGGCGCACCTACCGGGGCCATTTCAATATCATCAATCAGGGCCACATCACCAATCTGCCCGATGGTTGCTGTATTGAAATCCCCGGCTACGTGGATACAAATGGCATCAGTATGCCGGTTATCGGCGATCTGCCCCTAGCTTGCGCGGCTACTTGCGCGGCCAGCGTGCGGGTGCAGCAGATGGCGGTAGAGGCCGCCATCCAGGGCGATGTGACGCTCCTCAAACAGGCGATGCTCCACGACCCACTAACCGCCGCCGTCTGTAACCCCGAAGAGATCTGGCAGATGACCGACGAGATGCTGGTGGCCCAGGCCCGCTGGCTGCCCCAATACCAAGACGAAATCCCCGCGGCCCAGGCCCGGCTCAAGGCCGCCACGCGCAACGGCACCCGCGTACGCCTACGGGAGAATTGGCAAGGCGCAGCCCGCCTACATACAAAGACCGTTGCAGAAATGGCCCTAAACCGCGCCGCGGATAAAGGCGAAATGACCAAAGAACCAGCCTGATGCAAACATCAGGTGTTCGTTTCTAGTGCAACTGGAGATATCCATGCCAATACAACTCACACAAGAACAACTTGACAGCTATCACCGGGACGGGTATGTCGTGGTGGAAGGGTTGGTGGAAGCCGATGCGTTAGAGGGACTACGCACTCGTTTACGCGAGTATACCCATGGCGGCCGCTCCCAGGAGAAGATTCAGGTACAGGTCGAACCCCGCATCCAACGCGGTGAGCTGCATGTGGATACACCGGGGGACGGCATCCGAAAGATCGACGGGTTGGTAGAGGCAGACGACCGCTTCCAGACGTTGGGAACCCACCCCAATATCATCCACATCCTCGAACAGATCATCGGGCCGGACATTAAAATGTTCCGCAACGCAGTGCTGCTCAAGCCGCCGGAAGTAGGCTCGGCCAAAGGCATGCATCAAGACTCACCCTACTGGCCCATTGCGCCTATGGACCTGTGCTCCTGCTGGTTCGCCTTTGATGATGCCACAGTGGAAAACGGCTGTATGGCCGTCATCCCCGGTAGCCACACATGGGGACCCCAGCCTCACATCCACGTGACCGATGATTATGTGGTCGACCCAGCCTATTACAACGCGGCAGATATGCATCTAGCACCGGTGAAGGCCGGTGGGGGGCTGTTCTTCCACTCCCTGCTGCTCCATTACACCGCGCCCAACCGCTCGGACCACTGGCGGCGGGCCATCGCTCTGTCCTATATGTCCTCCCGCTCTACCTATACAGGCGAAGGCGAAGGACCAGTTTATTTCAATATCCAAGGTAGGACATTCGACGGTTGCGTGCGCTGATATCACTTTTCTCCGGTGACCATTCGCCACTCGCTCTCGTATCGCATTCTAGCAGTCATTCCCAATAACTATCCTTTCAGCCAACGGAGCCAACTCATGACACTACAATATCGAATTGAAGGCACAACCCTACCCGTTGTCACCGTCACTTTAACCCCTGGCCAGCGTATCTTTTCCTCCTCCGGCGGCATGAGTTGGATGACCCAATCGGTGGAGATGGATACGAACACCGGCGGCGGGCTGGGGAGAATGTTCAAACGGGCACTCTCCGGCGAATCCCTCTTTATCGTCGACTACTACGTCAAGGGCAAGGAAGGGGAGGTGGCCTTTTCCGCGGAGTTTCCTGGCACGATCCTCGATTTGGACCTGACCGAGGGCCAGTCGGTGGTCGTGCAAAAAGACGCGTTTATGTGCGCGGAAAAGGGCGTTGACTTGGACCTACACTTCCGCAAGAGGCTGGGCGCGGGTCTGTTTGGCGGGGAAGGATTTATCCTGCAACGTCTCACCGGCCCTGGCAAGGCCTTCGTCAATTTCGACGGTGAGATTCTGAGCAAAGAATTGCAAGCGGAGGAACTCCTGCGGGTGGATACCGGCCATGTGGCCATGTTCGACCCGACAGTCGATTTTGATGTAGAGATCGTACGCGGCTTCAAGAACATCCTGCTCGGCGGCGAAGGACTCTTCCTCGCCACATTGCGAGGGCCGGGGAAAGTCTATCTGCAGACCATGCCCATGGACAAACTCGCGCAAAAGATCGCCCAATATATGCCTCAAGTGGGCGGACGGGGCGCAAGCGGCGGCTTCAACCTAGGACAAATTCTCAAAGGAGAGTGATGTGTGGCGAGCAGTTACTCGCCACAAGCCACCACTCTTCCTGCTGTTTCGCTATGATGACCCTGTGTATAAGTTGTCGTGGATGGCTTTGGCGTAGCGGTCAATAGTACGCTCTCTGGATCCATGGCCGATCTCGTCGATCATGCGGTTGCGTGCAGTCTGGGCCGGTGCCCCAGGTACCTGGGTTGTGCCCACCCCTGGGACATCCACCCGGTACGAAGATGGCGCATCAGCCTGTCTCAACTTGAGGACCGCATCGGCCAGGGCAGCACCGGCCAGCTCCCGCTGCTTCAGCGCACTGTTGCTGACCCAGTTCTTCAGTTGGGTGATGATGCCCAAAATGTCGTGGGCCGGTTTGGTGCCAGCCCCGATGACGAGGCCCGTAATAATGATGTCCCATTGATTTGGCACTTCTTCCAGAAGACCGGGGATCAACGGATACAGATAGCCCAATAGACGCATGCCGGTATAATTGGAGATGACGACGCCCAGGAAAAGGCCAGCCAACAGACTGATGCCCCCTTTGAACCCCACATAGCTGGGCGTCTTCAGATCGCTGGGCCGCCAGCGGACGAAGCGCAACAGGATCCATTCCAAAAAATTCCAGCCCAGCTCCATCACCCGCTCGACCCCTGTGGCTGCCCCCAGGACCGGCAGCAGCCCCGGCAGGATTTTCGTGGAATCCGGCTCCATTGCCTGCCCTAGCTCCGCGGCACTCACCAGACCCGGCAATGCTCCCACCAACAACAGACCGCCGAAAACACTCCAACTCAACTGCCGCACAGATTTCATCTGCATAGATATTCCTCCAACTGTTCCAGTGAACAGTAACCTACTGTCACTGTTGAGAAAACGACTAACCACTGTACTGCTGTGTTAGCTCCACCAATAGCCGCACACCGTACCCAGTAGCACCTTTCGACGTCTGCGGGTTGATCTGGCTGTCGGCCAGCACCATGTTAGCGATGTCCAGATGCGCCCAAGGGTAGCCTTCGGTGAAGTGTTCAATAAATTTGGCACTACTGCTAATCCCCCCTACACGCCCGCCGCTGTTCTTCACCTCTGCCATATCGCTTTTGATCGGCTTGCTATACTCCTCATCCATGGGGAACGGCCACAGCCCTTCGCCACTACGTTCGGCAGCGGCCATCAGGCGGGCCTGCAGATCCCCATCATTGCTAAAGAGGCCGGCACGCACATGCACCCCCAAAGCGATGCCGACCGCGCCTGTGAGCGTCGCCAGATCCACGACTGCCAGCGGACCGAAGCGAGCCACGTAGGCCAGCGCATCCGCCAGCACCAACCGTCCCTCCGCATCCGTACTGATGATCTCCGCAGTCTTGCCGCTCATACCAGTGACGATATCACCGGGCCGATAGGCACTGCCATCGGGCATATTTTCCACACAGGCCGCCACCCCGATCACCCGACAGGGTACCTCCAGCCGGCCGATGGCCTCCAGCGCGCCCACCACCGCGGCCGCCCCGCCCATATCGCCCTTCATTTTCCACATATCTGCCGAATGCTTCAAACTGATGCCACCAGTATCAAATGTAATTCCTTTGCCAATAAAAACAAGGGGTGCATCCGCCTCATGGCCGGCAGGCGCGTGCTCCAGAACGATCAATTGGGCCTCATTGGTGCTGCCCTTACTCACGGCCAACAGAATGCCCATGCCCGCTTCCCGCATGGCTGTCTCGCCCAGGAGCATGCTCTTCAGGCCCACTTCCTCGGCCATGGACTGGGCACGGTGGGCCATCTCCACAGGTGTCAATACGTTCGGCGGCTCGTTCACTAGGTCCCGAGCCCTATAGACAGCACGGCCGATGACTTCACCCCTCAATACCCCCTTTTGCACAGCAGGCAACTTCTCCGCGCTGAACTCCACAACTGTACAACTTGTCAAACCACTGTCAGGGGCACTACGCGTATACTGTTTGGGCCGATAACAGGCCAGCAGAGTGCCCAAGGCCACTGCCTCCGCGGCCTTAGCGGCGTCATGCCCAGCGATGCCCGCGCCATGCACAATAGAGGCCATGCTCTTGACACCGCTCAGATTGACTGCTGCCTGGGCGGCCACAGCCGCAGCCTGCCGGATCTGTACAATGTCGAACAGCTCCGGGCGGCCCAGACCGACAACCAGTACCCGTGGCGCAGTCAACCGGCACTGGGAATAGAGAATGGCCGTTGTCTGCGCTTGGCCGCTGAAATCCCCCCGGGCAATGAGTTGACTAATGCCGCCACCCAAGGCCTGGTCAACAGCACCGGTTGCACCGCCGGGTGCTGTCACCCCCTCAAACAGATTGACGACAATCAGATCTGCCTCTACTTCCGTAATATTTCCCTGCTGTACTCGTACTTCCATGGAACCTATGTCCTTTTCTTCATATGATGGGCGGTTTCTTCTAGGATTGCAAGTTTTCTCGTAGTCTCTCGGCTGCAGCCTCAAGAACCGCATCTGTCTTACAGAAGCAGAAACGGGCTACATTGGTAGCCAGATGTTTGTGTGCAGGGCTGTAGAAAGACGAGGGCGGAATCGCGGTCACGCCGACATTTCGGGTCAGCCAGCGGCAGACCTGTATATCTCGCGGGTCATCGGTGGGCGTCGGTACGTCTAGCCCGGTAGTATCCACGAGAATAAAATAGCTGCCATGGGGAATCACAGGTGGGACACCCACATCGGCCAGGGCCGCCAGCAGAATGTCCCGTTTGGCCTGATACATCTTGCTCAGTTCGTGGAAGTAGTTGCGCTCTTGCACCTGCTCAAAGGCCACGCCGACCGCCTCCTGCAGGGGTGTGGTCACCGCGAAGGGAATCCACTGGTGGGCCATCAATACTGCATGGGCCAGAGGCTCTGGCGCGATGGCCCAGCCTATCTTCCAACCAGTGACGGAAAATGTCTTGCCCGCGCTGCCCAAGGTGATGGTACGCTCCCACATCCCCGGCAGGGTCGCTATACGCACATGAGGCTTGCCGTCGTAGGTCATCCACTCGTAGACTTCATCACTGAGCACCAACAGGTCGTGCTCCTGTGCGATCTGCGCCAGAGCCAGCAGCTCCTCTTGGCTGAAGGTTTTGCCTACAGGATTTTGGGGGGTATTGATAATCAGCAGTTTCGTCTTCGGTGTTAGCAGCGACCGCAGTTCGTCTAAATCCACCTGCCAGGCCGCGGCACTGCTCGCGCCGCGGTCGGCGCGCAGAGGAATATATACCGGCGTTCCGCCGGCCATGATCACCGATGCCGGATAGCTATCGTAAAACGGCTCAATCAAAATGACTTCATCGCCAGGGTCTACCAGCCCTTGAATGGTGGCGAAGATCGCTTCAGTGGCCCCGGTGGTGACGACGATTTCCGTCAGTGGGTTCAGGGCCCGCCCGAAATATGGGCTGTAGACTGCAGCCAGTGCATTGACCAGCCGAGGATGACCAGCACTGCGAGCATACTGATTGTGCCCAGCAGCCAGCGCGGTGCGCGCCGCGTCAATGACAAAATCCGGTGCAGGCCAGTCAGGAAAACCCTGGCCCAGATTGACAGCATTGTGTGCTATGGACATGGCTGTAAATTCGGCGAAGACTGTCGTGCCGAAGGAGTGAACCCGGATAGCTGCTGGAGATGACATGATGAAGCGTTCCTTCTGCTTGTGTACTGATATGAACAGATAATAGCACAGGGACGGAGGAATGTCATCTATGCAGAAGCGTCATGGCCAGTACCTGCAGTTCGCCATTTGCTGCAAAGCCGATTTCTGTGGTATTTTTGCCTTACCGCTACAGCGGCCAGTAAAACCGGTCAGTGTATCTGTCACCCCCCGCCTACGGTGTGGTGGCCAGATATACATGCCCCCGTAGCTCAGTGGATAGAGCACCGGCCTCCGGAGCCGGGCGCACAGGTTCGAATCCTGTCGGGGGTACCTGCATCTCCCCCGAATTGCTGTCCATTGCTGTTTCAGCGAAACAGATCTCGCTCTTTTGGCCGCTGCATAGAACGCGCCGGGGCCGGGGGCAGGTCCGGTGCTGTATATCCACGTATGATGACTACCGGACGGCCCTCATCGCTCTGGCCCATGAGCAGGGACGCGGCCGCGCACAATTCATCCACAATGCACTCCTCGCTGCTGATGAGCTCATATCCGTACAGATCCTTCAGGCCCCTTTGATCCCAAAGTGCCGGCATGCCAGCACAGCCGATACAAACGCCGACAGTTCCCATCTTCCATGGGCGTCCATGGCTATCACTGATCAGCACGGCAACTGTGACCCCAGTCTGTGCCTCAATGCGCTGGCGAATGCCGGCCGCGCTGACATCTGCGTCCGCTGGCAGGAGAGCTATCGTCTCCTCCTGTTCCGGCGCAACATTCGAGCGGTCCAGCCCGGCGTGGGCACAGACCCAGCCGCTGTTCTGCTCAACGATCAGAGTGCCCTGGCGCGCCCGCACCACCTCTCGGCTATCGTCCAGAATCGCCTGCACAACCCGTGGGTCCTTTCCTGTCACATCCCCTAGCTGAAGAGCCTCCTCGCCTGGGCTCACATCTGCCAGCCGAACCAGCCGCCCTTCGGTTTTGCTCACGATCTTTTGCGCCACCACCAAAATATCACCGGAGACTAGGGAAAGGCCGGCCGCCAAGGCCTTCTCAACGATGAGGGCCGCTAGATCATCGCCCGGCCGCACCAATGGAATGCCCGCGATGGAAAAAAGAGACAGATTCCTGTTCATCAACACTCCAGCTCCTCAAGACGCGGCGTTCGCACAAGCTGCCGCAGATGTGCAAGATATGAGTAATCGGTGACCGCGTCCTCTGTGGCCCTCAAAGGCCGCCACCGCCAGAGGCACCATCTAATCTCAAATGCCAGTGCAAAACCGCCTCCAACACACCGCCACCCACAGCCAGAGATTTGCCGGAAATCTGAAAGGCATGGTAGGGGTCGCTACTCGGGTCGAGATCGCCTATCTTGAGGCCAGGATACAGGGGAACGCTCTCGTGGATCAAGCCACGCAGCACACCAGTAAAAGGGGCCAGCAGAGTCACCTCTTGGCCAGAGGCTTGCAAAATCGTGCCCACAGGTGTACCAGTCGGAACCCGGTCGCCGATATGTACCAGTGCCTGGAAGCGGCCAGCAACAGGTGCCCGCAACACACGCATGATTGCCTCATCAAAGCCGAACAGCGGGCTAGGTGTGCCTGTATCCGCATCGGCTGTCCCTTCCCAAAGGGCCCGCCCTAAGTTGTGCCCCCGGTTCGTTTCAATGACCGTGTGACAGTCGATGTCTACCGCAAAACCTGGACCTAGCGCAACCACGAAGGCCGCATCGTCCAGAGTCGTACCGGTGTTCTCCTTAGCCAGAATTGCATCCACGACAACGGACGGAGCCAGCTCTGCCATCGCCTCCGACTTTGGATCGACCAATACAGGGATCTCACCTGCAACTAGCACATCCGCTACATCTTCAACCAGAGCTTTGCGCGCGGTAATCCCCTCTACTTCGTGTTCTTCGGCAAATACCGCTTGAGCAAAGGCTACCATCCGCCGCACAGTCAACGGACGCGGCAATTCGGTCATCACGACAGGGATACCGCAACGATGCAGCCGCCAAGCCACACCCGTTGCTAGATCGCCGGCACCCTTCACCAGCACCAGCAGATCGTCAAAAGGAGATTCATACTTCATCGTTCACACATTACATGTCATAGAATGTTGACTTTCTCTTCTTATCAATATAGTATACACATGGACGGAGAAAGCGGCAATCAGACAAGTCGTTAGGAAATATCATCGGCGCAGATTACGCCAACATTCTGTCTTGCGATGCAGGCCAGGATGCTTGCTGGACATGACTTGAAGCGGAGCGAAATTGATGACAGTGGTCGTTTCGGCCCATGTGGAAGGTGCCCTGGAGAGGGCCGCCGCGGCCGTGGCCCAAGGCGCGGTGATCGGCATACCAACGGATACAGTCTACGGGCTGGTCTGTCTATATCAAGATCCGGCTGCCATTGAGCGGCTATTTACTGTAAAAAAACGTCCCCGCCACAAGCCACTGCCGGTTCTGTTGGGGGACGCCACCCAAGCCCAGACAGTCGTCCGCGGGGCGATTCCGCCCATGGCCCAGATGCTGATGGCACGCTACTGGCCGGGGCCGCTGACGCTTGTGCTGCCGGCCCCAACACATCTGCCCACTGCCCTCACTGCTGGTGAAGATACTGTGGGCGTGCGAGTTCCGGATCAGCCCTTTCTGCAGGCCTTAGCCCAACGTACCGGCCCCCTGGCCTCCTCAAGTGCCAACCTCAGCGGCGCACCCGCCTGTGCGACCGCCGCCGAAGTGCTGGCCCAACTGGACGGACGCATTCCCCTACTCATCAACGCCGGCACCACGCCTCTGGCCCAGGCCAGCACAGTCCTAGATCTACATGTTTCAACATCGCCCAAGATCCTACGCGCCGGCCCAATCGGCCAAAAAATTTTGACAGAGATAACAGCAGTGGCCCCGGGCCGATAACTACAACATCTTGTCTGCATCAGGATTTTCTTGTCGCGCGCTTTGTGAAGTCTGCTTCACGGCAAAGACTATTGGTGTTCTACTGAATCACAAACCACTGGTGTTGCCATGATCATCGGCATTGACACGTCCCGCTGTCTGCGGGCCGAACCGACCGGCACAGAACACTATTCCCGGCAGATCATCAGCCATCTGCTGGCCACGCCCCATAGTTCTCGGTTTGCCTTCCGGCTGTATGTACCGACCATGCCTGCGGCCGGCACGGTCGCGCAGAACTGCACGGAAACAGGATCTTTCATTTCCCCGCGCCACTACAGCAGGAAAAATGTAACATTTCGAGTACTTGCAGGGCAGAGGCTATGGACCCACCGGGTGCTGGCCTGGGAGGTCAGTCGCCGCGCGCCGGATGTGCTGTTCGTGCCCGCGCATGTGGTGCCTTTCCTGCCGCCGGCCCTGTTGCCGCCTACAGTCGTAACAGTTCATGATCTTGGCTATCGCTACTTCCCCCAAGCCCATACACCTGTCCAACGGTTCTATCTGGAGCTGTCCACGCGCTGGAACGCGGCTGCTGCCCAGAAGGTGATCGCCATCAGCCAGCAGACAGCGACAGATCTGCAACGCTTCTACCGGGTGCCGGAGCCCAAGATCAGCGTTGTTCACGAAGCACCGGTGCTATGGAAAGCCGGGGAACACCAAGACAACGCATCTACACCAGTGGCTAGTGGAGAGAACACCACCCGCACCACTGCCATGTACGCCCGCCCATTTGCCCTGTATGTAGGAACCATACAGCCGCGCAAAAACCTGTTGCGGCTGATCGAAGGGTTCGAGAGACTGGTGCATCAGCAGAGCATTCGCTGGGATCTGGTACTGGTCGGACGCTGGGGCTGGCTGAGTGATGAGTACGAGACGATCGTTGCGGCCAAGGGGTTGACCAATCGAATTCACTTCCCCGGCTATCTGACGGCGGCGGCGGTGACTACACTCATGCAGCGGGCACTTTTCTTCGTGTTTCCCTCTTTATTCGAGGGCTTCGGCCTGCCTGTCCTAGAAGCCCAAACCACAGGAGTGCCTGTTATGTGTGCCAACAACTCTGCCCTACCAGAAATCGCCGGAGATGCCGCTCTTCTCGTGGACCCCTTTGATGTGGACGCCATGGCCGCGGCTATGCTGCGCCTAAGCCGGGATGAAGACCTACGGCAGGAACTGATCAACAAAGGCTATGAGAATGTCAAGCGGTTTTCCTGGGAAAAAGCAGCCTCAGAGACCCTAGCACTGCTGGAGGAGGTAGCCGCCAAGGGATGAACCGCGCGCAGGAAGAACAAAAACCCGCAGTGCCAGAGATTCCGACTGTGATGATCCTGGGCGTGCGCGTCCATTGTGTCGATTTCCAACAGACCCTCGCCCTCATCAGCCATTGGATCGGGGTATGGAGAAAAGAGAATGGGGCCCCAAGCCGCCACATCCGCGCCTTTCCCCACCAAATCTGCACTGTCAACCCCGAATTTGTTATGGATGCCCGCCGAGATCCAGCCTTTGGGCAGGTTCTAGCGTCAGCAGACCTGTGTGTAGCGGATGGCATCGGGGTGCTGTGGGCCGCCCGGTTGGCCGGGGTACATCTACAGGAGCGAGTGACCGGCTCCGATGGCATCTATCGCCTATGTGAACGGGCAGCCCTAGAAGGATGGCGGGTGTTCCTCTTAGGCGCGGGGCCAGGGATTGCCGACCAGGCCGCGCAGGAACTCATGACCCTCTACCCTGGCCTGCCCATCGTTGATACATTCGGCGGCTCCCCAGCCGAAGCCGACTGGCCGCATATCCGCCAACAGCTGTACGCCGCCCAACCGGACCTATTGTTCGTGGCCTACGGCCATCCCCAACAGGATTTTTGGATCCATCAACACCGACACGAACTGCCGGTTGCCGTTGCAGTGGGTGTCGGCGGTGCCTTTGATTTCGTGGCCGGCATCACCCAGCGAGCACCCCTATGGATACAGCGACTGGGCCTAGAATGGCTGGACCGGCTCATCCGTCAGCCTTGGCGCTGGCGACGCATGGCTGTATTGCCCCTGTTCGCACTGCTAGTTGTGATGGAGTGGTTCACGACGCTGGTCAGGGGTGACATGCCCTGATCATACGAGAACTTTCGTGGAATGAAACTTCTCGCTACGGCAGTTTGACAACTCTTATAAAGTTGATTATTCTATCACGATACCCCGAAAATAATCAAAAGTTCCTGCTGGGAGATCCTTTGACGGCGCGTACGCCGTCAAGCCTACCATTTTATCCACTTCACTATCAAGATGTAAGGAGTACCAGGTCGCTACCTGTGAATCCTTCAGTCTTGACTCACACATTGGCCAGATTTTTGGTCAAGGAGGACAAGTAGATGAATCGAAGCATTGTGTTATCCATTGGGCTTGCTCTTGCTCTTTTGCTCGCAGCCTGTGGCGGCGGAGGTGCCCCCGCGCAAGAAGATGTAGCTGAACAGCCGGCCGCAGCCCAAGACGCAGACACCTCAGAAGATTCGGCAGATATGGCAGGATCTAGCGAGTTTAACGAAGCACCTATGCTGGCAGAAATGGTTTCCGCCGGTGAATTGCCACCGCTTGCAGACCGCCTACCGGTGGATGTTGAAGTCGTCACACCCTATGCAGAGATAGGGGAATACGGTGGCACATGGTATGGGGTAACCGGCAGCACTCGCATGAATCACTTCAAAATGGTGCTCTATGACCCGCCCATTCGCTGGAAAGACGACTATACCGGATATGAGCCAGGCCTGGCCAAGGACTATACCTGGTCCGAAGATGGGACAGAAGTCACCCTGTATTTCCGTGAAGGGGTCAAATGGTCCGACGGTGCGCCCTTTACCATGGACGACCTAAAATTCTGGTGGGAAGAGCTGGCCACCAATGACGATTACAAGGTCGTTCAGATCCCTTGGTGGGGCTTTAAGACCACAGGCGAACCCATGGATGTGGAGTTCCCGGATGACTATACAATGGTCATGCGTTGGGATGCCCCCCAGTGGATCACCCCCTACATCCTCGCGCAAGGGTTCTGGGAATGGGAACCGCTCATGAAGCCCAAACACTTCCTCGAACCACAGCTACCCCAGAACAATCCTGACATCGACTGGGATGAGTTTGAAGTCATTGACAAATGGTGGGAGAACCCTGACTATCCGACCATTTTTGCCTGGGATCTTGAGCAATTCACCCCAGGGGAACGCTGGGTTCTGGTACGCAATCCCTATTATTGGAAAGTCGATACGGCCGGCAATCAGCTCCCCTATATCGACCGCATCGATGTTGAACTGATCGAAGATGAAGAAGTACGAGTTCTGAGCATTGCCCAAGGCAAGTATGATGCAGATTTCCGCGGTGCCAATGATCCGCTCAAAATCCCCATTCTGCTCGAGCAGGCGGAGGACAACGGTTACACCGTCAATACCCAATGGGTAAATGGCGCGGGCGGCTGGCCCTGCTGGCTGATCAACCAAGACTATATTGGTGACGGAGAAGATGAGGAACTGGACGCGGAGATGCGAGAACTGCTGCGTAGTGTCGAATTCCGCAAGGGTGTGTCAGTGGCTATGGACCGAGAGCGCCTGATCGATGTGGCTTGGGGCGGCATCGGCATTGCCCAACAGGCTACCATCAGCCCGCAGGCCTGGCACTTTACCAGCCCCGAAGGCCGAGCAGTTTTTGAGGAATGGGCAGCAGCCGACGCACAACATGATCCCGAACTGGCCATGTCTCGCTTCGATCAGATCGGTTTCGTTGATGCTGATGGTGATGGCTTCCGGGACCTCCCCAGCGGCAAGCCGCTTGAGATCATCCTAGACTTGGGCGATTGGGGCGGGCAGGTGATGTCCACCCAGGCCACTGAATCTTTCGCCAAAGATCTGGAAGACGTTGGCATCAAGACCGTGATCAACAACCTGATCGGACAACCCGACTGGCAATTGCGCCAGAGAGAAGCCCTCTATATGTTCCGCAATTGCCACGCATCAGAGGTCGATATCTGGACCTACCCAGACTGGGTTTTCCCCTTGCGGGACAACCGCGCCTGGCCCATGCAGGGCAAATGGCGACAGACCGGCGGCGCAGAGGGTGAAGAACCTCTGCCCGATAGCCCGGCCGCCAAACTCCAGGCCCTCTACGACCAAGGCCTGCGGGAGCCTGATGAGGACAAACGCCACGAAATCGTGTGGGAGGCGATCCGCATACATATTGAGGAAGGTCCGTTCACACTAGGCGCAGCCGGCGACCAACCCATGCCGGTTGTGATTAAGAACAACTTCAAGAATGTACCGGACGACGGCATCCTGGGCCCATGGGCACCAGGCTCTCCTGGCAACAAACATCCGGAACAATTCTTCATCAGTAGTCAGTAACATCAAATGATCCGTGGTCTGTAACTGCAGTTACAGACCACGGCTGTTTAGAGGAGTGCTATGCTTGCCTATATTATACGCAGGTTGGGCTATGCCTTGATAATGGTTCTTCTGGTCTCATTGGTGGGCTTTCTGATCATTGACCTACCGCCCGGTGATTTTTTGGACCAGAAATTGGCGGAATTAGAGGCCCGCGGCGACCGCAGCGCGGAAAATAGAATCGCGGAATATGAAGCGCGCTATGGCCTCGATCAACCACTCATGCAACGCTATATAAACTGGGTTGCCAAATTTGCTATGGGCGACTTTGGCGAGTCCTTTGAATTTGAACGCCCAGTGGCCGACCTTATTAAACAACGGGTGTTGATGACCATCATTCTCGCCATTGCCACATTGGTCCTTGTCTGGGCAATCGCAATCCCTATCGGCGTCTATTCCGCGGCCAATCAGTATTCCATGGGCGACCAGATCTTCACGACCATCAGTTTCATCGGCCTCGGCATGCCCGGCTTTCTGCTGGCACTTCTCATCTTATTTGTGGCTGTCATCTATCTTGACCAAGATGTGATCGGCCTCTTCTCACAGGAGTACCGCGACGCACCCTGGGGGATTCCCAAGATCGTAGACCTGCTGAAACACCTGTGGGTCCCTGCGCTGATCGGCGCGGTGACAGGCACAGCAGGATTGGTACGCATCATGCGCGGCAATCTATTGGATACATTGGGCCAACCCTATATTGAAGCGGCCCGCGCGCGCGGATTGAAGCAACGAACCGTCATCTGGAAACACGCAGTACGGATCGCCATCAATCCCCTGATCGTCATCCTAGGATCAGAAGCAATCCCCAATATCATTACAGGCAACGCACTAGTGGCGATTGTGCTGAATCTGCCGACGATTGGGCCTCTCTATGTCAATGCCTTACAAAAACAAGATATGTTTATGGCAGGCACTGCTCTCGTCTTTTTTACAGGCCTCGTTCTGGTCGGTAACCTCCTAGCAGACGTTGCCCTCGTTTGGATTGATCCACGCATTCGTTATGATTGAACCCCAATAGGAGGTTGCCATGTCCGTTGCTGAATCGGTCATCACACCGAAAGAAGGTGATCAATCTACGCACAAGGTCAGCCAGAGCTATTGGAGCTTGGTCTGGTGGAAATTTAAGCGCAACCGCATGGCTATTCTCGGCGGTGTGATTGTTCTGGGCTTCTATTTAGTCTGTGCCATCGGCGCGGAGTTCTTTTCCCCCTATCCACTGGAATTTGAATCAGATTTCCCAGAAGCTCCCCCCCAATGGCCGCAATTTGTCGACGAAGAGGGAACGTTCCACCTACGTCCCTTCGTCTACGGGCTGACTGAACAGGTCGATATGGTCCTACGCCGCCGCTATTATGAGATCGATACAACCCAAAGATATCCGCTCTATCTCTTTGTACGCGGCGAGCCTTACAGATTGGCCGGCGTAGTCCCGCTCAATATCCGCCTCTTCGGCGTTGACTCTGCCAACCCCGATGCCTATGCCTTTATCGTTGGCACAGACCGGCTAGGACGGGACCTCTTCTCCCGCATCCTCTACGGCGGTCGTCTGTCCCTGCTGATTGGCCTGATCGGCCAGTTCTTAACCCTATTATTCGGCTCTGTTCTCGGGGCCATTTCAGGCTATTACGGCGGCATTGTCGATCTAGTCGTCCAGCGGGTGACCGAATTCCTGTCCGCTTTTCCTGATATCCCCCTCTTTATGGCCCTGGCCTCGACCATCCCCCCCCAGTGGGACCCAAGGTTGGAATACTTCATGCTGACGATTATTCTGGCCTTTGTGCGTTGGGGTGGCCTGGCCCGCCAAGTGCGGGGTCTGGTCCTCTCACTGCGGGAACGTGAATATGTCTTGGCCGCACAGAGTTTTGGTGCCGGTGATAGACGCATCATGTTTCGACACCTGATCCCCGGTGCCTTCAGCCATATTATTGTGATCTCCACGCTGGCTGTCCCCGGCATGATTCTGGCCGAAACTGCCCTCAGTTTTTTGGGCCTCGGTTTACGCCCTCCTATGACCAGTTGGGGCGTTCTGTTGCAGGAAGTTTCCAATGTGCGGGCCATTCGCTTTACCCCCTGGCTTTTGTTTCCGGTAATCTTTGTCATCCTCGCCATCCTAGGGTTCAATATGTTGGGAGATGGCCTACGGGATGCCCTCGATCCATATGGCGGCAATAATTAAATGAACGACGGAACAGATCTGTTAAAGGTCAGCAATCTAAAAGTGCAGTTTGATGTGCGCCGAGGCAATGTGCGGGCCTTGGAAGGCGTCAGTTTTACTGCCAAACCAAGGACAACCCTAGGCATCATCGGGGAAAGTGGCTCGGGAAAATCCGTCACAGCCAAGGCCATCATGCGTCTTTTGCCCAAGAACGGCAAGATTGTTGAGGGGCAGATACTCTTTCAACGCAACGGCATGGCCAACACCAACTCCCAAGCGAGCGAAGTGTTGGACTTGACGACTCTGGAGCCGGATGGCAATGAAATTCGCCAATTGCGCGGCGGTGAAATCGCCATGATCTTTCAGGAGCCGATGAGTTCCCTGACGCCAGTCTATACAGCAGGTGTCCATATCGGCGAGGCCATCCGCCTGCATTTCACCCCTTTTCGCAAAGTGGCCGCGCACATGGAAGATGCCATCCAGGCCGCCCGCAATGTATCCCGCCCAGAGGCCAAGGAGATCGCCATCGACATGCTCAACCGCGTGGGGATTCCCCGCCCCGCCCAACGGGTGGACAGCTATCCCCATCAGTTAAGTGGCGGCCAGAGGCAACGGGTGATGATCGCCATCGCCCTATCTTGCAACCCCAGTCTTCTCATCGCCGATGAGCCAACCACAGCTCTTGACGTGACAACACAGGCCCAGATCAACGATCTGATGCGCGAGTTGCAGGACGAATTTGGCATGGCGATTCTGTATATCACCCACGATTTGGGCGTGATCGCCGAGATCGCCCAAGAAGTGGTAGTGATGTATCTAGGCCGGGTTGTCGAACAGGGCAGTGTGGATGACATATTCTACAACCCCAAACACCCCTATACCCAAGCCCTGCTACAGTCCATCCCCCGCATAGGCAGCACCAGTACACGACTGCAGGCAATTAAAGGCATGGTCCCCAACGCCTTTGCCGTGCCGAGCGGATGCCCCTTCCATAACCGCTGCCCCCAATTTCTGCCAGGCATTTGTGACAGGATCGAACCACATCTGATCCCTGTAAGCAATGGACAGAAGGCCGCCTGTCTACTCTATGATGATGATCTATACGATGATACTCTGATAACCGAGGTGGAAAATGCCCCAGCCCAATCAGGATAACATCCTCTTAGATGTACGGGGACTGAAAAAATACTTTCCCATCCACGCTGGGCTTTTGCGCCGGGTCGTCGGCCAAGTGAAGGCTGTGGATGACGTCAGTTTTTTCATCCGTAGAGGAGAAACCCTAGGCCTGGTAGGTGAAAGCGGCTGTGGCAAGACGACCGCAAGCCGCACAGCCATTCGCTTGTATGAAGCCAGTGGCGGCGAAGTTCTGTTTCGGAGCAAGTTGGTGACAGCTGGCACGAATTACGCCGTTGGCGACAACAGAGATGAGAAGGTAGTGAATCTGCTCCACCTGTCCAAAGAGGAGCTGAAATTGGTGCGGCAGGAAATCGCTATGATCTTCCAAGATCCGATCAACTCTCTCAACCCACGCATGAGCGTCTCCGAAATCATTCGCGAGCCTTTACGCATCCACAATCGCGATCAGGGCACGCGCACTGATAACGAAATTGTCGCTCTGCTAGAAGCTGTGGGCCTGAGCGGGGAACATATGGGCCGTTATCCCCACGAATTCTCCGGCGGCCAGCGGCAACGCATCGGCATCGCCCGCGCCTTAGCACTGAAGCCAACCCTAATCCTGCTGGACGAACCGGTATCCGCCTTGGACGTTTCCATTCAGGCCCAAACCCTAAACCTGTTACAGGATCTGCAACAGGAATTCGATCTGACCTACCTGTTCGTTGCCCATGATCTCAGCGTGGTTGAATACATCTCTGACCGGGTAGCGGTGATGTATGTGGGCCGTTTGGTCGAAATGGCCTCCTCTGAAGACATTTATAAAAATCCACAACATCCCTATACAGAAACTCTTCTTTCCGCGTCGCCCAAACCCGACCCTCGCAACCCCTCCAAACGGGTTCCCTTGCGCGGGCAGGTGCCGGATCCCTCCCACCCGCCCAGCGGTTGCCACTTCCACCCACGCTGCCAATATGCTACCGATATCTGTCAATCGGAGACACCGCAACTACGCGAGACCCTACCGGACCATTTTGTAGCCTGTCATCTCGCGGAGGAATTACAACTGGTCGGTGTTGAAGAAATTGCGTAACATAGGCACAGGCCTGCTCACGACAGTTCTCTGGCTAGGAAGCGTTGTGCTTGGAATCTTCGAGATCATCATTCTGCGTAGCTGGGTCCAAAGTCTGTATGCCATGTTGTTTGCCATGCCAGCCCAACGCTATGGGCAACAGTACTGGGACAGTGTCACCCTCGGCAATTTCACAGTTCTCATTCTGGGCATCCTAGCAGTTGTCTTTTTCGTCGGCACAGGTGAATATCACGCTCGCCACCTAGGGTCATCTGGCTCCCGCAAACTTTTCGCCTGGACCTTTGGCATTCAATTGCTGATCCTATTAGCCTATTCCATTGCCTAATTGCAGAGATCATGGGACGAACCATCAAATGCTGAGGTTTGTCCCACGTACAAATGTTACCGCGGCCGCCTCTTCCGCGGCCATGCGAACTTCGGCAGTGACCGGCAGCCCTTCGGCTCGAATGCGATAGAGCCCCGGTGGAAACGGCCCGAATTTGACCGCATACGGGGAACTGCCATTCTCCCCGGTTGAGCGGCTCTCTTTCATGCCACTATCCCCGCTTTCCACGCTGACCGGCAAGCCAGAGCGGCCTAGCCACTGCACACGAATCAGCCCCGGGGTACGTGAATCTGTATGAATACGAGTGTGGCTGCTCCAGTCCGCGCCGGTCCGTGGGATGCGAAAGGTGAGCCGGTCGCCAGCAGCTAGATGGATCCCCTGGCGCACGAATCCATCCGCGTACAGGTCGTAGTTGCCGGCCAGCAGGCAGTCGAATTGAAATTCCCCGGCTTGTGATACATGTGCCACATACCGCTGGCCCTGCTCATCTAGCAATGAGACCTGCTCAATTGTGCCGGGAGCTGTACTGCCTCGCAGGACCGCATAGACTGCAGGGGCCGATAAGAAGGCATCCGGGGCCAAGAACAGATCAAGGTGTACCTGATTTTGCCCATCCAACACCAAAGGGCCGGGGTGATTCGGCAGATGCGACCCCTGCACCATGCCATCCTCTAGGATATGCCCCTGCCTGTGTTTCACATCTATAAAATAGGTAGCGGCCGGCAGATCCTTGAAGGCATAGTGTCCAATTTCGTCCGGTTCGACAAGCCATTCACTGCCATCCTCGCTGCACAGACGTAGGGTACAGTTGGCCCCTCCTTGCACAGTGCCGTGAATGACAGAACGGCTCGGGCTGGCCCCTGGCTCATCAAATGAGTAGACAAAAAGCACGTCCGTGGTCGTGTCCCGGCCAATGTGGAGCCGGCAACTGATGGGGGTTGTGCCGGCGGCTGACAGGCCTAAGACATCCAGTTGATAGTCGCCCGCAGGCAAAGGGCCCACTTCGCACTGTACAAGCAGAGGCTGGTTGCTGCGTACCAGAGGGACGACCCGATTCTCCTGCCCGTCCCCGCGAATCTGCAATACAGGTGTCCCCGCGCTGCTGCCGGGCAAAATCTTCACGCCACAGGTCAACATGCCGCCGTACTTCATGGGCTGCCGCTTGATCTCAAAGCCCCAACCATAGGCCGATAATGGGATGGTTACCTCGGCGGCTGCCGGCAGATCAATGCCATCCACTCGGCTGCCGGCCGGATTTGTCACTTCCAGACTGTAGCGGCCCGCCGGTAGATCGACAAACCGGTAGGACCCATCCGCACCAGCCATGGACTCGTAGGCGAAGCCATCATTGTGGACAAGACGCAGCTCTGCGCCGGCCCCGCCCTGCACCTGGCCGCTGAGTAGGCTATGCCCCGTCGGGCGCGCATAGCCTACCAAGACAGGTGGCTTCTCATCCAGATTGACGGGGATATCCTGATCATCAACCTGGCCATGTGTGGGCAACATGCTGGCTGCAGCCGAAGCGGTCCTAGGCTGTTTCGGCTCCTGTTTGAGGGCCTGGACAATCGGCAGCACCGATAGGGAGTGGGGCGAACGATACCAGGTGTTGTGTTCGCCAACCGAACGGTCGCTTTCCAATGCCTCATTCGCCAGCAGCCAAAAAGCTGTACAGAAATAATAGTCCGGCACGGGAAGAGTACGACTACTCGTTCCCATCATCGCCCGGCAGATTTCCAGAGTCTGGGCCATATGCAGGGCAAATGTGGTGGTCGGATAGCGCGGATCTGCGTTTTCACCGATGAGATAGCCGTTGGCTGTCGAGAGGATCGGCAGACTGCGGCCAAGCAGCCCGCGAACCTGCTCATTCAGGATTTCAAATGCGCGCCAATGCACCTGCTCCGACGGCAACCCCAGAGGCAACTGCCGCTTCCCTCTTGAGTGCCGGGCCAATCTGCGGCGTAGGTCATTGATCTCAGCTAAGCCCCGTCCCTGCCAAGGGTCCTCCCCCCTAGCTTCCTGGGCCAGGGTATAGTATAGCTCTTGCGTTAGGGGAGCACCTTCTATATGCCCTGGATCCCTCGGGTATTCCAGCGGCCGGTTGCTCGAGTAGTTGTGGACCGCCAGCCAGATCGGACTATCAAAAAGCGCGTCGCCACCGATGCGGTGGATCTCCTTTGCCAACTGCCAGTCGCTCTGCGGGGTCAAGGCCGGAACCGCCGGCAAGCCACCTCGCGCCAAAATCGCCTGCATATCGGTCACCGCGTTCTGGGCAGTGATGGTCAGTGCATCGGCCGGCAGCTTGCCCTTCTGCCAAGAGGAGACCCGGTCCGGCTCACTGTTAAACTCAAAATAGCACACACCAGCCCGAATGAACTGTTCGACCTGAACCAACTCTGTTGTTGAGAGCTGACCCGGCCCAGACTCCCGCCGCACGATTTGGACGACCGGCATGATTTCTGCGGCCAGGAGGGCCTCCGCCAAAGGAAGCACGCCTAGGTGGTCGGCGATCTTCACCCACTTGACGCCCAGAGCCATCAGTTCCGGCAGCCAAAAATCTTCCACAACTTCCGGCGCGGCCCCACTGATGCCAGCACACCAATGGATGCCGATTCCTGTATCATCTTTGGGGCGAGGATAGGCGCACAGATCCATGGAGATCATTATACAACAGATACCGAACTTCAGTAGTTCGCAGTGACTACGAAAAACGAAACTGTGTCAATTCTTCCCGCTGATCACGAACTACAGTATATTGCTCATCCGCCGCTAGTACTGTACAATCAGTGACAACTACCGACCATTCACCATTGGTGTTCCCTATGCAAAAAGTGCAAACTGTCGCCAACCGCATCATTTCAAATGTCGAGCAGGTCATTATCGGCAAAGATCGGGAGATCCGCATGACCGTAGTCGCGCTGCTGTGCGAAGGCCACTTGCTCATTGAAGATGTGCCTGGCGTCGGCAAAACCATGCTCGCGCGCGCCATCGCCCGTAGCATCGGCAGCACCTATCGCCGCATTCAGTTTACACCGGATATGCTCCCCAGCGATGTGACCGGTGTGAGCGTCTTTAACCAGAAAACCCTCGAATTTGAATTTCGTCCAGGTCCCCTAATGGCTCAAATTGTTCTGGCCGATGAGATCAACCGGGCTACGCCCAAGACCCAATCGGCTCTGTTGGAAGCCATGGAAGAGCGTCAAGTTACCGTAGATGGCACAACCTATCAGATGTCCCGGCCATTTCTGGTGCTGGCAACACAAAACCCCATCGAATACGAGGGCACATTTCCTCTGCCAGAAGCACAAGTAGACCGCTTTCTGATCCGCATCCGGCTGGGATATCCCATCAAAGAACAAGAGATCAGCATTCTGGAACTGCAGGCGCAGACGCATCCCATTGAACATCTGGAAAAAATTGTGTCTGTGGATGAACTGACCGATGCCCAAGAGGCTGTGCGGGATGTGTATGTGGATGATAGCGTGAAGGAATATATTGTCGATCTTGTATCCACTACCCGGGATCATCCAGACGTCTATCTAGGCGCAAGCCCCCGGGGCAGCTTAGCTCTGTTCCGCGCCGCGCGCGCCTGGGCTGCCATTGATAGGCGGGATTATGTGCTGCCGGATGATGTGAAACTGCTGGCCGAACCGACCCTTGCCCACCGGTTGATCGTCAGCCCCTCTGCCCGCATTAAAAATGTGGATGCCTCGCAGGTGATTCAGGAGGCCCTTACCCATACACCGGTGCCAGGGGGCCGCAAAAACCCAACGAGAAGATGAGGAACGAGAGCATTTCTCCCACTTTTTGGCCGGCAAATGTGCCCGCATTTGCCCTAGAAGCAATGAGCCTATACGCGCTGCCAGCTCCACTCCATGCTCTTCATTCCGACCACTTATGTCGTTACGTCTGATCTTTCTGATCGCGACTCTGATTTTTGCTTGGGTCTTTGCGCTGAACAGCGGGCACTCTCTGGCCTTCAATCTAGCCTACCTACTAAGTGGCATTCTCGCGCTCAGTTACATCTGGTCGTGGATCAGCACCCGCTCCATTCAGATCAACCGCTATACTCGCGCCCGGCGCAGTCAGGTGGGCCAGTACTTTGAAGAGAGCTTTGAAGTACGCAATCGGGGGCGGCTGCCAAAGCTGTGGCTGGAGGTGCGAGACTTTTCAACAGTTCCCTTCCACAGTGCCAGCCGGGTGGTCAGCAACTTGCAGGGCCGCTCCCGTCATCGCTGGCAAGTACGCACATTCTGCCAGAAACGAGGCTACTACCGCCTAGGCCCCCTGCGCTTACGCAGCGGTGATCCCCTAGGCCTCTTCTCCGTCGACCAAGCTCTGCATCAGACTAGCGATCTGGTCGTCTACCCGGCGACTGTGAATCTAGCTACGTTTCAACCTCCCATCGCCGACCTAGCCGGTGGCGAAGCCCTCAGTCGCCGCGCCCAATACCTGACAACCAATGTCTCCGGCATCCGCGACTACGCGCCAGGGGACAGCTTTAACCGCATCCATTGGCTGACCACGGCCCGTACGGGCCGGCTGATGACAAAAGAGTTTGAGCTGGATCCATCTGCGGATATTTGGATCTTTCTTGATCTGTACGCGGCCACAGCGCGTAGCCTGCCTTGGGAATTAGCCCGCCCAGAGGCCGGTGTCTTTGCCCTCAGCGGTCGCACCCAGGCGGCGCGCCTAGAGCTGGCCCCCAGTACCCTAGAATATGCGGTCACAGTGGCGGCGAGCGCAGCCCGCTACTTTCTGCTACGCAACCGCGCTGTAGGGATGATCTGGCATGGCAGCCAACGCTATCTGTTGCAGACAGACCGGGGCGAGCGGCAGATGCGTAAGATGTTGGAAGCCCTAGCTGTGATCTCAGCCGAAGGACAAACCTCCTTTGATCAGTTGCTGGTCACCGAAGGAGTACGCCTGAATCGCAATGACACGATTCTGGCGATCACTGCCGACTCAAACCCGGCCTGGGTACGCGCTCTGCGGGAGGTACGCCGTCGGGGCGTTCACAGTATGGCGATTGTGGTAGATGGGACCACATTCGGCGGGCCGGATCCCTCTTCCTATCAGGGACTGTCCCATGAACTGGAACTGTCGAACATCCCCACCTATTACATCCGGCGAGGAGATGACATCAGCACCGCTCTCAGTCGTCCCTCATACCGCTGATGAGGGGCGACATTCCACTAGCGTACTGCTGCTAGCTACTCTCACGGATGATGAGCCGGGTGTTGCTGATGTGTGGAGAGTCTAGGTCGGCCTCGCTGATCTGCTCCTTGATTAGCTGAAAAAGAGTGCGGGCCGCCAGCTGTGGTTGGCGATTCATATCTCGATAGACAGTTGTCAGGGACGGCATTGATACGGTTGCATCCGGCAGGTCGCCAAACCCCACAATCGCCAAATCATCCGGTACAGATACCCCCGCTCTGTGAGCACCACTCAGAATCCCCAACGCGCGCACATCACTGACACAAAAGACAGCCGTCGGGCGCGTCCGCAGACGCCAGATATTTTGGAAGGATTCGTGGCCGGCAGACAGTATCCCCCGGGCGTGGACGGTCTGAACCGCTGTTCGGGGAAGGCCGGCCTCATCAACGGCCTGCAAAAACCCTTCAATCCTGCGTTCAAAAGCCGGAATCACGACACCATCTTGGCGGGGTGTCATCGTGGCAATGGCGAACTGCCGGTGCCCTTTATCTAACAGATGGCTCGCCACAGCATAGGCTCCGCCCCGGTCGTCAATATTGAAGGTAGGGGCTTGAATGCTGTCATCGCTGTCAATAAGAACAATCGGGCGCAGAGAACGCTCCACCGCTTCAACCAAGGGGTGCTCTCGGTGGATGCCGATCAGCAGGAACCCATCGGCAGCTATCGTCGCCAGTGTCTGAAGTGGTACCTCCCCATGCACAGGCACCAACAAAATGCGTTTCTCTTCCTCATCACAGGCAGCACCGATCTCGCCCAAAAAATGAGTAAACAGCGGATCATGCAGCATCCAGTTCAAGCTGGTGGGCATCAACAGACCAATCGAATTGGTACGCCCGGTGGCTAGTGTCCGGGCCACCGGATGGGGCTGATAACCCAGTTCCTTGGCCGTGTCCAAAATGTGCTCTCGGGTGGCATGGCTCAACTGATGGGGGGCATTATAGGCAAACGAAACAGCAGTGGGAGATACCCCCGCGTGTCGTGCCACCTCTCGTAATGTCACCCGTTTCTTTTTCTTGTTCACGACCGCACTATCTGTGTTTCAGGCTGTATCCTGCTTCCAAGAGGGCTGCTTTCTGCATACATAGCAGTTCTTTGATCCCAAGTTCTGCCAGTACCATCATGGCATTGAATGCGCCTTTGCTGAACGGTTCGCCTTCCGCTGTACCTTGGACTTCAACGAAGTGGCCGCTGTCGCTCATCACCACATTAAAATCAACATCCGCGTTCTGGTCCATCTGATAGTCCAAGTCAAGAAATGCTTTGCCGTTCAAGATACCGACACTCACCGCGGCCACTTGCCGGATGATCGTATCCGGTTTGGCCAGTTTCTTGCGTTCTAGCCGTTTGATGGCCAGAGCTAGGGCCACGAAGCCCCCGGTGACCGACGCTGTGCGAGTACCACCATCGGCCTGGATGACATCGCAATCAACGATGATCTGCCGTTCGCCTAGTTTGTGCAGATCAACAGCACAGCGCAGACTACGGCCGATCAGCCGCGTAATTTCTTGGGTACGCCCTTTGGGACGCAGGGTCTCCCGCTCCACTCGCTGGTGAGTGCTGCGGGGCAACATTGAATATTCAGCGGTTACCCAGCCGTGACGCTGGGAGGACCGATACAGCCAACGGGGTATACGCTCTTCCACAGAGGCATTGCACAACACCTTCGTATTGCCCATGCTAATCAGGACTGACCCTTCGGGGTGCAGGATATAATCAAGTTCAAATTTGACCGGACGGAGTTCATTCTCCGCCCGTCGTTGTGCAGCCACCAGTCATCGTCCTTTCATATTCGCATCAACCGGTCTGGCTAGGATATGAACTGCTGACCGGTTCAAATACGCTCTAAACTGTTTATCCCCGCAATCATACGCCCGAACGCCACAAGAGGCAAAATCGCTTGTATCTGACCACACTAGAGAGGAAGAATGCCGGCAACTTTCCTGCTTCTCCGTCCTATCTTCTACGAACCGAGCATCTAGTACCAAATCTTGTCACGACCGACGAAGACCAAGTATCGGTAGACTAGGAACTTGAGAGCGTTAGAGATGACGACTGCCAGCACGACCGCAACCACATACACCCCTATTAACTCGGTGATGATGCGAAACAGTACGAAATCAAGGCCGCGGAACCCAAGGGCCGAGATTGTGTAGCGCAGGAAGGTGTATCTATCTACAGTGGTGCGAAACACAAACAGCGCGTTGGCGACGAAATGGAAGCCGAACACTACCGCCAACGCCACCGCAAATGATAGACTCGCAGACAGGCCTCCCACCTCGTACATCAAGACCGTGACGCCGAGGCTTATCGCCAGCCCGGCCGTCCCTGCCAGAATGTAGCGCGCGAGTGGACCGGGCATCCTTATGACCTGCGCCGCACTACGATCTCGGCCAGCAGTCCGAAATAGCCTGTATTCAGGCCGAATATCGCCAGCCCTAGGGTCAGGTTGACATGCTCGACCGGCTTCGCCGCCCTGCCCAACAACCACATGGTGAACTCAACCCCGAACACACCTAGCGCAGCCGCCAGAAACAGGGCCGCCATCGGCAGGAACACCCTCAACGGCCTAACCATCACCAATGTCATCAGTATCTGCGGTAGCACTTCAAATGGATATTTAAGCGAAACAAAGGAACTGCCCGTCTCCCTCTGCTTGAACCTGACCGGCACCTGGTCGAATCTCATGCCCTTGTGATAGGCGTCTATCAAAATCTGCTGCGTATAGTTGTAGTCTCCAGGAAGGAAGAAAACCTTCAGGTAGGAGTTGTTCACCGCCAATATGCCGGGCTGCGAGTCCTTGATCTCCCAGGACGTCAGCCACCTCATCAGCCAGCGGAAAACCACATTCCCCACCCGGCGGATGAAGGGCATCCGGTAGGTCATGCGTGGGAAGCGATTACCGTAGACCACATCGGCCTGGTCGGCAAGAATGGGCGCAATCAAGTCCGGTATGTCCGCGGGATCGTGCTGTCCGTCAGCGTCCAGTTTGACCACTAAGCCGATTCCCTGGTCCTGTCCGTAGCGCAAGCCACTCCGAACCGCCGCGCCCAGCCCCTGGTTGCGCTTGTGGACTAGGATATGATCGGCTCCTGCCCGAGCTGCCACGGACGCTGTGTCGTCGCTGGAGCCATCGTTAATCACGCAGATCCGCAGGTCAAGACCCATAGCAGCCAAGCAGTCTGTACACTTACGGACATCCTCTACCACCTGTCCGATAGACTTCTCCTCATTCAGAGCCGGGATAATGACCAGCAACGAATTATAAGGATGTGTAGGCATATTTCATGTCCATATGGAACGCGCTTGTTCATCAGGTGAGGTGAATTGGGTTATGAAGGTCGTTTCCTCTGCGCCCACAGCCAGACTTCCGCCATGGCTACTGCGAGTATCACCACAAAGAACGGAATCAGAGGTTCCGAGTAACGGGGGATGAGGTGGGTGGCCACTGCATGGAAACCGTAGAAGTAGGCCACAGGGAGCAGCAAGAAGGCCAGACCCAGGTCCCGGTGCCTCCAAGCAAGGACGAGCATCGCCCCTAGGGCAGGAAGGAATAGGAAGCTGATCCCTTTGCCCATGGCGCACATCACCTTCAGAGGCACCCTGACCACTACACCGTACGTATTCCCAGCGGCATGGTAGGCCCGGCAGCGATAATCTATGCCCCGCTCCGCGAACGCCAATGACAGTACAACGTGCTTCAGCCAGTTCTCTCGTATCAACTCCAGCCCAACTCGCGCGAGCACAGCCTCCCTCACCTCCCTGGTTCCCTGTCTCCATCCAAGCCCCTCTAGGGTGTCCGCACGCGCGGCCACGACTCCACCCTTCACCCTCTCGGGATCCCTTTGCGTAAAATAGGTATATCGGGCACGACGATATAACCCTTCCTCGTTCTCATGATCGATACGCGCGTAACCGAAGTTGGCAGGCTCCAGCTTGTCCATAACAACTTCGCGTATATCGTCTCCGTAAGGAATATCTGTCAGCGGCAGATAGAAGGCGAACATCCCGAGAACCTCCGACCAGCTCATCTGGGCATACTCCGCGCGAATCGCGATGGTCTCTCCACCGCGACCCGCGATCGTGAATTTCCCGGCTATCATCCAATTTCGAACCATCCAAGGCAGAGGTATGATCAGAGCAACGAACAACATAGCCGCGCCGGCTGATGCCAGTGCCCCGCGCCGCTCCCCGGCCCGCCACAGCCCCACAACCCAAACTACCGTCAGAACCACCAACCAGTATTGGAAGACCACTTCGATCAATAGCAGCACGCCCAGTGCAAGCCCACTCAACACACCCGTAACCACCCATGGCTTGCGCCACATCCGCAACGTCAGGCCCGCATGTCCAAACAGCAGCAAGCTGACCAGTAGGTTGCCCGAGCTGTTCAACGGAACCAATACCAGACACAACAGACCAGCCGCCATTGCCAACAGCCAATTTCTCACAAGCGCGTAGACCACCATGAACGTAGCAGCCACCGTAAGGGCCGATAGGATAGCCTCCACCTGGCCTACGCGCTGTCGTATCGGGTACCCGGCTTCGCAGCGCCAGTCCGGGATGCAGTCGATGCTCAGCGAGCGGAATTCGGGAACCGTAATGAAGATCGCAGCTAGGTACAGCGGATACCCCGGTTCCCTACGAGTGTAGGTTGAGAGTGATCCTCCGCTCTCAAGGATCTCAGATACATCATGGCGGAAATGAAACACTCTGTGGTGAATGATGTTGTATGCGAGGTAGGAGTTCTCATCCTCGTCAGTTCCTCGCATCACGCCCTCTATGCCCGGCCACAACAGCAGCAGTGTCAATACTCCGAACAGGGCGGCAGCCACGACTATACGTCGCCTCTCGCTCCCGAACATCTTTTGGAAATCATACTCCATACCAGTGCCTTTTACTCTGCGCCCACAGCCAGATCTCCTTCATGACCAATGCGAGTATCACAGTAAAGAGCGGAACAAGAGGTTCCGAGTAACGGGGGATGAAATGGGTGGCCAGCGCATGGAAACCGTAGAAGTAGACGACCGGAAGTAGCAAAAAGGCCAAGTCCCGCCGCCTCCAGGTGAGCCCCAACAACGCGCCCAGGGCCGGGAGAAACAGCAGACTAAGCCATTGAGCCGCAAGGCACATCCTCGAGAGCGGAACGCTGTAGTCGCGGCGCGTCTTTATAGTCTCAATATCCCCAGGGCTAAGACGGACACCATAAGCTTGGTTTGTGTCGTAGTTGCGGCAATAAAAATTGCTGCCCCGTTCCGCGAACACAAATGTCAGGACAATGTGTTTGAGCCAATCTTCCTGAATCAACTGCAGTGCAGCCTCTTGCTTTGCCGAGTCTCTTCTCATCCTCTCCCCACGCCAACCAAGGTCGATCAGATCTGCCAATCTTGCCACATCTCCGTTCCGCATCTTGTGGAGTCCATAGAAACCTTTCGGGTTCTCGCGGTCAAAACGGGTATACGCGAATTCTTGCGGCTTTAGACGTCGCATAGCGAACGCGCGGAGTCTGCCCCCGACCGGAAGATAGTAGGCGAAGGCACCCCAGAGTTCTGACCAAGTCATCCGGCCGTACTCGGCCCGGATTGCAAGCACTTCTCCCCCACTACGGCCAGCAATGCCGAATCTCCCCGTCTGCACCGCGTTTCGGGTCATCCACGGCAGGGTCAGGGCGAAGGCCGCAAGCAGCAACACTCCGAAGGCTGGAAGCAACACACGCCGGCGCGCTGCGTCCCACCACAGCCCCACAAGGCAGACCAGAACCATCCCCACAAGCCAGTACTGGAAAACGGCCTCGGTCAGCGTCAACAACCCTAGGGCAACGCCGCTTAACGCGCCCGTCAGAATGCGCGGCTTATGCCAAGTCCTGACAGCCAGCACCGAGTGCCCTAGCAGAAAAAGGGCTATCAATACATTGCCGCCACTCTCCTGGGGCAGCAGAAGCATGCATAGTAGACCTGCCATGATCGACAGGAGCCAATTACGGACAAAGGTGTAGGCAACGATGAACGTCGTAGCTGCGAGGAGGCCCGTCATAGCTGCTGCCGCCTGCTCAAAGCGCAGGCGCGCAGGATTCCCGGCTACGCACTCAACGAGGCATTTGAAACTCAATGTGTGGAACGTGGGGACTGTTGCGAAAACCGCCGCTAGATACAGCGGATAGCCCGGCTCCCTATCCGCATACGGCTGAGAGAGCCAACGTTGTGGACACCACCGCTGCCGTAGACATACCCTATCCGCGTACGGATGGGAGAGCCAACGTTCTCTACCCTGGAGCAAGAGCACGAGGCCCCTATCCGCATACGGCTGCGAAAGCTTCTCTTTCTCGTACCTCAAGCTCCAGTAGGCCGGTCGAAACTCGCCATCTTGGATGATACTGAACGCGAGTGATACATATTCCAGAATGTCCGGTCCCTTTAGCTGTCCCTCTCTCGTGTTCGGCCACGCCAGCATCATCGTCACTACGCCGAACAACACAGCAACAACGGCAAGCCAGAACCTCCTGCCGGAAAGCCTGCCTAGAACAATAAAACGGAACCGATAATTTCCTAGACGTAGCCAAAACCGATTCATTCTGTGATCGTGTCTACTTCTAGGCTTCAATAAAGATGCGATTACCTAGATGTCGGGATGGTCAACAAACGGCAGGATATCAATCAGGGCGAGGTTGAAATGGAATGAATGGAAACCAAGAGGTTCCGCTCCGCGAAGTATAAAACACAAATGAACGTAAGCAGCGAGGTTACATACACATTGACGCTCTCAAAGTACCAACGTTTGGTGGAGCTAAAGGGACTTGAACCCTTGACCTCTACAATGCCATTGTAGCGCTCTCCCAACTGAGCTATAGCCCCAAAATTGTATCAGGTTAATCTCAATCCGTTCACTCCTCGCCTCCAGTACAACCTACCATATAAGAATCTTGCCCAATTGTCAAATTTGTCTTGTGGAGCTGAGGGGACTCGAACCCCTGACCTCTACAGTGCGATTGTAGCGCTCTCCCAACTGAGCTACAGCCCCAATCGTGTGGTCTGTACGAGCCATGAACCGCTGCAGTATAGCAACAGGGAACGGACTGGTCAAATTTGACACAATCCCCTATGCCATGTATGACTACATTGTAAAATTCCATAGATTTTTTGTTAGATCCATCAAGCCATAACAACCAACGAAACGTCATGACACAGACAGCGGAACATGTGCGCCTAGAAGGATATCACAAGCGTACCAACAATTGGAAACATTGGGGTCCTTATCTCAGCGAACGTGCCTGGGGCACTGTACGGGAAGACTACAGTTCCAACGGCGATGCCTGGAATTATTTCTCCCATGGGCAGGCCCGCAGCCGTGCCTACCGCTGGAATGAAGATGGCCTAGCCGGTATCTGCGACCGCAACCAGTACCTATGCTTTGCCATCGCCCTGTGGAATGGCAAAGACCCGATCTTGAAGGAACGCCTGTTCGGCCTGACGAACGCAGAAGGCAATCACGGCGAAGATGTGAAGGAGTACTACTTCTATCTGGACAGCACTCCAACTCATAGCTACATGAAGATGCTCTACAAATATCCCCAGACAGCATTTCCTTACCGCAAACTGATCGAAGAGAACCGCCAGCGGGGGTTCAGCGACTTTGAATACGAACTGTTGGATACGGGCATCTTTGCGGCACACCACTATTTTGACGTTATGGTCGAGTACGCTAAGGCCGACGAAAATGACATCCTCATTCGGATTACCATGACCAACCAGGGCCCCAACAGTGCGCCCTGCCACCTGCTGCCAACCCTGTGGTTTCGCAATACTTGGAGTTGGGGTTACGAGAACGGACCCCTAGACGACGTCAGGGGCCGGCCGCTTTTGACCCAGAAGGAGGGGCCGGCCGGCTCTCTCACCCTGACCGCAGATCATCCGCAATTGGGGCACTATCACCTTTGGGCCGAGAGTGATATGAGCACCCCCATACCGGAGATAAGGGGTGCCTCCCGAGTGCTCTTCACAGAAAACGAGACCAATTCTGCCCGGCTCTTCGGTTCACCCAATCGGTCTCCCTATGTCAAGGATGCCTTCCATCGCTATCTCATCCACGGCGAATCCGACGCGATCAACCCCGCCGGCCGAGGAACAAAAGCCGCTTTTCACTTTGCCGAACAGATCCCCGCCGGCCAATCGCGCACCTACCGATTGCGCCTTGCCCATATGGGAACAGATAGACCGTTCGGCAAAGAATTCGACGAGACCTTCCAACAACGCATCAACGAAGCGGACGAGTTCTACGCGGCTGTACAGAAGCCGGACCTGAACGACGATGAACGGCTGGTCCAGCGCCAGGCCCTGGCCGGGATGCTCTGGAGCAAACAGCTCTACTATTTTGATACCGCCCAGTGGTTGCACGGTGACCCGATCTTCCCAGCCTCACCGGAGCGCGCAAATTCTCGCAACAGAGATTGGGATCATCTCCACAACTTCGACATTATTTCCATGCCGGATAAATGGGAGTACCCCTGGTACGCCACCTGGGACCTGGCCTTTCATTGCCTCCCACTCGCTCTAGTGGATATGGATTTCGCCAAGCGACAATTGGCCCTGGTCACCCGCGAATGGTACATGCATCCCAACGGCGCGCTGCCCGCCTACGAATGGCATTTCGGCGATGCCAACCCACCGGTACACGCCTGGGCCGTCTGGCGGGTGTATAAAATGGACGCCCGCCAGAAAGGTAGGCCGGACCGGGCCTTTCTGGAGAGCATCTTCCACAAACTTCTGCTCAATTTTACTTGGTGGGTCAATCGCAAAGATGCGGATGGCCTCAATGTTTTCCAAGGAGGCTTTCTGGGGCTGGACAACATCAGCGTCTTTGACCGCAGCGCGCACATACCCACCGGCGGCCGCATCAACCAGTCCGATGGGACCGCATGGATGGGCTTTTATTGCCTGATGATGATGAAAATGTCCTTGGAACTGGCCGGGCAGGAGCCGGTCTATCAGGACATGGCAACGAAATTTTTTGAACATTTCCTACGCATCGCCACAGCCATGAACGACCCCAGTATTGATGGCATCTCCCTGTGGGATGAGGAAGATCGCTTCTACTATGACGTCCTGCATCTACCCGATGGCACTCTAATCCCCTTGAAAGTACGGTCTCTAGTCGGGCTGCTCCCGCTGGTCGCTGTCGAAACCCTAGAACCGGCCTTGATGTCATCTCTGCCGGATTTCAACCGACGTACCCATTGGTTTCTCAAGAATAGGCCGCTTTTGGCCACGACAATGAGCAGCATTGACGAACCCGGCAGCGGTGAACGCTACCTGACATCTCTGCTGACAAAAGAGCGGTTGATGAGTGTACTGCGTTATCTGTTGGACGAAGAAGAGTTCCTCTCCCCCTACGGCATCCGCTCGCTTTCAAAAGTCCATGCAAAACAGCCCTACTGCATTCAGATAGCCGGTCAGACTTTTGAAGTTCAGTACGAACCCGCAGAATCCCGTACAAGCATGTACGGCGGCAACTCCAACTGGCGAGGGCCGGTCTGGTTCCCCCTCAATTTTCTGCTCATCGAAAGCTTGCAACGCTTTCATCACTACTACGGCGATGGTCTGAAAGTGGAATGCCCCACCGGCTCCGGTGTATGGAAAACTTTGGACGAGGTGGCGGTGGAACTGTCCCAGCGGCTCATGCGTCTCTTTCTACGGAACAGATCCGGCAAACGTCCCATCTATGGAAACTCGCAGGTCTTTCAGAAGGATCCACACTGGCGGGACCAGATTCTTTTCTATGAGTATTTTCACGGCGACAACGGTAGGGGCCTAGGGGCCAGCCATCAGACCGGCTGGACTGGGCTAGTGGCAAAGTTGCTACAACAATCCGGTGGCCTCCCGTTGGCTAATGGTGAATCCTGACCTCTGCAATTTCACTGACCAGCGCCCACTGTAGTATACTGCCTACGAATCACCAATACTGGAGTTCAATGACTTTACGCATAGCAGACGATCTCGATCTACTGTTCGCCGTGTTGCCGCAACGGATTCGTAACTCCTTGCAACAATTGGACCGGGCCAGCGATTTGATCGAAATTGTGATGGACCTAGGCCGTCTGCCGGAAGCTCGTTTCACTGACAGCGAACTATACCTGAGCACAGAGGAGACGACACGCAAAGACCTGTACCACATCATCCAAAACATCGGCGATTTCGGCGCAGATAACCGGGCCGGGATCGAACGCACCCTGCATCGCATCTCGGCCATCCGCAACCGCAAAAATACAGTCATCGGCCTAACCTGCCGGGTCGGTCGTGCTGTATTCGGCGTCATTGATATCATTCAAGATATCATCATGAGCGACAGCAGTCTTCTTCTGCTCGGACGCCCCGGCGTAGGCAAGACGACCCTCCTGCGAGAAGCGTCCCGAGTCCTCAGTGACAAAAAGCGGGTCGTGATCGTTGATACGAGCAATGAAATCGCTGGGGATGGTGACATTCCCCATCCATCGATCGGGCGAGCCCGACGCATGCAGGTCGCTACGCCCATGCTACAGCATGAAGTGATGATCGAAGCGGTGGAGAACCATATGCCTGAAGCGATTGTTATTGATGAGATCGGGCGGGAACTAGAAGCCGTGGCCGCCCGCACAATCGCCGAACGCGGCGTACAGCTAATCGGCACCGCCCATGGTAATACACTGGAAAATCTGTTGATGAATCCGACCCTTTCGGATCTAGTTGGCGGGATTGATACGGTAACCCTCTCGGACGAGGAAGCCCGGCGGCGAGGCACGCAGAAGACAGTTCTAGAGCGCAAGGCCCCGCCTACTTTTGATGTGCTGATCGAGATCCAAGAACGGCAGCGGATGATCGTCCATCACAATGTCGCGGAGGCCGTTGACTCTCTGCTGCGGGGCTGGACCCTCTCCCCAGAAATCCGCTATGTGGACAAGAACCGTCAGGTTCATATTGAGAAGCGGGAAGAATCCGGCCGGACCGGCCAAGGCAGGAAAGCTGAGCGGCGGCCACGGGGTGGCAAGCGTGAGGACAACCCTTCCCCATTGGCGAAGATAATCAACGAACATACAGGGGCGCCCAAGCAAGAGGAACGACAGAAATCCGTGCGGGTCTTCCCCTATGGCATCGGCCAGAATCGACTACGCACGGCAGCCAAAAACCTGAAAATTTCTGTGGAGATTGTCAAAGAACTGCGGGATGCGGACATCGTCCTGACATTGAAAAACTATTTCCGCCAAAAACCTCAGCCCATCGCCGATGCGGAACGCCAGAATATACCGATTTACGTTCTACGCAGCAACACTGTCACACAGATGGAGCAGTACCTATTGGATGTATTCCAGTTGAACCGCAATGATCCGGAGGCGGTCTTTGATTCGGCCATGCGCGAGACACAGGACGCGATTCAGCGGCTGTTGAAGGGCGAAAAATCAGTGGAATTGAGTCCGCAGCCAGCCTCCATTCGCAGCCAGCAGCACCAGTTGGCCCGCACAGCCAATCTCATCAGCCACAGCTACGGACGGGAACCCCATCGACGGGTACGCATTTTCAGCAACCCCAGTTAGCCACAAACATGTTTGTGACGTTTGAAGGGCTAGATGGCAGCGGCAAAACCACACAGACGCACCTCCTCGCGGAATATCTGCGCCAAGAGATGCGCTCTGTTTTGGTCACCCGGGAGCCAGGTGGCTCCCGTATCGGCGACCGGGTTCGTCAGGTATTGCTGGATTTGGCCCACACAGAGATGCATGCCCGCACAGAGACCCTTCTCTTCAATGCCGCCCGCGCCCAGCTCATTGAAGAGGCAATCCGCCCAGCACTAGCCAAGGGCACAATCGTCCTGTGCGATCGCTTTGCCGACAGCACTCTCGCGTATCAGGGCTTCGGCCATCAGCAAAATATCGCAGATCTACGGCAGCTGATCCAATACGCGACCGCTGGCCTACGCCCGGACCTAACATTATACTTGAAACTACCACCTGCAGAGGGGATTCATCGCAAACGGCAGCAGGAATTCGAGGGTGAACAGGGGCGCGAATGGAACCGGCTCGATGCACAAAGGATGTCCTTTTATCAGCGTGTTGCGGCCGGCTATCATCAACTGATCGCGGAAGAGCCGGGGCGATGGGTCATCATTGACGCTAGACGCCCTGTAGAGGACGTTCATCATGCCATTGTCACAGCAGTACGTAGGGCAATGCCAGCACCACAGTAGCCTGCGGCAGCGCATTGCGCCACGAACCACTGGTGTTTCATGAAACTGATCATTGCGATTGTAAACGAGGAAGACAGCCGCAATCTGCTGGACCGGTTGGGGCGGCGTGGGTATTCGGCAACGATTACCGGCTCCATGGGCGGCTTTCTACGCATCAGCAACGCAACAGTCCTATGCGGTGTTCAAGATGAACAGGTGGAGGATGTGCTCACCATCTTGCGCGAGATCTGCACGAGCCGTGTCCAATATGTGACACCTCTGCCGCCGGTGATGGAGCCAGGCGAGATGCACATCCCGACACCAGTGGAAAAACAAGTGGGCGGTGCGACCATCTTTGTCGTACCGGTCGACCGCTTTGAGAAGATATAGGACAGCAGCACGCCCTGGTCACGGGTCCACACCGCCCACCTCCGCCATTCCGCCATCTTCCCCGCTCGTCGGTTCCGGCATAGATGATTCAATGGACTGCGGGCTCTCGCCAGCCTCTAGCCGGTCCATTACTTCGGACATCTCATCATCCAATGGCTCGCCTATGTCATCGCTCATCTTACGCATAAAATGGGCCAGAGCCCGAGGGTCTTCGTTTTCCAACCCAGCCATGAGAGAGGGATCGTCGGCCATAGATTCAATGCGGGAGTCTTCCGAACGCAAAACACGCAGACGGCTCATCAACCGGCCCAAACGTTGTCCTTCACAGTCGGGGCAAGCAGAGGCACCGGCTTCGGCTTCGGCCAATGTGCGAAAGAAGACGCTCACCCGTTTCTGGCAGTCATAGCAATAGTATTCATAAATTGGCATTGGGAACACCAGTGGTCTGTGGTTCGTAACAGCAGTGACGCATCAATGCAGTTACAAATTTTCTTTCACTATCTACCTGAATTATACTGAACGGACAATAGCGGGTTACGATTTCTCTATCGTCAATTATATCCATTCAGGAATCCGTTACAAAGTTGCTAACTGTTCAACATAAGTATCATGACTGCAACCCAGGAAGAGATCATCCCTATCTACCGTCATCTGAATGAACCGCATCCGATTCTGGTGGTCATTTCCGGTCCGAGCGGAGTGGGCAAAGATACGGTCTTGGCTCTGTTGAAACAACGGGGGTTCCCTTTTCATTTTATCGTGACTGTCACCACCCGGCCTCGTAGACCCACTGAAATCGATGGAGTGGACTATCACTTCGTGTCTGTTGGTGAATTCGCCGAAATGATCGATGCGGATGAATTGCTAGAATATGCGGTCGTCTACGGGAATTACAAAGGGATTCCAAAAACCCATGTACGCGATGCCTTGGCGAGTGGAAAAGATGTCATCCTACGCATTGATGTCCAGGGCGCGGAAACGATTCGCCGGCTCATACCAGAGGTAGTGACGATCTTTTTGACTGCCGAGAATGAAGAAGTACTGATACAACGTCTGCAGGAGCGAGAAACCGAAACGCCTGACAAACTGAAGATGCGTATTGCCACTGCGCGTAAGGAGATGCAGCATCTGAACAAATTTCATTATACAGTCGTCAATCGGGATAGCTGCCAGGACGAAACGGTAGACAAGGTGATCAGCATCATTCAGGCGGAAAAATGCCGTGTGGATTGGTTGCCGGTCAAGTTATAGGATGGTCTGCAGTGGTCGTGGCCAAGTGCTCTGATACCCTAAGGCCAATGTGGCCTGGCGTTATTGTATTGCAGTTTCACTGACCACTGGGTATGCTCATGAATTCGCCCAGAAATCTCAGCGGCATCCCTCTGCCCAAAGATAACCCGCCGGTGTCCTTCTTCATTCCTCTTGTCGCGCCGCGCGTCATTCGCGTTCTGATCGGTCTCAATGTTCTCGTCTTCGCCGCCACATTTGTAGGGGGGCTGCTCGTCTTCAGGGTGTGGAACGGTCCTACCGATCTGCGGGTTCTCTATCTTTTCGGCATGAAAGCCAACGAAGCAATTCTGAACGGGGAAACTTGGCGGCTATTCACGGCCATGTTTCTGCACATCGGCCCAATGCATCTGCTCTCCAATCTCATCGGCCTCTTCTGGCTCGGCCCGATTATTGAAGGCCATTACGGCCACCTGCGCTTTATCATGATCTATCTACTCGGAGGCCTGCTGGGCAGTATCGCCAGCTACGCTTTTTCTCCAGCACTTTCGGCCGGGGCATCCGGGGCAGTTTTTGCCCTGCTGGGCGCAACAATCGTCTACTTCTATCGCTACCGCAAGAATCTGGGGCCCCAAGGCCAGTCGATGCTCCGCTCTGCATTGGTCATTCTCGTCATCAATCTGGTACTGGGGATGTCCGTCAGTAACATTGACAACTGGGGGCATTTAGGCGGGTTGGTGGGCGGTGTCATCGTCTCCTTTGGCCTGTTGCCCGGCTACCGCCCGCCGCAGATCATCCGGAGCGGCCTACAGCCTCTCGTGCGCGAGAGCCGCAGCCTGCGGAGTCTCGTATGGACGCTCCTTTGTGTCCTTCTGCTCATCATGGCCTACCAAGCCGCGACATTGGCCGGCCCTCCTCTTCTATAACGCCAGCTTGTGGATATCCGACCAAAGATGAATCCTGTCTGCATCAGGATGTTTGGCACGAGAAATTTTGACAGTGTTCATGGGGAAACAACGACAAAAATTTCTGTGCCAAAAGGGGTTATCCTGTTCATCCCTTTGTGCTGGTAGGTGCTGCCAGCCCGGAACAAGAGGTGGTCGGCAAGCGATGAATGGTGTTATCCTGTTCATCCTCTAATCTTGTAAATCCTGATTCAGACAAGCCGGCCCTGCGCCACCGCATACACCATCGGTTAGCATACTTCCCACACCGTCAGCCGCGTTTCTCCCAGTCTAGTCAACTGCAGTGGTAAGTCATTGCTGTCCGCTCTCCACTGTGGGTAAGCCCTCGGCGATCAGTTCTACTACATCCTTTACCTCTATGCCTTCATTCACAGCATTGGCCGCATCGGTCATCATCGTCAGGCAAAAGGGACAGCCAACAGCAATCATCTCTGCGCCCACCGCGCGGGCCTCGTCGTAGCGTTCTCGGTTGACCGCCCGCTCCCCCGGCTCCTCTTCTTTCCAGAACTGGGCACCGCCGGCCCCACAACAGAAGCTCTGCCGCCCGTGTCGCGGCATCTCCTCCAACTGAATCGTGCCGGCCTGTAGCAGCTGCCGCGGGGCATCAACAATGCCGTTGTGACGGCCAAGATAACAGGGGTCGTGGAACGTAAGCGTCCCAGTTTGCTGGATATTGTACGCCAGTTCTTTGGCCGCGACCAGTTCCGATAGCAGTTGGGTGTGATGGATGACCTCAAATTGGGCCATTCCTTTGTTGTACTGGTGGTACTCTTTGCCGATGGCATGGAGACAGTGGGGACAGGTGGTGACGATGCGCTTGGGAGCCACTTCATGCAGGACCTCGCTATTCGCTTCCGCCATGCCCCAGAACAGGTCCTCGCGTCCGGAGCGCCGGGCAGCATCACCGCTGCAGGCCTCCATCTCGCCCAGCACCGCGTAATTGACACCCGCATGGTTCAGGACTTTGACAAACGCCCGGGCTGTCTGCCTGGCCCTGGGATCGTAACTCGGCGCACAGCCCACCCACCATAGGATCTCTGCCTGCGGGTTTTCCTCAATGGTGGGTACATCCAGCCCTTGGGCCCAGGCCAGCCTGTCCCGAGCACTTTGATTCCAAGGGTTGCCCTGTCGTTCAATGCCGCGATATGCCTGTTGCAGCTCCTGGGGAAAGCGGGCTTCCGTGAGTGCTTGGTAACGGCGCAGATGCATGATATCGAACATCGGCTCGTTGCCTACCGGGCAGATGTCAATACATGCGCCGCAAGATGTACAGGCCCACACAGCCGATTCGCTGATCGCATAGTCGAGTAGGGATGGCGTATCTTCACCGGCAGCCACAGCATCTGCGGACTCGTTGATATAATAGCGTTTGTTAATCTCCAAAGCGGAGGGGGATAACTCCTTGCCCGTGACATAGGCCGGGCATACATCTTGGCAGCGGTTACACATGATACAGGCGTAGGCATCCACCAAATGGGGCCACGGGAGCTGTTCCAGCCGGGCTGCGCCGAACTCATCAATGGTTTCATCCTCAAAATCCAGAGGCGGCAGCTCTCCTAAGGAAGTGCGTTTCGGTCGCACAAGAAAATTAATGCCGGCCATAATCAGATGCAAATGCTTCGTATACGGGAAGTAGGGCAGGAACGCCAAAATCAGGCCAAGAGCGACCCACCAGCCCACATGCTGTCCGAGAATCAGAGCGGCCTCGCTCATCCCGCCCCACAGCAGACTGACAGCATTGGCAAAAGGCTGGGCCGGGTCGCCTTGGCCTGTCGTATGCCGCTCCAAGGCGATGGCAAATGTCTCAGCGAGGAAACGGAAGCCCAAATGCAAGAGGATGAATGCCCCGACAAGCAACGAGTCTCGCTGTATGCCGCTGGCTTTCACTGTTTCCAGCAGCTTGATATTCTCATGGTAGGCGAGGGCAGAGGTCTGCCCAAATTGGCGCGCCACTTGCGGCGCGACGAAACGACGTAGGATGAAATAGATTGTTCCTGCCGAAGCAGCAACGGTCAGGATATCTGCCAAGAAACGGTACAGGGCAGAGAGAGGGGTGTCGCCTAAAAACCGGATCGGGAAATACCCCTGCAGCACATCGCCCAAGTTGACGAGCAGATAGAAGATGAACCCCCAGGCGATCATGGCATGGAAAACATTCTCACGGCTGCGGGTCCGCCATATGTTGCCAAAGGTCAGCCATCTGCCGGCCGCGGACACTACCTTCGTCCACTGTATCCCCCCTTCTCTGCTGGGATCTCCCCCATGTGCCGAGGACCCTCGCCGGATGACCAGATAGACCTTGCGGAAATGCAGGTAGCTCAGAAAAAGAGAGATGACAACCGCGCTGAAAAAGAGCAGTTTTTCTGGTAAGGTCAACATGGCAGTCCTCGTGCGTCAGAATTGGATAGCAGGGAAGGTACAGGGAGCGCCCTCCCTCAAGTATACCTGCTCTCTCTCAAAGTGCAGCTATTGCTGCTCATGTGGCTGGTCGGTCCCCGACATGCTGGCAGGATAGAGGACAAGCGCGGCGGCGCTGGACTTGCATCCTAGGGATTCTTGTGGTAAAAGTGAATGAACAGCAGGAAGCACTGCAGTTCTTGACCATTCACCACCGGTGTTACGATGACACAAAATTTTTTCTGTTCGGACCTTTCGCGGACTTCCGCTGAGACCATCTTCGGCACAGCCGGCAACGGCACGACTGTCTGGTTTGTGCTGGAATACCCCAGCGTCTGGGGAGCCCAAGCCCTGGAGGAAAGCAAGCTGTCCGCTGCTCTGAAAGCCCACTTGCAACATGCCATCGCCGCCACCCCCGGTTCCCGCTTGCAACTGATCAAGCGGGGGTCGACCCGCGCTGGTGAAGCACTCAGTTTTTTCCTTGGCCTCTCCGCGCAAGATACAACCCAGCTATATCGCTTTGAGCTGGCGGATTTTGATGATCTGGCAACCATGGACCTGCCGGCAATGGTCACTGCACTCCAAGCCACACCCCAGAGTTATGCGGCCAATAGGCACGACGCCCCACTGTTTCTGGTCTGTACAAATGGCAGCCGAGACCGCTGTTGTGCCAAATGGGGTGTGCCGGTCTATCTCTCAATGGCCGCTTATGCCGGCGAGCAGGTCTGGCAGACGACCCACACCGGCGGCCATCGCTTTGTCGCCACAATGATCTGCCTGCCACATGGACTCTACTATGGACGCCTCGGGCCCCAGGATGCCATCCCTTTGGTTGATTCCTATGCGGCTGGGGATATCTACCAATTGGACCACTATCGGGGCCGTTCCTGCTTCCAGCAGCCAGTGCAGGCCGCGGAGTACTATCTTCGCGCCGAGACCCAGGTACAAGCGATAGACGCCTTTGCACTGCTCAACGTAGACCAAGATGGAGATGTATGGACCTGTCGCTTCCGTTCGGTCGACGACGGACTGGTCCACGACCTTTTCATCTTAGCCGAAGAATCGCAATTCGCCAATCCTCTGAGTTGCCACAAAACGACAAGCAAGCATGTTCCCCAATACCGTCTGCTTTCTCACGCAGTGCATGAAGCAAGCCCAGATCAGTGATCAGCCCAAGCCGCTGGCTGCTCAAGAGAAGTTAACTCCCCAGTAAACCTACATTAACAGACTCGTTCACGTATACCGCAGAAATCTGCTCTGATTTTCCCCAATTTTCACCCTTCAGATGTGCTACACTTCAGCAGCGTGCCGAGCTGTCGTATCGCAGACATGCACGCCCAAATGTTCGTACCAGTCTGTCAATCCTGACGTACGGAGAACAGCAGTGGCTATGGTAAGTAACCGCTGCTGTGTACAGATTGGCTTCATCTCTATCACAATCTGAAAGGGTGTTCCCAATGGTTTCAAAGAAGGTAGTCCCTGTCTTTTTGCTCATCTTTGCAGGTGTGTTGCTCGTTGCTTGTGCTGCACCTCCGCCCCCTATGGCTTCAGGCACTGGCAGCGCAACCCCAGGATCGCAGCCAACGGAGTTGACAATCTATTCCGGCCGCAATGAAAATCTGGTCGGTCCTTTGCTGACCAGTTATCAAGACATGAGCGGCGTCACCATCAACGTGCGCTACGGCGGCACAGCTGAATTGGCCGCTACGATTATGGAGGAAGGGCAAAATTCACCCGCCGATATTTTCTTTGGCCAAGATGCGGGCGCGCTAGGCGCACTGGCCCTGGCCGGCCGCTTCACAGAACTGCCGGCGGAAATTTTAGCGCGGGTTGATCCCCGTTTTCACAGCAGTGCCCGCCATTGGGTAGGGACCAGTGGACGGGCCCGGGTGTTCGTCTATAACACAGAGATGCTCAACGAGGAAGATGTGCCCAACGACATCTGGGCACTCACCGCTCCCCAATGGAAAGGGAAGATCGGCTGGGCCCCCACAAATGGTAGCTTCCAAGCATTCGTTACCGCACTACGAAAATTGGAAGGCGAAGCGCGGGCCAGAGAATGGCTGGCGGCGATGATCGCCAATGATGTTCAGGTGTATGCCAAGAATACACCCATCGTTGAAGCCACCGGCAGAGGCGAGATCGAGCTCGGCCTGGTGAATCATTACTATCTGTACAGATTTCTGGCGGAAGACCCGAACTTTTCGGCCCGCAATCACCACCCGCACACACGCGATGCAGGTTCAATGATTAATGTAGCCGGGGTTGGGATTCTTGATACCGCAAAAGATAGGGCCGCGGCCGAGGCATTCGTGGCTTTTCTGCTTTCAGATGAAGCACAGAGATACTTCTCTGAAGAGACAAATGAATATCCTCTTGTAGACAGCATACCGACAGCCGCAGGATTGCTGCCGCTAGCAGAGGTAAATACCCCGGATCTGGACCTGTCGGACTTGGAGGACTTGCAGGGAACGCTCAAGTTGCTCCAAGAGACGAACGCCTTGGAGTAGCATGTGTTGGGCAATCAACATTGAAGAATGTGGATTGCGTATCCGCAGCACGTTGATACGCAATCCGCATTGTATGGCTAAAGCACCTTTAACTTCGGATCACTGCCGCCCTGCAATGCAAGGAGCCGCGCGATGGTCTTTTGGGCCAGGTCCTGGAACACCTGGGCCGGCCCACTCTCCGGTTTGACAGCGACGACCGGCAAGCCTAAATCTCCACCCGTGCGGACGGCAGCGTCCAAGTCAATGATGCTCAACAGAGTGGTGTGCAGTTCCTGAGCCGCGCTAGCCCCCCCCCCACTGCCAAACACGTCCCCACTCATATTTTCAATTACGCCCAGAATCGGTACCTCCAGTTGCTGAAAGGCTGATGCCCCTCGCCGGGCATCAGCGACAGACACCAGCTGGGGCGTTGTGACGATCAGACCGGCGGTCAAGGGTGCGATCTGCGCGAGGGACAGTTGCACATCTCCCGTGCCAGGCGGCAGATCAACGATCAGATAGTCCAACTCCGCCCACTGCACGTCGGTGAACAACTGCTGGATGGCCTTGTGTAGCATGGGCCCCCGCCAGATCAAGGCCTGGTCCGGCGGCATCAGAAATCCCATACTCATAAAACGGACGCCATGGGCTTCGGCTGGCACTAATTTACCGGCCTCCACGGGCGGCATCTCCGCAACACCCATCATCATGGGCACATTCGGCCCGTAGATATCTGCATCAAGCAGGCCGACCTGTGCGCCTGTCTGGGCCAGGGCTACGGCCAGATTGACACTGACCGTGGTCTTGCCGACGCCGCCTTTGCCACTGGCCACCGCGATGATGTTTTTGATGGGAATGCCTAATTTCTCCTGAATACGCGGGTTTGATGGGGGTGTCTGCTTCCCACTTTTACGGCTGGACATAGTTATATTCCTTTGCAAATTGTCAAACTCTCAAGCGGTACTCCTCGTCGATCAGATTGGCTACTTTCTGCCCGATTTCCACCGCATAATTTGTGCCTCGATCCCAGGGGTAGACCTGACTCATTGAAGCAAAATACAGGCCCGGCAAAGGTGTGCGTAAGGCAGGGATCATCTCTCTATACCCACGCACCGGCACTGGTTGGGCATAGGAAGCCCGATGAAGCCAAGCCCCTGTTACCCACTCCTCGCGAAACTCTCTGTTGAAATGCCTGAGTGCTGGCAAGAATTCCGTAAGCAGTTCGTCCTTTGACATGGAAAAATAACGATGGGACGGGTCCAGATAATCACCTAAATACAGGAGATGATCCCCGCCATAGTGGCTTGGGTCGATCAGATTGGTATGTTCGACTAGGGCCAGGAAAGGGAGCCCTTCCGCTTTGGGCACATTGACCCAATAGGTGTTGGTGAGCAAGGGCCGGTCCAGCGCGATGGTCATGGCAATGGCCCCCATACTACGGAGAGCAGCCAACTGTGAAAGATAATCGCCGGGGAGATCCGGCACAATCCGCTGCATCAGGCTAGGGCTGACGGTGCTGAGGACCACATCGAACTGTTCTAGGGCCGGCGTTCCTGCATGGTAGGCAACGGCAAAGCCACCCATTGGCCGGGGCGTCACCGAGTGGACCTGTGCCGCAGTCTGAATCGTTACCCCTCGCTGGCGCGCTGCTTGGCCGAGTTTCTCCACAAATGCTTGAAATCCACCCCGATAATAACCAAGACGCGGGGTGCGTTTGTAGATTCTGGCCCAGAACCATGCCAAATTGACATCACGAAAATGCGGCCCGAATTTGCCTTCTAGCATCGGCTGCCAGAGTTTGCCATACGCAGCCTGGCCCATCCAACGCCCCAGCCATTCATCGGCTAATAGCTGATCAAAAGTACGCCAGGGAGGGCGAGGATGATATTTCAAATACGCGAGGACAAAGCCCATCCGTAGTTTTTGCAGCAGCGATAGATGTGGAAAACGTAACAGGCGCAGAGGGCTGTCAAAAGGGTAGTTCTCCCCTTGATAATACATAACAGTCGTGGGATTGTGAATTTGCAACAGCTCTCCGGCCCCGATCTCCTGCGTTAGATGCATGATCTCATCATCATTGGTGAATAGATGATGATAGAACTTTTCCAGCGGCCAGGCCCAGCTCGCCCGTCCTTTGAAACCGGCTGCCAGCCCACCGATCTCTGGCCCGCTCTCCAAGATGTATACCTGTGCTTTGTCCGTGCCTGCCAGGTCATATGCTGCCGTGAGTCCAGCAATTCCGCCGCCGATAATCCCTATACGAATCATTGTGTCCCTACTGTGAACCGAATGCGAAAAAAAACCAGCGCACAAAAGGCGCTGGCTGATTCACGACCACACACTTTCAGGCAGCCAGAGATAGCGTTCCTATCCCTTTCAACTGCTGACCGATCTCCTCCTGGGCTTCGTTATAGTATCGCAGTAAATCGGCGTCGCTCCCCTTAAATGTGCGGATCGTTTGTAGAGAGCAGAAGGCACAGCCCCGCAGAAACTTATAGTAGTTACTATGACACTTCATACAATCACCCAGGTTGATCATCATCAGAACGAAAGCCAAGCTATCCGGGTGGGTATCAGGCAACGTGGAAACCCGGTCGACCAGTTGACGCCAGCCCTCCCCTTCACGCAGGTCCCGCAATAATGGGATCAGATAGGCGGGGAAGAATAACTCCGCCTTTCCGTCAAGTACTGCCTCACTTATATCAACCATGCCGCATCCCTTCACTCGTCAAACGCCACATGCACTATACATCCAGTATATCGCCGGGATTCAAAATGACACATTCAATGGCTTCATCCTGCAATTTTTGGGCAAAGGCATCCACATCCTGTTCAATCTGCGGGAATGTATTGTAATGGATGGGTATTACCTTCTTGGCCTTGACAAATTGCGCGGCCAAGACTGCATCGTCCGGCCCCATTGTGAAATTATCGCCGATGGGCAGGGCTGCTACATCCACGCCGGCTTCACCGAGCAGGCGCATATCATAGGTGAGGGCTGTATCGCCGGCGAAGTAGATATCTGTGCCATCGTTGAAATTGATCAACACGCCGGCCGCAGTGCCACCGTAACTTCCATCCGGCAGACCACTGCCATGATGGGCAATCGTCAGCTTCACCCGCCCGAAATCAAAGCTATAGGCACCGCCGATGTGCATCTGATGCACATTCTCGATCCCCGCCCCCATCAACCAGGCCCCGATCTCAAAGTTGCAGATCACCAAGCAGCCCGTGCGCTTGGCAACCGGAACCGCATCAGCGATATGGTCGCCGTGTCCATGGGTGATGATCATAACATCTGTGTCTACACTGTCGGCTGTCGCGTGTGCAGGTGCCATCGGATTATTGGGCGACAAAAAAGGGTCAATGAGTAGCTTTGTCCCGTCTGCGTCAACGCCAAATGTGGCATGTCCATAATATTTGAGCGTAACTGTCACGATATTCCTCCTGAATGCAGCGTTTCCATAACACCAAAGGGCGATACCACAAGGATACAGAAAACTGGTCATTGACCACTGGTTGTATTCACTGGGATTCCAGCTTGCGTTGGCGGGCCCGCTCTAGGGCTTTGCGCTTTAACTCTTCCAGCCGCGCATTTTTGGCCGCGTCCGCATCGCCAGTACCGGCGGCCTGTGCCTGGCGTTGGGAAGCCCGCTCCAGTGCTCGTTGCTTCAATTCTGCGGCAGAAGGCTTGGAGGCAGTCTGTTCTTTCGGGGCCGTCGCTGCTTTGGCCGCGGCCTTTCGGGCCTTTTCCTCTTCCTGCCGACGCTTTTGTTCCGCCTCTGCCCGGCGACGATCCTGCTCTTCCTCATACTGCGTCGGCCACAGAGCTGCATAATACTCCAAGGGGACAGTCAGCTCTTCCATATCATACACAAGCTGCGGATAGCGGTCGTAGACCGCGAGCTCGTAGTCATGGTTCATTTTAATGGCATCAAAGGGGCAGAACTCAACACAAAAGCTACAACTCATGCACACGGCCGCATCAATATAAAACTCCGACGGGCGAGTGACTGGTTTCCCCTTTTCATCGCTGTCCCTTACGATCCAAATGCACTGCGGCGGGCACACTTTTGCACAGATACCGCAGGCTGTGCAGCGGTCCTCATGCTCCTCTGAATCCCAAATGAGCATTGGAATGTAGCGGAAACGTTCCGGCAGCAGTCTTTTTTCTTCAGGGTATTGAATTGTCAGCAGCCCTTCCTGATCAATAGGCTGTTGGATGACACGACGATTGTTACCCAGTTCAAGACTGCCCTTGTAGCGATCAGGCACAGCATCCCGATCATCATTGAATGTATCCACTGCATGCTTCAGCGTCACACCGAGGCCTTTCAGAAGTCCTGTTCCAAACATTCTGTCAACTCCTACGCATGTATCTGTTTAGCGGTCCACTTCGCCCAACACAATATCAATGGCACCGAGAATCACAATCGCATCAGCAACTTTGTAGCCAACGCTCATCGGGCCTAGGGCGTTCAGATTGATGTAACTGGGAGAACGTACATGATAGCGCCAGGGACTCGTCTTGCCATCACTGACTAGATAGAAGCCTAGTTCGCCCTTGGGTGCTTCCACCCGACTGTACACTTCGCCTTCGGGGGCGCGCAGGGTGTAGCCACCCTTGCCGCCGAGGATATCACCTTTGGGGATATCCCGCAATGCCTGCTGGAGAATGCGTACACTTTCCCGTGATTCCAGCAGACGGATGTAATAGCGGTCGTAGATGTCGCTGTTCGGCAGCGTGGGGATGTCGAAATCAAAACGGTCGTAAACCCCGTATGGCTCTACCTTACGAATGTCGTAGGCCAGCCCACCCGCACGGATCATCGGCCCACTTACACTTAGGGAAATCAGATCTTCAACCGAGAGATAGCCTACACCCCGGCCTCTCGCCTTCAAGATTTCATTTTCAGTCAGAAGCAGGTCCAGTTCATCCAGTGCTTTAGGTAGGCGGTCATTGACCAGATAGACAGCCTGCTCGTGCCAGCCGGCCGGCAGATCCCGCACCACACCACCGAAGCGCATGTAATTGCACATCAAGCGTGCGCCGGAGACCGCCTCAAACAGGTCAAGGATCATCTCTCGCTCTTCAATGGCGTACAGGGCCGGCGTCTGCAGCGCGCCTAAATCGTTCAAAATAAAGCCAATGGACCAAGTGTGGTTGACGATACGAGTGAATTCGGCCATGATGACCCGCAGATACTCGGCCCGTTCCGGCACCTCAATGCCGGCCAGCTTTTCTACTGCCAAGGCATAACTCCAATTGTTGCTCATGGAGTTCAGATAGTCCAGCCGGTCGGTAAACGGCATATTCATCAGCCACGTATTGCGCTCACCGATCTTTTCATGGTTGCGGTGCAGGTAGCCCATTTCCGGCTCTAAGGCCAGAATCGTCTCGCCTTCCACACGGGTAAGCATGCGAAAGACACCATGGGTGCTGGGGTGATGCGGCCCCAGATTCACCACAATGCTTTCCGTGTCTAGATGGGGCTCGTTCTCGTGCTGGGGTGCCTGGCTGACCGGCACATACGCGACCGGATTCTGCCATGAGTCCGGATCCCATCCGGCCGGATATGTGGTGTTCTTGGCCCAAGGGAGTTTGTCCTCATGGTAGGCGTAGGCACCTTTGGGATGGCGGCTGCGGAAGGGTTTGGCGTCCTCCTCATAATAGGCCTCTTGCCAGTCTTTACGCATGGGGTGCCCGTTAAAGCCATCCCACAGTAGAATGCGCCGCAGATTCGGATGTCCGTCAAATGTGACCCCAAACAGGTCGTAGACTTCCCGCTCCTGCAAATTGGCACCCGGGAAAATGTCTGTCACACTTGGGACCGTGTCATCGGCCGGCACCCGTACATGTAGGGAAATCGGGCCACCGCCTCTGCGGGTGCTATAGAGGCTGTAGACGACCTCCAACCGTTCGCTGATCTCATTGCGTAGCTTACCGCCATACCCCTTATAATCAACACACGTAAGATTCGAGAGAAAATCGTACCCTTCGATATCCCGCAGATAGCGCAATACATCCAGAATCTTATCCGCTGCAACCACATACGCCTTGTGCGTATCTTCAGCCCATGTGTCGACAATCGTAGCGGCCAGTTCCTGTTCAAATGGATTCGCTGCTACAGCAGTTGCTTCGTTCATACCCTACCTCGTGCGTAAGAATCGCAGCGGAAAGAGAAGGTTGCCCTGCCTTTCCATGACTTGTTAGGCCGGCAGTCCTTTCTTGGCGCGCCAGCGTCGTTTTGCCTCTTCCATGCGGGCTTTCGCCTGGTCGGATAGGGTCCGCGGCCCGCGTGCGTGTCCACTACTAGCCGTACTCGCTCCGTTCGTGGATTCCGCCTGCGCGCCGCCCGCCCCCATCAACGTGGTCTCTTTGATCAGTTCCACCTGGCGAGGGTCGAAAATGTCCGGGCCAAGCCGGGGGACCGGTACAAAATCTGACGAATTTTTGCGATACCAAGGCACGGATGTGATGCTCTGCCGTTCAACCTTTTCATGCATCTTCAGAAGGCCGTAGATCAATGCTTCCGGTGTAGGCGGGCAACCGGGTACATATACATCTACCGGAATATACTTGTCAATGCCGCTGACTACGTTATAGCCCTCTTTGAACGGGCCGCCGCCTGTTGCACAGGCCCCCATACTCACCACATAGCGAGGCTCTGCCATCTGGTTGTAGATACGCACAATGGCCGGCACCATCTTTTTCGTCACTGTTCCGGAAACGATCATCAGATCGCTCTGGCGAGGGCTAGGCCGCATCACCTCCATGCCGAAACGAGCGAGATCATAGCGGCTGGCAGCCGTGGCGATCATCTCAATGGCACAGCAGGCTAGGCCAAACAACAGCGGCCACATACTGGAGCGTCTGCTCCAATTGTAGATTTTATCTACGGTTGTGACCAAGACATTGGCCTGCAGTTCGTCGGGGACAACAAGCGAGTCATGCAGGAAAGGTTCGAGTTGTTCTTGTTTCAGCTGCTGAAAGTTGGGCGGGAGTGATGCCATTCCAAAATTCCTGTTGCCTACAATCGGAGCGATTTCATCTCTTGGCCGCGCTACTTCATGGAACGATGAGTAGGCGGCCACCATGTGAAATCGTCTATATGTTCAAAACCACAACACAAATATACCTCATGGTCCCTAGAAAGGCAAGTACGGACAGATAGTTTACACAGAGTATAAAACGGAGGGTCTGCAGGGTCAAGTGTAGCAGGTTACATTTTCTGACAAATGGCTAACAACAGGCATAGTATGGCCGGCATATTCATAAAATTAATGCGGTCATCGGGTGTAGGAAAAGTTGCAGACGTGATAGACTGTGCAAAATGTCCCTTGTCGCTCTGTTCTAGCCTCGTGTGTACGGAAACGAACACACGAAGATCATGTGATTTTAAGAAGAATCGGCTTCTGTACTATCCTGAAGCGAATGAGTGTTTTCCTACCGCTGGTGGTGTTGATTCAAGTTGAGGAGAATGTGATCATGACCAACCGAGAGAAGAATCTCTGCAAGCAGCATTATGAAAGGTGATGGACAGCGCGATGGATTGTGATATAATGGCGCATGAGGGATCCGTGCTTTGGGAGATACCCCCGCGCTACAAGCGTGCGTTGTTGAGTGAAGCAGGTAGATGCCTAGATATATAACAAATATGTATTGGGAGGTTTACCATGGCGGCGGTTTTGCTGGATGAGGTAAGGCTGAATGAGGGTTTGCGGGATAGGGAAAGGCTGGTCAAAGTTGAGAGTCTGTTAGAGGAATCTCATAAGCATGTGGCTACACGGGAGGACGTCCAGGCGGTCCGGACAGAGCTAGTAGGCGTCCAAGCTGCTCTGCAGGAGGACGTCCAGGCGGTCCGGACAGAGCTAGTAGGCGTCCAAGCTGCTCTGCAGGAGGACGTCCAGGCGGTCCGGACAGAGCTAGTAGGCGTCCAAGCTGCTCTGCAGTCAGAGATAGCCGATGTCCGGTCTGAACTAGCCGACGTTCGGTCTGAATTGAAGTCGGAGATAGCCGGCGTCCAAGCTGCTCTGCAGTCAGAGATAGCCGATGTCCGGTCTGAACTAGCCGGTGTTCGGTCTGAATTGAAGTCGGAGATAGCCGATGTCAAATCTGATATGCGCTGGCTAAAGTGGCTGCTGGGGGTCGGGGCCTCTCTGGGCGTTGCCATAGGCACAGGTATCCTGCTGCTGTTGCTGCGTATGGCCGGCGGGTTATGAAAAGTGGAATTATACTTTTTTATCTTTATGAGGAGGTATAAGCATGGCGAGTCAAGACAGAACCTTAAGGAACAGTGTAGAGTTTGAGGGCGACGAACCACAACTAGGCGCGTCTAGTCAGTCCTCACCCTCCTTACCCCCCCCCCCCCCCCCCCCCCCCCCCCCCCCCCCGTACAAATGTTCTACATGGATGCGAGGAGTGCCGATGAACCGCGCAACCCGTGGGGGAGCTTGGTTGAAGGGGTGCTGCCCACGCGAGGGATCATTCTATCAGCCCTCATCATCCTCGGAACTACGCTTGCCATCACTGCCTTGATGTTGACCATAGGCAGCGCGCCTACCCCCGTAATCGCACAGGTACCTCAACCACCAGATGTATGTAGCAACACGCCCGCGATTGCAGATCCAGAACCAGCCCGCCTAGTCGCCGATTGCAACGCGCTCATGGCCGCTAAGGAGACCCTACAGGGAAGTGCCTCTCTGAACTGGCTGACAACCACCTCGATCATCACCTCTTGGGTGGGTATCGGCGTTGACAGGACGCGTGTGGTGACAGTGAGTTTCGTTGGTGAGAATACACAGCTCGGAGGCGCACGAAACAGACTGACAGGCAACATTCCGCCGGTCCTGAGCAGACTCGACCAGCTACGGGTGTTGGCACTCAGCGACCAAGACCTGACGGGCCCTATCCCTGCTGCATTGGGTGTCCTCACCAATCTGCAGACGTTGGCCCTCAACAACAACCGACTGACGGGTACGGTCCCATCGGAACTGGCCGCCCTCTCCAACACGCTGACCACCTTGAACCTAGGTCAGAACCGCTTGTCTTCTGGCTCCATCCCAACGTGGTTAGGGGATTTCGCAAATCTACAGACGTTGGCCCTCAACAACAACCGACTGACGGGTACGGTCCCATCGGAACTAGCCGCCCTCTCCAACACGCTGACCACCTTGAACCTAAGTCTGAACCGCTTGTCTGGCTCCATCCCAACGTGGTTAGAGGACTTCGCAAATCTGCAGACGTTGGCCCTCAACAACAACCAACTGACGGGTACGATTCCATCGCAACTGGCCGCCCTCTCCAACACGCTGACCACCTTGAACCTAGGTCAGAACCGCTTGTCTTCTGGCTCCATCCCAACGTGGTTAGGGGATTTCGCAAATCTACAGACGTTGGCCCTCAACAACAACCAACTGACGGGTACGGTCCCATCGGAACTGGCCGCCCTCTCCAACACGCTGACCACCTTGAACCTAAGTCTGAACCGCTTGTCTGGCTTCATCCCAACGTGGTTAGAGGACTTCGCAAATCTGCAGACGTTGAACCTCGGCGGCAACCGCCTGACAGGATCCATCCCTACTCAACTGGGCAACCTCTCCAATCTGCAGTTCTTGCACCTTTCTACCAACAGTCTGACAGGCTCCATCCCTACGCAACTGGGCAACCTCGCCAATCTACAGACGTTGGCCCTCTACAGCAACACCCTGACCGGCCCTATCCCTGCTGAACTGGGCAAGCTCTCCAATCTGACACAATTGCACATCCGTGGCAACACACTAAGCGGATGTATACCCCATGCCCTGCACTCGCGTTCTACCTTACTGTCTGACACAGTCAATCTTCTGCCCGAACTGCGTTACTGCTCCGTCTGTGCCAATAGCATCGCAGTTCCGGGTCCACAATCAGAAGAAGTAGAGACCCTAGTCGCCGAGTGCAACACGCTCCTGAACGACGTCAAGGACACCCTAAGGGGGACTGGCAGCCTGAACTGGAGTACAACGAGGCCAATGAATTCGTGGGAGAGAGTCTCTCTCAGCCCGAGCTCCCCACCGTATAGTTATGTGCGGAGGTTAGAACTTCATAGGAAGAGCCTCAATGGCACCATCCCCGCTGCCCTGGGCAACCTTTCCAATCTGCAGGTATTGTACCTCTCCTTGAACGACCTGACGGACGGGATCCCCGCTGCACTGGGCAATCTCTCCAATCTGAGGGAGTTGGGCATCCACACAAACTCGAATCTGGGGGGCAGCATCCCGCCAGAACTGGGCCAACTCACCAATCTGACGCACTTATGGCTCAACACCAACAACCTGAGGGGCAGCATCCCGCCAGAACTGGGCCAACTCACCAATCTGACGCACTTGTATATCCAGCAAAACGTCCTGACGGGCGACATCCCGCTGGAACTGGGCAACCTCTCCAATCTGACACAGTTGTGGCTCGACGACAACCAACTGACAGGCCGTATCCCGCCTGCACTGGGCCAACTCACCAATCTGACACACTTGTCTCTCAACAACAACGTCCTGACGGGCGGCCTCCCGCCTGCACTGGGCAATCTCTCCAAGCTGACGCAGTTGTATATCCAGCAAAACGACCTGACGGGCGGCCTCCCGCCTGCACTGGGCCAACTCACCAATCTGACACACTTGTCTCTCAACAACAACGACCTGACGGGCGACATCCCGCCGCAACTGGGCAATCTCTCCAATCTGATACACTTGTACCTCAACAACAACAGCCTGACAGGCCGTATCCCGCCGGAACTGGGCAACATCACCCGTACTCTGGTAGATTTGAAGCTCAACGACAACTTCCTGACAGGCCGTATCCCGCCGGAACTGGGCAATCTCCGCGGCCTGGAGCTATTGTACCTCAACAACAACCACCTGAAGGGTACCCTGCCCTTGGAACTGGGCAATATCCTTCGGGGCAGGGGCACCCAAAATACTCTTAACGATATCTACATCAGGCAGAGAGACGGCGAATTCTTAGAAGGAGGATGTAGACCCCATTATCTAAGATTGGCTGGGAAGGAAACAGGGGACCTGCGGGCTTTTTGTGCTAGATGTGACAACACAGTCGCGATTCCGGATCCAGAATCAGCGCACGTGAATCTGATATACGAGTGCGAAACGCTCCTGAACTACGTCCAGGGCGTCCTAGGAGGGGGGACACTGAATTGGGATAGATCGCTGCCAATAGCGGATTGGCAAGGCATCACTCTCGGCACGATTCCGTATACATCTGTGCAGACCTTGTCTATCAGCAACACCCTGACGGGCCGCATCCCTGTTGACTTGGACAGACTCGCCCAGCTACGGACGTTGGAACTCTACAGCAACACCCTGACAGGCGACATCCCCGCGGAACTGAGCAATCTCGCCAATCTGCAGATGTTGTCCCTCTACAGCAACACCCTGACGGGTACGATCCCTGCTGCCCTGGGTGCCCTCACCAATCTGGTGACCTTGCGTCTCAACAACAACCAACTGACGGGACGCATCCCTCCCCAGTTGTACGATTTCTCCGTTCTCACCAATCTGCAGACGTTGCAGCTTGCGGACAATGCACTAACAGGCTGTATCCCCTATGACTTGCGAGAGAGCCTGCCAACAATAGATTCATTATGCCCACCACCCAGACAACCAACTTCGGGCGGCGGCGGTGGTGGCGGCGGTGGCTCATCATCACAGAGACCCACATGTACCAATGGCACTGTCGTAGCCAACCCCTCTGCCAATACCGCCCTGGTCGCAGACTGCGTCCTGCTCCTGACCAACAAGGAAGCTCTTGAGGGAAGCATCAGTACCTCCAGTCGCTTGAACTGGAGTGAGACCAGCGGCATTAACACCTGGGAGGGGGTAACCATAGGCGGTACCCCGCAGCGTGTGACCAGGCTGGAGCTGGATATCAGTGGCAAGACATTGGCAGGCAGCATCCCGACCACCTTGAGCCGGCTCACGGGTCTGCAGACCTTGGATATCTCCAACAACGAATTCTCTGGGCGTATCCCGGTTGGCCTGCGTGCGCTCGCCAGCCTGCAGGTCTTGGACTTCTCCAACAACCGGCTGTCGGGCAGCATGCCGACTGATCTGGGCAGTATTGCCACCCTGCAGACCCTGCACCTGGCCAACAACAGTCTGACGGGCAGCATCCCGACAACCCTGGTGGATCTCTCCGACCTACGTTCGTTGTCCTTGGCTGGCAACCGCTTGAGCGGCTGTATTCCCAATGCGTTGGCGCGTGTTGCCCAGAACGACCTGTCGGATATCGAGTTGTCCTTCTGCGATCCGGTCACCCCGACAGCTACGCCCACGGTCACGCCGACAGCCACGGCTACACCGGTTGGCCAGGATCTCTTCCTGCCCCTCGTGCGGAAGTAAGTGGTAGGTCTGTGACGATGTCACAGACAGCTGCCTTTGAGCCTGGCCGCACTCATGCGGCCAGGTTTTTTGTTGTGCTAGACAGGTCATGCTACACGGAGGGCAAGTAGGCCGAAGGAGGTAGGTGCGGGGTCTCGCGTTGCTGCTGTCACTCATTCACGATTGGTAGCTCGACAATTGGCTGGCTTGGCTCAACGAGTTGGGCGAAGATCCAACCGATGATCCCTGCGGGTAATTCGACCTGTACCCAATCGTTGTTTTGGTTGCGTGCCAGCAACGCTACCTGTTCCTCTTGAAAAAGGCCACCGACAATCGGGAAATCCGTACTCGGTCCAGCGCGTACATTGACCGCCTCCACCAGAACCGAGACGAACGCCCTGTTTGATGTTGTCGGGGGTTCGGCTGTTGGTCTTGTCACAGCCGTACCGAGAGGGGCTGGGGGGTTGCTGGCTTCCGCCACCAGAGTGGCCACGAGGGCCGGCCCGACCGATTCCTGCACGATTTCCAATGCTTCGGTATCGCCGAAGACCCGCACTTGTGATACTGGCACCCAACCGGCCGTGCCGTCTGCCAGATATACGGCGAACCAGGCTTGGTCAGCCGAACGCCCGCTGATTGTGAGCGTGGTGCCCACCGGTAGAGTGGCGATGGGGTTGCCGTTCGCTGCAGTATAGAGGGGGCTGGCAACTGGTAGGATTCCCAAGGCTGTTGGTCGGCTGAAAACGGACAGGCTGGCCAGGGGTGAGGCCAGAGTTTGGGGCGGGCGTGCTGTTGCTGTAGGCGTTTCTAGGGGGGAGGCCCGCTCTTGGACAAGCTGGCGACGGATCATCTCTGCTAGGTCCACAGTCGGGGACGCCATGACCTCCTCTTGGGGGGCACTGAAATCCGGCGTAGGTTGGGCTATGCGTGTGCCAGGTGGTAAAGCCGTGGGGGCTCCGCCACCTGGCTGACCGCAAGCGGACACCAGCAACAGGGCAGCGGCCAATACCAGCAACCGTTTATTCATAGCGCAAGGCATCAATGGGATGCAGACGACTGGCCCGGTAGGCCGGATAGATCCCGAAGAAGAGGCCTACGGCCATGGAAAAGAGAAGCGCGATGGCGATGGCATTGATGCCGACAACTGCATCAAAGTTGTCCAGAAACGAAGTGATAGCGGTTGCGCCGCCAACCCCTAGCAGAATCCCTATGATCCCGCCGATCAGTGCTAGGGTAATCGCTTCAATGAGGAATTGGCTCAAAACATTCCGCTGTTTGGCCCCCACTGCTTTACGCAGCCCGATCTCTCGGGTCCGTTCCGTGACGCTTACCAGCATAATATTCATAATGCCAATGCCACCCACGAGAAGACTAATCCCGGCAATGGCACTGAGGAACAGCGTCAGAGCAGTGAGGATACCCCCAAAAATTGAGATGAGGTCTGTCTGGTTGATGACGCTGAAATCGTCTTCGTCCAGATAGGTGATGTTGTGCCGTTCCCGTAGAAGCTCGGAGATCTGCTCCTGGGCAGCTTCCATGCGGTCAGAAGCACTCGCAGAAGCATAAATGACATTGACTTGATAGTCACCGCTGACTGTTTTGCGGCGGAAAAGCCGGTCCTGCGCGGTTGTCAGGGGGATGAATACCGCCTCATCCTCACTGCCGCCGAAGCCGCCTCCCTGCTCTTCCATGACGCCGATCACACGGAAGAGCAGGTTATTGATGTGGATTGTCTGGTCAAGGGGATATTCAGTAGGCTCAAAAAGTTTGTTGTAGACCTCTGCGCCAATGACCACCACCCGGCTCCGTTCTTGGACGTCCATCTCTGCGATGAATTCGCCGGTAGCCGGTTTCCAAGAACGTACCTCCTGAAAGCTGGCGGTGGTGCCGCTGACCGCGGCATTCATATTTTTGCTTCCCCTGGAGATCATGGCAGAACCGCTCACCTCAGGCGCAACGGCAATCACATCCGGCACCCGCAGAGGATTGCCAATGGCATTGCTGTCACTGAGGGTCAGAAGGCCGCTGCGGCTTTGGTTCTGTGGGGGCCCTTCACTCAATTGGCCTGGTACGACGAACAGCAGGTTTGATCCTGCGCTGGCGAATTGGTCGGTAATGAAATTCGACACACCACTTCCAATACTCATCAGCGCAACCACTGCGCCGACACCAATGATAATACCGAGCATGGTCAACATGGAGCGCATTTTGTTGGCGGCTAAAGCTCGCATGGCGATGCGAATGGATTCGTAGAGATTCATAGTCACATACCAAGGACAGTGGAGGTGCGGCGTTCGTCCCGTTCAATCTGTCCATCACGGAAATGAACGACTCGCTCGCAGTACTCGGCGATTTCGGGGTCATGGGTGACGAATACAACAGTTATGCCCTGTTCCTGATTGAGCTGTTGAAACAGCTGCATAATCTCATTGCTGGTTTTCGTATCCAAATTGCCGGTCGGCTCATCTGCTAGGATCAGTTTTGGCCGGTTGATCAGGGCACGTGCGACTGCCACCCGTTGTTGTTGACCGCCGGACAGTTCGTTCGGTTTGTGGTCCAGCCGGTCCTCTAGGCCAACGAGACGTAGGGCCTCGGTTGAGCGGCGGTGTCGTTCTCTGCCCCCCACGCCGGCATAGATCAGGGGGAGCTCTACATTGGCCAAGGCGGTTGTGCGCGGCAACAGGTTGAAGTTCTGGAAAACGAAGCCGATCTTCAGGCTGCGGATATCCGCCAATCTATTGTCGTCCAGCTTGCCCACATCAGTACTATCCAGGCGATACACGCCGGAGGTTGGCACATCCAAACAGCCGATAATATTCATCAATGTTGATTTGCCGCTGCCACTCGGCCCCATGATCGCCATCATCTCGCCGCTATGGACGTTTAGGTCCACGCCGCGCAAGGCATGGACCTTCATATCCCCCATCTGATAGACTTTGGTCAGAGTATGGGTTTCAATAACGGGGTGTATCGTGTCTGAAGAGCCGGCCCCATTTTCGCTTCTCCTGTCAAAGAATTGCTTGAGCATTTAATTGCCACCAAAGAGCGCGCTGCGGAGTTGGTCCTCGCTACTGACGCGAATGAGAGCGATTTCGTCGGCGTCGTTGAGGCCGGCCAATACTTGGCTGAAGCGGTCATTCCGTAGCCCTAGTTCGATTTCCTGTAGGGTAGGTGCATCGCTGATGATCTTCTGTACAAAGCTACGGCCCGTTTCGCGGTCAAGTTGAATATAGCGATTGGGAACGAGCAGAACATTGTCCACTTGGGCGGTGGTAATGATGGCTGTGGCACTCATGCCAGCCTTCAGGGGGGCATCTGTCGAATCCGGCACGATTTCCACTTCATAGGCGACAACGCCACCTACATTGCGGGCTGTAGGCGAGATTTTCGTCACCTGGCCGGCGATATCGGCATCGGGCAAGGCATCTAGGCTGAGGCGCACAGTCTGGCCCATCTGCACTTGGCGGACATCAATTTCATCAACAAGCACAGTCATATGAAAGCTGGCCAAGTCTGTCAGCACAATCGCCGGCAGCGCGCTGCTGCCATACAGTTCGCCTTGGCGCAGATTCACCTGACTGACAATCCCATGGATGGGTGCATGCAACAACGAGTTATGCAGTGCGATGTCTGCTTGCAGCTTGCTCAGTTCTGCCTGCCGTACCTGAGCCCGCGCGATCTCTACATCCTCGGCCGCTGGTCCGTCTACTAGGCTATTGAGGCTGTTTTGCGCTGTCAGCAGAGAGCTGCGTGCTTGGCGCACACTCAGTTCTGCCTGCGCGATTTGGGCTAAGGCCCCAGCGATCTGTGCTTCGTCGGCCCCTCGCTGTGTCAGGGCAAACTGTGTCTGGGCCACGTCATAGGCAATGGTGGCCTGCTCCAATTGGGTGGCCTGGGGCAGAGCACCGATGTTGGGCGAGTTCTTGACTTCATCGTATGCACTCTGGGCCTGGCGTACATTCACTTCTGCTTGGCGTACTTGAGAACGTTGTACAGCTAGTTCTTCGGCTGAGGAACCGGCCAGCAGTTTGCGATAGCTGGCCTGGGCGCTTGCCAGCCCTGCTTCGGCACTGGCGACACTGGCCTGGGCGACGCTGATATTGGCCTGGGCTGCGAGGAGATCGGTTTCCGAAGCAGGCTTCTCTAACTTGTCCAATTGTGCCCGACTGATCTGGAGGGCAACGTCCGCTTGCTCCAGAGCGAGCTCCGCGTCGGTCACATCCAACTGGGCTAACAACTGGCCGGCCTCCACCCGTTGCCCGACAGACACCAGCACCTGGTCAACCCGGCCGGCCGAGCGAAATGAAAGAGAGACTTGGGCTTCCGGTTCAATGCTACCGGTTGCGCTCACGGTGCTACTGATCGACCCGCGCTCAATTGAGACCGTCTCGTAATTGGGGGTTTCGTCAAGCGCAGCCTGGTTTTCTTGGAAACGTTGGAACCCGAACCAACCTGCTGCGCCGAGGGCACCAAGTACAATGAGCGTGATGAGAAACTTTCTCATAAATGTGTATCCTCAAGGGTCTTGATTGTAACTGATGACTATACTATGCATGTGCCTGCAAAGTCGGGTTATTCGTCATCATATCGTGAGTCATAGAATCGTTCTGTAAGTTCGCATAACATTGTACGGCCGTTGAATCGATATCTGGCAAGTAAAGAAAACGGAATCGACAATGATTGTCGATTCCGATCATACACAAAAGAAAGTTGTACGTCTGAATCAGGTTTGCTCTACAGTCACACCGCTCAGGTTTTCCAGGGCCTTCAGCAGCGCGTGGTTGCCCTCTTCGCCGAGGCCCATCTGTTGTAAGGTGCGGTAGAGGCTGAAGATCTGGCTAGTCATCAAAATGGGAACACCTAGCGCATCTGCTTCCTGCATAATCAGGCGTACGTCTTTCTGTTGCAGATTGATCGTAAAGCCGGGTCGCCAGTCTCGGTCGATGATCTGCGGGCCACGGTTGGCCAGCATCCAACTCCCGGCCGCGCCGCCGCTGACGGCATTGAGGCACTTTTCCAGATCGACCCCGCCGGCTTGGGCAAAGATAAGGGCTTCGCACATGGCGAGACAATTGCCGACCACCAGAATCTGATTGACCAGCTTGACAGTCTGGCCGGCCCCTTGGTCCCCTACATGGGTGATGGTTTTGCCCATAGCCGCAAACACGTCTCTGGCCCGTTCCACTTGGTCCGCATCCCCACCGATCATAATGCTGAGGGTTCCATTGGCTGCGCCTTCGCTGCCCCCGCTAATGGGGGCGTCGAGCATTTTGACGCTTTTGGCGTTCAACTGTTTGGCGATTTCAATCGTGGCCTGTGGGCTGATGGTACTGCAATCAATGACCAATGCGCCGGCCTGGGCCCCGTGAATGATGCCATTCTCTGCGAGGACCACAGCTTCCACATCTGGGGTATCGCTGACACAGGTGATGATAATATCGCTGTGGGCAGCTACATCTGCAGGGCTGTTGCCGGCTGTCGCGCCCGCCTGCAGCAATGAATGCATGCGGCTTGTGGTGCGGTTCCAGACACGCACATTGTATCCAGCTTGTAACAAGTTGTGGGCCATACCGCGCCCCATGATGCCAAGTCCTACAAACCCTACGCGTTCCTTCATGCTTTTCCGCCTCCGATACGCCGGTGATTCTAGTGGTTGATGTCAGGTTCGGCTCTCCGACCGATGGTTCAAGGATTGTCTGTGGATGTTGGGCGGTCAGTTCATTATTGCAGCAGTGCTTCCAACACCTCGGTGGTTTCTTTGTCTTCAGGCTCTACATCTCGGTGGTCCATGATGGTGAACTCATAGTGTCCTTCGGCACCTTCCGTTTCTGCTTGCTCATCGGCTGGGATGTGGTGTACCTGAATCGTATCGCCGGGGACGAAGCGGCCTTCGAGCAGGGCTTCGCTGAGTGGGTCCTGCACTTCACGTTGAATGACTCGGCGCAGCGGGCGAGCACCGTAATCTGGATTGTAGCCGGCGTCGGCAATTGCATAGCGGGCCGCGGCCGTCAGTTCTAGTTCCATGTCCTGTTCAGCGAGTTGCATGCGTAGGGTACGCAGTTCCAACTCAACGATCTCGGTGATCTCGTCTTTTGTCAGGCTTCGGAAGACCATAATGCCATCTACGCGGTTGATGAATTCGGGGCGGAAGGTCTTTTTCAAGGCATCCATCACCCGGGTCTTCATGCGTTCGTATTCTGTTTCTAGGCGGGTCTGTTCGTCGGCGGTGATGGCGAATCCGAGGCCTTTGGAGCCTTGAATCATCTTGGCCCCGACATTGCTGGTCATAATCAGAAGGGCATTGCGGAAATCGACTCGTCGTCCTTTGGCATCGGTCAGGGAGCCATCTTCCATAATCTGGAGGAGCATATTGAATGCTTCGGGGTGGGCTTTTTCGATTTCGTCCAGCAGGACAACGGAATAGGGGCGGCGGCGGACGGCTTCGGTGAGTTGTCCTCCTTCTTCATAGCCCACGTATCCGGGGGGTGCGCCCACCAGTCGGCTTACGTTGTGTCGCTCCATAAATTCGCTCATATCCAGTTTGATGAGGGCTTCTTCGCTGCCGAACAGGAATTCAGCTAGGGCTAAGGTCAGCTCTGATTTGCCGATGCCGGTCGGGCCGAGGAAGATGAAGCTGCCGATGGGGCGTTTGGGGTCTTTGAGGCCGGCCCGGGCCCGGCGTACTGCTTTGCTGATGGCTTTGATCGGTTCGTCTTGGCCGATGATGCGCTTATGCAGTTCTGTTTCCATGCCGAGCAGGCGTTCTCGTTCTTCGCCATCCATGCGGTATACAGGTACGCCGGTCCACATAGAGACCACTTCGGCGATATCTTCTGCGGTAACGGTGGGGCGGTTGGCCACCTTCTGCCAGCCTTCCCGCAATTTTTCCATCTTTGATTGCAGTTCCACCTCTCGGTAGCGCAGGTCGATGGCATCGTCAAAGCGCTGGGTTTCTAGGGCTTTTTCTTTTTCTTTTTGCAGGCGTTTCAGGTCGATAAAGGTTTCTCGCAGGCTGACTGCGTTCTGGGTTTTGTACATGCGTACCCGGCTGCCGGCTTCATCGATCAGGTCGATAGCCTTATCGGGCATAAAGCGGTCCGGCACATAGCGTGCTGCTAGATGGGCGGCGGCATCAAGGGCTTCGTCGGACATAATGAGTTTGTGATGTTCTTCGTAGCGGTTCTTGACACCGTGCAAGATCTGGATCGTCTCTTCAATGTCTGGTTCTTCGACTAGAATCGGCTGGAAGCGGCGTTCTAGGGCGGCATCATGCTCAATATACTTGCGGTATTCGTCCAATGTGGTGGCCCCGATCACCTGCAATTCGCCGCGGCTTAGGGCTGGTTTGAGGATATTGGCTGCATCGACACTGCTGCCGGCCGCACCGGCCCCTACAAGCATATGGGCTTCATCAATGAAGAGGATGGCACTGCTGTTGATGATCTCTTCGATGATTTTTTTCAGCCGTTCCTCAAACTGGCCCCGGTACATAGTCCCGGCCACAAGGCTGCCCACATCCAGCATCAAAATGCGTTTATTCAGCAGGGGTTCGGGCACATCGCCTTCAACGACTCGTTGGGCCAATCCTTCAATGATGGCAGTTTTGCCTACGCCCGGCTCGCCGATAAGGGCCGGGTTGTTTTTTGTGCGTCGGCTCAGGATCTGGATCACTCGTTCGATCTCCGATTGCCGACCAATAACCGGATCGAGACGTCCTTCTTCGGCGGCCGCTGTCAAGTCTAGGCCTAGTTGGTCTACCAAAGGCGTTTTGGTCTCTTTTTTCTGTTTGCCTTTGGTTTGGGCACTGTTTTGCAGAAGGTCTCGGGCTGTTTGGGTGCGTACTCTGTCCAGATTGATGCCGAGGCCCCGTAGTACATTGACAGCAATCCCTTCGCCGTCCCGCACCAAGCCAAGGAGTAGATGTTCTGTGCCAATGTAGTGGTTGCCCATCATGCGGGCCTCTTCGACAGAGAGTTCAATGACTCGTTTTGTACGGGGGGCGAGGGTTGGTTTGCCGAAGGGGGTACGTTCCCCGCGCCCGACTGTGCGCTCGACAGCACGCACAACCTGGCCAGGCTCTACGCCTAGCTCCTTCAGCACCTTCACCGCCACGCTGTTCTCCTCCTGCACAAGGCCAAGGAGCAGATGTTCGGTTCCAATGTGATTGTGATTGAGCCGGAGTGCTTGTTCTTGAGCAAGTGTCAGCACTCGCCGCGCACGTTTGGTAAAGCGTTCCAGTTTGTCAGACATGGGTTCATCCCCTCAATAATGAATAATTCGATAATCGCAAGCAAGATGTACGAGTTTTCAAGAAGCGGGCAGGGTGTAGTAAGCAGCCCTCTGCTCCTTCCGTTAGGTCTGCGAGTATGCGGTCGGACAGAACCAATGTAACATAGATACTGGCCTGTTGCCGTAATTACAATTCCGCTTTATAAGACGTGTCAGTGATTCGTAACTGTAATGACAGGGTTAAGGTGCGGTGTAACAGCCGCTAATATTGTAACGATGTCCTGGCTTTTTTGTCAATATGGCAAAATTGCTTTGGAAGATCGCGTAGCATCTGTACTCATGTTATGCAGAGGTGTCTTGTGCATACTGCTTGGTCCGTACCTTTACCATCTCCGGCCTCCCGCGCGGCTACAATAGCCATAGCCCATGTTGCGAATATGATCAACTCACCCCCTACGGTAGCATCCCAAACAGGTCACGTAGTAGCGGTATCAGAACACCGGCCGCCACTACCCCTAGTAACCATTTCATCCAGCGCAGATCCGACTTGACGCCGGAGATCTCCGACTTCAGTTCAGACCGGACACCGGAGATCTCCACCTGAAGATCAGATCGGACACCGGAGATCTCCGCCTGAAGATCAGACCGGACACCGGAGATCTCCGCCTGAAGATCAGACCGTACATCGGAGATCTCCGCTTGAAGATCAGATTTGAAGCCAGCCATCTCCAACTTCAGGTCAGATCGAACACTGGCTATCTCTAACTGCAGAGCAGCTTGGGCACCTACCAGCTCTGTTCGTACCGCCTGGACGTCCTCCCGTAGAGCAGCTTGGACACCTACCAGCTCTGTTCGTACCGCCTGGACGTCCTCCCGTAGAGCAGCTTGGACGCCTACCAGCTCTGTTCGTACCGCCTGGACGTCCTCCCGTGTAGCCACATGCTGCCGATACACCTCAGTCAGACTAGCCTCTCGTTCCAGCACTGCCTCTACTTGACTGGCCTCGGTGCCTCGTTCCAGCACCATCTCTGCCATCAATGTCCTCCTCTGCAAACGTGAGCCGGCTTGCAGCACACTGCCAACAACCAGCCAAAACCTTACGCTGCCACAACACTAGCGGCCAAAGCAGCGATACCCTCATCAATCTCACGTCTGGCTACAGTCCGGTCTGTCTCAGACATCTTGCGTCTCTTTTTTTCGCGAGCCAGGACGACTGAGCTGTAAGTATGATACAGGTTGAAGAATTATCAAAAAAAACATGCCGGACGCACTGCCCGGCATGGATGCAACATACTCAATTCGGAGAAGAAACGGGCGTCTTATGCCGGTTCTCGGACTAATTCTGTTTCGTGGATTAGGGTATCTTCGATTTCCATTGCGGTTTTGATGATTGGTTCGGCCTGGGCCGGTGTGTCGTCGGTACGCGCGCTTGTTGTCGTATCCGTTTTGGTATTCTCTTCCAACGGAACCGGTTCCCAATCAAACTCGGCTGCTTCCTCTTCTGGCTGCGCTTGCTTGAGGCTGAGGCCCATACGACGCTTATCAGTATCAATGCGAATAATCCGCAGTTCGAGCTCTAGTCCCTCTGAGACAACTTCGCTGGGGTGGTTGATACGTTTGTCGGCCAGTTCGCTGATGTGGACCAACCCCTCGATGGCGTCGTTTTCTAGGCGGGCAAAGACCCCGAAATGGACCAATTTTGTCACGGTTCCTCGCACGAGCTGGCCCACTTCATACTTATCGGGCACCGTATCCCATGGTTCTGGCAGCAGCCGACGCAGGCTCAAGCCGATGCGCTTGCGCTTGCGGTCCACGCTTAACACCATCACATCGATCTTCTGGCCAATGGAGACCACTTCGCTTGGGTGGTTGACGCGGCCCCAGCTCAGTTCGCTCAAATGAATCAAGCCATCGGCCCCACCTAGGTTGACGAAGGCCCCAAACTCGGCCAGACTGCTTACGGTTCCTTCGCATACTGATTTTTCTTCTAGGGATTCGAGCAGTTTTTCCTTCTGCTCCCGGCGCCATTCTCGCATAGCGACCCGTTCTGAAAGGATGAGGCGGTTGCGGCGGCGGTCTAGGTCGATCACCTTCAGGCGTAAGTCGCTGTCCATCAGTTTGACCCAGCGATTGTCCGGATCACCTTCGGTGATCTGCAATGCTTGGCTTTCGCTACTCAACTGGCTAGCGGGCACAAATCCGCGCACTTGCCCGATCTTGACAATAACCCCACCCCGATTGTAGCCGCTGACGCGGCCGCTGAACATATCCTGGGATTCCAGAAGGTATTCGGCGTGTTTCCAATCTCCCTCAGCCTTGGCCCGAGAGATACTTAATAGGAGATTGCCATCCCGGTCTTCCCGCATCACATAGACCGGTACTTCATCGCCTATTGTCAACTCTCTGAACTCTTCCCCCAGACGTTCAATCTCCCGGCCGGCGACGACTCCTTCGGATTTGTAGCCGATGTCCACGAGCAGTTCGCCGGACCGCTTGTCAACAACGATGCCATCCCGGATGTCGCCTGTCTGCGGCTGATTTATATAGGAACCATCAAGTTCCTCTAAGAGCAGTGCCATCGGATGATCGTCCAGACTCGGCTCGACATCCATTTCCAACAAAAAATCTGCGCTGAGTTCCATGACTGTCTGACTTCCTCCAAATACAAAAAGATTCACGGCATTATCGTACTGTGATGTTTGGGCAAACGATCACAACTACAATCGGTCTCCTTACGCGTCGACCCATCCGGTATTGGCGCGTTCAATTGAACACTCGTACTGTACCAAGATCAAGGCGCGTACTACCTTGGACGAGGAAAAGGCTTACATAGTTGTGGAAAGGTACTACAATGCACTGGCGAGAATTCGTTTCAATCACGCAACGCGACCGCTTCGATCTCGATCAGCGCGCCAAGTGGTAGTGCGGCCACTTGCACCGTACTCCGTGCGGGAGGATCGCCTGGGAATGCTTCTGCATAGATTTCATTTACGGTGGAGAATTCTGCAATATCCGTCAAGAAGATAGTTGTCTTGACAATATGACCCATACTGGAGCCGGCTGCCTCAAGGACGGCCGCGAGATTTTCCAGGACCTGGTTGGTTTGTTCAACAATACCCGGTCGTAGTTGACCAGTGAGAGGATTCATACCAATCTGGCCGGAGGTAAAGATCAAATGGTCGGTTGCAACAGCTTGAGAGTAGGGCCCAACTGCTGCAGGTGCTTTCTCGGTACGAATGACTGTTTGTGGCATACACGTAACCAACGGCTGTAGCTGAATGTATAGCATCAAGGACAAGTACAATCGGACGATTGTACTTACATCTTTACATTGTATGCTATCCTACACCATATGTCAAACCCTGATTGTGCTGTTCTGTGCGATGGCTCATTTCTTGGCAAATTGGTTCCAAGGCGGCGAAGATATCCGCGCTGATCTCCTGTGGGTCCTCCACGCCGACAGCGAGGCGTACCAATCCATCAGATATGCCGACCGCAGCCCGTTGGGCCGCGGACAAGGCTCGATGGGAGGAATGGCTCGGGTACAGTACCAAGGAATAGACATCCCCGACGGTTGTGGCCGGCTGGACCATCTGTAATGCTTCTAGGAAGCGGAAGACATCTTCCTGGCCGGCATCTTTCAGCACAAAGGAAATGACCGCACCATACAGGGCTTTCACAGGGTGAGGCAGATCTGTGCCGGCCGCAGCGAACAGCCGACTGGCCTGTTCATGCTGCGGGTGTTCAGGCAGGCCCGGATATCGCACCTGTGCAATGGCTGGGTGATTGCTCAACTGCTCGGCGACGATGCCGGCATTGCGGCATTGACGCTCCATGCGTAGATGCAGGGTTTTTAGCCCCCTCTGTAGCAGCCAAGCGGCATGGGGACTAAGATTGCTACCGGTCTTTTTCAGATATTCCCAAAAGACTGGGCGTAGTTCATTGTGCGCCACAACCACACCCCCCAGTACATCGCCGTGGCCACCGATATATTTTGTAGCACTGTGGATCACCACATCAACGCCGTGGGCGAGGGGGCGGCAGAGCATGGGGGTGGCAAATGTATTGTCTACCAGTAGGCGGGTGCCGTGCGCGTGGCACAACTCTACAAGGTGGGGGATATCCACAATTTTGAGTAAGGGATTGGAAATCGTCTCCACAAGGAGAAGCGTGGGCGTGTCTTGGGCGAGCATCCGTTCAACGGCCTGCAGGTCGGTTGCATCCACAAAGACACCCTTTACACCATATTGAGGCCAAAGCCCATCGACCAAGGCGTATGTCGCGCCGTAGCAATCTTGGGCCGCGGCCACGGTTGTCCCCGCTTGTAAGCCACAGGCGGCCATTGCCAAGTGGATCGCGGCCATGCCACTGCTTGTCGCTAGCGCGAAGTGCTCATTGACCCGTTCCGGCATATCATGACATTCTAGGCTCACCATTGCCTTTTCAAAAGCAGCCACAGTCGGGTTGCCATAGCGTCCGTAGACGTATAGATTCGGGTCGCCGCCTAGCGCGGCGTCCAGATAGGCTGTGTCGTCGTAGGTATAGCCGATACTGGGATCGATCCCGCCGACGACTGGCCGTACACTACATGAAGGGCCCTCTGGCTGGGTATAGCGACGGGTTTCGCCGCCGTGGACAGCCTTACTTGCGAAGGATTGGGGAAAAAATGGCATCATTGTTGGTGGCTGTAGTCCTAAGCCATTGTACGGACAGACTTTGCAATTACGAGTACACCAGGGGCAGACTGCGGCGCATAATTTCGTAGTTTTCTAGGGCGCGGCCAGCCCCCAATGCCACGCAGGCCATTGGGTTCTCTGCAACATAAGCAGGGACACCGGTCTCTTGGGTAAACAGTGTGGAGATTGAGCGCAGCTGTGCGCCGCCGCCAGTGATGACCATGCCCCGGTCGATAATATCAGCGGCCAGCTCCGGCGGAGCCTTTTCAAGAGTTGCATGCACAGTGCTAATGATGGCTTGGAGAGGATCTGCCATTGCTTGTGTGACCTCATTGTTTGAAATGCTGATGGTTCTCGGGAGGCCGTTAATCTGGTCCCGCCCCCGCACTTCGATTTCATGATCTTCTTGCGGAGGCAGAGCAGAGCCTACGGCGATTTTGATCTCCTCGGCTGTCTGCTCACCGACCAATAAGTTGTATTTTTTGCGGATGTAGCTGACGATCGATTCGTCTAGCCGGTTGCCGCCCACACGTACACTGCTCCACACTACGAGATCATACATGGAAACGATGGCAGCTTCGGTCGTCCCGCCGCCCATATCCACCACCATATTCCCTGTGGGTGTGCCGATGGGCAGGCCCGCGCCATAGGCAGAAGCGAGGGGCTCGGGGATCAGGTAGGCCGCGCTGGCCCCGGCCTGCATGGCCGCGTCGTGGACTGCGCGCTCCTCAACGGACGTGACGCCGCGCGGGGTACTGATCATGACCTTCGGTTTGAACAGAGGTATGCGCCCGGCAATCTTATGAATGAAGTAGCGCAGCATCGCTTCTGTCACAACGAAGTCAGCAATGACACCATCACGCATCGGGCGCGCGACTTCAATGCTCTCCGGGGTACGACCTAGCATGTCGTAGGCCTCATGGCCCACAGCCACCATTTTATTATCCCGCCCCCGGATGGCGACAACCGATGGCTCGTGCAAGACGATCCCTTGATTCTGCACATGGACAAGCACATTGACTGTGCCGAGATCAATACCGATCCGTTTTTCAAGCATAGATGTTGCTGTGTACCCGCTATGATCCTGCTGCAATCCTTAACTCTTGACTCCTTCTGCTATTATAACTTCACTTCGGCAGGTAGGACAAATCATTATTGAATGGAAAAGGCTTGTTTGTGTTTTCGCTCATCTGTGGTTCAATGCGTAGAGACAACCTTTGCATGATAACAAGAATCAAACTCACTTTGGGAAGGACTGCCTATGCACCCGCTTCTTGCATTTGTGGACGCGGACATCACCAGTGGGATGGATGAGATCGCGCGGGAACAGCTCCTGAGCCATCTGCTTCGCTACCGTTCTGATTCGGGCGATGCAGCCGCCCAGCAATCGGATGCGCCGCTCGACCTGGTTGCGCCGCTTTGGGTAAACTGGCTGCGCCAACGGGCTGATTTGCGCTTCGTCTGCTCTGTACGAGATGTGCGGGCGTTCAATTCGTTTATGTTGGATGTGGTGCGTAGCGTGGAGGGCGTGCGCGAAACCCGTACAATGCTCAGTTTTGGCGGTTGGGCCGATGTCAACACCCTGCTGGAACTGGAGATGGAAGTCAGCCCCCAGAGCCAGATGGTCGCGTCCAGTGTGTTGATCGATGTGGAATCGGGCAAGGACCGCCTCTGCTTTCAAAAACTCGTTGATCTGCCGCCGCATCCCGATGTCAGACAGGTCTGGCTGCTGAACACCTACCACAGCGCGGATGCGGATCTGATGCTGCTGTTGTTAGGGAAGGATGTGTCTGTGCTCACCGGTTATGTCATGAGTTGGGTACGCACCACAGAAGGTGTGATTGACACGGAGATGAGTACACTGCTTGACTGGCGCTGGTTGGCCAGCCCTGAGGATATCGTTGAGCTGTGCGAGCACTTTTTTATCAACAATACCCATGGAGACGTGGCGTAGCCGGTCGTTCACTGTCCATTGGTATGATACAGCCAACAACTGGCGATATGGTGTGGTTCCGTCTCGAAATTGGGCGGCGGGTCCAACTCACACAGATTCTCCATAAAATGGTGGCAGCGGGGGTGGAATCGGCAACCGATGGCTGGCTTTCGCAGGTCCGGTGGCGCGCCAGGGATGAATTGCGGGAGTGTATCTGTGTGGAGACGGGGGATGCTGGCCAGCAGCCGTTGGGTATAGGGATGGCTGGGCCGCAGCAGCACGTGCTCCGCGCTGCCGATCTCCACGATCTGCCCGGCATAGACCACAGCTAGACTGTCGCACACATCGCTGGCCAGGGCGATGTCGTGGGTGATAAAGATGATAGACAGGTCCATGTCCCGCTTCAACTGCTTGAGCAGATTGGTGATTTGGGTCTGTATGCTGGCGTCTAGGGCCGAGGTAGGCTCATCTAAAATCACGAGGGGTGGCTGCAGGATCAACGCGGCGGCAATCATGGCTCGCTGCTTCATGCCGCCGCTCAGTTCATGGGGGTAGCGGCTATAGACCTCAGGGGGCAGACCGACATATTCTAACAGCTCCATGGCGCGGGCCCTTGCCTTGCGCTTGTTGGTATGCCTGCCCACCAGCAGGGGTTCAATGATCTGTTCCCCTACGCGTAGCACCGGGTTGAAGCCATTCTGTGCGCCTTGTGGAACGAGAGCCAGCTTGCGCCAGAGAACCTCCTGCCGGAAACGGTTGTCCGCCATGCTCATCAGCTCCTGGCCCTCCAACCAGATCTCTCCCTCATAGCGGGCCACATTTGTCGGCAGCATACGCATAAGCGAAAGGGCTAGGGACGACTTGCCGCTGCCGGATTCCCCGACCACTCCTAGGGCTGTTTTGCGAGTTTCCAGCGCAAATGATATGTGGTCCACCGCGCGCACAGGCCCGCTGCGGTCGGCATAGTGGAGAGAAAGATCGCGGACATCGAGCAGGATGGTCATGGCTATGCCCTTCTTCGTAATCTGGGATTCACGACCGGCTCGATGCCTAGGGAGAGCAGCATAAAGGTGAGCGCGGTGAGCACGATGAGAAGACCGGGTGGCACGATCCACCACCAGTAGCCTAGGTAGATTCCGCCTGTCCGGAAGCCGGTCTCCAGGATCTGGCCCCATGTGGGGATGGAGGGATCGCCGAGGCCTAAGAAGCTGAGCCCAGCTTCGGCTAGGATGGCGGAGGGGGCCGCGAAGATCAGTTGGGCCAGGACATAGGGCATGATCTGGGGTAAGATGTGCTGAAACATCACCCGGCCATGGGAAGCACCCAGACTTTGTATGGCTTCGATCAGTTGGTTGGTACGCATCTGGAGAACCATGCTGCGGATCTGGATGGTCAGCCCTGGCCAGCTAAAGGCCACGAGGATGAAGATGGTGAAAAACAGGTTGGGCCCAACGATGAAGAGCATGAATATGAGCAGGGGCAGCACCGGTACGTTGGCGACGATATCTGCGAAACGCTGGATCACCATGTCCGTCTGCCCGCCTAAATAACCGCTGGCCATGCCCAACGTTGTGCCAATGGCAGTGGACAGGACTGCGGCGAGGATGCCGATAAAGAGGGCGACCGGCAGGCCGAAAAGCAGCCCTTGGGCCAAGTCTCTGCCTGAGCTGTCGGTGCCCATCCAACCAAATGTGGCCCCACCCACGACGAAACGTACCCTGCCCAAGCTGTCGCCCTCGGCCCGCAAATCAGCTTGCACCACGATCTCATAGGTGCCAGGCAGGATGGTGATATGGTCAATGGCACTAGATGAGGTGGTCACTGGTGTTTTGATTGTGCCAAAAAGAATCCGTTCCACCTGCCCGCGAGTCTGTACAGAATCCAAGGACAGCCCAAATTCGTCGCGCATAAACGCCTGGGCCGCGGCCACAGTCGCCTCATCGGTACTGAATTGCACCCGCCAAGGCGTCTGGACATAGCGACGGAACGGGCCGCTCTCGCCTGCGCGCGGGCCATGGACAGCATGCCGAAAGATCCGTATCTGTTTGCCATCTGGCCGTTTGAGTGAGATGCGAACCAGGGGCGGTTTACTCATGTATTGGACATCGGCTAGGGTAACGGCCAAGAAGGTGGGAGGCTGGGAAGCCGTGTAGGGCAAAGACAAATGCCAAGTATGGACCGGGCCGCTGCGTGCCATCCTGATCTGGTCCGGTTCTGTGGCTTCAAAGACATGGTGGGAGGGCTGGGCTGTGCCCCCATGAAATACCTTGCTCCAGATAGGTGGCACGGCTTTGGGGTTGTCCACCCAGATCACTGGGTTGCTCCACTGCTTCTCGCCAAAGTCTGGGGGAAAGGTAAACAGGACATAGAGGGAGGAGATCAACAACAGGGCCATCAGGGTCGCGCCGGCCATGCCCGGCCCGGCCATGAGGAGTTGTCGCAGGGCATCTCCTTTGTGCATCAGTCCGAGTACCTCACACGAGGGTCGAGGAAGATATAGAGGGTTTCTAGGACAATGCGGATCATGACATACAGCAGGGTGAAGAGAAACGTCAAGGCCACGATCACATTTTCGTCGGGTGTCCCGGCCAGGGCGTCGTAGTAGAGGCGGCCCATGCCCTGCCAGTTGAAGACTGTCTCGACGAGGATCGATCCTGACAACGAGCCGGCTAGGCCGAACATCAGCCCGGTGACGATAGGGGGGGCGGCCACCCGCAAAATATGTTGAAACCGCACTCGACTTTCCGGTAGGCCCTTGGCCCGGGCAATGTTGACGTGATCTTCTTGCGCGATGTTGAGGGTGATAGTACGGATGGAGTACATGGATGGCCCGATGCTGACCAGGACCAAGGTGATGACCGGCAGCAGGGCATGGTGGACTAGATCGAAGAGGCGGGGTAGGGGGGCTGTGGGCGGCGGCGTGCTGTACATCCCCCCGGAGGGCAGGATACGCAGGTTGCTGGAGAGAATTAGGATCAAGAGGATGCCAAGCCACCAAGTCGGAATGGCGAAGGAGACGGCTGCAAAGCCAGAGACAAAGCGGTCCAGCCAGGATCCCTGGCGGGTGGCCAGATAGGTCCCCGCCGCGATGCCGATGGCAGCGGTGATCACCAATGATGTAGTGAGCAGGAGCATAGAATTGGGGACTCGCTCCATGACGATGTCGAAGACCCGGTTGCTGCCGTCAAAGCTGCGTAAGGTGCGGGCCTCACCTAGGTCCAGGGTCAACACCCGCAACACCGTGCGCGGCAAGCGATAGTACCAGGGCGTACTCAACCCATAAAACATCTCCAACTCCTGCCGGCGTTTTGTGAGCACATTCTCCATTTCCTGCGGGTCCCGGATGGTTTCGGCCAGGCTTGTGCGTTCGGCGCGCAGTTGCTCGTTGATCGTGGCGGTCAAAATGCGGTCGGAGAAGCCGGTCAGGCCCAAGGTAAGGACTAGGAGGACCAAGACGATGCCAAAGACGCCGATCATGGTGAGGGAGCGAAACAGGAGGGCGCGGAGAAGAGACATAACGAACACCAGTGCAATGACTACAGGTTACACGTCCATAGCCATTGCACTGACCAGGGCAGTTAGCGACGCACAAACCAGATAGCCCCGCCGAGTATGAGTACGGCGAACAGACCTACGATGACGATGAGATTTACCGGCAAGCCGCCTGCCGGTTGCGGAGGCGGTGCGCTTTCAACTTCAGCAGGGGCTATGGGCTGTGGCTCTGCATTTGTATCGCTGACCGGTTGCGTGTTTTCTGCGTCCTTATCAGCCGTTGCTTGGGGTGAATCCGTTTGGGCGGATGGTTCTTCCGTATCTTCAATAATGAGGGCGATATCCGTCTCCAAGGGGATGCGTCGCTCGGCCATGCGCGCCAGTTCATCGCTGTATGCGACTAGGACCAGCTCGTAAAGCCCTAGGTCAAGCTGTGTTGTGGTCGCAGCATTCAATTTGACAGCAAACTGGTTGTTGTCTAGGGGTTCGGCCTCTCCCTGCTGAATGATCTCGCCGCTGGCCGCATCGGTCAGCAGATACTGCATAGCCAAATTGCCAGGGCCATCCAGTGTGAAGATGGCTTCATAGTCGTCGGCCAGCCCGATGGGCGGCGCGTCGCTCTCTACATACTCGATCAGATGGGGCCTCCCTTGGTAGAGGTCCTTGGCACTGAAAGGGTAGTTCGGATCCCGGAAAGCGGTTAATTCGGCGAACTGGGCCGGAGGGTCATAGCGTTCTAGGGTAAAGGGTCCATTGCTGATTACCATGTGGCCTTTGGCGTCAAACCAATTGAGCACAGCCGTGTAGCGTTCTACGCTCTCCTCGCGGCTAACGAGGCGTGTTTCGCCATCCGCGCTGGGCAGAGTGAACACCGCTACGGGAACTGTCTCTGTCCGTCGTAGGTCCAACATGGCCTTACGCACGAGCCGGGCATCTCTGTCCAAAACCAGACTGATCCAGGGTATATTGTAACGGCCGGCCGCCGTGTCGCTATAGGCGGCTCGTCTCTGGTTGAAAACGAGCTCATCTAGGGCATAAAGCAGTTCCCAGGGGGTGCTCAACCCTGAGGGGATACTGTATGAGGCGATATAGTTTTGTTCAAAGTGCCAGAAGTCCACGTAGGCTTCGATCTGAGTTTCGTCCAACACCCGGTAGCCCTTGATGGTCTCTAGGAAGGGGCGAGAGGTGGTGGCGATGACCGTCTCAATCCTAGCTTTATCCGGGTTGTAGGATAGGTCATGGCGTTGATAGATCGAGTACAGCACATCGGCCATGCTGATCGGCTGCCCATGATGCCAGGGGGCCTGAAAGTACTTGCTATAGTCGTAGACGACTTTGCTAGTGGCTGTCACGCCTTCCCCTATTTGGGTCCAGCGGCCCTGATCCGCATTCCACATGATTGCGTCCGCGGGTACATCCAGTGTGCTGGCTGGCCCGGCTGTCTCCACTTCGTAACTGATCCGGAAGGGGCTGGGAATGCCGGTAAATGGGTCATTCCACATGGCTGGGTCCTGCAACTGCCGCCAGATGTCGCTGCTGTAGACATCCCCGAGACCGCCTATTGGATTCCAGGTCGTGCGTTCGGTCCATACCCATAGATGGCCTACGGTCAGTTCGTCTCTGCCTGGCTGATAGGCCGAACGCAGGCTCCACAGGCCTCGGGGGCCGGCAGCTAGGTCTTGGGTGATGCCCACGACGCCGGCTTGAATGGGGAAGGTGTTCATGACAGTTGCGATCCAGATACGCACAGACTCGTCCAAAGCGATTCGGGTCATCTCCCGGTAGATGTCATCCCGTTCAGCTTGGTCTGCGAAATCGCCTTTGAACAGCTTCTCTCCGAGTTCGTCCAAGGTTTCGTTTTCATAGTGCCAGAAACCGACCTCTTTCCAGCCGGGCATATTGCCCAGCCAGGGCGCGTAGAAGGAGTTGATCCCCCCGAAGTCATAGCGGTTGGGCGAGCCTCGGCCCCAGCCTTCTGTGTACAGATGCCATTCAAATTGGGCCGGGTCACTGGCATAGACGGTCTGGATGGCGGGGGCAAAGGTCTGACGATTGGCTGCTACCGCAAAGCCTGCCTCTTGCAAGGTAGTGCGGATCAGGTCGCCCACTTCACGTCGCTCGTCCTCCACCCGCATGATGAACTTCAAACGCACAGGCTGGCCGTTGAAATGCCATACATCATCCACCAACTCGGCCCCGGCCCCCCTCATGGCGTCGCTGATCTGTTGGCGGGCGTAGTCTGGGTCGTAGCGTAGGTCTGCCTGCTGGATCACGTCGAAAATGGTCAGATAGTCGAAATCGGTAGAGGCTACGTTGGTATACATGGGCGATGCCTGGCCCTGGTAGATCTCCCGGGCCACAAATTCCCGGTCGATCAGCCGCTGCATGGCCTGCCGTACCGTTTGCAGGGCGAAGGGGTTCAGCTTTCCCTCTGGGGCTGGGGCCGGATTCAGGATCAAAGAAATTGTGCTGGCCGGGGCCTCGTAGAGCTGGATGCCCTCTTTATCCCGTAGGGCTCGGGCCGCCGCGATCTTCAGGTTGAAGTAGTAGAGGTCCATCTGCCCGGCTTCTAGGTCCAAGGGGGCTCGGTCCACATTGAACGCTTTGAAATAGAGCCGGTCCACTGCGGGTCCGGGCTCATCGTGGGGCGGGGTATATTGGGCCAGAACCGATGAGGACAGGCCAATCAGAACTGCCACACTGATGAGGAGAGAGAGACCAGAAGATTTGGTCCACCAAATGCTATTCATAGTGCTACCCCTTCACTGCCATGGCTTGTGAGCAGTACCTGCACTTACCATGGATGTTCTTTCCTGCGGCGTGATGAAACCCATAGCAGGCTGCATACAATGCCGATGCCAATGCCGCTGGCTATGGGCCAGAACATGCTGCCGTTCGGGAGGATGCTGGCAGCCAACCCCAGTGGAGAGGGAGGGCCTTCTGGGCCACGCGCCACTTCCCTCTCGTCCCCTTCCTCTGGGGTTCTGAATGTCGCCTCGTTTAGCTGGTCCAGTTTCTCATCTAGGGCGTTCAGCTTTGCTTCCAAGTCTTGCACATTGTCGAAGCCGAATTCCATGAAGAACGATGTAGCAGCGAAGTTCCCCGATTCGTCGACCAATGTCACCTGATGGGCACCTTCACCGGAGATGGGGACGAAGATTTCTTGGGTGTAACGCCCTAGTTTGTCTGTACGCCCAGATGCGACATTGGTCCCGCCTACTTGTAGAAAGATATCCATATCCGGCTGGAAACCGTGGCCCTGTACTGTGATGGTTTCGCCGGCTGCTCCGGCATCGGGGCTGATGAAGATGGCAGGGCGAGAAATGGCCCGCTGGCGGCTGAAACCGATCTTTTGGTTGATGGGGCCAAATTCGCCCAAGCGGGTGTCTGCCCACACGAGATAGGCATCGTTTTCACTAGCGGCAATGGAGAAATAGTCGCCCAAGAAAAGCCCTGAAGGGAAGCCCTTATTGGGGTTCGAGGGGAAGTCGGTCACCCTCGTATCCCCGACTTGCAGATCTAGCTCTTCCAGTTCAAAGCCCCAGGTGTCTCCCTGGTCCTGTGAACGGGTATAGTAGATATGATAGCGGGTCTGTACTGGGTCGTCCCGCATATCGCCCCACATCAGGTGGATCGTGCCATCTGGCCCTACAGCCATGGCTGGGAAAAACTGGGGAGCATCCGTCTCATCCGTATTGATGCGTTTGGGCCGGGACCAGCGGTTCCCCCCATTGGTTGAGCGAATGAAGTAGACATCCCCTTCATCAAGGGGATTGTCCGGCGGCAAGGCCACATAGGTGATATAGAGTTCATCGTCGGGGCCGACCGCGACTTTGGGAAAGGCTGAGGCCCAATAGCGGAAGAAGGCATTGCGCGGCCGGAAGCCCGGCTCCAAAAAGCGGGCGATCCGCTTCGGATTGCTGAAGGTTTCGCCGCCGTCCTCTGACTTGGACATATAAAACTCAGCAATGCCTTTCATGCTTTCGTCGTCCGTGCTGTCCAACCATATCACATAGACTATGCCTTGGGAATCAACCATGGGGACCGGTCCTTGTACCACCCGCTTGGTGCCGATAGCATTCGACTGCCCTTCTGTGTCGTCGATCTCGCCATAAGTGCGTTTCACTGTGGGGCCAACCGCCACCGGGTCTGCCCAGGTCACGCCTTGGTCTAGGGAGTAGGTCAGCATGGGTGTGGTCTGTACTTCTGGCGCGCCTAGGGTGGGGATTTCCCCCAAATACAGGATATCGTAGATCGTATTAAACTCCACATAGGTGACATAGAGTACTGCTTGGTCCTCAATCGTGGGATGGGGACCAGTGGCCAACCAGGGTTTGTCCAGGAAACTCATGCTTACCGTGCCCCGCATGCGCCCGCTGGGGCCGGTGACCGCGTCGGTTTCCACGTGGCTGCGGGCACTGGATACCGGCTCTTCCCAGATGAAGCCGCCATCTTTTGACGATGAGACCGAGATAGAGGAGATCAGAGCGAACCCGGTGGCATTGCCGACAGAGTACTCCTTAAGGCCGATGGAGATGGAGGCCATGTAGACATTGCCTTCCTTATCGAATTTCACCACCGGATCGCCGCCGGAGATGCGGTCTTTGCGTAGATATTTGATCTGCTGAGGACCTTCCCAATTTACCCCACCATCGATGCTCACATAGGCTGAATTGTTGGGGAAGTTGTAGTCGATCAGGCCCAAAACGAGGTGATCTGGATCATTGGGATTGACAGCGATATCCGGCTCGGTCTGCAATGGGCTGTTGCTAAAATCGCGGGTCACCAGCAGGTCCCGACTGAAAGCAGGGGCTGGGTCCCGGTAAGGAACCAGAATGCCCGGTCCCACTGATTGCAAGAGAGGTGAATCGCCGCTGCCAGGCACATTGGCCAGATTCTGGCGGTTGAGCGTGTTCCAGCCTGGGCGGTCAAGGAAAAGCCGATTGTCTATCCCTTGGGCCATGAGCCAGGCCGGGCCGGAGATCACATCTTGGATGGGATTCATGGCATTCTGGATGTCAACCGGATTTTTGCTAATTTTGCCGCGCTGCGGCAATTGGGGAACAGGCATCTGGGCCGCGGCCGGTATCGGCAGCAGTAGTAGTATGGCTGTCAAGAATAGAACAGGGAATTGGGCCAGTCTTTTAATTTTGTGAAGTCGATACATGAGGGGCATACCTCCTCGAATAGCAGGCGTCAGGGACGAGAAGAGAACAATGAAAGAGATGCTCTCTCCACAGGTCCACGAATCACAGGGATGTATTGATTTCATAGAACAATTGTACGAATCCTGAATTGACAGTTATTCTATCTTGCGGTATAGTATACGCGATTAGGATACGTCTAGAATGGAATCCACGCTCCAGTAGGGATTATAACAGGATAACAAATAAATTGATAGACGCGAAGTCTTTCAACGTGAGACGGTGGCTCTGCGGTCTGTACTGGCCGGCTGTGAATACGGAGATCATCTATACATTAGGAGGACAATGATGCAGGCAACACTGGATGTTGGTCGCTTGGCCAAAGTGGAGGAGGCACAGAGGCATTTGGCCACGCGTACAGATATTGAGAAGGTGAGAACGGAATTGCAGGAAGTGAGGGCCGACTTGCGGGAGAAGACCGACCGTTTGGCCAGGGTGGAGGAGGCGCAGAGGCATTTGGCCACGCGCACAGATGTTGAGAAGGTGAGAACGGAACTGCAGACGGTGAGAACGGAACTGCAGACGGAAGTGCAGACAGTGAGAACAGAAGTGCAGACAGTGAGAACGGAAGTGCAGACGGTAAGAACGGAACTGCTGACGGAAGTGCAGACAGTAAGAACAGAACTGCAGGAAGTGAGGGCCGACTTGCGGGAGGAGGTCGCTGGAATCAAAGCGACTGTGCAGGGGCAGCGTTGGGTGCTTGGCCTTGTGGCGGCTGGCGTTCTGATTCCGCTACTGCGGGATATCTTCGGGCTGTTGTCTTGATGTATCAAAAGTAAAGGACTGATGATGGTTCAATGCCGCGAGAGGAGCATTAAACAGCCGGCGGCCACAGAGGCCGTGGCTAGGATGTGGGATGTGGCGGAGGACATCAGAAATGTGCTGCTTGCTATCGGCTGTTTCGTGCTGATGTTCGTGCCGGCTGAGGGGTGCGGCTAACAGTGCTATTTGCAGTTTTTTGGATAATTTGAGGAGATGTAAATGTCATCAATGCAGCCTGTTCTACACGAATTCGGTGTTTCTCCTGTCAATCATGGAGATTGCCTAGACATTATGAGAGATATGCCTGCGGACTGTGTGGATTTGATTCTTACCTCACCTCCGTATGCAGATGCCCGTAGACATACCTATGGTGGCATCGCCCCTGATGCGTATGTAGAGTGGTTCAGTGTTCGGGCAACAGAGATGAAGCGAATCTTGAAACCGACAGGTTCCTTCATTTTGAACATTAAGGAAAGGTGCAAAGACGGGGAGCGGCACACCTATGTCCTTGACTTGATCCTGGCGTTGAAACGAGATGTAGGATTCCGCTGGGTGGAAGAGTATATCTGGCACAAGACCACCTCCGCGCCTGGCAAATGGAAATACCGTTTCCGGGATGCCTGGGAACGAATCTTACATTTTAGCAAGACCAAAGACATTAAGATGCGTCAAGATGCAGTGCGTGTCCCGATTGGCGATTGGACCCATAGCAGGCTGCGAAATATGAGTGCCAACGATAGAGAAAGACGGGAATCCGCCACCAATTCCAAGGTCGGGCGTCGTATCGCCGCATGGGAAGACAAGAAAACCGTCTACCCCTCGAATGTATTACATCGGCCCCCTGTTTGTCATAATACAGGCCACAGTGCAGCATTCCCTGAATGGTTGCCGGAGTTCTTCATCAATCTGTTTACAGACAAAGGAGATGTCGTTTTAGATCCATTTCTAGGGAGTGGGACAACATTTCGTGTGTCCGAGACCTTAGGTAGGACACCGATTGGTATTGAAATCAACGAGGAGTACGTTACTCGGTTCTTAGAAACGCTATCAAGCTCAGATAGTCTGTTCGTACAGGAGAAATAATCTTGACTACCTTGGATTGGATTTCAGATGATGATTTTGAACAGGCCTTAAAGACGTTGTTAAAATCCATAAATGATGCCAATGAAAAAGTGAAATTGAGGATGAACCGTAATGTGATTGATCCATTTCACTCGCTACTCATTGCCTCAACATTCAATGTAAGTTCTCGCGAAAATCTGATAGCCTTACAACAAAGCCAATCAACTCTTTCTGCTATCTCTAACGCATTAGGAAGATTTCATCAAGACATTCTTGGATCTGTTGCAGGGTGGATAAACCATGATGCGGGATATGACTTGGAAAATCTAACTCAAAAAATATTAGCAGAAGTCAAAAACAAGCACAATACAATGAACTCTTCAAACAGACAAAAAGTTCTTGGTGATCTTGATATAGCAATTCAGCAAAAGGGACGTGGATGGAAAGGTTATCTTGTTATTATTATTCCCAAAAACCCGGAGAGATATACGAAAGAAATTACCACTGTACAACGACCTGTATATGAAATTGATGGTGCGTCTTTTTATGAACAGGTAACGAATCAGCCTCAAGCATTACGCCATCTATTTTATGTATTGAATTCTAGATTGAATACGAAACCTGACATTACTGAGTATTGCAAAGAAATTCTCAATAATAGTATTCCACATTAACAGTATTGGTAATCCATACGCTTGCCAAGTAAAATATGCAAACTCGTGCAACACCGAATCGGGGACTCTCTTAACGTTCGTGGGACGAAGCCACTAGCCATTGTAAGTTAGTGCAGATAGCAGGCCACAAAGTGATTCGGCTCTACCTCACGTAGACGTGGTACAGCCATGTCACACTGGCCAGGCATGAACGCCGCACAGCGGGGATGAAAAGAGCATCCACTTGGCCTATGAATGGGGCTGGGCGGTTCACCGGGCAGACTGGGGCGCATGCGTAGGCGGTTGGCGGGGTCCGGTTCGGGCACAGATGCGATCAGGGCCTGGGTATAGGGGTGTAGTGGGTTGCCTACCACAGCGGCGGCCGGCCCCATCTCAACGATGCGACCTAGATACATGACCACGATACGCTGGGCAAAGTGCCGGGCCGTGGCAATGTCGTGGGTAATATAGAGAAAAGCAATGTTGAACCGGTCCCGCAGCTCCCGTAGCAAGGCCAACAGTTCTGCCCGGCTGGAGGCATCTACCATAGAGACAGGTTCATCCGCCACGATGAACTGTGGCCGTAGGACGAGAGCCCGGGCAATGCCCAGCCGCTGTCGCTGGCCACCGGACAACAGGTCAGGGTACTTGGCGGCGATTTCCTGGGCCGGACGCAGACGTACATCATGCAGGACCTGCAACACCCGCTCCCGTCGTTCTTGGCCCGTCCCGATTCCATGGATCACCAGTGGTTCGGCTACACTATCGTACACGGTCATAAACGGATCGATGCTGGCAAAGGGATCCTGGAAGATGGCCTGGGCCTTACGGCTGAAAGATTTACGTGCCTGCGGAGATAAAGTGGTGATCTCTGTATCGCCAAAGCGGATCTGCCCATCCGTAATCTTGACGAGACCCAACATAGCCCGGCCCAATGTGGTTTTCCCACTGCCGGACTCGCCGACGACAGCCACCACTTCGCCGGCCCGCATATCCAGCGTCACCCCGTCCACCGCTTGGACCGATTCGCTGCCAAAAAGACCCTTACGCACGCTGAAATGAACGTTAATGTTGTGGAGTTGAACCAGAGGTTGAGACATGAACCGAGTATATCAGAGGACTTCCCACCTGTCGAAACAGAGGAGAGAGAAACAACTCTCACGTTTCATTCCTACCCCCTCACTCCTCGTAGTGGCTCTAGTTGTTTTGCTGGCTGCCTGCCAAGCACCCCCCAACCCACCTAGTGCTGGGACCAGTGTAGGGGCACAGGGTACTCAGATCCCAACTGCAACCAAAATGCCGACGCCCATTATCATCCCCACACTAGAGCCCGGGCCCACACCCACGGCCACACCCGAACCACTGAGCAAGCCGGACCGGGATCTGGCAGAGACTCTGACCACTAGAGGACGATCTCTGTTTGTAACTAGCGACCTGCGCGGTGCTGAAGCCGCGTTCATTGAAGCGATTGCCGCGGATCCTGCCTATCTGCCGGCCTACCTGGGCCTGACGGATGTCTACCTCTACCAACCTCAGTACTGGCAACAGGCCCTACAGGCCGCCAGGGCTGCAGTGGCGTTGGTCCCAGACAACAGCACGGCCCTGGCCTATCTTGCTTGGGCCGAACAAGGGGCGCATCATTTTGACGAGGCCAAAGAACTGGGGCTGCGCGCGGTTGAGATGGATGCAGACAACCCCACAGCACATATCGCCCTGGCCGACATCCTGATGAGTATGTATGAAGTCGATACTGCCTTTGAACATGCCCAGACAGCCGTGCAATTGGCCCCAGAATCAGCACCGGCCTGGGCTACTCTGGGATCCATCACCTTCCATCTTCATGATTGGGAGCAGGCTGGCGAAGCCGCCGCGCGGGCATTGGACTTGGAACCGGAGTTCTTCGCTTGGCATATCATCAACGCCCGCCATGAATTTAATGTCTATGGCGATGTCTATACTGCGCGGGAGATCGCCCAACCTGCCCTCGAACTCCTACCCGACCATGCCTCCTCTCTTTTCTTTGAGGCGGATATGGCGGCCGAGGAAGGTGACTGGCAGACCAGTGAAGCCAAGTGTTTGCAGACCATGGCCCTGGACCAGCCACATACCCCATTCCCTGATGGCTATAGCTGCATGGCACTGATGTTTCTGCAACAGGAACGCAACGCCGCGGCCGCGGCCTATCAGGCCCTTGCCGAAGAACGGGCGACTATCGACCGACGGGATGTTACTCTGATTCGTATGCGTCTTCTCAACGACGAGGACCGTTGCACAGAGGCCCGTACCTTGGCCCAAGATTGGCTGGACGCCCGGCCCTACAGCATATCGGCCACGCGCATGCTCGGTGTCAGTTATCTCTGCAGTGAAGATTTTGAAACTGCTGCTACCTATTTCCGCCAAGCACTCGATGCCCTGCCTGAATCGGTGGACGATGCCCGGCTGCTAGCCATGGCCTACGCGCGGGATGGCAAGGCAATGGAGGCACGGGCTGTAATGAACGAGGTCAAAGCCCTAGCGACCGATGACCCTACCTACTACCAGGCCCTGTATGAAGTACATCTCATGCTCGCTGAAGTAGATGAAGCGGTGGCCGCGGCCCAACGTTGGCAGGTCCTGCGCCCGGATAGCTTGGATGCTCAGGAGAGCCTGGCCTTTGTCCAGTTGTATGAGGGCAACTTGGAGGCCGCCCAGAGCATTGCGCTGGATGCCCTAGAGCGAGGCGCACGCACTTCTACGGTGTTGGCCGTACTAGGCGACACTTATACGCGCGCCGGCGAATTTGACAAAGCTGAACCTCTGCTACAAGAGGCCCTCACGTTGAACGATGATCATTTCTTGGCTCGGAATGCCCTGGCCCTCCTCTATTTTGTCCAAGTTCGCTGTACAGAGGCCGAACCGCACCTGCGCTGGCTGATGGACCAAGCTGATGAGGAGGATGAGAAAGAGAGCATAGCGGACATGATGACAGCATGTGCTGAACGCGCTGCCCGCCCCACGCCAGATCCAGCCGCCATGCTGGAGGATCGGGAAGCCATGAACGTTGCCGCGAGGGTCCTGCAGGCAGCAGAGGTCGAGATCCGCTATTTGAGTGTGGAAGAAGACAGCGACGGGATACGTACATTCGTGGTCGGCTATGCCGCGGAGTTGGCAGCCGATAGCCAAGAGTTCGCCGATTTGGAGCAGCGGCTGACCTTTGCTCTGGCCCGTATCCTGCCCCGTATCAGCTCCTCACCCCGGGGCCTTGTGGTCGTCTCCGGTATATCGACAGGTGCCGTGGGCGTTACGCTAGTCCGCACAGAGCCAGCATCGCGGTGGGTAGATGGCCGGCTCAGTGATCAGGAGTTCCAAGAGACTTGGCAGCGGCGGGAGGCAGCGGATAACTAACTGGCTCTTCGGTCACTCTACACTGGCGGTAGATTGAGCGCGGCCAACTTGGCTGCAAGTGCGGCACGTTCGGCCGAGGTCAACGTCTCGCCCGGCGGGCGGGGAGCACCGCAGTCGATGCCCAAGCGTTGGCTGAGAACCGCCTTGAGGGTAGCGTGAAATTTGGACGCTATCACCAAACGGGTGATCTCCAAAGCCTGGGCCTGGGCTTGTTGGGCTGCGGCCAAGTTGCCGGCTTGGTAGGCCTGCCAGATCGCGACCCAGCGTTCGGGGGCCATATTGGGCGGTCCGTCCACACAGCCGCTGGCCCCAATCGTGAGCGCGGGCAGCATGAGCTGCGAGTTCCCGATAAGACAGGCCAACCCCATCTCAACGAAGTTATGCACATAGGCCATATAGGGTGCCGAATGCTTGAGGCCGGTAAGCTGCGGTACCCGCTCCTGGATCTTGGCCATCAGGTCCGGCGTGATCTCAACACCGGTGGCCCCGGGCAGATTGTAGACGAAAAAGGGCAGGTCGGCTGCGGCCGCAATAATCCGGTAGTGTTCAACAAGGGCATCGTCATTCTGGCGGTAGAAGAACGGTGGCACACAGCAGATGGCTTCAACACCGGCTTTGGCCGCGTGTTCGGCTAACCGCGCTGACCGGGTGGTGGTCGGGGCCCCCACATGCATGATATTGGCAATGCGTCCCTGGGACTGGTCCGCCACGATCTCGGCGATACGACGATTCTCTTCATCGTCCAACAGAATGCTTTCACCTGTACCACCGGCCACCCAGAAGCCATGCACCCCTGCTTGGATGTTGAATTCCATCACCTGTCGGTAGGCCTCTTCGTTCAGCTTTCCCTCTGGGGTCATCGGCGTGATAATGGCGGGAAAGATGCCTCTGAATTTGTTCATGTTTTGTTTTCTTTGCGCCCTCAGCAGGCCATGTGAAATGTTGCTGAGCTGTGTTCCCTGTTATGACAGGGATTTCGGGATGTTCTCTGCAGTTTATATTCAGGCCAGTAATGGCCGCTGAGCTATGTTCCCTGTTATGGTAGGGTTTCGGGGGCATACTTCACAGATAGCTCATCCTCGCACTCAAAAATCTCAAGCGCATCTTTTAACCTCTCAAACTTGCCGCTACTACCCAAGTTACTTTCTATATAGTAGATATCATTGATCGGTTTGGGCGCACGAAGCTCAGTTTTTTCTTTGGTAATCTTAACTTTCCGTGCGAGATCTGTGCCAAAGAAATGCTTGGGCTCTAGGTCGAACAATTTTTCGAGTACAGCTATATAGAGATCGGTTACCGTGGTGCACGGTAATTTTTCATCACGGAAGATAGCATATTCAAGGTTCTTATCTGTCGGATCTTCGGCATCAAAAATGTTTACTTCTTCAAAATCATCAGGTTCTACGTGTACATTTTCTACGTGTACATTGGGATAAGGCCAGATTTGCAGAAAACGTTCCGCAAGAATCTCGTTGCGTTCTTTCAATTGTGACACGCCCCATGTGTCTAATGCGGACAGATGGCGATTTAAGTAGAGGCGGCTATCCCGATATCCTTTTTCTGGCAAGTCGCGTTTTTCACGGAAAATTTTATTGCCAAGGCTTCCATTATTTCCAGACAAGGTGAGATTGCCAAGTGTATGCAGATACACTTCGCCTAACTCTTGATAATCTTCCGCAGAGACTTCCTCCCTCCATTCTTCTGCAGGCTTCTGTGGGAAGATGTGCTCAATTGTGATCTTAGGATTGTCTTCAATTCTAACTGGCTCGTTATTCTGAAAGTTTTCTAAGTTCTCAAGGAGAAAATCTATATTTCGTAATCTGTAAACCTCTCGTTCTTTCAAGGTCTCTTGAATCTCTCTATCGGTTGGAAAACGTCGGTTTCGTTTTTTCTTAGCCAAAGCTTGCGCCAAAGAGTTCACATAGTCATCGGGGTCAATATCCTCATACAATCGCATGAAAATTTTATTGAGTTGATTGGTTGGAACTTGGACAATAGCTCTTCGCCATACAAATGATTCGACTAGGGACAACACCTCGACAAACTCTTGTCTGCTTAAGATTTTCTCAGTGAAATCATCATACAGTTGAAGGAGGAATGGATATGAAACATTGACTTTCAATCTATTGATATTCTTCAACTGTTGACGGATATCTGGGTTACGTTCTTTATTAATATTGAGCAATTTGTTGTAGTATGTAACATACTGTTTCAGTTTCTGCAGTTCTGGCTCAAGTTCTGCGAGATCCTGCCATTCAAAAGTGTTCTTGAATTCTTGATAAACTTTCTGCTCATTAGGGATTCTTTTGTTCCTGATGGTGAGATAATCTCGAATAAAGTTAGAAATGCTGCTCTTGTTTGTGGCTTCCTCTTTGGCTAACCTCTCAATTGGCTGCCAATACCCTGTATACACTCTACGTTGATCCGCAGGTTCTAATCCCATAAGGATATAGTTACGGATCAAGTCTGCCTGACTTAAGGCTAACCCTGTTGAATTGAGGCTTTCAAAAATTCTTTGCGGATCATCGTTATCCCTGTCTAGCGAGATCTCAACAAACATCAGCTTGTCAAGGCCTTTTAGAACGATATCAAGATCCATTTTTGAAACGCGGGAGCGTAAATACGCATAGTTCTCTAGCAGTCGTGAATAGTCTCTATATTCCTCAATATCTGCGGTACCAATAATGAAACGAAGTACTTCGTCATCACTGTCTGTAAGTTCCAGTTTGAGCGTTTTACCTAAGAATGGATTCACAAGACGGAGGAGATAGACCTCTTCCGCGATATTTTGTTGCCCAAGCTGTTGCGCTAATTTATAGATCACGATCAAGAGTAAGGTGATCGTAGTCAGCCGTTGCTGCCCATCAATTATCGTTAGTGTATTTCGTGATGCCGCGTAGACGCCCTCCTGGATAAATACAATACTGCCAAGGAAATGTGCGCTTATTTGGTCATTTCTTCCACACTCTATAATATCATCAAGTAATTGTTTACATTGCTCTTTTTTCCAATCATAGTTTCGTTGGTAAACAGGGATGACGAATTTTGTGTTGGGCAGACTCAAAAACCTCATTAAGTTTAGGTCTTGTGCCGTCATACTAATTGCCTTTCGGATCTAAATAATTGTAGCTTATCTACCACATCTGGACGTTTACTCTGCATAGTATAGCGAAAGTTTCTTATTTGCACAAATACGGGATACGGTAATGCCGGAAGTTGATTATCCTACTATCTTCACTTTGGGTTATAATTTTCGCAATTGGACAACAAACTATATCCATTGGTCTGCATCGTCAAGATGAAACTGTGGTTTTTCGTTGTCTATGTACTGCAGTTACGAAAAACGAAGGAGGTAGCATGACACTGATGCCTGAGTATTTGAAAACCCTCAACCAAATTCAAGAGAGGGTTCTCTGGCTGTCTATGCGTATTGTGCATGAGGCGAACACCATCCGCCCCAATACAGATGGTGTCAAGGTAGGTGGACACCAAGCATCGTCGGCCAGTATGGTGACCATCTTGACCGCGCTCTATTTTCATCTACTCAAACACGGGGACCGGGTCTCGGTCAAGCCTCATGCTTCTCCAGTCTTTCACGCCATTCAATATCTACTCGGCCAGTTGCCGCGCGAGTACCTGACCACCTTACGAGCCTATGGTGGGTTGCAGGCCTATCCAAGCCGTACCAAGGATCCGGTACAGGTTGATTTTTCCACCGGTTCTGTGGGGTTGGGCGCGGTAGCCCCAGCCTTTGCTGCCTTGACGCATCATTATGCCCGTCTGCATTTTGGGGATGTGGCCTCCAACCGCTTTATTGCCATCATCGGTGATGCAGAACTGGACGAGGGCAATATGTGGGAAGCCCTCTTCACAGACTGGATGGCAGAACTGGGCAATGTGCTCTGGATTGTAGACCTGAACCGGCAGAGTCTGGACCGGGTGGTGCCTGGCATCAGGGCCGGCACCCTGATGTCTATGTTTAGACATTGGGGCTGGCAGGTGTTGGAGGCCAAATATGGCCGCAAATTGCAGGACCTCTTTGCACAAGAGCATGGGGAGCGGGTGCGCCAGCGCATTGATGACATGAGTAATGAGGAGTATCAATTACTGGTACGGCTGCCTGGTGATGAACTGCGGCAGCGTTTCATCGTCGTGGACGGACGCAAGGATATGGTTCTGGAGGAACTGCTGGAGCCCATCAGTGATGAGGAACTACCCGGCATCATTGGCAACCTGGGCGGCCATGACCTGACTGAGATGATACGGGTCATGGAGGAGGCTGATACGAACACGGACCAGCCCACCGTGATCTTTGCCTACACCATCAAGGGGTGGCGGCTGCCCATTGCCGGGGATCCCCATAACCATTCCAAACTGTTGACCACCGAAGAGATGTCGGCCCTGGCAGAAGAACTGACCATCCCGCTTCATGATGAGTGGGCCGCTTTTGATCCCGAATCTGGGCCAGGAAGCCTCTGTCAGAGCGTTGCCCGGCGTCTGTACCCGGGCCCCGACCGTGAGCCGGCCGGGCTTTCCGCGCGGGATATCCCCGAAAGCGTGCCCATCCGTACCCAAGGCATCCTCAGCACCCAGCAATCCTTTGGCCAGATTCTACTGAGCATGAGCCGCGACCCGCTCCTAGCTCCCCGACTGGTCACCACCTCTCCGGATGTCTCCACCTCCACGAATCTATCCGGCTGGATTGCCAAGCAGGGGGTCTTTTCCTTTACCGACCGGGAGATCTATGAACTGGAGGAGAACCGGGGATTGAGCTGGCGTTACGGTCCGAGCGGCCAGCACATCGAACTGGGGATCTCTGAGATGAATCTGTTTATGATGCTGGCGATGTTGGGCCTCTCTGCTGAATTGAGCGGCCAGCAGTTGATCCCTATCGGCACTGTCTATGACCCTTTTGTGCTGCGCGGGCTGGATTCTCTGGTCTATGGTCTCTATTCGGACGCGCGCTTCATTATCGTGGGTACGCCATCGGGCATCAGCCTCTCGCCTGAGGGCGGAGCACACCAATCTACCGTTACGTCCTCTTTGGGGGCCGAATTGCCCAATCTGAACAGCTACGAACCCTGCTTTGCCCAAGAATTGGTCTGGATTCTGCTGGATGCGGTGCGTCAGTGTTGCCGAGATGTGGAGGGCCGGTCCATCTATCTACGGCTTTCTACCAAACCCGTAGACCAATCCCTGCTGGAGCCAGCCCTGGCACGATTGGACGCGGCCGAATTACGCCGGCAAGTCCTGCAAGGTGGCTACCGGCTGATAGACTGGCAGACAGCCACCCCCGATGCAGACCCCCGCTCTCTGGTACATATTGCCACCACGGGCATCATGGTCCCGGAAGCAGTGGAAGCAGCCGCCATGCTGCAGGCTGAGGGCATTGCCGTCAATGTATTGAATTTGACCAGTCCTCGTCGTCTCTTTGAGCAGTGGTGGGCCAGTAGATGGGGACGCGGCCCGGCAGAGGAGGGAGATGAGCTACTGTCCTGGCTGATACGTCCCCAAGAACGGCGGGCCCCGGTTGTCACGGTGCAGGACGGTTCATCCCACTATTTAGCTTGGATGGGCAGCCTCTTTGGCAGCTACTTGGTACCTCTCGGTGTGGATGACTTTGGGCAGTCCGGGACACGAGCGGATCTCTACCGCCATTTTCAGATTGATAGCCAGGCTATCTTTAAGGCCGCGCTGGTAGCCCAGAACCGGGCGGAGTTGTAGCTCAGTTCCATTGACAGTTGGAAAGAATCAAACAAGCGATAATCGTATGAATTATCTGCAAAAGGAAATTTCGCTTTCCACAGCCCTTTGATTTTGCCATTGGGCATAGCGCAGAAAGCGACAGGGATTCACAGATTGTCAGGACCGCAAACTTCTAGCGCACATACCATGACCACATCCAGCACCCACAACGCCATCACATCCGCCCTGCGGAGGTCGGGTGATGATTTCACGGACACCAGCCGCGAGCTGCTGGCCGTTTTGGGATACCACAGCGAGCGCACCTTGGACGGACAGACGGGCCGCGTTGCCGACTTTATTGAGCAGTTCCCCGCCCCACATCCCGGCACAGCGTCAGAGAATAATTTTGCCCAACAGGCCACTTTCGCGGCGCTCATCTTTCAGGTGACCAGCGATGAAATTGAGATCATCGCCCAGGGCCAACAGCTGCTGTTCGATGCTGATGGCTTTGATCAAGGCCTAGCCCAGAGCTTTCTCTTTATGGCCGTAGAACTGAAGGACACACGCTATCCACGCAGCCAGTACATCAGCTTTACTAGGGAGATCAACAAACGCTTCCCCGCCCCAGCTGTCGTCCTCTTCAAAACAGCCGACCACATGCTCACCTTAGCCTTCGTGCATCGCCGCATGAACCAACGAGACCCAAAGCGGGATGTGCTGGGCAGCGTCTCACTGGTGCGGGAGATCGACCCCACCAACCCACACAGGGCCCATCTGGATATCCTACAAGAGCTGTCCCTAGAAAAGTGTCTACGCTGGATGAACGCCAATGGCAAGCCGTACAATTTTGACGGACTGTTGGCAGCCTGGCTGGATGCCCTGGACACTGAGGAACTGAACCGGCAGTTCTACAGAGACCTGTTCGCTTGGTTCAGCCGCGCGACCCAGGAGGCCACCTTTCCCACCAAGGAAGCCAAGACCTTACCAGCCGAAGAGCACATCATCCGTCTTATCACCCGCCTGCTGTTTGTCTGGTTCATCAAGGAGAAGGGCCTGATTGCAGAGGAGTTGTTCATTGAAGCCAACGTCAAAGCACTGCTGCACGGCTATGACCGGGCCAATGGTGATTCCTACTACCGCGCCATCCTGCAGAACCTGTTCTTCGCTACCCTCAACACTGAGATCAACAGGCGCGATTTCAGCAAGGCCAGCAACACTACCCACAGGGACCCCTCCCGCTACCGCTATGCGAATGAGATCGCGGACCCGGACAACCTGTTGCAGCTGTTCGCACAGACACCCTTCATCAATGGCGGCCTGTTCGACTGTCTTGACAGCTATGAAGCCAGCAACCAGGGCGGCTATCGCATCGACTGCTTCAGCGACAACCCCAACCAACGCAAGGACTATTCCATCCCCAATCGCCTCTTCTTTGACGACAACGGCCTGCTCCCCCTCTTCAACCGCTACAAGTTCACAGTAGAGGAGAACACACCCACCGAGCAGGAGGTGGCCCTGGACCCAGAGCTGCTAGGCAAGGTCTTTGAGAATCTGCTGGCCGCCTACAACCCCGAAACCCGCTCCACCGCGCGCAAGCAGACCGGCTCCTACTATACGCCCCGGCCAGTGGTTGATTTCATGGTGGACGAAGCCCTGACCGCAGCCCTAGCCACCCGCTGTCAGCCTATGGATGGCGATATGGAGTTCTGGCAGGCCCGCCTGCGCTACCTCTTGGACTACGCGGATGCCTTTGATGATGTCGATGAACTGTTTGAGGAACACGAATGTAAAGGCATTGTGCGCGCCATCGCCCATCTCACTGTCCTTGACCCAGCCGTAGGCTCCGGGGCTTTCCCCATGGGTGTGCTACATAAGCTGACCTTGGCCCTGCGTCGCCTTGACCCGCAGAATATACTCTGGGAAGAACTGCAAAAAGAGATCGCTAGAAAACGAGCGGACTTAGCCTTTGATACGCAAGACCAGCAGGAGCGAGACGCGGAGCTAACCAATATCAGTGCTACCTTTGAACGCTACCGGGATTCTGACTTCGGACGCAAGCTCTATCTCATCCAGAACAGCATCTTCGGCGTGGATATCCAGACCATTGCCACGCAGATCGCGAAGCTGCGCTTCTTCATCTCCCTGGCCATTGAACAGGAACCCTCACAGGATGCCACAGACAACTACGGCATCAAGCCTCTGCCCAACCTAGAGACCCGCTTTGTCGCCGCCAATACCCTGCTGGGCCTAGGCAACCTGCAGCTGTCCTTGGCACAGACCGACAGCCTACAGCAGGAACTGAACACCAACCGCGAGCGACACTTCCACGCCACCGCCCGCCAACAGAAACTGGCTTGTCGGAAAAAAGACAAGGAGCTACGGGACAAGCTTGCTGCCAAGTTACAGTGGGCTGGCATGTCCGACGACGACGCCGAGAAGATCGCGCAGTGGGACCCCTACGACCAGAACGCCAGCGCAGATTGGTTCGACCCTACATACATGTTCGGTGTGAAAGAAGGCTTTGATGTGGTCATCGGCAACCCACCCTATATCAATATCGAAAATCTCCCTGCTACCTTGAAACATTACCTGCTCACTCACTATCAAACCTGCGAAAAACGCACCGACATTTACATCGCTTTTCTCGAAAATTCCCTCTCCGTCCTCAATCTCAAAGGGATCGTTTCCTTTATCATCCCAGCAGCTTTCACCAAGCAGCTCTATGGAACTAAAATGCGCCGCAAACTCGTGCATCATCACTCCATTCACACCCTGGTGGACGCCAGCAGTTACCGCATTTTTGAGAACGCTGTCGTCTACAACATCGTGCTGACTGTGACCAAGAACAAACGCCTTGAACCTACCAAAGTCAGGCTGCATCTCAACAATGCCGATTTTACCAACCCTAACGCCACCGAATTTTTGATCGACCAGACCTTCTTTGACTCGCTCAAGGAGTGCCGCTTTGATACCAACCCTTCCATCGCCTCTTACGTTAAGATACAGCAAAAAATATGGCAGCATGCCATACGCCTTGACCAGATCTGCTTGGTTGCCTATGGGGCTAGGCTCAACCATCGCTCGGCAAAGATTGGCAAAGCACACTATATATACTCTGCACCGGTCGCGGACAGCAAACGATTTTGCGAGGGACGAAACATCAAGCGTTACTCGTTTTCCCAGGCTGGATGGCTACAGTACAGGATGGACGAGCATTACAACCCTATGTTCCCGCAACTGTTTGAAAACAAGAAGCTGATGTCTATCAGGATTGTAAAAGATAGGCTACGCTTCGCGTATGATGATGAAGGCTTTTACAATAGCCATACCGTTATCAACTGCGTGCGCCTTGATCTGCTTGCCGGTGTATCGCATAGATCAGCGGTTCGTGCAGTAAGAACTGCCGACACTGCCTTGGCCAGGCGGTTTGATTACAGATTTCTGCTGGCAATTCTCAACGCTCATTTCACAACTTGGTATTTCCTTAATTTTTTGAGCGATAATTTGAATTTTTATCCCAACGATGCCAAGAGTCTGCCCATCCCTAACATCACCGCCGCAGAACAGGGTCCGTTCATGCGGCTGGTGGACAGCATCCTGTCCGCCAAAGACGCTGACCCATCAGCGGATACCAGCGAATTGGAAGCGGAGATAGACCGGTTGTGTTATACTCTGTATGGATTGACGGATGAGGAAATCGCGGTGGTGGAAGGTGGCCGGTCTTGACAGCAGGGGACCACAGGAGGATTTATGTCGAAACGTCCTACACTAGCCGTGATTGGCGGCACTGGCGCGGAGGGATCCGGCCTCGCATTGCGCTGGGCAGCTAGCGGCTATCCGATTGTCATTGGCAGCCGCAAGCGGGAAAAAGCCCAACTCGCGGCCGCAGAACTGACCGCTCTTCTCCCCGCTGACAGTGCAACCATTGAAGGCAACACGAACGCAGAGGCAGCCGCGACCGCAGACGTAGTCGTCCTCAGCGTACCTTACGACTCTCAGCGAGGGATTCTGGAACAAATTCAAGAGGGCTGCCAAGGTAAGATTGTCGTCAGTGTCGTTGTTCCTCTGCAACCACCGCAGGTGAGCCGGGTCTGGCATCCGCCAGCCGGCTCCGCAGCTGAAGAGGCCCAAATCATTCTAGGTGACACTGTGCCGCTAGTGGCCGCCTTCCAGAATATCAGTGCCACCCATCTGAAGGACCTGAAGCATACAATCGACTGCGACATCTTCGTGACCGGCGACCACAAAGAGGCTAAACAGACCGCTATGGAACTGGTTCAAGCAGCGGGGATGCGGGGCATTGATGCGGGCCCACTTGTGAACAGCAGCGTCAGCGAAGGGCTGACCGCCCTCCTCATTGGCATCAACATACGTTACAAAGTGAAGGGGAGCGGAATCAGGATTACGGGGATCTAATCACTTGCCCCTGGTTCTAAACTGATGAGCAACATTGCACATGTCATCGCGGACTTACGCCGGGATACCAGCTTTATGGCAAAGGTCACCGCTTGGGAAACTTTGCCGGCCCGCCCCGCTCAGCGCATGGATGTGCCAGCAACCCTACATCCGGCTCTGACAGACGCCCTGCATCGCCGGGGGATACAGCAGCTCTACAGCCACCAAGCCGAAACCATTGCCCTCGCCCTGGCCGGCCACAATGTCGCTGTGGTGACACCCACAGCCAGCGGCAAGACTCTCTGCTACAATCTGCCGGTCTTTCATGCGTTGCTCAGCGACCCGAATGCCACCGCGCTCTATCTCTTCCCCACCAAGGCCTTGGCCCATGACCAGTTGACAGAAATCAGCTCCTGGCAATCCACAATCCATCACCCCTCACATGGGGCGCACTCTCCTTGGCAATCCGCTGCCTATGATGGCGATACACCCTCCTCCCAGCGAGGCCCTATCCGTCAGAACACCCGTCTGCTAGTGACGAACCCGGATATGCTTCATACCGGCATTCTGCCCTTTCATGGCAGCTGGGAACGCTTTCTCAGGGGCCTGCGCTACGTCATCATTGATGAAATGCACAGCTACCGCGGCGTCTTCGGCAGCCATGTGGCCAATGTCTTGCGGCGGCTGCAGCGGGTGGTGGCCAATATGTCTCCTAAAATGGCAGGCAATTTACCTAGCTGCAGCCATCCCCAACGTACATCCCAAAATAGGACGCAATTTACTTGGCTACTGACCAGTGCAACGATTGCCAATCCCAAACAGTTGGCCGAAGCCCTCACGGAGCAGCCGATACGGGTTATTGACAGCAGCGGCGCGCCCCAGGGCGAGAAGCACGTCCTCCTATATGCACCCCCCTTGTATGACCCGGCCAGGGGCTTACGCCGCAGTAGCGTGTTGGAAAGCCAAAAACTAGCCATTCGCTTTCTACGAGGCGGTCTGCAGACAATCGTCTTCGGCCGCGCCCGTCTGACTGTCGAAGTCCTTCTCAGCTACATCCGCGAGCACCTTACCCAGAAGAAAGGAACACAGTTCACTATCCGCGGCTACCGTGGCGGATATCTGCCACAGGAACGGCGGGAGATTGAAGCGGGCCTACGGGCAGGGACGGTACGGGGTGTCGTTGCCACCAATGCCCTGGAATTGGGCATCGACATCGGCCAGCTAGAGGCGGCCGTGATCTGCGGCTACCCTGGCACAATCGCCAGTACTTGGCAACAATGGGGACGAGTTGGCCGCACGACCCAGACTTCCTTAGCCGTGTTGGTAGCAAGTGCTGGCGCACTAGATCAGTTTATCGTCAATCATCCCAAATTTCTGTTGGAACGATCACCAGAACACGCCTTCATCAATGCGGACAATCTGATGCTGCTGGTGGATCAGATGCGCTGCGCGGCCTTTGAGCTGCCATTTGTAGCAGATGAACCATTCGGTCAGTCCCCCTTCAGCATTGATGTCCTCAAACTACTGGCCGAAGAAGGGACAGTCCAGCCTTTCAGTACCTCTGGCTGCCCTGCAAAGCGTGGTGATGTAAGATGGCTTTGGAGCGGCGCCAGCTACCCTTCCCAGCAGGTTCACCTGCGTAGCGTTGGCGGCGATCCGGTGGTAATTCAGACTACCCATCGTGATAATGACACCACGAACGCATCTCTACACTCCAGCGGGGCGTCAACAGTCATTGGGGAAGTCGAGGCTACGGGCGCACCGCTTCTGGTCCACGAAGGGGCTGTTTACATCCATGAGGGCCAGAATTATCTGGTAGAGCGGCTAGACCTAGATGAGCATCTGGCGTGGGTACGGCCGGCCAATGTAGATTTTTACACAGAGGCCATAACGGCAACTGAGATTCAGGAGCTTTCCGTGCATGGGAGTCGTGTCTCCGGCGGCGCGCAGTTGGGCCATGGCGACCTGCTGGTGACATCACAGGTGACCCAGTACCGCCGGGTGCGTCGTTTCACCCATGAGAACCTCGGCATTCTACCCCTTGAGTATCCGCCCAGTACATTAGACACGGCCGGCTACTGGCTGGAAGTGACAGCGGCCGCCACGGTTGCGCTGATGCAGGCGGGCCACTGGCGAGATCTCTCAAACGATTATGGCTCCAACTGGCAAGAACAACGGGCTAAAGTGCGGGCTAGGGATGGCTATCGCTGTAGCGAATGTGGTATGCCGGAATCTACGAATCGCCAGCATGATGTACATCATCTGATACCCTTCCGTACTTTCGGTTATATGCCAGGCTTGAACGAAAACTACCGGCAGGCCAACCAACTCAATAATCTGGTGCTGCTCTGTCGGCACTGCCATCAGCACTCGGAGGCGAGTGTACGTACCCGTACTGGGCTTGATGGGCTGGCCTATGTGCTGGGCAACCTAACGCCCTTGCATCTCATGTGTGATCGACGGGACATTGACGTTGCAGTGATCAGGCCAGAGGTGGGCGCGTGGAAAGAAGGGGCGCACCGCGCGCCACGCATCTATATCTACGAACGCATTCCTGCCGGGCTTGGCTTCAGTGCCCAGCTATACGAACGCCACGACCAACTGATCGCTGAGTCCGGCGACCTGGTCCGCGCATGTCCGTGCCGGCACGGATGTCCAGCCTGTGTAGGTCCGATACTATTACATGCTGAAGAACAGCAGCCGCTGCTGGAGACGAAGCGTCTGACGCTTGCCTTGCTGCATGTCTTGGCATCTGCAACCCATGGAGACAGTCATGTCGAACTCAATTCAGAAGTTACTTTCTGGTCGTGATGCTGCTAGGGTCGCTCAACCCGGAGTAATTGCTCGGCATTTGGGTCAATCGAATAGGCTGGCATCGCGCCGCATGGGTGCAAAAGAGTGCCGATGCGCGGGGCAAGGGCCGAACTGTTCGATGGCGGCTAGATGGGTCCGGACGCCATATCCTTTATGGCTGTGGAAACCATAGCGGGGGTATTGTTCATGGAGTTTGCAAAGTAGCTGGTCCCGGTACACCTTCGCCAGAATGGAAGCGGCAGCGATGGAGACAATGCGCTGATCTCCCTTTATGAAACTGCGCTGGGGAAGATTGAGCGTCTCGATCTGCATCCAGTCAATGAGCAGGTGATCCGGCGAGGGCTGCAAAGCCTGCACAGCCCGGCGCATAGCTAGGCGTGTGGACGGGGCAATGCCGATGGCATCGATCTCCGCGGCCGATGTTTCCCCACACGACCAACCGAGTGCTTGCGCCTGTATCTGCTGGGCCAGTTCTTCCCGCAGTGCTGGAGATAGCTGCTTGCTATCGCGCACTGTCGCCCACACCCCTTCTTTGGCACAGTCTACCGGCAGAATGACCGCGCCAGCCACGACTGGCCCGGCCAGCGCGCCCCTACCGGCCTCATCCAGCCCGGCGATGCAGGCAAAGCCAGCCCGCCACAGGCGTTGCTCTTCCGCCAACTCCAAGCGAGAGGACTCACTCCTCACCGCTCAATACTCACAGTTTGTCTCCAGAGTGCTTCCACATCCTGGCGGGGTTGGAAACCGAGGATACGTTTCGTCTTTTCATTGCTGAACTTGCCATGGGGCATATCCGCGAATACATTGAACACTTCAAAGCGGGAGGGCAAGGCGTCTAGGTCGATCTCCAGCCCCAACGGAAAGATCTCGGCCGCGTTTTCCCAAGAGATGACAAATGGCGCATGGCTTTCAGCGGGCTGAATGGCCGCCGGGTCTTTGAAATGATAGAACAGATAGGTCTGCACGCTGATGTCGTGATGTGCGCTGAAGATGCGACAGATTTCCAGGCCCATAGACTTAGAGAGGGCATAGAGATCCGTGCCAGATTGAGGCGGAATGTCCGGGCCGATGTCGAAATCAAAACATTCAGTTATGTTCGGCCCTGCCACTGTGAAATGAGGTCCGGTGTTGATCACCCGGCCAATGCCATGCCGAACCGCTGCCTGCATCATATTGTAGCAGCCCCGAGTGCTCACATCCCAGGCGACTTTACGATGCCGACGCAGGACGGACAGATTGATAATCGCATCCATGCCCTCAGCCGCATCGACAACCCCCTCTAGGTTGGATACATCCAGAAGATGGAACTCGCCAGGCAGTTCTTCCGCTGGTGAATTCACATCAGTGATACGCAGATTGTAGCGAGGCGCAAGTTCTTTCGCCACATACGGGCCAAGCATGCCTGCGCCCCCAAGAATGAGCACGTTCATACCTTTTCTCCTACATGCACTATCACCCAGTCTCTGCGGCGATGTAACGCCCTAGGTTCTGCTGTATCGCCGCCTTCATTTGCCAATACCTCATCAACTGCTTTGGCGACTGTCTCTGTGGACACGTCTCCTAGACGCAGGATTGTCACTGCTAGTTTGTGTTCTCGAGCGAACTCCCGGCTGATCTGTTCGGCCAAGTGCTTGGTGAGGGTCGGCGGTTCTGTGCGGGGCAGAGGACGCCAACGCTCATTGACTCGGTAGGCATCGTCATAATCGGCCATGAGTTGCAGGGTGCTCAACAGAATGACCCGCGGCACCCCTTCCTCTGTAGCTGCCATCAGAAGATTGTATGTGCAACGGGTAGCCGTATCAAGCTGCTGGCTGTCATTTTCACCCGGCAGAGCCTCCAGCAGGTGAATGATGACATCCATTCCCCGCACCAGCAGATTCGTTGCGTAGTCGTGGCCTAACCCGCACTGCACAAATTCGTGCTCAGTCTCCACATCTACCCGCTCCGTCAGCCGGACCTGATATGTCTGGGCTAGGCGTTCAGCCAATTCCGTGCAACTGTCCACCCCGCCCGCTGTAAGCAGAACGTTCATTATTTATCTCCAATGCCAGCTTCACGCGGATGCGCCCGAATAAAACCGAATCCCCAACTGCCCAGTACACCCAACATGCCCAGTGCGCGGATTCAGTCATTCCTGCACTCCAAGGGCGAGAACACATCTCTCATTTCTCTTCAACAGCGGGGCCAGCCGTTACAAGAGCATATGAATCCGTACGTAGATACTCCGCAGCTACCCGTTGCACGTCCTCTTTTGTGATTGCACGAATCCGCGCCTGGTAGGTCTGTAAATAGTCCAAGCCTAGACCGAACCACTCCATATTGAGCAGGGTAGATGCCACGCCGTCGTTCGTCTCTAGGCGCAAGGGGAGGGTGCCGGTCATATTGGCGATGCTGTCCGTCAGTTCTTCATCGCTCACCGGCTCTTGGCCCATCCGCTCAAATTCATACAGAATGCTGTCCACCGCTTGGTTGACGTTTTGCGGGTTCACACCCGCGCAGGCCACCCATGGCCCAATGTCCATGTCCGCGTCCAGCATACTGTAGCTATAATAGGCCAGCCCCTGCCGCTCTCGCACATTTTCACCCAAGCGGCCCATCAGGCCGAACTGGCCCAGAATGTTGTTTGCCACCTGCACCGCGTAGTAGTCGGGATGATTGCGGGCGATAGCCAAGCAGCCGATGACGATGTCCGACTGTACTTTGCCGGGCATGGGCACCGACTTTCGTTGTATGGGTACATGGTGCGTCACCGGCGGGATGCTGCCATCGGGCCCGGTCCCCGTCCAGCTATCGAACTGGGCCTCAATCAACGTCACCACCGCCTCCGCTTGTACATCACCGCTGACGACGATAATCGCCTGGGCCGGCCGGTAATATGTCTCGTGAAAACGGACCACATCTTCTCGGCTGATCGACTGGACCGTCTCGCTATACCCAGATGTGGGTAGGCCGTAGGGGTGATCGCCATAGATCATCTCGTTAAAGCGTCGGTAGGCAACCGAACGGGTATGCTGCTCCCGCTCCTGCAAGCGCACCAGCCACTGCCCCCGTACCCGCTCAATGTGTTCCGTGGGGAAAGTTGGATACTGCAGAATATCAGCTAGAATTTCCACAAGCAGGGGAAAGTCCTCAACCAAACTTTCGCTGCTAAAATTTGTGACATGGGTGCCACCACCTACATGGATACTAGCCCCCACCGATTCCACGGCTTCGTTGTAGTGGTCAAAGTCATAGTGCGCGCTTCCCCGGCTGACTAAGGAAGCGGTAAAGGAAGCCAGCCCGGCTTTCTGGGGCCCGTCCGCAACACTGCCGGCACGGATATATCCTTCCAGCACAGCCACCGGCGCGGATGGGTTCGGGCGGACAAGGATTATAATGCCGTTTGCTGTCTGGACTCGATGAACCGTTTCCGGGCCGGGAAATGCCTGCTGTGCAAGGGACATGGCGTGTTTTGCTGCTTCTACCATTGGGCAATCTCCAACTGCAGTGGCGGAGGTTCTCTCATGTCGCTCTTCACTCCCCACCACGTGTGTTTGTTAGCTCCGCTACCAAAATATCTAGCTCCGTATCTGGGTCGGAGCCGGTCTTCATGGCGTAGTCCGAGGTCAATAGTCGGTCTATTATCGCTTCCATCTTCTCAATGGGATAATTGCGGCTCTGGGCCATGGCCTTTCTCACGGGAAAGGGATTTTCTCTGACTCGGCTGGCGATGTCATTGGCATTGCTAGGCCTGCGATTCATGGCATCTTTCACTTTGATCATAATCCGATATTGCCGGGTGATCATCGTCAGGAGAAAGAAGGGATTGGCGTCGTTGCGCCGCAATTCGTACAAGGCGCGCATGGCCTTACGCCCATCACGCTGGCTCATGGCGTCGGTCAGGTCCCAGATAAGTGCTTCACTGGCATCGCTCACCAGCAGTCGAATGTCCTGCGCGGTGATGGGCCGGCCATCGGCATAGGTGCGTAATTTTTCCAATTCATTGTGCAGTTGGCGTAGATCCGGCCCGACAAACGTGGCCAGCATCTGAATCGCATTGCCCTCTATGGGGATCCCTTTCTGCTTGGTTGTACGGGCGATCCAGCCGGGTAGCTGGCGGATATCCGGTGTGGTCAGCTCTTTGATTGCAAAGTGAGCGACATCCTGGCTCAGCTGTTGGACACCGGCCACGCCATCAATGCCCTTCCAGAGGGCGCGCCGCTTGTCCAGCTTCTCTTCGATCAAGACCAAATCGTTCGATTCCGGTAGCCCCGCCAATCCCTCCAGAATCTGAACAGCCTCAGCTTGGGCCGCTTTGTTGGGGGTTTTGGCCGTGCCCAACCGGGCCTCCAGACTTTTCAGATAGCCGCGCACTACCACCAGCCGCCGCTCGGCTAGGAAAGGCATCATGCCTGTGTGATAGAGGAGATCTGCTGCACTGATGCGCGCGCCATCTAGTGTAGTCAAGTTGATATCGACTATCTCCGGGTCACCTATGGCCTGTTTCAATTTGCTCAGGCTCTGCCCCAGCAGATATTCATCCGGTTCAAAGAACAGGTAAATCATGAGACACCAAGCAGGCGAACAGTCTGTGAATCTCTGCTGCTACGACCCCAGCAATGATCGCGCGGCCTTGACGACGGCTTCGGCGGTCAGGCCGAGATTGCTATAAATCGTTTTGTAGGGCGCACTGGCCCCGAACCGGTCAAGACCGATTGTGATGCCTCTGGCAGGATGATTGCCCACCCAACGCTCCCAACCCTGGGTAATACCGGCCTCAATGGATACCTTCCGGGCAGCAGGCGGCAGCACCGCCTGCTGATATGCGGATGTCTGCATCTCGAACAGTTCCCAACTAGGCAGGCTGACAACCCGCACTGCACGAACATCCGCGGCGAGGAGTTGCTGAGCCGCGTCATAGGCGATCTCCAACTCGCTGCCGCAGGAGATGAACACGACTTCCGGAGAACTGCCCGGCGAATTTTCATAGAAGATGTACCCGCCCTTGGCTACTCCTTCAGCAGATTCAACGCCAGCCAAGCCGCGGTCAAAGACCGGCAGAGATTGACGAGTGAGGATCAAGGCCGTGGGGCCGTTTCTGTTTGTCAGTGCCACTTTCCACGCCTGGGCCACCTCATTGGCATCCGCGGGACGGATGACGGTCAGATTGGGTATGGCGCGCAAGGCTGCCACCTGCTCCACCGGCTGATGTGTGGGCCCATCTTCGCCTACGCCGATGCTATCATGGGTGAAGATGTAGGTCACTGGCACGCCCATGAGCGCGGCCAGACGTATGCTGGCCCGCATGTAGTCGCTGAAGACTAAAAATGTGCCTCCATAGGGAATTACCCCCCGGTGCAGTGCCATTCCGTTGAGGATGCTGCCCATCCCATGTTCCCGCACGCCAAAACGGAAGTTCCGGCCCTCATAGGAGGCGGGCTGAAAGTCCAAACTGCCGTTGATTTCGGTTTTGTTGCTCGGCGCGAGATCGGCACTGCCGCCAATGAGATTGGGGAGTACCGGGGCCAGGGCGTTGATGACTATGCCACTCGCATTGCGGGTGGCCTGGCTGTCGCCCGCTTCAAAAGTGGGTAGGACATCTTCCCACTTTTTGGGCAGCAGTTCACCCTGCAGAGCCCGGCGCAACTCTGTGGCTAGGTTTGGGTGTGCTGATCTATAGGCATCCAACAACTGCTTGTGGTCGCTTTCTAGGATTGTGCCGCGGGCAATAGCCTGCAGACAGAAATCCTGGACATCTTGCGGCACGTAAAATGTCGGCTCCTGGGGCCATCCGAGATTGGCCTTTGTTTGCGACACTTCGTCCGCAGGAAGGGCATCGCTGTGCATATCCGGTTCGCCCTGCTTGGGCGCACCGTAGCCAATGGTCGTGGTACAGCCAAGCAGACTGGGACGCGGGTCCTGTTTGGCGGCAGCAATGGCCGCATCAACGGCCGCGCTGTCCATGCCATCCACCTTCTCCACATGCCAGCCATAGGCCCTGAAACGCTTGTACTGGTCCTCTGTGAAGGCTAAGTCTGTATAGCCATCAATGGTGACCCGGTTGTCATCGTAGAGATAGATGAGTTTGCCAAGCTGCAAGTGGCCAGCTAGGCTAGCCGCTTCCTGGGCGACTCCTTCCATGATGTCACCATCACTGACGATTGCATAGGTGTAGTGATCCACGACTGCAAATTCCGGGCGGTTGTAACGGGCAGCCAGCCACTGTTCCGCGATGGCCATCCCCACACCATTGGCAAAGCCCTGTCCTAAAGGACCGGTCGTCGTCTCAACGCCAGGGGCATGGCCGTATTCCGGATGGCCGGGGGTCTTGCTACCCCACTGCCGAAAGTTCTTTAGCTCCTCTAGGGGCAGATCATAGCCGGTCAAGTAGAGCAGAGCATAGAGGAGCATTGAGCCATGGCCGGCACTGAGGATGAAACGGTCCCGGTTCGGCCAATTGGGATTGGCCGGAGTAAAGCGTAGATGTCTACGCCAGAGTGTGAAAGCGGCCGTGGCCATGCCCATAGGCAGACCGGCATGGCCGGAGTTAGCAGCTTGCACGGCATCAAGTGCCAGCATACGAATGGTGTTGACGACTCTCTCTTCTAGCTCTGGGTCAAGGGTAGGGCTATCAAAAGATGCGGCTGTCGCAGTTGACATAGGCAGAATCCTTCTTGTGTGAAACCGGCCCCACGCGCAGGCGTGCCGGTACATAAACAAATTCCAAAAGAAGTATAGCATAGAACGGCTCATTGGAACGATCTGAGGACGCGAGAAACTTCAGCATAGGCATATGCGAGATTTGAAGCGGTCAGGAGCAGTGGGCGGTGTAGTATGTGTGGTGGAGCCAGCCGGCACGAGTCACTGCAGGTAGCACTGATTTTGCAGGGATGTATCCATTGCTGTACGATTGATTGTATATCCGCAGGATGGATTCGGATTTATCGGTTTGGAGGGATGAAACGTCAATGCGTGCAGACCCGGAGAGAATAGAAAAGGTGGAGAAGGCATGCCTATTTGGTTAGCTTGCCTGGGGGCGATGGCCGGTGTCGGTGCTGCCCTAGGGGGCTACACGTTGTTCTACGAACCGTATCGCGTGCGCTCTGAGCAACTGGTGGTGCATCTCCTGCGGGACCGGGCCGGCCTGCCAGCCAAAGGTCTACGTATTCTCCATCTCTCAGACACCCATTTTTACGGTGCAAACCACCGGGAACATGCCAAAATCGCTCAGGTGCGCCGCATCACCGCGGACACGGAGATCGACCTGATCATTCACACAGGCGATTTTTTGCACAATGACAACGGGCTGGAAAATCTGTTGACATTGATGGATAATCTCCCCCAGTCCCGTCTAGGCTTCTTTGCTGTTTTGGGCAATCATGACTATGTCGTCTATGAAATGAAGAGGGCCCTTCAGTACACATGGCAGAAATTCAAGGACCAGGAAGAAAACAATGGCACTGTCTCTACGCTGGCCCTGACCCGTTCTCGCAGAGCACGCTTCTCCTTTTTTCTACGTTTTGTACGCTACCTCCTGCACAACAGAATTGATGGGGAGCCGACCGGGGTCAATGACATCGCGCGCTTGCGTTATGAATTGGAACGCCGGGGCGTGCGATTTCTGAACAATCAAGCGGTCCAATTAGAGGGGATGGATGTATATTTGGTCGGAGTAGAAGATATGCAGGAGGGGCAACCGGATCTGAGCGGCGGGCTACAAAGCGTTCCTGAAGACGCGCCGACAATTCTATTGTCTCACAATCCGGACATCATCGGGATGTCGGCGGTGAACCGGGCCGACCTGATCCTAGCCGGGCATACACATGGCGGGCAGATCGTTTTGCCCCTTCTTGGCCCTACCCACACCCAATCAGAGCTACTGTCCCGCAGTAAGGCATCCGGCCATTTGCGGCTCAATGATACACATATATACATTCATCGCGGCCTAGGTGAAGGGATCCCGATCCGGTTCTGTGCGCCACCTCATGTCACATTTATCACTGTACTACCTGCACACCAACCAGGTGCCAACGGATATCAAGCATCGTACAGGTCGATTGGCTTGCAGCGGGTCTAGGATTGGCAGCTATGTACAGAGAAGGCGGTACCGGCAGAGTGAATCTAATTCTGTACATTGATGGTGACCCGGCAGGGGGTGGGGAAGTTGCTTGTTATATCAACAACAGTCAGCCTCAGGGTGTATAGCCCATTATTGGCCATACCGGTACTGGGAAAGCGGCCTAACAGCCCATTTTCTACTGGGGCTTCGGTACCGTCAAAATAAGCAAAGCCACTTTCGGCATTGGCCCCCGGTGCCCATTCCAGTTTGTAGAACTTAAAGTTCTCATGCACAGCCCGCCCCATGACCAATACATCGCCGCTGACGGTCTGATTCACACCCGGCGAGGAAATCGCCAAGCGACTATCCTCACACACCACCGGCACGATCTGCGGCTGCGGCGTAGGAGGATCTTCCGGCACAATGGGAACTGGTGTAGCAGTTGGCAGGGGAACCAAGGGAATCGGAGTGTACGTCGCTGTGGGGGGCACAGGGATGGGTGTCTCGGTCGCTGTCGGCAGCGGAATTGGTGTGTCTGTCGGGAGTAAGATCGCTGTGGGTGTATCAGTCGGCCTAGACAAGAGCACAGCGTCAGCTTGGCCGGCCTCCTGTGTACCACTGCTCGGCCCATCGGGGCTGCCGTCCATGTCGCTTGACACATTCTGGTCGTCGGCCTGCTGGTTTGGCCAATTTTCCTGTATCAAAGCGGAAGCCCGCTCTTGGAGACCGCCGAAAACACCAACGACTTGCGCGCTCATCTGGCGCACGCTCCAGCCCACTACAAAAATAGCCAGCACAATCAGGCCAGCGGCCAGAATGGGTACCAACCAATCCTGGCCGGTTTCTGTATATTCAGATATGCGGGTGAAAAGGGTCGTATGTTCAAGAGCCACATCCTTCGGGCGGTAGTCAACCGAGCGTACCGGCGGCAGTTGCGTCTCCGCACTGGTATTTGCTAACGTTCGGACTAAGCTGTTGTCCACCATGGCCCGCCGACGTTCGATCATCTGATTGGCATCGAGATTCAGAAAATGAGAATAGTTACGTAGAAACCCCCGGCCTACCACTTCGCCGGGCAACAGATGCCATTCATCCGCTTCTATGGCCGCCAGATATTTCTGTCGGATGCGAGTTGTCTTTTCCACATCTGCCAGCAGGAGGCCGTAGTTTTCCCGACGATCACGCAGAGTAGCACCTAGGGTCTGCAGGGATAACGCGCCGCCGTTTGCAGTAGATCCACCTTCTGCAGATGAAGTTTGAGATTTCAGAAAATCAGCATTTGCACTCATAATTTATGCTATTGTATACAGACAACACATTTCTTTCCAAATGATTGAATTCCAGTTCTGCAGACCTGATCGCCTACCAACAGCCGAGGCTTGACAATGCTGTATGAGAAGTACAATGCACTTCCGAGGTGGAAAAGGGCCAAACCCCGCTGGTGTTGCTGGCCACTGCTCACGAACCCCTGGTGTTTTAGATGCGCCTTGCTCTGATACGCAGGTTGCAGCGTCTGTTTTTCCTCATCAGTTTTCTCTTACTTGCCTGCATTCTCTATCTGGCTGCTCAAAGCCTTGGCTATCCTCTTCCTTTTTCTGTCGATCTGAGCACAGTTAGACTGCTAACAGCAGAAGATCGGGTTGCGCTGGTCAGCGGCCATGCCGGGTCTGATTCCGGTGCTGTCTGCGGTAATGATTGGGCCCCCACTTTACAGGAGGTGGATGTGGTTGCGCGCATCGCTGCATTGGTGCAAGACCAGCTAATCAATGCCGGTGTGGAGGTAGTGCTGCTGGAGGAATACGATCCTCGGCTGAGGAATCTAAACATGAAACTGCTGCTCAGTCTTCACGCGGACAGTTGTGTTGCCGTCAGTGGCTACAAAGCGACCAGCCGGGTGAACAGCATCATTCCGGCAACGGAGGAGCGGCTGCTTGCCTGCATTGACGCCAATTACGCAGCCCAAACGGGCTTGACGTTCCATCCCAACTCCATCACCCACGATATGACCTATTATCATGCATTTCGTAAAATTCTGCCTACCACACCAGCAGCCATTCTGGAGATGGGCTTCTTGGGTGGCGACGGACAATTGCTTACGGAAGAACCGGAACGGGTCGCGGCCGGCATCACTGCAAGTATCCTCTGCTTTATCGAGGGCCAGTGACCCTTCTGGCCACTGCAATTTGTGACTCGTCCCGCAGATGAGGACCGAACGCGTCTCGTAGGCCGTCACTGAGAAACTTGAAGGCTTAGATGGATAGTTCCTGAATGAAAATCCTAGGTCATGTGGCCATCGCGACTGGCTGACCATCTTCGTTCAGAGGTTGTACTTCATCGTAGAGGAAGCAGGCGACGTAATGTCCATCGCCGATGTCGGTAAAGGATGGCTCATGTTGACGGCAGATGTCCATGACCCGAGAACAGCGCGTGTTGAAATTACAACCGACCGGCGGATTGGCAGGGCTGGGGACATCTCCCTCCAGAATAATTCGCTGCCTCTTCTTTTCGATCTGTGGATCAGGGATGGGGACAGCGGAAAGCAGGGCCTGGGTATACGGGTGGCGCGGATCCTCATACAATTCCTCGCGCCCGGCCAACTCTACGATCTTGCCCAAATACATCACCGCGATGCGGTCGGAGATATGGCGCACAACCGAGAGATCATGGGCAATAAAGAGATAGGTCAGGCCCATTTCAGTCTGCAGGTCTTCTAGGAGATTGATGACCTGGGCCTGAATTGACACATCCAATGCGGAAATCGGCTCATCACAGACGATAAACGATGGGTTCACCGCCAGGGCCCGGGCTACGCCAATCCGCTGCCGTTGCCCACCAGAAAACTCATGAGGGTAACGGTTGATGAAGTATGGGTTCAGACCGACGATTTTGAGCAGCTCCTGCACACGTTCCTGTTGTTCCTTGCGGCCACCACCGATCTTGTGGACTTCCAACGGCTCGCCTACGATGCTGCCCACAGTCATGCGTGGATTTAAGGAGGCATAGGGATCCTGAAAGATCATCTGCATGCGGCGTCGCATACGCCGCAGATCACCACTGCCGATCTGGGTCAGATCTTGTCCCTCAAAAATAACATCACCATCGGTCGGTTCATACAGTTGCAAAATCGCACGCCCGGTCGTGGACTTTCCACAGCCGGATTCTCCCACCAACCCCAGGGTTTCCCCGCGCATGAGATCAAATGAGATGCCATCTACTGCTTTGATACTCCCCACCTGCCGCTGAAATATAATTCCACGGGTGATAGGAAAGTGCATTTTCAAATTGAGTACACGCAAGAGAACTTCATCTGTACTCATTTCCTGTGTTGTACTCGTTACGTTCTGTTCACTCATGCGACGGCCTCCACCTGTTTGTCGGAGCTGGTATCATAGATTTGTACGTCGGAGATGTCTACCCAGCAGGCTGTTTTTCGGCTCGGGGTAAGCGGCAAAAGCGGGGGATTCTCTGCCAGACATTTGTCAATGACAAAGGGGCAGCGAGGCGCAAATGGGCAGCTCTGCGGTGGGTCAAGTAGATCCGGTGGCAGCCCTTCAATTGGTATGAGTCTCTTCTGCCGTCCTAGATCGAGCCGAGGGATGGAGCGGAGCAGGCCGAGGGTGTAAGGGTGTCGGGGCTGGCCGTAGATGATGTCCACGGGCCCCTCTTCAACGATAAAGCCGGAGTACATGACCAGCACTCGGTCTGCCATGCCGGCGACTACGCCCAGATCGTGGGTGATCCAGATGATGGCCATGCCCAGCTCTGTTTGGAGTCGTCTCACCAGATCCACGATCTGGGCCTGAATCGTTACATCCAAGGCGGTGGTCGGTTCATCAGCAATGAGCAGTTGCGGATTACAACTCAGGCCCATTGCGATCATGACACGCTGCCGCATGCCCCCGGAGAACTGATGAGGGTAATCATCCAGCCGGGAAGCAGCCCCAGGGATACCCACCAGTTCCAGCAGTTCAATGGCCCGTTTGCGGCTTTCGTCCCTGTTCATGTTCAAGTGTAGTTCCAGGGACTCGGTGATCTGCCGCCCAATCGTCAACACCGGATTGAGGGAGGTCATGGGATCCTGAAAAATCATGGCAATGCGATTCCCCCGAATCTGTCGCAATTCCTCCTCATTGAGTTTCAACAGATCCTGGCCATCAAACATCACCTCACCATCAACGATCTTGCCCGGTGGTTCGGGGATCAGCCGGATCAGGGACATGACGCCAACACTCTTGCCACTCCCCGATTCCCCAACGATCGCGACCGTTTCTCCCTCAGAGACTTCATAGGTGATGCCATTCACCGCATGGACAATACCATCTTGGGTGAAGAATTGTGTCTGGAGATTGCGGACTTCAAGCAAGTTGACCATATTTTTTCCTAAAACCAGTGGTTTGTGGAGAGTGATTGGTACTGTTCTCCACTGCAGTTCGCTGAGAAGTGAGAGGATGCTTCTCTCCCGTTCGTGGAACGGCTCTCCTAGTTGTTCTTGGCTATCCTAACAAGTTTTAGATTTTTTGTCAATATTCTAAAAACCAGTGGTTCGTGGCCCTCAGTTAGCAGTTGAAAGCTATGGCTGTGCAAGCCAATGGCGCAGTGCTATGATCTGCTCCTGCAATGCTCGACGACTGCTCCCACCGCTCACATCTCGCTGCTCCACACTGCGCTCATAGCTCCAGATATCGGCTACATCCTCGTCAAAGGCCGGGTGTAGGGACTGCAGGTCGGCCATAGACAGATGGGAGAGAGGGATTCCTTTGGATTCGGCGAGGGCAACAGCTAGGCCAGCGATGTGATGGGTTTCCCGGAATGGAACTCCCTTATGCACCAGGTAGTCGGCCAGGTCTGTCGCCAGCATCTCCGGCAGCAGTGCTTGGGCCATACGCTCCCTATTGACAGTCAGGGTCGCCAGTACCCCAGCAGCGATGGACAATACGCCTGTTAGGGTATCTATGGCATCAAACAGAGGCTCTTTGTCCTCCTGTAAATCTTTGTTATAGGTACTGGGCAGCCCCTTTAAGGTCATCAGGAATCCGCTCATATCGCCGAAGACCCGCCCGGCCTTGCCCCGCAGCAGCTCCAATGAATCTGGATTTTTTTTCTGGGGCATGAGGCTGCTGCCGGTGCTGTAAGCATCGGCCAGGGTCACGAACCCAAACTCTTGACTGCTGTAGATGATCAGATCCTCCGCCCAGCGACTGATATGTAGCATGGTCATGGTCGCCCAGAACAGGGTCTCCGCGACGAAATCCCGGGCAGCGACGCCATCTAGGCTATTGGACGTACTTCCAGTAAATTTCAATGCCTGGGCCAGCCAGGTCCGGTCAATGGGGAACGGATTGCCGGCCAGCGCGCCATTGCCCAGAGGCAGCATGTTGACACGCGGCAAAAGATCTCGCAGGCGCAGCGCGTCCCGCTGCCAGGCCCAGACGTAACTCAACAGCCAATGGCTCCAGCGGATGGGCTGGGCCGGCTGTAAGTGTGTATACCCAGGCATCAGGAGATCAAGCTCTGTTTCGGCCCGCTCCGTCGCTACCTGCATCAGACTGCACAATTGCTCATCTAGCAGCAGTAGTTCCTCCCGCAGCCATAGACGCAGGTCTGTCGCCACCTGATCATTGCGGCTGCGGCCAGTATGCAGTTTGCCAGCCAGCGGCCCGATTAGTTCAGCCAAGCGGCGCTCATTGGCCGTGTGAATGTCCTCATCCCCGGACTCAATGACGAAACGAGCGGCGCGCCATTCGTCGGCCACCCGTTCCAGCCCGGCGACGATCTGCTCTACTTCAGTATCTGCCAGCAGCCCAGCCTGGGCCAGTGCTTGTGCATACGCCTGGCTAGCGCGGATGTCCGCCTGCCATAAACGCTGGTCAAAGCTGATGGATGCGTTGAATTCCTCCATTCGTGGATCGAGCGCGGTGCTGAAACGTCCTCCCCATAGTTTTGTACTCATTCTGCTTCTGTTCCTTTTTGCCATACGCAGAGCCTGCTGTAGCGAACGCCGCTGCCAGTTCCCAAAAGCCTATCACATTTTTTCAAGATTGCAATACTGTGATAAGATTCACAGATAGGACCTTTGGTATAAGAAATTTTGACAGTGTGAATCAAGAAACAACGACAAAATTTTCTGTGTAGCAATGGAAGCAGGGCCATGAACGGTTCGCGCCACAACAGAGAACGGAAGAACGTAGCCGCCAAGGATGCCAGAGCCATCCCATCTCGGCGTCAGCGGACCCGAAGACAAAACGAATGGCAGGACTTGATCACTGAGCAGATTGAAGAAGCAAGGGCGCAGGGTGCATTTGACAATCTGCCGGGGGCGGGACAGCCCTTACGCCTTCCTGAAAACCCCAACGAGCCGCCGGATATGCACATGGCCAATAAATTGCTCAAAGATAATGATCTGACGCCGGCTTGGATCGATGACCGCAAAAAACTGCTGGCGGAAATTGAGGAATTGCGCGCCGAAATGCAGCAACAATGGGATGGGATATGCACACGTCTTGAAACCGCTGCGGCAGACCAAGCGTCCCTCCACTCCTCTTGGCAATACACCGTGGGCCAGTGGAGAAAACAGATCAGCGGCCTGAATCAACGGATCGTTGCCCTGAACATCACCCTCCCCATCTGGCGGCTGGAACTCCACCAGCTACGGCTAGATGAGGAATTGGAACGGATCCAAGCTCCTCAAAGGCTATGACCGAATGCCTCTACCGAACAGCAGTGGCCAGTAACTGCAGTTGTCATTGGGGTTCTGTGGCGACTCTGGTTCCGTTACGGCATGAAATTCTTGAGGTATCTTCCGCTTTGTACAAGAGAGGCTTTGCGGCTTGCCAGAGAACTCTCGTAAGCCCGGTCCTCAACCTCAATGCAGACCGGGCCATCGTAGCCAACATCACTTAAGACAGAGAAGAACTGTCCCCAATCCACATCACCAAGGCCAGGCAATTTGGGTACGTGGAACTCCAGCGGCGTCGCCGTAATCCCCACATCGTCAAGTCGGTGTTTGTCGATGCGTACATCTTTGGCGTGAACATGGAACAGTTTATCAGTAAATGTCCGTAGCGGTTTCAGGTAGTCCATGTGCTGCCAGATCATATGGGAGGGGTCGTAATTCAGGCCAAAATGATCACTGGGGATCTCCTCAAACATACGACGCCAGATGGCTGGGGTATGGGCCAGGTTTTTACCAGCGGGCCATTCATCCTGGGTAAAGAACATGGGGCAATTTTCAATCCCAATTTTGACGCCATGGTCCTCGGCAAACTGAAGCAGCGGCCCCCAGACTTTCTTAAAGCGCGGCCAGTTGTCATCCACCGATTTGGTCCAGTCTCGGCCCACAAACGTGTTCATGACACCAACCCCTAACAGTTCGGCTGCCAGAATGACCTGCTTGATGTGGTCGATGGCAACCTGGGCTTCTTCTTCATGCGGGGCCAACGGGTTGGGGTAATAGCCCAGCCCGCTGATCGTGAGTTCTGCCGAGGCAACGATCTGGTTGACTCGAGCGGCCTCCTCTTTGGTAAAGTCTACCACATCAATATGCGTCACGCCGGCATAGCGGCGCTCTGCTTTGCCTACAGGCCAGCACATGAACTCAACTGTAGCAAAGCCATTGGCGGCAGCAAATTGCACCACCTCCTCTAAGGACAAATCGGGCAAAATGGCACTGGCAAAACCCAACTGCATGGTATCCTCCTTTTCTTTACAATCTACCATACACTATACAACAGGAATGCTCAACTCCGGCAACCCTTCCACAATCTCTACTGTCTCCAAACTCACGGCGATGACCTTTCCGATTAGCTGTACGATATACTGCTGGTCATCGGCACGGTTGGGGTCGTTGACGATACCGCTGCGCTTGTCTACCTTGACCCGGTACTGGTCAAGCACCCATTCCAAGGCCGACCGATTCCCTAGCTGATAGTCGAAAGCCTGCGCTGGGATGCCCTCCAACGTCAAGAACTCATTGTAATAGATCGACTGTTTGTCCTTGGAGAGCCGCATCTTCTCCACGCGCCAAGTGAGGGGCTTCCCCGGCGTCTCTATGATGTTGAGCGGATAGGCGGGCATCTGTTCATAGTCTACATGGATTTTTGCTAGACGCGCGCCGGCTTTGGCAAATGCCCAGAAATCCAGGGCAAGGGGGATGTGTGGCAGGTCCCGCTTGAGGTTGGCCTGATACCGCTGCCGATACTCCGGATGATGCAGCAGGCCGTAGACGTAGTGGAAGATATCCCACTTGTTGATTGTGTTATCCTGATACTGCCTGCGGAACTGTGCCAAGGCCCAATCTGTGATGTTCTCGCGGCGGTTGCTGCCGTCCTCGGCGTAGGTGTAGAAAGGGAAGCATTGGGTCTTTTCGATCATCTGAGATTCTGGAATCATAGAAGCCATCAAGGTCTGAAACGGTTTGTTACGCCCCAGGCCACTGACACAAATCGCCCGATTCTCTTTCTCCGTCTCCGCTGTAGGGAAGATGGAGGGGAAAACGTAAACTCTCTCGGTCATCATTCTATCAAAGTACAGGTGCGACTTTGTAAAGGGACGATAGAGAGATTGTCGGAGTTTGCGGAAGCCAAATTCTGCAATGTGCCCGCTCTTCAGCTTCTGTTTTAAGCCTGAACTCCACTTAATTTTCTGGTCATCATACACCACAAACTCATCAACGTGTACGGCCTGATCTTCCCGACGCTTCCACCTGTCTACCTCCGCATTGTAGGTCTTACTCATGCGGCGCATGTTCCCAGTAAGCGCGTTGTGGTTGAAGTTATAGGCCCAGGCATCCCGATTGGTCTTTACGCCGTTACTGAATGTGTGAAAGAGTACATCCACCGCCTCGCCTTTCCCTGCTTTTGCTTCCTTGGTCCCCATAGGGATAAAGGTCTCAAAGTCCGCGTGGATTCCTTCGGTGAGCCATATATATCGCCTGTCCGGTTGAATGATTTGCCACTCTATTGTGCCTACATGTGTGCGTTCCTGCAGAAAATTAAATTTACGCTTCTTGTCCCACAGGTCATCGGTTCGATAGTAATAGATATGGGCATCTGTAGAACCCTTTTTCTTCACAAACAGATTGATGCTGACCCCGACCCGGATACCGAATACATTGGCATCGGAGACCGCCAAGCCTTTACGGACATTGCCGCCTAAATCCAGAATGTAGATAGTGTCGAAATCCTCTGCAAGATGTTTCCGCATGCCATCAAATGCCACAGCGTCAAGAAAGCTGTTGTTGGTTATAAAGGCGACAACCCCTTCTTCGCCTATGCGGTCTGCTGCCCAGCGTATGGCCTTCACATAAGGGTCAGACAAAGCGTTTTTATTGGTCGCGTTTGAGTCCTTTGCATAGGTTTCCCGTACCTGCTTGTCCATGGTGGCATAGGTGCGGTTCTTGTTGTTGTCGTTCTCATTGACCTGGCCCACATTGTAAGGTGGGTTGCCGATGATAACCGTAATATCCTGATCCTTCTGGTGCTCCACGCGCTGTGTGTTCTCTTGGACAAACAAGCTGAGTTGGCTGTCCTCGGCCAGCTCGAAAGTATCCACCAAGCAGATGCCCTCAAAGGGTGCGTACTGGCCTGTCAGCTCATGGTATTCATGCTCAATGTTCAGGGCCGCGATGTAGTAGGGCAGCAGCATCACCTCATTGCAGTGCAGTTCTCCCGCGTACTTATCGGGTAAGCAGGAGAGTTTGCCTATTTCCTGCAGGTGGCGCATGACCCGCAGCATGAAGTTGCCCGTGCCCACGAAGGGATCCAGCACATGCACGCCGGCATCGGCCAAGGAACGGTCGAACTCTTGATTGAGGATAGCTTCCACGGAGCGTACCATGAACTCCACGATAGGCTGCGGTGTATAGACGATGCCATGGGTGTCCGCCACTTTAACAGAAAAGCCTTGGAAGACATTTTCGTAGACAGTGTTGAGGAAGCCCTGCTTCTCTGAAAAGTCTGTGATAGTGGCGGCTGTGGTTTCAATGGCCCGGTAGAATCGATCCAGAGGACGGAAGAAGGCCCCCCGACTAAAGGACTGGGAAGTGAGCGCGTCGATCACCTGCTCGATCTCGTTGGCGATCACATTGCGGCGGGTGAAGTCTAGGTTGTCGAACACCCGCCGGAAGATGCGCTCTGTCAGCAGGTGCTGGATCAGCATCTCCTCTACGGCTGCATCAGCGATGTTGGGGTTGATGGCATCTCGGCACAGCGCGGCGAAGCGGGCGAACGCCTGCCGAAAGGCCCGGTTGTTCTGCCGCTCTCCTTCAATTAAGGTCAGCAGGGATTCGGCCAGGGCCGGCACAACCGTCTTGAACTCCTCCACTGACCAGTGCCAGCGCGCATAGGCCGGCGGCTGATAGGTATAGAAGTGGTTCGTAATCAATCCTGGGCTGAGAAGCCGGTCTTTATCGTATCCGATTTTTCATAACTGGGCGCAGTTTGAGCCCGAGTTGGAGAGAAAAACGGGCATCTGGGTCGTTGTGGCTTATAGGCAGTGGGTAAACCGACCCGGCAACCCTTCCACAATCGCCACCGTCTCCAAACTCACGGCGATGACCTTCTGCAGTAGGCCGATGATGTACTGATCATTTTCGCGGTTGGGATCATTGACGATACCGCTACGTTTGTCTACCTTGACCCGGTACTGGTCAACTACCCATTCCAAGGCCGACCGATTCCCTAGCTGATAGTCGAAAGCCTGCGCTGGGATGCCCGCCAAGGTCAAGAACTCATTGTAGCGGATCTGCGTCTTGTCTTTGGACAATCTCATCTTTTCCACGCGCCAATTGAGGGGCTTCCCCGGCGTCTCTACGATGTTGAGCGGGTAGGCGGGCATCTGTTCATAGTCTACATGGATGTTTGCTAGGCGCGCGCCGGCTTTGGCAAATGCCCAGAAATCCAGGGCAAAGGGGATGTGTGGCAGGTCCCGCTTGAGATTGGCCTGATACCGTTGCCGATAGTGCGGATGATGTAGCAGGCCGTAGACGTAGTGGAAGATATCCCATTTGCTGATGGATTCATCTTGATACTGCATGCGGAACTGTGCCAAGGCCCAATCGGTAATGTTCTCGCGGCGGTTGCTGCCGTCCTCGTCGTAGGTGTAGAAAGGGAAGCATTGGGAGCCGCTTTGCGGCAGTAGATTGGGAATTTTGTTGACAGCCAGAGCAAACATTGGCCAGGCACTTCCCACTTTAACCCAGATGACAAGGTTTTCTTCTTCAGTCTCCGCTGTGGGGAAGATGGATGGGAACAGAGATACGACATCGTTCATCATTCTATCAAAGTACAGGTTGGATTTCGTAAAGGGGCGATAAAGACTATCTCTCACCTTGTGGTCAGCGTATTCGGTCGTTCGCCCGCGCTTCAACTTCGCCTTTAAGTCCCGACTCCAACTGATTTTCTCATTATCATACACCACAAACTCATCAACGTTTGCATCCTGATCTGTCCGCCTATCCCACTTGAACACATGCTCATTGTAGCAATCGATCATTCCCTGAATATTCTCTGTAAGCGCACTTCGGTTGAAATGATAGGCCCACGCATCCCGGCCGGTATTGACACCGCTGCTATACATCTTAAATAATACATTCACTGCATTGCCTTTTGTCGCCTTTGCTTCCTTGGTCCCCATGGGAATAAAGGTCTCAAATTCATCGTGGAGTCCTTGTGTGAGCCATGTGTATCGCTTGTCCGGTTGAATGGTTTGCCACTCTATCTTGCCTACATGTGTGCGTTCCTGCAGAAAGTTAAATTTACGCTTCTTGTCCCACAGGTCATCGGTTCGATAGTAACAGAGTCGGGCATCTGTAGAACTCTTTTTCTTCACAAACAGATTGATGCTGACCCCGACCCGGATACCGAATACATTGGCATCGGAAACCGCCAGGCCTTTGCGTGCATTCCCGCCTAGATCCAGAATGTAGAGGGCATCGAACTCTTCGGCGAGATGTTTTCGCATGCCATCAAATGACATACCGTCAATAAAACTGTTGTTGGTCACAAAGGCGAGAATCCCTTCATCGCCTATGCGGTCTGCTGCCCAGCGTATGGCCTTCACATAGGGATCATAGAGCGAATTTTTGAGAGTTGCGCTGGAGTCTTTAGCATAGGTCTCCCGAACCCGCTTGTCCATGGTGGCATAGGTGCGGTTCTTGTTGTTGTCGTTCTCGTTGATCTGCCCTGCGTTGTAAGGTGGGTTGCCGATGATGACGGTAATATCCTGATCCTTCTGGTGCTCCACACGCTGTGTGTTCTCTTGGACAAACAAGCTGAGTTGGGTATCCTCGGCCAGCTCGAAAGTATCAACCAAGCAGATGCCCTCAAAGGGTGCGTACTGGCCTGTCAGCTCATGGTATTCATGCTCAATGTTCAGGGCCGCGATGTAGTAGGGCAGCAGCATCACCTCATTGCAGTGCAGTTCTCCCGCGTACTTATCGGGTAAGCAGGAGAGTTTGCCTATTTCCTGCAGGTGACGCATGACCCGCAGCATGAAATTGCCCGTGCCCACGAAGGGATCCAGCACATGCACGCCGGCATCGGCTAAGGAACGACCGAACTCTTGGTTGAGGATAGCTTCCACGGAGCGTACCATAAACTCCACAATAGGCTGCGGTGTATAGACGATGCCATGGGTGTCAGCCACTTTGACGGAAAAGCCCTGGAAAAAGTTTTCGTAAACAGTGTTGAGGAAGCCCTGCTTCTCTGAAAAGTCCGTGATAGTGGCGGCTGTGGTTTCAATGGCCCGGTAGAATCGGTCCAGGGGACGGAAGAAGGCCCCCCGACTAAAGGACTGGGAAGTGAGCGCGTCGATCACCTGCTCGATCTCGTTGGCGATCACATTGCGGCGGGTGAAGTCTAGGTTGTCGAACACCCGCCGGAAGATGCGTTCTGTCAGCAGGTGCTGGATCAGCATCTCCTCTACGGCTGCATCGGCGATGTTGGGGTTGATGGCATCCCGGCACAGCGCGGCGAAGCGTGCGAACGCCTGCCGAAAGGCCCGGTTGTTCTGCCGCTCCCCTTCAATTAAGGTCAGCAGGGATTCGGCCAGGGCCGGCACAACCGTCTTGAACTCCTCTACTGCCTGTTGCCAGCGCGCATAGGCCGGCGGCTGATAGGTGAAGAAGGTCTGCAGGCCCTCAATCAGCAGGTCCGGCGCAGCGATGGGGCTGTCCCATACCCGCTGCCCCTGCTGGATGACCACCATGCGCTGCGGGGCCTGGAAGAGGATATTGTCCTGGGGGTAGCCCGCGGCCAGTTTCTTGTGGATCTCTTGATCTAGGTCATCGTCGCTGTCCTTGGCCTCCCAATAGCCATGGGCCAGGTTGAAGTCGTCCAACAATGCGCCATCAATGCGAATGGTGCGGCCATTCGTTGCCTTGCGAGCGTACTGCTCGGTCAGGGCCCAGCCAAAGGGTCGTGCGGCTGCGCGCAGCACAGCCGCGAAGGCCGGCGCGACCGCGCCTTCATGCCTAAAACCTCGCTGGGCCAGCTCGGTCAACTCCGCGAAGTACTCTCTGATTTCTTTGTGTGTGGCTTTGAGCTGGAACATCGTTTCTTTTCTGGCTTCCTCGCAACTCGTTGTGCGCGGCAGGACCTGGTTACGCTTGGCCCACCCGCATGATCTCAAAGATACGCCGTTGGGTTGCTTGGGCGGTAGGATCCAAACTGACTGATTATGAACACGAAATCGGTATATTCTGCCTCAATATTATATAGTGTAGCACACAAATGACAGGGTGAAAACGGCCCTTCGCGCTACTGGTACTCATTTATGGAATTTCGACCCATTGCTGGCCCTGATGACTTTTGAGGATGGCCTCGCACAGCACAATTTCGTTATGTCCATCCACAAAGGTAGGAAAAGGCTCAGGCACAGAAAAATCAGCGGCCGCGAGGTAATCGTAAAAGGATTTGAAGGACTGCTTAAAAGAGTCGTCATAGCCCTCATTGTGGCCGCCTGGATAGCTGATGTGCCTGCGCGCAGCATCCGAAACGAGACCGGGATCCCGGAGCAGTTGCTGGTTGGGCCGGTTGCGATATCCGATCCACAGCTCGTTGGGCTGCTCACTGTTCCACGCTACTGCCCCTTTGCTGCCAGCAATCTCGTAGCATAAGCTGTTTTTACGTCCTGCCGTTACCTGAGATACCCACAACGAGCCATGTACACCGTTCTCAAAACGTAACAGGACTGCTGCACTATCTTCGGTTTCAATCTGTATCGACTCGCTGGCCTCAATCGGCTTCACTTTGCCGGAAAAGGTGGCAACTTCGCCGCTAGGCCGCTGCCGGATAGGATGAACTGTTTTCAGGTCGGCCATAACAGCTTCAACAGAGAGACCGCTGATGGTTTGTAGCAGGTCCAGCCAATGTGTGCCGATATCAGCGACAGCCCGTAGCTTGCCGCCCTCATCGCCCAAGACCCGCCAGTTATAATCGGTGGGATAGAGCAGCCAATCCTGTACATAGCTGCCACGGATGGAAATGATCTCGCCCAAAATGCCCTGCTGGATCATGGCGCGCACTTCAAGGTTAAGAGGGTAAAAACGCATATTGTAATTCACCCCGGCCCCTAGGCCACCCGCGCCCCCAAGATCCGGGCGCATCAAACGACTCTCTTGCACCAGTTTGACCAGCGCGCCCGACTCAGCCGAGGTCATCGCCAACGGCTTTTCACAATGAACATGTTTGCCCGCCAGCAGCGCTCTGCTGGCCTGCTCAAAATGATAGCGGTTGGGCGAGGTGATATGTACGGACTGGATCTCCTCATCGGCCAGCAGTTCATCATACGTGCTGTAGGCTTTGGCAATGCCCAACTCTTGGGCCGCGCGTTGAGATTTTTCGACTGATGAGCCGAGAATGCCGGCCACATTGATCCCTAAACGGCGCAAGGCTTCGGTATGGGCCGGCCCCATAAAGCCTGTGCCAACAATGGCTACAGTGAACATGTGCATCATACACCTCTTAGTCAACTGCAGTAGCCTGTGGCCAGAACAGCCACTGACGACTGGTCACTGAACGTTTCACGCCCTACGGGTGAGACCCGCATAGCCCCAGGCAAGGGCTAGAACGATTGTACCGTACACAATTTGCTGAATGTCCTGGCCCACATTGAGGAACGTAAGCATCGAATTTAGCACGCTGAGGATCAGGGCCCCTAGGATCGTTCCCATATATCCGCCTATTCCCCCAAAGATCGAGGTGCCGCCGATCACTGCAGCTGCAACCGACGGCAGGAGAAAGGCATTGGCAAGCTGGAGATCCACCGCCCCAGTGCGGCCGGCCAGCAGAATGCCACTGATCGAGCTGAGTACCCCTGCCAACATGTAGGCTGTGATCCGAACCTGCCAGACCCGTACACCGGCCAGGCGCACCGCGATCTCATTATCGCCAATAGCATACAACAGCCGTCCCCACCCGGTACGCCGCAGAAGCCAGATCAGCGTGACTGCGATCAGGGCCCACACGACTACACTGTAGGGCACCCGATTGCCCAAGAAGGAGCCAGCACCAATCACTTTGATGAAGAGGGCAACTTGCGTGGAGCCCTGCAAGATCGTTTGGGCCCATGTGGTGAACAGACCCAGCAGAATCCCCGACATGGCCAGCGTCATGATCAATGGGTTGACCTGGAACACGGCCACGCCGATGCCATTGGCACTGCCCACCACCAGCCCAACCACTACCCCAAGCAGAATTGCGATCGCGGCCCCATTCGGTGATTGGTTGGCTGCCACATATGCAGAGCCGGTGGCAATCATCGTCACCGACAGGTCGATCCCACCGGTGAGCATGAGGATCGTCTGGGCCCCGGCTAGTATGCCCAAGGGGGCAGCCTGCAGAAGCGAGCTACGCGCCCCATTGACCGACAGATAGTTGGGTTCAATCAGGCCTGTACAGAGGACGAGGAGGACGAGGACACCAACCAGAACCGAAGTAGGGTTCTCCGCTACCTTGGCCCTTGCCCAATCAGCAACTACGGATTGGAGTGGTCTTCCGTGCTTAAGCACAAGGAGCTACCTCATCGGGTATCAGGCTAACGTCCTGTGGCCTGTAATTGCTGTTCTCTGTGGTGTTAGCGGTCCCTGATCCCTGGCCCCTACTCACTGATAGTTGGCTCATGATGTCCTCTTCCGCAGCAATGTGACAAGCCCGCCTACCATCATGACACCCGCAATCAAGACACCCTGAATGATCTGGGCGTTGTTCGGGTTGATGCCCATAGCACTTAAGATTGGGTTGAGCATGATGAGGATCACGCCGGCCGCGACTACGCCGGGAACCAACCCTGTGCCGCCCACAAGCGCAACCCCACCGAGAACGACCGCGGCTATGCTGTTGAGGGTAGCAGTGGCACCGATACTGAAACGAGGATCACCGCTGCCGGTGATGGCTACGGTGGCAAGACCAGCGAGTGCGGCCATGGCCCCTCCGATTGCATAGGAGGCAATCTTGGCCCTGCGGACATCAAGGCCAGCAAACCCGGCCGCGACCTCATCACTTCCAATCGCGTAGATGGACAGGCCGATCCGGCTGCGCCTTGACAGGATGAACACCGCAAGGGCCGGGAGCGCCATCATGAGGATGGGCATATTGTAGCTGCCACCGATTCCCGACAGGGAACCGGTAAATAGCCAGCGAAACTGTGGTGCTGTGCCGCCGCCGGGCGATGGTAGGACCCACAACGCAACTCCTGACCAGATGTAGCTCGTGGCCAGTGTCACGACGATGTCCGGCACGCCCGATAGACTGATGACATATCCGATGAGGGCATTGAGGATACTGAGGCCGGCGATCACGGCAATGGCGATGAAGAGTACAGTCCCAAAGGGTTGGTCCTCCATAAAGCGCGCGGCCAACACGTTGCTGAGAAGCAGCAGCGCACCGAGCGAGAGGTCAATACCGCCAGCGATCACAATAATGGCTTGCCCGATGGCAAGATAGACGAGAGGCAGGCTATTTTTGCTGATCGAGGTGATCTGGAACTGACCGAATACCGGGATGAGGGTGGCGTACCAGACGAGCAAGACACTGAGCAGCAGCCACACCCCCAGTATCCAGCCATTACGCGCCAGCATTCGTTGCCACGAGCCGCTGTGTCCAGTCAAAATCGCTCGCATTATGCTAAGGCTGCTTGATCTAAGCCGTGGGCTGCGGTCAGCAGTGAGGATTCAGTGGCCAGAGCCGCATCCTGCTCGTCAACGATCCGACCATCGTGCATGATAAGAACCCGGTCACATACCAAGGGGATCTCCGCAAGCTCACTCGTGTACAGCAGGACCGCCGCCCCATTGGCCGCCAATCTATCAAGCAACGCGTAGATCTCCTGCTTCGTCTGGATATCAATGCCCCGGGTCGGGTCGAAACAGAGCAAAGTACGCCAGGTCCACATTGACGCGCCATGGGGAGTGCGGCCTTCAGCTACGAGCCAACGACCGATCGCGACCTTCTGTTGATTTCCGCCAGACAGCCGTCGTACCTGTGAGGCCGCCCTGGTGTCGATTGCCAAACGCTCGATTGTGTTCCTGACCCGATGCCGCTCATCAGCCGGGATACGCAACCATTGCCGCATGCGGTTGAAAAGCGGCAATGCTAGGTTCTGACGTACCGGCAGGTTCGGCAGGAGGGCAAGCAGCCGGTCCCCTGGCACCAAGACAACCCCAGCTCGCACAGCATCATAAGGCGAGAGAAAGCGGCGCGGGCGTCCACCAACCCGGATCTCACCCGCTGTTGGGCGGCGGTCGCCGGACAGGAGCGCGAACAGGCGTTCCTGCCCCTGTCCTTCCAACGCGACAAGGCCGAGGATTTCGCCGCTACGTACAGAGAACGAGACATCGCGCACGAGGGGCCCAGAACCCAATCCCTGCACGCGAAAAGCCTCTTCGCCGAAAGCGCGCTTCATCCTGTCACTTTCCGTGCTCTCCCTGTTGCCTTGTTTGGGGGTACCGAGCATGGCTTGAACCAACAAATGCTCGTCCAAGCGAGGGGTAAGAGGTGTTTCTCTCTCGCCTGGGGTTTGTTCTGTCTCAAGCAGCGCGACATTGCGCCCATCTCGTAGGATCGTGGCCCGATCACATATACGCCTCACTTCCGCTAGTCTATGGGTAATCAGCACGGCCGAACGCCCCTGTCCCCGCCACTGCGCCAACAGCCCGAACACCCGGTCCGCCTGGTCAGCGGTGAGGGCCGCGCTGATCTCATCCAGTAAAAGGAGTTGTGGATCACGGGCAACAGCCCGGGCGAGATCGACCATCCGCAAGGTCTCAAGCGGTAGCTCCCGAATGAGCAGGGCCAGATCGAGATCTGCGAGATCGAACCAGGCCAACCAATGCCTGAACGCCGCATCGTTGATCTGGCTAAGGCGCAGGTTCTGTTCCACAGTGAGGTCGGGAATGAGGGCCGGGTCTTGGAAGACTGTGGCGATCCCGGCTGTCATGGCATCCATGGGGGTACGGAAGCGCATGGGATTCCCATTGACATACATCTCGCCGGCATCGGCAGGATGGACGCCCGCTAGGATTTTCACCAGTGTGCTCTTGCCGGCCCCATTCGCGCCGAGAAGCGCATGAATCTCGCCATGGCGGACAGCCAAATCTACTGATTGCAACGCCACAATGGATCCATAGGACTTTGCGATATTCGCGGTTACGAGTAAGGGCGCGGTCATAACTCAAGCACACTGTAAAACATAGAACGACAGTGTTTGTGGAGAGTGGAGTTCCACTCTCCACAGGGATTTCCTACTCTCCCGGTGCTTTGCAGGCGGACACGTCGGCACTGCCGTTATAATGGGTGTATGGTGGGATATCCACGTAGGTACTCCATCCCACCTGCTCATCAGGGGCGTACATTGACTGCAGCCCCTCGGTGTCCTCAGTGGTGAATACTCTCGGCGTGAGTATTGTCTCTAGGGGTGGATTCTTACCGGTCAGCGCGTCGACCGCTATCGACATACCGACAGCACCGATGGCAGGTGGGTTGGTCACGGCTGCGCCGACTAGGCCTTCACCCGCGAGATCGAGTAGCTGCTCCACAAAGCCGTTGTTGTCCGCCCCCACAATCGGAATGTAGTCAACATCAGCGACCTGAAACTGCTCAACGACCGGGTAGTCGATGCCAGATGTCCAGATGCCATCGATCTCCTGGGTCGTGATCAGATCAAGGGCCTGCTGGGCACCGGTTGAGGGGTCCCAGCCGGTGAAGGTCTCGGCCACAACTTCGATGTCCGGGTACATCTCAAGCGCAGCTAGGAATCCATTGTGCCGGTCTGTGTCCGCGGGAACGCCATCGATCCCCCGCATTTCAACAACCTTCCCGGATCCTCCAATCTGCTCAAATAACCACTCGGCACCGAGCCGCGCGTAGGCGGTCTGGTCGTTCGTGGCAACGTAGGCTCCTGCAGCGGTGACCGCCTGGTCTACGGCTACGACAACGATCCCTTGGGCGATTGCCGATTCGATCACAGCGTTCAAGCCTTCACGGTCCGTCGGGTTGAGGATAATGGCATCCACACCCTGGGAGATCAGGCCCTCAAGATCTGCGATCTGCTCGGTCGGGCCGCCATTGCGATTGACGACGATGACTCTATCGACAAGCCCGCTCACCGTAGCCTCGGCCTTGATGGCGCAGATCATCTGTTCGCGCCATCCGTTGCCAACGAGGGTATTGCTCACGCCGATAACAAATCCGCCTTCCTCCATCATAGCATCGTCGTCAGCGGTCATGGCCGCATCGCTACTTGGGGGTGGAGGCGCAGCGCAGGCACTAAGGACAAGCAGCAATGCCAGCAATAAACCACGAATCTCTTTTCGTTTCATTGTTTCTTTCTCCTCCTGAAAAGGTAATCAGAAATTAAGTGTTATTCTCTTTCGCGCGGGTCCAATGCGTCTCGTAGACCGTCCCCTAGGAAATTGAACGCCAGCACTGTAATGAAGATCATCATGCCAGGGAAAAATGCGATGTGGGGATAGCGCAGAATGAATGCTCGCCCAGCGGCCAACATCCCACCCCACGATGGGTTCGGCGGACGAATGCCTAACCCCAGAAATGAAAGAGCTGATTCCAGAATAATAATGCCCCCGATGCCTAAGGATGCCAAGACGACCACCGGCCCCATCACATTGGGGAGCAGATGTCGCCAGATGATGCGCCAATCCTGTACACCCGCGGCCCGAGCTGCGGTGGTAAAGTCCGCGATTTTGAGAGCCATTACATCAGCCCGCACCACCCGGGCAAAACGTGCCCAGCCAGTTAGGCCGATGACCAGGATCATCGTCACCAGACTCGGCCCGAGAACCGCGGCTAGTACGATCAGCAAGGCGATGATCGGGAAGGCCATGAGTGTGTCGATAATTCTAGAAATCAGCATATCCACCCGGCCGCCAAAATAGCCGGCAACCGCACCGATAATCACCCCGATCGGAACCGCGATGCCAGTTGCCAATACCCCCACGAGCAGCGCGACCCGGGAGCCGTAGATCGTTCGGCTGAAGAGATCCCGGCCCAAGAGATCGAAGCCGAAGGGATGGGCCAACGAAGGGCTGCCTCCCCGCATGCCACGAAAGATCTCATCAATGGGGTCGTAAGGAGAGAATAGCGGTGCGAAGACAGCAATCACTGTCAACAGCAGGATAATCACCAGCCCGCCAACCGCGCTGTGGTTGGCACGGAAACGCCGCCAAGCCTGACTCCAATCAGAGCGACGGTCGGTGTGCGAGATGAGCGAGCCGGACTTCGGCTCTCTAGCTGTAGAGATCAACATAGCGACAGTTGCCTGTGGTGTTCTACGGGGCACTACCCACTATTTTTCACTCAATACGGATGCGCGGATCAATAAACGCGTACGTCAGATCGGTCAGTAGGTTTATCATCACCACCAGCACGGCCAGCACAACCACCAGAGACTGGACCACCTGATAGTCTAGACGGTTGACCGAATCGGTGAGAAGGCGACCGATGCCGGGGATGGCGAAGACCGTTTCGACGATGATTGTACCACTGAGGATAAAAGCGATGCGGAAACCGATGATCGTCACCACCGGCAGCAGGGCATTGCGTACCGCATGGCGTACAAGCACAATGAGGTTCGGCAGCCCTTTGGCATAGGCGGTACGGACATAATCCTGGGCCAACACTTCAATGGTGGCCGCGCGCATGACACGGGTTAGCACCGCCATCTGCTCCGTTGTCAGAACAAGGACCGGCAGAATGTACCCTTGCCAAGAGCGCAGCCCGAAAGAAGGGATGCGGCCAATCAGTGGAATCTCGCCAAACCAGCCGGGCACATATAGCACGAACAGAACGATCAACATCAAAGACAGCCAGTAGTTCGGCAGAGCTACCCCCAATGTCGAGCCGATAGCCGTGCTATAGTCGAACATGGAGTTGCGACGCACAGCGGCCACGATACCCGCCGGAATAGCCACCAGCAGTGCCAATCCCAAGGCGGTGACATTCAGGATAGTCGTAACCGGAATTGCTTCGCCAATCATCTGCCGCACAGGTACACCAGTGCGGATGAGAGACTCGCCGAAATCCCCACGCAACAGATTCCATGCCCAGATCAGATACTGCTCAGGATAGGACCGGTCCAGCCCCCAGAGCTGGCGAATGGCCTCAACCTGTTCCTCGCTGATGCGGATTTCACCTTCGCCTAACAGCAAATAGACAGGGTCGCCCGGCATCAACCGCATAAGGCTGAACGTAACAATACTGATCAAAATAATGACCACAACACCTTGCAGAAGACGACGGACGATGTATAGGAGCATAACACCAGTGGCCTGTGATCAGTGGTCAGTAACGGCAATCACTGGCTACAAGCTACTGACCACTGTAGTTCGCTATTCCTCAATCCACCACTTGTAGGCCTGTTGATACATAGTGCTGTTCTTCGGGTTCTCCGGCAGCCCTTTGATACGGCTGTTGAAGACATTCATCCACTCGTCGAACTGCAGGTTGAGCACCGGCTGTTCTTCAACGAAGATCTCCTGAACTTCGTCGTAGAAGGTCTTGCGTCCTTCAAAGGAAACGACTTTCAGTCCCTCTTCGATCAGCTCGTCCATGCGTGCGCTGTTGAATTGGGTAAAGTTGTTGCCGCCTGTGGAGTGGAGCGTGCTGAATGGATCTGGGTCAATCGCACTGCCGTAGGTCCAATTATACAGGGATGCATCCATGGTGCCTTCCCGCATCCCCTGGAGAATTGAGGCCACCGGTGCCTCCTCCAGTTGTACATCAATGCCGACATCCTTGAACATCAACTGGGCCAGTTCAGCGATGGGCCTGCGTGCCTGGTCGCCGGTAATCGTTGTGATGGTAAAGGACAGTTTCTGTCCGTCCTTCTCCCGCACGTCGTCATCTCCCATTGCCCAGCCGGCCCCGTCCAGCATGGCCATGGCCTCCTGTGGGTTGAAGTCGTACTTTTTCAGACCTGTATGATGATAGGGGCTGGCCGGTGTCAGGTTGGAATGGGAAATCTGCGCGGCTCCATTCCACAACTCGTCGATGATGCGCTGGCGGTCCAGCGCATGCATCATTGCCTGGCGCACGCGCCTATCCGCAAGCTGCGGCAGGCTGTTGTTCAGCGGGAAGTGTTTGATGGAGTTGGTAAGGGTACGGAAAACCACAAAGCCCGGATCCGATTCCAAGAAGATGCTGTCCTCCACCAACAGGGGCCACACAGCCGAGTCTGCCTCGCCACTCTGCAGGGCAATGGTACGAACCGATGGCTCCGGCACAACATCCTGGCGCAGAACGTCAATGTTTGGCCGACCACGGAAATGATCGTCAAAGGCCTCCAGTTCGGTGAACTCGGCCGGTCGCCACTCCTTGAGTTTGTAGGGGCCGGTCCCGATCGGCGCGGTGCGATAAGTGTCCTCACCCACTTCGGCATGATACTTGCTGTGGACGATCTGAGTAGTGGCCCAGCTCACCAGAGAGGCCGCGTTGATATCGTCCATATTGACCTGGACAGTGTACTTGTCCAGTGCTTCCACCGAGCTAACACCGGTGAAATTACCAGCGATCCTCGTGCCGTGGTTGCGGTAATAGTCATAGGTATAGGCCACATCGTCGGCCGTCAGCTCTGTGCCATCGTGGAACTTGACACCCTCGTGCAGGTTGAATGTATAGGTGAGGCCGTCATCGGCAACAGCAAACGATTGGGCCAGCACATTCTCGGACTCGTTGAATTCATTAACGGTCACCAAGGGATTATGGATATTGACAATCATGGCCCAATGTACGGTTGGGCCGACGTCATCCGGGCTCAGGCCGGCCACTTCCTGATGACCCATCCATGTCATGCTGCCGCCCTGTCTGGGTCCACTCGGTTCGGCTGCCGGTGCTTCTGCTGGTGCTTCTGCCGGGGCTGCTTCATCGCTGGCCTCCGAGGGGGCGACCGCCGGGGTGCAGGCTACCAGCAGGGCAGCCGAACCGCCCAGGGCCGAATAACGCAGAAAATCACGTCTAGTCATTGAATTTTTTCGCATCAGTAGTCGTTTCCTTTCAATAAAATGAGAAATCTGATAGTGGCCTGTCATCAGTGATCCGTAGCCAGTGAAACCCCAAGAGAGAAACATCTCCCAGTTCGTTACCGGCCACTGGAGTGATTGTATCCTGTGTTCGGATGATAATGCCGTACAGCCGGCACGCCGTACTCTGTACACCAGTCCTTGAACGGATTGGCCCCTCCGTCAAATTGGAACTGCTGCACATCGTCGTAGGCTTCGCCGCAGAGAAACCGCTGCAGAGGTGATAGCTTTTCAATGAACTGTGCCGGTTGGTAACGGTAGTCCATGGGCTTGACCCAACGGTAGCCATATCCCATCATAAGGGCTTTGCGGCTGCGTCCGTTCAGATTGGCTGCGCCTGCATGCCAGGTACGGTTCTCAAAGATCAGACAGTCACCCGGCTGTAGAGAAGGCTCCAGCGCGCCCTTAGGATCCCCAGCACCATTGGGGAACGTAATCGGCTCTTTAAGCTGATTGCTGCCCGGCACAACCATTGTGACGCCGGAATTGGGTTCGGTTAAATCGGTCAGATAGTAGGCGCACTTTAGCTCAATACGGGGGATACTGTAATGACCCAAATCATTCTGCGCCGAAAAATAGTCCCGATGCCAGCCCGGATCCCGGTGAGAGGGCCTTGTCTCAGGCGGATCCGGCTTCTTATAGATGAGATGGGATGTGATCATATGCAAATCTGCGCCCAGCAATTGAATCACCAGCGGCAGAATCGTCGGATGATCGATAAGTGGCAAAAAAGCGTCGTCTTTCACCACAACATTGCGAAAGCCATCATAGCGGCCATCTGTTCGAGATTGGCGGCTGATCTGATCGTTACTGGCAATGAGCCGGTCGCCAGCCTCAATGATTGATTCGATGGTTTCCTCATCAATGGCCTTGCGGACGATCAGATAGCCCTGTTCGTCAAATTGGCGCAGGTTTTCCTCACCAATGGGTGTAAAGGGAAGCATGGTATGGTTCTCCGTCGCGCACTGCGGTTGTCCCCAGTGAAGAGTTGAAAGCAGTTACTCGCCACTAGGTATCATAAAGTGATATCAGCCTTTCAGCCCAGAGAAGGTCACTCCCTGAATCATATATTTCTGGCCGATGGCGAAGATGGCCAACATCGGCAGAATCATAATGATCGACATGACCATCATCTTATGTAGGGATGTAATTTCGCCCTCAAAGCCCTTCTGTGCATTGAGGCCCAGGGAAAGAGTCCAGAGGTCTTTATTGGCCCCCAGATAGATCAGTGGGGCCATGAATTCAGTCCAGCCGAACTGGAAGGAAAAGATGGCCACGGCAGCCAGCACCGGTTTGGAGTTGGGCATAATCACCCGCCACCAGATGCCGAACTCCGATGCACCATCAATACGGGCAGCATCGGAAAGTTCCATGGGGATACCGCGGAAGAACTGACGCATGAGAAAGATATAGAAGGCGTTATGGCCCAGCAGGCGGGGAACGATCAGGGGCAAAAACGTGTTCAGCCAGCCCAATTGATCAAAGATGACAAAGAGCGGGATCAGCCGCACAACACCAGGCAGCATCATCGTGCTGAGCAGCAAAAGGAAAAATCCTTCCCGGCCGGGGAAGGGAACCCGGGCAAATGCGTAGCCGGCCAGGGAACAGATGAGCAGGCCGCCTAGCACAGAGGCTATACAGATCACCAGTGTATTCCAAGTATAGCGCAACATCGGTGCTTCATTGAAGATCGTCACATAATTCGACCACATAATCGGGTCCGGGATCAGCCGTATCTCCCGCAGGGTGACTGTCTGCGCGGTCTTCAGTGAAGTGGAAACTGTCCACACAAGCGGAAACAGCATGGCAATCGAGCCGACGATCAGAACCGGATAGATGAGGAACCAGCGCCCCAAACGTGATAGTGTACTTTCGATCATATCACACCCTCAGTGACCTGTAGCCAGTAAATCCCACTGCAGTTATCAGTCCCCGTAGAACACCCACCGGTCCGACGTGCGCACGGTCAGAAGTGTGAAGAACAGAATAATCACAAAGAGAACCGCGGACATGGCCGATGCATAGCCCATCTTAAAATAAGAGAAAGCGTTGTTGTACAAGTGGAGCACGTAGAAAAGGCCTGAGTTCAGAGGCCCTCCTTCAACACCGATGAGCACATAGGCCGAGTCGAAAATCTGAAAAGCACCGATGATGCCGATTACAAGGTTGAAGAAGATGACCGGCGTCATGAGCGGCACAGTAACGAAGAGCAGCTTTTGCCAGCCGCTGCCGCCATCGATGTCCACCGCTTCATAGAGCTCCTCAGAGATACCTTGGAGGCCGGCCAAGAAGATCACCATCTGTGCGCCGAAACTCCACATGCTCATGATCACCATGGAGGGCTTCACCCATTCAGGCCGTGTGAGCCAACGCACTGGGTCCAGGCCGACGAGCATGATCAGTTGGTTGAGGATGCCATAGCGGGCATTGAAAATGCCGGTAAAAATAATCGCCACCGCTACCACAGGCACGACTGAAGGAATGTAAAAGATCGTGCGGAATGTGCCTAGGCCGTGTATGCGTGTGTTCAGCAGCAGGGCGATAATAAAAGCAGTGGCCAAGCGCAATGGTACGCTGAGTGCTAGATAATAGACCGTGTTCCAAAAACTCTTCAAGAACAGATCATCCGTTGTGAACATCTCGCGAAAGTTCTTCAAGCCGATCCAGTCGGGCCAATTGAGACCTACTGAATAGTCGGTGAAACTCAGGTACAGCCCAGTCAGGAAGGGGATCAGATCAAACCAAAGGACGGAGATCAGCCAGGGCAGAATAAAGACATAACCAATCCAGTAGCGTTTGCGGTAAGAGAAGCGACGCCAGCGGAATTGCCAAGATTGTTGCGTGGGCATGCCAGCTGCCGAAGACGCTAGTTGTGATTGGGACATTGCAGAACTCCAGAACACCCATGGAGAGAGGAGAGAAACACCAGCGGCCCTCTCTCCTCCCCACGAACCACTACAGTTTTGATTACAGGCTCGCCCAGAATTCGTCCAGAACCGCCTGGCCCTTCTCTGCCGCTTCGGTCAGTGCTGTCTCGGCGTCCTTCACAGCGAAGAAGGTCTCTTCCACGGCTGTGCCGATGAAATCGTTGACCTGCGATTGGATCGGCGTTACCGCTACACTCACATCCGAAGCGAGAGAGTCCAACACCACATCCCAAGTTGGATTGGCTTCAAAGTAGGCCGGGTTGTTGTTGCACTCAATGACCGGTGAAGGGCGGGCCTGGTTGAACAGGAAGAGGCAGCCGCCATCCGGATGGGTGCCGAAGAACTCCAGCCATTTGTAAGCCGCATCCTGAATCTCCTTGGGCGAATTTACAGGAATGACATAGCCCCAAGAGCCAGAGAGACCGGCCACACCGTGATTGGTCGCATCTGGGTTGTTGCCATTGTATGGCCGCAGAGACGCGCCCCACATATCGGTGTCTTGGAACATCTCCGGATCTGTGGCCTGCATATGGCCGAAGAACCAGGTGCCAGTGAAGACCGTGGCCGCTTTCTCGTTGTAGAAGGGATGATCAGCACTGGTGTGGGATGTACCAGCGTAGAACTCACCGTTGGCCTCAACGCCGTAGTTGTAGGTATTGATATAATTGGTCATCCACTCCAGGGTTTCAATGCCTTCAGGGCTATTAAACAGCAGCGTCTTGGCGTCCTCGGAAGCCAAAAGACCATTGTTTGTGTACATCCACTCGACAAAGCCATTGGCACCGCCGGCCATGTGCATGAAGTTCAGCTCAATACCGAGATCATCTCCCTTTGAGACAGCCGCTGAAGCGTCATCAAGGTCCTGCCAGGTGATCAGAGCGGCTTCTGGATCCAGGCCCGCCTGACGATAGACCTCTTTGTTCCAGTAGTACTGGCCCGAGATGCCACCGCCGGTGGGGAGCGGGAAGCTGTAGAGTTTCCCTTGCCAGCGCTGGTTATTGATCTCACCGGCGTAGAAGATGGCGTCCGGATCGATGCCCGATGCAGCCACGTAGTCATCAATGGGGATGATCAGCCCTTCGTTCACGAACTTGTAGGTTTCAATGCGTTGGGTCATAATCAACGCTGGTGGGGTGCTGCTGGCGATGGCTGTCGCGGCCCGCTCAACACGGCCATCCCAAGGCTGTACAGAGTTGTTGACCTGTACCTCGTCTTGGGTGTCGTGGAAATTGGCGATGGCTTCGTCCATCAGTGCTTCCCTGTGGGACCCCCACCAATTCATAAATTCGATTTCAATGACTTCAGCACTAGGCGCGGCCGCGCTTTCGCCTGCGTCTGTGTCTGCCATTGAACCGGCGTCTCCGGAATCGGCCGGCGCGGCCGCAGGTGTACACGCGGCCAAAGCTGTCCCAACCGTTGCTATACCGGAAATCTGCAGAAAGCGTCGGCGTGAGATGCGTCTCATCATTCGTTATCCTCCAATGGTCGATATGGTAAGAGATAAATTCTGCCGCAGAGATTACGGCATTGCCTAAAGGGGCGCACCACATGCAGCGTACCATATGTGGCATGAACGGCTTGAGATTCTGTCGTTCAGTCCGGTATGAAGTTCCACCGATACATGGAATCGTTACCGGAAGTCGATAGCGAAATGGTAAATTAGCGCGCCACTTGAGGCGCGAAAAGGTAAATTAGCGCGCCACTTGAGGCGCGAAAGGTAAATTAGCGCGCCACTTGAGGCGCGAAAAGGTAAATTAGCGCGCCACTTGAGGCGCGAAAGGTAAATTAGCGCGCCACTTGAGGCGCGAAGCTGGAGATTTGCACATAAATACTTCTACACGCGACTATTGTACATATCCTTACCAAACATGTCAAATTGTATCTTTTGCCTTGCTGATGCCCGGGGCCAGGTGTCCTCTGGCTTGCCGCCCTAGACGCGAACGCAATTGACGCATGCCAGAGAGAATGTTACCGTATGTGTACTCTTCTCACTGAGCCACATTGAAGCTATAATGAAAGCGACTTGATCTGAGTAGAGCTTGGAGAATTGACATGTTGGGTGACAAAAGGTTCATTCGAACGCTCCACCTACAGAATCTGTTGTCGTTCGGCCCATCTACGCCACCGCTTGAGCTTTCATCCCTGAATGTGTTCATCGGTCCGAACGGGTCGGGCAAGTCCAATATCATTGAAGTGATTGATCTCCTGCGCGCGTCTGCAACCGACCTGACTGTGCCAGTTCGCGTAGGTGGCGGCGTGGCTGAATGGCTGTGGAAAGGGGTTGAAGCCACACCGATTGCAGAACTCAATGCAACAATATACTACCCAAATGGGTTGATGCCGTTGCGACACACAATCTCTTTTACGATGGAAGGGCAGCGTTTCTATCTAGTTGATGAAGCAGTTGAGAACGAACGAGAGGAGTTCGTGGGAGCCCAAGATGTACGTTTCTACTATCGTTACCAGAAGGGTAGACCGGTTCTACGTATTCGTACAACTGATGACAGTGGGGCGACAGAAGGCAATGACAGGAGACGACAACTGCGGCGTGAAGACCTCGCCCTTGACCAATCGGTTCTCTCACAGCGTAAAGACCCCGACCAGTATCCCGAAATCACCTATCTAGGGGACTGCTATAAGCAGGTCAAGCTCTATCGGGAGTGGAGCCTAGGTCGCAATACACCGCCCCGCCGTCCCCAGCAAGTCGACCTGCCCAATGACTTTTTGGCTGAAGATGCCAGCAATCTAGCCCTTGTCCTCAATGACTTGGAGTACAGAGGAGAAAAGGGCGTTCTCCTTGCCCAACTGGAGCAGTTTTACAGCCAATTTGAGGACTTTACAATGTATGTTTCGAACAGTACAGTACAAATTTTTTTCCGGGAAAAGAACCTACGAAAACCGGTCTCGGCCGCCCGGCTATCTGATGGCAGCTTGCGTTTTCTCTGTCTTGCCTCTATCCTTTGCCATCCATCCCCTCCGCCCCTCTTCTGTATAGAGGAGCCTGAAATCGGACTGCATCCCGATATCCTTCCGCATATCGCCGAGTTGCTGGTCCAGGCCTCCCAGCGCACACAGATCATTGTGACAACTCACTCCGACATTCTTGTAGATGCGTTGTCTGATGTCCCAGAAGCCGTGCTGGTATGTGAGAACGAGGGAGGCGCGACCTCTGTGCGCCGCCTGTCCCAATGAGAATATTCCTAAGAAAGATGTCTTTGCTCAACTCGAAGCAGCTAGCCGTGATAGTAGGAAAGGCCGCTATCGCAAAGGCAGCCATTCTTTTTCTCTATTGAAACAGATTGACCCGACCAAAGTAATCCAGCGGTCTCCGTTTGCGAAACGGCTAGTCGATACACTGAAAGCTCATCTCATCTCGGCCTAACTTATTATAAAAAAAACACTTCCTGTAGAAAGGACAACCCCATGAACCGTACACAACTCAACGACCTACTCTCGGAAATCCGCGCTGCGCGGGAGCAGACGCTGCGCGCCCTGGCGGACGTGACCGAAGATGAATTCACCACACCTACGGACTTTCCCCGCTCGAACGATCTGCGCCGGGTGTTGCTGCGCTTTGGGGAGCACATGCGGGAACATGCCAGCCAGATCGAAGGCATCCGCGCCGGGGTCGGTGCTGCGCCTACCCCACCCCAGCGCATGCTGGCCGAGGCGGAACTGGCCTGGGGCAGACTCCTGGCCGCTACCGTCAATCTAACTGACGACGACCTCTCCTCCACCCCGCCCGATGGCGGCTGGACGGTCGAGGAGACCCTGGCGCATATTCTGCAAGTAGAAAAATGGTATTTAGAAGTCGTTTTGAAAGCGAGACAGAAATAACCCGCTTACAGCGGCGAGCAAATTGTCAACCCAAAGGAGGAACTCTCTCATGCTTGCTGTCAAAGAAGAACCACTTGTCCGCGCAGAGGACGTAGAACAGTTCCAAGAGCAGGGCTATCTAGTTGTGGAAAACGCCCTGCCCAAGGAGAAGGTAGACTATCTGCTGGAGGTAATTGACGAGATTCGAGAAGATCTCAAACGTTCAAATCACCGCAAAGATGTGTATGGGCTGGACATTCGGCCTATGGTAGACAAACACGATGCGTTTCTGGAACTGATGGAGTGGCCCACGACCTTCCCCTTGGCCGTGCGCTTTCTCCAGCATTTCAACGTTCAACTCACCACATCCCACCTGATTATAGTGCCGCCCAATCCGCAGAAGCGAAACATCGGCTGGCACCCGGACGGCGGACAGCCGCCCATCGGCCTCTACGGACGGCGGGCCCTGGCTAGTCTTAAAGTCGGCTTCTTTCTGACAGACCTGCTAGAACCGAACATGGGAGCCTTGATGGTAGTGCCGGGCAGTCACCGCATGGATGGGCCACCGGTTCATCTGGAAGGCGAACGAGATCCGGTAGGTGCTGTGGAACTGAAACTACGGGCCGGGGATGCGGTCATCTTTGGGCAGGGGACCTGGCACGCGGGCGCGCCCAACTATTCACATCAGGCACGAGTGGTGCTCTATTACGGCTATAGCTATCGTATCCTGCGCCCGACAGATTATGATTCAATGCCGGCAGAACTACTGGCCAAATGCTCAGCGGTTGGCCGGCAACTGCTAGGGGCCAAGAGTACTCATCTAGGCTATTTCATCCCAACGCCGGAGGACGCGCCCTTAAAGCAGTGGTACATCGACCATTTCGGCGAGACTTGGGTTCGGTAGGAAGACCTACGCTATGTTTTTGGTTGTCACAATTTGGGGAGCATCTTTGCCGCCCTACAGCTTCTTCGGGCGGCAAAGATTGACATTGGCTTGGTAGAGAAGTAGCCAATGTTATCACAAATTGAGCAAGAACGTTGTCTTCAAGACTGGGGGACAGGGATTTGAACCCCAACTGCCTGATCCAGAGTCAGGTGTTCTGCCGATTAAACTATCCCCCATCAATCATCTTGTATTCTACCACATCTGCTGATCATACGCCAAACGCAGTCATTGGCATTTCATATCGCCTTTGCAATTGCCATTCGGCACATCGACATCCCCATCAGGCGATTGAATCCTGTAAATCCTGATGCAGACAGGGTGTTACACACCACTCGCCATGGGAGTTAGCTCCTGTATGGCCCGTTCAACGCGTCGCAGCGTCTCCTGCCGCCCAAGAGCTTCTATGCTCTCAAACAAGGGCGGCGAAACTTTTTTGCCACTGATGGCCCCACGGAATGGCCCGAAAAAGCTACCTGCCTTGAGCCCCAATTCCTCTGCTTTTGTGCGAAATGCCTGATGCACTGTCTGCGCGCAAAAGGGCTGGATCTCTGCCAATAGGGATGCCCCGACCTGCAAGACTTCAAGGCTCTGGGCCGCGTCCAATTTGCGCCCGATGAGCAGTTTCGGTGTCGCATAAGAGATCTCATCTGCGTCCAGATAGGCCCAGTCGAGCCAGGCAGCGGCTTCGCCAAGGTGCTTGAGCCGTTCTTGGATGACCGGCACCAGAACGTCCAACCTGCGGTCGCTTCGCAGTTCATCTTCCGCGATACCAAGCTGCTGCCTGAGGAAGGGCAACAATGCCTCCTTGAGGGCGGCCGCTGTCAGCTCGCGGATGTATAGCCCATTGAGCCAATCCAACTTTTCATACGGAAGCGCGGCCGCAGATGGATTGATCTCTTCTAGGCGGAAACGCTCGACCGCTTCCTCGCGACTGAAAACCTCCTGCTCCGGATCGAAATTCCAGCCTACATTGACGAGAAAATTGAACATAGCATCGGGCAGATAGCCCGTATCGCGAAATTCGTGGACCAGTGCCAGATATTCCTTGCCGGCTACCACCTTTTTGCGTTTGCTCATCTTGCCTTTGCCGCTTGGATCCAGGATCACCGGCAAGTGGACCAGCACAGGCATCTCCCAGCCAAAGGCATCGCAGATTTGCTTATGGAGGGGCGCGGTGGCCAGCCATTCCTCCCCTCGCAGTATATGAGTAATTTTCATAAGGAAATCATCAACCATGGCCGCCAAGTGATAGGTCGGCAGACCATCGGCCTTGAGCAACACTTCGTCCCGTATCTGGCGATTGTCCACTTCAATCTCTCCGCGCAACAGGTCCGTGAACACGGTTACGCCCTCCTCCGGGACAGCAAAGCGCACGACCGCTGGGGTTCCCTGAGCCTCTTGGGCCATACGCTCGGCCTCAGAAAGATAGCGGCACTGTCGGTCGTAACCGCTGGGCTGTTTGTTGCGTCTCTGCTCTTCTCGCATGGCTTTGAGACGTTCCGGGGTGCAGTAGCAGCGGTAGGCGTGTCCCTGGTCCATGAGCTGTTGGGCGTACTGTTGATAGATTGCCTGCCGTTCCGTTTGTACATAGGGCCCGTAAGGCCCGCCGATATCCGGGCCTTCATCCCAAGTGAGCCCTAGCCAGCGCAAGCCCTGCATCAGGCTGTCTATACTGTCCGGGTCATAGCGATTGCGATCTGTGTCCTCAATCCGTAGGATAAACTGCCCGCCGGTTTTGCGCGCCCATAGCCAATCAAACAGCGCGGTACGCAGGCCCCCCAAATGCAGATGACCAGTCGGGCTAGGTGCAAAGCGCACCCGAGCCGGTCGGGTATCATGCTGTGTCATTGTCATCATATACCTCAATCAAAACTGCCTGTTCGTCTAGTTGCAAGTGTACGAATAGCCTACCACAAGGGCAAGCAGGCGTTAAAATACTGTCGGTGCTGCACCAATGATGCATGCATCATTATTTGAGGCATCAAGAATTGCAATAGGTATTTACGTAGGCTATACTGGTTGTCATACATCTTCGACCAGAGCTATGTGGCACGTGGTGTCGCTCCACGAATCTGCTATACTCTCCGCTGGAATGATACTGTGCCATGGTATCAAAAGGTATGCGCTGCACCCCATTTGCTGGAGTGAATGGAACAGCGCAATTTGAAAAATTGTCCCGCCAAACGACGGTGTTGCTCAGTATTCTAATGATTCTGTCCGGTCTGACTCTGCTGGTCGGGTCCATCATTCTGTTACCGGCACAGGCCGATGTGTTTGATGAGAGCAGTACGCTCAGTCCTCTTTCTCCCTATGCTACGCAGGCTGCTGCGGAGTTTGACATCCGTGAGCCGGATGAAGAGAGCAGTACGCTCAGTTCTCTTGTGCCTCTTGGTCCCCTCTCGCCCTTGGCAATGCCTTTCTCCCCTCTACCGACGGATGTGCCGCGCAGGCCCGTCACTGTTCAGCTTGAACCCGGCCTGCCACGGTCTCTCAGCGAAGCTCTGCTGCAAACCGCTACTCTACCGTTCGGGGTCAAAATAACAAAGCAGGCCCCTGCAGATATCGTGTCCCAGGGCGCATCAAGTGACGTCATCCTCCATCTTGAGGCCAACCGAGAAAACTCTGTTGCCATTTATCAACAACTGTTCGCGGCCAGTACCCGCTTTGATACACTCTGGCAAGACCTTTCCTTCGCGGAGATGCAAGCACTTTGGCAAGAAGCGGAGCCACAGGTGGATGAGCAGGCTGCTGGGTCATTGCAGTCGGTGATTGTTTTGACTCGGACTCTGCCGGCTCTGGAGATCCTGTTAGGGCCAGCCGGGCCGACCGTGACGACCGTGCAAACTGTTGACATGCTAATTGAGCGGGCATGGCGCGATGAAACAACCCTTGCCCTGCTTCCGTTCGACCTGTTGACACCAGAACTGGCACCTCTGGCGGTAGATGGCCAGAACCCAACAGAAAATAATGCCGGTTTCCAGGTGTCTGCGTACCCGCTCATCGTCACAACCTATCTTTCAGATCTACGGGATGATTCCGAGACAGCAGAACTACAGGAATTTTTGCGAGCACAGACCGGCGAATGCACAGAGAGCAGCCAACATGTCTGCAATCGGGACCCGGGCAAGCTGACGCTGTTGGTGATGACCGGTGTGACGGCCATGGTACGGGAAACGGCCTACAAGATGGACACATACGGCCCGACATGGGTGGCGGAGGATATCGGCCCGCAGCTGCGGGCCGCGGACATTACGCACGTGAGCAACGAGGTGCCATTTGTGGCCGGCTGTGAAACCAACAGAACGTTGAATAATCTGGTCTTCTGCAGCTCGCCGGCCTATATGGCGGCCCTAGAGGCCATCGGGACTGATATTGTGGGCCTGACGGGCAACCACCAAAACGATTATGGGCCAGAGAATGCGCTGAAATCCTTGGACATCTACGCCGCAGCTGGGCTACCTGTATATGGCGGCGGACGCAACAAGGCGGAGGCATTTGCACCTCTCTACCTAGAACACAATGGCACCCGCTTCGCCTTTTTAGGGGCCAATAGCTACGGCCCGGACTTTGCCTGGGCCACAGATGACATGCCTGGCAGTGCTCAGTTCAATATCAACATTCTGTCTGCCACCATCCGTAGCATTCATGAGAAGGATCTGGCGGATGTGGTGCTGGTGGAGTTGCAGTATCAGGAGACTTATGATGTGACACCCTTATGGGTGCAACGGCAGGATTTTCGCTCGTTGATACAGGCAGGGGCGGATATCGTCACCGGTGTCCAGAGCCATGTGGCCCAGGCCATCGAGTTTGAGGAAAAGCGGCCCATTTTGTATGGTTTGGGGAATCTATTCTTCGATCAGATGTGGGAAGATGCTACTCGGGATGGGCTGGTCGTGAAACACACATTTTACGATGGCAGACACATCGCTACCCGGCTCCTACCCACGATCCTGCATGATTTCGGTCAGCCTCGTTGGGCAAGGGATGGGGATCGGGAACGCATCCTTCGTCATGTCTTGGATGCGAGTTATTGGGAGCGACCAACCCAATGAGTTATCAACCTGCTGGTCTGGATATTGCTACCAGTGTGGTTGCTGCAGTGGCGGCTGCGCTAGGCAATCGCTTTCATCACCCCATGACCGACACACCACTGGAGCGTCGTCTGCCATTTCTGCGCCTGAGCTACCGCCTGCCCCGCGGTTGGGGTTCCTTGTTGGCCGCATGGGCTACTGAAAATCGCACCCACAACCGTTCCCTCGCCTTCAACCTGACGACCGCCGACCTTGCCCAATGGAATGTACGCCAATATGACAGTCTCAACCCGGAGAGGCGTTTTGACACAATTGTCATCGGCGTGCCTTCTGGTGCAACCGCCCATCTTTGTGCTTGTTTAGGCGCGCCGTTTCTGTCCGATAACTTCCCGATTACCTTTTCGTCTAAAGGCAACCCTGACGACATTGTAGGCTACCAGCAGCGTAGTGTCAATCTCCTGACGCCAATTCTCAACCGCAATTCAGATTTACAGGCTGTCAGCCAATTCAATCCAATCCACGCGCGCATGCAGGCCCAGCGCGTCCTGCATGCGCGCCTAAAACTGGCTGCCTTACCGGAGCTATACAAGCAGTTCATTCACCAACGCCTGAAACCGGGGGGCGACCTGCTGCTGCTGACCTGTTCTGCTGAATGGGGGCAGTATGAAGTGGGGCCCCGGCACAACCTGCAGGTGGGCGGCTTCGGTGGGTTCAGCGACCAGGAGTTTATTCGCGGTACGCCTTGGCTGGATGATTGGCTGGAGAGTGAGGGGGGCAGCCAACGCAGCGGCTGGCGGCTATCCCGCCATTGGCGCAAGCATCCGGAGGCCCAATGGGGCTCGCTGCCTGGGTTTTCTGCATCCGTACAGACATTCGCCAGCAAAACCGGTACACCACTGCACAGTCTGGCTGTGTCTTCCATCAATGAAATCAGTCACCTGGGGTTCTATGCTTGGCAATGGCTGTTCTATCTTCTGCATATCCAGCCCAGCGCGGTATTAATCGAAAGCGGGCCGCAGATAAATCCAGTTATCGGGAAGCGCAGCCCTGTGCTGCCGTTGTGGTTGCCATCTACCTGCAGCCAGAGTCATACGCTCTTACAGATGATGCTACCGGACTTTCCGCAGCAGGTTCCGATCCTGTTTCAGGCCTGGCCGACTGGGCATCCGGCCCCGGATGTGATCTCTGCCAAGACTTGGAACGCCACCCTTTCTGGGCGGCATGGTCGTTGGTTGGGCAGCGACCCGCGCCATTTTCCCACCGAGTTCACGGCCATCGCTCATATGACGCCGGCCATCGAAGAGTGGAGCCTGCGCCATCCCTACGATCTACCCCGTTCCCTACGCTGTGAGGAGCTAGATACCCTACGCTCGCTGTTGGCCGAGGGCACGGACCTGCCCGGTCCTCGCTTCCTTACCCGCAACTGAGGCCCGAGACGGAAAGGATATCCCCATGTACCTGTCATGTTGTGTGTGGGCCTTGACCGGCCCTGAAGAGAAGATTCTAGCCGACATGGAAACGTTGGGCTTTGGCTGGATCGATATTCAGCCCCAGATGCTGCTGACTCCCACAGCCCAAGCGCAAGCCCGGGCCCACTCTCTACGGGTCTCGTCTGTCGGGGCTTCCTGGGGTATGCCAGAAGGGACAGCCCTAGACAGTGCGGAAGAAGAAGCGCGCAATCGGGCCCTAGTACATGTTGACCAAGTTCTGGCCCACTGTGCAGCTTTGGGCGGGACAGCTATTTATGTGGTCCCCGGCACGGATGATAGCCAGGCCGCGCTGGCTCGCTACGCCGATTCTTTGGCGATTGCCGCGGACAAGGCGGCGTCCAAGGACATCAAACTGTGTATTGAGCATTTCCCTGGCACATCGCTCCCCTCGGCCGCAGCCACGCTTGCTTTTATCAACGAAATCGGCCACCCTAACCTAGGCCTACTGTTCGACATAGGCCACGCGCAGATCAGCGGCGAAGATCCGGCGTCAGTCCTACACCAAGCGGGGCAGCACTTGATGTATGTCCATTTGGACGACAACGATGGCCAAGCTGATCGACACTGGGCATTGCTGGACGGCATGTTGACGGCAGAGACTCTGCGGCAGATGTTCCACGCCCTCGCCGATATCGGCTATAGGGGCCCGCTCAGTCTTGAGTTAAGTGCCCAACTGGCCGACCCATTTGCCGCTCTGCAACGCAGCCGGCAGATCAGCTTGGAGTGTGGCGCAGAGTATTTCTGAGCAGGGTGCCCGTCACTGTAGCTGTTAGCAGCCGCCATGCAGGATACTGCTGTAAAGAACGCTAACTGCAGAGATTCCTGCAGTTGACCCCCACGAACTACTGGTACATCTACTGTACTGAAAGGAGCTTGAGATGTCTTGGCAATTTGACGTGTTGTTGGACCCCATCGGCTTGACAGAAGGACCTGTCTGGGATGGCACTGGGCTGCTGTTTACAAACATCCCCAACAGTCGTATCATGCGCTACGACCCAGACAGCCGCGCGTTCAGTGTCTGGCGGGAGGGCACGAACAATGCCAATGGTCTGATGCTGGACAAGAACGGTCTGCTTCATGCCTGTGAAGGCGGCGGCCGGCGCATGGTGCAGTACCATGAAAATGGCGAGACCGTCGTTCTGTGCGACAACTTCGGGGGCAAACGCTTCAATAGCCCGAACGATCTAGCCATCGACAGCCAGGGCCGCATCTGGTTCACCGACCCCCGCTACGGTGATGAACGGGATGATATGGAGTTAGACCACGAATCTGTCTACCGGCTGGATCCCCAAGCGGACGGCAATTGGCGGCCTGTGCGGGTTACATTCGACACGACCGCGCCCAATGGCCTGCTCCTTTCAGCCGATGAAAAGACCCTGTACGTGGCCCAAAGTAAATACGGAGAGAGCGAACTACGAGAACTGCGGGCCTATGACATCGCCGCTATGGATGCCAGTAGTGACAACAACAGAGGCACATATAAGGTCCTTCATAACTTCTATCCTCACCGGGGCATAGATGGCATGTGCTTGGATAGCCAGGGCAATATCATCGCCACGGCCGGCTGGGAAGTCAGTGGCCCTGGTGGGATGCTCTACGTTTTTGCGCCCAATGGTCGGGTGCTGGAGACCCATCCCGTGCCCTGCAATCGCCCCACAAACTGCACCTTCGCTGGCCCAGACCTACAGGACCTGTACGTGACGAGCACAGAAGGACATCTACTACGGGCGCGGACAGACCGTCGTGGTTCGTGATTCGTGCAGAGCAACTGCAGGAACTCTCCATTGTGGCTGCGAATGTCCTTGACGCTTTCGACTACATTGTGTGATAATACCAGTGGCCAAACCCCAATACCTGTGCAGTTTCTGGCCACAGCAGTTCAAAAAAAGCGAACAGAAGGAGAAAGAACGAGTGGCAATTACACGTACCCGGGTTGCAGATGATACGTGGGTTTTCACCAGTGAGTTGTATGCAGAGGTGAACGCCGGCCTCGTCCTATCCTCAGAGGGTGGCATCCTCATTGATACGCTACCGTTCCCTTCAGAGACCAAACAGGTCCTTGACTTTGCGGCACAGGTATGCCCGGCTGGAATTCGCTATCTGATTAACACCATTAGCCACGCGGACCATGTATATGGCTCTTGCTTTGTACCGGATGCGAAACTAATCGCCCACGAAGCCACCCAAGATCTGCTCATTCGCTACGGTCGCAAAGCCCTAGAGGAGGCCAGAGAGCACACCGCTGAACTGCGAAAAATCAAAATCCGCTTGCCGAAGATCATCTTCAATGAGGGCGCGGTCATCCGTCTAGGCGACAAAACTGTTCATATTATGCATGCGCCGGGGCCAGGGCCGGATGTGTGCGTTGTGCATGTACGGGAGGAGAAGGTACTTTTCGCCAGCGACCTCATCATGCCGGTGCCGGTCATTGCCTCACATTTTGCCAATATCGCAGAATACAAGCAGTCCCTACACAACTTGCACGAATTTAACCTAGAGGCCATCGTGCAGGGGCATGGGGATCTTCTCCTGCGAGGGGAAGTGACCTCCAGCATTGAAGAGAGTATCCAATATCTGAACGACATCGAATCCCGAGTCGAGCGGCTCATTGAGGAAGGTGCCGGCAAAACCGAGCTACTGAGCAATACGATTGAAACCTTCGGGCGCAGCCGTATCCCTCTTGGGGGGCTGGTCCAAAGCTTTCACCAGGCCAATCTACTCTTCCTGTGGGAGAAGGCCAAGGCTGCCCGGCGCAAGAGGCAAAAAGTCGCGTAAGGGCTTGCTCTGCTTGTCGTCAATCGCTGTCCTCTATGTGCCGATAGTTCGTTGGTAGGCGTCCAGAAGATTCTGCAGCAGCATTACATTCGTCATCGGCCCTGTGCCACCGGGCACAGGTGTCATCATCCCAGCCACAGCAGCCACGCTTTGCCCTTCGCAATCGCCTTTCAGGCCATCAGCGGTGTAGGTGGTCCCGAAATCAACGACAACTGCGCCGGGGCGAATCCATTCACCTGTGACCATCTCAGGTTGTCCCATTGCCACACAGAGAATGTCCGCTTCTCTGGCGACAGCGGGCAGATTTGGCGTGCGGCTATGGGCAATTGTCACGGTACAATGGCGCTGTAGCAACAGCAGGGCCATGGGTTTCCCCACGATAGCACTGCGGCCAATCACAACTGCTTTCTTGCCCTTGAACACTATGCCGGCCTCCTCCAACAGTTGGATGCCGCCCATTGGGGTAGCTGGCACAAAATAGGGCATTCGTTGGGCGGCCAGCCGGCCGGCATTGAGCGGATGGACACCGTCCACATCTTTGGCCGGATCAAGGCTGTCAATCAAGGCTGATTCGTCCATCTGAGCGGGCAATGGCGTTAAGATCATGATGCCATGCACAGATTCGTCGTCGTTCAGAGCAGCTAGGGCCCCTTGGGCTTCTTCAGAGGTGCTGTTTTTCCCCAGGACAAATGAGCGGAACGCAACGCCCACACCCTTACATGTACGCCTGATGGCGCGGGCATAACCGGCCGCGGCCGCATCTGCGTCAAGCTGAAGCACAGCCAATAGCGGCGGCACATCCACATCCGCCGCTAGTTGTGCGAATCTCTCTTTCAACTCGGCTTGCAACTGTTTGGCCCGGGCCCGCCCGTCCAGCAGTGTCGCGCCACTCAAACCCCGACTCATATGGCGACTCCCAATGTCTTTGTACAAGAAGCGCGGGCCGTGATGTAGGCACTTTCTGCAGCGGCCTCCAATGCTTCTACCTTTCCCCGCCATTCGGTCACGTAGACATCATCTTTGAGATATTTCAGATTGATATTGACATTCAGCAGCGCGCTGTGCAATGCTGCATGGGCCAGATGAGCAGCAGTGGCGGCATCGCTGACCACATTGCTGTTTCCCTTTTCGGCAATGGGGCAGGCCATCTCCAACAGCTCAGCACACAGAGCCGCGATAGCAAATGGCACTTCGGTCGCTCCTTTCAATGCCTCTTGCAATGCTGCAGTACGGGCTGCTTTCTCTGCAGCACTGGAACGGGGCATGCCATAACAGGCAGCTACCGCGCCAAAGGCTTGCACGTCTTTGTCCGCCAGGGCTAACAACGTCGCGCGCATGGTCTCCGTCCGCAGCACAAGCCTACCCATCTCTGCTTCCACAGCTGCGTATTTTTTGCGCCCGATTGTAAAGTTCAAGACCATACTGAGCAGCGCGGCGGCCTGGCTACCCGTAAGCGCGGCGGCCGCGCCGCCACCCGGTGTGGACTCGCCCGCGGCCAAGGCATCCAAGAACGTATCAATCGGGGTGTGGGCTGTTGTTACATCTGTCACGATCAGGCCTCATTGCTGTTGAAAAGGGTAATGACTACGATTATACCACCGATTTGGGAAGAATCACATCTTCTTTGGATGTAGCTATCTTGCAACTGGCCAGCAGAAATGCCCGCCGAAAACACCTGTAACCTGTCTCAGTCGAAATCGGAGAGTAGCACACTTTCACATTTAGGCATTTGTGGTACAATTATTAGAATAACAGATCCTTCCGCAGTGCAGAGAGTTTGACGGTGAGGGCTGGCACGTTGTTCATTCTAGCCCCTACAGCGGCCAAGGTAATGTGGCATGCGCTTGCCTCTGCAAGATTGTTGAAAGGTCTGCTCGCGATGGCCACGCCTGCTGGTGCGACCATGACTAAAGATACATTGTCTGCTTGTTCGCCATGCTAGCGGCGATACGAACGGCCATACAATTGCGAAACGTATCGGGACGGATATGAGTGACCACAGGAACAGGGATCAGGAACAGCGGGACAACGAGCCGGGCAAAAAGGAGAATGGGGTTGAGGAGCTGTCCGTAGAAGACCTAGTAGGAATCGAACAGGATTCAAACGAGGATTCGTTGATTTCCGATGATCTGCCGGTATTGCCGTTGCGGGGCATTGTCGTGTACCCGATGATGTGGCTACCCCTCACCATCGGGCAGGAGCGCAGCATTCAACTGGTGGAGGATGCCTTACCCCAAAGCCGCATCATCGCGCTAGTGACAAGCCGGGATGAGTCGCTGGAGGAGCCATCGCCGGCAGAGATCTATGAAATCGGGACAGCAGCCCAAGTGCATCGCGTCTTGAAAGCCCCGGACGGGACCATTCGGCTGGCCCTACAGGGCCTAGAGCGCATTCGGCTGACCGAATATATTCAGCAAAAGCCCTATCTACGGGCCCGGGTAGAGGTTCTGCCTGAAACCCTAGAAGAGAGCTTGGAAATCGAGGCTCTGGTGCGGGCGGTCCAGGATCTGTTCCGCCGCCTCGTGGAGCTAGACAGCCAGATGCCGGATGAGTTGGCAGTCATGGCGGCCAATGTGGAAAATGCCCGCCAGTTGGCCTACTTGGTTGCCAGCAGTGTACGGCTGGAGATGGAACAAGCCCAGGAACTCCTGGCCATGGACAGCGTCCAGCAGAAACTTCTACGCCTGACACAAGTTCTCAACAAAGAGGTTGAGGTCATGGAACTGGGCCACAAGATCCAATCCGAGGCCCAGGGCGAAATGGAGCGTATGCAGCGGGATTTCTTCCTGCGGGAGCAGCTCAAGGCCATTCAGAAGGAGCTAGGCGAGGAGGACGAGCAGGAAGCTGACATCCGCGAATTAGAGGAGCGCATTGAAGCAGCCGGTATGCCGGAGGAGGCTGGCAAAGAGGCCCGCCGTGAACTCAACCGCATGAAGCGCATGCCCATTCAGGCCGCAGAGTATAGCGTCATCAAAACCTATCTTGACCTTATGGTCTCCTTGCCCTGGCAACAGACTACAGAGGACAACCTAGACATCGCCCACGCGCGGCAGGTATTGGAAGAGGACCACTACGGCCTAGAAGAGATCAAAGACCGGATCGTCGAGTATCTCGCAGTGCGTAAATTGCGGGCAGAACGCAAGGCCGAGCGGGAAGAGGAGAATGAGGAGGACGTACAGGACAAGATCCGCCGGGAACGGGAAGGTGTACTTCTCTGCTTTGTCGGGCCGCCGGGGGTGGGCAAGACCAGCCTCGGCATCAGCATCGCGCGGGCAATGGGGCGCAAATTTGTGCGCTTGGCCTTGGGCGGTGTGCGAGATGAAGCCGAAGTACGGGGCTTCCGCCGCACCTACATCGGCTCCATGCCCGGGCGCATCATCCAGAGCCTCCGTCGCGTTGAGTCCAAGAACCCCGTCTTCATGCTAGATGAAGTGGACAAGATCGGCCGGGACTTCCGCGGCGACCCGACTAGCGCACTTCTTGAGGTATTGGATCCAGAACAGAACCGGGAGTTTCGGGATCACTACCTGGATGTACCCTTTGATCTGAGTGAGGTGATGTTCATAACCACCGCCAATATCTTGGACCCGGTCCCCAGTCCCTTGCGGGACCGCATGGAGATCATTCAGCTCAGCAGCTATACCGAAGATGAGAAGGTCAAGATTGCACAGCAGTATCTGGTCCTGCGGCAGATCAAAGAGAACGGCCTACGCCCGAGAGAGATCACATTTGATGACCAAGCACTGCGGAAGATCGTGCATAACTACACCCGGGAAGCGGGTGTACGCAATTTAGAACGAGAGGTCGGCAAAATCTGCCGCAAAGTTGCCGCCAATATCGCTGCAAGTAGGCCGACAGAATCTGACATGAACAGCGGGGCGGACCCAGGCCCACCAGTGAAGATTACCGAAGAGTCCTTGGGGGAGTATTTGGGAAAACGACGTTTCCAGCGGGATGAGATTGCCGAGCGCACACGAATGCCAGGGGTGGCTATCGGGCTTTCATGGACTATGACCGGAGGCGCAATTCTCTTTTTTGAGGCAACGAAGATGCCCGGCAAAAAGGGCTTCGTTCTCACTGGGCAATTGGGAGATGTGATGAAAGAGAGTGCCCAAGCTGCGCTGAGTTATGTGCGTAGCCGAGCGACTACTTTACAGATTGCCCCTGATTTCTTCGAGAATATGGATCTTCATCTACACATTCCGGAAGGTGCCCTACCCAAGGACGGCCCCAGCGCAGGGGTGACGATGGTAACGGCTCTCGCCAGCCTGCTGACAACGCGCCCGGTACATGCCAATATCGGCATGACCGGTGAAGTGACTTTGCGCGGCAAAGTGCTGCGTATTGGTGGCCTGAAGGAAAAGGTGCTGGCCGCGGCCCGGGCCGGCCTTGATACCATTATCATGCCGGCAGACAACGAAGCCGACCTAGAAGATGTGCCGGAGAATGTACGCGAGACGATGACGTTCATCCCGGTAGAGACGGTTGATGAGGTGCTGGAGGCCGCTCTACAGGAAGCAGTTGCGCCCCCAAATGGCACGCAACTGCCCCTTACATCGTAACCCCAGTGATGAGTAGACTTGAAGCCGTTACGCCCCCAAATGGCACCACGATTTACCTATCACTGCAGTTTCACAATGGTGATTTTATGAGCAGAAAACGCGATAGTGCCCCCAAGCGGCACGACAATTTGCCTGACAATCGACAGGGAGCCAGCAAATTACGCTGGTACAAAGTGGACCTTCACACCCACACCCCTGCCTCACATGACTATGAAGAGCCCACGATTACCTACCTAGAATGGCTACTGACGGCCCGCAAGCGCGGCTTAGATATTGTGGCGATTACGGATCACAATACAGTTGCAGGCGTGGCTGCCATTCGCCGTGAGATCGAATGGCTGACCCGTCTACAGGAGCAGAACCGGCTGACAGCCGAAGAGCAGAGCCACTTAGAACAGTGGCAGAAACTGGCAAATGAAGTCCTCGTTCTGCCCGGCTTTGAGTTCACAGCCACTTTCGGTTTTCACATCCTCGGCATTTTCCCCCCAGAGACATCAATTCGCGAGTTGGAGCATACACTGCTGCGCTTGAAGGTGTCGGCTGACAAGCTGGATAGCGGCTCCACGGAAACTGGGGCCAGCACGGATGTGATCAGTGCTTATAAGATTATCGTCGAAGCCGGGGGGATGGCAATCGCCGCGCATGCCAACAGTACCCATGGGGTGGCCATGCGTAACTTTCCCTTCGGCGGCCAGACGAAGATCGCCTACACCCAAGATGAGAACCTGAGCGCGCTGGAGGTGACAGACCTAGAGAGCCGCAGCCGCAAAGCGACTGCCCGTTTCTTCAACGGCTCCAAGCCGGAATACCCGCGCAAGATGCACTGCATTCAGGGGAGCGATGCCCATCGCCTCAACATGGACCCCAGGAATAACAGACGTTTAGGGGTTGGCGAGAGAGCCACAGAGCTGCTGTTGCCCGAGCCATCCTTTACGGCCATGAGAGAGTTATTTGCCAGCCGCTCCTTTGACCACACCCGGCCTTACCGTTCCAAAAAGAAGGTGGTGGATCATTTGGCTGCGGCTAGGGTGGAAGGACCCAACCAGACCCAAAGTTTCCATGAGACTGCCAGCAAACGAGGGGGCCGGCAGGCGATTGTGCTGGCGGATCTGTGTGCATTTGCCAACACCGATGGTGGTGTCACGTTCATTGGGGCCAGCGCACGCAAAGGCCGAGTACGGGGGCTTTCAAACCCCAAACAGGTGCAGAAGGAGCTGCAGCAATCTATGGCAGAACGGCTCACTCCGCCGCTGGAGGCCCGCTTTGAAATCCTACAAAGTGAGGGCACAAGTGTCCTACGGATCGGTGTAGATGCTGGCGATGAAAAGCCCTACTGTCTGGACGGGTCCAAATTTTATGTACGCAATGATGCCGAAACCAGCCTAGCGATTCGGGATGAGATCGTGGCATTGGTCCTCGAAAGCGTCGGGCTCGAGGCGGACGCTGGCGCAGATATCCCTGTTTCTCCCACCAAAAACGGCAAGCCAACAGACGACAAAAACAGCAAGTCCAAACGTTCCAAAGCAAGCACAGATGATCCCTTCTATCTACCCCAAGATGGCGTTGAAATTGTAGGCCGCGAAACTCGCGGCGGGACAACCCACTATGTAGTGAGAGATCTCCGCAACGCGCGTTCTGTCAGCAATGTCACCCGCAAAGGGGCGCGCAAACTTTGGAATTACGCCATCTCCCAATACGAAGACAGCCCAATCAAGTCGGACAAAATCCAGTGGAAGAAGAATGTAGGTGTAGTCCGTGCTGAAAAGCGGGCAGGCAAGATGCGCTTTGATCTAGCCCTACGGGAAGGCAAGACTGTGCGTATCTTTTACGGCGTCACTGCCGACGGAATGGAAGGGGCCTGGGCCCAGTTCGTCACTGTAGAGGAAACCTAGGGGCATTGGGGAGCCAACGAAGAGTGATTCATGGAGAGCAACTGCGGTTCCGCTCCTCTGAGATTATCAGATGTAGATCACTGCTACCACAGACAGGGCCCACAGACAGATGGCTGCCAACAAGGGGCGGTCCTCAAACCACAGCTCCTCGGGTGCTCCCCCCCGTTTTTCCACATGGATCAGGTATAGATAGCGGAACACAAGGTAAATAACAAAGGGGACAGTCAGCATCATCCGGGATGGAGCGGCCAAAGCGGTATCAGCCTCAAAGGTGTAGAGGGTGTAGCTGATCAGGCCACTGGTGGTGACAATGCCGATGATCTGATCGAGCAAGGGTAGGTTATACTGTTTTAGGCTGACCCGATGGCCGGCCGCACTGTCCTCAAGCAGGATGATCTCATGCCGGCGTTTGCCGAAGCCGATGAACAGGGCCAGCAAGCTGATACAGACGTAGAGCCATGGGCTGAAGTTGCTGACATGCACAACCAACGCGCCGGCCATGACCCGCAGCAAGAAAAACAAGGCGATCATCATCACATCAATGATCACAAGATTTTTGAGGTAGAAACTGTATCCTACATTCAGAATCAAGTAGGCTGCGATCACCAACCCAACCCGGACATCAAGCATCCCAACGCCTACAATGCTGACGATAGCCAAAATGACCATGGCTACCTTTGCCAGCAGCGGGTGCAGTTGTCCGCTCGGCAGAGGCCGCAAACGCTTGCGCGGATGAAGACGGTCCTTTTCGATATCAACCAGATCATTCAGAATGTAGACGCTGCTGGAGATCAGGCAGAAGCCGATGAGAACCGCGACAGTCGCTAGACCCATGGCCGGTTCCAGCAGCCGGCCATCAAACACAAGCCCTACCAGAACGAATGTATTTTTGCTCCACTGTTTGGGCCGCATGGTACGCAGCAACCCCAACAAATTGCGTTGCCAATTTGATGAACTGGGTGTTTGTGTACGGTTCGCAGCCAAGGACGAGACCGAACCGGGGGAATGATTCATTCGATGGACTCCATTTGCAAATTGCTTGGGGTCAATGATACTGTATTCTAAGGTGTAGAACAAAACCGCAACAGCAGTGGTTTGTGAAGGTGGCTTGTGGCGAGCAGTTACTCTTCACTGATGTAACAGGTGAATATGGCAGTTCTCTTCATCATTCTGGTTGTCATTCTCCTCATTACTCTGAACGGCCTCTTCGTGGCCGCAGAGATCGGTACTGTCGGGGCACGGCGTGTACGGATTGCCCAAGAAGCAGCGACGGGCAACCGCATGGCCCAGATGCTGCTGCCGATTTTAGAAAGCCCCAACCAACTGGACAATTACATCGCCGCTTGCCAGTTGGGGATCACGCTCTCCAGTCTCGTGTTGGGGTATTACGGGCAGGCGGTCATTACGCCATTGGTGGCCCCATTGTTTCGGGCTGCGTTCGGCAGCCAAGCAGGGGGCGCGCACATTGAAACCGGCATTGCAGCCACCAGCGTCTTGATCGTACTGACCGCAGTGCAGGTGAGCCTAAGCGAACTGGCCCCAAAAACCGTCGGCATCCAGTTTCCCGAACGAACAGCTCTGCTTCTGATCCTGCCGGTGCGTTGGGCCATGGTTCTGTTGCGACCGCTCATCTGGTTCTTCAATGGCAGCGGCCGCTTATTTTTACGTCTCATCGGAAGAAGAGTCCTCTCTGACGAGATGCGGATCCATACGCCGGAAGAGATTCTGATGCTGGTGCAGGAGAGTGGCAAAGAAGGGCTGCTTGATGAGGCGGAAAAAGTTCTGCTGGAGAATACGCTGCTGTTGCGCCGGCACTCTGTGCGCCATGTGATGGTCCCACGTACACAGCTTCTGGCCGCGCCTCTGGAGATGCCCTCTGCATCTCTGCTACGCCTGCTGGCAGAATCAAGCCATTCTCGCCTCCCGCTATACGAAGGCTCCCTTGACAATATCGTCGGTATCGTGCATCTGAAAGACCTCCTTTGCCTGCACGCCACTCCCAGGGCCAGCGAAAACCCACTCCCCAAAGAAACCATGCCTGGCCACAGATCACAACAGTTTGACATACGCACTGTCATGCGAGTCCCTCCCTATGTGCCGGAAAGCGCGCCCGTAGAGCAGGTCTTCCGGCAGCTACAACATGAACATTACCACATGGCCGTAGTCATTGATGAGTATGGGGGCACGGCCGGCATAGTAACCTTTGAGGACCTGATCGAGGAGATCTTTGGCAAGATCAGCGATGAATTTGATACGGACAGCCAAGAAATTGCCTTGGGGCAAGATGGACGCCTACTCCTTGAAGGGGATATGAATCTGGAACGGCTATCCATACTGTTGGGGATCTCTTTGGCCTATGAAGATGTCGATACCCTAGGCGGCGCGATCCTGGCAGTATTGGGCACGATCCCAGCCCAAGGGCAGGAAGTACAGCTACAAGAGCTGGTCTTTCGGGTGGAAAAAGTAAGTGGCTATGCGGTTTCCCAAGTCAGTTTGGCACTTCCGCCCGATGTGGCCGAGCGTGTACAGGTAGAACTACGCTAATGGACTATTTCTTCCCCGTGGCGATTATCGCCATCCTGATCTTTTTCAATGGCCTGTTCGTGGCCGTGGAATTTGCCGTAGTAGGCTCTTCCAATACACGGATGGCCCAGCTCGCCAAGGAGGGGTCCGCCTCCGCGGCCCGGGTGATGCAGATTCTCACCGATACCCGCGGGCAGACCCGCTTTATTATTATGGCGCAATTGGGCATTACGCTTTCCAGTTTGGGCCTCGGCATGTACGGCGAGCACACAATCGCCGAATGGATTCTGTCGCTGCTGGAGCAGTATGGGGTGGAACGTGGGAGATTCAATCTGGCCACAGCCCTCCAGGCGGCCTCTGTCCTAGCAATCGGGTTGATGACCTATCTCCATGTGGTGCTGGGGGAGGTGATGCCGAAATCTCTGGCTCTCCAGGCCCCGGAAGCCACGGCCTTGCGGGTCATCGGCCCGGTTTCAGTCATTGAACGTATCTTTTCACCGCTGATTTACGTCCTGAACGCCATCGCGCGCGCGCTCCTCCGGTCCGTCGGCGTCCCGGAAATGGATAGTAAATCTAGGGTGACTTCCCCTCAAGAGCTGGAGCTGATCGTTGAGGAGAGTTTTGAAGAGGGGCTGATCGAACCATCGGAACAGCTCTACATTGAGAATATCCTCGATCTGCGCGAGCGCACCGTGGGCCAGGTGATGACCCCTCGCACCCGCATCGTCGGCCTCTCTGCGGACGAAACCGAGGAACGAGTGTTGGCCTTCGTCTGCTCATCCAAGCATTCCCGTTATCCGATCTATGAAGGGGATCTGGATCAGATCAGAGGGTTTCTGCATGTGAAAGACCTAGCCCGCCATCAGTTACAGGCTACAGAGCCCCTTGATCTACGCATATGTGCCCAGCATCGCCCGGTCATCATTGTACCGGAAACCCTCTCTTTGGATCTGATGTTACAGCGCTTCCAGGAGGAGAGAGGCGCGCTGGCAGTGGTGATCGACGAATTCGGCGGTACGGCCGGCATTGTAACCATCGAAGACCTGTTGGAAGAGGTTGTGGGCGAAATTCAGGACGAGTTCGACCTTGAACGCGCCCCCTTTGAGCTGGTCAGCGATTCGAGCCCAAAAGATGACAGGATGAATGGGGAAACAACGCCAAACGCTTCAAGGCCAACACAGCAGCTACGGGTGGCAGGTTCGCTGCTGCTGCATGAACTGCACCAACATTTCGACATCGATTTCACAGATGAAGAAGTGGACACGGTCGGCGGCCTGATCATGGCCCATTTGGGGCGCATCCCAGCAGTGGGCGATACTATTGAACTGAACGACATACGCTATACAGTCGAATCAGTGGAGGGCCGGGCCGTAGATTCGGCCCTGGTGGAACTGCCCAGTTTCTAAGTTCTCTGTTTGTGTCCTGCAGTCCCTAGAATTGACAAAACCGACTGCAGTTGTTAGACTTCTATACAATCAAATGATCTATCGGCGATGATGGAGACGAGTAGCTGTTGATGTCCTCAGCGAGTCCGGGTCGGTGGAAGCCGGATGGACCCCTCGACCGTGAAAATCACTCCTGAGCCGCGGCCCGAAATACAAGGAAGTGCCAGTAGATGTCGCCGGCCTCGTGAACCGTTACCCTCACGGCCAAGTAGAGAGGTGCCCAGCCCAAGCGGCCGGGAAACAGGGTGGTACCGCGGACTTTTTAGCCCGTCCCTGATTGGGGGCGGGTTTTTTTATGTGCAATCAAAATCGCAAGCCTGCAAACAAAGTAGGGAAATATGACAGAACGACTCTATTATGAAGACGCCTATCTGAAAGAATTTGACGCGACCGTCACGGCTGTGAAGGGGAACGAGGGCGTGGTGCGGGTGGCCCTGGACCGCACAGCCTTCTACCCTGGCGGCGGTGGCCAGCCCAATGATGTCGGTTGGCTGGCTGTGGCCGACCAGCAGCGAGCGGTAACCAAAGTAAAACTTGAGAATGGGCAGATATGGCACACTGTCAGCAACGATTTCCGCGGGACCGATGGCGGCCTGCTATCCATTACCAAAGGGCTGCAGATGTCCGCGACGCTGGACTGGGCGCGACGCTATGTGCTGATGCGGACCCACACGGCTATGCACATTCTGTGCGGCGTCGTCTGGCGAGATTACGCTGCTTCGGTTACTGGCGGCAATATGGAGCCGGGCAAAGGTCGGATGGATTTTGAATTCGCGGCCATGAGCCGGGAACTTGTCGCTGAGATCGAAGAGAAATGCAATGCCGAAATCGCCGCAGCCCGGCCTATCACCAGCCAAGTGTTGCCCCGAGAGAAAGCTTTCCGCATACCGGACCTGATCCGCACAAAGATCAATCTGCTGCCCAAACAGATTACTGAAGTACGGACCGTGGACCTGCAAGGGTTGGACTTACAGGCCGATGGCGGCACCCATGTACGCAACACCAGCGAGGTGGGGGCTATGCAGATCGTTGACTACAGGAGCAAAGGCGCGATCAACAAGCGCATCTATGTGGAAATCAGCAACCCCAGTGACCACCAATAACTGCAGTATACAGGTGCCTGCCCGTATCATCCCCGACCCGCCCCTCTCCCGCTATAGGGCCTATCACCAACCCGGTGATGTGTTCGTGGCTTGCACCACGTTGCGGGCAGAGCCTATCTTCTGTCAGACGGGCATGGCCCATCTGCTGCGTTCGGTTCTACGAAAGATACAGGGCACGCTCCAGTTCCGCATGCATGGTTGGGCAATTCTGCCCCATCAGTGTCAACTTCTCCTACGCCCAGCGCAGGATGTGTTGGCCCAACAGATCCTGCAGCAGGTCTGGCAGCACTTTCAGATGGACTGCGCGCAAGCGCGCGGCCAGCCCGCGCCGGTCGTGGTATGGGACCAACAGCACCAGATCGAACCAGTGCCCGATCTGCCAAGATTTGCACTCTGCCTTGATCGTTTGCACTATGCGCCGGTCGCCCAAGGGCTATGTGCCCGGCCAGAAGAATGGCTGCAGAGTAGCTATAGTGCTTGGGTTGAACGGGGCCTCTACAAACTCGGTTGGGGCTGGGCTGTGCCGGAACGCCTCGCTGCAGTGGCTCATGACCAGTGAAGGAATTTACTATGAACCAGATACGATCATCATTCAAAGAGGTAGATACACTCGTCTCCTTCCCAGAGATGGAAGAGGCGATCCTGAAACTATGGCGTCACAAGGACATCTTCCAACGTTCCATGAAGGAGCGGGAAGGCGGCCCAGAGTACGTCTTCTTTGAAGGGCCACCCACAGCCAATGGACGGCCAGGCATCCATCATGTGCTGGCCAGGGCCTTCAAAGATATGTTCCCCCGCTATAAGACCATGCAAGGCTATCATGTGCTGCGTAAAGGCGGGTGGGATACACATGGCCTGCCTGTGGAGCTAGAGGTTGAGAAGACCCTCGGCCTCAGCGGCAAAGAGCAGATCGAAGAGTATGGCGTCGCCGAATTCAACCAGATGTGCAAAGAATCAGTCTGGGAGTATTTGAGCGATTGGGAAGCCCTCACCGAAAGAATGGCCTTTTGGGTGAGTCTGGACGACGCCTACGTGACCATGAACAACGACTACATCCAGTCCCTCTGGTGGATCCTCAAACAGTTCTGGGACAAAGACTTGCTCTTTGAAGGGTACAAAGTTGTGCCCTACTGCCCCCGTTGCGGCACGCCCCTGAGCAGCCATGAGCTGTCCTTAGGCTATAAGGAAGGGACTGTTGACCCCAGCATCTATGTGAAATTCGCTGTCAAAGGCCAGGAAAATACCTTCCTGTTGGCATGGACCACCACACCTTGGACCCTGCCGGGGAATATGGCACTGGCGGTCAGTGAAGATGTCGTGTATGTAAAGGTACGGGACATCTCCGGGGCCAGCCTCTACCTGGCCAAGGATCTAGCCGCAACTGTGCTAGGGCCGGGCTATGAGATACTGGAGGAGCTGAAAGGCAGCGCGCTGCTCGGCACAGAGTACGAGCCGCTGTTTACCTTTTCCCCAACCACAGCTCGATATGTGGTGGATGCGGATTTCGTCAGCACAGATGAGGGCACCGGTATCGTCCATATCGCCCCCGCCTTTGGAGCCGATGATATGGCCGTCGGCCAAGCCCATGGCCTGCCCATCCTGCATACGGTCGATGCCGCTGGCCAGTTCAAGCCAGAGGTGACGCCTTGGGCCGGGCTCTTTGTGAAAGATGCCGACCCAGCCATCAGCGAGGACCTACGAGAGCGAGGCCTTCTCTATAAAGCAGGCACCTATGAACATACCTATCCCTTCTGTTGGCGCTGTGATACGCCTCTGATCTACTGGGCCAAGCAGACTTGGTACATCCGCACCAGTGATTTTCGGGACCAGCTAGTGGCTCTGAACCATGAGATCAATTGGGTGCCGGACCATATCCGTAGCGGGCGTTTCGGGCGCTGGCTGGAGAACAATGTGGATTGGGCTTTGGGCCGAGACCGCTACTGGGCTACGCCGCTGCCTATCTGGAAAAGTGATGAACCAGGAAGTACTGAGATGGAATGTGTCGGCAGTCTGGCCGAACTGTCCGCCAAGAGTGGACAGGATTTGAGCGGTCTGGAGCTGCACCGGCCCTATGTGGATGAGATCACCTGGCCCGCAGCTGATGGCGGCACAATGCGCCGGGTAGCGGAAGTGTGCGATGTCTGGTTCGACAGCGGGGCCATGCCAGTTGCCCAATGGCACTACCCCTTGGCCAATCAAACCGAATGGGAAACCTACCAGCAGGCCGATTACATCTGCGAGGCCATCGATCAGACCCGAGGCTGGTTTTATACGCTTCACGCGGTCAGTACCTTGCTCTTCAAACGCCCGGCCTTCAAGAATGTCATCTGCCTCGGCCACATCATGGCCGAAGATGGCTCTAAGATGAGCAAGTCAAGGGGCAATGTTGTCGATCCTTGGCAGGTGTTCAAGGAGCATGGCGCGGACGCCACCCGCTGGTATATGTACACGGCCGGCCCGCCGGGGAACAACCGCCGCTTTAGCGGCAACCTAGTGGCCGAGGTGAAGCGTCGCTTCCTCAATACCCTGTGGAATACCTACAGCTTTTTTGTGACATATGCCAATCTGACACCAGAAACCGGTGACCAGGGGCCAGATGATCGTTCCACGCCCCTGCCGTTGCTGGACCGCTGGCTGCTCTCCGAACTGAACCGCCTGGTGCGGGATGTGACGGATGCCTACGAGAGCTATGATGTGACCGCGGCCACAAGGCCTATCGCTGATTTCGTGGACTCTGTAAGCAATTGGTATGTGCGCCTAAACCGCCGACGTTTCTGGGAAGGAGACCAGGCCGCCCTAGGTACGCTGTATCATACGCTTGTGACCCTGTCAAAGCTGCTGGCCCCAGCTATGCCCTTCATCTCTGAAGAGATCTATCAGAATCTAGTGCGTACCCGTGAGCCGGACGCGCCGGATTCCGTACACCTGACGAATTGGCCCCAGGCCGATGAGAGGGCTATCAATGACAAGCTGAGCACGGAGATGGCCCTGGTGCAAAAGGTAACGACTTTAGGGCGTGCTGCCCGTGAAAGTGCCGGCCTGAAAGTGCGTCAACCCCTGCAACAGGTGGTGGTGCGTACCCGCTCTGCGGAGGAGAAGGCAGGGCTGGAGCAGATGAGACCCCTGTTGCTGCAGGAGCTCAATGTGAAGGAGCTGGCCTTCGCCAGCCATGCCGGCCATCTTGTAGATGTAGAGGTGTTCCCCTTGCCCAAGCAGCTAGGCCAGAAATATGGGCCAGGCTATCCCCTCATCCGCAAAGCCTTGGGACAGAGGGATCAGATGGAGTTGGCCCAGCACTTCAATGCCGGACAAAGTGTAACTGTGGAGGCCGAGGGCCATTCTTATGCTGTGGAGCCGGAAGATGTGGAGGTACGCAGCAGGCCCAAGCAGGGCTTTAGCGTGGCCGAAGATGGCGGCTATCTGGTGGCAGTCACTACCACGCTGACGCCAGAACTGGAGCTAGAAGGCCAGGCACGCGAACTGGTGCGCCGCATACAGCAGCTACGCAAGGACGCCGGCTTGGCCATCAGCGACCGCATCAGACTGACTGTGCCCGACACACCCCTGATGGAGAAGCTGCTGGCCGCGCAGCGGGCGTACATCCTAGCGGAGACCTTGACCCGAGAGGTGACGCAAACCAAGACAGAGAACAGCCATGCAGCCAAGTTCCCCCTCGGTGAGGAAGAGGTGACCATCAGTTTGGTGAAAGTGTGACATCAATGGCGCGGGGCGAGTTCATTCTTCGCCATGCGCCACTACAAAAAGCCAGCACCACATATCCTTGGTTCTCGGATATGTGGTGCCAGCCAACAGTAGTATACCCTATGATTCGTATATGTCCAAAATTCTTACTAGCAGCAGTCATCCGCGTAAACTGATTGAAGTCGATCTGCCCTTGGACGACAGCAGCCGTGAATCTGCGAGAGAGAAATCCATCCGCCACCCTTGCACATTGTAGTTGAAAGGGGAGCCGAATCACGGCTCCCCCTTCCTTTTGCCAATCGCAACGGGCCTCTGGCACCTACACACCAAGGGCAGGAAGAGCTACCTGCCAACTGGGTACCCTACGGTTCATTTCTGAATGATGGGGAGATACAGAATTATAGGACTCTCCCCAGCTACCTGCTCTGTATCCTCGTCTGCCGCTGAACCGCTCGTTTGAGCGCAGAATGATAGTCTGAGCTGTGCTAGGTCATTTGTCGCAACCGCTCGCAGGGCAGCTGGTATACAGCCGCTGAATTGGTTGCCTCTGAGGTGCAAGGTCTGCAGATTGCTGCTGAGATTGCCCAGGGCAGAGGGGATCTGGCCCGTCAGTTGGTTGCCGGTAAGGTCCAAGACCTGGAGCTGGGAGAGATTGCCCAGTTGCGTGGGAAGCTTGCCTGTCAGTCCCTTGCTTCGGAGGTCCAGCTCTGTCACACGAGAGCTGGAGACGGTGATACCCGTCCATTGGCTGATGAGACGTGATGTACTCCAGTTGAGAGATGCACTGCCGCGCAGGGTGTCCTTACTCATCAGGGCTGACCCCAGGGGCCGGCCAGTGCTAAACCAGCCCCCAGCTCTCTTTGGATACACCCGCCTACCTTAATCACTCGCCCCACCAGTACCGACTACCGGGATTGTCGGCAGATACTGATAGGTGGGATCCACCTTTTGCTTCTGCAGAATCCTGATGATCTCCCCCCAAGTGGCGACGAGACCAACAGAGACGGGCGGCAGGTCATCGCGAATCTCCTTATGCAGTCTACCCAATTTGTAGCAGGGGACCGCAGCGTACATATGATGCTCAATATGAAAGTTCATGTGCCAATAGAGAAAACGCACGAACGGATTCAGGAGCATGGAGCGAGTACAGAGGCGAAAATCCGGTATATTGTCCGTAAGACCTACATGTTGGGTGCTGTTACAGAGAAAGAGAAGCCAGCCACCATAAAAGGGGGCCAGCGTAATCAGAACCGGCAGCAGCCAGAAGCCCAGAGCTAGTGAGATGGCTGTTAGTAGCAGGTGACCGACCAGCAGAATTCGTGCCCAGTTGAAGAGGGCCTGACGCTTCTGTACATCTTGCCGCGGAAAGAGCATGTGCTCCCACTCCCCATCTAGCCGTCCGAACGCGAGACAGGCTACCCCTTTGACCCGGGCAATGAAGCCCCAAGGATTCACGATTGCAGCTTTGAGAAAATTGGTTAGGGTGATCTCAACCGGCAGCACCACTTCGAGATCGTCCGGCGGGTGCAGGGTGTATTTGTGATGTTCCTGATGACTCGTCCAGAATAGAATATGGTTGTACCAGCCGAGAAAGCTGAAAACCCGCAAAAAGAACTCGTTCAGAAATTTTGAACGGAAGACTGTGCGGTGGCAGAGTTCATGGAATCCGTTCAGTAGAAAAGCATAGAAGGTTCCATGCAGGAAGAGAACCGGGATCAGTGCAGGCCAGGCCTGCATCTGCACTACATACCAAGCTGCTGTCCCGGTTAGGCCCAGCAGTCCCAAATGTCCGAGGGTTTGTAGCAGGCCTAACAGATCGCTGCGCTGGTTCAGTTCCGCCAGCGTTTTCCTGTCTAGCGGTGATCGATACCAGTTGATTTTGGATTGCACTCGTTCATCAGTCATGGGCCGCCGCTCCTTTCCCTTGTGTGAATCCAGTGAAAACCTTGATAAAATGCAGATAGATACAAATGATGCCGGCAGGCACAGCACCTAGTGTAGGCCATGAACAGAAAAAGTGCCACATACCAGCAACTCCAGCGCAGCCTCGCCGAAGACGTGGGCTGCCCGGTCTGCCGTATCGGGCTGCGGGCAGCCCACAGTTATATGGATACGCTTTTGTGGGAGTCAGTGAACGACCCCGACCGGCGCAATGTCTTGGATCAGACCCTGGGGCTGTGCGGTCGCCACAGCCGGGAGCTGTTGCGCTTTCCTGGCCAGCGGCTAGGCGTAGCCATTATTGAACAGGCCGTGCTGCGGGAGGCCCTGCGTCGTCTACAGGGGCATTCTAGCCCTCAACACAATGGGCGTGGACTTGGGCAGCGACTGCGCCAGTGGCTAAGATTCGGCTACACCCAAGACCCAGCCAGCCATACGGAGATATGCCCGGCCTGCCAGCAGCAGCAAGCCAGCGAAGCCCGGGCAGTGGAAGCACTGCTAGAATATCTTTTGGAAGACCTTGATACACCTCTCCAAGAAGCCGGTGGGCTGTGCTGGGCCCATCTGCAGATGGCCCTGGCCCAGCCCACCGACGCAGCCACGCGCCAGGCATTGGTGGCGGGTCAACAGGAAATCTGGGCCCAGCGCATCGGTGAACTCAATGAGTTCATCCGCAAGAACGACCATCGCTTCCGCCACGAACCGATCAGCAGCGAAGAACGAGAATCAATTGAGCGGGCCATTGCCATCCTGACCGGCGAGTATCCGCTACGATAACTCCATGAACGCCTTTCTACGAAGGACTGGTGTTGCGGTGCCCGTTGCTGTGATTGCTCTGCTCGTTGAACAGTTCTTTCACGCCCCCTAGTGCTCCGAGCACACCGCTTGCCTCGTAGGGCAGAAAGATCTTGGAGGCATCGCCATCGGCGATGACCTTCAAGGCTTCTAGATATTGGATGGCGATCAGTTTGTCGTCCGGTTCCGCGTCTTTGATGGCGTTGAAAACGGTTGTAATGGCGTTGCCCTGGCCGGTCGCCTCTACCTCCAGCTTGTAGCGTTGGGCATCGGCCACCTTCTTGACAGCCTCTGCTTCGCCTTCCGCGGACAGAATCTGGGCTTGGCGTTCGCCATCGGCATCCAGAATAGCAGCCCTTCTTTCCCGTTCCGCCTTCATCTGCCGGTGCATGGCTTCAGTGACGTCCGCCGGTGGATCGATGCGCTTGATCTCCACCCGCACCACTCGCACCCCCCACTTGTCTGTGGCATCGTCCAGTACCTCCCGCAGTTTGGCGTTGATGTGATCCCGGCTGGTCAGGGCCGCATCAAGTTCCATCTCGCCCACCACATTCCGCAGGTTTGTCTGGGCCAATTTGGTGGCCGCATTGTAGAAGTCAGCCACATTGTAGACCAACTTCACAGGGTCAGTGGCTTCAAAGTAGACGATCGCATCAACGGTGACCACCACATTGTCCTTTGTGATCACCTCCTGAGGCGGCACATCCACCACCTGCTCGCGCATGTCCACTCTCTGAATAGAATCAACAAACGGAACGATCAGAGTCAAGCCCGGTTGGACTGTACGCTGGTAGCGTCCTAGCCGTTCGATAACGCCTTTCTGAAAGGGTTGCACAATGCGTATGCTGGCAAAAGCAACCACAAATACGAAAATGATAAGGATGGCCCAAAGAATAATCTGCACGACTGTTTCAAACATTTTGCTACTCCTTTGCGATCCTGTAATGGTTGGGGGTGAACTCCATTATCCATTCTCCGCTGTTGTATCGGTGGCCGCTTGAACTTGGAGCCGCACCCCGTCTACAGCGAGCACCTCCACGACTTCTCCGGCTGCCAGTATTTTGCCATCTATTGATTCCGCGCGCCACTCCTCAGTCTCCACCCGTACCATACCCGTATTGGCCATCAAGTCAATCGGTTGGAGAACGACTGCTCTTTTTCCGATCATGCGGTTGCCGGCGATCTGCTGTACATCTGGGCGGGAGATGCGGTCCGCGAAGGGGCGCGCCAGCATCACAGACGCTGCTGATATGACGATAAAGACCACGAATTGCCATTCTAAGCCCACGCCCAGAAAGGCTGCCAATGCGCCGCCTAGCGCGCCGATGCCGAAACACAGTAACACCAATCCAGGGGTGAACACCTCCACAACAAAAAAAAGAACAGCAACAATAAGCCATCCCCAACGCAGCAACTCCTGTAAGTTTCCGGCCAACATATATTCCTCCAGTCCGAATTGCAGTGAATCGTGGAGATAGGTAAGAACGGTTCGCCACAAACTACCTACTGCATTTTATAGCCAATTCTGGTCCTGTAGAAAGCTGGTCAGGCCAGGGATAGCGAACCGTTTCCCTTGGTAGGCTTGATAGCCATAATAGGCCAGGGCCAGAAAGGCCATCAAGAACAGCAACGGGCTGAGGCAGACAACGATGCCGACAACCAGCCAACCGATGAGGGGCACTATAGCCACAATCATTGAGCCTACAGTAATGAATAGCCCAAATCCGATAAAAAATAGTGCTAGGGCTAGACTCTGGACGGCGTGAAAGCGTTGAAATGGACGTTTTTTGCTGCTCTCACTCACAAGCACCAGAAGCGGCATCACTAGCGGGATCAGCACTTGCGTCACATAGCACAGCAGCGCGATGAGCCGGTCATCACTGTCAGCAGAGTCATCAAAGGTGGCATCACGAATAAATTCGCCTCGGCGTAGCGCACCGGCCGCCATCTCTGCTTGGGAGCGGGCCGACCCGGCCAAGCGTTCGGCCGGGGTGGAATCGGGGCGTTCGTTGTTGTCTATCGTTTCTATAGTAACAGGAATTTCTGGGGCTGGCGTATCAGACGCTTGGGACGTCGCTTCTGTTTCACCCAATTCTGTTTGCTGGGCATTCTCTTCGACCTGCTTGTTGTGTTCCATACCATTTCTCCGGGTATATCGGCTACTTCTGCCCTCAGCATTCAGGCATCGGGGGATACATCTGAATGCTGTCTTTCTCACGTTACGAACGATGCTGTCAAAAGTTTCAGAATGCTATCTGATGGTGTGTTATAATTGTGGTATGATAGATTCCCAGCTAGAATCGCAAATCAACTCCAAGAAACAGACCCGCATTGTCTTTATGGGCACGCCGGAGTTCGCGCTCCCTTCTCTGTCAAGCCTACATAGGGTGGGTGTGCAGGCCGGCTGGCAGATCGTGGCTGTTGTCACGCGGCCGGACCGACCGGCAGGGCGGGGAAAAAAGCTGAGTGTCGGGCCGGTCAAGACATTTGCCCAAGCACATGCTCTGCCGGTCATGCAGCCGGGCTCCCTACGTGAAAGAGCGGACGCGATCCAATCCCTACGTTGGCTGGCTCCCGATGTGATTGTCGTGGCCGCCTATGGGCATATTCTGCCGCCTTCCGTGTTGGAGATTCCAACATTCGGCTGCCTGAATGTTCACGCCAGCCTATTGCCAGCCTATCGGGGCGCGGCACCCGTTACCAATGCCCTGCTGGATGGAATAGCCGAGACCGGCGTGACAATTATGCTGATGGACGAAAGAATGGATACCGGGCCGGTCTTGGCCCAAGTAAAATTACCCATTCTGGCCGACGACACAACCATATCCCTCGGCCAACGGCTGGCAAATCGCGGCTCGGCCCTGTTGATCAACACACTCTCTGCCTGGCTGGCCGGGGCTGTGGAGCCGACCCCTCAAGATCAGCTTCCCGGCCATCCTTCCATCTGCCGGCCGCTGAAAAAGCAGGATGGACGCATAGACTGGACACTGCCGGCCGTGCAGGTCGAGCGCATGATTCGGGCCTATACCCCCTGGCCCACTGCGTTTACCAAGTGGAAGGGACAAAATTTCCAATTATGGCAGGGTTATGTCATGGCCGGACAGGCGGAGCCCGGCCTTGTGCTGAAGATCGATGGCCAAGTCGCCGTGGGAACCGGCGACGGGCTGCTCGTGTTGCAGGAGGTGCAGCCGGCCGGCAAGAGACGCATGAAACTGACTACATTCCTGAATGGCATGCCGGATTTTATTGGTTCCCAACTCGGCGAGAACACCAGTGGCAAGTGATCAGTAGAGAATGGTAAAATTTCCTTGTACTGCAATTTTGGCAGATGTGCTATTGTATGCTATACTGCTTATGAATGTCGGGGCGTAGCGCAGCTCGGTAGCGCGCTTCAATGGGGTTGAAGAGGTCGGAGGTTCAAATCCTCTCGCCCCGACCAGCATTTTACACGATCTCAATCAATAGTATTCAAACAACTCAATGTGGATGTAGTCTGCCGTCGGGAACAGGCATTTCTGCGACGGCATTTTTTATCTACACATTTCTTATGGACAAGAGAGCCAATTCCTGTCCTTCATTGACAGAGCGCGATATTGCGCTGCTGTATCAAATTGAGGCCGGGCTGCCGCTCACTGCCAATGTAAGCCGCTCCGATATACTGCTCTGTTGTCTGATGAGCCAGGAGCAGATTTTGGTCGCCCGGCACGCAGCCCCTCGTTCGATCTCCTCTATCTATGTAGACGACGCGAGCGGACAGATCTATACGCCTGCCATGCAGCCATCGGTCTACCGGACATTGATGGAGGACCGGGGCAGTAGAAAAAACAATCTGGCGTCCCTAGCGCGCCGAACAAGACTGTTGCATCTGTTTGCGCTACCACGCCCGAGCGGGCGGGCCAACAGATTCAGCAGCGGCGCACCAGTATTCCAGTATGTATACCCAGTTCACAACGCGGCCAAGCAGGTGATTGCGGTAGTACTTATTGAAATGAATATGATCGAGTACGAACGCCACCGGCGTCGGGACCGACTCTTTCGTCAGGCTGTGTACTGGCTGCAAATGATGGCAGTTCGGGGCGAGATCGAAATCGCGGGGATTGCACACAGTTTCGGCAGCCTTGACGGCATCTATCTGGTTGATGAGCGGGCGTACATTCGCTACCTAAGCGGTATCGCCATGAATCTGTTCCGCTCCATCGGGCTAGTGGCAGATATGCGGGGCGGGCCGGTCTCTGATCTGGAGGAGCAGGACGAACTGGTGGTCAGCCAAGCGATGCAGGCCAATTGTTGTGTGCAGATGCGTCACGAGACAGAGGAAGGACGGGTCTGGCTACGCACCGCGATCCCCTTGAGCGCGCCGCCTGATAGCTGGCATCATATGTATACGCGCCTGCGACATCGGCTGCCGTGGACATCTGCGCTGTCCACGGAGCGTACGCCCCAGGTCGATGGGGTGTTGGTCCTGGTACACAACGCCACAGAAACAGTCCAGCGGCAGCGCGAACTGAACGTTAAATCGGCAATGATTCAGGAAGTGCATCACCGGGTCAAGAACAATCTGCAGACGATTGCTGCCATCTTACGCATTCAAACACGACGTTGCGAAAGCGAGGAAGCGCAGCAACATCTGAGCGATGCGGTCAACCGCATCCTGAGTATGTCGGTTATTCATGAATATCTCAGCCAAGATGAGCACCGCCCGATCAACATTCGGGATGTGTGCCAGCGGATATTGGGGCAGACCCAACAAGTGGCTGTCAATCCAGGGCAGTATGTACACATCGCCTTGGAAGGGCCGAACATCCGCCTGCCAGCAGAACAGGCCACAGCCTCTGCCTTGGTTGTGAACGAACTGCTGTTGAATGCCATCGAACATGGCCTACGTGATAAAGAGAACGGCAAAATTCAGGTTGTGTTGGAAGATTTGGGGGATCAGGTACGGGTCATTGTGCAGGACAACGGCCTAGGGCTGCCATCGGATTTTGCCCCGGACCAGAGCCGCAGCCTAGGTTTACAGATCATTCATACCCTCGTGACAGATGATCTGAAAGGCAATCTGCTGATGGAGCCGGTCATCCCAGGCGACTTTGGTCCGCATGAATCGACATCAAGCGGCACACGAGCTATCATCACGTTCCCAAAACGCTCGGTCAACGTAGAATCTATTGTTGCCGAAGCGTAATTTCATTGGAGTGGCTAACTGCTTCACGAACCACTGCTGTTAGGAGAAGTACTATGGAGCGGACGAGAATCATTATCGCGGATGACGAATCCCTCATTCGTATGGACCTGCGGGAAATGCTCATGAACTTGGGCTATCTAGTCGTGGGAGAGGTAGGCGATGGCAAGAGTGCTGTCAATCTAGCGGGGGAACTGCAGCCAGACATCGTGATTATGGACATTAAGATGCCGGATATGGATGGGATCGAGGCGGCCAGAATTTTGACAAAAGAGCGGCTCATTCCTGTGCTGCTGTTGAGTGCCTACAGCCAGCAGGACCTGGTACAGCGTGCCCAGGAAGCAGGGGTAGCCGGCTATCTCGTCAAGCCCTTCCAAGAGAGTGATCTAGCACCGGCCATAGAGGTGGCCTTGGCCCGCTTCAACGAATTCCGGGACTTGAAGCGGGAAATCGGTGACTTGGAGGAAACCCTTGAAACCCGCAAGGCCGTTGAGCGTGCCAAAGGCATCCTCATGCAATTGCAAGATATGAACGAAGCCGAAGCCTTTCGACGTATTCAAAAGATGAGCATGAACAACCGCAAGCCCATGAAAGCAGTGGCGGAAGCGATTATTCTAGCCCATCAGGCCGGGGCGTAGATTTCGTTTCTAATACACAGCCATTGCTGTGTACGAACAACGAAAAATTGCAGTTATGAAGTTTTCGATCATCATGCCTGTCTACAATGAAATCGCCACCCTGGAAGATATCATCCGCCGGGTGCAGGCTGTGGACCTTACGTTCAATGCCGATGGTGACAACCATCTGATTGGCGACCGCTTGGAACTCGCGAAGGAGATCGTCATCGTTGATGACGGCTCGACCGACGGCACTCAGGAGATTCTGGCCCGCTTGTACGCAGAGGATGCCAATGATCTGCACATCGCCCACCACGCACACAACAGTGGCAAAGGGGTTGCCCTGCGTACAGGCTTTCAGCAAGCGACCGGCGACATCTTCATTATACAGGACGCGGACCTGGAGTACGATCCCAGAGATTATGTCAATCTTCTCATCCCGATTCTTGAAGGGCGCGCGTCCGTTGTCTACGGTAGCCGCTTTCTGGGCGGGCCGCGTTCGGCCATGAGCCTTTCCCACACCATCGGCAACAAAGGTGTCACTTGGTTTACCAATCTGCTCTATGGCACGATTTTGACCGATATGGAGACCTGTTATAAGTGCTTTCGGCGGGAGGTCATTGAGGGGATGGCTCTCCACAGCCGACATTTTGAGATCGAACCAGAGTTGACAGCCAAAATCCTCAAGCGCGGCTATTCGATCTTTGAAGTGCCCATCAGTTACAGCGGTCGCGAATTTCACGAGGGAAAGAAACTCACCTGGCGGGACGGCTTTGCTGCTATCATCACTCTTGTCAAGTACCGCTTCATTAACTGAGGAAAAACACCAGTGGGCAGCTGAATGTGAAACACGAAACCACAGTTACAGACTATTGCAGTTTTTGGCCTTATGTAGCGGATTCGGATTGCGCCTGGTCCTGCTGGATCAGTTCCCCTTACGAGAAGATGAGGCGATCTACAGCTATTGGGCACTGCATCTCTGGAATGTGGATCCCTGGGCATTGACAGTCTGGCCGGACAAGCCGCCGCTATTTCTGTGGCTACTGGGCGGCGTTTTGCAGCTATTCGGCCTGTGGGACGGTGTTGCCGGCCCAGTGCTCAATTCGGATGCCCCTGCTCGCCTGCTGAATGTGGCCGCCGATTCCTTGACAACCGCCGTTGTCGGGTCCATCGCCTACAACCTGTGGGGGTACCGGGCCGGGCTGCTTGCGCTGATCTTCTATGCCCTCAGCCCCTTTGCCATCAGCTTTGCCCCTACCGTCTACACAGACCCGCTACTGGTGATGTGGGGTATGCTGGCCTTCCTCTTCGCCGTGAAAAACCGCCTATTCTGGGCCGGCCTCTTCTTGGCATCAGCTGTCATGACAAAACAGCAGGGCATCTTCTACATGCCGCTTGTTGTCCTAATACAAAACAGACATCTATGGCGAAGAGATACAGGAACTGCTCTGCGTTCTCCGCTCGCTCTTACCCTAGGCTTTCTTCTCCTCGCCCTCCCCATTCTCTGGTGGGACAGTCGCCGCTGGCATGTTGCCCCTTCGCCTTGGGATCTGAGCATGCTCAACTACAGCGAGCTGGCTCTGCTGCCGGCGAGCCAATGGCTCGCCCGGCTGGTGGATTGGGGGCCCATCTCATGGCATCTCATTGCCAAGGGACCGTTGTGGATTTTGATCTTTGCCACGGCCGCGCTTGCATGGCATGGTGGCAAATTGCAGTGGAGAGTGGAGAGTGGAGAGAGATTCGGGGCGAGCCGTAACTCGCCACTGATGTTCCCTACACAGTATTTCCTACTCATCTGCGCCCTCATCTTTCTGGCCGCGCACATCGTCACTTCCGTTCAAATCTGGGACCGCTATCTGTTGCCCCTGGTCCCGCTTCTGTCTCTTCTCTGTGGGTACTTTTGCAGCCGGATTCTGCAGAGCCTCCCCACGAGTCGGAACATTCCTGTCGTCTTTGCGGGCACAGTGTTGGTTCTGTTACTGATGCCAGCGGCAGAGATTGGGGCACGTGGCGGGTATCCTCTCGGTGGTGACCACGGAGACTATGTAGGGCTACGGCGGGCCCTGACATGGGTGGTGGTACACGCGCCCGCGGACGCAATCCTCTATCACCGGGTACTAGGCTGGCAGTATCGCTTTTATCTGTTCGATGCCAATCGCCCGCAGACAGAATCAAGCCAGCTTGAACTGCGCTGGTTCCCCCATGCGGTTTATCTGGCGGACAACGCCGCCAAAACGCTGCAGCAGCGTAAATTCCTGATTCAACCGGACTGGGCCCCGGTTCGCAATGCAGAAAACCACCTAGCTGCGCGCAACCTAGATTGGAGGAAACGCTACCGGGTAGGCAAATTTACCGTCTATGAGCTAAGCAGCAGTGACCAGTGAACCCCTAACCATTACAGGCCGGCTACTTTGGCACGAGAAATTTTGACAGAAACATAATGGTAACAAAGACAAAATTTTCTGTGCCAAAGCGGTTCGTCCCACCCCTATCTACAGCTACCTTCCTAGCCCTATTCGTTCTTCTGCTGTTCTACCGCCTGTTGTTCACAGACCGGGTGCTGGCCAGCGGTGACATTCTCCACTATTTCTATCCCTATCGAGACTACGCCTCTGCTGCGCTACGGGAAGGCCGCATTCCTCTCTGGAACCCCTATATCTTTATGGGTGTACCCTTTCTGGCCAACCCGCAGTCTGCAGTGCTGTATCCCCTTCATTGGCCCCTGAGCTGGCTGCCAGTGACACAACAGATCTACTGGAGCGCAGCCTTCCACGCTTGGATTCTGGCCATGGGCGGCTATGGGCTAATGCGTCGTTGGGGAACAGGCTGGCCTGCTGCCATGACCACCGCACTGGTGTTGGCTGGAAGCGGCTTCTACGGCGGGTTGCTCGGGCATATCAACCAGATGAACAGCGCAGCTTGGCTGCCATGGCTCCTATGGGCATTAGAAACAACAATGACCAGTGCCCCAACACCACAGGCTACAAGCCACAGGGCACTGCGGTGTACCCACTCCCTACTCCCACTTCTTCCCTTCTCTCTCTTTGTCACACTCTCGCTTCTCGCTGGCCACGCGCAGACCATATACATCAATCTTTTGGGGGTAGGCGTATGGACAGTTGTACGGGCAATCTACCTCTCCACTCTTCACACTTCACTCGCGACCGCTGTTCGCCATATCGCTTCCTCCCTCCTCATCTATGTCTCTGGCGTCCTGCTGGGCGTCCTCATCGCCGCCGCCCAATTGCTACCTACCTTGGAACTAAGCGGGCTGGGCCTACGTAGCGGGGGCCTAAGCTATGGGGATATGACCAGCTTCAGCCTGCGCCCTCTGCTTCTTCACTGGACGCTCCTGCCCTCCTATGGCTTCCTAGACCTGAGTGTTGTCTTTGCTACCCTCGGCTATACTGAATTTGTCGCCTATGTGGGCTTGCTGGGCCTGCTACTCGCCCTGGTTGGCATCTGGCGAGGGCGAACCGCAGTAGAAAGGAACCGCTCTCCACGACAGTACCGCTGGCTATGTGGTACCCTCTTTGCGGGGTTGGGGTTATTCCTGGCCTTGGGCCGTTGGAACCCGTTCTCGTTTTTCTTCTATGAGCTAGTCCCCGGCTTTGACCTGTTCCGCACCCCGGCCCGTTGGATGATGCTCTACACTCTGGGAATGGCAATATTGGCGGGGATAGGGATGGAATGTCTACGATCCGTGGGCGGCCAGTGGGCAGTGACCAATAATTCTACAAGCAATAGGTCACTGCGGTTCCTGCAGCTCCCTCATAGCCGCTATCTACTCCTTCCCGTACTGGCAATCGATCTCATCCTTGCTGCCCATGCCCTGCCCCACACCCGGCCGACAGCCCCCCAGGCGGTCTACGATGTACGCACTGCGCCGGCTCACCTCCTGACAGAGCCGGCGCGGACACTACACCCGGCGGCAATGGGGCGTTTCCTGAGTATGAGTAAGATTGCTTTTGATCCGGGGGATATGCCCGAATGGCACCGGGTCCTGCGGGAGAACGACCAGATCAGCGAAGCGGCGTTCGCCGAGTTTATTATCGCCCTGAAATCCCAGGAGATTCTAGCCCCGAATCTATCCCTCTTCTGGCACGTACCAGCCGTAGACGGCTTTGATGGCGGTGTGCTCCCCCTGGAACGCTACAATGCCTTCCTATCCCTGCTGATTCCAGCGCAGGAGCTGGTGCCGGACGGGCGGATACGAGAGCAATTACAAGAAATCCCGCCAGCAGATATTCTCGAACTGATGGACGTTCGCTTTGTTATCACAGACAAAGTGCGAGACCTGTGGTTTGAAGGGGTCTACTACGACCGGCAGATAGGGGCTGTCCTCACATCTGATGGCCTACGCAGGTTGACGGTTGAAAATCCCCATGAGTTTCAGGCCACGACCGTGGCAATCGTCGGCTTTGTGACAGTAGAAACGGAGGCCGCAGAACTGGCACGATGTACGGACAGGCACAACGGCGGGTGTACAGGGAATCTGCCAGTGGTGCAAGTAACGGCCGTGGCCTGTGGGCAGTGGCCCGTAAACTGTACACTGCCGTTGGGTAAGTTGGTCGTAGCAGACCAAGCGGGCCTACACTTTGCCGACAGCAAAGTGGACAGCCCAATGGGCCAAGGTGCGGCTGCGCCGGTCACCTACTGGGATGTGGAAAATGGGCAGCAGCAGCCATCATTGATTGTGCGCCACACTACACCCGGCAGCCCGGAGGAAGCAGCGCAATTGGTATGGTTGCCCTTGCCAGCACCAACACAACTGGAAGCACTGGAGATCTCATTGACCGAAACCGCCGGGGATATGGGCCTGACTGTACAGGCAGTGACGCTCATTGATGAGCGCACAGATACCTTTGTACCCCTATTACCGAGTGACCGGGGCCACTTTCGTCGGGTCCACAGTGGGGATGTGAAGATATACGAACGGTTTGATGTGCCCGACACCCGAAATTTTCTGCATGGTCGGGCACATCAATTCGGGGACAGTGGTCGGGTCCAACTGTTTGGCACGGTGCGGCCTGTCACATCACCGGCAGATGCTGTCAAACTGCTGCAAATGCCAGGCCCTGAGGCGATAGTTGAGGCCAGCCTAGAGACAGTCGCCAACTGGGGACTTGCGGGCAGCGACGCCGCGCAAGCATCGCTCCTCTCCTACGCGCCGGAGAGAATCGTCATCCATACCTACAACCAGCAGCCAGCTTTTCTCGTATTGAAAGATGCCTACTATCCCGGCTGGAAGGCGATGGTCAACGGCACTCCGGCGGAAATCTATGCGGCCAATGTACTGTTTCGGGGCGTGCCCGTGCCGTCCGGTGAAAATGAAGTCGTTTTTTCGTACCAACCGTATACTTGGCAGACCGGGTTGTGGGTCAGCATGGCGGGCGGCGTTCTCTGGCTGCTACTTGCTCTCGTAACGATTTACATGAACAGAGCGCGCAGAAATGGCAATGGCTAGTGCTGCCCACGCCTGTTCGCTAGTGGATGCACTCTACTGTATAATCAAAGTACCAATCGTTGCGAGTACTCTGCAGTTCCTAGGTACTAGAGACGACTAGATGCTGGGGAGGTCTGGTGTGGTAAATCTATTCAACCGTGTCATCGCGGTATTGCTTTGGCTGCTGCTACTCGCTGTTGTAGGCTATACAGCGATTTTCCCGCACAGAGTCATTGTCCTGATGCTGGACCTTCTTTTGCAGATGCAGGAATCTTTGCGCGTCCAACAGGCTGCAAATGGCATCAATTTTCTGATCGGCCAATTGTCCGTAGGCGTCTTGGCGGTCCTCATTTTCGGCAGCCTGTTGTGGCTGGAGCTATGGCCCCATCGCCAAAGGGGCGTGCGGGTGCAGACAGTCGAAGGTGGTTCGGTGGAACTAGATACCGATAGCATTGCGCGTCGCCTGTCGTGGCATCTTGATCAACTTTCCGAAGTGATTACGGTCATTCCAGATGTGAAAGCCCGGGGCAATGGAGTTGACATCGAATTGGATGTTGAAACCGCACCGGATATCGACGTGCCGATGAAGACAAACGAGGTAGTGGAGGTCACGCAGGATCTACTTGAAGAGGATATGGGTCTGCGTCTGGGCAGGCTGGATGTGCGTATACGCCATGCGCCCTTTGAAGAGGAGTGGGTAGCGTGAAGCTGAGTGCCTTATTGGAAAGCCTGCTATTTGTGGCCGCAGAGCCGGTCGCCCCGCTCCAATTTGCCCAGATATTGGGCTGCCCGGAGGAGGTGGTGAGCGAGGCGTTGTCCGCTCTACAGCGGGAATATGAAGAGCAAAATCGGGGGCTGCGCTTGCAGTACCGGGCCGGCCAAGTGCTGCTTGTCACCAATCCGGCCGCGTCCCAGGCAGTGGAAGATTTCCTCAACCTAGACATAACAGTACGGCTCAGCAGTCCAGCCTTGGAGACCCTGGCAATCATCGCCTATCGCCATCCGGTGACCAGGGCGCAGGTGGAATCAGTGCGGGGCGTTGACTGTTCCGGCGTACTACGCAAACTTCTTCAGCAGGGGCTGGTGGAGGAATTTGATCGCCTGAATGCGCCGGGCCGGCCAATCCGTTACGGGGTGACGGACCAATTTATGCAGTATTTTGGGCTGACAAGTCTGGAAGAACTGCCGGCCCTTCCTGTAACTGCAGTGACCAATGACCCGTAACAGTCACAAGCCACTGGTGTTTCGCAGAGGCTCGAAAATCCATCCCGGCAAGCGGGTCATGCGTCCGTCTTCGTCAACACAGATGTGCTGGGTGTAGCCATTGGCATAGAGAATATCTGTGCCCCGCTTGCGGATCTCGTAGACAAATTTGAGTTGACGACTGCGTAACATCGTCAGCCGGGTGATAACCTGGACCGGGTCCCCGAAGCGAATGGCAGTGCGATACCGACATTGCACATCGGTGACCGCGAGATTGTAGCCTGCCTGAGAGATTTTTGTATAGGGCATGCCGGCCGCATCCAACCAAGCGATACGCCCAGCCTCAAACCAGATGATATATGCGCTGTGATGGACAACTCGCATCTGGTCCGTCTCGGCAAAGCGGACGGTTATATCCAATGGGACAGGAAGATACGCAGTCATCTACGAAGGGATGGGCAAGTCGTGCCCACAAGATCTGGGCACATCAAACGACTTTATCTGGATTGGCCTGCATCCAATGCTGAAATGCCGAACGGACCGGCTGGATATCTTCTAAATCGTCAACACAGATCTGATAGAGTTCTTCTGCGCTGACTTCGTGGTAGAGATGAACAAGCCGGTTTCGATAGCCTGCCATCTGCCGAAGTAGTTTTTCTTCAACTTCGTTGAGAACACCCTGCTCTGCCAGCAATGTCGCTACATCTTTGTAGGTACTTGCGGGAACGCCATAGCCTTTGGCAAGAATGTGGCGTCCGATGTCTAAGAGTGCCTCCAATGAGCGGCGCAGGCAGGATTCGGCCGTATAGACATTGCGGCTGTCTGCAAAGAAGAGACTTTTGTTGTGTAGCGGTAACTGTTCGAGTTGCCTTCCCATCCGGTCTAGGGTTGTTCCGAGAAGTATGCGCGCCTTTTCTTCCTCTAGGGGCGCGAGATCGGCCTCTTGCCGTAGGATGAAAAGATCGTAGTTGTCGGCCGCGTACTCATTTTCCGCATACAATCGTTCGCCATGAATGACCTCCGCGGCCAAGTAGGGATTGGCCTTGTCCAGATTGACGAGATCGACGCGCGGCACGTCCAGAAAGTCTTCAAAATCCTGGGCCAGTCCTACCTCATCTTTCCAATGCAAAGCAATCCCTGGCAGCGGTTTTACGCCGATATCCACATCTGACGAGCCCGGCGCGAGGGTAGCTGTCGGGTCGGCCAGCCAGGCCAGCAGTGCTTTGGCGCGGCTGCCGAAACTGTAGAGGATGGCGATGCTATACTTTTGGCAGATCGCTTCTAGGGTTAGGCGTCGATGATTCATCGCCTCTCACATATGGATCGGCAAACCTTCGACACCGTGGGCTGCTTCCATAACGACTTCAGCTAGGGTTGGATGGGCATGGACAGAGCGTGCGATCTCCATGGGCGTAATTTCCATCATCTGCGCTAAGGAGATCTCCGGCAGCAATTCGGTGGCGTCTGGCCCGACGATATGGGCACCGAGAATTTCGCCATACTTCTGATCCGCCACGATCTTCACGAAGCCGCTGCGTACTCCCTTGGCCTGGGCCGCGCCATTGGGCATAAACGGAAATGTGCCCACATTGACTGCGTAACCGGCTGCCCGGGCCTGGGCTTCGGTCATGCCGAGGCTAGCGACCTGTGGTGTGCAGAACGTACAGCGGGGCATAAAGATGTAGCGTTCGGCCGGGATCGGCATGGTCTCATGGCCGGCCATGTGTTCTGCGGCAACGATAGCCTGCGCGCTGGCCACATGGGCTAGTGGCATTTTACCTGTGCAGTCGCCAATCGCGTAGATCGTATTGATGCTGGTACGCATGAACTCGTCAATTTCAATGTATCCGTCCTGATTCCGTTCCACAGCGGCCACGTCCAGCCCTACATCTTCGGTATTCGGTGTAATGCCGACCGCCAGCAACACCTTCTCGACTTCAAGAGTCTGGGTGCTCTCATCTTTCAGGTTCTTGACCGTCACTGTGACCGACTGCTTGCCGATGTCAAAGCCTGCTGAAAGGCTGGAAGGCAGCAGGGTAATGCCCCGTTTCTGGAACTCTCGGGCCACCTCCTGGGCCACATCTGCATCCTCTAGGGGGAGCACCTGATCCAGCATTTCCACGACCGTCACTTGCGCGCCGTATGTGGCGTAGATGTGGCTGAGTTCCATCCCAATCGGCCCGGCCCCCACGACCAGCAGGGAGGCAGGGATGTCCGTCAGACGGATGGCATGGCGGTACTGGAGGATACGCTCTCCATCGGCCTTGATAGCGGGCAGATCCCGCGCGCGCGCACCTGTGGCAATGATAAAATTGCGCGCGGATACGCTCTTGGTCTCGGCCTGTGGGTTGAGCGGAGCGGCCATGACCTGCACGGTATGGGCATCTGTGAAGCGGGCATGCCCGGCTAAAACGTCAATTGTGTTCTTCTTCATCAAAAACTCGACGCCTTTTGTCTGCCGCCCGATGATCTGTAGGCTACGTTTGACGGCCGAGCTGTAGTCTACCTGCAGGTTCTCAAAGCTGAAGCCAAACTCGGCCGCGTGTTGCAGGGTGTCCAGCACTTCGGCACTTTTGATGAGTGCTTTTTTGGGAATACAACCCCAGTTCAGGCAAACACCGCCTAGGTGCTCCCGTTCAACAATAGCTGTCTTCAGGCCCAATTGCGCGCCGCGAATCGCCGCGACATAGCCGCCTGGCCCCGAGCCGATGACGATCAGATCGTAGTCGTAAGCATTTGCCACAAACTCCTCCTTTTCTGGTGGCCTGTGAGCTGCAGTAACTTGCCACTATCACGCTCCACCGGTATTCCATTCTTCCAATCGTTTTACCACATCCGCCATAAATTTGTCCGCGCGCGCGCCGTCCAAAATCCGATGATCGAAAGAGAGGCTCAGGTAGCAGATAGGGCGGATGACGATGGCGTCGTCGGCACTGGGCAGGAGCGGGTGTCCACTGCGTACAACTGGGCGTTTGCTGATTTTGCCGATGCCCAGAATCGCGGCCTGGGGTTGGTTGATGATCGGTGTACCCAGCAAGCTGCCATTCACCCCGTGATTCGTCACTGTAAATGTGCCGCCCTGCAACTCATCCGGCAACAGGCAGCCGGCCCGGGCCCGTTCGGCCAAATCGTTGACTGCGCGGGCCAGGCCTTGTAGATTGCGTTCGTCAGCATCGTGGATCACCGGCACTACCAACCCATCCGCGACAGCCACAGCCATACCGATATGGATGCGCCGGTGCAGCACCAGCCCGTCCTCGGTCATGCGGCTGTTGACCAGGGGGTTGTCCCGTAGGGCACTGGCGACCGCGGCCACAAAATAGGGCGTGAATGTCAGATGGATCCCCTTTTGCGCCATTATCTGTTTCTGGGCTTGCCGATGGAGAACCACAGCCTTCATATCCGCCTCAAACACAGTCGTCACATGGGAACTGGTATGCACGCTGCGAGTCATGTGCTCGGCAATGGCCTGGCGCATGGCCGAGAGAGGCTGGAGAATTTCGTCTGCGCCTAAGGGGTCCTGTCTATCATCTACGGGCGCGGCAAACCTTTGAGATTCACCCTCGCTGCCCGAGGACTGTGTCTCAATAAATGCCAGAACATCCTTTTTGGTGATGCGCCCATGCAAGCCGCTGCCTGTTACCCTCTCCAAATCAATGTTATGTTCCGCACTGATGCGGGCCACAATGGGACTGATGAACGCGCGGCCTGCCGGCTTCACGACAGGGCCCTGTGGGCTGTGGTCGGGGACCTGTACCGTAGTGGCCTTGGGTATTGGGGTTTCATCTGTGTCGCCGATGTACGCAATCACAGTACCGACACGAACCGTTGTCCCCTCTTCTACCACGATCTTCAACAATGTACCGGCCGAGGGCGCAGGTACTTCCGTGTCGATTTTGTCAGTCGTGATGTCCAGCAGCGGTTCCTGCGCTTCTACCGCATCGCCGGGCTGCTTAAGCCAGCGGGCCACGGTCCCTTCAAAAATGGTCTCGCCCAATTGGGGCATTTTCACTGGAGTGGGCATGGCGAAACCTCCAGGCTATGATACATCAAATGCTTCCAGAATCTTGACAATCTGTCGGTCCAGCCGTAGGCCACTGCGGTTATACCAGCGGCGTTTTGCGCTGGACAAGTTGAATTGTCACTTTCCACGGATCATGCAGGAAGCAGAGTTTATCCCCGGCCGGGGTGGTGGCGATCTCGTTTACCGGCGTAGCCCCGGCTTGAAGCAGACGCTCCCGCTCGCCCTCCATATCGTCCACGCTAAAGGCAAAATGTAGATTGAAGGAGTTGACCTCCGCGTACTCGAACGGGGTCACATCTTCTTGGCTGTACAACTCCAGCATACTGCCTTTGGCATCGGCGATAAAGTTCATGTAGGGGGGGACATCGCTGGCTGAGACGATTCGCAGCCCCAAATGCTCCTTCCACCACTGGACCTGCGCGCGCACATCTGGTACATTGATTGCAACGTGTTCAAGGTTCATTTTTTGCTCCGTGAAAAATGGATAGATTTGATCGGGATGTTACACCTTGTCTGTCAGGATTCTCAAGATTCAAGGAATTGACACTGGTCTCATGCCCCGGTGGTCCGTTCAAACCGGGTCGATTCCCGCTCCATCTCCGCCTGTACAAACCGCTGTAACAGTCTTGCTTTGATTTCCGTATAGGCTGGGTCATCCCAACGGTTGCAACGCTCCTGCGGGTCTGGCCTGTAGGTCGAATAGCTCGGCATGCACATATGCCCGTGCATGCGAATCAATTCTGCGCTATACTGGCTCTGTTACGTAGACACTACATAGGAGAATACAATGACACAGACGATTTTAGAAAGTATACAGAGCCATTGGCAGGACCTGCGCGGACGCACCTATGATTTGATGGATGTTCTGGGCGATGCGGACCTGAACGCCCACCTGCCGTTCCCGCAATCCCAAAATGTCCTATACCAATTCTATTGCATGTTAGGCACACAGGAAAGCTGGTCGCCCGTTCTGCTGGAGGGGCGCATGCGAGGCTGGGCGTGTAGCCTACAACCGGCCCCTGCCGGCAAAATACTTCCCATGGAACAGGTACGGCAAGCCATGGAAGCAGCTGACGCGCGGCTGAACGAAGCGTTTGAGCAGGCGGATTGGCTACAGGTTTTTGAGAATGGAAATACACCCTTGGCCGGCTACTATCGCTTGGTTGAGCATGAAGCCCACCATCACGGGCAACTGATCAACCTGATCTACGCCAATGAGTTCCCTATCCCTGAAAGCTGGGCAGATTCTTGGGCACTCACCAGGTAGGGCATGGGTTTCTCGGTTCGCGCTGCTTTACTTACGTCAGCACATGTGTTGCCAATATCCTCTGTAGTTCATAGACATCGACTTTCTTGTTAAATGTCTTTTCAAGAGGGGCTGGGTCACTGCCAATCCACACCTTTAGCTCTGCCTCAAGATCAAAGGAACCAGCGGATTCGAGGCTGTATTTCGTGATCTTGCTATAGGGAATGGAAAGGAACTCCTTCTTTTTGCCCCGAAAGCCCTGCACATCAACAAGCAGCAGCCGCTTGTTGGTAAAGATGAAAGTATCCCGCACGACCTTGAACCCAGCTTCAAAAGTCTCCCCTTCACCGAGCAAGAAACCGAACTGGTCATTTAGTTCCTTTTGCGACACTGCACCTGCATGCCCGAACATAAACCTTGAGATTGCCATTCTGTGTACCTCCTTATTCTGGTATTGGGAGCACTGCAGGCTGCACCGCATCACCAAGAATCTCTTCCATCGCCATTACGTGAGCACAGATGCTCCTACGCTGGAACTCCTCACAATCGCAGTCCCATGTTCCCCGATCATAGGAGACTTGGTGATCAGCGTTCTCGCCGTGAATCTTGACCTGAAAACTGTTGACCGATAGGCGCTGGTCCCGTTCTGCTGCGTACTGACGGGCTTTGATGATGCGGCTGGCAATGGCGTCCATTCTGCTTTCCTTTCTCTGGATTTGAATACCTAGACACAGCACGGGCCTAGGTGTTTGTCGTCTGTTCAGCTTGATATAGATTTTTGTAGCAGCCCAGCGTTGATCGGGTTCACGCTCAACCAGTAAGGGATGGATAGGATTACATAAGTATAATCTTGTGATGTGTAAGCTGTCAACCTGTCTTTCAAACCTTCGTGGTGAGGAACCGCTGGTGATTATTCCACGTAAATCTCTACCAGTTCATCTTCATTGTGGACTTCTAGAATTTTGCCCTGCAGGCCGGAGCGTAAGGCATTGTGAACGGCTTCCACATCTAGATTGGCTACATCTGGCACGAAACGCGCGCCGACAGCTAGGCCCATATTGACCAGCCCCAACGGGATCGTCATATTGACCCGGGTTTTACCGCTTTCCGAATCAGAGACCCGCAGGCGGACCCAGCGTCCGTGCCCAGCAGAGGCATCAGTGGCCTTCCTTTGGGCGCGACGGACCTGTCGGTCATTGTTCTCCAGGGCAGCCAGCAGGCGCGCCCCTTCATCCGCATTGATTTTGCCAGCTTCGATCAGGCGTAACACACGCATACGTTCTTCAACTGTAGCCATACGACACTCTTTCCGCTGTTCTTAATACTGGCCCAGTATGCCTCGTTTGCGGGCCAAGTGTTCACACCAGAGGAAGACGGACCAGCCCACCAGTAGATAGAATGTTGAATGGATGACCAGCCATGGAAGACTGCCATCTTGCCAGACTGTGGTCAGAGATGAGCCATCCAGCACCACCCGGCGCAATACAACGATCCCTTGGGTAGTTGGTAGGGTGCGAGCGGCGATTTCCAGCCAACTCGGCATCTGCTCCACGGTCAGAAAGGAACCGTTCAGAAACAGAAGCATATTTTGTAACAGATTGGCTAGGGACTCTACCTGTTTGAAAAGAAGCGTGGCTCCGCCTAGGATAAAGGCAAACCCGTAGAGGCCGGCGATTGTCAACAGAAAGATGGGTACACCACCTAGGCGGACGGGGATGCGAATGCCCAACAAGAGAAGCAGAATCCCGCCAACGAGAGAGACGATCATACTACTCCAGGCCAAAGACGCGACAGAGCGCCCGGCCAGGAGCAGACCTGAGGGCAGTGGACTCATGTACATCTGCTCCAGGGTACCGGTTTGGGTCTCTTCGCGGATGCCCCAGCTCATGTCCGACATGGCGGCTACCGCGAAAAACCAGATGAGATAGCCCAGCAAGGCCGGGGCCATCCGTTCCGGGTCCGGACTGCCGCCGGAGATAAAAAAGCTGATGCCAATGAACAGAAACCCGATCATGAACGTCTGGGTGAGAAAGTCGAACTTATAGGACCAAAGCAAAATGAAACGCTTGTATGTTTCATTCAGCAGAACCGTCCCTACCATTGCCATATTCTCCTAGATTGAACGCCTGTTCTTTTACTGTACCATGGTTTGCGGCATGGTCTCGCTTGCAAGCTGTTCCGCTTGGTCCACGAGTTCAACGAAGACTTCCTCTAAATTCGGTTCGGCTTGGGCGATACTGACCAGGTCTAGCCCGACACGCCGCGCGCGTGCGGCCAGGTCAAAGACTGTCAGACCGTCGCTGAGTGCCCCGGAGAGGACTGTATGGCCGTTTTCTTGGCTGGCGACAAAGCCGGGGAATAGCTCCACTGCCTCCGGCTTGATGGGAGCACGCACACGGACCTGATAGAACTCTTGGCGGAACAGCGCGAGTAATTCGGCGATAGGTCGGTTGGCCAGCAATCTCCCCTGGCTCATGATCGCCACCCGGTCGCAGAGATTCTCGGCCATGTCCAACTGATGTGTCGTCAGGACAACCGTCTTGCCCCGCTCCTTTGTTAATTGTTCGATCCATGTTTGCACAGTGCGCGAGGCTTTGACATCTAAGCCCAAGGTCGGCTCGTCCAACAGAACGATCGGTGGGTCCGTGATGAGCGCGGCGGCGATGGCGACTTTTTGCTGCATGCCCCGGCTGAATTCACGCACTGCATCTTTGCGCCGCTCCCACAGGTCTAGCTCTCGCAACAGAGCCTCCGCGCGTGTTTTCAACAGCTTGCCGGAAGGAACGCCCTTAAGACGGCCAAAGTAGATCAGATTTTGCCAGGCGTTCATACGCCAGTAGATGTTGCGCGTGCCTTCTAGGACTGCCCCTATCTGCTGCATGGCTTGGCCGCGCTGTTTGCGTACATCATACCCGTTCAGGCGTACAGTACCGGTCGTGGGGATCACCAGCCCACATGCCATTTTAATCGTCGTGGTTTTCCCGGCACCGTTGGAGCCGAGAAAACCGAACACTTGACCAGGGGCAACTGCTAGATGTAGCGGTCTGACAGCATGGATATCATCGCCATTGCGCCGCCGGTAGAGTTTGCTGAGTGACTCAATTTCGATAGCTGCGTTCATTTTCAATCAAATCCGATTACCAATAGTTCCTCTTTGCCGTTCTTGCCTTCGTATAGCCGCAAGAATTCCAGAGGCATACAAGATTCCAAAAAGCGTTCTGGTGGAATGCCTTCTGGACGACGGCTCTGTTCGATAAACTGAAAGGCCTGTGACCAGCTCAACTTCTGCTGGAACAGGGCACCAACCAATGGCACGGGAATGGGGATACGCAGATTCAGGGTACTGGCTTTGCCTTCTGTCCTGCCTTCGTACTTGTAGAGGCGGAACCAGATAAACAGAATCCGGCGCCAGAACGTGCTCTGCGGTTGCTGGCTGGTCTCTTGGATATCCTGTACAACCTGCGGCAGTGCGGTTTGGTCGTCTCCCCATTCACTCAATACAATACGATTGTTCCGCACCATGACAGCTGCCTGCCTGAGGGGCGGTCGTTGCTCCTTGGCATCCTGTGTCGCCCGGTCCATGTTCGTATCCTCTATCGTTATTATTGTTTGAATCACACTTGATTGCCCAGCGCGTTCAGCAAGCGTTCGGCCTCATCCGCGGAGATCTTGCCATCTTCCAGCATCCGCAAAATGATCATCCGTTCCTCATCGGAGGGCGGATCAAGGGCTGGTTCATGGTCTAATTCCACCCCTACATCAGCAAAGGGAGTATGGTGCAGATCCGAGGCTTGATGGAATTCCATATCCCAGGAACGGGCATCTGTCCAGTCGCCGCCGGCGACGCGTTTGCCGATTGTCCGCAACTTTTGTTTCAGCTTTTTCTGCAGGGTGTGGGAGATTCTATGGCTAACAGCGGCCGCGATCTGCGCGCCCATAGCCCCGAGTTCCCCCATCTCCTCGCCCATAGCCCCGAGTTCACTCATCTCCTCGTCAATGGAGCGGCTGAGGGAAACCGTCTCCGCTGCTGTCAGATGAATCGCACCGCCAGCGACGAGGCCATAATTTGGCACATCAAACCCTGTTGTCTTATCGCTTGCATTGGCAAGCGGTTCATCCGGGCTGACTGTGAACGTATGTACGCCAGGGCCTCTGGTTATCGTTCCCGAGCCGGTCTCAATGGTCAGTGCCCCCCCACAGACAGCCTTGACCGATGCAGCGAGGCCTTTGGCTAGGGTACAGCGAATGTCACCGCCGGCATTCACCTGAACGTTCCCGGCAATCTGCTTGAGTACAGCCCGGCCACCGGCATTGGCCGAGAGCATCCCGCCGCAATTCTCCACGAGCAGGTCGCCAGCGACGCCCCCAAGTGAAATCGAAGCGGCCACATTGCGTAGCACCGCCCGCCCCTGGGTTTTCTGGCAGGCAAAGGCCCGACTAACGCCATCAGCCAGGAGATCCCCCTGCACCCGCCTGATGGTGACCTCATCCACGTTGGCAAGATATAGCCTTCCATTGACCCGACCGCAGGAAACGCTGCCCTGAATATCACGAATGACTGCATCGCCCTGGGCCTTCTGTAGGGTGACAGGGCCGCCGATGTTGTCAAGCCCGACTTTTCCATTTGCTTTGCCGACAGTAATGCCAGCACTGGCATTCTGCACCACGAGATCACCGCTGGCCCGAGTCACCTGCACAGCGGATACGTCCTTCAGGGTCAAGCGTCCATTGACCCCGGCCACAGACATGGACCCGGTAACACCTTGAGCCGACAGATCGCCTTGGGCTCGCCCCTGTACCTGTACATCCCCATGGACATTCATCAGATTCGCTTGGCCGCCGCTAGTTCCGATTTCAACACTGCCGACATCGTCTAGCAGCAGATCACCGCTGATCTCAATGAGATGTAGGGTACCGTGGACACCGCGGACCTTTGTGCGGCCCCCGCTTACAATCTCTACGCTTGTGCTGGTCTTTGGTAGCTGGATTGTACAGGATGAATTGGCCTCAATCCTCACCCAATCGTCGGCTCTCTCCAGGGAGGGTGTATCTCCCTGGCCCTCCAAGGTGACCTGCGGTTGTTCCCATCCCTCAACGCTCAGATCGCCTTTGCAATTGATATGCACGTGGGGATGTGTATTGTTCAGCTCCAACTGTCTCTGTTCGCTCATTATATTCTCCTCGTTTAGGCAGCTTGCAATTGCCTCATAGCTTGTTCATAATTGATTTCACCGGCTTCCAACTGTTCGAGAATCCGTCGGCGAGCCTTTTCTGGCAGGGATGCCGGCTCGTCCCGGCCCGGTTCAAAGCCCATGGCCCGGATCACTGCATGCAGCCTGCTCCGCAGTGTCGGATAGGAGACGTTCAGTTCCTCCTCCATGCGATTGAATTTGCCTTCACACTGGATGAAGGTGGCAACGAACTCCAGTTGGTCTTGGGTCAGGCCGGCGAAGGGTGACTCAACGAGAAAACGTCCTTCGATGCGGCTGTCACACTCCCGGCAGTAAAAGCCGGTGATGGTCAGATCTTGCGCCTGACAGATCGGGCAGGCAGGGGGCAATGGATTCATGAGGCTTGCTCCATGCGGCTATGCGGTCTATAGTCAGAGAAGGTCAGCTCTGCGCGCTGCTGAAGGGCGGTTCCTCTGGTCACCAGCCAAGCTCCCAAGCGTAAAAACAGCCATACTTGCCAACGGGGTTTTCGTCGGTAGGGGCGGAGCAACCGGTCTTCCCAAGCTTCTTGATTCAGTTTCTCGCGACGCAGATTCGCTTCCACTGCCATTCGTTCGCTAAACATTTGTAACCCCTTGTTTTCATTTTTTGAACGAATTCAAAGATATAATTAAGATTATAGCATAGAAATTTTAATTTGTCAATAATCAATTTCAATTTTTTCAATAATCTTACAAAATTCTTCAATTGTAACTATAACGGCTAGAGATATTCCTATCCACTGATACTGCGAAGTTGTCTAATCGGAAAAAGAATGATACAATTCTGAAAACTGCTCATTCTCCTGCTTAGGCGCAGGGACACAAGCAGGAAAATTCTAGGATGAAGTGTGGCAAATTGTGGTGGACTGTCCGTCTGCCAGTCTCTTTATGAGGCGCAGCAGTGAATTGTAATCTATCGTAATGATAGGGTAGGTCTATTCGTTTGATACATTGAGAAAGGATATAATGTACCATGTCTACTCGAACTTTGAGTGTTGTCAGCATAATCGTCGTTCTGGTCATCATCGGTGCTGTGTATTTTGTCTTCGGTAGAGCGGATCAAACACCGCCGGAGACCGCAGATCAGGCCGAGCAAATTGTGCAGGAAGAGGTAGCGACCCCTGAGGCCGCTGAGGAAAGCGGGGATGAAGCCCCAGCAGTAGAGGCTGGTCAGTCCTCTGCTCGTCCCACATTGACAATCCTACAGTGGCGCAGCGTCTTTCCTGAGTATAATGAGTGGTTTGATAGCTTTGCCCAGGCATGGGGCGCGGAGAACGGCATTGATGTAACAGTTGAGCACAAACCGGTGGGCGAAATTCAGGAACAATGGCCTACATTGATTGAAGCCGGCGAGGGGCCAACCCTAGTCAACTGGATTCGACCAGCCGCAACCGTGGTGGAGGATGTCCATGATTTGACCGATGTCAACCAGCAAGCCCAAGAACTGTATGGAGACCCGGCCAGAGCCTGTAAGGATATCTCGTATCTGCGGGCCACCGAGAGCTATTTCGCCTTCTGCCTAGGATGGGCACCGATGGTCAGCAACTACAATATCGACCTATGGTCTGCAATCGAGTTGCCGGATGGTCCGCAAACGTGGGAAGAACTGTTGGAAGGCGGAGTTCGTATCAGAGAACTTACTGAAGAAGAGGGCACTCCGGTCGGCATCCCACTTACCCGTAAACCCGGCAGTAACTCTGAAGCCCGCATGACAGTACGCCAAATCATTTATGCCTATGGTGGCTCCATTCAGGATGAAGAGGAAAATGTGGTCTTTAATTCGCCGCAAGTCATTGAAGCGGTCAATTATATGGCCACACTCTATGAGCAGGCCATGACCGAGGATGTGCTTGAGTGGGCACCCTCTACGAATAATGAGAAACTGTTCGCGGACGAGGTGAACTATATCCTCAACTCCATCTCAGCCTATCGTAGCTTGCAAAACCAGGATCCAGATCAAGCTGCAACGATCGGCCTGGCCCCTCCTCCCGCGGGGCCAAACGGGCGCTTTACATTACTGGTCCCCTCGACAGTTTATGTAATCCCTAACTATGTTGAGGAGTCTGGTCGGGAGCTCGCCAACGATTTTCTGCTTCACCTAGCAGAGAACAACGCCCAGATCGTTTTCAATAGTAAGTTCTATTTTCTGCCGGCCTTTGCCAGCACAACCCCTGATCTCTATACGGAGGGGAAATGGCTGGATGAAGATCCCTTTGGTTCACAGCCCCCAGATAAACTCAAGATCCTCAATGAGGCGGATAACTGGACCGTATCCCTTGGCTATCCTGGCTCAAGTAATCCGGCCGTGGTAGAGGTCTATCATAACAACATTATTGAGGATATGGTCGCGCAAGTTGTCACAGGTGAGATCAGTGCTGAGGAGGGGGTTGTGCAGGCTGCAGCCGAGATTGAGGAGATTTTTGAGAAGTGGCGTGCTAAGGGCCTAGTCGGTGGCAATGAATGAGGAGGAGGTGACAGCAATGACAGACGCTAGGCGACCTTCTCGGGCGCGCACTTCACCCTTCCAGAGCTTTCGTGATCTATCTCTACAGGTAAAGATCATTATTGTCCTGCTGATACCGGGCATCGCCTTCCCGGTCGCCTATCTGGTGATCTCCAACGCTATCCAGCAGTTCGAGATACAGGTCAGTGGATCACGTCTGCAGGATGAGCAGCAGCTAGTCGCTATCCGCTTTGAGCAGCAGACACAAGCGATGCAGGAACTGGCTATGGACCTTGCGGCCGATCCAGTACTCGGCCCAGCCGTGGCCATTGAGTCGGAATCGTCGATCAAATTGAGTGCTGAATCCTTAAAAGTCCTCCAGGCACTTGATTATATCATGGTCCTCAATCCAGCCAATGAACCACTCTATCTAGAGCAGCAAGAGGTCAGCCCTGCACTTGATGATCTAGTGGCGCAGGCACTGCAACAGGAACCCACAGCAGCCCTGCTATATACGGAGCAGGGCTGGCTTCTGACCGCGGTCTCGCCCATTGTGGACTTTGAAAAACTTCTGGGGGTTCTGGTTATCGGTCAACTCATTGACGATGAATTTTTGTCCACCGTCAACCTGAACCGCACAACCTCCACTTTGCGTATCCATGGGCCGGCTGGTGCGCTCTTGGCCACCAGCCGCGCCGAGGATGTGGAGATGCCGATCGATCTGCAGCTTTGGGAGGGGGCACTAGCGGGCGATATGGGCCAGACGGTTGAAGTCGTCAATGGTGTGCCTCAATTTGTCATGTATGCCCCCTTACAAAGCGGTGATTCTGTGGTATCTGCCTACAGTGTCGCCATCTATACCGCTGAAATTCGCGCGCTGCAACGACAACTCATCCTGCAGACACTACTCGTCTTGGTCAGTGCTGGTCTGCTGGCCCTGGTTCTTCTCTTTATTTTGATCCGTCAATTCATTACGAAACCGCTCTTTGCCCTCGGTGAAACATCCGAACGCATTGCGGCCGGCGATCTTGATACCTTGATGCCCCCTGCAAGCGGCGACGAAATCGGGCGGCTGACTATCAATTTTGGTCATATGGTGAGTGAACTGCGGGATCTGCTGCAGACCCTTGAACAGCGGGTCCGCAACCGCACGGCCGAACTGGCGGCGGCCAACAAAGAGATCCAGGCCCTGAACAAACTGCTCAAACAGGAGAATCTACGGCTGAACGCGGAACTGGAGGTGACGCGCCAGCTACAGGAGATGCTGCTGCCCAAACGGGAGGAGCTGGAGGCAGTGGATGGGTTGGACATTGCCGGCTATATGAGGCCAGCCGACGAGGTAGGCGGCGACTATTATGATGTCCTGCAGGAGAATGGCCAGGTCAAGATCGGTATCGGCGATGTGACTGACCATGGCTTAGAGAGCGGTGTGGTGATGCTGATGACCCAGACAGCGGTGCGTACACTGCTCAACAGCGGCGAGACGGATCCAGTACGTTTTATGGACATCCTCAACCGTACAGTTTATAATAATGTCCATCGCATGAATACGGACCGTAACCTGACCTTATCCCTAATTGACTACTCGGATGGTGAGATACAGTTAAGTGGGCAACATGAGGATATGATCGTGATGCGGCGCAACGGCTCGCTGGAGCTCGTTGATACAACGGACCTGGGCTTCCCCATCGGGTTAGAAGACAACATCGCCGATTTCATCAGCCACATCAAAGTGCATCTGGAACCTGGCGATGGGGTGGTGTTGTACACTGATGGCATCCCGGAGGCTGAGAACCTGACCGGCGAGCCCTATGGAATGGAGCGTTTCTGTGAGGTAGCGCGCCGGTATTGGGACAAATCGGCCGGGGCAATCAAGGACGCCATCATCGCTTCCGTGGAGCAACACATCGGCGAGCAGGAGGTGTTCGATGATATTACCTTGGTGGTAATCAAGCAGCAGTAGCGAAACCGCTCTCCAGACCTATGCTACTCTACATTAGCTGTCTGGTTGACGTTTCAACGGCCTGTGCGCCGCTAGGCGATGGCTTACCTGTCCTCTGCGTCCATTCACGACAGAGCTTGCCGCAAACGAACCGACTTTGTACAACTTTATGCCCACTAGCCATGACATTGGGCAGTACACCAAGACTGTTTCCGAGATTATCATAATGGGCCATGGATGATAATAAACAGCAAGGCAGCACATATGTCAGAGGGCACAATAACCGCACAGTATCGGTGATTACCAGAGATTTCAAAGCACTGCTGCGCCCCCAGTGTTCAGTTTTTAGTAATTCCCATGTTCGGCAGTTTACTAAAAACTGCAGTTGGCAATTCAGTACAGGAGGTCTTTATCCATGACACAGGTTTTTGGCGAGTATATCGAAATAACGGGCCAAAATCTGGAATACCTGCAGATCGGCTTTTCGCCCTCTTCCATGCCATTACAGCTACGCTGGCGTAACAACGGCCTGTCAGCTGATTTTCTGGCCGACTATCTCAGTACCTTCTTTCCGGGCGATGACCCGGAAACCCAGGAAAGACGCACCGAGACCCGGGACGCCACCAGCTTCGTGGCAAACGAATTGCTGGAAAACGCCATGAAGTTTAACTACGGGCCGGGCGAGCACTCGGTCAGTGTCAGAATGGAGTTGGATAAGGACAACATTCGCTTCTATGCGATCAACTGTGTTGACCCGAGCACTATCGCCAGCTTTCAGGCGTACATTCAGCGGCTCATCACGGAAGATCCGGATGAGGTGTACATGGAGCAAATGATGAACGACGCAGAAGACGAGGTCGGCGGTAGTCTGGGCTTCCTGACCATGTTGATAGACTACAAAGCCCACCTGGCCTGGAAGTTTGAGTATTTGGAAGATGACCCCAATATGCCGATCGTCGTCGTCACCACAATGGTGCAATTGAGCGTATAACCTGCAGCTCAATTTCTCGGACTGCAGTGTAGGAACTTCTGAAAACTGACTACGAAAAACTGAGTTTTTCACTGGCGTTAAGGAGTAATGTATGACGGAAATCAATCATGAGGACTATCAAGTCATCTATGATCCCGACACGGCAATCATTACCTGCTCGGGCCGCTTTCGACTGCGGGGCCCAGAGTACGCACCGATTCTGGCCATCCTGAATCAAGTAGCGGATGCGAAACCGCCGGCGATTACCTTGGACGTACGCAATCTGGAGTTCCTCAACAGTTCAGGGATCAATACGCTATCGAAATTTACGATCCGTGTACGCAAACATGCTACATCTGAGATGACCGTGAAGGGCAGCAGTGCTTTTCCTTGGCAAAAAAAGTCGCTTACAAATCTGCAACGCTTGCTGCCGAGCTTGCAATTGGAATTAGAATAATAACTGCAGTGACGAGGGCTTCATTGGTGTTATGCTGACGAAAAAGGAGCTTTTGGCACAGTTGGAAGCAGTGCGCGCGGAAAATCAAGCACTGCGTCAGGAACGTGATGATCTCGAACTGTTGCTGGAGACGATGACCCGGCACTCGGATACCATCACAGATGAACTGCAGATAGAAAAAGATGACTTGGAGCTGCTCTTGGAGGTGGCCACCGAACATGCCGATGTACTATCTGAAGAGCTGGAAAATCGGGCTGAACTCATCTATGAAACCTTTGGGCGTTATGTCAATGAAGATGTGGTGGCCAGCCTGCTTGACTCACCAGATAGCCTAGTTCTGGGGGGAGAAAAGTTCAAAGTCTCTATCCTATTTTCAGACTTACGCGGCTTCACTGCTCTCTCCGAACGCTTAGATCCCCAGGAAGTTGTGACTTTCTTGAATCGCTATCTTGAAGCGATGGTCAACATCATTCTGGACTATTATGGGACCATCATTGAGATTTTGGGCGATGGCATCATGGTTATCTTTGGTGCGCCTATCAAGCGTGAGGACGACGCCGAACGTGCTGTGGCCTGTGCGATTGATATGCAGTTGGCCATGAATGGAGTCAACGAATTTCATCAGGAGATGGAATTGCCAGAGGTAGAGATGGGGATCGGCATTCATACCGGTGAAGTGGTGGTAGGCAACATCGGCTCCCAGAGACGCACTAAGTACGGTGCTGTTGGCAGTGATGTCAATCTCACCGGACGCATCGAATCATACACCATCGGTGGCCAACTCCTGATCTCCGAGGTGACCTATCAGGATATCCAAACTGCCCTCACCATCGGCCAGGAGATCACAGTTGAGCCGAAGGGGGTCAAGCAGCCGATCACCATCTACGAGGTCCTCGGCATCGGTGCCCCCTATAATTGCTATCTGTCAAGGGATGTGGAGTCATTGATTGCCCTGGACAGTGCTATTCCCATCCGCTTTACTGTGTTGGAGGAAAAATTTGCGGGCCGTGCGATCATTGCCGGCAGCCTGGTAAAACTTTCCCGTCGGGAGGCGGAAATCCTGACCGATACGCCGGTCAATACCTTGACCAATCTCAAGATACATGTGCTGCAAGCAGATGGAGAAGCGGTTGAGGGCGACCTATTTGCCAAGGTATTGGAAAGCCCGGACGATGAATCTCAGGCTTCTGTAGTTCCTAGTTTAATCCGTTTCATGTCGATACCGCCGGCCATACAGACCCTATTTGATGGCCTATTAACCCCTTAAACGAACCATCGGGGTTTCACTCTTCACTGGTGTTAGAATGCAAGATAGCGCGACGATTTTGGTCTGGGGTGTGATGGCCCACCTGATCGCTGATTGGCTTTTGCAGACCGATTGGATGGCCCTCAATAAAGTGAATCTACGTCATCCCGCGGCCTGGGTACACAGCGGCATCCACACACTCCTCTATCTGTTGGTCTTCTCGTGGTACTTGGCATTGCTGATCGGCATCACGCATCTGTTGATTGATACTCGTGTGCCTGTCAGGTGGTGGATACAGAACGTAAAGAAGATGCCTGATGGCTCCAATTCGACAGCGGTCGAAATGGTGATCGATCAAGTATTTCACATCACAGTGTTGGCTGCGGTGGCACTTGTCAGCTCGTAAGGTGTCGTACCACAGCCTAGACGCTGGCAGCGCGTATAGGTAGACATATGAACTCAAAACACTATGATCTGATCGTAATTGGCTCTGGCCCGGCCGGCGAGAAAGGTGCGGCGCGGGCTGCCTACTTCAACAAGAAGGTCGCGCTCATTGAGAAAGCGGACGTTTTGGGCGGCATGATGACCCAAGGTGGTGTGCTGACCAAAACGCTGCGAGAAACCGTACTCAACATCACTGGGCTACGGCAGCGCGGCCTGTATGGCGTGGATATCAACTACCAGGACAGCAACCTAGATATCGCGACATTTATGTATCGTGAGCACCAGGTGCGGTCGGAAAGACAGAACTCTGTCGCCGAGAATCTGGAGCATCACAAAGTCGATAGCTATGCGGGGTTTGCTTCCTTTGTTGATGAACACACCATAAACGTCGCGTCGGATGCAGGCGAAGTCAGGCTGAGCGGCGATGTGTTCCTGATTGCCACCGGCTCGCATCCTGTACACATTCCCATCTTCCCGTATGAGAATCCTTATGTGTACGACTCGGATAGCATCCTCAGTATGAAAAAGATGCCGAAGCATCTAGTCGTCGTGGGTGCTGGCGTTGTGGGCTGTGAATTTGCCTGTGTATTTGGGGCACTTGGCATCCCGGTCACGCTCATTGATTCCAAGGAGCAGCTACTTTCCTTTGCCGATCACGAGATCTCTGCGCTGTTGCAAACCAATCTCCAGAACATCGGCGTCACTCTGATCTCCAAAGAGTACGTGGACGAGGTGGTGCCTATAGCTGATGGGCAAGGCGTGACCGTGTCCTTGAAATCGGGGCGGCAGCTTGTGACGGATGCGCTCTTGGCCTCTGTCGGGCGCGCGAGCAACGTTGAGGGATTAGACTTAGAGGCGGCTGGCGTAGAAACCGGCGCACGTGGCCTGATCAAGGTCAACAAACATTACCAGACCAACGTACCGCACATCTACGCGGCCGGCGATGTGATCGGATTTCCGGCCCTGTCCTCAACCGCCATGGAACAGGCGCGTGCGGCCATGGGCCATGCCTTCAACCTCATCTATGACACCACCGATTTCCAGACCTTGCCCTTGGGCATCTGGACCATCCCAGAAATCTCAATGGTGGGCGAAACAGAGCGATCTCTGCAGGAAAAAGGTATCCCCTATGTAGTCGGCAAAGTGCCCTATACCAGCAACCCGCGCGGGATCGTGCTCGGTCAAGAGGGGTTGCTCAAGCTGATCTTTTCCGTCACCGACCGTACCTTATTGGGCGTCCACATCATCGGCCAGGAGGCCTGTGAACTGGTCGGGATGGGGCTGCTCGGCATTACGACCAAAGCCACGGTAATGGATTTCATCACAACCTGTTTTAACTTCCCCTCATTGACCGATATGTATAAATATGCCTCCTACAGTGCCTTAGGCGAGTTTGATGCTCTGGAACAGACGAACACCAATGAAGAGGAGTGAGATACCTCTCATTTCTTCATGAGCCACTGCTATGATCAGCCGGGGAGCCATAGGAGCGGTTCTTCAACGTACTCGCGCACAGTGTTGAGGAAGCGGGCTGCGGGCCCGCCATCAACCAGCCGGTGATCGAAGGTCAGGCTCAAGGCGATCATGTCCCGTGGGACGATCTGCCCATTGTGGACAGCCGGCTTGCTGTTAATGCGTCCAATACCCAAGATAGCGGCTTGGGGCAGATTGATGATGGGTGTAAAGGCGTCAATGCCGTACATGCCCAGATTTGTGAGGGTAAAAGTGCCGCCCTGCATCTGCGCTGCCTTGAGGTGTTGGGCCTGGGCCCTCTCGATCAGCTCCTGGGATTGCACGGCGATCTGGCGTAAGGATTTGGCCTCCACGTTGTGTAGCACCGGGACCAGGAGCCCTTTCTCCGTATCGACTGCAAACCCTATGTGGATCTGAGTGTGCAGCGTGATGCCCTCGTCACTCCAACTGGCGTTGAGCGCGGGGTGCTCCTGCAGGGCCACGGCCACCAGCTTCAGGAAGAGATCGTTGTAGCTGGGAACGCTGAGTTTACGGCGGCTGTAGCTGTCCTTGAACTGCTGACGCAAGATCACCAGCTCGCTGGCATCTGCCTCGCTGGTCAAGGTGACAGGGGCCGTGGTGAGAGTGCTCTCGTGCATGCGTTGGGCCGTGATCTGGCGGATGCGGCTGTGGGGGACCCGTTGGCTCGGAGTTCTCTCTCCTGGCCCCTCAGTTTTGGCGATGACAGCTTCCACGTCTTGGCGTTGGATGCGGCCGGCGGGCGTGCTTGGCGGCACAGATGCCAGATCTATTCCTGCGGCCGCGGCCATGCGCTGGGCCAAGGGCGTTGCCCGCACTGCTACCTCTTCTTTGGCCTTGGCTGCGGCCGCGCGCACATCCCGCTCAAGAATGCGGCCCGTGCGCCCGCTGCCCTGGAGCTGTGTCCAATCCACGCCGAGCTCACCGGCCACCCGCCGGGCGCGTGGACTGATGGCAGGGGCCTGAGGCCTGGAACTGCGAACAGGGGGTTCACTGGTCACCGCTGCCTGCTCACGGACCACTGGGGTTTCACTTGCCCATTGCGGATGTTCGTCTGCCTGCGCGATATAGGCGAGCAGGGCACCGACGGGAATGACATCACCGGCACCTGGCGCGTTGGGGGGCAGCCGCAGAATCCCACTTTCCAAGGCTTCCACTTCCTGGGTGGCTTTGTCCCCCTCCACAGTGAAGAGCAGATCGCCAGCCTGCACTGCATCCCCATCCTGTTTCAACCATGCGCCCAACACGCCTTCTTCCATGGTCCAGCCTAGGCGCGGCATTGTCACTTCGTAAGCCATCGCTTCTCTCCAGTGAAATTCGTCTTGTGGGTACTGCATCCGCAAGACGAACCACGAAATTTGCAACGATAGTTCGGTTATTCGGCCAGCAGATCCCGTATACTCTGTTCGATGTCACCCTCCTGTGGCACGATGGCCCCTTCCAAGGGCGGGCTGTAGGGCGTGGGCACATGGGCCCCATTGAGGCGACGAATCGGGGCATCTAGGTCATCAAACCCTTGATCGATCACTTGGGCGGAGATTTCGGCCCCGACCCCGCAAGGCTGGAATGTCTCATCCACGACCAGCAGGCGCCCGGTCTTGTGGACCGATTCCAGAATCGTCGCCATGTCCAGGGGGGCGATAGTGCGCGGGTCGATCACCTCGGCGGAGATACCTTCTGGGGCCAGCCTGTCACACACGTCCAGGGTCTTGCTCACCATAGAACCGATGGCGACGATGGTGCAGTCTGTCCCTGCACGAGCCATACGCGCCTGGCCAAAGGGGATGGCGTAATCGCCCACAGGCACCGCTCCTTTCTGGAAGAGGAGGGATTTATGTTCGAGAAAGAGGACCGGGTCATCCCCGCGCAGCGCGGTAGTAAAGAGGCCCTTCGCATCACTGGGGATGGTGGGCACGACCACGCGCAAGCCGGGCAGATGAGCAAAGATGGGATAGTAGCTGCCTGAATGGTGGGTGGCTGCGGCGTGGCCAATGCCGATGGCCCCACGTAGGATGAGGGGCATCTTGAGGCGACCGCTGCTCATATACTGCATTTTGGCGATTTGGTTGACCAGCTCGCCGAAGGCGTCTAGGATGAAATCAACGAACATGAAATCGACAATGGGACGTGTACCGGTCATGGCGGACCCGGCACACATGCCCACAAAGCCGCGCTCGCTGATGGGTGTATCCCGCAGACGCTCGGCCCCATACTTGCGGTAGAGGCCGCTGGTGGTGTTGAAGTTTCCCCCGCGTTCCCCGATCCCTTCACCCACCACAAAAATCGAAGAGTCCCTGTCCATGGCACTGTCCAGGGCCTCTCTGGTGGCATCGACGAATGTCAAACTGCGTTGGGCAGTGGTTGCAGGGGCGAGTACCTGCGCTGGGGTTGCAGCGTTTACAGGTGTGAAAATATGATCCATGGCCGTGCTTGGCTGGGGCCAGGGGCTTTCCCTAGCAAATTCCGTGGCCTCGTCCACCAGGGCCTTGATCTCGGCTTCAATAGCCTGGAGGGTCTCTGGGGCGGCCTTCTGCTTGTCCACCAGCCATTGCTGGAAGCATGTGATAGGATCGCGGGTTTTCCACTCTTCCACTTCTTCTTGGGTGCGATAGCCGGCATCGCGCATGCCTTCGGCATGGGCGCGGGTGCGATAGGTATGGCATTCGATCAGTGTGGGGCCCTCTCCTGAGCGTGCCCGCTGCACCGCTTGCGCGGCCGCCTGATAGATGGCCAATACGTCATTGCCATCTAGGGTGATGCTCTCCATCCCGTAGCTTGGCCCGCGATTGCCCACAGTGGGGTTGCCGGCCGCGTAAGCAAAGGCCACTTCGGTGGCGTATTGGTTGTTTTCACAGACGAAAAGCACCGGCAGCTTCCAGATGCTGGCCAGGTTCAGGCCTTCGTGAAAGGCCCCGTTGTTCACAGCACCATCGCCGAAAAAGGCTACGCCTATGTTGTCGCTCTTGAGCAATTTGAAGGAATAGCCCGCGCCTGTGGCCTGTAAAATACAGGGGCCAACGATGCCGCTGGTTCCCATCAGCCCGATTTCAGGCTTGAAAAGGTGCATGCTCCCCCCGCGTCCTTGGGAGCAGCCGCTGGCGCGGCCGAAGAGTTCAGCGATCACCTCATGAGGGCTGACCCCTTTGGCGAGAGCGTGCCCATGTCCCCGGTGGGTGCTGAAGACCGCATCGTCAGGGCGCAGGTGCGCGCAGACAGCGGTAGCAATGGCCTCTTGGCCCACGTAGGTGTGACAAGCCCCATGGATGAGGCCCATCTGATGCGCGCGGGCCAGCTGTTCTTCACTGCGACGGATGAGGAGCATCTGTCGGTACAGGGCGAGGAGGATATTGTGGTCATCTTCGGCCATCTGGTGTTCTGGCCCTGTCTCTTGAGCGGTCATGTGCGACTCCATTTAGTCCTTGGTGGCAGTGGGCATGCCGGGATGGGAACCGCCGGCATTCTTGGCTGTATTGCCGCCATCCAAGGGGATGAGGGTGCCGGTTATCCAGGCGGATGCTTCAGAGGCGAGGAAGATGGCCAGCCCTTTGATGTCCTCGGGCCGGCCTAGGCGACCGATAGGCAGGCCGCGCAGGTAGGCGGCAGCCAGATGAGGGTCCAGGTCCATGCGTTCCTGTAAGCCTTGGTTCAAGACTTGCGCGCAGACGATGGCGTTGACACGGACGCCCTGGCCGCTCCATTCGGTGCTGAGTTCACGGGTCATGGCGGCTACCGCGCCCATAGCCATGCTGTAGGCGATATGTCCGCGCCCGAGTGCGCTCAAGCCGGCGATGGAGACGATGCTCATAATGCTGCCGCGCCCTTGGGCCATCATGCGCTTGGCCGCTTCCTTTGTACAGATGTAGCGACCGATGACCAGGTTCTGCATGACCTGCTGGATCTGCATCTCGGTTAGTTCTAGGGGGTCTGTGCGGATGCCTTCGCCGGCAATGTTGCTGAGGATGTCGACGCGCCCCATCTCCCTATCGACCTGTTCAAATATAGCGCGGATCTGGTCTGGCTTTGAGACATCACAGGTGAGGGGGAGGGCATGGCGGCCCAGCGTTTCGATCTGGTGGGCGGTCTCTTGAGCAGCACTGCTGTTGATATCCAGCAACACGATATCCGCGCCGGCTTCGGCAAAGCCGATGGCAGTGATACGACCCATGCCGCTGGCCGCGCCAGAAACCAGGGCCACGCGTCCTGTTAGGTCAAAGAGAGGATGGGTCATCGCGAGCGTTACTCCTTGCAAGTTGATGGGCCACGCCTGGCGCAGGCTTGCAGTCCGAAATCTGCAGCCAGAACCGCGTATGGGGCAGCAGTAGCGATCATAACCCAGGCCGATACATCTGGCAAGTTTCTAAAAACAGGGGTATGCTGTAGATTTCGGCGTTCGTTCTGTATACTGCCCGCATCTGGCCTTAGGCAAAACGAGAAAGGAAAAAAATTTGCCAAACTGCTACACTGTATGCTATGCTGTTTTCTACTCCGCTATGATTGAGAAATACTTATGCACATCTCTCAATGCGGTTTACACTCAAATCGGTGCCCAAAATACCGGTAACACCAGTGTGAACTGCAGTGGCCGTGGGGATTTTATCCTGTAAATCCTCTACTCCAGATAATCCTGATTCAGACAGGGTAGTAACTGCAGTGGCTGTTGGGTTTTCAGCGGCCACGAGCCACTGCAGTTCAGAGCCGCATGCGTAGCATGGGATGGCTGAAGGAGACGGGGATCGTTTGCTTGGTTCGCATGGACTTTGTGCCTGGGGTCATGAAGTGAATGGCATAGGCGCGGCGTTGGCGGTCGGTCGTGTTGGGCGCGCTGCGGTGCAAGGTTTGACAGTGGTGCAGGGTGATGCCACCGGCTGGCAGGTCCGCGACAACCGCTTGGCTGTCATCCACCGCTTTGCCCATATCCAGCAGGACATCACTGCCCTGGGCCCGGTCGTGGCTCCGGGGATGCAGATGGGAGCCTGGGATGAACTGCATGGCCCCATTGTGTAGGTCTACGTCATCCAAGGTAAGCCAACAACTCACCAGATTGGCCGGCAGACATTGCCAGTAGGCATTGTCCTGATGCCAGAAGATCGGGCCACCATGATGGGGCGGCTTGTACAGGGCCTGGTTGTGAAATAGCTGAATATTGGGGCCGAGGATATCTTCAATGATATTGAGAAGGCCCTCATGGTAGGTGAGCTTGTGGAAGAGGAGATTGTGTTCGGAGATCTGCATAAACTGCAGCATCTCTTGATCATCTTCCTCACCCTCATCATGTCCATCATCTTTCTCTGGCACAGCGAGGTTGCGGAGTGGCCGTTGGCCGGCCCGTGCTAGGGCAAATTCCGCATCATACGCCCGGCGCATCTGTTCGACCAGATCGTCATCAAGCAGCTTGCCGACGATCAGATAACCATTTTCCCAAAAGCTGGCAACCTGCCCCAGGGTTAGGGCTCTGTACCCAGTTTGGCTTGCCACAGATTCAATCATACATGTTCTCCTTATTTATGTTGCGGATAGCCTACTATGAGCCTGCGGAAAAGTCAAGCGGCGAAAAGAGGTAAATTTGCGCGCCATGTGGGGCGCGGCGAGGTAAATTTGCGCGCCATGTGGGGCGCGGCGAGGTAAATTTGCGCGCCATGTGGGGCGCGCGCTTCTGGATACACAGAAAGTGAGGCAGACAGATGGAATATCGAGCATTTGGACGTACAGGCTTGGATGTTTCCGCCATTGGATTTGGCTGTTGGGAGACCAGCGGCATGTATGGTCATTTTGATGAGAATGAGGTTGTGGCGGCTGTCCAGCGAGCCCTTGACCTGGGCATCAACCTTTTTGACACGGCCGAAGGCTATGGCTTTGGCCAGTCGGAACGTATCTTGGGCAAGGCCCTGGGCGCGCGACGCAAGGAGGTCATCCTCGTCACCAAGTTCGGCATCTACTACGATGACGGGACATGGAGCCGGGATAGTCGGCCTGCCTCGGCCTTAGCAGCCATTGAACGTAGCCTGAAGGCACTCCAAACCGACTATATAGATGTCTATCTGATTCACTGGCCCGATGTCAAGGTTCCCTTTGCCGAAACCATGCAGGCCTTGGAGGAAATAGTACAGGCCGGCAAGGCCCGCTTCGTGGGCATCTCCAACTTCCGGCCCCCGCAGATCGAAGCCTGCCTCGGAGCCAGGCGGGTGGACATCGCACAGTACGGCTATCATCTGTTCGACCGCCGCCTAGCACGGCACGTGTTTCCCACGATAGAACAACACGGCATTGGCCTGATGACCTACGGTTCCCTGGCCCATGGCCTACTCAGCGGTACATTCACGCCCGACACAACCTTTGCCGAAGGCGATTGGCGCAGCAATGGGATTGCCTTTAACCTGCCCCTGTTTACACCAGAGGTATTCGCCAGAAATGTGGCTGTTGTTGAGGAGCTCAAAGCCATCGCCGCCCGCCATGGCAAGTCGGTCGCCCACCTAGCATTGCGCTGGGTCCTGTCAAATCCAGTCGTCAGTGTGGCGTTGGTCGGATTCCGCCGGCCCACAGAGGTGGAAGAGAATGTGGCCGGCCTTGATTGGTCTCTCGATCCAGAGACCCTAGACGAAATCGACGCGGTCTTTGCCAAACATGGCGTGGATACGGCCCCACCAACCTGGGTTGAATAGCGATGACTCATTGGATGTATGGCAGATATTTATGTGGCCAACCGGAATGTAGGTCTTACGGACAATATACCGGATTTTCGCCTCTGTACTCGCTCCATGCTCCTGAATCCGTTCGTGCGTTTTCTCTATTGGCACATGAACTTTCATATTGAGCATCATATGTACGCTGCGGTCCCCTGCTACAAATTGGGTAGACTGCATAAGGAGATTCGCGATGACCTGCCGCCCGTCTCTGTTGGTCTCGTCGCCACTTGGGGGGAGATCATCAGGATTCTGCAGAAGCAAAAGGTGGATCCCACGTATCAGTATCTGCCGACAATCCCGGTAGTCGGTACTGGTGGGGCGAGTGATTAAGGTAGGTGTATCCAAAGAGAGCTGGGGGCTGGTATAGCACTACCGTCTCCAGCTCTCATGTGACAAAGTTGGACCTCTATGGCCGTTGGGCATGGCGCAATGGCCGTCAGGTTAGGGTCAACCAACTGACGGGCAGCATCAGGGGCACCCCTATCTTCGCTGTCATGTCAAGTGGCCCAGGAAAGCATGCCCTGTGGAAGGGAATTTGCCCTTATTCGGCTTCGCTGCTATCATGTGCAGTGAATGGTTTTCTACTGCCGATAGCGTTGAGGAGAATGTGATCATGGCCAACCGAGAGCAGAATCCATGCAACAGACAACAGCTTGAAGGCGATGAACCGCAACTAGGCGTGTCCGCTCAGCCCTCATCCTCCTTACCCCCCCCCCCCCCCCCCCCCCCCGCACAAATGTTCTAAATATATACGACCCACACGAGGGATCACCCTAGCAGCCCTCATCCTCCTCGGAACTACGCTTGCCATCACTGCCTTGATGATGATCGCAGGTGGTGGCACCACCCCCATCATTGCACAGGTACCAGCAGCACCACCGACACCAACAGCAGTAACAGTAGCCGATGTATGTAGCAACTCTATTGCGATTCCGGATCCAGAAGACCCCTTCCTGGTCGCGGATTGCAACGCGCTCATGGCCGCCAGGGACACCCTAGGAGGGACTGCCACACTGACCAACTGGGTGACAACGACTCTCATAACCCAATGGTATGGTATCAGTGTCGGGGTCCACATCTCCAACACCCGGGTGATGACACTGCATCCGCATGTATCCGGGGGAAGCCTGACCGGCACCATTCCGGCTGCACTGGGCAATCTCACCCAGCTGCGGACGTTGAAACTCAGCAGCCATGACCTGACCGGCACCATCCCGCCTGCCCTGGGCAGACTCTCCCAGCTACGGGTGTTATGGTTAAGCGAAAACGGCCCGGACCCAACTTCGGCTGATTCGAATATATCGGGTAAGCCTAACGGACTGAGGGGTGCTATCCCGCCAGAACTGGGCAACCTCTCCAATCTGCGGCAGTTATACCTCAACCAAAACCGCCTGACGGGCTCTATCCCGCCTGCACTGGGCAACCTCTCCAATCTGGAGACATTATTCCTTCACATAAATCACCTGACGGGCAGCATCCCGCCTGCACTGAGCAACCTCTCCAAGCTGCAGCAGTTGTACCTCCGTAACAACCGACTGATCGGCACTATCCCCTATGAACTGGGCAACCTCTCCAATCTGCAGCAGTTAAACCTCCGTGACAACCAACTGACCGGCACTATCCCCTATGAACTGGGCAACCTCTCCAATCTGACCGGCTTGAACCTCGGCATCAATCAACTGACGAGCACCATCCCTGCTGAACTGGGCAACCTCTCCACTACTCTACGGGAGTTGTACCTCCACAACAACCAACTGACCGGCTCTATCCCGCCTGAACTGGGCAACCTCACCAATCTGCGGAACTTGGCCCTTCTCAGCAACCAACTGACGGGCGTCATCCCTGCTCAACTGGGTGCTCTCGCCGCAAGTCTGGAGACCTTGCACCTCGGTACCTCCTTCAGGACCCACAGCTTCACAGGATGTATCCATCATTCCTTGTACAATAAATTCATTACTCAGACTCAGAATAGTAGCAACCTGCTATATCTTGGCCTGAATGCCTGCGACAGCAATAACACACCCACACCCGCGCCGACATCTACACCTAGGCCCACAGCCACACCGACCCAGACTCATACACCTACAGCCACACCTACACCGACCCAGACTCATACACCTACGGTCACGCCTACCCCCACGGCCACCCCTATCAACTGTACCAACAGCGTCGCGGTTCCAGGCGCAACAGGCTTTGAAAACCCCAACCTGGTCGCCGATTGCCAAACACTCCTGGGGGCCAAGCCCACCCTAGAAGGTGACGCCGCCTCATTGAACTGGAGTTCAACGAACGTCATAACCAGTTGGGAGGGTATCAGCGTTGACAACTCGCGTGTGATTACAGTGGCACTTGATGGCCCGCTCATGGACGGAAACAGATTGACGGGTACAATCCCTGATCAACTGGGCAGTCTCTCGGCCCTGCGGGAATTGCGACTCAGCGGTCACTCCCTGACGGGCACTATCCCTGCTGCCCTGGGCACCTTCGCCCAGCTACGGACGTTGAACCTCTACAGCAACACCCTGACGGGCCGCATCCCGGGTACATTGGGCAATCTCGTCACTCTGCAGACCTTACACCTGGCCCGCAACAGTCTATCGGATACCATCCCGCCTGCCCTGGGCAAACTCTCCAATCTGCAGACCTTGAACCTGGCCACCAACACCCTGACGGGCCGCATCCCGCCAGCCCTGGCAACCCTCTCTCGGCTGGTGACGTTGGACCTCCGCAACAACCAACTGAGCAGTACAATCCCTGTTCAGCTAGACAGTCTCTCCGACACTCTGCAGACCTTGTACCTCGGCGGCAATACAATAAGCGGATGTGTAGCCAGAGGCTTGTGGAGCAGTGGCATCATAAGTGACTTACAAACTATCGGAACTAGCGGACTGTCGCCATGCGCGATGCCTCCCACAGCCGTGCCTACAGCGACCCCAACGTCTACGCATACACCGACCCCAACACCGACGCCTACGATTACACCGACACCTACGTGGACGCGATCTACAGGTGGTGGCAGTAGTGGTGGTGGTGGCGGTGGTGGTGGTGGCTCGACACAGAGACCAACATGTACCAATGGCACTGTCGTATCCAACCCCTCTGCCAATGCTACCCTGGTCGCAGACTGCGTCCTGCTCCTAACCAACAAGGAAACCCTGGAGGGAAGCATCAGTACCTCCATGCGCTTGAATTGGAGTGAGAACAGCAGCATTGACACCTGGGAGGGGGTAACCATTAGCGGGGTCCCGCAGCGGGTGATCAGGCTGGAGTTGGATATCAGTGGCAAGACATTGGCAGGCAGCATCCCGTCTACCTTGAGCCGGCTCACAGGTCTGCAGACCTTGAACCTCTCCAACAACGAATTCTCTGGGCGTATCCCGGTTGGTTTGCGCGCGCTGGCCAACCTGCAGGTCTTGGACTTCTCCAACAACAGGCTGTCGGGCAGCCTGCCGACAGATCTGGGAAGTATTGCCACCCTGCAGACCTTACACCTGGCCAACAACAGTCTGACGGGCAGCATCCCGACGACCCTGGTGGATCTCTCCGACCTACGTTCGTTGTCCTTGGCTGGCAACCGCTTCAGCGGCTGTATCCCCAACGCATTGGCGCGGGTTGCCCAGAACGACCTGACGGATATTGAGTTGCCCTTCTGCGACCCGGTCACCCCAACAGCTACGCCTACGGTCACGCCCACACCTGTTGGCCAGGATCTCTTCCTGCCGCTTGTGCGGAAGTGAGTGGGCCCGTTGCAATTGGCAAAAGATAAGGGGGGAGCCGAATCATGGCTCCCCCTTCAACTGTCAATAGATTAGCGGTGCTGGTGTTCAGGCCTGTGGCAAGGCGGGGACTACCTCATTCTTTCCATTGAACGTATCCAGCGGGCCTTATCGTCCCAACTCCGCAGTACTGTGATTCCATTCACATAGATTTTCCACGTAGGCGGCTGATCCATCTCGGAACCATCCGTCCAATTGGGCCACTTCTTTGAGCTGGTGGCCTCGTGGCCGTGGCACGATAACAAAGCGGCAATCCATCTCCGGCAATGCGGTCATATCGCCCCACAGCTTCTCAAACTGGACGACCGGGAAGATGTCCTCTTGGCCACGGCCCCAACGTTTCTTCACATCCTTAAGCGTTACATAGGTGGGCATAAGCGCGGCCATCTGTCGTACCGCGTCAGCCACTCGGGTTTCGTCGGCCAGGTCCGCCCGTGTGAGGCCAAAGATCGTCAACAGGCGGTCGATGTGAATCCAGAAGGTGTTGGAGTTATAGAAGGTTAGACGGAACTCGATCTCCTCCCAAGGGAGGGCCAGGCCTTCCACCAACCGCACTTTACCGTCAATGCGGGCCAGACCGCCGCCTCTGTCTTCTAGCCGGCGGTTGATGACTTCGGCTGTCATGGTGACCTGCGAGCGGATGTGCAGGCCCAGCAAGGCTGGATCGATATCCGCGCCCACGGTGTCAATATTGTGCATCATTACATACTGAAGCTGCGGACGCTCCTCCAGTAGCTGGCACAAGACGCCATTCCGCAGGAGGTTCGGCAGTTCATACCAGTGGCCCACCGGGTGGATGCACTGGCCAGGCAGATTGTCGGTGTAGTCGCTGCCCTCTCCCATGGAGCGGGCCCAATTGATCAGCGCGGCGTGGAGGCTTTCCTGCACCTTTTGCGCCTGTACATCCAGAATTTGCCGGGGCATCTCCTCCCATGCGAAACGCAAATCCCGGGCCATTGGCACCATACGCAACCCGATACTGCGGCCTGGGGACAGAAGGAGCGGCCCTTCATAGCCATAGTCGTCCGCGTCGCGCAGACAGTCGGCAATTGCGCTGTGGGTGAGATAACTGGTGGTGATGATGTGGGGCAAGGGCGTGCCGCAAAGCCGGTTGATGCGCCGGCTTTTGGCTAGGTGAATTTCAATAAAGTTGCGATGTTTGCCGCCCAGACGGACGAAGGGATTGAGGGCCTTGACAACCCCCGCGCCTTGGGTCCAACGGCTGCCCGCACCCCCAGCCAAGGTAACGACCGCTACTTCGCCGTTTTTCAGCGCAGCCATACCAAGTTTCCGCAGACGTTCCGGCAGATTCACAGTCGCGTCGGCCATATCGGCCGGGGCCACTTCCTGAATGAGACTGCGGGCCGGTAGACGATTTTGGGCTAGGCCGATGCGTCCGCTCCGCAGGTCATTACGGATCTGTTCGTGTTCCTCACGGTCAAAGGCATTGTCCTCAAGCAGCACGGTCAGGGAATCCTCCTCTTCTACGACCTGCTCCTGGGGCAACATGCGGTTGAAGAGAGACTGGACCATATCGGATAGGGCTGCATCTGTACGACAGGCAGACCCAAAGCGGTCCATCTCCGCGCGCTGGCCCGAGGAAAGAGCCCAATGGTCCTGGCGCAGAAGTGTGGGAACAGTCAGCCGGTAGTAGGCTGCGGGCAATAGTGCATTGTGTCCGCGCAACAGTTCGGCCCAGGTGCCCTTCTCGTTGATCTCAAAGTTGTATACTACCGGTTGTATGGCAAAGGGGATCTCCCGTTCCATGCGCGCTTTGGTGCTGTCCATGATCTCTTGCAACCGGGCCTTGCCCGCGGCCTTATGTTGGGGATGAAAGATAAAGCCCATGCCGCCGCCGGACATGCCGCCCAGCATCCAGAAGCCCCAGAAGTTTTTACCGAACTCGGCCCGCACCTGCTGAATCAGGGTATCGGTGTAGAGGTTCCCCGCCCAGGGAATAATGGCCTGAATCGGTCCGTTGAAATTGCGTTCCGTGGCTTGACCGATGACCTGCACATCTCCTTGCTGCAAAAGGTCTAATATCTTATCCAAGGTACTCATCGCCTCTTGGCGGGCCTTCCACTCCTTTTCCAAGCGGAGTAGATATTTCTCTGTCACCATCTCTAGGATCGGCCCTACATCTTGGGCCATGCCGCCGTGAACTAAGACCAGACTCGCTTGCAAAGCCCGCCTAGTTTCCTCGTTGATCTCATCACGTTCAAAAACATGATGGCTGGGCAAAAGTCGGCCACGGCTGATCCCGAACTCCGGATCTCCTTCTGCGGACAGCTCCCCTTGAATTAGTTTCATACCTGGCCAGATACCGCCGGAATCCTGCCAGCCGCCGCCGGACCCGCCCAGCCACTCACCGAGGATCGCCCGCGCGGCCACAAGCCGACGTTCTTCTTCATTGAGGCCGCCGCTGAGAGAATGGGCCTGGCCGGTGGCCCGCATACAGACGGCAATAAGGCTTGCCAATAGACTGGTAGAGACCGCCAGTCGCGATCCTTTGGGTATGTTGTTGACTTTGCTAACCAGTTCAATGCCGTAGCCAGGGCCAACCAGCCGGGTCAGCAAGTCGGTGAGGGGCTGGTACGCGCCTTCCATGCCCGGCGGCACGATGCCAGCAGCGATCAGCGCGGCCTTCAGCAGCCCGAGATAGTCCCGGGCAAAGTCGAATACTTCAGCAAAGGTTGTAATTTCAGCACTCGCTTCCAAATCCACGCTGACCAGCCGCAGAACCGGACGGTCAATGACCCGAAAGTAGCACTCCACCGGTGACAAAGGTTGAGGGCGTTCTCCATCCCGGCCCCGCACACTCAGATCAATGGAGACGTTCAACACCCGTGCGCCTTCGGGGAAATCCATACCCAAAAAGAAGATATCACTCCAGCCGCTGTGGGACAGGTCCATACGCACCGGGGTCGCCTCTTTCAGCAGGGGAAAAAGACCATTGCTGAGAGGACGACACAGTTCCGGGCGCACCCGCAGTGGATAGTCGGACGGATGACCGACTCGAAACATCCACTGGTTGCCCCGCACAGAACGCACACTGCGCCGCACCTGGTCTGCCAATGTCTGGAAGCCGAGCTGACGATAGGCTGCAGCCAGGCCGCTGGAGATGGCTTCGCTCGGCCCTGCTTGGGATTGGTCCCGTAGAAATGTCTCAATCGCTTCCTCAAAGCGACGGTTGAGCAGGTCTTCGTAGCCACTGAAGGGGATCATCCCCCTAGGGGCAACGCCGGCCTTGGCCGGCAGATGGAAGCGGTGGATGGCGTACAAGAAAAAGAAGGCCCGCACCCGTTCGTAGAGATTATCATTGTCCCGACGCATCTGATCCAATGCCGCGCATTCTTGCAGCAATATCTCTGCCGAAGCGGTGTGGACGAACCCTTCCAACGAGCGATTGCGGATGGATGGGTCGGTAGCAGTGATAATTTTGACCAGTTCGCTCATTCTCCTATGTCTCCTACACAACAAAACTGCCGTGAAAAGTCATTACTCGCCATTCGTCACCTTCACTCACCACTGGTGTGCTGGGTCGCCAGCAGTTCCAGCAGCAGAGTCAGCACATCATCCCGGTCCCGCCCGTTCAAGGCCATGGCGATCTGTGCAGAGAGCAATCCATACTTCATCCCCATATCAAAGCGCATGCCTCGCTGCTCTAGGGCTAGGTACTGTTCCCGGTGGGCCAGATCATGCAGGACCACAGATAGGGAGGTGCCGACGTTTTCTGGGGTAGCCAATATGCGGCCGAGAATGTCCATGACAGTCGCTGTCAGGATGTGAATGCCGAAGAAACAGAGATAGTGGCCGACCCGCAGGCCGGAGACGACGAGCTGCTGCTCGGCCTCGGTAGGCGTAGGCTTTTCAATGACCGTCTCCACCCGATATAGTTGCGGCTGGCCGGGCAAACGCCGGCCGCCGATGGTGCCATAGAAAGGCAGGAGGGTTTCGCGGGTGGCTTGCACCGCAGAGACGGAGCAGTTATGGGCGCGTGCGACCTCCACGAGCTGGGGCGTGCAACGGTCACGACTCTGGCTGACGTATAGGTGATCCCCCACTAGATGCAGGAAGGGATCCCGGCCGACAAACTCACGAGCACAGTACACAGCGTGTGCATACCCCTTTTGTTCGGTCTGCTGAACGAAGTGAAGCCGTCCGGCATGCTCACCGGCTACTGCAGCATAGGTGGCCTCATCCCCCGGCCGAATGACAACACAGATATCATCAACCCCGGCGTCAAGGACCTCCTCCACCAGAATGTGTAGGACCGACTTTTCCACGCCGTCCCGGTCAATGATCATCTGCAGGGGCAAGCTGTATTGGTCGCGTCTGGCGGCGGTGATAACTGCTTTTGTAATATCCATTATCTTACACCTCAATACCTAGTTCTCGCTACTGCTATTGGGAGAGTATACCACAACATTCAAAAGGTGTTTTGCAACTCCTGCGTTCGGTGTGGTGTTGCAGCGAAACACTGCTGTTGGCCGCTGTAACCCATCATAGGGCCAATAGGTATGTAACATGCAATTTGTGGTAAACTAATGGTCGTTGGCTTATGTTTCAAACCATAGTTCACAACTAGGAGGAATCTCCATGACAGTGCGTAACTCCACCGCCATCTGGAACGGCTCACTGAATGAAGGATCCGGCACCATGAAACTAGGGAGCGGCCTGTACGAAGGGCCCTTCACCTTTGCTTCTCGTTTCGAGTCCGGGCCCGGCACCAATCCAGAAGAGTTGATCGGTGCGGCGCATGCCGGCTGCTATTCTATGTTTCTCTCAGCTCTTCTAAGCGGTGATGGTTTCACCCCCACAAGCGTTCACACTTCGGCAGATGTCCATCTGACAGAAGGCCCTACGGTCAGCAAAATCGAGCTGACGTGCAGGGCGGAAGTTCCTGGCCTGTCCGCGGACAAATTCGCCGAGTACGCGACCCAAGCGAAGGACGATTGCCCTATCTCCAAAGCTCTGGCCGCGGTTGATGAAATTGTACTCGATGCTGCTCTGGTTGGCTAACTTGAATCGGAAGAGGAGAGAGTGGGGGTTCTCTCCCGTTCTCTCTTCCGGCGTAGCAGGCTGGCTCAGCTTATGGTTTCTGCTCTGCGAAGGAGGCAGTACAGAAGGGTGAGGCCATGGTCCGCATTTGTGCTAGATTGTCCCATTCGGACCTGTTGCCATATAGTGCGGTGTCGAATATCAGCGACATGGGGCCATCAAACCCCGCGGATGCCAACATCCCCAACGAATGGCGAAACTCGTCTTGGTCTGGGTTGCCCTCGGCATCATACAAGGCTTTCACATGGGCTGCATCAGCTTTCGGGAAGATGGCGGCCAACTCCTCATAGCGGTCATCGCCTTTGTAATTGCCGAAATCGGCGCACAGCCCCACTTGGCCTTCACATCGTTCCAGAATCGCCAATACCTGAGCGGCCCTGTTTGTGGTTTCGCGAAAATTTTCAGTGATCACCTGCACACCAATCCCTCGCGCGTAGCCGGCCAATTCCCGCAGCCCTTGGGCACTACAGTGTACGACCGGATGATCGATCAGGGGTGTGTTGTTGCGCTCAATCGGCTGATAGCCCCCTACCACACGGGCGTGGGTTGCACCACATTGGGCGGCGATGTCCAACCATGAACGAATCCACACCATCTCTTCGGCCCGGGTGGACGGGTCTGGGTGGGTGATGTCGCCGGCGTCAATGAGAATACTGAATAGTTCGACCCTAGCCTCCTGTAAGGCAGCCTTGAGGTCAATGATATAGGAGGCATCAGCACTAGGAAAATGAAAGTGGACGATTTCCAATGTGTGGATGTCGGCCCGGGCCAGGGCGGCTGGCAGTTCTAGCAAGCTGATGGCCGCATCAGCAGACGGGCTGGGGAATAGCTGCCCTGGGCCAAAGAGAGGCGGGCTTCCCAATGCCCTATGTAGGCTCCAGGAAGATGTAGAGATTCGTGACATGTGTATACTCCTGTGCAAGATAGAGGAGCGTAATTGCTCTGGTTTTAGATGCTGGCGACGTCCAGCTTGTGCGCGGTTTCGACAATCTGCGCCCAGGTGGTCTCATCTAGCGGAATCCCGCTCTCTGCGCGGGCCTGGGCCGAGCGCACCTCCGGCTCGCCGGGCAGGAGCACTTCCTCAAAGCCTCGCGCAGGTTTTGTCGCTTTGATGCGGTCTGCGATATGTGTGCTATCGGCAAAGAAATCGGCCAAAGGACGGAATGCTTCAATGTTCAAAAGAACAAACAGCACGCCATTGCCCAATAGTGCGCCGGGCAGTCCGGGGCCGCCGGCCCCGGTCAACAGCCCGCCCAGAAAATCGCACAAAAGAGCCAGACCGTAGCCCTTGTGGCCGGCTGCAGGTAGGAGCATTCCATCATCGTATAGGTCTGCCGGATTCAGAGTCCGCGCGCCTGTTTTGTCCAGGGCCCAGCCTTCGGGGATCGGTTTGCCGCTGTTCAAGGCGACCCGCACCTTTCCCTCCGCCACAGCACTGGTGGCAAAATCCAGCAGCAGAGGTGGCCGGTTTTCCAGCGGTACGGCCGCGGCGATGGGGTTTGTGCCCAAGCGACGTTCTGCGCCGCCAAAGGGTGCTACCAATCCGCCAGAACGCCCGCCGTTGACATAGGACAGCGCAATCAATCCGGCCTCGGCTGCCAGCCCTACCCATTCACCTAATCGCCCTACATGCCCAGATTGCTTCAGCCCGACCGCCGCCACTGCCTGGCCTTTCGCCTTGTTGATGCCCAGTTCTATGGCGACTTTGGCGGCCAGTTGTCCGAAACAGCGATGGCCATCGACCAGAGCCATCACCGGCGTTTCCCGCTCAATCTGTGGTGTGGCTTGGGGCCGTAGTTCGTCCTCGCTGATCTGTCTCAAGTACTGCATAATGCGGATGACGCCATGGGAATCATGACCGGCCAGATTGGCCGCCACCAACGACCGTCCGACCAAATCAGCTGTCGTCTTTGGGGTACCCACTGCCTGGAAGATACGACTGGTATAGTCTGCTAAAGGTGTTGGCTGCAATGTAGGCATAAATCAGGCTCCGTGAAATGGTCATCACACCAGTGGAGAAGGAATCGTAACGGCTCTCCACTGCAGTTCTGATAGGGTAGCCGATTTTTACCGAACATGCAACTGACATGCCCATAAACTGCCATTCCGTACATCATTCACTTGACCAACCCTGCAATTTTCAGTATGATCATATTCTATCTTTGCAAATCATGAGGTTTATGTAACAGAGATGTATACACCCATTGCGGTGCGTCTACCAGAGGCAGTGCTCAAACCGACGCTCATCACTGCGGACAAACGCCCGGTTATCTCCGTAATCGTGCCGATCTTCAACGAGGAGGAGGTACTTCCCGAACTCTACCGGCACCTGACCGCTATCTTGGACAAAATCGGCGAGCCGTGGGAACTGATTTGCGTCAACGATGGCAGCTATGACCGCTCACTTTCTCTGCTGACCGCGCTACACGAGCAGGACAAGCGCGTCAAAATCATAAATTTCTCCCGCAATTTCGGTCAACAGATCGCCATCACGGCCGGACTTGATTATGCACAAGGGGATGCTGTCGTTATCATTGACGCGGACCTACAGGACCCGCCAGAGCTAATTGTGGAAATGTTTGGCAAATGGAGGGAAGGGTATGAAGTTGTCTACGCGGTGCGCGCCCATAGGAAAGGTGAATCTCGCTTCAAACTATGGACTGCCAGCATTTTCTACAAACTTCTGCGCCGGATCACAGATGTGGAGATTCCGCTAAACACAGGTGAGTTTCGCCTCGTGGACCGCCGGGTCGTGTTGACAATGCGCCAATTGCGGGAAAAACACCGTTTTATGCGCGGCCTCAGCAGTTGGGTAGGTTTCCGCCATGTCGGGATCGAATACCAGCGAGCCGAGCGGTTTGCCGGTGAAACCAAGTACCCTTTGTCCAAGATGATTCGCCTGACCTTGGATGCGATCACCAGTTTCAGCTACATTCCCCTTCGGATCAGTACCTACTTTGGCTTCCTTGTAGCAATATTGAGCCTGGTCGGCATTGCCATCACAGTGGTTCTCCGTCTCTCCGGCAACAATGCGTTCTTCGGTCAGGCGACAACTTTGATTATCGTTCTGTTTTTAGGCGGAGTCCAATTGATTTTTTTGGGGATCATCGGTGAGTATCTGGCACGCATCTACGACGACGTCAAGGGCCGTCCGCTCTATATCGTCTCTAACATATATGGCTTTGCCCAGAGTGGAGAGTAATGACTCTTCCCTACAGTTCTACCAACAGACAAATGTTGCGAACAGGCGTTGATATCATAGAAACTAAGCGCATTCAGCGGGCTATCTCCCGATACAGCGCGACCGAGAAAGCGGGGAAAAGGTTTCTGGCTCGGGTCTATACAGAGGCAGAATTGTGCTACTGTGCCGGGCGTATAGAATCCTTGGCCGCCCGTTTTGCAGCCAAAGAGGCCATTGCCAAAGCACTCGGCACAGGGGCTTGGCGGGATGGCATTCGCTGGACCGACCTAGAAATCGTTTCAAATAAGCGGGGGGATCCCTCTGTTCAGCTTCATGGTGCGGCCGCGCGGCGGGCGCAAGCTATGGGCCTGCATGAATGGTCTGTAAGTTTGAGCCATGACAGAGAACGGGCTATTGCTTTTGTGGTAGCACTAGGCGGGCCAGAGCACGCCCCTGTAGCCTGAGGAATTTATTTCCCGATCATGACGAAATATATCTTTGTTACCGGCGGGGTGGTGTCAGGTCTGGGAAAAGGTGTAACCGTTGCCTCCATTGGGCGCCTGCTGAAGTCCCGGGGCATCCGCGTGGTGGCGATGAAGCTGGATCCGTACCTCAATGTTGACCCAGGCACTATATCACCATACCAGCATGGCGAAGTGTTCGTCACGGAAGATGGCGCGGAGACGGACCTGGATTTGGGTCATTATGAACGGTTCATCGACGAAAACCTCAACCGCTTCAGCAATGTGACGAGCGGACAGATCTATAATGATGTAATCACAAAAGAGAGACGGGGAGACTATCTAGGCGGCACCATTCAGGTGATCCCTCATGTCACAAATGAAATCAAACGCCACATCGGACAGATGGCCCGCTTGAGCAATGCCGATGTAGCCCTCGTGGAGATCGGCGGCACAGTCGGCGATATTGAGGGATTGCCCTTCTTAGAAGCGATTCGTCAGATGCGTAAAGATGTCGGTCCTCAAAACGTTCTCTACATTCATCTCACATGGCTGCCGTATTTGGCTGCCAGCAAAGAGTTGAAGACCAAACCAACACAACATAGTGTGCGGGAGTTGCGGGGCATTGGCATCCAGCCGGATGTCATTATCGTGCGTTCCGATTATCCGATTGATGCTGAAGTGCAGGAGAAGATTGCTTTGTTCTGTGATGTGGAGCAGAACGCAGTCATCCCCATGGTTACTGTAGACATGATCTATCAGGTGCCCCTCAGCTTGGAAGAGGCTGGGCTGGGCGATCTTTTGGTCGCCCAGCTAGAACTACCCACTCCTCAATATTCCCCAGAAGGGTTAGCCCGCTGGAAGCGGTTTGTCATTGAATTAGGCCGACCGAAAGAACGGGTGCATGTGGGGATTGTGGGCAAATATGTTGAGCTGGAGGACGCCTATCTGAGTGTCAAAGAAGCACTGACCCATGCTGTCCTGGCCGAAGGGTTTGATTTGGACATCGAATGGATCAGTTCGGAGGCCATGGAAAAAGGCCGGGACCTGGAGCGACTGGGGCGGGTCCAGGGGATCATTGTGCCCGGCGGCTTCGGCTATCGTGGTATTGAGGGCAAAATCATTGCCGCGAGCTTTGCCCGTACCGGCAAAGTCCCGTATTTAGGCCTGTGCCTAGGTATGCAGGTCCTTTGTATTGAATTCGCGCGGGCTATGTTGGATAGCGAAGAACCGAACAGTACGGAATTCGATATCAGCACGGAAATGCCTATCATTGATATCATGCCGGAACAACGGGATATTGCCGATATGGGCGGTACCATGCGCCTGGGAATCTACCCCTGTAAATTGCGGCCAGGCTCCCAAGCCGCTACAGCCTATGCTGCCGCTGGATATACTGGTCTGATCAATGAGCGCCATCGCCATCGTTTTGAGTTCAACAATACCTATCGAGAGGTGCTGGAATCCCATGGTCTGGTAGTAAGCGGATGTTCGCCAGATGGCCGGCTGGTCGAAATCGTGGAAGTAGCAGATCATCCCTTTATGGTGGGCAGCCAGTTCCATCCGGAGTTTAAGAGCCGCCCCACCAACCCTCATCCTCTCTTCCGCGCATTCATCCAAGCAACGATTCAACAGGGCAAGAAGTGAGAGCGTAGTGATTGGTGGAGAGAACGTACTCGCCAATTGGTGTTATATATAGATAGGAGAACGCAATGTCTGGTCATTCCAAATGGTCTACAATTAAGCGCAAAAAAGGTGCCAATGACGCTGCCAGGGGTAAAATTTTTACCAAACTTGCCCGTGAATTGCAGGTGGCAGCCAAAGAGGGCGGATCCGATATAGATTCCAATGTGCGTCTGCGTCTAGCTGTCGAAAAAGCCAGAGCCGAAAACATGCCGAAGGAGCGCATTGATTACGCGATCCGGCGAGGGGCCGGTTTGGATAAGGACGCGGCCGAAATTGAAGAGATCTACTATGAAGGGTACGGCCCCCATGGCATCGCGATTCTGCTCGAATGCTTAACCGACAACCGCAACCGCACGATTGCCGACATACGGCGCTGTTTCAACCGAGCAAATGGCAACTTAGGCGAGCCAGGTTCCGTGGCCTGGCAGTTCACAGCCAAGGGGTATGTTGCCATTCATCTTGAAGATGACGATGGCAATGCCCGTGACCTAGACGCGGACGAAATATTTATTGAAGCGTTAGAAGCAGGCGCGGAAGATGTCGAACTGAGCGACGATGCTGTTGAAATCTATACCGAAAGAACGGATTTAGCCCAGGTGGATAACTCCCTGCGTGAGTCAGGGATTCTGCCAGATTCATCAGAACTGATCATGCAGCCCAATATGACACTCTCGCTCAACCCCAAGGCCGGGCTCAACGTTCTTCATCTGCTTGAGGCCCTTGAGGAACTTGACGATGTCAATAAAGTGTACCACAATTTGGAACTGACCGACGATTTAGTCGCACAGGTCTCATAGACTGAGAATCCTAGATTTTTGTGAATACAGTCAAGGCAGAACATGACTTTCAGGGATAGAGGACTGGCCGCTCGCAAGCGGGAGCGAGAATGGTGTGCTCTGGGAATTGACCCGGGCACCGCCTCAACCGGTTATGGTGTCGTCCTGCAAACGATCTCCGCTGACTATGAACTGCTGGCCTGTGGGGTGATTCGGACATCGCCGGACCAGCCAATGCCTCTACGTCTACGAGATATTTTTACCGATATCCAGAACTTGATCCGTGAATTTCAGCCCGATGAAGTCGCTGTCGAAGAGCTTTTCTTTGGCCGCAATGTCACAACTGCTATCTCTGTCGGGCAAGCGCGCGGGGCAGCTTTGCTGGCGGCCGCCCTGTGTGATCTCCCGGTGGCCGAGTATACGCCGGCCACAATTAAACAGGCCCTCACCGGTTACGGCAATGCCGATAAATATCAGATGCAAGCGATGATCCGTCAACTCCTGGAATTAGACGAAACTCCTCAACCGGACGATGCCGCAGATGGCATCGCCATTGCCCTTTGCCATCTGCAAATCGGGCAATATCAGGCGATTGTTGCCGACGCCTAACATCAACGGCTCTCCGAATCAATATGCTATGATTCGACTGGTACATGGTACTGTTGTGTCCGTGGACAAAAACTATCTGATCGTCGAAGTCGGCCATCCAAGTGCAGGCATTGGCTTGCGCCTGTTTACGCCAGAGCCGACGGTTGCGCGTTTCCATGCCGGCGACCATATATCTCTCCATACTTATTTACAGGTACGAGAGACTGAACTGAGTCTGTATGGATTTGAAGAGCAGGAAGAATTGATGATCTTTGAGTCCTTGCTTGGGGTAAGTGGCATAGGGCCAAAGGTGGCACTCGCTATCCTGAGTATGCTGACCCCGGATGCTCTGCGCATTGCAATCGCCAATGAGGAGCCAGGGGTTGTTGCGCGTGTGCCGGGAATCGGGAAACGCACTGCCGAGAAGATCGTTGTCGAACTCAAAGGCAAACTCACACCAGCAGAGAGTAGCTTGACGACGATCGCCTCTACAATGGATTCCGACACAGAGGTGCTGGAGGCTCTTACAGCCCTCGGTTACAGTATTGTTGAAGCGCAGCGGGCGATCCAGCAGATCCCGGCTGATGTGAGCGGTATTGAAGAACGGCTGCGGGTAGCCCTACGACAATTCGGCGCATAACACACCTGTGGAGAAGTGAAGTTCGGGAAGGCTCTTACTTTGACACCTACTGCTTACATCTTCTATAATCAGTCAGGCTTTGAATCCAAAGAATCTTGATCGACTTTGCAATCACTGACATGGGGGTCGGAAAAGAGTATGGCGGAAGTGCAGCAATTACGCAGGGGTAACATTTACGAAGAGGAGAGCCAACTGTGGCGGGTGATCGATTATCAACATATCAAAATGGCCCGCGGCGGTGCAACGATTCGTCTCAAAGTACGCAACCTACGCACTGGATCAACAATCGAAAAAACATATAATAGCGGGGCCCGGGTGGATGATGTCCGCCTAGATTCACGGGAAGTAGAATATCTGTATACAGATGGCGATCTGTATCACTTCATGGACACAGATACCTATGAGCAAGTTGCTCTATCAAAGGATACGCTTGAAGGAATTATCAAATTTTTGAGAGACAATACAGTTGTATCATTGGAAACCTTTGAGGGAGAGCCCATCAACATAAGCCTACCGACAACTGTTGATTTAGACGTTATATGGGCGGAGCTGGCCGTTGCTGGGGATACAGCCAACAATCCAACCAAGGAAGTGGAGTTGGAAACAGGCTACCGGCTGCAGGTTCCGATGTTTGTGAAGGAAGGTGACACCATTCGCATTGACACCCGGGATGGTCACTATGTCACGCGTGTGCAGTCGTAATATGAAGGCGAGAGAGGTTCTTTTGATTTCCCTTCTTCCGACAGATTTGATTTTTCTGCGGTCTTCAATTAGAATATGAAATCTCTATGCCGTTGTAGCTCAGTCGGTAGAGCGACGCTCTCGTAAAGCGTAGGTCGTCGGTTCGAGTCCGACCAACGGCTTAGGAAAACCTGAAAGGCCAAAGGAATTCTGATTGGTTTTTCAGGTTTTTGTTTACTTCAACCTATATCCGGCTGTACACCTGCCATCAGTAGCCCCAACTCTTCGGCACTCGTCTCGTTCCGTTGTACGATATCCATAATCTGCCCTTCGTAGATCACAGCAATTCTGTCGGACAATGCCAGCAATTCATCCAAATCTGCGGAGATGAGCAGTGTAGCCGTCCCTGTAGCCCGTTGGTCCAGCAGCCGCTGATGAATGTATTCCATAGCACCGATATCAACACCCCGTGTAGGCTGGGCGGCAACTAGGACTGTGGGGCGACGGGAAAGTTCTCGGGCCAGAATCAGCTTCTGGATATTGCCTCCTGACAGATTTTTGGTTGCAGTGTTGATATTCGGTGTCTTTACCTGAAAATTCTGCACCAGTTTCCAACTATGGCGAGCAATATGCCCAAAGTCCAGAAAAATGCCGCGACTGAAGGGATTATGAGTATGATCCTGCAAGATGAGATTTTCTGATATTGAAAATTCGCGTACAATACCGTCATACATCCGTTCTTCAGGAATGTATGCCAGGCCTTTCTCTGTGCGGCGAGCAATCGGCCAGTTGGTGATGAACGTGCCATCCATTTCAACTGTCCCATCGGTGACCGGACGCAGGCCCGCGATGACTTCAGCCAGTTCCCGCTGCCCATTGCCACTGACGCCTGCCAACCCTAGAATTTCGCCGCTCTGAATAGACAGAGATACATCTCGCAGAGTCGGTTTCCCCGTGACATCTAGCGCGCTGACCTTTTCTAGGCGCAATCTTACAGCACCAATATCCACATTTGCGCGCCGCCGTTCCAGCAAAACATCGCGCCCTATCATCATGCGTGCTAGTTGCGGGCGTGTCATGCCTTCGGCGAGAACCGTACCAACGAGCTTGCCTTGCCGTAGCACGCTGATGCGATCACTGATGGCCAGAACCTCTTGCAATTTATGACTGATGAAGATAAGGCTGTGTCCATCCTGCTTCATCTGTTCTAGGATGATAAATAGTTCATTGACCTCCTGAGGCGTAAGGACAGCGGTCGGCTCATCAAGAATTAACAGATCAGCCCCTCGGTAGAGGGCCTTACTGATCTCCACCCGTTGGCGTTCACCGACAGAGAGTGTCCAGACCGGTGCTCGGGGGTCGACGTGCAGGCCGTAAGCCAGACTCAGCTCCTGAATACGCGACGCGACTTGATCCAAATCAAGGAATGGCCCGCGGCTGGAAGCCAGGCCTAGGGCCACATTTTCCGTGACAGTGAGGGTATCTACCAACATGAAGTGTTGATGGATCATGCCGATTCCCTGGCGGATGGCGTCGGTGGGTGACTGCATTGTCAGCGGTATCCCATTGAGCAGAATATGGCCTTCATCTGGACGGTAAAGACCATAGAGAATCTTCATCAGTGTGGATTTGCCAGCTCCGTTTTCACCCAACAATGTATGAACTTCGCCTTGGCACACATCAAAATCCACGTGATCGCAAGCAAGGACACCTGGAAAACGTTTGACGATTCCATCCATATGCAGATGTTTGATTGTCCGCTGGCCAGCAGGCAGAAAGGTTGACGATGATGTCTCTGTTGTCATCAGAATCGGATGTAAAGGTTGAATCCTTATTTCATCTTCTGCACAGCACCACTCTTGATATTTTCAATTGCTTGGACAGTTGCTGCTCTTACATCGTCTGCAATGTCAATGTTGTCGTTGAATTCCACGATCAGACCGCCGTTTTTAAGGGTGAGCTTGTAGGCAGTGCCGCCAAGCTCGCCGGATCTAATTTTGGCAATCATATCGTTAATAACGCCGGTCCAGTCGTAGATGTGATTGGCAACCACAACCTCCGGTCCTAGCGATGTCTGGTCGCTCTGGGTACCCAGCCAAAGAATACCCGCTTCCCTGGCAATCCCCACGGCACCGACGACCTGCTGGGCGGATCCTGTCAGCACATCGGCCCCAGCCTGAATATGGACATTGGCCGCAGCTGCGGCCAATGCCGTGTCACCGAAGGAACCGGTGTAGCTGACATTCACCTGCATGGCAGGGTTGGTCTCAGCCACGCCTTTGATGAAGCCATTTATGTACAGTTTGGCATCTCCCGCTTCCACAGGACCGATAACGCCGATGATACCGGATTGGGAGAGCAGCGCGGCGATGACGCCGTTTATATAGCCACCCTCATCGGCTGCAGCTTCGTAAGCGAAAATATTCTTATACCCCTGATCTGCGCCTGTATCTACGGCAGTCCCCCACGCGAAGCTAATTTCTGGAAAATCAGCGGCCACCTCAAACATCGAATTGCCATAATGGGCACTGTGTGCAATGATCAAATCATATCCTTCTGAGGCGTAGTCACGTATGGCCGCGGCCGCATCTGTCACCTGCAACATCCCCTCAGAATATGCGATCTCTAGGGCATTTTCGTCGTCCATTTCAGCTTGGACAGCCTTCAACGCTTCAAAGAAGGCTTGGCTCCATGCCATATCCACGGTACTGCTAGGCAGTACAATGGCGATACGGAAGGGACCCCCATCATCCAGATCTGCTTCTGTCCTGCCGCTATTGGCTGGTACAGCGAGCGGCGATGCGATGGCTACATAGGCAACCCCAAACAGAACAAGAATCAGTATGAGCTGACCAATTCGTTTGTTCATGCTTTAGCATCCATATCAAGATCATTGGGATAATGGATAAGGATTTATTCTCCCCGTTCATATGGCTTGGCGAGAACTGCCGGCCGCTGGACCTTCTGTACTGTGAAAATAAGCACGCAGATTGTCAGAATGTAAGGCATCATGACGACCAAGTCCAACGGTATGGAAATGTCCAGAACTTGCACCCATAGCTGCAGAGCATTGACGAGGCTGAACAGTAATGCACCACCCAGTACACCTACAGCCCGCCAATTGCCAAAATAAACGAGGGCAACAGCAATAAAGCCAATTCCGTTCGTCATATTTTCTTGGAAAATATTTAGCTGGCCGATGCTTAAGGATGCACCGGCCACCCCTGCCAATCCCCCGCCGATCATCAATGTAGCGTAGCGTATAGCGTTGACATTGACGCCCAAAGCATCAGCAGCTTCTGGGTTGTGCCCAACCGCGCGGATTTGCAAGCCGAATGTCGTGCGATTGATGAGTAACCAAGTGACAGGCACCAGCAGATAGGAAATATATACCAGTATATTATGGTCAAAAAAGATATAACCAATTCCTGGCAGGGCGGATAGGAAAGGCAGGCTCATTTTGGCAAAGCCACTGACCCCTTCAACCGAACCGATAAGGGTTTTGAAGAGCAAGCTGCTCAAGCCGCGGCCGAAAAGATACAAACCAATGCCGCTGATGCGCTGTTCTCCCTGCATTGTCACACTGATGATGGCCATCAGCAACCCCATCAGCACGCCGCTGATCAACGCCGCCAGCACGCCTATCCACAGATTGTAACCCTGAAACACCTCGTAAAAGGCAAAAAATGCACCCATCAACATAATACCATCCACGCCTTGGTTCAGCACACCCGAGCGTTGAACGAAGGTCTCTCCTAGAGCAGCGAAGAGATAGGGCGTTGCCAGCCGCACACCGCTGTGCAGAATACCGATGAGTGTCGTCAGAGCGAACAGTTCGTCAAGCATACATCATGATCACTACATGCAGTACTGTAATGGAACCACTCTCTCCATTTTCATGTTGTATCCTCCACCCGCCGGCGGGAGTATTTCCGCACGTACAGGTCACTAGCGACGACAAACAGCATGATCAGTCCTTCTAAGACCAATACCAGTGCGCTAGGAATCTGCATGGCGCGCTGCATTTTGTCTGCGCCTACCAGCAGCGCGCCAAAAAGAACAGAGGCTGGGATCACCCCCAAAGGATGCAATTTGCCAAAGAGCGCGGCAACAATGCCACTGAATCCATATCCGCTACTTAACCCTTCGATCATGCGGTGATAGATACCTGTCACTTCCACGGCCCCGGCTAGCCCACAGAACATACCACTCAGGGCCATAGAGAGGATCACATAACGGGAGACAGAGATGCCGGCATAGTGGGAGGCATGAGGATTCTTGCCGACAGCCCGGATACGATAGCCAATCGTCGTACGCCAAAGGAAAAAAAAGACTGCAATGGCTAGGACGACGGCCAGGATTGCGCCGGCGTGGAAAAGTGTACGTGGCACCAGCCGCACCAACCACACAGAGGTGGGCAGAGCTGCACTTTGGGGAATATTCGTGCCGGCTGCGATCTGCTCTGGGTCCAGCATGGGCCCTTGCAGGAGAAAGGTCATCAATTGCAGCGCGATCTGATTCATCATCACCGTACTCAGGGTTTCATTGACAGCCATGCGCGCCTTGAGCCAGCCAGGGATACCGCCCCACACAAGCCCAGCCAGTGCCCCGGCCAACAGTGTAAGAGGCAGCAATATCCAGTTAGGCAGATCACTGAAGGTCAACGAAAGGGCGGTTGCGGACAGAGCCCCGACGATAATTTGCCCTTCACCACCCATATTAAACATATCACAGCGAAAGGCAATACAGATGCCGATGCCCACCAACAGCAGAGGTGTGGCTGTTGTCAGGGTTTGGGTGATGCCGCTAACATTTCCCAGCGCGCCTCGCACCAACGAGCCATACGCTTCAAATGGATTGACATCTAAGAGCAGCAGCAGAAAGGCCCCCACAAGCAGCGCGCCTAGCACAGCCAGCGCGGGCAGAAGAGATTCTATCAGTCTGTTCAGGGGGATGGCCTTTTTTATGCGCGCGCTCATCTTCCGTACTATCTGTAATCAATAATCACTGTGATTACTACGCTGGGATATCCGGGTACAGAATGGCCGGGGCGGCCTGCGGGAAGACAGCGATCAGGCGGACGGGTATATCCCCTATATTGCAGACTCGATGCAGCACACCCTCTGGCACAAATACTGTCGTATCCGGGCCAATCCGATGGATTTCTTCACCAAGAGTGACTTCGATTTCACCACTGAGAAACGTTAAACTCTCTTCACAGTCGTGATAGTGCAGGGGGATTTCGCCGCCCGGTGGCATATACTGTTCCCACAATTCCATCTGCTTTGCAGCGCAGGTGTTCCGTGTAATGATGCGGGCCCCAGGAATGTTGCTACGAGTGTTTATCGGGTCGTAATTCCCACGACCGTGGGAAAGGATTGTCATGTCAACATTTCCTCCGTAGCCGCAGCATCTCTTGCAGGGCAGTGACTGTTCGATGGCCATCCCGCAGAAGGCATACAGTGGACCGACAGAGACGACCGCATATCCCTGAGCCGACATCTCCGCTTGAAGCTGGCATCAGATATGCCTTGCAGAATCAAGATAATAAATTTTATGCTATTCTATCCTACTATTTTCTGTTAATCCAAGAATCCTAATACGAATGACTCCACTACTGGTCAAGCTACCAGTGGTTTACAGAATTGCTGGTTGCTGCCCCTCTGTTGCCCACAAATGGCACAATGTCTGTCTCCTTTGGGATCTAGCCAAAAGAATGCTATACTTGCAAGAGTTGGCCTTACGCGAGAAAGGAATTTAGAATGAGTGAAGTTTTTCGGGTTTGTCCTAAGTGTGGAAAGAACGTCGCCATAGATGCGCGGCACTGTGGAATATGCGGCTATGATACGCAGGACGGGTATCCTCTTGAACGCAGAAAGCTGCCAGTAGAGGTTGCAAAAGTTGCGCTGCCTGTGGTAGCAGGTCTGACCGGCCTCGCATTACGAGCCGGCTGGCATATATTGCGAAAACAGCTACCGGCCTTGGCTGCCAATGCGGTCAATGAAATCACAGCCGCGCCACCACCGCAGAAACCTGTGTCCAAATCAACGGCACAGCATCGGACAAGGGGGCAGGTCATCCGTATACGCTCAAAATGGGCTGTTGGGGACAGAAACGGTGTGTGGAAGTCTGGCGAGGAAGAACATATCATTGAAGTCAACGAATAGCAGATAAGATAATAGGAGTAAGAAAAATATTTCTCACTCCTCTCCATTCTTTTCTTCTGTGCTGAGGGCTGCTGTTCGCCTTCTATTCATCCATAAATTGCCACTGATTTGTTGCTCTGCGCTGTCCTTTGGTCATGCGCCATCCCCAGCCGCTGAGGCTAAATCCAACTGCAATGAACAGGCCGGCCACCATATAGGCCAACAGTTCAGGCCAGATCAGAATTGCCATACCGAAGAGAATCAACGTCAGCCCTGGGGCAATCAGAAACCAGTGCCCAGCACCACCAGTAAACATTTTTCTACTCCATTTCAATAAAGATAGCATCGCCTAACACCGCCTTCCCTGGCTGCTCTCTGTGTCCTCGTTTTTTCCGCTGGTAGGAGCACTACTCCCTACGGCCTAGCAACAGGAAAGCATAATACAACAGTGTTGTGAGTGCCTGGATCGCGCCGGCCACATAGGTCAAGGCTGCTGCATCCAGCACTGCGTTGACGCCTGTTAGCTCCTGTTGGCTGACGACCCCTTGGCTGACGAGAATCTGCTTGGCTCGCTTGCTGGCGTCAAATTCCACCGGCAGAGTTACCAATGCAAATACCGCGGTCGCGCCGAAAAGAATCAGGCCGACCCAGGCAAGAGATTGCCCCAAAATGGTGCTGCCGAGAAAGAAGAAGCCGATGAAAAAGACAATCGGACCGAGCCAACTTCCCAGTTGAACGCTGGGAACCATGGCACTGCGTAGGGACAGAGGGCCGTAGTTTACTTTGTGTTGAAGCGCATGGCCTGCTTCGTGAGCTGCAACACCAACAGCGGCCACGCTGTTGCTCTGGTATACCTGCGGGCTTAGTCGCAAGGTTTTTCTGGACGGGTCGTAGTGGTCAGACAGGAAACCCCGTCCCTGTTCGACATTCACATGGCCTAACCCGTTCGAGTCGAGAATGTAGCGAGCGACCTCTGCACCGGCCATGCCGCGCCCGGCCGACACTTTCGAATATTTATTAAAGGCTGACCGGACTTTGGCCTGGGCCCATAGGCCCAGTAAAAGTGCAGGCAGACTCACAAGCAGATAGGTTATATATCCACCACCCAAGAACATAGTTCACCTCATTTATCGTGTGTTGCTGTTCTGGCAACGAACAGGAATAGTCGATTTTGTCTACTCTATCATGCCAAAGGCAGAGTAGCAAATGATATATTTAGATTTTATTATACCATTACGAGATCAGTATACGCATAGTTTCTTAACATTACATTTGTGTTCGGTTAGCATTATATTTGCCTTCGCCTACGCACCAAATCCCCTATTAAGCGAACTTCCGAACTGCCCAAAAGAAAGGTGGCAATTCCATAAATGAAGATGCCAATGCCAAGGCCCACGATTGCTGCCATCCAGCCTAGAGGAAGCCAAGAAATAGAGGAGCGGGCAGGAAGAAGGAGCAGCCAAGAGACGACCCCAGCGGCCATCAGAAATGTTGCCAAAAGAGAACGTCCGCTGCTCGTCAGTAATTCCCGAAAAGGCAGGCCCTGTAATCTGCGATCCAGCACAATGAGTAAAACGATCATCTCCAAACCAGTCGCAATGCTGTTGGCAAGGGCCAGACCACCATAACTCAAGTAGTCGATCAGGACAAGACTCAGAAGAATATTCAAAACCATGGCGGTGATGCCCACGACAACCGGCGTGGCTGTGTCGTGGAGCGCGTAAAAAACCCGCACTACGATCTCAACCACCGCGTGGGCTACCAGGCCCAGGGCATAAAAACGCAGCGCATAGGCGACAGCTTGCGTGCTAGTGCCATCAAATCTGCCCCGCTGAAACAGAATCTCAATGAACGGTTCGTCTAGCAAAAAGAGTAGAAATGCCGCCGGTATCGACAGAAAGAGAATCAGCCGCAATAGCCCAGAAAGAGTCTCTAAGAGTTGTGTACGATTGCCGGCAACCACCTGCGCGGAAAAGGTAGGGAAGGCAACCGTGGCCACGGCCTGGGCAAAAACCCCTTGGGGGAGCAACATCAGCAGCCAAGCGTAGTTGAGGGCACTGAGGCTACCATTTGGCAGACCACTGGCCAGAATCGTATTGATCAGAAAGTTGATCTGGACAAACAGCAGCCCAAGTACCCGTGGCCCCATCAGCCGCGCCACATCCCGCACCTGTGGGTCTTGCCACTGAAAGCTGAACGTATAGGACATGCCCTGCCGCAGCAGGCCTGGCAATTGTACAGCGAAATGCAATACCGACCCCATGGCTACACCGATCACCAACCCATGGATGCCCTGTGTCGGGGCCAATAACCACGCGCCGGCGATGATGGCACAATTGTAGAGCACAGGTGCTATAGCTGGAAGAAGAAAATGTTGCATGGCATTGAGTGCGCCCATGATCAGACCGCTCGCGCCGAAGATGACGGTACTCGCCAGCATCCAGCGCATGAGCGAAGCAGTCAACCGCTGCTGCTCGGCAGAGAACCCCGGCACAATCACTCTAGCGGTCAGAGGCTCGGCAAAAAGCATGGTTAGACCGCAAAGAACAAGCAGGAAAAGAGTGAGCAGATTCAGAACTCGGCTGAAAAGCAGCCAAGCCTGTTGTTGGCTATCATCTGTCCAAGCAGCGGCGAAAGTGGGCATGAAGGCACTGCCCAGAGCACCGCCAGCAACCAGTTGAAACAACAGGTCAGGAATACGGAACGCAGCTAGATAGGCATCTAGGTCCGCGCTGGTGCCAAAACGGGCACCGATGATCATTTCACGCAGCAGGCCTGTACCCCGGCTAAGGATGAAGAGCAACATGACTAGCACAGCAGCAGCGGCCATGCCTTTGCTGTCCAAGGCCCGCACCCCGACAACTCTATCCTGCTTGTGCATCTGACCCGATTCCGTCATAGCAGTGGGTGTGGATGCCTGCGTAGACGTAACTCAAGCAGACAAATTTTTTACCCTATGGCATAAATGTGTACAATACTACTAGCTGCCCTTTAGCTTCGGGTAGGGCGACTTGGTGCCATTCCTTTGAAGAAAAAACAGAAACTGTATGTCTTCTGCGTACCTATATCTGAACGCTTGGCGGGAAATCTGCGCCAGAGTCTTCAATAACCGCACTGTACAGTCGAATATCAGTCCAGAATGGTTGGTCAATCCGGCCTCTCGCCGACCTTTGAAGCTGGACTATCTGTACCTGTCTATGGGTGTAGCCGTGCGCTTTATGGGCCTGACTGCCAAAGGACAAGGTCGGCGTAGCGAGTGGGATCTACGAGAGGAAGAGCAGCGCAACCAGACGCGTGTTGAACTGTGCCGGCTCAATGGTATTCAACTGGCGATGATCGACCCGTTTGATGAGCCAGCCAAACAGATGGACCGTTTACTACGGGTATTGAGCAGGGCCAGCCGTCTGACCGCACAAGATGGCCGTTCTTCCTCAGAGAAAAAAGCGGCCATGGATGAGTTAGCAGCGGCAATCAAGACCGCAAATCAGCTACGCATGTCCCTGTCTAAAAACCCGGACCAGATGATCGCGACCTTGGCAGAGGCTTGGCGGGACCAGGAAACCGGCCTCATCACGGAGTTACAACAGAGCACAGCCCAAAAACAGAAGCCAACCCGGACTCAGCAGCGTAAGTTAGCACAACTAGCCTGTGGTCAGAAAGTCATACACACCCACTTCGGCACAGGTGTCGTTACAGATGTGAGTGGGGACGGTGCGGAAAAGCAGATTACAATATATTTTGATGCGGACAAAGAACGCACATTTCTTGCATCTCTTCTCGCAGATAAGATCACTATGTCAGGCGTGGCATGACTGTCTTACCCATTCATTTGAAGCACCACCCCTGCCGAAAGTGGCCTTCTCAAGACGCGCAATCCTTTCAGCTCAACGGTGGATACAATCACGATTCTTCTGTCTTTGTCGGGTTCTTTACGTCGCTCTTTGATTCTGCTTTACTGTCTGTGGATGCGTCCGCTGAATCGCCATCACTATCCGTCTTTTCGGCTTTCCTTTTGGTATCGTCATTTTTGCTGTCGGTGATATACCAGCCGCTACCTTTGAAGTGAATCGCCGGCTTGCTCGGAAGCCGGCTGATCTCTGCAGAGCCGCAGACAGGACAGGCAGGGAACGTTGTGGTGGAAAATGACACGATGCGCTCGTGTTGATTGCCACAATCCTTACAGACGAGTTCATAAATAGGCATCAAATTCCTCTTTCATACGCTACGTTGTGTCCTATACATTCAAAAAGACGCACAAGTGAAGTATACCTTTTTCCAAAACGAATGTCGAATCTGAAGCGCGTAGATGTCTTTTGATTTTGCAAGCAAGTTGATCTCGAACGGATTCTACGAACCGGAAGGGATCTATCTGACAGCACCTTTTGAGGGCCGGCGGCGTGTGGTTCAGTATTGGGGCGACCGCCCGGAATATTACAGTCGTTTTACTTCCGGTGCTAGAACACTGTGCGGGCATGATGGCCTTGACTTTGAAATCAGACCCAATGAGAAAATTTTTGCCGCGGACTGTGGCATCATTACGGCTATCGGCAAAAATGCAGAACGCCATGGGCTCTTTATTCAGATCTCTCATGTCTGGGGTGAATCCCTCTATACTCGATTTCAAAGAGTTGTTGTGGACGCTGGCCAGCGAGTTGAACGAGGTGAACTGCTTGGATATTTCGTCCAAAATCCCGAATTAAATCTGCCTTTTCATTTTGGCATGAGAATTTCTCCTTATAAAATTGCAGATGGATGGGGAGGATATTCAAACCCTTTACCACATCTTCCTCCCAATGCGGTCATTTTGGACCCCCGTCCCTGAGATCTTCCCCTCTCAGTAGTATAGTTGTATTATTAGTAGTCTTAGTAGGGGCTGGGGATATGGGGATAACTCATGAACACACCACAATATGTAGGGGTTTGATGAAGGGATCACCCTCTATGTTGTGTTATTTCGGGGGAGAACGATGGCTGGAGTTGGGGATAACTCTGGGGATAACTTGAGGATAACTTTTAATAACTTTTCCGCCGAACAAATGTTCTACACAATATGTAGTGGTTGGGCGGCAAAAAGGCGAAAGTTATCCCCAATCTGGGGATAACTCAAGATTTCTGGGGATAACTTTTTTCGCAGAGTTATCCCCAGCTTTTACGACTTATCCCCACTTATCCCCATAATTATCCCCAACTTTTATAGGAGTTATCCCCAAGTTATCCCCAGATATTCGGCAGTTATCCCCAGCCACAGAGGTTGAGAAGAAGCGAAATGCGTATTATCACATACAATATTCATGGATGGCGCAGCCAAAATGGCGCATCCAATGTGCAGCAAGTCGCTCAAACGCTGCAGGCATGTGAAGGCGATGTGATTGGCCTGAATGAAGTGTATCATCCAACCCGCGCTGGCCTGCCCGCCCCCCAAGATGCCCTGACTTGGCTGGCAGATACCCTACAGATGAACTTTGTATTTGGGCCTTGTATGCGCTGGCCTGCCACACACTCGCTACCCGAACGCAGCTATGGAAATGCTTTGCTCAGTCGCTTTCCGATTATGGCCAGCGCGGCTCATCATCTCACTGCAGTCGAAGGCAAAGAGCAACGCGGGCTGCTTGAGGCCCGACTCATTTTGGACGATGGACAGCTTTTGACAGTGTATGTGACCCATCTGGATCATACAGAAGAGGATGTGCGGCTAGTTCAACTACGCGCCTTGCGTTCTTGGACACTGCGCGATCGAAACCGACCGCATATAGTACTAGGCGACTTTAACGCCATACAGCCTTGGGACTATGCTGCATCAATGCCTGAAATCCCTGGGCCCGTTGGACAAGCAAACCACCCGCTGGAAGAGGAGATGCGCGCCCATGTGATCCCTCAAATGGAAAAAATCGGTTACACTGATACCATGCGGCTGGCCGGCGAGGCCGGCCAAGGAACATTCATTCCCGCGTCAGCTCCCCTTCGCATCGACTACATATGGGTCAACAACTCCCTAACACAGGCAGTACACAACAGTGCGGTCTGGCAGGAGCCCCCGGACAACGAAGCATCAGATCACCGGCCAGTGTTCGTTGATCTGGAACTGTAGAGGATATCCCGGCGATCACGAACCACTGGGATTCGCCATCTCTGGCACAGATGATCGGCTCTGTTTGATGTCGGTCTTCATATGGCAGTGTTTGTACTTCTTGCCACTTCCACACCAGCAGAGATGGTTGCGTTTGGGACGCTTGTTTGTATTGCGAACCGTTTTCGGCTGCGAGATATCCTGACGGTTTGTTCGAATATTGTGGGCAATGGGCGTAGGTAGTGAGGGAGCGGTGTGTATCTGTACGGACATAACTGTTTTGACGATATCGGAGCGGATATCGTTCATTAGTTCTTGATACATGGCAAAGGCTTCCCGTTTGTAGACGACAAGCGGGTCTACTTGGGCAATGGCCTGCAGCCCGATGCCTTCTCGCAGCCTGTCTAAGTCTGTCAAATGGCGCACCCAGCGGTGGTCCACGGCACGCAGCATAATCTGACGTTCCACATCTCGCATCCTATCTGCGCCGACCTCCTCTTCTTTCTGATCATAGATCTGATGTGCGATCTGGATGGCGTGGTCTGTGATATCTTCTGCATCTTGCCACTGTGACGGGTCAAAGTCCTGTGGGAATGGGAAAACTGTCCGCAGGGCTAGGTCTAACTCTTCCTGATTCCATTCTTCTTCAAAGGTGCTGTCCGTGTGCTGTTGCACGACCCCTTGAATCTCGTCCGCGATCATGTCCTGAATCGTGGGCTTCAATGACAGTTCATAGAGGATCCGGCGTCTCTGCGCGTAGATGGTTTCCCGCTGTTCATTGACGACCTCATCGTATTTGAGGACATGCTTGCGAATGTCAAAATTGTGGCCTTCCACACGGGTCTGTGCATTCTCAATGGCTTTGCTGATCATGTTGTGTTTGATCGGCTGATCTTCTTCCAACCCAAGTCGATCCATGATAGCGGTCACCCGGTCGCCGCCGAAGCGCCGGATTAGGTCGTCCTCTAGACTGAGGAAAAAGATACTGACGCCAGGGTCACCCAAACGTCCGGAGCGGCCACGGAGTTGGTTATCGATGCGCCGGGCTTCATGGCGTTCTGTGCCAATGATATACACACCACCTAGGTCTTTTACAATGTCCTGGTCTTTTCGTGTTTCATCCCATCTTTCTTTGAGGACAGCAGCCCAAGGGGTGTTATAGGTCTCGGTGGGGTCCTGGCCGTTCTTGAGCAATTCCAAACAGTGGTTCCACGCCAACTGTGGGATTTTGGTCAGATCGACGCCATCTTTACGTAGCTGGTCCCTAGCAAGGCCTTCGTAGTTGCCACCCAAGAGGATATCAACACCACGACCAGCCATGTTGGTAGCGATGGTCACTGCGCCGGGCCGACCGGCCTGGGCAATAATGGTGGCTTCTCGTTCGTGGTTTTTGGCATTAAGGATCTCGTGGGGGATGCCGCGCCGCTTGAGCATGCGGCTGACCAGTTCACTTGTCTCTATAGCAACCGTACCTACTAGCACGGGTTGCCCTTGTTTGTGGGCAGTGATGATTTCCTTGATCACAGCTTCATATTTGGACGCCTGGCTTTTGTACACCACATCCGGGTTGTCGACTCGGACCGTGGGCCGATGGGTGGGGATTGCCACCACATCGAGGTTGTAGATACTCTGGAACTCCTCCTCCTCCGTCTTAGCAGTACCGGTCATGCCCGCCAACTTATTGTACATGCGGAAGAAATTCTGGAAGGTAATGGTTGCCAGGGTCATGGATTCCTTTTGCACCCGTACCCCTTCCTTGGCTTCAATAGCTTGATGCAGGCCTTCACCGTAGCGTCGGCCTTCCATGAGACGCCCGGTGAATTCGTCCACAATAATTACTTCGTTGTTGCGAACAATGTAATCTTTATCCCGCTGATAGAGGGCTTGGCCCCGCAGGGCATTGTCCAGATAGGGTAGGATGTCAAAATTGGTCGGATCGTAGAGATTTTCCAGTCCCAATTTCTGCTCTAACGTGGCGATACCCTCTTCTGTGAAGGTGGAGACCCGCTCTTTTTCGTTGACTTCATAATGTATTTCTGCCTGCAGGCCGCGCACCAGTTGGGCGAACTGGCCATAATAGTTGCTGCTCTCTTGCGCTTCACCGGAGATGATCAGCGGTGTGCGGGCCTCGTCGACCAGAATGTTGTCCACCTCATCAACGATAGCGTAGTGGCGTTCCCGTTGGGACTGCCGCTCTTTGTCCATCACCATGTTGTCCCGCAGATAGTCAAAGCCGAATTCATTGTTGGTGCCATATGTAATATCTGCCTGATATGCCTCCCGGCGGGTGATAGGACGCAGATTCTGAAAGCGGTCATCCTCAGCGGGGAACTCAGGATCGTACAGAAAGCTGCCGCTGTTTTGGTTGCCTGCACTATTTTGAATGACTGCAGCCGAGAGCCCTAGGGTATGATAGACTGGCCCCATCAACTGCAAACCGACTTTGGATAGGTAGTCGTTGGGCGTGATGAGATGGGCACCTCGCGCGGCCAATGCGTTCAGATAGAGGGGTAGGGTTGCAACGAGTGTCTTACCTTCACCGGTTTTCATCTCCGCGATCTTGCCGGAATGGAGGACACCTCCACCGATTATCTGCACATCATAGGGCCGCAGGCCAATGGTACGCCTAGCCACTTCTCGTACTGCGGCGAAGGCCTGCGGCATCATCTCATCAAGAATCGCCTGTTCCTCATCCAGCAGTTCTGTGCGAATCCGTTCGACTTCAATGCGGGCAAACCGTTGCTCATCCGTACCCGCGACTGCCTCGTATTCGGCTTCAGTGGCGGCCAGACCCTCCCGTAGGTCTGTGGTTTCATCAATGAGCCGCTGGCGGAGCTGCTGGGTCATTTCTTTGAATTCGTCGTTGTCTTTCTGTTTGAAGATCTCTTCCAGATCATTGACTTCCTCGACCAGTGGCTCCAGACTCTTCAGTTCCTTTTCGTTTGGATCCCCGACGATTTTGGTTAGAAATTTCTTAAACATGGTTCTCCTTCTTTACATGCCTAGCGGACCTATTGGTTGATGGCCTGCACGCTCAACCTGACAGAGTTAAAATATCTGTACAGTGTCTTTATTTTACCACATTGCAGGCGTCTCGTTCCATGAATGCACCAATGGAGTTCCTCTCCACCAGCCACAAACCACATCAGTGTATAGATTCCAGTGTATGGATTCGGCGATCTGTGCTACAATATCTTGTGTCTCGTAGCCGATAACTGCCAATGCCGCTGCTGTTTTACTGGTCACTGGTGTTACAATGAATCGTCGCATTCTTATTTTTATCATTCTCATCAACATGTTTGTCAGTCTGGCGATCTCCGTGACTGTTGTCTGGCTAGCCGAGCAGCGTCAGCCTAGCCTAGAGGAGCTGGCTGTGCGCTTTACACCGCTGCCACCGGTGGTTCTGGTCGCAACGCCGACAGCGGCTGACAGGCAGGCATCCCAACAGGAGGCGGTGCCCCAGACATCTTCCGCGACAACACCGGCCCAGCCAGACACAGGCGAGACGGAAATCTACGAAGTAGAACCTGGGGACACTCTTTTGCTCATTGCAGGACGTTTCGGTATAACTCTAGATGAACTGATGCAGGCCAATAATCTGACAGATCCGGATTTTGTTTTCAGCGGCCAGAGACTGGTCATTCCAGTCTCTCAAACTGATATCCGTGCATCTGTAGGCAATTCCTCTATTGCAACGTCGAATGCTCTGCAACTACGTATTGAAAATGCTGGGGATTTGGCTACAGAGGCCGTGCAGGTAGTGAATGACAGCGATATCGCTGTCAATCTACAGGGATGGACCATCAGCCGGGACGGCGGGCCGATCTATACCTTTGGCAGTGTCCCACTCTTCCCTGGCAGTGGTATCCGTCTGTATACAGGCAACGGACAAGACAACAGTCTCAATCGTTACTGGGGCTTGAGTGCGCCGGTCTGGGCAGATAGCTCGACAGCGATCTTACGCAACCCGGACAGTACACGGATTGCAGACACAGAGGCACCCTAGTAAGGAACGGGTCACGTTAGTGATAACAAACTATGGCAACCAACAGCAAAAAGCAGAGTAGAGGCAAGGCTAGCAAGCGACGTTATTTCCGCCGTCGGCGCGCGAAGGACGTAGCGGGCATAGAACAGGATGGCGAGGAACAGCCAACACAGGGTGCGCCTGTAAAAGGACAAAATCGCAGACGCACGGCGAACCGACGCAGGTCTTCCCGGCGGCGCAACAACCGCCCGGACCGCACGCCTGAGAAGACAGTCCCACACGAAGAGGACTCCCAACCACCAACAGATGTCTATATTTACACACATGTGATCCGTCCGGCCTATAAGGAAGGTGCCGGCGGAGATTTCTATGCGGATCATACGCTCGATCTCTCTGCAACTAGCGATACTCCGCAACCGGACATGGACCATCTGTTGGAGAGCATCGGGCGTCAGTTGGATGAATGGTTTGCGAACAACAGTGGCAAGTAACTGTTCTCCACGCTTCACGCTCTACTACAGTTAGAGGACTAAACTTGTGAACAAAACAATCACGATTCGGCAGATGTCCGCACATGAGGACGAGACAGTGACACTAGAGGGCTGGCTCTACGCCAAAACCGGCAAAGGGCGGCTTCAATTTCTTCAAGTGCGTGATGGGAGTGGCATTTGTCAAGCGGTCGTATTCAAAAAAAATGTCAGCCTGCAAGCCTTTGATATCGCCCGCAAACTGACCCAAGAAAGCAGTTTGCGGATCACAGGCATTGTCAAGGCGGACGCGCGCGCACCGGGCGTTCCCGGCGGCTATGAATTGGACGTGACCGATGTAGAAGCGGTTCAGATCGCGGATGAGTACCCAATTCAACCAAAAGATCATGGCATCGAATTTCTGATAAAGAACCGCCATCTGTGGATTCGCTCCACCCGGCAGTGGGCTGTCTTACGGGTGCGGGCAACGGTCATCCGTGCCATTCGGGATTGGCTGGACAGCAACGGCTTCCTGAACGTAGATACCCCGATCCTAACCCCCAACGCGGCCGAAGGCACAACCACACTCTTTGCCATCGATTTCCATGGTGAGCCGGCCTATCTAGCCCAAACAGGGCAACTCTACAATGAGGCTAATATCCTCGCCTTTGGCAAAGTCTACTGCTTCGGGCCGACTTTTCGCGCGGAGAAAAGCAAAACCCGTCGTCATCTGCAGGAATTCTGGATGGTGGAACCGGAGGTCGCTTTCTGTGACCTGAATGGGCTGATGGATATCGAAGAGCAGTTCGTCAGTTCTATCATTCAACGTTGTCTTGAGGAAAATGTGGAAGAATTGAAAGTACTGGAGCGGGACACATCCTCCTTGGCACGGGTGATGCCCAGCTTCCCACGCATCCATTACGACGAGGCAGTGGCATTGATCAACCAGGCCGCGGCCGCCGGCGAGCTGGTCCCTGGTTACGAGGACAAAGTTCCCCAGATCGAATGGGGTGAGGATTTTGGTAGCCCCCATGAAACCTATATTGCCGCCCAGTTCGACAAACCGGTCTTCGTGCATCACTACCCAACCCAGGTGAAAGCCTTTTATATGGAGGCGGAAGCGGAGCGACCGGAAGTCTGCCGCAGCGTTGATCTGCTGGCCCCAGAAGGGTATGGCGAGATCACCGGTGGCAGCGAGCGTATGGCCGATGTCGACAAGTTGGTCGCAGGGATCAAGGCGCATGGTCTGCCCATGGAAGCGTATGATTGGTACATTGACCTTCGCAGATATGGTACGGTGGTTCACAGCGGTTTTGGGCTAGGAGTAGAGCGCACAGTTGCTTGGATTTGCGGCATTTCTCACCTACGGGAGGCGATTGCCTTTCCTCGCACCCTCAGTTCTATGCATCCGTAACGGTGTTTTATCTCTCAATTCTGCTGGCTGCTTTGATCCTCGCGGTTCTCCTTACGCCTATGGCTGCACAGGTCGGCTATCGGCTCGACTTGGTGGACCGGCCTGGCGGTCGGCGCAAACATGAGGGTGTGATTCCCCGTACCGGTGGCCTGGCGATTTTCGCTGCGTTTACCCTGACAGTCCTAGGCATTCTCTTGCTGCCGCTGATCCTGCCGTCAAACCTTGATCTATCTTGGTTGCCGCCTCGCAACGACCCGAAAGAGGGCCGTCGCCTTCTCGCTTTGCTGATGGGCGGGGCCTTTTGTACGCTTGCCGGTTTTCTTGACGACCGCTACGAATTCGCCGCGCTGCCCCAATATCTGATTCAAGCCATTGCCGGCCTGATCGCTATCACCGGCCTGATCTTCATTAAGCATATCAACAATCCATTCGGCAGTGATTTTCTTTTCGGCGCGGATGGATTTCCCTGGTGGTTGGTCATGCCTTTGACTCTCTTTTGGTTTATGGGAATGATGAACACAGTCAATTTTCTTGACGGCCTGAATGGGCTGGTTGCCGGTGTGACTGTCATCTTCTGCGCGATTCTCGCCCTTCATATGATTTTTGTCATCCGGCCTCCGCAACTGAGCGTGGCCATGCTGCCGCTGGCATTGCTTGGGACAGCTTTGGGGTTTATGGGCTTTAATTTTGTCCCAGCCCGGGTATTCATGGGAAGCAGCGGCAGTTTCTTCTTAGGATTTGTTCTGGCCGCATTGGGAATTATCGGCGGGGCCAGGCTGGCAACGGTTCTTCTGATCCTCGGCCTGCCGATTCTGGATGTGGCATGGATTTTCTACAACCGTTTACGGCGGGGTATTTCCTTGGGCCAGGGTGGCCGGGATCATCTACACTTTCGGCTGCAGGACATGGGCCTGGACGAACGTACAATTGTGGCTGGATATTGGGCCTTCTGTGCCTTGTTCGGTGGTCTGACGCTGCTGCTAGATGATCGCCTCTATAAGCTGGTGGCCCTGATCGGGTTGGCTCTCGTTGGCCTAGCTGTGCTGGCGTGGGCAGCCCGCGCCAACAGCGCAGATCAGAAGATGAGGGCGGAGGAGTGACACGTATTCTCGCTATTGAGACCAGTTGCGATGAGACAGCGGCCGCTATCGTCGCGGATGGCCGTGTGATACTCGGCAATCGGGTTGCCAGCCAGATTGAACTCCACCGACGCTTCGGCGGCATCTATCCGGAAGTCGCCAGCCGCCAGCATGTACTGGCAATCCAGACCGTGATTGAGGATGTTCTGACGCAAGCCGCGATTGCCCACGTGCGCCAATTGGACGCCATTGCTGTCACCCATGGGCCGGGCCTGGCAGGCAGCCTTCTGGTCGGGGTGAATCTGGCCAAAGGACTGGTCTTCTCCAGTGGCCTGCCGCTGGTTGCGGTCAACCATTTGGAAGGGCATGTCTACAGCAATTGGATCCACAGGCAGGAACAGGATGGCGCGCAGGACATCTTCCCGACCCTGTGTTTGATCGTTTCTGGCGGTCATACGGAGCTGGTGCTGATGGAAGGGCACTGTCGTTATCGGCTATTGGGCGCGACATTGGACGATGCAGCTGGGGAAGCCTTTGATAAAGTTGCGCGGCTGCTGGCCTTGGGCTACCCAGGTGGCCCGGCCATTCAGACAGCAGCGAAAAAAGGAGATGTGAACCGCTTTCACCTGCCCCGCCCCCTAGTGCGTAACCGTGGCCAGCACCGCTTCAATTTCAGCTTCTCCGGCCTGAAGACAGCGGTTCTGACACTGACTCGGCAACTCGAACGGGAAGGGATGGATCCCCGACAAACGCAGACAGCAGCCGATATTGCGGCCGGCTTTCAGATGGCCGTGGTGGATGTACTGGTGGAAAAAACAGCCGATGCAGCCGCGATCTTTGGCGTACGGCAAGTATGTATCTGTGGAGGGGTCGCGGCCAACAGTGCCTTGCGCCAAGCGGCTGAACAGCGTTTTGGAAAGATGAATATACCTCTCCAGCGACCGCCTCTTTTTCTCTGTACCGACAATGCAGCCATGATTGGCGCAGCGGCATATTTTCGCCGACAGTTCAGCGAACCGAGCACGGACGACCCCCTCGCCTTGGATGTATATGCAAATTTGCCGTTGACGAATCCTAGAGGTTCGTAGAGATGGGCGAATAACTGCTCTCCACAGGTGTTTCCGCCTGTGGATCTTCTTCCGCTTTGACCTCTTGCGGCAGTGGCTCGGGAACCACGACCCGCCGATAGATGATGCCTGATTGCGCCTGTCTGGCCGGCCGATTTTCACTGAAAGGTGGGTAGTCCAGCAGTTTGGCATGCAGATAGCTGCCGACTAGCCGTAAACTCGCGATGACCGGCGCGGCGAGAAATGCGCCCAAGATTCCCCCGATACTCGCGCCTACCACCACCCCACACAGCACCACAATCGGATGTAAATGAACGCTCGTGCCGATAATACGGGGGACGAGTATCTGATGCTCCAACTGTTGAATCACAAAGTAGACACCGATTGTTAGGAGTGCGAAGTTCAGATTGCTCAGATCGAGGGTAGAACTCCCCTGAATGAGGGCGATGATCACTGCTGGGATCATCGCCAGAACTGGGCCGATAGTCGGCAAAATCTCCAGAGAACCGGCTAGAATCCCCAGAATCAAGGCACCCGGCATCCCCATCAGACTCAGAGAAATATAGGTAGCCACGCCGATCGATAAGGAGAGGATGAACTGCCCACGAAAGAAGGAGTTCCAGATACGACTGATCTGTCGCATGAGCGCAACACCTTCTGAATAATACTCGGCTGGGAACAGATCTTCCACATATTGCCGGATCAAGGGAGCGTCCTTCGTCATATACAGACTCAGAAAGAAGAGAAACAGCAGGAAAAGAACTGCATTGAGGATGCCGCCGACAAGGAATGAGCCGATTGTGGCGGTACCGCCGACGATATTCGTGGCTGTGCTCAGAAGCTGGTTGAGGTAATTCAGAAATTGCTGGGTAGTGCTGGGAAAGAGCTCTAGGGCAAATTCACCAGCAAATGCCTGTTGAATCTCCCCGACGATCCCCTCAAGCGTAATATCAAGACCGAGGACTTTGACAGTGGTGGGAAGAGTGGTGACAGAATCCTGTAGAAAGCGCACGAAATCGTCTGTTGCTGTTGGAACGACAAAATAGAGAGCCGTGAGCTGATTGAGCAGGATAGGTGCAAGGAGAACAGGGGCCAAAATCAGCAGAAAGAGGAACAGCAGGTAGAGGATAATGGTACTCACACTGCGGGGAATACGCAGCCGTTGACAGGTATCAACAATGGGGCTGAGCAGATAGGAGACGATCCACGCCAAAATCAGGATAGGTAGAACCGGGCGGCTGACCCAGAAAATGAGCGCGCAAATGATCAGCAAAACAACCAGAACCGTTCTCTTGGTCGATTCATTCCATGCGGTATCCGTTGCTGTGCTCTCTCTGTTGCGCTGTAACTGGAGTTGATCGACCGGCGTTGGCTGCTCCGCCCCCTGTTCCGAGACGGGATCAGACCTTTGTGATGCGGTTGACGATGTCATAGAACGTAAGAACTGAAGTGGCTCATGGCAGTGACCGGTACACGGCAGTTCGTGGCCACTGGTATTGCTATGATAAAAACACGGACAACCCCGTAAAGTTGCGGTCGTACATCGCAGAGGTTAGCGGCGTCTCCAGCCTGCACAGGTGATAGGGATGGAAGATTTCATTAGGCGATTCCTTCATTCCAATCCCAGTGACGCGTAGTCCCACTCATCGACTGGTGTAAAGCGGGATAGGTCCAGATCGAGGGCGGGGCCAAAGGGCGCGGCCGTGACACTGCCTACGGCGACACTGCCGTTTTTAATGGACAGGGTGGGAAAGGTTTTGCCATTGGGCGTTGTATGCCCGCGGTAGAGATCACTGTGCGCGGCCAACATCTGGGCTTGCAGGTCGTCTGGCAGCATGGAGAGGCCGGCAAAGTAGTGATGCCCGTTCCGTTCGGCGTGTTCGATACCGAGGGTGGCCAGCACAGCTAGGTCCTCTAGCAGGGCGACCGGCCCCAAGTTACAAAGGTCTTCACCGCTGATTGTGTATGGTCGGCCGGGGTCCTGGTGCTGTCGCTGGCGAATAAGGCAGGTGTTGGCGATGCCTTTGAAGATGCCTTTACAGTTCTTGTGGCTAGTGCCCACATAGCCATTTTCTAGGGCAATGGGCAGGCTGGACAGCTCCCCGTCTGATTCGTCAATGATAATCGCTGGGCGTGTATGCCAGGCCCGCAGGGCACTGCCTACCTCTGCATTCAGGGCGATGTCCCGATGGAAGGGTTGCTCAACGAAGATCAGCCGTTGCAGAAAGCTGTGCAGGCCTGGGTCCGCGTGTAACCCTTCCCACAGTGCGCGGAAGTCTGCGACATTGTGATAGGTTTCGTTGCCATCAAGGGTGTAGCAATAATCAACGCCTAGTTCGTCCAGCAGGCCGGCGATGCGCTGCAGCCGTGTCCTGTCCGAGTCAATGTCGCCGCCGATTTTTATCTTAAAATGGCTCAATCCGTAGGTCCGGATCGAGGCGGCTAAGGACTGGGGCAATCCATCATCAACCCGATCTGCTGGCCTGATTTCGTCATCGGTGAGGGGGTCGATCAGGCCGACTGTGTGCCGAACGACAATGCGATCTAGTGGCTCTGCGGGCAGCAGGTCTGCCGGGGTCTGCCCAGCCAGTTCTGGGCGCAGACCGTCTAGGCGGATCCCTAGGTTGTTGGCGCGCACGGCCTGGGCGAAAGTCGTTCCCCTTGCCCGGCAAACGCCGTCAATGATCGCCCGCTCTACTAGGGAAACGCCGAAAGCCCACAGGAGCGGTGGATAGCTCGTGCCTTCGGCCCAGGCCATCTGGGCTTGATAGATGGCCTGCCACAGGTCAAAGGCCGATGCGGCCTCCCTAAGGGTGCGGGCATGGCGACAGGCCACCTGGATCACGTCCAGCATCTCGGCGATGTCTTGGGCTGTTGACGAATCGGGGATCTTGGTAAACCATTTGGGGGCCAGCCCTTCGGCGGCGGTCCCGTGCGCTTGTGTGCCATCTACATCCATCTGCAGTTGCAGAAAGACATGGGGTAATGCGGTCATGGTGACGATGCCATACCGGAAAGGCATGCGGTTGTGCATGTTGAGGATGTGGATCTCTGCGTTGCGTATACGAATAGGCATGTTGCTTTCCTAGCTAGGTAAATGGCGTGCCACTTGAGGGCGTGCCTAGCATTGGGTTGTTGGCTGCAGCAGGAAGTGTACCCTGTGCTAAGCGAAATTTCCAATCGTACCTATCGCTTAAAATCCGGCTAGACCCAAGCAGGCCATACCTGCCCAACACTGCGGCTATGCTGGCAAAGCGTATAATCATATAAGGAAAGATTTCAATGATGAGAGAGGCAGTAACTGCAGTGGGTAACTGTATAACAGACTTTGGTGCTATAGATATTGACCTGTCAGCCATCATCTTCCGAGTGGCTGCACTTGCGATAAGCGGCTGGCTGGTCGCCAGCGCGCCTGCCCCTGTAGCGGCGCAGGCAACAACACCAGAGGCAGCGTGTTCCAATGGTATCATTATTTCAGATCCGGGAAACAATCTCGGCTTGGTCAGGGATTGTGTAACGCTCTTGGGGATCAAGGAGACTCTAGCTGGCACAGTCTCACTGAACTGGAGAGCAACGACACCCATGGTTCTATGGGAGGGTGTCATTGTTTCCTGCTCTCGTGTGACAGAATTAGCACTCGGTGCCCTGATGGGCAGTATTCCTACAGAATTGGGCAATCTCTCTCATCTGCAGAGATTGTCCCTCAGCGGTGGTCTGACGGGCGGCATTCCTTCTACGTTAGGCAACCTTTCCCATCTGCAGTCGTTGTACCTCGGCTACAACGAACTGACGGGCAGTATCCCTACAGAGTTGGGCAACCTTTCCCAGCTGCAGGGGTTGGATCTCAGCCACAACGAACTAACGGGCAGCATCCCTGCAGAATTGGGCAATCTCTCCAATCTGTATGATTTGCGCCTCGCCAGTAACCCACTAAGTGGATGTATACCGAATGCCTTAACCCGTGTTACTCATAATGACCTAGCAGAGCTTAGATTATTGCTCTGCGATGCAACACCCACACCGACCGCCCTACCCATAGCTACGCCAACTTTATCCCCCGATGTGTCCATCTTTCTGCCCCTTGTGCGGCGGTAACTCAGTACACAGTAGACAACTCCTTCTCAAAGTAATGGGTACGTTCGCATTTCACAATCCAATGAACTGTGGCGGAGGAACAGACTGCTGTTGAAGCTGCTGTCCGACGAGCAGCCGAAGAAGAGACGCGAGCCTTGCAAGCAGAATTGGCCCGCCTGCGCCAACGCCTTTCCTGAACACAAATTACCATCATATCATCAACCTATCATTGTCATGATACACTAGGCCGGGCCGGAGTGAACGTCAAGTGAAGGATGCAGTGTGACGAGCTCCTGCTCATAGCCGCGAATCGTCGCAATCTCTCTGGGCAGATGTACCTCTGGCGGCTCCCAGTTGATCCATTCGCCGCTGAGATAGCCCTCGTATCTATGGCTGTGCAGCAATTCTAGCACGCGTTTATGATCCACAACCCCCGTACCAAAGGCCTGATAGTCTAGGCGGTCAGGGGCTAGGGAGATATCGTGGATGTGAACATGGTGTATCCAGGGCTGAAGAACGTGATACGAGTCTTCAAGGCTCCAGCCTTCTTTGCGTAGAGGATGCACCACATCCCAGTTTACGCCGATGGCCGGGTGGTTCACCCGTTCTAAAACCGTTGCCACATGCTGGGGATTGCACCAATCGTCGTGGGTTTCTAGGCAGATAATGACCTCCCGCTCATCGGCCCGCTCCGCTAGACGTCTGAAGGCATCCACAAGCCTGTCAATCGCAGATTCCCGGCCCACGTCCGTAGGGATCTGTCCGCCGAATACCCGCAGAACAGGTGCGCCGATATCCGCGGCCAAGTCGATAGAGAGGAGGGTTTCCGCTACCTGTGCATCTTGGCTGGTCGGGTCGGCAAAGCGCGTGCCCACCGCCAGACAGCAGATGGCGATGTCGGCATCGCTGGCACGTGCTCGAAAGGAGGCCCGCTGCTCTGCGGATGCGTCCAACTCCACCCCATGGCTGTGCCTGCTGGCGGTCCGTGGTTCAATGCCATCATAGCCATAGTGCAGCGCCATGGCCAGCATCTCATCAAATGTTGCGGCCGGACAGGAAAAACTCATAAATGCGTAGTTCATTGTAGCCTTCCTCAGTGTTTCGTAACAGCAGTACACAAACCACCGGTCACTGGTATCCCACCCGTACCGCCTCGCCCGTCTGCGCGGAGCGGTACAGCGCGTCGGTGATCTGCTGCACAAGCAGTGCCCGTTCCAGGGTTGTCTGCGCTGGCTGGCCTGTGCGAATGGCCGTGGCGAAATCCTCCAACACCGCAATGTTGATGTCCATGTAGGATTCGTTGCCTTCCCAAAAAATCCAAGGCATAGTCCCTTTTTTGGTATCGCCCTCAAAGTACAGAACAGCCTTTTCTTGGGCCGGCCTCATCCACATGCGTAGGGAGCCGGCATCGCCGATGATCTCCCAGGATGCTTCCGCTTGGGCAGCGGTGTACTCGCCGCGTTCATATGTGAGCGCGATATCGCCGGCGCAGCGGATGAGACCGGCGATGTGGGTCTCCCCATCGGATTCGGGCGCAACGTTCTCTGCGAAGATCGGCGGAACGGGCCAGCTCTGGGCCAGAACAATCTGCGGGCGTATGATCCAGTCGCTGAGACCTAGCAAGTAGTCTAGATCGTAGCAGCCCCAATTGACGAGGATGCCACCGCCGTTGAGCCGGCGGCTCAGCCGCCAGGCCGGGGGTGGGGCCTCTGGTGCCGGCCCAGCCGGCACAATTGCCCGACAGCGGAGCAATCTAAGTTTGCCGAGTTTTCCCTGCCTGATACACGTTCTGACGACCCGAGCGGATTCTAGGAACTGGAAGCGGGAGGAGCAGCATGCCGCTACCCTGGTACCTTGCACTGCCATCAAACGGCGCACTTCTGATACGTTGCGGGCCACCGGTTTTTCCGTCAGCAGGTGCTTGCCTGTGGTCAAGGCCTGCACGCCCAATTCAATGCGGAAGCAGGCGGGCACGGCCAGGACTACAGCCTCCACCCGTCCGTCCGCGAGTAGGTCTGTGCCCTCGCTGTAGATAGTTTCCACCCCGTGGGCGATGGCCGTCTTCTCCGCGAGCGGCCGTTGCACATCAGCCACGGCCACCAGTTCGATCTGGTCTGATGCGGCCGCGGATTGGGCATGAACGTTACCGATGCTCCCGCAACCGATAATACCGAGTCGTAAAGGAGTCATGGGGGCATTCTTTCTCTGCAATGGCCTGAGGTGTTCCTAGTCACTGCTGTTGTACTAGAGCTGGGCCGAGGACCGCCGTTGTCATGCCAGCATGGTTCTCCCGGCCATGGCCACGGGCGATGGCACTGACCGTCCGTGCTGAGCAGCCATGATGTCGACCGTCCGGGAACGCCTCGCGTGCCAGCAGAAAGTACGTATGGGCTAGATCGATAGCACGGGTATGCAGGGCCTGGTCGCCCCGAATCTCCGCGGCCACGGCCAAGGTAATCGGGTTGTGCTGGCGTTCGGTCCCATCCTCTAGCCAGCGGGGCGCGTCCGCGCGTTTGCCTACGCCGGAGGCCCGCCGCTGGCCGGGGTGTTCCTCAGATCCAAAAACTGCATAAGAGGCCTGACCCGTGTCTAGGGTGAGTTCCCTAATGGCAAAAGGGTCAAGTGCGTCCACACTGGCCAGCAGCGCGGCATCGTAGCGGGTGCTGCCGGTGCGATTGCGATAGGCCCGCACGGCATCGGCAACAGCACCGGCATCCGCATCGGTCAATTGGGTCACGAGCGGAGCCAGCAGCCGTTCGGCTGCCTGGCGAAAGCGGCGTTCGTCTGTCTCCTGCCACAGGTGTAGGAAGGTATTGATAGCATCTGAGCCGAGGAAGTTCTCCGCACGGTCCACCTCCGTCTGCAGATCCGGGGCCTGGCCCATAAAAGAGCGGTAGATCCTCTCATCATCGCCGCTGAACTGATACAGAATACTGTTGGGTGTTAAGGCAACCGGCAGATCTGCCTGCTCCAAAATGGCATCTGCCCATTCCCCCGCGTAGAGGAGTGCAAGCTCCATATAGCGTTGGCGTTTCTCTGGGTTTCCATGAGCCGCCAGCAGACAGAGATTGACACAGCGTAGATGATCCGGCGAGTTGATCGCCATACCCGTTTCAGTACCTAGCCCGTCCGCGCCGAAGAAAAGAGAATAGAAGCGTCGTTTGTCCCAATCGAACCAGGCCGGCACGTCCGTTGACCAATGGCCGATGTGTTCGGCCATGTCATCCAATTGCCGGGACGTCTCTCGGTCTTCTGGCAGCAACCGCTGGAGCGCGCCTAGGAACAGCTCGTAGTGTTCTGTGCCATGATGGGCCTCATTCATACGCCAGTAACCATGTCGCCATTGGTCCGTCCGCACGAAATGATCTCGAATAAGGTCCCGAGTCTGCTGCAGAAAGTGTAGAATGCGCTCATCGCCGCTGGCCCGGACCAGCGGCTCCCAGCCGCTCGTGTAGGTTCCCTGGTCGTGGACATCGGTTGCCGGTGCAGCGGCGTAACGGTCTATGGCTTCATATGCCCAGTACTGCACAGCGGCCAGAAAGCGTTGGCAGGCATGGGCTAGGTCGTCGGAGGGTTCAATAGAGCGAGTGAACTTTTTGCTCATCTGATCTTAAATGTATAGGCATGGTCGCATGGGCGTTGGTTGGGTGTGCTGATGGTGAGACCGTGCTCGTCTTGGGTCCAAGCTAGCGGTTCGTCGCTACCCAGCATAGAAATGTTGTGGATATCTTCGGCCTTGATGGACGACCCGCTCCCTAAGGAGGTGATGGTCACCTCGGTGCCGGGCCAACCGAGAACGATCGCGTAGAAGGCATTCTCAGTTTGGGTGAAGCGCACATCTTTGGCGGTGAAGGGCTGGTTCTTGCGTTCCGACATATGCCCGACTTCTACGGCTGTATCGCCCTCGCCGAACCGCTCCCAATGGCGCGTGCCATAGATGGCTTCGCCGTTCACATCCAGCCAACCGCCCAGGTCAAGCAGCAATTGGGTCGGCTCTTCGGGGATGATGCCATCGGCACGGGGGCCGACATTCAGCAGCAGATTGCCGTTCTTGCTGACGATATCTACCAGATCGTGGATGATCGTGGTGGCACTTTTGAACTCATCGTCCTCAATGTAACTCCAAGATTTGTAACTGACCGATGTATCCGTCTGCCAGTAGTGGGGGCGGATATCATTCAGCTTGCCCCGCTCTACGTCATAGACCGCTACAGTATCGGGGAATTTGTCCTTATACTGGAGGACCGGCTCAATGCCCCATTCTAGGGCTTGGTTGTAATAGTAGGCGGTGACCTGCGGTCGGTACGGCTCGAACTCGTCGAAATGCCAGCCGAAATCAAACCAGAGTACATCTGGCCGCAAATAATCGATCATCTCCAGGGTACGCGCGTACCAATTCTGCAGGAAGTTCCAGCTAGCCGGCGCGTCTTCCGCATGGGGTGGGCTGTAGAGGTCCTCTAGGCCGGGATGGGTAGTGTCGAAGTTGTCTGCGTAGGAGTAGTAACGCCAATTGAAGGCTCGGTGGCTGGACACGCCGAATTTCAACTTCGCGGCGCGGGTCTCCACCTCCAGCTCTTTGCAGACGTCCCGCTTGGGCCCCATGAGTGCCGAGTTCCAGCGGGTGTGGGTGCTGGCGTACATGGGAAAGCCATCGTGATGTTCACCGACCGGCACGATATAGCGGGCCCCGGCCTTCTGGAACAGATCGACCCATTGGCCCGCATCCCAGTTTTCTCCTTTGAACATGGGGATGAAATCTTTGTACCCGAACTTGGATGGATGGCCCCATGTCTCCGTGTGGTACTGATAGTAGTTCGGCCCCTTGCGGGAGATTTCGTCCCGGTACATAAAGCGGGGATACCATTCATTATCAAAGGCCGGTACAGCATACACACCCCAGTGAATGAAGATACCTAGCTTATCGTCCATAAACCAGGTCGGCACTTCATAGTTTTGCAGAGAATCCCAAGTAGGTTCGTAGCGAAAAGCAGTCGTCATTACCTAGCTCCAGGTGGATGATAATACAAGTGGTTGGTGGCTCATGGAGGTCCACTGCAATTTGTCACTATAGAGGAGGAAGGGTAGCCTGTCAATTTATAGGCAGCAGTTTAGCGTAGCTGACGTGCTAGGAGCATGCCGAGAACAGCGAACAGGAGAGCGCTACTGTTGTTGGCAAAAATGTTGACAAGGCCAGCCCAGGCGCGTTCATGCTGCCAGAAGCTGACGCTTTCGACAGCGAAAGTGGAAAATGTTGTATAGGAACCGAGGAAGCCGACCATCAACAGCATCCGTAGCTGTGGGGATACGTTCAGACCGTTGGTGCTAATGGCGGCTAGAAATCCCAAAAGCAGACTGCCGCTAGCATTGACGACCAGCGTGCCGTAGGGGAAATCCAAGCCCAATTTGCCACCAATCCACTGGCTGATGAAGTAACGGGCATTGGCCCCTAGTACCGCGCCGATGCTGATCCAAAGAATCTGTGTCATTTTCCTAGTGATCCTGATGATTTGTCTGCATCAGGCTGCATGAAAGGGTGTTCGCTTATTCTTGTAAATACAGTAAATCTTGGACAGGTTCGGCTGTTGGTGTCGGCAGTCCAATCCATTGCGCGTACAGAACGTCGGCTACCTGTGGGTTGACCAAACGCAGCTCTGCCAATAGGTCCTGGGGCGTCACAATTTTGTACTGGTTGTTCGTTAGATAGTTTTGTAGAAACTGTTTGAATGCCCGGTCGCCTAGACTGCGCCGGATAGCAGAGAAAAAGAGAGCACCCTTTCCGTAAACGATCCCCTCGTACTGAGTGGCGTTGGCAAAGGCCATCACCGGTTGATTGAGTGGGGCATCTTCATCGCGCCTGATCAAGCGGTCAACGACTGCTTGCCAACGGCGAGATTCCAAGATATCGGCTGCGTCAAGGCCGCGCACCGCTTCATTGTAGATGCGGCTTGAATATTCAGCCAACCCCTCATCGATCCACGGCTGGTTGACCGGATCGTTGTGGACAATCTGATACCACCACTGGTGGGCTACTTCGTGAACAGTGCGAATCTCTAGCTGGTCCCGGTAGCGGTCATACAACTGAAGGCCCAATAGAAATACTTGGGGATATTCCATGCCGCGGAAACTGAGGGGCGCGGTTGCCACTCGTAGATCTGTGAACGGATAGGGACCAAACCAGTCGCTGTACACCCGCAAGGCCGCGGCTGTGTGTTGTAGCGCGGCCCGGCCAGCCTCTTCATGTTCCGGCAACCAATAGCTGGTGACCCGGGTGCCGTAGGCGTCTAGGCTATCGAATTGGAAGCGGTTGCTGCTGTGGAAGAGAAACTCTCGTGACGGGCCGGTCACCCAACGATAATGGGATTGCTGGTCATTGACAAGCGTGGACGAGATTTGCTGGCCGCTGGTCACCGGCACTTGATCGCTGGGAATGGTTGCCGAGACCACAAAGAGGGAAGCATAGTTAAAGGCGGAATCCCCGCGACTTGTGCCCCGCTCCAGCCACCAGCGGCCACTGGACGGCGTCGGCCCCGGCTGATAGACGCCGAGGGAGGGATAAAAGAGCGGCAGGCTCACAATTCCTTGGCTGTGGCCAAACAGACGATAGGACGCCGGCGTATCATCTCTCCATTGGGGGATGTTAAGCCGCCAGCTCAGGTAGATGGGCATTGTCTGCCCGCTCAGGAGGGCCCGAGGTAATTCTACCCGCACGGCTGTGTTCTGTTCGAGATAGGAAAAAGGCACAGCCTTGCCGTCGGCCGTCGCGCTCTGAATACTGAGCTGGCTCAACTGGCCTCCGTAATGGTGCAAGGTCGGATAGAGCCGGAAGATTATGAATGTCCAGGGATCTGGGCTGCTGTTGGGAACACGGATTGTCGCGGCCCCTTGGAGAACAGCCAAATCGTCGTTGAGGGTAAACGCAATGTCATATTGGGGCATTGCCTCGAAATCCGGCAAAGATGCAGCCACCACATCCTGTTTCATGGCCGATAACGGATGATCTGCAGCAGGCTGCTGTGGATTGCTTTCGACCTGTCTATTACAAGCAGCCAAGAGGATCCCCAATAGCAGGAGGATCCAGCACAGGGCGAGTGCTACTGTATGGATGTATCTATCCATGGATAACCACATGAGAAAACATGGAAACAGTGTAGCAATAAAATCAAGATGAATCAGGTAGCTATAAGAAAAAGTAAGATACAATCCTATCTATGCGTTGCATGTTATAGTATAGCATGATCCGAATAGATACGGGAATATCGTTCTTGTATGCACGGATGTGCTATACTCGCACCTGTGACTGTAAAAACCCGACACTAGGATCTACTGCCGTTCAAGGAGAGAATACATGTTTGTGCGAAGTCGTGTCATAGAGGCACTGGAACGGAAACGGGATATGTTCGCCCAGTACGACAACATCCGCCGGCAAGAGCAGACGCTTTTCGGCCGGCTGCGGGATGAATTGATGGCTGAATCGTTTGCTTCCCTAAACGATAAGCTCAACGACATTGACAATCCCTGGCCCGGTGCATTGCCTACAACGGAGTTTGACCAGGCAGATGATCTACGCTTGGCGTTTGGGCAGCAATGGCAAAACAGCGAACAGGCCCAGCAGTGGGCGTTGGAGACCCTCCATAGGCGGCCTGTGGTGGCGGTGGACGGCAGCCAGATTACCCCCACCACAGAGTACTCCTATCCGGTCGGCGCGGTGCAGGTCGGTTGGTTCCTGAATGAGCACAGGGAGGCCACCGCACTCGAGGCGCGTACATATGAAAAGGACATCGCCTTTGAAGTGCTGGCCCCCGATGACCTTATGGACGTTGATGGTGGGGATGGCGGCGGGGTCTTCCCCGATTGGCGGGTAAATCAGGAACGCTTCAAGTTGGAATGTGCTAAACTCTGTGATTTTATGCATGCCTATGCGGAGCGACCATTCGCCCAGAGGCCGGTCTGTTTTCTTGATGGTTCGTTGATTATCTCCTTTGCCGGGCAGCTTCGCACTGGCCGTGAAAGCGGCTACATCAAAGCGGTGCAGGAGTTGGTCGCCTGTTCTGAGCGCACGCAGACGCCTCTGGTCGGCTTTGTGGATAATGCCTACAGCCGGGACTTTGTGACACTCCTAACGGTTCTGCATGGCCTGCCGGCCCCGACACAGGTCAATGACGCGGCCCTGCTGGGAACTGTTCTACCGCATTGGGGGGACCGTAGCCCGTTCTGGGTATGTGCGCGCCCAGACCGCCTCAGCAATCAGGGACGGGCAGGGTTCTACAAGCAGATCTGTTTCTGTCTTGTGCGGCTCAGTATGGGACGTATGCCGGCCCGGCTGGAGATGCCCAGTTGGTTGCTGGAATCTGACCGGGCGCAAGATGTAGTTGAACTGGTCATGGCTGAGGCGGTTGTCGGCGGCGGCTATCCCTACGCCCTGGAAACAGCAGACGTCACTGCAGTCATCCAACAAAAGGACCGCCAGAAGTTCTACCGACTTTTTCAGGAGTTTCTGCAAGAACAGGGCCTGACATTGACGGTCACTCGCAAACTACGCAGCAAACAGGTGCGGCGCTGACAAGTAGTAGTCATGATAGATAAGGGAGTCAAAATGCTTTTTTCTTTCCTCTACTACGATTCTCCCATTGGCCTGATTGAAATCGGTGCCGCTGAAGAAGGCGTACATAGCCTCAAGTTTGTTGAGGAGCCTCAAACGGGTCACTCTCCACTGGATTCTGCCGCCTCCAGCCAGCTAATGGAGACACAGCAGCAGCTGGCCGCGTATTTCGCTGGGGAACTGTTTCGCTTCGATTTGCCCCTAGCTTTGGATGGTACCGATTTTCAGCGTCGAGTCTGGCAACAACTTCTCTGCGTTGGATACGGCGAGACGACCAGTTATCAAGCGGTCGCCGACACTATCGGCAAGCCGAAAGCCGTGCGCGCGGTAGGCATGGCCAACGGTTGTAATCCGCTGTCCATAGTCGTGCCCTGCCACCGCATCATCGGCAGCAATGGTCATCTGATTGGCTATGGTGGTGGCCTATGGCGCAAGGAGTGGCTACTCAAACATGAGGGTGCGCTGTTGGCTTAATAGAACAGACGCAATGATAGGGCGTTGCGGGGCATACATCAAAACGTACCATCACGGGTTTCAAAGTGGGTAGGTTTGTTGAGGGAGATGCCGTCATTCTGCACCCAAGCCGCGATCCAGTCGAGCATCTGGTTCAGAGAGACCCGAGGATAGCCAAAGAGCTGGCTTGCTTTGGCAGCATTATTGAGCAGAGCTGTGGATACTTCCTCGCCACTGAAAAGGGGGTCCCGGTCCAGCAGTTCGCCCAGGCGTTCGGCTACCCGACGCACTGAGACCGTTTCCGGCCCCGTAACGTTGAGCACGGGCGGCGGCGACGCGCAATGATCGAGGAGGGCAAGGGCCTGGGCGTTGGCGTCTCCTTGCCAGATCACATTGGCCGCGCCCATACGTAGATCGACCGCTTGCCCCGCCTTAATCTTACGGGCAATGTCAACTAGGACGCCGTAGCGCAGTTCAATGGCATAATTAAGGCGCATGATGGCACAGCGCAGCCCATGCTGGCGAGAAAAATACTCAAAAATACGCTCGCGACCTAAGCAGGACATGGCATATTCGCCTACCGGTGCCAATGGGTCGTTCTCCTGGGAACCGCCCTCAACCACAGGCGAGAGAGGGTAGACATTTCCTGTGGAGAAGGTGACTATGCGCGCATTGCGATAGCGTTCGCACACCAGGGCCGGTAGGTAGGTGTTGATCGCCCAGGTCATATGCTGGTTGCCCGTGGTGCCGAACTTCTGCCCGGCCATGAAGATCACATTTCTGCTGTCGGGCAAAGAGGACAGCTCTGTCTTGTCCAGCAGATCGCAGACGATTGTCCGCACGCCCCACTCTTCCAGTTGGTCTCGAGTGCTAGGTTGGCTGAAGCGAGCTACACCGTAGACCCGGCGTGCCAAGTGCAGTTCATCTAGGGCGCGCACTGCCATGCGAGCCAAGCTAGGGCCCATCTTGCCGCTAACGCCGAGGATCACGAGATCCGAATCTAGATTCTCCAGGGTAGCCAAAGCCACAGGGGAAGGTTCTGAAAGCAGCAAGTCCAGTTCTTCCTCGCTGCCTACCTGCTCTGGCAGCGAGACCCGTTCGACAGTCATAGCCTTGCTCTGGTTTGTAGACATAACACCAGTAATTCGTGGACAATAGACAGACACAAACAACAGCAGCTTAACTGTAACATGAGACAGGAGAGGTGTCAATGGTGCTGGGGTTGCCGTAGTCCCATCCGTATGTTCGTGGAACGATATCTCTTACCGAGGACAGAATAAGATGTACAGAATACAGGAATGCAGCAGGATATAGGGGTTTACTCCTCTTCATTCTTGAATCCAGAAAAACATACATAAATTTTCAGGTCTTTGACAATGGAAAAAAAGACTGATATAGTACGGAAACTTCGTGTTATCGTTTGCTATTGTCGCGCAGGATGCAAGGAGTAAGAGAATGTTACGTGTAGGTATTATTGGATATGGTAGTCGTATCGCCCACGTAGCCAAAGGGCTGGATGTGTTTGGAATCCCGTACCGGGTGACAGCCATCGCGGACCCGAGGTCCGCGGCCATTCAGGCCGGCAATGATCCCTTTCTGGCCCATACCCGTTTCTACACCTCTGCCGACGAGATGTTGACCTTTGCTGATGAATTAGATGGGATCATGATCGGTACCCGCTGTAATCTGCATACAGAATTGGCCCTCAAAGTAGCCCCAACCCAACTCCCGCTCTTCTTGGAGAAACCTGTCTCCATCACCTTCGCTGAGCTGCAACAATTGGCAGAGGTATTTCAGGACTATCCAGCCCCTACTGTCGTCTCTTTTCCCTTGCGGGTGACCCCGATTGCTCAGAAGGTGAAAGAAATCATAGAATCGGGACAGGTGGGAGCCATTGAACAGGTGGTCGCTTTCAACGATGTGGGCTACGGTAGCGGCTATTTTCGGAGTTGGCATCGCGAGTATGAGTTAAACGGCGGCCTCTTTCTGCAAAAGTTCACCCACGACGTAGACTATATCAACTACCTGCTGGACGCGCGGCCCCACTGGGTCATTGCTATGAAGGCCCAACGGGTATTTGGCGGGGATAAGCCTTTCGATCTCCAGTGTAAAGATTGCCCCGAGCAGAAGACATGCCCGGAAAGTCCCTTCGTGCGTTTCCGCAGCGGCTATGAAGAGGCCTACGTCCAGTATCCTGATGAGCGCGGCTATTGTGTCTTCTCCCAGGGAATTGAGATTCAGGACATGGGCAGTTGTCTGCTGGAATATGAGAACGGTGTCCAGACCAGCTACACTCAGAACTTCTTTGCCCGCTACCGCGCGGCCCAGCGCGGTGCCCGTCTCTATGGATATCGAGGAACGATTGAATTCGACTGGTATCAGAATCAGATCAAGGTGTTCAGCCACACATCGCCGCTGGTAGAAACCATTGATTTCAGCGGCGATATGCCCCACTTCGGCGGAGACCGGGAGCTCTGCTATGATTTTTTGATGGCTATGCAAGACCAGTGCCCGTCCCGTAGCCCCATTGCTGCTGGCATTCTCAGCGCGCTGACCTGCCTGTGGGCCCGGGAATCGGCCAACAACCGGCAAGGCTATGAAGTACGTATGCCCGAAATCCCAGTGTCTGGCGTTGCATTGACCGGTCTAGCCGGACGTTAAAGGAGAAAACCCCATGCAAACTGCAAACGAAAACAATCCACAAATTCAACTACGAGCCCTGCGTGAAGAGCAGATCAACCATTTCTGGACCAATGGCTATCTGACTGTTGGCAAACTCTTGGAGGATGACGAGATCGAGTTGCTGCGCCAGGCGTATGATCATGAATTTGAACAGGCGCGCCGTGGGCAAGGCCATTTTCGCAATCTCTCTATTGACGACACCGACAATCTTAAGGCGAAAAAGCAGGCCGAGACGCAGATGCTGCAGATCATGCAGATGTGCGAACGCAACATCCATTTTCGTCGCTTGCTCTATGATGACCGCATTTTGGATCTGATTGAGGATCTGATCGGACCCAACATCCAACTTTTCCACGACCAAGCACTCTTCAAGCCCGCGCACCATGGCGGCCCCGTCCACTGGCATCAGGACAACGCCTACTGGCGTTGCTCCCCAGCCAATTTGGTGAGTTGCTGGCTCACACTTGATGAGGTGGACATTCACAATGGTGCCATGCAATTTCTCCCCGGCACCCATTTCCGAGCGGAAGATCATGCCCCCTCTGCTGAGACCAACGCCCTGCTTGACATGGGTGATAAGATTGACGCATCCAAGGCCGCGGTGGTTGAACTCCCGGCCGGTGGTGTGACGTTGCATCATTGCCAGACCCTGCACTACACTGCACCCAATACGACCGGACGCCAACGCCGCGCATTTGCCATTCATTTCATGACGCCCGGAACCAAATCACTACGTACTTTTGAATATTTAGAGGCATCGTTTGCTCGCCCGATCTTGCGGATGCGAGTCTGATCATCTTTCTAGTGCAGAGGAGAACGAACTGTAAAACGATGTGGCCTCCGACAGACAGCTAATTTCAATGGTGCATAGCCTGTATTGAACCACTGGAAATCGGCTTGCTACTCTTTAGATATCCCCGGTTGCTCGCAACATGATTGGCAACAGTGATTTGTAATCTCTAATAATGAGACAGAGATGCGAAGAGGACCCGCTGCGGGTTGGTAAATGCTATTCACGAACGATAATAAATTGCCCACATCTGTCAACCCACCTGGCCAGACAATTCTTGAGAAGCCTGCTAGCTGGTTATAGAGAGATTGCAGTCATTATGTCCAGAATTTCATGAAGGGGTCGTGTCAAATTTGAGTCAAAATCAGCGCATTGCAGACGGAGATAGGCGACGAATCTCGGCCCGGGTCGTCCTGGCAGTCCTCATCTTCCTTGGAGCTGCGATTACCATAATCATTTGGCTGGTCGTCAGGTCGTCTACCCCCGTAGCGAACGAGGTAGAGTGTTCCAATGGCATTGCTGTTGCGGACCCGCAAGCCAACCCCGGCCTAGTCGCGGATTGTGAAACGCTCTTGGATGCGAAGGACACCTTCTCCGGCCCTGTCCCACTGAACTGGAGTGTAACAACTCCTATGGATCAATGGGAGGGCGTCACTGTCTCCAGAGCACGTGTGACAGGATTGAACCTCAGTGAGCGCAATCTGACGGGCAGTATCCCTGCTGCCTTGGGCAACCTTTCCAATCTGCAGACGCTGTGGCTCAATAACAACTATCTGACGGGCAGTATCCCTGCTTCGTTAGGCAACCTCTTCCATCTGCAGACGTTGAACCTCAGATACAACCAACTGACGGGCAGTATCCCTTCTACACTGGGCGATCTCAGCAATCTGCAGATGTTGAACCTCAGATACAACCAACTGGCAGGCAGCATTCCTTCTGCACTGGGCGGGCTCACCAACCTGCAGACGTTGATCCTCAACCACAACCAACTGACGGGCAATATTCCTTCTGCACTGGGCGATCTCACCAACCTGCAGACGTTGAATCTCAACCACAACCAACTGACGGGTAGTATTCCTTCTGCACTGCGCGATCTCACCAACCTGCAGACGTTGACACTTAACTACAATCTACTGACGGGTAGTATTCCTTCTGCACTGGGCGATCTCACCAACCTGCAGACATTGAATCTCGGGGATAATCTATTGACGGGCACCATCCCTACTTCGTTAGGAAATCTTTCTAATCTGCAATATTTACATTTCGCCAGCAACGGCCTGACGGGCACCATCCCTGCTTCGTTAGGAAATCTTTCTAATCTGCAATATTTACATTTGGCCGGCAACAGCCTGACGGGCATCATCCCTGCTTCGTTAGGAAATCTCTCCAACTTGCAGTATTTGTACCTCCTTGACAATCTACTGACGGGCAGTATTCCTTCTGCACTGGGCGATCTCACCAACCTGCAGACCTTGACCCTAAACCACAACCAATTGACGGGCAGTATCCCTTCTGCACTGGGCAGTCTCTCCCACCTGCAGACCTTGACCCTCCACTATAATCAATTGACGGGCAGTATCCCTTCTGAATTGGGCAGTCTCGCCTACCTGCAGACCTTGATCCTCGACCACAACCAGTTGACGGGCAGTATCCCTTCTGCACTGGGCAGTCTCTCCCATCTGCAGACCTTGACCCTAAATCACAACCAATTGACGGGCAGTATCCCTTCTGCACTGGGCAGCCTCTTCCATCTGCGGACGTTGATCCTCAACCACAACCAACTGACAGGTAGCATCCCTTCTGCACTGGGCAGCCTCTTCCATCTGCGGACGTTGAATCTCAACAACAACCAACTGACGGGTAGCATCCCTGCTGCATTGGGTAGTCTTCCCAAGCTGATGTATGTGCGGCTCAACAACAACCCACTAAGTGGATGTATCCCAAATGCTTTGGGCAGCGTTTCTGTGAACGACCTGCCGTTTTGTGACTAGGGAACGCTGTTTCCGTTTGGGAGATTTTTTGAATTTGGCATCTAGGATAGATTTGTATATAATTCCCTTGTTTTGTATATCGCACATCCTTTACGAGAAGGATGCGCCTTACCGAAACCTGCCACACAGTTCCTCTTGTAGGTTGGCATTGATCTACCGAGCCAGTCAGCTGGGCTGCCCACGGCACAATTGTTCAATCCCTTTCATAAGAAACCGTAATCCTTATTTCCCTAGAAGGAGTCGTATGTATGATGTTTCAGATTGCTGGAAAATGTGAGAAATGGAGGATTTGGCTTGGATTGGCAGCGTTTGTCATGGGAATCCTGTGGGGTATTTCTTGTTTGACAGAAGCAGCCCACGCGCAGATACCCATAGTCCATGTGGTACAATCGGAAGAAGATCTTTTCAGGATTGCCGAACGCTACGGCATGAACTATCAAGTTTTGGCTCGTTATAACGGGATCCGAAACCCCAATCATCTACGAGTCGGGCAGCGGCTGCGGATTCCGGCATTGATGACGCCATCTGCTAGGTCAATGCAACCGTCAATATGGCCCACTTCGACACCCGTTGTGCCGCAACCGAAACCAACGCCCCGCATAATCGTCCACATTGTTCGACACACCGAAACGCTGTCTATGATAGCCCCTTTATATGATATTTCGGTAGCAGAAATCAAACGCTGGAATGGCATCACCAGGGATACGATGTATGCTGGACAGCGGCTGGTTATATTCAGACGCGAATAACCTAGCAGGAACCCCATCCATTACGCCCATACCTTGATATTGAAGTCGATTCGCTCCGGCGTGCCCTTCTGTTCGTACCTCCATCCGCCGGCCACTGTGTTCTATTCCCCTTGGCTGCTGATGACCCCATAGGATCATTGCATAAAAAAGTAACCAATTGGCGGATTTGAGCCACTTAACGAATAAGGCACTTGCAATTGTAGCCGGATTGACCGATGACAGACAGTGAACTTGTCCGTCGGGCACGACAGGGTGACCGGCGTGCATTTGATGAACTGATCCTGCGGCATCAGTCGCTCTCTCAATCGTTGGCGACCCGGATCGTGGGTGACCGGGAGAGGGGCCTAGAGCTGAACCAGGAGGCCTTCCTGCAAGCCTATCTCTCCTTGGACCAATTGCGGAATCCGGCCAGCTTTCGATCTTGGCTATGTGGGATCGTCGTCAACTTGTGCAAGAACGACTTGCGTAGACCAGGGATTGAACAGTTATCGGTAGAATCGATCAGCGGCGGGCATAGTTTTGACTCACTTCCCTTTGCCGCGGTCGAGCCAGGTCCGGCTGAAGTAGTGGAGGCCAGAGAGGCTCATCGCTTGGTCCTTGACGCAATCTCGGAACTATCGGCAGCCAATCAGAAGGCAGTTCTGCTTTACTATTTCGAGGAATTGAGTGTGCGCGAGATCGCGTCGCTCCTGCACATCAGTGTGTCCGCGGTGAAGGGACGCCTGCATAAATCCCGCCGGCAGTTGCGGTCAACGTTAGCTGAACCAAAGCAACAATCTCTTGCAGATGAAACGAGGAGAAGACAGATGATTCCAGTAGCAGTAATCGATATCGTCATACCAAATCCCGAAAACCAACACCGGGTCGTGGTTCTCTTGGACGAAGACGGGCGGCGCATTCTGCCGATTTGGATCGGAGCGTATGAAGCGACCGCTATTGCCTTGCATCTGCAAGGAACGGAAGTGTCCCGCCCGATGACCTACAGTTTTATGGCCGGTCTGTTGGCTAAGGCCGGCGTACAGGTCGCATCTGTCTCAGTGTCCGCGCTGATCAATGACACATTTTACGCCACTGTACGTGGCCATGTCCATGAGGATACCTTTGAAGTAGATGCCCGCCCGAGTGATGCCATTGCCTTGGCCTTGTGTACTAGGATCCCGATCTTCGTCGCCGAGGAGGTGATGGAAGCAGCCGGGGCGGCCATCCCGGCCGCTGTAGAGATGGTGACACAGGGAAAGGGACTCAGTGAAGTCCTGAAGCAGGATGGACCGCAGCGGGAAAAGGAAGCGCAAGGAAAATCATCACAGGAACGCCAGCAGGAGGCCCGTGAGGAGTTGCTGACCTACGTGTTCGGCGCGGCCACGTAAGTCGAGCTGTGTATCAACTGCCCGCTTCTTGTCTGGCTGTGTGGAACTGGTGGACTAAGTGGGCAAATTTTGCGAAGAGGATGTCTGCATCATGGGGACCAGGGCTGGCTTCTGGGTGATATTGCACACAGAAGACCGGTCGGTCGGTCAGTCTCATTCCTTCGAGAGTGCCATCATTTAAGTTGAGGTGCGTAATTTCCACATTTTGTGGAAGAGTTGTGTGATCAACCGCGTAATTGTGGTTTTGTGCCGTAATTTGAATATTTGAGCTGTCCACATCGCTGACCGGCTGGTTGCCCCCGTGATGGCCGAACTTCAATTTGAAGGTTTCTGCCCCGAGAGCTCGCCCAATGATCTGATGTCCCAAACAGATGCCGAACATAGGACGGTTGCTTTCTAGCAGTGAAGCAACCGTCTTGACTATATAGGGAATACCGGCCGGGTCGCCCGGGCCATTGCTGAGAAAGATCCCGTCAGGATCCAGGGCTATGATCTCTTGGGCCGGCGTATCTGCCGGCACAACCACTACCTGTAGATTGTGGCTAGTCAGGCGACGCAAAATATTGTGTTTCATACCAAAATCGTAAGCAACGACTAGAGGAGACGTGCTCTTGCGCTGTTCTGGCCCCGCAAGAGGCAGACTGTTTTCACTTCGGCCGGAGGTGACCGGCCTCCATTCGCTTCTGGTTTCGTCGGTCCAGTGGTACGATTCTTGGCAGGTGACTTCCTGCACCAGATCTTGACCGTCCAGCCCCTCCCAATCCCGTGCAATCTGAACAAGATCGGCGTCAGTATGACTGTTATCCGTAGACAACGCGCCATGCAGCACCCCCTCCTCCCGTAGCAACCGGGTCAGGGCGCGGGTATCTACTTGGCTGATAGCGGGGATGTGGTGACGGCTGAGATAACGATGCAGGGTTTCATTGGCGCGCCAGTTGGACACGACCGGGCTGATCTCGCGCACAATGAATGCGGTCACTTGTGGCCGGTCACTTTCTACATCTTCACGGTTTACGCCGGTGTTGCCCACATGAGGGACGGTCATGCAGACCATTTGCCCCCGATAGGATGGATCCGTAAGCACCTCCTGATAGCCGGTCAGGCTGGTATTAAAAACGACTTCTCCGACGACGGTCGTCTCTGCCCCGAACCCTTCGCCGCGAAAGATGCGCCCATTGGCCAGGGCAAGGATGGCATTCAATGTACATACTCCTTGTGAGACTATTCTTCATCCAACTGAATCGGCTTTTTGTTGTACGCCAGTTTCAACGGTTGCCATGCCTGCCATTTGAGCAAAGGCGACCAAGCAGATGTCTGGGCGGTGTTCGCTTCATCTATTGGTATGTCGTCGCGCAGATTGCGGGCCACCGCCACTTCATCACAGCGGTGGAATTTGGGACAATAGATACACTCCTGCCACAGCTTGGGGCTGATACTCCAACGGTCGATGATCTGAAAACCGAGCTTTTCAAAGAACGCTTCCTGCAAGGTAAGCGCGCATATCTGGGCAAAGCCTCGTTCTTTTGCTAAGCGCACCAATTCCTGCACGATCCGCCTGCCTATCCCTTTGCCCTGTCCCTTGGTCGCCACGGCCAAGGAACGTATTTCCGCCAATTGTTCTGTCAGCCCTACGAGGGAGCCACACCCCAGCAGCTGTGAGGAAGCAGGGATCAGTTCTCGCTGGGGATGACCCTCCTCAACTGCGACGGTCCAGTTGGGGAGTGACTGGAAAATACTCTCCTCGCTTCGGGGGAGCATCAGGTCTTTGGCCGCGAAGCCATTGACGAGGGTTGCGATAATGGGAACGTCCTGTTGATTGGCGGACCGAATATAGATGTTCATAGATGCGTTATCCGATACATTTTTGTTGAGCGAATCTACGTAAGTTTGCAGAATTCATTCAACAACGCACGCTTGTAGCGCGGGGGTATCTCCCAAAGCACGCGGTTGCCCACGTGCGCTTTTGTGCTTCACACTGGTTGGTTTTCTCTACTCGCAAGCTAGTTACGTAGGTCTCCATACGGGTCATCGTCTCGGCATCCGAACTCAATCGGCTCAGCGTTACTGCTGGCGGTCCCGGTGCGTAGCATATTCGCTTACGTATGGTATAGGCTTACTCGGCCCGGCTTCTCGCTACCCGTTTTGGCACAGAAAATTTTGTCGTTGTTTCTCCCTATTTCTTCTGTCAAAATTTCTCGTGCCAAAATTACCCATGCAATCGGACGAAGTGCTTGGTTATCGCCACCGTCTTTTCAGTCAACCACCTATACCAACTTCTTAAATGTGCCTGTGCATAGTATACATTCTTGCTAGAATGTATGTCATTTTCGCACTGCTGCAGTTATCCTCTTTGATAGGAGGCCTCTATGGGAGTTACAGTTCCTGTAGGATCGTGCCTAGTTTTGATACAGCCCGGGCCAGTTCTTCTTTGGTAATGGTCAACGGCGGCACGAACCGCACGATTTTTTCCCCTGCGCTCACCAGCAGCAGCCCCTCATCGTAGCCCTTTTCTACCACTTGGCCGGCCTCAATGTCCATTTCTACGCCGACGATCAGGCCTTTGCCCCGCACTTCGGTGATATGCGGGCTATTCAACTCCTCTAACAGTTCTATCAGATACTGGCCTTTTTCCTTCACATTCGCCAGAAATTCAGGCTGCGAGACCCGGTCCACCACCGCGCAACCGATCCGGGTCGTAAAAGGATTGCCAGCAAATGTGCTGGCGTGATCCCCTGGGTGGATCGTATCCGCGACCTTTTGCTTCATGAGGATTGCACCGATGGGCAACCCGCCGGCCAGAGGCTTGGCCACGGTCAGCAGATCCGGTTCAACACCATAGCCCTGATAGGCCCACAGGTCGCCGGTACGTCCTAGCCCACACTGGACTTCGTCGAAGATCAGGAGCGCGCCATATTCGTCTGCCAGTGCTCGCAATCCCTGCAAAAATTGGGATGTAGAGGGATTGATGCCGCCTTCGCCTTGAACGGGTTCCACGAGAATCGCACATACGTTGTCGGTCATCGCTTCCTGCGCGCTCGCGAGATCGTTGAACTCAGCGAAGCGAACCCCTGGCATCAGCGGCTCAAAGGGCTGCTGGTATTTCTCCCGGGGCGTAGCGGCCAGAGAGCCGAAGAGGCGGCCATGGAAGGCGTTCGTAAAGGCCAAAATTTCGTATTTGTCGTTGTAGCCGTGCTCTCGGGCGTAGCGGCGAGCGAATTTGAACGCGCCTTCGTTGGCACTTGCGCCGCACAGGCTGAAATGCACTTTGTCGGCAAAGCTGGTCTCGCAGAGTCTCTTTGCCAATTCTGTGTGGGGCGTAGTGTGGTACAGATTGCTCACGTGAAGCACACCTGTAGCCGTCCCTTCTTTGATGGCCCGGTTCACATCTGGGTCATTGTAGCCGAGAACGTTCACGGCGATACCGGCCACCAAATCCAGATAGGCTTTGCCTGTGCTGTCATAGACCGTACAGCCTTTACCTTCGGTCAGCACGAATGGGGGCCGGCCATAGACGCCGAGTACATAGTTCTGCTCGTTTTGAATGACTTCCTGTGCGTTCACTTTCTCCTCCTAAAGAGTTAGATTGGGGATGCAGGGTTTACAGGAAGAAGCAGGCACTCATAGTATCCTTTAATTTCCATAACCCTGATGGTACTTCTCTTACATTGCTCCAATAATTCCGGTGCCGCCGTCTTCCTGTACACCGGCTAGGTTCGTAATTACCGCCTGGGATACGCCACGCCTGACTGCATCAACAGCACTCCGAACTTTCGGGACCATCCCGCCACTGATGCTGCCCTCAGCAATCCACTCCTCGCACTGGTCAGCAGTGATGCCGCGCACCACCCGTCCGGCAATGAAAACACCGGGCACATTGCTGATAAAGATCAGCTTGATCGCGCCAAGGGCTGCTGCAATGGCCGCGGCCACGTGATCCGCGTTGACATTATAGCTAAGACCGTCAAACATGCCGAAGCTGATGGGGCTGATGATGGGCACGATCCCCGCCTCCAACAGGACAGTGAGCAGCCCGGTATCCACGTCCTGAATCTCTCCGACTCGTCCCAGGTCGCCCAATGGATGCCACATCTTTTCCACATAGACTGTGCCATCATCTACGCCGCTGATGCCGATGGCCCGCACGTCCTCATGGACACATGCCCGCACAATTCGTTTGTTGATCAGGCCGCTCAGGACCATTTCTACCACATCTAGGCTTTCCGTATTGGTCACCCGCAAGCCTTCAATGAAATGGGGCTCCAACCCTAGGCGTTTCTGGTAGTTGGCGATGGTTTTGCCGCCGCCGTGAACGATAACCGGATTCTTGCCATCCTGTTGCAAGGTCTTGACCGCCTGGACCAGCCCGAACAGAAATGCCTCGTCATCTAGCTCATTGCCACCTATTTTGAGCACAACCACATAGGGCAGCGTGTCCGGTGTGGGGTCAATTGTCAGAGTGTTTGATGCACTTGATTTCATGGACTTCCTCGTATGGTTACTCGCCACTGGTGTGCGTACTCAGTGCTTTTTTCCTCTGGCGCATCACTTCATAAGCCAGCACCGCCGCTGCCGCTGTGGTTCCTAGGGATGGCGCAAACTCTCTGCCGTAGGGAATCTGCAATTGCAAGGTCGCTTGCTTCACAAATGATCTGGTGATCCCTCGCTTTTCTCCGCCGACCAGCAGGAAGAGCGGTCCGCTCAGATCTACCTTATCTATCGGAACGGCGTTCTCTTTCTGGGCACAGGCAATTGCTAGTCCTTCTCTGCGGTAGAACATAGCGGCCTCTTCAACTGTTTCGGCAATGGCTATGGGCATCAGTTCCGATGCCCCTGCGGATGAGCGGGCCACTGTGCCGGCCGCGCTCATCCAATTGCGCGGCCGTAGGACCAGTCCTTGGATCCCGACCGCATATAATGCTCGTAGGGTGTGGCCGAAGTTAAACGGGTCTTCAATGCCATCTATCATCACCACAAAAGCCGGCGAATTCTGTGCTGGGAGTAGATCGTTTAGGCTGACATAACGTCGCGTTCCTACCTCGGCGATTATGCCACCGTGGGACGTCCCCTGCACGATTCCATCGATCTCTGTCTGGGAGGCCTGCACCACCGGTACATTTGCTTCCCGTGCCCGTTGTTCCAGCAAGCGCACAGCCCGACCCCGTCTATCTTCCCGTATCAACACTCTGTGGACAGTACGATACGGAGAACGTAGGGCCGCAGCCACGGAGAGACTACCTTCCAAAAGAGAGATCATTTTCTTCTGGGCCTTCCAAGATGTCATCTTCGGTATTTACTCTAATCCCCAGGTCTCTTCAAGCCCTACAGCGATGTTGAAGTTCTGGATTGCCTGGCCGCTACCGCCTTTGATCAGGTTGTCAATTGAGGCAGTGACCACATACTCTGTGCCGTCCGGCCGGGCCGGGTCTGCCGCTGTGATACTGAGGGCGCAGCGATTTGTATTGACTGTATGTGCTAGGCTAGCCTGTTCGCTAGACGGCAGCAGATGAATAAACGGCTCGTCCTCGTAGCTCTCTGTGTAGAGTTCCCGGATCTGTATTTCCGTCACGCCTGCGGGGACATCCACGTACAGTGTGCTGAGAATGCCTCGGTTGACCGGCAGCAGATGGGGTGTGAAGAGAAAACGATGACTGCGTTTATTCCCATTTGCGGCATTGAGCACCTGCTCCATTTCCGCGATATGTCGATGTCGATGGCCGACGCTATAGGGGGTGATGTTTTCATTGGCTTCAGCAAACTGGTACATAAGCTTTGTTTTGCGGCCTGCTCCGGTGATGCCGCTTTTGCTGTCAACGATCACCCGTTCGCCTAGCCAGCCGGCCTTTGCTAAGGGATACAATCCTAAATTCACGCTTGTGGGGTAGCAGCCGGGGTTGGCGATCAGTTGTGCGCCGCATAGTTCGCTGCGGTATAGTTCACACAGGCCGTAGCGGGCCTTGGCGCATAGTTCCGGTGCTAGATGTTCAGTGCCGTACCAGCGTTGATAGGCGTACACATCCTGCAGGCGGAAGTCGGCACTCAGATCGATGACCCGGACACCCGCTGCGTAAAAGCGGCTGACTGCTTCCATGGAGGCTGCATGGGGTAGGCAGAGAAAGACAACATCCACTTCATCTGTGCGTAGGTAGGCATCGGCCAATGGAATAAGCGGGTAATGCCAGGGCGTGCTGAATATTTGATTGAAGGTCTTGCCTGCATTGCTTTCACTCGTCAGCCAGCTGATCTTGAGTTGTGGGTGTCGGTGAATGAGCTTGATGAGTTCGTAGCCGGTATAGCCTGTGGCACCAGCGATGCCAGCGTTGTACATGTCCTTCCTCCTCTTCTCTCTGCTGTGATTTCTGATCTGACTGCAGGGCAAAATCTACTGTATAGAAACGACTTGTTACGCTTGTAGAGTCTTGAATGCAGACGTAACACATCTAGAATCTACAATAGATGTGCAAAAAAAGAAAAGCCCCCCGTCCGGGGAGCTTTGCAATCGGCTGATTTTCCACCAGGAAATCCGGCCCACGCGCACATGCCCAGACGGTCGTCTGGCTATTGCTCGGAAGTCCTCCTCAACATGTTTGCGTGTGTAAGTGTATGCAGTATAGATACATTCATAAGAGTAAGTTCCTGTAGGAAAATGGACTCGTCTACAAGTTTAGCACAGGGTACAGGAATTGTCAAGTACAGGAATCAAGTCAAGGATATTGAATCCTGATACAGACAAGCAGAGATGGTCGAAGCACTATTCTAGGTTGGTCATCTGCAGTTCGGTGGAGATATCGATGCTGCTGCCGATGCTTCGCGCCACTGGGCAAAAGTCTGCGTGGAATCCGTGGACTCGTTCTGCAGTGGCTCGCTGTTCTGCGGCAATCTTCAGGGTATAGATGACGTGAATCCGTTTGATGACCAGCACATTGCCTTCTTTTTCGATTTCAGCATCTACGTCGGCTGTCAGAAAGCCGTCGCCTGCGGGTATCTGTCGCGCTTCCAGCGCGCCGCCGAATGTACCGGTCAGTCAGCCACCTGTGGCTGCACTGATGTAATCGAGAGTGGTGGCGTGGGGTTCGTGGATTGCAGTATCCACGCCGTAATGTTCTGCTACCTCTGAGTGGACGCCGAAGTTGGTATGTCCTTCCTCCGCAGGTAGAAATGCTCTGCGTAGAGGCCCCTTAACTCGCTCAATGCGGACTTTTGAGCGATATGCGATTTCTTCCATTGTTTTCTCTCTTTATTATTATATTAAAATGATACTCTGAATAGATTGACTCAAGGTAGAGTATATCTGAAAGAGATGTGCATGGCAAATTACAATAGTGGCAATAACAGATGTGTCGGTTGCGTGTGTCTAGAGTACAGCGAACTACTGCGTACCCCATTGTATGACTAGCTGCTGACAGCCTTACTATTGGCCTAGCCTATTTCATGATTTCCTGCAGTGTCATTGGGCCCAACAGGATTGGTTCGATATGCCCGGGCATTCCATTGAATTCGTTCAAAATTTGCCAACAGGACAGTCTAATAGAAAATTACAAAAGGGTATTGAAATCGGTTTTCTTTCGTGTTATACTGGTAAGAATGTGGTATAGATAAATACAATCAACAGGAGTGGTTCAATATTGATCTGTCCCATGCCATGGCTTTGGTCTCCGTGTACAAGTAGGGGTTTCATATGAAATGTTTCATGTGAAACATTTATGAAGAGTATCAACCGCTGTTTATCAACAACGTGCTTGCAAAAGACAACGATACTACTGTGAAAGATAGTACTCCCAACAATCGTATAATCAAAAATAGTGTAACCACTGAAAAGCCGGAAAGCCAGAGAGGGTTTTCCATAGATCCAGGGATTCCGCTGCTGGACTATGAGGGTAGCAGTTACCGCCAGGATTTTTGGGAAGGTCAAGGGCGAGACTATGAAGATCAGGTCGAACGTATCGCTCTACGCCAGCTTATGCCCGCACGAGGCGGACGTATTGCCGAGATCGGGGCGGGGTTTGGCCGCTTGGCGGATCTGTATCTAGGCTATGAACAGATCGTTTTGTTCGATTACAGTCGTACTCTCTTGGCTGATGCGGTTCGCAATTGGGGACATGATGAACGGTTTGTTTTTGTGGCCGGGAATCTGTATCAGATGCCTCTGGCCAATCGGCTGTTGGACACTGTGGTGATGGTACGGGTGATGCATCATCTGGCCGACATACCCGCTGCCCTGGCCCAATTACAGGGCCTACTGCATCAGCAGAGCACTGCCGTACTGGAGTATGCCAACAAGCGGAATCTAAAGGCGATTTTGCGCTGGACCATGCGTCAACAGAATTGGTCACCTTTTGACCTAACTCCACTGGAGTTTGTCGCTATGAATTTTAATTTTCATCCCCTCTGGATGTCCGAGAAATTGCAGGATGCCGGGCTACAGGTGGAGGAACAGTATGGTGTCTCCCATTTCCGGCTGAGGGCAATCAAAAGCCGGGTGAATGCTGGCACACTCGCGCGGCTGGATAGCCAGATATTTCGTATGGGTGGCAAGTTCCCATTTGCACCGAGCATCTTCATACGCGCATCCACACCGGACGTCCATAGCCAGCCGGAATTTGAGACCGACCTAGCACAGCGTATTGGGCTATTCCGTTGTCCTGCATGTACAGCATATCCCCTACATACACGCAGTGCAGAACGGGTACAATGTCCGTCCTGTGCGCGTGAATACGAGCAAAAAGATCAGATTTGGGATTTTAAGTTGCAGACATAAGGTATCTACAGATAGATATCCGAGCAAGTCCATGATAGCGCGATAACACACGTGTATCGTTATTTGTGAGTAACAATTTCATTCAAGAGAAGAGAGGAGTGCCCATGGTGGAAGACACATTACTGACACAAGAACAGACCCAGAAGTACAATGATCCAGAGACGACCCTGGCCTATTTGTTGAAACTTGGCCGCGAAAAAGGTTTTGTCAGCTACGACGACGTGCTGCATGTCATGCCTGAAGTCGAAAATAACATCGACCAACTTGAAGACATTTTCGTTACTTTGTTCGACCAAGGCATTTCTGTAGGCCCGACGAAAGAGGATATTTCTCAGGAAGAGAAGAAAGAAATACCTGAAAATATGGCAGAGGATGAATTCGATTTGAGCCAAATCGAGATCGACGACTCCATCAGTCTGTATCTCAAAGAGATCGGCCGTGTCTCCCTGCTCACTGCCGCCGAAGAGGTTGACTTGGCGAAGCGGATGGAAGCCGGGCGACATTCCCATCATCTCCTGGCCGAAGAGCTGGACGATTGCGAGAAACGGGAACGGCTGCTGTGGATGGAACAGGACGGCCTGGCCGCGCAAGAGCACCTGATCAAAGCCAACAGTCGTCTGGTCGTAAGCGTTGCCAAAAAGTATGTAGGTCGAGGCGTGCCATTTCTAGATTTAATTCAAGAGGGCAATATCGGCCTTATCCGCGCGGTGAAAAAATTTGATTATCGCCGGGGGTATAAGTTTAGTACTTATGCCACTTGGTGGATCCGGCAGGCGGTGACCCGCGCCATCGCTGACCAAGGGCGCACGATTCGGGTCCCTGTGCATATGTATGAGCAAATCAACCGGCTTGCCCGTACTATCCGTCAGCTTGTCCAAGAACTGGGCCGGGACCCCACAACCCAAGAGATCGCCGACGAACTGGGCGTGACCCCATCCAAAGTAGAACACATTATGCGGGTGAGTCAACGCCCTCTCAGCTTGGAGATGCCGGTCGGGGAAGAAGAAGACAGCTATCTGGGCGACTTCCTTGAAGACGAGGAGGCAGACAGCCCGCAAGATACTGCCGACCGCCAGATTCTGCGGGAAGTGATCGAGGAGATCTTCCAAAGCCTGACGCCCCGAGAGGTGCGGATCCTGCAACTACGCTTCGGGCTGGTAGATGGCTATTCATATACCCTAGAGGAAGTTGGCAAGAAGTTCGGCGTCACCCGGGAGCGTATCCGTCAGATCGAGGCCCTGGCCCTGAGCCGCTTACGACATCCCAGTCGAAGCCGGAAATTGCGTGATTATCTGTAGTTTGATGGCGGATGATCCATCTAGCGTGCCGGCCCACCATGTGGGCCGGCACGTTTCATTCTGGCCCAAGCAGCGCAATCTGTTTCCTCAACGTACATCTCCATCGCCCTGGATGACGCCCCGCTCCAAGCGGTCAAAGAGTTTCTTGATGTTAGCGCGGGCCACCTCTTCTAAGGACAGGTCCAGTTCCGTGCAAATTTGAGTCAGATACCAGAGAACATCGCCCAATTCGCTTTTCAGTGCCTGTCGGTCTGTTTCCGAGATCACACCGGACTTGTCGCGAAAAATCTTCTTGATCTTACCAGCCACTTCGCCAGCTTCATTCACAAGTCCTAGGGTTGGATAAACGATTGCATGGTCCGTATGGACCGCTCTCCAGGTCTTGCGAGATGCAGTCTGGTACAGGTTGAAGCTCTCAGGCCCCGTCAATTTCGTTTCCATGGGTCTTCCTTTCACTGATGAGGGAGATTTGATCAACAAAAATAGATAATAAAATTGTAACCAAAGACACAAAAAAAGCCCGGCCGCTCAGCCGGGCCCTGTTCCTGCAATCCCAATGGCTATACGTCTAGGTTACGCACCTCGTGGGCGTGCGTCTGAATGAAACGACGCCGGGGCGGTACACTGCTGCCCATCAGCATATCAAAAGTGCGGTCGGCTTCGGCCGCATCTTCCACTTGCACCTGTAGCAGGGTGCGATATTCCGGGTTCATGGTCGTCTCCCAGAGTTGCTCCGGGTTCATCTCCCCTAGGCCCTTATAGCGCTGTTCTAGTTTAATGTTATCGCTTCCCAGTTCTTTGCGAATCTGAAGCAGGACGTTGTCGTTGTACACGTACTGCTCCGAGCGTTTCGCCTTGCCGTTCTGGCGTTCGGTGATCTGCACCTTGTACAGAGGCGGTTGGGCAATGTACAGATGACCGTTTTCTACCAGTGGCTCCATATAGCGAAAGAAAAGCGTCAGCAGTAGGGTACGGATATGGGCCCCATCAACGTCTGCATCGGTCATCACGATAATTCGATTATAGCGTAAATTATCGACGTTGAAATCGTCACCTACGCCTGTGCCTAGAGCAGTAATCAGTGCTTGGATCTCTTTGTTTCCCAGCACTTTGTCTAGGCTGGTCTTCTCTACATTCAAAATCTTGCCCCGTAGAGGTAGAATCGCCTGAAAGCGCCGATCGCGGCCTTGCTTCGCGCTGCCCCCCGCACTATCCCCCTCAACGATATACAGTTCGCTCTCGTTTGGGTCCCGGCTGGAGCAGTCTGCCAATTTGCCGGGCAGGGTCAGGCTTTCCAGCGCGCTCTTGCGGATTACCAGGTCCCGTGCTTTGCGGGCGGCCTCTCTGGCGCGATAGGCGGTCTGGCATTTGTCGATAATCCGTTTCGCATCGCGCGGGTTCTCCTCCATCCAACTGTTGATCGCCTCGGCGACAGCGGTTTCTACGTGATAGCGCACTTCGTTGTTGAGCAGTTTTAGTTTATTCTGGCCCTCAAACTGCGGCTCCAACACCTTCACACTGACGATTGCCGTCATGCCTTGGCGAGTATCATCACCGCTGAAGTTCGGGTCATTGCCTTTCAATATACCCTGCTTGCGGGCATAGTCGTTGATCTGGCGAGTAATGGCCGCGCGCAGGCCGGTCAGATGGTTGCCGCCATCGGGTGTATTGATGGTGTTGGCAAAGGCAAAGATCGATTCATTGTAGCTATCCGTATACTGGATGGCCGCCTCCACATGCGTTGATTCGATCTCCGCGTCCACATAGATGGGCTGGTGTAGAACCTTGCGATTTTTATTGAGATAACGGACGAAGGTTTGTACACCACCTTCAAAATAGAAACAGATCTCGCGCGCCTGTGCAGGACGTTCATCAATGAAGTGGAGATCGATGCCACGGGTGAGAAATGCCATCTCTCGGAAGCGGGTGACCAGGGTCTGCCAATCGTAATCTAGCACTTGGAAGACCGTATCATCCCGCAGGAAACGCTGGCTAGTTCCCGTGTCTGCTAGCGCACACGGGCCGATAACTTCTAGATCGGTCACAGGTACGCCCCGTTCAAAGCGTTGCCGCCAGATTTTGCCATCCCGCTTGACAGTCGTCTCTATCCATGTACTCAGCGCGTTCACGGCACTGACACCAACGCCATGTAGACCGCCGGAGACTTTGTAGCCGCTATCGCCGAACTTGCCACCTGCATGCAGCTTTGTCATCACCACGGTTACTGCAGGGAGGCCGGTCTGTTTTTGAATGCCCACGGGGATCCCCGCACCGTTGTCGCTGACGGTGACACTGTTATCTTTGTGGATTGTCACAACAATGTTGTCGCACCGACCCTGCATGGCCTCATCAATCGCATTGTCCACGACTTCGTACACCATATGATGAAGAGCCTTTGCATCGGTCCCACCGATGTACATACCAGGACGTCGACGCACCGCCTCCAAGCCTTCAAGGACCTGAATTTGGTCTGCGCCGTAGACGAAATCCTGTGTATTCATCTTTTCAGCCACAAATTCCTCCAATCAGTTGAAGCACTATCGCGTATCTGTTTCGGGCTCATGATCATGATGCGCGTTCGATAAAAGACCAGCAAAGAGATGGCCAACCCTGTGCCGATAAAGGTGTTCCCTAGGGTGGCGAACGCCACGCCGAACGTATGGAGTTGGACGATCTGGCGGAACAAAAGTTCCATGCCTGTGGAAATCAACATGGTCAACAGGACAAATCCCGCTGTATTCCAGAAATTATGCCACACGATATAGGTACTGCGGCGCACCGCCGAGGAAATCACCAGATCGTCCAGCACCAGAGCAGATGTCACAAAATACAGATAGAAAAAGATCACCACAATCACACCCCCGAACAGAAACATCGCCCCGAACCCTAAAGTCGGGCTGATGAGTGTCAGCACACTGATCACCACAATTCCGGGAATGTAAAGGAGCAGCAGGATGAGGGTGAAGATCAGCAGAAAACCGATGGTTCGCAGCCAATGGAGCAAGATGCGGCCGGCAAAATCGTTGAGCGATACTGCTTTTTCCCCTTCACCGAAAGGGAGCCTGTGAGCCAGCAGATTCATGTACGTCACACCCATCAACAGCCCTATAAGGATAAAGAGCACAGACAGCAGGCTGGCGGTTCCAAGCGAATCGATTTCAATACTCGGATGTTCTCCCTTGACACTGGGCAATGCTGCCAGCAAACTTGGTACACGATAGAGGGAACGACTGACCAGAAACTGCGCCAAGTTGGTCGTCTGTCCTACAGCCATCAATAGGGCGTTGGTCTGTTCTGAAAGAGTCAGAAAATCGCCATCCAGCCCTGGCGTATTCGCTACCAGTTCCGTGTAGAAATCGGCCAGCCGTTGCAACAATGGCCTGATGCTCCAGCGCGGCATGGCCCACAACAGTGCATCAAGCAGCAATGGCAAAAGCAGTAGCTCAGGACGACGGCTGACAAAACGGTATCCAAATGATAAACTGTCAATGATACCCACAAGCACCTTTGATTCTGGTTGGCCTATCCATGTGGATCACGACCTGCATAATCGTTCGACTGAACGTACCTACGTATTGTATCATAAAGACTTTGAAACGCGAAGTTTGTTGGTTGACAATAGCGAACGCCTGTTCTCTGCCTTTGTTTTTAGACGGACCAGGAATACAATCCTAGAATGAAGCGTTCTACCGATTGCCACTCCGCTTTTGATTTGAATTTTGTCACAGAGACACAAGGAGTAACAATGTCTTCATTTGCCATTGAAGGTGGTCACCGAATTGAGGGGACTGTCAGTATCAGTGGAAACAAAAATGCCGCCTTTCCTCTGATGGCCGCGTCTTTGCTGACCGATGAAACTGTCACCTTGGAAAATGTCCCGGATATTGAGGATATCCACACGATTTTGGATATCCTGCAGGGATTGGGTGTATATGTCCACAAAGAGGGCCATCGAGTGACGCTCTGTGCTGCGGATATCCACAGTTATGCGCCGGATGCGCGCTTGTTCGGCAAGATTCGCGGCGGCCTCAATCTGATGGGCCCGCTTCTGGCCCGCTATGGCGCATTCCGGGTTGAGGGCACTGCTGGCGGAGATGATATTGGCCGTCGTCGCATTGACACCCATCTATTGGTCTTCAAGGAGCTAGGCGTATCCTTCTCCCACAACGATCACTTTGAATTGCGTGCCACCAAAGGGTTACAAGGCGCGGACATTCTTCTGGATGAGGCCTCGGTGACTGCCACTCAAAACGCGATAATGGCTGCCTCATTAGCCAAAGGCACCACTGTCCTCCACAACACCGCCAGCGAACCCCATGTACAGGAATTGTGCCATCTCCTGATGGCGATGGGTTGTCCCATTGAAGGCATCGGTAGCAATACACTGATCATCCATGGGCAGGAACGGCTTCAGGGCGCGCAGGCGACCCTTGGGCCGGATTATATGGAAGTTGGCAGTTTTATCGGCCTCGGGGCCATCACCAAAGGCGAGTTGCGTATCGCCAATGTGGATCCCAAGCATCTACGCATGATCAAAATGGTTTTCAGCCGGCGGCTGGGCGTGCGTATGTATCTGGAGGAAGATCCGGCAGCAACCCTGACCGGCTATAGTCTCGTCTTGCCTGATGAGCAGAATCTGCGGATTCGAGCGGATTTCGGCGGTGTGGTCCCGAAAATTGACGATGCGCCTTGGCCAGCCTTCCCAGCGGATGTGATGAGTATTGCCGTTGTTGTGGCTACACAGGCCCAAGGCACAGTTTTGGTCCACGAGAAAATGTTTGAAAGCCGTCTCTTTTTTGTCGACAAATTGGTGGCCATGGGCGCGCAGATTATCGTCTGTGATCCCCATCGGGCTGTCATTGTCGGGCCGACCCAGCTTGTGGGGCAATCGGTCAGCAGCCCGGACATCCGGGCCGGGATGGCCCTCGTCCTCGCGGCGTTGGCGGCAGCAGGACAGACGACCATCGGCAATATTGAACAGATCGACCGGGGATACCAGTGGGTGGATGAGAAGCTGCGCTCGGTCGGTGCCAAAATCAAGCGCTTGGATACGTAAGCGGATGTCCTTCACCGCCTGCGGCCACCACGGCGTGTCCTCATGTGGCTTGCCCATGAATCTCCTTGGAGTGCCGAGAGCCGCTTGAAACGCGTTTCAAGCGGCTCCCATACGGGCCCTGTGTTCAGATTTTCGAGGGACATGACCAGAGCATCTTCTTTGTCCGCATAGTAGCGACGTCGATAGCCGACCTGTACAAAATTGAGCTTTTGATAGAGACATTGGGCGATGTGATTATCGGCCCGCACTTCTAAGATAGCCTCCGCAGCACCCTTGCTGCGTCCCAAAGAAAGCAAGGCCAACAGCAACCACTCGCCGATGGAACGGCCCCGCCAGGCCGGCAGAACAGCAATGGTGACGATGTGCATCTCGTCGCCGCAAAGCATCATGCCGCCTTGGGCAATCAGAGGGATGGTCTGTTCCGAGCCGTTTGTCCTGCTCCTCGTATCTGTTGGTGATGTAAGAGGCCGCAAAACTGCCTTCCCTAGCGCGGGAGATACTTTGAGATAGCGGCTGAATCGATTTCGGGTCAGTTCATGTTGATATATTGCCCGGGACCAGGGGGTCTGAAAGCTCATAGATTCTAGGAGCATGACATTGTTCAAATCGGCCAAGGTCAACGGAGCGATGAGGAGGGGGCAGGGATTTTTCATTTTTCTATCGGGGTGGGCGCAGATAAAGCGGCTCTATGGGATCAGTTACAGCGGGTGAACCGGCTTGCCAATGGCGTACTGCCAGCCGTGCTAGGATGCCGCCTCGCCGCAGACCAGTGACGGGGTCGATGCAGTGGACATGGGGTAGGATCTGGGCTGCTTGGATAAGGGCAGCGTTTAGTTCACCTACCAGCCAGACAGGACAGCTCTGTTCTTGTACTGCTTGGACGAACGCTTCGAGTTGCCCGGCCCGGTGGTCGTCAATGGACGGCAACCACAGGGGATCATCGGCCGGGGCTGTTGCCCAATTGAAACGGACCCGGCCTGCTTGAAGCATTGGCCAGATGGCCGCGCCGCAGGCACTGGCCATGGGCATAAACGGCGCGGCCGTAACACTCAACACCGGCAATCCAATGAGCAGGGGCTGTTTGGCAAGCCCAAGGGCAAGCCCTTTGACTGTGCTGATGCCGATGCGTACACCGCTGAAACTGCCTGGCCCGGTCGTAACAGCGATGATCTGGATATCATCAACAGAACATTCTAGGCGCGCCAGCATCTCCGCCAGAGCCGGCAGAAGTTCTTCCGTCTGACGCCGGCGCGATTGCCAGACTTGCTCCGCCAGCAGGCTATTGGTGGCCGGATCAAATAAGGCAATGGTAGAGGTTGCGGTTGCGGTATCAAGAGCGAGAAGCAAGGGTTAATCTGCCAAGCCTTCGTCATCGCCTGAGCCCCGGCCAAAGGTGGGCATCGGTTTATGATGGGCAATCGGCCTAACGATGCGGTTCACCAGTTCGCGCGTGCCAGCTACGTTCAGTTTTTCGTAGAAAAAGGCATAGTGATCTTCAACGCTGGCAAAGATCTCCTCACTGCGCGCCTGGGGAAGCCCCCACAGTTCCGGCTTGAATGGCCCCATCGCCTTTTTGCGGGTCTTCAGATGGAAGACTATATCAGTATCAGAGGGGTTACGTTCGTGCGCGTGGTGTGCGTCCAAATGGGCGTAGATTCCATCTAGCAGGGATTGGGGGAAGTTGGGATGGTCCAGAAACGTGTTGGTGAATCCGGTGGCCAGGTGAATTTCAATCGTTTGCACTTCGGGAAAGCGATTGAACAGGTCATCCGGCAGAGTGCTGGCCCCATGCTGGACTGCGCCGCCGGCCCCGTGGAAGCGGGCCCGCGCGCTTAAATCGTGTAGGGTATCAAAATCTACCGCTACTTCTGCATGGCTGCCATCGGGCAGCAGAACACCTCCATGAGCGGTACCGGTGGCAACACTGATCTTACTCAGGCCGGCGTAGTCACCTAATTCGCCGAGTACACGCTTGTAGCCATTGATATAGGCGTCCAACTCTTCGACAGTTGAGTTCTTTTCGCCGACTTCCCCGATCTCTCCGCCCAGGTTAATGGTGACTCCTTCCGGCTCTAGATCGCGGATGAACTTCGTCAGTTGGGCCGAGCGTAGATAGTTTTCGCACTGTTGCTCGTCTAACGAGTCCGGTTCTACTGTCACTAATGTGCTAGTGTCGATGTCTATGTTCCAATAACCGGCCGGCACAGCCTTCTTCACCAGTGTCTTGATCTCTTGTAGAGCACCTGCCGGGTCGGTCTTATATTTCTTGGCGTTCACCTGAAAGTGGTCGCCCTGAATGAAGATAGGCCCCTGGTACTCTTCTTTGATGGCTGCAGCGATGAGGACTGCTGAGAACTCCGCGGGTTCCTGATAGGTATAGCCCATTTCGCTGCGAGCGATTTCAAAGATAAATGCGCCGGTGTTGGTGCGTTGTGCGGCGCGGTAGGCAGCCCGCCCCGCGTCATAGGTGGTGAAGCGCATATTCATGGCCGGCACCGTGCGGTTCGACCATTCCCCCGCGGCCCTGGCCATATAAAAATCGTGGATACTGGCAGGACGTGCGCCCAACACCTGGCCGAGCTCCCAGATAAGCCAGCGGCTGAATGTCTTCAGCGGATATGTGCCGAAGACAGCATCCCGAACGAGGGTATCGATCACATCCCGACGCACTTTGTACGCGTCCAAGACTTCAACATTTCCTTTGATATCAATGCCAACAGCACCCTGCAGGTTTTGGCGCAGTTCATACATGGATTCGTGTATCATTTTTCCTCTCGCCAGATCTGTGCAACCCTGTACGCCTAAAGCCATAGTATAGCGGAGAGCAAAGGGTATCACGAAATCTTATCAAAGACTCGTTTCCCATGGTGCTGGTCTACGGTCTGCAATCGTTTGCATGAGCAGGTACACATCACTGCCATTACCAATTCTTCGCCAGCAACTGCAATAGTATCTTCCCGGTGGTTGTGCCCGGCACGCGTACCCGCTTTAGCTGGAACAGATCGTCGGTTGAGTGGGTGGCTCCTTGGATGGTCGTCAACCCTGCCCAAAAGTCTAGATCTTTGAAGATACGGATGGTATTCGCATCGTAGTGGCCGGAGGGATATGTAATGAAGCGCGGGCGCATGCCCAACTCAGATTCAATGGTTTCGACGCTGCCCAGGGCCTGCCAGATCAGGAAGCTGTCCTTGCGATTGCGGAGATTGACATGGGTGCGGCCGTGGGATTCGATGTGCATGCCGGCGGCCTGCATCTCACGCGCCATCTCCCAGGTAAGGTAGGCAGAGTGTCCTTCGTTAATATAATCGGTCACGACGAAAAATGTGGCAGTCATGCCAAATTCCTGCAGCAGTGGAAATGCGTTTTCGTAATTGTCCCGGTAGCCATCGTCAAACGAGAGAATCACCGGCTTCTGCGGCAGAGGTGTGCCCTGGGTCAGGTGAGCCAGAAGATCATACAGGCTGATGGTTGTGTACCCAGTTGAGGATAGGGCCAGCAAATGGGTGGCGAAGCGGTCGGGCGTTACCGACAGGTCCAGCCGGTAGATGTCCGCATTCGGCGGTGGCACGCTCACGTAGTGATACATCAAAATCGGTACCTGTACTTGGCGTACAACACCATCAAAGGCGAGTTCCGCTGGCGGCGGGTTAGTCTTCGATGGTGGCGGTGGGCTACTCTCCACTGTTGGCAGTGGGCTGGTCTCCTCTGCTGGTTGCGGGCTAGTCTCCTCTGCTGGCGGCGGGCTAGTCTCCACTGCTGGTGGCGGGCTAGTCTCCTCTGCTGGTGGCGGCGTCAATACAATTTGCTCCCTTTGCTTTAGGAGCAACCCGAGATCCCCTGACAGTGCAGGTTGCGTATGAACCAGGGGAAGCCAGATAAGAGACAGCTCCTTTTGCTCCGCGGCGTTCTCAGGCTGGCCCTGTCCGTTCAGGGACAACTCGTAGTCTGGTGATCTCTGCTGCACGGCGGGTCTTTCTACGCCGGACGTAAGCAACGGCCCGCCGGGGAATCCGACCATCATAAGCCCGCTTACGATCAGCCCTATGACCGTAAAGAGTCTCAACCAGGAAGGATATGGATTGCAGGGATCTACAGGTCTGTCCATGTTTGCCTACTCTACTGTCTGACTAGCGGTAGATAGATGGTTTCTAGGGTCTCGCACTCCAGCCCGTTGATGTATTGGGACAGCCAGGTACAGTATTGGCTTACACGAGTATAGACGCCGTAGTAATGCGGCAAGGCACAGCCGCGCCCAAAACTCACAATCCCGACTTGTAGCCAGCCATCCTGGCCATCGGGAATGACGAGGGGCCCGCCGCTGTCCCCTTGGCAGGCATCCTTGCCGCCCTCGGTGTAGCCGGCGCACATCATATTGTCTGTGAGGTGGTAGGAATCTTTGCATACGTTATTTGATACGATTGGCACCTGCACCTGCCGTAGTTCATTTGAGATGGAACCTTCGGCGAAGAGTGCGCCCCAGCCGATGACCGTGGCCAGTGTATTCGCATCTTCCTGGGCCCGGTTGGCAGGTGTTAGCAGCGCAACCGGCACAGCACTTACCGGCTGTGACAGATGCAACAAGGCGATATCGTGATTGAAATCATGGGAGAAATCGTAACCGTATTGGGGATGAATAACGATGCGGTCGATGAATAGCTGTCGCCCGCGGTTGCTGGTGAGTGGATACGGCCCAATGACCGCCATGATCTGATCTAGGCTGGAATTTGCTAGACAGTGGGCCGCGGTTAGGACCCACTCCGGCGCGATGAGGGAACCGCCGCAAAAGTAGGAGTAGTAGGGTGGAATGAAGATCTGGATGGAGACCATCCAGGGCCAGGACCCAGGTGCGGCCCTCTCCCCGCCAACAATGTGTGGTTGTACCGTGCCGGGTATCTCCTCAATGGCTGTTTGGGGCTGCTCTTCTTGTTGGTTGGGGGGTGCATCAATGCCTGCAGTGCTAGGTATGTCGGTGCTATAGGTCTGCGTGGGGCCTGGCGTTGGGGGTGTTGGCTGCTCGCGCCAGAGGAAGCGGCCGAGGACGAACAGCAAAATTACGAGAAGGATACTCCCATACACGAAGCTGGCTGGCCACGAAAGTTTCCAGTTTCGTTGGCTGAGGCCGGCAGCAGATCTTCGGAAAAAGAGCCAAAGTAGACGAGGATTCATGCGGGTATTCTACCAAATTGGAGCGAGACAGGGCAATTTTGAGGGACCATTGCTTTGGTCCGGGCAGATCGAAAAAAGGCGCAACAATGTTGATAATTCTGCCTCAACAGGTATAATGAGGAGAAGTGGAAGATTTCGACGGGGGCTACAATCATCATTGATAGGAATATGACAAATGACGATACCAACTTCTGCATCGCTTCATCCAGCGAAAAAAATGAAATATCTCTCCGAGTTGACACTCTTCCAAGATCTGACATCAAACGAGATGAAAGAACTGAATCGGATTACAACCATGAACACGGTTGCAAAAGGCCGGGTCTTTTATCGCCCGGAAGAACCTGGGGAAGTCCTATTCATTGTGAAGGAAGGCCGGGTGCAGCTCTATCGGATCAGCCCGGAAGGCAAGAAATTGGTCATCACCACACTCGGCCCTCATACACTTTTTGGCGAGATGGCCCTGCTCGGCACAAAGATGCACAATACATTTGCCGAAGCCATAGATGACTGTCTGATCTGTATCATGAGTCGCACGGACCTGGAGCGGCTCATTCTCAGCAAGCCACAGGTGGCTTTGCGTATTTTGGAAATTACCGGTAAACGCCTGCAGGAGGCCGAGGAGAGCCTTGAAAGTATGGCCTTCAAAGGTATTCCTGCCCGGCTGGCGAGCCTGCTTCTGCGCTTGTCTGACGAGCAGACATCTGATGAGGTCACCGGCCTCACCCATCAGGATTTTGCGGAAAGTGTGGGTACTTATCGGGAGACAGCGACGCAAGTTCTCAATCATATTAAGTCTCTGGGCCTCATTGAAATCGGACGCAAGCGAATCAAGTTGCTGGACAAAGAGGCACTCTCTGAGATCGCTGAAAGCTAGAGGCCCTGCTCGCTACGAACTCTGCCCACAGGTGGTATGGGCTCCATGTTTGATCGCTCGACCCAAGTCGACCGCACTGCGGATAGCATCAATTTCGGCATTGGTCAGCCGGATTTTGCCTTGCTCCCCCACGAATTGATGTGTAATGCCACAGCAACTCGTTTCGCCGAAGGGGATACGGAGCTGCTCAATTATGGTTTTGAGCAAGGGGATGGGCGTTTTCGCTGGGCACTCGCTGCCTTTCTCAGGGCCAGCTATGGGACGCCTGTGCAGCCACAACAGTTGATGATCACTGCGGGCGCGTCCCAGGCCCTGGCCCTGATCTGTACCCTCTTCACCCGGCCCGGTGATACGGTCTTTGTGGAAGAGCCCAGCTATTTTCTGGCTTTACGCATCCTGCAGGAGGATCATCGACTCAAAACCGTACCCATCTCAACGGATGAAAACGGGCTGGTGATCTCGGCAGTTGAAGAGGCACTCACCCGACACCGCCCCGCCTTCCTCTACAGTATCCCGACCTATCAGAATCCTACAGGGCGTACCCTTCCCCAGAAGCGCCGGGAACAGCTATTGGCTCTGGCCGAGGCCCATGACTTCCGCATCATAGCCGATGAGGTCTATCATCTCCTCAGCTATGGCGAGCCGCCCCCGCCGCCCTTTGCTGAGCATGTATCAAGCGGGCGGGTGTTGTCCATCGGCTCATTTTCCAAGATATTGGCACCGGGCTTGCGGTTGGGCTGGGTACAGACCACGCCGGAACTGGCCCAGCGGTTTGTGGCCAGTGGACTGTTCGAGAGCGGTGGCGGCCTCGGCCATTTCAGCTCAAATTTCGTGCGGGTGGTCCTAGAAGAGGGAGGGCAAAGAGAGTATCTGGATGGGTTGCGCCGCATCTATGGGCAGCGGGTTGAGGCAATGGATACGGCTTTGCGCCGGCATATCAACGACCGGGCCGACTGGACTGTGCCCAAAGGAGGCTTCTTTTTCTGGCTCACCTGCGGCCAGGACATGGACACGACCGCCCTTTTGAAAGCAGCTATTGATGCCAAAGTCGGCTTTCTGCCCGGTCCTCGCTGTTCCAATATGGGTGGCCTGCGTCATTGTCTACGTCTCTGTTTCGTCCATTACGATATCCCAGAGATCGAAGAGGGTCTCTACCGGCTGGGGAGACTTTTCGCGGCCCATGATTGACCCATAGACACTTTCAGCGGTCTCCAGAACATCACCAGCGCACGCGGGTGTATCTCCCAAAGCACAAGGACCCAGGACATCCGCCCTGGGTCCTTACTTTTCGATCACCTACTGCGTTACTTCCGCACGAGCGGCAGGAAGAGATCCTGGCCAACCGGGGCAAGCGGTGTAGCCGTGGCTGTGGGCGTGACTGTAGGCGTAGCTGTCGGGGTGACAGGGTCGCAGAAGGACAACTCGATAGCCGACAGGTCGTTCTGGGCAACCCGCGCCAAGGCGTTGGGAATACAGCCGCTGAACCGATTTTCAGCTAAGGACAACGAACGTAGAGCGGAGAGATCCACCAAGGTCGTCGGGATGCTGCCCGTCAGACTGTTGTTGGCCAGGTGCAAGGTCTGCAGGGTGGCAATACTGCCCAGATCTGTCGGCATGCTGCCCGACAGCCGGTTGTTGGAGAAGTCCAAGACCTGCAGGGCGGCCAGCGCGCGCAGGCCAACCGGGATACGACCCGAGAGTCCGTTGTTGGAGAGATCCAAGGTCTGCAGACCGGTGAGCCGGCTCAAGGTAGACGGGATGCTGCCTGCCAATGTCTTGCCACTGATATCCAGCTCCAGCCTGGTCACCCGCTGCGGGGCCCCGCTAATGGTTACCCCCTCCCAGGTGCCTATGCTGCTGTTCTCACTCCAGTTCAAGCGCATGGAGGTACTGATGCTTCCCTCCAGGGTGGCCTTGATGGTTAGAAGCTGTACGCAGTCTTGGACGAGGGCGGCATTGGCAGAGGGGTTGGCTACGACAGTGCCATTGGTACATGTGGGTCTCTGTGTCGAGCCGCCGCCGCCGCCACCACCGCCACCCCCACCGCCCGAAGATGGTGGTCTGGGTGGTGGGCAGAATGAATCTGATGTCAGGCCAGCATCTTCCAAGGTTTCTCGCAAGTTATGGGGGATACAGTCTGTTTGTCCTAGTCTATTGCCAGCCAGCTGCAACGTCTGCAGATGGGGGAGAGCGTCGCGATTGTACAACCGGGGAGGGATGGGTCCCGTCAGTTGGTTGTGGCGTAGGTCCAACGTCTGTAGATTGGAAAGGGTGCCCAGCGCAGCAGGGATCGGACCCGTCAGACTGTTGCGGGCTAGGTTCAAAGTGGTCAGTGTGTTGGAGAGGGCGGCCAGTTCCGGTGGAATCATACCCGTCAAGCTGTTCTGGCTTAGGTTCAAAGTGGTCAGCGTGCTGGAGAGGGCGGCCAGTTCAGCAGGGATCTCGCCCGTCAGGGTGTTGCTGTAGAGGGACAACGTCTGCAGATTTGTGAAGTCCCCTAGCCACAGTGGGATCGTACCCGTCAAGCTGTTCTGGCTTAGGTTCAAAGTAGTCAGCGTGTTGGAGAGGGCGGCCAGTTCAGCAGGGATCGTACCCGTCAGGTTACTGTTCGGGAGACTTAGACTTACACTTATCACTTGCGTGGGATTAGCGTTGTCGTTGAGACCAATGCCAGCCCAGGTAACTATTTCAGTCGTCGGTGCCCAGTTCAACGCAGTAGTCCCTCTAGTTTCCAATCCTTGCTTCACCTGCAAGAGCCTTTCGCAATCCCGACGCAGGCTGACAGATTCCTCTAGGTATGAACCCGGTATCGCTAATGTGTCAATGCACACAACTACACGCCCCGCTGGCATAGTGCAATCTGGGAGGTGGCTGAATGATGATGACAGGTCATTGTTAGTAATAGTTCGCAACGCAGGTGGGATACAGCCGCTGAGTTGGTTGTTGGCCCCAAGCCGCAATGTCTGCAGCGTTTCAGTGATGTTGACCAGCACCCGTGGGATCTCGCCCGTCAGGGTGTTGGAGTAGAGATTCAATGTCTCCAGATTGATGAGAACACTCAGTTCCGGTGGGATCTCGCCCGTCAGTCTATTGTAGGCCAGGTCCAATGTCTGCAGAGCACGGGAGAGGTTGCCCAGTTCAGAGGGGATGGTGCCTGTCAGGGTGTTGGAGTAGAGGTTCAATGTCTGCAGATTGGTGAGAGTACCCAGTTGCGGTGGGATCTCGCCCGTCAGACTGTTGCGGGCCAGGTTCAATGTCTGCAGCGTGACGAGATTGCCCAATCTCTCCGGGATGCTACTCGTCAGGGTGTTGCTGTAGAGGTTCAATGTCTGCAGCGTGACGAGATTGCCCAGGGCAGCAGGGATAGTGCCCATCAGGGCTTGACCGCTGAGTCGCAACTCCTGCAGCGCGGAGAGACTGCCCAGTTGAGCAGGGATCGTACCCGTCAATGTGTTTCCGTCCATGAGCGGGCCATCGATCGCCACTGTAATCACATTCGAGTTGTCAACGCCGATACCCTCCCAAGTGTTTATGGTGGTCGTTAGATTCCAGTTCAATGAGTCGGCAGCGTCTAGGGTGAGCTTGGCGTGCAGGAGTGTTTCGCAATCGGCGACTAGATTATTGTTTTCTGGATCCGGAATCGCGACCGTGATGTCACAGTTGATAGGTGTGGGCACGGGTGTGGGGGGGGCATTCTCCGGGCATGGATCCAGTTGCAGATACACTCGGAAAGCGTCCTGTACAACGTAGTGATTGCTTCGAACTCTCAACAAGTCCCTGGGTACACATCCGCTCATTGTATTGTGGGGGGGTCTTTCGGGGTCGTAGAAGTAAAAGGTTTGCAGAGTGTTGGAGAGACTGGCCAGCTGAGCAGGGATAGTAGTGCTCAGTCGGTTGGTTGTGAAGTTCATCCACTTCATCGTGGTGTTGCCCAGTTGCGGCGGGATGCGGCCCGTCAGGTCGTTGACGTTGAGGTATAAGCGCTCCAGAGTGGTGATGTTGCCCAGGTGTGGCGGGATGCGGCCCGTCAGTTGGTTGGCGCTGAGTTCCAAGTTGGTCAGCTTGGAGAGATTGCCCAGTTGTGGTGGGATGCGGCCCGTCAGTTGGTTGGTGTTGAGGTGCAACCGAGTCAGCTCGGAGAGATTGCCCAGTTCCGGCGGGATGGGGCCCGTCAGTTGGTTGTTGTGGAGCCACAATAGCCGCAGATTGGAGAGATTGCCCAGTTGACCAGGGATCATACCCGTCAGTTGGTTGCTGTTGAGGGGCAACTCTCTCAGCTCGGAGAGATTGCTCAGTTCAGCAGGGATGGTACCCGTCAGGTTGTTGTGGCTGAGGGACAACTCTCTCAGCTCGGAGAGATTGCCCAGTTCAGCAGGGATCTCCCCCGTCAGGTTGTTGTAGGAGAGGTACAATATCCGCAGATTGGAGAGATTGCCCAGTTCAGCGGGGATCTCCCCCGTCAGGTTGTTCCCCCATAAGGACAATGTCTGCAGATTGGTGAGGGTACCCAACACAGCAGGGATGCTGCCATTGAATCTCCGACGGGGGTAATCAGAGAGATTTAAGCTACTCACATAAGTATACGTTGTGGGTCCTGGGCCGAGAGTGATGCCTTGCCATGAAGTTATCGACGAAGTTATCGGCACCGTTGTATCCCAGTTCAGTGAGGCGGTCCCTCGTAGGGTGTCCTTGACGTCGTTCAGGAGTATGTTGCACTCGGCGACTAGGTTCTCTGCTTCTTCTGATTCTGGACCCGGAACTGCGATGCTATTGGCACAGACGGAGCAGTAACGCAGTCCGGGCAGAAGATTGACTGTGTCAGACACTAAGGTAGAACGCGAGTGCAGGGCATGGGGTATACATCCGCTTAGTGTGTTGCCACGGATGTACAATTGTGTCAGATTGGAGAGCTTGCCCAGTTCAGCCGGGAGGGAGCCGGTCAGGGTGTTACTGTAGAGAGCCAACCTCGTCAGCGCAGAGAGATTGCCCAGTTGAGCAGGGATCGTGCCGGTCAGGTTCTGGTTGGACAGATCCAACCCCGTTACACGAGTCATGGTGACGGTGACGCCTTCCCATGCGGTTATGACCCTCGTCGTCTCCCAATTCAGGCCTGTCGTATCTGTCAGCTGGGCTGCGGCTGCCAAGAGAGCATTGCAATCATTGACTAGGTTGGAGTCTTCTGGGTCCGGAATCGCGACCGAGTTGGCACACGAGGTCGTCTGTGCGATTACGGGTGTAGGCGCGCTGCCTATGGTCAACATCAAGGCAATGATGGTAAACGCGCTGCCGAGGAGGATGAGGGCTGCTAGGGAGATCCCTCGCGTGGGCAGCATCCCCTTCAACCAAGTTCCCCCACTGGTTGCGCGGTTCATCGGCACTCCTCGCATCCATGTAGAACATTTGTACGGGGGGGGGGGGGGGGGGGGGGGGGTAAGGAGGGTGAGGGCTGAGCGGACACGCCTAGTTGCGGTTCGTCGCCTTCAAACTGCTGCTTGTGGCATGGATTCTGCTCTCTGTTGGCCATGATCACATTCTCCTCAGCTGTACTCAACATCGCCGGCTGCCGATTGGCATGAAAATACTCATTGAACATGATAGCATAGAAGCTGAACAGGGGCAAACCCGCCATAAAATTCATTAGCGCGGGTGTATCTCCCAAAGTACAAGGACCCAGGACATCCGCCCTGGGTCCTTACTTTTCGATCATCTACTGCGTCACTTTCTTACGAGCGGCAGGAAGAGATCCTGGCCAACAGGGGCAAGCGGTGTAGCTGTGGCTGTGGGCGTGACCGTGGGCGTAGCTGTCGGGGTGACCGGGTCGCAGAAGGACAGCTCGATAGCCGACAGGTCGTTCTGGGCAACACGCGCCAACGCATTGGGAATACAACCACTGAAGCGGTTGCCAGCCAAGGACAACGAACGTAGGTCGGAGAGATTAACAAGGGTCGTCGGGATGCTGCCCGTCAGACTGTTGTTGGCCAGGTGCAAGGTCTGCAGGGTGGCAATACTGCCCAAGTCAGTCGGCATGCTGCCCGACAGCCTGTTGTTGGAGAAGTCCAAGACCTGCAGGCTGGCCAGCGCGCGCAGGCCAACCGGGATACGGCCCGAGAATTCGTTGTTGGAGAGGTTCAAGGTCTGCAGACCTGTGAGCCGGCTCAAGGTAGACGGGATGCTGCCTGCCAATGTCTTGCCACTGATATCCAGCTCCAGCCTGATCACCCGCTGCGGGGCCCCGTCAATGGTTACCCCTTCCCATGTGTCTATGCTGCTGTTCTCACTCCAGTTCAAGCGCATGGAGGTACTGATGCTTCCCTCCAAGGTGGCCTTGATGGTTAGAAGCTGTACGCAGTCTCTGACCAGGTCGGCATTGGCAGAGGGGTTGGCTACGACAGTGCCATTGGTACATGTGGGTCTCTGTGTCGAGCCACCACCGCCGCCACCACCACCACCGCCGCCACCTGTAGATGGCGGCCGTGGCGTAGGTGTAGGTGTGCATTCCATCAGAACTATGTCAGTGTGTGTGTCGCCACGCTCCCTCCACGCATTCAAGTCACTGCTGATACATCCGCTTATTGTATTGCTGCCGCCGAGGTACAAGTGTGTCAGACGGGAGAGGCTGCCCAGGGCAGCAGGGATGGTGCTCAACAGTTGGTTGTTGTTGAGTCGCAATGTCTGCAGATTGGTGAGTTGGCCCAGTTGAGTTGGGATAGTGCCCGTCAGGGTGTTGGAGTAGAGGGACAATGTCTGCAGCTGGGCGAGGTTGCCTAGTGCAGAGGGGATCATGCCCGACAGGATGTTGGTGTGGAGATTCAAGGTCTGCAGGTTGGTGGAAAGATTGCCCAGTGCAGTGGGGATGCGGTCCGACAGACGGTTGTTGGCCAGGTTCAAGGTCTGCAGTGTGACGAGATTGCCCAATGCAGAAGGGATGCTACCCGACAGTTGGTTGGTGGAGAGGTTCAAGGTGGTCAGCGTGGTGGAAAGATTGCCCAATGTATCCGGGATAGTGCCCGTCAGGGTGTTGGAGTAGAGGTTCAAGGTGGTCAGCGTGGTAGAAAGATTGCCCAATGTATCCGGGATGCTGCCCGTCAGGGTGTTGGAGTAGAGGTTCAAGGCCTGCAGTGTGACGAGATTGCCCAATGTATCCGGGATGCTGCCCGGCAGACGGTTGTTGGCCAGGTTCAAGGTCTGTAGTGTGACGAGATTGCCCAATGCAGAAGGGATGCTACCCGACAGTTGGTTGGTGGAGAGGTTCAAAGTCTGCAGTGTGGTGGAAAGATTGCCCAATGTATCCGGGATAGTGCCCGTCAGGGTGTTGGAGTAGAGGTTCAAGGTGGTCAGCGTGGTAGAAAGATTGCCCAATGTATCCGGGATGCTGCCCGACAGTTGGTTGGTGGAGAGGTTCAATTCTGTCAGATTGGAGAGGGTGCCCAGGTCAGCAGGGATCGTACCCGTCAGTTGGTTGCTGTTGAGGGACAACGTCTGCAGCTTTGTGAAGTCCCCTAGCCACGATGGAATCGTACCCGTCAAGCTGTTCTGACTTAGGTTCAAGGTGGTCAGCGTGCTGGAGAGGGTGCCCAGTTCCGGTGGGATCTCGCCCATCAGGTTACTGTTCGGGAGACTTAGACTTACACTTATCACTTGCGTGGGTCTAGCGTTGTCGTTGAGACCAATGCCAGCCCAGGTATTTATCGCAGTCGTCGTCGCCCAGTTCAACGCAGTAGTCCCTCTAGTTTCCAATCCTTGCTTCACCTGCAAGAGCCTTTCGCAATCCCGACGCAGGCTGACAGATTCCTCTAGGTATGAACCCGGTATCGCTTCTGTGTCAATGCACACAACCACACGCCCCGCTGGCATATTGCAATCTGGGAAGCCGAATGATGACAGGTCATTGTTAGCAATGTTAGCAATATCTCGCAACGCAGGTGGGATACAGCCGCTGAGTTGGTTGTCCCCAAGCAGCAATGTCTGCAGCGTTTCAGTGATGTTGACCAGCGCACGTGGGATGCTGCCCGTCAGGGTGTTGGAGTAGAGGTTCAATGTCTGCAGATTGATGAGAACACTCAGTTCCGGTGGGATCTCGCCCGTCAGTCTATTGTAGGCCAGGTTCAATGTCTGCAGAGAGCGGGAGAGGTTGCCCAGGTCAGCAGGGATGGTGCCTGTCAGGGTGTTGGAGTAGAGGTTCAATGTCTGCAGATTGGTGAGAGTACTCAGTCCCGGTGGGATCGTACCCGTCAAACTGTTCTGACCTAAGTTCAAGGTGGTCAGCGTGTTGGAGAGGGCGGCCAGTTGCGGTGGGATCTCGCCCGTCAGGGTGTTGCTGTAGAGGTTCAACTGCCGTAGATTGGAGAGGGCGGCCAGTTCTGTAGGGATGGTGCCCGTGAGTTGGTTGTTGTTGAGCTTCAACTGCAACAGAGTGTTGGAGATGAGACCCGTGCCGAGTTCTGTAGGGATCGAGCCTGTGAGTAGGTTGTTGTTAAGATGTAACTGCTGCAGAGCGGAGAGGTTGCCCAGTTCTGTAGGGATGGTGCCCGTGAGTTGGTTGTTGTTGAGCTTCAACTGCTGCAGAGTGTTGGAGATGGGACCCGTGCCGAGTTGAGTCGGGATGGGACCCCTCAGAGAGTTGGAGTAGAGGTGCAACTGCCGCAGATTGGAAAGGTTGCCCAGTTCTGTAGGGATGTTGCCCGTGAGTTGATTGTTGTTGAGCTTCAACTGCTGCAGAGTGGAGATGTTGCCCAGTTCCGACGGGATGGTGCCCGTCAGGGTGTTGCTATAGAGGTTCAAGTGTGTCAGCGTGGTGGAGAGATTGCCTAGTTGCGGCGGAATGTTGCCATCTAAGTTCATGCGGGAGAGGTCTAACTTCTGCACATAATAAGGTGTCGTGGTCGTGACGACATCAACGCCGACCCAATCAGTTATCGGCCTCATTGTACTCCAGTTCAGTTCGACGCTCCCTCTTAGAGTGTCCTTGGCGGCCATGAGCGTGCTGCAATCGGTGACCAGATTCTCGTGATCTGATTCTGGATCTGGAATCGCGGCTGTGTAGGTACAGGTGGGACAGAAACCTAAGTCATCCTCTAGGCCGGGCATGTCGGTGCCGCACACGTCGACATAAATAATGGGGCAATACTGGAGTATCCTCTGATAATTCACGTATAAGGCATTGACTATACATCCGCTTAGTGTGTTGCTGCCGCGGAGCCTCAATAAGCCGAGCAAGGAGAGGTTGCTCAGTTCAGGCGGGATGCTGCTAATCAGGCGGTTGTTGTGGAGATCCAATGCCATCAGATTGGTGAGGTTGCCCAGTTGCGGCGGGATGGATCCCGTCAGGCGGTTGTTGCGAAGGTTCAATGTCTGCAGATCGGAGAGGTTGCCCAGTTCCGACGGGATGGAGCCCGTCAGTTGGTTGTTGTAGAGGGTCAACAGCTGCAGATTGGAGAGGTTGCCCAGTTCCGACGGGATGGGGCCCGTCAGGCCTGTTCCAGTTCTTTCGGGTTGGGGCTGCCCGTCAGGCCTCTGGTCGTGGAGGCTCAATGACTGTAGCATGGAGAGGTTGCCCAGTTGAGTAGGGATGGGGCCCGTCAGGCGGTTGGCGGAGAGGTTCAATGTCTGTAGATTGGAGAGGTTGCCCAGTTGCATAGGGATGGAGCCCGTCAGGCTGTTGGTGGAGAGCCACAATACCTGCAGATTGGAGAGGTTGCCCAGTCGCGTAGGGATGGAGCCCATCAGTTGGTTGTTGCGAAGGTTCAAGAACTGCAGATTGGAGAGGTTGCCTAGTTCCGACGGGATGGAGCCCGTCAGGGGGTTGGCGGAGAGGTTCAAGAATTGCAGATTGGAGAGGTTGCCCAGTTGAGTAGGGATGAAGCCCGTCAGAAGGTTGGTAGAGAGGTGCAAGAACTGCAGCATGGAGAGGTTGCCCAGTTCCGACGGGATGGAGCCTGTCAGGCGGTTGCCGCTGAGGTTCAACGTCTGCAGATTTGCGAAGTCCTCTAACCACGTTGGGATGGAGCCAGACAAGCGGTTCAGACTTAGGTTCAAGGTAGTCAGCGTGTTGGAGAGGGCGGCCAGTTCCGATGGAATCGTACTCATCAGTTGGTTGTTGTTGAGGGCCAACGTCTGTAGATTTGCGAAATCCCCTAACCACGTTGGGATGGAGCCAGAAGACAAGCGGTTCTGACCTAGGTTCAAGGTGGTCAGCGTGTTGGAGAGGGCGGCCAGTTGCGATGGGACCGTACCCGTCAGTCGGTTGTTGTTGAGGGCCAACGTCTGCAGATTTGCGAAATCTCCTAACCACGTTGGGATGGAGCCAGACAAGCGGTTCCAACCTAGGTTCAAGGTGGGCAGCGTGTTGGAGAGGGCGGCCAGTTCCGATGGAATCGTACCCGTCAGTTGGTTGTTGTTGAGGGCCAACGTCTGCAGATTTGCGAAGTCCCCTAACCACGTTGGGATGGAGCCAGACAAGCGGTTCCAACCTAGGTTCAAGGTGGTCAGCGTGTTGGAGAGGGCGGCCAGTTCCGATGGGACCGTACCCGTCAGTTGGTTGTTGTTGAGGGCCAACGTCTGCAGATTGGTGAGGACACCCAATGCAGCAGGGATAGGGCCCGTCAGGTCTTGGTCGCTGAGTGCCAACACCCGTAGCTGGTCGAGTCTGCTCAGGACCGGCGGAATATTACCTGTCAGTCTGTTTCGTGCGCCTCCGAGCTGTGTATTCTCACCAACGAAACTCACTGTCACCACACGCGTACTGTCAACGCCGATACCCACCCAAGAGGTGATGATCGAGGTAGTTGTCAGCCAGTTCAGAGAGGCACTCCCCTGTAGGGTCTCCTTAGCGGCCATGAGCGCGTTGCAATCGGCGACTAGGCGGGCTGGTTCTGGATCTGCAATCGCGGGCGTGTTGCTACATACATCTGGTGGTTGAGGTACCTGTGCGATTACGGGGGTAGGCGCGCTGCCTATGGTCATCATCAAGGCAGTGATGGCAAGTGCAGTGCCGAGGATGATGAGTGCTGCTAGGGAGATCCCTTGCGTGGGCAGCACCCCCTTTAACCAAGTTCCCCCACTGGTTGCGCGGTTCATCGGTACTCCTCGCATCCATGTAGAACATTTGTACGGGGGGGGGGGGGGGGGGGGTAAGGAGGGTGAGGGCTGAGCGGACACGCCTAGTTGCGGTTCGTCGCCTTCAAGCTGTTGCTTGTTGCATGGATTCTGCTCTCGGTTGGCCATGATCACATTCTCCTCAGCTGTACTCAACACCGCCGGCTGCCGATTGGCATGAAAATACTCATTGAACATGATAGCACAGAAGCTGAACAGGGGCAAACCCGCCATAAAATCCATTAGCGCGGGTGTATCTCCCAAAGCACAAGTACCCAGGACATCCGCCCTGGGTACTTACTTTTCGGTCACCTACTGCGTCACTGCCGCACCAGCGGCAGGAAGAGATCCTGGCCAACAGGGGCAGCCGTGGCTGTGGGCGTGACCGTGGGCGTAGCTGTCGGGGTGACAGGATCGCAGAAGGACAACTCGATATCCGACAGGTCGTTCTGGGCAACACGCGCCAACGCGTTGGGAATACAGCCGCTCAAACGGTTGCCAGCCAAGGACAACGAACGTAGAGCGGAGAGATTAACAAGGGTCGTCGGGATGTTGCCCGTCAGACTGTTGTTGGCCAGGTGCAAGGTCTGCAGGCTGGCAATACTGCCCAGATCTGTCGGCATGGCACCCGACAGCCGGTTGTTGGAGAAGTCCAAGACCTGCAGGTTGGCGAGCGCGCGCAGGCCAACCGGGATGCGCCCCGAGAGTTCGTTGTTGGAGAGATCCAAGGTCTGCAGACCTGTGAGCCGGCTCAAGGTAGACGGGATGCTGCCTTCCAATGTCTTGCCACTGATATCCAGCTCCAGCCTGACCACCCGCTGCGGGACCCCGCCAATGGTTACCCCCTCCCAGGTGCCTATGCTGCTGTTCTCACTCCAGTTCAAGCGCCTGGAGGTACTGATGCGTCCCTCCAGGGTTTCCTTGTTGGTCAGGAGCAGGACGCAGTCTGCGACCAGGTCGGCATTGTCCGTGGGGTTGGGTACGACAGTGCCATTGGTACATGTGGGTCTCTGTGATGATGAGCCGCCGCCACCACCACCAACTGAGGCGGGTCTTGCAGTTGTAGGTGTCGGTGTGACTGTAGGTGTCGGTGTGACTGTAGGTGTCGGTGTGACTGTAGGCGTATCTGTGACCGTAGGCGTAGATGTCGGCGCGTTTACGTTCATCGCGCATTCCATCAGACTTGCTGTGTCACTCATGGTGACCATGCTCCACAAGCCTCTGTTTACACATCCCGTTAGTGAGGGGTTGTTACCGAGGTACAAGGTCCGCAGAGTATTGGAGAGACTGTCTAACTGGCCAGGGAGAGCAGGGCCAGGGACAGTACCAGAGAGAGTATTGGTCAGTTGGTTGCTTCTGAGGTCCAACGTCTCCAGACGAGAGAGGGTTGACAGTTCTGGCGGGATGCTGCCCATCAGGGTGTTGCTGGCCAGGTTCAAAGTCTGCAGATTGAAGAGTTTGCCCAGGGCAGGCGGGATCGGGCCCGTCAGTCGATTGTTGCTGAGGTCCAATGTCCCCGTCATAGCGATAAGATTGCCTAGTGCCGGAGGTATCGTACCTGTCAGTTGATTATTGAAAATGTGTAAGGACAGCAACTGAGAAAGGTTTCCCAGCTCTTTGGGTATACTGCCCGTCAAGCGATTGCTATGGAGATCCAACTCGCGTAGCATTGACAGGTTACCTAAATCGGGAGGTATTTCGCCCGTGAGTTGATTCTCGTTTAGATTCAACCTCACTAGACCCGTAAGATTTCCCAGTTCTTTCGGTATGCTACCCCGTAGTTGGTGGCCGTAGAGGTGCAAACTCTGTAGCTTGGTGAGGTTGCCCAGTTCTTTCGGGATGCTGCCCGTCAGTTGGCCCTTCAGGTGGTCATCCAGGTGGCTGTTAGTGAGGGCCAGATTCTGCAGATTGGAGAGCTTACCCAGTTCTTTCGGGATGCTGCCAGTCAAGCCGAAGCCGCCCAACCACAGAAATTCCAAACCAGCGAGATTACCCAGTTGCGCGGGGATGCTGCCAGAAAAGTGCCAACTGGCGAGTTCTATCCTCGTCACACGATCATCCTCAATAGTGATGCCAACCCAGTCTGTTATAGGTTCTGTTTTTCTCCAATTGAAACCTCTGGGTGAATTATCAAGGTACTGCATGGAAACCTTTACCTGCAGCAGCGTTTCGCAATCCGCGATGAGGCTATCGGATTCTGGATCCGGAATCGCGGGAGAGTTGGCACATGATTCTCTCTGCGGTATCGTCCCTTGATCATCACGAGGGGGCGGTGCTTGCGCTGTCGCGGCCAGGGCTACCACCAGCAATCCGACCATGCAGAATGTTGCGATCATTACGATCTGTCGAATGTGTGTCATGTCCGTCAGCTCATTGATGTGGTGTGTCATGAAGCGTTCCTGTGGTGGTGAGGCCGGCGATGGGTTTATTCTGTCAGCTGGTAATTGCCGCTGATCGTGGGATATTTCCATTCATGCGGGATTGGGCCCATCAGTTGGTTGCCGTAGAGATGCAGCGTATGCAACGCGGCGAGCTTGCCCAGTTCCTTCGGAATGCGGCCCGTCAACTTGTTGCTGTAGAGGCTCAATTGCTGCAGATTCGAGAGATTGCCTAGTTCAGGCGAAATCGTACCCGTCAGTCGATTTTCCGAAAGGTTCAGATACTGCAATTCGGTGAGGTTGCCCAGTTCGGGCGGGATTGTACCCGTCAATTGGTTGTTGAGAAGGGACAAGTACCGCAGCTTGGTAAGATTGCCCAGTTCAGGCGGGATGGTGCCGGTCAGGCGGTTGTTGTTGAGGTACAAGTACTGCAGATTGGTGAGGTTGCCTAGGGAAGGTGGTATCTCGCCCGTCAGGTTGTTGGTGTTGAGCCACAACCACTGCAGAGTGGAGAGGTTGCCCAGTTCTGGCGGGATGGAGCCCCTCAGTCCATTAGGTTTATTCCGTATATTAGCATATTGCGAAGTTGGGTCCGGGCCGTTTTCGCTTAACCATAACACCCGTAGCTGGGAGAGTCTGCCCAGGGCAGGCGGGATGGTGCCGGTCAGGTCATGGCTGCTGAGTTTCAACGTCCGCAGCTGGGTAAGATTGCCCAGTGCAGCCGGAATGGTGCCGGTCAGGCTTCCCCCGGATACATGCGGATGCAGTGTCATCACCCGGGTGTTGGAGATGTGGACCCCGACACTGATACCATACCATTGGGTTATGAGAGTCGTTGTCACCCAGTTGGTCAGTGTAGCAGTCCCTCCTAGGGTGTCCCTGGCGGCCAGGAGCGCGTTGCAATCCGCGACCAGGAAGGGGTCTTCTGGATCCGGAATCGCAATAGAGTTGCTACATACATCGGCTACTGTTACTGCTGTTGGTGTCGGTGGTGCTGCTGGTACCTGTGCAATGATGGGGGTGGTGCCACCACCTGCGATCATCATCAAAGCACTGATGGCAAGCGTAGTTCCGAGGAGGATGAGTGCTGCTAGGAAGATCCCTCGCGTGGGTCGTATATATTTAGAACATTTGTACGGGGGGGGGGGGGGGGGGGTAAGGAGGGTGAGGACTGACTAGACACGCCTAGTTGCGGTTCGTCGCCTTCAAGCTGCGGCTTGTTGCATGGATTCTGGTCTCGGTTGGCCATGATCACATTCTCCTCAACTTGAATCAACATCGCCGGCTGCCGATTGGCATGAGAACATTTTTTGAACATAGTAGCACAAGCCGAACAGGGGCAAACCCGCCACAAAGCCCATTCACCAACTCCGCCGCGCCTCTGCCATCTGTACCGCCACATTGATGGCCGCCAGCATACTTTCCTCGTTTGCAACGCCCGTGCCCGCGATGTCAAAGGCAGTCCCATGATCCACGGATGTGCGGATAATCGGCAGGCCTATGCTCACGTTCACGCCACTGTCGAAGGCCAGCAATTTCATGGGAATGTGGCCCTGGTCATGGTACATGGCCACCACAATATCGAACTCACCTTTGGTGGTACGTAGGAAGACCGTATCCGCTGGCTGGGGGTCAGAGACGGTCCAGCCCTGGGCCCGTGCCTGCTCGATGGCCGGTTGAATCTGTTTCGCCTCCTGTGAGCCAAATAGCCCGTTTTCGCTGGCATGAGGGTTCAGCCCTGCCACCGCGATACGCGGCTCCTGGATGCCCAAAGCTTGGCAGGAGCGGTAGGCCAAACCGATCACCTCCAGCACCCGTGCAGGCGTCACCCGGCCAATGGCCTCCTCTAGGGAGATGTGGGTACTGACGTGGACTACCCTGAGATTCGGCCCTACCAGCAACATGGAAACCTGGTCAGCAGCCGTGCGCTTGGCCAGGAGTTCTGTGTGGCCAGGGTACAAGAAGCCGGCTTTGTGCATCGCCTCTTTGTTTAGGGGTGCGGTGACTACCGCGTCCACTTGTCGGGCCAGAGCAAGATCACAGGCCTGCAGGACATATTCGACAGCGGCCCGCCCCGCGCATGCGCTCACCTGGCCCACCGGCACACTCTGCGGCGCGACATTCATCAGATCCAGCAGCGGGACTGTTCCATGTGTTACGTTGTAGTGTTGCTCTTGCAGGCCGGATTCAATGGCATCGTTGAGGAGAGCGTACTTAGGCGTACTCCCCAGCCAGCTTGCAGCTCTGTTGAGAATGCGTTGATCCCCCACGACGATAGGCCGGCTTTTGGCAAATACTTCCTCATGCTGCAATGCTTTGAGAACTACCTCAGGCCCGATGCCCGCAGGATCGCCTAGGGTAATCGCCAGCAACGGACGGCTGTCAATCATGTTAGCAGTTTTGTATTGTCAGGTTCGCGTTGATGCTATCAGGTGGATGTATGGCTGTCAACGGCTGCATGTATTTTGCCTCAATTTTAGTATAGGAGTGAAGCGTATGCAAATGCGTAACGATTGGGCGCGTGCCTATGCAGCCTACAGCGATATCCACGTTCTGTCCTCTGCTGCTTTGTACATGGCCTCCATCACCGCACTCCGATAGGCGGCCTCCTGAGCAGTGACAAGGGGCACATCTTTGCCGTTGAGCGCATCCAGAAAGAGATCAAAGGCATGGGGCCAAGCAGGCGGTAGGTCGGGCCAGGGGGATTCGCCATCGGCCCCGTCCAGATTGGCACTGGTGATGAATACTTCCGTATGGTTCCGTACATAGGCATGGCCTTCAGTGCCGCTAATTTCCGCAGTGATGGGGGAAGCCACATCCAGCCAGCCCGCGGCCAGGGAACCGATAACACCGCTGGAGAAGCGGAAGAGGGCCTCGCCGGTCTCATCACAATGGGGTCCGTACTTTTCTAGGACCACTCGCAGGTCCGCGCTCACTCTTTCCACATTGCCAAAGATCCACAGCATGAGGTCCAGAGCATGGGTACCTAGGTCGCCGAAAGCACCGACGCCCGCCTGTTTTGGGTCGGTCATCCACAGCCATGCAGGTGTGAAGATATCTCGCAATGCGCCGGCATGGCAGTTGGCAAAGCGGGCACGGGTGATCTGTCCGAAGGTGCCATTTTGCACCTGCTCCTTCAAAAACTGATGTGCAGGGATCCCGCGTTGGAAGTAGCCGGTCTGGAACAGAACGCCGGCCTGTTCAATGGCAGCGGCCATGTGGTAGGCGTCCTGTGCGCCGAGGCCTAAAGGCTTCTCCACGAACAGATGCTTGCCGGCCGCGGCCGCAGCACTGACCAACGGCTCATGTTGGTCCGTCTCTGAACAGATGATGACGCCATCAATCGTGGCATCGTTCCAGATGGACTCAAGATTCTCTAGGGGTGGTGCGCCAAGGGCTGTGGCGGCCTTCTCCGCCCTGGCCCGCTCCCTGTCCCAAACCGCGACGGTTTTACTATCGTCCCGGGCCTGCAAGCGTTTGACAAAACCGGGTGTGTGGATGTGTACACAGCCGACGAGTGCTACATGTACCATGAATTCTCTCCATAGAGTGCTGGAGGAAGGAGGGGTGCCCGCCAGGCTCCCCCTGATTCTCCTCTTCCTGGGAAGGATTTTAGCGCAAAAATGCCTCCACGAGACCGCCATCCACGTTGATGATCTGGCCGGTGGTCTTGGCGAAGGCACTGCTCAGGAGCAGGTAGGCAGCCTCTGCCTGGTCCTGCGTTAGGATCGCTTGCTTCAGCAGGGTCCGTTGGGCGTAGAATGCGGCCAGCCGTTCCCGTAGGACCTCAGTTTCTTCTGACTCGTTGAAGGCAATATCGTACTTGAGCAGGCCAGAGATCACCCGTGCGCGGGAGAACATAGCACTGCCGGCAATGACTGTTGCTGGGGCTAGGCCGTTCACCCGGACCGTCGGGGCCAGTTCAATGGCCAACTCCCGCACTAGATGGTTGGCCGCGGCCTTGCTGGTATCATAGGCTAGAGAGCCTTTCTTGGCGACGGTACCGTTCACACTGGTGGCAATCAGCATGGATGCGGACAGGCCTTGCGCCTCCAAGATGTTGCGGGTTTCATCGGCTACAAGATAGACGCCCTTCACATTGACGTCAAAGGTGACATCCCACTTGTCATCCGTGATGTGGCCGCTGGCATCCGGCGGAATGAAGACACCTGCAGTGATCACGAGATTGTCGACCCCGCCGTAGGCCAGCACTGTCTGCCGCAAGAGAGCCTGCACACTGGCGCGGTCGGTCACATCTACTCTGAGCCCGATGGCCGCGCCACATGCGGAAATCCCCGTACCTGCGACGCCGATGCCAACCCCGTAGAGGTCTGTCAGTTCAGCGGCCGTGGCTTGGGCCGCCTCTTCGTTCAGGTCTGCGGCAACCACATGGGCACCGGCTTGTGCCACCCGCAGAGCAATGGCTTTGCCGATACCGCTGCCTGCCCCAATGACGACGACCACATTGCGGGCCAGTTCTTGTTCTGGCGGCATACGCCGCAGTTTGGCCTCTTCTAGCAGCCAGTATTCGATGTCGAAAGCCTCCTGCTTGGGCAAGGCTACATAGTCACTGACTGCTTCTGCGCCCCGCATCACTTCTACCGCGCAGTTGTAAAATTCTGCGGTCACCCGGCTTTCACTTTTGTTCTTGCCCCAGGCGATCATCCCCACGCCTGGGATGAGGATGACAGTCGGGTTTGGGTCACGCATTGCTGGCGAAGTAGGGTGTTTGTGAGCTGTGTAGTAGGCTGTGTAGTCCTGACGATAGTGGGCGAGGCCGCTTTCCAGCTTCGCCAGCAGCGCGTCCAAATCCTGTGTCTGTGGGTCCCATTCAACATATAGCGGTTTGATCTTTGTCCGCAGGAAGTGATCTGGGCAGGAGGTACCCAGTTCCGCGAGGCGGGCCGCGTCATGGCTGTTGACGAAACGCAAGATCGTCTCATCTGCTTGGACTGTAGCGATGAATTTATTCTGTTGGGAGATCAGGCCGCGCAATTTGGGCAGCAGGTCCAGCAGCAGGTCTTCCCGTTCATCAGCTGGCAAGGCACTGTATTTTTGCCCGCCGAAGGTACGGTCGCCTTTGTCGCGGTTTTCGATATAGCGGGCTGCTTTTTCGATAATGTCTAGGCTCAGTTCGTAGCAGGTTTTATCATCCTCGGCCCAGTTGATCAGCCCATGCCCGCCCATCACCAACCCTTTCAGGGCTGGGTTGGCCATGGCCATATCCCCCATGACCAGGCCCAAATCAAAGCCGGGCCGCTGCCAATCAACCCAGCCCACTTCAGGGCCGAAGATCTGCGCGGCCAAGGATTTGCCATCTTTGGCCGCGGCAATGGCGATCACAGCATTGGGATGGGTGTGGTCGACGATTGAGGCAGGGATGAAGGCATGCAAGGGCGTGTCAATGGACGAAGCCCGCGGATTGAGATTGTAGACACAGTGGAGATATTTGCCCACCATGTCATCTTCAATCGGCGTCTTGACCCCGTGCTCGTCCGCGGCTGCGTAGATGCCGCGCAACTGCCGAATTTTGTCCATATACAGAGAGGAGAAGTTCTCCTGTTTGGCGGTACGCAGGTCCCCGCCGGAGCCTTTGACCCAGAGAACTTCCACCGGTTGGCCGCTGAGTGGGTCAGTTTCTATGCGTTTGGAAGAGGTGTTGCCGCCGCCAGTATTGGTAACCCGCTGGTCCTGGCCGAGTAGATTGGAGCGGTAGACGAGCCGCTCAACCGGACCGAGCGTGGCGGCCGTCTCGTCATCCCACAAGTAGGATACGTGCTGAAAATCGCTTGGTGTAGTCATGGCAAATTCCTTTTCGTTTCTGGTTGGCAGGACCTGTCGTGTACGCACGAGACATAGATACTGAAATACTGCAATGGGAAGTGTAGCAAAAATAGCGTATCTGCGCTAACATTGAACTGCCGTAGCATGCTGAGGAAGCGCACGAACCACGGGACAAACACCCGTGCTGGCCTCTGTTACACTCATGCCGCACCACATGCCATGACGCTTGAATTCTGGTACAATCTATCCGTCGTGTGGATCGCACTTCATCTGTTTCTTTTGTGCCTCGTTCCTTTGGGCATTGGGCTTCTGGCCGTCCGCAGCATGAATTGGGTCCTAGGAAAGGTACAGGTTGGTTTGCAGCGCTTGCAAAAGCACAGTGCGCGAGTCCGTGTCCGAACAGATGAGATAGCGACACAAGGAACCACAGCGGTGATACAAGGGCAGAGCAAAGCTGTTAGGGCCCAGGTAACCCTCAGGTGGCTGTTGAGGCGCACCCCCAATGAGTAGGGCCCTGATCCCCACACCAGCGGCCAGTCATTGCGCTGGCCAGTGTCATAGAGAGGAGATAGATGATGGATGCAAACAGCCGCAAGCGTATTGTCATGACGGGTGTGATCTTAGGTGGTCTTTTGGGCGGCGTATTCGCTTGGCTATCCAGTGACCGGGCCGAGGAGAGTGACACAACGGCCATTCACTCCATGGGCCCATCCGAATATTTCCAACTTGCCATCGGTGTTCTTACCTTAGCAAGACAGTTTCAGTCGATGCTGCAGCGCAAAGAATAGCCTTTTTCACTTTCATGTTGCGTTCCATGAACTGCAGTACACATGCTACGTGAACTGCGGTTGATATCGAAAGGAGCATTGTCTTGATCCATACAGGAAAATTTGGGAGTAGCAGCAGACCCGTGCGGATTGCGGTCGTAGGTGCTGGGCCTTCCGGCTTTTATGCGGCCGGCGCGCTGCTACAGCAAAAGGATATCCATGTATCCATTGATATGTTTGATCGTCTACCCTCCCCGTATGGCCTGGTCCGCTATGGTGTAGCCCCGGATCACCAGAAAATTAAATCTGTTACGCGCATCTATGAACGCACCATGAAGGACAGGCGGGTACGCTACTTTGGCAATGTCACTCTCGGTACAGACCTGACCCATACTGATTTGAAAACGTATTATGATCAGATCATCTACGCGGTAGGCGCGCAATCGGATAAGAAACTGGGCATTGCCGGCGAGGAGTTGATGGGTAGCTTCTCGGCCACGGAGTTCGTGGCTTGGTACAATGGCCATCCTGATTTTTGCCACTGTCACTTTGATCTGAGCGTTGAAAGTGTGGCTGTGATTGGGGTTGGCAATGTGGCTATGGATGTAACCCGGATTTTGGCGAAATCCGTTGCCGAACTGCAAACATCAGACATAGCCGACTACGCGCTGGAGAAATTGGGGGCCAGCAATGTCAAGCGCATTCACATCTTTGCCCGGCGCGGCCCAGTACAGGCAAAGTTTACCAATCCGGAAATTAAAGAGTTGGGCGAACTGGAGACAGCCGATGTGATCATCAACCCATCCGACCTGCTTCTGGATGATGCCAGCAAAGCTGAATTGGCCGGGGATCGCACAGCCCAGCGCAATATAGAAACACTGCACGAGCTGGCGGCGCGTGGGGCCACAGGCAAACCGAGACAGATCATCTTCCACTTTTTGCGCTCCCCCACACAGCTTATCGGCGCAAGGGGCCAAGGACAGGGCGACGACAGGGCCGGGCACTCTGTGCTGAAAGCCATGATCACCGAAAAGAACGAACTGCGCGCCACTGCATCAGGGTACGTTTCCTGCCAGGGTACTGGTAGATACCAGACGTTTGATGTCGGTCTGATTTTCCGTTCCATCGGCTATCGGGGCGTGCCGCTTGCGGGTGTCCCCTTTTATGAGCATTGGGGCATCATTCCCAATGCCAAGGGGCGGGTGACCGCGCAGCATGAAGGCGAGGTTGTGCCTGGTGAGTACGTAGTCGGGTGGATCAAACGGGGGCCGACGGGTGTGATCGGGACCAATAAACCGGATGCGGTTGAGACGGTGCAGTTGATGCTAGAGGATGTGGCGACAGTGACGCCGGTTGCCACGCAGAAGGCCCGCCCTGATGCGATTGTTTCTTTCCTACAGGAACGGGATGTAGCATTCGTCACGTTCGCGGACTGGCAGATTCTCGAACAAATTGAAGAGGAACGGGGCGTACAAGCAGGGCGACCCCGTGTGAAAATCACAGATAGTGCCGAGATGATGTCCCTGCTGCGGGCTGCCAAAAAATAGGCAGTTATTGATTCACCGATTTCTCTTGGGCCGGCCCCAGAAGAGCGTCCATCTCTTGGGTCTCCTCTTCCACACCCTGCGCCTCTCCGGCATGAGTGGTGCCACCTTTGGCTGTGTTCTCTTCTCCCGTTGCATCCCCATCTTCATCCATGTCTAGGTCATCGGCCAATGGTGGCCAGGGAGATGTGACCGACGCGATCACCGGTAGGTCATTGAGGCTGCGTGCTGGCTCGGCCGCCGGGCGTGACAGTTGTTCCCCATCCAAGCCTTTGGGTAGCTGTTTCATTTTCTGGTAGAGCTGGGCCAATGCGGAACCGACCGTTTCCAGAGGTAGGCGGCTGCGTACCGGCATGTCCGATGTTTCCCAGAGATCGGCCAATGCAGGAAAGTTCCACACTGCGGAGAGTACACTTTCGCTGCGAAAGTTCGACGCTTCCACAAGAATACCGCTGGAGCGGGGGGTAAGTTCATGGGGGGCCAGCAGCGCGGAGCGGCCTACAAAAGGGGCCCGCTGGCGACGGCTGAACTCATTGTGGCCGACCAGGAAACTGATGGCGGAAAACAACTGGTTGTCCTGCATGCGGGCCAGCATTCCGGCGCGTAATTTTTCGTACAACACCCGGTCCGTGGCCGCGCCTTGGGCGATGAGCATCTCTGCGCCCTGATAGGCCAGCAGGCGGCCCACCTCTGGGTACAGAACATCTCCGCCTAGCATCAGCCCAATGCGCCCGACAGGCGTCTGGATGACATTCCATTCGTTGCCGGGGTGGGCCAGGTCTTCGTCTTCAAGATGCAGGATGCGTTTGGCCTGATAGCCTAGGCGCTCGCCTCCTGGCCCATAGACTACCGCCAGATTGCGTAGCATTCCATCCAATGGGTCCGGTAGATAGGCACTTGGGGCCACGAGGGTCATATCAAATTCTCGTGCCAGGCCACCGAAGATAGCGTCGTATGTAGTCCAAACCATTTCCGGGGTTGTCGTCAACAGGGCGGCGGCCATGCGGCGAAAATCTGTCGAAAACCAGTTGGCTAGGACAGCGGAAACTCGGCCACTGATCTTCTGCCACAGGTTGGCCCGGCGGCTGCGGGCCAAATCTGCTCGCTTCAGTAGGTCTGTCTGAAAGTCACTGAGGAGGGGTGGGATGACCATCACCCCAGCCAGCTCTGGGAAGATCACCAAGCGGGCGCGTTTGTTGGCCGCCACCCGTAAGAAACGGCGCAAGTCTTCCTGATATGCCTCGAGCGTCTGGGGTAGACGCATCTTCTGCTGCACACATGTGACGATGAGTGTTTCCACAAAAATCAGGTCCCCTCATACGCCTTAGTAATGTCGATGATCAATCCTACATCTTTGCGCGCGTGGTCCAGGGATGTGCGGGATGTCTTGCCCTGGACAATGCACTCTTGGAAGTGACGCAATTCGCGGATGAAAGCACTGGCCCAGTCAATGGCCGGCTCGGTACGGTAGGTGGTGCCGTTGTCATTGATCCCCTGCACAGACACGCTTGACAAGAGCCCCCGGGAGAAGCCGGTCGGGTAGGAGACGATCACCCGTTTGTCGTCGCCGTAGAGTTCCAGCGTCTCTTTGAAATCCCACAGGGTGGGCAGGTCGATCCATGTACCTACGCAGCGGGCCCCGTTTTCGTAGGCCAGGGTGAAGGTGATGGCCCGCCCTTCCTGCCAGATATCCGTATGCAGCACTGCGGCCGGCAGGCCCATAATCTCCCGCAGCCCGTACAGGTCATGGATCATACTCCCGCACAGCAGATGGAAGGCGCGCGCGATATGGGGTGGAGTATCGCCGATGGCCTGCTGGCGGGCGGCCACTTGGGCTTCCTGTGTGGCCTTTGCCACCTCTGGGGGCAGGTCATTGAAGCGGCGGATATCGAACTGCTGTAGATGTAAGGCGTTGTTCGGGTGTAGGTGATTGATCTGCACAAAGCGGATATCCATCTGCGCGGCTTCCTGCTTGGCCCACTCAAAGGCCGGATCGTAGACCTTCATATAGCCGGCCTGGCCCACCGTGCCCACACCCTGCCAGGCCTCGATCATCTCGTCCATCTCTTCTAGGGAATAGCAGACCGGCTTTTCAATGAAGACATGCTTGGCGGCCTTGAACGCGGCCACGGCCACATCCTTTTTGGGGTCCGTTTGGCAGAGGAGCACAGCTTCCACATCGGCTGCCAGCAGATCTCGGTAGTCGGTAAAATAGCGGGGCACATGAAAACGGTTTGCCACATAATGGGCCGCGCCGGCCGATATATCACAGACTGCTGTCACCTCGAATTCGTCCTGTAGTTCAGTTAAATTGGGCATATGATGGACTTGGGCGATGGCTCCGCATCCAATCACACCGATCTTCACTCGTCTCACTTGTCTTTCTCCAGTTGGTACGCTATGGTGGCCGTAGGGTGCTGTTTAACGCTCTTGATACTCTGTGTCCACTGTACGTGAGGTGAAGCTGTTCCAGATAGCGGCTAGGGCAAAGGCAGTGCGGTAGGCTGGGTAGAGGGCCTGCCACATCGCGTCCCTAGCAGCGAGGGCTGCTTCGGCATCACCCGCGGCTTGGGCTGCTTTGTAGGCTGCGATCTGCTGCCGTTGGGTTTGGGTACTCAGCTTGACCGCGTCCAGCCATGCTTCAGCCGCCGCCAACTGCTGGGCCAACATCTCCTCGGTTGAGGTTGTACGGTCCGGCGTGACATCGTAGGCGGTGTTCAGGACAAACCGGGGCGGTTTTTTGCTGCCATCTTCGTTCCAGTACGTATGGGTGGGCTGGATGTGTGGGGTGACTGATAGATACATAATGACCGGCTCATCCCCCACATTGCGGACTTGATGGGCTTCATCGGTGAGGGCGATACACAGGTGGCCGGGGCCGAGCACCTGCGTGTGTCCTTCAATGGTAAATTCCGCCTGTCCCTGCAAAATCAGAAAGATCTCATGGCCCAAATCGTGGGTATGGCTCTGCGCGGTCATGCCTACATCGATCTGTAAAAAACGCGCGCGAATCTCTGGTGTCGTCAGAATATTGCGGATGTCCTTGTGGAAGTCATACACTTGAAAGGGCATGCTGCTCTCCTGTAATTGTAGTGACCTGCACCGGTGACCACAGACCACTGAGTCAGTCAATACGTTGGCGCAACTTCGGGTCCAGGAAATCCCGGAACGCATCTCCAAAGAGATTGGCTGCCATAATGGCCAAGGTGATGGCTAGGCCGGGGAAGACCACCAGCCACCAGGGTGGCCGGAAGGACGCGGCCAGCACACCGCCGAGCATATTGCCCCAACTGGGCGCGGGCGGGGGAATGCCCAGCCCCAGGAAGCTCAAGGCCGATTCGGCGAAGATGGCCCCGCCTAGATGTAGGGTTGCGACAACCAAAATCGGCGCGATGGTCTGGGGCGCGACGTGGCGCACCATAATGCGTACATGCGACGCGCCGATCATCCGCGCGGCCTCCACGTAGGAAATCTCCTTAATGGAAAGCACCACCGCACGGGTGATGCGCGTGGCCGAGGAGATGCGGGTGACAGAGATGGCGATGATGACCGTCGGCAGGCCGGGCCCTAGGACAACCGACAACAGCAGGGCCAGAATCAGGCCGGGAAAGGACATCAGCACATCCACCACTCGCTGGCTGATGAGGTCAAAGCGTTGGCCTAGGTAGCCGCTGGCGACACCCCAAATGAAGCCGGTCAGACCGCTGATGAACACCACTGTGATACTGACGATCAGGGTAATGCGCGAGCCGAAGATAATCCGACTCAGCACATCCCTGCCCAATTGGTCCGTGCCCAGAATATGTTTGGCAGTCGGTTCTGCGCGGATGGCAGTGTAATCTGCCTCTAGTGGGTCAAAGGGTGCCAATTGGGGCGCAAAGATCGCCATGAAGAACATCAGAAACCAGAAACCGAGGGCTACTGCGCCGATGGGTGAGGACTGGGTGAAGCGCATGAACGCCTTAAGCCCATTCTGTAGCCGTTGGAGTGGCGTAGGCTGCTGGATTTGGAAGTCGAAAGCCAGCTCTTCCCTTGCCGTTTGATCTGTTTTTTTCACGTCTCTCCTCGTAGCGGAGGCTCTCTATTCATAGCGGATGCGCGGGTCGAGAAACGCGTAGCTCAGATCGATGACTAGATTGATAATGACGTAGATCAGGCCGTAGAGAAGGACCAGATTCTGAATCATCATCCAGTCCCGTTCGGTCGTCCCTTGAACCAGTAAGTTGCCGAGGCCGGGTACCGCGAAGGCCTTTTCCACGGACACAGCACCCCCCAGCAGGCCGCCTAGGGCCAGCCCGGTTGTAGTGACCACCGGCAGCATAGCATTTTTGAAAACGTGACGCCAGACACGAGTGTTTCTCGTAAGGCCTTTGGCCTGGGCCGTGCGGATGTAATCCTCAAACAGGACCTCCAGCGCGGCAGAACGGGCCATGCGCGCGGTGGCTGCGGAGAGGCCCAGACCTAGGGCCAAGGAAGGCAGCAGAGTCATCGACAGATTGCCGATGGGGTCTTCCCATACCTGGATAATGGTGATGGGAGGCCGCCAGGTGAAGACCAAAACGGTGAAGAGGATGGTCAGCAACCCAAGCCAAAAGCTGGGCACGGCGATGAAGACAGTGATGCCGACCCGGGACAGATGGTCCAGCAGGGAGTTGCGCCACATGGCACTGAGCATCCCAATCGGCACGCCGACCAGCCAAGAAAGCACTACCGCCATAATGGCGATCTGGGCGGAAATCGGCCCTCGACGCAAGATCATGCCGCTGATCGGCTCTTTGTTCCAAAATGACGAACCCATATCGCCATTCAGAACCTGCCTCATCCAATCCAGATACTGGATAGGGTAGGGTTTGTCCAACCCCAAGCTGGCACGCCGGGCCTGCAGTTCCTCCGTACTCAGCACATATACCCCCTCTGTTTCTGAGATGATCAACTGTAGTGGGTCGCCAGGGATCACCCGCATAGCCAGAAAGATGAGGATCGTGACACCGATGATGGTGGGAATGGCAATGAGCAGGCGGTTGATAATGTATTTGGACATGTGAAAAACCAATAGTGAGTGGTGAACAACTGCTCACCACTCACGATAGCACTTACGCTTCCTCATCGATCCATACTGTTTCCATGCGGCCCCATTCGGCAAAAGCGCGCTCGTCCAGAGCTAGGCCATGCACGCGGTTGTTCCACATGGGCAGGTGGAAGGTGTACCCGACTAGATATTCCGGCGGGTTGGCATCCAACAGGTCTTGGGCCTCAGCGACCTGCCCTTGCCGGGTGTCGAAGTCCAACTCCACATCGATCTCATCTAGCAACGCGTCGAAGTCTGTATTGCTGTAGCCGCCGAAATTCTGGGAGCCATCTGTGCGCCACCACAGGTTGCCCCGGGGTGAGATGTCAGAGACACCATGCCCGCGGGTGTGAACCATGAGTTGATAGTTGCCGGACAGTTGTTCAGACCCTAACAGGGCTCGCTCGACGATGCGGATTTCCGTCTCAATGTTCAGGGTGCGTTTGAGCATATCTTGGAAGGCCGGGGCCAGCAGTTCGCCTTGTGGCCCGGCCGCGGCCAGCAGTTCAATGTCTGTCAGGCCATCGCCGTACCCGGCATCGGTCATGAGCTGCTGGGCCGCGGCGATATCTTCCTCTTTTTCAGCCCGATACCCTGGCAAGGTGGCCAGTACGTTGGGCGCGGTCGCGTAAGGATCGCCTTGGGGCACCCAACGGGTGATGTTGATCAGCTCTTGGGAGCCGAAGGCTGCGGCCAGATTCTGCTTGCTTACCGCCAGATGAATCGCCAGCCGTACCCGTACATCGTCAAAGGGTTCTGCCCGGTTGTTGATGAAGACCCAATAGGCACCGAAGTTGGCGAGTTTGTTGACCTGTACAATATCGGAACGATTCTGGCCCTCGTCCCAGGTCTCTTTGGCAACGTTCCAGGACATGTCAGCCCGGTCCGTCAGCACGGCTGTGCCTCGGTCTGACCAGGCCGGCACGTGCAGCATTTCCAGGCCGTCCACGTAGGGCAATTCCGGATCCCAGTAGTCGGGATTGCGTTCCATCACCCATTTTTCGGCCGGTAGATGTTCGACAAAGCGGAATGCACCTGTGCCGGGGGCGATGACTTCCCGCAGATCGAAATTGTGTTCTTCCAGAGATTTCTTTGAGTAGACCAGCGCATTGGTTGGCGTGAGCAGGTTGAGGAAGAAAGGCCGCGGCGAGCTTAGATTGAAACGCACGGTCATATCATCCATAGCCTCAATCGAATCAACGAACGAGAAGTTGGCCTTCATGGGGCTGACCACGCCGGCCGGCGGGTCTAGGATGCGATTGAAGGTCGCGACTACATCGGCCGCTGTGAACGGTTCGCCATCGTGAAATGTGACGCCGGATCGCAGATGGAAGGTGTAGGACATGCCATCGTCACCTACCTCCCAGCTTTCGGACAGATCCGGAATAATGGTGCGGAGCCCATCTACCAGATTGTTGCGTACCAGATTGTTGTACATATGGCATAGGACATGGGTCCCGCCGCCTTGGTGTGCGTCAAAGTGGGTCATGGTTACGCCGAAGGCTGTGCGTAAAATGCCGCCCTGTTTGGGGCTGCCTTGTGGGCGCATCATGCCGGCACTGGAGGTGACCGGTTCTGGTGCGGGGACCGGTGTGGGCGTAGCGGCCTCGGCCGGGGCCGCCGCCTGTTCAGCGGGCGCGGCCGGTGCGGCACAGGCAGCCAGAACGGATGCACTGGCCCCCGCGGCCATGATCTTCAGAAAGGCACGGCGGTCAACAGGGCGCGCTCGCTGAAATTCTTGCAATTTACGAGTCATGTGGTCTGCTCCTATTCTCTGTTGTGGGTTAGCGGTGAGCTATGTTTCAGAACATCATGGTATAGTATAAGGTAAAGATAAACTTACGTCAAAGTTGATCTTGTATCTATCTGCGTCCACAAGATCTGGGCGCATCAAACCACTACAGTGCAGTGGGTTGTTCTGTTTTCCACTGTCGTTAGGAGTCAGATGTATGCAAACCGATCTCTCAGCGATCTCCACCGCGCGCACAGGGCGCGCTTCCTCTTGGGATGTGACTGGCCGCAATTCCGATGCATGGACCATCCCTGCGGGGGAGACCCGGGTCCTGGCCGACATCAAGGGGCCTGGCTTCATCACCCACATATGGATGACCCAACGCAACCACTATCGGGACTGTCTGCTGAAAATCACATGGGACAATGCAGCTCATCCCAGTGTAGTGGTGCCTTTGGGCGATTTCTTCGGCTTAGGGCATGGGATCGTCAATACCTATCAATCGCAGTTGTTTACGGCGTCCACCCGCTGGAACAACCAATTTGAGATGGGCTGCGCGCTCAACTGTTACGCGCCCATGCCCTTCCGGGAGCGGGCACTGCTGGAGTTGGTCAACGAAAGCAGCGAAGATCACCGTCAGTATTTCTATGTAGATTACGAAGTGGTTGATGAGGTGCCGGCGGACAGAGGCTACTTCCATGCGGAGTTCCGGCGCACCAATCCCTTTGGCGGCTGGGGTCATGAGATCCGCGTCAACACGCCGCATGCCAATATCGTCAACAAAGAGCGGCAGGCTTGGGAGGACAACTATGTCATTCTGGAAACTCAAGGTAGGGGCCATTATATCGGCTGTACTCTGTCTGTCACAAATTTTCAGGGGAGCTGGTGGGGTGAGGGCGATGATATGATCTGGGTAGATGGCTACAAGTGGCCCCCGGACCTTCACGGCAGCGGCAGTGAAGATTACCTGAATCAGGCATGGGGGATGCAGCGCAACGCCTTTCTACGCAATGGTTCCTCCATTTTTGAGGAGGACACCCACGGCTACCAGACGTCGTATGTGTTCCATCTGGAGAATCCGGTGCGCTTTCAGAAAGAGGTGAAGGTGACGATTGAGCATGGTCATGGCAACCATCTGGCCAATGAAATGGCCTCAGTCGCCTACTGGTACGCGGCCACGCCGACGAAACCCCTTGATCCGCCGCCCGTGGGCCAACGTCAACCGGTCCTGCGGGACAATCAGGGGACCTGGCTCTATGATGAGTCCAATCAGGTGCCGGGGCGGGCTGTTCCGCTCAACAAAGAGATGCGGGCGATGAAGAAACAGTGGGCAGAGCAGCCCTAACGATCCATGTTCCAGGTTAAAGCCACACACAGAGACATCAAAAACTATTGTGCCGAGTTGAGCCAGCTGGCCCAGCTCGGCTTGGGGCATGAGGGTGCGGTCGCGCCGGCCACGGTGGCAGGATAGCGCGTTTCGGGCGGTTTGCAAAGCGTTTTTTGTTGTGTTAGTCTAGCAAAGGAACTAATTTAGTCGCGTGCCGGTGTGGTATCGCCGGCTGCACATTCAAAGGGGGAGATGATGGCAGGAGATGTGGTGATAGCTGTGGACGAGGCGGCGCAGGCCTGGCAGCGTGTGGCACGGCTGGAGGGCCAGATAGGTCAGTTCGCTACGCGGGATGATGTGCGGTCTGTGGAGTCGGGTCTGAAGGAGGAGATAGGCGGCGTTCGGGACGAACTGAAGACAGAGATAGGCAGCGTCCGGGATGATGTACGGTCTGTGGAGTCGGGTCTGAAGGAGGAGATAGGCGGCGTTCGGGACGAACTGAAGACAGAGATAGGCAGCGTCCGGGATGATGTACGGTCTGTGGAGTCGGGTCTGAAGGAGGAGATAGGCGGCGTTCGGGACGAAGTGCGGTCTGTGGAGTCGGGTCTGAAGGAGGAGATAGGCGGCGTTCGGGACGAACTGAAAACAGAGATAGGTGGCGTTCGGGACGAACTGAAGACAGAGATAGGCAGCGTCCGGGATGATGTGCGGTCTGTGGAGTTGAGTCTGAAGGAGGAGATAGGCGGCGTCCGGGACGAACTGAAGACAGAGATAGGCGGCGTTCGGGATGAACTGAAGGAGGAGATAGGCGGCGTCCGGGACGAACTGAAGACAGAGATAGGCGGCGTTCGGGACGAACTGAAGACAGAGATAGGCAGCGTCCGGGATGATGTGCGGTCTGTGGAGTTGAGTCTGAAGGAGGAGATAGGCGGCGTTCGGGACGAACTGAAAACAGAGATAGGTGGCGTTCGGGACGAACTGAAGACAGAGATAGGCGGCGTCCGGGACGAAGTGCGGTCTGTGGAGTTGAGTCTGAAGGAGGAGATAGGCGGCGTTCGGGACGAACTGAAGACAGAGATAGGCGGCGTTCGGGACGAACTGAAGACAGAGATAGGCGGCGTTCGGGACGAACTGAAGACAGAGATAGGCGGCGTTCGGGACGAACTGAAGACAGAGATAGGCGGCGTCCGGGACGATGTGCGGTCTGTGGAGTCGAGTCTGAAGCTGGAGATAGCCGGCGTCCAGTCGGATCTGCGCGTGCTGAAGGTTTTGGGCGCGGGCTTGCTCTTGCTCCTCGGTTGGGAGAATTTCGGGCCGCAGGTACTGCGTCTGTTGGCAGGAGGTGGCTGATGCTTGCAGTGGAGATGAGTCGCCGGCGCGGTGTGGTGCGCTTATGAGTCATTTAGAGTAAAGTCAACATTTCTCGTGCTCAAGCATCTGGCGATATGTGCCGCCATAGAACAGCACCGGCTCGCCCTCGTTGTATTCCAGATATTCGACCTGTCCGATATATAAGGTATGGTCTCCGGCTGGGTGGGCATCCACGACAGTGCAGACAAAGTAGGCCAGCGCGTTGGGAAGCACGGGATAGTCATGGCGGCGTTCAAAGGCCACCTCCAGGCCCTCTACCGGCCAGCCGGCAAAATGGCTGCTGTAGTCCTCCTGATTATGCCGTAGGATGCTGATGGCATACTGCCCGCTCTGTTGTAACTTTTGGTGCATGGACGCTTTGTGTCCTACAGAGACGAGCAGCAGGGGAGGCTCCAATGAGACGGACATGAAGGCGTTGGCGGTCATCCCATGGACATCGCCATCAAGTTCCGTAGTGACAACAGTTATGCCCGTGGCAAAGAGGCCACAGGCGTTGCGGAATGCGCGGGGGTCAATGGTAGCATTGATTTCAGACATGATTTCAAACTATAGTGGTCACTGCTATTTGTCAAATTCGTCATTCATTGACTACAATTCAATGTGACATTGTAGGTTTTGTCAAATCTATTGTGCAGTGGTTAGTCATTCTCCATTGGTGTTTATGATGACAGGTGAACGATTTTTTGTGACCGGCGCGCTCGGCTGTCTAGGCGCGTGGATTTTGCGGAACCTGGTCCGGGAAGGCGTGGAGGTGGTAGTCTATGATCTCGGGGCCAGCAGGCATCGGCTTGAACTCCTGCTGGAGCCGCAGGAAATCGCGCGTATACAGTTCATCCAAGAGGACATTACTGACACAGAAGCGGTCTGTCGCGCGGTTGAGGAGACGGGGGTCAACCGCATCGTCCATCTCGCTGCCTTGCAGGTGCCGTTCTGTAAGGCCAACCCGCCCCTCGGCGCGGCCGTAAATGTAGTCGGTACTGTGAATGTATTTGAAGCGGCCAAACGGGCCGGCATATCGCCGCTGGTCTACGCCAGCAGTATGGCTGTCTACGGCGGCGCGCATCTGTACGGCGCGGAGGTCAAGGATGGAGATCCCCTCTATCCACTCAACCTGTACGGCATCTACAAAGAGGCCAACGAAGGCACAGCCCGCATCTACTGGCAGGATGATGGCATCGCCAGCCTAGGCTTACGCCCCTATACGATCTACGGCCCGGCCCGGGACCAGGGTATGACCTCCACCCCCACCCAGGCCATGCTAGCCGCGGCCAAAGGCGAAGCCTATCATATCTCCTTCGGCGGCACATGCGGCTATCAGTACGCGGACGATGTGGCCAAGACCTTTATTGCCTTGGCCCGTTTGTCCTATGAAGGGGCATCGGTCTTTAATATACGTGGCAGCATCGCGCATATGACAGAAGTCATTGACGCCATTGTCGCGGCCGAGCCGAGCGCGGCCGGCCACATCACCTATGAGGACATCCCCTTACCTTTTGCAGAGGCACAGAATGAGGAGCCTTTGCAGAGGCTGCTGGGCCAGGTGCCCTATACACCCTTGGACGAAGGCATCGCCCGCACTGTGGCCCACTTTAAGCAAGCACTTGCTGCGGGCAAACTGTAGTCGTGGTACATCCCAATCGCACTGCGATGATGATTTTTGTTTGTCAAACTCTGCCGAGAGGAGAATCATATGAGATGGGTTCGATTTGAGCATAAGGGAAACGAGGTATACGGCGTGGCCAGTGGGGATACCATTGAAGTCACCGATGCTACCTGGTGCGATATTCTGGCCGGCCAGACAGGGACAGTGACCGATGCGGTGGCTAGAGACAGCGTGACACTCTTGTGTCCAGTGCAACGACCGGGCAAAATCGTCGCCATTGGCCTGAACTATCTGGACCATTGTCGGGAGACGAACACCCAGCCCCCGGATCGTCCGCTGATCTTCACAAAATTCACAACCAGTATTGTCGGCCCCGGCGAAGAGATCAGCTGGGATCCGGCTCTGACCGGCGAAGTAGACTATGAAGCGGAATTGGCGGTGGTGATCGGCAGGACGGCCCGCAATGTATCCAAGGCCGATGCCTTGGACTACGTGGCCGGCTATACCTGCGGCAACGACGTCAGCGCGCGAGACCTGCAATTGGGCGATGGGCAATGGATTCGGGGCAAAAGCCTAGACACGTTCTGCCCCATCGGCCCAGGCCTTGTGACCGCTGCTGATGTGCCGGACCCACAAAACCTCAGCATCCGTTGTCTGCTGAACGGCCAGGTGATGCAGGAGAGCAACACCAAAGAGATGATCTTTGGCGTTGCCGAGCTGATTGCCTTCTGTTCAAATGCCTTCACCCTTGATCCGGGCGACCTGATCCTCAGCGGTACCCCGCATGGCGTGGGCATGGGCCGAGACCCGCAAGTCTGGATGAAGGACGGGGATACAGTCGCGATTGAAATCGAACGACTCGGCAAGTTGGAGAACATCTGCCGGGAAACGCCAGGGACCAGTGGTTCGTGACCGGGTGGCCCCTGAGGGCTGGTACTTTGTTTCTGAACCAAACCTTCACCTTGACATGAGCGGCTTTTAAGGATGAGTTGAGCCGCTCTTAACACTCGCTCTGTATATCCGCAGGTTTTTCTGGGTAAGAACGTATGATATGATACAAGAGATCGTGTAGTCGCCGGCGGGCTTGGCGATTGCCCTATTTGCCCCGGTTCGTTTGCTCTATACATTCAATTCGATAAGGAGGATCACATGAAGCGTGTACGATTGGTATGGCCGTTGCTTGTGTTGGTGCTTTTGGTCTCGGCTTGTGGCGCACCAGCGGCTCCTGTGCAGGTAGATACCGCTGCCATGGAGGAAGAAGCCGCGCCGGCCGCGGCCAGCAGCGAAGAGATGGCAGAAGAGGTCATGACTGTCAATCTGGTGGCCCGCTGTAAGGCGAGCCCACCGTATGAAAACGGCCGTTGTGACAATCTGACGGCTGCGGTTGAGAGTGCCAATGCTGTGTTGGAAGCCAATGGCGACAAGCGGCGCATCGCCCTGGAGACGATTCAGGATGACGCTGATTGGGGAGACTACAAAACCGAGTTTGAGTTGGCGTCGGACGCCGGCGAGGCCCCGGATATCATCGTCTCCGGGCATGAACACATCGGTGATTGGGCCACGGCCGGCTATCTGGTAGACATTACCGAGCAGGTCAATAGCGATGAATTTGCCGAATTTGCCGATGTTATCGACTCCCTGTGGGAATCTACAATGCTCAACGGCAGCATCTGGGGTATACCCCAGGATGCAGAAGCTCGCCCGCTGTACTTCAGCAAGGTTCTCCTGCAAGAGCTAGGCTGGAGTGCTGCAGAGATCGAGAGCTTGCCGAGCCGCATTGAAAGCTGTGACTATACTTGGCAGGATATGTTCGACACCGCGCAACAGGCAGTGGAAGCAGGAATCGTTGAAGAAGGCGATGGCTGGTGGCATCGTCCGTCCAATGGTCCGGATTTCCTCTACTACTACTTTGCTGCGGGTGGCGAGATCGTGGGCAATACGGATGCCCTGATCTTTGATAGTGCTGCAGCCCAGACAGTGTATGAACTGCTGCACAACGCGGCCCATGAGCGCAAGATCAGTCGCCCCAACAAACTAGATGGTGATTGGGACTACCACAAAGAGTACACATCCAGCTTTGAGAATGTCATGTTCGTGTTTGAAGGCACATGGCGCTGGGCAAGTTGGCATACCAACTATCTCCAGGACCGGGGCGGCGAGGACTATCTCTTTGAGAACGTCGGTTTCGCGCCGATTCCCTGCCTTGCAGGTGGCATCGAACGACCCATTACCCTCACCCATCCGCTTGTCTATATGATCAGCAGTTTGAGCGAATATCCTGACCTGGCCCTGCTCCTCATCGCCAAAGCCACGGTCAAGGAACTGAACACACCCTACGCGGTTGAGAGTGGACACCTCGGGATTCTCAAGTCCCAGGCAGACCATGAGCCTTATGTGTCCGCTGCCTTCCTGAGTGCCACCCTCTCCTTGCTGGAGTACACTACATTCCTGCCCAATAGCCCGTACTGGAGTGCTTGGTCGGAGGCCTACTATCTGGGCATCCAAGCGGTTGAGTCAGGTGATCTCACACCCCAGGAAGCGGTTGAGGTGGTCATCGAGCAGCTCCAGAATGAGTTGGGCGATAGTGTGATAATTCAGTGACATTTCCTGCAGTAATGGCAACCATGCAAACCCGGCCAGAACCCCATCGTCCAACGAGTCGTACACATTGGCTGCTGTTGGCGGCCGGGTTTGTTCTGCTTGGCTGCTTCTTTCTGCCCTGGCTCCGTTTTGTCATCATAGCCGACGAGCGGGCCGTGCTTTCGTTGACGGGTGTACAGGCACTGACAACGCCGCTTGTGGAGACGACCGAAGGCGAACTGCTCTACCGCAGTTCGCCTTGGTTATCCCTAGCCCCTCTAGCCGCGCTCGTCGCCCTCGGGCTGGGGGGTATGACATTGCTCGGTCGTGCTGTGCCTTGGCATGGCCTACTTGCCATCCTGCTGAGTGTGGTAGCCGCTGTGATTGTGTGGGGTGCGGTGGCCGCGGCCCAAGAGATCGCACAGAAGCAGAAAGTAGCTGTGGAGATCCAATGGGGGCTGGCATTGACCTTTAGCGCGCTCCTACTATTCTTCATGAGCGGTCTTGTGCTGTTGCAGGCCGTTGCTAGCCAACGGCCTACCTTGCGCGCGGCCCTGGATGCCTTCGGTTTCATGGCCCCGGGGGCAGTGCTGGTTGTTGTCTTCTTTTTTCTGCCCGCCGTGATCCTGTTCATCCTCAGCCTGACAGATCTCTCCAGTGCCAATTTCAGCGAGCCTTGGACCTTTGTCGGTTTTGACAACTACGGGCGCATGTTCAGTGACCGCTTCTTCCCCAAGATTCTACGCAACACCTTCCAGTATGTTCTGCTTACGCTTCTGTTCTTTAATGTTGGTTTGGCCCTGCTCCTCGCGCTTTTGACGGCCCATGTGAGCAGGCGTGCTGGTTTCTTTTTTCGCTTGTTGTGGCTGTTGCCTCGCATTACGCCATCGGTCGTCTACATTGTGATGTGGAAGCGCATTGCCCAACAGTCACCGTATGGCATTTTCAACCAACTTCTCGGCTGGCTGGGTGTCGAAAACCAACCCTACTGGATCCCAGAGGCCCCATGGGTCTTTGTGGTTCTCGTCAACGGCTTTGTAGGCGCGTCGTTTGGCATGATCATCTTTACCTCAGCCATTGAAGCCATCCCCGCGGACCTGCCCCTTGCCGCCAAAGTGGATGGGGCCGGGGCCTTGGCGGTCATCCGGGACATTACATTGCCGCTGCTGCGCTGGCCCTTGCTGTTCGTCATCACCTACCAGACCCTTTCCCTGCTGGTCTCATTTGAGTACATTCTGCTGCTCACCAATGGCGGGCCAGGGCTTTTCACCACCGAAGTGTGGGCCCTGACAGCGTACAAACGGGCCTTGCAAACCTATTTTGGCTCGAACCAGTGGGCCTATGGCGCGGCGTGGGGCTTTGTGCTGGTGGTGATCGGTGCTGTCCTATCGGTACTCTATCTGCGAGTCTTCCGCTTTAACGATCTGATCCAAGAGCCGAAGATCGATGTATTATGACTAGGGGGGAAATGTGACTGCACAGAGCGTGGACATGGAGCAAAGGGGGATGATGAGACGCTCCCTCGGGCAGCTGCTTCCCTATATACTGCTGACGGTCAGCATTGTACCGATTTTGGCCGGCTATGCTTGGATTCTGATCGCGACCTTTTCGCAGCGCACGAACGGCCTCCTGCCGGTAGACGCGCAGGGCAATCTTGGGGGCCTAACATGGGAAAACTGGGAATTTCTGTCCGCGGCAGATGTGTGGAGGGCGACCCTCAACTCCTTTGGCATTGGCATGAGCATGGTAGTGGGCGTCGGTTTTATCGCCGCGCTGGCCGCGTACGCGCTGTCCCGCATGAACTTTCCTGGCCGCAAAGGATTTCTGGGCATGACCATGGTTCTGCATGCCTTTCGTCCTGAAATGCTGCTGATCGCCATCTTTCAGGTGCTGCTGTTCATCGGCGGCATCCCCCTGGTCGGTGCTCTGGTCGGCTTCAACACAGTAGGCGGTGTAGCCCTAGTGATGGTCACACTGGACCTACCCTTAGGCATCTGGCTGATGAAAGGGTTCTTTGACAACCTTTCTTGGGATATGGAGCGAGCCGCCCTCATTGACGGGGCCAGCCGCTTCCGGGTCTGGTGGGAGATCCTTCTGCCGCAGATTCGCCCCGGCCTGGCGGCCTTGTCGATCTTCATGTTCATTCAAGGTTGGAACGCCTATCTCATCCCTTTTACCTTCACCATCGGCTCAAAGATCGCCAATCTACCGGTCTACATCAACAGTTTCTCCGGGGACACAAGTCTCGTCAGTTGGAACAGAGTAGCGGCCATCGGTCTCTTCCAATTGATCCCGGTCCTGATCTTCTTTATCTTCACCCAGGAGTCCCTGCTGAACATCTACGGCGGCGGTAGCAAAGGCAGCTAACAGCATGGTCATGGTCTAGCCAAGGGTAGGGAGGATGGAATGCGTGTTGAACTGGACAACCTGACTAAGCGTTGGGGCAATGTAATGGGCGCGGATGGCATTACCCTTGCGATTCAAAATGGGGAGTTCGTTGCCTTTCTCGGCCCCTCCGGCTGTGGCAAGACGACGACCCTGCTGATGGTGGCCGGCATCTACAAGCCCTCGGCCGGCGAGATCCGCTTTGACGGGCGTGTCGTCAACCAGGTCGCGCCCAAAGACCGCAACATTGGCATGGTCTTTCAGAGTTATGCTCTCTACCCGCATATGAGCGTTCTGCAGAACATCGGTTATCCCCTCAAACTCAAGAAGACGCCAGCCGCTGAGATGCAAGAGCGGGTGCAGCGGGTGGCGGATATGATGGGCATTGGCCATCTATTGGAGCGCCGTCCGGCCCAACTTTCCGGTGGGCAGCAGCAGCGGGTGGCCTTGGGCCGAGCATTGGTAAAGGAGCCGAGTCTACTCCTTTTTGATGAACCCCTCTCCAATCTGGACGCCAGGTTGCGCCTGACCATGCGGAGTGAGATCAAGCGTCTGCAACTGGACTTGGGGATCACCTCCATTTATGTCACCCATGATCAGGTGGAAGCCATGACCATGGCCGACCGCATTGCCGTCATGAAGGAGGGGAAGTTGCAGGCTTACGCGCCGCCCAATGAGCTGTACGAGCAGCCGCCTACAACGTTCATCGCCGGTTTTGTCGGCAATCCGCCCATGAATCTGTTCGCTGCCCAAATCGTGCAGGAGGAAAACCGCTATCTGGTGCGTCGCCAGGGCTTTGCCCTGGAAGTCCCACAAGAGCGGAGCATGCGGGCTGCAGGCGAGAAGCAGGTGATCGTCGGCATCCGCCCGGAGGATATCACTCTCGTACACAGTACAGGCAGTAGCGAAGCACAGACAAGCATCAGCGGCGAAGTCTTTGTGGTCGAGCCCCTGGGCCGGGACAATTTGGTTGACGTGTACATGGAAGACCTACATCTCTTCGTCCTCGCGGACCCGAACTACCCCCTGCAGATCGGTGACTCGGTTCACCTACAGATCGATAGTGCCAAAGTGCAGTTCTTTGACCCGCAGACCGAGAAATCTCTCCTGTGGACAGCATCGAAACCATAGTGCTATGGTTTTACTGTGAGCTTCCCTCTAGGGCATCGTGCGACCGCCAAACGCAGCAACTTTCATAGTTGCGTTCCTTCTTTCTGCCTGCGTAGCCGCGCCACCCCCTTTGGCCTCCCCGGTCATTGAGACCGTCCTCAGCGGGATGGACAATCCTCGTGGTGTGGTTGTGCTGGCCGATGGTTCCCTGCTGGTGGCTGAAGCGGGCAGTGGCTACAATGCAGTTGAACCCACAGACTGGAGCGGCAAGCTTTCCCACTTCCAGGACCGCAACCGCGATGGTGATTTCAAGGATGAAGGCGAGCGCATTGATTGGTTTCGCCACCTGCCCACATACAATGCGCTGCAGTACTTCTCTACCCGCCGGGACGAAGTCAATGGGCCCGGCGACCTGCTGCGCCATCCTGATGGCCGCCTCTTCCTGAGCATTGACGGTGGCCTAGACCGTATCGGGCTGTATGAGATCAGCCCGTACAAGCGTATGGGCCGCAATCTGGCCCAGCGCAGCAATATGAACGGCCTGGCCTTCTCGCGGGACTTCTCCCGCATCTATTTGGCGGAGAGTACGGCCAATGCGTTGTCTGTCGTACAGATCGACAACGGGACCTACCGGCAGGTCGTTCAGTTTGATACCCTGGCCAATGGCCAGCAGTCGGTGCCTGCGGGGCTGGCCGTGGACCCGCGCACTGGCGATGTGCTGGTGGCCCTCTTTTCCGGTGCATTGGCCATACAGGGTGAGGTACGCCCCTTCATACCCGGCGATGGCAAAATCGTGCGGGTGGACCCGTCCACAGGTCAGGTTGAAGACGCCATCACCGGCCTGACGACGCCGGTGGATGTGGCAGTGGACCGGACCGGCAGCATCTTCGTTGTTGAGATGACCAGTGGGTACGCGGACTTGCTCGAGCGCACCCATGATCTATTCGACCCGAACCAACCAGCACTCCATGGCGGCTATCTGCGCTACAGCGGGCGGGTCAGCCGCTATTCGCCGGACGGCCCGCGCCATATTCTGGCAGATGGATTGGACATGCCCACCAATATCACCCTCACCCCTGTGGGGGAAATCTACATTTCAAGCGGCCAGGGCACGCCGAATCGGCCCATCCCCGGCCCGGATGGGCCGACACGCATTGTTGGGGAGGTGATCCGCATCCGCTAAACACTCAGCCACTACTCGGCCAGCCGATGGGCTAGTAGTATCTCCTCGAGGATCTCCACACCCCACCCTGGCCCGCTGGGGACGGTCATAGCCCCGTTGATGATTTCGGGCGGGTTTGTGACCATCTCATCCTTCCAGGGCACATCATCGATGTCGATCTCCATAATCCGCACATTCGGCAGGACAGCACACAGGCTGGCGCTGATGTAGGATGACAGGTGGCTGTAGTAGTTATGGGGCGCAATGTTCACCTGGAAGGTCTGGGCTAGTTCTCCCACTCGTTTGGACGGCGCGAAGCCGTTCCAGGGTACGTCGATCATCAGGAAATCTGCGGCTCTGGCCTGGAGATAGGGCAGAAACTGACGCTCGTAGTAGAGGGTCTCACCGCTGCAGATACGGGTACGGGTCTTGCGCCGTACCTCTGCGAGGGCTTGCGGTTCGTAGAGATCGATTTCCAGCCACAGCAGGTGAAACGATTCCAGCGCGCGGGCGATCTCTAGGCAACTCTCCGGCTTAAAGTTGAAGTTCAGGTCCAGAAGCAGATCCACGTGGGGCCCGACCGCGTCCCGGAAGGTGCCGACCAAGGTGACGATATGGTCGATCAGGGCGTTCGACGCCACCTGGTCGGTTACAGAGCCGGGCAGGCGTCCGGGAAAGTAGACAGAGCCGGGATCACCGGGAAAGAGAATGTTGGTCTTGAGCGCGGTAAAGCCTTTTGCCACCACCTCCTGGCCGAGAGCAGCCACATCTGCCATGGAACGCAGAGGCGGCGTGCCCATCAGTTCATGGCAGCGGATACGGCTGGTGCCGCAGTGGGACCAGTAGACCCGCACACTCTCTCGCAGAGGGCCGCCAAACAACTCGACCACAGAGCAATCCCGCGCGCGGGCCGCAATATCCACCAGGGCCAGTTCGATGCCAGCAATGGCCTTGGCCCCAATGCCGCCGGGGCTAGATTGCAAGGCCCGGTACATATCCCACCAACGCTGTTGGTAGGCTCTGGGATCTTTGCCCATCACCACTGGGGCCAGGTCCCGAATGGTACCGACGACTCCGTACACTGCTTGGTCGCTGCACTCCCCCCAGCCGCTGATGCCTTCGTCTGTTTCCACTTTCACGAGAATCCAGTTGCGCCAGCCGGCGTTGATAATAAAGGGTGTAATTTTTGTGATCTGCATGGGTTCCTCCGCTGCATGGATGATAGACAAATGGTAGCAGAAACCGCAAGGATTGGATAGTTTGCCCAGATGGTTTCTGCTATACTGTTGGCATGATGACAGAACAAGACGTACAGACGCGAGCGGAGACGGTCCTCCATCATCAAGAACGGCTCAATGCCGTGCTTCTGCATATCCAAGAGAACTTGGACGCCTCTTTGACCGTTGAATCTTTGGCGGCAGTGGCTGGCTTTTCGCCCTTTTATTTTCATCGTCTTTTTGCCACGTATCTACATGAAACCTTGAGCGAGTATGTGCGGCGCATCCGCTTGGAGTGGGCGGCCCGTCGTTTGATCTTCGGAAGTGAGTCGGTGACGCATATTGCGCTAGAGGCCGGCTACGAAACACCGGCCGCATTTGGGCGGGCCTTTAAGAAGCACTTCCACAGCAGCCCCCGCAGATTTCGCACAGAGCGGGGCCCCCTTGGTTCCCAGTATGTCAACAATTGGGAGCCGCTCTGTCTGCAGCCGGAGTTCCGTCAACACCCAGAGCAAGAGATGGCCTATATCCCTTGTATAGGCCCTGAAGCGGACAGTGAGGCCATCTGGCGTCTGCTAGGACAGCATCTCGGTCTTGGGGATGGCATGGAAGGCCAGCCCGCATTTGTACGGGTCTGCCATGATCGCCCAAACCCAGGCATCACGGAACGGGAAAAGATGCGAGTGGATGCCGGCATGTTCGTACATGGACAGTCGGTCCAGCCCCATGGTCGGGTCGGAGTACAGCGTCTGCCAGGTGGCATCTATGCGGTCTTCCGCCATGAAGGAGGCCGCCGGGAAGCCTTGTGGCAGGCCATCTATAAGTGCTGGCTGCCGCAGAACGACATACACCTGCGGGAGGCAGCACCCTACGAAGAAAGTGTCACTGTCCCCGGCTTTCAGCGCGGCCGCGACGAAGCCGTTACAATTTATATTCCCATCCATGGCTCCCTCTACGAGCTACAGCGCAAGGAGAAACAGATGTCCCCCGAAATTCAGACGACTGAACTGCTGGACCGCCAGATGTTCAGCCTTACCCGCCCTGTCTATATCGGCGAACTCACCACATACCTGCATGATGCCTATGAGCAACTGGCCAAGATCATTGAAGAACTGGGCATTGAGCGAGACGGCAACCCAGTCGCCATCTATCACGGCCATGTGAGCGAAGAACACGACGGGCCAGTGGAGGTCGGCATCCCGGTCAAGTCGGTTCCCGTGGGGAGCGGCCAAGGCAGGAGCATCTCCGCGGCGGGATCCTGTGAAGGCCTTGTCGTGCGGAGCCGGGTCTTGGCCGGCGGGCCCGTCGCCTATACAGTGCTGACTCTGCAGCAGGCCCATTTCCCAGAGATCTTAGGATACTATGATGCGGTCTTCAAATGGATCGAAGACAACGGCCACCAGATCGCGGACTCCCCCCGTGAAGTCTATCTGACCAGTCCCATGGACAGCGAGGCGGAGAAGGATGAGCTGTTTATGGAGATCGTCTGGCCGTATAAATAGGCGAAGAGCTGGAGGAGGCGTTCTCGTACAGGGCATTGATCTGTCGCGCAGATCAGCAAGCTGTCTTGGACGTCCCTCCAGGGCTAGAGGTTTGCTCCACTGCCGTTGTTCTCTTCCAACCAGACCTTCAGGGGCACGTCATCGTCTGTCGGCGAGAAGAAACCATTGGCATTGATGCCCCACCCCAATAGCTGGCGACGAATGGGATCGCTGCCTTCCCACAGCTGGTCTACAGTCATGTCGTCCTTGGTGCGGATCCAGCGATAGCCGTACCCATAGAAGAGTACTTTCCGTGTGATATCGGACCAGTTAGGGCTGGCCGTATGCCATAGCCGCCGGTCAAAGAAGACTGCATCCCCCGGCTTTGCCAACACCGGTATGGCCCCGTGCGGTTGGCCGATGCCATCAGCCGGTTTGTCGATCTCATCGCGCAGATGGCTGCCGGGCACGACCCAGAAGTTGCCTCGCCCCGGCTTGCTCACATCCGAGAGAAAGTAGGCGATCTTCAATGAGATGCGGGGCCGAGGGTGGGTTTCAATGTCCCGATTGATGCGGCCACTGTCCTGATGCCAGCCGAACGTGCGGACCTGGCTGGCATAGGCAACAGTGTCGGTAGGCCCAGTGCTTGCAGCATTTGCACGGTTGGCTGGCGTGACGATCAGGTGGGCGTGGTAGAGGTAGATGTTCCAGCCGAGTATCTCCCATACCTTTGGCAGAGTTTTTTCAAAATCAACCAGCTTCAGAAATTCGTCGCTATCGGGAATAAAATTGGGGTGAAAAAAGGAAACAGTGGCATCAAAGCCCTTTACCAGCGCGCCAGCGTAGATCCGGTCTACCTCAGCCGTGAGGATGTCGATCTGCTTGGGCGAAAGCGCGTTGTTGATGGTGAAATAGCCGGCCTCCTCAAATTGCTGGCGTTCGTCTGTGGTCAGGCCGTACTGCAAGGCCTTGCCTGTGATGGTCATGGGATTACGCCTCCGTTTATGACGCTTTTTTTGCCGAAATGGAAGATACCATAGAGTATGGCAATCTGAGGCCAGAGAATTCTGAGCTTACAGCAGCCTCCGTAGCTGGGGGATAATATACAGGAAAGGAAGTGCTGTGTCCAGCACGATCAATGACAAGAATATAGCACAATACAGACCACAGCGCAGGGCATGGCCCCAACGGTACCTCGCCAGCACTCCATGCAGCAGCAGACCAGCCCCGACAAGGCCGCAGAGCAGAACCGTCCATCTGTCGAACGTACCAAGACCCATGCCAGCCGCTATGAGCAGAAGGCCCCCAGCGATTCCACTGGCCCGCCTCTCCAGCACAGCCCACCAGCCCACCGCGAAGAGTAGGCTCCAAGCGGGCAGGGCCGGCAAAAGATAGCGGCCTTGGTGTTGGATAAAGCCCAGATTGTACCAGCCATAGGCGGCCAAGACCCCCCCCCCCAACAACAGCAGTGCCAAATAGCTGTGACTCGCCGCTGTTGTGCGCCACCTTTCAGCAGCCATACGCCACTGGGATGGCAGCCGCAACATGATGCCCATTGCCGCCATGCCAGACAGAATGAAAAGATAGGTATAGATGCGAGCATCCATAAAGACGCCGAGCCAGCCGAATACCCCCCAAAAACTTTTGGCAGTAAACTCCAAAGCCCTCTGCCAATAGGCGACCCAACCATGGGCTGCTATCCAGCCGGCTGTGGTTGGCTGTCCGCTCACCACCACATCATGCCAAGCCAGGCCCAGAAAGTCTAGGTTGCCGTATACAAGGCTGTTTCGTATCCACAAAGGGAGGCCCAGGAGCATGGCCGGGGCAAGGAGGAAGGCGTACTGGCTGAGGCGCACAGGGCCAGAGATACGCCCGATAACAAGCACTGCGGTCACTGTGAGCAGGGCAACGGGGAGGAGAACGTAGGCCGTGGCCTTGGTGAGAAAACCGAGGCCTATACACAGAGAGACAATGACTAACCCCAGGGGCCTGTGCCCTGTGGTTTGCCAGCGCAAGAGCATTACACAGCCGCCGGCGATCACCAGTTCGGCCAGCACATCATTGTTGACCGCTGCCATCAACGCCAAGTGCATGGGCAGGAACGCAGCAAAGGCGGCCGCGCCGAGGGCGATAAAGCGAGGTGTGGGCACAATGATGCGCGCACAGGCGAAAACCAGCAGGATGACACCAGCACCCAAGGCAACATTGAACAGCCGCAAGGCCAGCAGATTGCCGCCGCTCAACCAATAGACTGGCGCGGCCAGCAGATAGTAGAGGGGTGGCTGATGAAATTCATAGCGTACCCCTGCAACAGACAGGCCCGGCCGAAACCGCTCGTCTTTCAGCCGCTGCAGGTACCCTTCGTCGTAATCGCCCATCTGCAGAACGGGCAAGCGGCGTTCGCTCGCCACATAGGCCACATAGTTGTAGTGGGCTGGTTCATCTGGATTCTGCCAGGGCGGGGTGGTGAGCGCGAAAAGGGCCGCGAGAGCAACGTAAACGGTAATGACAAGGGCCAGTGCCCAATGATCTGTAGCTAGGAATCGCACTGGCCTGGGGTGTTCACTAGCCATTGCCCTCTATCTTTGTAAACAGTGGGGCCGGTTTCTGTAACGCCTGCCCGACCGGCAGGGTGTCGGCCTGCCAGACAGCACTGGCCTTGCTGTGGTCATAGCGCAGGACCAGATGGCTGCCCCGTGCGTCTTCAATGGATTCGGTATATAGATGGCCGAACAGCGGCTGTGTATAGCCGAGATAGAAATGTAGCTGTTCGCTACTGTGGGGGAGAATCGGGGCCCACATCAACTTCAGCCAATCAATGGCCTGCAGCGCGCTGTATACAGCTGTGCGCGCGGCCTGCGGGTTGGTTTTGATCGTCTTCCATGGTTCCTTTTCGTTCAGGTACTGGTTTACCCGCTGGCTCAGGCCGCGCACCTCTTGGAGGGCGGATTTCAATTTCACTGCCTCGTATTGGGCTGCCACATCGTCAAATCCCTGGCGGATGGTGTCCAGCAGGGCCTGGTCTGTGCTGTCAAATGTACCCGGCTGGGGTACGATTCCATCAAAGCGATTATAGGCGAATCCCAGTACTCGGTTGGCGAGGTTGCCCCAATTGGCCACCAGTTCATTATTGACCCGCTCGTTGAAATCCGGCCAGGTGAATTCACTATCCGCGTTCTCGGGGGCCATGGCTGTCAGGACATAGCGCCAGGCGTCCGCTTGAAATTCGGCCAGCACGGAATTCCAGCCGATGACATTGCCCCGGCTGGTGCTGAACTGGGCCCCCCGGAAGTTGAGGTACTCGTTGGCCGGCACATCATAGGGCAGCTGTAGACGCACCTTGTCATCCATAGCCCCTGGTTCGTCGTTGTAGGCCATGATCATCCCCGGCCAGATCTGGGTGTGGAACGGGATATTGTCCTTGCCGATGAAATAATAGTGTCGGGCATCCGGCGTAGTGTTGCGGTCCCACCATTCCTGCCAGCGATTGGACTCACCAACAAGCTGCGCCCATTCAATTGCCGCGCTCAGGTAGCCCTGCACCGCATCGTACCAGACGTAAATGCGCTTGTCTTCGTATCCCTCCTGGGGAATGGCAATGCCCCAGTCGATATCTCGGGTGATGGCCCGGCCCCGCAACTCCTGTAGGTTCAGTTGCCCTTTGGTAAAATTGAGGACATTGTTGCGCCAGTGTTCCTTCCCGCTGCCGATCCACTCGAGTAATGGTTCGTTGAGTTGACCGAGATCGAGGAAAAAGTGTTCGGTTTCCCGCACTTCCAGATCGGTGGCACCGCTCAATTTGGAACGGGTATTGGTCAGTTCTAGGGCATCGTACAGGCGACCGCAGGTATCACACTGATCGCCCCGGGCCTCCGCAAAACCGCAGAAAGGGCATGTCCCTTCCACGTACCGGTCCGCCAAAAAGCGTCCTGCTTGGGGATCAAACCACTGTTTCTGTACGTCTTTGTAGATATACTCGTTTGTCACATGGCGTAGAAATATCTGTTGGGTGACATCCCAGTGGTTTTGGGTCTCCGTATGGGTGTACAGATCGAAGGTCAAGCCCATCGCTAGGCAGCCTTCCACGAACAGCGCGTGGTATTTGTCCACCACTTCTGCGGCAGAAATGCCTTCCTTTTCCGCCTGTAGGGTGATGGGCGTGCCGTGGGTGTCGGAGCCGCTGACCATGAGCACATCGTTCCCCGCCATCCGCTGATAGCGAGCAAAGATATCCGGCGGCAAATACGCGCCGGCGATCTGGCCGATATGCTTTTCCCCATTGGCATATGGCCAGGCAACGCACACAAGGATCTTTCGTGGTTGATTCGTCATCGGTCGTCCTCATCAACAAGCATGGAGAGTGGCGCATGGAACAGTTCCTCGTCATGAGCTGCTCTCCACGAGCCACTGCAGTGTAACGTTCTTTACCATTGTAGCCGTCTCAGATGAGATATGGCAAGTTGAGATCAGGATACAGGAATAGGATATTGTCCTGACACTCCTTTACGCTAGCACCCGACAAGGTGTTACGCCAGAGAGTTCTGCTTGATTTTGAGCAACTGCAAAACTGACAGATTGCCCGGCTGATGGTATACTCATGGCTAGTTGTAACTGCATCGCCACGAGAACCGATAACCGAGAACGGGTGTTACTGAATGAAAGCCTTCACAGTCATGTGGCGCACGATCAAAGCACTGTATGAGGACCTGCTCCTGTGGGTCTGGCTCAGTGTGCTCTGGTGGGTTGGGGTCTTCCTTGTGTTGCCTGCCGGGCCGGTGACAGCCGGCATCCACAACGCGGCCAACCGGGTCGCTAACTATAAGCGAGTGGAGAGTGCTTTCTTCTGGGAAGGGGCCCGCAGTACAATCAGCAAGAGTTGGCTCCTGTTGGGCATCAATCTTCTGCTGCTCGCGGGGGTGTTGATCAACATTCGCTTTTACGGGACGAACTCTGCCACTTGGGCACAAGTCATCAGTATTGTCTGGATTTGGGTGCTGGTCATTATTTTAATGGCTGGGCAGTATTTTTTCCCCTTGCTCTGGCAGCAAGACGAGATGAGTATCAAGCTGATTTTACGGAATGCCTTTATTCTCTCCTTGCGGCATCCGCTCTACACATTTCTGATGTTGCTGTTCCAGATCCTGTTGCTGGGAGTCAGCGTTGTCACTGTCCTGCCGATATTCCTCCTCACCCCGGCATCTGTGGTCCTGGCGATGAATTTCAGTCTGGTCGGATTGCTGCAGGAGTTGGACCTCGCGCCGGAACCACCGCCGGGCGTGTGATCAACTACGATGTTTCAGTTTCCAGCCAGTCAATCGCGGTGTGTTCGTCTTGTTCAATGGCTATCTCTACCGCGCGTTTGGCGCATTCTAGCAGGTGTTTGGACTGGTTCTGCATCTAATCTTGTATCTATCTTTGTGTGATTTTACTATACTGAAATTAACAACCGAATACTGCATTATGTACCGTCTGCATTCAATAGTTCTGTAATTTGGTTGACCACAGCTTGTCTGATTTGCGGTTTCACGCGGGCAACCGTCTTTTCAACAATCCTGATATTAGCGGTGAACAGCTTTGCTGGACGTACATAACTGACCTTGTGTAAATGTCCCATTGCAAGACTGTCTTGTTGTAATTGAATTGCTTGCCTATCGGTATAAGGCTGACTGGTAATCTGACATAAAATAAAGTCATCTTTTCTTGCGTTGGCAAGAACTAATGCTGGCCTTAATTTATATCGGCTCAAATCTGAGAAAGGGAAACGGACAAATACAATATCTCCTACTGAAACGCTTGCCATGCTTCATCTTCCTCTGGCCTATCCCAGTCTGCGGCTAGGCTCTGTTCACTCAACAAAGCACTTTCACCAACCTCTACAATTGCCTGTTTTTCACGGACACGCTGTCTAATAAACAGGTAGAAATCATACACTGCCTGCTGTGCCTCTTCGGGTAGATCCCGCAAATCAATCTGTTTTTCTGTTGTCATCATTCCTCCCAAAAGCTCAAATTTTCACTCTTCGCCCACTCAATAAAGACTTCAGCGATGCCATCGGGCAGTTCGCCGTTGTGGTTATGTAGGTCATGGTCAACGATCATATGCCCGTTTTTGTCCAGCTTGTATTGGCCGTTGTCGTTTGTCACGTAGATATAATCGCCGGAGTTGTTCTTTCCGCCCTTTTCGGACACAGCCATAAAGATAGGGTAGTCGTCCCGCCTAGGGCAAAGGGGGCCCTTGTCCGCATCATCGTTCCACTTTTGCACAAACAACACGCTAGTCTTGGTGCCGGTGTGGGGCTTGAAGGTGTTGTTATGTAGACTGACCACCGCAAGGATGCGCCCTTGTTTGATGATAAATTCGCGGGTTTTCCCCTTTTTCGGCTTGCAGTTTTTCCAACCGTCTAAAACCCTTGCCATAGGTGTTGATCCATTTTCTATCCTTCTCGGTCTTGTCGCTCCAGCGCGCATAGTCCAGGGTGTTCAGGTGCAACACATTGGTTTCTCCATCCCCCGCGATCAGGTTCAAGGTTCGGGCAACCCTGACCGTTTTTTCGTCAAAGTCAATGCCAAACACCTTCCAGACATGCTGCTTGTCTTCCGCGGGAATATCGGCATTGGTAAACAGATGCCCAGTGAGCTTGAAGATGGTATGCACCGGAAAGCCACAACTGCCGGAGGCGGTATCGATCATATACTCGCCCCGCTTTGGATTGAGCATCTGTACGCACATGTCGATCACATGACGCGGTGTAAAGTATTGCCCCTTTTCGCCTTTAGCCGATTTGTTGACGAGATATTCAAAGGCCTCGTCCACTACCAGCAGATTGGAGTTGAACAGTTTGACATCCTGCAAGCTGGACACACAGACGGATAGATGGCTGTCGGAGAGTTCAAACTCAGTTCCTTCGGCGAAAACGCCCGGCCATTGGTCTTTCGCCCGCTCAAACAAATTTTGCATCTTGTCTTTCAGTTCCGTATCGGTCTGTCCGCTATTTCTGAACTCCATGACCCGAAAGCCGCTATCATAAACCCCTGCCACCGCCCCCATGAGAGCATCATAGTCCTGGCCACCGAGATAGTAGGGTGAGTTTGGTTCGTGGACAGCGGTCTTGGTGACTTGTTCCACGTAGTAGTTAATAAGGTCCTTGTCTCGCGAGCTCAGGTATTCATCATAGAGTTTGGTGAATATGAGCTTGAAGACCTCCTCGAACACATCTACCCCGGCATTTGCCAGCACTTCGTCCTCTAGCTCCAAAATGATATCCTTCAGGGATTTCCGTTCATTGGCGAGTTTGTCCTTGAGGATCAGGTCTTTCAAGGTAAAGCGTTCGCTGAGTATGTCCCTGAGGCTTTGGTCTGCGTTCGGGATAGTGGGGATGTCTTCAAAGTAGTTGGGGTCTTTGCGGTGGTAATGGGAGATCTGTTCGCCGTTCGTCCATACGCCGATGGGCGCGCCGGTGGCGTTACAGTAGGAGCGGAGCTGGCTTTTGCCATCGTGGAGCTTGGGCTTTTTCAGCTCCACGATAATATAGGCACTATCAACTCTGTCTTTGTCGAAGATGACAATATCCGCCTTTTTCTTTTCCCGGCCAAAGTTGACGGGATGTTCAAAATTTAGGCGTCGTTTGGGGTAGCCGTACTGCTTGATGAGCCGATTCGCATAGAGCTGGCGGACGACCTCTTCCGGCTTTAGCTGAATCTCCCTGTTCCGCACGATACAGCGGATAAAGGGGATTGTCCGGCCTCTGCTTGTTTTGGTAACAATCTGTGTACGCAAGTCTTCAATCTCATCTGCCGTGAACAGAGCAAGATGATAATTGCTGTCTTTGCATATCGTTTGGATGATATCTTCTTGCATTATGTGTTCTCCGTTTTGTTGTTATGGGGGATGTACTACAGCATGAATCGCTTCGCAATTGGCACGGAATTGTTCAATCGCCCTGAGCATGCTCAATCAGTGCCATGATGCGCTCCGCACCTTCAGAATAGAGCTCCCGAAACTGCTGCATAGATTTTTGGGTGAGTTCAAGCACATTCCCTGTTCGTTCCAATTGCTCATCGGTCAAATCAAAGATCGGGGCTTTATGCTTTTGTGACAGGGCGATGAGGCTATTGTAGTCTGACATCTGCATGAGCGGTTCACCGAGCGACAGGCCGACCTGTTCGTAAGCGTTCTCTGGCAGTAACATATGGCTTTCTTTTAATTCAGGTATAAGCTTTGTCTTGACCCCCTCGGTGATTTTATCAATCCACTGTTGGAAGGCAGCAGAGGGGGTTTTGCCTTCCCTCAATCGATATTTCTGCACGACCGTCCCTAGAAACTTGGGGTCCTTATCAGGGAAGGGATAGACTGCCTTCTTGAGGGTTGGCAATGTTTTCGCGTGCTTTGCCCAAGATGCCCACTTGGGCAAGATAGATGCTAGGCTCGCGGTTGCCATCACCGAGTAGTAGTCGGGGGCCATGGGTACGATGAAATAGTCGCTCGTCATCAACAGATTTTGGTTGACCGGACCCAAGCTCGGGCTCATATCTACAAGGATGAGATCAGCGTTGTACCTGTCAGCAGTTTGTGAAAAGAGGCGGTGGAGGGAGCCGGGCAAGTTCTGAAGGGTTACGAGGGAGCCGGACAGTTCCTGCGCGATCCCTAAAGTGACCTCGTATTCAGCCAGACCGATGTGGCCGGGCAGCAGGTACATGTTCGGCTGGCCTTTGACTGGCGCACACTGTACGGGTTTCATGAGGACTGGCCGCGATTCAAACGCCGGTGAGAGACCGTCACGGATATTCCGCACCCCTTCTGCTTCGTAAATGGCGGCGAAATCCTCAGCTTCCTCCAAGCCAAGGACCATCCCAGTGAGATTACACTGGGGGTCGCAATCGACAAGGATTACCTTCTTGCCCTTGTGTGCCAGCATCCAGCCGAGGTTAAAGGCGGTTGTCGTCTTGCTGACGCCCCCCTTGTGATTGAAGAGCGCAATCTGTTGGGCCATGTGATCTCCTTTCGTAAGGAGTTACAGGATGGATAGAATTTTATCTTGAGTTCTTCAAGCAGGATACGTACATTCCTGTGCATCCAGAGAATCCTGCTTCAGACAATGGCTGGTCCTCCGGTAGGGCAATGGGCATGCAACCACTCGAGCAGGTCGTTGATGGGCCGGGCCCGGCCCAGATCGTTGTGGAGTTCGTGGTAGTAGCCCTCATAGATCTGCAGGGTTTTGTCGGCCGAGGAGATATGCTTGAAAAATTCCTGAGTTGCCGCCGGGCTGATGACCGTGTCAGCAGTCCCCTGCAACATCAGAATCGGCTGGCGGATTTCAGGGGCCCGGCCGGCCACTTCCTGCATGGTTGCCAAGATTTCAACCACCCAACGTGCGCTGCGTTTGTGTACCCACAAGGGGTCCATCTCGGCTAGGCGTACTTCTTCTGGATCGCGGGAAAGCACATCAAAGCTGCCCGGCTGGGGAATAGCCATGGTGGGCCGTACTTGATTGAGCAGGATCATGACCTGTTTGAGGAAGCGATTCAGTAGGTCGAGCTGGGCTTGTAGGGCTGGGGCTGCGATCACCGCCAGATCCACTGCGCCCGGCATTTCCAACAGGTAGTAGAGGCTGATCAGCCCGCCCATGGAATGGCCGTACAGACAGCAAGGGAGGCCGGGGTTGTGCAGCCGGGCCAGTGCCACGACCTGTGTGAGGTCCCGCAGATAGTCTTGGAACTGGTTGACGAATCCTCTAGCCCCACCGGAGAGGCCGAAGCCCTGATGATCGTGCGCGTACACATGGTATCCGGCCTGCAACAATGCCCCGACGAGATGACGATAGCGTCCGCCGTGTTCACCGAGGCCATGGACGACCAGAATGGTAGCTTGGGCCGCAGCGGGCGGTTGCCACTGTCGATAAAATATCGGGACACCGCTTTCACTGAGAAATGAGCCGCTGCGCTGGCTATCAAAATCACTGGTCACTGCAGTTCGTCCTCGCCTAAGGCCACAACCCGGCGTTGCCAGGGGGCCTGTTCCCACTGAAGCCCAAGGGGGGAGAGAGAGTCCCGTGATGCTTCTAGATGGCCCTGGCTGAACGTGCGTATCCGCAGAGATGTATTGCGTCCTTGCAACCTGTGGGCCAATTGCGCGACCAAGAGGCGTTCTTCATCGCTGCCCCACAGCCGCTGTGGCAGAGCAATCAACAGCCGTAGTTCATCCCGCCAGCGGAACTGCTGGACAAAGCCGATGGCTTGGTCCTGTTCTTCAATGAGAAACACCTTTGAGGAGCGCAGAGTGCCGGCGTGGAGCGAGGAGATCATTGCGATCTCGGCTGGGTCCATGTCAGGGTAGGCCGCCGGCAACAGCGCGTCCATCTGTGGGCCAAAACGCGCTGGGATCTGCATGGACATACGCAAGCTAGGCGGCCTTGTGCCGGGTTCTGCTAGGGGCAACTTCCCCACCATCTGCCAGCTCTGGTAATCAACGGCGCGCAGGCCGACCTCCTCCAGCACCTGCCCGACTTGCGGCAGGGAGTCGCTGGCAAAGCCGAAATAAAAGTAGGGCTGATGGCCCTGCTCTTCCACATCGTCCAAGACTGTGTCGATCAGTTCGGCAAAATCCTCACGGTTCTGCTCAACGCTCAACGGCTCCATAAACGCCCAGTCAAAGGTACCGGCCATATCGCCATCATACTGGACGATCAGAAATCCGATGATGCGGTCGTCTTGGGTGGCGACGAAGGTATCCATCTGATTTCCCAGAAGCCGGGGCCCAAACCAGCGCAAGAACAGGAACCGACGCCACCAACTGCCTGCGATCTCCTCCATGCTGGTGGCATCGCTTGTTACGCCGCCGACGAGCAGGTGCAGCACTTCTTGGATCTGTTTTGTGGTTGCCTTTGCGATTTCCATAGCCATTGTGTGGCCGCCTCCAGCGGCGAACCAAACGGGTTTGTAGGCGTTACGGGCTGGCAAACAGATGCGCCATAGCCAATCGGATACATTCCCGTTCGCCTGCAAAGGTCAGACGGTCCAGCGCGTCCTCAGGTAGGGCCCAGGCCACAGCTTGGACTTCAACACTGGCGTCGGACATGTGCCCGCCCACCATTCGCAGTAGGTAGAAGTCTACTTTTTTGTAGACTCGTTCAGGGACTGTGCGCGCGTAGGTGTCCAGATATTCGTAATGTACAGTTTGCAAAAATGACACGAACTCGGTTTCTAGGCCCGTTTCCTCTTTCACTTCCCGGATGGCTGCGGTCAGGGGTTCCTCGGCTGGGTAGAGGCGACCTTTGGGCAATTGCCAGCGTTGGCCGTTGCTGTCGGTGGTGATCAGTGCCATCTCAATAATGGGTTGTGCGTCTACAGTTCGCAGACGATAGGCAACCCCGCCGGCGGAATGACTATGCCGCACGGTATAGGGTTCTGGCCCTCTAACCGCGGTGGCCTGTACGCTGCTGTCATTGGCCACAGGTGTTGCAGCGGGCAGCCGCTGCCTGGGTCGGTCTGTTTTGGGGTTCTGTCCGTTGGCCTGCGTATTCATCTGCATGTAGCTCGTACCTGTCCATGTGCTCTTGGTGTTGGGGTCACTGGTTAGAGGGGTTGGTCATCCACAATAAGTGCTGCCAGCCCGCGGGCAACCCGCTCCCAATTGTTTGGCGGCATCTGCACAAGGGGTTGGGGCAGCAAGGAGGGTGTTGTAAAGGACAGCGCGCCAGCCAGCTCTGGGCGTGACCAGATCGAACGGGCCCGGGCCAGGACTACATAGGTTTCCATCCACTTGTCCAACAGCACAAACCATTGGGCCAGGCCTGGGCCGGCCCCGATTGTCGGCTGTGGGGCTGGCGCGCCTGTGGCAAAGCGCACAGCCACCAGCCCGGCCTGATCGATCCACAGACGGTCTGGGGTCAGGTCACCTAGTGTCAGTTTCGCGGCAGTCCAACGGGCGAAACTGCGGTGTAGATCAGAGATCAGCGGCGGGCGCAGCCATTCGATGGCTGTGGCGATGGGGCGGCTGTGTTCGGGATGGAACGGTGATGTCACCTGCCGGCCGTCCGCGTCGTACCAGTACCAATGTGCCATTACAACCATCCAATCCGTCGAAAATAGCCGAGCAGCCCCAAGGCCATTGCCAGAAAAAGCAGCCACAGGGCCGGATAGTCACGTACGTAGAGGCTGCTCAGGAACAGCAAGGGGAACAAACCTGTCACAATCATTGTCAGCATCCGCATGATGTCATTCCTGCGAGTAGCAGACAAGGCCAGATAGATGTTGAGCGTGCTCGGCACAAGGGTCTGCATTCCTTCCAGCAGCCCCACCAGATTCACCAGCCTATCATATACATTGGCGAAGTACAGGCGGGCATCGCTGAGGATCACGTCATAATCGCCAGCAGCTAGGTGCTTCATCATATCCCTCTGCGGACAAAGCACCCGTGCCAGATGCAAAGCACTGCTCTGGGCTGTCAGCAGATCCTCCAGCAGATCTGCCCGGCTGCTCTGCTGGAGGAAGATCAGATCGCCCAGACGGTCCAGCTCCGCTTCAAATTCCTCCAGCAGACTACAATAGCGGTCAAGCTGCCGGCTGATCAGTTCATACAGCAGGAGGGCCGGGCCCCGCCCGAGCCCGCTGTGATGATGGTAGCTCTCGTCAGCCAACAGCTCTTCGATTGCAGTCATCTCCCGCTCATGAACTGTTACGAGAAAGTTGGGGCCAAGAAAGATGTCTAGCGCACTGCTGCGTAGGTCGGTCCGTTTCTGACCGGGATAGATGCTGTGGAGAACCATGAACAGGTACTGGCGATAGTCAGTGATCTTGGGCGCAAGAAGGCTCCTGCTGGCATCTGCGATTGCCAAAGGATGGAAGCGGAAGACTTCAGCCAGAATTTTCTGTTGTTCCGCTTCTGTCGCTGCTGACAGATCGACCCACAGATAGGTGCGGCTGTCCCGTAGGGCGGCCGCCAACTGATCGACCGGGAAATTGCCGACAATCTTTCCGCTGGCATGACGATAGAGAACACGAATCATTGAACAAACGAGAACCTGATAGGGATCCGGCAATTGTAGCACACACAGGGAGCAGTACCGAATCCCTCAAGAGACTAGCTGTCGAAGTTGATGATCGCCTGTTGGCATTTGCCTTCACCGGCCACACCATCTGTATGGACGTGTGCCATTTCTGAAATGCGCTTACCGGCCTCGTCTTGGATCCAGAACCACCAATCCCCTTCCCGGGGGCCACCCGCTTGCAGGATGTGGCTGTAGTAACCTGGTGCCCAGCCGGGATAGCCAGCATGGGGCCCGGATGTGATGCCGGCCACCACCGCTCCATCTGGCTGCCAACTGAAGACGACCCGATAACCGTTGACCGGCTGGCTGTTCTGGTATACAGTGCCATGCACATAGGTGACCGCGCCATTGGGATCGCAGCGGCTTAGGATTGCCCGCTTGAAGAGATGCCCTGAGGCCGGGGCCGTAGGGGTGCTTGTCGGCAGGATGCTGGGTGTGGCGGAAGGCGTCGGCCTGATTACCACAGGGGTGCGGGTGGGTATGGCAGTGTTGGGCGGCTTTGTTACACGGGAGTCAAAGTCCACGACAGCCTGATTGCAGCCTTGGCCCGGGCCAGTCGTTTGGAAATTGGCGATTTCTGAGATGCGCCCCCCTGAGGCATCAACGATCCAGACAAACCAGTTCCCAGCAATCGGACCCTGTCCCGGCGCACGAATAATGTGGCTATAGAAGCCAGTAGCCCAATCGTCATAACCAGTATGGGGGCCGCTGATAACAGGTTTCGTTGTCCATGTACCATCTGGCTGCCAACTGTAGACGACGCGATAGCCATCCGTTGGTATCCCATTTTTATAGGTTGTCCCTTCAAACCAATTCCCGGCCTGTTGCGGTTCACATCTCTGCACTACCGCGATATTGAATTCATAGGGTGCCCCGGTCCCTGGGGGCGGTGTTGGGGTGGTGGTCGGCGTTACCACCACAGGTGTGTTGGTGGGTATGGCAGTGTTGGGCGGCCTTGCCACCTGCGAGTCGAAATCAATGACCGCCTGTTGGCACCTGCCTTCACCGGCCACACCATCTGTATGCACGAATGCCATCTCTGAAATGCGCTTGCCGGCCTCGTCTTGGATCCAGAACCACCAATTCCCTTCACGGGGGCCACCCGCTTGCAGGATGTGGCTGTAGTAACCCTGGGCCCAGTCGGAATAGTGCCCGGATGTGATACCGGCTACCACCTCCCCATCTGGATGCCAACTGAAGACGACCCGATGGCCATTGACCGGCTGGCCGTTCTGGCGCACAGTGCCCCGCACATAGGTGATGGCCTCATTGGAGTCACAGCTCACCACGACTGCCCTGTTGAAGAAGGGTCCGGACGGTGTCGGGGTGGTGGTCGGCTTCGTCATGGTGTGCATAATGGGCATATAGAGCACGAATACGCCTGCTCTTGGAGATTGGGCCTGGGCCTGCTTTGGGGGGAGCATTCCTATATAGGCAGCTAGGATGCTCCCGCAAAGTATGCCGATCGCGTAAAGAAGATATCGGTTGTGATACGGGAAGTTTTGCATATGAGTCCTACTTTCTCTAATAATAAGGATAATTGCAGTGGCTGATAATGCCACTGGTGTTATTATAGCAGAAACATGATCGTTCAGGCATATCATGCGAGAGATATTTTTCTCTTCGAGACATTGAGGGCAGATGATCGTTGACAGATCAGACAGGGCGCGGTATGATGTCATCAGTGCTGGCCTGTAGGTAGATTCACGAGATTGTAGAGGTTTATTTGATGGAGCGGGCAAACCGAAAGCACACCCTCTCTGCGCGCAAACGGAACGACCAGTCCGGTTCTTCGCCATACGACTGGATGCCAGCAGCAGTCCCTGCCCCGGAATTTGTACAATCCCCACCAGAATATGCGCGCATGCTTTCCCATCTTGAGGGCCAGCCATGGCTGGCCCTGGACACGGAGAGCGATAGCCTCTATCGTTATGTACCCCGGGTATGTTTACTGCAGATATCCGCACCCGCGCCGCTCGGAACACCTAGATCTGAGGGGAACGCTGTACAGGACTTTCTGATCGATCCCCTGCAATTGCATGATCTGTCGGCCCTGGGGCACATTTTGGCGAACGACGAAACAGAGGTCGTTCTCCATGCGGCAGACAACGACATTCCCATTCTGCAGCGGGAGTTCGACTTCAGGATTCGCCGGCTGTTTGACACGCAACTAGCGGCCCGGATTTTGGGCCGCAAACGGGTTGGCCTTGCACAGATTTTGCAGGAGGAGTTCGGTGTTGTCAGTGACAAACGTATGCAGCGCACGAATTGGGGACAACGCCCACTGACCCCGCAGCAGATGATCTATGCACAGATGGATACGCACTATCTGCCGGCCCTACGTGCCCGCCAGTTCGACCAATTGCAGCAAGCCGGGCGCTGGGAAGAGGCCCAGGATGCCTTTCGTATTTGTGAGATGATCGAATATTCGCCGCCGCAACCGCGTACATTCTGGCAGATGAAACAAGTGCATACGGTGGCAGCAGAAGATCTGGGCGTCTTGCAGGCTCTGTGGATATGGCGAGAGCAGGTCGCTAGGCGGTCAGACCGGCCACCGTTCAAAATTTTGGGCGAGAATACACTGCTGCTGTTAGCCCAGAAGTGCCCGACGACCATGGCTGGGCTGCGCGGCATTCCCGGCCTGCCTCCGCGACAGATCGACCGCCTCGGAAAGGGATTGCTGGCCGCGATTCAACAGGGCAGACAGCAGCCTATCCCACAGCACCCAACTACCACAGGGCGATCCAAGCCGGCTCTCTCCGCACAAGAGCGCGAGCAGTACGATACTTTACGCCGTTGGCGGACGGAAACAGCCAGCGCGCGCCAGGTCGATCCGGACATTGTGTTTCGTAATGACACATTGCGACAGATTATAACCTGCCAGCCGACTTCTCTAGCTGCCTTGCAGGCGATTACAGGGGTCGGGCAGTGGAAGGCCAAAACCTATGGTCCGGCCCTCCTCAAACTGCTGCATTCCAGTGGCCTGTAACCGATAGCCATTGTGATACATTCTGGCGACACCAGCAGACCTATGAAACAGATCTTTCTTCTTTTGCTTACAGTTAGCCTGAATGTGGTCGGGCAATTGCTGATGAAGCAGGGGATGAACCAGATGGGGATCATCAGTGGTCCCCTGTCGCTGATGATCGGCAGTGTGACGAGAGCATTTCTCAATCCATACGTCATCGGCGGGGTTGGGGCCTATGGTCTGAGTAGTATCTTCTGGCTGGTATTGCTCAGTCGCGTGGAGCTGAGTTACGTCTATCCGGCCCTCAGTCTCGGCTATGTCCTGATCACCCTAGTGGGCGCGTTTCTTCTTAGGGAAGATGTCAGCACTTTGCGCTGGCTGTCGGTGGCGGTGATCTGTGTGGGGGTAATTCTGCTGAGTCGAAGCTGATACTAGGAGAGAAATACACTCTTGGTTACGCACTGCTGGGCATGGGCCATGGTTGCTCGAAAACCGCGACGAATTCTTCTTCCTCAAGGGTTTCATGTTCAAGGAGGGCTTCGGCAACGGTGTCCAACTGCCGATGATGATCCGCAAGCAATTGGCGTACCCGTTCATGTTGTACATTGACGATGTGCTGTACTTCTGTGTCCAGAGCTTCGGCGACCTCTTCGCTGTAATCTCTCTGTTCTGTAAGCTCCCGGCCTAGGAATGGGTTCTCCTCTTGGCGGCCAATCTGCAATGGCCCCATTTTTTTACTCATCCCGTATTTCGTAACCATGGCTCGGGCCATGCGGGTGATCTGCTGAATATCACTGCTGGCCCCGTTGGAAATATCGCCGAAGATCAGTTCTTCGGCCACACGGCCGCCCAAGGCAACCGCGATTCTGTCAATAAAATAGGAGCGGGGCAACAGATAGCGGTCTTGTTCCGGTACTGTCAGGGTGATGCCTCCGGCCACCCCCCGGGGGATAATCGTCACTTTGCGAAGGGGGTCGGCGTTTTTGACTAGATGCGCGATGATCGCGTGGCCTGCTTCGTGATAGGCAACTACTTGGCGTTCCCGGTCGGTAACGAGCCGGCTGCGTCGTTCGGGCCCGCCCATGGCGATGCGTTCAATTGACTCCTGCATTTCTGCCATGGTGATGGCGCGTTTGTTGCGACGGGCTGCCAGAATTGCCGCTTCATTCACCAGATTTTCCAGGTCCGCGCCCACGAAACCAGGTGTCTGACGCGCGATCAACTCCATATCCACATTCGGACCGAGGGGTTTTCCCTTTATGTGGACAGTGAGGATCGCTTGGCGGCCTTGTAAGTCCGGCCGGTCCATGGTCACTCGCCGGTCAAAACGGCCAGGGCGCAGCAGGGCCGGATCCAGAATGTCGGGGCGGTTGGTGGCGGCCACCAGAATCACATTTGTATCAGTGCTGAAACCGTCCATCTCTACGAGTATCTGGTTGAGGGTCTGTTCGCGTTCGTCGTGGGATCCGCCTAGGCCGGTGCCCCGGTAACGCCCTACCGCGTCGATCTCATCAATAAATACGATACAAGGGCTATTGCGTTTGGCCTGCTCGAATAGATCTCGTACCCGGCTAGCCCCAACGCCCACAAACATTTCGACGAATTCGGAGCCACTGATGCTGAAGAACGGCACGCCGGCCTCGCCGGAGACAGCCTTGGCCATCAGGGTTTTGCCAGTACCGGGCGGGCCGACCAGCAGTACGCCTTTGGGGATGCGAGCACCTAGGGCTACAAATTTTTGCGGCTCTTTGAGGAACTCGACGATCTCCTCTAACTCCTGCTTGGCCTCATCCGCGCCAGCCACATCCTCAAAGGTGACAGTTGGTCGGTCGCCAGTGAACAGGCGGGCTTTGCTCTTGCCGAAGGAAAGAGCTTGGTTGCTGCCGGACTGACTCTGTCGAAACAGAAACAGAAACAGGCCGGCGATCAAAAGTAGGGGGAGCATGTTGATGAGCAAGGAAAACCAGTTCCCCGAATTGGAGGGGGGCTGCACATTGATCTTCACCCGGGCCAGCCGGTCTTGCGAAACGCCTAGGCCCTGTAGGGTGCGGGTCAGGGCGATGTCTTCCTCTTTGCGGCTGACAAGGGGCTGCTCGCTATCGCGCAGGTAGACCTGGAGCTTCTCCTCGCGGACATCAATGCGCTGCACTTCGCCGCGGTCGATCTGTGTGGCCACATCGCTCAAACTGATGCTCTGGGGTGTTTCCCCAGGGCCGTATACATTCAGGAACAGCGCGGCCGCTGCCACCAGAATCAATAGATAGACAAATCCGTTACGCGTCCAGTTTCCGTTCACAGGAATAACACTAGGTTTGGCACAGAAAATTTTGTCATTGTTACCAGTATTTCTCTGTCAAAATTTCTCGTGCCAAAAGTAATTGATGATCGGTCGGCAGTCATTCTGACATAGTATACCAGAGATCGTCAAGGAACTGCTAGTAGCGAATGCTACAATTTGCCATAACAGTAGGAAAGCCGGCTAGCTACCGCAGTTCGCCTAGGGAGCGTTCGTCTTGCGAGATATACTCAGCGACTGGGCTTTCGACCCGGCCGTACCCGCTCCAGGTTTTGAAGCCGAGCAGGGCCAGCAACTCCGGGGAAGCGTTTTGCAACACTTCGGGGCGGGTACCGATGGTGAAATTTTCCTGGGGGCGAAACTGTGGCCCGCAGAAAGTAGTGAGAAGTCCATAACGGTTGCCGTCACTGACATTTGCGCCGGTTCCATGCCAGAGCCGGCCATCGAACACCATGGCTGTCCCGGCCAGCCCTGCCGCGGCCAAGGTCTCCACGTCTGCGTCCCGCTCCTTGTGGGGTGGCCGGCCGAACAGATGGCTGCCGGGCACGAAACGGGTACCACCATTTGCGGCTGTAAAATCGTTGAGCATCCACATGACATTTACACAGACACAGGGCGCAATCATGGCTGCTGGCTTGTCCCCCTTTAGGTTGGAGTGCTGGCGAGTGATGGAGCCGATGGGGAGGGGTGAAGGTTCTCTCTCAATGGGATGGGGCATCCACCACTGGTCCGTGTGGAGATTCATGGCTACGCCGCCCGGTTTGGCGATATTGGCAGAGTAGCTAGAGAGCTGATAGTCGGCACCGAGGACATGATCGATGATGGCGCGCACTCTGGCTGTGAAGAGGATATTCCGAAAGATCTGGCCTTTGTTGACGAGCATCCATACCCGTTGGTTGATGCCGCCGGCCGCTGCTGTGTACGCCTCCTGTCGTAGCCGCCCTTGGCCATCTGTGAACGCGCCCCACTGCTGTTTAGGTCCGCCATCTTCAAAGGCCATGCCCAGCTTGCGCTCCGCGGCTGCCTGTTCGACCAGCCTAGTACGGGCAACCTCCACCTGTGATGGTGTCAGGGCATTGGCAATCAGGCAGTAACCAAATTCGTCGATATCCTGTTTGGCCTTCTTACCTGTGGTTGCCTGGGGCAATCGTGTTTGGGTCGTTTGCATAGGATCCCTCCTGTCGTGTCGTAGTCAGTTTCTCGTTTTGCGTCTACTGCAGTGGCATCTTCATTTTTCATTGGCCATTGATGTTGGCGAATGTGGGAGTCGTGCCTCAATGTTTCTCACATCTCGCTAGCGGCCGAATCCCATATTCAATAACTGTACTGTATTTCCAGTGATCCGGCAATATAAAACAGTGCCGGTCAGTGACCAATGCCCTATGGCCGAGGAAAACGCAACACCACAGACTACTAGCCACAGGGCATTGGTGTGTGCTAGAATAGCTGGGTTATGAATCACATTGCCGCCTTTTTGTCAGTGTTCCTCGTACCGGTCGGGCCTCCTCTCATCCTCGGGTTGGGTAGTATCGTCGTCTGGGTTGTAGGCCGTCGCCTGCAGAGAGAAGGCCTCCTGAGCACCCTTGCTTTAGGATTTTGGGGCATCGCGGTCGTACTGACGGTGGCCCTACGTTTGCAGCCGCTGATATCGATCTTTCGGTTACCATGGCAGCCGTTTTTCTCCGTGCAGGCGAATCTGCTGTGGGTGAGTGATGGCTGGAATTGGTACGCTTCCTGTTTGATCCTCCTGCTCGGAGGGGTGGGGCTTCTCCTGAGCAGAGACACTTCGGGACCTACCGCAGATGCGCGCGGGATAGCTGCATCCCATTCATTGAGTGTCATTGCCACTGCTCTGCTTTTCACCAACAGCGGCAATCTCCTGACAGTTACGTTGATGTGGGTGGTGATGGATTTCTTCATGATTGTTCGCAATGTGGTGGTGCCGGCAGAGCAGACGGGCACACCGGCACGGCAGTTGCAGGGGCTGAGTATGCTGGGGTCTCTTCTGCTGTTGACCGCTCTGCTGCCGGCGGGGCAGAGCGGACCGGCCGAGCCTTTGGTGGGCGGTAGGCTGCCGAGGGAGACGGTGATGTTGTTGCTGGTAGCTGCCAGTATTCGAGCCGGTGTCTATCCCTTGCATCTGTGGCTATTGCCACATAGGTTAGCGCGTCTACGCCTGCCGGCTCGCTTTATCGACCATATGACGCCGGCGGTATGCGGCCTGTGGTTGCTGGGGCTGTCCAGTGGCCTAGCGGGTGAGGAACTGCTGGTGCGCTCCGAATTTGTGGCGATTATGCTGCTGGGGCTGCTGGGCCCGGCACTTGTAGCCTATACGACCACGACCCGATTGGGGCATACAACGTTTGTGTTGATCACCTCTGTTGGCATGGCCGGCCTGACGAGTATCTTGTCAGAAGCGCGGGGGCCGGCAGCAGTCCTTTGGCCGACTACGACCTTTGCCTTGGGCGGAGGGCTGTGGCTGGTGGGTGAACGCATCTGGCGGGAATGGGGTTGGCAAATTCCGGTCAGCATTGGGGCCTTGGCCCTGGTAGGGGTTCCATTTACCCCCGGCTTCCTCACCCAGTCAGCGATTGCCCGCTTACTCACGGGCGAATTTTCCGGTACCTTGGTGTTGCCTTTCTTCATCGCCTTTGTCATGGCGCAAATGGTTTATGTGTCCGCTCTGTTGCGTAGTTGGGGAGGAGGCGTTCGTGCGGGATCCGGGGCGGACCTTTGGATGATAGGACGACTGCTTGTTTGTGTTGTGGCTCTGGCCACACCTTTGGTAATTGCCGGTGTCTTCCCGCGCCTGATGGCTGTCATCACAGACCTGCCGGATGCCATTCCTCAAAGAGTGGGGGATCCGCCTAGCGCGGTAGCGGGCTGGCATGTCTGGCTTACACTGGCAGGGCCCCTCTTTCTGGGGATGGGCCTAGCTCTTTTGCGGCCTTATGTATGGTTGTCGGGCCCTTGGCCGGAGCGAGTATCCGGTTTTGCGGCCTTGGACTGGTTCCCTCGGCTGGTTGAGTGGGGAACCAGTCGTACCAGTTATGTATGGGACATAGGTCTGGAGATCTTTGAAGGGGCAGGGTATGTAGGCTGGCTGGTTGCCTTTGCTGCCATCGGCTACTTTCTGCTAACTGTATCGTAATACCGGTGGTTCATTCGTCGGAGTGCGTCTAGAATGTTGGGGGTTGATTTCTGGTCTTCGGGACCACTACATATCTTTCTTGGGCTTGCCATCGGTCTGCCTCTCGTTTTCTGGGATTGGCGCGCCATGCTGCTGGGGCTGTTGTTCGTGCAATTCGCTGTAGGACGGATAATGGGGGCTGTCTATGGCCTTCCCTCACCCTGGCCAGAGGTACATTTTGCTGTTCTGTTCCTAGCCTGTCTGATCCTTCTCCTTTCGATTTTACAGACGGAGAATGTACGGGTCAATCACGCTGGCCAGTTTAGCTCGTTCCTTTTCCGTTTGCTGATCTTAGGGATGGCTGCTCTCCTGGTGTGGAGGGTAGGCGGTAACATCTCTCTGCCTCTGCTGAATGAGGCGACGAAATTGTTGTTCCTGTGGCTGCTGGTTTTGGCTGTTCTCACCTTGGGGCTGACGGAAACGGTGCTCTTTGCCGGGGCCGCTCTCCTGCTCTGGTTGGTTCCCTTACAGGCTCTGCTGTCTGTGCTGTTTCCTGTGCCTGCTTTCATCATTCTACTCGGCGTTCTGGCGTTGCTGGTGGCTTTGGTGTGCAGCTATCTACTCTTGGCAGAGGACGACGCGCTGGCATCGGCTCTGCAGCCTGCCGACCTAGAACGAGACATATTGCCAACTGTAAGACCCCAGCCGAGTATCGCTGCTGGTGCCAAGACACTCTGGCATGACATCGCCTACCGGATATCTTCTCTGCTCAAGCGCATGCAGGCCGGCATCCGCTCATCATGATTCAATTCACCTTCCCCAGCTTTCTGCTCAGTCTACTCTTGTTGATGGCTGTTGCGGTCTATCTTCTGCGTCGTTGGCAACGCTGGATGTTCATGGTGTGCGGCGGATGCCTGAATCTGCTGGGACTCTGGCTGTGGCAGACCCCAGTGGCTCGTGACCAATGGCTCGTGGCTCGGGTCGATTCTTGGGCACTGACTACGGGCCAGGGGGCGGTGCCGTTTTATGGCTTTCACCTGCAGTTGACGCCATCCAATGAGCCGGTCATCGTCGCTTTGCTGCTCTTGCTGGGTACAGGAATGATGCTGCTGGTGACGACCGGTCAGGGCGAAAGTTTCCCGATGTTTGTTCTGCCTATGGGGGCAGGTTACATCTGTATGGCGTTGATGGTGGACGCACCGTTGATGCCGGTCGTGCTGGCCCCGATCTTTCTAGCGATGCTGATGGCGATCAGCGTGTTCTCCATCCAGACCGGTTATTGGGGCGATGCGTTGGGCCTACTGTGGGTGATTCTGCCACCGATTCTGGCGGTCCCCTTTATATTGTTGGCCTCTTGGTATCTGGCCCAGGTCTCTCTCAATCCACAGGATACAGGCATGGCTGCCGAGGCGATGCAACTTCTGGCTGTGGGCCTGCTGCTGCTGCTGGCCCCAGTCCCTCTGCATCGTACACAGCCTGAGTTGTCCGGGGCAGCACCTCCCATTGCTGCAGCTTTGGTCGTTCTTTTCTACCAGACCTTAGTTTTGTATGTGGTCTATCTGACGATGACAGATACTGCGCTGCTCAGGGATGATTCGGCACTCAATTTGTGGTTGATTGCGACCGGCATTGTCACTGCGGTTTGGGGTGGTCTGGCGGCAGCGGGGACCAGCCATCCCGGACGATTGTGGGGCTATGCAATGCTGCATGATTGGGGTCTCATTCTGCTGCTCTTGGCCGGCCCTTTTGCAATGTTCCCAGATTCCGAAGCCTTCGGGGTTGCACATGCCTCTGGGCGTAGCTGGCCCTTGGTCGTCTCGCTCTTTGCCCTACGTATTGTGAGTACCCTCAGTGCTGCCACCGGGATGGCCCAATTACGACGAGCCACCGGCGAGTTGAGGCTGAAGAGTTTTCAAGGGATTGGAACCTGTCTGCCGTGGAGCACGACTGCATTTTTGTTGGGCGGTCTGGGCCTGGCTGGTTTTCCGCTCACAGCTGGATTTTCCGGGCATTGGGCTGGGTTGCAAGCCTTGGCTGAGATAGACTGGCGTTTTGCTGCGGTTGTGCTGGTCTCTAGCGGTGGTGTGGTTGTGGGATTCGTGCGCATCGTACCAGTCTTCTTCGGACAATGGGAAAATCCGCTGCCAAAGCCTGGGCATCTCCCAGGTTTCCCGCAGGGTGATGCCGCATTGCCGCGGGAACAGCCACTGGGCATGCTCCTTTCCGTGGGAGTCGTTCTCTTGGTCGCCGGGATAGCGATTATGCCGCAACTGTTCGAAGGGCCGATTATCAGAACGCTGTTCGCTTTCAACTGAAGCAGAATTTGATTTGCCGCGCCAGCAAGGTCACGGATCCGTCCATCCTCCATGTCATCGCATGAAGTCAGTAGAGGCAACAGAGCACGAGGGCTATGTTCATCCGTAGGGGACGATGCTGCTCGCCAAAGGGGTGGCGAGGGGCAGTTTCATGCACTGTTGCCATCTACCTCCAGGGCTCGACGGGCTCTAATAACCACTCAGTAGAAAGGGAACACCAAAAAATGTCCTGGGACCTTCCTCGCGCGCGCCAGCTTCATCCAGGATCTTGAGAATCTGCACCCTTTGTGAAGCACTTAAGTACTCGATGTCAATATAGCTGCCCCCTGGACAAGAATCAATATAGACCCACACATAATGCACCTGGCTGTCCTTTAGATCAGCAATGACAGATAGATCAGCAATGACAGACAGTTCATCGAGAGTGACATCCTCACGTAGCACAAGTTCCTGCTGTTTAGCCTCGTACGTAGCATTTGCGGCAGGAACCACCTTCTCAATGCGTTGCACAAGTTCTTGGTGTTCAGCCAGAACCGATTCTACCTCTGCGCGGCTGGGGAATCCGGGACACCCCCTACGCCATTCATTGTAGAGCAGAGTATTCCCCACGATGCGGCCGCACGAAGCCAGCAGAGGCAGGCAAAGGCAGCAGAGCATGAGGGCTATGTTCATTTTGTGACGCATGTTGGTTTCCTCCTCCTCTAATCGTCTCTAATATAGTCATGCCACCAAGCTACATATGCTGGCCATGCTAGGTAGGGCCAAGGGCCGTTCCGATGAATCTCAGGATTTGGTTCGCCCGGTGGCGTCCATCCTGTGTACTCTTGTGTCTCATAGATATCAGCACCCTCAATTTGGGCGTGATCGCGGAATGTATCTCGACCACATAGGGACGGTCGATATGTTTGGGGCCGGGTATAGTCTTTGTTTGCCCTGACAGCAAATGGCGGAGGAGTATAATGATATCCAGCCTTCCCAATATTTTACCTTCCCTATCATTATACTCTCATACCGCATTTTGCACTTGGTTGCTACTTTTATGGTTTCAATAACTGGATATTACGCAGAAATAGAAAAAGAGAGTAGAATAAGGGCAGTTCCGTAAAACGCAACATTGCAGTGCAAAGGAGAGAACCTCGTGCGAGATGATCCGCCTGCAGCGGTGGATGTGCGAACGGCGCGACAGCGGGGATTCTATAAGAGAAGTCTGGAAGAGCGAATCGCCTTTATCGCCGATTGGGCCGCGCTGACGGCTGAAGAAGTCGATCTCCTCACCATGGGCTTTCATACGGAACAGGCCGACAAGATGATCGAAAATGTTATCGGTTGCTACGCGCTTCCGTTGGGCATCGGCACCAATTTTCTGATCAACGGGCAGGAGTATCTGGTACCTATGGCCATCGAAGAGCCATCGGTGGTGGCGGCGGTCAGCGCGGCTGCTCTCCTGGCCCGGGCCGGGGGTGGTTTCCGCACGGATAGCACAGAGCCGCTGATGATCGCGCAGATTCAACTGCTGGATGTCCCGGATGTTTCTGGGGCTGAGGCAGAGATTTTGGCCGCCCGAGGCTCGCTTCTGGCGGCTGCCGACACCAGCCCGACGATCACACGTATGGGGGGAGGGCCTCAAGATATTGAAGTACGCCTTCTGCCGCATACCTCGGTTGGGCCAATGCTGATCGTGCATCTGCTGTTCGACTGTCGGGACGCGATGGGGGCCAATGCGGTCAACACTGCGGCCGAGACCATTGCGCCTCAATTGGAACAGCTCACTGGGGGACGGGCAGGCCTGCAGATTCTATCAAATCTAAGTGACCGCCGTCGGGCCTGGGCAGAGGTGGAGATCCCAGCAGATGCATTCGATAGTGTCGAGTATGAGGGGGCAGAGACGATCCGTAGGATTGCCGAAGCCAATGCCTTCGCGGTCGCGGACCCCTATCGGGCTGCCACCCATAACAAAGGGATCTTTAACGGCATTGATGCGCTCCTGTTGGCTACGGGAAACGACTGGCGGGCCGTGGAGGCGGGTGCTCACGCTTGGGCCGCGCGCGATGGCCAATACCGCGCGCTCACAGAGTGGCGTGTGGTTCGTCATCCCACTAGCGAGTGTCTGCGTGGCGAGAAGGTATGCACTACGAACCGCTCACCACGAACCAGCGGGGTTGCTGAATTTCTGTATGGACGCCTAGAACTTCCCCTCTCCATCGGTACGGTAGGCGGGGCGACCCGCAGTCATCCGACAGCTCGTTTAGCACTGAAAATTCTGGGTGTGTCTGGGGCGCGGGCCTTGAGCGAGGTTGTTGTCGCGGTAGGATTGGCCCAGAATCTGGCCGCGCTGCGGGCCCTGGCAACAACGGGAATTCAACGAGGTCATATGCGTCTACATGCACGTCAGATGGCTATGGCGGCCGGTGCGAAGGGCGCGGCTGTGGCGCGCATCGCCGCACAATTGGTGGACGAAGGGAACGTCCGCGTTGAACGGGCCAGAGAGCTGCTGCAGTGTCTGGCCGCCGACAACCAGTAATTGCACAGGCTTACTGCAGTGAGAGGAAAAATCAATGCTAAATCAACCGCTTCAACCTGTGGGTATCGTTGGGTACGGTGCATATGTTCCTTGCTATCGCCTGCCGGGTTCGGAGATCAGCCGCATTTGGAGCGCGGGGAACGAAACAAGCCCGGTGACGGAAAAGGCTGTACCAGGGCTAGATGAAGATACAGTGACCATGAGCATTGAAGCTGCCCGCAATGCCTTGGCCCGTTCATCTGTTGAGCCTCAACAGATTCAAGCCGTGTGGGTCGGCAGCGAGAGCCATCCCTATGCGGTCAAGCCCACAGGCACAATTGTCGCGCAGGCCATCGGTGCTACCCCAGCTACCCTAGCAGCAGATTGGCAGTTCGCCTGCAAAGCGGGGACAGAGGCCATGCAGGCCGCCATGGGCTTTGTGGGCAGTGGCATGGCCGCCTACGCGCTGGCAATTGGCATGGATACAGCCCAAGGCCGCCCCGGCGATGCGTTGGAGTACACGGCCGGCGCGGGCGGCGCGGCTATGTTGCTGGGCCCCGCAGAGGAGTCCTTGGCGGTCATTGAACGCAGTATGAGCTATGTGTCCGACACGACCGATTTTTGGCGACGGCCCGGCAGTCAGTATCCTCGCCATGCAGAGCGGTTCAGCGGTGATCCCGGCTACTTCGGCCACGTTATTTTGGCTGCCGAGCAGATGATGGAAGAGTTGGGGGTGACGGCCCAAGGGTTCGATCATGTGGTTGTCCATCAACCGAACATCAAATTCCCTGAGCGGGCCATGCGCTCTCTTGGTTTTACACAGGCCCAATGGGAAACGGGCCTGCTCGTGGGGGAGATCGGCAACACCTATGCCGGGTCCGCTATGATTGGGCTGACCGCAATTTTGGACATAGCCGCGCCGGGCCAGCAGGTGCTGATGGTCAGTTACGGCAGTGGAGCCGGCTCCGATGTGTTTGCAATACGCATAACCGAACAGATTCGCGATGTACAAAAGCGGGCCCCCCAAACGAGGGAGTACATACAACAGCGCGTTGAGATCGATTATGCCCAGTATGTGCGGATGCGGGGGAAGCTGGCAACCCAGTAACTGTTGACAGTTCATTCTGCTGACCACAATCATATTCATGTTAGACACAGAAACCAAACGCCGCATTGACACGGCCCGAGACATCCTCGTGGGCAAGGTCCCAGACCCCAAGAGCCAAGTCGAGCAGATCACCATCGCGCTCATCTACAAGTTCATGGATGACCTCGACGCCCTCAGCGAGGAGCTCGGCGGCCAGCGCAAGTTCTTCGCCCATGACTTCGCACACTACGGCTGGACCAAGCTGATGCGTGCCGGCCTAGGCGGCCATGCCATGCTCAACCTCTATGCAGAAGCCATTGAGAGAATGCCACAGAACCCCGGCATCCCCCCTCTCTTCCGTACCATCTTCAACAACGCCTATCTACCCTACCGAGACCCCCAGACCCTGCGCGCCTTCCTCAAGGTCATCAACGAGTTCACCTATGACCACTCCGAACGTCTCGGCGATGCCTTTGAGTACCTGCTCTCGGTCTTCGGCTCCCAAGGCGATGCGGGCCAGTTCCGCACCCCACGCCATATCATCGACTTCATGGTTGCGCTCCTGAACCCGCAGAAAGAGGAACGGGTGCTCGACCCGGCCTGCGGTACAGCGGGGTTCCTGATCTCCGCCTATAAGCATATCTTGGCAGCCAACACCGATGACCAGGGGCACAGCACCCTCACGCCCGCGGAGAGGGGGCAGCTGGCTGCCAATATCTGCGGCTATGACATCTCGCCGGACATGGTGCGTCTGTCGTTGGTGAACCTGTACCTACACCGCTTTGTGGATCCGCACATCTATGAGTACGATACGCTTACCAGCGAGGAACGCTGGCATGAGTATGCGGATGTGATCCTGGCCAATCCGCCGTTTATGACGCCGAAGGGAGGCATCCGCCCGCACAGTCGGTTTGTGGTGAGGTCAAAGCGCAGCGAGGTGCTGTTCGTGTCCTACATAGCCGAGCATCTGACGTCTGTTGGTCGTGCGGGCATCATTGTGCCGGAGGGGATCATCTTCCAGAGTCAGCAGGCGTACAAGCAACTCCGCAAATTGCTGGTAGAGGAGATGTTGGTGGCGGTGGTATCGCTGCCGTCTGGGGTGTTTCAGCCCTATTCTGGGGTCAAGACCTCGATCCTGATCTTGGACAGGGCTTTGGCGCGCAGGGTGGAACACATAGCCTTTTTCAAGATCGAACATGATGGTTATGACTTGGGCGCGCAGCGCAGACCGATAGAGAGGGATGATCTACCGCTTGTGCGAGGGGAGCTGTCTGCCTATCTGGGTAGGGTGCGGTCTGGGGAGGTGGTGGATGTGTTGCAGTCGGACGTAGGGTTGGTGGTTGAGAAGGGGAAGATCGCTGGCAATGGTGAGTACAATTTGAGCGGGGAGCGGTATAGAGAGAAGGGAGTGAACGAAACGAAATATGAGTGGGTAGAGCTGGGTGAGATAATTTTGGGCAAGCCGCAGTATGGTTCTGTGGCTCGCAAAGTTCCCTACGATGGCAAGGTTCGGTATGTACGAATCACTGATCTCACAGACAGGGGCGAACTCAAGCCCGATGACCCTGTTTCGCCATCTATAATCCAGTCGGACCGATTTCTTGAACCGGGTGATCTACTCATTGCACGATCTGGGTCAGTAGGGCGCACGTACCTTCATGGAAATCTCCTTGGCACTTACCAATATGCGGGCTACCTAATTCGCTTTCGTATTGACCCTACTAAGGCTCTTCCTGAGTATGTCTTTCATATTTCCAAATCGGATTCTTGGTGGGAATGGATTGTAAGCAACTCAAAGACGGGAACACTGACAAACATCAATGCAAAACAGTACTCATCGTTTCGCTTACCTCTGCCTCCGTTGGAAGTGCAGCGGGAGATCGTAGCGGAGATAGAGGGCTATCAGAAGGTGCTCGACGGGGCGCGCGATCAGATTGGACGCTTTGAGGGGAAAATTCAGGCAGCCATTGGGCGGGTGTGGGGCGGATAGCAAATCGTCTGCATCAGGAGTATGGGAATTCAGGGATTTGCAGGATTGCAGAGTTGGATTGGTGGGTAGGATGATACAGGCAGCTAGACGAGCAGGAATCCTGACAATCCAACCATCCTGTACATCCTGATTCTGACAAAGAATCGGGGATCCAATCGTCTGCATCAGGAGTATGGGAATTCAGGAATTTGCAGGATTGGATTGGTGGGTAGGATGATACAGGCAGCTAGACGAGCAGGAATCCTGATAATCCAACCATCCTGTACATCCTGATTCTGACAAAGAATCGGGGATCCAATCGTCTTCATCAGGAGTAAGGGAATTCAGGGATCTGCAGGATTGGATTGGTGGGTAGGATGATACAGGCAGCTAGACGAGCAGGAATCCTGACAATCCAACCATCCTGTACATCCTGATTCAGACAAAAAGCGACGGAATCATCTAGCAGCCGCATAGGTTCTTGCGGCCAAATCGAAGAACTCCGCGCCGACCGGCGGTCGGATCCAAACACCTAGTGGACGACATCACTGTCAAGAATCGCGCACATCTACAGCCCGAGTGACTTCCGCGTCTCTTCCATGAAGAACTGGCGATAGCTGGTCGGTGCATTTAGGATGTTCCCCTCTTGATCCAATTCCAGCGAATGAATGTATACATCTAAATCGTTGTATTCAAAAAACAGAATGGAAACATCCTCAGGCGTTAAGGGTGTGGTGCCATCGCGCACATCCATACGTACCCGGTCGATCAGGTGGGCACTATGGGTCTCGATCACCAATTGTTGGTCCGGGCGGGCAATCTTGCCAAACAAGCTGCCCAGAGCAGCTTGGGCTCTGGGATGGAGATACACTTCCGGTTGCTGTAACAGAAACATGGACGGGCCATCGCCGCGCAGCATCTCGGTAATGACAGGCAGAACTTGGCTGACACCGTAGCCCATGTCGATCAGATTGCGCGTCGGCCCTTTTGCCTTGCGGCCGGATTTCCTGAGCTGTACCTGAAACGGCCCACTCGTTTTCCCACCCAACTGCTTGACAGAGATTTCATTGAACAGCCCAGACATTTGCCCGAACTGTTCAAGCCCGTCCTTGACGGTTTCCCAATTCTCCCGATTCTGCACAGTGGCGAGATACATGGGAATGTAATCTCCTTCTGGGTCCCGGGTCGGGCGCGCCGGGTCGTAGGTACGCTGCGGCTTGGCGCGCACAGGTGCCCCGGCATACGGTCTCTGTTCGCGATGGAATAAACCTCCGAGTCCAAAAAGTCCAAAACGAAAGATAAGATCTTGGATCTGTTTCCAATCCTCTGCAGTAGATTGTACAGAGCCGTCTAATGGGGTCAGTTCATTCATGATTTCTTGATCTTCCATTTGGCTCTGTAGTATCATAAAAAAGAGGGAAGTCGGCGGTGAATTACGGTCTAAATCAAACCCGCGGGGCATCTCCCCCTGCCAAGCACCTTTGGATGTCCCAAAACGAAGCTGCCAAATTTCATCTTCTTCAAAATTCTCCAACCAAATCTCTTGGTCTGGGCAGGCCAGGCGTATGTACACGGGAAGCGGCACATTCCCCTTCTGTTTGAACGTGACTGTGAATTGATACGATACATTCTCTCTAGCACCCTTAGAGGTAAAATTAAATCCTGCCCCAAAGGTATCCGCCCGGCCGCCCCTGCCCCCTCGGTAATGGGCGATCTCGTCAAAACTGCCTAAGTCATAGGGATCTTCCTTGAAATCGGGCACACGCTCGCTATAGGCAACATCCCACAGGGCCCGCAGCATGGCCAGAAAAGATGTCTTGCCAGTGTTGTTCTCACCTACCAGCAGGGTCAGGGGGGCTAGGCGGGCACTCTGTGCCTTCCGAAAACAGCGGAAGTTCTTCAAAGCGATTCTGTCTATGGGCATAAGATTGATGTCTCTCGTTACGGCAGCGCGGGTATACGCCGACCACTGCCTCTTGTTGTCCGTAGAGTAGATTATGTCTTAAGATACCATGCTATCTCGCCACTGCCAAAACCTAAACAACTGATGCGTTGACAAATATAAGCCTATCAACCCATGTGAACCCGTCAAACGAGCAAAAATCCTGATAATCCTACCATCCTGACAGACAACACAGTAAACCCTATAGTTGACAATTTTTTGTACCCTCTCGTATAATCCTGACATAGGTAGAGAACAGGGAGAGATCGCCATCTCTTCATTGGACACAGGAGCAATCCCATGACCCTAGCGACAACGTTTGACCCTCCTGTCATCAGGGCGCGGCCAGATATCACCACTGCACACGCGACCTTCTATCAAGAGAACGGCTATCTCGTGGTGGCGGATGCCCTAACGCCAGATGAAGTACAGGCATTGCGCGATGAAACTGTACACATCTGCCGGGGTAAAGCGGGGTCCGTAGCGGAACTGCCGCCGGTCGCAGCGGACGATAGTGATGAAGATGTCATCCGCCGCACACTCTGCGTTCACTTCCCGCATAAGATATCACAGCTGATGTTCGACTTCCTGGCCCAGCCTGTTATCGTTGATGTGCTCACCCGGATCATCGGCCCGAATGTGAAATGTATGCAGTCGATGCTCTTTATCAAATCTGCCGGGAAACCAGGGCAGGCCTGGCATCAGGACGAGGCTTTCATCCCCACTCGGGATCGGTCTCTGAACGCGGCTTGGATGGCCTTGGATGACGCCACCACCGAAAACGGCTGCCTATGGGTGATCCCCGGCTCCCACAAACATGGCGTGCTTTGGCCCAACCGGGAACATGACGATAAACGCTTCGATTGCGTGGTGGAGTCCTTTGACTTTCCCTACACAGACGATGACGCGCTAGCGGTCGAAGTCTCGGCCGGCAGCATCGTCTTTTTCAACGGCTATCTGCTCCACCGTTCCTTGCCCAACCGCGCAACAGGGGGCTTTCGTCGCTCTCTGGTGAACCATTACATGAATGCTGCATCCCTCCTGCCTTGGCGTCATCCAGGCGACAATGGTGTGGGTATGGGCATCCACGACTATCGGGATATCGTGATGATCGCGGGTCAAGATCCGTATGCCTACAAAGGCATTCAGGAGCTTGCCTTTTCCCACATCCGCCCGGACCGGGAAGGCGGCTGCCGCTGGCCCACAAAAAAAGCTGAACCATCTATGTAAAGAGGTTATCTCTTTTTCCGCTCGTTTCCCAACAGATTAAAGGAGCCAAATCGCATGTCCAACTCGACCGGTCATATGAATCAACTGATGAGCCGTCGCGCGTTTCTCAAGGCAAGCGCGCTGACTGTCGGCGGATCCCTGCTGGCGGCCTGTGCTACCCCAACAGGCCCAGCACAGGCACCAGCTGCGGAGAGTGATGGCGAAGCTGCTGCCAGTATGGAAGCCGTAGAACTGCGCCTCTCCGCTTGGGCCGATGTACAGGATGCTGTCGTTTATGAAAATATGATCAACGCCTATCATGAACAAGCCGAGGGCGTAACAGTCTCTGTGGAACAGTACCCCGGCGGCTACTATGAGAAAATTCAGGCCAATTTCGCTGCAGACGATTCCGCCAATGTCCTCTATTTCCAAGGATGGCGTTGGCAGGCCTTTGCCGAAAACGCTGTCATTTCCGACATGAATGAGTATATTGCCCGGGACGGCAGCGATGCCTTCTTCCCCGGTGGCGAAAATTACGACAACCAGACCCTCTGGCAGGGGGGACGGTACATGACCCCCACCGATACCGGCTCCCTAGTCATCTATTACAACAAAGACCTCTTCGACAAACAGGGCGTCCCCTATCCACACACTGGCTGGAAATGGGAAGAGTTCCAGCAGATGATCCAAGACCTGTCCCATGAAGATGATGGCACGAAATTCTATGGGTGGGGCCAGGCCCAAGGATGGCGCGGGGCCTACGGGCGCAATACCAACTTTATGCGTCGCAATGGACATGTGGAATGGGATCAGATTACCGAGCCGACCGAAGCATACTGGGATCACCCGGATATCGCTTCCGCGCTCCAATTTCTGATCTACGATGCAATTGCCAACGAATGGAGCCCGGGCCCCGCGCTGATCGATGGCGGTGGAGTCGGTGTGGATACCGGACGCGTGGCCATGTACCTAGAAGGGCCTTGGGTGATGCCGCGGCTCCAAGGTGAATTGGCCTCCACCGAAGAGGGCATCAACTTTGACGTGATTGAGGCACCGACCGGCACAGCCGATAGCAACTTTACCTTCGGACATGTTCACGGCCATGTGATTACCACACCATCTGCCAACAAGGATGAGTCCTGGGACCTGATCACATTCATCCTTGGCGAAGAAGGGCAGACGATCATCGCCCAAGGTGGCCGCATGTGTGGTGTACCGGACAACATCGAGAACATCTGGGGAGATATCGCCTCAGACATCTACGGCTTTACCAATACGGCTGCCTTTGCCAACACCATGCGAAATAGTTCGATCTCCGTCATCTTCGGTGAAGGTTCACAGCTTGGGGCCTACGGTGGCGGGCCGATCAACGTACTGTGGGATAAACTGCTCGGCCAGACTGAAACCGCAGCAGAAGCACTCAAGGTCGCGCAACCGGAAATCCAAACACATCTGGACCAGTATTGGGCGGACCGCGCCTAAACAGCAGTGACCAGTGATCTGTTACAGATCACTGGTCACTTACCATTACAATTCGGGTATCTTTTTGGCGACAACCGCTTCAACACCTGTACTCCAGACACAACCACAGAAAAGACCTCGCATGTCCGCGGCCCAACGACGAGATCTGCGGGATGGCTTGCTTTTCACCAGTCCCTTTATCTTGGGCGTGCTGGCCCTATGGGTCGGCCCCATGCTCTACTCCCTCTACCTGATCCTACATGAGTGGAACATGCTGAAAGCACCCAAATTCATCGGCCTAGGGAATTTTGAGCGCATGTTGAACGATCCCTTGGTGGGCAAGTCGCTTGTCAATACAGCCTACTATACATTCTTGGGCGTTCCGCTGCAGCTACTTGTGGCTTTTTCCCTGGCCGTAATGCTCAACCAGCAGATTCGCGGCCTAGGCATCTATCGCACCGTCTACTATCTCCCCTCCATTACGCCAGCTGTCGCCTTTGCTGTCGTCTGGATTCAAATTCTCAATCCTGAATTCGGTGTCCTCAACCAAGTATTGAGCTGGTTCGGGTTGGGGCCTATCAACTGGTTATTTAACCCGGCTTGGTCGAAACCAGCCCTCATCATCATGATCCTATGGCTGACCGGCTTTCAGATGATTATTTTTTTGGCCGGCCTACAAAGCGTGCCCAAAGAGCTACAAGAGGCCGCGGAGATCGATGGGGCCAACACTTGGCGACGCTTCGTCAATGTGACGATCCCGATCATTTCGCCCATTATTCTCTTCAATATGATCATTAGCATTATTGGCAGCTTTCAGGTGTTCACCGCAGTATTCATTATGACGGACGGTGGCCCCCAGGATTCCACCCTGTTTATGGTGCTCTATCTCTACCGCAACGCCTTTGAGCTTTTCAAGATGGGGTATGCTGCCTCCCTGGCCTGGGTCCTGTTTCTGATTATCATGACTTTTACGGCCATTCAGTTCTTCTTTGCCAACCGCTGGGTCTATTATGAAGGCAAGCTGTAATGCACGCATCGCTACCCCTCTACCATTCTCGAAAATGGCGTAAACTTGTTGGCCATTTCCTCCTTCACATTGTGATGATCGGCTTGGGGATCACGTTTTTCATGCCTCTGGCCTGGGTGATCAGTACGTCCCTGAAGCTGCCTGGCGCAGTCTTCATCACACCCATCGAATGGATTCCAACCGACCCCAAATGGTCGAACTACCTGGAAGTCTTTCAACGTCTCCCCTTTCATCTCTTCATCCGTAACTCATTTTATGTCTCGATCATGGGCACAATCGGCATGGTCCTGAGTTCGCTGACAGTGGCCTTCGGTCTGTCGCGCCTGCGCTGGCCAGGGCGGGATATCGTCTTTGCGGTCCTGTTGGCGACGATGATGCTGCCCGGTGTGGTGACGATGATTCCCGTCTTCATCATCTTCAAAGAAATCAACTGGGTCGGCACTTTCTATCCCCTTTGGGTGCCGGCTTGGTTTGGGGCTGCTTTCTATATCTTCCTCATGCGTCAGTATATGATGACCCTGCCTTTGGAGCTGGATGAAGCGGCCAAGATCGACGGGGCCTCCAATTTTCGTATCCTCTGGCAGGTCATCGCCCCCCTTTGTGGGCCAGCCACGGCCACGATCACGATCTTCGCCTTCCTACAACACTACAATGCCTTTATGGAACCCCTGATCTACATCTCGGAGAACGAGATGTTTACCCTGCCCTTGGGTCTCCTCTGGTTCAAAGGCCGTTTCGGCAACTTCTGGCATCTGGTCATGGCCGCGTCGATGATCACTATCTTGCCGGTCATCGTCAGCTTCTTCTTGCTCCAGCGCTATTTTGTACAGGGCGCACAATTTACCGGCCTAGCAGGCCGCTAACTGCAGACCTAGGCTCCACAGGGGGTGCAAGCCTGCTCACTGACCACTGGTACGATACAAGCGCAGATAGTGATAGTAGTGGGTGAGAATTTGCTGGACGTAGAGGTGGGTCTCTGAGAAGGGGATCAGCTCCATAAAGAGATCGTCAAAGGGGGCACCTGCCATCCATTTTTTGGCGTTGCCTGGCCCGGCATTGTACCCGGCCAAGGCAGCTACGCTGCGATCATCGACAAAATCCCGTACCCAACGCAGATAAAAGGTACCGAAGCGGATGTTGACAAAGGGACGCTTGAGCAGTTCAGGGCGATAGTTCGGGTAGTTGAGTCGCTCGGCGATCTCCGCCCCGGTGCTGGGCATAATCTGGGCCAGCCCTTGGGCACTGGCAAAGGACACAGCAGCCGGCTCAAAAAGGCTCTCCTGACGAATCAGGCTGTAGAACAGCAGGGGGTCGATGCCAAAATGTGTCGCCTCCTCCTCAACTAGCCGGGAAAAATGGCGGGGATAGGCGATGCGCTGGAGAAACAGCGGCGCGTCGGCCATGTGCCGGGCCGGACTCGCCCCACTACGCAGGATGAGATGCTGCGCCGCATTGATGGACAGGCGGTTGGCCCCGAGGGCCTGGAAACGCAACAAGAGTGGATAGAGAGCCAGCGGGTCATCCCGATAGCGCCAATACACCTGCTCCAGCAATTTCATGCCTTCCAGCCGGCGGCCCAATGCCAGCAGCAATGTCCCGCCGCTCAGGTCCGGGTCGGTTGCCACAGATTCCGCTAGCACTCCCAACGACGTAGTCGGAAGGGCCTGGGCTGGCTCCCGGTCCCAGGCAGCCAGCCAGCTTTCAGCGAAAGCCTGGCTGCCGTCATCATCGGCCTGCGGCGGCACCATCCTGGCCACAGCATCCACCCGCTCAAAGAGATTCTGCCCCGATTCGCCGGCCAGCCCCACTCCAGCCAGCACACCGTAAAATGTGTCCGGCTCCCTCTCAACGAGTGCCTGCCATGTGGACCGGGCCGCGTTCCCATATGATTCTACGGACCCGCTTGTGAGTGCTTGATGGGCGTAGAGAGAACGCCCCAGCCAATAGGTGGTTGCGGCCGGCCGTATATGGGGATAGTCCCGTTGCAGGCGTTCAAAGCTGCTGATGGCTTGTGCGTAGCGTCCGTTGGCAAATGCACGTATCCCCAGCACGGACAGGGCATCTGCTGCCTGCTCACTGTTCGGGAACCCATCGGCCAGCACCAGCAGATCAGCCGCGGCCTCAACGAATGGGGCGGAGAGGGATTCAGAAGAGTGTGCAGCTCCTGCCGGCAGTTGATCGGCCGCGGCCAAGGATGAAAGGGCACTGCGCCAAAGGGCCTCTGGGGCAAGAGGATCATGCGGATGCTCTCTAGCAAACGTGCGATAGATACGCCGTCCTGCGGCCGGCGCGCCTCGGCTACTCTCCAGACGAGCCCGCGCCAACCAAACCTCGCCAAAACAAGTACAGTTGGGATAGTCCCGCAGCACCCGCTCAAAAGCCACATTGGCGTCATCCCACTGCCCGAGCCCCACATGGGAGCGCCCAATGCCGAACCAGGCCTGCCCGGCCCGCAGGTCATTCGCTGCTTCATCAAGGAAGCGTTCAAAGGCACTGATGGCGGGGACGTAGGCCCCAGCAAACAGGTCGATCTCCCCCCGCAAAAACAAATCTACCGGCTCATCCCGATTCACCAGTTGGATCAGGGCCAGATAGGCAGCATGGCTGTTCGCTGCTTCGTCTAGGGCCAGCCGCCAGCGGGTGATGGCGGCTTCTTCCTCGCCGGCCGCAGCATAGGCTTCCCCAGCCCGCTGCAGAATCCCTACCCGATAGGCGGATAGCCAGCGGGTGATGGCGGCTTCTTCCTCCGCGCCAGTCGCATAGACGTCCAGGATCCGACGTCCAATCTCAAGCCGATAGGCAGGCAGCTTGCTGAAGCTGATGATTTCATCGTAGACAAACCCGGCCGCGACCCAACGCCCATCGGCCTCCAATGTCTCCGCGAGCCGTTCCAGAAGACGTACCTTCTCCCAATTATCGCGGGTCCCCGCCGCGGCCCGACGCAGGGCATCTGCTGCCTGTGGCCATGCACCTGCGGCAAGCCACACCTCGGCCATGATCTTCTCCAGCGGGCCTGTAATCTGTGGGTACTGCTCTAGGAAGGTGCTGTAGGCGGCAACTGCTTCTGCAGTACGGCCCAAGGCGGCCAGGGCCTCCGCACGCAGAAACATGAGATTGTGTTGCCGGGGATCTTCGGCCGGCAGGGAGATAGCCTGTTGCTGAAACGCTTCCAGTGTGTCTAGGGCTTGCGCGGGCTGGTCATCGGCCAGATAGGACAAACTGAGCCGATAGGTGGCTTCCTGCTGTTGGGCAAGCAAAAAAACATCCGTTTGCGCTGCATTTGAAGGGCGACCCTGGGAATCGTCCAGCAAAGACAGCAGGATCCGCTGCTCCTCTGCGTAGTCGCCGATGCGGTGCAGATAGGCAGCCTGCTCGAGGGGGGATGCCGGCTCTGCATGCGGCCTTCGCACATCTGCGGCAGGTCGTGCCAAAGCCGCACTCAGGGTTACCTCAGGTGAGCTACTGGGAATCGGGGGCGAAGAGTGCTGGGGATCTGACCGAACCACTGCATCTGCTGCCAAAGTGGCTGTTGGCAGTGTGCTCTCGTCATCGCAGCCAGCTAGAAGTAAGACGAGAAAAGCCAGAATCAAGCGATGAATCGTCCAGTCATTCATGGCAGACAGTAGCGGCCCAACATCAATGGTCAATACACAGCAAGTTCCTGGCCACAGGTCACTGGGGCTACTCATCAACGCTGAACTCGTCTTCCCAGAGTTTGCCTTGGCCGGGGACGAACTGACCGGTTACCATGCGCTCAATGCTATACGCCGGCAGACCAACTGTCGCCATACATTTCCCATCAAAGCGCACGACGTGCTCGTAGAAAGAAAAGTCAAGATTGTCAAAGCCATGTTGCTTTCTATCGTCGGGAAGATCTTGCAGGTCGCGCGGATAGATGTGCAAGAAGAATATCGCCTGTATGTCTGGCAGACTACACGGGTTCTTGACGTAGGTGATGCTGTTTTCCCTGCGATATACGTCAAAATTGGAGCGCAGGACAGGAGAAGCAGACATACCTGACTCATATTCTTGATGATGTGCATCAGCCTTGCTCACGGCGTTCTCATTCACCGGTAACTGAATTTCGCCTACCCATACCCCGCGCCTTTCTTGCGGGATGTACTGACCGGTCACCATGCGCTCAATTCTATACCCCGGTAGATCCACAGACACCATACATTTCCCATCAAATCGCATGCCATGCGGGCGATCAAAAGAAAAGCCGTGGTTGTCAAAGCCATATTGCTTACGGGCGTCGGGCAGGTCATTGGAGTTGGTCGGGACGATGTGCAAGAAGAATCTCGCCTCTGTATCTGGCAGGCTACATGGATTTTTGACGTAGGTAATGCTGTTTTCCCTGCGATATACGTCAAAGTTGGAGCGCAGGATAGGAGCAGTGGACACAATTGACTCATATTCTTGATGATGTACGTCAGCCTGGCTCACGGCGTTCTCATTCATCCGGAATATGACACCATCGCTCAACTCTGCCACCAACTCCACATCCAAGAAAAACATAAGATGCGAAAGACTGTAAGAGTAGGGCCTCAAAGTGTAAAACCAGACTACGTAGACATCTACATCATCACCGCTAGTTGCTTGGCTGCTGTGAACCCAACGGGCCATCGCATCCGCTGAAGCTGACCATATTCGACGATGCTCCATAACTTGGACTTCGTAGAAGTACAGCTGGAAAGGAGCTGTGGACCAAATAATCTGGCCTGTGGGCATATGATCTTTAATATAGCGGATGACCTCGGATTCGCGCCACTCTCGGGAGTGGATACCTCCGCCGTGGTCCAGATGATATTGAAATCCGTCTTTATAGACATCGGCATGGCACCAAAGCCAAAGGAGAAGTCCGACCATCAGTACCACAGTTACCCTTCCTAAAGTGAACATATATTCTGTTTTCAGCACGAATCTTACAGATCCCCACGGTTTGCTTTTTACATCATAGCGAAAGAGTTTGTCTAGTAGCAGAACCGCACTGAACAGCAAAGGTATGTATAGCGGTGCCAAGTATCTGTGAGTGACCGGTTCCATACCTGTAAGACCTGTAATTGTGATGCCTATTGTCAGTACGACTACATAGATGCCCACGAATACAACAAGGAGAATCAGTAGCCTTAAATCGTGTGAGAACCGTTGACGACGCCGACCTATGACGCCAGCCCCTATCCCCATGACCAGCACAACCGCAACCAACACCGGCAGGACCACAATGAACACGAGAGGTATATATGCCGGCGCAAAGTATCTGTCATCAACCAACTCCACGTCTTGCACTGTGACACCTATTGTCAGTACGACCACATAGATGCACACGAATACAGCAAGGAAAACCAGTAGCCTTGAATCGTGTGGGAACCGTTGACGATGCCAACCTATGACGCCAGCCCCTATCCCCATGACCAGCACAACCGCAACCAACACCGGCAGGGCTGTATCCACAACAGAGGCGATCTCGCCCGTCATCTCTACTCCGAATATTCTTTCGAACCAGATCACCATCTGCCCTGGCCTGATAAATACCCACTCAGCGACCACAGACAACGCGGAGCGAAAATTGAACAGCAGTTCATATTCCCCTGATTCTACTAGGCCCCTTGTCAAGCTGCCGAACCTGTGCCCTGTCAAGCTGCCGATAACCAAGATATTTCTCAACACCCACACGCAAATGGGTACCATCGCGATGATGGAATAGATGGAAGCGTTTTTGATTTTCTTCAGGAAGGTGGCATCTCTCTGCAATAACAACAACAGCAGGACGCTAGGCACTATCGTGACCCCAGGATAGCGGACCAGACATGCCAATCCAGTGAAGATCGCCGCCCAAATCAAACAGGAACGCTTGTCGGTATCCAAGAATTTGTTGACGGCAAAAAATGAGAGCACTGTAAACAAAATGAACAGAGTTTCTGACCGAGCACTTGCTGAGACGTCAACTAGAGGCATGGACAGGACACAGGCAAGGCAGGCCCACACCACCAGAAAACGAGAACGGACCCGGGCCCGCAGCCAGATGGCGAAGACGAAGATAGTCAGACCAAAGGCGATAGCGTTCAGGTAACCGGTCATGCCGGCAATATCGGCAGGGGAAGAACCGAAAATGGCAAAGAAGGCCAGCAGCAACGGGAACAAGGGAGGCCAGGGGGGGGATCCGGCCATATATGCGTACCCGTCTCCAGCTAACCCCTTTCCAGCTAACATGTGTCTGGCGATTGAGATGTAGTGAACAGAATCTCCCACTATATTCGCCCCATAGTTGACTTCACGCGCCAAGATGAGGACCGTGCCCAGAACCGCGAGGCCAGCTAGGGACAGGGTGAAACGGTCGGGCCAGAACTGTACGATTTTGTATTTGCTCATGGTCTTTATCTGCATGATATCAGTCGCAATCTGTGAAAAATCCCCTGTGTCGCGTAACACAAATGGCCAGTACGGCAGTTACTGGCCACCGCAGTTAAACCGGGCTATAGGCCTTGATCATCTCTATCAGCAACGCGATCTGGGCACGCCCTTCCATGGCCGGTGTGTGCGGCAATGTTCCATTGATAATACAATCATGAAAGTGGACCAGTTCCAACTTGAATGCTTCTTCATAAGACGCGGTCAGGCACGACTCACGGTAATGGTCGCCTTCCATCTCCCATTCCTCAACTACTGTCGCAGCGTTTTTCAAAAATGGACTCGGGAAAACGATCGATAAGACTTTGTCCGCTGCGTACACGGTTAAGGATTCATCAAACTTCCGCAGCCCACTGATCACAGCCGTGTCTAACACACACCGCAAGTTATTAGGATAGGCCAGGATCGACACATAGGCCGCACCGTTGTCCCAGATCTCGGTAGATACAACATGCTCTGGCAGGCCGAACGCACCATCTAATATGTAGATATCATGGATCGATAAACCGAGCATCCGACCATAGGCGCGCATGACAGCTTGCGGTCGCTTGCCAATCCCACGTTGCAGGCTCTCGTGATGTGCCTGTTGCACTCTGTTCTTCTCAGCCGCCTCAATGTCATCAACCCGCACGATGTCATAGTGTTCTAGGAAAAGACTGTTGGGGCCAATGATATCATGGAGGCGGATCAGGTGGGGGTCCTGCATCTGCTGGATCCGTTCGCATCCAGCAATATAGCCAGGGTCATAGCGTTTGTGATGGCCGAGCATGGCAACAACACCTGTCTGTGAAACAGCATCAAGCAGTTCGTCGGCCTCGTCTAGATTGTTGCACATGGGCTTTTCAATAAAGACATGCTTGCCAGCGCATACCGCATCGATCGCTGGTCGGGCATGGTTTTGCGTCAGGATCATAACGGCATCAAGATCAACCTGCTCCAACATCTCACGGTACTCTGTGGTTGTATGCCGGACACCGTATCTCGCGGCGACGGCCTGCACAGTACCGGGGGAAAGATCGCACAAAGCCACAACCTCAAAAAGCTCTGGCAGTTCGAACAGATGGGGGAGGTGCATCACCTGTGCGATCATGCCAGTGCCGACCAGACCAATTCTGACTTGTCTGTTGCTCACGAGATGCCTCCTTGTCTGCATCAGGATGTTCTGGTAAAGGATGTACAGGGTTGGTAGTCTGCGAAATGTATGGTAAAATAAAAGCAGTCATTTATCGAATCGGAGACAGATATGAAACTTAGCCCACAACAACTCCAGTTTTTTGAAACCTTCGGCTATCTCCATTTCCCAGGTTTGGTCAAAGAGGAGATCGGCTGGATTGGCGAAGAGTTTGAAGCCATCTTTGCCGCCAGCGGCCAAATCCATGATGGGACACAGCGGTCTTGCATCGTGCCTTTCATTGACCAGCGGGAGCGTCTCTGTACGCTGCTGGATCATCCCAAGATCCACGGGCTGACCGCCAGCATTTTGGGGGATGATTTCAACTACCTAGGCGGTGATGGCAACTACTACACAGGCGATACCCGCTGGCACAGTGATGGCTTTCATGTGGTCGGGCACTATCTGAAGGTGGCCTTTTATCTGGATCCACTGACCGCAGACAGCGGCTGTCTACGGGTTATCCCCGGCTCACAGCGGATAGACCTGCAGGATTGGATGGCTCGCCAAGCCAGAGATGCCCAAGATCTCTGGGGCATCTCCCAGCAGATGGTGCCCCATGTGGCCTTAGAAACGCAACCAGGAGATGTGGTGGCCTTCAACCACAATCTGATGCATGCATCATTTGGCGGCAGCAGCGCACGGCGCATGTTTACCATCAACTGTTGCGCCCATTGCCACACCCCCGCCGAGCTCCAAGAGTTAGAGGACTTTGTGGCCAGTGGGGCCCGCTTCTGGAAGGAACAGATGCACTCTGCCCTCATGCGCGACACTGCCTCACCCGCGCGCATGCGTCACCTACAACAGGTGATGGAGCATGAAAGCCATCTGCCGGCCTTGGCCGCCAAAGCACGCGCGGAAATGGCCGAACCGGCACGAGGCTAATTGCAGTATTACTCTTCCAATACAGCAAGCAGCTCTTCTGCTTTCTGGCGTTTGGCTGGGTCCGCGTCCCGCGCGACGATGCGCTGCAGGGTTGAAATGGCGCGCGTATCGCCTTCGGCTGCCATTTCAAAGGCGATCTGGTCCCGCTTTTCATGGTAGCTATTGTCGTATTCTTTAAGCTCTAGATCCCACTTTCGCCAGTAGTATTGCAGGTCCGAGGCCGGCCAATCCGCATAGATCTCATCCCATGTACTCGGTTGGCTGTGGGGTTGCAGACTGCCCGGCGCAATGGGGTCATTGACCTTCTGGTAGCGGCCATCCATGGACATACGCAAGCGGTCGGACGTGTTGGGCATGCCCTTGTGGACCGTCATACTGTGGAAGATGAGCACATCCCCTTGCTGAAATGGGCTATAGGCCCACGTACCCTCAAGCGGGTCGGTCACCGCCAGGCCGCCGGCCCCCATGGCCGGTTGAAATTCGTAGACACCGTGCTGATGTGAACCGGCAGCCACCTGCAGGCCGCCCAATTCTGTCGGCAGATCACTCAACGGAATCCAAGCTGTATAGGTGTCAGCTGTCCCCTGAATGGGGATGAAATCCTGATGCGGCGGGGTGGTGAATGCCTCCCGTTGCGGGAATATAGTGCGCCCGATGATGCGTGGATGTGGCAACACTGTCTCGTCCAGCATGCGCGCAAAGAGACCGAGCAGGTTGGGGTGATGCTGGATGGCGTGAAACTCTGGCAGCTTGTACATGGCCTGGTATTTCTGCATGTAGGCCGGCTCCGGTTCCACGCAAAAGCCGTTCAGGTCAGCAATGGCATTGGCGAGGGGTGTACCGGCTTTGAGCCAGCCGGCCTCCTGCGCGATCGCAAGGATCTGCAGGCGTAGACCCTCTACCACAGCGGTGGGCAACAACCCACGTAGGAACAGATAGCCATCTCTCTGCATACGCCGTCGCAATTCGGGTCCATCATTCAAAACATCAGTCGAATCAAGAAAAGGCTGCATGGGATTATCTCCTTGGGAATCAATCACAGCAGTGGTCAAGTACAGGCCACTGCTGTTAGCTACGGGCCGGCTCGTGCATCGTCTTCTTGTGGGCCCGGATCAGCGCGGTTAGGTGCGTGTCGTTGGCGACCAGACAACGAACCTAGATTACCACATAATCTCTTCTTGCCATATTCTAAACAGAAGAAACTAGGGCGTCATTGCAACAACAGATGATCAGTCATTAGGATAGAGTACAGCTCCGACAACATTTGAACAGCCGCTGATGCCGCCTGCACTCAATGCCAACTACTGCCAATGATAACGCTGAAATGTCGCATAAATATGTCAAACGCAAGATACAAGAGACAGTATCCATGACTACGGACGATTTTATCACAACACTGTTCTGTGATGATCCTGTTGTTCTGCATTTGACTTTTGAATGACTTCCCTCTATACTCTCTTGTAGGAATGAGAGAATCCCTCTCCTCCTATGTACAAATTTACAATTTTGGTTCACATTCGGGAGCTCAGAAGAACTGGGCTGAGACTTTTCCTTGTGCGTTGCCTTGACGTGCTGTGGAAATGACCGACAGACCTGATCCAGGTAATGCTGGCGTAGGAATTATAACGATGCGTAAGTTGCTACGTATCATTCAACGCCAGCCGCCCATCAGGGCGGTTTTTTGTTTTGAGCAAGGAGAACATATGTCCAATACGGTGAGCAGTATATCAAGGGAAATCCCAATGAGGATGACTCGCCTGATCTTCCCAGCCGCTGTTTTGTTGCTGCTTTTGGCTCTCTGGGAGCTGCTTGTCTGGGCCTTGGCAGTGCCACAGTGGATCGTGCCAGCACCATCGGCGATTGGACAGGCGTTCTGGGAGACCCGGGCTCTGCTGGGTACGCATGTGGGGCAGACCATGCTGGAGGTTGCCATTGGCCTCGGGGTAGCCGTGACAACGGGCGTTGCCTTAGCAGCCATCCTTGATTTCTCAGCTTGGCTGCGACGGGCTATCTATCCGCTTCTGGTCATCTCACAGACGATACCCATTCTGGCCTTAGCCCCTCTGCTGATTATCTGGTTTGGTTTTGGCATTTGGCCCAAAGTCATTGTGGTGACACTCTTCTGCTTTTTTCCGATTGCTATTAATACAACCGATGGGCTGGCCGCGGCCGAGCCGGAACTGATCGACCTCTTTCGTTCAATGGGGGCAACATGGCGGCAGATCTGGCAGAAGGTACGCTTGCCGAGTGCCCTACCCTACTTTTTTTCAGGCTTGAAAATCGCGGCCACCTATAGCGTAGTCGCGGCCATTGTCGGAGAATGGGTCGGTGCCAAACAGGGGCTGGGCATCTACCTGCTGCGCTCGTCCGCAGCATTCAAAACCACACAGGTCTTTGTGACCATTGTCATTACATCGTTCCTGAGTATTCTGCTGTTCCTGACAGTCTTGGTGATCGAACGCAGGATCAGTCCCTGGTACTTTGAGAAACGACGAGAAATTTGAAACTGCAGTTGTAGGATCAATTCACTGAAAGGAGAAAGAGATGAAAAGACGACTATCACGCACCATGCTTCTGCTGACAACCCTGTTTGCATTGGCACTTGTGGGGGCTTGTGTACCTCCTGCGCCTACCATACAGGGTGAAGCTCCATCTGCCGAGCTGCGGGACGTCACGTTTCTGTTGGACTGGACGCCCAATACCAATCACACCGGCTTCTATGTAGCCCAAGCAAAGGGCTGGTATCAGGAGGCTGGCCTGGATGTGGAGATTATCATTCCGGGTGAATCTGATGTGCATCAAGTTGTCGGCACCGGGTCGGCCGATTTTGGCGTGAGCTTCCAAGAAGGCACCACCTTGGCTCGGGTTGAAGGCGTGCCGATTGTGTCAATTGCCGCCATTATCCAACATAACACATCGGGCTTTGCTTCCCGAAACAGCGTAGGCATTCAGACGCCTACCGACCTAGCAGGCAAGCGCTATGGTAGCTTTGGCTCCCCCATCGAATACCCTACCATCGACCTACTCATGCAGTGCGAAGGGGGAACGGCTGCGGATGTCGAATTTATTGACATCGGCTGGGCCGACTTCCTAGCGGTCACCGAGGCGGACCAGATTGATTTTGTTTGGATCTTCTACGGCTGGAGCGGCATCAATGCCGAACTCCAAGGCGTTGACCTGAACATCATCATGCTTAAAGACTATCTGGACTGTATCCCCGACTACTATACGCCGATCATCATCACCAACGAAGCCATGATCGCCAATGACCCAGATACAGTGCGCGCTTTTGTGGAAGCATCAGCCAAAGGCTTTGACTTTGCTATCGAAAATCCAACAGAAGCGGCCGACATTTTGTTGGCCGCCAATGGGGACCTGAACGCCGAGTTGGTACAGGCAAGTCAGGCATGGCTGGCCAACGAATATCAGGCCGATGCCGCCCAGTGGGGGATCCAATCTGGCGACATCTGGCAGGGTTATGCCGACTTCCTCATTGAGAACGGGATCATTGAGGCGTTTGAGGGCGCAGAAGCATTTACGAACGAGTTTTTACCACGGTCGCGATGACGCTACTGACTGTTGACTCCCTTGGCAAAATGTTTGGCAGCCCTGCCAAAGGGGCGCAGCATGTGGTGCAGGCACTGGCGGACATAAGTTTTCAGGTGGCACCCGGGGCGTTCTTGACCTTCATTGGCCCGAGCGGCTGTGGCAAATCCACGCTCTTTCGTATATTGGCTGGGTTAGAGCAACCAGATACAGGGCAGATCGTTCTCCAAGGACAGCCACTGCCGACCACAGCAGAACGCCGCGGGTGCTTTGGTTACATGCCGCAGCGAGATGCCCTACTACCCTGGCGTACTGTGCTCAATAATGTGATTCTCGGCGCGGAACTGAGCGGCGACAGTCAAGAGCTAGCCCGTACAGAAGCACGACAACTTCTCCCCCTCTTTGGGTTGGATGGCTTTGAGAATGCCTGGCCCAGTACACTTTCAGGAGGGATGCGGCAACGGGCAGCTCTGCTGCGTACATTTCTGACCGGCTATGAGATCCTACTCCTCGACGAGCCTTTTGGCTCGCTGGACGCCTTGACGCGCCGGGCCCTTCAACAGTGGCTATTGGGCGTGCGTACGCGCTTCAAAAAGACCATACTCTTTATCACACACGATATCGATGAGGCCCTGCTCTTGGGTGATCGAGTCTTGGTCTTTAGCCCACGCCCAGGACGCATTATGGCTGATCTGTCTATTGACCTGTCCCATCCACGCCATGAGGAGACAGTCCTCAATGCAGCATTTCTTGCCTACAAACGAGACGTGATGGCACATCTAAAATTGGACCAGGATCTCTGGTGACATGCCTGCATCAGGATTCTCTGTCTGAAGGGATCCCCTGATCGAAAGCGGAGGATTTTTCAATGATTGACCCGCAGAGCATTGATTTTCTGAAGGCGGAGGGATATCTTGTTACCTCGCATGCGGCCTTCTCTGTTGAGGAGTTGCTGGCCTGTTTTCGCGCCTTTCTCGCGGCTGCCCCAGCCTATCAGGAAAACTATCTACAAAAACAATTTGGCTATGGGTTTGATGGCTATTCATACGTGGGCCAGCCGGACAGCAGCAATCAGGCCGAGGATGATCTGGTTAGTACGTTTGTCTTCTCGAATTTCTATGAGGTGACGTGCTATCCATCTGAATTTCAGCGTTTTCTGAATGGTGGCTGGCATCAGATCCGACAGGCGATTCAGACACTGGAAATCGAAGTCATAGAGCAGCTCAACATCCCCGGCTTGCTGGACTTTTATCACCAGGATGTAGGCCACATGGTCTCGAACAACTACTATCCACCGCTTCAGAATTTTGCCACTACAGCCGCCGACAATACACGACTCTCGGCCCATCCCGATGTCTCTCTCTTTACCGTTTTCCCCTTTGGCATCGACGATCACTTTGAACTCGAACAGAGACATCACAACGGACCCTCTACCTGGCTGCCCCTGCAAGCATCCCCATTGCACGATGCAGCGATGCCGGGCTCTGCTGCGGAAGCTGCATTGTCCAACTCCATCGTACTCTTCCCCGGCTATCTGCTAGAATTGTGGTCGAATGGGGCCATCCGCGCACTCAACCATCGCGTAAGGTTGGCTCGCGATGTCACATCGGAACGATTTTCCTTTGCTTTCTTCTCCTTACCTTTTCCACAACGAGAATTTACCCTGCCTGGGCACGGTACCATGACCAGCGAGGCCTATTTTGAGGCCTATCTGGCGTTATTTTAGGAGAGAATCACTCCCTTAGATCAACACCTGCAGAGGCGATTCCAACAGTTCTCGAACTCTGTGCAAGAATTGAGTACTCTCCACCCCATCCGTTACCCGGTGGTCAGCGGAAAGGGTGACCTGCATGATTGAGCGTACCACTACCTGGTCCGTCACCACGACCGGGGTTGCCTTGGCCGTAGCTACGCCTAGGATCGCAACCTGGGGTGGGTTAATGATAGGGGCAAAGTGATCCGTGTTGTAGGCACCTAGATTGCTGATGGTGAATGTGCTTCCTGTCACATCCTCCGGCTTGACTTTCCCTGTACGGGCTCGCTGGATCATGGCGCGGTTGGAGTGGGCGATGTCGGTGATGGTGCGCTGGTCGGTCCGCCGGTTGACCACGGTAAGTAGCCCTCCTTCTACAGCTACGGCCGCACCCATGTTGATTTCAGGATGGCACACGATATGGTCGTCTACATAGGAGGCATTGAGATTGGGGAAATCTCGCAGAGCTAGAGCCGTGGCTTTCATCACCAAATCATTGACCGTCACGTTGGCAACCCCAGCATCTGTGGTGTGATGTGGCAAATCAACAGGTCCGCCATCTGCCGACAGGGCCGCGTTAATCTGCTCACGCAGAGCCAGAGCATCGTCCATGGTTATGGAAATGGTAATGTAAAAGTGGGGGATGGTCTGTTTGCTCTCGGTCATACGTTGGGCAATCAGCCGACGCAGAGATGAAAGCTGTTCAGGAGCCTGGAGCCTGTGGTCTATGGCCTGTGGTCTTGCAGTGGTCAGGGGTCGCTGGTCATTGACCATTGCGGTTGGGACGGATTGGGATAGATGATTCTCCACATCTCCGCGCAGGATGCGTCCGCCGGGCCCGCTGCCGGCCACCTGGGTCAGATCCAGACCATGCGCCTGGGCCATGCGCTGGGCAATGGGTGTAGCCAAGGGTAGGGGTCTGTCCCCCGTGGCCTGTGGCCAGTCACTGCGAACTGCAGTGGTCTGTGGTGTTGGGATTTCCGTAGCCACAGGCCCCTGGTCGCTAGTCATGGGGGGTGGGCTGGTGGACAGTTCGTGGGCTGCGCCCACCTTGGCTATGGGCGTGCCCACGGTCACACTCTCGCCCGGCCGTATGAGTTGTTCCAGCACCACGCCTGCCACAGATGCCTCCACTTCTAGCGTCACCTTGTCCGACTCGATCTCCGCCACAAGCTCGCCAACCGCAACGGATTCGCCTACCTCTTTCAGCCAATTTGCCAGAACACCGCCGGCCGCATCAAAGCCTAGATCGGGCACAGTAATAATCTCAGCCATAGAACTCTCCTACATCAGGGGTGCAGTAATCAGTACAATCGCAGTGGATCCTGTTGTTACAGGCCACGACGATTGATCTTTCTGAATCATTACTGCGTTCAGCTTGTTTGTTTGGAAGTTTCCAGCCCTGCGATTTCCTCATCCGTCAATCCATATACAGTATACACTAGCCGGTCTATCTCCGCTTCCAACTCGCTAGTATCCGCAGACGGGACCGCGTCTTTAGCTGCTAGGATTTGTGCCACAAGGTCTGCAATTTTTTGATTTTGCGGTTGGTTTGAGTCAAACATCGGAACGTTTTCCATATATTGAGCGATGTATCTTAACCCACCTCCCCGCCATGGGTCACCGAGTGACTGGAATGTCTGTCGAGAATACCAGTCGAACAATGTGCTACCGAGAAAACCGAGCACGGCAAGGTCATTGGTAGGCAACAGATAGGCTGTATTCGTAAGAAAATATCCTGTGTTGTCGTATGTTCCCCGCATATGTTTGGCGATGTCAGTCCAAATAATTTTCGGCTTGAAGAATTCTTTGTGGTAGGCACAGTTGCGGAGATTGTAGGGCGTGCGCCCTGTGTCCTGCCGTTTTTCCAATTGCGGAGAGAATCCGTCCAGATGATTCTTGACAGCAGGATAATCGGCCACATTGATGGCAGGGACATCGTCATATCCGTTGTGTATATCAATCAACCATAAGCCCGCCCATTGGGCTTGATAGCGTTGGATGTCGCGGCCGCGTAGTACGGGCTTAATGATTGCAGTAGAGTTCGGGTCTGCAGCGATCAAGGCCTGCCGGATTGTATCATCAATGATAAAAGCGTCGTTGAGGCCGGTTGTGATACCGCGATAGATAGACACATTCCATTCTTTGAGAGGGATGCCGACATCTACCATCTTGTGCTTCAGGTTATATTCGGTGGCGTCACTGATTGTCCAAGGCTCGCCTTTGTTGGGGAGCTTCATATCAATCGCGTGGTCGTGAACGTATTGGGCTATGTTATCGTTGTGCTGGTTAAATTTGGCGTGAAAAGATACCGCTGGGAAGGTTGGCTTTTTGGCTTTCGTGTTTCGTACCAAGAGAACATTCGTATCCACAGCGGCATCAAATACATCGGGTCCCAAATCTAGCAGACATTCGGGTTGGGTTTGTGTGCATAGGTAGTCGCGCAGTTTTGCTCCATAGCCTGAACGCATCCACTTGTTGGAGGTGATATAGCAGAGATGTCCGCCCGCCGCTAGCAGTTGGCAGCCCCGCTCGTAGAAAAGCTGGTAGATGTCGCCGCTGCGGACGAAAGTAGTGTAGTCGGCGTCCTTGTAGCGTTTGCCCAATCTGCCGCCATTTTTCTGCAGTTGGATATAGGGCGGGTTGCCGATGACCACATCAAAGCCCCGCACACCGAACATATAGGCAGGGTCGAACCAATCTGCGCTGGCGTTCTGGTCGTAGGGGTCCCAGTGCGCGATCTTCTCGGCGTCGTCATCGGACATGCCAGCCCACTGCAACTTGGCAGCAGGCTTGTCCCGTAGCCGCCGGTCAGTCTTCATATAGGCCCGTTTCTTGGCGCGGGCGGTGGCGTGGAAGTAACGCTCGCGATTGGTGTTCAGTTCCTGCTGTAGGCTGTCGGTCTGTGCCAAGGACATCTGCTGTTTGTGTAGGGCCAGCAGGGTATTGGCAGCGACAAAGCGGGTCTCTAGGTTGGGCAGGGGCTTGATGCCATAATTATCGGCAGCTGGGTCGGGTTCCTGTTCGATGGCTAGGGAGATGAAGAAGCGCAGCTTGGCGATCTGTGTGGCAATGGTCTGGATGTCCACGCCGAAGATACTGTTCTGGATGAGATAGAGCTTACGTCCGAAGTCGGACTCCCGGTAGCGTTCAAAGGTCGCACTGATATTGGTCAGCTCCGCGTCGCGCGCCTGCTGGTCTTGTGTATCAAAGGCTAAGTCCGCTCGTTGCATAGCCAGGTCTTTTTGCAGTTCTTCCCAGAGTATATTCTGCGGGTCAAGGCGTCGCAGGGCCAGGGTCAGCTTATGCAGCACACCCATGGGGAAAGCCCCGGAGCCTACGGCTGGGTCAAGGACAGTGAGATGGGCGATGGCGCGCACAATGCCCTGGCGTTCGCGTTCCTCAAATAGTTCATCGGCATCATCGAAGGCATCCGCGTAGTCTAGGAGCCCGCGCAGGCGGGCCTGCCAGAAATCCATATCGCCATCCATGGGCTGACAGCGGATGGCTATGGCTGCGGTCAGGGCCTCGTCCACCATGAAATCAACCACTGGCCGGGGTGTATAGTAGGAGCCGGTCTGCTTGCGCGCGGTGGAACGGGTTTCGGGGTTGTAGGCGGCCAGAAGATTCTCAAAGACCTTGCCCAGCAGCTCTGGGTCCAGGGCCACCTCCTGCTCGGTGGGGGTGTTCTCCTCTACCGTGAACTTGTAGCGGTTGAAGAGAGGGAGCAGGCCGTTATCGTCAAAGAAGAGGCGATTGGGGATAGAATAGTCCTTGCGTTGGTTGGGGTTATCGCTGAAACAGTCAATGCGATAGCCGCCCTGGTTGCTGGCTTCATAGCTGTCAAGGCAGTCGAACAGGCCGCCGTTGATGAAGGGCGTGCGCGCGAACAGCTGCAACAGGTTGTCCGTGTCCGCGATCTCATTCTCATAGCGGTAGTGGGAGGGGTCCCTGTGGGTGCGTTGCTTGCCTGAGCTGAAATCGCGTTTGTTGATCTCAGTGTTGAGGGTAGCGAAGAACAGGTTCTGCAGGATGGCGCGATAGTAGGAATCGCCGTTGACAGGGTCATAGTCATGCAGCAGGGGGTTGACGTTGGCTTCAACGAACAACTCCTCCGCGATCAGGCCCTTCTCCTTGATGAACCAGACAAAGAGTAGGCGGGTAATAAGGCGGATGATGTGCTCTTCGGGCGGCAGGGTCTTGGCTTCCTTGGTGGGAAAGGTGGCCTCCTGGGTCGCGCGGCTGAACCAAGCGAACAGGTCTCTGTAGAATTGCCGGTTCAGTTCCTCAGTGTCCAGGGCATCCAGCCAGGCTGCCAACAGGCCGTCAAAATTGTACGGCTTGCCATTGGCGTTCATCCAGCGTAGACACTTTTCTAGGGACAGCTCTTGTAGGATATCCAGATGGGCCCTGTGCGGGTTGGTAGGGTCGATCTCCCGCATCAACGAGACGCTGCCCAGCACATCCCGCTTTGGGTCTCGTTGGTTCATGCGGCGATGGACAAAGGCTAAGGTGAGCAGGTCGTCGGCTGTTTTGAAGAGGACGACAGCTGGGGCGGGGAAGCGTTTGTTGATCTCCCTGGTAAAGCTGATGTACTGGCTGCGTGGATAGTGTGTGCCCTTCAGTTCCACGGCCATAAAGAGAAAACTCTGGGCTAGGCTTTGCTCAAAGCCATCAGCATTGAACAGCAGCTGTTGGCTCTCTGTGCGTTGATGCGCGATGATCTCAATTTCATCGCTGGTCACCTGAAAGATGAGCGCCGCGAAAGTGGCCTGTTGGGCAAAATTATTCTCTGACGCTGTACCGGGATGTGGGGCGGGGAACTGCTCAATAAAGTTGGCAACGTTGCCCGTCTGCCCATCCAAGGTACGCTCGCTGTGGTATCCTAGGGCGGCCAACAGGTGACGGCTGGCGTCCGTGAAATCGACAGCCGGCATTCTCTTCAGGACGGATGTGATGGCGTTGTGGGTACTGGATGCGGTCATGGTATGTGCGTAGTATATCGTCATGTTGTTACTCCCTCTACCACTGCGATTTCCTCATCGGTCAATCCATACAGATGATAACATAGCCGGTCTATCTCCGCTTCCAACTCGCTGGTGTCCGCCGATGGGTCAGCGTCTTTGGCTGCTAGAATATTGTTGACAAGTTCAATCATAGGCTTTTGCTTTTCCTCTTTAGGGATAACTACAGGGAGTTCGTTCACATTTTTGATTTTCACTTGTGCTTGACTTTTGCCCTTTTCCTGCGAAATGGAATGATACACAAAGTTTAATAGCCTGCTGTTGAGAAGTGCCAATAAATACTTCAGATTTACAGTCTGACCGAAAGAGTTCGGGAGAATGGTGAAGAGTGTGTTGTCAGTGTAAAAACGACCCGACTCTTTTTCACTATGGTAAGCGACGACTAAATCGTCATCGGTCTGGCGCATGAGAAGGCGTTCTGGCTGATGATGGTTTTGAATATCACCACGAAACTTCCAGTATTCATTCCTAGAACTTGGTCTGCCCCCTCGTCCTATCCCAGGTATTGGAAGTGGTTGATAATGGATGTCGCAGAATTTGTACTTCGCTTTTGGACTGTTCCAGTACAGCCCATATCGTTGAATTTGCCTACCTTGTAAAAGACGCTCTCTATTCTGAGCATTTTCCGCAAAGAAAATTTTTCTCCGGACATTACCAGAGTCGATTCCGGTATCCAAAATACGACAGACATTCTTAATGCTCTCGAACTCTAGCAGACGCATCAGCAGATGGTTTTCTCCTGCTAACAGGAACTGCTTGTTGGGCAGCCTGTGAACTATCTCATATGGCACTTTGCCGAGTGGCTGATATTGGAATCCGCGTGCGGCATTCATCTCCCCACTTACATAAACATGGGAGGCGGAGGGCTGTTTCTTTGACAAGACAAAAATTGCTGCATAGATGGAGGCCTCAAATGTTTGAGCCGGAGCTCTGACAAGATGGAGTAGCTGATTTTGCAATATCAATTCTCTACTTTTTACTTTTGTAGAGAATGTGACGTAGCTATCATTGGCGATGTATGAGAAAGTGCCATTGTCAGAGACAAACGCAAGACCTTGTGAAATGAAATGCTCGTATAAATCGCCCAGCCAACCGAAGCTCTCTTTGAGCTGCGTGCGTATATCATGGGAAAGGTGCTCAACTTTAACATACGGGGGGTTACCGATGACCACATCAAAGCCTTCTTTCACACCGAACATATACTCCGAGTCGAACCAATCTGCGCTGGCGTTCTGGTCGTAGGGGTCCCAATGGGCGATCTTCTCGGCGTCATCGTCGGACATGCCAGCCCACTGCAACTTGGCAGCCAGCTGGTCCCGTAGCTCCTTGTCTTTTTTCCGACAAGCCAGTTTCTGTTGGCGGGCGGTGGCGTGGAAGTGTCGCTCGCGGTTGGTGTTCAGTTCCTGCTGTAGGCTGTCGGTCTGTGCCAAGGACATCTGCAGGTTGCCTAGGCCCAGCAGGGTATTGGCTGCGACAAAGCGGGTCTCTAAGTTGGGCAGGGGCTTGATGCCATAGTTGTCGGCTCTGGGGTCGGGTTCCTGTTCAATGGCCAGGGAGATGAAGAAGCGCAGCTTCGCGATCTGAGTGGCGATGGTCTGGATGTCCACGCCGAAGATACTGTTCTGGATGAGATAGAGCTTACGTCCGAAGTCGGACTCCCGGTAGCGTTCAAAGGTAGCACTGATATTAGTTAGCTCCGCGTCTCGCTCCTGCTGGTCTTGCGTATCAAAGGCGGAGAGGGCCCGTTGCCCGGCGATCTCTTTTTGCAGTTCTTCCCAGCGTATATTCTGCGGGTCAAGGCGTCGTAGGGCCAGGGTCAGTTTATGGAGCACACCCATGGGGAAAGCCCCGGAGCCTACGGCGGGGTCGATGACAGTGAGATGGGCGATGGCGCGCACGATACTTTCGCATTCGTGTTCCTCAAACAGTTCATCGGCATCATCAAAGGCAACCGCATAGTCTAGTAGGTAGCGCAGGCGGGCCTGCCAGAACTCCATATCGCCATCCATGGGCTGACATCGTTGTGCTAGGGCTGCGGTCAGGGCTTCGTCCACCATGAAATCGACCACTGGCCGGGGCGTATAGTAGGAGCCGGTCTGCCTGCGCGCGGTTGAGGCGGTTTCGGGGTTGTAGGCGGCCAGCAGGTTTTCAAAGACCTTGCCCAGCAGCTCCGGGTCCAGGGCCACCTCCTGCTCGGTGGGGGTGTTCTCCTCTACAGTGAATTTGTAGCGGTTGAAGAGAGGGAGCAGGCCGTTGTCGTCAAAGAAGAGGCGATTGGGGATGGAATAGTCCTTGCGTTGGTTGGGGTTATCGCTGAAACAGTCGATGCGATAACCGCCTTGGTTGCTGGCTTCATAGCTGTCAAGGCAGTCGAACAGGCCGCCGTTGATGAAGGGTGTCTGTGCGAACAGCTGCAACAGGTTGTCCGGGTCCGCGATCTCATTTGCATAGCGGTAGCGGGAGGGGTCCCTGTGGGTAGTGTTGCTGGCCTTGCTGAAGCCGCGCCTGTGGATTTCAGTGTTGAGGGTAGCGAAGAACAGGTTCTGCAGGATGGCGCGGTAGTAGGAATCACCGTTGACAGGGTCATAGTCATGCAGCATGGCTTTGATGTTGGCTTCAACGAACAACTCCTCTGCAATCAGGCCCTTCTCTTTGATGAACCAGACAAAGAGTAGGCGGGTGATAAGGCGGATGATGTGCTCTTCGGGCGGCAGGGTCTTGGCTTCCTTGGTGGGAAAGGTGGCCTCCTGGGTCGCGCGGCTGAACCAAGCGAACAGTCTGGAGTAGAATTGCCGGTTCAGTTCCTCAGTGTCCAGGGCATCCAGCCAAGCGGCCAACAGGCCGTCAAAATTGTACGGCTGGCCATTGGCGTTCATCCAGCCCAGACGCTTTTCTAGGGACAGATCTTGTAGGATATCCAGATGGGCCCTGTGTGGGTTGGTGGGGTCGATCTCCCGTACCAACGAGACGCTGCCCAGCACATCCCGCTTTGGGTCTCGTTGGTTCATGCGGCGATGCACAAAGGCCAGGGTGAGCAGGTCATCGGCTGTTTTGAAGAGGACGACAGTTGGGGCGGGGAAGCGTTTGTTGATCTCCCTAGTAAAGCTGATGTACTGGCTGCGTGGATAGTGTTTGCCCTTCAGTTCCACGGCCATAAAGAGAAAACTCTGGGCTAGGCCTTGATCAAAGCCAACAGCATCAAACAGCAGCTGTTGACCCTGGGCGATGATCTCGATTTCATCGCTCGTCACCTGAAAGATGAGCACCGCGGATGTGGCCTGTTGGGCAAAATTATTCTCTGACGCTGTGCCGGGATGTGGGGCGGGGAACTGCTCAATAAAGTCGGCAACGTTGCCCGTCTGCCCATCCAAGGTGCGGGTGCTGCGGTATCCTAGGGCGGCCAACAGGTGACGGCTGGCGTCCGTGAAATCGACAGCCGGCATTCTCTTCAGGGCAGATGCGATGGCGTTGTGGGTGCTGGATGTGGTCATGGCGTTTTTCTAGTGGTCAGTAACTGCATCACGGATTACCGAGCACTCATTTTCCAAAATCTTTCCCACGTCTCCTGTGCTCGTTGTTGGCTACGGGCGGTGATGGTCGCCTCGTCAACGGTCAGCAACTCCCGATTGTGCATGAGCAGTTGACCATGACAGATGGTGCTGTGGACATGGCCACCGCTGATGCCGAAAAGAATATGCCAGGGCAAATTATCACTGTGCAGCGGCGTCGTGGGATAGTAGTCCAGCAGAATAAGGTCGGCGAAGGCAGCGGGGGCCAGAATGCCCACCGGCTTGTCAAAGAATACGTTGGCAAGGAGACGGTTATTGTAAACTGCCATCTGTAGCACCTTGTCCGCGCCTAGAGTGCGGGGATCATGGCTGCTCACTTTGTGCAGCAGATCCGCCACTTTCATCTCGGCAAACATATCATTGCTGAATCCATCATTCCCTAGGCAGACCGGCATTCCGCCCCGCAGCATAGTCGGGACTGCAGCTACGCCCACCGCGTTGTTCATATTGGAGCGGGGTTGATGGGAAACGAATGTCCCTGTTTCCCGCAGCAGGGCTGTTTCCCAGGCATCGATGTGAATGCAATGGGCAAAAATACTTTCAGGTCCGGTAATGCCGAAGCGATGCAGCCGTTCAACAGTGGGTTTGCCGCTACGGGCCTGGCTGTCCCAAGTGTCGGCCACATGTTCGGCTACATGAACATGCCATTGTTGTTGGGTGCGATCACTACGTGAAATGTCGTTCTCGGCCCGACAAGCCTCTAACGTTTCGTTGGAGAGAGTCAGGCTGGCGTGGAGGCCGAAGGTGGCGGCGATGCGAGAGGCAAGAGGCGAGTTGGTCAGTGAGGAGGCAAAGCGCACATTCTCCTGGATCCCGGCTTGGGCTGCGGCGGGGCCGTCCCGGTCTGACACTTCATAGCAGAGGACTGCGCGTAACCCGCTGGCATCCACTGCCTCTGCGATAGCGTCTAGGCTGCCGTCAATGGCGTTCTGGCTGGCGTGGTGATCGATGAGCGTTGTCGTCCCATTGCGGATGGCGTCCACCAGACAGACTTCAGCGGAACTCTGCACGCCGGCCAAGTCCAAGGAGCGGTCTAGGGGCCACCACAACTTCTGCAGAATCTCCGGGAAATCCTTGGCCGGCGTGCCGGGGATATACAACCCCTTGGCAAATGCTCCATAGAAGTGGGTGTGTGTACAGATCATTCCTGGCATCAGCAGTTTCCCCTGCGCGTCCCAGTGTTCAGCATCAGGATACTGTGCCAGCAGTGTACGGCTCTCGCCGACAGCTCCAATCTCATCACCGCGAATATAGACTGCGCCATCGGTTAGGATACGATTTGTATTGTCAAATGTGATGACCGTCGCGTTGTAAATGAGCATTTCCGCTTACTCTCCGCTAGTGTTTGTCATTTCTCATTATATCCTGATTTTATCTTTCCGCGTCAATTCATTATACTAACGAACCTGTGGATCTACACGCACACAGGAGAGGACTGTTTTGTGAAGGTACTCGTCACCGGAGGGGCTGGCTTTATCGGCAGCCACATATCACGATTTTTACGAAAAGCCGGCCATGAGATCGTAGTCATGGACAACTTATGTATGGGCAGACGGATCCATATCCCTCAAGACGTACCGTTCTATGAGGGGGATATTCGAGATCGCTCGCTCTTGGCAGAACTGTTTGCCAAAGAACGTCCGCAGGTAATCGTACACCAAGCAGCCTTGGCGAACGTGCGCGAAAGTATGGAGGAACCGGCTGCATATGCTGAAGTGAATGTAATCGGTACTCTTCATCTGCTGGAGTTGGCCAAGGAATACAACTGCCGGAAATTCATCTTCGCCAGTACAGGTGGCGCGGTTTATGGAGAGGGCTTCAGCGAAACGGAACAGAGATTGCCCTTCACAGAGGACAGCCGCCCACAGCCCAAGGACAATTACGCTATCAACAAACTTAGCTGCGAGAACCACATCGATCTGTACAGCCAGCACTATGACCTGCCATACGTGATCCTGCGCTATGGGAATGTCTACGGCCCCCACCAGGATGCGAAAGGGGAGGCTGGCGTTGTCGCCATTTTCAGCGGCGCGATGTTGGCAGATCAGCCGACCCATATTACCGGCGATGGCTCCCAAATCCGGGATTTTGTTTACGTGGACGATGTTGCTAGGGCAAATGTCTTGGCCGTTGCCCGAGATGTGACCGGCATTTACAATGTGGGTACAGGCCAGCCTACAGATATCAACACCATCCATCGCATGCTTGCCGAGTTGACCGGTTACGGCCAAGAACCGTCGGATGTGCCCAGGCCGGCCGGCGAAGTGCAGGCCACCTATTTAGACTGTTCCAAAGCGGGCCAGGACCTGGGCTGGGAAGCGGCGGTCAGTCTACAGGAAGGGCTACGCCGTACAGTGGAGTGGGCCAGAGCACCAATGGAGAAGAGCGAATAACTGCTCCATTGCAGTTAAAAGATGCATATCGTCGTCAATGGCTGGTTTTGGGACCAGCCCAACACCGGCAGTGGCCAGTATCTGCAGCGGCTTCTGTCCCAACCCCAGTGGAGAGGGCCGAGTGGTGAGGAAGCTTGCCACTCGGTCCTTCACTGCTGTTGCACACTGCTTTTGCCACGACAGCCGCTAGCAGACAGAGAGGCATCTCAATTCTCCCGCTCTTCCAAGCTCCCAATAGCTGTCTTTCCCCTGCCTCAGCACCTGCCCCGTTCCCTAGCAAAACTCTATTGGGAGCAGGTAATCGTGCCCCGAGCTGCACGGCAGCTGGGCGCGGATGTGTTGTTTGTTCCCTACTGGGCAGCCCCCCTCTGGCAGCCTTTGCCGACGGTAGTGACAGTCCATGACCTGATTCCCCTGTTATTGCCTGCCTATCGTGCCAGTTGGCTCGGCCGCCTGTACACGAGGCTGGTCAGCTACACGGCCCGGCGCTGTGCCGCTGTCATAACCGTCAGTGAAGCGGGCAAACGTGATATCATCGCACATCTGAGGATTCCAGCACTGCGGGTATTTGCTGTCCATAACGGCCCGAATGTCGGTCAAGATTCTGCGGCGACCCACGTTGTGCAAAAATATCGGCTGCCAGAACGCTACTTTCTCTATTTGGGCGGCTTTGATGTACGGAAAAATCTGTTGGGGATTGTGCAGGCCTATCGACGTTACTTGGACCAGGGAGGAGATCCGGGGGTATATTTGGTGATTGCGGGCAAATTGCCGGCCGAGGATACGCCCTTCTGCCCGGATCCACGGCGGCTTGTCCACGATCTTCAGCTAAGCGCACAGGTTCGCTTCATCGGCTGGGTGGAGGAGGCCGATAAACCCTTGCTTTACGCTGGTGCGGTCGCCTTCCTTTTCCCCAGCACATACGAGGGCTTCGGCATGATGCTGCTGGAGGCCATGGCCGCGGGGACACCTGTGATCACTGCGAACGGTAGTAGCGAGTGATTCGTGGCGAGCAACTACTCTTTACGGATCATTGGTGTTCGGTACGTAGCAGATCTGTTGTGCGGCCAGAGACGGATGGTCGTAGCCGAACTGCGTGGTAATCTGCCATAGGGTTGGGTTGTCCTCAAAGATCGGCGTTACGATGGCGCAGGCTGTGGCAGGGTCACTAGACGTGGTGTAAGAGGCCAGCCATTTGCTGGCTGCTTCGGTGAATTTGCTCTGCGGCTGCTCCTGTACAAGGAGCTCTAGGATTGATTCGGCCTGGGCTCCGTTGTCGTTCAGAGTCAGGGCCTGCAATAGCCGGAAGCTGGCCAGCCCCTGCAGCAGGGCCATCTCCTCCGTAGGGTCCATGCCATGGAGGCTACATGGCTGCAAGGCCGACGATGCCAGCGCGAGGGTATACAGCCTGATGGCCGGGTCATACCCGACGACATCCGCAGTCTGCAGGGCTATATCGGCCTCTACTAGGCGCAGGCCGAAGCAATCATTCCCAGCACTTTCCCGGTCATACATCCAGGAGAAGCGGCGGAAGGGTGCCCCATCAAGGCTGTACCAGATTTCCGTATGGGGAACGGCCAGGCCACCCGCCCGTGTGCCGCTGACTCCACCGACAAACCGCAGGCGACGAGCACTGGTCGGCTCTTCCACATCCATCGCTTCAACGATAACCGTACCTTCGGCGATAGCCGCGCCCGGCGTAATCACATCCCGATAGACCCCCACTGTACTATCCCAGACGATTGCCCAAACGCTGGAGATGCAGAAAGTGGAGCAACTGTCTGATTGCCAGATCAGCTCCGGTTTGCCATCCTCATTGACATCACCTATGGCCAGGAATTGGGGCTGACCGTAGACATTCGGCTCGTAGGCCTTCTGATAGCTGCCATCTTTCTGCTGATGTAGGATGACGATGATCCCGTCTGCACCGTTCGGGCCATAACCGACATCGCTGATGATCGTTGGCATGATGATGATATCGTCTAAGCCATCGCCGCTCAGGTCATAGATTTGCAAACTGCCGCGCTCGTCTGTCAGCGCGCCGCAGATTCGCAGCCACGCATCAATGCTCAGCAGGTCGCCGGCGACCCGGTTCACGACCACAGGCAGCGTCAGGGTGTAATCCACGGAGGTCCGCGGGCAATTGGGTAATTCGATGGCTAGGGAAACCGGGGTGGCCCTGATCCCTGCCCGCGGCGTCTGGGTAGTGACCACTGGGGTTGGTGTACTTGTCGGCCTTACAGGTGGCGGGGGCGGGCAGACTTCCTCTGCCGTGAATGTTGGATTGGCATAACCGTAATCGGCCAGGACATCGACAATGCTTGGCGTAACAGCCGCGAAGTCGCGTACGGCTGTGCAGGCCCGGATGGGGTCGGCAGTCTGTTGGTAGGTGTCTAGCCAGAGTCGGGCTACATCGGTAAAGATCTGTTCAGTGTATTCGGATTCCAGTTGTTGTACATAGACCGCGGCCCGCGCAGGATCACCCATGTAGCCAGCGATCAAGGCTAGACGGAAAAGCGCAAAGCTGCGTAGTTCGGACAGTTCGTTTTGGCGTACCCAGCAGGCGACCAGCTTTGTATTTTCAACGGCAGTTGTGTAGAGTAACTGAGCCTTTTCCAGATTCTGTTCGTCGGTCAAAGCCCGGTTGGCATCGAGCACAGTGTGATAGAGGCAGGCACTAGGTCCCAAGATTTCGACAGTCAATGTGTAAGGCGCGCCATCTACGCTGGTCCACACTTCCGTGCGTATCCGCTGTGGGCCTGCCCCGGCCCCGCTATAGAGGCCCCCGGCCAAACGGATTTCCTTGGGCGTACCGGGGCCATCACCACTGGTCAATGTCAGATCTGCCGAGGCCATGGCGATCGTGCCTTCTGTCCAATCCTGCCAAATGCTGCCATCCCAACTGCGGATGTGGACGGTGACGAAACAGGCACTGGCCCCACAGGTAGTGTCACTCCAGACCACATCCGTTTGGCCGTCGGCGTTGATGTCTTGCGTGGCCAAGAGTTCTATTGCCCCAGGTGCTGTGTAGCCCACTGCGTACACTAGGCCGCCGTTGAGGAGTACGAGGCCTCCTCCGTCGCCAAAGGCGGCATCGCTGCCCGTATATACCAGCACAGCATCAGCCGCTTGATCCCCGTTGAGGTCAGCATTGACGAAATTTTTCAGCTTGAGGCCGCAACTCGCCAGAAATGCGGCAACCTTCCCTTGTCGTTCGCCGGAGACGCTGTTGAAGACAACAGCTAGGGTCTGGCCTAGGTCGGCAGACGCGGCCGGACATGGAGGGAGACCGGCCAGACTCGCAATCGTTGGCGTACTTGTCGGTGTCGCGATGGCCGGCAGGGTAGCTGTCGGTGTCTGCGTAGCTGTCGCAATCGTGGACAGGGTAGCGGGCGGGGGCGGGATCAACAGGCGTTCGCCGACGAGCAGGATCCCGTTCGGGCGCACTGCCTCGGCATTGGTCGCCTGCAACAGCCGCACCGACAGGTCGAACTCAGCAGCAATCGTCGTCCAGCCATCCCCCGCCTGGACAGTATAAAACTGTGCCTGCAGCCCAACGGGGATGAATAGCTCCTCGCCCACAATGAGCCAGGTAGTGGGGCGGACAGCTTGGGGATTTGCTTCTTGTAGCTGTTCGATTGTCAGCCCGACCTCTTGGGCGACTAAGCCCCAGTTATCATCCGGCTGCACAGTGTATGTATAGCCGTTCTCCTGCGAAGAGACAGTAGCTGCTTGGAACAGCAACCCGATCAGTAGCAACACCAGTGGTAGAACCTGCTTCATTGTCAATTTCCTCCTATGCCTACAGTATAACACAGGTCACTCTTTTTGGCATTGGCGTACAATTCCGCAACTGGCAGCGGTTCAGGGATTCGCTACTGGTGTTCGGATTGGCTGGCCTGTTTGTCACAGGTTACAATGCAGGCATGAACACGCACACGTATCTAACTGTCGAATTAACACAGATTGCCGCCACCGGGGAAGCCATTGGTTGGGACGAGGAGGGCCGGGTGGTCTTTGTCGCGGATGCCATTCCCGGGGAAACTGTCGAAGTCGAAATCATTGAGGAGAAAAAACGCTGGCGGCGGGGCATCCTGCGCCAGGTACTGAAGGGCAGCCCGGACCGGGTGATGGCCCCCTGCCCCTACTTTGGGCCGCCCCAGCCGGTCTCTTTGCCCGATGGGCATGTCCTCAACCCGACCGGCACGCCCCGATGCGCCGGCTGTCTCTGGCAACAGATCGACTACGAACGTCAGTTGACCCTAAAACGGGAGATCGTCATCAATGCGCTGACCCGAAGTGGACGTTTAGGCAAGACGCCGGCCCAGAGTCAGCAGATCGCAGAAATGTTAGTGGCAGAGGTGCTGGCCCTGGGCGCGCGAGACACTGAAAACACGGTCCTGGATTTCGGCTTCCGTACACAAATGCGTTTCGGGCTGGGACAATCCGGCCGGCTGACCCTGCCAGGACGTAGTGGCGATTCTGTGGCAATCGCTGCCTGTCCTCTCCATCATCCGCAACTAGCAGAATTGTTTGCAGAGTTCAGCCTAGGAGAAGTGCAAAGCAATGAGAAAGACGATTTCCTTGAGGCAGTGGAGAGCGTGACCCTAGCCGTGGGCGGTACATCTGACTTCCTGCTCGATGATGCAACGGATATCAATGGCGCGACCGCTGTGCTCGTTCTGTATAGCCGCCGAGACGAACCGCCCGGCTTAGACCTAGAACTGCCGCTGAATGTCTTTCTCATCCACGATGAGCCTTGCTTGGAACTGCTGATAGGAGACTGGAACCACACTGTGCAAGTGGATGACCATCGATTGACCGCCTATCCCCCGATTGGGGCCCCAGGTGCAAATGGGCGCGCCCAAGGGGACGCGCCCCGCACAGGGCATCTGCTGACGGAGGAAGTTCTGGTAGCTGTAGTCGTAGAACTGCTTGAGCTGCAGACGTTCGAGCATCTTCTGGAACTGGAGGCCGACATCGGTGCTCGTACTGTCCTGCTGGCGGAACAAGTCGCTACAGTCGTGGCCGTTCTCGCTCCGATTGGCGCGCCACTTTGGGGCGCGACCACGGAACTTGCCATGGCCGCATTGCAGGCTAATGTGGCTGGGCTGGACAATGTGGACGTGCGGCAAGGGGAGATTCTGCCCACTATACGTAAGTTGCGCCGGGCCGAATACCGCTTTGACGCGGTGCTACTCACGCCAGCGGATGGGATCATCAATGCGGAGTTATTTTCATTGCTTACCCGTATGCGTATCCGCCGTTGTGGCCTGATCATTGATGATCCGGTACAATTGGCCCGGGCTCTGACGGCAATAGACGAAGCCGGCTATCGTCTGACAGCGGTGCAACCCATCGATCTCCAGCCCCACCAGCCGGGGGTGACGCTTGTCGCACGTTTTGATAGGAAATCATGATGTTTGTCATACATTGCACCCTCCAGTGGCGCGCGATTTACGTGGAATCGCCATGACTCCCATTCCTGTTCAAATCCGTACCCTAACATCCGTTGAAGATTGCTACAGATTGCGGGAAGTACAACGCTGTATCTGGGGGCATGGAGCGCATGATCTTGTGCCGATTCATGTGTTGATCACCCAGGCCAAGAACGGTGGGCTGATGCAGGGCGCATTTGTCAACAATAGCCCGCCTGAGACCGGTGGCATGGTCGGCTTTTCTTTTGGTTGGCCTGCATTGGGCCGGGACAAGGCCGGCCAACAACGACTTAAGTTTTGTAGCCATATAGCCGGTGTTCTTCCCGCGTGGCAGGGCCACGGCATCGGGCTACAGTTGAAGCTGTCCCAGCGGCAAGAGTTACTGCACCAGGGATGGACCGACTGGGTCACCTGGACCTATGATCCCCTGCAACGGGTGAACGGACGGCTGAATATTCATCGGCTAGGCGGTATTAGCACCACCTATCTGCACAATGTGTACGGTGAGATGAACGATAGCCTCAACGCCCATATGCCGACGGACCGGCTGCAGGTGGACTGGTATCTGAACTGCCCGCGGGTGCAGCAAACCCTCTCCGCCGATCATCAGCCCATAGAATGGCCTCTGGCTGAGTTGCAACGGGCCCGCACGCGGCCAGTACGTGCCAGCAGTGACCTACGGACACCGACCGAGCCGGCACCACCCCCGGATGGCAGGCCGTATGCGATTCCCCTACCACACAGCGTTGATGCCCTGCGCCATGCCAGCAATATGCTGCTGTTAGACTGGCGGCTGTTCATGCGCCACACTATCGAAAGCTGCCTGGCCGCCGGCTATACACTGGTGGACTGTGTTCTGCTTGAAGACGAGTGGCATTACATTTTCACCCATACGCCCACTGTAGTGACGAACCACTGATGTTGACGTCTGCACCTATCTGCGGTATACTTCTGAAAATGCAGGCAGTGCCTATACCAGTATACAATTTGTGCCCCGCGCCATAGGCGAACGATGGAGACAGTGGTAGACGTGACTGTCTGCGGGTTTTGTGTCAGAATGAATTGCGGACATCAATTTCGACGGTCGCGCGCCCAAAAGACGCGCAATGTACCTGTCAAACACAGAAAGGATTCGATATGTTTCAAGAAGCGATTGCCAAGTTAATTTCCAAGACCGCAGTGGAAACAGTCAGTGCTCATTGTGACGGCCCCTGTGGCGTTTATGACCCGGCCTCTGCTCGCATCGCGGCGGAAGCAGCTCTTTCAATGACGAAGAAGATTAAAGATCTGGGCCCGGCAGATAGCAATACTTTTTCCCGCTTCGTCAGCATTAAAGAAGAACAGGCCCACCTTGCCAAGACGGAGTTGCTGGTTCTGTGGACCGACTACTTCAAGCCGGAGCATGTGGCACAGTACCCGGATCTGCATGACAAATTCTGGAAGGCTGCCAAGTTGTGCTCGACTGTCAAGCAGGAAGTGAATGAGGATGCAGCCAATGATCTGATGGCGGCCATTGAGGATATCCACAATATCTTCTGGGCCACAAAAGGACGGGATGTGACCTACTACACAGCTTCCTAAGCTGAGCAAGGTTATGCTGAACAGCAGTGGCCAGTAATTGCCGTTGGAGTTGCACAGGCCACTGCTGTTCGGAATGGGGCGACCGGACTCATGAGAGGGTTCGGTCGTTTTTTTGATCATACATTGCGAGCGCCTGTGAGATATGGCAGCGGAGCTACCTCGAAGTGGCTGGCGAGAGATGGCCCTATGGCTCATACGCAGACGACGACTCTTCTTGGTGAGCGGAGCGTCCATGGAGCCGACACTGTCTGCTAGGTCTGTTGTGTTGTTGGATCCCCATGCCTATCGCACGACCCCACCGCAGGAGGACGATATCATTGTGGCGCGGCATCCCCGCCGCGCGGACCTGTGGATCGTCAAGCGGGTGGCAACAGTGCTGGAGCGGCCCTCAAATTGGGGAGATGGCCGCTTGCTTGAAAAGCGAGGCGAGACGCTGCTCTTGGTGCTGTCCAGCGATAATCATGCGGCCCCCGGAGCCTCGGATAGTCGCGTGTTTGGGCCAGTTGCGGGCAATCTAGTGCTAGGACGGGTGACGAGTCGTCTGAAGTAAGCGGGATTGATAGTGTACTGCGCGTGAGTATCCATTACTATCTGGTGCGGCCAACCGCAGGAACAACTCGGCCTGGGAACCTGGCCGCGGTTTCCAGTCATTCGCCATTGAACCGTCTCCTTGAAGCCTCAACATATGCAGGACTAATGTCACAGCCGCTAAATCGCATCCCTTCCTCATAGGCAGCTACGGCTGTCGTACCCCCACCCAAGAACGGGTCAACGACTATATCACCGGGATTCGCATGCGTCTTGATGATTTGCCGGAACAATTCATCCGGTTTCTGCGTAGGGTGAATCCGCCTACCATTATGACGCGGTATCGGTAACGAATAATCTTCTAGGGCCGTATCGTAGTCTCCTGAGTGATAGTAATTGTTAAAGGTTGGTTTCCCAACCTTGACAGCACAGACTGCAACTTCTCGGCTGTTAGACAGATATGTACGGCTTGCATTGAGAGGCACAGGGTTGGTCTTGCGCCATTCAATGAGTCGTAGCATCTTGAACCTCGCCTCCTGCAGCGAGTTCCTTAGGGTGGTCAACTCCCATAGGTCATAGAACACGACCAGCGTTCCACCCTTCCGCAAGGCACGGTATGAGAGCTTGGCCAGCGCGGAAAGGTCAATAGGGCTGTGGTCCCATTCACCGAAGTTCATAGATACGGCAAAGCGTTCGATGCCCTTCGTCCCTACATTTGCAAAACCTGTCTCCCTGCTGATGTTGTAGGGCGGGTCGGTTAAGATGAGATCAATGCTACCGGGTGGTAGCTCACTCATGAAGTCTTGATAATCAGCACAAGAAATATGGATGCTACTGCCCAATGCCGATGCCCTATCCTGCTCCAGAGTCTTACGGTACTTTTTCTCACCCATTTTTGTCATACTCTTGGTAGGAAGAGTTCTACCTACGTTGGCGGGGGTCGAGGGCATCCCGTAGGCCGTCACCGATGAAGTTGATGCTGAGAATCGTCAGGGAGATGAACAGGCCGGGCCAAATGACCAACCAAGGATTTTGCGTGATAAAATCTTTGTTTTCAAAAAGCAACCGGCCCCAGGTAGGGACATTGGAAGGAAAGCCCAGCCCAAGGAAGGATAAGGCGGATTCTGTCAGAATCGCTGATGCCACCCCTAGGGTTGCCGAGACAATAATGGGGCTGAGAACATTGGGCAAAATGTGTCGCAACAGAATCAAATGCTCCCAAGTCCCCACGCTGACCGCAGCTTCGACGAACTCTTTTTCTTTGACGGATAGTACAGATCCTCGCACGACCCGGGCCGTTGGCATCCATCCCAAAATGCCGATAACCACTACAACCAGAAGAAAGATACCGAGTTCGGGGCCGAGTAAGGTCTTCAGAGCGTCTCGGAACAGCATAATGATCACGAGAAGTAGCGGAAGGCTGGGCAAAGCCAGCATCAGATCCGTGAACCGCATGAGGGGATTATCCAGCCGGCGAAAGTAACCGGATAAGATACCGATGAGAGTGCCGAATGTGATGGCCACAAGCATGGCAACGACGCCGACTGCAATTGATATGCGTCCGCCGAAGAGATTGCGGGCCAAGGTATCCCGTCCCAGATCATCTGTGCCGAGTCGATATTCTAAAGAGGGGGGTTGGTTGATCGAGTCGATGTCATCAACGATAAAGCTGTACTCTGGGTCCACTGTATAGACGAGCGGGCCAACGAGAATGCCGAGAGTCAGTAAAAACAGCACCACGACACCGAGGATCGCCAGTGTATGGCGGCGGAAACGCTGCCACACATCGCCCCACAGAGTGCGATGCTGGCGTTGGGGCAGTTCAACGTCTAGGTGCGCTGTTTCCGTATGGATGGCCATATGCTAATTGTAGCGAATACGCGGGTCGAGTACGCCATAGATGGCATCGGCGACCAGATTGAAGACAACGATCAAAAAGGCAAAGATAAATGTGACCGTCTGCACCAATGGAATGTCATTGATCTGAATTGCCCCGATAAGAAGAGCACCCAGACCGTTCACCCGAAAGATCTGTTCGGTGATGATTGCCCCGCTGAAAATGGTAGGAATGCCCAGCGCGATCAGTGTGACAACGGGAATCAGGCTGTTGCGTAAGATATGTCGGATGACCACGTATTGTTCTCGGAACCCTTTGGCCGTGGCCGTGCGTACATAGTCCATTGGGATGTTGTCTAGCATTGATGAGCGTGTAAAGCGGGCCAAGGCGGCTGCTTGAAAGAACCCAAGGACAGCCACAGGCATAATGCTCTGTTTGATCTGCTGGACAAAGCTGTCCCAATCTACAATTTTGAGATTGGTATCGTAGATCATCGGAAACCACTTCAGGTTCACGCTAAACAATAAAATCATTAAAAGACCGGTGAAAAATGTCGGGATCGAATAGCCGATGAGGGACAGGAAAGTCCCCACCTGATCAAAGATGGAGTACTGACGGACTGCAGAGAGGACGCCCACGGGGATCGCGATCACAATCGCGACCACATACGCCATCCCCACCACCCACAGCGTCTGTGGCACACGCTCCAAAATTATATCCATGACCGGGGTGCCGCGACTTCCCCAGGATGTCACCCGTAGCCGGTTTTCCGAATCGCCGATCTGCAGACCGAACGCCTGCTCCAGCAGAGCAAGTGGCTCGTTAATGAAAAACTGACGCAACCACAGCGCGTATTTGACGTGCAGGGGTGCATCTAGGCCCATGGCTTTGCGGATCTGCTGGCGGATCTCCGGGCGAATGGTCTCCGGCAGAGCACTCGTCGGATCACCGGGCGCGAGGTCAAGTACGATAAAGATTACGAAACTGATGGCGAGGAGGGTTGGAATGGTCGTCAGAACCCGGCGAACAAGATATTGACCCACGGTACGAGAACTCTCATGAATTGTGTACTGCCTAACACTAGGGCGAGTGATTCGTGGTGAGTTTCTTCTCACCACGAATCACTGCAGTTCTATTTAACGGTGCCACTCGGCAATATTCCACAGCTCACTATCCCAACCACCACTGAGCTGGATCCCGTTCAGGGTATTCGCCTGCGCGGAAACCCGACCCCGGTTCACCAGAGGAATCTGGTAGAAATTCTGTACGTTGATATCATTGAGCTGTTTCACCAATGCCTCTCGATCCGGCCCGACCGGCGTTTGAGTCAGTTGGGCAAATAGCTCATCGTACTCTTCGCTACAGCCGCGGAATATGTTCCCGCCGGCCCAGATGTTCTCCCGCATGGGGATCTGGCTGCAGACCCAATTCGACAGATGCTGCTGTGGGTCAATGCTGGGTCCGGTCGTGTACATCTGTATATCTGTGTAGAACTTCTGATACGTGTCCGGGCTATTGGGGTCGCCGCCGAAGAAGACGCCGGCATCATGGTTGATCAATTCAGTCTCAATGCCTATCTGGCTCCACCATTGGCGAATGAGGGCTTGGGTCTTCTGCCGAACAGAGTTGGTGGAGGTCTGGTAAGAGACCTGCAGCGGCATGCCATTGTATTCCCGGATGCCGTCACCATCTGTATCAAGGACGCCGTTCTCGTCCAGCAGGGCGTTGGCAGCGTCGATGTCCTGGGTCAGACAGCTATCATTGGCTGTTGAAGCATAATGGGAAGGGGCGGGGATCACATTACAGATGGGCTTGCCGGCAAAGCCGTAGAGCTGCTCTGCGATGAGGCCGCGATTGATAGCCATAGACATGGCCTGGGGAATCGGTGTAAATGTCAGGAATGGATGGGAATTGGAACCATCCATATACTCAGAGCGGTTGTCGCCTAGGGTAGAGTCCGGATTTGTCTGATTGACTAAGATGCGCTCAACATTGCCACCGAACGCAGAGATCACTTTGCCGAGTCCGGCCTCTTCCATCTCGCGTAGGATATCCGGCTCCACCTGTAGATTCCAAGCGTAATCGGCTTCTCCGGTCTCCAGCACTGCACGGGCCGCGGACGCAGCATCGCCGCCGCCTTTGAAGATCACTTGGTCAAAGTAAGGTGTATCCCCGTGATAGAAGGGGTTGCGTTCATAGACGACCACATCGTTCACCTTAAAATCGGTGATACGGTAGGGGCCGGTGCCCAGCGGGCCTGTGTTCTGCTCATTACAGGTCTGGGCAGTTGCTCCGACACAGTCAGCAAATTGTGCGCTGCTGATGATCGGCGTACCCGCGCCGACGAACGCGTTGTACGGATAAGGTGTCGGTGCATCAAAGGTGATTTGGATCGTCAGGTCGTCAAGGGCTTCCACGGAGGTGATGCCCAAAAATGCCTCGCTTGATGTGCAGCCTGTCTCCTCATGGGTGCAATATTGCCAGGTGAATACCACATCCTCAGCCGTCACGTCGCTGCCATCCGACCACAGCAGGCCCTCCCTGAGAGTCCATGTGATCGACATCAGGTCTTCGGCAACGCCGCCATTCTCAATCGTTGGGATTTCGACAGCGAGCTTTGGCACCATGACACCATCGGGGTCGTAATTGGCCAGAGGTTCGAGGGTGATCGCGCCGGCATCTTGATCTTTCGTACCGCCGGACAGATAGGGGCCGGGCAAAGAGGCGGCCTGCCAGTAGAGGATCGTCAGCACTTTCTCTTCATCGGCTGCTGTCTCTGCGGCCGGCATGGCTTCTGCGGCACTAGACTCGGCAGAGGCTGCCTCATCGCCATCGGAGGCTGGCATGGCCGGCTGGGCGGTCGGACATGCTGCCAACACAAAGGCCAACACCACCAAGAGGGCGATCCAAGATATAGAACTGTACCTTCCTGTCATGAGCTTCTCCTTTCAAATGGGTTTCTGGATACGTATGTTTGGTGAAGAACTACTCTAAATCTTATCATCTTTGGCCGATGCATGTCAATGCGAAATTATCATTGCGAAAGATGACAGATCATGTAAGGAAAATCAGGTATCTGTTGCGGCGCTCACTTCGCCGAAACGTTGTAGCCCGGCCGTGACGCGATCCGGCAACTGACGGGTCCGGCTTTTGAGAAATGCGAGAATGCGCTCCGCTTGCACGCCTTCGTCCGCGGCCCTTTGCAGGCTGCGACGGTTGATCTGGTAGATGAATTGAGGATAGCTGGCTTGCCAGCCGCTAAAGCGCTCCACGCGAAAACGATCCATCAACGGCGTGCCGAGAGGCAGCCGCACTGTAAAATCATCTTCAACAGTAAAGGAGCGACGAGGTGTTTCATCCGGCAGAGAGCTATCGTGCCCTAGCCAGCGCGCGCCCCAACTGCTGAGTGAAAGCAGCAGGTCGTCCCCGGCCGAAGGCTCAGCCAGATCCATCACCAAGAGCCAATATAAAGGCCCATTGAGGAGAAAGCGCAACAACGCGCCCTCTACCCGTTCCCAATGCGCGAAACCTCGCAAGAATTCCTGCGTATTGGCGTCACGTATGTACCAACTATCGTAGTCGCCGCTGGGTCGCTGAAAATCGGGGAGCGTGTCTTTGATGGCGTTGATGACATCCGCTTGGCTATACCACGAGCCAGGCTGTAGCCGGCCTAGGAGTTGCAGAACCGCATCTCTGGTCTGACGTGGGTCGTTGCGCCAATCACCACCGGAACAATCGAGGCTGGAAATGCGGCACAGATCGTTCCAATCGGGGGAGGTGTGCCAAGCATCCCAGAGAGTAAAGCGTTGCTCTGGGCGGGTCTGTTCCAAAAAAGCATAGACCCGGTTGCCGGTCAAGCGTACTTGCTCGTCGTTGGCCCGCCGCAACCATCCCAACCGGTTCGCCAGATGTAGGAGCAATGCTAGGCGGGTATTGGCCATGGTAGCAGCAGGCGGGGGAACCGAGGGGGACACAAATCCATTGGCTGTTTGTAGACGATTTTTGAGCTGGCTGATGTCCTCTGGATGCGGGGTACCATTGGCCTGCAGGCGCAACCCTTGGGTGTGCAGAAATCCCAACAATGTGCCGGCGTCTTCTAGGAAGGCATCTTCCGATGGGAGCATACGGGCAGCCGGCGGGGGCGGCACTGGGAGCACAGGCAACCCTTCCGCCTCTGTGGTTGTGGTCGGCTTCGGCAGCCAGGGGAGAACGTCACTGGGGATATATACAATGGTATGGGCATTTGGGCCTACACCTTTGAACCCACGCCCGATCAAGCCATAGTAGTACAGCAGCTCGGCCACGCTTTCCGGCGCGTGCCAAGGTTGTTCCCGTTCCAGTTTGGCTGGCCCCATCTGACGGATGCTGCCGAATTCTCGGCTGAACAGAGCTTCCCGCAGCTCCCCGCCCTCCGCTAGCAGGAGGTCCAGGGCCGGCTTGGCTTGAGGGTGGAAATCGCTGAGTTCCTGAAGGGCGATCAACACAGATGTAGGGTCGCTAATCTGCCCACTCAGGAGCTCGATCTCCTCCCGTTTGTTCTGTGACATATCCAGAAAGGCACCCCGCAGTTCTGCAATCACTTGCAGAAGAATTTCTGGATATTCGGCGAGCATCTGGCTGGTATTCGGCATGGATACATCCTGCGAGGAGAGAAAAGCGGTCACTCGCTCGCCTTGCGGCCTTGCCCGATAGGGCAACAGTGTGAGACAATATTGAGTACGGTACAATCCTAGTGGCCACAGGTACTGCCACTGCGATGTGAGCTACCAATGACTGGAGGTCTATTGAAATGGCCCAGAATCCATCAATTGCGCCCGGGGGCTGGCGTATTACAGATATTGTACGGGATCTTGCCGTAACTTGGCAACTGATGAGAGATCCTAAGGTATCATCCCTGCTCAAACTCAGTTTGCCACTGTTCGCGCTGTTCTATTGGCTTTCTCCTATCGATCTTCTGACGGGTATGCCCTTTGATGATATTGCGGTTATGGTTTTGGCAAGCCGGCTATTTGTACAGCTGGCCCCAGACGCGGCCGTGCAACGTGCGCTAATTCGGCTTGGACGCATCTCTGTGGGGGAACCAGACCGTGATGTTTGGGATATCTGGGATGAGGACGACAATACAATTTCCGGAGATTGGCGTATCGTTGATGAATAGCGTGGTCGGTCACGGCCATGGTACGTGCTGTATGATGCGTCATGCGTCCCTAGGCAATTAGTTTGACGTATTTTCCCCTTTCCTTTATACTTTATTTTGCTCGGTACTTCGGATGAATGCCGAGGCAATGTGCAGTTTCCACTGTCGCGCGCCACAGTAGCGCGCAATTTATACATCTCTGACAACCTATGTCGATCCAATTGAACAGGAGGAATGTTATGTCGCGCCGTGTGCTTTTGTGGAGCATTCTGGTTCTCTGTCTGATTCTATCCGCGTGTGCTGCCCCCGCCGCCCCTTCATCCGATGCGGCCATGACCGCTGACGATGATGCTGTGATGGAGGAGAAGAAGATCGTCAACATGTGGGTGGGTACCAATGATACCGCCGACTGCGTGATCGAGGTGGCTGTCAACAGCTTCAATGAGCAGAGCGATACCATTGAAGTGATCGCCAACAAAAAGGCAGATATGATCAACGCAGTACGTCCGGCCTTGGCCGCTGGAACTGGCCCAGACCTAGTGCAGACCCACGGCCCATCCTTTGTCGCTGAGTTCGCTCTGGCCGACCAGTTGATGCCGCTAGATGATTTTGTCGATCAGTTCGGCTGGAATGAACTGTTCGTCCCATGGGCATTGGACTTAGGCCGCATTGATGGCAATTTATATAGCTTGCCCCAAGAGCTGGAAACTATCATTCTCTATTATAACAAAACCCTCTTTGAAGAGAATGGCTGGGAACCGCCCTCGGATATGGAAGAACTGGTCGCCCTAGCGGATACGATCAACGCGGCCGGTATAATACCCTTTGCTGGCCAAGCAGGCGAGTGCCAGGCCTGTAATGAATGGTATTTCACCGAATTTGTCAATAAAGTAGCCGGCCCGGAAAAAGTCTATCAGGCTCTGCAAGGTGAAATCCCCTGGACCGACCCGGATTTCGTAACCAGTCTCAACATTCTCAATGATATGATGCAGAAGGGTTACTGGATGGGAAGTGTTGAGAACTTCCTAGCGGCTGATTTTACCCAGTTCAGCACCACTTTCGCTGAAGGTGAGGCGGCCATGAACATGGAAGGGACTTGGTTCTATGGCCGTGAGGATGAGTACTTCGGCGAAGGGACCGATCATGGCAACGAGTGGGATTGGGTGCCCATGCCTTCCAGCACAGGCACTGAGCTCTATAGCATCGGCCTTGGCGGCACCATGTCGATCAATCGAAACGCGGAGCATCCCGCAGCTGCGGCCGAGTTCCTGACCCATTACTTCTCCCCTGAAGTACAGGCCAACTTCTTCTCCCAATGTCGTTTGGCCTTGGGTCCGATCCGCATCAGTGTTGACGAGCTGGGCGATATCGACGCACGTATGGCGGAGATCTTCAGTCGATTCGCGCAGGCTTCCGATGAAGGCCGCTACGGTTACACAACCTGGACCTTCTGGCCGCCTAAGAGCGGTTCGTACATCTATGAGGAGATTGAAAAGCTATGGGTGGGTGACCTCACGGCTGAGGAGTACTTAGAAGGCTTGGACAAAACGTTCCAAGAAGAGTTGCAGGCCGGCGAAACCCTGGCCATGCCGGACCGCTAGACCGTAGACGAGTAACACCAGTGTAGAGAACTGTAGTGGTTCGTGTAGAGTGCAATTCTCGCCACGAACCACTCATCGTATCTGGCAGTGAAAGGAAATTGCCGTGCAAATGAGTACTGAGTCCGTGGGGCAGAACAGAATTTTGCCCTCGCATTCGAAATCGTTATTGCGCGGCAATCGGTTTCGCAAGCAGCTCATGCCGTGGTTGTTCATCGCGCCCATTACCTTGCTTCATCTCATGGTTGTGGTCGGGCCATCCCTGTCTGGGGCCTACTACTCCCTTACCGAATGGTCCGGCATTGGTGATGCGGAATTTGTCGGGTTACAGAATTTTCAGGAGTTGTTTTTCGAGGATCGTAATTTTCGCATAGCCTTTCAACATAATATCTATTGGCTGGCTTTCTTTGTGACAGTTCCGTTCATCGTGGCATTGGCGGTTGCTACGCTTTTGGCCCAGGTACGTCGTGGGGCTATGGCAATGCGTACAGCGTTTTTTGTGCCATACGTGTTGCCCAGTGTTGTCGCTGCCTTCATTTGGAAGATGCTCTACAACCCCCAATTGGGAATCGGTGCCGTGCTGGCAAATATTGGAATTCCTGGCCTGGACCATGCCTATTTGGGCGATAAAGACACGGCCTTAGGCGCAATCATGTTCGCTGACAACTGGCATTGGTGGGGGTTCCTGATGATTCTGTTCCTCACTGCCATGCAGAACATTCCCATGGACCTGTATGATGCGGCCAAGATCGACGGGGCCAATCGCTGGCAGGAATTCCGCCATGTTACGCTGCCCGGCATCCGTCCTACCCTTATGTTTATGCTCATGATGACCGCGATCTGGTCCTTCCTCGGCTTTGATTATGTCTGGATTCTGACCCAAGGAGGGCCGGCCGGCTCGTCGGAACTGTTGGCGACATACCTGTACAAACAGGCATTCCAGCGCTTTGAAGCCGGTTACGGGGCTGCCATCGGCATTACAATCAGCATCATCGCGGGGATCATCGCAACAACCTTTGCGATCCTACGCAAACGTGGCTGGGAGGTGTAAGAATATGTTGCGGCGCAAAGGCAAAGTCAACCTGATCCCAAACTATATCATTCTTCTCTTATTGACCGTATTTTCCTTAGGCCCAATGGTGGTCCTAGTGTTTAATTCAATCAAGAACAATCTGGAATTGGGCAAAAATCCTCTCGGCTTGCCCTCCCAGATTTATATTGAGAACTTTGCTGAGGCCTGGATACAGGGTGGGTTCGCGACCACCATGACCAACAGCCTGATCTTTGTTGTCGGTACCGTGGCCGGTGTGTTGATTCTTGGGGGGATGGCTGCCTACAGCTTGGCACGCCTGGACCCGCCCGGCGGCAGCGGTTATATGGTCTATATGTTGACCCTGTCTACCCTTCCTTTTTGGCTATATGTGATCCCTCTGTTCATTCTTTGGCGCAACCTCGGCCTGCTCAACAGCCGCCCCGGTTTGATGATCATTTACATTGCGCTCAATTCTCCCTTTGCCATCTTTCTCCTGCGCTCCTATCTCATCAGCCTGCCCAGGGATTTTGAGGATGCGGCCCGGGTTGATGGTGCCAACGAGTGGCAGGTAATGAGCCGAGTGGTCCTGCCGATTATGTGGCCCGGTTTTCTGACGGTCGGTTTAGTCGTGGCCCTAGCGATCTGGGGCGAGTTCCAAGTCGCGCTGATCTTCTTACATGACGATGCATTGCTACCGGTCACAACCAGTTACTATAACTTTCAACAACGTTTTGGACGCAATTGGGCCTTGACCAGCGCGGGGGCTGTGATGATGATCGTGCCGGTCTTGGTGATCTTTTTGGCATTACAGCGACGCTTTGTCGATGGCCTGACACAGGGCGGCTTGAAACTATAGGCCGGTCATACGCAAAGGCAATTGTCGTTGTTCGTTGCGGAACTGTTCGATTCTTTGTTCAGCAAGGCTACAATACGCTTCATCAACATCATAGCCAACGTATCTTCTGTCCGTCTTGACGGCCGCAATGCAGCTCGTCCCTGCTCCAACAAAGGGATCAAGCACAACATCTCCTGCAAACGTATAAAGCTGTATGATGCGATAGGGCAGCTCAACGGGAAAGGGGGCAGGATGCCCAATTTTCCTAGCCCGTTCTGCAGGAAAAGACCAAATGCTCTTTGTAAATTCTAGGAACTCTTCCTTTGAAATTGTGCTTTCTCTTTTGGATGGGTTTTTACGCGTAAAGGTATCCTTGCAGAAGACGAGGATATATTCATGAATGTCTCTCAATACAGGGTTGGTCGCTTTTAACCACGTACCCCAGGCCGTAGAGGCACTTGCACTGCTCCCTTTGTTCCAAAGAATCTCCCCTCTCATCAAGAAGCCAATCTGCTGCATATCCTCAATGATGAAGCTGTGGAGAGGGAGATACGGTTTGCGGCCCAAGTTCGCGACATTGATACACACCCTACCGCCTGGCACTAACACCCTGTATGTCTCCTGGAAAACAGACATCAGTAGGGCCCGATACTCGCCTAGGGACAGATCATCATCATACTGTTTGCCAACGTTATAGGGCGGCGATGTAACCATCAAATGAACGCTGCTGTCCGGGAGTTCATCCATGGACACACTGCTTTTGCAAAAGATCCGATTCAGGTTGTCTGTGTCAATCGGGTTTTCTCTGTACTCTACCTCCTGGCCATATGAGAGTCCCTCATATAGCCTGCTATTATAGAATTTTGACGAATCGTGGTTGATGCGTCCGGGTGTCCCAAACGAGCTGGTTTCTGTACCGCTTTTTCTTTTGTTTTTATTCATGGTCTTGATTCTTGATTTGTGTATTGTCAAGTATCATACTGGGAAATCGTTTGTGAGCCAAGAAGCATACGATTGATTCCCATTGCTGAAGATCGAAATGAGGATGCATGTCATGACAACAACCAATGTCGCGCCGCAAGTATCACGCCAATTTGCCTCTTTTTCCCCCAAGCCACTCTTTTCCCTCGCGGACACCGACAGAGCCATGCCCCCTGTCGGCCTTATCGCCCCGGGCCGCTACGTGCAAGGGCCCGGTCTGCTCGATCATCTGAGCCGATTTCTGTCGCTTGTCCCCAGTACACGGCCCGCGATTTTCATCAGTGCCGGTGGTCTGCGCCGCCATGGTGAGCAACTTTTGCATGGCCTACGGGAAGCGGGCATGGAGCCGACTGTTGAGGTTTTTCAGGGCGAGTGTTCCTATGAGGAGATCGAGCGGGCCGTTGCCAGTTTGCAGGCACACAAAGGGAAAGCAACGCGCCACGTACAGCACGATACATACCCCTTTGACAGCCTCATCGCGGTCGGGGGCGGCAAATGTCTTGATGCCGGTAAATGCGTCGCCTACCGGCTGGCCCTACCTGTGGTCATCTGCCCTACTATCGCTTCCACGGACGCGCCCTGCTCTGCCTTGTCGGTGATCTACTCGCCGCAGGGGATCCTCCAAGGTGCTGAATCCTTCCCGGATAGCCCGGCATTGGTGTTGGTTGATTCTCAGGTGGTCGTTGCCGCGCCGGTGCGTTATCTCGTGGCAGGGATGGGGGATGCGTTGGCGACTCGCTACGAGGCACGTACCTGTTTTCGCAATCCGGCCGGACGCTCGGTTCTCGGCGGTCGCCCGACGCTTGCCGCCCACTCCATCGCTGAACTGTGTGCCCAGACGGTCTTTGATGAGGGTGTAGCTGCGGTTGAAGCCACCTATCGCGGCCAGGTAGATGAGGCCGTGGAACGGGTGATCGAAGCCAATACGCTCCTGAGTGGCATCGGCTTTGAAAGCGGCGGCGTGGCCGCAGCCCATGCGGTCGCCAGCGGCCTTACCCAGCTACCTGTAGTGCGGGAGCAGTACCTCCATGGGGAGATGGTGGCGATGGGGCTGCTTACCCATCTGGCCTTGGAACAAAACCCAGAGGAATGCGAGCAGGTGGCTCGTTTTTGTGCAACAATCGGGCTGCCCACTCATCTAGCCCAGTGTTCCTTAGACATCAGCACCGACGGCCCGGCCTTGCAGGCGGCCATGGCTGCGGCCGCAGCCATGCCGCTAATGGACAATGAGCCATTGGAGGTGACGCCGGAGAATGTATACGCAGCACTGCTGCAGGCGGATGAAATCGGATCTGCTGTCACCCTTGCTGTCGGCGACCAGGCCTATCAACGCTTGCGCGAGGCTTGAGCTGTCGCCAAGCAAAATGACAGGTATTGCACAATGCCACACACTTGTTTTGTAACCCTTTCTGAAGCCGCTGCGCTGATCCCTGATAACGCAATGGTTGTCGTCAACGCATCCAGCGGGCTGCTCTGCCCGGACGCGCTATTGTGGGCTGTGGGCGAGCGTTTTGTAGCGAGCGGCCATCCGCAGAACCTGACGACGGTTCATCCCATCGCGGCCGGGGATATGTACGGTATCTATGGCATCGATCATATCGCCCAGCCTGGTCTGTTGACCCGGGTGATCGCCGGCTCCTATCCCTCCGGGCCATCATCCATGGAATCGCCCAAAATCTGGCGGATGATTCACGAGAATGAAGTCGAAGCCTACAACATCCCGAGCGGGCTGATCTTCCACCAATTGCGGGAGGCCGCGGCCCGGCGGCCCGGTGTCTTAACACAAGTGGGGATGGACACCTTTCTGGATCCTCGGCGGCAAGGGGGCCGGATGAACAGCCGCACCACCGAGGAAATCGTACAGGTGGTGGAATTCGACGGGCAGGAGTGGCTCTATCTACGCTCTCTACATCCAGATGTAGCCCTGGTTCGGGCCACGACTGCCGATGAGTGGGGCAATCTCTCTTTTGAGCGGGAAGGGGCGTTCTTAGGCGCGTACGATGTGGCCCTGGCCAGCCACAATAACGGTGGAACCGTCATCGCGCAGGTGGAGCGGCGGGTGGCCGCCGGGACCCTGCCAGCCCAGTCCGTGCGGGTACCGAGTGTATTGGTGGACGTGGTTGTCGTTGTGCCAGATCCCAAACAGACGACGCAAACCGACTATGATCCGGCCATCAGTGGAGAGGTGCGGGTACCGACAGATAGTTTTACACTGGCCGAGTGGAGCTTGCAGAAGGTTATCGCGCGACGGACGGCCATGGAACTGCGGGCCGCTGAGGCGGTCAATCTCGGCTTTGGCATCTCCGCGCTGGTACCACGAGTTCTGCTTGAAGAGGGGCTGGATGGTGCGGTCACGTGGGTGATCGAGCAAGGAGCCGTGGGGGGCATGCCTCTGCTCGGCTTTCAGTTCGGCTGCGCGGCCAACGCGCAGGCGATCATCCCCTCAGCGGACCAGTTCAGCTATTTTCAGGGCGGTGGCTTCGACCGTAGCTGTCTGTCGTTTATGCAGGTGGACAGGGAAGGGAACATTAACGTCTCCAAACTGGCGGCCCGCCCCCATGTGACGGCCGGTGTCGGCGGCTTTGTGGATATCACTGCCAACGCCAAAAACATCGTCATCAGTGGCACATTCACCACCGGCGGGGCCCAATTGGCAGTACGGGATGGGCAGCTATGTATTGACCGCGAAGGCAAAGTGCGTAAGTTTGTACACGAAGTGGAGCATGTTACCTTCAGCGGACAGCGTGCCCGCCAGACCGGCCAGAATGTCATTGCCGTTACCGAACGCTGTGTTCTGCGCCTGGATCCAACTGGCTGGACTGTTACAGAAATTGCGCCCGGCGCGTCTCTGGAACAGGATGTGCTGGCCCAATGTGAATTCCCCTTGGCGGTCGCGCCCGAGCTGCGGGAAATGGAGCGGCGGCTATTTACGCCGGAACCCATGGGCTTGCGATTACAGAGCCATACCTAATCATGGCGCAGATGCCATTTCTGACAGATATGCCAAGCAAAGGCAAAATAGACCTTTCCAGAAAGTCGTTTTCTCATCAACATATCGCGGCTGAACGTGAGCGTCTCTCTCTTGAGCGACGTTACGCTTTTCTGTTAGAAGAAACGACACAATTCAACCGCAGGTTGGTGAGTTTTCAGGCAAGTAAAGACGAAATTCTACACGGATGGTTGAAGTATCGGGAAGGATTTTCTCCTCAACTGGTCACGAGGCTTCTTGAGGAGTTCGGGGTGAGGCCGGGCGACCACATCTTGGAGCCATTTGCTGGTTCAGCAACGACTTTGCTCGTGGCATTGTTAAGCGGAATCAATGCTACAGGGATTGAGTTGCTGCCACATTGCCATTTGGCCTGGCAGGCAAAATCTCGCCTTGCCGAATACTCTGTGGATGAACTTAGGCAAATCGCACGACAAGTCGCTACAATGACTCTGCCACCCACGCATCTTACATTTCCACATGTGACGATTACAGAAGGGGCGTTTCCCAAAAAAACTGAAAATGATTTGATGGCTCTGACCGATTGGCTCAAGACAGCCGCCATCAGCGAGGGCGCGCGTATCCTCTGCCGTTTGCTCCTGACCAGCATCTTGGAAGCTATCAGTTTTACCCGCAAAGACGGACAGTTTCTGCGTTGGGATGGGCGTGCTGCAAAAGTACAAGAGCGAAATCGTCAGCGCACAGCCCAGGGGAAAAAAGAGGTCATCGGGATTGATAAAGGTGTACTTCCAAATGTACGCGATGCTTTTGGCATCGCGCTGCGAGATGTACTCCGCGATATCCAAATTCTACAGAAGCAGAAGTTTCCTTCCAGCGAGCAGACCTTATTGGAGGGCAATAGCCTTTACATCTTATCTACATTGGCTGGCGAAAAATTCTCAGGGGTGATTACATCGCCCCCTTATGCCAATCGCTATGACTATACACGAACGTATGCGTTGGAATTGGCCTATTTGGGCGTGAAGGAACGGATTTTCGATCTACGGCAAGATTTATTATCCTGTACAGTGGAAAATCGGTCGAAATTGGGGAAGTTACGTAAGCATTATCAGACGATTGGGGCATGGAAACGGTTCAACGAAATTACATGTGTGCTCGACCACAATGCTGCTCTGCATGAGGTCAAACAGGCCTTACAACTGCGCCAGGAGCGAGGAGAAGTCAACAATCGTGGCATTTTGACAATGATTGAGAACTATTTTACAGAGTTGACATTTGTTTTTGCCGAGCTATTTCGTCTGTGTCGTTCTGGCGCACATGTGGCCTTTGTCAATGACAATGTACGTTATGCAGGAGAGATTATCCCTGTTGACCTATTAAGCACGAATCTTGCCGAGCAATTGGGCTTTGAGCCGTTGAAAGTCTATGTACTGCCGCAGCGCAAGGGGAATAGCAGCCAACAGATGGGGAAATTTGGACGAGTTGCTCTTCGGAAAAGCATTACAATCTGGCGCAAGCCATAAATTAAGGACAACATATCGCATGGTAGATGATCTGCCACCTTTTACCAGCACCACAGCCGAAATCAAACTGGCGGTCGAACAGAATGCCATTGACCGCGGAACTCTTTAGATGTTTGTAAATTCATGCGACTGGGACTCAATACAGGATATGCCGGGGCAACCATCAAACTGCCCATGGATCTGATCCGCGAGGCGGACCGGCTAGGCTACTATGCAGTGTGGACCGCAGAGGCCTACGGGTCCGATGCGGTATCACCCTTGGCATGGATTGGCGCACAGACGGAGCAAATTCATCTGGGCACGGCAATTCTACAGATGCCGGCCCGCTCCCCGGCCATGACGGCCATGACAGCCCTGACTCTAGACCAGCTCTCCGGCGGGCGTATGTTGCTGGGCCTGGGCCTCTCCGGTCCGCAGGTGGTAGAAGGCTGGCACGGCGTCGGCTATGCCAAGCCTCTCACCCGTACACGGGAGTATATTGAAATCGTGCGCCGTATCTTTGCCCGGCAGGAGCCCTTGACCTTTGAGGGCTAACTGCAGCAGGGTGAAATTTGACATAAATTCCAACAAGAGTATATAATAGGCACAGACATCCATCAAAGGAAGCTGGGAAAAAATCAGGTGTTTATCCGGCCACAATGCGAAGATGGGCCGATAAGGGCCGGATATCGTATGTGCGAACGCCTGGTGGACACAGGAGATATGACATTGACGAATTTCTCGGAATTTGCTATTGCCGAGTTGGGTGTGCCAAACAACGAGACGACCTCAACAGGCAAGTCGAATACATGCAAAGCTGCTACCCGGAAGCGGAAGTCGTCACAGACGTCAGCAGTGGACTCAACTTCAAAAGACGAGGGCTGTTATCCCTACTGGACAGACTACACCGCGGAGAAAAGCTCACGCTTGTGGTTGCCTACAGAGACCTTCTTGCGCGATTTGGAGCAGAACTCATCGAGCGACTCATCGAACAAAACGGTGGCCAACTCGTGGTTCTCAACTAGGTTACACACAGCCCCCCGCGGGGACTTGCGGAGGATCTTCACGCCATCCTCAACAAGTTCTCTGCACGCCTCTAGGGAGCGCGTCGTCACAGTAACCAAATCAAAGCGGATCCGCATCTATCCCAACGCGGAACAGAGGGACATGATTCGGAACGAGTGGTTTCGGGCCAGTCGCTATGTATACAACCAGTGTGTTGAGTACCTCAACAAGGGCAATGCAAACGACTGGCAGTATATCAAGGCGAACATGAAAGAGCTGTTCGTGTGGTACGATTGGCTTAATGACGTGCCCTATCAGATTAAGGGGCAGGCTGTAAAAGACGCCTGCAAAGCTGTGGAGACAGAGACGTGTAAGGCTGCCCAGACTGGCGAACCCTTCGACATGAAGTTCAGAGCAAGGAAACACCCGAAGCAGTCGTGTTTCATCCCCAAGACAGCAGTAAAAGAGCGCGGCGTGTATGTTCGCATACTACAAGGCACTCTGCTGCGGCGTGAAGAATTACCCGGCGACCTATTAGACTGCCGGCTAGTGCTAGACAATGGTCGCTACTTTTTAGTATGCCCGTATAAGGAGAGACACCACGTATCCGAGACCCAAGGGCGTGTTGTCGCACTCGATCCAGGCATCCGTTCGTTCCTGACATTCTTTTCTGAAACCAGTTGTGGTTGGCTAGGTCGTGGTGATTTCGGTCAGATTCAACGCTTGTGTACGCACCTTGACAATGTGTTAAGCGATTTGTCAAAGGCCAAGGGCAAGCGTCGGCAGCGTCTCCGCAAGGCTGCTGCCAGATTGCGCGTGAAGATACAGAATCTGGTTGATGAACTGCACCACAAGGCTGCCCGCTATCTGGTGGATAATTTCGACATCATTCTGCTGCCCACGTTTGAAACCAAGGATATGGTAAAGCGTGGTACGCGTAAAATACGCAAAAAGACAGCTAGAATGATGATGACCTTTGCACACTATCGTTTCAAGCAGTTCTTGAAGCACAAAGCCCACGAGACCGGTAAGCTGGTGCTTGATGTGAATGAAGCCTATACATCGAAAACGTGTAGCTGGACAGGCGAAGTCAAGAACAATCTAGGTGGCGCAAAGGTGATGGTCGGGAGAGATGGGCAACGCATGGATAGAGACATCAATGGCGCGCGTGGGATATTCCTGCGCGCTTTGGGAGATACACCCGCGTTACAAGCGTGCGTTGTTGAATGAATTCTGCAAACTTACACAGATTCACTCAACAAAAATGTATCGGCAAATTCTACCAGTTGCCCTACTCGGGCCTTGGCTCATGGGGGCTGGGCAAACCCTTAAAAAGTATCCTCCACGGGCGGGCTGACCTACCGATCTATCTAGCTGCCATTGGCCAGCAAAATGTGCAGTTGGCCGCAGAACTGGCCGATGGTTGGTTGCCGATTTTCTTCGCCCCGCAATTTTACAACAAGACCATGGCCCAGGCGGTTGAGGCCGGGCGCGCGCGTGGGCACCACAAAAATCTAGAGGGGTTCGACATTGCGCCCTCTGTGATTGTCGTGCTAGGAGATGACTTGGCGCATTGTTGGAGGCAGGTAAAGCCGACCCTCGCTCTGTACGTGGGTGGGATGGGGGCCAAGAGCAAAAATTTTTACTTCAATCTGGCATGCCGCTATGGTTTTGAAGAGGCAGCCCATACCATACAGGAACACTATCTGCGCGGAGATCGGGTTGGCGCGGCTATGGCGGTACCGGATGCCCTGGTGGATGCTGTCGCCCTGTGTGGCCCCCGCGCCCGTATCGCTGACCGTTTGCAGAGCTGGCAGGAAGTACCGATTACAACCCTAACAGTTATGACCGATAGCATTGATACCGTGCGCATGATGGCAGAACTGGTTCTGTAGAGGAATCCATGAAATCGCTGTATAACGATACCGGACCGAACGAAGCAACAATACCGAACAACGCAGAGGTGGCTTCGTTCGACCTTGCGCTGGCCCGTTCGATTGTCGCCGATGACCTGCGGGTCGACGCGGTACAGGCGGCGTCCAACAAGACGCCGACTCGGCTATTTGGGCGACTTCAACACAACAGTGCCGAGGTCTTCCCGCGCTGGTTGGATGCGTTCCAGCAGAGAGGCTACACCCCGAGGCTGCATCGCAACCCGGATGCAGCCTCTGATGAAGATGTCATTCTGGAAGTACTGCCTATTCGCATCCAGCCGACTTCCTCAAACCTATGGATGCATGCGCTCCTCTTTCTCCTCACTGTCATGAGTACACTGCTGGCCGGTATGCTCTATGGCATTGATATTGACGAGATCGGCTTAGGCCCAGAGGACGGTCTTGTAGATGTATACCTGCGCGTTATCACAACGCCGAGTCTGTTGGTCCTGGGTGTTCCTTTTGCAGCCACCCTGTTGGGCATCCTCGCGGCCCACGAATTCGGGCACTATTTTGCCGCACGTTATCATAAGGTAGCAGTGACCCTGCCCTATTTTATCCCCATGCCATTTAGTTTTTTGGGCACACTGGGCGCAGTGATCCGCATGAAAGCCCCGATCCCTGACCGGCGCAAGCTCTTTGACATCGGCGTGGCCGGGCCCCTAGCTGGTCTGGTCCTGGCAGTGCCCTTGCTCCTGTACGGCCTGGCGACCAGTGAAGTGCAAGTGCCGCCCCCTTCGTTGTTAGAAGAGGGCAGTATTATGTTAGAGGGCAATAGTCTGCTTTACTACTGGGCAAAGGTGCTTGTCCATGGTAAAGTGCTGCCCAACCCTCTCACCGCTGAAGATGTACTGATGAATGACATTGCCTTTGCTGCTTGGATCGGTCTGTTGGTGACAGCACTGAACCTGCTACCCCTCGGCCAGTTGGACGGTGGCCATACCGTGTTTTCTCTCTTTGGGCGGCGTGCCCGGCCGATCAATCTCATAGCAATGGGAATGATGTTGGTCTTGGCACTGGCCGGTGTGCAGGAAGTCCAGCGGCTCCTTCCCTGGCTGGTGAACATTGGTTGGAGTGGCTGGTTTGTCTGGCTGGTGCTGATTACACTGATGGGCGGTCCCTTTCACCCGCCCGCGCTAGATGATGTGACGAATCTGGATCCGATTCGACGCTGGCTCGGTTATTTCGTCATACTCGTCTTTATTCTCACATTTGTGCCGGTTCCTCTGCGTCCTTTGTGAGCTGCTGTTTGTATCCCTCGCCAGTAAAACATAGCCCGATCACTGGTGTTAGCGTACTGCGCCCCGCGCTGCCACCATCAGGGTCGGCCGCTTCAGCATCCCCCACATGATCATGGCCCCTACAAGAGAAAAACTCACCCCTATCACAAACAGGTTGGCGTATCCCCAGGTAGCTATAATCTGACCGCCACTGAAACTGACGATGGCGAAACTCAGGCCCATTGCTGTGGAAACAGCGCCGTAGGCCAATGCTCGCCAGCGGCGTTCGATCATCTCCATCTGGTAGACCTGTAGGGCAGGCATACGTACTGCGGATAGGGCTAGGGTGCCGAATTGTCCTACTGCCGCGCTGATCCACTGGGGGATGAGAATGAGCGGTATCATACTGGCGGCACTGCCTACAGTAGACATCATCAGGGTCCAGCCATTGCCTCGCCGGCGGGCTAGCATGGGCAACAGCATGGGCGCAAATATGGCTGCGAACTGCCCGACCCCGGAGATCAGCCCAATCGTAGCCGGTGCCAGATGTAGTTCCATGTCCATATAGGCGTTACAAAATGAATGGCAGGTAGCCCCCGCGGCCTGGCTAAAGCAGACAAAAAGGATCAGCAGGCCCACAGGGAGCATGGGAAACGAGCCCGGTACCATGTCTTCTTGCTGCTTCTCTAGCTGCTCTGCTTCACTGATGTACAGGAGCGGAATCAAAGCCAACAGGGTCATGACAGGAGTGAGCCATAGGGCCAATCGGTAAGGGGCAGGGCTATCTAGGGTGCTCCCGATCAGAGCAGCGACAAAACCTGGGAGCAGCCCAGCAGAGATCGTGCCGAGGAACGTGCCGAGGCTGCGTAGGGTGCTGCTCATCGCGTAGGCCCTGTTGCGGTTTTCATCGGACGTCAGGCCCATGAGAGCCGGCACCAGATTGATACTGAACAGGGCATAGCCACCGGCCACTATCATTTGGGAGAAAACCGGCCAGTAATAATGGGCAAAGGTCGGCACTGCTTCTGTCAGCGGCAACATTGCCATGCCCACAGTCGTCACCACTGCACCGATAAGCATTGTCCGGGTCGCGCCTAGTCGGTCCCCCAGCGCGCCACCGGGCAGGCTCATGGCCATATAGCTTACTGCGCCAGCGGCGTTGAACAGCCCTAGGAACACCGGCCCATAGCCTAGCCGCAGAATGTAGAGAATTTTCAAGAATGTCTGGATGCCAAAAAAGCTGACCGCCAGCAGGCCGGTCGCCATCAAGAGTAGGTTGACATCGCGACGAAAGGTAAATCCGCGCGCCATGTGAAGCGCGCGGGCAAAGGATGGCAGGGAGTGCAGGAAGTTTGTCATGAGGGTATCGTCTCAATGTCATTCTGAATCGGTTTAGAAAACCTGAATATACACAACAAATTGTACACCAAAAATCGATCAGGATTCAAAGATTCCGGAGTGCAATACATTCTCTTTTCCTGTGCATAGCATTGTGTTGAATCTCCATTTGATTGGCAGCAGATCCTGGGTCAGGATTGTTCGAGTAGGGCAGCTTTTCGGTCCCAACGTACCCGCGCAAGATAGGCCCGCATCGTTTCCAGACCAAACTCTTCAATGAGCTGGTCGCTGGATACGCCCGGCACTTGTGAGCCGAACACCAGCAGGCATTCATGGCGCAACCATTCAGTGAAGGCTGCGGTCGTGCCGTAGCGTTCAAAAAGAGCAGGCAAGCTCTCTATGTTGTAGTCATGATGGAGTAGCCGACGCTCCAGGTCTAGCCGGGCACTGACCACCGGCGAGCGACCCATATGGGCGCGTGGTTCTCGTTTCACACTGAGAATCTCACGGCCAGCCACATCCACAAATGTGGACTGGCCTTTGTATACAGCGGCCAGATAAAAGCCGAACTCCATTGCCCATTTGCTCAACATCCGGGCCCCGGCCCACATACTGGGCCAGATCACCAGTTCGGCCCCATTGGCACTCAAGCCGGAGCCAACCTCCCAATAGTTGAGGTCGAAGCAGATACAGATCCCCACCCGGCCAAAATCAGTCTGGAATACCGGCGTCTCCGTGCCGGGGGTGATGTCCTGTTCCAACTCACTATGGGTCGGGAAGTTTTTGTGGTAGACGCCGACGATTTCGCCCTCGCGCCCGATGAGGACCGCGCTGTTGTAGCGTCTCCCATTTTCGCTGGTTACTAGCGGGCAGACCACGTACAGCTTGTATTGCCGGGCGGCCTGGGAGAGCGCGGTCACTGTGGGCCCGTCCAGAGGTTCCGATGCGCTCCATGGGTCGGACGTATCCAAACGGTTGCAGATCTCCGGAAAGGCCACCAGGTCGCTTTGTTCCCGCGCGGCTTCGGCGATGTTTGCACACATGCGCTGCAGGGTTTTCTCCAAGCGTGCCGGTTCATCGCTGGGCAGAGTGGAGAAGTTCACCAGACTAATGGTTGCGAATCGGCTCATACTATTCCTTTTCTGGAGTCAAGAGTTGTCTGTCTCAGGATTCTAGCCTGCTTGTTCCTATCTTGATCTATTTTCGCCGGGACAGAAGATTCTGTCAACTGCCACGAAATTCTCTCGGTTGCGCTCCCGCCTTGGGCAGGTGTATGATTTTGAGCGCAACCTTCCGATTCTGATCTATTCAGGAGATTTCAATGATCGATCAATTTCTTTTGCAACCTCATGCAGATACTGTGTACGAATCGGCCCCTCGGCGCTTGGCTTTCAGGGCCCAGACACAGGCAGACTTTCGCACATGGCAGGAGGAGCTGCGTCAAAAAGTGGTGGCTCTGTTGGGCCTGAGCGGACGGCCCCCACCCCAATCGGTCGCGGCGGAATTGCTGACCGCAGTTGATCGGGGCAGATATGTGGAGGAAAAGTACAGCTTGGATGCCGGCGAAGGCGTGCAGATCCCTGTCTATCTGCTGGTGCCAAAAGGCACGCCCCCTTATCGTCCTGTGCTGGTTTTCCATGGCCACAATCCATCTGTACAGTGGATACTGGGAAATTATCCCAACACAGCGGAGCGGAATGCCAAGCTGCGTGTAGATAATAATTACGCCCAAGCTCTGGCGGAGGCCGGCTATCTTGTCTGCGCGCTGGAGCAGCGAGGTTTCGGCGAGCGGCAAACCGAAGATGGGCGGGGGACAATCCACGAAAATTCCTGCCGGCATCTCGCCTTCGCCTATCAGCTAGTTGGCCGCACACTCATCGGCGAACGCTGTTGGGATGGAATGTGTGCTATCGCTTTTCTGCAGAGCCAAGCGCATGCCCTGCCAGGAATCCTCGGCTGTACCGGTAACTCGGGCGGAGGCACAACGGCCTTATGGCTATCCGCCATTGATGAGCGGATTACCGTCTGCGTACCGTCCTGTTATCTCTGCTCCTTCCGGGAATCCATCTACAATCTACGCCATTGCGAATGCAACTATGTGCCTGGCATTTTGGAGTGGGCGGAAATGGGGGACCTGGCCGCGCTGCTCGCGCCCCGCCCCATGCGGGCCATCGCCGGAGATCGGGACGATATCTTTCCCATCGCTGCTGTGCGGGAGCAATTTGCAATTGCCGAGCAAGCATATCAACTGCTAGGGCATGCCGAGCACTGCTCCCTGGCGGTGCATCCCGGCGAACATGCCTACAACCACCGCTTCAGCCACGAATGGTTCGACCGCTGGCTGGTGTAGGTGATTCGTGCCCAAGTGAGCCCCGACTCGAGGCGACGTAATAATCTATGCAGAGTGATCTCATAATGTATCTGTATTTTCACTTTGCACAGAATGGCAAGAGTAGACTAAAATCGTTTCTATGGTACATGAAATGGCTTGGTTGTAAAGAAGAGAGAGCATTCCTTGACCCCAGCTTTCCCTTGAACGATGGCTGAACGTTTGAATACCTACTTTACGATTCTAGGAGGAACCGTATGATCCATCAAGAGAGTCTTTCATTGAAAAGGCAGGTCTCCCGTCGTGCATTTTTGAAGGCAGTCGGGGCCGGTGCGACCCTTACTGCTCTGAGCGCGTGTGCGGCCCCTGCTTCACCTTCTGCGCCTATGGCTGATGAGGCCGGTGCAGCCATGCCCGAAGGCGGAGAGCTCAACCTCGTCTACTGGGCCGATTCCAATGATTTCTTCCAAGAAGTGATCAACCAGTATCAGGAGGAGACAAGCAACACAATCAACTATGAGGTCGCGCCGGCCGCCTACATCGAATGGCAACAGATGATGACAACTCGGCTGGCGTCGGGAGATACCGGCACCGATACATTTCACTGCGATGATTTCCAGGCCTCCATCTATGGTGCGGCCGGCTGGTTGTCACCCCTTGACCCGCTTATTGAACTCTATGATATCGACTTGGATGATTGGCCACAAACGCTGGTCACCGATGTTTCATCATGGGATGGCGTGCTGTATCGTCTGCCCTGGGGCAATGACACAGAGATCTTCTTCTACCGGACCGACTATTTCGAGGAAGCGGGGGTGGCCCCACCAGCAGACTGGAGCGACCTGTTAGCCGTGGCCCAGGCATTGACCAACGCTGATGAGGAACGTTTTGGGATTGCGCTGTCCGGCACGATAGGGGGACAGTTGGGCAACGACATTCAGCACTGGACGAATCAGGCCGGCGCAGCCATCAATCATCTGGACAATGATGGCGCGCGGGAGGCCCTTTCTTTTTACAAAGCCCTATTCGCCGAGCACGGCGTCGCACCAGCTTCTGTCCCGCAGGAAGATTACAGCACTGTCTTTCAGGGATGGTTGGATAATAAGTATGCCATGTGGTGGTGTTGGGATGGCTTCTTTGGTGCTATGCGCACGAACGAGGAGTTTTGGGCCGAGCAGGTTTCTGCCTTTTTGCCGCCTATGGGGCCTGACAATGCACAAACGATTACCGGCTGTTGGGGCTGGGCAATCGTGGCGAACTCGCCAAACCAGGATCTGGCCGCACAGTGGGTAGAGTTTACCGCACGCCCTGCTGTCATGAAACAGCAGATCTTACGCGGCCGCGTGCCCGCCCGAGTCTCTCTCTGGGCCGATTCTGACGTGCAGGATATGGCACCCTCCTCACCATTCTTGCTTGAGTTGGCCGAAGCCGGCGACCTAGTCAAAGCACGCCCGGTCACGCCGAGCATCCAGGAGATCTACGATGCAGCTGAACAGAATGTCCATGCCTATCTGACCGACCAGGTCAGCATTGATGAGGCAGTCAAAAATGCCATGGATAAGATCGGTCCGATTCTGGAACGGGATCTCGGGTCATAAACTCTTCACTGAGGGACACATTGGTCACACGACAGAGTCTTTCCAGCCGACGTGTATTTCTAGCCTATCTCTTGGTGACACCAGTGCTGGTTTGGCGGCTTTTTACCTCCGTCTATCCTTTTCTCCGCACCTTCTATCTCAGCTTTTTCGACCATAGTCCCGTGCGGCGGACTTTCGATTTCGTCGGTTTGGACAACTATGTGGCACTCACGCGCGATGCCAACGTGAGTGCCACCCTGTCCTTTACGTTCTTTTTTACGACAACATCCGTTGCTCTGCAGGTATTGCTCGGGCTGGGGATTGCTGAGCTGCTCAACCAGCGTTTTCGCCTACGTAATTTGACACGTGCGGTCAACCTGTTGCCTTGGGCCATGGCTCCAATTGTCATTGCCACGGCCGCCCGCTGGATCTTCCACCAAGATTTTGGTTTGGTGAACGACATTATCTGGCGGCTGAGCGGCGAACGACCGCTGTGGCTGGTCAATATTACCAGCGCACGTTTTGCTGTGACGTTGACCGATGTGTGGAAAAATACAGCATTTCTGGCGATCATATTTCTGAGTGGTTTGCAGGGAATTCCTTCCGAATTATACGAAGCCGCCAAGATCGACGGCTCCGATGGTGTGCGCTCCTACTGGTACATTACCCTGCCCCTGTTGATGCCACTCATTATCTCTATGATCATCTTTACTGCCATCTTTCGCGTTCTCAGCTTTGAAATCGTCTATGCGCTGACGGGTGGAGGGCCGGGCACAGCAACATCTTTGCTGTCCTATCTGGTCTATCTGGAAGGATTTCGTGTGTTGAATTTCGGATACGCGTCAGCCATTGCCATGCTTCTGTTTTTTATCGTTCTGGTTGTTGGTTTGCTCGGCTATGGGCTGCTGCGCCGTGCTTGGGAACGCCTGTAACGGTAAAACTGACGACGATCTTGCTTACATATGGACACCTACATCTTTACACGAAGGCTGCGCGCAACGCTCTTTACCATCACACTCGTTCTCTTCTTGGTGGTGATCTTGTTGCCGATCTACTATATTTTTTTGACAGCATTTGCCCCTGGCGAGAAGTTATTCACCAAACCATTGACCTATCTACCCCAGAGCTTCGCCATCAGCCGTTTTCGTGATATCTTTGCCGCCTTGCCAATCGCCCGTTATATGTTCAACACGACCCTGTTGGCGACAGCCTCTACTGTATTGGCACTCACGGTCAGTCTGCTTGCGGCCTACGCGATTGCACGCCTGCAGTTCCCGGGCGCGAACTTGGTCATGATTGGGTTGCTTGCCTCCAGCATGTTGCCGGGCACGGCCACGGTGATTCCGCTCTTTCAGATGTTTCAGCAGTTTAAGCTGATGGATACGTTGCTAGGCCTGCTGCTTCTCTATGGTAGCGCGCTGCTGCCCATCACAACATGGGTGCTGGTCTCTTTCCTGCGTCAAGTTCCCGAAGAGATCGAGGATGCGGCCAAGGTGGACGGGGCCAGCTTCTTTCCGCTCTTGTGGCGGATCGTCCTGCCGGTGATTCGTCCGGGAATCGCTACTATGTTCTTGATTAATTTTATTGTGGGGTGGAACGAGTTCTTCACACCGCTCATTTTCGCGCGCGGCCCAGGGGCCAAGGTCATTACCATGGCCCTATCGGAAGCGCAGGTGATCGGTGCTGCCAGTGAATTTCAGGTCTCATGGGGCAACATGTCCGCGGTCGCGATTTTGGCAACCATACCGGTGTTCATCATCACCCTGATCTTTCAACGCCAGATCGTTGAAGGCATCACCAGTGGTGTCTTTAAGTGAAGGGGAATGACATGGCGGAATTGGAGAGATAAAAGGCGGCTACAGAACGCAATCACTTTACATCAAATGATTGAATGGAATCCGTAAACAAAAAGTGTATCACCAGAGTTTCGCAGCCGCAGATCGAATCTTAACCAAATTCAAATAAGTCGTATTGAGTATTTCTATTGATTGTTTGAATTTTTGCGTTGTTTCCTTTAACGCAATGAGCGTATCTGTTCCTTCTTTTGGGATAGGTAGTAGCACTTGCTTGAATTCTTTTATTTTAATCCTGTTATGAGATGATGATGTACCGGAAGTCAAAAACTGAATTTGTTCTTGCACCAGAGATGATAATAACAACAACATAATTGCATAGTTATCAATGTGAATCTTTGAGTTCATAATCTCGAATTCTGAGGAACAGGTTAAGGGTATCTTTACATCAGGTACAATTAAAATACGGGGGATGCGCGGATTGATTTTTGAAAAGAGTAGATCTCCAGGCTGGCAAGGAATCCCAGAATGTTTGGGTGTATAGTTAAAAAATTCATGATAGTCAATGATTCCGTCGCTCATAACATGAAGGACACTGATACATTTGCTCTCTTCGGCAATTGAGTCTTGCCGCCGTTTTACAGATAAGAAGTCAACAACTTTTTGTAAGGGCAATACTTTAATGTCGTGATTGGCTTTGCTTTTTAATTGATGTATCGCTTCATAACGGCCAGCATTATAATGATTCGGCGTCCAAGAGTTTTGTAACACTGTCGTTGGATCTACAAAAATACAAGATGGCTTGTCCTTAACAATTTGGTATTCTTGGTCGATATCCTGGACAATTGATTTTTTACTGGTATATCCTTCTAAGATGAGCGGCAAATCATTTTTCCCTACACTGATTTTTACCGGGCTGCCTCGTCTTGATTTTACTTCAAAGCCTAAATCGTCACTAATTGCCATAAATATGGGATGTTGTCGGGCAAGCGTATGGGGTGGGCATTTCTGTAGATAAAGGATATGGGTTTTTGTTCTGGTTCCTGCTTGAGCAAACGTCACCGTAGGGAGTTCAACAATCAATTTTACCATGGCGTATTGGCTTAAGCGTTGTCGTAAAATAGCTGGCATCCCATTCGCAGAGATGACATTATCCGGGATAACAATGAACAATCTTCCGCCCGGTTTTAACAAAGTTAAACATCTGTCAATGAATAATAATTCTGAGGTAAACTTTTTCCCGTTGGTTCTGGCTAAATCGTTCAATAGGGGATATTTTTTATGGTTGCGATAGATTTCTTGACTACTAAATTTTGCTCCAAAAGGGGGATTCGTCAGAATTACGTCAACCTGTCCATCATAATTGTTTAGCATAGATTCTCCCACTAATGAATTACCTACAGTAATCTGATGGTTTTCGGTGTTAAAGAGCATCAGATTGATTTTGCTCAAGCGAACCATCCGATCAACTTTATCTTGCCCGACCATTTCAATCCTACACGTTTCAAACGCAGAGCGATTTCGGGCTAATCTGTAAAAAGTGGAGAGAAATGACCCTACCCCACAGCAGGGATCCATAACAATAAAACGTTCTGTACCTATTGCCTTTGAATGAATTACGTCATGAAGGGCTACTTGGGCCATAAATTCAACCACTTCAGGCGGCGTCATATATTGGGCGTCTTCAATATGATTTCTAAAATTATCTCTGACAAAATGCCCAAAGGCTTCATTTAATACATCAAAGTTGGTATGGAATCCGCTGACATTATCCATTGAGACAATGACTAATTTGAGTAACGTATAGGCAAATTCATGATCATTATCTTGAATATTGAGTTGTGGATTGCTGCCAAATATTGAAGTAGCATCGGCATTTAAGAATTGTGTAGCAGTAGCTAACTGGCTAAAGGATTGTTTTAAGTTTTCAGTTAGATTGAAAGAATGGTCATATTCATAAGCAGTCAGGAATTCCCCTAAATTTAACGGACTATAAGGCTGGTATAGATATAAAGCAATCAACTTTACAATTTCATCCAATTTGACATTAGCGTCATCAAATCGCCCTGCTTTATGAAATAAATCACGAATTTCTTTCAGAGCATGATAGAAAGTTTGATATACATTTGTATTCGTAGCCATCGTAGGATGTCCTTACCGGTTTGTACTCTACAATTTTATTGTAACCCGAATAGCCAGTACCATCAAAAATCACGGCGTTTCGCTTTTCTCTAGATATATGAGATTCTATATGCACTGCTTCGCATATTGGTTGCGATAGACGAAGGCGCGCCGCAAAGGCGTGCAATGTACCGTATCCCTACACAAGGGGCCGAGAACGTATGGCGAAACTAAAAGTTGGAATTATCGGGCTGGGCGGCATTGCGCGCGCCCATTGTGATGCAATTGCCACGCTTGAGAATGTGGAAGTCGTAGCGGTCGCCGATCTTTTTGAGGTGAATCGTCGCGCCTATATGGAGAAGTATGACATCCCCAATGGCTACTCTTCGCACACAGAGCTTTTGGCAGATGCAGAGGTAGAGGCGGTAGCTGTGGTGCTGGGACACCACCTACATCACCGGCTCACTGTGGACGCCTGCCAGGCCGGCAAACATGTCCTAGTCGAAAAGCCCATGGCCCTCAGCCTGGCTCAGTGTGATGAGATGATCGAGGCCGCGGCCAACCATGACGTGAAGCTCATGGTCGGGCAGACCCAACACTTTTATGGCACCAGCCTGAAAGCCAAGGAGATCCTTGATTCGGGTGAATTGGGCCCGCTGATCACGGCCGTCTCTTATATGTCCAAGAATTGGAACATAGCCGGGCGTCGGCCCCAATACCGCAGCCGTTTCCATGGGGGCGGCATGTGGCTGTCCAATGGCGTTCACGTGGTAGACCGCCTCACCTGGGTCATGGCATCTCAAGCCGTATCGGTGTCGGCCGCAATCGGTACGCGCGCCCATTATCAGGCCGGCGATGATTCGGCAACAGCCTTTATTCGCTACAAGAATGGGCTGGCCGGCGTAGCTGTTTCTGTGGGGTTTGCTGATGGCGCGCCCGATTTTAGCTGCCAGGTGATCGGTGCCAATGGTACGCTACGCTTCAGCCAGCATGGCGAGAAGTATGTCAAAGTCGGGAAGGGCAACCAATGGGAAGATCGACCCTTTGACGATCCGCCAGCCGAAATGCACAATGAGTGGAAGGCTTTTGCTGAAGCAATTGCCCAAGACATTGAGCCGCCCTCTTCTGGCGAGTGGGGGCGACATATTATGGAGATCCTCTTTGCTGCCGAACAGTCGGCCATCAGCGGGCGCGAGGTCATGTTAGAAAGTGGTCTATCATGGGCCCATCAACAGGCCGGCACGCCCGTCACGATTCATCACGGTTGGATCTGAGACGCGCGTATATCTTTCTGGCAAAGCCCATGGCGGCCTCTCTTGCTGATGCTGAATGCAGAGATATTTTGTGGAAGGGATCGTGATGTCAGGCATCAAGCGCTAGAGTGTGATAGGCACAGGGTAAAGGTAGACACCAGGGCAACTGCGTGACCAGGAACTGCCATTATACTTTGATAGCACCAGAGGTAAGCCCGGCCACAAACCAACGGCTGGTAAAGAAGAAGAGGATGATGAGAGGGATAGAGCCGATTAACAGGCCGGCCATTGTGAGGCCATAGCGGGTGAAGTACTCCGTCTGGTATGTCCAGAGCCCTGGCGTGAGGGGCATCAGGTCCTGTTGGGTGATGGTTAAGGCGGGCCAAATGAGGTTGTTCCAAGTCCCGAGGATGTTGAGAATGGCGGCTACGCCGAGCATAGATTTGCTGAGTGGTAGGGCGATGCGCCAATAACCTTGCCATTCACTGGCCCCGTCAATACGCGCGGCGTCAAAAAGTTCCTTGGGTAGGCTCTCAAAGAATGTACGCAGGATGAACATGGCGAAGACCTGTCCGCTGGCGATCCAGGGCAGGATCATGGCCCAATATGTGTTGATCAGGCGCAGATCCCTGACCAAGACAAAGGAGGGAATCAGGGTCATGGCCGAGGGTACCATCATCAAGGCAAGCATCAGGTAGAAGAGAATCTGCCTGCCCGGAAAGTCAAGTATGCCAAAGGCATAGGCGGCTAGAGAGGCGAACAACAGCACGCCGATGACGGTCCCGCCACTGACGATGAGGCTGTTGAGGATGAACTGCCGCACGATCTGCCAGGCGAGGCCATAGTTCTCCCAATGGAGGGGGAAAGTGAGGGCAAATGGCTGGCGCGCGAATTGGGGAATCGTCTTGAAGGAGATGAAGAAGGCCATGACCAATGGGGTGATAGCCCCTACTAAGAACACACTCAGGACGAGGATGCGCCACCAATCGCTATGCAGGAATGAGGCGAGTTGTTGACCTGTATCCTTGGCGGGAATCGGTTCGGAACCGGCTGGGGCCATGCTCATGGGATCAGTACTCCTCTGTGGTGATGTACTTCAAGTTGATGAGGGTGAACACGAAGGTGATCAAGAACATCACGACGCCGATGGCCGAGGCATAGCCCATCTTGTTAATGCGGAAGGCGTTCCAAAACATCCACATCCCCGGTACCATGGTGCTGTTGATCGGGCCCCCTTGGGTCATGGCAAAGACGGCGGTAAATTCCTGTACGCCCCATATGATGGTGAGGACGGAGATGAGCTTGACCTGGCCGGCGATGAGGGGCAGTTCAATGGACCAGAAACGCCGCATCTCGTTAGCCCCATCGATCATGGCACTCTCCACGATCTCGTAGGGGATGGCCTGCAGGCCGGCCAGGAGAATCAGGATGGCGACCCCATCTACCCAGGGAAAATTGCGTAACATGACAGCATAGAGGGCGACAGTGGGGTCAGCAAGCCAGGCGCGCGTCCACGACTCTAAGCCAACCCAAGTCAGGAGCGCATTGAGCGGCCCAACAGAGACATCGTAGATAAACTTCCAGAGCAGGAGAGGGACGATGCTGGGGATGACAACCGGTAGGATCATCATCAAGCGGAAGGTATATTGGGTGCGCCCTCCTCGGAGCCGGTGAATCAACACGGCGATGAAAAGGGAGACACCGACCGTGGATACCACATACCAGGCAGCAAGCTGCAGCATGTGGTCCAGGGAGTTGAGGAATACCCGGTCTTTGGTGAAGAGCCTGACAAAATGGTCAAGACTGACAAACTCGGCCTCCAGGCCAGCATTCCACTTGAAGAGCGAGCGGTACAACCCCAACAGGGCGGGATAGTACATGAAGATCAGGAGGAAGACAAACGTAGGTGTGAGCATCAAATAGGCTACGCGCCCTTCGCGTATCCGTGTCCACAATGATTTTTTGCCTACCTGCACACCGCCGTATTGGATTGAGGGGGCGGGTATCTGTTCTACAGCCATCAGTATATCTCTCCAACTGTTTGCTTGGCCCGACACTGCCGAGCACAGCGGGTGTCGGGCCAAGCAGAGCAGGGCCCTACGAACATTCAAATCCTTCACGTTCGATGTAACGGTCCGCGTAGGCTGTGAATTCTTCTTGGATGGTGTTGAGGGCGTCGTCCAACTCCATCTGATCCAGCAGATAGGAGCGCCAGGCCTGGCCGATAGGTTCCGCGGCTTCAGGATCCATCTTGACTTCCTCATAGACAAACATCTGTGTTTCGCCGATCTGCGTAGTCAGCAGTTCAAAGGGGTCCTCAAAGCGTGGGTCGACCGGCACGTTCTTGACATTCGGCATGGTGGTGCCGATCTCAGACTGGATAGTGTATAAGTTGTTCGGCTCCGAGATCCAACGCAGCAGATCGATAACCGTGTCTAAGACACCGTCCTTCTGCGAGCGGGTGGTGACTGCGATTTGGTCGCCAACAGGGCCGCCTATGGGCCAGGCCGGGGTTGGTGGGTCGGTGACGAACTGGCTGCTTGCGCTGGTCAGCAAGGGGGCAAAGAACGTGCTCCACTCAAAATCTACCAGCGGATCATACTGGAGGCGGGGGAAGGACCAGGTCCCGTTTTCCATAATCGGCTCTACCTTGTTCAGGAACCGAGAATGGGAGTCCGTGGCTTGGATCGTCCAGTCCGCGGGCCGGTACGGCACATTCATCTTCCAGAGCTCCATCCATTCCCGATACTGGGGTAGATGTGCATTGTAGATCTCTGATTTGATGGCGCAGGCCACTTCCTCATAGGTCGCGGTATCCCGATCTGGGTTGACTTGGGGCTCGATCTCCCCGGCCATGATCATGCCACCCATCTGTATACGATACCAGTGGTCCGTGTCCGACACCCGGCCGGTCCAGCCACCATAGGCATCAACGTCCTCATCCCGGAAGGCTTGACACACATCCAGAAATTCAGCATAGGTCTGCGGTGCTGCCAGGCCCATGTCGTTGAACCAATCCACGTTATAATAGAAAAAGGTGGTAACTAGGCCGAACACGAGGTTGTAGTAGCCGTCCCGCATGAGGGCTTCGCCCGTAGGAATGGGGTAGAACTGATTCAGCCATCTATCGCTGCCCGGCTCACCCGTGGAGATGTAAGGGTTTGGTTCGTTCAGGAAGGGTGTCAGTTCGACCCACCAGTTCTTATCTAGGTCATCCTTGATATACCAGTGTGCATGGGTAACGATGTGGGGGATGGTGCCGGCTGCCTGTTGGGCGATGGTCCATTCCCGGGACTGCATACCTTGGGGGATGCGGATCCATTCGATCTGTACATCTGGGTGTTCCGCCATGTACCCATCCAGCACTTCCACGATCTTGTTGTGAGGCAGAGGGTTATCTTCAGAGCGTTCCATGCTCTGGGTAGGCGTCCAGCCACCCCAGTAGGTGGTCAGTTCTTTGACCTCACTGACGGCAGCTTCGCCGCTATCGCCGGCTGGCGCGGCCGGTAGTTGGCAGGCCGCCAGAGAGCCGACCATCCCAGCACCGAGGGTAGCAGCACCGGCTGTTCTGAGAAATGTACGTCGTGAAATGGTACGGTCTGTCATCTGCGTTTTCCTTTCCGCTTGAGTAAGAAGATGTCTATCCTGCTTCCTGCAGTAGGTAGTATAATCAAATTTACAGAAGTTGTCTACCTGCATTTCCCCCATGGTTGCTGCATGTGCCATGACAGGTATGGGGGGCTGCTATAGGTGAAGAGGGAACGATATATGAGATTGCCCCTTTTCTTCAAAGAGTGTAGACTGCAAGGGCGAGTAACGTGAGAGCGGTGTTCTCTCTCCTCGTCATTAGCCATGAGCCACGTGCAGTGAAAGGAGTTTTTGATGAGCAAATTAGCCCTACTGGGCGGTGAGAAGGCGGTTACGACCAAACCGCATGAGAGTCCCCATCCCCGCTCCCCGATGTGGGAGAGAGGGCAGGTGCCTTCATGGGAGGAATTTTCCGAGGCATTTGCCAAGAAGATGCAGGTCGAATATGCTCTGCCGGTCTCATCGGGACAGGTGGCGTTGAACTCGGCCTTGGTGGCCGCGGAGGCTGGGCCGGGGGATGAGGTGATCGTTCCCTCATTTACGTGGATTGCCAGCGTCAGTTGCATCATGCACAACAATGCTGTCCCCATCTTCGCCGATGTGGACCCCAAGACCTTCACCCTTGACCCGGAGGATGTGCGCCGTAAGATCACCTCACGCACAAAAGCGATCATCGCCGTGGATCTGTACGGCCATCCGGTGTATGTCAATGAACTGCTTGCGATTGCCCAAGAACATGGTATCGTCTTCATTGAAGATTCTGCCCAGGCTACTGGGGCCCAAGTGGATGGTCGGCCGGTAGGGGGATTGGCCGACATCACCTGTTTCAGCTTCGCCGGCAAGCCTATCGCAGCCACCAGCGGCGGGGTGATGACAACGAACAACCGGGACTACTATGAACGAGGTGCCCTCGGGGGCCAACATCCTTCGACCCTCTCCAAGATCCTGACCAATTCCGATCTCCTGCGGTACGCCTCCACTGGCGGCTATGGAGACAACCACCGTATCGACAGGTTCGCCATGACGTTGGCTTATGAGGCCCTTGAAACCTTTGAAGAGGCGAACGAAGCCCGCATCGCCAATTGTGCGTTGCTGACGCAAGAATTGAGCAAGATCCCCGGGATCACCCCACCCTTTGTCGGGCCCAACGCCAAGCATGTCTACCACATGTATAGCGGGCTCTACGCCGAGGAGGAGCTAGGTATCCCGAGGGATACCTTTGTCAAGGCCTTGAATGCTGAGGGCGTTACAGCTCTTACCTATGTCAACAGTGCCAATTTCCTGTTCCACCCCGGCGGCAAGCCTATGCCTTCAGGGCCCATCCACCATCGGGCCATCTTCCAAGAAAAGAATGTCTATGGACATGGCTGCCCGTTCCAATGTCCCCATTACACAGGAGAGGCCGACTACTCTATCGGTTCGTTGCCGGTGACCGAAGGGCTGGTGGATCGGGAGTTCAATTTCCTACAGCCACATCTCTCGGCCCCCAATGGGCCGGATCAGATGGAACAGTACTTGGATGCGGTGGTCAAGGTAGTGGAGAACATCGCTGATCTAGAGGGCTATGAGGCGTAACTGCAGTGGCCATTGATTACGAGCCACTGCTTGTAGAAAGGAGATAGAGTATGATTATGAGACCGGAAGTAGCTCTGCAAAAGCGGGAGCAGATGATACGCGATGGGTACTGCGTGGTCGATGGCATCTTGACCGAGTCATTTCTTGAGGAGCTGCGCGCAGAGTCCGAGCGTTTGATCGCGGCCCATGAGCCGCCACCTGACGTGAAATATCAAGGGCAGCACGTAAATGTGCGTGGTGAAGACAATGCGCTCATCCAGAAGTTGTTGGAGTGGGGCCCGACACGGCAAGCACTTGAAGAGATGGGTTTTGGCGATTTCGAGAGCACTGGAGGCATTATCATCCTGACGAAAGATCCAGGAGAGCCCGCCCTCTATTGGCATCAGGATTGGATGCAATGGAACGACCCCATGAGTCTTTCACCCTGGCCGCAGACGATGTTTGTGTCGTACTATTTGCGCGACACAACGGTTGAAAACGGCTGTCTTAAGGTCATTCCTGGCACCCATCACAAGCGCATTACGCTACACGACCAGTTAGTCCCCGCGCATGAACAAGGGGCGCGCTTTGTGGAAGAAGACCATCCGGTCATGTTCGGTGATCATCCGGATCAGGTCGATGTATGCGTCTCGGGGGGCGCGCTCGTTTTGGCGGATGCCCGTCTCTTGCACTCAGCTCGTAGGAACATGACCAACCAGCGTCGAACCCTGATTTTGGCCTGGCACAAGCGGCCGGATACAGTGCCGGCCTATTGGGATGGCGAGATCCCCACAGCCATTGCCAACCGGGATGCGGATCAAGAGTATTCCGGTTCTCGTATCCCCGGTGAATATCTTGCGTAGCAAAGGCAGCCCTATGGGTGTTTGGTGTTTGCAATATCCTGTTGGGCCGGCGATGATTGATGGCATAGGGACCGTGCCCGTTCTGCAGGTCACGGTCCTCCGAGAAACAATCACCAGTAACCAGTAGAGGAGCATGATGAGGCTTTCCGCTGAAGAGAAGCAATCCTTTGAAGAAAACGGTTATCTGCTCAAAAAAGGCCTTGTCCCCCTGGAATTGATCGGGCAGATGCGGCGGGAGCTGACCGACATTCACCAACGCATGCTGACAGACCCTCCGGCAGGTGTCCATATCTCTTGGGAGGACCCGGAGGCAGCGGATGAAGGCAAGCTCATCCGTCAATTGATGCACAGCGAACTGGTCAGCCCTACGATCAACCGCATTCTGCGTAGCGATGCCCTGTTGGACATCGTGGCCGGGTTGATGCAAGCGTCGGTGGCTCTCTATCACAGCAAATTGCTGCCCAAGGAGGCGGGTGTGGGCGCAGCGACCCCGTGGCATCAGGACTATGCCTATTGGCAGACGGACGAGAACCAGCCCCTTATGATCAACTGTCAGCTTGCCATCGATCCCATGACCCTAGAAAACGGCTGTTTGGAATTCATCCCCGGCAGCCATCGTTGGGGCCTACAGGAGCATGAGCACCATCAGGAGACCTTCGGCGTCTTCCTGCCCGGACACTATTACAAGAGAGAAGAAGGAGTGGCTGTGCCTATGGGGCCGGGCGATGGTATCTTCTTCACATCTCTGGTGATCCATGGCTCCGCGCCGAACACATCAGGTCGGCCGCGCTGGGCGAACACCTTTGCCTACAATGTATTGGGCAATGGCGCAGCGCAGGTGCGGGAAGTGTTGCGGAGAGCATATCAGGAGTGAACCGGCACATACCAATCCGCGCTATTGGTCATGCGACGGGTTCGGTGTATAATTGTTCTGCAGAGCTGCGCTTGTATCCCCTACAGTGAGCTCTGCCCAACAGACTCGGTATCATACGAGGAGTGAGAGAACCTCTTTCGCTACCCTCTCTTGGCTCACGATTTGCGAAGTCATCCAACTACGGCCTGCTAACTGCTTCAGCCCCGTGTTAGGCTCTGTGCCCTTGGTACGCCTCTGCAGCGTAGACAGTTCGGCGCACGACTGGCCGCAGGTTCATATTGATTCATAAGGAAAAATGATGAGCTGAGATTCTGTGTACCGTACCGCTGTAATCGCTATCTCTCACATTCCATTAGGAGGAAATCCATGACTCAGAAACACCGTGCTGCTCGATTTACCATTTCTCGGCGACAATTTTTGCATGTGTCGGCCCTGGCCACAGCGGGCGCGGTCCTAGCTGCCTGCAATGCGGGGGGTCCAGCCGAAGCACCGATGGAGGAAGCACCTGCTGCTGCAGATACTACAGCTGCGGATACTACAGCGGCGGGCCCTGCCTCCCAGTATAATGAAGCACCGATGTTGGCCGAGATGGTTGCCAATGGCGAGCTGCCCCCTGTGGACGAACGCCTGCCTTCCAACCCCTTGGTCATTGAACCTTGGGATGAGGTCGGCCACTATGGCGGCACTTGGCGACGTATTGCTGTGGGCCCAGGTGATGTAGGCATCTACCCATATCGGCTGATGTATCCCCAATTGATCCGCTATAACATTAACGGCACCGAGTATATCCCCAATTTGGCCGAATCTTGGGAAGTCTCGGACGATGCCACAACCTACACCTTCCATCTACGTGAGGGGACCAAATGGTCCGATGGCGAACCCTTTACCTCTGCAGATTTGATGTTCTGGTATGAAGATCGATTGGGAGATGAAGACCTGACCCCAAGTTTCCCGACTTGGTTGTCTGTGGGCGGCGAACCCGTTGTCATGGATGCGCCGGACGAATTTACCATTCGTTTCACCTTCCCCGCGCCCCATGGGCTGTTCCTGACCTTCCTGGCCGGGGCCAATGGGGCTTCCATGACTTGGCATCCAAAGCACTATCTCTCCCAATTCCATCGCAACTATGTGGATGAAGCAGAGCTGACCACAATGGCCCAAGAAGAGGATTTTGAGTTCTGGCATCAACTCTTTAGCAATCGAGCTACGCCAAACCTCAATACGGACATGCCAGTACTCTTTGCTTGGCGCTATACAAAGATTACGCCTGAAGTCCCGATTGTCATGGAGCGCAATCCCTACTACTGGAAAGTGGATACGGCCGGGAATCAATTGCCCTACATTGACAAGGTGTCATCGGACATTGTAGAAGATTCGGAAGTGTTGAATTTGCGTGCGGTCGCTGGCGATATCGATATGCAAAACCGCCACATTTTGATGGAGAACTTCTCCCTCTTCAAAGAAAACGAAGAGAGAGGAAACTATGAGATCGTCTTGTGGACCTATGGCAACACCAGCGATGCGGTGATGTCGTTCAATCTCTGCCATCCGGACCCTGTCTTACGCGAGATCTTCAACGACAAACGTTTCCGCTTTGCCATGTCCTATGCCATGAACAGGGATGAGGTGGTTGAGGCTGTTTATTTGGGGCAGGGCGAGCCAGGCCAGCCATCACCCCTGTCTACCTCCTCCTTTTATGATGAATCTCAGGCCAAAAATGCCGTTGAGTACAACCCGGACCTCGCCAATTCGCTGTTGGATGAAATGGGGCTGACGGAAATGGATGCGGATGGCATACGTCTACGACCCGATGGCGAACCACTCATCATCATCTTCTCCTATGCGCCTGTCTTCGGTGCTTGGAACAGCATCGCCGAGTTGATGCAGAAATATCTGGCCGCAGTCGGTGTGCAACTGAACCTTAAAGAAGAGGCACGCCCCCTCTGGTCGCAGCGGGTACAGGCATCCGAACATGATATGACTGTCTGGACAGGGGCCAGCGAGTTTAACCCGCTTATTGATCCCCGACACTTTCTGCCCTTCGCGCAAGGAAGCTCGCATCATGCAGCCTGTTATGCCCTATGGTATCAGTCAGGCGGGGCCAATGGCGAAGAGCCAACCGGCGACCTGCGTACAGTGATCGATCTGTACGAAGCGATCAAGGCCACAGCGGACATGGACGAACATCACCGGCTGTTCCAGCAGATTCTGGATATCAACAAAGAGAATCTCTGGACATTTAGCATGGCTGTCAGCCTGCCTTCGCCGGTGATCGTCAGCAAGAACATGGGCAATGTCCCCCGAGAGGCGATTGCCACTTGGCATCTGCAGACACCGGGCAACACCTGGCCAGAGCAGTACTACTTACGGCAGTAATCCCGTATTCAGTGGTTGGTGGTCCGTAACTGCAGTTACGAGCCATCAACCACCGTGTTACCAACGACTGGTGTTCACCATGGTATCATTTATTTTGCACCGACTCCTCCTGATGATCCCAACCTTGTTTATGATCTCGCTGATCTCCTTTGTGGTCATTGAACTCCCCCCTGGTGACTATATGACCTCCTATATAGCCAATCGCATGGCCCAAGGTGCCGATGTGCGTAAAGATGAAATCGAGGCATTGACGAAGCAGTACGGGCTTGACAAGTCGCCTCCTGAGCGTTATCTGAAATGGTTGGGTAATGTGTTGCAGGGCAACTTTGGCTTTTCGTTTGAATGGCAGCTCCCTGTGAGCGATCTGATCTGGGAGCGTTTGGGCTTCACGGTGCTGGTTGCCTTCAGCGCGTTGCTGCTTTCGTGGGTCATCGGGCTTGTGGTGGGGATCCTGTCCGCGGTCTATCAGTATTCTATTTGGGACTATCTCTTTACGGCCCTCAGCTTTATTGGCTTAGGTACACCGAACTTTCTGCTGGCCTTGATCCTGATGTGGGTCGCGCTTAACTATTTTGGCGTCAATATTTCCGGCCTCTTCTCCCAGGAATTTGTGGACGCCCCCTGGAGCATGGCCAAGTTCATGGATCTGCTCAAACATCTGTGGGCACCGGCGGTCATTGTGGGGACGGCCGGGTCAGCTGGGCTTGTCCGCACGATGCGCGCCAATTTACTGGATGAATTGAGCAAACCCTATGTAGAGACTGGGCGCGCCAAAGGCTTGAATGAACTCAGGCTCGTTCTCAAATATCCCACACGGGTGGCATTGAACCCATTTGTGAGTACCATGGGCTGGGCTTTGCCCCAACTGGTGTCCGGTTCGATCATCGTCTCTGTGGTCCTGAGCTTGCCAACGACCGGGCCCCTTCTGCTGCGTTCACTGTTGACCCAAGACATGTATCTGGCGTCAAGTTTCTTGCTCATGCTCAGTGTCTTGACGATCATCGGCACCTTGATTTCAGATATATTGCTTGCTTTGCTTGACCCACGCATTCGGATGGGAAGCTAACATGGGTATAGATCAGTCGGCCGTTGACCGCTCAACTGTCGGGCGCGCTGATGCGCCGCATGGCCCGCTGACAAAGGCGGGGGATGTCCATCTGGGGCCCGAGGATGCCTACGATGATTTCTCCTATCTTGACGATGATGAGAAACAGGCCCGCATTGATGTTGCTTCCCCGCTGCAGATGATGTGGTGGCGTTTCATCAAACACAAGATGGCGGTCATTGGGGGCGTCATTGTCATTCTGTTTTACCTAGTCGCTCTCTTCGCTGAAGTTCTCTCGCCCTACAATCCAGAGACCTATGAGGTGGCCCTCACCTACGCGCCGCCGCAGCGGATTCACTTTTTCCATAAGGGAGAATTCCAAGGAAGGCCCTTTGTCTATGGGCTTACCCAAGCACGCAACCCTGACACCCTACGTATGGAATTCCAGACCGATGAGACGATTCGCTTTCCTATCTATTTCTGGATAGAAGGGGATCCCTATCGTTTCTGGGGCTTGTTTGAAAGTAATCGCCATCTCTTTGGCATCAACGAAGCGGTTGTTGATGAAGGCCGGGAGCAAGAGGCAGAGATCTTCGCCACTCTATTTGTACTTGGTGCTGATAAACTGGGCCGGGATATGTTGACGCGGATCATCTATGGATCACGCATTTCGCTGTCAATTGGTCTGGTCGGCGTTGTCCTCAGTTTTATCTTTGGTGTGGTTCTGGGGGGGATCTCTGGCTATTATGGTGGCACAGTGGATGTCATCATTCAGCGTATCATTGAGTTCATCCGCTCCGTCCCTTCTATCCCCTTATGGATGGCCTTAAGTGCTGCTCTGCCCAAGGATTGGTCTACCCTCAGGATTTATTTCGGCATCACCATTATCCTTTCGCTGATCGGCTGGACGTTCCTAGCACGTGCTGTGCGCGGCCGTTTCTTGGCTATGCGCGAAGAGGAGTTCATCCTTGCGGCCCGCTTTGCTGGGTCCAGTGAGATGCGTATTATCCTGCGACACATGGTGCCCTCATTTATCAGTCATCTGATCGCCGCCGCCACCCTGGCTGTCCCTGCGATGATCCTCAGCGAGACTTCTCTCAGCTTCCTGGGATTAGGGCTGCGTCCCCCCACCATTAGCTGGGGGGTCCTGTTGCAGGAATCCCAGAATCTGCGGTCTGTGGCGTTGGCTCCCTGGTTGCTGCTCCCTGGTGTCGCCATCATTATTGCTGTGCTGGCCTTGAATTTCCTGGGCGATGGGCTACGCGATGCAGCTGACCCTTATCGCTAGTATATGTCCGTTTAGGCCGGCATTCAATAGCATTTCGTGGCGCACAAATCTCTGGCGCGCCACTGTACCGAATTCTCCAAGATTGCCGCAGAAAAGGAGTGCCCCATGAAGCTCAGTTGCACGTCTGTAATGCTCCCCCGCTGGACGCTGGACGAGACTTTTGATCGCTTGGGAGAATATGGCTATGATGCCGTTGAACTACGCTGTCGTGATAACCCTGCGGATGCCGAGGGCGCGCCCTCCTTTTGGGGCCGGCATCTCTCGGATGTAAGTCCGGAGAATGTGGTTGAGAAGGCTGTCCAGATTCGCGCGGCTGTGCAACGTAGTGGTGTGCGTGTCGTCGCGCTGGCCCCCAATGCCATCTACCATCAAACAGAGCTTGTCATCAAGCTCTTCAAAGGGGCCTTGGCCATTGACCCCGATGTACCTCCTTTACTCCGTATCGGCGCGCCTAGGTATGATCGAACGCAACCCTATTGGCCGCAGTTCCTAGAGGCCCGGGCCGGCTTTGCCAACCTGACTGAACTAGCCCGGACGTATGGGGTCAAGGTGGTCTATGAAATTCATACAGGCACAATTGCGGTTTCCGCTTCACGAGTGCTCGAACTGCTGCGAGACCTGGATCCCAATCACATCGGCGCGATCTACGATATACAAAATATGGTGCAGGTAGGTATTGAAGATACGCGCATGGGACTTGAGTTGCTCGGCCCCTATGTAGCCCATTGTCATATTGGCAATCGCAAACCTGTGCCGACTGCACGGGAAGCCGATGGCAACCTGCCATGGCAATGGGCGGCTGCCAGTCTGCGGGGTGGTGTGGCCGCTATTCCACAGTTCATCGGCGACCTCAAGGCGGTCGGGTATCAGGGCGCTCTCTCCCTTGAAGACTTTCGGCTTGGTGACGATGCTGAAAAAGTGAAAGAGGAAGGGGCCTATTTGCGTTTGCTGTTGGCGCGAGCCTAACGGAAGAGAGACGTACTATGCCTTATGCCATCTGTAATGAACTCTTTGAGGGTTGGTCTCTGGCGGAAACAGCAGCTTTTGTGGCTGAGGTTGGCTATCAAGGCCTGGAACTCGCGCCATTTACCTTTTGTGAGAGAGTGACCGACCTCTCCGCGGCTGATCGGGATCAGATTCGGCGCACGATTGAAGGCATGGGCTTGGCCGTCGTCGGCTTGCACTGGTTGCTGGCCAAAACCGAAGAGTTTCAGTTGAATGATCCTGATCCCGCGGTGCGAGAGCGCACCGCGCACTATCTCTTGGCTCTCATTGACTGCTGTGCTGATCTGGGAGGAGATGTGCTCGTTTTTGGCTCACCCCAACAGCGAGATCTAGCGGTAGGCAGGGCAGAGGCCTGGGAATCGACCTGCGAGATCATGTATCGTTGCGGTGTTCGCGCCCGAGAACAAGGCGTTGTCTTTTGTATTGAACCACTCAGTACCAATGAAACCAACTTCATTGTCAATGTGGATGAAGCCGCTGCATTGGTGCGCCAGGTCGATCATCCCGGCTTCCAGATGATGGTCGATGTGAAGGCAATGGCCCAGGACTCTCGGCCCATCCCCGAACAGATGCGAACTGTCCACCCTCTCTTTCAGCATGTCCATGTCAATGATCCCAATCTGCGCGGGCCAGGTATGGGAGAGTTGGATTTCCAGCCGATTCTGCAAACGCTACATGATCTCAATTACTCGCGCTGGATCTCGGTTGAGGTCTTTGATTTCACAGCGGGCCCAGAGAAGACCGCCCGTGACAGCCTTTCCTACCTTCATCTGCAGCAGGATGCTCTATCCTGACCAGGACGCACTACGGAAGTAAACACATGCAGCCCAATCGCACAACCCGTAAGAAACTGATCGAAGTGACCCTGCCCTTGGATGTCATCAACGCGGCGTCCGTGCATGAAAAATACCCGGGCATAGGGGCGCATCCACGCGGTATCCATCACTGGTGGGCGCGGCGACCGCTGGCGACCTGCCGCGCGCTCCTGTTCGCGCAGATGGTGGACGACCCGAGCGAGCATCCTGAGTTGTATCCCACAGAGGAACTGCAGCAGGCCGAACGGGAGCGGCTTTTTGGGTTGATTGAGGAGCTGGTGCAGTGGGAGAATATCAACAATACGGAGCTACTGGCCAAAGCCAACGCGGAGATGCGCCGCTGGGTCATGGAAGAGAGACTTCCGGCCGTGTTGGATCCCTTTGCCGGCGGTGGGTCTATCTCACTTTGCGCGCAGCAGTTGGGGTTGGAGGCCCATGCCAGTGATCTAAACCCTGTGGCGGTGCTGATCAACAAGGCTATGATCGAGATCCCACCCAAATGGGCTGGGCAGCCGCCGGTAAGTGAACAGCAAACCCTGACTACAGATCACTGGCCTGGGGCCACTGGTTTGGCTGCGGATGTGCGACACTATGGAAAATGGATGCGGGACGAGGCATATAAGCGCATCGGGCATCTGTATCCCAAAGCCAAGTTATCTGATGGGTCAGAGATAGCCGTCATGGCCTGGTGGTGGGCGCGTACGGTAACCTGTCCGAACCCTGCTTGCCGTGCCGCGATGCCGTTGGTCAGCTCATTTTGGCTGTCGAAGAAGAAGAATCGCCGTGTGTGGATAGAACCAGAGGTAGATCGTGGGTTGGATCCGCCCCAGATTCGATTCAGAGTTCAAGGGGACATCGGGGGCCGCAAGCATCCGGGCACAGTACCTGATCCCCCAAAAGTAGCTAGGGGAGTCAAGTTCCGCTGCCTGGCCTGTGGGAATGTGGCCCCTGACGCGCATATCAGGGGGGAGAGCATGGCAGGGCGTATGGGCGCGCAGTTACTGGCAATCATAGCCGAGGGAGACCGCCGGCGCATCTATCTACCCCCTACAAAGGAACACGAGACCATAGCCCGACAGGCTGAGCCGCAAGGCGTGCCAGAGACGGACCTGCCGCAGAAGGCCCTAGGGTTTGGGGTACAATTGTATGGCATGACCAAACACCGGCATCTCTTCACATCTCGGCAACTGGTGGCGTTGACCACCTTCAGCGATCTGATAGGGGAAGCGCGGCAGCGGGTTATAACCGACGCGCAGTCGGCTGATTTTGACACGGCCCGATCTGAGGAATACGCGGATGCGGTGGCTACATATCTGGCATTTGTGCTGGACCGGGTGGCAGATTTCAATAATGCAACTTGTCGATGGGTGCCGTCTAATGAAAAGGTAATGAATTTATTTGCACGGCAGGCCATCCCCATGGTGTGGGATTACGCAGAGGCCAATATACTACATGCAACAGTTGGCGGCTGGGAGACCTGCCTTGAACACCAGATGCAGTGCCTAGAAAAGCTGAACCCATCAGACCATGACAAGGGAACGGCAGTGCAATCTGATGCCACTCGGCTTACACAGGATCATCCTGTTATTGTTTCAACCGACCCGCCCTATTACGACAACATCGGCTATGCAGACCTGAGCGACTTCTTCTACGTGTGGCTGCGGCGTTCCTTAGGCCACATCTACCCGGACCTGTTCAGTACGCTGCTGGTGCCCAAAGCTGAGGAACTGGTAGCCACCCCCCATCGTTTTGATGGCGACAAAGAGAAGGCTAGGGTCTTCTTTGAGGATGGCCTCTTCCGTGCTTTCGCCCGTATGCGAGAGATAGCTCATCCCAACTATCCCTTGACCATCTATTACGCGTACAAACAGACGGAATCGGTAAAGGATGGCGCGACTTCGACCGGCTGGGAGACCTTGCTAGAGGGCTTAGTGCGTATAGGCTTTCAGATCACCGGCACCTGGCCCATGCGTACAGAGTCTAGCACTCGCGTTAGAAATATGGGGTCTAACGCGCTGGCCTCCTCTATCGTATTGGTCTGTCGGCCGCGGCCAGCAGATGCGCCGCGTACTGGCCGGCGGCGGTTCCTGCGTGCCCTGCGGACTGAGCTGCCGGCCGCCCTGCACCTCATGCAGCAGGGCCACATCGCGCCGGTGGACATGAACCAAGCGGTCATCGGCCCGGGCATGGCTATCTACTCCCGCTATCGCCAGATCTTGGAAGCCGACGGCACCTCCATGCCAGTGCGTACAGCCCTGGCCTTCATCAACCAAGTCGTGGACGAATACCTAGCCGACCAAGACAGCGAGTACGATGCGGACACCCGCTGGGCCTTGGCCTGGTTTGAGCAGTATGCTTTTAACGAGGGAGTATACGGGGACGCGGAGACCCTAGCCACAGCCAAGAACATATCGGTGCAGGGCTTAGTAGAGGCCGGCATCCTACATTCTGGTGGTGGCAAGGTGCGCTTGGTCCGCCGGGACGAGTTGGATCTTGAGTGGGATCCGACTACAGACAAGCGTTTGACGGCGTGGGAAGTATGCCAACAGATGATATATGCGGTGGGTCACCGGGGTGAGCCTGTGGCTGGGGAGATGCTGCGGACTGGTGGCGTAGCTGCGGTTGCGGCCCAGTCGTTGGCCTATCGGTTATATGCCATCAGTGAGAAGAACGGCTGGGCGGAGGAGGCGTTCTGGTACAATGTGTTGATCACCTCATGGTTGGAGCTCAGCAAACTGTCCATGGTGCCTTTGCAGGAACAGGGCCAGTTTGTCTGAATCAGGATTTACAAGATTAGAGGATGAACAGGATAAACCCCATTCATCCCATGGTGCCTTTGCAGGAACAGGGCCAGCTTGTCTGAATCAGGATTTACAAGATTAGAGGATGAACAGGATAAACCCCATTCATCCCATGGTGCCTTTGCGGGAACAGGGCCAGCTTGTCTGAATCAGGATTTACAAGATTAGCGGATGAACAGGATAACCCCATTGATTCTATGGTGCCTTTGCGGGAGCAGGGCCAGCTTGTCTAAATCAGGATTTACAAGATTAGCGGATGAACAGGATAACCCTTTTGGCACAGAAAATTTTGTCATTGTTACCACTATTTCTCGTGCCAAAATTCCTGAAAATCCTTAAATCCAGAGAATCCTGATTCAGACAAGGTTTTCATGCAGACGATACATTGTACCCATTATTTCATAGTGCCTCTGCGGGAACAGGGCCAGTTTGTCTGAATCAGGATTTACAAGATTAGCGGATGAACAGGATAACCCAATTCATCGCGTGCCGGCCTGATCAGGCAACAAGGGAGTGTGCGGCTGTACTCCTGAAAATCCTTAAATCCCTGTTTCGCTTGCCCCCGGAATGCCTAATGGCACATTCAAAGGGCGGCGGCAAGCGAAAAATCCTGATTCAGACAAGGTTTTCAGGCAGATGATACATTGTAGCCATTGTCATTTTTTGGCACAGAAAAGTTTGTCATTGTACCCACTATTCCATGGTGCCTCTGCGGGAACAGGGTCAGCTTGTCTGAATCAGGATTTACAAGATTAGCGGATGAACAGGATAAACCCCATTCATCGCGTGCCGACCTGATCAGGCAACAAGGGAGTGTGCGGCTGTACTCCTGAAAATCCTTAAATCCCTGTTTCGCTTGCCCCCGGAATGCCCAATGGCACATTCAAAGGGCGGCGGCAAGCGAAAAATCCTGATTCAGACAAGGTTTTCAGGCAGATGATAAATTGTAGCCATTGTCGTTTTTTGGCACAGACAATTTTGTCATTGTGCCCATTATTTCATGGTGCCTCTGCGGGAACAGGGTCAGCTTGTCTGAATCAGGATTTACAAGATTAGCGGATGAACAGGATAACCCAATTCATCGCGTGCCGACCTGATCAGGCAACAAGGGAGTGTGCGGCTGTACTCCTGAAAATCCTTAAATCCCTGTTTCGCTTGCCCCCGGAATGCCCAATGGCACATTCAAAGGGCGGCGGCAAGCGAAAAATCCTGATTCAGACAAGGTTTTCAGGCAGACGATACATTGTAGCCATTGTCATTTTTTGGCACAGAAAATTTTGTCATTGTTACCATTATTCTATGGTGTCTCTGCGGGAACAGGGCCATCTTGTCTGAATCAGGATTTACAAGATTAGCGGATGAACAGGATAAACCCTTTTGGCACAGAAAATTTTGTCATTGTTACCACTATTTTTCTGTCAAAATTTCTCGTGCCAAAATTCATCGCTTGCCGGCCTGATCAGGCAACAAGGGAGTGTGCGGCTGTACTCCTGAAAATCCTTAAATCCCTGTTTCGCTTGCCCCCGGAATGCCCAATGGCACATTCAAAGGGCGGCGGCAAGCGAAAAATCATGACGTAGAAGATGGTTGACAGAAAAAAAATATACGTATAAAATAAATTCTTCCTTAGTCATCTTCTACGATAATAGGAATGTTCAACGTATGAATCAATCCACAGATTTGAAAGGAGAGGTAGAACGATGGTAGTCAGAAGAGAACCGATTCGGATTGCTGTATTCCTAGCTGTGCTGGTATTGCTACTCGTGGGGTGTGCGGCCCCGGCTGTAACGCCCGCAGAGTCAGATGCCGGGGATGCTGCGATGGAGCAACCTGCAGCCCAAGAGAGTGAGCTGGTAGTCGCGGTAGCTGCTGAGATGACATCGTTGGAAGCCCCATTGGCTGCCTCCGAAGTCAACTGTAATGGCTGTCTGAACGTGGTAGAACAACTGGTAACGCGTGACTTTTCCAGCGGCGAGATAGTACCACTGCTGGCAACCAGTTGGGAACGGCTTGATGAGAGCACAATTCAGTTCCACTTGCGCGAGGGTGTGACCTTCCATGACGGTTCAGCGTTCAACGCGGAAACGGCAGCAGTGAGCATCAACTATATGTTTGAAGCGGACCTTGTCAACGACATTTCTGAGTTTATCGGCGTGAAACTCAAGGCAGAAGCGGTAGATGAATTCACGTTGAATGTGTCCGCGTCAGATCCAGACCCCATTCTGCTTGAAAAGATGTATTTCGTGGTCATCTCTTCCGCACAGCAGATCATGGAAGCCGAGGACACCTATTCCACCACATTGATCGGCACTGGCCCCTACAGGCTTGAAGAGTGGCGGCGCGGTGAATCGATCAGTTTTGTCGTCAACCCAGATTGGTGGGGACACGATAACCCTGAAGAAGCACGGGGTAGCGTATCTTTTGACCGCTTGACCTGGCGTTTCCTGCCTGAAGGCACGGTACGGGCGGCCGCGGCCCAGGCCGGCGAAGTCGATATCGCGCAGTTCGTGACACCAGAACAGTGCAATGCAGCCGAAAATGATGACAGCCTGCGTTGTGCGTCCGTGGCCAGTGTTGAGACGATGTTTCTCCGCATGGGCAACCAAGGTCTTTTCAGTGACGTCCGTGTTCGGCGTGCGCTTAACCTAGCGATCGACAAGGAGTTGATCATCAGCACGATCTTGGGCGGAGCAGCCACGATCACAGGGCAGATTGTCAACGAAACAGCCACAGGACATAACCCGTCCCTTCCACCTTATCCTTACGACCCGGACGAAGCCCGTGCTCTGCTGGAGGCCGCAGCCGCCGACGGTGTGGATGTGAGCCAAGAATTCACACTCGCCTCCCGCCAAGGCTTGCATGCAGGCAGTGTGGAAGTTGTCCAAGCGATTGAGGCCATGGTCAACGAAGTCGGCTTCAATGCAACTGCTGAGTTCATGCCGCCCGACACATTTAATCCGCAGTTCAGCCAGAACTGGCAGGACATGCAAGGGGAACGCAACTGGGTAGCCATTCATTTGCATGGCAATGAGATCCTGGACCTCTGGTTTTCCTATGTCAACTACTTTACCTGCGATGGAGTGGTGTCCCTATACTGCAACCCAGAGCTGGAAGCATTATGGGAGGAGGCGCGCACACTTTCTGGAGAGGCGCGTGATCTGAAGCTCCAGGAAGCAGCTCAAGTCGCCTATGAGGATGTGGCCTACGGCTTGGTCGCGCACCTGGATCTAGCCTACCTGATTCGTGAAGATCTAGAGTGGGATGTAAAGCTCGATCACCGGCTATTGGCGAAAGAGATGGCCCCGGCCAAGTAAGGCCAACAGCAGTGATTCGTGGCGTAATTGCACTCAGAAGGGGGACACATTTTTATATATCTTCGCAGACGTCTCATCCATTCAATTGGCGTCGCGATCGCTGTGCTCTCAATTGTCTTTGTACTGGGGCGTATTCTAGGGGATCCGGTGCGGATCATGGTGGGCGTTGAAGCCAGCGAAGAGCGCGTTCAGCGCGTGCGTGATCAGTTGGGTTTGAACGCGCCCCTGCCCATGCAGTATCTCCGCTTCGCCATGCGAGCCGTTCGGCTGGATTTTGGTGATTCTTTCTTGCAGAAGACAGCGGCCCTGCCCTTGGTGTTGAAGCAACTCCCCGCGACATTTCGATTGACAGCGGCCGCATTTTTGTTGGCTGCGCCCTTGGGGATCATCCTGGGCGCAGCCGCGGCCCTCAAACCGCACACCCCATTGGATAGAGTCATCAATGTCCTCTCCCTAGTCGGTGTTTCTATGGTCGACTTCTGGCTGGCTCTGATGTTGATCTTGATATTTGCTGTCCAACTTGGCTGGTTTCGAACCTCCGGTTATGGTGATGGTGGTTGGGCGTTTATGACCCTACCAACCCTGACTCTCGCCTATGCGCCTTTGGGACGAATCGCACAGATTACCCGCAGTGCCATGCTGGACGAAATGAGCTCGCCGTATATTCACGTTGCTAGGGCGAAGGGCCTCTCCGAAAGACGTATCGTCTTTGTGCATGCTCTGAAAAATGCCGCAATCCCGGTCGTTACAATCAGTGGCGATATGCTATCTTCCATGCTGAACGGCGCGATTCTCATTGAGACAGTCTTTGCCTGGCCGGGGATTGGCTTACTGACATTACAATCACTCCAACGGCGAGATCTACCGCTTGTTGAAGCAACTGTGTTTGTGGTGGCATTCATGGTTATCGTGGTCAACCTCCTTGTTGATCTGAGTTATACGTACCTCAATCCAAAGATTCGCTTTCAGTAAGATCAGGATACAAGATCCATAGGCGTTCCACGAACAGACCAGGAAAGCCCAGACTATCCTGATCCCGAAAGATGGACGAGACGATGACACAGCATACCACAACCCTATTGCCGAAAGAAGAGCGGCCATCCAAGGCCGCTCTTGGCTGGATCATGGCGCGTAGTCTGCTGCGGGATCCGGTAACGTTTGGCGCGGCAATGATTTTCTCTCTCATTCTGTTCGCGGCGGTTGGGGCAGAGATCATTGCGCCCCATGACCCACTCGAACAGAATCTACGCCTGCGGAATATGCCCCCTTTGACGCCATCTGTCACTGAAAATCCGTTTCCCCACATCTTGGGTACAGATCCTTTGGGACGAGATCTGTTGAGCCGGATTCTCTTTGGGGCGCGGGTCTCGCTGACAGTAGGGCTAAGTAGTGCCATTGTTTCAGGACTGGTGGGTAGCCTCCTAGGGATCATCGCTGGGTACTATGGTGGCTTTATGGATGACCTTATCATGCGCCTAGTAGATGTGCAGATGAGCATCCCGGTTCTTTTGCTGGCACTGTTCGTGCTCTTTGCCTTGGGTCCAAGTTTCTTAAACCTCGTTTTGGTTCTTGCTTTTGTGCGCTGGATGGCATTCGCGCGGCTTGCACGCGGCCAGACATTGACGTATCGGCAGGCACCATTTATTGAGTCGGCAATCGCGATCGGCAGCAGCAATGCCCGCATCATAGGCCGTCATATCGTTCCCAACGTGGCTTCACCCCTCTTGATCCTTGGCACCTTAGAGGCCGCAACCATGATCCTGAGTGAAGCCGGGTTGAGTTTTTTGGGATTTGGCATCCAACCCCCGCAACCTTCCTGGGGCCTGATGATCTCCAGTGGCAGACAATATATTGCCTCTGCCTGGTGGATCAGCACGTTCCCTGGTCTGATGATCTTTCTGGCAACGCTCAGTTTGAATCTATTGGCCGCCGCCTTCCGCTCCCTCTCAGATCCAGTTCAACGGAGCGGTACATTGCGCGCCACTTGAGACGCGACAGAAAATCCCCGATGCTGACAGTGCAATTGAACAGGCAGTAATTCGTGAAAATGAGGGAGACTTTGTTCGATTTTACGAGCAACGGTGCGGCCCTGGAGCGGGCAGATCGCATCTGGTATCGCAATCCACTACAGCCGTTTTCCGATATTCTCACGCCCTTTAGCTATAGCGTACTGGCGGAAGTCACGGGGAGTGCTTGGTTCCGCTATTACGACCGGCTAGGCGTGGAACTTCCGTACGTGCCCCGTAACCTGACACGCCACTTCCAGGGGCGTCCATATCTGAATGTGAAATGGATCAGTGAGCAGGATGCGGCGTTCGCTGGCCTGGAACCGATGACATTCAGCGTAGACGGCCGTACAATCCCAGTCTGTACAGGGGGCAAAGGCGGCCTTCTTCATGGTTTTCGGATGGGACGCAATCAGAAAAAGGTACACAATCTGCTCACAACCTTGGCAGAGGAAAGCCAGACGATTGCCGACAAATCCCGCCACTGGTATGAGAAAGTGATGGCTCTGCGCTGGACCCAGGCGGAGATTCTCCAGATTATGGAGGAGATCGAGCGGGTGAGTGTGGATAGCCTGATGCTGTTCTATGCGGCCAGACACAATCTGGAGCGCACCTTTCAGCAGCTATTGGGGTTGATGAAAGGTGACTTGGTTGAGACAGGGCGTCAGATCAACACGATCCTCTCTGATTTGGAAGGACTGCCGGAGATTGCTCTGACCCACGAACTGCTCGACCTGGCCCAGTTGAGCGTAGACAATGAGGAGTGGCTGCAGGCCAGCTCTACAGCGTCCACCTGGGAAAAAAGCTTACCAACCCCAGAGTTCTCCAGCCACCTGCATGCCCTATTGGACCGCTATGGACATTGGGCACCCGCTGCCGGGGAGATGCGGAACCCTCGTTGGTCCGAACAGCCCGGATTTCTCTTGAGAGGGATTTTGGCCTGTACCCAAGTCCATTCGCAGCGGCCAGCCCTGGTACCCTCTGGGGCGAATATGCAGAAATTCTTGGGAAACGTGAAACCATCCGAACGGGCAAGTGCCCAGAGGCAACTGGAATCAATGCGGACACTTCTGGTATTGCAGAGTCAAGCATTGGATGCCTTCGCCTATATTCTGGCGGGTACCCGCCGCTGGGCCTTGGCCGCGGCCCAAGAAGCCAAGGCCGATGGGCGCATTCGCGCGCTGGACGAGGCCTTTCTGTTCCAACTTGAGGAACTGAAACGCATGATGACCGGCGAATGGAACGTCACGGATCTAGATCAGATTCATGCCTTGGCGGCCCAACGACAGAGCGAATATGACGGCTGGATGAATAGGCATCCTGGCCTCCTGCTGTTTGACGATGTGGAACTGTTCCCATTGAGTAAAGGGATGCCCGGTGTCGTGGGCAAAGCAACCGGCCCTTTGCGTAGGGGAAGCCAGGGTTGCAGCCAATCTGCTGATGCCAATTTCGCCAATGCTGTTGTTGGCCTGCGTCAGTTGGACAGCGGCTGGGCCCCGGTCCTTCCGGTTGCCCGCGGTATCGTCGCCTCCGGCGGCAGTCCTCTGGACCCGATCATCACAGCCGCCCGCATCTGGCATGTGCCCACGGTTATTGCCCTGGGATCCGAGTACGAGAATTTGGTCGATGGGGCGCAGACTACACTGGATGGAGCTACAGGTGAAGTGGATCAGTAGCCAAGCGGCTTGTCATCAAGATCGCAAGATGTGATGTGGTGCATCTTGGCGAATGACAGAAACCCTGCATGAACCGAGTCGCTCTAGAATCAACGGTCATCAGTCACGGATTGCCTTATCCGCACAACTTGGAGCTGGCCCGGGCGATGGAGGGCATCGTGCGGCAGGGTGGTGCAATCCCGGCTACCGTCGGCATCATCCAGGGGGAGCTGCTCGCCGGCCTCAGCCTGCAACAGATCGAGAGGCTTGCCCGTGCTCAGGATGTACGCAAAGTCAGCCGGCGGGATCTACCCATTGTCGTGGCCCGCAAATTGGATGGGGCCACAACCGTCGCGGCCACCATGTGGGTCGCTCATCAAGCTGGCATTGAAGTGTTTGCCACCGGCGGAATCGGCGGTGTTCATCGCAGCAGCACACCGAGCCTTGGCGCAGATATCAGTGCCGACCTACAGGAACTGGCCCAAACCCCGCTGGTCGTCGTCTGTGCGGGGGCCAAAGCACTATTGGACCTGCCGGCCACGCTAGAATATCTGGAAACCCACGGGGTGACGGTTATCGGCTACCGTACACAGGAATTCCCGGCTTTTTACAGCCGCCGTAGCGGCCTGCCCGTGGATGTCTGCTGCATATCTCCGCAGGAGGTGGCGGATATCTGGCGGGCGAAGCGGGCATTGGGGTTGCCAGGGGGAGTTCTGGTGGCTGTGCCTGTGCCGGCTGCGGACGAAATCCCTGCGGCGGAGATTGAGCCGGCCATCACGCAGGCCCTGACGGATGCACACAGCGCGGGCCTGCGCTCGGCAGAGATAACACCCTATCTGCTCAACCGCATCGCCGAACTGAGCGACGAGCGCAGTATTCGTGCGAATCTTGCTCTGCTGCGTAACAATGCACAAGTGGCGGCCGCGATCGCAGTGGCCTTGGAAGAAAAGTAGGAATTACGGTTGAACAGGTAGGAACCTAGGCCTTCCCCTAATCAGAGTTGAACGTTCGTCGTCTTTATGTCAGCCCCAGAAGTTCCTCAAATTCTTTCCCTTCCAGGACTTCCTTTTCCAGAAGGGTTTCTGCCAGAAGGCGTAATGTGTCCTGATGGGTTGTCAGAATTTCTTTGGCCCGGGTGTAGGCAGTCTCCACAATCCGGCGTACTTCCCGGTCAATGGAGCGGGCCACATCCTCACTATAGAAGCGTCTCTCGCCCAAATCCATGCCTAGGAACGGGTTTGAATCGCCCTGATTGAGCTGCATTGGCCCCAATTCTTTGCTCATCCCAAAGCGGGTGACCATGGCCTTTGCCAGTTTTGTGACCTGTTCTAGATCGCTAACAGCACCGGTGGTGATCTCCTCAAAGGTGAGTTCTTCGGCAACACGTCCTCCCAAAAGCCCGGCCAGTTCGTCCTCATATTCCGCCTGACTTTTCAGGGTGCGGTCTTCTTCGGGTAGGGGCATGATATAGCCCAAGGCCTGCCCGCGACTGACGAGGCTGATCTTGCCTACCGCGTCAGTGTGGGGAAGCATGGCCATGACTACTGCATGACCCGCTTCATGATAGGCGACAATCTGTCGCTCTTCGTGGCTGAGCACCCGACTTCTGCGTATTGGGCCAGCCATCACTCGTTCAATCGACTCTACCAGTTCGTCCATGCTGATGGAACGTTTATTGCGGCGGGCGGCCAGAATCGCGGCCTCATTCAACAGATTTTCCAGGTCGGCCCCCACCATGCCGGGCGTCTGTTTGGAGATCACATTCAGGTCGATGTCCGCTGCCAGGGGTTTGCCGCGGGCATGCACCTGCAGAATCGCCTCACGCCCTCGGCGGTCCGGCCGATCTACCACAACTTTGCGGTCGAATCGACCTGGGCGCAACAGGGCTGGGTCAAGGATATCTGGGCGATTGGTGGCCGCGATAATGATGACGGTTGTCTCACTGTCAAAGCCATCCATCTCCACTAAAATCTGATTGAGCGTCTGTTCCCGTTCATCGTTCCCGCCGCCCATACCCGCACCCCGGTGGCGACCTACCGCGTCGATCTCATCAATGAAAATGATACAGGGCACGTTTTTCTTTGCCTGCTCGAACAGGTCTCTCACCCGACTCGCACCCACACCCACAAACATCTCAACAAATTCAGAGCCGCTGATGCTGAAGAAGGGTACACCCGCCTCGCCGGCCACGGCTTTGGCCAATAATGTCTTGCCCGTGCCCGGTGAGCCGACCATCAGCACCCCCTTGGGGATGCGTGCGCCCAAGGCTGCAAATTTTTCCGGTTCCTTCAGAAATTCTACAACTTCCTGCAATTCCTGCTTGGCCTCTTCAGAACCGGCGACATCCGCAAATGTGACAGTGGGTCGGTCAGCTTCTTCCATCTTTTTGGCCCGACTGCGCCCAAACTGCATAGCTCGATTCTGCCCGCCGGCCCCTACCTGCCGCATAATGAAGATGAAAAAGCCGAAGATCAGGATGATGGGCAACAGCATAATGAGCCAGTTGAAGAAAGCACCACTCCTGGGGGCACGTTCCATATCAATGGAGATGGCGGCCAATTGCTCTTCAGATACACCAAAAGATTTGAGCGAATTGAGGAGACTTTCGCCAAATTCTTTCCGACTTCGGCGACGCTCGGTGTCGGAAATCTCAACGATGACCTCATCGCCCTGGACCACAATCCGCTGCACAGAGCCGTTACGCACATAGTCAGCCACTTGGTTCAGGCTGAGCAGATTGTCGGCATCAGTGGCTGGATTGATAAAGAGGCGGTATACAAAAAAGATCAGAACGGCCAGCAAAATCCAGACCCAGCTACGACTTATGATCTGTCGAAAGCGGTCGTTGGGGTTTTCTTCCGGAGGCTGTCCATTGCCCGCTTGCTTCTCGTTATCTGCCATAACCGAATCTATCCTATGCTTGAAGTGCCCCATACCATCGGGTGTCGGGCACTTCAAATCAATTTGCTACCCGCTATGATTAAGAGCAGCAATACAAAATTTTTAGTTCGATCTACCACCCTGGCAAAGTTGTATGGCAGATCTTGCGCCGAGTGTAGCGGGAAAAAACCTTCTACTCAGTAAGCTAGAAACCAGTGAACAATCCGACCTGGTGACTGCCTACAAATTTCGGAGTTGATCTGCGATGCTGACGCCAATCGCGTGGGTTTGTGCTCTGTGAATCGGCTGTTTGCCGCGATGCCGGGTACGATGGGGGATCGAAGCTTCGTCTGGTTTGTCACTGAAGCTGATGATCAGACATCCCTGTTCCTTCAACCAGAGAATGGTCTCGCTCACCTCTTGAGTGATGCAGATCTCTTGGTGAAGGCGTTCCTCGGCCGGCAGGTCATCAGATAGATTGTTCATATGTTCCAATGTCGCTAGGAATTCTTCCCGTCGGAACTGCTTGAACGGCGTGGGGTCCCCTTGAAAAACAGCGGTATTGACCGCCTCATGGGCCTGGCGCATGGTTTCGCTCACCCGGCCGCCCCCGGCAATGCAGACTTGGACATAGCGGACAAACTGTTCAAATGTCTGAATGGCTCCACTTTCGATCCGGTCCAACAGGTCCGTGTAGTTGAGTCCGTCGTTGTTCAGCATGAGGCAGATATAGGCTAGATAATCCTGGTTGTCCCCGGTCAGGTGATGATAGCGGGAGCGGTTGAGATGTTCGTAGTGTTGTGCGAATCGTTGTGCATTGAATTTATCGCCTAGTAATCTGCCTACGGTACGATGCAGCCCTTTCAGACGGGCCTTATCAATGGCCCGATCATTGCGCCCCCGCGCACCGATGGCTGTCTTATCTAAATCGAGGACAACGACCGTATTGCTGTCCATCTTCAAACCGTTGTTCAGTGCCCAGTGGAGCCAATCTGCCAGTTGACTCCAGCGGTTTGCCTCAAAAATTCCTATCTTGGCATTGATAGAGGGTTGCGCCGGTTCATGCACGTTTTCATTGCCGATAAAGCAGGCACCGGGCAAGCCACTCTGTGTACGCATGACCTGAAAGGTGTGCCCATCGCCGGAGAGGGTATCACCGATGAATAGCAGCTCATTGATGGTGGCCCCTCGTTGTTGTTGTGCCTGCTTCATAATCCATAGGGCCACTTGGGCATAGGCGTCCTGCTGCTTGCGCGGCACAACACGGTTCGGCAATCCTAAGAGGTAGCGGCACGATTTCAGGCCGGGGAGTTTCGGCCTGAATTTCGGTTCCAAGCTGCGGTAGATGACCAGATCACCGATGAGTTCATCGAGGGATGCCAGCCCGAAGTTCTCAATTGCAAGCGGATATACTTCTTTTGTTTGAACGCTGTCCAATTCTGCACCTTCTCTCTACTACACCTGCCAAAACGCGCTTATGATAAACTAAACATGATTTTACCTTACCTTGCCTCGTTGTGTAAAGTTTCTAGGTTGATTGTACGGAGATAGGGCAGGCTTGCTGCCTCTTCTAGCCCCTGACAACTATTTTATATAGGCTCGGCCATTGCCTTTTGACCATTTCGTGTCTCTACTGCTTCATTCTCCGCCACGCTGCTGTGCAGACCTAAATAGCCCTGCGCCACTAGAAGCTCGGCGTTGAGGAGACTGCCGCCCGCGGCCCCGCGGATTGTGTTATGGCCGAGGGCTAGGAATTTCATGTGGAAGAGCGGATCCTCTCGTAGGCGGCCGACGACCGTTGCCATGCCGGGGATGCTGCCGGCCAGCCGGTCCATACGTGGCTGGGGCCGGTCCGTCTCCTCTCGGTAGAGGATGGCCGCTTGGGGTGCGCTGGGCAGCCTCAACTGCTGGGGTAAGGGATTGTATTCTGCCCACGCTAGGCGCACATCCTCTAGGCTAGGACGGCGAGCAAACTCGACACTGATCGCCTCCAGATGGCCATTACGCACAGGCACCCGGTTGCAATGGGCACTGACGTGGAAATCAGCGGCCTGTACCCTCTGGCCATCAAATGTGCCGAGGAGTTTCTGTGGCTCCCGGCGTTCCATCTTGTCCTCTTCCGCGCCGATGAACGGCACCACATTGTCGATAATGTCCATGGACACCACACCGGCGTATCCGGCTCCACTGACGGATTGCATAGTCACGACAAAAATCTTTTTGACGTCAAATGTTTCGTGTAGAGGATGAAGCGCACTGACCAGATGAGTTGTGGAGCAGTTAGGATTTGTGACGATGAAGCCCGGCCAACCCCGCTGCCGGCGTTGTACATCGATCAACCCCAAATGCTGCGGGTTGACCTCCGGGATCAGTAAAGGTACATCCGGTTCATAGCGATAGGCACTGGCATTGCTACATATGATATAGCCAGCCGCAGCCAGCTCCGCTTCAATCTCTTTGGCCGGCCCGCTCGGAAGAGCACTAAACACAAGCTGGCAGTCGATGCCCGGCTTCATCTCCTGCAACAGCTCGTTCTGCAGGTGGGCAGGCATATCGCCCCGCAGCAGCCAATTGCAGGCCTCCCCATAGGACTTACCCGCATTGCGTTGGGACGCACAAAGCACTGTAATCTCAAACCAGGGATGACCCTGGAGCATCTGCACAAATCGTTGCCCCACTGCGCCAGTCGCTCCCAGCACACCGACAGGGATCTTTGATTGACGATTCATCGGAATTGACTCCCTCTTAGAAGTGGATCTGGATTCCCCAGGGACTCCACCCTTATCTAGAGCCGGCCCACCCTTGGTAGGCCGGCACTGAAACCTAGTTCCATTACATCACTCAACACACCGGCCGCGGTTGCTTCTACCCCGGCTCCTCGCCCCTGAATCACCAATGGATTGGGGCTGTACCAGCGACTGTAGAGTTCTACAAGATTGTCCGTGCCGCGCAGACGCCCTAAGGGACTGTCCTTGGGCACTGCGGTCAGGCCGCTGCGGCACGTGCCCTGGGTGGACGAGACAACCAAGTCGTCCGGCTGGGAGGTGGCAGGGTCCCATTCTACGCTGGCAGCATAACGCAGAACTTTGCCCTCGGTCGCAGCCTGAGCCACTTCTTTCTGATAGTGTTCATCTAGGGACGGTAATTTTGCCAGAAAGGTGTCCACGGACAGGTCGGCCAAGGTCTCTGGGTATAGGCCGTTGACCTCCACTTGTTTCATCTCCATATGCCAACCCATCCCCCGGGCCAGAATCAGTGCCTTGCGCGCGACATCCACGCCGCCTAGATCGTCCCGTGGGTCCGGTTCAGTATACCCTAGACGGAAAGCATCCTGCACGGTTTCGCTGAAGGAACGACCCTCTTCCAGGCCGGTCATTAGATAGCCGAGGGTACCGCTGAAGGTGCCGCTGATGCGGTTGATTGTATCGCCGCTTGATACCAACCTGTTGAGGGTAGCAACCACCGGCAGACCAGCACCGACAGTCGTCTCCCAACGGGCCTGGGCTGGGGCACGGCTGGCCCCGGCCCGAGTGAGCCTGTCGTAGACATCCTGTCCCATGGTCAGCGGTTTTTTGTTTGCCAACACGAGCGGATAGCCGCGATCTAGAGCAAAAAATAGGGCAGGCACGGTTGCATCCGACGCGGTACAGTCGATGACGACTGTACCCGGCCGCCCGGCGATGTCAACAATTGCAGCCAGGTCGCCTTGGGTCCCCCCAAGGGGATGAGTCGTCAGGGAGCCACCCTGCTCTTTTAGATGTAGGATTTCATTGAGCTGCGTATCGGAGAAGCCCTCGCCCGGTTCTAGCAGCGCGCCACGGCTATCGCACAAGGCGAGGAAGCGGATCTGTAGATCGTACTGATAGCGGTGGAAGGCCCGGTTCTTGAGAACCTGCTGCAATAGGGCCCGACCAACGCCGCCCAACCCCAATAGAATGATGGGTAGTTCAGTCATAGGTTTCCTCCGTTCCCAGTTCAAATGTGTCGTGGATTGCGCGCACTGCCTCGTCTGCATCCCTGTAGAGGACGACAAGGCTGATGTTGGCCTCGCTTGCGCCCTGGGCGATGGCGATTACATTTATGCCGCGCGCGCCCAGCGCGTTAAAAACCCGTGCTGCGATGCCCGGTGTGCCCTTCATGCCAGAACCGACGACCGCGACGATCACAATATCCGCCTGGCTGCTGATCTCTTCAATGAGGTGTTGGTTCAATTCCCGCTCAAATTCGGCATTGAGTGCCGATACAACCGTTTCGCCCTCTTGATCTGGCACCACAAAGCAGATGCTTTGCTCGCTACTGCCTTGGCTGATCATCAATACATTGGCATTCTGCCGGGCCACTGCGTCAAAGGTGCGGGCCGCGATGCCAGGAATACCGAGCATGCCCCGACCGGCCACGGTAATGAGTCGCATGTCCCGCACAGCGGTAATGGCCTTTACGCCATGGTGGAGGGTCTGTGTCCTTTCGACGATGCGGGTGCCCGCATGGGTGGGATTAAATGTGTTGAGCACCCGGAGGGGGATCTTCTTTTCAATGGCCGGGGTGACAGTTTTCGGGTGGAGCACTTTGGCACCATAGTAGGCCAATTCCGCGACCTCCTCATAGGAGAGTTCCACCATAGAGCGGGCGTTCGCAACGATGCGTGGATCAGCAGTCATAACCCCATCCACATCCGTCCAAATCTGAATTTCATCAGCATTGAGGGCCGCGCCGAGGATCGCCGCGGAATAGTCGGAGCCGCCTCGGCCTAATGTTGTGGGCACCCCGTCTTTTGTCGCGCCGACAAAGCCGGTGACGACCGGCACGACCCCGCTTTGCATCATCGGCAGTAGGTAATCTTGACAGCGGGTTACTGTTGTCGCCATCAGAGGATTCGCGTTTCCGAAGTTAGCGTCGGTGATGATCAGCTCGCTGGCATCAACGAACTGGGCCTTGACACCCTTAGCCCGCATCACAGCCGCCAATAAAGGCGCGCTTAACCGTTCACCCATACCGCTGACAACATCTAGGCCCCGCTGCGTCAGTTCGCCGAGTACAGCGATGCTACGACATAGACGCTCAAATTCCCGTAGGCGGTTGTCAAACAGACGGCCCAGCGCGGCTCGCTCTACACCGTCCTCAATGAGCTGACCGGCTACGACCTGGTGTTTCACCAACAACTGGCTGCGTTCGTCCCGATAGGGGCCCTCGTCACCGGCTGCTGCTGCTTGGGCTGCCCCGATCAACGCATCAGTCACGCCACTCATGGCACTGAGAACGACAACCACGCCGGAGTTCGTCTGGCTCTCGACTGCCTGTGCTACAATTTTGGCTACACGACGAATTGATTCCGTTGAGCCAACGGATGTCCCACCGAATTTCATTACGATCATATAGAGTACACTCCGCAATCTATAGACAAAGAGAGAAAAATCAAGCTGGCGCAGTACAGTAGGGAAGGAATCATTCCAAAAAAAACCTCCCGCCGCGCAGACGAGAGGTGTCCATATTTCCTCCTCTCATCTTCCAGAATATCTGCCGGAATTGGCACCTACGCAACGGAAACAATGTGCCTTCCGCTGCCGGGTTGCCGAGGCTTCACAGGGCCGGTCCCTCCGCCTCTCTGGATAAGAGTTCAGCGATTCAGTTATCGTAAACTATACCATGTGCCGGAGAATATGTCAAAGTGCAGCTCTGTGTTATCGCGGTATTGCCGGATCATAAATAGACGTCGCTACTCGTCAATGCTGAATTCTCCTTCCCAGAGTTTGCCTTGGCCGGAGATGAACTGACCGGTTACCATGCGGTCGATGTCATACTCCGGGAGATTGACATGTATTAGGCATTTCCCGTTGAATCGTAAGCCGAACTTGTAGAAAGTAAAGCCGAAATTGTCAAAGCCATATTGCTGGCGATGAGCGGGAAGGTCATTGGTGTCAACGGGAAAGATGTGCCAGAAGAAAGGCACTTGTGTATCTGTCTCTTGGCACGCTTCCTTGACATAGGTGATAACGTTTTCGCTGAGATATATGTCAAAGTTGGAGCGTAGGACAGGCTCGGCGGACACAATTGACTCGTACTCTAATTCAAGGGCGTCAATCCCGCTCGCAGTAAGCTTATGCTCCCGCACACTGAATTCGCCTCTCCAGAGAGTGTCTTGGCCGGAGATGAACTGACCGGTCACGATGTGGTTGATGTCATACTCCGGGAGATTGACATGTAGTAGGCATTTCCCGTTGAATCGTAAGCCGAACTTGTAGAAAGTAAAGTCGAAATTGTCAAAGCCATGTTGCTGGCGATGAGCGGGAAGGTCATTGGTGTCAACGGGAAAGATGTGCAAGAAGAAAGGCACTTGTATATCTGTCTCTTGGCACGCTTCCTTGACATAGGTGATGGCATTTTCGCTGAGATATATGTCAAAGTTGGAGCGTAGGACAGGCTCGGCGGACACAATTGACTCGTACTCTAATTCAAGTGCATTAATCTCGCTCGCAGTAAGCTTATGCTCCCGCACACTGAATTCGCCTCTCCAGAGAGTGTCTTCGCCGAAGATGAACTGACCGGTCACGATGTGGTCGATGTCATACTCCGGGAGATTGACATGTAGTAGGCATTTTCCATCAAAGTGCAAGCCGGTCACGTCGAAATCAAGGTAGAAGTGGTCACCGTGTTGTTCGCGATGGTCGAGAGGGTCATTGGTGTCAATGGGAATGATGTGCATGAAGAAAGGTGCCTGCGTATCTGTCTTCTGGCACGCTTCCTTGACATAGGTGATAACGTTTTCGCTGAGATATATGTCAAAGTTGGAGTGGAGGACAGGCTCAGCGGACATAATTGACGCCATACGATGACTGTATGCGTCAAATAAGGATAAGGTATTATGATTATAAAGAAATAGATGCCGGTTCTCTGGTGTGAGCAGAGCATCCCCATCAATACGTATGTCTAGAATCAGATAATCATAGGGATAGTGAAGATCATAATTATAATATATAAATGTATTTATCAGATAGTAATCTATTATGCTATTCACCTTTAGTAAGTTATGCAGGGGAAAGGTGATTCTTGGGTTAAAAACGTTCTTGCCTTCCGTTATCTTACGAATCGTTGCCAAGTCGGCTGCTATATCCTTGTATATAGCACCTCTTCCAAAACTGTCGCTCGCTATCGAAAAATTTGAAAGAACAAACACTAGGAGTGTTGCGACAGCAAGGCCGGCAATCAGATATCTTGATAACCTATGGCTTAATCGTTTGAGTATGAATAGAAGACTAGAAGCACCGTTTAAGAAAAAGACTAAAGGAATGCCAATGAAAACCAAAGCATCGTGAATATGTATACCGGTTGAACTACGTAAGGGCAGGACCCAGCACCAGCCGGCTAGGAGCAGGGTCGCCATTAGGATTTTATGACGCACGAAAATCAATCCTAGCAGACACACACCAAATATGACGATTCCTAGGTAGGGGAGATAGTCCGGAAAGGAACTCTGCCGTATTTCCAGAGCAGGATAGCCAAAGAGAGAAAACAATGCGAAAGGTGTTGACATTACAGAGATACGGAAAAATTGCTCTCGCAGGAAAGGCTGCCAGTCCAATTGACTATAGGTAGAAAGTAGTACTGGATTGATGCTAAGCCGCATCAGCATTGATTGGATAGTTGGCAATTGGGCCAGCGGCACGTCAAGCGCACGGTATTCGTTGGTGAAATTAAAAGCCATCAGCAATGCACAGAAAAGCAAAGCGACAACACCGAGTAGTAAGTAGCGGCTAGAAAGCAACGAAGCGGCGACCGAGCGCATGCGGGACCAGAGAGGAAGGAGGGAATCGGCTGCGTAGGAATGGACCATCTCATGAGCTAGACCTAAAACGACGAACGGCAAAAGCAATGACATAACAGGCCAGCACAGAAGCAGCGCAACACATGACTTGACCAGCAGTTGCCGGAAACGCCCGTCTTGCATGAAAATGACCATGCCATGGAAAGTCAACACGATCCCAAACATCCCGGGGGCGAGCTGAGAGAAAATGATATCCTTATAGTACATCCAATAGAAAGAGGAAAATGACAGGGCCGTCGCGGTCAGGGCGATCCATGGGTCAGATGTAAGCCGGTAAAGGGCAAAGTACGCCAGCACTGCGGTCGCGGCGAAGAGTAGCAGCATCAGCAGTCTTGCAGCATAGAGTGACGTCGCCTTGTCATCCTCAAAGGGAAGGATGGTCAGTTTGACGAGCGCGTAGGTGCCAATGGGGTAACGACTGTATGGTACAATTGATGTAGCACCGTCATTCAATGTCCGGTCATAAAATAGTAGGAAATTGTGGTCCGGGGAAAGATTGGCACTCAATTCCAGAGTAAAGGTTGACTCATGATCATCATAGGGTTTGTAGAAGTAGCCTCTCCGGTCATTGTCAAACAAAAACACCGTTGACAGTGCCAGGAGCAAAAGCAGCAGTGGGAGGAAATGCCCCCTAGAGAGTAACCTTAGGCCTCTGTAATGGGTATCATTGATGGACATAATATATGTTAGTCATCCACGTCGCTAGATACGCAAGCCGGAAGTCCGAGCGACCGTAGATCGTTAGCGACTCCATCCTGCAAAGCTGCTGGGATACAACCGGTCAGTTCATTGCTGGCTAACCGTATGTCCTTCAAGTTTGACAGATTACCCATCTCAGGCGGAACCTCGCCGGTCAGCCGATTCTTGCTAAGGTCTAGACTCCTCAATTCGGTAAGAGTGCCTAACTCTGGAGGGATGCTTCCCGTCAACTCGTTGTCGTTGAGGTACAATTCTTGTAGGGCATCTAGTTCGCCTAGTTCCGCTGGGATGTTGCCGCTGAGTCCATGTGCCTTAAGGTGCAACTTGCGGACACGCCCCGGTGATCCTCCGAGGGTGATGCCTTTCCAGGTATAAATCGGTTCGTCGTAACGCCAGTCTAAGCTGGCGTTCCCGGCAAGGGTGTCCCGCGCGCGCAGCAGAATGGCACAATCATTGACCAAGCCGGGGTGGTATTCTGGGGCTGCTACGACGGTCCCATTGGAACATGATGGTGTTACTGGTTCATCAATTGACAATTTTGCTATCTGGAATGGCGACATTTCTAACCCCTGCCTGCGGGTGTTCCTAGCGAGATTGCTCCGAAATTCTCTGACAATTTGTTGATATGATTCGCCGCTTGGAAAGAGGCTTGCGGAATTCTCCCGGTTCCAGTCATTCCAGAGACTCCCGAGCCGGGCCGCTGTATTGGGATCTTCGTGGATCCGGTTGCGTGTCTCGCCAGGGTCGCTTTTCAGGTCGAAGAGTGCTGCCTCCCCATCCGCGGGATCCTTGATGAGTTTCGCATCGCCGGCGCGAACAGCGTACAGGGTCCTGGACATATCTTTGCTCCACTGGCGCCAGAAGAGGGCATCATGAGGGGTATCGGTTGTTTCTCCGCGCATAAATGGGTCAAGGTTGACACCATCTAGGGGGCGGGCGGCATCTGCCGGAACGTCAGCTAGTGCTAGCGCGGTGGCAGCGATGTCGAGGCTGATGACCATTGGGTCGTAGGTTATCCCCTGTGGCCATCGGGCGGGCCAGGATGCGATAAAGGGCACGCGGATACCGCCTTCAAAGAACCTGACTTTCCCGTAGCGTAGTGGACTGTTGTCCGCCCAGGTCAGGTCTTCTCGATTAGGATAGGGAGAAACACCGCCGTTATCGCTGAGGAAGAAGATCAGGGTGTTGTCCCGCTTGCCGGCTACATCAAGCGCGCGCATGATTCGTCCTACGTTCTGGTCCACCGAATCGACCATCGCTAGGTAGGTACGCCGCGGCTCGTCGTCAATGTGGGCATACTTCAGAACGAGTTCTGCGGGTGCCTGGAGAGGGGTGTGGGGCGCGTTATAGGCAAGGTACAGAAAAAAAGGCTCATCCTGCCCGCGGATGAAATCGACTGCGCGATCCGTCAACACATCGGTCAGGTAGCCGCTAAATCCGGTCGCGCTGTAATTTTCATTGAGTGGGAGGAGATGCTCGGTGACAGGAGAAAGAGGGGCTCTGCGCGGCGCATAGGAGAGATCAACATTGAAGTAGTCATGTGAACCGCCGAGGAAGCCGAAGAACTCGCTGAATCCACGGTTGAGCGGGTGAAACGGCGGCGCAGCTCCGAGCTGCCATTTGCCGACGAGCCCAGTACGGTAGCCGGCCTGCTGGAGGTAGGTGGCCATGGTCCTTTCCTCTACGGGCAAACCATGGTCCGGGTCAAAGGGCGTGTAGGCCACATTCCAATCCATGCCGAAGCGCGCCGGGTAGCGTCCGGTCATGAGGCCTGCGCGCGAAGGCCCGCAGAAGGGGTGGGCCACGTAGCCGTTTGTAAAGACCACACCTTCCTCCGCCAGCCGGTCGATGTTCGGAGTCCTGATCTCGGTCGCGCCGTTGTAGCTCACGTCGTTATAGCCCAAGTCGTCAACAAAAATAAGGACGATGTTCGGACGGCCGCCGTCTTGGCGGATTCCTAGTTGGCTGCCAATCATCTCGCGTACGAATTGTCCATATACCGCCACGCCCAACAGAATCACCACAATAGCCAGCAGACCGAGGACGCGGATGGTTTTATCTTGAAAGGATCCTCCTACCGTATGTTTTACAAATGAATAGCCGGAACGTGCGAAAGACGAGGAGGGACGGCGTGCTGTGGAAACCCCTATTACTTTTCGCATTACCGGGTCCTCTAGGCTCCCCATCCTCCCCCCCCGGGCGTCTCGACCCGCAAACGTTGCCCTGGCCACAGGTTCCGGGTCACTTTCGACGGTAGTTCTTCCTCTGTACCGTCTTCATGAATCAGCAGGTTGCGGCCCGGCGCGCCGGGTATACCGCCTGTCAGGCCCCAAGGCGAAATTGCCCGCCGCTCGCTCAGAATCGTCAGCGTCGTCGGGCGCAGGATGGCGTACTCCCGTACAATGCCATCGCCACCCCTATAGCGGCCTCCACCGCCGCTGCCCCGCCGCAGGTGATAGCGGGTCAGCCGTAAGGGATAGGCCAATTCCAAGGCCTCTATCGGTGTGTTGAGCGTGTTGCTCATATGAACGTGCGCGCCACTGAGCCCGTCGCCCATGGGGTGCGCGCCCATACCTCCACCGAGTGTTTCATAATAGGCCCAAGGCGAAGCATCGTCCTTTTCGCCACCCATAGTGCAGTTGTTCATTGTGCCTTGCCCCGCAGCCGCGATGCGGTCTGGCAGTGCTTGGGCCAACGCGCCCAGCACCGTATCGGTGATGCGTTGGGAGGTCTCCACATTGCCGCCGGCCACGGCCGCAGGGGGCCGAGCATGTACCAGACAACCTTGCGGCGCGAGCACCCGTACCGGCGCAAAACAGCCAGAATTGACCGGTATCTCCTCACCTACGAGGCAACGCACAACATAATAGCAGGCTGACTTGGTCACGCTGAGGACTGTGTTGAGGGAGGCATGGATACTCTCGGATGTGCCGCTGAAGTCGAACGTGATCATCTCGCCATCAATGGTGGCAGTCACTCGGATGGGTACGGGATTTGTCCGTCCGTTCTCAACAAATTCGATGGCGTCCTCAAAGCTGTAACTTCCTGCTGGCCAAGTGCGGACCGCAGCCCGGGTCAGTTGCTCGCTGTAGTGCAGCAGATGCCCGGCGTAGGCCAGGAGTTCATCTGTGCCATGGGAGGCTGCCAATTCTTGCAGGCGGTGTTCTCCTACTGCATGTGCAGCCCGTTGCGCTGCTAGATCCCCCCGACGTTCGTTTGGTGTACGCACATTGCGTAGGATGAGACGCAGCACCCCTTCCACCAGTACGCCAGCTTCATAGAGTTTCAGCGGCGGGATGATAATGCCTTCCTGATACAGTTCCGTGGACAGGGGCAGAGAGCCGGGAGACATGCCGCCTACATCTGCGTGATGGGCCCGGCTGGCCGCGAAGAAGAGGTGCTCATCTTCCAAAAACACCGGCGAAACCATGGTAATGTCCGGCAGGTGGGAGCCACCAGCGTAGGGGTCGTTGAGAAGAACGACATCCCCGGGCTGCCAATCGTCAAAGGTAGCTAGGACGACCGCGACACTGTCCGGCATCGCCCCCAGATGCACGGGGATATGTGCAGCCTGGGCTACTAGCTGTCCAGACACATCAAAGAGCGCACAGGAGAAATCTAGGCGTTCTTTGATATTCGGTGAATAACTTGTCCGCCGTAAGGTGATTCCCATTTCATCGGCGATGCCGATGAAACGATGCCGATACAGTTCCAGCGTAATGGGATCAGCAGACATCGCCTGTTGATGAGCCTGATGCTGCCGAGAACCTCGGCCAGGCACTTCAATCTGTTGGTGAGCCATCTGACACATCTACCCGTTACGCGTGTGCTTCTTGGATCTGGGCCCAGGAGAGAACTCGCAGGCCAAAGAGAACGACCAGAACAGCGACAGCGGCCCAGATCCAGAAGCGGAAGAAGGGTCCACGTAAAGCCCACTGGGCAGCCAGCGTGTCGTTGATAGTCTTCGGGTACATGAGCTCGTGCAGGGCGTTCACGGGGATGTTGGAGAAGTGCTGTTCCCGGCCATCTGGCCAGGTAATGATCACCTCCTGTACGCTTTCGTTGTCATCCAAATCAAAGAGAAGTGTGCGGCTGTCCAGACCGATGGTACCTTCCACTGTTTCAAATTCAAGAGCTACAGCAATCGTCGTTCCTTCTGTAGAGTAGACATCGTCCTCAGGAACGCTAAACGCTATCCAATGATGTCCTTCCGGCACATTCACTTCGTATGGATTGGCATAGGGCACGCCGACCTCCAGCGCGTCCTGCATAGGGATCCAGAGCAAAAGGCCAGCCACAGCCAGAGGAGCTAGGAAAAGAAAAAGACGTTTCCAAGGAGAGGGCGTCAACATGACAGAACTCCAGTTTTTAGGTATTCGTACACTGCAGTGTATGAAAAACCGACCACGAAAAATGAGCAACTGCAGTTATGATACCATAGCCTAGACGGAAGGCCAGTTTCAGACATCGTCGCGCGCTAGCCAAAGGTTGTGCAGGCTGTCTACAAAAGCCGTCCACCCTGGTGCAACAACGGTCGTCGTGTCGAATTGGAAAACCATGGCCGGCCCATCAAAGCGATGACCGGGCCGCAGGCGGGCCCGGTCGTAGCAGGTGCTTGTGTGCGGGCTGTCAGGACGAAACCAGACCGGTTTTGTACCCATTTGGGCTACGTCCGGCTCCGGCAGGCCGAGTGGTTCGTGAGGCAGGTGCAGTTCTACGCCCGGCCCTGTGCCCCGCAGCCGCAGGGTGACGATCTCTACGATTTCGTCGTGCATGGCATAGCCATAGCGGACAGCGTGAGCCGCGTGAAATTCTTCAACCGCCTGTTGCACAGCCGCAGAGGTCGCCGGTTGCGCCAATGATACAGTCAATTCGTAGCTCTGGCCCCGGTAGCGTATGTCTAGGAACATCTCCAACGTTGGTTCTGTGATTCCCTCCTTCGCTAGCACGGCCGTGGCCAGTTTTTCTAAGGCAGAGATCGCCTCCTGCAAGGTGAAAGGGTGCGCGACCAGCCTATCTGCATTGATGAGCAGGGCTTGAGAGGATTCGTAGACGATATCGGCCATCAGCAGCCCTAGCGCGCTGAGGACGCCGGGGCTAGGGGGTAAAAAGATGCGGGGGATGCCGAGAGTATCGGCCAGGTCGCAGGCGTGCAGCGGGCCAGCCCCACCAAAGGGCACGAGGACAAAGTCTCGCGGGTCATGGCCCCGCTCCACAGAAACTCGGCGTACTGCCCGTTCCATTGTGGCGTTCGCGACCCGCACCACGCCCAGAGCTGCTTCTTGGGCAGATAGTCCCCCGAGTCGCTCCCCCAAGGCGGCAAGAGCCGTCTCTGCGGCCGCGACATCTAGTGGCAATGCCCCACTACCCCCCAAGAACTGCTTGGCATCAAGCCGCCCTAGGATGAGGTTGGCATCGGTGACAGTGGGTTGTTCCCCTCCGCGTCCATAGCAGATTGGACCCGGCAGCGCACCGGCACTCTGCGGCCCTACCCGCAGACCGCCGCCGGCATCCACATGAGCCAAGCTGCCACCTCCGGCCCCGACTGTGTGGATGTCGATGATCGGCAGACGCAGAGGTAGGCCGGCCACTTCGCTCTCCGTAGTACGAGGGATTGTGCGAGGGCAGAGAGCCACATCGGTGCTGGTGCCGCCCATATCAACGGTGATGATCCTGGCCTCTAGTGGAAGAAGTGATAGGGGTTCTCTCTCTTCTCGCTCTATCGCCATCTGTGCCAGTCGGAATGCGCCGACAACGCCCCCGGCCGGCCCGCTAAGGACAAGCCGGGCCGGCTCTGTCGCGGCTTGGGCTGTGCCCATGGCCCCGCCATTGGACTGCATGACCCGGATGGGAATGCCGGCTAGGGCATCGGTCAGACGGGCCAGATAGCGGCTCACGAGCGGGCGTACATAGGCGTTGATGACGGTTGTGGCCGTGCGCTCATACTCCCGGTATTCAGGCAGAATGTCGCTGCTGAGGGAGGTCGGCAGGCCTGGGCAGGATTGGCTCAGGATTTGCGCGGCCCGCTGTTCGTGGGCTGCATTGCGGAAGCTGAAGAGAAAGCAGATGGCGAGGCTTTCCGGATCCGCGCTGGCAATGGCTGCTGCTGTGCGGCGGAGGGCGTCCTCGTCTAGGGGTGTGAGAACAGTGCCGTGGATGTCCAGTCGTTCAACAGCCTCAAAGCGCAGGTCCGGCGGGGCCAGAGGGGGCGGCCGCTGCTGATGCAGTTCGTAGAGATGAGGCCGGTTCTGCCGACCGATTTCAATGATATCAACGAAGCCGGCAGTAGTCAGCAAAGCGGTACGCGCGCCCTGTCGCTCAAGTAAAGCATTGGTAGCAACGGTTGTCCCATGGACAATTTCTACTCTCTCTGGCGGGTCGTCCAACATGCCGAACCGGGTCAGCCCGGCCAGAATCGCCCGGCTCTGATCCTGAGGCGTCGTCGACTCCTTATGTACCCGCAACATGCCATCTTCTAGCAGTACAAAATCGGTAAAGGTGCCGCCAACATCAATGCCAATGAACATGGTCAACAGTGTACTCCCTTGGTCTCTTTACACTCTGGCGCGCCTGCTCTCCGATGACGTACACATCCGCCATCCAACGTACACATCCGCCATCCATTTGACCTGACGCAGGGCGTCGTCGGTTTCGTTGGGGACGATGAGACGGACAAGACCATCGCTGCGGGAAAGAGGACGGCCATCAAGGGCGTAGGCGCAGAGGATAGGGCGGACAGTGGCGGCCGTCAGCTCCGCGGAGCTGACGCGAGTACCGAAGCCATCTCCACTGATTACCTCTACCTGGGACCAGCCACCGACCCAGTACCGGTCGACCAGATCGAGCAACCGTACACCGCTGAAGGCAAATGGCCCTGAGGTACCGTGACCACTGGAGACGATATAACAGTCTGGAACCGTCACCGATGCCAGCCTGTACAGGTCGGCCGGGCCGATCATGTGGGTAGAGCCATCTGGTAGATGTACGCTTAGGTTTGGGTCGGGCGATGGCGGCAAAGGATTGGGATCATGTTTGTGGGGTGTTAGGGAATCATACTTCGCTGGTGTCATGATGTGGGGTTCCATGGAAAGATATCCATCGGCGCGCCAGGCCATGGCTTGGGTGTCGTTCAGGCGTCCATAGGGTAGACACTACCATAAGTATAGGGAAGCAAGCAAATTTTTAATCAGGATACAAGATGTAAGGATTAGGATACTCTCCGGAAGCCAATTTGTATAAGACGATTCACTGTGTTATACTGGTATTTGTTTCTCTTACAGTAGTTTTTTCTTGGAAAGGAGGCTGCTTTTTCCGATTTGGGCAATTTGTGCTGCATGGTTTTGCTGCCGCTTTCTTGCGACTGCATTGTCCCTATCACTCTTATCCACATTTAGTCTTCTGTTCGGACGGTTTTGGCAACGAGTCCCGCTGGGTTGGAATGGTATCTGCTCGCCTCCGCCCTGACGACCGAACAGTTCTGCCGAAGAGAAGACAATATACTTGGCTTGCATTCTGGTAAATCTCTTTTGCCGCGAGCCGATTTTTCCAAAGGAGCAATGTTCCCATGGCAAGTGTAACCTATGAACATGTCTACAAGCGCTTCGGTGATGTCGTAGCAGTGAATGACCTGACGATTCACGTAGAAGACAAGGAATTTCTGGTCTTCGTCGGGCCCTCCGGCTGTGGTAAGACAACTAGCTTGCGCCTCTTGGCCGGTCTGGAGGAGATCAGTGAAGGCCAAATTTTAATCGGCGACCGTATCGTCAACGACGTGCCGCCGAAGGACCGGGACATCGCGATGGTGTTCCAGAGCTATGCCCTTTACCCACACATGAGCGTCTATGACAATATGGCTTTTGGCCTGAAGCTGCGTAAGACGCCAAAGGATGAAATTGAGAGACGGGTGAAGGAAGCCGGTGGCATTTTGGGCATTGAGCATCTGCTGGACCGCAAGCCAAAGCAGCTTTCCGGTGGCCAGCGTCAGCGTGTGGCCGTGGGCCGGGCCATTGTACGCGAGCCGGCTGTCTTCCTCTTTGACGAGCCTCTGTCCAACCTAGATGCCAAGCTGCGAGTCCAGACCCGTGCCGAGATCTCCAAGCTGCACCAACGTCTGGCCACAACGTTCATTTACGTGACCCATGACCAGGTGGAAGCGATGACCATGGCTTCCCGCATAGCGGTGATGAAAGATGGCGTTCTACAGCAGGTGGACTCGCCCCAGAACCTGTACGACCACCCGGCGAATATCTTTGTCGGTGGCTTCATCGGCAGCCCGAGCATGAACTTCTTTGATACCACTTTGGTGGAGAGCGACGGCAAGCTCGAAGTCAATGCTGGCGGTTTCCGGCTAGAAGTGCCGGAAAGGAAGGCAGCAGAGTGGCGAGCCCATGTGGGCAAAGAGGTGATCTTCGGCATCCGCCCAGAGGACATCCATTCAAAGGAGTATGCACCGCCGCAGATCCTTGAATCTGACATGACTGCTAACGTGGATGTAACCGAACTGATGGGCAATGAGATCTTCCTCTACTGCCTGACGCCGGACAACAAGCAGTTTATCTCACGTGTGGATCCCCGTGTACGGGTTTCCACCGGCGATAGTGTAGAACTGGCCATCAATATGGACAACGCCCACATCTTCGACCCGAAGACGGAGCTGAGTTTGGCCAGCTAGCGTTAGGGCGTCTGCCGTACCGTTTTCAAAGCCGGGGGCACTCTCCCGGCTTTTTCTGTTAAGGGGCTAAGAGATGACGATGCCGTTCACCGAGTTTGAACTGATGCGCGCCCTACACCAAAACGGCGATAAGATCGTTCTGCTGGTCATGGATGGACTGGGTGGGTTGCCATTGACGCCTGATGGCAAGACGGAACTGGAGACGGCCCATACCCCCAACCTAGACCGACTGGCTGCCGAAGGCTCTCTCGGGCTCAGCATCCCCATACGTCTTGGCATTGAGCCAGGAAGCGGCCCGGCCCATCTAAGCCTTTTCAGTTACGACCCAATGCGTTATCAGATCGGCCGCGGCGTCTTGGAAGCCCTAGGAATTGGATTTCCCTTGCAGCCCAACGACTTGGCCGCCCGCGGCAACTTCGCCACCGTTGATGCCCACGGACTGATCACCGACCGCCGGGCAGGGCGCATCTCCACACAGGAATGTATACAGCTGACCGACAGACTGCATGAGGCAACCCACAACCTGTTCGACGATTGCGAGGTGTTCATCAAGCCTGTACAGGAGCATCGCTTCGTATTCGTGTTGCGGGGCGAGGGGCTAGGCGGCACATTGACAGAAACGGATCCGCTTGAGGTGGGCAAGAAGCCGTTGACCGTGCGGGATGAGAGTGGGAGTGCTGCCGGCGCGTATACCGCCGAGCTCGTAAATCGTTGGGTTGAGAGTGCCCGGCAGGTCCTGGCCACTGAACCACAGGCCAATAGCCTCAACCTGCGGGGCCTGGCCAAAAATCCGAACCTGCCGCTCTTCCCAGAGATTTACGGCATGCGCGCGGGGGCTATTGCTGTCTATCCAATGTATCGGGGGGTTGCCAGTCTGGTGGGAATGGAAGTGATCGAGTTTGAGGGCGACCGCCCTCAACAAGAAATGAACGCATTTGCCCAAGCATGGCACGATTTCGACTTCTTCTTTATTCATATAAAGAAGACAGATAGCTACGCTGAGGACGGAGATTTTGAAGCGAAAGTCCATGAAATCGAAGCGGTGGACGCAGAAATCCCCCGCATACTCGAACTAGGCCCGGGCGCGTTGATCGTTACCGGGGACCACAGTACGCCAGCAGCATTGGGCAGCCACAGTTGGCATCCCGTGCCGACGCTCCTGTGGAGCCCCAATGCAATACCGGATGCAGGCCAACATTTCGGTGAACGGGCTTGCGCCGCTGGCCATTTGGGGCTCTGTCATGCCACAACCCTGATTCCCCAAGCCATGGCCCATGCTGGGCGGCTGAAGCGGTTCGGCGCGTGAAAAAACAACAGGGAAGTGGAGCCTGATTCGTGACGAGTAAGGCTTCTCCTCTTCTGTTACAGGCCGCACAACTGCTCTCCTCTGCTTCCGCTGTCGTCTGCTTGACCGGGGCCGGGGTGAGTGCGGAGTCGGGAGTGCCGACCTTCCGGGATGACCAGACCGGGTTGTGGCGTAAGTTCGACCCGGAAGAATTGGCCTCACCCCAGGGGTTCAGCCGGGATCCAGGGCTGGTCTGGCGTTGGTATATGTGGCGGCTGGCTTTGCTAGAGGCAGCCACACCCAATCCAGGGCACATAGCTCTAGCCCGCTTGGCCAGTTTATGCGAAAAATTCGTTCTCATAACCCAGAATGTGGACGATCTGCATGAGCAGGCCGGCCTTGATGTTCTCCATCTACACGGCAGTCTCCTGCGCTTCCGCTGTCAAGCCTGCAATCAAGCACACCAATTGACGAACGCGGACCGTCTGCGGGAGCTGCCGCCTATCTGCGCCCGCTGTGGTAAATTTGTGCGGCCAGATGTCGTCTGGTTCGGTGAAGGAGTACCCTGGCAGGCTGTAGAGGAAGCCATGCAAGCCGCCTATCAATGCGACCTGATTCTTGTCGTTGGTACGAGCGGCCTGGTCTATCCCGCTGGCCAACTCCCGCTCATCGCCAAACAGGCCGGGGCCGCGCTCATCGACATCAACCTGCGGCCAAGTCCGATCTCTTCCCTTGCCAATCTATTTTTGCAGGGAAAGAGTGGCGAGATCTTGCCCGCTCTGCTGCAGGCCGTTGCCAAGCAGCGGACAGCTCCGGAAATCGTATCAAGCATAAAGGATTGAATGAATTTTTTATCCTGATTCATCCTGGTCCTGCTTGAAATGGGGGCCAGATCAGCAGATTCTCGCTGATCGTGGTGCTGAAAGTCTGGCCCGCGATCTCCCACCGAACTGGTAGTGGGCCGGAACCGGACTGCCGCTGGATCACTAGACGATAGTCACGCGGCTGGATCTCCAGCGGCAGACGATAGGTGAAAATGACGGTGTGGGTCGTGTTCGGCTTCATCTCAAAATAGCCGGACAACACTTGCGTGCCCTGTACCCCTGGTTGGCTATTGACGGAGTCCGCGTCCACGCCGTTGATGTTGAGCAGTTGGCTGCCCCGGGGTACGTACAATCGTACATAATTGAAGTAGCAACGCTTCATGAGATCATCCCGGCTCTTGCCATAGCGGGATGTCTGATCACAGACATGATCCGGCGACTCGACCGGATGGTGGTATGTGATTTGCATCGTAGCTAGGGCTGATTCGTTCGGGTCATCCGGCCAGGTGACTGCATACTGCAGGCTGCGCTTGACGACGGCATTGACTTTATTATAGCCTACATTGCTGTCAATGAGTGCTAGGTAATCAGCCCCAACCAGCGGATGCAATGCGCCATCCCATCGCAGAGCCATCAACTGTTCCTGTGCAAGGGGATCTTTCAGCCAGATCTGTACGGCTCGTTCGTTCAGGGCCAGGTGCCCAGCCCGCAACAGATCAAGATAGTCGAAATGCCCAGATGTGATCTTGTCTAGTACTGCGCTGGCTAGGAATGGCATAAAGTCCTTGCGGTGTCGCCACCACCTCTGGTCCTCCGGGAGAGAGTCCGGCCTGGACCACAATTGGGTCAGAATGTCCAACACATTCTCGCTGGTGACCGGCTCCGTTACCCCTTCCATCTGTAGCGGGCCTATGCCCGCAATGACTAGCTCTACCGCCCGCAGGTCGATGGTCACAACACCATCCACCTCTACGCTCATATCTTGTTTGTAGAGATTGTAAGCGGCGCGGGCCGTTGTAGGTAGATCCGGCGACCAGTTGACATCCCGCAGGAAGAGAAGGGGAATGCCCATGTATCGCTGCATCTCTTTGGGGGCGGGCGGGTGGTCAACCGTGTGGTTATCCAGCGCGTAGCTATCGGAAAAGTCTAGGGATGTTATCCGACCTCGCTCGATTTTCAATACACCCACACCGGTAATCCAGCCGCCGGTACCCCGCAGTTCTTGGTTGTTCTGCGCCAAAATCAGATAGATCATCGGGCGGTTCAGGCCCAAAAGATCTGGAAGAGAGGCTCCCAATTGCAGCCCTGGCTCCAGCAGGGGGGCTAGTTCTTGGGCCAATGCAATCGGCCCGGCCAGTTGCGGCAGGAGTGACTCGGCATTTATGGAAAACAGAGCCGTGTTGGCTCGTCGGGCCTGCTGAGCCATCTGTGTAAAGACTGCTGCATTGCCGTTTGTGATTGAAGCTGCGACAGTTTCCACTAAGGAGTTTTCCCCTTTGGTTGTTAGGGACGAATCCACCAACAGAAGTCCTTCTTTACCCAAAGTTGCCATGGCCGCGCCCACCGTCAGCAGTTCCGGGAGAGCAGCAACTGTTGAGCCGTAAGGCGTAATATCGTCCAGCCCGTGTAGAAGAGGTGCAAGGGGTGCGATCTCCTCTTCCAGCCCGTTGAGGGCCTCGGCAAGCGCGGCCAACTCCGGCTGTTTTTGTGCCAGGTCCTGTGGCGTGCGCTTGGCCGTGTCCAGTAGCATGATTCCGTTGTGATAGGCAACCCAGCCGAAACGGACAATGCGAAACAGTCGGTAGCCGACGAACAGCAGCAGTATAACCAGCAACAGAGCAAAAACCAGTGACGAACGACGAGTGGAGAATGGAGAGACGTACCTCATCATCCCTCACTCTCTACTGGTATTAGCCGCCATATAGGCCCGACTTTTTCCAATTCCTCCGGATCTGCTGGCCCGATCTGTTCGGTGAAGAAGATCGGCCTTTGTCCACGGTTGGTGACCAGAATATCGGCCACCTGGGCTGTACCGGTACCGGGCAGGTCCGGGTAGAGTCGGGGCAGCAGATTGCGATACCATTCAAATTGGTACAGCGCGACATTGACGAGAATCAAATCTGGAGCGGCTGCGGCGATTTCCCCAGAGGCCCAGGTGCCGTACCAGAGGCCAAATGTCTCGGCGTCAGCACTGCTGAAGACGAGGCTGCCCGGCTCCAGTACGGCGGACACACCTTGGACAAAGCGAATCGCTTTGTCGTCTTGGCGTAGGGAGATGGCAGGAAGACGATACAGGCTGACGCCTATCCACAAGGCCAGTGCCAGCAACACCAGTGGAACTGCAGTGGCCTGTAATGATGCTGGCCATAGGCCACGGGTCACCGCCCACTGATGGAGGGAGAGCAGCCCTACTGGCAGAAGCAAAGCCAGCATCCACACCACAGGCAGCAGATACGTCAGACTGTCCTGTGTGTTGTAAATGATCGAATAGAGGCTCAAGGGGAGCACCCACAGCAGCACGAAATTACGCAGACGAGGCCGGCTCTGATCCAGTATATAGAGGCCGGCCAATGAGATGCCGAAGCCCAGCGGCGTAAACTGTTGGGAGATAACCAAGGACCAGCGGCTAAATTTGTCAAGTAGAGAGTCAAGCGGCACACCAAACAGATAGTGTCGGTAGGCCACGCCACTGACGAGCCACCAGAAATTTTCTGCTGTTTCTGGTATACCCCAATTGACCGGCGGAAGTGGCTTGATGAGGGTAGTTAGAGGAAGCCGCAGGTAGAGTAGAAGGCCGGCCAATATCCCCCCCACAAGCAGCCACGGCCCTCTGCCCGCTCCATTGATCTTTCTCTGCCAGTGTAAATCGGGCAGAAGCAGATACAGAACCGCCGGCACAAGGAGCAGAATCGTCATGTGGTGAGCCATCCCCAACCCGAGAACCAGACCGCTCGCGAAAACCCGTCTTGTGCGCCGACCCCGATAGACCAACAGAATCCAGCCCAGAGCGACCACCAGTAGGCTATGTAGGGTGTAGACTTCTGTAATGATAGCCTGCTCCCATAGGAGCGGACTGGCAGCCCAGGCCAGAGCGACAAACAACGATAAAACAGCAGTGGTTCGTGGAGAGTGATTGATGGAGGGCCACGTCTCGCTACGGGTGTTCCCATGCTTCATTCTGCTTTCTTCACGGTAGTTCAGCGGCCATTGACGGCTGATGTCTGCGGTAATTGCAACAGCAGCAGCAGCGTAGACTGCGTTGAGTAGATTGCCCCGCCAGGCAATGTCGCTTGCTGGCAAGAGTGCCCCCAACAGAGCCAGCCAACCTTGTAACAAAAGTGTATACAGAGGATAGCCGGTGGGATGGGGTACACCGTTGACGACTGCAGCGGCCAATAGATCGCCCCCATCCGCGCCGAAATTCTCCCAAGTCAGCCCAGGTGCTAGAGTTGCCAGATACAGGAGAAAGGCAAGCCCTGCCCCTAGGAGGGCAACGACGGGACGATTGAGCAATCTATAAAAATCCGGATGATTGTAATTGCTGAAAACGGGTGTTATCTCTTGAACGTCGGCAGATGTGCCGGTGGCAGGCCGATACTAATGCCGGCAGAGGTGGGATGCGCGTTGTCGGCGAAGACCACTGCCAGATTGTCGATGACTGTGCCTGCGGGAATGTCATCTGCAAGCTGCACAACGATAGTCGCTTTGGCGACTTCAGCGGGACCGAGTTCGTTCCAGTGGAACAGGAGAACCAGCCCGCTGCTATCAATCTCCGTTGACAGTTCGCTGTTTTCGCTCTCCCCTTCGATCAATGACAGGTCCGCCGGCAAGAGGTTGCGTAGTGTTACATGGAACGCAGTTTCCTCTGCCGGGTTGGTGAGCAGATACTCAATGCGGAGCTCATCCCCAGATACAGGGAACTCCGGCCTGAAAGACATCTGGAACGTCAGGGCAAAGGAAGGTACCGGGGTGGGTGTAGATTCCTCTATCGGCTTCGGGTTGTCCGGGTTGGGTTGAGGCGTAAAGGTGGGCGTTATCATGGGTAAGACGGACAGCGCATCAATCGTGGGAGTCGGTTGAGGAACCGTCTGGTCGGGATGCCTTTCCAGCATACCGGCGTAGACAGGTCCAAATTGGCTTGTGGCCGGGCGTAGCAACACATCGCCCAAGGACAGGCCCGCCAACCCCAGGATCACCCCTGTGAGCCACATCAAAGATTGCCGCAAGGCGTTCCGCTGCGGATGGCCCGCTGAATTCTTCTCTTGGGTTGCTTGGCTCCGAGATGGCATCTCTGTGCCAGTTTGTGTTGGATTCATCACAGTGATTGGTGGAAAGTGTTCCGTGAGGGGTTGACGATTCAGTAGGCCCCACGTCCGTGCCAGATAGAGGGAACGGTCCGCAGCAAAATGTACAGATCGGTCCACAGGCTGTAATTTTCAATGTATTCTAGCTCGAGCTGCAAGCGTTTACACATGGGCAGATCGCCCCGGCCATTCACCTGCATCGGGCCGGTCATTCCCGGCTTGAGCTGAAGTCGTCTCCGCTGTTGATCGTTGTACAGAGCAACGATCTGCTCATTCTCCGGACGGGGCCCGACAAGACTCATCTCCCCCCGCAGAACGTTCCAAAACTGAGGTACTTCGTCTAGGCTGCTGCGCCGCAGAAAGTGGCCGATTCGAGTGACCCGGGGATCGTTGGAAATCTTGTAAGAGGGCTCCGGCAAGGACGATAGGTCCACCAGTTCTGCTAAACGTTCTTCCGCATCCTCTTTCATGCTGCGTAGCTTCACGATATGAAAGGGGGCCCCATGTTCGCCGATGCGTCTCTGTTTGTGAAATACAGGGCCGGGGGAGTCCAATTTGATGGCGACCGCTGCGACCAGTATGAGTGGTGTGAAAAGGGCTATACCGACCAAAGCCCCGATGATATCTATGCCCCGCTTGGTCAGCCGCTGCCAGCCGGGCATCACCGGCTGTATATGACCCGCTGGTGTGCCGGCAAAATAGATCGTACCCATAACATACCCCGCGCCCAGGGCCAGGGCCCGTACAGGTAGTAGAATGATAGATGCAGCCAGAAGCTGGAGCGAGAGGCGAGTTAGCTTCCACAAAAACGGGCCCGTCACTGCATAAAACAGGAGCAGCACAAGAGGTACCCCTGGCCATGAGAATCGCAAGAGGGGCCAGCGGGCAGCCAAGATTGCCAACGGCAGCAACCCACATAGCAGGCCGAATAGTAGAATCTGCACTTTCAAGGACTGGGGGGTATGGCTATCCTGAATCATCCGCTCTGGATGCCAGCGGAGTATCAGTGCCTTCCAAAAGCCGACCTGGTATTTGCGTTTGAAATATTCCTTGACCGTGCGATCATGAACGTGTTGCACCTGCGCGCTTGGTACAAACACTAGCCGATAGCCTTTGGCAGCTAGGCGAAAGCTCAATTCCTGATCTTCATTGCTAGCTGTAGGCCCGGAGAAGATAGAGTCAAAGCCGCCGTTTTCGAGAAAAACCTGCCGCCGATACCCGGCACTGTATGTATCAACAAAATTGATGCGGTTCTGGCTGTCCATACGGTCGTAGCGGTCCTCGTACTCCGCCTGCACGAAGCGGGACACGCTACCGGTCTGCACGGTCAGATATGTACCTTTGGCACCGACCACGTCGGCCTTGTCGAAAGCGTGTAGGAGCGCGGCACACCAAGTCGCGGTCGGCGCGCAATCAGCATCGGTGAAAAGCAGGATGTCAGCCTTGGCGACCTGCGCGCCGCGATTGCGCGCCGCGGCCGGCCCGGTATTCTGCTGCTGTACCAACCGAACGCTGCATTGGGGATGGCGTTTCATCCATATGCGTACCATCTTCGCGGTCTCGTCAGTCGAGCCGTCGTCAACGACAAGGATTTCGTACTGTTTCGGTGGCAAAGATTGACGAGACAGCGCGTCAAGACAGTCGATGATTGTCTGTACACCGTTGTAAACGGGCACAATCACCGACGCTCGTAGTCCGGCCGCATGGGATTCCAGAATGTTTGGCTGGCTCATTGAACGAATCTATCCCAAAAATTTTTCTATACGCGTACAGTAAATTTTTTCTGCATTCTCGGCATTTTTCTCAATGAGATCCTCCCTCTTCCTGCAACATGCCCTGTAACTCCGCAATCACAAATACCCTGTGGGTGGAAGTGAAATCTGGCCAACCACTGATAAGCGTCAGGCGCGGTGTGCCCGCTTGTGACAGATAGGCAGCGGCAATCTGTTCCTCTACAGTTGGGTCACTGGAGATCTCAATGGGGTCTGTCACTTCGACGACCCGATAGACAAAAATGCGGCTTTTGATGTCGGTAAGCAGTATATCTTGGCCTAGTTGGATATCGCCCAAGGCAATTGGTGCGAACACTGCCTCTCCTAGAAGCTGATGGCCGGAGAAGACAACATTGCCGGCCATACCTGGTTTGGCAGAATTGAGATGCCAGCCGGCTGCGGCTTGCGGCAGCCACCAGTCGGTCGTGCGTTTGTCGTTGATGATCTGAACCCGCCATCCCATAGGCTCAACATGTACCCTCATCTTAATGGCGGGAATCGAAAGTTCAGCAGGATCTGCAGCCTCTGTAGCTGCCAGAGGAGCTATCTCGTCAAACACAATCGCCATGGGTGTGACCGTGCCGGCCGCGGCATCTTGCACGGTCGGCATAGGTGTCGGAGGGGGCAGAGTAGCTGGTAATACTCTATAGGCGATGATCGCTAGTATTAAACCGAGACCCAAAGGGGCCAACCAGCGTAAGTGTTTGGTATGCACAATTTTTTGGACTTCATAGAGAATTTTTGTCCGCGTAGATTGCAGGTTGAAGGACGAATTCCCGTTATTAGCTGTTGGAGTTTTCTCTCAACATATACTATACAATAGAGTTGGAGACCTTTTTTCAGGGAATTTCGCCAAAATGCAATCCATACAATTGCCATAGAGATTATAATAACAACAATGATGATAGGGCAAATTGTGTAGTCAGGATTGATGGGCGTGAAGGATTCTTCCGCCTGTACATTCTTGAATTTTGCTGTGCATTCTGGTTATTCTATATGTAATCGTGAGTATGCAGTTCTCTCTCGGGCTGTTCCCATATTTTGTGTCCCTAAGGAGTACCGATGTCTTACCCTCAGTTGTTTGCCCTGTTGGTCGGGGTGAATGAGTACAAAAATGCCAAAATTTCGAATCTGAACGGCTGTGTCAACGATGTAAAGGCGATGTACGAATTCCTGACGCAGCGCATGGGTGTGCCAACAGAAAACATCCGCCTCTTGACATCGACTGGCGAGGAATCAACTGAAGACCGCTCCTCTCGCAAGAATATTATCAATGGTTGGATGTGGTTGACCGAGCGGGCCAGTGTCGGGGATCAGGTATTTTTTCACTACAGTGGGCACGGCGCGCAGGCCACATCCACAGACCCCAATGAACTAGATGGCTACGACGAAACATTAGTTCCCTTTGACAGCAGGGAAAATGACGCAAACGGCAATCCCATTTACGATATCCTAGACAAAGAACTGGCGAGGCTCATCGCCATGGTTGCGGCCAAAGGAGCACTGGTGACAGTCGTTCTGGATTGCTGCCACTCCGGTTCTGGGACTCGTACCCTTGTCCCTGTGCGTAAGACCATCAGCGACAAGCGCATCCGCCCACCTGAGACGCTCGTGTTAGGAACAAAGCGGATGCAGGGGGAGCCGGCGGGTGCCACTCTCCGTAGTGGCTGGAAGATCGATGCTGACCATGTGCTGTTGGCTGGTTGCCGGGATGAAGAACTAAGCTACGAATATCGCTCGCCGGTCAACGGTGATTGGCATGGCGCGTTGACCTTTTTCCTGTTGCAAAAGCTTCAAGAACTACGTCCGCATATGACATGGCAAGAGGTCCACGATGCGGTGCAGCCAAAGGTCAATGGCGTTTATGCCCGGCAAACGCCCCAGTTAGAAGGGCCAGGTGAGCGCACGGTTTTCGGCGGGCTGGCCCCCTCCGGCGGCTTGCATCTCAATGTCACAGGTGCCGAGGATATCGGGGACAGTGTACGCATTCGTCTCAAAGGCGGCGCGGGCGTGGGCCTGACCCCGGGCAGTCGGGTAGAACTCCAGGACTCTCATCCTCTCACATCTTCCGCTCTCGGCAGCGGCGAAGTTATTGAAACCAACGTCGACCATGCCTACGCTCTGATCAGAGGTGTGCATACGGGCGATTTCAGCTTGCCTGCCAAGGCGAAAGTGACCGCCTATGGTTACGAAAATCTGAGATATGAAGTCGCGACCGAAGATCCGCTTCTCATTGCGACCCTGACGTCTGAGGATTCTTCCCCGTTCCTCAGTGTTGTCGATCTGGACAGCCTATATGCAGCAGTGCAGCGCTGGCCGCAGGCTGGCGCGCGACAGCGTCGAACCCCCCAATTTCATGTATCTGTGGACCATGACACCTACGTGATTCAGGATAGCAGCGGCGTACAGCTTGTGCAGGAGACGCCAGCCCATACGGCTGCGGGCGCGGCCAAGACTGCTGAGAATCTGCATCATCTGGCGGTTTTTTATAATGTACGTAACTTGCGTAACCCATCGCCGCTGTTCCTGCTGGATGCCGGCCTGTGCGTTGAAGCCCAGACCTATACCCGGGCCGGCTTCTCTGCCCCTAAAGATGGCGAACCCCTAGGCCAGGATGGGGTACTGTCGCCAGGGCGCAAATTGTGGCTCACGGTTCGCAACAACAGTGCCGAAAATCTATATGTGACTGTCTTCAATCTCTCTGCCCAATTCGGTATCCGTCGCATCTACCCAGAGCGGGCCCCATGTCAGTTGGTGGCTGCGGGCAAGGAGTTTTTCATCAGCAGCATTGAGACAGCAGCTGCCCCCGATGCTGAGGCCCCTGTGGAGATCCTGAAAGTCTTCGCCACCCGTGCGCCCACTTCCTTTGATGCGCTAGAGATGCCGGAGCTGAACAAGCCGCACGAGACAGGCAAAACCCGCGCCTCCGGTCCCCTTGCAGAGCTGATAAACAGCATTCGGTACGATGGCTCCGGTCCCCGCAAACTGATGGTAGGTAGAGACGATATCCATGATGGCTGGATTACAAAACAGGTGGCGATCACTGTCCTGCCAAAACAGGGCATACATATTCTGCCGGAAGATAGCTGTACCATCGAAGTGGGGTCGGCCCTGGATATCTCACTTGAAAAACCGGCAGGGTTTAGCGGAGAACTGGTGGTCAGTACTCTGCCCAATGCCACCGGGGGTATAGAAAAACCTCTGTCCTTGCCGCCGGGTCTGGCTAATCCGGACGCAGCCGAGTTCTTTGACCCGCTATGTTTCTCCCAAAGTGCCCAGGCTGTGAGCGTGTCTCCTGGGGTGTTAGCTTTGAGTGCTGAGGTAGATCAGTTCAGCGTAGTCAGTGCGGAAGCCCCCCTGCGGCTGGAGATGAGTGTAAAAGATGAACCGGACTTGGCGGGTATTCTGCCAATCGCGTTCGATGGCGAGTACTACTACGTGGTCGGCCATCTGGTAGACGCCAAAACAGAATCCCAGGATGTACGCAAACGCCGTATGGCGGTGGAGATCACCCATCTGCCGACCCCTGGGGAGACCGCTGCGGACGATGATGTTGCGGACGAACGACCTGGGTACCTGAAGCAGCTGATCCGCCTGCTCATCAACATAGGCCGCCTATTCTTCGACAGAATCCTGGGTACGAAACGCCCGGCTGAACGTAACGGGCCCAAGGTCTTGTCCAAGGTAGGCGATGATAGAGTAGACGAACTTCCTGCCTACTCTCTGAAACGGACGCTCCGCTTGTTCTTCTACCGCATCCTGCATCAGAAACGCCCGGCAGAGCTTGGTGTGCGTAAGGTCTTGCCCGGGGCAGCAAAAGGCTTACCCCTCTATGTAGACGTGACCAAAGGAGATATCGCGAAAGCGCGGAAGGCACTGTTGGTCACACACGGGTTCGGCAGCAACACAGAACAGCTTGTACAGAAAGCTCTTCCGGATCTGTTGGCGTTGGATGACTACGATCTGACGCTGTCATATGATTACGAAACCATCAACACTGGCATTCGAGAGAATGGCCGGCTGTTGGCGGATGAGTTACGTAGCCTTGGCTTTGATGCCGACCGCAGGCCATCACTTGATATATTCTGCCACAGTATGGGCACCCAAGTAACCCGTGCATGTGTCGAGTTGGAAGGTGGCCATGAATTTGTGGAACGGGTCTTTATGAGCGGGGCACACAACACCGGTACCCTACTCGCTGAAGCCCAACGGTTGGTCCCATGGCTGGCAACGATTCTGCTCAATCAGGCAGGACTGTTCCTACCGGTCTTCTTAGCACAGCTCCTGGCAGCGAGGCTACCTCATATGGCCGCCGGCATGCGGGATCTAGCACCGAGCGCAGAGATATATCAGCATCTTAATGAGAAAAGGGCGGCCCTGGACGTGAAATATTACGTCCAGATCGGCGTAAATTCCGTCGCGGACGGGCCTGTGAACTGGCGTAAGATCTTCCGCAAAACGGAATTGATGCGTTTTTTTGATAAGGGACTGGATCAGGTCCTGGGTCCGAACGACTTACTGGTCGGGGTGAAGTCGGCTAAATCTGTGCAGGGCGGAAATTGGCCCAATCTGGAGGTAGATGTGCTCGGCTGCAATCACTTTGAGTATTTCTACACAGAGGAATCTCTCAACGCTCTGCGCCGGCAGTTTCTTTTGAAGAGTAGCCCTGTGATAACGGCACCGGCCTTGTTTAGGGTCTGGAAGAGAGTCCTGCAGTGGTTCATGGATAGTAATTTGTAACTGGTGTTTTGGCCGCTGCTTCGATCTGTTGGTATAATAGTGTCGTTGCTCGTACCAGCAGTTGCGGGCAGTATTAAGATGGGAAGGGATGTGTCCCGGTGGATGCCCTGGTCTTCAAAATCAGTGGCAGGTGGCGCAGAGCCGGCTGCGGTGGGTTCGACTCCCACGCCTTCCCGCTCAACATTGCGCGCCCAATCCCTCGCCGCCGAAGAGTGCCAGCCGCTCCTCTTGGCTGGTACGAGGTGCGCTTTCTGGCCGATAGTGGAACTGAAGTGCCCTGCGTCGCAGCTCGGAAACGTTGCGCGGTGTTCCATGATGAAGCAGGCTCTGGAAGAGTAGCAGCCCGCCCGGCTTGAGCGGTACAGCTAGTGCTTGACGATTGTCCACGTCTGTATCGCAGATCTGCCAGTCCCGCCGCTGAAAATGCAGGACCGGTCCCCGCCGATGACTGCCCGGTGCAATCACCATACAGCCATTTTCCGTCGTTGCCTCGTCTAGGGCGATCCAGCAGCCGATGACTCGTGCCTCCAATTGTAGCTGAAAATACGCATGGTCCTGATGCCAAGGCTTTTCCCTGCCGACCCGGGGCGGCTTGAGCAGAGCCATATCCTGGAAGAGAACCGGCGGTTCATTCATGAGACGCTGCACCAGTGCCAATAGCTGTGGATGATGGGCCAGGCTGTGCAGACGTTCGTCGAAGTTGACGAACCACATAAACTTACGCACATAGTCCTGCTTCTGGATAGGCGGCAACTCCTCTATTGATACTCCTTTGGAAGCTTGCTCATACTGAACGCCATTGTACCCCTTCACCGTGTCCGACAGCAGATGGAGCAATCCGTCTAGCCCGGCCTGTACCGCTGGCTCGGAGAAGGCCCTCTCTATGATCAGGTAGCCCTGCGTATGAAATTGGGCTACCTGTGCATCTGTCACATCGGCAAAGCTGTCAATGCCTCTGGCGATCCCCTCAAACCGATACAGGTCTGCCGGATAGGCGGCAGCGGTACCGTCATCAAAGCTCCGGTCGGAAGTCTCTATTGTCATTTTTCTCATCCTAGGACTACAGTTGTTCGTTTCGTTGCTTGTGTGCTGTGGTTATTGGTTACGAGAAACTTGTATTCGCGGGTAAGCTCTCTCTATTCTCTCTGCATTGGATGTGAAGCGCAAATTCTCGGGACGTTGTTCCCCGGGATGTACTGCTTTCCACGAACCAGTTGTCACTCGTCATTGGGATGGGATTGCAGAAATTCCGCCACTTCTGCGCGGCTGGGGATACCAGGGCGGGCCCCCTTTTTCGTGCAGCAGAGAGCACCTACGGCTGAGGAAAAACGTAACAGTTCTTCCCAGGGCATCTTTTGGGAAAGACCGGCAGCAAATGCGCCATGGAAGGCATCGCCGGCCCCGGTGGTGTCCTCTACTGGGACCGTAAAAGCGGAATAGCTGCCTGCACTGGCCCCGAACCGGCAATCATCTCGGTTATACCAGATCAGGCCTAGCTGGCCGAGGGTAATGACAACCGATGGCGCGTAGCGGCTCAGTTGGGTCAGGGCAATTTGCGGATCCGCTTGCCCGCTGAAATCACGGGCAAAGTGTTCCGATGTGACCAGAAATTCCACTTTTTCCATCAGTCTCTTTGAGCCGACATGGACTGTATCTCCGTCCAGCACAGTGGGGATTCCCCTTGTTCTGGCCCAAGTGATGAGCGGTTCGGCAGCAGCTAGATGATAGCCATCCACGAGAATGGCTTGGGGACGACAGAGGTCCAGATGAAATTCGGCCCCGATAGGTAGGTCGTGGCCGCCGCCATAGTTGACAAGAGTACGAGAGCCATCCGGCTTGACGAAAATGGCAGATAGGGATGTAGGCCACTGCCCGCGCACCACCAATGCAGTATTAACGCCGGCCTCGTGCAGTTCATGGAGATGTTCGTCTCCATATAGGTCCTGGCCCAAATAGCCGGCGAAGGCCACGGAATAACCGAGCCGGGCGATGGTTATGGCTGCATTGGCTGCCAACCCACCGCCGCAAGAGGTCAGTTCCGATGCTCGCACCTTTTCATCTGGACCTACGTGCTGCTCCACGGAGAAGATCAGATCGTAACAGGCAACGCCTAGGCAGAGTACATCGACAACAATCTCCCGCTCCACATTGGTTTGCCGCTGCAGACGGCAATGTCTCGTTTTCATTCTTCAAACCAAATTGGATTTGACCAGGCCCGGCCGCCCTGCTGATCTCGCACTGTCACCCGGCAATAGGGGCTGTTCCATGAGGACAGGTCGAATTCTGCGCTGGTGAGGCCGTGGCCCCAAGCCTGCTGTACAGTGCTGCCGGTCCCGCTTAGGAAGATGCGTTGTACAGGGGAGCAGTGGACAGTAACTCGTTGGCCGGGGACGACGGCGATGTCGTAGAGATTCGGGCCGGTGCTGGAATAGAATGCGCCGGCCTTCAGCGCGGCCAGCAGCGCATCTGGTGATCGTTCCTCAGATTTCACCTGCACCCAGCCCCGGCGAAAGTCATGATAGTTCGGTGAAAAGTGGGCATCGTCAGCCGCGTAGGCAAAATAACGCTGTCCCTTGTCCAGCAGCACATTCAAAATGTGCCAGCTTTCAGGCCGGTCGTTCGCGTCTGCTGCCACGCCGTTGTAGATTTCTACAGCGTGCGCCGCGCCCAGAGTGTGGATATCGCTTTCGGAAAGGGCGTACCAGTTGGGATGGGCGATGCCGATGAATGCACCAGATTCCCTGGCCCTAGCAGCGATTTGCGCGCCGGTCTCGCCTTCTGTCGGGGGCGCAAAACCACTGGGCAGGCCGACAGCCACAATGTGCCAGATAGAGCCGTTTCCGATCTGGCCAGCGTGGAGTTCCGCACCTAGAATCGTTGTAAAGGTCCGCGAGCGATAAGGCCGGGTATCGGTGATGGGGAAGCCGTATTGTTCCGAAAAATGATCCGTCAGGGAGATGAAATCATAGCCAGCCTGTGCATATAGCCGACAGACCTCTTGCGGTGATTGCAGGCCATCGGAAAGGGTTGAGTGGGTGTGAAGATTGCCCTTCCAGAAACGACCCAACGTAGAAAATGGTAGGGAATTCATGGCTCCTCCTGTTGGAACACCAGTGATTCGTGGCGAGTTACTGCTCTCCACTGGGCTAACGACCCAAGAGAATTTCTCCTAGAAATTCTGTAATAACATCCACAAAATCCTCTAAACTGTTAATCCTTTCCGCATACTGTCCGCTCTCGCCGCCGATGAGAAGCGTCAGGGCCCGGTTCTCCGTGTGCTTGCGGCTGGAACAGTCCTCCACATTGCCGTGATCACTAGCGACGATCAATAGCGTCTCCTGCCAATCCATCACATCCAATACCCCGGCCAGGAAGCTGTCAATGCGTTGGAAATTTTCCACTGCCGCTGCTAGGTCCCGCCGGTGGCCTAGATAGTCGGTCCTCCAATGCTCAAAGAAGGCGAATTGTACCGGCTGGGCGATGCGCCAGAACTGCCTGCCTGCTTTCTGTGGCGAGTAGAGCGGCACATCTGGATAGCCCAACTCCGTGCGCCAGCCCTGCCCGCTAAAATTTGCAGATAGAGCCTGCCCCGCCTGCATCTCCTCCCAGGTCAGTAATGGCAAACCGCCGGCTTGAGCTGCGTAGGGCACTGCGCTTAACAGACGTTTGCCCCGTTTGACCGCGTCGAAATAGCGTTGGGGATAAGCATTGACAAAGGCGGTCGGATGACCTGCCATGTGGAGACGAGCAAAGATACCAGCTTCGTCCAGAATATCCCGCACCCTCTGGTCCGGGCGAGGCCCGTAATGTTCTCCTAGTCGGGCCGGGGCGTTTATGCCAGTGAGGATCGTTGTCTGCCCTGTGGCACTTTGGGGGCGTCCGCATACACCCAAATGAGCATCCGTTGGGATCAGATGAGCATCACCGTGGCTCAATCGCCCGCTGGCTGCGGTGAGGGGGTTGCCATCAAAGAGGCTCGCCAGGGTGGGCAATGTTGCCGCAGCCAGCGGATTTATCTCCCGGTCATCCGCGCCTAGGCCGACGCCATCAAGGAAAAGGAAAAGAACACGGCGCATGGAGAATTAAACTGCAATGGTCCGTGGATATACAAGATCCTGTCTGTCGCTCCACTTGTCACGTTAGTCAAATTTCTGACTAGCTGCTGTTAGCCCTCCATTCGGTTTATTGGATGATGTCTAGCAGCCGCTTTTCCAGAACATCTAACCCTGCCTCTACTTCCTTATACGCCAATCCTAGGCGTGTGGCAGCTTGGCGCGCGCGCGCGCTTTCGTCCTGCTGCGGTAGTTGGCGGAGGTAGAGCAGTTCCGTATAGTTGCCGAAGTAGATGTCGCGTAGATCTGGGTAACGGTCCAGGCCTAGGGCTTTAATGACTAGCCCTTCGTAATGGTGAGCGAGAAAATCGGTCAGATAAAATGTACCCGGCTGCTGTTCAGCCTGCTCGTGGAAAAGCGCACCACCGTAAAACTCATAGCAGTGGGGACCGGGAATACGCACGGCGTGGGGGTAGCGCGCCAGCAATGCGTCCAGCGCGCCGCCACTGCCGCAGTCCCCATAACCGACAAGAATGCGGTCAAAACCATGAGCCCAAGCGTCCAGTTTCTTCTCCACCGCTGGCGCGATACGTTCGGGGCGGTTGTGGAGTTGTGCTGGGACCGCAGTCAGCTCATAGTCCCAGCCCTGCCGGTCAGCGATAGCGATCAGTTCTCGCACCAGCGCGCCACATGTGATGATTCCAATTTTCACAACAAACTCCAGTAGAAGAAAGGTTTTGCTTACTTTCTTCTCTTTGTCCTCGTTCGATCTCGTCGCGTCGTCTGTTTCTTGTCGCTATCGGTTGCTGGGGGCGGCCCAGCGACCGGCTCATCTTGCACTTGTTTCAAGGCATTCTGCATGGCTCGCAGATGGGCAGGCGTTGTGCCGCAGCAACCGCCGATGATATTTACGCCCAGATCGCGCATCTGCCGGGCATAAGTGGCCATCACTTCTGGCGTTCCAGTATAGCTGATGACTCCCTTCTCATAGACAGGTAGGCCGGCATTGCTCTGGGCGTACAGCACAACGCCGGCCGGCCGGTATTGTGCCATCTCGGTCATGATTGTCTGGATCTCCTCGGGGCCGTTGCCGCAATTGGCCCCGACCACCTGCACGCCCCAGCTAGCGAGAGTCTCCAGGGCCTGTTTGGGGCTGACTCCCATCATCGTATGGAAATGTGTATCGAATGTGAGAGTAATGGCAACAGGCAGGTCTGTCGTCTGTTGGATTCCTTGGTAAGCGGCCTCCACCTCCCGCAGATCACTCATCGTTTCAATGAGAATGAAGTCCGCCCCACCTTGGGCCAAGGCCGCTGCCTGTTCAGCAAACAAGGCGGCCGCGTCTTCCATTGAGAGATCGCCCAATGGCTCGATCAACTCGCCGGAGGGGCCAATGGAGGCGGCTACCAGCACATCGTTAGCCCCATCAGCCACCTCTCGGGCCAAGAGTGTCCCTACCTTGTTTAGTTCCTGCACCCGGTCTTGGAGATCGTGTAACTGGAGCCGCGCGGATGTGCCGCCGAAGGTGTTGGTAGAAATGATGTGGGAGCCGGCGTCTACATAACCTTGATAAATCGCCCGCACTTTCTCCGGCTGTTCTACATTCCACAACTCCGGCGCACCGCCATCGGTTAGGCCCATGTTCTGGAGCATTGTGCCCAATGCGCCATCACCTAGCAGAGGACCGCCGCGGCGCAATCGTTCAACGAGCGGATGAGGTATGGGCACGTCCGCTGTTTTTGTGTCCTGGGACTGCGGCGTAGTCTGGCCGCCGGCAGAAGGGCCGTACTCGTCCAGCAGTGCCCTTATCCGTTGTGCTGGATAGTCGGCTTCAAGCTGGGCGGCCATGGCTTGGGCTACCTCTTGCGGAAGGCCCTCCTGTTCGCTCCAGTCACTGCGTACCCAGCCATCTAAATAGGCGTCCGTGCCGGTGGCACCAGCGCGCATGGCCGCCTCGTCAATAGCTACCTGAAAACGGGCCGGCAACTCGACTTTGTGCCGGTTGCGGGGTCCTTCCTTCGCTATCACCATTGACGGTATATTGCGCCAGTATGTAATCTGATATTCAGCCATTTTCCTCTCGCTTCATGGAATGCCTGCAATGGAACAGCGATTGCTACACATCAATCATCGTAGCGAATGGTACTGTCCAAAAACAAGTGAGAAACGTGGGACCTATTCTCTCATTTTTTCCAGAATATGTACAGCCACATTTTTCCAAAGTTGATATACTCCTGCGTTAGGCAAGGAGTGAATCCTGTTTCTTTCGTCGTTGTCGGGCGGCGCGTCGGGCAGCCCGCTCCTTTTGGCTGGTACGACGTCCGCTCCCCCTGTTTTCCAGCGCAGCGATTGCTTGTTCCCGATCTGGTGACCAGCGGCTGCGGCAATTGTCCAGGTAGTCTGCCAGATGGGGGAATGGGTCTACGGCATGGGGAATGGTGATGGCGGCCACAAATTCCTGCTGGAAGGTCGGTTCTACTGCGATTTCAATGTAGCGTAGCCAGCGGGCTGCCCACTGGGCCTCGGCCCGTTTGCTTTTGTCCAGCAGCATCATGCGCGCGCCATCGCCAGCGGCATTGCCTACTGGCTGCACTTTCGCCAGATCGCAATCAGGAAGTAGGCCGAGAATCATGGCGTGCTGTGGGTCGATATAACTGCCGAATCCTCCTGTCAAGACGATACGGTCGACTCGTTCCAGGCCCAGCCGTTTCATGAGCAGCTTCGTGCCTGCGTAGAGCGCGGCTTTGCCCAACTGAATGGCGCGGATATCGTCCGCATGGACGGTGATCTCGTGGCCAGTGCTGGTCTCGTCGGGGAAGGCCAGAATGAACTCGGCTTTGCCGCCATGGGCGCGCAGCCGTGGATGATCGAACTCTACGAAACGCCCATTGCCAGCGAGCAGCCCGGCCATATACAATTCAGCAATTGCTTCAATAATGCCGGAACCACAGATGCCGGATGCCAATTGCAGTGGAGAGTTCCTGCAGTTGCTCTCCTCTGGGGTTCGCCATTCTTCACTCCCGATCACTTTATAGCGTACAGTTAGCGTTGCCGGGTCAATGCGTACCCGTTCAATGGCACCGGGCGTGGCCCGCATCCCGTGTCGGATCTGTGCGCCTTCAAAGGCCGGACCGGTAGGGCTGCTGGCACTGAGCATCCGTTCCCGATTTCCCAGCAAAATTTCGCCGTTCGTGCCGATGTCAATGACTAGCATCTGCTCGTCCTGGGCGAAGGGTGCTTCGGCGATAAGAACGCCGACATTGTCCGACCCCACGTGCCCCGCTTCACAGGGGGGAATGTATACATTTCCGCCCCGGCTGATGTGGATACCCAGATCTCTAGCCTTTACATGCAGCGCGTTGTGAGTGACGAGGCTGAAAGGTGCGCTACCGAGTTCTTGTGGATTGACGCCTAGTAGAAGATGCTGCATGGTTGTGTTGCCAACGATGACCATGTCTACTACATCGTCCGGACAGATATGTACCTGCGCGCATACATTCACAAGAAGTTCATTCAGCCCGTTGACAATCGCCTCGTGCATTCGTTGCGTGCCATGCGGGTTTTCCTTTGCGTAGCTCACCCGGCTCATTAGGTCTTCACCGAAGGGTACCTGTGGGTTCATGCTGCTGGCGATGGCCTGCACGTCACCCCGGCGTAGGTCGCATAGGTGCATGGCGACAGTCGTCGTGCCCACATCCACCGCTACGCCCCAGATACGGTCATGGAAGCCGGGCTGCACCCGTACAATTTGGCCGTTCTGGTCCACAGTGACAGTGACTGCTCGTTTGCCGGCGGCCAGTGCGGGCTGGAGTGTAGAGAGAATTGCCGGGTCTATCTGTAGATGTTTAAGGCCGAAGATCGATTGTAATGTATCCCGCAGTCGCTCCCAATCCCCCCGGTGATCTTTCATCTCGGCCGCTGGCAAATTCGCATAGTAGAGGCGCATGGCCGGATCGACAGTCATGGACCGCTTGATGCCGGCTGTCTTTCGCACGACCTGTTTGCGGGCCTGGCTGCTCTCCGGTACGTGAATCACCAGATCGCCGCTGACCTGACAGGCGCAACTGAGACGCGCATTGGGGGCAAAACCACGACGATCTGCTAGGGCTTGTTCCTGCTCGCTTGGTGGGGTCAGATGGTCGGCTTGGGAGCGAACGGCAAATTTGGGGAAGTTGCCCTCCTCTACCAAAATCAAGCATTTGGCACAAGTCTGATGCCCACCACAGATCGATTCGATCTCCACGCCTAGGCGGCGGGCCGCTTCCAGCAAGTTGATGCCCTGGGGAAATTCCCCCTGACGGCCAGCCGGTTGGAAAATAACTTTTGGGAGAGGGGCGGAAAGCTGCACAGATATGCTCACACAGGTCGGTGGTTTTTGTATGCAATCAACATATTCGCTGCATGTTTGATAGGTTGATGATATTATACAGATTCACTTGCAGGAATGCCTAAACGTCAGGCGTGGTCAATCGGCCTGGCCTCGTCACAAGTAGTGTAGCCACTGGCATGTATTGGCGTTCCTTGAACCTTTATACTATCATGTCATCTTTGAATGGGAGGAAATCCATAATGCGAGTTCGATATGTATGGATAGTTGTCGTGGTTGCGCTAGTGTTCATCAATGCCTGTGGCTTGGGGAGGCAGCAGGAGCACTCCACAACCTCGCCGGCGGCCCAAGAAAGCTCCGAGACGCAAGAAGCACTGAAAGTGGCCTTCATCTATGTGGGCCCAACCGGTGATCTCGGCTGGACATGGGCCCATGATCAAGGGCGGCTCTATCTGGAAGAACAGCTCGGCGATGGTGTGGAGACAGCCTTCATTGAGAATGTGCCGGAAGGCCCGGACGCGGAACGGGTCATTCGTGACTTTGCCCGCAAGGGTTTCGACCTGATTATCGCCACCGGATTCGGCTATCTGGACCCGACCCTGACTGTTGCCCGGGAGTTTCCGCATATCCATTTTGTGACTGTTGTAGACCTCAAAACTGCAGAGAACATAAGCACCTTGTTCGGGCGTATGTACCAGCCTCGTTATCTGAGCGGTCTGATCGCCGGCTCCATGACTGAAAGCAATCGTATTGGCTACGTGGCGGCCTTCCCTATTCCGCAAGTAATTCGGGGGATCAATGCCTTTACGCTCGGCGTGCGTGAGGTGAATCCAGATGCCGAAGTACGGGTCGTGTGGACGAACACGTGGTTTGGCCCGCCTCAAGAGAAAGAGGCAGCCGAAGCATTGTTGGACCAAGGCGTAGATATCATCGCCCAACACCAAGACTCGGCAGAGCCACAGAAGGCCGCTGCTGACCGGGGGAGAAGGGGGATCGGCTATGACAGCGATATGCGAGCATTTGTCGGTGATACTGTTCTCACCAGCCCGGTTTGGAACTGGGGGCCGGCTTATCTGCTGTTTGTTGAGCAGGTGCGGACTGGCACTTGGGAACCCCAGCAGGTCTGGGGTGGGATGGATGACGGTATTGTGGCCCTGGCTGCTCTCAGCCCCTCTGTCCCTGCAGAAGTGGTGGCTGTAGTCGAAGAGAGACAAGCTGCCATCATAGCCGGTGAGATAGAGGTATTTTGTGGTGCGCTGACCGGTCAGAATGGGGTCGTATTCCTGCCGGAAGGTCACTGTATGACCGATGAACAGATGATGGGTATGAATTGGTTTGTTGAAGGGGTCATCGGTGATGCGCCGAACGATGCTGTTCCGATTGAAGGCCAGCCTATTCCGTAACTTCCCGTTCTCGTTTTTCGTGGGCTACACTGTACTGGCAACGAAAAAACAGTGTATAGCCAAGCTGTCTTTGTGCATTTTGGTGATTGTTCAGTATTGAACTTTTGTCGATTTTTGCATTGACATTCTTTGCACCCTAGGCTATAGTGTAGTTTGCTCGTTTTTCGTGTTGCAGTAACATACAAGAAAAACGGTGTTTGAGATTTCCCCTTCATCGCTTAATCATTATTAGGATCTTCATTGATGATGGACAAACCTTTTTTGAATGAAAGGAGATACCGAATGCGAATTCGACATGTGTGGGTAGTTGTCGTGGTTGCGCTACTGCTCATCAGTGCGTGTAGCCCGGTTGGTCAGCAGATGCCTGCAGTGGACCAGTCTGCGCCGGCAGCCCAAGAAAGCTCTACAGAAGCGGCCGAGTCGGAAGGAGCACTGAAAGTGGCCTTTGTCTACGTCGCCCCAATCGGCGATCTCGGCTGGACATGGGCCCATGATCAGGGGCGGCTCTATCTGGAAGAACAGCTCGGCGATGGTGTGGAGACAGCCTTCATTGAGAGCGTGCCGGAAGGGCCGGACGCGGAACGGGTTATTCGCGACTTTGCTGAGAAGGACTTCGACCTGATCATCACCACCAGTTTCGGCTATATGGACCCGACTCTGATGGTCGCGGGTGAGTATCCGGATACCCATTTTGTGCATGTATCCGGCTTCAAAACAGCCGAGAATATGAGCACATTGTTCGGGCGCATGTACCAGCCCCGTTACCTGAGCGGCTTAGTCGCCGGCAGCATGACCGAAAGCAACATAATCGGCTACGTAGCGGCCTTCCCAATTCCTGAAGTGATTCGGGGAATCAATGCCTTCACCCTCGGTGTGCGTGAGATGAACCCGGACGCCGAAGTGCGGGTTGTGTGGACCAACACATGGTTTGGCCCGCCGGAAGAGAAGGAGGCAGCCGAAGCATTGTTGGACCAAGGCGCGGATATCATCGCGCAACACCAAGACACGACAGAGCCGCAGAAGGCCGCAGCCGACCGGGGCGGCATGAGCATCGGCTACGATAGCGATATGCGAGCATTTGTCGGTGATACCGTGCTCACGAGTCCGGTCTGGAACTGGGGCCCGGCTTTCCTGATGTTTGCCGAGCAGGTGAGGGACGACACTTGGGCTACCCAACAGGTCTGGGGTGGAATGGATAACGGTATTGTGGCCCTGGCTGCTCTCAGCCCTTCTGTCCCTGCAGAAGTGGCGGACACGGTCGCAGAGAAACAGGCTGCCATCATAGCCGGTGAGATAGACGTTTTTTGTGGCGCGCTGACCGGTCAGAATGGGGTTGCGTTCCTGCCGGAAGGTCAATGTATGACCGATGGCCAGATGTTGAGCATGGACTGGTTTGTAGAAGGGGTCATAGGGGATGCGCCGAACGATGCTGCACCTATCGAAGGCCAGCCAATGCCTTAATCGGTTACAGCATCCACAACAGTAAATAGGAATGAGGAGGTTGATCTACGGACATAGACTGATACAATGGTGATGCCTATGCCTGCGGTGAAAATGCGTGATATTACAAAACGATTCCCCGGCGTCTTGGCAAATGATCGCGTCGACCTAACGGTCCGTAAGGGTGAGATTCACGCATTGCTGGGCGAAAATGGTGCCGGCAAATCCACATTAATGAATGTCTTGGCCGGTCTGTATCTGCCGGAACAGGGCCAGTTGTGGGTTCACGGCAGATCCGTGCATATCGACTCGCCCAAAACAGCCTTCGGTCTAGGCATCGCAATGGTCCATCAACATTTCAAACTGGTGATGAATCAAACCGTAGCTGAAAACATTTTACTGGGGCTAGATGAGCCTGCCTTTCGTTTGGATATGCAGCGTGTGTACCGGCGCGTTGAGGAGGTCAGTGCCCAGTATGATCTGTTCGTAGACCCAAACGCTTACATTTGGCAGTTAAGTGTCGGCGAACAGCAGCGGGTAGAGATTCTGAAAGCCCTGTACCGGGGCGCGGACATTCTGATTCTTGACGAGCCAACTGCCGTATTGACACCCCAGGAAGCTGACGCCTTGGGCCAGACCATGCAGCGGATGGTACAGGAAGGCAAGACGATCATTTTCATCAGTCATAAGCTGGATGAAGTGACTCGTTTTGCCGACCGAGTGACCGTCCTGCGCCAGGGGCGAGTGGTTGCCACTGAGGATGTGACCGCCGCGACCAACCCTGGCCACCTGGCTGAACTGATGGTAGGGCGCTCAGTCATCTTCCGTATTGACAAGGAGCAGCAGGAATTTCACCAAGTCTGCTTAGAAGTTCATGGGATTTGTTGCCTGAATGAGAAGCGACTGCCTGCTCTGCATGAGATCTCTCTACAGGTCCGCAGCGGTGAAATCCTTGGAATCGCTGGCGTTGCCGGCAATGGGCAAAAAGAACTGGCAGAAGTGCTGACCGGTCTACGTCGGGCCACCCGCGGCTCTGTGCGTCTGTTGGGGCAGGATCTTACCAACCAGCATCCCCGCACAATTATTGATGCCGGCATCGCTTACATCCCGGAAAGTCGGATACATGTAGGGTCCGTCGGCACGATGAGTGTATCCGACAACATTGCACTCAAGCACTATCGGAATACATCTGGGCCATTTTTGGATCGCGGCCGCTTGGACAAGATGAGCACAGAACTGGTGGCCGAGTTCAACGTGGACACGCCGAGCATTGCCACGAATGCAGCTACCCTTTCTGGCGGCAATCTGCAGAAGCTAATTTTGGCCCGGGAACTGACGACAAATCCCAAGTTGATCATCGCTGCCCATCCCACACAGGGCCTAGACGTGGGCGCGACCGAGGCTGTACGCAATCGCCTAGTGGAGCAGCAGACCAGTGGTGTAGCCGTGCTGCTCATCAGCGAAGATTTGGACGAACTCTTCAGTCTATCCGACCGCATTGCAATCTTCAATGAGGGCCGGGTGATGGGCATTGTCAATGCCCATACCGTCACTCGGGAGCAGGTCGGTCTGATGATGACCGGGAAAAGGAATCAGTCTGGTGTTACGCAGGAATAGAAAAAGAAAGTAGAATAACGCTAGGAAGTGCATCATGAACTTCAAGATCTTTGATCTGTACGCGGCCTATCTCCTGCGTGTATGTACGATGGCCACAGCCACCAACATAGCAGCCCTGTTCAACTTCCAAATCAGCCATGACCAAATCAATCGTCTGCTCAACAGCTACCAACTCCAACCCAAAGACAGGGGGCTAAGGTTCTATTCATTCCTCCCTGGCGTAGCCATCCCCATACTCGCCCTTTCCCTCTTAGGCCAGACACCCCTCCCTCGTCAAGAGTCTCCCCACCCCATTGAATCTCACTTGTATGCGCTTCAACAACATTTCGTTGCGCTTGAAAAAGCCTCAGCTACAGGTGGGGCCATTGAGCCACTCGGAGATACAGATACTCTGCTGGTGGTGACGGCCAGAGGACGAATTGCTCTGGTTCATCCTGCTGGTGAGGTCGTCTATTTGAGGGAACAGGTACCCATGAACCAAGCGGCCCTGGAAGACAGCGATATTCTGAAAACGGCTAAAGTTCTGAATGGTTTTCGGGTTACTGATATTCTGCTTCACGAACAATCACCAGACACATTTACCTTATTTGTTTCACATCATTATCTCACTGAAGACTGTGTAGAGTTTCGCATCTCTTCTACATCGTTGCATTTGGATTCTGCGCCAGCAATGACTCTCAGCCCTTGGCAGACGCTATTCATCGCCGACCCATGCCTCACCTTTACGAACAAAGGGCACGACCCACTCGTTGCCTTTGAAGGAGGCCAGGGCGGTGGGCGGATGGTGATGGATGGTAATGAATATCTCCTCGTTGTCATTGGTGCTCACGGATGGGAGGAGAAGATGGAGGGACGGGGGAGATGGCCGATTGTATCTGATGATCCTGATGCCCACCTAGGCAAATTGGTTCGCATCCAAGTGACAACCGGGCAAGCCGAAATCCTAGCCAGCGGCCTACGTAACCCACAGGGGTTCGCACGCGATGCAGATGGCACCCTCTGGGAAACTGAACATGGACCACAGGGCGGCGATGAACTCAATATTTTGAGACCAAGTTTGAACTATGGATGGCCCTACGTTACCCATGGCATTCAGTATGGCAACGAAATATGGCCCTATAACAAGGTACAGGGGCGGCATGATGGTTTTGAAATGCCCGTGTTCTCTTGGGTCCCATCAATCGCTATCTCCAATCTTATCGTCAGCGACAGTCAACTGTTCCCCTTATGGAAACATGATCTGTTGATTGCTTCCTTGGCAGCCCAATCTCTATTTCGCGTCCGTGTTCACGAGAAACGTGTTGTGTACGTTGAACAGATCCACATAGGTAAGCGTATCCGGGACATCACCCAGATGCCCGACGGCCGCATCGCTTTGTTGACCGAGAAGAACTATGCTCTTGAGATACACTTTCTGAAGCATTTCCCGGTATCCTGTATCAAGAACCATATCTATTCAGTTACGCATGATGCTTGTTATATTGAGGGAGCCGGCGAGCCCGTAATCCGCTCCAACTATGATGTATATATCAACGAAACCCGCTTGATATACTTACGTCGCTCGTGTAGCATGACAGATATTGAGCATAGATTCTTTTTACACATCACTCCCGTACACCTGCATGACCTCCCCGAAGACCGTAAGCAACACGGTTTTGACAACCTTGACTTTCACTTCAACGATAACTTCAGCGATGATAGCTTTACGCTTGTGAATAACGCATGTATTGTGGTGCGATATCTTCCACAGTATGACATCAAACAGATCCAGACCGGCCAGTTCACACCTGAAACAGGTACCATCTGGGAAGGTGAATTTACATTCGGCAGCCGAACGCGCCCACGCTCAGAAGAGACGATACCCCCTTCGTACAACAGTTTCGTTGACTGGCTTTCCAATCAATGGCAACGTGTCTACCCCTCCGGCAGCGACGATACGCCTTTGATGCAGGACGGCAATCCATCAAGCGAACTTCCCGGCGCAGAGCTCTTTGCAGCACAATGTGCAAGTTGTCACAATTTGTCCGAGCAGCACAGCATTGGACCGCATCTGGCCGCTGTCATCGGACGGCGTTCCGGTCGTGTCGCCGGCTACAACGCCTCTGCCGCCCTGACCTCCCTTGACATCGTCTGGACACGGGAGAACCTAGCCGAATTCATCCTCAATCCTTTTCAATTTGCCCCGGGTACCTCTATGTCTGCTGTAGGGATATCCCCAGCCGAAGCGCAAAGCATCGCCGATTTTCTGGCATCGACCCAATGATGGCTAAGGAACGAACAACGTTCCTTGTGGAGACGCCCGTTCAGGTAAGGCGATGTGGACACGCCGAGCATTGCCACGAATGCAGCCACCCTTTCTGGCGGCAATCTGCAGAAGCTAATTTTGGCCCGGGAACTGACGACAGATCCCAAGTTGATCATCGCTGCCCATCCCACACAGGGCCTAGACGTGGGCGCGACCGAGGCTGTACGCAATCGCCTAGTGGAGCAGCAGACCAGTGGTGTAGCCGTGCTGCTCATCAGCGAAGATTTGGACGAACTCTTCAGTCTATCCGACCGCATTGCAATCTTCAATGAGGGCCGGGTGATGGGCATCGTCAATGCCCATACCGTCACTCGGGAGCAGGTCGGTCTGATGATGACCGGGAAAAGGAATCAGTAAAGGCGAATGGCGCAGCCCAACAAACTCATTCCCTAGCGCATTGGGGACAGTGCTGCGGGTCGTCCAGTTCGATCAGATGCTGGCTACAGACCGCGAAGGTAACCACCACTCGTTCAAAGAGCAGTCGCTTTTTCACCTCCACTTCAAGCAGAAGAGAACGACAATTGCTGGTCAACAGAAAGGCGGGAACCGGGCAGCTATCGCACAATCTGCGCCGCCAAGGACGCGTGTTGTTGGGGTTTTCCTCAAGAAGACGACATGCCTCCCGATGGTTGCCCCGGTGATAATCTCCATAAAAATATCGACAGTTGACCGGTTTTGACATCAATCTTCACCTGTAAATCAGCCCTCTCGGTGTCTGCTTGATTTTGAGAAAAGACCTCTCTCAGCGGTCGCCTTGATTCTCTCTCCACACGAACGGACGTCTAACGATTCCAAAAAGGAAGATCATCAAGATCGTCCTGGTCCCAGTCGCCATCAAACGGAAGATCCAAGTCGATGAAAAGACGGTCCGCTAGTTCAAGTTTACGCTCTTCTTGCTCCAGCAGCAGAGAACCAAACTCCTGCTCCAAACTGACGAGCATCTCCAATTCAGCTTCCAGCAGATGGAACTCCATATGATCGAGCGGCGATGTATCCGCCGCCACTTCCCGGAGTGCCCTCAGATAGGTCTGATATGCCTTACAGGTTTCTGGGGCTACGTCTGAAGGGAAATGTTCCGATTGCTCTAACTCGGACGGAGAGATATCAAAGACATCCTCATTGAGGAATTCTGCCAGCGGACCGTCACTCCGGTTTAGAATGAATTCACGCAGAAACTCGTGGAAACTGAGCAGATCTGCCCTTGAGGACAAGCGGCGGCTATGGGATGCGACACTGCCCGCTGCCTCATCTTGACGCCGGTTTGTGTAGCCGCTGTCGTCAATGAGTTGTAGATTGCTATATTCATGCAGCACAAAGTGCATATCGTCCGGGGGCACTTCAAAGCTGTAGACATTGCGCCCGATGAGCGCGGCCGCCAGCTCCCAGACAGGCACTGTGTCCCGGGCCTTCCGGTCCCCGCCAACGATCTGCTCCGCAGCCCGCGCCAAGACGATATTGCGTTCCCGAATCAGATCCTCCTGGCGAGACTCCTTCGGCTGCAGCCGCATGCCGTATTCGCCTCTAGTTGCATCTTGCACCCAAATCAGCAGGTCATCCTGTACAGTGCCACCGCTCTGATCCAGCCATTTTACAAACGTTTGCCCAAGCCGCAGGGCCCAAGTATCCTGATGATCAATGTTTGCATGGGCCTGCACTGTTGGGCCGCCCATCAGCGCAATCGATATCAGGCGCACATCCGGCTGATGCGTCTGGAAGAACTGGGGAAAGAAGATCGCATGTTCCAACTCATCAAGAAGCAGGTCCCCCTTTTTGACTTCGTGACCGCTGAGGGAGTGCCGAAAGTACTGATCTTTCAGCAAACAGGAAAACCAGCCAAAACGCCCGGGCGCCACAGGGATGGCCTGATATAATCTGCTGATTGCTTGATAGACCGCGCTGCGTACCCCGCTTCCGACTGGACGCTGCATCTTAATGCGGGAAACGAGAGTATCAACGCTAAGGGGTGTCTCCGATTTGCTCAAAATCTCGGCAACACAGGTGAAATAGCTGGGATGTGTATCTTTCGCCATGTAAACGCCTCCTGCAGGCTATTATCCCATAGAAGCCTGGGTTTGTCTAACGCAAGCGACGAAGACGATTGTGGCCAGGCCAAGAGACTCAGGCCGCGGCCAAGATTGGACGGAATTTGTAGCCGTAGACAATCTCGCCATCTTCGCCCTCTTCCCGCAACTTGCGGGTCACCATTTCCACGGGCATGCCGATATGTATATCCTCTTCGGCGATGTCGGTTAGCTGTGCTGTCACCATCGGGCCTTCTTCAAGTTTCACCAAGGCCACCGTGTAGGGTCGTTGGGCCTTAAAACCATCCGGGACGTTAAACATGGTTGTGAAGCTATACACCTCACCGCGTCCACTCATGGTGTGGACCGGGCCGGCCGCTTCCCGGCAATAGGGACAGACATCCCGCGGGGGGAAGATAGCCTGATGACAGTTGGGACAGATTTCACCCTGAAGGCTGTATCGTTGCTGTTTTGTGCGCCAAAGGCTGGCAATACTCATAAAGGGCCTCTCTTCAACAGACGTCGCTTACTGCGACGAAACAAATACTTGCCCTGCCATTCTACGCTGCCCCCGCTATCAATTTCTATCTACCTGGCGTAACTGAGCTGTTGGTAGGTTTTGGCAGGCATTTGCCCGACCGAGATGACGGGTTAGAGACCCAGAATATGGGTGACGACCGTCGCGCCACTGCCACCGATGTTCTGTGTCATGCCAATGACCGGGTTGGGTACCTGACTTTTGCCAGCTTCGCCGCGCAACTGTTGAACGGTCTCCACGATCTGATACATCCCGCTGGCACCAACTGGATGGCCCCGGCTCTTCAAGCCGCCCATAGTGCTGACCGGGATCAGTCCATCGCTGCCGATTGCCTGGTCGGCTGCCAGATGCCAACCTTCTCCCCGCCGCGCATAGCCGCTTGCTTCCAGACTCAAGGCACTCATAATTGTGAAGGCATCATGGAGTTCAAAGAGATCGATCTGCGCTGGCGTAAGCCCACTCTGTGCATAGGCTTTCTGGCTGCTGCCATAGGCCGCCTCAAGAAAAAGCGGATCCTTACGAGCATGAAGAGCAAGGGTATCATTGGCACTGGCACTGGCCAAAATTTGCACCGCGCCAGGATGATGGCCGCTTACATAGTGCGGCACTCGCTCCGATGCCACCAGCACAGCCGCGGCCGCACCATCACAGACAGGGCTGCTATCCAAAATATTGATGGGTGTGGCAATCATCGGCGCGTTCCGATACATGTCTAGGGAAATCGGCCGCTGGAACATCGCATGGGCGTTGTTGGCCCCGTTGCGATGAGCATTGATGCTAAAGCCGGCCAACGCATCCAGGGGTACATCGAATTCATACAGATACCGCTGCATAACCAAGGCGTTCAGCCCCACAAAGGTAACGCCCTGGGCTGCCTCGTATTCAGCATCAGAGGCGGTGGCCAGACCGGCAGTGGTGCTACCACTGGTTGTGTCTGTCATCTTCTCTACACCGCAGACGACCACCACATCATGCATGCCGCTGGCAACGGCCATATAGCCGATACGGAAGGCGGAGGCCCCGCTGGCGCAAGCTGACTCGATTTTAGCCGTTTCAACGCCCCATAACCCACAGAAATCTGCCACCAAGGTTGCCAGATGTTCCTGGCGTAACAGGCTACCACTGAGCATGTTGCCGACGAACAGCGCGTCTACCTGCTCAGGGCCGGCCTCTGCCAAAGCTGCCGAAACTGCTTGATAGGCCATATGACGGACCGACAGACCCCAATGCTCGCCCACGGGTGTCTGCCCAATGCCAATAATTGATACCTTACGCATTCTATACGCTTCCATTTGCTACAACTCAAGAAACATAGCTATGTTGTCGCGCAAACAGGCCGCCATTAACTATCAATCGCTGCCTATATCCTGTCAAAACCTATCGTTGCGGGATCTGCCGTTGCGTCTGCATTGTAGCCGCGCCTACACGGTGGTGGCCACTTCAACCTTGCCGTTGGACACCGACGACCCGCCACTGATCTGTGGTACGGCTGCGTAGGTCCGAAGGCAGGTGCTCCAGTGTAAAGGCGTAGAGCCGGCTCTCCACTCCTCCATTGACTTCATAGAGGAGCGTTACCCAGACGGTTGTAACAATTGGGCGGGGTGTGTCGGCCCGACTGGCGAAGGTGTCAATGGAGGCAAGATATTGCAGGGCATCTACCCCCATGAAGGTTCCCAAGGTACGGGCGGTGCTCTGCCGTACTTCTTCGACTAGAAGCGAGGCATTGCGGTCAGGCTGCAAAAGATAGGCCATCACCACGGCTTCCGGGTAAAAGGGTGTCTGGGGAACCCCATAGCAGAATACCAGTTGGCGTGGCCCCTCCTCATAATAGACAGCGGCCCGATAGGCACCCTGGCTGGTCAGATTCGGGTCCAACCGGCGTTGAAAGCGGGATTCTTTGCACAACAGACTGCGGTCATACTGAGGATAGCGGGCACGCACTGTCCGAATCGGTGATCTGTTGGCAGCTCCATCCCACTCCTCAATATACAGGCCACCGGGCGCGGAGATCTGCGTACTGCCGTACCCTTCCCCAAGCGTACTCCACCAAAAGATGCTGATGTGCGTTGGCCCGCCGATGGGACTCGAGCCACTGTAGACGATCAGTTCGTCATTCGGGGGCAGATCACTGGGCGGGACAACAGATATCTGCTCCCCGGAGGTCTGGGTTTGCTGGGCCAATACGTCAAAATAGCTGTTCTCAATTTCACTGGCCTGGACCCGTTGGACGACTAGCCATTCGGGGCGACCGACTTGGCGGGGGGGCGCGACAAATCCATAGCCGGCCCCCCGCCAATAGCTGGGCAACAGCGCATATGGCTGTAGCCGGGGCGCGGGTGGGCTTGTATTTTCACCTGCATCCTCCGGCACAGCGGTTGATGTCTGGGGGTCGTAAATCACAGCACCGATTGGCCCGCTGATCTCTTCGCCATCCGCGCTCGTGCTGGCATCGTAATGGTAAAACAGCAGATATTCCTGTTCCGGATCCGCATCAATGTTGATCAATTCCCAACTTGAGACAGCCTCCCACTCTTCGGGCAGAATCATCCGCAGATCGATGTTCAATTCCGGGTCAGGTTGACGGTTGCAGGCAGTGACCAGCATCACCAGACAGAGCAGGCATATGGCACGCCTGGCCCATGTCATCATCCGGTTTGTATCAGAATTCTCTGCAAGAAGCAGGGTTCGCAGCAGGAAGCTGTAATCTATCATTATGATAGATAATGTGTGGTTATGACGGCTACAGTGATTTGTCAACCGACTATCTTTCGGTTATGCTCTGGTTGCTTATCATAGGTCCTGGAGACCAGTACCCCCGACACTCCCTATCTTGACAGACCAAAGGGCTATTTTCCCAAAAATCATTGGTCAGATGCTGCCATATGCGGGCGGCAGAGGTGCCAGCGGCGGATCCGTATTGGCTTCATGAATCCAATCGTGCGCGGGAAAGAGGCCAGGGTGTCGTTCGTTCCAGGCTTCCCGTAGTTCAGCGGCGACGAATACAGAACCTGTGCCGAGCAGGTAGCCCTGCGGCGGGGTGATGCATGTCCCAGCTTCAAGAGCTGCTTTCATTGATGGCGCAGAGATGATCGTCCGCTCTGCGCTGCTAGTTTGCATTGCTGCTAGGGTCTCTCGCAGTTTCGGCACAGGCATCGCTTTGGGATGTCTGCTCTGGACCAGCACAAGTGCGGCTGTTGAGGCCATGACCCGGGCCAACATGGGCGTGATGTCTTTGTCCCGGTTGACCCCGAAAATCAAGGTAAAGGGTCGCTGAGGGTGGATGACAGCCAGGGTTGAAAGCAGAATCTCTAGGCTGTCAATATTATGGGCACAGTCCACGACCAGCGGTACGCAGTCGGATTTCGGCTGGGGCATCTCTTCAATGCGACAGGGCCACCAAGTGTGGGCTAGGCCACGATTGACGCGCTGGTCATCCCAAGGGACTAGGCCCAGCCGATGCAGTTCCTGCACCATTTCAAAAGCGATCCCGGCATTGACCTGCTGGTGTCGTCCAACCAACGGCAAATCTGCCCGTTGATACAGCTGCACTTCTGTCAGAGGAGCTGTTTTCAGCCTGGCCTCACGTTGCAACACATCCCGCGCTTCCTGTCTTTGGGGAGCACTAAATACAGGCGTGCCGGTTTTGATGATCCCAGCCTTTTTCTCAGCTATCTCTTCTATGGTATCACCGAGGATGTGCATGTGATCTTTACTGATACGGGTAATGCCGCAGACCGCGGGCTGCAGGACGTTTGTGCTGTCAAAGCGGCCACCCACTCCCACTTCCACCACTGCCCACTCCACCCGAGCCTGTGCAAAATAGAGAAAGGCAAGGGCCGTAATACGGTCAAAAATGGTCAGGTTGGGGATCGCTTTGAAATGGGGCAGGGCCTGTTCTACGAGGCTGGCGAACGCCCCTTGGCCGATGAGATGCCCAGCCACACGGATTCGCTCACGGAACGTGAACAGATGGGGGCTGGTGAACAGTCCGGTATGGCAGCCTAGATGGCGTAGAATTGATTCTGTGTAGGCACTGGTGCTGCCTTTGCCTTTTGTACCGGTCACATGGACCGCCCGAAAGCTGTCTTGCGGGTTGCCCAGGGCCCTCAGAATTCTGTACATTCGTTCCTGGCGGCCTACTGTGTTTCTATGTTTTGGGCCACGTCCTTCAAAACTGACATCCCCAAAAAGAATGCCTATCGCATTTTTGTATGAAAGCATTTTCACTGAAACGAGTCCTGCTGTCGGCTTGCTCGCCTATTTCCTCATCATTGAATCCCGATAACTCTGATACACAAGCTATTACGTTTTGTGCAGTTCATGCCAAAATCAAGGGGCGCACACAATGTGAAATGTACCATTCCAATCTGATTGTAAACCCTGAAGCGAACGCATGCAAACATATCGCCCACCTTCTGGTATGATCGGCTTCATATCAGTGATCTGTGGCGAATGTATGGACTCTTGCAATGCCGCGCTTGAATTTCGATCTGTCCGTCAAGAACCGTATGCACTGGAGAACATTTCTGAGACCATGTCTGGCTGTCAAAGGCTGGATGTTTTTTCTCGGTCTTGGTGTTGCTCTCTGCGGATTTGGCCTGGCTTTATTTTTGCGCCATCTCCATTTTTCTCCCTCTATTTCTGCTCTCATCCGCGTCCTGACTCTGCCCTTCCTGCCGGCCTGGTTGCGCGGCACAGCATTGGTTGGATTGGGCATTCTGTTGGTGGTCTTCGGCGTCTGGCTGCTGAAGCAGCAGATGGAGACAGCCGTTCTGCACCAAGGGGACCTGGCGCGCAATATGCTGGAGCTGACGGTGCGACAGCAACAACGGCTGCGTTATGCTGGCCCAAAGGTTGTAGTCATCGGTGGCGGCACAGGCATGCCCGGCCTGCTGCGCGCCTTGCGCCCTTATACGGACAACATTACCGCAATCGCTACGGTGGCGGATGATGGGGGCAGCAGTGGTACCTTACGGCGTTCTATGGGTATCCTGCCGCCAGGGGATTTTCGCAACAATATCGCGGCCATGAGCGATGCCGAAGAACTGATGACCCAACTGATGCAGTACCGGTTCGGCGATAACGCCGCGCTGGGCAATCACAATTTCGGCAACATTTTCATCACCGCAATGACGGCCATCACCGGCAGCTTTGAGACAGGCCTAGCCGAGAGCAGCCGCATTCTGGCTGTACGTGGGCGGATCCTTCCCAGCACACTGGACAATGTAACGCTCTGTGCAGAGATCAAACGCTCCGGGCAGACGAACCATACCGAAACCCCGCAACCATCCGACCTACCAAACCAGCCTCAATATGGGGCAGCAGATCAAACGCACCGCAGCGGTGCGCCCCAGCCCGCAGATACACAATGGCTGTTTGTGCGCGGAGAAAGCCGCATCCCCCAAAGCGGTGGAGAGATCATGCGGGTATTTTTGGAGCCGGATACCTGTCGGGCCTACCCAGAGACGATCCTCGCCATACTAGAAGCAGATCTGATCCTAGCAGCACCGGGCAGTTTCTTCACCAGCCTGATGCCGAATCTTCTGGTCCCACGCATCCGCGAAGCCATCAAAGCTTCTCCAGCCGTGCGCTTTTACGTCTGCAACCTCATGACCCAGCCCGGCGAAACTGACGGATTCGATGTAGCCGCTCACATGCATCACCTACGCATGCATGCCGAGAATTCCTTTACCACAGTTCTGGCCAATGATAATTTCTCTGCCGCCAAGCCACCCACAGGCCAGCAGTGGATACATCTGCCAGAAGCGGGTACAGACTTGCCCTTTCGCTTGTTCAGCGCTGATCTCATCAACGACGAGAACCCCTCACTCCATGACCCACAAAAGGTAGGGCCACAGGTAATGGAAATTTACGAACGCCTACGGCAGGAGCGTGAAAACCCCGCATATTGAGTCTACTGCAGATCAATCATGATCGACAAAGCCATACAAAGGATTCCAATTGGCAACAATCAACAGGAGATATGGTAAAATTCCCTGTACTATTTCACATTTTGTGCGCCCATTAATTTCGCATGAAGCAGACCACAAACAGTGCAAAACTCATCCTATCAATTGCGGAGGAATCTTTCGAATGACCACCAGAATCGCGATTAACGGCTTTGGCCGTATCGGCCGCCAGGTAACGAAGGCTCTGTTTGAGCACCACAAGGACACCTTCGATCTCGTGGCTGTCAATGATTTGGGTGATGTGTCTACCATGGCCCATCTGTTCAAATACGATACCAACTACGGCGTTTTCAATGGAAGTGTTGAGCTGGTCGATGGTGATCTGTCCATCAACGGCGACCGCTTGAAAGTATTCAGTGAGCGGGACCCCAGTCAGTTACCCTGGCACGATATGGGCGTTGATCTGGTTATCGAAAGCACCGGCGTGTTTCGCGATAGAGAAAAGGCCGCCCTGCACATCGCAGCCGGTGCCACAAAGGTGATCATCAGCGCGCCGGCCAAAGGGGAAGACATTACCATCTGTATGGGTGTCAACAATGAGCAGTACAACCCGGACAGCCATCACGTCATCAGCAATGCCAGTTGTACAACAAACTGCCTAGCACCTGCGGCCAAAGTTGTCAATGATACATTCGGCATTGAGCAAGGTCTGATGACGACCGTCCATGCCTACACGACGGACCAACGCATTCTCGATCTAGTTCACAGCGATCTGCGCCGGGCCCGGGCCGCGGCTATGAACATCATTCCGACCACGACCGGCGCGGCCAAAGCGGTGGCCCTGGTGGTACCGGAATTGGCCGGCAAATTCGATGGCATGGCCATGCGCGTGCCCACATCAACTGTCAGCGTTGTGGATTTCGTCGCCAAAGTCAGCAACCCCGGCAGCACTGCTGATCTCCTGGCCGCCTTTGACGCGGCCGCGGCCGGACCGATGCAAGGCATTCTGGCTGTGAGCCGGGCCCCTCTGGTCAGTTCTGATTTCAAAGGGGATTCACACAGCAGCACGGTCGATGCCGAATTCACGGCCTTTTATGGCGACCTGGTCAAAGTGGTCACTTGGTACGACAACGAGTGGGCCTACAGTGTCCGGGTCACAGATCTGGCAGCCTATATCGCTGGTCAAAGTGTATAGACCAGACAACGCTGCTACATACATAGACATGCCAAAAAAGACGATCCGTGACATCAACTGGCAGGGCAAACGTGTCCTTGTCCGTGTTGATTTTAACGTACCCATAGACAGCCGCGGCCATATCACCGATGATACCCGCATCCAGGCTGCCCTACCGACCATTGAATTTCTGCGGGAGCATGGGGCAGCCCTCGTGCTGCTGAGCCATCTGGGCCGGCCCAAGGGAGGGCCGGATCCCCGCTACAGTTTACGGCCCATCGCTGAACGCTTAGGCCAGGTGTTACAAGGACAGTCTCTCGTCCCCAATGGGGACAACGGGGTAGAGGTGCAGTTCCCTGCTGCGGTGGTCGGCCCACAGGTGGAGGCGGCCGTAGCTGGCCTCGGCCCAGGCCAGGTCCTGTTGCTGGAAAACACCCGTTTCGCCCCTGGCGAAACGAAAAACGATCCGGGCCTATCCGCAGCCCTAGCCCAATTGGGTGATGTGTTCGTCAATGACGCCTTCGGCAGCGCGCATCGGGCACATGCCAGCACAACCGGCGTGGCCGCTCATCTACCATCTGTGGCCGGCCTGCTGATGGAGAAGGAGCTGGCCTTTCTGGGGGACGCCCTAGAAACGCCAGCGCATCCATTCATCGCTATCCTCGGCGGGGCCAAAGTCAGCGATAAAATCCCTGTCATCAAGAAGCTCCTGCAAAAAGTGGATGCAATTCTGGTCGGCGGCGGCATGGCCAATACATTCCTGGCCGCCCAAGGCCAGCCCATGGCAGCTAGTCTTGTGGAGACGGCCGCGCTGGACATGGCCCAAACTTTGCTGCAAAAAGGGGCAGGGATTCTCCAACTTCCCGTCGATCTGACGGTCGCCGACAGGTTCTGCGCGGATGCTGCCTACCGGACTGTCAGCGTAGAGGAGATTCCCGCAGGATGGATGGCCTTAGACATTGGCGTGGCCACGCTGGCCCACTTTTCCAATCGGTTGGCCGCGGCGCGCACAGTTGTGTGGAACGGGCCCATGGGCGTTTTTGAGTTCCCAGCCTTTGCCCAAGGGACAGTTGCCATCGCGGAAATGCTCGCGAGGTTGTCCCATGCAACGACTATTATCGGCGGCGGTGACTCCGCGGCCGCGGTGCGCCAGGCTGGGTTGACTGAACAGATGTCCCATGTAAGTACTGGCGGTGGTGCCAGCCTAGAATTCCTAGAAGGGAAAGTGCTGCCGGGCGTGGCAGCCCTAGACGACAACAACGGGTGATTCCATGCGTTTTCTAAAAAAATTGGCATCGATCTTTACAGGTGGCTCTGGCGGCAGCAATGGCCGCGCCCTCTCGCTGTATGTGCTCTGTAACCGCTGCCATGAACCGATCAGCGCCGAGGTCGATCTGATGAATAGCCTCAGCCGGGAGGAAGACAGCGACGCGCAGTTTTATACCCGCAAAGTGCTGCAAGGAAGCGGCCAGAACCGCTGTTTCACCCAAGTAGAAGTAGAACTCTGGTTCGACCGCAACAAGAAGGTGATCCGTCATGAAGTCAGCGGCGGTCGCTGGCTCACGGCAGATGAGTACGAAACGGAACTGGCCCGCTTCAACGCGCCACCACAAGAGGACAAAGGGCCGGAATCAGATTCCCTTTCCTCATGTTGATTCAGTCGCCTGCGGAGAATTTCCCCTATGCGTAAGCCTCTGATGGCCGCGAATTGGAAAATGAACAAAACTGTGTCGGAAGCTCTTGCCCTAACCCGACAGATCTGCGAACTGACCCGCAGTTATGAAGGGGTAGACCAAGTGCTATGCCCGCCCTCTGTCTGTCTGCACCCGTTGCAAGAGATCATGACCTTTCCCTATGCCCTAGGCGCGCAAAACGTCCATTGGGAGGAAAAGGGTGCCTACACCGGCGAGATCAGTCCAACCATGCTGTGCGGTCTTGCGGAGTATGTGATCATCGGACACAGCGAACGGCGACAGTATTTCGGCGAAACCGATGAAATTGTGAACAAGAAGATCCAGTCTGTGCTGGCACACGAACTGATTCCAATCGTCTGTGTAGGCGAAAGCCAAGAACAGAACGAGCGGGGCGAAACCCGCTCCTTCATCAGTGGACAGGTGCTGGCTGCTCTGGCTGGCCTGAGCAGCCAGCAGCTCCAATCTCTAGTCATTGCCTACGAGCCGGTCTGGGCCATCGGTACGGGCCGGGCAGCGACAGCAGAGATGGCCGGCGACATCTGCGGGCTGGTCCGAGATAGCCTGCGGGAGATGCATGGGGGGCCTGTCGCAGACACTGCCCGCATCCTCTACGGCGGTAGTACAAAACCGGACAACATCCGCGCCATTATGCAGCAGCCACAGATCGACGGTGCGCTCATTGGTAGTGCTTCCATTGTGGCCGAAAGGTACGCGGAAATGGTGAAGATCACCAGTGATGTGTACGGATGATCCCCAAAGCGGTGGCTTCGGCCATGATTAGGACGATAAGGCCCGCTAGATACGCTCAATGGAACTCATGAGGTAGTCCCCGCCTTGCCACAGGCCTGAACACCAGCCGCTAACCTATTGACAGTTGAAGGGGGAGCCGTGATGGCTCTCCCTTCCTTTTGCCAATCGCAACGGGCCTATACACTCACTTATGCACCAAGGGCAGGAAGATCTGCCTGCCAACCGGGGCGGTCGGTGTAGCAGTGGCTGGGGGCGTAGCTGTCGGGGTGACAGGGTCGCAGAAAGACAACTCAATATCCGACAGGTCGTTCTGGGCAACCCGCGCCAACGCATTGGGGATACAGCCGCTGAACCGATTTCCAGCCAAAGACAACGAACGTAGATCGGAGAGATCCACCAGTGTCGTCGGGATGCTGCCCGTCAGACTGTTGTTGGCCAGGTGCAAGGTCTGCAGGCTGGCAATACTGCCCAGATCAGTCGGCATGCTGCCCGACAACCGGTTGTTGGAGAAGTCCAAGACCTGCAGGGCGGCCAGCGCGCGCAGGCCAACCGGGATACGGCCCGATAGTTGGTTGTTGGAGATATCCAAGGTCTGCAGACCTGTGAGCCGGCTCAAGGTGGTCGGGATGCTGCCTGCCAATGTCTTGCCACTGATATCCAGCTCCAGCCTGGTCACCCGCTGCGGGGCCCCGTCAATGGTTACCCCCTCCCATGTGTCAATGCTGCTGTTCTCACTCCAGTTCAAGCGCATGGAGGTACTGATGCGTCCCTCCAGGGTTTCTTTGTTGGTCAGGAGCAGGACGCAGTCTCTGACCAGGTCGGCATTGGCAGAGGGGTTGGCTACGACAGTGCCATTGGTACATGTGGGTCTCTGTGTTGAGCCGCCGCCGCCGCCGCCACCACCACCGCTTGGTGGTCTGCTTGGTGATGGTCGTGGGCAGAATGAATCTGTTGTCAGGCCATCTTCTTGCAAGGTATAGGGGATACAGCCTGTTAGTGAATTGCCATCAAGGTTCAACGTCCGCAGATTGGTGAGAACAGAGAGATCGTACAACCGGGGAGGGATGGGTCCCGTCAGTTCGTTGGCGTTGAGATGCAAGTGCTGCAGATTTGTGAACTCCCCTAGCCACGATGGAATCGTACCCGTCAATCTGTTCTGACCTAGGTTCAAAGTGGTCAGCGTGTTGGAGAGGGCGGCCAGTTCCGGTGGGATGGAGCCAGTCAATCTGTTCTGACTTAGGTTCAAGGTGGTCAGCGTGTTGGAGAGGTTGCCCAGTTGAGCAGGGATCGTACCCGTCAGGGTGTTGCTGTAGAGGGACAACGTCTGCAGATTTGTGAACTCCCCTAGCCACAGTGGGATCGTATCCGTCAAGCTGTTCTGACTTAGGTTCAAGGTGGTCAGCGTGTTGGAGAGGTTGCCCAGTCGAGCAGGGATCGTACCCGTCAGTTGGTTGCTGTTGAGGGCCAACGTCTGCAGAGCTGTGAACTCCCCTAGCCACGGTGGAATGAATCCAGTCAAGCTGTTCTGACTTAGGTTCAAGGTGGTCAGCGTGTTGGAGAGAGTGCCCAGTTGAGCAGGGATCGTACCCGTCAGTTGGTTGTTGTTGAGGGACAACGTCTGCAGCTTTGTGAACTCCCCTAGCCACTGTGGGATCGTACCCGTCAAGCCGTTCTGGCTTAGATTCAAGGTGGTCAGCGTGTTGGAGAGATTGCCCAGTTGCGATGGGATCTCGCCCGTCAGGGTGTTGCTGTAGAGGGACAACGTCTGCAGCTTTGTGAACTCCCCTAGCCACTGTGGGATGGGGCCAGTCAAGCTGTTCTGACCTAGGTTCAAGGTGGTCAGCGTGCTGGAGAGAGTGCCCAATTGAGCAGGGATCGTACCCGTCAGGGTGTTGCTGTTGAGGGCCAACGTCTGCAGCTTTGTGAACTCCCCTAGCCACTGTGGGATGGAGCCAGTCAAGCTGTTCTGACCTAGGTTCAAAGTGGTCAGCGTGCTGGAGAGGGTGCCCAGTTCAGTAAGGATCTCGCCCATCAGGTTACTGTTCGGGAGACTTAGACTTACACTTATCACTTGCGTGGGACTAGCGTTGAGACCAATGTCAACCCAGGTAGTTATGGCAGTCGTCGTCGCCCAGTTCAACGCAGTAGGACTCAACCCTCTAGTTTCCAATCCTTGCTTCACCTGCAAGAGCCTTTCGCAATCCCGACGCAGGCTGATAGATTCCTCTAGGTATGAACCCGGTATCGCTTCTGTGTCAATGCACACAACCACACGCCCCGCTGGCATATTGCAATCTGGGAAGCCGTTGAATGATGGCGATGTCATCAGGTCATTGTTAGCAATAGTGTGCAAGGCAGGTGGGATACAGCCGCTGAGTGGGTTGCCCCCAAGCCGCAATGTCTGCAGCGTTTCAGTGATGTTGACCAGCGCACGTGGGATGGAGCCTGTCAAGGTGTTGGAGTAGAGGTTCAATGTCTGCAGATTGATGAGAACACTCAGTTCCGGTGGGATCTCGCCCGTCAGTCTATTGTAGGCCAGGTTTAATGTCTGCAGAGTACGGGAGAGAGTGCCCAATTGAGTTGGGATGGTACCCGTCAGTCGGTTGGCGTTGAGCTTCAACTGCTCCAGATTGGAGAGGTCGGCTAGTTGAGCAGGAATGCTGCCTATCAGAGTGTTGGAGTAGAGGTGCAACTGCCGCAGAGAGGCGGGTAGGGTAATAGGGATGTTGCCCGTCAGTCGGTTGGCGTTGAGGTGCAACGTCCGTAGCTGGGTGAAGGTCCCCAGGGCAGCAGGGATAGTGCCCGTCAGTCGGTTGTTGTTGAGGTGCAACTGCTCCAGATTGGAGAGGTTGCCGAGTGCAGGAGGGATGGGACCCATCAGAGTGTTGGAGTAGAGGTGCAACTGCTCCAGATTGGAGAGGTTGCCCAGTTGAGACGGGATGGTGCCTGTGAGTCGGTTGTCGTTGAAGTGTAACTGCTGCAGAGCGGAGAGGTTGCCCAGTTGAGTCGGGATGGTACCTGTCAGTGGGTTGTTGTTGAGGTGCAACTGCCGCAGAGAGTTGGGTAGATTAGCAGGGATGTTGCCTGTGAGTTGGTTGTTGTTGAGGTGCAACTGCTGCAGCTGGGCGAGGCTGCTTAGTTGAGTCGGGATGTTGCCCGTCAGTTGGTTGTCGTTGAGGTGCAACTGCTCCAGCTCGGAGAGGCTGCCCAGTTGAGTCGGGATGGTGCCTGTGAGTTGGTTGTCGTTGAGCTTCAACTGCTCCAGATTGAAGAGGTCGGCTAGTTCAGTAGGGATGGTGCCCGTGAATTGGTTGTTGTTGAGCTGCAACCACAGCAGATCAGAGAGGTTGCCTAGTTCTGTAGGGATGGCACCCGTGAGTTGGTTGTTGTTGAGCTGCAAATACTGCAGCAAGTTGGGTAGATTAGCAGGGATGTTGCCTGTGAGTCGGTTGTCGTTGAGGTACAACCGCAGCAGCTGGGCGAGGCTGCTTAGTTGAGTCGGGATGTTGCCTGTGAGTTCGTTGTCGTGAAGATACAACCGCTGCAGACTGGAGAGGTTGGCTAGTTCTGTAGGGATGTTGCCTGTGAGTTCGTTGTCGTGGAGATACAACTCCGTCAGACTGGAGAGGTTGCCTAGTTCTGTAGGGATGTTGCCTGTGAGTTCGTTGTCGTGGAGATACAACCGCGTCAGAGTGGAGAGGTTGTCTAGTTCTGTAGGGATGTTGCCTGTGAGTTCGTTGTCGTGGAGATACAACTCCGTCAGAGTGGAGAGGTTGCCTAGTGCAGGAGGGATGCTGGTCAGTTTGTTGTTGTTGAGATACAACCGCGTCAGATTGGTGAGGTTGCCTAGTGCAGGAGGGATGCTGGTCAGTTTGTTGTTGTTGAGCTTCAACTGCGTCAGATTGGAGAGGTTGCCTAGTGCAGGAGGGATGCTGGTCAGTTGGTTGTTGTTGAGCTCCAACTGCCGCAGCTGGGCGAGGTTGCCTAGTTGAGGCGGGAGGTTGCCTGTCAGTTTGTTGTTGTTGAGATACAACCGCTGCAGATTGGAGAGGTTGCCTAGTTGAGGCGGGAGGTTGCCTGTCAGTTGGTTGTTGAAGAGAGACAACCACTGCAGATTGGAGAGGTTGCCTAGTTGAGGCGGGAGGTTGCCTGTCAGTTGGTTGTTGAAGAGAGACAACCGCTGCAGATTGGAGAGGTTGCCCAGTTCAGTAGGGATAGAGCCTGTCAGTTGGTTGTTGAAGAGATTCAACTGCTGCAGATTGGAGAGGTTGCCTAGTTCAGTAGGGATAGAGCCTGTCAGTTGGTTGTCGTTGAGGTGTAACTGCTGCAGATTGGAGAGGTTGCCCAGTTCTGTAGGGATGGTGCCTGTCAGTTGGTTGTTGTAAAGGACCAAGTAGGTCAGAGTGGTGATGTTGCCCAGTGCAGGCGGGATGCTGCCCGTCAGTCGGTTGTTGCTGAGGTTTAACTGGGTCACCCTACCATCAGCGGAGAGAGTGAGGCCGGGCCACTGGTTTATCCTCGTTGTTGTAATCCAATCCCCTGTGGCAAATGTGGCAGTCCCTAGCAGGGTGTTCTTAGCGGCCAGGAGCGCGTTGCAAGCCGGGATTGCGTTGGTATGGGTATAGCTATAGCCTGCACCCCCAATCGCGGGGCTTCCGCTACATACATCCGGTACCGATATAGACTGCGCGGCTACGGGTGTGCCGGTGCTGGTCATCAAGGCGATGGCGGCACAGAGGACGATGAGGGCTGCTAGCGTGATCCCCGGCTTGGGCAGCACCCCTTCAACCAAGCTCCCCCACGGGTTGCGCGGTTCATTGGCACTCCTCGCATCCATATGGAACATATGTGCGGGGGGGGGGGGGGGGGGGTAAGGAGAATGAGGACTGACTGGGCGCGCCTAGTTGCGGTTCGGCACCTTCAAGCTGCTGCTTGTTGCATGGATTCTGATCGCGGTTGGCCATGATCACATTCTCCTCAACGCTATCGGCAGTAGAAAACCATTCACTGCACATGATAGCAGCGAAGCCGAACAAGGGCAAATTCCCTTCCACAGGGCATGCACCGCCCCGCGCGTTGCAATCAGAGACCAAGCCGCGTGCAGAGTTGGAGACGACAATGTTGTTGGCACACGGATTGGGCGTGGGCGTGTGTGTCGCTGTTGCTGTTGGCGTGACCGTTGCTGTGTGCGTAGCGGTCGGCGTGGCTGTCTGTGTTGGGGTGGCCGTAGCCGTCGGTGTGGCCGTAACCGTTGGGGTAGCGGTCGGGCTGGTCCGAGATAGCCTGCGGGAGATGCATGGGGGGCCTGTCGCAGACACTGCCCGCATCCTCTACGGCGGTAGTACAAAACCGGACAACATCCGCGCCATTATGCAGCAGCCACAGATCGACGGTGCGCTCATTGGTAGTGCTTCCATTGTGGCCGAAAGGTACGCGGAAATGGTGAAGATCACCAGTGATGTGTACGGGTGACCCCCAAAGCGGCACGCTTCTAGCCATTGGCCCCGAGGCCCGCTGGCTACGCTCAATGGAACTCATAGTCCCCGCCTTGCCACAGGCCTGAACACCAGCCGCTAACCTATTGACAGTTGAAGGGGGAGCCGTGATGGCTCTCCCTTCCTTTGGCCAATCGCAACGGGCCTATACACTCACTTATGCACCAAGGGCAGGAAGATCTGCCTGCCAACCGGGGCGGTCGGTGTAGCAGTGGCTGGGGGCGTAGCTGTCGGGGTGACAGGGTCGCAGAAGGACAACTCGATAGCCGACAGGTCGTTCTGGGCAACACGCGCCAACGCATTGGGGATACAGCCGCTGAACCGATTTCCAGCCAAGGACAACGAACGTAGATCGGAGAGATCCACCAGGGTCGTCGGGATGCTGCCCGTCAGACTGTTGTTGGCCAGGTGCAAGGTCTGCAGGGTGGCAATACTGCCCAGATCTGTCGGCATGCTGCCCGACAGCCGGTTGTTGGAGAAGTCCAAGACCTGCAGGCTGGCCAGCGCGCGCAGGCCAACCGGGATACGGCCCGAGAGTCCGTTGTTGGAGATATCCAAGGTCTGCAGACCGGTGAGCCGGCTCAAGGTGGTCGGGATGCTGCCTGCCAATGTCTTGCCACTGATATCCAGCTCCAGCCTGGTCACCCGCTGCGGGGTACCGCCTATGGTTACCCCCTCCCAGGTGTCAATGCTGCTGTTCTCACTCCAGTTCAAGCGCATAGAGGTACTGATGCTTCCCTCCAGGGTTTCTTTGTTGGTCAGGAGCAGGACGCAGTCTCTGACCAGGTCGGCATTGGCCGAGGGGTTGGGTACGACAGTGCCATTGGTACATGTGGGTCTCGGTGTCGAGCCACCGCCGCCGCCGCCGCCACCACCACCGCTTGGTGGTCTGCTTGGTGATGGTCGTGGGCAGAATGAATCTGTTGTCAGGCGACCTTGCAAGGTACGGGGGATACAGCCTGTTAGTGAATTGTCAGCAAGGTCCAACGTCCGCAGATTGGTGAGAACGGAGAGATCGTACAACCGGGGAGGGATGGATCCCGTCAGTTCGTTGTCGTTGAGACGCAATGTCTGCAGATTTGTGAAGTCCCCTAGCCACGATGGAATCGTACCCGTCAAGCTGTTCTGACCTAGGTTCAAAGTGGTCAGCGTGTTGGAGAGGGCGGCCAGTTCCGGTGGGATGGAGCCAGTCAAGCTGTTCTGACTTAGGTTCAAAGTGGTCAGCGTGTTGGAGAGGTTGCCCAGTGCAGCAGGGATCGTACCCGTCAGGGTGTTGCTGTAGAGGGACAACGTCTGCAGCTTTGTGAACTCCCCTAGCCACAGTGGGATCGTACCCGTCAAGCCGTTCTGACTTAGGTTCAAGGTGGTCAGCGTGTTGGAGAGGGTGTTCAGTTGAGCAGGGATGGTGCCCGTCAGGGTGTTGCTGTAGAGGGACAACGTCTGCAGCTTTGTGAACTCCCCTAGCCACGGTGGGATGGAACCAGTCAATCTGTTCTGACCTAGGTTCAAGGTGGTCAGCGTGTTGGAGAGGGTGGCCAGTTCAGTAGGGATCTCGCCCATTAGGTTACTGTTCGGGAGACTTAGACTTACAGTTATCACTTGCGTGGCGTTGTCGTTGAGACCAATGTCAGCCCAGGTAGTTATGGCAGTCGTCGGTACCCAGTTCAACGCAGTAGGACTCAACCCTCTAGTTTCCAATCCTTGCTTCACCTGCAAGAGCCTTTCGCAATCCCGACGCAGGCTGATAGATTCCTCTAGGTATGAACCCGGTATCGCTTCTGTGTCAATGCACACAACCACACGCCCCGCTGGCATATTGCAATTTTGGAAGCCGTTGAATGATGGCGATGTCATCAGGTCATTGTTAGCAATATCTTGCAACGCAGGTGGGATACAGCCGCTGAGTTGGTTGCCCCCAAGCAGCAATGTCTGCAGCGTTTCAGTAATGTTGACCAGCGCACGTGGGATGCTGCCTGTCAGTTGGTTGTCGTTGAGGTGCAACTGCTGCAGATTGATGAGAATACTCAGTTCCGGTGGGATCTCGCCCGTCAGGGTGTTGCTGGAGAGGTTTAATGTCTGCAGAGTACGGGAGAGAGTGCCCAGTTGAGTTGGGATCGTGCCCGTCAGTCGGTTGTTGTTGAGGTGCAACTGCTCCAGCGTGTTGGAGATGAGACCCGTGCCTAGTTCCGGCGGGATGGGGCCCGTCAGACGGTTGTTGTTGAGGTGTAACTGCTCCAGATTTCTGAGGTTGGCTAGTTGAGGAGGGATGCTGCCTATCAGAGTGTTGGAGTAGAGGTGCAACTGCCGCAGAGAGGCGGGTAGAGTAATAGGGATCGTGCCCGTCAGTTGGTTGTTGTTGAGGTGCAATTGCTGCAGATTTCTGAGGTTGGCTAGTTGAGGAGGGATGCTGCCCGTCAGAGTGTTGCTGTAGAGGTGCAACTGCTGCAGAGAGGCGGGTAGAGTAATAGGGATGGGGCCCGTCAGACGGTTGTCGTTGAGGTGCAACTGCGTCAGATTGGAGGGTAAGTTAGCAGGGATGGTGCCCGTCAGTTGGTTGTTGTTGAGGTACCACTCCGTCACCCCGGAGGGTAGAGTAGCAGGGATGGAGCCCGTCAGACGGTTGTTCTGGAGACCCAAGAACAGCAGAGAGGCGGGTAGAGTAGCAGAGATGGTGCCCGTCAGTTGGTTGTTCTGGAGACCCAAGATCACCAGAGAGTCGGGTAGAGTAGCAGGGATGGTGCCCGTCAGACGGTTGTCGTTGAGGTACAAGATAAGCAGATTGGAAGATAGGTTAGCAGGGATGTTGCCCGTCAGACGGTTGTTCTGGAGCTGCAACTGCACCAGATTGGAGGATAGGTTAGCAGGGATGGTGCCTGTCAGTTGGTTGTTCTGGAGCCACAACTGCGTCAGATTGGTGAGGTTGTCTAGTTCAGAGATAGGGCCTGTCAGTCGGTTGTTATAGAGATACAACTGCGTCAAATTGGTGAGGTTGCCTAGTTCAGAGATAGGGCCTGTCAGTCGGTTGTTATAGAGTGCCAACACCGACAGATTGGTGAGGTCGCCTAGTGCAGCAGGGATCGTGCCTGTCAGTTGGTTGTTCTGGAGATACAACTGCGTCAGAGTGGGGGAGAGATTACCTAGTGCAGGAGGGATAGGGCCTGTCAGTTGGTTGTTGTCGAGATGCAATTGCGTCAGAGTGGTGGAGAGGTTGCCTAGTGCAGCAGGGATCGTGCCTGTCAGTTGGTTGTTTCTGATATGCAATTGCGTCAGAGCGGTGAGGTCGCCTAGTGCAGGATGGAGGCGGCCAGTGAGGGGGGCATTGATTGAATCTTGCCTAGGTTCGAGCCGTAATTCAAAAGTGGTGAGATTGAGGCCGGTCCAATCGTTCATCGAAAGCCCTTCAGACCAATTCAGTACGTTGGCGGAACCTTGTAGGGTATCCTTGGCTTCCAGGAGTGCTATGCATATAGGGAGTCGGTCGAGATATTCCGGCTGGTTTGTAGCAAATCGAATCGGGCTATTCATTGGATTGGGTGCACATATCTGCTCCGGCGTCTTTTCCTGCGCGGTTAGGGGTAGGCTGCCTGTGGTCATCATCAAGGCAGTGATGGCAAGCGCGCTGCCGAGGAGGATGAGTGCTGCTAGGAATATCCCTCGCGTGGGCAGCATCCCCTTCAACCAAGCTCCCCCACGGGTTGCGCGGTTCATCGGCACTCCTCGCATCCATATGGAACATATGTGCGGGGGGGGGGGGGGGGGGGGGTAAGGAGAATGAGGACTGACTAGGCGCGCCTAGTTGCGGTTCGTCGCTCTCAAGCTGCTGCCTGTTCCATAGATTCTGATCGCGGTTGGTCATGGTCACACTCCAGACAACTCTCTCTGCTTCCTGTACACAACTCATGTACACTATCTATAATGTACATGATAAGCGCAAAGCGGAAGTAGGTCAAATGCTCCACCTAGAGAGTACTCTCCGAGGTGCGGTCAGGCAGGCGTCCGCTTACTTATACACGAGCGGCAGGAAGAGATCTTGGCCAACCGGAGCAAGCGGTGTGGGCGTGACCGTAGGCGTAGCTGTCGGGGTGACAGGGTCGCAGAAGGACAACTCGATAGCCGACAGGTCGTTCTGGGCAACACGCGTCAACGCGTTGGGAATACAACCACTGAACCGATTTCCAGCCAAAGACAACGAACGTAGATCGGAGAGATCCACCAGTGTCGTCGGGATGCTGCCCGTCAAACTGTTGTTGGCCAGGTGCAAGGTCTGCAGGGTGGCAATACTGCCCAGATCAGTCGGCATGCTGCCCGACAGCCGGTTGTTGGAGAAGTCCAAGACCTGCAGGTTGTTGAGCGCGCGCAGGCCAACCGGGATACGACCCGATAGTTGGTTGTTGGAGATATCCAAGGTCTGCAGACCTGTGAGCCGGCTCAAGGTGGTCGGGATGCTGCCTGCCAATGTCTTGCCACTGATATCCAGCTCCAGCCTGACCACACGCTGCGGGGCCCCGTCTATGGTTACCCCCTCCCAGGTGCCTATGCTGCTGTTCTCACTCCAGTTCAAGCGCATAGAGGTACTGATGCTTCCCTCCAGGGTTTCTTTGTTGGTCAGGAGCAGGACGCAGTCTCTGACCAGGTCGGCATTGGCAGAGGGGTTGGGTACGACAGTGCCATTGGTACATGTGGGTCTCTGTGTTGAGCCGCCACCGCCGCCGCCACCACCACCGCCGCCACCGCTTGGTGGTCTGCTTGGTGATGGTCGTGGGCAGAATGAATCTGTTGTCAGGCGACCTTGCAAGGTACGGGGGATACAGCCTGTTAGTGAATTGTCAGCAAGGTCCAACGTCCGCAGATTGGTGAGAACGGAGAGATCGTACAACCGGGGATGGATGGGTCCCGTCAGTTCGTTGTCGTTGAGACGCAATGTCTGCAGATTTGTGAAGTCCCCTAGCCACGATGGAATCGTACCCGTCAAGCTGTTCTGACCTAGGTTCAAAGTGGTCAGCGTGGTGGAGAGGGCGGCCAGTTCCGGTGGGATGGAGCCAGTCAAGCTGTTCTGACTTAGGTTCAAGGTGGTCAGCGTGTTGGAGAGGTTGCCCAGTGCAGCAGGGATCGTACCCGTCAGGGTGTTGCTGTAGAGGGCCAACGTCTGCAGAGCTGTGAACTCCCCTAGCCACAGTGGGATCGTACCCGTCAAGCCGTTCTGACTTAGGTTCAAGGTGGTCAGCGTGTTGGAGAGGGTGTTCAGTTGAGCAGGGATGGTGCCCGTCAGGGTGTTGCTGTAGAGGGACAACGTCTGCAGCTTTGTGAACTCCCCTAGCCACGGTGGGATGGAACCAGTCAATCTGTTCTGACCTAGGTTCAAGGTGGTCAGCGTGCTGGAGAGGGTGGCCAGTTCAGTAGGGATCTCGCCCATTAGGTTACTGTTCGGGAGACTTAGACTTACAGTTATCACTTGCGTGGCGTTGTCGTTGAGACCAATGTCAGCCCAGGTAGTTATGGCAATCGTCGTCGCCCAGTTCAACGCAGTAGTATTCCACCCTCTAGTTTCCAATCCTTGCTTCACATGCAAGATCCTTTCGCAATCCCGACGCAGGCTGACAGATTCCTCTAGGTATGAACCCGGTATCGCTTCTGTGTCAATGCACACAACTACACGCCCCGCTGGCATATTGCAATCTGGGAGGCCTAATGATGACAGGTCATTGTTAGCAATGTTAGCAATATCTTGCAACGCAGGTGGGATACAGCCGCTGAGTTGGTTGTCCCCAAGCAGCAATGTCTGCAGCGTTTCAGTGATGTTGACCAGCGCACGTGGGATGCTGCCTGTCAGTTGGTTGTCGTTGAGGTGCAACTGCTGCAGATTGATGAGAATACTCAGTTCCGGTGGGATCTCGCCCGTCAGGGAGTTGCTGGAGAGGTTTAATGTCTGCAGAGTACGGGAGAGAGTGCCCAGTTGAGTTGGGATGGTGCCCGTCAGTCGGTTGTTGTTGAGGTGCAACTGCTCCAGAGTGTTGGAGATGAGACCCGTGCCTAGTTCCGGCGGGATGGGGCCCGTCAGACGGTTGTTGTTGAGGTGTAACTGCTCCAGATTTCTGAGGTTGGCTAGTTGAGGAGGGATGCTGCCTATCAGAGTGTTGGAGTAGAGGTGCAACTGCCGCAGAGAGGCGGGTAGAGTAATAGGGATCGTGCCTGTCAGTTGGTTGTTGTTGAGGTGCAATTGCTCCAGATTTCTGAGGTTGGCTAGTTGAGGAGGGATGCTGCCCGTCAGAGTGTTGCTGTAGAGGTGCAACTGCTGCAGAGAGGCGGGTAGAGTAATAGGGATGGGGCCCGTCAGACGGTTGTCGTTGAGGTGCAACTGCGTCAGATTGGAGGGTAAGTTAGCAGGGATGGTGCCCGTCAGTTGGTTGTTGTTGAGGTACCACGCCGTCACCCCGGAGGGTAGAGTAGCAGGGATGGGGCCCGTCAGACGGTTGTTCTGGAGCAGCAAGAACAGCAGATTGGAGGGTAGAGTAGCAGGGATGGGGCCCGTCAGTTGGTTGTCGTTGAGGTACAAGATCAGCAGATTGGAAGATAGGTTAGCAGGGATGGGGCCCGTCAGACGGTTGTTCTGGAGCCGCAACTGCAGCAGATTGGAGGATAAGTTAGCAGGGATGGTGCCTGTCAGTTGGTTGTCGTGGAGGTACAACAACGTCAGATTGGAGGATAAGTTAGCAGGGATAGGGCCTGTCAGTTGGTTGTTGTTGAGATACAATCCTTGCAGATTGGTGAGGTTGCCTAGTTCAGAAGGGATGGTGCCTGTCAGTCGGTTGTTCTGGAGATACAACTGCGTCAGAGTGGTGAGATCGCCTAGTGCAGGAGGGATAGGGCCTGTCAGGTGGTTGTTCTGGAGATACAACTGCGTCAGAGTGGTGGAGAGGTTACCTAGTGCAACAGGGATAGGGCCTGTCAGTTGGTTGGAGTAGAGGTTCAATTCTGTCAGATTGGAGAGGTTGCCTAGTGCAGCAGGGATCGTGCCTGTCAGTTGGTTGTCTTTGATCCTCAACTGCGTCAGAGTGGTGAGGTCGCCTAGTGCAGGATGGAGGCGGCCAGTGAGGGGGGCATTGATTGAATACCTAGGTTCGAGCCGTAATGCTCTACTAGTGAGATCGAGGCCGGTCCACTGGCTCATCGAAACCCCTGCAGACCAATTCAGTACGTTGGCGGAACCTTGTAGGGTATCCTTGGCTTCCAGGAGTGCTATACATATAGGGCGTTGACTGGCATATTCCTGACTGGCTGTAGCAAATGGAATCGGGCCGCTGAGTGGACCACATATCTGCTCCGGCGTCTGTACCTGCGCGGTTAGGGGTAGGCTGCCTGTGGTCATCATCAAGGCAGTGATGGCAAGCGCGCTGCCGAGGAGGATGAGTGCTGCTAAGAATATCCCTCGCTTGGGCAGCACCCCTTCAACCAAGCTCCCCCTCTGGATGCGCGGTTCATCGGCACTCCTCGCATCCATATGGAACATATGTGCGGGGGGGGGGTAAGGAGAATGAGGGCTGACTAGACGCGCCTAGTTGCGGTTCGTCGCCTTCATGCTGCTTGTTGCATGGATTCTGCTCTCGGTTGGCCATGATCACATTCTCCTCAACTGTACTCAACACCGCCGGCTGCCGCTCGCAGAGCGGCCATGACCGGCTGCAAATGGAACTCCGGCACCAGATCGAGAATGCTTGCAGCGCAGATCGATTCACCATCTTTGTGCAGCGTAATGAGCTGGCCGCAGCGGTCGGGGGGCAGTTCCTATGCAGCTAGATCGAAATGGCCATGGCCGCTCAGAAGTGGTTAGTTCAAATGTGCCTGAATTTTGCTCATCAATTGCGTCTTCTGTTGGAAGCCGACAATCGTTTCCACCTGCTGGCCGTTTTTGAAGAGCATCAGCGTAGGAATACTCATAACGCCAAAGGCCATAGCGGTACTCTGGTTCTCGTCTACATCCAGCTTACCAATGGTCAATTTGCCATCCAATTCGGAAGCAATCTCATCAAGAACCGGTGCAATCATCTTACAGGGACCGCACCATTCGGCCCAGAAATCCACGAGCACAGGAATATCTGCGTTAATGACTGCATCCTCGAAATTCACGTCTGTTACAACAACTGTGTTCCCACCCATTCTATCCTCCTACTTGTATGCACCACAAAATGTAGCCTTTCGTCCGCGTCTGCCTACGCTACAACAAACACCTGCTGCAAACCTGTCCGAAATGGCTGTAAACCGAACTACCAAAAACATAGTACTCCTCATGAAAGACAAAAGTCAAAATATCAATCGTATTGGCATCGCTGCCTTATGATTGGCGTCGCAGAAAAGCGGCGAACTCCTCATTGTCTAACCCAGCAGACCGGGGTTGCGTCTTTTCTGACAAAGCAGGCGCGGTCTCATTGACTAAGGTTGCGCCTTCAGTCCCTAGACATGACACGATTGGCACTATCAGATCGAGGATACTCTCTAGGAACCCCAGGGCCAGTTCACGTCCACGGGGCAGGTTGAGTATCAGCGTCCGCCCGCGAATGCCGGCCACCCCTCGGTCTAACCTCGCCAAAGGATGGGCCTGCGCGGCCCCAGCGCGCATACTCTCCGGCAGGGATGGCATGAACCGTTCCAACACAGCGGCCGTCGCTTCCGGTACGATCTCCTGGTCCGAGGGACCAGGGGCCGGGAATGTGCCGCCAACTGTTACAATCAGGTCGAATTCCTCTTCATCACACCAAGCGCGCAAGGTCTCTTCCACCTGATAACGAGAAGGCGCGGCATACACGTAACTGGCGAGGGGAAGAAATCCCTCCAGACCTGTACCTAGGAACGATTGCACCTCTGCCAGAACAGCATCATCAGTTGCCGATGCAGAGATCAGGAGTAGACCAGATCGGATCAGCATGTGTGCAGCATAGTGCCTTCCATCAAGACTCTCTCGCTGCCAAGAGAAAATTACAAAAAGCGATGACACATTGCCATCGCTTTCCCGATTTCCTCTGTTGCCCGAACAGCATTTAGCGCTTTGTGTACTGCGGGGCTTTGCGTGCCCGCTTGAGGCCAGGCTTCATGCGTTCCTTCACGCGTGCATCCCGCGTCAGAAAACCGGCCGCTTTCAAAGTAGGACGCAGATTCGGGTCCGCAACGGTCAACGCGCGCGAAAGGCCATGACGCACTGCATGGGCCTGCCCACCTTCACCACCGCCATGTACCTTAATGCTAATATTAAAGCTATTCTCAGTACCGGTCAGCACCAACGGTTGACGAATCGTCATCTGGTCCAAGGCACGACCGAAATAGACGTTCATCGGCAAACTGTTTACGATAATTTCGCCCTCGCCCTCATACAGCCGTACCCGAGCCGAGGCACTTTTTCTGCGCCCAACCGCTTCAATATATTCATTCATCTCGATTCTCCTAACAGGTCCAGCTTTTTTGGCTTTTGCGCCTGGTGTGGATGGTCCGGGCCGGCATAGACCTTCAGCTTTTTCATTTGCGCGCGGCCAAGGCGGGTTTTAGGTACCATTCCCTTCACCGCTGCATAGATGATCTTCTGTGGTTGGCGTTCTAGTTGTTGGCGCATGGTTCGGCTCTTTAACCCGCCAGGATAACGCGAGTGCCAGTAGTAACGTTTGTCATCCATCCGCTTGCCGGTTACATGGAATTTCTCGCAATTGACGACAATCACGAAGTCGCCACAGTCCACATGCGGTGTGAAAGTCGATTTGTGCTTTCCCCGCAGGATCTGTGCGATCTCCGATGCCAGCCGGCCAAGTGTCTTGCCCGTCGCATCAACAACCCACCATTCACGCCCAGCTTGGGCTTCCTCATAGCTCAGGCTCAGTGTCTTCATCCCTCATCTCCTCACCCACCTGCCAAGAACCACTACCCTAGGGCAGGTTTATGGTTGTCTAAATAAATCAGCAAAATCTGCATACTGGACCTGCTCCAAAACCAGGCCATTGGGCGGGACTGGTGGCCCAGAGCGGCTGCGGTCTTTTGCCAGCAAGGCGACGGTCATATCCTCAGGTTGCCATTCTCCCCAACCGACCGCCAGCAAAGAGCCGACCAGATTACGCACCATGCGGCGCAAGAAGGCATTGGCTGTGATGGTCAACACCAAGCGGCCAAGCGGAAACGGGTCCAATCGCGGAAGTGTCTCATCCACCCGTTCCCAAAAGAGAACATCAACCCGACGTATGGTATTGTCGCCCTGAGGTGCCTGCCCGAATGTAGCGAAATCATGCGTTCCGGTCAGCAGCCCAGCAGCCCTGTTCATTGCCTCTACGTCCGGCTGTCTAGGCAACACTAGCGCAAAACGATCCAGTAAAGGGAAACGCCTGTCACCATTGCCATCTGTCTGCGGTACCCATAGGGTATAGCGGTACGTGCGTTTCGTTGCACTGAAGCGCGGATGAAATCCGGCCGGTGCTTCTGCCAAACAGCGCACCACAATTGAAGCGGGCAGGTAGTGGTTCCAAGCCTGGCGTAAAGCGAGCAACGAATGCTGCCACGGTACTTTGACAGCGATAACCTGGCCTCGGGCGTGAACACCTGTATCGGTCCTGCCCGCAGCAGTGATTCGACAGAAAGAACCGGTTACATGAACCAGTGCTTCTTCTAATGCGCCCTGGACTGTCGGCTGCTGCTGTTGCACTTGAAAGCCACAGAAATCTGTGCCATCATAGGCGACCAGACCCGCGACTTGGCGCAAGTGGCTCATGGGGCCACAAACAGGCAGCCCGTCCAGTTACTCATCATCTTCCACCAGTTCAATGATGGCCATTTCAGCCGCATCACCGAAGCGTTTGCCCAGCTTTAAGATCCGAGTATACCCACCGTTCCGCTCCATATAACGGGGGGCCAACTCGTCAAAAACCTTTTTCGCGACCGTCTTGTCATTCAGGTACGCGACCACCTGCCGCTGTGCATGAACACGGGCGACCTTGCCGGACAACCCGTGCTTGGCTTTGGTGATTAACTTTTCCGCATCAGAGCGAACCGCGCGGGCCTTTGCCTCTGTGGTAATGATCCGCTCGTGAATGTACAGCTCTCGAATCAAGTTGCGAAATAGAGCCTTCCGTTGCGCCGATGTACGGCTTAACTTGCGCCCTGCGATCTGGTGTCGCATTGTCACACTCCTCCATGAAAACCGGTCAACCAGCTTCCTCAGCGGTCTCGATTGTTTCAGCTGCAGACACCTCAGGCTCTCTAGCAGTGCTATCGGCTCCATTGTCACCACTCAGATAGGCACTAAGATCCACGCCTGACACGGGTATGTATGATTTTGCACTCAACTTTTCTACCAACTCGTCCAGTGACTTCTTGCCAAAGTTCCGAATGGCGAGCATCTCCTCTTCGCCCTTTTCCATGCGTATCAGGATCTCACCGATCTTCGTAATGCCGGCCCGTTTCAGACAGTTATAGGCCCGCACAGTCAGTTCCAACTCTTCAATCGGTGTGTCAGCCACACGACTCGGAATGCCTTCTTCCTGTTCCACAGGGGGCTCGACCACAGGCGTGTGCGTATCAACCAAGAGGGACAGATGCTGAACTAGAATATCGGCGGCCTGCTGCACAGCGTCTTCCGGAGAAATTGTGCCATCGGTCCAGACCTCCAAATTCAATTTATCGTAATCAGTCTGTTGACCAATACGGGTGCGCTCAACCCGGTAGGATGCTTTCTTCACTGGGCTAAAGATCGCATCTACAGGTATCTCGCCTAGGGGCAGCTGTGGGCGTTCCTCGGCAGGGCTGTACCCCCGGCCCCGCTCCACGATCATCTCAATGTCCAAGTCCACATCATTTGAATCTGCAAATAAAAGGTACAGATCCGGATTGACGATCTCGACTTCCGGTGGGCAGTTCAAATCGCCGGCCGTCACGGGCCCTTCATGGGAAACTTCTACGTAAATGCGAACAGGATCAGCACTGGTTGTTGTAAAACGGATCTGTTTCACATTTAGGATCAAGCGGGTGGCATCCTCCTGCACATGATCGATTGTAGAAAATTCATGGTGTACACCTCTCACGCGAATGGAGGTAACGGCAGCACCCGGCAGGCTGGACAGCAAAACCCGACGCAAGGAGTTCCCAAGTGTAATGCCATAACCGCTTTCTAGCGGGCTAATAACGAAATGGCCGTAGTTACGAGAACTGGCCTCTACTTCAATTTTCGGTAAAACTAGATTGTTAAGCAACGGCTACCCCTCCCTACTGTGCAGCGATCTCATCCTAACAACTGGTGGCGACAGATGTTCATCATCAGTTCCGTCGATTTCTGAACAATCAACGATATACAGTGGCGTTAGCGACTGTAGTACTCGACGATCAACTGCTCGTTCAGCGGTACACCAATTTCGTCTCGGGCCGGCAGCGAAGCAACTGTACCGCTGAGATTGGACGCATCCAAACTGAGCCACGTAGGGGGGGCCGCACTATCGAGAATCTGGGTGCGTTCTCGGAAATAGGTTTTGGAACGACTCTTTTCTCGAACGGAAATCTGATCATTCGGCGACACCAAATAAGACGGAATATCCGTTTTACGTCCATTCACAGCAAAATGACCATGCTGGACAAGTTGGCGGGCCTGTGCTCGGCTGTCGGCCAATCCCAAGCGATACACTACATTGTCCAAGCGACTCTCCAGCAATGACAGTAAAGTCTCACCGGTCAGGCCTTTGCGCCGCGATGCTTCTTTGAAATAGCGGCGGAACTGCCGTTCCAGTACCCCATACATGCGGCGGGCCTTCTGCTTCTCTCGGAGCTGAATGCCGAAGTCCGATACTTTCCGGCGCATGGTATTGCGGCGGCCTGCTTCCCCCGGTGGGAAAGGACGCCGGTCAATAGCGCATTTAGGGCCAACACAGCGTTCACCTTTCAAAAACAATTTCTGCCCTTCACGGCGGCAGAGTTTACAAACTGCATCTGTATATCGTGCCATTTCCCCTCCAAATCGACTGGCGTTGGCAACAAGTCGCGCGCTTATAGCCGCGCCCTCATTACGTTAGGTCGATTCATTTATACCCGCCGCTTGCGCGGGGGACGAACCCCATTATGTGGAATCGGTGTAATGTCGGCAATCGCCGTAACGGTTAGGCCAGCCGGATTCAACGCTCGAAGCGCACTCTCCCGGCCCGGTCCCGGCCCTTTGACGAAAATCTCAACCTCACGCATATTGAAGTCACTCACAGCTTGACGAGCTGCGGCCGAGGCGGCAAGCTGAGCCGCGAATGGTGTACTCTTGCGGCTTCCTTTGAAACCAGCTGTACCCGAACTGGCCCAACAGAGAGTATTCCCCTGGGGGTCGGTGATTGTAATAATTGTGTTGTTAAATGTGGCGTGGATATGAACCTGTCCACTCGGCACATTTCGCTTTTCCCGACGCGAAGAACGTCCGCCCCGTCGGTTCTGTGTTCGAGCCATCCTATCTCCTCAGCTTCTATCGCTTGTGTATTGGAGCTGCGCTTGCCCTTAACTACTTGCGCGCTTGCTTCTTACCAGCAACTGTCTTCTTGGTACCGCGCCGGGTGCGAGCATTGGTGCGGGTGCGTTGGCCACGGCTCGGGAGATTGCGGCGATGACGTAAACCACGATAGCTGCCGACCTCCATGAGACGTTTGATGTTCATATTGACTTCACGCCGCAGATCACCTTCAACCCGACAGTTACGGTCAATGTAATCGCGCAGAGCAACCAATTCGTTGCTATCTAGATCTTTGACGCGTTTATTTTCGTCAATACCTGTTGATGCCAAAATCTCTCCGCTAGTTGTCCGACCGATTCCATAAATGTATGTAAGGGCGATAACGACCCGTTTGTCTCGAGGAATGTCGACGCCTGCAATACGTGCCATGGGTACTCTCTCCTATCCCTGTCTCTGCTTGTGTTTCGGGTTCTGGCAAATCACATACACAAGGCCCCGCCGTCTTACGATCTTACATTTTTCACACATTTTCTTAACGGAAGGTCGTACTTTCATGGCAAAGACTCCTTACCTAAAATTTCGGACAATTTCATCAGTGTACTACAATGCTAAAGACTCGTCAAGATCTCAGGGCCTTTGTTTGTCACAGCTACCGTGTGCTCAAAATGAGCATTCAAGCTCCGATCTTTGCTGATAACAGTCCACTTGTCCTTGAGTGTCTTCGTGCGCCAGGTGCCTACCTGCACCATCGGTTCAATGGCGACCACAAGCCCGGAGTGCAGCTCAACCGTCCCATCAAGATCGCCGGATACATAGTTCAGTATCTGTGGGGCTTCATGCATGGCCCTGCCTACACCGTGCCCTGTATATTCCCGCACAATATGCAAACCATTGGCCTCTACATGGTTTTGTACGGCAGCACTGATATCCAGCACCCGGCTCCCCGAACGGGTCGCTTTGATGCCGGCGTATAGGCTCTCTTCGGTCACCTGTAAAAGACGTTCAACAGCAGGGCTGATGTTGCCGACAGGGTATGTCCAGCCGCTGTCCCCCACAAAGCCCCGATACATAACGCCCACATCTATGCTGATGATATCGCCGTTCCGAAGTACACGAGAGCGCTTCGGAATGCCATGCACCAATTCCTCGTTGATACAAGTGCAGATGTTGGCCGGAAATCCACGATAACCGAGAAAGCTAGATGTTGCATTATACTTGTGAATAATCTCCTCTGCCAAGCGGTCTAGATCCCAGGTGCTAATGCCTGGCCGAATGACGTTACGAAATGCCTGATGTACTTTGGCGACGATCCGGCCCGCTTCCCGCATTATTTGCACCTCACGGGGACTTTTGAGGACCGGCTTCTCCTGTTTCTGTGTAGCCTTTTTTGGATGCCGTCCATTCCGACGCAGTCTGCGCCTCAACTTCGCCATTACACTTTTACCATTCACTCTTCATTCACATCCATCAACAAGGCTACGGGAATGGCTAAACCAGCAAAAAGTCTTCCGCGGACACGATCATTTTCTCAACCAACCACTCCACCAGTTGCGCCTGTACATCCTCAATCGGTTTCGCTCCATCAATGGCCGCCAGCAGCCCTTTGGCGAAATAGTAGCCGATAAGAGGAGCTGTCTGCTTGTAGTAAATATATAACCTATGCCGAACCGTTTCTGGCTTGTCATCATCCCGTTGGTACAGGGTGCCGCCGCAGTTGTCACATGTTTCACCACTGGTGGGATTGAATACGAGGTGGTAGGTCATGCCACAGTTGTTCAGGCAGACACGCCGTCCGGTGAGGCGCATTGTGGCTTCGTCGTCCTCCAACTCAATCATCGGTACGAGAGAGACACCGCCGAACTCTGCAGTCATCTCATCCAGTGCTTGGGCCTGTACGAGAGTACGGGGAAAGCCATCTAAAATCACGCCTTGTGCGGCATCAGCCTGGGACAGACGGTCCTCTACCATACGCAGCGTCACTTCGTCCGGGACCAATTCCCCCCGGTCCATATAGCTCTTGGCCAAAAGCCCAAGTTGTGTTTCATTCTTGAGGTTATAGCGGAAGATATCTCCCGTCGCCACCTTTGGAATGCCCAATTTCTCCTGCAAGAACTGGGACTGTGTACCCTTACCGGCCCCCGGTACCCCCAATAACACCAGATAAATTCGGTCTCTCATCAATACCGCTTCCTTGTCCTGCTCAATGAATTGCGTATTTAGCGGATAAAACCTTCGTAGTTACGCATCATCAATTGCGCCTCGATCTGTTTCATCGTGTCCAGCACCACACCGACAACGATCAGGAGGCCAGTGCTGCTGATGATAAGCGTATTAAAGTTGCTGATGCCGCCACCACCGAAGATCATACCGACGAGATAGGGCAACACAGCCACCAGCCCGAGGAAAAGTGCGCCGACCAACGTAATCCTCCCAAGCACGTTATTCAGATATGCCTCAGTGCGCGGTCCAGGCCGGATGCCCGGAATAAACCCACCCTGCTTTTGTAGGGTGTCCGGCAGGTTCTGCTGCCGAAACATAACATCCGTGTAGAAGTAGGTAAAGGCAACCGTCAACAGAAAGTAGATCAGCCAATACAGAAAGTGTTGCGGGCTGAAGCTAGTGAAGAAAAAGTTCGCTACACTGCCGACCCAGTCCGAGCGCAGAATAAAGTAGGATGCCAAGGTGTTGGGTAGAATGAGAAGACTCTGGGCAAAGATCAGCGGAATCATGCCGGCGGTGTTCACCCGCATAGGTACGTATGTACTCTGGCCACCGACCATCATCAAGCGGTTGCCGCGCATTGTGCGTACTCGTTTGCCATACTGTACCGGGATGCGCCTCTGCCCTTCCTGTACCCATACGATCAAGGCCACAGTCAGAACTGTAATGAAGCTAAAGATCAGCAGTTGCGTGATCCCCTGCTGAGAGAGAAGCCGCACCTGGCTAGGCACGGACGCGACGATGCCGGCAAAAATAATCAGGGACACGCCGTTGCCGATCCCCTGCTCTGTCAGCATTTCACCCATCCACATGGCGAGCATTGTGCCAGCAGTCAAACTTATCAAGATCGTGAGGGATGGCAGCAATGCTTCGCCGGAAAAGCCCCATTGCTCCAAAACCGCACCAGTAGCCGCACCGCCCACAGGCCGGCTGAGCAAAGTCGCCTGGCCGAAAGCCTGTAAAAATGCTAAGGGGACTGTCAGATAATGTGTATAGCGATTGAGCTGCTGACGCCCTTGTTCCCCCTCCCGGCTCAGTTCCTCAAATTGGGGGACGATAGGAGTCAACAACTGCATAATAATTGAAGCGGTGATGTATGGGTAGACACCCATTGCCATCACACTGAACTGGGCCAGTGCGCCGCCACTGAAGAAGTTCAACAGACTCAGAAGGATATTCTGGTCTGTTGAACGAAATATCTGGTCCAGCACATCCCGATTCACGCCGGGCAGAGGGATATGTGCAGCGAGCCGGTAGGCGACCAAAATCAGAAATGTGTAGAGTAACTTCTGACGTAGGTCCGGCAAACGGAAGGCATTGCGTACGGCTTCAAGCATAAAGGTTTCTCCGGTAGAGATCCGCCCTCTCTACAGTTAAGACCGCGGCAGATTCTTATTGACAGTGAAAGGCAAAATCTCGACAGTGCCGCCCGCAGCTTCGATCTTTTCTCTGGCACTTTTGCTGATTCGATGAACGTGCAGATGAAGTGGTTTGTCAACAGTGCCCCGTCCCAGAACTACGACCGGCTCCTTGCTGTTGCCGAGCAGCCCGATGTCGAAAAGGGAAGCCGGCATCACTTGGGCATCTGCCTCAAATCGTTCGTTCATGCGGTCGAGATTCACCGGCGTATAGGTCACTTTGAAGCGGTTGACGAACCCTCGCATTTTAGGCAGGCGTCGGATAAATGCCAGCTGCCCACCCTCATATCCCTGTCGAACACCGCCGCCGGAGCGGGAATTTTGCCCCTTGGTGCCGCGGCCGGCTGTCTTACCTCGTCCTGAGCCTCGTCCACGACCTACCCGCTTGCGCTTTTTGGTTGCACCCTCGTTGGGGCGCAGATCATGCAGTTTCATCGTTTATATACTCCAGCCAGAAAGGGCTTCGACTGCTGGCAACAAGCCATAGCCGTTTTATCTATCCCACTGACGCCTACGTCTCTTTCACCACCTCAACCAGATGGGAAACTTTGGCGATCATTCCTCGAATCGTCGGATTGTCTGTCTTCTCAACAGTCTGGTTCATTTTCCGCAGCCCCAGGGCCTGTACTGTCGCCTTCTGGCGTTTGCTGTAACCAATGGGGCTCTTCACAAGTTTCACAGAGATCGTCTTAGCCATTACGCCTCTTCTCCCTGATACCAGAAAGGTCGCAATTTCTCAGGCTCAACCCCGCGTCGCTGTGCTTCAACAGTATAATCTTGCAACTGCTTTAACGATGTAAACGTTGCCTGCACAACATTCAAAATATTGTCGCTGCCCAGAGATTTGGACAAGATATCCTTGATCCCCGCGGCCTCAACCACCGCGCGCACGCCACCACCAGCAATCACACCGGTGCCAGGGCTGGCCGGTTTCAACAACACTTCGCCGGCCCCAAATCGGGCCTGAATCGGATGGGGAATCGTCGTACCGAGCAGATTCACCAATACCATGGTTTTACGAGCGGTCTCACTCGCCTTGCGAATGGCATCTGGCACCTCACGGGCTTTGCCTACGCCCACACCGACCCGCCCGTTGTTATCTCCGACAACAACCACAGCACGGAAAGCAAAGCGCCGTCCACCCTTCACGACCTTAGCAGTACGGGCAATATGAACGACCTTTTCGTCTAATTCCTCTTTTTCTTCTTCCTGCTCGCGATCTCGCCGTCGGTCTCGACGCGCCATCCTATTCTCCTTGTTCTCATTAGAAGACGAGACCACTCTCTCGGCTTCCCTCGGCCACAGCCTTCACGCGACCATGATAATGGTACCCGCCACGGTCGAAAACCACCTGATCGATACCGGCCGCCTTGGCCCGCTCGGCCACGATTTTACCGATCTCTTTAGCCTGCTCCACCTTCGACTTATCAGCGAGACTCTCTTGCAGGCCGGATTCCAGCGTAGAGGCAGATACAAGCGTATGGCCCGCTTGGTCATCGATCACCTGGACGTAAATGTTACACAGGCTGCGAAATACATTCAGCCGCGGTCGCTCTGCCGTGCCAGAAATTTTGCGCCGCACGCGCATGTGCCGACGCTTACGTGCTTTCGCACGTGTCTCTTTGGCCATAATTCATCACTCCTCACGAGTTCACGTTAGGCTGCTTTGCCTGCCTTGCCTGCCTTCGCCCGTACATACTCGCCCTGATAACGGATACCCTTGCCTTTGTATGGCTCCGGCGGACGTTCTTTGCGAATCACTGCAGCTAATTCACCGACCTGCTGTTTGTCGATACCCGAAATCGTGATCGTGCGCCCATTCTGGGACACCTCAAATGATATATCCGGGCTCGGCGGCGTGTATTCGACAGGATGGCTTTTCCCAACCTGCAAAACAAGGGTCTGTCCCTGTTGCTGCGCCCGATAGCCAACACCGTGAACCTCTAACGTTTTTTTGAAACCATCAGTAACGCCCACCACCATGTTATTGAGCAATGCCCGGGTCAGGCCATGTAAGGCGCGATGATGGCGCTGCTCAGTAGGCCGGGTTACAATGATCTCACCATTCTGCCTGGATATCCCCATGTCCCGGTTGAACCCGTAGCTAAGTTCACCTTTCGGCCCTTTCACCTTTACGATGTTCCCTGTGCCAATATCAACCGTCACATTGGCCGGTATAGGAATCGGCATCTTTCCGATTCGTGACATTCTTCTCCTCCTACTACCAAATGTTACACATAATTTCGCCGCCAACCCTCTCGCGGCGGGCTTGACTTCCACTCATAACACCCTTCGGCGTTGAAATAATATTGATCCCCAATCCACTACGCACTAAGGGGATGTTCCGATAACCGCTATATATCCGGCGGCCCGGCCGACTTACCCGCTCAATCCCAGTAATCACCGGTTCGCTTTTGCCGGTATACTTCATCCCAATGATCAGGTTCGGAAGGGGATCCGTGGTGACCGAATAGCCTCTGATGAATCCTTCCTCCGCCAAAATTTTGGCGAGCGCGACTTTCGTCTTTGAACTAGGCATCACAACACGCCGATGGCTGGAAATTGCCGCGTTGCGGATCCGCGTCAGGAAGTCCGCGATTGGGTCAGTCATCATAACCAATATATCCTCTTGACTCTGGCAGCATAGCTGAGATATGTCTGGCCTCAGCCTCGCTGTTATTCGTATCTACTACCAACTGGACTTGACGACGCCTGGGAGATTGCCCCGTAGGGCTTCATGGCGAAAACAGATGCGGCAAAGTCCAAAGCGTCGCATATACGCGCGCGGCCGTCCACATTTGGAGCAGCGATTCCGCACCCGCACCTCATACTTGCGCTTTGACTCCCGCGAAACGATACTTTTCTTGGCCACAGACCATTCTCTCCTTCATTCCGATGACAAGTAAGATTCTCTAAGGGCGCTGGAAGGGCATATCCATCATTCCCAGAAGACGTCGGCCCTCTTCATCAGTACCCGCTGATGTGACAATCGTCACCTCCATGCCCCGTACCTTGTCGATTTCATCATAGTCTATCTCTGGGAAAATCAACTGTTCTCGCAAGCCTAGGCTGTAATTGCCCCGCCCATCGAATGAATCCGGCGAAATGCCCCGAAAATCTCGTTGAGCTGGCAGGGCAATGCTGATCAGGCGGTCTAAAAAATCCCACATACGCCGGCCCCGCAGGGTTACTTTTACGCCTATTGGCATCCCTACCCGCAGCTTGAATGTGGCTATTGACTTGCGCGCTTTCGTTACAACCGGTTTCTGCCCGGTGATAATTGTCAGGTCTTGGCTGGCACGTTCAATGGTTTTGCCATCCGTGATCGCTTCCCCCATGCCGATGTTCACGCTGATCTTCTCCAGCCGAGGTACCTGCATCACATTGGTATAGCCAAATTCCGACATCAGAGCCGGGACAATTTCAGCATTATAACGTTCCTTCAACCGGGGCTTGCTCACCGGTATGCCGGTCGATTCACTCATTGTATCGTCACTCCTCGCCCGCAGATGTCAATGTGCCGACATCAGAGCAGGCCATCAATATCGGTTGCTAACTGTTGTCCGGTAACGGCAAGGGCTCCCCTGTGCGTCGGTCGACCCGGATCTTGTCTCCACCCTCAAACCGATAGCCGGCGCGGGTCGGCTCGTCGTTCGTACCCACCAGTGCTACATTGCTGATGTGTACGGGTGCTTCCAGTTCAATGCGCCCAGTCTGGGTACGCACTGTCGGGCTACGACGCTGGTGTTTTGTCACAAAATTTGCCCCAGTGACAATGACATAGACCCGGTTGGGGTCGTAACGGCCATCTTTGCCTTTTTTACGAATGACACTCTGGACTGCGCCCCGGTGCCCTTTATCATTGCCAGCAATCACCTCAACGAGATCGCCCTTTTTGATCTTTACATTCATTCCCTCATCTCCTACCTGAACGATTTTACATGCCCAGCCCCAAGGCTCTACCAGGCTTAGAGAACTTCCGGGGCCAATGATACGATCTTCATGTAACCGCTATCTCGCAACTCGCGCGCAACCGGGCCAAAGATACGAGTGCCGCGCGGATTTCTGTTCTCGTCAATGAGAACCGCAGCATTCTCATCAAAGCGAATGTAACTCCCGTCTTTACGGCGTAGCACACGCCGGGTACGCACAATAACCGCCCTGACAATCTCGCCTTTCTTCACCAATGCCGTTGGGCTGGAAGATTTGACCGTTGCGACTATTACATCACCGATAGCACCGTAGCGACGGGTACTTCCTCCTTTGACTCGGATCGTCAACAGTTCTTTCGCGCCAGTATTATCAGCAACCCGCAATCGACTCTCTTGCTGAATCATAATTCCCTACCTTTTCTCATGTGGGCTCGGCCAATTAGATGACGACCGCACGTTCAAGAATCTTCTCAACAAAAAACTTTTTGTGCTTGCTGATTGGCCGACATTCACGGATTTGAACTGTATCTCCCAAACGGCAGGCGTTGTCTTCATCGTGAGCTTTGTACTTCTTATGTGTTTTGACGACCTTACCATACAAGGCATGGCGCGCAACCCGCTCCACTTCGACAACCACAGTCTTGTCCATCTTATCGCTTGTAACAACACCCGTCAGTGCTCGTCTTCGCTCTCGCATCACTTACTCCTCGTCCTCTTCAGCAATCAATTCTCGCTCCCGCAAGATCGTCTTGATGCGAGCGATCTCACGACGGACCTGCCCTTTGCGCGCGGTGTTTGTCAACTGCCCAGTCGCTTTCTGAAAACGCAGGTTGAACAGCTCCTGATATCCCTCGTCCAGCCGGCTGTATAGTTCACTCGCTGACAGGGGGCGCAATTCATGTGCTTTCATCTCTGACTCCTCTAAAGGTCTTCAGGTTAGACGTCTTGCCGGGCGATGAATTGCGTGCCCATCGGCAGTTTATGCGCGGCCAAGCGGAAAGCTTCTCGGGCCTGCCTCTCATCAACACCGGCAATCTCAAAAAGGATACGCCCTGGCTTCACGACCGCTACCCAATGATCTACATTGCCCTTGCCAGACCCCATGCGGGTCTCGGCAGCTCGCATTGTTACGGGTTTGTCAGGGAAGATCCGGATCCACAGCTTGCCACCACGCCGCACATAGCGCACAACCGCACGGCGGGCCGCTTCGATCTGACGGCTTGTTACCCAGGATGGCTCGGTAGCCTGTAACCCGAACGTGCCAAAATCAACTGTATTGCCACGGGTAGCATTGCCACGCATGCGGCCACGGTGCATCTTACGAAATTTCACTCGTTTTGGCATCAACATAATTCTCTCTCCATCTTTAGAATGCCCAGATGGTCAGGAACACCTACTCAGCCATCGCCAGTTCCGCATACCGAGCATGATACTCTTCACCCGGCAGTACTTCTCCATGATAGATCCAGACTTTCACACCGATTACACCGTATGTGGTGTTGGCCTCGGCCGTACCGTAATCGATCTGCGCCCGCAATGTATGACGCGGCACTTGGCCCTCACGTATGGTGTCGATCCGTCCCATTTCGCTTCCACCCAAACGTCCGCCCATCTGAATCATGATGCCTTCCGCTCCAGCGCGAAGTGCCCGGCCAGCCGATTGTTTCATGGCCCGCTTCCAACTGATGCGGCGCTCCAGTTGCTCGGCAACACTCTCAGCAACGAGCTGGGCATCTGTCTCCGGTTTGTCGATCTCATGTACGTCAATTTTGACCTTCTTGCTGGTTAATTCCTGCAGATTCACCCGCAATATATTGACATTCGCACCTTTGCGCCCAATGATAATGCCAGGCTTGGCAGTGTTGATGATTACGTGAACCTGATTGGGCTGACGTTCGATTTCAATAAAACTGATGCCGGCTCTCGGCGCATCTCGATGAATCATGGCGCGAATCTCCCGATCCTCGCCTAACTGATTCACATAATCACGGCCCGTAGCAAACCACCGGCTTTTATGCTCTTTAACAATCCCCAACCGGAAACCGGTCGGATGTACTTTGCGTCCCATTGGACCTCCTTTACCTGTGTCCGCTACTCGTCGCTGAAACGCTCTTGCAACACGACTGTTATGTGGGAGGAGCGCCGAATCCATGGCTTAAACCGACCGCGAGCCCCAAAGCGTCGCCAACGCCGGTTCGGAGCCTGATCAGCATAGATCTCGCTGATATACAGCTCTTCGGCTTCCAGGCCAAAATTCTCTACACCGTTGGCAATGGCACTCTTCAGCGTCTTCTCTACAATGCGTGCAGCCTGCTGAGGCATAAATTGCAGAATTGTCAATGCTTCCTCTGCCGGATGCCCTCGCACTTCGTTCAACACCAGCCGCGCCTTCTGCGGGCTGATGCCCGTATATTTGGTAATTGCTCGAACTTCCACGGTACGCTCTCCTCTATCTCCAAGAGTGAGGAAAAAATGATAACCCAGTCAGAATTCAAAGGCTGATAGATACCTGCCCTCTTCCTGTGCATTCTACGCTGAATCGTATATCCTAGCGCCGACGTGTGCTTCTTTCCGACCTGATATGACCACGGAAGAAACGTGTGGGCGCAAATTCTCCCAATTTGTGCCCAACCATATTTTCCGTGATGTAGATCGGTACATGGCGACGGCCATCATGAATTGCTATCGTATGACCAACGAACTGCGGGAAAATCGTCGAAGATCGAGACCAAGTCTTGACAACTCTCCGTTCAGCGGTCCGGTTCATATCTTCAATTTTCTTCAGCAGACGTGGTGCAACATACGGCCCTTTCTTCAGGCTACGTCCCATCATCCCCTCCAGATATTGTCCCGCTAGCGGCGCTTGCTGCTGCGCCGTACAATATATTTGTTCGTTCTCTTGTTGCGGCGGGTACGCTTGCCAAGGGCCGCCTTCCCCCATGGTGTCTTTGGGCCAGGCATACCAATGGGTGAACGCCCCTCGCCCCCACCATGGGGATGAGAGGCAGGATCCATGGCCACACCCCGCACAGATGGACGAAAGCCTAACCAACGACGACGACCAGCCTTGCCCATAGAGATATTGCTATGGTCCGGGTTCGATACCTGGCCAATTGTGGCTAAACAGCCCATCTCAATATAGCGGACCTCTCCACTGGGGAGACGCACCTGGGCCCGAGGTCCCTCTTTGGCGACCAGTTGCGCCCATACACCCGCGCTACGCACAAGCTGTGCCCCTCGCCCCGGATACAACTCAATGTTGTGAATCTGTGTACCCAATGGAATGTTGCGGATCGGCATGGCATTGCCAGGACGAATGTCAGAATTCGGACCAGATTCCAGCACATCACCCACCTGGATGCCCAACGGTGCAATGATGTAGCGCTTCTCACCATCTTGATACGTCAACAGAGCAATACGAGCACTGCGGTTCGGATCGTACTCAATCGACGTAACCCGCGCCGGGACGCCCCATTTATCTCGCTTGAAATCAATGAGACGATAACGCCGTTTGTGGCCGCCACCTCTGTGACGCACAGTAATGCGACCCTGGTTATTACGCCCACTCTTCTTGTTCAACGAAACGGTCAATGAACGCTCCGGCTTGTCACGTGTAATCGTTTCAAAGGTCGAAACACTCATATTCCGACGGCCCGGAGACGTGGGACGGTATATCTTTATAGGCATAGCAATCTATCCCATACATTATCTGTTGAGAAAACCTGCACATTGCAGAATTCACTCGGGCAAGAGACGAAGCCGGCGGTCATGGGTCTGGCCATGTTATACACCTTCAAAGAACTGAATACTGTCGCCATCCGCTAGGGTCACAATGGCCTTTTTCCATGGAGGTTTTCGCACCACCTTACGACGGCCCCGATGTCCGGTCTTGGCAGGCATCACCATCACCCGCACACCGAGTACAGTAACATTGAAGGCTGTCTGCACCGCATCACGGATCTCATGCTTATTGGCCTTCATATCAACTTCAAATGTGTACCGATTGTCGTAGTCAGCGGCATCATACGATTTTTCTGTAATAACCGGACGCTTAATGACTTCATAAACATGCATCGGACTCTCCTCGTCTCAGAGGCTAACGCGATTCGCCAAGCCAAGTGTGAATGAACTCAACCGAGGCCTGCGGCAAGAGAAGCATATCATAGCCTAACAGATCCTGGATGTTCAGATTGCTGCTGAGAAGTGATTTGGCCTGGGGTAGGTTACTGATCGATTTCTCAACCGCCATATCCCGCTCCGGCAAGACAACCAAGACACTTTCGTTGTCCAAGCCCAGGTCGGCCAATGTCTGCACGAAAACTTTCGTCTTCGGTTCTTCTATCGTCAATCTGTCCAGAACAATAATCTGGCCGGAGCCGGCCTTCACACTCAGCGCACTACGCAAGGCCGCCCGTCTCATCTTCTTCGGCATCTTCTTGGTATATTTGCGCGGCGTAGGACCGAAAGCTGTTCCACCACCAACCCATATAGGAGAACGAATCGAGCCATGTCGGGCCCGGCCAGTACCCTTCTGACGCCAAGGCTTACGCCCGCCACCTCGTACTTCGCTCCGAGTTTTGGTTTTATGTGTGCCCCTGCGGGCGTTCGCCAACTGCCTCACCAACGCCTGATGCATCAAGCCCTGATTGATCGGAGCAGCAAATACTGTATCCGTCAACTCTATCTGACCAATCTCTTCACCGGCCATATTCCTGATTGGTACTTCCATAATATCGCCTCCTGCCCCTACGCCTTTACAGCCGTTCGAATGAAGACCAACCCTTGACGTGGACCAGGTACCGCACCTTTGATCGCGATAAGATTGCGCTCTGCATCAACCAAAGCCACCTTCAAATTCTGTACCGTTACCCGTTTATTGCCCATCTGTCCCGGGCCCTTTGTCCCGCGGAAGGTATGGCCCGGAGTCGTACCCGCGCCCCGAGCACCAGGGGCGCGGTGGCGATCTGACTGCCCATGCGTTTTCGGGCCACCCCGAAATCCATGACGTTTGACCGCACCGGCAAAGCCCTTGCCTTTGGATGTGCCAGTTACATCAACAAGCTCACCCTCAGCAAAGACATCCGCTTTAATGATGTCGCCCAGCACATGCTCCGGCGCACCGAGCAAACGCACCTCCCGTAGCACGCGCAGCACAGGCACACTGGCCTTCTGCAGATGGCCGAGTTGACCTTTGGTCAATTTGCGTTCCGGTACCTCTTCAAAGCCAACCTGAATTGCATTATAGCCATCGGTATCTTCAGTCTTTACCTGCGTAATGTAGCAGGGGCCAGCTTCAATTACAGTGACCGGCACAACTTCACCGCTGTCATCAAATAGCTGGGTCATTCCAATTTTGCGACCTAGAATCCCTTTCACTTGCTCCTCCAGGACTGACGATACGATCCATAAAACCTGATCACGTTTACTCGCCATCATCCAGTAAACCCATTGATCACAAATGTGCTCAGGGACATCTCAGCCAAGGTGCCCATCCGGTTTGCCACTCCACCTAGCTGTGGCGGAGACACCAACACATTTGGAAAATGAGCGTTACAGCTTGATTTCGATATCAACACCCGCAGGCAAATTCAGACGGGTAAGATTTTCAATCGTCTTGTTGCCCGGATCCACTACATCAATTAAACGCTTGTGGGTACGGATCTCAAATTGTTCACGGCTGTCCTTATCAATAAAAGGCGACCGCATCACTGTAAATTTCTCAATTCTTGTTGGTAGAGGCACAGGTCCAACAACCTGGGCACCCGTCTGCTCTGCAGCGATAACGATCTGTTGTGCAGATGCATCGAGCACCCGGTGATCATATGCTTTGAGCTTGATGCGGATTCTCTGCTTTGCCATGCCCTATTCCTTCCCACAGCAACGAAGCGGAAGATGGGAGAATTTCCTGCCTTCCGCTTTGCTATGTATGTCCTATTCGATAATTTCGGTGATAGCCCCAGCAGCAACCGTGCGACCTCCCTCACGGATCGCAAACCGACCACCAGGCTCCAACGCAACAGGCGATATCAACTCCACTTCCATCGTCACATTGTCACCAGGCATCACCATCTCCACACCTCCAGGCAACCCAATTGAACCCGTGATGTCCATCGTCCTTATGTAGAACTGCGGTCGATATCCATTGAAAAACGGCGTGTGACGACCCCCCTCCTCCTTCCTCAATACATATACCTCCGACTTGAACTTCGTGTGCGGCGTGATGCTACCAGGTATCGACAATACCTGCCCCCTCTCTACATCCTCTCGATTCACACCGCGCAACAAACACCCTACATTGTCCCCAGCCTGTCCCTCGTCCAACAACTTGCGGAACATCTCCACTCCCGTCACCGTTGTCCGACGCGTCTCCTTTATCCCCACTATCTCCACCTCTTCCATCGGATGAATCACCCCCCGCTCCACACGCCCCGTCACCACCGTCCCTCGACCCTTGATCGAAAATACATCCTCTATCGGCATCAGAAACGGTCTCTCTACATCCCGCGCAGGCGTCGGTATATACTCATCCACCGCGCGCATCAACTCCCAGATCGCTGCATACTCCCCCGAACCAGGATCCTCCGACTTACTCTCCAATGCCTCCAATGCACTCCCGCGCACAAACGGTATGTCATCACCAGGAAATTCATACGTGTCCAGCAACTCTCGAATCTCCATCTCCACCAACTCCAACAGCTCCTCATCCTCCATCATGTCCACTTTGTTCAGAAACACTACCATCGCCGGCACTTCCACCTGCCGCGCCAGCAACACATGCTCCCGCGTCTGTGGCATCTGTCCATCCGGCGCAGCCACTACCAAGATCGCTCCATCCATCTGCGCCGCACCTGTGATCATGTTCTTGATGTAATCCGCATGACCAGGACAGTCTACATGGGCATAGTGGCGATTCTCCGTCTCGTATTCCACATGCGCTATGGCTATTGTGATCCCCCGCGCCTTTTCCTCAGGCGCATTGTCGATCTGCTCAAATTCACTGAAGTCCGCCATCCCCTTCAACGACAGCACCTTCGTGATCGCAGCCGTCAGCGTCGTCTTCCCATGATCCACATGGCCGATTGTCCCCACATTCACATGGGGTTTCACCCTCTCAAATACTCCCTTCGCCATTGCTTTTTCTCCTGATTGTTTGGCTGCTTAGCACAAAGGATCATACCCATTAGCCTTTTGAGGTGCTGGACAACCAAATCCGGAAGTCAACTCCTGTTCACACAGACCGGTGAGACGATTGAACTCCTTGAATGGCCCGACGATGCCGATAACCTCGAGTGGCAGGCCATTCAAACCCGCCTCACCGGTCGTTCTCCAGAAATATTAGGGAATTATAACGTTTGATTCCGGCGTACAAGTCGGTTCTCGTTACAGTAAATTCCCTATTCTTTTCAGCTAAATAGATGTCACGTCTGTAACTTACACAGTATACAAGATGTCTTGACAGTTGACAAGTCTGGATACTGCTGAAACGAAAAATGTTATTGCCTACCTTTACACTTAGGCGAACTCACGTTTCAAAATACTGTCGGCCACTTTTTGGCTGCTGGACTGATAGCTGTTGAACTGCATGGTGAATGTACCACGACCACTGGTCATCGAACGAAGCATCGTCGCATAACCGAACATTTCCGCCAGTGGCACCAGCGCACGTACAGAAGTCACTCCATTGCTACGATGGTCTATCCCTTCTACCTGGCCCCGTCGGCTGGCAAAATCGCCCACGATATCGCCGACATACTCTTCCGGTATGACTGCCTCAACCTCCATAATCGGCTCTAGCAAAATCGGGCCAGCTTTTGCCATGCCCTCTTTGAAGGCCATGGAACCGGCGATCTTGAAAGCAATTTCACTGGAATCGACTTCATGATAGCTGCCATCTACCAGCGTGGCACAGATATCTATTACTGGATACCCGGAAAGTACACCGCTTGTCAGTGCCTCTTCAATCCCCTTATAGACAGCAGGAATGTACTCCTTGGGGATTACGCCGCCGACAATTTGGTTCTCAAACGCAAAGCCCTTACCCCGTTCATTCGGTTCCAGCTCAATCTGCACATGGCCGTACTGGCCTCGCCCACCGGACTGACGGACGAAGCGGCCTTCTGCCCGCACTGCCTTTGTGATCGTCTCGCGATAGGCCACCTGTGGGCGGCCTTCATTGCACTGAACCCGGAACTCTCTTTTTAAGCGGTCAACGATGATCTGTAGATGCAATTCACCCATTCCGCTTATGACCGTCTGCCTTGTCTGGTCGTCATAGCGCACTTGAAAGGTCGGGTCTTCTTCGGCCAACCGCAACAGACCATCGGCCATTTTATCCTGGTCGGCTTTCGATTTCGGTTCAACCGCAATCCTGATCACCGGCTCCGGGAACTCAATTGTTTCCAGTAGAATCTCATTGTCTTGGTCACTAAGCGTTTCAGCGGTCAGGCTCTGCTTTAGCCCAACAATTGCGGCAATATCCCCGGCTCGACAGACATGAATCTCTTCCCGTTTATCGGCATGCATTTGTAGAAGCCGGCCAATCCGTTCTCGCCTCCCTTTATTGGCGTTATATACCATACTTCCCGCCAACAACGTACCGGAATACACCCTCACATACGCCAGCCGCCCGACAAAGGGGTCGGTTACGATCTTAAAGACAAGCGCGGAGAAAGCCTCATCAGGGTCAGCAGCCCGGGTCTTCTCTTCAGCAGTCTTTGGGTCAACGCCAACAACCGGCGGCACATCCACCGGACTAGGCAGATAGCGAACGATCGCGTTCAGGAGTGGTTGCACGCCTTTATTCTTCAAGGCTGTCCCACACAGAATCGGTATGATTTCATTGCCAATCACTGCTTGGCGCAGAGCCCTCATGAGCTGATCATTGCTGATCTCTTCACCTTCAAGATAAAGCAATGTCAGTTCATCATCCGTTTCGGCAATTCGCTCAATCATCGTCGCGCGTGCCTCATCCGCGGCCGCCTCCAATTCCTCCGGAATGTCCACGACCTCCGGCCGAGCACCCAAGGCATCGCTGTACCGCAGGGCCTTCATTGTCAAGAGATCGATTACGCCTTGGAAGTTCTCTTCCGCTCCCCAAGGTAGCTGAATCGGCAGCGGATTCGCCCCGAGCCGGTCAACAATCATTTCAATCGTGCGCTCAAAGTCGGCCCCAACCCGGTCCATCTTGTTGACAAAACAGATACGAGGTACTTGATAGGTGTCTGCCTGCCGCCAAACGGTTTCCGACTGCGGCTCAACACCAGCCACCGCGTCAAAAACCACGACACCACCATCCAACACCCGCAAGCTGCGCTGCACCTCCGCAGTAAAATCAATGTGCCCTGGCGTGTCAATGATATTGATTTGGGCTTCCTCTGCAGTTTGGGTATCTACCCAGTTGGTCGTAATCGCTGCTGCCGTAATCGTAATGCCGCGTTCCCGTTCCTGAGCCATCCAATCGGTGACCGCGGTTCCTTCGTGTACCTCACCCATGCGGTGAATACGACCAGAATAAAACAAAATCCGCTCCGTCGTGGTCGTCTTGCCCGCATCAATATGGGCGATAACCCCAATGTTCCGTATCTTATGTAGTGGTAACTGACTCATCAGATTCACCTGCTCCTGTCCTAACAGGCATCAAAGTTTATTGAAACAGATATGTACCTGTCCTGTATACATCATCCAACAATACGGGGGATTCGGCCTGCTGGCTCTCTGGGTAAGCACCCGCGCCGGACACAAACAGACGGCACAACCGCCTCACAGGCCCATTTTCTGGCGGTGTCGAATTCCCCGCAGCATTCTGCTGCGGACAGTGCGACATCATCCTGTGGCTTGAATGCGCCGTGTACAATTCAGTTGGAAAGATATACAGAAAGAAAAGCTATCGGTTCCTAGCAAAATGTGCAAAGGCCTGATTGGCCTCTGCCATACGGTGTGTCTCTTCACGCCTGCGGACAGTTTGGCCTTCCCCGCGCGCAGTGTCCAGAAGTTCGTTCGCCAATCGCATGGCCATATTGCGGCCAGAACGCCCCCTAGCATTCTGAATCAACCAGCGCATGGCCAGGGCCTGCCGTCGATCCGGACGGATTTCCATAGGCACCTGGTAGGTTGCACCACCCACACGCTGAGGCTTCACTTCGACCAGCGGTGTCGCGTTCTTGAGTGCTTCCTCAAAAACTTCCATAGGCGGACGTTTTGTGCGTTCAGCAACCGTATCCAATGCAGTATAGACAACTCTGGCGGCCAAACTCTTCTTGCCCCGCTCCATCAGATTGTTGATGAATTTCGCCAATACAACGCTATTATAGCGGGGGTCCGGCGTAACTTCACGTCTTTCGGGCCGATTTCGTCGCGGCATTCTACAGTCCATCCTTAACTGATTGGGAAAATTGAATCAGGATAGAAATCCAACAAACCTAATTCAGACACTCCTGCATCTCCAGCCCCAGGGCTATCGCGGTTTTTTGGTGCCGTACTTACTGCGGCCACGCCTACGCTCGTTTACGCCGGTGCTATCCAACGCACCCCGCACAATGTGATAACGCACACCGGGCAGATCCTTGACACGACCGCCGCGCACCAGAACGACACTATGTTCCTGAAGGTTATGGCCTTCACCAGGAATATAGGCCGTTACTTCAATGCCATTTGTCAGGCGCACACGGGCCACCTTCCGCAGAGCAGAATTCGGCTTCTTCGGTGTCGTCGTTCGTACCTGCGTACACACCCCTCTTTTTTGGGGGTTCCCTTGTTTGACCCGCTTCGTGCGCCCTGTCAATGTATTCTGTGTAAACCGCAAAGCTGGCGCGGTCTCTTTCTTCGGCTTATTTTTGCGGCCCTTACGGACCAATTGATTGATCGTCGGCAACTGTCTCCTCCATACACTTCGTTCAGACCGATACATTTTTGTTGAATAAATCTAGGCATTTTGGCCTGATTCACTCAACAACGCACGCTTGTAGCGCGGGGGTATCCCTCATGCACCATTGATATCCCGATCCATGCGCTGCCCATCATTGTAAAAGAAAGGGAAACGCACAATTGAATAGTATATCACACTGGGCCTGTCTCAGCAAATTGATGATGCCCTAATGTGACTAAGGAACATTCTACGCATGCGCCACAAGACCTGCCAAACAGAAATGATGAAGCGCAAACATCCGATACATTTTTCGCATACGTATCATGCCACTAGCGCAGATTGCCCTCGATATCTTCGCCATCCTCGTCCTTCAGGCTACTGAAATCGAACTCCTCATCCTGGATGTCAGCACTGCCGAAGCCAACTAGCATCCCCAATGGGCCGATCCCCATCTCCGCTAGGCCGGTCAGGTCGGCCATATCCAAATCGGCATCTTCCAGATCGAGCAACTCTAGCTCGTCCAGAGCTTCATCTTCCATCTCTTGTTGGGCTGCCAACTGAGAGATATCCTGCTGCTCTACGTCCCACATGTGTCGGGCACGGAAACCGGAGCCGACCGGAATCAGCTTACCGATAATTACATTTTCCTTCAAGCCCCGCAACTCATCCCGTTGTCCTTTGACCGCGGCATCGGTGAGAACCCGGGTGGTTTCCTGAAAACTGGCGGCTGCTAGGAAGCTCTCCGTATTTAACGCTGCCTTGGTCAGCCCTAGTACCACCGGCTCAGCCTTGGCCGGACGACCACCCCGCTCAATCACAGCATCGTTCACATCCTCAAACTCAAAGCGGTCTATCAGTTCGCCCGGCAGGAACTCGGTATCCCCTGTGGCTCGAATCATGACCCGACGCAGCAACTGACGCAGAATCACCTCTACATGTTTGTCATGGATGGCAACACCCTGGCTGCGATACACCTGCTGCACCTGCTCCAATAAGTAAAGCTGGCAGGCCTCTCGGCCCTGAATCCGCAGAATCTCTTTCGGATTTAAGGACCCTTCGGTCAACTGCTCGCCGGCACTGACCTGATCCCCTTTCTCCACGCGCAAACGCGCATTGGCAGGGATATCCGTCTCCCACACCAAGTTATCTTCCCGCCTGATGATGACTTGGTTGTCTTCCACCCACACCTGGCCTTCCAGGCCGGCAAATAGGGACAAAGAGGGCTGTGTGTCGTCACTCTTTTCGCTCTCGGCTGGGATGGCAATAACCGTGTCCTCCTGCACCCGGTCCTCAGAATCCACCACCACTACATAGCCCGTAGGAATCTCCAGCTGGCGTCGCTTCAGTTCAGTGCGGCTGACTTTCAGCATCCTCTGGTCGCCTTCCCACCACACATCCACCTTACCATCGATCTCGCAGATAACAGCTTCACCCTTGGGGTTACGCACCTCAAAGATCTCCTCTACCCGCGGCAAACCTTGGGTGATATCATCACTACCGGCCACACCACCGGTGTGGAAGGTGCGTAGGGTAAGCTGCGTACCCGGCTCACCGATGGACTGGGCAGCAATGATGCCTACCGCCTCACCCTCACGCACAGGGCCGCCCCGTGCCAGATCCGTGCCATAACACTTCTTGCAAAGACCAAAGCGAGATTCACAGGTGAGAGGACTATGGAAGAACGCGCGCTCAATGTTGTAGCGTTCCAGAGTTGCGAGTGCAGCCTCGTCAATGACTGTATTGCGCTCCAGCAGCACCTCGCCGCTGTCTTGGTTCAGAATATCCGCGGCCAACACCCGTGTAGCGACACGGTCAGAGAAATTCTCGCCCATGACCTGTGCTCCCCTGGCATGGATCCATATACCGGCATTTGTGCCACAGTCATCCTCGGTGATGATGACATCTTGGGCGACATCGACCAGCCGGCGGGTCAAATAGCCGGCGTCCGCTGTACGTAAGGCTGTATCGGCCAGACCCTTACGCCCCCCATGCGTACTGAGGAAATACTCCAGCGCGGTCAGCCCTTCCCTGAAATTGGAACGAATCGGTAAGGGGATAATCCGCCCATTTGGACCAGCAATAAGGCCACGCATCCCGGCCAACTGGCGCACAGTATTGACACCGCCCTTGGTTGATCCCGAGCGAGCCATTGCCCCAAGGCCATGGATGGGGTTGAGCAGATCGCGCACCGCATCAGTCACTTGGTCCGCAGCTCGTGTCCAGAGCTCAACCGTCTTTTCATACAGCTCCTCGGAAGTGATCAGACCACGCAATCGCTGGCGTTCAGCCTCCACCACCTCCTCAGAGGTACGGGCGATGATCTCATCCTTCTCATCCGGTACTTGGATATCACTCACCGCAATCGTAATGCCTGACCTAGTCGCATACTCAAAGCCCAGATCCTTGATATTGTCTACTGTCGCAGCAGTGACTTCCCGGCCTAGATGCTTGTAACATAGATCGATAACATCATTGACCCCCTTCTTGTCTAGGAGTTCATTGACAAACCACAGGGACTCCGGCAGAGCCCGGTTGAAGATAATACGCCCCACGGTGGTGCGTATCAAGCGTTGCTTGGGCCAAGCAGCCCCCAACAGCCCTAAGCCTCGTAGCGCGTCCCGCACTTCATTCAGGGCCGCGTGTCCAAACCCAGCGATCTGCTGAATCATGTGACGTTCGCCATGGATATAGATGTCCATCAGATCACCGATGGTGTGGATGCCATACTCCCGCAATGCCTCCCGCACCCGCTCATTCAGCACAATGGACTCTATCGGCTGCACGTCGAAATGGGTGGTAAACCGCACCCGAATCGAATCCTGCAGATGGATATGGCCCAAGCTATGGACGTATTCAGCCTCTTCCATACTGCTGAAGACAGGCAATTCTGCATCCGCGGTCGGCTCGTTTTTTTCAGCAGTCAGATAGTAGACACCCATGACCATGTCTTTATCCGGGCCGACAATGGGTTCACCGCTGCTAGGCTTGAGTAGATTCTGGCTGGACAACATCAGTTGCAGAGCTTCATCAACGGCAGAATCGCTCAAGGGCACGTGTACGGCCATCTGATCGCCATCAAAGTCTGCATTGAAGGCCGTACACACAAGCGGATGTAGCTGAATGGCGTTGCCCTCTACGAGGGTCACTTCAAATGACTGAATGCCCAGACGGTGTAGGGTGGGTGCTCGGTTGAGCAACACTGGCCGCTCCTTACAGATCTCCTCCAATACATCCCACACTTCCGACTGCTGCCGATCTACCATGCGCTTGGCATTTTTGATGTTATGTGCATAGTTGTACTCAACTAGGCGACGCATAACGAAGGGCTTAAATAACTCCAATGCCATCTTTTTGGGCAGGCCACACTGGTGCAACTTCAACGTCGGTCCGACTACAATCACCGAGCGGCCGGAATAATCCACCCGCTTGCCCAAGAGGTTGCGGCGGAAGCGGCCCTGCTTGCCCTTGAGCAGATCGCTGAGGCTCTTGAGTTTGCGCTTGCCACTGCCGCTACGGCTGGTGGCCCGGCCCCGACGCCCATTGTCAATGAGGTTATCAACAGATTCCTGCAACATACGCTTTTCATTGCGAATGATGACATCCGGCGCGCCTAAATCAAGCAGCCGCTTGAGCCGGTTGTTGCGGTTGATCACCCGCCGGTACAGATCGTTGAGGTCACTGGTAGCGAAACGGCCCCCATCTAGCTGCACCATGGGACGCAGTTCCGGTGGAATCACCGGCAAGATCGTCAGAATCATCCACTCCGGCCGGTTGCCGCTCTTGCGGAAATTCTCTACCACCCGCAGCCGCTTGGCCGCCTTTTTGCGGCGCTGCTTGCTACGGGTGGTGAGGATCTCCTGGCGCAACTCTTTGTACAGCGCATCCAAATCCACCTTGGCTACAATATCCCGAATCGCCTCGGCACCCATCCCGGCCTTAAAAACAGCACCCCACCGTTCGGCCAGCTCCCGGTACTCGTTATCGCTGAGAAGCTGCTTTTGATTGATAATTTTCAACTCGAATATCTGCCCTTCCAGAGAGGTCTGTAGCTGGTCTTGACGTTCGGCTAGATCCTCTCGCAGCCTCTCCACCATCGCGTCCAACTCCTGACGCACATGCTCCCGTTTCGCCTGAATCAGAACACGAATATCTGATTTTTCCTTATCGGACTCAGATTGCAGCGCGTCTAACCGCTCCTGTACATAATCGCTGACAGCCCGGTCATGATCTGCCGCCACTGTCTCATGGGCAGAAATAACGGGAACATCTACCCAATCTAGGTGCTTGTCTTCGGGTGCCCTCTTGCCCATAGTGCGCCCTATCCAGTCCTGCAGCACCTGTGCCTGGCTGATAGCCTCTGAGGAGGATTGGTTAATGCGTTCATCAAGCCCAGAAACCTCCGCCTGCTCCTCCTGTTCCAATCCATTAAGCTGACTCTGCGCGCTCTCCTCCAGAGCATCAATCTGCTCCTGCACCTCATTCTCCATACGGGTAATACGCATCTGCAGCTCTTTTTCAAGGCGCTGAATGGAGCGGGCGCGCGCTGCTTCATCTACCTCCGTGATGATGAACTGAGCAAAATACAGCACCCGCTCCAGATAACGCGGGCTGATATCAAGAAGAAGCCCCAAATGGCTGGGGACACCTTTCACATACCAGATATGACTGACCGGTGATGCCAGCGCAATGTGCCCCATACGCTCCCGGCGCACGCGCATGGATGCAACTTCAACGCCGCATTTGTCACAGACGATGCCTTTATAGCGGATGCGTTTGTATTTGCCACAGGCACACTCCCAATCCTTCTGCGGGCCGAAAATACGCTCACAAAAAAGGCCATCCCGCTCCGAACGCAAGGTACGATAGTTAATCGTTTCCGGTTTGATTACTTCACCGTAGCTCCATTCATCGATCTGCTCCGGTGAGGCAAGGGAAATTCGAATCGCGTCAAAATCTCGTACTTCCATGGTTATTTGATCCTTTTTTGTTGACAAAACGTAACAGTCAACAATCTATACAACTGATCATTGACTATTCGTCCCTGATGTTGCGACTCATCGGGCTAGGCACATTCAGGCTAAAGCCGAGGCGCGGCAAATTGTCCTCGGCTTCAACCTTGCTGAAGGTGATCACCTCATTCTTGCCATTAATGATCTCAATCGAAAGGGCTAGGCTTTGCAACTCCTTCACCAAGACGCGGAAGCTCTCAGGCACTCCAGGGCTTTGGATGGCATCACCTTTCACAATCGCCTCATAGGTCTTCACCCGCCCCGTTGTATCATCCGACTTAATCGTCAACATCTCCTGTAGCGTATAGGCCGCGCCGTAGGCTTCCAAAGCCCATACCTCCATCTCGCCGAAACGCTGAGCACCGAATTGCGCCTTGCCGCCCAATGGCTGCTGCGTGACTAGACTATAGGGCCCTGTGCTGCGGGCATGGACCTTATCCTCTACCAGATGGTGCAACTTCAACATCTGGGCAATACCAACAGTGACATGGGCATCGTAAGGTTCGCCCGTCTTGCCATCAAAGAGCTTCTGCTTACCGGTCGTCGGCAGCGGCCAAAGCACCTCATCCGCAAGAGTCTGGGCCGCATCTTCCAGGGCCGCGCCTTCCAAGCCGGCCGGGTCCCCGCCATGATAGAGCATCCATTCTTTCAAGGCGACAAAACGAGCATACTGATTCTCGTCATCAGTGGTGTACGCCCGTTCATATAGCTGTGGGATCACCCTTGTCGGCTCGTATCCCTTGTCCCGTAGCCATTCGGCCAGAGTTGCACGGCGGGCATACCCGTCGTCTGTAAATAGCTTTTCCAGATCATAGCCCCGTAGCCCCAGCCAGTCCAATAGATAGATATGGCGGGCGTCGCTATCATCGGTTAAACTCCGCTGGTTCGTGGAAGGTGAAGCGTTTTTGCTCACTGTCCCCTCTCCACTCTCGCCTAGATGTTTCACAAATTCCCATGCCTGGCGGGTGACATCCTGCCAAGCCCTGTCGATCAGCCAGGCCCGTGCCAGCTCTGATTCGATTTCATCTTCCTTCGCGCCATCAAATACAGGCGTCTCTGCCATAAAGCCGAGACGGTCCGCCGCCCACCCCAGATGCGTCTCCAAAACTTGGCCAATATTCATACGACCAGGCACACCCAGGGGATTCAAAATAATGTCAATTGGCGTACCATCCTCCAAAAAAGGCATGTCCTCCACAGGTACAACCCGGGAAATCACCCCCTTATTGCCATGCCGACCCGCCATCTTATCGCCTTCAGTCAGGCGCCGCCGCTGTGCCACACTCACCCGAATCATCATCTCTACGCCAGTCAGCATATCCTGATGATCATCCCGAGTAAATACCTTAACATCCACAACTTTACCTCGTTGCCCATGGGGAAGCCGCAACGAGCTATCCTTCACCTCACGCGCCTTTTCACCAAAAATAGCCCGCAATAGTTTCTCCTCCGGCGTCAGTTCAGTCTCGCCCTTCGGCGTTATCTTCCCTACCAGAATGTCCCCCGGGACAACCTCCGCACCGATGCGGATAATGCCATCCTCGTCCAGATTTCTCAACGCCTCCTCGCCCACATTCGGAATGTCCCGGGTAATCTCTTCAGGGCCAAGTTTCGTCTCCCTCGCCTCGATCTCATACTTCTCAATGTGAACCGATGTATACTTATCGTTCTCCACCAGCCGCTCGCTAATCAAGATGGCATCTTCATAATTGCCACCCTCCCAGCTCATATAGGCCACAAGCACATTCTGCCCCAAGGCCAACTCGCCGTTCTGCGTGGAAGAACTGTCTGCCAGCACCGTGCCGATTTCAACCCAATCACCCTTGCGGACAGCGGGGACCTGATCAATACAGGTACTCTGGTTGCTGCGATTGTACTTACGCAGAGGGTAGTTGCACCAAGTGCCATCTTCCTCCTGAATGACAATTTCTGTATTTGTCACTCGAATCGCTTCACCAGCTCTACGAGCCACCACAACCTGGCCCGAATCAACCGCAGCCTGCCACTCCATCCCCGTGCCGACAAGCGGTGCATCCGGCCGCACCAAGGGCACAGCCTGCTTCTGCATATTGGAGCCCATCAACGCTCGGTTTGTGTCATCATGTTCCAAGAAAGGGATCAAGGCCGCGGAAACACCGACTATCTGCTTCGGCGACACGTCCATATAGTCAATGCGCTGCGGATCCTCAAAGCGAAAGTCCTCGGAGCGGCGGACAGACGGACGCTTATTGAGAAAGTGCCCCATCTCGTCAAGAGGCGTTGAAGCCTGGGCAACCGCAGAGCGTTCTTCCTCTTCGGCGTTTAGATAGACCACCTCTTGCCCAACAAATGGCCACACCCGGATTTCGCTCAACCCCTGCAGGGCCGCAATCTGCTGGGCCATCTCTTGAGTCACCTTGACGTCTTTGTTCACAAGCACCTCGCCGCTGTCCGGGTCGATAATCGCCTGAGCCAGAGTATGCCCCACTAACTCCTCCACTCGATTCTCCACCGACTTGAGCACCCGACGATAGGGCGTCTCAATAAAGCCAAAATCACTGATATGTCCATAGGTCGCCAGATAACCGATCAGCCCAATATTTGGACCCTCCGGCGTTTCAATGGGACAGATGCGCCCATAGTGACTGTAATGTACATCCCGTACATCAAAGCCGGCCCGTTCGCGCCGCAGCCCACCAGGCCCCAACGCGCTCAAGCGGCGCTTGTGGGTCAACTCCGCGAGAGGGTTCGTCTGATCCATAAACTGGCTCAATTGGCTGCTGCCAAAGAACTCCCGGGTGGCAGCCACGACCGGCCGAATGTTAATCAAACTCAAAGGCGTCACCTGATCCGGATCCCGGATCGACATCCGCTCCCGCACGACCCGCTCCATCCGCAAAAGACCAATGCGTAGCTGATTCTGAATCAGCTCACCAACAGTCTTAATGCGCCGGTTCCCCAGATGATCGATGTCATCCGGAGCCTCGCGCCCATTGTTAATGTCAATAATCCGACGAATGACCGCCACAATATCTTCTTTCGTCAGAATTCGCGTCGCAAGGGGCGTATCCATTGCCAACTTGTGGTTAAGCTTGTAGCGTCCCACCCGGGCGAGATCGTAACGACGAGGGGTAAAGAGCAAATTCTGCACAAAACTGCGCGCATTATCCAGAGTCGGAGGATCACCAGGACGTAGCTTTTTATAAAACTCCAAAAGCGCATCGTCAACCCCCTTCTGCTGATCATCCGTCGGATTGGTTGTCGGGTCCCGCTCCAAGGTCGATTCAATAAACGGATGGTCGTTATTCTCATCAATATTCGCAAACAGCTTGCGGATATCCTCATCCGTGCCAAAGCCGATAGCCCGTAGCAAAATTGAGACCGGTAATTTGCGCTTTCGATCAACTTTGACGCTGATAATGTCCCGCTTACTCGTCTCAAACTCCAGCCAAGCCCCACGATCAGGGATCAACTTGGCAGAGGTCAGATCACGACCCGTGCTGCGATCTTCTTCAATTGTAAAATACACACCAGGGGAACGAATCAACTGACTGACGACGACCCGCTCACTGCCATTGACAATAAATGTGCCCGAATCGGTCATCAACGGGAAATCACCCATAAAGACTTCTTGCTCACTGATCTCGCCTGTATCATTATTGACGAGTTTCACCTGCACCCACAGGGGAGAAGAATAGGTAATGTCCCGTACCCGACATTCTTCCTCCAGATATTTAGGGTCACTGAAATGAAAGTCGCCGAAATGCAGCTCAAGATTCTTATTGAAGCTGACAATCGGCGAGATCTCTGCAAAGAGCTCCCCCAAACCCTCAGTACGGAACCACTCGAAACTCTGAAGCTGAGTCTCAATGAGCCGGGGCAACTGTATGACATGCGGTGTCCGTGCATAGGACTTCCGTAAGGTCTTCGGACTAAAACCATTTCTGGCAATCGTACCAACCATATCGCGCACTCCTTCTCTTTAATCTTACTGGCCGCTGGTTCGTATGCGAGGCCTATGATCTGTAGGCTGCCTTCACAGAGCTGCTTGAACGGTCCATAAAATAAAAAGTATAGCACATGAGTCGCTGGCCTGTCAAGTCAAATCCCTGTGAAAAGCAGAACAGCCGTAATTCTCTACCGCAGTTACAGGCTACAGATCGTACAAATCAGTACTTGCACTTTCTTTTGCAATGTGGAACAATATGGGAGAGAGTGGGACAATTACCCTAATTGCCCCTAGTTTCTTGATCTAAAGTGGAGGAAAAAGAACGCTTGTTCTGTAATTTGATAGACGGTTTCTCTATTTCCCATGATATTGCCACACCGTGCCTTCAGCAGAGTGGCAATATCATCTGTTGCTTACGTACTGCGGATGGCCCGCCGGCCGTTCGATTGACAGTGCATACGCCGAACAGCAAGTGCCACTGTGTTTCTCGGTGAGTTCAGGCACAACTTAGACAATAAGGGACGACTTACGATTCCTGCCAAATTTCGAGACCGGCTCATGCCGGGCTTAGTGGTAACGCGTAACCCCACTGGCGGATGTCTGATGATTATGACGTTGGATGAGTGGGAAACCGTTGCAGCCCGAGTCAGTGCTCTACCACTGACAGACCGAAAGTCCGCCCAGCTACGTCGTGTCCTGTTCAGTGCTGCCGAGAACCTGAAACCCGACCGGCAAGGACGCATTCTTATGAGTCAACGCCTACGAGCATTCGCCAAAATCGAATGCGACGTGATCATAGCCGGGATGAATACCTACATCGAGCTCTGGAACCCAACCCAATGGGAGGAGGTACTCCTCCCGATACAGGATGACGAACTCGGCGAGGATATCTTCGCCGCCCTAGGAGTCTAATCTTGACAGACAGCACGGCCCCCAAAGAAATTGAGCACATTCCCGTCCTCCTAGACGAAGTGCTGACAGGCCTGAATGTACAGCCAGGCGGACGTTACATTGACGGGACCCTAGGCGGCGGCGGACATACACAAGCTCTGTTGCGCCGTTCACGGCCAGCCGGGCAGGTGCTGGGGTTGGACGCTGACCCCACAGCCATCCGACGAATCCAAGAGAGGCTTCCTCAAGAAATCAGCACAGGCCGCCTGACTCTGGTCCAGACAACATTCGACCGCATACAACAGGTCGCCAGCGAACATGGGTTTGCAGCAGTTGATGGCATTCTGCTTGACCTTGGCCTCAGTAGCCTTCAACTCGACACACCAGCCCGGGGGTTTGCCTTCCAGCACGATGGGCCTCTGGATATGCGCTTTGACCCGTCCAGCAGGCCCAGTGCGGCCAAACTAATCAACACAAAGAGTGCGGATGAGATCGCCGACATCTTGTACCGCTATGGGGACGAGAGACGCAGCCGTATCATCGCCCGGTCCATCGTAGCCAATGGCCCGATTACAACAACCAGGGAGCTGGCGAATATCGTGGAAAAGGCAGTAGGCGGACGCGGTCGGCAGAAAATCCACCCAGCTACCCGCACATTCCAAGCCCTACGCATTGCAGTCAACGACGAATTGGGACAATTAGAGCGGGCATTGCCCCAGATGCTTTCGCTATTGCGGCCCGCTGGCCGGTTGGCTATCATCGCCTTTCACAGCCTAGAAGATCGCTTAGTCAAAACGTGGATGCGCGACCGCTCCAGAATATATCTGCCTGATTCATCTCTACTAGCTGGCGGCCGGGCCCAGGCCCCGACCCTGTCCATACACAATAAAAAACCAATCGTGCCGACAGCCACTGAACTCAAAACAAATCCTCGCAGCCGTTCAGCTAGATTGCGTATCGCTGAAAAATGGTGCCACGATGCAGAAGAAGTTGCCCTGTGCCCATTACCGAGCAATTCCTTCTGTTGATAGATTTCGTACCTGCCCGCGAGGCGACTATAAAAGAATCTATAAAAATGTTTCAGCATAGGGCCCTGTCCCCACCGTCCATAGATCTGCCACCAGACTTGCCACAGGATCTGTCCCGTCTTACAATTCTGCGCGGCTTACTGCGGCTCGATGATATCGTTCCACTGCCGCAAACACTGCGAGGATATCTCGTTTTTCTCCTAGCCTTAATCGTTGTCTCCAGCTTGGGCATATTACAGGTATGGACTTCGCTTCAGGTCGCCCAGGGACGTAGCGAACTGGCCACGCTCCATATTCAACACAGCCTTATTGAGCAACAGAACGCTGAACTGCTGTGGCAGATTAGCCAGTATACAACTCTAGAACAGGTGCAGATCAGGGCAATACAGCTCAACTTCCACCCAGCCTTGAAACGGAAATACATCTACAGCAGTGCATTTGAACTGTCCGACACCCGAGCGTATCAGCAGCAGGCAAATCAACAGGATGGTGGGGTTGCCCTGCAACAACCGCTCCCCTCTACAAAGAGTGAGAGCATAGAAGTGAGGAACGAGAGAGATTTTCTCACGCCGCTCCCCTCATTCCTCACGACAAATTACGAAAATCCTTTACCCGGCTGGCAACAACAGGCCAACGAACGCTGGCAGGACGGCTGGCTGGCAATGCGCCAGTGGGCCGAGCCACTGCTTGAACAAGCCAGCGATTTCTTCTTGGGCCAGTTGAAACAACCCTGACGATAGATTCTTTAATCCAATGGATCTGGAGATGGCACGATGAGCAGTGAGAGAATAGAAGTGCGGAGCGAGAGGGGTTCGTTCTCTCCTCTCCCCTCATTCCTCACAACGAATGTTGTCGGAGACGCTCCAGCCAGAGTATGGCGCATCGGCCTTATCGGTTTGATGCTCAATGGCCTTTTTCTTCTTCTGCTTCTACGCCTACTGGATATGCAGATCCTGGACTGGCAACAATACGAGCCGCCCTCCAATGGGTTGGCCTCCGGGCGCAATACAGTTGATGATACCACACCTTGGGGGGTGATTGTCGACCGAGATGGCAATCTGCTCGCATCGGACCGCTTCACTTACCGCATCACAGCAACGCCAAAATTCATCTATGCGGAGGACTACAGCGAAATCGCCCAACGAATTGCCTCCGCGATCCATACTTCTCCAGGGAAAATTGAAAATCTGCTGCTCGAAAACAGCGACAAAAGTTACCTGATCATCGCGCCAAGTGTTGATTTTGAACAGGGCCAGCAGCTGCTCGTTGAACGCCAAGAACGTATAGCCCAGAACGACTTTCTATTGGAACACATCCAGATCGGTGCTCGACCCCGCCGCTTCTATCCACAGGGCTTGCTGGCAAGCCAGATTTTGGGCTTCTTGAACGCCGAACGTGTGCCAGTGCTCGGCATCGAACGTTACTATCGGAACTTTCTACCCAGTGACGGCGTCGGGCTACCCCAAGGACAACATCAGCCCCGAACCGCTCTGCAGGACGAGATCCTGCGATTTCTGCCCAACGGCAGCAGTAAGGGCCTCGTACTCACCATCGACCGCACCATCCAATACATTATTGAAAAGGAGCTACGCGAAGGAGTACGACTCTATAAAGCCCAATCCGGTACGGTCATCGTGATGAATCCACGCACTGGAGCAATCCTGGGGATGGCCAACTGGCCCACCTTCAATGGCAACCGTTACGAAAGCGAAAACCAAGAGACGTTCACAAATGCGGCCATCAGTGCCCAATACGAGCCGGGATCCATCTATAAAGTGATTACAGTCGCTGCCGCCCTTGACTCCAATGCAGTAGAGGCAACGACGATCTTCACCGATACCGGCTCAATTACCATCGGCGAACGCACCATCCAGAACAGCAACCGGCAGGCAGTCGGCCCACTGTCCGTCGCCGATGCCCTAGCCCACTCAAATAATGTGGTGACAGTACAGATTGCAGAGAAAGTCGGTGTGAAATCCTTCTACGACTATGTGGCCCGCTTCGGCTTTGGTGTCGATACCAACATCGACCTGAGCGGTGAGGTACCCGGTCTAGTCAAGCAGCCCGGTGATATCAACTGGAGCCTGTCCGATCTAGCTACCAACAGCTTTGGCCAAGGTATCGCTGTCACGCCAATTCAGATGATCAACGCGGTGGCCGCCATCGCCAATGACGGCAAGATGATGCGCCCGCATGTGGTACAGAACCGGGTGGCCGGTGACAACACTCTGGAAACCCAAGCAACTGTCGCCTATCAGGCTATCAAACCGGAGACAGCAGCGCAGATGCGAGAGTTGATGGTGCATGTCGTGGAGGCTGGCAATAGTCTGGCGCGGGTGGCCGGCTATACTGTGGCCGGCAAAAGCGGTACCGCGGAAATCGCCACCCCAGAAGGGTATACCCTTGATGAGACGATCGCCAGTTTTGTCGGTTTTGCGCCGGCCAAAGACCCGCAATTTGTGGTGCTGGTGAAGCTGAACCAACCCGACCCAAGTATCAGCCGCTGGGCTGTCCATACAGCCGCACCGATCTTCAGCCGCATTACCAACCAGCTACTACATCACATGAACATTCCTCCGGACAATGTCCGCAACACCAGTCGCGAGTGGTTAGTAACATCACTCGCCCATTAGTCATTTACTCTTGGGGCTTCTTCGGTGGCAGACCGACCAGTCGTTGAGACATGTATCACCCAGCATACACTGTGGCAAGCCCTGATGGGGACCCCACCGCCCTCATCGCTGGCACCCCACCCCATTAGCTATGCCGTGTTGGACAGCAGGGATGTAGAAACGGACGTACTGTTCATCGCCTTCATGGGCCGCCACACAGATGGCCACAAATTTGTCCGGCAGGCGGTGGTCGGCGGGGCCGCTGCAATCATATGTGAGGAGCGAGGTATCGAACAGCTTCATGAAACAAATGCACTGATTATTGATTGCCGCACAACACCATTAGCCAGTGGCCAGTGGTCTGTGATCCATGAAACCCCTCTTGCCACTGATATGCAGTTTGCACCCGGCCGCACCCTTGCCTACATCGTGCCCGACTCCAACGCTGCTCTGCAGGCAATAGGCGTCTTTCAACGGCTGCATCGCACCCGCCCGGACCTGCGAGTGACCGGCGTAACCGGTAGTATCGGCAAAACCAGCACAAAAGAGCTGGCTACGTCCGTTTTAGGGCAGCACTACGCGACCCATCACAGCCCCGGCAACTTGAACAGCGAACAAGGCCTGCCATTGACCCTCCTGGGCCTACGCCCGGACCACGAACAGGTGGTGCTGGAAATGGGAATGTACAACCTAGGGGAGATTCGCTTTCTGTGCAGCTTGGCCCGGCCCCAGGTCGGCATCGTGACGAATGTCGGCCCCAGTCATTTGGAACGCTTGGGCACCATAGACCGGATCGCCCAGGCCAAAGCTGAACTTGTAGAGGCCCTACCCAGCGCGCGGAATGGAGGCGTGGCCATTCTAAACTGGGACGACGAACGGGTGCGGGCTATGCAGACCCGCACAGATGCCCAAGTGTTTTTCTATGGCCTCACCCATGAAGCAGATCTGTGGGCCGATGAAATCGAGAGCCTTGGGATGGAAGGGGTTCGCTTCCGCTTTCATCACCGTCAAGCCAATGGACGCATCCACAGGCTGTATCTGAAAGTGCCCCTTCTAGGCAGACATTCAGTTCATACAGCTTTGCGGGCAGCAGCCATCGGAATTGTCAACGATCTAGCTTGGCAGGAGATTGCCAGCGGTTTGCAACGGATGTCAGGGCAGCTACGGCTTGTCGTGGTAGCGGGTCTCAATGGCAGTACAGTAATTGACGACACCTACAACGCCAGCCCTAGCAGTACCTTGGCCGCGCTCAACCTACTCAATGATCTACACAAACATCAGCAGCGAGAAATCCGAAAAACCACGAACCACTCTCAACAAGCCACTGGGTATCGCCGCCGAATTGCCGTCCTCGGCGATATGCGGGAGTTGGGCAATTTTACCGTAGAGGGCCATAAACAGGTAGGCATTCGGGCCGCGGCCGTAGCCGATGTACTGGTCACAGTCGGCGAGCTCGGCCAGATCATCGCTGATGAGGCCCAACGGGCCGGCCTTTCCACACAAGCCATATACGCGACCGATGATTTTAAGAGGGCTGTACAGATTCTGAAGGAGCTGATGCAGCCGCAGGATCTGCTGCTCGTCAAAGGAAGCCGAGATGTGGGGATGGATCGAATTGTTACCGAAATCTCAGACAAGGTGTAAATCCGCATGATATTCCCACTCATCCTAGGAACGATCAGCTTTTTCATCGCTGTCATTTGGGGACAACCTCTGATCACCTTGTTGAAACGCTATGGAATCGGCAAACAGATCCGCATCCAAGGGCCGGACTCTCATCAGATGAAGACCGGAACGCCGACCATGGGAGGGCTGCTATTTGTGCTGCCAGTCCTGTTGATCATCGGTGTCCTGAATCTAGCGGACTTACTTGGGTTCACTCAGTTCAAGCTCATCGGCCAAAGTACTCTGCTCCTCTTCTTCTGTCTGGCGGCCTACTCCTCATTGGGAGCTGTGGATGACTGGCAGGGGATTTACAGCATCCAGAGCAAGGGTGAGGGGATATCCGCCCGTAGGAAAAGCGCGTTTCAATTCGTATTCGCCACGATTATCGCGGGTGTTCTCTACTTTGGCCCGCCGGACCTGGACTGGGTAGGTGTGCCTGGCATCCCAGATCCTGTCTCTGTCGGCTGGCTATTCATGCCCGCAGCCATTTTGATCATTGTCGGCTTCAGCAATGCTGTAAACCTGACGGACGGGCTGGACAGTCTGGCCGGCAGCCTCGGCAGTGTCGCCTTTGCCAGCTACGGTATTATCGCCTATTTGCAGAAACAGTCATATTTGGCAGCTTTCTGCTTTACGGTCGTCGGTGCTCTGTTTGCCTTTCTCTGGTTCAATGCCCATCCGGCCCAACTCTTTATGGGAGATACCGGCAGCCTAGCTCTAGGCGCAACTCTGGCATTGGTGGCGTTGATGACTGGTCAATGGCTGTTGCTACCGATCGTTGGCTTTGTGTTCGTCGCGGAAACGATTTCTGTCATGTTGCAGGTGGCGTCAGCAAAATTCAGCCGCCATTACTTCGGACGTGACATCCGCCTGTTCAAGATGACACCGGTCCATCATCACTTTGAGTTGCTCGGCTGGAGCGAAACACAGGTGAAAGAGAGGTTCTGGTTGGTGGGTGTGTTGAGCGGAATGCTAGGCGTGGCCCTAGCACTCATCTGATCATTGTGATGAGTCCCTAGGAATAAGAGAAAGATAGCACTGTTTCTCTCCTCTTCAGAGTGTAGGAATCGTAGCAGGCCTTGATTGCCCAGCCGAGCGGGCAATCAATAGATCGGAGCTTTCGTGCTGGGCAATCAAACAGAACATTTCAGATTCAAGAATCAAAATATTGTCATCATGGGGCTGGCCCGTCAAGGGCTGGCCCTGACCCGTTTCTTTGTGGCTGCAGGCGCAAACGTAATCATTAGCGATGTCGCTGCCGCGGACGCCCTGACAGACGCCGTGAAGCAATTAGGCGACCTACCTGTGACGCTAGTCCTCGGTGAGCATCCGACCAGCCTGCTGGATTCCTGCGACCTGCTTTGCCTGAGCAGCGGTGTGCAGCCTCATATCCCGTTCTTGAAGGAGGCAGTCCGCCGCGGCATTCCTCTAAGTAATGATAGCCTGCTCACCTTGCAACTCGCCCCTTGCCCTGTCATCGCCCTCACCGGCAGCAGCGGCAAAACAACGACAACAACACTCGTCGGGGAGATGCTGCGGGAAACCTTCGGTGACTCTTGCAACGTCCATGTTGGCGGCAATATCGGCCTGCCCATGTTAGACCGACTGGACACTATGCAGGCAGATGACCTGATGGTCCTAGAATTGAGCAGTTTCCAGCTCGAACTATTCGACCCGACGCTGGCCTACGGGCCGCTTGACCAGCTCGGCCCGGACGTGGCCGCCATTCTCAACATTACACCCAATCACCTAGACCGGCATTCGTCTATGCTCGCGTATGCCCAGGCAAAGTCCAATTTGCTGCGCTATCTAAAGCCGACCAGTACAGTAGTCTTCAATATTGATGATCCAGTGACCAGTCAGATGGGCGGCTGGTGTAATAAAGATGCGCCAGTCCCCCCAGACTGGCAGTTGGACGACCTGCTGTTCGAATGCCACTCGGCCTTGGATAGATGCCGGCGGGTCATCCCCTTTTCCCGCTCCCATGTCCTGGAGGCCGGCGTGTGGGCAACGGACGAGGAGCTCATTTTTGAAAATGAGCCTTTCTGCCATCGCTCTGAAATATTGCTGCGAGGCGAGCACAATATCAGCAATCTGCTAGCAGCAGCGGCCATCAGTGGGGCTGCCGGGGCATCTATCAAGGCCATGGGACGAGTAGCCCGCTCCTTCTCTGGCGTACCACATCGGCTTGAGGAGATCCCCTACCAGGGCGACGTCTTATGGATTAATGACAGCATCGCCACTGCACCGGAACGGGCCGTAGCCGGGCTACGGGTCTTTTCACCAGGAGCACAGACACTCATTCTGTTAGCCGGTGGCAAAGATAAGAATTTACCCTGGGATACATTTGCCGATGAGGTGCTAGCTCGAGTGCAATTCCTCATCGGATTCGGGGAAGCAGGGGCGACGATCGCTGAAAAGGTGAAGGAACGAGCCTCATTCCGACAAATCTCTGCGCCCAATTGTGCTGTGGTCCAACGGCTAGATGAGGCAGTCATGCTGGCAGAGAAAACCGCAATACCCGGCACAGTCGTACTGCTTTCGCCTGGGGGCACCAGCTTCGACGCCTATAAAAACTTTGAGCAACGAGGTGAGCATTTCCGCCGCCTAGTGATACAATACTACGAGGAATGAGAAAGGCTTCTTACGCACGATTCATGTCTGATATGGTGATCCAGAAAAAAGCAGCACAATCAAAACACACAGACACACCCCAGGGCTCGCCATCTACCATAGATTGGCCCCTAGCAACAGTCCTGACCTGCCTACTACTCTTTGGTCTTGTCATGGTTTTCAGTGCCAGTTATCCTTGGGCCATGGAAAACCAAGACTCGCCCTTTTATTACGTATTTCGGCAAATCCGCTGGCTGGCCCTCGGTCTGGTAGCCCTCGTTGGGGCCGCGCTGTTTCCATACCGGCTCTGGGAGCGTTGGAGCATACCGCTAGGGCTACTGGGGCTGGTCGCCTTGGTGGCAGTCCTCTGGCTGGGGGATACCCGCTTCGGCGCAACCCGTACCTTCTTCAACGGTAGAGTACAGCCCAGTGAGCTGGTGAAAGTGATCTTCCTCATTTACATCAGCAACTGGCTTGCCAGCAAAGGCAATCGGCTCAAAGAGATCAACTACGGGCTTGTCCCCTACGGCGTGCTCATCGGGGGCATCGCTGTTCTGATTGTGCTTCAGCCAGATATCAGTACAACAGTTCTGATCGTTACGACCGCGTTGATCGTGTTCTTTTTGGCAGGTGCCGAACTTAAACAGCTTTTCTTGATCGGAATGGTTGCCATCATCACGTTTTGGCTGGTAATCACCCGCTATCCCCATGCCAGCCGGCGAGTCAGAGCACTGCTAGAATCGATCCGAGATCCCCTGAACAGCCCTGAATGGCAGGTCACACAAGCCAGCCAAGCGATAGTCAAAGGCGGTCCACTCGGCGTAGGTCTTGGCAACAGCACAGAAAAGTTGCCCGGCAACCTGCCCTTAAGTTGGTCGGACAACATTTTTGCCATCATCGGAGAGGAGCTAGGCTTGCTGGGCGCGCTGCTGGTGATCTTTCTCTTCATGCTTTTCGTCTATCGGGGCTTACGCATCGCCAGCGAATCACCGGATATGTTCGGCTCCTTGCTGGCGATAGGCATCACCTCACTCATTATCCTACAGGCGATGATTCACATTGCTGTTGCCGTGGCCTTCGCTCCCCCCACCGGCGTAACCCTGCCGTTCATCAGCTTTGGCGGCAGTTCTCTTGTCACGTCAATGGGTGCCGCCGGCATTCTATTGAATATCAGCCGATATCGGGGGCAATCTCCCCCCGAGCCGACGTCAAGGCAACCTGCCTATGCGCCTTTTCATTTCGGGCGGCGGAACCGGAGGTCACGTCTATCCGGCTCTCGCCGTCATCGAACAATTGCAAAGCAGACGAACCAACACACAGGTCGCCGCACCGGCACCCGCTCCTAAAAAGATGCAGGACGAGTGGCGAGTACCCCTAGGAACCTCTCGCCCCTGCAGTACATCAGCATTGTTGTGGTTGGGAAGCCAAGACAGCATAGAAAGCATCCTTGTGAAAAACGCCGGCATCCCTTTCCACAGTATCCAAACCGGAGCCCTACGAGGACACAATCCATTGACAGTATTCCGAAATCTTGGCAGAATGCTAACAGGTATATGGCAATCTTTACAGCTTATCAACAGATTGCGTCCCCAAGCATGTTTTGTCACAGGCGGTTATGTCTGTGTCCCGGTGACAGTGGCTTGTTGGATACGAGGTGTCCCGGTTCTAATCTATCTACCGGACATGACGCCTGGCCTAGCGGTCCGCTGTCTCAGTCAACTAGCCCAACGGGTGGCAGTCAGTTTCCCTGAGGTAGCCGACTTTTTCGGCAAAAAGGCCGTGGTCACTGGCTATCCCGTTCGTGAGGACCTGTTGCAGGCAATAGCGGACAAAACCAAAGCCCGACAGGTTTTGGCCCAGAAGTTAGGGATTCGTTGGCTCCAAAGCACTTCTGGCAGGTCAGAACTACCGCTGGTGCTGGTGTTCGGCGGTAGCCAAGGGGCCCGCAGCATCAACCGGGCTATCTGGAACGCCGCACCCTCTCTGTTGCCTATCTGTCAAATTCTGCATATCATCGGCTCCCGGGACTGGTTTTTGCTGGAAGAGGAGGGACCGAATTTGCCAGAGCCTCTGGCTCGCCGTTACCATCCAGTGACCTATCTCCACGACGAAATGGCTTGGGCCTTGGCCAGCGCGGACCTAGCAGTGGCCCGGGCCGGGGCTAGTGTACTAGCCGAATTTCCGATTGCCCATCTGCCGTCTGTGCTGGTACCATTGCCTAGTGCCAGCTACCACCAGATGCAGAATGTGCAAAAGCTGGTGAATCAAAACGGGGCGGTGGTCATTGAGGATGACCATCTGGCGGACCAGCTTGAACCGACAGTATTGGCACTGCTGACAGATGAGAACCGTAGGTTAGCCATGGGCGCAGCTGTAGGCACCCTAGCTCGCCCTCAGGCCGCACAAAATATCGCCCAGCAGTTGTGTACACTGGTCGGGCCGCCAGAAATAGGGGTGTGACCGTGAATGGATCCATACAGTCCATCATTTCATTTGTTCTCTATATCCTTCTATTCGCTTGGGTCGGCTATCGACGGGGTACACTCCGGGAGCTGACGACTCTCATCGTTTCAATCGGAGGTTTCTTTCTGCTGCAATACTCTCAAGGGTCCGTCCTAGATATCATCACATTAGGGTTGCGTTTCGTCCTGAGTAGCATCAATTTGGGCAGCAGATTTCTGGCTTCTGTGCAGGCAGGGCAGCTGGTGGAAACGGACGAATCCTTGTTCACGCTCACCAGTGCTTCGGATTGGATTTCAGCTTCCAATGGGTCGACTGTCACGTTTCTGGTCTGGGCAGTACTGTTATTGTTTGCATATTTTCTGACCAGCAAAATAATTCCCAATACCCGTGGGAGCCTCATCGCGGCCCTGTTGGGAATTATCAACGGCCTGTTTTACAGTACAATCTTTTTGCCCCTGCTCGTCTCATTTATCTTTCCGCACGTCGTCAATGAGCAGATTGCGCCCTCTAGTAGCGGGGTACAACAGGTTCTGCGCGGCTCAACTGAAACCATACAGGACATCTTCGGCGACATCTGGAGCACGTTCGAGCCACAGCAGCCAATCCTAGTTGCAATTGGGCTGACAGTGTTGCTGGTGGCAATTGTCGGTACATTGCGACGTACCCAGACCTGAAAACGAAGAATGGTTCAGGGCGTTACTCACCCCGAACTACTCTCCACTTACTCATTGCAGTTCACGAAATCTATGGGTCTGATCGAGATCTACTTTGGAACCATTACGTTCATCATTACTCTGGTCGGCCTAGCGCAAGGCTACTCTCGGGAACTGGGCAGAACGATGATCATTCTTGTGGTAATTTTTTTGCTTCTATTCGTCAATGACCAACTCAACGATATCTTACGTACTGTGGGACGCCTAGTCTTTTCTTTTGAAGAACTGGATACACAGCGATTTTTTCTTAGTGGCTTTTACCAAATCATGTTTATTCTTACGGTCTTTGCCGGCTATGCAGGCCGCACAATTGTTTTTCCCGGCCAAGAGATGCGGGCCCCCCAAGGTTCAGTTCTCAATCTCCTGGTCGGCGCGCTCAATGGCTATCTCATCGCTGGCAGCCTCTGGTATTATCAGCATGTGTACGACTATCCCCTCGCCACTATCGGATGGATGAACACGAACCTATCGCCGATTGCGGCCGAGCTGGTAAACTTTCTGCCCCAGTATATGATGCCAGAACCAAGTCTGTGGGTCATTCCCATTACAGTGCTGATACTACTGCGGGTACGGCGATGATGTGGCAGGAGCGATTGCGGAAAAATGATGCGACTCTGCGAGTGCATCTCATTGGAATAAGCGGTGCAGGTCTTTCTGCCATTGCACACGTGCTCATGGCACGGGGGATCCAGGTCAGTGGCAGTGATAGGCAAGAAAGCCAGCGTACACTCAACCTAACTGCGTCCGGGGCGAAAATTTTCAGACGGCAGGCAGCGGAGAATCTCACATCCCTACCGGCCCAGGAACGCCCGGATGTGGTCCTGATCAGCAGTGCCATCAACCATACCAATCCAGAACGGAGGGCTGCACAAGCCCTAGGGCTACCCATAGTCAAACGTAAGGCGTTTCTGCGTCCATTTTTGGCCGGCCAGGATGTGATTGCGGTCGCCGGCACACATGGCAAAAGCACGGCGACCGCAATGATCGTGCAGGTTCTACATACCAGCGGCTGTGATGCCGGTTATATCATCGGCTCCGACCTGCCGGGCTATGGCAATGCCCACGCGGGGACAGACCGAACGTTTGTGATCGAGGCAGATGAGTACGACCACATGTTCCATGGCCTGACACCGACAGTAGCGGTCGTGACCAATGTAGAGTGGGACCACCCGGACTGCTATCCGACGCCGGCATGTTTTGCCGATGCGTTTCGCCAATTTATCACACAGGTGCCCCCCGAGGGCTGTGTCGTTTCCTGTAACGATGATCCCGGCGCACAGACCTTGCACAGAGAGCGACCGAACGACGGCCCGCATTGGCTAACCTATGGGCTACAAACCTGTTCTGCTGTACATGCCAGAGGGACAGCGGGTGAGGCCGGAGGCTTTGCAGCCGCTGTGCAGTGGCAAGGAGAGCATATCGGCCACCTGCAACTTCGGGTACCGGGCATTCATAACCTACGCAATGCCTTAGCTGCGCTGACCGTCACTCGGTACTGTGGTGTACCCACAGCCCAGATTCTGGAGAGTCTAAGCCAGTACACGGGTATCGCCCGCCGTTTTGAACGAAAGGGAGAGGTGAAAGGGGTGACCGTGGTTGATGACTATGCACATCATCCCACGGAAGTGCGAGCTACTCTGGCCGCGGCCCGCCACCGCTTCGGTGAACGACGCATTTGGGCGGTTTTTCAGCCCCATACATTTAGCCGTACCCGATCAATGCTACACGAGATGGCGATGAGTTTCGACAGCGCGGACACAGTACTGGTGACAGACATCTATGCTGCCAGAGAAACCGGCGACGCATCTCTGGCAGCAGCGGAGGTCGTGGCGGCCAGCCCACATCATTCGATCCGCCACAGCGGTAGTGTCGAAGAAACGAGTGAACTGCTCTTTGCCGAAGTGACGGCCGGCGATGTAGTTCTGACATTGGGCGCGGGGACAAGCTACCGTATCGGTGAATTGCTGCTGGAAAGGCTGAACCGTGATGTGTGAACGCTTACCAATAGTAGTGGCGGCCAATCCCCGCTTCCAAACCTTGCAAGCCCGGTCATTCGCATTGATACGACTGATTTTTCTGCAGTGGATGCCAACAGATTGGTGGCACGGCTACAATCCATAAAAACAGGAGTCGAGTCGGCATTGGCGATTCAAATTTAGGCATGACAACTGTAACGATTCCAGCCAATTCCAAAAGACAGATCAGCACATCTGCTCTCAGCCAAGCAGAGGCCCTTGGTGTACACATCCAACAGGACCGCCCGCTGGCAGACCTGACAACCCTGAAAGTAGGTGGGCCTGCGGACTACTTTGCCACTGTCATAGACACCCATCAGCTTCTGAAACTGGTGCGTTGGGCACGGACGATAGACCTGCCGTATCTGATTCTAGGTGGAGGCAGCAATGTGCTGGTCAGTGATCGGGGTGTGCGCGGGCTGGTGATTCAGAACCGCTGCAAAGATGTCCAAGTGCGGGCAGCCTCCTGCTGCGACTATCCCAAAGACGACCGTCCTTTTTTATTCGCAGAGAGCGGCGCATTGATGGCGGGCGTGGCCCGCACAGCTATCAATGCCGGCTTGACAGGCCTGGAATGGGCAGTGAGTATACCGGGGTCCGTCGGCGGGGCGGTAGTGAATAACGCCGGCGCGCATGGCAGCGAAGTGAAGGACTCTCTCTGGGACGCGCTGCTGTTGGACGACAAGGGCGATATCCAGATATACTGTGTAGAACATTTTGCCTACGCCTACCGCCATAGCAATCTCAAGCAGAAATGGATCAATGCCGGCTTTGGCCCCGTGCTGTTGAGTGCCAACTTTCGCCTAGATACCGGCGAACCAGAAGCGATGCGGCGGACCGCCCAAACGTTTCTAAACCATCGACGAGGCACACAGCCGGCGGAACCATCTCTGGGCAGCACATTCGTCAACCCACCAGGAGATTTTGCCGGTCGTCTGATTGAGATGACCGGATTGAAGGCTCACCGTCTGGGTGGCGTTGAGGTCAGCCATACCCACGCCAATTTCCTCATCAATCCCGGCGGCATAGGCGCGGCTACAGCAGCAGACGTTGTGGCCATGATTGAGCATATTCAAAGGGAAGTGGCCTGCATCTGGGGCGTAGACCTGGAGCCAGAAGTGCAGAAACTTGGAGATTGGTAATCGTTATGCCACGAGAAACCATACGAGTTGGTGTTCTTTTCGGCGGCAAAAGCGGGGAACACGAAGTGTCCCTACGCAGCGCGGAGACGGTTATCCGGGCACTAGACGAGGCCGGCTACCAGACAGTGTGTCTCGGTATCACGACCAGCGGCGAATGGATCACCAGCGGTGATCCATTCGCGCAACTGGCCAACAGCTCTGCATTGCCGAACACCCGCGAGTATCAGCATAGGCAAGCAAACCAAAGCGGCCAAGCGGACAGCCTGCCCTCCAAATCATTTGGTGTCGTCGGCTCGTTCCCTAAGAGCAATGGCCTTTTGGAGCAGACAATTCAAAATTTTCCTACCCTCTGTCTTTCACCATCAGACAAGACAGGGAAAAACACGAGTAGGATGCCGGCTGTCGATCTGATCTTTCCTGTGCTACATGGCCCCTATGGCGAGGATGGAACTATACAGGGCCTACTCGAGATGGCCGGGTTGCCATATATAGGCTGTGGCGTTCTCGCCAGTGCGGTGGGCATGGACAAGATCGCGGCCAAGGCGTTATTTTCCACTGCCGCCATTCCGCAAGTGGAGTATCGGACGCTCCTACGGCGGGATTGGGCTGAAGAAAGGGACAGTACCCTAGATGAGCTGGAGGCCGCCTTACCCTATCCACAATTTGTTAAACCGGCCAATTTGGGCAGCAGTGTCGGCGTCAGCAAAGTCAAGAACCGGGCAGAATTAGCATGTGCCATTGATCTCGCCTGTAGCTATGACCGCAAAGTGCTGGTCGAAGTTGGCATAGAAAATGCTCGAGAGTTGGAGGTCAGTGTCCTCGGCAATGATGCGCCACAGGCAAGCGTTGTCGGCGAAGTGATACCGGCGAACGAATTTTATGATTACGAGGCCAAATATCTGGACGAGGGCAGCCAGTTACTGATCCCGGCGGATATCCCTGCCAGCCTGTCAGACAGAATTTGCCGGCTGGCCGTGCGAGCCTTTCAGATCCTAGACGGCGCAGGCCTGGCGCGGGCAGATTTTCTGCTAGATGGCACTGGCCAGCTTTTTCTCAATGAACTGAATACAATGCCGGGCTTTACCGCCAGCAGTATGTATCCCAAACTGTGGGAAGCCAGCGGCGTTCCCCTGCCGGAACTGGTCCATCGCCTAGTGAGCTTGGCCCTGGAACGGCACGCGGACCGGCAGCAAAATCGAATTCTACGAGGAGAAAGAGAATAGGAGAGAGCATCCCTCGCGCTTCTCACCTGTTCGTGGAACGACTCCTTTCACTTCTGCAGTATAGAAATGCTGTTCGCATCCAATATACGACGCAAGCAGAATCAAGGCTCGGCCGCGGCCCAAAAGGCTGTATCACCCAAACGGGTGCGACGGCGGCGGCAAGCACAAAAACGTCGGAAGTTCAGTGCCGCGATACGCTCAATAGAGGCGGTCGGCCTGCCGATTAGGCGTCTATGGCCAGACCTCCACTGGAGCCTATGGCGGTCCGGCCTGCCCGGTTTTTCAGGACTGGTGCCGAGCAAAGCTCTCAGCTTTCTATTGCTGCTTCTGGTAGTTGCCGCTCTCTATTGGATGCAGGCCAGCGAAAGTTTTTTCGTCTACCGGGAAGACATGCGCTTTGAAGGGACGCAGTATTTGACGGACGAAGAACTATTCGCTGTGTGCGATGTAGAAAGCTGGAGTATCTTCTGGCTGGAGCCAGAGAAGATCCGAGCACAGGTGACCAATCATCCGTATGTAGCCGATGCCCATGTACAGATCCACTGGCCGGCACAGATCACAATTGCAATACAAGAGGTACGCCCGGTAGCACTATGGGCCACAGAGCAGCAAGAATATTGGCTGCTGGAGGATGGCACTGCGCTGGCTCCCAAGGAAGCAGTAGCGCAGCCGATTGTGCGGGTCATCGATCCCTCTGCGGCAGCACGGATTGAAAATATCCACAATGATCTGCAGATCAATGACAAGATTCTGACCGCTGCCATTGCCTTGTCCGACCGTCTTTTGATTGTCAAGGAGTTTTGGTACAATTCCGATTATGGTCTGAATTTCAGTTTACCATCTACGTTGATTGCCCAATACGAACCTGGTTCATATCCTTTCGGACCGCCGGGCAGTCAAACTCGAGCCTGGGTTTATTGGGGAGATGGGCACAAATTTGATAAAAAATGGACTGCCTTGCAGGCGTCAATGGCGGAGTTGGCAACGAACTGGAATGAAGATATCATCCTCAATCTAATGACACCGAATCGGCCCTTCATTCGTCGCTATCTTTCTACGCCAGCCGGTCAATAAATTGCGTCGCCGCGACAGCAGCGAGCCATACAAAAACAGACCAAACTGTTGGCCGCCCTAGTTCTGATGTGGTATAGCAAACCAAAAACCATGAGAAACGCTCATTGCCGAAAGAAATCATTGTAGCAGTTGATGTTGGAACCACAAAAATCTGTACAATAGTCGGCTCTGTCACCTACGACAATTTGGGAAATCTGGCTGTCAAAATTTTAGGCAGTGGTGTCACGGCCAGCCGGGGATTACGCCGGGGCATTGTGATGGACGTGCCGGAGGTGACGATCGCCATCGGTGAAGCCCTGGAGATGGCCGAAAAGGAATCCGGCCTGCAGATTACCAGTACCTATGTAGGTATAGCCGGCAGCCACATTGCCACATCAAACAGCACCGGCATCAGTCCTATTGATGGTCGCCACGGTGTCACGGGCATGGATATGCAGCAGGCCTTGGCGGGCGCGCAGGCCATCCGCTTGCCCGAAAACAGAGAAGTGATCCACGTGATCCCCCGCTCTTGGAAAGTGGATGAGCAGGAAAACCTCCAACAGCCCTTGGGGATTCTCGGCAGCCGGCTGGAAGTCGACGCGCATATCGTCACCGGCACTGTCAACGCCATCAACAACCTGGCCCAGTGTGTCTTCGCACATGGTATTGAGATCGACGCCATAGTGCTGGAACCCCTCGCCAGTGGTGAGGCTGTGCTGACAGTAGATGAACGGCAGATGGGTGTTGTGATGGCAGATGTAGGTGGTGGCACCACCGACTTGGCCCTATTCCGCGACAATGGTCTGTGGCACACAGAGGTGCTAGATGTGGGTGGGAGCCACATGACGAACGATGTAGCTATCGGGCTGCATGCCCCCTTTGAAGTAGCGGAGGAACTGAAGCTACGCTATGGTCACCTGCAGCCAGAACGCATTGCTGAAGACGAGCAGGTTTGGGCGACAGTCTTTGGCGACAAACCAGAGCGCACCTTCAGCCGCCGCTTTATCAGCCAGATCTTACAGGCCCGGGCCGAAGAGGTCGCAGAGATCATCCAAGAACGGATCCGCGCTAGCAGCTATGGCCATATGGTTCCGGCAGGGCTTGTCCTCACCGGTGGGGCCAGTCAGCTCCCCAGCGCAGCAGAGCTGTTTCGCAAAATTTTGCAGATGCCAGTACGAATCGGCAGTCCGGCCAATCACCCAGCCGTGCAGGGCCTGAGCACAGAACTACAATCGCCTGCTTTTGCTACTGCGGTGGGCCTTCTACTCTGGGCTCTCACTGAAGATGCTCGAGCCCTCCACTTTCCCAAACAGAAATCAATCTCCGAGAACGGTCTAAACCGATTCGGCAAATGGCTAAAGAGCCTTTTGCCTGATTAAATTTGCTATCCTCTGCTTGTGCAACCGCGATCGCGTAAGTGCAATTTGCAAACGGACAGAGAATGTAGTACAATGCCTGTGGCATGACGAGTTGTGAGTACGGTAACGCTTTGTAATCGCTAGTCCTGTATGATAGACTGTTAGTCTACAGGAATCAGAGATAGTTGTCTGGTAGTCAGTCTGCATATGATGTGAGGCTAACTGCAGCAGGTTCACATTGCAGAAGTTCGCATGAGGGAATCCATCCATGACAAGACGAAATGACACGTCACAGTTCGTAGACAACTTTGCCCAGATTAAAGTTGTCGGTGTGGGCGGCGGTGGACAAAATGCAGTCAACCGCATGATTGAGGCAGACATTCAAGGCGTTGAGTTTATCGCGGTAAACACCGACGCACAGGCCCTGATGCTATCCAACGCGCCGCAACGCCTACGTATTGGCGACAAATTGACCAGTGGGCTAGGGTCCGGCGGCAAACCGGAGGTCGGCCTACGGGCCGCGGAGGAAAGCCGAGAAGAGATTGAGCAGATATTTGAAGGCGCGGATATGGTCTTCGTAACTGCTGGCCTAGGCGGTGGCACGGGGTCCGGTGCTGCCCCAGTTATCTCGTCTATTGCCCGGGATATGGGCGCGCTGACAATCGGCGTCGTGACAAAACCGTTCACATTTGAGGGTACCCAACGGCGCCGCATTGCCGAAGGCGCGATGGGCCGCCTACGAGAAGCTGTAGATACGCTCATTTCAATCCCGAATGACCGGCTTCTCCATATTTTGGATAAAACCACAGCTATCCGCGATTCGTTCGTCGTTGCCGATGATGTTCTACGACAGGGCATTCAGGGCATCAGTGAACTCATTACTGTGCCCGGTTTAATCAACCTAGACTTCGCGGACGTGCGCTCAATTATGCTGGACGGTGGCGCAGCCCTTATGTCCATCGGTCGGGCTCATGGCGAAAATCGTGCCCAAGAAGCAGCGCAGCAGGCGATCCAAAGCGCGCTACTTGATGTGTCAATCGAAGGGGCGCAAGGGATTCTCTTCAATGTAAAAGGCAGCGGGGACCTGAGTCTATTTGAAGTGAATGAGGCCGCAGAACTCATTCGAGCCAATGCCCATCCAGAAGCAAATATTATCTTCGGTGCTGTCATTGATGAGAATATGAAGGACGAAATCCACATGACGGTCATTGCTACCGGCTTTGACAAAAACCGGCGGCCAGAACCATCGTCCACTACAACCCGACAGCCTACGCCCCGCAGTCCCCGACCCCCAAGACCTCTCCCATCACAGCCAAAGGATCCCATAGACTTCCCTGTGCGCTCTTTTGATAGAGAAGATCTGGACATTCCAGCTTTCCTACGCCGAGCTAGAGACAACAACGGGCAGTAAGCAGTAGGTCAATAACCATTCACATTGTAAGAAGCCTGACCGGATTTTATACAATTATCAGGCTTCTTTTTTTGTGATGCCCGGTTGTTGTCTTGGATACAGGTGCATGACATCACGGTCCCGTAGTTAGATTTAGCCATAACTGCTGAAAGATCGACTTGCACATTTACGGGAACTGTGTTATACTTGTATCTTATCATATACTACATATTGTATTTTCCTAAAAAATTAACACAATATATAGGATATCTCCTACATCTCACCATGACAGACAAACAGAAATTGAGAGACGATGGATGCAATGTCCTCATTGCGGAAACGACGAGTATAAAGTCATTGACACCCGGGATACAGGCGTAGCAATCCGGCGCCGGCGTCAGTGCCTACAGTGCAACCAGCGCTTTACCACCTATGAGCACATTGCACCCAATTTACTTGTCGCCAAACGGGGGGGCCATCGCGAGCCATTCGACCGACAGAAACTTCTGGCCGGTATCCGTATCTCAGCGGTCAAACGCCCCATTAGCAGCCAGAGAATGGAACGCATTGTGAACTACGTTGAAGACAAACTGCAAGGGCAAGCTGAAGTTACGAGCGAACTAATCGGTAATCTGGTGTTGGACCAACTAGCCGATATCGACCAAGTTGCCTACATTCGTTTCGCTAGTGTCTATCTTGATTTTAACGATCTCAGCGAAGTCCGGTCCGAAGTCGACCGGCTGATGGGACGAGACAGCGTCTAGGGGCTAAAATCCCCGTTGCGAGTCGTCCTATCGCGAAAAAAAGAGACACAAGATGTCTGAGACGGGTCGGACTGTAGCTAGGCATGAGATTGATGAAGGTATCGCTGCTTTAGCCGCGTAAGATTTTGGCTGGCTGTTGGCAACTGGCCGGCTCGTGTTTTCAGAGGAGGACACTGATGGCAGAGATGGTGCTGGAACGGAGCGACGAGGTTAGTCAAGTAGAGGCAGTGCTGGAACGGGAACGGCTGGCTAGTCCGACTGAGGCGTATAGACAGCATGTGGCTACACGGGAGGACGTCCAGGCGATACGAACAGAGATGGTAGGCGTCCAAGCTGCTCTACGGGAGGACGTCCAGGCGATACGAACAGAGATGGTAGGCGTCCAAGCTGCTCTACGGGAGGACGTCCAAGCGGTACGAACAGAGATGGTAAGCGTCCAAGCTGCTCTACAGTTAGAGATAGTCGGTGTCCGGTCGGAACTGAAGTCGGAGATAACCGGTGTCCGGTCGGAACTGAAGTCGGAGATAACCGGTGTCCGGTCGGAACTGAAGTTAGAGATAGCCGGCGTCCGGTCTGATGTTCAGTCTGTCAAGTCGGATATGCGCTGGATGAAGTGGTTACTAGGGGTAGTGGCGGCCGGTGTTCTGATACCGTTGCTACGTGACCTGTTTGGGATGCTACCGTAGGGGGTGTGAGTTGATCATATTTGCAACATGGTCTATGGCTATTGTAGCGGCGCGGGAGGCCGGCCGGAGATGGTAAAGGTACGGACCAAGAAGAAGCAGTATGCACTCAACACATAATATCTTGTTGCCATACGACAGGCGCCTTCCATACTTTATCTCTCTTGGATCCTGTGCGCCTTGTTGCTCCTTCTTAATCATATAATCATCGCACTTATCCAATCCTAAGGAGAACGCCACATGTTGCCCCTCAAGCAGACCGTCACGCACAACGGTACACATGCAGCCAAAGCCTTCACCACATTTGAGAATATCAAAGGCGAGAAACACAAAGTTTCTGTCCCTGCATATGTGGATGACGGGGCAATCCGGCTGAGTGAAAACAGCCTGAAAGTGCTAGAACGCCGCTATCTGCGCCGGGATATCCATGGGACTCTGTTGGAAACGCCGGCCGGCATGTTTTACCGCATCGCCAAACATATCGCCGCAATGGAGGGCCAACACAACACTGTTGACCGCTCAGCCTCTAAGGCCCAGGAGGAGACAACCAAAACCTTTTACCGTCTGCTCACGGACCTGCGTTTCTTTCCCAACAGCCCGACATTTACGGGGGCAGGGACGCCTCTAGGACAACTTGCTGCTTGTTTTGTCCTCCCAATTGAAGACGATATGGGCCGTTCACATGATGGCATTTTCAGTACACTACGGGTGGCAGCCCTCATACAACAGACAGGTGGCGGCAACGGTTTTAGCTTCAGCCGTCTGCGCCCTCAAGGGGATGTGGTCCACACATCGGCCGGCCGGGCAACAGGGCCCGTGGGCTTTCTACGGGTCTATGATCAAGCTTTCGGGGAAATCGCCCAAGGCGGAACCCGTCGGGGTGCCAATATGGGTGTCTTGCGTGTTGACCACCCGGATATTGAAAAGTTTATTCATTGCAAGACGGATGAAGGAACGGTCACCAATTTCAATATCTCCGTCGCCATTACCGATGAATTCATGCGTGCAGTACAAGAAGATGGAGATTTCTCGCTGCGGAACCCCCGAGACGGTTCTGTGTGGCGTACGCTCCGCGCCCAAAACCTTTGGCGCAAAATCGTACAACAAGCACATCATAACGGCGAACCCGGCGTGCTCTTTATTGATACAGCCAACCGCAGCAACCCGATCCCGCATCTATACGACCTAGAAGCCACCAACCCCTGCGGCGAGCAGTGGCTCGGCCCCTACGAGAACTGCTGCCTCGGATCCATCAACCTAGGCGTACACGTCACAACGGAACTGTCTGCTGCAAGGGATGGCTCCTCTGTTCATGGAAATCAAACCCGCAAAGCTGCAGTTGACTGGGAAGCGTTGCGCCAGACCGTGCGGGAAAGCACACATTTTCTGGATAATGTGGTCAGTGCCAATAGCTATCTGCCAGTAGTTCCCGAAATAGCCCAGGCCGCCTATCGGACACGCAGAATTGGGCTCGGTATTATGGGCCTCAGTGACATGATGTACAAATTGGGCATCCGTTACGGCAGCGAAGAGGGCCAGGAGTTCGCGGGACAAATCATGGAATTCGTGCGTTTCCACTGTATGCAGAAGAGTATTGAACTGGCCGCTGAACGGGGCCCCTTCCCCGCGATTGAAGACAGCATCTACGATGACAACCAGCCCGGGGGGATGGCCTGGCAGCCGCCCCAACCTCTTTCTCCCTATCATAGCTGTTGGAACCGCCCGCCTCTTCATTGGGACAGAATTTCGGATGGCATTCGGCAATACGGTATCCGCAATGCAGCACAGACAACTGTCGCACCTACCGGCACAATTTCCACAGTGAGCGGTTGCGAGGGCTATGGCTGTGAGCCGGTCTTTGCATTGGGATATATCCGCCATTTTAAGGATGGGGATAAGGACGTAGAATTAGCCTACACAAGCCCGCTATTTGCCGAAACACTCGACCAGTTGGATATCAGTGCAGAACGAAAAGAGGCAATCCGCCAACATGTAGCCAAGACCGGCTCTTGCCAAGACATTGAAGATCTGCCGGCAGATATCCGCCATACCTTTGTGGTGAGCAGCGACATTACCGCTGATGAACATGTCCATATGCAGGCTGTCATCCAAGCGTTTGTCGACAACAGCATCAGCAAGACCTGCAACTTCCCCCAAGATGCCAGCGAAGAGGATGTAGCCCAAGCCTATGAGAAGGCTTGGGCGTTGGGCTGTAAGGGTCTCACTGTCTATGTTACCGGCAGCAGAGATGACGTTGTGCTCGAGACGAAAGAGACCAAGGACAAGAAGGAGGCAATGCCTCCTGAAATCTTCACCAAACGACCACGTCCATATCTGCTGCAGGGCAGTACCTATCGTAAGGAGACACCCCTCGGCACAGCATACGTCGCCATCAATAGCGATGAGGAACATGAGCCATTTGAGGTGTTCCTGAATATCGGCAAGGCCGGCAGCGATGTCACAGCGGTCAGCGAATCCATCGGACGGCTCATCAGCTTGGTACTACGCATGCCATCTGCTCTGCCGCCTTCCGAACGCCTGCGCTGGGTGATCGATGAAATGGCCGGCATCGGCGGTGGACGGCCATTGGGATTCGGTGCTGACCGAGTGCGTAGCTTGCCTGATGGTGTGGCCCAAGTACTCGCGGATCATCTGAGCAAGTTGCCCGAACACAAAGACAATGTATCCGGAGAGCAATTGGCCCTGCCCCTCGCGAAGTGGTCCATCGGCGATCTATGCCCGGAATGTGGCGAAGCGGCCTTCCTCAATCTTGAAGGCTGCCGAAAATGTTATATATGTGCATATAGCGAGTGCTGACCTGCCCTGATTGGTGGTGAGTAGAGATATTCGCCACCAATCACGCGCCACTGGTGTTCGCTTTGCGAGCAATAAAGATCAAACGCTCGCTGTTATCATCATAAGGCCTACTGTCAAAGTCACCGAACATCTCTTCAACGACGAATCCGGCCTTTTCCAACAGGAATACACCCTCACTAGGCCACCAAAAGCGCAGAGGAAACGAGATCTTCGTCTGCATACTGCAGCCATCCGGGAATATCTCCTCATAAATGAAAATCGTCTCCTGTCGTTGTTGGGCCACATCCAGATACCGGCTCGTCCACTTCAACACCCACGCCCCGCTCTGCTCATCCTCCCATTGGTCGGCCAACTCCTGCATGCCCGACACCGACTCCAAATAAGCGATGTCCGGGTTGAACAGGTCGATCAGCAACAGGCCGCCAACGCGCAGATGATGGTAAGCAGATTCCAAGGCCGCCAATTGGTCTACCTGGGTCGTCAGGTGCATCAGCGTATTGCTGACAACAAAAACGAAATCAAAGTCCATTTTCGCAAGCCGGACCGTCCTCATATCCGCCTGTACCAGAGTGATCTGCGAGGTGAACGCCGCAGTTTTCTGACGGGCAATTGCCAGCAACCCAGCACTTCTATCCACACCCGTCACCTCGCAGCCGGCGGCGGCCAAGGGGCGTAGCACCCGGCCGCTCCCACAGCCAAGCTCCAATACTGTTGGCTTCTGCTCCCCTTGGGGGGCAGGCACAGCGCGGCCGGCTGCCCGGGCCATCTTGAGGACGAGGGGAATGTCGGCAGTATAATTACGGTAGTCGCCCTCGTAGAAACGGGCAAAGGCATCAAAATTCATGCGTCTGTCTGCAATGAGAGGTGTTTCAGTCGTTATCGTGTTCGATCTCTGGTATTTTACATTCTCTGAAGAATTGGCTATACTATTCGTAGGGGAAGGCCGGCCTGCTGCTTCGGGTCGGCGTTTACTTTCCTAACCCAACTGAATTGCGCTATCTTTTGCAGTGTCGCCTACTGTCACTTTACCGCAGCTATCATGGTAAGCCTACACTGCACGTTCAACGAGTAAAAGAACCATGAGTGAAAACCCTGTCTATTTAACCCAAAACGGTCTGGAATCTCTGCAAAAGGAACTGGACTACCTAGTCACTGTACGCCGGCAGGAGATCGCCCAACAGATCGCTGAAGCCAAAGCCGAAGGTGACCTGCGGGAGAACGCCGGCTATGATGAAGCAAAAAACGCCCAGGCCTTTGTCGAAGGACGCATTCAGGAACTGAAAATCAAGATCCGCAATGCACAGATCATCGACAACTCACAGATGCCGGACAATCAGGTGGCCCTAGGACGCAAAGTCGTTGTCAAAGAAAATGGCTACGATGAAGAGAGCTACACAATCGTTGGCTCAACCGAAACAGACCCAAGTAACGGGCGCATCAGCAACGAAAGCCCCATCGGCAAAGCATTGCTCGGGCGCACTGTAGGGGAAATCGTGAGCATCAATGTACCGGCCGGTGAGATCGAGTTCAAGATTATACGCGTTGAATAACAGGCGAGCTGCAGTACATTGCTCTCCACTCGGATCTATTCTGTCAGGAGCCAGGCGTGGTGAATGATGCCCGAGAGCTGTTCAACCCTGAAAATTTAAGCGACCAAGAACAGAGTCGCCTGCAAAAACTGACGGCCTTGCGAGAACGGGGCATAGATCCATATCCGGCCCAGGTCAACCGCTCCCATTCAATTGCCGCAGCCCGTGCCCTGTATGATAGCACCCAAGACCCAATGACAGTCAGCGTTGCTGGCCGTCTCAAACGCATCCGGGTAATGGGAAAAGTCAGCTTCGCTGACCTAGACGACGGCACTGGTCAGATTCAGCTTCTGGTGCAGCGGGATAACCTGCCCGAAGGCTGGTACAATGAGGTATGGAAGCGGCTCATCGATCTAGGAGATTTCGTCAGCGCGACAGGAGCACTGACCTTCACTCGTACCCAGGAGTTGAGCGTAGCCGTTGAAGAGATGACCTTCCTCTCCAAAACACTCAAGCCCATGCCGGACAAATGGCACGGCGTGCGGGACCCGGAGGTTCGCTACCGGCGACGCTATGTGGACCTGTTAGCCAACCAAGAGGTCCGCTCTCTCTTCCAGGCCCGCGCAGCGGTCGTGCGTGCGCTACGTACCTATTTGGATAGGGCCGGATTTCTTGAAGTCGAGACCCCGATTCTACAGCCGCTTTACGGCGGAGCTGCTGCCCAACCTTTCATCACCCATCACAACCAGCTCCATCAAGACCTGTACTTACGTATTAGCTTTGAATTGTACTTGAAACGGCTGATCGTCGGCGGCTTCCCCGCCGTCTACGAGATCGGGCGAGACTTTCGCAATGAGGGCGTCAGCTTCAAGCACAATCCCGAGTTTACTCAATTGGAATTTTACGAGGCATACGCCGACTATGAAGATGTCATGCGGCGCGCGGAGGAGATGATCGCCTTCACCGCCCAACAGGTGACCGGCAGTTCAACTGTCACTTGGCAAGGGCAGGAGATCGATTTTTCCCCACCCTGGCCCCGCATCCCCCTACGCCAAGCGATCCATGACAGTTCAGGGATCGACTACGTTCAGTTCCCAAATGCGGACAAGCTGCGGGCGCAGATGCACAGCAAAGGGATCGAGGCCGCGGCAGAAGCCAATTGGGGCCATCTGGTGGACAATCTACTCTCCAAATGTGTTGAGCCAAACCTGATTCAACCTACCTTTCTGGTAGATTATCCCCGGGATATCAGCCCCTTGGCGAAAGGGGCAGCGGATGACGAGCACCTAGTGGAGCGGTTTGAAGGCTTTGCCGCCGGCATGGAACTCTGCAACGCCTTCACCGAGCTAAATGATCCCATCGACCAACTGCAACGTTTCCTGCATGAAAACTATCGAGCAGAACATGGCGATGAGGAGGCCCATCCAATAGATGTCGATTACGTAGAGGCCCTCACCTACGGGATGCCCCCCACTGGGGGATTCGGTATGGGCATCGACCGCTTGACAATGCTGCTTACAGATCGGGACACAATTCGGGAGGTAATTCTTTTCCCCCATCTGCGACGTGAAGAGGGCTAACAGCAGCAATCCTTCTTGCAATCGCAGGGACGATCTGTTATAATCAATGATACAACTACATAATACACCTTCGGGGCAGGGTGAGCGGGTCAACGCAATTCCCGACCGACGGTAATCCAGAACTGTTCTGGTAAGCCCGTGAGCCGCAAGGCAGGAGTTCGGTGCAAATCCGACGCCGACGGTATAGTCCGGATGGGAGAAGGTGAAAGCGCAAGAATTGATGCTGTCTTGTTCTTTTTGGCTGTCTACAGTGGTTCGTGAGATGATTCTCCACTGGGATGATGGCTTTTTGGCGACCATCCGCGTGCCAAGTTCGCAGTTCCTTGACCCGAAGCACTAAATTGCTTCGGGTCATTTGTTTTTCAAAGCATACCATGATGAATGAAAGTCCAATTCTCTTCTCCGACGCGCAAGCCGCTCGCCATAAGCAGACAGCCGGCCACATCCGTGCTTGGATCACAGAACATCCGGCCTTGGCCGCTTTCCCCTTTGTGCTGTGCGGGATACTACTCCTGTGGGAAGGGCTCATCCGTTGGCAGGAGTATCCGGCCTTTATTCTACCCCGGCCTCAGCAGGTATTGCAGAAGGCCCTCTCCATGGCCGCGGACGGTTCGCTTCTGTGGCATGTCCAAGCCACCACAATGGCAATCGCTGCCGGGCTACTTATCGGCCTGACCCTAGCCTTTACCCTAGGCTATTGGCTCGGACGCAGCCTCACCCTTGACCGAATTCTATCGCCCTATCTCGTCGCCAGCCAGACGATTCCGGTTGTCGCTATCGCCCCACTCTTGATCATCTGGTTCGGCAGTGGCCTATTGAGCAAAGTACTGGTAACAGCAATCATGGTCTTTTTCCCCACCCTCCTCAGCACAGTCGTTGGCATCCGCAACATAGACCCGGACCTACGAGATCTGATGCGTTCCCTACGGGCCAGTCGTCGGCAGATCTTCCTCAAACTGGAATTGCCCGGCTCTCTGCCAGTCATCTTCGGCGGCCTGAAACTAAGTGCCATTTTGGCCGTTGTCGGCGCAATCGTCGGCGAATTCGTCGGCGCAGATGAAGGCCTGGGGTTCCTCATCAATCTAGGCCGCGGTATCCTCGATACCTCATTGATTTTCGTCGCTGTCTTGATGATCGTGCTGCTTGCCCAAGCCATGTACTGGAGCATCACTTTGCTGGAGAGCTATCTAATACGAGGAGTAAAAGAATAAACGTGAACAAGATTATACCGCTACCTCTCCTGTTTCTGCTCATAGCTGCCTGCTCTCCGCCCCCAGTGGTAGAGCCCCAATCACAAAGCCTGCGGCCCATTACACTAGGTGTAGGCTTTGTTCCAAATGTTCAGTTTGCACCCTTTTATGTAGGGATTGAGAAAGGCTTTTTCGCAGAGGAGGACATCGACCTATCAATGGAATATGGCTTTGAAAACGACTACCTGAAGCTGGTCGCCAGCGATGAGTTGCAGTTTATCATCGCCAGCGGCGACCAATTGGTACTTGGTCGAGCCCAAGATCTAGCAGTCAAATATGTGCTGAACTGGTATACAAGCTATCCAGTTACGATTTTTGCCAAAGCAGATGCCGGGATTCACAGGCCCACGGACCTAGCAGGACGCACCATCGGCGTACCAGGGCCGTTCGGGGCTACCTATATTGCTCTACGCGCGTTGCTAGATGTGGCCGGTCTCAATGAAACGGATATTCAAATGGAGAGCATTGGTTTCACCCAAGCATCTGCAGTGAGTGAGGGCCGAGTGGATGCTGCCGCAGATTATGCTGTCAATGGGCCAGTTGTGTTAGCAAGCGCAGGCATTGAAACAGTACAGATCCCCCTGGACCGATATCTGCACATTCCGGCCAATGGGCTCGTCACCAACGAACAGACTCTGCGTAACGAACCGAAACTCGTAGAGGCAATGGTGCGGTCGCTACAGAAATCAATTGCCTATACCCTTGCCAATCCGGACGAATCCTTTACGATCGCGCTGAAATTTGTGCCGGAGGCGGACAGTGCTGTCAACCGGGCCGTGTTCGACGCTTCGCTCCCCTTCTGGCAACCGCGCCCAGAAGGCACCCCCGGCGCGACAACAGACGCAGAATGGCAAACAGTGGCCGAGCTCCTGCTACGCATAGGCTTTGTGGAGCGGTTGGTCGACCCAGCAGAGATGTATACGAACGAATTTATCCAGTAGCGTCTATGCGGAGTGAGGACTGCGCCCGGGCGCGCAGTCAACGTAAGCGCAACCTTTCTGAGGCAAGACGTTGACAGATCCTCTTCTTCAAGTGCAGAGTATCAGTCACACCTACCGGGACAGGAACCGAGCCACGCCGGCCTTGGCTTCGATCTCTTTTGATGTACAGGCAGTCGAGTTTGTCTGTGTGGTCGGCACCAGCGGCAGTGGTAAATCAACGCTCCTACGCATTCTCGGCGGGCTGTTGAGGCCGGAAACAGGGCAAGTTCTGTTCAAAGGCCAACCTCTGCAGGCCCCCCATCCACAGATCGGGTTCGTCTTTCAGAACACGAATTTAATGCCATGGCGCACAGCCCTTGAAAATGTTTTGCTGCCTCTGGAATTACAGAAGACGCAAATAGCACTACCCCGCAAAACCGGTGCTAACCGTCTTGAAAATGCTAGACAGCGAGCGCATGCAGCGTTGACGCTGGTAGGGCTGGCAGAATTCGCCGACGCCTACCCAGCGCAACTCTCTGGAGGGATGGCACAGCGCCTGACCCTTGCCCGTACCCTTCTGCAAGAACCCTCTTTGTTGTTGATGGATGAGCCTTTCGGTGCGCTAGACGCGCTCACCCGGGAACGTCTCAACCAAGAACTTCTGCGTATTTGTCAGAACCAGACCGTGCTTATCATCACCCATAGCATTCAGGAGGCCATCTTTCTCGCTGACCGGGTGCTAATTTTGGGAGGACAGCCCGGAAGAGTGCAGGACGACATCCACATCGATCTACCTCGCCCGCGCTCCCTAGAAATGCTGGCGTGGCCCCAGGCCGGCGCGCTTGTCAACAAAATACGTGACCGCTGCAGAAGAAGTGAGGAGAGAGGACATCGCTCCCAACCATCACCTTTGCACCACCCAGCTTACAATTGACCTCGCCTGTCCACTTACAGGTTTTCGATGTCTCCATAGGATAGCCTCACCTGCTTCACTTCCGCACAAGAGGAGTTATGTTAGACGAGACGAGCGCGCTGCTGGAGATGGTCGTTGCCGTGATGACTGCCGCGTCTGGGTAGCGGCTTCTTGCTTGGCCCTGGATACTCGGCAATAGCAAGATGAACACCTAGTTTCGGCTGTTAGCCGCCGGCCGGCTGCCCTAAATCTTGGGGCAACCACGAGGATAGATTGGCGGGACGGTCGATCTCCAAGGCTAACACCTGCTCTTGCAGCCAAGTCTGGAAGGCCTGGGCATACTCCTGCGGCAAGCTGTTTTCATCCTTTGGCCGTTCGTCGTCCCGTTCCACCACCTCAATGAGGTGGTAGCCAAAGGTCGTTTTGACCGGCTCGCTGATCTCGCCAATAGGCAATGTGAATGCGGCTTCATCAAACTCCGCTACATAACGCCCACGGCCGGCCCAACCTAGCTCACCGCCGAGGGAACCGCTGCCCGGGTCATCGCTATACTGCATTGCCAGCTCGCCGAAATCCTCTCCATCCAAAACACGCTGCCGCAACACCTGCATAAAGGCCAAAGCCTCGGCATCATCAACGCGTCCGTCGCTGTTGGCATCCGGCATCTCCGCTTCAGAGGGATCTGCTGCAGCCATCGCAGAAGTCGTTTCTTCAGCAGGTTCTTCCGCACCCTCAGACGGCTCCGCCTCTGCATCCACGGAAATGAGAATGTGCCGAACTCGTACCTGTTCTTCGGTTGTAGAGACCTGCTCCTGGCCGATCTTGGCTTCCATTTTCGTCCGTATCAGATTTATACGGATCACCTCACGATATTCAGCCAAGATCATCCCGGCCCTGGAACGTAGGTTGTCCTCCAATGTACGTAGGCCTTCCTGATACAGCGCATCAGTCAAGACCGGTGCTGGTTCTGCAGGGGTCTCTGTGGCCGCGCTTGCTGTCGGTTCACCATTCGAGGCATCTTCAGGCACCGGCGTAAAGGAGGCAGAACTGGTCGTCGCTTCGCTGGCAGCCTCGGCCGTTGCTTGCTGCTCTGTCAACGCGCCCTGCCCCCGCGCGACCTCTGCCCGCAAGGCTTCCTCCACCTCTTCATCAGTCACTGCAACGCCCAATTCTGATGCCTTAAGCCGCAAGACAGTATCCTCAATCATGGTATTGAGGACCTGCGTCCCCAGAGATAAAGGGCTGGCCAAGGTTGCATCAAGCGAAGCGATCTGGGAGGTGAATAGGTTGGAATCGCCCAGTTGCTGGGCAATCGCCAGCAACTGGAATCGCTGATTCTCCAATTCGCTTTGCCGCAGCCGAGCGCGCTTCCAGAAATCCCGGGTGATGATCGTCTCACCTGCAACCTGTACCAAAACGGTGTTGGGTTTGATGAACAGCTCCCTGACCGCGCCAATGACCACTAGCAGAAGGGCCAACCCAACTGCTCCGCCAACAACCATGGTAAGCCGATAGTTGCGTTTCCGATCCCGAGCGCGCATGCGGGTCTCGCGCCGATTTACGACCTGCGGTTCGTCCTCCAGCCTTTGTCGTCTACGCTTCTTCGCCATTGCTCTACGAGGTGCGTCTGCTTGTGATACGCATGTGCTCGCCTGTATAAGGCATCAGGGCCAGATGTCTGGCCCGCTTGATGGCCCTAGTAACTTTGCGCTGCATCTTCGCGCTGACACGAGTCTTGCGGCGATTGTGAATGCGCCCATAATTGTCGACAAATCGACTGAGTACCTGCACATTTTTGTAGTTGATGTCTCCCAAGCGCACATCATTCCCGACGTGTCGAGGATTCCGCCGCTGACCGCCCTGTTTGGAGCGGTTGAAATTGGCCGGACCTTCCACGCGTCTGACCGTAGGACCCTCGTCTGCCGGGCTATGGTCTTCAGACAGTGTAGCCACAACCTGGCCAGCTTGCTCTACCGCAGCAACCTCTTCTTCCTTTGGCTCCTCGTCAACTACCTGCTCTTCTGTGGCTGTTTCAGACATTTGCGTTTCTTCAGACATTCGATGCTCCTGTGAAAACTGCAGTTTCTCCTAACCAATAATTGCAGTGTACGAAAAACGATTCCGTTACCCCTCAACGCGGACAACGAGAAAACGTAACACGTCTTCAGATAGCCGCAATTGTCGTTCAACGTTCCGCACCGCGCCCGGAGGCATTGATACATTGTGCAGAATATAGTATCCTTCAAAATGTTTTTTGATAGGATAGGCCAGGCGGCGCTTGCCCCAAAGTTCAGTACCTGTGATCGTGCCCTGTTCGCCAGCGATTGCCTGACTGACCCGATCATCCACAGCTTTGATGCCCTCATCCTCCAACTCCGGTTGAAGGATGTATACCAATTCGTAGTTGTTCATTTCGCCTTTTCGCTCCTCTCCTTGAGCAGTGTCTCAATGGACAAAGGTCCACAGCATCAGACTGTGAACAGAAAGAACGAGGGAACAGACAAACTGTCCCTCGTCATAAACCAGAGAAGAGTATAGCACAGACCTACACCTACACCAAAGACAACGAAGTGCAGTGGAACGTTACTGCAGTTGCTCTCTACGCAGCTCTGCTCTCTTCTCGCACGGCTGTCAGCGAGGCCCAACCAACTAGAGCCAGGGCCGACCAGAAGAGAAACGGCACGCTCGGCCCGATGTCTGCCAGTCTATTGCCCATAGGAGGGGCCACCACAGAACCGATGCGAGAAAGGCCCATAATCAGGCCAGTGGCCGTGCCGGCAAAGGCCGGGCCCACGCCTCGCAATTCGATAATCAGCGTCATCATCGTCGCCATATAGCCATCCCGCACAATGCCGGCAAACATGATGGACAACCAGATAAACACCCCTTGGGCGATAGACAACAGCCCGAAGCCGATGGCGAGCATCAGGGCTGCTACCAACAGCAGCGGACGGCGCGCGCCCAGCCTATCTGAAAGCAGGGCCAGTGGAATCGTAAAAAGTAGACTGGCGAAATGGAAGCTCGCCAATGCACTGTCCGCTGCCCCTGGCTCCCAGCCTTGTCCGCGCAAATACAGCGGCAAATAGCCGAGAGATCCCTGAATCGCGCCGCCGATTCCAAACATCGCCAACCCCAACAGCCAGACATTTCGCAGACGGCTGACATGCAGCAGCCCCGCTCGTAGGGAAGGCCGGGCAGGCCTATCTATGACAGGCTCTCTTTTGATGACACTCGGCTCTGCTTTTGTGAACAGCCACAGAACACTGACGACCACCGCCACTACCCCGTAAAACAGCAGCACATTGCGCCAGCCCCCCAACAGCGGTGCTAGAACTGTTGCACTGACCAGCGAACCGAGAAGGAATCCAAGAGCCATCCCTGTGGAGACGATACCGTTCGCCAAGCCCAAGCGTGGCCCGGAAAACCAGATGCCGCAGGTCTTGTGAACATTCATCGGCACAGCCATGGGGAAGAGACCCGCCACCAAAACAGTGGCCGCCAAGCTGCCATAGCCGCCGGCAAATGCCCGCAGCGCGCCGGTAATTCCGGACAACAGACAGGCGACCACCAGCATCCGTTTGGCCCCGATGCGGTCGCCGATGACGCCACCGACCAAGCTCATCCCGACTCCTAGCAACGCGGACGCGCCCCACACAACCCCGATCTGCAGCAGATTGAGGGACAAGTCCGCAGCGATCTCGCCGAACAAAACCGGTAACGCCATCATCGGCATACCCACAACGAGGGTATGGGTCAAGGCGGCCAGAACAAGAACGTACCAGCGGTAGACATCCTGAGGGGATGTTTCAGGCCTCTGTGTGCCAGCAGATATGTTTGACTCAGACACGTGCCAGCCCTCCACCATCCATGAGAATCTCCGCGCCGGTGATGCTGGCCGCCCGATCCGAGGCCAGAAACAGGGCCATATCCGCGATTTCATCCGCTTCGGCCATGCGTCCTAGAGGAATTGAGGTGATGCGTCTGGCAATGGCCATCTCCTCGGAGATGCCCTGGGCTTCAGCCTCCTGCCGAGCCAGTTGTCGGGCCCGTTCAGTGTTCACAGGCCCAGGGGAGATAGCGTTGATCCGCACCCGATAGGGAGCCAACTCCTGGGAAATGCCTTTTGTGAAATTAAGAATTGCTGCATTCGCTGTACTACCAGCCAGAAATGTCGGTGTAGGGCTGTGGGCCGCGGCCCCAACGATATTGACAATACGGCCATCTCGACGGGCTTTCATGCGCGGCACAACTGCCCGCACCATACGCATATAGCCTAGCAGCTTCAAATTCCAAGCCCCTTGATAGGCGTCATCGTCAAGTGTATAGAAATCACCCCTAGGCGCGGAACCGGCATTGTTGATCAGAATGTCCACACAGCCCCAAACGGATAAAGCACGCGCCACTACCTGCTCAACCCCTGCCGCTGTACTTATATCAGCACTCTCCGCCAGCACGTCCGGGGTGGGATGTGCGCTCCGATTCGCGCGAATGTCTGTCACGGCCTGGGCTAGCCGTTCCTCGTCTCTGGCCGCGATCAGAACACTGACCCCTTCCGCGTAGAAGGCCTTGGCGCAGGCCAACCCGATGCCAGCACTGCCGCCAGTAATCATGGCTGTCTTGCCGCCTAGATTCAGTTGCACGAATGAAGATTCTCCTGATTGTCTGTCATGATACTTTCGTAGCTAGGAACTGCACTACACAAGCAAGATGAACAGCTAGAAACTGCGATTCGGTTCCGATTCTGCCTGTGAATCCTGCTCTTAGCCGGTCAAAAACCGAAAGACAGTCGTCTGGTTATATGCCTGACCGGGCCGCAGCACCACCGATGGAAAGTTCGGCTGATTGGGCGAATCCGGGAAGTGTTGCGTCTCAAGACAGAAGCCGCCACGATGAGGATACACTTGCCCGCCCTTGCCGGTCATAGCCGGCAGCATCATATTGCCTGTGTAGAACTGCATCCCCGGTTGGCTCGTCAGCACCTCTAGTATCCGCCCACTGGTCGGTTCGGAAACTCGGGCTGCAAGGCGCAGGACGCGCCCCCTATGACCCGCCAATTTTCCCGAGGCATTGGCTCCCTTGTCTGCATGCAGGACGAAATTATGGTCGTAGCCAGCCCCCAGCCGCAGCTGCTCATCATCTGCATCAATGCGTGCGCCGATAGCTGTGGGCCGGCGAAAGTCCAAGGGCGTGCCGGTCACATCCTGCAGCACGCCCGTAGGGATTAATGAACTATCTACCGCTGTGAACGCATCCGCATAGATCGTCGCCACATGGTCGAGAACCGTCCCCTGCCCAGCCAAATTAAAATAGCTGTGATTGGTCAGATTGACGATGGTCGGCGCGTCGGTCGTAGCCCGGTAGTCGATCCACAGTTCGTTGGTGTCATTGAGGCTGTACATTACCTCCACGTCAAGGGTGCCCGGGTAGAGATCTTCGCCATCAGGGCTGCGATGGTGCAGAAGGACGCCCACCTTTTGTTCGTTCTGGAAGGGCTGGGCCTTCCAGACAACTTTGTCAAAGCCGCCTTCGCCACCATGCAGATGGTTCGCCCCATCGTTGTGGGCGAGCTGGTAGCGCACGCCATCCAATTCAAAGCTCGCGCCGGCCAAACGGTTGGCAAAACGACCCACCAGCGCGCCGAAGTAGGGATGACCCGCTAGGTACTCGTCCAGAGAATCAAACCCTAGCACCACATCCGCTAGCTGTCCGCTACGGTCCGCTACCCACAGGGCGCGAATGATCCCGCCGTAGTTCAGAATATCCACCCGCATGCTGAGTCGGTTGGCGAGAGTAAACTGCGTGACGAGCTGCCCAGTTTTCGTTTTGCCGAAATCTTGACTGGAAAGTTTCATGTTTCTTCGTCTTTCACGACAGTAACTTGTGGTCAGTGGCCTGTAACTGCTGCCCCTTGCCGATACTCCGCCAAGAGCTGGTCCATCACCCAAGAGGTGCGCGCCGCGCTGATGCCTGTGCTAGGGCAGCTCCCATGCCCATTGAACTCATCCACAATGCTCTGAATGAGGGGCTGCTGTACGTGGGCCGGCTGCATGACTTGGATCTCTTGGGTGCCGGCACTAGTCGTCAGCAGCAGCGGGCTGGCATCAAAACAGACATAGCCAATGCGGCCCTTTGTGCCTTCGATCTCCGTCCAATCTGCCCTATCAAAGCTGGTGAACAGCCATGTGCCCGTTCCTAGCACACCGGACTCGAACTCAAAGCTGCCGCTGACGATATCCTCCGCACTGTAGTAGGCACCCTGATTGGCAGCGAACCCTTCCACACGGCGGATGGGACCGAGTAAATAGTCGAGAATATCCAGCATATGGGACCCTAAATCCAAAAATAGGCCGGCCCCGGCGACCGCCGGTACCACCCGCCAGTTGAGATTCCCCGCATCGGTCTGGGAAAACCTCGCCTGCTGGTAAAATTTGATCGAGACCGAGCGCACGTCGCCAATGACCCTTTTTTCGAGCAGTTCCTGCACTTTCAAAAACTTAGGCAACCGCCGCCGATAGTAGGCCACCCACAGGGGTACGCCAGCGGATTTGCAGACTCGCAGCATCTCCTGGCATTCATCAAAGGTGCGGGCCATGGGTTTCTCCACATAGACAGGTTTGCCCGCCTTAGCCGCTTTGCAAGTATATTCCATGTGGGAGTTGGGCGGTGTGGCAACGTACACCGCATCCACAGCCGGATCGTTGATCAGCGCATCGCCATCGTCATACCAGCGGGCCACCCCATGCCGCCGGGCGTACTCCGCGGCCAGATCACCATTGCGCCGCATCACTGCCACCAGCGCAGAATTCTCCGCCTTATACAGGCCAGGACCACTCTTGACCTCACAAACATCCCCACAACCGACGATTCCCCAGCGAACTGTGTCCATACATCTCTCTTTCTGTTCTTCACGTCTTTTATACGAATACGATTCACAACCCGTAAAATGTAGCTCTCGATCCTGCCTTGTTCTGCCTGTCATCTCGCTTTGATAGTATACCACCGCTTGACCGACAAGTTGACGCCTCATGGAGCTAATGCTATGCTTCGGTAACTACAGAGAACTTCCCCATCATCTTCCAGAACGCCCCAGGAGCAGGCCGCAATCATCACTACGTTGGCAACGAAGAAACACCAATTGGCCGGTCACCTTATTCTTCGTCTAGGTTCATGGATCACTTGGCCGCAATATCCCCTTGTCGTTCTCTGCCTCGTCGCCTTATTTATGCCAAGTCGCGCGTGGGCGAAACATCCACTTTACGACATCCCGGACACAATTCCGGCGCGCCCCCAATGGCAGGCAAGGAATTGGGCAAAGACTAGGAACACCCTAGCCTTCACCCGCTTTGCCAACGCTACCCTCCCCTACTGGTTGACAGAGGAACGCACCATATCTCTGCACAACGGCTCCGTGCGCGTGCCTCTGATCGATGCATCCCAGTGGTGGCTGCAGGTCGACCTACTCCCGTTGACAGCACAAGGCGATATGAACGATGATGGCTATGCAGATATGTTGCTCTTTCTGGAACGGCGCGTGGTCGATACGGACGGGACACTCTCAACATCCACCTACGATATGCTGTTGCTATTCGGGTGGGAGAACGGAACCTACACGCCAGCTACTGGGCTAGTCTTTGACACTGGCCTGACACCGCAATCCGCTACGGTCCAGCATGGAAACCTGCAAATCAACCTCAAAACAGCAGAACAGGCCCAGCACCCCTGCTGTGAGGAGTTCGTCCACGATATTGCGTTTCGTCTAGGTGCAACCGGCCTAGAAACTGTTGCGGCCCCTAGGCCAACACAAAGCCTTGCTGCGCGCCACATGGCAGACCATAGGGCAGTACGATTGCGCCCTGTGGCCAGCACCTTCCAAGCAGAAGATATTCTCTGGCAACGAGTTCTACTGCCTGTACCTCTGCCGCCTACGCGTGTGAACTTCGGCAACTTGCTGTCATCCCTCGGTATTGTGCCCCTATGGTTGCAGCATGCCGCAGAAGGCGAGACAGCCCTATTGTCCCACCCCTGGCCCTACAGGCCACGCATAGCCTGGCCCGACAACCCCCAAGAGATCCTGATGGAAAACAGGACCGTCTACTTAACATTTGACGACGGACCACACCAGATTAAAACACCTACGATTCTCGATCTGTTAGCGGAGTACGACGCCAAAGCCACTTTTTTTGTTCTCGGCTCCTTGGCAGATCAGTACCCCAATCTGATCAAACGTATGCTAGATGAAGGACATTCTGTCGCCAACCATAGCTACAGCCATCTGCTCATCCACAAAGTGCCCTTAGAGATTGTGGAAGCGGATCTGGACGCCACCCGCAACGCCATCGGCGCACAAGGACAGGGAGATTGCTTTCGTCCTCCCTATGGGATTCGAGCTCCCCATGTGTTGGCTCACCTCAACAGCCTGGGATATCGCATCATCTACTGGGATGTGGACACCCGTGACTGGGAGAAACGGGACGCGGCTACCATCGTCCAGAGAGCCCTGCAGAACATTCGCCACAACTCAATTGTACTCATGCACGATGGCGGCGGCAGCAGCCAAGCAACGATTGATGCCTTAGCCGAGATTCTTACCGAGCTAAACCAGCAGGGCTATCACTTTGAGCCGCTGTGTCAGTGAAATTGCAGTGGGTCGAACTGGTGTTCTGTTCTCCACAGGTGTTCACATCACATCTCCAGTTTCATCATCCTGATGCTCATGAAGCGGAGTATGCTTGTGAAAGATGCCACGCGCGTGCATACGTTGATGGAGCCGGTTGTGGGCTGTTTCCAACACAGCCCGCATCTCTTTGAAACGTTGCGCCTGTGGGCGCGGGGCGATAGTGTCCACGTAGGCCATCGCCCCTTCTATCTGTTCTAGGACCGTGAACGCGTCCTGCGGGCTGAAGAGAGGGCTACCCGCCAGCAGTACCTGCACCGCGCTGGTGTGGGCCGCGATCTCCCCGTACTCATCATCTTGCGTCGCGCCCTCATTGCCTGTACGAGGGGATGCACAATCTACCTGGCTACCCCGCACCCGTAGGGCAATCCACGACGAACTGGTGATAGACACTTGCCGGCCGCCGGCCGCCTGCATGTCGTGTACCTCTACCTGATCGACGACCAGCCCATCCTGCACGACTTCCACTAACTGAATCGGTAGGCTCACGGATTCTACCCGCCACTCAATATCAACAGTACCGCCCCCAGCCGGCAGATGCACCTGTCCACCAGGCATAACACCTTCAACGCGCAACTCCGCCAAAGGGCCGACTGTAACAAAGGTGTTGCCCGCCCGCACCGCGGCCATCCAATTTTCATAGGTAAATTCCCGTTCCCCTAGATGAGCATAGGTGCGAATGCCCCCCAATAAGGAAGAAGCCGCCATCTTATCCGAGCCGCCCACCACCGGCACCTGATAGCCCAGGTGCAGATAGCGATACCAGTCGGCCAGCCCATAGGGGTTGATCTGCGCGTCGTAGGGATTAAATGTCATCATTTCGATGGCGTGAACGACGCCGAGGACAATATCCGCAGCTCGTTCCAGTTGGGGATTGGGCGCATGGGGCATCACCACCAGACCACCTTGCTCAATGCAGCGTTGTGCCCATTCAGCCATTACCACCTCCTGGGGATCGCCCAAGGCCGACTCCGATGGGCCACCGGTACAGAGAGGATGGATCATATGTCCGCTATAGCCAAGCAAGGAGATGTGGCCGAGGACCTGCATGCGGTTTTCTGTGCCGACTCGCAGCAGAAATTCGCCATCGCCGCCGAACTCCCGCGCGCCGAACGTCGTCTTTCCATCGAAATCACTGACATTACTATACATCTCGCCCCATTGGCTCGCCAGCAGATTGACCACGTGTACATCCTCGGCCTGCCCTTCCAGCAGAGCAGTGGAGGGGCTGAGAAAGTGAACATGCGTATCCGCGGTCACCCAGCCCTTTTCTCGCCAAGGCAGAACCCGCTCCAACTCGAAAACCAGCTCATCGGTATGCGGGCCGATGGTCACCTGTGTACGGACCGGCGCGGTCTCGTAGCCTTTTGTGATCTCCACATACACATCGCCTAGAGGCAGATCTATCTCACAATGGCCGTCAATGTAGCTATATTGGTTGCGGCCATTGACAAATTCTCCGTAGTTGTCCTCAAACCAGAAGGGATTGACTTTGCGGTGTCGGCCCCGAGGCGGCAGATATTCGCCATGCGCGCCGTGGAAATGAATACGCACCGGCACCAAGTTGTTCGTTCCCTTTTGCAGCACGCGCACCTGTACAAGACGCTGGGCCGGCTGTACCACGGCCATGGATGTCCCTTGGCTTGCCCCGCTGAGGGGCAAGGCAGGCGCGGATTCGCCGTTTTCAAGGGCTGCCAGATCGTAGACTATTGGGTCCGTTTGGTTCTCAACAGCCACGTACAGTTGGGCCTGCGGATGCGCCTCGTATTCGACGATCACATCCCGCTGCGAGACGGTCGGCTGGATGTTCGGCTGCACACCCAACCAGTGCGTCCGGTCGTACTCCAGTGCTGCCCGCGCGGAGATGACCTGGCCCAGATCGATGGCCAGGTGTTCGTACTGGTCGATGGCATTGGGTTGCGCGCCATCGGGCAGGGTTAGACGCAATTTGCGACGTACACTAGGGCGCAAAGGGTGTTCGTGCAGAGACGTCAAGCTGATAGCGTAAATGACCGACTGCTCGTTACACGGCTTCAGAAGCAGCCGACGGATCGGCCTGTCCGCATGGGGGTTTGCCAGCGCGTACAGCCACAGCTTCTCCGCCATCCCCTCGCGCCCGGAATGGGTGCGGGTCTCGCCACGTCCGTAGGGGCCACGGGGCATATTCCCCAGCAACGCATCTTCGGAAACTGTGTTAAAGACCGCCGCTTTCTCTGCTGCTATCGCCTCAAAGGGGCTGGCCCCCCAACCGATGCGGCTCTGCTGGATGGCAAAGCGGCGCAGAATTAATGTCTCATAGATGGTGTCGTCATCATATTCAAGAACGTAATCAGACACCTGATCCCCCATTTCATTCCCATCCAGAGCAAAATCAGCAAAGCCATCCTGATAATTCGTAGGCCGGTCAGCTACCGCGTGCAGAAAGAGAACGTATGTAGCCTGCACGCTCCCCAAATCAACAGTCACCGGCTCATCATCCAGCAAAATGGCATTCGCGCCCTCAGCGTCCCCAAGGGTGAAAGGGATCCCGTTGAAGACAGCGAGGCCCGTCTTCTCCCGCATGAACGCAGGTGTTTGTAGAGGGCTGGGCAGCCCTATCCGCTGCGCGTTGAACACCGCAGCCAGATCGATAGTCGTGAAATGGGGGGAGGCTGGATTCATGATCTACTTCTCCTCATGGGTGGTGCATAGCAGTAGTGTCAGAACATTTCCAGAATTTCATAGGCCAGCAAGGCCACAGCCATAGGATTGGCCCCGGAGTTGCTGGCAACGAAAATACCAAGCGCACGTTCCGGCAGATAGGCCAGAAAGGCGGCGGTGGACAGGTCAGCCCCTCCGTGCTCAACGACCCGCAGACCGCCAAGCGAGGCCAGATGCCAGCCCAATCCGATACCACTCGGGCCAGGATAGTCTGTGTAGCGGGATTTTTCCGTTTCCAAGACAGGCATGTACATTTCGGCCAGTGTCGATCTCGACAGCAGCTCTGTTTGATTCTTGGGCTGGTTTGCCTGATGGCAATGGGTGCTGCCAAATGCAAAATCTGCACTCAGAAAGGCCAAAAATCGAGCCATATCCGCGGCCGATGCCCGCAGCCCACCCGCGGGCAGAAAGGCTCGAATCTCTTCGGCTTGCAGCGGTATGGGTGTGGGCGGACCGCCGATAGGTAGGTAGCCTGTGGCCGAGGCAGGGCTCCCCTGGCCCGCCAAACAACCTGTATTCACGTCTCTGCTCGCCCGATACCCAGCGCAAGTCATGCCGAGAGGACGCAAAATATTCTCGGCTATGTATTCTGTATAGGGTAGACCACTGAGTCTGCATATGGCATCCCCAAGTAGGGCCATGCCCACATTTGAATAGGTGATCTGCGCGCCCGGCCGATGGAGCAGTTCGATTTCCTCCATACGCAGATCCTCTACTTCAGGAAATTCAATACTCGCCAGCTCTTCCACAGAGGGCGGAAACCGGGCCATTGTTTCCAACAACGCCGGCAGAGGTGGCATTGTCGGCAAGCCGGATGTGTGGGAAAGTAGATGGCGAAACGTGATAGCCGGTGCTCCGAAACGTGCCAACTGTGGGAGCACCGCGGAGGCCGGGCTGTCCAATGTCAATTTCCCACGGTCTCGCAGTTGCATCACCGCCAAGGCTGTGAACAGCTTTGTGATCGACCCGACCCGATAGATTGTGCGGTCGGTCGCCAGCACTTCCGCCTCGATATCTGCATAGCCGCTTGAATGTTGCCAGAGCGTTTCTTGTCCCTGTACAAGAACGACTGTAAGGCTAGGCAAGCTCTCCGCTGCCAGCGTCTCGGCAACGACCATCTCCAGCAGCACGCTCGTCTCGTCCAACATAACTCCTCTACCTAATTCTTGCTCCGGGTAGTCCAAGCCATTGGAATAGAATAGCATGCAGATCTTCCTGCCGCTTGTGCGGCAGTGACGCAGGAGCATGCTATCCTATGGCACGCCAATGTACAATGTCATCCGTATGTGTTACATCGTCTGCTTGCGGGGCGGCTCGGCTGAATCGTGAAACTGCAAGGCTACGAAGACACCACCCTGGGGGTCCTGAATGACTGAGAAACGACCCATCTCTTCGATTGCGGTCACCGGAACCAGAATCGTGCCGCCCAATTCCTGGACAGTAGCCACAGTGGCCTCGATATCTGCTACCATAAAGTAAGGGGTCCAATGGGGCGGTACATCTCCCCAAGAATCGTCTATCAGGAGCATTCCCGCATGGACATGCTCATTTACTTTGAAGAGATGATAACCGCTAGGGTCTGCGTCGTGATCCCAGCCAAAGACCGAATGATAAAATCTGAGCGCGCCAGGGGCGTCACGGGTCTGGAGTTCATTCCACACTAAGGTATTAGGAATGTTGACTAGATGCGCCCCAGTGTTATTTTTTGGCTGCCAGACACAGAAGACCGCGCCTGCTGGGTCCTGAGCCTTGAACATGCGACCCTCTGTCATCACATCCATCGGCGGCATCGTCACCGTCCCGCCAGCTTCGGTCACCTTCTCTGCCACTGCATCCACATCATCATGTTTGATATATGATGTCCAGCACGGCGGGATGTTCTGGTCCTGCATGTTCTCTGGCATGAGGACCAGGCCAGCCACTCTATAGCCATCGATCTGACAGATTGTGTAGGGGATGCCCAGGTCCGTGGGGCGCTCCTCGTACTCCCAGCCGAAAAGCTTAGCATAAAATACCTTGGCAGCGACCGGATCAGTAGTGGTAAGGTCTACCCAACAGAACATACCGTTTGCATAGCTGCTTACGACCTGCATGGGATTGTTTCCTTTCCGTAGAAATGGGGGAATAGATTGTCTGTACATACAGACAGGCCTAAGTATACAGAACATTTGTACAGTGTCAAAATCACGCCTCAAGTGACGCGCCCATGTACCGTAAAAAAGCCGGCCGGCTTTTCACGTCAGTTGGACACGCCTTATTCGATCTTACCAAAGGGTAATAACCCGCTCCTGGCCATCTTTGAGTGCCTGGCGGTTGCGGCTGAGGGATAGGGTAACGGCTAGATAGGCGATGAGGCCAAAGAGGATATAGGGCCAGGGAGTCTGGCCGCTGATAGCGAAAATAATGGCACAAGCCAACGTTGTCGCACTGACACTGTAGGTAGCGATAGAGGCCATGCGGCTCCACCCGATCAGAAGAACGCCTACCAGACAGACGATACCGCCGATCAGCGGTGAAAGTGCCACGACCGTCGCTGCTGTCGTGATCCCGCCGGCCCCCCCCTTGAAGCCCAGAAAGACTGACCAATTGTGGCCCAACACGGCAGTTGCGCCGGCTAAAGATGCTGCAATCGCAACAGATATCTCATCCACTTGCGGAAAGTACACGCCAGCTAAGGAACGGATGAGCAAGACGCCGGCAGCTCCTTTGAGTGCATCGCCCAAAACGGTGGGGACCGCCGCCTTTAGCCCAGCAGCGCGCCACGCGTTCGTCCCCCCTGTACGTCCACTGCCGACCTTGCGAATGTCCACGCCGTACATAGCCGTAGCCAACACCCCTACCGGCACAGAACCGAGAAGATAGCCCAGCAGCGCACCAACACTGATCAATAACCAGCCCATTTTGACGTTAGATTTGTTCCTCGTGTCGAGAGTGACTTGGCAAGACCGGTATCGGCTCAGGAGTACTGGGCAGAGCCAGCGGCTCCTCTACAATATCCCCACGTATGTGTAGTTCACCGTCAAGGGTAGCACCTTCATCCAGCAGAAAACTGTTTACATACAGAGTTCCACTGACTTGGCAGCCAGCCAAGAGTTCCGCGCGATCAACACGAATGATACCATTGAAGCGGCCCCGTATGCTTACATTGTGGGCGTGAATCTCGCAGTGTACCTGGGATGATTCGGTCAAAATTACATTGGCCGGCGTTTCTAGCAGACCGGACTCCATCACACCATCAATGCGAATACTGGTATCACTGCGTAGAACGCCATTGTATGTGGCTCTAGGGCCGATAATAACCTCAATTGCGTCCGGCTGCGGTCGTTCGTTTCGTCGAAACATGGATGCCCAGTCCTCCTTTTACATTAGGATGAGCTTCTTTGAGATGCTACGTCCTTGATGGATGCGGTTGATGATGTCGGCCAGCATCGGTGCAATGGACAAGACGACCACTTTAGTAGACTGTTTTTCCGGGGGGACGGGAATTGTGTTGGAGACTACCAGTTTGTCAATGCGGTCATCCGCTTGGAGATGTTCCAATGCGGAAGGCAGAAGTACAGGGTGGGTGATGGCAAAAGCAGCAGTGCCCTGCGCGCCGGCCTCATATAAGGCGTCGATCTGCTTAAGGACGCTGCCACCAGCCATAATGTCATCAATAATAATGGGGCGACGCCCAGCGATCTCACCGACGACATGGGTGGCTTCTGTGACGCGAAAACTGGTGCGGCGTTTGTGCATAACAACCAACTGCAGATTGAGTAGCTGTGCATAACGCCCCGCCATACTGGCCCGGCCTACATCCGGGCTGACAATAGCCGCGTTGCGCCACTCTTCCTGACGAAAATAGTCGGCCAAAATCGGCAGAGCAGAAAGCGGATCCACGGGGATATTGAAAAAGCCCTGAATGGCCCTAGCGTGAATGTCCACGAAAATCACACGGTCAGCACCCATCATCTCTAACATGTTGGCTACCACCCGGGCACTCACTGCCTCTCGTCCATGGGCCATGCGGTCCTGGCGGGCGTAGGGAAAATAGGGCAAAACTACACTAACGCTGTGTACACTGGCCCGGCGGAAAGCGTCCAAATACAGAAGCAGTTCCATCACATGATCATTCACCGGCTGGCAGCACGGCTGTACCAAGAAGATATCCTGGTCCCGCACCACCTCATCGATCATCACATGCGTCTCGCTGTCAGGGAGACGTCGAGTCATGGACCGCCCCAGTTCCACACCGAGTGTCTGGGCGATCTCCAGTGCTAACTCTGGATGGGCAGAACCGCTGAAGATACGCAACGGATGATAAGACACGGCTATTCTCTTCTGTTTTGCAATACATGGATAATTCCTACCTGCATGCGTATGATAGTCTTATACAGGGGAAAAGGCAAAACCAAAGGCCCAATGGAGAGTTCCTGTAGTGTACGCTCCATGTCACTGATGTGAAAGGATGACACGATCATGCGAACACAACTCTTGATTGCCACACACAATCAGGGCAAGGTACGAGAATATCGCGAGCTGCTCAAGGATCTGCCGCTAACGCTTACATCTCTGGACGAGGTCGGTATCCGGGAAGATGTAACGGAGAGCGCGGACACGTTTGCCGGCAATGCAGTTTTGAAGGCACAATACTTCGCCAACCTGAGTGGACTGTGGACATGGGCCGATGACAGCGGCCTAGAAGTGGATGCACTACAAGGTGCGCCGGGGGTGTATTCTGCCCGCTATGCCAGGCCCGGTGCAACGGACCAGGAGCACTATGAAAAGTTACTGGCCAATCTGCTGCCACATCCCCGTCCGTGGACAGCCAGATTCCAGTGTGTGATCGCCATTGCCCTGTATCTGCCTCAGGCCAATGGCTCAATAGAAACTTGCACGGGGACATTAGAAGGACTGATCAGCGATGTGCCAAGAGGGTCACACGGGTTTGGCTACGACCCGATCTTTTTCATTCCTGATTTTGGGCGAACCCTAGCGGAGCTGACACCGCTTGTGAAAAATCAGATCAGCCATCGGGCGATTGCGGCCACGAAAGCACAGGCATTGCTCAAGCATAGGATAGCCCGCTCCTAACACCAACCGCAGAACTGGGGTCACACCGCACGAATTCCGGGCCAATCCCGCCACATATCATCCGGTGTCGGCGCATCTTGGACAGCCTCAATATCCGCGCGCTTAAAATCGTACAACACCGCCTGGCGTACCTGGCTGGAGCGGTTGTGGCCGGCACTGTGGCCGATGCGATGATGCCACAAGACCACATCCCCAGCGGACCCATATGTATGAACCGGTTCGATCTGGGACACGGCCTGCCACGCTTCGGTCTTCCAGTACTCATCTCCGTGCAATTCTGCCAGCAAATTGAACGTGTAGGCTGTCTTGAAACAATGATAGAAAAGTGTATGGCTGCCGGGCCAAACAATGAAGCCGCCGCCATCGGGCGGCACATCGTCTACATAGCCGACAACACCTAGATGAAAGGCATGCTGATCCACGTGAAAATGGGCCGGACGCTCTGGCACATCCTTCTCTGGGAAGACACAATAGATACCCCGTATGCGCTGTGGGGTCTGCAAATCCGGGCCGAGCAGTTGACGGGCCACAGCTTGGAGTGTGGCGTTGCCGTGTAGGAGTTCGATCATCCAAGGCTCGCTGCTACGCTCCCGATACTTCCAAGTAAAGCGTGTGTCCGCGAACGCGCCCACCCACGACTCTGGGTCATCCCGTTTCAGGTCCGCTGGGGCGGCATCCCACCAAGCGTCCCGGGTCTGGGCCATCAAGGCTGGCTCTAACACATCCCGAAGGATCAAATAACCGTTATCCCGAAAAAACTGCATCTGTTCAACCGTCAGTTGCTGGTTCATATCCCCTCTGTAGGTCCTATCGCTGCGATCCGCATGCTTGGATACTGGGTGTTGTAGAGGCTGTGATCGCCCGATTCCACGACCATCTGCCACATCTGGCGGGTCATCGTCTGTAACTGCTGGGCGTAAGCCGGATCCTGAGCTAGGTTGTTCATTTCGTAGGGATCTGCGGACAGGTTATAGAGTTCATCAAAATCGAATCCGTTGTGAACGAACTTCCAATCACCGTCCCACACCAGCCGTTGGGTGACAATATAACGCCCGCCGTAGTATTCTGCAAATCCCTGCTGGTACGTGGCCGTCTCTTGCGGGTTCGCCAGTACAGACACAAACGAGCTGCCATCAATATCGGGCAGCGGCTGCGCGCCCACCAGTTCCAGCAAGGTCTGTCCCACATCCTGCAAACCGACCCTGGCGTCGGTCATTGCCGCTTGTGCCACACCCGGCCCAGCTATCACCAGCGGAATGTTATAGGCCTCTTCAAATGCACCGATATTTTTGCAGTATAACCCATGCGCGCCGAGAAATTCGCCATGATCCGATGTCATCACCACGACCGTGTTTTCTATCTGACCTGCAGCCTCCACCCGCTCCAACAGCCGCCCGAACTGTTCATCAATTTCTGTGATGGACGCGTAGTAGCAGGCCGCAGCTTCCCGGTGTTCCCGCTCTGTCCAGTCACTCCAGACCTGCGCTGCCCGGCGGTACAGATTCGGCTGGCCCTGCAGATCATTATCCACATTTGGCTGCAGAGGAATCGCGTCCACATCGTACTGCAAGAAAGCATCTTCGTGGCAATAGAACGGGTCATGGGGTTCGATGAAACTGACAAAACAGCACCAAGGAGAATCCTGGGCCAGAGCTGTATCCAGAAACGACAGAGCGGCATCGGTCGTCTTGCCCATGCTCCGTTCGCCCGCAGGCAGATCACAGACGCCGTAAAAACTGTTCGGGTGATAGCCAGACGGGCTGTCTAGGTAGTGCTCCAATGAAAAATTGACAGTACTCCAGTCCGTGCGAGCAAACAGCGCGCCCTGTTCCTGCCAGCCAAAGCGGGAGAGTTCATTTGAACGCTCCACATGCCATTTGCCAAAATAGCCGGTGTCATAGCCTGCTGCCACTAGCTGAACTGCCCAGTGGGGATGTTCAGTACGCAGCACTGCCTGGTCCTTATCAACCGTATGCGTTACATAGAGCACGCCATGATTATGAGGTAAAAGACCAGTCATTAAACTGGCCCGGGCCGGCGAGCAGACTGCGTTCGGCGTGTACGCCCGACCAAAGCGCACCCCTCTGGCCGCCAGCCGCTCCAGATTTGGCGTGTGACACGGGTGGTCCGGCTTCAACACCCGACCTTGCATCTGGTCGGTCATCAGGAAGAGAATATTGGGAGAAGACATGAGAATCCGTTCATCGCTGCCATCAATACGCCATTCGGCTGGATGTTGTACCGATAGACATTTACATTCCTTTGCGTACTAGGCTGCGCTATGCTGTGTATATCAATACAGGGCCGAACAAGATGACTAGGAACCTATCCTATAGTGTGCCGGGGCCAAAGCCCAATTCAAACCGTCGCTGGCGGAATCTTGCCAAGAGATCAGCATACTGGAGATCAGCGATGAAGTTCTTCCGTTCGGCGGGATCCCTCTCCAGATCGAACAGGACTTCCGGAATCTCCTCGCCGTAGTACTGGTATTTGAGTGCATCCCATTTGATCATCAGATTGCGAGCACCGAACTGACTGACGCTTTCATTGCGCCAGCCCTCCCCTTTGCCATGGAGGAGAGGCACAAGACTGCGACTGTCCAGACCTTCCGGAGCCGGAATATCGCATAATTCACAGAGAGTAGCAAACAGGTCGCACAGGTTGACATTCTCCTGCACGGTCCGCCCACCGCCAAAGCATTTGGGCCAACGGATGATCAGCGGCACACGCACGCTGGCCTCAAAGAACTTCTGCTTTTCCCAGATGCCATGCTCGCCCAACATCTCCCCATGGTCGCTGGTGTAGAGGACAATCCAGTCGTCAAGATTCTGGCCCACGTGTTCCAGCGCGGCGAGTAGCTGGCCGTACATCTCATCTATCGTCTCAATCATTCCGTAGTAGGCGGCCACGGCCCGGCGTATCTCCCTACACGAGGCATCCACCCCCGGCCGCACTTGACGTTGACGCAGGAACGGGTGATCAAAAACCGGTTCGTCACGGAACGGTTCCACCCGGTGCAGATAGTATGTGAACTTTTCTGCGCTCGTGAAGTATGGATAGTGGGGCTGGTTCAGGCTCACTTTCAATAATAGCGGACGGCCCGGCTGCTGGCGGTCATAGTAGGGGTCGGTGAAATACTGTTGAATGAAGTCGCGCGCGCCCACAAGCGTATACTCATCCTGAATGATATGGGGCGAATGACCGACGCCTGCCCGCAGCACCTCCTTTGTGTCACTCCACTTAACACTGGCTAACCCTCTCACATGCCGCGCAAAAGAGGCATCGTCCCGCTCTTCAATAAAGTGGGGTGCAACCTGCATCCCCGAGCCAATGCGTTGGCACCAGCCCTGCATCTGGTCTGGCCCGGTATGGTGCAATTTGCCGGCCGCGACAGTATGATACGCATACTGGCTGAAGCGGCGGGCAAAGGTCATGTAGCCCGGCAACAGATCCTGGGAGAAAACTTCACAGCCGCAAGTGCGAGGAAACTGACCGGACATCAGGGCCTGACGGCCTGGGATACAGATCGGCGCGGGCGTATACGCATTGCGAAAGACAACGCCCGTGCCAGCCAGCTCGTCTAGGACAGGCGTACGTACCACCGGATCGCCCTCGTAACCGCTAATGTCCGCGCGGTGTTCGTCGCTCATTAGAAAGAGAATGTTGGGTGGCATAGCGAATACCAATGGTGAGTTACTGCAGTTATAGCCGCAGCAAAACCTGCTGCCCGATGACGATGAATGCCGCCATACTGGCACTGAAGACTATCGCCCGGGCTGCTCGGGGCCAGAGACACTGCTGCTGCACGCCTGTGCGTAAGTAATGTTCCAAATACAGTGCATAGATCAGCCAGACAAGGCCCAATAAGAGGATGCCATACTTGCTAATGGCCCCCAGAAGCCAGCGATTGAAAGACAAGGCCAGACCAATCTGAGAGAATAAAGCGGTCATTTGGACGACATACCACATGCCGGCTATAAACAGGGCTGCCCAAAGTGCATAGCCCAGCAGATAGTGTATGGTCAGTCTAGCCAGCGAATGATCTTCTTGCTTCATTAGCTCTTGTATAGTGCGCGCCCTTTAGAGATCGTTGATGCCACGCAGTTCCAACTCTTCAGCATAGTGGCAAGCCGCCATATGGCCCGCGCGGATGCTACGTAGGTCCGGTGTCTCTTGGGCGCAGAGATCGGTCGCATAGAGACAACGGGGATGGAAATAACAACCACTAGGTGGGTTGGATGGATCCGGCACATCCCCTTCTAACACGATGCGCTGGGAGCGTTCACGAGGGTCCGGGCGGGGTACTGCAGAGAGCAATGCCTCCGTGTACGGGTGTTTGGGATTGGTGTACAGTTCATCGGTTGCACCTGTTTCCACCACTTTCCCTACATACATCACTGCTACCCGGTCAGCGATATATTCAACGACACTCAGGTCATGCGCGACGAAAATATAGGTAAGATCCAGCTCTGTTTGTAAATCCTGCAGGAGGTTGAGAATTTGGGCCTGCACTGAGACGTCCAGCGCGGATACAGCCTCGTCCGCGATGACGAGTTGTGGGTCAAGGGCCAACGCGCGGGCAATGCCGATGCGCTGCCGCTGGCCGCCGCTAAATGCGTGTGGATAGCGCCGCATATACTCCGGGCGCAGACCAACCTTACGCAACAGACCGGCCACCCGGTCCTCCAGTTCTTGGCCCTCAGCAATCTTATGCACACGCAGAGGATCACCAATAATATCCAGCACTGTCATTCTAGGGTTGAGGGATGAATGGGGATCCTGGAAGATCATCCGCAGTTCTCGCCGATAGGGTTTCAGTTCTCTCTCTGGCAGATGCACCAGATCAACGACCTGGCCAGACTTGTTCCAGTATAGCACTTCGCCATCTGTGGGGGTATAGGCCCGCACAATACAACGGCCAGTGGTGGTCTTGCCGCAGCCACTTTCACCCACGAGTGCCACGGTTTCACCGGGATAGATCGTAAAGTTTACCTGGTCCACAGCTCGAACATAACCGACAGTCCGTTGGAAAAAACCCCGACGGATGGGGAAGTACATTTTCAGGTTTTTCACCTCAAGCAACGGCTGAGGGCCATCTGTACTGGTATTCTGTGTCACAGGCTGTCCTCTTCATAGTAAAGCAGGCAACGCACAGCGCGCCCATCAGCGAGTTCATGAAGCCGAGGAGGGATAACATTGCATTTGTCCGGCATGAACTGATCACAACGGGGATGAAATGGGCAGCCAGCCGGGCGATGATAGGGATCAGGTACAGAGCCCTCAATCGGGTTCAGGCCTCCCTCTTGGCTGTGGCCCAGCCGGGGAATTGAGCGCAGTAAGGCCTGGGTATAAGGGTGTTTGGGATCGTGAAATATTGAATCCACATCGGCCCGCTCAACCACTTCGCCAAGATACATCACAACGACATCGTCACAGACCTCGGCAACCACACCCAAATCGTGGGTGATGATCACTATCGCCATGCCGAACTCGTCTTGCAGATGTTTCATTAGCTCCAAAATCTGTGCCTGGGTTGTCACATCCAAGGCGGTGGTTGGCTCGTCCGCGATAAGTATTTTGGGGTTACACGAGAGTGCCATGGCGATCATTGCCCGTTGGCGCATCCCGCCGCTGAGTTGAAATGGATAATCGTCCACTCGCTGTTCCGGTTGGGGAATGCCTACCAGCCGCAACATCTCAATGCTCCGCGCCCTGGCCTCCTCTTTTGTCGTATCCATATGCAGCAAAATCGCTTCAATGATCTGCTCGCCTATGGTGTGCATCATGCTCAGGGAGGTCATCGGTTCTTGGAAAATCATGGCGATATCCCGGCCCCGGATTTCTCGTAACTGTTCGCTGGACGGGTTGAGACCAGCAATATCAACAACCCGAGAATCCCCCATTCCTCCTTCGAGTTGATGGAGCAAAATCTGCCCTTCAACGATTCGCCCCGGTGGCAGGACCAGTTGCAGAATTGAGAAGGCTGTCACACTTTTCCCGCAGCCACTTTCCCCAACAATACCAACGGTCTGGCCGCGCATTACCTGAAAATCAACGCCATCTACAGCTCGAACTGTCCCTTCTTCCAGAAAAAAATGTGTCTTGAGATCTTTAAGTTCAAGGAGTATGTTTGAATCGATCATAAACAAAAACCAGTGGCGGGTGGAGTGTACAGTACGGAACGACTCTCCACTGCAGTTTATCTGGAGTACGGATCCGCTGCATCCCGTAGGCCATCCCCCAAGAAGTTGAGGACCAAAACAGAGATGACAACAGGCAGAGCAGCCAGCAGAAGCCAAGGAGCGGTGTCCACCGCGCGTACATTCTGCGCCTCTTTCAGCAGCACGCCCCAACTGACGACCGGGGGACGCAGCCCAAGGCCGAGGAAGCTCAGGGACGTTTCTGCCAGAATCATGCCAGGAATCGCTAGAGTGATGGAGGCGATGATGTGGCTTAGAAAGGAGGGCAGCATATAGCGCAAAATAATACTCATCTGGCCAGCACCGTCCAATTTGGCCGCCATCACGAAATCCTCTTCCCGCAGCGAGAGGAATTTCCCACGTACAACACGGGCCAGACCGGTCCAGCCGATGATGGAGATGATCACGGTAATGGCAAAATAGATGCGTACCGGCGACCAGTCCGGCGGCAGAGCAGCTGCCAAACCCAGCCATAGAGGGATACTCGGGATCGAGCGCAAAAATTCAATAATGCGCTGGATGATATTATCGATCGCGCCTCCATACAGGCCGGAGATCCCACCGAGGAGAATGCCGAGAACAAGACTGAGAATCACACCGACTAGGCCGATGGTCATGGAAATACGGGTGCCGTAAATGATGCGGCTGAACAGATCACGCCCTAGCCTATCCGCACCAAAGAGGAACATCGGATCACCAACATTAGCCGGGCCGAGCAAATGGACATCACTTTCAAAGAGACCCACAATCTTGTATGGAGTGCCTTTGGGGAAAAAGCGGACCGGGATGATCACTTCCTCATCAACAACGAATGTACGGCGCAGAGCAACTGGGTCGATCTCTACTTTGTAGCCGTTGACATACGGACTGAACTGCAACCCCTCGTCTGTCTCCTGGAAGAAGTGTAAGCGCTGCGGCGGTGCATAGGTATAGTCGGCTTCATACAAGGCCGCGGGAAATGGTGCTAAGAATTCGGCAAAAATAGCGACCAGATAGATCAAAATCGTAACCAGTGCCGAAAACATCGCCAATTTGTGTTTGCGGAAACGCCACCACATCAACTGCCATTGCCCAGCGACCCAGATCTGTATCTGATCTTCGCCTTGAGCTACCTGGCCGACCTGCGGTGTGGTAGGCGTTCCTGCCTCAACGGTCATCGTAAACACCTATTCATATCGAATGCGCGGATCCAGCCAAGCGAGAAGAATATCGGAAATCAGCGTGCCGATGACTGTCAAGCAACTGACGAGCAGAATAAAACTGCCGGCCAAGAACATATCCTGCTGCATCAGGGATTGAAGCAAAAGCGGGCCAGTCGTCGGCAAGTTCAGCACAACCGCTACAATAATCGAGCCGGAAACCAAGGTCGGGAGTGTCCAGCCAATGGTGCTGATGAACGGATTCATGGCAACTCGTACCGGATAGCGCCAGATCAATCTGCGTTCAGGCACACCCTTCGCCCGTGCGGTGATCACGTACGGTTTATTGATCTCGTCCAACAGATTGGCACGCATAATACGCACCAACCCGGCTGTGCCGGCCGTGCCGAGAATAATGATCGGAATCCAAAGATGGGAAAGAAGATCCCAGAATTTGGCAAGAGTCCACGGCGCATCCTGATAGGCAGGCGAGAACAAACCACCCACACTTTGGCCGAATAATCGTACTGCCAGATACATGAATACCAAAGCCAAGAGAAAATTCGGTATGGCTAGACCAAGAAAACCGAAAAATGTAGCCACATAGTCGCCAACAGAATACTGATGCGTTGCCGAGTAGATGCCGATGGGAAGAGCTACAGCCCAGATAAATAAGGTCGTGGCAAAGGTGATCAGCATGGTAAAGCCGATCCGGTCCCAAATCAGTTGATTCACCGGACGCCCCCATGTGAACGACTGTCCGAAATCACCCTTGAGGATAATGTTACGCATCCAGCGAAAGTACTGTTGGTACCAAGGGAGGCCCAGGCCATAACGTTCCTGTAACTGCGCTAGGGTGGCCTCGTTGACATCTTCACCTTGGGCTGCCAATTCTGCTACGTAGACCGTCAGGTAGTCGCCGGGTGGCAACTGAATAATGACAAATGCAATGATCGAAATGACGATTAAGGTCGGGATCATGTACAGGAGACGGCGGAACATATACTGAAGCATTTGAATAGCCTGTGATGCTGTGGCCAATGACCAGTGCCTCAGGCACTGGTCATTGGCTACTACAGTTCCTTATTCGTCATAGTACCACTGGAAGGTATCGGCCGGACCTGGGGTCGGGTACTGCCACGCAGCCGGCATGTTGTCCATGATGTTACGCATCTTCTGGTTGGCAATGCCGTAGGCTGTTGGTGGCTTGGTGATGCCGATGTTGTAGAACTCATCAGCAGCGATCTCCAGAATCTCTATCATCAATTCGCGCTGCTTGACAGGATCTGCTGTGGCGTTCACCTCCTGATACAGATCAAACTGCTTAAGTACCACCTCTGGCGGCTCCTGCGCGATAGGATTCTCTGGATTGATCCAATAGAGGTACCAAGCATATCCATAGCGGGAATGGCCGTGTACAGGGATCCAATTGCGGGGATCCAGAAGTGTACCGAAGCCGATACCACCTGGGGCCCCCCAAGTGTTGGCGTCATGTTCCAAGACCTCCAGACGCTGTTGGCCGAGGGAACGGTCCAGAACATTCGGCGTCATCTCAATCCCAACTTCCTGCCAGTAGCCGGAGATCAGCTCCAGCATGTCGATCTGGTCCTGGGCAACGGTTATGACATCAATTGTAAAGCTGATGCGGTTGCCATCCGGCCCCAAGCGGAAGCCCTCGGCGTCCCGTTCTGTATAGCCTGCCTTGTCGAGATGCTGATTGGCCTTGTCAAGATCGTACTCTGTATATTGCTTGGCCAGCCGCTCATTGTAGTAGGGCGATTCTGGCATGGGGGCCGCCTGCCACGGTTCGCCCTGGCCAATAAAGATGAGATCAATGATCTCCTGGCGATTGATGGCGTAGGAGAGTCCGATGCGGAAGTCTTTGTTGTTGAAGATTTCGTTCTTGACGGCATCGGGATGGTTGAGATTGAACGAGATCTCCATGGCGTTGCTATTCGAGGAGAGCCGGTTCGTCAGGCGGTAGCCGCCGGTCTCTTGGTTGTCAAAGAAGACGGCCTTGTTCTGGTTTGTGGCGATGTGACGGTCCTGGTAGTCGATTTCGCCGTTGATGGTCTGCAGTACGAGAATTTCCACATCGTTGCCCACATTGAAGACGACTTCGTCAATGTAGGGCAGTTGGTTGCCCTCTGTATCAACCTTCCAATAATAGGGGTTGCGGACTGCTCTGACTGTTGTGGTGTTTTCACCGTAGGCAGTCTCTAGTTCCCAAGCCCACAGGACGGGAAGATCGGAGTTGGTATAATACCCACAGCAGCCGCCATCATTGACAGATTGGAAGTAGGCTACCCAGTCTTCAAATCCATTCTCCTCAGCTTCCGCGGTGACTTCCTCATTGTACTTGATGTGGAACTGTTCCATGAAGTGGCGAGGATAGCTGACAACGGGTGGGCCACCAGGCGCGGCAAGGCGCAACAGGAAAACGCCATTGGGTTCAGCGAAGATGAATTTAACGGTGAAGTCATCGATCTTCTCGACTACAACGGGCACGTCACCGGAACGTAGCCAGTTGGGGACAGTCGGCGTCAGCTCCTCGTTCAGGATGACATCTTCATACCAGAACATGATGTCGTCAGTAGTAAAGGGTTCGCCATCGGACCACCTCATGCCTTCCCGCAGCTTGAAGGTGTATTCTGTGGAGTCATCACTAACTTCCCAAGATTCAGCTACATTGGGGCGCACACCGGTCCAGTCCGGGGTCCAATTGACCAACTGATCGTAGCCGACTGTACGGTAGATCCAAGCACGGTCGCCGCCGCCCCGCAGGCCAGCCCGCCAGACACCGCCGTATCTACCGATATTCTCCACTGGTTCGACCACCAGCGGATTGACAGGCAGCCGTTCTGCCAAAGGCGGCAATGTGCCGGCCCGTACCATCTCCTGAAACGCCGGGGCCTGGTTCATGCTAACGCCATCATCGGCCTCTGCCATGGCCTCTTGATCGTCGGAATCGGGCGAAGCGGCTTCAGCAGCAGGCATAGCCGCATCACCGCTGGTGTCGGCTGCGCCACAGGCGACCAATAGACTTATCGCCAGCACTGCAGCCAGCAGGATGAACAAGGTACGGACCTGATTTGCCCGCCGCCCGCGGGTTTCTGCATCGGTGCGCGAAGTAAACTGTTTCCATATCGGTTGCGTTTGCTGCATTGAGGCTCTCCTTGTGATGAATGACTTATACGGTCATAGAGTAGTGATCCATGTATCTAAATCCGAATAGGGACGAATACAGTTGCCGCCGTTGGTTCCTGTTGCAAAGTTGAACTGCAAATGCGTCATCTGTCCAAGTACACTGGCGCGCCATAGGGGACACGAGGATTCAGCAATGGATTCGTTTTGGTGCCAGAAATTCTGTCATTATCACCAAAATTCCTAGCGTTGAATATCTGGGGGTCTGAGGCAAGTATACTCAAAGGACGCGAAGGTTGTCAAACTGAACGCCAGAAGAATTCAGAATTTTGTTGGCCTCCTCGCAAAGTGTGGTGCGGACAACATAAAGCATTGTTTGGATTACCTGGCCCTGCAGCACCGGCGTAATCCAGAGGAAAAATTCACAAAATTCAAATCAATCCTTTACTCCTGATCTTAAATTGACATACTTCGGCATTTCCAGTACAATCTATTTTACTTCTCATAGATATTTCATACGCATTAACAACAAGTGATGGACAAATTATCCCCTGAAGTTGAATCTGCTGCCGATATTTGGAAACAGGTCGGACAGCATATCGCCTATTATGGGCTGTGGCTACTCAATAGTGCTTTAAGTTTTTGGATCATCTTCCTGTTGCGCACGAATCTGGTCGAAGACCTTTTGTTCCTACGCATAAACCCTTGGCAACTACGGGCCCTTGACAGATGGTTCATCTACGCGATGGGGATTGTCTGGATCGTTTGGATTTTTTGGCTTGAAGGATATCTGCGTCGCTCGGTGCAGAGCGGTCGTCTGCTCATCACAGCCGCAAGGCTTTTGTTAGTCCAGTTTGGGCTGATTGTGTTCTCTTTTGCGATTCATTACATCTGAACAGTCAAATACAGTGAAGCAATAGTCAGGCTATTGCCACTCTACTAGGGGTTCTCTCTCGGCAGGAGGTAGTATTTTGTCCCAAAACAATAGTACGGCTACTACGGCAAAGCAACAAATAGGGAGCAGTTCTCAACGATCTGCACTTCTCGAAGTATCCGATTTGAGGAAATGGTTTTCTATACAAAAGGGCTTTTTCTCGCGCACAGTTGGCCACGTCAAGGCTGTAGATGGTGTTAGCTTTTATGTACGTCCCGGCGAGACCCTTGGGCTAGTGGGGGAAAGCGGTTGTGGCAAGACCACCACCGGTCGGCTCATCATGCATGCCTTTCCACCTACCTCAGGCGATATCTGGTTTGACGACCAAGAACTCGGGCAGGTCAACATCGCAACCATTGACAAACAGCAGTTAAAACGTCTGCGGCGCAACATGCAGATGGTTTTCCAGGACCCTTATTCGTCCTTGAATCCGCGCATGAACCTGCTCCAAAACATCGGCGAACCCCTCCTAGTCAACGAGATCGCCAAAGGACAGGAGTTGGAAGACCGGGTGGCCGAACTGCTGCGGGTCGTGGGCCTACGGCCAGAGTACCTCAACCGCTACCCCCACGCCTTTAGCGGCGGCCAGCGGCAGCGAGTCGGTGTAGCACGGGCCCTAGCCCTCAACCCCCAACTGATCGTCCTAGATGAGCCTGTCTCCGCCCTAGATGTATCCGTGCAGGCCCAGATCCTAAATCTCCTCCAAGATCTACAGCAGGAATTCGATCTGACCTACCTCTTCATCGCCCACGATCTCAGCGTCGTCGAACATATCAGCGATAGGGTCGCGGTTATGTACGTCGGCATGCTCGTGGAAAGTGCCCGCACCGAAGCACTCTACCGCAATCCTATGCATCCCTATACCGAAGCTCTGCTCTCCTCGGTGCCCAAGCCTGATCCCAGAGATAGGGCCGACCCCATCGTACTTGAAGGAGATGTAGCCGACCCAGCCAACCCGCCCAGCGGCTGCTACTTCCACCCCCGCTGCCTCTACAACGACAACGACCGTTGCACCCAAGAGACACCCGAGCTGCGGGAGATCGAACAGGGCCATTTTGTACGCTGCCACTATGCCGGAGAGCTAGAACTCACAGGAGTTGTGTAAAACCAGTTTTTCGTAGTTCGTTTTTCATACGATGGAGACAGGTGGGTTACGAAACTGCTGTTTGGGACTAAACATGCGAAACAGAGCATACACCAACACCGCGCCACACATTATTGAATTGGAAGACACGTCTCATTCTCCTGGGGTTCAGCCCAAAGTCATGCTGCTCTTTCCGCCCAACTGGACGCCCACCATGCCCCATCTGGCCCTGCCTACCCTCACCGCCTATCTGCGGCAGAACCGCGTGCATGTCATCCAGCGGGACCTCAATGTCGAAGTCTTTGACGAGATCCTCAGCCGTCGCTATATCAACCAAACACTCGCTCGGTTGCAGAGGCGTAAGCGGACTCTCAATAGAAATGTCCACCCCCAAACTGAATGGGCACTGCAGCAAGGCCCCCGCCTAGCCAAACGCGTAGAACGGGCCAAAGCGGGCATCCGCAGCCAAGCCTTCTATGATGGCCCCATCGGCCTCAAGCACATACACACCGTCCTCGAATGTCTCGAAATCGCCTCCCTACCCTATCACCCGGCCAACCTGCACCTGCAAGGATACGAAGCCGCCGGCCCATCAGACAACAGCCGCTTTCTGCTCCACGGCGTCCAAGACGAGCAGCACAACATGTTTTTGGATATCTACCGGCGCATCCTGCTGCCCGATATCATCCACATGCAGCCTCACATCGTCGGCATATCTATCCCCTCAATGGCCCAAATGCTGCCTGGCCTCACCGCCGCCTACCTCATCAAACAGGCCGGGCTAGACTGCCACATAACCGTCGGAGGGCCCCATATCAGCATGCTACGTGCCCAGCTACCCGACGTCCCCGCCCTCTTCAATCTCATTGACAGCGCAGTCGTCTTTGATGGCGAACAGCCTCTTTTGCAGCTCGCAATCGCGGTAGCCAATCAGCAAAAACTCGACCACATCCCCAACCTCATCCACAGGGATGGCAGCTGTATTCGCGTCAACCAACGCAAAGAGCCCGATAAGATCACCGACCTACCTCTACCCGATTTCGACGGGCTGCCCCTAGACCGCTACCTAGCACCCGAGCTGGCCCTGCCCCTGCTCACTGCCCGGGGCTGCTACTTCGGTAAATGCGCCTTCTGCAACGTAGGCTACGGCGAGCCTGAATCATTTAGCCAGCTACGCGCCCAACAGCTCGCCGACCAGATGCTTGCCCTGTATCAAAAATACAACGTCCGTCACATCTTTTTCTCCGATGAAGCCGTTACGCCTCGCAACCTGCGGGACCTCTCAAAAATCATGGTAGGACGGCCCGAGAAGCTGCACTGGGGCGGCTGTGTACGCTTTGAAAAAGTCATCTCCCATCAGCTACTTTCCTCTATGTATGCCGGCGGCTGTCGCATGATTCTCTTCGGCCTGGAGAGCGCGTCCGAGGCCATCATCGACCATATGATCAAAGGGACACAGCTTCCCCACATGAGCCGTATCCTACAAGAAAGCTCTCAAGCCGGCATCTGGAATCATACGTTCTTCTTTTTCGGATTTCCCGGCGAAACTATCGAAAATGCCCAAGAGACTGTAAATTTCCTCTATGCCCACAAACCATACATCAACTCCGCGGCCATGGGCACGTTTTTGATGGAACGGGATTCGCCGGCCCATAAATACCCCGAATCCTTCGGTGTCAAGCGAATCATAGAAGACCCAGAGCGTGATCTTGCCATCTACTTCGACTTTGAGGTAACATCCGGTATGAATGAACAGATGGCGGAAATGCTCCACGACCGCTTCCTAGAATCGCTTCCTACCAAACGATTCGCCCAATTTTATATCAGTGATGTCTACCGTTTCCTGTATGCCAGCCATTTGAGCGAGCAACAACTCCCTCATCCACCCTGGCTCGTACCGGAACCCCAAACTGTTTAGGGTGTCGCGCCCCCAATGGCGCGCAATTTACCTGTTTTCTTCATTATCCAAGGAGGATATACATGCGAAGAATCGTCCCAACACCCATCTCACGCCGCGAATTCATGCGTGTCTCTGCGGTCACAGCCGCCGGCGCGGTGGCAGTAGCCTGTGGTGCCAGCGGCGAACCAGCCGCAGAAGCACCAGCTGCAGAATCCCCATCTATGGAGGCCGCCCCTGAATCTGCCGCAGCCCCGGCAACACCGCCCTCCCAATACAACGAAGCACCCATGCTGGCAGAACTAGTCGCCAGTGGTGATCTGCCGCCTGTAGACGAACGCCTACCCGTCAACCCAATGGTCATGCCCGTGGCTGAAATGACCGGCAACTACGGCGGCACCTTCCGCCGTGGCTTCAAAGGCGTCTCCGACCGCTGGGGGCCTACCAAAATGCAAGACCGAGGCCTGGCCTGGTATGACCAGAACCTCAACATGCAGCCCCGCATGGCTGAATCCTGGGAAGTCAACGACGATGCCTCCGAATGGACTTTCCACCTGCGGGCAGGCATGAAATGGTCAGATGGCACCCCCTTTACCACGGAAGCGATGCGCTGGTGGTGGGAGAACGACGAGACCAATACTACAATCTCCCCAAGCATCGGTGGCACCTGGGTTACAGGGTCCGACCGCACGCCCATGGAGGTTACGATCATTGACGATGCCACCATCAAACTGACCTTTGCCCACCCCAACCCACTGTTCGTCTTCAGGCTAGGCCGCCAAACCACCAACCTCTACCTGCCTGGACATTACCTAGAACAGTTCCATATGGAGATGACTGACGACACCGATGGCCTCCAAGCCAAAGTGGAAGAAGCCGGCTTCAATAGCTGGGAAGAGTTCTACATCGACCGCCGCTGGTGGTATCTGAACCCTGACCTGCCCAGCATTGGCCCCTGGATCTCCAAGAACGAGCTCTCCACCGAACTCTTCCTCATGGAGCGCAACCCCTACTTCTTCGCAGTCGATGCCGATGGCAATCAGCTACCCTATATTGATGACGTCACACATCGTCTCTTTGAAACCAACGACGTTTTTGACCTGCGTATCATCAACGGCGAAATCGACTTCCAAGCCCGCCACGTCAACATCGGCAATTTCACCCTCTACAAAGAGAACGAAGATGCCGGTAACTACAAAGTATTCCTCGGCTCCGCCTCCGGCCACTCGGCCATTCAGCTAAACCTGACTACCAAGAATGAGCGGCTACGGGAATTCTTCAATATACGCGACGTACGCATTGCTCTTTCAGTCGCCGTGGACAGGGAAGCCATCAACGAACTGGTCTGGGATGGACTCATGACGCCCCGGCAGTACAGCCCCTTAGAAAGCTCGGCCCAGGCCTATCCAAAGCAGGCCAATGCCTATATTCAGTACGACCCAGACATGGCCAACCAGTTGCTAGATGAGGCTGGTTACGCAGAAATGGATAACGATGGATTCCGCCTCTGGAACGACGGCAGCGGCGAAACCCTAAGCTTCGTCATAGAGGGCACAGCCCAACCCGGCACATCTAGCGAGGATACCGTACAGGAAGTCATCAAATACTACGCCGCGGTTGGCGTCAAGGCTACCTACAAGGGCTACGAACGCTCCCTCTATGAAGAGCATCACGGCGCAAATGAAATCGAAGCAGCTTGGTGGGGTGGCGACCGTACAGTCGTGCCTCTAGTCAACGCGACAATCTGGACCTGTGAGCAGCCAGACCGCCCTTGGGCAGCCGCCTGGGCCCACTGGCGCAGAAGTGGCGGCACCCTTGCCGCTAGTGAGGAACCACCTGAAGGACATTGGGTGTGGGATATCTGGGCCATCTGGGACCAGATCGCAGTAGAGCCGGACCCGGCCAAACAGACAGAGATGTTCTATCAGATTCTCGATATCTGGGCCGAAGAGCTGCCCATGGTCGGCTACTTGGGCGAACGGCCAGCCCCGATCATCGTCAAAAACGGTGTCCGCAACTACCTGCCCGGTTTCCCGTTGGATGACACCACAGGTGACGAGCACCTACTCCACACCGAAACATATTTCTGGGAAGATCCAGAAACGCAAAGTACATAACACCAATGGCCAGTAGCTAGTGGCCCTTGCTGATCACTAGGGCACTAGCTACTGGTCACTGACCACTGGGGCTAACAGATGTTCATGTTCATACTAAGGCGTGTGCTGTTGATGATTCCAACGCTGGTAGCGATCTCAATACTTTCGTTCGCCATCATACAGTTGCCGCCGGGTGATTTTCTTACCTCCTATGCAGCCCAATTGCGGCAGGAGGGGGATGAAGTAGATGAAGCCGAACTGGAATCCTTACGCCAACGCTACGGGCTGGGCCAGCCGCCCTATGTCCAATACTTCAAATGGATTTGGGGCGTGCTGGCCCGTGGGGACTGGGGCCAATCATTCGAATGGCAAAAACCGGTCAGCGAACTGATCTATGAGCGCCTAGGCTTGACTATGGCCCTCTCATTGGGCGCGCTTTTGGTTGGATGGTTCATCGCCATACCCATAGGCGTCTATTCCGCCACCCATCAATATTCTTGGCTCGACTATCTCATGACCACCTTTAGTTTCATCGGCTTGGGAACGCCTGGATTTCTACTGGCCCTCATCATCCTATTCATCGTACAATCCTACTTCGGTTGGAATGTCGGCGGCCTCTTTTCCGATGAATACATACTGGCACCATGGAGTTGGGCCAAAATCGTCGACATGCTCAAGCACATTTGGGTGCCCATGCTCATCGTCGCGGTCAACGGAACCGCAGGCAATATCCGCATCACCCGCGCCAACCTGCTCGACGAACTCAACAAACCTTACGTTGAGACAGCCCGTGCCAAAGGCGTCAAAGAAAGCGATCTGATCTGGAAATACCCGGTACGCGTTGCGCTCAATCCTTTTTTCAGCACCGTGGGCTGGTCATTGGCCAGTCTCGTCTCCGGCACAACACTCGTGGCCATGGTGTTGAGCCTACAGACTACTGGGCCCATGCTCTTGCGCTCATTGACCTCCCAAGATATGTATCTGGCTGGCAGTTTTCTATTTCTCTTGAGCGCATTGACAGTCATTGGAACGCTGCTATCCGATATTCTGCTGGCAATCGTGGACCCGCGGATTCGCCTAGAATAACCGCAACTGAGGTTTTATATGACCTTCCAACGTTCATGGATTGAACGGACCGATGAACATGAACAGCAACAGGACGAGCATCTCGACATAGATTTTCACGCCGAAGACGAGAAAATCTATGTTGCTTCCTATCTACAGCTCATGTGGTGGCGTTTCCTCAAACATCGCATGGCCGTAATCGCCGGCGTACTCATCATCATATTATATCTCATTGCAGCCTTTGCAGAATTTGTTGCCCCCTATGACCCGGAACAGTCCTTTGTCAAGTATAAATTTGCGCCCCCAACCAATATCCATATCATCGACACAGAAGGCAGACTACAACGGCCCTTTGTTTATAAAATCATCCGCGAACGCGACCCAGAGACCCTACGCAACATCTATACAGAGGACACTACCACGATCTACCCAATTCGTTTTGTTGTGCGTAGCACAGAGTACGAACTGTGGGGGCGGTTTCCCACCTCCTGGCATCTCTATGGGCTGGACGTTCCCCACGATGAGCAGGGGATCTTTCTCATGGGCGCGGACCGGCTCGGGCGTGACCTTTTCTCCCGCATGTCTTATGGTGCCCGCATCTCTTTAACCATCGGGCTCGTGAGTGTTATCATCAGTCTGGTGATCGGTATATTGCTGGGTGGCATCTCCGGCTTCTACGGCGGCACAGCAGACAACGCCATCCAGCGCCTGATCGAGTTTATCCGTTCCATCCCCGAAATCCCCTTGATCATGGCCCTAGCCGCATCCCTGCCCGCAGATTGGCCGGTCGTCCGTCTTTATTTTGGCGTAACCATCCTCCTGTCCTTTGTGGGCTGGACCGGGCTGGCCCGAGTGGTACGGGGACGTTTTCTGAGCATGCGAGAAGAGGATTTTGTCATGGCGGCCCGCTTTTCTGGTTCCAATGAAATGCGTATCATACTGCGCCATATGGCCCCCTCTTTCCTCAGCCATATCATCGCCTCGCTAACACTGGCAATTCCAAGCATCATCTTGGCCGAAACCAGCCTGAGCTTCATCGGCTTGGGCCTGCGGGCACCGGCCATCAGTTGGGGCGTGCTCTTACAAGAGGCCCAAAATCTACGTTCCGTCGCCCTCGCCCCTTGGGTATTAACCCCTGGCCTAGCAGTGGTGCTAGCGGTATTGGCCTTCAATTTCCTCGGTGATGGCATCCGCGACGCTGCAGACCCATATGCGAGGTGACCGAACACCGAGGAGGGAGTCAAGAGGAGTGAAACTGCAAGACATAAGAGGAGTTCTCTTCACTCTCTCCTGCAGTTCAGGAGAAATAACATGTCTATTTCTGCTCAAATCGATACCATCCCTTCGGCCAGTGGACCCACCACATCTCAGGATATTCTCCTAGATGTGCGCGGCCTGAAGACACACTTCTTCTTAGCCCAAGGCATTGTGCGGGCCTTGGAAGGCGTCGATTTTACAGTGCGCCGTGGCCAGACTGTCGGCTTAGTCGGAGAAAGTGGCTGCGGCAAATCTGTTACCGCACGCTCCATCATGGCAATCGTACCAAACCCAGGACGGGTAGTGGAAGGCGAAGTCCTGTTCCACCAACAAAGCCAAGAGAATGGCAGCGGTCAGGTCATTGATATGACCAAGATCGACCCAATGGGCCCCGCGGCCCGCTCCATCCGTGGCGGTGAGATTTCCATGGTCTTCCAAGAGCCGATGACCTCTCTGAGTCCTGTCCACACCATTGGCAACCAGATTATCGAGGCCTTCCTTCTCCATCAGGATGTCAACCAAGAAGAAGCACGGGCCCAGGCTATTGATGTTCTCAACAGAGTTGGGATGCCCCAGCCGGAACGTACCATTGACCGCTACCCCCATCAGCTCAGCGGTGGGATGCGCCAACGTGCCATGATCGCGATGGCCCTCTCCTGCCGGCCAAGTCTGCTCATCGCTGACGAGCCGACGACAGCCCTAGATGTGACGACCCAAGCCCAGATTTTAACCCTGATGCGCGAGTTGCAGGATGAATTAGGGATGGCCATCATCTTCATTACCCACGATCTAGGCGTAATTGCCCAGATGGTTGACTATGTGGTGGTGATGTATCTCGGTGAGGTCGTGGAGATGGCCGATGTGGATACGATCTTCTATGATCCTAAACACCCATACACCCAAGTACTCCTGCGTTCAATCCCCCTATTGGGGCGTAAATCAGCCCAAGGCATTACCAGCCAACTGACAGCGATTCGCGGCTCAGTGCCAGACCCATACTCGATCCCGGAAGGCTGCCCGTTCCATCCCCGCTGTCGCAAGGCCATCGCCGGTGTATGCGACACTCGCCAACCTCCCTTTTTGGAACTAGAAGGCGGCCGCAAAGTCCGATGTGTTCTCTACGAGTAGTTCAACTGTGGAGGCGTTATGACCGCTCATAACCCAAGCATTGAAACACCAGTCTGGCAGGAATCTGGCCTGCAGACAGGCTTTGTACATGACTGGCTGGTCGCAGGACCACTGGCAACGGCGGTCCCGGATATGACCGGCTACACCGGTCCGTCAAGATTCCGCATCGATCATCCCGGTCCCATATCGGGGATCAATCAGCTACCTGTCGAACGCCAGAAATTCATCCCCTACTGCAGTGACGAGGCCACAGAACTGGAGTGGCGTCTTGTCCGTTGCCTTGAGGACCACTTCATCCATCTCTCCACCTGGCACGCCCCAACTGACACGCCAATGTGGACGTGGCTACAAGCCTGGGCCTATTGCGTCTTAGATAGCTCTAGTACACAGCATCTAGCATTAGCCCTCACGACCAACGGCCCCGCGGATGTCTGGATCAACAACGAACACACCCAACGGATGGACCACCATCAATCGCCCCAAACCGTCTCCTTCCCGGCTCAGCTAAACCAAGGGCGTAACGAAATTCTCGTTCGTTTTGAAACTGTCGCCCCGCGGGCATGTCCCTATGTCATGGCCCTACAGATCCGAACTGCAGGAAAGAATGAAGAGGGCTTATCTGTAGACAAGTACTCCTCATGCGCCCCTGCTATCACCGTATCTTTGCCCACATCTATGCGGCCTACAAGCCGCCGGCAAACTCTGGAATCAATTTTCGACAAAGCCTACCTGGACCGGGAGGTATTCACCCGCCAAGAGCAGATAGTCGTCCACTGGCCTGAAGGCGAGCCGGTAAAGGACAATTTTGCCGTGCGGCTGGAACGCAAAGACGGCCGCATATATAGCGAACAGCACACAAATGACGAGGAGCGGGCCGAGGCGGTGTTGGGGATGGCCTACCAGTTTCCCGAAGACGACTATCAAGTGCTGCTCTTCCCCCATCCCGAAGAGTACTATGTTCACGGGCTGCGCGTCGAACGCCGGCTGGATATTCACATCGTCAGCAACAATACCTATTCCAGTGACCGGTACGACACCTATCAAAAACGCCGGGACGAAGCTCTGTGGAACGCGGCCCAGCGGATGAATAACGCAGATCTTTTCTCCGAAATCGCTACAATGGAACTGGGCCGCTGGGCCAGTGTCAACGAGCAGGTACTCCTTGACTCCATCAACCGCCGGGCCGCTTACAGCGACCTCTATCTGGTCGGTCTGCTCGGCATGGCCGGACGCTATATTGAAGATCCAACATTTCCCCAAGTCCTGGTCGAACCGTTGCGGACCTGCTTCCTCAACTTCCGATGGCGGGACGAGCCACGCAACGATTTGGACGCCCATACCCCCGAGTCTTCCGACATCGCCGGTAACTCCATGTACTTCAGACCAGAAAATACAATTACCGTTCACACCTGCGAAATCCTGGCCGGCCAGTTGTTGCCGGACGAACGATTCCCCAATACCGGACTGACCGGAGCCCAACATCGGGCCCAGGGCGAACGGATGGCTCTCTCTTGGCTGCGTAAGCGGGCCATGGGCGGCTTTCCGCAATGGGACTCCCACACCGCTTTTGAGGAGAATGTCCTAGCCCTCTCCCATCTAGTCGATCTGGCAGAGAACGACGATGTACGGGAACTGGCTGCAGTTGTGCTGGATAAGATGTTTTTCGGGCTGGCAGTCAATTCATTCAAGGGTGTCTTCGGTTCTACCCAAGGCCACACCTCCATGTCTTACGTCAAAGATGCCTATAAGCAGCCAACATCCGGCATCTCTCGGCTGCTGTGGGGCAAAGGCATCTTCAACCAGCACATTTTGGGGACCGTCAGCCTAGCCTGTGCTGTCAACTATCAACTGCCACCGCTTATTGAGGCCATCGCCTTGGACCCCGCTGAGGAGATATGGAATCAAGAACGCCACGCCGGGCAATTAGACGAGTGGTGTAATGGCGAAGATGGCGAGTGGGAGATCAATAAGGTTACATACAAAACGCCGGACTACATGCTGGCCTCCGCCCAAGACTACCGGCCCGGCGAGCCCGGCTCACAGCAGCACATCTGGCAAGCCACCCTTTCACCAGAAGCTGTCGTCTTCGTTACGCACCCACCCTACCTCAGCGAAGACAGCGCACATCGCCCGAACTTCTGGCATGGCAATGTCATTCTTCCCCGTGTGGCCCAATGGAAAGATCTCTTGGTAGCTATCCACCAGCTACCGGCGGACGACTGGCTGGGCTTCACCCACGCCTATTTCCCCATTTATGCCTTTGACGAATATAAGATTCAAGCCAACTGGGCCTTTGCCCGGGTCAAGGATGGCTACCTAGCCATAACAGCCTCTGCCGGCCTCAAATTGATCAAAAGCGGACAAAACGCATTCCGGGAGCTACGCGCCTATGGACAAAATAACATATGGCTGGTTCAGATGGGACGGGCAGCTATGGACGGCAGTTTTGCCGAGTTCATGGAAAAAGTGACAGCCCTAGACATCACCTTTGATGAGGACAGTGTACACCTGACAGGCCTACGTGAACAAAGTATAGACTTCGGCTGGGAGGGGCCTCTGCTCATCAATGAGAAAGAACAGCAGATCACTGGCTTCCTGCATTTTGACAATCCCTATTCCATGACAGAACTCGGTGCCAAAAAGATGGACATTCAGTTCCAGGACCTGCTTGTACGGCTTGATTTTTCCTAGTCTGTTTGCCCGCGGCTAATGATGACCATGTAGCGCATGGGAGCCGTGCTGTTGTTCATCAGACCATGCAATTTGCGTGGGTCGAATACAACCGCCTCATTTGCTCCCAACGGATACTGTTCACCGTCGATCTCCAGTGTACCTTCCCCTTCAAACATATAAAACGCCTCAATTCCCCCATGACGATGGGGTGGATGGGCCCGTTTTCCTGCCTCAACTTCGGAGATGTGGACGTGCAACGGCTCGCCTTGCAGATCCGAATCTAGCAAACAGCGAGCGATCCCTTTAACAGAATGATCTAAGAACTGCACAGTACGCCTCCCTTTCGTAACTCTTCCTCTGCTACCGACCATCCTCAGCGACGAGGATAGAAGACATCCAGCAGAGGTTCGATATCCGTGTAGTCGTAGCCGTAGGTTTGTTTGAACCGTTCGTGGATCTGCTCCTCTGCCTTGGAGGGCGAACCCAATGGAAAGGATAACGGCTGTTTGTTCATAAGCGCAGATTCAGATGCAGCCAAAGTCATCTCCTGGTCCAAACGGCCGGCGGCCGCGCCATATGTCGGCTCTGTATCATTGCGAACCGCATTGGCAATGCTCAGGAGCTGGTCCGCCATATCAACGCCGCGGCCATTGTTTTCACCGATACCCAAATGGGCGTATGGATTTTGCCAAGTGACTGTCTGATCCGGAAGCTCTAGGCTGATACAGTCCAAAACCTGACGACCTTCCCATTCAATAGTTGATACTTGTGGTTCGTAGGCAGTCGCTGCCGCCCCTTTCTCATAGTCGGCTGGCCGCGTATAATACACTGTATCGCCGACGATAGCACCACGGGTCCCATCAATTTGGGAGATGCCGGTGGCCTTGCGGCCCAAAGAACGGGCATGGATCACATTAGAGTATATCATGATCGCTGCGACCCCGTTTTCAAACTCCAGATAGCTGGTATTCCAGTTTTCTTGAGTATGATGGCGTTTCATGCGGTCAATGATCGGGACGACCGGCGTCACTTGGGTGATGCCCAGAATGGATTGAGGCGGGCTGCCCGCAAGCAGACGTAACATACTCATCCCATGATAGCCGCCCTCATAGAAAATGCGGTAGATGCGTCCCACATCTCCGATTACGCCGGCCTCAATGACTTTGGCCTGGAAGCGAGCTGTGGCCGTGCGATGGTAGTTCTCGGCCACTTCCAGTTTGACACCGCTACGGGTGGCCGCATCGATCATGAGATCGGTCATGGGCCGAGTGACCGCGATCGGTGTTTCAACGATAATGTTGACCCCGGCCTCCGCTAGGTAACAGCAGATAGGATGGTGGGCATCACCGGGCACAACCACATCAACGATGTCCAGCTCTTCGTGCTTGATAAGATCGCGTACACTAGAATAGGCGTTGACGCCATATTCTTCAGCGACCTCACGCAGCGTCGTTTCATCCTTGTCGCAGACAGCCACGAACTCAAACACATCCTTCAATTTGGGATAAATCGGCAGATGGGAGCTCCGGCCGCGCCTGCCTAGACCGATCAAAGCCAACTTCAATCTCCGTGACATAGTCTGTACTCTCCTCTTTTTCTTGCTCATCAGTGTTTGCTACCCGAAACATATCCAGCGCACCCACTTGTCCGCCCGCAAACTATGGTCCGTCCACGGTGCCAGCAGGATAAGATCACTCGGCCCTACCATAGTGGTTTCACCATCGACTGTGACTGTGGCCTCACCCTCTATGATATACCAGAATCGTTGTTCCCCGTGTTTCTCCGGTTCAAAAGGATTGGCCGGAGTCGTGATACGCTCGGCAAAGTGGCTGATCTGTTTCTGCGCGTCGGAGATGTCATACCCTTTACGATACTGTACCTCTTTGATGGCACTTCCTTTGATGATCATTGATGTACCGTTGTCCTTTTGTTACCAAATTCCGGACCTCACGCTCCAACAGGAGCAGTGATGGTTACAGGCTTGCATACGGGTCCGCAGCATCGCGCAGCCCGTCCCCCATAAAATTGAACGCTGTCACTGCTACCACAACCATGAGAGCTGGGGCTACCATCGTCCACGGCGCAATGGCCACCGCGCTGATATTCTGTGCCTCCTGCAGCAGCACCCCCCAGCTAATGGCCGGCGGACGCAATCCCAAACCGAGAAAACTCAGCGCGGTTTCACTGAGAATCATCGTCGGGATCGACAGGGTCATCGCGGCGATAATATGACTCAAAAATGAGGGCAGCATATGACGCAAAATGATACGCAGTTCGTTGCTGCCGGCAAACCGAGCCGCCATCACGAACTCCTCTTCCCGCAATTGCAGGAATTTCCCACGCACGACCCGGGCCATTCCTGTCCAGCCGATCAGCGAAAGAATGACCGTAATACTGAAATAGACATAGACGATCGGCCATGAGGGCGGCAATGCCGCGCTCAGACCCATCCACAGAGGAATCGAAGGAATTGAGCGCAGGAACTCGATGATGCGCTGGATAATATTGTCCACCGTGCCACCATAATACCCGGACAGGCCCCCAAGCAAAATGCCGAGGATAAGACTGATGACAACCCCAATCAGGCCGATGGAAAGGGATAAACGTGCGCCATAGGCGACCCGTGAAAACATATCACGCCCCAAACGATCTGTGCCGAGCACGAAGATCCCTTGCTCTTCGTGGGGAACGTCCAAACCAAAAAGTTTTCTAGACACAGAGACCTCTCCCCATATCAAATACTCTTCGCCTTGGGGGAACAGACGAATGGGATGACGGATCTCTGTGTCCTCATGATAGATGTTCCGAAACGTTTCCGGATCCCGTTCACGCACAGTCCGATAGATGAAAGGCATGTGCCAGTTGCCTTCCGCATCAATGATGTGGATCTGTGTCGGTGGATGTAGTTTATATTTGACAAACTTGGCTTCCGGATCGTAAGGTGCCACAAATTCACTGAAGGCCGCGACAAGATAGAAGAGAAGAACGACAAAAGTGCTGAACACAGCCACTCGATGCCGACGATAACGCCACCAGATCAACTGCCAAAAGGATGCGACAGCAACGCTACCCCCATCTTCCTGAATGTCAAGGTACTGCTCTTCAGCATCAATTTCTGATGAGGCCATCCTCTCGCTCATGGTAACCTTCCTCTAACTGCGGTCTCAATACAATATCCAACTACATCATGCGCCCATTGGAGAGGACAAGATGATAACCCGCCATCTTGGTAGCCTCGCGCACAGACGGACGCACACGATAACTGAAACAGACGGGAACGATTTCTCCCTCCAAGTGGCCGGCAGCACGGGCGAGCAGAAAGGTAAAGCGTTCTACATCGCGCATCGTCAGATTGAACTTCACCTCTCCCACTATCCAGAGTGTTGTATCGGGACGTGAGGGATCATGGGCCTGTCCGAAAACATCGATCTCTTCCTCTTCTCCATTCCACATCTGCCAAGCACGGTCGAGTTCATCTATCTGCCATCCCAACTCACGCTCCAGCACATCTTGGATCATAATGGCGGCCACTTCTTCTAGGTCCCCGCCCATGCGGTCGCTCATGCCACCCACCTGGCGAGCCAGGCCGCCCATCTGTCGGGCCAGTTGCTGGAGCGCATGTTCGGTGTGTTGTTGCGACTCTGCTAGTTCCTCTACGCGCTGTTCAGTGCGCTGTTGCGCCTCTACTAGGTACTGTTGCGACTCTGCTAGTTCCTCTACGCGCTGTTCAGTGCGCTGTTGCGCCTCTACTAGGTGCTGTTGTGCCTTCGCTAGTTCCTCTACGCGCTGTTCAGTGCGCTGCTACGCCTCCGCTAGGTCCTCTACGCGCTGTTCAGTGCGCTGCTGCGCCTCCGCTAGGTCCTCTACACGCTGTTCAGTGCGCTGTTGCGTTTCTGCTAGGTCCTCTACGTGCTGTTCAGTGCGCTGTTGCGCCTCCGCCAGCTCCTTGACGATCCCCTTAAGTTCATTGAAATCATCGGCGCGTACCAGAGCATTGTAGGAATCATAGATGACTTCTGACAAGACCTCGGCCTGTTGGTTGACAAAGACATGGCCGAGCTTTTCACGTATGCGTGTACGATTCATCATGAATATCGATCTCCACCTATCTTCTAAGTTGACCAAAACCCCAACTGCAGTCAATGACAATCTCTAACTACATCATGCGTCCATTGGAGAGGACAAGATGATAACCCGCCATCTTGGTCGCCTCGCGCACAGACGGACGCACACGATAACTGAAACAGACAGGAACGATTTCTCCCTCTAGGTGTCTGGCAGCACGGGCGAGCAGAAAGGTAAAGCGTTCTACATCGCGTATCGTCAGATTGAACTTCACCTCTCCCACTATCCATAAGGTCGTATCCGGCCGCAAAGGATCATGGGCCTGACCGAAAACATCGCTCTCTTCCTCTTCGCCATTCCACATCTGCCAAGCACGGTCGAGTTCATCTATCTGCCATCCGAACTCATGCTCCAGCACATCGTGGACCATAATGGCGGCCACTTCTTCTAGGTCCCCGCCCATGCGGTCGCTCATGCCACCCACCTGGCGAGCCAGGCCGCCCATCTGTCGGGCCAGTTGCTGGAGCGCGTGTTCGGTGTGTTGTTGCGACTCTGCCAGTTCCTCTACGCGCTGTTCAGTGCGCTGCTGCGCCTCTACTAGGTGCTGTTGCGACTCTGCTAGTTCTTCTACGCGCTGTTCAGTGCGTTGTTGCGCCTCTACTAGGTGCTGTTGCGCCTTCGCTAGGTCCTCTACGCGCTGTTCAGTGCGCTGCTGCGCCTCTACTAGGTGCTGTTGCGACTCTGCTAGTTCCTCTACGCGCTGTTCAGTGCGTTGTTGCGCCTCCGCTAGGTCCTCTACGCGCTGTTCAGTGCGCTGTTGCGTTTCTGCTAGGTCCTCTACGCGCTGTTCAGTGCGCTGTTGCGCCTCCGCCAGCTCCTTGACGATCCCCTTAAGTTCATTGAAATCATCGGCGCGGACCAGAGCATTGTAGGAATCATAGATGACTTCTGACAAGACCTCGGCCTGTTGGTTGACAAAGACATGGCCGAGCTTTTCACGTATGCGTGTACGATTCATCATGAATATCGATCTCCACCTATCTTCTAAGTTGACCAAAACCCCAACTGCAGTCAATGACAATCTCTAACTACATCATGCGTCCATTGGATAATACAAGATGATAACCCGCCATCTTGGTCGCCTCACGCACAGACGGACGCACACGATAACTGAAACAGACAGGAACGATTTCTCCCTCTAGGTGTCTGGCAGCACGGGCGAGCAGAAAGGTAAAGCGTTCTACATCGCGTATCGTCAGATTGAACTTCACCTCTCCCACTATCCATAAGGTCGTATCCGGCCGCAAAGGATCATGGGCCTGACCGAAAACATCGCTCTCTTCCTCTTCGCCATTCCACATCTGCCAAGCACGGTCGAGTTCATCTATCTGCCATCCGAACTCACGCTCCAGCACATCGTGGACCATAATGGCGGCCACTTCTTCTAGGTCCCCGCCCATGCGGTCGCTCATGCCACCCACCTGGCGAGCCAGGCCGCCCATCTGTCGGGCCAGTTGCTGGAGCGCGTGTTCGGTGTGTTGTTGCGACTCTGCTAGTTCCTCTACGCGCTGTTCAGTGCGCTGCTGCGCCTCTGCTAGTTCCTCTACGCGCTGTTCAGTGCGCTGCTGCGCCTCTGCTAGTTCCTCTACGCGCTGTTCAGTGCGCTGTTGCGTTTCTGCTAGGTCCTCTACGCGCTGTTCAGTGCGCTGTTGCGCCTCCGCCAGCTCCTTGACGATCCCCTTAAGTTCATTGAAATCATCAGCGCGTACCAGAGCATTGTAGGAATCATAGATGACTTCTGACAAGACCTCGGCCTGTTGGTTGACAAAGACATGACCGAGCTTTTCACGTATGCGTGTACGATTCATCATGAATATCGATCTCCATCTATCTTCTAAGTTGACCAAAACCCCAACTGCAGTCAATGACAATCTCTAACTACATCATGCGTCCATTGGAGAGGACAAGATAATAACCCGCCATCTTGGTAGCCTCGCGCACAGACGGACGCACACGATAACTGAAACAGACAGGAACGATTTCACCCTCTAGGTGTCTGGCAGCACGGGCGAGCAGAAAGGTAAAGCGTTCTACATCGCGCATCGTCAGATTGAACTTCACCTCTCCCACTATCCATAAGGTCGTATCCGGCCGCAAAGGATCATGGGCCTGACCGAAAACATCGATCTCTTCCTCTTCGCCATTCCACATCTGCCAAGCACGGTCGAGTTCATCTATCTGCCATCCGAACTCACGCTCCAGCACATCTTGGATCATAATGGCGGCCACTTCTTCTAGGTCCCCGCCCATGCGGTCGCTCATGCCACCCACCTGGCGAGCCAGGCCGCCCATCTGTCGGGCCAGTTGCTGGAGCGCGTGTTCGGTGTGTTGTTGCGACTCTGCTAGTTCCTCTACGCGCTGTTCAGTGCGCTGTTGCGCCTCCGCCAGCTCCTCTACGCGCTGTTCAGTGCGCTGTTGCGCCTCCGCTAGGTGCTGTTGTGCCTTCGCTAGGTCCTCTACGCGCTGTTCAGTGCGCTGTTGCGCCTCTGCTAGGTCCTCTACGCGCTGTTCAGTGCGCTGCTGCGCCTCCGCTAGGTCCTCTACGCGCTGTTCAGTGCGCTGTTGCGTTTCTGCTAGGTCCTCTACGCGCTGTTCAGTGCGCTGTTGCGCCTCCGCCAGCTCCTTGACGATCCCCTTAAGTTCATTGAAATCATCGGCGCGGACCAGAGCATTGTAGGAATCATAGATGACTTCTGACAAGACCTCGGCCTGTTGGTTGACAAAGACATGACCGAGCTTTTCACGTATGCGTGTACGATTCATCATAAATATCGATCTCCACTTATCTTCTAAGTTGACCAAAACCCCAACTGCAGTTTCTCATTGAAAGTAGCATACTGCTTTTCTGCAGTGTACTCAAAACTAGATGTTGTTATTCCATCCGAATGCGAGGATCGACCCATGCCAACAGCAGATCGGACAAGAGTGTACCGATTACTGTCAGAGCACTGAGCAACAGGATGAAACTGCCGGCCAGATACATATCCTGATTGATCAGTGCTGTGAAGAGCATAGGGCCAGTGGTCTGCAAACTCAGGACGATGGCTACGATCGTCGTACCTGAAATCAAATCCGCCAACGACCAGCCCACCGTACTGAAAAAGGGATTCAACGCAACACGGGTTGGATATTTCCAAATCAACCTAGATTCCTTGACGCCTTTGGCACGTGCGGTTTCCACATAGGGCTTGTTCAGTTCATCCAGCAGATTCGCCCGGGTGATGCGGATGCCGTTGGCCGTACTGCCAACCGCCAGGATGACAATGGGAATCCAGACATGGGCCAACAGATCCTGAATCCGGGCCAGACTCCAAGGCGCGTCCATATATTCCGGGCTGAATAGGCCGCCGACACTCATGCCTGTATAGCTCGTCACCAGCCACATGATCACCAGAGCCAACATGAATTCTGGCAATCCTTTGCCAATAAAGTTGAGTGCTGTCACAATATAATCGATCAGCGAATATTGATGGGTTGCCGAATAGACCCCTAAGGGAATTGAGACCAACCAGCCAAACAGTAACGTCGTAAATGAAAGGATGAACGTGAGGCCAATCCTGTTCCAGATCAGATCCTGGACAGGCATCTGGAAATACATAGAATCTCCCCAGTCCCCACGCAGGAGAATGCCCGAAATCCATTTGAAGTACTGGACATAAGGGGGCTGGCCCAGGCCGTAGCGCTGCTCCAACCGAGCCATCAAAACCTCGTCCACCTCATCGCCCTGTTCCCGCAACTGCGCCGCATAGGTGGTCAGATAGTCTCCCGGTGGAAGCTGAATGATCACGAACGTGACAACCGAAATCACGAATAGTGTCGGTATCATAACCGCAACCCGGCCTAGAATATATGAGAACATGACTGGCCTCCTAATCGCAGTGGCCAGCAGCCTGTGACTCGTGGCCAGTAACAGCAGTTGCCGTTAGAGTTTACTGGCCACTAGCCACAGGTCACTGGTATTTACATATGCATCTCTGGCTCATCCCAATACCAAGTGGAATTGTCAATGATGTGCTCATACACACCGCGACAGCAGTCCCATGGATTGCCGGGCTGAATGCCCTTGAAGCCGTTCTTGACTACTACCAGCCGTGGCAGTTCACCGAAGAACCCGACCGAAGGTAGCTCTTCGGACCAGATCTCCAGAATCTGCTTGAAGAGTTCAGCCTGTTTCTCCTCGCCGGCCGTAGCTCGAATCTCGTCCCAGATCGCCCAAATATCCCAGATCCAGTGGCCTGCAGGCGGCTCTTGAGCGATGGGATTGGTCGGATCCAACTTCCAAGCTGTCCAAGCATTGGCCCAAGGACGGTCATTAATGTTGCGATGTTTGACCCAGATCTGCGGGTCGGCCAAGGGAACCAAGTTGCGGTCCATAAATGAGGTCGTGCATTCAACATCGTTGGATTGATGAAGTTCAATGCTGAGGGAGCGGTCCACACCGCGATAGTTGACCTCCAAGCCCAGATCACCCAGGAAATCAATGACCATCTGGGTGTTATCGGCCAGCTCGGCACCACCTAACAAGGTCCAACGAACGCGCTCCCCGCTGCCATCCTGCCAGACGCGGAATCCGTCGGCGTCCCGCTCTGTATACCCCAAGCCATCCAACAACTCATTGGCCCTGTCCGGATCGTATTCAAGGTACGCGTTGCTCAGTTTGGAATAATGTACTGGCGACTCTACCGGCGGTCCGTACTGCATGGACGTGCCCAAGCCATCAAAGATCAGCTCGTTGATCTCATCCCGATTGACACCGAGTGAGACTGCGATGCGGAAGTCCCGCTCTTGGAACAGCTCGCGCACGCGCTCATCATTCGTCGTCATGTTGAAGTGGATGCCATAGACCGCGGTCCAGCGCCAGAACTGGACTTTGTACTCACCCTTGTCCTCGTTCTCCTTGAGAACCGTCAGGTCCTGATTCCGCACATGACGGGACTGACAGTCGATCTCACCGTTGACAAGCCGCAGCGCATGGACATCCGCGTCGTTAAACAGGCGGAAGGAGAGGTCGTCGATATAGGGTAGCTGGTTGCCTTCTGTATCCACCGCCCAGAAATACGGGTTACGCTGCAAGGTGACGATCTCTTCGGTGAAATCATTTTGCAAGATCCAGGGCCAAAGCATGGGGCTGTCGGAGTTTTCATGACGATCACTACGCATATCAGTGTAGAGTTCGGTCCAGGACTCCAAGCCCGCATCGGCGATGGCCTGATCCAAAGCAGCCGCATCCTCCGTATGATCCGGATGGAACTGCTTCAGATAGTTGGCAGAGCGCACAGGCAGGGATAGCAGGACACCACCTTCAAGGTGGAACAGAGCATTGGGGCTCGCAAACTTGAACTTCACCGTAGTGGCATCGGGTGCAGACAGCTCAGCCGGCACATTCTCGTTATCCACAGGGCTAGTCAACCAGCCAGGGAAGGCTGGGGTCAAGGTCTCGTTCTTGATCTCTTCCTCAAACCAGAAGACAAAATCGTCACTGGTAAAGAGGTCTCCATTGGACCACCTCATCCCTTCCCGCAGGTTGAAGGTGTACTCAGTGGCATCGTCGCTGACCGACCAGGACTCAGCCACCATAGGGTTGACGGTCAACTCTTGGTTGATCGATAGCAAGCCCCTGATAATCACCTGATTGACAGCAAAATGGTCCGCTTGCCCGCGGAAACCAGCCCGCCACAGACCGCCGTAGTTGCCGATGCCATCCAGGCCCACAACCACCAGTGGATTGACCGGCAGCCGCTCGTCCACAGGCGGCAAGTCGCCGCTGGCCACCATCTCGGCCAACATCGGTGCTTCATTGTATTGGGACGATGCCATCGCGGGAGCTTCTTCAACAGACTCAACCGCTGGGGCCTCGGCTGGCATCTCAGCCTCCGGCGCGCCAGCACCGCCGCAAGCAGCCAAAACTGTGCCGGCAGTAGCGAACGCTGACAAACGCATAAACTCCCGCCGGGATACTTCCACTCGGGACGACTTCAAACGTTTCATAAAATTGCCTCCTTAAGGCATGTGACGATATGTCACAAAGTGGGGAAGTACAAACAACTCCGTTTGGTCTATAGGCTCCTCCTTTAGCATACACAAGTACTATCTAGAAATTCAAAAACAGGTGAGGAATGATAGTATGAAGGAAAAATATGAACGTACTAGAAAGTATACATACCTGAACTGTTCAGCGCAAATCACTTTATACAGATCCCATCGCCATCCTCTCTGCATATTTTATCTCTGTACGTAAACACTTCCACTCAGTTTGTCTAGCCGATGCGAAGGAATGAGGCATTCTCATTGACAGAACTGAGCAGATCATGCGGTTGGCGGAGATGCAGGAGCTAGGAGCGGCCGCGCTGCGCTAGCAGAGCAAATCGCTTTTTTCCCAAAACTTGGTTATAATCTGCTACACCGCAAACGATCTGGCAACGACATGACTGGCCGGCTGGTGCAACGGGACATGTCTGATTTTCCAGTACATTCTGCTCAAAACTTGCAAGGAAATGAAACAATCATGAATACCCTCTTCTTTGAGAAGCTTTCCCAATATGACCGCAACGCAGAACCCGTGACCGTCAGCATCCCCTTTGCCCAAGGGGCATTGTCAGACCCTCGCTACTTCTGCCTTGAAGATGGCAACACCATGCTGCCATCCCAACAGCGGGCGTTGGCCTACTGGCCCGACGGTAGCGTCAAATGGCTCCTAGTCCACTGTCAGCCGGACCTGCCCGGCAATCTCGCCAAAACCTTTCGGTTTCGTGTCTCAAGTGTGTCTGATGACTCTCCGCAACTGTCCCAAGCGGTGCAGGTGACAGCAGAGGCAGATAGCCTGCTAGTTGATACGGGGCCCCTTCGTTTCCGGGTGCCTCGAGACGGGTTCCTGCCCGTCGTGGATGTGACCCTCGCGGATGTGTACCAGTGGGACAGGCCCTTCACTGGTTTCGTACTGGACACCGATGCCGGTTCAGCCGACAGCAGCCAGGGCCTGGTAGAGTTGGAAATTGAAGAGGCAGGCCCCCTGCGGGCGGTGATCCTCGTGCGAGGACAGCATCGGCGGCCAGATGGGAGCGGGTTCCTAGAGCTGCGCGGCCGTGTCACTGCCTACGCCGGCAAAGCCTACATTGAAGTCGAGCATCAGTTCCTGCACACGGAAGACATCCCGAAGATCGCCTTGACCGGCTTGCATTTGGACTTGGTGCCAGAGCAGCCAGAAGGCCGTCCGCAACTCGCCCTAGGGGAAGGCTGGTATGGCACCAACATCCAACAGAGCGACAGCGAAGTCGTAAAAATCCTAGACACAGAAACGATTCTCTACCAGTCCAACGAGCATTTCATTGACTCCTATTACGGTGATTTCTGGAGCGATTGGCGGGACAGCCAGGCCGGCGTCTGTCTTTCAATTCATCAGGCACACCAGAACTTTCCTAAGAAACTTCACGGCCACACAGAGGGTATCACTTGCTGGCTCTATCCGGCCGGCGAAGGGCCCGCGCCAATTTTGCAGGGGATGGCCAAAACCCACCGCATCCAGCTCCATTTCCACGGACCAGACACGCCTTTAGATGAGTTGAGCATCCGCAGTTTGCAGTTTCAACTGCCAGACCGGCCCGCGCTCCCGCCGGCCTGGTATCGGGCCAACAATCCGTGGCTGGAGACGTTTTTCCCAGAACAGCTCCCGAAGCGGCTCTTCACCCAATTGAACCAGCTCCATGATGGTCGTCCCCAAGCCTTGGGCATGATGCACTTCGGCGACGCGCCAGACGCCGGCTATACAAACCAAGGCCGGGGTGGCGGCGAGATCGTGTGGGTCAACAACGAGTACGACCGGCCCCATTGCTGCACCCTCTACTACGCGCTCAGTGGACAGCGCCGCGCCCTAGATTCCGCCCTAGTCTGTGCTCGTCATTGGTTGGACGTGGACTTCTGCCATCATCACCCAGACCCACTGATCAACGGTGGTTTGCGGATTCATACCCGCTATCATGCCACCGGACGCTGCACACCCTCCCATGAATGGAGCGAAGGCTTTCTGGATTACTATTTTCTCAGCGGTAGGCAAGAGGCACTGGACGCGGCCCTGTCCATAGGCGAGAACATTCAGCGGCTCATGCAGTTGCCGCAGATGAAAGAGCCGGGGGCCATCGCGGTGCGAGAAGGAGGCTGGGCCTTGCGCGCCTACATCGGTCTCTGGCTCGGGACCGGTGAGCAACGTTGGCGGGAAGAATCCCAGCGGCTGATCGAAATGTTCCTAAACTGGCATGATGAGTACGGCGCACTGCTGGCCCCCTACACCAGCCACACCATGCCCCGTGTGCCGTTTATGATCTCCTTGACTGTCAACTCATTTGCCCGCTATCTGCTGATCGAAGACAATGAACGGGTAAAACAGCTCATTGTGGCGGTAATGGACGACCTGATCGAACACTGCCTAGGGCCTGATGGCATCTTCTACTACAAAGAACTTCCTTCCCTTCAACGCACAGCACCCACGCCTCATGTGATGGAAGCACTTACATACGCCTGGCGTCTTACCGGCGACGAACGGTATCTACACATCGCTGCCAATACATTCGCCGCGCTGATGGCCCAACCGCTAGAGAGTGAGGGTGGTAGAAAATTCGCAGATCTGTCCGGGGCGGTCATCGCCGGGGAAGGGGGTGGCCGCATCTTCGCCGATAAATACACATCCCTACTCCTCTTCGCCGGCGCGGCCACACCGCTAGGGCTGCTGGATTGGTATGAATATCCCTTTACAGGAGAAAGATGACTGGCTCCATGAACGTAAACCGCTTTCCTACCAATCCGATCATCACCCCAGCTTTGGACGAATCCATCGGCACGAATATCAACGGGCCATCGTTGATCCATGTGCCGGACTGGCTGCCGAACCCCTTGGGCAGCTATTATCTGTACTTCGCCCACCATCAAGGTACATTCATACGACTGGCTTACGCTGACGCGTTGGAAGGGCCGTGGACGATCTACAGGCCCGGCACGCTACGCTTAGAACAGACTCCCTGTTTTCATCACATCGCCAGCCCGGATGTACACGTAGACCACGAGAAGCGCCGCATACGTATGTATTTCCACGGGCCGACAATTCGGCCGGACGAGGCCAGCACTGATCCACTGACGCAGAAATTTCCATTTCTGGGCGGGCAGCGTTCCCTACTGGCCACTGCGGCGAATGGCCTCAATTTTACCGCCAGCCGAGAGATTTTCGGGCCCAGTTATTTCCGAGTATTCCGCTACCCAGACGCTTCTGACAGCGATGGTTGGGTCTACGCGCTGGCTATGCCAGGCATCTTTTTCCGCAGTCGCGATGGCCTCAGTGGTTTTGAGATGGGGCCGGTCCTCTTTGGCCAGGACCAGCGACATTCAGCCTTGCTCGTGCGAGACCACATTCTCTATGTCTTCTATTCTAGCACCGAAAGCTGCCCGGAACATATCGTCTGCTCAACCATTGACTTGCGCCTAGATTGGCGCGAATGGAAGGCATCAGTACCGTTCTCCGTCCTGCTGCCACAGACCGATTACGAAGGCCGGCTCTTGCCTCTGGAACCATCCCGCCGGGGGGCCATCCACCAACCAGCCCATCAGTTGCGAGATCCGGGCATCTATCAGGAAGACGGGCGCACATATCTGCTCTATTCGATTGCAGGGGAGAGCGGGATCGCGATTGGAGAACTCCTTTTTGATTGACTGAATCCGCCGCGCCCTGCTACAATGTCCAAACAGCAGTGAAGAATGGCGAGTCACTGCCATTCTGCTCTCCATGAACCACGGGGGTTTGAGAATTATGCCCGACTTTTCTTCTGATATTACCATCTACGGCGCGTTTTGGTGCCCGGACTGCCGGCGCAGCAAACAGTTCCTCGGTGAGCATCAAATCCCATACAATTGGGTGAACATTGAAGAAGACCCGGATGCCGAGCAGCGGGTTATCACCATGAATGATGGCAAGCGCATCATTCCAACCATCGTTTTTGCTGATGATTCCTTTCTCGTGGAACCTAGCAATGCCGAACTGGCCACAAAACTGGGCCTCAAGACCACTGCCAGCAGATATCACTACCCCGTGATCATCGTCGGCGGCGGCCCTGCCGGCCTGACAGCAGCTCTCTACTTAGCCCGGGAAGGCATCGACACCCTCATCATTGAACGCGCGGCCTTTGGCGGCCAGGCCGCGGCCACGGAAAAGCTGGACAATCTACCCGGCTTCCCTGACGGCGTTGATGGCGGCGAGTTTTCCCAAAGATTGCGGGCCCAGGCCGAACGCTTCGGTGTCGAACTGCTCCAGGCACAGGATGTGACAAGAATTCACAGCCACGACAACTATCACTGCATCAATACAGCCACTGGTGATGAATACAGCGCGCAGGCGCTGCTGCTCGCGCCTGGCAGCCGCTACCGCCGCCTGCATGTGCCCGGCGAAAGTGACTACATCGGGGCCGGGGTTCATTTCTGCGCGACCTGCGATGGCCCCTTCTACAAAGGCAAACATGTGGCTGTAGTCGGCGGCGGCAACAGTGCCGCAGAAGAAAGCCTGTTCCTCACCAAATTCGCCGAACGAGTTACTCTCTTGGTCCGGGGCCCCACATTACGGGCTAGCCAGATCATTCAGGAGTCGGTGTTGGGTGATCCGAAGATCGACATACACTGGCATACGCAGGTGCAGGCGTTCCTAGGCGAGCAAGCCCACTTGAACCGCTTGGCGGTCAGGAACAGGCAGAGCGGCGCAGAGTCACAGATGCCTGTAGATGGTGCTTTCATTTTCATCGGCCTTGACCCGAACACTGGCTTCCTAGAGGGGGCTGGCGTGCGTCTGAACCGCTGGGGCTTCATCGTCACAGGCCATCAGTTGGTCCACAACCCTGACGAACGCCCCCTTGCCTTTATACAACAGGAGCCGGCCGCGCTGGAGACGAGCGTTCCCGGTATCTTTGCCGCCGGAGATGCCCGGGCCGACAGCACAAAGCAGGTCGCGACCGCGGCCGGCGAAGGCGCAACCGCGGCCCTGCTAATTCGTGAATATCTGAGGATGGTCTGAACTACAAGGGACAATGCAAATGCTCACACAGACACAGAGAGAACAGATCGATGAACAGGGCTATCTGCTCATCGAAAACGCGCTTGAACCCTTTGGCTTGGACCATGTCCGGGCCGCGTATGAGGAGATTCAACGACAGACCGAGCCTGCCTGGGCCGAGTCTGTACGCACCGGCACATTCAAGGGTGGCTACGGCAACGGCCCGGACGCTCACACCATGAACAACATTCACCAATACGATTCCCTCTTTCTGGACATCGCCGAGAACCCTCTGATTCTGCCGATTGTACAGGAGATCATCGGGCCAGATCTGCAGGCTATGGAAATGGTGGCCCACTGCCATCACGCCGGCACAAATGCCCACACCGGTTGGCATCGGGATTGGCCGGCCTGGCGGCATCCCCAATTTATGCTGAAGACGAAGGTTTTCTACTTTCTGGATGATCAGGCCCCGGATATGGGCTGCTTCAGTCTCGTGCCCGGCAGCCACAAATGGGACGAAAACCCGCCTCAAGATGCGTTCAGAGGCGAGACCCTAGAACAGATGCCGGGCCTGACAAAGATCGTCGGCAAGGCCGGCAGCGCGATCATCTGGAACGTCCTCTGCTGGCATTCGGCCCTGGCCAACACCAGCCAACGAGACCGGCGCATCCTCATCTACGGGTATATGCCCTTTTGGGTGAAAAAGTGGGGCGCGACAGCTCCGCCGCCGCATATCGTTGCTTGGGCCAACACCCCCTACCGCCGCCAACTTATGGGCATCCACGCGGTCGAAGGACGGGCCGCATGGGACCGTACCGACGTACCCTACCTACCGGAACACGCGGACATCGCCGCAGCCAAAAAATTCTAACTGTAGTAGCGAGTGCCTATGCCTCGGCTACCGTCGGCTCGTCTGGAAACGAATATTGAAATCGGAGAAGAATATCACCATCTTTTTCAGGAAAACGGAGAGGAGAAGCTGCCATTGGTCGAAAGTCTGAACGCTCATCCCCTCTGGATAGAAACTGTGAAAGATATGATGGAAAATGCGTAACATCGCGCCCAATGAAAAGGAGCCCGTATGTCCACCCCTATCAAACTTGCTGTCATCGGGGCTGGGAGTGCCCAGTTTTCCCTTGGCCTTGTCAAAGACATCTGCCTTACCGAATCTCTCAACGGCAGTCTCATCACCTTTATGGATATTGATGCAGACCGCTTGGATATGATCCACAAACTCGGTGTGCGTTATGCTGATGAACTAGGCGCAGACCTGCGCTTTGAGAGTACGACTGCCCAACAGGAAGCCCTACAGGATGTGGATTTCGTCATCAACACTGCGTCCGCCAGTAGTCACCAGAAGCAGCGGAATACCCGAGAGCTGATGGCGCAAAACGGCTACTATTACGGCGGTCGCATGCGCCAGAGCAGTTACGCCAATCTCAATCTGATGCGTAACCTGACCCGGGCCATGGAGGAGATCTGTCCGCAGGCATGGTTGATCCAATCAGGCAATCCGGTCTATGAGGGCTGCACCATGATGACCCGGGAGACGAGCATCAAAGTGTGTGGCCTGTGCCATGGCCACTATGGTGTCTATCAAATTGCGTCCACAATCGGCCTGACCGATTGGAAGGACATCACCTGGCAGGCACCGGGCCTCAATCACAATATCTGGCTCACCCACTTCTATTACAAAGGCGAAGATGCCTACCCGATTCTGGAAAAGTGGATCGCGCAGGAAGGTGAGTACTACTGGCGGACCCACGTGGCTGAACGCACCCACGACATTCAGATGAGCCGGGGCACTATCCACATGTACCGGATGTTCGGCCTCATGCCCATCGGAGATACACCCCGTCGGGGCGGCTGGTGGTATCATACAGACCTTGACACCAAAAAATGGTGGTATCCACAGCCTTGGGGCGGCCCGGACACCGAGCTGGCCCGGCCCCTGTTCGTGGAGAATCTAGAGAAACACATCGCCCAGATGACCGAACTGGCGCACGGTCCGTCCAGCAGTCTGATCGAAGTTTTCGGCGCGGAGAAGACCAAAGAGCAGCAAGTACCGATCATTGACGGGCTCGTCAATGATAACGAAGGCCAGTTCCAAGTGAATGTGCCCAATCGCGGCGCGTTGGCCGCTGTGCCCGATGACGTGGTCGTGGAAGTTCCGGCCATCGTCAACAAAAAAGGCATCCAGCCCATCCGCGTGGACCCCTTGCCGGCGAAAATCCTTTACACGCAGATCATGCCTGAGGTGTTGGCTATGGAGAGGGACCTGCTCGCCTTCCACAGCGGCGACCGCTCGCTCCTCCTCTGGAATACGCTCGACTGTCCGCAGACCCACTCATACAACCAGGCACTCGCTGTCTTTGAAGATATCATGGCAATGGACGATAATGAAGAGGCCAACGCCCATTACATGTGGGGGCCTGCCCAAGAGATATTGTTGGAACCGGTACGCGAGATGTGACTGTCTTACCTGCAGTGATACAGAGGCCGCTGATCACTAGGTTACTATCCTTGTGCAGACAATACTCACGCTCCCCCGTCTCATCGGTGGGTTGACAATCCTCACATTCAAGCGTCTGTCCGGCAATTGGGGGCTGACTCTGCTGGCACTGTTTCAAATCGTGTTGACCGTCGGCCTACTCAGCAGTGCTGGTTTCTTCGCCCAAGCTGTAGACCGAGTGATCCTCCAAGAGGAACTCGACGCGCTCAGTGCCCGCACAGGCCGTCCGCCATTTTCCACCCGCGTCTACTTCTTCCCCTCCTCCCGTAAGCCCATGGATGTACCCGCGGCCGAACGGGCCGGGCGCAGCGTTGCCACTACTCTCTCCGCGGAGATCGGCCTACCCATCGAACGGGTCGGCGTGCATCTGGAAAGCGGTAGTATGATGCTGCTGGCCCCAGAAGACGATGACCGCTATGGCGAAGACAGTGCCTTTCTCACACAAGTGGATCTGGTCTATCTGGCCGATGTCGCGCCCCACCTGCACATCACGGCCGGCCGTGTCTGGGACGACACACCCGCCGCTGACATCCTACCTGTATTGATGCATGACAGCCTAGCCGCGCAAATGGGCGTCCGGCCCGGTGAACGTTTTCACGTTGCGCCCACTGCCGCGCAATCCGGCATTGATGTGCAGATTATCGGCCTGTGGCGGGCCGACGACCCAAACAATACCTTCTGGTTCCGGCCACCGGATATCTCTATGAAGGAAGCCCTCTTTGTGCGCCGGGACGATTACCGGCAGCGGGTACAGCCACTGGTGGCCGGCGGTTCCCGCTTTGCAAGTTGGCATATCTCCCTAGACGACCGTACCCTCAACCCCGCCTACGCTGCAGCCTACGCCCAAGGGTTTGAAAAGGGCATGACGGTCATCAACAAATATCTGCCAAATGCCAACCTAGATGTCTCACCGCTGGACCCTCTCAAAGAGTTTGTGCAGCGACAGACTACATTGACCGTTCTACTCCTCAGCATGAACGTACCCGCCATCGGCTTTCTGCTCTACTTTCTGATCCTGATCTCCGGCATCATCGCCCGCTCCCAGCAACGGGAAACCGCGATGCTGGTCAGCCGAGGCGCAGGAGCTGTGAGGGTATTGTGGCTGATCCTTGTCGAAGAGTGGCTGCTCTTTGTGCTAGGTGTGCCCTTGGGCCTGGGCAGCGGTATGCTCATCGCCCGGGGCATGGGCTATGTCGACAGTTTCCTCAATTTCACTCTGCGAGATCCCCTGCCCGTCTCTTTGCAGGGCGTTGATATATGGCTGGTCGTCGCCGCCTTGGGGCTGGCATTCATCGCCCGCTTGCTACCTGCCGCGCAAGCCGCACGCACCAGCATTGTCGAATATGAGACCGCCTACGCACGCCCGGACAAAGGCCCGTTCTGGCGGCGCGCCTATCTCGACTTTCTCCTGATTGTGCCCACAGGCTACGCCTACCAACAACTGGCCCAACAGGAGGCATTCGCACTCTTGGCCCAGGAAAGTGCCTCTGAACTGTACAGCGACCCCCTGCTGATCCTGACGCCGGCCCTGGTGATTCTCACTGCCTCTCTGCTGCTTATGCGCCTGTTTTCGCCCCTGATGAATCTGCTGGACAAACTGGCGACCATGCTACCCGGCACCTCCTTTCATCTGGCCCTGCGGCAGTTGGGTCGCCAGGGTCATAGTTATCTGAACCCTCTGCTCCTTGTCATCATTTGCCTAGGGCTGGGTATCTACACCCATTCCCTGGCCGCCAGTGTTGATGAGTGGCTGGTAGACCGCATCAAATACCAGGCTGGGGGTGACTTCCGTTTTCTGCCGCTGACGCTGGACGAAAACGGCGGCGGCACTTGGATCCCAGAACTCTCTTGGTTTGCAGAGAAATTCGACGCGGTCGCGGCCGTGCGGGTGGGGAACTATGATGCCCGCATTGAGGGATTGGCGAACCGACGCATGCATGGGCGCATGCTTGGGGTGGACCGGGCTGAATTCGCGTCCGTGGCGTGGTTCCGCCCAGACTTCGCGGCTGATTCGCTGGGCGGGCTGATGAATCGACTGGCTGCCGCGCCCGAGGCAATGCTGGTCTCCCGCTCGTTCCTACAAGAACATCTACTCCAAATCGGTGACCGAGTGGACTTGTGGGTCATTCTGGAGGCAGGAATCAGTGTACGCACAGACTTTGTCATCAGTGGCGTCTACGACTACTTTCCCACTGTTGAAGAGGACGAAACTGTCCTAATCGGCAATCTGGACTACCTACATCTGATCGGGGGATCCATCTACGAGTATGAAATCTGGCTGCGTTCGTCAGAACATGACCAAATTGGCGCGTCATTGGGCGCGCAACGGAATAACCAAGGCCGGGAAGTGCGTCGCTCTCTGCGAGCCGGGGGCATTGAAACGCTCCGCTGGCATGATGTGGTCGATACCCTGGTCCAAGAAAAGGCACGCCTAGAACGGGTCGGGGTCTTTGGCGCGCTGACCGTCGGCTTTCTGGCCGCCGCGCTGATGGCTGTGCTGGCCTTTCTTGTCCACAGTTACGCATCCTTGCGGGAGCGTTTCTATCAGTTCGGTGTCTTACGCGCCATCGGGGCCTTGCGCCGCCAACTGCTCATCCAGCTTGCCATCGAATACGCTGTCCTTGTTGCCTACGGGACCGTGGCCGGCGCGCTGGTCGGCGTCTGGGTCTCCCTCCTCTTCACCCCCTTCTTCCGCGCAGCAGCCGACTCCCGGGCTATCCTACCGCCGATGCTGCCGGTCATCGCCGAAGCGGAGATCACACAACTCACAGTTCTGTTCGCTGCCGTGATGGTTATCGTCGTCGTCGCCGCTACCGCCCAAGCAACCCAACGGCGTATCTTTGAGATCATGCGGGTGGGCCAAGCGTAACCAGGTCCTGCCTGGCGCACAACGAGTTGCGAGGAAGCTAGAAAAGAAACGATGTTCCAGCTCAAAGCCACACACAAAGAAATCAGAGAGTACTTCGCGGAGTTGACCGAGCTGACCCAGCGAGGTTTTAGGCATGAAGGCGCGGTCGCGCCGGCCTTCGCGGCTGTACTGCGCGCAGCCGCACGACCCTTTGGCTGGGCCCTGACCGAGCAGTACGCTCGCAAGGCAACGAATGGCCACACCATTCGCATCGATGGCGCATTGTTGGACGACTTCAACCTGGCCCATGGCTATTGGGAGGCCAAAGACAGCGACGACGACTTGGATGTAGAGATCCGCAAGAAACTGGCCACTGGCTACCCTCAAGACAATATCCTCTTCCAGGCCCCGCAGCGCATGGTGGTCATCCAGCAAGGGCAGAGGGTGTGGGACAGCCCCATCGCTGAGCCGGACCTGCTGATTGAGGGCCTGCAGACCTTCTTCACCTATCAGCCACCGGCCTACGCGCGCTGGCAGCAGGCAGTAGAGGAGTTCAAGACGGTTGTGCCGGCCCTGGCCGAATCCCTGCTGACCTTAATTGAAGGAGAGCGGCAGCACAACCGGGTCTTTCGTGAGGCGTTCGCACGCTTCGCCGCGCTGTGCCGAGATGCCATCAACCCCAACATCGCCGATGCAGCCGTAGAGGAGATGCTGATCCAGCACCTGTTGACCGAACGCATCTTCCGGCGGGTGTTCGACAACCTAGACTTCACCCGCCGCAATGTGATCGCCAACGAGATCGAGCAGGTGATCGACGCGCTCACTTCCCAATCCTTTAGTCGGGGGGCCTTCTTCCGTCCCCTGGATCGATTCTACCGGACCATTGAAACCACAGCCGCCACTATCACGGACTTTTCAGAGAAGCAGGGTTTCCTCAACACTGTCTACGAAAACTTTTTCCAGGGCTTTTCTGTTAAAGTGGCGGACACCCATGGCATCGTCTACACACCGCAGCCTATTGTGGAGTTCATGGTACGCTCCGTGGAAGCTATCCTCAACCAGGAGTTCGGTCGTTCCTTAGCCGATGCCGGCGTACATGTATTGGACCCCTTCGTAGGCACGGGCAATTTCATGCTGCGGGTCATGCGTCATCTACAGGAGATAGGCAAACTCTCCTGCTTACCCGATAAGTACGCGGGAGAACTACACTGCAATGAGGTGATGTTGCTGCCCTACTACATCGCGGCCCTGAACATTGAGCACGAATACCATGAGTTGACAGGCCAGTACCTACCCTTTGAGGGCATCTGCTTAGTGGATACTTTCGAGCTGGCCGAGGACAGCCAACTCAGCTTGTTTGTCCAAGAGAACACACAGCGCGTGGAGCACCAGAAGGATCAGGATATTACGGTTATCATCGGCAACCCGCCTTACAACATCGGACAGGTCAACGAGAACGACAACAACCGCAACCGCACCTATCCGGTTATTGACCAACGGGTGAGGGACACCTACGCCCAAGCATCAAAAGCGACTCTCAAGAGAGCCCTCGCTGACCCCTATGTGAAGGCCATACGCTGGGCAGCAGACCGCATAGGGGATGAGGGGGTTGTGGCCTTTGTGACCAACAATAGTTTTATTGATGCGCTAGCATTTGATGGCATGCGGAAACACCTTGCAGAGGATTTCGACGCCATCTACATTCTGGATCTAGGCGGCAATGTCCGTAAAGGCTTGGCGGTCTCCGATGCCAATGTATTCGGTATCCGGGTCGGGGTCAGCATCAATCTGTTTGTGAAGAAAAAGGATTCTACAGATGCCCGTATCTATTACTATCGAACCGATGACCTGTGGGACAAGAAGCGTAAATTTAATTTTCTGCAAGAACGTCAACATGTAGGCAAAATAAGTTGGCAAATCATTCGCCCGGACCGGCGATATATATGGCTCACAGAAGGACTTCACGCCGAGTTTGATACCTTTATCCCCTTGGGAAGCAAGGAAGCAAAGGCGAAAAAAGGTGAGGTAGAGGATGTGACCTGTAAGGCATATAGCCTTGGTGTCGTCACCGGCCGTGATGCCTGGGCGTACAACTTCAACCGCAACGCGCTCACAGGGAACATGGAACGGATGCTCAATTTCTACAATGAGCAGATGTCCAAGTGGGAACGACGGAGGGATCAGGATGCGAATGTCGATGATTTTGTGGTGTATGATAACGAGAAAATTGGTTGGACATATAGACTGAAACAGAATTTGAAAAGAGGGACAATCGCTGATTTTTCGCACGAAAAGATAAGGACATCTCTCTATCGTCCCTTTACAAAGTCGCACCTGTACTTTGATAGAATGATGAACGAGAGAGTCTATGTTTTCCCCTCCATCTTCCCCACCCCGGAGACGGAGAAAGAGAATCGGGTAATAATCGTCAGCGACCATGGTTTTCGCGCAGACTTTTCTACTCTGATGACGAATCTGATTCCCGACCTTCATACACTCGCGGCAAGAGATAGCTTTCAATGCTTCCCCTTCTACCTCTACAACGAAGACGGCAGCAACCGCCGCGAGAACATCACAGATTGGGCATTGGTACAGTTCCGCAGGCAGTATCAGGATGACACAATCAACAAATGGGATATCTTCCATTACGTCTACGGCCTGCTCCACCATCCACAATACAGAGAGCGGTATCAGGCCAACCTCAAGCGGGACTTGCCACACATTCCCTTTGCCGCGGACTTCCGGGCATTTGCCACAGCCGGCGCGCGTCTAGCAAAAATCCATGTAGATTATGAACAGATGTCCGCCTATCCGCTCAACATCGTAGAGACGCCGGGGAAGCCCCTCAATTGGCGCGTGGAAAAGATGAGATTGTCCAAAGACAAGACGCAGATCCGCTACAATGAGTTCTTGACCTTGGAGGGGATCCCAGAGAAAGCATTTGCCTATCAGCTGGGGAATCGGTCGGCCTTGGAATGGGTGCTTGACCAGTACCGGGTCAAGGTAGACAAACGTAGCGGTATCGTCAATGATCCCAACTGTGCCGATGAGCAGCAGTACATCGTACAGCTAATCGGGAAGGTCATCGCCGTGAGTGTGGAGACAGTAGAGATTGTGGCAGGGTTGCCGGGCCAGTTTACTGGTCTCTAACCACTACAGGCCACTAGGTTCGGCGGAGGGATTAAAAAAACCCGTTCAGTGGAAACGGGTCTTCTCTATATGTCTAAGTCGGGGAGAGAGGATTTGAACCTCCGACCTCTTCGTCCCGAACGAAGCGCGCTACCTAGCTGCGCTACTCCCCGAAAGTAAAAATCAGTATAGCATATGTAGCGATAGAAGGCAAATTGCGAGGAACAGGAATTCTATCATCCTAGCATTGGAAGATTCCATCCATTCCTTACCTCTCCGAGTCGTTATACTGGAATGATAAAAATTGGGCGAATCGCTCAATTCCGAATATCAAAGATGTCCTCAACACCACAGGAGGCCACAATGTCTACAGTCGTGGCAATGGATGCGTTTCAGCGCATCGCGACTGTCGAAGAAGTTACAAAAATCGGCCTGCATACTGTCCACCTAAACGGCCATGTCCTCGTCCTTGTCCACCATGAGGGCGAAATCTACGCGCTCGACAACCGCTGCCCCCACATGGGCTTTCCCCTTGATAAAGGTAGCGTCCAAGATGGCATCCTTACCTGTCACTGGCATCATGCCCGCTTCGATCTCTGCACCGGTGGAGCATTCGACCTGTGGGCAGATGATACCCCCAGCTTCCCTGTAGAAGTGAGGAACGGCCACGTCTTTGTAGACGTCACCCCCCGGCACAATCCGCTTGAACACCAGAAAGAACGGCTGTCCGTCGGGCTAGAGCGGAACCTCTCGCTGGTTCTAGCGAAGGCGGTCATCACTCTAGTGGACGACGCCAATGATACCCTTTCCCCCTTTGCCGCCGGCCTAGATTTCGGTACTCGCTACCGCATGCAGGGCTGGGGCCAGGGGCTGACCATGCTCACCTGTTTCCAGAACCTCCTACCCAGCCTGCGCCAGGAAGACCGGGCCCAAGCCCTAGCCCACGGCCTAGCCGCGGTCGCGTCCGATACAGCCGGCAGCTCGCCTCGATTTCTAGTAGCCGCCTTGCCCGACCGCAGCCCAAACCTAGCAACGCTGAAGCAGTGGTTCCGCCGCTTTATCATGGTGCGGGATGCCGAAGGCGCGGAACGCTGCATCGTCACTGCCCTGCGCGCCGGGGCCGGGCCCCAACAGATGGCGGATATCCTTTTCAGCGCGGCGACAGACTTCCGCTATATCGACTTGGGCCATCCCCTAGACTTCACCAACAAAGCCTTTGAAGCTCTGGACATCGTTGGCTGGGACCAGGCAGAAACAGTGTTGACGAGCCTCGTGCCGGGCTATGCCGCGGCCCGACGCATGGAAGAATCCAACGCCTGGCGCAATCCTATCGACTTGATCGAACTGCTTACAGCTGCGTTCGCCCAGATCCCCGAAGCACTGGTTAGCGGTCAGTCCAAACGCGGCCAGTGGAATGGGCAGGACAGTCTGGTGCCGACCCTGCTGAATGACACGCCCCACACCATCACCACTGCCCTGTTGACGGCTCTAGCCGATGGTGCCAGCGAAGTGGAATTGGCCGCAACCATCGCCTATGCCGCGGCCTTGCGGATTGCCCGCTTCCACACCAGCAATGAATTCAGCGATTGGGATACGGCTCTGCACACCTTCACCTTCGCCAATGCGGTCCATCAGGGCCTACGCCGGCTGGAAGGATACGAGCCGCCGCCTGACACACCGCGCCCACATACATGGCTGTATCTGCTGCGGGGCGTCTTCGACAGTGCCATGAGCATCTATCTGGACCGCTTCCTCAACATACCCGCAGCCCGGCTAGCGCGCGCGCCCAGCCACAATGGGACAACACCTCAGGTCCCCCAACTGGCGGCCCTGCTAGATCAGCAGCAGCAGGTGAACCCCGCTGGCCACGCGGTAGGCGACTATCTTTTCCAAAATGGGGACACAGCAGCCCTGCGGGCAGAGCTCGGCGCGCTGCTCCTGCGGGAAGACCGAGACTTCCACACCATCCAGTGCGTTGAAGCGGCCTTCCGCCAACACGACCTGCTGGCCGCCAAACCGGATTCACAAGAAGAAGCAGTGCATGTGCTGGTAGCCGCAGCCCGTTATCTGGCCGCCCATGCACCGACCATGCGTGCCCAAGGCCAGACCTTCGGCATCGCACGGCGACTCCATCGGAATGAGAAGCTGTTTGAAGGGGAGTAGCTAGTAAATCCCAAACATCCATGCTGTTAGCGGCTACTGGTCACAGGCGACAGGCAACTGCAGTTTCCTATGATGCCGTTGTTGTCGGCTCCGGTCCGAACGGGCTGGCCGCAGCAATTACAATTGCACGCACAGGCCGCTCCGTTCTCGTAATCGAAGCCAAGGGTACGGTCGGCGGGGGCACCCGTACCCTCGATCTCACCCTGCCCGGCTTCCGCCACGACATCTGCTCCGCGATTCATCCCCTCGGCATTGGGTCGCCTTTTTTTCGTTCTCTACCTCTAGAGCATTTCGGGCTGGAGTGGATTCATCCAGACATTCCCCTAGCACATCCACTAGATGACGGCTCGGCAGTCGGCCTTTATCGTTCATTGGCGCAAACCACATCCTCCATCGGCGCGGATGGCGACCGCTGGACCCGATTGCTTGGCCCGCTCGCCAACGACTGGCCAAAGTTGGCCCCAGCCCTGCTCGGGCCATGGCCGCTGACAGGAAATCTAAGGGCCTTGGCGCGCTTTGGCATCCCCGGCGGGTTGCCGGCTCATCTATTGCCCCGCCTACTGTTCCGTGAAGAACGAGCAGCAGCCCTCTTTGCTGGGCTTGCCGCCCATTCGTTTCTGGATTTCCGGCAGCTATTCACATCCGCCTTCGCACTGGTGCTCGGGATTCTAGCCTACGCAGTGGGATGGCCCTTCCCCCGGGGCGGTTCGCAGGCCATTGCCGACGCAATGGCCGCCTATCTACAGACGTTAGGCGGGGATATCGTGGCCGGCTGGCAGATACAGTCCTTAGATGAACTGCCCGCGAGTCGTGCCGTTCTGCTAGATGTGACGCCCCGACAATTTTTACACATGGCAGCAGACAAGCTTCCTGCAAGCTATCGGCGTAAATTGGAAGGATATCGCTACGGACCGGGGGTATACAAAGTGGACTATGCACTTACGGATCCTGTGCCTTGGCACGCGGCCGAATGTCGGCGTGCAGGAACCGTTCACGTGGGCGGCACCCTGCCAGAGATCGCCGCCTCCGAGAAAGCCACGAGCAGTGGACGGATGCCGGAACAACCCTATGTGCTGGTGGCGCAACAAAGTCTGTTCGATAGGACACGAGCACCCGCCGGCAAACACACACTCTGGGCCTACTGCCACACACCCCACGGCTCAACAATCAACATGACGGACGCCATTGAAACCCAGATCGAACGGTTCGCCCCTGGCTTTCGGGATACGGTCCTGGGCCGGGCTGTACACAACAGTGCCGACTACCAACGCTACAATCCCAATTATGTGGGTGGCGACATCAACGCCGGTGTGCAGGACTTACGCCAACTATGGACCCGGCCAGTGTTGCGCTTTCCAGCCTACAGCACACCTCTGCCCGGCATCTACCTCTGCTCCGCCTCTACCCCACCCGGCGGCGGGGTCCATGGTATGTGTGGGTTCCACGCGGCCCGCGCAGCCCTGAAACGGCACTTACTGTGACCAATCCCTAGTCACTGGGGGTTCGCTTCGCCTTGAAACCGCGCTTTGAGCTGGGCCCAGGGGCTGCTCTGTAAGGTTTCAATCACATCTTGCGGCTCATCATCTTCCTTGCGGAATGAGATATTCAGCCGCTCGCCTTCGTATTTTGCGCCAGCGATCTCCAGCCGTGCCAAGCCAATCGGCAAGGCGATGTTACGCTTCCAGTTGCCGATACGAACAATCAGCTCGTCCACAACACTGCGATGCAGTTGAACCTCATCCTGTTCCACCAGAGGTAGGGCGATGCTCAGAATGTACTGGCCGTTACGGGAGAAGATCTGTTGCGGTTCGCCCTGATAGTACACGCGGGTAGGGTCACCGCTCCCCCCGCGCACCGGGTCAGCCCCAAACATCGTTTCCGCCATTCGCTGCAGCATGGTACGGCCCAGCACTTCTTCGGCAAAGAAGGGGATGCGAAAGATCGGCAACGGCTGAAATGCCTCCGCAACGAAGGCCAGATTGCGCTGCTGCGCTTCGATCCAACCACTGAAGTAGGCATCTTGCAGGCCCTGGGGGAAGACCCGATTGCAGATAACCGAATCCACAGCATACCCATACAAACTGAGATAGGCGTAGGCCCGTTGCGCTTCTTTGATGACCATCTTTTCCGGGTTTAGCACCAGGCGTATATTGCTGGTGTTGCTGTCGCTCAAAAGCAGATTGGTGCGTTCCAGCACGTCCACCAATTCTTCAACACTCTCAAACAGGTCGTCCTGCGGCAATGGGAAATCACTCATACGGGCCAGGATGGGCCGCGCAATCTGCAAGGCTCGACGCTCAAAGGGCATGATCTTCTCAATATACCAGCGGGCCATATCCGGGAAGCTCAACAGTTGCAAAGTGGAGCCGGTCGGCGCAGCATCAATGACAATGACATCGTATGCACCACTTTCAGCCAGATGTGTGATCTGCATCAAGCTGGCGAGTTCTTCCATGCCCGGCAATACTGACGTCTCTTCAGCGACGAGGGAATCCATGCCCTGCCAAGCGAAGAGGATATTCAGATAGTCCTGCACCCGGCCCCAGTATTTGTCCATCTGATGGAGCAGGTCGATCTCCTGGCCCCATAAATTGGGGGCCAGTTCCACAAGTTCGTTGCCAATACGGGTGTTAAAACTATCACCGAGGCTATGCGCGGGGTCGGTGCTGAGGACTACAGTCCGGTAGCCCAATTCAGCGCAACGTAAAGCAGTGGCAGCACTAATACTCGTCTTGCCAACGCCGCCTTTTCCCGTATAGAGCAGAATACGCATCACAATCGAACTCCCATGGAGAGCAGTTACCCTATTGCAGATTGACGAGTGCTATACCTACCCATCCACAATGGGCACATCCGGCACGTTGTCCACGTTTTTAGCCAAAATCCAGAGGTCATTGCTAAGTTTGAGCCATTCGCCATCACCGGACTTACCGACAACTGTCAGCTCCGTACCTTTAACGTATGTACTTATTACCACACCAATATTTGCATCGAGATTGGGGGCGGTACGCAAAGGAGCGCGATCTGTGTTTACGGTTGCCCGTGTGGTCGGTTCGTCTACGGGTGTGCCCGGGTCCTGCGTACTGTCAACATCCGTACTATCCACAGCAGCAGAGCTGGCTTCGTCCGTATCCGTCTCTCCTGCCTCTACGAATAGCGGGATATTGTCCACATATTCAGCAAAGATCCAAGAGCCATCTTCCAGTTTCAGCCATTCACCCTCTTGGGCCACAACTGTCAAGACCTGATCCGGAACTACGCCGTCAACACGCTCGAATTGTAGGCCGGGACCGGCCCGGAGATTCGCAAATTCATTGACGACCGGTGGCCGTAGGCCACTTGTATCCACAAGCGGTACATCAACCGGGTTATCAAGAGCTGCGGCCGCCAGCCACATGCCGTTTTCAAGCTGATACCATTCACCATCGGCAGATCGACCCACAAGCATGACTTCTGAATAGAAATAAACGCCATCATCTACACGTTCACTCCCCTGCTCAGGATCTGCATCAAAATAGACGCCGCCTACTCTCTCACTCCCGCTGTCAGGCGCGGAACGCAGATTGAAATCCGCGTTGACGACAGCTTTGACAGCCACAGGTGGAACCTCTGTCGGTTGCAGTGGCACCTCTGGCGTGGCGATAGGCGAGAGCGGCTGCACGACAACTTCTCCACTGGGCTGCTGGAGCTCTGGCACAATGACAGTGACCGCTGGGGCATCAGCCAGGTCCTCGGCGCGAATCCACAGACCACCATCTTCTACCCGATACCAACGCCCGTTGGGGTATTGGCCGTTGACACGAACCGTTGTGCCCGCGGTTCTCATCCCCAGTATGTCAGAATCCTCACTGGGGCCAGCGTACAAATCTGCCCGATTCAGAACTTCCACCGCAATCGACCCGGGCTGGTCGGCCACGGCCATGGCCTGCACAGGTTGTTCCGTAGGCACAGGCGTGGGCGTATGGGTGGGCAGTACAGGTGGTAGCGGCGTATTGGTTTGTGGGACGGGCATGGCCTGTTCCGGCATAGGCGTGGCCGTATTCTCCGTGATTTCAGGAAGCAGGGCAACGATGTCTGTGGGCACAAGATCAATCGGGGGGTCCCAACGTTCAAGCAGGGCAGCTGGCATCTCTGTGTATTCCCATATCTGTGCCGGCAGAATCTCGCGCAGACCAGGCACGAAAAATAGTGCCGGTAGCCCAACAACCAAACTGATCCAGACAATGCTCACAAGAACTGCAACGACTCTCTTCATGTTTGCTCCCATCTGCAATGTGGTGCAGTGTAAGACTTGACTCACTGAAAAAGTGTAGCATACCTTTTAGGAAATTACAATTGTATCTTTCAGAAGAGCAATAGCCTTTACTTTCAGAAGTGACATCTTAAAATTGCCAGCAAAATATGGGCTGTGCGCGCAAAACAGGAACTTTTGGGCCCGTGAATCGTATTAAAGATTGAAAGCAACTGGTACGCCTGACCTAAGGTTTAGTATATCGGGTAGAAAATGATGTGATGGCGTTTGAATTCAATTGGAATGCTAACTTTATCGCAACAGAATCGTAACTTTCATAGGGTAAGATGGTCACTAACCACAGAACCAATGCAAAATATCCATTGCCTTAATTCTTGTGGGCAATCAACGAAAAGGACATGGCATATGCTCAATACACTTTATCAACATCCCATTGCTAGCGATGTCTTGGATAGAAAACCCGGCTTGTTACAGACATTGATGGACCTCCACAATGACGATCCCTCGTTCGGCAAGCACGTGCGGATGCGATCCTATCGCTCGAATGAAGTTGTGGCCGATGCGGCCGCATTGAGAAGAGAAATGTTCGTTCTGATGCAGGGTAGAATCCATCTAGTCTGCACAAATAGTGAGGGCCGCAGGCTAGTCATTGGCTCCCTAGAGCCTGGTGCCATATTCGGCGAGGGTGCTTTGAACAGCCCACGCCAAGCGAATGTCTTTACAGAAGCCGATACAGATGTGATCGTTTGGTCGATTCCGGCTGCTGAGGCGCGCAATATGACCATGCAATACCCGATCTTGGGATGGGGGATGCTGCAAACATACGGCAAGAGGCTGCGCCAGGTGGAAAACAGGCTAGAAGATGTGGCGTACAAAAAGCTACCGGAACGCTTGGCTGCTCTCCTTATTGAGCTAAGTGATCAAAGTCTTGCAGCCGATGATGCAGCAGTGCCATCTACCAATGGCTTGCAGCGAACCACATCTTGGGGTACTCGTCCCCCAAGTTTCGGCCAACCAACAAGGACGATAGGACAGGCCCAAGCCCTGATTCAGGGGGTCAGCCATCAGGACCTAGCAGACCGGCTCGGTACATATCGGGAAACGATCAGTGCCATCCTGCGGGATTTCAAGCGGCAGGGCTTTGTGGCGTTGGGCTATCGACGCATCGTCATCCTCAATATTGAGGAGATGAAAGAAATCGCCGGTATCTGGGAATGGTAGACCACTACGAATACGCAAGCCCGGCAAAATTGCCCCCAACCGGGCTTGCATACCCCTGCTCCAACATGCTTTTTTGATCCTGCCTTCATTTCATGGCATTCTCTTCTTGTGACAGTTGACGCGATACTGAAAGTCTGCTATACTTGTTGATGACTGCACGTCTCCACTTCATTCGTCCGCTATTTATCCATATACAGAACTTTATTAAGTGGCCGCTTCGTTCTATGAACGATTGGCTATACTAAATTCAAGATTACAGGATGTAATACGGACCAGCACCCTGAAGAGACGATAGGAAGAGCAGTTTGCTAGATGAACCTCTTGCGTACTTATCCCTCTCTGAGGTAAGTCGAAATCATAGGAAGAACTGTCCGCATGCGGACACTCCCCAAACTCATTGAGAAGCGTGATCACACCGTTTTTTCGTATCGTGTGCATGCTGAACAAGACAACCATACTGTACAGCCTGCCTACACGTAACAGAACTCTCGCCCCGATTTAGATTTCGTATTCCAATCAAGTCATCCTATTGCACAAGCAATCATTGACTGACTCTTTGTTGACCCTGATAAGGAACTGATTATGGAACTGCTCACTATGACTATGGCCGAATTGGATGATCTCACCCTAGATGAACTCAGGGATTTGGCGCGCTCCATGGAGGTCAGTGGCTATACCCGCTTGAAAAAGTATGATCTGATCATACTTCTGCTGCGGGCAAATGCCGAAAAACAAGGGTATATTTTCGGGGGAGGCATCTTGGAAATCGTCCAAGATGGCATCGGTTTCCTTCGTAGTGACCACCTCCTGCCAGGGCCGGAAGATGTGTACGTCAGCCAAAGCCAGATCCGGCGCTTCGGCTTACGCACAGGTGATTTCGTCGTTGGCCAGGTACGCCCGCCCAAGGATACGGAAAAATATTTCGGTCTGTTGAAAGTGGAGGCGGTCAATGGCCTTGACCCAGAAGAGGCAAAACGTCGCCCTGTCTTTGAGAAACTCACACCGATTTTCCCAGACGAGCAGATCTATCTTGAGACTAAACCCAATCTGCTGGCCACCCGCATGATCGACCTGCTGGCCCCGATTGGACGCGGCCAACGCGGGTTGATCGTCAGCCCCCCCAAAGCAGGCAAAACGACTATCCTGAAACGCATTGCCAATGGCATGTCAAGCAACTACGACGACCTATACTTAATGGTAGTATTGATCGGCGAGCGTCCCGAGGAAGTAACGGACATGGACCGCTCCGTGGAAGCAGAGGTCATCAGCAGTACATTTGACGAACCGGTCCAAAACCATGTGCGAGTTGCAGAGATGGCATTGGAACGGGCCAAACGGCTGACAGAAAGCCGCCGGGATGTGGTGATTCTGCTGGACAGCGTGACTCGCCTGACCCGTGCCTATAACCTGACTGTGCCCCCTTCAGGCCGTACGCTTTCTGGTGGGATCGATCCGGCCGCCCTGTTCCCACCAAAACGATTCTTCGGTGCAGCCCGCAACCTAGAAGAAGGCGGCAGCCTGACCATCATTGCCACCTGCCTCGTTGATACAGGCAGTCGTATGGATGACGTCATCTATGAAGAGTTCAAAGGAACGGGCAATATGGAGTTGCAGTTGAACCGCCGCACATCCGAACGTCGTATCTTCCCAGCCATTGACATTGAACGCAGCAGCACACGCGCCGAAGAAAAGATGGTGGAGCCTGAAGTGTTAGCCAAGGTCTATACCCTGCGCCGCATGAGCGACGCCATGGGTGGGGGCAACGAAGCAATTCTACCCATTCTGGAACGGCTCAGCCGCACCCGAGACAACCAAGAATTCCTGGATACTCTCATCAAGTAACGTATACAGGGCCACAAAAACTCCTTCTGGTAACAAGTGCTCTGTAGAGGAAACAGAGCACTTGTGTTAGGCGTCAGTATCGTAGGAATCTGACGCAAAACCTACGCTCAGACAACGTTATCTGCACAACCTCTCTCTAGGCAGCACACATACGAATTTATACCCCTATGCAGATTTGTGCAATCCTTCACTTACTCTGTTATAATGTATAAGGCTTGAAATAAGTTTAGGTAGGCAATGATATACATGACTTTATAGGTTGGTAAATTGCAATATGGTGAAAATAACTCTGTAAGAACATGCTAGATTATGATACAGACCTTTATCAACTTAATGATAGGCGACTGTTTAACGCTGCTTGAGGATATGGACAGTGAAAGCGTTCATCTTGTCGCCACTGACCCACCCTATTATCTTGACGGCTTGAATCAGGATTGGCGCAAAGGCACAGGTACGACACCACGTGGGACAGGTTCGGTTGGTGGCCTTCCCGTAGGTATGAAGTTTGACCCCAAGCAGGGGCGGGAGTTGCAGGCGTTCATAGAGAGCGTTGGCACAGCCATGCTCCGCGTGTTAGTTCCGGGGGCCTTCGCAGTTGTGTTCAGTCAACCGCGTCTTGTCCATCGTATGGCTGTTGGGTTGGAAGATGCTGGATTTGAGATTCGAGATCTCTACGCATGGCACTATACACAGCGGGCGCAATTCAAGGCGTTCTCAATGAATCACTTCGTTGATAGAATGAACTTAGCCCATACTGAAAAGAAGCAGTTGAAACGCCACTTAAAAGGCCGTAAGACCCCTCAGTTGCGCCCACAGTTTGAGGCAATGGTATTGGCTCAAAAACCGAGACAAGGCACATTCGTTGAGAACTGGTTGAGATACGAAACAGGTCTGATTGATTCGAGTGCCACCCTAAATGGCAAAGCACCATCAACGGTTATGACTGTTGAGAAGCCACTCAAGAACGCGGGAAACAACCATTTAACTGTGAAACCTGTACCGCTTATGGAACACCTGATACAGCTGTTTTCAATCCCTGGCCAAGTTGTCCTTGACCCTTTCGTAGGAAGTGGTACAACAGCAGTAGCTGCCCTCAGAATTGGCAGGGCCTGTATTGGCATGGACATTAACCCTGACTACATAGCAATCGCAGAACAGCGACTGCAGGAGGCAATCCAATGAGCGACCCGCCCGAATGAGTATGTTTTACGATGTGTAATCAAAGCAACATTATCCTTCAAGAGTAGCTCATATGAATCAAATAATTGTGGAAGATAACAGATGAAATCCTCAAAACTATCGAGTATAGACAGAGGATATCAATTGAAAAGCGAAGAAGTTGAGCTGGCACGCCACTTGAGGCATGACCATGTAGAACAGAATCAGGTTGATTATCATTCTTTTCACCAACAAGATGTTGTACCCTTTGCCGCGGACCGAAAGTTAGCCATCATCCCCATTTCCTCCAGCCTCGATCAAAACCCAATAGTCCTCAGTGAACAGATGCCATCTGGAGATGGTCAGCCAGATCCATTGTCGGCCTCTGCGATGCAGACAGCAGGCAGTTTGGCAATACAGAGAAGACCAGCCGGCTTCCGCTCATTCAGCTTCTCAGGCCGATTCAGCGATGAGTTGGGACAGTTACTGTCCCAACTGCAGACGTTCTTGAGCGACCAAGTGGCACCAATCCGGCTTGCCAGTCATCTTGCCGTACTGGCCGTGGCAACGGTTGTGATTCTGGTCAGCCAGGTAGAACTTCCGAACTGGGAATTTTCCTTGCCCAGTTTGTCGGAAAATGAACATTTCCTCGCAAACGCCGACGCTGAAGTACAGGCCCAGTCAAGCTCTCTACTTGGCAGCTCGAATCTCATCCCAGATTCCCTGCAGAGAACAGTCGTGCCTTTCACACCACAGAGTGTTGCAGAACCGAGTCCCATCCCCCTCACTGTACAGCCTGACCCTACCTCCCTCGGTATCCAAAATATACCTGCCCCTGTATTCCTACAACCAGCGAACACGACTCTATCCAATGTTGACGAAATTCAGCTCTATACTGTGCGCTCCGGTGATACAGTTCTGCGGATTGCTGACCGCTATGGCCTCAAACCGGACACGATTCTGTGGGCAAATCCAAAACTAGAGCCCGATCCGGACATGCTGCGGGTTGGCGACCGTCTCGTTATCCTTCCGGTTGACGGTGTGCTGCATGTGGTGCGACGAGGAGATACGCTGTCCTCCATTGCGACGAAATATAAGGTAACCAACACCGCAATTGCCGACTACCCTCTGAACAAGATGGAGTCGGTGAATACGCCGATTACAATTGGCAAACAGTTGGTCATTCCCAACGGCAAAAAGCCCTATATCCCCCGTCAAATTGTCGCTTATCAGGGCGAAGTGCCCGCCTCTGCTTCCAAAGGATCCGCGGCATTCGGCTGGCCGACTAGCGGCGTCCTTACGCAGAAATTCTGGAACGGCCATCGAGCCATTGATATCGGAGCTAGAACGGGCACGCCGATTGTTGCCGCCGACCATGGCTATGTGGTGGTCGCGGCACGTACTGCCGGCGGCTATGGGCGCATGGTGATGATCGACCATGGCAATGGCTATGTCTCGCTGTATGCTCACATGGATTCGATTTTCGTGCGACAAGGTGAGAATGTCGCGAAGGGACAGGAATTGGGCACCGTGGGCAATACTGGGTATTCGAGCGGGCCACATCTACACTTCGAAATTCGCTACCAAGGCGTTGCGCGCAATCCGTTCAATTATCTACCCTAAACAAGCTAAATTCCAGAACAGCAATAGCCCAAACGATGGGCTATTCAGGTTGGCATGGACGCTAGGGGCAGCCGCTGCTGTTAGCCCCCTTCTGTCAATTTCCGCGGATCGAGCAGGGTATCCAATTCAGCAGAGGAAAGATCGGTCATCTCCAGCGTCACTTCCTTTAAGGTACGCCCTTCACGATAGGCTGTCTTGGCGATCTTCGCGCCCAATTCATACCCAATCACCGGATTCAGGGCCGTTACCAGAATCGGATTGCGGTCAACGAACTCGGCAATACGCTCTGTATTCACAGTAAAGCCGGCAATGGTTTTGTCTGCCAGCACACGGCTGGCACTGGCCAAAAGCGATATGCTCTGTAACAGATTATAGGCAATGACTGGCAGCATTACATTTAACTGAAAATTACCAGACTGGCCCCCGACCGTAATCGTCAAGTCGTTGCCCGTCACCTGGGCTGCAACCATTGCAACCGCTTCCGGAATGACTGGATTGATTTTGCCCGGCATAATGCTGCTCCCTGGCTGCAGGGCAGGCAATGAAATCTCACCGAGACCGGCAATTGGCCCGCTGTTCATCCAGCGCAGATCATTTGCCATTTTCATTAACGATGTCGCGACAGTCTTTAGCTGCCCGCTCAGTTCCACCGCTGCATCCTGGCTACTTAGGCTCTCAAAGTAATTTTCGCTTCTCTTAAAGGGGTGGCCTGTCATCTCCGTCAGTTTGGCCGCAATCCGCTCGCCGAACTCAGGGGGTACATTGATGCCGGTACCGACCGCTGTTCCCCCTTGGGCAAGTTCCGCCAACCGCACCAGGGTGTCACGCAATCGTCTCTGCCCATTGCCTATCTGATTGCTCCATCCCCCCAATTCTTGGCTCAAACGCACGGGCATAGCATCCATTAGGTGGGTGCGTCCAGTGGTGACCACATCATCGACCTCTGCTGCTTTCGTGTTCAGTGTTTCCTGCAGATGCCGCAGGGCCGGTAAAAGTTCCTCGGCCACGGAAAGATAAGCACTCACATGGATGGCAGACGGAATGACATCATTACTACTTTGCCCCATATTCACATGATCGTTCGGATGAACGGCACGGCCCAGTTTCCGCGATGCCAATGTAGCGATCACTTCATTGGCATTCATATTGGTGCTCGTAGCGGAACCAGTCTGGAAGATGTCAAGTGGGAAATGGGCATCGTATGTACCGGCCGCGATTTCAGTACTGACGCTCTGAATGGCCGCAGCCATCTCCGCATCCATCTTCTCCAAAGCTAGATTTACAGCCGCAGCCGCCCCTTTGATCAGCCCTATTGCACGGATAAACTGGCGGGGAAAACGCAAAGGGCTAATCGAAAAATTTTCGACTGCTCGCTGCGTCTGAGCAGCATACAAGGCATCTTTCGGTACCCGGATCTCACCCAGACTGTCATGCTCAATTCGATATTCATTTTCAGGCATAAGTATGTTCAACTCCAATTTTGAATGTGTAGACCCTAACGCTCACCGCGCGTATACGGTAGACCGAGCGCGGCCGGCGCACCCAGCCGACGGCTTACGTTTTCATAGACAGTAATCAACGTCAGCACAACAACGGTCAGCAGATACGGCATCATGGCCAGAACAGTAGCCGGCACAACACTGCTCCCAGCCGCTTGTAACCGAAATTGGATGGCATTGACCCCACCAAAAAGCAAGGCACCGACCAGGGCCCGGGTTGGGTCCCAGGTGGCAAAGATGACAAGCGCGAGCGCGATCCAACCTCGCCCACCTGTGAGATTTTCAGTCCAGCCGGGCGTATAGGCCAAACTCAGGTGAGCCCCACCTAGCCCCATCAGCATCCCCCCGCCGATTGTGGCCAGATAGCGGGTCCGTATGACGGAGATACCCATGGCATCAGCAGTGGCCGGGTCTTCGCCAACTGCCCGTAAATGCAGGCCAAGCCGGGTACGATAGAGCAGATAGACAGCGACGGGTACAGTCACATACATCAGATAAACGAGCAGATCCTGATTGAAAAGCGACGGGCCCAGGAACGGGATCTGATTGAGGCCAGGCACTGCCACTTTACTATACTTTGGCCCGATCAACCCGACAAGCGGCGCGCCATCGGGGCCAAGACGCTGGCCCAAAAAGCTGCTCAACCCAATGCCGAAAAGTGTCAGGGCAAGCCCACTCACCACCTGGTCCGAGCGCAAAGAGACAGACAGAAACGCATGAAGACACGTCAGCAAGCCGCCTACCAGGACCGCGGCCAATGTGCCAAGCAAAAGACTTTCCGTATGAAAGCCGACAGCAAAGGCGGTGACCGCCCCCATGATCAGAGTGCCTTCCAATCCGAGATTGAGAATCCCGGCCCTTTCCGTATAAATTTCGCCAATCGCGGCAAAGACAAGCGCGGTACCGGCCTGAATTGTCACTGTCAGAATTGAGATAAATAGGGTGAGATCCATCATGGTAACGCTTTCTACTCTGCCGGTGCAGGGCCCTGGGAAGAGGGTGTAGGTTCGCTGGTCTGTTGGGGCCGAGAGCGAATGACACGCAGCCGATAGTTGGTGAACACATCCGCGCCAAGCACAAAAAAGAGGATCGAGCCTTGGAGTACACCAGAAACCGAGGCCGGCAAGCCCATTGTGATCTGAAGCTGGTCGCCGCCGGTGCTCAGGCCGGCCATCAGTATACTGACGAGTAAAATGGACCAAGGGTTCAGCTTTGCCAGCCAAGCGACGATAATTGCTGTAAAGCCATCGCCCACCGCGATCCCATTTTGCAAGCGATGAGCCACGCCAGCCACTTGGCTAAACCCAGCCAAGCCGGCCAGCCCCCCACTGATGCACATGATCAGCAACACGTTACGCGTAATGTTCATTCCTACGTAACGGGCGGCCTCCGGATTATGGCCGATTACCTTGATCTCTAGTCCCCATTTGGTGCGGTCCAAAATGATCCAAATCACAAACGCGGCGACAAGAGCCATGACCAACCCGTAGTGAACTCGGCCCAAATCAACAGGGAGACGGGCCATCCAAGCATGCTGGGGAAACTGAGCAGTCCCCGGAAAGCCAAATCCCTGAGGATCCTTCCAAGGGCCGGTGTATAGATACTGCATCCACAGCAGGGCTACATAGTTGAACATCAGCGTTGTAATAATCTCATTAACCCGCAGGTAGGTCTTGAGAAGTGCTGGAATGAGTCCCCAGATGGCCCCGGCCACAAATGCAGACCCGATCATCAGCGGCAGAAAGGCCCATTCAGGTAGGCCACCGACCTGCTCTGGCAAAAAGAGAGCAGCCCAAGTGGCCGCGATGACACCCCACGCGAACTGCCCCTCGGCCCCGATATTCCAGAACAGCAGGCGAAAGGAAATGCCTACGGCTAGGCCCGTGAGCATGAGCGGAATCGCTTTTACAAGCGTCTCGCTGACATTGTAACGCTGGCCGAACGCACCCATTGCCATAGCTACGTAGGTTTCCAGTGGATTTGCACCGAAGATCCACAGGAGAACACCACCAAAGATCAGGGCTAGGCACAGCGCGATCAAAGGAAAGAGAAACTCAATATAGCGAGGACGTTGTAGTCGCCTTTCAAGAACGAACTGCATATCCCAATCTTTTCATATTCTGTCACGGGGCCTCTGCCAAGTGCAACCGCGCCAGGACCACCTCCGGCTCCCAAACATCCACCTGCACGGTCGGCGTCAGAGTCTCAGCATTATAGACGACCAGCCGCAGCTCGTAGTCTCCTGGCCGCAGATCAGGCGGGAAAGTAAGTTGGAGCAGGGTATCAGATATGTCATCCGCTGCCCAGAAGCCAGTCGGTGTATGGTCCGATTTCCAAATGGAAGTATCCTTTTGGTAGACGTGTTCTTCCGCAGCATTGTATAGGCGTAAGGATATCCAATAATCAGCATCCGGCACACGAAGGGCCTGCCATTGAAGAACCAACCACAACATGCGATTCTGACCTAGGTTGACCAGCTGTCCATGCGACAACTGCCCAGCGTCTTGGCCCAAAGCGATCCCCTGGAGAGCAATGCCGCCATCATAGATGACTGTCAGCGGTTCCAGATGTTCATAGAGGACCCATGGGCGATCCAAAGCGATATCCGTGTAGTTGTGAATTTGAAAATCTGCGTATACATCACTGCTTACATAGCGGCCGTACTTGGCAAGCAAGAAGGCAAAACGTTCGCTTTCATCGCCAGTCCAGTGATGGTTCCAGTTCACAACCTTTATGTTCTCCAGCACTGGCTTTGTCTGCTCTGCCGCTTGCTTGATCTTCTGTACGAAGTTCGGCATGGCCGTATGGAAAAGATAGACCGGCAGCATGCCTTGATAGAGAAATTCAAAACTGTATTCTCGAAATTCCTCCGTCAGGAACAGATCACGATAGCCGCTGGGGACCAGGTAGATGATGCCTGTATTGGGCGGTTGCGCGTTCACGACCCGAGCCAAGTGTGTCAATTCGGTTTTGTAGCCCCTGTAGACTTCGGGCGCGGTGGCCCACTCTTGGAAATAGATGCGGTAGGTGATCAGCCCCTGCCACAGGACCATCCCACCGGCCAGAATCCCCACAGCGATTGCCAGTACAGATCGTTTTCTGGCCGGGAAAGGTTTGCGCCTCACCATCCTCTGCCCTAGGGTGCGGCTCCATCGGAACATTTCCCAAATGCCGACGCCTATGAGTAGATAGATAGCAGGCGCGGCCCCCAGCATACGCAAGGTGTTGGGGGCTGTGTCCAAGGCCAGAATTGCCGGCAGGAGTAGTACCCCCAGCCAGAGAAGCAGCAGACGATAGGCTGGCCGTTGCCAGTGCCACACGGCCATGCCCACACCAAGCCAATAAAAGAATGCCTCCAACGGGTTGAGCAGGGGCCGGCCATTGAAATTGTGCCGCCAATTGGGGTCACCCTGAAAACCAAAGACCAACAGATGATCCCACACATTTCGCAGAAAGGTTCCCAGAGGGTCTCCGTTACTGCGGGTAGGATGGAAAATGAAGAGCTGGCTACTACGGGCAGAAAAATGTTCGGGATGCAGGACAAAATGGACAAGAATCGGAGCAGCCACCAAGCCAGCTACTCCCAAAAACATAAAAATCCACGGCAGATTGGCCCGCAACTGAATTCGCGTGCAGGCGTGCCTGATGGCAGCTGCAAGGGGCGTGGCAAGATTCAAATTTTCTCTAGAGATAGACCGGGGTAAGAGAAAACTCAACCCGAAGAAGAGAAAGAGCAGGGGCATGAAACGCGCCACAATGTAAGTATAGGGCAACAGCCCGCTGCAAACACCTGCCAGTGCAATCCGCCACCAGCTCCGATGCGCCCATCCTACCCAGAGCAGCGCGAAACTCAATGAAAGAAACAGAAGAAAAAAATTTACCCGGAATGCAGTGCGCCCGATGATCGTCTGGCTGATGGAAACCGCCATCAGACCAGCCCCAACACCCCCGATCAACAGGCCACGCCACGGCGTAGCCTGCCCGCTTTCCTCGTCTTCCCCAAAGAAAAGGCAGCCCAACCAGAAGACAACAAAGACAGTGCCCACGCTGGCCAGGGCCGTGGGCAAACGAATGGCTAGAACAGTGCGCCCCAGAAAAGGGATGAGCAGAGCAATCGTATAGACAATCAACCCTTCTCGTCCATTGGCTTCAGGAAAGAAAACAGCATGCTCGCCTTGCAATACCCGCAGAGCATCCACGCCATGGGCCGCTTCATCCGAAAAAAGCCCAAACGGTAGTTCAGCCAAGTGCTGAAAACGTAGGATTCCGCCAGCCACTGCCAACCCCAACAGGATTCCACCTGCTGCCAAGGTGAGGTGCAGATCCAAATTGGCACGCCACTTGAGACGCGACGGACCAGCTTTTTCTAAGCGCGCAGAAGGCTGTACAGACAATGTCGTCTCAGGCATTCTTTACCAGTCCAAATTGACGCGCCATTTGAGGTACGATCTATGCTGCTTTGGAGATATATGAGAAGGTCCTCTTTCGTGTAACCACCAAGCCACCAAAAAGAAATCCTATGGCCACTGAATTATATCACGGAACTGTACTGCCGGATAAATGACCAACTGCAGTGGAGAGCAGTTACGCTCCCCTAATCACTCTCACTGGTTCCGAATCATAAGAGGAACCAGCAATTGACCGTCCTCAAACTGTATTCTATTTGACTCTCGCGCCGGGTTGTCTGCTAGCAACTGCCATGGACGGTGCCAGCTCCAAACAGCCTCATCAACCCGGAATGGTAGTCTTTCTCCGGTAGCGGGATTATACAGCCCGAGCCGCAATAAATACTCGCCCGGCCGCAGACCCGTTGGCAGGATAAGATGTCGCCTGTCAATGTACAGTGCATGCGTTTGCCATTGACTTGTCGGTTTGAGCCCTGCCAAGGCCGGCCCGTCAAACTGAGCAATACGTTCCCCATAGGGGTCGTGTAGATGAATGTACGTGGTCCAGTTGGTCGCAACCGCAGTGGTCGTCTCCCAGAAGAGGCGCAGGATGCGGCCCCTAGGGGCCAACAACAGGTCATAGCCCTGTAGGCGCAAGCCATCATCTGTGTCGGCCTGGGCACTGATGGTTGGCTGCTCCTGCTGATAGAGCCCTACAGCGGCTGGGGCGACCGCCAAAGGCCCTAGTAAGAGCATGTCTGCGGCGGAGTCGGGCACGGCCAGTCTTTCACCAGCAGAAGACACCAGACCAACGCCTAGAGAATAGGTAATTGGTGGTACATCAGCAGGAATGGTGAGCTGCAAGTCATCCACATAATATCTGTCTGGATTCCAGCGCGTAGTGGATATACAGCTTGGATAGTGATTTTGGGTGACAGCCCAAGAACGCTGTAAGGATGGCGCGTACAGTTGCAAGAAGCTGTGTAGATTTTCGTTGATGGGATCATTGGGTTGCCAGTACAGACGTATGGAAACTGTATCGCCGGGTTGGGGCCTTGGCCCACGCAACAACTCCCAGCCAAGGAGATTCACCTGCGAGGTAGAAGGGAAATCGTTTGATGACCCGCTGTCCTCCCCCTGTTTGTTGGCACGCCACTGTAAGGTCATCGCCTCTATTGAGCCAGTATTTGTTGACACGACCCTGTTTGGCAGCACGGGCCGCTCCGTTGCAATAGACCCACACAGACAGTAGCATACTGTACCACTATGCACAGCATCACACCGACTCGGACCAGGGATCCAAGACTCTCTGTGTTGGAAGGCTACACTCGCCATCTGCGCGTCTATTGCTTGGCTTCGCGATGAAGTAGGGCGGATAAAAGCGGATACGGTGTTCAGAAAGACGTTAAGAGGTGGGTCCTGTCCTCGGTACCCAGGAATCGCTCCCTCCCAGGAGCATCCTAAGAGGGCATCAAACTCCGCATCGCTCAACTCCCGCTCCTTGGCAAATACCGTTACCCGCGGATGATCATATAAACTCCAGCTCTCGTCCGCCCCCTGATCGTCCCACTCCCAACCCAACAAACGCGGCCCCGAGCGAATATCCGCCACTTGTACATACCCCAATTCCTCCGCAAACATCAGTTCATAGTACCGCGTAGTCATCGGGTAGCGCTCAGGCAACTCATCCACGCTTCCATAGATGCGCTTGGAACTGTAGATGACGTAATCCGCCTCTCTCAATTTCCCCTTCAAGATTTCATACTTCTCCGCTGTATCCTCTTCATAGGGCGACCAGTCTATATGACGCAGTCTATGGCTCCCCATGTCCATCCCAGGCTCACCAGGAATCCCCTTCGGCAATGGATCATCCCACAACTCCCACAAAATGACCGACCCCGACTCTACATTCGCATACACCCAACGACTTGACTGCACCCAGGTGTGCTCACGACCATAAACCCCTTTTACATACGCCAACGACCACAACATCCCCCCCACTATCCCCACCAATGCCAATAGGTATGATACCCGTTTCCTGAACAACCCGTAGCGCACCCTCCCGCCAGCATCGTCACTGCATGCTACCAGCATCCCAGCTACCAAGAGCAGCACGAAGGGTAGAACCGGACTCATATAGCGGTTGAACTTCGCCAGAAATCCCCCCGTGATCCCAAAGTACGGCACCAACCACGCCCACACCAGCAGCTCACCCGGCCTAGAACGCAACAAGAGCAGCTTCCCCAATCCCCACATCACTCCCACTAGACCCACTAACCCCAACGGCAGTCCCAATCCCCACAACACCTGCTGCTCTATAAAATACACATAGGGCACTGTGTTTCGGTATTGACGTGTGAACGGCATATCCGCTAGGCCACGAACCATCTCCCCTTGCTCTATCAGCGTCGCTTGTAGGAAATTCTCCCAGTCCAGTACTCCATACGGACTGGTCATGAAAAAGCTCACAAAGGCCAATACCAACGACAACACAACACCCCCTATCAGCTGCATCGACCCTCTCTCTCCCCAGACACCCCCCTTCCTTTGCCATACCACCAGCATCGCAACCAAAGGCACCAGCACGATCGGCGCAGCACTGAACTTTGAGGCTATCGCCAACCCAGACCCTACCCCAGCATACAACACCCCGCGCCACCAACCACCAGACACCATCACAACCCCACCGTACACCGCCACAACAGTGAATGTCGTGCTCGCTGGATCCATGGCAAAAAAGTGGCTCAACTGGACCGCTTGGGCAGTAAACGCATACAGGGTTGCCGCCAAGAGACCACCCACTGCTCCATACAGACGACGCCCAAGCAAGAACAGCAGGAAGATCGTCAGGGTATCCAGCAGACCGATCAGCAAGCGCCCAGCAACCGCCACACCAGCACAGGCCGTATTGGCGCGCTCCATCAGCGCAACAGTCTTTTCCGAGAGCGGAAGCAATCTGCCCAATGGGGCTAGGCTGCTCAACAGCTCGCCGGTGAGGATACCCAGATACAGTGGGAAATGACCATAGGTAAAGCTGCGCCGCCGCTCGTTCTCTCGGTCCCACAGGGGATTGAGCGGGCTGCGCTGGGGATCCCAAAATTCCTCAAAGGAGGATGGCCAACCAATGGAGGGGGCATAGAAACATGTGGTGCTGCGTTCATCCGGATGAGCATTCAAGCTGCTGTCGAAGTTGACATTCCAGGTACGCAGACCCAATCCACACAGGATGACAACCCCAAGCAAGGCATACATCATCTTTGGTGTAGGTTGTAACAACCCGTACCAAAGGCTAGTATTCTTCACTTCTTTCATTTATAGGCAAGGCAACAAAGACGGTTGTACCTTTATTCACATCACTACGGACCCAAATCTCCCCCTCATGGGCTTCAACGATGGCATTGGTCAGAAAGAGACCGAGCCCAACGCCGGCTGTTCTGCGACGCAGGCCACTATCCACCCTGTAATAGCGATCAAATATCCTCGGCAGATCCTTGGCAGGGATGCCAATCCCTTCGTCAGCGACATAGAGGATGACTCGTTCGCTTTCAGGTTCCTCTCGCCAGCCGCCAATGCGAATGACGCCTCCATCCGGCGAGTACTTAATCGCATTGCTGAGAAGATTGGTAAACACCTGGCGTAGGCGTTCTTCATCACCATAAATGACCGGCAAATCCGGCGGCAGATCCAGAGCGATTGTATGCACATCTGTCTGGGTTCGGTAGTCCTGCGCGATCCGTTCGAGCAGCCAACGCACGTTCACATCGGAGCACTCCAGCCGCAGACCGCCAGCCTGAATACGGCTGACGTCCAGCAGATTATTGATCAGCACTTCCAGCCGGTCCGCTTCCTCTTCAATGATCTCTAGGCCTTGCCGGGCTGTTTCAGCATCCCACGTCGCATCTGGGCGGGCGAGGGTCTGGGCATAGCCTTTGATCAGCGCGACAGGTGTCTTCAATTCGTGACTCATGATTGAGGTGAAGGTGGATTTCATCTCTTCTTCTTCCCGAAAACGTGTGATATCCAAGACGTTGGCAATGATGTTCACCAGCCGATTCTGTTCATCTTTCAGGGGAGTAAACGTCACAGAGACAGAGATGCGACCTCCACCCGGCACGACAATGTCACCTTCACATTGTATGCCGTCTTCGGGCAAAGATAGGGTATCAAAATCGGCACTACAGACATTTTCCCCGTCCACGTTCAGCAGCGGCAATACTTTGTCACATGGTTGACCGACCGCATCTTGGGGCGCAATGCCCGTCATCATAGACAGAGGCAGGTTGATGACTTCCACCTGTTTGTTCGCTGAAAGAATCATCATGCCATTGACACTGTTCTGCACAATCATGGCCAGCCGACTGCGCTCTGTTGCTAACTGCTGATAGAGGCGTGCATTACGCACGGCCACTGCCGCCTGGTCAGCGAACCCTTGCAAAAACTGCCAGTCCAAGGGAGAAAACGCCGAACTACCCCGAAATAGATAAATGATCCCGAGCAAGTCTTCCTCAAAAAGCAGAGGCAAGCCAATGACTTGCCCTAGTTTCTTTCCCAGCGCGGATTCCACTTCCCGCACCCGGTGTTCCATATCCTGTTGGTACCGAGCACCCAGAGAAAGAAGCGGTTCATCCTCCTCAGCCAAACCATCTTCCGGTACTCGCCGTGAGAGGGGCACAATCTTTAACAGAGGATGAAAAGCAGGTAGGAGCTGTGGGGGGATCCCATACGTTGCCCGAATGCGAAAGGGTTTATCTTCCTCCACGAGATTGCGCCTAGCCGCCAAGGGTACGGCCACGAGCGCATCGTCCAACACGATCACCCCGGCCGGTGCTGCCAACATTTCAGCAGCACTTGCGAGAATCAGACGCAACAGGCTGGGCAGATCTAGGCGGGAGGTCATTGCGCGGGTGATACGCAACAAATACTCTCGTTGGCGCAACTGATAGGTTGCCATCAACGCCGGGACATTCATGGCCGCAAGATAACAGAATGAGGAGAAAAAGTCAACGATTGTGGAAAGGGGATGACCGCTGTAAGCGGATAGGAAGGGGTATGGGGAGCTTCAATCTTAGCGCAGACTGGAGCGATTGAAGGCATCGGGCAACAGCTCTCGGACGGTTGTACGGCGAAAGTTGCCGACAGCATCGCCGATGTAGACATCCATCTCCGGCCCAAGTTCAGCCATCACCTGGCGACAGATGCCACAGGGAGAGCCGCCATCCGCAGTAACAACAGCGATAGCTTTCAGTTGAGATTTTCCCTGGGCTATGGCACCCGTGAGAGCCACACGCTCGGCGCAGATCGTCGCCGGGTATGAGGCATTTTCAACATTACAGCCCGCTATCACTTCACCATCTGCTGTCAGCACGGCAGCACCGACCGCGTAATTACTATACGGTGCATAGGCATGTGCCCTGGCTGTCTGGGCCGCTGCAACCAGCCCTTGCGGAGAGATTGCTTTGCTCAAAGAGTATTCCTTCTCCGGCGCGCCTCAAGCGCAGCGTCTATGTGGCCCGGGGGCCGACTGCAAATAGCCGGATCCTGTGGCATCTTCTGCCTGTTCCTCAGCCGAGGGGGTGACGGTCTGTACGCTCTCGTTGCTTTGCCCACTGTCTTCAGGGCTGTTCAGCGGTTCGACACGCACTTGCTCAATACGTCGGGAATCAACGGACAAGACTGTGAATTGCAAATCTCTACATTCAATACTTTCGCCTTGTTCTGGAACCCGCCCCAGTTCACTGTATATGAAACCACCGAGTGTATCAATACTTTCATGGATCGCGGCCAGGTCAACATTGATGAGTTGGGATACTTCATCAATATCGTAACGCGCGTTAAAAATATATGTGTCTGGCCCCAGTTTCTGCAACTGCGGCTCTTCCGAATCGTATTCATCCTGAATTTCGCCAACGATTTCTTCCAGCAGGTCTTCAATGGTAACGAGGCCAGCAGTGCCGCCGTATTCATCAACGGCCAGAGCCATATGAATGTGCTGTACCTGCATCTCCTCAAAGAGTTCGTCCAATTTCTTGCTCTGGGGCACAAAATAGGCGCGGCGCAACAATTGGCGAATGTGAATATTTTGGCTTCCATCCCGCAGACAAGGTAAGAGGTCTTTGGCATAGAGTACACCGAGCAGATGATCGATGCTGTCTTCGTATACAGGAATGCGGCTGTGCCCATTTGTGATAATCAGGTCAAGAGCCTCGTTGAGTGGCGCATCCGCCTCTACAGCAACGATATCCAAGCGTGGGACCATAATCTCCCGCACGGTCGTTTCGCCAAATTCAAAGATACCAGCAATCATCTGCTTCTCGTCTTCTTCGATCACTCCCTCGCCTTCTCCCACATGAATGAGGAAACGCAAGCCATCTTCAGTGAGGAAGATGCTTTCCGTAGTTCCTTCGTCACTATCTCCCCGTGCCAGGGTGGCCAGCCGTCGGAGGAGAAATGATAGCGGTGTCAACAGTACAGCAATCAAATTGACCGCACCTACTATGGCGAGGGCAACTGTTTCCGGTTGACGCAGGGTCCAGCCACGGCCGACGGTCTGCAAAGAGAGGAATAGGAACCAGACCACAACAACGCAGGCAACGATTCTGTCATTGGTCCAGTCCAGACGTATGGTGAAGAAAACGGTCAGAGCACCAGCGAGAATATAGGCCAGGCTTTTGAGGATCAACAGCGTAGAGAGAAAGCGGGCCGGGTCAGAGAGCATTCGGTCGATTAATTTTGCCTGCTGGTTGCCTGCGGCGAGGAGTTCCCGAATGCGGCTTCTGGATGCTGCAGACAGGGCCACCTCTGCGACAGCAACCGAGCCAATCATCAATGACAGCAACACAAATACGACTATCATCAATGTAGATTCCACATCCACAAACGACTCCTTTTCCTACGATGTATCGCGCGGCACTGGGCACTGGGTAGATAGTGCAACCATGTTTCCTGCGTCGCGTGCAGGCGGCGTTGACGTGCTAGGAGCATTTGGCTCGCTGGCACGGGGAGAACGTGCCGGCACTCCGTAAACCAGCATATCCTCTGGTACATCCCGCGTCACCACAGACCCGGCACCTGTCCGCGCCCGAGGACCGAGGGTAATTGGGGCTACCAGCAGCGTATCACTGCCGAGAAAAACATCATCGCCCAGAACGGTGTGATTCTTGGTAATGCCGTCGAAATTACAGGTGATCGTACCGGCACCGATGTTTACATTCTCGCCAACAGTAGCATCCCCAATATAACTGAAATGGCCCATTTTGACGCCGGGGCCAAGGTAGCTGTTCTTCACTTCACCAAAATTTCCCATATGCACATTTTCGCCGAGATGGGCCCCCGGGCGTAGATGACCAAACGGACCAATTGTGCTGCCCTGTTCCATCCTAGCGTTCTCAATGACACTATACTCAACTTTGCAGTTATCACCGATTACGCTGTCAAGAATACGGCTGTTCGGCCCGATCTGGCAGTCGGCCCCAATGGTTATGTGCCCTTGTAGATGAGTACCTGGATAGATGATTGAATCCTGCCCGATGGACACACAGGCATCAATATAGGTAGAGGCCGGATCGACAATCGTCACACCGGCCAGCATATGTGCCTCATTGATGCGTTGTCGCAGCACCCGTGCAGCTACGGCTAGATGGATGCGGTTGTTGATACCGTATACTTCATCAAATGGGGCAGAAAGTGTCTCAATCCGCAATCCCTGGGCGGCGGCAATTCCAACCATATCGGTCAGATAGTACTCCCCGTTGGGGCTAGGTGTCAGCAATGGGAGGTTGTCCCATAGCCATTGAGCGTTAAAACAATATACGCCCGGATTTAGTTCACGAATGGCAAGCTGTCTCGGTGTACAGTCAATCTCTTCCCGAATCTCTTGGACAGTGCCTTCAGTATTCCGCACGACCCTGCCGAATCCCTGGGCATCCTCACGTTCGACTGTCAACATAGAAAGAGCAGTTGGCCCGTGCTGTTCGCTGGCCGCGTAGAGTTGGGTCAACGCCGTAAGCGTTTCCTGACGTAAAAGGGGCATATCCGAGTAGAGTAGCAGGAGTTGGTCCGCTCGTTGATACAGAGCTTGCTTGGCCTGCATCAGCGCGTGCCCAGTGCCGAGAAGTTCCTCTTGGACCACGTAGTCAACTCGTTCGCCGAGGATATCCTGCACCTGATCTTTTCCATACCCAACTACTACAAGCGGCCGTATATCAGAAAGTCCTTCTAGTGCTTGCAGCGACCATGCAATCAAGGGCCTGCCCGCCAGTGGATGCAGAAATTTGGGCAGCTTGGATTTCATACGTGTTCCGTACCCAGCGGCGAGGATGAGAGGGGCAACAGTCATGCCGAATACTCCTATGGTAAAGGTCCCTAGGTTGCGCCCTATAGGCAACAAAAAAAGACGCGCAATCCATCCGACAACCTCCTTAGGGGCGTCGAATCATTACCTCATGCGCGTCTTCTATTCGTTTACGTACCGGTGTATCAATCCTGTGCGTGGATAAAGATGATAGAGATTCGGGGTCTAGTGGAATATCTTCCATGAATTTCAATTACAGACTACAGGCCAACATATCAAAAAGTGCATAGTAAGAAGAAGAGGAAAGGGTTGGCAACGGTCTACTCTCACACAGGGTCGCCCCCGCACTACCATCAACGCTGGTGGACTTTACTGCCGGGTTCGAGATGGATCCGGGTGTCTCCCCACCGCTCTTGTCACCAACCACCTTACACCTTCAACTCCACCCTCTCTCTACTTCTCTACAATCCCTAGCTCACTAAGAACTGAATAGGATAAATCATCTGCTGTAAACTACATCAGTTAAGCCCTCGTGCTTTAGTACGGGTACGCTCAAGACTTCACAGCCCTTTCACGACCCGCCTATCCAACTGGTCGTCTACCAGCGCACTTACCAGACTCTCTCTGTGAGGAAACTCTTCTTGAGGTCGGCTTCCCACTTAGATGCTTTCAGCGGTTATCCACACCAGACTTAGCTACCCAGCTATGCCGTTGGCACGACAACTGGTACACCAGCGGTCTGTCCATCCCGGTCCTCTCGTACTAGGGACAGAACCTCTCAATTCCCTTACGCCCACAGCGGATAGAGACCGACCTGTCTCACGACGGTCTGAACCCAGCTCGCGTACCACTTTAATGGGCGGACAGCCCAACCCTTGGGACCTACTCCAGCCCCAGGATGTGACGAGCCGACATCGAGGTGCCGCACCTTCCCGTCGATGTGAACTCTTGGGGAAGACTAGCCTGTTATCCCCGGGGTAGCTTTTATCCGTTATGCCACGACCTTTCCACTCAGCTCCGTGGGTTCACTAACGCCAACTTTCGTCCCTGCTCGACTTGTCCGTCTCGCAGTCAAGCTCCCTTTTGCGTTTGCACTCTCCAACTGGTTTCCATTCAGCCTGAGGGAACCTTTGCGCGCCTCCGTTACCTTTTGGGAGGCGACCGCCCCAGTCAAACTGCCCACCTGACACTGTCCACACTCCGGCTTACGGATCATGTTAGAGGCAATGTTTAGTCAGGGTGGTATTTCACCAGCGACTCCACCGACCCTCGCGAACCAGCTTCACTGTCTCCCACCTATCCTACACAAACTAAACCTTACCCCAATATCAAGCTGCAGTCAAGCTCCACGGGGTCTTTTTGTCCTGCTGCGGGTAAGAAGCATCTTCACTCCTACTTCAGTTTCACCGGACCCTCCGTCGAGACAGTGTCCCACTCGTTACGCCTTTCGTGCGGGTCGGAACTTACCCGACAAGGAATTTCGCTACCTTAGGACCGTTATAGTTACGGCCGCCGTTCACCGGGGCTTCAGTTCAGAGCTTGCACCCTTCCCCTTTACCTTCCGGCACTGGGCAGGCGTCAGCCTGTATACAGCGTCTCTCAACTTCGCACAGACCTGTGTTTTTGATAAACAGTCGGCAGGACCTCTTCTCTGCGGCCTCTTCATGCTCCAGTACGTCTGTACTTTCACTCTACTCAAGGCGGTTCTTCTCCCGAAGTTACGAACCCTTTTTGCCTAGTTCCTTGACGAAGGTTCTCCCGTCCCCCTTGGTGTACTCCACCTGTCTACCTGTGTCGGTTTGCGGTACGGACACGCAAAATCTCCCTAGAGGCTTTTCTCGGCAGCTCAGGTTCAATCACTTCCGCCCTTGCAGGCTCGCCCTCACCCCTCAGCTCCAGCGGTCTTTTATCCCCGCCTTCTACACCTACAGGCTTGGCACCGACTCTTCCAACCGCCGGCTGACCTACCCCTCTGCGTCACCCCCTCGTTCTAGCAACCTTACGTGGTACAGGAATATTCACCTGTTCTCCATCGGCTACGTCTCTCGACCTCACCTTAGGCCCGACTAACCCGACGCGGATTGACCTCCCGTCGGAAACCTTAGACTTGCGGGGACTGTGGTTCTCACACAGTTTTCGCTACTCGTGCCAACATTCTCTCTTCCATGCCCTCCACGACTCCTCACAGTATCGCTTCTATGAACATGGAACGCTCGCCTACCGCTTGTGTTTCCCTAACACAAACCCGTAGCTTCGGTAGATGACTTTAGCCCCGATATATCTTCGGCGCAAAACCACTTGACCAGTGAGCTATTACGCACTCTTTCAAGGATGGCTGCTTCTAAGCCAACCTCCTGGCTGTCTCTGTAGTCCTACTTCCTTTCCCACTTAGTCATCATTTCAGGACCTTAGCTGACGATCCGGGCTCTTTCCCTCTCGACCACGAAACTCATCTCCCGTAGTCCGACTGCTATGCTTGACCTACAGGCATTCGGAGTTTGGTTGAGTTCGGTAAGCCTTTCGCCCCCTACCTCATCCAGTGCTCTACCTCCTGTACTCCACACATAACGCTAGCCCTAAAGCTATTTCGGCGAGAACCAGCTATCTCCAGGTTCGATTGGCATTTCACCCCTATCCACACCTCATCCGAGCACTTTGCAACGTACATCGGTTCGACCCTCCACGAAATTTTACTCCCGCTTCAGTCTGGACATGGATAGCTCACCTGGTTTCGGGTCTACAGCCAGCAACTCAACGCCCTCTTCAGACTCGCTTTCGCTTCGGCTTCAGCTAACACGCTTTAACCTTGCTACTGACCATAACTCGTTGGCTCATTCTCCAATAGGCACGCCATCACCCTGCTAGATAGATACATTACGTCCCACCTAGCATCAGGCTCTGACTGCTTGTAAGCATATGGTTTCAGGATCTCTTTCACTCCCCTCAACGGGGTCCTTTTCACCTTTCCCTCACGGTACTTGTTCACTATCGGTCACCAAAGATATTTAGTCTTGGAGAGTGGTCTCCCCAGCTTCACACAGGGTTAGCGTGCCCCGTGCTACTCAGGATTCCGATTCCATTGCTCCAGATTTCGTCTACGGGACTCTCACCCTCTTCGGTCAGCCTTTCCAGTGCTGTTCCTCTATCCTTCGCAACTTCCCTATCGGTCCTTCAACCCCCTACCAGTCGCTTGCGCTACCAGTTAGGTTTGGACTCCTCCGCTTTCGCTCGCCACTACTCACGGAATCTTTTCTTTTCCTCCGGGTACTTAGATGTTTCACTTCCCCGAGTTCCCCATCCATGGCTATGTGTTCACCATAGATTGCCCTAGCATTCCCTAGAGCAGGTTTCCCCATTCGGATATCCGCGGCTCACAGTCTCACCACAACTCCCCGCAGCTTTTCGCAGTGGTGCACGTCCTTCTTCGGTCTTTGGTGCCTAGGCATCCACCATATGCCCTTCGTAGCTTAACCTGCTGCTTCTTACAGCAGTTCTTCTCTATCCTATTCAGTTCTTAATGTGCTAGACCGCTCGCCCAACCCATAGATGACACCACCCACAGACTGCACAAGTACTCAATCCCTACCAGGTCATATACCCGCTCCCTTGACTTTACCCAACACCAAGATACAGACATACAACCCTTGCAGCGGTTTGCAATCCCCAGACCTTGATGATACGCCTAGAAGGAGAACAATCTCTACTACCCCCTCCTGGACCACACCAACACCACAATTGCTTCCGCTGTGGGCCTGCGTGGACTTGAACCACGGACCCCTGCGTTATCAGCACAGTGCTCTAACCGACTGAGCTACAGGCCCCAGCTCTTTAACCGCTCAAGAGTGGTAAGATTACGCAGCATCCCCAAACCCCCTACCTCTTCAGACTACGAATGCTTCCTCAACAGCTACTGCAGACTCTCCCTACTCTCCGCTTTTTGCAGACCGCAAGAAGTATCCGCTTCCAGACTCTTCTCTGAACATCTCCTATCATCCCTAAGATATTCCCAACATAAACACAATGCCCCTGTTGAGGAGGTTGTGTCTACACCGGACAGAGTCCCTTAGATCAAACCATGACACCAACTCCAATCCCTCCAGAATCAGTACCACCCAGTTCAATAACCCGCTGTCTCCACCTCGTAGCACTTCCCTTCCCTTAGAAAGGAGGTGATCCAGCCGCACCTTCCGGTACGGCTACCTTGTTACGACTTCGTCCCAGTCATCAGTCCCACCCTAGGCAGCTCCCTCCCCGCAAGGTTGGGCCACCGACTTCAGGTCTTACCAACTCCCATGACGTGACGGGCGGTGTGTACAAGGCCCGGGAACGTATTCACCGCAGTATTGCTGACCCGCGGTTACTAGCAACTCCGCCTTCATGCAGGCGAGTTGCAGCCTGCAATCCGAACTACGAACAGCTTTGCTAAGATTCGCTCCAAGTCTCCCCTTCGCTTCCCTTTGTACTGTCCATTGTAGCGTGTGTGTAGCCCTGGACATTAAGGCCATGCTGACTTGACATCATCCGCACCTTCCTCCAGCTTGTTACCGGCAGTCTCGCTAGACACTTGTAACTAGCAACACGGGTTGCGCTCGTTGCGGGACTTAACCCAACATCTCACGACACGAGCTGACGACAGCCATGCAGCACCTGTCAACGCTGCCCGAAGGCTCGTTCCAGTTTCCCTTCACTACTACGTCCATGTCAAGCCCAGGTAAGGTTCTTCGCGTTGCATCGAATTAAACCACACGCTCCGCTGCTTGTGCGGGCCCCCGTCAATTCCTTTGAGTTTTAGCCTTGCGACCGTACTCCCCAGGCGGTGAACTTATCGCGTTCGCTACAGCACAGACAGGCTCTATCCCGCCCACACCTCGTTCACATCGTTTACAGCGTGGACTACCGGGGTATCTAATCCCGTTCGCTACCCACGCTTTCGCACCTCAGCGTCAGTCAAATGCCAGGAGACCGCCTTCGCCTCTGGTGTTCTTCCCGATATCTACGCATTCCACCACTACACCGAGAATTCCGTCTCCCTCTCATTCACTCTAGCCACACAGTTTCCAACGACCTCTCCCAGTTAAGCCAGAAGCTTTCACGCTAGACTTGCATCGCCGCCTACGCACCCTTTACGCCCAGTAATTCCGGATAACGCTTGACACCTACGTATTACCGCGGCTGCTGGCACGTAGGTTTGCCGTGTCTTATTCCTGTGCTACCGTCCTCCCTCTTCACACAGAAAAGAAGTTTACGATCCGAAAACCTTCTTCCTTCACGCGGCGTTGCTGCGTCAGGGTTCCCCCCATTGCGCAATATTCCTCACTGCTGCCCCCCGTAGGAGTCGGGTCCGTGTCTCAGTTCCCGTGTGGCTGGTCTTCCTCTCAGAACAGCTACCGATTACTGCCTTGGTATGCCTTTACCATACCAACTAGCTAATCGACCGCAGGCCCCTCCAATAGCATCCTTTCCTCTTTCCTCATACCATTCCCACAGCATGAATGTATGCGGTATTAGCCACAGTTTCCCATGGTTATCCCCCACTACTGGGTAGGTTACCTACGTGTTACTCACCCGTCCGCCACTCTCCACCCTTCTACTTCCACCTTAGCTTCCGCAGAAAAGCTTCCCGTTCGACTTGCATGTGTTAAGCACGCCGCTAGCGTTCATCCTGAGCCAGGATCAAACTCTCCGTTTTTTGGAGGAATCCACCCTTCGTGAACCCCCCCTCTCCTGCTATCGCAAAGTTCTCGCTAGAACTTCCTGTCACTTCCTCTTGAAGTCCCGCATCCTTACCCTACCAGATCCGAAAACCTCAAGCACTTCTCTCAGGCTTGGTTCGCTTGCTTATCTTACCACTCTTCAGTTGTTAATGTGCCCTTCCAGCATCTACCTTACCTCATCCCTCTACCTTTGTCAAATCGGAAATCGCTCGATCTGCAATTAAATCATCCGCAGAGAAAGTTCCGCTTTAAGGCAAGGATAGAATTGAAATGTTCTACCTCCGGTTGAGAAGGTTCCATCAGTATATCACACAGCAATTTGACTGTCAAATTCAAATCGCGCCAATTTGCAGGATTTCCCAAGGAATCTTCTTTGGCTCTCAAATTACCCGACAATCATCAAAATCTCGTTCTGTTCAACGCGCAGACCGGCACTTACCTCCACTGTGCGGACTGTTCCCGCACGCAGAGCGCGAATCTCATTCTCCATTTTCATGGCCTCCAGAATGATCAGCGGCTGATCCTCGGCGATTTCATCTCCTTCCTGCACCAGCACTTTGACAATCAGTCCAGGGATAGGTGCTTTGACGACCAGATCTCCTTGGGGGAGCGTAGGACCCTGACGCCCGGCATTGAGCCGCCGGGTACGTTCATCCTCTACCTGTACATGGAATTGTTCACCTCGTAGGGTGACGTCATAGCTCTGCCGTGTCTCCTCAATCAGCATCTCAAAACTTGCACCGTTCAGCAGCAGGCTGTATAGCTGGGACACGCCACTCTGTTGTAGATCAACTGTGATAGGCTTGCCGTCGACCACGATGCCGTCATCGTTAATTTCAATTTCAAAGGTGTGCTCTCCGACAGCGGCAAAGTATTTCACCAGCGGCCTCCCATGGAGCGCATACGACTGGCCTGTTTCCAGGGGCTGGTGGTGTTTTGGTCGTTCTCATGCCCGGAAATATGAACAGCCCGCCGGCCGACTTCATGGGCCACCAGCGTGGCGGCCACGGCTGCGATGCGTGCGTGCTCTAACTCAGGATCACTCTTGGCTACCAGCCTGCGCCGGTCAAGAAATCCTGTGTCAAATGTCCCCCAGATGAATTCTGTACTGTCCATAATTTCCTGATGGAAGGGGATCGACGTTTTGATGCCACCAATGCGATATTCATTCAATGCCCGGCGCATACGCAAGATCGCTTCGGCCCTGTTTTCTCCCCAAACGATCAGTTTGGCGACCATCGGGTCGTAGAAGAGGCTGACTTCATATCCCCGATAGAGGGAGCTTTCCACACGAACGCCAGGCCCGGTCGGTTCCTTAAGATAGGTCACCACTCCGCTGTTGGGCATAAAGTTGTTGAACGGGTCCTCTGCTGTGAGGCGACACTCAATCGACCAGCCTTTGGGGCGAATATCTTCAGGACGGTAGCGCATGCGCCGGCCAGCGGCTATGGTCAGTTGTTCCTTGACAATGTCTACACCGGTCACGAATTCTGTGACGGGATGCTCTACCTGTAGCCGGGTATTCATTTCGAGAAAATAGAACTCTTCCTCATTTGAATCAAAGAGAAACTCAATTGTGCCGGCATTGACATATTGCACCGACTCTGCTGCGGCCACTGCAACCTGGCCAAGTTCTTGACGTAGAGTCTCATCAATGGCTACACTGGGCGATTCTTCGATCAACTTTTGATGCCGCCTTTGGATAGAGCATTCCCGCTCGCCGAGATGGATGGTATGTCCGTAACTGTCGGCCAAAATCTGTACTTCAATGTGACGAGCATTGGAGATGTATTTCTCCAGATACACTTCGTCCTTGCCAAAGGCAGCGGCAGATTCCCGCCGTGCAGCCGATAGGGCACTGATAAACTGGTTGGGATCATGCACCACCCGCATGCCTTTGCCGCCGCCACCTGCTGTGGCTTTTATCATCAAGGGGAATCCGATTTGCACGGCTGCGGCTTTCAGTTCATCATCATGTAGGCCTTTGCTAGAACCGGGAACGAGGGGCACGCCATTCTTGGCAACAGTTTCCCGTGCTGTCTGTTTGTCCCCCATTTTCGCGATGGCATCAGGTGTTGGCCCGATAAATGTGATACCGGCATCGGCACAAGCGGCGGCGAACTCGGCATTTTCTGCCAGAAAGCCATAGCCGGGGTGGATGGCATCAACGCTGGCCTGGCGAGCGACATCAATGATTTTATCTATGCGTAAATAGCTGTCCCGGCTAGGGGCCGGGCCGATGAAGTACGCTTCGTCAGCATAGCGCACGTGCAGGGCGGTGCGGTCCACCTCTGAAAAGACAGCAACTGTGGCGATGCCCCGCTCCTCACAGGCGCGCAATACCCGTACAGCGATTTCACCCCGATTGGCGACCAACACTTTCTTAAACATCAGTAATTCCTTGAATTCTTACGGTCTTTTCAAAAAAGTGAGCGGACAGTAGAGATTTCCTGTTCTTCATCTATCAAACGTACACTGTCCACAATGCTAAATCCCCTGCCGATGGACCCGAGCCTGTACGAGCAGGCGGTCGTATGTGAAGGGGGTAGGTGGAATCTCGCTGCTTTCGTACCAGCTCCCGAAGGCCTGATCACCCGGCGAGAGGAGCAGGCGGCGAAATCCCCACAAGGACACATTCACTACGCGCCCCACCGATGTCTCAAAACTCTCCTCCACGATTGCTTGGGTCGCTGCAAAGCCAGCGGCAAAACGAGTCTCCCAAGTTCCTTGGGGCAAGATGCCGTCGTTGTAGGGTACGCAGGCCACCCGCAGGGTGACGATGCCACAGTCAACCACCATCACAGCCATCTGCTCGCGGCCGTATTCGATGTCCGCCTCTACAATCGGCCCGGCAAAAGCGTAGAACGCAGGGCCGGTCTGCACAAAACGGGAGGGTAGTGGCTCCTTGCGTACCGCATACCAGGGGTCCGGCCCCGGCTCCGGCATCAGCACACCGCCATCAAGGACGAGTGATAGAGGCAAACCCTGTTGCAAACGGGGGTAGCCCATGAGGGCGAACTGTTCTGCAGACAGTTCAAATTCGATCTGCGGCAGCTTAGTCTTTTCCGCTACTTTCCTCATTCGATTCACAGGGGAATGTTGCCATGTTTCTTGGGTGGAAGTTGATCCCGCTTGTTTTGCAACATTTCCAGCGCGTTGATGAGCCGTGGCCGGGTCTCATGGGGTTCAATCACATCGTCAATGAAGCCATTGGCTGCAGCGATGTAGGGGTTGGCAAAACGCATGCGGTAGTCGGCGACCAGATCATTCTTCTTGGTAATGGGGTCCTCGGCCGCGACGATGTCCCGGCGGAAGATGACATTCACGGCCCCATCAGGGCCCATCACTGCGATCTCGGCTGAGGGCCAGGCGAATACGAGATCAGCCCCGATATGACGGGGATTCATCACGCAGTAGGCCCCGCCGTAGGCTTTGCGTACAATGACCGTCAATTTGGGGACGGTTGCTTCAGAGAATGCGTACAGCAATTTGGCCCCATGGCGAATGATGCCGCCATGCTCCTGGTTGAGTCCGGGCATAAAGCCGGGTACATCTTCCAACACGACCAGGGGAACGTTGAAGCAGTCGCAGAAGCGGACAAAGCGAGCCGCCTTCTGACTGGCGTCCACATCTAGCACCCCGGCGAGGACAGCCGGCTGCTGGGCGATGATGCCGACGGAACGTCCGCCCAAGCGCGCGAAACCCACCATCATATTTTGTGCCCAGTGTTCATGGACTTCCAGAAACTGTCCGTCATCAATGATGCGTTGAATAATCTCCTTCATGTCATAGGGACGGTTCGGATTGTCCGGCACAATCGAGTCCAGTTCTTCGTCTTGGCGCAGGGGATCATCGGCAGATGGAACGATGGGCGGATCTTCCATGTTGTTGTTGGGCAGATAACTCATCAACTGTTGCACTAGGAAGAGGGCATCTTCCTCATTTTCAGCCGTGAAATGGGCCACACCGGATTTGCTGCCATGGACAGACGCGCCGCCTAATTCTTCAAAACTGACCTCTTCATGAGTGACTGTCTTCACCACATCCGGCCCGGTGACGAACATGTGGCTGGTGTCCTTCACCATAATAACAAAATCGGTAATGGCCGGCGAGTAGACGGCACCACCGGCACATGGACCCATGATGATGCTTACTTGCGGCACGACCCCAGAGGCCATGACATTGCGAAAGAAGATGTCCGCGTAGCCGGCCAGACTGAGCACTCCTTCCTGAATGCGGGCACCGCCGGAATCGTTGAGTCCGATCACTGGTGCCCCGTTTTTCATGGCTATGTCTAAGATTTTACAGATTTTGGCCGCGTGATGATGGCTGACACTGCCGCCGAAAACCGTGAAATCCTGCGAGAATACATAGACGAGACGGCCATCAACGGTACCGAATCCAGTGACTACACCATCACCGGGGATGCGCTGCTGATCGAGGCCAAAATCATTGCTATTGTGCGTGACAAACGCGTCCATTTCTCGAAAGCTGCCTTTGTCTAGCAGCAGATCGAGACGTTCCCGCGCGGTCGCTTTCCCTTTGGCGTGCTGCACTTCAATACGTTCTAGGCCACCGCCCAGCTTGGTTGTGTTCCTGCGGTTACGCAACTCGGCAATGCGGGGGTCAATTGTCGAATCAGTCAAGATAGACTCCTCGAATTCGTCTGCTTGAGGTACATTTCAATGTATCAACGTAAGGATTCGCCATTGGCGGTTCCGTTGAATCCCATAACTCTAGCTATCCTAGCTCAATGATACCGGCCAAGAGCAGTAGCCCGACCAGAATTGGCTGATGAATCACATAAATGACCAGCGAGTGCCGGCCAAGAAATTGTAAAAAAGAGAACGGGAAAAACGGGCTGAAATCCGGCAGAGAAAATAGCCGCTGTCCGTCCTGATAGAGAACATTGCCGAGGAAGACACCGGCCAGGAAAATTGCGAACCAATGGATAAATGGGAAGTAGTCCGAGTAAACATAGTCGGGTGGCTCAATGCCCAGAGGGACCAGCCAGTATACATTCGGTGCTGCTTGCACATTCATAAATTTCAGGATATAGCTGAGAGTGTAAAGCGATACGGCAACAGCGAGTGTAAGCCAGCGGGCGCGTAGAAAAGGAATTGAGAAAATGATCGATGTCCCGATCAGATGTAACACACCGAAATCGATGCGCCCGAACCCTGTCAGACGCATGAAGAGCGAAAACAGCAAACCAATGCCCAAGACATGCAGCCCGCGGCGAACGACCTTCCAAGCTAGGCCATCTGCTGATCCTCGCTTTGCCAATGCCCGATGATAACTGAGAACCACGGAAACGCCGGACAACATGATGAACGAAGTGGCGGTAAACCGCTGGAAATAGAGCCAGAAGCCCTTGTATAAAACCACCGACACCCCACCGTAGGCCCACAGGTCGAACATCAGGTGAAAGATCACCATGGTGATGATGGCGACACCCCGCCAGCTATCGATCTCCCAGTAGCGGGGAACCGGCTTGGATGTGATCTCCGACTGTGCGGCTGCCTGCATCATTTGACGTCAGCTCCTATTCTAGCGAAAATCAGACGAGCGACTGCAATGCGTCCATTACACCTCGGCCCCGCCGACACAAGCAGGAAAACCATTGCAGCCAAATACGCGTTCATTTTACACGATAGGGCAGGAGATTACAAGCAAATTGGCGCGAGTAGATAGATCTGGATCAAGATTTACAAAATGTACAGCCTATTCTGCGGAAATCGATCTACCCAAATGGATCGTGCAGGCGCGCACAGCTCTGGATGGAGAAGCGGTCGGCCATCGCATTGTATTTTACCGCTCAATACCAAGCACCATGTCGATCGCGCGTCAGATCATGGACACGAGCGGCGACGCGGCAGCCGGTACAGTCGTCATTGCTGACGAACAGACAGCTGGCCGGGGGCGGATGCAACGCCATTGGCAGGCCGTTGCTGGGCGCGGGCTCCTGAGCAGTTATCTCCTCTGTGCTGACCTGTTACCGGACCCGCCATCTCTGCTTGTGATGGTCGCCGGCCTGGCCCTCCTCAAAGCGCTCCGCCAATGCTGTCCACAATTAGAACAGCGGCTCCATCTGAAGTGGCCCAACGACGTCATCGTCATGGAATCTGACGGACCCCTGAAATTGGCAGGCATCCTCGTGGAAAGTATCTTTCATGAAGAGAAACTGAGCGGCGCAGTTCTCGGAATCGGCGTGAATGTCAACCAGCGAGAGGACGAACTCCCATCCGTCCGCAATGGGAGTCTACCCCCATCTAGCTTGGCTCTTGTAGGCAAGCAACCATCCATCAACAGAGGTGATCTGCTGGTCGCTCTGTGCCAAGCGTTGGGTCATCTGTGTGCCCCTCGCTCCCGTCCCCCGGCCGAGGCAATTCATGCCCAGTGGGAGAGTGCATTGGCCGGTCTGGGTAGTGTTGTTGCCTGTGAAGATGGGCCGAGCAGTGGGCGGGCAATCGGCACATCCCTACAAGGTGCGCTGCTGGTGCGAGGGGCAAAGGGTGAAATCGTAGAAGTTCGTTCCGGGGATGTCACATTTCACTGGAATACAAGGCCATGAGAACTTCCGTAGCTTCGCGAGTTTCCACTCACACAGATAGTCTGTGGTATTGTTCTTTTCGTATGTATCAGGTATAATTTTAACATAACTGCAGTACGATCATGGAATATCACCACCGGGGTTTGCATGTCATCTCCTCATAGTCGCTCTCAACACGAATCCATGCCGGTCCGTCTCTGGCTCATCATCATCGGCCTGCTGGCTATCTCTCTGGCGGCCGCTCTCCGCCCTTCGTCCGTTTTCAGTCAACTTTCGCCATTGGACACACCGGCTGCTGCAGAGAATGCAGCCCCGGCAGTGCAGGCCGAGTCAAGTTCTCCGCTGCAGACAGCGGGCGAAGATTCCCCCCTGTCTCCCGTGCAGACACCTACTGAGGAAATTAACGCGGATATCGCCATCGCCCGCACGTTTGGCATTGACATCAGTGGAGAAACCAATGCGGATCGCGACATATCTGCACAGACGGAATCCTCGTTCCGCACAGGGTCGCCGGTGTGGACCCAGACCAGCCGCTATCTAATCGGCGCGATTTTGCTGGTATTCCTCGTTCTGGTTGTTGTGGTTGTGGTAGGCCGGCGGTGACACAGAATCGCTTCCTCGCTGGCATAAACAGGTCCATGAAAAATGAAGAGGGCGCGGAGATTTCCCCCTTCTCAGCATCTGCCGATGTAAATGCCCGCGCGCAGCAGTATTGGCTGATCCTTCTTCTGCTACTTGGCTTTTGGTGGCGGATGGTTGGCCTGACCATCCAGAGTTTTTGGCGGGATGAAGTAGATGTGATCTGGCTGTCGCTGCGCCCCTTGTCTGAAATCCTTTTGATGTTTACCTCTCCGGCGCAAAATGGGCCTCTGTACTATCTCCTTGTACGCCCGTGGCTGCTACTCTTGGGCACAGATCAATTTTCCCTACGTTATATATCTGTGTTGTTCGGCACAATCGCCATCGCGCTCATGTGGCAGGTTGCTCGGCGCATGCTACCCGGTGATGGCAAGACGATTTTGGCGAATCTGCCCTTTCTTTCGGCCCTCTTTCTAGCGGTCAATCCGTATCAGATCTGGTACAGCCAGGAGGGCAAAATGTACTCGCTCGTCCTGGCCCTGGTCCTGCTCTCCAGTTGGAGCTGGCTACAGGCCATGCGGTTCAGTGGCAGAGGACGCTGGCTGCGTTATCTGCTGGTCACCTCCATTGCCATCTACACACATCTGATGACAGTGTTGGTTTTGCCTGTTCATTTCGTCTGGTTTCTGTTAGCATCACCCCTGCACCGGCAACGATGGAAAGGGTACGGGCTTACACTCAGCGGCTTCGTGCTACCCTATCTTCCGCTCATCTGGTGGCAGTGGCATTATCTGACTAGCATCGACTATCACAGCGGCTATCGTTTCGTCCCTTTCCAGGAAATGCTCCGCATTCTGTTCCTGAACCACATTCAGGGCATGCTGGCTCCGCTTTCTCATCTCTGGCTGATCCCAATCTTCTTCCTTGGAGTGGTCGGCCTGTTGGTGGGCTATACGGAGTTCGGGCGGACACGGGAAAACAATGGCCTGCTCCTACCTGTGAGTCAAATGGCAAAAGTGGGCATGTTGGCGGCCTGGTGCATTCTGCCGGTGCTGTTGATTTACGCCATCAGTCTCGTCAAGCCGATTTTCGTAGATCGCTATGTCATTTGGATAGGGCCAGCCGTTGCCATGTTTCTGGCTTTGGGGATGCAAGTGACGCGTCGCAACACTGGGCAGCTGGGTAGCTGGGCAGCCTTGGGACTGGTTCTTTTCGTATTGGGGTTCTGGGGATATCGTGGATGGGAACAGGTCCGCCAGGTCAATAAGACCCAACTGCGGGAAGCGATTGGCTACGTGGCCGAAAGACGTGGACCGCAAGAGCTGCTAATCTTACAAATTCCCCACACCCATTTTGCCTATCGGTATTTCACCAGCGATTTCGACAATGCACCTTTTGACAACAGCGACGCGCGTCTGGAGCCATGGATGAACGGCCTGTGGACGAACAACGGATTGCCGGATGCTGAGGCAGAAGCCCAAGTAGAGACAGAAATGCGAACTGCCATCCAGGCGTTTGACAGTGCCTGGGTCATTCTGGTGGAAGATAGCATGTGGGACAGTCGTGGCCTGATGAAGCACTGGTTGGATGAAGACGCGACATTGGTTGATGTACGGCAATTTCACGGCCTTGAAGTGCGTCAATATCAGTTTTTAACAACAGTGGAGAATGAGTAGCAGTTACCCACGGATCACTGGGGTATGGAGCGTTCAGAATGTATCAAAATTCTAGTGGACAGGGCTGGAACGCCCTCACCCGCAATCAACAGATCGCCATCGGGATCATTGGAGTTCTGGTTCTGTATGCACTCTTAACCGGGACCAGTTCCCTAGGGCGCCTGAGCAGCCCATCATGGATTATCGCGGTCGCGGCCATTATTTTGGTTGCTCTGCCGGTGCATGAGATGGCCCACGCGGCCATGGCTGTCCAATTGGGAGATCCGACCCCGCGTATGCAGGGGCGCTATACCTTCAACCCCCTGGCCCATATCGATCCCATCGGTGCTGTGCTGATTGCGATTACCGGGTTCGGTTGGGCCAAGCCGGTGCAGTGGGACCCTCGTAACATTGATGTGGACATCCGCCTAGGGACGATCTTGGTGGCCGCTGCCGGGCCTGTCAGCAATCTCTTGCTGGCCATTTGCGCTGTTTTTTTGGTGCAATTTGCCCCTATCCCCATGCTAGAGCGATTTCTCACCTTCTTCGTCTGGATCAATGTACTGCTGTTTGTGTTCAATCTGATTCCGATTCCACCTCTGGATGGTTCCCATATTCTGTTCGCCCTCCTTCCTGGCACAAATTTTGAACTACGTATGGCCCTGAACCGCTATGGTTTTCTCATCCTGATGGCCACGATCTTCCTGGCGGGCAGCATTATCACCGGACCGACTCTCCAGATTGTTGAGTGGCTATTCAGGGTTGTCGGGTAGAGCTAGGGCATATCTTCAAAAGGGTTCTCAGAATTGCTGGGCTATGAACAGTTGCAATTTCGGATCATATGTGTTAATCAATGAGTATGGATACTTGGAAATAGAAAGTCATCTTTGACGCTACGTGAGTCCATTGTATTCGCGTTTGAGTTTCAGGACAGCTGCATATGGCAGAAACCGTTGCAAAGATCACAATCGTTGGCCTGGACCTGCTAGGGATAAGTATGGGTCTGTCCTTGCGCCAGAATGCCGGTAACTATCAAGTTATCGGCCATGACCGGGATCCGACCCGCATGAATGAGGCCAAACAGAAGGGAGGGATCGGTTCGTCTGCGTGGAATTTGCACCAGGCCTGTGAGAATGCCAGCTTGGTCATCACCACGGAACCGCTGACAGAACTGCCGGCACTTTTGCATCACATCCGCGAAGATGTCATGGAGGGTGCAGTCATTTTCAGCATTGGCAGTGTCATGCAACCGGCCCTGGAGATTGCTGGCAAGGACCTGCCGGAGGGCATCCACTTCGTGGCTGGGCGACCGGTTCTCAGCGACATCAGCAGTCAGCCAGAGCCGCGCGCTGATCTGTTCAATGAGTGTACCTTTTGTCTTGGGACCAGTCTGCAAACTGACCCGGACGCGCTGGAACTGGTGAGCAATCTTCTGGCCCGGCTCGGTGCAAAGCCTTTTTACATGGATGCGACTGAACACGACGGCATCGTCTCGGCAGTGGAACAGTTGCCGTCACTTCTGGCCGCAGTGATCTTCCAGACAGCACATGAGGCTTCAGGTTGGCAGGAAAGCCAAAAATTGGCCGGCCGGCGGTTTGCTCTCAGCACAGCCTTGGATGTCGTTCCAGAAGAGCTGGCCGCTGCCCTGTTTGCCAATCGGGACGCGCTCGGACACAGGCTGGATCAGTTGGCCGAAATCCTAGAAACGTGGCGAACCCTCTTGGCTGCTGAAGATGCCACTGCGCTACAGAAAAAACTTGATGAGCTTACCCAGAGCCGCGCCAAATGGGAGCATGATGCCAAGCTACGGGATTGGGACCGTTTGCAGGCCCCGTCCTCAGGGGACGAGTACGCAAGCTCCCTGAGTCAGATGTTCTTCGGCTCTCTCTTCCGCGGCCGGCGGGGGCGGCGCAATGACGACAGCCCTGCCAAGAGAGAATCCTAACCAGCGGAGAGCAGGTGCTCTCCATGAGCCACTGCAGTGACGATTCTCTGTAACTGTTTGGCAATGATGGCCTCACTAGCCTTGCGCTTGAATAGTGCCCGTCCAGTCTGCGCCAGATTGTGGCGCAAGCCACAGTCTGTAAAGAGGGTTCGTAGCCCATTGGCCAGGGCTATCGGATCCCCCGGTGGAACCAACCAAGCGTCACGTCCATGTCTGAGCAGGTCCTGATTGGCAGGAGTTGCGCCGGCAATCACAGGCCGGGCCATCGCCAACATCTGATACAATTTCCCCGGCACAACCCGCCCGGCCTTTGCAGTGATGCCAAAATGTCCGCCTAGACAGATATGTGCGTCGGCAATCTCAGCGGCCAGGGTCTCCTTGTCCACTGGCGGGACAAATTCAAGATTGGGAACAGGAAGAGATGCCGCTAGATGCTGCACTCGAGCCAATTCCGGGCCTGCGCCTATCAGACGAAAGTGCAAAGGCAGATCCTTTACCAAGGCAGCAGCCTGCACTACCGTATCCATGCCATGTAGAGGCATGTAAGAACTATAGGTAAGGACCTGTAGGCGCGTTGTCTTCGTGGCCGGCCGAGGGTAAAACAGATCCTCGTTGCAGCCTACTGGAACCGTGTATAGCTTGTGGGGGGACAGGTGGAAGGTATGTACAAAGTAATCGCTATGTCGAGGTGTATCCAAGATCACCCCAGCAGCCAAATCGCAGGTGGAGCGGTCTAACCCATAAGCGAGGCGGCCGCGCCAGGAGTTCGGCGCGTATTCGCGCCGGTCAAAGCAGAGGGTGTCATAATTGGAGAGGAAGGCGTCAAAGAGGAGTGGAGTGCGTGTGGTGCGGGCCAGCAACTGGGCGATGAAGTAACCGTAGAAGCCCACCAGACACAGGTCGAAAGACGGGCCGGTTGCCAGACGCCCTACGCTCCGTAGAGCCAACCACAAACTACTCGCCAATACGGAACGCGAGGGAAACGGATAGGCGATTGCTTCTACCTCGGCAAAGCGGCCCAGCGCGCGCAACAACACCTGATTGCGTTCGTAGCTGATTTCGCGGCCAGAAACGAAGAGGATGTGCATAGTCGTGGATGATACTGCAATTGCTCGGTTTTAGCACACTGGCAGTGTGGTGATAACAAGAAACTGATGACTGAAAACTGGGGTTACGCAGAAAATCTCTCTTTGGTGTTTACCGTTCTTGTCAACTGGAATCAAGCAGATGAGACACAGGCTTGCATTGGGACACTCTTGGCCGCGGGTGTGCCTCCGCATTCGATCATCGTTGTTGATAATGGCTCTGACGATAACTCGCTGGCAAGCCTGCGCGCTCACTTGGATAACAGGGTGCAGCTCCTGGAAAGCGAGGTCAATTTGGGCTTTGCTGGCGGAACGAACCTTGGCATCCGGGCAGCATTGACAAGGAACGCCCGCTGGGTGATGCTCATGAACAACGATACTCGCGTTGCTCCTACATTCTACACAGAACTCCTCGGCGCGGCGAAGATGCATCCCGACTACGCTCTGCTGTCCCCGCTGATCCTGTACTTTGACAAGCCGAATTCTATCTGGTCCCTAGGTGACCGGCTGATCCCGGGCACGCTCATCACCCGTAGCCTGCAGCGCAATCGACCTCCCTCCCAGGATCTGGCCGATTTCATCCCGGTGGACTTTCTCAACGCCTGCTGTCTGCTGATTCAACGAGAGGTGTTCGAGCGCATCGGTCTCTTGGATACAGCCTACTTCATGTACAGTGAAGATGTAGACTTCTGCTGGCGCGCCCGACGGGCCGGATTCCGGCTCGCCTGCGTGACAAAGGCCCGCATCTGGCATAAAGTCTCCTGGAGCACGGGCCCTACCCATCCACAGAACCGCCATTGGCGCATCAGTAACCAGATTCGTTTCTATCGCCAGGCCGCAAATGGGCCCCAGAAGATACTGATGTGGACCTTTACCCTCATGCGTTCTCTATGGCTGGCCGCGCGAGACCTTTTGCATGCACGGGGAAGCCTAGCAATCGTCACCTTATCCGCCTGGTGGGAAGGGTGGAACACCCCCAGTGGAGAGTAATTCAGGCATTACGAGCTACTCCACTTGTCATTAGATACCCTATGGAAACAACTACCTGCAACCTGTGTGGGGCGAATCACGTCAGCGAACTCTATACCGTGCCCGATCTGCTCCTAGACCGAGCGGAAATCACTGCACGATTGGTACAGTGTATCCACTGTGGGCTGGTCTATCAAAATCCTCGGCCCACACTGACGGAGATCGGACAACACTACCCGCCTGAGTATGAGCCTTACATTGCCTCCAATATCGCTCAAGGACAAAGCTGGCTGATACGTCAAGCCGTTGCCTATGGTATGGCCAAGAGGCGTCGCTTTGTGACACGCTATAAACGGGCTGGCCGTTTGCTTGATATCGGCTGTGCGACCGGCACATTTTTGTACAATATGCAAGGACATGGATCCTGGAATGTATGCGGGGTTGAGTTGAGCGAGGACGCAGCACATCTAGCCCGGCAAGAGTTCGGGCTAGATGTGTTCACAGGCACCCTAGAGCAGGCAGCATACCCGGATAAACATTTTGATGTGGTGACCATGTGGGACGTGCTGGAACATCTACATGACCCCCTAGGTAGTCTGCTAGAAGTTCGGCGCATCTTGGATACCGATGGCATCTTGCTGGTCCGGGTGCCCAATCTGGCCAGTTGGGATGCCCGCCTCTTCGGCGCGACATGGGCTGGCCTTGACGCGCCCCGGCACCTCTATATCTTCACGCCCCACACCCTGTCCACATTACTAGAACGGGCCGGCTTCACTGTATTGGAACACAATGGTGGGATTGGAAGCTATGTTACCTTTGTTCTCAGTGTACGTTTCTGGATGCGTGCCAAAGGCCTTTCATCCCAGACCCAGGCCCGCATCACTCGTCTTCTGTATAGCCCGGCAGCTCGATTGCTCAGTGGGCCGTTCTTTTATCTATCTAGCGCACTCCTGCGCGCGCCACTGGTTGTCACCATCGCAAATAGCAGTGGCGAGTAATGGCTCTTCACTTGCCACTGCTTGAGGAGTAACCCATGCTGGAAATCCGGCACAGCAACACGACCCGAGACGCGTACAACCAACTATACCAAGATACTGACCTGCTTATGCGGGATTCCTTCTACCTGTGGCTGCTGGAGTTGCTACATCCACAGCCGGACAGTACCTTACTGGATATCTCCTGTGGCCAAGGTAGACTGGTACAATTGGCCGCCCAACAGGGGGTTTGGGCTATGGGCGTAGACTTCTCATCTGCGGGTCTTCTGAAGGGGGCCCAGCACACGCCAGAAGCAGGCTGGCTGGTCGGTGATGGCGAACAGTTGCCTTTGCCTGCTATGAGCGTGGAGTACGTCATGCACATCGGTAGCTTGGAGCACTACGAGCATCCGCAGCAGGGGGCCTATGAGATCGCCCGTGTCCTCAAACCAAATGGGAGGGCCTGTATCCTGTTGCCGAATGCCTTTGGTCTCTTTGGCAACATCCGCCGGGTTTGGCAGACGGGCGAAATCTTTGACGATGGGCAGCCTCTTCAACGCTACGCGACCCGGCGCACCTGGGAAACTCTGCTAGGAAATGGAGGGCTGATCATCGAACATGTGATCGCCTTCGGTGAGGTCAACCGTCCACGTACAGCCAAAGATTGGGTATGGATGCTCCAGCGTCCACAGAAGTTCGTGCGTGGTGTGCTGGCTTATCTCATCCCAGTGAATCTGACCAATCACTTCGTTTTCATCTGCCGACCCAGTGCCTCCCTTCATCCAGATCCCATGTTGCCCACCCCATGATCTATCGCTGGCTGCATGGACATCGTTTACCGCTCATTGCTCTGGCCGCATTCCTTCTTTCGCTCTCCATCTTAGGATATCTGGTCTATCAAGACCGGGCCCAGATTCTTGCATATGATTGGCAGTTCCGCTGGGACCATCTCCTGCTATCCTTTATTCTGTTCCAGATTGCCCTAATTTTGGCAGCGTTTATTTGGACAGACATGATGCGGGCCCTTGGCAGTGATACGAGCGTCTCTGCACATGTACGCATCTACTGTTTGTCTCACCTGGCCCGCCGTCTGCCCGGGACGGTCTGGTATCTGGCCGGGCGCGGGTACTTCTATCGCCAGCAGAAAGAGGACATGCGCCGGATGGCGATGGCCAGCAGCTTGGAGTTGGTCATCTTTGTTCTGAGTGGGGCCGTGACTGCGCTGGGATTTGGTACCCAGAGTCTGGCTGCCCTGTCCAGCACCTATGTCTATAGTTTGGTTGCGGTGGCCTTGTTGGGCAGCATCCTGCTACATCCGCGTACAGTGCAGTGGGCCCTGTTACGGGTTGGCCTGCCTGCTGCCAACTTGGTGCGCTACCCATTACTTCTACGCTGGCTGGCTGGATACGTACTGATATGGGTACTCGGTGGGCTACTCTTTTATAGCACCGCGCGCGCCATCATGCCCCTCCCTTTTGAGCAGTTACCCTTTTTCGTCGGCATATGGAGCTTGGTCGGTACTGGGTCGATCCTCCTCTTTTTTCTTCCCAGCAACCTGGGCTTCACGGAAGTTGGGCTGAGTCTACTGCTGGCAACAGTTCTACCATCAGCCCTGGCCGTGTCGGTGACTGTGTTTGCTCGACTTGCCCAGTACGCCTATGAGTTGCTGGCCATCGGGGTATTGGTGGCCGGCACCCTCATACTGCAGTGGCGCATTCCTTCTCGCCGCTAACGCCTACTACCCCCAATGGGGTATAGCTTCATGGCTGAAATTACTACCTATATGGTATTGACGAGATGACATCCTGCAACTATACTAGCCTTTGTGAAGATGGTGCTTGCCATGCGGCATAAGCATGGTGTGATGTCCAGATTCATTATTTATCATTATCCCTCGGAAGATGCGTCTTCCAAAGTTCTTAACCAAAGGAGTCAAGCAGCAATGAAACAAAAATCATTACGACTGTTTGTCGTTGTCGCTGTGGCATTGGCCTTGGTCTTTGCCGCGGGTGTCAACCCATCAGTCACCTACGCCCAGGGCCAGGGGTACACGTCAGGTATTCAAGTGCAGAACCTAGACGCTGGCCCAGCCGCGGTCACCCTAACGTTCTACAACCAAGATGGCAGCACAGCAAACCAAACGTCTGATACGATTCCTGGCAATGGTTCAAAGACATATTTCGGCACGAGCTTGCCGGTGAGTTCGGGCTTCAGTGGTGCAGCTGTCATCAGCTCGGACAAGCCCCTGGCCGCGATTAGCAACGTCCTGAAGAATGGCTTTGCGGCTGGTGCTGCCTACGTGGGCAGCAATGCCGGCAGTACATCCGTGAGCCTGCCCTTGCTGATGAAGAACAATAGCGGGTACAATAGCTGGTTCAGCCTACAGAATGCCGGTTCTGCGACCGCAGCAGTGACAGTGTCCTACAGTGATGGCACATCTGCGAGTGGCAGCATTCCGGTCGGTGCTGCCCGCGTCTTCAATCAAGCGGCAGAAAATCACAATCTTGCTGTCTTCTCCGCCTCTATCAGCAGTGACCAGCCTGTTGTGGCCGTGGTTGTCCAGGAAAGTGGTTCGTCCATCGCGGCGTACAACGGCTTTACCGGCGGTTCCACCAACCCTGTGATGCCTTTGATCAATGCCAACAATGCCGGCTTTAGAACAGGTATCCAGATCCAGAACACGGGCAGTACCTCCACCGATGTTACTGTAACCTATACGTCCCCTGATGCTCCTTCCTGCACCGAGACCCAGAGCATCGGGGCCAATGCGTCGGCGACCTTTGCCTTTGCTGCTTTCACGGATAGCGGTATCTGTGGCGGTGGTAGGTTCGTGGGTTCCGCGCGTGTTACGGGCAACACTGGCAACCATCCTTTGGCAGCCATTGTCAACCAGCTTTCTGGCTCCTTGTTGGAAGCATACAGTGGCTTTAACCCGGCCGAAGCTTCCACGACCGTAAAGATGCCGCTGATCATGGACCGCAATTCCGGTTACTTCACCGGCTTCAGCATCATGAACGTGAGTTCCGAAGCCACGACTGTGAACTGCACCTTCACCAACAGCAGTGTCACCGTTAGCCAGAATTTGGCGGCCGGTGCAGCCTTTGCTCACAACCAGAACAACCAACTCGCTCCCCGCTATGTTGGTTCCGCCACCTGCACAGCGGGTGCCAATATTGTGGGTGTGGTCAATGAGTTCAATCCCGGCCAAGGCACTGACCTGTTCTTGGTCTATGAAGGGTTCAACTAGGACAGGATCATTCGTTCCACGAACGGGCTAGTCGTTCGTGCGTAAAGAGAGTCCGCAGAGAGGAATGGCACAACTGCCATTCCTCTCTATAGTATATAGGCTCGAACAATTCAACTATGGTTTAAGAAGGTGATCATGAAACGACAAGGGTACATTCTTCTGCTTGCGGCCCTCCTCACAGGGTGCAATAGCGAAGTCGCCCTACCTGCTGCCCTGCAGATATCTTCGCCTGTTCCTACCGTTGAGATGGTGTCCATACTACCGACCCCCTTTGTATTCGATAGTGAGGACCTCAAAACCACAGTAGCTACAGGTGCTGTGACCGGTGTACTTCTGCTGCAGACAGAGACTGGCGTTCAACCAGTGACCGACATAAAAATGGCACTCGGCGAATCGTTAGTTGATGATAAAGGTGCTGAGCGTTTCGTTTCCTACGATGCACAGCTAGCCCCGGTTTCCTACACAGATTCCAACGGACGTTTTGTCTTTGAGGAGATCAAACCCGGACGCTATGGATTGGTCCTTGATCTTGTCGTGAATCAATACCTCCTGCATGAGGCAGATTCCTCATACACGCTCCTCTTTGAAGTGGTAGCCGGTGAAGTCATTGACCTCGGTCGTCTTGAATACGCGGACCTGCCTCTCCCCGAATAACTACCCCTAGCTAAATCAAGATCATAAGCCTTCTATTCGTCTTGGTTGAGACTCATCAAGGCTTTTTCAAAGCGTGTCACCGCGGCTTCCCAGGTAAAGCGCGCCGCAGTCCGCGGCCCGTTCAGGCGAAAGGACGTCGCGAGGTCCGGGTTCTGTAGGAGTTCTATCATGGCTTGGGCTAATGCGGCAGGGTCGCGAATGGGGGTCATCAAACAGTTTTGATCTGGCCGCGCATATTCGCGTCCCCCGCGTGAATCGGTCATCACCACGGGCGCGCCGCAGGCCATGGCCTCTAGCGGTGGTATACCAAACGACTCCCACCAAGAGGCGGAGACGAATAGATCACAAGTGGCGTATAGGCGGGCCAGATCAGCCCGGGCAGGACGATAGATATATTGGAACGGCACATCGGCCTTGATCTGGCATTCCTCCTTGGAAACGATCCACAGGAAGATATCCGGGAATTTCTTGTAAACGATCTCGGCCGCGGCCAGAAAGTCATAGAGCCCTTTACGTGGGCGCATATCACCTAAATAGAGAATCGTGCGCCGGTCTTTTTCATCCTCTCGGCATTCTTGCACAGGTAAGGGCCGAAAGTCTTCAGCATGGCTTAACCCTAAGCCGACCACCCGTACATCGTTCGGAACAAATGAGCGTAATTCTTGACGGGAAAACTCTGAGAGAACCAAGGCGCATTTGTGCCAACGTAAGGCATTGCGAACCAGCCAATCTTCCATAGGGCGGTTGATGAACATTTCCCGGTAATCTTGGTAAAACCAGATCAAGTGGGCATTTGGTTGGAGGCGGTGAGCCAGCCAGCCGGCCGGGGTGGTGGGCGTATGGGTCGAGATGATCACATCAGAAGGGGGGAGCGCACGCGCCAAGGACCAAGAGAGGGCAACTTTCTTCAGCATACCCATTGATGAAGTTCCTAGCAATCTTGCTTGTACTGTATGTACGTTTCGATCAATCTCTTTGACCATATCCGGGTCTACCGTTCCCTTGGGGGTTACAAGGGAGATCTGATGTCCTTTGGCTGTCAGACCATTGGCATATTCGACAATATCCCGCATACCCCCAGAAAGCCACAAAGAGGATAAAATAAAGCTGATGTGCAGTTTGGTTGCCATATGGAACCTCTCGGGCAGATTGACGGAGTTTGTCTTGACTTTCAAGAGATCGCTGCTTGGTTGATTCGGGCAGCTGTCTTTTGGTAGCGTTGTTCCATTTCAGAAGGTTGGGCCTCTCGGTAGGCTTGCTCGGCTTGGCGGGCTATCGCCGTGCTGGGGGCTAACGGTATCTCTACAACGCCGTAGGTGATCTGATCATTTCCCCACTGATAGGCACAGATTTCACCTTTGCTGATCATCAGGTTCATGCCTACATTGGCTTCCACGATAGGCACCCCATTTTCCCGCGCTCTAGCCAACACAGCTTGATTCTGGCGTTTGCTTTTGTCACCATAGGAGGGGATGAGAATTATGCGCGCGCCATCAAGGACAAGTGTACGCACGATCTCTGGATTCCAGCGGTCGTTGCAGATGACAAATCCGGCGCGGCCGAGCGGGGTATCAAAGGCGCGCAGCCTAGTGCCTACCCGGTTAAAGTACCATGATGGATGCGTGCCTTCTGCCAACTGTACCTTGTGATATCTGCCGCAAATTTCGCCCTGTTGATCGAGAAAAAGAGCACAATTGTAGGCTTCATCACCTATCCGCTCCGCGAATCCAAAGGCTAGACAGGTATTGAGCGATCTGGCCAGCTTCTGAAAGCGGCGAATGTAAGGGCCATCAATCGGCTCTGCCACAGCGAGCAAGGCCTCGGCCGCGGCCCGGCCCTCTATGACATCCATCACTACATACCCTTCAAGAGCTCCCTCTGTCGTTACAATCAGTTGAGGACGCTTCTCCGCTGCCTGCACGAACAGGGCTTCCATCCTCTCCGCATTGGCAGCCTTGTCCCATTTGGCTGGCTTAAAGGAAATTGCCGCAACCTCTACGCTTTCATACATGGAGATTCTCCTTACTCAGACGCATCCTCTGTCAGGTTCCTGATAAATGGCAGGTTGAACTGTGTAATGCCTGCCGGTTAGACTTGTTCTAGATCCAAGGCACCGAGGCCAAAAATCACGGAGAAGATCTGACCATTTTTCTCCTTCGTTGCCGCGTCCATATAGCAGGCACTAAAGGCCCGGCGGGGTATGTCTGTATTGTTGATATCGGAGCTGTGGGGTAGGTGATTATGGAGCAAGACACTTTCCCCGGCTGCCAGTTCCAGAGAGACTACTTCCGCATCGTGTAATAGTTCTGCGCTCTGTTCATCGGTCAGAAAACCGGATCCATTGGAAGGGTTGATCAGGGTGTGGTGTGCTCTTGGCACGATCTGCACACAGCCGTTCTCTACAGTGGCTGGATCTAAGGCGGTCCAGATGGTGATCAGAGGGTCTCGGTCCAGTGCTGTCCAGCGGTCCTGATGCCAGACGAGGGGCGTCCCTTCGCGAGCAGGTTTGTTCATAAACATGGCCCGATAGCAGGCAACCGCGTTGTCGGCCCCATACACCCGCGCGCAGATGTGACGGAAGAGCGGTTTCCGCATGTAGGATAGGAAGTAGGGATCGTACTCCAGATTCTGGATTTTGCGGTAGCTGAGGGTTGCGCCCTTGTGGCCTTTGCTCTGAGGACCTGGTCTGCCTGTCCCAGGTTCCCTGTCGAGCTGCATGAGCATCCGATCATAGTCTAGGTGCGCGCGGCCTAGCATGATGTCGTCAATCCGTTGCTGTAGGGTAGCCAATTCTTCGTCCGTCAATACTTTGCCCAAGCGCAGATAACCTTGGGATTCATATTGATGCCATTGTTCAGCGGTCAGTGTAGCGAGCATTTTATTCTCCTAATGCACTCATTCATAAAAAGGTGTTTCAAGATGTATTCACGCAGTGGAACATTCTGCCACAAGTTCCTTGACATCGCCTTGCGCGTAATGTGTTCCATCCTAGTCAAGCCGGCTCTTGACCTGCACCTGCCATTCCGTTACCTGCGGCGGGTCAATGGTCAGGGAATAGAGCTTAGTCCCTGGGGCCAGGTAAAAACGCAGCTTCACATAAAATTCTGACTGGGCTAGGTTGGGATAGCGTGCGCGGCGTTTCGCGCCGACCTGTGGCCAACCCGGCCTGCCGTTCCAAGAGAGAACTTGGGCCAGCGTATCCTCGCGAATTGGATCGCACTCGGCGACCGTATACCCTGGAATCGGCTCTCCGGTATCTTCAAGCAGTTCGTAATGTAGTTCGCCGGCCCTAGCGTCCACATTCACCAGTACCTGGCCGCCATTTTCTTGGCGAAAGCGATGGGTCGTGAGTATGCCCGCTGCATAGGAGGCGGCTTCCACGCTGACATAACCGTCGGGACGTAGCACAGCCACACCTTTGCCGCGGCGGTTGGGCGTTGTGTAGGGCTTTTGCCATAACTGCGCGCTGCGGCCATTGTGGGTCAGATTCCCGGCCATATAGAAAAACCAAAGCTGATTGTCGTGCAGGACCGGTCCATCTGTGTACACCATGCCCCAGTCCCAGGCACCCGCTTCCCCTCGGGGGATAAAAGGTTCCCGCAAACGCTGCCAGGAAAAGGTATCGCGACTCACCGCCAATTGGGTCTCGACAAAGCCGTCAATGCGGGCCGGCAGCGCGGCTGAGCCGGTCTCGCCGGCACCCCAATAGTGTTCTGCTTCGGCAATGCCATAGGGTTCGCTCAAGTCTGTCATAAAGGTATGTAGCATCAAAATGTGTAACCCGCCATCGGTGCGATTGGCCGGATCAAAACCGGCCGCATAAAATTCGGTGCCTGGGGGGTCCAGCAAGTCTTGGTCGATCACCGTGCGTAGGCCGGACCAGTTCAAGAAGTCCTGGCTGTCCCGCCTCCCCAGTACTCGGGTGCGCCGGTTGGAACCTCGCTGGGAGTAGTGAATGTAGCGCGCGTTAGGGTCGGCCACCCCGCCAAAGGTCTCTGCGGGGGAACCGAAGTTAAAGAGCATCTTCTGGTCGCTATGCCTGCTGTCCGGATAGAGATGCCAGCGATAGCCATCTTCCGAGTAACGGGCCAGCCAGCGGGATTCGCCTGATGCGCTTCTGCCCGTGGGCTGGTTATCGATCTGCTTCCAGCGGTAGGTTTCATCTTGTTCATAGGGATCCCAGATCATGGACAGATGCTGTACAGAAGCGTTGGTGATGTTGTTGCGCGTTGAGCCATCGATCTCCACCAACCCCAGTTCTGGCCGTTCCCAGGTAAGCCCATCGCTTGAATCAAGCACGCACAACAGATTGCGCTCCCCGGTCCAGGTCCGGTAGTATAGCCGGAAGAGCCGCTTGTGTTCGTCATAGATAACCCGGCCCGGCTGTGCGCCTTGGGACTCCCAAGGCCGGTCAAAGTGGATCGGCAGTGGTGCATCCGGCGTAAGTTTCTGGGGCCGGTTAAGTACCCGGCGCGCGCTGTCCAAAGACTCAATGAAGTAGTCGTCAATGAACAATTGCTTTCCTGGCGACGATTCCATCTGTTCCCTCCTAACGATTCCGTCACAGATCGAAATTTGAGCAAAAGCAATGACTTGGGCTTTGCTTTCGCTATTAGAATAACAAAACGATTTTCCTCTTGACAAACTGCGAATTTCTGATTGGATTGTATCCATCCAAAATGTTCATTTTCTGTTAATATTCATGCTCATGTTATGCAGAAATAGAAAAAGAGAGTAGAATAAGGCCAGGAGGCATGCACGGCTTTTTGACCGGGCCGGATGACACTGCAAACGGAAGATGGGTCCGTAGGTGTGTTGACGAGCTCATACGCTCCCAACGCAGGCATGTATCCTGCCTCAAAAGTAGCACTTTTATCATCGTATAGGGCCAAGTAGACCATAAGATCTATGAAAGAGCGCATGTTAAAATTGAATGTTAGGCTGAACAGCCTCCCATTGCTTCTGTTTATAGCTGCATTAGTGCTGACGATATTTAGCTATGGAGTAGTTGTTGGCCGCTACCGGGTGTTTCCCTTTTGGATCATAAGTGACGGGATAAAGACTGGGAAGGCTCTACTCGATGTCATGTTAGAGAATGACAGAATAAAGTATACTAAAACTTACATAGGTTTCTCTGATATGCCGCTGGAAAACTCTGTATCGGGCCGGATCGAGTTCGTGGCTGGCAATGAACTCGCCGCCCCGGTTCGGTGGACCGGTGGACTCTATCAGTTCAGGGAGTACTGTCCAGATAGCGGATGCCTAGCAGTGGAGTACAACCGCAGAGGCGAAGTTACCCATGCCTATCCGCTGCGGCTAGATGAATTGGAGAAAGCCCAGGGAACTGCTGACGATGGCGAATTCCCCTATGAATTCTCTCCCATTTTCTCTTTTGTCAGAGATCTTCATGTATCCGGCGTATCACGATACTCGAATGGTGACTTGCTGGTGATCTTTCATTATGTAAATGCCTTCCCATATGGTGTTGGCGTAGCCAGACTTGACCGAGACGGGCATGTGGTCTGGTTCAGACGGGACTATAGTCATCACTGGGCACAGATATTGGATGATGATACGGCACTGGTACCTAGCATGCGGATTGGTAGCGAGCCCGTCTCCTTCCAGCTAAGGGGAGAGACGATTAGGATAAGAGATTGTATGAGATTATATAGAGATACAGTGCATATCATTGATGAGGATGGCCGGCTCCTCAAGCACATCGATCTACTAGATGTCTTGCTAGCATCTCCATTTGTCTCTGCTTTGCAGCATATTACAGATTCCTGCGACCCGCTTCATCTCAACTTCATTTCCGTACTCGGGGATGATGCTGGGGGGACGTGGGGTATTGGGCCGGGCGACTTGGTGGTATCCTTACGCAACATAAGCGCATTCGCAATTCTTGACAGGGAGTCGGGTCTCGTCAAACGGCTGGTGAGGGGGAATTTCTTACTGCAGCACAGTGTGCAGCATCTGGAAGGGTCGACCTTTCTGATGTTTGATAATCAAGGTTATGATGAAGTTGGCGGTCCATCGCGGCTGCTCGCGGTCGATCTCGTGGATAGTCGAGAGACCACGATCTTTCCCAATCGTAGCACCCCTGAATCTTTGCGAGACCTGTTCTTCTCCGACAAGATAGGTTATATAGACATCTCAGCGGACCGTAGGCGGGCACTAGTCGCATTCACTAAAGAAGGCATAGGTGTAGAAGTACGTCTTGCCGATGGGGAAATTATGAATATTTTCCATTCTCTACATGATGTTTCATCTCTAGACCAATTTCCAAATGAGCGCAAGACAAAGGCGGCTTTGTTCCATCTACGTAGTCTTGAATATATCCACGAGTAAGAAGGAGAAGCAAACGAATGAATTTTGAGGTCATCATCGCTGTTGACGCCTCCGATTTTCCCACAGGAGCAGCCCCAGCAGCATGATTCCCAGCCCAAACAGAGCCAATCCCCAGTGCCAGCTATCCGGTGCATACCACAAGCGCACAGTCGATTCCCCTGCGGGCAGCGGCACCGCCCGCAGCGCGTAGTTAGCCCGCAAGACCGGGGCGGCTTCTCCGTTCACCCTTGCCCGCCAGCCCGGATACCAGACTTCACTGAGGACCAGATAGCCTGGCCTCTCCCCACGGACCGCCACAATGATTTCACTTTCTGTGTACGAGAGGACTGACAATGGAGAGCCAGCTTGCAACAATGGCGATTCTGCGGGCGTCGGAGGCGCGGCGTCAACCGTCAAGATCACGGTCTGTAACGGGTCGAATGCTGGTTGTTGCAACGCGGCCAGTGCAGCCTCTTCATTGGGGACGATCTGGGCATTCGCAACCAGCCAAGCGCGGGGAAGTGGATCAGGATTTTCATAGATAGCGAGAGGGCCGGGCGCGTCAAACGCCAACGTAAACTGCGCCGGCAAAGGCGTGCCATCCCGTACAAGCACGAAACGCACGTTGAACAGATCATATAGCCGGGTGTCCCGTCCGCCGCTACTTTCCCACAGATGTTCCCAATGGTGCAACACCAGCGGATTAGCCACCCCCCACACATCCATCAACCCGACCAGCGCGGCGGTGTCCGGCTGCCACAGATCGTCAATGCTGGTACGGGCATCAATTCGGTATGGTGATGCCGCTTGCGAATCCTGCAGCACTCCTCCGGCAGCTGTCTGCTCCTGTAGAAATGTCACAATTTCTGGATGCACAAAGCCACGTGTCGGCTCGGTTTCGCTGATGTCCGTGTACGCGCCCGCTGCCGCCAATTCTACCAAGAGGAGAAGGAGCAGCAATCCGGCCAAGAACTTATCCGATAACCGTTGGCTGCAATACAGCGCGAGCAGCAGCCAAGTAGCCAGCCACGTAGCAGTCGCCAGGACTAGGGCCAGGCCCGCGATTGATGCCCGTAAGAATGCGACTGGGTCCGTCTGTAACACGAGCAGTGAGACGAACATCAGCGGTGTGACAAAAAGGAGGAGTGCGAGGCCGCCAGATCGAATGAGCAATGCGTACTGGGCACTGGGTAGGCCAGGCTGTGTAAACTGTCTGCTGCCTACCGCTTCCTGGCCCCCTACTCCCCGATTCCCTATCAGTGCATCCAACCCCATGGCCGCCAGCACAGACACTGCCAGGGCCCACAGGATGATCGCTCTGGCTGGGGCGCGGAAGCTGCCAAAGCCGGGAAGAATCTGCGTTAGCCAGCCATGAAGCGGCGCGTAGATGCCTAGGGCCACTACAAATCCAAACAGAGCCAGCACCAGCCAAGGAAGCAATCGGCGTCGTTTCGCCGACATGGGAAATAGGAAGGCCCCGGCCGCGAGGAGCAACGTCACCACCCCCACATAAGGCAGTTCTACCCGCTCCCACAAGCCCCAATGGAGGGCCGGCCCTCGTCCAAAAAAGCCCGGCGTTAGCAGGCCAACCAAGGCCGGTAGCGGTGCTAATGAAAATTCTACAGTTTCTTGATAGGCGAACACTGCCCGGCTGCTGAAGAGCAGCAGTTCCGCTGAAGGTAGGAAGATAGGCGCAGACATGAGCAATGTGAGTATGAAGACCGTAACTGCAGTGAAGAGGGGAGAGGTGACCAGTGAACCCCAAAAACCACGCCAGTTACGGGCCACAGGGGACAGGACACAGAACACGACCGTATACACTCCCACAGCCATGCCGATGTAATAGCTGCTCTGCGCGTGGCCGGCATAGTTGGCCATGGCGTAGAGCGCAGCAGAGATACCGGCCCAGCTTGGCCTGGGCCGGGTCAGGGCCCGCTGGTAGGCGGCCAGAATCCAGCCGACCCACGACAGAACGGCGATTAGATTGAGATTGCCTAGATGAATGAACAGGGCATCGCTGCAGCTGAAGGCAAGCCCAGCCAGTAGCGCGGCAGGCCGGCTGTGGCCGAGGGTACGCACCAGTACGTAAACACCCGCCCCGGCCCACCAGAGATGGCCAATGCTGAACAACTGCATCCAGCTATAGTCAAAATACGGCCTGAGCAAAAATAGCAGGAGATTTGGCGGATACAGAAATCCCGCCTGAATATCGCCAATAAAAGGTGCGCCTCCGTAGAGATGTGGGTTCCACAGAGGCAGCCGGCCCTGACTGAGAGTGTGTGCGGCGAACCGATAGGTGGGGAAGAGAAAGCTGACCAGATCTCCGCCATCGGCCGGCTGGTATACATCGCCGCTGAGTGTACGCCAAAAAAAGGCCGTAATCATACCCCCCAGCACACTCACGGCCAGCAGATCCCAATGCCATTCATTGCGCCGAGCCCTCAGCCATGTCATTGTAATCATGTCATTGTGCCGCTCCACAGCAGGCCAGGAGTATACCAATTCCAATGGTCATAGATAGGAATGATACCATAGGAGAGAATTGCAAGCAGTATATCACCCGAGTAACAAGTGGCGGCAATTATTCGCCAAGAACCACTGTAGCCTACACATGGAGCGTCTCGTGCAAGCAAATTTGGTACTTCTCAACGGCAATATTCATACGATGGATCCACAGCATCCCCAGGTTTCGGCGGTCGCGATCGCGGGGAATCGCGTCGTCGCTGTGGGTAGCGACGACGAAGTTCATGCACTTCTGGCCAGAGGTGGTCGCACGGTGAATCTGCACGGTCGCACAGTCGTGCCCGGCTTCATTGATGCCCACATCCACTTTCTTTCCTATGGCTTGAGTCTACGAGAGATCGATCTGGTCGATACGCCAACACTGCCATCTGCACTAGAACGGGTACAGAGACGGGCTGCAGAGACGCCTAGGGGTCAGTGGCTCAGCGGGCGCGGCTGGGACCAGTCAAGCTGGGAAGGTGGGGCCTTCCCCACGGCCGCGGCGTTAGATGCAGTCGCTCCGGATCATCCGGTCTTGTTGCAGCGTAAGTGTGGTCACGCCAGTTGGCTGAACAGCTATGCCCTGAAGTTGGCCGGGATCACAGGGGACACAGCGGACCCGGAGGGCGGTGAGATCATGCGGGATGAAAAAGGACAGCCAACCGGCATTCTGCTAGAGACAGCCATGGCCTTGGCCTTTCGACTGCTGACGGAGCCATCCCTTGAGGAGGCAGTGGCCGCGGTACGCCACGCGCAGCAGATGGTCAACCGCATGGGGATCGTTGGCATACATACGAAAGAGGCCGCGCTGTCTCTACGCGCCATTCAACAGATACGCGCGGACAACAACCTGACGCTACGCACCGTCGCCCAGATTCCTGTCGCCGAACTGGACAGTGCCATCCGTCTAGGCCTACATACAGGGATTGGGGATGCGCTTTTGCGTATCGGTGGCGTGAAAGTCTTCAGCGATGGCGCGCTCGGGCCCCGCACCGCCTGGATGCTGGCTCCTTATGAGGGAGAGCCGCACAATCTCGGCATCCCGGTCACCACTGCAGAGGAGATGGCGGACATCGTCGAACGAGCCGTGGATGCCGGGCTGTCTGTCGTCACCCACGCCATCGGCGACAGGGCCAACCGCATGGTGCTGGACACACTGGAAGCGAGCCGCAAAGCTGGCAAAGGATTGCACCTGCGCCATCGTATTGAGCACGCGCAGATTCTGCATCCAGACGATATTCCCCGCTTTGCGGAACTGGGCATTATCCCATCAGTACAGCCGATCCACGCCACCCAAGATATGCACATCGCCGACAAATATTGGGGAGAGCGGAGTCGCTACGCATACGCCTTTCGTAGTCTATGGGATAGCGGTGCAAAGCTGGCCTTTGGCTCCGACGCGCCGGTGGAGACGCCAAATGTGATGCAGGGCATCCACGCAGCCGTTACTCGTATGCGGGCCGATGGCAGCCCTGGCGGTAATGGCTGGTATCCCGACCAATGCTTGACCGTCAAGGAGGCAGTCTGGGCCTATACTGTCGGCGCGGCCTACGCCGGCGGCACAGAAAACAGCCAAGGTAGCATTACACCAGGTAAATTCGCCGATCTAGTGGTCCTCTCCCAAGACATTTTCAACATTCATCCCATGGCGATTCTGGAGACGGACGTGGAAGCCACTCTCTTTGATGGTGCCTTTGTATATGCGGACATCGACTAGACGCAGCAAGAAAACACATGCTATACTGGTTGTGTTCTAAGCTCTGTCTTTCGCGAGGTATCCCATGAACATCTCCCCTCATACACGAATCGTCTCCGTTGCCGAGATGCAGCGGCTGGAAAAGGAGGCTGACGCGGCTGGGCAAAGCTACGCGGCGATGATGGAACAGGCTGGTATAGCCGTAGCTGACGCCATTCAGAAGAGATTTCTCCATACGACGGATGCGCCTGTCTTGGTACTCGTGGGGCCGGGCAACAATGGCGGCGACGGGCTAGTCTGTGCCCGTCATCTCAGCGACGCCGGTTATCCTGTACGGATCTATCTATGGAAGCGTAAAACCGCGCCGCAAGATGATTATGAAGGCCATTTCGCTCAACTGATCAAGCGCAACGTTCCTACCCACAGCGCACAAGAGGACCCTGATTCGCTACAACTGGCCGCTTGGCTGGACGAAGCTGTGGTCGTCGTGGATGCGCTCTTGGGTACAGGCGCGAACCGCCCCATCAAAGGCGAACTAGCCCGCATCTGTAGGCAACTCACCCACGCCCGCAGCCGTCGTCTGTCCCTTCAGGACAAACTAGCTGTAGTCTGCGTAGATGTGCCCAGTGGCCTGCACGCTGACAGCGGCGTACTCGACCCGCATACGGTCCCTGCTGACATGACCGTCACCTTCGGCTGCGCCAAGACCGGCCACTTCCAGTTCCCCGGCGCGGCCATTCTCGGCGACCTAGTGATGGCGGACATCGGCATCCCCCCAGAACTGACCGCCGACATCCTCACATTCTTCCTTACTCCAGAATATGTAGCGGGCCTCCTGCCAGAACGGAGCAACAACAGCCACAAAGGTACATTTGGCAAAGGAATGGCCATCGTTGGCTGCGTCAACTTCCCTGGGGCTGTCTTGCTCAGTTGCGCGGCTATGGGACGTGTTGGCGCGGGGTTGGTGACCGGTGCTGTGCCCCAGCCAGTGTGGATGTCTGTGTCGTCCGCTCTGGCCGAGCCCACCTGGCTGCTCCTCAGCCATGACCTAGGTGTTATAAATGCAGATGCAGTGGGCACCATCAACCAAGTGCTTAACGATTACGATGCCCTTCTCATCGGTTGCGGCCTCGGCCAAGCGAACGCTACCCGTACCTTTCTGCAACAGTTCTTGAGCAGAAAACACAGGCAACCCCCCACTGCATTGCCGAGAGAATTCGCCACAGCAGACGACCGGGTAGGGGATAGTACGGAAGACAGCTTCTCCTTCAGATCCCTGCACGGCCGGGAACAACCACCCGCGAACATTCCCCCCCTGCCGCCGACGGTCATTGATGCGGATGGTCTCAACAACCTAGCCCAATTGGATGACTGGCCATCGCTTCTGCCGGCCGCCTGCGTTCTGACGCCCCACCCAGCAGAGATGGCCCGGCTCTGCGGCCTGCCTTCAGCAGTTATCAACAAGCGCTGGTCATTGGCCCGAGAGAAAGCCGCTACCTGGAATGCTGTCGTCCTACTCAAAGGGCCGTATACGGTCATTGCCCATCCGGACGGACGACTAGCTGTCCTGCCGGTGGCTACCCCTGCCCTAGCTACTGCTGGCAGCGGCGACATCCTCGCCGGTGCCATCACAGGCCTGATGGGCCAAGGGTTATCCCCTTTCCATGCGGCCTGCCTAGGTGCCTGGCTCCACGGACGGGCCGGTGAACTCTGCGAACAAGAGATCGGTCCCGCAGGCGTCGTTGCCCGGGATCTACTGCCATTCCTGCCCATAGCCATGAATGAGTTGCGGGGATAGGCAACGGAAGCACGTAACACCGTAGTCACTGCAGTTACTGGCCAGCGGTCATTGCAGTTTGACTTGCCTCCCATGCCTGGCGTAAGGATCGCGCCCGGCTGATCAGGTCGGCCATGGGCTGGTCTGGCCCAGTGACGAGGCTGCTGCCTACGCCTAGGGCCACAGCACCGGCCTGGGCCCAGTCTGTGGCATTCTCCGGACCAATACCACCGGTGGGGACAAAGCTGATATCATCCAACGGGGCGCGCAGGGCCTTAAGGTAGGCGGGACCGCCGATATTTGCGGGGAAGAGCTTCAAGAGCCGAGAGCCGGCCGCGTGGGCAGTGTCCACTTCACTAGCAGTATAGACACCGGGGATGTGCAGGATATCAGCTTTCTGGGCCTGAGTGACGACAGCCGGATTCAGCCCTGGGGCGACGGTGAACTGCGCGCCCACAGCCACGGCCGCATCGAACTGATCCACTGTACGGACGGTCCCGGCCCCGACACTCATCGTTTCGCCGAAGCGGGCCCGCAACATCTGGATCAATTCTAGCGCGCCAGGGGTGTTGAGTGTCACTTCCATCACTAGCAGCGGCGCGGCCAGCAGTGCATCCCCGATTTCCAGAACTTTCTGCATCGGGAAATCGCCCCGCACGATCGCCACAATGCCATCGGTCCGCACTCTCTGCGCCATCTCATCAATTCCATAATCCATTTTGCCGACTCCATCAATTCTCTGGGCAACTTCTCATATGCTTCGGTGTTCTAATAGTATAGCATTCATCATTCAGTTGATTTGAATTGCCTGGCACCCGGAAATATCGGCTTCATCGGACAAAGCAAACTCGGAGGAATGTCTGCATGAATATTGCTCTAGATGTCATGGGCGGAGATTACGCGCCACGTGAGAGCATCGCTGGCGCGATTTTGGCAGCCCGTCAGTTCGACGTGACCGTCTCCCTGGTCGGTCGGCCGGACGTCATAGAGCGGGAGTTGGCACAGCATTCGACGCATGCTCTGGATTTGCCGATTGTGCCTGCATTTGAAGTGATTGAAATGTCCGACCAACCAGCCAAAGCGGTGCGCGCCAAGAAGGACAGCTCCATGGTTGTGGCCTGTAAGCTGGTAAAGGAAGGGAAAGCCGATGCATTTGTAACCGCAGGCAATACTGGCGGTGCAGTGGCTGCCGGTATTTTGCACTTCGGCCGTATGCAAGGCATTCTGCGCCCAGCTCTGATCGTCCCCTTTCCCACCGCCCGTGGCTTTTGTTTGATTCTGGATATAGGTGCCAATACGGATGTCAAGCCGGAGCAATTGCAGCAATTCGCGGTGATGGGCAGTGTCTATTCCCGCCGCATTATGGGCGTACACGACCCAACCGTGCATATCCTGAGCAATGGAGAAGAAGAAGGCAAGGGAAGTCAGCTCGTGCTGGAGGCCACTTCTCTGCTGGAACGGACATCAGGCATCCAGTTTCTAGGCAACATTGAAGCGAGGGACGTGCCCAGCGGCCTGGCCGATGTAGTAGTCACTGACGGCTTTACAGGCAATATTTTTATGAAGGGGGCCGAGGGCATGGCCAAACTGCTGCAGGGGGTACTGCTAGATGAGATCACCGCTGGCCCGATCAGCAGTCTCGGCGGTCTGCTGGTTCGCTCTGCCCTGCACAGGATGGCCCGGCGGCTAGATTACAGTGAATACGGCGGGGCCGTACTGTTGGGGCTGTCCAATCTACTCATCGTCGGCCATGGCAGAAGCAATGCCAATGCCATCCGCCATACAATTCGGGTCGCCAAGCAGGCCATTGATACGAGACTCGTGGAGGAAATTCAGGCAGGAATCGGGGAAGTCATTGGTACGAGTGACGAACTAGTCGCTGTCCATCGGTAATCAACACCAGTTGTTCGGCACCAATACCTGCAGTACATCATACACAACGAACAATTAGAAACTGGAAGCCTATTTCATGAAAGTATACCGTAATCTAACAACGATAAAATCCAAAGAACAGCGGGGCCGACGAATGACACAGGCTGGGCTGCTGATACTGTTGGTCGGCCTTCTCTCCAGCTTTACGCCCAACTGGTTCCCGCCGGACGAACCAGCCGCCAATGCTCTCATCGCCTTTATCCAACAGTACTGGATGTTTGTCAGCTTTGGTGCGCTGGCCCTAGGCTTTATTGCCTCCAATATAGGGAGTTATTACATCAACCGCTTTGCTCCCCGCCGCTGGCCGGGCAGTAAGAAAATCGCCCGACCGGATGAGCTTGTAGAGAACGGGCTGAAAGGGTTTGATGACAAATATGCGCTCTTCCTATGGGGGCTAGATGAAGTGCCCTATATGCTGGTGGGACCGCCGGGCGTTCAGGTATTCCTCGTGCGCGGCGACAAAGGAACAGTGAGGGTTCATGGTGATAGATGGCGAGAACGGTTTAATCTAGGCCGCATACTCACATCTTTTACTAGGGAAGGACTGGGCAACCCCGTACGCGAGATGCAGGAGGCCATGCAGAAAGTCCAAGAACTGCTCCAGGCCGCAGAATCTAGCGGAGAGTTGACTGTGAACGCCAGCGATATTCCTATCGAAAGCGCGGCTGTTTTTATCAATCCAACCACACAATTAGAACTGGAGAACCCCTCTCTGCCGGTGTTACGGGTTGAGCAACTCAAGAAGTATGTACGCACAAAACGGGCCCAGCAACTAAATGCTAACACTGTCCGAGAGGTAACCAACTATCTACACAGTGTCAGCACCCCGGTAGAGAGTAGTTAGCGACGAGTTCCTGCGCTATTGCAGTTACACGTCCCTCATTCAAATCCCAATCTCCGTTCTTTCAAACTGACGAAACTGGTGCGGGTGATGATCAGGTGGTCCAAGATTTCAATGTCAAGATGCTTTCCGGCAGTGACGATCTGTTCTGTCACCCGCACATCTTCTGGGCTAGGTGTGGGGTCGCCGCTAGGGTGGTTATGGACGACGATCAGCGCGGCACAGTTGGCCCGCACCGCCTCCGTAAAAACTTCACATATACGGATTACTGCTGCGTTCAGGCTGCCAGAATAGACTGTGACGACCCGCTGGACGCGGTTTTTCGTGTCCAAAAGAACGACTCGCATCTGTTCCCGTTCTAGCAGACCCATCTCTAACATTAACAGATTGGCCACATCGGCCGGCCTTTGAATTTTTGTCCGCTCTTGGGGCGCGGCGAGTAGAAGTCTACGCCCCAACTCCATCGCAGCTTTAATCTGCGTGACCTTCGCCTTTCCCACCCCATGGGCAGCTATCAGCTCCTCAAAGCTAGCCTTGGCCAGACCGGGCAAGCCATCAAACTCAGTCAGCAACCGCTCTGCTAGACGTATGACGTTTTCCCCTTGACCTCCAGTACGCAAAATAATTGCCAGTAGTTCGCTGGTGTTTAGGGATCCGGCCCCCACATACTCCAGCCGCTCTCTAGGACGTAGGTCCTCTGGCATCTCTTTAATCGTTGGACTGTAATTAGATTGTACGGTGTTAGGGCTGTCATAACCGTTTTGGGAAAGATTGACAGCGGTATCATTCATTGGAATGTCTCCTAGAAGAAGGGGAATGCTTTTGACGTATGATTTTGGGACAGCTAACAGATGCAAGTCCGTGTCGTGCGAACCACAGTAGTTCGTGGAGAGCTATGACTCTCCACGACAATTTCACTCTTCGCCATAGAAATCGTCATCTGGCTCAATTACATCAATCCCAGCATCACGCAGGGCTTGGGCACTGTAGCTGTTGATTCTACCGACCGCTAGAATGATCCGTGTTGGTACAATCCCCATCTCAGCTATATAAAGGCTCTTTTTACGGCGGAATCTCTCCAAAATATCTCGCCGGACGCTGGCAGCGATTTCTATCAGAATATGATCGCCGTTTTTCATCACCACAAGGTCGAACTGTTCCCCTTGAATGTGTCGCTCTTCTACAGTTGCGTCAAAGGATTCCTCAAGCACTGCTTTCATGGTCTTGCGGAAAATGCCTTCGCTGTGAATGCCCCAGCGTGAACCAAGCCGCGCCAAGGTAAGCTCTAAGCTCTCAAAGCGTTCGTCCATCTTATCAAAACGATCGTCCATCTTATCAAAGCGCTCGTCCATCTTATCAAAACGCTCGTCCATCTTGTCGAGTCGTTCATCAACGTTATCAAAGCGCTCGTCCATCTTGTCGAGTCGTTCATCAACTTTATCAAAGCGCTCGTCTATCTTGTCGAGTCGTTCATCAACTTTATCAAAGCGCTCGTCAACTTCTCTTTTGTGCTGTTGTGTCTCTCGGCGATGGGCTTCCACTTGTTCTACTAGACGCGCAAACTCTTCCCGTTGTGGGAATTTCTCAGCAACCACCCTCTCAATAAGAGCAACGAACTCCGGTGATTGCTCCAGAAGTTGTGGTAGGCTTTTGATAATATACTGTTTGGCCTGCTCCAACTGCTCAAACGTCAGTGGCTGGCCGTTCGGGGAATGAATCATATTCATGGTATGTATTATATCACAACGTTTCTCAATGAAGCACGCGATACAACAGCCGCGCCTATTCAAACATCATGCAGGGCCACATCCTCTGTCGTCAACTTCTCTTTTGTGCTGTTGTGTCTCTCGGCGATAGGCTTCTACGAGTTCTAGCAGACGCGCAAACTCTTCCCGTTGTGGAAATTCCTTGGCAACCACCTCCCCCATAGAGAGAATGAACTCTGGCGATTGCTCCAGAACTTGGGACAGGTTGTTGATAATGAACTGTTTGGCCTGCTCCAACTGCTCAAGCGTCATAGGCTGGCTGTTCGAGGAATCTGTCGTATTCATGGTATGTATTATATCACAACGTTTCTCAATGATGCACGCGATACAAGCAGCCGCGCCTATTCAAGCATCATGCAGGGCCACATCCTCTTCGGATCGCCCCAGACAGTAGGCTACATACATTCGCATAGGATTCTATCGGTCACTGTACAAAGCGACTTATAGCAAATGGAGCCAAATCCCAATCGGTCGGTTGTCCTAGAGCTTGCTCGGCCATCAGCTTTCCACTGAACGGACCTAGAGTCAAACCGGTCGGTCCATGGCCAGTTGCGAGATATACGCCCGTCACGCCGGGAACCGGCCCTAATACCGGCAGATGGTCGGTGGTGTAGGGGCGCAGGCCCACGCGGATTTCGTGAATGGCAGCATCGCGCAGGCCGGGGGCCAATCGCAAGGCTTCCTGTAACACTTCCTGGATACCGCGAGTGGTTGTATGGGGTTTGTAACCGCTGCCGGTCTCCCGGGTAGCACCAACAGCTACGCGACCATCCGGCCAAGGCACCTGATAGTGGCCTTGGAAACCGCCAATGATTGGCCAAGTACTGCTGTCCTGCCCGTAGATATGTAGGTGGACAATCTGCCCTCGCTGGGGTGCGACGGGAACCTGTACGCCCAGCTGCCTGCCGAAGGCCGGCGACCAAGCACCGCCGGCAATGAGAACCGCTCCGGCTGTGTACTCATCCTCCGCATCAGTACATACGCCGCGAATTCGTCCGTCTATAAGCAGCAGGGAGGTCACATTCGCATCGACTGTCTGCACGCCTTGGCTACGTAGGCCCCTTTCCAGGGCCGTGGTCATCAGGCGGCCATCCACCCGGCGGGCGACTGGCTGGAGCAACACTGCAGTTGCATCGGCCAATAGGGGGTAAAGCGTGCGGGCCTCGGCCGCAGAAATCCGCCGGATACGTTCTGTAGGTGGCGGATGACGCTCCTCTTGGCGAGCGTAGATTGTCGGCTCCATCTCGGCTAGAGTAGCCGCCTCAACGTCATTGATGGCTACACTCAACTTCGGACAGTGGCTGTACGCCTGGGACAGTTCAGTCGCGGGCACTCCATCAACAGTAAGTTCTTTGATCAGAACAGGATAGTAGGCCACTGCAGCCAAGGCGAAATCATACCAGAGACGCCCGTCTCGGGTGCTACTTTCCGGAGCCAGAATGCCTGCGCCCGCATCCGTCGCCCGGCCCACATCCCTCCGGTCACACAGAAGCGTACGTGCGCCCAACTGTCCGGCACGATAGGCCGCGGCCGCTCCGACGATTCCGCCACCAATGATGATAAGATCGAAATTCATAGGAGATCCTTCATTGTCGCTTCCCGCAGCCGGGCCGTATCAATCGTCATCTGAGCGAGTTCGGTCACATTCAGAATACCATCACGGACCGCTAGTGGTCGGGCCAGTATATCCTCTTGGAGCTTCAGAAAAAAGCTCAACTCACACGGATGGTCAATGCCGAGTTTGGCGGAGAAAAAGGCCGCCTGCACTGTTCCCCATCCAGCACTAGCTTGAGAACCCACCATCACGCCTTTACCGGCTACCAGTGCCTGTTGCAGCATTGTAGTGGATTCGGTAAAACCGGTACGTGCAGTTTTGATGTTGAGAATGTGAAATGTGTTTAAGCTCAACTCCCGGCGTAGATCTCTAATGTTGAACGTGCTATCGTCGGCGATGAGCGGGAGAGGTGTAACCTTACACAAGGCTGAACGGGCCAGAATCAACTCCACCGGCAATGGCTCCTCACAGTACAGAACGTCCAGTTCTGCCATCTTTTCTAGGCGGTGTCGCGCATTTTGGGGACGGAAGCACTCGTTGGCATCAACGTACAGGGCCACCTGCTCACGGAATTGCTCCCGCAGGAGCTGTAGCCGGCGCATATCCTCGCCCCAAGCACGCCCGATTTTGACTTTTAACACCCGCACCCCCCGGGCCACAATTCTCTCGGCTTCAGCAAGAGTGTCGTCCAAGTCGCCTAAGCCCAAAATATAACTCACCTGTACGTGTGACCGACTGGCACCCAGATGATCGTATAGTCCACGGGCGCGGCTATTTGCCAACGCATGATGCAGGGCCATATCCAGCGCGCCCCGGGCAGTCTGGTTGTTTTTCACTTGCTGCAGGCGGGTGTAGAGCATCGGAAGTGTGGATTCATCCAGTTGTTCGCCCACAAGCCGGGGGGCCAGTTCCTGTCGAATTACACTGCAGATGCTATGCACTGTCTCACCGTAAATTGTGGGCCGGGGCGGTGCTTCTCCCCAGCCTTCACTGCCGTCGCTCAACCAGACCCGCACAAGGACGTGATGCACTTCCTGCATTTCACTGGCAGCCCCCCAGCGCAGCGGTTCCCGCAATGGCAAGCGAAAAGGGATAGGTTCAATGTGTTTGATGATTGTAGACATTCTGGCTCAATCAAAGGGAAAAGGACAAAATTGTCTGAAATGCCTTATTCCACACAGGTTCCTGAGTACTGTCCACTGATTACGGCCGCGGCTTCGGCAGGCGAATGGGTCGTCGTGTCAATGACGACCATGCGCTCAGGTGCCTGATATTGGAGAACTTCAACTGCCGCGTCCGGGTCGTAATTGCGACGCTCTGCCGCGACGATGGCTATCTTGGCTGCTAGTTCAGTACCGGCCACTTCGCCCCGGCCCACCAGTGCTGCCAGACGGGCCTTCTCCTCGCGATTGAAAAGGTCATGCCCTTCTGGTACACGCCCCCAATCGAACGATGCCTCCCCAAAGGAGCCCTCTTGCTGAGGGGCTAGGTCCGGGTGCAATTTGTTTGGTTCTTGTGATTGGATGTGGTATAGTATGCGGGATGATGAGTGGTTTGTAGGCAGCGGTCGGTATGCAGTTCTGTCTTGTCCTGTTTCGACTGCGCTGAAATGATCGAAAGGATCTTGGCGTTGTAACAGCCTCTCCGTCCGCACGACATCCGGCGCGTGTAGGACAGCGAAGCGAGCCAGAGGCAGAGATTCCGTGGCAAAAGCGACCTCATCCGCGCCCCGCAGGCCATCAAAGATCAACCGACCAGGCCACGCATCCGGCTGTCGCTGCAATACCAACCGACTGAAAGCATGGGCCAGCCCACCGGGATATCGCTGTCGATAGCGGGCGGTGTATGTAAAACGCTGACGACGGTCGATTACCCGTGTAAGTGGGTCTTCATCCCAGCCCTGGACGGTTGGGATCACCAGCAGATCGGCTATCTGACGCCTATCGGGCAGCAGAGCAATGTGACCCCACTGCCGGCCTAGAGCTTCGACTGTCGTGCTTTTGCCTACACCGGTCACACCGACCAAGATCAGGATAGGTAGATCGACGATGGCGGCCCAACCATCGGGCACAGGACCAACACCGAGACCATCTGCAAGTCGTTCAAATTTGGCGATATTTTTCACATTCATTCTGGTCAGTATACTCCGCTTAGACGGTGGTTGGCAAGAGACAGATTTATAGGCACTTCTGCGGCACGTATTGTGGGTCCATCGTAGGAAAATTGAGGTACAGATGGGAAAAGTTTACTTAACTTGGCACGATGTGGAAGAGCTGATTACAAAAGTTGTAATGCAGCTCAATACACCATACGATGCCCTTTTGCTGATCACCCGAGGCGGCATTGTCCCCGGCGGCATGATTGCCGAGGCCTTGAAGATGAAAGATGTGCTGACCGCGTCGGTTCTCTTTCAGCAAGGAGTCGGTGTGCGCGCAGAAATGAGCTGGCCCCGGTTCCTTCAGTTCCCAGCTGACCCGGTCCTCAATGGCAAGAAGATTCTGGTCGTTGATAATATCTGGGAACGGGGCCGGACGATCGTCACCGTCAAGAGTCGGGTGCAAGGGGCTGGCGGCATCCCTGAGACAGCAGTGCTCCATTGGAAGAAGCACCAAAGCATCTTCAAGAACGAGAAGCCAGACTGCTACGGCGCGGTAACAGAGGATTGGATATACTACCCATGGCAGCGCATTGACGGTTCGGACGACCTAGTACCGACCCGCCCGCGCGTGCCGGAGCTTTCCTAACCGAAATAGGCCAAGATGAACTCTATATCAACACTGCTAGATCGCCTGTGGGCCGCTCATCCGGATATCCACTGCGCGCTGCATCACGAAAATCCATTTCAACTTCTGGTGGCGACGATCCTCTCAGCCCAGTGTACGGACGAACGGGTCAATCAGGTGACCCCAGCCCTATTTGCACGTTTTCCAACGCCACAGGACATGGCCGCTAGTCGCCGGGAAGATCTGGAAGCATTGATCCGCCCCACCGGTTTTTATCGCAACAAAGCAAAGAATATTCAGGGTGCCAGCATTCGGATCTGTGAGAGATTCGGCGGCGAAGTGCCTCAAGGGATGGATGAGCTGACGAGTCTGCCCGGGGTGGCGCGCAAAACCGCGAATGTTGTGCGAGGTGTCTGCTTTGGCCTCGCGGATGGTATCGTCGTTGATACGCACGTGAAGAGGCTCTCCCAGAGGCTGGGCCTGACCGAACAGAAAACTCCCGAAAAGATAGAAAAGGAGTTGATGTTGATCATTCCCCCAGAGGATTGGATCGACATCTCCCACCTGTTGATCTTCCATGGGCGGCGAGTGTGTCATGCCCGTAAGCCAGACTGTGTAAACTGTACCCTGGCCAACTTGTGCCCTTCGGCTGCTCTGGATTAGATTGAACGATTTCGAGGTCTGTCGTTAGGTTGTTTGGCTCCAATGACGAGTCACTGCTCCCCACTCACTCTTCATGGGAGGTACGAAAGACCAGATAACGATGATGAGCCCACATGACCTTGATCTGCCAAGGAATGGGCATGTGATCGAGGAAAGCATATTGCATCACCCGCTCCCGCAAGTCCGGCTCAACGCCGGTATAGTAGGCCATTGTGCTCCACTGCCAGCTATCGCCGCTGAACTTCTCCTCCAGCTTTTTGCTCCGAATCCCAAGCCGCTTCAATACTTCGTTCGCTGGCATAACCGTATCCGGCCAAGGTGGCGTGTCCAGCACCCCTTCCTCAATCAGGTAAACGCCAGCCTGCTTCAAAATCGAACGGATGAGGCCGATATTCGTCCAGCGTGCGTCGTGCTGTGCAAAGAAAGAGCGGTCGATCACCAACTTACGTATCCAATATCCCACCTGCATGTTGTTGGGCATCGCGACAAACACCAGCCCTCGGCTACAGCGGGCTAGTTCCCGCAACAGCCCAGCGGGGTTACGAATGTACCACAGCGCAGCCCAACACCAGCATAGATCAAAACTGTTATCAGCAAAAGGCAGCCGCCCCCAATAGTACGGATCGATCTGTACCAGATTGACCGGCATCTGTAAATCTTCGTTCCAAATACGCCCCACACCGGCCATCCTTTCAGGAATATCATCAACGAGTGTCACCTCTACGCCGGCCCGGGCTAGGGTATAGCTGTTAATACCGCTTACCCCGGCCATGCCATACAAGGGTGCTTCCAAGACGCTGCGAACACTGTATTGCGTTCTCAATGTTTCCAAAAAATCGTTGAGGATAAAACGCTCGTAGACGAGGCCCAGTCCCTCATTATAGTCGATTAGATATTTATGCCAGGAGTTCGCGCGCATCACGATGGCCTTTGTGGCCTGACGATAAGGGTATAGCCCTCCCTCGCCGCCACGTTTACCAAGTCGCCGGCTGCCAGAGCCGGAGGATCACTGGCCGGCACTGTATACAGCTGCGCGTTCCAAAGTTCGCCAGCGATCAGGACAGTGCCTTTCCCATTCTCGTCAAAGGGAACCCGGACAGTTGCCAGCGTGCCAATCAGGCCTTCGCTGCCGGTAGCGGTCTGACGCTGCTGGGCGGCCAGAGCCTTTCCGCCGACAAATAGAGTGAATGCACCCATCCCCACGCCCAAAGAAATGATCGTCGGCCAAGGCACAGCCAACCCCGGCGCGTCAAAGAGCAGCGCGGCCCCAAAGACGAACGAGACCGTACCGCCCAATGCCAGCGCACCAAATGCCGGCGTGAACGCCTCAGCTATCAGTAAAATGATCGCCAATCCGATCAATGCCAGACCGGTGAAATTTGCCTCCAACTGACCTAGAGCATACAGCCCAAGCAGCAGACTAATTAGCCCGGTCATACCCGGTATAAATGTACCTGGATTATAGATTTCAGCGATCAGTCCGATAGAGCCGAGGGTCAGCAGAATGGTGGCTACGCTGGGATTGCTAATGAAGTTCAAAAACATCTGTAAGGGGGACAGCTCCCGTCGGACAATCAGCACATCGGCTGTGTGGAGGGTTTGCTCTTCTCCTTGGGTTGTGATAACGAAACCGTCCATCTGCTCTAATAGATCCGGCACATCTGCTGCAATGAAGTCGATGACGCCCAATTCCAATGCTCGGTCCGCTGTGGCTGCGGCCGCCTCCTGCACCGCAGCCACAGCCCATTCTACCGCTTTCTCACCCCGACGGGAGGCCAGATTTTCAATATCGGCACTGAGGATATTGACGACCTTCGCCTGCATGGTTTCACCGATCTCCTCTCCCTGACCACTAACAGGGCTGGCCGCGCCGATACTGCTGCCAGGGGCCATGGCTGCCACATGTCCGGCCAAAGTGATAAATGTGCCGGCACTGCCGGCTTGGGCCGCGGCCGGTGCAACGTATACAACCACCGGTACAGGGGAAGCCAGCATCTCCTGCACGACCTGTTTGGTCACTTCAACACTCCCCCCCGGAGTGTCCAACTGCAGAATTATCGCTTCGGCATCTTCCACTTGAGCAGCAGTGATCGCGGCAGTCAGATACTGCCGCAGCACCGGCGTCACTGCCCCGCGAAATGTCAATACCAAGACGGACGCCTGCTCGGCCTGGGAAGGACGGGCTGCCTGTACGCCATCCATCAGTGTCAAGACCATTCCCAGCAACAGGCAGGACAGATAAAAGTAGCGGAAAAGCGTGGTGAAAAGTGGATGGCTGGAGTGTCTATTCATATTGTTGTTTCCTTCGGACCCATTGCCCGTATGCAGTTTGCCCGCCCACTGCTTTCAGCATGAGGCAGACCATGCACAATGCGAAACTGGTCTACAGCAGCGAGCATCTCCACAACAGATTGCCGGCCAGCATCGGTAACAGCACCTAGCATATACATCAACTCCTTGACGCGCGCCGACCCCTCAACATGTTGGACTTCTGTACCGGTTCGCAGTTCGTCATCCGTCTCGAATATTCGCTTGCGTACAGCTAGGTGGAGATCACCAAAGGCGGCCAGTTGGGGTAGATGAGTAATGCACAACACCTGATGGCACGGTGTATTGCTGGCCCGCTGGCCAGTCAGATTCCATAATTTCTTGCCAATGACGCCACCTACACGGCCCCCGATGCCCTGGTCGATCTCATCAAAAATCAGGATCGGTGTCTGGTCCGCGTGGGTGAGTACTCCCTTCAGCGCAAGCATCAAACGGGCAGTCTCGCCACCAGAGGCCACTTTCGCCATGGGTTTAACCGGCTCGCCTGGGTTGGTACTGATCAAAAACTCAACCCGGTCGATGCCGGTACTGTCAAAGGCGACTTGCCGGCCATCTGGCAGATAGGCCCCATCTTTCCGTTCGACCGTTTCCACGGAGACAACAAAACGAGCATGGGCCATACGCAACTCAGCCAGCTCTGTTTTGCTGCGCCATCTGTTCACTAGCGGCTACCCGGGCCTGGCTCAATACTGTACCCAATGCACCGATTTCGTGCAGTAATTTCTCTTCCATATCCTCCAGCGCGGCCGTCTGCGCCTCCCAAGAACTCAGTTCCTCTAATTCAGTCTGGGCCGCAGCAGCGAAGGCCAAGATATCTTCAATTGTGTCGCCGTATTTGCGCTTGAGATTGTCGACCAATACCAGCCGCTCTTCGACTTCAGCCAACCGCTCCGGGTTGAACTCCAATCCGTCCGCGTAGTCTTGGAGGGTTTGGGCCAAAGCGGACAGCTCCTCCAACAGGCTCTGGCCAGTCGCGGCCGTGTCTGCCATGCTGTTGTCAATGCGGGCCAGGCGTTCGATGCGTCCAACGACTTCGCTGAAGCTGTCAATGGCCCCTAGTGTTTCATCACTTCCCTCATTCAATAGAATCGCCGCCCCGTTCGCGAGCTGCAATAGTGTTCCGGCATTGCCAAGCCGTTGGCGTTCCATTTCTAGGCTTTCATCTTCGCCGGGTCCCAAATTGGCCTCGGTAATCTCTTCCGTTTGAAAGCTAAGAAGGTCCAGCCGTTGGGCGATGGTGCGGGCATCATGGCGTAGCTGTTCTAATTTTTTATGCGTCTGCTGTACCTGTTTCACCTTTTCCGCCACCCGTCTACGCAGAGGCAACAAGCCGCCATAACGGTCCAGCAGATGTACATGGGTACGAGGGTGCAATAGATTCATGTGCTCACTCTGGCCATGAATATCAATAAGCAGAGCTGCTAGGTGGCTTAATAGCTGTAGAGAGACAGAACGCCCATTCACCCGGCTGATGTTGCGCCCACTACGGCGCACCTCCCGGCTGAGGATGAGGATTTCCGGCGCGTCGGGGTCGTCCAGTCCCTCAGCTTCCAATAGCTGTTGGATGGCGTCCGGCTGCCTCGGGCCGGGATCAAGATTTCTCTGCCGGAAGGTCGCTTCGATCTCTGCCCGCTCTGTGCCCGCCCGTATCATAGCACCCGTCGCCCTGTCGCCTAACAACAGGCCGATGGCATCAATAATAATCGATTTGCCAGCACCAGTTTCTCCGGTCAGGATATTCAGCCCATCATGGAAGCGCAACTGCAATTGGTCAATGATAGCGAAGTTGAGAATCTGTAATTCTATCAAAGTGAAGGCCGGTTCGACTCTAGCGGTGGATTTGGGCAGGAACGGCAATGTCTGTTGTGTATGCACAGTCATAGATGCAGACGCGTGTGTTGGATATGGAAGGTAACGGATATGTCCAATTGATTTGCCCAACGAGGCCGAAACCCTCGGGTTCTCGTATCTTTTCTGCACCTTGCCATTGAGCAAAGCGGAAAGGATGCGGAATCGGGCAGTTCAAATCATCATCGTGGATTCTGTAGCGGTTATTGTAGCATACATCTCATTGAATCTAAACGCATGAATCAAAGGGTCACATACTTCTGGCCCGATTCCGCGCAAATGCGGAAAAACTACCATATGCGAATTGGCCCATGTCAATAATTTGCTGTCATTCGTCCCTACTGTTATAATGCAATAACTGAGTGCTTACTACAAATGTTGATAACGCGCTCCGCATATCATTGAGCCAAGGAGCTTAATCAATGCCATCGTTAGGACCAACAGAGCTGATTTTGATTCTGGTAATTGTCATCATCTTCTTTGGCGTCGGACGGCTACCGGAAGTATTTGGTGGATTGGGCCGAGGCATTCGAGAATTTCGCCGGGCCGCCAAAGACGAGGAAGATCCTTTGGAATCAGAGCAAACAGCCACAACAGCTACGACAGAAAGCGATACCCCTGCCGCGGTCCCTGAGACACCAAATCCACCGGAGAAAGAGTAGCTCTCGAACGCCGACCGCTGCTCAATCTGTCTGCATTTCTGCCATCTGTTCAGGGAACGATAGATATATCGTTCCTACTCAGTTGCGCGGGATTTCCCAGAGATGACCTGATCTTTTCGTATATAAGCGCGGATGTTCGAGCCTGAGGAGATTCATGATGATTGTATTCGAGGTGTGAAGGATGGATACTTTTTTTATGATCGCAACCATTATTATTGCGACTACACTGATCGGAATCGTCCTGTTACAAGGACAGGGTAGCGGGCTAGGCAGTGCCTTTGGAGGCGATGCCGGCATCTATCGGACCCGACGGGGTGTGGAGAAAACCATGTTTAATCTGACGATTATTTTGGCGTCCTTATTTCTCCTGCTCAGTCTCGTGACCGTTGCCCTCCGCTAAATCGCGCTCTGTCTCCAGAAAGAGATCGATTTCTGCTTACATACGAGCCGATGACAGGCCGGCCCCGACGATTTCGCATTTTATGCACCCCTGATCTTGCCCTGAGGCATCCCGCATAAAACGCGAAAATTGGCTTTAGTTATGTCGAATCAACAGTCATTCGATAAGTCGGCCATGTCCGGTAGCGAATTCCTGCCGGCATCGCCTACACCATCGCTGGGTCGATACATCCGCTGGCAAGCTCTGCTGGCATTCATAGGCATCATTCTCCTGGTGCTCCTGATGGGCGTCTCAGCATATAACGTTTCCACTGTCTTGGTCCCGGCCCGAGGCGGGGTATTTCGGGAAGGCGTTGCCGGCAATCCGCAACACATCAATCCATTGCTGTGCCATATCCACGATATTGACCGGGATCTGTGCAGCCTTCTCTTCCGGGGCTTAACCCGACTAGACCAATATGGCCAAGTGGTACCGGACCTGGCCGAGGCCTGGTCCGGCACCCCAGATGGGCTTGCTTATACCTTCCGTCTACGGGCCAATCAGTTTTGGCATGATGGCGTGCGTGTTTCCATTGATGATGTCCTATTTACTATCGAATTGATGCAGAACCTAGACTTGCCGAGTCTACCCGACCTAGCGGAACTGTGGCGTTCCGTGGATGTAGAACGGGTTGACGACTGGACTGTGCGTTTTCTTCTAGACGAGCCGTTTGCGCCGTTCCTTGACTTTACAACCGTAGGCCTGCTGCCGAGGCATATCTGGCAGAATATTCCCGCTTCTCAGGTTATGGACAGCCCGTTCAATTTGAACCCAATCGGCAACGGCCCGATGCGCGTAACCCGTTCTTCCGCGGAGTTCATACGCCTAGAACCTAGCCCTTATTACGGTGAAGACATCCCATTTGTGTCTGCCTTGGAATTTCATTTCTATCCGGATTATCCTTCAATTTACGCAGCATACGCCGCGGGTGAATTAGATGGTGTGAGCCGGATATTACAATCGGATATCCTTTCCGCGCAAGAACGTACAGATTTACAGCTCTTTTCCGCGCCGGAATCAATATGTATTCATATCATTTTTAATCTACAAAATTCGCAGGTCCCCTTTTTCCAAGATGTAGCAGTACGGCAAGCACTCTATTACGCGCTGAATCGTGAACAGATTCTCAATGATATAGCCGGTGGGCACGGTGTGCTGGCATCATCACCCATCCCGTCGAACAACTGGGCACACGACCAAGACATTCCATCCTATGCCTACGACCTAGACAAGGCGCAACGGCTGCTAGATGAAAGCGGCTGGGTCGATACAGATGGCGACAACATTCGGGATAAAGATGGCCAGGCTATGCGTTTCCACCTGCTGACAAATGACGACCCGAGCCGGATGGCTATGCTCGAATACATCAGCGCAGATTGGCGATCTATCGGTGTGGATGCTGTGGTGCAGAGTGTCAGTTTCGCCGGCTTGGTAACCGATTTTTTGACACCCCGACATTTCGATGCCGTGCTGGTCAGTTGGAACATTAGCGGTGACCCAGATCCTTTCCCATTGTATCATAGCAGTCAGGTGAATACGGGGGGTCAGAACTACGGCGGGTGGTCAAACGAAGAAGCAGATGCCTTGATGATCAAAGCCAGGAGTACAGTTGACCGGGAGAAACGCCGAGCACTCTATGCAGAATTTCAGCGCATTTTTGCGGCAGAGGTACCCGCGATTCCTCTCTACTATCCAGCCTATACATATGGCGTCAGTGAACGGGTGAAGGCTGTTCAGATCAGATCATTGAACACGCCGGCAGACCGCTTTGTTACCTTCCCTGATTGGTATATTCTCACCCGCCGAGTCCCCGTAAATCAGCAGGTCGAGGCTGAGATAGTACAATAGGTTTAAGAGTTATAGCCAGAGGATACACTGAAGATTCTCAAGAACGGCTTTTGTACAGCAATTGCGACATGACTGCTTTGGTGACATGTAGACAACCACAATTTGACAGAAGATGATCGCTTATGCTATAAACCTAATTGAACTGCCTGACATCTAAGGGCATCGTCGGGCAAATCAACAGAGCCGCAGTGGCGGAATAGGAAGACGCGCTACGTTCAGGGCGTAGTGGGCATTAGCCCGTGGGGGTTCAAATCCCTCCTGCGGCACTGAAGAAACCCTGACAAACTGTCAGGGCTTCTTTTTTGCAATCCTGTTCGCGTATATTGTTTCATTGATATTTTCGTATACTATCTCTGCGAGGAAAGTCTATGGCCGCCACCCATGTCGCACTCAGATCACAGGAGAGTGATAAAAAACGCGAGCGCGCCTCTGCGTATTCTGTGATGCTGTTGTTGGGGTTTGTGGTTGGCCTGTATTTTGTATTCCAGTATGTAGAGCAACTGCGTGAGCTGGTCACCGTGCAAGCACAGATCGCTGAAATGAAGCAGGATATCTCTCTGAGTCAACAGAGTTCACTGGATTTACAGGCGGAGTTGCAGTACGCCTCAAGTGACCAATATGTAGCCGCGGTGGCCCGTGGGGAGTTGGGGTACATTCAGGACGGAGATGAAGTCTATGTTCTGCTTGATTTCAGTGATGAAGAAAAAGCATTGCCCACAGCTTCATCGTCGGCTCCAGATGTGGAGGATGATCCCTTCCGTCCTTTGGATTGGACCTGGTGGCAGTCCCTATTCTACGAGAGTGGGTAGACAGAATAACTCGAAACAGGGAATGTTTGGATTTGAATTGCCGCCACCCGCGCTATCGGCCATCAGGTGAATCAAATTTTGACGCAAATTAGAAGATATGCTATTCTTCTCTTTATTGTTGCGGGGTAGAGCAGTGGTAGCTCGTCGGGCTCATAACCCGGAGGTCGCAGGTTCGAATCCTGCCCCCGCTACCTTAAAAACCGCCGAACCGAAACCGGTCGGCGGTTCATTTTGCGATTGGGCGACGTAGCTCAGGCGGTTAGAGCGAGGGCTTCATAATCCCTAGGTCGGTGGTTCAAGTCCACCCGTCGCCACTTCTCAAAAAATGTCTGTAACTGTAGACATTTTTCCTCGTCTATCATTAAAAAACTGGGCCCCCCACGGTCGACGATATACAGGTTGTCCATTTCATTTTCTCCGCAGCTCCTGCTGTGTGGGACGTAGCTAGACCTTTCCTGCCTCAAGGACAACGTACTCTCGTCCCTGAAGAACATATCCCTCCTGAGATCACGTCACCTGATAGGAAAAACGAAAGTATACAATGGACGTAAGGTGGCGAACAATGAATGTACAAAACAGAACTATATTCACTGGTGACAATCTGCCGATTATGCGTGGATTGGAGACGGAAAGCGTGGACCTGATTTATTTAGATCCGCCGTTCAATAAGAATCGTATTTTCCAAGCACCTATCGGCTCGCCGGCAGAGGGGGCAGCGTTCAGAGACATATGGACGCTGGAGGACATTGACATCGCTTGGCATGAAGAAATTGAAGCGAAGAACAGAAAACTGTGGACTGCGGTCTTGGCCGGCGATGTACATAGCAAGAGCATGAAGTCGTACTTAGTTGCTATGTCCGTTCGACTGTTGGAGATACACAGAGTTCTGAAGCCGACGGGTAGTCTTTACTATCATTGCGACCCTACTGCCAGCCATTATATTAAGTTGCTGCTTGATGCTATTTTCGGACCAAAGAACTACCGCAGTGAAATCGTGTGGCACTATCATATGGGGCATTCCCCTCGCCGTGATTTTCGCAGAAAACACGATATAATCTTTCGCTATTCAAAAACAAATGACTATCTGCCTGTGCAAATACGAGTCCCCAGACGCATGGCTATGTCTCGGTACAACCGGGTAGATGAAAATGGGCGTCAATACCATGAAAATGGGATGGGCAAACGATTCTACGCAGATGATGGCATAATACCTGATGACGTGTGGAGTTATCTAGCAGATAAGTCGTTTACCCAGTTGAATTCACAAGCCAAAGAGCGGGTAGGCTATCCAACCCAGAAACCACTCGCCCTGCTTGAACGCATCATCAAAGCCAGCAGCAACGAAGGCGATGTAGTACTTGACCCTTTCTGTGGATGTGCCACGACCTGCATTGCTGCAGAAAGGCTACAAAGACGCTGGATAGGCATAGACATCAGCGAGAAAGCCAACCAACTCATGCAGCAACGAATGGTCAACGACCTCGGCTTGTTCGGCTTAGAGACCATCCACCGCACAGACCTACCGAAGCGGAAGGGACATAGGTCAAAGAACATCAAAAACGTACTCTATGGCAAACAAGAGGGCTATTGCAACGGATGCAGAACACACTTTCAGGTACAGAACCTTGAAATTGACCATATCGTACCCAGCAAATTAGGCGGATTAGACGATGATGAGAACCTGCAGCTACTGTGTGGACCCTGTAACCGCCTAAAAGGCACCAAGACCATGCATGAATTGAAGGCAAGATTGAATGCCCAGAGGTTCCAGAGCGTGAGCCAAGAGTAGGTTCGGATAGTCCTTGAGCCAGGCCGATGCAGACCTTTCCAGACGACGAGATAACCGAATCTACGCCTATTCATGGGCGTAGATTTTCAAATGTCGTGCAGAGATAGTATCCCAGCGGAACTGACGAGCAGCCTGGCGGGCATTTGCTCGCAACTCCGTCGCCAAGCGTACATCTCCGGCAATACGCGCCACTGCCTCTGCTGTTGCCAAGGGATCTCCGGGAGGAACGAGCAGCAGATCAGAATCTGCCTGTAATTCCGGTACCGAAATCCAGGGGTGGGTCGTCACTATCGCACAACCATTGGCGAGACCAGCCATCAGTGTACTACGACGCAAACTCAGGCCATCTTCGTAAGGCATTACCAATACGTCAATGGCGTTGAGGTCCATGGCTACCTCCTCATCTGACTGATGACCCGTCCATTGAACACGGACGTTCAGCCCATGTTCGGCAATACAGGCTTCAACCCGTTGTAGATAGCTGAAATTCGTTGCATCACTCGCCCCGATTCTCTCGCCGATCATCAGCAGATGAGCATCCCATCCCTCCTGTACCAGCATAGCCAATGTCTCTATCAGCGTCAATCCACCTTTGCTGGCGTTAAGAAAGCCGAAGTACCCGAGCACAAGCTGTGTATGCCCATAGCCGCGTCTGGCCCGCCACTGTGTTCTCTTTGCTGGCGAGAGCCGCCGGCCTTTGATATCGCTGCCAATGGGAATCCGGTGGAGTTTGGACGCAACAGCTTGCTCGCGCACAGATGCCCAATCACTCTGATTTGTAACCACGACTGCATCCACAACACGAACGGGAAACCGCGTAACCCAATGCCGTAGACGAGCACCAGCTTTGGGGAAGAGATAGGGCACGAGCAGGTCATGATAGGTCCAGGCGATGCGAAATCCTTTTCTTTGCAGAAAATAGGGCACAAAGTTGATGGCTGGGTGCATTCCGTAGGCAGCGGTCTGGTATTGAATGTGAACCCAATCGGCCCCGACCGTACGGGCACATGCCGAGATGTCTGTCAGGACCCGCCAACCCCAGCCTCCTGCTTGTGGAATGACCCGCGCCGCGTCATCCTCCTGGGATATGGTGCCTTGTGCATCGGTCAGGATACTTACCCGCACGCCGAGGGCCAACAACGCCCGCGCCAGTTCAGCTGAATACGCGCCGACACCGCCCAACATCGGCGGGTATTCAGCGGTGACGAACAGCACATGTAGCTGTTTCAGTGTCATTTTGATCGATTCCCCACAAGCATCAGACTCTTACATACAAAAAAGCGGCGAGGTCCTTCTTCAAGATCGCCTCACGTTTAGCCGCCGCATATGTGGTCTTGCAGAAAGGCGAACAGATCCTCCTGATGCTCAACAGCAGGCAGGAATAGCGTACGGGGCGTGTCCGTATGAACGACCCCATCTGCAGTGATGGGCCAATAGACGAAACTCAAACCGGGCATTGTGCGCCCAGCTTCGGTACAGGTGATCAGCTGGCGAAAGAAAATGTGTAGAGGCGGTTGCAGCGGTGCGTATACGGTCAAACCGTCGGAGGTCAGTTCCAGACGCATCAGTGCCCAGCGTAGATAGACGATACTAAAACCGATAGTCGCCAACAGAAAGAACAGAGCAGGCAGCGTAAAATTGTTCAGAATCTCCCACAAAAAAAGCATGGCTATAGCTATACCGACCACCACAAACAGCCGGTACATCGGTCGGGGGTGATATACTAGGGTATCAGCCTTTCTGTGGATGATGCGGCCACCTTTATACGGATCGCACGTCTGCTCGGTCAGGGTGATTGCTGGGAGCGGCTGCTGATTGCCAGCATCACAATGGCAGCAATTGAGAGAAGCGTCGCGCCATAGACAATCACCCGAATTACCTGATGACTCCAAAGTGTCGGTGCAAAGCCAGCAAAGCCGCCGAGAATCCCAGCCACAGGTATTGTGGCAATGAGAATGAAGCGCAGCATCAAAATCATGGAGGAGGGCCTCTGTCCATCCGACCGCTTGAAGAATTGCATCATGCTGTAAATCGCCAGCAGCGGGTACAGCGCGCCCACCAGCAGAAGAACGACTGACCCGATTCTGTATAGGATGTCCATCCGCGATTCTCTCTACTGGTTCGGTGTATTGGCAAATGCGGGGACTAGATCAGCCCTGTCCCCGTTGCGGGGGGTGGACACAGCCGCTGATACATGTTGGTAAAGGCTGAGGAGTTGAGCGGCGTGTTCTGCCATTGACGGCGCGGCTGGTCGGGCCATTTCCGCTAGGCATTGGGGCTGTTGGGCCAGCCGTTGTAGAAGTGAAGCCAGATCGTCCACATCGCCGGACGTAAAGAGCTGATCAGCTCTTTTTATCTTCTCTGGCAACGCGCCCAAACGGCTGGCGATAACCGGTGTGCCAACCCCGTAGGCCTCCTGAATGACCAGCGGAGAGTTCTCGTACCAGAGAGATGGCACCACCAAACAATCAATATGTCGTAGAGCATCTCCAACATGATGGGGCTGAAGCGGGCCCGCAAAGTGGATATGGGGATGCCGGGCTAGGCTTTTTAGTTCCTCCACATATGCAGGGAAGATCGCTTCACTGCCATAGATTGTGAGGGAGACAGTTTCATCCAGCCGATTGAAGGCCTCAACAAGAATGTGAACACCTTTCTGCCAAGCGAGGGAGCCAATGAAACCGAAATGGGGCCTCTCGGCCGGCTTCGGTAGGTGTAGATCTGTCGATGGAGCTAGTTTATGCTCGTCTAGGCCATTTTCAATGACAGCAATTTTCTCCGCAGGGAAGCCATTCTGCACGTAGACATCCCGCAAAAATTGACTGGGCGAGATGAAGACATCCACCAGTTTGGCGACTCGGCGCAGGTAGTGGTTGCGATAGGCAAAGGGGAATGCCAGCAGTGGACGTAGGGAACGCATCCATTGAAGATCCGTTCGTGCAGTAGCGCAATCCACACAATTGGAGCAGTGAACGTCTGGACCATTACAGGGGGTTCGCTCCGGCCTCACAAGTTGGCTGTTGGCGCAAAAATACCAATAGTCATGCAGGGTGACAATCCGAGGGACATCTGTTGTCAGTTCAATCAGACGAGCCGAGACGCCCTGTACATGCTGGAAATGCACCAGTTCCGGCCGTACTGCAGCCCAAAACCGTTGGTAGCTCGCTTCAATACCAGCATCCCGAAAGGTGTGCCAATATTGACTGACCGGGTTCTCAGTCTGACGGTTTTCAGGAAGAGGAACTCGCCACAGATGAACGCCCTCCCGCATGATGTGCTCCTCATCCGCGATCAGATCCGTTGTGGGGTAAAAGATATGGATTTCATGGCCGGACCGAGCCAATTCCTGTGCCAAGCTCCAAGTATATATTTCTGTACCGCCGATACTTTCCGGGGGGAATTTGTGGACGACAAAGGCGATGCGTTGACGGGCAGAAGAGATGGAGGAGGAAATCTCCATAGCTAGTTTCTCTCTTGCCAGCTGCAGCCGCTGTCTTTCAGGGGTAAAACGCATGGAATGTCTTCCGATAAAGAGCACGAAGCTCTTGAAATGTATTGCTCCAAGTGAACTGTGCCCGTGTACGGCGTCGTCCGTTCGTCCCTAGCCTACAAGCGAACGCCGGATCATGCAAAAGCGTACGTAGGGCATGGGCAAGTGCATCTACATCGCCGAAGGGCACATGTAGCCCGGTTTCATTGTGGCACACTGTCTCCTGCAGCCCGCCGACAGCAGCGGCGATCACCGGTTTGCCATAATTTGCAGCCTCCAGCGCGGCAATGCCGAAGGAATCTACCCGGCTAGGCAGGGCTAAAGCCGAACAAGCAGCCAGTAGTACCGCTTTCGTTGGCTGCGCCACCACACCCAACAGCCGCATCCGTTCGGCTAGTAGGGCCCGTGTTGTAGCCGGGAACCGCTCCACTGCTGCAGACAGACGCTGTTGCTCTGGGCCGGCAAAGACCAGCCACAGATCTTCACCTTGCTGCAAAAGTTTGGCGACTGCCTGGGCCAGGACCGTTGCGCCCTTGTCAAATGTGGCTGCACCGAGGAAGGCCACAATCGGCCCGGTCAACCCGTACTGCTGGCGAAACGTGGCGATTTGCTGGGACGAAACGTTCATATCCTGCGGGTCAACGCCCATTGGTAGGACCGTACAACAGGCGGGCGCAACACCCATATCTTGCAGCAGGTCCGCTTCCATTTGCGAAAGAGCGGTGACACAATCGGCACTGCGATAGGCATCCACTTGATGGGGCATTGTAAAAGTGGCCCGCATCCCATCAGAACCACTGTGAATCAGAGGTGTGACGATAAACGCTTTTTGATATTGTCTTGCTGTCGTTTGCGCCTTCATCAACAGCCCGTCCCAACTCGCGTCCACCATATGGATGATATCTGTCTCTGCGGCGAGCAGGTGTATTTCAGATTCTAACCCATTCAAGCGAGGCAGGAAACCAGCGATTTGTCTTAAGATCTCTGTTTGTAAAGGAGTTGCCACTTTTTTACGGCCCACAAAATGGCTTAAACGTCGCAGAATTCCCACGACATAGGGGGCTGGAATCGGATATTGTAGCGGTAGACGCACGATCTGAAAACCGTCGTGGGACTCTCTCCAAGGCAGGGGCGACCATCCGGATTGTCGCCAGAAGTCCTCGGACTGATGAGCATTGGTTGTCAGGACAGTTACATTCTCTCCTGCCTTCACCAGCCGGTAGGCCATCTCTCTCACAAACGTCTGCGCGCCGCCCACAAATGGAAAAAATGACGGCACAACAAATAGCACCCGCACCGCTTATTATCCCAATAACGAGTGACAAGTGGAGTGCGGAGAATAGTTACTCGTCATGAACTGCTCTCCATGAACCACTGCGGTTTCGATAGCTGGCCAATGCACGTTCCAACTGACGAATGCGTACAGCCTGCCTGCGTACCTGGGCAGCCGAAGCCGTCTCCTGACGCTGCACATAGAACAGAATCAGTTGATGAAGGGAGCGACGCAAGCCTTTCATCAACTGGCCGAACAGCGGAATCCGAAAAATCAATGACCAGGGACCAGTGGGCAGGGACCAGTGAACCCCTACCCCCTCTGCAGTGACTGGACACTGGTCACCGCTCAGGGGCCACTGCAGTTCTGGCCGCCCATATAAAGTCGCGAACCCTTCAGCGACTTCTCGCAGCCAATCCGATGGCTGATCCGTATGTAGAGCTAGGGTCATGGGAATCGCCTCTAGATAGGCCCGAGCAATGAAACTATCTTCGTCAGTGTCCAAGGCTATCGCCCGATACATGGCTTCCGCTGGCAAAAATTCGGTTAAAATCTGCGCTGGCGACAAATGCTTCAACACAAAGCGCAGCCGGCCTCGTAATCGTGCCCAAGCAGCCAGCAGAGACGCTCCTTGAAAAGAACTGCTCTCCTGATGAATCAGCCGGGCCGTGGGTGCGTAATGCACCCGAAAACCAGCCTGACGCACCCGATAGCAGAGATCCAGGTCCTCATAATAGCCGGGCCAAAACGCCTCATCCAAGCCGCCGCACTGGTCCAATACCTCCCGTTTGATGGCAAGCCCGGCCCCGGTCACCGCCGGCACGTCAGCTGGCTGGAGCCATTCCTCAGCCAAAGACTCCCGATAGCCCCGATGACGAGCGACAGCCAGAGGTAGTTCGATGTCAATGCCCGCGTGCTGCAGGTACGCCCCATCGCCGAAGAAGGCTAGGCCTCCCGCAATGCCGACAGCCGGATCCCGCAGGGCAACCAGAAGTTCGGCCAGCCACTGCGCGGCCACCGCAGTGTCCTGATTTAACAGGACCAGATGATTGCTCCGGGCCGCGGCAATGCCCACATTACAGCCACCAGCGAAACCCAAGTTGCGTCCATTCCGAAGCAGATGAATAGACGGGAACCGCTGTTCGACCAGATGCGCGCTTCCGTCTGTGGAGCCATTGTCCACAACCAACACCTCGAACTGCGCGCCGTTCGGCAGACGATTGGCAAGCAGATGGGACAAACACTCATCGATCAGGTCGGCCCCGTTCCACATGGGAATGATGACCGAAGCAACAGGGGTGTCAGCAGATATCAGACTCTCTCCTTCTACGCTGTTGGTGCAACAGTATACCATGATTTATATTTTGCCAACCCATTGTACGTACAAAAAGTGAGCCGCTTCGTCTGGTAGTTCCCATAGAGGACGCACCGGAATATAGGTAGAGATGAGAATGAAATCGATCATGCAGCCCTAGGGCGTAGGATACTCAACTCAGGTAGGACACTGCGCTCTGTCGAATTGCCAAATTTGCGCCTTTTCCTGTTGGTACAAGAGAGTAAATGCCGGATTCTCCTGCAGCCAATCCTCTGGAAAGAGCGGCGGCGGGGGATCATAGCCGACTGTTCCCCGCCGTTGGCCGAGGAAAATATGGGTCACATCAACAGCGCAGAGTGGTGGAAACAGCAATTCTGCTGCACCACCGCTGCTGCGAATGTCGATCTCAAACTGGCGCAATGCTTGAGCATCGTAGCCGGACTGTTCAACGCCGTATAGGATGGGGGGCAGCATGCTGGCGCGCAGGGTATATTGGGGCAACCACCAGCCAGCATCAGATCCAACAACTGTCGTATCACTAAACGCTAGAAATCCATTGACAGCAAAGAGGCTATCTTGTGAAACGTTCTGTTCGACCCACTGAAACACTGCTAGATCAGCCGCTGTCACCATCTGGAAAAATGGGTTGACCGTAGCAAACTGGCGGTGTGTACCGGTTGCAATGAATATGAGGAGGAGAGCTACCAGAGCCCACTGGCCAATTGCTTTATTGCTTGTGACCAATTTTATCCCCATACTCACCAGCCATCCCCAAATCAAAGAGAGGGGAATATACAGACCGAGGAACAGAGCAAAATTGGACAATACTCCGGTGCCAGGCAGCCGGACATAAAAGGGGTTCGTGACGATAAAACAGCCGACACCCCACACCACAAGTGGAACGGCCAGATTTTTGCGCCACCAGAGAGCCAACAACAGCGCGGCAATGGCTCCGACCCACAGGATGTGCGGATAGTACTCCGATGTCTGTTGCCACACTGCAAGTTCTCCCCGCACAGCAGCTGCGTCCAGAGGCCGGTTCGCTACCCATGACATAGTCTCTGCCAGTCGCCCACTGCGGACGGTCAGCCCCCAAGGAAGGATCAGCAAGCCAGCCAGCGCGCAGGCTATGACAATCCAGCCGGTCCGCACCCACCAATCGGCAAGTACCGTCCGCTGCCTCCAGAAAGACCAGAGCAACCAGCTAAACCCGGCAACGCCGGCAACAATCGCCACCCGGTAGTGGGTCAATGCCAATCCCGCGGCCAGAACGGCCATGAGCAGCACAAACCATCTAGGCGGACGTTTCTGCTCCAACCATAGGACATCAAAGGTCCATAGCAGTGCTGGTAGAATTGCTTGGCCGGCCAATTGGGTGTAACGTCCCCAATTCAAATAAAAACTTGGCATTTGAGTCAAAAGGCCAGCGACAAGCAGCGCAGCGACACCAGCCCAGCTATTGCCGCCAGTTAAGCGGGTGGCAAGCGGGTAGAGCGCACACACAGCCAAAACATTCAATACCTGTCCGCAAAGAAGTGTTGCCTCCGGCCCAGGCATCCGTGTCAGCCCCATCCAAGCAGCGACAGCAGCGTGAAAGCCAAAGTGATAGGTGAAGGAATGGATGGCTGTATATGGTTCCCACGATGAAAACAGGCCACCATTTTCATAGATCAGCCTTGCGATCAGTGTGTGATGAACAGAGTCACCCCAGGAGGGGGCAGGAAGTGAACGAATCGGCAGCAAGCGGCTGCCGACGATCCCCAAAACTGTGATGAGAAGGAGCGCATCGGCGGGCCACTCAGCCGAAGGCGCAAGGAGTGACCGCAGGCCCTCAGTGCGGACGCGTCTCAATGAAATTCGACTCCTCCCTCTGTACAACTGGATGAACAGCAACCCACAGCCGAGGAGGCCCGGTAGCCACGTGACCAAGGCGATGCCGGATACACCGATGACGCGCATCCCGAGGAGAAGCAGTGGATAGACGGACAGACTGATGCCGATGGCTAGGCCGAAATGCTGCGGCCAGCGCAACGCCAGATGTTGCGGCAGCCATGTCAACACCCCCAATCCCGGTAAGATAAATAGGAATACCGCCGCCACTCCGTATCCTCCTAGGCGTAGGCCATAACGAAGGAGATCGAGAACGATCAGTCTACGACTGTAGCCGAGGCGCAGCGCGATATCTCCCTGGCTAGGTTGGTTTCCCCTAGAGAGCGAGCCATCAGGAACGAGATCTTGGGGAGATATGCCGATTTGAATACCCGTTCCCTCAACAAGTAGAAGATATCTTTGGCTGTGTGTAGTACGCACTGCTGGAAAGGAGAAGCGCTGCCAGCCGGGTGCGGCCAGAGATGGCCCGGAAAGAGTTACGCTTGTCAGGTGCGTACGGCCCGGGGAAGCCAGCCTCAAATGGACGGTAACAGATCTTTCGCTGGCATCATCTGTCGGTACCAGCATCAGGTCAATGTAAGAGAGACCAGCATGATGCGCGATAAACGTCTGCTCAAGGGGTGGATCTGGTGTCAGAAACGTTTCGCTGTGGGGCTGGTATACATCTTGGAAGGCAGGTCGGCTGCATCCACCCCAAACAAGGACCAACAGAGGGAGAGAGAAAAGTAGCTGCCGCGGCCAATTCATGTGGCATTATAAATGGGCGTAGCGATTCAGAACGTCGGTCGGGAAAGCCAAAGGGGCGATCAGACCTCGCCAATTGGTTGTGCTAGATCGTCGTTGATGAATCGCGCGCCGCTTACGCAGAAAATAGGGGAGTTTCCGCAGGCCCGCGATTCGTCCCCTTAGCGCGGAAAAGTTCCGCATCTGAAAGGTATTGTAACAGACGGACATGAAATCGTACCCGATAATCACAGGCAGAAACCAGAAGAACCAAGGGGTAGGGTAGTTCTTGGCAATCAGCCAAACTTTGTTGCGGCCCAGCAGATAGTTCTTAAAGGGGGATGCACTGCCAAAGGTGTCTGAAAAGGTCGCTGAATGGATATGATAGACCCGGGCTTTCGGCTCCAGAACACAGTGCCAGCCGGCCAATTGAGCCCGCCAGGCTAGGTCTACATCTTCCAGATAGAGCCAAAAATCGTCGTCAAAGCCCCCGACCTCATCCAACATCTCTCGCGAATAGAGGGCAGCTCCACCGCATGGACCGAAAATCTCTATCGGGCCATCTTCCGCTGGTACGTCCAATTCGCCGCCACGCCAGTCCCAAGCAATGCCAGCCCAGTCAATGGCAATGCCGGCCGAATTGATGCGGTCCGGGGCATGGACAAAGAGCATCTTCGCAGCCACCATGCCCAGCCGCTGTCCTGATACTGCACTGGCTACCGGTTTTTCGCTCTGCGTCGCGGCCCAAAGATGTTCTAGCCAGCTAGGTTCAGGAAAAGCATCGTTATTCAGCAGGGCTACCCAGTGCCCCTGCGCGATCTGGAAGCCCTGGTTGCAGGCCAAGGCAAAGCCCGCATTACTCTGGTTGGCGACCAGGTTGAGAGCAATCTCGCCTTCAGCACAAAGCCGCTCCATTAACGGCACCGACTCATCCGTCGAGGCATTATCAATGAAGATCAACTCGAAATCGCGCAGAGTTTGGGCTTGCAGCGCAGCCACCAGCTTGGCTAGATGACGTTCTCCGTTGTAGTTGACGACCACGACACTGATACGCATGGGGATGTTTCCTGTAACGACAGACTGTGTCATGGAGAGCCGTTACGCATCTCTCTCCACTGGGGTTATCGGGTCAGACCCCGCCGTTCAAGTTCATGGGCCGCTTTTGTCACATTGTCCTCGGCCTTCTGGGTACGCAGCCAACGCACCAACTCGGCCATCCCATCTTCAAAGCGCATCTTCGGCTCATAGCCGAGTAGGGCGCGGGCTTTGCTGATGTCGGCGTAGCAGTGGCGGATATCACCCCCACGGAATTTGTGAGCGATCTCTGGTTCCACTTCCACGCCTAAGTGTTCGGCCAAGGCATCGGCCACATCTCGTACAGTCAGGGAGCGTCCCGTACCTACATTGAACACCTCATAGTGTGCTTCTTCTTTTTCTAGGGCAAGCATATTCGCCTGTACGATGTCAGAAACATGGGTGAAATCGCGGCTCTGTAATCCATCTTCATAGATAAGCGGCGCATTTCCATTGAGCAGGCGGCTAGAGAATATCGCGGCTACGCCTGTGTATGGATTGGAGAGGGCCTGCCGGGGGCCGTAGGTGTTGAAATAGCGTAGGGCAACTGTCGGGATATTATAGGCCCGTCCAACACTCAGGAACATCTCCTCATGACTCCGCTTGTTGACTGCATAAACAGAGGTCGGATACAGAGGCTTGTCTTCCGGGGTCGGTTCCGAGACAGTAGGCCGGCTACAATGGGGACAGTAGACTTCCCAGTTATGGGCAGCTAGCTGCTCATCCGGTCGCAACTTAGGGTAGACGACGCCATGTTCCACGCAGCGATATTGCCCTTCGCCATAGATGGACATGGAGGAGGCAACGATCAGCTTCTTCACATTGTGTTCTTCGTTCGCCAGAATATCCAGCAGTGTCGCCCCGCCAATGGTGTTGCTCTGGGTATAGTGCAGGATTTCATACATAGACTGGCCCACACCCACAGCCGCTGCCTGATGATAGATGACATCGACTTGTGCAATGGCTCTGTGTAGAGCGGCCCTGTCGCAAACGTCACCGCGCAAAAACTGGGCCCCAGGATGCAGATAGACGGGCCGTTCGCCATTTGCTCCGTGTACCTGTGGGTCCAGGCTATCAAACACCAACACATCATGCCCCCGTGCAATGAGAGCATCGGTAATGTGAGAGCCGATAAAACCAGCACCGCCAGTGACGAGAATGCGAGCTTTGGTTGTCACGATACTTCTCCTAAGATGTAGAAATTCTGGCGGCACCTTACGTCCGCTGGCCCGCAAAAATTCATCAAGTAAGACGACCTACATCGTAAACTGCCAGCGTCCATTTTGCCAAAAAGTGAGCATCAAACACCAATGGCGAGTAACACCACGAATGATTGGTGTTGTTATCTCAACGCCTAAATCTGTCGCTGTAAAAACCCTAAGGTCTCATACACCAGTGTGCGTACACCGCCCCGCCGGAAATGAAACAGAGCCTCGCCGATCAGCAAGCGCAGGCCTTTTTGTGGCAAAGAAGTTGCTTGAACTCCATTGGGTGAGGTCGTCTGTGACATGGCAGCAGGGGTACGTTTGTAAGGCTGACGGCAAAATTGGACAATCGGCTCCATATTTATCGACCAGTTGAGCCGCTCCTCCGCTAGCCTGCGGGCATTGGCAGCTCGTGCTTGCAACAGCCCAGGATCCGCCAAAATCCTATCAAAGAGATCGACCATTGCGCTTTTGTCTAGGGGGTTCAACGTCCAGCCGGCCTTGGCAGGGCCGATATACTCTGCCAACTCAGCGTAATCATTGTAAATTACCGGCAGGCCGCACCAGAGATATTCGACCGTGCGGGTCGTGAACGCCAGTTCCCGTTCCTCATTGCGCTGCATGAGATCGAGCGCCACATGTGCATTGGCGTACTCGGCCAAGAGTGCTTCCCGTCCTAACATGGGCGAGATCTCCACCCGCTCGGAGATCGCCAACTTGTTTATCAGTTCATCAAAGAGTTTGGATTTGATAGGATGAAACGGATGTTTCCCACCGAAGATACGCAACCGCCCCCTCTGGTTGGCTTCCATGCGCTCAACCAGTGTCTGCAAAGCCAACGCCGGGTCTTGCCAAGGAAGGAAAATGCCACCGTAGACAAAAATCGGCTCCTCTCCCTTATCATATTTTGTCAGATCTAGCGCAGGCCATTGGCCCCCCAGAGATACCGGCACAACTGCCGACGCTTCTTCGGGGCAGGAGAAGCCTGCTTTCTGTAGCCAAGGGAGGAAATAGTGCCATTGTCGTTCTCCAGCGCAGGTGAAGAAATCTGCACGTTGTAGGCCACTGATCTTTTCCGCGGTATTGATCTTTTCATTGCCATACTGCTGGAAGTGACGCTCCAATATGTGTGGGCCGTGCTGGTCGAGGACCACAGGGACAGAGCAATGGGGCAGATGGTTCAGGGTAGACCAGCCACACGCGATCACGACATCTGGAGACACTCTCGTTATAACTTCATGCAGCTTACCTTGTTCCCATAAAAGATCGCAGAGAGGCGAACGAATCTGATCTGTATGCCCCGATGCAGCATCCCGCGGCATTGCATAGAGAACTTCATGGCCTTGGCTCTGTAACCCTTGCCCAATCGACCAAGCGCGCAGCCCGGCACCGGTCGTCGGCAGGCCATTCACTGGCAGTAAGTCAGGGGAGATCACCAGCACCCGCCGGGGCATATCTTGAAAGATATCTCTGATACGCAGCAGGTCTGTCACTTGAGATTGAATGTGGGCATATTCCTCATCCAATTCTGCATGGCCGATTAGATGACCATGCATAGGTTGCTTGAAAAGCGCAATGATCTCCTTATCGGTACGCTGACGCCGTGCCTGGATCTTGGCCCGCTTCTCAAAAATACGGGGCAATTCTCCTATCACCTCATCGGCTGCGACCAAGATCGCCAATCCAGACCGGTTTACCGTATCCATATAACTGCTATTGTCCCGATTCCGGATGTAATAAGAGTCGGTTTTCCAACCGCTTGCTTTCATCAAACGCTGGGAACGTCGGATCAACATCATGAGTGCGCCGGGTAGAATTGTATGCAGGTTCTCGTCATCGTAATTCTTGATCAGCGTATACAGAGCATTGCGCTCAAACAGAACCGACTTGCGGAAGTCTGTAAAGGAGTTCATGGTGGCGTGCAGCCGATGGTAGACAACTGCTTTGGGAGCAAAAAGCACCCGATGACCCAGCAGCCATAGACGCCAACCCAAGTCCACATCCTCATAGTAGATGAAATAGGCTTCATCAAAGCCGCCCACATCCAAAAAGATATCCCGGCGGATCAACATTGCGCCGCCACAGGCAAATAGCAGAGGACCTTGCTCATCATAGATATCAGTGAAACCGTAATTGGGTTGGAAAGCAAAGCCGTGAAAATTCATGGCCGCGCAGACGAAATCCACTACATCTCCATCCCAAGAAAGTATCTTTGAAGCTGTACAGACCACATCCTCTTCTTCCAAACAAGGGCGCACCAATTCCTTCACCCATTGGGGGTCAACACGGGTATCATTATTGAGAAAGGCGATGTATTCGCCAGTGGCTACCTCGGCACCACGGTTGTTGCCGGCAGCAAAACCTAGATTGTCCTCGTTCTGAATAATGCGGACGCTCGGAAACCGTTCGCGTACAAAGGGGACCGAACCGTCCGCAGATGCGTTGTCTACCAGCATGACTTCCAGCTTCTCAGCAGGGTAGTCCAACGCCATCAGCGAGCCGAAGCAGTCGGACAGATGCTTCTTTCCGTTATAGTTCAGCACAATTACACTGACTTTTGGCCATTCCATATCTATTCCTCGTCTGGTTCTTTGATTACGTTTGGTTTATATGCCCAGATGTAGGTCTCAAAGGGGCCATTGAGTGTCTGTACTTCCGCGCCGAAAATTTGCTGCCATTGTTGTGCAAACATATCGAACTGCCTCTGCTGTTGTGCCAAAATATTGAACTGCTGCTGAAGTGAGTCGGTCAACGGCCGCACTAGCCAATGGGTCAGCAGACGTTTCGCCCAATAGCTCAGATAATGAAAAGGCGTCCGTCCTTGCAAGGGTACTTCGGGCTGATATGAGAGCCAAGCGGTAGCTGAAGGTTGAGATACCACCAGAGAGCTGTGTAAGCCAGCGAGAAGTGGCGATGCGGTTTCAGGATTTTCTCCAAATTGTACATTTTCAAAACCCACCCAATCCAGAAAGAAACAAACTTGCCGGGGATGATAGAAAGTGACATGGCCGAAATGGGTGTAGAACATCTCCAAATGGGAGAAAAGGGAGCGAACGTTGGGCGTCACAAGTAGAATCACACCCCCCGCCCGCAAAATCCGGTAAGACTGTTGAATTAGTTCAATCACCTTTGGATAGGGCAGGTGTTCGATCAGATGAGCACTGAAGACGCCATCTAAGCTGGCGTTGGGCTGGGCGGCCAGCCAGCGAAAGACATCCTCCTTGATTACCGGTAGCCCTTTGGTTGCGGCCTCGGCATAGGCTTTCTCGTCAGAGTCGATGCCAATGACATCGATTTCTCTCTCTAACAGTAATTCAATGAAATCAGCATCACCACATGCTAGGTCCACCACCTGTTGACAGTGTTCAAAATAGGACAGGTAGTGACTTTGGATGCGCCGCTGGTTTTCCGACGACACACCCATATAACGCAGAAAATCATACTCAAGGCCAGGAAAAGAAGGTTGGTCGTTTGCAGGCATGGGGCTCATTTCAGAGGAACTATTCTCTCGTTAGCGTATCTTCTCTGCTTTTCAGCCTCGATCTTGCCGAGCTCCCATTGCCCGCCGAGAGTAATGAGTCCAAAACGTTCCCGAGTATTGTCTGTATGCACTCGAAAGAGATAGGCCCGATCATGGTAATCATACATTTCTGTATCTGCCCGGTCAGTTGCAGCAACCGAGACCACATACCCTCCTGCCAATAGGGGCAGGGAAGGGATCCGATAGATGACTTCGCCTTCGCCGTATAGATAGGGAATTGTCACATTGCCGAAGTCGGTATTGGGGCCAGCCACCCAAGCACCGTTTTGATGATGGATGGCAACGCCGATGATGGGATCTTCGACCCGTTCTTTGGATCGAAAGCGCAGGCGTATTTCCATCGCTGCCCCTGTCAGAAAGACGGAACGCTGTTTGCCCATGTGATCACATAGCTGAACATCAATGATCTGAACTCGTCCGCTCCCCCAGCGCTGCCCATGTTCTAGGTCTTTCACACCCCGGCCATGCCCTGCTGCAGTGTGGGCCTTCTCTTCATTCTCAGCAACTTGGTGCAGATAGCCCTTCACAACATCCGTCGGCTGCCCCATTAACTGTACTTCGCCTTGTTCATACCAGATTGCTCGATCGCAAATGGATTCAATGGCATTGATATCATGGGAGATGAATAGGAGCGTGCCGCCACGTCGGCGATACTCCTGTATTGCATTCATACACTTATGTTGGAAGATGGCATCACCGACCGCCAATACCTCATCTACAAGCAATAGATCGGGTTCCGTCTGTACGGCAACAGCGAACCCCAAACGCACGTACATCCCTGACGAGTAGTGCTTGAGCGGCATATCAATGAATTCGCCCAACTCAGCGAAATCAAGAATATCGTCAACCCGCGCCTGCATCTCCCGACGACTCAAACCGTAGAGCGCACCATTCAGATAGATATTTTCCCGTCCAGTCAGATCTGGGTGAAAGCCCGCGCCCAGTTCAAGAAGAGCCGATATACGTCCGTTTACCGAGATCTCACCGGCTGTCGGCTCAATAATGCCCGTAATTAACTTCAGAAGCGTACTCTTGCCAGAACCGTTCGGCCCGATTATACCTACACTCTCGCCGGATTCAACAGCGAAGGAAATGTCCTTGACAGCCCAAAAATCCTGACTTGGGTTAGGCGGCATCTGAAAAAGATTGACAAATACCTCCTGAAAGGAGCGCTGTTTCGCCTTGTGCAGACGAAAGAGTTTTGAAACATTCCGTAACTCAAGGATTGGCCCCACAGAATCAGAGCCTACAGTTTGCGGCGAGGACATCAGATCTCCTCACCGAAACTGCCACTGAGCCGAATAAACAGCCAATAGCCGACCAACATCATGCCTACTGAAGTTACAGCAGTGCGTAATAAGAAATCCCATTCTGTATAGGCACCCAAATATAGGAGATCTCTATATGTGTTGATCAGTGAGGCCATTGGGTTCAAAATATACATCAGCCGATGAACGTTCCACTCAAGGCCGAACCATTCATAGCTCCTGGGCAAAATATCAAGAGGGTAAAAAACAGGAGTCAGGAAGAACCAAGCTAGAATCACTACATCCATGATCATCATCGTATCTCGATAATACACGTTTACCGCACTGAGTAGTAATGCAACCCCAATGATAAAGGAGGTTTGCAGGACGATGACAAAGGGCAACATCCATAATCTTGGGCTAAAATTTGTCTGGAAAATCAGTAACAAAACAAAGAGGACCACAAACGCCAGCAGGAAGTTTACCAATTGCGCCAAAACAGAAGAGATCGGCAATACTTCTCGCGGAAAGTAGGCCTTTTTGACCAGATTTGAATTCCCTACAATGCTGCCTATGCTAGTCATTACACCTGCAGAAAAGTAGTTCCAAGGCAGCAAACCACAGAGTATATAGATTGCAGGCCTCTCAACCGAACTGTTGGGATTGAGTAGCGAAAACACGACTGTAAAAACCAACATCATCAGGAGCGGATTCAACAGGCTCCATAGAAATCCGAGCACACTATTTTTGTAACGTGCTCTTAGTTCCCGTACTACCAAATAATACAGGAGAGCACGGAAACGGTACAGGTCCCTCAAACGCTGCGGAAGGCTGAAGGGACCACCACCCGTTCTTGTGTAAACCTTTGCCCCAGCGTGTCTGTTTAACTGCACGGCCCTATTTCCCTCTCAAATCAATAGGGGGGCTTGTTTAGTTCCTGCTGATTCTGCAGAGAATATTCTCGAAAAGCTTCTCCTGTTCGGGTGAGTTGAGATGTATGTGGGTCTATAAGTGCCTGAAATTTGTTGAATTTTTCGGATTGATCCGCAGCAGGATAATCATCAAAGCTATACCAGACCCACTTCTGGACAAGGCGACATTCATCGGCACTATAGCCTAGTGAACAATCTTTCTCGTGCAAGAAATAATCAAAGGTAGCCAGCATAAAATTGACAACTGCCTGTGGATCATCCACGGACTGGCCGATCACCCAGTTGGGCAATAGAACCCCATATTCGGTTACAATCAACGGTTTCTCCTGTTGGCCCCGCTCCTTCATCCATTGCCGGAAGGCACGTACCTGTTCAGAGAAAAGCCGCATATCAAGATGCTCTGGCATAGGAGGGATAGGATGACCATTTTCGTCAACAGTAAATAGATAGGCACCCTCAGTTTCATCAATGCCAACGGGGATACCGGCTCCCCAAGCCCCTAGCTTTTCCGGAAGAATAAAGATATGGCTATTCCAGATATCAACAGGCATCTCAGTTCCGTACTTCGCTTGGTATGTGTTCCAAATCTGTGTCAGATATTGGAGGCGTAAAGGTGTTGACTGCACCATTCCAGCAATTGCAATCATGGCAGAAGGATCAGTACCTTTAATCAGATTGTATAATTCGTGATAGGCCTCTGCATACAGTGCAGGCAGAATTTCATCCTGACGGCCACCTCCTGACCAATCTTTCCTATCAATTTCATTGCCGATCAGCCATGTGGAACCGGGGTTGTTCCGGGCTGCTCTCTGAATGGTGGCAGCGTTTGGAGAGTATGTATAGGAGTGGGGCTGTTTATACGGGCAGATCATACGGTCGTGTGCCTGCGGGGCTTTGAGTTCACAGCTCTCCGCCTGATTTGGGTCCGCCTTCTGCAGATCCTGATGCAGCCTGACCATCTGGATAAACTCGATCCCTTGGGGTCTTTTCGGTTCGACCCGAACGGTCCAGTTCAAATACAAGCCCGCACGCAGAGAATTCGTATCAGAATGCGTGTCAAACCCCGCCTTCGTTACACCATACCCCATTCGTGAACGCAGAGGCGGCGTGGGCGTAGGCACAACGGTGTTACTAAGATATGGTAGATAGATTGACGTTTCCTCCATGTCTCCAGGAGCCCCAGGTGTGAGAGAGGTGTTCCTCCCTTCCCCGATAAAACTATCTTGAAACATAGATGACACACCATTTGTACAGGACACAAGCACCAGCCCACATGCGATTAGAACCATCCGTACAAATTGAGTCCACCACAAATTGCCATCCCGTCGAATTACGGTGGACCTTAGGCGTTGGGGTTTCACTGGCCAGTACTTACTGATCACTGCATACAGAAGATTTAGAATATGAAGAATCATGGGTATAGAGTATTGTTGGATTGTGGTTCGCTGAGGAACAGGACCTTAGTGGTTCGTGGTAAGCAGTTAGTCACTCGCCACTGGTGTAACAGGCTCCTCTACGGATATGGTCAGCAGTGCAATCACTCATGTCCTTGGGGTGCCGCTTGTAGCGGCGAGCAATGAAATGTCGCCATCGGGTATCATCCCGGCGCAACTGTGGTATGGCAGGTGATGGCACCAACTTATCATACAGGGATACGATCTTGTGCCCGGCTTTCTCCCAACTGAAAAGTCGTAGCGAGCGCTTACGTAGGAACTCGCCAATCAAGTCTACATTGAGGCCCGACTCTTCGGGAACCAGCATCTCCTGTAATTTCTCGGCCAAGCTATTGGCATTGCCCGGTTCAGCCAGCAGACAGTCCATCCCCAAATATTCATTGGCAACCGCTGTGCGAAACGCGACAGTCGGCAGGCCAACTGCCATGTAATTGAGCAGCTTGCCCGCCCCTTCCGTCTTACTGAGCTTGGGGGCTGCCGCGACATCCCCCAACGCCAGATAGCGGGGTGCCTGTTCATAGGGGATACGTCCGGTAAAGGTCACAAAATTGTCTACGCCCAGGGACCGGGCCTTGTCCTGATAGAAGGCTACGCCGGGGAATCCCATCAACAACAGATGCACATCTTGCCGCTTCTGCAAGATGTATTGGAGAGCTTGCAGCAAATGGGGCGTTCCCTGATGATCCGCCAACAGGCCCAAATAGACGATCAGCCGCCGCCCCGGGGGAATCCCCAAGGTATGACGCAGGTGTCCCAATTCCTCCGCTGGATAGGTAGATGTCAAACGAAATACGTCAGCATTCACACAGTCTGGCAAGGTCTGTACCCGCTCCGGATCACAGCCATACTTCTCGACCAGCAAGCGTTCAGCGTTGGATGTGCTGGTCAAAACCGCATCGGCTGTTCGGTTCAGCCAAGATTCCAGCCGCTGAAATAACCCGAAACACCGACTGTCCTGACGTAAAAAATGATGATCGACCATCTCTTCAGTCAGGCTTCCCTGAAAGTCAAAGACGAGCGGTACATCAAATAGCCGGGACAGGACATGGCCGACCAACGCACCTTCGTGCAGGTGTGCGTGAATGATATCGTAGTGTCCACGCACGAATACTTCTAGGCTCTTCAGGCTCAGAAGCGCGTCAAAGGCGATCTTGTGGCGACTGGAACCTACTTCGTAATGCTGCCGCCAAGGGATAGGAAGAGTACGACGAATGTCAAGGCCGCGGACGTCATTGCCATTGCGGTAGGTGACAAGGGTGACCGGATGGCCCAGGGCTTGCAGAATCCGAATCTCTTCCAGAATCCGCACATGACATCCATAGTCAGCGAAAAAGCTGGTTGGTGCAATCATCAGTACCCGGTATGAACGGAATGGCTTTTTTGTTGTCATCTACCTGAAATCGAATACGTCGTACTGAATGATCTGCCAGCCCGCAAAGCGTGGTGTGGCAAACCAACCGTTGTTTGATTCTTGCTGCTGTAGCGGAAACGCATCAGTATTGTACCGAATCTTCAGAGAGCCAACAAAACGGCTAGCGAACGGATTTGACATTTTACGTGAATGCCTTCCGAATGCGATCGGTTGCTGGGAAAGATCTCGCACCAAAAGTTGAGGCAACCCGAGTTCACATAGCACCTGACAGACATTCAAATAGGCGAGAATCGCTGTGTATTCGCTATCCGCACAGACAGCCGACATTGTCATGCCGGTCATAGACCGGTCCATTTTGACATCCATATGTTAGATTGTAGCACAACCACAGGGACGAATGACAAATGGAGAGTACAATCTCAGTGGAGAGTGGTTACGAAAAACCGAAGAGTAAGAATGACTTTCTTACTGCCTAGACAATTGCATCCGCATCTCCGTGGGTCGTCCAGAGCAGACGGAGCGGCTGCTCGCTGAACTGCATCGCCTTACCTGAACGGGCGTCTCCACAAGGAACGAACAACGTTCCTTAGCCATCATTGGGTCGATGCCAGAAAATCGGCGATGCTTTGCGCTTCGGCTGGGGATATCCCTACAGCAGACATAGAGGTACCCGGGGCAAATTGAAAAGGATTGAGGATGAATTCGGCTAGGTTCTCCCGTGTCCAGACGATGTCAAGGGAGGTCAGGGCGGCAGAGGCGTTGTAGCCGGCGACACGACCGGAACGCCGTCCGATGACAGCGGCCAGATGCGGTCCAATGCTGTGCTGCTCGGACAAATTGTGACAACTTGCACATTGTGCTGCAAAGAGCTCTGCGCCGGGAAGTTCGCTTGATGGATTGCCGTCCTGCATCAAAGGCGTATCGTCGCTGCCGGAGGGGTAGACACGTTGCCATTGATTGGAAAGCCAGTCAACGAAACTGTTGTACGAAGGGGGTATCGTCTCTTCTGAGCGTGGGCGCGTTCGGCTGCCGAATGTAAATTCACCTTCCCAGATGGTACCTGTTTCAGGTGTGAACTGGCCGGTCTGGATCTGTTTGATGTCATACTGTGGAAGATAACGCACCACAATACATGCGTTATTCACAAGCGTAAAGCTATCATCACTGAAGTTATCTTTGAAGTGAAAGTCAAGGTTGTCAAAACCGTGTTGCTTACGGTCTTCGGGGAGGTCATGCAGGTGTACGGGAGTGATGTGTAAAAAGAATCTATGCTCAATATCTGTCATGCTACACGAGCGACGTAAGTATATCAAGCGGGGTTTGTTGATATATACATCATAGTTGGAGCGGATTACGGGCTCGCCGGCTCCCTCAATATAACAAGCATCATGCGTAACTGAATAGATATAGTTTTTGATACAGGGTACCGGGAAACGCTTCAGAAATTGTATCTCAAGAGCATAGTTCTTCTCGGTCAACAGAGCGATGCGGCCGTCAGGCATCTGGGTGATGTCCCGGATACGCCTACCTATGTGGATCTGTTCAACGTACACGACACGTTTCTCGTGAACACGGATGCGGAATAGAGATTGGGCTCTCAAGGAAGCAATCAGCAGGTCGTTTTTCCATAAGGGGAACAGTTGACTGTCGCTGATGATAAGGTTGGATGGAACGATTGCTGGTATCCAAGAGTACACGGGCATTTCAAAACCATCATGCCGTCCCTGTACCTTGTTATAGGGCCATGTTTTGCTGCCATACTGAATGCCATGGGTAACGTAGGGCCATCCATAGTTCAAACTTGGTCTCAAAATGTTGAGTTCATCGCCGCCCTGTGGTCCATGGTCGGTTGCCCAGAGGGTGCCATCTGCATCGCGTGCGAACCCCTGTGGGTTGCGTAGGCCGCTGGCTAGAATTTCGGCTGTGCCGGTTGTTACATGGATGCGAACCAACTTGCCTAGGTGGGTATCAGGATCATCAGATATAAGCGGCCATCTCCCCCGTCCCCCTCTCATACCTTCCCATCCGTGAGTACCAATGACAACGAGGAGATGTTCGTCACCATCCATCACCATCTGCCCGCCGGCCTCCTGTCCATTAAAGTAAACGTTCGGGTCGTGACCGGTGGCGTAAGTCGTCATGCACGGATTGGCGATGAATAGCGTCTGCCAAGGGCTGAAAATCATTTGATGTCCAGAATCCAAATGCAACAATGTAGAAGAGATGCGAAACTCTATACAGTCTTCAGTGAAATAATGATGTGAAACAAATAAGGTAAATGTGTCTGAGGATTGTTCGTGAAGCAGAATATCAGTAACCCGAAAACCATTCTGAACTTTAGCCGTTTGCACCACTCTATCGTTGGTTTTCAGCCTATCGCTGGCGGCCGCTTGGTTCATGGGTACCTGTTCCCTCAAATAGACGACCTCACCAGCAGGATGAACCAGCGCAATTCGTCCTCTGGGCATCACCACCAGCAGAGTATTTGTATCTCCGAGTGGCTCAATGGCCCCACCTGTAGCCGAGGCTTTTTCAAGCGCAACGAAATGTTGTTGAAGCGCATACAAGTGAGATTCAATGGGGAGACTGTTGACGAGGGATGCTTGGCCGTCTGGGTTGCCAAGTGATGGATCATTGCGGGCCTCCTCCTCCTCATTAACGCTGAACTCGCCTTCCCACACCTTGCGTCCTTGGCCGGAGATGAACTGCCCGGTTTTGATGTGCCGAATGTCATACTCTGGGCGGTCGACAGACACGATACACTTTCCATTGAAGCGCACGCCGTTGTCGTAGAACCGAAAATGAAAATCGAGGTTGTCAAAGCCATAAGGCTTGCGGTGGTCGGGAAGGTCTTGCACGTCGTGAGGAATGATGTGCAAGAAGAATTTCGTTTGTGTGTCTGTCAGGCTGCATGGGTTCTTGACATAGGTGATGTCGTTCTCCCTGAGATATACGTCAAAGTGGGCGCGCAGGACAGGCATCTCTCCCGATACAGTTGACTCATATTGTGACGTATATTGATTTATGATTGTTGTAACACGATTCGAGATCCGTAGATCCCTGTCGGCAAACCGTTCAATGGCCCACTGATGGTCGAAAGTATCAAAAGGCATCCACAGTTCAGACCCGATCTTCAGAGCGTAGTTTCCATGGGCAAGAGCCTGCTCTTCACTGAAGGCTGCAGGGTATATGCGAATGTTGACCCCTCGCTCCTCAAGGTATCCTGGGGGTGGCTGACGGTCATGCGCCATGGTGCGTTCATGGTTGAGTATCGTGACCGGATTGCGGGCGATGGTTGCGTCGGTCAAGCCGTAACTGTCAATGACTTTCAGGTCTGGTAGGTAATAAGATGGGACGCCGATGTTCGTCCAAAGTACTAGGATATCGTCGGGGAGCCACCCGCGCGCCATCTTCTCGTAAGGCTTCCACCCTTGTATCATTCTTATGGTGAAATTCCCGATACAGGTCGAACGCTTGCCAACCGCACGTTGAGTAGACTGCTGCCGTAGGTCGTTGGAGAGTGCAACGAGCATGGGCATCCCTGGGGCAACGAGTAGCCAGTTTGCGTTCTCCTCAGTAAGTTCAATGCTGTATCGGCAGGTCTCGGCACCATTGAATAGCAAGACACCCTGCATAGCACTTGAATAGAAGAGAACAGGGACGAACAGCAAGAGTGCCCACACGGGCGGGGTTGCAATCATCCCCCCCCCACGCACCAATAGTCGTATGCGCCCCAATCCCCCCGCAATCACAGCCCCTAGCCGCACGATGCCCTCGGCCGCGGGGACTGCGAGCAGGGGCCAGTAGAAGTCCAACGGTCTATACTCGAACGAGTCTCCCCCAATCCGCATCACATAGGCCATATGGACAGCCACACATAAGAGCACCCAGCCCATACGTCCCATCCCTATACGACCACCAACGAGTCCACAGAGCCAGACATGCTAGGGGCAAGAACAGGTAGTGTGCAGCGACGAGGAGGAGAAAAGGTCCTACGAGGATGCCCAGTTCGCGCCAGGGTAGTCGGCGGTTCGTGAGGAGGTGCTGGATTGCGAACCAAGCGAAACAGCAGGCTGCCACCAGGGGTCCTTCAGGACGGGTATAGGCGGCGGCTGTCAGGGACAAGGCCGTGGCCAGCAGTCCCCACCGGGTGTGTCGGTAGAGCGCGAGGGAGACCACTCCGAGGAGGATGAAGAAGGTGAACTGGCGCGTTTCAAGGCCGCCGCCTGAAGTCCAGACGGCAAATGTCGCGCTGCTACACACAAGGCCCAGGGCCATCCAAGCCACGAGTCCCCGCTCCTGTAGTCTTGGGGTGTGGACTACCCACCACAGCATGGTGGCGATGGTGGCGACCGTGCAAGCCACAGACAGCCAAGGTGCCACCTGCTCGGGCCGTAGGTCAAAGAGAGCCCAGAGGAGTGCTAGTTCGAGGGTCCAGAGGAAGTTGGAGTATCCTTCGACGTACTCGCCGGGATTGAAGACGAGGCCATGTCCTTCGAGGAGGTTACGGGCATAGCGGAAGCTGATGAAGGCATCATCGTATAGAAACCAAGCGACATGAGAGAGCCATGCCAGTAGGCCCCCCCATGGTGCGGTCACCAGCAGAAGTGCCAGTATTTGCCGCGCCTTGCCTTGCGCGCCTGCGGTCCCCCATGGCAGGGAGGACAAGAGATACGTTCTCTTGTTGCTCCCTCTGCGTAACATGCGTTTATACGATGGGTCAAGAGGTGGTTTTGCGCTGAACATTGCCTGGACGCGGCTTCTGTGGCCGCCGGGTTTTGCTCCGCCCTGTGCGCCAGTTGGCAATTTGTTTGCGAACCTTGGGGATACGCACCACGAGGAAGAAACCGAGCAGTATCCCCCAAGCTATCGGCTCTCGATAGTCGGATTTTACCACCCAAACGTAGTGAAAGACGGCCAAGATGCCGGCTATGTAGACGAGCTGATGTAGTTTCTTCCAGCGTTTGCCCAAACGACGCATCCAGCCTTTGGTAGAGGTGATGGCTAGGGGAATCAGAATCAGCAAGGCTGCGAATCCGACGATGACATACAGTTTCGTGCCCACATCCTCCCAAATAAAGGCCCAATCAAAGGCATAGTCCACGCCGATGAAGATCAGGAAATGAACGGCTGCGTAGCCGAACCCATACAACCCCAACCATTTGCGGGCAGGGATGATATTCCGTATGCCTAGCACAATATTGAGAGGCGTGCAGGCTAAAGAGAGGACGAGCAGGACCAGCGCGGGTTTGCCTGTGCGTAGGGTGATGTCCTGAATCCAATTGACACTAAGATTACCGGCCCAATAGTCGAACGCCAGCCAGGCCAGGGGAATCAATGCCCCGATATGTGTTAGCCAGAGAATCTGCGTTTTCGTCAACCGGTCTACCACGTTCACCGTATCACCTCCTGCCTGGTCCCAATTTCCACTCTCAATTCGTACTAATAGTTCTCCTGCAGGTCCATACCTTCGTACAGGTAGGCCACTTGATCTGCATACCCGTTGAAGGGCAAGGTCTGCCGGCGGCCTCTTTCGCCAATACGCCGTTCCGATGCCTGGGACCAGCGGGGATGATTGACATCCGGATTGACATTGGCATAGAAACCGTACTCGTGGCCCGCAGCTGCCATCCACAAGGAAGTCGGCTGCTCTGCCACCAAATCGATCTTGACGATCGATTTAATGCTCTTGAAGCCGTACTTCCAGGGCACCACCAGTCGAATGGGCGCGCCATTCTGGGGCAATAGATCCTGTCCATAGAGGCCAGTGGAAAGAATCGCCAGTGGATTCATGGCCTCGTCAATCCGTAAGCCTTCGACATACGGCCATTCGTACCAAGGGTTCTGCTGTCCAGGCATTCTTTCGGGATCGAGGACCGTCTCAAAGCGCACGTATTGGGCTTGGGATGTCGGCTCGACAACAGTGAGCAGGTCGGCCAAGGGGAATCCCTGCCAGGGAATCACCATGGACCAGGCTTCCACACAGCGTAGCCGGTAGATACGTTCCTCAATATCGAACATGTTGCGGAGGTCGTCCATATCGTATGTGCCGGGGTTGTTGACCAGCCCACCGACTTCAACTGTCCACGGGGAAATCGGGTAGTCTGCGGATAGAGCGGCCACCGCCTGTTTGTCCGTGGAGAATTCATAATAGTTGTTGTAATTGGTGATCTGCTCCAATGTATTGAGCGGGTCGCCTAGTTCGTCAGTTGTGGACCCCTCCGGTGGGAGGGCCACTTGGCCTTGAACGGCGTTCGCTGGGGCTGCATCGCTCGTGCTTGTCTCTGTTTCGGTCGGGGGCATCTCCATCTGGCTGCATGCGGCCAGGGCTGCTGTGCCCAGGGCCAATCCGGCACCCTTCATGAAGCTACGCCGGTTGAGGTATACGCTCTCCGCTGTGATTTCATACCATGGAATCTTAGGGATCTGTATACGTGCCATTGTTCTCATCCTTTCGTTGTATAGTGTGTATCGCCGCTACAGCAGCGACTAAGATTGATCAGTGCCCACAGGCGGGCCAGTATGAAACTCCTTTGATAGGTAGTATACTACATGATGGTTGAATCGTCCTTGTCCAAATCTTATCAAATCATTACGGCTATGATACCATGAAGGCTGCATCATCGTGGGCACAGAATTGCACAGCTATAGAGTTGAACAGTATACTAATGAACAACAGTACACGTATGAAAATTTGACAGCTTTGTCACTCCGTAACCATGATCTCCTTCCCTCTCCATCCCGCCATCGTCCATTTTCCCATTGCATTGCTCATTTGCGGTAGTATTGCCGCATTAGGGTATCTCTATGGCTGGCCCCGAGGTGAACTGCGAATCCTGGGTTGGTGGCTGCTGTTTCTAGGCTGGCTGACATTACTGTTGGCCATTCTCAGCGGCATTCTAGCCCAGGGTGGCCTACCACCGCAAGCACCCTACCGGCATATTCTTGACTGGCATACAGGTAGTGGGCTGGCTTTGGCTGTTCTCTATGGAGACCTACTCTACCGGGGCTGGCGGCACAATGCCCGCAGGGGGGCTGGTTGGTCCGCTTCTGTTTTTCTGGCGGATTCTAGCTGGAAGTGGCTGTTGACTATCCAGTTGCTATTAGGCATTGGGCTGGTGGTCTTCAGTAGCTGGCTGGGCGGACGGTTGGTATATGAGTTCGGCGTAGGAGTACAGTAATCTATTGCGCTGTAACTTTTTGTCTGGGCCGAACGTACAGTGTAGCAGTACAATTGTTGAAACGTGAGCATCTTGTATCGCCCATTTCTGCTACCCTCGATCTATGACAACCATACTCGTAGTGGATGATGATCAACTGATGCGGCGTAGCGTCTCTGTCAGCCTGCAGGATGCCGGCTACAGCACAGAGACCGCTCGTAGTGGTGAAGAAGCGTTGGAAAAAGCTCGCTTAGTCCAGCCGCATCTGGTGCTGCTGGACATCGGCCTGCCTGGCATTGATGGCCTGGAAACCTTACGGGCTTTGCAGCAAGCGATAGATGCGCCTGTAATTTTTGTTACTGCTCGCCGGCGAGAATTAGACGAAATTGTCGGTTTGGAATTAGGTGCTGACGATTACGTGACAAAGCCGTTTGATATGGATGTCCTTTTGGCCAGGGTGAAGGCTGTCCTGCGCCGCTCCGTAGTGGACAAGGACAGTGATGGGACGGTCGGCCCGCCAAAACTTGTCGTTGGCGACTTGGAAGTGGACCGAATTGCACATCATGTTACTGTTAGCGGACGCCCTGTGGAGTTGACGCCTCGAGAGTTTGGTTTGCTGGCTTATCTGGCAGGCCGGCCAGGCGAAGCCATCCCGATCGCCGAGATTTTGGAGAATGTATGGGGGGAAGAGTGGGTCGGCGAAACGCAGACGGTCTATGTACACATTCGTTGGTTGCGTACAAAACTTGAAGAGGATGCGGCCCACCCTCGACGTATCCACACAGTGCGGGGTGTGGGATATCGGCTGACTCCTGTATAAAGGCAAGATTCATGTGGCGCAGTTTGCAAGGCCGGCTGGCGATCAGCCATCTGTTGCCCCTGCTTGTAATCGTTCCTTTGCTCAGTCTCCTGCTCGTGTATCTGCTTGAAACCCGCTATGCGCTGAATGACACGGCCGCGGAACTGGCTGTCCAGGGGGAGCTGATCGCGCGGCTGTATCAGGCCGAATGGCCAGCACTGCAGGAATCGGACCAGCCCCAACCTCTTGTGGCTCGGCTGCAGTTGCTGATACCGGCCCGCATCTATCTGACAGATATCAACGGCAATGTTCTGGTTTCTCCGGGCCTCATGGCCGCCTCAACCGAAGCACCCGTGAATCCACCAGACCCGGACCTCCTGCAGAAAGCCCTGGCCGGTGAGATTGCCCGCCAGGTCCGCTATAGCTTGGAACGGGGTCGGAACGCGGTTGATGTGGCGGTTCCCGTACACAATGAAAACCAGGAGGTAGTCGGTGCAGTGCAGCTATCACAGCAGCTGACGCAGGTGAACAATCGCCTGACGATCTTGCGCTGGACAGTGTGGGGAACTGTTGGGGCTGGTTTTTTGGTGGCCGGTCTCCTCAGCTTTGCCTTCAGTCGCTCTCTGAATCAGCCTTTGGCAAGGCTGACAAAGGCTACCCGCGCGGTTTACTTGGCGCGCCAGCCAAGCTTCGTGAAGGAAGAAGGCCCCTCCGAAGTGCGGACACTGGCCCGCACATTCAATGAAATGTCCGAACGGCTGTATGAATTGGAGCAAGGCCGCCGCCGGCTGTTGAGCTCGGTGGTGCATGAATTGGGACGTCCATTGGGGGCCATCAAAGTAGCTGCTCAGGTTCTGCGCCAGAATGACAAGAAAGCGGACCTAGTCATTGAGCTCTCTTCTGGGATTGATGAGCAGGTGGACCAGCTACGCTGTCTTCTGGACGATCTGGCCCTGCTGGCCCAAAGTGATGTACAAGATCTGGTCCTTACTTGCGTTCCCACAGATGTAGGTGCCCTGGTATTGGAAGAGTGCCGGCGTCATGATCCCCGAATCCAAGAAAAGAATATCAAACTCGTCTGTCATATCCCAGCCCCGGACATATCCCTAGAGGTAGATCCAGTGCGACTCGGTCAGATTGTCGGCAATCTCTTGGACAACGCAATCAAATATACGCCAAATGCTGGGGAGATAGGGGTTATGGTCAGGGCGGAGGCCAATAGCGTGCAGGTATTGGTTGGGGATTCCGGCCCTGGCATTGACCCGTCCGAACACGAACGCATCTTTGATTTTCTCTATCGCTCCCCACATCAGGAGCGGGTACGGGAAGGCATGGGCATCGGATTGGCCCTCTCCCGCCGGCTGGCAGAAGCCCACGGCGGCACATTGACCGTCCAGAACGATACGGATGGGCCCGGGGCCCTGTTCGTACTCTCGCTGCCGAACACCAGTGACCAGTAACACCCTGCAGCTACAAGCCATAACATTTCGTTAAACTTTTTATAGGCCTTCCATAAGGACAGCGGACAGAAATTCTGGTATTCTTTGGCCCGTAATGTATCTCAAGAGTCGAGGTACACTCTTTGATTTTTTATGAAAGAAGGGATACAAATGCAATCACGCACAATTAGCCTACGAACGTTTTTGATAGTGGTCGGTCTTCTGGTCCTCGTGATTCTCTTTGGATTCAGCCGGCTACGGATACAGATCGTGCCGGCGACGGTTGATGCTGCTACGCCTTTATTACAGGAGCGGGCCGCCCCGCTTGCCACTCTGCCCCAGAATTCGGGTCTGCCCACCCAGGAGCTGCTTTCCGGGATCTATGAAGTGGCGGTCCAATCTGTGGTAAACATTGATGTGAGGCAGCAGAGTCGTAACACTTGGTTCCAGTCCTCTCCCTATCGTGAAGGAGGGACAGGGACCGGCTGGGTCTGGGATGAAGAGGGGCATATCGTCACAAACAACCATGTGGTTGAAGGCGCGCAGGATATTACCGTCAATTTTGCCAATGGCATGTGGGCAAAGGCCGAACTGGTGGCGCGGGATTCCCACTCTGATTTGGCTGTCATCCGGGTGCTGGATATCCCCCAAGGCATGATTCTGCGTCCTCTGGAGCGGGCGACAACATCGCTGCGGGTCGGCCATTATACGCTCGTTCTAGGTAGCCCCTTTGGGCTGGACAACTCCATGTCGTTGGGCATTGTCAGTGCCTTGGGCCGCGGCGTTGCGGTCGGCTCTCGCTACTCTCTACCGGAAGTGATTCAGACCGATGCGGCTATGAACCCTGGTAATTCCGGCGGCCCGCTTCTGAATTTGAACGGCAAGGTCGTCGGCATCAACTTCGCCATCCGCTCCTCAGACCGTATCAACTCCGGGGTCGGTTTCGCGATTCCCATATCTGTGGCCAATCGGGTCATACCGGCCTTGATCAGCGATGGGGTCTACAATTATCCGTTCCTAGGCATCCAGGGAGGGTCGATTACAGGGCCATTGGCCGAGCAGCAAAGGCTTGATTCGCATATTCGCGGCGTGTATGTGTCTCAGGTGTTACGTGGCGGCCCGGCCGCGCAGGCCAACCTGCGCGCTGACGATATTATCGTCAGCATTGATGGGCTAGAAGTCCGTAACTACGAGGACCTGATCAGTTACTTGATTGCGGAGAAATCACCCGGCGATACAGTGGAAATCGGTGTTTGGCGCAACGGTAGAAACCGCACATTCGCCGTGGAACTGACCAGCCGCCCTGATCCCGCCCCCAACTCACGGGTGGGGGTGACTGTTGGGGAGGCCGGGGAAATCGCTAAAGAGGCCGTAGCCGACGAAATACAGGACGTCAGGCGTACCTCTGTCCGCAATGGTCTCCGCGATGGAAATCTTGTCTGGATCGTCACATTGGAAGGCGAGGGCAAGAGAGCGACGGTCATCATTGATGCCAGCAGTGGCGAAGTGCTGAGCGAAAGCCTAGAGAGTGGCCGCTAAAGCGGGCAAATGGCACGAGGCCGCGCTTGTCTTTCAGCTTATATAGAGAATACCTCCAATATGGCAGTCGAGGAGCCGGGCTACAACCCGGCTCTTCGTTATGGCTGCTATATTGCCAAGATCAGGGCCGGAAATAGCCGGCTATTGGTGCTGGGTTTCATCCTTGAAGCCAGAGAATCCTGATTCAGACAGCAATCACAGGAAAGAGACATATGCGTAAAATCGTTGGTGCGATTCATCAGTTCCACGACACTGCTTACGCTGAAGATTGGGCGCGGCGGTTCACACCTACAGCAGAGCGGCTGCGTCTGTTTGAGACGATTCTGCAGCAGCTCCAAAACGCAGACCTTACAGCCGCTCATATCGTGGAATTGGGGACTGGCCCCGGTTATCTGGCCGAATTTCTGCTGACGCATCTACCAGAGATTTCCTATGAAGGCATCGACTTTTCCCAGCCCATGCTTGCCCAGGCCGCAGCCCGTCTCACATACTTTGCTGACCGCGTACATCTACAACAAGCTGATCTGTTGCAGGAAGAATGGGGCACGCACTTATCGCGCCCGGCCGGGGCAGTTGTCTCGACTTGGGCACTGCACGATCTGGGCGGCCAGGCGCAGACAGCCCATGTCTACCGGGCCTGCGCGCAGGTGCTGCCAAGCGGCGGCCTGTTGCTCAATGGCGATTTCGTCAAACCGGAGGGGACCCATCATCCATTTGAAGCGGGGCGTTTTCCCGTCACTCGCCATCTAGAACTGCTACGAGATGCGGGTTTCTCCCGCGCGGCCTGTCTGCTTCTGTTGGAAGAAGAGAACGAAGCACCGACTTCTGCCCAGAACTATGCCTGCCTGCTGGCCATGGTCTGATGGGTAAATACCAGCGGTGTTCTCGTCCCTCTCTGTTGCTGGCCCCTAGCCATTGGATGCAGTCCATTGCGGTTCGTACACTTGCAAGCCCCGTTGCTCTCGTTTGCCGTCTCTCCAGGCCTCGTTGCGATTGTGGGTACGTTGAAATTTCACCTGTAGGCCACAATAGGCAGAATCCTCATGGCGGCTGTACCATTCCTCTAACTGCTGTTCCAACTCATGCTGCACAGCCGTGAATTCATCCCAGCCCGCGCGGTTGAGGGTTTCGCTTGGGTCGGCTTCCAGGTCGAACAGGTCATGGGGTCCGTTTGGGTAGCGTTTGACGAATTTGTGGGTTGATGTGCGTATCATGCGTAGGTCCCCGTACTCGCCATAGCGGGTATCATCCCATTCATTGTGTCCACTGCCCTGTAGCAGAGGCGCGTAAGTGCTGCCGGCGTAGGTACGGCTCTCATCCAACTGTAGGCCCGCCCAATCACAGATAGACTGGAATGTATCGTAATGATCCACGCAGCGTTCGGACACCTGGCCGGCTGCCACTCGACCTGGGGCGCGGATCATGAGCGGTACCCGCATGGAAATCTCGGCCATATTCAGGGGACGGGTGCTGTTGCCTTTGCCCCAGAAGCCATTTTGCCCCAAGGAGCAGCCGTGATCCGATGTATAGATGACAATGGTATTGTCTAGGCGGCCGGACTCTTCCAGCCTTGCCAACAGGCGTGCCACTTGTTGGTCGATCTCTGTGACTGCGGCATAGTAGCCCATATAGCGGCTGCGAATCTGCTGGTTGGTCGGTTGAAAGCCGCCGGCTAGGCCCTCATTGTGCTGCCAGGGATGGGGATGATAGGGGGGGATGTCTCGGAATGTGGTATGGGCAAAGAGGGAAGTCAGGGTTGGGTCGTGGGTTTCTGCTTGGTAGGGTGAATGGGTGGCGATGTACCCCACATTGAGGAAAAACGGCTGGTCGGAAGGGGTATCGTCCAGAAATTCCAGGGCATAATCGGTGATGAGCGTGCTCTTGTTGCCCACCAATTCCAAGGGTTCGCCATTGAGATGATAGGTGTAGGGGCCGTTATGGATCCCTTGCCAGCGCGGCAGACCGAAGCACCAGTTAAAGGCTGTCGGTGTACGGTGTGAGCGGCCCAGATGCCACTTACCGGCCAGGCCGCAGCGGTAGCCAGCGTCGGACAGCAGCTGCGGCAGGGTCACCTCCCCTGCCAGCCAGTCGAAATCGCCGATGACCGGCTCGGCCTCCTGCAGCCAATCGTGGATACCTACCTGAGAGGGTGTGCGTCCTGTCATCAGGCAGGCCCGGGCCGGTGAGCAGACCGGGCAGGGTGTGAAGGCATTGGCGAAACGGACTCCTTCGGTCGCCAAGCGGTCCAGGTGTGGTGTCTGCACCTCACTGTTTCCATAGCAGCTACTTGCCCACTGGCCGTGGTCATCGCTGAGGAAGAGAAGAATATTGGGACGTGTCATTTGAAATTCCTAGATCATGAACATCTGTCGTTGCTGGTCATCTGGTTGATGCCAGAAAATCGGCGATGCTTTGCGCTTCGGCAGGGGTAGTCCCTACAGCAGACATGGAGGTGCCTGGGGCAAATTGAGAGGGATTGAGGATGAATTCGGCGAGGTTCTTCCGTGTCCAGACAATGTTGAGGGAGGTCAGGGCGGCCGAGGTGTTGTAGCCGGGGACACGACCGGAACGTCGTCCGATGACAGCGGCCAGATGCGGTCCAATGCTGTGCTGCTCGGACAAATTGTGACAACTTGCACATTGTGCTGCAAAGAGTTCTGGGCCGGAACGTTCGCTTTGTAGATTGTCGTCCTGCCTCAAAGGCGTATCGTCTCTTCTGGGCGTGGGTGCGTCGTTCGTCAGGCCGAATGTAACCTCGCCTTCCCAGATGGGCCCCGTTTCACGTGTGAACTGGCCGGTCTTGATCTGTTTGATGTCATACTGTGGAAGATAACGCACCACAATACATGTATCGTTATTCACAAGCGTAAAGCTGTTATCGCTGAAGTTATCGTTGAAGCTAAAGTTAATGTTGTCAAAACCGTATTGCTTACGGTCTTCGGGGAGGTCATGCAGGTGTACGGGAGTGATGTGTATAAAGAATTTATGCTCAGTATCTTTCTGGCTACACGAGCGATGGAAGTATATCAAGCGGGTTTCGTTGATATATACATCATAGTTGGAGCGGATTACGGGCTCGCCGGCTCCATCAAGGATGTTGAGAATATCAATACAATCATCATAGGAATCTGTATAGTCTGTATAGATATGGTTCTTAATACATGTAACCTCGCCTTCCCAGATGGGGCCTGTTTCAGATGTGAACTGGCCGGTCCTGATCTGTTTGATGTCATACTGTGGAAGATGCCGCACCACAATACATGTATCGTTATTCACAAGCGTAAAGCTATGATCGCTGAAGTTATCGTTGAAGCTAAAGTCAAGGTTGTCAAAACCGTGTTGCTTACGGTCTTCGGGGAGGTCATGCAGGTGTACGGGAGTGATGTGTAAAAAGAATCTATGCTTAAAATCTGTCAGGCTACACGAGCGATGGAAGTATATCAAGCGGGTTTCGTTGATATATACATCATAGTTGGAGCGGATTACGGGCTCGCCGGCTCCATCAAGGATGTTGAGAATATCAATACAATCATCATAGGAATCTGTATAGATATGGTTCTTGATACAGTATCCCGGGAAAGGCTTCAGAAATAGTATCTCTGGAGCATCAATCAACAGAGCAATGCGGCCGTCGGGCATCTGGGTGATGTCCCGGATACGCCTACCTATGTGGATCTGTTCCACGTACACAACACGTTTTTCGTGAAGACGAACGCGAAATAGAGATTGGGCTCTCAAGGAAGCAATCAGTAGGTCGTTTTTCCATAAGGGGAACAGTGGACTGTCGCTGACGATAAGGCTGGTTGGAGCGATTGCTGGTGTCCAAGAGAACACGGGCATTTCAAAACCATCATGCCGTCCCTGCACCTTGTTATAGGGCCATATGTAGCTACCATATTGAAGGCCATGGGTAACGTAGGGCCATCCATAGTTCAAACTTGGTCTCAAAATGTTGAGTTCATCGCCGCCATGTGGTCCATGGTCGGTTGCCCAGAGGGTGCCATCTGCATCGCGTGCGAACCCCTGTGGATTGCGTAGGCCGCTGGCTAGGATTTCGGCTGTGCCGGTTGTTACATGGATGCGAACTAGCTTGGTGAAGTGGGTATCAGGCTGATCGAATGTAATCGTCTCCACTCCGTGATCACTAGTGACAATGAGGAGATGTTCAGCACCATCCATCAACATCCCCCCACCGCTCATATGCCAGTCAGAGGCAGGGACGGTGAGGCATGGATTGGCGATGAATACCGTCTTCCAAGGGCTGAAAGTCATCGCTAGCTCAGAATCCAAATGCAACAATGTAGAAGAGATGCGAAACTCTAAACAATCTTCCGCGAAATAATGATGTGAAACAAATAAGGTAAATTTGTCTGAGGATTGTTCGTGAAGTAGAATATCAGCAACTCGAAAATGTCTAAAACTAAAAGAGGCGGGAGAGGTGGATCTTAGTGCATCTTGGTTCATGGGTACCGTTTCCTTCATATAGACGGTCTCACCATCAGGATGAACCAGAGCAATTCGTCCTCTAGGCATCACCACTAGCAGAGTATTTGTATCTCCGAGTGGCTCGATGGCCCCGCCCCAAGACAGGGATTTTTCAAGACTAACGAGATGTTGTTGAAGCGCATACAAGTGAGATTTAAGGGGAAGCGCACTACTGTCAAGGGGGGCCTGGCCGTCTTGGTTGACAAGCGATGGATCATTACCGTTCTCCTCCCCCTTGTCAAGGGGGCCCTGGCCATCTTGGTTGACAAGCGATGGATCATTACCGTTCTCCTCCCCTTTGTCAAGGGGGGCCTGGCCGTCTTGGTTGACAAGCGATGGATCATTACCGTTCTCCTCCCCCTTGTCAAGGGGGGCCTGGCCGTCTTGGTTGACAAGCGATGGATCATTACCGTTCTCCTCCCCCTCGGTTCCTGTTTGCTGCGATAAGAGGAGAAGGGAGAGTGTGAGGATGGCTGCGTAAAGGAGGAATACATGGAACCTTGCGAAATGTTTTCTTTGTTTTACAAAATATACTATTTGATGTAAGTATATAAATATTGACCTCATGTTGTTAATTCTTTCCTTTACGTCTTTTCATCGCTAGTATTTCTCTATGGTGTGCGAACCACCTCTTACGCCACTGGGTTTTCCAGGGTCATCTCATTGATGGTTATCTTTACGACATCGCCTCGCTGCAGGGTGAACTCGTCCGGCGGGACGATTCCCGTGCCGGTCATCAGAAGCGCGCCGTAGGGAAAGGCCAACTCTCGCATTAGGTAGGCGGCCAGTTCCGGGAAATTGCGTTTCATCTGGCTGGTGGCAGTTTGGCCGCTGCAGACTACTGCGCGGGCCCGTTCGACCTGCAAGCTGATGGCTAGATCGGTCAGGCTGTTGGCGTTCGCCAGACGAATGCCGGGTCCGACCGCGGCCGAACCATCATAGGTTTTGGCCTGGGGCAGATAGAGCGGATTTTCGCCTTCAATGTCCCGGCTGGACATATCATTGCCTACGCTATAGCCGACGATGTCACAGGCAGCATTGATGACGAGGCACAGTTCTGGCTCGGGGACGTTCCAGGTGGTGTCGGCGCGTATACGAACGGGCTGGCCATGGCCGACTGTGCGCCAGCCTACCTGCTTGAAGAAGATCTCCGGGCGGGCGGCATCATAGACCTTTTGGTAGACGTCAGCCGCGGACTCGGATTCGGCTTTGCGAGCGTCCCGGCTGCGTAGGTAGGTGACGCCACTGCCCCAGACTTCTTGGTATGCATCAAGCGGGGCCAGCAGTTCCCCGCTGGCTTCTGTATCTGTAGCCAGCTCCGCCAGCAGTGCGGGCAGGGCCCCGGCCGGTAGGGCCAGCAATGTACTGAGCGTCACCCCGGCTGGCAGCAGTTGATTGTCCACTGCCCAGCGCGGGCCGGCCGCAGTATTATGTCGAGTGAGATACATGTATGCGTTCTCCTGTGCTTGTTCCTTGATGACTGTAAAGCCTTTGTAGAGAGTAGTAGCAACTTGCAGCAACGCTCCACCTCGCTACGCTGTAGTTCGCCAGACCTCATACTCTGCCCAACCTTCTTCATTGAGCGGGTAGTATTTGCTCAGGGCCCCCCCTTCCTCCAGTTTGATGCGGCTAAAGACCTCCCATTCCTCGTGGGCAAGGGTATGCTCTAGGACTAGAGGAATCATCTGGCGGGGGACCACCACTGCGCCATCATCATCGGCGATAATCACATCTCCGGGCAGGACGAGCACATTGCTGACATTCAGCGGCACGTTCAAGCCCCAGGGGCATAGCTGTGCTTGGGATGCGTAGTTGGGCGTGAAGCCGACGCTCCATAGGGGTACCCCGATCTTCTGAATGTTGGGCCAGTCCCGCACGCAGCCATCAACGACCAGGCCGGCTCCGCCCTGGCCCTTAAAATAGGTAGTGAGCATCTCACCGACACAGCCGGTATAGCGGTTGGCAAAAGCCTGAATCACCAGCACATCGCCGCTTTCGACCGTCTCAAAGACGGCCCACAGAGCACTGCGTTTCTCCGCGCCTTCCTGGTCCGTACCGGAGAAAATGTCCTCGCGTTGGGGCATAAAGGCCAGGGTCACGGCTGGGCCCACGATCTTCTGGCCGGGTGTGCGGGGCAGTGGCCCCTGGATGAACGTCTGGCGGATGCCCAAGCGGTGCATCATGGCACTGGCGGTGGCAGTACTCACCTGCTGTAGCTGCTTGATGAGGTGTGGGTCTGGGCGGGCAACCGGGCCACCATCTATCGGCAGAGACACGCCGGCCGGCGGGATTTTGGCCGTATGGTCGTGTGTGGGTTTGCTCATAACGTGCGTTCCTTGGGTGGTGAGTGGTTGTCCGATTGGTGGAGCTGCTCATGCCTCATAGCTGCCTAAATCATATGCCAAAAAAGCATTTCCTGCAAGTAGTGGAATCGCTTGAATTTGTATGCTACAATAGCAGTATATGAGAGAAAACTCCTCTCTTCACTGCTTGTAGTCAGGAAAGGAAGAACGTTTCGCCATGTCTCTGGAGCTGCCATCGACATTCTCCTTCAGTCAATCGAGCCTGCAAGCCTTTGAGAACTGCCCCCGTCGCTTTTGGCTGGCCTATGTAGAACGCCTATCCTGGCCAGCAGTGGAGGTTAGCCCCTACGATGAGCAGGAACAGATGCTGAAGCTGGGCGCGCAATTTCATCAGCTCATTGAGCGCACGGAGGTCGGCCTGCCGGCCGATGTATTGACCGATGGCCTGGATCATCCGCTGGATGAATGGTTTGAGAGTTATCAGCGTCATCGACCGGCCGATCTGCCCACGGAATTTGTAGAAGTCGAAGGCGTCCTGAGCGTGCCCTTCGCGCAGGGTAGTGAGCAGTACCGCTTGACAGCCCGCTATGATCTCATTGCTGTTGGTGGCGAAGAGCGGCGGGCGGTGATCCTCGACTGGAAGACCAACCGCCGTCCTAGCAGCCGGGCGGTTCTACAGCAGCACTTGCAGACGGTCGTCTATCCGTTTGTATTGGTTGAGGCGAGTGCTGGCCTGCCTTGGGGTCCTGTGACACCGGAACAGGTGGAGATGCGCTACTGGTTCACGGCTGCGCCGACAGAGCCGACCGTCTTTGGCTATAGCAGTGATCGACACGCGGCCAACCGCAGCCGTCTGCTGGGTCTGTTGGATAAAATTCTCAGCGGCGAGCGGCAGGCGGACTTCCCCAAAGTGCCGGATACACAGGAGAATCGCCGGCGTTTCTGCAACTACTGCGTCTACCGCTCCCGTTGTAATCGGGGGGTCGGGGCCAGTCTTCTCCCGCAAGGGACCGACGAAGTCGAATTCCTGGATGTGGACCGGGAAAGGTCGCTGGACTTCAGCTTGGAAGAAGTAGAAGAGCTGGCATTTTGAATGAAATTCACTGCGTCCTAGCGCGATATGCGTGAACCGGCGTGGATAGAGCCTCTCGTGAGTTCTTTATACTGTCCGTTGGTGATAGGAGATAGAATGTTAACGAGACTTCAAGTAGCAGGCTTTAAGAATCTTGTAGATGTGGATGTGCGCTTTGGCCCTTTTACCTGCATCGCTGGCGCGAATGGGACGGGCAAATCCAATCTGTTTGATGCGATCCAATTTCTGAGCAGGCTGGCCAGTGACACCTTCATTGAGGCGGCCGGGTCCATTCGGGTGGAGGACGAAAAGGGGGCCTCGGTACGCAATCTATTCCACCGCATAGGCGATGTCTATACGGAGAGCATCTCTTTTCAGGTGGAAATGATTATCCCGGCTGAGGGTGTGGATGATCTAGGGCAGAAAGCAGCGGCCAGCATTACCTTTCTGCGCTACACATTGGAGCTAGCCTATCGGGCAGATGTACGACTGCCCTCGGTCGGCTCCTTTGAACTTATCAAGGAGGAACTGGAGCAGATCAACATCGGCGTTGCTTGGAGCCATCTTCGATTTCCTCATAGTGCAAAAGAATGGAGGAACTCCGTTGTGAAAGGACGCCGGAATTCGCCATTCATCTCTACTGCTATCCATGAGGGCTCAAATGTGATCCGCTTGCATCAGGACGGTGGGAGTAGTGGACGGCCCAAATCTTTCGTGGCAAGTACCCTGCCACGCACTGTGCTGTCGACCGTCAATGCTACGGAGAGCCCCACAGCACTTCTGGCGCGCCGGGAGATGCAGTCCTGGCGCTTATTGCAGTTAGAACCATCATCGCTACGCAGACCGGATGAGTTTAGCACGCCGTCGGGGATGAGCCCTGATGGTTCCCATCTGCCGGCCACCCTCTATTTTCTGGCGTGTTCTGAGAATGATGATGAGCAGGACACCTGGATCTATGAGCAGATTGCTGTGAGACTGGCAGATTTGCTTGATGATGTGTATGAGGTCAGCATTGATAGAGATGAAAAGAGACAGTTGCTCACCTTGCAAGTGCAGGACAAAAATAGGGCGACTTATCCTGCGCGTTCTTTATCAGATGGTACCTTACGTTTTCTAGCTCTGGCGATTTTGGAGCTCGACCCTACTTCCCAGGGGGTCATCTGTCTGGAGGAGCCGGAGAATGGCATTCATCCGGCGCGCATTGACGCTATGTTAGCGTTGTTGCAGTCAATCGCGGTTGATGTGACCAACCCTGTTAGTCTGGACAATCCGCTACGGCAGGTGATCGTCAATACACACTCGCCGACCGTCGTCAATCTAGTGCCGCATGACAGTCTGCTTATCGCCGAGACGGAAGAGGCGATTTGTAAAGGCCAACGCTTTCAGCAAGTACGCTTCAGATGGTTGCCGCACACCTGGCGTAGCCAAGCATCTCCTGAAGAGAAGCCAGTGATCAAGGGACGTTTGCTATCCTATCTAAACCCAATCCCTAAGCCTGAGAAGGGCAGCCAACTAAGTCTGCAGGCAAAAATCGTAGACCTGTATAGCCATGGATAAACTCCGGTATACGCTCGTTTCCGATGGGAGCAGTGATGCGGCCCTGATTCCAATATTACATTGGTTGCTCAAGCAGAATGGAGTCAGTTGTCCCATTCAGGCAGAGTGGGCAGATCTAGGGCGGTTGTCACTTCCGGACAGACCGACATTATCTGACAAGATTCGGTTTAGTCTTGATGCCTACCCTTGTGATCTTCTCTTTGTCCACCGCGATGCTGAAACAGCAACACGAGAAAAACGTGTACAAGAAATCAATAAAGCAGTAGCTGGCTTGCCAGAATTTTCATTCCCTGTTGTCTGTGTCATTCCCATTCGGATGCAGGAGGCCTGGTTACTCATTGATGAAACCGCCATAAAATCTGCAGCAGGCAATAGTCGCTATGCCAATCAACTGGGCCTACCTCCCGTAAATCGCTTGGAACAACTACCCGACCCGAAGGCTTTCTTACACGAAAAACTCAAACAGGCCAGCGACCTCAATAAACGTCGGCGGCGGATGTATCCCGTAGCAAGATATGCTCGACGCGTTCCAGAGTTTATCCGGGATTTTTCATTGTTGAGGCAGCTAAGTGCATTTGTTGCTCTTGAAAAAGAACTCATCCGTGCGATTCAGTCAAACAACTGGCAGCTCTGAATTATGTCTGTCCAACCCTGGCTTTTGTCACCCCAAGTCGAACCTTCTGCGGTGTTGCGTGCTGCTGTCGGCGGGCATCCTCTCGTGGCGCAACTGCTGGCCCAGCGGGGCATTGATACCCCGGAAAAGGCCCTGCCCTTTCTCGACTGTACCGCGTACAGCCCGGCAGCACCGACTGCTCTTGTGGGGCTGGAGCGGGCCGCGCATCTGTTGGTCGATGCTATACGTCGGGGCAGAAATATCTTTGTCTGGGGCGATTTTGATGTAGACGGGCAGACCAGCACAGCCCTGCTGGTGGCCGCGTTGCAGGAGCTTTCCACGCCTGCCCATATTCGCTTTCATGTGCCCAATCGTTTCAGTGAAGGGCATGGCATCCGCCCCTGGAAGCTGCAAGAGATCTTGCATGACCCGGACTTTCAGCCACACCTGTTGTTGACCTGTGACACAGGTATCGCGGAAACAGAAGGGATCGGCATGGCCAAAGACGCTGGCCTGACCGTCATCGTCACCGATCATCATGATCTGCCGGCTGAATTTGCTGACGTTCTGTTGGGCACAGAGCCGCCCTGCGGAGAGGCGGCAACCAGGGTCGGCATCCACAGCGTGCGCCGAGCCGATGCCATCGTCAACCCCAAGTTCCTGTGCATGGATGATCCCCTACGCACCCTGCCCGGCGTGGGCGTTGCCTACAAACTGGTGCAGCGTGTGTACGAACTGGCCGGACAGACAGGGGACGATGGAGCCGCTCAGTTTCTCGATCTAGTGGCTTTGGGCATTGTTGCCGATGTGGCCGAGCAGGTACATGACGCCCGCTATCTGCTCCAATTGGGCCTAGAAAAGCTGCAGCGCACAGAGCGTATCGGCCTCAAAGCACTTATGCACAATGCCCGCTTAGTCCCGGGTAGCATAGACACGGAATCTATCGGCTTTCAGCTTGGCCCGCGCATGAACGCCCTGGGCCGGCTGGACGATGCGACTGTGGCTGTTGAACTGCTGACCACTGACGACCCCTTGCGGGCCGGGCAGTTGGCAGCCCAGATGGAAAGGCTGAACAACGAACGGCGCTTGCTCACCAGCCAGATAACGCAGATGGCCTTTGATATGCTAGAACGGCAGCCCCATTTACTCGACTTCAATGCCATTGTGCTGACCAATCCCAACTGGCATGCGGGGATCGTTGGCATCGTCGCCTCTCGCTTGGTTGAGGCGTATCACAAGCCGGCCGTTCTGTTGCTGAACCCGCCGGGGGAGCCAGCCCGGGGCAGTGCGCGCAGTACGCCCAATGTCGATATCGGTGCTTCTATCGCTGGCTGTGCCGGGCTGTTGATCAACCACGGCGGCCATCCTGGGGCAGCAGGCCTGTCGTTGGACCCAGCCCATATCGATCACTTTCGCCGGGAGCTGAGTCGGCAGATAGACCAGCACCGCATTGACGCCGGGCCGGAGGGGCTGCGTATTGACGCGGAGTTGCCCTTTGTCGAGTTGAGCCTGCCTTTGGTGGAGCAGATCCAACGTCTCGCCCCATTCGGCAATGGCAACCTAGCCCCTACATGGATGAGTTGCCAATTGACAGTCATTGAGGACCGCGCGATAGGCCGGGAGGGGAAGCACCGGCGGCTGCTGTTGCAGGATGACCAGGAGACGAAACAGCCAGTGATCTGGTGGAATGGCGCGGATGTGTCCCTACCCGAGGGCGCAATCGACATCGCCTATACCCTCAGCATCAATGAATATCGCGGCGCACGCACCCCGCAGCTGACGTTCAAAGCGGCTCGGCCCGCTGAAAAATCAACACCCAACATCACTGCGCTGCCTGACCATAGGGGGATACACGATTGGCGCAGTGCCACTGTGAACGTGGCTGATCTGCCCGCCTTTGACGCCGCTTTCTGGTATGCTGAAGGAACTCGCCTGGGCGATGTCCCCTTTCATTCGCGTTTGAACGCCTCTGCTGCGCCCCAGGGCCGTCCACTCGTGTTGTGGAGCAGCCCGCCGGCCCCAGAAGTGTTGCACTGGCTGCTGGAAACGCTCTCCCCGTCTGCGCTCTATTTGGTCGCCAGGGACACCGGCGAGGACAAGCTCAATGGTGTGCTGCAACAGGTGGCGAGCATGGCGAAGTATGGCCTGCGCCGGAACGGTCTGTTGCCCATGGAGCGGCTGGCCGCGCGCGTTGGCGTGACGGTCGGGATCATCCGTCATAGTCTATTGTGGCTGGAGCAAAAGGGGCTTGTGCGCTTGGAGGAGTGGGAGGATGGCGATGTTGTCCGCATTGAGGCGGGTAATGGATTGGCACGAGAGGGGGCAGAGCGGGATCTGCTTCAGGCAGAATTGGGCGAACTGCTGGCGGAGATGCGTGCCTACCGGCGTTTCTTCCGGCGCGCGCAGGTGAGAGCACTGGGCATCTCTTTGCCGGATGGGGCTGAAAACCGTGATTTGTCATTTGGGACAACCTAAATTAGAATATTATTCTAAATATTTGTGACGGCCCCGTTATACAGTCGGCTGACAGTCTGGCGATGGGTTAGGTACCTAGTCCTTATGGGGTTGATTTTTTTGCAACCCGTTGGTAGGAAAGCATTATGACAGAAAACAGTTGGAATTCACACGTCCTGTTGGAAGTTCAGCCTCTACTAAAGAACATTTGTTCGGGAGGTAAGAAACGTAGAACATCCCCGTACCGACTAACCTTCGCCTCGGTCTTACTGGGAGTAGGCCTGCTATTCATAGCTACATCCATATTCGCAATACAGCCGCAACAGACACGACAATCGGTGTGTTCAAATGGTACTGTGATTTCAGAGCCGCAAAACAACACAGCACTGGTCGCGGATTGCGTTGTGCTTTTGAGCATCAAAGATACCTTGGAGGGCCCGACCACTGTCCCCCTGAATTGGGGTGCGACGCAGCCCATAACGGGCTGGCATGGCATAGTACTCAGTTTCTCTACGCCGCGTCGTGTGGCACATCTGAATTTCTCTGATATCCCATTATCGCCGGGGATGACACTCTATACCGGGACGTTGAAGGGGAGTCTCCCTACTGCGCTGGGCAATCTCGCCAAGCTGCAGTATTTGTGGGTCCCAGGATACGCCCTCACAGGAGAAAAGGAAAAGCTACATAGCTTGAAGGGTAGCCTCCCTGCTGCGCTGGGCGATCTCACCGAGCTGCGGTCAATACGCATCGACCATAACCAACTGACGGGCACGATCCCGACGGAGTTGAGCAATCTCACCAATTTGACGTCGGTACTTCTCAATGACAACGCCTTAACGGGTGGCATTCCTACGTGGAATGCCACCGGTCTGGGAACGTTGCAGCTCAACAATAACGGGCTGACGGGCACGATCCCTACCTCGTTGGGAAATCTTAGAAGCCTGCAGACGTTGCGGCTCAACAATAACAGACTGACGGGCAGCATCCCTACCTCATTGGGAAATCTTAGAAGCCTGCAGACGTTGCAGCTCAACAATAACGGACTGACGGGCACGATCCCTATCTCGTTGGGAAATCTTAGAAGCCTGCAGACGTTGCAGCTCAACAATAACAGACTGACGGGCAGCATCCCGAGGGAGTTGGGAAGTCTCACCGATCTGCGCTGGTTGTACCTCTACGACAACCAACTGACGGGCAGCATTCCGAGGGAGTTGGGAAATCTCACCGATCTGAACTGGTTGTACCTCTACGACAACCAACTGACTGGCCGCATCCCGACGCAGTTGGGCGATCTCACCGCTCTGACGAGGTTATATCTCCACAATAACAAGCTGACGGGTAGCATCCCAACGGAATTGGGTAGTCTTTCCTCTCTGGAGAGGTTGTATCTCTACAACAACCGACTGACGGGCAGCATCCCGACACAGTTGGGCGGGATCGCCGCGTTGGCGCAGCTGCGCCTTGAGGATAACCGACTGACGGGCAGAATCCCGACGCAGTTGGGCAATACCCACAGCAGCCTAGTAACGTTGAACCTCAGCAGTAACCGACTGACTGGCAGCATCCCGACGGAGTTGGGCAGTCTCCGCAGCCTGTCGTCATTATACCTTGACAACAACAGATTGACAGGCCCGGTCCCGATGCAGCTGGGTAGTCTCGGCAATCTGGTAACGTTGAACCTCTACAGCAACACCCTGACTGGCCGCATCCCGACGCAGTTGGGCGATCTCCGCAGCCTGCGGACGTTGAACCTCTATAGCAACACCCTGATGGGCAGCATCCCGACGCAGTTGGGCGATCTCCGCAGCCTGCGGACGTTGAACCTCAGCAGTAACATCCTGACGGGCAGCATCCCGACGCAGTTGGGCGATCTCGCCAGTTTGATGGAGTTGAACCTCAGCAGTAACATCCTGACGGGCAGCATCCCGACACAGCTGGGTAGTCTCGGCAATCTGGAGACGTTGAACCTCAGCAGTAACATCCTGACGGGCAGCATCCCGACGGAGTTGGGCGGTCTCCATAGCAGCCTGTGGACGTTGAACCTCAGCAGTAACCGACTGACTGGCCGCATCCCGACGCAGTTGGGCAATCTCGCCAGTTTGACGGAGTTGAACCTCTACAGCAACACCCTTACTGGCCGCATCCCGACGGAGTTGGGCAATCTCCGCAGCCTGTCGTCATTGTACCTCAATGATAACAGACTGACGGACACGATCCCGACGGAGTTGGGCAGTCTCACCTCTCTGACGACGTTGTATATTGCCAATAATCAACTGACAGGATGTATCCCAGAGACTCTGCGAAGGACAGGGCTAAACACAGACTTCTCAAGTCTCACGCTTATCTACTGCGACGCGACGCCCACGCCTACCCATACGGCGACGCCCACGCCTACCCATACAGCGACGCCCATGCCGCCTACCCATACAGCGACGCCCACGCCTACCCATACAGCGACGCCCATGCCGCCTACCCATACAGCGACGCCCACGCCTACCCATACAGCGACGCCCATGCCGCCTACCCATACGGCGACGCCCACGCCTACCCATACAGCGACGCCCATGCCGCCTACCCATACGGCGACGCCCACGCCTACAGAGACCATCCCGCGTCCTCAGGGCGCGGCACCATTCACGCCCACGCCTACAGAGACCATCCCGAGTCCTCAGAGCGCGGCACCATCCACCGGCGGCGGTGGTGGTGGCGGTGGCGGCAGCTCACAGCCACGGGTACGGTGTACGAATGGTACTGTTGTCCCAGATCCCGGGACAAACGCGGAGTTAGTCGCAGAGTGCGTACTGCTTCTAGGCATTAAGGGTACCCTTGAGGGTCAGGTTAGTGTCGCGATGAGGCTGAATTGGAGCGAGGCCCGTAGCATTGACACTTGGGAGGGGATAACCATTGGCAGCGATAGCCCGCGTCGTGTGGTAAAAGTGGAGCTAGATAGTAGTAGGAAAACCTTGCAGGGTAGAATCCCGGCCAACTTGTATCGGCTCACAGAGCTGCAAACCTTGGATTTTTCTAACAACCGCCTGACGAGCTTCATCCCGATAGGGTTGCGTCAGCTCGCTGAGCTGAATGTATTGGACTTCTCCAACAATCGCCTGACGGGCCGCATTCCTACTGATTTGGCCAACCTCTCCAATCTCAGGGTATTGTCCCTTGCTGGCAACCAATTGAGTGGATGTATACCGAACGCTTTGATGAGTGTTGCCAACCATGACCTGTCCCGTCTCGGATTGCCGTTCTGCGATCCGGTGACACCGACAGCCACGCCGACAGCCCCCCCAACTGCATTTGCCGGCGTGCAAATCTTCCTGCCGTTCGTGCGGAAGTGACAACTGCAATGGCAAAAATTGTTCAGTTTCTGTGAATGTATTTGTTTGGTCGTAGGCGGGCCCATGCTGCCACATTGTCTACAATGTAGTGCGGCGCATGATGGTGGCTAGTTCTTGTGAGGAAGTGACGGGGCTATGAAAGCATAGCGCAGTGTCACCCGCAGAATATGGTAGGCGGCCAGGAGGGAGCCGCGTAGCGTACCGCTGACTTTGGACTGGCCGGCCCGTCGGGGTGTAAAGCTGACCGGCACCTCCAGAATCGGTACATGCAGGCGCGCGCATTTGACCATCATCTCCGTGGGCCAGCCGAAGGTCATCTCCTGCATGTCCAGCCTTAGGAGCAAGTCCCGCCGGATGGCTCGGTATGGTCCTAAGTCAGTGACGGACAGCGTATACAGGTGGCGCATCAGCCCGGCCGTGAGCCAGTTGCCGAAACGTTGGTGGCTTGGCATGGCCCCGGGCAGAATCTCCCCCAGCACCCGAGAACCGAGGACCAGATCTGCCTGGCCCTGTCGAATGGGTGTGAGCAGACGGGGCATTTCGGCCGGCAGAGAGCTGAAATCGCCATCGAGAAATACGAGAATATCCGCGCCGGCCGCGGCCACACCGGCCGCGCAAGCATAGCCGTAGCCCTGTCGAGCCTCAACAACCACATGCGCGCCGGCCCTAGCTGCTAGGGAGTCGGTCTCGTCCGTGGAGCCGTTGTCCACCACGATCACCCGTTCCACAGGCTGGGCTGCGGCCTCTTGCACCAATTGGAAAATGTTGCCGGCCTCATTCAGAGCCGGAACAATAACATCAACGCGCATATCTGTATCGCTCAATGGGCTTCAGGAATGTCAAGGGTACGCTACAGTTTGATTCAGAAAATGGCTGGAGTGGGGGGCCCGGGCCGGATATGTTGCCAGTTCCAGCCGCAGACGATTCAGGTCGTCTGCACTGTCCACATCGTACCATGCGGCCAGCAGCTTGACCCGCACCCCCTCCTCGGCCGCAATGGCCAATGTATCCCGTAACACCGAGGGCGTAGACATCTGTACCCCAGTCGTCAGCCGTCCCGGCGGTTCTTTGACACCGACCAGATAGTAGCCGCCATCTTCGCAGGGGCCAAAGACTGCATCCACCTGGGGCTCGTCTAGGGATTGAAAGGCGGCATACAGCAGGCCGGCCGGCAGCGTGGGGCTATCGCTACTGATGGCGATGGCCTGAGCGGGCCTTTGTGTTGAACAGGCAAAGTGCTGGCCTTCCAAGGCAGCGGCCAGCACATTCTGCAGGCGGTCGCCTAGGCGTTCACCGCGTTGGGGGAGCAGGTGGAAATCTGGGGCCAGTTGCTGGAAGAAATCTTGGGCACTGGCCGGTGTATAGGCGATCATCGGCGTGAGAGAGTCGGTTTGGGCGGCTAGGGCGCGCACAGTTGTCAACACATCCTGCAGGAAGCAGGAGTAGAGGTCTGCGGCCGCTTCGTTCGTCAGCGGTGGGCAGAGCCTTGTTTTTGTACGGCCTGGGGCCGGCTGTTTTGCCATTACCAGAAGAGCCCGTTGCGTCATACTATCCGTGCTCTTCACTGGGGTTCGCCACTGTAGTGCGTAGTGTGCTGCGTTTCTCCCATGCTTGGCGCATGGAAAGATAGGCGATATAGGTGTATCCGCCGGCGTAGAGGGAGAGCCAGGGCAGCAGCCACCAGATCCCATGCAGGAGACTGTACAACAGCAGGGAGACTGCGTATAGGGCTAGGGCAGCTTCTGCCCAGACGGTGGGGTCGCTCGGCAGGACATAGGTACTGGTGTGCCAGTCTTTGGCGGTGTGCGTGATGGCGAATTTGGGCGTGCGTTTGAATGCGCTGCGGATGCCCAGAAGAGCCTCAAAGACGGCCCGGCTGTTGTTGACGGACAGGCCAGTCCCTAGGGCCAGCAGAACTGTGAGCTGGCGCATGCGCTGCCTGACCGTTCCTTTGGTTTGGCCAGATGGCCTATTTAGCGACGAATGCCGCTGCGTTGACAGGCCGATTTCGTTGCCCTGGGCCTGCATGGCTGTCCAATACATCAGGGGCGGACCGATGGCTGTGAGCGAAAACAGGGAAGCAACTTTGAGGACCGTGCTTAACGAGGACATCATCGGCAGCAGGAAGAACAGATTGAGGATCATCAACGGGTGGACACTGTAGCTGGTCAAATGGATTGCGCCGAGCAGCTTACGCCACAGAGGATGAGAGGACGTGAAGACAGTACGGAGCAGTTTCATGGCTGTCTGGATACTGCCCTTTGCCCAGCGGAATTGCTGCCGCTTGAACGCATCGACGGATATGGGAATTTCGGCAGGAACGATGATATCCGGCCGATAGACGATCCGCCAGCCCTGTAATTGGGCCCGATAGCTCAGGTCCAGGTCCTCCGTGAGGGTATCCCCTTGCCAACCGCCGGCCTGGTCCATACAGGTGCGTCGCCACAGGCCGGCCGTGCCGTTGAAGTTGAGTAGAGCCCTCAACTTGTCGCGGGCCGTTTGCTCGACTACAAAATGGCCATTGATGCCTAGGGATTGGGCTTGTGTCAGGCGGGAAGAGTTGGCGTTCAGATGGCCCCAGCGCGCCTGCACACAGCCGACCGTGGGGTCGGTGAAATTGGGGATGGTACGCTGGAGAAAGTCGGCTGGCGGCACGAAGTCGGCGTCAAAAATAGCGATGAACTCGCCCTTGGCAGTGGCGAGCCCTTCCCGCAGGGCCCCGGCTTTGTAATCCGTGCGATGTACACGACGATAGTGGGTGATCAGCTCCTGTTGTGGGTGGCCGGCGATGTGGCGGGCGATAATCTGGCTGGTGTCATCGGTCGAATCGTCCAGAACCTGAATCTGTAGCTGCTCTGCCGGCCAATCAAAGGCCGCGACCGCATCGATCAGCCGGCGCACCACATGACGCTCATTGTAGATGGGCAGTTGAACCGTTACAGAGGGCAGCCCCGTGTCGTGCTCCCACGCTATTGGGGGGGTGGCGGACGTAGGCAGGACACGGCGGGCAACGAGGGTCAAGAAAAATGCCTGCACGCCATAGACCGCGAGGAAGGCGGTTGTAAACAGATAGATGGATTCCAGAATCGGCATGGTAAACACCTGTGGCTCGTGACCAGTGGCGGTACCCTGGTGTTCTCTTGTCATTTCACCAGAGGAGGCCGGTCGGTGGCTCTCCGAACCGCTTCAGGAGCATCTGATCAACGCCCCAGGCACGTCCAGCCTGGGTCAGAGCTGTCACCAGCGCGGAAACAGTCAACAGAACGTAGGTCCAGATCCACTCATGACCGCCGAAGTATGCCAGAAATAGATTAAAAAAGAAAAGCGTCGCGCCGGCCGCGGCCAGGGGTGTAAGGACACCGAACAGCAATGCCAGGCCCATGAGAAGCTCCGCCACCATTTGGAACAGCCCGAAGGGGCCGGGGATCTGTAAAATCGTGCTGTTGATCAGGGCCTGGTAGAAGGCTGGCCCCCCTCCCGTATCGTTGAAAATCCCATTGAAGAGACCGATAATACCATCGGCTGTGTACACGCCCTTTTGTAGGTTGTCATACCAAGTGACGACCAAAATCAGCCCGATGGTTATGCGTAGGAGGGAAACGACTTTGCGTAGTTTGTTCTCGTGATTCATATTTCTACCTCATGAAATGGGCGCAGAAACCGCAATGAAGAGCAGTTACGCAGCACTGGGGTTCGTGTTTCTCGCCATGGGCAACAGACGAATGGCCCGCTCGGTCAGATAGACGCCTAGGAGCATAGCGAGTGTGGTTGTTATGCTGCCGAGGCTCAACAGGGGCACGCCGACCAGGGAATGGCCGAGATTGCAGCCAGAGGAGATGGCCGCGCCAATGCCCATAAGCAGGCCCCCGGCCGCCAGTTGCATGTAACGAACATTTGATTCGCCCCGGGCCCAGAATGTGCCGGCCTGCCGGGCCGCGATGAATGCACCTAGCACTAGGGCAAGTAGGGCTATGGGAATCCATAGATTTCCACTAGCGTTCTCCCCACGCACAGCCACTTCGTATAGATTGGTGGGAACTTGGGAGGTGCCGAAGGGATAATTTGAGCCACCTGCACGGGCCAGCAGCCAAGCTAGACTGGTAAAGATCCCCACAGATGCGCCTAGGGGCAGCCATGACCAGTAGTTGCCCCTAGGCGTGTGGGGACTGCGCCAAAGATAGACAGCGGCGCAGGTGAGCAGCAGGCCCACCAGCCCCAGGCCCAAAGGCATGCCGAGTACGTTCAGGACAGTTGCGGGTTGTCCGTCCACCATTACCGGGCTGCCATGGAGCGCGTTCCGCAGAGGGGTGAGGGGCCCGCGCCAGGTAATCAGATCACCGATAGCCCATGTGCCCAGCCCGACCAGGGTGCCCAGCATGCCGTGGCCCAGCTTGTAGAACAGGCCTGTCACACAGGTGGCAGCAACGATCATGCCGGCCCCGAAGAGCAGCCCACCGAAGAGATTGGCCTGCCAGGCCCAGGGCGCGACCCATGCTCCAATCCATCCGAGGGCGATCATCCCCTGCACCAAGGGAATGGCGATGATCATGGCCAAGAGATAGGCGCGGAACAGGGCCAGGTCCGTGCGATGCTCTACGAGACCCCGTAGGGTGCTGTGGAAGCAGAAATCGCCTCGTTCCAAAAGATAGCCAAGGACCGTACCCGTGAAAAGAGCCAAAAGGATGGTCATGGCGAAAACCAGTGTCTCGTGGAGAAAGAAGAACTGCAGCTGCTCTTCACAAATTTTTCTCCACTGCAGTTCGTATTTTTCCATCCACACCCCAGACCTGGCCGGCGTCTGTTACCCAGAACAGCCCATGCCACAGGGCGAGCATGGCGTAACTCCAGGGCCATTCACCGGGCACTTCCAGCAGGCCGATGCCTAGGTTGAGGGCCATCCCCAAGCCGAGCAGCGCGCCGAGGCGGGTGAATGTGCCGGTCAAGAGACTGAGGCCGACGGCCAATTCGGCCAAGAAGATCAGCCAGGCAAAGAGTGTGAAATTCGGCAGCACCATCTGCTCAACCAAGCGGCCATAGAGTGGAAAGGCCGCGTGGGCTACTTCCAGTTGTAGCCAGTCCATTAGGCCGCGGCCTGTGGTCGGCATGAAATCCGGCGGCAGCTTCCAGCGCAGGGAAAAGAGCCAGAGAACACCGATGATCGAGCGAGCAATGGCGATAGGCCATAGAGGTGCTTGTGTGTTCATCGTTCGTAACAGAAGTGCCAGCAAATCCTTTCCTGCAGAAAATGAGCCGACCAACAGGGCTATGAGAGGAGTGAAACCGCTGCCCAGCCGATCATAGCACGTTATGACTACTTGTTCAAAAATGCAGCCTGCTGCTGTTAGGCCTCTGCTTGGTGAATGGCAGATGCGTCGGAAGGGTTTGCCTTGGAGGTGTCCAAAGGGGTAAGGGCAATAGTCTGTGGCGTATGGCTGAACCTGATCCCAGGGGCGGGGTCGGGCCCATTCTTGTAGCCAGTTGCCGCAAGTAGCTCAAGAGGAGAGAGAACCTCTCTCCTCTTCTGTCCCGGTAGGGTGTGCCTTCTTCCGTCACTTCCTCACGAGGGGCAGGAAGAGATCCTGGCCAACAGGGGCAAGCGGTGTGGCTGTGGGCGTAGGTGTCGGTGTGACTGGGTCGCAGAAAGACAACTCGATATCCGACAGGTCGTTCTGGGCAACGCGTGTCAAGGCGTTGGGAATACAGCCGCTCAAGCGGTTGCCGGCCAAGGACAACGACGTAAGATTGGAGAGATCCACCAGGGTCGTCGGGATGCTGCCCGTCAGACTGTTGTTGGCCAGGTGCAAGGTCTGCAAGCTGGCAATACTGCCCAGGTCAGTCGGCATGCTGCTCGACAGGCGGTTGTTGGAGAAGTCCAAGACCTGCAGGCTGGTGAGCGCGCGCAGGCCAACCGGGATACGCCCAGAGAATTCGTTGTTGGAGAGATCTAAGGTCTGCAGACCCGTGAGCCGGCTCAAGGTAGACGGGATGCTGCCTGCCAATGTCTTGTCACTGCTATTGAGCTCCAGCCTGACCACCCGCTGCGGGGCCCCGCTACTGGTTACCCCCTCCCATGTGTCAATGCTGCTGTTCTCACTCCAGTTCAAGCGCATGGAGGCACTGATGCGTCCCTCCAGGGTTTCTTTGTTGGTCAGGAGCAGGACGCAGTCTCTGACCAGGTCGGCATTGGCAGAGGGGTTGGCTACGACAGTGCCATTGGTACATCGTGGTCTCTGTGTTGAGCCGCCACCGCCGCCGCCGCCACCACCACCGCCCGAAGATGGCGGTGAGCAGAGTAAATCTGTTGTCAGGCGACCTCGCAAGTTATAGGGGATACAGCCTGTTAGTCTATTGCCAGCAAGGTTCAACGTCCGCAGATGGGGGAGAACGGAGAGATCGTACAACTGGGGAGGGATGGATCCCGTCAGACGGTTGGTGTTGAGACGCAATGTCTGCAGATTTGTGAAGGTCCCTAGCCACGGTGGGATGGAGCCAGTCAAGCCGTTCTGACTTAGGTTCAAAGTGGTCAGCGTGTTGGAGAGATTGCCCAGTTGAGCAGGGATCGTACCCGTCAGGATGTTGTTGTTGAGGGCCAACGTCTGCAGATTTGTGAATTCCCCTAGCCACGATGGAATGGAACCAGTCAATCTGTTCTGACCTAGATTCAAAGTGGTCAGCGTGTTGGAGAGGGTGTCCAGTTCAGCAGGGACCGTACCCGTTAGTTGGTTGTTGTTGAGGGACAACGTCTGCAGATTTGTGAAGTCCCCTAGCCACAGTGGGATGGAGCCAGAAGACAAGCCGTTCTGACCTAGGTTCAAGGTAGTCAGCGTGGTGGAGAGGTTGCCCAGTTGAGCAGGGATCGTACCCGTCAGTTGGTTGTTGTTGAGGGCCAACGTCTGCAGATTGGTGAACTCCCCTAGCCACTGTGGGATGGAACCAGTCAAGCTGTTCTGACCTAGGTTCAAGGTGGTCAGCGTGCTGGAGAGGGTGGCCAGTTCAGTAGGGATCGTACCCGTCAAGCCGTTCTGACTTAGGTTCAAGGTGGTCAGCGTGCTGGAGAGGTTGCCCAGTTGAGCAGGGATCGTACCCATCAGTTGGTTGTTGTTGAGGGCCAACGTCTGCAGATCTGTGAAGTCCCCTAGCCACAGTGGGATGGAGCCAGTCAAGCTGTTCTGACCTAGGTTCAAAGTGGTCAGCGTGTTGGAGAGGGTGGCCAGTTCAGTAGGGATCGTACCCATCAGTTGGTTGTTGTTGAGGGCCAACGTCTGCAGATCTGTGAACTCCCCTAGCCACTGTGGGATGGTGCCAGTCAATCTGTTCTGACCTAGGTTCAAGGTAGTCAGCGTGCTGGAGAGGTTGCCCAGTTGAGCAGGGATCTCGCCCCTCAGTTGGTTGTTGTTGAGGGCCAACGTCTGCAGATTTGTGAAGTCCCCTAACCACTGTGGGATGGAGCCAGTCAAGCTGTTCTGACCTAGGTTCAAGGTGGTCAGCGTGCTGGAGAGGGTGGCCAGTTCAGTCAGGATCTCGCCCATCAGGTTACTGTTCGGAAAACTTAGACTTACACTTATCACTTGCGTGGGACTAGCGTTGTCGTTGAGACCAATGTCAACCCAGGTAGTTATGGCAGTCGTCGGTGCCCAGTTCAACGCAGTAGTGCTCAACCCTCTAGTTTCCAATCCTTGCTTCACCTGCAAGAGCCTTTCGCAATCCCGACGCAGGCTGACAGATTCATCTAGGTATGAACCCGGTATCGCTTCTGTGTCAATGCACACAACCACACGTCCCGCTGGCATAGTGCAATCTGGGAAGCCGCTGAATGATGATGACGACAGGTCATTGTTAGCAATATCTCGCAAGGCAGGTGGGATACAGCCGCTGAGTTGGTTGTCCCCAAGCTGCAATGTCTGCAGCGTTTCAGTGATGTTGACCAGCGCACGTGGGATGGAGCCCGTCAGGGTGTTGGAGTAGAGGTTCAATGTCTGCAGATTGGTGAGAACACTCAGTTCCGGTGGGATCTCGCCCGTCAGTCTATTGTAGGCCAGGTTCAATGTCTGCAGAGCACGGGAGAGGTTGCCCAATGTCTGCGGGATGCTACCCGTCAGGGTGTTGGAGTAGAGGTTCAATGTCTGCAGAGTACGGGAGAGGTTGCCCAGGGCAGCAGGGATGGTGCCCGTGAGTTGGTTGTTGTAGAGGTACAACTGCTGCAGAGAGGCGGGTAGAGTAATAGGGATGTTGCCTGTCAGAGTGTTGGAGTAGAGGTGCAACTGCTGCAGAGAGTTGGGTAGGTTAGCAGGGATATTGCCCGTGAGTTGGTTGTCGTTGAGGTGCAACTCCTCCAGATTGGAGAGGTTGGCTAGTTGAGTCGGGATGGTGCCTGTGAGTTGGTTGTTGTTGAGCTTCAACTGCGTTAGATTGGAGAGGCTGCCCAGTTCAGTAGGGATGGGACCCATCAGAGTGTTGGAGTAGAGGTGCAACTGCCGCAGCTGGGCGAGGCTGCCCAGTTGAGTCGGGATGTTGCCCGTGAGTTGGTTGTCGTTGAGGTGCAACTGCCACAGAGATGAGGGTAGATTAGTAGGGATGGTGCCTGTGAGTTGGTTGTTGTTGAGGTGCAACTGCCGCAGAGAGTTGGGTAGATTAGTAGGGATGGTGCCCGTGAATTGGTTGTTGTTGAGGCGCAACCACACCAGATTGGAGAAGTTGCTTAGGTAAGTTGGGATGGCACCCGTGAGTTGGTTGTCGTAGAGCGGCAAATACTGCAGAGTGTCGGCGAGGTTGCCCAGTTCTGTAGGGATAGGGCCCGTCAGTTGGTTGCCGTTGACCCTTAGATTCCACAGATTTCTGATGTTGCCTAGTTCAGGAGGGATGGGGCCTGTCAGTTTGTTGTCTTCGATGCGCAACCAGCGCAGGGTGTTGGAGATGGGACCCGTGCCGAGTGTAGAAGGGATAGGGCCTGTGAGTTTGTTGTTGTAGAGTTGCATCTCATCCAGAGCGGAGAGGTTGCCTAGTTCAGGAGGGATGGGACCTGTCAGTTCGTTGTTGAAGAGATACAAGTGCGTCAGCCTGGAGAGGTTGCCTAGTTCACGAGGGATAGGGCCTGTCAGTTGGTTGTCGTTGAGCCTCAACTGGTCCAGAGTGTTGGAGATGGGACCCGTGCCGAGTGTAGCAGGGATGTTGCCTGTCAGTTTGTTCTGTTCGACCCGCAACTTCTGCAGATTGGAGAGGTTGCCCAGTTGATGCGGGATAGGGCCTGTCAGTTGGTTGTCGTAAAGGTATAACTCTATCAGATTGGAGAGGTTGCCTAGTTCAGTAGGGATAGTGCCTGTGAGTTCGTTCTGATAGAGTTGCAACCGCCGCAGATTGGGGATGTTGCCTAGTATAGAAGGGATGTGGCCCTTGAGGGGTGCAGATAGAGAACCGGTCGCCCCTGGCCCATAGAAGAGGGATAAGTCGTAGATATTGTTGGCGATGTTGAGGCCAATCCAGTTGGGCGTCCCCGCCCCCATAGCAATCGTTGTAGTCCAATTCAGTGTGTTGGGGTCGGCGGTACCTAGTAGGGTCTCCTTGGCGGCCAGGAGTATTTTGCAAGGCCCGATTCGGGCGGCTACCCCATCTACCGCGGTGGAGCTTAAGCTACAGGCACTCGCATAATACTCCGGATCATCCGGCTCGGGTGCGTCCTGCGCGGCTACGGGTGTGCCGGCGATGGTCATCAAGGCGGTTAAGGTGATGGCGGCACAGAGGACGCTGAGAGCTGGTAGGAGGGTCTGGGCTGAGAGGCATGGTTTCATCTTGCCCCCCCCCCCCCATTATATAATTTATAATTGACAACACGAATCTGGACACACGTCCTCGTCTCTCGCTTGCAACATGCGAGGGGTCGTCCGCCATGGTTGCACTGTCTGAGAGAATCTGATCTTGATTCGTCATAATTGCATCTCCGTGTTGGGACAGATCACATTTTGTAAACTGATTTGGAGTATACCACACAACCGAACTAGCTGCAAGTACCGCAGATAGATCAAGCGAGCTATCGGATGGTAATGTATCATGACTAATGATAGGTTGATGATATGACGGTAATTTGTGTTCAGGAAAGGTGTTGGCGCAGGCGGGCCAATTCTGCTTGCAAGGCTCGCGTCTCTTCTTCGGCTTCTCGTCGGGCATCAGCTTCAACAGCGGCCTGTTCTTCGGCTTCTCGTCGGGCATCAGCTTCCTGCTGGCGAGCAGCAGCTTCAACAGCGGCCTGTGCCTCCGCGCGCTTGCGAGCATCAGCTTCAACAGCAGCCTGTTCCTCCGCGCGCTTGCGAGCATCAGCTTCAACAGCAGCCTGTTCCTCCGCCCACTGCCGAGCAGCAGCTTCAATAACAGCCTGTTCTTCCGCCCACTGCCGAGCTTCCACTTCAGCCTGATATTCCGGCAGTATATACCCCCCATACACCTCATCCAGAACCAGTTCCCTGATAGCCGGCTTCCGTATCAAATCATCCCACCGAAACTGGAACCCTGGTAACACCTCTGACCGAATCACTCCCTCATCATCCGCCTCTATCTCCTCGTAGTCCCCAGCCGCATTGAGTCGATAACAGTGCATGTAATGCTTACTCGGATCCAGTATGTAGTATTCTCGCACTCCAGACCCAGCATAGCTTTGCTTCTTCGCTTCCGTGTCCCGCAGTATGGCCGCCCTTGTAGAATCCGACACGGATTCAACGCACATATCGCAGCTGCCCTTATAGACGCGTGTTCCCTCCTCCCATTCTACCGGATTGTCGTTGCGAATCACGCCGATATCAGGCTTACGTACTTCCTTACGCTCCCCAGTGGGGTTATCTAGGTCTTGTATGCTCAAGATGAAGCCGGTCTCGAGATTGAGTAGACTCGCGATTGGATGGCTCTCCACATAGTGCAATAAGAGATGGAAGAACCAATTGTAGAGTTCAAGTTGCGCGCGGGTAGACAAGGGTTTAGCCTCCAGACGGCCGTTGTGCCACTCGTAACTTACTTCCTTATCCGCATAGGGGTTTGCATACCACTTGGTCCAATACTCTTCCAGGGTGACAGAGAGGCCGTCATGGGGAGCGTGCGGGTTGCCCGTAGCGGTATTGTTTTGGTCTGTCTGCTCTTTGGGTACATCATCGATCCGGGTTGTAGATGGAGCACCCTCCACCACAGGTATCCCCACATCCGAGGGGTTGGGGATCGTTGCAGTCTTCACTTTGGCTGCCATACAGTCTCCTGTATCTCAAACTTTGCCATCCCTGCACGCCCGACAAGTATCTGTAGGGATTCTATCACAGTTCATTGGATTCTGCAATATGTAACTGGGAAGAACGTACATGATAACGCCAGGGACGTAGGGATTCTATCACAGTTCATTGGATTGTGAAATACGAACGTACTTATTACTTTATTGCTAACTCCGGGGTATACATAATCCGTCGCCTGTGCCATCGCCCTGTTCCCTCTGCGTACTATGAGCAGAAAAGTTGGATTCTGCCTCTGCCGGTAGTAGATGAATCCTCTCTCGGGGCAGGTGAAGTAAAATTTTTTCTCCTTGACGGAACTGTTGATAGGGTGGCACTGTTAGTTGTAGCTGTGTGTCACTGACCCCCGCCCGGCAGCGGGCGACCCGGCCCTGGAAGCTATAGGATTCGATGGAACCGACCAGATTGTTGTGGGGGGTAGCGGAGGGTGCGGACCCCGAACCGTTGCGCGCGATTTCTACGGCTTCGGGGCGAATCATCACCAGCACTTCCCCGTCTGGCCTGTTGGTGGCACTGATTTCTAGGGGCCCTAGAGCTGTCTCAACGAGGCGGCCGTGCTTGACCCCTAGGAGAAAGTTCACGCCACCGAAGAAGCGGGCTACTTCGCAATCCACAGGACGTTCAAAGAAGCTACGGGGCGTGCCCACCTGCCGCACTTTGCCCTGGATCAGCAGGCAGATGCGGTCGGCGATGGCCATGGCCTCGGCTTGGTCGTGGGTGACGAAGATCATCGTAATCTTGGCCTGTCGCTGTAGTGTGCGGACGACCCCGCGCAGCTCCTCGCGTAGGGCAGGGTCTAGGCTGTTGAGAGGTTCATCCAACAACAGTACTTTCGGCTGAATAGCCAGGGCCCTGGCCAAGGCCACTCGTTGCCGCTGCCCACCGGAGAGTTTATCTGGCCAGCGGGCCTCAAAGCCGGCCAATTGTACAGCTGCCAAGGCATGGGCCACTCGCCGGCGAATCGTTTCTGAATCCAGACGCTGCATCTTCAGGCCGAAGGCGACATTTGTGCCCACATCCATAAATGGGAAGAGCGCATGCTCCTGGAAAACCATGACTGCGCCCCGCTTTTCTGGCGGCACTTTCAGCACAGAACGGGTATTGAAGCAGATATCTCCTTGGCAAGGGCGCAACAGCCCGGCAATGGCGCGTAGCAGCGTTGATTTGCCGCTACCGGACGGGCCGAGCAACACCATCAACTCCTCCGCTTTAACAGTCAGCGTGACGTCCTGTAGCACTGGAGAATCGGGGCGATAGGCAACGGCAAGAGTATGCAGCGAGATGGATGTCATAACAGTAGTGGTTTGTGATCTGTGCAGTTCCTGGCCACAGGTCACTTCTATTTACTCAGGCCAGATCTCCATTTGTCCGTTCAGCGGTAGTTCAATGACTGCCTCTGGGCCGACAAACCAGTGCTCGTAGATTTCTTGATATGTGCCGGATTGCCACAGCTCCTGTAGCGCGTAGTTTACTTGGTCTCGCCAGGCGGATTGGTTGTTGGGCACGCCGATGCCGAACTGTACAGGATTGTGTCCGCCGGGCAGCAGCTCGAGGCCGGCATCGCCGGCCGCGAGGGCCAGCAGTGTAATGTTGTCTTCGGTGTAGCCTTCTACTGCGCCATCCCGTAGGGCCTGCATGGCCGCCAGTTTGTCGCTGAACTCAACGATCTCTGGGGCCGGGCCGCCGCGGGCCCGGCTGTAGGCTGTCCAGGAGGGGATGGCGGAACTGCCGGCGTTGGCGGCGACTTTCTTGCCCATCATCTCCTCAATGGATCTGTAGTCACCGGCCCGCACCAAAAACGACTGATTATCCCAGAAATAGGTGATGCTGAAGTCGATGGCGTTGTCTCGTTTGCGGGTATGGTTCATGCTGGCAATGGACATATCGACCCGGCCCTCCTGCAGGAAGCTGATGCGGGTGGTCCCATCCACGACCACCAATTCTGGTTCTAGGCCCATCTGTGCGGCCATCGCTTGCGCCAGATCTAGATCAAACCCGACCCATTCGCCATCTTCGGTCACAAAACTCATGGGCGGGTTGTCGTTACGTACACCGATGCGTACGCGGCCGCGTGCCATGATCTCAGCGGCCAAGGACTGCCCGGCACGAGGGGCAGGAGGCACAGCAACTTGGCATGCGTTCAATAGTAGTGCCATGAGAAGCAGAGTAACAATACAAGAGAATACGTGTTTCATGTAGAAATTGCCTTTGATGATGTAAACTGCAGTGACAAGTGATTATACCATCTTTCGCCCATGTCTACTGCTTCTGGCCGTCAGTTATTTGTTCCCAGTGTTGGGCCAGACGGGAAAAGCTGAAGGCGATGACAAAGTAGAGAACGCCTACAAAGCTGTACATGGTTACCCAATAGGGGGCATTGGTGACATCTGCGCCCAGGGCCATGCGTGCTATGGTCATCACTTCAGCCACACCGATCACCACCACCACGGACGTATCTTTGAACAGACTGATGGCCTGGCCGCTGAAGGCTGGCAGCATGATTCGCACAATATAGCGTAGTTTGATCAGTAAGTACACTTGGCCGCTGCGTGCGCCCATAAGCCGGGCCGATTCCACCAGTTCTAGGGGTACTTTGGCCGCGCCGGCCCGCAGAATCTCTGCCTGATAGGCACTGGTATAGAGGGTTAGGGCCACCAGTGCGGAGGTGCGTGGGCTCCAGTGCAGGCCGAAGCGCACCCCGCCCAGGCCTTGATGCACCAGCACCAGCAGCAGAATCAGCGGCAGCCCGCGCAACACCTCCACATATGCGATGGCTGGCCAGCGTACCAGACGCCAATTTGCCCGTTCTGCGCTGCTGATGGGCATCGCCAGACAGAAGCCGATGATCAAGGCAACTACAGCTAGGATCAGACTGAGCAGCAGGCCGCCGGGCCGCTGGCCGGGGAACCCAATCAGCAGCACCGGCAGTTTTTCGAGCAAAAAAGACAGGTGGTCGGACATCTTTATTCCAGGGACCAGCGGCCAGTCATGGTTATGCGGTTCTCCAGCCAGCGCAACAGGCCGGAAAAGGAGAATGCCAGCAGTAGATACACCATAGCTGCCAGCAGCAGGAATTCTAGGGCTAGAAATGTGCGGGCAATCGCGGTTTGCGTACTGTGGAAGAATTCCGGCGTAGCGACAAAGGCGGCCAGCGCGGTGTTCTTCAGATGGTGAATCAAGCGGGTTGAGATGGCTGGGAAGGCTGTGCGTAGGCCCTGGGGCAGCAGAATGCGCTGGAATAGCTGCAAATGGGAGGCCCCTAGGGTACGGGCTGCGTCCAGATGCTGCCGGGGGATCGCGCCGACCCCGGCCCGAAACAGTTCTGCCAAATAGGCACTGGTGTTCAGGATCAGGGCTAGGGCGGCAGCTAGCGTGTAATAGGGGAGTGCCAGTCCGCTCCAGCGGCTGATCCAATTGAGAAAATCGTTATCAAAAAACAGATTTCGCCGCAACTCCGCGGGGAAAAGATTCGGTAAAGCGAAGGCCCAAAAGATCATCAGGACTAGGGCAGGGATGTTGCGGTGAATCTCTACATGGGCCACAGCCAGCCCACCGATCCAGCGATTCTTGGCTAGGCGCATGGTACCGGCGGCGATGCCGACAGCCAGGGCCGCGCTGGCTGTCACCATTGTCAACACGAGAGTCAGTAGGAGGCCGCGCAGCAGCAGAGAGAGCAGGTCCGCTGTCAGCCAGTTGAGATGCATCTGGTACAAACAAAGAGCATAAGCGGCCCTTGGTCGGTCAGCTCGGCAGTGGTGTAACCGGCGTATGTGCTGCGGACTTGCAGCCCGGCCTTGGCCAGCAAGCGGGTTACATCCTGCCTGTTGAACAGGCGGTAGCGCAGGGTATAGGTTCGTGTAGCGGTAGGTGAAATGAGATGGAACTGTTCCGTCACACTATCTGTCTCGTCTGCATAGCTGCGTTCTACCTTCATGTAGTCTGGTTCGTTGCCGAAACGCTCGCTAGGCTTTAGCGCGGCCAGGGCTGGTCCTTTCTGTGGAAGTTCGAGGGCAAAGCTGCCGTTCGCTTGCAGGACACGTGCGACCACCGAGAGTAGTGCCCGGTTGTCGGTATGGGAGTGGGCCGGGATCTGTCCGAGTGTTGTAAAGAGACAGATGGCTGCGTCAAATGGCTTGGCATCCACAAAATCTTCAGCAGCAACCTGCTGGAATGTAACAGATACGCGCGCCTCGGTGGCCCGCTGCCGGGCCGCTTCGATCATGGCTGCGGCCGGGTCAATGCCCACGACTTGATAGCCCCGTCGGGCTAGTTCGATGCTGTGTCGTCCAAAACCACAGCCCACATCCAAAATCCGCGTCTCCGGCCTCAACGCCAAAGCATGGACCAGAAAATCGATCTCTCTGGCCGTGTTTTCGCTGTTGAGCCGTGGATGGCTGAAGAAGGGCGATCCATGTGAAAAGAAATCCTGCACGTGTCCGTATCCTCGCCGCCCCGTACATGTGGTGCGGCATCCTCTCTTACTCTGTTGATTCGTTTGGCGGTGCGTGTAAAGCCCCACTCACGGTGGGGAGATATTGATTGCGCTTCTTTCACAACGTGTCCCGTACATCCAACATGGGGAGATCCTGCCGTTGTAGATCGTACAGGGCTTCAAATGGCAGGATCCCATCTGTCGTCTCGGAAGCATCTGCCCAGGCCTGAAACCATTCGCGGTCGATGCCGTCCACATCATCCACGACTCGTAGCCGGTCGATGTCGTAGGATTTTTTGAGGAGTTTCACCTCCTCAGAGACACTTTGCGGCGAACGTTGGCGGAACTCCTGCCCGTGGACCGAATCCCGGCACCAGTCGCAACCGTAGGGGCAGCCCCGGGCTGTGGATATTGTCAAAGATGAGTAGCCGTTCTCCTCTCGCCAGGTATCTAGGTAGCGTTTCATGTCGATCAGGTCTCGGGCTGGCAGGGGGAGATCGTCTAGGTTTTCGAGCAGTGGGCGGGGCTGGTTTACCAGCACATGGCCGCTTGGGTCCCGAAAGGCGATGCCCGGCTCACAGGCCAATAAGGCCGGCGTGACCGGCCCGGCATCTACGAGCCGCAGTAGTGCGTCAAGGGTCTGCTCGCCCTCATGATGGACGACCACATCGACTTGGGGGAATTGGAGATAGTATGCTGGGTCTTTGGTTGGATCTGGCCCGCCGAGGACGACGAGTATCCCGGCTGTTTTGGCTTGCGCGGCTAGGGTGAGGGCCATGTCCCGCTGGGGCAGCACAGCCGAGATACCGACCACGTCCGGTTGTTCGGCTGTGAGACGAGCAGAGAAGGCTGCCACATCCTCCTCAAACGTCCCGTCGAACACCGAGACTTGATGGCCCTGGGCGCGCACATAGCCGGCTAGATACAGCAGGCCCAGGGGGAAGTACGGGCTTTTCATGGCCTGCTCTTCTGGGTTTAGGTGTAGAAACAGTGGGTGGCAGAGAAGAAGTTTCGCCATTGTTGGGACTCCTGTTGTTAGCCTCTCTACAGGTCCTAGTATTCTTCAGGTTGCGGTGAGTTGGCTGCCCGCACGATCAGCTCCACTGCCAACTCTTCGGGGATGCGGCCTGTGTCCAGCATCAGGTGATAGTGATGGCTGTTCTTCCAGTCAGCACTGGCGAAGAAACGCTGGTACCAGCTCCGCCGCTGTTCATCTGCTAGCTGAATGATGCGTTTGGCCGTATCGATCTGGGCCATGTCGCGGCGACGTTGGATGCGGCCGGCTCGCACTTCCGGCGCGGCGTAGATATGCACGTGCAGGGCCATGGGATGGGCCTCTAGGATCAACTGGGCTCCTCGTCCGATAAAGACTACATTTCCCTGGTGTGCGAGGGCATGGATGGCGTTCGTCATCTGCTGCACATAGGTTTTCTGATCCATGGGGCGGCTGCGATTGCTAGGGTCAGCTGAAAAGAGAGAACGCATTTCTTGGCTGACGACACCGGCGCGGGTCATCAGTTTTTCTTCGGCCTCAACGATGACCTCGACGGTTACGCCGGCCTGTTTGGCCATTTCGGCCAACACTTCCTTGTTGATGCAGGCTGCTCCTAGGGCTGTGCCGACCGCTTCGGCGATGCGGGTGCCCCGGGATCCCAATTCACGGGAGATGGTAACAACGGACATTCTCGCCTCCTTTGCACAGCTTGTGTGGCCAGTGGCGTTGGCAATGGCATGTCACTGACATGTTACTGCCATGCAACAGTATATACCAAGGCCTTATCCTATCATAACATGTTTGTGAATGGAAGAGTATCTACGGTAGGATAGGGGCAATGGACGACATCTGCTCTGCATCAGCCACCCAATTGATCCAGGCCATCCGGGCCCGTACTGTCTCTGTACAGGAGGTCATAGCTGCCCATCTGGCGCGTCTTGATGCGGTCAACTCGCGTCTGAACGCGGTCACGGTTATTGCCGAGGATGCGTTGGAACAGGCCAGGTTGGCGGATCAGAACCAAGAAAGGGGCGCAGCACTTGGGCCCCTCCATGGTTTGCCTTTTACTGTCAAAGACACATTTTCCACGGTTGGGCTTTTGAGTCGGCTGGATACTCGCATCCGGCAGCGGTTGATTGTGCGTGAAGATGCAACGGTCGTCAAGCGCATGCGGCAGGCGGGGGCGATTTTGCTAGCGAAAACCAACTGTCCACCGGGGGGCAGTGGCAGCGATACAGAAAACGCGGTCATCGGTCAGACGCGCAACCCGTATGACGAGAGTCGTTCGCCTGGTGGTAGCAGCGGCGGCGAGGCGGCTCTTGTCGCAGCGGGCGGCTCGCCTTTAGGGCTGGGCAGCGACACCGGCGGCGGCCTACGAGTACCCGCTGCCTACTGTGGTATCACCGGGCTGAAGCCAACCCAGGGCCGGGTCCCCAACTCCGGTGTGTACAACCAGCCCGGCGGCTTCACCGACCAGCGCACGCAAATCGGGCCCATGGCCCGCCGTGTGCAGGATCTACTCCTGGCCCTGCGGGTGGTTGATGGGCCTGATTACATGGACGCGGCTGTGGTAGCCATGCCCCTGTACGATCCGGAACGGTTGTCTCTGCCAGACCTGACAGTCGCCTTTTTCTCATACGACCCGGCCTCGTTGGTCACATCTGCTGTGCATCATGGGGTGGGTGCTTCTGCTCAGGCGCTGGCCCGTGCTGGCGTACAGATGGTGGAAAATCGGCCCCTGGACCTGGTAGGGGGTAGCCGGGATCTGGATCGGGGCTGGCGGCAGATGGCGGCCACCCGGGGCCAGGATGTGCTGGAGCTACTCCATGCTTGGGACCAGTTTCGCAGCAATCTTCTCCAATATATCCGCTACTACGACGCCATCCTCTGCCCAGTGGACCACCACACGGCCCCACCTATTGGGCGGCGGGACCGTCAACGTTTCGACTATACAGTTCCCTTCAGCCTGAGCGGCTATCCCGCGGCCGTTGTGCCGGTCGGTACAGATGAAGATGATCTCCCGCTGGCTGTGCAGATCGTCTCCCATCCTTGGCGGGAGGATATCGTTCTGGCTCTGGCGCAGGTTTTGGAGGATGAGTTCGGTGGCTGGCATCCTTAGGTGACGACGCTGTTGGTCCGCAACTTTTGTGTATGGCCGCCGTAAAGTTAAGTGACATCTCAGCTGCATGAGGACAATCTTGTATCCAGATACTCCTGATGCAGACAACCATAAGATAAGAGGAAGCAGATGGAAGAAGAACGTAGACAACAAAGGACAGAGGATGAAAGCAGCGCAGAATCCCAGGGATCCATGGGGGATGAGATCGCGCAGGAGATCAACAGGTTAGCTGATGCCTTGGGCCATGCCGCGCGCAGTGCTTGGAGCAGCGAACAGCGGCATCAACTGGAGGCAGAGCTACGGCGTGGCATGGCAGCCTTGATGGAAAATGTCGAGGAGGTGTTGGCCAAGTTCAATCGCAGCGAACAGGGGCAGGAGCTACGAGGGCAGGCGGAAAAGGTAGCAGAACGGGTGCGCCACAGCGGCTTGGCTGCGGACCTCACGGATGGCCTGGCCAAGGGCCTGCAGATGGCTGCCACGGAAGTGCAGAAATTTGCCGACAATCTGGAGGAACAGCAGGCTAGGCCCGACAAAGCGCAGGACATTCCCGCACAACAGGGAGACGATGCGCGTAACACCCCTGAAGATTGATGCGTGGCTAGTGACTCGCACTCTTGCAATTAGAAAAACACCTTAGCCAACTTCAGAACTCCTTGGCTCCAGGGCTGCCGATGGGAGATGCCGCTGTGCCCCTCAAAGCTGGCGAGATTGTCCAAGTACCAGATGTAATTGCGGGTCAGGGCCTCCTTATTGCTGTATTGGGGGGACCAGCCCAGCATTTTCTGGGCTTTGTTCACGCTCACAAATGAATCTGTGGCCGCGGTCTCATATACCCATTTGTAGAGAGGGGACAGGCCGAGCCGTTCCAGCAGGCGCAGGGTCCAGATGGCCGGGCCGGCCGGCAAGGGGATGATGCGTTTGCCGTAGCCGGCGTAGTCGAGAACGGCCTGATAGTCCTCTTTCATTGTGGTAAAGTCGGTCGCGCCGATATTAAATGTATCATTTGCGCGTGTACAGGGCAAGGTAGCTGTCAGATAGATGGCAGCGCACAGGTCTTCTACATCTAGTAGTTGATAGCGATTCTGTCCGCTACCCAGTATGGGGAAGTGTTTCCCATCTTTTGCCCAGTCGTAGAACAGGGCAAATACCCCCAGACGTTCTGGCCCGATAAAGGATTTGGGGCGGATGACCGGCAGGCACAAGCCTCGCTGTCGGTACTCTTCACAGATCTCTTCGGCCTTGACCTTGGCCTCGCCGTAGGGACCTACGCCCTCTAATTTGTCGTCCTCGGCCAACGGATGGTGGTCGGGGATGCCATAGACGGCCGTGGATGAAATATGGACCAGCCGCTCGACTTGGGCCGCAACGGCCGCGTCCAGCACAATGCGGAGGCCGTCAATGTCCGTTGAGTAGATATCCTGCGGCGTGTACAGGGGCAGGGCCGCGGCGGTGTGGACGACGATATCTACGCCTCCCATGGCCTGTTGTACAGCGGCTGGGTCGCGGATATCCCCATCAAGCACGGTGATGCTGTCCCGTTCCGGATAGTCGAAGGGGGCGATGTCTAAGGACACCACTTGGTGCCCTCGGGCCTGTAGGTAGCGCACTAGGTTGATCCCCAGAAAGCCGGCCCCGCCGGTGATCAGGAAGGTTTTGGGCGTCGCGGCCGGCCCAGAGTCTACGGCTTCAGTTCTTGTTTCAAATTGCCCTGTCATCTCTATAGAAATCTCCGTCGGCTGGAACTGTGGTGGGTTCATTGGTATTTTGCATCCATCTATGTAAAAGGGTGTGGGTGGATTCAAAGGCCAGGTCCCTGGGTATCTCGGCCGGCGCGTACCAGCCGGCCGCCTGCACGTCATCGGCGACAAAGGGAATGTCCGGCGAATCTGTCGGCACAGCCCCATAGGCCAACACGATTCCGATGTGTTCCCCATCCTCGTTGTCCATGGGATAGATGTCCAGCAGGTCAGTGATCTGCACATCCAGCCCGACCTCCTCCCGCAGCTCCCGTTGTAGGGCTTGCTGGGGCATCTCATCCGCATCCATATAGCCGCCGGGCAAGGACCATTTCCCTTTGGCCGGGTCTACTGCGCGTTGAGCCAATAGTACTCGCCCATGGTTGACCACCAAGGCGATGACCGCTACTTTTGGGTCGTGGAATTGGACGAACCCACAGGCCGCACAGACAGGGCGCACCGCGTTGAACCGCAGTGCCTCTCCCATTGGGCCCGCGCAGTGGGGACAAAAGCGAAATTTGACAGCCATTGTCTGGATCAGGATCTCTGGAATTTAATACTACGCCGGCGCGGCACATACAATCCTGATCTAGTATAGCATTCGATTGCAGGAAATGGTATACTGCAGGTATGCGTTACTGCCCACAGGGGTTCGCCGCAGTGAATTGTAATCTATCGTAATGATTGGTACGATGGATATGTAGATTCGTGTGGGTTCTGGAGATCGGTTGAAATGGCGGTATTTGGCGGAATTGAAGCAGGTGGTACGAAGTTTGTATGCGCGGTCGGCACTGGGCCGCATGACATTCGGGCACAGGTCCGCTTCCAGACGGAGACGCCCGACGTCACGATGGGGCGGGCTATTGGGTTTTTCCAAGAGCAGCAGAAGCAGCACGAGATCGCTGCCATTGGTGTGGCCTCTTTCGGGCCGGTGGACCCGGATCCGGGTTCGCCGACCTTCGGCTATATTACAGATACACCCAAGCCGGGCTGGTCCCATACGCCGGTCGTGCCGATGTTACGCGAGGCGTTCGACATCCCCATCGGCTTTGATACGGATGTGAATGTCGCTGGCTTGGGCGAGCAGCGTTGGGGCGCGGCCCAAGGGATGGACACCTTTGTCTATCTGACCATTGGTACGGGGATCGGCGGTGGCGGCATGGTGGATGGCAAACTGATGCATGGCCTGCTTCATCCGGAGATGGGCCATATGTTTGTACCCCATAATTGGGAGCGGGATCCCTTTGCCGGGGTCTGTCCTTTCCATGGTGATTGCTTGGAGGGGCTGGCGAACGGGCCGGCCCTGGAGGCCCGCTGGGGGCAGGTGGGGGAAACCCTGCCGCCGGAGCATGAGGCCTGGCTGCTAGAAGCCCACTATCTGGCCTTGGGGGTCGTCAATATCATGATGGTTCTGTCACCGCAGTTGGTGGTGATGGGCGGCGGCGTCATGGAGCAGGAACATATCTTCTCCCATATCCACCGGGAGGTGAAAACGCTTCTGAATGGCTACATCCAAAGCCCGGCCACCACACACGCCATTGACAGATACATCGTACCACCGGCCTTGGGCGGACAGGCCGGCGTACTGGGCGCGCTTGCCCTGGCTGAAATTGCAATGGTCAGTGAGTAATGGCCAACGACTCTGATCTCCATGCAGGCTCCTTTTGATCCCCGCGAACACCCGCACCGGCGTCACAATCTGCTGACCGGCGAGTGGATTCTTGTCTCGCCCCAACGCATGAAGCGCCCATGGCAGGGCCAGACAGAACCGCCATCGCCACAGACCTTGCCCTCCTATGACCCGTCCTGTTATCTGTGCCCGGGCAATGAACGGGCCGGCGGGCTGACCAACCCCGAATATACACATACATTTGTCTTTGCCAATGACTTTGCCGCCCTGCTGGCCGTTACGCCACAGGGGGAGATCCGTGGCAATCGTTTCTTTCAAGCGCAAGCGGAGGTCGGCATCTGTCGCGTCATCTGTTTCAGCCCTCGCCATGACCTGGCCCTAGCGCGCATGGACCTGGCGGACATCCGGCGGGTGGTGGATGTGTGGGCCGCGCAGGTAGATGAGCTGGGCCGGGACCCGCAGCTTGGCTATGTACAGATTTTCGAGAACCGGGGCGCGATGATGGGCTGTTCCAATCCTCATCCCCATGGGCAGGTGTGGGCCACCGCCAGTCTACCGCTTGAACCAGCCAAGGAAGACAGGGCGCAGGCCGCGTATTTTGAACAACATAAGACACCCCTACTGGTGGATTATCTGGCCGCGGAGCTGGCAGATGGCACACGAGTGGTTGTGGAAAACAACCACTGGGTGGTGCTCGTTCCCTACTGGGCTGTCTGGCCCTTTGAGACCCTTGTCTTACCGCGGCGGCATGTGCTGCATCTGCCTGATCTCTCCTCATTGGAACGGGATGGGCTGGCCGACGTGCTCAAGCGGCTGCTGAGCCGCTATGATAATCTGTTTGAGACGAGTTTCCCCTATTCCATGGGCTGGCACGGCCAGCCGACCGCTGGGGGTACTTATCCACACTGGCAACTCCATGCCCATTTTTACCCACCACTGCTGCGTTCGGCCACTGTAAAGAAATTTATGGTCGGCTATGAAATGCTCGGAACCCCGCAGCGGGACAGTACGGCTGAACAGGCGGCCGCGCGCTTACGGGCTGTAAGCTATGATTGATTGCATTCTTCTGGGCGGCGGTACGCATCTCTGGCGGCTTCGTAGGCATCGCCGCCATGGCAGTCATTGATGACAAACAGCGGGAACCCTTCCACTTCCAGTTCTCGAATCGCTTCAGGCCCCAAATCTTCGTAGGCGATGACCCGACTGCTGCGGATCTGCCGGGCTAGGAGCGCGGCCGCCCCGCCCACTGCGCCAAAATAGACCGCCCTATGGCGGATGAGTGCTTGCTTTACCTCGGCTGACCGCACACCCTTACCGATTAGGCCAGCGACGCCCCGTTCCAGTAAGGGTAGGGTGTAGGGGTCCATGCGTCCGCTTGTGGTCGGTCCGGCCGGGCCAATGACCGCGCCCGGCCTGGCCGGGGCCGGCCCCATGTAATAGATGACCTGGCCGGCCAAGGGTAGCGGCACATTGTAGGGATCCGGGTGTGACTGTCCGGATGATGGCTTATGCAAGGCTTTGATAAGCCGCTGATGGGCCGCGTCTCTGGCCGTGTAGATCCGGCCATGTAAGGATATCTGGTCCCCAGCCCTCAGCGTCAGAATGGTGGCATCAGAGAGGGGCGTATGAATCTCTCTCCTCTTCACAATGTCACACTTGCCCTGCGTGGCGCGGAGCAGTTGAGATTTACGGCAATGGGGAGAGCTGCGATGTGTGTTGCTAGGGTTTCAATATGAACGGCTAGGGCAGTGACGATACCGCCCATCCCCTGTGGCCCAATGCCTAGACGGTTGATGGCCTGGAGCAGATCAGTTTCGAGCGCGGCGATGTGGGGCGCAGAGCTGATTCTGCCGATGGGCCGCAGGAGTGCTTTTTTGGCGGCCAGCGCGACCGTATCCAGAGAGCCACCGATGCCGATGCCGACGATCAAGGGCGGGCAGGCATTGGGTCCGGCCTGTTCCACCGTTTCCAGTACAAATTGCCGTGCGCCTTCAACGCCGACCGATGGGGGGAACATCTGCACCCGGCTCATCAGCTCCGCGCCAAACCCTTTCTGCATGGCGGTAATCTGCAGCCGGGTGCCCGGCACGATCTCCCAATGGATCAGGGCTGGGGTGTTGTCGCCGCTGTTGACCCGCAGGAGCGGGTCGGCTACCACGGATTTGCGTAGGTGCGTATAGGCATCGCGTGTCGCCGCCTGCAGCGCAGCCCCGATGTCCCCGCCCTGAAACTGCACCCCTTGGCCGACTTGGACGAACAGAATGGCCATGCCTGTATCCTGACAGGTGGGGATCTCTTGGGCCTGCGCGTAGGTCGCGTTCTCCAGCAGGAGTTCAATGATCTGCTGGCCCCTAGGTGACTGCTCCCGGCTGTGGGCTGTTTGCATGGCAGCGATATAGTCATCGGGAAGACGGTGCGCGGCCTGCCGTAACAGAGCAGCGACTGCCTGCCGCACTTCGCTGACATCAATCGTTCGCATACGTATATCTGACATCAGGATGCTGGAACCCACCTACTGGCCGCGGGTCGGTTCTTTGCGGACGCGAAATGATATTCAGGAGAGAAGTTTACGCAGGCGTGCCACTTCAGCTTGCAAGGCTTGCATCTGTTCTTCGGCGTCTTGTCTGGCTTGCGCTTCGGCTGCGGCCTGGTCCTCGGCCTTCCGGCGAGCAGCCACCTGGGCCTGATATTCCAGCAGAACATATCCAGCATACACCTCATCCAAAGCCAACACTTCCATAGCCCGCTGCTGCTTCAGGTCGCTGCGTCGAAACTGGAACCCTGGCAATACCTGCGAGCGGATCACGCCCTGTGCATCGGGCTGGATCTCTTCGTAATACCCATCCGCAGTGAGACGATAGAAGTGCATGAAGCGGTCATCTGGGTCAAGGATGAAGTATTCCTGAACCCCAGCCAGGGCATAGTCTCTCATCTTCTCGACAGTATCTCGGCGTACCTCTGCGGGGGTGGAATCGGATACAGCCTCCACGCACATATCGCAGACACCGCGATAGGAGCGTTCATGGGGTGCTAAGGGCATGGGATTGTCCTTGCGAACCACCCCGATGTCGGGCTTGCGAACTGCCTCACGCGCTCCACTAGGCTGCTCTAGGGCCGCCGTGGACAGTCGAAAGCCGGTTTCCAGATAGATCAGTTCAGCAATGGGATGGGTGTGGACAAAGGAATCTATGATGCTGAAAAACCACTTGTAGAGTCGGCGTTGCGGTTGAGCTGGCACGGGTTTGGTCTCCAGAATCCCATTGCACCATTCGTAGTTGGCATCAATGTGTAAGTAGGGATGTTCATACCAGTTGTTCCAGTACTCATATAGGGAGACATAGCGACCTTCATCGGGGGCAAAGGGGGTGACGGGTCTCTGGCCGTTGGCGCGGTCTGTCTGCTCTTGGTTGATAGCAGGTGGCAGGGTGGGGGATATGGTCTCCACAGAAGTGATGGGGAGTCTCACTTGTTCGTGGCTCCATTCTTTGATTATATCATTTCCTGCGGTTGTTCTGTTGACTGTAGGCTGCATATCCCCCACCTGTAGCTTGAACCAGTAGCCGCTAGTATGGAACTACGGAAAACTGGGGTTGTTCATTTGGCTGGAATCTCGATTTCGATCTGCACAGGGCCGCTGCCGGATATGTGGAGCTGATAGTCGCCGCTGGTTGGGATGGGGTAGCCATCGCCTGCGCCGACCATCATGGGAATGCCCTGCATATCCGTCACCCAGGCACCGGCCTGGCCGGACAGGACGCGGATGAAGATGGTCTGGCCGGCGTCAATGTGCAGGACATAGACATTGGTCACGTCTTGCTGCAAAGTCGTTTCCAGAAGGGCACAGGTGCTGCCGGGTGCGAAGAGGAGGCGTGTCAACTCGCCATCTTGCATCGTCTCGGCTAGCTGCGTCTTTGGCTTGGCTGTCTGCGGGGTGGCTTGGCTGGCGAAAGCGGTCATAATCTCATGGTAGCGGGGGTCCGTGGCTGCCAATTGCGCGGCCTGCTCAAAGCCGGCAGCCACGGTCGGATCCTCACGGTTCAGCAGATAGCGGCCCCAAGCGGCCAGCGCGTGGATCGCGGCCCGCTGCGGTTGTACAAGCAGAGCTTTATCTGCGGATTGGACTAGCCATTCGCCCACAGTCATGTCGTTGATAGATGCCCCAGCGGGGATCGGTGTGTCACTTGTGAATACCGGCAGACCCATCGCCCACAGAGCATCAATAGCCGTGTCCCAATCGCCGGCAAAGACGTGATTGAGCAGCGGGAAGGGGCTAGTGGACGCGAGCTGGCGGCTGGCCTCTAGGTGATGGCGGATCCAGACTGCGTTCCAGTGGAGCGTCGGGTCTGTGGGGGCCAGGGCCTCTGCTTGCTCGATCTGGGCTAGGGCATCGGCAAACAGGCGCGCCTCGGCCAGATCCACAGCCTGCTCGTTCAAGGCCCGCAGGTCGCTGGAGGCACTGCTAGCGAGTCGTCTTGGCACCACCTTCATCAGGCCCTGTCCATCCCAGTAAAAGATCCTGGCCGCATAGCGGCGTATGCCACAAGCGTAGCAGGAGATATAGGGGTCCGTGTCGTTGAGCAGCACATCTAGTTGCCCATCTCCATCCAGGTCCGTCACCTGTCCGGCATAAAGGCTGCTGTTGAAACCCTCGAGGACAATCTCTAGAGACTGGCCATCCCAGCGCAGCAGCTCAAAGCAACCGCTGTGGGCCCCTGCGCCGCCCTGGACTGTCATCCAGACATTTGATGGCTCAATAGCCACTTGGGTCAGGCCATCTTCATTCAGATAGTTTACACACTCAAGTTCCAGCCGGCCCTGCTCGGTCCAGCCATCCGGGCTGGGGGCATGGAGCGACACCTTATGTAGGAAAGAGCCGTCGTTGGGCGGCAGGCCGATGGTGTAGGCGACGAACAGAGGCTGTCCATCTACAGAATCAAGCTGCTGCACAACCACAAGGTGGTTGGGGTCATCTGGGGCGAAGCCATACTGCGTGGCTAACTGATCTGCCAGAGCTTCTGTGTCCGGCACAGCCGGGGGCGCGACAGTGGGTACAGGAGTTGCTGTTACGGGCGGGGCCGTGGTCGGTGTGGCCTGAGATAAAGCTGACGTTGTCGCAGCACCCGGTTGCGTACAGCCCACTAGGAGAAGAGCCAGGGCAACCGCCAACAGACTTACTTTGTGCAGGCTGGAAATTCTCATAATAACCTCCTAAACAGCAGTGGTCTGTGACTGATGTGTGGCAGGTAACACCACAGAACATAGCCACAGGTGTTTTTTACCTCTCGTACCAACCGGAGCCGAAGATCAAGCCATCATGCCGGATGACCCAGGAGTGTTTTGTCTCATACTGGTTGGTTGCCGGGTTCTGGTGTGTATAGTCCACCCACTGGCCTTCCTCGCTGGCGGCGGCTATATCTGTACCGAAGTTATAGCCATTACTGTCTGTGCGGATCTTTATGTCGTCGCCGATGTGCTCTGGGATGGTCGGATGCACGATGGTGATGTCGTTCTCATCAGCGATGAAGATATACCATTCACCGTCCACGCTGTCCATAGAGTTGTAGAATTCGAGGGCGGCGTCCCGGCCCATGGTATCATAGCGGCGGATGGCCTGGTTCACAAAGGCTTTGGTGTAGGCGGCCGGGTCGGACTTGGTCGCCAGCGGCTTGTACCAGCCTGCCTTATTATAAAGGCGGGGTAGCCTTACGACATCAACGCTGGGCTTGGGCAGCACCGTCTCCTGCTCATACCAGCCGGAGCCGAAGATCAAGCCGTCATGTCGGACGACCCAAGCATGCTTTGTCTCTTGTTGGTTGTCATGGGCCGGGTTGAGGTAGACATAGTCCACCCATTTGCCTTCCGCAGTGGCGGTGACCATCTCTGCCCCAAAGTTGTAGCCGGTACTGTCCATTTGCTCTACAGTGTCCTGACCGATATTCTCCGGGCGGATCGGGTGGGCGATGAGGATGTCGTTTGCGTCAATGATGAAGACATACCATGCGCCATCTACGCTGTCCATGGAGTTGTAGAACGCAATGGTATCGTCCCGGCCCTCGGCGTCATAGCGACTGATAGCCTGGTTCACAAAGGCTTTGGTGTAGGCGGCTGGGTCTGCTTTGGTGACCGTTGGCTCATACCAACCGGAGCCGAAGATCAGGCCGTCATGCCGGACGACCCAAGCATGCTTTGTTTCTTGTTGGTTGTCATGGGCCGGGTTGAGGTAGATATAGTCCACCCATTTGCCTTCCGCGGTGGCAGTGGCGACCTCGGCCCCAAAGTTGTAGCCGGTACTGTCCGTTTGCTCTGTATTGTCCTGACCGATGTTCTCCGGGAGGATCGGGTGGGCGATGAGGATGTCGTTTTCGTCAATGATGAAGACGTACCATGCGCCATCTACGCTATCCATGGAGTTATAGAACGCAATGGTATCGTCCCGGCCCTCGGCGTCATAGCGACTGATCGCCTGGTTCACAAAGGCTTTGGTGTAGGCGGCTGGGTCTGCTTTGGTGACCGTTGGCTCATACCAGCCGGAGCCGAAGATCAGGCCGTCATGGCGGACGACCCAAGTGTGCTTTGTCTCTTGTCGGTTGTCATGGGCCGGGTTGAGGTAGACATAGTCCACCCATTTGCCTTCCGCAGTGGCACTTGCGATCGCGGCCCCAAAGTTGTAGCCGTTGCTATCTGTGCCGAGGGGGCCTTTCAGGTCTTCCCCGATGTTCTCTGGGACAGTGGGATGCGCGAGGATGATGTCGTTCTCATCAGCGATGAAGACATACCATGCGTCATCTACGCTGTCCATGGAATTATAGAACGCAATGGTGTCGTCCCGGCCCTCGGCGTCATAGCGACTGATAGCCTGGTTCACAAAGGCTTTGGTGTAGGCGGCTGGGTCTGCTTTGGTGACAGTTGGCTCATACCAACCGGAGCCGAAGATCAGGCCGTCATGGCGGACGACCCAAGTGTGCTTTGTCTCCTGTCGGTTGTCATGGGCCGGGTTGAGGTAGACATAGTCTACCCATTTGCCTTCGGTAGTGGCACTTGCGATCGCGGCCCCAAAGTTGTAGCCGTTGCTATCTGTGCCGAGAGGGCCTTTCAGGTCTTCCCCGATGTTCTCTGGGACAGTGGGATGCGCGAGGATGATGTCGTTCTCATCAGCGATGAAGACATACCAGGCGTCATCTACGCTGTCCATGGAGTTGTAGAACGCAATGGTGTCGTCCCGGCCCTCGGCGTCATAGCGACTGATAGCCTGGTTCACAAAGGCTTTGGTGTAGGCGGCTGGGTCTGCTTTGGTGACCGTTGGCTCATACCAGCCGGAGCCGAAGATCAAGCCGTCATGTCGGACGACCCAAGTGTGCTTTGTCTCCTGTCGGTTGTCATGGGCCGGGTTGAGGTAGACATAGTCCACCCATTTGCCTTCCGCAGTGGCGCTTGCGATCGCGGCCCCGAAGTTGTAGCCGTTGCTATCTGTGCCGAGGGGGCCTTTCAGGTCTTCCCCGATGTTCTCTGGGACAGTGGGATGCGCGAGGATGATGTCGTTCTCATCAGCGATGAAGACATACCAGGCGTCATCTACGCTATCCATGGAGTTATAGAACGCAACGGTGGCGTCCCGGCCCTCGGCGTCATAGCGACTGATAGCCTGGTTCACAAAGGCTTTGGTGTAGGCGGCTGGGTCGGCCTTGGCAGCCATTGGCTCATACCAGCCGGAGCCGAAGATCAGGCCGTCATGGCGGACGACCCAAGTGTGCTTTGTCTCCTGTCGGTTGTCATGGGCCGGGTTGAGGTAGACATAGTCCACCCATTTGCCTTCGGCAGTGGCACTTGCGATCGCGGCCCCGAAGTTGTAGCCGTTGCTATCTGTGCCGAGGGGCCCTTTCAGGTCTTCCCCGATGTTCTCTGGGACAGTGGGATGCGCGAGGATGATGTCGTTCTCATCAGCGATGAAGACATACCATGCGCCATCTACGCTAGCCATGGAGTTGTAGAACGCAATGGCGTCATCCCGTCCCATAGCCTCGTAGCGGCGGATGGCAAATTCGACAAAGGCTTTGGTGTAGGCGGCTGGGTCGGCTTTGGCAGCCATTGGCTCGTACCAGCCGGAACCGAAGAGCAAGCCATCATGCCGGACGACCCAAGCGTGTTTGATCTCGTGTTGCTTATCTGCCGGGTTGAGGTAGACATAGTCCACCCATTTGCCATCGGCAGTGGCGGTTACGATCTCGGCCCCGAAATCATAGCCGGTTATGTCGGTTCCGAGGGGGCCTTGAACCTTTTGTCCTCGGATCTCTTGGACAGGGTGAGCGACCATGAGGTCGTTCTCATCAGCGATGAAGACGTACCATGCGCCATCTACACTATCCATAGAGTTGTAGAACGCAATGGTAGCGTCCCGTCCCTCGGCGTCATAGCGGCGGATGGCCTGTTCCACAAAGGCTTTGGTATATGCGGCTGGGTCCGATTTAGCGGGCCACAGAACACGGGTGAACCGCGCCAATTGATTGCGGACCAGCCCCAACTCGTCTTGGACTTCACTTAGCTGCCCGCGCACCAGGGCCAGCTCATCTTGAATAGCACTCAACTGCTCCTGGATCTCGGTCTGCTGTTGCGTGCCCTCATCTGTCTGTTGCGCGCTGACTTCGGATTCATTGCGTGTGGTGACTACGGAGAAGATGAGGCCGACGCCTATGATAACAGCTAGTAGGCCACTCACTACCCATTTAGACATTTCTAAACTCTCCCATAAGATGGATCAACTTCGCTTTTACTGCACTCTGAGAATAGTATAGCAGTAATAGAGGCTGCCTAACAACTGGCGTTATAGCTGGTTTACGATAGCAGGTTGCGGTTTGTCTCGGGTTGCCAAGCTTGGATCAACTCGGCTTCCAGCTCGCGGATCTGCTCTACTCTCTCAATATAGGAGAGGGAGAACAGCACCATATCAGAGAACATGCGGAGTTTAAGGCGTAGGCCAGGGTTGGCTTCGTTCGTGAGATGCTGTAACAGCCGTTGCCGTAGACAGACTTCGGACATGCCGACGTAGAGGCAGTCATCTGCGCCTTCTATGTCCCCGGGCAGCCACAGTGCGTACAGGCCGCTGCGCCCCTTGGGCAACTGCTGTATCTCATCCTGCTTGAATGGATGTAGGTTTCGTTCGAGTTGATATTGCAGCGTAAAGAGTGCCATATAAACACCAAGCCCATGGCAGGTACAGGTCACTCCAGTTCCAACTGGGCGGGTTCGTGCATCGCTGTGAGGATGTCATTCCAGGAGGTGACCAGGTTGTTGAAGATGACGGCATTGGCGGGGTCATCGGCGCGGTCGTAGTGGTTGTAGAGGATGCGAGCCAGCCTCTCAACAGAGTCAGGGTTTGTCCTCATGGCCCTGGCGACCTGGGCCGCGCCTTTAATGCCCTCGCCATCCTCCCGGCCCAGGTGGTAGGCCATGCGGAAGCAGCCCTCCCAGGTGGTCATAGTTCTCTTGGGCATTTCCCGCTTTGGGCTGTACTCGTCCAATGGCAGTAGCTGCACCTTGTCCCCGGGGGCAGTGAGCAGGCGGTCTTGATCCTCTAGTGTCTTGATGGCTACGTTCTTGGCCTGGGCCAGGAGTTCGGCTGCGCCGTAGAGGCCTGGCCGGTAGCCGTACTGTTGGAACCAGGCCAGGCAGAAGCGGCTCTCTGGGTCGAACTCTCCTTCCTGCTGCTCATCATAGTTGGCGATGGCCTGGTTGATGGCGGCCAGGGCATCGCGAATGGTAAAGGGTTTTCCACTGATGGTCTCCACGCGGCTGTAACGGGAGTAGATCTGCATGCCTGGGCCGATGGCTGCTTGGGCCAGGTCTGTAGGTGCGATGTGCCCTTCCCGTGTCAGATGATTGAGAGCGGTTGGTAGATCCTCGGCTAGTTTATCTAGGAACTGGCGGCGGGTGGCCATGGGCGCATCTGCGGCGCGCGGGCGGCAGACCAGGACCACGGAGGAGGCCAGGGATTGCGTGCCCATCGCATTTGAACGCGCGGAACGTTCAGTACGCATGGGCCAGGTGCCGATGATCTCAAAGCCTGCCGAGACAACCGCGCTCAGCATGGTCTCCCAACCGGTTGATGTTCTGCCTTCGCGCTCTTCCTGCTGCTGTTTGTAGGCGTAGAAGATGGAGGAGGGGAAGTCGTCAGAGCAGCGCGCGCGTATCATCTTGAGGGTCTGGCCCATCAGTTCTTCAAAGCGTTCTCTGGGGTTCTCAAAGCGCGGCGCGGCGATCATCTCTTCTTGGATAGGCGCGAGAATGCTGGCGCATAGGTCCGGGTAGATGTCGCGCAGCAGAGGGCGCAGCCAGACGTAGAAGAAGTCGGAAAGTTCGGCATAGCTGATGTTGTCGTAGTAGGGTGGGTCGGTGACGATGACAGGACCGCTTTCGCCTAAAAAATCGCTTTCGCCACCCCTAAGGGTGGCGGCGTTCGCCTGATAGGCTTGGCCGAGGTTGGTATTGGCAGGAAGACGCGCGACAACCTTGACCACCCACTCAACTTGCGCTGTCCAATTTTGTGTTGAATGTGAAAAGGGATTTGCTTCGGCAAAGTCCCAAACCATGGGAAGTGCTTGGCGCGCAAAAGCGTGGGCGACAAGGTCGCCCACGCTTTGCCATGTTGCAAATCTACAACCGCTATCAGCAAGCCTTCCAATGGCAAAAGTGAGATAGGTACAAACAGCATTGGCGTAGTCTTCATCTGCTCCGTGTTGTGTAAGCAGGCTGTTCAGCTCTGTGAAAATGTCACTGAATGTAGTCAGTGTAGTTAGTTGACGATCTGTGAATAGCTCATGCCAATGCGTGATGCCGTACCCACGACCGCTTACCTTGTAAGCGGTCGTGGGCATTCTTTGCATAGGTCGCCAGTTGGGGTCAGCGGACAAAGCTACATCGCTATGTTCTTGCGTTGGAGACAGAAACAGTTTCTGGCGGTCGCCCTCGGCGACAATGGCTGTCATCTGCTCGCCCATATTGCCGGCCCTGGCCTGCTCCCTGACATAGTCCAGCTTCATGGCTGTGCCGCAGGCGATACAGATGGCGCGGTTGCGGCTGACAATCCCGCTCTGCGGTACGCCTTCTGAATGATTCTGCACAACAAATTCAATTGAGACCTGGGCACCTCGCTCAACAACAGGCTTTACCCAATACTTCTTCTTCTTCGACAGTTGGAATGTTTTCATGAGCGGCATGGGGACAGCGCAGGCCGGATTGGGGCAGGGCACGGTGCGGGTCCATAGCCAGGCGATGACCGTTGCCTCTGTGCCATCGGACAATCTGGCCTTGGGGTAGAGATGACCGATGCGTTTGTACGCCTGCTCGCGCATCCAACGCCCATAGTAGCGGATGTCGTCGGCCAGCCCAGCCGTACCGCGCCAGGGAATGCTCTCTTTCTTCTTGCCCTTGCCCACCAACATTCCCATGGGGTCGGCTGCAGGATTCACGGGGGGCTGATTTCTGAAGTTGGACGGTATCTCGATCTGGGCCTTGTTGAGCAGGACCGCGACCGGGTTGAGGTCGGAGCCGATGGCCCGCAGGCCGAGCCGTTGTACCTCTAGGGGGATGGAGCCGCCGCCGGCAAAGGGGTCGTGGATGGGTGGCGCGTTGTCGTGGAGATACTCCAGCACGTCTGCCAGGTCGGTGGGTGCTGTTTCCCCCCGGTGACGGGCAATGGAGCGGGCGATTTCGTAACGGGCCTGGTGTATGATCTCGCGTGCGTCCGGCTTGGTTTCGTCGGTAGTCTCCCATTTGACCAGCCGTTTGATGAGTTCGTGGAGTCGGTCCCGCTCTTGGTTCTGCTCTGCTGGAGTGGGGAACTCTTGTGGGCAGGCGGATGGGTCGTCCACCAGGCTGGCGAAGATGACCGCACGGCAGGCGGCTAATGGTCGCCGCGCCCACCACATGTGTAGGGTGGAGGGGTGGCCGTGGCGGATGGATTTCTCGCGCTGCGCTTGCGCGTTAATCTCGGCCAAAGGTAGATCGACTTCAATCAGTTTTTTGGCACGAGACATTTTGACTTTATCTGAATTTTGATACTGTTCCATAATGATATCTCTATGATTGGTTCTAGTGACCACGAACCATGATCAGGCCGCAAGGATTCAAGTCCGGGGCGGAGGCTTTGTAAGCTGATAGCCGTCGGGTTTGGTAATTGACTGTCTCTGAAAAAATACTTGACAAGTGTCATACCATAGTTATAATCTTTTATACTCCCCAACGTTCCCCCTTCCTGACGTCTCAGGAAGGGGGGCGTTTCTTTTTGTGGCCTGTCCGTATGTAGCGGGCCTCATCTATAGTATACTAGATTTATCGTTCCCTGCGTAACATGAATAACGCTGTTAGCCTTTTTCGACAGCTAGCACACTTTTTGAGGTTCTAAGAACAATTGATTCCGACGCTAGAAATTGTTGATCGATCCGAAAATCTGTGCTATTCTTAGCGGTAACGGGTCTGGAATCCATGTGGGAGGTTGCAGAAAACGATGTTTATGGTATCCAGCGAAATGCAGATTGACGAGGTCAAGCGATTCAATGAAAATATCACCTAGACCATGACACAACAAGAATTTGAAGCAATTCTGTCAGATACCACCAAGCGGATAGATGGCAATCTTTCTTGGGGTGATGATGGGAACAGATCACCGGCACAGGAATTCCGCACGAAGATAACCTCGGATGCGGCTTACCCGCTTTTTGTAGTCGGAAGGTACGATCATCAGGCTGGCAAGCTATCCTACGTACTTATTCATCAAAGCGTAGGGCGCATTTATGCTCTTGACCTCGGTGCGAATCATCACAATCCAACTTGCGAGCAGGTGGGCAGAAAACACAAACACAGTTGGTCCGAAAAGTTCCGCGACAAGATGGCCTATGTTCCCGATGACATTACAGAATCCTGGGACCGCCCTGTGGAAGTATGGCGGCAGTTCTGTGATGAAGCTAGGAGTGAACATCGCGGTAGGCTGTAAATCATAGACCTGCTAATATATCAAGAAGAGTTATTCCCATGGCCTTTCTAAATGCTGTTGACCTGTGCGCTTCACTTCACAACAGCCTGCCCCTTCTCTTCACGTGTTCGCCGGCTCCTAGTGAAGGGGTGCGCGTGCAAACACCAATGATGTACCCGGATGGTGGCTTGGTGGATGTCTTCGTCATTGAGCGCGATGGGCAGTATATCATTACCGATTATGGCGAAGCACTGGGCTGGGTTGGAATGCAATCCGTCCGGGGCCAGCTATCGTTGAAACAGCGGCGTTTGGTTGATGATGTATGCCTCACTCTAGGTGTTGCGTTATATCGTGGCCAGGTGGTATTGCGCTGCACCCCAGAAACTCTCGGAGAGGGGGTGCAGCGTCTGGCGCAGGCTGTGGTGCGAATCTCAGATATCTGGTTCACCTTACGCACGCGGGCAGCGGAAACAGTGGCAGATGAGGTAGGAGACTGGCTTAAGGAAAGACACATCCCCTTTGATCGTGCCGTAAAACAAAGCGGCAGATCGATATATGGATGGACGTTAGATTACCAGACCTTCACCCCTGCCCGAACTTCGTTCATCTTCTTGCTGAGTACGGGGTCCCGCAGTGCTGCCCGGCGCGTTACTGAACACGTAGCTGCAGGTTGGGTTGACCTCAGCCACTTGAAAGTCAGCCAACCCCATACAGCTTTCGTCTCCCTCTTTGACGATACAGTAGACGTATGGCGTGGAGAGGATTTCAAATTGGTGGAAGAATTATCTGAGGTTGCCCTTTGGTCCCGCCAGGATGAACTCGAACAGATACTTAGGGCAGCATGACCGCTGTAGCATTACAGATAAACCACTTGCAGAGAAGACCGATGCCCCTTGGGCAACTGCTGTATCTCATCCTGCTTGAATGGATGTAGGTTTCGTTCTTGTTCGAGTTGATATTGCAGTGTAAAGAGTGCCATATAAACACCAAGCCCATGGCAGGTACAGGTCACTGCAGTGTCAATTGTTCACTGGCAGTGTCAACTGTGCGGGTTCGTGCATCGCTGTGAGGATGTCATTCCAGGAGGTGACCAGGTTGTTGAAGATGACAGCATTGGCGGGGTCATCGGCGCGGTCGTAGTGGTTGTAGAGAATGCGAGCCAGCCTTTCAACAGAGTCAGGGTTTGTCCTCATGGATCTGGCGACCTGGGCCGCGCCTTTAATGCCCTCGCCATCCTCCCGGCCCAGGTGGTAGGCCATGCGGAAACAGCCCTCCCAGGTGGTCATGGTTCTCTTGGGCATTTCCCGCTTTGGGCTGTACTTGTCCAATGGCAGCAGCTGCACCTTGTCCCCGGGGGCAGTGAGCAGGCGATCTTGATCCTCTAGTGTCTTGATGACTACGTTCTTGGCCTGGGCCAGGAGTTCGGCTGCGCCGTAGAGGCCTGGCCGGCAGCCGTACTGTTGGAACCAGGCCAGGCAGAAGCGGCTCTCTGGGTCGAACTCTCCTTCCTGCTGCTCATCGTAGTTGGCGATGGCCTGGTTGATGGCGGCCAGGGCATCGCGAATGGTAAAGGGTTTTCCACTGATGGTCTCCACGCGGCTGTAGCGGGAGTAGATCTGCATGCCTGGGCCGATGGCTGCTTGGGCCAGGTCTGTAGGTGCGATGTGCCCTTCCCGTGTCAGATGATTGAGAGAGGTTGGTAGCTCCTCGGCTAGTTTATCTAGGAACTGGCGGCGGGTGGCCATGGGCGCATCTGTGGCGCGCGGGCGGCAGACCAGGACCACGGAGGAGGCCAGGGCACCGAAGCCAAGGGCACGTAGTCGGGTAGACCGTTCGGTACGCATGGGCCAGGTGCTGATGATCTCAAAGCCTGCCGAGACGACCGCGTGCAGCATGGTCTCCCAACCGGTTGATGTTCTGCCTTCCCGCTCTTCCTGCTGTTGCTTGTAGGCGTAGAAGATGGAGGAAGGGAAGGCGTCGGAACAGTTCCTCCGGATCATCTTGAGGGTCTGGCCCATCAGCTCTTCAAAGCGTTCTTTGGGGTTCTCAAAGCGCGGCGCGGCGATTATCTCTTCCTGTTTGGGCGCGAGAATGCTGGCGCACAGCTCCGGGTAGATGTCTCGCAATAGAGGGCGCAGCCAGACGTAGAAGAAGTCGGACAGGTCAGCATAGCCGATGTTGTCGTAGTAGGGTGGGTCGGTGACGATGACAGGACCGCTTTCTCCTAAAAAATCGCTTTCGCCACCCCTAATGGTGGCGGCGTTCGCCTGATAGGCTTGGCCGGGGTTGGTATTGGCAGGAAGACGCGCGACAACCTTGGCCACCCACTCAACTTGCGCTGTCCAATTTTGTGTTGAATTTGAAAAGGGATTTGCTTCGGCAAAATCCCAGATCATCGAAATTACCGGCAGCCCGAAAACTCCGGCGACAAAGTCGCCGGAGTTTTGCCAACGGCTATACTTGGAACCGCTATCAGCAGTCTTTGAGCATGCAAATGCCAAATACGTCGCCACAACATCCGCGTACTTCTCCGCTTGGGAGGGATCAAATCCGAATTCTATGGCGTCGGTCAGGGCGCGTTGTCGGGCTTCCTTTACCAACTCATTGAAGGTAGTCAGCGCGGTTAGCTGACGCTCTGTGAAAAGTTGCTGCCACTCTGTATATCCGTAAGCCTGCACTGCAAAGCCTAATGCCCGCTCGGGCAGTCTGTTCTGGGGTCGCCAATTGGGTTTGGCGTCCATCGCAGCATTGATGTGCTCATCAGTGGGCGACAGGAACAGTCTCTGGCGGTCGCCCTTGGCGACAATGGCTGTCATCTGCTCGCCCATATTGCCAGCCCTGGCCTGCTCCCTGACATAGTCCAGCTTCATGGCTGTGCCGCAGGCGATACAGATGGCACCGTTACGGCTAACAGTACGGCTCTGCGGTACGCCTTCTGAATGATTCTGCACAACGAATTCAATTGAGACCCGAGCACCTCGCTCAACAACAGGCTTTACCCAATATTGATTCCTTTTCGACAGTTGGAATGTTTTCATGAGCGGCATGGGGACAGCGCAGGCCGGATTGGGGCAGGGCACGGTGCGGGTCCACAGCCAAGCGATGACCGTTGCCTCTGTGCCATCGGACAACCTGGCCTTGGGGTAGAGATGACCGATGCGTTTGTACGCCTGCTCGCGCATCCAACGCCCATAGTAGCGGATGTCGTCGGCCAGTCCAGCCGTACCGCGCCAGGGAATGCTCTCTTTCCCTTGCCCACCAACATCCCCCATGGGGTCGGCTGCAGGATTCACGGGGGGCTGATTTCTGAAGTTGGACGGTATCTCGATCTGGGCCTTGTTGAGCAGGACCGCGACCGGGTTGAGGTCGGAGCCGATGGCCCGCAGGCCGAGCCGTTGTACCTCTAGGGGGATGGAGCCGCCGCCGGCAAAGGGGTCGTGGATGGGTGGCGCGTTGTCGTGGAGATACTCCAGCACATCTGCCGGGTCGGTGGGTGCTGTTTCCCCCCGGTGACGGGCAATGGAGCGGGCGATTTCGTAACGGGCCTGGTGTATGATCTCGCGTGCGTCCGGCTTGGTTTCGTCGGTAGTCTCCCATTTGACCAGCCGTTCGATGAGTTCGTGGAGTCGCTTCCGCTCTTGGTCCTGTTCTGCTTTGCTGGGGAACTCTTGTGGGCAGGAGGATGGGTCGTCCACCAAGCTGGCGAAGATGACCGCACGGCAGGCGGCTAATGGTCGCCGCGCCCACCACATGTGTAGGGTGGAGGGGTGGCCGTGGCGGATGGATTTCTCGCGCTGCGCTTGCGCGTTAATCTCATCAATGGGCAGATCGACTTCAATCAGTTTTTTGGCGCGAGACATTTTGACTTTATCTGAATGAGGACAAAATTTTCCGTGCCCAGACCGGCGATACTGTTCCATAATGATGTCTCTATGATTGGTTCCAGTGACCACGAACCATGATCAGGCCGCATAGGTCTGGACTCCACGTACAGGCTATCGGTTTCAGGTCTCACCTTTCTCAACCCTGGCCCCAAGTTGGTGACTATTTTCACGTATTGAGCTGGCGATATTTTCGGAGAATCCGTCCGGCTTATGGGCCGAGATCGTTATCTCAATCGTTACCTGGCCGCCATCATTGTGCAGGTTGTGGATGATCTCATCGCGCAACTGCTTTACCTCGTCCGGGGAGATGTCGTTCTCCATAGTCTTGCTGACAGTGATATGCTTGGGGCCGGGCGGCGGGTCGGGAGGCTTTGGGTCGTCAGGCTTTGGGTCGTCAGGCTTCGGGTCGGGAGGCTTCGGGTCGGAAGGCGGCGGCGGCGGCAGCGGCGGGGGAACCCTTGTAGGATTGACCAATAAGCCCGAAGTACCCTCTGCTATTCCCCGTGGCCCCATGAGAGGGGTAGATTCACCATAGCGCAGGTCCTCGTATCCGTTATTGTCGTGGCGTTTGGCGTATCCGAACGCGCTTGCGTTCACACCTTGCTCAATGCACTTCAGCAGCACAGTTTTGTCTTGCAGTCGGGGCAGGTACACATGCTTGGCCATCATCTCCCATAGGTCATCGATGTCAATGTGGTCAGGTGTGCTCTCGTTGTTCCACACGTACCTGTCCAATAGACCGGCGAGGGTTGAAGGTGCTATCTCCTTAACGAGGCTTTCTTCGGCCACAAATTTGTCAAATGCGCTCTGCACGATGTCGCCGCTCTCTAGCGGCGTTGAAGTAGATGTGACTATGCGGTACGATGCCTTTTGCGGGTCATCCTGCACCGGGTCCATGGTCTGTCGATAGGCATTGACCAACCCGCTGCGTAGCTCTCTTTCTGCCTTTGTAAGGCTGTTTTTGGCCTGCCTGAGGCGGTCCCCTCTGAGGTGTTCAATGCGCCGCTCACCGTTGACGATGGAGTCCCATGCCAGATATCTCTTGGCCCTAGCCTTTAGGTCCCGCAGGTCGTCACCCTTCGCGGCCAGGAAAAGCAAGGTGTTCCGATGCACCCGTGCCGTATCCCCGTGCTGTTGCAGGATGTCTAGGGCCGCGGCTGTGGCTTCGTCGGTCTCTCTGCTGCGGCTGGGCAGGGGTGTGTCGGGTGGTAGGATCACCAGCTGCACAGCGTATTGTGCTTCGGGGACCTGGCTGGAATCTTGGGGGCAGATGATCGCATCTAGGGTGTGTCTGGTCGCTTCTTGGATGGCAGAGACGATGTGCGCGTGAATCTCTTGGTCGTTTAAGGCGTCGGCGCGGTCGTTGGCGACCTTGTTGAGATTTTCCTCGGCCTGGAAGTAGTATCTGCCATCATTGCTGTAGAGGTAGTAGAGGCTGCCGCTCATGCGGTTGAGGGCCTCATTGTACACGGGAACGCTATGGCCGGGTTGGCTCACGCCTAGGTGAATCTGGCGTTGGTCAATGCCTTTGATGGCTCCGCTGGAGGCACTGCCGAGGAACACGGCCCGCGCGATGCGTTTGGCTGCGCCGCCAACTGCGCCGAAGCGATTGGTTTGGGCGTCGATATCGTCGGGGCGGGAGTTGTCGCCATCCACCTCGGAGAGGACCGGCCGCCACTGTTCTCCCAGCAGCTTGACAAATTCGTTGAACAGAGCATCATCGCGCAAGGGCAGGGTGCCGGGCAGGATCAAGGGCGATGCATCACTATGCCGGTACAGGTAGCTGATGCAATTGGCCATCATACGCAGCACCCCGCGGGTGCGTTGGAAGCCGGAGATCGAGGACCAGTCTGAATAGAGACGGTCAAAGATCTCCGGGTGAATCGGGTAGCAGGCCTTCATGCGTTCAAGGTAGCGCTGTTCCGTCACCCCTGGGGGATAGTCGCTGCGGTTGTATATTCTGGCGAACGCTTCGCAGGTGCGGTCCCGCTCTGCCTCGTCTTGGATGGGGTCGAACAGCCTGCGCCGTACTACCTCAAAGGCTTCGTGGACCTCTAGGGGTTCCCATATGGCTTCAATACGCCCCAAAAGGGCGTCAAGCCGGCTGAGGGCTTCTCTGCCGGCCTCGCCGCCGGCTTCAACAGCACTTTCCGGCAGGGTGATGACCAGGGCCGCGCTGTCGTTCCTGCGTACCGACTGGGTAAGGGCCTGCATAAAGGTGTAGATGCTGTCCTTGGCATCGCCGGCATTGCGTACATAGGCCACCAGTTCATCCATGAGGATGACACAGGGCCCTACGTGCTCAAAGAGTCTGTCGAGCTGTGCGCCGCCGGGCGCGCTCCCCTGCCGGGCCGCCTGGCCGATGATATTATAGGCATCTTGGTCGCCGAGTTGGTAGGCCATCACGCCCCAAAGAGTGTTCAGCGGGTCGCCAGCGTCTGTTTTGTTGGGGTCGGTGGGTGCCAGAAAGGTGCCATCAAGGACCGCTACCTTGGCTTGCAAGTCCTCGTCTGGGTCCAGGCCGGCCTCTTCCAAGATGCCGCGAATCTCCTTTTGGGCCGGGGTGATCAGGGCATTGCTGCTGTATACTAGATGGTAGAGGGCGATGAGGCTGTGGGTCTTGCCGCCGCCGAAACCGGTTTTGGTCTGTATGACAGGGTCCCCGCCCTGGCCGCCCAGCCGTCTGAGAGTGTTGACCAGTAGGGTGCGGATGCCGGAGGTGATGTAGGTATGGTTGAAGAAAGCGACTGGATTGCCGTAGTCGGTGGATCTGGCTCCCCCATCGTATACTTGCTGCAGGTCGGCTGCGAACTCGGCCTCTTGGAACGTCCCCCGGGAGACATCGGCGTTGGGTTTGATCACCTCGCGCCAGGGTGTCAGGTTTCTCGCTGAACGGGTTTTCTGGGGAGTGCGGGGGCTTGGGGGGGTCTTCGTGGCCAGCTTGGCACTGAATCGTTGATCCCTGATCTTCTCTACCGCGCGCTTCGCATCGGGCGCGTTGATCTGACCCAACACCTGGGCAATATGATATAGCTGGGTTCTGGTATACTCTGGCTCAATGTCCTGGGTCGAAGGATGCGCGCTTAGGTTTCGTGCCTTCACGACCAGCCACATCTCATTGAGGATATCTCTATTGCTAAGTTGCTGGCTGAACACATCGCGCCAGTTCCCGAGTAGAAGCAGCGGGAAATCATTGATATCAATGGCATCTTCAACGCTGCTGCCTTGATGCAGACGTTCGCGAAATTGACCCGCCTGCCTATCCTGCAGCGAATTTTGGATTACATCTTCAACCCGTTTGCCGGGCACCCTTTTCAGACAGCGCACAATGAAGGGGCGCATGGCATCCCGGTAGATATCCAAGGCGCGCTGCAGAGCATCTCTGTTGGGCCGCTGAACCGTTGTCATCGTCTATACCTCCTGATTGTGACAAATACTGCTTCTATTGTACGCGCACGGATGGGATATGTACAAGTAGAGGTTATCTGCAGTAAGATTGGGGATTGATGAGGGCTAGGATGTATGGATGAACTCTGCGCTAGTTGACGCTTTACGCCAGAACTATATCGCCTATTTCCGGCTGTTCCATGGACAGCATGGCATCCATGTTCATGTGGATGACAGCGTGGCTTGGATCATCGCCAATGGGCCACCGGGGAATCACATCCTGCGGACTGATTTCGCTGCTGTGTGCGTGGATGAGCAGCTTGATGCCTTTTTACGGATGATGGCTACAAGGACCGGCGGCCTGCGCTGGTTGCTTTTCCCGTCCGACCGTCCGCAGGATCTCGGGCTGCGGCTGCTGGGCCGGGGCTTGCAGAAGGACAAGGGCGATATGTGGATGTTTCGCTCGCTCCATGACCTGGTGGCCCCAGCATCTCTCGCTGCTTGTCGCATCGGGCCGGTGACGGACATGCCAGGGCTGCGGGCTTGGTGGACTGCATCGGCCCAGGGCTTCGGCATGACCCAACGGACGGCCCAGATCTGGTACGATGCCTACCGTAGGCATGGCTTCGGGCCGCATGCATATGCCATCCACTATATAGGGAGTGTGGATCGAGGGACACGGGACGTAGTCAGCTCGGCCACCTTGGTCCTGGCCGGCGGCATCGCCGGTATCTATGATGTCTCTACGCTGCCCAAGTTCCGCAGGATGGGGTATGCTTCTGCGCTGCTGGGCAGCATGCTGGCCGCAGCCCGTAGGCGCGGCTACACCTATGCCGGCTTGCAGACCGCGGACGCTGTCCCCTTCTACGAACGCCTAGGATTTACGGTCGGCTTTCAGGAGAATGAATATTTCTGGACTGCGAAAGACCAATAGTCACTGCAGTTGCAGTGGACAGCCTGCTAGAGAATGGTATGCACTCTTCGTCAATGAACTCAATGCCCTGGGGTATACGATGCAGAATGAAGCGCTGAATGCGCCGCTACCGCGGCGAACAAACAAACAATGACAGCGGCCGTAGAGACATCTTCCGGGCGTCCGTCCGCCAGACGACGGGTCTTCGATCTGGCATGGCCGGTGATCGGTGAGAATTTTTTGGAGACCATGCTGGGGATCGTTGATACTCTGATGGTCGCTCAACTGGGTACTGCGGCCATCGCTGGGGTCGGCACCTCCTTGCAGGTGATGTTTTTCATCATTGCCGCGCTCAGTGCTTTGAGCGTGGGCAGCAATGTCTTGGTGGCCCAAGCATTCGGCGCGCGCAAACTGGCTGATGCCTCCCGGCTGGCCCGTCAAACGATTCTGTGGAGCGTGCTCCTCTCGATCCCTCTGGCACTTTTGGGCTTTTTCTTCGCCGCTCCGGTCATAGGGATATTTGGTGTGGAGCCGGATGTGGCTCAGATCGGCGTGGAATATCTGCAGGTGACCATGGCAACGGTTGTGGTGATCATCGTGCTGTTCATCGGTGGTGGCGCGCTGCGAGGTGTGGGCGATTCCCAGACACCCATGCGGGTGACGGCTCTGGCCAATATTGTGAATATCTTTCTGACCTATGCGCTGATCTTCGGGGTGGCGGGCTTGCCTGGTATGGGCGCGGTCGGGAGTGCGTGGGGATCGTTTCTATCCCGGCTGCTGGCCATGGCCCTTTTGCTGCGGGTGATGTGGCGAGGCAAACAAGGCGTCTCCATTGCTGGGCCCGGCTCTTGGTTGCCAGATTTACAGGTCGCTGCATCGGTCCTGCGGATTGGCGTACCGGCGGCTTTGGAACAGCTACTCACCTCGGCCGCTTTCACGATCATGACCATGATCGTTGCCAGCCTTGGAACCACTGCTTTGGCAGCCCATCGGATCGCCTTCAATGCTCTGTCCTTATCCTTTCTGCCTGGGTTCGGGTTTGGCATCGCCGCAACTGCGCTCGTCGGCCAGTCCGTGGGGGCACAGGAGCCGGAGGAGGGCGCGGCCGCTACCTCTATTGCCAGTTGGTGGGCTGTTCTGTGGATGGCGATAATGGGAGCAATCTCTTTTGTATTTGCCACCCCGATTATGCGCCTGTTCAGCCAGGATGCGGAGGTAGTGCGGCTGGGCGTGGCCGCGATCCGGGCCGTTGCTTTGGCCCAGCCGTTCTGGGCGATGATCTTTGTCCAATCAGGCGCGTTGCGCGGATTGGGCAACACCACCTTTCCTCTACGTGCCAACACCACTGGCATCTGGCTGACAATGGGCCTCGCTTGGCTGGCGGTGACATACTTCAACGGTGGCATTTCACACGTATGGAGTGCCTTTCTCATCAGCTCGCCGCTCATGGCAGCTTTCCTCTGGTGGCGTTTGCGGCGGGAAGTACAGACGTGGCGAACTGCAGTGACCAGGGGCTAGTGGTCAGTATGCGTCAACGTTATCTGATCCCAACAGACCGCCATCGGGTGGAAGAGGAGATCCGGCGCAGTCGTTTCATTACCACCATCGCGCCAGCCACAACCGTTGAAGAGGCCAGGGCCTTTATCCATGAACTGAAGCACGAGTTTGACACAGCCAGCCACAACTGCTGGGCTTATCTCATTGGGGTGCCCGGTTCGACCGCGCAGGTAGGGTTGAGTGATGATGGGGAACCCCACGGAACCGCTGGCCGGCCTATGCTCACCGTCCTTCTTCACAGCGGCATTGGTGATATTGTAGCGGTGGTGACCCGCTATTTTGGCGGCGTAAAATTGGGCAAGGGCGGCTTGGTCAAAGCCTACAGCGGCGGCGTACAATACGCGCTGGAGACAATATCGCTTACGGAGAAGACGCCCAACGTGCTGGTGGATGTTGTCATCGACTACAGCAATGTGACCCAGTTCCAGCGTATGCTGCGGCAGTACGAGGCAGAGGCCTTACACCAAGACTACGCGGTGGATGTGCGCTATCAGCTTCGTATGCCTATGGAACATGTGGCCCGTTTCTCTACGGACCTGGCCGATCTGACCAATGGCCAGGCCCAGGTGACGGTACAGTCCTAATTTCGGCAATTGACGACAGGACCACATGGGCCGCGGGCTTGAGTTCCTCTTGGCGGCCGCAGCCGGTCAGCACCCCCACCCGCAGCCCGACAGCGGCCGCGGCCCCCATCTGCAAATCCATCACAGAGTCCCCGATCATTGCGGTACGTTCTAAGGGGACGCCGAGTTGCTCTGAGGCAGCCAGCAAGGCCTCCGGGTCCGGCTTGTGGCGATATGCGTCATCACCGCAGGCGATGAAATCAATAAACTGGCGGATATTGAACTGTGTAAGGGTCGCTTCGGTCGGGCCGCGGTCGTCGCTGGTGATCACTGCTAGGGCTACTCCGGCCGCGTATAGTGTTGAGAAAAGCTGGGCGAGATCCGTGGTCGGGACCAGGTCATGGGTATCGGCAAGTGCCGGCACAAACTCCTGTTGCACTCGCTGCTCGCAGGTATCCCAGCTCAGGTGGGGCCGGCTATGCTGGTAGAGAACCGTTGTCACTGTAGCGGTAATCGCTTGGCTAGGGGCCGTGGCAAAAGGGGTAAAGTGGCGTGCTACTTCGGGGCGCGATGGAGCGTACATATGAAAGGAGCCGCTGGCTAGGTCGTAGCCGAGGGCGTCATAGAGAGCCGCGCGCAGACCGGCTTCGGTGGCCAGGCCTGGCAGCAGACGTTCCACTGCGGCCAGAAACTTTGGCCGCCAGGTGGCGGTGAAGTCAAGGAGGGTGCCGTCCTTGTCGAACGCGACAAGACCCGCGTCGAACAGAGGGAAAACAGAACCGAAGCGGACCAGGCTCATGCGAGGTTACTGGCTGTCGCCCAGAACATTTTTCAGATAGTCTTGGCCGACGACGATGCGTAGGTCGGCCAGGTCGGAGATGATCAGGCCGGGGAGTGTTGGGAGTGTGGCGTGCAGGTTGAGTTGGCGACCGATCTCCTGGGCGAGGGTGTCGTCTATATTATAGTTGACGAGGAGCGTGCGCTGGTAATCGCTGCGGTCCGCGTTACCGATTGCCACCACCTGCCAGCCTTGGGCTTGGAGTTGTGTGCTTACTTTGGCTGCAATGCCGGGGTAGCCTGTGCCATTGAGGATCTCCACCCGGGCATCTTTGGCATCAGATGCGTACTCCGCGCGTGCGTCCGCTCCTGTGGCCGCGATAGGGTTCGCGGCCCCTAGCGTCGTATCAGGGAGTGGGCTGGGGTCCGTAGCGAAGAACTCGTTGAGCATGGGGCGCATCTTTTGACGGTCCGGCAGCAGAATCCAGTAACCCTCTGTACTCCAGCTTTCGCCAGCGTAACGAGTGTCCAGCACTTGCTCTCGCACTGTCTCAAATGTGTTGGAACGCACATAGCGGGCGATATCAATGGCGGTTGTCAGCGGCATATCCGTGTTGAAGCTGGTCCGCATGGCGTTCATGAGCTGCGGTGACCGCGCGATCAGGGTCGGGATCATATCGGCTGTCAGCACTTTGTCCATCACCGCCTGCAGGAGCTGTTGTTGCCGTGCTATGCGCCCGTAGTCATTGTCTGAGTTGCGTGTCCGCACATATTTCAGCGCGGTCTCCCCATCCAATAGCTGCGGCCCGGCCTCCAGATGGAAGGTCTGGTAGCCGTAGTCAGCGGTAGGGTAGTATTCGTCGTGGATCACCCAGGGCACATCGATTTCAATACCGCCGATCAGATCGATCAGGTCGATAAAGCCTTTGAAATTGATATGTCCGTAGTACTGGACAGGTTGGCCGATTAAGCTGCTGACTGTATCTTTGGCTAGCTGCGCGCCGCCGCCGTCGGGATAGTCCCACTTTTCACCTAGCACATAGGCAGAATTGATCTTCTTGGTCAGGTCATAGCCGGGGATCGGGACCCACAGATCCCTGGGCAGGGAGAGCATGCCGAGGGTGCGCTGTTCTAGGTTGAGTGTGAGCAGCAGCATGGTATCCGTGCGCGCCGGATCGTTGTCTTGGTCGCGTTCATCCGACCCTAGCAACAGGATATTGATCTGTTTTTCCGTCAGATTTGCGAGAGAGGTGCTGGCTTCTTTGTGGGCCGGCTGCTCCACCCGTGCCTCGTCCACAGGTGCCTCTGCCTGGCCCGGGGGTGGGCTGCTGGCCGAGAAGCGGGCCACTGGCGGCAAAGTCCGGGCGTTCAGCTGGACAAACTGCCTAGCGTGATTGGATAGGAGAGAGCCAATGAAGAATGCGAAGGTGAGGATGCAGACTGCGTACGCGCCGGCCCAGAAAATGGCAGATGTATGGTGAAGGGTCGGAGAGGGCTTATTTTCCTCTCTCTGTGGACTGAATTCTTCCATAGAGATGTAAGTATAACACAGGCCGGCAGCAAATCCCAGTTTTTCGTAGCCAAAAATTGCAGTACACAAATACGAAAAGATCGACTATGAACCTGTAGGTCCTAGCGGGGAAGCGGATGTACATAGAGACTGGAACGGGTCAAAATATACAATGTATCGGTCACTCTATCCAAAAAGAGACCTCGCAGCCCGACCAACGCTATGTTTTCGGCATCCACGTACTGTTCAATGTAGCGGCCTTCTTTATCAAAGACCAGAATGCGGTCATGGGTGGCGTCAGCTAGGTAGAGCAGCGAGCTGTTGACATTGCTGTCCATGGCCAAATCCACCATCAGGCCGCCCAATCCAGGGCTTTTCTCTAGGCTGAACGGGAGTTGCTGGCCCTGGCGATAACGCAGCAGTGTCCCATCCTCGGAAAGCAGCCAGATATCACTGTCGATGTTCATGGCCACCAGGCCTGCCAGATTGCTCTGCACCTGGTCGTCAAACCAGTGGTCCGGTGGTTCGTCGTAGCCGGCACCGGCCGGCGCGTAACGATAGATCTGGTTGGCCCGTTCGTCTGTCAGATACAGACGTCCATTGTACATCTCTACCTGTCCGATGCTGCCTAGGGAGTTCTGCATGGCCAAGGGCAGATGGGTAGCTCCGTTCAGGCGGTTGTAGCGGAACACATTGTTGTTGCGGTCGATCACCAGCAGACTTGCCTGGTCCGCGAAGTTGGGGATGCGGGGCTGCCAAGCGATGTCCACCAAGCGGCCCACGGTCACCCCCGCGACCACATCCCCTTGCTGCAAAATGACGCCGCTGTTTTCTTCAAGCAAGGTCCGTTCCGGATTGATGCGGTAGTGTTCGATCACCTGCCGTCCGGTGTCGAGCATATAGATGTCTTGGTCGAAGACGACGACCCGGTGTGGCTCGGCAGTGGCCGAGAATTCATATAAGGGTACATCTAGGGAATAGAGGGCGCGGATCTGCATCAGGTCTTGCTGTTCAGCGGCAATGATCTGGGACAGTTCCCGAATCTCAGCGGTGACACCGATCAGGAGTGTGGCTTCGTCTAGGTAACGCTGGGCCTCGCCCATGGCCGCGCGCGCTGTCGTTTTGTCATTCACGCTCAAGGCCTGCTGTATTTTGATCAATTCACCTTCGGCCAATTGCAGCAGCTTCAGCCCATCCTCTTGGTTGATGGCCCCCTCCCGCAGAATGGTAGCCCCCACCATAGCTGAGGTCAGCAGAGGAATGAGGATTGCTAGGAAGATGACTAACCGGGCGCGGTTGCCTTGGGTGCGTTTCGGCGGTTGATATGCAGGCCGTTTCGGCCGCGGCACGGGCTGTGGAATCGGTGTAGATCCTACCCAATCGGACGTTGAGGTTGCTTTGGGATCCTGGGGCTGCCGTACACGACGCTCCGGCAGGAGGTCGAGCAGTAAGCTGGCCAGCCAGGCGCGCAGCTTGCGCGGCAACCGAGTGCGCTGCAGGAACCCGAAGAACCCTTTGTAGATTCGGCGAGGCCTAGAGGGTTTCCCTGCCTGGCCTGGCCCGGTCCTGGGTATGGAGCGTAGGGGCGGGGGTGCTCCCACCGCGGTGGGTAGGCGAGGGGCCGCGGCCCCATCGGCTACATGGACAGCCCGCTCCGTTTGGTTTGATAGTGTGGCAGGCGCGAGGGGTGTTTGGGCCGGCTGTTCAATGTACACCAGAAGCAGGCCGAGAATATCTGCCTCGTTGCTTTGCCGGCGCAAATAGTCCACCACCTCCCGCAGGTTGCCGACCGATGTATTGGCAACTGCCCCGCCGATGGTCCTGATATTCGACAGGAGAACCCACTCGCTTTCGCCCAAAAAGAGCGTATCACCCGTCTTGAGTGTATGCCAGTAGACATGGATGGTCGGCGGGGATTCCCCACCGATGGGCCCGGCGTAGTGATCTGAATCGGGCGGGAATTGATCGAGGCTTTGGCTGGTGGCAACCAAGGCCAGAGAGGGCCCGGCTGCGGCGATGATCAGATGATGTTCAACGATGGCCGCGCAGGTGATGCCGGCCTGCAGGTCGCTCTCCGGGCTACGCTGGTTTCGCTGTTGTAACGTCCCGTGGGCACTGTTGATGGCCTGGCGCAGCACATCGCTGACCGAGCCGCCCGCTGCGTAGTATGTGCGTTCGATGCTCTCTTGAATCTCCCGTACAACCTGGTCGACATGCGTAGTGGGCCCGGCGAGGCTGTCGCCCAGCAGCTCAACGAGAATGTATAGATTGCCCCTGTCTGCCCGGATTTCGTCTGGAGATGGTTCGATGATGTGGAGGCAATTGGCTCGTGGGCTGGGAGAGTCTAGCAAACGGGCGTAACGGGTGTGTACCTGTATGGAAGAAGTTGTGCTCGCCATGAAAACCTCAGCAGTTCGTGGAGATTGGTTCGTACCTACATGCATCGTTGGTGTAATTCGCCACTAGCCATTACAATCTATTGTACACTTTGTCTGATTTATAGACAAGAGACGCACTGCGGTCGAATAGGGGTCGTCCCATTCCTCTATTATACTCGCGCTTGCGTCTATGGCATTTCTTAAGATTCTGCAGTATGATGGCGACATTCTATTGCTGTAGCCCATTCATCATGTGGACAGATTGGTAGATGAAAATTGGAATTATTGGTGAGCCGAACAGTGGCAAAACCACGATTTTTAATGCCATAACGGGTAGTGCTACTGAGACGGGGGCCTATTCTAGTGGCCGGGTGGAGCTGCATACTGCGGTCGTGAATGTGCCGGACCCGCGTCTGGGTCGTCTGGCGGCCATGTTTTATCCGCGTAAAGCGGTCTACGCGCAGGTGATCTATAATGACATCGCCGGGTTGGCCAAAGGGAGTGGCAGGAGTGGTGGCATCAGCGGGTCGCTGCTCAATGCCATCGCGGCCAATGATGCCCTCTTGGTCATTGGCCGTGGGTTTGACGATGCAGCAGTGCCCTATGCGGGCGAGCGCATCGATCCGGCTGCGGATCTGGAAGCTTGGGAAACGGAGTTCCTGCTGCATGATATGGCGACGATTGAAGGCCGTTTGGCGCGCATCGCCGCGCAACATGTGCGTGGGACGGTTGACGAACGACAACGGATGGCGCAGGAGGAGGCATTGCTCAAGCGTCTCGGCGTGCTGTTGGAAGAGGGAACACCCCTGCGGGCAGCCCTATTGCATGAGGACGAGCGCAAACGATTGGGCGGCTTTGGATTTCTGAGCTTGAAACCCCGCCTGCGGGTAGTCAACGCCGAAGACGACGACGAGGAAAGCCGGTTTGCCCATCTGCTTGACGATGAGACATTTTTTCTGCGGGGCCGGCTGGAAGCGGAAATCGCCGCGATGGATCCGCAGGAGGCCGCTGAATTTCTGGCTGAATTTGAGATCCCGGAGCCAGGTCTCAAGCGCGCGATTCGCCGCTGTTATGAACTACTGGGCCTCCTCAACTTCTTTACTATCGGCGAGAATGAAGTGCGCGCTTGGTCCATCGCCCATGGAGCCAAAGCCCCCGAGGCGGCTGGCATCATCCATTCGGACATGCAGGCCGGCTTCATCCGCGCAGAGACGATCCACTATGATGATCTGATGGCCGCGGGGAGCATGGCAGATGCCCGTCGCCAGGGCAAGCTGCGTCTGGAAGGCAAGGAGTATGTGGTGCAAGATGGCGATATTCTGACCATTCGCTTCCATAATCCCGGCGGTCATTGAGTCATCGCAGTTCATTTTTGTTCAATCAAAAGAAAAACGGTATACTAAAATCATATGCTATACATTGGCGTTGTGCAAGGCACGCCGCCCCCACTTGAACTGTGCGCTATCCGCACCACGCTTTGCGGGGCAGCGCAACTTCAGGAGCAAAAGATGACAGAAGAAACCCGTACTGTTGAAGAGGAAGTGGTTGATGTTTCTGCCGCGGACACAGAAGCAATTGTAGAAGAACAAGTAGTTGCCGCGCAGCGGCAAATGGCTACGGCCGAGGAGACCGACAGCAACAAGAAGATTGTCCGTCTGAGTGTCGGCCAAGAACTGACAGGGACCGTCAAGCGGACGACCGATTTCGGCGTGTTCGTGGACATTGGAGCCGGGCGGGATGGTCTTATTCACATTTCCGAACTGTCGGTCGACCGGGTACAGAATCCCAAGGAATTCGTACAAAAGGGACAGACTGTCACGGTTTGGATCAAACGGCTGGACCGGGAGCGCAATCGTATTAGCCTGACGATGATTTCCCCGGACACCAAGACCCTCCGAGATCTGCAAAAGGATGAGATCATTGAAGGCACTGTCACACGTCTCGTCCCCTATGGTGCCTTTATTGACATCGGCGTAGGCACGGATGCCCTCTTACATGTACGAGAGATGGGCAACAATTACATTGCCAAACCGGAAGATGTGGTGGAGGTCGGTGAAACGTTTGATGTCCGCATCATTGCCATCAATCGTCGCCGTCGCCGCATCGATCTCAGCATCAAAGGGCTGCGGGAAGAGCCTGAGGAGGAGGTCCCGGACGAAGTGGTGGATTCAAATGATGAGGTGGTCGACCGCTTTGAAAATGTTGAAGTCCTTTCGCCTATGGAATTGGCCTTCAAACGGGCTATGGAGGCCGAAGGCGAGGAGATTCCTCTGCCCAAAGCCAAACGCCGTCGCAAGCGCCGCGCCCGCTCCACGCAAGCCGAGATTATTCAGCGCACCCTGAACACAATGCGAGAGTAACTCTCTTGCTTGTGCCCTCCGAATCCGAGGGAGGTGCTCGTGCATTCCCATAGCTGCTAAAGGGTAGGAGAGTATGAGTGAGGTGCTGGCTGTGGAAATTAGGGAACGGCTAGCGCGGCTGGAGGGCCTGTTGCAGGGCGAGTCTCGGCATTTAGCCACGAAAGCGGACGTTCAGTCGGTTAAGGTGGACGTTGAGGCGATTCGGTCGGAGTTGCGGGCGTTGCGCTGGTTGTTGGGCATTGGCCTGACCGCGGGCGTTGCGGGCGTGAATCTGTTGATTCGCTTCTTGTGGCCGTGATAGGCCGGCTGTGCAGGCACATGCGTGGGCGGGTTGAGTCGTAGAAGCTGCGGCGGGGCCGGTGTGACCAGGTCGGACCGTCGTAGTACTTGGCGACATCGTCTAGGTTTCTGAAAACAGGGCAGGGGCTGGCTGTGGTGTGGGTGACAGCGTAGCGGCCACCGCATGGAATCAATAGACAGGCGACCGAAACGAGCCGCTTCGGTCGCCTGTTTTTATTTGACGATAATTCTTGGAATGAGGCAGCCATATGGACATCCAAAACACAGTCGCACTGGTGACCGGCGGCGCGCACAGAGTGGGCAAAGCGATTTCCCTAGAATTGGCGCGAGCTGGCGCGAGTGTGGCGATCCTCTACAATGCTTCGGCCGCGGCCGCACAGGAGACAGCCCAAGAGGTACGGGAGCTGGGCGTAGACGCGTTCCCTGTCCAATGTGATATCGCTGATTTGAAGGCAGTCAAACAGATGGTCCAGGAAGTCCATAGCCATTTTGGCTGCCTGGACCTGCTTGTCAATGCCGCGGACTGGTTTGGCAAACATCCCTTCCCGACCGACAGTTACGATACGTGGCACAGGATCATTGACATAACCGTTCACGGCAGCTTTTACGTCAGCAATGAATGTGCGCCGCTTCTGTTGGCGCAGCCGCAGGCTGCGGTCGTCAATATCGTGGACCTGTCCGTCTGGCATGCCTGGCCTGATTTCACCGCACATGCAGTGGCAAAATCCGGCCTGCTGGCCCTGACTAGGCAGATGGCTTTGGAACTGGCCCCCACTGTGCGGGTCAATGCCGTGGCCCCGGGTCCGGTGATGCCTCTACCGACTTACAGTGAAGAACGCCTGCAGCACAGCATTGAGCGCACACTCTTGCGGCGCTGGGGCGAGCCCGAAGATGTGGCCCACGCCGTACGTTTTCTCATCAATGCCGACTTTGCCACAGGCGAAGTCCTGCGGATCGATGGCGGTGAGCTGATCGCCTTGCGCGCGCAGTACACATGACCGCTAACTGCGCTGAATATATCCACTGACCAGGACATGGACATGACACCTGCAGAAACATTTGGGCAATTTGACGCGGATGGCACTTTGCTGCGGCTGGTCTCTGAGGCTCGGCGCATCCAATTGGCCCATCTCTTTGACCCGTATCTGGCACTCCATATCTCTGCTGTGGAGCCGTTGCCTCATCAGATCACCGCAGTCTATGAACAGATGCTGCCCCGGCAGCCGTTGAAATACCTGCTGGCGGATGATCCGGGCGCGGGCAAGACGATCATGGCCGGGCTGCTGATCAAAGAGCTGATCGTACGCGGCGATGTACGTCGCTGTCTCATCGTCTGCCCTGGCAGCTTGGTAGAACAGTGGCAGCTTGAGATGGAGCGTAAGTTCGCGCTGTCCTTTGAGATTCTGACCCGTACACACCTCGACTCGGCTGACCAGGACAACATCTGCGCGCACCAGCCTCTGCTCATCGGTCGCCTAGACCAGCTCGCCCGCAGCACGGAGCAACAGGCCAAACTACGGCAGACCGAATGGGACCTGATCATCTGTGACGAGGCCCATAAGATGTCGGCCAGTCTCTTTGGCCGTGAAGTACGCTACACTAAACGCTATCGTTTGGGCCAACTGCTCTCCGGCATCACCCGTCATTTTCTGCTGTTGACCGCCACGCCCCACAATGGCAAAGAAGAAGAGTTTCAACTCTTCATGGCTCTGCTGGATAGGGACCGTTTTGCCGAGCGTTTTCAGGCGTCCGATGTCTCGGGCCTGATGCGGCGTATGGTAAAGGAGAAGCTGGTCAAATTTGATGGACGTCCCCTCTTCCCCGAACGCCGCGCCTATACCTTGCCCTACCGACTCTCCGCGCCGGAGGATGCTCTCTATCAGGCGGTCACTGAGTATGTGCGGGAGGAGTTCAATAAGGCTGAACAGCTACAGGATGATGGACAGAAGAGTACGGTCGGCTTCGCGCTGACGATTCTGCAACGGCGTCTCGCCTCTTCGCCGGCCGCGATTTCCCGCTCATTGACCCGGCGGCGGGCGCGGCTGGAGCGTCGCCTAGATGAGCTGCTGGCGTCGGCACAGCAGGCGCATCGCTCCTTAGACGCGGCTCTGTTGGAAGACCCGGATCTCCCGACTGCTGCAGAGATCGAAGAGACAGAGGATGTGTTTGTCGATCAGGCCACTGCCGCCACCACATTGGCAGGCCTGCAGGCGGAGATCGACATCCTGAAACACTTGGAGCAATTGGCCCGCCGGCTGCGGCAGGCCGGCACAGATCGGAAATGGGAGGAACTTTCAGGGCTGCTCCAAAATCAGAAAGAGATGTTTGATGCCCAGGGCAAGCGTCGTAAGCTGGTGGTCTTCACCGAACACAAAGACACCCTCAGTTATCTTGTGGAGAAGATCCGTGTCCTGCTGGGCCGTGTGCAGGCAGTCACCGCCATCCACGGCACTGTGTCACGGCAGGAGCGTCTGCAGATCCAGGAGGCGTTCACCCATGACCCGACCGTTCAGGTGCTGGTAGCCACGGACGCGGCCGGCGAAGGCATCAACCTGCAAGCAGCGCACCTGATGGTCAACTATGACATGCCCTGGAATCCCAATCGTTTGGAACAGCGTTTTGGGCGCATCCACCGCATCGGGCAGACCCAGGTCTGCCATCTGTGGAACCTAGTGGCCCATGAGACCCGGGAGGGAGATGTTTATCTGACTTTGTTGAACAAATTGGAACAGGAACGGGAAACCCTGGGCGGCGCGGTCTTTGATGTGTTGGGCAAGGCCATTGATGGTAAGGCCCTGCGCCGCTTGATGGTGGAGGCGATTCGCTACGGGGACAGGGCGACCGTGCAGGCCAAAATACAGGACACATTGGCAGCGGAGCTGGACACCAAACGCCTGCAGGCTCTGACCGAGGACAATGCCCTGGCCCAGGAGACCATGGATATCAGCAGGGTGCAGCAGGTACGGGAGGCCATGGAACGCATGCAGGCCCGGCGTTTGCAACCCCACTACATCGCCTCATTTTTCAAAGACGCCTTTGTGTACTTATGTGGGGAATTGCAGAAGCGGGAGAAGGGTCGCTATGAGATCCCCTATGTGCCCCAGTCCATCCGTAAGAAGGGCCGGCAGTTGGCATCTGCTACGCCGCTGGCCCGCCGCTATGCGCGTATCTGCTTTGAAAAGAAGCACATCGACGTGGTAGGCAAACCCCAGGCAGCTTTCATCTGCCCCGGCCATCCTCTGCTGGATGCAACCATTGCCCTATTGCTCGAACGGCATCAGGATGTGCTGCGCCGAGGGGCTGTGCTGGTGGATGAGCAGGATTGCGGCATAGAGCCCCGGGTCCTCTTTTATCTGGAACATCGCATCCAGGATGGAGGTGGCGGCATCGTCTCCCGGCGCATGCAGTTCGTAGAAATGCCCCTATTCCTAGAGGATACTCAGCAGTCCCAGACTGGCGAATTCCGCAATGCTGGCTATGCCCCTTATCTGGACTACCGGCCCCTGGCAGCGGATGAGGCAGATGTGGTGTGGGCACGCCTGCGACACCTTAAAGGGGCCAGGCCTGATCTGGAACAGCAGGCCATTGACTACGCCAGCCGCGCCCTTGTGCCTATTCACCGACAAGAGGTAGAGGTCGCGCGCTGGCCCCTGATCGACAAGACTCGGGCTGCGGTCAAAGCCCGGCTGACCAGCGCGATCACCTATTGGGACCGGCATTACGAAGAACTACGCCTGCAGGGACAGGCTGGCAAAGTGAATGCCCGGCGCGATTTGGCTCAAGCCCACCGCCGCCGTGAGGAGCTGAAGGAACGGCTGGCACAGCGCATGGCCGAGTTGGACCAGGAACGTACGTTGGTGTCCCAGCCGCCACAGGTCCCGGCCGCCAGTTTGGTCGTTCCCATCGGCCTGCTGCGGCAGTGGCAAGACGAGCCGCTGATCTTGAAGATGCACAACAGATCTGTGGAGATGGCAGCCATGCATGCGGTGATGGCCGCGGAGCAGAACATGGGCCACAGGCCCACGCCCGTCTACCGCACCGAGTCCTACGACATCATCTCCTGGCTGCCAGACCGAGAGGCTGGGCCGCGTATCATAGAAGTAAAAGGTGTCACCGCTGGCTCAAACGACATCGTCCTGACCCGCAATGAAAAGCTCACCGCCCTGAACCAGCGGGAGAACTGGTGGCTGGCCTTGGTACGCGTGCCTTCCTCATCAATTGGCGGGCCAGGATGGTCAGGCGTCCAATTAGAGGACAACCTGAACGCCGGCAAGATCGACTGCGAGGTCGCGGCTGCCTGCCAGGTGCGCTATGTGCGCTGTTGGTTCACCCAAGAGCCTGAGTTCGGCTCTACCGGGGAGAAGTTTTCTGTTGATTTTCTATGGGAGCGCGGCTATGAAGTATGATAGTATGGAAACGACACAGGCCGAACGCATTCTGAACGAGAGACGCCGGTATGGCGACCGACCCTTTGACCTCCATACGATTCCGATAACCACAGTACGCGATTTGAACCTGAGTCAATTTGAATATGAGTATCTGCCCAATGCCGTTTCTCCTGAGGTGTTGGATGCCAATAACCGCAGCCGTGAAGAACAACTGGCTGCGACGAAGATGATCGCTTCTGTGGACGATCCAACCCCTACGGTGCTGGGAATCCTTGTATTGGGAAAGAGGACAAGGGATGTCCTACCGGGGGCCTATATACAATTTCTCAAGATAAACGGCACGGATATTGCGGACGATATCATTGACAATGAGGAGATAAGCGGGTCGGTCGCTGATATTCTGCGCCGTGTGGATGAGAAACTGCGGGCACATAATCGAACTGCGGTTGATTTCACTTCAGGCCCTGTTGAACGGCGCACGTCTCTTTATCCCATGCCGGCCCTTGAGCAGATCGTTCGTAACGCTGTCATGCACCGAACGTATGAGGCCACCAATGCACCGGTGCAAGTATATTGGTTCAGTGATCGTATAGAGATTGTCAACCCCGGTAGCCCGTTCGGGTCAGTAACGGCCGACAATTTCGGCCAGTTCGGGCGGGTTGATTACCGCAATCCCAATTTGGCGGAGGCCCTGAAAATTCTTGGCTTCGTGCAGCGCTTCGGGGCAGGGATAGGCATTGCGCGTCGCGAACTGGAGCGGGCCGGCCATCCTGCACTTGAGTTCCAGTTTCCCGAGAATTTTGTCTGTGTAATCATCAGGGCGGTAGCCAAGTAAAAGGAGCTTCTGTTATGGCTATTCCTGTTCTTACTTTCTTCAACAACAAAAGCGGGGTTGGCAAGACTTCGTTAGTCTATCATCTGGCGTGGATGTTGTCCGAAATCGGCTACCGGGTGCTTGCCTGCGATCTCGACCCGCAGGCAAACCTTTCCGCTGCATTTCTGGATGAAGATCGATTAGCAATCCTCTGGGATACAGAAGCGGAGCAGTCTTCATCCGATAATACTGTCTTTCAATGTGTGAAACCTCTCCTGCGCGTTGGGGATGTGCGATCTCCTGCGCTTGAAGAGATCACACCACAACTGTATCTGATCCCTGGCGATTTGGCCTTGGCCGGATTTGAGGATGCCTTGTCCGACCAATGGCCCAAGGCCTTAGGGTCCCGTGATCTGTACCGGCCCTTCCGGGTCCTGACCGCATTTTCGACCATTATGCAAGAGGGCGCAAAACAGATGGATGCCTCTGTCATTCTGGCGGATGTGGGCCCCAATCTTGGGGCCATCAACCGTTCGGCCCTTCTTGCAACCGACCAGGTCATCGTCCCTCTGGGGGCTGATCTGTTTTCGCTCCAGGGTCTACGCAATCTTGGCCCGACTCTGCGCCAGTGGCGGCAGGACTGGCAACAACGCAGAGACAATTGGCACGAACCCGATTTTCCTCTTCCCAAAGGAGAGATGAGACCGATTGGCTATGTGGTGCAGCAACACGGTGTCCGCTTGAAACGCCCTATAAGAGCCTATGACAAGTGGGTCAACAGAATGCCAGAGGAATACGCTAAGAACCTCTTGGGAAGCACGCAAGGCCCTTACCCGGCCAAGCCGGAGCAGGACGAACACGCCCTCGCCACTGTCAAGCATTACCGCAGTCTTGTCCCCATGGCTCAGGAAGCCCGCAAACCCATCTTCAGCCTGACCCCGGCAGATGGGGCCTTCGGCAGCCACGCGGCCGCGGCCAGGGATGCCTATTCCGATTTCAAGATATTGGCCCAAAAGATTGTTGGGCCAGATTGGACGTGTCCCCAGTGATTCGTGGAGAGTGATCAACACCTGCAGCTATTTGCTATTGACCACTAGTCACTGCAGTTGAGGAGACCAAATGTCTATGAAAAATCCATTGAAAGCCAAGCCTCTTGAGTTGGATGTGGCGAACTTCGGGCCGATTGTTGAGGCCAAGATCGAGCTGCGCCCACTGACAGTGTTTGTGGGGCCGAGCAATACCGGGAAATCCTATCTAGCGATTCTGATCTACGCGCTACATAGGTTTTTCAGTGCTAGTACGCTCGGTATCGGTTATGGACACAGAATGATGAGGCGTTTTCTACAGCCCTCATTCCTAAGGAGTTTGGAAGATCTGACCATCTCCGACGCAGACATAGAAAGTCTGTGGAATTGGATGCGTGACCTCGCATCGGAATCCACAAACAGGAAACGGCAACAAGATTCAATGATCCCTGTTCCGGACGATATCGCCGCCTTGATTCGGCCTGTATTCAAACAGATGCACGAATTCGCGGACGTTTTTGATACGGAGATCAGAAGATGTTTTGGCATTGACGAAACTAGGCAGTTAATCCGTCATCCCGGTAAAAATGGCGCGACTGTGACCTTGCGAAATCATGTGCAGGATGATGAGGAGCCTTTTGCGTATCAATTCTCAACGCGAGGCGCAGATCCAGAGCTTACCGCTTCAATTCCCGACACCACACCTTTACAGATTGAGAGGGGCCGTGAGATATTATTGAGGCCGTTCTCAAGATTTGAGCGAGAATATCAAGATGGAAGGGATTTTGAGGGGATAATATTGGAGCTATGGGATGCTATTTTTCCTTATATTATCGGTGAGGTATACCGTCCTGCCTATTACCTACCCGCGGACCGTACGGGTGTGATGCACGCGCATCGGGTAGTTGTACGTTCCTTGATCGAAGGCGCAACCAGCGCAGGCCTGCGTCCGACTGCGTCAATGCCCGCGCTATCTGGCGTTATGGCCGATTTTCTGCAACAACTGATTGAGTTTGATGACACGCCTCGCAGGCGGCATAATCGCAACCGAGATCTCGCTCGGGATCTGGAAGAAAAGATCCTCAACGGGGCGGTGAGCGTGAAAAAGTCGGACATCGGCTATCCCCGATTTTTCTATATCCCGCAAGGATGGAAAGAAGCGAAAGAGTTGCCGTTAATGAACGCCTCCTCCATGGTATCGGAGTTGGCCCCGCTGGTGTTGTATCTACGCCATGTGGTTGCGCCTGGCGATCTCCTGATCATTGAGGAACCGGAATCCCATCTACACCCGGCCATGCAGGTAGAGTTTATCCGCCATCTCGCGGCGGCTGTACGGGCCGGCATCCGGGTCATCATCACCACGCATAGCGATTGGGTGCTGGAAGAGGTCGCCAACATGGTGTCGTTAGCGAAACTTCCCAAGGAACGAAGAGAAGGAATTGATGGCGGTGAGATTGCCCTGGATGAGTCCGAGGTGGGTGCTTGGCTGTTCAAGTCTAAGAAGCGTCCTAAAGGCTCTGTTGTGCAGAAAATACCTCTGGACACAGAGTCCGGTATTTTCCCATCTGATTTCGACGATGTCTCTGATGATCTCTATAATAGATGGGCAGAGATTTCCAATCGGATTGCAGAGAGCCGAAATCAATGACGAACCTCGTTTCCGGGCCAATGTCCCTGCATCATGTTGTGTGGATCGATGTCAAGGGCAGGGATGTTCGGTGAGCCTGGAGGACGCACCGACCCCGTTCGTCTTGATCAACATGGATTGTCCCGATATACAGATAGAAGATGCTTCTAAGCGTTGCGACTATCTGTTTATAGGTGAGGGCGATACAGGCGGATCAGGATGGAAAGATGCGCTACACAAGCCATGAAACAGGTGGTATCATGCATGTAGCCGACGATCTATGGAAAATTGTAGTGGCTACGAACCACTGTAGCTGAGGAGACCAAATGCCTAGGAAAAATCCATCGAGAGTCAAGCCTCTTGAGTTGGAGGTGACAAACTTCGGGCCGATTGTTGAGGCCAAGATCGAGCTGCGCCCACTGACGGTGTTTGTGGGGCCGAGCAATACCGGGAAATCCTATCTAGCGATTCTGATCTACGCGCTACACAGGTTCTTCGGTGTGAGTACGCTCAGTATCGGTTATGGACACAGAATTATGAGGCGTTTTCTACAGCCCTCATTCTTAAGGAGTTTGGAAGATCTGAACATCTCCGACGCAGACATAGCAAGTCTGTGGAATTGGATGCGTGACCTCGCATCGGAATCCACAAACAGGAAACGGCAACAAGATTTGATGATCCCTGTTCCGGACGATATCGCCGCCTTGATTCGGCCTGTATTCAAACATATGCACGAATTCGCGGACAATTTTGATACGGAGATCAGAAGATGTTTTGGCGTTGACGAAACTAGGCAGTTAATCCGTCATCCCGGTAAAAATGGCGCGACTGTGACCTTGCGAAATCATGTGCAGGATGATGAGGAGCCTTTTGCGTATCAATTCTCAACGCGAGGTAAAGCTCCAGAGTTTACCGCTTCAATTCCCGACACCACACCTTTACAGATTGAGAGGGGCCGTGAGAGGTTATTGAGGCGGTTCTCAAGATTTGAGCGAGAAAATCAAGTTAGAAGGGATTTTGAGCCGGTAATATGGGATCTAATATGGGGGCTATGGGATGCCATTTTTCCTTATACTGTCGGTGAGGTATACCGTCCTGCCTATTACCTACCCGCGGACCGTACAGGTGTGATGCACGCGCATCGGGTGCTTGTACGTTCCTTGATCGATGGCGCAACCAGCGCAGGCCTGCGCCCGACTGCGTCAATGCCCGCGCTATCCGGCGTTATGGCCGATTTTCTTGAACAACTGATTGAGTTTGATGACACGCCGCGCAGGCGGCATAACGGCAACCGAGATCTCGCTCGGGATCTGGAAGAAAAGATCCTCAACGGGGCGGTGAGCGTGAAAAAGTCGGACATCGGCTATCCCCGATTTTTCTATACCCCGCAAGGATGGAAGGAAACGAAAGAGTTGCCGTTAATGAACGCTTCCTCCATGGTATCGGAGCTGGCCCCGCTGGTGTTGTATCTGCGCCATGTGGTTGCGCCTGGCGATCTCCTGATCATTGAGGAACCGGAATCCCATCTACACCCGGCCATGCAGGCTGCATTTGCCAGACAGCTTGCCCAGGTCGTCAAGGCCGGCATCCGCGTCATTGTCACGACCCATAGCGAATGGGTACTCGACCAGTTCGCCAACCTAGTGCGGCTGTCCGACCTTTCCCAATCCAAGCGAAAGGAGTTCCCAGAAGCAGACGCCGCACTTCGTCCTGATCAGTTCGGGGCATGGTTGTTCAAGCCGAAACAACGTCCCAAGGGGTCCGTAGTGGAAGAAATCCGCATCGATCCAGAAGCCGGTGGCCTGTTGGCCGACTACAGCGAGATCGCCGACCAGCTCTACAATACGTGGGCGGAAATCGGAAACCGGATCACGGAAAGCCAAGGGGTCAGGGTAGAGTGAGTGATCTGGTGAGGCGTGTAAAAGCAAAAATTCCTGAGAACTGTCGGGCTAAGACGTGCAAAGCAGCAGGTTGTTCAATCAAAATGCAAGGGATACGTGGGTCGCGCCTGATCATTGACATGGATAAGCTGTCCGGATTTCAGCAAAATCAGCAACGTTGTGATTATCTCTTCATCGGCTCCCATGCCAATGTCGAATGGGTTGTGCCGCTTGAATTGAAGAGAGGGAAAGTTGAAGCAAATGAGGTCAGAGAGCAGCTTCAGACCGGGGCAGATTTTGCGGCCAGGCATCTTCTCCCCACTGACGTAGATGTTTGTTTCCGGCCGGTCGTCGCGCATGGTGGGAGAGTCCACAGAAGCCAAAGAATAAAGTTACAGCAGCAATGCGAGATTCGATTTCGAGACAAGCCATACGAAATCAAGCTGATTCGCTGCGAGTCGCCGCTTACAAAGGTGCTGAAGGAATGACTTTCTATACGGATCAAGAACTTGCTGCGCTTTTTAAGGACGACGAGTCCCACCTCGTGGAACGCAAGCGGACCTCGGGGGACCGCAGTGCTATCCGCCGAAACATCACCGCCTTTGCCAACGACCTGCCAGCGACTGGTAAACCCGGAGTAATATTCATTGGTGTTGATGACGATGGCACATGTGCAGAGATTGAGGTAGACGAGGAGTTGCTTCGCACCCTCGCACAGATGCGGTCTAATGAAAACATCCTGCCTTTTCCATCCATGACCGTAGAAAAGAAGATTATTGAAGGATGCGAGGTTGCGGTCGTCCAGGTAGCTCCCACAACCCATCCTCCCCTGCGCTATGAGGGACGGGTCTGGATCAAAGTGGGGCCGACGGTCCAGTTAGCCACCCCTGAGGAAGAGCAGCGTTTAGTTGAGAGGCGTCGGGCTGGCGATCTACCCTTTGACATGCGCCCGGCCATGGGTACATCAATGAATGACCTAGACGTAGAGTACATCAAGGCAGCCTACCTGCCGGCTGCAGTTGCTCAGGATATATTGGAACAGAACCGACGTCCCTTAGTGCAACAGCTCCACTCATTGCGTTTTTTGACGGACGGAGCACCGACTTGGGGCGCGTTGATCGCCTTTGGCCAGGACCCCCAGTTTTGGCGGCCTGGGGCCTATGTGCAGTTCCTGCGTATTGCGGGTACCTCCCTAACCGACCCTATTAAGAGCCACAAGGAGCTGACCGGCCAGCTTGAAGATGTAATGCGTTGCCTGCGCGATCTCATTGATACCAACATTTCGGAGAGCATAGATATCACTTCTGCGGCGCGCGAGAGCCGCCAGCCTGATTATCCGCTTGAAGCCCTGCGGCAATTGGCGAACAACGCGGTCATGCACCGCAGCTATGAGAACACCAACGCCCCTGCCCGGGTCTACTGGTTCAACGACCGCATTGAAATTCAAAACCCCGGCGGCCTGTATGGCAATGTAAACCCGCAGAACATCCACAGCGGCGTGACAGACTACCGCAATCCGTTGATCGCGGAGATCATGCACCATCTGGGCTTCGCGCAACGCTTTGGCTTGGGGATTCAGCTTGCCAAAGAGTGGCTGAAACGTAACGGCAACCCGCCACCTGCATTCGAGTTCTCCGCCAACCGTGTTGCCGTCACCGTGAGACCAGTGCTATGAAGACCATTGCTTTTTTCAACAACAAGGCGGGCGTCGGCAAGACCTCGTTGGTCTACCATCTCGCTTGGATGTACGCGGACCTCGGCCTGTCCGTGGTTGCAGCGGACTTCGACCCCCAGGCCAACCTCACCAGCATGTGTCTTGATGAAGATGATCTAATCGCCCTTTGGGAGGAAAGAGCACACGCGCACACTGTGTATGGGTCCTTGCAGCCGTTGCTGGAGGGGACCGGGGACATTGCCCTCCCTCATATGGTGCATGTGGGCTCCGGGCTAACCCTCTTGGCTGGCGACCTCGCGCTCTCCTCGGCCGCTGCTGAGAACGAGTTGTCCAGCCAGTGGCCGGCCTGTCTCAATGGGAACCCGCGGGCATTTCGCGTCATCAGCGCGCTTTGGCGTATCCTGAACCGGGCCGCCGCAGAGACCGAAGCTCATGTGGTTTTGATCGACGTAGGCCCCACCCTTGGCGCGCTCAATCGGGCCGCGTTGCTGGCTGCCGAGGAGGTGGTCATCCCTCTCGCGCCAGATCTTTTCTCCATGCAGGGCTTGTGGAACGTAGGCCCTACATTGCGGGCCTGGCGCAATGAATGGCAGGAGCGCCTCAACAGGGTACCAGAGTCGTTAAAGGACTTCCCGCTCCCGACCGCGCCCATGAACCCAACTGGCTATGTAGTATTACAACACGCGATCCGCTTTGACCAGCCTGTCAGGGTATATGGCCGCTGGATGCAGCGAATTCCCCAAGAATATCGGCAAGCCCTTCTGGGCCAAAGCGGCACTGACGAGGTAAATGTTGACAATGATCCCCATTGTCTGTCCAATCTCAAACATTGTAGCCTGATGCCTCTGGCCCAGGAGGCTCGCAAGCCGATCTTTTTCTTGAAACCTGCCGACGGTGCCATCGGCAGGCACATGAAATCCGTGCAGGATTGCTACAGGGACTTCCGAACATTGGCTAGACGCATCGCCGAACGCGCGTCTCTCGCCAAGTTCCCTGTTGACATAGAACACGTGGTGACCTATGCAGACGACCCGTAAGAAACTGATCGAAGTGACCCTGCCCTTGGAAGCCATCAACGCGGCGGCCGCGCATGAAAAATACCCGGGCATAGGAGCACATCCACGTAGTATCCATCACTGGTGGGCGCGGCGACCGTTGGCTGCCTGCCGTGCGGTCCTGTTCGCTCAGATGGTGGACGACCCGAGCGAGCATCCTGAGTTGTGGCCCACAGAGGAGCTGCAGCAGGCCGAACGGAAACGGCTCTTCAATCTGATTGAGGAGCTGGTGCAGTGGGAGAATATAAACAATACGGAGCTGCTGGCCAAAGCCAACGCGGAGATGCGCCGCTGGGTCATGGAAGAGAGACTTCCGGCGGTGTTGGATCCCTTTGCTGGCGGTGGGGCAATCCCACTTTCCGCGCAGCAGTTGGGGCTGGAGGCCCATGCCAGTGATCTGAACCCTGTGGCGGTGCTGATCAACAAGGCCATGATCGAGATCCCGCCCAAATGGGCTGGGCAGCCGCCGGTAAGTGAACAGCAAACTCTGACTACAGATCACTGGCCTGGGGCCACGGGCTTGGCTGCGGATGTGCGACCCCCCCCCCCCCCCCCCCCCATACAAATGTTCTATTTGAATGGCCTGGGGCCACGGGCTTGGCTGCGGATGTGCGACACTATGGAAAATGGATGCGGGACGAGGCATACAAGCGCCTCGGGCATCTCTACCCCAAGGCCAAGTTGTCCGATGGGTCAGAGGCAGCCGTCATGGCCTGGTGGTGGGCGCGCACGGTGACCTGTCCGAACCCGGCCTGTCGCGCCGCGATGCCGTTGGTTAGCTCATTCTGGCTGTCGAAAAAGAAGGGACGCCGTGCGTGGGTAGAACCGGAGGTAGATCGTGGGCTGGATCCGCCCCAGATTCGCTTCAGAGTTCAAGAGGACACAGGGACTCGAGGGATGCAGGGCGCAGCACCTGATCCCCCGAAAGTAGCTAGGGGAGCCAAGTTCCGCTGCCTAGCCTGTGGGAATGTGGCCCCGGACGGTCACATCAAAGCCGAAGGAGTGGCTGGACGCATGGGCGCGCAGTTACTGGCAATCGTAGCTGAGGGGGCCCGCCGGCGCATCTATCTGGCCCCAACGCGGGAGCATGAGAGGGTAGTACTAGATGCAAGGCCACAATGGAAACCGGATAACGACCTGATTGGTAAGTGTCGCGACCAATTGCCCCTATACGGAATGGATACATTCGCCGATCTTTTCACGTCTCGGCAATTAGTAGCATTGACTACCTTCAGTGATTTGATAGGGGAGGCGCGGCAGCGGGTCATAGCCGACGCGCAGATGGCTGGATTTGATGCTGTCAGCGCGCGGGAATATGCAGATGCGGTGGCTACATATCTGGCATTTGTGCTGGACCGGGTGGCCCGTTTCAATAACACAACTTGTCCATGGGTGCCGTCCAACGAAAAGATAATGCACTCATTCGCGCGGCAGGCCATCCCCATGGTGTGGGATTACGCAGAGGCCAATATACTGCAGGCAACAGTTGGCGGATGGGAGACCTGCCTTGACTACCAGATGTCGTGTCTAGAAAAGCTGAACCCATCAGTACATGACAAGGGAACGGCAGTGCAATCTGATGCCACTCGGCTTATGCAGGATCATCCTGTTATTGTTTCAACCGACCCACCCTACTACGACAACATCGCCTACGCTGACTTGAGCGACTTCTTCTACGTGTGGCTGCGGCGTTCCCTGGGCCACATCTACCCGGACCTGTTCAGTACGCTGCTGGTGCCCAAAGCTGAGGAACTGGTAGCCACCCCCTACCGCTTTGATGGTGATAAGCAGAAGGCCCGAGAGTTCTTTGAGGATGGCCTCTTCCGGGCTTTCGCCCGTATGCGAGAGGTAGCCCATCCCAACTATCCTTTGACGATCTACTACGCGTACAAACAGACAGAATCGACAAAGGATGGCGCGACTTCGACCGGTTGGGAGACCATGTTGGAAGGTTTAGTGCGTATAGGCTTTCAGATCACCGGCACATGGCCTGTCAGAAGTGAACAGTCCGAACGAATTGTGGCTGCGGGCACGAACGCGCTGGCCTCCTCCATCGTGTTGGTCTGCCGGCCGCGGCCAGCAGATGCACAGCGCACTGGTCGGCGGCGGTTCCTGCGTGCCCTGCGGACTGAGCTGCCGGCCGCCCTGGACCACCTGCAGCAGGGCCACATCGCGCCGGTGGACATGAACCAAGCGGTCATCGGCCCGGGCATGGCTATCTACTCCCGCTATCGCCAGATCTTGGAAGCCGACGGCACCTCCATGCCAGTGCGTACAGCCCTGGCTTTCATCAACCAAGTCGTGGACGAGTACCTAGCCGACCAAGATAGCGAGTACGATGCGGACACCCGCTGGGCCTTGGCTTGGTTTGAGCAGCATGCCTTTAACGAGGGAGTATATGGGGATGCGGAGACCCTAGCCACAGCCAAGAACATATCAGTACAGGGCTTAGTAGAGGCCGGCATCCTACATTCTGGTGGTGGCAAGGTGCGCTTGGTCCGCCGGGACGAGTTAGATCGTGAGTGGTATCCGGCAACAGACAAGCGTTTGACGGTGTGGAAAGTATGCCAACAGATGATATATGCGGTGGGTCACCGGGGCGAGCCTGTGGCTGGGGAGATGCTGCGGACTGGTGGCGTAGCTGCGGTTGCGGCCCAGTCGTTGGCCTATCGGCTGTACGCCATCAGTGAGAAGAACGGCTGGGCGGAGGAGGCGTTCTGGTACAATGTGTTGATCACCTCATGGTTGGAGCTCAGCAAACTGTCCATGGTGCCTCTGCAGGAACAGGGCCAGTTTGTCTGAATCAGGATTTACAAGATTAGCGGATGAACAGGATAAACCCATTCATCCCATGGTGCCTTTGCAGGAACAGGGTCAGCTTGTCTGAATCAGGATTTACAAGATTAAAGGATGAACAGGATAACCCCATTTGGCACAGAAAATTTTGTCATTGTACCCATTATTTCATGGTGCCTTTGCGGGAGCAGGGTCAGCTTGTCTGAATCAGGATTTACAAGATTAGAGGATGAACAGGATAAACCCATTCATCCCATGGTGCCTCTGCGGGAACAGGGCCAGTTTGTCTGAATCAGGATTTACAAGATTAGAGGATGAACAGGATAAACCCCATTCATCCCATGGTGCCTTTGCAGGAACAGGGTCAGCTTGTCTGAATCAGGATTTACAAGATTAGAGGATGAACAGGATAAACCCATTCATCCCATGGTGCCTCTGCGGGAACAGGGCCAGCTTGTCTGAATCAGGATTTACAAGATTAGAGGATGAACAGGATAAACCCCATTCATCCCATGGTGCCTTTGCAGGAACAGGGTCAGCTTGTCTGAATCAGGATTTACAAGATTAGCGGATAAACAGGATAATCCCTTTTGGCACAGAAAATTTTGTCATTGTACCCATTATTTCATGGTGTCTCTGCGGGAACAGGGCCAGCTTGTCTGAATCAGGATTTACAAGATTAGCGGATGAACAGGATAACCCCATTCATCGCGTGCCGACCTGATCAGGCAACAAGGGAGTGTGCGGGTGTACTCCTGAAAATCCTTAAATCCCTGTTTCGCTTGCCCCCGGAATGCCCAATGGCACATTCAAAGGGCGGCGGCAAGCGAAAAATCCTGATTCAGACAAGGTTTTCAGGCAGATGATAAATTGTAGCCATCGTCGTTTTTTGGCACAGAAATTTTGTCATTGTACCCATTATTTCTCGTGCCAAAACTCCTGAAAATCCTTAAATCCAGAGAATCCTGATTCAGACAAGGTTTTCAGGCAGATGGCATATTCAAAGGGCGGCGGCAAGCGAAAAATCCTGATTCAGACAAGAGAATCCTGATTCAGACAAGGTGTTCACAATCAATATCGTCAACAGGAGCATTGACAATGGCAGTTAGCAATCGAGAACGGATAGGCAAGGCATTGGAATCTCTGCAACAGGGCCTTAAGCCCTACATTGTGCGAGAGATGAAGGCAGAGTACAAAAATCTGTGGATGCGGCAGGCATCCTACAGCGTCAAGAACCTAGATGAGCAGGACCCCCATCTGGATGTACAGGCCCTTCTCATGATTATGTGGGATCAGTGGAAAGCGGTCTTTCAGAACAGCCTCGGCCATAGCGAGCGCAGCCTTGTCAGCGAATTGCGGGAGGTACGCAACCGCTGGGCCCACCAGAAGCCCTTCACCACCGACGACACCTATCGCGCTTTGGATAGCATGACCCGCTTGCTGGAGGCGATCTCCGCGCCCGAAGCGCAGAAGCTGAACCGGGAGAAGCAGGAATTGCTGCGGATGCGCTATGAGGAACAGGCGCGACGTCAGGTGCGCCGCGCGAACAGTACTCAAGGCAACCCCAGCAGCGGCCTGCAGCCTTGGCGGCATATTATTGCCCCACATCCAGATGTGGCTTCCGGCCGCTATCTACAGTCAGAGTTCGCCGCGGACCTGTGGCAGGTCTATCTCGGTGAAGGCAGCGATGAATACCTAGATCCCCAAGAATTTTTCAGCCGCACCTTTCTCACCGATGGGCTGTCCCATCTGCTGTCCGATGCCCTGAAGCGGCTGAATGGCCGCGGCGGCCATCCGGTGGTAGAGCTGCGAACCAACTTCGGCGGTGGCAAAACCCATTCCATGCTGGCCTTATATCATCTCTTTTCCGGGGTTGACCCCTCCTTGCTTCTGGGTATGGAGCCGATTCTACAGGAGGCCGGGACACCGCCGGACTTGGTACGTCGGGCCGTGCTGGTAGGCAATAAGATTTCACCGGGCCAGCCGGTCCACAAAGAGGATGGCACAGTCGTGCGGACCTTGTGGGGGGAGCTGGCCTGGCAATTGGGCGGCCCTGAAGGCTATCAATTGCTGCGGGAGGCGGACGAAACCGCGACCAACCCTGGCGACCAACTGCGGCTGCTCTTCAACCGCTATGCCCCCTGTCTGATTCTGGTGGATGAATGGGTCTCCTACGCGCGCCAGCTACATGAGACCGCGGACCTGCCCGGGGGCAGCTTTGATACCCATTTCACCTTTGCCCAGACCCTGACAGAAGCGGCCAAAGGCGCAGACAGCACCCTGCTATTGGTCAGTCTGCCGGCATCCGACATTGAAGTCGGGGGCGAGAAGGGACGGGACGCGCTGCAACGGCTGCAAAATGCCATTGGCCGGGTGGAAGCCACCTGGCGACCGGCCAGCCCGGAGGAAGGCTTTGAGATCGTGCGCCGACGGCTCTTTCAGCCCCTCACTGATCCCAGCAAATCTGTGGCACGCGATACGGTCGTGCGCGCCTTCAGTACACTGTACCAGAAGGAGAGTGCCACGTTCCCGAGCGACTGTGGCGAGGCCGACTACCAGCGGCGCCTGCAGGCAGCCTATCCTATTCATCCCGAACTATTCGACAGGCTCTACGTCGACTGGTCCAGTTTGGAGCGTTTCCAGCGTACCCGGGGCGTACTGCGGCTGATGGCCGCGGTCATCCACACCCTCTGGGAACGGGAAGATGCCAATCTGCTGATCATGCCCAGTATGATCCCCATTGATGACAACTCCGTACAGTATGAACTCACCCGTTATCTGGAGGACAACTGGCAGCCGGTGATTACCCACGACGTGGATGGCCCCACATCCTTGCCCCGGCGTTTGGACGCAGACAACACAGATAAGGGACGCTATTCGGCTCATCGGCGCGTGGCCCGCACCATCTACATGGGGTCCGCGCCCATCCACAGGAGCCGCAATCCTGGCCAGGATAAGCGGCGCATCAACCTGGGGTGTATACAGCCCGGCGAACCTGTCACGATCTTCAGTGGCGATGCCTTGCGCCGGCTCACGGATACGGCTACCTACCTTTATGTAAACCGCGATCGCTACTGGTACAGCACCCAACCCAGTGTTGCCCGTCTGGCCCAGGACCGGGCCACCCAGTTTGCCAATCAGGATGAATTGGAGGTATGGACTGAGCTGAAGCAGCGGCTGCGGAATGACCGCACTCGGGTACAGCTCCCGATCCATATGGCCCCCGACTCCCATGCGGATGTGCCGGACGACCCGGTGGCGCGCATGGTGGTCATTGGGCCCCATGCGCCCCACATGCGCGGGGGGGTTCTCAGCGAGGCCAGCCAAGAGGCCCAGGTCACCCTCAAGAACCGGGGCAATTCGCCCCGTCTCCATCAGAATATGTTGACCTTCCTGGCCCCAGATCATGCGCGCTTGCAGGACCTCAAGCAGGCCCTCTGTCAGTTCTTGGCTTGGCGTTCCATCCATGAGGAGGAGGAGATTCTGAATCTGGATGCTTTCCAGCGCAACCAGGCCAAGACCAAGTACAAAGAGGCCGACACAGCCGTGAACTCACGCATTACCGAGACCTATATCTGGCTCCTAGTCCCTACCCAATCGGACGCCCGGGATCATGACACGCTGATCTTGGATGATATGCGGCTCATTGACAAAGGCAAATTGATCGAACAGGCCAGTACACGTCTCATACAATCTGAGGAGCTGATCCTTACCTTAAGCGGCCATCGCTTGCGGATGGAGATCGACGATAACGACCTGTGGCAGGGGAACGAGCATATCCCTATCAAGCAGTTGTGGGAGTATTTCGCCCGCTATCCCTATCTCCCCCGCCTGCATGATGAGAGGGTCCTTCTGGCCGCGATTGAGCAGGAGGTCAGTCAAACTACTTGGAAGGATAATTTCGCTTTTGCCAGGGGTTGGGATGAAAAGAAGAAAAGGTACGAGGGCCTGGTGGCTGGAGAGAAGACCCCTATCACCATAGATGATGCCGCCCTGCTGGTCCATCCGCAGGCTGCACAGCGTCAACTAGAAAAGGACAAGCCCAAAGTCATACCCATACCTGGCGGGACGGGTGGCAAAGGCGGAGGGACGGGTGGCAATGGTGGTGGGACTGGTGGCAATGGTGACGAGGAAAAAATCGCTCCTCCACCCCCACCGCCCCGCCGCTTTCATGGCCGCGTCCAACTCGAGCCCTTGCTCGTGAGCAGCAAAGCGGGTGAGATCGCTGAGTTGGTTGTGAAACACCTAGCCGGCTTTGACGGCTGTGAAGTGACGGTGACGTTGGAGATTGAAGCGAGCAAACCGGACGGGATGCCGGATAATCTCGTGCGGACCGTGTCGGAGAATGCACAGTCCTTGCACTTTCAGGTCTCCGATTTTGAGGAGGAATAGGCGGGGTGAGATGCACCTACAGCAACTTTGGGCAGTGCCTGACGTAGAGATGAGAGACGTACAGTGATACACAATAGGAGGTAGGAATGGAGTGGCTGATTATTTGGCTAGTGACCGCAGTCAGCCTGTTGATTATTTCCCGGATCGAGCTATTCGGCATTGAAATTGAGAATTTCGGCACTGCTCTGATCGTGGCGGTGGTGCTTGGGTTGCTCAACGCGGTTCTACGGCCAGTACTGAATTTTTTCTCCCTTCCGCTGCTGTGGTTGACATTTGGCCTGTTCAGCGTTGTCGTCAATGCTGCGGTTTTCGGGGTCGCAGCGGCAGTGGTCAAGGGATTTGAACTGCGGCACGGCTGCCTCAGCGCGCTCATCGGGCCGATCCTGCTGGGCCTGTTGAATTCGATCATTCTGGCGATCTTGCCAGGCTCGTAGCTGCAGTGCTGTCCCGTAGATTCAGGATTTCATCCCATTGCGCTAAGGGGAGACCATCCACATAGCCGCTATGGAACCGTTCAAGATAGATCTGATCCCAGACGGGCACAATGGTTTTGATTGCCGCGGGCAGATTCTGAATGATTTCCGCGTAGGCATGTTCCAGCAGACGATATCCGGATGTGGGATGATCCTGAAAGCGAGGATGGGGCGCGATGACCCCATCCTCCACGAGAGCTGTGTCCAATACATCGGCCATCTGGTTGAGCAGTTCCAATTTGCGCGGCCAGGGCGTGGACAGCGCGACCGCTTCCTCCACGATCTCGTGCAGGCGGTCGTACATACGCGGCAGGCGGCGGAAGAAGGCCATGAGCCACTTGTCGTAGGGAAAGTATTGCCTGTCCAACAGAAAGGCCAGTTGGATGCCTAGGCGCAGAGCAGTGCTGAAACAGGTGGTAGCATAGACCCAATCCGTCCGTAGAAGTGCCCGTTTCAGCGCGTACGTGCCCATGCCGGAAAAGTAACGGCACCAATGAGCGATGCGACGCTGGCGCACCGCTTCTGGGTAGTAGCCGAGGAGGGTTGCACGGATGGCTGAAAAATGGCCGGACGGATCATGCCAGACCTCCCCATTGATGACGTGTATAATGTCTTCTTCTGGCATGGACAGCCATTCCGCGTAGCTGCGGGCTGCATGCTCAATGCCGATTGTGCGGCGCAGGAAGGCAGGCAGGCTTTCCGGGGCCAACCCTGGGCCGGTCACATGGCCGCTCCGCAATTGGTAGCCCCGGTAGGACTCCGGCATGGACGCGGCACACACCGCCAGAATCTCCTCCCGTTTGTGTTGAAATACCTCATCCGGCATCAGCGCATCGACCCGCAGCCCCCAATGGTGATCCCGGCTCAGTTCATCGTCCAACCCCAGGACTTCGGACCCGTAGCCAAAGACCCCGAAAGCCGTGACTGCGGTCTCGGCCGGGAATTTCTCCTGCAGAATCGGCTTGACGATTTCGGTAAAGAAGCTGCGACTGACATCAATGATCGATTCGGACATGCTGCTCCTTGTGTTCCTCGTACAGCGGGCATCATGCACCCTGTAGGGGCGGCGCAGGTAGCAGATCGAAGTATAGCCCTAGGGGGAACCTAGGCGCAACCTCATCAGCTGTATCTATTTGGCAGATTGCACTGTTGGTGGTACGGTTAGGCACAGACCGGCCCGACACTGGATGTGGATGCCTGTATCCGTCGGCTGGATGAACTGGCGGACCAAGTCGAACAGATTCGGGAAAGCATTCGGAGATTGAATTAGAGACAATGAAGATTGCAGATCCAACGGCCAAACCATCCCGGGTCGTCTATCCGACCGACGCTTCCCGTCCCTGGCAATTCTGTCATATCCTGTTTCGCTTTCTGCTGCGGCCTTTGACCTGCTCTCTGCGGGTAGAGGGGGCCTGTCATATCCCACGTACAGGTGGTGCTGTCATCGCCTGTAATCATCCTGGCGGCATGGATGTCATTTTCCTGGGCTATGGGTCCCCACGACAGATCTTTTATATGGCGAAACAGGAACTGTTCAACGTCCATCCGCTCATGACCTCCGTGATCTGGCGGCTTGGGGCGTTCCCGGTCAACCGGGGGGCGCGGGATAGCGCGGCCATCAAATACAGCATACAACTCCTGCGGGAGGGGCGTGTGCTGGGTATGTTCCCTGAGGGAACCCGCAACCGGGGGGGGCCATTGGGTCGAGGGAAAAGCGGCGCGGTCCGCATCGCCCTAGAAGCCGATGTGCCCATGGTGCCTGCTGTAGTTTTGGGCGTTCCCGATTTCCACAAACAGTGGTATCACCCTTTGAAACGAACACAGATGCTGGTCCGCTTTGGGGAACCCATGCGCTTTCAGGCCGGGGATATGGCGCACGTGTCGGAATATACAGCTGAAGTGATGTTTGCTATCGCGCGTATGATGCCCGCGGAACTGCGGGGTCCCTATGGCGAAAGCCAGGGGCGAGAAATGACGCGCCCTCTATGAATCACTGCAGTTGGGCCATGACTGCTGCCAATGCTTCACGACTGGGACGTAGTTTCTCGTCCGGCAGATGTGCTAAGGGTGTGTCTGTCAGAGCGAGACGTTCTGTAAATGTTGGTTCATCTTCGTTGATATACAGCAGGCCGGTGATCAGCTTCTGCTCCTCACGCGAGCGTTGGATGGCGGCATAGGCGGCATCCTGGTCTTGTGGATTGTGGTTTGGATCGATTTTTTTGAGGATGATGCGCCCGCCATCATGTAATTGCACCTCGATCTCGTCCTCGTAGTCCTCGATTTCGATCTCCTCGTACTCGGGTACAAAGTTCAATTCATGTAGTGCAATCTCATTGGCTCGCCCGAAACCATAGCTTTTGGTGGATGTGTCATGGTTGTTGAAGGTCACGCAAGGGCTGATGATGTCCAATACAGCCATGCCCCGATGGTTGAGCGCGGCTTTGAGCAAGGCCTCAACCTGTTTGGGGTCCCCGGCAAAGCTGCGGGCTATAAATGTAGCATTCGCGGCCAGTGCTTCCATGCAGATGTCAAGGGCCGGCAGATCGTTCACCCCCTGGTATTTGAGGGACTGGCCCTCATCCGCGGTCGCGCTGAACTGCCCTTTGGTCAGGCCATAGACGCCGTTATTTTCAACGATATACACCAATGGCAGATTGCGTCGCACTGCATGCTTAAACTGGCCGATGCCGATCGAGGCGGTGTCGCCATCGCCGCTGACGCCGATGATCTGTAAGTTCGTGTTGGCAATCATCGCCCCAGTCGCGATCGAAGGCATGCGCCCATGTACGCTGTTAAAGCCGTGACTCCAGCCTAAATAGTAGGCCGGCGTTTTGCTGCTACAGCCGATTCCACTGAGTTTGACGACCTGCGTCTGGTCCATGTCCATCTCCCAGGCGGTATTGACAATGCGCTGGCTGATGCTGTCATGACCGCACCCTTTGCACAGGGTAGATGGTCGCCCTTTATACGAGTTTTTTGCCAGGCCAATGCGGTTGACTCTGGCGGAACGTGCGTTCCGACCTGCAGCAGATCTAGTTTTTGGTTTGATGCTCATAGCGAACCCCAGCATGTTTCAAGTGGGCAGTGACCAATCCAGTTTTTCGTTTCAAGGAACTGCAAATACACAGACAACAGTTCTGCTGATCACTGGTGTTGAATCTGTTCGACGATAAAGCGGGCACTCAGAGGCAGGCCATTACATTTGGCGATAGAACGCAGCTTGGTGGCCTGGCCCGGCTCTTCTGTCGTCAAAATCTTGTATAGTTGTCCATCGTAGTTGGCTTCAACCACGAAAATCATCTCATAGCTGTCAATGAAGTGACGCACCCTATCGTTGATAGGCAGAGCCCGTAGGCGTAGATAGCTGGTGGGCTGGCCGGCCGCGCCCAACCGCGCGCGCGCCTCCTGTACAGCGGCATCGTTGCTGCCTAGACTGATGATGCCGATGGACGCATCTTCCTGTTCATGGATGACCGGGGGTGGGACCATGTCCCTGGCGGTTTCAAATTTTCTGTGCAAGCGTTCCAGATTCTGCTCCCAGTCGTCGGCGCGTTCACTGTAAAATGCATACTCGTTGTGCCCGGTGCCCCGGGTGAAGTAGGCGGCCAGATTGTGCTTGGTGCCTGGTAGGGTGCGGTAGGCGATGCCGTCGCCATCGACATCTCGATAGCGCGCCCAGGAACCTCCCAACTCGGTCAACTCTTCAGCGGTCAGCACTTTGCCCCGCTTGAACGGCGCGTCCGAATAGTCGAAGTGGTCGGAGATATGCAGGTTCATGCCCAAGTCGAGATCGCTCAACACAAGCACCAGGGTTTGCAACTCTTCCGCCAGATCAAAGGCCGTGCGGCCAAATTCAAAACATTCCACCGGGTTGGCCGGGAAGAGCAGAACGTGTCTGGTGTCCCCATGGCTGAGATAGTAGGCCGGGAGAATATCGCCTTGGGATGTGCGGGTGGGTAGCCCAGTGCTCGGCCCCATCCGCTGTATATCCCAGATCACGGCCGGGATCTCGGCGAAATAGGCCAGCCCGGCAAATTCCGCCATCAGACTGATCCCAGGCCCGCTGGTGCAGGTCATTGCCCTGGTGCCAGCCCACCCGGCCCCAACAGCCATGCCCATGGCCGTCAGTTCATCTTCTGCTTGGATAACAGCGACGGTGGCCTTGCCTGTGTCTGGGTCTGTGCGGAGGGTGGCCGCGTATTTGTCAATGGATTCCGCCAGGCTGGAGGAAGGGGTGATCGGATACCAGGAGGCCAGGGTCAGGCCGCCGGCCAGAGCACCCAATGCGCCGGCCGTATTGCCATCGACCAGAATTTTGCCCTCATTGAAGCCGGTCATCCGTTCTACCCGCAGCGCATTCTGTGGGTCAACATGTTCTCTGGTCCACAGGATAGCCCGCTCTATCATATCCATATTGAGGCGTAGCGGTTTTTCCTTGCCAGCGAAATGCCAAGAAAGGGCCGCTTCGACTTCGGCCGGATCAATGCCCAGGAGTTCTGTCAGCACACCCACATAGACCATATTCGCCACATAATCCCGCAGGCTATGGGGCAGCTGCGCCGCCTTCACCAGTTCCTTCACCGGCATAGGATAGAATGTCACATCCTTGCGCTGATTGGCGACCGGTAGGGAATCATCATAGAGAATGATGCCACCCGAGGAGGTCTCTTCCATATCCTCAGCCACAGTGCGGCCATTCATACACACCTGGACTTCTGTCGTCTCTCGCCGGGCGAGATAGCCATCTTTGCTCAGACGGATGATATACCAAGTGGGTAGCCCTTGGATGTTGCTCGGAAATAGGTTCTTGCCATTGACCGGTATGCCCATTTTGAATAGGGCGCGCAGCAGGACGCCATTGCTGGTCTGGCTTCCAGACCCGTTGGCGGTCGCCACATTGATGACGAAGTCATTGACAGAGGCCGGCCCTGTGTTGGCCTGTGTCGCTGCTGTGTCCCGAACTGCGACACTCATAGTGGACTCCTTTGCCTGCAGTGGCTTGTGATCAGGGAGCATTCCATCTTGCACTTAGACACCTCTCGTTCGCAGCAGCAGTAGATGCTTCTCATGCAGCTCCTTGGCGGTGTCTATCTCGTCTTGTTGTATGGCTTGCGCGATCCGTTCATGATAAGACCAGACCTCAGTCAGATAGTGATAATCTGCATACGTGTTCAATTCTATGGCTTCGTAGGCGTCCCAGTACGCTTCAAGTAGCCCTGTGACGAACAGATTGTCCAATCTGCGGAAGATCGTCATGTGGAAGGATCTGTGTTCCGGATGAGGGATCTGAATGCGGCTCTGTTGGAGTTTATGCCAGGCTAAGGAGACATAGTGGCTGAGTTCTTGCCGGTCGTCGTCTGTCAGCATCTGCACGGCCGGCCCCCAGAATGCGCTTTCAAGAGCATTGCGTAACTCACTGAAGGCGAAGAATAGCTGCTCATCTGTGGCCAGCCCGAACATCAGGCTGGCCCGGGCTGCCGGCGTGAAGCTGTAATCGTTGCATTTGATCCCCCGGCGCGGGCGGGCAGCCACCAACCCCAACACCCGCGCCCCTTCCAATTGCTCCCGCAATTTTCCCACACTTACGCCTAGATCTTGGCTGATTTCATGCAGCGTGGGCAGGCGTGTACCGGGGACAAACCCATGCTCAACAATATAGTGCAAGAACTCAGAGTCGATATGATGCTGTGTCATCAGGAACCTAGGGTACGAAAACAGTATGAATCATTAGATTAATTGTATCAATATGATCAAAGTACTTTCCAGTATACGTGAAAGAATGGGATACGTCAAATTGCACGACTTAGTGAAACCAAGTCACTGGCTACGCCACTGCCCTGATGAAAGGTGCCCCAGCCAGCAAGGCGACGCCGGTCGGCATGACCCGCTCATCAAAGTCGAACGTCGGGCTGTGGTGTGGGCTGAAGACCTCTTCTCCTGGGCTGGCAGCACCGACCAGCACAAAGCAACCCGGGGCCCGGTTCAGAAATTCAGCCATATCCTCACCCACCATCATCGGTGGAATTTGCACAATGTTCTCTGCCCCTACAACAGCATTGGCAACCTGTTCCATCAGTTGCGCGCCGGCCACAGAGTTGGATGTCGTCGGCACGCAGCTAGTCATGGAAAATTCATGGCGCGTGCCGAATGCCTGGCAGATGCCGGCGATGATTTCGTTGATGCGCTGGTGGAGCAGGCTACGAACTGTGGGGTCGAAACTACGGACCGTCCCTTCTAGCACAGCGCGTTCGGAGATCACATTGCTGGCAGTGCCGCTGTGGAACGCGCCTACAGTTACGACCGCAGTATCCCCAGGGGTGACATTGCGGGCCACAATGCTCTGCAGCGCGACCACTACCTGACTGGCGGCCAAGGTTGCGTCAATGGTGTCGTGGGGGGTGGCCCCATGGCCGCCTTTGCCACAAATGGTCAGGGAGAACTGGTCGGCCGCGGCCCATAAGGGGCCGGATTGGACCACCACTTGGTTGAACGGCAGCTGGCTCCACAGATGTAGGCCGTAGGAGGTGGATGGTTGGGGCGCGTTGAGCACACCATCGCTAATCATCGCCAGCGCGCCACCTAAGCCCTCTTCGGCCGGTTGAAATACCAGCTTGACCCGTACCGGCAGTTCATTGCGATGTTTTGCCAGCAACTGTGCTACACCCATGCCAATGGCTGTATGGCCATCATGACCACAGGCATGCATCACCCCGGGGGTTTCTGAGGCGAAAGGCAGGCCGGTCTCTTCCTGAATCGGCAGGGCATCCATATCAAAGCGTAACAGAACCGTCTCGCTGTCTGCCGGCAGGCCATCCGGCTCCACCAGCGCGACCACACCGGTTTTACCCACGCCAGTGCTGACCTCCAGCCCTAGGTCTTGTAGATGAGCGGCCACTACGCCAGCGGTACGTACTTCCTTGAAACCTAGCTCCGGGTGGCGGTGTAAGTCACGCCGCCATTTGATAAGTTGCGGGAGCAGTTGGGCTGCTTCTTTTTGTATCCATTGAGGCATGAACATCTCTCCTGTCTGTTGTCACGATTGTTCTGTTCCTATTATAACAGTTGCGCTGTCAATCGCAATCTTCAGGCCCTGGTTGCTGTTCTTCCTTCTGTTGCCCGCTTCCTAGTTCATGATGTCGAAACAACAATATCATTGTATCATGCCGATACATGGCTTTTCCCTTAACCTCCAACATTCGGTATACTAATAACTATCGTGAAAGGAGATGAGCCATGCGAGTAGAAAAAGACGTTCTAGTCCCCTTGGGGTATGGGAAATACTTCCGCTCACAGAGCATTGTCGGCCTAGAACCGATTGAGGAAAATCGAGGACCGGGCCGGCGGACTCGGGTCTATGTGGAGGGGGTAGAAGGGCCGGTCGTCGCCTCCCGTTCGCAGGGGGCCATCCTGCGGGATATGGTTGATGTTCCGAAAGAGGTGATCCGTGTGCAGGAGCAACGGCAGCTTCTTGGAGATATCCTGGACACGGTGTTACAGATCGACCCGGTCCTACGCAATATTGTTCGGGATCAGGGCAGTTGGAATTTGGACCGCTTGGAGGAGAGGATCAAAGAGTTGATCAGCGGCGATGAACCGGAGTAGCCTATGTGCCTATCTCTTCCCTCTTCGCAGTTCCGCACCATTGGTGTTAGAATGAGATGAATACCAAAACAGACAATCTTTCACATAGGTCGATGACTAAATCTCAGTATCCCATGGTATCTGTTGAGGCGGCTTTGGCGGAGGTACTTGCCCACGCCCAGCCGCTGCCGCCTGTCACCCGTGCATTGGCCACAGTACGGGGGGCGGTCCTAGCCGCGGATGTGGCCGCACAAGAGCCACTCCCGCCCTTTCCGGCCTCTACAAAAGACGGCTATGCGGTCGTGGCCGCTGATGGCCCTGGTCTCTATCCCTTGATTGGCGAGGTGACTGCTGGCGCGCTGGCGGATTTTGAGGTCAGGCCGGGGACTGTCGCCTACATTACCACGGGTGCTCCCTTGCCGGCCGGGGCTGATGCAGTTGTGATGGTGGAGGACACGGAAACGCTGGCCCAGCCTGGCCCTGCCCAGGTCCACATCAAAGTGCAGGTGCAAGCGGGCACGGATGTGCGCCCAGTAGGCGTAGATGTACAGACGGGGCAGATGGTTCTGGCGGCCGGTACACGGCTGGGAGCAGCTGAAATCGGACTGCTGGCAACAGTTGGTGCTGTGGAGGTCCCCATCTATCCCCGGCCCAAAGTCGCGGTCTTGTCCAGCGGCGATGAACTGGTTGAGCCGGGTACACCCCTCGGCCCCGGCCAAATTCGGGACAGCAACAGAGCCATGCTTCTGGCCGCGATTGATGCTGTGGGCGGCGAGCCTCTGGACCTGGGCATCTCCGCTGATTCCCAGACAGCTCTGGACGCGCGCGTCCAGGCTGGGCTGGCCCAAGCGGATATTTTGCTGACCTCCGGCGGGGTTTCCATGGGCGATTTGGACTTGGTCAAGCCTCTGTTGGAACATGCCGGCACAGTACATTTCGGCCGGGTACGCATGAAACCCGGCAAGCCTGTCACCTTTGCCACAGCAGCTGTGCAGGGATGTCAACGGCTGGTGTTCGGGCTGCCGGGCAATCCGGTCAGCAGTCTGGTGACGTTCTATCTGTTCGCAGTGCCGGCTCTGCGCCAACTGGCCGGCTGGCCAGATCCGCAGCTACGCCGAGTACAGGCTCGCCTGGCCCAGCCTCTACCATTGGATTCATACCGGCCGGAGTTCCATCGCGCGATCCTGCACTGGGATGAAGAGCAAGATTGCTTTGTCGCCACCAGCACTGGTAGTCAGGCCAGCAGTCGACTTTTGAGTATGTACACGGCGAACGCGCTGCTGGCCCTGCCCCAGCGGGCAGGGACTCTGCCTGTGGGCGCGGCTGTGGATGCACTGCTGACCGGCGAACTGTAGTAGCAAAGACTCGGAAAGAGGGCCCACTGGCGAGTTCCCGCAACTGTGGTTGGATGTGTACTCTCCACTGCAGTGACCAACCACTGGAGCTGTGCATATGTCAAAATTGACACATCTTGACGAAGATGGCCATGTCTCCATGGTGGATGTGGGCGAAAAGGAGCAGACCAGCCGGGAGGCTATCGCCCAAGGGAGCGTGTATATGGCTGCGGCCACGCTGGCCGCCATTCGGGATGGTGCTGTACCCAAAGGGGATGTGCTGGCCGCGGCCCGCATCGCCGGCATTTTGGCAGCCAAGCGCACGCCCGAGCTGGTCCCTCTCTGCCATACGCTATTGTTGAGCAAAGTTGCCGTTGATTTTGAGATCGACGAAGAGACAAGCCGTGTGATCATTACCAGTATGGTACGCTGTAAAGGCAGAACTGGTGTGGAGATGGAGGCACTTATGGCTGTCAGTGTGGCTGCCTTGACGATTTATGATATGGCAAAAGCTTTGGAAACGTCGATGACCATTGGCGAAATTCGTTTGCTGGCAAAACGGGGTGGAAAATCCGGCGATTGGCAACGGGAGTCCGAAGTGCAGACAAGGGGGCAGTGAAGATGAAGGTAAAGCTGATTCTCTTTGCGGGTTTGCGCCAAGCAGCAGGCTTCAAACAGCGCATCATCTCCCTGCCCACAGCCGCGACCGTCGCCGACCTGCTGGATACCCTTGAGCCATCTCTGCTGGAACGTACCTTTTCTGTGGCTGTGAATGAAGAGTACGTGCAACAGGATACAGTTTTGCAGCAGGGCGATGAAATTGCTCTGTTGCCGCCCGTTTCCGGAGGTAGGCAAAGGATGGCAGACTTCAAAATCACCGAGCAACCCCTTTCCCAAGACGATATCTTGCGCCGTGTCAGCCGGCCCGATTGTGGGAGTGTCGTCACATTTGCCGGCACAGTGCGCGGGGCTACCGCGACCGAGGCCGGCCCGCGGGCAACAGATTGTCTTGATTATGAGGCCTATGTGCCCATGGCGGAAAAGATGATGGCCAGGATCGGTGCAGAGATACAGGAGCAATGGCCTCAGGTCAAGGCTGTCAGTATTCTACATCGGATTGGCCGCTGTGAGATCGGAGAACCGACAGTCCTGATCGCTGTCGCCACCCCGCACAGGGACGATGGTTGCTTTGAAGCCTGCCGCTACGCGATTGAGCGTCTGAAGGCCATCGTGCCCATCTGGAAAAAGGAAAATTGGTCTGACGGTGAAGTATGGGTTGAAGGCCCGCGCCGGCCGGAGCTGGCGATAACGCCAGAGATCGGTGATGCGTAGTTTGTGCTCAGTACGCTCTTCGCGATTTGACATATATTTTGTTCTCTGTTACAATACAATGAGTATGGATCGCATGTGTATCAATCTTTAACAATCAGAGTGGGATCAGGATGATGTAAGCCTTCATCTTGGGTCTGAGGCAGGTGCAGTCGTCGCTGTCGGCGATTCGTCGGCAGAGGAACTTCCCGACTCTCGCCCGCGGTGTCTGCTTGGCAGCATCGTTGGGATGTTGCCCCACGAAACCGTAAGTGGGGGCGCATGGCTGGTAACGGACATGTGACTACAACCGCAACAGAGAGTAGACCCGCCGTATGTATGGTAAGGGGTGAAAGGGTGGGGTAAAAGCCCACCAGCGGTTTCGGAGACGAAATCGGCTAGGCGAGCGTGCAACAGAGAGCAAGGCGAGTGGGTTTTGCATTGTTTGCAAAAGTGATGTAAAATCTCGTCGCAGCGGCGCGAATGAGGTTGGGTAACACCCAACAAGTTACAAACCGCCGGATGCTGCAACAGAGAGCACTGAGACAGATGACGACAATCAGGGCCTGTTATGTGCCCTGATCACAGAATCGGGAGTACATCTGCCTTTACTCTGAGAGGACGCTCTGCTCAATTGGCACTGCAATGCTTACGATAAGCCGACGTGGCGGAATTGGCAGACGCGATAGACTTAGGATCTATTGCCCGCAAGGGTGTGGAGGTTCGAGTCCTCTCGTCGGCACCAGCAGATTCCATTGGCTTGTCGCTGTAGGATGTGCGCCGTACCCTGCCATGTAGGGCAGTGTACAGACGGGTAGTTACGCCCGGGCCCGTGGCCAAGCGGGAAGGCGCCTGCTTTGCAAGCAGGAGATCGTCGGTTCGAATCCGACCGGGTCCACCTTATCTAGATGTCCTTAATGTAGCTAGTTTTCGTAGATTGTGCTCGCACGATGGAGCACGCAATTGCGGGCGTAGTTCAGTGGTAGAACGTCTCCTTGCCAAGGAGAAGGCCGTGAGTTCGAATCTCATCGCCCGCTCTCAAAGGACCGATACGTAAAAAGTCGGTCTTTCTGCCGAGGTAGCTCAGTTGGTAGAGCAATGGACTGAAAATCCATGTGTCCCCAGTTCAAGTCTGGGTCTCGGCACCTTTATTTGTCAATGCTGTAGTCATGGCCCCGCTTTGAGGCAAGCGGGCACTTTACCTAGCATCGCTCCCCATTCACCATCTCTGAGTGAGAGGGTTGGCCGACAATTTTCTCTCTTCTCGTCTCATGGGGGATCGTCTAATGGCAGGACTACGGACTTTGGATCCGTCAATCGGGGTTCGAATCCCTGTCCCCCAGCCTTGTTCAGGGCGGGCTTTCCCTCCTCAGCTTGCCACCAGTTACACCCTGTGGCGCCTATAGCTTAATGGCAGAGCATCTGATTGTGGATCAGAAGGTTGTCGGTTCGAGCCCGACTAGGCGCCCTTCCCCAACAGTATCTACATCAATTCGTTGAGATTGTCCATAACCGCTAGGGGTGTGGCGGCCAGCAGGCCGGCATCCACCGGCATGATGACGCCGGAAACCCAACGGGATTCGTCGCTGGCAAAGAAGAGGGCCGCGTAGGCCACATCCCAAGCCGTGCCTTCGCTGCCCAATGGCCCGATTTTGCGCCGACGCGCCCGCACTGCATCGGGAATGTGGGCCACAAAGGAGGCGTGGATATGGCCGGGGGCAATACAGTTGCTGCGAATGTTCTGACGCCCATGATGAACGGCCATCAGCTTTGTCAGGGTAATGAGACCCCCTTTGGCCACGGAATAGGGCACATTGCGCGCAGCCCCAGCACGTAGACCGTCAATAGAGGCAATGTTCACAATCGAACCACCGCCGGATTCTGCCATACGCGGCACCGCGTGTTTGCAGACCAAGGCCGCCCCTTTGAGGTTCACATCTAGGGCCAAGGTCCAGACCTCCTCGTTGATTTCCGACACCATGCCCCCGCCGGGAATACCGGCATTATTGACCACAACATCTAGGCTGCCGTAGCGTTCAACACACGCTGCGGCCAGCTTACGACAGTCCTCTTCCCGGGTGATGTCAGCTTGGACGATTGAGGCTTCGCCGCCGGCCTCGTTGATACTGGTCAAGGTCTCCTGCGCTCTGCCCTCGTCCAGGTCCGCCACAATCACCCGTGCGCCCTGCTGGGCGAAGAGAAGCGCGGTTGCCGAGCCGATCCCTAAGGCTGACCGGCCGCGCGAACCAGCTCCCGTGACAATCGCCGCTTTATCCTGTAGGCGCTTGCCTTTGGCCGGTACATGTCCTGCCTTATGAATAGGTGGGCAATTTGCTTGGATTTCTTGCGGCTTGTGCATAGTGATTCCTCATCTGTCAACAGACCACCCGATGCAGTAGCCTGTGACGGTCATCAGGGGTTGTCGTATGGTAGCGGAGTGAAGCGGACATATGACCGATTGGCAGTAGGTAAGTTATAATAAAGTGACCCGATTCTTCGTTCGGCATTGGCACACTCCCACTGTCTCGCTGCTCATGCCCTGGCCAGGAATTTGAAAGTTGCCACACATGACGCCTCGACAATCTTCGTTCCCCTTGGATGACGGCTCTCCCGCTTCCAAAGGAATTGCTCCTGTCATCAGGAACGGTCAGAATGCAGTTGCTCCACACGACCGACCTATTCATGATTGGTACCGCTTTGTTCTTTCCTACCCACCTCATCTGGTTCGAGAGTATATCCATGATTTCGGAGTGACAGAAGGGGCAACAGTCCTCGATCCTTTTTGTGGAACCGGTACCACAGTTGTTGAAGCAAAGCTCCAAAGAGTACGGGCCATTGGCATTGAAGCCAATCCATTTCCTCATTTTGCCTCTTGTGTGAAGACAGATTGGCATGTAGATAGGGAGTTGCTTCTCGCCAGAGCCGAAGAGGTTGCACGTAACACGCACATGATCCTTGCAAGCCAAGGGATCGATGATTGGCGGCCCTCTTCAAGGGAAGGGCTTTCGTTGAAAACAGTACCGCCCCATAGATCACAGGTGCTGATTAAACATTCCATCAGTCCTCTGCCTCTGCATAAGACCCTCATTTTACTTGAACAGATCGATCTTCATCAATCTACTGCCGCGTACAGATATCTCATTTTGGCATTGGGAAAGGCTTTGGTCAATACAATCGGAAATTTGAGATTTGGCCCAGAAGTCGGTGTTGGGAAGATCAAGAGCGATGTTCCGGTCGTATCTGCGTGGCTGCATCAAGTTCGCAACATGGCGAGGGACTTACATGCAGTGCAAGAGACGGATTACCCAGAAGTACAGATACATCTGGCTGATGCCAGAGATCTGGATTGCATCTTGGCCCCAAACTCGATTGATGCGGTGATCACATCACCGCCCTACCCCAATGAGAAAGATTATACACGGACAACTCGTCTTGAGTCGGTAATATTAGGCTTCTATGAAGATATGGCACAGCTTAGAAGATACAAGAAGACGTTTCTGCGTTCTAATACCCGTGGTGTGTATGTAACGGATGATGACGATCAATGGATATCTGATCATACTGCCATTCAGCAGATTGCTGAAAGAATTGAGAAGCGTAGGATCGAATTGGGAAAAACATCCGGTTTTGAGCGGCTATACGCGCGGGTGACCAAACTGTATTTTGGCGGCATGGCGCGTCATCTTGCCCAGTTGCGAAAGGTGTTGAAACCGAACGCGCACTTGGCCTATGTGGTAGGAGATCAGGCGTCCTATTTACAGGTCTTGATTCGGACGGGGGAACTTCTGGCTGATATTGCACAGGGATTGGGCTATGAACTGGTGCGGATTGATCGATTCCGAACTCGGTTTGCCACAGCCACCCGCTGCGACCTACGTGAAGAAGTTGTCGTGTTGCGCTGGCCCGGATCCTCTTGAGCGAGGGATGAGTGGCGAGATCTGTGCCTCGCCACTGGTGTTAGACTGGGCTCATTTCTCGGCAGCGTTCTAGGATCTCCACTTGGCGTCGGACGCTGGCTGGGGTAATGGCCAGTGGGCTGCCTGTGCGGATGGCGTTGAACAGGTTCGTGTAGAGAGCATTCATGCTCTCAAGGAAGCTGAAATCCGGACTGAAGGACTCCTCCTTCCACGGGAGCCTCTCGCGATTGTAGCTGCGGTCCGGGGTAGGTGCTGTATCCAGTACAAGTGGCGGTACTTCGGCCGGGTCAAAGTACTTCCAATGGAGTTCCCGCCGGTTGGCACTGACGAGTGACCCCTGTGTCCCCATCACCAGCCAAGCATCTTGCGGGTAGGCGCAACAGTTCGTCATTTCCACGTCAATGGTTGGCCCGTCCTTGGGTTTGATGATCAGCTTCACGTGGCTTTCGGCATCCCCGGCGAAGAGGGGTGTTGTGTCCATATGGCAGAAGATCTGCGGCTGGGGGTCGTCGAAAAAGTGAATGGCCCAGTCAATGGAGTGCGCGCCTTTGTTGTTGAGCTCGCCGCCCCCATAGCGTTTGAGCGTCTGCCAATCCCAGCGCCGCTGAAAACCGTTGCCGGTGATGCGGATCTGCACGATGTGCCCCAACACACCGGAGGCGATGACTTCCTTGATCTTCAAAAAATCTGGATGATACCGATAGTTCTGGTTGACGGTCATAAGTTGGCCGCTCTCCTCTGCCACCGCGATCATCTCGTCTACGCCCTCTAGGGACGGGGCCATGGGTTTCTCGACGATGATGTGCTTGCCAGCCCGCATGGCTGTGGTAGCATCGCTTACATGTAGCTGGCTGGGCGTGGCTACCACGACTAATTCGACAGCTTTGTCCGCGACTAGCTCATCAAGGGTGGCGTAAGCTAGACAATCGAAACGCGCAACAGCCTCTTCTTGGCGGCTTGTGTCCGGGTCACAGACAGCGGCAACTCTGAATTTTTCGCCCAGATGGGCCAGTACATTGGCATGAATGCTCCAGCCACTGCGGCCTAGACCGGCGATTCCAACGTTGACCGGCGGTGTTGAATCTGCCATTGAATATCCTTTCTGCGAGGAATCGTAAGGAGACATGCTCCCAATTTGATAGAGTTGAGTACTAAGCATAGCAGAAAGCTGGCTGAATGGATAAACTGCAGTGGGGAGAGTTCGGGGTGTTGCTCTCCACTGTGGTTATGATCTATCCGAATCCCTAGGATATAATCAAAGCGATCATATAGGCATTGCAATGCGGACTCTTCTATGAAATTTTCAGTATTGTTGATCTCCTGCTATGAACTCGGTCATCAGCCCCTCAGCTTGGCCTGGCCTCTGGCCGCTTTACAGCAGGCCGGCATCGCCTCGTCTGCCGTTGATCTAGCCCTGGAAGACTTCCCGCTGGGCCAGGTCAACAGCGCGCATCTAGTCGCGATTGCTGTGCCAATGCACACGGCCCTCCGCATTGGCGTTGATGCGGCCCGCCGAGTACGGGCTGTTCATCCCGAGGCACATCTCTGCTTTTTCGGCTTATATGCTTGGCTCAACCGGGCCTATCTGTTGCAGGAGAGGATTGCTGACTCTGTTGTGGCTGGCGAAGCCGAACCTGTCCTTGTGGCCTTGGCCCAGACCTTGGCGGCCGGCATGGATCTGGCCGCTATACAGGGGCTGTGTTTGGATCCGCTGCCCTCTGCGGTTGGGCAAGCGAACGTATCCCAGGGGAGAGTGGCTCGTGGTGAGGCAGCACACCAAAACCCTACGGGCGCATCGCCCCATCTGGCCCGCTGGTTGCGTGCGCGGAAACATAGTGCCGGGCAAGCGAACGTACCTGTGCCAGAGCGCTCGGCTTTGCCATCTTTGGACAGATACGCCCATTACATGGCGGACGATATGGCCCACATGGCCGGCTATGTAGAGGCCAGCCGGGGTTGTCTGCACACCTGCCGACATTGCCCGGTTGTGCCCGTCTACAATGGGCGTTTTTTCGTCGTGCCGGTCGAGATAGTCTTGGCGGATGTACAGCAGCAGGTGGAGGCCGGGGCAGAGCACATCACATTTGGCGACCCCGATTTCCTCAATGGGCCGGGCCATGCTCGCAAAGTGGCCCAAGCTCTCCACACTGCCTTTCCACAGGTGAGCTTTGATTTCACCACAAAAGTGGAGCACATTCTACAGCAGCGGGCCCTTCTGCCGGAACTTGTGGCCTGGGGCGCGTCCTTCGTGGTGTCCGCGTTTGAATCCACCAGTGATCAAGTGCTGGCCCGTTTGCAAAAGGGGCATACCCGGCCACAGATGGAAGAGGCGGTCGCCATGTTACGGGAAATCGGCCTGCCGGTCCAGCCCACCTGGATGCCCTTCACCCCCTGGACCGCTCTGGACGACTACCTGTTTATGCTGGATTGGATTCGAGAGCAGGGCCTGATTCCCCACGTGCCAGCCGTGCAGCTTTCCATCCGCATGTTGGTACCACCGGGCAGCGCGCTGCTGCTTGGCGAGGATGTAGATGAGTGGCGAGGGACCCTTGACCCGGCCAACTTTACCTATCGCTGGCAGCATGCGGACCCACGTATGGACCGGCTGCAGCAACAGGTGGCACAGATCGTAGAGGATGCACAGGAGGATGCCGATCCTTTCCATGTCTTCCGCCGAGTTGAACAGGCCGCGTACAAGCAAGCCGGTCGCCCAACACCAAATTGGCCCATGCCATCCGCTGCCATCCCCAGGCCGCCGCGTTTGACCGAGCACTGGTTCTGTTGAGCGGAGCCAACCGCCGACCAGTTGGTTGGCTGACATCAACTTTGACACGAGAAATTTTGACAGAGAAATAGTGGTAACAACGACAAAATGTTCTGTGCCAAAGGCAGTGGAGTGCAGGTTGAACCACGGCAGTTGACTAGACAGGGAGAGAACGATGCACCTGCCCCGTAAGAAGCGAATCGAAGTGGCCCTGCCTTTGGACGCCATCAACGCGGCCGCAAGCGAAACAGCTAGTACTTTGAACCACTGCAGTATATCATGAATGATCGCGCCATTGCCGAAGGTATTCTCTTCACCGACCAGTATCAACTGACCATGGCCCAGTTGTACTATCGTTTGGGAATCCATGAGAAGCCGGCCCAATACGAGCATTTCTTCCGCCGCTATCCAGACTATCGCACGCATCAAGCCGGCTTCTGTATCAACGCAGGGCTGGACTGGCTACTTGATTGGATGGAGTCGGCCCGTTTTGGCGCGGCAGAGCTTGACCTGTTGCAGGGGATGATGACCCGCACAGGCCAGCGGTTATTTGCCGATGATTTTTTGGCATGGCTCAGGGCACATGGCGACTTTTCCTGCCTGGGGCTGCAGGCAATTCCCGAAGGCCGGGTCGTGCATGCCCATGTCCCCCTGACGGTTGTGCGTGGGCCCTTGGCCATGGCCCAGATTCTGGAAACGTCGCTGCTGAATTTTTTGAATTTCCAGACACTCATCGCCACAAAGGCCGCGCTCCTACGAGAGAGTGCCGGCGAGGCCCTGACACTGGAGTTCGGCATGCGCCGGGCCCATGGGCTGGGGGCCAATGCCGCTACCCGCGCGGCCCTGGTCGGCGGCGTGGATTTCTCCTCCAATGCTGGCATCTCCCACATGTTAGGCTATCCGCCCAAAGGCACCCAGGCGCACGCGCTGATCCAGGCATTTCTAGCCCAGGGGATGACCGAATTGGATGCCTTTCGCGCCTATGCAGAGGTCTATCCCGATGAATGTCTCCTGTTGGTGGATACCATTGACACCCTAGGGAGCGGTGTGCCCAATGCGATTCGTGTCTTTGAGGAGTTGCGGGCCCAAGGGCACATAGCGGTGGGCGTGCGTTTGGATTCAGGGGATCTGGCCTCTCTCAGCATCCAAACAGCGAAGATGCTGGACGCGGCCGGCTTCCCTGAGACGTCGATCGTCCTGTCGAACGATCTGGACGAGCTGCGGATCTGGAAGATCAAAACACGGATCGCGCAGGAGGCCGGACAGTACGGTATGGACCCGGACGCTTGTATCCGCCGTTTGGCTTACGGCGTAGGGACGCGCTTGATCACCTCGGCTGGGGCTAGTTCCTTGGGGGGCGTATACAAGCTGGTCGCTCTGGAGCATGATGGCGGCTGGCAGCCAACGCTTAAAGTTTCAGAGAATCCCAGCAAAACGCCCAACCCAGGCAACAAACGGGTCTGGCGGCTGTACGACGCGCGGGGACACGCCAGCGCTGATCTTCTTACCTTAGAGGATGAAGACCCGACAAGGCTCTCGCAGTTGACGCTCCATCATCTGTTGGAGCATACAGAGCCGAGGACACTCGCTGTCGAGCAGATAGGGGCCATGGAACCACTTTTGGTGGATGTATTGGTTGATGGGCGTCTGGTCTATCACAGGCCGGGCATTGAAGAGATTCGCGGGCTGGGCCGGGCCGATGTGGCGCGGCTCGCCCCGGGCGTGCGCCAGCTGATCGAGCCGAATGTCTATGATGTATACAGCAGTGAGCGGTTGTGGGTACTCAAGGAGTCACTTCTCACAGCAATGACTCGCGGCTGACCACTACTTTTTTGACATAACGCTCTTTTCCTCGCTATAATTGGCTGTTATGTACGCTGCCCCGCCGCTTACAAGGTGTGGCGTAAATCCAAATCATCTTAATGAAGTCCGCCTGCCCAGTTTACACTGGCGCACAGGAAGGATCCGATGACCATGACTCTCTCCCTTCTTGCTGATTCTCATGTCCCTCGACAGCATGGCAAATATCACATCTGGACCATCGGTTGCCAGATGAATGTAGCCGATTCCAATCATGTGGCTGCGGAGCTAGAGAAGTGCGGCTACAACCCGACCGATGACATAGATGAGGCCGATGTGGTGGTGCTGAATACCTGTGTTGTGCGCCAGAGCGCGGAAAACAAAGGCATCGGCAAGGCCGGCAGCCTGAAACCGTGGAAGCATCGCCAACCGAACCGCACCCTTGCGCTCATGGGCTGTATGGTAGGCGTGAAGCCCAGCCCACAGCTCCGAGAACGCTTTCCCCATGTAGATGTGTTCATGCCGCCCAGCGAAGCCTCGCCTCTCATCAGCCACCTACGGCAGGAGGAGATCGCGGCCGAAGCCGCCCGCATGGAACAGGAGCAGTTGGTCCGCCGCTATGAAATGCAGGACCACACCCGCCCTGTCCAGTCGATTCGACATCTGGCCCGGAGCGGGAAAGCAGCGGTAGCCGCGCATGTGCCGGTCGTCTATGGCTGTAGCCATGCCTGCACCTTCTGTATCATCCCCTTCCGCCGCGGCATTGAGCGCAGCCGCCCTGTGGCTGAAATCGTCAATGAAGTGCGGGACCTTGTGGCCCAGGGTGTGCGGGAAGTGACATTGCTGGGACAGATTGTAGACCGCTACGGGTATGATTGGCGCAACCGAGGAAATGGTAGTGCTGATCTCCCTCCTTCTGCCTCGCCCGATCTCGCGGACCTGCTCCCCGCGCTGCATGAGATCGAGGGCCTGTGGCGTATTCGTTTTTTGACCAGCCACCCAAACTATATGTCGGTTCGGATCCTCAAGGCTGTCGCGGATCTGCCGAAGGTCTGCGAGCATATTGAAGTGCCAGTCCAGGCCGGCAACGACCAAGTCCTAGAGCGGATGAAGCGTGGGTATACGAACGCTGAATATCGGGACCTGGTGGCCCACATTCGCGAGATGATCCCCGGCGTGGCCATCAACACAGATATTATCGTCGGCTTTTGCGGCGAAACCGCTACCCAGTTCGACGATACCTACCAACTTCTGGCCGACCTGAAGCTGGACAAAGTCCACCTGGCCCGCTACAGCCCTCGGCCTGGCACTGTCAGCGAACGGCGCATGCTGGATGATGTGCCGGAAGCGGAAAAAGTGCGCCGTCACAAGGCACTGGAGCAATTACAGGAGAGAATTTGCCGGGAAATCAATGCACGGCTGCTGGGTGAAAGCGTCGAACTGCTCATTGAAGAGCCATATAAAGGCAAGTGGCGGGGCCGTACCCGGCAGAACAAACTCGTATTCGTCGAATCTGATCAGGATCTGCGTGGACGGCTCGTGGAAGCACAGATCACTTGGAGCGGTCCATGGAGTATGCAGGGCCGTCTTGTCAGATTGAAGTTCCATGGGCCTGCCGCTGTAGGGTCAAATCGTCACGCCCTGCAGGGCAGCACAATTCCTTTGGCCACTGCTCAAAGGGCAGTAACTGCAAGCAGCAGCCACGAACCATCCACCATTGCAGTTACATGAACGAACTACTGGTTAACATCCTTCTTTTCCTACTCGGTTTCGCCTTTCTGGCCGGCGGAGCCGAGTTTCTTGTGCGTGGGGCCAGCCGCTTGGCTGTACGCTTGGCTGTGCCGCTGGTGGTCATCGGCTTGACCGTTGTAGCCTTTGGCACTAGCCTGCCGGAGCTAGTGGTTAGCCTGTGGGCCAATTTGCAAGGGGGCCCGGGCGCGGCCTTGGCAATCGGCAATGTTGTGGGCAGCAACATCGCCAATCTAGCCCTGATTCTTGGGGTGGTGGCCGTTCTCCATCCGCTCTATGTGGAGCGGCAACTGCTGTTGCGGGAATACCCTCTGATGCTGGTGGTTTCGCTGCTGTTCGTGTGGATGGCTTGGGATGGGCAGGTGGCCCGCCTAGAAGGCGTCATTCTCTTTCTAGGGCTGCTCGGCTTTACAGTCTGGAGTTACTCTAGGCAGCGTTCCTTGCCACAGGAAGAACAGAGCGAGGTACTGGAGTATTTGGATTATGCGCCAGGCCAGGCTTCCGGCGAGGTAGCGGATGTGTTGGAGGGGCCCATGGAAATCAAACGGCGGTTGAGGGACCTGGGGCTGGTGGTGCTCGGCATTATAACTCTCGTTATAGGGGCCAAATGGCTGGTGGATTCAGCCACGTTTATCGCCCGGGAATTTGGCGTCAGCGAACTTGTGATTGGCCTAAGTCTGGTGGCTTTGGGGACTAGCCTGCCGGAGCTGGCAACATCTGTCGTCGCGATTTTGCGCCGAGAAGGGGACATCGCTTTGGGGAATCTCGTGGGCAGCAATCTCTTCAATATGCTGGCCATTGTCGGGATCACCGCATCGGTGCGCCCCTTGCCTGCGCCTCTGCGTATGCGTGGCATCGACTTCCCGGCCATGCTGATCATCGTCCTTCTACCACTTGTCCTCGTCCTCCCTCGTCCCCACATCCTGAACCGCTGGCATGGGATCCTAATGCTGGTGCTCTACTTCGGCTATATGATTGGGATATACCTATTCAGCGTTGGCCCGCCGGGCGCATAGCAATGGTGCAGGGCGAGCAATTGCTCGCTACGATTCACTCCACTCTACCTGCAGGAATTCATTTCCTTCCACCCGATAGATCCAGATCTGCGGGTCGACTAGATCGCCGTTGGCGTCAAAGCGGAGGGGGCCAAGCAGCGTTTCGATCTCATTTTCACGCATGGTTTGGGCGATGTCATCCCCTTGCAAAGAGTTTGCCTGGCGCGCGGCTGCGGCCAGCACCTGCATAGCCACATAGCCATTGATCGAGTAGGTGTCCGGATCCCGGTACTCCACGGCCTGGTAGGCTTCGATCCAGCGGGCATCGGCCGCGTTCTGTGGGCTGGGCGCAAAGGCACTCACATACATCCCTTCGGCAGTCCCGGCCGCTTCGTCAATAGTCGCGGCTAGGAACGCGCCATCGCTGGCCAGCATCGGCAGATCGATCCCCGCGTCCACAAGGCTGGCCCGCAGATAGGGTGCTTCGATCTCATAGCCTGCATAGAATAGGGCATCAGCTGTCGCGTTTTGCAATTGCGGCAGGAGGTCCGTATAGTCGCTCTGCCCCTCTGCTACCTCTACCCTGAGAGCTTCGGAAGCACCTAGTCTCTGCAGATTCTCAACCAGTGACGCGGCCAACCCTCGGCCGTATTCTGTGTCATTGTGGATGACGGCCACATTCTGGGCATTCATCTGCTCGACCAGAAAGCGGGCATCTACTGCGGCCTGCACGCCATCGTTGGCATTGACGCGGAAGAACCTCGTATAGCCCCGCTGGGTGAGAGATTGTTCCGATGCAGTCGGGGTGATGAGGAGGACGCCCATCTCTTCATACAGGGGGAGCGTGGCGGAAGTCTGGCCGCTGTTCAGATGGCCGATAATGCCGACGACCCGCTCGCCACGGTTGAGGGCCTGACGCACTTCCTCCACATTGGCTACAGCTACCTCGCTATCCGATTCATCATCAAGGGAACGGACGACCAGCCGGTAGCCCAGCAGCCCGCCGCTGCGGTTGATCTCCTCCGTGGCCAGCCGCACCCCACCCAGGACCGTCTGACCGCCATTGGCTTGGAACCCGCTCACCGGCATGGCCACATAAACAATTGCATCACCGCCGGAGGGTTCCGCGCTGCCATTGCCGCCACAGGCGGAAAGAAGGAGTACTACTAAGATCAGGATGGCTGCTACCATGGAAATTTTTCGTCGATTCATAGGTGATCCAATCAGGATTCAAGGAGTAAGCGCAAGAATCAGGAGAATCCGCGGGCTGCTCAAAGGCATGACAAAGCGAAACATCCTGATGCACTACCCCAGGCCCTCCGTATTGTAGTCATATACCGCGTTGATGCTCGACACCAGATCGTTCAAGCGGTTGACCTGTTCTTGAATATCAGAGCGTAGACGCTCGGCCTTACCGCTGTTGATATCCTGTATGCTGATGAGTTGCAGTTGAGAGTAGACTGTCGCCAATGCGGTCAGGCTTTGCTCCATAGAAAGCTGGGCTTGTTGCATGCGAGTGTCTAGGGCTTGCAGTGATTGGAGTTGATGGCGTTTGGCCGCCAGCACCTCCTGCATCTGTTGGCGAGTGGCAGAGCGGGTCTCCTGCTGCAGACGGACATCTAGCATCTTGACTTCATCGGGTACGGTCTGCCGTTCTCGTCGCAGGAGATTGTCCGCTTTGTAGGCGTCCAGCCGTTTGGCTAGGGCAAAAATATTGCTCATCCAATCGCTCAACTGGCCGGCCGTCTCCTCAAGCCGGTCCCGCATAACCCCTGGCCGCTGTTTTTGTACCTGTATCTCGATCCGTCGCTGATACTCCAGGGCCCGCTCCACATCTTGGCGTAAAGTCTCATCGCGGATCTCCCGGGGATTCGACTCTTCCTGCATCAGCTCTAACAGAATGCGGGCATTGGCCTCTGTATCGGTAAGGCTGCTGTAGACGATGGCAACGACGCCCACCAGCCCCACCAGCACCCAACCCCAGAATGGCCAGCCGGGCAGAGGCCGGGGATACAATACCGTCAGCAGCAGAGCACCGGCGATCAGTACCGCGTTTTCCCAGCGGAAGAATGCGTATTGCGTGAGTAGCGATTGTGCTTCTTTTTGCAGTTCGTTTCGAGTACTCATGTGAAACCCACTGAAACCACTGGCCATTGCGGTTACAGGCTACAGATCACTGGCAATTGTGTTAAAAGTAGGTCGAAATTATCCGGTACAGTTCTTCGATATCCGTCTCATCGGCTCGGCGGAACTGGCCGCCGCCGAGCCGGGCAATATCTTGTAATAGCCGTTCATCCGCGTCCTGGCCGAAGGCGATTGTGAAGATCACCACCGGCACCTGTGCCTCATCCATGGCGGCCTGTAGATCTCGCAGTTCGAAATGGCTATCGTTTTCCCGGCCATCGGTCATCACCACAATGGCATTGATGGCGGCGGTGTCTGCCATGCTCTGCAGGTCCATATACGCGCTGCGGACGGCATCCACCAGCGCAGTGTAGCCCCTGGCTTCCATGCTCTCGATCACCTGCAACAGTTGGCTGCGTCCGTCGCGATCCATGGACTGCAAGGGCTCCAGATGTTTTACGCCGGAGCCAAACTCTACCAGCCCGATTTTGTCCTGATCTCCTTGAATCTGGGCCACGAAAGAGTGTAGGGCCGTCTTTGTGCGGCGCAGTTTTCTCCCTTCCATGGACCCGCTGGTATCCACTACTAGATAGACATTGGTCGGCCGTTTTGTGTACCGCCAGACATTCAGCACCACGTCCACTACGGATGCTGATGGGATCTGCAAGACTCTCTGGGGCTGCTGGGCATCGACTGCATTGTTATTGACAAATGGACTGTTCCCGGCCTTGAGATCGATGGTCAGATCAGCTGGTCGGTAGCCGGCCTGTAACAGGGCCAATTGGCTTTCGTCATCTAGGAGAAACTTCGTGAACGCCTGATAGGTGCGCCGTTGGTTGTTGGTCAGGGCTGGGCCCGTGCGCCCGTCCAGTTCTAGTAGGGCCAGAGGGTGGTCGGCCCAAAGTGTGCCCTCCTTTGGGTAGAGTGCCACCAACTGTTCCCGCCGGTTGCCGGCCTGATTCCAAGCGATGACAGTCTGTTCCTGGGTCACGAAGACATCGAGGAAATCCCGGCCTTCATCTTGTAGCCGCTGCATGATCTCCCCGCCTTCGCCGTAAAAGCGGACCGTCGCTTCCACATCCCGCACGTACTCCAGCACTGTTGGGCGGGTAGCGATCTCTTCTGTCAACCCTCGGGTAATGCCGGCCCCCGCGTAGAATTCCGACAGGGTTGCCAACATCCCCACCGCGTTTGCGGTGCTTGGATGATTCCACTTGAAATTGGCGTCCTCAGTAGCCTTGGCCTGGATCTGCTGCCAGCCGATGGCCTGCTGTGGCCATCCCAATTGGCGGGCTGTGTCGGCCCAAGCGGCGATGACAATCGGGCTGACCGCATAGCGGGTGGATTGGCCGACCCGGCTGGCGGCAAAGCCGCCTTCCTCTGGCGGATACAGGGCAGCCCAGCGTTGGTCGATGCGCCCTAACCAGAGGGAACTGTCCGGCGCGAGGGCCTGAAAATTCGGTTGCTGGAGGGCGCGCTCTACCATTTTCTGGGGTGGCATGGTCACCAATTCCACCCGCATCTGCTGGCCATCAGGGGTGCGATGGTTGCTGGCATTGAAGACACGCGCCCGTTCGACCAGCATCTCGGACATGTCCGCCGAGACAGCCACGGTCAGTTCAGCACTATTGGATGGCCAAGTAAAGATAACCGTCTGGTCGTCACGATCTACTACTGGATCATTGCCAAAGAGCGAGTCAATGACCCATTGGCCTACGCGCACGGTTGTGATGGCACAGGCGCAGAGCAGAAAGAACATGACACCGCCGATGATGAGAAACCGTATATATCTGCGCTTCCGCTTGGGGGAAATGTTCATTGCATCCCCTACTGGGCCACATTCAGTTCATACCAGCGCAGGAGAGCTAGTAGGACATCTCGGTTTGGCGAGCGCATAGCTGTTGTGCGCGGCACCACATCCTGTACGCCCTGCTCCTGCCAGCGCACAAAGAGGCTGTCCTCTGTGGCATTGACTGGTACAGTGGGGTTGGCTGGGCGCAGGCCGAAGGCCAAGGCTTTGTGCTGTTGTGTCTCGTTCAGCAGAAAACGTTGGAACGCCAAGGCCGCGTTCTTCTCCAGGGCCGATGTCTCCGGGCCGACCCAAACGCTGAACGGGAAGTCAAACCAGGTAACGAAGCGGGGATAGAGGATAATCGGCGGCTCTTCCCAGCGGGTCAGAATGCCCTGCAGATTTTGCAGTAGATCGCTTTCGAGAAATTGGCCTCCATCGCCGGCCGTATAGCCGAACAGCGCGAAATCTTCAGCGGTATAGGCACTGCCGCCACTCAGGTCAGTGGCAGCCCCCATCAGCTCCGCCAGCCAGGTCTGAAATTCCGGGTTCGTCACATCTTCTACGGAGATATCTGTGCGGTCATAGTATTCACCGGCGGCCGCGATCATAGTGGCCAGCCCGCCTACATTCTTGCGGGGGTCGGGGATCGCCAGCTTGAAAAATCCCCAAGAGGGATCCCCGCCGAGTTCCGGCCAGCCTGCTGGGGCTATGGCCGCGTCGTGAATGGTGGACCAGGAGATGTCTCCTAGGCTTTTCTGCAGGGCTTGCCACCGGCTGTTGTAAAAGCCCCAGATAAAGAGACTCACTGCGGCCGGGCGTGCCCGGTACTGGCCATCGGTTAGGAAGACATCTCGTCCCAATCGTTCTTTATAGGAGGCATTGGCCAGCTCCACCAGATAGCGGCTATCCGGGATCCAGGCGGTGGGGAAGTCGTTGAGGGCCGCCCGTTCTTCTGTGCTCAGCTCGTCTGGGCGCACATCGGCCGGCAGCGCGCCGAAATCGTTGCGATCCCATTTGCCTAGAGCGGTAAGCCCGTCCATGGCAATGATTTCCACTTCAATGGGCACGCCATCGACTGTATGTGTGCCCGCGTTGAAATCATCGGCCGCGGCCCGGATCCATGGCTCCACAGGGAGGGCTGTAAGCACCCGAATCGTCAGGCTCTCGGGGCGGGCGATGGTGAGGCCAGCGTCCCCAGGGGTGTCGGTAAGCATGCGCCAGGCCAGCGTCCCGACGATGACCAGCACTGCGCCGGATATGATTACGACAAATAGCAGACGGGTTCGGTTCATTGTACTAACTCTAGCGGGGAGCCGCAGTAGCTGCAGACGGCCGCCTTCTGGGTGCTGCCTTCCTGTAACTCCGGCGGTGTGGCCGCGCCACAGGATGTACATTGGGCAGCATAGCGTAGCTCCTTCAACGGTTCCTCCACGCGCAAGGGGATGTCGTCATCCGGCTGTGACCGCTCAATATAGGCACCTACGAGACTGGTGATGCCGAGCAGCACGAGGATGCCTGGCCAAAACCAATCGGTCGCGAACAGAATTGCCAATCCTATCATAAAGATGGCACCGGTCACCCCTTGCCGGAGGGCGACAAACCTCTGGGCCCGTAGGCTGGACAGAGGCAGGATGGGCTTCAAGAGTTTCATTGTGTACGAAAGTTCCTTGCGGTCGGTCGGCTTCAGAGAGTCGGCATACGTCTATAGAGCCTGTCGCGTAACACATTCACGATGGCGGAGTGAAAAGTGAGGTTCGTTTACTCCGCGTGCAGCTTACCCGTCCATGCCCAATTTCTTGCGTCGTGCGGCCAACTGGTTGTTGATCGCGCTCCGCTCCAGCACCTGGTCCATCTGCTCATCTAGGCTGGCAGAGCGCATCTCGCTGGCGGTACTGGCTTTGTCCAAGCGGCCATAGATACTCTCGGCAATGCGGCTGATGTCGCTGTCGCCTACACCCATCAGATCGTCTAGGCTTTTCATGGCTTTGACGGTCGTCTCTTTGCTCTTAGCCAGCTCAAGCAGAGCCATCAGCTCGTCTCGTTCCTGCTTCATGGTCTGCAGGCGAGCCTCCAATTTTACCTTTGCATGCAGGAGTTTCTGGTACTCCTCCTGTTGGCGGTCCGTCTGCTCTTGATAGGTTTCGATCAGCCGTTGGGTGCTGTTCAGTTTGCTCTGGGCCGCAGCCGCGTACTCCTCATTGCCTTCGCTCAGGAAGGCATCGATGGCCTGGTCCAGCTCTTCGGCCTTCTGTTCGTATTCGCCCACTTTGCGTTTGAGTGAGCGTACTTCGCCGCCGACGGTCGCGGCCGCGTCTTCCAAATCCTCCAGATTGTCCTCCACCTGACGGATGTATTGGTTGATGATCGCGGGGCTGTTGCTTTTCAATGCCTGGTCCACCAACGCGTGCAGATTAGCGGAAATCAGTGTAGATACTTTGTCAAGTAGTTTCGCCATTGGGGTTTGTCCTCCTGTGGCAGTTGATCTCTTGTGTAAATCGTGGCCCGTGAACGGTGGTTCGTAGCTGCGGATACACCACCGGGGTTCGCCACTACAGTTACTCACTACGAACCGTTGCATCAAAAGTTGCTGGTCTTCAGAAAAATAGCCGATGCAACCGATGGGAATGATATTCTGCTGCCGTAGATGCTGCCAAAAGACTGCCAAAAATAGTAAAAAGCGGACGTATTAGGCGGTTTCAACCTCTCCTGTCTCATAGTTATAGAATCCCATTTTACTTGCACCGGGTATCTCCTGTAGATTGGATATAGGGACAGTAATGACCGGGGGGCGGCCTTGTTCGGTTTTGCTAGTCCAACGTTTGCTCGTTTGCGATAGATGGCGGCCCCTATAATACAGTCCATTCTTGGGATGATAGAAGATACCTTCTATCAAAAATTCCTCATTGTCCTTTTTTATATTTAAGCCAACGGAATCGGGGAGAATGACTCTTGTGAGGTTTTCATCCACAGGTAGGGTATCTTCATTGGTGATAACCAGCTTCTCCGCAGGGTTCTTTAGGTCCATCTTGATACGTTTTAGAACAGCTATCTCCTCCTGATAGGGAGTGTATCTCGGATCATTTTCAGCGATGTCTAGCGCGTAAGCGAATACTTTTTCAATAACATGCTGATCTAGAAACCGACTTGTTAATCGTAGGCTGCCGTATGTTTGATCAAAAATGGATATGAACTTGCCTTCTTTATGAAACCCCTCTCTTTCGGCTCTATGTTTATCAGCACCATAATGAATATCTTGGCGTTCAAACGGTATAACCATAAAAAATGCTTCATAGAGTATTTCCGCTAACAATGGACAGTTGACGCCTTGATGCAGTGATGGATGATCGATGATAACACCTGAGGTAAAGTAAAATCTCGTGAATCTCTGTGTATCAAAATAGAACCCTAGGGACGTATCAAGCGGATACGAGACAGGGAACTCATTCGGCCCTCTTTTTTCTGTGAAACCAATAATAGACTCTCTGATCTGAAGATTACATTCGACAATGGTCAGCTCACCGAATTTTTTAGACTGCAGAACATTTCCCTCTGATAGGTTTGGGAAAATTAACCTAGGCAGCATTGTTGGTTTTGTTGTATATCTTTTTTCTCGTCTCACTTCGATGACACGCTCATTTCTCTTGATTTGATACACTCTAAATGTTTCTGTCTGATAGTAATAGATCGCGCCAGGGTAGGCTTCCCGCATGACTTGGTCAAAGCGTAGGGAACCCAAAGCGCGTGCATGTGGCCCTTTCTGATACGCAACTTTATATTGTACATCGATATCTCGTAAAGGGTAGGCATGGTTCGGGGATTCTCCTGCCTGCATCTTCATTGTTTGAAATTCTGCTGAAATTTCGCCAATTCTTTCCGAATGACACAGGTTTATAAATGTTTCAGGAAAATTGGCTTCTGGCATAAACTCTTCCCTGTCTACGTCAAAGAGTGTCCTTACGGATTCATCCTCGCCGCCTTGACGGGCAAGACATAAGGTATGAATATACTGAATACGAGGATTTTCTAAATACAAGGTACTTTCAGACAAAGGTATCTCTTGTAATCTCTCAGGTTCTCTAAAGATTGACGCAGTTTGAATCGAACCATTGTTTACAATCAGGATAATCCCCTCCTGCTGTCTACCAATTCGCCCAATACGCTGGTAGTAGCTTGTCCCTGAATTGGGGACGCCAACCAATATGCCCAGATTGAGATGCGGTATATCAATACCCATTTCCAAAGCACTGGTGCTAATGACGCCTCTTATATCTCCTGTCGATAGCTTACCCTGTATTCTATTTCTATCTTCTTCTTCATAGCCAGCTCGATACGGATATACCGGTAGTGTTTTCGTTAGATCGTTTGCCAGATCAGATTCTACTTCACTTTCTTTGGCATTGTTTCGGGAAGCAATGGAAGCAATATATTCTGTCTGTTTTCGACTATCAACAAAGGTTATAAATTGATATTCTGTATCCTGTACCAAGAACCCCATTACATTTGACAGGGCCGTTAGCAGATCAGTCGTTTGCGGCGGGTCAACAAGAACAATATTCATTTTTTTCTTTGGTGACGTCTCATGTGTATGATCGACAACTGTAAATTCTACCCCTGTTAGTTTTTCAAGGTGTCTACGTGGCTCTTTGATGGTAGCCGAGGCGGCAATGATCTGATAACTGCCGCCCGCGATAGAGATCAGATGTTGCAATCTCCGGTACAGAAAGGCACTGTTGCTGCCAAAAACGCCTGAATATGTATGGGCTTCATCAATGACCAGAAGTTCTATATTTTGCAGAAAGGCTTTGATTGACGGCTTTGAGACATTCGATAAAAGCCAAGCATGGATGACGTCGGGGGTCATGATGATAATGCTTGCATTTTTTATGATTTTTTCTCTTTCACCTTGTGGCACAGATCCATCAATTCTGCTGATGAGCGAGCTTTGGCGCGAAGAATCGCTGTGTTGGCACTGCTGTGCCAACCGTTTGTGGAAGTCTGGGGGCCGGCGTGGAAGGTGGACCGCTAGCCCCCGTTTGCTTGGCTGCATAGTCAGCGCGCCGCTGGCCTGCCAAGTTCGCAGCCGTTCTTCGGTCTCACATAGTGGCCAGTGCATGGCGGCCGCGATGTCTTTTGTCGCAAAGAGGGCCTGTTCGCCCGGTTTCAGACGAATTTTGCCAATAAAGCGATACAATTCCCGATCCTTCGCCGCTTGCGCGCGAATGAGGGCCGCCTTCTTGGGCAGGCGGATCCCCATCTCCTGCGGCAGATCGAAGCTGCGGAGGAGACCGGCCCCCTCCAGCAGGCGGAGTGTCTCCCGGATTTCTGGCACAGTGGCATGCAGCACCTGCTTCAATTTCCGTAGGTTGAGCACGCCGGTGCTCACTTCGTCACTGGCACGTGACGTCGCACCTATCTGGGTCGCTACGGCTGTGTAGAGCCGTTCCAGAAATTCAAGGTCAAATTGAGAGAACAGGCCAGAGCCTGCAATGACTTCTTGCCATCGTAACTCTTGTTCCGTACCCAAGGCTTTTAGAGGATAAATGGCCAAGATCTTTGCATCGGGGTTCTTGCTTAAGATTTCAAGCCCACAGATATGAAATACCAATGTCTTCCCTGATGAGGTGCTTGTGGATATACAGACATTGGCACCTTTCATAAATTCGTTCATAGCGATCCATTGATGTTCATATATGCCGTTCTCAAATGACGAGAGTACGGCCTGTGAAGCCTCTGAAAGTTCAAGGGAATCATACGCTTTGTATCTCCCTGGCCGCTCTTCTATTTCAAATATATGAGGGATTTCCCAATCATTGTCTTGAAAGAATTGCATGATTGCTTTCATTGGTTTTTTTCCTTATCTGCATCAGGATTTTCTGGAGTATATCTTGATTCTTCTTTGCGAGCAAACAGTAATGGAATTATCTGTGGTATAATGGGCTGTAAGGAGAGCAGGGAATATGATCACCCATATTAAACTGGATGGCTTCAAGACATTTCAAAAATTTTCCCTGGACCTGGCCCCACTGCAGGTCATTGTGGGCGCAAATGGCGCGGGCAAGAGCAATCTCTTTGATGCCTTACAGTTGTTGGCACGGCTGGCGGAATCCGACCTGTACTCAGCTTTTGAGGGACTGCGGGGCACTGTAGGCGAGCTCTTCACCATTCGCCCGCACGGCAGTACAGCCGACCGCATCTGTCTGGCGGTCGAGATGCTGGTGAATCGCAAGGTGCAGGACAGTTGGGGCGCGCAGGAAGAAGTAAGATTTCCACGTATGCGCTACGAGTTAAAGATTACCCGGCGCGCGGATGTCCAAGGACTGGAGCGGCTTTACGTGGAGCATGAATCCTTAGCTCCCATCCGGCGCGGTGAGGATTGCTGGACGAAATCCTATGACCTGAAGACGGGGAGTGCTTGGATTCCCAAAATGACCGGTGGACGCTCGCCTTTTATCTCCACGCTGGAGGAACAGGGCGTGTCCACGCTTTCGTTGCACCAAGATGGTAGAAGTGGACGGCGTAATGTCGTGGCAGGACAGGCGGAACGAACTGTTCTGAGTGGGATTCAGAATACAGAGTTTCCTCATGCGTTTGCTGTGGCTGAAGAGATGCGGTCGTGGCGTTTCCTGCAGCTGAATCCCGAAGTCCTGCGCCAGCCTAGCCCTATGATAGGGCCGACTACGTTGGCCGCGGATGGCAAATATCTGCCCAATGTGCTAGCCCGTATGAAAGCTAGGGATCCGATGCTGTTAGCTGATGTGTCTCGTGATTTGGCCAATTTGGTCCCTGGTATTTTACGAGTTGAGGTGGAGGCCGATAGCGCGTCGGATCAGTATGTGATCTGGGCGACACTGGGGGATGGGCGGCGTTTCTCCTCTCGGGTCCTCTCCGATGGCACCTTGCGTATGTTGGCATTGGTCACGCTGCAAAACGATCCGGACCATGAGGGGCTGCTCTGCTTTGAGGAGCCGGAGAACGGCGTTCATCCCTCGCGTCTGCAAAACATGACCCACCTGTTCCAGTACCTAGCGACAAATTTTTCAGATCCGCAACAGGTAGGTCTGCCCTTGCGCCAGGTGCTCTCCAACACCCATTCGCCTATCTTCATCAGCCATGCGGATATCCTGCCCCATGTTCTCTTTGCACACATGGTGACCCGTGTGGTTCCCAATGATGGCGGCCAACCGCAGCGTGTCACTCGTATTGTTCCGGTCAAACCAGATCCTACCCAGCGATCACTCCTTCCGCTTTCCGAAGCGGAGCGAAGCTATACCCTCAGCGAGGTGCGGGCGTACCTAGACAGCGCGGACTTGGACGAATCTAGGCGTCAGTTGGACACGCCGGCCGAGCATGCCAATGGGCTGACCACAGGGCCTTAAACGATATCCTAATTCAGACAGTTGACATATGCCCAATCTTCCCCAGATTTCACAGCTCTATCAGGAGTTCCTGTCCCACTATCCTGAATCGGGCGCGGGTCGGCGGCGGCTGGCATTGTTGGTTGAAAGTCGGGGGCAGGCTGTCCGCAACTATCAAGCTGTGCAAGAATTGCGGGAGCAAGGGGCCGCCAGCACTGCAGCGATACTCCATAGCCTGCTTCCCCATGCAGACACGCCGGCAAACCGGGCGGCCGGCACGTGGATTCACCCGGCCCCGGCCGTTAGTGGTGAGCTACGCCGCTGGAGCCGGCATGCCGGCCGGACGGACGAAGGCTGGCTGGCAACAGCCGACGCCCTCTGGACGTTGATCCAATGGTGTGTGGAGGCACCCCAAGAGCTGGCCGCGGCCTGTAGCGACTTTGCTGGCAAGCAGGCCGCTACAGGTTTTCAAAGTGCTACCCTCTCACCGCTCCTGAACGCGCTCTGCCCCCAGCATTTCCACCTGGTCAACGGACGCATTGCACGGGTGATTCAGCACTTTTCCGGCGTCCAATGCAGCACCCGCATCGCCGAATATGCCCAGGCAGTTGCTGTAGTAGAAGGATTTTTGAAAGAGCAACATGATCTCTTCAGCGGGCATGACCAGAGCAGGGGCGCGGCCACCTTACGGGCTGCGGACCTGTTTGAGAGCTTTTGTCATTGGCTGGTCAGCGTGCGCCGTTACAACTTTCCAACCACCTGCTATTGGTCCGTGCGGCCAACGGACGAGATTGAATGGCAGGCATGGAAGGCGGGCGGTTTTGTGGCCCTGGCCCATCCAGACATCGACGATCTGTCCTCCTTCAAGCGCCGTGAATTTGACCGCTTGCGGGATCGTCTAGTCGTAGAAAAGCAGGCCAGCAAACGGATGCTGAACGACCTGTGGCGTTTCGCTCACCTCGTACAGGACGGGGACGGCTTGGTGGTGGAGCGTGATGGCCAGGTATGGGGGATCGGCACTGTGGCCGGTCACTACTACTACGTCCCTGATGAGGAGATCGGCCATTGTCTGCCGGTTGTCTGGGATGATCTACAGGCCCGTGCTGTCCTGCAGCGTGCCCGACGTCAGCGTCCTTTTGTCAAGCTCAAGCGGGCTACATTTGAGCAGTTGCGTATGGCCGAACCGGTCGTCATCCCAGAGAGTTTTGGCAGAGAGTGCGGGCTCGTTGTGGATACGATTGCAAATGCGCCTGCAGCAGCCGCCAACATAGCTGATGCGGACAACGATGTCGGGGCTGTTGTGCGCGAAAGCACGCCGCCTTACCCCTCTCAATCGTTACAATTGGTTTTGACATCAGAAACTGGGCAAGCAGGCGATAGCCACCGTCAAATCAGTCCGCCTATCAGCTTGGCGGAGATCGCTGCCAGCTCCGGTTTTCCTGAAGATCGTCTATCCCATTGGATTGCGGCGATTGAGCGCAAAGGCCAGGCGATCTTTTATGGGCCCCCGGGCACCGGCAAGACCTACATGAGCATGGAACTGGCCCGGCATCTGGTCGGTGGGGGTGATGGCTTTTACGAAGTTGTGCAGTTCCATCCCTCTTACGCCTATGAGGAGTTCGTTCAGGGACTGCGTCCCGTTACGCAGGATGGCCAACTGCGCTATCGCTTGACCCCGGGCCGTTTTCTGAATTTCTGCCAGGCGGCTAGGCAATGCCAGGACCGTTGTCTGCTGCTGGTCGATGAGATCAACCGGGCTGATATCGCCCGGGTCTTTGGGGAGCTCATGCATGGCTTGGAGTACCGGGGGCGGGCGATTCCCCTGGCCGCAGGCGGCTCGTTGACGGTGCCGGTCAATGTGCGCCTTCTCGGCACAATGAACACGGCCGACCGCTCCATCGCCTTGCTGGATTATGCGCTACGTCGGCGTTTCGCCTTCCTGCATCTGCAGCCGGAGTACGATATTTTGCGCCATTTCTTTGAACGGACCGAGACGGGCCTGGCTGTTGCCCCGCTGATCGACCTACTGACCCGCATCAACCGGGCTATTGACGATCCCAACTACGCATTGGGCATCACATTTTTCTTGCGCCCTCAGCTGGAGCAGGAGATCGAAGCCATCTGGTGTACAGAGATCCTGCCCTATTTAGAGGAGGTCTTCTTCGACCGTCCCGCCCATGTGGAGGCGTTCCGTTGGGAGCAGGTCGCTCCCCGTCTCCTAGGTGAAGAGAGGGAGCTGTGATCGAACTGGCCGAATACGTGCCCCAGGCCGTTCCCCTCTCTCTGTTGAATACTGCCGCCGCTCGGCTGCTGTGGGAGCGGTATCGGGCCCAGGTGCGGGTAGAGCAGGTGCATGTGAATCCAAGGCGGCCCGGCGCGGAGCAGCAGTGGTTGCTGACCAACTTGGGCTGGGTAGGGTATCTTCCACTGGACGGGGGCCAGGGGCTGTGGCTAGTGCCCAAGACACCTATCGCCAATTTATTAGCGATCTATGAGTGGGTCTACGGGCTGGAGGCCATGCACTTTCAGGAAGGGGAGGCCCAGGTCGGCTCTCTGGCCGGGTTTTATAACAGCTTGGCCGGCCTGCTGGCAGCAGGTGTCTTGCGTCGCATCCATCAAGGGCTGCATCGTTCCTATCGCCAGAAGATAGAGCGTCTACCGTTTGTGCGTGGGCGTCTGTTAGCGGATGTACAGCTGGCTGCGGCGGTTCGTTGCCAGTGGAGTGAGGCCGGGCCGGACAATCTGGAGAACCGGCTGCTGCTGGCTGCATTGCACCACATTCTGTACAGCGATCTCTGCCGGGGCGAGGTCCTGGCAAAGGTACGCGCAGCCTATCGCCTATTGACAGGCGAGGTGTCCTTGACATCCTGCAGCCCTGCCGATTGTGCGCGGGTCGTCTATCACCGGCTCAATCGGGATTACCGCCTTCTCCACAGCCTAGCCCGATTTTTTCTTGATGGCAGGGGCCCGTCCCATTTTCGCGGTGAGAGGCCGGTGCGGCCTTTTCTGCTGGAGATGGCCCGGCTCTTTGAGCAATTTGTGGCTGCTTGGTTGGCCGCTCATCTGCCCGCCGCTTGGACTCTGCGCGCGCAGCAGGCCATCCCCTTAGACGAGCAGGCCCAGCGCGCGGTCGTGCCGGACATTCTTCTCTATAATGGGGATGGGGATCTGAGTTTTGTGTTGGACACCAAATACAAGGCCGATGCCGCACCCGCCAACGAGGACATCTACCAGATCGTCACGTATGCCCATGTTCTCGGCTGTAAAGACGCGCTCCTCGTCTACCCACAAAAGCCGACCCGGCCCCTGGATGTAACGGTCAATGGCATCCGCGTGCGTAGTGTGGGCTTTGTATTGGGAGAGGCGTTGCCCGAGGCTGGTACCCGCTTTCTGCAGGAGTTGGATATAGGAGAAGAGGGCTGAGGATTCGCCCTTCTTTTTCTTCTATTCTCTCTCCTCATTTCTGGTATACTTCCAGTATGATCCTGTTTTGTAGGATGTAGCGTGCGTTCCACGAACAGCGGGATAGAATCCAGAAAATCCTGATGCAGACATGTAGAATAGGAGAAATCATGCCTACTATCCAAGCCAATACACTCCGCAGCATCGGTTATGAACTCTTTGAGGCTTCTGGATGTACGCCCGATGATGCCCGGGCGGTCGTTGATCATCTGGTAGAGTCGAATCTATTTGGGCACGATTCTCATGGTGCCATCCGCTACTATGAATATACTCGCGCCATCCGTGAGGGGCGTTTCCGGCCACGGGCAACGCCGCAGGTGGTACGCGAGAAAGCATGTACCGCGGTGGTGGATGCACAGGGCGCGCTGGGCCAAGTGGGCGCGACTTTCGCGATGAATCTGGCCATGGAAAAAGCCCAACAACATGGTGTTGGCACAGTAACATTGCGGAATACGAGCCATGTAGGGCGTGCTGGTGCGTACCCATTGATGGCCGCGCGGCAGGAGCTGATCGGCCTCGCTTTTGTCAATGCTGGGCGGCTCGGCTACCAAATCGCACCCTTCGGAGGGATCGATGGCCGTCTCAGTACCAATCCAATTGCCTTTGCCGCCCCCCGGAGGGCCGACCCTCTTCTAGTCGATATGACCACCTCTGTGGTGGCTGAGGGCAAGGTACGTGTTGCCATCAACCAGGGTAGGCATGTCCCAGAAGGTTGGCTCATCAATGCCCAAGGCAACCCTACTACAGATCCCAACGATCTCAAGGCAGACCCACCGGGTGCTATCCTGCCTATGGGCGGAGTCGTGGCCCACAAAGGCTATGGCTTGAGCTTTGTGGTAGAATTGCTTGGAGGTGCTCTCAGCGGTGAGGGCTGCGCGGCTGGCATCTATCCCATGACAAGCAATGGCGTGCTCTTTACAGTCTATAACATTGACTATTTCACCGATCTGCCCTTCTACTATGAAGAGGTTGAGGCCCTGATTCAGTACGTCCGCTCGAGTCGTCTCGCGCCTGGGTTTGCGGAGATACTGGTGCCGGGCGAGCCGGAATTTCGCAGTGCCAAGCGCAAGGAAGTTGAGGGCATCCAACTTGACGAAACCACTTGGGCTGCTATCTGTAAAGAAGCACGTATACTTGGAGTTGATCCAGACCGTTGGTAAAATTACAATGGTTCATGCTGGAACTTCTCTTCACTGGACATTCTCTGGTGTTGCACAACTCGTGTTATTATAATAAACGAAAGGAGTCAACATGGAACAGATGACGCCAAAACAGCGGTTCATGGCTGGGCTAAACGGTGACCTAGTAGACCGGCCGCCGGCCGCCAGTATTGTGTCGGTGATCACCTATGAACTGATGGACCTGACGGATGCTCATTTCCCTCATGCCAATATTGAACCGGAGCCTATGGCTACCTTGGCTGCCGGCGCACATGAGGTGATGGGCTTTGACAGCGTGATGCCCATCTTTAGTATCGCGCAGGAGGCGGTGGCACTGGGCTGCCAGGTGGATTGGTCCGATACCGATATGATGCCCAATCCCACTGATTCGCCTTGGGCGGACCGAGATGTTGAGATCAAGTTGCCCGATGGCTTCCCCGATTCATTTCTGGAAGATAAGTATGTCAAATGTTCGATTGATGCCATCCGTTTGCTCAAAGATCATTTCGGCGATGAGGTGATGATCCTCGGCAAGGTCATGGGCCCATGGACCCTCTCGTATCACTGTTATAATACGCAGGAGTTTCTCTTTGATACGATTATGGACCCGGACAGAGTGCGGAAGTCCTTAGAGACCCTGGCCCCGGTGCCGCTTGTCTATGCTCAGGCCCAGCTAGACGCAGGCGCAGATGCCATCGTCTGGGCAGATCACGCCACCGGCGACCTAGTACGCAATACCATGTATCGAGATTTTCTCCTGCCCCATCACCAAGAGCTCGTGTCACAGGTGCCCGCCCCGGTGATCCTGCATTGCTGTGGCCGCACATTGGACCGGGTGGAGTTCTTCAGCGAAGCCGGCTTTGCCTGCTATCATTTTGAGTCTGCCAACCCGCCCGAGGAGATGGTGAAAAAGACGGCCGGCAAGATGAAGCTGACCGGCAATGTCAACAATCCGACCACTCTCTATGCTCGGGGCCCAGAGGAGGCAAGAGCTGAGGCCCAGGCCGCAATTGACGCCGGCGTGGACATCATCTCGCCCGAATGTGCTGTCCCATTACAAGCACCCGTCGCCAATTTGAAGGCCATTGTGGAAACGTGCAAACACCAGTAACCCCACTGGCTAGAGGGCGAGAACTGCTACTGTACGACACCGACAGCCACTAGACGTGGCGGTGAGGAGTGACATATCATGAGCCGTGAAGAAGAAATTAAAGAAGGATTATACGAGCATACCCTCGTAGGCGAGGCCCCGGAGGTGATTGCTCTCACCCAAGAGGGGATCGACTTGGGCATGGACCCGCTGGATATCCTCTTTGGTGCATTGATCCCATCTCTCCAGGAAGTAGGCCGTCTTTTTGAGATCGGCGAATATTTTGTGCCGGAGATGTTGGTGGCCGCGCGGGCCATGCAAGGGGCTATGGCTCTGTTGCGCCCTCTATTGGCCGACAAAGGCGCGGAACCCATCGGCAAAGTCGTCATGTTGACGGTCAAGGGGGATGTCCATGATATCGGCAAGAATCTGTGCAATATCATGCTAGAAGGGGAGGGGTTTGAGATCGTTGATTTGGGCGTCAACGTCAAGCCTGAAGAAGTGGTGGCCGCGGTGCGGGAACATGACCCCCAGCTCCTTGGTTTTTCAGCTTTCCTGACCACCACTATGCCTTTTTTCAAGTCGAATCTAGCTGCATTGGAGAAGGCGGACTTGCGCGATAAGGTAAAGGTCATGGTGGGCGGGGCCCCGGTGACCCAGGAATATGCCGATAGTGTGGGTGCTGATGGCTTTGCTCCTGATGCCAGCGCGGCCGTGCGCTTGGCAAAACAGCTCATGATCGACATGGGCTATGATATCAGTATGGGGGGCGATAGCGAGGGGGCTTCCGCGCTGGCTAGCGCGGTACAGGCGGTCGAAGAGATGATGGTGAAAGCGGGTACTGACCACTAACACCAGTGGTTTGTGGCGAGGAATTTCTCCCTTTCTCCACAGCAGGAGAAGGACATGGATACAGTGATTTCATCGGTCCAGAAGACGGTTGTCATCGGCCCGGATCATCCTTTTGTGATCATCGGCGAGCGCATCAACCCGACTGGGCGCAAGGTTCTGACAGCACAGATGATCGACCGCAACATGAGCATGGTCTGCCGGGATGCCCGGCGGCAGGTTGAGGCCGCGGCCCATATATTAGACGTAAACGCGGGGGTCCCCGTTGATGGCGTGGAGCCGGAAATCCTGCAACTCGCCATCAATGCGGTACAACAGACAGTCGATGTGCCGATCTCCATAGATTCCTCCGTGGTTGATGCCCTGGCCGCCGGCCTCAGCGTGTATGAAGGCAAAGCACTGGTCAACTCTGTCACCTATGAAGAGGAGCGGCTGGAGACAGTCCTGCCCTTGGTCAAGAAGTACGGCGCGGCCGTGGTCGGTGTCGCCAATGATGATTCCGGTATCTCCAACGATCCGCAAGAGCGACTACGCATTGCCACCCTACTCGTCGAGCGGGCCGCGGATCATGGGATCCCAGCCGCAGATGTGGTGATCGACCCATTGGCCTTAACGGTCAGCGCGGATGATAACGCCTGCCTGATTACCCTGGAGACGATCCGCCTGATCCGTGAGAACCTAGGCGTCAACATGACCTGTGGTGCCAGCAATATCTCCTTTGGCCTGCCTTGGCGACCGGCCGTCAATGCAGCGTTCTTGTCCATGGCCATCGCCGCTGGGTTGACCTCGGCCATCACCAATCCACTTGAAGCTGAAATTCGGCGCACGATCTATGCAGCTGATCTGCTTATGGGACATGATGCGTACGCGGGGAATTTGATTCAAGCCTTCAGGGCAGAGAAGAGGAACACCGGCAGAGAGTGATTGATAGAGTGTAGATAGCAGTTCCATGATTCACGGGGATGCCACGACCGTTATGATGACAGAACGCCTGCGTATGTCCAAAGTTTCCATTGAATTTCGCCCTCATGATAAAGTGACCCGGGTGCCGCCGGGGATGACTCTCTTCAACGCGGCCAATTGGATTGGCCTGCCCATTGACAGCACCTGCGGGGCCAAGGGCACCTGCGGCAAGTGTCGGGTACGCATCCTGCGGGGCCATAATGGCGCAACCGCCGCGGACCGCAAAGTCTTTACCGAGGCAGAACTGACGGCTGGCTGGCGGCTTTCCTGTCGCAGCGAAGTGCATACAGATGTAATCTGCGAAGTGCCACGCCTGATGGGGAACCTCAAGGCCGCGCTGATGGGCGTTGATCGCCATGTAGTCCTAGATGCCAATGTCCACAAGATCCCCCTCACCCTAGAGCCGCCCACGCTGGACGACCAGCGTAGCGACTACAGCCGCATCCGTGATGCTCTCTTGGCAGAGGGGTATGAGGTATATGCGTCATTGATGCTTTTGCGCCAGTTGCCCAGTGTGTTACGCCAGAGCCAATGGCAGGTTACGGCTGTGGTGGTAGGCCAGGAGTTGGTCAGCGTTGAAGCGGGCGATACGAGCGGGCGTGCCTATGGTTTGGCCTTTGACATTGGCACGACCACGGTTGTGGGCATGTTGCTGGATCTCAACAGCGGCGCGGCCGTTGCAGTCCGTTCCGCGCTCAATGGGCAGGCGGTGCATGGGGCAGATGTGATCGCACGCATCAGCCATACCATGCTCAACGAGGATGGGCTGCAGCAATTGAACGAGAGTATCGTCCATACACTGAATGGCCTGATCGCGCAGCTTTTGGCGGAAGGGGACGTAGCTGGCCACGAGGTATATGAAGTCGTCATTGCCGGCAATGCAACCATGCAGCATCTGTTTTTGGCTGCTGATCCAGAGGCGATTGGCCTTGAACCGTTTATCCCCGTGGTTGAAGACCTGATACAGGTGCGCGCCCAGGATGTGAGCCTAGGGATCTTGCCGCAAGCCCAGGTACATCTCCTGCCTTATGTGGGTGCCTATGTTGGGGCCGACTTGGTCGCTGGGCTTTTGACCACCGGTTTGGCCCAAAATGAAGGCGTGCGCCTGCTAGTGGATGTGGGGACCAATGGCGAGATCATTCTGGGGTCTGCGGAGCGCACAGTGGCCACGGCTGCGCCCGCGGGGCCGGCCTTTGAGGGCGCGCAGATCCAGGATGGCATGCGCGCCAGTGAGGGCGCGATTGAGGCCGTGACCATAACACACGATACGATTGCGCTACAGGTGATCGGTGATGGGCCACCGCTTGGCCTGTGTGGCTCTGGCCTCTTAGACGCGGTGGCACAACTGCGCTTGAGTGGGCTGATGCTGCCCTCCGGACGCTTTGTGAAGGCAGAGGATGCGGCCCAGTTGGTTGGGCCTGACCTAGCTAGGCGTATCGTTACCGACGAGGAGGGCCGGCGTTCCTTTGTCCTCGCCTGGGCTGAGGAGTCCGGCAGTGGCAAGCCGGTTGTGCTGACCCAGCGTGATGTGCGTGAACTTCAATTTGCCAAAGGTTCCATCGCCGGCGGCATTGACGTGGTCATGCAGGAGCTGGGCGTCGAGGCCTCCGATCTCGTGGAGATCTATCTGGCCGGCTCTTTTGGCAGCTATATCAATCCACAGAGTGCCCGCATCATCGGGCTGGTGCCAGCGGTGCCGGTTGAACGGATTCAAGCAGTGGGCAATGCCGCCGGCGAAGGGGCTAAGATCGCTCTACTCTCCTTCCGCGAACGCGAGGTAGCCCGCGCGCTGCCGGAGATTGTGGAATATCATGAACTGTCCGGGCGGGGCGATTTCAACGACTCATTTTTGTCTGTCTTGCAATTTCCAGAATTGGAGACCTTAGGACTCGGAGAAAGGCTGACAGACCCCTCCACCATTTAGGCTGCTTCTCACTTCTTTCGTTCCAACCGACAGTTCTCCTGGGTCAGCACCTCTGGGTTTACGAGAGTGTGCGGCACTTCGCCGCGCAGGACTGTGGCGACATTGTGCGCGGCTTTGCGCGCTAAATCCGCGCTGGCGGCCTCTGAGTAGAAAGCGGCATGGGGCGTGATGATGACGTTCTCCATGGCCAGGAGGGGGTTGTCGGCTTGGGGTGGCTCCGGGTCGGTCACATCAAGGGCAGCAGCAGCGATGTGGCCATCGGTCAGGGCTTCAATGAGGGCTGGCTCGTCGATGATGCCCCCGCGACTGGTGTTGACCAAACACGCGGATGGCTTCATCTGGGCCAAGGCCGCAGCATTGATGAGATGGGCGGTTTCGTCGGTGAGGGGGCAGTGGATCGATACGTAGTCGGACGCGGCCAACAGCGTAGCGAGATCATTCGTTACTTCAACACCGTTGGGGGCGTCTGTGGCGCGTAGGCGTGGTGTGTAGGCGATGATATGCAGGCCGAAGCCGAGAGCTTTGGGCACAAGCGCACGGGCAATATTGCCAAAACCGACCAGGCCCAGGGTTTGCCCGCGCACTCGTGGAATGGGCTGCGGCGTATCGCGCACCCAACTGCTGCGTTGGGGCGTGCGTGCTAATGGGAACAGTTGGCGGGCGCACGCCAGCAGCAGAGCCATGGCATGATCTGATACTTCCTCTAGGCAGAAGTCAGGCACATTGGTGACAAGCATGCCCAGTTCTGTGGCCCGGCTGATGGGGATATTGTCCAGTCCAATCCCATAACGGCTGACAATCCGGCAGCTTGGCGCGACATCTAGGGCTTGGGCTGGCACATTCTCCCAGCAGGTGAGGATGCCATCGGCTTGTGGGGCCAGCGCGATGATTTCTGCCGCAGAGCCACTCTCTGCCACCAGCAGTTTCGCCCCGACCGCAGCCAGCACCTCCCGCTCAATATCAAGATGCGGCCAGGCGTAGTCGGTAATCAGAATACGATAGGTCATGTTCACAACTCCGAACTGCAGTGGCTCGTGATCAGGGCATCAGCGACCACTGATGTCTGCGGCGATCTTTTCTGCCATCATCATCACAGTGGCATTGATATTGGCGCGCACACTGTCCGGCATCAGCGAGGCATCAACGACTCGCAGCCCGTCAATACCATATACCCGTCCTGTCTGGTCGGCGACCGCGAAGGGGTCTGTGTCCGGCCCCATTTTGCAGGTGCTTGAGGTGTGATGGCCCGTGTCAGCATTGGCAAATATCCAGCGGTCCAGAGCGGTATCGTCGTGTAAGTCGTGGCCGGGCCCATCTTTTACTGGGCCGACCAGCCGGCCAAAGGCTGGGTGTTCCTCAACCATTGTCATACAAAGACGGATCCCTTCCCGTTGCCGTTGCCGGTCAAATGGGTCGTCGAAATAGCGATAGGTGAGCAGTGGGCTGTCATGGATGTCCGCGGAGCGCAGATGTAACTCGCCCTGGCCTAGGGCAAGGTTGACTGTCGGGCGAACAAAGAGGGCGTGCGGAACGATCAAGGGTCTCTCACGTTCTGCCTGCTGAGAGGTAGTAGGGCGCGAAACAGTGCTGCTCTTTATGACCAGGTCCGGTGGGGTTGCACACACGTAGACGATCATATCGTTGGGTAAGGATGAACCAGAGGCCGTATAGCGCAGGCCGACTTGGTGCCAATGATGGCGGTTGCTGGGTATAAAGCTGGGCTGCAATAGCCATTGCAGATTCGTTGTCGGGTGATCCCGCATATTCTGCCCGACGCCGGGCAGGTGCTGGCAGATGTTGAGGCCAAGTTCCCGCAAATGCGGGGCGGGCCCGATGCCGGAGAGCATAAGAAGTTGCGGCGTCCCTATCGCACCAGCGCAGAGAATGACTTCGTCGGCATACTGTTTCTCTGGCTGGCCATTGTGCTCGATTTCCACGCCCATTGCCTGGGTTCCATGCAGCAATACCCGGCGGGTGGTAGAATCGGCGCGGATGTGCAGGTTGGGACGCTTGCGAGCCTGGGCCAGGTAGGTCACGGCTGTGCTTTGTCGTACACCATTGATGTTATTGAGGGGGAACGGCCCTGCGCCGCTGCTGCCCGGCCGGTTGGCGTCGGGGCAGTAGGGATACCCGGCCTGTTGGCAGGCATCAAACCAGGCATGTTGGGCCGCGCCCCATTCCTCGCGGGGATAGCGACGCACACCGATGGGTCCATCATGGCCATGATAGGGGGCTGTGCCGAAGTCGTGGTCGTTTTCCAGCTTGCAGTAGTAGGGCAACACCTGCTCAAAGGTCCATTGATCGTTGCCCAGGGCGGCCCAGGCCGCGAAATCCTGCGGCACACCGCGCAGAAATATCTGGGCATTGACCGCGCTGGAGCCGCCGATTAGCCGGCCACGGGGGATCGGTAGGTCTGCGATCTGTGCAGTTGCCTGGCCTGTGTAGCCCCAATCATGGCTGAAGGCGATGATGCCGGACGACGTGCCATAGCCCAGTTTGATCTCCGCCGGCAGATCGTCTTGGGTTGGATAGTCTGGCCCTGCATCGAGGAGCAGTACCTGTCGAGTTGGGTCTTCTGTCAGGCGGGCCGCAAGGATATTCCCCGCTGAGCCTGCGCCAACGATGATCGTATCGTAGATCACGGTTGCCTCACACCAGTAGAGAGGCGTTCCTCATCATGAGCCTCTCGCCACTGCAGTTACGTGATTGGCAGAAGCTCGTCATCCTCTTGGCGCTCCCGGTAGCCGCTGACAATCAGGCCCGGACGGCCCATGCTTTGGCCGTACTCTTGGCGGTTTTGCGGGTCCCGGTAGCCCATACGCACGAGACGGCGAGGCTTCTTGGTCTGGTTGATGTAGGAGCCGTGGACGGTGTCAATGCAGAAGATCACCACATCACCGGCTTTGGCGGGCACCGGCACTGTATCCTCTAAGCAGTACTGATCCGTGGGCAGGTGGGGAGTGCAAGGGCCGTCTTCGGTTTCGGTGATGTGTGCTAGGTGGCCCTTTTTATGGGAGCCGGCCAGGAAGCGGATTTCACCGTTCTCGTGGTACGTGTTGTCTAGGTGGACCAGCACATCAATGAAACGGCCATCCTGATGACCATAGAAAGGGTTGTCTTGGTGCATGGGAAATGGGTGGCCGGTCTGGGGTGGCTTGATGTGCATGGTAGTGTGGTGCAACTCCACATTGGGCCCCAGCAGATCACTGAGGGCCTCGGCCAGTTTGGGATTGGTGGCCGCGCGCATCCAAGCAACTGAGTAGAAGTGCAGGTCGTGCATTGCGGTCAGCTTAGATTGCTTTTCAGTCTCCGGGTCCATATAGGCCTGCCGCCAGGGACCACTCCAACCAGGGCTGGTGAAGGCCCAGTCCTCAACAAGCCTGTCCATCTCATCTGAGAGTTTCTGGGTCTCTTCGGCTGTAAACAGGTGAGGAATGTGCAGATAGCCCTGTTGGTGATAGAAACTGATCTGTTCTTGGGTAAGCATTGGGTCATCTCCTATGGATTTTGCGACGAGTGCGTTATTGTCAACTGCAGTAGCAATTGGTTCATGGCTGATGATAGGTCATAGTATACCGATACAGGTAGCATTCGCGCAACTACAGCCGCTGACAGTCTTCCTTGTGAATTCAGGATGTATCGGCTATGATAAGGCCACCTTGTTTATGCCACCTTGTTTATGCCACCGCTATAACAGCATACTTAAAGAAGTATATCCTGACTCAACTCTGCACGGATGCGCTGGACCGTTGCGGCGATGAGAGGGTGCGCTCGCTTGGGGAGTACCTCCTCTAGCAAGGCAAAAGTTTCGCAATAGAGCAGCAACCCGGCGGTCACTTCTGCGCGCAATGATGGTGGGGTAGATCCTACCCCGAAGGCACGACGTAGTAATTGCGACCATCGGCTTTCAACGCCGACCGCGTGGATTACATCTTCAAAAAAGGCGTTGTCGCTGTTGGACAGCACGCCGCGGCCGACTCGCATGACCCATGCCAAGCCCCAGGACAGGCCGTAGCGGGCATTGAGCAACCGTCCGCTATCGTTGCGACGCAGGCCCTCCAGCCCTTTGTGTACCTCTTCGACCCAGCCGACCATCTCCTGGCCGACTAGCGCATCAGCTTTTGTCTGCAGCATCTGTGTCCATTGAAAGGCGTAGGCGCGCCGCTGGATGTGGGCAAAGATGCCATCTGGGTCCCATAGGGGACGTCCATCGCGCAGCCCGGCCATAACATTGACCGCTTGGCCTGGCTCGGTGAACCAGCTTTCCACTTGGCTAGGAGTAGCTGTACTGCACACGACCAGTGTGTCATCGAGCAGGAACGTACCATTTTGCCCCTCGGTCGCGTAGCTATCGTCATTGACAAAACGCACCACATCCACATCACTGAATGGGCCGGCATCTCCTCGGGCATAACTGCCTAGCAGGGCAAAGGCCACGGTTTCGTCAGTCATCCATATCTTTAGCTGGGAGAAAAGGCTTGGCGGAAGTTCCATGAATCGCAGTAAATCGTGGGTAATGAATCATGACAGTGTTATCCAGCCGCCATCCGCTTCATAGGCAGAGCAGTACATGGCGTTGAGAATCGCGGATACCATTACGCTTCGTGCTTGCGTACCAGTTCGGGCCATACGGGGGCCAGCCGGCCCTTGCCGTAGAACTCGCCCACATCCAGGGCCGGCCCTTCCGCAGGGACCCCGTGCTCCATGAGCACGTCAAAGTACGGCTCCCGGGTGTCACCCATGAGTTCCAGCAGCTTGTGGCGCATCTCCTCGCAGGTTTCCGTGTCCGTAGCAGCCAAGTTGTTCATCTCAAAGGGATCATTTGCCAGATCATAGAGCAGTTGCTGGCCTGTCTCGTAGAAGGCGTACTTCCAGCGGGTTGTGACCAGCCCTCGCCAGTCGAGGAAGTCTAAATTCCAGCGGGGATTGCCGGACATTTCGAGCAGGACCGCGTCTGGCCCCTGGAAACTCTGGGCCCCGCGCAAGGCCGGCGAGAAGTTGGTCCCCTGGTTGTGGGCAGGAATGTCTAGACCCAGCAGGCCCAGGGTGGTAGGGAAAAGATCCACGAGACTGAACAGCAGGTCAGCGCGCCGCCCTTGGGCTGGGATCTGCCCCGGCCAATGGAAGATAGTGGGGATCCGCACGGAGTTTTCATGGGGGTTCTCCTTGCGGTTGATGGCCCCATGGGTTCCCATATAATCACCGTGGTCGGAAAAGTAGACGGTCAAGGTATTGTCTTTGAAGCTGGGCAGGCTGTGCAAGGCCGTCTGCAGGCGGCCGATATTCCAGTCCAAGTTTTCTACCATGGCGTAATAGATGGCCAGCAGAGAACGCATTTCTGGCGAGTCGGCAAAGCTAGGCGGTGTCTCTAGGGTGCTGGGGTCGAAGCGCACGTGGGGGGCTTCTAGGGGGAAGTGGGGCGGCTCCACACTGAGCACTAGGAATAGCGGCTCCTCCCGGTCGTAAGAACGCAGATAGTCGATGGCCAGGTCCGTGAGAAAATCCGTCTGGTAGCCGTCCATTTTGCGGGGATTGGCTTCATGTTGGTGATAGTAGATGCTCTGGAAGGGCGCATTGTTGACTTCAAAGCCATACCAGTCCTGAAAGCCGGCCCGATGATACTCAGGTGTGCGTTGGGGCCAGCGGGTGTACTCGTCCCGATGTGCCCGCACCTTGGGTGGCTCTTGGTTCTGCACGACACCACAGTGCCATTTGCCGAAATAGGCCGTGTGGTAGCCGGCTGTTCGCAAGGCGGTGGCCGTGCTGGGAGAAGTCGCTTTGTATACGTCGAAGAAATATTGGACCGGCCCTGCGTGGGCATGCCGCCCGGAAAATATCGTCCCCCGGGAAGGTGTGCAGATGGGGCAATTGGCATAGGCGCGCGCAAAGCTGGTCCCCTCAGCGGCCAGTCGGTCCATATTGGGCGTGCGTACATTTGCATCGCCCATGTGGCTCATGGCCCCGCCGAAATGCTCGTCAGACAGGATATAGAGAACATGGGGTTGTCTGGTCATGATGGCTCCTTATGGCCGATTGCGGCAATCTCCGCCAGAAGTTCTTCCTGGGGCATGGCATCTTGTGGCAAGATCGGGATGCAGACAGACTGTTTGATAGGCATGTTGTGATTGCCATTCGTTTCTCGTTTTTCGTAACTACAAACAACATTATACCACCGGATGACACGGGGTGCTCATCAAGAGGATGCCGCCGGCTTTCTATTTTGACAGCAAATCTTGATTAGCTAAAATTGCTGTAGGTCACCGTATCTTGTCTTTGCCTACCGAACATGTTTCGACAAATACAGCCCTACTTCAATATATTTAGGGTAAATGTTCTGTTTGCATTCCTCTTACTTCTCCTAGGCGTTCTCGGCGCGGCGCATATTCTGTGGCGGACCTCCGCCCATGGCCCGGCCATACATATCGACTCCGCGATCTTCCTCTCCATGGCCGACAACTTGATAGCTGGAAATGGCTTGCGAAGCACTGCCGGACACTATGCGATACGCTGGCCGCTCTTTGTTCCCTTTCTCTTAGCATTCTTCAACCTGCTCGGGGCCGACCCGGTGGCCGCGATGTCCCTCACAAACATCGCGGCTTTCGGTCTGCTGATAGTTATCTCGGGTCTGTGGTTGAGCCGGAGAATCGACTCGCGCCTCTTGGCCGTGGGGGCCAGCGCAGCAATCATGACATCTTCCGCGCTCAGTTATATCGCTACCTATATTCTTACCGAGCCTCTCTTTATTCTGTTCACCATTCTAGCATTGATGCAGATGGAAACCTTTCTCAATGGAAAGACAAGCAGAATCTCATGGGCAATGGCAATCGTATGCACAGGGGTGGCCGCGGTTGTGCGCTATAATGGAATCGTGGTGATAGGCTCTGGGGTCTTGTTGTTGCTGCTGGGTACGAATCTGTCGGTTTTGGCACGATTGAAGCGCGCGGCTGTCTATGGTGCGATGTCGTCAATTCCGTTGGCAGTTTTGCTGGCGCGTAACTGGATTGTGCGGAGGGATCTCATGGGCGACAGAGGTGGATCGCGCTATTCCTTAGCAGATTTGCTGGGCTGGATGTCCGCGGAGTTCGGAAAGTGGACGTTCCCCTTGGCAAGTCCACAGGTACGTGATTGGCTTCTCTTGTTGACAGTGCTCGCTTTGGTCGCTGTGTTCTGGGTGATGACTCGCCAGGGCCAGACCACGGCATTGATCAACAGCTTGGGGCCGACCCTTCCATTCAGCATATTCACGCTCCTATACCTTGTATTCCTGATAACAGGCCTACAGCTCCGTACCCGCTTTGATGTCAGATACCTGGCCCCTCTGTACATTCCTCTCCTCTTTATTATCGTGTTTCTGCTGGACAGATTCCTGCGTCGCGCAGCTGGTGGTAGGATGACCCTGTTGAAGCGGGGTGCTGCGGTCATTGTCCTGATTGGTTTCACAACCGTTATCGGCGGCACGGCTTTCAAGGAACTGCATGTGACTGCCCAAACAATTGAATCTGGATTCAAAGACGAATTCAACCTTGCCTATCGGTATAATGTCAATTCCGGGATAATGGCATACATGAAAGAGAACCCTATGGTTGATAGTGTGGTCTATAGTAACAATCCGTTCGCACTCTCCTTGATGACGGGTACGAGTATCCCATGGCCAACAAAATTGCTCTCGGTGAGTGGACATAGAGAAGTGGTTCACTGTCCATGGCTAGCGAAAGACGACGGTCATGGGGAAGAATATATTGTATGGCTTGCCCGAGAGAGTGAGCGTTACTGGCCACAATCCGTCATGCAAGGTCTCGTATCTGTCTGTAAGTTTGAACCTGTAATCGAACTGTCGGATGGCGGTGTCTATCGAGTTATCTTGGGAGGAGATGCCGTATTCCGAAGTGCCTTCGCGCCCGTGGTGAACGAGGCATTCAGCGTTGGCATAGCGAACCATATACGCGTAGGTCTTAGGAATCGTGGGTCTTGGGTCTGGGAGCGCGGCAACGGGGCCGGCTGGACAAGAATTGACAGTGATGAGGGCCATAGCGACAGATACACCCCTACTGCGGAAGACATTGGCTATCGTTTGAGGGCCTACATACCCTACACGGACAGCGAGGGCAATGCGGCCAGGGTGATCACCCCAGTGTCTGCGCCGGTGCAGGCGACCCGCTGGGACTAGTTTTTCAGGAGATCTTCAGCGTGATGAGGAGAGATCCAGAGATGTTCGGGCGCGAGAGACGACGTATCGTCGTGACTGCTGAGCGAGTCCAACAGGTAGATGCAGTCCTATCAGCCCTGACGATAGCAGCCATGTTCATGGTGGTCTATGGGCTTGTGGGAAGTTGGGCGTTGGCGGTCGCGGCCGCTCTGTTGTTTGTGATAAGGCTTAGATATTACGACACTACAACTGGCAACAAGCATGTAATCATTGAGTTCAAGCGCGCAGGGCCAGCACCTACATAGCCAGATATTGGGGGATTACAGCGCGGCTGTGAAAGTTTTGTAGGAGTTGGACAAGGGCCAATCAGCCCCTAGAGTTCGTATTGACGGGTCTCTATTCGTGCTGGCCACCCTCTGTTGGTCGTGGTGCAGGGAGTCTCGGAATATCTTCGTAGCGGCCATGGCAAAGGCCATTTTCTTTATGGGGTGTGCGATTTATTTTGACAGTAAATCTCGGTTAGGCTAAAATTGCTGTAGGTCACCATATCTTATCTGTGCTTACTGAACATGTTTCGACAAATACAGCCCTACTTCTCTCTACGCCCAAATTGCAGGAGATATGGATGCATAGGTTGGAAGGCCTCATTCGCTATCATGTATTTAAGATAAATGTTCTATTTGCATTCCTCTTACTTCTCCTAGGCGTTCTCGGCGCGGCGCATATCCTGTGGCGGACCTCCGCACATGGTCCGGCCATACATACCGACTCCGCGCTCTTCCTCTCTATGGCCGACAACTTGATAGCTGGAAATGGCTTGCGAAGTGCTGCCGGACACTATGAGGTTATGTGGCCGCTCTTTGTTCCCTTGCTCTTAGCATTCTTTACCCTGCTCGGGGCCGACCCGGTGGCCGCGATGTCCCTCACAAACATCGCGGCTTTCGGTCTGCTGATAGTTATCTCGGGTCTGTGGTTGAGCCGGAGAATCGACTCGCGCCTCTTAGCCGTGGGGGCCAGCGCAGCAATCATGACATCTTCCGCGCTCAGTTATATCGCTACCTATATCCTGGCCGAACCTCTCTTTATTCTGTTCACCATTCTAGCATTGATGCAGATGGAAACCTTTTCCAATGGAAAGACAAGCAGAATCTCATGGGCAATGGCAATCGTATGTACAGGGGTGGCCGCGGTTGTGCGCTATAATGGAATCGTGGTGATAGGCTCTGGGGTCTTGTTGTTGCTGCTAGGTAAGAATCTGTCGGTTTTGGCACGATTGAAGCGCGCGGCTGTCTATGGTGCGATGTCGTCAATTCCGTTGGCAGCTGTGCTGGCGCGCAACTGGATTGCTACGAGGAATCCCATGGGCAACAGAGGTGGATCGCGCCATTCCTTAGCAGATTTGCTGGGCTGGATGTCCGCGGAGTTCGGAAAATGGACGTTCCCCTTGGCAAGTCCACAGGTACGTGATTGGCTTCTCTTGTTGACAGTGCTCGCTTTGGTCGCTGTGTTCTGGGTGCTGACTCGCCAGGGCCAGACCACGGCATTGATCAACAGCTTGGGGCCGACCCTTCCATTCAGCATATTCACGCTCCTATACCTTGTATTCCTGATAACGGGCCTACAGCTCCGTACCCGCTTTGATGTCAGATTCTTGGCCCCTCTGTACATTCCTCTCCTCTTTATTATCGTGCTTCTGCTGGACAGACTCTTGCTTCGCGCAGCTGGTGGTAGGATGACCCTGTTGAAGCGGGGTGCTGCTGTCATTGTCCTGATTGGTTTCACAACCGTTATCGGCGGCACGGCTTTCAAGGAACTGCATGTGACTGCCCAAACAATTGAATCTGGATTCAAAGACGAATTCAACCTTGCCTATCGGTATGATGTCAATTCCGGGATAATGGCATACATGAAAGAGAACCCTATGGTTGATAGTGTGGTCTATAGTAACAATCCGTTCGCACTCTTCTTGATGACGGGTAGGAGTATCCCATGGCCAACAAAATTGCTCTCGGTGAGTGGACATAGAGAAGTGGTTCATTGTCCATGGCTAGCGAAAGACGACGGTCATGGGGAGGAATATATTGTATGGCTTGCCCGAGAGAGTGAGCGTTACTGGCCACAATCCATCATGCAAGGTCTCGTATCTGTTTGTAAGTTTGAACCTGTAATTGAACTGTCGGATGGCGGTGTCTATCAAGTTATCTTGGGAGGAGATGCCGTATTCCGAAGTGCCTTCGCGCCCGTGGTGAACGAGGCATTCAGCGTTGGCATAGCGAACCATATACGCGTAGGTCTTAGGAATCGTGGGTCTTGGGTCTGGGAGCGCGGCAATGGGGCCGGCTGGACAAGAATTGACAGTGATGAGGGGCATAGCGCTAGATACACCCCTACTGCGGAAGACATTGGCTATCGTTTGAGGGCCTACATACCCTACACGGACAGCGAGGGCAATGCGGCCAGGGTGATCACCCCAGTGTCTGCGCCGGTGCAGGCGACTCGCTGGGGCTAGTTCAGGAGAGATCCAGAGATGTTTGGGAGCGAGAGACGACGTATCGTCGTGACTGCTGCCCTGTTTGGGGTGCTGACACTGGTGCTGCTGTGGCCGGACATCGGTAGCCGGGTGTTCGGGGGTGACCATCAACAGAACTCCTACCTTGCGTACAATATCATCCACCATGGTGAGTTTCACTTCCGCCATGATGTAGCCGAGATCCTTGAGAGAGGGGACTCTCTCTCGCTCTACATGCGTAGAGAACCGGGGTATCCACTGTACCTAGCTGCGATCTTCGTTACGGTTCCCGAGTTCTACTCGCTGAACATTGATTGCCCTTTGAGCTGGAGATGCGAAGCTGGGTATCCGCTGCGACAGCGGGTCCAACAGGTAGATGCGGTCCTATCGGCCCTGACGATGGCAGCCATGTTCATGGTGGTCTATGCGCTTGTGGGAAGTTGGGCGTTGGCGGTCGCGGCTGCTCTGTTGTTTATGATACTGATGCCGGTGAACCTTTTGGGGAACCTACTGGTCGGCCTGCTGCTGTTGGGACATGCGGGCCTGATGTTGCGGATGTGGCGCAAGCCATGGGTGGTTACGGGTGTATTGAGCGGGCTTGCAGTAGGGGGGCTGGTATTGATCGAGGCGGTCTTCCAATATTGGCTGCTGGTTCTGACGGTGGTTTGGGTTGTGGGGCTGTGGCGGGCCGGGGAGCGGCGTAAGGAGCTGGTGTCAGCCTTCGCGGCCATGTTGTTGGTTGCTCTGGTCATAAGCCTGCCTTGGATGGTACGAAACTGGGTGAGAGGTGGAGTATTCAGTATAGCGGGCCGCAGCGGAGAGACCATCGCGGTTCGTGCGGAGTATGCCTCAATGTTAAGTTGGTCAGAGGTTCTCGGGACGTTTGCTTTCTATTTGCCGCTGGCAGACATTCCTTATGGGGATGATATACGTGCATTCGTCATGGACAAGCTGGAACCTGCCAACTTCGGTTACGCGCGTATTGACCCTGAAAACGAGGAGGAGGGGCTATATCGTCGTGCCCAATATGCCTATTTTACGCAATGGGATCCCGAGGGGGTGCAGGGTGGAGCCGTGGCCGCGCGTGCGGACACCCTAGAAGGTCCTGGATGGAGAGAGGGAACCAGGCAAGTGAGGGATGCTGCGATCGCGCGCGCGGGGTTGGAGTTGATAGGAGAGAACTGGCTGAAGCATGCTGTGCTGTCATTGGCGTTCACAGAGCGGGGGATGGACTATCGCTGCCGGGACTACAATGCCGCTTGGAATACCTACGGTGCAGTGGTAAAGGTGCCTCTGAAGATGATGTGGAAGCTGATGTGCGCCATGGGCAAAGGGATCAGCTTCCTATTCCTTCCTGCCCTAGGGATGATGCTCGTCCTTGCTTGGAGGCGACGGGACCTGGGGCTGGCCTTCCTGTTGCTCCCTGTGGCCTACTTCTACGGTTTCCATGCAGTGGCCACCCGTTTCATCCCCCGTTACGCGGAGCCGCTTGTTCCGCTCTTTGTCGTGATCCTTGCATTGGCCATGGCGGAAGTCTGGCTATGGGCGCAGAGCAGAAGACTGACGTGACAGACAATCTCCCTTTCATTCAGATGATCCTGCGTCAGACGAGGGGGCTTCATAGGTGAGTTCGAACACCGTATCCTTCAGCCAGCGCTGGAACGAATCGTTGTCTGAGTACTGTTTGAAGAGCTGCATGTCGTCGTTGAGCAGCTCCCTCATCACGCGTTCTATAGCCTTGGCATGCTCAATTCGGGCGTTCTGTCTGTCGGAGTTCTGCCGGGCATTGCGATAGGCGGTGTCCTCTGCAACCTTGGCCGGGATCTCATCGGTAATGAGACGATGTATCCTGTCTTTGTCTTTCCAAAGGATATTGCCAAACAGGTCGTTAAAGGTATTGACGATATTTGAGAGGCGGTCCAGCTCCGGCTCTGGCTTGACGCCGCGCCCATCGGTCGGCGGCGGGTCGATCTCCACATCTTGGTCGGAGAGCATGATTTTCTGTACTGTACATTTCTCAATGCGGTAGCTGTCTATGTCAATAGCCTCAAGAATGCCCTTGGAGAGATCATCTTCCTGGGGCGCGGGCAGTTTGGACACGAGGAAGTTGAGGAAGATCGAGCGTTTTTCCCACTCGGCGTTGGTGTAGGGCAGGACCGATGACAGGAACCCGTAGGTGCGGATGAACGTTTTGGCCTTGCTCTTGAAATCCACCTGTCCATCTTCATCCAGTTCGGTTTGATAGACTGCCACGCAATCGTCGAGGAGCGGGTCGAGCTGGTCACGCTGCGCGCCGGCCAGATAACGCCTCACGAAATCGTCGATCTGGTCCGGCCTATACACCTGTTCGCTGTCCAGATCCGCTTGCAGATCGTGCAGCCTGTTGGGGTCGGTCTCATCGGCTAGGATGGTCGTGCGATAGTAGGGTTCAAACGCCTCTTGGATGCTGTCTGTCGTGTTCATAAAGTCGAGTATGAAGGCATCGTACTTCTTGGGGTGGGCGCGGTTGAGGCGTGACAGCGTCTGCACCGCCTTGATGCCCGACAGCACCTTGTCTACGTACATGGTATGCAATAGGGGTTCATCGTAGCCTGTCTGAAACTTGTCGGCACAGATGAGGAAGCGGTACGGGTCCTCTTGGAACTTGTCGGCGATCTGTGTAGATGGAAAACCATTCAACGATGCCTCGGTTACCCGCTTGCCATGGTACTCATGTTCACCTGAGAAGGCAACGAGTGCCTGATGCGGACTCTGGCGTTCGGTTAGGTAGTTGCGGATGTCATGGTAATAGTGGAGTGCCTGCCTGATGCTGTTGGTCACCACCATGGCCCGCGCTTGCCCGTTGATCTTCCCCTTCGCCAACACCTGCTCATGGAAGTGGTCCACCATGATCTCGGCCTTGATCCGAATCACGTCTTCGTTGCTCTCAACATAGCGACGTAGTTTCTTGTGTGCCTTTTTCGTGTCAAATTGCGGGTCGTCTGCCACCGTCTTGGCGAGCCTGTAGTAACTCTCCAGCGGCGTATAGTGCCCGAGCACGTCTAGGATAAAGCCTTCTTGGATGGCCTGTTTCATAGTGTAGCGATGGAAGGGCTGATGTTTTACCGTGCCATCGGGCTGTGGGTATGGTGCGCCGAAGATTTCTAAGGTCTTGTTCTTGGGCGTGGCAGTGAAGGCAAAGTAGCTGGCATTGGCCAAGAGTTTCCGCGATTCCATCAGACGGTTGATCTTGTCCTCAAAGGTCTCATCCTCCCCCTCGGCCCCGGCTTGGGAGAGTGCTTGGGCCATGGCCGCGCTGGTTTTGCCGCCCTGGCTGGAGTGGGCTTCGTCAATGATGATGGCGAAGCTGCGCGTCCGCTGTTCATTTCCGATCTCGTCAAGGATGAACGGGAACTTCTGCACTGTGGAGATGATGATCTTTTTGCCGCTCTCAATGAATTTGCGTAGATCGCCGGACCTCTCGGCATGGCCCACGGTCGCGCCCACTTGGGCGTACTGCTTGATGGTGTCGCGGATTTGTCTGTCGAGGATGCGCCGGTCGGTGACGACGATGATGGAGTCGAAGACAGGTCGGCTATTCTGCTCACGCCCGATCAGTTGGTGTGCCAGCCAAGCAATGGAGTTGGACTTGCCGCTGCCAGCCGAGTGCTGGATCAGGTAGCGTTGCCCCGCGCCCTTTTCAGTACTGTCGGCCAGGAGTTGGCACACCACGTCTAGCTGGTGGTAGCGGGGCCAAATCTGTATCTTCTTCTTACGCTTGGTCTTTTCATCCTTTGATGCAACGATCTGAGCGTAGTTCTCAATGATATTGGTCAGGCTGGCACGGGTCAGCACCTCCTTCCACAGGTAGTCGGTCTTGAGGCCGTGGGGGTTGGGCGGATTGCCCGCGCCATCGTTCCAGCCGCGGTTGAAGGGTAGGAACCAAGACGCCTTGCCCTTGAGATGTGTACAGAACTGCACTTCGTGGTCGTCTAGCGCGAAGTGGACTACACAGCGCCCGAACGTAAAGATCTCTTCGTTCGGGTCCCGGGCGCGTTTGTACTGCCGTACTGCGTCCTCCACTGTCTGCTTGGTAAGGCTGTTCTTCAGCTCAAAGGTGGCGAGCGGCAGGCCATTGATGAAGATAACCAAGTCGAGGGACCGCTGGGTTTCATGACGGCTATAGCGTAGCTGCCGGGTGATCGAGAAGCGGTTGGCCTCGTAGTCCGCATTGGCCTGCTGGTTGCCGGGAGAGGGCGTGCCATAGAAGAGGGAAATATCGTGCTGGCCGTGTCTGAGCCCGTGGCGTAACACATGGATGGTGCCGCGTTTGTTGATCTCACCCTGCAGGCGGGCGAGGAACTTGCGCCGGGTTGGATTATCTACATGGAGGTCCACACTGCTGGCTATATCCGGCTGGGTTTCGCGCAGGAAAGCCGAGAGCTGCGCCAGGTCCACACAGTACTCCCGATGATAGTCATGTGGGTCGCCCCCGACCCAGCCGGCATGATACGAGGTCGGCTGCTCGTGTGTAATGCCCGTCTGCGTTGTGCCATCGCAGGGGTGGCCGCAGAGAGCTATGCAGATGAGGCGTTCTAGGCCGCGTTCGCTGGTGTCAGTGGTCATTGTAATTTCCTATGACAACGTAAGGCGTAAGTCTGCCACAAGATCAGTGACTGTTTAGCGTCCAATCATCTCTCTGAGTGCATCTCGAAAGACTTGAAAGCTATGTGACTGATTTCTATCGGGTTCAATGAACTGGCCGATGGACCGAGCGGCCGCACTTTTACGTAGGCCGCTCTTGAAGTAGCCGGCCCGTTGCATAATCCGTTCAAAGCATTCCCAAGTGCCGCCGCGAATCGTGTCAGGATTTTTATAGCGTGCTTGTCTGGGAATCGTTGACGATACACGTGGATAGGCCTCCTGCACCGCCTGCCAATCGCCGAAGTACCAAGCCTCCAACTCTTCAATAACGATACGATTAATAACTGTAAATTGCTCTCTGTCCTGCTGGCTTCGGGTAGCTAGATCAGCGTTCAACGCCATTTGTTCGAGTTTTGCTTTGAGTTTCTCGCAATCCTCGGTATCTTGGTCCACAAGCACAACGATTTTCTGGTCGATTTGTTGATCTTTGGAAATCCAGCCTGCATAACCTTGCAGACGAGAGGGAAGTTGTTCCAGAAGCTGATGTTTCCCCCGGAATGAATAGATGTTAAAATGTATATTGCCCAATAGTTTTGGCAGCACAGAGCGCAGAAAGACTTCCATTGATGGCTCTTCGACGATGAAATCAACGATTGTCATGGTCACGAACGCAACCTCGCGTTCGTTGGTGCGCCAGCATGTACCAAGGGATTGCCCATATTGAAGTGTCCTTCTATCCAGAGATGTCCCAATGCTGCCCCTGCCTCTACGAACTCAGGAATGCCAGGGATGTCAGAGACTCGGGTCGCTTGTGTGTATCCTTGAGTGTCCCGATAGAGTATACGTACTTCTTGTGGGCGCGCGCCGTTGAGAAAATCTGGGGAGTGGGTGGTGATCAACAGTTGCGTACGTTCGCTGGCTGCCCGGCATTCCTCGGCGAGATCGGGTAGTAGGCGGGGATGCAGGAAGTTCTCCGGCTCCTCAATGCCGATAAAGCGCGGCGGCTGAGGATCGTTGAGAAGCACGAGATAGGCCAACATCTTCAATGTGCCATCTGAGGCAAAGCGGGAGAGGACCGGTTGCTCGAACGGTATGTCCTTAATGCGTAGGAGTAGACGACCATCGGGCATTCGCTCTGCCTCTACCCGTTCCAACTTAGGCACTCGCATACGCAATTGATCAAAGATATCGTCCAACCGCTGCGGGTGCTGCTCTTTTAGATATTGAATCACATTGGCCAGATTGTCGCCGGTACGCGAAAGTTTTTCTTGGGGGCCAGCTTGCGGTTGGCGGCGGGTATCGTCAATTGAGAGGTGAGAGACATGCCAATCGGTAATGAACTCGCGCAGTGCAGCCACCCGAGGATGCTGGGCAAACTGTCCCAATGTGTTGACCGCCACCAAGTCAGGCGAGCGTAGAGGAATTTCAACGCGATGCTCCTGTTCGTCTGGCATTTCGCCGCTGGCCGCTTGACCTTGCCCTTCGTGATAGTCTAGGAAGCGGAAAGGCTTCCCATGGGAACCACGCCGCCATTGTAGCCACTCTTCTACAACAATGGGGCCGCGCCTGTCTTCGTCAATGGCCAGATGGTAGGTGATAAGCGGATGTTTTGGTCGTTCGCGATATTTCAGCTCAAAGACGATGGGGCCGGCCGCGCCGCGCGTACGCAACTCCCTAGCACGCCCCCGACGCTCCCAAGCAACGCGCAGACCCCGCTGAAAACATTCGGCGAGAAAGCTGAAAGCATCGAAAAGGGTAGACTTGCCACTACCATTGGGTCCGAGTAGGACAGTGACCGGAGAGATCTCCTTGAGTTCTACGGATTTGAGTGCTCGATAGTTTTCAACGCGCAGATAGTGGATACGCGGCGGCGTATGCTGGTACATGTCCGGCTCCTGACAAGATGCTAGTACTGCCCACTGCAGTTCCCTATCATGGTATCACGCGATTGATAGGGTAGTCTGGAAAGTACGCATTCCACGAAGCGATATTGAACACGGTACAACTTCTGACAATTGGACGAGTCCATAACCCCGATTGTGGCCCATGCAAAGGTAATCTCCGTTGCAATGCCTCTGTCCTAGTCAGCAGGTCGTTTGCTGTCAAATGATTTAGAGCAATCAGAACGAGATAATCAACGGGTTTGTCTTCTCTTCCTGCAGCCCATTCGTAGAGAAAAGAGTCCCGGTACTTGTATGTGAGATCCCCGTCGGTATGGCCACTTTGAAATTCCTGTATGAACTTGTCTCGGTTTGTTTTTCTACTTCTGGGATGCTGAGGGTCCTTGAACTCAATAAACAGATAACAATCTGAACGCTCAACAACAAAATCTACAGCTTTCATACAATGGCTCAGTCCGTGAGCGTTGCGGGCGTCGAACTTTCGCGCCCTGATTGCGCCCTTGATCGTGATTTGCAAATTGCCTTCCGTGAATGTGAAAACCGTCATTGCACAAGATCTCCCAAGCTGCGCTTCACCTCCCGGTCATACAGGTCGGCGAATGTTTCGGCAATGGCGTTGGGATGGATGTCGAGATAGCGATTTGTGGTGTGGCAGGAAATTTCACCTGTTGGCGTCCGATAAAGAGAGTGGAAAGCGACCTCGTCGCTACTCTGTTGGCGGAGATCAAGTTCCTTGAGGATCACGTAATCATGGGTGGCGAAGAATACCTGCACACCAGTACGCTGTAGTTCCAGCAAGACATCCAGCAACACGCCGAATAACTTTGGGTTCAGGTTGGTCTCAGGTTCATCCCAGAACAACACCGCCCCATCTCGCAAGGTTCCATTGTGGATCAAAAGCCACAACAGGCCGAGCTTGCGTATGCCTTCGGCGAGCAAGGTAAATTCAAGATTTCCTTGTCTGTTACGCAGAAAAAACTCCTCATTTTGAACTGTAACCTTTCCCTCAATCGCCTTTTGCAAGAGGGCGAGCAACCGCTTACGCGGCTGGTCCAGCGGCCCGCGCGGCAATGGCCGATAGGCCCGATGTAGGATATCTGCATATACTTCTTCAAAATGAATTTCACGCTGTGCATACAAGGATAGAAAACTAGGCGCGTTGGCGAGCATTTCCTTGACGGGAATATAGACACTTTCGATTGGTGAATCTGTCCAACCCTTGACACCTGTTATGGGGGCGGAGCTTGACCGCGTGGCATGGGTCGTAAATGAAGTTTGAAGTTTCCGACTGTCGCGAAATATTGCTACTGTTCCTCTGGTACGCCCCCTTTGTCGTTTGACCAGACGTCCTAGACCACGGCCCGATGGCAGAAAGACCTGGAGCAGTTTCTCTGCAAAGGATGCCTGGGTTTTAGAAACATCGCAGGCCGCATAGCAGACCTTCATAAGGTGGGTTTTACCCGTGCCATTGGCCCCCACAAGGACATTGATGCCGGGCGAAAGGGCTAGGTCCAGATTCTCAAAAGCGGTGAAGCGTTCCAGTTTTACTCTTGTCAGACTCATCGTCCACTCTTGGGAAGGATTGTCTGAATCAGGATTATCAGGATGAAAGGATTCATCGGATTGTGTGGATGGTACGATCCTGCTTCAACAGTCGGGGGCATGTTCCTCAGCGTAGAGGAACGGGTCTCTTTCGTCACGTCTTTCCGCATCATCGGCATCGTCCGGCAGATTGGCCGCCACATCGCGCACATCCACCTTGCCGCTGACCACGTCCGCGATTAGCACTGTGCGGTATTCTTGCAGCAGTTCGATCTCGCGTCGAGTGTTGTTGAGAGTAGTGTCAATGTTGGTGATCTCCTTGTCCAGATATTCGGCGATGGCCTCTTGTTCGGGGAGGGGAGGGAGGGAGAGATGAAGTGAACCTAGGCGGCTCTCGGCAATTGCTGGATATGCCATGCCAACGGAATTCGCCGTAACTTGCTCAATGAATGGATGACTCTGCACCAAGTAACTCACGAACTTGGGTACAGCTCTTTCGTCCGGCGTAAGCACAGCAAATCCGGTTGAGCATATCAGATTGTCGTGGGTCTCTTGGGCAAACCAGACAGCCTTGAGGTAGGTTCTGACAGTAGAAATGATCGTATCGCCCTCTCTGACAATACGCCTTGCCCTTGATGGCGATGCGGCGAAGCGCATTTTTTGCGGTTTCTTTGTCAGCACACCAGTGCTAACCGAACCGATATCAATGTATTGAAACACAAAGTCAGGGTCAGTTGTTTCAGGTAGCACAGAGCGATTGATCGTTACCCAGTCCTTCAGCCGTCGCATCTCCCAATGCGCGGGGATATGGCCGAGCCACTCCACACCGGAGGACTTATAAGCAGGGTAGGGATGAGGGTTCGGATGCATGATTAGCCTGCTGAAATTTTTGTCTCGGTGTTTTGGCGCGCTATTCTAATTCTGCCAACCCTTTGAACACGGGCCACCTCTATTGTCCTTAAACTGCTTCCGGCTATTGTTGGGTGGTGTCCCCTTCCGTCTCTTGAATGCCTGATGAATCCACTTGCGGATCTCCCCTATATTGCCCGACCATTTGTAGATACGGGCGTAGGGGTCACTCCCCTCGCAGTTAGCCGCCAGTCTCGGTGGTATCAAGTGAGGATCACGTTTTTTTGATCTATAGTTCGGATGAGTGGGGAGCAGGATACCCACCAGACCGCATCTAGGGTTCTTCTTAGTGTCCATCAAACTGGCACCAATCTCCCAGTCCACATGTTTTCGTTGCCAGGTGCAGCGGCCTATCAGTACTACCGTTACGGTTGCGTCAGCAATGAAATCGTCCCGGATTCTCCGACGGATTGTCTCCGTTTTGATATTGCTGTCATCTATGTCGCCATCTCCGACCGATTTGTCCACAATCGCATCACCTAGCATGGTGACGAACTTGTCTCTGTACTTTTGATCCTGATGGTGATAACTGATGAAGACCTTGTGTCGTTTCGTTTGCATCATCGTTGTTCTCCTTCGCCTTGTTCAAGGTCGGTTAAATCTTCCACACTGGCAATCTGCGCCAGCAAACGGTTGTAGTTGCATAGATCGTCTTGCAAGACAGCTAGTTCTTCACGGAATTCCTTTCGCTTGTCCTCGTCATCAAGAGAGCCTGACAAACTCTCCTTATGCCATTTTGATGTAAAAGGCCGCACTACCTGATTCAACACAGGTATGGCAACCTTGCTGAATTCTATCGTTTTCCGCCCATGCCGACGCAAAATCTCCCGGGTAATTGGAAACAGAGAATAAACACTGTCCAAAGATGTCTTTTCATCACCCGCCTCAATGGGCAAAGGCTGGGTAACGATTCTGGTCAGCATCTCAATGTACAGTTCCCACGCAGCATCTTTGTCAGCCTCTTGGAAGGATATGTCCACATTGGCCACACGCAGGTTCAACCTGATTTTTTCTAAATTGAATTTTTTCAACAGTGTGTTCAATTTCATTGTTTAGGCCTCTCATCATTTTTACTAACAGCCCATCAACTCTCTTTCCAAAACCATTATATCATATCACGCTAGATTTCCATCAGATCGCGCATGGACTTGGGCAGGGTTTGAGGGTATCGGTCACAGGAAATTGTCCTTTCGTAGTGGTAAGCTCTCCTGTATCCGTGGTGAGCTCTCCTGCATCCGTGGTGAACTCTCAAGTGGTAGCCCGGTACGCTTGGCTAGGGTGGTTAGGCTTATCTGGGAATCGCCACTCCAGTTGTCCACTTTTCACCATCGGAATGGTAGCGCAGACATTCCCAGAATCCCGGGCACAGGTCTTGTGCGTAGTAGCGGCGGTGTGCCTCAATAAAGATGTTCGTATCAAGCACGAACACGGGATTTGTCACAGGGGCATCTCCATCTTTTCAGGCATATGTTCAAAAGTATCTCCCTTTAGACCGCTGAGATTGTACGCCTCACGATAGAGAAGCCGGCCTTCCCGGACCGCGCGCACGACTGCGCTACCAAAACGTGGGCCTATGCGCCATTTCTGTGTATTCCAGAAATGGCCGCCATCTGTTTCGCTCTGCTGATTGCTCTGCCATTCCGTATCTTTGTATTCTTGATAGAACCTGAAGAAGGTATCCCGGTCGATCAAGTTAAGATCGAGAGTGCGGCGCGCGGCCACAAGAGAACTCACCTTGAAGCGACGTGTAATCGACTGGTAGGGGTCGCTTGTATGCCTAACGGTATCCCAGAACGCGCGCAACTCCTGTTCCGGCACTAGGAATTCAGCAGCAGCCATGTTGCAGAATTGCTCAATTGCATGTGATGCGGGTTGAAGAGCTTCAAACTGGGAGACACCGCTCTTGGCGATGAAGATATGCGCCAGTTCGTGGGCTAGGGTGAACATCTGGGCAGCCTTGAAGTCAGCACTGTTCACAAAGATAAGCGGGGCATAAGCATCTATGAGGGCAAAGCCCTGAAATTCATCGGGATCCAGCTTGCGGTGCGTGTTATTTCCCACTACGCCGTTGAAAAATACCAGCACGCCAGCAGCCTCAACCAAATCTCGCAGACGTCCGAGCGCGTTGATCCAGGTACTCTCCTGGGCTGCCCAATTGCTGCTAAGTTGAAGCACCTCACGCATGGCAATTGCTACTTGTTGCGGGCGGACGTCTGTCCCGTAGGCTCCGATGAAATCCAGCGGTTCGCTGCCATCTGCAATGAGTTCATCGCGCATCCAGGCTTGACGCCGCTGCATAAGATAGATGGTCTCAAGCAGGTTGGGACTCGGCGGCTGTGCATGGCCTCGGGTGCGAAAGTCGGGGATTGGCAAGCGGTCTTTGGGTGGCTCTGTCAAGTACAGAAAGCCCAAAGCGGTATGCGTGCGTTGGGCAAGTTTGTCTGCTTGGGCAATGCTAATCTTGCCATCGCGTTCCCACTTCAACACGCGTTCCGGATTCACTCCCATCTGGCGAGCCAGTTGTTCGGGGTCAATGCCTGCCCGTTCTCGCGCCCAGCGCAACACATCGGGCTGCAATGTGATCTGTAAGCGTCGGCTGCTCATGGGCTACAAATCTTCCGTGAATGTGAAAACCGTCATTGCACAAGATCTCCCAAGCTGCGCTTCACCTCCCGGTCATATAGGGCGGCGAATGTTTCGGCAATGGCGTTGGCGAGCATTTCCTTGACGGGAATATAGACGCTTTCGATTGGTGAATCTGTCCAACCCTTGGCACCTGTTATGGGGGGGCTTACCCGTGCCATTGGCCCCCAAATGATTGTCTGAATCAGGATTATCAGGATGAAAGGATTCATCGGATTGTGTGGATGGTACGATCCTGCTTCAACAGTCGGGGGCATGTTCCTCAGCGTAGAGGAACGGGTCTCTTTCGGTACGTCTTTCCGCATCATCGGCATCGTCCGGCAGATTGGCCGCCACATCGCGCACATCCACCTTGCCGCTGACCACGTCCGCGATTAGCACTGTGCGGTATTCTTGCAGCAGTTCGATCTCGCGGCGGGTGTTGTTGAGGGCAGTGTCAATGTTGGTGATCTCCTTGTCCAGATATTCGGCGATGGCCTCTTGTTCGGGGAGAGGTGGTTTAGGAAGATATTGATTGTGGGCAAATTCACGATTTAAGCCTGGTATCGCTGAATCTTGCGAGAATCCATCAAGCCTTAGAAGGTACAGCGAATAGTACAACCAACGAATATCAGCTTTTGCACTGTGTTGGTCAACATAGAAAGTGGTGTCTATGGCAAAACATGGACGGTCCGAAAAATTCACTTTTCCAAACGAACCTTTACGCCCGATGAGAATGACAGGTGAAAGAGTATTGGCCGAGTTATGTGTTCCAATCGGTCCATTGGATCCAAATACTGGAATATCGCCTTTGATCCGGGCATTTGCTGGTAAAGAGTCTCCATACTTGAATCGGCAAAGGTACTTGACCCTGGCTTTACCCCAATGCGCGGGGATATGGCCGAGCCACTCAACGCCAGAGGGCTTGAGGGGAACATCAGGGTCAAGTCCACGTGTAACCGCCTCGTAGATGGTGGCTTGCTTCAGCTCCTCTAGTAGGCCGACTAGCTTCTGTTTGGCGTCAATGTAACGCCGGATGCGTCGCTCCACATAATCAAGATAGCGGACGATGGCTTCTTGTTCGGGGAGAGGCGGAAGGGGTTGCTTCATACCGCCAATAAATTGCCAGTTCGTACGCGGCATCTTGGTACCGTATGTAGAGGCATTGATTGCATTGATAACTGGCTTTGTGCGAAGTAGCCACTTCAGATAATCCGGTAACATAGTGCAATCACGGGGTCGCAATACCAGAAATTCACCGACGCAGACGCCATCTCGATCTGGACGCACCACCTTCGCCAAATAAGGCCGCAATTTGCCAAACAGTACATCGCCGGCCCGGAACCGTTTTACCTGACTGTCAAAGACTACATCTGGTCCGGCGTCGCTGTATCTGCCTGTCCAGCTCTCAACATGTTCAAGGGCGAGGTAGATTTCATGCTCGTGGCGTTTGTTGGTCTGCTCAGTACTGTTCGCTACGGATAGCTTAAGCCGTCGCACTGCCCAATGCGCGGGAATATGGCCGAGCCACTCCACACCGGAGGACTTATAAGCAGGGTAGGGATGAGGGTTCGGATGCATGATTAGCATGCTGAGATTTTTGTCTCGGTGTTTTGGCGCGCTGTTCTAATTCTGCCAACCCTTTGAACACGGGCCACCTCTATTGTTCTTAAACTGCTTCCGGCTATTATTGGGTGGTGTCCCCTTCCTTCTCTCGAATGCCTGATGAATCCACTTGCGGATCTTCCCTATATTGCCCGACCATTTGTAGATACGGGCGTAGGGGTCACTCCCCTCGCAGTTAGCCGCCAGTCTCGGTGGTATCAAGTGAGGATCACGTTTTTTTGATCTATAGTTCGGATGAGTGGGGAGCAGGATACCCACCAGACCGCCTCTGGGGTTCTTCTTAGTGTGCCTCAAACTGGTATCAATCTCCCAGTCCACATGTTTTCGTTGCCAGGTGCAGCGGCCTATCAGTACTACCGTTACGGTTGCGTCAGCAATGAAATCGTCCCGGATTCTCCGACGGACTGTCTCCGTTTTGATATTGCTGTCATCTATGTCGCCATCTCCGACCGATTTGTCCACAATCGCATCATCCATCATGGTGACGAACTTGTCTCTGTACTTTTGATCCTGATGATGATAACTGATGAAGACCTTGTGTCGTTTCGGTTGCCTCATCGTTGTTCTCCTGCGCTTTGTTCAAGGTCGGTTAAATCTTCCACACTGGCCAGATGCAGGTTCAACCTGATTTTTTCTAAATTGAATTTTTTCAACAGTGTGTTCAATTTCATTGTTTAGGCCTCTCATCATTTTTACTAGCAGCCTATCAACTCTTTATTCCAAAACCATTATATCATATCACGTCAGATTTCCATCAGATCGCGCTTGGACTTGGGCAGGGTTTGAGGGTGTGGGTCACAGGAAATTGTCCTTTCGTGGTGGTGAACTCTCAAGTGGTAGCCCGGTACGCTTGGCTAGGGTGGTTAGGCTTATCTGGAAATCGCCACTCCAGTTGTCCACTTTTCAGCATCGGGGTGAGATGGTATGTTGTCAGGTTTTTCTGCCGGAAATTGAGGAAGGAGGCGAGAGCAGCGGCGGTTACCCAATTGCCTTGTTCACATATCGCAAGAATGACGGAACGTATATGCTTCTTACGTGGACGTGTGCCAAGTTGATCGATAGCCTCCCGGATATCGGAGGGAAGCTCTCCTTGATACAGGATAGATGGTTCAGTTTCGTTACGTCCTGTCAGAACGGGAGCTAGGGTATAGTAACTGTTGGCCCCATGGGAATGGAGCACTAGCAAATTTCGATCTCGCAGGCCGCGCAGAGTATCGCTGGCCTTGAACGTATCGAAGCCGACCAACGCGCGCATATGGGCATTGTCTATGCGTCCTTTACGATGGGCACGAAGTAGAGCCCGAAATTCGGCATCTGAGAGCTCCAGACTCCCCAGGCCGGCGATGAATTCACGGTCGATAGTGTTCAGAGTAAGCGTATTGCGGAGCGTAACGGTCACACTGAGGTTGGTGACAGTGATGTCGGGAAGGGGTAAGAAAGCATCTTCCATTTCCGCAAACATACGTGGAATACCTTCCCCTTGGTCGCGCGCGAATCCGAGGTCCACCAGGACCCGGACGATGCGTGGATTGCGGCTACGATGGACACGTTTGAGGGTGAGCAATTCATCAGTGGTCAGGTTGCCGGCCAAGTTGCCGGGGCTGACGACCTCCATGCGGTCTTCAAATAACCAGACTTCCGTGCTGCTTCCTTCAACTCTGTAGTCGCGATGGGCAATGGTATTGAGCAATGCCTCTCGCCACGCGAAATCAGGGTACTCAGGTGCTTCGCGGAATTGGTTCCCTACGAGCCGCGATGGACGTCGTAGCAGGCTGCTGATTACGGTGCCAGCCTCCTCAATGACAACCGACAGATTGCCTTCAATACGCGGGTACTCTTCAACATTGTGTTCGGGCCCGGTGCGTCTTTCAGAGCCGATAACACGGAACAAACGTACACCGGCATTCGGGTGTTCGCCCGCCTCGGGCCGGGCGAACAGCAGCTCTGCAGCGCGCCGCAATACGATTCCCCGTCTGCGGCGGTCGGCCAACTTGCGCTTGAGTAGGTACTCCTCGTCAGTCAAAGAAGATAGCCCTGCTCCTTGCCGCGCTTTGGCTAACAATTGGCTATCTAGATCATCTAGCGTACAGGAAGTGGGACGACTCTCCCAGCTCTCTACCATGCCTTGCAACTTGAGCGCGTGAATTTGGCTTTCTCTGACTTGTACGGTCTGGTCACCGATTCGAAATGGAAAACCATCACCGACTACTTGCACGGGCACATCTGCTGCTGGCACATCAAAAACAATCAGTTCGTGGCCTTCGGCGGCAACAACAAAACCATCGGGTTGCGGGGGGTCCAAACGAACGCGCGGTGTCTTCAGGAGGGTTTGCAGGGCCGTAGATGGAAGCTGGTGTCCGGTAATGGAACGGTCGTCTTCTATACCCAATATGAGTACACCGCCCTCGGCATTGGCAAAGGCTGCTACGTATTCCGCAACTTGATCGCGTACGTCACGGCGGTCTCGTGCCTGTTTGGCGTTCTCTGGTCCTTTGAACAGCGACTTGCGGTCGAAATGCTGGCCTTCGTCCTGGTCCAGAAACGGCGAGATGTCAAATTGTGGGGTCATCTCAATATGTTGATCTATTGTGTCCCTTGCCATCTCATTTCCTCCTACCACCGTCGCTGATCTTGACCAGCAGGGGTATCTTTTTTCAGAACCATTATATCATATCACGTCAGATTTCCATCAGATCGCGCTTGGACTTGGGCAGGGTAGGGGTGTGTGGGGCACAGGAAATTGTCCTTTCGTAGTGGTGAGCTCTCCTGTATCCGTGGTGAACTCTCCTGCATCCAGTGGTGAACTCTCCTGCATCCGTGGCGAACTCTCAACCAACCGATTGGGAGTTGGCTCATCTCAATATGTGGACCGAACGTGTCCATTGCCGTTGATGTCGCCCCTAACAGTAGGGTGCTCAAATTCTGATGGCCGCCTATCGATCCCGATAGTTTCATCCAACAGCCCCGTAGTCTCCCGATTCAGTGCCAGTATCTCAGCACGGATTTCCTGCAACCCGCGCATGGGTGCTGGCTGATAGAAATAGCGGGTGAAACTGATCTCGTAGCCAGTCTTGACGCTGGCCTTCACGTACCATGCATCCGGCGTATGGGGCAAGATCTCGCGCTGCAGGAAGCCCTCAATACCGCCCTCTTCCGTGAGAGGGACCTGTTCCGTTTCCCGCAGCTCGGGATCAGGCTCGTACTCGACCACCGCGAGCCTGCCCTCAAGCTCGACCGCAAAGAGGCCGGCCAGCGGGTCCGGCCTTGTCCCCTTCTTGTGGATCCTCTTAATGATGGGCGATGCGGTCTCATCGCGTTCGGCTATCTCCTTACGTACCTTGATCTCCTTGCTCTTATACAGTGTGTGCGGGTCTGTGCCCTGCAGCCGTAACGGGCGTTCAATCGTGACATTCTGGTAGCCGAAGGCCGTGTTGGGGAAGATTTTCGACTGCTCGCTCTCCTCAAACGCTAAAAACGTGTCGCAGATGCGCTGGATGTCCACATCCGACAGTTCGCAGTTCTTTTGGCCCAAGTTCTTGCGTAGTGGCTTGAACCATTGGCTGGCGTCAATGAGCTGCACATAGCCCCGGCGATCTCTGGGCTTACGGTTTGTCAACACCCAGATATAGGTGGCGATGCCAGTGTTGTAGAACATATTGAGCGGCAGGGCCACGATGGCTTCCAGCCAGTCGTTTTCAATGATCCAGCGGCGGATATTGCTCTCGCCCTGCCCGGCATCGCCGCTGAACAGTGAGCTGCCGTTGTGTACCTCCGCAATGCGGCTGCCGAGCTGCGTATCTTGTTTCATCTTGGACAGCATGTTGACCAAAAAAAGCATCTGCCCATCGGATGAGCGGGTAAGGAGCGAGTAGTCAGGGGTGCCCGCATGCTGAATGACGAAGCGGGAGTCCTTGATGCCCTTCTTCCCACCCATGCGCTCTAGGTCACTCTTCCAGCTTTTGCCGTAGGGCGGATTGCTGAGCATGAAGTCGAACTTGTGTCCAGGGAAAGCATCATTGGCGATGGTCGAATGCTCTGGCCCGCCGACAATGTTGTCCGCGGCCTCCCCTTCTCCCTTGAGCAGCAGATCGGCCTTGCAGATGGCGTAGGTCTCCGCGTTGATCTCTTGGCCGAAGAGATGGGTGGACACCTGCTGGCCGTGGTTGCAGGCCAGTTCCTGCAGGGTTTCTTCGGCTACAGTCAACATGCCACCGGTGCCCAGGGCCCCATCATAGATGAGATAGGTACTTGACTTGATGGCATCGGCGACCGGCAGAAAGACCAGGTTGGCCATCAGCTTTACCGCATCGCGTGGGGTCCAGTGTTCGCCGGCTTCCTCGTTGTTTTCCTCATTGAAGCGGCGCACGAGTTCTTCGAAAACCGTACCCATGCCGTGGTTGTCAAGGCCGGGGTGCTTGACCGAGCCATCACGATGCAGCACCGGGGTAGGGCTTAGATTGATGTCCGTTGAGAGGAACTTTTCGAGCAAGGTGCCGAGGGCATCCGCCTTGGACAGGCGCGGGATCTGGTTGCGGAATTCAAAGTTATTGAGGATGTCTTGAACATTGGGCGAGAAGCCATCAAGGTACGCCTCAAAATCAGCACGAAGCTGTTGTTGGCTGGCGCGGGCCTGCAGGTTGTGCAATGTGAACGTGGATGTATTGTAGAATGCCTGGCCCGCGGCCTGGCGCAGGGCCCCATCCTGTGCAACGATAGCGGCCTTGTCAAGTGTAGCCTTCAGAGTGAGCACATCCTGTTTTGTCGGCTCAAGGACCGCGTCAAGGCGACGCAGAACGGTCATGGGCAGGATTACATCCCGGTATTTGCCGCGTACATAGAGATCGCGCAGCACATCGTCGGCGATGCCCCAGATGAAATTGGCGATCCAAGAGAGTTGAATTTGTTCCATAGCGTTTCGTCATCGTTGGAGGTTGAATCCGCCTTCTCAAAACAGCGGAGAGAATGAAAGATCCCTTACTTGATTATAGCAGCAAGCCTACGTAAGATTCAAGAACGTAGCGGACCGTACCCGCTGCAATCCGAATAGATCCTTGCAGACGATTTGGCGGATGCGCGATTTTTCACTGCAACGGATCATCACTATAATATTGCCGGCAGGCAATCGCAAAACAGCACTGCGCCCTACGGGGCAGTGCGACAGGACGCGGGGACATCTGATGATTCAGGTACACAATCTGTCGAAATCATACGGCGCGCTCCAAGCATTGCGCGATGTTACCTTTCAGATCAACGATGGGGAAATTGTAGGGCTGCTGGGCCCAAATGGGGCCGGGAAGACAACGATTATCAAGACCCTGACCGGCTATCTGGAGCCGGATGAAGGCGATATCTTGATCAATGGGTTGGATGTGGCGACGCATCTGCGACAAGTACAGGCTGCTATCGGCTATCTTCCTGAAAATACGCCGCTCTATCCCGAACTCACAGTGCAGGCCTATCTGAAACTGTTGGCAGATCTGCATCTCGTGCGGCCAGAAGAACAGGCGACACAGATCGCGCAAGCCGTTGCCGCGACCGGGCTGACAGACCGCCTGACCCAACCCATCGGCCAGTTGAGCAAAGGATATCGGCAGCGTGTGGGGTTAGCCCAGGCGATTCTCCACAAGCCCAGTCTGTTGATTCTGGACGAACCGACAGTGGGGCTGGATCCCACCCAGATTGTCGAGATCCGCAACCTGATCCGGCGTCTCTCCCGCCAGAGTACCATCCTCTTTTCTACCCATATTCTCTCTGAAGTCGAAGCCCTGTGTGACCGGGTCATCATCTTGATGAATGGGCAGGTGCGGGCCGACGCCCGCATCTCTGCCCTATCTGCAACCAACAACGTCCTGCTGACCCTAGACAGTGCCATTGAAAGTGCGCGGGACAGCCTTCTACAGTTGCCCGGAGTACAGGATGTGAAAACGGAGAACGCCCCCAGCGGCCATTCTCTCTATTGGGTTGCCGCCACCGACAACCAAGACCTGGGCCCGGCTATCTATCACTTGGCCAAAGAGCATGAATGGCCTCTGCGCGAACTCCGCAACGATACGCGTACATTGGAATCTGTCTTCAACGAACTGGCAATTGCTTCCCCTAGCGAAGCTGTGCTGGAGCATACAGCAGACTGACAGTCGCCCTGGTCTTGACCACGAACCACTACATGTTACGATGAAGCAAATCTATTCTCTCATCCGCAAAGAGTTGGACAGCTATTTTGGTTCTCCGATGGCCCTGATATTTATGGGCACCTTTCTGGCTGTCACGTTGTTTACATTTTTCTGGATCGACACATTTTGGGCCCGGGGCCTAGCCGATGTGCGCCCTCTGTTTCGCTGGATGCCTCTGCTGCTGATCTTTCTGGTGGCTACCTTGACCATGCGGCAATGGAGCGAAGAGCAGCGGGCCGGCACGCTGGAGGTGTTGTATACCCTGCCCATCAGCACGACACAGATGGTCGTCGCCAAGTTCTGCTCGGTGCTGATCATGGTGCTGGTGGCGCTGCTGTTGACTTTACCCTTGCCCATCACTGTATCCCTATTGGGCGACCTAGATTGGGGCCCTGTGTGGAGCGGCTATCTGGCTGCTGTGGCGTTGGCCGCGGCCTATACTGCCATTGGCCTTTTTCTCTCCTCCCGAACCGATAACCAGATTGTAGCCCTGATCGCCACCGCTGTGCTGGGCGGTCTCTTCTATATGGTGGGCACCCGTGGGGCAACCGACTATGTGAACAACCAGATCAGCAATGTGATGCGTGCCTTGGGCACAGGAAGCCGCTTTGAAAGCATTGAACGGGGCGTCATTGACCTGCGAGACGTGCTCTATTATCTATCGCTGACCCTGACCTTCCTGATGTTGAATGTCCTTTCCTTGGACAGCAAACGCTGGGGCCGTGGGCCCCGTACCCGACCAAAGCGGCTGCGACAGCTCCTGGTCGCAGGTCTGCTTGCAGCCAATCTGGCCCTAGCCAATATCTGGCTCTACCCCTTGCACGGCCTACGTGTAGACGTCACCGAGTCCCGCGCGTACAGCTTGGCACCCGCGACCGTGGACCTGCTCGGGGCCTTGCAAGAACCGCTGCTGCTGCGCGCCTACATCAGCAGCAGGACACATCCGTTGCTTGTCCCGCTTGTGCCGCGCATCGAGGATATGTTGCGCGAATATGAGATCGCTTCCGGCGGGCGGGTCATCGCTGATGTAGTGGACCCGACCACAGATCCAGAGATGGAAGCAGAAGCCATCCAGACCTATGGCATTCAGGCCACGCCTTTCCAGGTAGCAGACCGCTACGAAGCATCGGTCATCAACTCCTACTTTGACATCCTCATTCGCTATGGGGATCAGAGCGTGATCCTAGGCTTCGCTGACCTGATTGAGGTACAATCCAACCGGGAGGGGAGCATTGACGTGGGCCTACGCAATCTGGAATATGACCTGACGAGTGCCATCAAGAAGGTCGTCTACGGCTTCCAGAGTGTGGATGCAGTTCTGGCCGCATTGGACGAACCGCTACATCTGCGTCTGCTCGTCACCCCGGCCCTGCTCCCCCCGTCAATTCAAGACGCGCCCTTCACGATTGCGGCGGTGGCCCAGGAGATCGCGGCCGAGTCGAACGGCAAGTTCATCTTTGAGATGATCGACCCCGATGCAGAGGGCGCGCTGCTGAACCGGCAGATGATCCTAGATACCTACGGTCTACAGCCATTCCCTGTGTCCTTCTTCTCTGCGGAGAGTTACTATCTCCACATGCTTTTGCACATGGGCGACCAGGTCCAGATCCTCTATACGGCCGGCGATTTGAGCGAAGCGAACGTGCGAACGTCCATTGAATCGGCCTTACGACGCAGCACGCCAGGGTTCTTGAAGGCCGTTGGCCTGTGGACACCCGCGCCTGCGCCCCCTACCAATGTATTCGGCCAGCCCCAGCAGTCGATCTCATCATGGAACCTGCTGCGCGAGCAGTTGAGCAATGAATATACTGTGCGTTCGGTCGATCTGCAGAACGGCCAGGTGCCAGACGATATCGATATGTTGCTCGTGGTTGCGCCCCAGAACATGGATGACAAAGAACGCTTTGCCATCGATCAATATCTGATGCGCGGCGGCTCTGTGGTGATGGCAGCCGGCAATTACACAGTCATCCCCGATCCCTTTACAGGTTCATTGGGGCTGGCACCTGTGGCTGAGGGCCTGCGCGAGATGCTGGGCCATTACGGGATCCATGTGCAAGAAGCATTGCTCCTGGATCCCCAGAATGAACCCTTTCCCATCACCGTCAATCGCCAGGCCAGCGGCTTTACCGTCCAAGAGATCCAGGCCATTGACTACCCCTTCTTTGTTGATATACGTTCTGATGGGATGGAGCGCAACAATCCAATGCTGGCCGGCCTGCACGCGGCCACCCTGAACTGGGTATCGCCCATTGTGCTGGATGAAGAGCAGGATACCCTAGGGGAGGGTGCAGCTGCTGAACGGGAAACCAGTGTCCTGCTGCGTTCCACGGACCAGTCATGGCTACGCACTGATATCAATATCCAGCCGGATTTTGAACTCTACCCCACCTACGGGTTCCCGGTTGAAGGAGAACAACAGGCCCATGTGGTGGCTGTCTCTGTGCAAGGTGTCTTTGAGAGCTTTTTCAAGGACAGGCCTTCGCCTTGGGTAGATGTGGACACCCCCCCTGGGCCGCCAGAGGAGCAGCCTACCAGTTTCTTGGAAGCGTCCAGCACCAATGCCCGGCTGGTGGTGTTTGGCAGCGCGGAGTTCGTTAATGATTTTGTGCTCGAACTCTCTCGCATGCTTCTGACGCAAGATCGTTTCCTGAACAATCTTCTCCTGCTCCAAAATGCCGTAGATTGGTCCATGGAGGATCTGGATCTGTTGACCATCCGCGCCCGTGGCAGCAATGTGCGGATCCTGGATCCATTGACGCCCCAGGAGCAATCCATGTGGGAATTCATCAACTACGCGCTGGCGTTGCTGGCCTTACTCTGTATTGCCGCCCTTTGGGGCTGGCGTAAACGTCAGGAACAGCCCATGTACCTAGAGACAACCCAGCAGTCGTTCCATGAACGGCCAGCCGGTTCCTGACCATTGGTGTGAAGAGAGATGCAAGCATGACTCGGAATACAGAGACGATACAACAGCCCAATGGCCGCCAAACCCTCGGAAATCTCCGGAGGGTGATGGCAATGGATATGGTAGTCTACGGATTGGCAGCTCTCCTGCTGTTACAGGTCGGCTTGACCGCTTGGGTATACTGGCCGCGCGCGGCCAGGTCTTCAGCAATTGTCCCGCTCTTCGGGGAGCTGCCCGCGGCTGAGGTCGTCTCGCTTTCCATCACCGATGATAGCGGCCAGGAGATCCACTTGGCGAAAACTACAGATGCTGGGTGGGTCCTGCCGGCCTTTGATGATTTCCCAGTCCAGGCCGGGAAGGTAGAGGGCTTGTTCGGAAAGCTGGCAGAGTTGACCACAGGGCGTCTCGTGGCCCGCAATGAGGCGAGTTACGCCCGCCTACGCGTGGCAGATGACGAATTTATCCGGCGGCTTGCATTCAACGCAGCAGATGGCAGAGCCCATACCCTCTATATTGGATCAGCCCCCCGCTTCAGAGCGACCCATGTACGCAAGGGCGACCAGGATGCCGTCTATCTGGCCGGCAATTTGACCAGCACAGATGCGGATGTTGCACCGCGCAATTGGATTGACACTATCTATTTCCAGGCCACCGAGGCGGACATCCAGACACTACAGATCACCAATGCCAACGGCAACCTTGCATTCAGCAAAGACGAGAGCGGTATATGGGCCATGGCCGGGTTGGAGGAGTTCAACGACAACAACCTCATCGCCTTGGTCACAACGCTGACGAATTTGAACATGGCCGAGCCACTGGGCAGCGAGGAACTGGCCGAGTACGGCATGGATGAGCCCACTGCTGTGGTGACCCTGACGACACTTGATCCGGCCGGGGCCCGCCAAACCCATACACTCACCATCGGCGCACAAGTGGAAGAGGACAACAACTATGTGGTCAAGTCCTCAGGGTCAGCGTATTATGTGCTTGTGCCTGCCTATACATTGGAACGCTTCATTGAATGGGGGGCTAGTGACTTTCTCAAGCCGACCCCAACACCTGCCGCGACCCCAGAGCCATCATCGCCGGGCTCCGAATAGCCCAATCACGCTTGATGCTGTACAATGTGACGTTGGTTGGGGTCGTTGGAGTTCGTGAAAGCCTACCAATTCGTATACGATCCATCCCGGCGCTGAAGATGAGGTGCTTCCCAGTAGCGGAACGCTTCGGCTTGCGCTCGTTCTTCGTTGAAATCCACACCGAGGCCAGGCCCATCCGGCACGAGATAGCGGTACTCGTCTAGCTCTGCCTGTACAGGGAACCAATCAGAATCGTAAAAGCGGCCCTGTTCTGTGGGAGAGACCCGCACCTCCAGCCAGGCGAAGTTTGGGACAGCCGCAGCCATGTGAATTGTGGCCGCAGTGCAGATGGGGCCGAGCGGGTTGTGTGGCATCAGGTCGATGTAATGGGCCTCGGCCAGGGCCGCTACTTTCATGGCTTCGGTCAGGCCACCCACATTGCAGACATCAATGCGCGCGAATTGGGTGATGCCGCGCTCAATGTAGGGCAGGAACTGCCATTTGCTGGAGAATTCCTCGCCGATGGCAAAGGGGATGTCGGTCATGGTGCGTAGGGATTCATAGGCTGCGGGGGTTTCGTCCCGGATCGGCTCCTCCAAAAAATCTAGTGTCCCCGATGGCATACGTTGACAGAAAGAGGCGGCTTCGGCTACGCTCAAGCGGTGATGGAAGTCGATGCCCAGGACCGCATCCGGCCCCACCTCCTCCCGCACCGCTGTCAACCATTTGGCAGTCTGTGCGAGGGACTCCCGCGGCTCAAAGATTGTATCCGGGTCGTCGTCCTTGCGGCCCTTGTGCATGCCTGTGCGAATGGCCGGCCAGCCCAAGGCCACGAGAAGTTTTACATTTTCGATCAATGCCGTTTGCGAGGACGCGTCTGTGGTCGCGAAGCAGGGGATCCACTCCCGCTGTTTGCCCCCGAGAAGCTGGTAAACCGGCACATGTAGGGCCTTGCCGGCGATGTCATGCAGGGCTATATCAATGGCTGAAATCGCGCCGGTCAGGATGCGACCACCCTCAAAATACTGGCTGCGGTACATCTCCTGCCATAGCGCGCCCATACGTAGGGGATCCTGTCCGATGAGGAATTCCCGATAATGACGTATTGCGCCGACAACTGCCAGCTCCCGTCCGGAGATGCCGGCCTCGCCCCAGCCGTACAGGCCCTCGTCGGTCTCTACTTTGACGATCATCTGGTTGCGATGTCCCACCCAGACCGGGTAGGTCTTGATATCGGTGATTTTCATGGAGTGCTCCCATTGTTAGCGGCGAACCAGAGCTGTCTGACGACAGATAGGCTGCTTGAGATACTGATTCACGGTTGACACTGCATATCTGCTTTCCACTTCCTTCATGATCGAACATGAGCAAACCGTAGCGATACTGTTGCGCGAAATCGGCTAGGAACGTAACACCGCTGTTTGCACATCCGGGGTCGTGTTCCGGATGGCGAATAATATCTTTTTCATCATCAATGTTGATTGGATGAATACCCAGTGCTTGCGGCCTTGCCAGCAATCCTTTGAGCACGTATTTCATGTTTTGGTCAGAGACGAGAACCACGAGGTCTTTCATCCCAAAACCCCCGCAGCAAGTAATGTGCCAAGACTGATTTCTCTGCGCCACTGCTGCAACCTGGGATGCTCGGAACCAAGGACGATATCGGTCGATCCTTCATGATCTTTCGCAAAGCATAACACATCCTCCGGCTTGGCCGCATTTAATACCACCGGCGAATGGGTCGCTAGTAGGACCTGGGCCCCATACATTGAGGAGAGGGAATCATACGCGCTCCCTATGGCTTTTGGATGGATCCCGTTCTCCGGTTCTTCTATCAGATAGATCCCCTGGAGATCGGTGAGATAGGCCGGCAAGGTGAGAGCTGTAAGGCGGAGCGTGCCATCGGACACTAGCCAAGAAGGGACTTTCAAGCCCCCCGCATATTCATAGATCATGTAGCAATGTCTATCTTCTGGGCGCTCAAAGGTCGTAATGTCCACAAGATCGGAGAGAGCCGTTTGCAGGTGTACGATCCAAGCCCTGTGCCGTTCCGGGTCTTCTCGCCGTAGACGGGCAACAGCCCAAGGCAGGTTTGACCCATCCGCTAAAAAACCCGCGACCCTGGTCGGTGGACTGGGGCGTCGAATCCTGATGCTGTTGAGTATGAACCGCTGGACACCGCCGCTCAGGTATTCTCGAAACCATGTGGCTACAGGCAAAGACTGTTCATCGGCTGGGAGATTGCGGAGGGCCGATTTTTGCGGTCCAAGCCTGAATGAAGGGGTCCAGCCCTTCCCCGCCCGCTCGTAGGTCTCGCTGTAAAAGTTGTCATTCCCTCCCGGTACCTTATTGACCACGCTCTTGATGCCGCGCCTAGGGGTAGGGGTCACCAGAGAATCCGGCGCATTCGGTGGCATGGGGAATGAATGAGGCGAGGAATTGCTCTGCCCCATTGTCGGCAATGTGGTGCGGGGCACACATGTTGATGGCAACACCTGACCCTGCTTCAATAAAAACTTCTCCGCCTTGAACTCGAACTGCCGTTTTGTTTCGTCAAAGCCGATAGCCACTTCGTACCTTGCCGTATTTAGCTCTGGCCTCGCTGTTCGCTGACGCAATTCGTCGGGGATACGTGCCTCGACCGCCAATTCCAGTTTGTCACCTTGACGCCGAAAGAGAAGTTCTTGCGGGTTTGTGGTCCGCTCAAACAACGCTATATCTAGCCCCTCAGACACCATATCTTGCAGAAAGCCGACCACATCTAAAAAAGTCGTCTTGCCCGAGGCGTTCGGGCCGACTAGGACATGAAACGGTTGAAGAGGTCTTGATATATACCGTAAGCATCGGTAGTTGAGAGCTTCAATCAGAGTGATCACTTAGCATCTCCCGTTCATGGAATGCTGATCTTCTCCATAGTAACCGTTCGTATACTATGGAATGCTGATCTTCTCCATAGTAACCGTTCGTATAATATGGAGCACTGATACTCTCCATAGTAGCAGTTCGTATAATATGGAGCACTGATCTTCTCCATAGTAGCAGTTCATACAGTATGGAATACCGATTCGACCATCAGGGCCTCTCTGGTATTTTTGTTGCACGTCCAAAACGCCATACAGATTTTATAGCTTACAAATCTATATCCTGTCAAAGGTCGCGTATCAGTTGCTTAGCTAGGTTGACAGATGTGAATTGATTGGGTATACTATGGTAGTATTTCCCCTGTTACTCTAGCCAATCCGCAGCGAGATGAGTTATGGATAATATCCAAAAGAGCCTCTACAGGAAACACGACAACGCCTCGGCCCTAGGGATGTCTGCATCCGGGCCCTGTCGTCCTTACCCCCCCCCCCCCCGAACAGGAGTTCTATACCAATGTGTATAAGACTCCCTGCCAGGCCAAGGATCCTCCTCCTCGCCTGCATGCTGTTCGGGGTTGTACTTGCCATCAGCGGCCTGCTGCTGGTGGCCGGCACACAACCCATCGCCGCACAGGTAATGGTCCCGAGTGTATGTGCAAACACGGACGCGATCCCCGGCACAGGTGCTACTGAATCCGCTACCCTGATCGCGGATTGTAATGCGCTCTGGGCAGCCCGGACCCAGCTGACAACCGCGACAGGGCTGACTACTTGGGCACTGACGCGCACTATAAGCACATGGGAAGGCGTCACCAGCACCATGACTCATGTAACGGGGTTGGACCTGTCCAACCGGAACCTGACGGGCACCATCCCTGCTGCCCTAGGCAATCTCACTGCGCTGATGACGTTGAATCTCTACAGCAACACCCTGACCGGCACCATCCCTACTGAACTGGGCAATCTCACTGCGCTGACGACGTTGAATCTCTACAGCAACACCCTGACGGGCACCATCCCTGCATCCCTCGCCAACCTCAGCACAACTCTGCGGTCTTTGCGCCTCCATCGCAACCAATTGCGGGGGCAGATCACAACCACATTGAACGTACTCACCAATACAGTGTTCACTATCTCTGGCAATAACGACATAAGCGGATGTATCCCTCCATCATTGTGGAGTACGATCCCTGCATCTGATAAAACGTCTATACCGCAGGGATGGAGGGGATGTTGTGCTGGCAGCCAAGCGGTGCGGTCCGTAGACTCGACCGAACCCTTAGTATACGCCAGCGGGAGCGCACACTCCGGCCTGGTCAATGATTGCAATACGCTGCTGTCAATTAAGCACTCCGAGACAGACTATGGCTTTAGCTCAATGAACTGGGACACAAGCGTAGATATGGCCAGCTGGACTGCCATGCTAGCAGATACAAGTAGTGTCCCTCCTGCAGCGAGTACGTTATTACGTGATGAAAATCGTGTAGTCGGGTTGAACTTCTCTACAGTGAGGAATGGCAGTCTCCCTGCTGCACTGAAAGACCTTGACGCACTGCAAGTGTTGCGGTTCGATCCAAACCAATCCCAAATAACGGGGGCTACTATACCGTCTGCCTGGGGGGATGGTTTCAATAATCTGAGAGTCCTTGTGATGCAGAATCAGTTGATGGCTGGCACGATCCCTGCTTCTCTGGGTAACCTCACCAATCTGATAAAACTTGACTTATCTAGTAACTATCTGACGGGCAATATCCCACCGGAACTGGGCCAACTCACCAATCTTAGAGACCTGTACCTGAACAGCAATCTACTGACGGGCAATATCCCACCGGAACTGAGCCAACTCACCAATCTTAGAGAGTTGCGACTGGCCCCCAATCAACTGAGCGGCGAGATCCCACCGGAACTGGGCAATCTCTCTACGACTGCCACCATTTGGCTAAGAACCAACAACGTAAACCAATTTGTAGGATGTCACCCCTTCCAGTCCTGGAGCGGACAGCTACTTAATTCCCAAGGCGTGCCAGCATGCACCCCTGGCTCTAATCCCTGTTACGGTAGCGTCGCGATTCCCGGCTGGTCAACCACCACAGAATCGCGCAGCTTGGTCGCGGATTGCAACGTGCTTGTTGGGGCTAAGGACAGCCTATACAGTTCATTGAACTGGAGTACAACGACTCCGATAACTGACTGGCATGGCATTGGTCTCAACCACAACGTCTCTCCCACGCAAGTGATAACCTTGAACCTCTCCAGTAATACGCCACCTTTGTCAGGCACCATCCCTGCTGCCCTGGGCAATCTTTCCACCACGCTGCAGAGTTTGAACCTCGGCGGCAACCAACTGACAGGCTCCATCCCACCGTGGCTAAGGGAGTTCACAAAGCTGCAGAGTTTGAACCTCGGCGACAACCAACTCACGGGCACCATCCTTGTTGAACTGGGCAATCTTTCCACCACGCTGCAGAGCTTGAACCTCGGCGGCAACCAACTGACAGGCTCCATCCCACCGTGGCTAGGGAAGTTCACAAAGCTGCAGACCTTGTCCCTCTACAGCAACACCCTGACGGGGGGGATCCCGCAGGAACTGGGTAACATTACCACAACGTTGCAGACCTTGAACCTCTACAGCAATACCCTGACGGGTACGATCCCTACTGAACTAGGCAATCTCTCTGCGCTGACGAGGTTGGACCTCAGCAACAACAGGTTGACGGGCACGATCCCTGCATCCCTCGCCAACCTCACCACAACTCTGCGGTCTTTGCGCCTCCACAACAACCAACTGCGGGGGCAGATCACGACCACATTAAACGTACTCACTGCTATAGAAGAGTTCACTATCTCTGGCAATGACGCCATAAGCGGATGTATCCCTCCATCATTGTGGCAAAGAATCCCTGATACAGGAATACTACCGCGGGGATGGAGGGGATGTTGTCCTGGCAGCCAAGCGGTGCCCGGAGACCCGCCGAACGAACACCCCGACTTGGTCCACGCTTGCAACGTGCTCTTGGACATCAAGGATACCCTACGAGGGACCGCTACACTGAACTGGGATACAACGAGGCCAATAGCTAATTGGCAAGGCTTCGCTTACGGAAGCGAGTGGAGGGGTAGTCATTTATATACGTTAAAACTCCCCAGTCATCGCTTAACTGGCATCATCCCGCCTGCACTGGGCAATCTCTACAATCTGACTGACTTGCACCTCAATGACAACCAACTGACGGGCATCATCCCGCCTGCACTGGGCAATCTCTACAATCTGTATTCCTTGAACCTCCACTTCAACCAACTGACGGGCAGCATCCCGCAGGAACTGCGCCACCGCACCAGCATAAATGAATTCTACATCAGAGGCAACCAACTAAGCGGATGTGTACCCAGTAGGTTGTACAGACATGTTATACGAGCCGATACCGACATATTACAGCCCGGAGTCGGTCTGTCGGAATGCTGTAACTACACAAACGCGATTCCAGATCCAGAAACAGATTACGGGCATCTGATCGCCGAGTGCAACGCGCTCATAGCCGCCAAGGACACCCTAAGAGGGGCTGCCCCTCTGAACTGGGATACAGGGAGGTATATAGGTGATTGGCAAGGCATCACTCTCGGCACGACACCGTATACGTCTGTGCAGACCTTGTCCATCAGCAACACCCTGCGGGGCAGCATCCCTACGGAACTGGGCGATCTCGCCCAGCTACGGACGTTGTCCCTCTACAGCAACACCTTGACTGGCATCATCCCGCAGGAACTGGGCAATCTTTCCACCACGCTGACCACCTTGAACCTAGGTCAGAACAGCTTGACAGGTGGTATCCCACCGTGGCTAGGGGAGTTCACAAATCTGCAGACGTTGAACCTCTACAGCAACACCTTGACGGGCACCATCCCTGCTGAACTGGGCGATCTCGCCCAGCTACGGACGTTGTCCCTCTACAGCAACACCCTGACTGGCACCATCCCTGCTGAACTGGGCGATCTCAGAAATCTGCGGACGTTGGACCTCCGCAGCAACCAACTGACGGCTACGATCCCTTCCCGGTTGTACGCTCTCCCCGCTCTGCAGGAGTTGTACCTTACTGGCAACCCACAACTACGCGGTGCCTGTATCCCCTATACCAGTCGCCTGAGAACAGATTGGCAAGTCTGCCCACGACCACCAGCTACGGGCGGCGGCGGCGGTGGTGGCGGTGGCGGCGGCGGCTCATCACAGAGACCAACATGTACCAATGGCACTGTTGTACCCAACCCCACGGACAATGCCGCCTTGGTCCGAGACTGCGTACTGCTCCTAACCAACAAGGCCACCCTTGAGGGAAGCATCAGTACCTCCCAGCGGCTAAACTGGAGTGAGACCCGCTCCATGGAGACCTGGGAGGGGGTCACGGTCGGCACTGCGGGGGATGTGCAGCGTGTGCTGGGCCTTGGGCTGGACATCGAGGGCAAGAGCTTGCAGGGCAGTCTGCCGGCCCCGGTCAATCAGTTGAGCGGTCTGCGGGTGTTGGACATCTCGGGCAACGCCATCAGTGGTCGTCTGCCGGTCGGGTTGAGTCAGCTCACAGGGTTAGAGGAGTTGGATGTTTCGGACAACCGCTTGTCTGGCAGCATCCCGACGGATCTGGGTAGGTTGGCCAACTTGAGTCGCTTGTTCTTGTCTGGCAACAGCTTCAGTGGCTGTATCCCGAACGCGTTGTTGGGGGTGTCTGAACAGGACTTGGCGGATGTGGGGTTGCCCTTCTGTGATCCTGTAACACCGACGCCTACCCCGGCATTGACACCGACACCTACAGTGACGCCCATACCCCCTGCGGGTAGGCAACTCTTCCTGCCCTTGGTGAATAAGTGATAGAGGCCTGTTGCGATTGGCCGAGCACAGCCTCTTTACGGGCGTAGATGAGAACGAAGGCAGGCACCTTAGGGGTATTTATGGCGCGTCCAAAATGCCATACAGATTTTATAGCTTACAAATCTATATCCTGTCAAAGGTCGCGTATCAGTTGCCTAGCTAGGTTGACAGATGTGAATTGATTGGGTATACTATGGTAGTATTTTCCCTGTTACTCTAGCCAATCTGCAGCGAGATGAGTTATGGATAATATCCAAAAGATCCTCTACAGGAAATACAACAACGCCTCGGGCCTAGGGATGTCTGCATCCGGGCCTGTCCTCCTTACCCCCCCCCCCCGAACAGAAGTTCTATACCAATATGTATAAGACTCCCTGCCAGGCCAAGGATCCTCCTCCTCGCCTGCATGCTGTTCGGGGTTGTACTTGCCATCAGCGGCCTGCTGCTGGTGGCCGGCACACAACCCATCATTGCACAGGTAATGGTCCCGAGTGTATGTGCAAACACGGACGCGATCCCCGGCACAGGTGCTACTGAATCCGCTGCCCTGATCGCGGATTGTAATGCGCTCTGGGCAGCCCGGACCCAGCTGACAACCGCGACAGGGCTGACTTGGATGACGTCGACGGGCATAAGCTCATGGGAAGGCGTCACCATCACCATGAGTCGTGTAACGGGGTTGGATCTGTCCAACCGGAACCTGACGGGCACCATTCCTGCTGCCCTAGGCAATCTCACTGCGCTGATGACGTTGAACCTCTACAGCAACACCCTGACGGGTACAATCCCTGCTGCCCTAGGCAATCTCACTGCGCTGACGACGTTGAACCTCAGCAACAACATGTTGACGGGGGATATCCCGCAGGAACTGGGTAACATTACCACAACGCTGCAGACCTTGTCCCTCAACAGCAACACCCTGACGGGCACGATCCCTACTGAACTGGGCAATCTCTCCCAGCTACGGACGTTGAACCTCTACAGCAACACCTTGACTGGCATGATCCCTGCTGCCCTGGGCACCCTCACTGCGCTGACGACGTTGAACCTCTACAGCAACACCTTGACTGGCACCATCCCTGCTGAACTGGGCCAACTCACCAATCTTGAAACCCTGCACCTGAACGGCAATCAACTGACGGGCAAGATCCCACCGGAACTGAGCCAACTCACCAATCTTGAAAGCCTGAAACTGAACGTCAATCAACTGAGAGGCGAGATCCCACCGGAACTGGGCAATCTCTCTACGACTGCCAACATTGCGCTAAGAACCAACGGATTAAACGAATTTGAAGGATGTCACCCCTTCCAGTCCTGGAGCGGACAGCTACTTATCCAAGGCGTGCAAGCATGCACCCCTGGCTCTAATCCCTGTTACGGTAGCGACGCGATTCCCGGCTGGTCAACCACCACAGAATCGCGCAGCCTAGTCGCGGATTGCAACGTACTTGTTGGGGCTAAGGACAGCCTAGACAGTTCATTGAACTGGAGTACAACGACTCCGATAACTCAATGGGTTGGCATTGGTCTCAACCACAACGTCTCTCCCACGCAAGTGATAACCTTGGACCTCTCCAGTAATACGCCACCTTTGTCAGGCACCATCCCTGCTGCCCTGGGCAATCTTTCCACCACGCTGCAGAGTTTGAACCTCGGCGGCAACCAATTGACAGGCTCCATCCCACCGTGGCTAAGGGAGTTCACAAAGCTGCAGAGCTTGAACCTCGGCGACAACCAACTCACGGGCACCATCCTTGTTGAACTGGGCAATCTTTCCACCACGCTGCAGAGTTTGAACCTCGGCGGCAACCAACTGACAGGCTCCATCCCACCGTGGCTAGAGGAGTTCACAAAGCTGCAGAGCTTGAACCTCGGCGACAACCAACTCACGGGCACCATCCTTGTTGAACTGGGCAATCTTTCCACCACGCTGCAGAGTTTGAACCTCGGCGGCAACCAACTGACAGGCTCCATCCCACCGTGGCTAGGGGAGTTCACAAAGCTGCAGAGCTTGTCCCTCGGCGACAACCAACTCACGGGCACCATCCTTGTTGAACTGGGCAATCTTTCCACCACGCTGCAGAGTTTGAACCTCGGCGGCAACCAACTGACAGGCTCCATCCCACCGTGGCTAGGGAAGTTCACAAAGCTGCAGACCTTGTCCCTCGGCGACAACCAACTCACGGGCACCATCCTTGTTGAACTGGGCAATCTTTCCACCACGCTGCAGAGTTTGAACCTCGGCGGCAACCAACTGACAGGCTCCATCCCACCGTGGCTAGGGAAGTTCACAAAGCTGCAGACCTTGTCCCTCTACAGCAACACCCTGACGGGGGAGATCCCGCAGGAACTGGGCAACATTACCACCACGCTGCAGAGTTTGAACCTCTACAGCAACACCCTGACGGGCACCATCCCTACTGAACTGGGCAATCTCTCTGCGCTGACGAGGTTGGACCTCAGCAACAACATGTTGACGGGCACGATCCCTGCTTCCCTCGCCAACCTCACCACAACTCTGCGGTCTTTGCGCCTCCACAACAACCAACTGCGGGGGCAGATCACGACCTCATTGAACGCACTCACCGCTTTACGAGAGTTCACTATCTCTGGCAATGACGCCATAAGCGGATGTATCCCTTCATCATTGTGGCAAAGAATCCCTGATACAGGAATACTACCGCGGGGATGGAGGGGATGTTGTGCTGGCAGCCACGCGGTGCGCGCCATAGACTCGAACGAACACTCCGACTTGGTCCACGCTTGCAACGTGCTCCTGGACGTCAAGGATACCCTACGAGGGACCGCTACACTGAACTGGGATACAAAGACGTCAATGCGTTCTTGGACTGGCTTACAAAGGGACGGTTTCTTTATCAGGCTTTACCAGGGGCGGTGGTATTATTATTTACGTCTCTACGAACTTGGCCTGTCAGGTAGTATCCCGCCTGAACTGGGCAACCTCCCTACACTGCTTCATTTGTACCTACACAACAACATGTTGACGGGCAGCATCCCGCCTGAACTGGGCAACCTCCCTAGACTGACTCATTTGGTCCTACTCAACAACGACCTGACGGGCACCATCCCTGCTGAACTGGGCAACCTCCCCAGTCTGCTTGATTTGTACCTCGCAGGCAACGACCTAAGCGGATGTGTATCCAGTAAGTTGTACAGGCGTCCCGACAGTCCGTCCTATGACACCGACGTATCAAGTATCGGACCGGAATGCTGTAACGACACAGCCGCGATTCCAGATCCAGAAACAGATCACGGGCATCTGATCGCCGAGTGCAACGCGCTCATAGCCGCCAAGGACACCCTAAGAGGGGATGCCCCTCTGGACTGGGGTACAGGGAGGCCGATAGCTAGTTGGCAAGGCATCACTCTCGGCACGACACCGTATACGTCTGTGCAGACCTTGTCCATCAGCAACACCCTGCGGGGCAGCATCCCTACGGAACTGGGCGATCTCTCCCAGCTACGGACGTTGTCCCTCTACAGCAACACCTTGACGGGCAGAATCCCTACTGAACTGGGCAACCTCAGAAATCTGCGGACGTTGGACCTCCGCAGCAACCAACTGACGGCTACGATCCCTTCCCGGTTGTACGCTCTCCCCGCTCTGCAGGAATTGTACCTTACTGGCAACCTACAACTACGCGGTGACTGTATCCCCTTTACCAGTCGCCTGGACACAGATTGGCAACGCTGCCCACGACCACCATCTACGGGCGGCGGCGGTGGTGGGGGCGGTGGAGGTGGCGGCGGCGGCTCATCACCGAGACCAACATGTACCAATGGCACTGTTGTACCCAACCCCACGGACAATGCCGCCTTGGTCCGAGACTGCGTACTGCTCCTAACCAACAAGGCCACCCTTGAGGGAAGCATCAGTACCTCCCAGCGGCTAAACTGGAGTGAGACCCGCTCCATTGAGACCTGGGAGGGGGTCACGGTCGGCACTGCGGGGGATGTGCAGCGTGTGCTGGGCCTTGGGCTGGACATCGAGGGCAAGAGCTTGCAGGGCAGTCTGCCGGCCCCGGTCAATCAGTTGAGCGGTCTGCGGGTGTTGGACATCTCGGGCAACGCCATCAGTGGTCGTCTGCCGGTCGGGTTGAGTCAGCTCACAGGGTTAGAGGAATTGGATGTTTCGGACAACCGCTTGTCTGGCAGCATCCCGACGGACCTGGGTAGGTTGGCCAACTTGAGGCGCTTGTTCTTGTCTGGCAACAGCTTCAGTGGCTGTATCCCGAACGCGTTGTTGGGGGTGTCTGAACAGGACTTGGCGGATGTGGGGTTGCCCTTCTGTGATCCTGTAACACCGACGCCTACCCCGGCATTGACACCGACACCCACAGTGACGCCCATACCCCCTGCGGGCAGGCAACTCTTCCTGCCCTTGGTGAATAAGTGATAGAGGCCTGTTGCGATTGGCCGAGTAGAGGCTCTTTACGGGCGTAGATGAGTCCCCCTAGGGGTATTTATGGCGCGTCCAAAATGCCAAATATGGCGGGCTGACCGCTTTGTAGTGTTCCCATGAGCCAGGTTCGGGAGTTTCTTCGTTTGAGGTGTGCTCGTCAAAGGCGAGGATGACGAATCCGTTGGCGATGAGGCTGTTGATGAAGGTAGGCATGGTATGGCGGAATTCCCGGGGTCCGGGTACTTCGCTGGTCGTGTTATCCTCATGCTGGATGCTCCAGTTGTTTGTGCCCCAGACAGCTTCGGCGTTGATCTCGCCATCCGCGTAGATTGTGTTGATGGCATAGCCCCGTTGGGGATCGTAGTCCGCATCGTTGAGGGTCTGGGTGTAGGGGTTGGCCCACTGCACCCGGTACAGTCCATTGGCTTGTAGGACACGGGCCACACCAGCAAAGACAGGACGTACATCCGGCACAAAGTTGATGGAATAGGGCTGCCAGACGATATCAAAGGCTCCCTCCTCAAAGCGGGAAAGATCCCGCATATCACCCTGTTGAAGGTCAAAGGTGAACCCGTAGTGGTCCGCGGCCCGTTGATCCTGGGCCAACTGTTCATCGGAAAGGTCGAGGACCGTCACCTGTGCGCCCAGGATGCCGAAGGCCGCGGACTGTTGACCGCCCCCGCCGGCCAAGAGCAGGACCCGCTTGCCGGTCACGTCCTTGAGAAAGCCGCTAGTGTCCACCATGTCCCGGGCAGATTCCTCATGCAGTTCCAGCGCGGGTCGGGCATAGAGAACACCCGCGCGCACAAGGTCGTTCCAGCGTTCCCGGTTGAATCGGGCTAATTCATCCATCAGTACATCACACTCTGTACAAATGTATCTTCTCTGGCGCGCATCTCCGCCTGCTTGAAGCGAGGGAGGCCGAAATCTGCCCATGGGTCGTAGTAGGCAGGGTCTGGCAGGCAGCCGAGAAAGGAATCAATGTCCCAGTAGGGATGATAGTCGAAATGGGGGCCAGCGATCTGCTGGTAGAAGGCCAGAAAGCGGTCCGCCATTGGCGGGCCGTACATGGCTGCTAGGTTGCCCCGGCAATGAGCGATATCTACCCCTGCGGGTCCATGACAGCCATTGACCCAATCCACGATTGCCTTCAGCCGTTCCCCGACCCACAGGGCATTGACCGGGTGATAGTCCCGGTGTAGAAAGACCGGCGGGTCGTCCGGCGGGCCTTCCCTGACCAGTTCAATAGCCTTTGCCCACAGTTCTGGGTGCTGGGACCATGTAGGTGGCTGTAGGTCGTCTTTCTTAGTCCAACTGAAGTAGTGCCAGGGGAAGTCGCTTGAGCGGGCCAAAGGGATGCTGTGGGTCCGCACCAGTTCTTCCGCCAGCTGCCACAGCCAGCTGTCGAAATCAGCGGGCTGTAGGTCCACGACACCGTCCAAGCGGCTCATCAGCACGGCTGGCGCGCCACACACCTCTGCAGCTGGCTCAAAGGCGACCGGTTCCGGCACTAGCAGCCCGGCCTGGTGGGCTTTCTGCAGAACTGTCATTTCGTGTTCTGCCAGGTCCGGCTCTGCGGCCAGCCAGTCGCTGTTCGTGTACAGGCGCAGCACAAATCGAAACTGCACGCCAGCCCTTTCCGCATCCACGAAATAAACCGCTGAAGAGGTGGCCCCCGCTGCTCGGTCGATGGCCGTTACCCGGGCCCCGGGCCCAACCACGGCTTCGACCCAGCCGATAGCCTTTGCCCCAGGATGGTGTCTGTGTACAGGTACGTCTGTCTGGTCGTTCATCGTATACCAGTTTCAGCAACTGCAGTTCTTATGGATCCGGCACGTTCTCGTGTAGCTCTGTCAACCAGACTGCTGCTGAGGAATCACTGGGGGCTCGCCAGTCCCCCCGGGGGCTGAGAGAGCCACCACTGCCCACCTTTGGGCTGTTTGGAATCGCTGTCCGTTTGAACTGGCTGATCTGGAAGAAACGGTACAGGAATCGTTCCAACCATTTTTTAATGGTCGGTAGGTCATATTGGTTGCGCTTGTGCTCCGGCAGAAAGTCCGGCCACATGCCCCGGCTGCGGTCGCCCCAGGCCTGTAGGGCTAGAAAGGCCACTTTGCTGGGCCGGAAGCCGAAGCGAGAAATATAGTACAGATGGAAATCCTGCAACTCATAGGGCCCGATGTTGGCTTCGGTCGATTGGGCCGGCCCCCGGTCTGCCCAATCGCCGGGGACGAGCTCCGGCGAGATCTCCGTGTCCAGAATCGACTGCAGTACTCTGCTTGTCGTCTCATCAAATTGCGAGGTTGCGATGACCCAGCGGATCAGATGCTGGATGAGGGTCTTGGGCACGGAGGCATTGACATTATAGTGGCTCATCTGGTCGCCGACACCGTAGGTGGCCCAGCCTAGGGCCAGTTCACTCAGGTCGCCCGTACCGAGCACTAAGGCGTGGTTGAAGTTGGCAAGCCGGAACAGATGGCTAGTGCGCTCGCCGGCCTGTACATTCTCAAAGGTGATATCGTATTCCCCTTCTTCGGCTGCAAAGGGATGGCCGATGTCTCGAAACATCTGCATAGCTGAAGGGCGAATATCGATCTCATGCGCGCTGACACCGAGGGCTTCCATCAGCCGCAGGGCATTCGTGCGCGTGCCGGCACTGGTAGCAAAGCCGGGCATTGTGTAGGCAAGGATATTGGTACGGGGAAGTTGCAGACGCTCCATAGTGCGGGCCGCCACGATCAGGGCCTGGGTGGAGTCCAACCCACCGGAGATGCCGATAACGATCTTTTGGATGCCGGTCGCCCGCAGCCGCTGCATCAAGCCATGGACTTGAATATTATAGGCCTCAAAGGCCTGTTCATCCCGCCGCGCGGCATCACTGGGCACAAATGGAAATCTCTCCACCTGCCGATGAAGGCCTGTTGCCTGCGGTGTGTGGAAGGTGAAATCCACAGTACGGACCGCTTCTAGCTGCTGCCGGTGTAGGGCGACCGCATCGTTGAAACTGGTCAGCCGCATGCGGTCCTGCACCAGCCGTTCGAGGTCAATGTCCGCGCTGATGATCTGTTCATGGTCAGCAAAACGCTTGGATTCGGCCAGCAGGTTTCCATTTTCGTAGATCAACGCATGGCCATCCCAGGCTAGATCGGTTGTTGATTCCCCTGGACCGGCCGCGGAGTAGAGATAGCCGGCCACACATTTGCCCGACTGGCTGGCACACAGAGCCTTGCGGTAGTCGGCCTTGCCGATGGTGATATTGGAGGCGGACAGATTGGCTAAGATCGTTGCCCCAGCCAGGGCCGCGTAGGAGCTGGGGGGAATCGGTGTCCACACATCTTCGCAGATCTCTACATGCAGGCCGAAGTTTGTGAAACCAGCCGCCCGGAACAGCAGATCATTGCCAAAGGGAACCACTTCGCCCAGGAAGTTTACCTCGCGACTGACCGCATGACGGGCCGCGCTGAATTGGCGCTTTTCATAGAACTCCCGGTAGTTGGGGAGATATGTCTTGGGGACGACCCCCAGAACATGGCCCCGGTAGATGCCCAGCGCGCAGTTGAACAGTCTGCTCTCAAAGCGTAGAGGCGCACCCACAAGCAGGACAGATGGCAACTCTGCGCTGGCCTGTACAAGCCGCTTGAGGCCGGCCAACACACCATCTAGCAATGCTTCCTGTTGCAGCAGGTCATCAATCGCATAGGAGGAGATGCCCAATTCTGGGAACAAGGCCACGCACGCGCCCATGTCGGACGCCTGGCGGGCCAGACCGATTGTGTGCTCTGTATTGAAGGCCGGGTCCGCCACACGCACATGGGGGACACACACGGCCACCCGGATGAATCCATGGGTATAGATGGAGGTAAATGCGTTTGTCATACCTGTATTATCAGAGAAATCGGCTGTAGATGCAAGCATCTGGACATTTGAGGATATTTTGCGATAATGATGAGACTGCATCGCTCCCTGCAACAATAGCAGTAGCCGGGGGAGGTGCTGGTACCACGCAACCAGAACGTTATCCAGTTGCTTAGAGACGGGACGAGCAGCGGAGGGGCGGTGATCTGTCGCAGCGGCCAGCAGGATTCTGCTCAGCACGTAGGGATAGCCGCTCTTGTAAGCGTTTGTGTGGGCGGAGAGGGACTTGAACCCCCGACCCCCTCCTTGTAAGGGAGGTGCTCTAACCAGCTGAGCTATCCGCCCGCTCATTTGGGCATGTACAGTACATGATACATGCTGTTGGTCAGATTGTCAAATAGCGAAAGCAATTACTCTCCACTGCAGTGTCAAAGGGAACAACCATGTACAATCTGAATGGAAAAGTCGCATTCGTCACTGGGGCTGGGGGTAAGCATGGCATCGGCAGAGGCATTGCTCTGCGCCTAGCGCAAGAGGGGGCTGATGTCGTTGTAACCGATCTCTGTGCCAAACCCTATCCGCATGCGGCCTGGGCGGGCCTGCCGGCTGTGGCCGCGGAGATCGAAGGCTTGGGATGTCGGGCGTTGGCCTTGGCCTGCGATGTGGCCGATGCTGTTTCTGTCCAGGCTGTTGTGCAGCAGACAGTGGAGAGTTTGGGGCGTATTGATATTCTCGTGAACAATGCCGGCGCACGCGCGGCCAAAGATCGGGTGCCCGTGGTGGAACTGCGAGAAGACGACTGGGACCGGGTGCTTTCCGTCAATCTAAAGGGCACCTTTCTGTGTAGCCAAGCAGTCGCCCGGCATATGCTCGCCCGGGACGGCGGCGGACGCATCATTAACATCTCCTCAACAGCGGGGAAACGAGGGGTTGCCCGCTTCGCTGCTTACTGCTCCTCAAAATTCGGCATCATTGGCTTCACCCAATCCCTGGCCCAGGAACTGGCTGGCCATGGGATTACCGTCAACGCCATCTGTCCTAGCCTGACAACCACCGAACGCGTCGGCCATATGGCCAGTGTCCTTTCGGCCCCGGACATGCCATTGGACACAGCTACAGAGAACCTGTTGTCCACATCGCTTTCCCAGACCCCGATTGGCCGCCTGGCCCAGCCGCAGGACATCGCCCGGACCGTGGCCTTTCTGGCGTCGGACGAGGCGGATTTCCTCACTGGCCTATCTATCGCCGTGGCCGGCGGGACGATGATGGATTAGGATGTAGCTACAAATTGGTGTTCAGACAAGGATGCGCTGGTCGCTCAGGTCTTTGCCGCCGATGGTTTGGGTGATGACCGCGCCCCGGTATTCTAAAATCTCCAAATCTGCCAGACCATTGACGATGTTGTACTGGGTGGGCATGTCCTCCCAACGGGCCTGATGCCACTGGACCGTTCCTTGGCCCTGATACATGCTCAAGACGCGCCGGTTGGGCGTATGTGCTGGGGTGAGTACGGCGTATTCGACATCCGCTGTGCCCCAAGCGCCTGTGCGGGGCATGTACTTGTAATGGAGGGTCCCTGCGTTGGGAACAGTGCCAACGAGGGCCGCGATCTCAGCGGCCGACAACTCATCCATTTCGCTCAACAGCAGGTCAAGGAAACGAAAGCCCAGCCAGCTAGCGATGCAGTGGGTCGTGCCATGATAGACAGTCGGTTCCGGCAGTTCACAGTAGATCTTTGAAAACCCGAGCTCCTCCCGCCCCGTGAGGATGGGGTCTGTCAGGTTCTCCCATAACACCAGCAGCAGACTACCGCTTACCCGATCTACCTGCCCTGTGTAGGTCACAGGAATAGAGGCCCCTAGGGTATTGTAGCCTCGCCCGGCCAACCAATCGATCTCCTTCATATAGGTCGCGCTGACCGTCACCACCGCTTCCCCATTGAGGGCGAAGCCTGGGGGCAGCAGAGCTTCCAAGGCCGAGGCGTGGGTTTGATAACTGACCGAGTAGGAGCAGCTTTTGGGGCTGTTGATGCAGTCAAAGCCGCGTCCATCCGGGCCCCGGCGGGGGCCTGTGCGTGGCCCGAAATGGGTAGGCATCCGATACATGGCATCTGGCTGGAATGAGTAGGGCATTGTCGGGACTCCCAGTGGTTGATGGCTCGTGAAGAGTGAATCTGCTCTCCACTTGTCTTACTTGATTGCGTTCTCCGGCGTCATTTCCTGTCTGTCTTTCAGGAGCACGGGCCGTCCTCGGCCGCCGCCCTGGTCCGCGCCGATGACCCCCTGGTCCTCAAGCAGAGAGATCAAGCGGGCAGCGCGGGGATAACCGATCCGGAGCTGTCGCTGTATAAAGCTGGTGCTGGCCGTCTCCTGATCGCGGATAGCATCTATGGCGTCTGCTAACAGATCATCCTCATCGTCCATTCGATCCAGCAGGCCGATCCAGGGGGCCACTTTGGCGAGAGGGCCATCAGGGTTTTCTTGGCGATTGCGTTCTTGCCACCAATCAACCACCTGCCTGATCTCTGCATCGGTGACATAGCTACCTTGGATGCGTTGAATTTTGGCACTGTCCGGGCGCATAAACAGCATATCCCCTTGGCCGAGCAGCTTCTCGGCCCCGGGCGCATCTAGGATCACCCGGCTGTCCACTTGGCTTGTGACAGCAAAGGCGAGGCGGGTTGGGAAATTGGCTTTGATCAGGCCCGTTACCACGTCGGTACTGGGGCGTTGGGTGGCGATCACCAGATGAATGCCTGTTGCCCGTGCCATCTGGGCCAGACGAACGAGTTGTCTCTCGATCTCTTCTGGCGCGGTCATCATCAGGTCGGCCAGTTCATCAATGATCAGAACTAGATAGGGCAAAGGCTCTATGTTTTTGTGCCGACGAGCCAGGGCGTTGTAGGTGGTGAGGTTCCGCACCTTATGCTCGCGGAAGAGTTGGTAGCGGTCATCCATCTGCAGCAGCAGCCAGGTCAGCGCGCCGTGAACCTGGTCCACATCTGTAATTACTTTGCCGATCATATGGGGAATCTTGTTGTAGCCGGGCAACTCCACCATTTTGGGGTCCACCATGATGAAGCGCAAGGTCTCCGGGCCATGGTGCATCTGTAGGCTGATGATCAGGCCATTGATGCAGGCTGACTTGCCGGCACCGGTTGCGCCGGCAATCAGCATATGAGGGGCACGGGCAAGGTCAGAGATGATAGGCAGGCCGGATGTATCCCGGCCTAGGGCTAAGGGCAAGGCTGCGCTCTGTTGTGCCCACTGCTTACTTTGTAGGATCCCTTTTATCCCTACGATGGTTTTTTGTGGGTTTGGCACTTCAATGCCCACATACGGCTGCCCTGGGACTGGTGCTTCAATGCGGATGGCCGGCGCGGCCAGGGCCAAGGCTAGATCATCGGCCACAGAGGCGATACGGCTGACCCGTACTTTGCGGCGTTGGCCGGCCCGTTCGATGTACTGGGGCTGCACGCCGAATTGGGTGACCGTCGGCCCGCTCTCGATGTTGACGATCTCCACAGGAATGTTGAAATCCCACAGAGTTTGGTGGATGATCTGGGCCATTGCCTCGATATCCCAATTGCCGAACTGCCCGGCATCCTCCTCAAGCAGTGTCAGCGGCGGCAGATCTGGCGCGCTACGTACCTGTTTGATTGGTTTGTTGTTTTGGCTGTCTGTTTTCGGCTTGCGTTCGGCAGATTTCTCGTTTGAACGAGGAGACGATTCCGCAGAGCGCAGCAGGGGGGGCGTCCGCTCCGTAGAATGCGCGGATAAGGTGGCCGGGTCAAGAGGTAGGGGGTATTGCTGTATTGGTGAGGGTATATCTGTTTCAATAGATGATGTCTGTGGCGGGCTTTCTGGCCGCAATGGCAGGCCGGGCCAGCGAATGAGCCGCAGATAGGGGGTCATATAGATCAGAGGTGTATGGCGGAACAGCAGATACAGCCCGGTCAGGCCGCAAAGGATAGCGATCAGAGCCGCGGGCAAGCGTCCAAACAGGCTGAGCAGCACATTGCCGGGGCCCCAACCCATCAGCCCACTCCCCACAGCAGCGGGGGGCATCGTCCAATCAACAACGCTTTGGCTGTTTCCGATCAAACTTTGTGCGCCGCACCACATGGCAGATAAGGGGACAGCGCAATAATATGTCAAGATCGCCAGGGACAGCAATAGCAGTTCCATAGCGACTATCGCCTCTGGATTCCAGTAGCCAGCGAGTTGCCCTAGCATCAGAACAACGCCCATCACCAGCAGGCTCACCACCAGCGGCCAGGCCAGCCAGCCCGCCAGCTCTGCGACCCACGACTCCTGGCCGGATGTGAAGAGCGTAAAGCCCAGCCCTCCGCCCACAAGAAAAATGGCTAAACCGAGGGCTTCTTGTCTGAAGTTCTGCATCAGGGCCCGCAGAACTGCTTGAATGTCTACCAGCAGGCCGGAGTTCTGAGATTTCTGCTGTCGTCTACGACGGTTCGCAGCCATAACGTTATCCTTACCTGCAATGAATCGTGGTGAGGAACTGCTTGCCACTATCCACTGTTTTTCATCACCGCAGCACTGTCCGTCTCGCTTTCCGGGACGGAAAAGAGCGCATCCCAATCGCTTTGTTCCATATCCGTCAATACCTGTGCTACTTGGCCGATAGCGACCCGCTGTTTGCGGTACAAGTCACTTTCACTGATCGCCAGACGTCCCGCGATCTCGCGAATTTTGCGGCCTTGAATGAAGCGCATCTCTAGGATATTGTACAATAACCACTCGGGTGTACTCAGGTCCTGCTTGCTGTCTGGGCGCAGGTTTTCGATGGCCCGGCCCAGCACAAGCCGCAAGGCCTTGCTTGGATTGCCATCTGCTTCTTTGATGGTCCGCTCTACGACTCGCAGTTGCATCAACGGGCTGCGGGTCAATTTGGGGCCGCCCCAGTAATGGCTGAGCGCGTCTTTCACCCAACTTTCGAATTCCGGGCTGTGGATAGGACTTGGTTCTAGCAGTTCAGAAGGGGGAACTTCCGTGTTCTGCAATGTATAGGGCACAATCCCGCGAATCTGCTGAATGCGGTCGATGCCGGGGATAATCCGCCGTAGGGCAACCATCACTTGCATCTGCAATTTGCGGTCTAATAGGGCCATGCCGATGTTTTCGATCTGTTGGGTGAGCAAGCTCTGTTCGTTTTGGTTGAAGGTAGGCGTGGTGCTGCGGGCGTGTACGCCTAGCATTCCCAAAACTACATCCTTGTCCTCCTCTCCTGCCCGTTCGACCAGCGGCCAAAGCCAGTATCCGCTATAGACTGTCGGCAACAGGACACTAACTGGGCGGGGAGATAGGTCATGTCCCGGCGAGGGGTTTTGTCCATTGCGACTGTGCGGTGTGGGCCCATTGTTGTGTTTTGCATCGTGCGAACTCTGAATGAAATTGTGGCGTAGGGCCTCGTTCAGGGCATTGCTCCAGTCTTTGCTTTCCAGGATTTCTTGACGAGTTCCCTCTGGCCCGACTACTGCTTCCAAAATCAACTCTGTGCCGATGGCTGCTGCCACAAAGCCTGAGGGGACGCGCATGAATTCGCATAGTCCTGAGAGATGGTTTTCGAGAAACTGGCGCAGATCTGTGGTTGTCAGTAGGCGTCTGTCCAACTCCCGCAGCCAAGCCATCTCCTCCCGGTCTGCCCGGTAGATCAAGCGGTCTACCAGTGCTTTTGTCATACTAAGAACCACCTGGCTGATGACGATCACACCGGTGATGACGCTAAACAGAACGATGTTGCGCGGCAAACCAAGGATAAGTTCAACGGTCGGGATCGTCTGAATCGCCAGAATGACGAGAATCGCCACAATGGGGCCACGTGTGAAGTAACGGACCAAGCGGTAGCGTACCATCCGGTCTGGCGTGTAGACCCCGAAAAAAGCCACCGTATAACTCATGACCACCAGCATTGAACTGACAGCAATATTGCCGAGGATCGCTACGCCCAGAATCAGCTCCGGTAGAACTGGCCCGGCCGCAGTCTTGCCGAGGGCGATGAGGTAGGGAAATGTGCCGATGCCAGGGGCCGCGGACGCCAGCAGCAGATAGGTCATCCGTTGACGGCTGTCCGCGGTCAAGCAGCGTTGGCGTGCTTTCCAGATGTTCAGGTAGGAAAGAATGAAAGTGCCCGCGAAGAACCCAGTAAAGGGCCAGAACAAGGGACCCGGCTGGAGATAGCTGAAGAGTGGCACATGGACCACGGACGCAACCAGAAGCGTTGAGAAAAATCTCAAAAGTGCCGGTTGCTGTTGGGTCGGCAGCAGTGCTAGAACTAACGACGACACCGCACTCGCAACCAAAATGGTAGAAAGAATGCCGACCCCGATGTTGATCAGCCGGCGACGGTCCGTATGATAGTTTGTGGTGCGTAGAACAGAATAGGAAAATGTATAGTAGGCCCAGGGCAGGAGAGCAATCCCCAACCACTCAAAGCGCAGCCAATGGGCTGCCGAGTCAGCACCGACTACCCTGGTAAGCGCGACTTCCGACGCGTACGTCACGCTTACCAGGCCCAGCAGAAAGGCAAACCGCCGCGCCACCGGGTGACGAAAATTGTAGGTCAGTGTATAGGTCAGAAGCGAGAAGGCCAGAATCACGACTACCGATGAGACCAGGGCATTCAGAAAGCCTAGCGCGTCCGTGAGGGTCAGGGTAAATTCGTTCATTCGTTATGTGGATGATTGGATGAAAGCCTTTGTCTGAAAAATTTTCTAGATTCTATGGTTAGCCGATGAAACCTGCTTTATAGGATCCAGTCGATCTGCTCATTGGTGACGATCCACATCTTATGACGCTTTTCTAGTTGTAGAAGGAAACCTCCGCCGACGCTGGGTGTCCGCTGGATGAGCAGACGGACCTCAGCCTGATCCACGGTTTTGAAACGCACGACCTCCATTTTGATGATCGGTCCTTCCGTGGGCATCGGTTCTTCGGCATTTTCCAGCCAGATGGTCGGCCCGTCAAAGTCTAGTTCGCCGATCTGCTCCGCGGTATGGCGTACCAGCCGCAACTGGGCCGGCATTCCATCTGGCCCTGGGTCTAGGTGGCGGCCCTGTCCCAGTTTGTGGATCAGGGCTGTGCGGCGAATGCGTAGGCTGTCCGGCTCGGTGTTATCAACGCACTGGTAGTAATGGGCTAGGGCATAAATGGGGCCAAATGCGTTCTGGGCCGCGAGGATCTTCAACAGCTCTTCTCGTACCGCACTCCACTTGAACCGCCACTGGGATCCAGTGACCTGATCGCCGTACTCTAAAAGCTGCAACGTCACGTCCGCACCGAGGCGGTTGACAATTGACATGGGCGTCAGATAGGTTGGGTCCTGCTTGAGCCGCGCTAGCAGCATGTCCGGTGTTGCCTCTGCCTCCTGAATCATGCGGAACTGGTAGCGGGTGTTTATGGTCAGAAAGAGGCCGAGCATTCCCGCCCCGAGCAGGAGCAAAACCAGCATCCAGGCGAACATATCCATTGAATCGAGAATCTGCTGCGCGCTGGGCAGGGCGTCGATCTCTAGCCAACTGAACAGTTCCTCAAATCGGGTTGAACTATCGGACATGCAGATAACACCGCTGAAAGATCACGAACCATTGCAGTTTCTCCTTCGTACACCGGTTATTGTATCATAGTTCTTGATAACAACGCTGAACTGTAAGGCGACCATTAGCCACTGCAGTTCGGCTCTAGCCATGTCAGCAACCCGAACAGACCGCATGCGCCCTGTTGCGCGCGGTAGCTATAGAAGTCGTCGGTATTTTGCGCGGTGTCAATACCTGCGATTTCAATGTGTGCCGGCCGTACAGCGGCAGAGACCAGTTGGGCGGCGTTAGCCTGCCATAGATCGAAGTACGGATTGGCCTTCTCATTGAAGCGGGCATGGCTGCCGTCCGTCTCGGCCAAACCATTGGGTGTGAAGGGCCCGCTATCCGCGCTTATGGGCATTGTCGGGCCATTCAAATGGCGGAAAAAGAGATCTGCTGCTGGTAGTTTGGCAAGAGCCATCTTCCATACATCTTCGCCCACTTCATAGCTCTCTGGTCCGATGCTGGGACCGATGCCCACTCGCACATGGGCTGGGTCTGTGTTGTAGGCTGCCTGCATCGCCCATAGGGTTGCTGCGGCCATGCCATTGATCGTTCCCCGCCATCCGGCATGGCAAGCCCCCAACGCGTGATGCACAGGATCATAGAGAACAAGAGGCACGCAGTCGGCGAAGACGAGAAAAAGCGGCAGGCCCACCGCATCGGTGATGAGCGCGTCGGTTTGCGGCTGCCGACAGCCGGCATCTTCCCAATCGACCTTGGCTATGCCGGTGCTGTGGATTTGATGGGTACGCACAGGTTGAGATGGGTCCTGGTTTAGGGCAGTACAAAAGCGGGCGAAATTTTCTTGTACCCGTTCCCGCGCATCACCCGAGCTGTAGCTGAAGTTCAGGCTGCGCCAAGGTGCGGGCGAAACACCGCCGTGACGAGTACTCACATGGGCTGAGACCGGCAGCGAGGCGAAGCTCTCAAAGGTATAGGTTATCACACCGTTATGGTGAGGAATGCGGTTCATCGTCAGTTTCGTACGTCTGGCGTGCCAATTGTACGTAGTCCGGGTTCAATTCTACGCCGATGAAGTGTCGGTTTTCTTGAAGTGCTGCGACAGCGGTAGTCCCGCTGCCCACAAAGCAGTCGAGTACCACATCACCGGGATCAGTGAGCAAGCGGATCGCTCTGGTAGGAAGTGCAAGCGGAAATTTAGCCTCGTGATCATCATTGATCCGCACAGAAGGAAAATACCATACCCCACGCGAGCCCCACTCCTTCCACTCGGCTGGGGTAAGACGTTTGCGGTCGATTTTTGTAATGCCTGGTTTCCAGAAGATATATAAATATTCGAACTCATCCACAGAGCGGTAGGAAAGACTGGCCCAACGCGAGTTTTCCCAAGCCGGGTCTTTCACCCAAATGCGCCGATCATAGGGGTAGAATCCGGCCTCCAATGCCCATTGCTCGACCAATCCCCCCACGATTTTTACCCGTGTCTGTGCTTCGGATTTGCCGCCACGAATATTATTGCCATTCAAGCGCCGGTCGATTGTCTGCTCGCTGCATCCCAACAGTTTTGCAAGTTGGTAGCGAGTATAGTCGGGGTGATGCGCCATGGCCTGCAAAATATCCTCATATGTCACAGGGGAACGCTGGCGACCGACCACCTCTGCCTGAATGCGGGGCATTGCCGGATCGCGAAAGACGAGGATATCAGCAATGTTGATGGCGATAAATCCACCTGGTTTGATGATTGGAAAATGATGCGCGATGATACTGGCTAACAGCTCTTGCCATCCTTCAAAGTCCAAGTGTGCTTCGTATTCTTTGCCCACAAAGTAAGGAGGCGACCAGACACTCAAGGCGATGCTGTTGGGTTTGATGTGGGGCAACAGTTCGAGCGCATCGCCTTGATGAATCTGGTCGATTTCCAGATAGGAACAGTCTGCATTCTGTGGGTCGTAGAGGGGTTTGAGCTGCGCCTGCAATGTAGGCGGCAAACGTTGCAGATTAAACCCGCTGTGATCTTTTACGGTCATCGTTCTGTCGTCGTAGGAGTGGCGAGAGAGGATGTGTGCTGTTGGGCCTTCAGTTTCGTCCAGGGTAGCCAATCTTGGGCACGCCAGGCACCGCCTTTGGTTGTGGGGACCGGGCGGTTGGAGCCGTAGCGGAAGGCCCAAGCGTCATCACAGGCCTGACAGGTGAGGCAGCCGGCACTGTCCGGCGGGCAGGAGAGGCCCGTGCGGTTCTGGCTGGCGAGTCGCAGTTCGTAGTGAAAGTAATTTTCACTTACACCACTCTGGACGATATCCCAAGGTAGGGGATAGCCTACGTCCCAGTGCCCGACGTAGTGTTCTTTCTCCAGACCGAGTTCTTCCATGGTGCGGAAGAATGTGCGGACGTTCAACTGGCCTGACGGGATCGCCAAAAGGACGTGGGCCAGGGCCCGGTCGCCCCGGCTGAGTACTGCCTGCACCTCTGCCCAGTCAGGTGAATCTGCGCGCACGTCCACTCCGTGGCGGGCCAGGGCTTTGTTGATGAGCCGCTGGCGGCGTTTGATCTCCCTTGGCGGGGTCATGGCTTCCCATTGGAAGGGCGTATGGGCCTTTGGTACGAACGGTGTAGCGTTAATCGCTAGGCGGCGCTTGAAAAGTTGCCGGGCTTTGCGTGTAAAGTCGATCAGCTCCTGAATGTCATCGTCGGTTTCGGTAGGATGGCCCGTCATGAAGTACAGTTTGAGCTGGGGGAAGTTCAACTCATTGGCCAGCCGGATCGCCCTCATCATTTGGTCTTCGGTTTGGGTTTTGTTGATGACAGTGCGTAGGCGTTCGCTACCTGCTTCTGGAGCAACGGTCAGGGTCTGGCTGCCGCTGGCGGCCATGGCCCGAATCAGCGGTACACTGATCGGGTCCATACGCATAGAACTGGCACTGATGGACGCGCCCATACGCTGGAGTTCCGTTGCCAGCTCGTCGATCTGTGTGTGGTCGCTTACGGCGGCACTGACGAGCCCGATGCGGTTGTGGCCCTGGTTCATGGCCGCATCTGCCCAGCCTAGCAGCGTTTCCAAGGGCTGCTCCCGAGGCGGGCGGTAGACGTACCCAGCTAGACAGAAACGGCAGCCCCGGCCACAGCCTCGCGCGATCTCCATCAGATGCATGCCGCTGAATTCTGTGTCCGGCGTGTACAGAACCGAGTGGGTGGGGTGGTTATACAGTTCCCGTATCCATAGACGTTCCACCGGACGGAAGTCGATATGATTGCGGTTTGAGGGGCGCAGATGGGGGATGTAGAAGCCGGGCTGTTGGTTCAGGGTTTGTAACATGGCCTCGCGGTCTTCGTATAGCCCGTCACGGCAGAAGTCTAGGAACTGGGGTACCGCCTCTTCGCCTTCGCCGATGAGTATGACATCGAAGAAGGGGGCCATAGGCTCTGGGTTCATGGTGATGCCGGGGCCGCCGGCAATGAGCAGAGGCCAGGGGGAGCCATCCCAGCGGCTGCTGTCGCGGCGGTCTGCGGCCAGAAGGGGGATACCGGCCTGGCGCAGCATTTCCACCACATTGAAGTAGTCCATTTCCCAGGAGATGGTAAATGCCCAGATGTCGAATTCATCGGCTGGGCGTCCGTTTTCCAGGGAAAGCAGTGGCCCGCCGGCCATTGACGCGCCCTTCTGCCAGAAGATGCGCTCGCACACCACATCCGCTTCGTCATTCAACCAACGGTAGAGTAGTTGAAATGCTAAGCTGCTCATCCCCACGTAATAGCTGTTGGGGAACGTCAGCGCGATGGGGATGCGTCCGCCCCAGTTTTTGACGATTGTTCCTTCTTCGGTCGGTAACGGGTGGCCGTTGCGAGAGATATTTTTCTGATGAACTGCGCGTTTGCGATGTTTCGTCATAATGCCTTTATTGTATCATTTGATGGGCAGGCTTGCGAAAGCCATTCAAGAGCCTGTTCCCATTCGGCCCCTGTATTGACATTGACAAATGAGCGCAGATCCGGGTCAAAGGGGCGCAATGCTTTGGCGGGTATTTGGCGCAGCCGCACATGCGGCCAGAAACTATCCATGCGACGTAGTCCGGCCGCCAGGGCCTGTTCTACAGCGGGCAGGCAGCGTTGGTGATAGAGGGCATGTAGCGGTTGGGGATGGCCGTCAATGAGTGGCACAACCGCATCCCATTCCCTAGCGGCCAATGTGATCAGATGCTCACAGACTGCAGGAGATAGAAATGGCATATCCCCGGCCACGGTCAATGTCCAACCGTCAACGCGGCGCAGACCGGTCGCCAACCCGCCTAGGGGGCCGCATCCCGGTTCGTCGTCGGGCAGGCAGTCCACGCTTAGCTGTACAGCCCTGCGCTCTTTCTGTCGGGCTTGGCAAGGTGGTTCGATATCGGCCAGGGCCGCGCATATCGCAGCATCATTGGCGATGACGATGAGCCGTGCGCCCAGTGGAAGGAGTCGTTCAGCTATGTGCCGAATGAGCGAGATCCCGCGCGGCGGTACGGGAAGCAGAGCTTTGGCTGTACCCATGCGACGGCTCTCGCCTCCAGCGTTGATGAGTAGAGTCGGTGCGCCCACGCCGCAAAGATCCATAAGGTCCTCCGCATGATAGCCAGCGTACTTCCCAATACCAAAGGGAATGGATATACTGATCATAAAAAATGCGAGTTGCGCGCAACTCGCATATCTACGCCAGAACAGAAGACGCAGGGCGGACAGTTTCGGCGTACACAACCTGAGAATCAGGATACTCCTACTTCTTCCTGCCCATCTTGTACATTTGTATGACTATGCGTTTCAGGCCGCCTGTGCCTCAAGATGTGTTACAACGTCGCCGACGGTTTCAATCTCCTGGGCCTGTTCGTCGCTGATTTCGCCCCCGAACTCCTCTTCAAATGCCATAATCAACTCAACGAGATCGAGGCTGTCCGCGTCCAGATCCTCCTTGAATTTGGCACTTTCCGTCACTGCGTTAGGATCTACGTCTAATTGATCGACGATGATATCCCGAACTCGGTCGAATGTTGTTGCCATGTTTGTCCCCTTTGTCAGAACTCTGTTTCTAGTTTTCAGTATGAAATTGCTTGAAACTGTGGTGTTTGAACCAATGCGACTCTGTTTTGCATTCCTGTTCATAAAACACTAGAATCAAGGTAAAGTTACGATGTACGAAAAATTGTGTCTGAAAGAGAGGCATCGTTTGTCCCACGCCGGCCGCAAAGACGACCACATTCGCATCAATCTGGAAGAGGATGTCTCTTTCCAGCAGCGAACGACTGGATTCGAGCACTACCATTTTGTTCATCAGGCTCTGCCGGATATGGACTTGGCTACGGTGGACATGAGCATTGTCCTTTTTGGCAAGCGGCTCTACGCGCCGATTCTGGTTAGTTCCATGACCGGTGGCACAGAGCGGGCGGAGCTTTTGAATCGCCGCTTGGCGGAGGCTGTACAGGCAAAGGGGCTGGCTATGGGGGTCGGGAGCCAGCGGGCTGCGCTGGAGGAGCCGGACATGGCAGCGTCGTTCGTTGTGCGCCCATACGCGCCCGATGTCCTGCTATTCGCCAATTTGGGTGCTGTACAGCTCAACTATGGCTACACAGTGGATCAGTGTCGGCGGGCGGTGGCAATGGTGGAGGCCGATGCGCTGATTTTGCACTTGAACCCCTTGCAGGAGGTGCTACAGCCGCAAGGGGATTCTCGCTGGAGTGGGCTGCTGGCAAAGATCGAAGAAATTTGTACCCAGCTCGAAGTACCGGTCATTGCCAAGGAAGTAGGCTGGGGGATCAGTAAAGAGGTGGCACGGCAGTTAATTGACGTGGGCATCAGTGCCATTGATGTGGCTGGGGCCGGCGGTACTTCCTGGAGTGAAGTGGAAAAACACCGGGCAGCCAATGAACGCCAGTGCCGGCTGGCTGCTACCTTTCGCGAGTGGGGCATCCCCACAGCCACCAGCTTGGCATACGTCCAAGCCGTGCGAGAGGTCGCCGGCACGCCGGACCTGCCGATCTTCGCCAGCGGCGGTATGCGTAGCGGCCAAGATGTGGCCAAAGCGGTTGCCCTAGGCGCAGACTTAGTGGGGCTGGCGTCCCCGTTCCTGAAACGAGGGGTTGAATCAACAGAGGCCGTGATGGAGGAGATGGACTTTTTGATAGATGAACTACGCATTGCCATGTTTGCCAGTGGCGCACCCAATATTGAAGCCCTGCGACGGCCAGGCATCTTACTCAGCACAGGCGACCTGTTGCCGACTGCAGTGGCCAGGGATCGGAGAGAGGGCAGCAGGTCTTACTCTTCTCGACTTAGGCCCCGTTGGGGTTCACAGGCTACTACAGTTGAATTTGCTCGTCTCTGGCTACCGCGTATTGAGGATGAAATGCGTGCGGTTCTCGCGACGCGCCATCCGCTGTTGGCCCCGCATTACGGCATGATGTATTACCATTTGGGCTGGGCGGACGAAGCATTGCAACAGGGTAGGTTCTCCAGCGGTAAGTATCTGCGGCCGCTGCTGTGTCTGATGGCATGTGAGGCGGTCGGGGGAAATCCGTGGGAAGCGATTCCGGCCGCGGCCGCGCTTGAGATTCTGCATAATTTCTCTTTGATCCACGACGATATCGAAGATGACGACGAAACTCGACGCCACCGGCCGACAGTGTGGGCCCTGTGGGGTGTGCCCCAGGCCATCAACGTGGGTGATGGGATGTTCGCTCTGTCATTTGTGGCTCTGCAGCGTGCAACAGCCCGGGGCGCATCGGATGCCTGTGTCCTGGCAGCTCTCCACCGCTTCACTGAGACCTGTATTGCCCTGACAGAAGGCCAGCATCTGGACCTACGTTTTGAAGAGCAGGAGAACGTGACCGTTGAGGAGTATCTACGGATGATCGAAGGCAAGACAGCCGCGCTCATGGCCGGCTCCATTGCCATAGGCACGCTCTTTGGCGGGGCCGATGAGCGGCAGCAGGAGGCCCTGCACAGATTTGGGCACAATATCGGCCTAGCCTTTCAGATACAGGATGATATTTTGGGCATTTGGGGCGATCCGGCCAAGACAGGAAAGGCAGCGGGCAATGATATCCTGCGTCGTAAAAAGAGTCTGCCATTGCTTTACGGCCTGGAACATCCGACCGTGGCCGGCCGTCTGCAGGCCCTCTGGCACAACCGCATAGCAGCGGAGGAGCTACCCCAAGTGATGGATCTGCTAGAAGAGGCTGGGGCTAGGGCCTGGTCGGAAGCCAAGCTTTCTCGTTTCCATGAGGACGGATTGAGTGCTCTAGCTGACAGCCCCCAGACAGATAGTTCCCTGCTGCTGTCTCTGGCCGCTAAACTGCTAGGCCGTCAGGCGTAACATCGCTGGCTCGTGAGCATAACCGCAATCAGCAGTAAATCCCGTGAATCATTACTTCTTGAAAATTCTGATTACGTTTCTTTGTTAAATTCTGTTCCTTTGTTAAGTTTTTTTGCTGAATTCTTTACTAAATTGTTTTCTAGTTTCCCTTTCCTTTACTAGATTCTATGTTAAATTGCTTTGTTAAATTCTGTTCCTTTGTTAGATTTTATGTTAAGTTTTTTTGTTAAATTCTATTCCTTTGTTAGGTTTTTTTGCTGAATTCTTTACTAAATTGTTTTCTAGTTTCCCTTTCCTTTACTAGATTCTATGTTAAATTGCTTTGTTAAATTCTGTTCCTTTGTTAGATTTCTATGTTAAGTTTCTTTGTTAAATTCTATTCCTTTGTTAGATTCTTTTTGCTGAATTCTTTACTAAATTGTTTTCTAATTCCCTTTTCTTTACTAGATTCTTTACTGAATCCTTTACTAAATTCTTTTCTAACAAGTGGGTATTTGCCGCAGATTTACAAAGGCTAACAGTAGTTAAAGTCAGGGCGTAATATTGTACTAGCTCTATTCATATATTGCGATGATCTTCCCGCCTTCGCTTTTAGCTTGAGGTTCTTTACTCCATCATGTCGAAGGACGTCCCGACAACCTCATGCGTCTCGTCGTTGATGCCAAATACAAGATATCCCCTCGGTTTAGCCTTCCAACAGGCTGCGTTCGCCAGGGCAGAGATGTACTCGCCGATGGCATGAGGAGATTGATAATTCGCCTTGAATTCAACCCATTCGGTCTCTCCGGGCAGCCGGCATAGCTCATCCACAAGAGCGCGGAAACGATCAGGATAATCAGCAGTCATTTTTGGACCTCCTCAGAGATAGCGTCGCTGTCGTCTGCCATGACATCGGCATCGTCTGGCAGATTGGCCGCCACATCGCGCACATCCACCTTGCCGCTGACTACATCGGCGATCAGCACTGTGCGATATTCTTGCAGCAGTTCGATCTCGCGGCGGGTGTTGTTGAGGGCAGTGTCAATGTTGGTGGTCTCCTTGTCCAGATATTCGGCGATGGCTTCTTGTTCGGGGAGGGGTAGCTTAGGAAGATATTGATTGTGGGCAAATTCACGATTTAAGCCTGGTATCGCTGAATCTTGCGAGAATCCATCAAGCCTTAGAAGGTACAGCGAATAGTACAACCAACGAATATCAGCTTTTGCACTGTGTTGATCAACATAGAAAGTGGTGTCTATGGCAAAACATGGACGGTCCGAAAAATTCACTTTTCCAAACGAACCTTTACGCCCGATGAGAATGACAGGTGAAAGAGTATTAGCCGAGTTATGTGTTCCAATCGGTCCATTGGATCCAAATACTGGAATATCGCCTTTGATCCGGGCATTTGCTGGTAAAGAGTCTCCATACTTGAATCGGCAAAGGTACTTGACCCTGGCTTTACCCCAATGCGCGGGGATATGGCCGAGCCACTCAACGCCGGATGGCTTGAGAGGAACATCAGGATCAAGGCCACGTGTAACCGCCTCGTAGATGGTGGCTTGCTTCAGCTCCTCCAGCAGGCCGACTAGCTTCTGTTTGGCGTCAATGTAACGCCGGATGCGCCGCTCCACATAACCAAGATAGTGGGCGATAGCCCCCTGTTCGGCGAGGGGTGGTATCGGCAAACGCACAGACTTGATCGCATTGAGAGACAGGCCGTAACGTATCACACCGTTCGCGGCAACATGGAACTGATACGCAACGGCAGGACTCTGTAACGCATAGTGGAGATAGCCCCCATCTAGGGACGCCTTCTGAGGCCGCAGCAATGCTAGGTGATAGCCGCAGATAAGATCATCTGCAGTGTATTCGACCAGCGCAGGGATGCCGATTTCGTTCCATGATTCAGAGTCTTTGGTAATCAGAACATCGCCGGGTTCTAGCCGGAAACGCTCGATCTCTTTCTCTGTCGCGGTGGCCCGCATGAAAGACAGGTGCTCAGTAATTCTGTCATTCTTGTAGACATCGACATAGTTACAGAGTCGGACGGGTAATTCGCCTTCTTTGGTGTGCTTGTCAACGTTGCTTACCCGCATATCAACGACATTTCGTATACGTAGCACCGCCCAATGCGCGGGGATATGGCCGAGCCATTCAATGCCGGATGGCTTGTAAGCGGGATAAGGGTTGAGGACGGGCGTCATCAGATATTGACCATTATTGTAGGACGGAGTCCTTTGTGGATCGATCTAGACCTTTTATCTCCTTAACTCAGGCCGAGGTTGATTCGGTCCACTGTTCAAGAGTTTGCTTTACGGCGACACAGAAGGCATCGGCACTGGCCCCATCTAGCACCCGGTGGTCGTAGCTGAGCGCGAGATCCATCATGGGATGAAAGGCCAAATAGTCGTCTACGCGAGCTTCGTACGGTTTGCCATGGCTGACGACCACCGGCCGCTTTTCAATCGCGCCGGTGCCGAGAATCGCCACTTGGGGCTGGACGATCACCGGCGTCTGGAAGAGGCTGCCGGATGTACCGTAATTGGTCAAGGTAAAAGTACCGCCCTGCATGTCCGCCGGCGTCAGCGCATTTTCCCTGGCCCGCCTTGACAGATCGGCCACCTGTCGGGCAATCCCCATCAGGTTGAGATCGCCGGCATTGCGGATGACGGGCACGATCAGCCCGCCCACCCCTGTGGCGTCGGCTGGTAGGGCCACCGCCATGCCGATGTGATAGGCATGAGTGAGCAGCAGCCCCTCTTCGCGCCATTCTGCATTGGCAGCGGGGACAGCTTTCAAGCCTGCCACCACGGCTACCACAATGTAGGCAGTGAGTGTCAGACGCACGCCTTCTTTGGCGAACGCACCTTTATGGGCCTGATAGTGGCTGGTAACAGCGGTCATATCCACGCCATGAACCGTCGTGACATGAGGCGCAGTAAAGGCACTTTGCACCATATTCCTAGCGATGATCTGTCGCATGCGACTGTGGGGAATCAATTCGTCGGCCTGCGGGCTAACTGCAGGGGCCGCTGGCCTGTGCTCAGTAGCCTGTACCTGCGCCTCATGGGTCACTGTTGATGCGAGGGGATACTGTGGCCCAGGGGCCAGATGTGCCAGTCCCTTTTGTTCGGCCGCGTATTTGCGTAGATCGTGTCGGGTAAGGGTGCTCAAGGGGGCGTCCCCGGCCACAGCCCGCAGGTCAATGTCGTATGCTGCAGCTAGGCGGCGCACTTCCAAAGGGACCACATCCTCGAACGGAGGAGCGGTCCCCACATCCGCCTTATCCTGCAAAAATGCTTCTACATCGCTTTTTGTGATCTGTCCAGTGCTGCGGTTGGCAATGGCTGCCAGCGGAATCCCCTCCTGCGCGGCCATGCGGCGAGCGACCGGCGTAGCTTTCACTGCAATGGCCGTTGGCCTGTCAGGGCCCGGGAATGGTCCTGGTGTTTGGGGTTCACTGGGCATGGGTATTTCATTCGGCACAGCCGTTGGGCTGTCGCTGTGTCCCGCTTCTTCCTGATCACCGATGACCACAATGACAGTGTTCAGATCGATGATCTCTCCTTCGCTGAAGTTGACCGTAAGAACAGTGCCAGCTACGGGTGTGGGTATCTCCGTATCAACCTTATCAGTAGCGACCGCCAACAAGGGATCGCCAGCCTTGACGACATCCCCTTCGCGCACAAGCCAGCGGCTGATTGTTACATCTTCGACACCCTCGCCCATCTCCGGCAGAGTGACTTCTGTTGCCATGGTGTAACTCCTAAGGCCTCTTCATGCGCCACTGATTTTTAGAACAGTGGCGATGATCTCTTTCTTCCACGGCAGAACTTCCTCCTCCAGCGTCCGAGAGACGGGGATAGACACGGGGGCCATCCCGATACGGCGGGCAGGTACACGGAGCAGGTGAGGCACTTCCTCGTAGGCTCTGGCCACCAGTTCGGCCCCAATGCCGCACATCGCGTAGGATTCATGGACCGCCAACAGTCGTCCTGTCTTGGCGACTGATTCCCAGATGGTTTCTGTATCCAGGGGTTCAATGGTACGCAGATCCACAACTTCACAGTCAATGTCGTATTCTTCCTGTAGCTCCTCCGCAGCTTGTAGAGCCTGTAGTAGACAGTAGCTGAAGGTGGCAATCGTCAGGTCAGCTCCTTTACGCTTCACGTCCGCCTTGCCGATGGGGATCAGGTATTCCTCGTCCGGCCCAGGGGCCTCTCCACGGGTGAAGTAGAGCATTTTATGTTCGAGAAAGACGACAGGGTTGTCATCGCGAATGGCTGCCTTGAGCAGGCCTTTGGCATCGTAGGGTGTGGCGGGGACCACAACTTTGATGCCGGGGAAATGCGCGTAGAGGCTCTCCATGGATTGGCTGTGCTGGGAGCCGTAGTGTTTGCCGCCGCCCTGTTGCCCGCGGATCACCAGGGGCACATTCAGCAGGCCGCCGGTCATGTAGGAATATTTGGCGATCTGGTTGAAGATCTGGTCCGCGGCCACAAAGGTAAAGTCCATATACATCAGTTCAACGACCGGACGCATCCCAGCCGTGGCCGCGCCGAGGGCCATGCCCATGAATGCCTGCTCGCTGATGGGCGTGTCCAGCACTCGTTTTTCGCCGAACTCATCAAGCAGATTTCGGGTCACTCGGAACAGACCGCCGTAATGGCCCACATCCTCCCCGATGAGAAAGACAGTTTCGTCCCGGCGCATCTCCTCGCGCAGGGCTTCGTTGATCACTTGGATGTATGTTGTTCTTCGCATAGAGCGTCCTAATCCCAGTTCGCCACCAATCACGATTCACTCGCCACTACAGTACACATCCAGATAGGCTTCAGCGGGCTGCGGCCAAGGGCTGTTTTCCGCGAAAGCAACTGCTTCATCCACTTTTTCCTCAATTTCCTCGTGGATGGCTGCAATCTGCGTCTCATCTACCCCCCGGTCTCGCAGTTTTTTGTGTAGGACCGCCAAGGGTTCATAGACCTGCTGTTTTTCAATCTCCGCCTGCGGGCGATACGTCTCTAGGTCGCCGGCCATGTGTCCGGCCAATCGGTAGGTGATGCCTTCAATGAAGGTCGGCCCGCCACCGGCCCTGGCCCGGGTAGCTGCTTGGCTGACGGCCGCATAGACCACTTCCACATCGTTGCCGTCGATCTGCAGAGAGTCCATCCCGTAGGAACGAGGGAACAGATAGATATCTTCAATAGAGGATGTACGCCAGATGGGTGTCATCTCCGAATAGCGGTTGTTCTCACAGTAGAAGATCAGTGGTAGTTTCCACTTGGCGGCGATGTTGAATGTTTCGTGCATCACGCCTTGATAGAGGGCACCGTCGCCGAAGAAGGTAATCGCTACCCGCTCCTCACCCCGCAGCCAACTTGCCAGGGCCAGCCCGGCCGCGTGTGGGACCTGCGCGCCGACGATGCCATTGGCCCCCATCAGGCCATGTTGTGGGGAGACAAAGTGCATTGACCCGCCCTTCCCTTTGGCGAAGCCATCTCGCCGGCCCAAGACTTCGGCAACGGCTCGGCCCGGATCCATCCCCTGTGCTAGGCCATGATGATGGCCGCGATAGGTACAGGTGATGTAATCGTCCGGGCGCAGAGCGAAAGCCGTGCCGACCGCATTGGCCTCATGGCCGATGGCCGTGTGCATAGCCCCCCCGATCTTCCCTTCCTCTGCTGCTGCCAGCAACGACTCTTCAATCAGCCGGATCAGCAGCATGACCCGATACATATCGAGGAGTTGGCCCGTGGGCAAGGGTGCTACTTCCAGCGTCATTGCTGAATCCGAGGGCAGGACATGGGGTGTGATGGAGGCCGATGGCCTTGATTTCCGATCAGATCCTGTCATCAATGTTCAGTAAAGCCTTGTTTGCATTGGAGTAAGCGATTGGATACGCTCTTGAGAGATTCCCTCCGATACATTCTGATCAAAAACGGGGTGCGTTGCTGCACCCCGTCGCACGGAAGCGAAACTGCAATATACTACACAAATAACGAACCATGAGAACTGCAGTTAGCGCAAACCAGCCATCTCCTGCATCAGATGCCAATTGGCAAGTCGGTCTGCCTGGGCGGCTAGGAGTACCTGTGATGGATTGCCCTCTTTGTCGAACTGTTTGCTGAAACGACCTTCTGTGCGGGCAAAGGTGATAAAGTCGATGGTCTCGCCGGTCTTTTTGATAGTGTACCAGTCTTCTTTCACAGCCGGATTGCCCTGTAGACTCAGGCGCTCGCGGATCGTATCGCCCTTGCGTGGGTCGTAGATAAAGAGTGGGAATGCGCGGCTGTCTACGGCCAACTTAGCCTGATGGCGGGCCATGTTGTCCGCTACGCCGTGCTCCGGCTGGCAGGTGGTAAAGACATTGACGACCGCCGGCCCCTCAAACTCAGCCGCATCCAAGATCGACTTGTAGAAGTGGTTGGGAACTGATGCCACTGTCTGGGCCACAAAGGTATTTGGATGCATCATGGCGATGCGCCCTAACTCTTTACGGGTTTCCTCCTTGCCGGGATGAACCGAGCCATGGGAGTACATCTTCGAATCCTGCCCTGTGAAGGAGGCGGTGCTGGTCTGACCGCCGGTGTTGGAGTAGACTTGGGTATCAAGCACCAGTACTTTGATGTTCATGCCACTGGCCAGCATACGGCTGAGGGCCTGAAAGCCGATGTCAAGCATTGCGCCGTCCCCACCCATGACCCAGAGCTGTTTATCCTGCCAGCCTAGCTGGTCCCAACGCATACGAATGCCCATGGCGAATGTGGGGCCGTTCTCGAAAAGGGAGTTGCTCCAGGGTACGATGTACGGGTTATATGGATAGGTGCTGCCATAGACAGTGTTACAACCGGTGCTGGCCGCGATACCAATATTCTCGGCCCCGTACTTGTAGCCCAAGGCTGCCAACCACATACGAATGGCAGTGGTTTCACCACAGCCGGCACAGGAGCCGGCCCCGCCTACATACAGCATACTCTGCTCCGCCAGCATCATATCTACCGCCACCCGTTCGTTGATGAACTCCTGGGGTGTGGGAGGCAGCTTGCGGAAGAAGTCGATGCTCTTCTGGTAGATGGGAACAGTGGTGTCCTCTTTTTCGATCATTTTCAGGGCATGGTAGCCCAGATCATCACAGGCCTCAACACATTCAGCGCAACCCTTGCATTTGGTGGGGTCGATGAAGATGCCGAACTTCCCTGGGATCTTGCCCCGGCGTTTCGGCACTTTGTAGAATTTGTTGGTTTCGGAGAACTGCAGGGACATGAAGTTCCGTTCCGCGCCGTCCTCTACCGCATTCAAGGCGATTTCCAGCTCATCGTCCGTCACCACCTTGCCCAAGATGGCCGTATCCGGGCACTGGGTGACACATGACATGCAGCCGGTGCAATTTTCTTCAATGTATTCGGGGATCTCCGGGGCAATGTAGCTGAAATCCCGATAAATCCCGGTACCGGCCGGGATGATGGAACGGGCAACCCCCACGTCGGCTTCTAGGGAATCAGGCCCAGACCCCTCATTGTATTCTTGGATGACCCGCTCGAAAAAATCGTTGGCATCAACGATGGAGGCCTCGTAGCGATTGCCATGGCCATTCGTATTTGGAATTTCTTGGTTCTCGTGCTCTGTCTTTGTCAGGGTACGAATGTCAAATGTATCAACGATAACACCCATAGGAGCTGTCTCCTTTCTGAACTGTCATGGAGAGCACTTGCTCTCCACGGGTTTTAGGCAAATAGGGTAATTTCTGCGCCCGGAACGAACATGGGCGAGTGAATATCCTGCGCGATGATCTCTGGCGGAATCTCGAATGCTTCCTCATAGCCTCGCCGCACACAACGCATGTTGGCCTGTACGACGGCTGCGCCGCGTTTGCCGAAGTATTTATGTAGAGCCTTTTCCGAACGCTCCATGACGTCAGCATCGTCTAGGTTGGCATTTTTGGCAAAGGGTGTCACCTTGAGGAAGATACCCAATAATACAATCCCCTGCATCCGCACTTCTAAGTCGGCCACGGGCGCTTCTTCCCGGGAGATTTTGGCACCGTCGGCGGCGACGACTCGCAAGTTCTTTTCCCGAATGACAGCTTTGGCCTTGGGCGGAACATTGGCCCACACGGCTTCTGGCGTGGTTTTGTTGGTCTGGACAAAGAGAGTGCCGTTGTTTTGGATACCGGCGAGAGGGTTGCTGGTGACGAAGGCGTTGATATCGTTCATAGGCACGAACTCGACGTTATTGAGTTCGCAGTGGGTGAGGATCGGTTCGTCGGCAACGGTCAGGTAGTATGTGGTGGGCAGCCCTTTTTTCTCGGAGCCGTATTTGGGATAGGCCTGTACCTTTTTGCCGAAGATGTCGCCGGCGATTGTGGCGATGACTTTGTTGGTTGTGACGGAGCCAAAGCCACCGACGGAGTGGCCGCGCATGGAAAAGGCCCCCTTTGGCCGCACGTCCGGGTCGCCGTTCATAGGTAGGGCCAGATCATGTTTGATACCGACCACAAAGAAGCGGGGGCCGTCTTCCACCATGTTGCGAGCGATGGAGATGAAATGGCCGGGGCGGACGTCACGGCTGCCTAGGCCGGCCGAACCGCTGTAGATAGTAGGGATGTCGTCAATGGCCGGGAAGCCGGGGCTGCCGGTGTAGGCATCGGCAAAGGCGGCTTTGACGTCGTTTGTCAGCGGATTGTTGGGGGCAATCGCATCGTCCATGCGTTCAAGTACTGTAAACCCCTTGAGATGTTTGAGTGTCTCGACAATCTGGCGGCTGGGGAAAGGCCGATAGCAGGTGATATGGACGACGCCGAGTTTGATGCCCTCCTCGCGACGGATGGTATCAACGGTGGCTTTGGCTGTCTCGATCATACAGCCCATGCCCACTATGGCGTATTCAGCATCTTCCATGCGGTAGGTGTCAAGCATGTGGTAGCGACGACCAGTGAGGCGGTAGAATTCATCCATGGAATACTGCACGACATCCGCCACCTTTGAATAGTACTCCCGTTGGGCGATCTTGCCCTTCATGTAGCTGTCCTGGTTCTGGACTACGCCGGTCATGACCGGGTTGTAGGGGTTGAAGAGGTTGGTCAGCTTGGTTTCGGGAGGGCCGATGTATTCTTTCATCATCTCCGGCTCGCACAGAAGGACATCTTCAACGGTGTGGGTGGTGAGGAAGCCATCTTGGACGTTGAAGAAGGGAGTGCGGCTATCTTCGGCGGCACGCCGGGCGATGAGAGCCAGGTCGCCGGTCTCTTGAGCGGTGCGGCCAAAAAGGATGCCCCAACCGGAGTCAGATACGGACATGACGTCATCGTGGCCGGCATGGACATTGAGGCTATGGCTTGTGAGGGCACGGGCACCGATGTGAAAGACGACAGGCAAGCGTTTCCCGGATATGGTGTACAGGACTTCGTGCATGAGGATGAGGCCCTGGCCGGAGGTGTAGTTGCTGACCCGGCCACCGGCCACGGCAAATCCTTCACAGGCGGCCGCCGCGCTGTGTTCGGACTCCGGCTCCAGAAATTTCAGTTCGTCCCCCCATAGGTTTTTGGCCCCATGAGCCACAGCAGCACCATAGCCCCCGCCCATTGTTGTGGAGGATGTGATGGGATAGGCGCACGCAGCTTGTGTGATGTGGGTTTCGACCCAGACGACTGAGCCGGCCCCATCAGTGGTTGTGGGTATCCCCGGATAGGGGACATGGCCATTTCGGGTTGATCCCGCTGTGTTTTCTGATGTATAAAGGTGATTTGTGTCTGCCATAAACGTTCTCCTGATGCAAGCAAAGAGTGCAAATCAAATGCCCAGATACGATAGGATATCGTACATTTCTATGTAGTAAAGCATTGTACCATACATCTGAAAAAACACAACCTTTCATTTTGCACTCAATTTATAAAGGTTTTTTCGGGCAAATTGTCGATTGTAGAGGTGAGCGGCTAATGTATGCGTACACAACTCTGTAGTTTGACAATAGCTCATTTGCTAGGATATGCTAGACGCGTATAACAACTGAATTGCCGTAGACTCTTATCAAGAGAGGTGGAGGGGTCGGCCCATTGAAGCCTCGGCAACCGGTGCTGTAGTAGACATGTACAGCGCGACAGGTGCCAATTCCGGCGGTGTGGATGCACCGAAAGATGAGATCTTGAAGTCAAAGACCCTCTTCCGGTGCCTAGACAGAAGAGGGTCTTTTTTGTCAGTCAACTGCTCAACACCAGTGAAGCATCACTGCAGTTGGTTCAGCTCAAAGGAGAAACGATGACCGTTTCTAACACAACCAAAGTTCAAACCTCCGGTACGGGAGTATCGGACTGTTCGATTGATCGGGGGGCCGTAGCAAGCAAACCCTCGCTGGCGACTCAAGCTGTCCATGCAGGGGAGGAACGTTTTCGCTCCCACGACAGCTTGACAGTGCCCATCGTCCAGACGAGTACCTATACATTCCAGGATACTGCCCACCTGCTTGCCTATATGGACGAACACATGTTTTGGGAGGTGCCGCAACGGGAGGAGTACGGACGCTATGGCAACCCGACTGTGCGTGCGGCCGAGGCGAAATTGGCCGCGCTTGACCGCGCGGAGGACGCGCTGGTTCTTTCCAGTGGGATGGCGGCCATCACGACTACGCTCCTTATTTTGCTCAGCCAAGGCGATCATTTCGTGATCACGGCTGATTGCTATCGCCGTACCCGGGGCTTCTGCCATACATTCCTCACGCGTTTTGGCGTGACCTGTACCACGGTTGCGCCGGGGGATTATGCGGCCCTGGAAAGGGCGATTCAGCCCAACACAAAGCTGATCTTCTCCGAATCGCCCACGAATCCCTTCCTGCGCTGCTTGGACTATCCCCGCTTGGTTGAGGTCGCCAGACGCCACAATGTACGCACTATCGTTGATACTACATTTGCTACGCCCTTTAATGCCTGTCCTCTGGTATATGGGGTGGATCTGGTAGTCCATAGTGTAACGAAATATTTGGCCGGCCATAATGACCTGCTGGCCGGCTGTGTTACGGGGGCTTATGCGCTCACGACAGCTCTGCGCCAGTCCCAAGCAGTTCTCGGCGCGGTCCTCGACCCCCATTGCGCCTATCTGATCCTACGGGGCCTGAAGACATTAGGCCTACGCATGCGGCAGCATAACGAGAGTGGGTTGCATTTGGCCCGTTTCCTAGAGAGCCACCCGAAGATCCGTCGAGTTTGGTATCCGGGTTTGGAAAGTCATCCGGATTATGCAGTAGCGGCCCGTACAATGACAGGATTTGGCGGGGTGATTAGTTTTGAAGTGGAAGGGGACGGCCCGGCCACGAGCCGTTTCATTGATGCCTGCCGGATTCCTCGCATCGGGCCCAGCCTGGGCGGTGTCGAAAGTCTGATTGAGCAGCCGGCTCTTGTCAGCTACTATGATACGGACCCGGAAGTGCGCTTGGGCCTAGGCATCTCCGACGAGCTAGTACGCTTGAGCGTGGGCATTGAAGATACGGAGGATCTGTTGGCCGATTTTGAGCAGGCATTGGAGAACGTGTAAGAGATGCTGCGTCTCCTCATACCCCTACTCCTCTGCTCCGCTTGTACCTCCGCCCAACCTTCGCTGGCCTCGGCTGATGTCGTGGACGTCCTCAACCGCACATTGGATGATTCCTTCGCTAGGGCGACGGAACCGTTGGCCTTTCAGTTTCCACGAGATCACGGGGCGCACAACGACTACGCCACCGAATGGTGGTACTATACCGGCAACCTGACCGGCGATGATGGCGGCGCGTACGGCTTTCAGCTTACGTTTTTCCGCAGTGCTCTGGCAGCGGGTGAGAGCCACGAACGTCCGTCTGCTTTCGCCACTCATCAGCTTTATATGGCCCACTTCGCTGTCACCAGTGCGCCGGACCGACAGCATCTGAGCTTCGACCGTTTCAGTCGGGGGGCCGGGGGTATGGCCGGCGCAACCGCTGATCCTCGCTACGAAGTGTGGCTCGACGACTGGCGCGTGCAAGAGGTCGGGCCGGCGCAGATGCGCGTCCTGGCCGCTACCGATACAGAAGATGGCCGGGTCGCCATTGATCTCACCCTCACAGAGACGCGCGCGCCGCTACTACATGGGGAAGCTGGCCTCAGTCGTAAGGGCCAGGAACTGCACTGCTCTGCCCAGCAGGGCATGATGCAGGGTGCTGTAGACGTGTCATCCCAGACTGATTGTGTCAATGCCAACCATTACTATAGCCTTGTGCAGATGGATACCACTGGACGGCTCGTCTTTCGCGGCGTGGAAGTCGGTGTATCCGGCCTGAGTTGGATGGATCATGAGTTCGGCACATCTGCGCTTACCCGGGATGCTGTGGGCTGGGACTGGTTCGCCGTCACTCTTGATAACGGCGTCGTGCTGATGTTTGCCGAAATTCGCACAGAATCCGGCGGAAAAGAGGATATCTTCAAGAGCACCCTCAGTTTTCCCAATGGACGACAGATATCGATCCGGCAGGATGAATTTGAACTGATGGCCACAGGACAGTGGACCAGCTCGGACAGTGGTATTACCTATCCCAGTGGCTGGCATGTTCTCTTCCCGGAATATGACATTGAGCTGACAATCGAACCCTTGATTGATGATCAGGAAATGGACGTTGCCTTTACCTACTATGAAGGTGCAACGGTCGTCAACGGTACTATGAACGGCGCATCCGTCACTGGGCGCGGTTATGTGGAACTGACCGGCTACAGTGCCAGTCAAGGCGTAAGGAGAGCGAAGTGAAAGGCAAAAGAGATTGTTTTTCCCTTTACTTCTAAGGGATAATTTGCCAATCATGGAACGGTAGGTTACAATTGAATCGGACACTTTATCAACGCCGCATCATAACATGAGCTAATAGAGGGTGTTATTCCTTCTTGGTGTGGGCACAGGCTATCGGGCTGTGCTGGGCGATTGGTTGGTGTATGTAAAACTGCTTGGGAGGCAGTTTTAACCTGGTGGTGTTGGGTCTGATGGTCTAAAGGGCGGCTTCCCAAAATGCGGCAGGTATCATCTCATCGGGATCGGGGGGCGGGTCTAGGATTTCGGCTTCTTCGTCAAGGAAACAAACTGGCATGGCGGTGTTCCTTTTTTCAGCAGTAGAGTTGAACCCAGGGTGTATACTCGGGGGCATCTCTGCGGCACTTGGGGCGTCTGTGGGCGTTCGTTTTCGCGGGGGTCAGGCAGATCAGGGGATCAGACTGCATATCTGGGCATTGCGACCAGTGGGCAGGTGTGAGAGGATAGCATAGATCGGTACACCATTACATCAGGGAGGAGGCCGGACCGTGGAAGCGCAGGCGGATTGGGTGACTAGGGAAGAGTTACGGGAGGCACAGGCGCAGGATAGAAAAGAGTTTCAGGAGTTGGCGAAGCAGGTTGCGAAACTGGAGGGGCAGGTCGGAGAGTCTGATAAGCGGCTGGCTACTAAGGCAGATCTAGAGAAGCTGCGGTCTGATTTCCGGTTATGGCTAGTGATCGTGGTGCTGCTTCTGTTATCGCTTTGGGGTGATCTTACGCTGAGCGATGTGATGCGCTTGGGGGTGGCTAAACATCCTTGAGCGGCTTATCCAGGCGCGCGCGGTTCATCCGTATTCATTGATACTGGCAGACCCACCGTGGGAGGCTTATCCAGGCGCGCGCGGTTCATCCGGACCGGTACTCTGGGTGCGACTGTCTGAAGGGGCTTATCCAGGCGCGCGCGCGGTTCATCCCCATGCTGGGTAATCCCCCCAATGGCTATCTCTTCATCCCCTGCGGGGACAGCATAACGCCTTGAGATCAATAGGTCTGATATGGCTATGTGCGCTATCGTTCAATATGGGCGTACCTGGGGCTTCGGATTCGTGCAGATCAGGACAATGACCGCTTATCTCGGCATTCAGTGCAGATCAGGGTAGATATGCAGGGGTCTGCACGTGGCGGTCTCTAGCGTCTCTTCCTTCTCAAAAAGAACGATAAACAAGAGAGGAATATTTTTGATGTCATACAAGTCAACAAAGATAACAAGGCTGCGATTGGTGATCTATGTGCTGATCAGCATGCTTTTTCTGGTGTCTTGCACCGTCCCGGGCGGCTCTTCACAAGTGACGGATGTACCCGTTGCGACAGATACCCCGCAAGCGGAGCCGACAAACACCCCTGTAGCCGAGACGGACCCTGCACCTACCGTTACGCCGAAAGAAGAGACGGACCGGGCCGAGGCGTCTGCTAGTACAGCGGCCCAGACATTTGTGATTGTAGGGGAAGAGTCGGAAGCCCGTTTCATCATTGATGAGTTGCTCTTTGGCGCACCGAAAACGGTTATCGGCACGACGAGCGAGCTTTCAGGAGAACTGACCGTTAATGCGGCCAACCCGTCGGCCAGCGAAATCGGCCCAATTCAGGTAGACGCCAATACATTTATCACCGACAACGACCGCCGCAATGGAGCTATTCGGCGCTTTATCCTGCAAACGAGCCGCTATAAGTTCATCACCTTCACGCCGACAGCCATCTCCGGCATGCCGGACGCTGTGTCTATCGGCGATGAAGTCTCCTTTGATGTAAGCGGTGATCTGACAATACGGGATATCACCAATCCAGTATCCTTCACTGTGACATTGCAGATCGTCTCAGAGAGCGAACTGCAGGGCATTGCCACGACTGTCATTGCCAGAGAAGCCTACGCCCTCACCATTCCGCAGGTGCCCAGTGTTGCCAATGTCTCTGAAGAGGTTATTGTAGAGTTCGACTTTGTGGCTCGGGCTGAGTAGGTGTAGCGAGGAGCGGCAAGCGTGCCTGGGCATCCAACATCTGCTTTGCATGATGCGCGTCTGCCGGCCATCATATGCGGCCCTTCTGTAGAAATCGATGTCCTACGCGAAGGGTTTGAACACCAGTGGTCAATGAGCAGTGGGCCTGTAAATTCTACACTGGCCACAGAAATTTGCAGTTATACGCCACAGGTGTTTCAGGATTTCCTGCAGTGTTCCGGCATCATTGCTGAAGATTGCGCGGTGTTGGTGGTAGGGGAAGGAGGCCGGGCCCGGGGCAGTGGGGCTGCTTTATTGGCGGTACAAAAGGATGCAAGCTGGTGCGGTGGGTTGTATGTTGCGCCTGCGTACCGGGGCCAGGGGTGGGCCAAGCGGCTGATGGAACAGATCCAGCGTCGGGCTGTGGAGCGAGAGGCAAGCCATCTACAGGTAGAGGTGCTGGCTTGGAACCAGAGGGCCCGATCTTTCTATCACCGGCTCGGATATCAGGAGCAGAGGGAGTTGCTCAGTTGGGAGCGAGATCCTCGGCAAGGGCCGCTTCCCCTTCCCTTTGAGCGACTAGAAGAGGCCGACCCGGCTCGGATTCTGCAGAATTTCTATCACTGGCACAAGTTGGCAATGCCCTGGCAGCGACGGGCCCCTACTCTGCATCGGTATCTGGAGCACTGCTCTGCTTTGCCTGATAGGCGCGCCTCAGCCAATCAAATTGGTCTAACCATTCCGGCTAAAGATGGCGCGCCGGTTGCCTACGCGCTAGTGGAGAGCCGGTCAGCGGAGCGGCTGCATATTCTTGATATGGCTGTTGACCCAAATGCCGATCTCTTGGACGCGGGCCGTCCGTTGGTGCAGGCCCTGCAGCTTCGCTACCTAGATGCAACCCTGTGTCTCGTCAATGAGCCGGCAGATAGCCATCTCAACCGTATCTTCGCCTCTTTTGGTTTCCGGGTCACGGCACGCCAGTACGAACTTACCTTGGACCTCTGAGGCTGTTTTCACTGCAGTTTTTTTGTGTTGCGATTATCAGATTGATTCCCCACTAGGAGAGATGAGATCGATGCAGGTACCAATGCGTGTGACGGTGACGGGTGCGGCCGGTAATATCGGTTATGCCCTCGTTTTTCGCATCGCTAATGGCGATCTGTTCGGCCCGGATCAGCCGGTCATTCTGCAACTGTTGGAGATCCCAGCGGCCATGGGGGCACTGGAAGGGGTAGCAATGGAGTTGGAGGATTGCGCCTTTCACCTCCTCACAGAAGTCGTGCTGACGGATGAACTGGATGTGGCCTTTGCGGGGACCAATTGGGCCCTACTGGTGGGTGCTCGCCCTCGCAGTGCCGGGATGAAACGACAGGACCTGCTCAGTGTCAATGGTCCGATCTTTGTCGGCCAGGGCCGGGCTATCAACGACAACGCCGCAGATGACGTGCGCGTTGTCGTGGTCGGGAACCCGGCCAACACAAATTGCCTGATCGCCATGCATAATGCGCCGGATGTGCCCGACGCACGCTTTACAGCCATGACCCGCCTCGACCACAGCCGGGCCCAAAGCCAGCTCGCCCGCAAGACAGGAAGACCGGTCAGCGCGGTGACGAATGTGACGATCTGGGGAAACCACAGTGCCAGCCAATACCCGGACGCCTTCCATGCCCAGATAGACGGTCAGCCAGCCCCATCTGTTGTGGATGATGAGCGTTGGATAAAAGAGATATTTATTCCAATGGTACAGAAGCGGGGTGCTGCGGTGATCAGTGCTAGGGGCTCCAGCAGTGCGGCCAGTGCAGCCAATGCCTGCATCGATCATGTGCAGAGCTGGTATGCCGGCACTGTTGAGGGCGATTGGGTGAGTATGGGCATCCCCAGCAGCGGTGCATATGGCTCTCCGACCGGGGTGATTTTCAGCTATCCCGTGACTGTGCGCGATGGAATCTATCAGATCGTACAGGGCCTAGAATTGAGTGATTTTGACCGGGAAAAGATCGCGGTAAGCGGTCAAGAACTGCTAGAAGAACGAGAGACGATAGTGGATTCATTGACCTCGTAGGTCGTCTGCGACCACCAGCGCGATCTGCACTTCCTGTGGAAATTCAGATAAACGGGTGGCTGCCTCCTCTACCGCCCGGCAAGGGCTTGACTAGGCCCTCGGCCACGACTCGCTTACCTATCCACCGATGCCTTGATTGTATAGAGTTTCTCAATCATTTCTGCGCTTCGTCTAGCTGATCCAATACATGCTGCAGATCTGACGGCAGGGGTGCCTCGAACATCTGCTGCTTTCCTGTGGCTGGCAGGCAGATCCCCAGCCGATGGGCGTGAAGAAAGGGCCGGCCTAGGGGCAGACGAGGCTGCCTGTAGCCGTAATCCGTATCCCCTACCACAGGATGTTTACGCCAAGCAAAATGGACACGAATCTGATGGGTGCGGCCTGTGTACAGGACGGCGCGGATGAGTGACAAACGAGCTGTACGGCCCCCTACTTGGGTTTCGTAGCTCCGCAGGGTCTCATAGTCGGTCAGGGCTGGGCGACCGCGGGCAGCCGGCAGCACGGCCATGCGCTGGCGCTGGCGCGGATGACGGCCAATGGGCGCGTCAATACGTCCCTGCGCTGGAGTAATCCTACCCTCTAGTAGCGTCAGATATTCCTTGAAAACTGTACGAACGGCGAACTGCTCCTGCAGATAGCGCATGGCTGCATCGTTCTTGGCAACGACAATGAGACCAGAGGTGCCTTTGTCTAGGCGGTGGACGATGCCGGGACGCTTTTCGTCGCCGATTCCTTCCAGATCAGAACAGTGGTGCAGGACAGCGTTGACGAGGGTGCCCGTGGGGTGGCCTGGCCCTGGATGGACGACGAGACCGGGCGGTTTATTGATAACCAGCAAGTCTCTGTCCTCATAGAGGATCTGGAGAGGGATATTTTCCGGATGTAGGGATGTCTCGGCCAGCGCGGGCACATGCACCGTGATCTGTGTACCTGCTGTGAGGGGTAGACCGGATTTAGCTGGCCGCTGCCCATTGAGGAGTACATATCCATCTGCAATCCAGCGTTGGACTGCGCTACGGCTGGCCTCTAGGAGCTGACCCGCCAGCCAACGGTCCAGACGTTGGCCGGCCGCTGCAGGAGGAACGGCAAACACTAGGGGAGAGCGGTTATGATTCACGACACGACTGTTTTACTGGCTACCTGGTGTTGGCCGCGCCGATGTCCATAGCCTTTTTCTGTCTGGCGGTCTGCACGTCTTGATAGAGGATAATGATCGCTAGGGCGATGACACTGCAAACGATAGCGGAGTCAGCGATATTGAAGTTCGGCCAGTAGTAGACACCGGGCACGCCGACTTTGATAAAGTCGGTCACATACCCTTGGTTGATGCGGTCGATGACGTTCCCTAGAGCACCGCCGACCTGCAAGCCAAAGAGAAAGCGGATCAACCGTTGATTCTCTGGCAGATGTTGGACTGCATAGTATAAGATACCAAGGGTCACCACGGCGGCGATGACAATAAAAATCCCTCCTGCCCCCTGCAAGATGCCAAAGGCTGCGCCGTAATTGTCCACATGTTCGAAGGTGAAGTATTCCCCTAAGGCCGGAATGGGAATGATGTAATCGAATTTTGCGATGTTCTGCCGCACCAGTTCCTTCGTCCACTGATCGAGCAGGACCACAACAGCAGCTACCATCAGGATGAGCCATACGCGCGGTACAATCCGCTTAAACATTGAATCAGTTTCAGGCATTTTCATCTCCTTTTTGTCTTGCAATCCCATTCTAACATATCATATGGAAAAGTGAGGAATTTAGGCATCTGTGCTATACTTGTCTGGTTTATGGATCATTCACTAGCGGTAGGCGTTTTTACACAAATAACTAGAAACGAAGAACTGGTGTAATCACTGATGCTACAATCTCAAATACAGCTCAAACCACTCATCAGCGGAAATTGGCGGAAGCACAAGGCTATGACCGCCTACTGTGCCGAATGGCTCAGTACTTTGCTGGTTGAGCGGGCTACTTGGATGGCACATGCACCCACAATCGAATTGGCCGATACGGTCATCAGTGGGCCGGGCTTCTCTTGGTTTCGTTTCTGGATGCCGGCCCTAGATCAGGTGGCGGAGAAGTATTTTGACGGTGCGGGGAAGGAAATTGGTGTTTACTTCCCTGTGTGTCAACCGCTGGTGCAGGAGGGCAAAAGGTATCACACTTCGGAGCTGATTCTCGCGGTCTGGTATGATGTGGCCAAACGGGTTTCAGTTTTGCGGGAGGCCGAGTTTGATGAGGCGGTACGTCGGCAGATGATCAGCGACAATGAGGCTGCGCGCGCGGAGACCCGCATCCGAAAACTGACAGCCGCGATTTTCCGTGAGGAATTTCCCCCACCAGTGGTTCGCCATTTTGCTGTCATCACTGAAAAGCGTGTATAAGACTTGGTCATGATTGCAATTGTGGATTATGGCGTTGGCAACCTGCGTAGTGTCTACAAATCTTTTGAGAGGGTGGCCGGCCCGTTGGGAATTCAGGTCGATATCATAGACCGGCCTATGGATTTCACCCGCTGGCGAGCACTTGTATTGCCGGGCCAGGGCGCGTTTGGTGACAGCATCAACAACTTGCGTCGCCAGGGATTTGAGGATCCACTGCTAGACGGTGTGGCCGCGGGCCTACCTCTGCTAGGTATTTGCGTGGGCATGCAGCTTCTCTTTGACGAGAGTGAGGAGATGGGTACCCATGAAGGCTTGCATCTGATCCCCGGCCGGGTGCGAGGCTTCCCCGCCGAGATGCCGGACCCAACCCGTACTGGTCGTGTTCTACGCATTCCACAGATCGGCTGGAATCAGCTTCATCAGAAGCGTCCAGATCCTTTGCTGGCAGGTGTCCCTGATGGGGTCTATGCCTATTTTGCTCACAGCTACTATTGCGATGCCATGGAATCCGATGTCGTTCTCACGGTTACCGATTACGGCATCCACTACCCATCCATTGTCCGTTATCACAACGCATGGGGGATCCAGTGCCATCCGGAGAAAAGCCATACGGTTGGCCTGCATATCCTGCACAACTTCATGCAGACGGTGACGAGCCAAACAGAAGATCAGTAATCTACAACAGCTTTCTCAGGGCCGCTACATGGCAGTTCCGAAGAACTAGAAACGACAGATCACATTGGCCACCCTGTATCTCATTGCCCACGCGCATACCCGACAGATTCCTGACACAGATGCCAGGGGCTGGTCATTGGACCATGTAGGCCAACAGCAAGCTGTGGCCCTGGCCCAGCAGCCATTTTGGGAGAGAGTGGAGCGTATCCTATTGAGCAATGAGCGCAAGACTCGCCTGACCATTGAGCCGCTGTTACAGGCCAGAGCTTTGCCAGTACATGAGGATGACCGCTTTGATGAGTTGCATCGTACTCCCGAATGGACCTACAATTATGCAGCCCGTGTCGCTGCGGTGTTTCGTTGCCCCGAGGCATCTATTGCCGGTTGGGAGCCGGCCGTACAGGCCCTGGCTCGTTTCCAGGAGGGTGTTGCCGCATGGACTGCTCGCTATCCCAATGGGACGTTTGCACTCGTCGGCCATGGGCTGACGTTTAGCCTGTACCGGGCGCATCTGTTGGGCATGCCCCGGGTGGCCCTCCCTGAGTGGCACGAACTGGCCTTTGCCGCAGTTGCGCTTGTCATTGACGGCCGGCTCATTGAAGATTTCGCCGTACCGCCCGATGTCCCGCTTGTCCGCAGAGGCAAATTGCAGTGAATCGTGGCTGGCAGTTGATTCACCTATCATCATCCACCTAGCTTTGAATCATTGACTAGAGTAATATTGTGGAAGCTTTTTTGGAATTAGAACTTGAAATCGTCCAGATTCTGATTGTCGTACTGCTGGTGGCGTTGGGCGTGCGTCGAGTGCGGCTGCCGTACACAGTTGCCTTGGTGGTTGCCGGCCTGCTGCTGGCTGCCCAGGGCAGTCTACACCTGGATCTGACGCCGGGGCTGATTCTTGGCTTGTTCGTACCGCCGTTGATCTTTGAGGCTGCTTTCCATCTGCAACTGAAGGATCTGCGTGCAGAACTGACTTCCATCGCGGCTATGGCTGTGCCGGGTGTGTTGATCAGCACCGGGATTGTCGCGACAGTGTTGGTCATTACTGGGGCATTGCCCCTGCCGATTGCCCTGATTTTCGGCGCGCTGATCGCTGCAACCGACCCCGTCGCAGTCGTAGCCACCTTTCGGGCTGTCGGCGCGCCCAAGCGCCTGATGACCCTCGTAGAAGGAGAGAGCCTCTTCAACGACGGCACCGCAGTGGTCATCTTCCAGATTATGCTTGTTTTGGCCTTGGAAGGAACCCTTAACCCTGTGGATGGTGTCATTGATTTCCTGCGGGTATCGGTCGGCGGGCTTGTGATTGGCGGAATCCTCGGCTACGCTGTCGCCAAGGTGATAGAGTATATTGACGACCCTCTGCTCGAAGTGACGCTGACAACGATTCTGGCCTATGGTAGCTATCTTCTGGCGGAGGAGTTTCACGTAAGCGGTGTATTGGCAGTAGTCTTGGCAGGGCTGGTAAACGGCAATATCGGGCCTCGAGGCATGCGGCCTACGACCAAAATTGTGCTCTATACTGTTTGGGAATACATTGCCTTTCTGGCCAATTCGTTCGTCTTCATTTTGATCGGACTCAATGTCGAATTGGACGAATTGATTACATTCATCGTCCCATCTTTGATCGCTATCGTTGCAGTCGTGGGTGCTCGATTTTTTGTGGTCTATGTATTGGCTGCTATGGTACGTCTGCTCGGCCATAAGGTCATCCCGCAGTCCTATCTGCTGGTGATGTCCTGGGGTGGTCTGCGAGGTGCCATCAGCTTGGCCTGGTCTTAAGTCTACCGACTACCATCGGCAATCGACAGCAGCTCCTAGCCATGACGTTTGCTGTCGTTCTTTTCACAATTTTGGTCCAGGCAGTTTCCATTTCAGGACTACTCACGCGCCTGGGCCTTACGCAAGGGTCTCAGCAATCCCATGAGTATGAACGGCTCAAGGGACAACTGTGGGCCATCCGTTCAGCCGCTCGCTATCTGGCCCGGCTCTATCGCGATGGTGCAATTGTGCCAACCGCCTATACCACAGTTCAGGCGGATCTTACGGGCCAGGAGAAGCAGCTTGAGGATCAGATCGAAGATCTGTTGACCCAGCAGCCGCAGCTGCGGGATCAGGTCATTGCTCTGGCTCGTATTGAGGCTCTGCGCGCCGAGCGTGCCGCTTTGGACGAACTGGCTCGGGAGGGCTTGTTGAGTGAAAAGACGCTGCTTGAATTGCAGGCGGGGTTGGACGCAGACATTGTCAGTGCCGATGACGCTCAGGCTACCCATTCTCAGTAGGCTGCCGAGGCGAACTGCAGTGGTTCGTGGTGTTAAGAACCACTGGTATTGGGGACAGTGCCTATGATAATCTATCCTGCAATTGATCTGAGGAAGGGACGCTGCGTGCGTCTGCGTCAAGGAGATCCGAACGCAGAGACCGTTTATGGTGACGACCCGGCCCACATGGCCCGTCATTGGGTGGACTTGGGGGCAGAATGGCTGCATGTAGTTAATTTGGATGGGGCTTTTGAAGGCGCGGCCGACTTTCCCCCGCAGGTACAGCGCTTGTCTGCGGGGGACCACGAATTGAGAGGGCCAGGTTTTCATCGGCAACACCACACTGAAGACGGGGTTGCACTGTCTGTCAATTTGCGCTGTTTGCAAGCGATCCGCAAGGAGGTCGATGTGCCGATTCAGTTCGGCGGCGGCCTGCGTACCCTTCATGACATTGAACTGACCTTGGCCCTGGGCGCGGATCGCGTGGTATTGGGTACTGTCGCCGTACACAATCCGAACTTGGTACGGGAGGCGATTCAGTGCTGGGGCGCGGACAAGGTGATGGTTGGGCTGGATGCCAAAGATGGCAAAATCGCCACCGATGGCTGGCAGAAGGTCAGTCAACTGAACGCAATTGAACTAGGCCATCAGATGGCGGCCCTGGGCGTGGAACGGGTCCTGTACACTGATATCAGCCGGGACGGAATGCTCAGCGGTGTGAATGTGCAGGCTACCACAACCCTTGGCGATATGACCGGCCTGCTGGTGATTGCCAGCGGCGGTGTCGCCGGTCTACATGACATCCACGCGCTCAAGCGACATGAACATTACGGAATTGAGGGCGTGATCGTAGGACAGGCACTGTATACGAACGCCTTAGAATTGCCGGCCGCCATTGAAATCGGCAAAGCACCGCTAAAACGTCGCAGTGCTGGCATGATTCCGATTCGCTACGACCATTGCGGGCCACAGCTTTTGCTCCTGTACAATCACTTCTTTGAAGAGTGGCAGTTTCCCCGAGGGGGTGTTGAACTCGGAGAAAGCGATCTGGACTGTGCCCGGCGGGAGTTTGTCGAAGAAACCGGCCTGCCGGTTCTCAGGACACACGAACACTGTTCGATAGTGCTAGAATTTACTGCCCGTATCCGAGATTACGAGATCGAACGGACGGTCGTCTATTTTCTCGGGGAGGTTGGGGCTGGTCCGGTCTCTCTGGGCCAGGACAACCACAGCGAATGCCGCTGGTGCAGTCTGGAGGATGCGAAGAGTTTACTGATGGAAACTTCGCCGGAACAGCTCCCGGCATGGCAAGCTGCGGCTCAGTTTCTAGCCTGCCATTCCTGATCACGAATGAGGTTTTACTTTGCTGGCAAAACGAATCATTCCCTGCTTGGATGTAAAAGATGGGCGCGTCGTTAAGGGCGTTAATTTCGTCGATCTGGTTGATGCCGGGGATCCGGTAGAGCAAGCCCAGATATACGACCGTGAAGGCGCGGACGAGCTGGTCTTTCTAGACATCACCGCTACCCACGAGGCCCGGGATATCGTCGCCGAAATGGTGCGCCGGGTTGCAGATACCGTCTTTATTCCCTTTACCGTCGGTGGTGGCATTCGCACTGTTGAGGATATGCGTGCGATCTTGCTGGCTGGGGCCGACAAAGTGAGTGTCAATAGTGCGGCTGTGCGCCATCCGCAGATCATGCAGGAGGGCGCGCGCCGTTTTGGCAGCCAGTGTATTGTTGTGGCTATTGACGCGCGCCAACGCCAGGCCGCCCGCGGACCTGGCTGGGATGTGTATATCAGCGGTGGACGCATCAACACCGGGCTGGATGCTGTCGCATGGGCGCAAAAGGCCGAATCCCTAGGAGCAGGTGAGATTCTGCTGACTTCTATGGACGGGGATGGCACCCAAGAGGGGTACGATGTGGACCTGACCCGGGCCATTTCGGACGCTGTGAACATCCCCATTATTGCCAGTGGCGGCGCGGGCAAGCCGGAAGATTTCGTGACAGCACTCACCGTTGGCGGCGCACAGGCAGCTCTAGCTGCCAGCCTCTTCCACTTCCGGCAACTACAGGTGCTAGACGTAAAATACCATTTGCAGGCGCATGGTGTTCCCGTGCGTATGCCGGAAGAAACGATAGTGGCGAGAGACGCACAAATTCCTTTCTACAAACCAGCGGTCTTCCCATGTCCAAACTGATTGCCGCCCTCTCCACTACGATTGCTGACCGCAAAGCCAACCCAACACCGGACTCATATACGGCCAGTTTATTTGCCGCCGGAACCGGCAAAATCGCCCAGAAGATCGGTGAGGAAGCGGTGGAAGTCGTGGTCGCCGCTCTGCATGAAAACGATGAACGGCTCATCTCCGAGATGGCCGACTTACTCTATCACAGTCTCGTCCTGTTGACACAGCGAAAACTCTCTTGGACCGCTGTGGAGACGGAACTGCAATCACGATTTAATGCGGATCTGTCGGATTCACAGGAGTGAGTGCAATGCCACTCCTATTCTCTTGATACTCCTGCTTGAGACAGGAACTCTGAGGTAATTTTGAATAATTTCCCTCCAATTCGACCCCCTTTCTTATCCGATGGTACAATATATCTGAATGCGGCGAGTATAAGCCGCGTGGCCAGGAAACTGCAGTAGGAGGAGATGAGATGGCTGTCTTTATGATCGAAAACACACGCAACGGCCCTCCCCAGGCACACACGAGCGGAACGGCCCAGGCCCGGGCCGATAGTCTGTTCCGCCAGGAGGCCGTGACTTTTGATGATGTGCTGTTGGTACCGGGATACGCTGAAGTGTTGCCCACAGCTGTCGATATCAGCATGCAGCTCCACCCCAAACTTGCCTTGACCATTCCGTTTCTCAGTGCTGCGATGGATACAGTTACGGAGGCCGAGTTGGCGATTGCTCTTGCCCGGCAGGGGGGCCTAGGCGTCATCCACCGCAATCTATCAATAGAGAAGCAGGCCGAAGAGATCGACAAAGTCAAACGCAGCGAGAGTGGGATGATCGTCGACCCCATTACCTTGGGTCCGCAAAACACATTGGCCGCTGCCGAAGAGGTGATGAGTCGTTATCACATCAGCGGTGTCCCCATTACTGATGATGACGGGCTGCTGCTTGGCATTCTGACGAACCGGGATGTGCGCTTCGCCACCGATTACGAACGCCCGATCTCCGGCTATATGGTTTCGGAAAACCTGATCACTGCACAGTTGGGGACAACCCTAGAAGAAGCGCAGGCGATCCTCCATCGCCATCGTATTGAAAAGCTGCCTCTGGTCGACCAGGCTGGCTACCTGAAGGGGTTGATTACCTATAAGGACATTTTGAAGCGCCAGGACTTTCCCCAGTCGGCCAAAGATGAACGAGGGCGCTTGCTTGTGGCCGGTGCCATCGGTGTCGGTGAAGAAGGGCTGTTGCGAGTTGAGCGTCTCGTTACTGCCGGGGTTGATGCTGTGACCATTGACACAGCCCATGGCCACAGCCATGGGGTCGTCGAAACCGTCGCGGCCGTGCGTAGGCGTTTCCCAGAACTGCCGATTCTTGCCGGCAATGTTGTCACTGCTGCAGGGGTACAGATGCTGGCCGAGGCTGGCGCAGATATAGTGAAAGTAGGCGTGGGAGCAGGGTCCATCTGTACAACCCGCATCGTCTCCGGCGCGGGGATGCCTCAGCTTACAGCCGTAGTCGAGTGCGCCGAAGCCGGCGCGACCTTAGGTGTGCCGGTCATTGCCGATGGTGGCATCCGTTACAGCGGCGATATCACAAAAGCCCTAGCATGTGGTGCATCTGCGGTGATGCTCGGCAGCTTGTTGGCGGGCCTGCATGAATCTCCCGGCGAGATCGTTATCCGCGAAGGACGCTCCTTCAAAGAGTACCGGGGCATGGGCAGCATTGGCGCGATGAAAGGGAAAGGTTGGGTCGCGGACCGCTATGCCAGTGGGCAGGCCCACAACAGTACTGCAGCGGAGATAGACGGCAAGACAGTCCCAGAAGGGCTTGAAGGCCAAGTGCCGTACAAGGGCTTCCTCAAAGAGTTCGTCTATCAGTTATTGGGCGGGCTGCGCTCCGGGATGGGGTACGTGGGTGCGGAGAGTGTGCCGGACCTGTGGCGCAAAGCCCGTTTTGTGCGTATTAGCCCGGCTGGCTATCAGGAAAGCCATCCGCACAGCGTTGTCATCACCAAAGAAGCACCGAACTATCAGGTGAGACCGGGGAGAAAATAAAGTGACTGTTACAGCCGTTGTGGGTGCCCAGTGGGGCGATGAAGGAAAGGGCCGGATTATCGACTTTCTGGCCAAGCAGGCCGATTTTGTCATACGTTTTCAGGGAGGCGACAACGCCGGCCATACGGTTGTCAACGATTTTGGCAAAAATGTGCTACATCTAGTCCCCTGTGGGATCTTTTACCCGGATGTCCACAATCTCATCGGCTCGGGCTGTGTGGTCAACCCCCAATCCTTATTGGAAGAGATCGCCCATCTGCATTCCATCGGCATCAGTTGTGAGAGGTTGTGGATCAGCAATCGGGCGCAGATGCTCCTCCCCTATCATCGAACCCTTGATGAGTTGGAAGAGAAGGCCAGGGGTGCCGACACGATCGGCACAACGAAACGGGGTGTTGGCCCAGCTTACAGTGACAAGGCCACCCGCTCCGGGCTGCGTATGGGTGATCTCTTACATCCGGAATGGCTTGAGGGACGCTTGGACAACGCGCTACGTACCATCAACCGCAAGCTGGAAATCCTTGGGGGCGAGGCGGTAGATGGCCAAGAATTGTACGGCCTGCTGCTGGAGTACCGCCAGCAGTTGGGCCACCGCATTGTGGACACTGTGCCGATACTGCGGAGGGCCCTGGATGCCGGTGCAGATGTGCTGCTAGAAGGCCAGCTCGGCGTCATGCGGGATGTGGATTGGGGCATCTATCCGTATGTCACTAGCAGCAACCCGACAGCGGCCTTTGCTACCTCTGGGGCCGGCTTGCCCGCCCGTTCCTGGACGATGTCTGTGGCATCGTCAAGGCGTACAGCACTTGCGTTGGGGATGGTCCCTTCCCGGTGGAGCTTCATGATGCTATCGGCAAACGTATGCAGGAGGTAGGCCAGGAATTTGGTGCTACTACCAGCCGCCCTCGGCGCTGCGGTTGGTTTGATGGCGTCGCCATTCGCTACGCAGCTTGGTTAAATGGCATGACGATCCTAGCAGTCACAAAGCTGGATATCCTCGATGGCCTCGAAACCCTCTCGATCTGCACTGGCTATCGTTTGGCGGACGGCACGGTAGTCACAGATACTCTACCCGATACCTCTCTGCTGATGGACGCCCAGCCAATTTTGGAGGAAATGCCGGGTTGGAGTACATCTACCACGAGCTGTCGTAGCTGGGAGGAGCTGCCTGTCGCCGCCCAGAACTACATCGACCGCATCGCAGCCCTGGCCTGCGTACCCGTCGCCTACGTTTCCGTCGGGCCAGAGCGGACCCAGATGTTCAGCATAGATGCTGTGCCTGTGTAGCAGTACCTGCCATTACAGATATGTCCTTTGATACGCATTTGCTGGACGAGGCACTTGTTCAGCGCTATCACCGATTAGAGAACGAACGGCGAGATCTGCTCGCGCAAACTCTGGCCGCGTTGAATGTATTGAGCTGTTTGTATGGCATTCGCCGTGCATACATATTCGGTTCTGTCGTGTCTCCCCACCGTTTCCATGAGACATCAGATGTGGACATCGCGATTGAAACCAGCCGGCCTGCAGTGCTGACGGAAGCCATCGGCTGTTTTTCAGCACTGCTGGAAAGAGATGTGGATCTGGTCGATCTTGCCACTGTCCCGTTCGCCGACCGCATCCGACGAAAGGGAGTTCTGTGGATGCCAAAGAAGTAATGATCCTTACCACAGATCTAACGACACAGATGGTCGTGATCGATGAGGTCTTCATCAATCTTGAAGATCGGGCCCAAAATTTCAATGCCGACGATGTGCGACAGTTGGAGAGTGTTGCCTATCAGATTCATAATATCTACAATGCAATTGAAGATCTCTTACGACTTGTTGCCGCACATTTTGAGAACCAAATCAGCGATTCTGCCCGCTGGCAGTCTGCTCTGCTCCAGCATATGACACAGCCTGTCCCTGGCGTGCGTCCGGCTCTGCTAACAAAGGATACCTTTCGTCTCCTGAACGCCCTGCGTGGCTTTCGTCACTTTTTCCGCCATGCTTACATAGCCACAGTCGATCCTGTACAACTTCAGAGCAATCTCCACAAGGCACGGCAGGCATATCAGCTCCTGCACAATGATGTGAGCCACTTCCTTGCACAGCTACAAACAGCAGAGGAGAGTGAGTGAAGGGCAACGGCAGTAACTCGTCCCCTATAGTTCTGGTATTCGGAGCCTGACACGTGTATACCCATGAGACCTATCTGTCTCCCCTTACTTGGCGCTATGGAAGCGGGGAGATGCGGAAGATCTGGAGCGAGGCCGAGAAGCGGCGGCTGTTGCGGCGCGTGTGGGTAGCCCTAGCAGAGGCCCAATACGAGGCCGGGCTGGTGACAGTAGAACAAGTGGCGGATCTGCAGGCCCATCAGAATGATATTGACATCGAACGTGCTCAGGAGATCGAGCAGGAGATCCGCCACGACCTGATGGCCGAGATCCACACATACGCGGAGCAGTGCCCGCTAGGTGCTCCGATCATCCATCTGGGCGCGACGTCAATGGATGTGCTGGACAATGTGGACGCTCTGCGCTTGCGGGCTGGGCTGTCTCTGCTGCTGCAGCGATTGGAGGCGGTTCTGGTTGCCTTGGGGGACCGGATTGAAGCCGAAGCAGACACACCCGCCATTGCTTTCACCCATATACAGCCTGCAGAACCCACGACCGTCGGCTACCGGCTCGCCCAGTACGGCCAGGACCTGCTGATCGATCTGACCGAGTTGCGCCAGGTGTGGGATGGCATCCGTGGCAAGGGGTTGAAAGGGGCAGTCGGCACCAGCGCCAGCTATGACCAACTTCTGTCTGACAGCCAATGGAGTGCTCGTCAGTTGGAAGACCGGGTGATGCAGAAATTGGGCCTGCAAGCCTTTGAGGCCACCACCCAGACCTACCCACGCAAGCAGGACTGGCTGGTGGTGAATGCCCTAGCTGGTCTGTGTGCCAGCCTGCATAAATTCGCTTTCGATCTGCGTATTTTGCAATCGCCTCCCATCGGCGAGTGGAGCGAACCCTTTGGCGCAAAGCAGGTAGGGTCCAGCGCAATGCCCTTCAAGCGCAACCCAGTTGCTGCCGAGAATATTGATAGCCTGACCCGTCAAGTGGCGGCCCTGCCTCGCATCGCCTGGGACAATAGCGCGCTCAACCTGCTGGAGCGCACCTTGGATGATTCTGCCAACAGGCGCATCTTCTTACCGGAGGCGTTCCTGCTGACCGATGAGGTATTGGCCCGCTGCTTGCAGCTATTTGAAGGACTGATCATCTGGCCTGGCCCCACCGTCCGCAACCTACGGGATTATGGTGTCTTTGCCGCTACGGAACGGCTGCTGCTAGAGGCGGTCAAGGCTGGCGGGGACCGGCAGGCGTTGCATGAAGTCATCCGCCAGCACTGTTTGGTTGCTTGGCAAGCCCTGCAAGAAGGCCAAGCGAATCCCCTAGTGGACAATCTGCTAGCGGACCAGCGTATCTCTTCCCTAGTGGAGCCGGCTGAGTTGCTGGATGTCTCCGCTTACGTGGGCGATGCAGCGGACCGGGCCAGGACCATAGCGGCTGCGCTGCGGGCAGCTCTTGAAACCCCACAGCGCAGAAGCGATTCACTCTCCACAAACCCCTTGCCACCGCTGTAATGCCGCAGCTCATTCTTACCGCCAACCCGGAATCAAACGCATTGGCCCTGGCCGAATTTCAGCGGGATAGCATCAACGGGCAGCCATGGGCCGAGTTGGGGCCCGGCCAGTGGTTGGTGGACTGTGATGAGGGGTTCTGGGGATTGGCGGAGGTGTGGATCCACGAGCCGCCGATCTTTGTGCGGCACATCTGCCCTATAGACCTGACGGTCCCTCTTATCGCTACACCGAAAGACGCGGCTCGGCTCTCCGACATGGCCGTGGCCGAGTACACGGACCTACTGGACCCAGAAATCAGCTTTTCTGTCCAGAGTCGCATTGTTTTGCCAGCACACCACAGCCATAAAGCGGGCCGGGAACTCCCCTATAAACCTTTCGACCTCAACCGGGCCATCTCCGCCGCCCTGCTTGATGCTACAGGCACTCCCTTGGATGTACGGCAGCCATTTCAGATTCTGTCCGTCGTCTGCGCGCCTGTACCAGCAGACCTCATCCCACGTCTCATGCCCAGCAGCACGCACGCGCCATCTACCCGCTACGCATTCCTCGGCCTCTCTCTCGCATCCCACAACATCTCGGATTGGGCTGGCGGTGTCCGTCGTTTTCGACGAGAGAAGGATCAGATCAGCCGGACGGAGTTCAAACTGCTGGAAGCACTAGAGGCCTTTTCTCTTGACCTACCGGCGGGCGGAGTGGTCTTGGATTTAGGCGCAGCCCCAGGCGGGTGGACACGGGTTCTGCGACAAAAGAAGCAGCATGTCACCGCAGTTGACCCAGCCGCATTGGACCGGCGTCTTGCCAGTGACCGGGGCGTGCGTCACAAGCAGATGACTGCTGCCGCCTATCTGCGTGAGGGCCCGGACACCTTCGATCTCCTCGTCAACGATATGCGGATGGATGCCCGGGATTCGGCCCGGCTGATGAACGCTTTCGCCGATTTTCTGTATCCCCACGCGCAAGCACTCATGACCCTCAAACTGCCTCAGGTCAACCAGGGCGCGCTGCTCAACAAGACCTTCGCCATTTTACAAGAACGCTATCACATCTTACACAGCCGGCAACTGTTCCACAATCGCAGCGAGGTGACAATCCATCTCACACCAGTGGTCAGCCGTTCGTGATCCCCGGCCTCGCTCCATGGAACTGCACAGATTCCAGCACGGCCGGGTTGCAGATATCCGGCGGTCGTTTGCCCCGGAAGAAGGCTAGCACGGCCGCGACGGCCAGGCGTTCAATGCGTGTACGGCCTTCGACAGTTGTCGTAGCCGAGTGGGGAGTTGCCACGATTTTGGGATGGGTGCGTAGCTGGGAGTCCACGGGGGGCGGCTCCGGCTCGAACACATCCAGGCCTGCGCCTCGAATCCGCCCGTTGTCCAGAGCATCCAACAGCGCGGCCGGGTCCACCAATGGGCCCCGGGCCAGATTCAGAAGAATTGCGTCGTCTTTCATCTGCGCGAAGCGGTCATCGTTCATGAGATGGTAGGTTTCCGGCGTGGATGGCGCGTGCAAGCTGAGAAAGTCAGCACTGCTGATGACTGTGTCCAAGTCTGCAAGTTCTACGCCGAGCTCTGTAGCCCTTGCTGCCGAAATGTATGGGTCATAGGCTAGGACTCGCATATCAAAGCCTCGTGCGCCTATGTGGGCCACCCGCGCGCCGATACGGCCCAATCCCACCAGCCCGAGAATCTTCCCCATCAGTTCTGTGCCGAGGGGAAGTCCTCTAGGTGCAAATTCGCCAGCGGCCAACTGTGCAATGCCCGGTTTGACCTGTTTGGCCACTGCCAGCATCAGCGCGATAGTATGTTCAGCTGTGGATTCGGTAGGGCCGTCCGGGGTGTTGCAAAAGACGACGCGGTGTCGGGTGGCCGCATCCCGGTCTACATTGTCAATACCGATGCCCGTGCGTACCAAGATGCGTAGATTGGGTAGCTGGGCAAATACCTTCTCATCGTAGCGGAGGCCGGACGAGGCCAGAATCGCCTGGGCCGGTTTTGCGCTGCCCACAAGATCAGCCGGGTCGCCGACCAAACGCACAACGGATGCGGGCAACGCGGACAGGGCATCGGATAGTTGGGGCACTTCGCTCCAGATATGGGTGAGAGCAGAAATGGTCATGGATGGCTCCGCCTGAAATGGTGACTATGTGGGCTGCTAGTGGCAAACTGCAGTGAATCGTATTGACGATCTTTTGTTTTCCCTCTATAGTATAGTCTAATCAATCAATTTGTCTGAATCAGGACCGACACGATCTACAGGGCGTTCCATGATTTGTCTTTGCCTGCAAGCCATCCCAATATGGCCCAATCCACATATCGGGATGCACAAGCCGAGGATCCGTCCTATTCGTGGGCTGTGGCGAACACAGTGGTCCGCGGCGTCGGACGGACGTGAACGTTAGTCCCCCTGTAAAAGGAGAGAGACATGAACAAGGAGCAGTTGTCGCGTCGAGCGTTCCTCAAAACCACCGGGTTTGGTATCACTGCCGCTATCCTATCGGCCTGTGTCCCGACGACAACTTCTCCAGTTGCTCGGGAAACTGCCAGCGTAGAGCAGCAGCCATCCTCAGAAGATGTTGAACTTGATTATTGGTACATCTGGGGTGGTGACGGTGGCGAGGGGCAAGTCGCGGGCAGTGAGCTATTCAGCGAGCAAAATCCCAATATCATCATGCATCCACGCACAGTCGGCGGGGTAATCGTTGATAAGACCTTGGTCGCCTATGCGGCTGGCGACCCACCGGACCTGGTCGACCTGATCCTGTGCGCTCCCTTGGCCGCGCGTGGTGCTCTGGTGGCGGTGGACGACTACATTGAGAGTAGCACAGTTGTCGATCTGGATAACTACCAGCCGGCCCATTTGGAAGCGGTCAATTGGTCCGGACAACGCTGGGGCCTACCGGCCAATGAAGGGCTAGGCTGGCTCGGGTTGATCCGCAACCGGAACTTGGTGCAGGAGGCGAGGCTTGATGAAACTGACCTACCCGCTACTTTTGATGCGCTACATGCTTGGAGTGATGCGTTGGAAGAAATTGATAGCGACGGCAACGTCCAAACCCTGGGCATGGACATTCGCGGGATTCTGACCTACCCGGACTGTTGGAGTGTGGTCATGGATAAGCGTTACTTTGATGGCGAAACCTTTGCATACAATTTTGACAGCAGCGAGTTTGCAGAGGCTTTGCAGATTGCCAAGTCTTTCTACGAGCGGGTAGGTGCTGAGAAGATCGCCGCATTTAAGGAGGGCCAGGAAGGGCAGCCCATCGCCAGCCCCCATGCGGCCGGCAAAATTGGTCTCTGGGCCAGTGGCTCTTGGGAACCGGGCTCCTTGGCACGCAATGCCAGAGAAGACTTGCGCTTTGGCTACTCCTTTATGCCCGATGGTACGGGACATGGGCAGAAGCCCTTTTTCGCGGGGACGCACACAGCCATGATTCTGAACGGCTCGCAGAACGTGGAGGCAGCTTGGAAATTCCTAGAGTTCACCGCAACCGATGAGTATATCAGGCGAGTGTATGATGTATCCGGCTTTATCATGGGGACGAAAAGTTTCATTGCTTCGTTAGATATGGACTCTCTCAATGATGGGCTTGATTTCTACACCCAAGGCCTGGAGGAAGGAACTCGGGTGTGGGGCATTGCCTCGGATCCAAACTGGTATTTGGCCCGCTCCGAATTCTGGGTGCTGGAAGAGGAAGTGGCCTTTGGCAAAACCGACCCGATCCAGGGTCTGCAAGCTCTACAGGGGCGATTGACCGCCGAGCTAGAGAAGATCATGAAGGCCTGAGCAGTGAGACCGGACAGTGTACACTGCAAGAGCGAGCCATCCCTTGCTAGATAGGAAGAGCATTGACCAAGCCCCAGAAACCTACCTCAACGGGATTGGCCAGGTTTTCGCGCGCTTTGATGAACATACCCAGGATTCGGGCAACATCTCGTATGGAGTGCGGGTTGGTCAGGGCCGCTTCTTCGTGAAAACAGCCGGACATCCTGAGGGTCCACGGACCTTCTTGCCTTACGGGCAACGGGTAGCGTTGCTTCGCAATGCGGCTAACTGCAGCAGGGCGAAAATTGACATACATTCTAAAAAACGTTTATAATACACACAGACATCCATCAAAGGAAGCTGGGAAAAAATTGGGTGTTCATCCGGCCACAATGCGTAGATGGGCTGATGAGGGCCGGATATCGTATGTGCGGACGCCTGGGGGACACAGGAGATATGACATTGACGGATTTCTCGGAATATCAGAGCCTTTGGCACAGAAAATTTTGTCATTGTACCCATTATTTCTCTGTCAAAATTTTCTGTGCTAAAAATGATGATGACCTTTGCACACTATCGCTTCAAGCAGTTCTTGAAGCACAAAGCCTATGAGACCGGTAAGCTGGTGATTGATGTAAATGAAGCCTATACATCGAAAACGTGTAGCTGGACAGGCGAAGTCAGTCGCAAGCTAGTGGTGCAAAGGTGATGGTCGGGAGAGATGGCCAACGCATGGATAGAGACATCAATGGCGCGAGTGGGATATTCCTGCGCGCTTTGGGAGATACCCCCGCGCTACAAGCGTGCGTTGTTGAGTGAAGCAGGCAGATGCCTAGATGTATAACAAATATGTATTGGGAGGTTTACCATGGCGGCGGTTTTGCTGGATGAGGTAAGGCTGAATGAGGGTTCGCTGGATAGACAAAGGCTGGATGAGGGTTTGCGGGATAGGGAAAGGCTGGCCAAAGTTGAGGGTTTGTTAGAGGAATCTCATAAGCATGTGGCTACACGGGAGGACGTCCAGGCTGCCAAATCTGATCTGCAGGTAGAGATCGCTGGCGTCAAATCTGATCTGCAGTCAGAGATCGCCGGCGTCAGGGTAGATGTTCAATCTGTACGAACAGAGCTGGTAGGCGTCCAAGCTACTCTGCAGTCAGAGATAGCAGACGTCAGGGTAGATGTACAGTCTGTGCGAACAGAACTGGCAGACGTCCAAGCTGCTCTGCAGGAGGACGTCCAGTCTGTACGAACAGAGCTGGTAGGCGTCCAAGCTGCTCTGCAGGAGGACGTCCAGTCTGTACGAACAGAGCTGGTAGGCGTCCAAGCTGCTCTGCAGTCAGAGATATCCGGCGTCCAAGCTGCTCTGCAGGCCGAGACCGCCGGTGTTCGGTCTGAATTGAAGTCGGAGATAGCCGGCGTCCAAGCTGCTCTGCAGTCGGAGATATCCGGCGTCCAAGCTGCTCTGCAGGAGGACGTCCAGTCTGTACGAACAGAGCTGGTAGGCGTCCAAGCTGCTCTGCAGTCGGAGATAGCCGGCGTCCAAACTGCTCTGCAGGCCGAGACCGCCGGTGTTCGGTCTGAATTGAAGTCGGAGATAGCCGATGTCAAATCTGATATGCGCTGGCTAAAGTGGCTGCTGGGGATCGGGGCCTCTCTGGGCGTTGCCATAGGCACAGGTGTCCTGCTGCTGTTGCTGCGTATGGCCGGCGGGTTATGAAAAGTGGAATTATGCTTTTTTATCTTTATGAGGAGATATAAGCATGGCGAGTCAAGACAGAACCTTAAGGAACAGTGTAGAGTTTGAGGGCGACGAATCGTACCTAGGCGCGTCTAGTCAGTCCTCATCTTCTTTACCCCCCCCCCCCCCCCCCCGTACAAATGTTCTAAATATATACGACCCACGCGAGGGATCACGCTAGCAGCCCTCATCGTCCTCGGAACTACGCTTGCCATCAGCGGCCTGCTGCTGGTGGCCGGCACACAACCCATCACCGCACAGGTAATGGTCCCGTCAGTATGTGCAAACACGAACGCGATTCCCGGCACAGGTGCTACTGAATCCGCTGCCCTGATCGCGGATTGCAATGCGCTCTTGGCAGCCGCACCCCTGCTAACAGACACGACAGGCCTGAATTGGGAGACGACGAGGATCATAAGTGCTTGGAATGGCATTACTCTCACCATGACTCGTGTAACAGGGTTGAGTCTGCCCAACCGGAACCTGACCGGCACGATCCCTGCTGAACTGGGCAATCTCTCTGCGCTGACGACGTTGAACCTCTACAGCAACACCCTGACGGGCACCATCCCTGCATCCCTCGCCAACCTCAGCACAACTCTGCAGTATTTGCGCCTCCATAGCAACCAATTGCGGGGGCAGATCACGCCTTCATTGAACGTACTCACCAATTTAGAAGAGTTCACTATCTCTGGCAATGACAACATAAGCGAATGTATCCCTCCATCATTGTGGAAAGAAATCCCTGCTTCTGATAAAGGAATACTACCGCAGGGATGGAGGGGATGTTGTGCTGGCAGCCAAGCGGTGCGGTCCGTAGTCTCTACGGAACCCTTAGTACATCCCCCCGGTGGGTATACACGTACCATCGGCCTTGTCAATGATTGCAACGTGCTGCTGTCGGTTAAGGATACCCTGCGGGGCACAGGGACACTGAACTGGGACACAAGCGTAAATATGGCCAGCTGGCAGGGCATATTGACCTCCCTAAACATTTTCCAACCTACTATATCAGAGAGTGTGGTGCCCTTAAGTGGTGCGGGTGTAGTCGGGTTGAGATTCAGGACATTGAGGAATGGCGGTCTCCCTGCTGAACTGAAAGACCTTGCCGCACTGCAAGTGTTGTGGTTCAATCCACCAAACGATCTGACGGGGGCTACTATACCGTCTGCATGGGGATTGGGTTTCCCCGACCTGAAAATCTTGTGGCTCGGAAATCAGAGGATTACGGGCACGATCCCTGCTGCACTGGGCAACATCATCACCTTGATAAGCCTTTCCCTAATAGATAACAATCTGAGGGGCCCGCTCCCACCTGAATTGAGCAAATTATCAAATCTTGGGACCCTGCAGAGCTCCAACAGCAATCTGGTGGGCAAGATCCCACCGGAACTGGGCAATCTCCCTACGCAGGCCAGCTATTGGCTAGGAGGCAACAACTTTGAAGGTTGTCATCCCTTCAACAGAGGGCACAGAGTACAAGGTGGAATCAACGTGCCGGCGTGTTCCTCTGGCTTTAACCCCTGTTACGGTAGCACCGCGATTCCCGGCTGGTCAGACACAGAATCGTCCAGCTTAGTCGCGGATTGCAACGTGCTTGTTGAGGCACAGAACAGCCTACGCGGTTCATTGAACTGGCATACAGGATCTTTGATAACTGGCTGGGATGGCATTAGTGTCAACACCAACGACTCTCCCACGCAAGTGATCACCTTGGACCTTTCCAGTCGTAATTTGTCAGGCACCATCCCTACTGCCCTGGGTGCCCTCACCAATCCGCAGACCTTGAGGGTCTCGTTGCCGGAGGCCGTGAGAAGTGCTTATTCGAGCTATATACGGGGGTCCCTCGCCAATCTGCAGGCCTTGAACTTGTCCGACAACCAACTGTCGGGCACGATTCCTGTTGAACTGGGCAACCTCACCCGTACTTTGACAACTTTGAACCTAGGTCAGAACAGCTTGACTGGCACCGTCCCAGCGTGGTTAGGGGATTTCACCAAGCTGCAGACGTTGTCCCTCTACAGCAACACCCTGACGGGTACGATCCCTGCTCAACTGGACACTCTCTCCAACACGCTGACCACCTTGAATCTAGGTCAGAACAGATTGACTGGATTCATCCCACTGTGGCTAGGGGAGTTCACAAATCTGCAGACGTTGTCCCTCTACAGCAACACCCTGACGGGTACGGTCCCTGCTCGACTGGGCAACCTCTCCAACACGCTGACCACTTTGAACCTAAGTCAGAACGGCTTGACGGGTACGATCCCTGCTCAACTGGGCAATCTCTCCAACACGCTGACCACCTTGAACCTAAGTCAGAACAGATTGACTGGCTCCATTCCACCGGAACTGGCCGCCCTCTCCAACACGCTGACCACTTTGAACCTAGGTCAGAACAGCTTGATGGGACCGATTCCATCGTGGCTAGGGGAGTTCACAAATCTGCAGCACTTGCATCTCAACGACAACCAACTGACGGGTCGCATCCCTCCCCGGTTGTACGATCGCTCCGCTCTCCCCCATCTGCAGACGTTGCACCTTGCTGGCAATACACTAACAGACTGTATCCCCTATAACTTGCGAGAAACCTTGCAAGAAGATGGCTTGACAACAGATTCATTATGCTCACCACCCAGACCACCAAGCAGACCACCAGGCGGTAATGGTGGTGGTGGCGGCGGCGGTGGTGGCGGCTCGACACAGAGACCCACATGTATCAATGGCACTGTCGTAGCCAACCCCTCTGCCAATGCCGACCTGGTCAGAGACTGCGTCCTGCTCCTGACCAACAAGGAAACCCTTGAGGGAAGCATCAGTACCTCCATGCGCTTGAACTGGAGTGAGACCAGCAGCATTGACACCTGGGAGGGGGTAACCATTAGCGGGGTCCCGCAGCGGGTGATCAGGCTGGAGCTGGATATCAGTGGCAAGACATTGGCAGGCAGCATCCCGACCACCTTGAGCCGGCTCACGGGTCTGCAGGTCTTGGATATCTCCAACAACGAATTCTCGGGGCGTATCCCGGTTGGCCTGCGCGCGCTGGCCACCCTGCAGGTCTTGGACTTCTCCAACAACCGGCTGTCGGGCAGCATGCCAACAGATCTGGGCAGTATTGCCAGCCTGCAGACCTTGCACCTGGCCAACAACAGTCTGACGGGCAGCATCCCGACAACCCTGGTGGATCTCTCCAATCTACGTTCGTTGTCCTTAGCTGGCAACCGCTTCAGCGGCTGTATTCCCAACGCGCTGACGCGGGTTGCCCAGAACGACCTGTCGGATATTGAGTTGTCTTTCTGCGACCCTGTCACACCGACAACTACGCCCACAGTCACACCCACAGCCACGGCTACACCGCTTGCCCCGGTTGGCCAGGATCTCTTCCTGCCCCTCGTGCGGAAGTAAGTGGTGCGGCTGTGACGGTATCACAGACAGCTGCCTTTGAGCCTGGCCGCATTCAGATGCGGTCAGGTTTTTGTTGTGATAGACAGGTCATGCTACACGGAGGGCATGTAGGCCGAAGGGGCGTATGTTTGGCTCATCTCGTTTTATGGCCCCTGAAGAGTTTGAACGAGGTGCGTTGATCGATGAGCGGACAAATGTATTCACAATGGGGCGAACCGCAGCGGTCTTGCTTGCCGATGGTACATTTCACCGCTGTTCTCGCTACCTCCCTCCAAAACCGGTCATGGCAATCCCTTGGACAAAGTAACGCTGGGCCATGATGAAAATTGCCACCATGGGTGCGAGCATCACTGTACTGGCGGCAAAGACGACCTCCCAATTTTGGACGTAGGAGTCGTTATAGGCGCGGATTCCTAGGGCCAATGGCCATTTGTCCATGGAGTTGATGTAGATGAGCGGGTTCATAAAGTCGTTGTAGTGTTGCAAGAGGGCGAACACGGCAACGGTGGCGATGACCGGTTTGGAGAGGGGCAGCAGAATCTGGAGCAGCACTCGCATACGGCTGGCCCCATCGATCTCGGAAGCATCCTCAAGTTCTAGCGGGATGCCAAGGAAGAATTGGCGCATGAGAAAGACATAAATTGCGCCGATCCCTCCCCAATAGGGCACGATCAGGGGCAGCCATGTATCGATCCAACGCAGATTCTTGAAGATCACAAAACGGGGTACGAGGGTCACTACATCGGGCAGCATCATTGTGGCAAGCAGCAGGCTGAACCAGAAATTGCGCCCCGGCCACTGGATGCGAGCGAAGGAGTAGGCCACCAGTGCCGATGAAACGACCGTGCCTAAGACCGCGAAAAAGACGATAATCAGTGTGTTGGTCATAAATGTCATCAGCGGCAGCAGCGCAAAAGCTTTGACGTAATTGTTCCAGTGGGGGTCTTTGGGCAGCCATACAATCGGATGAGCGAACACCTCTGTGGAGACTTTCAGAGATGAGGAAATCATCCAAAATGTGGGCACCAAAAAAGAAATGACCAAAAATGTCATGAAGACCTGAAGCACTACCAGCCAGACCGTTGCCCAAATGGAACGCGATGTGCCGCTCTGTCTTTTCATCCCAACGACCGGTTCGGTCATGGAGTTTTGTAGTGGGGCATCTGTTTGCATGGTTTGCTCCTTTGATTTTTGCGCCGGTTTGCCTGATGGCAACTGCAATGGCTGGCGCAAAATTCAAACCTCTTCATAGTACACCCAGCGATTCGACAGGTAGAATTGCGCCAGCGTAAAGCCCACAACGATCACGAAGAGTTCCCAGGCCAAGGCTGAGGCATAGCCCATATTGAAATACTGAAAAGCATTGCGATAGATATTCAGGACGACAAAGAGGGTTGCATCTTGTGGTCCGCCTTCGGTCATGATCATAGCCGGTACAAAAGTCTGGAAGGAATTGATAATAGCGATCACCATATTATAGAAGATCAGGGGCGTCATCAGCGGCAGAATAACGTAGCGTAGGCGACCAACTGCGCCGGCCCCATCCAAGCTGGCAGCCTCCTTCAGAGAGTCAGGAATGTTGCCCAACCCGGCGATGAAAATCACCATCTGACGCCCAACCATCCAAAAGGACATAAAGATGAACGCGGGTTTCGCCAGACTTGGCTCAAAGAGCCACATACGAGGAGCAAGCCCGAACCAGCCTAATACTTCGTTGAGGATACCGAACTCCGGGTGTAATACCCTTTGCCAGACCACTGCACTCGCTACTAGGGGGACGATAATTGGCATGTAAAAGCCAGCCCGGTAAAAGTCCCGAAAACGAATTTTCTGGGTCAAGGCCAGGGCTAGGGAGAACGAAATCACCAGTTGGATCGGCACCGCGAAGATCGTATAAAAGGCACTGTTATACAGGCTGAGATTGACCTTTGGGTCTCTGAACATCTGCGTCAGATTTGCGAAGCCGACAAATGTCTGAGGGCGCAGAAGGTCCCAATCAACGAAGATCAGATAGATTGAATAGAGCATCGGGAACGCGATGAAGATGGAAAACCCGATGATAAACGGTGAGGCGAACAGATAGCCGGCGATCCAATCCCGGATCTGACGTTTTGTGAAGCGGCGTTTGCCGGCGGATATGGTGGTAGTGGCCATTGGTTTCGTAATGCTAACTGCCGTGAATCATGGAGAGCAAAGGCTCTCCACGATTCATGTTCCATTGCTGTTATTGCCTAGCCCAGTGTGCATCCAACAGGCCCTGCACGCCTTCATTGACAGCAGACATGACTTCGGCGGCGGTGGCACTGTTGGCCAGCATGGGATCCCACCCTACTGGCTTGGCGACTTCGCTCCAGATCTGTCCACGGGAGACGCCACCGATGACGTCCACTTCCGAACGTTGGAAGGCATTGCTGAAGGCTGCTGCGTTGGTGACGCCAAAACGCTCTTCAATGGTCGGCCCCCAGAAATTCTCGACCAGATCCGCGGTATTGGGGATACGTCCGGTGATGGTGGAGTAGATATTCTGTCCCTCTTGGCCACCCATGAAATGGACAAAGTCCCAAGCTGCGTCTACAAGATCGCTCTTGGGTACACACACGCCTTCGGCCCAGCCACGGTGGGGGCGACTCTCATCAGCCATCCGCGGCATCATGACCACATCAAACTCAATCTGCTTCTCCTCTTCCCGGAGTTCTGGGCTGTTTAGCCGTGGGAAGAACCAAGGCCCTTCATACTTCATGGCCGCATTGCCGGTATCAATGGTGTTGGTACCGCCTTCTAGGTCTGCGGGTGTGGGGGAAATCTTCAGATTGTACATAAAGTCCTGGGCGACTAGTTGCAAGATTTCGATGATCTCTGTTTGGTCGAACATGGCCGTGCGCGGGTCCACCAGTTGATCGAACTCCTGTACACCTGTGGAGCGAATCCAGTGGATGTCGCGGGCGTAACTGCCGTTGGCCTGATAGCCGTACATCTTCGAATCGCCATCGGTGCTGGTGATCTGTTCGGCGATGCTGACGAAATCCTCAAATGACCAATCGTCGGTCGGGTAGTCGATACCGGCTTCGTCAAAGGGTTGCTTGGCGTAGAACATCACCATCACCCCTGATTGGAGGGGGATCAGATAGCGTTTGCCATTCCGGCGGGTGCTGAACTCGATGCTGTCCACACCTTCAGGATAGGGACCGCTGAAGTTGTCCCGCTCAATGTAGGCGTCAATAGGGGCCAGCAGATCTGCATCGCTGAAAGGCTGCCATTCCCAGCCTTGGAAGGAGGCCACTTCGGGAACGACTCCGCCGGCGAAGGATGTCTGCAATTTGGTGTAATAGTCTACACCGGTGCCGCTAATCGACGGTTTGACAGTGACGTTCGGTGCCTGCTCGCCATAGACCCTCGCCAGCTCTTCCCAGGCGGGGATGTCCGAGGCATCGCCCCAGGCGAAGAAGTCCAGCTCGATTGCTTCAGCGGCAGGGGCTGCGCTGTCGGCATCTCCATCACTGGCCGCGGGGGCGGGGGCCGGGCACCCAGTCAGCAGCAGGGCACTGGAACCGATGCCGATTCCTTGCAGGAATGTGCGCCGGGAGAGACGGCGTCTCGTACTCAGTTGCGTGTCTGTCATACAATCAATCCTCCTTGGATATGTTTGAATCTTACGCAGTCCATTGCAGTTGTCATTCGGCAAACCGGCGCAAGAAACAAGTTGGTATGGGGATGGTGGTCCACATCTGATGGCATTTGCACGGTCCCACATCACATCAGGCCGAAAGGTTTTCAGGAACAGTATTTGGTTCTTTCTCTGTTGCTCCAATCATTCTGATGCGGCTTGGAGGTACTCATGCTTCAGCATGACAGGGCCACATAGAACAATGATACATTATCTTGACGAATTCGTCAGGTTGGGCCTGCGCGCGATCCACATACCAGTGATTCGTGGCAATGGGGCGAGCAGCGACAGGAAAAAAGGTTGACAACTCGCGAACAATCGGGCAGAATAGCAATTGAGCAAACTGGTTGAAAGCAGAACCAATTCCTATTGATGGCAGATGCGGTGCTCGTCTTACCTGAGACACATGGAGAATTCTTATGGACACTTTTCTGTTGCGACGGACCGGTGCTGAATGTATCGGCGTCTTCTTCTTCGTATTGGCTGCTTGCGGTGCTGTGGTCGTCAGCGAACTGAGCGGCGCGTTCGGTCATTTGGGCAAAGCATTTACGCCGGGGCTGGCGATCATGGTCATGGTGGCTGCCACTGGTCATCTGTCCATGGCCCATCTCAATCCGGCGGTGACCGTAGGCTTGGCTTTGAGCGGACACTTTCCTTGGCGGGAGGTACCGTTTTATCTCGTCGGGCAGCTAATCGCGGCGGTCCTCGCGGCGGCTGTGTTGCGCGCGCTGTTCGGCAATGAAGCGGCCCTAGGGGTCAATCTGCCTTCTGGCCCAGTCCTGCAATCTTTGCTGCTGGAGGTGCTGCTCACCGCTACGTTGCTGTTCGTCATTGCGTCCGTTGCCACAGATGGCCGTGCCCTGGGCCTGCCGGCAGGCCTGGCAATCGGTGGGACTGTCGCGCTATGTGGATTGTGGGCCGGCCCCATTAGCGGTGCATCCATGAACCCGGCTCGCTCCTTCGGCCCGGTGCTGATTTCCGGCGAATGGACAGCCCACTGGATCTACTGGGTGGGACCGCTCATCGGCGGAGCGATTGGCGCGTTCGCCTACGAATTTGTGCGCCGCTCGGAGCCTGAAGCAGAAGGTTAAGGATTGATGGATGTGCTTCTGCTTGGCCCGTAGATCATCTAGCACCTGCTGACCGATGATTTCAGTAAAAGCTGTGAAAGCATCTGTCTCTTGTTTGAGCAGCCAACTCTTCCGCAGCCAAAAGCCGGGCAAGACTGCTGAACGGAAGATGTCTTCGGCATCAAAGGGAACGGGACAGTAGCGTCCTCTGGCGTCCAGGATCCAAAAATCGACCCGTCTCTTGCCGGATCGAGGGTCTACCGCACACCAGCTTCTTCATACGCATAGAATTTATCTGACCGGTCTCGAGTGACGCTGCTAGGAGTTCACTACCCAATATATTGGGCGTACTGTCAAGACTTCGGAGAGCCTACGCCTGCTTTTCAGTGGAGAGCGGTATCCTCGCTGATCATTCATACCTGAAGCTGCGGACCCCCACCATAAACAACACCGCTGCCGCCCCAAATAAAACGCCCAGCTCCGGCATAATGTCGCCAAAACCACCGTTGAAGTAGATTAAATCATAAAAGCCATCCATGGCCCAGGCCACAGGCGATAGACGTCCGATTGCCTGCATGAATTCGGGCACAATTTCCAATGGCCACCAAGCACCGCCTAGAGGTGGCAGTGACAATGACAACAGGAGAGTCACCCTAGAGGCCTGTAGCTCAGTAGTGATCCTCGGGGCCAAGGCAAAGGCGAGGGCGGTGATACAGAGAACAAACGCGCCCATGACGGCCAGTAGGGCCAGCGGATTGCTACCGAAATTCACCCCAAAGGCCGCGCCCACGGCAAAGACGATGAGATACTGAATCATACCGAGAACAAAGTAGGTGCAGATCTTGCTGCCGAGGATCTGCGAGCGGGAGAGTGGAAGAATGAGCAGACGCTGGAGTGTCCATTGCCGGCGCTCGCGCAACAGAATGGCCATACCGCCTAGCACCGTGAACATGGTATACATAGATCCCATCCCTGGCACCGATTGGTTGAACCCATTTTCAAAGCCGGCATTGGCGTTTTCATCTGTTGTTACATAGCGGACAGAGAGCGGGTGTTCTCGCAATTTCTGTTCCGCGCCTAGATAGAGGGTATTGATGAAGGCGTTGCGCGATGCTTCACTGCCGATGTTGAACCCGGTCGCGTCCATGAAATTGTCCAAAAGCGCGCCGGCCACACCTGTGGTCATGGACGCGCTGTTGACACGTTGTAACACCGCGTTCAGGGTTTGTAAGACAGGGCTGGGAATCGTTGGGTCGGATATGGAGTAGTAATCAATAGTCGCTCTTTGAAATGTCTGCAGGGCTGCTGCATAGCCCGCGGGCACTACGATGAGCGCACTGGTTCTCCCCTGGCGCGCGCGTTCAATTGCACGTGCTAGATCGAATGGCTCGTCTTCTAACCTACAGTAATCGTCGCTGTCGTTGTCCAGAGGACAGAGCACTAGCGCATCGTTGGTAGCATGGAGTTCGTCGATCAGACGTGCTGACAAATCGGTATTGTCCAGATCCATCAGATCGACGCGTAGGCGGGATGGCCCACCGCCACCCCCGCCGAGACTCCAGCCCAGCACCAGCGTAAATAGAATGGGCATCACGAGTAACCCAATCAGATTCCCTCGGTGGGAGAAGAAGATGCGTAAGTCGTTTAGAACGATGGTCAAGATTGCTCGCATAGTGATAATACCAAGAGTAATTGCTCACCGAACCACTGCAGTTACAATGCCATTCTGCGCTTAAAAAGCCATATCCCTACTAGGAATAGCACGATCCCTTGCCCAAAGAGGACAAGCAGGTTGATGCCAATATCTGTTTGGAGGCTGGCCAGTTTCGTAAAGGCGTTCACGCCCCAGTAGATGAGGGAGAACTGCGAGGCTTGCTCGGGCAGATTGAATCCGAAGGAACCGCCCAATACGGCCAGCGTTATATTGATCATGGGGGCAAATATCTGCACCTGTTCCTGTGACCGGGCCAACCCCACAACAAACACGCCCAAACCGGAGGTACAGAGAGCCAAAGCCGTTGTTATTAGAAAGAGACCGGGTAGATTCGGCCCCCACACAAAGGTCGGCTCGCCGATGACCACGGAGGCTACGAGGGTCAGCGCGGCCAAGAGGAGCAAGAGTTGGACGAAGACAATAACGAGATTGCCCAGCAGCCTCCCTGCCAATATATAGATACGTGGCGTGGGTGAAACCAGCAGCCGTTGCAGCGTCCACTGGCGACGTTCCTCATAGATAGACAAAATGCCAAAGACGCCGGTGAAGAGGGCAAAGAATACCGCTTGTGATGAACCGATGGCAACGATAATACGCGCAAAGCGATTCCCTTCTTGCAGCGCGTCCAGCGGCTGTTGGTCGACCGTGATGTTGCTGGCCCCGGGCAAGAGAAGACAGCCAACAGGTTCAAGCGTCTCCCAACCCAGATTCTGCAGAGGTAAGGGGGCCGTGTTGATAGCACTCAGATCGAGATTGCTAGTATTGTCGAGCAGGGTATTGACTGTCGTTTCCAGGGTAGTACTTAGGGCGACATGCAGACGCACATATTGGTTGACAATTCCTTCAACAATACTATGTACAATGCGGGCTGAGATTGCCCTGCCACTGTTGCCATATACTTCAACGCTCCCTTCCATACCATAGGATGTACTGCTAAGAGTGCCTGCCTCAAACTGGAAACGGGGGACTAACTGTTGGCTGAACCCCGGAGGGATGATCACAGCAACCGCGTATTCGCCTTCCTCAACTCCCGTGCGGGCTACAGCAGGGTCATCAACCAGCCGGGCATCCAGCAAATCGTCCAACGTGCCCTCAAAGGAAACACTCTCTGCCTCCGTGTCCAGCAGGCTGCATGTAAGCTCTGCTATATCAAATCCTGTGCCCTCAGTCCCATCCTCTATCGGCTCCGATAGAAGGATACTGGCCAATTGGTCACCCAGGTTAATTTCCATATCCTCAAGGTTAATTCCCACATCATTGAGATCAAAAGGGAATGTCTCCGGGTTCATGAGTGTATCAGGCAGATTGATCTCATCCAGCAGATTGAACCCTTCGTCCAGATTGACTACAGCCAGTGGGATGTTGGCAAAGTCGGGCGTGTCTGAGTCGCCGCCACTGCCAAATGCCAGCCCGATAATGGTGGACAGGACTAGGGGTGTGACAAACATGATTAGAATGAGGCTTCGATCCCGGAAGGTGGTATAGAGTTCTTTCCAGGCAATGGCGAGTATTTTATTCATTGCTATAGATGTCGTATTACGGGATCTGATCAGGAGATGCCTCAATCTCTCAAGGCGCGTCCGGTCAATGCCAGAAAGACTGCTTCAAGGTCCGGCTTGCGTACATCCAGAGATTGAATTTCAAGGCCGGCGGCATTGAGGATCTGAATAATATGGGGGAGCGTTGTGCGGCCCTGTTTTGCAAAAGCAATCAGTTGCCCCGCTGTGGATTCGCTGCTCTCTGCGCTGAGTTGTTCTGGTGGATTGTAGAGAAGGCGTGTAACGGCTTCCACCTCATTTTGTATGCGCTCGATCAACTCATCGGGAGCCGCTTGGTCACCGATGGTAAATTCAAGCCTGTCTTCCTCGCCCACCTGCTGCGTCAACTCGTTTTGCGTGCCTAGGGCGATGAGCGTGCCATGGTCGATAACACCAACTCGGTCACTCAACTCCTGGGCCTCTTCCATTAGATGGGTCGTGTACAGCACAGTCATGCCATATTCGTCGCGCAGTTGCTTAATTGTGTCGAGGATACGGCGCCGGTTCTGGGGGTCAATGCCGACTGTCGGCTCGTCCATATAGATGAGTTGGGGTCTGTGTAGCAAGCCGATGGCGATATTGACCCGGCGCTTCATGCCACCGGAAAATGTATCAACACGCTCGTTTTGGCGGTCGGCCAGGTCAATGAAGGCAAGCACTTCATCCACACGTTGATTCAACGCCTTGCCGCCTAGGCCGTACATTTTGCCGAAGAAGATCAGATTTAGCCGGGCACTGAGTTCAGGGTATAGGGCGATCTCTTGGGGAACAAAGCCAAGCAGCCGCTTGGCTTCCAGCGGTTGTTTGCTGATCGAAAACCCACCGATCAGGGCATCTCCTTCCGTGGGCGTCACCAACCCGCTGATCATGGAGATGGTCGTTGTTTTGCCCGCGCCATTTGGACCTAACAGAGTAAAGATCTCCCCTTGGTAGATTTCTAAGTCAACGCCTTTCACAGCCTCTATTATGCTTCCATCAGCACGCTTGTAGGTCTTGCGAAGGTTTTGGATTTGAACCATTGTTTGCATGGGTATGCGTATTGTCGGGGTAGTGGCATCGTCTGGCATTCAACACTTGATCTTATGAGTATATCCAGACAATGTCAAATTTTCAATACACATAGCCCGATTGACACTCGGCTATATCTGTGCTAACATATCTTTGGAATCTCCGGCTTTGGTGGTACGGGCCGTATTGGGAACTCGTGAGCAAACATTCGGCCTTGTATATGATGAACACTTCGGAAATACGCAGGCCATACAGAGACACATGATTACTCGATCCACACTCACCCATCTATCCTGCGGCAGGTGTAGTGAAAACTACGATGCCAATCGGTTAATGAATCTGTGCCCGGCATGTGGAAAGCCCTTGCTGGCCCGGTATGATCTCGCGAAGGCGGCCCAAACCTTGACACGTGCATCTTTACAGAAGCGGGAACCGTCCCTCTGGCGTTACGAAGAGGTACTGCCCGTTCAACGTCAGGATGCCCAATTCAAACTCGGTGAAGGTTGGACGCCCCTCATCCATGCTAGGACCCTCGGCAACGAGATTCGCTGTCCGAATACGTTCATCAAAGATGAGTCACTCAACCCCACCGGCAGCTTCAAGGCCCGAGGATTGGTGATGGCCGTCAGCCGTGCTTACGAACTCGGGGCAGATGAAGTGGCGATTCCCAGTGCGGGCAATGCGGCCGGCGCGCTGAGTGCCTATGCAGCCAAAGCTGGGCTGCCAGCCTATGTGTATATGCCTCAGGATGTACCTGTTTCCTTTCAGGTGGAGTGCCGGGCCCTGGGCGCACAGGTCACACTTGTAGATGGCCTGATCACCGATTGCGGGGTCAAGGTGAGAGAAAACGTTGAGCAGCTCGGCTGGTTTGATGTCAGTACCTTAAAAGAGCCGTACCGCTTGGAGGGCAAGAAGACAATGGGCTACGAAGTCGTTGAGCAGCTCGGCTGGCGTCTGCCCGATGTGATTATCTATCCAACAGGCGGCGGTACAGGACTGGTGGGGATGTGGAAGGCGTTTGACGAAATGGAGCGTATGGGCCTGATCGGCCGCGAACGGCCGCGTATGGTCAGCGTCCAGAGCAGTGGCTGTGCGCCCATGGTGCGGGCCTTCAATGAAGGCAATGAATTTGCCGAAATGTGGCAAGGAGCGAACACCGTGGCCGATGGCTTGCGGGTCCCTGCGGCAGTCGGTGATTTTCTGATTCTACAGGCACTGCGGGAGAGCCGAGGCACTGCTATCAGCGTCACTGATGAAGAGATGCTACGGAACGCAGAGTGCATGGGCCAATACACTGGTATCTTCCCGGCCCCGGAAGGAGCCGCCACCCTCGCCGCCCAGATCCATCTACTGGAATCTGGCTGGATTCAGTCGGACGAGACGGTCGTGCTCTTCAACACGGGCACGGGCTTAAAATACGCGCATTTATGGACAAAACCAATGGAGAGGGAATCATAACGAGTAGCAGTGCTGTTCTACTCTCCATGAATCACTGCAGTTAGCCAAACGAGGTGTACATTTGGAAAGGATGAAATATCATCGGGCCGCAGTGGCTGGCCCGCAAGAAACCCATGAACATCTGGGCAGTGGCATCAATGCCATTGCCGACATCCTGGCCCCGACCCTCGGCCCCATCGGTGGGCATGTCGTCCACGACAGGGACGGTTCGAGGGGGCCGGAACTGCTGGACGATGCTGCAACAGCTGTGCGCCGTATTCTCAGTCTAGGGGATCCGCGGGTGGATGTAGGGGCCATGCTCATGCGCCACATCGTCTGGCGAGTTGCCGGCCAGGTGGGCGATGGTGGGGCCGCCACTGCCGTTCTGAGCCGTGAAATCTATGGCCGGGCCCTGAAAATGATCACCGCTGGCATTGGCTATCGGGACATTGAACTCGGCCTACGCGCCGCGACCGAAGCGGTCAAGCGGGGCCTGCAGAATATCTCTACACCCGTTCAGACCGAGGAAGAACTTGCCATCGTGGCCTTGACAGTGGTGAAAGACCGTAAGCTGGCCGCCACAATTGGGGAACTGAGCTATCTACTTGGAGCGGATGCAAGAGTCTCTGTTGAAAAGTATGTGGCTCCCTATCTGGACCGGGAGTACCATGCAGGCGCAAACTACAAAGCTGAAATCGCCAGTTTCCATCTCTATACCGACCCAATCCGCAAATGGGCGGTTTATGGCGAATCCACAATCGCCCTCCTTGATGATACTCTATCGGAGGCCGATGAGACCATCGCGCTCATTGAGGCTGCCATGAAGATGGGAAAGAAATCCCTTGTGATCATCGCGGCAAATTTCAAGGAAGAGGCACTTCATGTCATGGTGCATAACCAGACAGCTGAGAAGAAAAAGCTGTCGATCGTCGGTGTCAAGCTGAAGGAGATCGGTGACCCCCGGCGCATGGCCTTCCAGGATCTGGCCACCCTCACTGGGGCAACTATCCTGGGCCGCAACTACTACACATACGCTGCCAACGCCAAAACCGCTGATCTAGGCAGTGCAATGCGGGTGCAGGTGGACCGCAAAACCCTGCAGTTGCAGCCCTACCTGCACCGCTCGGCTGCGGTGCAGGAGACGACCCAGCAGCTCCGCAGCCGTCTTGAGACCCTTCGCATGGATGACGAGGAGCGTCCTGACTTGATTAACCGGCTGGCCGCGCTCACCGGTGGCATGGGTGTCTTGAAAGTGGGGGCTAACTCAAAACAGGAGCGGGAGGTCCTCTCAACTCTGTCCGAAAGAGCACTGACAGCCGCATCCCAAGCCCACAAGACCGGTGTCGTGCCCGGCGGTGGTGCAGCATTTGTCCATGTGCGTAAGGCCCTGGACGATATCCCGACAGAGGGCGAGGCCGCGGTCGGCGTCAAAGTCCTGCGGGATACCTTGAGTGCGCCCTGCCTGCAGATCCTGAAAAACGCGGGAATCGACTATCCTACGGTCATTGCCGCCCGCCTAGAAGAGGCTGGGCCCTCCTACGCCTATGATGTCCTCGCTGCTGACCTTGTCAATGCCCAGGCGGCAGGATTGGTGGATGTCACCGGCGTGCAGATAGCTGTGCTGGAGACAGCTATCAGTGGTGCTCTCATGGCTCTGAGCACCAACACGATTGTCTACCATCGGGATCCAGAACAGAGTATGGAACCCTAAAATTGCAGTGGAGAGAGAGGCGGAGAGGAACTTCTCTCCCTTGGTGTTTTGTTCTCCACTCTATCAATCACTGGTTTTTACGATGTCAATTATCCTTTCCCTTTCTGAATACCAAGGTAGCATTTGGGCGGCTGGGCCCTATGGACTGTTTGCCATTGGCGAACAGGAACTGATCCCCACCCCGCAGCCCCAGGAAAGATTGACCGCTGCCTGTGCTTTGGACAACCGCATACTGACAGGCGGCGCGCCCTTTGGCGTGGCCTATCTCATGGAAACCGCGCAACAGTGGCAGGCCGCGTGGCTGGAAGGCGCAGAGGCAGCGGTTCTTACCTTTGCTGCCGCGCTGGATTACGTCGATTCCGGCCTCATCTTGGCCGGTAGTGAGGGCGATGGCGTGCTACGTAGCCGGGACAGGGGCCACCGCTGGGAGCCGAGTAACTTCGGGCTCCGCAACCTCACCGTTCTGGCTCTTGCCTGGGCCCCGCCGATGCATAAGGATGCCTGGCCCCGCTGGCAGGTGGTCTTTGCCGGCACAGAGGAAGGCATCTACCGCTCTCCCAATGCCGGCCTGGGCTGGAAACGCAGTGAATCTGCTGATGCCGCTTACCAGACCATTGCCGTGGCCCCAGATATGTACACGAGCGGCCTGGTGCTGGCCGGCACAGAGGAAAACGGTCTCTGGCGGTCGTCCGATGGCGGGCGCTCCTTCTACACCGTAGAGACAGCCCCGGCCCAGATCAACGCGCTGGTGGCCTTGAATGACGGTTGGTTGCTCAGCGACGACTCCCAGCTTTGGCACTCCAATGACAGCACAGATTGGACACCGGTCCCGCACAGCAATGCTGCTCTGTGTTTCCTGGCCGTGGATGACCGCATCTACGCTGGCGGCGAGAGTGGCGTCACTGTGCTGAACAGCGACGGATTGCGCGTCGAACGACAACTACTCACACCAGTGGCGAGTGCATAGTGGCGAGTTACTGCCCTCCACTCTCCACTATAGTTCTGGAGATTCTCCATGCTTCTCATTGATGCCCACCTTGACTTGGCCATGAACGCTCTCCAGTGGAACCGGGATCTGACGCGTTCGGTCTATACGATTCGTACCACTGAACAACAAATTGCCGGCAAAGGGCGAGGCCATGGGACTGTAGCCTTCCCGGAGATGCGTCAAGGCCGGGTAGCCCTGAGCTTTGCCACCGTGATAGCCCGTTCCACCGGACGTCCGGTCCCGCACATTGACTACGACCACCCATCCCAGGCCTTTGCCATGGCCCAAGGGCATCTGGCCTACTACCGGACATTGGAGGGGGTTGCGCGCATCATCACCAACCGCTCCCATTTGGACGCGCATTGGGCTGAATGGACCACTTGGGAGAGCAACGGGGCCAACCCTGGTGAGGAACCACCATTGGGTTTTGTGCTGTCCATGGAAGGGGCTGACCCGATTCTGTCTCCCGGTCAGCTGGAGGTCTGGCACAAAGCCGGGCTGCGGGCCATTGGCCTGGCCCATTATGGCCCGGGCCGTTACGCCGGTGGCACAGGTACTGAACTGGGGTTGAGTGAGCTGGGGCCGGCCCTCCTCCAGGAGATGGAGCGGCTGGGCATTATGCTGGACCTGACCCATTTATCGGATCAGGCTTTCTGGCAGGCCCTGGACATCTACAGCGGCTCGGTTCTCGCCAGCCACAGCAACTGCCGGGCAATCGTTCCCCATCAGCGTCAGTTCAGCGATGAGCAACTAAAGGCGATCATCGAACGTGGGGGTGTCATCGGTATCTCACTGGACGTTTGGATGGTGTCCACAGGCTGGCAAGGGGGGCAGCAGTGGAATCAAGACATCTTGCTAGAGCATATCATTCCCCACATTGATCACATCTGCCAGTTGGCCGGCAACGCGCAGAACATCGCCATTGGCACAGACCTAGATGGTGGCTTCGGGCGGGAGCAGGCCCCGGCTGATTTAGACACTATCGCTGATCTGCAACGCATCCCGCAGTTACTGCGTACATGCAACTACACAGACGAGGATATCGCCGCCATCTGTCATAACAATTGGTTGCGACTCCTGCGGCCAGCACTGGACTGCAGTGAGTAGTTGTGAATCAGGCCATTGCCAGTTCAGACAAATGCAAAGCCTGATCCAACACTTGCTCTGCTTTCTGGCAATGGTACTTCTTCTCAATCTAACGGAATAGGAGACAATCTGTATGCGTAAGGAAGTATACACGGAAAAGGGCGCACCGCCTGCCGGCATCTATTCCCAGGGGATCGTGGCCAGTGGAGCGGTTGCCTACATCTCTGGCCAAGGGCCGTTGGATCCAGCCACTGGCAAACGGGTGGAAGGGGGATTTCAGGAACAGGCGGTCCGGGTTTTTGACAATCTGACGATTTTGCTGGAGGCTGCCGGCACCTCTTGGGCCCATGTAACGAAGGTCGGTGTCTATCTGGCGGACCTAAACGATTTCGCGGCCATGAATGAAATCTACCAGCAGTATGTCCCCAAGCCCTATCCGGCCCGTACCACAATCGGCGCGCAGTTGCCCGGCATCCTCATTGAAGTAGATTGCATAGCAGTCATCCCAGAGTAGGAGCATTCAATGACCTTTGATGAATTCAAACGCAGCACATCTGACGACAGCCCGCCGGCGGGTCTCAGCGCGCCGTTGCAAGCCCTGTGGCTGGAGGCCAAAAACGACTGGGACGGGGCCCATGATGCCCTGCAGAATCAGCCGGACAACAACGGTTCTGCTTGGGTCCATGCCTATCTACACCGCGTAGAAGGAGATCTGCCCAACGCTCGCTACTGGTATCGTCGGGCAAACAGAGCGGCCAGCACAGCCCCCCTGCGGGAGGAATGGCAGGAGATCGTGCGCGTCCTACTCCAAGAATGAAAAGGTCAACCATGTCTCTCGTTCCCCTCGCGCTCTCCACCGAGCGGGTACAGCCTTCACAGATTCGCGAATTGGCTAATATAGCCTTTGGCATGGATGATGTTCTCTTTGTGCAGTTCGGTGAATCGACCATGCCTACTCCGGGCTATGTGATAGAAGCGGTAAACTGGGCTGTTGAGGAAGGCTGTACATTCTATACAGCCAATCAGGGCTTGTTGTCCTTACGGGCGGCCATTGCTGGGCAGATTGCCAAACTTCATACGGTAGACATTGACCCGGCTGAGATTCAGATCACCGCTGGTGGGGGGCAGGCTCTCAATCTGGCGATCAAATGTGTCATTGATCCCACAGATGAGGCACTGGTCCTCAGTCCCAACTGGCCCAATGGTTCGGCGATCGTGGAGATGTTCGGCGGCCGCGCGCTAGAGGTCCTCCTGGCCCGTGATGGGAACCGTTTTACGCTGGACTGTGACGCCTTGGAAGCAGCAGTGACGCCGCGCACTAGACTCCTCCTCTATTCTTCGCCTTCGAATCCACTGGGCTGGACCGCGACTGTAGCTGAACAGCAGATGCTGCTGGACTTTGCCCGGCGGCATGGGCTATGGCTGCTGGCGGACGAAGTCTACGAGAGGATCTTCTACGGCCCGGCCCACCTTGCGCCCTCCATCCTACGGCTTTGCACTCGGGATGATGCGGTGATTGTTGTCAACTCATTCTCAAAGGCCTACCGCATGACTGGCTGGCGCCTGGGCTGGGTAGTTGGCAGGGCGGATTTCATCCACAAAGCCGCGCAACTCAACGAATTCATCATCTCCCATGCGCCATCAATGATCCAGCGGGGCGGTGAGGCAGCCATCGCGCAGGGTGAAGACGATATCGCGGCCATGGTGGAAGAGTTTCAGGAGAGACGGGACTTCTGTGCCGCGCTCCTGCGGGCTACCCCCGGCGTCAACCTACCGCAGCCAGAAGGGGCCTTCTACCTGTTCCCAGCCATCGCAGGTGTCAACGACTCATACCAATTTGCCCTGGATCTACTGCGAGAGACTCATGTGGCTGTCGCTCCGGGCAACGCCTTTGGCAGAGGCGGCGAAGGGTCGGTCCGCATCTGCTACGCGCCGGGCATGGATGTATTGAAACCGGCCATGGAACGGCTCTGCGAATTTATTAGCAGCCGCAACAGCAGTTTGTACGCAAGAGGAAAGACAAAATGATTTCGCAAGATATTTTAGAAGAACTGAAAAGCGTGGATACCCCTTCCATTACAAATGTGGTCGCCACCTATCCTGAGAATCCCTTATGCCTGGGCCTGTATAACCCGTGGACGGAAAACTGGTACACAGACCAGACTATCCGCTGTATGTATCCGGAGTTGGGTCCACGTGTCGGCTATGCGGTGACATGTGTCTACGGTCTACCGGACCCGGACTTCTCGAGGCTCTCGTTTATGGATGTGCTGGACGCGCTGGAAGCCTCTCCCAAACCGACGATTCTGGTCCTACAGCAGAAATTTCCGCCGGAGATCGCCGGCAAAGGGGGGCTGGCCGGCGGCAATATGACAGCTGCTATGCAGGCCATGGGCTGTGTCGGCTGCATCTCTAATGGGCCGTCCCGGGATATAGATGAAATTCGGCCAATGGGGTTTCAGTATCTGCTCAGTGGCATCACGCCGGGGCATGGGGCCATGGCGGTACGGGCGATCAATGTACCTGTACATGTGGCCGGTATGGACGTAGCAGCGGGTGAAATCGTTCACATGGACGAGAACGGTGCATGTAAATTCCCCGCGGACAAAATGGACAGTGTCCTGCACAATGTCAAGAAACTCCTAGCGGATGAAGCAGACCGCATCGGTCGGATGCAAAAGGCGTCCAGCGCGGCAGAACTGCGTGCGATCTTTGCCGGTCACAGCTACGCGGATGATGAAGCGGAGTAACTACAGTGGAGAGCAAGTACGTTACACACATCACTCTCCATTCTCCACTGCTGTGGTCACGTCGATCTGCACCGACACCCAGCCATCGTTGTCGCTCAGAATATCGTCATTGATGCGTAGATAGAGAATGCCATGCGTCTCTGCGCTGAAGTCCGTGCCCCTGCTGATGAGAAGAGGCGGGCCCGTCTCACCAATCCGCCCGATGAGAACGCCCCCCGGCTCATAGGGTAAGGGGTAAAAATCGGGGGCCGGAAAGACAGCATGCCCCTCGGGGCCGTGATGTTCGTCGGGTGTATAGAGCCATGTGCCCTCGGCTTGTATCTGGACCCAGTCCCCTTGATTGATACGAAAGCCGCTGCTCTGCCAACCACGATAGGCATAGATGCGTCTGTTGATGAGGTCTTCATGGGGCTGAACGACGGTTCCCTCCTGTCGCACGGCTTGCGGCAGAATTAGCAGCACAAAGATGGCAAGCATCAAGAGCAGAAGGCGTCGCATTCGCTACTCTCCTACAGGCGCGCGCAGGTCGACTAGGGGGGTAGCAGGGCCGCTGCCGAGAATCCACTTGCTGTTCTCTTTCAGTTCGGCGGCGATCATGTACTCGATGTACTTCTCTGCGAGCGGCCCCTTGCCTTCTAGTTCACTGAGAATGGCACGCACAGCCAGTTGCTGGGCTTCCGTTGTGATCTGAATCTGCTCTGCTTCGGCGGCGGCAGTCGTTGTAATTTGATAAGCTTGGGCTTCGGCTTCTTTCTGGGCCGCGTACAACTTTGCATCCGTGGCGGTGCGCTGTTGGGCTGCTTCGGCTTCGGCCTGCTCCTGCCGCTGCACCGCCACCATCCGATCTTTGATCGCGGCCAGTACCTCGGCCGGCGGGGATGCGCCCTGAATCTGGACGGTCATAAACTCGACCCCGTATTGCTCTTCCTTCTCCTTCAGCTCCTGCATGATCTCCAAATTCATTGTGGCACGCTGGTTCATAACGGCCGTCATGGCCTTTGTGTTGAGCACATCCCGCAGTCTCCCTTGCACGAACTCAAAAACGATGCGTTCCGGATCATCCACAGCCAGGGCAAAACGCTCCGGGTTTGTCACCCGGTAGGTAAACTGAAGGGAGACATCCATGGTCACATTGTCCGAAGTCATGGCAGGGATGCGCTCCACGTACCCCAGGCGCTCGTTGACTTTGACGACGATCACTGTATCTACTAGGGGAATCTGCGCGTGCCAGCCAGGCATCTGTACACTCAGAAAGCGGCCGCCGCGTAGGTGCAACCCTCGCTCAAATTCGTGAATTTTGTAGACCGCAGCCCGACCGATATAGAGTATCACCGCCAGAACGGCCAGGATTGTCAGGGCCACAATCGACAGTTTATAGGCGCGTTCTAAGCCCGGGCCGCCAGGTTGCTGGGGCGTCGGCACAGCGGCTCCTGTTGTGCTTGTGGATTCGCTCATGGTGTCTCCTTTGGGGGAACGATCTTGAAGGCGTAGATTTGTCTGTACACTGTCGCGGATACGTACTGTAAAGGAAGTGAGGGAAAAGAGAGGGCCCCGCGCGCGTCCCTCTTCTTCCGTCCCTCTTCTGACGATGAACTGTGCGGAGCGCAGGATACGTAGCAGCCATTGGATAAGAGCCGGCAGCAGGAGAGGGCCGCTGAGGATTATCCAGCTGAGGCAGATCAACGGAACGACCAGGAACAGAAGCCCATCTGCGAATATATCTGCACCGAAGAAGATAGCCAGAGAGAGTAGCTGGACAAGTGCGGCCCCGCCAAAGAGCAAAATGCCGCGCCAGATACTTTCCTGTCTACGAAAAAAGCCCGGTGGATACCAGAAAACGATGGCGATGGCCGCGGTGGCAATGGCGGGCAGCACAGAGGCAAGGCCGAAGACGCTGCTGAATATTTGCATCTCTTGCACATCCGCAAATATGTAGAGGGGGACCATCAGCGCGGCATGGGGGAAGATGGTATAGGCAGCCAACAGCCGTTGTGTGCGCGGCCAGCCTATCCACAATATGACCACAAAGTAGGGAACGAAGGCCAGAGGCAGCGTCACCAAAGCGAGGAAGAAGAAGAGCGGCTCTCTTACTACAGCAGACCAGAGGAAAAAATTAGGCCACAGCAGTATAGCGACTGCTTCATAAACGGCAAAGCCCAGCCAAATATAGAACCAGCGAGGACGTCCTGCTCGCCAGCCCAGAACTGCGCCGCCGATGTAGAGGCCCCGCAGCAACCAGCGCATAGCCCACCAAGGATCGACGGGGAAAACAGCTGCGTACCACTGCTCTGCAGGCACAATCCAGATGCCAGCGAGCAGCAGAAAGGGCAGAGCAATGAGCGTTGTTGACAGCAGATGCGCGCGCATTTGCATCATCAAATTGGATTGTCTCTTTCTAGGTCGGTTTGAAATAAAGAGAAAACCAGTATATTAAGTCATGATTGTTCAATGTAGGACAGACACAGAATACCGCGATCTATCACCTCAGCAGCAGTATGCGGTCATCGGCATTGAAGCCGATGATCTGCGTCTGCTCAACGATGCTGGGCGACCTTACCTCTATCCTGCCATTGCTTTTGAGATGGTAGACGACACAGAACCTGCAGACTGGACCAGTGAATATGGCGAGGACGGAGAGCGTTACGCCTATCCGCCGGAGCTGAACCGCGTTGGCTTTTTTGAGGATTTCTTCGATCTGCAGGCGGAAGCAGTGCGTATCTTCTGGCAGGTTATCAATCGACAATTAGTACTGTAGGCTGCCTAAGAGCTGCAGTGTTTCAGAATGAATTCGGAACATACGCCACTGCTGTTCGGCTCAGGCGAATTCATCCGCTGCTTTCTCCGCGAAAGGCTGGTGTTTCTGCCTGTCCCTATTGGCTTGGTCGGGGGATCTGGGCCGGCGTTTGCGTCCTTTGCGCCGCTGTTTCGTGTGCCTCTGCGGTGAAATCTCGTCTTGGGAGATCAGCGGATAGCCGGCAAACACAGCCTGGTCCTGTTCATTGTCATCGAAATAGATCCGCTCTCGTCGTAGGGTACGTGCGTAGTTATCAAAGCCTAGCGCGTCGACCAGTTCGTCTGGGCGGCCTGTTGCGCCGGGACGCATCTGCACCCGCAGAAAGATGCGGTGCTCCTCGGTCCCCGAGTCGTACCCCGCATAGTGTAGCTCAAAAACCAGGGGCCGCAGGTTATAGTGATAGGGCTGGCCATGCCGTTCTCGTTCTCGCCACACTACTTGGCATGTAAGGAAGGCATCGATCTTTGTCTGTAAGTCGGATTCGGCAATCTCCCCTGGTTCCGCATAGATCAAGATCGTATAATCTGCGCCGATTGTCAACGATTGGAGCGATACCGTCTTCAACGGCACCTCCACCCCTGCGAGCAGACGAACACCCGGCGGCAACTTCTGCCGAATGTGCGCCATGAGTTCGTCCATAGGCACAGGTGGACTGAATGTCACATCGATCAGTTCCTGTGAGCCTGTTATGCCCAGCCCCAGAGGCGCAGCGAACTGCATCTGCGGCTGTGGGTTGAACCCCTGCTTGTAGAGAAGTGGCAGCCCTGCTCTGCGTAGGGTCCGCTCCCACAGGCGGCTCTCGTCTTGGTGGCTGATGAATTTGACCGACTCGCCCTTTTCATAGGTGAAACGCACACGCTGGCGAACATCAATGGAGTGTGGCGCGTGAGAACTGAACGGTCTGTCTCTCTCTTCTTTGGTGCTGTCTCTTTGCTCTATCATGTGACTGGCACCTGCCTCTCGCTATGACTGACAGTGCCGTTGCGTCGTTGGGGTACTCGCACGTCGAATTGGCCTTTGGCATCTGGTGACATTTCATCATTGAAATAGAGGGGGACCGGCATGATATCCACCGGCTGCCGGGTTTTGTCCTTGCCTAGAGGTGGACAACACCAGGCATCATCTGCTGCATCCCGGCGTTGCTCCTTGAAGTAGCCCAAAATCCCACAGGAAAAGCAATGTTCTCGGCAATCATCCACCACCCCGCCGGCGTATGTATGCACATATTCCTGGGCTAGGAACTCCTTCTGCAGCCCAGCCGAGATGTGATCCCAGGGCAGAATTTCGTCTAAGGGTCGCGCGCGGCGGGCGAACCAGTCCATTTCTTGGCTGCAGTCGGCGAAGGCCTGCTGCCAGAGATCGAAACGGAAATATTCGCCCCAGGCGTCTAGTCTGGCCCCCAGCTCCCAGGCCCGCTGGATGACCGGGCCCAGCTTGCGGTCGCCACGGGTCAGGAAGGCCTCTAGGAGGGTCTCCTCTGGGTTGTTCCAGGTGAAATGGATGCCCGGCCCTTTCAACTCCTGTTGCAACAGGCGAATCTGCTCGCGAATCGTTGCTTCTGCAGCCATTGGTACCCATTGGAACGGGGTATGTGGCTTGGGTACCAGTGTGCTGACACCGATGCGTACATTAGCCTTGTTGCCCAATACCTGTCTGCCCACGGCCAGCACCTCTTTGGACAGATCAGCAATGGCCTGGACATCGGTTAGGGTTTGGGTAGGATGCCCGATCATAAAGTACATCTTGATCGTCTTCCAACCTCGTCGGTATACCTCGGCCGCGGTGCGTAACAGGTCTTCTGAAGCGATAGGTTTGTTGATGACATCCCGCAGGCGGTCTGTGGCTGCCTCCGGCGCGAAGGTAAAGCCGGAGCGCCGGCGTCCCTTTTCCAGCAGGTCCATCAGCTCAACGCTAAAACTCTCGATGCGTAGGCTGGGCAGGCCTACGGACAACTTGCCGCTGCCGTGCTTTTGCATAGTGCGCCGCACTAGGTCTTCCACATGGGTGTAGTCGCTGCTGCTGAGGCTCAAGAAACTGACCTCTTCAAAGCCACAGTTGGCGATCATCTCATCCACCGCGGCCAGGACCTCTTCCACTGGCCGCTCTCGCACCGGCCGGAAGATCATGCCGGCCTGGCAGAAGCGACAGCCCCGGGTACAACCCCGCATAATCTCAATGGCAGCCCGGTTGTGGACTACATTGATAAACGGCACGATAAACTTTGTCACTGGTGCTGGCATGACCGTGACCACTCGCTTCATCACTTGGGGGGGGGCGTGCGGGTGGGTGGGGCGAATCGCGGCTATGCTGCCATCGGCAGCATACTGTACATCATATAGAGCGGGAACATAGACGCCGGGGATGCGCGCGAGCTGGGCCCATAGCTGTTGACGTGTTGCGCTGGGAGAGCCACGTTTCCACTCCTCATACACGTCAATGATCTCAAAGATCACCTCTTCCCCTTCGCCGATGACCATGGCATCAAAGAATGCGCTCATGGGTTCGGGATTGTAGCAGCCGGAGCCACCGGCGAGTACCAGCGGGGCAGCTGCGTCGCGCTCTTCAGCGCGTAGGGGAATGCCGGCCAGATCCAGCATGGTCAACACATTGGTATAGAGTTGCTCGTAGGGTAGAGAGAAGGCAAAGATATCGAACTGCTTGATAGGGTGGCGGGTCTCCAGAGAGAAAAGGGGGATGCCCTCCCGCCGCATTACCGCCTCAAAGTCATTCCATGGACAGTAGACCCGTTCGGCCAGCAGGTCTTCCCGTTTGTTGATCAGATCGTAGAGGATCATCAGGCCCAAATTGGAGCCGCCCAGTTCATAGATATCTGGGAAGGCTAGGGCGATCTTGCTGCGAATCTTGGGGATAGCCCAGTCTTTGACGATGGTATTCAGCTCGCCGCCGGTGTAACGGGCGGGCTGTGTGACTGTATGAAGCACCCGGTCTAGGGCACGAGAAATCTGCCTCGGGGTGGTCAACATCTCCATGGCAGCCCCTTTCACTGAGAAGTTGAACAGTTGGTCCGCACAAGTGGAAATGACTCAATTATAGAAGCGTTTTCAGGACAATCAAATTTACGTCTGTACGGATTTGACTTTCTGCAGTTTCTGGCGTATACTAGCTGTCAGCATACTGCCAACGTATGCCCCGTTCGTCTAGAGGCCCAGGACACCACCCTCTCAAGGTGGAGACAGGGGTTCGACTCCCCTACGGGGTACTGCAAGAATCTCGCTGGCCGCGAAATTCTTGCTTTTGCTCTTTATAGGGCGTTCGTTGTTGGGCGGCGCACTATTCTACTTCAATGATCGCCTCGATCTCCACTGCCCAGTTGTGGGGGACGGTCAGACCGATGGCACTGCGGGCATGACGCCCAGCATCGCCGAACAGTTCAATGAACAGCTCACTACAGCCGTGAATGACAGACGGGGTGTCGTCAAAGTCTGGGGCGACATTGACCATACCGAACACCTTCACAACCTGTTTGACGTTGTCCAGGCCGGCGATTGTATGGACCGCTTGCAGGATGTTCAGCGCGCAGAGTTGTGCAGCCCGATACCCTTGCTCGGTGGTCAAGTCCCGCCCGACTTTCCCTTGAATCTCCTCACCACCCCAGCCGGAGACCTGTCCAGAGACATAGATGCAATTGCCTGAGCGCACTGCATGCATCAGCCGGCCGCCGTCAAGGTCGATCTTCTGTAATTCATAGCCCATTTCCTGCAGTTTTGCCAGATATGACACGCTTTACTCCTGTACGTTGAATTGAGAAAGTATAACAGTCTGCGAAGTGAGAGAACTATTCTCTCATGTTTGGTATGTCAGCAGCGGTGCCGCCTGGGTCCGTTGGTACAGGTCGGCGAAAGCGGGGCTGCCATCATCGTCTAGGTATTCGGTATGTGCGCCTCGCTCATACACAGGCTGGTTGGCTGTGCGCCAGAAGTTCCACATGAAGGAGTCCTGGCTCCAACTGCTGTCGGGGAAGTAGATCCGCACCCCATTGGCCCGGCTGTAGCGGATCAGGCGGCGGGGCAAGCTGAAATCGGCCACATCTACCTGGTAGGTCGCCAAAGCATCCTCGTTCAAGGTAACGCCTAGGCCTGGTGCTTCCGGCACTTGGGCATAGCCGCCGATGATAGGGATGCGTTCGTTCAACAGGTTATGGCTGTAGAGTTCATGGCAGTTGATGGCCGGCCATTGTGCATGACTGAGCACAGCCCCCAGATGTAGGGCCATGGCCGTGGTCAGGCCTGTGCCCACCAGCTGCAGGAAGAAGGGCATGTTGGCTGTGGCCGCGGAGATGCCGGCCTCCATGACACTGGAAACCCCGCCCCCTATCACAAAGCCATCGCAATAGCCCTGCTGTATGGCCACCGCCCCCGGCACAGAGCCGTAGTGATGGGCCACAGGGGTACGCACCTTCTCACGCAACAGACGGTTGCCGGCCACATCCCTAGCATTGATGGGCCCTTCCCAGATGGAGATCTTGGGGAAGTCTGTCTCCAGTTCTCGCATCACCGGCACGGCCGTGGACACATCCAACAGGAAATCATTCCAATCGCAATCAATGTGGAACCAGTCGGGCGTTGCCGCGCTGATGCGTTTGACCGTCTCATAGACATCGAACCAGGGCCGGGTCTTGATCTTCAAGGAGGTGAAGCCCAACTCGACCGCGACCTTCGCCTCCTGTTCGTAGGCATCTGGCCCCATATCATGATCCCAAAAGGAGACAGGGCACCAGTCCCGCACTTTGCGTCCTAGCAGCCGGTACATGGGGACGCCAGCTAGTTTGCCGGCCACATCGAACAGGGCCATCTGTAGCCCAGCCCCCAAGGAATCATCCCACATCTGTTCAAAGGGCGAGTGCCCAATGACCCGCTCTGTGTCAGGCACTCGCCCCCAAGTGTAGTTCTGGATCGTCTCCCCGTAGCCGACAGTACCATCATCGGTGGTGACCCGGATCACCTCTGTCTCCGACCAACGGTGGACATTGGCCCGCTCCATCTCCCGACGCACCCGTTCCACCATGGGCACGACCAACAGAATACGTTCCACGGATGTAATTTTGGCGTTCATGTGAATACTCCTATCACGAAAAGCAGTAGTTCGTAGAGGGTTGACTGCTCTCCACCCTCTGCTGGTGTAGTGTCAGTCTGTCGCGGACTATTTACGGACGGGTCGCACATAGGACCAGCCGCCGGGGACTTTCTTGGAGCGGACTGGCTTGCCGTCGCTGCATTGAATCAACCTTGTTACATTGAACGGTTCCTCAAGTTTCTTCATACGCCGGATATGGATGAGGTTGGCGCCGCTGTAGAGGTTGAAATCTTCTTTATATTCTCTCGGTTGGAATTTGCGTAAAATTCCTTGCACACGCTGCCGTTCCGCCTCACCGATATGCGGCTTGAAGTCATATCCCACGATTTCCGCCGTATAACTCACAGTGAACAGATCATCAAGAGTGGAGGCATAGAACTGCATTGGGGCATCCACTGTAGCGGGATCTTCGCGTAAGTTCATATTGCTCCCATCCCGCAACAAATATTCTATTGTATCCCCGTGCAAGTAACTGATGAGCCTTTTCTTAAAGGGTTGCAGAAAGAGTATCTGCTCGGGTTGGGCAGTATGCGTGTTCGCGATCTCTTGCAACACGCTGCGATACCCTCCATTGAAGAAGAATTCCACTTTTCTCATCTCATATCTCCGTGTCAGTTCTCCCCATGCTACTCGCCGAGGATATGAATGGTGCCTCGTTGAGAATTGTACTAAATCAGAAAGGTAGTTGTCAAGGACTATGCGAGATTCCCAAGTTAGGGCCCGACTTTCCATTCAATTTTGTGAAATCTTGGGTTCGCTGCCCTTTCCCTAGGCAGTAGACTGTAAAGCGAGCGGTTTCGATTCATGTAGATTCAGAGAGAAGGAAGAGGGGCAAGAGCAGAGGGGGCGTCTACTCTCAATCCCCTGGCGGGGATTCGTTGTGTTCGGGCTCTTGGTCGCAGGTGCGCCCACCCCCGTAGCCGTACAGCAAACATGTAATGTTGTTTCAATCCCCTGGCGGGGATTCGTTGTTTTCTGCTGTTAATTATGAATGGAATAATGGGAAAACGTTTCAAAAATCTCAATCCCCTGGCGGGGATTCGTTGTTTTGTCAAGTCTGAACTACAGTCAGAGATCGCACTTCGTTTATTTCAATCCCCTAGCGAGGAGTCGTTTTTTGCTGCCATCCGATCCTAGCAACCATTCTACCATACATCCTGCAGGTTTCAAATTCCCTGTGCGGGGATTTGTTGTGTTCGGGGTAGCAGAAACAACCGCTTCATACCGACCACAGTACTCAATTCCTCCTAAAATAAGGGAAATACAACGTACAAACATTCTTCCCGAAATGATTCACCCACAAACACACAGGCTCTACATGCGTAGGAGGAGTGGGACAAGATACAGGTCCTGCAATTGGAGTTCCATTACAATATCTAGGAGGCGGCGGAGGACAAGACACAGGTCCTGCAATTGGAGTTCCATTACAATACCGAGGAGCAGGAGAGAACTCCAATCCTCTTACATCACCAGCCCGAACTACATCATACTCCCCGGCCCACAAACTCATAAAAGCAGCAGCCACAACAAAGACCAACACAAACAAAGCACGTCCAATGGTTTCTTGCATTTTCTCTCCTCCAAAATGAAATTTCAATTGGTAACAACAGGTTTCAAATTCCCTGGCGGGGATTTGTTGTTTTCTGAAGGGTAACATCTCATAGCTAAATCTTTAGTTCATTTCAATCCTTTAGCGATGAGTCGTTCTTTGTTGTCATCCGAGCCTAGCAACCATTCTACCATACACCGGTCTCCAGAACCTAATCTGAAATATGTGCAGTATTTAGGAAGAAAGGTTATATAAATTTTTAAGTAACGAAGGTGCGAGACACATGCCCCGGTCGGCATTCAGCTCTCTTCTAGAATTGCCTTAACCGCTTGCACCTTCGCTTTCTGCTTTTTAGAACCGCCACTCCACTTGTTGATACGTTGCCAATACTCTTTCAATGCTCGCGCGAGCACCTGTTTCTCAGCTTCTTCAAGCAATGGGAGTTCTTTGTTGTAGATGTAGGTAACACGCTCTTCATCCACCGAGCTGTCGCTGAGACCCGTCAACTCTTCGGCAAGACGTTCAACGGGAGAAAGAGAGGCCAAGTGCTTGGCTTCTTGTTCTTTTTTGGCTTCTTCCTGGGCAGCTTGTTGTTGGCATTTCAATTCGCCAATGATGTCGTCGGTACTATCGTTAAAATTGCGGAAATACCCATAGCCGACTGCTGTTTTGGCCCCAATGCCTTTCATTGCTAATACATCTTCAAATCGCCTTTGGAGTGTATTGAGAAGTCCCTTCTCCTTCGCTAGGAAAATGAACCGAAAGGAGGTTTTCTCGACGGTCAGAAAAGGGATGGGCAGCGGGTTTTGAGAATCTGTTGGGGGTTTACTGCCACTGTAATAGGCAGGATAATGTGGATTCATAATCTCTGTTGCAAACCGGACTTTCTTGGGATAGGCGTCAAGGAATTGCACGTGTCCGCGCTGTTTTGGGCTGCCAAAGAGGGTGCGAAAACCTGCATCATCCAAGGCTTTTTCTTCATTATGGCCGAAATCCTCCTGCAACCACCAATGACGCAACACACCTTTCACGGCACTCCCGGGAATGTATGGAATGCCGTAGATGTGATGGAGTGTCATGTTTGTCTCCTGCACATGGTCACTGCCTAGCCCGACAACCAGCCGCCAATCCACCATTGCCTCAAGGCAATACAGTTCGATGCCACGCCGTGCAAAGTGCAGGAGTTGCTGTTTTTGCCGTTCTCTTAACTGCTCGACCAAATTTTGGGACGAGCTCTCTAGCATCTGCGCGGAATCCTGAAAATTGACTTTATATTTTGGGCCCTCCTCTGTAATCTTCAAAAAATGTCGGTAACGTAGGGCGAAGTTGTCGATCTTATGGGAATGCACCAGTTGTACAGTATCGGATGGATGGAAGCTCTTAGTCATTGTCCTCCTCCACCTCCTGCATGAGGCCATCCACAAAGCGGCGAACCCAGTTGAGTAGCGCGAGGGTTTCAACGGTGACGTGCCGATATGTTGATGATGGGAGTTGGATCACCTTTTGGATAAGTTCGCCTTCCTGGGCCAATGGATGGGCTGTATCCTTGGTGCGGAACCAGCCCCCGATCTGCTCGTACAATTTGTCATACCCTTCGTTCCTCTTCTTGATGAATGCCAGAGATTGGCCCAGGCCATTGGTTTTGATCAGAATGGGGAGCTTCTTGGCGGCAGATTTATACTGTTTTTTTAATGAATTATCCGCCCCCGAGCTGACACTTTTCACTGCCGCAAAGGCATACTTGGCACGCCCCTGTTCAATCCCTTTTGATGTGGTCAGATCCTGTGACATGATCATTCTCCTCCCTGATACACATGTGTACGAACAAGGCCTTTGCCGATGGTTGCATTGCCGCCGATCTGCATGATACCTGCTAGGTTGTTCTCAAAAAATTTCATGACCTTCTCTGCTTCCTTGGGGTTTTTGTCTGGCCCTGGCGCAACGTAGAAGTCTCCTTTTTTCTCCCGTTCATCATCTTCCCCTTCCGTCTTGAGGAACAGCGGTGTGGTCAAGGCAAGGGCGTAGAGAATCGAATCGGTCGGCAGGTATTCCTCGTACCACAATGCGCCCGTTGCAACGGTGCCGGTTTCACTGTTGATTTTGGTGCGGGCGATGACTTCCGTTGAGAGAGTCACGAAATCTCGGAAGTCGTCATCGTTCAGCACGACCATGTCCTGTTTCATCTTGTCGCGCCAATACCTGTAGCCCGGATCTGGCGGCAGAACATTTTGAGCAATCCATTCGGCAACCGCATTACATTCATCATGGGGCCTAACAGTGAATGTGTATTCTTCCAGCACGATCTTATCGTCCTGCACCATGAGGCCACTGTTGGTCGTCACCGTGCCGCAAGCAGGCATGGTGTCAACAAATCCAATGCTCGGCTGGCAGATGGCGAGGTCGTGTTTGAACCGTTCCAGCACTGCCTTACATGTCACCCAAGCAAACACACCTTTGACCGACTTGACAGGGAAAAGCAGTAGGCGGGCATCGGTAAAGCCCAAGGCCCCCGCGTGCAGGTCGCCTTGATCTGGGCCGAATACAAGTTTGACCTGTGATCCATCTTCTTGCGAATCGAACAGTTCACGGATACTCCCTTTCAGTCCGGACGCTTCGATTTTCGGGTAGTTTGTATGTTTCTCTCGCTGGATCGGCAGATCAACGATGCCGAGATCACTGCCACTGCCGGCATGTAGCGGGCTTTCAACGATCAGGAAGAGGGGCTTCGCCTGTTTGAACATCTTGATCTTCTCCTTGCGGAAATCCTAGCTGGGGATTTCAACGCTGCGTATGACAAAGTCAATGTCAGGAAAGTTTTGATCACTGAATCTCTTTTTCCAATCATCGAAATAGGTTTTATGATAGAAATCTTGACAAAGGATGTCGAATAGTGTGAGCTGAGAAATCCCGCGTGCCTTCACAGTAAAGGTATACAGCAACCGTATCTGCTCATTGTTTGTTGATTTGAAGATGTTTTTCGTCCGATTTGGAATCTGGCCGCTATGGTTTAAGTCGTGATTGTGTCCCAGCCCGCGGATGCGTTTGTAGCACTCAGCGAGGTCGGGGGGCGGCCCCGACAAAGCAGAGCCCATATCCTTCCTGCGCTTGATAGTCGCTGATATTTTGGTTGTGAAAGGTCTGCATTACGTCGTCCACGCAACTATCATCGGGTATCTTAAAATAGTAGACACTGCCGGCCGGCACCGCGCGATAGGTGGGCTTTGCTTTCCCTTGTGCCATATCCCAGCCCCCTATAGTGGTCGGCTTTCCCACTGCTGCGGTAATGAGTTCAAGCGGCAGGGAAGCCGTCCTTGATAATGGATAGCGGCCACACAGCGTTTTGTCGTCAAGCCATGCAGGTAGCCAGCCCTGCTTGAAAATGGCGGGCGTGGCAAAGTAGAGTTTGAAAGCAGATGCCTGTTGAATGGCAGCCTTGAGGGTTGCCATATCCTCTGTTGAGTATGGATTGGGGTTGTGTTGGCTCTGTTCGTAACGAAAACTCTTGCCTTCGCCGCCGAGTTTCAACATGCCTTTGGCCGGTAGTTCCTCTTCACAATGATAATCGACCACAAATCCGAACTCTGACAAGGCACTCCGTTTGTTATTCAGATTGCGAAAACGAGACATACGAATTCGGTATAACATCCCTTCCGCAGAAGTGAATGTCTGGCGATTGCGCTCAATGCCAATTTTGGGCTCATCATGGACAAAGCATTCCTGCTTTCTGAACATGAATTCGTTCTGTCTACCCAAGAGATACTCATGCAGATCAATAGGCCAGAATTTCCCATCTGTTTCTGACGCAACATCTTCAGGGCCCACCCATTGCAAGCGATGTATGAGGGAGGCGTTCGATCTGCCATTGGGATCTGCAGGTCTGAGCGTAAGCCGGTACAGCTTCTTTTCATTTTCTTTCTTTTTCGTCACAAGGTCAAGAGGGATGGGGAAAAAGATGTCCCGCTTATCAGCTAGGAAAACGCCTTTGAGCTGCATAGAGCCGAGGGAGTTGGGGGTACCGATAGTCTGGGCCATTGCCCCAGCATAAAATGATGCCAGATCCCCATGTTCAGCGATGTACAAGGTCCGCAATGCGCCGAGGATGGTTGAGGGAAGGGGTGGGAAAATGGAATGCCCTTCCGACTGCTCGCCTTTTGTAAACGGACGCCCATCACGAAAAAAGAAAGTATCATTCGGCTGCAGAAAGAGGATCATTGTGACCTCCTGGCGATGAAGTTAATGATCTCCAGAAAACCGAGAAAATTCGTGAAAGGTTTAATAAGGGGCCATAAGGCAATGGTTTGGGAGATTGTCTGCTGGTTGGCCTCGTCAAGTTGTTTCCCTTGCGTCTTATAGGCTCGTTTGATGAGACGCGTAAACTCTTCTGCAATCAGGTCTGAAGGCACTCCTTGGATAATATCTCCGTCCTCGTTGATGAATTTGGCTACTGTCTCACGAAATGTATACAAAAAACGCTTAGAGATTTCATCATCGCGTAACAGCTTCATCAATCTCTCGCTGATGGCAAGTACATGCAGATCGTTGTGTTGCCATTTTGTTACTGTCTGGCTGATGTTTCCGGAGTGCTTGAACAGTGCAATGCCAAGAGCATCCCGGTCACCTTCGTGTTTGGCGGCATGCTCCATGCTCCGCGCCCGCTGCAGCACATCGCCGAGTGGAACCCGGTTATGTGCGATGCAGATGCCCGCGGAAGCGGTGGTGAAATCCGGGAATTTCTCCCGCAACTCTTTCACCATGGGCAACAGGTCTGTGAGATTGGCGAGGGCCAAGAGATCGTCACCGCCTGCATAGGTCAACTTCCCTAGATACTTCCGTTCAATGATCTCACGCGCTTCTTGTGTGTATTGAAGTAGCTGCCGGCTGTGTTTTTCATGTTCTGTTTGAGTATGTGCTTTCCGATTCTTCTCGCCCATGTTATCGGCATCAAGGGCAATGACAGCATAGTATCGTCCTGGCTCGCCGATGTGCTGGACCAATTGGCGGCGCAATCCCTTACAGATATCTATCTGCACGCGCTCTTTTTGTGCATCAATGTTGTAGTAACGCTTGAGGTAGGATTCGCTCCAGGTCTCTTCGTACAGCCATTCGCCATCAATGTTGCCTGGCAAATCCCCGATCTTGGGCAGCGGCTTCACAATTGGAATATCCGCCGCGCTGTTGTTTGCTGCCTTCAATTTTTTGACTTCTGTCAAGAACTGTCCATACACGGCCAAAGCGCGCAGATTGCGTTGGAGTTGTCTCTTGAAATCTGCTGTGGCCACCTCCGATGTGGATGGAAAGTGCAGAGAGTTGTGTGAAAACTTGTTTTTGAATTTCGATTGGGTCTGCAGAAAATATCTTCCCATCCGTTTGGTCAAGGAGACAGCACAGAGGGCCTCTCCCTGTCGGCAATACTTGGGTTCACATTCAACAAACGTTTGCCACCATTTCATCGCTTCGCGGACAGGTTCATCTTGGTGCAAATGGAGGATTTCCCGTGTGCCATCCAAGGAACATTTGCGTCCCAACTCAGAGACTTGGGCAAATGTCCGACAGTTTTTGCTGGCCGCGAGACTGCCTGCGGTTTGGGCGTACCAATCCCCATAGTTCTGCTCTGTTTCTGGGGTGATCACCCAATAGACATCGAAGAAATCTGAAACTTGGCGATTCAACAGTTTCTCAACATACGTTCCACGCCAGCTATGAAATGCCTTATCAAGCACACATTCCGCCATACGCTTATATTCAACGTTTACCCTGTTGGCAGCCTCGTTTGCACGTGCGGCCAGTTCATCCTGAGAAACCTCAATGCCGTTGCCAATGGCCAAAAAGAGGTTGGGAAAGGAAGGGGTTGTGTAATCCTGTTGTAGCCAAAAATCAAATGGAGACTGGTTACCAATGGCGGGATAGATGAGCGCAACATCGTCCCCTCGTACTTTGTCCATGGCATGCGCCACAAGATACGACAGAATATAACTCCCCATCCACAGGTCTTCCGTCTTCCGCGCTGCTTCAATGAAGGATTGCACGGGGCCAATGGTAAACATGAGCATAAGGCGTTTCGGCTGCTTGTCAGGCATGGGATCTCCTACTTGATGACAGCCTGAATAAATTGCTTCTGCTTCGGCCAAGGTTGTTTGGCGTTGAGTTCTGGACAGTAGAGGTGCGTGACAAGCGGGAGATAGGCAGAGCCGATCTTCTGGATACGGACATGCAGGGGTGAAGCTAGCCGCTTTGTGCCTTTTGCGTACCCCAAAGCGTCATCACTGTGATCATGGGTTGCCTGCCCGATCTTCTTTAAGAGGCTGTCAGGGTTGTCTGTTGATTTCCCAAAATAGATAGATTGAATGACAGGATAGTTGGGAAAATTGGTAAGTGTTGATTTGATAATTTGGCCGTTCATCTGAAATCGGTTGGGCTTGACGTCTGCGACAGCATTGAGTGTATGCAGAATCACTTGCTGCAGGTGGGAAATGTCTGTGAAGTTCCAGTCCTGTTTACGAATTGAGCCGAAGCCGCGTCGCGATCGATTGCCGAGGCCGCCCAGCAGGAAGCCGAGTTTGGCAATCTGTGCATAGGTGGAAGCCTCTGATTCGTTCGCGGTAATGAGATTTAGGGTAAAGGGTTGGCCTCCTTTGTAAGCATCCTTCTTAAAACGATTCGAATGTGGCAATGGGCGATATTGGCTTTGCTTCAGATTGGTTGTTCCTGTAATACGCATTGAGAAAGGTGCTTTACCCTCAGTACTACCAAACAACTTTGCCTCGGCCTTCCGCAGCCGGCTCTCCTCGGAATCCTGCACGGTTCGCCACCAGTAGCGCATCAGCGATTTGAAAGGCGGTGGGCGCAGTTCGAGTTTCTTATAACCATACAGAAACATCGGTGTCACGGTTTCAAGATCCAACCGAGTCATAAACATGGCACATCTCCTTGAACTGGGCTTTGGCCATCAGCCCCTTTCGGTAGGCCAGCGGTAAGCGTAACGTTCCAATTCGTTCTTTTCTGGTCAATGTTGCTTGAGTATTCCATAGAATGGGGGAAATTTCAACTCTTGGTGGGGATTCGTTGTTTTCTGAGGGCGGAACTGCGAGCGGCGTACCCTTCGTTCATTTCAATCCCCTAGCGGGGATTCGTTGTTTTCTGACCTTGTATTGGCTCTACTCTTGCTTGTAGGCATGCCTGTTAGATGAAATTTCAATCCCCTAGCGGAGATTCGTTGTTTTCTGACAAGAGTCTTCCATTATTCTTTTTCGGTGTTACGCTTGCATTAGTACGAGGTGGTTTCAATCTCCTATCGGGGATTCGTTGTTTTCTGACACATCCTATCACTATATCTACGATTTGGCTAAACTGGATAGTGAGTTTCAATCCCCTAGTGGGGATTCGTTGTTTTCTGACTCGACATTTTATTCAGAAACGCTGAGGCTGATGAGCTGGTTTCAATCCCCTAGCGGGGATTCGTTGTTTTCTGACTGTACAGTGCGGTATGAGGAGTGGAGGATTCATATGAGTCGTTTCAATCCCCTAGCGGGGATTCGTTGTTTTCTGACGCATGCACAGCAAACGAAGTATCTGACACTTTACGTAGTTTCAATCCCCTAGCGGGGATTCGTTGTTTTCTGACGGCTGGAGGTGGATGATGTATAAAGAGAGGCTAGAGGTGCTGGTTTCAATCCCCTAGCGGGGTATTCGTTGTTTTCTGACAAGCATGACACTGCAAACACTGTACAGCAACTACACCAATGGTTTCAATCCCCTAACGGGTATTCGTTGTTGTCTGACGATGTATAACAAACCGGGAGATCGTGAATTGGTAATGAGTTTCAATCCCCTAGCGAGGATTCGTTGTTTTCTGACAGATCGCAGTATACCTCACTAAGTCCCATAGAGAGAACTGTTTCAATCCCCTAACGGGGATTCGTTGTTTTCTGACCGAATAACCGCCCTGATGGCCAGCAAGATGAGGGTGAATGTTTCAATCCCCTAGCGGGGATTCGTTGTTTTCTGACCGGAACGGGTGGGACGGTCAGGATTTTGAATCGGTCACGTTTCAATCCCCTAGCGGGGATTCGTTGTTTTCTGACAGCCTACGATGAAAATGGTCGTCCGATAATAGTAGACTGTTTCAATCCCCTAGCGGGGATTCGTTGTTTTCTGACAAACCTTTGGGGGCACTCAAACAGTTTGAGCTGCTGGAGGTTTCAATCCCCTAGCGGGGATTCGTTGTTTTCTGACGATCTGTCCTCCTGTGTTGGTGTGGCCGGCCCCGTACCAGCATGGGTTTCAATCCCCTTGCGGGGATTCGTTGTTTTCTGACGGTAGCCGCTTCTCCTCATCCGTAGCCAACAATGCTGCCCGTTTCAATCCCCTTGCGGGGATTCGTTGTTTTCTGACACGTCGTCAGCTTGCAACTCTACCGCGTGCTAGGCGAGGATGGTTTCAATCCCCTTGCGGGGATTCGTTGTTTTCTGACGGATAACAATCGGTGCATGTGAAGACTTTGCAGCTGCGTTTCAATCCCCTTGCGGGGATTCGTTGTTTTCTGACGTGGCGTAGAGGAGGTAGAGATGAGTAGGAAAGAATTTGTGTTTCAATCCCCTAGCGGGGATTCGTTGTTTTCTGACGAAGCAACCATGACAGAGTACACCGCACGAGAAGCATACGTTTCAATCCCCTAGCGGGGATTCGTTGTTTTCTGACCAGCTGCAAAAACGCAGCGACGTCGTCATGGAGTACCATGGTTTCAATCCCCTAGCGGGGATTCGTTGTTTTCTGACCTTTGTATAACATAAGTTACGCAAACTCTCTATCGTTACTAGTTTCAATCCCCTAGCGGGGATTCGTTGTTTTCTGACGATGGCGGGTCGGGCGACCCGACCGCAGGAAGGCAAGCGGTTTCAATCCCCTAGCGGGGATTCGTTGTTTTCTGACGTATCCAGAGATTCAAGACCTCGGTCAGAGGACCGAGAGGATGTTTCAATCCCCTAGCGGGGATTCGTTGTTTTCTGACGTTCCAAAATGCTGGGGGCCAGTACCGTACTTTGCTTGGCAAGCGGTTTCAATCCCCTAGCGGGGATTCGTTGTTTTCTGACTCATCCCAACGCCATACGCGCCCATCTCTCTGCATCTCCTGCCGATACTTTTTAGTAGCATCAGTATCACGCGACCCCCACACAAAATACAGGACGATCAGTCCCACGATTATGTGTCCGATAGGCCAGCACAGTTCGTTTAGTCTGCTGAGATTGAAAATCAACTCAGCCCACTGTTCTTGGAATGCCGCCCTTTCTGCCGGCGTAATCTCTGCGTAGAGACCTTCCTGGAACGACTGCCAGTTAGCCAGAATTGACAGACCGATGCATGAGAAGAATCCCAGAACTGTGATCATTCCAATCGTTTTTAAGCTGCACATGGTTTATCCTCTCTCCTGTTGGTAGTGTGGCCGGCCCCCGTACCAGCAAGGGCCGGCCTGGTTGGTGTTGCTATATGGGATCGCTTGAATATTTCTGTTTAAGCTCCTCGGCCAGGTCTCGCAATTCATCCGGATTCACATCTGGCAACGGCAGGTCCTCGGGTTCAGCGTAGTCCATGGCGTTGGCCAGGTCATGTGCAGCCCAGTTTCAATCCCCTAGCGGGGATTCGTTGTTTTCTGACCTTACAGGGTTACCTGGTCGTGGGTCTGGTGTTTGGGTACGTTTCAATCCCCTAGCGGGGATTCGTTGTTTTCTGACCGCCGCGTGATGGGGAGAGAGAAAGACTTCGACTGGTATGTTTCAATCCCCTTGCGGGGATTCGTTGTTTTCTGACATATTTCTCCGTTGACAGATTCGAGATAGACGAACTTATCAAGCAGTTTCAATCCCCTTGCGGGGATTCGTTGTTTTCTGACACTGCAGCAGCAGCCGAATGGCTGATCGCTATCAGTAGCGTTTCAATCCCCTTGCGGGGATTCGTTGTTTTCTGACATCCCCTACCTTCCCTGCATGTCTGTGACGCAGCCCATGTTTCAATCCCCTTGCGGGGATTCGTTGTTTTCTGACACTGCAGCAGCAGCCGAATGGCTGATCGCTATCAGTAGCGTTTCAATCCCCTTGCGGGGATTCGTTGTTTTCTGACATCCCCTACCTTCCCTGCATGCCTGTGACGCAGCCCATGTTTCAATCCCCTTGCGGGGATTCGTTGTTTTCTGACGCAGATACTCGTCATCATCAAACAACCTGCTATCTGGGTTTCAATCCCCTTGCGGGGATTCGTTGTTTTCTGACGACTCTAGGATAGAGGAACTCGCCATACTGCAAAAAAGTTTCAATCCCCTTGCGGGGATTCGTTGTTTTCTGACCAATTACACAGCACGAGAAGCATACCCATTCAAAAGCGTTTCAATCCCCGCAAGGGGATTCGTTGTTTTCTGACTTCAAATTATGACGGCAGCGCAGCATACAAGTGCTGCTTGTTTCAATCCCCTTGCGGGGATTCGTTGTTTTCTGACGATGTGCCGAATGCGGCGAAGAAGGGCTACAGCACCATGAGTTTCAATCCCCTTGCGGGGATTCGTTGTTTTCTGACCAGTCTCGTTTTGAGCGCGATTGGGAAGCGGCTCTCGAAAGGTTTCAATCCCCTTGCGGGGATTCGTTGTTTTCTGACGCCTTCGCCGACGGCTTGCTCACTCGCTTCATCATGGCCTACACGTTTCAATCCCCTTGCGGGGATTCGTTGTTTTCTGACGCTGCGCTGAACGAAGCTGGGTACAGAAACCGCAGAGGCAAAGTTTCAATCCCCTTGCGGGGATTCGTTGTTTTCTGACATCATTAACCCGATCACCTTCCAACCGGAGTATATTGATCGTTTCAATCCCCTTGCGGGGATTCGTTGTTTTCTGACGGGATTGCGATAATCCACAAGCAGAACATTGCACAGAATGTTTCAATCCCCTTGCGGGGATTCGTTGTTTTCTGACGGGATTGCGATAATCCACAAGCAGAACATTGCACAGAATGTTTCAATCCCCTTGCGGGGATTCGTTGTTTTCTGACTTGGCATGTTTCCTATGGACGACGGGATCGCACCTGTGAGTTTCAATCCCCTTGCGGGGATTCGTTGTTTTCTGACAATCCCCCAGGACCGCGCCTGGAAAATACCAAAGAAGGTGTTTCAATCCCCTTGCGGGGATTCGTTGTTTTCTGACCAAGAACAAAAGCAGTATCAACCCTACTACCGTTGAGGATGGTTTCAATCCCCTTGCGGGGATTCGTTGTTTTCTGACGGGGCGTATGGGTAGCCGGTGAGGATGCGATGAGCAAGCTGTTTCAATCCCCTTGCGGGGATTCGTTGTTTTCTGACCCGTGCTGGTCCGCCAGGCGGTTGCCCTCCAGGAAGCACTGTTTCAATCCCCTTGCGGGGATTCGTTGTTTTCTGACATGATGAAGAATGTAAAGCCATACACATTTTTTCTGCGCGTTTCAATCCCCTTGCGGGGATTCGTTGTTTTCTGACCGGAGCAAATACTCTGCAGCGACTGCTGCATAAGCGCAATGCAGGTTTCAATCCCCTTGCGGGGATTCGTTGTTTTCTGACTCGTTTGACGGTATGTCGGTACGAAATTTATACCGGAAACAGTTTCAATCCCCTTGCGGGGATTCGTTGTTTTCTGACCGGGGAGACAGTGTCCCAGGCCGTCTGAAACCAACCTTGAAGTTTCAATCCCCTTGCGGGGATTCGTTGTTTTCTGACACTTTTGTTTTTTTGTGCTATACTACAATCACAGACATTGTTTCAATCCCCTTGCGGGGATTCGTTGTTTTCTGACTCAACAAACTGCAGAAGCAGACGAGACGGTTGGCAAAGCGTACAGGTTTCAATCCCCTTGCGGGGATTCGTTGTTTTCTGACAGTTCGACACCTCAGCAGAGGCTGCGAACACGAAGGTAGAGAATATAGATGCGGTTTCAATCCCCTTGCGGGGATTCGTTGTTTTCTGACAAATAATAAAATTAGAAGTACCCGCAACCCCCAGCATCGTTTCAATCCCCTTGCGGGGATTCGTTGTTTTCTGACCGCGATAGCGCAGCACCAGAGGACATCATCTGCGTGGAATGTTTCAATCCCCTTGCGGGGATTCGTTGTTTTCTGACGAGAACAAAAAATGAGACAACAGTATCATCTAGCAGAGTTGTTTCAATCCCCTTGCGGGGATTCGTTGTTTTCTGACCCACTTGAAGCGGCGGTCCTGTACGCCAATCGCCTGGCAACGGACGAGTTTCAATCCCCTTGCGGGGATTCGTTGTTTTCTGACCCTGTGGCAAGCGCGCCACGGTTAGTTTCGTAGAAGTCGATGAGTTTCAATCCCCTTGCGGGGATTCGTTGTTTTCTGACATAATGACAGAAGCAACTGCAATAGCCACCACAGAAAGTTTCAATCCCCTTGCGGGGATTCGTTGTTTTCTGACGAGTATGCCAGCCAGTTTATGAACGGCCAAGTTCTGAAAGATGTTTCAATCCCCTTGCGGGGATTCGTTGTTTTCTGACGCCAGAAATGGCAGCATTTCCAAAAAGGGGGAATGATGGTTTCAATCCCCTTGCGGGGATTCGTTGTTTTCTGACCTATGAAGTAAGTACGTGGGTGGTGAATGGCGCATGTGAAGCGTTTCAATCCCCTTGCGGGGATTCGTTGTTTTCTGACCCGGGACAACCCGGCGTCATTTTCAAAAAGGGAAAATGATGTTTCAATCCCCTTGCGGGGATTCGTTGTTTTCTGACCTGAAAGATGATGAGCTGATGAAGAGCGAACAGGAAACCGGTTTCAATCCCCTTGCGGGGATTCGTTGTTTTCTGACGCACGGAGCTATGCGTTTCACAAAAAGAAGAGGAGCAGATGCCGTGTTTCAATCCCCTTGCGGGGATTCGTTGTTTTCTGACTGTCCAAAAAGCAAGGCCTCAACGAAGCCTTCCAAGCACTGTTTCAATCCCCTTGCGGGGATTCGGAAAAAGGAAGGGAGAGCAGTTTCAATCCCCTTGCGGGGATTCGTTGTTTTCTGACGGGATACTCTGATTCAAACTGCTACTCGCTATTCTTTTCGACCGTTTCAATCCCCTTGCGGGGATTCGTTGTTTTCTGACCATCATCGAGGCACAAGGTAAGAGCCAGAACCTGAAGAACGTTTCAATCCCCTAGCGGGGATTCGTTGTTTTCTGACCGAAAAATGGGGTACAAGCTAGAGAACTTCGAGATGTTTTGTTTCAATCCCCTAGCGGGGATTCGTTGTTTTCTGACCCTCAAATTTTGTGGGTCACTGATGGGCGATAAACATTCGGAAGCAGATCGAATCGTTCGTCTGGCCCTATGTGTACTTTGATATACTACCATTCTTGTACGTATTTTCCTAATTGCTACCAAGTTAGCGAACACCCCCAGCCAAACAGCCTCTGCGGAGGGCAGGGCCCAATGGGGTGATCGCTAAACCTGTTTAGATGATACGGAGGCCAGGTTCTGCAATTGACGCGGCCTGGCCTAAAAACAGGACATTTCCTCGGCATTGCTGGCAAAGGCGGTACAGGCGGATGCTGTCCTCATCAGGCTTGATGATCTTCTTTAGGCGTGCCTGTAGCTGGTCCCAGTTGCGTGCGGTCAGATAACACTCAAACACGGACAGTTGCACCCGCTCACCACCGAAATCTTGCAAGACTTGGACGATCTTACCACGTCTGCGGTTATCCGATACATCATAACTTATGACGACCTGCATCTGGATCCCCTAACGAATCAGAAATGGGCGGTACGGCCCGTGCTCGGCAGCGGTTAAAATCCTGCTCAGGTGGTAGACTTGGTCTAGAAAGACACGTCGGTAGGTGGTACGCTGCCCTGTATGCACGTTCTTGAACTCCTGATTGAAGCGCGCCTCCATCTCCCTGATGAAGATGCGAATTCCCTCTTCTGTCAAGACCAGGGGGCGGTCTTCCTGATCACTTGGCACGAAATGCTCCGGCTTGAGAATGCCATTGTTCAGACAGCGTAACACCACCGAGTCCACGACCACTGGGCGGAACTCCTCCACTAGGTCTAGGGGAAGGCTTGGGCGATTGTAACTGAGTTGATGTAGGAAGCCTACATAGGGGTCCAGCCCGGCGGTTAGCACTGCGCCCCAGATATTTTGTGTCAGCAATGTATAGCCGAAGCTCAGGAGAATATTGACTGGGTCCGGCGGAGGGCGGCGTATACGTTTTTCAAAACGCCAGGGGGCTTTCAGCAACTCCTTCCAGACGCGGAAGTATACGGCTGTGCCGCGTCCTTCTACACCGGATAGGCTGTGAATTGTCTGGCAGGAGTTGGCGCGCCGCAACATGGCCCCGACCCCGTCCACTGCTTGGGTCAACCTGTCGGCGGATGCCATCTCCCCTCGGCTGGGGCTAATCGTATCCGCGCGGCGGGCATAGCGTTGCAAAATGACTCGCAGATTGTTGAGTTTACCGATCACAAACTGGCGGGCCATCTCTAGGGCAAAGTCTGCATCTTGGCTGCGCTGTAGTTGGGCCACTCGCAGCGCGCCATTGCCGTTCTGCTCGCCGATCAGGCGGCCATAAAATTGGCCTGTGCGACTCAGCAGTACGACTTCGACTCTTTCTCGTAGTAGCAGTTGTAGGGCTGGCGTTGTGATGGAGATATTGCCGAAGACGATCACTTGGCTCACCTGGACCAGGGCTGCCTGTGCGAGGACTTCTTCGTTTTTGATGACCTGCAGCCGTCGGCCTCGTTTTGTCAGCCGGCTTCCTTGCTCTACCAGATACAGAGGATAACGCATCTGTACCTCTCACATTTACCTGTTTTCAAGGCGTCTGGCCTGGCCCATGCCTGTTGCTGTCTGGATGCCTACGCCGCTGTAGCGGGCAAATTCTGCCAGCATCTGCATAGTTGCCAGCCAATAGCGGTCCCCGCCCAAGGCTAGGTAGGATGCGGTCCCCACCCCGCCGACGCGTAGCGCGCCGTTCTTCTGCAGCACTGGTCTGCTCTCTAGGCGGTAGCGGCTTATGGCCATCATCTCTGCGCCGAAGCGTCGCATCTCTGGGCTGAGGGCTACTGGGCTGAACGCGTTCCAGCGTTCGACTAGGCTGCCGAAGACCAGATCTGGCAAGGGCATAGGCATCTGGCGGCCGGCCTGCTTGAAGGCCGTAGGGCTGGCAAATTGCATGGTCACTTGTTTGAGGATTGGGCTGCTCTGTAACATCTGGTGTGCGGCCAGATGTTCATAAGTGGTGGTCCCTGCCCAGCCATGCTGTGCATCTTGCGCGGTTGAGCTGGTCACCTGCAAGGGCTGGTAGTCTAGTTCTATGCGTGTGGGCGGTTCTGCTACCAGCGCATCCAGCAGTCCTTGGCTCACGGCTTCTGTCAGGCCCGTGACGCGCAGATAGTAGGGTTTCCCGGCGGCCAACCGAGTGCCGTCCCGGTTGCTGTGGCCGTTGAGAATATCTGAGCAGGTCAATGGTTTGGGGCCCTCGTAGTTGTGGATTGTAGCGGCCGATCCTGGGAGTACTGCTTCTAGGCGTTGCAAGATGGCAGCATAGTGGGCTCGTCCGACGGAGCGGGGTAGTAAGCACTCTGTAGCGGTTTCTACTGTCATGACAATTGAGACCAACATTGTATTGATACCTCAGTGGTCAGGGCCTGCTCACCACTGGTGTCCTGGTCTGGCGGGCTGCATCCCGCTGGGCTTGTAAGTCTAGGATCTCTGCTACTTCAAAGCGGCGGGGTATAGATTGGGCTACAGGACGGGTGCGGACTATAGGGGGGAAGTAGCCTAGGCGTCCGTGCAGGTTGGCCAAGAGGGCGGCGGCGATAAAGTTCAGGGCTGGCAGGATGACTAAGATCGGTTGGGTCTGCCATTGCTCGGCGGACAGGTCGATCTGGTCCAAGAGGGTTGCGAGTTGTGGTGCGAACGGTTCCTGTTCATCAAAGTGGGGCATAACCGCAATTGAGCGCAGGACAGGATCGCCGATGATCGCTTCGATCTGGGTCTGTTGCTCTGTTGTAATGGGGTGGGAGAAGTTGAGTAGGATCATAAACGGGTGTAATAGGTGAATTCAGCTATTGGGCGGTCTTATGTGGAAGGAAGTTGTAACTGAGACAATCGGGCGCACATCTTCTTTATCCGCTTTTCCATATCCTGCGCTTTAATCGGGTTGGAACGTTTGCCCGCGTGCAGCAGGTCGTTGCGCGTATCTCCTAGGTGTGAATAGATATCCAAGGCCTGCTTGATTTGGCCGATAGAATGCAGGGTTTTTCCGTTGGGAAAGGCTGTATCGGTAAAGTTGCCGCGATTTTGTTGTTGTTCGTGCAGTGCCCGCCCCATGATATGCTCTACTTTTTCGCGTTTCTCCCTATCTAACAAATCCTTAAAATCCTTTATCTCTATCTGCACCATGACCCAACTGATGATCCATTCGCGGGCAATAGCGACTGCCTGCACATATTGATGGCGCTTGAGAAGCCAATCGACCATGTCCCGCTCGTAGGCCAATTGGGCCATTGGGTCTATTTGCTGCTGTGGGAATGGCAGTGCCAATGGTGCATAGGCATCGGTTATGGAACGGACAAGAGGGACGAAAGGGCGGGCATGGGCATGAATACTTTGGGATGCATCCAACAACTGCTGCTTTAACGTTGCACTGGCATCCATTGCCTCATTTGGACGGATGAGCCGTAGAGCCATTGAGACGCTATCCAGAGAGTTTGCTGTAAAAGAGAGACGCTTAGCGTGTTCACGTTTGTCCGGATCTGCTCGTTGGTCTTGCCAATCAGGGCGTACCTTCTTCAGGCGTTCGGCTAGGTCGCCGGCATCCCCAAAACTGGTAAAGCGGTCCGCAGCGGTCATCCAATCAAAGAGAGAGACAAAGCTGCTCAAATCGATCACCGGTGTTCGGCCGGCTTCGTCCCGTGCTTCAAAGTTTCCGTAGAGTACTGCCTGCAGCTTGATATCCTTCACTTCACGCAGGTAGGCGACCGCTAAGAGAGAGAGGAAGGATAAGGAACGAAAGCCATGGGTAATGTCGAAGATCACATGTTCCTGTACATCCACTTCCTCCACAACCGTTTCAAACAACGACCATAACTCGTTTTCATCCCTGCCATCGGGGATGTGGACCGCTTCCACAACCTCAACGTAATCTTCCACACGGCACTGAAACTGCTCCCAGTGCTTCGCGTGGGCCTTTTCCGTCACGAAAACCTTCATCATGTGTACATCAGGATAGAATCTGGCAAGGGCTACCCCAAAGTAGGGGGCTATATGTTCTCGACCATCGGGCATCCTGTATGTAGTGTCCTTGGGATCGGTTGCCCCCAAAAATGTGATGGCTTTCATGGATTTCTCGCCTTCATCTCTACCAAGCACCAGCCCCAAGGCCGTATTGGCCGCTCCACTGTGCGTCCGCTGCGGTCCTTGCTGACCTGTACAACCACCCGGCGACTCTTGGGGAAAGGGTCGCCTTTCTGGCGTTTGCCTCGGCCTAGGCGGAATTTACGCACGAGATCTTCCATCAGGGCAGGGTCTGCCTGCAGATGGGAGCCGAACGTCTTGCTCGTCCAGCCGGTGCCCCAGCCCAGACAGATGAGAAAGCTACGCGCGCGCGGCTTCAACCTGGCCAATTGCTGGTATAGGTCGGTGATCTGCTTGGCCCGATTAATCCTGCCAAACCACTCGACCTCTTGGCGAGCAAGGGACACACTGTGGTTATGCACAGCGCGCGGCAGGTTATGGAGCAGATCCTCTCCATTTAAGCGCAGCCGGTTGTGGACGGCCCATTGGGAGAACAGGGCCTCATCAATTTTGAGGGTGAGAGAGAATTGGGTATCCGGCGCGATTGCCTCTACTTCGATGGGGGCTGCTAGGGTACCACGCGGGTTTATCACCCTAGCATTGATAATCATAAGCCGGTCGGCGTTGTTAGGTATACTGTCCCCGACATGGAGAGCGCGCAGAAAGTCATGGTTGGGATTGTGCCCGAAGATGTCCTGCTCGTACCTTTGGCCTGCCCACTGTCGCCGTTGCCCGATCTTTCTCATGTCCGCGCGTATGCGCCGTTGTTGCCAGACGTTCCAAGCGAGGGCTGTACGCAAGGCACCTTTCAGGGAGGTCCCTGGCAGATACGGGCGGTCGAATATGTCTTTGATCTGTTCGCGTAGCTGCGCGCCTGCGTCTTGGGAGCGGGGTGTGCCCTGGAGCACATAGCGGAAGAGGTCGCTATCTGGCTGGAAATCACGGGTTTGGAGAAGTTGGGCCGGTGGGGTGCGGGCCAATTGCGCGGCCACCTTGGCATCCTCTACATCTTGGGCTTCCAGCAGCTCGGCCTCGTTGAGACGCCAAGTGCGTCCATTGTGGATGGCATAATCGTATTGATTGAGCAAATCTCTGCCACTGCTGATATGCAGGGGTGTTAGGACGGAAACGGTGACATCATAGATGGTATAGGCAGCCATTAGATGGTCCTCCTAGGAATCTGCCAGGCCCACGGCCAGGGCCAGACCGTTGCGATAGACAGGATGGGGCAGGTTGCCCGCGCCCGCGGTGTACGTTGGGCGGAGGTCCTCAATGCTACCGACAACAGCAGCCGTGGAGCTATCAGAGGGGGCCCACTGGATCAGGCTCCCGGCCGTCAGGAAGGTGATCTGCTTACGCCGCTGGTCCGCGCGGTCCAGCGAGCGCGTCCAGCCTCCCACTCGTACAAGTTGATAGGCCGCATCATGCGCGCGTACCATGGGGATCTCGGCTTGCGTAGGCAGGTAGCGGCTCAGGAGCCAAGCCACGCGGCCGGCTTGGGGATGGGGTAGGTGGATTTCCTCGCCATACGTCGGATAAAACGCACCATAGCCGGCACTGCGTTCCCCGCCGATGCCCTCATCGCCGAGGACTGTCAAACTCTTATGCAGTGCTTCTTTGTAGGATACATTATCCTCTACGAGGGCGTCGGGATGTCGCCATTGAATGCCGAACCAGAGGCCACAGTGGGGTGCAAAGTGGGTGCGCCCGACATGGAAGATATTGCCGGCTGAATGGATGCGGTCCACCGTGACCCGCGGCGTGCGGCTCTCTGTCCAGACGTTTTGGTGCTTGAGTAGGGGTACAGGGCGTTTGCCGCCTTTGGTGTTCAGGCGTAGGGCATCGGGTAGCTGGTTCACCTCCTGCTTATCCAGCCAGAGAGCACCGCCCTGCAAGGCGGCAGCGGATTGGACGTTTTCCTGATAGTCTGTCTGTTCTTGCAAGGCATCGAGATCGGCTTGCAGGCTTTGGCCGGCCAGGGCTTTCCGCAGTAGCCCTGCGGAAAGAAAGCGAATGCTCTTGATGGATTTGAGCTCTTTTGCATCATACTGATGGATAAAGCATTTCAGGTCAACGGGTATGGGATAGAAGCGGACTTTGCCGGCAAAGGGAAAGGCTGAAGTCAGCAGGAAAGGGGGATCGCGCTGCAGAAACGGTTTCATCCAAGCATCTGGGTCGCCGCCTGTACGGCCCCATATATCGACCAGCGCGGAGAAGATGGTGTCCGAAGGGATCTGGACGCCGGTTTCCTCTAGGTTTACACCGCGGGTGCCTACATGTAAGCCTTGGGGAAAGTGAAGAGAGATCGTGTGCAGTTGAGGCATGGCCGGCTCCTTAGGCGGTCAAGCCGAGCTTTGCGCGTACTTCATTCTGCAGGGTTTCCAGCTCACTTGTGCTTAGTGCGCTGAGGTCTTCAAATTTTCTTCCGACTTGCTCTTTCGGCCGTGGATATTCATGGCGCAGGTTGATGGCGATATCTTGCAGCTTGACCTGGCCTGCGCCCCGGCTGCCGTGGCCACCCAAATAGTCATCTTCAAGCAGTTGCAGGCCGGACACTATGGTTGCCAGACGCTTGATGTCGGCATTTGGATCACAGGTACTGCCGCTGTAGATGGTGTAGATCAGTTCGGCTGGGCCGAATTTAGCCCCGGCCGGCACCCGTTCGATCTGCCGGGGATTGGCTGCGGAAGTCACCCTATCAATGGACACTTCGGTCTTGGATTCGGTGAAGGGCAGGTCTGTGCGGGCTTGCAGCTCATCGGCACTTTCGTCGGTCATCCGTACATCCCGCACTACAAGCCGGGTGGGTGTGCCAAAGTCTTGTTCGCCGGGAACGCCAAATACCTGACAAATAGCACAGGTACTGTACGTTTCGGGGTTCTGGCAGGAATGGATATTGCCATGGCCCATGCGCTGATTTTGAACTAGCCCACCGTACTTTTCCAGCAGACTACGTATCTTGCCCTTGAGGGATGACCCTGGGATATAGGGGCGATTGGTCAGCGGATCGCGGATGACCGTCTTGTCCACGCCGCCGATTTCAATACCAGTATCTGAACCGCCGATATGGAGGCCGGTCTGTGCGGTAATGTGGAAGGTGATGAAGACGCGGCCTTGTAAGTGGATTTTTTGTGTCACCGTTGGGTTTCTCCTGATATCGGTTTGTGCCTTGTTTAGCTGCCGCCATGGGATTTGTGATAGGCGAGGATGGCTTCAAAGAAATCAACGAAGCGCTGGAAGTGCTGCCTTTGGGCCTCTTCGTCGCGTTCGTTCACGACTATATCAATGGCTGGGTCGAGAACTCTGGCCAGCTCTTCTACACCTCTGCCCCGCTCCCGCCGTGCGCGATAGGCCATTTTGGGTTTGAGAAGGATCAGCTTACGTAAGGCGCGGGTTTGGTCGCCCGTTGACAACTGTCCTTGAATGTGGCGCACCTCGCCAAAGAGTGCCCGAATCTGGTTTGTGGTCAACCTCTTCTCCGCGAGGTCCTTGCCTAATTCATTGGCTTTCTTGACCAGTATCATTGTACTGTTCGGATCCTTGATTACATCATTCAAATCTGATGGTGATATCCTTGCCATTCCGATTCCTCCTGAAAATGAGATGCTTCATCCTGTGGGTAGACTATTCCCGCCTATACAGATCCGCCCAGCGGGCCGCCACGCCCAGCCATTCCATCATACGGTAGTTACTACGACGCAGTGCGCCCTCGATATCCCGCGCACCAGCCACTGTGGTTCTTTTGAACGTATAGGCAACCCGCCAGATCCATGGGCCCCAGAACCTCTGCTCCTGGCCACTGCGATTGAGTCTACCATGCTCCTGCTGCCATTGTTTTTGGTCGCTTCTATATTGGCTGTGGAAGTTGATGAGGGTGCGGATAAACGTCCTAGTCGCGGCTTGGTCCTTGCTTTTCTTCATGGCATCCAACAAGGTATGCAGCAGGCCGTGGGCTGTATCCAAGTTCCTGCTGCAGTCGGTCTCCCTGCCAAATTTCTGCCAAGGAAGGGGTTCATCTAGGAATGAAATCGCATCTTTCTGGCGCGTATCCCCTTCTTTATCCCACCAAATCAGGTTCTTGGCGGCCTTTTCAGCTTGGGCTGCCTCTTGGGCGGCCTGGGCCAAGGGGTATTTACTGCTGACCAGCGCGATGCCCGCGCTGGCATGGATGCCTGGGTGGTTGGCCGCATAGGGGGTCAGGTCGGCGCGTATGTGGATGGCCAATTCGACCATGACATCCCAGGAGCCGACAAAGAAGAGATCATCGCCACCGGAATAGATGGTATAGATGCGGTCCTCATCTCCGTTGACCTTTTCAACCACTTGGCTCACCCAGCCTTCAAAGTAGAGGGAGATGGCGAAGCTCAGGGCGGCCATGCGGGAGAGGGTGGCCCGTTCCCCAAAACCGTGCTGGAAGAGGGTGCCCAGATTGTCTACATCCATGCGGAGGATGCCAAGCCTCTTGATCCCGTTGGATTGGTGGGCCAGAACCGAGAAGGGCTTGACGCCACCGGCTTTCTTTGGCAGTTCGTCCTTCTCCAAGGGTGTCATGCTATTGCGTAACTTTTCCAACTCATCCGCTTGTAAGATCGGCGCGACATTCACTAGAAAACGCCGGCCGATTGAGGTGTGAACACTGGGACGTAGGCTAGGCAGATCCTCATCATCAAGAGATAGCAGTACTCGTCGGCTGCCGCTGGCCGCGGTTTCCTGTACATTCTTATAGATCTGGACCTTCATCCCCAAGTGGGCAAGGGTATCGTGCCATGTCCCGGCCGCTTGCGTCTTCTCCAGGGGCTTCTGGGTGATTTCGTCCAGCATGAGATAGCGGGCGTTGCGTAGCTCATCGCCCAGGTCTTCAAATGCCTGACAAGATGGGCATTTCTGCACAGGGTCCGCGTCTTGTTGCTCCTGCGCCACTGTGTCTGGGTGTTCCTGCCCACATACATGGCATAGTTGGTCTTCGTTGCCGCCGTGGCCGGCCGGTTCAAAGAGCTTCTGGGCCAGTTCGTCATCATCTATCTCTGCGAAGCGTCGCAATTTCTGCTGGCGCAAAGCCTCGTGTACATCCTTCCACTTGCGGCTCATGGCCTTGCCAAAGAAATCTTTGCCAAGCAAAGGCACATGGGCTAGGGACACATACAGGTCGATGCCATGTTGCTGCAGTAGGATACGGCTGATCTCCTGTTGGATCTGGGGTAGCTGCTGTACATGGTCGGGGCTGGCCAAGAGAAAGAAGCTGCCGCCGCCGGCATAGATCAGGTTGGTAATGGGCAGGTCTAGCTGTTGGAGGATATAGCGTGCCAGCGCGTCGGTCAGGATCTGTAGATAGAAAGAACGCCCGCGCAAGGTAGGGGCGGCCCCGCGTGCGGTGATGGTATAGATGAACTCCTGCACGCCGCTGATATCGCCACCGATGAGCAGGGCGATCTGGTCGTTGATGGTTTCGGGGCTTTTGCGCCAGCGGTTGAGGGTGGCTTTGTCCACTGTGTCCCGGTTCAGGGCCGCGGCCAAGGCAGCCGTGGTTCGCCCATGGTCATAGAGACTGATATCGGGCAGATTTTTGTAATAGGCTGAAGGCACGCACCATAGGTATCTCTGGGTCAGCAGGAGGAGTGATTCCAAATAGGCGCGCAGGTCGCTCTCTTGGTTGTGGGCCTCTTTGAGCTGTTTCAGTTCCTGCTCGAATTCCAGCCACATATCCTCATATGCGCGCCAGACCTGATCGCTTTTTTCTCTCTCCTTGGGGAAGAGGACATCCTCTTTGAGGGCCAAGGGACGTAGGGGCAGGTAACGGCGTTGCTCTTCATCCGGCTTGATGCCATCGGCAGTCAACACTGAGAAGATGGAGAGAAGCTGCTGCGGGTGTACTGTGCGCGGGTTTTCGTCATCAGTTCCGTCATCGCGTTCCGCAGCGGACAGGATATCTGCTAAGGAGACGATGCAGTCTTCGCGCGAAAGGGGGCGATGATGATTCCCCGCCATATTTTTCACTTGCTTGCGCCAAGGTTCGGGGACGTACTGGTCGACAAAGGTGGCGGTGAGCATGGCGTGCTTGTAGCCGAAATCGCCTTTGGCTTCCTGGTCCCAGGTACGATTGCCGCTGACAGTAGCCCGCAGCATAAATTTTCCTATATCATGTAGCAGCCCGGCCAGGGCGAGCTGGTCGGTTCGTTCATCGCTCATAGGTGGCGTCCTTGAAGTTTCTCACTGCGGTCATGCTGCGCTGGTGTTATGACAATCTTATCACAGGTCGCCCGCGAATGCCTTACGGAGCAGGGCGGCCGGCAGCGCATGGATGGCGTCCAATTGCTCGCGTGCAGATACACAGACCGTCTGTACATAGGCCATCTGCTCCTTGAGGAGTGCCGCGATGCGCTTCTGTTCAGGGAGCGGCGGCAGAGGGATTTTCAATGCAAGCAATGTACGCCGCGGCACCGCAGCCTGGCCTACCCAACGATTACACATGCGGGCAAAGAGACCCTGAGTCCAATTGTACAATAGCCAGTTGGCCAGATAAGACGTATCCAATACATTTGTGTCAGGGCGTAAGCGATTCACATGATTACTATACACGATCTTTTCAGGGAACCCAAGAAAAATCGCTGATTTGCCAACCAGTTCCACGCTATTTGTATTGTTGAATAATACGTCTCCAGGTTCAAGCCAATACTTGAACATATTGGTGTAATTCGGGGGTATGCGGACGATCTTATCCCAATTGAACCTGCCATCGGTGCTTATATTGTTCATCCTAAGTTGGGCGACACCATTCTCATCTCTTTTTCCACATGCAAAACCGGGCTGCATACTTGCAAGTACATCCCCTAGCTGCGTCCACTTCCAGCCGGCCGGAAGCGCATCACCATGAGCGGGGAATATCTGGCGCAGAAATGCGCCAGGCAAAGCTTGGGCCGCCTCCAGTATCTCCTCGGCGGCTTGCCGTGCCTTCTCCACATAGGCCATCTGCTCATTGAGGATGCCGGCGATGCGCTTCTGTTCTGGGAGGGATGGTATCAAAATTTCAAGGTCTTTGATCACGCTCGTTTTGATCCATGGTAAAGCTGATATATTCGCTAGAGTCGAAAGGTCAACAGTCTGAAACCAATAGAATAGCCACTCAGATGAAACACCGAGCGGAACTACTCCCATAATGTTGTTGTCAAACGCCGCTTCAGTTCCCAGGAGCCGTTTTTTATTGGTAAAGACTGCCCCCCCAACTTTCGGGAAGATTACACTGCCGGCAGGACACGTTTTCGCCTTCAATTCCTTGAGCATGTTGGTGTTTACCGTATTGGCGGCTCTAGAGACGATCTTTTCATTGCCGGCCATGTTCATATCGCTAACTTTGATAAAGGGAATGGGCAACGAATCATAACCCTGGTAGCTTGTCTTAAACCCAGAACCGTTTACGACCTTGCACACATTCCCTAAGCGCATCCCTTTCCAGCTCTGTGGGGGCTTGTCAGTTCCAATGGTCATGCGTCGAATCCGTGTCCTTACTTCTGTATCTCCTCGACTAGACGGGCCAACACGATCTCTTCCTCGCCATCTTCTAGGGTCATGGGGTTGAGGTAGAGGGTGTCGTGGGGCCCTATTGCGACCGAGATAGCTGGGTTGCCGTTGAGCAGGCCCTGGACGATTGCATCCCGGCTGTGGCCGACACTCTGGGCATTGATATAGACTTGGGCCCTGGGCATGGGTTGACCGGCCTCACTGGGGAAAGAACGTTGGGCCTGTACGCCCTTGAGTTGGTTCAGTTCATTGCACCAACCGGCGACGATTTCTTCGGCCTGGGAGAGCCGTGCCTCGTGGTCGAGGGCTAGATAGCGTTCGATGGCGGCCAATAAGCCCAGCATCTCCTCTTTGCCCACTTTCAGGGGGCGGCCAATGCTGTGGTTGGGGTTGCCATTCAGCGCGCAGGCATCGACGAGCCATTGTTTGCCCAACACTAGGCCGGAGGACTGGGGCCCGCGCAGGTCTTTGCCACCGCTGAAGATGGCGGCATCCGCGCCCATTTGGGTGAACTTCCATAAATTCTCTAGGGGCGGGAGCTGGGCCGCGGCATCCACCAGCACAGGGATGCCCCTAGCATGTGCGATTTCGATCACCCGCGCCAAGGGCACATCCCCAGGCCCGCTCATCAGGCCTTGGAACCAGATGATCGCGGCCGTGTTTTCGTTGATGGCCGCTTCGAGCTGCCAGTCGAAGGCACTGCCCGCGTAGCCGATCTCCACCAACTTCACGCCCACCTGGCGTACCGCGTGATCATAGCCGTTGCGGTGGGATTTGTGGACGATCACCTCATTTTGCAGGCCGCTCAGGTCTGGCAACTGATGGATAGCAGCCATATCTGTGCGGGTGATGCAGGCGGCAATGGCGACAACAATGCCGCCTGCGGCCCCGGAACTGACGTAACAGGCCTCATTTTGTGTGAGGAGAGCGATGCGATTCCCGACCCGCCGCTGCAGTTCCGGCAGATCGACGAACACCTTGGCAGCCTCGGCCATGGCCGCCATCACCTCCGGCGGCATGAGTGAGCCGCCAAGGCGGGTGAGGGTGGCATTGGCGTTGATTACAGGGGTGATGCCGAGTTCAGAGTAGGTGGTCATGATAGGGATTCCGAATGTGGAGGAGAGAGAACACCTCGCGCTGCTCTCTCCTCACTCCTCGTTTATGCTGGCTGGGGCAATACAAGATCGCAGGCATCCGCAGGCATCCAATGGGCATCCTGGCCAGCCCATTTGACATTACAGCCGATGGGATTGGTCAGGGCACTGCTCACAGGCTGCCCGGCTGTATGCTCGGCCAAGGCCCGGTCCAGATCATTGATCGTCATCTGGCTGGTGTCTCTGGGACTATCAACACCGCGCCCAGTGTAGACCAGTTTACGGCTGCGATCAAATACATAGAAATGGGGTGTACGCAGCGCGCCATAGGCCTTGGCCACCTCCTGGGTCTCATCCCGCAGATAGATCCAGGGGAATTTGTGCTCGGCCATGCGTTCCACCATGTGGCGGAAGTCATCGCTGGCGTTGACATGTACACTGTTGGGGTTGATGCCCACGAATGTGACGCCCTTGGCCGCGTACTTATCCGCAGTCGCGCGGGTCACTTCGTCGGAGCCGATCACATACGGGCAGTGGTTGCAGGTGAAGGAGATGACGAGGGTGTCCGCATCATCAAAGTCACGCAGGCTGTAGATCTTGCCATCCGTGGCGATCAGCGTGAAGTCCGGTGCTTTCTCGCCGATTTCGAGGGTGAAAGCCATACAATTCTCCTGTTACATATGACCTGTAGCCAGGAACAACTGGTTCCTGGCCACAGGAGTTTGATATTACGATGGCCGGGGTTCGTCCAGCACAGCTTGGGTCTTGCGGTCGATCTCAGCGGCGTGTTCCGCGAAGGTTTGCTCCCCTTCCCAGATCAGATTTAACTCTGAGCGGAACACATTATTGGCTTCCGTGAAGCGGGTGTTCCATGGCATGGGATAGGGTTCGACACCATCTGTGATCAACTGGTCGGTGAAGCCGTACATAAAGTTGACTTCATTGACCTGGGGATCTGTCCAGACAGATTGGCGGCCATTGGTCTGCCGTTTGGCCACCAACACTTGGAAGACACCGGCATCATAGGATGTATAGAGTTTGACCAGCTCCCAGGCTTCCGCGATGTTGGCAGAATTGGAGTTGATCATCCAATGATTGCCTGAGAAACAGGTTCCTTGGCGTCCTTCGGAACCGACAGGTAGGGGCACGGAGCCGACCTCAAAGCGGTCGCCGACCCGGGCTTGGTTGTTGGTCAGGATACCGACAGTGCTGGCATGGGTTGCTTCCAGCCCGGCCACAAACAGATTCGGTTCAACGCCTTCGCGGTCCGCGTCCCGGGACGCTACCTTGTCCTCCAGTAGGCCCACATACCATTCTGCGATTTCCGCGTGTAGGGGCGTGTTGTAGGTCATGGTGCGGCCTTCCTCATCCATAATCCAAGAGTCTCTGGAATCGGGTGAGCCGAAGGAGCGGGAGACGTTGCTATAGTAGTGCATGGCGATCATGCTGTCAAAGCCGATGCCGAAGATGCCGGCGTCGGGGTCGGCCACGGCCCGGGCCAGTTCGGTCCAGTCGTCCATAGTCCAGCCCAACTGCGGCTCGGGCAGGCCCTTCTCTTCCAGCATGGTCTTGTTGTAATTGACGGCGATATTGCCACCGGGGTGGACTACATCGGGCAGGCTGAAGTTTTTGCCTTCCCACTGGTTGCCTTCGAGGACACTGGGATAGAAATCCTCGAAGTCATCGGGCGGGGCCGAATCCAGCAGGTCGTCGACCTCCAGATAGATGCCATTGAGGAAGTTAATGAAGATCCAGCGGTGATGGCCATAGACCAGGTCCTGCAATGTGCCGGAGATGAAGCCGGTCTGGGTTTTGGTTTCAATTTCGCCGTAGATGGTATCTTCGACATCGACTTGCACGCCGGTCTCTTCTTGGAAGCGGGCGGCGAATTCTTGGGGCATCAGCGCGCCGTTGCCGGCTGGGGCCTGGACTCGCAGCACGATTGGTTCGGCTGCGGGGGCCGCGCTATCTTCTGAGGAAGCCGATGGCGCGGCCGGGGCCGCGCATGCGGCCAACGCAGCACCAGCACCGCTGATGGCTATACCTTTTAGGAACCCTCGACGGGTGACGTTTTGTTTCTCCATTGGGTCAGTCCTCCTGAACTGAGTTGGGATATACACGAAGCGGCTGGGAATGAATGTGTCGGGCCTCCTTTCAGAGAGATGGGCCGGCTTTGTGAAAGCGGGCTATGTAGTTGGTTCAGCCTTTGATGCCGGACATCACAATGCCCTGGACAAAAAACCGTTGGCCGAAGAAGAATATGACGATAATCGGGATCATTGACATGATACAGGCGGCCATGAGCAGATGCTGCATTGGCTCGCCGCCTACTTCCGGGACGGCCTTAAAGAACTGCAGGCCTACGGAAACAGTGAATTTTTCCGGCGAATTGAGATAGATCAAGGGTCCCAAAAAATCACTCCAACTGGCGATGATGGTAATAATGGCCAGTGTGGCCAGGACCGGCTTGCACAGAGGCAAGAGGATCAACCAGAAGATGCGAAAGTAACCGGCCCCATCGATCAAAGCGGCCTCGTCCAGATCTCTGGGCAGTGTCAGAAAGAACTGGCGCATGAGAAAGATAGCGAACGCACCTCCGCCGAACCAATGGGGCACCCAGAGGGGGAGGATGGTGTTGATCCAGCCCAATTTGTAAAACAGAACGAACTGGGGGATCAAGGTCACTTGCGCGGGCAGCATCATGGTCGCGAGGGTGATCATAAAGAGCACATCGCGCCCCCGGTAGTCGAAACGAGCCAAGGAATAGGCCACCAGCGAAGCTGTGACCAGAGAGCCGCTGGTGGTCAAGAGAACGACCAGCACTGAATTCAGGAACCAGCGCCCGACCGGATAGGAGATATTGAGAACGGTCCAGTAGTTGCTCCACTGGGGCACGGCGGGGATCAAAACCGGCGGGAACTCGAACATCTCCGGAATCGTTTTGAGGGAACTCATGGCTGTCCAGAAAAGGGGGAAGCCAAACATCACGCACAGAGCGAAAACTATCGCATACATGCCTGTGCGCCCGATTGTCACCCGTAACGGTGGGGTAGATTGTGTCATTGTCTGTTGCGCCATGCCTCTCTCCTAGCCGCCTTCGTAATGTACCCAACGGCGTGAATAGCGCACCTGTACCCAGGTAAAGAAGAGCAGAGTCGCGGCCAACACCCAGGCCAGGGCACTGCCGTAGCCTAGGCGGAAGTACTGGAAGGCCTGAAAGTAGATGTGCAGCGCGAAGAACCAGGTTGCATAGGAAGGGCCGCCTTGGGTTGCTACCCAAGCGGTTGTGAACACCTTCAGCGCGCCGATGACCGCTAACACCACGTTAAAGAAAATGGTCGGCGTCAGCATGGGCAAGGTCACATGACGGAACTTAGCCCATGTCCCACCGCCATCAATGGAGGCCGCGTCATAGAGTTCTTGGGGCACCCCCTGTAACCCGGCTAGGAAGATCAGCATGGTGTTGCCGCCCATGGCCGCCCACACATTGATCATAGTGACGGAGACCAAGGCACTATCCCGAGAGGCGAGCCAACCTGGGGGGTTGGCAATGCCGATGTCCCGTAGAAATTGGTTGACCGGCCCCACCCGGGGGGCTAACAGAAATGTCCACAGGACAGCTAAGGCCACGGCGGGGACCAAATGGGGGACGAAAAACAGGGTGCGGTAGACAGTTGTGCCCGTCAACTTCTGGTTGAGCAGAACTGCCAGCAGCAGCGCGCCCCCTACGGCAAAGGGGATATACATGCCGGCAAAGGTAAAGGTACGTCCCAAGGACGGCCAGAACAGTTCATCACCGCTAAAGGCTTTTACGTAGTTGTTCAGGCCGATGAAACGAGGGCTGCCGGTGACCGCGTACTCGGTGAAGCCGAAATAGAAGGATGCCAGAATCGGGCCACCCCAGAAAATCAGTAGCCCTAAAATCCAGGGTAGAGCATAGACATAGCCCCAGACCGCCCGTTTGGTCTGGAATTCCGATTGCGTGCCGATAACTCGACTGAAAAGGCTGCTCTTCTTGGTTGCTGAGGTAGATGCCTGCGTTTCGGCAACTGCCACGTGACCCTCCGTTCAAATGGTAGTCTTTCGTAATTCGTGGACCGCACCACGCCCCACTTAGATTTGTTGTTGCGTATCAGGCAAGCAGTGCATAATGACTGCCAGCAAAGGTAAGGGGGGCCGGGTTCGCACGTTCCATCACAGACAGGCTGAGGTCTTTACAGTGTATTATACGAATGATGTTCAATCTATGCAAGTTTGCAAATCAGAAAGGAGATCGGCTATGCGTATCGGCATTGCCTCCCTGAGCCACGAGTCGAATACATTTGCGTCCTTTGACACCAGATTCGCGGATTTCCAGATCCGCCGTGCTGAGGAGATCCTCGAGCACTACAGGCAGACCTTCCACGAAGTGGGCGGCTTTATCGCCGGCGCGGCCGAGTACGGCTATGAAATTGTGCCGCTTTTCAGCGCGGACGCCACGCCATCTGGCCCGGTGCAGGCCCCTGCCTATGAGGCTCTGGTCGCTGAACTATTGGCCAGCATCCGGGCTGCGCTTCCTTTGGATGGCCTGCTGCTGGGCTTGCATGGGGCCATGGTGGCCGAGGGCTTTCCCCAGGCCGATGGCGAGACTGTCCGGCGGGTGCGGGCAGTTGTCGGGCCGGACTTTCCCCTGTTCGTCACCCATGACTATCATGGCAATGTGCCGCCGCAACTGGTTGAAGATGCTTCTGGGTTGATCATCTACAAAACCTGCCCCCATGTTGACCAGAAGGAGCGGGGCCTGCAGGCCGCCGAACTTCTCACCCGCACCATTGGCGGGCACATACGGCCGGTCACAGCCATTGCCAAACCGGAATTGGTCTACAACATCGTCTTCCACAACACTAGCTGCGGCCCCATGAAAGCGGTGATGGATGCCGCCTTGGACTTGGAGCAGCAGCCCGGCATTTTGGCTGTCAGTGTGGCGGCTGGCTACCAGTACGCGGATGTCCCTTGGATGGGCCCTGCGATTGTGGTTATGGCCGATGGGGATGAGGCCCTAGCCCAGGAGGGGGCGGCGCGGTTGGCTGGCTTGATGTGGGCCGCGCGGGATGACCTGCTGCCGCGCATTCCTAAGCCGGCCGAAGCGGTGCGCCTGGCGAGGACGCGCGAGCAAGGGCCGATTTCCCTTTTTGAATTGGGGGACAACATCGGCGGCGGCAGTGCCGGAGATGCCACAATTCTGCTTGAAGAGCTGTTGCAGCAGTCGAGCCACACGACAAGCCCTGCATGGGTGGTGGCCCTGTATGATCCGCAGGCGGTGGCAGCCTGTGCTGCAGGGGGCATCGGCGCGCACCTGACACTGCCTGTAGGCGGCAAAGTGGATGACCAGCACGGCGCGACGCTTACAGTGAGGGGACGGGTCCGGGCCCTCCATGATGGGAAATTTATTGAAACTGAACGGCGTCATGGGGGCAAGCGGAATTGGGACCAGGGTCTGACAGCCGTGCTGGCGGTCGGCCGCGGCCTGTTGGTTCTCAATAGCCAGCGCACGCCACCGATGAGTTTGAACCAGTTGCGCTCGGTCGGTATTCTGCCGGAACAACAGCACATCTTAGTGGCTAAAGGGGCGGTGGCCCCTCGGGCCGCGTACGAGCCGGTCTCCGCCTCTATCATTGAAGTGGACACGGCCGGGGCTACGTCTATCAGCCGCCCGCCGGCTGACTATGGCCGGGCACGGAAGGGGTTGTATGAGTGGCGAGCAGTTGGTGATGCGTAAAAAGCAGTGAAGTGAAAATTTGCCTGATTTCCCTGTTTCAACTATACTTCTTGTTTGTTTTGGGCTTTGCTGCCCTCTGTTTCGGGATAGAATTCCTAGCCTGAATTAGAATATACAAGATTGACAGGAGAATTCCTGCCAATCCTACGGTCCGCATTGCGGGGCCCGCGCTTCCCTTTGAACGATGAAGCAGTGCCTAGGTTGGTATGGGCCCGCAAGCCGCTATCCGAAAGTTCTGAGAACTGCTGGCAGCTGTGCTTTTCCATAGGCACTGCTAGGATGTCTCGGACGCGGTCACAGGAGAGATGCAGATGTACGCAGTCGTTCGTACCGGTGGCAAACAGTACAGAGTTGCCCCCGGTGATATCCTTGAAGTCGAAAAATTGGCTGGCAATGTAGGAGATCAGGTGGTATTGGACGATGTCTTGCTGGTTGCCACTGGTGATGCTGTCAAAGTCGGGCAGCCGAATGTCAGCGGTGCATCGGTGACAGCCAAGATCACGGGCCAGCATCGGGGTGAAAAGATTCTGGTCTTTCGCTATCGCCCCAAGAAGCGGATTCGTGTGCGCCGGGGCCACCGCCAGTACCTGACCCGCCTAGAGATCCAGTCGGTCTGTGGGGATGATTTCAACTTCAGCCTAGAGGCAGAGCTGCCTGAAGAGAGCACAGAGGAAACACCGGAAGCGTTCTCCCCGGCAGACAGCGAAGACACTGTCGAAGTGCTCAGAGCCGATGCTGCGAGCGATTCTGACAGCAATCCAGAGGCTGAAACGAGAGAAGGTTAGCAGCCTGTTTTTCATAAAATCACTAACATGAGTATACTGTAGGTAGTTGTGATTATGAAGTTGATGCATGTGGCTGGCTGAAAAGGCGAGCGCATGTAGAGTATTGTGTGCTTTGGGAGATATCCCCGCACAACGATGTTTGGTTGTGTGTGTTGTTGCGTATTTCTTGATTTACGTAACAAAGATGTATCGGAGAGTAGCGAGATGGCTCATAAAAAGGGAGGCGGTTCCAGCCGCAACAACCGGGATTCAAATGGGCAGCGGCTTGGTGTCAAGAAATTTGGTGGTGAGTATGTAACGGCTGGCAGCATTCTCGTGCGCCAGCGCGGGACACGTATCTTCCCTGGCTCGAATGTGGGCCATGGCAAAGATGATACCCTATTCGCGAAACAAGATGGCTATGTGACGTTTGAATGGGCTAAAAAGAAGCGCAAGCGAGTCAGTGTCTACTCAGAGAGGGTAACGTGAAATCCGCAATTCATCCGACATATTACCCTGAGGCAAGGGTCACCTGTTCCTGCGGCAACAATTGGGTGACCGGCAGTACAAAGCCGGAGGTACAGATCAATATCTGCAGCCAGTGTCATCCCTTCTACACCGGCGAGCAGCGCATTGTTGATACTGTGGGGCGGGTGGAACGATTTCGGGTTCGCCTAGAAGCTCGCCAGAAAGCCATTGCTCGCCAGCAGATCGAAGCGCAGGCTCGTGAGGAGGCCGAGGCGGCCGCGCGCCAGGCTCGGGCTCGGGGGAACGACCCGCAAAAGGCGGCTGCGGAAGTGCTGGCCCAGTACGATATATAAGCAGGATACGAACAGGACGCGCGAGCAAAAGACTGGCAATGCACTACCAGCCTGGCGGCGGATGGGTCGAGCTCATCTGTGGTTCAATGTTCAGTGGCAAGACCGAAGAACTCCTGCGCCGGGTCCGCCGGGCAGAGATCGCCCGTCGCCGTATTCAGGTATTCAAACCCCGGCTTGACCAGCGTTATGGCCAGGAACGGATGGCCACCCATGATGGCATCGCGCGCAATGATGCTATCAGTGTGGAGAGTGCCATCGCTCTGCTTGAGCTGGTCAAGCCGGATAGTGATGTGGTCGCCATTGATGAGATCCAGTTCTTCGATTGGGCGATCGCGGATGTTTGTCAGGATCTGGCCGACCAGGGCCTGCAAGTGATTGCTGCGGGTTTGGACCAGGATTTTCGCGGTGAACCGTTCGGGCCCATGCCTCTGCTGATGGCGTTGGCTGAACGGGTGGACAAGCTGCATGCCATCTGCGTGCGCTGCGGCGCATCCGCTAGCCGTACCCAACGGCTGCTCAACGGCCAACCGGCCCGCTATGACGACCCAGTGATCTATGTGGGCGGCAGCGAGAACTATGAGGCACGCTGCCGCAACTGCCACGACGTACCGGGCAAGCCCCCAGTCAAGCTGGTTGTACAGCAAATGGAGAGCTGTAACTCTCCATGAATCACTTGATGGTATGAATCTCACCTCTCTCTTTGCTATCGGCCAAGAACGCCAACCAGACAAGATCGCCATCGAATTTGTTGATACCCGGGCGGCGCACAACTGTTGCGGGCCTTTGGCACCCCAACAGTTGACCTTCACAGAACTACAGTTGCGGGCGGATAGCTGGGCTACAGTCTTTCTGCAGATGGGTGTGCAAAAGGGGGACCGCATCGCCTTGTATCTGTGCAACCGGCCTGAGTTCGTCATCGCCTACCTGGCAGCCCTACGAGTAGGCGCGGTGATGGTTCCCATCAATCTACGCTACCGCAAACGGGAGCTTACCCATATTGTCAGCGATGCTGCGCCTGTGCTGCTCATCACAGAAGATGCACAGAAACCGGTCTTAGATGCGCTCTCCGGCCGCGATTGTGAAAGTATGGCAAATATTCTGTCGGTGGACCAGGCGCACACTTGGCAAAACCTGCCTACGGCCGGCCCACGGCCGCAGTTCCCCCTTGTCCGAGGCGAGGATCCGGCCCTGATTATGTACACCAGTGGCACGACCGGCCCCAGCAAAGGCGCGGTCCTCAGCCACAACAATGTGTTAGCCACAGTAACGGGCCTACAGGCCGCATGGGCTTGGGAGCATGACGACGTTCTCCTGCTCACCTTGCCCCTTTTTCATATTCATGGGCTGGTGGTGGGGCTGCATTGCGCGCTGGCCATGGGGGCCAGCATCCGTTTACGCAGCAGATTCGACCTGGCCGAAACCCTAGAAATCCTCTCAAGTGGCGGGGCTACACTGTTCTTCGCCGTGCCCACCATCTATATACGGCTGGTCAATCATTTCGTGGAGACTGATTCGCGGCCGGAGTTTCCCAAGATGCGGCTTTTCTGTTCCGGCAGCGCACCTCTGCCCCCTGAGATCCATCATGAATTTGAACGCCTGACCGGGCAACGCATCCTGGAGCGCTATGGGATGACCGAGACCGGCATGAATTTCAGCAATCCTTACGCTGGCCCACGCATCGCCGGTACCATTGGCACGCCTTTGCCTGGGGTTTTCGCCCGCATTGTTGATGAAAGCGGGCGGGATGTGCCGGCCGCGGAGGAAGGGGAGCTCCTGTTGCGGGGGAGCAATGTATTTGATGGCTACTGGCGAGCAGAGGAAAAGACTGCGGCCAGCTTCGTGCAGGATGAGCTGGGCAATCGCTGGTTTCTGAGCGGTGATCTCGCTCGTATGGACCCGGAAACCGGGTATGTTACCCTATTAGGCCGACGCCATGAGCTGATTATCTCCGGCGGGCTGAATATCTATCCCCGTGAGATCGAGGAGGTGTTGACGACCTTCCCGGGGATTGAGGAAGCGGCGGTCATCGCGGCAGCAGATCCCGAGTGGGGCGAAGTGCCTGTGGCCTATGTAGTCGGCAGCACCAGGCTTGATGAGGCCGCTTTAGAGCAGTACTGTCGTGGGCAATTGGCGTCCTATAAATGTCCTCGAAAGTGGCACTTTGTGGAGGCTCTGCCCCGCAATGCAATGGGCAAAATCCAGAAGCATCTCCTATAATTGTACCAATGGAGCTGGCAGCCGACAGACATCCATTCGCCCCGCTCTCCAACAACCTTGTCCTATCTGGCGCAATATGTGTTAGGGCTGCCCCTATTGAGTGGAATCATCCGCCTGCTACACGTTGAATCCTGTACATTTCTATGTCCCTGCCACTTTCCGATATTACAGTCGTCTCATTGGAGCAGGCGATTGCTGCGCCGCTGGCCAGCCGGCATCTGGCCGATTTGGGCGCGCGGGTGATTAAAATTGAGCGGCCGGGGGTCGGTGATTTCGCCCGCCACTATGATGGCGCGGCCCAGGGTTTGTGTAGCCATTTCGTCTGGGCGAATCGCTCCAAGGAATCCCTCACCCTGAATTTGAAGACAGAAGCAGGGCAGAAAATCCTAGCACAACTCCTGACACAAGCGGATGTCTTCATTCAGAATCTGGCCCCGGGCGCGCTGGAGCGCTTGGGCTTCAAGCGGCTGCAGGCCGACTATCCTCGCCTGGTCGTCTGCCAGATCAGTGGCTATGGCTCTGATGGCCCCTACCGGGACAAAAAAGCATACGATCTTCTGGTCCAAGCAGAGACAGGTGTCGTCTCTGTTACCGGTAGCGAAGAGGAAGCGGCCAAGGCCGGCATTCCGGTGGCCGATATCGCTGGGGCCATGTACGCGTACAGTAGCATCTTGGCAGCCCTATTCCAACGGCAGCGCACCAATTCCGGCACAGTGCTGCACGTCTCCCTCTTTGATGGTCTGTGCGAGTGGATGGGTTTCCCGGCCTACTACTCTCTGGGTGATACCCGCCTGCCCCGCGCTGGGGCCAGCCACGCGGCCATCATGCCCTATGGACCCTTTCCCAGCGGCGATGGACGCACAATCCTGTTCGGCATTCAAAATCAAGGGGAATGGGAGCGGTTCTGTGCCATTGTTCTGGAGAAGCCGGCTGTGGCCATGGATCCCCGCTTTGCCGACAATACCAGCCGGGTACAGAATCGCGCTCTGCTACGCGCCGAGATCGAGGCGGTCTTCATTGAATTGACCCTTGGGGAGGTTGTGGCGCGCCTGGAGAGGGCCCAGGTCGCCAACGCGGTACTGCGGGATGTACGCGACTTTTGGCAGCATCCCCAGCTTGTGGCCCGCGCACGAGTTAGGGAAGTGGAATCACCGCTAGGTCCGCTTCCCGCCCTGCACCCGGCCACGACTGCCGCCAACTGGCCGCCACGCTTCGACCCGGTCCCGGCCACAGGCAGTCACACCCTCTCGCTTCTGACGGAATTGGGGTACGAACCCCATCAGATCCAGCGGCTGCAAGATGAGGGAGTTGTGTAAAGGCAAGGTGAAATGACCAGACAAGCTGTGCGGCGGCTAACTGGAGCATACGCGCAGCCTGCAGTGCAATCCTGCGGGGACTCTTCACACTCCATTGGTCTTCTGGACGATATACACCTGCTCGGAACGGTAGGCCAGTGACTTCAGGGGCCAGCCGCTATCGTTGACGATTGCTTGGAAATAGGTGTTGTAATTGTGGGGCATTCCCTTTTGGCGGCCTCCCAAACTGTGGCTGGGAAAGGAAACGACCAGAAACGCAGCATCGATCTGCCGCAGCAACCGTTGGCCTGCGCCGCTCTCGATCTGTTCCAAACAGGGCAGGGTCTTTAAGAGGAAGGCCACATCAACGGGGGGTGTATGCAGATCTTCCAGCACATTGCCTTGCACCGCAGTTCCAGCGTACTGCATTACCTGGAAAAAGCGGTTGAGAAAGTCGATCTGGTCGGCGAAAATATCCCAGGCTGTGTAGTGGACATGCGGCGGCAGCGGCATCCAGGGGCGAGCCAATGGATGCAGGCCGCAGGCCACATCGAGCAGCGATTGTACCTGTGGGAGATGGCGGAAGATATCGTCATACAAGGTGTCAAGCAGGGGCAGTCGTTCTTGGGTGGAGATGTGGGCGGCCATCAAGCCACGTAAAATCGCGCGCACAGACAAATGATTGCCGGCCTCAACTGCCTCTTGCAGTTGGCAGATCCCCTGGGCGTAGCGCGGGTTTTTTGGGAAATAGACAGCGGCACTCTGGTGTAGCTGATTTTTAGTAGCTTTGATCGCGGCTCTGTCAGAGAGGCCTTTGGCCAGTTCGGCTGCAGCAATGGCTTGCACCAAATTCGGATGAACATAGCGGTATTTGCGGGCGGCAAGAACCGTTTCGGTCACCCGGCCCAAACGTTCAGCGGGCAACATCGCTGCTCAGTGAAATGTTCGTAGATAGGCAGTGATCAGACATTGGCCTGCTGTTTCAGGGCGCGGTTGATATCCCGTTCCGCGTCTCGTCTGGCAATCGACTGGCGTTTGTCGAACTGTCTCTTGCCCCGTACCAATGCGATCTCAACTTTGGCGAGACCGGCGGCGTTCAGATACATACGCAGCGGCACAATCGTCCAGTTGCGCTGGGTGGCCTGGGCATGCAGGTGATCGATCTGCCGGCGATGGAGGAGCAGTTTACGGGAACGAGTCTCTGGGTGGTTTGCTTGATTGCCCTGTTCATACTGGGCGATGTGAACGCCCATCAGCCAGGCTTCGCCATCTCGCACCATCACAAATCCTTCACGCAGATTGACCGCGCCGGCACGTACGGATTTGATCTCGGTTCCGGTCAGGGACATCCCCGCTTCAAAGACTTCCTCAATAAAATAATCATGGCGAGCCCTGCGATTTGTGGCAACGGTCCGTGGCCCTGTGGGCATGGTCTGCTGTTGCTTTTTCTTTGCCATTCTCTGTACTCTCGTTACTGTCCAGTCAGGAGCAGTTCAATGGCCCGGTCCAGTTGCGGATCTTCCTCATCTTCGACCTGCTCGTCCGTAATTTCGACTACAATATCCGGTTCCAGGCCAATACCATCAATCGAACGATTGGCCGGCGTGAACCAGCGGGCAATCGTAACCCGCAGCAAGCTGTCGTCTGTGAGTTGACGGGGCAATTGCACGCTTCCTTTCCCGAATGTGGTGGTGCCGATAAAGACGCCTCGGCCTACATCCTGCAACGCGCCGGTCACGATTTCGCTGGCACTGGCACTGCCCTGATTGACTAGCACCACAAGCGGCAGATCATGTGGTACAAGGGAGTTCCCTTGGGTATCGTAGATCTTCTCAGTGCCATCACTGAAGCGTTCGAGCAGCACATCTTCGTCTTCCAAAAAGATACTGGTTACATTGACAGCCTCTTGGAGTAGGCCACCGGGATTCCATCGTAGGTCAAAGATTAAGCCTTGGGGATCATCTTCCAGCAGTGTTTCAAGCTCAGCGCGCAGTTTACGGCCGGCGTTGTCGGAGAAACGCGTGAGGCTCACGTAGGCGATCTCGCCATTTTCTCCGTAGACATCACTAGAAATAATGGGAATCTGAATCACATTGCGGGTGACGATGAGATCAAAGGCATCTTCGCGCTCGGGGCGCTGGATTGTCAGGCGCACGTCGGTGCCGCGGGGTCCTTTAATCTTGTTGATTGCCTCGGACAGACCGGACATATCCGCCACAGTTTCGCCATCAATGGCAATGATCAGATCGTTGCGACGGATCCCAGCATTCCAGGCCGGCTGGTCGGTAAAAGGCTCAATAATGAGGACTGCTCTCTGCTCTTCGGCCCATTCCACCAGCGCGCCGATGCCTTCAAAGCTGCCTTTCATACTTTCCAGAAAATTGGTCGCATCTTCTGGCGGCAAGAAACTGGTGTTGGGATCGTCCAGCAGGTGTAGGACCCCATGAATCGCGCCATAGCTGCGTTCCTTGGGTGAGGGCAGATCTGCATAGGGGTACTGCTCCATCAGCTTCATCACCTCCCAGAAGATGTCCATATCTTCTGGGGAGAGGGTACGGGTGTTGGCTGTTTCCTCCTCGGCAGCGGTCGCGGGGTGTTCTGGCAATCCGAATTCGCTTACACGGCCAATGAAAAAGCCAAAACCGGAGCCAATTGAAGATGCGAGGGACTCTTCTAGGGTCAGGGGTCTGTCGGGGACATCCAGCAGGTGTAGGACCCCGTGAATCGCGCCATAGCTGCGTTCCTTGGGCGAGGGCAGAGCTCCGTAGAAGTACTGTTCCAGCAGTTCCATGGCCTCCCAGAAGATCTCCATATCTTGCGGAGAAAGTGCCTGGTCCGTGGCCGGTTCGGCCGGGGATCTTATCTCAACATTGGGCGCAGCCAAGAGATTTGTCACTCCGGATTCAGCAATACGGCCAATGAAGAAACCAAGACCTGAGCCAACTGAACAGGCTAAGGTCACGACCAAGAGCAGGGCACAGCCGGCGAGAGCAACTCGTTTCAACGCCTGGTTCTCTGGCTTGGTCTGCGCGGACGATGATCGATCAACATGTATGCTCATGAAAATTTCCTTACGATGATACCCATTTACACTGACAAGACCGGCTCCAGCGCGGCCAATGTCTCTAGGGGAATATGGCAATAGATACCATGGCCATCTCCTGCGTCGCGCCAGGGTGGAGCTTCCTGTACGCAGATATCACTGCCGGGGGGCAGGAGTTCCCGTCGGGGGCAGCGAGTATGAAAGGGACAACCGGTGGGCGGATTGAGCGCGCTGGGAACCGTGCCCTCCAGCCGGATCGTGCGCTGCTGAGCGGTTGGGTCCGGGATGGGCACAGCAGATAGCAGTGCTTCGGTATAGGGATGGTAGGGCGGGCTGTAGATCGCTTCGGCCGGGCCGATCTCCATGATCTGTCCCAAATACATGACCGCCACATTGTCGGAGAAAAAGCGCACAACGCTCAAATCATGGGCGATGAACAACATCGTAGTGCCGTTTTTCTCCTGTACATCCATCAGTAGGTTGAGCACTGCGGCCTGGACAGAGACATCCAACGCGCTCACTGGCTCATCACACAGCAACAGCTCTGGGCGGGAAGCTAGGGCCCGGGCAATGCCGACCCGCTGTTTTTCCCCGCCGCTGAGCTGCCGGGGGAGCCGGTTGTAATAGCTGGCCCCGATCCGCACAGCATTGAGCAGCCGGATCACCTCCTCCTGTTCTTGTTCCTTGGTTCGTACCTTGCCAAAACGCCGCAGAGGGCGGCCAATCTGCTGGCCAACCGTGTAGGACGGGTTCATCGTGGCGTCCGGGTTCTGAAAGACCATCTGCAGATCTTCAATCATGCTCAGGCTGCGGTTCGACAGGCCCGTCGTGATGTCGATCCCAAGGAACTGGGCCTCGCCGTCGGATATGGCTTCTAGGCCGATAATGGCTTTCAGGAGCGTGCTTTTGCCGCAGCCGGATTCGCCGACAATGCCGAGGGTACTGCCTTTGGGTATGTCAAAACTGATACCATCCACAGCCTTGACCTGCCGTGGCGGGGCCAGGCCTAAGAGGTCTCGCAGGCTGTTGCCTTGGGTGTCATAGTACTTTCGCAGGCCATTCACCTGCAAGATATGTTCTGGGGCTGTGTCTTGCTGCGGCACAGACGCAGGCTCTGCCGCCGGCAGCTCGTCATTGCCAGCCTCTGGCCAGGCGGCCGGATCGATCTGCTCGGCAAAGTGACAACGGACAGAATGGGCCTCAGTGGGTATGGGCGCGAGCCCCTGCTTGGGGATAGCGGCGATGGAGCGCAGTTTCGGGCGTTCATCAATACAGCGTTGTTCTGCGTAATCACAGCGAGGGTGAAACATACAAGCGGTCGGACGCCTATCTGGGGCTGGGACACGCCCGGCAATCGGGAAAAGAACGCTACTGTGTTTGTCATCACCTAGGTTTGGCACACAACGAAGCAGGCCTTGGGTATAGGGATGTTGAGGATGTTGGAACAGCTCCTCGACCGCTGCCTGCTCCACCATTTCACCCGCGTACATCACCCCGACCCGCTTACAGACCCGGGCGACTACGCCCAGATTGTGGCTGATGTACATAATGGCTGTGTCGAACTCTCGCCGCAGTTCGCGGATGAGATCGAGAACAGCCGCCTCAACCGTCACATCCAAGGCCGTAGTCGGCTCGTCCATAAGCAGCAAGGCTGGGTTATTGAGAAGGGCCATGGCGATGACCACCCGCTGCTGCTGGCCGCCGGATATCTGATGGGGATAGCGCTGCATCACAATGGCCGCGTCTGGCATATAGACCCGTTCCAGCATCATAATGGCGCGCTGTTCCGCCTCCGCAGCACTGACCCGTTGATGTACCGTGAGGACCTCCTTGAGTTGATCCCCCAAACGCATGGAAGGATTCAATGCCTGCATTGGGTCCTGGTATACCATCGCAATCTGATTCCCCTGCAATCGCCGTCGGTCTTCCCGCGCCCGTTGTATGAGGTCTTGGCCCTGGAAGAGGATCTGTCCGCGTTTGATATAGCCATTTGTGCCCAGATAGTTGACGATGGACCAGGCAAGGGTGCTTTTGCCGCAGCCGGATTCGCCGACAATGCCGAAGGTTTCGCCCCGGTAGATGGAAAATGAGATATCTTGCACTGCCTCGATTTCGCCACCCCGCACCTTGTAGGCAATCGCCAGGTCCTCCACCTGCAGAACCGGCACTTCGTCCGCAACTGCAGTGGTACGTGAGGGCCGGACTTGCTCTCTCTTGGGGTTCTGCTCGCTATGGATATGTTCCATGGGTTATTGATATCTCAGCGTTTCTTCGCGTAGGCCATCGGCGAACAGATTGAGGCCGATAACGAGGCTGGCGATGGCCAGAGAAGGCCAGAGCACGGCGAGGGGGTTGACGAAAATGAAGCGGCGTGCCTCATTCACCATATTGCCCCAATCCGGATCCGGCGGTGGCAGCCCGATACCCAAAAAACCTAGGGTGCCGATGGCGAAGATCGCATAGCCGACCCGCAGCATGGCATCAACGAGCAATGGGCCGCGCGCATTGGGCAGAATCTCCACCAGCATAATGTAGAGGACATGTTCGCCCCGGGTCTCTGCCGCCCGTATATAATCCCGAGTTTTGATATCCAGGGCCAGGCCGCGCACGAGCCGCGCTACCCCTGGCGCGCCCGTGACTGCAATCGCCAAAATCACCACCAGATCCCCTTGGCCCAAGGCCGCGATGACCACCAGATAGAGAACAATACGGGGGAAGGCGATCAGCGCGTCGAATACCTGCATAATCACCTGATCCCACCAACCGCCGCGATACCCAGCTATCAACCCCAGAAGTGTGCCGACAGCCAGCGAGCCGAGAACACCCCAAACCGCCACACCTAGCGGGAACACCCAGCCATTGGGTAGGCGCATCTTGATGAGAATTACCTGTGTCCCTTCCATCAGACGGGAAAGAATATCCCGGCCCAAATGATCTGTCCCCAGCCAATTGGTGCCATTGGGCGGCAGATTCTGCTGAAAATCGCTGGCATTTGGCTCGTAGGGTGTCCATATGGTGGACAGGAGGGCCACAAGGACCCAGAATACCACAAGGGCCAGGCCCACCGTTCCAATGTGGGAATCAAAGATGATTCCGAAATTTTGCAACCAGTTCTGGACCTTGGTAGGTCCACGTGGTATGTCCTGAGCGGTCCGTTGTGCGGCAGTCATCTAAAAACACCAAGTCATTCGTGGTACGCCCCATTCGCCATGTTTTAGGAATAGCGGATGCGCGGATTCAGGAATGTGTAGATCAGGTCACCTAGCAGGCGGGTGCCGACAGCGATCAGGACAAGCAGCATCGCGGCCGCTTCAACTGCATTGAAATCGCCGAAGATCGCCGAATCAAAGATGTAGCGTCCGAGGCCTGGGAAGCCGAAGATCACCTCCACCACCACAATTCCGCCGATCAACCAGTTGACATGCAGCATAATCACTGTAATCGGTGCCATGAGAGCGTTGCGTAGTGCATGGCGAAAGACTACCCGGCCATAGGGCATCCCTTTCAGAATGGCTGTGCGAATATAGGGCGAACCCATCACATCCACCATACTGGCCCGTGTCATGCGGGCGATATACCCCAACTCGGCAGCTGTCAGGGTTAGGACCGGCAACACCAGCAGGCGCAGGTCCCAAATATCACTGTCTGAGAGAAAGACAGTCGCGGCTGGCAACACCTTCAGCCAGATGGCGAAGAGTAGGATCAGGAAGATGCCCATGACAAATTCTGGTGTGGCCGTGAACGCCAGGCCCCAGATGGAGATCAGCCGGTCCACCAATCGCCCTTCATTGATGCCAGCGATCACCCCCAGAAGAAGGGCCATGGGCATCACAACCACAAAGGCTAACAGGGCCAGCACAAAGGTATTGCGTACACGGGTGAACAGCGTGGCGGAGACAGGCCGTCCTGTCTGCAAGGATTCGCCAAAATCCCCCCGCAACAGCCCCTTTGTCAGAGGGATGTAGGCCACAGGGGCATCCCCTTCCTCCCGCATCCCGGACATAGAGAACACAAAGGCTCTGTTCTCCTGGCCCCGCACCCACTTGACCGCGCTGTTGTTCACATTCAGCCCCCAGAAGACCGCATCTCCTCCTTCTTCCTGCGTGGCCGCTTGCCAGAATGTTTCGCCGGACACCTTGTGGGAAGAGCCATCGGCCTGGCGGATGAGGGCCAGCAGTTCGCCATCCTCAAGCTGCCAGCGCATGAATTGCCCGTCCACAACCGCCCACCACTCATTTTCCCCTGTGGATTCGTTACGTACAGTCTGTAAGGGGACACCGACCCGCCCGGCCACCCACCAGTCATTGCCCACCAGCCAGGTGGCATACCGCAGCAGGAACGGCTGATCCAGGCCCAACTGCAGGCGGTAGGATGCCCGCTGTTCCATGGTGGCAAATGTGCCTAGGATCTTGACCGTGATATCGCCGCTACCCACTTCCAACAGCCAGAACAGGAGTACGGAGACGAACAACATGGTGACGATTGTCGAAAGGATACTGCGGAAAACAAAACGTGCCATGGATTCCTCATCCCTTAGCTGCTCTTCCACACCTCGTAGAACAGGTCGTAGTTGGTGGGATGTGCTGAGATATTGTGGAACCTATCGGACATAATATGCCAGACATTGCGCCAGAAGGGGTTGCCGATGGGCCCTCGGCTCTGCATAATATCTTCAATTTGGCACATGATGGCCCGCCGGGCTTCCACATCCAACTCTGCTTCGGCCTGGCGCAACAGTTGGGTAAACTCTTCATCCACCCAACGGGTCTCATTCCAGGGCACAGGCTTGCCCTCGGCATCGGCGATATAGGCCAGGGGCAGGGTCATGGTATCCAGCGGGCGATGTGTCCAGCTACTGATGCCCAGATCTACATCGGTCCAGCGTTCCCAATAGCTGGTTGGTTCGATGATTTCTAGGGTGATATCAAAGCCGGCCCCTGCGGCCAGCTCCTTTACTGTTTGGGCGATCTCCGGCTCGGCTTCGTCGTTCTTAGTGACAAGCGTCACCCGTAGAGGCAGCTGGATCCCTTTTTCTGCCGCGTACTCCTCCAGTAGGGCCCGAGCACCGTCTGGGTCGTACTCAGGAATCGGCTTTTCACAGTAGGCGGGATGGACTGGGGCCACATGGGCGTCGATGGACAGTTCCCCTTCGCCGAAGTAGGCGAGTTGCAGGATCTTGGGGCGGTCCTGGCACATCTTGAGGGCATTACGCACCCGCACATCGTCCCAAGGTTCGAGGTCTACCCGCATGCGTAGCAGGAAGCATTGGGATGAACGGCCTGGGTAGATCGACAGGCCGGGGACACCCTGTAGGGCTTGCCAGTCGCTGGGCCGGGGCCGGAAGAGGCTGTCCACTTGGCCTGCTTGCACTGCAGCTACAGCTGCGTCCGGGGCAATGGACACATAGATGATCTCGTCTAAATAGGGCAGGGGCTGTCCATCCTCGCCCATACGCCAGTAGTCTTCCCGCCGCTTGAGCACGGCTCGTTCGCCTTCTGCGTACTCTTCCAGCAGAAATGCCCCGCTGCCAATGGGCTGTTTGACAAAATCGCCCTCAAATTCCCGGTGTAAAATCACAGCGGGATAGTGGAAGAGATGTTCTGGCACGCCGATGTTGGGGGTCAGCAGGTCCAACTGAATCGTGTAGTCGTCTATCTTTGTGACACTGTTCATGCCATCCAGATAGGAGAGCAGCCCCAATAGGGAGGAACCGATCTCCGGGTCCAGCCATTGGCTGAACGAGAACATGACATCATCGGCTGTCATCTCATCCCCATTGTTAAAGGTGACGCCCCGGCGTAGGTTCAATGTCCAGCGCGTGACATCATCGCTGGCCTGCCAATTTTCCAATAGAGAGGGCCGCGTGATGTTGTCCGCCCCCGTTTCTGTCAGATATTCACTGACCTGACGGACAATATTGGAAGCTGAGGGCCAGGAAAGGCGGGCTGGATGGTCGAGCAACTGGAGAAGCATAGCCTTACGCAAGGTGCCGCCCCGTTGAGGACCGGCTGTCGCGGAGGTTGCAGAACGAGCGGCCGGCCCGCTATCATCCGCCCCATTGCTCTGCGATTCATTCGACCCGCCACAGGCAGCCAGAACAGAGGCTGTGGCTACTGATGTGCCCAGAAGGGTTACGTAGCGCATAAAATCACGCCGAGAGATCTGCCCATTGGCCAATTGGGCCTGCGCCTTAAAGGCAAGGGGATGGATTCTCTTTGGCTGGGTCATTGGATTCTCCTTTCTTCTATGGAATGCAAGAGTACAATTGTGCAGCGGCCTATCTCATGGCAAACTCGAAATGAATCGGGTCAGCGCGAACCCATGTGAAGAAGGTGTTCATATTCTGGCAACGAACTTGACTCTTTGCTGCGTTTAGCGTATTGTCTCATAAAATTCAGGTGAGATCAAACTGTTTGGCACGCGCTGCCCTACGTTTCAGAGGGCAGCGCACAGGTACCACCCCATTTTATGCCAATTTGAAATGGCTGCAGCGCGGAGAACAGGTCAATGACGGAGAGACGAGGGGGCCGGCGGGCAAGACGCCGGCTGCGGACTACAGGCCAACGGCAGGCCCAGCCCATTGAAAACAAACTACCTGCCCTGAGCGTCCTAGATGAAGCCGGTACGCAGATGATCCACGAGGCCTCTATGCGCCTGCTGCGAGAGCGAGGCATTCTCATCATCGACTACCCGCCAGCCCTAGAGACATTTCGGCAGAACGGTGCCGTAGTTGAGGGAACGACAGTGCATATTGACGAAGAGACAATCATGCATTTCGTCAGCCAGGCCCCCTCAGAATTTACATGGCTGGCGCGCAACCCGGCCAACTGCTTGCCGATTGGCGGCAACAGAACAGTCTTTGCGCCGGTCTATGGCCCCCCATTCACCTGGGATATGGAGCGGGGACGACGCCTAGCGACTCTTGAGGATTTCCACAATTTCATCAAACTCTCCTATCTTGCCCCGGACATCCACTGTTCCGGCGGCACTGTGGTTGAACCGAACGATATCCCCGTGCATGAACGCCATCTTGACATGCTGCTGGCCCACATTACCCTCAGTGACAAGCCCTTTATGGGCAGCGTCACACATCGGGAGAACGCGCTAGATACAGTGCGGATGTGTGAAATCCTCTTCGGTGCTGAGACAATCCGGCAGCATGCGGCCACTGTCAACCTCATCAACGTCTCCAGTCCCATGCGCTTTGACGACCGTATGCTCGGCGCGCTGGAAGTCTATGCTAAGGCGCGTCAGGCAGTCTTGGTGACACCATTTATCATCGCTGGGGCCATGTCGCCGCCGACCATGGCCGCAACCCTGGCCCAACAGAACGCGGAGGCCCTGTTCGGCATCTGCTACGCACAGATGCTCACTGCTGGCACACCGGTCATCTACGGCTCTTTCCTGGCAAACATTGACATGAAGAGTGGTGCGCCTTGTTTTGGCACGCCAGAGAACGCGCTGGCTCTCTATGCTGGCGCGCAGATGGCCCGCCGCTACGGCCTGCCCTTCCGTTCCGGTGGCAATTTTACCGCGGCCAATCTGCCCGACGCGCAGGCCGGCTACGAGTCGGCCGCTACGATGTGGCCGACAATGCAGGCCGGGGTCAACTTTGTCCTGCATGCGGCTGGTTGGCTGGAGGGAGGTCTCATGGCCGGCTATGAGAAGTTCATCTTAGATCTGGAGGTCTGCGGCATGATGGCGCGTCTGGCCGCCGGCATCTCGTTGGACGAGGACGATTTCGCCTGGGATGCCTACGAGGAGGTGGAACCCGGCGGGCATTTCCTCGGCTCCCAACACACCATGCGCCACTACCAAACCGCCTTCTACCAACACCAGATCTTCAGCATGGACAATTATGAAAAGTGGGAAGCCGAAGGCAGCCGGGATGCAACCAGGCGGGCCAATGCCAGATGGAAAGAGATGCTGACCCAGTACACGCCTCCCCCTCTGGATGAAGCTACCCGTGCAGAGCTGGAAACCTATGTGGCAGAACGGAGAACTGCTCGTGGCTGACCTGCAGTGACTACAGACGTTGCGGCAGCAGTTCCAAACGGATCACTAGGGGAGAATCGTTTGTCCAGCCTGGCCGGCATCAAGTGCGTTTGGCCGGGTCTGTGTTAGACTGTGGTATGTCAGAAAGCAACGAAATCCTCGGCAGGGGATTGAGACATCAGAAAATTTTTAGCCGTGATAGGTTGCCCCCTCTTCTCTTCGTAACTGTGGAGCTAGAGAGGGCAGAAAACAACGAATCCTCGTGAGGGGATTGCGACATACTATGTATAGTTTCATGATCACCATGCTTCAACACCAGTCAGAAAGCAACGAATCCTCGTGAGGGGATTGTGACACTATTTACATGAGCCAGTGAAAAGACGAATGCTAGGATCAGAAAGCAATGAATCCTCGTGAGGGGTTTGCGACCGAAACGATCTTATGAACGCTATCTCTCAACAGTACGACGTTATTGTCGTCGGTGTAGGCGGTATGGGCAGTGCGACCCTCTATAACCTGGCCCGGCGTGGCAAGCGGGTCCTGGGTTTGGAGCGTTACGATGTACCCCATGACATGGGCAGCTCCCACGGCTACACCCGCATCATCCGTCTAGCCTACTACGAACACCCTTCCTATGTCCCCCTGCTCAGGCGGGCGTATGAGCTTTGGGACGAGATCCAGCGCACGGCTGGCGAGAAACTCCTGTACACCACCGGCTCCATTGACGCCGGGCCAGCAGGGAGTTGGGTGTTCAACGGCTCCTTTCAAAGCTGTGTAGAACATGACCTACCCCACGAACTGCTGAGCGGCAAAGAACTGGCGCAACGATTCCCCGGCTATTGCCTGCCCCCTGATCACATGGCACTCTTCCAGCCCCAAGGCGGCTTTCTTGTGCCGGAACGCTGCACTGTCGCCTTTGTTGAAGCGGCCCATGCCCTCGGCGCAACCGTGCGGGCACGGGAGAAAATTCTGCGCTGGCAGCCCTTGGGGGATGGTGTGCAAGTCATCACAGAGCGGGCCCAATACGAGGCCGACCGCCTTATCATCACGGCCGGTGCCTGGAACAGCCAACTGCTGCCCATTCTGCAAGGATTGGCCGTGCCGGAACGCCAAGTCCTGGCCTGGTTCCAGCCCCGCCGGCCGCAGTTCTTTGGCCGGGACAGGTTCCCGGTCTTCAATCTGCTGGTGGAGGAAGGCCGCTACTATGGTTTTCCCGTCCACGGCGTGCCCGGCTTCAAAGTAGGCAAATATCACCACTTCCAGGAACACATGGACGCGGACCACATGGAGCGGCAGCCACGCGATGAGGACGAACAGATGCTGCGGGCCTTCACCGACCGCTACTTTCCCCAGGCCTCCGGCCCGACCATGACGCTCAAAGCCTGTATGTTCACCAACACGCCTGACAGCCACTTTATCATCGACAGCTACCCAGGCTACCCACAGGTGAGCTTCGCGGCCGGCTTCAGTGGACATGGCTACAAATTCGCCAGCGTCATCGGTGAGATTCTGGGCGACCTAGCCATCAGCGGACGTACCCGCCACCCGATTGACCTATTTCGCCTAGACCGCTTCGCCAACCACAGGAGTGTGCCATGACCATCCAAACACAGGACATTCAGCGTCCTGCCCCCACGTTGAGCAGCGAGCTGGCTGCGATCGGCACTGCCACAGCCAGCGGTGAACTGCGCCGCCTCGGCATTCGAGACCCGCAGATCCGGGGCCCTCGTCCCTGGACGCCCGGCAAAGTTGTGGCCGGCCCCGCCCTCACCCTGCAGTTCATGCCCATCCGTGAAGACCTCTACGCTGACGATGAATACACGGATCCCGAAAAGCAGCTCCATCGCCATGTTCTCTACCACACCCAACCCGGCGATATGGTTGTCGTGGATGCTAGGGGTGACATGGCCAGCGGCGTCTTTGGCGAGATGATGCTCACCTACTTTGCAGCCCAAGGCGGGGTCGGTGTAGTCATCAACGGCTGCATCCGAGACTACCCCAAGGCCAAAGAGTTAGCCTTGGGCCTATGGCTGCAAGGCGTCACCCCCAACTTTCACACCCAGACCGGCATCTTCCCGTTTGCTGTCAATGTCCCCATTGCCTGTGGCGGCACTCTCGTTATGCCCGGGGACATCATCATCGCTGACGATGACGGCGTAGTCGTGGTACCTACCGCTTTGGCCGCCGAGCTGTTGGCCCAGGCCCGCGCGCACGCCGATTGGGAAGAATTCTCCCGTATGCGTCTGGCAGCAGGCGGCGACCTCCGCAAGTATTACCCCCTGCGGGAAGACGCCCAAGCAGAATATGAAGAGTGGCGGAACAGCGGTGGAGCGTGAAATGCAGCGTAACGAGACAAAGCGCGGTGAAGGCCTGCTGCCCATGAGAGCAAAGCTCGTAGTCATCGGTGCTGGCATTGTCGGTTGTAGTGTCGTCTACCATCTCATGCGGCGGGGCTGGACGGACATCGTGGTCGTGGACCAGGGCCCCCTGTGGCGGACCGGCGGCTCCACATCCCATGCGCCTGGCCTTGTCTTCCAGACGAACCGCTCCCGTACCATGTGCCAGCTTGCCCAGTACAGCACACACCTGTATGGCCAGCATTCTTGGCAGAGCCGCGCCTGCTATCATGCGGTTGGCAGCATTGAAGTGGCAACGACCCCGGCCCGCTGGCAAGAGTTGCAGCGCAAGGCAGGGTGGGCCCAGGCCTATGGCCTGGCCGCGGCCCTGCTCACCCCCCAGGCTGTCCAGACACTCGTGCCCATCCTAGAGCCAGCCACCATCCAGGGCGGCTACTATGTGGAAAGCGACGGCATCGCCAAGGCGGTTGACATCTGTGCTGCCTTGGGCACAGCCGCCATGGAAGCCGGGGCCGCCACCTTTCACGGCAACACCAGGGTCACCGCTTTCGACATCCACAAGGGCAGCATCCAAGCTGTGGATACGGACAGGGGACGCATAGAGACCCAACAGGTGCTCATCGCGGCCGGCATCTGGGGGCCAATGCTCGCGCAGATGGCCGGCGAATCTGTGCCCCTGACCCCAGTCGAGCATCAGTATGTCCTCACCGAACCTCTGCCACAGTTGCTGCAGGACAAGGGCATTGAAAGCAGGCATCCTATCCTGCGCCATCAGGATCACGCCATGTACTTCCGGCAGGTCGGCGACCGCTACGGCATCGGCAATTATCGCCATGAGCCGATTCTGGTAGAGCAGCAAGCCTTGGACACCCCCCAGACCACTGAGCAAGAGATGCCGTCCTTGCGCCCCTTTACCCCGGCCGATTTCCACGCCTCCCACCAAGAGGCTGTCCGTCTGCTGCCGGCCCTGGCCCCTCGCAAATTGGAGCAGGCCATCAATGGGCTGTTCTCCTTTACCCCTGATGGCAATCCCGTATTGGCTGCCTCCGCACGCACCCGGGGCCTGTGGATCGCTGAAGCCGTGTGGGTGACCCATGCTGGCGGTGTGGGTAAGGTGATGGCAGATCTCATGGCCGACGGCAATAGCGATTGGGATATCCGTGAGCTGGACATGCAACGCTTCCCGGCCCATGCCCATAGCCCTGTATATGTGCGGACACGCGGCGCACAGCAGTACCGAGAGGTCTACGATATCATCCACCCGGCCCAGCAGATGGATCATCCTCGCAACTTGCGTCGCAGCCCCTGGCATCAGCGGCTCGTTGAGCAGCAGGCCGTCTTCCACACCAGTGCCGGCTGGGAATGCCCGCAATGGTTTGAAGCGAACGCCCCCTTGCTGGACATCTACCCAGGACATCAGCGCAGCGGCTGGGCCGCCCGCCATTGGTCGCCTATCCAAGGCGCGGAGCACCAGGCCACCCGTCAACGGGTCGCCCTCTACGACCTGACCGCCTTCACCAAGATCCAGGTCAGCGGCCCCGGCGCACTGGCCTTTCTCCAGGGTCTCTGTGCCAATGAGATTGACAGGCCCGTAGGCACTGTTGTCTACACGGCTCTGTGCAACCAGCGGGGGGGAATCGTGAGCGACCTGACCATCACCCGCACAACACATAATGATTTTCTCATCCTCACTGGTGCTGCGAGTGGCAGGATGGATCTAGCCTGGCTGCGGCGTCTCAGGCCGGCCAATGGCTCGGTGACCATCAGCGAGGTGACATCCGCCAGCGCGGCTATCGGCCTCTGGGGACCGCACGCGCGGGACGTTCTGCAGGGGGTTACAGATACGGATGTTGGCAACGAAGCCTTCCCCTATTTCACTGCCCAGGACCTATGGATTGCAGAAGTTCCCGTCCTGGCAGTGCGGATATCCTATGTGGGTGAACTCGGCTGGGAACTCTACTGTCCTCCTGAGTATGGCCTGTACCTGTGGGATATTCTATGGGGGGCAGGGCAAGCCTACGGCATCATCGCGGCCGGCAATGGTGCGCTCAATAGCTTGCGCTTGGAAAAGGGGTATCGCAGTTGGGGCAGCGACATCCATAGCGAGTACACTCCGTATGAAGCCGGCCTTGGCTGGGCTGTGCGTTTGGACAAGGGCGATTTCAGCGGGCGGGAGGCCTTGGAACAGCACAAGGCCGCTGGCAGTGCCCGTAAACTCTGCTGCCTGACCTTTGACGAAAGCGATGGGGTAGCCCTCGGCTGCGAGCCGATCTTGGCCGATGATACTGTGATCGGTTACGTCACCAGTGCCGACTACGGCTATACCATCGGCAAGTTTATCCTCTACGGGTATCTCCCCCTGGCCTATGCGCGGGCGGGCACCCAAGTAGAAGTGGAATACTTGGAGACTCGTTTCCCAGCCACTGTGCAGCAGGAGCCTCTCTACGACCCGCGTATGGAGAAGATAAAGAGCTAATATGTCATCCTTCCCTGAAGCCAAACGCATGCCCGGCAGTGAGTGGCTCAAAGACCACCCTCGTATGTTAGAGACCCTCTATACGGCCACCTATGCCAGCCTACGTTTTCTCTACCCGCTCATCAGACGCCTCAATCCCGGCTGGGCAGGCCGCGTTTTCATCTGGGGCGAAGAATTGACCAAGGGCTACTTCTTCAACTGCCAGATGTGCGGCCAGTGTATCCTCCACAGCACGGGCATGACCTGCCCCATGAACTGTCCTAAGAACCTCCGCAATGGCCCCTGCGGCGGCGTGCGCCAGAACGGCCATTGCGAAGTGATCCCAGAGATGCCCTGTGTGTGGGTACAGGCCTGGCAGCGGGACAGCCAACTGGCCCATAGCGAAATCCAGCACCTGCAACCCCCGCTCAACCGACAGCTAACACATACCAGCGCATGGCTGAACCTGCTAGAAGGGACGGATGCACAGGCCCCAGCCGGCTGGTCGCCCATTGAGTTGGAACTGAAATAACGAGTCGAACGCATGCAACAATCCAATGAAAAGCCCCGCAAGAAGCTGATCGAAGTGGCCCTGCCCCTTGAGGCGATTAATCGTGAGTCCGTACAGGAGAGATACATCCGGCACGGGCGCCCTAGCACATTGCATCTGTGGTGGTCACGGAAACCATTAGCAGCCTGCCGTGCGGTTCTGTTCGCGCAGATGGTGGACGACCCGAGCGAGCATCCTGAATTGTGGGACACAGAGGAGCTGCAGCAGGCCGAGCGGGAGCGGCTTTTTGGGCTGATCGAGGAGCTGGTGCAGTGGGAGAATATCAACAATACGGAGCTGCTGGCCAAAGCCAACGCGGAGATGCGCCGCTGGGTCATGGAACTTCCGGCGGTGTTGGATCCCTTTGCTGGCGGTGGGTCCATCCCACTTTCCGCGCAGCAGTTGGGGTTGGAGGCCCATGCCAGTGACTTGAACCCTGTGGCGGTGCTGATCAACAAGGCCATGATCGAGATTCCGCCTAAATGGGCTGGGCAGCCGCCGCTGAGTGAACAGCACACCCTAGACCACTGGCCTGGGTCCACTGGCTTGGCTGCGGATGTGCGACACTATGGCAAGTGGATGCGGACCGAGGCATACAAGCGCATCGGTCATCTGTATCCAAAGGCCAAGTTGTCCGATGATACAGAGGCAACTGTCACCGCTTGGCTATGGGCGCGCACGGTGACATGTCCGAACCCTGCTTGCCGGGCTGAGATGCCGTTGGTTAGCTCATTCTGGCTGTCGAAAAAGAAGGGACGCCGTGCGTGGGTAGAACCGGAGGTAGACCGTGGGCTGGATCCGCCCCAGATTCGATTCACTATCGGCGGGGATACTGAGGGCCGCAAGCATCCGGGCGCAGCACCTGATCCCCCGAAAGTAGCTAGAGGTGCAAAATTTCTCTGCTCGGCCTGTGGGAATGTGGCCCCTGACGCGCATATCAGGGGGGAGAGCATGGCAGGGCGTATGGGCGCGCAGTTACTGGCAATCGTAGCCGAGGGGGACCGCCGGCGCATCTATCTGTCCCCAACGCGAGAACACGAGATCATCGCACGACAGGCCGAGCCGCAAGGCGTGCCAGAGACGGACCTGCCGCAGAAGGCCCTAGGGTTTCGGGTACAGTTGTATGGCATGACCAAACACCGGCATCTCTTCACATCTCGGCAACTGGTGGCGTTGACCACTTTCAGCGACCTAGTGGGGGAGGCGCGGCAGCGGGTCATAGCCGACGCGCAGATGGCTGGATTTGATGCTGTCAGCGCGCAGGAATATGCGGATGCGCTGGTGACATATCTGGCGTTTGCGGTGGATAAGCTGGCTGATAACGGTTGCACATTGGCACGCTGGCAAGATACCGGCGGCAAAATCGCTGGTGCTTTTGGGCGTCAGGCCCTTCCCATGGTGTGGGATTTTGCCGAAGGGAACCCTTTCTCCAACTCAGCGGGAAATTGGATGCTTCAAGTTGAGTGGATTGCTAAGGTGATTGAGCGACTGCCTAGGAATGCACATGACGGGATAGCTTACCAGGCCGATGCAAGACAGCAACTTCAAGGGCACAGAATCATCTCGACTGACCCGCCCTATTATGACAACATCGGCTATGCTGATCTTTCCGACTTCTTCTACGTATGGCTGCGGCGTTCGTTAGGCCACATCTACCCGGACCTGTTCAGTACGCTGCTGGTGCCCAAAGCTGAGGAACTGGTAGCCACCCCCTATCGCTTTGAGGGTGACAAAGAGAAGGCGAGGGTCTTCTTTGAGGATGGCCTCTTCTCGGCTTGCGCGCACATGCGCGAGGTAGCCCATCCCAACTATCCCTTGACGATCTACTACGCGTACAAACAGACGGAATCAACACAGGATGGCACGACTTCGACCGGCTGGGAGACCATGCTAGAGGGGCTGATACAGACGGGATATCAGATCACCGGCACTTGGCCCATACGCACCGAGTTGAGCAATCGTAGTGTAAGTCTCGGCGCGAACGCGCTGGCCTCCTCCATCGTGTTGGTCTGTCGGCCGCGGCCAGCAGATGCGCCGCGCACAGGCCGGCGGCGGTTCCTGCGTGCCCTGCGGACTGAGCTGCCGGCCGCCCTGCACCTCATGCAGCAGGGCCACATCGCGCCGGTGGACATGAACCAAGCGGTCATCGGCCCGGGCATGGCTATCTACTCCCGCTATCGCCAGATCTTGGAAGCCGACGGCACCCTCATGCCAGTGCGTACAGCCTTGGCCTTCATCAACCAAGTCGTGGACGAATACCTAGCCGACCAAGACAGCGAGTACGATGCGGACACCCGCTGGGCCTTGGCCTGGTTTGAGCAGTATGCCTTTAACGAGGGAGTATACGGGGATGCGGAGACCCTAGCCACAGCCAAGAACATATCAGTACAGGGCTTAGTAGAGGCCGGCATCCTACATTCTGGTGGTGGCAAGGTGCGCTTGGTCCGCCGGGACGAGTTGGATCTGGAGTGGGATCCGGCAACAGACAAGCGTCTGACGGCGTGGGAAGTATGCCAACAGATGATATATGCGGTGGGTCACCGGGGTGAGCCTGTGGCTGGGGAGATGCTGCGGACTGGTGGCGTAGCTGCGGTTGCGGCCCAGTCGTTGGCCTATCGGCTATATGCCATCAGTGAGAAGAACGGCTGGGCGGAGGAGGCGTTCTGGTACAATGTGTTGATTACCTCATGGTTGGAGCTCAGCAAATTGTCCATGGTGCCTCTGCAGGAGCAGGGCCAGTTTGTCTGAATCAGGATTTACAAGATTAGAGGATGAACAGGATAAACCCCATTCATCCCATGGTGCCTTTGCAGGAACAGGGCCAGTTTGTCTGAATCAGGATTTACAAGATTAGAGGATGAACAGGATAAACCCCATTCATCCCATGGTGCCTTTGCAGGAACAGGGCCAGTTTGTCTGAATCAGGATTTACAAGATTAGAGGATGAACAGGATAAACCCCATTCATCCCATGGTGCCTTTGCAGGAACAGGGCCAGCTTGTCTGAATCAGGATTTACAAGATTAGAGGATGAACAGGATATAACCCCTTTCATCCCATGGTGCTTCTGCGGGAACAGGGTCAGCTTGTCTGAATCAGGATTTACAAGATTAGCGGATGAACAGGATACCCCCATTCATCGCGTGCCGACCTGATCAGGCAACAAGGGAGTGTGCGGCTGTATTCCTGAAAATCCTTAAATCCCTGTTTCGCTTGCCCCCGGAATGCCCAATGGCACATTCAAAGGGCGGCGGCAAGCGAAAAATCCTGATTCAGACAAGGTTTTCATGCAGACGATACATTGTAGCCATTTGTCATTTTTTGGCACAGAAAATTTTGTCATTGTACCCACTATTTCTCGTGCCAAAACTCCTGAAAATCCTTAAATCCAGAGAATCCTGATTCAGACAAGGTTTTCATGCAGACGATACATTGTAGCCATTGTCATTTTTTGGCACAGAAAATTTTGTCATTGTACCCATTATTCTATGGTGCCTCTGCGGGAACAGGGTCAGCTTGTCTGAATCAGGATTTACAAGATTAGAGGATGAACAGGATAAACCCATTTATCCCATGGTGCCTCTGCGGGAACAGGGCCAGCTGTCTGAATCAGGATTTACAAGATTAGAGGATGAACAGGATAAACCCCATTCATCGCGTGCCGGCCTGATCAGGCAACAAGGGAGTGTGCGGCTGTACTCCTGAAAATCCTTAAATCCAGAGAATCCTGATTCAGACAAGGTTTTCATGCAGACGATACATTGTACCCACTATTCCATGGTGCCTTTGCAGGAACAGGGCCAGCTTGTCTGAATCAGGATTTACAAGATTAGAGGATGAACAGGATAAACCCCATTCATCGCGTGCCGACCTGATCAGGCAACAAGGGAGTGTGCGGCTGTACTCCTGAAAATCCTTAAATCCCTGTTTCGCTTGCCCCCGGAATGCCCAATGGCACATTCAAAGGGCGGCGGCAAGCGAAAAATCCTGATTCAGACAAGGTTTTCATGCAGATGATACATTGTAGCCATTGTCGTTAAGGAATCATCCATGCTTACCCGATTGCGTATACAGAACTTCAAGTCCTGGGCGGACACAGGCGAGATATCTTTGGCCCCGTTGACTGGCCTCTTCGGCGTCAACAGTTCCGGCAAGACGGCCATCCTACAACTGCTTCTGCTGCTCAAACAAACCATAGAATCTACCCATCTCTCCAGGCCCTTACATCTGGGAGACGACAGTACCCTTGTGAATCTGGGCACAATGTATGATGTGTTTCACAAGCACCAGATATCTAGCAAGTTACAGGTTGATTTCAGTTGGACATTGACCACACCTTTGCGTATCCCTGATATGAGAAAGGGACCAGGCAGTACATTGTTTGACATCAAGGCAATGGACTTCCACACGTCGATTATCGGCGATGAGTGGGCCCTCCCTATCGTTGAAGAATTTAACTATCAATTTCAATCCGGAGATCGGTCGTATCAATTTGGAATGCGTGAAGAAGAGAGGAATCAGTACATTCTTGAAGCGGAGGGTTATGGGGTCAAGCCCGCGCCAGCACCGCTGAAATTCTATGGCTTCCCTGCTGCAGTTGAGGATCAGAACCTCAATTTTTTGAACAAATTCGGACGCGCCATTGAGGAACAGTTTCACGATATCTTTTATCTGGGGCCGTTGCGGGAGAACCCTCGCAGAGTATACGGTCAGGAAGGTGAAGAACCAATGGATATGGGACAGCGGGGGGAACTGGCGATACCGACATTGATGGTTTACGAGAAATGGGGAAAGAGGATCCGCCACAGGCAAGGGCAAGTCTGGCAGCCTATGACGGAGCAGGTCGCGAAATGGTTGCGTAAGCTAGGACTGATTCACAGCTTCAGCGTGCAGTCTATTGGCGATGGCGACCACCAATACGAGGTATGGGTGCGTCAGGCCCCCAATGCAGCGGATGTACTCCTACCGTATGTCGGCTTTGGCGTATCCCAGATCTTGCCCGTCCTGACCCTGTGTGCCTACACTCCCCAAGGCTCTACACTTATCTTGGAACATCCCGAGATACACCTACACCCCAAGGCCCAGGCCGGCCTGGCGGATGTCTTCATTGACGTCATCAAAACCCGCAATGTGCAGATCATCCTAGAGAGCCACAGCGAGCATCTTCTACACCGCTTGCAGCGACGCATCGCAGAGGAAGAGATTCACCAGCCAGAATCAGATACCCAACGGCCAGAATCAAAACAGATTGCCCTCTATTTCATCGACAATCCAGAGGGACGCTCTGAGATCTGTCGTTTGGCATTGGATCCCTTCGGCAGCATCAGCAACTGGCCGCAGGACTTTTTCGGCGACGACCTAGGGGATCTCATCAAAATGACCAAGACCGCGATACGCCGCCAGAAGGAACAGGAGTAATTGGTGTGGATGTGGTCGTTGATACAAATGTGCTCGTAACGGCTAATGGCGAAGCTGTACCCCAAGCATCGCAAGAATGTGAATACACATGTGTATACTGGATAGAAGAGATTCAAGCGAAGCACACGGCATTCAGATAGAGTTTCTGTGCCCAGACGCGATGCATGGGCACAGCGGATAAGGGCAGTGGCTCGTGATCAAAAGCTGCATTAGCTACTAGCGTGAAAGGAGTGCGCCATGTTTACCCGATTGCGTATACAGAACTTCAAGTCCTGGGCGGACACAGGCGAGATATCTTTGGCCCCGTTGACTGGCCTCTTCGGCGTCAACAGTTCCGGCAAGACAGCCATCCTGCAACTGCTTCTGCTGCTCAAACAAACTGTGGAATCTACCGATATCACCAGTCCCTTACATCTGGGAGACGACAGTACCCTTGTGAATTTGGGTACAATGGCCCATGTGCTTCACAATCACCAGATACCTGGCACATTAACGGTTGATCTCGGTTGGACATTGCTTGATCCGCTGGACATTGTATATCCAGAAGAGGGACCAGACAGCACATTGATTGACATTCAGAAACTGGACTTTCACATGTCGATTATCGGCGATGGGAGTAGGTACCCCCGTGTTGAGCAAGTTTACTATCAATTTCCCGTTGGAGAACGATTCTTCCGCTATGGAATGCGTAAAAAAGAGAGTGAACTGAGTGCCTTGCGCGGTGAAATACCGGTATACGAAGGGCAGGGACCTTGGCCATCGGATGAGTATACTCTCATAGTGGATTCTGATATCAAACAAGTGTCAGAACAAATAGTAGAGACGACCTTGCCGAAACCGCTGAAATTCTATTACTTCTCTAATAACCCTATCGAAAACCTCAATTCTTGGGGGAGACTCGTGTATGCCTTTGAGCAACAGTTGCGCCATGTCTACTATTTAGGACCGTTGCGCGAGCCCCTACAGAAGGTATACAGTGCCGGTACGGAAGCAGCGGATATAGGACAGCGGGGCGAACAGGCACTGCCAATATTGCTCGCTCCCCAAAACGAGCCTGTAAAGGAGAAAGTCACGGAGTGGCTGCGTGAGCTGGCACTGCTTGACAGCTTCATTGTGCGGCCCTTTGTTGATGACGACCAGAGCTTGGGCAACGAAGTATGGGTGCATCATACCTCTGACGCGGCCCCTGTATTGTTAGCGGATGTCGGCTTTGGCGTATCCCAGATCTTGCCCGTCCTGACCCTGTGTGCCTACGTCCCCGAAGGCTCTACACTGATTCTAGAACAGCCCGAGATACACCTACACCCCAAGGCCCAGGCCGGCCTGGCGGATGTCTTCATTGACGTCATCAAAACCCGCAATGTGCAGATCATCCTAGAGAGCCACAGCGAGCATCTTCTGCGACGTTTGCAGCGACGCATTGCAGAGGAAGCAATCCAACCAGAACAGGCTGCCCTCTATTTCATTAACAAGCCTGGGGGACACTCTGAGATCTGTCGTTTGGAGTTGACCCCCTTTGGCAGCATTAAAAACTGGCCGCCGGACTTTTTCGGCGACAAACTCGAAGATCTCATGGCGAGGACCGACGCAGCCATGCAGCGTCAGATGGAACAGGAGTAGTTGGTGTGGACGTGATCGTTGATACAAATGTGCCGAAAGTGGCCAATGGCGATGCCTCCCAGGCATCATCCCAATGTGTAGCTGAATGTGCAAGGTGGATACGAGATATTATGCGAAACAAACACACCCTGCTCTTGGATTATGATTGGGAGATTATCCGGGAATATCGGGGACAGTTGCGTTCTGAAGGACAGTTCGGCCTGGGCAAGGCGTTTCTGGAATGGGTTGAGGACAATTGGGAGATTGCTACGTGTTGCCAATTTGTGCGGATTACGCCTCAAGAGAGTGATGGTCGGATGTCCTTTGCTGAATTTCCGACCGATCTAGCGTTGGCTGGTTTCGATCCATCCGACCGTAAGTTTGTGGCTGTGGCACGGGCACATCCCACCCCAGCACCCATTCTGAACGCGGTGGATACTGACTGGTGGCATTATCGAGAACCCCTAGAAGCGCACGGCATTCAGATAGAGTTTCTGTGCCCAGACGAGATGGGGCATAACAATGGCTAGTGCTTACTGTACCAGCGACCAGCACTGAAAGGAATGCGTCCTGTCATACCTGAAACGACCTCTACAGGATAGCTACCAACAAGCAGCGCATCCCAATTCCCGCTTGGAGCGGGTATTACGCTCCGGTCGTTTTGCCGTGACTGCTGAACTGAACGCGCCCGACTCCGCGGACCCGGAGGACGTATACAGGAACGCGTTGGTGTTGGCAGAAGTCTGCGATGGCATCAATGCCACCGACGGGTCTGGGGCCAACTGCCACATGAGCAGCATCGCCTGTTGTGCGCTCCTAGCCAGAGCCGGCTATGAGCCAGTCCTACAGGTGAGTTGCCGAGACCGCAACCGCATCGCCATCCAAGGGGATCTGCTGGGCGCAGCCGCCATCGGCATCCACAATGTCCTCTGTCTCACCGGCGATGATGTAACGGCCGGGGACCACCCAGAAGCCAAGCGGGTCTTTGACCTAGACTCCCTCCACCTGCTCCGCACCGCCAAAACCATGCGGGATCAGGGCGTCTTCCTGAGCGGACGCAAACTGACCACAGCCCCTCACTTTTTCCTCGGCGCGGCCGCCAACCCCTTTGCCCCGCCCCAAGCCTACCGCCATCTACGTCTAGCCAAGAAGATCGCAGCCGGCGCAGATTTCATCCAAACCCAATACTGTTACGATATACCGCAATTTGCAGCCTTCATGCGCCGCGCGCGAGACATGGGCCTCCATGAGCAGGTCTACATCCTTGTGGGCGTAGGGCCCCTACGCTCCGCCCGCGCCGCGGAGTTCATGCGAACTCGAGTGCCCGGCGTACACATCCCTGATGCAGTGGTAGATCGGCTGACTGCCACGCCGAAAAAACAGCAGCGGGAAGAGGGCATCCAACTCTGTGTGGAGATCATTGAAGAGGTAGGGCAGATCGAAGGCGTACATGGCGTTCACATCATGGCCTACCGCCAAGAAGAAACCGTCGCTGAAATCATCCACCGCGCTGGGATCCTGCCCAGAAGATCAGCGAATGGCCGGCAACGAGACAAGGCATGAGAGTAACGTAGGCACTACGTTCACGCTTTCTCTGGTCTCCTTACACTCGGTAGAACAAAATAGAAGCGCGCCCCACCTTCGGCCCGGTTCTCTACCCCGATTGTCCCCCCATGTGCCTCCACCACCGCTTGGGCAATCGCCAGGCCCAGGCCAGAGCCGCCCCCATCTGCTCGGCTGCGAGACTGTTCCCCTCGGTAGAACTGCACAAAGACCTGCGCCAAGTCATCAGTCGGAATACCTGGCCCGGAATCAAAGACATCCACCCGCACCCCATCATCTAGTTGCCGCGCGGTCACCGCTACAGTCCCACCGGCCGGCGTATGGCGAACCCCATTGCCGACTAAATTCGTCAGAACCCGCCCGACCAGGCCAGCATCGACCAGGACCGGGTCCATCTGGGGGTCCGCACTGCCAGCCAGAGCAACGGCCCGCTCCTGGGCTACCAGAGCAAAACTCTCCAGCGTGTCGGAGATCAGGTCCGCAAGAGAGAGGGGCTGCTTGTCCAGATGCAGGCCGCCGGCCTCGATCTGCGCCATCTCAAACAGATCATCGATCAACGCTGAAAGGGATGCTGTATCCCGTTGTAGTGTCCGCAGATAACGTTGGACTTCCCTCGGCTCAATGACAATCCCATCGGCCAGAGCCTCTACCAATGCCTGCATTGAAGATAAGGGTGTACGCAGATCATGGCCGACCCAAGCCAGCAGATTGCGCCGTAGCTGTTCCGTCTCTCGGCGACTGCGTTCCGCTGCTGCCAAACGAGCCGCCATCTGGTTGAAGGTAACTGAGAGCCGTGCTAGCTCATCACTGCCCACTACCTCTACGCGCACATCCTGCTCTCCGGCAGCAAGAGCCGCGGCCGCCCGCTCCACTCGCTGGATTTTTTCCGTCACAGCTGTGGCTAAGAAATAGCCCAAGGCCGTGGCAATGCCGCCGGCAAAGATCAGCAGGACCGCGGCTAGACGCAAATCATGATCGCTAGCGAACATCAGCCGAGCCGTCACAAACACATTCAGGAAGGTCAGCAGACTGGCCAACCCATAGCCGCCTAGCAATGTCCAGCTCAGACGTGGCGAATGGTAGAGCCAGCCCAAGCGGTAGACCCCATAGACTGCCGCCACAGACAACAGAGCAGTAGCTGTCAAGAACAAGGCCATGGCCCGCAACTCGTCCATGGGCGGGTTCAGCACCGCTGTAAACAGCAGCAGGCCGCCCACCAGTGCGGTTATAACCCCGCCCAGAAAGCGAACCGACAGCGAAATCGGCAACGGAAAGCGATTTGTCATGCCTGCTTCTCCCCCGGCTCAAAGCGATATCCCACCCCCCAGACTGTGATGATATGCAGCGGGTTTGATGGGTCTCGCTCGATCTTTTCGCGCAAGCGGCGCACATGCACCGTAACCGTGCTGGGGTCCACAAATTCGGTCACGCCCCACACCCGGTCCAGCAGTTGGGTACGATTGAACACCTGGCGGGGATGGCTGGCGAACAGCCACAACAGGGCAAATTCCTTGACGGTCATCGGGATCTCCTGACCCGCGATGGTCACCTGATGGGTGCGGGGGTCGATGTGTACATCGCCAAACATGACAGGCCGCTCATCCGTAGACAGTGTGCCGGCCTGCTGCGTGCGCCGCAACACAGCCTTCACCCGGCTGACCAACTCACGCGGGCTGAACGGCTTGACCACATAATCATCCGCGCCCAGTTCCAGCCCGACAATGCGGTCGATCTCATCCTTACGCGCGGTCAGCAGAATTACCGGAAGCGTACCTCCGGCCCGCACCTGCCGCATAATCGTAAAGCCATCTACCCCCGGCAGCATGATGTCTAGGATCAGCAGATCCGGCGGTTGCGCCTGCAATATCTCCAGTGCTGTCTGCCCGTCGTTGACTACAGTCGTGCCGAAGCCTTCCTGGCGCAGATACAGGCTCACCACCTCACCGATACTCGGCTCATCATCCACAATCAAAATCTGTGCCCCAGCCATTGGACCCGCATCTCCTCCATATACCACGGACATGTTGTAAAATGCTTACGTGGCGGTGCCGCGTAAGAATCCGGTAATCATTTCATACGAGTATTGTAATGCGTAGTCGCTAAAGTGCAAGCAGTGCAACAGCAGGGCCTGATCAGAGGCCATGCGCTACCGACCATGAAAGCACGAATAAGGAGTAAGTATCCCCATGACTTGGTATGATATTGACAGGATGAGAATGACAGGCGATGTGGGTAGGCGTGGGCAACGCCATAGGGTGTGGTGGTCCGCTCTGCTTTTGTTCTTGGCCGGGCTGCTTCTGGCCGCTTGTGTTGTGCCGGAAGCAGCCCGGCGCCAGGGTGAAGTGCTGCCAACCCGAGATCTAGGCGGGACATTCACAGAGGCCGAGCGAGCTGCGAAGGTTGAAGCGATTCAAACCCGTGTCGAAGAACTGCGGGCCGAGCAGGCCTCAGCTAAGGGCATTGGCCCTACCCCAGAGCAGCAGGCTCTTCTCGTCAAGCTGCAGCCTCGGGGCGAAGCCCCGGAACTGTTTAACGAAGTGTGGCTGAACTCCGCGCCATTGCAACTGGCGGACCTACGCGGGAAAGTAGTGCTGGTTGAGTTCTGGACATATGGCTGAATTAACTGCATCCATGTAATTCCCTCGTTGAGGGAATGGCACCAGAAGTACGCAGACGATGGTCTTGTCATCATCGGTGTCCACACGCCGGAGTTTCAGTTTGAGCGGGAACTGGCGAACGTACAGGAGGCCCTTGTGCGGCTTGATGTTCCCTTCCCTGTCGCCATTGACAACGACTGGAAGACCTGGCGTTCCTACCACAATCGTTACTGGCCGGCCATGTATTTTATCGACAAAAGCGGACAGATCCGCTATCTGAAGATCGGCGAAGGCCAGTACGCCTATTCGGAAGCGGTCATTCAGGCACTTCTTGCTGAAACTGCAGGGGGCGGTGGTTCGTAAACAAGCGCTGGTTGGTGATTCGTGGTTGGTGGTGTTACCATTCACGAACTACGGATCACTGGTGTTATGGCCGACGAACTGCTTCTGCAACCCAATATCCTGTATCTTTACGGCCCGTTTGGTGTCGGCAAAACGACTGTCGCCATTGAGCGGATTCGCCACCTGTTGCGCCAGGAACGGGTGCGGGGCGATGATATCCTCGTGCTTGTTCCCCAGCGCACCCTAGGACGGCCCTACCATGAGGCATTGCAGCGGGCAGATGTGCCGGCCGGCGCGCCGGTACAGGTAACGACTGTGGCCGGCCTAGCTCGTTCTGCTGTCTCCTTATACTGGCCATTGATGGCCCCCTCAGCGGGCTTTGCCGATCCAAACAAAGAGCCGACTTTCCTCAACCTAGAGACGACCCAATACCATATGGCCCGCTTCGTGGACGAAGCGATTGGGCAGGGAGAGTTCGACGCCATCCGTCTGCAACCGGCCCGTATTGTCAGCCAAGTACTGGATAACCTCAACAAGGCGGCTCTGCACGGCTTCTCCGTTGACCAAGCCTACACTCGCCTGGAGTTGGCTGTCCCCCAAGGGGAACAGATGACCGCGCGGCTGAACGTCCTGCGGACAGCCCGACGCCTCAGCCAGGAGTTCCGTGACCTGTGTCTGGCCGATTCTTTGGTCGATTTCAGTCTGTGGATGCAACTCTTTCTCAATGAAATCTTGGAAAACGAATGGAGCCGAACTCATCTTTTCCGTTCCTACCGCCATCTGATCTTTGACAATGCCGAAGAGGACACCTTCGCGGCCCAGGAACTGGTGCGTCACTGGCTCCCCCATCTGGACAGTGCCCTGCTCCTTGTGGATGAGGACGCTGGCTATCGCGTCTTCTTGGGCGCGGACCCGCAACGCGCTGAAAGCCTGGCCGACCTCAGCATGCACAGCGTGCGTCTGGACCGCTCGTACAGCACGCCAGACGCCTTGGAAGCCTTCACCCAGCGCATCAAGAGGGCCATCCAAGGGACTGTTCAACAGGAGCGGGAGTCCTCAGCGCACGCGCGGCTCCACTTCACCACCCACCGCTTCTATCCGCAGATGATCGACTGGGCTGTTGACGAAATCCAGCGGCTGGTAACGCAGGAGGGTGTTCCCCCGGGCCAGATCGCAGTGATGGCCCCGTTCGTCAGTGATGCCCTGCGCTTCAGCATTCAAACTCGGCTAGATGAGAAGGGAATCCCCTCTGCCAGCCACCGGCCGAGCCGTTCCCTCAACGCGGAGCCGGCCGCGCGCGCGCTGTTGACCTTAGCCGCTTTGGGGCACCCGACTTGGCAGCGTATCCCTCTGCCCTCCGATGTGGTGCTCACTCTCCATATGGCCATTGAGCCGCTGGACCCAGTACGAGCCAATGTGTTGGGCCGCACCGTATACGGCGTGCGCGGTACTGTCGTCGGGGAGCTACTCCCCTTTGAACGTCTGCGGGGGGATGTGCAGCAGCGGGTGACCTTCGTTATCGGTGAATCCTACCAACGGCTGTACAATTGGCTGGCTGCCTACCGCGCGCAGACAGACTTTACGCCTCTCGATCAGTTCTTTGCTCGCATCTTTGGCGAGCTGCTCAGCCAGCCCGGTTTCGGCTTTCATGACGACATCGACGCGGCCCGCATTGCCAACCAGCTTGTGAAATCCGCCCGCAACTTCCGTTGGGCCATTGAAGAACAGACAGAAGATACCCTGCCATCCTCTGGACAGACTGATATCGGCCGCGCCTACTTGGACCTGGTGGACAGTGGCGCGCTGGGCGCGCTCTATCTACCAGGCTGGACGGAGCCGGAGGATGCGGTTTTTATTGCCCCGGCCTACACATTTCTGATGCGTAACCGCCCGATGAATGTGCAGTTCTGGCTCGATATCGGCGCGAGCGGCTGGTGGGAACGCCTCTACCAGCCCTTGACCCACCCCTATGTTCTTTCCCACAATTGGCCACCGGACCAGATCTGGACCGACTTTGACGAGTTCCAAAAACGCCAGGAAAGCCTCCGCCGGCTGCTGACCGGGCTGCTGCGGCGCACACGTCAAGCTGTCTATCTGGGTATGAGCGATTTCGGCGAAAATGGCATGGAACAGCGCGGGCCCCTATTGAATCTGCTCAATCGCACGGCAGTGATTCGTAGCGAGTAACTGTTCGCCACGAACCACTCTTCACGATTCATAAGGTTTGCGGTTTCCGGACCCTTGCTTTACAATGTGAATGTACATCCACTGTTTTGACACGAGAAATTTTGACATTGCAAGTGGAAATGACGCCCATTCATGCCAAATCACTGGTAGACAACCAACTGCAGGCTATAGATGTCTGGACAGCCCCGTGTATCTGAGCAAGAAACTGCATCCCTGAAGCGCGAGTTGGCCCTGGCTGTGCAGTTGGTGCAGGAGGCCGGCACAATTGTACAAACGTTTTACAACGGCTCGGCCCAGGTCGAATACAAACTGTCAAAGGAGCCGGTCACGGAAGCAGACCGTGCGGCCAACCAGCACATCGTTTCCCGCATTCATGCGGCCTTTCCGACCGATGGCATTTTGGCAGAGGAGTCACAGGACGATCTGACCCGCTTACGCCGGGAACGGGTCTGGATTGTCGATCCCTTGGACGGCACAAAAGAGTTCATCGCGCGCAATGGCGAATTCTCAATCATGATCGGCTTGGCCCTACGAGGACAAGCGGTTCTGGGTGTGGTCTATCAACCTACCAGTGACTTGCTGTATACTGGCATCGTCGGCCAGGGCGCGTTCCTCCAGCAAAAGAACGGAAAACAGATAAAGGGCCACGCCACTTCCGGGCCTGGCATTCCCTTATCTGTCAGCGATAGAACCGAGCAGATGGTCCTCGTCAGCAGCCGCAGCCACCGCAACCCGGTCATGGACCGCATCCGGCGTAGCCTGCAGATCACCAGCGAAAGCATTACCGGCAGCGTGGGCCTCAAAGTCGGCCACATCATCCGCTGCCTAGCAGATCTGTATATCCATCCCGGCCTCGGCTGTAAGGAGTGGGATCTGTGCGCGCCGGAGGCACTGTTGCGGGCTGCTGGCGGAATCATGACCGACTGTTGGGGCAATCGCCTGCAGTACAACAAACGGGATGTCCAGGCCTACAATGGCCTCGTCGCCAGCAATGGCCATATCCACAAAGAAATTATTGAAAAGGTCTCTGCCATCTTGGCAGAGGCTGGGTTCAACGATACTTCCACAAGCCACTGACCACTGCAGTTATGAGCAGCGACTACATCTTCGGAATCCATGATTTTGGTGGCGAAGAGCTTATGCTCGCAGCCGGCCGACCTGGTTGGGTTGTCTTTAGTGAAGCCATCGGCCATGATCCCAGCGACCGGAGTGGCAAAGACTATACCTCTTTCAGCCGTCAAGGTCTGGGTGTTATTGTACGGCTGAACAATGGTTTTTATCCACATGGCACGCTTCCACGTAGCCGGGATTTCGGCAATTTCGCCCGCCGCTGTGCCAATTTTGTCGCCGCCAGCCAAGGCTGCACCCACTGGGTGATCGGCAATGAGATGAACTACGCGTTAGAGCGTGCCAATGCACCAGCGATACACAACGCGGCTTCTCTCGGCCGCGATGCGGCTGCGGACCCTACCCAGCGCGGCCATCCGCAACGGTTCAGCGCGCTGCAACCCACGTCCCAGCGAGATGGCATGCAGGGCAGCGCGGACGCCGGGGAGTTGATTACGCCCGAGGCCTACGCAAGCTGTTTTCGCATGTGCCGGGCTGCCATCCACCGCATCGCACGCCACCAACGAGATCAGGTACTGGTCGGGGCCGTGGCCCCCTGGAACAACCAGACCACCTACCCTGGCAACCCCAGCGGCGATTGGGTGCGGTATTTCCAAGATATTTTGCTGCAACTCGGGCCCAACGGCTGTGATGGCGTTACCCTGCATACATATACCCATGGGCCAGAACCGACTCTGATTCTGGACAGTAGCAAACTGCAAAACTTTCCCCAACATCATCACCACTTCCAGGCTTATCGGGACTTTATGTACGCTATCCCGGCCAATATGCGCCATCTGTCCGTCTACATTACGGAGACGGACCAGGGCGGCCCCTGGGAAAACGATAACCGGGGATGGATCCAGGCGGCCTACGCGGAAATCGACCGCTGGAACCGTCAGAATGATCAGAAGATTCAGGCACTGGTATTATACCGCTGGCCTCCGTTCGACCGCTGGCACATCAACGGCAAAGATAAAGTTATTGATGATTTCCGCAGCGCGCTACGGCATGACTACCGCTGGCGCAAGACGACCGCTGAACAGGCCGGGGGATGGCGGCCCCGTCCATCGTTCGCAAATTCCGAAAATCCTAGGCCCACTGGGCACACTTCAGCCACATCGGGCCAACGGCCGGCCCCTGCGCGCCAAAACGCCCAGCCCCCACAGGGAGCCTATCGGGTGCAGTGGCTGAAGGGCAAACCGCCCCGCCCACTGGTCACTGGCCAGCGAGTCACATTCCCCGTCACAATCCGCAATACAGGGAGTGCCTCTTGGCCCGTGTCTGGGCCCCAGGCAGTCGCGTTGAGCTATCACTTTTTCCAGAGCCGCCAGGAATTGCCACATCCTGAAGGTCGCCCATTGCTGACCCCCCTGCCCCATGAAGTGGCAGCGGGGGGAATTGTGACCGTTGAGGCACAGGTGGTGATCCCAGATACCCCGGGCAACTATACGCTTGTCTTGGATCTGGTCCGCGCGGGTGAGTCTTGGTTTCAGGAGATGCAATCGGATGTCCTCACCCGCTGGCTGAGTGTGAACGAACCTCGCCATCCGCCCCAGGACCAGGCAGAGCAGACTGCGCCGCCGAAAGATGTGCCGGCAGAACAGTACTGGCCAGGGACAGAGTCAGCCGTGGAGACGACACCCGAATTGACGGCCGGGCCGGGGGCATCCCGGCCACAAGGGCCCAGGATTGTGGATGTCACTGCATCTTTGCCCCAGGGCGACACACCTTTGGCCCGGCGCACGCCCCAACAAGTTCGCCAGCTTGTGATCTGCCACACCGCAGCCCCACCAGGGGTGCCCGTGCAGGCGATTGCCCAGACCCACGTGGAACAGGGCTACCCGGGCATCGCCTACCATTTCTTTGTGCTGGAATCCGGCGAAGTGCTGCAGGTGTCCGCCCTGGATGAGGTGGTGAATGCGGAGATGGAGTGGAGCCTGACAGGTGTCAATATCTGTCTGGAGGGCAATTTTGATGGGGAAGAGCCGCCTGCGAGACAGTTGACAGCAACGGCCCAACTGTGTGCTTGGATTCTGCCACGTTTCCGCCTGACGGCCCAGAATGTGGTAGGCATGAACGAACTGCTGGACACCTCCAGCCCCGGGGAGACGTTCAACGCCGGCCCAGCTTGGAAGAAGATATTACACGAACAGATTGTCGAATTTCTCACCGGTTCACCGCCCTCCACTGAACGGTCTGTACCGACAGAGAGTGTAGGGAGCGAGGAGACAGCCTCTGCAGACAGACCCCCTCGGGTCCCGAAGCCACCTATTGAAGATGTGACCACCCGTCTCCCCCGTGACCCCCAGCGTTTCTTTGGGCGACAGCCGGAGGATGTGGAGTTTATCGTCGTGAACCACACGGCCGCTCCGCCGGTCACCCCCCTACAGATGATCGCCGAGGCATTCCACCGCCGACTGCCCGGCATCTTGTATCAGTTCTTCATCGCCACCAATGGCGCACTGTACCAGACCCAACCCTTGATGCAGGTGGTAGATGGCAAGATCCCATACATTGCAAGGGCGATCAATATCGGCTTTGCCGGCGAATTCAACGACAACATCCCGACCCAGGCACAGATTGAGGCCGGCAGTCGGCTGATCGCCTGGCTGCTGGAAGAGTTCCCCCAATTGACCCTCGCCAGCATCCGCGGGGTGAACGAATTCATCAACCATACCTCCCCTGGGGATCAATGGCTGCAGGGCCAGCGCTGGAAGGACATTCTGCTCAATGCGGTCGCGGCCGCGGCCGGTACCCCGCCGCCCCCACCGCCGCCTGATCCGCTACCCGAGAATCGCATCACGCAGCAGGAGCAGCCCCACACAGAACACAGCGACAGCGTGACTCGCCAGACGAACGCACTGCGGCAGGAGAATGAGCGGCTTCGGCAGGAAATCTTGAAGATGAGAGCGGACCCAAACCGCTGGCAACAGGTGGTACGTCCCAGCTTTCGGGACATCAGCGAGACCCTGCCCCAACATCCAACCCTACGCTATCGTCTCCGCCAACTGGACGCCATCACCCATGTGGCTGTCCATCATACAGCCCTACCATCCCATGTTGGGCCGGAACGGATTGCCAATGTGCATGTGAACGAAGACTTGGGCCGGGGCAAGGAAGCCTGGCCGAGCATCGGCTATCACTTTTTCATCCGCGCGGAGGGGGACATTCTACAGACCCAGCCCCTGGAAAAAGAGGTCTACCACGTGGCCGGCCACAACCCATATACGCTTGCTGTAGCCTTTGCCGGCAGCTTTATGAATGGCTTTACGCCGACTCCACAGCAGATTTACGCCGGTGCCCGTCTGACCGCTTGGCTGTTGCAGGATCTGCACATTCCTATCTCCAATGTACTGGGCCACCAGGAGTTCCCGGACAATCATACTGTCTGCCCTGGCACCGAATGGTTGAGCGGCAAGTGCTGGCGCAATCTCCTCATAGAGGAGATCGTGCGTGTGCAAAGCGGCCAGGGCGAGATGTCGCTTTACCACTACCTCCTGTTCCCGTCCAAAGATCTGTTGGCAACTGCCCTGTCAGAGGCTGGCGACTATTTCGAGAAGTTCAAGCCCAGCGCGGGCACCCGTGTAGAGGACGCGATCCAGGCCCGCTATGTGACCCTCGTGGGGGCGGGTAGTGTCTTCTCTGCCAGCGATGAGAAGCATTTGGTTGATGCGGGTGCGGCCATAGACCGCCTAGACGATATGGATACGTCAGCCATCCAGAAACTTCAACAGCTCAGCGCAGAGGGCCGCCGCTTCCATTCGTTACTTGAACTTGAATAACACCTGTCACTGAAGTGAACGTATGGAATTTACCTCCAATCCCCTCGGTGCGGGTTATGCGGTCCATCTGCCTCTCTTTGAAGGCCCCATCGATCTCCTACTCCATCTGATCGAACGCCAGGAACTGGACATAACGGAAATTTCGCTGATGGCGATCACCGACCAGTATCTGCGTGCCATGGAGGAGCTGCAGGAGATCGAGCCGGGCGCGTTGGCCGATTTTCTGGAGGTGGCGGCCCGTCTGTTGTACATCAAGAGCCGGGGCCTTTTGCCCCGGCCCCCCCAGGAGGAGACGGAAGAGGACCCCAGCGATGCGCTGATCCAACAGCTCTTGGAATATCGTCAGTTCAAAACAGTTGCCAATGAGCTACGTCTGCGGGAAGATCTGGGGCTGAGGGCATTTGTGCGTGTGGCCCCGATGCCCCAAATGGAACGGAAACTGGACCTTTCTAATCTGACCGTAGACAAACTCGCTACGGCTGTAGAACGAGCCTTGCGCCGCATTCCCACCGACCCACCCCGGCCTCGAGTCCATACCTACCCGATTACCGTAGCAGAACAGATCGATTTTGTACGGGCACAAATCAGCGGCCATGCCAGGGGAAACGGCAGGCTGAGCAGACCCCTGCGCTTTTCTACGCTCCTCGCCCACAGCCGCAGCCGGCTGGAGGTTGTGGTTACATTCCTGGCTGTCCTTGAACTGGTCAAACAACAGGAGATCAGCGCGCAACAGGAGGCGACGTTCGGGGAGATTGTATTGCGGAGTCTACTCTAAACAGTTACGGTTCCTGCGCTGGCCAGCGTCCAAAGATATTGCCGGGCCTGTTCCGATGAAGATCCCCGATACCCTTTATTCAGCATGCTCAGGATTTCTCCAGATCAGCAATTCATGGGATTGTTTAACATGAGAGCCCCCGTTTAATCGGGCACGATTCGTCCCAATACGGGTGTCCCCTTGACCAAACGTGTATTGCCATTTTGGGGCAATCATCCGACAGCCTGCATACCAGTCGCGGACCGTGGCACAATCATTGTAGGACAAAATAAATCCACCTTTGTGTGCAAGCAATAGATCACGCAACAGTTCATGTTGAAATCCTACATGGTGGACCGGGAAGTTGCGGTGTGGATACATACCGACGAATGTCTTACCATCATCAAGGTAATACGGTGGATCACAGTACAAAAAATCATGTTTGTGTTGTGGAATTGAGTGCTCAAAACTGGCACATTTCACCTGCATGTTGGACAAACGGAACGAATACACCTTGTCTAACATCTTGGCATACCGCTGCTCATTGAGATAGATGTCCGATGGCCAGCCCAAGAAATGCGGCCCATAGGATGTATTCGAATTGAAATAGAAATGTGCTGCCAAGTCATAGCGGTTCAGGCGTTCTTCTTTGTGCCAATGGCGGCGTAGACGTTCTTTGACTTCACGAAACGTCTCTCGATTGGGCATAAAGTGCTGTAGGCGACGGTGCAATGCGGCCGGATACCGCAACTGTATGTCCCAATACGTGCAGAGAACATCGAACACATCGTAGGCGATTACCTCTATGCCTAACTCCTTAGCACAGGCAATCTCCACTGAGCCCCCACCTAAGAACGGAGACACAAGCCGTTGCAGGTCGTTGGGTAGTCGTTCTACCACATATCCAACTGCTAAACTTTTACCACCAGCATAGCGCAAAGGGGAGCCGAGGTAACGCTTATAATCCAACTTCCCTTTGCTTTTGAGAGAAACCAGAAATCGGTCCTTGGGTGTAGTGGAAGGTTCATCCCATAAAGAAGCTTGGATGACAGAGGCGGGTACTGTCAGAGTCATGTACAACTCCTTGTACGGAGACCATGAATTGCTTGTCCTCAAGCCCGTGGCCACAGAGGACATCTGCCGAATCATGGTCCATGCGTTCTACACCATGAACATGTATGGTCTCTAATGCTGGCTCCTACTCTGGCTGTCTTGCCTACTGTCCTGATCACTGATGTCAATCTGCCAATGTACTGACATCACCGATAGGCAGGCCTTGGACTTGGGCTTTGAGCAGCCGCCGCATGATTTTGCCGGAGCGGGTCTTGGGCAGGCTATCCACAAAATTTAGCTCCGCAGGCACGGCGATGGGGCCGACCTCATGGCGCACATGTAGCTTCAAGGTGTCAGCTAGATCAGGGCTGCCGCTGACACCGCTGTTGAGAATGCAGAAGGCATGGATGACATTGCCCCGTAGTTCGTGGGGGATACCGATACAGGCTGCCTCGGCCACATCTGGGTGGCTGACAAGCGCGCTTTCGATCTCGGCCGTGCCCAACCGATACCCCGAGACTTTGATCACATCGTCCATGCGGCCAATGATCCAGAAATAGCCATCCGCATCCCGGCGGGCACTGTCACCTGTGAAGTACCAACCCTGCTCGGCAAATTCAGACCAGTACTGCTCGATGTAGCGGTCTGGGTCCCCCCACACAGTACGGGCCATCCCCGGCCAGGGCTGTTTAATCACCAGATAGCCATCCTCGTTCGGCTGGCAGGATGTGCCATCTTCCCGCACCACATCGGCGTCAATGCCGCTAAAGGGCCATGTCGCGCTGCCCGGCTTCAGCGGCACCACGGGTGTGGGCGTGATCATAAAGCCGCCGGTTTCCGTTTGCCACCAAGTATCCATAATGGGGCAGTTTTCCTTGCCGATGACCCGGTGATACCAACGCCAGGCCTCTGGGTTGATCGGCTCGCCGACGCTACCCAAAAGGCGCAGACTGGACAGATCGTGCCGGTCCGCCCATGCATCACCGAAACGCATCAGCCCACGGATAGCAGTGGGGGCTGTATACAGGACTGTGATGCCATAGTCCTCCACCAATTTCCAGTAGCGATTGGGGTACGGGTAGTCTGGTGCGCCCTCATACATAAAGCCGGTTGCGCCGAGGAGCAGCGGCGCGTAAACAATATAGCTGTGCCCGGTGATCCAGCCAGGATCTGCTGCACACCACCAGATATCATCATCCTTCAGATCAAAGACATAGTGGAGCGTTGTCGCGGTGTAGACCTGATACCCTCCGCAGGTGTGGAGTACGCCTTTGGGGCGGCCGGTTGTTCCCGATGTATAGAGGATAAACAGCGGATCTTCCGCATCCATTGGCTCGGACGCACAGACAGGGCTGGCAATCGGCAGGAGCATTAGATCATGCCACCAGTAGTCCCGGCCCTGCACCATCGGCACCTCCTGCTTTGTACATTGGTAGACGATGACCGTCTGTACGACAGGGCTGCGCTTGACTGCTTCGTCCGCGATATCCTTCAGGTTGACAGTCTTCCCGCGCAACCAGGCCCCGTCACAGGTGATGAGCAGCTTAGATTGGGCATCCTCAATGCGGCTGGCCAGGGCTTGCTCGCTGAAGCCACCGTAGACAACCGAATGAACAGCCCCGATTTTGGTGACGGCCAGCATGGCCATCATCAGTTCGGGGACTCGTCCCATGTAAATTGTGACGGTGTCGCCCTTTTCAACGCCCATACTTTTGAGGACATTGGCGAACTTATTGACCTCTTGCCAGAGCTGGTAGTAGCTATAGGTACGTCTCTCGCCATCTTCCCCTTCCCAGATCAAGGCCAGCTTATTCTTGCGCCAGGTCTTGAGATGTCGGTCCAGTGCATTGTAGGTGATATTGGTCTTGCCACCGACGAACCACTTGAAGAAGGGTGCCTCACTATCGTCCAGCACCGTTTCATAGGGTTCAAACCAATCGATCAACTCCCGGGCGCGCGCATCCCAATAGGCCGTACTATCTGCAAGTGCTTCTTGACGTAACGCCAAATAGTTGGGCACATTTGCCTTGGCAACCGCCGCAAGCGGCGGTTGGTACAGCTCACTTTCAACGGCAGGAAGTTCAAGGTCCTGGCTATTTGGATTCTGCTGCGACATTCGTCCCTCCTTAACAACAGTGATGCGTGGTTCGTAGTGGGAAGGACTGGGCCGTTCTCTTCCAGTCCTGAAGCCACGGTTGATTTGTTCAAAGTGATAAGGCGTCATAACACAGCGCGCCGCCTCACGTTTTCTGTCAATTGTCCCCTACCGGCAACACCGGGGGCCTGTCGTTAGATATTTTGTGCGGCGAGATCGGCGATCTCCTCCGGGTAGCGGGCGACGGCAACGCCAGCGCTCTGGAGGGCTTCGATCTTTTCGGCCGCGGTCCCTTCTCCGCCAGAGATAATCGCGCCGGCATGCCCCATACGCTTGCCGGGCGGGGCTGTTTGGCCGGCGATGAACGCGGTGACCGGTTTGCTCATCTCTGTTTTGATAAACTCGGCCGCCTTCTGCTCATCGCTCCCTCCGATCTCACCGATCAGCACAACTTGCTCAGTCGCCGAGTCCTGTTGAAATCTCTGCAACACATCTAAAAAGTTGAGCCCCTTGATGGGATCACCGCCGATGCCGATGGCAGTACTCTGCCCGATGCCGCGGGCTGTCAGCGCGTAGACGACTTCATAGGTGAGCGTTCCCGAACGACTGACAATACCGACATTGCCCGGCGTGTGAATATGGCCGGCCATAATCCCCACTTTGGCCGCCTCGGGCGTAATCAGCCCCGGACAGTTCGGCCCGATGAGAATGGAATCCATGGTATCCAGATAGGCGCGCACGCGTGCCATGTCTAGGGCCGGGATATTTTCCGTGATGCAGACGATCAGTTCGATGCCGGCGTCGGCAGCCTCCAAGAGTGCGTCCGGCGCAAAGGCTGCTGGGACGAAAATAATACTTGTATTGGCATCGGTAGTGTCAACGGCTTCATGTACGGTGTCAAAGACCGGCGTATTGCCGACAGCCCACTGGCCGCCGCGCCCCGGCACCACGCCAGCTACTACGTTTGTACCGTATTGGATCATCTGTTGCGTATGAAACGCCCCTTGGCTTCCGGTAATGCCCTGAACAAGTAGACGGGTGTCATGCCCGATAAGAATACTCATCTGTGTTCTCCCGCGGCGACGACCGCCATCTGCACGGCTTCGGATAGGCTGTTGGCCGTAGCGAGATGGGAAGCGGCCAAAATCTGACGTCCCTCATCCTCGTTGACACCGACTAGGCGCACCACAAGCGGAACCTGCACATGCAGGGTATTGATCGCCTCAACAATCCCCCGCGCCACTTCATCGCAGCGGGTAATTCCACCGAAAATATTGATGAGAACCGCCTTCACCCGCTCGTCCCGTAGAATAATGCGGAGTGCGGCCAGCACCTTCTCTGCCCCTGCCCCGCCGCCGATGTCCAGAAAGTTGGCTGGGCTGCCGCCATAAAATTTGACGATATCCATTGTGGCCATGGCGAGGCCGGCCCCATTGACCATGCAGCCAATTTCGCCATCTAGATCGATATAACTGAGGCCTGCTTCCCGCGCGTTGATTTCCGCGCGGCTGTCCTCGTCCGGATCGCGCATGGCCGCCAGGTCTGCATGGCGCGGCAGCGCGCTGTCATCCAGCACAATTTTGCCATCCACCGCTTGGAATTCATTGTCAGCATTGAGGACCAGTGGATTGATTTCGGCCAGGCTGGCGTCATTCTCAATGAAAGTCCGGTACAGCCCTTGGACGATCTTGGTGAAGGCCCGGATATGTTCCTTGGGCAGGCCGATACTGAAGGCCAATTGCCGGGCTTGATAGCTCTGCATGCCGAGGAGTGGATGGATGTGAACGGTACTGATCTTTTCGGGCGTTTGAGCCGCCACCTCTTCGATCTCAATACCGCCCTCACTGCTTGCCATAATCGCAACCCTGCCAGCATCCCGATCTAAAACAGCACCTAAGTAGATCTCCGCGCGAATGTCCGCGGCTTCATCAACCAACACCCTTCTCACGGTCAATCCACTGATATCCATGCCGAGGATGTGGGCAGCCACCTCTTCGGCCTCGGCCGGCGTCTGTACCACCTTGATGCCACCGGCCTTGCCCCGTCCTCCCACCAATACCTGGCTTTTAATGACGACCGCCTTGCCCAGCCGTTCAGCGATGGCCCTTGCCTCTGCCGCTGTTGAGGCGATGTTCCCAGCGGGAATCGGTACGCCATACTGGGCAAAAATTCGTTTCGATTGGTATTCATGTAACTTCAAAATGTGACTCCTCACCAGCAGTGGTCAGTGAAACACCAGTGGCACATGGAGAGCAGGTCCCCATCGTGAACCACTGCAGTTCCTCCGAGGGATTATAGTTCTGAGTGCAGGAGATGACAAAACCCAAATTCCAGTGAATCGTGGTTCATGGCGAGTAACTGCAGGTTACCCTTTCAGGCCTGTCAGCGCGATGCCTTTGATAATCTGACGTTGGAAGATCAGGAAAACGATCAGGAGGGGGATGCTGGCCAGGCTGGCCGCTGTCATGATCTTCTCCCAGTGGGTCGTTGATTCGCCGCGGAAGAAACTCAAGCCCACGGGCAGGGTGTAAAACGAGCGGCTGTTGGCAACGATCAAGGGCCACAGGTAGGCATTCCAGTTGCCGATAAAGTTGAAGATCGCCAGCGCGGCCATAGCCGGTTTGACCAGTGGCACAGCAATGCGCCACCAGATGCCAAATTCATTCATCCCATCCATGCGAGCAGCATCCAGCAGTTCGTTGGGCACGCTATCGAAAAATTGACGCATCAGAAAGATGCCGGCTGCGGTGATCACACCGGGGAAGGCAATGCCCCAATACTGGGCATACCCCACATGCCAGCCCCACTTGACGCTCATGGTGTACCAGGGAATGATCAGCATCTCTGTCGGGATCATGAGTGTCCCAAGCATGCCGATGAAGATGAGATTTTTGCCTGGGAAGTCGAATTTGTTGAGAGTGTAGCCCACCAAGCTATCGAAAAAAACGACACTTGTCGTACTGAACGCGGCCACGATCACACTGTTCAGATACCAACGTTCAAAACTACTGGTGTTTAGGACATTGATGTAATTTTGTAGGGTCGGATTCTGGGGAAAAAACGAGAAATTCACCAGTTCCGGAGCCGGCTTAACGCTTGTCAGAATCATCCAGACAAAAGGCGTGACCATGACGACAGCACCCAGGAAGAGCAGAAAATATGCGGACAGAATTGTCCTAGATCGACGCCCTCCGCCAGCTTGGGCCGATACGACCTGCTCTGCAATTTGTAGGACACGTTCATTGCCGCTTTCGACCGCTGTGGACATAGACAGAATCTCCGAACAACAGTGGAGAGAAGTTACGTTCTATTAGCCACTGCCATTAATACTCTACCCGTCGGGAAAGGAAACGCAACTGTATGACTGTAATCAGCAAAATCAGCAGAAACAGGAGCACGGTGAGCGCGCCAGCATACCCCATCTTATAGCTGGAAAACCCCTCCCGATAGACTTCCAGCACCACGGTTGTCGTACTTTTCAGGGGCCCCCCCGTCCCTTGGGGGCTCATATTCTGGACGAGTGCAAACAGCCGAAGATAGGAGATTGTGCCGAGGACCGTCAGATAGACGATGATTGGATTGAGGAGAGGCAGGGTGATGCGCCAGAAGATCTGCCATACATTGGCCCCATCAATGCGGGCAGCTTCGTAATACATGTCGGGAATCTGCTGGATACCCGCTAGGAAGATAATGACAGCAAAGCCCAGATTCTGCCATACGGCAACCGCAGTGATCGACGGTAGGGCCTGCTTTGGGCTTTTGGTAAAGGGCTGCTGGGGTAGCCCGACCAAGTCCAGGGCCTGATTGAGCAGCCCGGTCTCTGGCTGGTACAACCAGTTCCAGACAAAGGCAACGGCAACCGCTGAAGTCACGTAGGGCGCGAAATAAGCGGCGCGAAACACCGCAGCAAAGCGATACACCTGGGCCAGCAGCAGGGCAATCCCCAATCCCAGGACAAGTTGGGCCGGCACACCGAACAGAACGTAACGGACCGTATTGGAAAAGGCCGCTGTCACAGAACTGCGCGGCTTGCCGGCATCCTGCCAGATCTCCTGATAGTTCTCTCCTCCGACCCAGGGCCCAGACCCTTCAAACACATTCCAGTCCCGAAAACTCACATTAAAGGCCAGAATGGTCGGGTACCAGCGGATGACGACAAAAAAGACAAGGGCTATACTCATAAAGATGTAGGCCCAGATGATCTGTCGCTGGCGGAGGGTCAGACGCATGGCAGTAGTGAACACCAGTGGAGAGTGGTCCGTGGAGAGCGAAGAGAAGGTGTTCTCCACGAACCACTGTTGTTATCAATTTGACCAGAACTCATCCAGGATCTCTTGGTCCGTTTCCGCAGCGATTTCCAGCGCAGCGGCTGGGTCTTCGTCGGCCAGAATCACCATATCAAAGGAGTCAATGATCGCCTGTCGCTGTTGGCTTTCGTCGGCGAAGAATGTCGCGTATGCGTATTCTAGGCCGGCAGCGAATGCGCCCAATTTCTCATCGGCCAGCAGTTCGGGATTGCTCCCTGCTTTGAGCTGGGCCGGCAGCTCGCCCACGATATCTACCCACAGCGCGCCGGCTTCGGCACTGGTGATGAACTGTAGGAATTTCACGGCTGCATCAAAGCGTGCTGGATCCTCAGCCGCCTTTTTCGTTAGGCCGTGGGTCCAGTAGGAGCCAAAGGTACTTTTGATGCCATTGTGGGCCGGCAGTTCTGTAACACCGAAGTTCATATCTGGATTGTTGTTGGCAATCGTGCCCAAGCGGAAGGAGCCATCCACATGAAAGCAGACATTGCCGCCGACAAAGGCATTGGTACTACCATCAAACAGATCCCGATCACCGGTCCCCAGTTCCGTGTGGAAGGCAAGCAGATAGTTCCACGCCTGCAGGCCGGCCTCATCGTTGTAGAGAACCGTACTGTACTCATCGCTGTAGGGCACTCCGCCGAACTGGCGCACCAACACCTCACGGAACCAGTGATGGTCTTGGCTGGACGGGTCAGCGACGAATCCCTCGATCACCAGATTGCCGTCGTCATCGCGTTGGGTACACTGTACCGCCATATCCCGCAGTTCGTCTAAGGTTGTCGGTGGGCTGTTGGGGTCAAGGCCGGCGGCCTCCATCAGGTCTCGGTTGTAAAAAAGTGCCAAGGCTCGCACTGCCGTAGGCAGTGTGTAGAGGGTGCCCTCCACGAAGCTGGCCTGCACCATGGGGCTGAACTGCTCTTCCACCATAGAGGGCGGGAACGCGTCCTCGGGCAGGGGGATGAGATAGCCGGCATTGATCCATGCAGACTGCCAGCCATAGAAGAGGGTGGCGACATCCGGGCCGACGCCTGCGGGAACGCTGGCCGCGATCTTGTCCCGGAACTCCGCGTAGGGGATGTCCGCATTATGGATGACCTGAATGTTGGGGTTTTCGGCCTCAAACATTTCAATCAACTGGTCCATGGCCTCAACTCTGGCAGCAAAATTATACTGCCAGTACTCAATTTCAATGACTTCATCGGCTGCGGCCATCTCCGCGGCCGCGGATTCTGGGGCCGCCGGTTCTTCAGCTGGTGCCGCTGCCGGTGCTGGGCAGGCCGCTAGCAGTACGATACTTACCAAAAGTACGCTCAACAGTACAAACGGTTTAGATTGTTTCACAGTACAACTCCTCCTGAAGGTAAATTGAATGGACTTGATAAAATCCAGTAGTCAGTGACAGGTGATCAGACTGCAATTGCTGACAGGTTGATCTTTAGCAGACGGGCTGCATTGCCGGCGAACATTAGCTGTATGTCCTTTTGCGGCAGGTTGAGATCCAGACAGTCACGCATCTGGTCCTGCAGATAACGTAGGGCAAAGCCGCGGGGAAACCAACTGCTGTCACTGCCGAATATGATGCGGTGGGGACCAATGGTCTCGTAATACTTGCGGAACAGGTACTTGACGGTTACATCGCCGGGCACCCAACGGACCCACTGATTGCTGCCGCTGGTGTCTATGCAGACGTTCGGGCAAGCCCAGCAGAGTTGTAGGGTCTCTCGTTCCCAACCACAGCCGAAATGAGGGATGACAAATGTCACCTCCGGGAAGGCTTTGGCGATGTTGTGTAGTTTGAAAGGGCTGATGTTTTCATGCCAAGCGATGCCACCGGCACTGCCCTGAATGCCAAAATGGATGAGAACAGGGATGTCCAACTCGGCGCATGTTTCCCAAAGGGGCCAGATGGATTCATCCTCAAGCGGCTGCTCGATCATGGGGGCAAGCAGTTTATACCCCCGCAGACCGAGTTCGGTTACAGCATGTGTCAACTGCTCCACTGCGTCCGTAGCAAAAGGGTTGTGATGAGCGAAGCCGACGAATTTGTCTGGATACCAGCTCACAATTTCTGCCAGATGCTCATTGCCGCCGCCGGTGACAAAGCCGATAGCCCGCAGGCCATGGGCGTCTAGCTCCTCAGCCCAACGGCTGGCCTGGGCCCAGTCCCCCGGATGGTCGTCCGCCGCCTCAGCTGCGGGGAAGTCCCACATCCGCCGCCAGTGCTCACCGTAGGGGCGGCTCATTTCCCGGACTTTGGCTGCCCGTTCCTCCCCGACCTTTTCAATATAGCGTTGAATTGTGTTCCCCATCTGTGGAAACCACGGCTTGTGGGTCGGGAAATGTACATGAAAGTCGATGATCTCAAAGCCCTGATACATGTTCAGTCCTTGTCTGCATCCAGTGATTCATGGAGTGTTTCTGCTCGTCAATTCCGAGAAAGTAGGCCACACAACAAGTATAGATTGAATCCGATAAATGTCAAGGCCAAAAAACAGAACTTTACGATAAACAAAGAGTGTTGGCTAGAATTTCTTGGGGAAGTCTATCTTGCCAACGGTTCAACAGAATTTGCTCAGGGCTACAATGAATGGGACAATTGTAAAAACCCAGTGACTGGTTCATTGGGATTGATTCACGCTCCACTGCAGTATTGTTAGACAGGCCAAATCTCTCATGCGACATGCCAGAATTGAACGAACGACACAAGAAACACAGATCGTCCTAGATCTGGACCTAGATGGCAGCGGCAAAGCCGATATTGCCACGGGCATTGGCTTTCTCGACCACATGCTGACGCTCTTCGCCGGGCATGGCCTGTTCGACCTCATGGTGCAGGCACATGGTGATCTTCACATTGACGAGCACCACACCGCTGAAGATGTGTGCATCTGCCTGGGCCGAGCGATTGATCAGGCGTTGGGGGACCGGCGAGGGCTGGTACGTAGCGCGCATGTGTACGTGCCCATGGACGAGACCCTGGCCCGGGTTGTCATCGATCTCAGCGGCCGGCCCTATTGCCTTTTCGACGCGGAATTTTCCACCCCCAAAGTGGGACAACTTAGCACCGACCTTCTCTTTCATCTGTTCGAGAGCATCGCTATCCATGGACGGATGAACCTGCATGCGTCCATTCTATACGGACGCAATGACCATCACAAGACAGAAGGGCTGTTCAAAGCCCTGGCCCGCGCCTTGGATGGGGCTGCACAGCTTGATCCTCGCCGCCAGGGCGTTCCTAGCACAAAAGGGACATTGATTGCCTGAGACCAGGCAAAATCCGCTTGTACACTGCAGGTACTGGTCACAGGCTACTACACTGAAGAAGGACCGCACGATGACAGCTGCACTCCCTACCGTTCTTGACATCCCCACTCTTGATGAAATCCGCGCCACCCGCCGACGGATCGATCCCTATATTCTACGGACACCGGTCTGGCGTTGGTCAGGTTCAAATCATGGGCCGCACCCCGCAAATCGTGAAGCCATCACTGGCCCGCTTGGGGTTGACTCTGAAGTCTGGTTGAAGCTGGAACTGTTTCAGAAGACCGGCACCTTCAAGCCCCGCGGCGCGGTGAACAACCTCCTGCAACTGAACGCCGCGGCCCGGGAACAGGGCGTGACTGCAGTCAGTGCTGGTAATCATGCAATTGCTGTGGCCTATGCTGCCCAGATCTTCGGCAGCAACGCCAAAGTTGTGATGCCGGCGTCCGCACCTCCCTTCCGGATCGAGAAGGCCCGTAGCTATGGGGCCGAAGTGGTGCTGGTCCCGGATGTATACCAGGCATTTGCCGAGGTTGAGCGCATCCAACGAGAGGAAGGGCGCACGTTCATTCATCCTTTTGAGAGCCGCCCGATCATTGAAGGACAGGCGACCGTCGGCCTGGAGCTATGCGAGGACGCGCCGCGGCTGGACCTGTTGATCATTCCTATCGGTGGTGGTGGCCTTGCTGCCGGCATCGCCACAGTGGTGAAACAGCTACAGCCGAACTGTGCTATCTTCGGCGTGGAGCCAGAAGGGGCAGACACAATGTACCGCAGCTTCGCCTGCGGCTCGCCGCAGGCCATTGAGCAGGTGCGTACCATCGCTACCAGCTTGGGCGCGCCGGCGGCCCAGCCCTATAGCTACAACCTGTGCCGCCAGTTCCTTGATGATGTAGTCCGCATCAACGATGACGAGATGAAACGCAGTATGCGGCTTCTCTTCCACGAGATGAAACTGGCCTGCGAGCCGGCCTGCGCCGCCTCTACCGCAGCTCTGCTCGGCCCTCTACGTGAAAAAGCTGTGGGCAAACGGGTCGGGCTGATCTTGTGTGGCTCGAATATCGGTGTTGAAACGTTTGGCGAGTTGATGGGATAATTTGGATGATCGAACTCGCGCCTGAGCACAAACTCGGTCTGCTTTTGGACAATCCGGTGATGTTGGCGGCCGGCAGTGTCGGCTACGGTGAGGCGGTACATCGTGAAATGGTTCTGGGTAGGTTCGGGGCTGTGGTCGTCGGGCCCCTTACCCATCGCAGCCGTGGCGGCCGGCCACCGCCTCGTTTGGCAGAGACTGTCGGCGGGTTTGTGCGCGACATCGGTTTACAGAATCGGGGCGTAGCCGGGACAGTGAAAGGGCGAGTGCCTTTCGCCCGCCTCTGGGCTCGGGCCGGCTGTCCGGTCATGGTACAGATTGCCGACACCGCCCCGGCCGAGGTTACCGCCACAGTACGACACTGTTCGCACATAAACAGTTGCCAGGGCTTTGAGCTGCTCTGCCAGCCACAGGCCAGCGCGTCGGAGATCGCTCAACTCGTAGAGTCCTTTACGCTGGAGTCCGACCTGCCGTTGCTGGCAAAACTGCCATTGGCACAGGCGACCACATTGGCACCAGCGGCCATCGCAGCCGGCGCGGCCGGCCTGGTGGTCGGTAGCCCGCCACTTGGCGCGGCCGTCCGCGCGGACGGACAGATGATCAGCGGTGAAACATTCGGTCCGGGGCTATTTCCCGTGATGCTGGCTACATTGCTGGCAGTCAAAGCCTTGAACCTGCCCGGCTCCTTGGTGGCCTGTGGCGGCATTCACACAGCCCAACAGGCCCGCCATTGCCTAGCTGCTGGTGCAGACGCTCTACAACTCGACAGTCTCGTCTGGGTCGAACCGGCCGCGGCCATGGCCATGGTGGAGGCGTTGGGCCAAGAAAGTTGGGACCACAGCTCATGTCACGGGACGGCCCATGAAGGATGAACCTGCACACCGTCACGGCCAAGGGAACCCTTCCCGCCCTCCTCCTCTTTTTTCTCGCCTTCCGTCTCATCTACATTCCCGCCAGTGTTCTCACCCATACGGGCCACGGCCTACCCTGGCTGACTGCGGCTCTGGGCTTGGTCGTCACCTTCGGCGGGGAGTGGCTGACAAGGAATCGGAGCGGTCTGCTTCCTTCAGAAAGTGGTGTGCCGTTGAACGAGCGGCGACGGGGGCTGGCCGTTGTTGTGCTGGAACTCTTTCTCCTTGGTCTCTTTCCAGAGGAAGCACCGATTGGGTTGATTCTATGGGCAGGTATGGGCGTTGCTTGGGGTGTGGCAATGCAAAATTGGCCGTACCCTACGGGTTGGGCGGCCCTATGGGATCAGAGGCTTCTCTCAGGTCGAATGCTCACAGCCATCGGAGCTGTAACGATTGGTGGGCTGCTGGGGGTGTTAGGGCTCTTCGGCCCAGGCAGTTGGATTGCAGCGGCTGTTATCGGCGCGTACCCGTACCTGTGGCATACGAACTAGCCCGGCCGGCGGCCACAAGTACATCAAAATTGTGCGTCGCACTAGGTCACAAAGCAGCACATTGCTTGACAATGCCAATCCTACTCCTTGGATCTGCTCTAGATCGCGACACCAGTGGCGAGCAATTGCAGGAACGCTCTATGAATCATTCTTCACTGGGATGTAGAGGAAATAGGGCCAGCTGCTGTAGCGGATGGGAGCCGTTGAGGAGCACGTACGGCGCAGCCTTTTGCGGTGAAGGCACGCCCAGGGCTTGCAGATCCTTCAGATCGGTGAGGCGGCCCTGCTGGCGAGCCTGCAGAATGCGAGCCGCTGACTTCGGCCCAATGCCGGGAACCCGTAGCAACGTCTGCCGGTCGGCCTGGTTCAACTCCACCGGTGCTTCCCGCAGATGCAGATCGGCCCAGGCCTGCTTCGGGTCCACATCCAGCCGCAGGTTCTGGTCTGCTGCGAAGCCCATATCTTCTACCCCCCAACCGTAATCCCGCAGCAAAAAACTGGCCTGATAGAGCCGATGCGCCCGCTTCAGGGAGACAGAGGGCAGGTTCTCAAAGGGGGTGTCATGGATTGGATGGAAGGCAGAGTAATACACCCTACGCAGGCCGGCCTGACGGTAGAGCTTTTCACTCAGAGAGAGCAGTTCCACATCTGTGTCGCCGACCGCGCCGACAACAAATTGGGTGACGGATGAAGCCCGTACCCGCTCCTGCTGGCGAATCTGCTCGATCCAAAGGAGTCGCTGCAGCAGTTCGGGCCAGAAATCCTTTTGTGGAGCTAACAGATCGAGCCGGTCTGCAGTCGCCCCCTCCAGATTCACCGACACCCGGTCCGCCAGTTGCATGGCCCGTCGTATCTGCTCATATTCTGCGCCGGGCATGATCTTCAGGTGAATAAAGCCTGTATAGTGCTGTTTCTGGCGTAGAATCTCGGCTACGTCGATAATCTTATCTTGGGCCTTGACACTGCCGCCGACAATGCCCGAAGACAGAAACAGGCCATCAACGAAGCCGGCCTTTTGGATATCCAGAAAGCCGGCGGCCATCTCATGCGGCTGAAAGGTGAGACGATTGGTGCTGCTGCGCCCGGCCCGAAACGGACAATAGAAGCAGTTCCGTTCACAGGCGGTGGTCATCATGGTTTTTAGGACCGGTTTCGGCCCCTGGGGCGTCATTACGGGGGAGATCGACCGTCGCAAAGAGGCTGCATTGCGTTCTTGCCGAGTCGGTTTTAACATAGTTGTAGGCCGCACAATGCCTTGCGGGGCAGCACGATGGGAAGGCGTAAAGCAATTGGGCCGTGTCGGCTCCGCATGCGGGGCGTCGCCGGCCGCTTCAAAGCCGGTCATGTCCCCCAAGCGGACGATCTTTTCCATGGGTTCAAGGGAAATTGAGAAGTTCATAGGGACAGTATATGAACAAATGTTCGATAAGTCAAATCCAAAGGAGGCCCCATGCGCGCGCTCATCCAGCGAGTGAGCCGGGCCAGTGTGACGGCTGATGGCCAGGAAGTAGCAGCCATTGGGCACGGCTACCTCGTGCTGCTAGGCGTGGCCCGGGGCGATGGCCAAGCCCAGGCCCGCTGGCTGGCCCGCAAGATCGCAGGGTTGCGGTTGTTTGAGGATGATGCGGGTAAGATGAATCTGAGTCTAGCGGATGTCCAGGGGGCTGTGCTGGCAGTGAGCCAGTTCACCCTGTATGGAGATGCTCGCAAAGGCCGGCGGCCCAGTTTTACCCAAGCGGCAGAACCCGCGCTGGCCCAGGAACTGTACGATACCTTTTGTGACCTGCTGGCCGCCGAAGGAGTCCCTGTGGAAAAAGGCATCTTTCAGGCACATATGGAAGTGGCTCTGGTCAATGATGGTCCGGTGACCCTGTGGCTGGAAAGTGAGAGCACAACAACGCCTTGAGCAACGGAGGAAGAACAATGGCTACCAAACTCAGTACTGTAATCGCCGCGGCCCCGGCAACCGACCTAGCAATCGTTCAGGAGATGGCTGGGCAGTTGGAGAGTTATCTGTTGCAGGGTGAAGTGTACCGCACGATTGCCCTGCCCCTACGCGCTGCAGAGCGAGTGCAGACCAGTGGCGGCGACCTGCTGGCCCGTCTGCACAAACTGTCGGCACAATCTGACGCTCTGTCCGAGCAGGAAAGACAAATGCTTGCCAATGCCAAAGCCAAGATCGCAGAAACAACAGGCCGCCTGCGAGTTCAATACCAAGCACTGCTGCTGCGAGAGGCAAAGGCTCGGCTGCATAGCCTGAAGTGGTTTTTAGATGATTGTCAGGAGAGCCCCCAAGAGGGCCGCGTGCAGTACCCTTTTGAAATTCGCAACCGCCAGCGGGTTGCAGAGATAGGTAAGGCCCTGGATGAAGATGTCGCTGCCGAACTTACCGCGCAGCTCACTTCCATTGACCAGCGTTTGCGTACACTGACAGGCGGCACCGCGTTCGTCTGGGACAAATCCGTGGCCCATGTCTACCCGCGCAGTGAGTACTGGTATCTGTATACCAGTGGCTAGGTCCTGTTGATCATATCAAGAAAGCGTACAGATAGCATCCATTTGTGGACACAGTATCCAAAATTTGCAGAATGTTGATAAGGGCGTTACACTTTTGGGGGTGGCATTGGCACGGTCTCAAACAGTTTGGTGCTGCTCAGGCCGGTGTATGTTTGTTTGCCCACCATTGCCGATCTACCGTAGTATACGCCGGTTTGCCTGCTGGCAGCTATAAGGGACGGCGCAACATTATAGATCCACTGGTTTTGAAATGGAGACAAGAAGATGAAAGTATACCCTGTTCCCTGTGGACCAGCCGCCAATGAGAGCGAACGCAAGGCATTGGAGTACTTGAAGCCCCGATTGATTTCAATAGCGGGGGAGGACGAATGGTTCCTCCTGACGAATCTGGCTTTTTCTGTCTCGCATCAACGCCAATCGGATGAGATCGACCTGATCGCCATTGGCCCTCCTGGCGTTCGCGTCATTGAGATCAAACACTGGAGTCCACAGTGGATCGATGCAAATACAAGATTGGTAGAACATGCGGCCGATCTAGTGACGGCCAAGGCACGTAGGGTCGGAACGACTCTGCGTAAGAGGGTAGCGGACCTGGCGCATGTTGATGGCGTGTTCTTGCTGACACAGGATCCCTCCAAGCTGAAACGATTTGCCGGTAAGAAGGTGCGCGGCGTTCCATACTATACACTGACGGCTTGGAAGGATGCCATCGGCTTTGATTCTCCACGCCTATTGACTGCTTCGCAAGTGAAATGGCTGGCCGATGATTTGGCCAAAAGGATTCGTGTCACCGTGGACGGTTCGCTGCGCCAATTGGCCGCTTATGTTCATCTAGAACTGCAGACACCGACAGAGGAACGTTTTCATCGCATCTACAAGGGGGTGCATGCCACTAGACAAGACAAGGTGATCCTGCATCTCTATGATTTATCCGCCAGCAATACAACAAAGGCAGAGACAATCGCTCGCCGGGAATATGAGGCACTGCGCCGGCTGCAACTCTACCCGTGGGCCCCACGCATTCTGGATTCCTTTCAAGACGCGCCGGACTATGCCGGCGAGATGAGTTTCTTCACAGTGGTAGACCCCACCGCGCCCTGCATTGAGGAACGAGCATCCGACAATTCATGGGATACAAAGGCCCGTCTGTCTTTTGCGCGGGATACGATTCGTGCTCTCTCGGAGTTGCATGAAGCGCAAACAGGCGACGAGCGACTCGTGCATCGCAATCTCACCCCCGAAACGATTCTTGTCAAGCATGACAATTCACCGGTCCTGACCGGCTTTGAGCGCACAAAGATCCCGACGGACATCAGCGTTGCCCCTGTCAGACCTTCAACGAGCCCATGGGATTCTACGGTTGCCCCCGAGGTGCGCGCCCAGGGCCTAAGCGCGGCCGAGCAGCACTCGGACGTATATTCGCTCTGCGCTAGTCTGACTAGGCTGTTTCCGGGCCAAGAAGAAGATGAGAAGCAGATCAGGGAAATATTGGCTAAAGGCATGGCCGAAGTGCCCGCGCAGCGCAGCACTCTGCAAGAGCTGGACGCCTCACTCTCTGAATTGCTCGGTGAATCTATACCCCAGCCCCCTCCGCCCCCCGCCCGCTTCTGGACAGAAGGACAGGTTGTGCGCTTCCAAGACAGTGACTATCGGATTGTGGCGCGCCTCGGTGCCGGCGGCATCGGCATAACGTTCAAAGTCGTGGAAATCGACCGCTCCACACAAGAGGAGCTGGGAACATATGTAGCCAAGGTTGGACACAATGAGGAGACAGGCCAGCGGGTCCTACGCTCTTATCGTTTGGCACGCTCCCACCTTGGCCGACATCCTGCCTTATCTGATATATTCGGGGTGGCACCGGAATGGCAAGAGAATGATTTCATCACGCTCATGGAATGGATCCAAGGCGGGCCGCTTGGGGTCTTTACCGGCGTCTTCCCACTTCTGGCTGACGACCTACAGGAGAGCTCCAGCGAAGCACTGGCTTTACGCTGGCTACGTACTATATGCGAGGCGTTGGACGTTCTCCATCGCAACGAACTCGTACACGGCGACGTCAGCCCGCGCAATATGATCGTTTCTGAACCTGAGCTTGTCCTCATTGACTACGATTTCGTGGCCAAGACCGGGGAACCGCTTATCGCCTCTGGCACCCCTCTGTATTGCTCGCCTTTCCAGCCGGGCAAGCGGCTAGCTTCGTCGGCGGATGACATCTACGCTTTGGCAGCCAGCTTCTTCCATGTGGTCTTTGACAAGGAGCCGTTCCAGTATGATGGTAAGCAAGTCAAGGAACGTGGCTTGAACTGGGAAGGCGTGGCTCATGAGGAGTACCCTATCCTGTATGATTTCCTGAACAAGGCGACGCATCCTGACCCGGCCCAGCGTTTCGGCTCGGCCGCGCAGGCACTGGCGGACCTCAATACCAAGCCAGACCCATTGCCCGAACGACATGCAAACCAGGTAGGCTGGCTGCGCTCTCTGCTGCAATCCTATCCCGGGTCCCGCTGGGGGAACCGTGAAACGCGCGGTCTTGACACCGAGTTCGCCACGCAGACGTATGTTAAAACAGATATTGAAAACGCCTTATATGATGCTATTGTGCAGCGACGAGTGCGGCTTGTGATCCTGTGTGGGAATGCCGGCGATGGCAAGACGGCCCTACTGCAGCACCTCGCGACGCGCCTCGGGCTGGGTGATCACTCCTCTGCGGAACGTATCCTTACAGGCCGGATGAACGACGGGCTGGTTGTGCGTATAAATCTGGATGGATCTGCCGCCTGGCAGGAACGTTCCGCCGATGATCTTCTGGATGAGTTCCTGAAACCCTTCCAAGAAGGAGAGCCCGCTGAAGACATTGTCCATCTGCTGGCCATCAACGATGGCCGTCTGCTGGAATGGATCGAGAGAAGGGGCGATACGCCTTTAACGAACGCCCTCTACACTCTTCTTGATGACCAAGCCGCCTCGCAGGCATCCCACATCAGGTTTATCAGCCTCAACCAACGGTCGCTTGTGGGCAGCATTACACCGGAGCGAAGTGGAATTGAGAGCGGCTTTTTAGAAAAGCTGCTGGACCAGCTCTATGGGGGGGACAACGCGCCCACAAATTGGGCACCTTGCCAGACCTGTTCGGCCCAGGAACGCTGCGAGGTCTGGCGCGCGACGCGCGTTTTTGGGCCGGCCGGACTGCCGGACATGGAGACAGAGGCTGTGCGTACCCGCGCGCGGCAGCGGCTGTTCGACGCGTTGCAGGCGGTTCACCTACGTGGGGAAACCCATATCACAGTACGCGAGCTGCGCGCCGCCCTGGTCTATATCCTCTTCGGCATCCACTTCTGTCAGGACTATCATGACTATCCTGCCGGTTCTGACGCGCCACAAGCCTACTGGGAACGTGCCTTCTCGCCCCGGTCCCTAGGACGACAGGGAGAAGTATTGCGGGAGCTGGCGCGTTTCGACCCTGCCCTAGAAGCCCATCCGCAGATCGACCGTCAGTTGCTGCGTGACGATGAGGAGATGGATCTGGAATCGGCCCGACGCCGCGCTTTCTTTGAATGGACAGAGGAGAAGATTGCAAAGATCGCGGCTGATCCGCACGCCCTTGATTTAGCGCAGGGACAGCATCTGCGTCTTTTCCAAAACCTGCCCATTGAAAAGAATGAGGAAGAGAAAACCAAGCTCTGCGCGCGTGTATGCCGTGGCATCTCACGTCTTGAAGATCTGCCTCCGCAGGCCCTCGACCGTGCGGATGTGGTACCGCTACGCATCACCCCCCGCACACCTACGGAAACCGCGTTCTGGGTGGATAAGCCCTTACGTGCCTTTCGGCTTGAAGCCGACCTACTACCTGAAACCGAGGGGCTGGGCCGGCTGCATCGCCAGGTTTCTCTGATCTATCGCTATCAAAATGGAGGGGAAGAACGGCTGCGTATGGGGGCTGATCTCTTCCATCGCCTGCTGGAATTGAGCGACGGGTACCAGTTGGGGGATGTCTCTACGGATGACACCTTCGCCCACCTGTCCATTTTTGTACAGCGTCTTGTGCGTGAAGATGATGAAGATGATTATGTGCGTGAAGATGATTATGCCATCTTCGCGTGGAATCCCTTGCAGGATGAGGTGATCTACAAAGTATCGGCTGAAATCAAGGACACTGGAGCAGGCGTACAGCAACCGTTGGTGATTCGGCGGTTGACACAAGGAGGGCAAGGATGAGGGCCACAAACGCGCGTGGCATTGTTGAAGATGTACTCTCCCGCGACATGACCCGGGAGATCTGGTCTGGTAGTTATGACAAGGCCTTGCCCATCATCATAAATAATTTTGATCTATCCGCCATTCTCCCGGCCGTGTTCTATATGTTCCGCTACGGCCAGCGCCGAGGTAGAGGGGCATTTCTGAAAACTTTTGGCTCGACCGCAGGGACCCCTAGGCAGCGTAGACAGGCGGCGACCATAGAACGCATCGCCACTACGCTTGTAAAGAATGACACCTTCACAGGGTTTGAAGGTGAGGTTGAGAAGGCCATCCTCGGTGACCTGCTCCTGTGCTTCTGTCTGGAAAATGTCAAGCACGCGCTCGGCAGAACGGAGCAGGTGCAGCGGGTTGCGCCGGCCCATTACCTAGCGAGCTGGGTGGACCTGCCCGATAACGTGGCACACTTGCGCTATGTCCCCGAGATGATCGTGGCCCTGCTGGCCGACCAGCAGGACGACTACGTCCAACAGAATGATGGGACGCCTACATGGTTCCCTGTAGGTAGGGGGTTTGAGGACAATCTCCTGTTGCGTGCCTTCAATCAAGGTGTGACGCAGCGCGGTGAGTTGGGCAGCCGTACAGCAGACCATTTTGAAGAACAGACCCCGGTCGGTCTGGACCAGCTACTGATGGTTCGGCTGGCCCAGCAACTAGGAGCCGCGCCGGGCAAGGCGCGAGGACGCAAAGACAAAGGGGAAATCTCAAACCAACGGCCCATTGCTGAAAAGGCGGCACAACATTTCTCTGAGGACATGCGCCGCTTTGTGCGCTCCTATGCGGGTAGCATCCCGCGCCATGCCTTTGTGGAGCTGCTGGAATCCTGCATGGCGGTGGGCCTGACAACGATTTTCACCAGTACCATTGAGATTCTGCTGGCATGGGCGGAGACAGGGAAAATCTGCAAGCGCGGCGACCAAGAGCCTGCCTATTTGTTCGTGGATTGCTCAAATGGGGTTGACCGGCAGCTACGAGGGCTGGCCGAGCAGTCTATGGATGAGTTCATGCGCCGGGTCGAACGTTTCCCTACCATCCTGATGGCACTGCGCCTGCTGGATCATCGCGCACGTTACAACCGCAAGATCAAGGAACTTGAGATACAAACTCGGCCTTACGCCACTGCTTGGCTGAACCTGCTGGGGGCCCTGCTGCATGGTCGGCACCCGCAGTCCCAAGTTATCCGCTACGCCATGGAGGAAGATGCGGAGAAACTGGCTGAGGAACTGAAAGATGAGTATACGGAGGCTGCCCAGATGTTGCACAATGTTGAGAACCAGCCCAATCCGCTTTGGCCTCTTGCAGAAGCCCTTACCGCTTTGCTCGGCCCAAATACTAGCCGGGGCTCTATGATGAAAATGATCGACTCGATGTTGCTCATCAACCGGCCCCATGGGCTGGCGTCAAAGCGCAAAACCAGGCGCAGCATAGCCGGGGTGGGAACAAGACAACGTGACGTGCGTGCGCTTGTCTTCACCGATGCAGTCCTCGATTACTTGGTGCATCTCCACGTTCTGCGAAATGGCAACAGACCGGGTGTCCGGAATCTCTCGTTCAAAGAGTTCATGGGTACAGTGTACGAACGCTATGGCTTGGCTGTGGATGTGGCCCCACCTGGGCTGCACATCTCCAATGATCTTCTACAAAGGAACCGCGCGATTCTGGAGAGGCGATTGCGCGATCTGGGGCTGCTGGTGGGCGTCAACGACGCGGAAGCCATGAAACACCTGCAGCCGCGCTTTTAGCCAGTTTGAATCGAATGATACATGTGCAGCAAGGGCTGCTGATTCGGCAGTTGACACAAGGAGGGCAAGGATGAGGGCCACAAACGCGCGCGGCATTGTTGAGGATGTACTCTCCCCCGGCATGGCCCGGGAGATCTGGACTGGCAATTATGACAAGGCCCTGCCGATCTCGGTACAGGAATTCGATCTATCCGCCATTCTCCCGGCCGTGTTCTATATGTTCCGCTATGGCCAGCGCAGAGGTAGAGGGGCGTTCCTGAACACCTTTGGCCCGGAGACAGGAACCCCGAAGGAGCGTAGACAGGCGGCGACCATAGAACGTATCGCCACTATGCTTGTAAAGAATGATACCTTCACAGGGTTTGAGGGTGAGGTTGAGAAGGCAATCCTCGGTGACCTGCTCCTGTGCTTCTGTCTGGAAAATATCAGGCACTCGCTCGGCAGAACGGAGCAGGTGCAGCGGGTTGCGCCGGCCCACTATCTAGCCAGCTGGGTGGACCTGCCCGATAGAGTGGCAAATCTGCGCTATGTCCCCGAGATGATCGTGGCCATGCTGGCCGACCAGAAGGGCGAATACGTCCAACAGAATGATGGGACGCGCACATGGTTCCCTGTGGGTAGGGGGTTTGAGGACAATCTCCTGTTGCGCGCCTTCAATCAAGGTGTGAGGCAGCGCGGTGAGTTGGGCAGCCGTACAGCAGACCATTTTGAAGAACAGACCCCGGTCGGTCTGGACCAGCTACTGATGGTTCGGCTGGCCCAGCAACTGAAAGCCGCGCCGAACAAGTTGAGAGGAGGCAAAGACAAAGGGGAAATCTCAAACCAACGCCCCATTGCCGAGAAGGCGGCACAACATTTCTCTGAGGACATGCGCCGCTTTGTGCGCTCCTATGCGGGTAGCATCCCGCGCCATGCCTTTGTGGAGCTGCTGGAATCCTGCATGGCGGTGGGCCTGACAACGATTTTCACCAGTACCATTGAGATTCTGCTGGCATGGGCGGAGACAGGGGAAATCTGCAAGCGCGGCGACCAAGAGCCTGCCTATTTGTTCGTGGATTGCTCAAATGGGGTTGACCGTCAGCTGCGAGGGCTTGCCGAGCAGTCCATGGATGAGTTCATGCGCCGGGTCGAACGTTTCCCTACCATCCTGATGGCACTGCGCCTGCTGGATCATCGGGCACGTTACAACCGCAAGATCAAGGAGGAGGCCAAGGGGCTTGAGACTCGGCCTTACGCCACTGCCTGGCTGAACCTGCTGGGGGACCTGCTGCATGATCGGCACCCGCAGGCCCAATTTATCCGCTACACCATGGAGGAAGATGCGGAGAAACTGGCCGAGAAACTGAAAGATGAGTATACGGAGGCTGCCCAGATATTGCACAATGAGAACCAGCCCAATCCGCTTTGGCCTCTTGCAGAAGCCCTTACCGCTTTGCTCGGCTCACATACTAGGGGGAATATGATGAGAATGATCGACTCGATGTTGCTCATCAACCGGCCCCATGGGCTGGCGTCAAAGCGCAAAACCAGACGCAGCGTAGCCGGGATAGGAACAAGACAACGTGACGTGCGCTCACTTGTCTTCACCGATGCGGTCCTCGATTACTTGGTGCATCTCCACGTTCTGCGAAATAGCAACAGATCGGGTGTCCGGGCTCTCTCGTTCAAAGCGTTCATGGATACAGTTTACGAACGCTATGGTTTTGCTGTGGATGTGGCCCCGCCCGGGCTGCACATCTCCAATGATCTTCTACAAAGGAACCGCGCGATTCTGGAGAGGCGATTGCGCGATCTGGGGCTGCTGGTGGGCGTCAACGACGCGGAAGCCATGAAACGCCTGCGGCCGCGTTTTACGCTGACAACGGAGGACGAACATGGAACGAACTGATCGACATGCACGCATCTTGGGGCAGGCTTTTGAGAAGGTGCTCGGCCGGCCTGAACCTGGTTCGATGGCCTTTGTGCGCTGCCTGTTGCCTGAAGTGGTGCATAGCCTAGCAGGGGACGCTTCCTTTGCCCCGCAAGGCTGGCAGGTCTTGTGCGTCGCCGCTGAAGACAATAGGGACACGCGCACCATTACCGCAGATCGCGCGGTTGAGATGCGCGAGACAAAGAAAGGTGCAACCCTGCTCTTGGTAGACACCAAGAAAGCTGGCGCGGGGATGGACGGCATCTACAGCGCAGCGCGCGAAGTGGATGAAGAGAGCCTGTTCAAAAAAGCACTCAGCGCGGCCAAAAGTGAAGTGACAACCCGTTTGTCTAGGACAGCTAGGGACTATGCAGAGCGGGCCGTTCGCAAAGCGCGGGACCGGGGTCGCTACAGTGTCTCATTATGGACAGAGTTCGATTTCTTCTGCCGCATCGCGGCGGACAAGCAACATCCCGGATCCTATCTGCATCTTCTCGGCCTGTGGCCTGTACAGACAGAGGATGAGGTAGCAGAGGAGTTGAATGTCTCTCGCATGTTCGTGGAGCGTCTGTTGGGAACGCAGGTTGCCAGCCTCACCCCTGCCAAGCGCATTGAAAGCCTGCGGCTACAGCCCTGCGAGCAGCTACGTGACCTAGAGCAGTTCCTACGCCAGTCGGATACACAGCCGCTCCTTTCCGCGTTGGCGGAACTCGCCGAGCAGAAGCATCTGTGGGTCAATGCCCTGCCGCTTGAAGACGCGGCCCAGGAGATCCTGAGCATTGAGCTTTCTCCCTGGCGCACCAGAGCCGGCAAAATCGCCAAGTGGTCGGGATTGCACGAAAGGGACGACCACGACCCCCATGACCCGCCTGAACTGATCCTGAAGCCCGATGTTGAGCAAGCGAGTGACTACTCCAATCTGGAGGTCAAGTGGCAGGCGCGGCCGGAAAATTTGAAGGAAGGGGCGGCAGAGTATCATGTTGCCATTACCACTGATATGGATGAGGAACTTGCCACCCGGGAGGTCGTCCACTCGGCCAAGAGAGAAGAAAAGTGTAGGTTTAACAATGACGACTTCACAGATCTGAGTGAAGACGCGCTCATCCCGGCCAAAGTGGTTGTTTCTGTGCTCGGAGACAAGCAGCAGAAGATCGAACCGGTAGAGAGCGAGGATTTCATGATTCGCTTCGGCGACCCGCCCAGTATCCAGCTAGGTGGCGGAGGGAAAACCGTGCGAACATTCAGCGAAGGACTGATTGAACTTGATAGCCACGAGATGGTTTCGGAGCTGGTTTCCGCTACCGTCTCTACCCGTAAACCGCTCCCCGTGGATGCAAAAGGTTGCGTGCAGTTAAGTACACCACAGCGCAAAACCTTGCGGGTGTTCCAGCCATCCCTGCTTAAGAAGGTAGAGGAGAAATGGGCCTGGTCCAATGGGGCCATTGGACGCTGGGTCGTCAAAGTGCGTGCTTCCGGTGACTGGTCTGGAGCGGTCGTGCCCATTGCCCTGTCTGCACCCGTGGCCGAGGGGGAGCGTGTGAAAGAGGCCAGCCGTAAAATGGCCGCCCGCTTCGCCATGAGTGGGGGCGGTGTCGGCCAAATCTACGATGAGAAGACGGACTTCACTACTGTCAGGGAGTATCTGTTGGCCTGGGCTGCTCTGCTTGAGAAGGGTGATCCATGCCTGGCCCTTGCCAACACGGTTGAGGTGCAGTCGCTTTCCGGACATACAATTGGGCTGATCGTCCTGCCAAGCCACCCCTTGCGCGTCGCTTGGCATGTGGCCTATGACAACCTAGTGCTCCATGCAAAGTTCGAGCAAGGGATGACCCCCAAAGAGATCCGCGAAGAACTGTCCAGCCTTGATGGCGCGATGTTCCCGGCCTTCCTGCCGGGCGTAGAATCTGGAACTTCCTTTGTTTTCGCCGATACACTCGGTTTCCACGCGCTGGGCATGGTGCGGGATGATGACAAGGAGCCGAAGGCCGCGCTGGCGGTCCTAGCGCGTACCATAGGGGCAAGTGAAACCGCGGACGCCGCGCCTACCGTAGGCGAGCAGAGTGCCGCAGTCTTGGGGACTGAAATCGTTAAATATCTGGAGTGCCACAATACACCAAGACGTACAGCAAGACTGCTTCATATCCATGCCCTCAGGGCCGGTGATGGCTTGACTATGGCCCGGGCCCTTGGCCGTGTTCATAAGCACTACCGCAGTATCTCAGACGAGGAAGACTTGGAGGAATATCCGCAGGAGACAGCACCGGCGTTCGTGTTGGAGTTGTATCCATCAGCGAAGCAGCGCGGGCTTACAGGTCGATTTATCGCGGAGGCGCGGGAAAAGCGGCGCAGAGGTGCCGGCGTGTTGTCTCCTGATGACCATTGGATGCTGGAGTCTTTGCGCCGGCCAGGCGGAGTCAGCCTGCCTAGGCTGCAATGGGCACGCAAGAGTGAGCAGGACCCGCGCACAGCGGCTCATCTGGCGATTGCCTTTGACACATTTGCATCTCAGGTCATGCCCGCAGCCCCGCAAATTTCCAGACCCCTCTATGCTTTCGGTCTGCTCTCTTTCTTTGAGAGGACATACGACGTAAACAGTTCGTTCCCCTTATGGCATAGCATCATTCCACCCGCAAAAGAAGGCGAAAAGCATCCATCAGACAGGTCACATACCGAGCGATTGACGCGCCTGCAGGATGCCATACAACGGGCGGTCGCGCGCCATATGGATGCCGAGGGGAAGCTACCGACCTTGAGAACGGAAATCTCAGCCGATAAGGAGGAAAGCCTGGACGAGCTGCACAGTCTATGCGACTGGGTCATCACATTAGATCGGAATGCGGGCATTGAATACTTTGATTCACCGCAGGACAACAAGCACATCTACGATGCGTATGTGATCGATTGTGTGCCGGAACGTGAGGACCTAGGTTGCCTGCAGTTGATCACCTCGACCAACAATCTGGAAGATATGCAGGATTTGCTTGATGATGTACTCAAGCAGATGGGAATCGCCAGTGGCCGCAATGCGGCCTTCCTCATACAGCACCTCAAGGCACTGAGCGGTCAATTCACTCTTCGTCTCAGCGGCTCAAAAGCGGCAACAGCGCAACTCGTTGCTCTCGCGGCCAGCTATGCAAACTGTCGGCAGCCTTCAGCGAGTAGCGATTGCTGGCTACCGCTAGAGCGAGGTTTCCTCATTCCCATTGATGAGGTACGCGCTCTGCTGCCGCCCTTAAAGCCCGCAGCCAATGAAGACGAAAATGAGGCGCAGCCCGACTTTATCTATGTATCAAGAGTTCCGCGCAAAGGCCTGCGCTTCCAGTTTATCAAAGTGAAATATCGCCGCCATCTGCGCGCCGCGCGTGGGCCGGAAATACTGCAAGGAATTGATAAGCAAGTACAGTCTCTGCGTAAGGGGTGGGCTAGATGGTACGGGCATGAGGATGTTTGCTCCTCTTTTCGGGCGCTGCGACGTGCCAAGTTAGCCCGTGTATTGCGTTTCTACGCGGACAAAGCGCACCGGCATGGTTTGCCAAAGGAAGAGCATGAAGCCATCCTCTCTGAGATCGAGCGGATGATTGAGAGAGGAGGGGACTACCCCTTTGCGGAAATCGTAGAGGGCGACAGGGGATGGATATTCTGCCCTGAATATGCTGGGGCCGACCCGTTAGAGATCTCCCCTGATGGGTGGAATACGCGCATATTTCTGTTTGGTCCCGGCCTTCTGCCCGAGTCGAGTGCTCGTTCCTCTGCAGGAGGATCCCCATCGCCAGGGCGGTCGGGTCAAGAGCCAATAGACGAGGCGGATCCTGTTGAGAAAACAGCGGATAAAGAGCCTTCTATCTGTCTGGGGAAGGATACACTCACGGGTGGCGAAGTCCACTGGACGCTAACCACAAAAGGGAATCCCCATCTCTTGGTCGCTGGGCTGCCCGGCATGGGCAAGACCACTTGTCTTCTCAACCTATGCCAGCAGATGGTTGCCGCCGGCGTTCGCCCGATCGTGTTTTCCTATCATGAGGATATCGACGAGAGGCTTGAACAGTTGGGCGAATCGGTTCGATTCATTGATTTCCAGGGTTTGGGGTTCAACCCGCTACAGGTTATAGATCGAGAATCCCGGACAGCCTATCTGGATGTAGCTGGGGCGTTGCGAGATATTTTCATATCAATTTTCCCCGAACTCGGGGACATTCAGGGCGAACGCATCCGTAGTGCCATCAAGGAGAGCTTCATTGAGATGGGATGGGCTGATCCGAACGCAGACGTGGCGGGTTTGCAAGAACCGGAGTTCAAACGCTTCGTGGAGATTCTGCAGGCTGCCCCGAAGCCGGACCGGGGGCTTCGTACCCTGCTTGCACGCCTAGCAGAACTGAATGACTACAGCTTCTTCGATCTCCAGGAATCCCGTACTAGCCTCTGGGAGAGCGAGCAGCCGACCGTCATTCGCATTCACACGACGCAAAATGATAACCTACAAAAGGCGTTTGCCTCTCTCATCTTCTACGGCCTTTACAAAGATATGTTCCGCAGAGGCGTTCAAGACCGGATTACCCACGCTGTTATCTTTGACGAAGCGCACCGGGCCGCGGGCCTGAAACTCATCCCTACCATGGCGAAGGAGTGCCGCAAGTACGGTATATCGCTGGTGCTTGCTTCACAGGAAGCTCGAGACTTCAATGATTCCCTGTTTTCTGCCATTGCCAATTATCTTGTCTTACGGCTGACCGAGACAGATGCCAAGGCACTGGTCAGGAAGGTTGCCAGCTCGCAGCGGGAACGACCAGAGATAGACAAGATAAAGCAGATGGACAGGTTTAAGGCACTGTATTTTTGTGAAGGGAAAAACAGGCCCTCTGCTGTTGACCTTTTGCCATTGGATGGCTGATGTGAGTTTCTGCATGTCAATCTGTTCCTGACTACGGCGGCACAGTCAAACTGTCTGATACGGCCCCCGATTTTCCGGTGGGAAGAGGGCGGCGATGTGCTTCATGGCTTCGTCGGCCAAGGCGTTCATCCATTTACGCCGTTCATGACGGGGAATATCTTCGGGGATAGTCAGGGGGCCAAAGGGCTGACCGACCCGAATATTCACGTTTGTGCGGCGCAAGCGACGCAGGTTGATGAGGATCTTTTCCGTTCCCAACAGGGTCACGGGGAGGAGACGGGATTGGGCCTGGGCTGCCAGCAGCCCGATCCCAGGCTGGGCCCGCACTAGGCTGCTGCTATGACGGGCTGTGTGGCCAGCGATCTGGTCGATGCGCTCGCCTCGTGCCCGCGCCTCGGCTAGGGACGGATCGATGCCCCCCTCAGGGAAAATGCCAACTGTGCGACCTTCCTCCAAGGCCGCGAGGGTTGTACGGATCGCCTTGCGGTCCACCTGTCCCCGCCAGATGGGAATGAGATTGAACGAGCGGCTGAGAAAACGGAAGAACCAGATGCGCTCTGTCTCCACAGCGATTAAGAATGCAATGCGTATGGGCAAGAAAAGCATCAGCAGCGGGCCATCGAACCAACTGAAATGATTCGAGACGAGAAGCAGAGCCTCTCCCCGAGGGATGTGCTCAAGGCCGGTGACCGAGACAGAAAGGAACAGACGCCCGATGATCCGGCCCAAGAACAGGAGGATCTCTTGGAGAACAGCCTGTAGTGCGGTATGCATGGTACATTTCTCTTTGGGTACACCGGCACATGGTGCCCCGAACCACTGTTCACAGACCGCGAACCGCTGGTGTAGCCGCAAGCAGCCCAGCGTTGTAGAGTTCCTGCCACATGGACGCTGGCGTCTCCATATCCCAGCTGGCGCGGTTGTCATCGGCCTCTGCTGCGTTGGCGGAGCCGATGATGAGGGATGATACAGCAGGATGGGCCCGGGCGAAATGTTGGGCAGCCACATGCAGAGGCACACCGTGTCGGTCTGTCACTTTTTTGATGCGTTCAACCTTGGCCAGAATCTCCGCCGGTGCATCTTCATAGTTGTACTTTGCACCAGGAACCGGGCCAGTTACCAGAATTCCGCTGTTGTAGACCCCGCCTAGGAAGATGCTTACATTGTTTTCAGTACACCACTGCAAAAAGTCCAGTGAAGTCTGTTCTAGGATGGTATAGCGTCCGGCCAGTAGAAAGCAGTTGACGTCGGCGTTCTTGGCGAACTCCCACTCCATCTGCCATTGGTTCATGCCTGCGCCTACCGCGCTGATGACGCCCTGCGCGCGTAGGTCGATCAGCGTGGGAAATGCTTCGTCCAGCGACTGACGGAAGTGGACTTCCTCGTTTTCAACGTCCGGGTCATGTACGAGCAGAATATCGACCCGGTCCATCCCCAGCCGCTTGAGGCTGTCCTCAATGCTTTTCATCACCCCGTCCCGGCTGTAGTCGAAATAGATCGAACGATCTGGGCGCACAATGCGCCCGACCTTCGTCTGGATGATCACCTCATCCCGAGGGATACCTTGCAGTGCCTCACCGAGTCGCCGCTCTGCTTCGCCCGTGCCGTAGAGAGGAGCAGTGTCGAAAAAACGGATGCCGTTCTCATAGGAACGCTGTACAGCACCAAAAGCCTGCTCATCGCTGATGGGGTTGTACAGATTGCCAATGGGAGCCGTTCCCATGCCCAATTGAGGCACATGCAGGTCGGTTTTGCCTACCTGCGCTGTAGGGAGAGAGTTTGTTGTCATACACTTGCTCCATGCTGCCAACTGCAGTGGCTTGTGGTTCATTTGACTGTGCGTACAGGATTGTTGTTGTACATTACGATCTTGATTCAGGACCACAGAGGATATTGTACAGCATCTGTGGCAGATATGCCATCCATCAACAAATTGGCCGACGCTCCACATGAAGAGGCCCATCTAGGCTATTGGTAGATGTTGTGCTATCATTGGGATTGAATCAAGATAGATGGTTGGGCATGTGCAGGACCTCAAACCGCATGGAGGTGCGTAAACCTCTAGGTGCATGATGACATTTACTGTAGAACATTTCCACCAACTGACCCAACTTCTCCACGAGCGGCCAGAGTGGCGCGCGGAGATGCGTCGTCTTCTTCTGACAGAAGAGATACTGAACATGCCACACGCCCTGAGCGAACTGGCAGTGGCGCAGCAGCGTACGGAAACTCGTGTTGAAGAGCTGGCAGTGGCACAGCAGCGTACGGAAGATGGCTTGCAGCGTCTTGAAGTTCAAGTTGAAGAGCTGGCAGTGGCGCAGCAGCGCACGGAAGCTCGTGTAGAAGAGCTGACAGTGGCTCAACAGCGTCTTGAAGCTCGTGTAGAAGAGCTGACAGTGGCCCTGCAGCGTCTTGAAGCTCGTGTAGAAGAACTGGCAGTGGCGCAGCAGCGCACGGAAGATGGCTTGCAGCGTCTTGAAGCTCGTGTAGAAGAGCTGGCAGTGGCCCAGCAGCGCACGGAAGATGGCTTGCAGCGTCTTGAAGCTCAAGTCGAAGTGCTGACAGTGGCCCAGCAGCGCACGGAAGAACGCTTGAATCGAATTGAAGCGGACTTACACACTATCAAAGACGATTTGGCGTATTTGAAAGGACGGAATTTAGAACAGCTTCATCGGGAGCGTCCCCATCAGTACTTCCGGGGCATCATTGCCAAAGCTCGCACGCTTACAATTGACGAACTGCGACACCTAACAGAGACGGCTGTGGAAAAAGCACAGATCACGGAAAACAAGGCAGATGATATTGAACTCGCTGACGCGGTTGTCCGGGGTACTGAGCAGCAGACGGGTGCAAGGATCTATTTGGTGGTTGAAAGTTCCTGGGGCGTTGGAAAAAACGACGTGGAACGGTCCGCCCGCCGCGCTGCATTCCTAGCAGATACTGGCATAAGGACCCGTCCTGTGGCTGCAGGCAGATGGGCTACCCCAGAAGCGCACGATGCAGCCGAGAAACTGGACGTGTGGTTAGTGGTCAATGGCCACGCCTTAGCCCCAAGCGAGGGAGAATCACCCTAGGGGTCAGAGCCGTCCGCTAATGGAATGTAGCCACTGACCCCCACATCTCATCGTGTCTCTGGACACTGCAGCAGTTCTTATTCCTTCAGCGCGTTGACGATTGCCGTCACATTGTAGCGCATGAAGTCTACATAGCTGGCTGCGGGCCCACCTTCATCACTCAAAGAGCCGGTGTACAGAATGACGACCTGGATACCGGTATCTGCTGCGAGTTGTTGCGCGATATCGGGAGTGATGGTGGTGCCGACAAAGATGGCCTGCACGCCCTCCTCTTCGATCTGATCCTGTAACTTGGCCAGTTCGCCAGCCGAAGGAGAAGCTAAGGTACTAAACGATGGGATGACTGTGCCGACCACATCGAAGTCATATGCGGCTGCGAAGTAGCCAAACGAATCGTGATCAGTGACCAGCTTGCGCTTTTCTGCTGGCAATGCAGCAAGCAGGGCCTCGACTTCCTCTGCGAGTGCCTCTAGTTCAACGAGATAGGCTTGAGCGTTGGCTGTATAGATAGCTGCATTGGCCGGGTCCAGCGCGCGCAGGACATGTTCGATGTTCTCGACCCACTGTTCCACTGCGTGGATGCTGAACCATGTGTGTGGGTCCGCTCCTTCATGATGGTGATGATCTTCGTCACCTTCCCTGTCTTCATGGTCTCCCTCATGTTCCTCCTCATGGATTTCGTCGCTATGCTCGTCGTCATCCTCATGGATTTCGTCGCTATGCTCGCCATCCTCATGGATTTCGTCGCTATGTTCGTCGTCATCCTCATGGATTTCGTCGCTATGTTCGTCGTCATCCTCATGGATTTCGTCGCTATGTTCGTCATCCTCATGGATTTCGTCGCCCAATTTGCTGGTGTCCACGCCGGTGTTGACGGAGACCACAACCCCTTCACTGTCCAGCGAATCTATGATTGGTTCGACCTGCTCTTCCAGCCCTAGGCCGTTGACGAAGATCACATGGGCCCCGTTGAGCAAGACGAGATCCCGAGGTGTGGGTTCAAAGCTATGGGGATCTGCACCTATGGGGATCAAACTGAAGATATCGATGCTGTCTCCGCCGACTTTGGCGACAACATCGGCGATAATATTCGTTGAAGCCACGACCTGTAATCGTGAACCTTCTGCTAGGTTCACAGGCGTAAGAGCCGGGAGACTGTCTGTAGGAGCGTGTTCATCTTGCACGGGATCATCAACCATATCCGCAGCAGCCGGCTCCTGGTCCATGGTTGCTAGTCCTGGGGGTACTACACATCCTGCCAGCAGCAGAAGGCCTACAATGAATGCACAGAGTCGGTAGCTTGATTGACTGTGAAGTCCTATCATCTGATTTTTCCTCCTGAAATGAATCGTTTCTGATGGGTGATATTCATACATAATTGAGATATATTCTCAATTACCATATGGAGATATTATCATAGTGGCGTGCTGTATGCAAATACATATGAGACTGTATCTCATTTTGGAATGTTGGCTGAGGTACCCAACTGATCAAAAAAGTCGGGCTTTTGCATATGACCATACAGAAGCGGAATGCCGGTAGTCGTCCAATCCGGGCAGGCCTGCCCGGTTTCAGCGAGCTCTGTGGAGCCATTTTCGGTCTATTGCAGAAAGGAGAGTAAGGATATGGTAATGATTCTGGACAGTCTGGAACCGTTGTAATCAGGCACTGTAGGGCGTTATTCAGTGTCTGTGCTACCGGACGCATCCGACTTGAATAAAATCGGCTTGCTCTTGGAGTGCTGTTGCCACAGAAGCCCACGACCGGGCGCGGCCAGGAAAACGATGCCGAATATTCCGGTGGCGATGAGAACCATTGCGGGGCCGGAAGCCACATCCATAAAGTAACTGATGTAGAGTCCACTGACGTTGGAAACAATACCGATGCCGCTGGCAACGAGCATCATTGTTGGCAGGCGACGCGTGAGGAGTTGCGCGGTTGCGGCAGGCGTCACTAGCATTGCCAGCACCAGTGTCACACCTACTGTTTGCAGAGACGTAACGATGGTAACGGCGATGAGGATCGAGAAGAGATAACGGAGAAAGGATTGCGGCAGGCGCAGAACAACGGCCAGGTTGGGGTCGAAGGCCAGCACCAGAAACTCTTTGTAGAAAAGGAACACCGTCAGTAGCACCAGCAGGCCCAGGCCAAAGGTGAGCCACAGGTCCGCTGTGGAGATTCCTAGAATATTGCCAAAGAGGATGTGGGATAGGTCTACGGCGTAGCTGCGGGTGGTGCTGAGCATGGCAATTCCTAGGGCGAAACTGCCGGCCAAAATGACGCCAATTGCTGTGTCTTGCCGGATTTGGCTGCCGGCACTTAGCGCGTTGATACTGATGGCGGCCAGCACTCCCACCACCAGCGCGCCGACAGCCAGAGGCCAGCCGAACAGATAGGCCAGCACCACGCCGGGCAAAATGATGTGGGACAGGGACTCTCCTAGAAAGATCGTCCCTTGCAGAATCATATAGGAACCGAGTACCGGACCGAGGATGCCGACCATCACTGCGGCCAGTAGACTGCGGATCATAAATTCGTATACTAGGGGTTCGGTCAGCAGTTCAATCCAAAGCATTGGACTCTGTATCCATCAATGGGCAGCATAACGGCCGGGACAGCCACGATTGTGTCTTTTGTGCGCCCACTGAGTTTGCCTTGAGGCAGTCTGTACAAAAGGCAAAGCCACAGGCCATTGCAGTTACACCAACTGCGAGTGGAACGCATCCAACTGGGGTAAGATTGTATCCCAGGAAAACTGCTTTTCGACAAAAGTGCGGGCTGCTGCGCCTAAAGATCGGCTACGTTCGCCGCCGGCCGCCTGATCGCGCAGCAGCTCTAGGACAGAGGCAGCGAAAGTTTGGGGATCATCGGCAAGGAGTAAGTGTTCGCCATCACGGACAGGGATCCCCTCAACGCCGAGGGATGTGGTCACAATTGGGCGCGCGCACGCCATGGCCTCTAGGACTTTGAAGCGGGTTCCGCCCCCGACCCGCATGGGGACCAGATAGACAGCGGCTCGGCGGATGTAGGGGATTGTGTCTTCAACTGTGCCGGTTATCTCCACATCTGGCAAGGCGCGGAGGGTCTCCAGCCGCTGATGGGAGTTCATGCCCACGATCTGCAGGCGTACCGGCATCTGCTGACGGATTCGAGGGAGCACATCTAACCCGAACCAGCGCATAGCATCCACATTGGGGCGATAGTCCATTTTGCCGGTAAAGACTAAGCAGGGTAGCTCGGATGTGGGCAGCGGTTCAGGGATATAGCGGGCGATATCAATGCCATTGGGCACATTGACGGTTGGGCGCTCGGGTGCCAGCGCAGCCAGTGCCTGTCGGTCCGGTTCACTGACTGCCACGATGCCATCCACAGCTTGGCAAAAGGCGCGCTCATAGCGGTACAGCTTCTGCCACTGGAGCAGACTGTAGCCGGCAGCGTACCAGCGCTCTGGGTAGCGGAGGTCAATGAGGGCAGCCCGCTTTTGCAGCAGAAATTCAGCGTTGTGATTGTCAAAGACCACCGGCGGCCTAGGTCCGTCCATCTGTAAGATCTGAAAACCGTAGGGGGCCATTTCAATGCCCTCTACCTGGACCAGATCATACTTTTCTTCCTCTAGCATCCGTTGCAGAATCGTGTGGGAGTCATCCTGTTCTAGGCGTAGGGCCATATCCGGTTTGCCCGTCAGGAGTGTATCCTGTAAACGTCGGTGTAGAGGGCGTTCGGGCTGTGGGAAGACCTCCACCCGGGTGCATATCTGCAGCAGGCTTAGATCTGGCCAGTTGTTGTTTTCGGGCGCGAGGCAGGTGAATAGATGTACTTCATGTTTGTTGGCGAAATGGTGCAGCAGATAATAATTACGCAGGGTCGTGCCCTGTCTGGGTGGAAAAGGGGATTGGGGCGTAAGGAAGAGCAGTTTCATCTGCATGAAGGGCGCATCTAGGAAAATTTACCCTTTAATTCCATAATCCTGATGACGAATGGCGGGCAGGTGTAGCTGGAACTGTTTCCCCTTGGTAGACCATTCGATAGACAGAAAGGGTCTCGGCGGCGGTCCGGCTCCAACGAAAGATCGATGCCCGTTGGAGTCCCTTTTGACAGAGTTCCTGATGCAGGTCGTCGTCGGTGAGGAGCCGGTGGATGGCGATGGCGATCTCTTCCCAGTCAGACGGGTCCACGATCAAGCCGGCATCGCCGACCACTTCCGGCATACTGCTGGTGTTGCCGACGATTGTCGGAGTGCCGCAGGCCATTGACTCCAGAGGCGGCAGCCCGAACCCTTCATAGAAAGCAGGATGTACATGGCAGCGAGCACCGACGAACAGCCGGTGCAAGTCTTCATCCGGGGCCCGGCCCACGAAGAAGGTACTTTTGTTGAGGCCGAGATCTTCAACTTTGTGGAAGACCTCCTCATACAGCCAGCCAGGCTTGCCGGCCAAGACAAGGCCCGTGTCGGACACGTTGTAATGCTGCTGCAGGTGGTGGAAGGCGTCCAGCAGGCCGCCGATATTCTTGCGTGGCTCAATTGTGCTGACGAACAAGATGTACTTTTCGGGGATGCCGTACTTGGCCTGCATGGATGCCCGACAGTCCTCTATGGACAAGGGGCGATAGAGGGGTGCCGCGGCCTCATAGATGACGCTGATCTTCTCCGGCGAGGCACCTAACTGACCGACCACATCGTTTTTGGTGCTCTCGCTGGGCACGATAATATGTTGGGCGTGACGTACTGCCCTGTCGATCTGGCTGTAGTAGGCGGCGTGGGATTTCGTCAAAAAGTGGGGCCAACGCAGGAACGCCAGATCATGGACGGTGATAACTGATGGGACGTTGCTAAAGAGGGGCGGGATAAAATCTGTGCTGTGGAGTAGGTCTAGGGAGTGGAACGACAGCTCTGAGGCTAACAGTGGCTGTTCAAAACGCGTATGAACAGGCGTGAACAGGGTGCGCCGTTGAAAATTGGGCGCATCGACCAGTAGTTCCCGGTGTTTGCGATGTTGGAAAACGGTGTACGTTGTTTCCCTGTCTAGCTGTGCAAGCTCTTCAATGAGATGCTTCGTATAGCGACTGATTCCTGCTGGCTGATGATAGATCAACCGGGCGTCAATGCCAACGCGCATAGTTTCAACGATCCGTCCGCCGGAAAGAGGTATATACCCGTCCCCTTCGCATCACGAAGGACTTTGAATTTTGCACCGCCCATCGCCATTCGGCAAACCGGCGCAAGAATCCAATGGGAACAACCCGCACAGGAGCAGATGCCTAGGACACATTGTAACAACCATATCCGGTTGCAGTCAAATGGTTGTTTTGAATTACCCGACATTCGAGGGTATCGGCATCGTTTGCATTTTCCCGCCTTGTCATTGGGCAAACTGAAAAAATGTGGAACAGGACAATTCAATATGCGTCTGGCTTCAGTTTCGTCTTCAGCTCGATGATTGTCCCGAGAAATTTTTCTGTATCCAGATATGCCCACATGGCCCCAGGGTTCAGCATGGAGCCGCCACTCTGGGTGATGTCTACTGCCAGCTTTTCCGCAACCTCTGCGGGGTCGTCCACCAAGAAGAGTATATGGTGTAGACCTTCGCCCTTTTCTTCAAGAAACTCGGAATAGATGTTGTCGCCTTCCAGCGGTTCGATAATCTCTATCTGGACTGGCCCGGTTTCAATGAAGGCCAGCCGCATGCGAAAATTTCCCGGTCTTCCCCGATAGGTGGACTGTGCGCCTAGATTGCTGCCCGATGGCGGCCAATCGACTATTTGCACCGGCTCCAACGCAAAGCGTTCTACCCAAGCGTTGACTGTCGCTTGGGCATCCCGCACGACGATGCCCACCTGTACAACCGCACCCAAACCGATTTTGCTCATACCAACAATGCTGCAGTTTTCTGTTATACTCATAAATTTCGATTCTATGAGATAATACCAACGACTAGATTGAAAGCCAAACTCACGTATCGGAGAATTCAGATGATCATTCAGGATATCCAGACAACAGTGCTATCTCTCCCGCATCTGCCGGGATTTCAAGACGCGACGATTCGGCACATATCACAGGGACGTACCCAATGCTTCGTTCATATCTATTCGGACCAGGGCCTGGTCGGGCTGGGCCTAGGCGGTGGGGCCACCGCGGCCCGGGAGGTGATCGAACGTACACTCAAGCCGATTCTGCTCGGCCAGAATGCCCTGCACATTGAAAAGTTGTGGGATGATATGTTCTGGGCGATTCGCGGCGTCGGGCGTAAGGGGTTGGCCTTCAGCGCGCTCTCAGCCGTGGACATCGCCCTGTGGGACCTAAAAGCGAAATACTACGAAACACCTCTCTACCAATTGCTAGGGCCATTTACAGACGCTGTGCCGGTTTACGGTAGCGGCGGATGGACACATTTTTCTCTGGATGAATTGGTGGTGGAGCAGTGCGGATATGTGGAGCGGGGCATGAAGGCTGTGAAGATGAAAGTGGGCAAGGATTTCGGCCAGAGTGAGCAGGAGGATGTAGCCCGGCTGGCAGCAGTACGTGAGGCTGTCGGCGACGATGTGCAGGTGTTTGTTGACGCCAACAACGGTTTCTACGCCAAGCAGGCGATTCGCATGGCCCGCATTTTTGAGGAGTACACTATCGGTTGGTTTGAAGAGCCGGTCTTGGCCGATGATATCGAAGGCCTGGCCGCGGTTGCCAGAGCTATTGACATCCCTGTGGCGACCGGTGAGCATGAATACACCAAATATGGCTTCCGTGATCTCATTGCCCGCGGCGGTGCCGACATTGTACAGCCGGATGTAGGCCGTGTGGGGGGCATCACCGAATGGATGAAAGTGGCACATCTGGCCCATGCCTTTAATCTGCCAGTGGCCCCTCACGCCTATCAACTTGTCCATCTCCATTTGACCTGTGCCATCTCCAATCTGAAAATTGTTGAGTATTTGGGCACTGTTGAAGCAGCGGACCGCATCATCTATACTTCCTTTGATGAGCCACAGGATGGCGTATGGTCCCCAGACCCCAACCGACATGGCCTAGGGCTGGAATTGGATCCGGTTGCAGTCAAAAATTATGCTATCTAAGAGGGCACTGGCCGCCAGCAGCTCGCATCGTCTCTTGTGTGTCATCAATGCCTAGAATCCGATTGTTTGTCACCACTCTTTCACGAATGGTATAATTGCCTTAAAGATCTTTGGCGGTTCGCTGCTCACTCAACTGCCCTAGAGTACGCATGACGCAACAGCGATAGGATGAGAAATGGATATCGACCAACTAGCACAGATGGTACATTGGCTTGATGAGGAATATCGGCGAGATCGTGCAGAGATCGCCCGTTTGCAGCAACAGCTTGAGAGCCAGTCCGCGGAGATCGTGGAACAGACCCATCGGATTCAGGAACTGGAAGGACGTCTAGAGACCACCACTGCACAGTTGGAGCGTTTCAACCAGTTAGATCATCAGATTCAGAATGTGAAGCAGGAGTTTGTTCTGCGTATGGACCGGGGTGATGAGGCACGTACCCAATCTGTACGGGAGATCGAGCGAGTCCGTTTGACAGATAGGGAGGCACTCGTCCGGGAGATCAGCGAAGTGCGCCGGGAACTGCCTCGGATTGGCCGGGTCGAAGATGAGGTAGAGCTGCGTAAGGAGGAGGAAAATCGTCTAGTTGATATGATTATGGAGGCGCGCAATCAGATCAATTTCCTGGCCAAAGATATTGAAGAGCGCACCCGACAGATCCCGTTCTTGGCAGAGCAGCGCACCAGTGACACCAAACGAATCGCCCAATTACAACAGGAGACAGTCGAACTGTTCAAACGCACCGAAGGGATTGCTGGGCGGTTTTCGGTTCTGGATGATGCCGACCGGCGGATAAACACCGAAATCGAACGCTGGCGTCCAATCTTTGGCGAGATACGGGAAGAGCAGAAGGATTTTATGGAGCGGCTGCGGGTGGAAATTGTCGAGCGGTTACAGGTGCTCAACCGCTGGCAGGAGATGATCGATGAACAGCGGGCGACTGTCCTCAAAAATGAAGAACGGGTTCAGTCTTTTGCCCAAACCGTCGAAACAGCCCGCAGGACAGCCCATACAATTCCTGAAAATCTGGAATCCATTCGCCGGGACCAGGTGCAGGTGCAGGAGTTACAACGACTGGCCGAAGAGCGTATGCGTCGGGAGATGGATGAGTTCCGGGAAGAATTTGAAAAGAAGAGCCGGCGGGACGACCTACGCCGGGAACATCTGTGGCGGGAGCAGGGGAAGTACAACAAGGAGTTTGTGGAACATTTCCCACCGATTCTGCATGATCTGCGGGTTCATGAGGAGATGCTGCGTCAGCTATGGAAGTTGCAGGAGCAATACGGAACTCGCTACGTCAACGCGACTCAGCTATGGCTCGATGGCCTGCAATCGGCCTTGGAAGAGCGGGACGAAAACATGAAAAATCTGGAAGAGGAATGGCAGAAGTCGCGCCGTACCGCCGAACTGTATGCCCGCCAGAATAATACTCGCCGTACCGCCGGCATCGTGTCCGCTGAGCCAGCCCAGAAGCAGTCCTGATGCGGGTCATCACTACCGCGGGGCATGTCGATCACGGTAAATCGACCTTGGTGCAGGCTCTGAGCGGGATGCACCCGGACCGTCTGGAGGAAGAAAAGAGGCGGGGCCTGACAATTGTGCTGGGCTTTGCTTGGATGGACCTGGCCATGCCCGATAGTTCGGAAGAATCTGTCGGGATTGTTGATGTGCCCGGCCATATTGACTTCATCAAGAATATGTTGGCTGGTGTCGGTAGTGTTGATGCTGCTGTTCTCGTAATCGCCGCGGATGAAGGGGTCATGCCCCAGACGCGTGAACATCTTGCCATCCTCGATCTGCTGGCAGTCCCTGTTGGTCTGGTCGCCCTGACAAAAATCGATCTGATCGACGAGCCCGAATGGCTGGATCTGGTCGAACTGGATATTCAGGAGGTCCTGCTTGGCACCCGTCTGGAAGATGCAGCGGTGGTGCGAGTGAGCGGACAGACAGGGGCTGGGCTGGATGCGTTGCGTTCGGCCTTGGCTGATGCATTGATGGTCCTGCCGCCCCGTCGAGACCGGGAACGGCCCCGGTTGCCGATTGACCGGATTTTCAGCCAGCCTGGTTTTGGTACGGTCGTGACCGGTACACTCAGTGATGGTCACTTCTCTTTAGGCGATCCGGTGGATATTCTGCCCGATGGCCCATCAGGCCGGATCCGTGGGCTGCAAAGCCACAAACAGAGTCTTGAACGGGCACAGCCGGGTAGCCGTGTGGCAGTAAATCTCAGCGGCGTGGGCATGGATGAGATTCGCCGAGGACAGGTTCTGGTGAAGCCGGGTACCTTGCGCGCGACCAAGTTGCTCGATGTGTCCTTTCAGCTACTGTCCGCGGCCCCGCAGGCCCTGGTACACAATGTGGGGGTGGACTTCTTCAGCGGTGCCGCGGAGACTCCGGCCTATGCGCGGCTTCTGGGCACGGAGGAACTGCTGCCCGCTGAGGAGGGCTGGCTGCAATTGCGCCTAGATCGTCCGGTTCTTGTCGCGGCCGGGGACCGCTTCATTTTACGCCAGCCTTCGCCCAGCCTCACCCTCGGCGGCGGTGAAATCCTTGACCCACACCCCCGGCGGCGTTATCGTCGTTTCGACCCGACAATTGCTTTGAAGCTGGAAACCCTAGCGCAGGGAAGGCCAGAGGAGATTGTGTTGCAAGCACTCGAGCGGGAACCGCTTCTGTCCGCCCAGGATCTGACCGCTGCCAGCGGCCTTGGCATCGGAGCCGCGCAAGAGGCAATCCAGCAACTGCTGGCCGCTGATCTGGTACGGAGAATGAATGACCTGCTCATCAGCGCAGCGGCCTATCAACAGCTCATCGCGGATATGCAGTTGATTCTCGGCGAATTTCACCGTCAGAACCCCTTATCCCAGGGCATGCCCCGTAGCGAAGTGCGTGGCCGCTTACGGTTGGTCGGGGCCCAGGGCATACGCAAAGAGCTACCGCAGCGCTTCTTTAATGATTTGGTCCTACAGGTACAGGCGGATGAACTGGTGCTGGGTGAAGAAAGCACAGTGCGTTTGCCATCCCATACAGTCCGTTATTCACCTGGCCAGCAGCAGGCTATCGAGCGCACGCTGGCCGCCTACCATGCCGCTTCATTCAGCCCACCCAATGCCATCAACACCCTCGTCCTCTTGAACAACGACGAGGCCTTGTTGGAATCGCTTGTGGAGCAGAAGATTCTGGTGAGGCTGCCGGGGGCAGTCTACTTTCTCCAAGAGGATTTCGCCATGGCAGTGGAGAAGATCACCGCCTTGGCCCAGGTGAATGGAGCGATTACACTGGCGGATGTGCGCGATCTGCTGGACACAAGCCGCAAGTACGCGCAAGCACTGTTGGAGGAACTGGACGCCCGGCGTGTCACCCGGCGGATGGGGGATGAGAGAGTATTGAGAGCAATAAGCAAGGAGTAATTGAGACATGATTGATATGGCGTATCGCCGCTTGGGCCGTACCGGCCTGAAGATTTCAGCACTCTGTTTGGGATCCATGCAGTTCGGTTGGACTGCCGATGAGGAGACGAGCTTTGCTGTGATGGATGCGTTCGCGGAAGCGGGCGGTAATTTTATTGACACGGCCGATATCTATAGCCGCTGGGCGGAGGGCAATGAGGGCGGTGTCAGCGAGGAGATCATTGGCCGCTGGATGCAGGCCAGCGGAAATCGTTCGCAGATGATCATTGCCACAAAATTGCGGGGGCCGATGGGAGTGGGTCCGAACGATCAGGGGTTGAGCCGTAAGCACATTGTTGAAGCCTGTGAGGCATCTTTACGCCGGCTACAGACCGATGTTATCGACCTGTACCAGAGCCATTCATTCGACGCGGATACCCCTATTGACGAAACCTTAGAGGCTCTGGACCGGCTGGTGCAGCAAGGGAAAGTACGCTATATCGGCTGTAGCAACTATCCGGCCTGGAGGCTGATGGAGGCTCTGTGGATGAGCGACAAGTATGGGTTGACCCGTTACAATTCGATTCAACCCCACTACAATCTGGTGCATCGTGCCGAATTTGAGGACGCGCTGGCGGAAGTTTGCCAAGCATACGGCATCGGTGTCATCTCATATAGCTCGTTGGCCGGCGGCTTTCTGACCGGCAAATACAGCCGCGAGGACCATACAGAAAGTGTGCGGGCAGAAGTGGTGCGAAATCGCTACTTCAACGACTTCGGCTGGAAAGTTCTGGACGTAGTGCGGGCCGTGGCCGACGAACTCAGTACCACACCGCAGGCTGTCTCATTGGCTTGGCTCTTGGCCCAGCCGGTTATGACCGCGTCGATTATCGGGGCCAATACAGTCGAGCAGCTACAGGGTAGCCTGGCCGCGCTGGATGTACACTTGGACGCCGTGCAGCTAGAGATGCTGAACGAGGTGTCGGCTTGGTAAATGGTCCGACCGGAGAGAGATAAGCGGCCCGGCAAAGTCATTGCGGGTGCTGATGAATGTGAAAATCGCACGAGCGCGCCCTGACCGCGTCCGAGGCCGATTTATTCTACTTGCCCAATGCGCTACACTTCCGTGAGAATCAGTAAGGGTTATTCTGCCATTGCAGGAGGAGGGTCAAATAAGCTAACGGAGTCTGTGGACAAGAATATAGAGTCCAAGTCGCCACTATGTAAAAAGTCAATCGCATTTTCAACACGATTAAATTCGGTAAACTGCACTTCACCTAAATTGGATGTTAGTTCTACTGACACTTTCTCAATCTCTCTAGGGATAGAATCATCAAGGAGTGCAGAGATACGTTCCGTAAGTTGAGGTGCTACAACTGCTACCATTTCTTGACCGATATCCTTCCTTCTTTCGCTAGAAAGCATAGAGTATGTATGCCACGAGTTGTAGGCCTTTTCCCTCTCTTTTTCTTCCCAATTAAAATCAATGCCATACTCAGCCAACAATTCGCAAATCTTATCAAAAGGAATCAAGAAAATTGTAACATCATAACTTTGAAGCATGGCAAGGGAACTTTTACTCCAGTTCCCAGCAAGGATCGCAATTGAGTTGCGGACACTCTTATAGTGACGTCGGATAGCAGAATGTGCCGTACAGATCCAACTTCCCTTATCACGATTGTGCTTTGTATATCGAATGTATTTTGTCTCAAAGATAATAATAGGCTGCATTAACTCATTCGCAATGACACCATCAATATTATAGTTGTTGCCATAATTATCAAACAGCAGTAGTCTCTTCTGTCGAGTTCCGCTCTTATTTTTTCGCACTCCAGAAGACAGATAGTAATGACCCAATTGCTCCGCCATATTTTCCAGCAAGTTGTCAACAGCATATTCTAGAGAGGCCCCAATGGCTTCACCCAATGCACTGCCAGGATTCGCAATATGTTTGCCACTTCGCATAAGGCTACTTTTCCATGCGTACAATTGTTTCACGTAGCGGTATTGAATGACGTTGTGGATTATCTTTCCATTTCCCACCACGTTGGCGAAGTATCTCAATATCATAGCTTGAAAAACCAACACCGAGACCGATCTGTCCAATCAGCTCATCCGTTGGTATATGTACGCCATAAGGTGCAGAATCACCTAACACAAAAATAGCTGTGGCATTGGACTTCAATACACGACAGACGTCTTTCAGGACAAGATGTATGTCGTTGAAGTAGCCTGCAACCATTAGATCGTAACTTTTTTTGCCCCCTTTTTCTTTTCTCCGAATATTTAACTCGGCACTAGACTTCACAAGAAAGTCATACACTTCAGGACATTCAACTGCGAGATCATGTGAGAGGGTATACTTTGAATCAGAACGATTGATTTGGGTCGTAGCAGATGTCATCAACTTAGCTCGTATCTGAGTAGAAATATCTTTCCACGTTTTCGCTTCTCCCCAAAAATAGAGTTCAAGTCTTGTTCTATCTGCATAATCAAAATTATTAAGATAGGGCGGAGAAGTAAAGACATGATTCGCAGACTGATCAGCGATAAAGGCCCTTGTATCTCTTGAGTCATTATTAAATATAGAAGTCTTCACATTGAGATACTTTTGACCTGAAAACAATTTCATTTTTTCCACATCACAGATCATTTTCCAGGACAAAGAGCGGAATTCGGTCAAGACATCTTTAGATAAAGATGAAACTTTTTTTACTCTCGGAGCGATATAAGGCCAACCAGTAGCTGCCGTAGAAACACTTCTCAACAAAGAAGTTAGTGCTACAAAGAAAAATTGATATAAGCTAGGAGATAAATCTGTCTCCTGTAAAAGTTCTCGTAACCCCCATAAGTCATATAATGTTTCAGCTTGATAACATTTAAGTAGGAGTTCAGGAAACTCATCTTCTAATTGAATTGACTGCAGCTCTTTGACTTTTTTATGTAAAGTTACTTCACAATATCTTACAAAATTCATTACATCTAGCTGCGTAACAGACCAATCAAGTTTCGCTTCAGCTATCTTACAAACAAAAGGATGGGCTTCAACACCAATAGAATGGATACCATGAGTTTTTGCAACAAGATTTGTTGTTCCTGATCCTAAAAATGGGTCATAAATCGTCTGACCAGATGAAATACAGAATCTTTTTATTGCGTATTCAACTGCTTTGTAAGAAAATCCTGCAGGATACGTAAACCATCCATGAATTGGTGCTTTCAAGCTATCCTTAAACGTTCCCCATTCTGAATTGTTGATATTCACCTGTTTCATCATGTCTACCGAACCTATCTTTCCGTGTTTATTAGAGTGGGGCAACGACGGTGGCTAGGCATTGCAGTTGCCCTAACCGCTGGTGTTACAGGGCAGCCCCGCTTAAAACAGCCGGAGTTGTCGGTCTTCTGCTTTCGGGCGCGTCTGTCGTGGCCGGGCCTGCCGCACCACTTCCTGTAAAGCTGTTTCGATGTCTGTGACGAAGCCGGACATGCGGTTTTCCATGGTCTGGCCGAACAGAAAACGCCGGCCGGCGTGGGTCAAAATCAGCCGTCGCTGGGCGCGGGTCATGCCCACATAAAATAAGCGGCGTTCCTCGGCTGGATCCATGTCCCGCTTCGGCGGTAGATAGGGCAGCAAACCCTCTTCACAGCCGACAATAAATACCACCGCAAATTCCAGACCTTTTGAGGCATGGAGGCTCATCAGCGTCACTCGGTCCGCGCGCTGGTCGTACAGGTCTGTCGCGCTTTGCAGGGCCATCTCCAGCAGAAAATCCCGCAGACGGTTGCGCGCTGGTGCAGCCCGGCGTTGCAAACGGGCAATCCGTTCCATTTCAGCATCACTGTAGGCTACGCCACGTAGCTCGCCCCAAGCTGCAGCCGCAGCTTGGACCCGCTCCGACACGGGCTGGGCATCGGTATTCGTTAGCTCCTGCACTAGAGTGCGCGTGCGCGCCAGCCGTTCTCGCTGTGCTGACGACCAGGGGCGGCCGGGCCCTGCCCTAGGCGGCAGAAGTTCTCCCCCGTTTTGTGACGGATGAAATCCCTGTGGCAGAGTCTCTGCCGCGAACGAACCTTTTCCTTCGGTCAACACCCGCCCCCAATGGATATGACTGGCCGGTATCTGTGTCAGCCACAGGAGAGAAAGGATTTCGCGGACCGGCTTTTGTTCTGTCAGTGGTGTGCCGCCGATGGTCTGGTAGGGGATCCCGGAGCGGTCAAAGGCTTTCTCCAGCAGCTTTGCCTGGGCATTGAGCCGGTAGAGGATGGCGAAGTCACTGAAAGCCCAGTTTTCTGGCAGCCCATCGTCGTCCACCCGGCCAGAATCCAGCGAAAAATAACTGGTGCCGCCGACCATCTGTTCCACCTGATGGACGACATATTCGGCTTCGGCTTTGTCTGTGGGGGCCCGGTAGACATTCAGCTTCACCTGCTCGGCGAAGTCGGCGATCAGCGCGGTTGCTTGGTGGTCAGGGTTGTGCGCGATCACCTGGGTAGCCGCGTCTAGGATCGCTTGGGCTGAACGGTAGTTGTGCTCCAGATAGAGCTGCTGTCCGCCGGGGAAGTCTTCGGCAAAGGCGAGAAAGTAGCGGTGATCTGCCCCCCGGAAGCCGTAAATTGCTTGGTCTGGGTCACCGATAACACACAGATTTGTCCCCTCCATGGCCAGCAGGCGCAGCAGCCGGTATTGAGCAGAATTTACGTCTTGATACTCGTCTACTGAGATCCAGCGGAAGCGCGCTTGGATGGTCTGTAGAATGGCCGCATCGCTTTCCAGAAGGCGTACAGTACGAAAGATGAGGTCGTCGAAATCGAGGGCGTGGGCCTCTGTTAGGGCCCTGTGATAGCGTTCCCACAGGGCATCGGTCGTCACTGCTCCTTCAATGGCGGCCGGTTCTGTCAAGTCGTTCTTGCATGCTGAAATGGCTGCTAGGGCCTCCTGTAGTTCTCGTGTAGATAGCTGCGGGCAAAGGCCCTTCAGCAGCCGTTGTCGCTCATCTTCATCGAAAATGGTAAATGTCTGGGGGATGCCGATGGCTTCGCCGAACTCCTGTAGCAGGCTGGCCCCTAGCTGATGGAATGTACCGACTGTGATCTGTGCGGAGTGCTCCTCGCCCAACAGTTCGGCCAGTCGTTCCCGCATCTCTTGCGCGGCCCTGTTGGTAAACGTCACGGCTAGGATTGACGCTGGCGGCACGTCCAAGGTCTGTACTAGATGGGCAATGCGTACGGTCAGCGTGCGAGTCTTGCCCGTGCCGGGCCCGGCGACAATCGCCAGGGGCCCGTCTGTGTGGATTGCCGCGGCCCGCTGTGCCGGGTTGAGTTGGGCGAGCCAATCAGAGAGTAGCCGTGGCCGCGGGGGGACAGAGGTATCGGTTTCTACTACGGGGCTCTTGCTGGGGTCCGCTTCTGTTCCATCTGCGCTGCTTGGCCGCTTGGCATTGCGCTCTTTCTCTGATATGAGCCTGTTCTCTGCCTGCAGTTCGGCATTGGCACGGTACTGGCCCTGCTCAGGCCTCTCCAGCAGTGCGCTTGGCATGGGTGTTTCGTCTGCAAACATCCCGACCTGCAATGAAGATAACTGATCCTCTTCCCCGTCGAACATGCGGATGACCCCGTATTGCCCATCATAGCCGCTTTGGGTTCGTACCTCGCCGGCCCGCATGCGGCGGATGCCCTCCGCTAACAGCGGCCCGCCGGCCGCGGCGATATCTTCCAGCGGAAGATCCTGCAAGATCGTCAATTCCGGGCCTAGCCTCCCCAACAGCCGGAAATATTCCGTCTGCACTCGTTTGGAATTGGGCCCGACACCGAGAATTTCTGAGAGGGCTTCTGGTAGAGGGATGAGACTTGCGAAGGGTGCAGCAGAATCCGGGCGCGCCCCTTGCGGTCGGTCGGCCAGTTCCTCTGTGCGGTGGTAGACGCCGACTGTCACGGGCTTGCCACAGGCAGAGCAACGCCCATTGTGGGCAGTTGTCGTGTTTGGTTCCCAGCAGACTCCGCACTTGCGATGGCCGTCTAGGTGGTATTTGCCTTCCTCCGGGAAGAACTCAATTGTCCCTTGGAACTGGGTAGGGTCGCCGCTCTTGAGGGCGTCGAACAGCGCATCATAGCTCAAGTCCGTATCAAAAAGGGTTGCCTCCCGGGCCAACTTCGGTGGCGAGTGCGCGTCCGAATTGGAGATGAGAGTGTAGTTGTCCAGCCAAGAGACCCGCCAATTCATAGGCGGGTCAGAGGAAAGACCGGTCTCAACCGCGAAGATATGGGAAGTCAGGTCGTTGAAGCATTCTTCAAGCGAATCAAAACCGGATTTGGATCCCAGGACAGAAAACCATGGTGTCCAGATGTGAGCAGGAATGAGATGGCAGCGGTCATCCACTTCCAGAACGATCTCAAGCAGGTCTCGGCTGTCTAGGCCGAGAATCGGGCGTCCGTCTGAGCGAATATTTCCGATCTTTTCCAGTTCGGCTTGGAGGATCCCCGTGGCCTCAACTGACGGGGCAAAGACAATATTGTGTACCTTGCGGGTGCGGTCGTACTTTTTGTAGATGTTGCTGATCTCTCCGCCGATGAGGAAGCGTACAGGCCCATGGCAGGATGTGGGCACTTCCTCTGCCACAGATGCTGTATGTTCCGGCTTGAGCTGAAACAGGCCATCTTCGGCCGGCTCCAGTTTTTCCTGGATCTCTGCCAGCCAGCCAGGATGGGCGATATCGCCTGTAGCCACTACCTGTACGCCTTTGATCTGCGCCCATTTCCACAGATGTTCCAGCGTCAGGCTTTTGCTGGTGGCCCGGGAATAGTAGGAATGGATGTGCAGATCGGCGACGATCTTCATGTCTGCCAGCCGTTCCAATAGGTCTTCTCTCGGATTGGCTTGCGCTTGGCCGCTTTGAAGTCGTCGCCTTTGAAATAGGCGACCGGCAATAGCGCGGCCTGGGTAATGCCATCGGGAATGCCCAGCAGGTCCGCGATATCCTTCTCATACTTCAAGTGTAGGGTCGTCCAGGCGGAGCCAAGGCCGCGGGCGCGGAGGGCCAGCATCAACGACCAAGCGGCCGGGAGGACCGAGCCGTACAGGCTGGCTTGGCCAGCCGGTGTCGGGTCCTGGGCACGACCTTCAATGCAGGGAATCACCAGCAGTGGCACATCCTGCATGTGGTCGGCCAGATAGCGGGCGGAGCTAATCACCCGCTGCATCTGCATCTCCTCGGGTGTTGCCTGGCTCTGTGCGGTTGTCTTTGTGCGTTGAGCATTATAGCCGTACCAAGATTGCCGGTACAGTTCGGCGATGCGCTGCTTCTTTTCCCCGTCGGTCACAATGACAAAATGCCAGCCTTGCCGGTTGCTGCCGGTAGGTGCCTGGGCTGCAATTTCCAAACACCGCTCAATGACGTCTCGCTCCACATGACGGGTAAGGTCCAGCCGTTTGCGTACAGAGCGGGTCGTGGTCAACAGGTGGTCGAGGACTGCCAGATTGTCCGGCGTTATGAGATTCATTGCGGCTTTCCTTTCCGTGCGGTCAGTGTAGCGGTGAATGTTTTGTGTTCTGGCGAGGCCAGGCCCCGCTGTAGGATCTGCAGCACCTGGGACATCTCCCCGCGCAGGAGAGTATCCGGCAACAACCACAGGCCAGGGAAGACTTCGCTCTTGAGCACACCGTTCTCGTCAGGCTGCTGTTCTTGGTAGACACCCTCTCGTAGGATAAACCAGACGACTCGCTGCTCATATGCTAGGAGCACCATTGTGCATGGGCGGAACTGCGGTAGGAGACGTTGCCGGACGCTTGAGTGTTGATACGACCATAGGATGTCTTCAAGTTCAGTGATGATCACTGTCCGTATGATACCGACCTGATCAATCTTCCCAGCGGCGGTCCATAATGGAGTAGCCGCCATCTACCACTAGGCTAGTGCCACTGACGAAATCGGCTGCGGGGGAAGCTAGGAAGATGGCCGCCCCGGCCAGGTCGTCCGGCCTGCCCAGACGCCGAGCAGGTGTCTTGTGACGGATCTCTTCGCCTAGAGGGCCGTCAAGCAGCGAGCGGTTGAGGTCAGTCTTGTGCCAGCCTGGCAGCAGGGCGTTCACCTGAATGTTGTAGCCTGCCAACTCCACGGCCAGCCCGCGGGTCAGGCCGATGATCCCCGTTTTGGCCGCGGCGTAGTTGACCACATTGGGCGGACCGAAGATCGAATACATTGAGCCGATGTTGATGATTTTGCCACCATTGCCGGCCTTGACCATGGCTTTGGCCGCGGCTTTGGCACAGTAGAAACTGCCATGCAGATGCGTGTCAATGACAGCATGCCAGTCGGCTGTATCCATATCCAGAATATTGACCCGCCGGGCGATCCCCGCGTTATTGACGAGGATGTCGAGCCTACCATAGTGTTCTATGATTGTGGCTACGGCCTGATCTACTTCATCTTCCTCGCGCACATCAAGGGATATGACCATGTGGCCATCGCCTAGTTCTTGGGCCATGGCCGCGTTTTTCTGTGGATTGCGGCCGCTGGCAATGACAGTCGCGCCCATTGCTTTGTACCCCAAGGCGATGGAGCGACCGATGCCACTGTTGGCACCGGTGACCAATGCGACCTTATGGTGCAGTGAAAATGAGTTCTGCAAGGGTTTCCTCCTAGGAATGGTCCTGACAACGAAAACTGCGTTAGTAGGAATGATATAGGTCGAGGGATATGTCCGCCGCTGCTTAGATTGTCCCTTATGCCGGTCGTCAAAAGTCAGAATATTGCTTCATACAAAAGTTGTCAAGCTCTATACTTGGTTGATATACTACGTAAATGTCCAAATAAGCAGTATTGATCGAATCAAGGGCGTCTAGTTCAAAGTATTGGCCGTGCTCTTGAAAGGAGCTACTTCTGATGAAAGCCCAACCCTTTCCGCTGTCATTACTGTCATCATTATTGATGGTTGCATCTTACGCGTAACAGAATTGACAAAAGATTGCCAGTGTGGTATCCTGTGTGTTAGAGTGTTTACTGATTCTGTTTCGTAGCGAGGATGGACTGTGAGTACGGGAAGAAGCGAAGTGTCAAAATCCATTGCGGATCTGCTGTGTAGTGAGGATGACTCACTGCTACCGATCAATCTATTGGACGGCCCGACCGCCGAGGAGATCTTGTTGTCCATTAACCTGCGTCATGAGTGGCGCGGGTTTTCTTTTGGCAACTTTTGGTTTGGTTATTATTTTGGTATCAATCAGCCGTCTCCATTGATTGAGGAGCGTTGGGCTGTGTAAGCAGCACAGTCAGCGACGAAGACACTCAAAGCGTGGAGAGGGCCTCCACGCTTTTTCTTTTTGACCTAGAAATTGGAGAAAGCTGTGATCTGCCGAGGGGTACGGGGGGCAACAACGGTTGAACAGGACACGCCGGAAGCGATTTTACAGGCGACCCGAGAACTATTGGCATTGATGATTCGGCTGAACAAGATTCATGCCGAAGATGTAGTAAGTGGCATTTTCACAACGACTCGGGATATCTTCAGCCAGTATCCGGCCCTAGCAGCCCGCCAGTTGGGATGGATGGATGTACCGCTGCTCTGTGGCCATGAAATGGAAGTGCCGCACGGTCTACCAAGGTGCATTCGTGTTCTGCTGCATTGGAATACCAACACGCCTCAGGCGGAAATTCAGCATGTGTATTTGAATGAAGCCCAAAGCCTACGTCCAGACAAAAGCCTTGCGGAAGAGATCGATATCGACGAACTCAACTGTTGGATTGATGAACAACTGGCGCGTTGGAGCAGTCGTTGAGGGACAGACAAAACGATCCCCATATGCAATTTGTATTGCGGCATGAGCACCGCACACATCTGCTGTGCATCGTGCGAACGCCGAACAGGAGAAGTCTCATGTCAATTGTCGCATTTCAGGGAGAGCACGGCGCATATTCTGAAGAAGCCATACGCCAACAGTTTGGGGCCGGGGTCAATACCCTGCCTTGCCGGACATTTGAAGATGTCTTTGCTGCCTTGGATGAGCAGCATGCTACATTGGGCGTTGTGCCGGTTGAGAACTCTCTCGCTGGCAGCATTAACAAAGCCTATGACCTGCTGCTAGATAACGATTGTCGTGTTCACGGCGAAATCCTGTTACGAGTACGACACAACCTGCTCACATTGCCTGGCAACGGGGACAACATTGAGCAGGTACGCAGTCATCCTCAGGCTTTGGCCCAGTGTGAAAGTTTCCTGAACCGCAACGGTTACACGGCCATTCCTTGGTATGATACGGCCGGCAGTGCCAAAGAGCTGGCAAAGCAGACGGAGCCCAATGTGGGCGTGATCGCCAGTTCTCTGGCTGCGGAGATCTACGACTTAGAGATCGTCCAACAGGGCATTGAGGATATGCACGACAACTTTACCCGTTTTTTTATCATCGGTCGGGGCGATGCGGAGCGGGCGGAAAACTCCAAAACCTCTCTCGTCTTTGCCACGCCACATAGCTCTGGTGCTCTGTACGCCTGTATTGGGGAATTCGCCGAGCGCCATATTAACCTCGTCAAGTTGGAGAGCCGGCCCCGGCGTAACCGGCCTTGGCAATATGTATTTTATCTGGATTTTGAGGGACATTGGCAGGATTCGGACTGTAGTGCTGCGGTTCTGGGCCTGCTCAATCGGGCGGCATTTGTCAAGATGTTGGGTAGCTATCCTGCGGCGACACAGCCTAGCCATGAACGGTACGCCCAGGAAGCTGTCTTGCAGATTTAAGGATGCGGGCCGATTGAGCAGAGTGCTCGTCATACGCATCATTGAACATTCAACAGGAGAGACAGATGGTCGTTGTCATGAAACCCCAGGCCTCGGCCGCAGAGACCGCACAGGTCATCCAGCGTGCCGAGTCAATGGGCGCGCAAACCCAGCCGATCTACAGCGAGACGCACACAGCTATCGTTCTCATCGGCGATCTGACCCAAGTCCAACCGCATGTTATCAAGGCGATGGAAGGTGTACAGAAAACCGTCCGCATTCCAGATCCGTACAAACTGGCGAGCCGCTCCACTCATCCTGACAGAACGATCATCAATGTAGGCGGTATCCGTCTCGGCGGTGATCAGATTATCATTATGGCCGGTCCCTGCAGTATTGAAAGCCGGGAGCAGATCATTGAAACAGCCATAGCCGTGAAAGAGGCCGGTGCTACTGTCCTGCGTGGAGGCGCATATAAGCCCCGCACGAGTCCTTACAGCTTTCTGGGACTGGGCGAAGAAGGCCTGCAATATCTGGCCGAGGCCAGGGAGATCACCGGGCTGCCGGTCATCACCGAAGTAATGACCGTGGAGACGCTTGAGCTGGTAGCGGAGTACGCGGATATCTTGCAGATAGGGGCCCGCAATATGCAGAACTATGGACTGCTCCAAGCGGTCGGCAAAGTACAACGGCCCGTCATGCTGAAACGAGGCATCAGCGGCGAAATCAAGGAACTGCTGATGTGTGCCGAGTACATTCTGAGCAACGGCAATATGCAGGTCATGCTGTGCGAGCGGGGCATCCGTACCTATGAAACCGCCACCCGCAACACCTTTGATCTCAATGCGGTCCCCCTCTTAAAACGGGCCACCCATCTGCCCATTGTGGCGGATCCCTCCCATGGTACCGGTGATTGGAAACTGGTCGCACCGATGTCTTTGGCTGCTGTGGCCGCGGGTGCCGATGCCCTCTTGCTGGAAGTACACCCGGACCCGGATACAGCAATGAGCGATGGTGATCAGAGCCTCAAACCGCAGCGATTCGCAACATTGATGGACGATCTGCATAAAATTGCCGAGGCCGTTGGTCGGACGATCGCGACCCCCAAGGAAGTACCTACACACTTGAATGGTCTCTCTATGCCAGCTAGAGGGGAGGCCCAGCCTGCTGGAAAGGTGCAGGAAGTCGTGCTGGCGTAATTGTATGAATGGCCGGGAAGGAGAACCATTTGATATATCGCTTGAGACATGAACACACGCTAGCTTTTGGCATCATGTGAATGCCGAACGATTGATCAATCATACATTTGAGCAAAGGATCGACCAATGATCGTTGTCATGAAACAGAACGCGACGCCCGAACAGGTGGAGGCAGTCGTCCAGCGGGTGGAGAAGCTCGGTTACAAGGTGCATTTGAGCCGGGGCGAAGCCCGCACAATTGTTGGCATTATCGGGGCAGATGACTATCTCCTCCAGCAGGATACCTTTGAAGTGCTAGAGGGAGTTGAGAAGACTGTCCGCATTATGCAGCCATACAAATTCGCCAGCCGAGATTTCACCCAGGTATCAACAGAGATAGCGGTCAATGGGATCACCATTGGCGGCGAAAATATCATCGTGATGGCCGGTCCGTGTAGTGTAGAAAGCCGGGAACAGATTTTAGAAACAGCTCATGCGGTGAAAGAGGCCGGGGCCTCTGTTCTACGGGGAGGGGCCTTCAAGCCTCGTAGTAGTCCGTACAGCTTTCAGGGGCTGGGCGAAGAAGGCCTGAAATATCTGGCCGAAGCCAGAGAGCAGACCGGCCTACCCATTATCACGGAAGTGATGAGTTCGGAAGACATCGAACTGATTGGCGAATACACCGATATCTTTCAGATCGGTGCCCGCAACAATCAGAATTACCCGTTGCTGAAGGCCGTGGGCCTGACGAGAAAACCCGTTTTTCTCAAGCGCGGTATCAGCGGTACGATTCAGGAACTGCTGATGGGGGCAGAATACATCCTGAGCAACGGCAACCTGCAGGTGATGGTGTGCGAGCGGGGCATTCGTACTTATGAAACGGCCACCCGCAATACCTTTGACATCAACGCCATTCCCGTGTTGAAGCAGTTGACGCATCTGCCTGTGGTTGCCGATCCGGCCCATGGAACCGGTAAGTGGGAATACGTAGCACCCGTGGCCAAAGCTGCTGTGGCTGCTGGGGCTGATGCCCTGATGATCGAAGTGCATCCCAATCCGTCAAAAGCTTGGAGCGATGGCGCGCAAAGTCTTACCTTCAAGCGTTTCGGCCAACTGATGCAGGAGTTGCGGGCAATCGCCACTGCTGTCGGGCGCACCATTTGACTTTGCGTTGTCCGATTTCGCATTTTTGCCTGTGAATCATTTATGCTAATTTGTCTACTAATATGGGAAGGCCGCGCCTTCCGAAAACGGTCGAATTTCTATGACCCTTTGTCATGAAATCTCTCACTGATTGCCGTGTTACCGTCATCGGTCTCGGCCTGATGGGTGCAAGCCTGTGTATGGACCTGAAACAGCGTAACCTGTGCCGGGAGGTACGGGGTGTCACACGCAGTATCAGCACAATCTTGCGCGCCTTTCATGAAGATGCTGTCGATCTAGCGACAACGGATCTAAATTCCGGCATTTCCGGGGCCGATGTCGTTATTCTTTCCACACCGGTGCGGGCAATTGTCTCTATGTTGGAGCTGTTGGGCCCACTCCTGTGGCCGGGGACCATGGTGATGGATATAGGCAGTACGAAGGGCGAAATCTGTGAGGCAATGAAGCGGCTGCCCTCAACGATTCAGCCTATCGGTGGCCATCCCATGACCGGTAAAGAGATCGCTGGCTACGCGGCCGCGCAAAGCGGCCTGTATGAGGGCGCGTCGTGGGTCCTCACGCCCCTAGCCCGCACCACACCGGAGACCATCGCGCTGGCGACTGAACTGGTAACCGCAATTGGAGCCTCCCCGCTCGTCATGGAGCCGGCCCGCCACGACCGGCTCGTGGCCGCGATCAGCCATCTGCCGTTTCTGCTGGCGAGTGCCTTGGTCCACGCAGTGGCTGACACCGCTGAAACGGATGCTACTGTCTGGGAACTGGCAGCCGGGGGCTTCCGGGATACTAGCCGGGTGGCAGCTAGTGATACGCAGATGTTTGTAGACATCCTGCTGACCAATCGAGAGACGATTCTGGCGCAGTTGGATTCGCTGGACGGCCATCTCCAAGAGATGCGCGCCCTACTCATTGATAGCGATGAACAGACTTTGCGCTCCAAGTTGACTCGTTCGCAGCAGGCGCGTGCGAAATGGCAAAAGCCCTAGTAGGAAGAATCCAGTATATCGCCGCTACAGCGGCCCACCAGACTGAATCACAGAGGGAGTACCCATGGCCGATATCCTCACCATCCGTGGCGACCAGCCCTTACAGGGGCAATGCAGCGTGCCCGGGGACAAATCCATCAGCCACCGCGCGGTGATCTTCGGGGCGATTGCCGAAGGGCGCACGTATATTCGTAACTTTCTCAATGGCCATGACTGTCGGGCCACGGTTGGCATCATGCGGGCACTAGGTGTACGCATTGACATCAGCAACACACGATTGGTAGTCCACGGCGTTGGCCTCAATGGACTGAAGGAGCCGGAAAACGTACTCGACTGCGACAATAGCGGCACGACAATGCGCCTGATGGCAGGTCTGCTGGCCGGGCAGCAGTTCCCCAGTATCCTCAACGGTACAGCTCAGATTCGGGGCCGACCGATGGACCGGATCGTCGACCCCCTGCATTTGATGCAGGCCCAGGTCTTCGGGCGGCAAAATGGCAAATACGCCCCCTTGACCGTTGTGCCGAGTCGCTTGAAGTCCATTGAATACCTGATGCCGGTAGCCAGTGCCCAAGTGAAAAGTTGCCTCCTCTTGGCTGGCCTGTACGCCCATGGCCTGACTGTCGTGCGTCAGCCGGGGCCAGCGCGGGACCACACGGAGCGGATGTTGGGGGCAATGGGCGCGCCGGTCACTGCCCTGGGCGACACGATCCATAGCGAACGCCCCCAAACCCCGCTGCAGCCTCTGGACATTACAGTCCCGGGCGATATCTCATCGGCTGCATTTTTGTTGGTGGCCGCCTCTGCCCAGCCAGATAGCGCCCTGACGATTGTTGATGTGGGCATCAACGAGACCCGCACGGGCATTGTTGATGCTCTCAGTGAAATGGGGGCCTCTATCCGCTACACAGATCGCACAAGCCAAGGCGGTGAGCCGATGGCGACTCTGGTAATCAGCGGCGGTGGGCTGCGGGGTATGGAGTTCGGGGGCGAGCAGATTGTTACGATGATCGACGAGCTGCCGGTTCTGGCTGTGGCCGCCACCCAAGCGGAAGGCCGCACGATTGTGCGTGATGCCCAAGAACTGCGTGTAAAAGAGACGGACCGCATAGCCACGACCGTCGTTGAACTGCAAAAAATGGGGGCCAAGATCCAAGAGACCCCAGACGGTTTCATGGTGGATGGGCCAACGCAACTTCACGGCGCAGACGTTGACAGCCATGGGGACCACCGGCTGGCCATGGCCCTAGCAGTAGCCAGCTTGATTGCCAAAGGCGAGACCACGATCTACAATGCACATGTAACCGCGGACAGTTTCCCCGGTTTTGAGGCGACTTTGCAAGCCTTAGGTGTGAACGTACAAGAGAGGGAGCGGCCAGAGAAATAATGGACCGAACAATCCGCCCCACGGACATTAGCGGCAGCACGACACTTGTCGGCCTGCTGGGCTGGCCCGTAGGCCATTCGATCAGCCCACAGATGCACAATGCAGCCTTTGTTGCCCGGCGGATGAACTGGCGCTATGTGGCCTTTCCGGTCCCGCCGGGGCGGGTCAAAGAGGCTGTCGCTGGCCTGGCAGCCCTCGGCTTACGGGGGACCAATGTGACGGTCCCCTACAAACAGGCCGTCATGCCTCATCTGGACCACTGGACTCCGGCAGCCGCGGCGATTGGTGCGGTCAATACAATCGTCGTTGATGAGGATGGCCAGCTCAGCGGCGACAATACCGATGCGGCCGGTTTCATCGCTGATCTGCAGGCGCATGCAGTAGACCCTGCTGGCAAACAGGTGGCTGTTATTGGGGCCGGCGGCTCATCTAGGGCAATCGTTTATGGGCTGGCCGCAGCTGGTGCCCATTCAGTTACCATACTCAACCGTACGCTTGCCAAGGCCGTAGATCTGGCCGCAACAATGCAATCTTACTTCCCAGAGATCTGCATTCGCGGCACTTCATTCCCTGATGATGTAAGGGCCAGCGCGCAGACGGCTGATCTGATCATCAACTGCACCTCTTTGGGGATGGACCCCCATGTCGAAGGCTTGCCTTGGGAGGAGAATGTGGAGTTTCGGGAGGATCAGGTCGTCTATGACCTGGTCTACACCCCAGCGGTGACCCGGCTGTTACAGCTTGCCTCCACAGATGGTGCTATGGTCATAGGCGGCCTAGGCATGCTCGTCTATCAAGGGGCCATCGCTTGGGAAACGTGGACCGGCGAAACCGCGCCCCTAGATATCATGCAGCAGGCCGCCAATATTCTCTTCGACCGTACATGAGCAACCTTTCACCATTTCAATTTGAGGAACCAATGACCCTCGCTACTACACGAACATCTGTCAACTATGGCGCGCTCCCGGACGAAACAGGTCGTTTCGGGCCGTACGGCGGCAAATATGTGCCGGAGACGCTCATGCCCGCGCTGGATGAGCTAGAAGAAGCATACCTACAGGCCCGCAATGATCAAGAATTTATGGCGGAATTGGCCCACTTACAGCATACTTATATAGGCCGTCCGACTCCGCTCACCTATGCTCAACGCTTGAGCGAGCATCTGGGCGGCGCGCAAATCTACCTGAAACGCGAAGATCTGGCCCACTCTGGCGCGCACAAAATCAACAATGCCCTAGGCCAAGCCCTCTTGATGAAGCGCAAAATGGGCAAAGAACGTATCGTAGCGGAAACTGGGGCCGGCCAGCATGGCGTCGCCACGGCCACCGCATCTGCGCTATTAGGCATCGAATGTATTGTCTATATGGGCATTGTTGATATGGAACGTCAGAAACCAAATGTTTTCCGGATGCAGTTGCTGGGCACAGAAGTGCGGGCGGTGGACAGTGGCTCCCAGACCCTAAAAGATGCCATCAACGAGGCGATCCGCGATTGGGTCACGCATGTGGAAACGACCCACTATCTGCTGGGCAGTGCCCTCGGGCCCCACCCCTACCCGGCTATGGTGCGGGACTTCCAGTCGGTTATTGGCCGCGAAGCCCACACCCAGATGCAAGACACGACCCAAGGCGGCCCCGGACGCTTGCCTGATGTAATCGTAGCCTGTGTGGGTGGTGGCAGCAATGCTATCGGTATTTTCCATCCCTTCTTGGAGGAGGAAAGTGTTCGCCTTGTGGGTGTGGAGGCCGGCGGCTACGGCATTGAAAGCGGCAAACACGCCGCCCGTTTCGCTGATCCAAACCTAGGCCGTCTCGGGGTCCTACAGGGCACCAAGAGCTATGTCCTGCAGGACAATGATGGGCAGATCGCCCTCACCCACTCAATTTCCGCTGGCCTAGATTACGCGAGCGTTGGGCCGGAGCACGCCTGGCTGCGGGATGTAGGTCGTTCCGAATATACCTATTGTACAGACATCCAGGCTCTGGAGGGGTTCAAAGCTCTATGCCAGCTAGAAGGGATCATCCCTGCTTTGGAAAGTGCTCACGCCATCGGTTACGTGCTGGAACTGGCCCCACAGATGGCGCAAGATCAGATCATTCTCGTCAATCTTAGCGGACGGGGTGACAAGGATTTGGGCACGGCAATGAAGACGATTGGTGGAGAATAGAAAATGAATGGAGTCGAACGCATCCAACAGGTTTTGCGGGATCTGAAGCGGTCGGGAAGGGCTGCGTTTATGCCCTATCATGCCATGGGCTATCCGAGTCGTCAGACATCGCTGGAGGTGATCGCTGCCCTGGCGGAATCCGGCGCGGATCTTTTTGAGATCGGCATTCCCCATAGCGATCCCCTGGCTGATGGGCCGACGATTCAGTCCGCTACGTACGCGGCTCTCGTCGGCGGTACGACCGTCGCCGATTGTCTACAAATGGTACGTGAGCTACGGGCCCAAGGTGTGAGCAAGCCCTTCTGTGCTATGAGCTACTACAATCCGATTCTGGCCTACGGTGAAGAACGTTTTGTTGCGGATGCGGCCGAGGCTGGCATGGATGGGCTGATCGTCCCCGATCTACCGCCGGGCGAATCGGAACTGCTCGAACCTGCTTGCCGCAAAGCGGGGCTGGCCACAATCTATCTGCTTGCCCCCACCAGTACTGAAGAACGGATAAAAACCGTGGCCCGGCACGCCAGCGGCTTCATTTATCTCGTCAGTGTGACCGGTATTACTGGTGCTCGTGAGGAACTGCCAGCGGATCTGTTGGGATTTGTCAAACGGGTGCGCCATCATACAGATCTACCTCTGGCTGTCGGTTTTGGCATCAGCAGTGGCCCACAGGCTGCAAAGGTGGCGGAGATAGCCGAGGGTGTCATTGTTGGCTCTGCGCTGGTGAAGGCAGCCGCGGCCGCGAACAGCATCGCCGCTGTGCGAGCCCTGGCCCAGGAGCTCGCGGCCGGCAGCCACAAGCAGGCGGGAGGGTCCGCCTGAAGTGCGATACCATCTCTGTGTCCGCTGAAATGAGTTCGCAGCCGGCAAAGGCGGTGGCGTAAAATCTCTAAACCCAGTGGCCTATAGACAGTGACTTTCTCGCTATACAACACATCTGCCATAAGCACACCCCTTTTTTGTCCGAACTGCTGCCTATGGCAGAAACCCCAACAAATCACGGAACAGAGGAATCAGAACAGCCACAACCCCAACCCAGAACAACCGCTTTAACCAAAGCGTATCGTACTTGACACTTGACAACTCCTCCCGCACCGTCTGGCAGTAGACCAGATGAGGACATAGCATAGCCATACCCCCCTGTGAAACACTAGGCGTGACACAATAAGCCGACCAAAGGAATGAAGCGATAGGGTAGCCAATCTGTACAGATTGCATAACTAGACGGCTTCTTATACCCGGCCTTGCAATCGCAAAAAGGATTGTGAATCCGTACATACTGCCCCTTGACTTCTTTATCAATTCGTGTCTATATATAAGTACACTTTCCAAAATCAAGAGAAAGTCTCTTGATTGCCAACACCAACCGAAAGGAACTGCCAATGAGTTTGATTTCCGGGACGCTGATCCTCTTTACCCTGTTCTTGCCATTCATCGGGGGGGTGTTGATGCCCTGGCCGGCGTTCGTATCTCTGAAGAGGTGCGCTGTTCTGAATACGATAGCGATGACTACCGGTATAGCCAATCTCTAGAGGCGGCCATTGTGGCGCAGCAGGGTGGCCGTATCTATGAACCGTACAGTGGGCGTTACTTTGAATCCACAAGAGAGACTGATATTGAGCACATAGTGGCGCGCAGTGAAGCGCACGATTCAGGGCTGTGCGCCAGGCCTGTAGAGGATAGGGCCACGGTCCGGGATGTCAAGAGGAAGTGGGGGTTGAGTATGGACAGGGAAGAGGCCAGGGCGATTCGTGAAGTTTTGGCCGGCTGTGATTCAGTGGAGATAGACTATGGCGACTGAAGAGAAGCAAGCAGAACAGTGGCCACAAGGCAAGGGTAGAAAGTTGATTCGTTATGGCTACCGGCTTGTGGCTGATGAGATTCAGAAAGACCCTACCGAGCAGGAAATCCTAGGATTGATAGACAGGGAAACGAAGGCAGGGCGTAACTCTGTACAGATAGCCGACCTGTTGAATGATTTAGGGTATCGTACCAGGAACAACACGGAGTGGCAGGGTGGCTACATTCGCAACCTGTTGCACCGGCACCGGCGCAGAGCTTCTGAACAGGGATAAAGGGGGGGGGATTATGTCTGTAGATACGCAGTGGGCCACGCGTGAAGAGGTGGCGCAGGATAGGGAAAAGATACAGGCCTTGACGGCTGCCCAGGTGCAGGATAGGGAAAAGCTCTCGCGGCTGGATGAAAAGATTGAAAACTCTGTACGCTCTATAGATAGGCAGTGGGCCACGCGTGAAGAGGTGGCGCAGGATAGGGAACGGGTACAGGCCTTGACAGCTGCCCAGGCGCAGGATAGGGACAAGCTCTCGCGGCTGGATGAAAAGATTGAAAACTCTGTACGCTCTATAGATAGGCATAGTGCTACGAAAGAAGACGTAGAGAAGGCTATAGACTCTGTGCAGTCTGATATTAAGTCTGTGCAGTCTGATATTAAGTCTGTGCAGTCTGATATTAAGTCTGTGCAAATAGAACAAGCAGGCGTCAAGGCATCTCTGCGCTGGATAACGTGGCTGCTGTCTATCGGCTTTTCTACTGTCATTGCCCTCCTCGTGGCTGCCCTGGTGCAGTTTCTGCGGCTGGTCGGCGGCGGGTAGGCGGCTGGCCACCCAGTTAAGGAACAGTCAAGCAATCCACAAGGCAAGGGTAGAAAGTTGATTCGTTATGGCTACCGGCTTGTGGCTGGTGAGATTCAGAAAGACCCTACCGAGCAGGAAATCCTAGGATTGATAGACAGGGAAACGAAGGCAGGGCGTAACTCTGTACAGATAGCCGACCTGTTGAATGATTTAGGGTATCGTACCAGGAACAACACGGAGTGGCAGGGTGGCTACATTCGCAACCTGTTGCACCGGCACCGGCGCAGAGCTTCTGAACAGGGATAAGGGGGGATTATGGCTGTAGATACGCAGTGGGCCACGCGTGAAGAGGTGGCGCAGGATAGGGAAAAGGTACAGGCCTTGACGGTTGCCCAGGTGCAGGATAGGGAAAAGCTCTCGCGGCTGGATGAAAAGATTGAAAACTCTGTACGCTCTATAGATAGGCATAGTGCTACGCAGGCAGGCGTAGAGAAGGCTATAGACTCTGTGCAGTCTGATATTAAGTCTGTGCAGTCTGATATTAAGTCTGTGCAGTCTGATATTAAGTCTGTGCAGTCTGATATTAAGTCTGTGCAGTTTGATATTAAGTCTGTGCAGTCTGATATTAAGTCTGTGCAAATAGAGCTAACAGACGTCAAATCTGATATGCGTTGGATCAAATGGTTGCTAGGAATTGGGACCACTGCAGTCATTGCCCTCCTCGTGGCTGCCCTGGTGCAGTTTCTGCGGCTGGTCGGCGGCGGGTAGGCGGCTGGCCACCCAGTTAAGGAACAGTCAAGCAATCCACAAGGCAAGGGTAGAAAGTTGATTCGTTATGGCTACCGGCTTGTGGCTGGTGAGATTCAGAAAGACCCTACCGAGCAGGAAATCCTAGGATTGATAGACAGGGAAACGAAGGCAGGGCATAACTCTGTACAGATAGCCGACCTGTTGAATGATTTAGGGTATCGTACCAGGAACAACACGGAGTGGCAGGGTGGCTACATTCGCAACCTGTTGCACCGGCACCGGCGCAGAGCTTCTGAACAGGGATAAAGGGGGGATTATGGCTGTAGATACAGGCACACAGCAGTGGGCCACGCGTGAAGAGGTGGCGCAAGATAGGGAAAGGGTACAGGCCTTGACGGATGCCCAGGCGCAGGATAGAGAACGGATCTCACTGCTGGAAGTTCGGGTCGGCGAGCAGTTGGCTACGAAAGAAGACGTAGAGAAGGCTATAGGCTCTGTGAAAGTAGATTTAGCCAGTGTCAAGACATCACTGCGTTGGATAATAGGCATAATGAGTGTCGTAGGAACTGCAGCCATTGCCCTCGTCGCAGACCTTGTTTTTCGTTGGTTGGGCTGAGGGCTGGCTGGTAGGTAAGGAAGAACACCAAAATTTACCAGGCACGGCAAGCGTCTCCACCGCATGCGCGCACACATGTGCGCGCGCAATTAGACAGCCCGATCCGCAGCCCGATTCATCCAGCGCAACAACCATCACTAAGAAGGAACAGAAGATGAAACACCGGCCCATCGCACTCGCCATCGCATTATCAATGGCAGCGTTTGTGGCTGTGCAATTGTACATAGTGACTGTGTTTTTGATGCTTTACGGCTGGATACAGCAAGCGCGTGGCTCAATGTGGCCACGCGCTATTGTGCAAATGATAGAACTTTTCAGAAGAGGGAAAATCTCTTGAAAATCAACCGCCTGATAACAAGCGCAGCAGGGTAACCAGGTTTACATCATCGGGTATAACCAGGGTCAATCCCGACACTACCCAGCCCACTATAATCAGGATACGCAACACCCGTATATCAGAACGTACAACCGCCACGTCTTCACGTACAGCCGCCAGGTCTTCTTTGGTGGCCAGCCGCTTATCAGACTCGCCGACTTTCGTTTCAAGCCGCGCCAGGTCAACCGCTAACTCGTGTACAGATTCCCGCGTGGCCCACTCTCTTGTCTCTACAGACATAACCCACCCTTACTTAGTCTATCTGTTCAGAATCAGAAGCGCGAAACGGGCTGAACAGATTCTTTCTCTGGTGCAGGTCGCCCGCGCCGGTGCCACAAGGCCCTGATGTTGGTGCCGGTCCATTCAGTGCCCGCCCGCGTGAGATAGCCACGCCTGTTCAGTTCATCGGCTATCTCTGGTGCGTTATGGGCGGCCTTAGTCATGCGGTCGATGATAGCTAATACATCCTGCTCTATTCTCTTGTATCCTGTCGTTTACCAGTGTATATTATATCCGTACCTGGTACGCTGGTATTGCTTCTCTGCCATAAGTCAAAACTCCTTTCGGGTGGGTTGAATCAAGAGGTTTTCTCTTGATTAGCGTATTATTATTAGATAGTAACACACAATGAAAAAAATTCAAGTACCAATTTTCACGCGTTGCAGCCTAAAAGCCCACCAAGGGTACTGGGCCCTGGCCGCCCACGCGCTTGGCTTCACGCCGCCCGTCTCTTGTGGAAACCCAGTGGCCTATAGGCAGTGGGTAAACCGACCCGGCAACCCTTCCACAATCTCGACAGTCTCCACACTCACGGCGATGACCTTCTGAAGCAGGTCGATGATGTACTGATCATTTTCGCGGTTGGGGTCATTGACAATGCGGCTGCGTTTGTCTACCTTGACCCGGTACTGGTCAAGGACCCATTCCAAGGCCGACCGGTTCCCCAGCCGATAGTCGAAAGCCTTCGCTGGGATCCCCTCCAACGTTAAGAAGTCATTGTAACGGACCGACTGTTTGTCCTTGGATAGCCGCATCTTTTCCACGCGCCAAGTGGGGAGTTGGCCGGGCGTCTCTACCATGGTGAGCGGATAGGCGGGCATCTGTTCATAGTTTACATGGATGTCTGCCAGACGTGCGCCGGCTGTGGCAAAGGCCCGGAAGTCGGACGACTGTGGGGCAAAGGGGATGTGTGGCAGGTCCCGCTTGAGGTTGGCCTGATACCGCTCTCTGTATTGTGGATGATGGAGTAGGCCGTAGACGTAATGGAAGATATCCCATTTGTTGATGGATTCATCTTGATACTGCCTGCGAAACTGTGCCAATGCCCAATCTGTGATGTTCTCGCGGCGGTTGCTGCCGTCCTCGGCGTAGAGGTAGAAGGGGAAACATTGGGAATCGCCAGTAAGATGAAAATCTGGTATCTGCTGTGTCATCAGGCAATGGAACGGCTTGTTATTGCCAATTGCTGTGAGGCAGATCGCCCGATTCTCTTCTTCGGTCTCCGGGGTGGGGAAGATGGACGGGAAGACGTAGACTCTTTCGGTCATCATTCTATTAAAGTACAGGTGCGCCTTCGTAAAGGGGCGATAGAGAGAAGTCCTTACCTTTTCGTGCGAAAAATTAGCGATTTTCCCTCTTTGCAAATTTCGTTTCAGTGTTTCGCTCCACTTAATTTTCTGGTCATTATACACCACAAACTCATCAACATTCTCCCCCTGATCCTCCCGTTGATTCCACTTGAATACCTGCTCATTGTAGAAGCCGACCATCCGCCTTATGTTCTCCGTGAGCGCGTTGCGGTTGAAATTATAAGCCCACGCATCACGGGCTGTGTTGATACCACGACTATAACTCTTAAATAATACATCTACCGCCTCGCCTTTCCCTGCCTTTGCTTCCTTGCTCCCCAAGGGGATAAAGGTCTCAAATTCAGCATGGAATCCCTCTGTGAGCCATGTATATCGCTTGTCCGGTCGTATCGCTTTCCATTCGATATTGCGGTACTGTTCCTTTGCATCAAGATAGCCGTACTTCTCTTCCTTGCGCCACCACTCATCAACACGTGCGTAGAAGATTTCCGTTTGATTGGTTGCCTTGTCGCACCGCTTGACACAAAAATTGATGCTCACGCCCACTTGAATGCCAAAGACATTGTGTGTTGTCCCAGAGAGTTTCGGGTTCTTACGCACGTTCCCAGCCAGATCCAGAATGTAGATGGTGTCGAAATCCTCTGCGAGATGTTTCCGCATGCCATCGAACGCCACCCCATCAAGAAATCCATTGTTGGTTACAAAGGCCACAACCCCTTCCTCGCCTATGCGGTCTGCTGCCCAGCGTATAGCCTTTACGTATGGGTCAGACAAAGCATTTTTATTGGTCGCGTTTGAGTCCTGTGAATAGGTCTCCCGAACCCGCTTGTCCATGGTGGCATAGGTGCGGTTCTTGTTGTTGTCGTTCTCATTGACCTGGCCCACATTGTAAGGCGGGTTGCCGATGATGACCGTGATATCCTGATCCTTCTGGTGCTCCACGCGCTGTGTGTTCTCTTGGACAAACAAGCTGAGTTGGCTGTCCTCGGCCAGCTCAAAGGTATCCACCAGACAGATGCCCTCAAAGGGTGCGTACTGCCCTGTCAGCTCATGGTATTCATGCTCAATGTTCATGGCCGCGATGTAGTAGGGCAGCAGCATCACCTCATTGCAGTGCAGTTCCGCCTTATACTTATGACGCAGACTTGAGAGTTTGCCCAGTTCCTGCAGATGGCGCATGACCCGCAGCATGAAATTACCCGTGCCCACAAAGGGGTCCAATACATGCACGCCGGCATCGGCTAAAGAACGACTGAACTCCTGGTTGAGGATAGCTTCCACGGAGCGCACCATAAACTCCACAATGGGCTGCGGTGTGTAGACGATGCCATGGGTGTCGGCCACTTTGACGGAAAAGCCTTGGAAGAAATTTTCGTAGACAGTGTTGAGGAAGCTCTGCTTCTCTGAAAAGTCCGTGATAGTGGCGGCTGTGGTTTCGACGGCCCGGTAGAAGCGATCTAGGGGCTGGAAGAAGGCTCGGCGGCTAAGGGACTGGGCGGTGAGCACGTCGACCACCTGCTCGATCTCGTTGGCGATGACATTGCGGCGGGTGAAGTCCGGGTTGTCGAACACCCGCCGGAAGATGCGTTCTGTCAACAGGTGCTGGATCAGCATCTCCTCTACGGCCTCATCAGAGATGTTGGGGTTGATGGCATCTTGGCACAGCGCGGCGAAGCGGGCGAACGCCTGCCGAAAGGCCCGGTTGTTCTGCCGCTCCCCTGCGATTAAAGTCAGCAGGGACTCGGCCAGGGCCGGCACAACTGTCTTGAACTCCTCCACTGCCTGCTGCCAGCCTGCATAGGCCGGTGGCTGATAGGTGCAGAAGGCCCGCAGGCCCTCAATCAGCAGGTCCGGCGCAGCGATGGGGCTGTCCCATACCCGCTGCCCCTGCTGGATAACCACCATGCGCTGCGGGGCCTGGAAGAGGATATTGTCCTGGGGGTAACCCACGGCCAGCTTCTTGCGGATCTCCACATCCAAGTCATCATCGCTATCTTTCGCTTCCCAATAGCCATGGGCCAGGTGGAAGTCGTCCAACAATGCGCCATCAATGCGAATGCTGCGGCCATCGGCCAGCTTGCGCGTGTACTGCTCTGCCAATGTCCAGCCGAAAGGTTGCGCGCCTGCACGCAGGATATTGGCAAAGGCCGGCGCGACCGCGCCTTCATGCACCAAGTCTAACTGGCCCAGCTTGGTCAACTCCGCGAAGTACTCTCTAATAACCTTGTGTGTCGCTTTGAGCTGGAGCATAGAAGTGGTTCGTAATCAATCTTGGGCTGAGAAGCCGGTCTTTATCGTCTCCGATTTTTCATAACTGGGCGCAGTTTGAGCCCGAGTTGGAGAGAAAAACGGGCCTCTGGGTCGTTCAGGTCCAGCCGGGTGATGCTGGAGATACGCTCTAGCCGGTAGGTCAGTGTATTGCGGTGAATATGTAGAAACGTCGCGGTCTGACTCAGGTTTCCATGGCAGATAAAAAATGCTTTGAGGGTTTCAACCAGTTCTGCATTGCGGTCTGCGTCGTGCTGAATCAAAGGCTCAATCGTTTTACGGAAAAAGCGGGCTGCTTCTTGGTTTCCGCCTAGCCCGCTCAGGAGCTGATACAGCCCCAAATCTCCGAAATATGTCACCGGAGATGCCTGCCAGGAGTTCCCCACTCGCCAGCTCTCCCGCGCCTGTTCCAAGCTCTGTAACCATTCGCGCACGGATGCACTGGGTCTGCCGATGCCAATCACCAGTGATGCTTTTGGAAATGAAGAGGAGAAATGTTCAATGAGGCTATGTGCAATCGCTTTGAAGGCGCGTCCGCTCTTAGGATTGTCGGAAGGCCAAAAAAGCAGGGCTGCTTCAGAACGGACAGAGAGCAAAATCAATTCTTTTCGGGCCGCCAGATAGTGCCGGAGCACAGTGGGCCAATCTTGGATACCCTCAACCGTGAGCAGCCAAGCTGTGTGGGGCAGAGTCAGGTCGAATCCTAGGGAGTGACCGCGCTGAATCCACGCATCTTCGTCGGCGATTTCTGTTGCCAACAACTCATCTAGAAAAGCAGCTCGCATCTTTTCCGCGACAGCTCCGACCGCATGCTCCCGGCTCCAGGCCAGGGCGGCCGCCCCGGCCCCCTGTAATACCGCCAACCTTTCCACTGTTGAGATTTCTTCTGATCGGTTCGGGCCTGGGCGCAGGAGAAGACAGTACCCTTTGACGCGTTCGCCCACGATCACCGGGCTGACCACCGTCTGACAAAACTTCTGCTTGGCATCCATATGGATGATGCCTGTCAATTCTGTGGTTTCAATGGGTTGTGTGCCGGATTCGGCGGCGAGCCAACTACGCAAAGTCGTGTGATTGGGCAGAGATGCGAGGACACGCTGCTGGTGGTGCTCGTTCAATTCTTCCAGACCAGCGGCGGCCATGGGCGTGCCCTCATCCTTCAAAAAAAGTACCGGCCGTTCGGAGAACTGGGCCAGACGGCTTGCTACCGCCGTAAGGCCGCCGCCATCCAGTTCGATCTGCATCAGTTCCCGCTGCAGATCCGCTGCTTTGGTCGCAAGGTAGCCGCCCCGGTCAACGATCAAACGGATAACCGTCCGTTCGACGCTCAAGAGGGACTCGGAGTCGGCCAGCGCGATCAGAGGAAGCTGATTCTCCTCTGCGGCTGTGATGGTGTTTCCCGGCACATCGCCTAGCACGCCAATCGCTGCGACGTGTGCATGGCGCAGACTGTTCACGACCCGGCCTAGGCGCATTTGTGGGTCCAGTTGGCGCAGGTCTTCCATATCGATCAGGGCCAACTCTTCGCCGGCGAGATTGGGAAAGGCGGGCGGGCTGGGGCGCAGACAACAGGCCCAACTGACGAAACGACCCAACAGTTCTTCACCAAATAGAATCTGCGACCCTTTTGGCAAAGCCAGTCGGTAGATATCCTCAAGGGTTGTCGCATCCCGATACATGAGCGAAGTTCGTTTGTCAAGAAGGGGGCTGCAGGGAGCAGCTAGACATCCCGCGCATGACCCATACACAATCGACGCAGCCCGTGTTACAACGCGCCCATTGTGTTTTCCTTCTCATTTGTAGCGCAGCCGACTGTTGGCTATTGGGGCGAGGCACGCAGGGCCGTGCCAACCAAGATACCCCACACGGCCCAGATGATAACAACCGCGATACCGGGCCAGCTATACGCATTCTGCCCGAAAAGCGGAACGATCACCGCGATCACCACGATAAGGCCAAGAATCAAGCCGCCTAGGCTGGCTAGCAGCAGTTTGCCTATCGACTGATTTTGGTTCAGGGCCCCAACGATAATCGGCCACAGGATCATCGAAAGGATGCTCAGGATAAAGACAGGAACTGTCCAAGCAAAGGCTGCCGGCAGAAAAAGACCGACGACAAAAAGAATATTGCCGATCAGGCCGGTAATGACCGGTCGCCAGTTGGCACCGAACGTGCCCCTGGCCAAATCGTAGCCCACTAGCGGTGCTGCACCGATCAGGATACCTAGCAAAACCGACAGGACCGGTACCTGTATCAGCAAAACCATGATGAGGGTGACCAGCGCGGTAGCCAGCCCCGTATACAGTGGAGCTTTCCAGCGGTTGTCTTGGGTGATATTCATGGCAGTCAAAATTGTCATCTCCAAACCTCCTCTACCGGGTAAAAAGTAGATCGTAACTGTGTTTTATTGAACTCCGTGATTGGATCTACTGTCTGTTTCTGCTAGGGCCAAGGCTACTGCTCGCTAGGCAGGGTTTCCCACTCCTCAATCGACCAGCCGCCCACATTCATATACAGTTGCGGCTTGTGGTTCTGGCTTAGAATCAGGATCAGTTCATCCTCTTCTGTGGCCGCGATTTCGTCCAACCAAACTCCATTTGTGATCAGAGTTTGTAGTATTTTACCAGTCTGTTGCCATCCATGCAAGGGATCGTTATCGGGATCAGGGAAAATAAACGTTCCATACAACTCCAAGAACAGATTGTTCTCCAAGTACAGGTCCAGATCGAACAGGGCACGGGCTTCCAGGGCCGGCTTTTCCTTCTCTTCATCGGCGATGGATTCCTCCCATAGGACCAGCCCGACTATCTTCTCCTCCTCAACAGTTTCGACCAACATCTTGAACTGTTCGTCATCAAGTTGAGAGTAGATCTCATCCCGTCTATTTCTGCTGTTGTCTGTTGTGATCATGACACCAGCGCGCTTTTGAGGCCTGAGCACAATCTAGTTGTTGACATGGAGTGTTTTATTCTCGTTCTGGTCCAATGACGATCATACGGGTAGGTATGGTCATGGGTTCGGCAAAGTACTGGCCGCCGGCCTGAAAATGGCTGAATTTGACCGGTACTCCTTGGTCGATAAACAGGTTTGGCCCGTTCATTACATGAAAGTGTAGATGTGGCCCTGGCGAATTGCCACTGTTGCCTATCCGTCCTAACAGGGTCCCTCGCCGGATCATTTCGCCTTCATTCACCTGCAGGCTGGCCTGTTGGAGGTGCGCGTAGTAGCTGAACTCTCCATTGGCATGGCTGATGGCCACTGCATTGCCCAGCAGCCGTCGCATATCCCCACGCATGATCGTTTGGTCTGGAATCGCTGCGGGAGCCATATCCGGCATATCGAAGCAGATGTAAGCGACTTTGCCACCGGCGGCTGCATACACAGGCTGCTGCCAACTGTAATGATCCGAAAGGGCGCGTCCATCGCCCTGAAATGTGCGTCCTTCTGGCCCTAACTTAACGAAATCTACGGCAAAGGGCTGGCTGTATACCTCTGATTTGTGAAAATCGCTCCAGTCCCCGGCCTGAATCGCCCACCAGGCCCCGGCCAGCGGGAAGTAATAATCTGTCTGCTGTTCGTGATAGACGACCGCTGCCTGACAGACGGCCTGTATGGGTCCCTCGCCGTTCAGGGCATCGGCGACGGCGGTAATCTGAACATGGGAGAGTTGTTCGTATCCGTGCAGCAGAAAATGCAGGCTGCGTATCGCCAGGCCTGTATCAGCTTCAATCGTTAAATCCGTCTCGCCTGTGCGTTGGCTGATAATTCGTGCGGACCAGCGTTGCTCGAACAGAAGTTGATGCCCACTGTACCCCTGAATCACCACCCCGCGTAGCTGTAAGGTGCCGTTCAGAGCCGTGATCCCCAAATCAAAGGCGAGTTCCTGTAGGGGCCCAATGTTGGGGAATGGCAATCGGTCATAGACTCCTGCCACAATTTCCTGCGGGCGGATCTCCAAAGAAAGATGAGGCGACATGATGAATCTACCTTCCCTGCCGCACCTGATGGCTTAGGGGCTTCAGGCCCTGTAAAAGTGCCACAATCTGCTGTTGTTGTGGGGCCGGGTGTGTGCCGCCTGCCACCTGTTGGCTGATCTGCAAAAAATGAGAGGCCTCGGCCGGCGACAAGCGGTAGTAGCGTTCTTCTGTGTCTAGGGTATCCAGCCGCTCCCAGCGGTCTGTCCAGTCATTCAGAAACAGCGTCAGACACACTCGGCAGCGCCACAGACTGAATGTCTGTTTGTCCCCTTCGGCAGATGAAACACTCAGGGCCCCCAGGTTTGCCATGCGCCCATGGCAGATCAGACAGGATTCTGTGCCCGCGCCCACACCGCTGTGTTCCTGCACAGTAGGTGGCTGGTTGGCCGCCATCCTGCCGGGCCTGGCTCGAACACCATCAATCAAGCGGCCCCACCATGTCCTTGGTGCCTTTGGCCTTCCTTCTTCGTCTGCGATTGGCATTTCTTTCTCGGCTGCTCTTATATCTTCGTCCGTCCGCCGCTGCCAGTGGGTACAATCAAGGCCCAGGGCTGTCTGGTATAGCAGTGCTGCTGCCTGCGTACCTTGTCTGTCTGCGGTCTGGATGGCTTGCCCTGCGCGGCGGACTAGGCAGCTTCCTACTCTGGGCGGGATTGCTGCCTCGTTTACTCGTTCGGGAGTATCGGAGCGTGCGCTCGAACGCTGGGCTGTCCAGAATGTACATGTGCCGCAGGTACGTACGGAAAGCCCGGAAGCAAGGATGTCAGCCCCTGTACTCGTCCAAAACGGTTCCGCTTGTATGGTGATCGCCCCGTCCACTTCTATGAAACGATGTAAGGCCTCATTGCCCTTTTCATCCTGAAACAACACTCCCCAGCGGATTGTGTCATCTTTTTCATGCAGATGAATTCTGTAAAACTGTTGTGTACGACTGCCTAGATGCACGCCGGACATGGTCGCCAGATTAAAGCGCGGCAGCGGTACGCTGTGGCTCTTGTCAAAGCCGTCATCTAGGGTATTCATTCTTCGGTATTCATTCTTCTCCACGCTCTGCTGTTCTCTGGCCATTGATTGGCTACTTTCCATTCGCTTCATTTATCAGGGTCGCCGCTTCCAATACAGCCTCCTCCGGCGTCGCGTCGCCGCTGAGCACCTTTCCAATCATATCCCCGGCATAGCCCCACACTTCGTTTATCTCTCGGCGGTGGGGTTCAGGAATCGCGCTAGCACCTTGTGCCATAAACCCGGCCACCAATGGGTTGCTGCCGGGGTTCGCAGCCACATGCGCGGGCAGGCGGCCCGCGATCTGGGCCAGGTGTGAAGCACTTTCGGCATTTGTCAGATGTCGGGCCATGAGCAGGGCCAGTTCCTGCTGCTGGGCAGTGATCGTCGGGTTCAGAAAGACGCCATCAGTACTTAACCACGGTCGGGCTGGCCCTACAGGTCCGGCCGGCAGCGAGGATACACCTAAATCTTGGCCAAATACCTCCCACAACTCCCCGGCACTCCATGGTCCGTCAATGAAAAAGGCGTACTCTTCTTTCTTAAAGCGGTCGATGAGCATTCCATAGTCCAGATCGACGAAAATACCGGGTGTGTTTTTGGCTCGCAGCAGCCAGCCGAGAAAATTCGCTGTCCCCGCTGTCTGTTCTATAATCACTCGGCCATCGTCATCAAAAAGCGTACTGCCGTAGGCCGGGATGCCCCAGAAGATGTGGTAAAAATTCGTGTAGATACCGACCCCTTGGGAAGGGGATGCTAGGGCCAGATCGATGAAATCCTCTGTCGTGCGCGGCAGATTCGCCTCAGGTAACAGCCGCTTATTGTAGTACAGTGCCACCAATTCGTAATTTGTTGGCAGGCCGTACAGCATCCCCTCAAGGGAAAGATTTTCAATGGCTGCCGGGATGAATTGCATGCGCTCCTCCTTGGAGATCTTGTTCTCCAGGGGTAGCAGGACATCCACCGCCACCAGATCCGGTAGCCACCAGTTGGGTGCCAACATCAGATCCGGACCACTGCCGGCACGTACTGCACTTGCGTAGGCATCGGGTAGGTCGCCGTAGGCTACAAAGAGCGTTTCGACCCGAATTTTTGGTTGTTGCTGGTGGAAGCTGGTCAGAATTTCGAGCAGTGCATCGCTATCCTGTCCTGTCCAACTGTGCCACAGAACGACCGTTCCCGTCGGTATCCGTGTTGGTGTCGGCATTGTGGTGGGAGTCGGCGTAGCGGGCGGCTGGGTAGGGGTGGGTGCCGAAGTGAGTGTCCCTCCGCGCTCTTCGGCAGTGTGCGCTACGTGAGCAGTAGGCGATGGTCGCATGGCCATGGGGGGAGCACTAGCCCTGGTCAGCACAACCAGTATGCACATTGTCAAGAGCGTCCAGAGGAGTTGCCAGCGAAATCGGAACATCTGGAGGTGTAGTGAAAACAGCTCAGTTGATCAGAAGAGGTGAATCTGGACCACCTCTGAGACGTGAGCAAGTCCAATTTGATATGTCAGCCAGACAGTATAGCACGGACATGGCAGATCGGTGAACTCAAGCGGCCTGATTTTCGCACAAATAGGCCAGCAGCCCTTGTAGGCCTAACAGATAACTGCGCCAGCCAAAACCGCTGATCTGCCCGATGCAGACAGGGGCGATCACGGATCGATGGCGGAATTCCTCTCGGCTGTGGATATTGCTCAGGTGAACCTCGACTGTTGGCAGGGCGACCCCTGCCACCGCATCCCGGATGGCGTAGGAGTAGTGGGTGAACGCGCCGGGGTTCAGCAGCAGACCGTCAGCCCACTCCCGCGCGCGCTGCATCTCATCGATCAGTGCGCCCTCGTGATTGCTCTGGAACGTCTGGATTTCATTGTCATCCCCGGCCGCGGCTACCAATGCCCGGTTGATCGTTGCCAGAGTCACATTGCCGTAAATCGACCGCTCCCGCATGCCCAGCAGATTCAGATTCGGCCCGTGTACTACAGAGATGTTTGCCATTGTCAGCTCGTATTTTGGTTTGATGATAGGGAAAGCCACAGCTCGCCGGATTTACTCCAGTACGGATGCCAATGCCCTCCGCACAAATTCCGCGCCTGGGTCGTTGATGATCACCACATCCCCAATCGCTTGCGGAATGATAAACCGCAGCATCCTCCCTTTGCGCTTTTTGTCTTGGAACATCATGCGGTATACGTCGTCTAGATCGAGGCCTTTGGCGGATGTGGGTAGGCCCAACCTTTCTAGGCAGGCTTCGATGCGAGTTGCCGTTTCCGGCGCGCAGCGGCCTAAGGCCACTGCCATCCGTGTCGCGGCTACAGTGCCGATGGCTACCGCCTCCCCGTGTCGCAGTCGATAGCCACTCACCTGCTCAATGGCATGGCCGAATGTATGGCCCAGATTGAGCGTGGCGCGACGGCCCTGTTCAAACGGGTCCTCCATCACCACATCCACCTTCACCCACACCGCGTCCGCGATCAGCCGGGTCAGATTCGTCGGCCCTTCCGCCTCCAATTGGCGGAACAGCTCCGGTGCCCCTAGAATGCCATGCTTGACGATCTCGGCCAGGCCGGCCCGAAATTCCTCTCTTGGCAGTTGGGAGAGGACCGTCGGGTCGATGATCACAACAGTCGGCTGCTTGAATGCCCCTACCAGATTCTTGCCCTGGGCCAAGTCCACGCCTGTCTTGCCGCCGACCGATGCATCTACCATCGCTAATAGCGATGTAGGAATCTGTACAAACGGCACGCCCCGCAGATAGGTAGCTGCCGCGAAGCCGGCCATATCACCGATGACACCGCCACCGAGGCTGATGACAGGGCTATGTCGGTCCAACCCCGCGGCCAGAAACTGATCGTACAGGCTGTGAATATTGGCGAGGGTCTTGTGGGCTTCCCCTTCCGGTACAGTACATATGACCGGCTCATAGCCTTCTTGCTGTAGACTTTCGCTGAGTCTCTGGGCGAAGTGGGCAGCGATGTCCGGGTTGGAGACGATAGCGGCTTTCCCTTTTGCCAGAGAGCGATTGGCCAGTAGGCGGCCAGCATGTGCCAGAATCCCCTCGCCGATGCAGATGTGATAGTGTTCTTGTGCCTGTTTGATTTGCCCGCCGATGCCCTCTGCTGGCGGACCATTCAAAGATACAGAGATGCGAGTGATGTCGGGGATTTCGTCATTGCCCGCTAGAATTTCCACGACCCGTTCCACAACCGTTGGCGGGTCAATACCGTCCGTTGGCACATGTAGAGGAATCTGCCCATAGGCCTCCCGACGGCGTAACAGTAGCTGTTCAATGTTTCCGCGTTTCGTGTCCCGGTCCCCCGGCAACAGCGGTCGGTCTTCAAATGCCTCGACCCGCTGCAAAATTGTATCAATGCCGGCGGTCAGGCAGATGATTGGCCCGCTGGCGGCCAGGGCTTGCCGGTTCTCCGTATTCACCAGAGCACCACCGCCGGTAGCGATCACCAGCCCGGATTTCTGGGCGAGTGCTTGACACAAGCGGGCTTCTGCCTGCCGGAACACCTCCTCGCCTTCATCGGCAAAGACCTGTGCAATCGTCTTCCCCAACTCCGTCTCAAGGCATTCGTCCATATCAACGAACTGGCGGCCGAGTCGTTCCGCCAGCATATGGCCAACAGTCGTTTTGCCTGTTCCCATAAAGCCGGTAATCGTTAGGTTGCGGTTCTTGGCCAACGGATCAGCAGTGTCAGAAATCTGTGAATTCTCCACGGGGTCTACTCCGCATTTTAGATTCTTCCTGTACTTCACCTTAGAAAAGCCTGAAATCTGCCGGATCCACCCGGCTTGTCTGGTGCAGCAGGACCGCGTTCATCAGTTCAATCGCCATACGGGATTCCAGCGTTACCCCCGCTCGCACGCCTACGCAGGGGTCGTGTCGGCCCTTCTCTAGGGCAAAGTCGATCTCCTGCAGATTCTTACGCACCGATTGTTGGGTTTTCAGGATAGTTGAAGTGGGCTTGAAACCGACCCGACACACCAGCGGTGAGCCGGTGGTCATGCCGCCGATGAGGCCACCGTGGCTGTTGGCTTGGTAGCCACTGCGGCGAATCGGGTCATTGTTCTCGCTGCCTTGCCGGGGGATCACTTGCACGCCATCTCCCACTTCGCAGGATTGGGCTGCGTTGAGGCCGCCGAGCGCGCCCATCAGCCGCACCTTTAGGCTCTGGTAAAGAGGTTCACCTACGAGGGATGGCGGGTTGACCGCCACCACTTCCACGGCTGCCCCCAAGGAATCCCCCAAGATGCGAGTACGTTTGATCAGGTGTCCGGCTTCTTGGGCAAATTCTGGATCGAGAGAACGGATTTCCGCTTCGTCTAGCTTTGCCTCTACCATGGCGATGGCTTCTGGCGAGATCGTGTGGGTTTCCTGTTTCTGTATGATGTTCTGGAAATGTTGCGCCAGACTTAAATCGGTTTGGAGGGGGCCGACCTGTGAAATCGACGACAGAATAACAGTGTTGAACTGTTCTTGTAAAAAGATGCGGGCGATAGAGCCGCCGATGACATCAGAGATTGTGGAGCGGTAGCTAGAGCGTCCGCCGCCGCGGATATCCACAAAGCCTTGGGATTTGTGATACTTCACTAGGTCTGTATGGCCGGGTCGGACCTGGCCGCTGGGGCCGGCGAACTGCGCGTAGTGACGAGAGCGTTTGGAGGTGGAGAGCACCAAGGCAGCGATAGGTTCGCCGGTAGTGTAGCCCTCTTCGTAGCTTTCTGTTTCGGAGCTGGCCTCTTCGCTGTGAACGGCGATGGTCGGCCCGGACAAGAGGCGGTCGATCTCTCCTTCAGCGTATATCCCAGAGAGCAAGATCACTCTATCCGCTTCTTGGCGGGGTGTACCGTGCCGGTTGCCTCCAGGTCGCCGGCGTTCTAGGTACTGTTGTATATCTTCCCGGCGAATACGTAGGCCCGGTGGACAACCGAAAATGATCGTCGTCATGCCGGGTCCGTGGGATTCGCCCGCGCCGGCAACTGCGAAAAGAGGGCCACCTAATAGTTCCATGCTTCTCCTTTGGCCGCGTAAACAAATGCATGCACTTTGTCCGCATCTTTGCGCCCAGGTTCGATTTCAACGCCGCTGCTCACATCGACCGCCCAAGGTTGCACGGTTTCTACAGCACTGGCGACATTCTGCGGCGTCAAGCCGCCGGCCAGCATCAAGCGGGGGTAGATCTGGCCTAGGCCGGCCGCGGCCTGCCAATCGGCCTTTTTGCCGGTACCGCCGTACTCTTTGGCATCGTAGGCGTCGATGAGAAGCTGGGGCCCGTCGTTTGGAGCCAGATCTGCATACCATTCCGCCTCGATCTTGGCTTCGGAGCTACTTGTGGGCCTGAGTGCCTTAAATCCGCGTCTCTGGAGTGCTTTGAGCAGGGCTGGCGGTTCATCTCCGTGCAATTGCGCGTAGTCCAGACCCACATGATGGATCATGTGCTCTATCCGTCCTAGGGGTTCGTTGACGAAGACGCCGATGAATTGGGGCTGTCGGGTAGGCGCAGCCCTCATCTGTGCGATGATTCCCACGGCCCGCGCTGGTGAGATATAGCGGGGGGACTTTGGGAAAAAGATGAACCCCAAATAGTCCGCGCCAGCATCAACAGCCAACAGAGCATCTTTGAAATTTGTAATGCCACAGATTTTTACACGGGTCATGGATCGGCTCGCAGATATTTATAGAAAATTGAGCAGTTGGTCGAGAGAACGTAGCAAAATGTAGTGGCCATCAGGCGAGGGCCGGTGGATCTGGCGGCGGTCGATGAGAAATGGTTGCAGACCAGCGGATAGGGCCCCGGCGCAGTCGTCGTCGATCCGGTCGCCGATAAAGACAGTTTTGTGGGGCGATGTGTCCAGCACCGACATAGCATGCTGAAACGGCTCGGCTGCTGGTTTGCGCCCACGTCCGTCATCGCCAGCCACGATTACAGCGAACAGCTCCAAGAGGCCGTGATCGGATAGGAACTGCGTAGCCTCGCCACGGCCGCGCTGGGTGATGATTCCCAAACGCCAGGGTCCGGACGCTAATCGTGCCAAGGTGGGCCTGACATCGCCGAAGAGGGGCGGTGTCGGCGGTGTGGAAAAGAATTCTTGCATCCGTCTGTAGATGGTTTCATCCTCGATTTCTAAGTGTTTGACGATCCGTCGGTAGTATCGGGACCAGATCATGGGATCATCGCGGCCTTGTGCGACTAACTCCTGCATGTACTCGTAAAACCATTCGATCTGGACGTGAAAGGCATGGTTCACAGCCTCCACCGGCCGCGGATATCCCCACTCATCTAGATTTTTGGGAAGCAGCACATGTAGAGGCTGGACGAGTGTCCCGTCTAGGTCAAACAACACTGTATCGATTTTGCTTCTCTCTCAAGTTCCTGAACACCAGTAGTTCATCGACCCCTTGCTGTTACCATTCGGGCAAACCGCTACAAATGAACAGGAACTGCAGTTAGGGTTTTCCCGCTTTGACAAATTCACATACCTTGGCGGCTCGTTCCGCTTGGGGTAGTTTGCAGAAGCTCTCGCCCACGAGAATGGCATCGCAGCCTATCTCTGCCATTCGCTTCACATCGCCCTGATCGCGGATGCCACTCTCGCTCACGACGACCGTGTCCGCTGGGATCTGCTCTCGCAGCCGGGCAGTGTTTTCAATATCCACCTTGAACGTCTTCAGATCGCGATTGTTGACACCGATGATGTGGGCATCTGCGGCCAAGGCCCTGTCCAATTCCGCTGTGTCATGGACTTCCACGAGCGCGGCCATTCCCAAGCGATTGCTCAGGCGCAGCAACTCCCGTAGTTCGGCCTCCCCGAGCACGGCCACAATCAGCAGCAAGGCATCGGCCCCGGCCAGACGTGCTTCGTATACCTGATAGGGATGATAGATGAATTCCTTACGCAGGACCGGCGTAGCCCGCTTTTTGAGATGCTCTTTGATTTCCGTTAGATAGGCGAGCTGTCCCTGAAAAAAGCGGGCATCTGTCAGGCAAGAGATGGCAGCAGCACCGTTCTCCGCGTAAGTTTCCGCAATGGCCGTCGGCGACCAGTCCCGGGCGATCAGGCCTTTGGATGGGCTGGCCCGTTTGACTTCAGCGATGAGGCTGGCACCTGGTTCGCGGGTGAGCGCGGCAGCAAAATCCAGGGGTGGGTCTGTCATGGCCACAAATGCCTTTAGCTGTGCTAGAGGCACTTCCTTCATCTGGCGAGGTACCTCTTGGCGCTTCCAGGCCATAATCTTGTCAAGCACCTGGCCTTTGTGTTTGGTGATGTCCAACTGTGAGTATTTAGCCATTTTGCTCATCACTGTAGCCCTGGGTCTTCTCGATCAGTGCGTCCAACACATTTTGCGCCGCGCGGCTGTTAATGGACTGGGTTGCTGCGGCCAGACCGGCCTGCCAGTTGCCGCTTTCTGTGGCCAGGGCCGCGGCCGCATTCAAGAGGACCACATCCCGCTTGGGTCCATGGAGTTCACCGCTGAGAATGCCTCGGGTAATGGCTGCATTTTGGGAGGCATCTCCGCCTAGCAGATCGTCTAGGGATGCGGGCGGCAGGCCGAGATCCGCCCCGGCCAATTCGCTCGTATGGACACTACCGTTGCGGAGATGGCTGACCCGATTGGGTCCTGTGGTCGTGAGTTCGTCCACACCGCGCCCGTCGTTTGTCGTTCCATGGACGACAAAGGCAGCACTGCTTCCCATCTGGTCTAACACATGTGCCATTGGCTCCGTCAGGCTGGGGCTGGCCACACCGATGACTTGGTGTGTGGCATTGGCTGGGTTTGTCAAGGGTCCGAGAATATTGAAAACTGTGCGGAGTGCCAATTCCCGGCGGGGGCCGATGGCGTATTTCATGGCTGGGTGGTAGAGAGGAGCGAACAGGAAACCGATGCCGATTTCCTCAATGCATGTCGCTACTTGATCCGGGCCCAGGTTCAGATTGACGCCCAACTCTTCCAGTACATCCGCACTCCCACATCTGCTACTGGCAGAACGGTTGCCGTGTTTTGCTACTTTTTCGCCGGCCCCAGCCACGACGAAGGCGACAGTTGTACTGATGTTGAACGTACCGGTCTGGTCCCCGCCAGTGCCGCAGGTGTCCAGAAGACGCTGCCCATTGAGATCGGGCCGTACCTGTACGGCGACGCGTTTCATGGCTTGGGCACAGCCCATGATTTCAGCGACAGTTTCTCCTTTCTGCCGCAGAGCGGCCAAAAAGGCACCGATCTGTGCATCGGTAGCTTGGCCGCTCATAATCTGTGTCATGGCCGCATCAGCTACACCAGCACTCAGGTCTTGCCCGGCGAAGATCGATTCCAAGGCTTGGTGAATGGGTAATGCCATTGGTTTTTTCTCCTGTCACGTGCGGGCCGGCACTGCTTCATGTCCGGCTCGCTGCAAGTCCAGTAACTGTACAAGTTCATGTTCCAATGTGGATCCGTCGCCCTCGCTCAGCGGCACTCCCCACATCTCTAAGGAGCGGTGCCAGGCCATGCTCAATGCCTTGATGAGAAAGGAGTCGTACTCCGGCTCTACAGAAGTGGTACGTATGCCTTCTAGCAGGAATATGACCGCCTGCAAGTTGAGCAATCGTATATATAATTCGACTCGAGGCACTAGGCTCGGGTCGGGATTGCCAGACCCATATGCCTCCCACCACTCTTCCTGCCTATCCTGCCAATTTCCGTTGTAGAAGAGAAGGCGGGCGATCTCCTGGGCCGGATCGCCCAATCCAAAGAACTCCCAATCCACGAGCAGGACACGGCCTCGTTGGAACAGACAGTTTTCCGCTGCAAGCTCTCCGTGAATCGGGGTCGGGACAGTCTCTCCGAACAATGGCAGGGCTGTGTCTAGGGCTTTATGGGCCGCGGCCCACAGGGCTGCGAGAAGGTCTGCCACCAAGGGGGCAGATTTTGGCGAAATCCAGGTCTTCAATGGCGTTTCGTTAGCCTGCCATATCTGCCAAAATGTGAGCAGATTCAGTGGGTGCGGGCTGAGACGCTGCACCCTAGGCCCATTGCTACGGTGGATATGTGCCACTGTTGCCGCGAGAGCTGCCCGCTGGTATGGGTCGGTCCACTGTAATGTTTCTCCATCTACCCAACGATAGACCAGGATCTGACGGGGTAGCCCTTGTGGGTAGCGGTCATACCAGAGCGGCTCTGGCGCGAGGCCGGGTGCTGCGAACTGCTCCTGGCCGCTGAATTGGCGACGACTACGAGCCTGGCCAGCATCAGTGAACATCTTCACAACAGCGTCAATGCCATCGCTGCTACGCACCCGCCACAGCAGATTATCACGCCCCTGCCACTGGTCAAGGATCGTCACTTCTTTGTGACGTAAGCGACTGGACGGGGCATTGGTGAGATAGGCATGAAGTGCCTGTGTCCAAGGGATCATGCCGCTTGGATCATACCTTGAGGAAGTTTCGCAACAGATCATGTCCGTATTGGGTCAGGATACTCTCCGGATGGAACTGTACGCCGAAGGTCGGTTGGGAGCGGTGTTGCACACCCATCAACTCGCCTTCGGTCGTGAACGCGGTTGCCATCAGGGCTGCTGGCAGAGGCTCCTGCACAATCAGGCTATGATAGCGGGTAGCGGTAAAGGGGCTTGGAATCCCCTGAAACAGTGTCGTGTCCTTATGATAAATGGGGCTGGTCTTCCCGTGCATCAGCCGTGGGGCGCGCACAACAGTGCCACCATGTACATACCCGATGCACTGCTGCCCCAAGCAAACGCCTAGAATTGGCGTCTGGTCCCCCAAATAGCGGATGATGTCATTGGTGATGCCGCTGTCCTTTTGTGGTGTGCCAGGACCAGGGCTGATGATAACATGATTCGGCTTCTTCTCCACCAACGCCTCGGCGTCAATGGCGTCATTGCGCCAGACCTGAATGCGGTTCGCGTCTTGCCCGCCGGGTAAGGGTGTCTCGTTGACGATTTCTCCCAAAAACTGTACGAGATTGTACGTGAAACTATCGTAATTGTCGATGACAGCGATCACAGCGTCGCTCCTTTTCCCGAATCTTCCGTGCTCAATTTGGCCAGCTTCTTTTGGCGGCGTTCATGCGCGCGGCGAATGCGGTTCCACACACCGCTCAACCCCATGGCTTTCTTCATTTCCAGCAGTGTTAGCCGGGCTTCTTCTTGGGCCCGTTGGGTCCCTTCATAGAGTAACTGATCAACGAAACCAGTCTGCTCTGCATAGAAGGCCCGGCGTTTACGGATTGGCTCTAGGAAGTTCTCCAGCGCGCTGTAGAGCTTCGTCTTCACCTCCACATCGCCGACTCTGCCTGCCCGGTAGCGGCTCTTCAGATCTTCCACTTCCGCTTTGTTGGGGTTAAATCTGTCATGATAGATGAAGACCGGGTTGCCCTCAACGGTTCCGGGAATGTCCGCGCGGATGCGGTTGGGATCCGTGTACATGCTCATGACCCGTCTCTTGACAGTTGCTGAATCGTCGCTGAGAAGAACTGCATTGCCTAAGCTCTTGCTCATTTTGGCCTGGCCATCTGTGCCTACGAGAGTACCGCCGACCACATGTGCTTGCGGTAGAGGGAAGACTTCGTTGTAGGCGTTATTGAAGCGGCGGGCGATCTGTCGGCTGATCTCAATGTGGGATTCATTGTCCTTGCCTACTGGGACCAGATGCGCGCGGGGCATGAGAATGTCCGCGGCCTGCAGCACTGGATAGCCGAGCAGGTTATAGGGCATTTGCTCCAACCCGGCAGCATTGGCCATATCTTTGATTGAGGGTAACTGTTGCAGGCGTTCTATGGTCACCATACCGCTGAGGATTAGCTGTATTTCATAGATTTCATGGACCGCGGACTGCAGATAGAAGGTTACTTTCTCTGGATCGAGGCCAATGGCTAGGTGATCGAGAACGATCTCCTTGGCATTCTCTCCGATCTGCGAGATGTCCTCCTTGGAGGGTTTCGTGGTCAGCATATGGAGGTCGGCTATAATGAAAAAGCAGCGATACTCCTCCTGAAATGCCAGCCGGTACTGCAGACTGCCCACGTAATGGCCTAAATGTAGCTTACCCGTTGGTCTGTCACCGGTGAGAATTCTTTTTTTCTGTGTCATAGGTCCCTCCACGCAAGGGTATTGATTGTGAATTGTGCGCTGTCGAATGTCAGTTGGCAGACCGGCGTAAGAATCAAAAGGACCTTCACGTTTCAAATCCCGATACATTTTTGTTGAGTGAATCTGTGTAAGTTTGCAGAATTCATTCAACAACGCACGCTTGTAGCGCGGGGGTATCTCCCAAAGCGCGCAGGAATATCCCACGCGCGCCATTGATGTCTCTATCCATGCGTTGGCCATCTCTCCCGACCATCACCTTTGCGCCACCTAGATTGTTCTTGACTTCGCCTGTCCAGCTACACGTTTTCGATGTATAGGCTTCATTCACATCAAGCACCAGCTTACCGGTCTCGTGGGCTTTGTGCTTCAAGAACTGCTTGAAGCGATAGTGAGCAAAGGTCATCATCATTTTTGGCACAGAAAATTTTGTCCTCATTCAGATAAAGTCAAAATTTCTCGTGCCAAACTAGCTGTCTTTTTGCGTATTTTACGCGTACCACGCTTTACCATATTCTTGGTTTCAAACGTGGGCAGCAGAATGATGTCGAAATTATCCACCAGATAGCGGGCAGCCTTGTGGTGAAGTTCATCAACCAGATTCTGTATCTTCACACGCAATCGGGCAGCAGCCTTGCGGAGACGCTGCCGACGCTTGCCCTTGGTCTTTGACAAATCGCTTAACACATTGTCAAGGTGCGTACACAAGCGTTGAATCTGACCGAAATCACCACGACCTAGCCAACCACAACTGGTTTCAGAATAGAACGTCAGGAACGAACGGATGCCTGGATCGAGTGCGACAACACGCCCTTGGGTCTCGGCTACGTGGTGTCTCTCCTCATACGGGCATACTAAAAAGTAGCGACCATTGTCTAGGACTAGCCGGCAGTCCTTCAGGTCCCTTGGTAACTCTTCACGCCGCAGCAGAGTGCCTTGTAGTATGCGAACATACACGCCGCGCTCTTTTACTGCTGTCTTGGGGATGAAACACGACTGCTTCGGGTGCTTCCTTGCTCTGAACTTCATGTCGAAGGGTTCGCCAGTCTGGGCAGCCTTACACGTCTCTGTCTCCACAGCTTTGCAGGCGTCTTTTACAGCCTGCCCCTTGATCTGATAGGGTACGTCATTGAGCCAATCGTACCACACGAACAATGTCTTCATATTCGCCTTGATATATTGCCAGTCGTTTGCATTGCCCTTGTTGAGGTACTCAACACACTGGTTGTATACATAGCGGCTGGCCCGAAACCACTCGTTCCGAATCATGTCCCTCTGTTCCGCATTGGGATAAATGCGGATCCGCTTTGATTTGGTTACTGTAACGACGCGCTCCCTAGAGGCGTGCAGAGAACTCGTTGAGGATGGCGTGAAGATCCTCCGCAAGTCCCCGCGGGGGGCTGTGTGTAACCTAGTTGAGAACCACGAGTTGGCCACCGTTTTGTTCGATGAGTCGCTCGATGAGATCTGTTCCAAATCGCGCAAGACGGTCTCTGTAGGCAACCACAATCGTGAGCTTTTCTCCGCGGTGTAGTCTGTCCAGTAGGGATAGCAGCCCTCGTCTTTTGAAGTTGAGTCCACTGCCGACGTCTGTGACGACTTCCACGTCTGGGTAGCGGCTTTGCATGTATTCGACTTTCCTGTTGAGGTCGTCTCGTTGCTTGGCACACTCAACTCGGCAATAGCAAATTCCGAGAAATTCGTCAATGTCATATCTCCTGTGTCCACCAGGCGTTCGCACATACGATATCCGGCCCTTATCGGCTCATCTTCGCATTGTGGCCGGATGAACACCTGATTTTTTCCCAGCTTCCTTTGATGGATGTCTGTGCGTATTATAAATTTTGGTTAGAATTTATATCAATTTTCGCCCTGCTGCAAGTTAGCCTCTTCCGCCCGCTGCACGGCCGCGGAAAGAGCTGCCGCCTTATTCAGGGTTTCCTTCCACTCATACGAGGGGTCGCTGTCGGCAACGACACCACCACCAGCCTGTAGATAGCAGGTTTTGCCCTGCATAACAATCGTGCGAATGGCGATACAGGTATCCATAGTGCCGTCATAGTCGATATAGCCGACCGCGCCGGCGTACAGCCCTCGGCGAGTGCCTTCTAGTTCCTCGATGATCTCCATCGCCCGCACCTTTGGGGCCCCACTGACTGTGCCCGCTGGGAAGGTCGCTTGTAACAGGCTGATGGCGTCGTGGCCCGCGGCCAGCTTGCCCTGCACATCGCTGACAATGTGCATGACATGGCTATAGCGTTCGGTCACCATCAGTTCTGGCACCTTCACAGTGCCATACTCGCACACCCGCCCGAGATCGTTACGTCCTAAATCCACCAACATCACATGTTCCGCCCGTTCTTTGGGGTCATTCAATAACTCTTGCGCTAGGGCATCGTCCTCGGCTGCATCTTTGCCCCGCCAGCGAGTACCGGCGATAGGATGCAGGTAGGCGCAGCCATCTTCCAGCATCACGTGCATCTCCGGACTGGAACCGATGATGTACAGAGGCTCTTCGTTCCCTGACGCTTCTGCTAGACCGGCCACGCCGTTGAATTCGAGAAAGTACATATAGGGCGATGGGTTCAGCATCCGCAGCGCGCGGTAGATTGCAAACGGTTCGGCCTGCGTCTCTCGGCTAAGACGCTGGCTGGGCACTACCTGAAAGATATCGCCAGCGGCGATATACTCCTTTGCCTGGCGTACAATGGTCTCGTATTCCGCCTGTGAGAAGTTACTGCGCCATTCTGGGCTGCTCTGTTCAGCGTTCGTATCAGGCTGCCACTGTTGGGGGTGTGGAACGAGGGGTTTGCGCAGGGCGGCGATAATCGTGTCAATGCGAGCGATGGCATCGGCATAGGCGACTTGCATATCGTCTGCGGATCGAAAGCTGGAGCCATCTGGCGAGCTCGGCTTTCCGACCCGCATGTTGGCAATGACTAGCAGTTTATGTTTTAGGTGATCGAAGACCACCAGATTGTCGCTGAACAGCAGCAGCATGTCAGGAATACACAGCTGCCGTTGGGCAGTCTCGGGCAGCCGCTCAATAAAGCGGACTGTATCATAGCCGAAGTAGCCGACCGCGCCCCCGGAAAAGGGCGGAAGGCCCGGAACTTCCACGGGGTGGTGGTTTGCCAACAGGCAGCGCACGGTTGCAAATGGATCCCCCTCATACCGCTCCAACACTGTGCCATCGGCCGCGCCTAGCACCAGTTGATTCCCTTGAGAACATAGAGTCAGGGGCGGATGTACTCCCAAAAAGCTGTAGCGGCCCAGCTGCTCTCCCTTTTCTACTGATTCTAGGAGAAAGGACGGGCCCCCGTTGCACAGCTTTAGATAGACTGAAACCGGCGTTTCCAAATCCGCCGGCAACTCCCGAAAAATCGGGATCATATTGCCATGGGCGGCCAGCTCCCGAACTTCTTCCAGAGATGGGCTATACGTTACCATTGTCTATCTCCTAATCGCTTATCTGGTACTTGATCAAAAAATCCTCGTCTCCAATCACAGAGCGTTTACTCTGCCATTGGGGACGAGGATGTTGCCCGCGGTGCCACCCCATGTAGACCGGTGTTATCATTCCGTATCGGAGACACAGGAAAGATGCACCGTCTCACTCATTGCAGACAGGGGAAATACATTCCGATCTGCAGTGCCCTGATAACGGTGACGTCTCCGGAAGCAGCTACTGAAGGTTGTCTATGAAAGCTAAGGCTATTCACAACCACTGTTCGCTGATCGACTCCCCGGCCCATTCATGTCCTGCGCTGTTGTCCCGTTTCCACCGTGTCGGGACTCTCTGAAACCCGCTTTGAACACTACTATTCCGGTTCACAGTCTTTTGTATACAATTGTTGTCTGTTAGTATACATGGATTGACTGGATCTGTCAAGGCCCGGATGCACGGAGATTCATCCTAAAAATTTGTACTCCATTCAAGAGGGGAAAAGTGAACCATGAAACGCATTGACTTTGAATACTATTGGACCGACCAGAAGCCGGTGGATGGCAGGATCTATGGTGTTACGGAGATCCTAGCGGACGCCGACCTAGGTGGTATCGACTTTGTGGTATTGATAGCTGGCCCGATTGAACAGCCAAACAATCGTGGCTTGGCAGAATTTGTGAAGGATCAGCCGCGTCTCATTGGCTGCTGCCAGATCAATCCAAAATTTGGTCAAGCTGCAGTGGATGAGCTAGAAACAGCAGTCACACAGTGGGGCATGCCTATCCTGAAACTCATGGCAGTCGCCTGCAATTATCCGATCTATGGACAGGTGCCGTTGCCCGTGTTGGACAAGGCATGTGAACTTGGGTTGCCTGTGAACATCCATTCTGGTGCTCGGCTCAGCACGCCAGCCCAGATCGCACTGGTGGCTGCTCGCTATCCGGATGTGCCCATCATCATGGAGCACATGGGGTACCGGGATGGGACGGACGAGGCCATAGAAGTGGCGAAAGTCTTTTCCAACGTTCATCTCGGCACGAACACGGTTGCCGAACCTCTGCTACTCAAGCGAGCTATCCAGGAACTCGGCCCAGAGCGAGTGTGTTTTGCCTCAAATGGGCCTGGTGTGCCCATGGATTTCGCGGTGGAGTCGATTCGTCGGCTCAACCTAGGCGAGGAAGCTGAAGGCTTGGTGCTTGGTGGCAATGTCGCGCGCCTTTTGGGCCTTGCGTAAACAGAAGAGGCCCTCAGAGTCCTTCAGCAGTGGGCTGCTTGGCACTGTATACTATCCGGCGGTTGATTTACCGGCATATGGCGCAGGACGATACCAGCATCCTTCAGAAAGCGCAGGCTATTTTTGTCCGAGTAATTTCCGGCATATATGACCTGCTCTACCCCGGCGTTGATGATCATTTTGGCACATATCAGACAGGGTTGATGGGTCACGTAGATCGTGCTGCCGCCTGTACTGACGCCATGGAGGGCGGCCTGAATGATAGCGTTCTGCTCTGCATGCAGGGTACGTACACAACGGCCATCGATCAGTAGATGGCCTACGTCGTCGCAATGGGGCAGGCCAGCCGGCGCACCGTTATAGCCGGTGGTCAGAATGCGCCTGTCCTGAACAATGACCGCGCCTACATGGGCCCGGTCACAGGTACTGCGCTCTGCCACAGTAAAGGCAATACGCAGGAAATATTCATCCCAGGATGGACGTTCGACTCGCGCGACGGTCATGCTCATTGGTTCTGCCTTGTCTAGCCTTGGATTCAGTCTAGGCGACGGGTTGCTTTGATTGGAATAGTGACCTGTCCATTGGGTGATGAATTGGGGGATAGTTGGGGCGGTGGTGCAGGCTGGGTGTCATAGAGTAGGTCCGCAAGAATGCGACGGGTATCCTCTTCAGTTGGCGAGGCCAGAAAGATCGTCTCCTGCACTGTACGTTCCCGGCTGAAACGGCCGCTTTTGGGGATGTGAATCTCATGTTTGATAGCTAGGCCGGGTTGTGTGACCCGGCCAAATGTGACAGAGCCATAGCGGATACCACGGATGTCCTGTGGATAGAAAAAGATGTACCACATCCCGATATCCTTTTCTGGCCATTCCGCCAACAGAAAGCGTTGGGGCTGCATTAGGCAGATCACAGCATGTTCTCGGGTCGCGAACGTGCGGAAATAACCCTGTAACCATGTGAAGCGTTCGCTTTTGCCCTCTACCGTGAAATAACCACTAGCATTGATGGGGATGCTGTCCGATGGGGCCAGGGGCAGCGGTTTGACCTGTGGGCGTGTTCCTTCCCGAAACTGCACGTACTCCTGCCCATGCCAGTGACGACGGATCCAGGAGAATGATACCAGGAGAACAAGACACAGGCCTGCCATGAACCAGCGACCGGGGAATAGCCCGGCCACGGCCAGCACACCGATGAATAGCAGCAGCCCAATGAACCAGCGGGCAACCGGTGTACCAGCCAGCCATAAGCGGTCTAGGTGATAGATAAAGAAGGACACGTTTCTGTCAGAACTCTTGGCTGGAAGGGTATGCTTAAAAAGCCTCGCCACGAAGGGCGAGGCCTGGCAGGTATATGTTGGTTGTGGACTCTATGATACTTGCGCTGGTTTGCTGGCACCTGCTAATGAGCGGCACAAGTATCAAACAGCCTGTTCAGGCTGGTGCGGGCAACGTCCCGCTCAAATCCAGCCCTTGGTCTCGGCTGTTCTCCTCCCGCGGGCGTTCGTTTTCGTCCCATTCGGAGGTAGACCTTTCATTCGGCTGGGCTTCTGGCACATCGCGAACAGGCTGGAACGGATCTTCACCCCGCATAATTGCATCTAGTTCTGGCGCGTAGAGGGTTTCTTCCTCCAGCAGTGCGGCGGCCACCGCATCCAAGCGGTCTTGATACAGTTCGAGGATTTCGTGGCAACGCCAGTGGGCCTCGTCCACAAGTTTGCGTACCTCCTCATCGATCTCTTGCGCCACCTTATCGCTGTAATTGCGGGTTTCGGCGATGCCACGGCCCAAGAAAACCATCTCTTCGCGCTCACCGTACTGGATCGGGCCGAGAGATTCACTCATACCCCATTGGGTGATCATCATACGGGCCATATTGGTAACCTGTTCCAGATCATTGCTGGCCCCTGTTGTCACATCACCGAAGCGGATTTCTTCGGCCACCCGCCCGCCCAAGAGGGCCGCTAGTTCGTCACGGAATTTATTCTTGGTGCGTAGATTTGATTCCTCTTCCGGCAGGGGCATGGTATAGCCGCCAGCCATCCCCCGCGGGACAATGGTCACTTTATGCACCGGGTCGTGGTTCGGTAGCACGTACATGGCCACAGCATGGCCGGCCTCATGATAGGCGACGATCTCTTTCTCTCTGGGTGTAATGATACGGCTGCGCCGTTCGGGACCGGCGATGACCCGCTCAATGGCTTCTTGGAATTCGGCCATGCCGATGGAGCGGCGATTGCGTCGGGCTGCCAGGATCGCGGCTTCGTTGATCAGATTTTCGATATCCGCACCGACAAAGCCAGGCGTCTGTTTGGCGATCACCTCCAGACGGATATCTGTTGCTAGAGGCTTGCCCTTCACATGAACATTGAGAATCTCCCGGCGTCCCTTCACATCCGGTGTATCCATCACCACTCGGCGGTCGAAACGCCCAGGCCGTAACAGGGCCGGGTCTAGAATATCAGGCCTGTTGGTGGCCGCGATGATGATGATATTGATGTCCGTATCAAAGCCATCCATCTCTACCAGAATCTGATTGAGAGTCTGTTCCCGTTCATCGTGTGAGCCACCGAGGCCCGCGCCCCGATGGCGGCCAACCGCGTCGATCTCGTCAATGAAAATGATACAAGGAGAGTTCTTCTTGGCCTGTTCGAACAGGTCCCGGACCCGGCTGGCCCCGACGCCCACAAACATTTCCACAAATTCGGAGCCGCTGATATTGAAAAACGGCACGCCAGCCTCCCCCGCGACCGCTTTCGTTATCAATGTTTTGCCGGTGCCGGGCGGCCCGACTAGGAGTACGCCTGTGGGAATACGTGCGCCTAGAGATGCGAACTTCTGTGGCTCTTTCAGAAATTCAACAACCTCTTCCAGGTCTTGCTTGGCTTCTTCATTGCCGGCCACATCTTCAAAGGTGACGGTCGGCTTGTCGCCGCTGAACATCCGGGCCCGGCTTTTGCTGAAGCTGAAGACTTGGCTGCCAGCCCCCTGGGCCTGGCGCAAGATGAAGATAAAAAAGACCACAATCAGGAGAATGGGCAGCAGCGCGAGCAGAATACCGCCATACACTTCCCAACCGCTAGGTGCTTCGATCTGTATATCAACACTTGACATCTGATCGTCGGTTACCCCTAGATTGTGGAGCGTCTCGATCAAACCAACGCCAGTCTCCTTGCGGGAGCCGATCTGTGCCCCACCAGTGATGGCGATGACTTCATCACCATCGACAAGAAGTTCCTGTACGTTTCCGTTGCGTACCAGCGCAGCGATTTCAACGATTGAAACCGTTTCGGAAACGTTATTGCCCTGGTTGTTCAGGATAATATAAAGAAACGCGCCGAGAGCTACGACCAAAAGGAAGTAGATCATGCCGTTGCGAATTCGTTTGGAATCCATAGATTTTCTCAATTTTTACCAGAATTACAGATATCCTTTACTCGAAATCAACAGGCAATGCCGTTGAAGTCGATGCACCTCCGTGTTATTGCGGGATAGTGCAAAGGTTGTATTGGGCTCGACCCGTTCATGCTTTCTAACAGTCTAGCACAAGGGTAGGGTTACGTCAAACGGACCGAATTTCTTCTCAGTGTACCAGGCCCGTCGGCAGAGGTAGTAGGATTGCTTCCACCTATCAGGCTGCTTGTAGGGTGAAAACAGTGATTTCTGGACGGCAGTTGAAACGAAAAGGAACCGGCCATACGCCTAGCCCCCGATTTGTATAGAGCTGATGGGGGCCGACTTGATAATGACCGATGGGATAGCGTCTTCCCCAAATAGGTAGGACCGGCGCGTAGGTGTACGACCCGTTGTTGTCCGGCTGCAAGGTAGGCAGCCGTATCTGTCCACCGTGGCTGTGGCCGCTCAGTTGTAGGGTGACAGGTGCTTCTGCTTTGCGGACCACGTCGATAAAATCCGGCTGATGGCAGAGCAGCAGATTCGTAGAGCGGGGTGCTGCATCGGCCAGAGCCGGCCCTAGACGGGGAAAGCCGTACTGTACGTCGTCCACCCCGGCGATTGTGAGGCCGGGGGCAGCTTCAACGCTTTCATTGACTAGAAGACGTACCGGCGTCTCGGCCAAGGCATCATACACCATGCCATGCCCGACCCATAGGTCATGGTTGCCGTAAACCGCATATGCTGGTGCTTCTAGCAGCCGCAGAGGGTCGATTATCTCGGAAACACGGCGGACGTCACTGCCCACATAATCGCCGGTTAGCACCACCAGGTCCGGTTGTAAGCGTTTGATACGTTTGATGACTGCGTACAGTCTTGGGGCCGGGTTGTCGTCGCTGATGTGAATATCGGAGATCTGGGCAATGCACAGCCCGGCCAGCCTTTCGGCTAGCCCTGGCAGCCTGAGCGTAACCTGCTCTACATCTACCCAATTCGGTTCCAACAGTCGTGCATAGCCAAAACTGCCTGCACCTGCCAGAACCGCGCCGCCGATTAGCTGTAAGAACAATCTGCGGGTCAGTACGAAATGTGTCATATCTCAGAGCACCTGGTGGGCGACCCGTTCCGCCATGTCGTGTCTAGGCAGATCTTGGAAATATCGGTATTCTTCAGGTTTAACATACCGGTAGGATTGTGGAACTGTGAAATTCGGGAATTTCTTCCTCAACCAATCCAGATCAATTGGGTTTTCATATTCCCAAACGTTCGTTATTTGCAGGGCATAAGCAATTTCACACCCTGCGTAATAGGCATCAAAATCTCGTTTATCGACTTGAGCGAGTTGGGCTACCTCGTTCCAAATTTTCTCAGGTGGCCCACTCCACACTTCTCCTACACGGAAGCCGCCGCGGAGTTGTCTGACCGGACTTGATACATAGATAAATACGTCCCGGTCCGCCATACTTGAAGTAAAGCGTCTTCGTAGCTCAACTTGTTTTAGATTCTCAAAAATTAAGTCTGCATAGCGAGGTTTCAAAGAAAAGAGTAAAGGTGGTGCTGTTGTATTCATGACGGCTCCGGGTATCCATGTGTAAATAGTTTCTGAAAAGTTGTCATTGGGAGGCTACTTGGCCCTTGTAATACTAAATTTTTAGCGTCTACTGCATCAATATGTTCGGTTGTTAGTGTTGAGATAGTAATAGTCATTTGGTGACTCCCTCTACCGCCGCGATTTCCTCATCTGTCAATCCATACAGAGTATAACACAACCGGTCTATTTCCGCTTCCAATTCGTTGGTGTCTGCCGATGGGTCAGACCTTTTGGCGGATAGAATACTGTTGACAAGCTCAATCATAGGCTTTTGCTTTTCCTCTTTAGGGATAACTACAGGTAGTTCGTTCACATTTTTGATTTTCACTTGTGCTTGACTTTTGCCCTTTTCCTGCGAAATGGAATGATACACAAAGTTTAATAGCCTGCTGTTGAGAAGTGCCAATAAATACTTCAGATTTACAGTCTGACCGAAAGAGTTGGGGAGAATGGTGAAGAGTGTGTTGTCAGTGTAAAAACGCCCCGACTCTTTTTCACTATGGTAAGCGACGACTAAATCGTCATCGGTCTGGCGCATGAGAAGGCGTTCTGGCTGATGGTGATTGTGAATATCACCACAAAAATTCCAGTATTCATTCTTGGAACTTGGTCTGCCCCCTCGTCCTATCCCAGGCATTGGAAGTGGTTGATAATGGATGTCGCAGAATTTGTACTTCGCTTTTGGACTGTTCCAGTACAGCCCATATCGTTGAATTTGCCTACCTTGTAAAAGACGCTCTCTATTCTGGGCATTTTCCGCAAAGAAAATTTTTCTCCGGACATTACCAGAGTGGATTCCGGTATCCAAAATACGGCAGACATTCTGAACCTTCTCGAATGATAGCAGACACATCAGCAGATGGTTTTCTCCTGCTAACGGGAACTGCTTGTTGGGCAGCCTGTGAACTATCTCATATGGCACTTTGCCGAGTGGCTGATATTGGAATCCGCGTGCGGCATTCATCTCCCCGCTTACATAAACATGGGAGGCGGAGGGCTGTTTCTTTGACAAGACAAAAATTGCTGCATAGATGGATGCCTCAAATGTTTGAGCCGGAGCTCTGACAAGATGGAGTAGCTGATTTTGCAATATCAATTCTCTACTTTTTACTTTTGTAGAGAATGTGACGTAGCTATCATTGGCGATGTATGAGAAAGTGCCATTGTCAGAGACAAACGCAAGACCTTGTGAAATGAAATGCTCGTATAAATCGCCTAGCCAACCGAAGCTCTCTTTGAGCTGCGTGCGTATATTATGGGAAAGGTGCTCAACTTTAAGATACGGGGGGTTGCCGATGACCACATCAAAGCCTTCTTTCACACCGAACATGTATGCAGGGTCGAACCAATCTGCGCTGGCGTTCTGGTCGTAGGGGTCCCACTGCGCGATCTTCTCGGCATCAGCGGCCGGCAGGCCAGCCCACTGTAGCTTGGCAGCCAGCTTGTCCCGTAGCCGCCGGTCAGTCTTCATATAGGCCCGTTTCTTGGCGCGGGCGGTGGCGTGGAAGTAACGCTCGCGGTTGGTATTCAGTTCCTGTTGTAGGTTGTCGGTCTGTGCCAATGATCTCTGCCGGGGTTTGTCCAGGGGCAGCAGGGTATTGGCTGCGACAAAGCGGGTCTCTAGGTTGGGCAGGGGCTTGATGCCATAATTATCGGCATCTGGGTCGGGTTCCTGTTCAATGGCCAGGGAGATGAAGAAGCGCAGCTTCGCGATCTGTGTGGCGATGGTCTGGATGTCCACGCCGAAGATGCTGTTCTGGATGAGATAGAGCTTACGTCCGAAGTCGGAATCCCGATAGCGTTCAAAGGTATCGCTGATGTCGGCGAGTTCCTCTTTGCGCTCCTGCTGGTCTTGCGTATCAAATGCGGAGAGGGCCCGTTGCCCGGCCAGCTCTTTTTGCACCTGTTCCCAGCGTTTGTTGTCCTGATCTAGGCGACGCAGGGCGAGGGTCAGCTTATGCAGCACACCCATGGGGAAAGCCCCGGAGCCTACGGCTGGGTCAAGGACAGTGAGATGGGCGATGGCGCGCACGATGCCCAGTCGTTCACGTTCCTCAAACAGTTCATTGGCATCATCAAAGGCAACCGCATAGTCTAGGAGCTCGCGCAGGCGGGCCTGCCAGAACTCCATATCGCCATCCATGGGCGGACAGCGTTGTGCTAGGGCTGCGGTCAGGGCTTCGTCCACCATGAAATCGACCACTGGCCGGGGCGTATAGTAGGAGCCGGTCTGCCTGCGCGCGGTGGTGCGGGTTTCGGGGTTGTAGGCGGCCAACAGGTTCTCAAAGACCTTGCCCAGCAGCTCTGGGTCCAGGGCCACCTCCTGCTCGGTGGGGGTGTTCTCCTCTACCGTGAACTTGTAGCGGTTGAAGAGGGGGAGCAGGCCGTTGTCGTCAAAGAAGAGTCGATTGGGGATGGAATAGTTCTTGCGTTGGTTGGGATTGTCGCTGAAGCAGTCGATGCGATAGCCGCCCTGGTTGCTGGCTTCATAGCTGTCAAGGCAGTCGAACAGGCCGCCATTGATGAAGGGCGTCTGTGCGAACAGCTGCAACAGGTTGTCCGTGTCCGCGATCTCATTCGCATAGCGGTAGCGGGAGGGGTTCCTGTGGGTAGTGTTGCTGGCCTGGCTGAAGCCGCGCCTGTGGATCTCAGTGTTGAGGGTAGCGAAGAACAGGTTCTGTAGGATGGCGCGATAGTAGGAATCACCGTTGACAGGGTCATAGTCATGTAGCAGTGCTTTGACGTTGGCTTCAACGAACAACTCCTCTGCAATCAGGCCCTTCTCCTTGATGAACCAGACAAACAGCAGGCGGGTGATAAGGCGGATGATGTGCTCTTCGGGCGGCAAGGTCTTGGCTTCCTTGGTGGGGAAGGTAGCCTCCTGGGTCGCGCGGCTGAACCAAGCGAACAGGTCTCTGTAGAATTGCCGGTTCAGGGCCTCAGTGTCCAGAGCATCCAGCCAGGCTGCCAACAGGCCGTCAAAATTGTACGGCTTGCCATTGGCGTTCATCCAGTGTAGACACTTTTCTAGGGACAGATCTTGTAGGATATCCAGATGGGCCCTGTGCGGGTTGGTGGGGTCGATCTCCCGCACCAACGAGACGCTGCCCAGCACATCCCGGTCTGGGTGGTGTTTGTGCGCGCGGCGATGGACAAAGGCTAAGGTGAGCAGGTCGTCGGCGGTTTTGAAGAGGACGACAGTTGGGGCGGGGAAGCGTTTGTTGATGGCCCGGGTAAAGTTGGCGTATTGGCCACGTGGATAGTGTTTGCCCTTCAGGTCCACGGCCATAAAGAGAAAGCTCTGGGCCATGCCTTGATGATCGAAGGTAGTGGCGTCTAACAGTCTGCCTTGGGCCTGTGCTGCGTCTTGGATTTCATCGTTCGTCACCTGAAAGATGAGCTGCGCGGATGTGGCCTGTTGGGTAAACGTGTTGTGCTCTGTGGCAGTGTTGGGGTGTGTGATAAAGTCGGCAACGCGGCCCGTCTGTCCGTCCAAGGTGCGGTTGCTGCGGTATCCCAAAACGGCCAGCAGCTCGCGGCTGGCGTCTGTGAACTTGGCTGCCGCTATTCTCTTCAGAGTAGATGCGATGGCGTTGTGGGTACTGGATGTGGTCATGGTATGTGCGCTAGAAGTTTGCGGTCCTGACAATCCGTGAATGCCTGTCGCTTTCCGCTGCTATTATGCGCTCAAGACACACTTGTATCTCACAGCCTTATGTTGTTACTCCCTCTACCGCCGCGATTTCCTCATCTGTCAATCCATACAGGTTATAACACAACCGGTCTATCTTCGCTTCCAATTCGCTAGTATCCGCAGACGGGACCGCGTCTTTGGCTGCTAGGATGCTGTCCACCAGCCGCATGAACGGACGCTGCTCTGTGGCAGTGATTTTGGGGATGGGCAGGTGCTCGACGTATAGTTTTTCCCAGTGAAATGTACCTGTACCGGATGTTGGTAGGTTTCTGTGCATAAACCAAGAAACCAGTTTGGTATTTAAGAATGCACAGAGATATTTCAACGAATTTCCTGTTATCATACCCACAGCATTGACACAGTATATCTCGTCAGCATTTACATATGAGATGAACCCTTCACTCGCGACACGCCTCCAGAATAGCTTTTCTTTGGTGAATTCCTCGTGATAGGCACAGTTGCGAAGATTGTAGGGAGTGCGCCCTTTATCCTGCCGCTTTTCCAGTCGCTTGTAGAACCTGTCAAGATGATTCTTGACAGCAGGATAGTCGGCCACATTGATGGCGGGGACATCGCCATATCCATTGTGCGTGTCAATCAACCATAGGCCCGCCCATTGTGCCCGCCAGCGTTGAATGTTGCGGCCGCGTAGTACGGGCTTAATGATTTCGGCTGAATGTGGATCTGCGGCGACCAACGCCTGCCGGGTCGCATCGTCTATGACAAAGGCATCATTGAGACCGGTTTTGATACCGATATAGATAGACACGTCCCACTCTTTCAGCGGGGTTCCGATGCTCTCTATCTTGTCCATAATGGCCTGCTCAATGGCTGTAAGCGCGCGCCACGGCTTGTCACCCTGTGGTCGCACTGTCCCCCAGAGATTCTCGTCCGGTGGGAAAGCCTTTACCGGCAGACGGTCCATGTCCACAGCTTTGCTGATTTCGTTATGTTTTCCCTCACGCACGATCAGAATGTTGGTGTCAACGATGGTGTTGTCAAAGATGTCCTTGCCCATTTCTAGCAATTTCAGGGGTGTATGCCACTCGGAGAAGTAACGACGTGTGGATTTGCCATATTCTGCCTTCAGCCAACTGTTGGAGGTGATATAGGACAAGAGGCCATGTTGAGGTGTGAGCAGTTGACAGCCTTTCTCATAGAAAAGCTGGTAGATGTCGCCGGTGCGGGCGAAGGTGTGGTAGCCGGCGTCCTTGTAGCGTTTGCCCAATCTGCCGCCGTTTCTCTGCAGTTGGATATAGGGCGGGTTGCCGATGACCACATCAAAGCCTTCTTTCACACCGAACATATACTCCGAGTCGAACCAATCTGTGCTGGCGTTCTGGTCGTAGGGGTCCCACTGCGCGATCTTCTCGGCATCAGCGGCCGGCAGTCCGCCCTGTTTCAACGTAGCTGCCAATTCATCCCGTAGTTGCCGGTCATTCTTCATGCACTCCCGTTTCTTGGCGCGGGTAGTGGCATGGAAGTATCGCTCGCGGTTGGTGTTCAATTCCTGCTGCAGTTGGGTAACGCTATCGGTCTGGGCCAAGGGCATCTGCAGGGGTTTGTCCAGGGGCAGCAGGGTATTGGCAGCGACAAAGCGGGTCTCTAGGTTGGGCAAGGGCTTGATGCCGTAGTTGTCGGCATCTGGGTCGGGTTCCTGTTCGATGGCTAGGGAGATGAAGAAGCGCAGCTTGGCGATCTGTGTGGCGATGGTCTGGATGTCTACGCCGAAGATGCTGTTTTGGATGAGATAGAGCTTACGTCCGAAGTCGGAATCCCGGTAGCGTTCAAAGGTATCGCTGATGTCGGCGAGTTCCTCTTTGCGCTCCTGCTGGTCTTGCGTATCAAATGCGGAGAGGGCCCGTTGCCCGGCCAGCTCTTTTTGCACCTGTTCCCAGCGTTTGTTGTCTTGGTCTAGGCGTCGCAGGGCCAGGGTCAGCTTATGTAGCACACCCATGGGGAAAGCCCCGGAGCCGACGGCTGGGTCGAGGACAGTGAGGTGAGCGATGGCGCGCACGATGCCCAGGCGTTCACGTTCCTCAAACAGTTCATCGGCATCATCAAAGGCAACCGCATAGTCCAGCAGCCCGCGCAGGCGGTCCTCCATATCGCCATCCATGGGCGGACAGCGGGTGGCTATGGCTGCGGTCAGGGCTTCGTCCACCATGAAATCGACCACTGGCCGGGGCGTATAGTAGGAGCCGGTCTGCTGGCGCGCGGTTGAGCGGGTTTCGGGGTTGTAGGCGGCCAGCAGATTCTCAAAGACCTTGCCCAGCAGCTCTGGGTCCAGGGCCACCTCCTGCTCGGTGGGGGTGTTCTCCTCTACCGTGAACTTGTAGCGGTTGAAGAGGGGGAGCAGGCCCTGGTCGTCAAAGAAGAGTCGATTGGGGATAGAATAGTTCTTGCGCTGGTTGGGGTTGTCGCTGAAACAGTCGATACGATAGCCGCCCTGGTTGCTGGCTTCATAGCTGTCGAGGCAGTCGAACAGGCCGCCATTGATGAAGGGTGTCTGTGCGAACAGCTCCAAGAGGTTGTCCGGGTCCGCGATCTCATTCGCATAGCGGTAGCGGGAGGGGTCCCTGTGGGTAGTGTTGCTGGCCTTGCTGAAACCGCGCCTGTTGATCTCGGTGTTGAGGGTAGCGAAGAACAGGTTCTGCAGAATGGCGCGGTAGTAGGAATCACCGTTGACAGGGTCATAGTCATGCAGCAGGTGCTCAACTTTGGCTTCAACGAACAAATCCTCTGCAATCAGGCCCTTCTCTTTGATGAACCAGACAAACAGCAGGCGGGTGATAAGGCGGATGATATGCTCTTCGGCTGGTAGGGTCTTGGCTTCCTTGGTGGGAAAGGTGGCCTCCTGGGTCGCGCGGCTGAACCAAGCGAACAGGTCTCTGTAGAACTGCCGGTTCAGTTCCTCAGTGTCCAGGGCATCCAGCCAAGCGGCCAACAGTCCGTCGAAGTTACGCGGCTTGCCATTGGCGTTCATCCAGCCCAGACACTTTTCTAGGGACAGCTCTTGTAGGATATCCAGATGGGCCCTGTGTGGGTTGGTGGGGTCGATCTCCCGCACCAATGAGACGCTGCCCAGCACATCCCGGTCTGGGTGGTGTTTGTGCGCGCGGCGATGGACAAAGGCTAGGGTGAGCAGGTGGTCGGCTGTTTTGAAGAGGACGACAGTTGGTGCGGGGAAGCGTTTGTTGATGGCCCGGGTAAAGTTGGCGTATTGGCCACGTGGATAGCGTGTGCCCTTCAGGTCCACGGCCATAAAGAGAAAACTCTGGGCCATGCCTTGATGATCGAAGGTAGTGGCGTCTAACAGTCTGCCTTGGGCCTGTGCTGCGTCTTGGATTTCATCGCTCGTCACCTGAAAGATGAGCTGCGCGGATGTGGCCTGTTGGGTAAACGTGTGCTCTATGGCAGTGTTGGGGTGTGTGATAAAGTCGGCAACGCGGCCCGTCTGCCCATCCAAGGTGCGGTCGCTGTGGTATCCCAAAACGGCCAGCAGCTCGCGGTTGGCGTCCGTGAACTTGGCTGCCGCTATTCTCTTCAGAGTAGATGCGATGGCGTTGTGGGTGCTGGGTGTGGTCATGGTAAGTCCTGCCTATATTTGCGGAGCATGCGCCGCTTTGGAGGGAATAACCACCCCCAAATTTTCTTTAACATGGTTACATCCTCAGTCTATGGAGATAGCGTGTCAGTACACAGTGCAAAGCTATGACTGTCGTTTGACGACCGCCTCGTCAAGTTCCACGCCCAGGCCTGGCCCGGTCGGGGGGATGATATACCCGTTCTCAACCTGAATCGGTTCCTTGAAGATGTGGCGATGGAGATCGGTGCCATTGTATTCTTGGATCAAGAAATTCGGTGAGCAGGTATCGAGTTGTACGGCCGCGGCCGCCGCGACCGGCCCACAGTACATATGGGGCGCAATCATAGCGTAATGGGCTTCGGCCATACTGGCGATCTTCTTTGACTCCAATATGCCGCCACATTGCCCTACATCCAACTGGATGATCTGCGCGGCCTGCTTCTTGAGCAGTTCAGCAAATTCAAATTTCGTGACCAGCCGTTCGCCTGTGGCGATAGGGATGCTGGTGTGCGCGGCCACCCGGGCCATTTCGTCGATGTTCTCCGGTGGGACCGGCTCCTCAAACCAAAATGGGTTGAACTCCTCTAGGATTTTGGCGACACGGATGGCCCCAGCGGTGCTAAACTGGCCATGTGTGCCGATGCCGATCTCCAGATCATCTCCTACCGCATCGCGGATACATTGAAAAATCCGCGCCACATGGCGCATTGTCTTCAGCGAAAAATCCCGGGGGTGGGGGAATAAAGGCGTAAAGGGATCGAACTTACAGGCCGTATTGCCCTCGGCCACAAGCTGGGCCGCGATCTCCCCGGCCTTTTCTGGCTGTTCCCAGATCCCTTCGGTGGGCATATAGGCGTAGGCTCTGAGTTTCTCATGACACTGGCCGCCTAATAAATTGTAGACAGGCTGCCCTGTTGCTTTGCCGATAATGTCCCAACAGGCCATTTCCAGCGCGCTCAAAGCGGGCGTCATATCCAACCCAGGATGACGATAGTCGTGCCGGGAGGCAAAGATCGTTTGCCATAGTTTTTCGACCTGAAACGGATTGCTGCCAATAACAAACTGTTCTCCTAAATCTTGAAGCAGCCGCATCTGTGCATCCAGATTGATAGCATTGCCCGATGGGCGTTCGCCCAGGCCGCTGATGCCGGCGTCCGTATTGAGTTGTACAAAGAGCCAGAGACGACCACCACGATAGGGCGGTATATTGCGAATGACGATTGTTTTGACTTCAATGATTTTCATTGGGTGTACTTCCTGCTAGGTGTGATTTGGCATGAGAAATGGTGAACCGAGCTGTCACTATATCCTATCTTCGCGTTCTACGCTATGCAAATAGATTTCCCTGTTTGACAATTCTTAACAGATAGGCTATTTTATATCTTACGGCGCATTGAAATGAACGAAGGGTACGATCTCCGCCCGCAGTTCAGCCTTCAGAAAATAACAAATCCCCGCTAGGGGATTGAAACTTCCATCTTGCGCGTATGATTCTACATGAGAATATCTCTGTCAGAAAACAACGAATCCTCGCTAGGGGATTGTGAAACAAGACCGGGTAAGCTGTGGGGACGAGTTGGCTGCGTTGGAGTACACGGTTGCCGACCTGGCCACAGAGAATGAGCGCATGACGCGTCGTAAGGGGATAGACTGATGAATGGCATTGAAGCGGTCGCGCATATTCTGAAGCAAGAAGGCGTTGAGTGGCTGGCCTGTTATCCTTCGAATCCGCTGATTGAGGCGGCTGCCCAGGTGGGGATCCGGCCCATCAACTTCCGCCATGAACGGGGCGCGGTCATGGCGGCTGACGGGTACAGCCGCACCAGTGATCGCCAGCGTTTCGGCGTCGTCGCGGTGCAGTCCCAGGCCGGGGCGGAAAACGCCATGGGTGGTATTGCTCAGGCCTTTGCTGACAACAGCCCGATCTTGGTCTTGCCAGGGGGTGTACGGCTGGACCAGCTCGCTGTCCGCCCCAATTTTTCCGCGGTGCGGAACTATGAAGGCCTGGTCAAACGGGTGGAAGCGATCTACCGGCCGGATCAGGTCGCTGCCGTGATGCGGCGGGCCTTCCATGCTCTGCGGAATGGACCGCCTGGCCCGGTTGTGGTTGAGATGCTTGTAGATGTCTGTGAGCAGGAAGTTCCTGCGGACAGGCTGGACGCCTACCGGCCGCCAGCTCTCATGCGCCAGGTACCAGCCCCTAGGGATATTGAAGAGGCGGTCAAGAGACTCCTGCAGGCGGAGCGACCGCTCATTTGGGCGGGGGGCGGTGTATTGCTGGCGGGGGCCAGCGCGCAGCTCAGAGAATTGGCCGAGCGTACAGGCATCCCCGTATTCTGTACCATGCCGGGCAAATCTGCCTTTGACGAGCGGCATCCTCTTTCGCTGGGCGCGGGGAGCGCTGCCACAACCTTGCCCGCACATCGTTGGCTACAGGAATGTGATGTGCTGCTGGCTATCGGCTCCAGCCTGACCAGGGTCTCCTATGGGCAGGCCATTGCCCCGGGCAAAGTCATTCTCCACAACACCAACAATCCGCATGACATCAACAAAGATGAAGCGGTTGACATCGGCCTGCTCGGCGATGCCAAGCTGACCCTGCAAGCCCTCATTGAAGCGGTCAAGGACCAGGTCGGGGATACACGGGGGGCCCAGCATGAGGTGGCTGCGGAGATTGCCGCCTGTCGAAAGCAGTGGTTGGATGAGTGGCGGCCCTTGCTGACTTCAGAGGAAGAGCCCTTAAATACCTATCGGGTCATCCACGATATTGAGCAGACCCTTGACTGGGAAAATAGCATCGTCACCCATGATGCAGGGGCCCCGCGCGACTCCATTATCCCCTTTTACACGGCAACCGTGCCACATAGCTACATCGGTTGGGGGAAGACGACCCACCTCGGCTTTGGTCTCCCGCTCATCATGGGGGCCAAATTGGCACATCCGCATAAATTCTGTCTCAATCTCATGGGCGATGGTGCCTTTGGTATGTCCGGCCTGGACCTTGAAACAGCCGTGCGCGCGCAGCTCCCCATTACCACAGTGCTGTTGAACAACCGCGGCATGGCCACCTACCCGCTGCCGGCAATGTCTAGCGCACGGGAACGCTACGGGACCACTCACATGAGCGGTGACTACGCTAAGATTGCCGAAGGATTGGGGGCGGTCGGCATCACGGTCAGAAAACCCGCGCAGATGGTTCCTGCTCTCCAACGTGCTCAACAGCTCAACGCCGCTGGGCAGACAGTGCTGCTTGATGTCCATTCCAACCTTGAAGCCCGCCGGTCTCGCTGGGAGTGCTGATCGTTCCCCGTGGACCTGCAGACAATTCGCATAGTACACATGGTAAGGAGTTATCCAATGAGCGTCTTGATTCATGTAGGGGTACGAGCTTCCAATCTGGAGCGGTCGATCCGTCTATGGCGTGATGGCCTGGGCCTGCGGGTGGTGAAGAAGCGGGCCAGCCGCTATGACTTGACCGACGGATATCACAACTTCGCGGTATTCCAACATGAGGGGGATATACGCCCGCAGCATGTGTCTGGCATGCTGGACTACCTACACATCGGTGTTGGTGTTCCTGATGTGGCGGCCGCAGCCCGCCGTCTGCAGGAGCTGGGGTTCACCATCTTCTCCGATGGCTTGGGGGGCAAAGTGCCTGTGGACCCCAATAACTTGCAGGAGCCGGCCTTCAAAGTAGAGGATCCCGACGGCATCACCATTGACGTAAGCGAAGTAGATACCATGTGGCCGGGCACCACCTTACATCCCAAGCAGAGCTGACATCTCAAACAGTCTCTTCAGCCTTGGCCCAGGGCGGTGCTTTCTGGGCATTTGTGTGAATGGGATACTGCTGCGCTGGGAACTGTTCGCACAGTGTCCCATTCTGCATCACCCATAGGTAGTTGCGGAAATACTGTTGAGGATTCTCGCGAATGATCTGGGGCGTTGTATAGACACCGGCGATGGCAATGCGGCTCTGGTCACTGGGGTTGGGTGGGCTATAGTGCCAGATGCTGCTGTGCCAGCAGACAATATCTCCTGGTTCTAGCTCAACATGGCGGATCCTGTGCTGTGTACAGGTTTCGCGCACCAAAGGGCGCGGCAACTCCCCATGGATACTATCCGGGTAGAGCACATGGGGCACAATTTCGCCCTTATGGCTGCCGGGGAGTATCTGCAAACAGCCATTTGAACGGGTGGCCGGATCCAGTGCCATCCAAAAGTTGAAGGGTGTGGTTTCGCCATCCCGCCACAGGCCATTGTCTTGGTGCCAAGGGGTGGCACTGCCGGTGCGGGCCGGTTTCAGGAAACAGCTATTGAACTTCAGGATCAGATCATCCCCTAGGAAGTAGCGGGCGATCCGGGCTATGGCTGGGCCGCCGTGGACAGTGAGCCAGATCAATGGAGAACGGAAACAGAAATTGCTCAACTTGCGAAAACGTGCGGCTCGCGCCCTAGGCGAATTCCCCATGGGGTCCATCGGGTCTGCATCGGCCGACTCATCCGGCTCGGGCATGAGAATGGTATTTTTGATCACCCCCCGGCATTCAGCCGCACTCGCCTGGGGGATGACATTGCGTACAATAAAGTAGCCATCCTCCTCAAATTGTCTTGCCTGTTCAGCAGTGGGTGTCCAGGTACTCATCTTGCTTTCCTCCATCAATCGGACTCCTTTTGAGAAGTGCAAATATAGGTATTGTACTGCTTGGTTCTTCTCTCGCGCCTTTGTTGTTAGCCTTTGACGCCGGTAAAGCTGATGCCCTCAATAAACGTGCGTTGAGCAAAGAAGAAGACCACGACCATAGGCAGGGTGAAGAGAGTGGACGCGGCCATCAGTAGGCCCCATTCCGCACCATGTTGGGTGAAGTAGAGCCGTAGGCCCACGGAAAGGGTATAGAGGTCTGGGTCCCGCAGGTAGACTAGGGGGCCGATAAAATCGTGCCAGCCATGCATGAATTCGAAGATGGCAATGGTGATGATGGCCGGTTTGGAGAGGGGCACCACAATGCGGGAGAAGATCATCAGTTCATTGGCCCCATCAACCCGTGCTGCATCATCCAGCTCCTTGGGGAATGTCAGCATAAACTGACGTACTAGAAAGATGAAAAAGGCATTGCCGAAAAAGGCCGGTACGATCAGGGGGTTAAAGGTATCCAACCAGCCAATGCGGCTATAGGTGATAAACAGCGGGATAAAGCGTACTTGGTGGGGTAGCATCATGGTTGAGATGACGAGGATAAAGATGATATCCCGGCCTGGCCAATTGATGCGTGCGAACCCGTAGCCGATAAACACATTGGAGAGAACAGCCCCCACCATGATGGCAATGGCATAGAAAAACGTGTTGCTCAGATAGCGCAGGAAGCGGATCGCTTGGATCGCTTCAGGATAGTTCTCAAAGGTGATCGTCTGGGGGATCAGGCGTACAGGGATCTGGAAGATATCGGCCGCAGGTTTCAAGGAGCTGGACAGCATCCACAGGAACGGCAGCATAAAGATGATACCGAAAAAGATCAGAACTAGATGTGCGCCTGTCTGCTGTAACAGCCGCTCAGTGCGCGCGCTCACCGAGCCGGATGGAATCGTTGTCGGTAGATTACCGCTGGTGGCTAGGTCTGTCATGGCCGTCAGTGCCTCTATTTCACAGGAAAATTTTGTATATCCATTGACAAAATCTTCTGTATCAAACTACCTGTCGTAGTGGACAAACCGTCGTGACCCGTAGAACATCACCAATGTCAGCCCTAGAATCAGGAGAAACAGGATCCAGGCCATAGCCGAGGCATAGCCCATACGTAGGCGTTCAAAAGCGAGGCGGTAGAGTTGCAAACCGTAGAGAAGCGTTGAACGATTGGGGCCGCCGTCGGTCATAATGAGGGGGGCGGCAATGGATTGGAAGGAGAAGATCGTCATGGTGACGACATTGAAAAGGATCTGAGGGGTCAATAGGGGAAGGGTGATGTTCCACATCTTGTGCCAAGAGTTAGCGCCATCGATCTCGGACGCCTCATAGAGATGCCGAGGAATTTCCTTCAAGCCCGCCAGATAGATGAGCACGGCCCGGCCACTGCCCCATACAGCCACGAGCACCAGTGAGAGGAGTGCTGTCCTAGGCGATGCCAACCAAAGAGGGCCATCAATGCCGACTCGGTCCAGCAGCCCATTGACCAGCCCATGGCGGGGGTTGAGAATCCAGACCCATGTAAGCGTGGCCGCCACAACCGGCACCATCACCGGTAGATAGAAGACAGTGCGGTACAGGGATAGCCCTCTGACGTTCATGTTGAGGAGCATGGCGATGCCGATATCGAAAATGGTTGCCAACCCGACCAGCATCGCCACATATTGGATCGTCACCTGTAATGAACCCCAGAACACATGATCCTTGGTGAACAGGTCTACATAGTTCTCTGTCCCTACCCATTTGGGCGTGAAATTGAGAATGTTGTAGTTGGTAAAGCCGTAATAGAGAGAGGCGGTAATCGGGTAGAGGGTGAAGGCCAGGAAACCGATGATCCATGGCGAAATGAAGAAGATGCCCCACAGAAGACGGCGTCGTACCATCGGGCTCATTTCAGCAAACGAGGAGTGCGTGATACGGGTCTTGGCAAAAACACTCATCCGAGTTTTTCCCTCAAATCAATGATTGATGGCGAGCAGCAACTCGCCACAGGTGTTCTATTAAGAGGCAGATTCTAATTTGGTATCGACTTCCTCTTGGACACGCGCGGCCAATGCTTCAAGGGCCGCTTCGGCGGCCATGCCATTATAGGCGATCTCGTCTATGGCCTCGTTGATCTGCCTTGACAGAAACCCGATGCCCGGCATATTGGGCACGGCCCAGGCATTGGGCAGGATGTTGTCCCGGGCAAAAGGTAGCCAGAACGCAGACGCTTTTTCCACCTCTGGGTCGCTGGCATTGCTGATGCGCGAAGGTGTCACTGAATCCGGTACAGCTTTGTTGAGAGCCACCCAGGGCGAACTGCTCATGAAGTTGCTGAAGGCAAAGCCACCTGCCACATTTTGGGCCCCTTTGGGCACAAAATACATATTGGCGACCAATTTACCGGGGTAGCCATCGGCAATATCCCCAGGCGAAGGAATAGAGGTCACATCAAAGTTCAGATCTGGCCCATATTCGCCGATATCATTGAACAACCAGGAGCCGATGGACCAGATGGCCAGTTGTCCGGTATAGTAAAGGCCTTCGGGTGAATTACGGCCAAAGGCGTTACCGCCATAGGCGGTGCGGAACGCTTGGATATTTTCAGCACCATAGCGCTCATTGTAGCTACTGTACCAGTTCAGCAGGCGCAAAGTGCGCTCATTGTTGACGGTGACAGTAGTAGAGGCGGCATCCCATACATCGGCCCCAAAGGCGGCCAGCCAATTGTGGGGATCTGTGGAGGGAATCAAAGAGATGAAACCGATCCGTTCGATTGCGCCATTGTCACTGGTTTCGGTCAAGGCATGGCCGATCTCTTCCCATTCTTCGAGGGTACTCGGCACGTTTTCAGGGTCAAAGCCTCCTTCGCTCATGCGGTCTTTGTTGTAGAAGAAGAGGTTGACGATGGTCGAGATGCTCATGGCATAGAATTTGCCTTGGTACTGCATCTGTTCCCAGGTAGCTGGCCAGTAGTCATCCTTGGGGACATCTGCTGCACTGACGAAGTCGGTCAGGTCGGTCAGGGCCCCGATGGGTGCATCTTCAGCCACGATCCAGGCCCAGCCCCGGTAGGAATCTGGGGGGTTGCCGGCGGCTGTGTTGGCGATCACCTTGTCGTGAATCTCACCCCATGGCACGATCACATGGTCGGGTTGGAACTCCTCATTCTCGGTGGCGAAGCGTTCGATTGCGCCTGTCATGGCTTCGGCCATGCGGCCCTGGCCGAAGCCTGTCCAGATTTCCACGCTGGTCGGTTCTGCGCTTGCTGCCATTTCCGCACTATCTGCGGGGGCAGATGTTTGTGGTGCGGCGGCTGGCGCACAGGCCGCCAAAGCTACGCCGGCACTGCTCATCCCGGCCCAGCGGAGAAGGTCCCGGCGGCTGAGGTGAACGGCTGCCAAGTCTTGAAATGTGTTCTTCATAAAATTGTCTCCTCATGTAGGTCCTGTAGAAAGTATAGAGGTAGTAGGATCGTATCCTATCGTAAGGGTGTTTGTTTGTCAATCTATGGATATTCTTACAATTGGTTTACAGATAGGCGGTCAGGTCTGTGGGGGAATCCAGAATCAGGTCGGCATTGTTAAAGGTTTGGGCTGTGCCCATGCCACAGAGGACACCGATCTGCACTGCGCCCAGGGCCTCGCCGGCCCGCAATTGCAGCTCCGTATCCCCCACCACGAGGCAGGCATCTGCCGGCAAGTCCAGAATTTCCAAGGTGCGCGCCATTGCCTCGTTATTGGGCGTTGGATTGCGTAGGTCGTCCCGGGTGCTGATGGCATCGAACAGGGCGATGGGCAGGTCGGCCCGTTGAAAGAAGGTATGCACTTCATCCCGGGAGCGGGTTGTGATCAATCCCAGCTTGTATTGTTGGCTTGGGAGAGAGATAAGGGGCTGGGTGTCAGTCTGTAAGGGGGGATCCTGGGCGGCATTTTCGTTGGGCCAAGGGTCCTGTTTGGGGCGCAGATTGAGCAGAAGTTCCGGCACATCGGCCCGCAGTTTGAGAGATTCGACAGATGGGAAGCCTCGCAGTCGATGGAGCGGGACTGTCAAGCGGCGCACATCCTCGTGAAGTTTGAGCCATGTAAGGATACTGACGATTGTATAGGAGGGCCCTTCCATCCAGGCCATCAGCCGCCGGAAAAACAGCTCGCGTCTCTTAAAAGGCCAGATACGTTCCACTGGGTCGAAACGCTGGGCCAGGTCGCTTGCTAGGGACCAGTCGAGATGGGTCAGGGTGCCGTCGAGATCAAAGACAATGCCTTCAATGCGATGGCCGGCGACCAGGCCGGGGATACGTACATCACTGTGTTTGTATGGTGATTCAAATGGCTCCAGATCCTGCAATTTGCGAAAAATATAGCGCAACAGGACACGGGTACTGGCAATCGTCGGCGTGATCAACAGAACGCCCAACATACCGAACACCAGCGCGGCACTGATGATGCCGGTGAAGGTAATGGCCGGATGCAAACGCACCCGCCGCCCGACCAGCCGGGGGATCAGATAGACACTCTCTAGCTGTGTGATCACAATGTAAAAGGCCATGACCAGCAGCGCGAAGGGAACGTTACCGATAGGCATCCAGGTGGAGCCCTGTAAGAGGGCCACAAGTGTGCCAATGGCCCCGCTGATGCCAGGCCCGACAGTAGGCAGAAACTCCATGACCGCGGCCAGAAGAGCCAGACCAGCAGCATTGGGCAGCCCGACGATGGACATGATGATCCAGGTAATCAGGCCGATAACCAGCCCCAACACCAGTTGTCCCCGCAGGAACGCCACCCAGATCTGCCCCAATTCCTGGACCAGGCGCAGGATATCCTCTTGGTAATCGAGGGGTAGAGAGTTCATCACCATACGTTGCAACTTGATGATGTCTTTCAGCAACCAGAACCCCAGAACCAGTACATAGATCGCGGTCAGGACACCGGTTGTGACCGTCACCGCCAGGCCGAGCGCGCTGGCCGCGGCCGGGGACAGTACATCCTGAATGACAATGCCCAACTGCTGCAGGAGATTATTGGCACTCAGTTCAAAGCCGCCGATGGCCAGGAGAGGCTCCGGCTCGGCCGTCTGTAGGTCGGTCACCAATGTCTCGAGGACCACGACCAGAGACTCGAGGGAGGTAACCACCCGCGGCACAAAGATCACGGGCGCGATGATCAGCAGGAGAATGACGAACAGATAGATGGCAACAATCGAAGTGGCCCGGCTCCAACCAGTGCGCTGTTGTATCCAACTGACCGGCTGGTAGAGGACGAAGGTGAGGAGGAGGGCGATGATCGTCGGCTGGATCATCACGCGGAACGCGTACAAGAGGGCTATAGCCAGCAGGCTGAGGAAGGCCGCGACGATGATTTTTGTGGATGTACTCCAGCGTTTTGAATTCTGCAGATAATTGTCCACGATCATGTGCTAAGAGAATAAAAGCCCGGCCCAATGGCAGCCTACATCGTGCCCCAAGCCTGGGGCCTATTTGAAGAGCGTAACGCGGTGCAGCGGCCAGTAGCGCAACCAGGCGCGGCCGGTAATGGAGCTGCGATGGATCGGGCCGAAGGAACGGCTATCATTGCTGTTGTTGCGATTGTCGCCCAGCACAAAGTAGGTGTCCGCTTCAAGGGTGATCGGGCCGTAGAAGGAATCAGACGCTGTATGGTCGTAGGATTCTGGTACTTCTATGCCGTTAATGTAGACATGGCCTTGGCGAATCTCCACGGTTTCGCCGGGTAGGCCGATGATGCGTTTGATCATCAACTCCGGCATCTGCGGCAGGTCCAGCACGACGATCTCGGCGCGGCCAGGATCATGTAAGTAATAGCTCAATTTTTCAATGACCAGCCGTTCGAAAGGCTGAAGATTGGGCTGCATACTCTGCCCATATACGACCGTTGCTTGGGCCAAAAAAAGATGGATGATCAGGGTCAGGGTAATGGCTGGAACGATGATCTGTGCGACTTCTTTGAGCGCGGACAGGAGTACAGCGAGCAGGGAGGGTTTCGCGGGCGTATCCATATCCACCATGGGCAGACTGAGGCCCATGTCAGATGTCATATCAGATGTCATAGGGAACAGCGGTTCATGTGGGTCTTGGGCGTCTGTCTCTTGGGTACTGTTCTGGGGCACATGGCTGTCTTCCTGGGTCGTCGGCGCGGCCGGCAGGTCAAGAGGGCTATCTGGGCCCGCTGTTGTTTCGGGATAGGGCAAAGGCTGAAGTGGGTTCTTCTGGTCGGCGGTCGGCCTCATGATGGCTCGTGTCAGCGAACAGTTTTTCTGCGGCACGGAGTTGGGGGCTGTCGCCTTCCTGAGGTTCAGGATCAGGCGAGGCCCGCATTTTGGACAGCAAGAGTATGATAGAAATACAATCTTTCGTGCAAAAAGTCAAGACGCCAGGAATGATTCAATCTGGCGTCTTGCAAGCGGAACGGCAATGGGCAGTGGCTGGCTACTGCTGTTACACTATCTGCGGGGGAGGCGGCCTCCATTGCGTCTGCCGCCACCGCGCATACCTCGTTCTCGGTCGCGCCCACTGCTACGACGGCCACCCCGATCTCGGTCCCGCGCCTCTTGCGCGCTCCAGCCTTCTAGCACTGCTTGGCGGCTCAAGCGGATCTTGCCAACCGGATCGATGTCGATCACCATGGTTGTGAGTTCATCCCCCACATTGGCGATCTCCTCAACGTTGTTGACTCGGTAATCGGCCAATTGGCTGATGTGTACGAGACCATCTACGCCGGGGAGCAGATTGACAAATGCCCCATAGGGTTCTACCCGCACAACTTGCCCAGTGTAGATCTTGCCCACCTCGACCTCTTCGGTCATGGCTTCGATTTCGCTGCGTGCCTTTTGCGCGGCCAGGCCATGCAGGCCGGAGATGTACACCATGCCGTCATCTTCGATGTCGATCTTGACATCGTATTGTTCTTGCAGAGCGCGTACGACCTTGCCACCCGGCCCGATGATCTTGCCGATCTTTTCCGGGTCCACGCGTACTGTCAGGATGCGTGGGGCGTAGGGGCTGAGTTCCTGCCGGGGTTCTGGCATAACTTCCAACATCTTTTCCATGATGTGCAGCCGCCCTTGGCGGGCCTGCCCTAGCGCGAGGCGAAGGACCTCAAAGTCCAGCCCTTTGATCTTCAGATCCATCTGTAAGGCGGTAATGCCATGCTTAGTGCCAGCCACTTTGAAATCCATATCCCCTAGATGATCTTCCATGCCCTGAATATCGGATAGGACCGCGTAGGCACCGCTCTCTTGGTCTTGGATCAGGCCCATAGCGATGCCGGCCACCGGCGCGTCAATGGGAACGCCGGCATCCATCAGGGCCAGAGTGCTGCCGCAGACCGCACCCATGCTGGTGGACCCATTGCTGCTCACTGCTTCGCTCACGAGGCGCAAGGTATAAGGGAAGTCATCGGGGATCACCGGCAATAAGGCCCGTTCAGCCAAGGCACCATGCCCGACCTCCCGGCGTCTTGGCCCACGCAGAGGGTAGGCTTCGCCGGTCGAATAGGGCGGGAAATTGTAATGATGGATATATCGTTTTTCTTCGCCGGGCTGCAGCGTATCCAAGCGTTGGGCATCCCCAGGTGTGCCCAAAGTGGCGATGGTCAGGATGTGGGTTGCGCCGCGCATGAACAGGCCGCTGCCATGGACCCGGGGCACCTTGCCTACCTGCACTTGAATCGGGCGTACTGTTGTCAGGTCCCGGCCATCTGGGCGCACCTTTTCATCCAAAATACGTCTACGCACCGCGTCTGTCTGTAGGTCGGCCAGCACATCCTCTACATCTTTGGGATCGACTTCGTCGTTGTTGATGGGGTCGGCCAGGGCCTCCAAGGTGTCTGTGCGGATGGCCGCCATGCGCTCCTTACGTTCGGTCCGCTCGGAAACGTCAGCGATCATCTGCGTGATCCGATCTTGGGCCAATTTGTTGACCTTTTCGACCGTCTGTGGGGCGGGAAGGAAGACCGGATAGTCGTTGAATTTCTCTTTGCCGATGTCTGCCTGCATCTGTTGGATCGTCTGAATGGCAAACTGCATCTCTTCATAGGCTATGCGTAGGCCATCCAACATGATATCTTCCGGCAGCTCATGGGCCCCGGCTTCCACCATCAGAATATTGTCTGCAGTGCCCGCGACCTGCAGATTGAGGGCACTCAACTCCATCTGCGCGGCTGTGGGGTTGACTACGAACGTCCCATCCACATAGGCGACTGATGCCGCGCCGATTGGGCCGCCCCAAGGGATGTCGCTGACCGACAGAGCAGCCGAGGCCGCGATAATCGCTAGGGGGTCCATGAGCTGCTGACCATCGGAGCTGAGCGAGGTCAGGATAATCTGTACTTCGTTGCGGAATCCTTTGGGGAAGAGGGGCCGTAGGGGGCGGTCTACCAGCCGGCAGAGCAGAATCGTCTGCTCGCTGGGCCGGCCTTCTCTGCGGAAAAAGTGGCCGGGGATGCGCCCGGCCGCGTACAATCGTTCTTCAAAATCGACGGTCAGGGGGAAAAACCCGATGCCTGGCCGCACTTCTTTGGACATAGTGGCCGTGGCCAAGAGCACTGTATCACCGCAGCGGACAGTGACGGCCCCACCGGCTTGTTGGGCGAGGACGCCCGTTTCAATGCTGATCGATTTGTTGCCCAGTGTCGTGTGATAGGCCTGGGCCCCTTCAAACAGGGTAAGCTGTTCCATCTCTGTTCACCTCAAAAAATTGTGTGCGCCGTTCCTGAAGGCGCATGATTGATGCCACCTTACATTTGTGTCTGTCGCACCCTCCCGCAGGAGATGCGACAGGCCAACGTACCCATAAGACCGGCAAGCAATCCTTCGAGGTACGGAACTGGAGGAGAGGTCGAAATATATGTACGCTGGACTTCGGCCCATTCTCCAATACCGGACCTCGGCGGCAGATTTCTGCCTGATAAGACGCGATGCCGGCTGCTGCCGTTTGATTTGCCTAGTCCATAGCCTCGGATGGCGAGCAATTCAAACGATTGGTGGCTTAACAATGATCTAAGAAAAAGGACGGAAAACCGCCTGTTCCGTCCTAATCCCATGACATTTATCGACGTAGGCCTAGCCTTTGAATCAACTGGCGATATCGGTTTACATCCTTCCCCGCTAAATATGCCAGATGGCGACGGCGCTGGCCGACAAGTTTCAACAGACCTCTCCGTGACCCTTCATCATGTTTATGGGCCTTCAGATGATCCGTCAAGGCATTGATGCGCGTCGTCAACAACGCGACTTGTACTTCCGGTGAGCCTGTATCCTGGTCGTTGATACGGTACTCTTCAATAATCTTGGCTTTCTCTTCAGGCAATATACTCATATGGTACTCCTACGCTCCTATTCTTGTGAATTGGGAAAAGCAGGGGCGACTCTAACAAAACCGCTCCTCGAAGACAGCCAAAGCCTACAGCCAAACCATCGCTGGAATACCAAGGCGTATGGTTCAGCTAATCCTGAAACAGTTTAGCACAGAGTAGCAGAATCCCCAAAAACGGCATGCAGAGGGTCCTTCATTTGCGGCCCCTGCCCGCGCCCAACAGCTCAGATCAAGGTGATAACGCCGGCCATGCGATGATGGTTCCGCTGCCCGTAGCCAAGGGATCTTGGTTCTGGGCGATGTGGCCGTTATAATAGACTGAGTGATGCGTTGCAACTGTTGTTTTTCTGCCATTGGCCCCTGGTATTATCGTGTCCCGTCACCTTCTGTCCGCTGCGATCAAGCAGGAAGCCGGCCGCCTTGGCTTTGATTTTTGTCGCATTGTAAAGATCGAAGAGGCAGCCCATGGGGATTTTTTTGCCCGTTGGCTGGGCCTGGGTCGGGCCGGGGAAATGAGCTATTTGGCACGCTCTGTGGAGAAGAGGCGTGATCCGGCCCTGCTGGCCGGGGCGGACGCGGCCTTTTGCTCGCTGATCGTGCTGGGCGTCAACTATCATCGCTTCGATCTGCCCGCGCACATCCTCGCGGATCCCAGCCGGGGCATCATCGCCCGCTATGCGTGGGGGGACGACTATCACGAGATCATACGGCCCCTGCTCTATGAACTGGACAGCTTCGTGCGTGCCTACACAGGCCGCACGACGTTGGGGAAAGGGTTGGTGGATACGGGGCCGCTGCTAGAACGGGATTGGGCCCAAAGGGCCGGGGTGGGCTTTACCGGCAAGAACTGCTGCACGATTCATCCGCAGCAGGGGAGTTGGCTCTTCCTCGCTACCCTGCTGGTGCCTGAACAGCTGGCATACGATGCGCCTGTCCTTGGGGTAGATCTGCCGAGGCTTGAGGCCGATGCGGTGCTGGCCGGGTTGCCATGGGCTGGCCACTATGGCAGTTGGCAGCTGGCAGAGGATGGCCAGCCCGGACAACTCGCCACCTGCGGCCACTGCACCCGTTGCTTGGAGGCCTGCCCGAGCCAAGCATTTGTCGGGCCCTTTCATCTCGACCCCTTGCGCTGTATCTCCTATTGGACGATTGAAGCTCGGCAGCCGATTCCCCATGGGCTGCGTAGCTTGTTCGGCAACCGCATCTTCGGCTGTGATATCTGCCAGGAGGTCTGCCCATGGAACCAGCGGCTGGCCCAGCGTTCGCCCTTGCTCAAGGGGCTGCGGGCCCAACAAGAGCGGCTGGCCCCGCCGCTGCTGGAGGGGTTCCATCCCCGAACGCCCTATTGGCTGGAGCCGCAGGCCTTTGCCGAACGCTGGCGGCGGTCGCCGTTGAAACGGGCCAAACGAGTGGGGATGCTGCGGAATGTCTGCGTGGCCTTGGGCAATTGGGCTGACCCAGCGGTCTTCCCGGCTCTGGCCCTAGCCTTAGGGGATGAGGCGGCCCTGGTGCGGGGGCACGCGGCCTGGGCCCTAGGCGAGTTGCTACGGCATGGCCGGGATGAGCGGGCAGCAACCCGGCTACGGGCGGCCATCATACAGGAGCCAGACCCATGGGTGCATGCGGAGATCGGGCTGGCCCTGGAGGCAAGCGCATGAAACTTTTGTTGAATGCAAGCGTAATGGCGTATACAGTCAAATCATGAACACAATCCAACAAATCATGAACACAATCCAATCACATTGGAATCATTGAAAGGAAACCCATGAATATCGGACGAGCATTGACATTTTTTACAGAGGACGAGCGTTGGGTCGAGAAAACGGCCATCGGCATCGGGGTGATTCTGGTCAGTCTCCTGACATCTATTGTACTGGTGGGTCTACTTGGCTTTCTGGTCCTGCTCGGTTATAGCGTGCGGCTGGTCCAAAATGTCCGTGATGATGTGCATCCGGCCTTGCCGGAGTGGAACCAGTGGGGCGCTGACCTCGGTCGTGGGCTGAAGCTGTTCGTCGTGCAGTTCGTGTGGTCGTTGCCGATCTTGCTGACCACTGTCCCCCTGACCATCATTACCGCCTTCCTCGCAGATAGCGGCCGCAGCGGAGAGGAACTGGCGGGCATTGTATCCCTTTGCACTGCCTGTATCTCCCTGGTGTTCGGCATAGCGTATGCTATCTTGCAGCCGGGTTTCACAATCGCTTTCATCAAAAATGAGATGATCGGTGATGGCCTCCAGGTTTCTAACATCTGGAACTGGACCCTGCAACATATCGGTGATGTGATCATTGTCGCAATCGTCTACATGGTAGGCAGTTCGCTTATCATGCTACTCGGTGGGATTGTGGGGACTATTCTGTGTCTAGTCGGTTTGATCGTGACAATTCCCTTGTCCATATTGACCATCACCTACTTCCAGAGCCATCTGTATGGGCAGTTGGCACAAGATGACAGAGGCACTACCGCCGGCCCAGAGTATGACAGAGGCACTACCGCCGGCCCAGAGTATGACAGAGGCACTACCGCCGGCCCAGAGTTGAGTCCGCCTACCCCGCCACTAGATACAGAGGAAATGCCAGCGGAGGAGTCTGTGGCAGCCGAAGAGCCGCAAGCATCAGCAGAGCCACAAGAGCCTGAAGAGCCACAAGCAGCCACAGAATCCAAAGAGCCTGAAGAACCGCAACCGCCTCCACTGATTCGCTAACAGAATGAACATGAAATCTGTCAAGGAAACCTAGAATCCTCTGCTTCTTTGCAGATCTCGCCAACAAGCTGCACAAAGTAGCGATGCCAGCGCAGGTCGTCGGTCAGTTCTGGGTGAAAGGCTGTCGCCAGGACTGGGCCTTTCCGCACAGCTACAATAACAGTTTCCTGGCTGTGGGCCCGTCCTGGGACTGTTGCTAGGATTTCCACATCAGCGGCGGCTGCGGTAATCGCTGGCGCGCGGATGAACACGGCATGAATGGGCGTTTCCCCCAAGGCCGGCACCTGGAGCTCAGCTTCAAAGCTGTCGGCCTGGCGGCCAAAATAGTTGCGGTTCACCGTCACATCCAGCCCGCCGACCAGGGCCTGGCCGCCCTGTTTCTGGCCACTCGCCCGTTCCGCCAGTAGGATCATGCCGGCGCAGGTGCCCCAGGTGGGCCGGCCCCTGTGGACCCAGTGCCGCAGGGGTTTGACCAGGCCCCAGCGTTCGGCGACCAGGCCCATGCTGGTGCTTTCCCCACCGGGGATGATCAGACCATGGAGGTCATCCAACTGCTCGGCCCGGCGCACCTCCACAGCTTGTACACCGAGCCGTTGCAGCATGTTGATATGCTCGCGGAACGCGCCTTGTAGGGCTAATACACCGAGCCGAACCTCGCGCATGGTCGGTCGTTCCTCCAGGGTTTACCAGCCGCGTTCTGCCAGTTTCTCCGTATCTAGCAGCGCGTCCACATTGATGCCCACCATAGGCGCACCTAGATCTTCGCTCACTTCTGCTAGGATGTGCGGATCGTTGTAGTGGGTGACAGCCTGGACAATGGCATGGGCTCGTCTGGCTGGGTTGTCGCTCTTGAAGATACCGGAGCCCACGAAAACACCATCCACACCCAACTGCATCATCAAGGCGGCATCGGCCGGGGTAGCCACACCGCCGGCCGCGAAGTTCACCACCGGCAGCCGCTCTAATTCCGCTGTCTGTTTCACCAGATCATAGGGTGCTTGGATCTCTTTGGCATAGGTGAAGAGTTCATCTTCATCCATACTGTGGATGCGCCGTATGGCCCCATGTACCGCACGGGCATGGCGCACAGCCTCGACCACATCACCGGTACCGGCCTCGCCTTTGGTGCGGATCATGGCGGCACCTTCAGCGATGCGCCGCAGGGCTTCGCCCAGATTGCGACAGCCGCATACAAATGGAATCGTGAAGTTGTGTTTGTTGATATGATGGGCCTCATCGGCCGGTGTCAGGACTTCACTCTCGTCAATGTAGTCAACGCCTAGGGCTTCTAGGATTTGCGCTTCCACGAAATGGCCGATACGCACCTTTGCCATCACCGGAATGGTGACCGCTTCCATGATCTCTTTGACCAGGCGCGGGTCACTCATGCGGGCCACGCCCCCATCCTTACGGATGTCTGCGGGCACACGTTCCAAGGCCATGACAGCACAGGCCCCGGCCTCTTCCGCGATGCGGGCCTGATCTGCCGTGACCACATCCATGATAACGCCGCCCTTCAACATCTGGGCCAGCCCGGCCTTGACGGCAAAAGTCCCTCGTTTCATCTGATCACTTCCCTGATGACCGTTCGCTTCACTCATGGTCTGTGCCTCCTTCGGATTCATACCTAAAATCAATACTTGCTTCAATTCGGCATTGGCCCCCGCAACTGCAAGGAGGGCACGAACACCGTAGCTAGATTTCCCTATTGTAGTCAAAAGTGCCTTGATTCTCCAACTTCTCTTGTCGCTGTCGTGACCGGTGGCCAGGCACCCCTATGGGCTTATCGTTTACGCCACAGTGTGACCGATGTAGAAAGTTTGCGATCTGTATGGATTTGTGGTAGAGTACATTACGTTAACGTTTTGCCCTGGGGTTCTTGACACTGTAGCAACTTTTGTGTAATCTATCTTGCAATGGTGCCAGAGTGCCTATTGAGTTAGGATAGTGGGTTTCGGCATGATTGTTGCTGAAGTGGATGGTGTTTCCCAAGTGGAATCATCTATCCGAGTACCCCACTAGAAATATTATTTTTGACAGCAAGAATGCACAGTAGTGGGCGGTTCTTGATGAGGCCAGCCCCCTGTTGGGGGGCGTGTGGTCATATTGAGGGCAGTGTATTGCGCGGTTCTGCTGTCACCCGCAACAGGAGGAAGGAAATTCTATGGAAGGCATCAACTCTGGAGATACTGCCTGGATCATTGTCGCCACCGCTCTGGTGCTGCTGATGACCCCGGCCTTAGGCTTCTTCTACGGCGGCATGGTCCGCAAGAAGAACATTCTCTCCACTCTCAACCTCAGTTTTATCACCATTGGCCTGGTCAGCATTCAGTGGGTGGTTATTGGCTACAGCTTGTCCTTTGGTGATAGTATCGCCGGCCTCGTCGGGGGCCTCAATTATATTGGATTGGCCGGCGTGGGTACGGAAGTGATGGAAGGCCTGACGATTCCCCATCTGCTCTTTGTGGCTTTCCAGATGACATTTGCCATCATCACCCCCGCGCTTATCACCGGTACATTTGTGGAACGCATTCGTTTCAAGGTATTTTTGGTGTTCACGCTCCTGTGGGCTACGCTGGTCTATGATCCGGTGGCCCATTGGGTGTGGGGCGGAGGCATATTCGGGGCCATGGGCGCGCTGGACTTTGCGGGCGGGACGGTCGTGCATATTACCGCTGGCTTCTCGGCCCTGGCATTTGCTCTGGCCATCCGCAAACGTAGGGGGTTTGGGCGCATCGCACTGGAAGCCCACAACATCCCCTTTACTGTTCTGGGCGCAGGTCTGCTGTGGGTGGGCTGGTTCGGCTTCAATGGCGGCAGTGCTTTAGCAGCGGACGGCCTGGCTGTACAGGCTCTGTTCAATACCAATACGGCCGCAGCCGCAGCCGCAGTGGTCTGGATGTTGCTGTCCTGGTGGGACAGTAGGCCGAGTGTATTGGGCATTGCCACAGGCGCGGTCGTTGGTCTCGTGGCCATTACACCCGCGGCCGGTTTTGTCACCCCCATGGCCTCCTTGCTGATCGGTGCCATCGCTGCGCCTATCAGCTACTACGCCATCGGCTTCCGGGAAAAGCGTGGCTTGGATGAAAGCTTGGATGTCTGGGCCTGTCATGGGATGGCCGGCGCCTGGGGCGCATTGGCAACCGGCCTATTTGCCACCGCCGCTGTAGGCGGGACCGATGGCCTCTTCTTTGGCAATCCGAATCAGTTCGTTGTACAACTGATCACGGTCGTTGTAACCATCATCTACGCCATGGTTATTACCTTTGTGTTGACGAAGGTCTTAGATATGGTTTGGGGCTTGGCAGTCAGCGAACAGGAAGAGGATCTGGGGCTGGATCTCAGCGAGCACGGCGAGAGAGCGTACGTGTAAAGCAAAGTGCAGAGGGATGAGCACCCTGCGATGACTGTGCCGCGCGCACTCCCTGGAGTGCTCCTTCTTTCTTCCCATAACATTTGACGAGGAGATGAGCAGTGGTTAAAAAGGTGGAAGCATATATCCGTCCTGAGAGATTTGAAGATGTCAAAGAGGCACTGAAAGAGATCGGAGTCTCCGGGATGAACACCGTTGAAGTTCACGGTTATGGTCGGCAAGGCGGTATTGAACTGTCGGGACGGCGCAGCACGTATGTCATTGATATGCTGCCGCGCATCCAGATGAACATTATTCTGGGCGATAACGAAGTTGAGAATACGGTAGCGACGATCCGACGGTCCGCGGATACGGGCAGCCAAGGCGATGGCATTATCTTCATCTACCCAGTAGATGAAGTGGTCCGTATCAACACCCCCGAAAAAGGCGCAGATGCCCTGAAGCCCATTACATAACAGAGGGGATACGAAAGTTGATACCTCAAGAAGATGTGGGGTATCAACTTTTTCGTTACCGATGGGCTTGTGTGTCTGCCCACCGCATCATCGGCTAGGCCAAAGGGGGCGGGATGAAGCCTAAACGGGCATCTGTCTCTGGGTATGGGCGCGGCCGATCTGGGCTGTTTCCTCTCTGTGGCCACCCATCACGCGCACGCCGGCCTCGATCTTGGCCACGACATCCTCTGGCGTGGCCCCTTGCAGAAAGGCGATGCCATTGGCTTGGCAGGCAGCCTGTACCCGTGCGCTGGCTTCCTGCATCTCGGCCGGCAATGGCTGCGGACGCTGCAGATAGCCCAAGGAGAGGCTCAGATCCCCAGGGCCCATTTCAGCAAAACCGATGCCCGGTACGCTCAGGATATCTTCAATATGAGGGAGCGCGGCCACCGATTCGATCTTCAGGCCCAGCAGTAGTTCCCCGTCCGGGTTGAGGGGCCAGGGGTCCGCCTTCTGCAGGTATTCGCTCCGCTCCATCCCCCATATGGCTGTTGTGGTCGGCTCAGAGCCAACCCCGCGTCGGCCCTGGCCTAGGCCCGCGCCGATGCCTAGGCGGTTGATGGGATAGCGGCAGGCCTCCACAAAGGCAGCCACGGCTGCGGCTGTCTCCGCCTGACAGAGCAGGATGCCGTGGACGCCCCGGGCCAGGATCTGGCGGAACTGCCAAGCGTTGTAGCGCACGATGTCCGCGCTTGTGCCCTCTACCGGTGCTTCAACAATGATTGTAGGCGTGCGGTGGCCACTGGCGGTCGGGCCGCCATCCACCAGCCCCTGCATGTAGGCATCCAGCCCAGCCATATTAAAAGATCCGTGCTCCATGCCCACGTTGATGTAATCTGCCCAGGTGTGGGTATCCTTGCAGCCCTGTTCGTAGGTCAGTACATGACCGGTATGCCCGCCGCTGTAGTAGACCGGCTGGCCCTGTTCCAATAGTTCGATTGCCCGATTGCATCTGGGCATTTGCTTGGCCATCTGGCTCTGCTCCTATGGGTTATGGTTCATCTTGTTCTTGGCATTCTACATTCAGCCAGCCTGAGCGGAACGCTTGCACCGCTTGTGTCTGCGGGTCAAAGCGATGACGCCAGATGCAGCCGTTGTCGTTGCCGAGCAGATGCAAGGAGACGGATGTATGCGCGCTGATGGTGCGGACCCGGTGGATGTCATTCTGCGGCAGCAGCTCGTAGAAGTCGCCGGGCCGTAGTAGCTGGCGTACAGACAGGGTCAGTTGCGCGTGGGATTCATCATGGCCGTCGTCCTGCCGGCTGAAGACCTCCTCTTCTTGCTGGCCTTTGTACAGCCCCACCAGGCCCCAGGCCAGATGATCATGGACCGGCGTCTGTGCGCCTGGTGGCACGACCAGGGCTGAAAACGCCAGGCCCCGGTCGCCCGCGCGGTAGAGCAGCCACATGCCGATGCCGCCGCCCATGCCGCTTTCTGTGGATGGCTCCTGAAAATGTTGGGGCAACCAGTGCGGATCCGCCAATAGGTCCACGAAGTGGGGACGTACCGCAGCGACGATCTGGCGCGGGTTCTGCTCTCTGGCGCGCGCTTCCTGTACGGCTGCGATGAAACGCCGCATCTGTGGATTATCTAGCAACCATTCGTCCGCATAAGGCTGTGTGGGTGTCATGCTAGTCTCCGAAATCGTCGGTTGTCTGCAAGTATCGCATAGGGTATACGCGAGTATAGCGAATCGGGGCGATAGCTGCAATTATGGCAGATGCGAGATGATCCACGAGCTGCACAAAATGATATTCCTTTTGTTCTGTTACAATGTTCTGCTATACTAATTCGTATAATTAGGCTGATCTTTGCCTACTCTGTCTATTTGGCACGAGAAATTTTGACAGAAGAAATAGAGAGAAACAACGACAAAATTTTCTGTGCCAAACCTTCTGGTGGTCTGGTCATGGCATCATCATATAAGTTCTCTGGTCATGATTCCTTTCCCTGCCGGCAGTTCTGGCTCAAAAAGGGATATGATTTCATCATGAATGGCGGTAGGTTCTCCGACGATGATGCCATTGTCAAGCTGGGGGTCGGCAAAAATATGGTGTCGGCTATCCAATTCTGGATGAGAAGTTTTGGCCTTTTAGATGAGAGCCGAGAGCTTACCCAGATTGCTCATTTTCTGTTGGGAGAAGACGGCCGAGATCCGTTTTTGGAGGATATCGGTACTCTCTGGTTGCTGCATTACCTGTTGGTTTCAACGGGTTGGGCGACGATCTATCAACTTGTGTTCAACGAGTTTCGCAAGCAACGGGTTGAGTTCACCCGTGGGCAGCTCATCAATTACCTCATCCGTATCACTGACGAGACCACAAGGGTGAGCAGGCGTACATTGCGTACCGATGTGGATGTCTTGATCCGTACATACCTACGACCTACGGGCCGCAGCCGCAATCCAGAAAATGATTTCTTATCGCTGTTGATCGATCTTGACCTCATGCAGGGCGTTGGGCGGCCCCATGCAGAAGGGGGGACGGTCTATCGGATTGAAAGCAAAGACTGGGCGTTTTTGCCAACGGAGATCGTTTTGTTTGCCATTTTAAGACAGAATCAGGGACATTCTCTCTCTTTATCTCGGCTCATGGCAGACCCGGACAATGTGGGCAATGTATTTGCTCTGCACCGGGATGGTCTGCAGCGACATGTAGAGACTATCGCCCGCCAATGGCCGCAGGCCACCTTTACGGATGATGCTGGCATTAAAGAGCTGCAGTTTATCCAACGCCCAGACCCTTATGAAATTTTGAATGGCTACTATGACAATGTCAAGGTTTTCGCCCTCAATTAACCTAGTGCGGGACGCGGGCCAGGATATTCAATACATTCCCACAGCCAACGCCCGGCGCATCTACGAGCAGATCCTCGCCGACTATGAGGTAGGCATCCACGCGTTCAGTGTCATCGGTTCGTATGGCACGGGGAAATCTGCGTTTTTGCTCGCCGTAGAGAAGACTCTCAAGGGCGACCAACGCTACTTTCCTCAACCCAATGGCCATCTCGGGCCGGTGCAGGGCATTGACTTCATAAACATTGTCGGTTCCTACACATCGATCATTGACACCTTTCGTCAGCGTCTAGGGATATTGTCAGTCGATTCTGATCTGATCTTCAGTGCATTAGCCCAAACATCTGCTGAAGCACAGGATCGTGAACGCGGGTTAGCCATTGTGATAGATGAATTTGGCAAATTTCTGGAATACGCTGCTCACTCCAACCCCGAAGAGGAACTCTATTTTGTACAAAGACTGGCGGAACTCGTCAGTGATCCTGCCCTCAATATGATGCTCCTTACTGTGCTGCATCAGAATTTCAGTACCTATGGCGTGGGATTGAGCAGGGGACAGCGTGAAGAATGGGAAAAGGTCAAGGGACGGCTAAAGGAACTGACATTCAACGAACCGGTCGAGCAGCTTCTTGAATTGGTCGCAGTGGTGGACCGCAAAGTTGAATTCGCCGAACATCCACATAGCGAACTCACAGCCCTCGTTGAAGCCATTGACCTGTCGGCTGCATTTCCCTATCGGCAGCGGTTGTCGCCTGCATTTGCTCGGCAACTGCTCCCCTTTGACCTGTTAGCGGCGTCAGTACTCACGCAAGCCCTGCAGCGTTACGGCCAAAATGAGCGTTCACTCTTCACATTTTTGTATGACAACGATTACTTAGGCATCAACGTCTATGATGTGAAAGAACACCCCTATTACAACCTTGCCTGCGTCTATGATTATTTAGCACACAATTATGAAAGCCTGCTCAATTCGGTTCATAATCCCCACTATGCACAATGGGGCGTTATGCGCCGTGCCCAGGAACGAGCCGAGGCCGAACTAACCGAAGATGTCGTCCACGCAGCCATCAAACTGATCAAAGTGATCGGGCTGCTCAACATTTTCGCCCCGGACGGGGCCCGGATCAATCCATCGTTCCTGTCTGCATATGGACAATTGGCCCTCGGTCTTGACAATGCAGCGCAGGTTCTGCAGGAACTTGAGACGCGCAAGTTCATTCGTTATATTCGCTTCAAAGAGACCTTTGTCCTCTTTGAGGGCACGGACCTAAATATTGAATTGGCCTTGCGCGAGGCAGAAGGCAAGGTCGACCCCGTCGGCAATGTGGCATCATACGTACATGAGCACTTTACATTTCCACTGTACTTGGCGAAATCCGTCAGCCTTCGCACAGGCACACCGCGATTCTTCCATTTTCAACTTTCTGAAGAGCCAATCACAGATAGCCCTGAGGGGTTAAGCGATGGTATCGTGAACCTAGTGTTCTCCAGCGATGTAAATATGGATGACCTGCGGACAGATCTATCACAAAAGCATCCAACGACACTGTACGGCATCTACCGGAACTTTAGGCAGATTCAACAGACCCTGCAGGAGATTCAGAAGATCAACTACGTCTTGGAGGACAATCTAGATGACAGGGTGGCTGTGCGTGAATTGCAACGCCTGAAGGCTGAAGAGATCGACCAGCTCAACCGGCAAACATTGGACAGCCTCTATGATAGCAGCGCGTTGACCTGGGTATGGAATGGGCGAACTCTTACAATTCGGGATGCCCGCAATCTCAACAGTGTGTTGTCGCATATCTGCGATGCTGTGTACACGCACACGCCGCGCTTTCATAATGAGCTTGTCAACCGGCATAAAGTCTCAACTGCTGTCTCAACCGCGCGGCGCAACTTTTTCCAGGCGTTGGTAGAGAACTGGCAACAGCCGGACTTAGGCTTCCCGCCCAATCGCTTTCCTGCTGCCAAAAGCATCTATCTGACCCTTTTGAAGGAGACCGGGATCCACCGGCTAGCCCCGGACCATCAAAACAACTCAACAGAGCGAGTACTGAAAGACTATATTCTGGATGAACCTAGTGATCCTTCCTTTCGCATTCTCTGGAAGGCTTGCCAGGAGTTCTTGGATAGGGCCAAGACCACGCCTAGAAATCTGAATCAACTCATAGAAATTCTCAGCCGGCCCCCGTTTAAGCTCAAGGATGGATTCATCAATTTCTGGATCCCTACTTTCCTTTTTGCCAAGCGTGAAGAGTTCGCCCTCTACTATGATGGGGTGTATACGCCTATAGTCGTAGTAGATACACTTGATCTCATCCTGAAGGAGCCGGAAAAATTCCGCATCAAGAGTTTCACGGTAGATGGTGTGCGGCTTCAGTTCTTCAACCATTTTCGACGTCTTGTACAACAAGAACCGAGCCAACAGATCAGCAATACGGGTTTCATTGAGACGGTGCGTCCGTTCCTCACCTTTTACCGCAGTCTGCCGCCCTATGCACAGCGCACCTCTCATTTAGAGCCAAAGACCATACGCCTGCGCGAGGCGATTGCCAAGGCCACGGATCCTGAAAAGACCTTCTTTGAGGACTTTCCCCTTGCCCTTGGTTTTGATGAAATCGACACTGATGCAGAGATCACAGCGTTTGTTGAGCAGTTGCAGAAGTCGATACGGGAACTGCGAAGCTGTTATGATGACCTAGTGGATCGCATTGAAAATTTTCTATTAGGGATCCTTGGGTACTCCTGTTCTCAGTTTCCCGCTTATCGGGATGAGATTACAGAACGCTATTGTACTCTGCGGCCCAATGAGATGTTGCCCCGCCAGCGCATGTTGCTCATGCGTTTAACTTCCGCGTTGGATGATCGGGATGCTTGGCTAAATTCGGTAGTCCAAGCAGTATTGGGACGGGACATTCGGCGCATGCAGGACGGCGACGAAGATGTCGTCCATTCAAAACTCCGCATCGCTCTTACTGAGTTGGATACTCTGTGTCAAATTGATGAACTCAACGCTGACCCAGAACAGGAATTGCCGCCGGTGGCTTTAGAGATCACGACCGCGCAAAGCGGGAGCCGTAAGTTGTTGCATCGCCTACCACGGCAGAAAGAAGCTGCGCTATCGGAGTTGGAGGCCAAGCTGCGTAGACAACTGACCGAAGATGAGGCAGTTAATGTTGGTGCTCTGCTTCGGGTACTACAGGAGGAGTTAAGCAATGAATGATGTCCGTCATGTGTTGGGGATTTCAGGGGGGAAGGACAGTGCCGCCCTTGCCATCTATCTGACCCTGCAGTATCCGGAACTGCCGGTGGAATACTACTTCTTGGATACCGGCAAAGAATTGGATGAGACTTATCAGTTCATTGACGATTTAGAGGTCTTCTTAGGCCAAACGATCACCCGTTTGGAGGCGGCTAAGGACAGCCCCATCGCTTCCTTTGATCACTATCTGACCCTGTATGGGGGGTATTTGCCGTCCGCGCAAGCCCGGTGGTGTACGCGCAAGCTCAAACTAGAACCATTCGAGCAGTTCTTTGTCGGCGACACACCTGCCATCTCCTATGTGGCTATCCGTGGGGATGAAGACCGGGAGGGGTATGTCTCCCACAAACCCAATATCCAGACGATTTTCCCTTTCCGGCGCAATATCTGGAGCAAGGATATCATCAGCAAGGTACTGGCTGGCCAGAATCGGGAGCTGTTGGCTGATCTGTACGCGGCTTTGAGTGTGGGGGGAATCCGGGAATCGGCCTTGGAGTTGGTCAACCGTCCTGAATCGGCCAAATTTAGCCAGAATCGCAAGCTGAACATGTTGCTGGACCTGAGTGTCTCTACCTTCAATCAGGTTGTTTTCGCTGCTCTCAAGAATATCAACTGCCCGATGGCCGGCTTGGATGACTTCCCTCTGTTGGGCAATGAGGATGTGGTGGATAGAGATAGGGTCTTCCGTCTGCTAGAAGAGAGTGGGGTCGGCAAACCTCGGTACTATGATCCCATAGAGTTTGAATTCAACGGTCAGAAGGGCTATTATAACCGCAGCCGTTCCGGTTGTTACTTCTGTTTCTTTCAGCAGAAGATCGAGTGGGTGTGGCTGTACGAACAGCACCCGCAACGCTTTGCCCAGGCTATAGCCTATGAGAAAGATGGTTTTACCTGGATCCCTGATGAATCGTTGGCTGAATTGACCCAGCCGCAACGGATTGCGGAGATCAAAGAGGCGCATCTGCATACCAGCTCACAAGAGCAGACGAACAAGTCCGCCTATCTTCTTGATGTGCTTGAGGAGAGTGAAGGGGTGGGATGTGCGGCGTGTTTTATTTGAAGCAAATCGCAAATCAACTCTAAGAGAGGACTAGAGAATGAGACTTGTTGAATCCAGTAAACTGTTTGAATCTCTCTTTCAAAAATTATACCGAGCAAAAAATGAGTCGGAAGTAGAGCAGCTACTAGAAGAGGGGAGGCCACCCCTTGAGCGACTGAAATGGTCACCTCTTGGCCAAATTGAAAGCAACTTCGGCGTCATTGAAAATCAGCAGTCCAACCCGGTCGCTGCCATTGTTGAAAAACTCACCAACTCCATTGACGCTATTCTTATGCGTCGCTGCTATGAAGAAAGCATTGATCCGAAAGGACCGGCCGCGCCGCGCTCTGTTGAGGAGGCAATTACGCGCTTCTTTCCTAAGCACAAAAACTGGGATCAATCCTCCGTTCGCAACCAACAGGCTGCGAGCATCCAGATTATCGGCGATAGCCATCCTAGAGATACCAGAGATACATCGCTGATCATCTACGACGATGGCGAAGGCCAACATCCAGAGAATTTTGAAGACACTTTGCTTTCCCTACTGCGGGGCAACAAGAATGAAATTCATTTTGTACAGGGCAAGTACAATATGGGCGGTTCAGGGGCTATTGTCTTCTGCGGCGAGAAACGCTACCAGTTGATCGCATCCAAACGATATGATGGCTCGGGTCTCTTTGGCTTCACCCTGGTCCGAAAACATCCTCTAACCGACGAGGAAGCCAGTACCCAGAAGAATACTTGGTATGAGTATCTGAAGATCGATGGCGAGATTCCAGCCTTTTCCATTGACAAACTTGACCTAGGTCTTTACAAGCGTCTCTTCTGCACAGGAACGATCATTAAGCTCTATTCTTATGAACTCAAGGGAAACCTACATGTCCGCCGTGACCTAGGGCGTAGCCTCAACGAATTCCTATACGCACCGGCACTTCCCATCTATACAGTTGAAACCAAAGAACGGTATCCCAAAGACAGTGGTTTAACCAGTGCCATCTTTGGACTTAAACAACGTCTCCAAAATAATGATTATGTTGAAGAAATATTTTCCGAAACCTATACTGACCGTCAAATTGGCCGCATGAACGTCACCGTGCATCTCTTCAGAGCGCGAGCTAAAGAGAAAACTGCCAAAGAGACACGTCAGACTATTCGGGACGAATTTTTCAAAAATAATATGGCCGTTCTCTTCTCGGTTAATGGTCAAGTACACGGCCATTATACGACTGAGTTCATTACCCGTAGTCTAGGGTTCAACCTATTGAAGGACTATCTGTTGATCCACGTTGACTGCACAGCAATGAACCTTGATTTCCGCAACGAACTTTTCATGGCATCTCGTGACCGCCTTAAGCAAGGGAAGGAATCAAAACAACTTCGTGATGTACTCGCCAAGAATCTCAAGAAAGGGCAGCTTCGAGAAATATACAAACGCCGCAAGGACACGATTTCTGTTGAAGCTGAAGATGATGAGGCCTTGCTGCGCTCTTTTGCTGAGAATTTGCCCATCAACAATGAACTCAGGAGCCTGTTAAGCCAGACCTTTAAGCTGGACCGGGAAGACAAGTCGAAAAAACGACGCAGACCCAATCCTGACCCAAGACCAAAGGAAGGATTTCATCCCAAACGTTTCCCTTCTTTTTTCAATCTTGATGTGAATGCCGAGAATGGTCGTCCGGTCATTACAATTCCGGCCAATGAGTCTAAAACTATTAAGTTCAACACAGATGTTGAGAATCAGTATTTCGACCGAACCGACGAACCCGGCGACATGAAGATCGCCCTTATGGGATACACATCTAATGGATCATCCGGAGGGAATAAAAAAGGAACTGTCAATGATATTCAGGATGTGCTTACGGTTAACCGTAGCAGTCCCAACGAAGGATCGATCCGCGTTGTTCTAGAACCAACAGAAGATGTAGAGGTTGGAGATGAGATAGAGATACAGGCAGATTTAAGCAATCCTGGCAACGATCTCACTGAACGGTTTTGGGTCAAAATCAATAAACCGTTGCCGAAGAAAAAACATGAAATGCCTAAACCCGAAGACGAAAAAATAGGGCTACCGAAACATGTTCTCGTCTATGAGAAGCAAGTACCTGAAGAGCCCAATCGCAAGCTGTGGGAGAATTTAGAGGAACAAGGTATTACGATGGACCGGAAGGTAGTAATGTATCCTGATGTGGAAAGTGACGTACTTGAGACAATCTATATTAACATGGATAGCAATGTTCTTAAGAAGTACAAATCTGGCATCCGCAAGCTCTCAACGGACCAAAATCAAGTTGCAAACAAGCGGTACATTTCATCAGTTTATTTCCATACCTTATTCTTATACGTAATCAACCGGCAGCGTGGCTATGAGATTTACAAAAGGCTAGATGATCAGCCACAGGAAGGTGTTGATCTTTCAGAATACTTGCAAGATATATTCTCCAGCCACTACGCAGGATTCTTGATGAATTTTGGTGTGGATAAGTTGTTGGATAGCTTGGGGGAGTGATCTATGCCTTTTGGATTAGGTCGAGCAGTGCTTGGCTAGTGAGTTGGTACTGAATGGAGATGGTGAGGTCTGTCTGGTTGCTGAAGGCTGCACCGTCTATCTTAGCTTCAACGACCGCATCTACGTTCTCTGCAGACAAAGAGGTTACTCCTTTGCCGTCTGCAGGGATCTATCCCAGAATTGGGCAACCCTTTTGCTGGTTTCAGACCAAGAACCAACTTGGCTGCGCTGAATCATGGGCGGTGGACCAGGCATCAATGACACAATAGAGCCAACGCCTTTCAGGAATGCGCGGAAGTGCTCTTTGTTGGTGTCTGGGAGTTGTCTGAATTCGTGAGCAGGGCGCGGCTTGACAATGACCTTGATCTTCCGCATGCCCTCTTTCGTCTTAACCTGGACACTGTATGTGCGGGTCTGGGTCTCTGCATGCTTTGGCGAGCGGTCAGTTTCGTGTACTGTGGCCATACCAGCTTTTCCTTAAGCCGAACCCTCTGCGTCCGGCGACTCAATCCCAAACAGCGCGAAGTAGAAATCGGCCGGTGGCTCTACCATGTCACTTCTGCCTTGCAGGTAACGCTGCACCTGCTCCGTGGGCGGGACACTCTCCAGCTCGGTAAAGCCGGCCTGGCCCATCTCCGTGTTCAACTCCTCTGGGGTAAAGGTAGACACCATGGGCTCCCCTCGGCGTTCCACGAAATCCTCAACCTTTTCGGTAAAGAGGCGGGCTTCTGGGGGGATGAGATGGTGGGCGATCTTATAGTCGAGGGCTATGCGGCTGCCCGGCGCGGCTATGCCTTGAACACGGGCCAGCGTATCCCGAATCGCCTCTTTGGTCAGGTAGTAGGTTACCCCCAGCCAGGAGAAGAAGGCCGGCTCCTGGGGGTTGAAGCTGGTGCGAGCCAGAGCCTCGTCCAGCCGGTCGATCTCAAAGTCCACGGGCACAAAGACCAAGTTGGGGGGGATTTCCCCATTTGCCTTGAGGACCCGCTCCCGTTTGACGTGCTGCGAGGCCGGGTGATCCACTTCAAAGACCTGCACAGCCAGCCCCTTGTGGCGCAGCGCGAACGTATCAAACCCCGCGCCCAAGATCACATACTGGCTGACACCAGCGTCAATTGCCTCTTGAAGTCGCTCTTCCGTATAGCGGATCCGCAGAATGTTCTCCGTGTGGATAGGATGGAAGATCCCCAGAAGCTTGTGGACCACCAGCCAGTTGAGCGGTTTAACCTTGACCACCAGATACCAGAAAAGCGGCAGCATCTGGAGGGCATACGCATCCGCGAAGATAGGGGATGCGTTCCAGCGCAGATGATGGGCACGTATGGCCGCTACGAGCACGGCCGTGGTGCTCTTGGCACGTTTGCCGGATGCTTCTGTTGTAGACATGGTGCAGATCCTTTGCTTGAACGGGAGATCCACGAATCGGGCAAGGAGAAGACACCCTGCCTGAGAATGGCATTCCAGAGCCATATCATAGTACTATAGGGACAGATTTGACAAACCATTGTATAAGGAGAACAACCAATGAGCAACAGCAACATAGCGCAAAGAGAGATCGGCAGCACCGGCACCTCTGTCAGCGAGTTTGGGCTAGGCACAGCACCCTTGGGCGACCTATTTGAAGCCCTCAGTGAAGAGACCGCGCAGGCCACAGTACAGGCCGCTTGGGATGTGGGGGTCCGTTTTTTCGATACCTCCCCCTTCTATGGCCATGGCAAGAGCGAACATCGGGTCGGTCATTTTTTACGACAACAGCCCCGGCCGGAGTTCGTCCTCTCAACCAAAGTCGGACGGGTCTTTCGGCCCGCGCGCGAGCCTGCCACCTATGCCCCGGACCCATGGGCCGGCGCATTGCCCTTTGAATTCACTGTTGATTTCAGTTACGATGGCATTATGCGTTCGTATGAGGATAGCCTACAGCGGCTCAGCCTACCCTCCATCGATCTGTTGGTGATCCACGACCTGGACATGTATTTCCACGGCACAGAGGCGCGGGTCAACGCCTACCTGACGCAATTGGCTACCAGTGGTTGGCGTGCCCTTGAGGCCTTGCGCGCCGCCGGCCTGATCAAAGGGGTGGGCGCGGGCATCAACGAACTGGGCATGATCCCCCGCTTTCTGGATCTGGTAGAACTGGACTTCTTCTTAGTTGCCTATGGCTACAACCTGTTGACCCAAGAAATGTTGGACCCGGAGTTTGATCTCTGCGCGCAACAGGGCATCAGTATCATCATCGGGGCTGTCTTTGCCTCGGGCATCCTGGCCACGGGGGCTGTGCCGGGGGCCCGCTACTTCTACGCGCCTGCCTCCCCGGAGATGATGACCAAAACCGCGCGCATCGCTGAAATCTGCCAGCGTTATAACACAACACTGCCCGCAGCCGCGCTGCAGTTCCCGCTGGCCCATCCCAGTGTAGCGGCCATCATCCCCGGTGCCATACAGCCGGCCCATGTACAGTCCAACTTCAGCCTGCTCCAACACCCGATCCCAAACGAATTGTGGACGACCTTACAGGCCGAAGGCCTACTCCAGGCGGATGCACCCATACCTACGGGATAACCATCAGTTGGGACGAGGCATCATTGACCCAGTCGATGAACACGCCGGGATAGACCCCGATCCAGATAGTAGCGATGGTGCAGATCAGCAGACTGGTCTGCAGAGACATGGGCACATCCAGGGCTGTAGCATCATCGTCTTGGCTGAAGAACATCACCTGGACCACCCGTAGATAGTAGAAAGCGGCGATGCCGGCATTGATCATGCCGATGGCTGCCAGCCAGAAATACTGCCGCTGGATAGCCGCGCCAAAGACGTAAAACTTGCCGAAAAAACCACCAGTGACAGGAATGCCGGTCAGGCTGAGCAGGAAAATGGTGAACATACAGGCCAGCCATGGTGCTCGTTTGACCAGCCCCCGATAGGCACTGATATGCTCGCTGTTGGTCGTCTCTTCCAGGGCCATGACCACCAAGAACGCGCCCACATTTGTGAACAGATAGGCGAACAGGTAGAGCAGCACGCCGTTCAGCCCATTCATAGCACTGGGGGAGGGGGACGCCACCGCCACCAGGCCCATCAGAATGTAGCCGGCCTGGGCAACCGAACTGTAGGCGAGCATGCGCTTGACACTGTTCTGGCGTAAAGCCGCCAAATTGCCCATAGTCATGGTGATGATACTGAAAGCGGCCAGCATGGGTACCCAATTGACGGCAAAGGAGGTCATGCCCACGATGAAAAAGCGGGCCAAGACCGCGAAGGCTGCGGTTTTGGACGCGGTGGACAGATAGGTGGCGACCGGTGTAGGCGAGCCATCGTAGGTGTCGGGTGCCCATTGGTAGAAGGGGGCCAGGCTGGCCTTGAAGCCTAGGCCAGCCAGAACCAAGAGCATGGCCGGCAGCGCGGCAAAGGCCAGGCCGCTGACGTCTTGGGCATCGCCGATGATTTCAGCGAAAGCAGCCGCGATATCGTGAAGGTACAGAGAGCCGGTCGCGCCATAGAGCAGGCTGATGCCGTAGAGCATTACCGCGGAGGCGATGGACCCGTAGAGGAAATACTTGAGCCCGGCCTCATTGCTACGGCGGTTGTCCCGCAGGAAGCCGGCCAACATATAGCTGGTGATCGACAGGAACTCAATGGAGATGTAGATCAGCACCAGATTGTTGGCACTGGCGGCCACGCTCATGGCCAAACTGACCAGCAGAAAGAATGTCCAGAATTCGCCCTGGTTGCCGGAACGGCGGTTCATATAGCGGCCCCCGGCAATGCCTGTCAGGATCATGCCGGCGAAGATGGTGATCTTGATGAAACTGCCGAAGCGGTCGATGGTCATCATCTCAAAGGCCACCTGCGGCTCGGCGATGTCCAACTGCAAGATGGAGGCCAGCAGGGCTGAAGTCAGAAAGAGGACCGACAGGGCCATGTAGCTCAGGCCGGACTTTTTGCCGACCCCAGGGTCGTAGGCCACGTCCAGACAGAAGATGAACAGGCCGCCGATGAGAAGGATGATTTCGGGTGCAATGAAACCGATGTCGCCCAAGGGTTATTCTCCTAACTGCAGTGGTCTGTGTAGCGGGGCTAGGCCCTGCAACTGCGCGATTGTCCCGCGATCAACCACCAGCCACTGTATTCTGTAGAAACGTCAGCAATTCAGTTGCCGACTGGTTAAAGTACTCCACCAATGGTGTCGGGTAGATGCCTAGCAGGAACATGGCGGCGACCAGGGGCCACAGGGTCACTTTTTCAAAGCCGACCATATCTGTGGGTCCGTCTGCATGGCTACCGTCCACAGTCGTCCAGTGGGTGAGTTTGTGTTCATCGTATTCGCCCAAGAAGACGTTCTGGATGATGCGGTAGAGAATATAGACGGCCGTGATGATAATGCCGATGGTGCCGAAGGCTGCCCAGTAGGGCATAAGGGCAAATGCACCGCGGAAGGTGAACAGCTCTGCCCAGAAGCCGGCCAGGCCGGGCAGGCCTAGGCTGGCGAAGGCCGCCACCACCATCAGGCCATAGAAGTAGGGGGTCTTTGTGGCCAGGCCCCCGAACATGGAAAGCTCCCGGGTGTGGGCTCGCTCGTAGATGATGCCCACGAGGAAGAACAGCGCGCCGGTGATGATGCCGTGGTTGAACATCTGCAGCGCGGCCCCATTGAGGGCCATGGCCGCGCTGTCTTGGATGGCGGCTGCGCTGAGGCCGAAGGTATTGACGGCAGTAGCTAGGCTCTGCGGCGTCATGATCGTGGCGGCCGCGCCGATACCGAGCATCACATAGCCCATATGGCTGACAGAGCTATACGCGATCAGCCGCTTGAGGTCTGTTTGGGCCACGCACACGAACGCCCCGTAGACGATGGCGATGGCTCCCAAGGCCACCAGCCAGGAGGCCCAATAGACGGCTGCCTCCGGGAAACTGGGCAGCATGATGCGCAGCATGCCGTAGGCCCCTAATTTGAGGAGCACGCCGGCCAAGATGACCGAGCCGGCCGTCGGTGCTTCTGTATGCGCGTCCGGCAGCCAGGTATGGAAGGGGAAGCTGGGGACTTTGAAGGCGAAGCCCAGGAAAAAGCCCCAGAACGCCAGGCTGGCCAGGGTTAGGTTGCCGGCAAAGGGCTGGGCCGCGGCCGCATCCACAATATCAAAAGTGCCGGTGGCGAAGTAGACGCCCAGGATCGCCAGCAGCATGGCCACGGACCCCACCAAAGTATAGATGAAGAACTTAATGGCCGCGTAGCTGCGGTTGGCCCCTCCCCAGATGCCGATGAGGAAGTACATAGGCACCAAGCTGATCTCCCAGAAGACGTAGAACAGAACATAGTCCAGGGCCACAAAGACGCCCAGCATACTGAACTCCAGCAGGTGCATCAGCAAGAAGTATTCCTTGACCCGATAGTTGATGACACCTGCGCTGTAGTACAGGCTCAGCGTGCTGAGCAGGGTCGTGAGAAAGATCAAGGGAATGCTCAGGCCGTCGGCCCCAATATGGTAGCCGGCATTGAGCTGGGGGATCCATTCGGCGATCTGCTCAAACTGCATACCGCCTACGTCAAAATCATAGGCGAACAGCAGATAGATACTGAGGATGAGGGGCAACAGGCTGGCCACAATTGAGCCATTTTTAATCAGCCTGTCGCTATTGCCCAGCAGGATGACCAGCAGGGCTGCGAGCAGGGGCCAGAAGAGCAGAACTGTCAGAACAATTGAATCAAGAGACTCCATGAAGCCTTCTCCACGAAAAGGAATGAGGGATTACACGATGGCCTAGACCAAGGTGAGAATCATCGGTAGAACGTTCAGGAAGATCCACACCGCGAGGATCAACATGCCAAACAGCAGATAGGTCTGTACCCGGCCATCTTGCAACATGCGGGCGATATGGCCGGCCTGGTCTGAGACCCAGCCAACGCCATTGACCAGGCCATCGACCACAAATTTATCAAAATCGGAGACGATTGCAGCCAACAGCATGGTAAGCTGTCCAATGCGGTTCACAGTCCAATCAATGACCCATTCTCGGTCGAACAGGGCCAGGAAACGGCTCAACCACATTGTCAAGAGAATAATGGTCGCCTGATAGAGTTCATCGACCCAGTATTTGCGATGCCAGAGCCACCAGATCGGGCCCAAGACCCGGGCCAGCGGGTCGGTCTGGCCTTCCCTGAGGCCCTGGCCGTAGATGAGATAGCCGAGGCCGAGGCCGCCCAAGGCCACCAGCAAGGACATAGCTAGGGGCATGAGGTGAAACTCAGGGTGGTGGGGGTGCAGGTGCATGAACTTCATATAGGGTTCAAGGAAATGTTCGATCCAGTTGGGAACCAAATTGCCCAACAGGGGGAAGGAACTGGGGATGCCGACCCAGCCGCCGACAATGGCAAAGAAGCTGATCAGCAGCAGGGGTGTTGTCATACTGGCAACACTTTCCGGGGCATGGGAGGCCCCTGGGCTGCGGGCCCGGCCCAGGAAGGTCAGCCCGATCTGACGCATTGTGTAGAAGGCGGTCAGGAAAGCCGCGAGGGCTAGGGTCCAGAACACCCATTGGTGGTTGCCATCCCAGGCCACGGCCAGGATCTCATCCTTTGACCAGAAGCCGGCTGTAATCAGGGGGAAGCCGGACAGGGCCAGCCCGCCGATGATAAAGGTCCAGCCGGTGCGGGGCATGCGCTGGAGCAGGCCGCCCATGTTTCGCATGTCTTGGGCATCTTCTGTATCCAGCACTCCATCGGCACGCCGCACGAGATGATCGCTATGGCCATGATCGTCGTGTACATGATGGAAGCCATGTTCAACGCCGTGAATGACACTGCCGGACCCGAGGAACAGCAGGGCTTTGAAGAAGGCATGGGTCAACAGGTGGAACAGCGCGGCCACGTAGGCCCCCATCCCAATGGCGGCCACCATATAACCGAGCTGGGAGATGGTAGAATAGGCCAGGACCCGTTTGATATCCCATTGGGCTACCGCGATTGTGGCCGCGAAGAGAGCGGTAAAAGCCCCGATAAAGGCCACGAACTGCAGGGTCCCGCTTGAGACTTCGCCAGCGAATTCATAGATGGGGAACATACGCACCAGCAGGAAGACGCCGGCCGACACCATGGTGGCTGCGTGAATCATGGCACTGACCGGTGTGGGGCCTTCCATGGCGTCCGGCAGCCAGACATGTAGGGGGAACTGGGCACTCTTGCCGATTGTGCCGAAGAAGATCAACACTGCGATGAGCGCGATCCATGGCACTTCGCCGAACAAGGGCAGGCTCACCATGGAATGCGCCAGCTGGTCTAAATTGTGTTGGCTGAACAGCTCGCTGAAGCGTAAGCTGCTGGGGTCGCTACGCACGTACAGCAGGATCATGCCGATCATCAGGATGGCATCGCCGATGCGGGTGGTGATGAAGGCCTTGACCGCAGCTGCTCTGGCCGTTGCCTTCTCATACCAAAAGCCGATCAGCAGGTAGCTGCACAACCCCATCACCTCCCAAAAGATGAAGAATTGCAGCAGGTTATTGGCCACCACCAGCCCCAACATACCGGTGGCAAAGAGGCAGATGTAGGCCATAAAGCGACTGTAGCGGGGGTCCTTGCCCTGGGCATAGGCGGTCGGATATTGGGATCTCGTCAGATGCCCGGGGAAGCTCATATAGCCGCTGGAGTAGATGAAGATCATCAGCACCAGGAAGGGCACCATGAAGAGCATCAGGGCATTGGCCGGGTCCACCGCGTAGCCGATGGTAAATTCGCTGTTCCCGGTAGGAATCGTGTAGATCGCCTCGTCAATGGGGTGTTCGCCGAAATGATCGCGGAAAAACGAAGCAAAGGCAATGCCCCATCCCAACAGGAAACTGATGACCGCACTGCCAATCGCAATCAGGGCACTACCACGTTTGTTGCTGTTGAGGAAGAGAATGATCGCTAGGAATGCCAGAAAAGGGGGGACTGGCACAATCCAAGTGACGCTAAACAGTCCTTCCATAAAATGGGCCTCACGTTTTTGAATGAGTTAGAATCGTGCAACATTCCCGATGCGCTGGGATACGCCATAGCCGACGAGCAGCCCTATGAATCCGAGGGCGAGCAACCACAGGTCGTTCCGCAGGCCGGTCATGGAACCGATGCCGATAAAGAGAATCGCACCGAGCAGTGAGACCAGCAGGCGGATGGTCTGGGCTTTCTTCTGTTGGCGCACAGACATCAAGATCTGGGCCGCATCTTGGTAATCTGGCCGATGCTTGACGATCTCTTTGAGTGCATAGAGTGCGCCGGTATAGTTGCCGGCCGCTCTCTTTTCCTGCGCCAGTTGGTACAGAAAGTCACATTGTTCTTCTACTGTGCCGCTCAACTGCTTTTTAGCCACAGGGCCTTACCGGTCTCCAGAACCATATTCATCATTGCTGCTTACCCGGCCAGAACGTCCAGTTTTTCTACGTCAATGGTACGCCGTTCGCGGTAGACAGCGATGATCAGGGCCAAGCCTACGGCTGCTTCCGCGGCCGCTAGGCCAATGATCAAGAGCGCGAAGACCTGTCCGGTCAAGTCTTCCATGGGGCCAACACCATGACGCCAAAATGCCACTAGGTTGATATTGGCCGCGTTGAGCATCAGCTCAATCGACATAAGGATGGCAATGGCATTGCGCCGGGCCAGGGCCCCGTACAGGCCGCATGAGAACAGAAAGGCGGCCAGCATCAGATACCAACTTAGCGGAACCATAGAGGGGACCTCATAGATATTCTCATCAAGGCGGGCATGAGTTTACCGATCGCGTGCCAGCATCACCGCGCCGACCAATGCCAACAGCAGCAGCAGACCCAGCACTTCAAAGGCGATGATATAGGATGTGACGAACTCTTTGCCTAGGGCGGCGATCAGGGCTTCGTCGGCCAGGACCGGTTCACCTGCTGCTGGCCAGGGTATGGCGCTCACAAAGGCCAGCAGCCCCATGAAAAACAGAAAGGCAAATAGGGACGATTTGCCCCATTGATGGTTCAGTGGCGATGTGCGGCCATACATCATGCTGCGGGTGAGCATAATGGAAAAGGCGATCAGCATGGCGATCGCGCCCACGTAGACCAGAATCTGACTGACTGCTAGGAACTCGGCTTCCAGAAAGACATAGATCCCCGCCACACCGAAGAAAGTCAGGGTCAGGGCTAGGGCACTGTGGAAGAGGTTGCGGCTGGTCACCACTGCCATAGCGGCCACAGCGGTCAACAGGGCTACTTGCAGAAAGATGAACTGCTCAAATGTGGGAATCGGTATTTCTACGCCTAAGGGTAGCTGCATAAGATTTCCTGTCCGTCTGGTCGTGTACGCTGATCAGTACATGCTGCCTTTGTCTGTCGCCTGCATTGTGCCGATCAGGGAAGTTGGTTCAAAGGAACGCTTGGTGCGGATCTGTTCTGCGCGGAAGTAGCCTTGTAGGATATTGGCCACGATGGCTATGACGCCGATATTGGCGATAAAGAGCAGGACATACTGAATGGAAACCGGTGTCGGCAGTTTCTGGATGATGGCCTGGGCCACGATCAAGCTTATCATGAGGGGGACTAGAACCTTCCAGGCAAAATACATCATCTGATCGATGCGGAGGCGGGGAAATGTACCGCGAATCCACTGCTGCAGTACGTAGATGCCGTACACTTTGATGAAGAAATAGCCGAGGCCCAAGAGTGGGCCGATGAGCGGCAGGCCCACGCCGGGGCCTTGCCAACCGCCCAAGAACAGGGTGGCTGCCACTGCCGCCAGCACCCAGGCATTGAGGAATTGGGCCAGAAAGAACATGGCGAACTTCATGCCGGAGTATTCGATATGGAAGCCGGCGATCAGCTCCGATTCGGCTTCCAGCAGGTCAAAGGGCGTCAGTTCCGCTTCTGCCAAAGAGCTGATGAAGAAGATGAGCAGGGCCCCCGGCATAACAATGCCGATCCAGCCGATGCCAAGGTTAAAGCCGCCGAGATTCAATGTTTGGAACTCGACGATGCGGTTGAAGCTCATGGAGCCGGTCAACAACACCACAGTCAGGATTGCTAGGATCAGGGGGATTTCGTAGCTGAGAAGCTGGGCCACCACGCGGAAACCGGCCAGCAGGGCATATTTATTGTTACTGCCCCAGCCCGCCATCAGCGCGGCCATAATTCCAAGCGAACCGAGGGCCACGATATAGAGCGCGGCAACATTCAAGTCCATACCGGTCAGGCCTGGGGCAAAGGGGATGACGGCCAACAGCATCAGCACACCGGACACCGCCAAAATCGGCGACAGATTGTAGGCTAGTTTGTCGGCCTCGTCCGGGGTAATGTCCTCTTTTGAGAGCAATTTGGCCGCGTCCGCGGCTGTCTGGAACAGGCCATAGGGCCCGACCCGGTTGGGGCCGATGCGGTCTTGAATGCGGCTGATGACCTTGCGGGTAATCCAGATCAGCAGCAGCACCGACAACATGCCGTAGTTGATCAGGACAAAGGCTCCCACCCCGTACGCGAGGGTGAGCGCGGCCCATTCGGGCAGCCCGAATCCGGCCAACCAGCCGGAGAAAACATCACTCCATGAGGTTACCTGCATAGCAGCATCTCCGCGACGATGTCAAGGACAAAGGGCCCTGGCCTACTGCCATTCCAATGCACCTTTGCGCCAATCGTATAACAGACCGATCACCAGTAGAATGATAAAGAAGATGGCGGCAATGACCGCGAACAGTTCCAACTGTTGATAGGCCACGGCAATGGGGAAGAGGAAGAGAGCTTCCACATCAAAGACAACGAAAACGAGGCCGATGAGATAGTATTGGGCACGAAATTGCACCCAAGTATCCCCGATGGTCTCAACGCCACTTTCATAGATGTCATTCTTGACCTCGTCAGGTCGTCGTGGGCCGAGAAAGTGGCCCATGACAATGGCAGCCAGTGGCAACACGACCGCGAGGCCGGACATAATCAAAATAAAGAAATATTGGGACAGCATTGCTGTATCCATTTGTGTGGAAACGAACAAACTGATGGAAAGTATAGCATAGGGATTTGCGAATGGGAAAGTTTACACCCGGCTAAAATCAGTTTGACCAACCGATGTACAACAAAGATTCTGCTTGAGCAATCGGCAATGTACAACAAAGATCGGAATTTTACAAATAAAACTGCTGATGAACTTTGACAACTGTATTGGATTCATGCTAGAATGCCGCGGGTTCGTGTAAAATGGCACGGACGATCCTCAAATCCTGACGGTAGCACTGCAAAGGAACAGGTTGGGAATGGCGAGTGATTATCTTCCACTGCTCATATTGATTATTCTGGCAGGCGGGTTCGGGCTGCTTGTCATTGCCTTGCCGTCTCTGCTCGGTCCTCGGGAGAGCAACAACCAGAAATTGGAACCCTACGAATCAGGGGTCATCCCCTTCGCCAACGCACGGCGACGTTTTCCCGTCAAGTACTATCTGGTGGCCATGCTCTTTCTGATCTTTGATATTGAGGTGATCTTCCTGTATCCATGGGCCGCTGTTTTGCGAGACTTGCGCCTGTTTGCTCTGCTGGCGATGGTTCCCTTCTTTGTCATTCTGGTGGTGGGTTTCCTCTATGAGTGGAAAAAAGGTGCTCTTGATTGGGAATAAAAAGGCGGTGCGCCAGTACGGCCTGCATTTAGAGGTGTCGGATTAAATTATGGGCATAGAACAGAAAGTTCCTGAAGGCATATTGACCACAACGTTGGACAGTGTCATCAATTGGGGGCGTGCCAACAGCACTTGGCCATTGCTCTTTGGGCTGGCCTGTTGTGCCATGGAGATGATCGCCACAGGCACGGCCCGCCATGATATTGCTCGCTATGGCTCAGAGTTGTTTCGTGCCAGCCCGCGCCAAGCTGACCTGATGATCGTCTCCGGGCGGGTGAGCAACAAGATGGCACCGGTCATCAAACGCATCTATGATCAGATGTCGGCCCCCAAATGGGTGATTGCCATGGGCATTTGTGCCAGTGCTGGTGGCCCCTTTAACAATTATGCCATTATTCAAGGGGTGGATAAAATCATCCCGGTGGATGTGTACGTGCCTGGTTGCCCCCCGCGGCCTGAGTCTCTGTTGTACGCATTGGACAAGTTGCGGGAAAAGCAGGCCAATGAAAGCATTCGCACATCAACCCCAGAACAGTTGATCGTTGAAGAGATTATTCCCTTAGGAGCATAACCGTGAATAGGCGCAGAAATGCCGTTTGATGTCGCACCTACATTTCGCCTATATGAGACCCAGCGTACCCTGAATCCGCCGGGCATCCCAGCCCTGGCCCCCTTGCCCACAGGGGAAACCGCTGACATCCAGCAGGTATGTCAGCGGTTCAGCACCGATATCAGGGCCGCTGGGCTGCATAATAGCAATCAAGTTGTCTATGTAAACCCCGCCCAATTGAAAGCACTCGTTGCCTTTCTGCGGGATGATCCCCAGCTTCAATACCAAACCCTCATCGACATCACCAGTATAGATCGCTCCCAGCTGCCCTTGAACGACGGGGACAGCCGCTTTCAGACGGTCTATCAGTTCCGTTCCTACACCCGCAACCAACATATGACAGTTGTCTCCGATTGTGGCGGTGAGCCGCCCTCTATCGACAGTCTGACAGGGATCTTCCGTGCTGCGGAATGGCCGGAGCGGGAGGTGTACGATCTGATGGGGATTCGCTTTGCTGGCCATCCGGATCTGCGCCGCATCTTGATGCCCAAGAGCTGGCCCTACCATCCCCTGCAGAAACAGGTCCCCCTTGGCGGTGAGGAAGTGCCGTTTACCTTCACATGGGATGACCCGGAATTTGAATCCCTCGGCACGCAGGTCATGGCAGCCGAGAGTAAGGCCCCGGACCTGCCGCCGGGCATGAGCCGGGAAAATATGATCATCAACATGGGGCCTCATCATCCCAGCACCCACGGTGTGCTGCGGCTGGTGGTGGAACTGGATGGGGAGCGCATCGTCAGCATTGATCCGGACCTGGGCTTTCTGCATTCCGGCTTTGAGAAGACCGGCGAAAACAAGCGTTATAAGGATTTCGTCTACTATACGGACCGCATGGATTACCTCTCGGCCATGGCCAACAATCTGGGCTATTGCCTGACCATTGAGCATATGCTGGGTCTCCAGATCCCGGAACGAGCGCAGGTGATCCGGGTGATTATGGCGGAGATGCAGCGCATCGCCTCCCATCTGTTCTGGCTGTCCACCCATGTGTTGGATGTCTCTGGGACTGGCATGAGCCTGTTAATGTATGCCACCCGGGAGCGGGAGCGGATTTTGGACCTGTTTGAGATGGCCTGTGGTGCTCGTCTGACGGTCAGTTACATCCGCATCGGGGGTGTCTGGCAGGATCTACCGGACGCGTTCATTTCTGAACTGAAGGATTTCCTGCGGGTGATGTCCCGCAAGATCGACGACTACGAGGCCATGTTGACCAATGCCCCCCTTTGGAGAGAACGCTTGGAAGGGGTGGGCTACGTGAGCCGGGAAGATGCCTTGGCTATGGGCTTGACCGGGCCCATGCTGCGGGGTAGTGGTGTTGATTGGGATCTGCGCCGCGATCAGCCGTATTCAGGCTATGAAGGGTATGAATTTGCAGTGCCCCTCAGTGAGCGGGGCGATTGCTACGGACGCTACCTCGTGCGGATGGAGGAGATGCGGCAGAGTGTCCGCATTCTGCAGCAGGCGGTGGAGAATCTGCCCGGCGGCCTTTACAAGTCGAACGACCGCAAAGTGGCCGCGCCGCCACGTACAGAGCTAGATGTCAGTATGGAGGCCTTGATCCATCATTTCAAACTGATGACAGAAGGCTTCCATGTGGACCCAGGCTTCTTTTATCATGGCATTGAGGGCAGCAAAGGCGAGTTGGGCTTCTTCGTCTACAGCGATGGCTCGTCCAAACCCTACCGCCTCCATGTTCATGGGCCCAGCTTCAACAATCTCTACGCCATTGACCACATCAGCCGCGGCGAGATGCTGTCCGATGTTGTCACGAACATCGGCTCCATTGACATCGTCCTCGGCGAAGTAGATAGGTGAGACGAATATGATCACCGCATCCATGCGGCAGGAAATCGACGAGATACTCGCTCTCTATCCCACGGGCCGACAGCGTTCTGGGATTCTGCCGGCCCTCTATGTAATCCAGCGCGAGTACGGCTACTGTCCACTAGAGGCTCAGGACGAACTGGCCGAGATTCTGGGCATTGCTCCGGCTGAAGTCGGCGCGGTCGTCGGCTTCTATACCATGCTACACGCGCAACCAAAGGCCGAATATCATATTGAAGTCTGCACAAATGTGCCCTGTATGCTGCGGGGTGGTGTGCAGTGCTTGCACCGTTTTGAAGAGACCTTGGGCATCCATCATGGTGCTAGAACCGAGGACGGCCAATTTGCTCTGGACCATATGGAATGTCTCGGCTCCTGCGTCACTGCGCCCATGGCGGCCATCACGCACCAAAAGACCGGCCAGATCCGCTATTTTGAGAATCTGGACACAGCTGAGGATGTAGAGCAGGTCATCAAGCTGCTGCAGGATGGCAAGGGCTTCCACAGCCTAGAACGCTGGACCCCGCAGGCGGACCCCGACAGCACTGGTGCTGCCGATGGCCCCTACCGCACCGGCGGCATGGAACCGCGCTATCTGCTGGAGCGTTTGAACAAGCCGCATAGCCATACTATCGAAACCTATGAGGCCGATGGCGGCTACGAAACTGCTAGACGGGTGTTGCGCGAAATTGAGCCAGCCGACATGGTAGAGCAGATCAAGGCCAGCGGGATCAGGGGCCGGGGCGGGGCCGGCTTCCCCACCGGCATCAAGTGGGGGTTTCTGCCGAAGGGTCTCTACCCCCGTTATATGGTCGTCAACGCCGACGAGTCGGAGCCTGGCACGTTCAAGGACCGCCTTGTGATGGAGTATGACCCGCACCAACTCGTAGAAGGCATTATCTTGAGCTGCCATGCTATTGAGGCACAGAAGGCGTTCATCTATATCCGGGGGGAATATTATTTCGCCTACACCCGTTTACAGGCGGCCATTGAGGAGGCCAAGTCCAAAGGCTACTTGGGCGACAACATTTTCGGCGGCGGCCAACGTTTGGATCTGGTCCTCCACCGGGGCGCGGGGTCCTATGAGTGTGGCGAGGAGACGGCCCAGCTTTCCAGTCTGGAGGGGTATCGCGGCCAGCCACGCCTGAAGCCACCCTTCCCGGCCGTGGAAGGGCTGTACGCCAAACCGACGATTGTCAACAATGTGGAGTCGATCTGTAATGTCACCCAGGTTATGCGCCATGGGGTCGATTGGTACAAGGGGTTTGGCACCGAGCGCAGCCCTGGAATGCGTATCTTCTGCCTGAGTGGCAACGTCAAGCGGCCTGGTCTGTACGAGCTGCCCCATGCCATCCCTTTGCGGGACCTTGTCTATGAGTACGGCGGCGGGCCCCAGGATGACAACTATGAGATCAAAGCCATTGTGCCGGGTGGTCTGTCAATGAAGCTGCTGACACCGGATCAGTTTGATACCCCTCTGGACTACGAGAGCGTGGCCGAGGCAGGTTCTCTGCTGGGCTCGGCCGGCGTAATCGCTATTGACGAGCGCACCCCCATGTTTGAGGTGGCCCGGCGTACCCTCAGCTTTTACAGGGAGGAGAGTTGCGGCAAATGTACCCCCTGCCGGGAAGGTACCGCTTGGCTGGAAAAGATCCTGCTGCGGATCGAGGCGGGCCAGGGCCGGGGCAAAGATTTGGAGCTGATGGAATATATCGCTGAAAACATCGCTGGCAAGAGTTTCTGTCCTTTTGGAGAGGCATCAGTCTGGGGTCTACAGAGCAATCTGCTCAAATTCCGCAGTGAATTTACACAGCAGATCGAGAGCACCAATCCTGACGAAGTCGGCCCGGTTCTACCCATTCGCCCAGTCTATCGTCCAGATGTACACGAACCGAGCGGGCTGCGCGCGAGTACCTTCATGCCAGCGGGTGGGCCCATTGTCCTGCATGATGATCTGGTGTCCGGGAAGGAGTGAGGCCACAAGGGTGTCACTGTTCTCCTATCTACCCCAACAAAGAGTTTCTCTTCCGTACTGGGAATCACATAGGTTATGAGTGAAAACGTAACGCTGACGATCAATGAAAAAGAGGTGTCGGTCCCTCGAGGCACATTGCTGGTAGATGCTGCCCGGCGAGCAGCCATCGAGATCCCTGTCTTCTGCTCCCATCCCAAATTGGACCCAGTCGGCTGTTGTCGCATGTGTCTGGTTGAGGTGGATGGCCCCCGGGGCCCCGCAATGATGCCCTCCTGTACTATGCCCGTAGGGGAGGGGATGGTTGTCCGCACAGATACAGAGCAGGTGCGTACTGTGCAGGAAGCCAATCTGGGCTTTATTCTGCTCAATCATCCATTGGACTGCCCGATCTGCGACAAGGGGGGGGAATGCCCTTTGCAGGATCAGACCATGCGTTTCGGTCCTGGCATCAGCCAGCTGATCGAACCGAAACGGCTGGCCAAAAAGCACTATGATATCTCCGATACGATTGTGTTGGACCAGGAGCGTTGTGTGCTGTGCTGGCGTTGCATCCGCTATCTGGAAGAGTGGGAAGACAAACCGCAACTCGGTCTGTTTGAACGGGGCAATGAAACCATCGTTGACATTCAAGACGGCCGGCCGGTGGATGCCAAGACCAGCGGCAATATTATCGATCTCTGCCCCGTGGGGGCATTGACCAACCGGGTATCGCGCTTTGCGTATCGCCCCTGGGAGATCGAGCGGACCCCCAGCATCTGCACCCACTGCTCAATCGGCTGCAATGTGCGGCTGGACAGCCGCACTCATACATTGCGGCGCATTGTAGGCCGAGAAAATATGCAGGTGAACGACCAGTGGCTCTGTGATAAGGGGCGTTTTGCCCATGGATGGGTACATGACGAGGCGCGGCTGACCGTTCCGCTTGTGCGGAAGAACGGGGCTCTGGCCGCGGTGCAGTGGAGCGAAGCCTTGGGCTATATCGCTGAGAAGCTGACCGGTATCAAAGAAGAGCATGGCGCGCAGGCTATCGGTGCGATAGGCAGTGGCAAGGTCAGCAATGAAAGCAACTACGCGCTGCAACGCTTTTTCCGCGGCATTGTGGGCAGCAACAATATTGACCATCGGGATGGTGGCGATGTGGCGGCTCTGCCCACGGGCCTGCCGGCCTTGGCCCATGTGATGAAACCCCAGTATGGGCCAGATCCACAGGTAGATACCATTTTCCTTTTTGGTGTAGACCCCAGCGAAGAGCTGCCGCTGCTGGACCTGCATCTGAAGCGGGCTGTCCGTCAAGGTGGGGCCCGTCTGATCATCGCCCATCCGCGCAAGATCGAGCTGACCCGCTACAAGGGCCCCTATTTGCCCTATCGAGTGGGCACAGAAGCAACGCTCCTCAATGGTCTGTTGCGGGCGGCGTTGGATGCTGGGGCCGCGAGGGATGCGGATGAGCGTACATTGCGGCAGTGGACAGAGGGCGCGCATGCCGATGCCTTGGCCAACCAATGCCGTACCGACATGGCCGCGCTGCAGGCCGCGGCCAAACAGTTGGTGGAAAGCGATAAGACCTTGATCATCTACGGCCCTATGGCTGGCCGTGGCCCAGATGGCCCGGCCGTGCGGGATGGGCTGGCCAATTTAGCCTTGGCCACGGGCAACAGCGAGAGGTTGGCCTATGTAGGGCTGGACGGCAACGCCCAAGGATGTCGGGATATGGGCGTGCTGCCAGACCGGCTGCCCGGCCATGTGCCCTTGGATGATGCCGAGGCCAGAGAACGCCTAGCAGAGCTGTGGAACTGTACCCTGCCCAGCCGGCCAGGGTACACCTACACACAGATGTTGGACAGTGATAACGAGATCAAGGCTCTCTTTGTGATGGGCGCGGACCCAGCAGACGAACGCCCGGATTGGGCCGCCAATCTAGAGAAACTAGACCTGCTGGTGGTTTCCGAACTGTTTCTCACACAGACGGCACAGCAGGCGGATGTGGTGCTGCCGGCTCTCGGTTGGGCTGAAAGCGATGGCACATTTACCAATCTGGAGCAGCGGGTGCAGCGGGCCCCGGGCCCCATCACCAATCCTTCGACCCGGGCCGCGCCCGACTGGATGATCCTGACCCATCTGGCCCAACAGATGGGCGGAGATTGGGCGTTCTCTGCTGCCCAAAGCCTCACTGCTGAGATCACAAAGGCAGTGCCGGCCTATACAGAATTGACATGGGATGTTTTGGGCGATCAGGGGCGTCAATGGGAAGCCACGACCGCGCGCGCGAAGGCGGTATACCGGCAGGTTGCTGACAGTGCCAAGCCAGAGCCGCATAGCAGCTATCCCCTCAGCCTTGTGACCGGCACGGTTCTCTACGATGGCGGCACCTTGTTCCGCTTGACCGAGCAGATGCATGCCAGTGCCCACGCGGCCGCCGTCAGTCTCAGCCCGTCCGATGCCGCAGACCTGGGCGTAGAAGAGGGCGATGCTGTCACGGTCCAGAGTGAGCAAGGCGCGCTAGATCTGGCCATTGCCATCGATGCCCAAGTCCAACCAGGCACTGCTTGGATCCCGGAAAGCCTGCCGGGCGCGCCGGTGGGGGCCCTGCTGAATGGTAGCCATACACAGTGGGTGAAAGTGGAGAAGAAGTAAATGGACTGGCTAACTGTACTGGTCTTCCCGACCATTCGGGCTCTGATTCTCATTTTCGTTCTGTTGACCGGCTTTGCCTATCTCACTTGGTATGAGCGAAAATTGTTGGCCCGTTTTCAAGTACGATATGGGCCGAATCGGGCCGGCAAGTTTGGCCTGTTGCAACCAGCAGCTGATGCGGTCAAGGCATTCTTCAAGGAAGAGGTCATCCCCAATCACGTGGACAAGCCAGTCTATCTGCTTGCCCCGGCCCTGGCCCTTGTCCCTGCTCTGATCATCTGGGCGGTGATCCCGATTGCCAAAGGGACGCCAGCGATTGCTGATGTGAATATCGGCTTTCTGTGGATTTTGGCGGTCGCCGGCATTGAGAGCTACGGTGTGATTCTGGCCGGTTGGAGCAGCAACAACAACTACTCTCTGCTGGGCGCGCTGCGTTCGTCCGCACAGATGGTTTCCTACGAGCTGCCCCTGGGCCTGTTTCTCGTCAGCATTCTGATCCTGGCCGGTAGCTTCAGTTTGGTTGAGTTGGTCGAGGCAGCCCGGCCTTGGTGGGAATGGCTGTGGCTGTGGCTGATCTTCCCCTTCTTTTTCATCTGCATTCTGGCGGAAACAAACCGCAGCCCCTTTGACTTGCCAGAGACGGAGAATGAGTTGGTGGCCGGTTTCCAGACCGAATATGGGGGCATGAAATTTGCCCTGTTCTTTATGGCCGAATACATCAACATGATCACCACCAGTGCGATCATGGCGACTCTCTTTTTCGGCGGTTGGAAAGGACCCCTCGCCGATGAGATCATCTGGCTGGGGCCGGTCTACTTGGTGATCAAGGTGGTTGTGCTGTTGTTTCTGTTCATTTGGGTGCGGGCCAGCATTGGGCGGCCACGTTACGATCAGCTAATGAAGTTCTGCTGGCAGTTTATGCTGCCCCTAGGACTTGTCTACATGAGTATTTCCGCAATATTGGCCGTATGGCTCAAATAAAGGCAATGGCCCGTACACTGCAGTGAGCTCAAACTGCAGTTCCATCAATCAATAGGACTGTATTCATGGCAATTGGCGACTTTCTCAAGGGCGCAGCTGAGATCGGCAAAGCAATGGGCGTGACCCTCAAGCATCTGCGGCAGCAGCCGGTGACTGTCGAGTTCCCAAGCGAGAAGATTCCCGTCTATCCTCGTTTTCGGGGTAAGCATGAATTGCGGCGTTATGACAATGGCTTGGAGCGTTGTATCGGCTGCTGTCTGTGCGAGGCGGCCTGCCCGACACAGGCGATTTACGTGGAGGGAGCAGAAAATGATGCGGATGCTCCTCTCTCGCCAGGGGAGCGCTATGCCAAGGTGTACGAAATCAACCTCTTGCGCTGCATTTTCTGCGGAGACTGCGAAGAAGCCTGCCCGACTGAGGCCATTGTGCTGGGCCACGACTTTGCATTGGCCAATTACGAACGCAAAGATTTTGTGATCACCAAGGAACAATTGCTGAACCCCGGCATGCCGAACGTCATCATCCGCCCGGAGTAACTGTCTATGAGCGTGTCGCTTCTTTTTTTTGTGCTTGTGGGCGCGGTCAGCCTAGCTGCTGCCTTTGGTGTGGTGATGAGCCGTCAGCCGGTGCATAGTGCCCTCTTTTTGCTGACGAATTTTGCCACCCTAGCCGTGCTGTATATCACCCTAGAAGCCCAATTTCTGGCCGCCGCCCAAGTGATCGTGTACGCCGGTGGCATCGTCATTCTGATTCTTTTCGTGATTATGCTGGTCGGTGGCGATACCAATGATTTTAGCGCAGCACAGCGGATCTGGAGCCGTACTGTCGGCCTTGCCTTGGGGATCATTCTGCTGCTTGCGGTCTCCTACAGCTTCTTGCAGCGCATGATGCCGCTGCCGGATGATCCGGCCTTGTTGCTACAGGGCGGCGCACCGCAAGCGGTCGGTAGTGCTTTGTTTACCGACTATGTTCTGCCTTTTGAACTGGTTGCAGTGTTGCTGCTGGTGGCGTTGATCGGCGCGTTGGTCCTGGGCCGTCAGCCTGAGGATGAGGGCCCAGGCATCCCATCTGTGGGGCCTACAGGGTTGCAGGACTCCGCCAATGCCGAAGTGAAGGCTGCTGAATGATGGTTCCCACGAGTTTCTATCTGATCCTAGGCGCGTTGATCTTTGCTGTAGGCGCGACCGGTGTCCTGGTGCGGCGCAATGCTCTGATCATCTTCATGTGCGTTGAGATGATGCTCAACAGTGTGAACCTGACACTCATCGCCCTGGCGCGGCAATGGGGCAATCTTGAAGGGCAGATCTTTGTCTTTATGATTATGGCAGTCGCTGCCGCTGAAGTGGCTGTCGGCCTGGCAATTCTCATCGCCAATATCCGACACCGCAATAGCATCAACATTGACGAAATCAACTTGCTGAAGTGGTAATAACGGCAGTAGCGCGTGAGAAATTGTCCTGCCCATCGACCACTGATGTTACACTGAATCTGGTGTCTCTATGCTGGAAATCACTTGGCTCCTCTTCGTCTTCCCTGCCTTGGGCGCGCTCATCAACCTTTTTCTTGGGGCGCGGCTCGGCGAACGGGGTATCCATATAGTCGCTTCGGCCGCTGTGGTGCTGTCCTTCCTCGTCAGTGTGGGGCTATTCTTTGGCCTGCTGGGCCTTGATGAGCAGCAGAGGGCGGTGACTGTTCATCTGTGGGACTGGATCACGATTGGCGGTTTCAGTGTACCCATGGCTCTGCTGCTCGATCCCCTGAGTGCCACCATGGCCTTGGTCGTCACAGGTGTCGGCGCGCTGATTCACATATACGCTGGCGGCTATATGCACGGCGAGCAGAACTATCAGCGTTTTTTCATTTACCTAAACTTCTTCATCCTCGCCATGCTGGTGTTGATCCTCAGCAACAATTTCGTGGGGATGTTCGTCGGTTGGGAAGGTGTGGGCCTGGCCTCCTATCTGCTGATTGGCTTCTATTTTGACAGGTACGACACCACCTACGGCCATTACGCGGACGCTGGCAAGAAGGCTTTTCTGGTCAATCGAATCGGCGATTTCGGGATGATGCTGGCGATCTTCTTGCTGTGGAGTGGCGTCGGCTCGATTGTGTTTGAGGAGGTGTTTGCTGAGGCCCATGTGCTGACTACGGGCGTAAGCACCGCTATCTGTCTGCTGTTGTTGTTGGCGGCAACGGGGAAGAGTGCTCAATTGCCCTTGTACGTGTGGCTGCCGGATGCCATGGCCGGCCCCACGCCGGTATCGGCCTTGATCCATGCGGCCACAATGGTGACGGCCGGTATCTATATGATCGCCCGCACCCATAGTCTCTGGGATCTGGCCCCGACGGCCGGCAGCCTCGCGGCCTGGGTGGGCGGGTTGACGGCCCTGCTGGCTGCCTCGATCGCGCTTGTGCAGGTGGACCTGAAGAAGATCCTGGCCTATTCGACGATCTCCCAATTGGGCTATATGATGCTGGCTGTGGGTGTGGGCGCATACGCTTTCGGCATCTTCCATCTGGTGACCCATGCCTTCTTTAAGGCACTGCTGTTCTTGGCGGCCGGCAATGTCATGCATGGCCTGCCCGGCCGTGTGCTGGACATCGGCAAGATGGGCAATCTGCGAGAGAAGATGCCCACGACCTACCGGCTCTTTGCCTTGGGTGCCCTGGCCCTGGCCGGCTTTCCCCTTACCTCCGGCTTCTTCTCCAAAGATGGAATTCTGTTGCATGTGTTCAATCACAACATCCTGCTCTATCTGCTCGGCCTGTTTACGGCCCTACTGACCGCATTCTACAGCTTTCGGGCCGTCTTCGTGGCCTTCTGGGGCGATGTCCAGGACCAGGAGATCCACGCGCACGCGCATGAAAGCCCACCGCTGATGACCGGGCCCCTGTGGGTTCTGGCGGCTCTGGCCCTGGTAGGTGGGGTGTTCAACTTGCCCTTCCTGTTGACCATGGAACACTATCTGGAGCCGGCCGTGGGTGCGCCTGCCTTCCATCCAGCGGTTGGCTTGGAACTGGGGCTGCTCTTGGTCAGCGCAGTGGTATCTGTCGTCGGTATCGGTCTGGCCTATGGGCGTTATGTACAAGGGGCCGGTTGGGCTATGGGCATCACAAAGCTCTTCAAACCGCTTGAACCGGCTGCCCAGAACAGATGGTATGTGGATGAGGTCTATCAGCGGCTGGTTGTCGGCCCGCTGCTGGCCCTTTCCATGTGGTTGGCGCGGGTTGTGGACCAGGGGATCGTTGATGGGGCGGTCGGGCTGGTGGGGCGCACCAATCTAGTGCTCGGCCATGAACTGCGTAAAGTCCACAATGGATTGGTACCCACCTACGCGCTGAGTCTTTTCGTCGGTGTGGTCGCCCTGGTATTGTATTTTGTGTTCATCTAAAGGCAAGCGGAGACCGTGAACGGTATGTTGCTTTCGATTCTCATATTTTTGCCTGTTGTCGGCGCGCTGGTGGTGCTACTGGCCCCAGGTGACAGGGTGAAGAAGGGTCTGGCTTTCGGCGTGACTGTGGCGACATTTGCCATCAGCCTGTTGCTGCTCAACGGCTGGCAGGATGTGCCGGGGATGCAGTTCGTAGAACGCTACGCCTGGCTGCCGGACTTGGACATCTACTACTACTTGGGCGTTGATGGCATCAGCCTGTGGCTGATCCTGCTGACCACACTGATGACACCGATCGCCATCGCCTTCAGTAACCAGCATGTAAAGGAGAGTGTCGGCAGCTATCTAGCTCTGATGCTGTTGATGGAAACGGCCATGCTGGGGGTGTTCCTCTCTTTGGACTTGGTGCTGTTCTATGTTTTCTGGGAGTTCAGCCTGATCCCATGGCCCTGCTGATCGGCAAATGGGGCAGCCAGAACAGGGTCTACGCGGCCGTTAAGTTTTTCCTCTACACCTTGGCCGGGTCGGCCCTGATGTTGGTCGCCATCTTGGTGCTTTACTTCAATGTCGGTACCTTCGATGTGCTTGCACTACAGAACATGGGCCTACCCAGTGGCGTTCAACAATGGGCATTCTTGGCGTTCGTGCTGGCGTTCGCCATTAAGGTACCGCTCTTTCCCTTTCATACGTGGCTACCCGATGCCCACGTGCAGGCTCCAACGGCCGGGTCCGTCATTCTAGCCAGTGTATTGCTGAAGATGGGGACTTATGGTCTGCTGCGTTTCGCCTTGCCCTTTTTCCCGGACGCGGCGTCCAATTACGCGTCGCTGCTCTCTGTTCTGGCACTTGTCGGCATTCTCTACGGCGCGCTGGTGGCCCTGGTCCAGCGAGACCTGAAATCCTTGGTGGCCTATTCATCGGTGGCCCATATGGGCTTCGTGGTTCTCGGTATTTTTGCCTTGAATGAGCAGGGCATCAGCGGGGCTGTCCTGCAGATGGTCAATCATGGTCTCAGTACAGGGGCTCTCTTCTTGATGGTGGGGATGCTGTACGAGCGGCGACATACCCGGCTGTTGAAGGACTTCGGCGGCCTGTGGGCCAGTGTGCCGGTCTTTTCTTTCTTCTTCTTGGTGGTGGCCATGAGCAGCGCGGGCCTACCGGGGCTGAACGGATTCATCGGCGAGTTCACGATTTTGTTGGGCACATATGCCAGCAATCCGCTGTTCGCCGTCTTTGGTACGGCTGGCGTCATTCTGGCCGCTTGGTATCTGCTCCATGCCTTTCGGCAGGTGGTCCAGGGTGCTTTGGAGAATCCGGCCAATTTCAAGGAGAATCTACCGGATCTGAATTGGGCTGAAATCGGGCAACTGGTGCCGCTGGTACTTCTGTTTTTCGTAATCGGTCTACTGCCCAATCTCTTTCTCAGTAAGATCAATCCGTCTGTGGCGGCCTTGGAGGTTGTACAGAACGGGGTTGTGCAAACTGAGGCATCATTAGCCACTGACCACTAGCCATTGGTGTTCCATGGATATCTCTCTTCTCTTTGACAATGTGACGGTTCTGCTGCCGGAGATCGTGCTGGCGGTGGGGGCGATGGTCGTGCTGCTGGTCGATATCGGTCGTCGTTCCCGGGACAGTGCTGGTCCTCTTGCTGGCCTGACGGTTGTGATCTTACTGCTGGGCCTGGGCTCTACGCTGTTTCTCTGGGGTAGGCCGCCGGCCGAATATCTGGGTGCTGCTGTCTCGGATGGTTTTGCCTTGAGTGTGCGGCTGGTCGTCCTGATCGCCAGCCTCTTTGGCGCGCTGCTCAGCCGCGACTATCTGCCCACAATTGAGCGTAGAAGTGGCGAATACTACTCGCTGCTGCTCCTAGGGGCAACCGGGATGATGTTGATGGGCACAGCCACGAACCTGATCGTCCTGTTCATTGCCCTAGAGATCTTTTCCTTGGCCCTCTACATTCTCAGCGGTTTCTATCGGGAGAGTGCGCGTAGCATTGAAGCGGCCATGAAGTACTTTCTGCTGGGCGCGTTTGCTAGCACATTTTTCGCCTATGGTGCGGCCCTTCTGTACGGGGCCGGCGGCAGCGTCAACTATGTCCGTATCCATGAGGTGCTCGTGGCCGGCACTGGCAACCCCTCTCTCGTCCTGCCCGGCATTGCCTTGCTGATCGTTGGTTTTGGCTTCAAAGTGAGCTTAGTCCCCTTCCATATGTGGACGCCGGACGTCTATCAGGGCGCGCCTACGCCGATCACTGGCTTTATGAGCATTGGGACAAAGGCCGCGGCTTTCGCTGGGTTTATGCGGGTGATGATGACCGCGCTGCCGTCTCTGTACGATCAATGGGCCATGCCTCTGGCTGTTCTGGCCGCCTTGACCATGACCGTGGGCAATCTGACGGCCTTGCGCCAGAGTAGCGTGAAACGCATGCTGGCCTACTCCAGCATTGCCCATGCCGGCACTATTCTGGTCGCCTTGGTGGCCGGCAGCGCGGCCGGTTCGTCGGCCGCGTTGTTTTATCTCTTTGTGTACGCGTTTATGAACGCCGGTGCCTTTGCTGTGATCATTGCCCTAGAACGGACAGGTGAGGGGGATGTGGAGCAGAGCCGTTTCGCGGGTATGGCCGAGCAGTACCCGGCCTTGGCCCTGGCAATGGCCGTCTTTATGTTCAGCCTGAGCGGAATTCCACCTCTGGCCGGCTTTTTCGGAAAATTCTTGGTCTTCAAAGCTGCCGTAGAGGCCGGCTGGTCCTGGCTGGTGGTCATCGCTGTCCTCAACAGTGCCATCAGTGCCTACTACTACCTGCGGGTGGTGGTGGCTTTGTACTTCACGGCAGCAGAATCCGAATCCGTGCGCCGCACAAGCGGCGGGCTGAACTTCAGCGTAGCTGTTGCCGCCATTGCTGTGGTCCTCATCGGCCTGTATCCAGGCCTATGGGCCGGCCTTTTGACGGGCCTAGGCGGCTAAAGGACCTGTCATTGAAAATCTATTTTGCGGTGGCGCATGACAACACTTTGGGCCAGGCCCATAGCCATCATCATAGAGACGAGACTGCTGCCACCATAGCTCAGGAAGGGCAGGGTCATGCCTGTAACCGGCAACAGGGCTAGATTCATTCCTACGTTGACAACTGTCTGGAAAAAGATCAGCGCGGCAATACCGAGGGTGATCAGCCTGCCGAACTGATCCTGGGCTAGGTCGGCGATATACGCCAGCCGCCAGATGACGAAAAACAGCAGCAGCAGAACTAGAACTGTGCCGATATAGCCTAGCTCTTCGGCGATGACGCTAAAGATAAAGTCCGTGTGCCGTACCCGCAGAAAATGCAGTTGGTTTTGTGTGCCTTGTCCCCAGCCTAGGCCCAGCCAACCACCATTGCCGATGCTGATCAGGGCCTGATCGACGTTGAACGCTGCATCGGTATTTGAGCTACGATCCAGAAACACCTGAATCCGTTCCAGCATATATCCCTGAAGCGTTTCCAACAGCAGAGGTGAGGCCGCGATGCTGGCGGCGACCCCCAGCATGATATGCACAATCCGCACGCCGTTGACAAGGATCAGCGTTCCGCCGATGAATGCTAGGGTGACGGTCATGCCTAGGTCTGGCTGAATGTAGACTAGGCCCAGAGGGATGAGCAGCAGAATGACAGCCCCGACGAGATAGGGGAGGGAGCGGACCTGCTCCTGAAAGCGGCTGAGGTACCAGGCAAAGAAGACGATCAGCAGAAATTTGCCGGCTTCGGTGGGCTGCACATCGGTGATGCCCAGACTTAACCAGCGGCGAGAACCGCCCTTGACTTCGCCGAAGAAGTAGACTGCCAGCAGAGAACCGAGCAGGAGAAGATAGCACGGTTGGGCCAGCAGTTCCAGATGCCGGTAGTCGAAGATAGCAGCAGCGATGAGGACAATCGCGCCCAAAATTGTGAAAATTAGTTGCCGTTGCCAATAGTTGGCCAAGTCAATGGTCGTGATGGTGGCACTGTATGTCATGGCAATGCCGATGCCACACAGGAAGAGCACTGCAAGCAGCAGGGATTTATCAAAATGTCGCCAGAGAGAACGGTCGATGATGGGGAGCTCAAACATAGATGATGTAGGATGAACAGAGCTGCTAGAGACCGAGCGAGCGACGCATGCGCTCTAGCCAGCTGATCTCTTGGAAATGGATCAGGGGTACGTTGTAACCGAGCAGGCGTCGGGCGATGTTGTGATACGCGCGGCTGACGTACTGTTTGCGTTCTAGGGCTACTGGCCAGCCTTTGTTCGTGGAAATGATGATCTGGTCGTCTTCTGGCACAATGCCGAGGAGGTCGATGCTCAAGATATCGAGGATATCGTGGCGACTCATCATCTCCTCCCGTCGTACTAGGCGTGGATTGTAACGGTTGATGACTAGCCGGGGCTGAATGTTCAGATCTCGTTCGAGCAGATAGATGACCTTGTCCGCGTCCCGCAGCGCGCTGACTTCCGGCGTGGTGACGATAATGACTTCGGAGGCGGCAGCAACAGCGTTCTGGAATCCCAATTCAATGCCGGCTGGGGAATCCACCAACACATAATCGGCAATAGTACACAACTCCTCGCAGAGCGTCATCATCTGGTCAGGGGCAACAGCCGATTTGTCCCGGGTCTGGGAGGCTGGCAAGAGGTACAGCTCTTCTACCCGCTTGTCCCGAATCAAGGACTGATGGAGGGGGCAGCGCCCCTCGATCACATCCACCAGATTGTAGACGACCCGGCTTTCCAGGCCCATGATAATGTCCAGATTGCGTAGGCCGATATCGCCATCGACCACGATCACCCGTTGGCCGGCCAATGCTAGGGCCGTTCCTAGGTTGGCTGTGGTCGTTGTCTTCCCGACCCCACCTTTCCCTGAAGTCACTGTAAGCACAAGGCCCGACATGGGCAGATCCTCCCAATTGGTAGCAAATGGCTACAGTTCATTCCCGTACCACATTCCCTTCCATGAGCCATTGGTATCAGCAGGCATCCCAGGGATCCACGACGATGCGTTTCTTGATGATCCTGGCCACTTCGGGCTTGCCGCTGCTCTCTCGTTTCCAGAGCCAATGGCCTGGGCTGCCTGATGTGCCTTTGGGCGACATGGCGATATAGCCGGCGATCCGCAATTGCAAGGGTTCAAAGTCCAGCGCGGCCACGATGGCGCGTTCATCACCCATGGCCCCTGCATGTACGACCCCCCGCAGCCGTCCCCAGACAAAGACATCGCCACCACTGATGACTTGCGCGCCCGGATTGATATCGCCCAGCACGACGATTGTGCCAGCATGGCGGAAGAACTGTCCGGAACGCAGGGTGCCCCGGTAGATATAGGGCGAGGTGATGATTTCACCGGGGAGGGCCAGTGATTCGGTCTCTTGCCCCTGTAGGAAGGGGATTTCCGTCTCAGGCGCGGCCTGCGTGTCCGTGGGGATATCAGTGTGATTGCGAGGGGGTTGAAAGTCGGTGATTTCCCGGCGAGGGACAGCCAGATAAGCGGGCCCTAGGCGCACCTCCCACTGATCTTTGGCCAGGGGAGGAGACGACACAGGTAGGGTCCCGGTATCCGCTTCCCAAACGGCTTCTAAGCCCAATTGTCTGGCAAGCTGGAAGGACTCCCGATTTCTGGTGTGTAAGGCCCATAGGGCGATGTTCTTCTCTTCCAACACATCGTGGATGGCCTGTAGGTCTTCGGCGGTGACGGCGCGCTTACCGATGGACAAAGAGAGCCGCTCGCCGCGGAAAAAGCCATCCGCTTTTGAGATATGGACAGTGAGAAGATCGATAGCATCTCTCCATGCGCCCTTGTCATCGGCGATATTGATGACGATCACGTCCCCTCGGCCTTTAACCCGTACGTCCGGGCCATCATATGAACTGGAGCGCGGCCGCAGAGATGCGGGGCTAGCGTGCTGGGTTGATTCTCTTTGATTTCGCTGTCTGCGTTGGTTACTACGCACAATTGTGTACCGGACGGTGACAATTTGGCTTACATGACACGGTCTACAGGTGATAATACAGATTTCCGGCTATGAACGCAACTCATGAAAGTAGGCGTGGAGAATCTCCTGGGCCACAGGGCTGGCTGTAGTTGAGCCTTCACCGCCATTGTAGACGAAAACCGTCACTACAATCTCTGGATTTTCATAGGGGGCATAGGCTGTATGCCAGGCATGGAACGGCAGATTGTCGTCTTCATCCCGCCCGGCGCAGTCTTCGATCTCCGGATCATAGGCGCAGAATTCGGCAGTCCCTGTTTTGCCGGCGACGGTAATATTTTCGACCTGGCTGTTGGTGGCCGTGCCAAAGGCTGCATTGACCGCGCTCCACATGCCCTGCTGCACGTAGGCCAGCAGGTAGGGGTCCACCGGTAGTTGTGCCCGGATCACCGGTTTGTACTGCCATTGCAGCGCGTTCTGGTCATCAACCATCTCTTGCACAAATTGGGGTTTGACCACAAACCCACCGTTGGCAACAGCTGCGGTGCTGACAAGGACCTGCATGGGTGTGCCCAGCACAGCACCTTGGCCAATGGCCATGTTGTAGCTGTCACCGGTCACCCAGGATTCTGCTTTGCTCAAGCGTTTCCAGCGGTCGTCGGGCACGACCGCTGCGACCTCGCCGGGCAGGTCGACCCCGGTCAGTTCACCATACCCGAACAGCCGCATCCATTTGGCCAGCCGCTCGCTCCCAAGCCCTTCTAGGCTGTTGGGGAAACCGCCGCCAATGCCATAGAAGAAGATGTCATTTGACCGGCCAATCGCTTCCACAATCGTCATGGGGCCATGAACGATGCCCAGTTTGTGGTTCCAGCTCACAAACTTCTGAGCCTGGGTAGGGTCGTCGGGAAAGAGGAGGTTGGGCAAGTAGATAGGCCCCTGGTCGGCGATGATCGTATTGGGGCTGATGATCCCTTCGGCCAGGGCTGCGGTGGCCGATACCAGCTTGAAGGTTGAGCCGGGCGGATAGAGGCCGCCGATGGCGTAGTTGTACAGGGGGCGACGGGTGTCATCCTCCACCACCAGAGTCTGATATTTTTCGCCCAGACCCTCGGAGAAGATATTGTTGTCATAGCTAGGCAGACTGACAAAGCCAAGCATGGCCCCGTTCTGTGGATTCATGGCCAGGGCAACACCATGGGGAGTGCCGGTCTCCTCTAATTGGCGGGCGAGCGCATTGTGCATGACCTCCTGTAGATGGATGTCCAGACTCAGCCGCAGGTTTAAGCCTGATTCCGGTTCCTCAATTGAGAGAGTGCGGTTCTCCCGGCCTAGGATATCTACTTCAATGAGCTTGCGGCCTGGGTTGCCGCGCAGGACATCCTGGTAGTTGTACTCTAGGCCATTTAGGCCCACAGATTCGTTGAGGTCCTCGTAGCCTTGGGCTTTGTAATCGTCTGCGGCTAGCTGGGGGACCGGCCCCAGAAAGCCGAGCACATGGCTCATTCGGTCACCATAGGGATATTCTCGCACCGGCTCATGCACGACCCACACACCAGGAAGCCGGTAGGTCTCCTCTGCTATTTGAAAGGCCTGCTCTTGGTCGATTTGCTGTTCCAGAAGGGGGATGGGGTCGAAGGACTTCTTGCCTTGGGTGTGCAAGGTGATTGCACGTTCCACCAGAGCCAGAAGCCCGCTGACCGGCAGGGGTTGGGAGAGGTCCGGGATGATCGTCGGCTCTTCCACAAGGATCTGGTTCCCCTCCTCGTCCTGCTGTTTGGTTGTCAGATTGACGACTCGAAAGGACAAGTTGACACCGGCATCTTGGACAGTTTTAGAAAAGTCAGAGCGTCCGAGGCGCAGGAACATCTCTTGGGCGATGCTCAAAGCGACCGCTGGGTCTGTATCGGCCCGCAGGACTGTGAGCAGCCGTTTGAGAGCAATCCGCTGTTCATTGATTTCTGTCAAGATGTCGTCGGCCGGTAGTTCAGCCGGCACCACTGCAATGATAAAATTAGGGCGATTGCGTGCCAGGATGTTGCCATTGCGATCATAGATCACGCCGCGCAGCGCGGGGATGTTGATCGTCGCCAAGCGGTTGTCATCGGCCTGTTCCTGATATGTGGCCCCGCGCACGATCTGGAGCTGATATAGGCGCGCGCATAGGAACACAAAGACTGCGACTAGCGTGAGACGGACAAATACGGAGGACGATATCGCTGTGCGTACAGGACGTTCATACATTAGGCTACTCTTGCCATGATCTGCACCGCTCTCATGACATTCATGCGAACTCCGTTTGCTCTGGAATTCGGTTCAGAAGCGGTGTTGCCAAGAACATCAAAATACCATTATAGAGGAGCACCGGGCCGACCACTTCTGTGAACAGTAGGTCGGCTGGAAATCGGTAGCCGGCCATTGCTAGGATGGCCACGTAGATCAACGAGAATACACCGCTGCCCAATAGGGTGGCGATGAGCGGCACGAAGAGATTGCGGCGAAAGACTGCATTATGCCCAACGCCGGTCAACAGGGCCACGGCCATCAGTGCGAGGCTAGATGCGCCTATGGGCCCACCGCTGAAAATGTCCATCCATAAGCCACCGACAAATCCCCATAGAGTCCCATCGCGCCGGCCGGCAATCAGAGAGCGAGCAATAACGATCAGCAGAACGAGATCTGGGCGCACGCCATTCACTGTGAGCCAAGGGCCGCTGACTGTCTGGAAGGTCGCTACCGCGCCTACAGCCGGTATGATCAGCCAGGTGGTACGTTGGAAATTCATGAACTGCTGTGGTTGGTGGAGAGCAGGGCCATGACCTACTCTTCACTGGTGTATAAAGGGTCGAAATTGGTGACGATCATCACGAATTCTAGGCGGCCAAAGTTGACCAGGGGCCGCACTACTGCCTCCTGAAATACCTCAAAATCCCGCTGTCGCACTTCCACGACCTGGCCGATTGGAATGCCTTTGGGGAAATTGCCACCGAGCCCGGAGGTGAGTACCACCTCTCCGACCCCTACATTGCTACCTTGGGGGATGAATCCCATCACTGGATCTAGGCCGGGTACGCCCCCGACCACGCCGGTGAGTCGGCTTGCCTGCAGAATGGCATTGACGATGCTAGAAGGGTCGGTGACCAGCAGCACTTGGGCGGTGGTATCTGTGACGGAGTTGATGCGCCCTACCAGTCCTTGTGCATTTAGCACCGGCATGCCTACCTTGATGCCATGTTGGGCACCGAGATCGACCATGACAAAGTTCAGGAAATTATTTGAACCGTGCCCGATGACTCGGGCGATAATCTGACCACTGCGTAGTTCAAAGCTGGCGTGGGTCTGCGCGAACCCCAGCAGTTCTCGCAGCTGCTGGTTCTCCCGTTCCACTTCTGTCAGACGCAGGGTTTCAAAGATCAGGCTCTGGTTGACCCGTTCGAGTTCCGCGACTCGCTGCTGCAGGTCCCGGAAGTCCCGCAGGGTTGTCAGGGATCCAGAGATGCGATTGGTCAGGACCGCCAGCCCGGACTGGCCCGGGGTAATGGCCAAGGAGACTAGGCTTTCTAGGCTGCCGAGGCGGCCCGTCTGTTGCAAAGTCAACAGCAAAACAGCTGTGAGTGCTAGGATCACCAGCCTGACCACAAAATCGGCAACGGTCCATCCGCGTGGGTCGCTGTTACGCATGGGTGTCATGCAAAGGTAGAGAGGGCTCCACATGGTGGGGCCCGCAGGCGTTGAGGGCTAGCGAATCGTACTTTTGCGCTGCATTGTCGTCAGGGTTTCTTCGTAATATTCCGGCTTTTCCAGAATCATACCTGTCCCTAACACTACGGACGAGAGCGGATTGTCGGCCACATAGACATGCATGCGGTTTTCGTCTTGAAGCCGTTGGGCCAACCCCTGTAAGAGGGCCCCACCACCGGCGAGGACAACCCCATGTTCCATTAGGTCTGCCACCAGCTCCGGCGGCGTTTCGTCAAGGGTATCTTTCACTGCGTCCACGATCACTTCCACAGAACTGACCAGAGCTTCGCGGATTTCCACGGAACTGACTTCGATGGCCTCCGGCAGGCCGGTGATCAGATTGCGGCCACGAATGATCATAGTCCGTTCTTGTTCCAATGGATAGGCGGAGCCTATGTAGATCTTGGCGCGCTCGGCCATGCGTTCCCCGATCAGCAGATTGTATTTCTGGCGGACGTAGTTCCTGATGTCTTCGTTCATCTCGTCGCCGGCCACCCGGATCGAACGGGAGACCACGATGCCGCCGAGGGAGATCACCGCCACTTCGGTAGTACCACCTCCGATATCAACGATCATTGAACCGATGGATTCGGTCACCGGTAGGCCGGCACCGATAGCAGCCGCCATGGGTTCCTCTACCAGGCCTGCCTCCCGCGCACCAGCACTGACCGTCGCATCCCGCACCGCGCGTTTCTCCACCTCTGTCACCCCAGAAGGGATGCCCACCACCACCCGCGGGCGGGCCGTTCCCAGAGCCCGGTTGCCGTGAACTTTGCCAATGAAGTGATGGATCATCTGCTCCGTCACCTCAAAGTCGGAGATGACCCCATCCTGCAGAGGACGCACAGCCACGATGTGGGTCGGCGTGCGCCCGACCATCTCCTTGGCATCAAGACCGATGGCCTTGATGGCGTTGCGCCGTTTCGACGATTTGTCGAGGGCAACAACCGACGGCTCGTCAATAATGACCCCACGACCTTTTACATGCACAAGGGTGTTGGCCGTGCCCAGATCAATGCCAACATCAAGTGAAAAAAGTCCCAATAGCCAGTCTAATGGATTTGCCACCGCTGTTCTTTCATGATTGACCAAGATTCCTAGATTGATAAGAAGACTGTAGGATGAGATCCGACCCCTTCCCATAATCCTTGTATCCGATACATTATACCATAGCCGCGAAAGACATAAAACTGCAGTGGAGAGTGGTTTGTGGCAGCCGAGGAAGAGGAGCGGATTTTATGGTTCATGGATCTTGCCAAAAATTGTACTCGTCTATTATAGTGATCCATGATTACAGACCTCTATCTCATGGAATTATATGATTTGAACGCGAGGGTGTAAAAGATTGTTGTCGCAGCTTGATCAGCATGTGTTGGATCTGTTCATGCAGGCGCGGGATTGGGATGGGCTCTTCCCGAGCCAAGGGGATGGGGCCCCCACGACTGTTGTGGTGGCGGTCAGCGGTGGCGCGGACAGCATCGCCCTGCTACATCTGCTGACCCGTGTGCGCGTGGCCTGGTCTCTGCATCTGGTCGTGGCCCACTTGGACCACAATCTGCGAGCGGAGTCGGCAGATGATGCCCATTTTGTCGCGCAGCTAGCGGCCGGCTGGGGCCTGCCGTTTGAAGGCGCATGCCTGCCCCCAGACGCGCTGACCGGCAATCTGGAGGCTGGGGCCCGCCGCGCGCGCTACCACTTCCTGGCCCAGGTCGCCAGCACATATCAGACCCATGCCCCGGGCCAGCCTGTGGAGGTAGCGCTGGCCCATACAGCCAACGATCAGGCAGAAACCGTGCTGATGAACCTGATGCGGGGCAGTGGCTTGGATGGCCTGGCAGCTATGCCACGGATACGCCCATTGGTGCTGGACGGCCAGCCTGTGCCCGGCGTCCGTGTGGTGCGCCCACTCTTGGCTGTGTCCCGGCCCGAGATTCTCCAGTATCTCAAGGCACACCACATCCCCTGGCGCGAAGATCCGACCAACCAGGACCCAACATTTGTACGCAATCGCATACGGCATGAGATTTTGCCGCGCATGCAGGAGATCAATCCGCAGATTGTGGCCGCTCTCTGCCGCACTGCGTCGATCTTGGCGGCCGAGGCCGCGCGGGCCGAGGCCGACAACCGGCAGGCCCTGGACCTGGCCCTGCGGTCAATACAGGAGGGGCCGCAGCGGCGGGTCTTTGATCTTGCGCTGTTCCGCTCTTTGGATGTGGCTGGCCAACGGGCCATCCTGCGGGCGGCCGCTATATGCTTGGGGCAACCGCCTCGGGCTCTCAACTTCGCGGCCGTAGAACGGATGCGGCAGCTGTTGCTGGCCGACGACCACGCCGGCGGCCCGTACAGTTGGGTGGGGGACCTGATGCTGACTCGCGCCCACGACAGCTTCAGCCTACATCACAAGGCAGCCGAACCGTACATCCCGCAGCACCCCCACTTAGGCCGCGATTGGTGCTCTCTCTATGGAGCGCAAGTACTGTCGGTGCCCGGTGAAATTACCGTGGGCGATTGGAGCTTGCGGAGTGAAATCCTAGACGCCTCGGCCTTGCCACACAACTGGCCAGCCCAGCTTGCCCCTTGGGAGGCTTACTTGGACGCGGACAAAGTGGGCCAGCTTGTGCTCCGAGGCCCACGGCCAGGCCAACGCTTTCAGCCCTTTGGCTTGGCCGGGCATGGCAAAGCCTTGGCCGATTACTTCACCGACCGCAAGGTCATGGGATGCCTGCGCCCAGGCTGGCCCCTTGTCGTTGATGGCACGCAGGTCGTGTGGGTAGGCGGCCATCAGATCGCCGATAGGGTGCGGGTCAGCGAGGACAGCCGGGCAATCCTTCATCTGTACTGGGAAGCGAGGGACCCATGAGTGTGCGTCCTCTTGTGATGTGGGTGGCGCGCCAAGAGGCGACTACCCTGCGCTTTCGCCGGCGGAATGGAGATGTGGCCGCTGGTGTGCTGACCGGCCCGACCGGTCCTGTTGCCTTTACCTATGAGCGGGCTGCCCGTCGGCTACATCTGCCTGAGCGGACCATCTATCTGGACGAGTACGGCTGGGAGATGGACGAGCAAGGGCAGACGGTTTTCCGCTCGCAGCGGACAGATTGCAATGGGGAATCCTAGGACACAGACGGCCGCGTCTCTGCATAGATTTTTCTCCTGTCTGCAAGCGCGCTTGGCCGGACCATTGCCCGGCCGCTCGGCCCAGATGTTGATGGCCCCACTTCCCCGGCCGGGCTGGGACAGGTCATCGACCCCGGCCCGGCAGAGCGGCGTATTGATCCTATTCTATCCCCATCAGGGCCAGCTTCACCTGCCGCTGATCCTACGCCCGACCTATGATGGCACACACAGCGGCCAGGTCGCTTTCCCCGGCGGCGGACGTGAGGATGGAGATACAGACGTGACGGCCACGGCCCTGCGCGAGGCCCAGGAGGAGATCGGCATCCGACCGGCTGATGTGCAGGTACTTGGAAGACTGACCCCGGTCTATATTCGGCCCAGCAACTATCAAGTCCACCCGACCGTTGGCCGGCTGCCGACCCGGCCCAGGTTTCGGCCTGATCCACAGGAGGTGGCCCGGCTGCTGGAAGTGCCCTTGGACGCCCTGCTGGATCCGGCCCACCGGCACCGGGAACAGTGGAACCTACAGGACCGGCAGGCCCTGGTGCCCTTCTTTGCTATACAGGAGCAGAGGATCTGGGGCGCGACCGCCATGATCCTCAGTGAACTGCTGGCAGTTGTAGAGAGTTGCAATTACACTCCACGGGTGTTTGATACAGAGGAGGAATCAGGAACTGTTGTGATGACAGGAGAGAAGCAGATACCTTGTGGGATGGCCCCGTTGGATCAGGATGTGGATCGCATCCTGATCTCGGCCGGGGCCATACAGGCCCGGGTACGGGAGCTGGGCCAGCGGATCGATGCCTGCTACAGGGGCAAAGATCTGCTGCTGATCGCTGTCCTCAAGGGCAGTGTTCTCTTTCTGGCCGATCTAATGCGGGCGATTTCGATACCGCATGAAGTTGATTTTTTGGCCACCAGCAGCTACGGGGCCTCCTCGGAGAGCAGCGGTGTGGTACGCATTTTGAAGGATCTGGACGAACCAATTGTAGGCCGCCATGTTCTCTTGGTCGAGGATATCATTGACAGCGGCCATACCCTGGCCTATCTGACACGCCTGTTCAGTGCCCGCAGCCCGGCCAGCCTAGAGATCGTCACCCTGCTGGACAAGCCGGGCCGACGAGAGGTGGCGATCGATGTGCGCTGGACCGGCTTTTCAGTTCCGAATGAATTTGTCATCGGCTATGGGCTGGACTTCGATCAAAAGTACCGCAACCTGCCCTATATCGGTGTTTTGAAGCCTGAGGTGTACACCCAGTGATCTGTGGCCAGTAACTGCGAACTGCACTGGCCACAGATCACTGGTCATGGACCCTGACATGCCCCGGCCCTATCGTTTTCTGCTCGCTTGTCTGCTGTGTACGGTGTTGTCTGCGGGTACTGGTTGGATGGCCGCGCAGGAGCAAAACCCATACCCAGCTACCTACACTGTGCAGACGGGTGATACCTTGGGGGGCATCGCCGCCCGTTTTGGCATCCCTCTGGAAAGATTGGCCGCCTTCAACCATATTACAAATGTGGATGTCCTGTATGTGGGCCAGGTACTCAACCTGCCTGGGCCTGCTGTTGGGCTGTCGGCCTTGCTGGCCCGGCCCGGTGATACGATTGGGCGCATCGCCGCGCGAGAGGGGCTGTCTGTATCCCAATTGGCCGCGCTCAACAGGACAGCCCCGACGGAGCGCCTCTGGGTCGGGCAGCCTGTCTATCGGCCGGCTGATGTCCAGGCCGACCCTGGTTTGCGCTTCGGTTCTGTACGGGCCGTCAAGGCCCCCCAGAGCATCTTACAAGGGCAGGCCGCTTGGCTACAGATCGAAACCAGCCGGCCCTTGTCCCTAACTGCCAACTGGAACGGCATCCCCTTGGGCATTCGTCCCCTTGATGTCCAAGGGGAGGATGGAACAGCCACATCAACGATGTGGGGGGGCTATGTGCCGGCCCAGGCAGAGATGGGTCCCGGCACTCTGCCCTTGCGCCTAAGTTATGTGGCCCGCAGCGGTGTCATCGTCACCCGTACCTTCCCGCTTGAGGTGCTGGCAGGGTCGTTTGGACAACAGCAGATCAACTTGACGGGAGAACAGGCCCGTCTGCTGGCCCCAGGGCTTTTGCAGGCAGAGCTCGATCTTCTGGGGACGATCTGGACGCGGACGGATACAGCGGTTCAATGGCGACAGCCCTTGCGCTTGCCTTTGCCCGCTACCTTCCCCACCACTAGCCCCTACGGCAGCCAACGCAGCTACAATGGCGGCATCTACAACGCCTTCCACAGCGGACAGGACTTCGGCGCGCCGGGCGGCACTCCAGTGGTGGCCGCGGCCGATGGCAGGGTCGCCTTGGCCCAATCGTTGACGGTGCGGGGCAACAGTGTAGTCTTGGACCATGGGGCCGGTCTGTTCACAGGGTACTGGCATCTGCGGGATCTGCTGGTGGTGCCGGGGGCCTCTGTGCAGGCTGGGGACCCAATCGGGTTTGTGGGGACTACAGGCCTGAGCACAGGCGATCATCTGCATTGGGAGTTGCGTATCTACGGGATTGCCGTAGATCCTATGCCATTTCTGACCAAACCTCTGAACACCAGTGCTGTAGCCAAGGAAACATCTGCGTCACGACAGTAGCATTCTGTGGCGGTAGGCTATGGACCATAGGAATGGAAAGGATCTGATTTCTTGATTGATGATTTTGTGCTATGATAGATATATCTGTATTGTGTCGTGTTCCCCTGTCAGAGTACTAGGGACGTATGGAGATCACAATGAATAAAAGAGCAAGAGGTGCCGCAGAGGTGTTCGAGGTAGGGGAGCAAAGTGTTCTCACAGCTGGGGTAGCGGTGTTGCCAATGGTTGTGGAAGATGAACACAAAGAAGATCAAAGCCGAGTCAAAGACAATCCTGATGCGGTCAATCCAGATGCACCGGATGATGGTCTCTATGTGACAGAGGAAGAGTACTGGGCGCGCTGGTATGCAAACCCGTACTCGGATAGGGATGTGAAATACGAGTGGAATAACGGACGACTGGAGGCTAAACCCTTGTCTACCTTTGCCCAACAAGCACTCTACGACTGGTTTCTCAATATTTTGCGGCACTACGTGCAGAGTCATCCGATAGCACGCTTGATCTATCTGGAGATAGGGTTTAGCCTGACCATAGAAGACGTAGAGGAAGTAAATGGAAAGAAAAAGGTAGTGCGGAAGCCAGACATCGGGGTAATCCACAATGACAATTCTGTGGGGTGGGAAGAGGATGACCGGTCGTATAAGGGGGTGTACGATTTGTGTGTCGAATCTCTATCGGATTCGACAAAGAGGGAGGCGTATCGTGACACGGTGGAGAAGTGGATAGAGTATGCTCAAGGGGGTGTGCGGGAGTACTACATTCTGGACCCGAGCGAGCAACACATGCACTTCTATCAACGCGATGCGGAGGGGTATTACGTGGAGATAGAGGCGGATGGTGATGGAGTGATCCGGTCGCGTGTGTTGCCAGGGTTTCAGTTTCGGTGGGATGATTTGCTACAGCGTCCGGAGATGAAGGAACTCGTCCTAGATGAGGTGTATAGTGGATATGTATTTCCGGAACATCAGGAAGCTGTCGCTAGGGCGGCCAGGGAAGCACGACGAGCAGATGCGGAAGCGCGTCGGGCGGACCGGGAAGCGCGTCGGGCAGTTGTGGAAGCTGCAGCTCGGAGGCGTGCAGAGGAACGGGCAGCTATGGAAGCTGCAGCTCGGAGGCGTGCGGAGGACCGGGCAGATGCGGAAGCTGCTGCCCGACGCGCGGAAACGGAACGGGCCCAAGCGTTGGAAGCTGAAATCACCCGCCTGCGGCGACAAGGTTCCTAACGGGGTTTCTGAATCAGGATCCTCTGGCTCTGTCCTCAGTGTTCATGGTAACGAGCTGTTGATTCTTGCTGAGAGGATAAACCTTGTCATCCTCTCAGCTCCATGAACAACTCAGCCGTCCCCGGAGTCATCCTCCTCATCCGTGCCTACGTCCACCACTTCTAAGGTAAATGAACCGGTTTCCCTATCTGTCGCGGATCTGACCTCAACGATCAGGGTAAGGTCTTGCGGGATTTCCAACTCTTCCAGCGCGGCATCTGTCCCCAAGGAATCGTCGTCGGTCAGAATAGGCGTATCAGCGGACAGGTATAGGGCCAAATAGGTATCGATCTCTTCGCTGCGCGCGAAGATACTGATGACATCGCCTGCTGAGAGGGTCAGGGTATATTGCACCCGACTGCTCGGAACTATCGTGCCTTCAACCGTACCCCCCATGGCAATGGTCCCGCCCTCAAGAATTTCGATGGCCAGCAGTTCATCCAGATGTGCAATGGACGCTGCCAGCAATCGATCCTCCTCAGCCAACAAAGTCTCGGCTGTCAGCGGCACCCGCAGGGTCGGCGGCACGCCTTTGCCCTCAATGTGAATGTCACCGTTCGCATCCACCCCCCGGCCGGCCGTGAAGGTGAAGAACTCCGCAGCGGGCATCTTGATTGTCTTGATGCTGCCGCCCAACCCGGCCGTAGGGTAGTGGCCGACGACCGTAGCGCGGTCATCCAGGGTCAGGTCATAGGAGAAAAACTCACAGGCACTGTTGCAGTTGGGGCCGACAATGACGGCCACTTCGCCTTTGTAGCGCAAGTCCTCGGCCGGCAGATAGTAGCGGTCCACCCCCTGCGGGTTGAAGTAGAACTCGCCGCGATCCTCATCATAGTAGCCAGTGTTTCCTAAGATGAGGGGTTCATCAAAGAAATAGGCGGCCATCTGGTCGGCCAAGAAGCCACTGCCCCCGCCGTTCTGCCGCATGTCGATGATCAGGCCGGGCACACCGTTGCGGTTGAGGGTGCGGATCATGCGCTCCCACAACTGCACGGTCAACAGGCTGTTGTCAGAGAAGCTGTAGATCTTCACATAGCCGTAGTCGTGGCTCCCCTCTTCCAGCAGACGATACTCAAGCGGTAGCTCAAAGCCGGTGCGCCCTTGGTTGAACGACGAGAAGTTGAAGCTCTCAAATTCACTGACGACCTCTATAGTCTCCGTCACCTTCTCGCCCTCGCCATCGATCCAGGTCAAGTCAACTTTCGTTGTGACCGGGAAGCGCACTGCATAACGCATCTGCTGCAGATGTTTGAAATGCTCTGTGCTGAAGGGCGCGGAAAAGGCGACCGCGTCATCAATGACCTGTGCGATGGGTGTACCGTCAATGGCGACGATTTCCATGCCCAAGGTGATGCCGAGCTCCGCGGCCGGGCTATCCTCTGTGACGAAGTTGACGATCACCTGGCCTTCATCGGTTTCCCGTAAGGCAATGCCCAGGCCCCCAGCCACAGCCTGTTGGAAATCCTCGCGGATGAACGGGCCGCTCACATGCCCATCGGGGATCGACCAAGCAAAATCGCGCAGGGCCCGCAGATACTCTCTGGTTTCCTCGTCTTCATCCGCAGCTTCAAAACGGGGCAGAAATTCGGCCCGCTTCGCCTCCCAATCAATACCCTTATACTCGGTAAAGGCATATTCCTTGATCAACAGGGCCACCAGCGAGTTGAATGCCGCAGCATAGGACAGCTCCGAATAATCGACCAAGGCAGTGCCTTCCGGTTCGATCAGATCCACCACCGGCGTGCGGGAACGGTCAAAGGTGAACGGGTCCGTGTCCAAGTTGACAAGCGTATAGCCCTGGGGCAAGGTCACAATCGACTCATCGCCGCTAAAAAGCAGCCCGTCTTCGCCAAAGCCGGAGGGAAAGCCCTGTTGGTCATCGGGTGCGTACACGAGGAAAGTACCGCCGATGATCTCCCGCTCTGTCTCCGCCTCCTCGCTAATGCGGGTCGAAGCATAGGCTGTAGACCAACCGCCGCCGCCCAAATCCCGCTCTTCCAAGAACGGGTCCCCGAAGGTGTTTTCCCAGTACGCCATGGCGAAGATCTGTACGCCCTGTTCCGCCTCGTCATCATTGTCCACATCCCGGTAGCCACCCTGGGGTTCAATGGGCAGGGCGATGGAATAGCGGAACGGCGATGTAAAGAAATCATCGGTGATCTGGCCGATAGTTTGGGAAGCAATCGGCATTAGGTAGTGCTCGTTGCGGTCCACAAACCCTGCCTGATCTTCCAGAATGACCAATGGCTCGGCTACACCTAGGGTGAAGTACGGCGATGTGTAGGCCACCTCGCCCGATACACTGACCGGCCCGCCTTCATCATTGACGATCTCGGCCGGCCGGGGCATCTCCTTCGTATCCTGGGCCATGACAACGCTTGCCAAAACCAGGCCAAATGTCAATGTCCCGGCAAACAGTAGATAGAAGACTCTGGCTAGTTGATTTTTCATGGATTTCTCCTTGAATTGCAGTGGTCAGGAACTGTATGACTACGAAAAAACTGAACCACTAGCTGTTGCGCGCGCTCTCGTATGAAATGACATCATCAAGGATATCTGCTAATGAACGGGTGGGCGACCAACCAATGGCCGCCTGGATCTTGGTGATGTCCGGCACCCGCCGGCGTATATCCTCAAAACCAGGGGCATATGCCTCATCGTAAGGAATATACTGGATCGATGAGCTAGAATTTGTACGTTTGATCACTTGTCGTGCCAATTCTAGGATCGTCACTTCCTGATTGCTGCCGATGTTGTAGACCTGCCCAGCGGTGAGGGCAGGCCTGTCCAGCAGAGCTACCAACGCGGCCATCACGTCCACCACATGGCAGAAGCAACGGCTCTGGTCCCCTTCTCCGAAGACAGTCAGCGGCTCGCCGCGCAGGGCCTGATGGACAAAACGCGGCACCACCATGCCGTAACGACCGGTCTGGCGAGGGCCGATAGTGTTGAAAAAGCGGGTGATCGTCACCGCTAGATTGAACTCCCGGTGGGCCGCCAGGCCCAGGAACTCGTCCAACAGCTTGCTGGCCGCATACCCCCAGCGGCTACGACTTGACGGGCCCAACAGCAGGTCGCTGTCCTCGGAAAAGGGAATTTCCGTACTTTTGCCATAGACCTCACTTGTGCTGGCGATGAGGGTACGGCAATGATAGCGGCGGGCGGCTGTCAGCACCGCATGAGTTCCGAGCACATTCGTCTCAATCGTCTCTGTCGGGCGTTCCACCACCAACTGTACACCCACCGCAGCCGCCAGATGCACGATCATATCCGCCTGACTGGCCAGCCTGTCCAGCACTAAACTGTTGTGTAGGGATTCAATGGCGAAAGAAAAGCGCGGATTCCCCTTGAAGCGCTCAATATTCCCAAAAGAGCCTGTGCTCAAGTCATCCAAGATGGCGACAGAGTCCCCCCGCTTCAGGAGTGCCTCGGCCAAGTGGCTGCCGATAAAACCAGCCCCGCCGGTGATCAAAATACGCATTGTTCGTACCTCTCGTTTTCTGTACCCAGTATAGTGACCGACTGGTCGGTCAAGCACCAAGGTGCTAAATCATAACGCATGTCCAGCAATATGCCAGCTAGTGTAGCCCCTTCCCAGCCTACCGCCAAAGACATAGGAACCTGTGGCCGGTGACTGCAGGCCCTGGCCACAGGCTACGCTTCAGTGTCGAAAGTGCCGGGTGCCGGTAAACGCCATCACCAGGCCCAAGCGGTCCGCGGCTGCGGTCACCTCTTTGTCGCGGATGGAGCCGCCGGGCTGCACAACAGCAGTGATCCCATACGCCGCGGCCGCCTCAATGCCATCGGGAAAGGGGAAGAAGGCGTCAGAGGCCATCACCGCGCCCTGGGCCCTGGGCCCCGCCTTATGACCGGCCAGCATCACCGCATCCACGCGGCTCATCTGCCCGGCCCCGACCCCAACGGTCCCTCGTGCCTTCACATAGACGATGGCATTGCTCTTGACATGACGGCAGACTTTCCAGGCGAAGGCCAGGTCCGCGCGTTGGGCCGCGCACGGCTGGGCCTTGCTGACAAACTGCCAGTTGGCCGGGTCTAAATCATCCTGGCTGCTGTCCAGCTCCTGTACCAGCGCGCCGCCGTAGATACTGCGAATGCTCAACGCACGACCTGCTGCACCTCGCGCGCGCAGAATGCGTAGGCTTTTCTTGCGCTGCAGCAGAGCCAATGCCTCCTCATCATAGGATGGGGCCACCACAATCTCTATAAACATCTCGCTCATCCGCCGCGCGGTCTCGGCATCCAAGGTACGGTTGACAGCAATGATGCTGCCAAAGGCACTCACTGGGTCGGAAGCTAGGGCATTATCATAGGCTGCGGCCAAGGACTCTGCCACAGCCAGGCCGCAGGGGTTACTGTGCTTGATGATAGCAACCGCGGGCCCATCAAACTCATGGACCGCCTGCCAGCCCCCATCCAGATCCAACCAATTGTTATAGCTCATCTCCTTGCCATGAAGCTGCTCAAAGGCTGGGTCCTCGCCATCGGCGAAGCGGTAGAGCGCGCCCTGTTGGTGCGGGTTCTCGCCGTAGCGCATCACCTGTACCCGTTCCAGTTGCAACGCAAGCTGGGCCGGCAGTCCGCTTTCAGCTTGCGCTTGCTGGGCCAGATAGGCAGCGATGGCCGTATCATAGGTGGCAGTATGATGGAAGGCTTTCAGGGCCAGAGCCCGGCGGGCCTCCACATCTAGGGAACCCTCTGCCAAGGCCAGGGCCACCCTATCGTAATCGGCCAGCTCGCACACGACCGCTACAGACTCAAAATTCTTGGCCGCGGCCCGCAGCAGGGCCACGCCCCCGATATCGATCTGCTCCACCGCGTCCTCTATAGACACACCACTGCCTACCGCCTGCTGGAAAGGGTAGAGGTTGACCACCACCAGATCGATGGGGGCCAGGCCATGCCACGCCAGTTCCGACAGATGCGCTTCTGTGCGGCGCGCCAGAATGCCGCCATGGATGGCCGGATGCAGAGTCTTCACCCGCCCGCCGAGGATTTCGGGAAAGCCGGTCAGATCCTCTACCGCTATCACCGGTAGGCCGGCCTCGGCGATCTGCCAAGCAGTGCCACCGCTGGCAATCATCTCAATACCGGCCTGGTGCAGCGTTTGCGCCAAAGAGACGAGGCCAGTCTTGTCGGAAACCGAAAGCAAGGCGCGGGACAACATAAAATGCCTCCTATGGTAGAATGATTGCAGAAAATATACAGACTCAGCAAACAGTGTAGCACAAGATTCAACAAGCCGTAGATTTCGCTAACGGGCTCCGCAATCTTCCGATCCCGCTACGGTCTGCTATACTTTCACAGATCGTTTCGCTTGAACATCGCCCAGCCCTACCATTAAAGGAGAGACAACTATGCGTGATGCTACAGCCCCCAACGCTGAGATTGCCGTCGTCGGCCTAGCCGTAATGGGCCAGAATCTGGTGCTCAATCTGGAGCGCAACGGCTATCCTGTCGTCATCTACAACCGCACCACTTCCAAAATGACCGATTTCGCAGCCGCCCATCCCGGCAAGAATCTACTCCCGGCCGTGACCCTAGATGAGATGGTGGCCAAGCTCAAGCGGCCCCGGCGCATTCTCCTGATGGTACAGGCAGGCCGACCGGTGGACGCGCTCCTAGATTCGCTTGTCCCTCTGCTGGACCGAGGCGATATCGTCATGGATGGCGGCAATAGTTACTTTCAGCATACAGAGAGGCGCAGCCAAGAGCTGACAGCCAAAGGGCTGGTCTATATGGGTGTCGGCGTGAGTGGCGGCGAGGAAGGCGCGCTCTGGGGGCCGTCAATTATGCCAGGGGGCGCGCCCGCCGGCTGGGAAGCTGTGCGCGAGATGCTACAGGCCATCGCCGCCAAAGCAGACGAAGACAGCAAGCCCTGTGTCACCTATATCGGACCTGGCGGGGCCGGCCACTATGTGAAGATGGTCCACAACGGCATTGAATACGGAGATATGCAGCTCATCGCCGAGGCCTACGATATCTTGCAGCAGACTCTGGGCCTGCAGGCCGCGCACCTGGCAGATGTCTTTCGCGAATGGAATGCAGGTGAACTGGACAGTTTCCTCATTGAAATCACCAGCAAGATCTTCCAGCGCATAGACGAAGAGACCGGCTTGCCCTTGGTCGATATGATCCTAGACAAGGCCAAGCAGAAGGGTACCGGCAAATGGACGAGCCAGAATGCAATGGATATCGGCGCGCCCATCCCCACCATCAACAGCGCAGTGACCGGGCGCATTCTCTCCGCGCTCAAAGAGGAACGGGTGGCCGCGTCCCCTTCCCTACCCGGCCCGGACGCCCAGCCTTATGATGGAGACCCCCAAGAGCTGATCGATGCTGTGCGGGATGCACTCTACGCCAGTAAGATCAGTGCCTACGCCCAAGGGATGGCCCTCCTGCGCTTGGCCAGTGAAGAGTACGGCTACGCGCTGAATTTGGGGGAAATTGCCGCCATCTGGCGGGCCGGCTGCATCATTCGTGCCGGTTTCCTCAACCATATCACCGCTGCCTACGCCAAGAACCCGACCCTGACCAACTTACTGCTAGACGACGACTTCCGCGCCGCAGTCACCCAAAGGTTACCCGCCTGGCGCCAGGTGGTCCAACTGGCAGTGGCACGAGGTATCCCCACCCCGGCCTTTAGTGCCAGCCTGGCCTACTATGACAGCTATCGCAACATCCGCCTACCGGCCAATCTCATCCAGGCCCAACGAGATTTCTTCGGCGCACATACCTATGAACGCACGGACCGCGCGGGAATTTTCCACAGCGAGTGGGAAACGACACTGGAAACGACACTGGCTAGTGGAGTTATGGACGGATGAGACACCGCAACTATTGGTACGCGGCTGTTCCTCTGCTCCTTCTGTTCGGCAGTGGATGGCTGTGGATCAGCCGCCCATCTGTGGATGCGTCCACATTTGATACCCCACGCCCGGCCGTGCAACATCCCGCGCCAGATTTCTCTCTGCCTCGCTACAGCCCCCAAGGGGAGATGGCACAAACCTTTACTCTGTCCAGCGCACAAGGTACGCCCGTTGTCCTGAACTTCTGGGCGACTTGGTGTGGTCCCTGCCGCCGGGAGTTCCCAGCACTGCAGGCCGCGTCCGCACGCTACGGAGATGATCTCCTGATCCTAGGCGTTGACCAAGGGGAAAGCCCAGAGACCATTGAAGATTTCCTAGCTACAATAAACGCAGAGTTCCCGATTGTCTTGGACAGGGACTTGGAAGTGGGGCGCAATTATAATGTACGCGGGCTGCCAACTACCTATTTCATTGATGCCAATGGCATCATCCGCAGCATCTGGGCCGGCGAGATGAACAGCATCATTCTGGCAGAGAAGATCGCGGAAATCAGTAACCCGTGACTACATACAGGTTCGGTTGAGAAATAGCACAGAATCTGTTATCATTCTGTGACGCATCCGAACCCGCGCAAAACCCACAAGAGGAGACACTCCCATGGCAATGATTACAACAACCGATGGAGAGCGGTTCACCCGCATTGAGAGCGCATTTGCATATCTGGCGACCAAGGATGATCTACATACAGAGATAGCTGCGGTCAGAACAGACCTGCAGACAGAGATAGCTGCGGTCAGAACAGACCTGCAGACAGAGATAGCTGCGGTCAGAACGGACCTGCAGACGGAGATAGCTGCGGTCAGAACGGACCTACAGACAGAGATAACTGCTGTCAGGATAGACCAGCAGTCCATGAAAATGGAACTGCAAGCGGATATAGCTGCGGTCAGAACGGACCTGCAGACAGAGATAGCTGCGGTCAGGATAGACCAGCAGTCCATGAAAACGGAACTCAGTTGGATCAAGTGGCTGATGGCGGTGGGAGTTGCCGGAATTCTGCTTCCTCTACTCCAGGAACTGCTGCAGAGGTTTCTATAAATATAGCCCCCTAGAGAACGCAACTATCAACTACTGTGCCGGCCTAGTTGCCAAACCACTGCCCTTACTCTCCACTTGTGTTACGCTCTGCTGAAGTCAAAAACACCCACACCAACAGCAGATCCGGCAACGCGTAGGAAGCGTCAATGAGGCCATGGGCCAGGCCGGCCGCTATGGCTGCCAGCGCGCCGACAGCTATGACATCACCAGATGCCGCCCGCCACAGGCCACGGACCCCCGTGCCCAGCCAAGCCAAGGCCAACACCAGACCCGGCAACCCAAGACGAGTCCACCAATCCAATACAATATTGTGCGGATGATTTAAGTTGGGATCTCGCCAAGCTGCCGGCAGTATGTACCCGCTGCGATATGTGTACAGGAAGTTGTCCGGCCCTACCCCCAGCCACATAGAATCCAACGCCATCTGCAGGCTGCTCCGCCACAGATTGAGACGCAAGCCGGCCGTCGTCTGCGGCCCGAAGTCCAACAAGGCGCGGAAACGTTCTGTACTGAGAAACGGCAGCAGGCCCAAACCCATGCCCACAGCCACCAAGATCAGCCCCCATGCCCATACCCTCGCTGAACCAGGACCCCTCGCCCTCAATAGCCGACGCCCAGCCACAGCCAATGCCAGCAGCAGGGCCGGCAGTGCCAAAAAAAGCGCACCTTTGCTAAAGGTGAGCAGCAGCGCGATCAGTTGGGGCAAGGTGAGCGCGCCGGCCACCACCTGGACCAGGCGACCCCTAGCAGCGACCTTGCCGCCAAAATAAGCCAGGGCCAACCCCATGGCGGCACTCCGTTCCAAATAGAGGGCCAAATTGTTGGGCGACCCGTAGAAGGCTCGCACCCGGTTGACTCCCTCCGCTTGGATGACACCCTGCTCGGCTATGTACTGCCAGATGCCAGCCAAGCTGATGGCCGCGCCGCCGGCCAGCCAGGCCAAGACCAGAAGAGTACGGCCGGCAGTGGCACCCGAGGCAAGAGAGCCGCGCAAGAGCAGCGCGAACAGCCCAGCCGGCAGAAAGAGAGTACGCCACTCCCGCAACGCGACCGCCCGCTGCTCCGCGGCCAAGGCAGAGACAAGGGCCAACACAATGAGGATCACGAGAAAATGATGCGGCCTGTAGCCGATTGCCTCCCGCTGCCGCCCCAGGCCCGGCCTATCCAATAACAGCCGCCACCCCAGAACCACCAACCCCCCATAGACGCCGACCTCAATCAGGTTCAGGGCCCGGCCCGGCAGGAGCGGCAATGGGGCCAGGTAGAAGGGCAGCCCAAAGAGCAAGGCAGCAACCCACACCACAGGCCGCGCGCAACTGACCACGCCTAGCAGCAGCAGCCCGCCATCGGTGAGCAGCCAGCTCTGCATAGAGACGCCAGCCGCAACCAACAGCAGCCCGGCAACAGCACCCGCCCCCACCACTGGCCCAGGTAGAGCAGCCAGCCACCCCCACCATGGGGTTGCAGCCGCACGGCCCAGCCCAGCCCAAGCACGTTGCCCAACAGCAGCCAAAGCAGGCCCCCATACCACCATCCCCAACCAACAGGCAAGCAGAGCCAGGATCATGCCAGGCCACAGAGGACGCGGCCCAGGCGGCAGGGCATCCACAGCCACAGCCCGCAGCACCGTCTGTCCCCACCCACGCCAGACCTCTATGGTCACATCATGGGGGCCGTCCGTACGCGCCCGGTGGACCACAAACCAAGTAGCTGTCGGGCCGGTGGGGGTCTGTCTATCCGCTATCAACAGTGGTTTATAGCCGGCCAGCTGTCCATGGCTGTTGAGGGTGCCGGCCAGAGCCGGCAGTCGATTGGCCGGCTGGCCATCGACTGTCACGAAAAGATAGCCCCAATAGTGACCCACTGCCAGTTGTAGGGCCAGTTCCCGGCCCGTATATTGAAAGGAGACCCGCCCAGATGGTTCCTGCCACGGGCGCGCCGGTTCGCTTGTGTCCGCGCCGGCCCCAGAGACCCGCCAACCTGGGCCAAAGACAAAGGCCGGGCTGTCCAGACTCGCCACCACACCCCGATGCAGCCCCTCCACCGCCCGCGCCTCCCCCGGCGCGGACACCTCGGCCGGCCAAGCCAGCCAAGCCACAGCCCCCCCAAGCAACACCAATACCAAAAACGAACAAATCCTCCGCACCCTTCCTACCCTTTCGTAGCACGTCCCATTTTTGCCCGCAATCAAGAACTTATGATATAATCAAGAACTTATGATATAATCAAGAATTTACAGCTTTAATGGGCAAAAATCTGCTGAGAATGTTGCAGAGACACATATGACTGAACATGAATCTGACCAGAATCCCTTGGAAAGTGCGGCCGCGGATCTAAGTGCCGGCCTGCAGGGGAACCGCCTCAACATACAGGACGCCACAGTCGGCGAGGTGCAGGGCGGGCATGTCACTATGCGCGATTCTGCCAGCCGCTCGGTCAAAGCCCATGCCCTGGCCATGACCGATTGTGCCAGCGGTATCGTGCATGCTGATTCCGCGGAATTGCACAATTCTGCAGTCGGTTGTATCTTCAGCCAAGATACAACCGTGCATGAAGGGCAGGTGCCTATCATTGCATGCGGCCGGCTACAGGGCCAAGATCTGAAGACCGGCATCCTAGTCGCCGGCCAGGTTGAAGGCAATGTAAAGACGGTCCTGACACCCCTGACAGGTCTAGCGATAGGGGCTGGCTTTGGCCTGATGACCCTGCTCATGCGTGGCCTGGTCGCACGGATACGCCGTAGTTAGCCGTAGAATAGCGCAGCAATGAGGAGCACTGAACAAGAATGGCAACACTTACATTAGATGCCAATTTTCGCAGCATCACCGGCCGCAAAGTACGGCACCTGCGGGCCGCAGGGCTTGTCCCGGTGATCATCTATGGGCGGGAACACCAGCCCGAAAATGCACAGGTCAATGCCCTGGCTTTTGAACGGGTCCTGCGCGATGGAGGCAACTCCCAGCTCGTTAAGGTCGACCTCGATGGCCAGGAACGCAATGTCCTAGTGCGCGAAATCCAGCGTCATCCGGTGCGGCACAATCTACTCCATGCCGACTTCTACGCGGTCAGCATGACAGAAATCCAGCAGGTCAGCGTACCGCTAGTGGCGGTCGGAACCCCAAGTACCTCCAGTTCTGAAGTGATCATGATGCAGACCATGGATAGTGTGGAGATCGAGGCCCTGCCGGCCGACATTCCCCCATCCATCGGCGTAGAGGTCAGCAGCCTAGAGGGCCCGGAAAGCCCGCCAGTGACCGTCGCCGACCTGCCCACTCTCCCCGGCGTTACCTATCTCTCCGACCCAGAGGAGCCGATCTTCAGCCTGATCCTCTCCCGGGCCGCGGTCAGCCAAGAAGACGAAGACGCCGAAGCCGAACAGGCCCTGTTGGACGAAGATAGGGAGCCGGAAGTCATCGGCCGCGGGCGAGACGACGCCGAAGGATGAGCCAGCAGTGTTGTAATCTCTTGTCCTGGTACAGTTGACACAAACGACTGTGTTGTTGATAATGTGCCATCTTGACAGTACCTGATATTATCTAATATCATAGCGATGGATTGGATTCAGACATAAGAGGCTAACAACAGCAGGGCGAAAATTGACATAAAATTCAAACAGACGTGTATATAATACGCACATGCACATTTAAGAAGTTGGTATAGGTGGTTGACTGAAAAGACGGTGGCGATAACCAAGCACTTCGTCCGATTACATGGGTAATTGGGTAGCGAGAAGCCGGGCCGAGTAAGCCTATACCATACGTAAGCGAATATGCTACGCACCGGGACCGCCAGCAGTAACGCTGAGCCGATTGAGTTCGGATGCCGAGACGATGACCCGTATGGAGACCTACGTAACTAGCTTGCGAGTTTGGCACAGAAAATTTTGTCATTGTTACCACTATTTCTTCTGTCAAAATTTCTCGTGCCAAATAGAGAAAATCAGCCAGTGTGAAGCACAAACACAAAAGCGCACGTGGGCAACCGCGTGCTTTGGGAGATACCCCCGCGCTACAAGCGTGCGTTGTTGAATGAATTCTGTAAATGTACACAGATTCGCTTAACAAAAATGTATCGGTTCCGCTTGTACAACGAAATCTTGAGAGGAGGCGCAATGCATGATTACTGTATAGTTTGTTGAATACGTTAATCATGGCCTATCATGGCCTATCATGGCCTATCATGGCCTAATCTAGGCTACGTCCGCATTGGGCCCCCATCATTCTCATCTAGCCCATCGCAGAGACCGAATACGTATTGAAGTACCTAGAAATTATAGCCTTGTGAAAAGGCATGACAGGATTCAAACTCCATGCCAAGGAGAAGACACTGTGATACAAGTGAAACGCAAATATAAAATTCAGCCCCTAAAACATCAAGGTTCCTTGTTCATATTCCTCCTGTTAGGGGCTGTCATTGTGATTGCTGGCCTGATGGCCACAGGGAAACCAGCCCCTGTATCTGCTCAAGGATCCATACCAAGCGATGACCTGTGTGTAAACACTCAGGTGATTAACGACCCCGATGATGGCCGATACAGCGGCTTGATTGAAGATTGTCGAGCACTCCTCAAGTTGATCGAGGACGATACGATCACCGGTGGAGATGCGGATCACATCTTGAATTGGAATGCAGGGGTCGATATCTACAATTGGGTCGGCGTAACAATCAAGCCAGGGCCTGGGTCCGGTTCCTCTGCCCCACGCCGGGTGACAGCACTGAACCTTGCTAGGGGGACAGTAAGCAGTGGACAGGGAGAAAATTTCAATGGAAGAGAAACTTTCACTCGTACCCACAGGATAAATACGCACCTGACGGGTACCCTCCCGTCTGCGCTGGGCGACCTTGATGCGCTGACGAGTTTGGACATCTCCTGCGTCACCGACACCACTCCCGACAATTATACGCTGTGTACGGACTTGACTATGGGTCTGGATGGCAGCATCCCGGATGAATTGGGCAACCTAATCAATCTAGAAACCTTGTACCTTCAGGGCAACAGGCTGACGGGCAGCATCCCGGAGGAGTTGGGCAACCTGAACGCTCTGGAAATCTTGTTCCTTCAGGGCAATTACAGACTTGATGATGGAGGTACAATGGATGATGAGGACGATGATGACATAACGGCGGGTCTATCGGGCAGCATCCCGGATGAGTTGGGCAATCTAGTCAATCTGGAACGCCTCTCCCTCTCGGAAAACGATCTGTCAGGCGACATCCCCGCTACCTTGGGCAACTTGGCCAAGCTGGAACTCTTGTACCTCAAAAATAACGACCTGGATGGCAGCATCCCGGCCGAGTTGGGCAACCTTGAGGAGCTGACGGTACTACACCTCGAAACCCAACGGGGCAACAAGCTCACAGGCAACATCCCTGCCACATTGGGGAATCTTGAGAACCTAGAAGAGTTGCACGCCAACGGCAACGCCTTGGCTGGCAGCATCCCGACCGAGTTGGGCGACCTTGAGGAGTTGAAGAAGTTGTACCTCAACGACAACAAACTCACGGGCAACATCCCTGAATCCCTTGGCTATCTCACTAGGCTGACCCACGTAGGGCTGGCGGACAACGAGTTTAGCGGCTGTATCCCCAACGATGTCAAGGCTTGGCAAACGAATGATAACGTTGAGGATGACATCGAGGAGATCATCCTGCCGAACTGTACGACAGAGTGTAACGCTACCAGTGCTGCTGTTGCCACTGTTGTTTCGGCGATGGATGTTTCCGCGCAGGAGATTCAGCAACAATGCAGAATCCTCCAGAACATCAGGGAGGATCTGGAGCATGCTGAAAATGCCAATAGCCCGCTGGCGAGTTGGAATGATTATTCGCCCTTAACCGATTGGGTGGGCGTAGAGTTCGCCCCGCACCCAGATGGGACGACAACGGGCCTGTTTGTGACCAAGCTGGATCTCAGTGACGCTACACTGCGAGAAGCAGGCGCGACGGGCAACCTAGAGGGCAGCCTTCCCACAGCCTTGGGCGAGCTCAACGGGCTGCAGGAACTGTTGCTCAATAACAACCAACTCACAGGCCAAATCCCTGTTACATTGCCAGAGCTCGAACATCTGGAGATATTGGATCTCTCCAACAACCGGCTGTCCGGCAATATCCCCACTGCGTTGGGTAGGGTCGGCATCTCTGGCACGCAGACGGTCACGAACTCCAATAGTCTCAAGGAACTGCGGCTCAACAACAACCAACTCACAGGCCAAATCCCCGCGGAGTTGGGCAACCTCTGGGGTACAGATGAAGATGGGGACCGGGTCAGTCTGGAAGTCTTGGACCTCTCCAACAACCAGCTCAATGGTGGGATTCCCGCAGAGTTGGAGAAGCTCAACAAGCTGAAGACGCTGCAGCTCAACAACAACCAACTCACAGGCGGGATCCCTGATGCCTGGAGCGATGGGAATGGCATGGATCTCTCCAACCTAGAGACGTTGGACCTCTCCAACAACCAACTATCGGGGGAAGTCGACCCAACCTTGCAGACCCTCACCAAGCTGCGGGTCTTGCGGCTCAACAACCAGAAAGCCGACAGTGAGGAGGATCGCGATGGGTTCTCCAGTATCATCCCACCCCAATTGAGTGCGCTCTTCCGGCTGCGGGAGCTGAACCTCGCGGACAACAACCTGACGGGGCTTGTCTCTGAACGCTTTAAGAATCTCGTCAGTCTGCGGAGCTTGAACATCGCCAACAACAGCTTAGTGGGAACGCTACCGGAGGAGTTGAACCTTCTGGCCGCCACAGGGAGTCTGAATGAGATCAAGGTCGCCGGCAACCAACTGAGGGGATGTATCCCGGCCGACCTGCGCGCGATTGCCAACAATGACTTTGACATGGTGGACCTAGAGTTCTGTGACCTAGCGCCGACACCGACACCAACACCGATACCCGGCGAGCAACAGCAACTCTTCCTGCCTCTTGTACGCCGCTAATGGCCGCGTTCGTCGCGTACAGTGCCCCGGCCTGTTGAGGGCCGGGGCGTTTTTTTACTCGCACCCTCTAGCCGCCTCATTGGACATCATCTCTCCGGACATGTATACTGGCTTCAACATGTTGTAACGTCTATGTGTAAATGTCTATGTAAATTATGTCCTTTGACAAAGGCCGGCACCTTGGGTATAATTGGGTACGTTGCGATTATGCCTTTTGACAGTTCTCAGTAGGATCAGTATACTTAGCCATCAATGCCCGTCTTCATTGTTGACAATGATTGGCAATTTGTGTATACTCATCAAATCGTTTATACTTACTGTGATGGCTGCTGGGAACTTGCACTTAAGGTTCGACAGTTGGGGACAATGCCCAATCGGAACTGCATCAACCGAACCGTAAGGAGAAGCAATCATGACTGCATAGATGATGCCATACCGATGTACCGAGCTGGCGGTTGTAGGGGGCAGAGGCTCAACCGTTTGCACTTAACCGCAGTACCTCAGCCAAAACAGAGTTCATCTACTTCCTTTATCGGAGGTGACCATTATTCATGAAATCACTATGTTTCAGGAGACGCAATTTGAAGGATAAGCAACGCAGCGCCTCTACATTGGATCCAATGAGTTTATGTCAAGGAGAATCAATCATGACAGAAACCAGTCGAAATCAGGGCTTCCTGCTTACCAAACGTCGGGGCGTCCTGTCAGCCTTTGCTGTGTTACTGGCTGTGATTTTGCTTGCTGTCCTGACGACAGCTAGTGTCGTTGCCCAAGCACCAGGTGGTGGCAGCGACGAAACGTGTACGAACCCTACTGTGATTTTCGACCCGGAGGACGACCGCTTCACTGACTTGGTTGAGGATTGTCGAAATCTCCTCAAGTTGATCGAGGACGATGAGATAACCGGTAGATCTGCCACGGACGCCTTGAATTGGAATGAAAATACCAATATCTTCAATTGGGTTGGTGTAACAATCCGGCCAGGGGCTGGGTCCGGCTCAGCTAATGCGCGCCGTGTGACAGGCTTAACGCTCATTACGGGTACGACAAGCAGTGGAGTGGGTGAGACTTTCAGTGGAAGGGTGGATAACACCCAAACCCCCATGACGTCTCTCACTCCCTTCACGATAGATAATCACCTGACGGGTACTCTCCCATCAGAGTTGGGCGATCTCACTGGTCTGTCGACGTTGGAAATCACCTGCGTCGCCTCCACCACCCCCTCCTACACGCTGTGTAATACCCTGCCCATAACTGATGGTCTGCTGACTATGGGTCTGGATGGCAGTATCCCGGATGATTTGGGCAAGCTGACCAGTCTGCGGGTCTTGCGACTCCAAGGCAACAGGCTGACGGGCAGTATCCCAAATGAGTTGGGTGACCTGACCGCTCTGCGTACCTTGTGGCTTCAGGGGAACTACAGACTGGATAACAAAGGTACAGTGACCGGAACTAACCCCACAGACGATGATGAAATAGTGGGGGGTCTGGATGGCAGCATCCCGGAGGAGCTGGGCAACCTGGCCGATCTGAGAAGCTTGTCCCTCACCTCGAACGACCTGTCAGGCGAAATCCCCGCTGCTTTGGGCAACCTGGCCGAGCTGACAGAGTTGTATCTCGGAGAGAATGACCTAGATGGCAGCATCCCGGATGCGTTGGGCAATCTTACCGAGAAGCTGGAACGCTTGCACCTTGAAAACCAGCGGGGCGACAAGCTCACGGGCAACATCCCTCTGACATTGGGAAATCTCGAGAATCTGGAAGATTTGTATCTCAACGGCAACAAACTGGATGGGGAAATCCCTACCTCCTTGGGGTCTCTCGGCGAGTTGAAGAAGTTGTACCTCAACGACAACAAACTCACGGGCATGATCCCTGAAGCGTTGCGAGAACTCAGGAATGTAGAGGCGCAACAACTCGATCTGAGGGACAACGAATTCAGCGGCTGTATCCCAAGCCGTATCATAGATTGGGCAGGACAGAGGGGTGATAGCAGTTTTCGTCATATAGGTATTGACGCTGACGATACGGCTAACACTGCTGACGACACTTTAGCTGGCGTACTCAATCTGCCGAGCTGTTCTGCTGAGTGTCGTATCACCGGTGCTGCGGTTGCCTCTGTTGTTACGGCTCTGGGGGATACTCCGATTAATGCTCTGGACCTTAACACTCAGTGTAACCGCCTCTATGACCTCAAGGGGGACTTAGAGGGCGAGGACAACGAAGTTCTGACGAATTGGAATGCGCGTACGGCCCTGTTCAATTGGACAGGCGTAGAGTTCGGCGAGCACCCAGATGGGGAGACGGAAGGCCTGTTTGTGACCAAGCTGGACCTCAGTGACGAGGTTCTGGGAGGCACCCCCCTACAGGGCAGTATCCCCAGTGACTTGCGGAATCTCGAGGGGCTGAAGGAGCTGCATCTCAACAACAACCAACTCACAGGCAGAATCCCCAACTTAGATGCACTCGACTATCTGGAGAAATTGAACCTCTCCAACAACCAGCTCTCGGGCCGTATCCCGGATTCGTTGGGCAGTTTTAATAGGGGGACTGGTGACAATGGTGGTGCCGCTCTGAAGGAGCTACGTCTCAACGACAACCAACTCACGGGCAAAATCCCCAAAGCGTTAGGCGATCTCACTGGCAGAGATGGTGACGGGGCCGCCATCAGTCTGGAGGTATTGGACCTCTCCAACAACCAGCTAGATGGTGCCCTTCCCGTAGAGTTGGAGAAGCTCACCAAGCTGAAGGAGCTGCATCTCAACAACAACCAATTCACGGGTGGCGTCCCTGATGACTGGACCGATGGGGATGAAGCCGGAGATCTCACCAACCTAGAGACGTTGGATCTCTCCAACAACCAGATGTCGGACAACCTCTCCCCCGCCTTGCGGACACTTACCAAGTTGAAGGTGTTGCGGCTCAACAACCAGAAAGCCAACAGTGAGGCGGAACGCGATGGGTTCGAGGGTCCCCTCCCTTCACAGTTGGGCGATCTCTTCCGGCTGCAGGAGTTGGACCTTTCCGACAACAACTTCGTTGGGCTCCTCCCTGAGGAATTCAAGAATCTCACTGGTCTGCGTATCTTGAGACTCTCCAACAACAACTTAGCAGGAACGGTCCCCGAGAGGTTGGGTGTTCTTGCTCAAGTAAACTTGGAGGAGATCAAGCTGTCCGGTAACCGCTTCTCGGGCTGTCTACCGGGGCCGTTCAGTACGGTTACAAACAACGACTTTGACATGTTCGACCCGGAACTGACGTTCTGTGGTGCAGCACCGGTGGCAACACCGACACCAGTGGTGCCGACACCGACACCAACACCGATGCCCCCCAGCGGCAGCGAGCAGCTCTTCCTACCGCTTGTGCGTGGCTAAAGGTGTAGCTAGGAGATGAGGAATAAACTTCCTCATCTCAAATCAAAGAGCCGACCCGTAGGGGTCGGCTCTTTTGATTTAGGGTACCATCCGATTCAGGAACGTTGTCGCCGCAGGCGGGCGAGTTCCTGTATGTCCGGACGCTGTAGCAAATCATCCCACCGAAATTGGAACCCTGGCAATACCCGCGACCGGATCACCCCTCTATCATCCGCCTCTATCTCCACATACTCCCCCTCCGCATTGCGTTGATAGAAGTGCATGTGTTGCTCGCTCGGATCTAGGATGTAGTACTCCCGCACACCAGCCAACGCATAGTCTCGCCTCTTCTCCGCTGTATCCCGATATACCTCTGCCATTGTCAAATCCGATAGTAATTCTATACACATATCGCAGATACCCCTATACGAGTACTCATCATCCCCCCACTCTACAGGATTGTCATTGAGGATTACCCCGAGGTCTGGCCTACGCACCGCCTCCCGTATACCGCATGGCTCTTCAGGATCTGGCATGGTCATACTGAACCCGACCCCCAGATTGATCAAGCGTGCTATCGGATAACTCTGCACGTAGTGCTGCAAGATACCCAGAAACCAGTTGTAAAGTGCTAGTTGGGCAAAGGTAGACGAGGGTTTGGCCTCCAGTCGTCCGTTATTCCACTCGTACTTCACATCCCTATCTGAGTACGGGTTTGCATACCAGCGCGCCCAGTACTCTTCCTTCGTCACATAGCGTCCTTCATCTGGAGCATCTAGATTGACCGCATCAGGTAGGTGCTCTCTATCGTTTGTTGTCTGTGTCATCTTCTCTCCTTTTGTTCCACAGGTCATTCTCTCCAATCAACCGGAACAGAACCCTGATCCATCCAACGAGTCCTGATTCAAACAATCCTGCATTCAGTCAGGAACCTTGTCCCCGCAAACGAGCGAGTTCAGCTTCCAACGCTTGTACACGGTCCGCTTCCGCTGCTGCCTGATCCTCCGCACGCTTCCGGGCTGCAGCTTCCGCTGCTGCCTGACCCTCCGCTTGTCTCCGGGCTGCAGCTTCCATAGCTGCCCGTTCCTCCGCTTGTCTCCGGGCTGCAGCTTCCATAGCTGCCCGTTCCTCCGCACGCTTCCGAGCTGCAGCTTCCACAACTGCCCGACGCGCTTCCCGACCCGCCCGACGCGCTTCCCGATCCGCCCGACGCGCTTCCCGACCCGCCCTGACTACCGATGCCTTGTATTTCGGCAATACATACCCACTATACACCTCATCCAGAGCGAGTTCCTCTATATCCGGACGCCGTAGCAAATCATCCCATCGAAACTGAAACCCTGGCAATACACGCGACCGGATCACTCCATCATCATCCGCCTCTATCTCCACGTAATACCCCTCCGCATCACGTCGATAACAATGCATGTATTGCTCGCTCGGATCCAAAATGTAGTACTCCCGCACACCCCCTTGTGCATATTCTATCCGCTTCTCCACCGTATCACGATACACATCCGCCTTTGTCGAATCCGATAATGATTCTACACACATATCGCACACTCCCTTATACGACCGGTCATCCTCTTCCCACTCCACAGGATTGTCATTGTGGATTACCCCGATGTCTGGCCTCCTCACTACCTTTTTCTCTCCTCTTACTTCCTCTAGATCTTCTATGGTCAGGCTAAACCCTGTCTCCAGATTGATCAACCGAGCTATCGGATGACTCTGCACGTAGCGTTGCAAGATATTCAGAAACCAGTTGTATAGTGCTATTTGGGCGGGGTTAGACAAGGGTTTAGCCTCCAGTCGTCCGTTATTCCACTCGTATTTCACATCCCTATCCGAGTACGGGTTTGCATACCAGCGCGCCCAGTACTCTTCCTCTGTCACATAGAGACCATCATCCGGTGCATCTGGATTGACTGCATCAGGATTGTCTTTGACTCGGATTTGCTCTTCTTGGTGTTCATCTTCCACAACCATTGGCAACACCGCTACCCCAGCTGTGAGAACACTTTGCTCCCCTACCTCGAACACCTCTACGGCACCTCTTGCACTGGTGTTCTTGCTATCGCCAACGATAGCTAGGTGCTCCCTATCGTTTGTTGTCTGTGTCATCTTCTCTCCTTTTGTTCCACAGGTCATTCTCTCCAATTAACCAAGACAGAACCCTGACCCATCCAACGAGTCCTGATTCAGACAATCTTGCATTCGGTCAGGAACCTTGTCCCCGCAGGCGGGCGAGTTCAGCTTCCAACGCTTGTATCCGTTCCGCATCTGCCCGACGCGCTTCCCGATCCGCCCTGATTACAGATGCCATAGCTGTATTCCGCACGCCTCCGACTGCAGCTTCCATACATACCCACTATACACCTCATCCAGGGCGAGTTCCTCTATATCCAGACGCTGTAGCAAATCATCCCATCGAAATTGAAACCCCGGCAACACACGCGAACGGATCACTCCATCATCATCCACCTCATATCTCCACGTAATACCCCTCTGCATCGCGTTGATAGAAGTGCATGTGTTGCTCGCTCGGGTCCAGAATGTAGTACTCCCGCACACCCCCTTGAGCATACTCTATCCGCTTCTCCACCGTGTCACGATATGCCTCCCTCTTTGTCGAATCCGATAGAGATTCGACACACAAATCGTACACCCCCTTATACGACCGGTCATCCTCTTCCCACCCCACAGGATTGTCATTGAGGATTATCCCGATGTCTGGCTTCCGCACTACCTCTTTCTTTCCATTTACTTCCTCTACGTCTTCTATGGTCAGGCTAAATCCTATCTCCAGATAGATCAAGCGTGCTATCGGATGACTCTGCACGTAGTGCCGCAAGATATTGAGAAACCAGTCGTAGAGTGCTTGTTGGGCAAAGGTAGACAAGGGTTTGGCCTCCAGTCGTCCGTTATTCCACTCGTATTTCACATCCCTATCCGAGTACGGGTTTGCATACCAGCGCGCCCAGTACTCATCCTCTGTCACATAGAGACCATCATCCGGTGCATGTGGATTGACCGCATCAGGATTGTCTTTGACTCGGCTTTGTTCTTCTTTGTGTTCATCTCTCACAACCGCTGGCAACACCGCTACCCCAGCTGTGAGAACACTTTGCTCCCCTACCTCGAACACCTCTGCGGCACCTCTTGCACTGGTGTTCTTGCTATCGCCAACAATAGCTAGGTGCTCCCTATCGTTTGTTGTCTGTGTCATCTTCTCTCCTTTGGTTCCGGCTTCCTCATCTGTTAGCCCATAGGAACGACCAGATCGTAGGGGTAGTTGGTCAGCCAGAACAGTTCTCCCTCTTCGTTGAACGCGACTGCATCCTCAACGCGTACGCCGAAGCCTCGGTCGGGGTAATACAGTCCTGGCTCAATAGTGGCAACGTGCCCGGGCTCTAAGAGTGTGTCATTGCCTTCGGCATGGCTGAAGTTCGGCTGCTCGTGAATCTGCAGGCCGATGCCATGACCGAGACTATGTAGGTAGCCTTCGGTTGTGCCCGGATGGCTGCGGGCTGTTTTGTGTCCCCGCGCCTCGTAGTATGCACAGGTCATCAGTTGGTAGTCTCGGGTGGGGCGTCCTACTTTCAATTCCGCCATCACTTGGTCAAAGATCTCTTTGGTTTGGTCATAGGCTTTCTGCACCTCATCCTTGGCATAGCCCAGACACCAGGTGCGGGTCATGTCGTGGAAGTAGCCTTCTTCTGTGGTCGGGTAGATGTCGAAGACGATAGCCACACCCAAGCGCAGGGGCATGGAAGGGTCCCCGATATTGTGGGGCACACCCGCGTCGCGGCCTTGGGCAAAGATCGTGCCGTGATTCTCCTGTAGTCCATGGGCGTGCAATCGTTCGCGGATATAGGTCTTGACATGGCTGATTGTCAAGGGCGAACCGTCCGCTTGCAGCACAACTTCGTCCTGGCCTACCTTATGCCCTTGAATAAATTCCTGCACCTCACGGACAGTGGTACAGGTAAGCTGGCCGGCCCGCTTCATAATCTCCAATTCCGCATTGTCTTTTGTAATGAAAGCTTGGGAAAAGAGGGTTTCCCCGTACTCACCGACGATTTCGATCCCCTCAACCTGTTCTTGGACCTTCGTTATCAGGGCCAGTATTGCGCCGGCATCCTCTAGGCCGTAGACGCTGATCCGTCCTCGCATCTCCAGCATTTCCATGGCCCGGGCCACATAGGCCGCGGCCGCGGCCAAGCGGTCTCCGTTGAACTCCTGCAGTAAGGTATAGCTGTTAAAATGTTCGTCCCGGTTGATGGTGGGCAGGCCGGTGGCGGCAGCCGTATCCCGTTCCATCCCGCCGTGGATGAGGGTAAGCTCCTGGCCCTGGGGCTTAAGCAGCAGCGCGCCCTCGAAAAATGCGCCATTTGTCAGGTACTTCATGACCGGGCCATGTCCTTCCCCGAGCACGACAAAGCCATCCAACTTGCGTTCTGTCATCAGTCGATCTAGGTCTTTTTTCATGGATCAGTGGTTGGTGATCAGTGGGCAGGACAGCAATGGTCTACGGCAATGGAATGTAGGCCACTAGCCACTGAAGGTATTGGCTGTTACGATGTAATAAGGGTAGCATTGGCTGCTAAAGAAGTCAATCTAGGCAGAATATGGATGAAATGATAGAGAAAATTGGCCCTCAATCCCTGGTGCGCCTGGACGCGTTGAGCAAATCCTACGATGAGGCGGGTCAGGAGAAACAAGTACTAGAGGCCATTGATTGGTCCTTTGCGGCTGGCTGCTTTACCTGTCTATTGGGGAAATCTGGCAGTGGCAAGAGTACGCTTCTCAATCTCATCTCAGGCATTGACCGGCCCAGTGCTGGGCGGGTATTTATACAGGAAAACGGTGTTGAAGTGGAGTTGACCGGCTTGGGCGACCGGCAGAGAACCCTCTTTCGCCGGCGCAATATCGGCATCGTCTTCCAGTTTTTCAATCTGATCCCCACCTTGACAGTGTTGGAAAATGTCACCTTGCCTCTGGAGCTAGCCGGCGAGGCGCGCGAAGCCGGCCGTCGGGCCGCGCTGCTCTTGGAACGGGTCGGCCTAGGTACTCGGCTCAGCACCTTTCCTGACCGATTGAGTGGTGGTGAACAGCAGCGGGTCGCCATCGCCCGCGCCCTCATCCATGACCCGGCCCTGCTTCTGGCCGATGAGCCGACCGGCAACCTAGATGAAGGCAGCGGCGAGGTGGTCCTGGATCTACTGCTGGCCTTGCGCCGGGACGCCGGCAAGACTTTGATTATGGCTACCCATGCTACGGACATCGCCGCTTCCGCGGATCAGGTGCTCTTTTTGGAACGAGGGCGGCTCGTCTCCCACGACCTCGGTGCGGCCGTATGAGATCTTGGAGCTTCCCTTTTCGCCCGGTTCTACGATTGGCGTGGCATCATAGCTGGCGACGCTCCCTGCAATCGATCTTTCTGGTCGTGGGTGTGGCCATCGGCGTGGCCATGGTCGTGGCTATTGACCTGGCGAACGGCGCGGCCGGTCGTGCCTTTACCTTGGGCACAGAGCAGGTCAGTGGCAAGGCCACGCACCAGATCATCGGCGGCCCTGCTGGCGTAGATGCGGCCATCTATGTACGGCTGCGGCGGGAACTGGGCTATCGTGCCAGCGCGCCCGTAGTCGAGAGCTTCGTCAGTGTGCCACAACTGGACGCCCAACCCATGCATCTGCTCGGCATTGATCCCTTCGCGGAGCCACCTTTCCGCAACTATCTGGGCCGCAGAGCCCAAGCCAATAGCTCGGCACTGCCCAACCTCTGGGAGGCAGACGAACCTGACAGTAGCGGCGGCTATCTGAAGGCTTTTCTCGTAGAGCCCAATACGGTCCTGATCGGACAACCCCTAGCCGAGCGTTATGGTCTGCGGCCAGGGCAGGAACTGCAGATCCGTGTCGGGGCGCGCCAAGAGACCTTGACCATCATCGGCTTGCTGGCCCCGTCAGATGAGTTGAGCCGGCGGGTACTGGATGGCCTGCTCATCGTTGATATCAGCAGCGCGCAGGAGCTGTTGGGCAAAATTGGCCGCCTAGATCGCATTGACCTGATCCTGCCTGCCGGGGCTGAGGGGGCCATTGTGCTGGACGAAATCGCCGGCATCTTGCCACCCGGCACCCGGGTCGTGCGCCCTGAGGCACGGGCTGGCGTGGTTGAGGAGATGACGGCTGCGTTCCGGCTCAACTTGACCGCCCTCAGCCTCCTAGCCCTGGTTGTAGGCATGTTTCTCATCTACAATACAGTTACCTTCAGCGTTGTACAGCGTCGTCCCGTCCTCGGTACCCTGCGTGCTTTGGGGATGACCCGGCCGGAGATCTTCGGTATCGTCCTAACAGAAGCGGCTCTGTTGGGCTTCATCGGTACGCTGCTGGGCCTCGGGTTGGGGGTGCTGCTGGGGCGTGGCGCAGTGCAGGCCGTCACCCAAACGGTCAACGACCTTTTTTTTGTGGTAGCTGTTCGTGATGTGGACATCCCCCTATGGACCTTGGTTAAGGGCGCGTTGAGCGGCCTGGGCGCGGCCCTGCTGGCCGCCTTGCTGCCGGCCTACGAGGCGACGAGTGTGCCGCCGGCCGGGGTCATGCAGCGTTCAAACATGGAGGAAAAGGTGGGCCGGGTTTTGCCGAGGCTCACTATTGGCGGCCTGGTCCTCTGCCTCATTGGCTCCGGATTGCTGATCCCCGACTGGAATCTGGAGATCGCCTTCGCCGGGCTGTTTGCCGTCATCTTCGGCATGGCCCTGTTGACCCCGGGCCTGACCTTGCTGCTGCTGGAGGGGTTACAACGGCTGCTGGCCCGCCGATTTGGGCCCCTAGCGCGCTTGGCCCCACGCTCCATCATCCGCTCCCTGTCCCGGGTATCCGTGGCCGTGGCTGCCTTAATGGTGGCTGTCAGTGTCATTATCGGTGTCGGTGTCATGATCGGCTCCTTCCGCCTGACCGTTGAACAATGGCTGGATGATATCCTACAGGCGGATATTTTTGTCTCCGCGCCGGCCCTGGGGGCTAGCCGCAGCAATGCGACCCTGGACCGCTCCTTGCTGGACGAACTGGTGGCTTTCCCGGACGTAGCCGATTTCTCCATCAACCGGGAGGTGGAGGTAGCCGCCACATTGCCAAACGGGGAGCAGGTGGATGTACGGGTAGCAGCCATCTTGCGGGATCTGGCAGGGGCGGACCGGGCCTACAAGGCCGCTGTGGGAGATACCGTCGCCACTTGGGAAGCGGTGGAAGCCGGCGGTGTGGTTGTCAACGAGTCGATGGCAAACCGCTTCAAATTGCGGGTCGGCGACAGCCTGGGCCTGCTGACCGATGCCGGCCAGCAGAGTTTCCCCATCGTCGGCATTGCCTATGATTTTGACGTGCAGCCCAGCCTGCTTCTGTACCTTGCCAACTATCGCCGCTATTGGAACGACGATGCCCTCTCCGCCGTGGCCCTGTTCGTGGTGCCCGGCGCGGATGTGGATGAAACGGTCCAGGCCCTGCGCCGCACCGTTGCCGACAAAGCGGTAGTACGCTCCAATCGTAGTACCCGCCGCAATGCTCTAGAGGTGTTCGACCGCACCTTCGCCATTACGGTTGCCTTGCGTCTGTTGGCAACGGTTGTGGCGTTCGTCGGCATCCTCAGCACGCTCATGAGTCTGCAACTAGAACGGGCACGGGAGATCGGGGTCATGCGCGCTAGTGGTATGACCCGGGGCCAACTCTGGCAGCTTACTCTGCTGGAGACAGGGCTGCTGGGGACGAGTGCCGGCCTCGTGGCATTGCCCACCGGCTTTATTCTGGCCTTGATTCTCATTTACATCATCAACCTGCGTTCCTTTGGCTGGACGCTTTCCATGCAGCTTCAGGTTGGGGAGTTCGTACAGGCCTTTCTGGTGGCACTGCTGGCCGCGCTGCTGGCCGGCCTCTATCCAGCCTGGCGCCTGGGCAACATTGAGCCGGCCGATGCAGTGCGAATGGAGTAGGAGACGATCAGTCAAAGATGCCCAAACTTACATACTTGCTGCCGTCATCGGGTAGGAGGGTGACCACAACGCCGGATGTGAGTTCCGCTGCTACTTGGATGGCGGCGGCCACGGCTGCGCCGCTGCTGAAACCGACGAGCAGCCCAGCTTGGCTCGCCAAGAGGCGGGTGTATTCCCAGGTGACCTCAGAGCCGATGAACAGGTGACGGTCCACGAGGCAAGGGTCGTAGATGCCTGGCATGATGGCTGTCTCCAGATGTTTCAGCCCTTCGATCACAGACAGTTCATCTTCTGGCTGCACAGCCACAAGTTGCACGGCCGGGTTTTGCTCCCGCAGATAGCGACCTGCGCCTACAAATGTACCGGTCGTGCCCAGCCCGGCCACGAAATGAGTAATGCGTGCGTGGGTCTGTTGCCAGATTTCCGGACCGGTCCCTTGGTAGTGGGCCTGCCAATTGGCGTCATTGTTGTACTGATCCGCGTAAAAGTAACGCTGGGGATCTGCAGCTACGATCTCCCGGACCAGACGGATGGCCCCATCAGAGCCTTCCAGGGGATCCGATTCGATCAGGGTTGCAGCGTAGGCTTTGACCAGAGCCTTGCGTTCCCTGCTCACATTTTGTGGCATAACTAGATGTACAGGGAACCCCTTTACCGCGCCGATAAAGGCATAGGCGATAGCAGTATTGCCGCTGCTGCTGTCAATGAGAATTTGGCCCTGGCCCAATTTGCCGGATGCCTCGGCCTCCTGCACGATCTTCAGCGCGGCTCGGGCCTTCACCGAGCCACTGGGGTTGGTCCACTCGGCTTTGGCATAGACCTGTACCCTGTCCGGCACCCTGAAGCGTCGGGCAAATTTCGTCAAATCCAGCAGGGGGGTATTGCCAATACCTGCTAGGACGGACATCGCGCCTTTGTCCGTCCTAGATTGTTGGGAGATTGCCGCACAGGTTTCTCGGATCATGGCTGGCTCTTGGGTGTAGGTCTGTGGCCAGTAACGACACATGTACTGCTCACAGATATTTAGGCCGGCATGAGGTCAGGCTGCTTGGCCCCATTGGCCGTGATTGGATCTGTTACGATATCTGTTGGCTGTGCGTTTGCGCTGGGCAGACCACAGAACTGCTCATAGTCGATCAGCTCCGTCACTGATCTGTGCTCCCCACAGACCGGGCATTCGGGATTGCGGTTCACGTTCAAAGTGCGGAAGGTCATGTCCAGGGTATCAATCATCAGCAAACGTCCGATTAATGGCTCGCCGATGCCAGCGATCAGTTTGATGGCTTCAATCGCTTGGACTGAGCCAACGATACCGGGCAGGACGCCTAATACACCTGCTTCCGCGCAGCTTGGCACCTCTCCCGGTGGAGGAGGGTCCGGGTAGAGGCAGCGATAGCAGGGGCTGCCCTTGCTGCTGTGTTCGTGTACAGGCTGATAGACGGTCACTTGGCCTTCGAACATAAAGATGCTGGCATCTACAAGTGGGATGTTGAGCATCTGGCAGGCGTCGTTCACCAGATAGCGAGTGGGGAAGTTGTCCGACCCGTTAATGACCACGTCGTAGCCCTGCATAATTTGGAAGGCATTGTAGCTGGTGATCGGCTCTTGATAGCCCACGACCTCTACATCTGGATTGATTTCAGCGATGCGGTCCCGGGCCGACTCGACTTTTGGCCGGCCTACATCATTGAACCCATGCAGTACTTGTCGTTGTAAATTGGAGGTATCTACATGGTCGAAATCAACGATGCCCAACTGTCCGACACCTGCGGCTGCTAAGTAGATGGCGGCCGGGCTGCCGAGGCCCCCGGCACCGATCAGCAGGACTTTGCTGTCCAGCAGTTTGATCTGCCCCTCTTCGCCCAGTTCGCTCAAAATTGTATGGCGGCTGTAGCGGATGCGCTGATCTTCGCTCAGGACTGTGGGCACTTTGAAGGGCAGGCCGGCGTTTTTCCAGCCATTAAAGCCGCCGATCAACGAGTGGACATCCTTGTAGCCCATCTCTTGCAGATTGCGGGCAGCAAGGGCAGAGCGCACACCGCCAGCACAATAGACTACCAGCGGCTGCTCGCGATTGGGCTGGTGCTCCTCAATCTGCAGTTCCAGAAAGCCCCGGGGCACAAATGTAGCGTCGGGAATATGCCCTTGCACCCACTCATCCCGCTCGCGGATGTCGATGAGGGTCAAGGTTTCGCTGTTATCGATCCGTTCTCTCACCTGCGCGGCGGTGATCTCCTGAATTTCACTCTTCGCCAATTGCAACAACTGGTCTCGATTTAATCTTACCATGATTTCAGGCCTTCCCTCCGGCCATTGCCGGCACAATCGAAATCTTGTCACTGTCGCCGACGGTCGTAGCCAATCCATCCAGGGTACGAATCTCGTCGTCGTTGCGGAATACATTGATAAAGCGCTTCACATTGCCATCGTCGTCCAGCAGCTTTTCGCTGATGCCCGGGTAGGTACTTTCCAACTGCTCGATTAACTCCCCAACGGTTGACCCGCTGGCTTCTACTTTCGACACGCCAGCGGTGAAGCGGCGTAGGGGTGTCGGCACAAACACAGTTGCCATTCCTCGGCTCTCCTTATGTTGGTTGACTCTCTTCCGTTCTATTGCGGTTCATCTAAAACAAAAAACGCTGGAGCCATCATGCGATGAATCCAGCGTTGAATTTCAACCCTTGCCCTCCTCATCGCTCGTATCTTAGACAGCGGAATACCGCCAGCATCTTGCTGGTTGTACCCGCTATTGACACGAGCAAGTCTTCAGGTAGGGCGTGTTCTGGCGTTGAATCATTGGATGAGGCGTGAGCAACCCCGAGATTTTCAGAATCTGCGAACGCCGAATGCAAGAAATCCGTATCTTCCTTCTGTTCAACTGATAGGATAACGCTTATCGCGGAAAATGTCAAACTGGATCATCGCCTCTTCTTCTCCTATGCCTGTCCATGCTCCAGGATTTCTAGCGGGCATTCCTGCACGCGGACGGCGCGGAAGTCCTCGACAGCCCCAGATTCGTCTGTGTTGAATACAAGGTATAGGGGCGGCTGCAGCACGGCGAACAGTGTAGCGATGGCTTGGGGAACAGGCTCACCTACGGCCTGGTAGTAAGCGAACAGCTGGGGCCGCACTTCACGAAAGGGTAGAGAATGCCGTATTGTCTTGATGTCTGTATCCGGCCATGCTGGGAGCATGCGAAAGGCGCGCACCAGAGGCGTATGGTCGAACTGCAGGGAGCAGATCAGATAGTATGTCTCCGGGTAGTGCGCGTTCCAAGCATCAGTAGCTGAGGGGTAGGCAACCGATGTAGGATGGGAGTGATAGATCCCGATCATCTCGTCGCCGGCCTCCTCGAATTCAAACTGCTTCAGGAGCGTCTGCGAGTCTACATCGTAGTTGTCGATCCGGTCCTCCGCCACATTGCGGGCCCGGTAGAGTTGGAATGCCCGTCCAGCGCGGCCCCGCAGGATGCCACAGATCTCCTCTGGTTTGCCTTCTCTGGCGTGGGCGATGATCTCATGATAAATCGTACGCGGCAGTTGAACGCTTGTCATCGCCATTGTCATTTCACCTATCTCCATAATGGGATTCATTCTGAACGATAGCAGTTCTCTATCATACCATAGAAATCGCAAAATTACGACCACAAAAAGAGTAGCGAATCTATTCAGAGATACCAAGGGTGTGTCTCTACGGGCATAAAATTGGAAAGCTGACCTTACAATTGAAAAATCTCTATTATCATGATAGAATTTTTCAAGGGAACACTTGCAGTGGTTCGTGGCGAGTAATGGCTCTCTATTCTCCACTGGGGCTTTGATGGACGAACTGGAACGAATGCGTGCCGAACTGTCTTCTTACTATTGGGACTATCGTCGGCTGCTGCCGACTGTGGATACGGTCCTGCGTCAACTCTATGGGGGTTGGTCACAACTCGATCCGTACACCCATAGCCAAGTCGACCGCTTGCGTCGGGTTGCCGCAGGGGAGGTGAGCGTGCGTAGTATCAGTGCCCGTGCTCGCAGCACGATTTTGGCTGGATTTTTAGACGATCTGGCAGATATTGATCCGGTGCTGCCCATTGTCTTTGCAACCATGCGTAACGGGAAAACGAATCAAGATTACTGGTCCGAAGAGGGCATTAGCTACCTGCAGGTGCTAGACCTGCAGCGAATGATGCAGGACGACCCGTCGAACTATGTGTCTCGTTCAGCCAAAGGTCTGGCCCCGCCTGCGGCCAGGGGCCAGAGCACAGCCCCTGATGAGGCGACGGTCCAGTTCTTTACCTATGTAGACTTGCCCCACATGATTCCGAAACGAACGGATGTGAAGCATCCATTCGTGGTGCAGCTAATCCTTGACCGGCCGCTGACGACCCGGGCCGAGAGCGAGGTCGATGTCACCTTTGAAGAGGATGTGGAGCTTGTGGATGTAGTGGTGCATGCCCCTGGTTTTGTGGAGGCCAGCGGCTATGGACCCGGCTCGCTTGACGGCCTGGCCTGGCGTCGGACGATTGCCGTCCATCAGACTCAGAACTCCCAGCCGGCTGTGTTTCTGCTGCAACTGGCCGACGACCGCAGCGGCCCCCGCTGGGTGACTGTTGACTTCTATCACCGGGGCCGCAATGTGGGATCCTTGACCCTAGAAGTGACCGTCAGTGCCTTTCGCTACATCCGAACTCGTAGCAAACGGACTGATACGACTACGGATATCGATACGAGGTCTATTACCTTAGGTACGGCCGCGGTGGTCCGTGCGCTAGATGGAATTGTCATCCCCCAGGGAGAAGCCGGCCGGCCGGCCGATGTGGAACTGCGGGTCATTCGCGACGCGGACGGGCGTACACTCCATTTTCATCTGCATTCACACAAGCTGCCCGGCTTGCATGACCGTGCCCTAGGCTCGGTCGTCTTCAATGATCTGTCCAGACCCTCCGCCTTTTTTGAACGCTTGGTCGAACGACTGAGTATGTTCGCGGCTAGGGCCAACCAAGAGATGAACACCGTTGAGGCCAAGCGGTTGGAAGATGAGATCGCTGATATCGGCATTGAGCTCTATGAACAGCTCTTCCCCGAACCCTTGCGTCAAGTCTATTGGGAGCTGAAGGCATTGCGCGAGGCAGGCCAGCTGCAGAATCTGCTCATCGTCAGCGATGAACCGTGGATCCCTTGGGAGCTGGTCAAACCCTATGATGTAGTGGATGGCGCGGATGTGGAGGATGATCACCTAGCTGGTGCATGGCAGATGAGCCGCTGGCTGGCTGGTGTCGCGCTCCCGTCGGGTTTGGACATTCGCGCCGCCCAGCTGATTGCCCCTATTCTAGATCTTGATTTTGTCTGGGAAGAGATTCAGTATTTTGACAGCCTAGGGGACCGGGAGATTGAGGTTGCCACACCGATTACAACGCGCGCTGAGTTTTTGGCTCTCGCGCAGGAAGGGGGCGCGCAGCTCTTTCATTTCGCTACCCATGGGAACTTCAACCAAGCATTCGTAGATGAATCACCCATCACATTGCAAGACGAGCCACTGTTCCCCAGCGATCTAAACAAACGCCGGGCTGGAGGGCTGCGGCGCGAAAAGCCACTCTTTTTCCTCAACACCTGCCACGGCGCACGGGTTGGCTTCAACTTGACCGGACTCGGTGGCTGGGCCCAGCGGTTGGTGGATCAACTGGGGGTGACAGCGTTCGTCGGTACTCTGTGGGAGGTACACGACGAACTGGCCTCAAAGTTCGCGCAGACCTTCTATGAAGGTCTGTGGGACGGCAAAACCCTGGGGGAGTCGTTCTTCTGCGCGCGCCTTTCCATCCGCAATATACAGAACGCCAATCCCACCTGGATCGCCTATACCCTCTACGGTGATCCCAACAGCCGGGTCGTTTGGAAGCCCACGGATGGTGCTGCCGTAGAGTAGCCCTCAAAGCTCGCTGCCTGTACACAGCTGCTTGCCAGTGCGACTGCTGTTATTTAGCCGTAAAGAGAAGAACCCATGACGACACCCATGCGCCGTCAGTATCTACAACTCAAGAGCCAGCATCCGAACTGTATCTTATTCTTTCGTCTCGGTGATTTCTACGAGACCTTTGACGAGGATGCCAAAATCTTGGCCGATGTCTGCGATGTGGCATTGACCAGCCGGCCCGTGGGCAATAATCAACGGGTGCCATTGGCCGGCGTTCCCTATCACAGTGTGGACGGGTACCTGGCCCGTCTAGTGGAAGCTGGCTACAAAGTCGCGGTGGCCGAGCAGGTCAGCGAGCCGGGCAAAGGGCTGGTGGAACGGGATATCCAGCAGGTTATCACCAAAGGGACCATCGTTGAGCCAGCGATGTTGGACGAAGCTCGCAATAACTATTTGGTGGCCATTCTGTTGAATGCCCGGGGCAACGAAGCGGGGATCGCCTACTGTGATATCACGACCGGCGAATTCGCAGCCACGCAGATCAACAGCAATGACCCTATGGACACGGAGCTCCGTTTGAGCGAAGAACTCAGCCGCTTGCAACCTAGCGAACTGATCACGGCTGATTGGACTGTGGAGGAGAGCAGCCTCTACCCGTTTATCCACAGTCTCCAGGTCGTTGTTTCGTCGGTGGAGCCTTGGCAAGTGGAGCTGGACACGGCTCGGAACAGTCTCCAGGGGCATCTACGCGCCCGCAGTTTGGATGGTTTCGGCCTGCAAGACAAGCCCCAGGCTGTGCGCGCGGCTGCCGCGATTCTGGCTTATTTACAGGAGGTGCAGCCCAGTGCTCTGTCCCAACTCAGCCACCTGCACAGCTACGGTATCAGCGAATTTATGGTGTTGGATGAGTTCACCCGGCGCAATCTTGAACTGATGGAAACTATCCGAGGTGGGGCTGTCAAAGGCAGCCTGCTGGACGTACTGGATGAGACCCTCACGGCCATGGGCAGGCGGCTGCTACGTCACTGGCTGGGCCGTCCTCTGCTGGATGTGGCCCAGATCGATGAACGGCTGGACGCGGTGCAGACATTGGTAGACGAGACCGAGATACGCCTACAGGTGCGGGAATCTTTGCAGGAGGTAGGGGATCTAGAGCGTTGGGTCAACCGGGTCACCCAAGGCAAAGGGCTGCCCCGGGATCTGTTGGGCATCCGTGAGGTCTTGCGCCGGATGCCTGGTATACGGCATGTGCTGGCGTCTGCGCGCCGGCCGGCCGCAGAAGGCTTTCTCACGGGTCTGTTGGACAGACTGCCTGCTTGTGCGTCGCCCTTGGCCCTGTTGGAACGGGCGATTGACGATGAGGCACCGGCCACTCTGGCGAATCCGGGCGTTATCCGGCCGGGCTACAACGCAGAACTGGACGATATCGTCCACAACAGCCACCATGCCAAGAAGTGGGTGGCCGACCTAGAACGCGCCGAGCGGGCGCGCTTGGATATCAAAAGCCTGAAAGTAGGGCACAATAAAGTTTTTGGCTATTACATTGAAGTCACCCACACACACATCAACAAAGTGCCGCAGGAGTACATCCGCAAGCAGACGTTGACGAATGCGGAACGCTACATAACGCCGAAACTGAAGGATTACGAGTCAGTGATCCTCAACGCGGATGAACGACGCTTGGAGTTGGAGCAGCGTCTCTTCCGCGATGTCTGTGGGGAACTCACAGCCAATGCCGATGATATCCGCGGCCTGGCCGCAGGGCTGGCTCTGTTGGATGTCTACACATCCCTGGCAGAGGTGGCGTTAAAACGACGCTATTGCCGCCCGCAGATCGAAGATGGCCCGACCATTGCCATCATTAGTGGCAGACATCCTGTGGTGGAGCTCAGCAATGACGAGCGATTTGTGCCCAATGACACGCAACTCTCTCCCACAGAAACCATCCACATCTTGACAGGACCGAATATGTCCGGTAAGTCCACCTATCTACGGCAGACAGCCCTGATTACACTCCTGGCGCAGATCGGTTCTTTTGTGCCGGCCGATGAGGCCCGCATCGGCGTGGTGGACCGTATCTTTACCCGCATCGGGGCCAGTGATGAGATCCATCGGGGCCAGTCAACATTCATGGTGGAGATGATCGAAACGGCCAATATTCTCAACCATGCCACGGGCCGCAGTCTGCTGATTCTTGATGAAATCGGTCGGGGCACGAGTACATACGATGGCCTTGCCATTGCTTGGGCAGTGGTGGAGTACATTCACAACCACCCGACGTTGCAGTCCAAAACTCTCTTCGCTACCCACTACCATGAACTGACGGAGCTGGCTGAACGACTGCCGCAGGTCATCAACTATCATGTAGCTGTTGATGACAGCGGTGATGAGGTCGTATTTCTGCGCCGGATTTTGCCGGGCAGAGCTGACCGCTCCTATGGTGTACATGTGGGGCAGATGGCCGGGCTGCCCAAGCCGGTTGTAGAACGAGCAGAGGAGATTCTACAGGAGCTGGAGGCATCTGGCGCGGCCGGCCCGTCAACCCTGCTGGAGCAGGCAGCAGGCAAACGGCGGAAAACTGCCATGCAGGTTGGGCTTTTTGTCGATACACATCCGGCCGTTGAATCCTTACGCGCCCTTGATGTAAATGCCTTAACGCCTCTTGATGCGCTGAATCGACTATATGAACTACACCAGCTCGCCGAGACGAGTTGATGGGGTCGGCGTCTCATGGCGTGTTTTACCTGAGTGGGAGGCGTATTGATGTCCTATGATGATTTAGAACTGAAGAAACCTATTGAATCTGATGATTATGAAGAATGTTCTAGTTTCGTTGTGCGTTCTATTGAAAAGATAATTAAGGATGCTATGGATTCTAGGCAGAATAAGATTATCATAAACACAAACTTAAAGCTCGGTATTCCCATGGAAAATGTAAACAAAATTGCAGGGCCTTTTATTGAAGCATGGGTGTTTGAAAAATTTAGTAGTGCTCTTGAAGATCAAAATAATAGTTATCAACTAATAAATGTTGAAGCTGGTGAACGTCTGAATATGGCTGATGTTATTTTGCAGTTCAAAAAGAATAGAAAACGACAATCTTCTGTAACAGCCAATGTTGATGTAAAAGCCACATCCAAAGATATAGAAAGTAGTGGTAAATCCCCTAATATTACATCATTTGCACGAATTCGGTCAGCATACGTCACTGACCCAGATTACATATTTGTTATTTTATCTATAAAGCATAGAGTTTTTAGTGCGCGAGATAGGAATACTAAAATGATGAAGGGTGTTATGGAGGTCGTGGATTTTAATGTATACGATCTAAAATATATCTCTGACTCGGATATAAATTATAATCCCGCATTGGGTACCGGGCAAATACAAATAAAAGATATTCATTACGTGTCGTATAAGAAACGTACAACCTGGGAATTTTGTGAGTTATTAGATAGAAAATTTATTGCCTCAAAAAAAGGCTATACCCAATGGCTTGAATATGCAGAACGCAATGGTTGGATTCAGTAATGAGCACAATTGATCTGCGCTGTGGTAATGCACTTGATTTGTTTCAAACAGTGGAAAACGAATCAATTGACCTGATCATCGCCGACCCACCCTATAATGTAGGGAAAGATTACGGAAACAATCAGGACAGAAAAGGCTTTGACGAGTATTTGGATTTTACAAGGAGTTGGCTAACGCAAGCACAAAGAGTATTGAAACCAGAAGGGTCGATTTATATTTTCATGGGGGTGCGTTTTATATCCTATCTGTATGACATCGTAGAGCGTGATCTGAAAATGCTCTTTAACAGTTGGATTGTGTGGCATTACACGCAGGGAATGGGAAAGACAAAAGGCTTCTCCCCAAGGCATGACGATATCTTATTCTTTAACAAAAGTAACAAGTTTGTTTTTAACCTTGATGATGTGCGGGTTCCACAAAAATATTATCGCGCACGTAATAACATGAGAGGGGCGAATCCAGGTGATGTCTGGGAATTTTCCCATGTACATTACTCAAATCCGAATCGACAGAAGCATCCGACCCAAAAACCAGAAGGCTTAATTGAGAGGATGGTCTTATCATCAAGTCATCCTGGCGGGTTGGTTCTTGATCCATTTTCTGGGAGCGGGACAACGTTACGGGTGTGCCAACAGTTGGGTAGGAATGCCATGGGCTTTGAAATCAACCCTGCCTATATCAAAATGAGCCATAAGCGATTCGCTATGCCTTTTACCGGTTTCGATAGTGTTGATCCAAGAATGGAAAGAATACCCAATGACCTGAGAAAACCTGACATTCGACAAGAATATTTAGCCAATCATATAAAATGGTTTTTGGAGAATCACGAAAATGCGATTGAAGCCTTTCAAAAAGCAGTGAAAGAGAAATATGGTGAAGAGGTGGAAGCGTCATGTACACAAGAATCTCAAAAAATGCCTTTGGCTGGGCAATCGCATTTTTCTCCTCACTCATCGTATTGAATACCCTCACCGATGAGGACTCGGACTATCGCTTCTTTCGTTGTTCATCAGTAGTTGTCCATAGTCAAAACTCAGGCGGCTACGTCTAATGGCTGGCTATGGATAGACAACCGCTTGCCTTGCTGTGTGTAGAGCCTGGGCAATGCCCCCTCCTCGAACACCTCCCTGCCCACCACACAGCGGGTGATCTCATCTTGACCAGGGATCTCGTACATGACGTCCAGCAGGGCTTCTTCGACAATAGATCGCAGCCCTCGTGCGCCCGTGCCCCGTAGATAGGCCTTGGATGCTGCCGCAGCCAGGGCATCAGCCTCAAACTCCAGCAGCACATCATCCATAGCAAAGAGACGTTGGAACTGGCGCACAATGCTGTTTTTGGGCTGCGTGAGAACCATCAGCAGGTCTTGTCTGTCCAGCGCATCTAGGCTGACGATGACAGGTAGACGCCCCACGAATTCGGGGATCAGTCCATAGCGCAGCAGATCATCAGGCAGCACCTGCCCCAGCAAATGGCTTTCCGCCCGGCTTTCCTTCTCCAATCTGCGTATTTTCAATTCATGTGGGCGATTGTTGTCAATAGGAGCATCTTCTTCTTGCCCGGCCATTTGACCCAGATCATCTTCAGCTCTGATGAAGCCCAAACCAGCTCGCCGCTGGAGCCGCTTTTGCACCACATCGCCCAGGCCAACAAACGCGCCACCTAAGATGAACAGCACATTGCCAGTGTCCAAAGGGATAAACTCCTGCTGGGGGTGTTTGCGTCCACTATGGGGAGGCACATTGACAGTCGTACCCTCGATGATCTTCAGCAACGCCTGCTGCACGCCCTCCCCGCTCACGTCCCGGGTAATACTTACATTGCTACCTTCCTTGCGCGCGATTTTGTCGATTTCGTCTAGGTAGACAATGCCATACGCGGCCCGCGCTGCGTCCCCGTCTGCCGCCTGTAACAGGCCCACCAACACGCTCTCCACATCCTCACCTACATAGCCAGCCTCTGTCAGGCTGGTCGCATCCGCGATGGTAAAGGGGACATCCAAACGTTTGGCTAACATCTGGGCCATGAGAGTCTTACCACTGCCGCTAGGCCCGATCAGCAGCACATTGCTTTTGGCTAGTTCGACATCATCGCTCGGCGTTGATTGGATGGACTCCCCCCGCGAGCCAAAGACCCGCTTGTAGTGGTTGTAGACAGCAACAGCCAGCACCTTCTTACTGCGCGCCTGGCCGATCACATACTGATCTAAGTAGTGGACGATCTGCCGGGGGCTAGGCACGTGCGGTGCGGCGGGTGGCTTTGCACTTGCGGGACTCCCCTCTTCTTCCAAGATTTCAGAGCCGAGACGAATACATTCATCGCAGATATAGACATCTTTGTCCCCGGCGATCAGCCGCTGCACTTCCGCTTCTTCACGGCCACAAAATGAACAAGTAGGCATAAGGGTATGGATTGCGTCTAGGCATCCTGCGCTTATTTTTTCCCGGACCCGTTTTGGGGCACGCGCAGCTGTCCATCAACCACAGACACGATATCACTGCTGTCCCCCAGCACATCATCGACCAAGCCGAACTCTTGGGCTTCAATGGCATTCATCCAGCGGTCTCGCCGGAAGACCTCCTCGATCTCCTCCCACGAATGGCCGGTCTGTTGGCCCACAATATGGAACAGCTGTGTCTGTAGGCGTTCTTGCTCCCGCAGCGCGATGCGTACATCTTCTGTATAGCCTTGGGCCCCACCGCCGGCGGGGTGCATATGCACTGTCGCATGGGGCAAGGCATAGCGTTTGCCCTTTGTGCCAGCGCACAGGAGCACAGTGCCCATACTGGCAGCCACCCCCACGGCAAACGTATGGACAGGCGCATCGATCATCTTCATGGTATCGTAAATGGCCAGCCCTGCATAGATGATGCCGCCTGGACTGTTGATGAACATTTGAATCGGTTGGTTGGGGTCTTCGGAATTCAGATACAGAAGCTGGGCAACGATCAGATTGGCCACCTGGTCGCTGACGGGTGTCCCCAGAAAGATAATGCGCTCCTTTAACAGGAGGCTGTAGATATCATAGGCACGTTCCCCTCGTCCTGTGTTTTCTATGACCATCGGTACGATGTTCGAAGGTGTCGGGCCATTCTGCTGATGAAACATTGGAATCATCTCCCTTTATACGGTTTGTATTGACGACAACTTGTCCCCGACGTTCTGCAAGACGCAGAATGAACGCGTCGGATCCTACTCCAAACTATACGACGACTCCATTGCACAATGTAGGATATGCTCTATTTGATTGTTAGTCTTACATTAGCACAAGCTGGATGGGTCTAGGTCATCGCTTGGCTGGCAGGCTCTTGGCCGGCCCCTACCTTGACATGATCCACTTCCGCAGCAGAGGTGTCAGCCCCCTCTGGCCCTGTGTCCAGAGGCAGATCGGGCAGCTCTTCGCCCCGCGCGATCTCCAATATTCGCTTGATAGATTTCTCTCTTAAAATCTCGTGGTTGAAATAAGGACGACTGCGGTCAGCTCTCATCATCTCAATGAGGTCCGCACGATCCTTCACATCTTCTTCATCGGCATCTTCCGGCAGGGAACCGGCCACGGTCTCAATGAAATCTTCATATTCCTCATCACTGACCCCGATGTGTTCGCGCTGTGCAATCTCTTCTATGATCAGCTCTCGGTGGAGGAGCGTTTCGGCCTCCTCGCGTAGGGTTGCGCGGTAGTCTTCCATGGACTGGTTTGTCATCTCCAAATACTGCTCAATCCCTGTTAAGCCCATATTGCGTAGCTGCGTATGGTTATTTTGGACAATCTGGTCGGTCTGCAGTTCTACAGCAGCGGGTGGGTAGTCGAATTCGCCCATCTCAACCAGGGCATTGAGGACCTTCTCCTGATAGATATTCTCGGCCTCCGCTTTGGCATCCTCCAGGACCGTCTCCCGTAGGTCATTGAGAAGATCGGCAGCGGTTTCATAATCGGGGCCCACAATTTGCGCGATCTCATCGTTCAGTTCTGGGGCTTGGTAGGACTGAATTTTGTGGACCTTCACTGTAAAATGCACAGTTTTGCTGGCATGCATGCTGGGGCTGTCTTCTGGCCAGGTTATGGGGAAACTCTTCTCCGCGGCCGGGGCCAGGTCTAAGAGGGCCTCGTCTAACCCGCTTGGCTCCATAGGGTTTTCATTGTCCGGCGTCACATCCCAATCTTCCTCATCAAAGACAATCACATCGGTTTCATTGCCTTCCTCGTCCAAGACAACGCCGCGTATATCGATGGTCATCAGATCGCCGTACTGGCTCGCACGGTCTACCTCCTGATAGTCGGAATGTTTTTCAAGGAGCTCTTGCAGGCGTTCCTGTACCTTTTCTTCATCAACTTCGACTTCTTCTTCCTCCATCCGTAGGCTACGATATGGACCTAATGTAACCTGCGGCGCAAGGGGAACGGTCAGATGGAAACGCACCGGCTTCCCTAGATCAACATCGTTAATGCTAGCAGGGGCGTAGGGGTGAAGCTCTTCTTGCGCGAGTGCCTCCTTATAGACTTCCTCTCCCAATTTATCGGCAAATTCTTGGATAACCGCTTTGCGGCCCAGGAACTGTACCAGAACGTGGTAGGGTACACGGCCCTTGCGAAAACCGGGAATGTTTACAGTGCGTGATATCTTACGTGCTTCTTTACGCATCTCCTGCTCAATGCGCGTTTCATCAACCTCGATTGTCATCGAAAGTTGCTGATTTTCCATTGGTTTTGTGGTTACGGTCAAGGCCATCGTACCGTTGTCCTTTTGTGGCGAAATATAGAGGGACCGTCTCTATCTGATTGTTTGAGGGCTACAGCGGGCGTCTGACAGATTGCAGATGCTCATGTTTAGTATAGCACACTCAATTTGACACTTCTAAACCGGTTGGGGTGTAAAATCAAAACAACCATACTTATGTCCGTTTGAAGGCGCGTTCCAGTTCGCCGGCGGAAAGCTGCAACATCGTAGGCCGACCATGGGGACAGGTGCGCGGGGAGTGGCACTGCTCTAGCTGGCGTACCAATTCTTTCATCTCAATATCGCTCAAAACCTGTCCAGCCTTAATCGAAGCCCGTTTGCACACCATCTTCACCAAGCGGGCTTCCAATGCCTCCCCTAGCAGGTCCCGCTCAACCGCCAGCCCCTGTACTACATCATCCAGCACTTGCAGGGCATCCTGGTCCGAGAGCAGACTCGGAATGGCGCGCACCAGAAGTGTATCCCTGCCGAAGGGTTCGATCTCAAAACCAACGGCGTTCAACTCGGCCAGGTGCTGGACAACCAGCCCAGCACGGATGTCGCCTAGGTGTAAGGGGGTTGGTTCCAGCAAACCTTGGCAAGTCATCCCCTCGTCTTTCCGTTGCGCCCTGAAGCGTTCATAGAGGACCCGTTCATGGGCTGCATGCTGATCGATCAGATAGAGCCCTTCCGGCCCTTCAGCTACCACATACATAGCCGCGGCCTGGCCAACAACCCGCAGAGGTGGCAATGTTTGCGCGGCCGTGGCTGGCAGATCATCTGGCGATATCGGCTCCGTTTGCGGACATCTCTCTGCCGGCAGAATGTCCGATGCAGGCAAAGGCAGGTCTGTGGCTACAAAGGGCAGCTGCGGAGGGGGGATGAAGGTAGATATGCCCCCTGCCACACTGCCCGCAGAATCAGGAGGTTCCTCTCCCTCCATGGGGATCTGCGGCACGGCCGCCCTCACCACTAGGGCCCGACGCACACATCTCTGCACCGTTCCGTAGACCTGTCTCGCATTGGCAAAGCGTACCTCTGTCTTGCGAGGGTGTACATTCACATCCAGATCAGCCGGGTCCAGCTCAATGAAGATAACAGCCAGGGGATAGCGTCCGACCGGCAGGAGTGTATGGTAGGCTTGGATAACCGCATGGATCAAGCTGCGCTCCTCTACATAGCGCCGGTTGACAAACAGTTCGATCTGTGAGCGGTTGGCACGGGTGAAGGTGGGCTGGCTGGCGAACCCAGAGACCATGATAGCAGCTGCTTGGCTAGGCGGGGAGGGGTGGGCAGGCATGAAATCAATCTCTTCCCCTCCGCTGTTGCCCTGCTTGAGCTGGCCAATGGGAATTAGCTGTTGCCCTGTTTCCCGCCCATGTATTTTCATCAGCACATCCTCCACAACACCGTTGCCGCTTGTCTGAAAGGCCTGTCTGCCATCGTTACGATAGCTGAAACGGCAATGGGGATAGGCCAAAGCGTACCTCTGTACGATAGCCCCAATGTGGCCGGCCTCGGTTGCTGGCCTTCGCAAGAATTTGCGTCTTGCGGGTGTGTTGAAAAAGAGATGTTCAACCGAAACTGCTGTACCCACCGGCAGGCCAGCAGCGCGCTGCTGGACAATTGCCCCGCCTTCAATCCGCAACTCTGCCCCAGCCTCTGTGTCCAGAGGCCGGCTACTGATGGTCATCTGGCTGACAGCAGCCATACTGTAGAGGGCTTCACCACGAAAGCCCAAGGTTCTGATACAGTCCAAGTCTTCGGGACAGCGTAGTTTGCTGGTAGCATGCCGTTGCACGGCCAAAGGCAGCTCGTGAGAAGAGATTCCGCAGCCGTTATCGCTTACCCGCAACAGCCGCTGTCCCCCTTCCCCGACCTCCACCTGGATATCACTTGCACCTGCGTCCAGGCTATTTTCAATCAACTCCTTGACCACATTGGCCGGGCGTTCCACGACCTCACCGGCCGCGATCTTGCCCGCCACATCTTGGGAAAGCAGTTGAATCGACACTGCCCTTTAGCCCCCAGTCATCGCTGGCACAAAATGGACTTCACTATGCGGGCCTATCGCAGCGCGCAGCCCTCGATTTTGCACAGCCCCATCGACCGCAACAGCTAGGCCAGGGCGGATGCGTCCTTCATCAAGAATGCGTTCGGCAAAGCCAGGGTAGCGCGCATCCAAAGCCAGCACCAGTTCCCGCACGGTCTCCCCCTCCACACAGACCACATCTTGTCCTGCTGTGAGAGACCGCATCAAGGGGGGAATCCAAACCTGCGCCATCTTCCCTACCCGTCCGTTTGGGCCACATCCAGCACAGCCCGCACAATCTTATCATAGCCTGTGCAGCGGCACAGATTGCCAGCCAACCACATCCGCACCTCATGCTCGTTGGGGTTGGGGTTTTCAGCCAACAGAGCTTTGCCCGAAACAATAAAGCCAGGCGTGCAGATGCCACATTGTAGCGATGCGTGTTCCAAAAACGCCTCCTGCAGCGGATGTAGCGTCCCTTCAGAGGCAATGCCCTCGATAGTCACCACAGCACGGCCCTCAATTTCCGCTGCCAACACCAAACAGGAATTGACAAGCACTCCATCCAAGAGCACATTACACGCCCCGCAGTTGCCATTCCCGCAGCCCTCCTTACTCCCGGTCAGCCCCAGTTCATCCCGCAGTGCCTCCAACAGAGTTTGGCGCGGCTCACACAAGAACGTCGTCTCTTGTCCGTTCAGCGTAGTCTCAACTGTCATCTTAGCCATTTTCGTTCAGCCTCCCTAGTGCATCAACAGTTCGTGTCCCTCTTGCCCGGTCAAGTGCAATCCGCAAAGCGCGTCTTGTCAGCACAGCAGAAAGATGCTTGCGTTGGGCAATCGTCCCGCGCATATCATTGATCGGTCGTGCAGCCTCTCTAGCAATCTCCGCGGCTGTGTCAAAGGCAGCTTCCGAGACCGCTTGTCCGGCCAATCGCTCCCCGGCTTCCTCTACTAGCAGGGGGATGGGGGCGACTGCGCCCAAGGCTACCCGTGCCGAAAGGATTTGATCCCCTTCATCGTTCAAGACAAGCGAAGCCCCTGCCCCCACCACCGCGATGTCCATTTCGTTGCGTGGGATGAAGCGCAAATAGGCTGCGCCGAAATTGGCTGGCGGTTGCGGGAAGGCCAGCGAAACCAGGAGTTCTCCCTTCCCTAGCACATTCTGCCCTGGGCCCGTACAAAACTCCTCCACAGGCACACTGCGCTGGCCATTGGGGCCGGCGATGTGGCAGAGGACATGGTGGACAATAAGGTTGGGGACAGAATCGGCTGCTGGGGAAGCATTGCAGAGGTTGCCGCCCAAGCTAGCGCGGCCCTGAATCTGCGTACCGCCGATCAGGTGTGTAGAATCAAGTAGCGCGGGGTAAGCATCCTGCACAGCCTGATTGTGATTGATCTGATGACAAGGCACAGCCGCGCCGATGCGTAAGCCCTTGCCATTGCGGGAAATTTCCATCAGCTCAGGAATTCGCTTGACATCGACCACCGTATCCAGCGCGTTGCGTCCTTCTTGCAATTGGGCGATCAAGTCCGTGCCTCCACTCAGAGGCCGGGCCTTCTCGCCCCCGGCAGCCAATGCGGCGATCGCTTCATCCACACTCTTGGGTGCTACATAGTCGAATTTTAGCAAAAAACTACCTCCTCAGATTGGTACATGCGATGAAGATTGCGGGTGAAAACATCTATTGTGATTCGTTCTCAACTACATGGGTAGGGAAGATCACAGGAAGTGCATTCTATGCAGAGTATACCATACGATTCGATTTTGTGAAAAACTGCTATCCGGTTTTTCACACTAGGCCACATTGCTCTATACTGGATTCAGTTACAGTTGCCAGATGGGCCCCCAATCCATGACGCTTCTCTATTTTGCCCTAGCTTATTTTCTCGGCATTGCCAGCGCACAATTTCTCTGGCAATGGGGGCTATTCGGGTGTGGCGTGGGGCATGGGATGTGGCTCATGACACTGGCACTCATCCCTGTCTGTCTTTGGCTAGATGCCCGCACATCCTCTTCTGCCTCTCTGCGCTGGCCAGCGGCCGCTGGTTTCATTGCTCCCCGTACCACCACCCCGTGGCTGCTCAAAGCCTTGCTGCTGGCTGGGCTGACTGGCATCTTGCGGCTAGCATCGCATCCCCCCACCCCTTGTTGGACACCCACAGACCTAGCCTATTACAATGCCAGCGACCGCGCCAGGGCATCCCTCATCACAGTGCGCGGCTTTGTAACTGGATTCCCCCTGCACCAGGAAGGCCAGCAACGCCTAGACATCGAAGCAACCGCCATCCGTATCCATCACAATGCCATATGGCAACCGCTCACAGGACGTGTACGCCTACAGACCCGCAGCCTACATCCATTTCGCTACGGAGAGCCTGTACAGGTGAGTGGGCTATTGACAGAGCCACCCATCGTTGAGGGGTTCGACTACCGCTTTTTTCTAGCCCGCAAGCATATTCATAGCATCATGGAATGGCCAACAGTAGAACCGCAACTAGCCCCACTACAGGGCATCCCCCTCCTACGGGCAATCTATGCACTACGCACACGAAGCACACACTTGCTCAATCGCTTATTGCCAGAACCCTACGCAGCCCTAGCCAATGGCATGTTATTAGGCATTGAAGCCGGCATCCCCGACGAACTCTACGAACAGTTCAACCGCACCGGCACCAGCCATGTCATCGTCATCAGTGGCAGCAACGTAGCCCTGATCGCCAGCGCATTGATGGTTTTGGGCGTCAAGCTATTGGGGATGCGCTTTGCCCTATGGCCCACCCTAGTCGGCATCGGACTCTACGCGCTCCTAGTAGGCGGAGATGCAGCTGTTCTACGGGCAGCCCTCATGGGCGCGCTGCTCGTATTGGCAACTGTACTCGGACGCCAACAGACCGCGCTAGTGAGTTTGGCAGTAGCTTGCACAGTGATGACACTCATAAATCCACTCATCCTCTGGGATGTAGGCTTTCAGCTCAGTAGCACAGCCACAGTCGGCCTGATCTTGTTTGGACCTAGCCTGACAGACCAAGCCGAACGTCTGTGGAGCCGAATTGTCCGCATCTTCCGCCCGAACCGCCAGCCATCAGAGCATCCCCAGTCAGCATTCCTCATCCCCCACAGCATACGAGATCTCCTGCGGGATGCCCTCATCATGACCATTGCCGCCAGTCTCATTACCCAACCATTGATTCTCTACTACTTTGGGCGTCTCAGCCTCAACCCCCTCACCAACCTACTGATCGCCCCCGTCCAGCCTTTCATCATGCTCTGGGGGAGTATCGGCCTGCTTATCGGATGGATCGGTCTGCCCGTCTTTGCCCAGCTCATATTCTACATCCCCTATGTCAGCCTCTGGTGGACAGTAGCCATAGTTCGTTGGGGCGCACAATTGCCCGGCAGCAGTGTGGCAATCTTCGGTTATGACATCAGGAAATTGCTCCTGACCTATGCTGTGCTTTTTGGCTGGTATTGGCGCATCCCTCTGCGTCGCATAATGGCACGCGTTCCGCTATGGACAAGAGAAGCCACAGCACAAGGACAGATTTCCAACAGCATATTAGGTGCCCTAGTGGTCATCGCATCTCTCCTCTGGGGGTTAGCCCTCTCGCAGCCCGATGGCAAGCTGCATGTCTATTTCCTCGACATCGGCCAAGGGGATGGCATCTTCATCCAGATGCCAAGTGGTCAACAGGTGTTGATCGACGGGGGCAGCAATCCCGCGCGCCTGATGGCAGAGCTAAGCGAAGTCATGCCCTTCTGGGATCGGACAATCGACCTAGCCATCATCACGCATCCAGATTGGGATCATATAGGTGGGCAGATAGAGTTGCCCGAACGTTACGCGCTCAAACAGGCAATTATCAGCGAGACAGTACATGCCCATACGGACACCAGACCTTGGTTGGATGCACTTGGCACCGCTGGTGTGCAGGCAGAAGGTCTACGACAAGGCGGCTGGTTGGATCTGGGCGATGGTGTAGCCTTATGGGCCTTATGGCCGGCCCCGGATATGCAGGGGATTTATGCGGCTGACAAGAACGAGCAATCCCTTGTCTTGAAACTTGTCTATGGGGAATTCTCTGTGCTGCTGACGGGGGATATCGGGCGGGACAGCGAGGCACAGCTGCTACACAGGGGACAGCCCATTGGGGCACAAGTGCTCAAGGTCGGCCATCATGGCAGTGGCAGCAGCAGCAGCACCTCATTCCTAGAGGCAGTCGGGGCAAAGGTGGCGGTCATTCAAGTAGGTATGAATTCTTATGGACATCCGCACCCGCAGGTACTGGAGAGCTTACAGAAGCACCTGCTCCTACGCAACGACCAGCACGGGCGCATTCACATGTGGAGCGATGGCCAGTCCATGTGGCTAGAGACTGAGCAGGGAGAGATCACATTTGTGGGGGGTAAGGAGGATGAGGGCTGATCAGGCACCCTTTGACCTGCTGCAGACTTATGCTCACCCCAAGGGTTTCGCTCAGTTCTTAGAGTAGCTGGATATTATCCGTTGGGGACGCCCACCGACATACATTGGCTGAAAAAAGGGACAAAGAAGATCAGGGCGACCACGACCCAGACCCAAACAGGCATGCCGAATAGAAGCATGCGCTGCTTCGGCTTCTGTTCGACTGGGCGCGGCAGGGTAGTCTGGCAGCGCCAGCAAACTTCCTTATCATCAGGATTCCAAGTACCGCAGTTGGTACAATCGGCCATACAACCGTTGTCCTTAATTTTATGTACAACGTGGCGAATGCCTAGTGGAGAGCAGTGACTCGCCCCTCTCTACCGCCTATTGGCGAAAATACTCATTGCCTCATCTGATATGGTAGCACAAAAGCCGAACAGAAGCAAACCCGCATTTATGATCCCTTCCACACGGCCGGCCGTTTCTCGACAAAGGCCTGCATGCCTTCCTTCTGGTCGTCTGTGGCGAAGAGCATCGTGAAATATTGCTCCTCTAGAGCCAGGCCTTCGGTTAGGGAGAGTTCATAGGCTTTGTTGACAGCCGCCTTGCCCAACTGCACAGCGAGCGGGGCTCGGTCAGCGATCTCGCCGGCCAGGTGCAGCGCATGCTCCAAGTACTGATCCACTGCTGATACCCGATTGGCCAGCCCATGTTGCAGGGCCTCGGCCGCTGTCAGGAAACGTCCATTGATGACCATCTCCATGGCCAGATGCTTGCCAACAATATGGGTCAGACGTTGTGTACCGCCCGCGCCGGGGATAATGCCAATGTTGATCTCTGGCTGGCCAAAGCGGGCCGTCTCTGAGGCCACGATCAGATCACAGAGCAGGGCCAGCTCACAGCCACCGCCTAAGGCATAGCCACTGACCGCCGCGATGAGCGGCTTACGCAAGCCAGCCAACCGTTGCCAGCCTGCGGACATAGCCCCCTGCAAGATTGAGACCATGGTTTTATCGGCCATTTCTTTGATGTCCGCGCCGGCCGAGAAGAACCTCTCATTGCCCACGATGACCATAGCACCGATGCCCGGGTCATCGTCAAAACAGGACAGCGCAGTAAACAGTTCGTCCAGCAGATTGATGCGGAGTGCATTGCGCGCCTCGGGCCGGTTGAGACGAACCAACCCCACCCGTTCTCGGCGTTCTATAAGAATGTCCTCGTACATGTGTTTCTCCTATGGTTAGCTCCCTATAGCCTCGCCAGTCATCCTGTCGGTTGGTTCATCCTCAAGGAAAGAGCCCGAACAGATCCCGCAGCAAGGGGATCAGCACGCCCGCGGCCACAAGCCCTAGCAGCCAACGCATCCAGCGTAGTTCAGACCGCACGACCTGTAGTCCAGCATCCACAGCCTTGACAGACGCTTCGACCCTAGAGATCTCCGCCTGTAATGCAGCCTTGACAGACGCTTCGACCCTAGAGATCTCCGCCTGTAGTCCAGCTTCCACAGCTTGGACAGACGCTTCGACCCTAGAGATCTCCGCCTGTAATGCAGCCTTGACAGACGCTTCGACCCTAGAGATCTCCGCCTGTAGTCTAGCTTCCACAGCTTGGACGGACGCTTTGACATCAGAGATCTCCGCCTGTAGTCCAGCTTCCACAGCTTGGACGGACGCTTTGACATCAGAGGTCTCCGCCTGTAATGCAGCCTTGACAGACGCTTTGACATCAGATATCTCCGCCTGTAATGCAGCCTTGACAGACGCTTTGACATCAGATATCTCCGCCTGTAGTCTAGCTTCCACAGCTTGGACGGACGCTTTGACATCAGATATCTCCGCCTGTAGTCCAGCTTCTACAGCTTGGACGGACGCTTTGACATCAGATATCTCCGCCTGTAGTCCAGCTTCCACAGCTTGGACAGACGCTTTGACATCAGATATCTCCGCCTGTAGTCCAGCTTCTACAGCTTGGACGGACGCTTTGACATCAGATATCTCCGCCTGTAGTCCAGCTTCTACAGCTTGGACAGACGCTTTGACATCAGATATCTCCGCCTGTAATGCAGCCTTGACAGACGCTTCGACCCTAGAGATCTCTGCCTGTAGTCCAGCTTCCACAGCTTGGACAGACGCATCGACCCTAGAGATCTCCGCCTGTAGTCCAGCTTCCACAGCTTGGACAGACGCTTTGACATCAGAGATCTCCGCCTGTAGTCCAGCTTCCACAGCTTGGACAGACGCTTTGACATCAGATATCTCCGCCTGTAATGCAGCCTTGACAGACGCTTTGACATCAGATATCTCCGCCTGTAGATCAGACTTCATTACCTGCACATTTTCTTTGACCTCCGAGATTTCCTCTCGCAGTTCAGCCTTTACGACCTGCATATCGGTGCGTATCGCCTGCATATCGGTTCGCACCGTCTCCACATCCGCCTTTGTAGCCAAATGTACATAAATCCATTCAATCTTTTCTAGACGTTCTATATCCAATGTTTCTGTATCAACTGTTGCCATTGTGATACCTTCCTTGTGTTAAAGAGATTACAGCCGTATTTGAATGGCACTGCCGCTTTCATAGCGGCGTAGGCCCCGATAAAAGACCAAACTTGCCAGGGCCAGAAAGATCACAGCCCCTGCGCTGAGTTGAACCAACTGCTCGAACGTGAATTGACGCACGAATTCCGCGGGCAGCGCGCCGATGAAAGCTGCCGGGATGAGCGTAAACAGCAGCAATTTGGCCGTGCCATCAAAGAGTGTAAGCGGATAGAGGGAAAACGTAACAATCGCATTGAGGGCATTGCTAGCCAACAGACGGGCATTGCCGGTCCAGAAGGCCAGGCTATGCACCAAGACGAAAAAGGCGATAAACACAGCCATGGCTGCTAGGCAGGCATGAACAAAGCGAAACAGCATCAGGCCGTCGAACTCAGCGGAAAAGAAGACTGCGACGGCAAAACTGAGCAGGCCGTATACAAAATCCCCAGCCGAAGGGGCCATGCTGCGGCTGGCCAGTACATGTAACAGGACCGGGCGCGGCAAGGACAGGTAGTAGTCTAGCTGTCCATTGACAATGATCGTTGATAGTTGGACACAGTTTCCGAACAGAAAGGTTCCCGCGCCGAAGCTGGTGGCTACCACACCAAACAGGAAGAACATATCCACCAACCCCCAGCCGTTGACCTGCTCAAAGCGCGCGAAGAATAGGATCCAAAAAGTGAAATAGAAGGCGTTATTCAGCATCATACCGAACATCTGTGTCAAAAAAGAGACCCGATACTCCATAGCACTCAGAAGATTCGTTTTCCAGAGGGCCAGAATGAAGGGTAGATGACGGGCCATATCAGCCATCCTGAAAATCCTGTTAATCTTGAGAATCCTGATTCAGACAATCAGGCCAGAATGAAGAGTAGATGACGGGCCATATCAGCCTCCATTGATCACCAGCTGGGCCATGGCCCAGCGGTAGAACAGCCAGACAATACCAGACAATGCCAGCAGCCAGATGCCCTGTTGCAGGAGGACATCACCCAAACGGGAGAGGCTGGGATCCACAAAAAGCCGTGCCGGGCCGAAGATGATCCAAGCGAAAGGCAGAGTGAGGGAAATCTGCTGCAACCACTGGGGGAAAAAGTCCAAGGGGAGCAGAAGCCCGCCCAGCACCAGCAGAAATTTTTGATAGATCCAACGAAAGGCTTGGGAATCTTCCACCACGAACGCGCTCAGACCGATCAACGCAGCGAAGCAGAAGTCCAGCAACCAAGCCATGGCCACGGCCAGAGCAGCAAATACCCAGCCAACCACCCCTGGTGGTGGCCCCACCAGCAGCCAAACTATTGTACCACCCATGAGAATGTTGCCGCAAAAGGCCAGAACACTATCACCTAGGCCGGCCGCGGCCTGATAGAGGATGAAATTGAAAGGTTTGTTGAGCAGATAGATCACGCTGCCGTCCTTCACCTGCTCGGAGATGGTCTGGGAGGGGTCCTGTTTGCTGAGCATGACAGCTTCGGCCATGAGCAGATACCACATGGTGTCCTGCAAGGTCAGCCCGGCAATGGCGCGTGTCCCCATCGCGCCGTAGGTCACTCGCCATAGATTCATAAAGATCCACATGAACAGGACAATAATGATGCTGCGCCCCAGGATATCCATAGGGTAGGCGAAGCTGTTGCGGAGCTGGGTACGAAAGATGGCCCAATATTTGTCGGCCTTAGCCATTCTCCACCTCACCGCGTGCATAGATGGTGCGAATCACATCCTCCAAGGACGGGTCCGAAACAGTTACATCGATCAGATTGCCGGCACTGGCCAGGCCGCTGAGCACCTGCTCCACGGGAGTCGTGCGTACGTCAAAGCGTAGCTTGGCACCAAAACGGCCCACCTTCAGCATCTCCACACCGGGCAGGGTGAAGCCGGCCCCGAGATCCTCACTGTAACGCACATCCACATACTTAACGGTCAGGTAACGACGTTTGAGGGTCGATACCTTGTCTTGATAGACGATCTGCCCATGGTTGACGATGATGACCCGTTTACACAGGGCTTCAATGTCCCCGGGATCATGGCTGGTGAGCAGCACGCCCACGCCTTCATGTTCATTCATACGGCGCACTGTCGCCCGCAGCCGCTGTTTCGCCACCACATCGAGGCCAATAGATGGCTCATCAAGCAACAGGATACGCGGCCTGTGCAGGAGAGAGGCGGCCACCTCGCAGCGCATGCGCTGGCCCAAAGAGAGCTTGCGGACCGGTGTTTCCAATAGCTCTTCGATCTCAAAGGCCTCGGCCAGAAAACCGATGCGGCGACGCAGAGCTGTATCCTCTAATTCGTAGATCTTGCCGAAAAGATAGAATGTATCCATGGCCGGCAGATGGTACCAGAGTTGAGGACGCTGGCCGAAGACCGAGCCGATGTGAAAGGCCAATTTCTGACGTTCCTGCCAGGGCACATGCCCCAGCACAGACGCCTCGCCGCTGGTCGGGTGTAGGATGCCGGTGAGAATTTTGATGGTCGTGGATTTGCCGGCCCCATTGGGGCCGATAAAGCCCAGCAACTCCTCGCCCTCCATTGCAAACGATATCCGCCGCACCGCGTCCACCCCTTGGACCCCGGGCCGCCACAGCGCGGCCAGGCTGGCCCGCAGGCCCGCGGCCTTGCGCTTCGTCTGGAAGGTCTTGCATAGATTGCGTACCAAAATCGCAGACATGGATCCATCCCACACGAATAGAACCACAAACCGTTCATCCTGCTGTTAGTATCCACGACAAAGCGGCACAATGGCAAGTGGCAAGGCGTATGTGATGGGCAAGACATTGGCCCCAAACGCCTAGTGTTGAGATTTTCCTAAAACCAGACAGGATTTGCTAAAATTGTGTGAAGTCAACCATGCTGGTAAACATAACGGTTCAACTATAACTAAAGCGAGGCGTCCCATGCACCGGCTTTCAACATTTGAAATCCGCAAACTCTTTCTTGAATACTTCGAAGAGCTGAACCACCAGCCCGTGGACAGCAGTCGGGTCGCGCTGGCAGACGACCCCACCCTCCTGTTCGTCAACGCCGGGATGGTCCAGTTCAAGGATGTCTACCTGGGCCGGGAAAAACGGGCCTACAAACGGGCCACCACCTCCCAGAAATGCCTGCGGGTGAGCGGTAAGCACAATGACCTAGAGAATGTGGGCCCCAGCCCTCGCCATCATACCTTCTTTGAAATGCTGGGCAATTTCTCTTTTGGGGATTACTTCAAGGCAGACGCCATCCAGTTCGCCTGGCATCTGCTGATCGATAAACTAGGCCTCTCCATTGAGCGGCTCTGGTTTACTGTCTATCAGGAGGACGATGAGGCCGCAGCCCTGTGGCAGAAGGTAGGCGCGCCACCAGAGCGCATCCTGCGCTTTGGCAAAAAGGACAACTGGTGGGACATGGGGGACATCGGCCCCTGCGGGCCTTGCTCGGAGATCCACTATTACTGGGGGGATCTGCAGGAGCAGACGCCGGCCGGCGTCAATGCGGACGACGAATATCTGGAAATCTGGAATCTGGTCTTTATGCAGTACGAACAGAAGGAAGTGGATGGCGAACTGATCCCCCTGCCCAAGCCCAGCGTGGACACCGGGGCCGGCCTGGAACGGCTTGCTTCCATCTTGCAAGGCGTGGACAATAACTACGATACCGATGCCTTTACACCGATTCTAGACCATATCCAGGCCCTTCTCGGCCACACCCCCAGCCAACGCCAAACACATCTAGTGGGCTATCGGGTCATCGCCGACCATAGCCGGGCCATTGTCTTTCTCATCAATGATGGGATTCTGCCTGGCAATGAAGGCCGGGCCTATGTAACACGCATGATTTTGCGCCGCGCGGCCCGCTTTGGCAAGCGCATCGGCTTTGAACAACCCTTCCTCGCCTCTGTCTGCCGGACAGTCATCGCCGAATACAGCACACATTACCAGGACCTGCTGGTCAATCAAGACCTCATCCTACAAACTGTCACCGCCGAGGAAAAACGCTTCCAACGCACCCTCAACAGTGGCCTAGCCCTACTCAATCGGCTGATAGCTGATCTACAGGATGCCCAGCAGACAGTGATCCCCGGCCGGGATGCCTTTCGTCTCTGGGATACCTACGGCTTCCCCTTGGACATTACCCAGGACATAGCCCAGGAGCATGGCTTTACAGTTGATGTGGCCGACTATCAAGCTGCCCTCGAACAGCAGAGACAACAGTCCAGCCGTACACAGCGGGGCGAAAATGTCTCCGCCTATGCAGCCCTGCTGGACGACCTACACAGCCGAGGTTTGCTGGCTGAGGAAGGGGTGAAATCAGTGGTCTATGAGAATATGGCCGATGTCGAAACATCCGTCATTGCCATCCTGCACCAAGGCCGCCCGCTCTCTGCTGCCAAAGCTGGCGACAGTGTGGAGATCGTCCTACCACAGACACCCTTCTATGTAGAAAGTGGCGGTCAAGTCAGCGACACAGGCGAAATCTACTACTTCCCCGAGGACATGGAGCGGCCTGTCTGGTCGGTGTGCATTGACAACACCCGCCGCCCGCTCCCCGGCCTGGTCGTCCATAGCGGCAAAGTCAGCAGCGGGACAGTGCAGGTGGGGGACCCGGCCTACGCTGTCATTGACAGCGAACGACGCTGGGACATCATGCGGAACCACACGGGTACACACCTTCTCCATGCGGAGTTACGTGCCCAGCTAGGCACACATGTACGCCAGAGGGGATCCCTGGTCGCGCCGGACCGTCTACGTTTTGACTTTTCCCATGACCAACCGCTCACAGCCGCGCAACTGGCCGCCATTGAAGAGGCCACCAATGCTGCCATCCTCGCCAACTATCCGGTCATGGACCGCTGGACCAGCTTCCAGCGGGCGGTGGATGAAGGGGCACTGGCCTTCTTTGAGGAAAAGTACGAGGACACAGTGCGGGTCATCACAATCGGCCATGGGGATGAGACCGTTTCCATGGAGCTATGCGGCGGTACCCATGTGGAGACGACCGGGGAGATCGGGCCATTCATTGTTATCAGCGAAGGAAGCAGCGCGGCTGGGGTCCGCCGCATTGAAGCCCTGACAGGTCATGCCGCCCAATCCCATTTGGCAGAACGCCTGGCCACCCTCAATGCCATTGCCAATAGCCTATCTGTCCCTCCGGAACAGACATCCAGGGCCGTGCAACGCTTGCAGGCTTCTCACCGGCACCTGGAAGGTGAATTGGAGCAGATGCGTACCCAGGTCGCCCGCCTGCAGAGTGAAACCCTCCTGGGCCGCGCGCTGCGATTGCGGAACTTGGCCCTTCTAGCCGAGCAGATAGAGGCAGGCGATGTGGAACAGATGCGCCAAATGACCGACTGGTTGCGGGACAAATTGGGCAGCAGTGTTGTGGTCCTGGGTGCAGTGATTGCGGGAAAACCCTTGCTCGTGGCTGCTGCTACAGCCGATGCCATTGAACAGGGCATTCATGCCGGCCACCTTGTGCGGGATATCGCCAAGATCATCGGCGGGAGCGGCGGTGGGCGGCCCAATATGGCCCAGGCTGGGGGCCGAGACCCAGATAAACTGCCGGAAGCTCTCGCACAGGTGCAGCATTGGTTGGAACAGAAGCAGCAAGGCTAAGGGCGGACCTGTATGGATGATCGGCAAAAGCGGCCCAGGGCCTTCAAAACTGGCATGACCGACCTCCCTGATCCCCCCATCTGGCGCGTTGCCCCACAGCTAAAAGCGGGGCAACGCGCGCCGCGCACGCGCCGCGGACAGAAGCCGCTACGCGCGCTACGCCCTCTCCCCCCCCCCGTATGGTTACAGGCTGGCGGCTATACACTGTTGGGCCTGTTTCTGGCCGCAATCTTGGCGGGATTCCTCTACTATGTCCTGCCGGCCGCCACCATCACCCTTGTACCGGGCCAGAGTGTCGTGGAGACGACGCTGATCCTGACGGCAGATCCGCTGGTAGAGAGCCTAGACCTAGAGCAAGGGAAGGTGCCAGGCCGGCTGGTAGAGGTCGATATTGAGCAGACAGGACGCATGGCCACCAGCGGTAGTGGGCGGGCAGATGTGGAGAGGGCCCAGGGAACTGTTGTCTTTATCAACCAGACGAACCGCACTGTCCGCATCCCGGCCGGCACGGTCATCTCCACCAGCACAGGCGACCGCATCGACTTTCGCACTCTGGCAGCGATTACGCTGCCTGGCCCTACGGGAACTCAGGTACTTGGCGAGGTGCAAGCACTTGAGCCAGGCGAGCAGGGCAATGTGCGGGCCAATACCCTCACCACTGTTTCGGGGGCCTTACGCACCCAATTGCGGGTGACAAACCCATCCCCTACCGCAGGGGGACTCTCCCGGCTGGTACGAGTGGTCAGGCAAGTGGACCGGGACAGCTTGCATGCGCGGGTCTATGAGGACATTCGCAGCCAAGCAGAGAAGGTACTGCTGCCGAAATTGCGGGCAGATGAATGGCTGCCGCCGCAATCAACGCAGACCTTGATCATGGCCCAGTTTTTCGATCATTTCAACGATGAACCAGCCGATGAACTTACTCTTACCCTACGAGTACGGGTGCGGGGGCTTGTCATCAGCCAAGATGCCAATCAAGCGGCCGTCCTGGCCGGGTTGCAAAAGGTTGTGCCCGCCCAAGGGCAACTGGTGGCGGATTCCATTGCATTTCGCACCAGCAATGTGGTCGTCAATGGGCGCACAGTGCGCTATGGGATCAGTGCCCAAGGGCAGTACGTGACGCCTATCGACAGCAGAGCTGTCAGTCGCCGTGTGGCAGGCCTGAGCATTGAAGAGGCAGCCCGCCAACTGGAGGAAGAGTGGCTGTTGGCCAAAAACCCGACCTTCTACCAAGACCCCGCTTGGTTCAATACTCTGCCCCAACTTGCCAATCGCATTCAAGTACGGCTGGAGATGGATGATGCCGCCAGGCAATAGCCAGCCGTCCACTCCCCTACCCCAGACCTCTGAACCGCCAGGCAAGATCCTGGCCCTGGATGTGAGCGACGCACGAGTCGGCGTGGCCACCTGTGATCCCCTAGGCCTTACTGTACGGCCCCTATGTGGAATCCGCCGACGTACTAGGCGGCAGGATTTCGATGCCCTGGCCCACATCTATGCCCAAGAGGAAGCATGCCTTGTGGTGTGCGGCCTGCCCCTGAACATGGATGGCAGCACAGGGCCCCAGGCCCGCAAGGTGAGGGCCTGGGCTGCCCGCTTTGCCCGTGCCCTGCGGGCCATCAGCGGCCAAGCAGTGCCGGTCATCTTCTGGGATGAACGCCTCAGCAGTTGGGCCGCGCACGAATGGGCCACCGTCCATGGACCGCACCCAGCCGGAGCGGATGCGGTCGCCGCTGCTGTTATTCTGCGGAGCTTTCTGGACGCCCGCCGCACAGGACAGGCAGCCGACTATGGGCGTATTGACCTGCCTACTGCATAGAGAAGCGTAGCCGCAGCTTCAACGTGCGCCTGCATTCCACATCTGCGCGCGACCCATGAAGACCGCCGGGTCTGCCCGCCATTCCGCATAGCCGACCCGCCGGCTATCCGTCAGCCAGTTGATGTGTTCGTCCAGGCAGGCAGCCAGTTCGCTGTCCTCGGCACTGAGGGTAAAGCCGCCATATTCGACCTGGTCATCCAGGGCCATGGCCACAAAGGGCCCATCCCGCACAGAAGCGGATTCCGGAGGGCCGATTCCCCCTCGGATCACTGCATCTACGCTGCTAGCTTCAAGAGCCTCCAGAAGGTCCAAGTGGCCCGTCTCTCCCCCAAGATAGATGATGTGTGGCATGGTAGGGGCCGGCGGATAGAGCTGCTGTCTGCCGCTAAGGGAGGGTGATGCGCGGGCCGAGGTGATGGTATACTCCGCGCTGCCATCGGCAACTAGCATGCCCTCTGGTGTCTCAATCTGTGTACCCGCAACCAGCACACCATCGGCATCCACAAAGCCCGTCAGTGCCAGCAGACGAGCCTCTCCGGTGGTGCCGGCACGAACACCAACCCGTACAGCACTGGTCAAGTCCTCATGGCTGGCAAATCGGTGTCTATCTGTGGCCGCGACCAGCAGTGCTTGGTGATAGGTGATATGGCTCTCTGTAAAGGTGACCATCGTCTTGCCGGCCGCGTCCCGGGTGCGCGAGTCGAGAATCGTGATACCGCCGCCGACGATATCATAGAGCGGGCCGGCCGCTTGCAGCCAGATGTCGTCCCATCTTGTAATAGGATGACGGACAAAGGCCAGGCCTACGCCGTTCATGGCCTCAAGAGCGGTCAACAGGTCCGCTTCATAGCCGAGATGAATGTTAAACCCCGCGGCCTGGGGGTCTTCGTCGGCACTGTAGCTGACGGGTGCGAAAAAGGCGTAGAAGCCCACATTGAGAACCCGCCCATCCTCTACACAGACCTGGGATGGGGGCACAGCTTGCGGTGGGGGTACGGTAACCCTGCAGGCCGCGAGACAGAAAAACGACACCCCAAGAACGACCATTCTGCTGAGGATCCGAGTTGTGCTCATGCTTTTCTCCATATGGAACGCCACGAGCCGCGCCCCTTGGGGTATATCAGCGTATCCCTGCATTCCACATCTGCGCGCGACCCATGAAGACCGCCGGGTCTGCCCGCCATTCCGCATAGCCGACCCGCCGGCTATCCGTCAGCCAGTTGATGTGTTCGCCTAGGCAGGCAGCCAGTTCGCTGTCCTCGGCCCTGAGGGTAAAGCCGCCATATTCGACCTGATCATCCAGGGCTGTGACCACAAAGGCGTTGCCAGAATCAAAGGCGGCGTCACTGTTGCCGATTTCGCCTCTGGCCACTGCATCTATGTCGCCGGCCTGCAGGGCCGAGAGAAGCTCCACTTCGCCCGTCTCGTCCCCCAGATAGATCACTTGGGGCATGGTAGCGGCTGGCGGCTGGAGTTGCCGTCGGCCTACAAGGTTGGACGATTCGCCGGCCGAGGTGATGGTATATTCCGCGCTGCCATCGGCAATTAGCATGCCCTCTGGTGTCTCAATCTGTGTACCCGCAGCCAGCACACCATCGGCATCCACAAAGCCTGTCAGCTCCAGTAGGCGAGCCTCTCCGGTGGTGCCGGCCAGAGCACCAACCCGCACAGTGCTGGTCAGATCCCCATGGCTGGCGAGTCTGTCCGCATCCTCGGCGCGGACTAGCAATGACTGCCGAAATGCGATGTGGCCTGATGTAAAGGTGACCATCGTCTTGCCGGCCGCGTCCCGGGTGCGCGAGTCGAGAATCGTGATGCCGCCGCCGACGATATCATAGAGCGGGCCAGCCGATTGCAGCCAGATATCATCCCAGCTTGTGATAGGATGACGGACAAAGGCCAGGCCTACGCCGTTCATGGCCTCAAGAGCGGTCAACAGGTCCGCTTCATAGCCGAGATGGGTGTTGAAGCCCGCGGCCTGGGGGTCTGCGTCGGCACTGTAGCTGACGGGCGCGAAAAAGGCGTAGAAACCCACATTGAGAACCCGCCTATCATCTACACAGACCTGAGAAGGGGCAACAGCGTGTGGTGGCGGTACGCTAAATGTGCAGGCTATGAGGCCGAAACATCCTATCCCCAATACGATTGTTCTGATGAAAGTCGCATCCATGGTTGCGATCATGTTTTTCTCCCATACCTGTACTGATTTCCGCTAAGCAATGTAATACATGGCCTGTAATTGCAGGGGTCATGTATGCTATTATAGCAGTTAACGTGCAAAAGGATAATTGTTTATGGGTCTGAACGAAGCTGACACAAGAGCAAAGCTGATCGACCCGGCTCTGCATGCGCGAGGCTGGACGGAGAATCTCATTGGCCGGGAGGAGACCGCCGCTACTGTCCATATCATCGGCGGCCAGCCACGCAGACAGGAGAGAGGCAGGGTTGATTATACCCTCAGGGTTGAGGTTGAAGCAGGAACCCAGCCCATCGCCATGGCCCTGATCGAGGCCAAAGCGGAGCACTATCCCCCGACCCATGGCCTGCAGCAGGCGCAACTGTACGCCAAGCGGCTGAATGTTCCCTTCGTGTATGCCTCCAATGGGCATCAGTACATGGAACACGATGCCACTAGCGGCGTGACCCATGGGCCCTACCCCTTAGATGCCTTCCCTTCGCCCCAAGAGCTGCGGCGAAGATACGAAAAATGGAAGGGCTTCAGGTTGGATTCTGAAGCAGCCAAGCCATTGCTGCGCCCATATGCCGGTGGGGATGGCCAGCGGCGTTACTATCAGGATGCGGCCATCAGGGCCGCGCTGGAGAAGATCGCGGCCGGCGGCAAACGGGTCCTGCTGACAATGGCAACCGGTAGCGGCAAGACCTTCGTTGCTGTCAATCTACTGCAGAAGATCGCCGCGGCCGGACAGTTGCGCCGTGCCCTGTTCCTGTGCGATAGGGATGAGCTGCGGGTGCAGGGGCTGGCCGCGCTGCAACGTGAATTCGGCAGCGATGCGGCCGCGGCCACAACCCAGAACCCCGAAAAGAACGCCAGGGTGCTGGTCGCTACCTACCAGACCCTAGGGGTGGACAGGGACGAGGCCGATGCATCCTTCCTCACACGGCACTACCCGCCAAACTACTTCAGCCATATCATCATTGACGAGGCCCATCGCTCAGCCTGGGGCAAATGGTCAAAAGTGCTCCAACGCAACGCCACTGCCGTACAGATCGGCCTGACAGCCACCCCTAGGGAATTCGCCGACACAGAGGACACGCCCGAGGCTCAGCAGGACAGCCAGATCAGCGCGAACAACATCAAGTACTTCGGCGACCCAGTGTACGATTACTCCATCGGCCAGGGCATTGAGGATGGCTACCTGGCGGCCATGGAGATCATCCGCAGGGGCATCTTCCTCAACTACTACAAGGAGCCAGAGAAGATTACAGGTGTGCGGCAAGATGACCTGGAAGGCAGAACAATTCAGGACTCCCTGACCGGGGCAACCGTGCCGGAGCCTACGCTGCGCGACAGGTATGAAGCCCCCAGCATTGAACGAGCCCTGATGCTACCGGAACGTGTGGCAGAGATGTGCCGCGATCTCTTTGAACACCTACTGAAGACAGGCGTCCCTGAGCAGAAGACGATCATCTTCTGCGCCACAGATCGGCATGCTGACGAGGTCGCCATCCAGCTGAATAACCGCTACAGGGAATGGTGCCAGGCCCAGGGTCAAAACCCTGTCCAAGATTACGCGTTCAAGTGTACGGCCGCGGCCGGCAGCGAGTATATCTCCGAAATCCGAGGAAGCAACAGCCATCATTTCATCGCCGTGACCGTTGACCTGCTCACCACCGGCGTTGATCTTCCACCTGTGGCCAATATCGTCTTCTTCCGCTATGTCAGGTCGCCCATTGCCTTCTATCAGATGATAGGGCGGGGCACGCGGCTGCACCCACCTACGAACAAGTTGATGTGCAGGGTGTATGATTACACAGATGCCAGCAAGCTCTTTCACGAGGAGTTCATGGCCAGATTCGCCCCCAAGAAGGAGGAGGGCGGGACCGATGATGAAAACAGCCGGGAGCGTGTACAGGCAATCGTCGTCCATGGCCTTGATGTTCACATAGCCGATGCTGGCATTTACATCATGACCAGCAACGACGCGGGCGAAGCAGTGCCGGTTACCTTAGAGCAGTACAAGGAACAGTTGGCGGCAAAGCTGGTCATGGATATCCCCGCGCTGGACACGTTCCGGGAAATCTGGGTCGATCAAGCCCGCCGCCAGGAGATGATGAACAGGCTGCCCGATAGAGGAAAGGCTCCGTACATCCTGCAGCGGCTGACGGATATGGACGACTACGACCTCTATGATGTGTTGGCAGATATCGGATATGGCCAAGCCCCTAAGACCAGGGCTGGCCGCGCAGAAGCTTTCACCTACAAGAACCAAGCATGGCTCCATACTATGCCCGCCCACACCGCCGAGACCATCCAAGCCATCGCCTCCCAGTTCTCCAAGGGCGGCACGGACACCTTGGAGAAGCACCAAATATTCCGCACAGCGGAAGTTGAGAGGGCCGGCGGCATGAAAGCCCTCAAAGACTACGGCGACCCGCCAAAGATATTTTCTGAAACCAAGAAACGGATGTTCGCCGCCTAAAAAACAGACCCGCGTAGAAAAGAGCTATTTCGCATACATGAATCAAGCATCCCGGATCCCATCTGCCAAGCGTTGCCAGTTTTAGTACTTTTGTGCTATAATGGACAATCAAAGCTAGCGAGAACCGCCAGAGGAGAGACAAAGATGATCAGCACAGCGATCAAACATACCTACGCCGATTACCTGAAGACATCAGATGACGAACGCTATGATCAGCACAGCGATCAAACATACCTACGCCGATTACCTGAAGACATCAGATGACGAACGCTATGAACTACTGCATGGAGAGTTGGTGATGGCACCAGCACCGCTTATCGACCATCAGTACGTCCTGAACAACTTGAACATTGAGATAGCAATATTTGTAAATGAAGGCAACTTGGGGGAGGTTTATAGTGCTCCCACTGATGTTGTGCTGTCTGACCTGAACGTAGTGCAGCCCGATCTGCTGTTCATTTCCAATGAACGCGCACATATTATCACCCCTGAAAACATTCAAGGCGCGCCTGATCTAGTTGTCGAAATCTTATCCCCCACCACAGCCGAACGTGACAGGAGCGTCAAATTTGAGCTGTATGCCGAACACGGCGTACAAGAGTACTGGATTGTAGACCCCGATGCCCGGACCATCACGGTCTTCCTGTTGGATGGGGGCGAATTTGAAGAGGTGGACACATACAGCGAAGGCGAGACCTTGACCTCGCCCATGCTGGAAGGTTTCACCTTCACGCTAGAGGGAAAGTTCAGGCAGTGGTGACGCCATTCCGCTTCGCCAAAGGAGAGACAAAGATGATCAGCACGGCGATGAAACATACCTACGCCGATTACCTGGAGACATCGGATGACGAACGCTATGAACTACTGCATGGAGAGTTGGTGATGGCACCAGCACCGAGAGAGATACATCAATCTATCTTGGGGAGACTGCATTTTGAGATACTCGCCTTCCTAGATGAGCATAATTTGGGTTACATCTATTTATCCCCATTCGACGTAGTGTTGTCGGACGAGAACGTGGTGCAGCCCGATCTGCTGTTCGTCTCCAATGAACGCGCACACATTATCACCCCCGACAATATTCAAGGCGCGCCCGATTTGGTTGTCGAAATCCTGTCCCCCTCCACAGCCGAGCGCGATAGGATCGTCAAGTTTGAGCTGTATGCCCAACACGGCGTACAAGAGTACTGGATTGTGGATCCGGATGCCAGGACCATAACGGTCTTCCTATTGAATGAGGGCGAATTGGAAGAGGTGGACACATACAGCGAAGGCGAGACCTTGACCTCGCCCATGCTGGAAGGTTTCACCTTCACGCTAGAGGGAAAGTTCAGGCAGTGGTGACGCCATTCCGCTTCGCCAAAGGAGAGACAAAGATGATCAGCACAGCGATCAAACATACTTACGCCGACTACTTGGAGACATCAGATGACGAACGCTATGAACTGCTGCATGGAGCGTTGGTGATGGCACCAGCACCGAGAGAGATACATCAATACGTCCTGATCAACCTGATCATTGCGATAGGTGCATTTGTAAAAAAACACAACTTGGGGGAGGTTTATAGTGCTCCCATTGATGTTGTGCTGTCTGACCTGAACGTAGTACAGCCCGATCTGCTGTTCATTTCCAATGAACGCGCACATATTATCACCCCCGACAATATTCAAGGCGCGCCCGACCTAGTTGTTGAGATTCTATCCCCCGCCACAGCCGAACGTGACAGGAGCGTCAAATTTGAGCTGTATGCCGAACACGGCGTACACGAGTACTGGATTGTAGACCCAGATGCCAGGACCATAACGGTCTTCCTGTTGAATGAGGGCGAATTTGAAGAGGTGGATACGTACAGCGAAGGCGAGACCCTGACTTCGCCCATGCTGGCAGGTTTCACCTTCACTCTAGAAGGAAAGTTCAGGCAGTGGTGACGCCATTCCGCTTCGCCAAAGGAGAGACAAAGATGATCAGCACGGCGATGAAACATACTTACGCCGATTACTTGGAGACATCGGATGACGAACGCTATGAACTGCTGCATGGAGAGTTGGTGATGGCACCAGCACCGAGAGAGATACATCAATCTATCTTAGGTAGGCTCCACATTGATATGGGAGTATTCCTAGATGAGCACAACTTGGGCTACATCTATTTATCCCCATTCGACGTGGTGCTGTCAGATACGAACGTGGTGCAGCCGGACCTGCTGTTCGTCTCCAATGAACGCGCACATATTATCACCCCCGACAACATTCAAGGCGCGCCAGATTTGGTTGTCGAAATCTTATCCCCCGCCACAGCCGAACGTGACAGGATCGTTAAATCTGAGCTGTATGCCCAACACGGCGTACAAGAGTACTGGATTGTGGATCCGGATGCCCGGACCATCACGGTCTTCCTGTTGGATGGGGGCGCATTTGAAGAGGTGGACACATACAGCGAAGGCGAGACCTTGACTTCGCCCATGCTGGCAGGTTTCACCTTCAAGTTGGAGGGGAAATTTAGGCAGTGGTGACGCCATTCCGCTTCACCAAAGGAGAGACAAAGATGATCAGCACAGCGATCAAACATACCTACGCCGATTACTTGGAGATATCAGATGACGAACGCTATGAACTGCTGCATGGAGAGTTGGTGATGGCACCAGCACCGAGAGAGATACATCAATACGTCCTGATCAACCTGATCATTGCGATAGGTGCATTTGTAAAAAAGCACAACTTGGGGGAGGTTTATAGTGCTCCCATTGATGTTGTGCTGTCTGACCTGAACGTAGTACAGCCCGATCTGCTGTTCATTTCCAATGAACGCGCACATATTATCACCCCCGACAATATTCAAGGTGCGCCCGATTTAGTTGTCGAAATCCTGTCTCCCGCCACAGCCGAACGTGATAGGAGCGTCAAGTTTGAGCTGTATGCCGAACACGGCGTACACGAGTACTGGATTGTGGATCCGGATGCCAGGAGCATCACTGTCTTCTTATTGAATGAGGGCGCATTTGAAGAGGTGGACACATACAGCGAAGGCGAGACCTTGACCTCGCCCAAGCTGGCAGGTTTCACCTTCAAGTTGGAGGGGAAATTTAGGCAGTGGTGACGCCATTCCGCTTCGCCAAAGGAGAGATAAAGATGATCAGCACAGCGATGAAACATACTTACGCTGATTACCTGAAGACATCAGATGACGAACGCTATGAACTGCTGTATGGAGCGTTGGTGATGGCACCAGCACCGAGAGAGATACATCAATACGTCCTGATCAACCTGATCATTGCGATAGGTGCATTTGTAAAAAAGCACAAGTTGGGAAAGGTTTACTCCGCTCCGTTCGACGTAGTGTTGTCGGACGAGAACGTGGTGCAGCCGGACCTGCTGTTCGTTTCCACTGCGCGCCAACATATTATCACCCCTGAGAACATTCAAGGCGCGCCCGATTTGGTTGTCGAAATCCTGTCCCCCTCTACAGCCGAACGTGACAGGGTCGTTAAATCTGAGCTGTATGCCCAACACGGCGTACACGAGTACTGGATTGTAGACCCGGATGCCAGGACCATCACGGTCTTCCTGTTGAATGGGGGCGCATTTGAAGAGGTGGACACATACAGCGAAGGCGAGACCTTGACTTCGCCCATGCTAGCAGGTTTCAGCATCGCCCTAGATGAGATTTTCGGGGACTGGTGAGGCCATTGTCATGCGAAGTGAGAAAGTTACTGTTTCAAGGGAGAGACAAAGATGATCAGCACAGCGATGAAACATACTTACGCCGATTACCTGGAGACATCGGATGACGAACGCTATGAACTGCTGCATGGAGCGTTGGTGATGGCACCGGCACCGAGAGAGATACATCAATACTTCCTGATCAAACTGGTCGCCAAGGTAGAAACATTTGTAGATGAGCGCAACTTGGGGACTGTGTATTGTGCCCCGTTCGACGTGGTGCTGTCCGATACAAATGTAGTACAGCCCGATCTGCTGTTCGTCTCCAATGAACGCGCACATATTATCACCCCCGACAATATTCAAGGCGCGCCCGACCTGGTTGTTGAGATTCTGTCCCCCGCCACAGCCGAGCGCGATAAGATCGTCAAGTTTGAGCTGTATGCCCAACACGGCGTACACGAGTATTGGATTGTAGACCCCGATGCCAGGACTATAACGGTCTTCCTGTTGAATGAGGGCGACTTTGAAGAGGTGGACACATACAGCGAAGGCGAGACCTTGACTTCGCCCAAGCTGGCAGGTTTCACCTTCAAGTTGGAGGGGAAATTTAGGCAGTGGTGACGCCATTCCGCTTCGCCAAAGGAGAGACAAAGATGATCAGCACAGCGATTAAATATACTTACGCCGACTACTTGGAGACATCAGATGACGAACGCTATGAACTGCTGCATGGAGCGTTGGTGATGGCACCGGCTCCGCTTACAGATCACCAAGACATTCTAGGTGGGCTATATTCCGAGATGCGAGCATTCATAAAGAAGCACAACTTGGGGAATGTTTTGTTGGCCCCCACGGACGTTGTACTGTCGGATACGGATGTGGTGCAGCCGGACATATTGTTTGTCTCCCAGGCGCGCAGACATATACGTACTCGTGAGAATATTCAAGGCGCGCCCGACCTGGTTGTTGAGATTCTATCTCCCGCTACAGCCGAACGCGATAGGAGCGTCAAATCTGCGCTGTATGCCCAACACGGAGTGCAAGAGTATTGGATTGTAGACCCAGATGCCCGTACCATCACGGTCTTCCTGTTGAATGGAGGTGCATTTGAAGAGGTGGACACATACAGCGAAGGCGAGACCTTGACTTCGCCCATGCTGGCAGGTTTCAGCATCGCCCTAGATGAGATATTCGGGGGCTGGTGAGGCCATTATCATGCGAAGTGAGAAAGTTACTGTTTCAAAGGAAAGACAAAGATGATCAGTACAACGATGAAACGTACCTACGCCGACTACTTGGAGACATCGGATGACGAACGCTATGAACTGCTGCATGGAGAGTTGGTGATGGCACCGGCACCGCTTCTATATCATCAATATGTCCTGGTCGCATTGATCCTTGAGATGGGAACATTCGTAAAAGAGCGCAACTTGGGGAAAGTCCTTTCCGCCCTTACTGACGTCGTGCTGTCGGATACGGATGTGGTGCAGCCGGACATATTGTTTGTCTCCAATGAACGCAGACACATACGTACTCGTGAGAACATTCAAGGCGCGCCCGACCTGGTTGTTGAGATTCTATCCCCTACCACAGCCGAACGTGACAGGACCGTTAAATCTGATCTGTATGCCCAACACGGCGTACAAGAGTACTGGATTGTGGATCCGGATGCCAGGACCATCACGGTCTTCCTGTTGAATGAGGGTGCCTTTGAAGAGGTGGACACATACAGCGAAGGCGAGACCTTGACTTCGCCCATGCTGGCAGGTTTCAGCATTGCCCTAGATGAGATATTCGGGGACTGGTGAGGCCATTGTCATGCGAAGTGAGAGAGTCACTGTTTCAAAGGAGAGACAAAGATGATCAGCACAACGATGAAACGTACCTACGCCGACTACCTGGAGACATCGGATGACGAACGCTATGAACTGCTGCATGGAGAGTTGGTGATGGCACCTGCCCCACTTACAGATCACCAGCTGGTTGTGATGGAATTGGGATCGCAACTTCATACATTTGTGAAAGATAGAGGTTTGGGAGCAGTCCTTTCCGCCCCCACTGACGTCGTGCTGTCGGATACGGATGTGGTGCAGCCGGACATATTGTTTGTCTCCCAGGCGCGCAGACACATACGTACTCGTGAGAACATTCAAGGCGCGCCCGACCTAGTTGTTGAGATTCTATCCCCTACCACAGCCGAACGTGACAGGAGCGTTAAATCTGCGCTGTATGCCCAACACGGCGTACAAGAGTACTGGATTGTAGACCCAGATGCCCGTACCATCACGGTCTTCCTGTTGAATGAGGGTGCATTTGAAGAGGTGGACACGTACAGCGAAAGGGAGACCTTGACCTCGCCCATGCTGGCAGGTTTCAGCATTGCCCTAGATGAGATATTCGGGGGCTGGTGAGGCGGCCATTGTCATGCGAAGTAAGAAAGTTACTGTTTCAAAGGAGAGACAAAGATGATCAGCACAACGATGAAACGTACCTACGCCGACTACTTGGAGACATCGGATGACGAACGCTATGAACTGCTGCATGGAGAGTTGGTGATGGCACCTGCCCCACTTACAGATCACCAGCTGGTTGTGATGGAATTGGGCTCGCAACTTCATACATTTGTGAAAGATAGAGGTTTGGGAGCAGTCCTTTCCGCCCCTACTGACGTCGTGCTGTCGGATACGGATGTGGTGCAGCCGGACATATTGTTTGTCTCCAATGAACGCAGACACATACGTACTCGTGAGAATATTCAAGGCGCGCCCGACCTGGTTGTTGAGATTCTATCCCCTACCACAGCCGAACGTGATAGGAGCGTCAAATCTGAGCTGTATGCCCAACACGGCGTACACGAGTACTGGATTGTAGATCCGGATGCCCGGACCATCACTGTCTTCCTGTTGAATGAGGGCGACTTTGAAGAGGTGGACACATACAGCGCAGGCGAGACCTTGACTTCGCCCATGCTGGCAGGTTTCAGCATCGCCCTAGATGAGATATTCTGGGACATAGAGGAGGAGTAAGTTCGCTCTTTGCTCAAACTTCTCTCTATAACGAATTGATATTATACTAAGTGCATGGAGTAGGTTTGACGAGTAGCGTTTTTCAAGCACTGAAAGGAGTATCATATTGAAAGTGAGCTTTCCTACTGACTCGGACGGATTCCTTTCTCAGGAATGTCCATCTTGCGAACAGAGATTCAAAGTCCTGTTCGGTCAAGGTAGCGAAGAAGCTATATTATTTGCAATATGGAGGTTGATAAGACCATGAACGATTCAAAACGGGTGTTTCTAAGCCATAAAAGCGTTGACAAGGATTTGGTGATCGACTTCAAAGAAACCTTGGAGCTTTTAGGCTATGAACCATGGCTTGACGAAGAGGCAATGCCGGCTGGTACTGTACTTGAGCGCGGCCTTAGACAAGGTATGAAGGACTCTTGCGCTGTCATATTCTTCATAACGCCAAAGTTCAAGGATGAGGGCTTTTTGGAGACCGAAATAAATTACGCGGCTCAAGAAAAACGAAAGAAAGAGGATAAATTCGCAATTATCACTTTGCAGTTTGGTGGTAAAGATAGCGAGGGAGCGTCAGTACCAGACCTTTTGACACCTTACGTTTACAAGACCCCCAAGTCACATCTTGAGGCTTTACGGGAAATTGTTCGTGCGTTGCCTGTTGTGCCTGGTCCTGTGCCTGGTCCCATTGACTGGCGAGAGGGGATTACAGGCATTACTACAGGGCCACAGCAGACATCAACAGCGGCGGAACTTTCGGATGAAGCGAAAGCGATTCTTAGGGAAGCTGTCATCAGTAATAGCCCGACCCCGATCGAGTATACCCGTGTCGTGGGAGGTGAACAGAGAGGTGAACAGATCCGTGCAGGCATGAAAAATATGATCCCGGAGGATGCGGATGCTCGAACAATCGCTTATTGGAAAGATGGCCTTACGGAGCTTCAGAAGAGAGGATATATTAAAGGCAGCGAAATCGAAGGCACATTCTTTACCGGATGTGCATACTTTGAAGTCACCAAAAAAGGTTACGAAGCGGCAAATGAGCTTTGGCCTGAGTAACCCCGACCCTTCGTATCGCGCGGATGTTTGACGCATGACCATTGAAACTGACAAGCTCCCACAAGGCTGGAAGTGGGCAGCACTTGGTGAGATAATTTTGGGCAAGCCGCAGTATGGTTCTGTGGCTCGCAAAGTTCCCTACAATGGCAAGGTTCGGTATGTACGAATCACTGATCTCACAGACAGGGGCGAACTTAAGCCCGATGATCCTGTTTCGCCATCTGTAGTCCAGCCGGACCGATTTCTTGAACCGGGTGATCTACTCATTGCACGGTCTGGGTCAGTAGGGCGCACGTATCTTCATGGAAATCTACCCGGTACTTATCAATATGCGGGCTATCTAATTCGTTTTCGTATTGACCCTGCTAAATCTCTTCCTGGGTACGTCTTCTATGTTTCCAAATCAGATCTTTGGCGGGAATGGATTGTAAGCAACTCAAAGACGAGCACACTGACAAACATCAATGCGAAACAGTATTCATCATTTCGTCTACCCCTGCCTCCGCTTACCGAACAGCAGCGCATCGCCGGCATCCTCAACCAGCAGATGGCTTATGTAGAGAAGGCGCGCAAGGCCGCCGAGGAGATACTGGAGGCGGCCCAAGCTTTGCCTGGGGCATTTCTGCGTCAGGCGTTCCCCGCTCATGGTGATGCACTTCCGGCCGGCTGGAAGTGGGCGAAGTTGGGCGATGTGTGCGAGATTGTATCCGGTTCTACCCCGAAAACAAATGTAACTGCATACTGGAACGGTACGATCACTTGGATTACGCCTACAGACATGGGGAAATTGACGACTAAATATATCCATTCATCCCAAAGGGCAATCACCCAAACAGGCTACGCTAGCTGTTCAACCAAGCTGATTCCGGCAGGCGCAGTAATCATGTCAACGAGAGCACCAATCGGTCACTTGGGAATTGCTAGCGTTCCATTATGTACGAATCAAGGTTGTAAAACGTTCGTACCGGGCGCGGATGTTGATACAGAGTTTCTATACTTTTCTCTCTTGACCTACCTTGAAGCTATACAGGCACTTGGTTCAGGGTCAACATTTCAAGAAGTGTCAAAGACCAAACTGTCAAAATTTGAGATTTGTCTGCCGCCGCTTACCGAACAGAAGCGCATTGCCGCCCTCCTCAATGAGCAAATGGCCTATGTAGAGACGGTCCGCATGTCTGCGCGTGAGCAATTGGACGCGATCAACGCGCTGCCGGCCGCTCTGCTCCGCCGGGCATTCGCCGGGGGACTGTGAGATCATCGTCGCCAATCCTACGAACCCGCGGCCCAAGGAGCTTGACCCATGAACCAACCACAAAGTGAATATGATTCGATTGCCGAAGCCTATAAAAACTCCAAACAGCTATCATTTCGCAAATATGTTGAAGAATACACCCTCTTTGCCATCCTCGGCGAGATTCAAGGGGCAACAGTCCTCGACCTAGCCTGCGGCGAGGGATTTTACACCCGCAAGATCAAACAAGCCGGGGCTGCGAAAATCACCGGCGTTGATATTTCCGCAGAGATGATTCAATTGGCACAAAAAGAAGAACGCCTCCGGCCCGTAGGCTGCCACTACCTGCATCAAAATGTGGCAGAGCTGGCCCTGTCTGCATCTGTCGATCTTGTAGTCGCCATGTACCTGTTGAACTATGCCCAGAGCAAAGAGGAACTCCTGCGCTTTGTGCAGGTGGCCTACAACCATCTCCGCGCGGGAGGACGATTTGTCGGCTGCAATGACAATGTGCAGATGCTCCCTCGGGGCACCATCTCCTATGCTCAATATGGCCTGACAAAAGAGAGCGCCAAGGACCCACAAGAGGGCGACCCTATCGTCTATACCATGACCAATGAAGATGGCACCCAGTTTTCCTTCAACAACTTCTATCTCAAAGCCGAGACCTATCAATGGGCCTTTCAGGAAGCTGGCTTCTCTGCGTTTCAATGGGTCGGCCCCCTTCTGCACCCATCCCAACAGCATGATCCCTTTTGGCATGACTTTATGGCTCGTCCCCCGGTCATTGGCTTTCGCGCGACCAAACCATGAACTGCTAGATTCTGAATACCTGCAGGGCTGAGGCTACCATGATTGAACGGGTGACCATCAAGAATTTCAAGCGTTTCCGCGCTCAGACATTTGCCCTCGCGGATTCGGTCGTCCTGGCCGGCCCCAACAACGCCGGGAAATCTACCTTGCTACAAGGGATCGCAACCTGGAAACTGGGGCTTGAACGTTGGGTCACGGAACGCGGCGGTCAGGCCGTCAGACGCACAGGCGTTGGCATCACCCGCGCCGATTTCACGGCCGTGCCTCTGCGCGAGATGAACCTCTTATGGGAGGGCCGGCGGCTTTCTGGGGATGGGGGGAAACCCGGCACCCCACGGCTGATCGAGATCATTGTGGAAGGAAAGGAAAACGGGACATCCTGGACCTGCGGGCTTGAGTTCCAGTACGCCCACCCTGAGATGGCCTATGTACGCCCCCGGGCTGCCAAGAACCTTGACAGCCATGCCCTGCGCGCGTTCCCGCCTGCCGCAGCCAAGAACCTTACTATCGTCCATGTTCCGCCCTTATTGGGTATTGAACGTGACGAACCCCGGCGAGATCGGGGCATGCAGGACCTGCTCGTTGGCCAAGGGCGGCCAGGCGAAATCCTACGTAATCTCCTGTGGGAGATCGCGCGCAACATGCCCCAGGACTGGCAGGCCCTGGCCGAGCACGTCCATGACCTCTTCCAGATCCAGTTACTGCCCCCCTCCTACTCGCCAGCCCAACCCTATATCCTGTGCGAATACCGACAGCCGGGCCATGACCGGCCCCTGGACCTCGCCAACGCCGGCAGTGGAACGCTACAGGTGCTCCTCCTGCTGGCTTTTCTCTACGCGCGGCCGGCCACTGTGATCCTCCTGGATGAACCTGACGCGCACCAGCACGTGATCCTGCAAAAGCAGGTGTACGACTTGGTCCGCAAGGTGGCTGGCGAGCGCAATGGGCAGCTGATCCTGGCCACCCATTCCGAGGTGCTCCTAGATGCCACAGAGCCGGCCCGGGTGCTTGGGTTCTTCAGCGATATCCCCCGGGCCCTTGCCAGCGAAGCAGAGCGCGACCGACTCCGGGAGGCCCTCAAGTGTGTGACCACCACAGATCTCCTTCTGGGGCAGGAAGTCGGGTCCGTTCTCTATGTGGAAAGCGAGACAGATGAGCGGATCTTGGCCACATGGGCGCGCATCCTCGACCATCCCGCGCAGCACTTTTTCGCACGTCCCTTTGTGTACTGGCTTGGCGGTAGGAGCCTGCGCGAGGCCAAAGCGCACCTATTCGCACTGAGAGCGGCCTTTCCCCATATACGCGCTGTCTGCCTGCTTGATGGGGACAACCGCGACGAGCCGGACGAAGAGATGACCCGGGAGGGACTAGTCGTCCTGCGCTGGCAGCGTTACGAGATCGAGAACTACCTCTTGCTGCCCCATGTCATCAAACGGCTGCTAGATTCCCCATTGGTAGACGATGAGTTCTGGAAGCATGTGCCCCCAGGCACCGACCTCTTCGGCGATCATGTCGCGCTCGTGCGCGTCAAAGCCAGCCATGAGTTCCTCATCCCGCTGCTAGAAACGATCAACATCCCTATGCCCAAGAGGGATCTCTACTTGCTGGCCGCGAAGATGAGGGCGGCCGAGATCCATCCGGAGGTACGCGAGAAACTCGACCGCATTGCCGCAGAACTCAACCCGACAGAAATGGTTACAAACCGCAGCTTGTGATATGATTGTCAAACGTGAAGCATACCTGTGAAAATGGCGATACTGTGTCCGGATGGGCGCTGCATACCGTGTTCCTATCAGGAGAACCCCAGTGACAACTCTGTCCTCTCAATCTTCGGTTGACGCCAAAATCTATGCGATCTGCGATATCATGCGGCGTTCCAACTGCGCGTCAGCCCTCCAGTACATCCCTGAACTGACCTGGATCCTCTTTCTCAGGTTCCTAGACGAACAGGAGACAGTGGAAGCTGAGGAAGCGGCCGTAGTCGGCGCGTCATTCACCCCATCCCTCGGCCCGCCCTACAGGTGGCAGGATTGGGCAGCCCCCCAAGGGAGCAAGCGTGTAGAACTGCAAAATGGCGCGCTCGGCACTGTCTTCGCCTTCGTCAACAGCGAACTCATCCCCTACCTACATAGCCTGAAGGACAGGCCAAGTGCTACACCCCGGCAGAAGGTCATCAGCCAGATCATGGAGGCTGTCGAAGAGGTACGCATTGACACGGAAAGGAACTTTCTGGACGTACTGGACAGGGTCCATGAAATCCGCCATGAGGCCATAGACGCCACTCATGTCTTTCCTCTGTCCCAAGCATATGAGGGGCTGCTGCTCAGAATGGGGGAGAAGAACAACGATGGTGGGCAGTTCTTCACGCCCAGGGAGGTGATCCGGGTGATGATTGAGGCCATCGCCCCTCAGGTCAACGAGACGGTCTATGATCCTTCCTGTGGCACAGGGGGGTTCCTGGCCCAGTCCTACGAGTACATGAAAACCCAGCTCGGTGATGCCATGACAGGCGAGCAGCTAGAAAGATTGCGCGTAGATACCTTCTATGGACGCGAGAAAGAGAACTCTATCTACCCTATCGCGCTGGCCAACCTTGTACTGCACGGCATTGACCAGCCCAACATCTGGCATGGCAACACCCTGACCCGGAACGAGATCTATGGTGGGCTGTTTCAGGACGTGCCAGCACTGTTTGATGTCATCCTCACGAATCCGCCATTTGGTGGCCGCGAGGGGGCTGATGCCAGGACCCGCTACGCGTATAAGACCTCAGCCACTTCGGTTCTGTTCCTGCAGGAAGTGATCGACAGCCTCAAGCCGGGCGGCAAGGCCGGCATCGTCTTGGACGAAGGGATGCTGTTCAGAACAAATGAAAATGCCTTCGTCCAGACCAAGCGCAAGCTACTGGACGAGTGCGACCTGTGGTGTGTGGTCAGCCTGCCCGCTGGTGTCTTTACCCAGGCCGGTGCTGGCGTTAAGACCAATCTGCTGTTTTTCACCAGAGGACGGCCCACCGAAAGCGTCTGGTATTACGACCTTTCCCATGTGAAAGTAACCAAGCGCAAGCCTCTAACCCTCGTTGATTTCCATGATTTCTTCAGGCTTCTGCCTGCTCGCGAAACGAGCGAACACAGTTGGACTGTGCCGAGGGCTGAACTTGAGGCCAAGAACTACGATCTGAAGGCTGTCAACCCCAACAAGATCATGGCGGTTGACAGCCGCACCCCTGAAGCGATCATCACGGCAATTGAGGCTAAGGGCAGAGAGCTTGCGGAAGCACTGCTGGGTCTCAAGGGGCTGCTGTAGGGGCGCATATGTACCAAGGCTCAATGCTACGCTCCAAATCACAACTTTCTCAGGCCCGCAGCCGCCTACGGGCTAACAAGCGCAGCGTACAAGCGAGATTCTCCCCTCGTCCATCCCTTTTTTCAAATCTCATCCGGGTCGGTGTTTTGGCACTGGTCCTGTTCGTACTGTGGAGCGTCTGGAGCGTGGCCGATGCACACCTGACCGAACAGTTTTTGGCGGTTGAGGAGCAGTCGGCTGCGCTGATCGCCCCTGATGCTGGCGAGGGCGCGCTGACACCGGAGAATATTGAAGCCCAGATCCTAGCCCTGAATCTACGGCTCCGGGAAGAACAACTGTTGATTCCCGCAGGCGATGATCCCCGGCCCCGGCCCTTTACCATTAACCCAGGCGAGCCGGCCCGTTTCATTGCCGCCCGCCTGGCCGCAGCCGGTTTCATCCATGATGGGGACCTGTTCAATCTGTACCTGCGGGTGAGCGGCCTGGACCGCCGCCTTGAAGCCGGCAGCTTTATGCTGGCTGAGTCGATGACCATGCCGGAGATCGCCGATGCCTTGCAGCAAGCCCGCTTTGAAGAGGTGCTGGTGACGATCCCCGAAGGTTTCCGGGCCGAGGAGGTCGCAGAGCGACTGGCTGCCAATTTCGTGATCGATGCCGAACGTTTTCTGACAGCCATACGACAGCCCCACAGCCTGCATATCTTCTCTGAGTACGATTTCCTCCAAAATCTGCCCCAAGGAGCCTCTCTGGAAGGTTATCTTTTCCCCGACACGTATCGCTTTCCGGTCAATGTAAGTACGCCGGAAGTGGTGCTGGCTTCCTTCCTCGGCAATTTTGAGAATCGAGTAGGCCGGGAGGGCTTGATCGGAGGGAGTAGCGGCCTGAGCGGGAGAGACCTGATTACCCTGGCCTCGATTGTGGAACGGGAAGCTGTGCAGGCCGATGAACGCCCCCTGATCGCTGGTGTCTATCTCAACCGGCTCAACGGTAGCTGCCCTGATGTGGATGGCCGCTACTTACAGGCCGACCCGACGGTGCAATATACCCGGGGCACAACCGGCAACTGGTGGTGGAAACCCCAGAGGATTGAAGAGTATGCACAGGTACGGAGTCCCTACAATACCTACCTGCACGAAGGACTGCCGCCCGGCCCCATTTCCAGCCCAGGCCTGCATGCCATTGAAGCCACCCGAAACCCGACCCAGACGCCCTACTGCTTCTTCTTAGCGACCGGCGACGAGGGGCGGCATGCCTTCGCACAGACCCTGGCCGAGCATGAACAGAATTTAGGGATCTATGGGTATACTCCCTAAACAACCTGAATGTACGGCAAGGGCGCGCTGGCCCAGAGAAACAAAGGCCTGTTTCCCTGGCCTCCTGGCCTCCGTATGTCTTGTCTGTATGCTGGCTGCCTGTACAGCCATGCGGCCAGTTGTGAAGATCGGCCTGCTGGCCCCCTTTGAAGGGCGACATCGGCATAGCGGGTACGAAGCCCTAGCGGCCATGGGTGCTGCCCTAAGCGAGCACCCCCTCCCTGGTGTGGAGGTGCTTCCCCTCGCTCTGAACACATCCGCGGATCCACAACAGGCCCGCCGCGCGGCGCAGAAATTGCTACAGGATGGCAATGTGGCGGCTGTTGTCGGCCCTCTGCAACCCCGGCAGGCCGCGGCCGTTGCCGATATTATGGCCGCAACCGATGTCCTGTGGTTGCTGCCCCTAGCCCCCGCCTCCGCAGATGAGGCCCAAGCACTGGTGGCTGCCCTCACGGCCCAGATCGACCGCCAAGCCATCGTCCTGGCCGGCCTAGATGCCGGCTGGCCCCCACTCTCCCCAGAAGATTGGGCCGCGATAATCGACAAAGAAGTGCGGGTCAGTGACGAAGCGGTCACGGCTGCGGAGGGCGTCCTGTGGTTGGGCGATGCCATGGCCGGCGCCGCCTTCCTGGCCCGTCTGTGGGCGCAGGACCCCTCCATTCCCTTTTGGACAACCAGCATCGGTGGGGATCCGCTCTTTTTCCGGCTGTTGGCGGCCCAACGCCAAAGCACAGGAATGTCCCTCACACCCGTCTATTGGGGGATCCTGCTGGATGAAAGTGCTGGCCAATACAGCGAATGGGCCTCCAGCCATACCCCTGCCACGCCTACGGCCTATGCCATCTATCAAGCCACACAACGAGCCTTGGCCCATATCCCGGGGACGGAGCACCCCCCGAGCTCGCCGGCCAGGGTACAGGCCCACCGCTCCCTGGCGATTTTCAGTCTCCAGACAGACGGCTCCAGTCGATTGCAGGAGGTTGTTCCTTTTCCATAAATCGATCCTGTGGTATAAACTGAATGTTTGTGATCAATGTATTTGCAACACCATACACGTACTGGGCTTGCAAATTACCACCCCACTCGATCCAATCAACAATCGAACAATGCGCGTTCTCATAATCTCTTGGGAATATCCTCCCAACTTAGTTGGTGGAATTGGCAAACATGTGGCAGAGCTTATGCCAGCTTTTGCAGCCTTGGTCGCAGATAGTGATCCGCCTGTACATCTGGATCTGTTGACCCCTCACGCTGGCAATGCCCCGAAACAGGAAAAACTATCAGAGACAGTGACGGTCCACCGGCTGGAGATCCCAGCGGTGGACCCGCTGAATCTGTTTACGCAGGTGATCGACAACAACCGCTATCTGGCGACCAAAGCCCAAGAGCTGCATAGCCAGACCCCCTACCACCTCGTCCATATCCATGATTGGCTGGTGGCCTCGGCCGGCATTGAACTGAAGCATGCTTGGAAGGTACCCTTGCTGCTGACGGTGCATGCAACCGAGCGGGGCCGACATGGTTCGCACATTCCCAACATGAACAGCCAGCAGATCAACCAGATGGAGTGGCGGGCCTGCTATGAAGCTTGGCGGGTTATCGTCTGCAGTAATTCTATGGTGGGTGAGCTACAAGAGTATTTCGATGTGCCTTTGTGTAAAGTCAGCGTCATTCCCAATGGCGTTGATGTGGAACCGCTCCAGGCCTGCCGCGCAGAACGCTTGCAGTATCTGCGGAACAAATACGCGCCTCAGGCAGAAAAACTGCTGTTTTTCGTCGGGCGCATCACCCCGGAAAAAGGCGTACAGGTGCTGCTACGGGCCATGCCCTTACTCCAGGAAAAATACCCGAATGTGCGCTTGCTGGTGGCTGGGAAAAACAGCGAACAGATGCAGACATTGGTGGATGAGTTGTGCATCGGGGAAATTGTCGAACTGCTGGGATTCATTGATGGAGAGACCCGCAACTGTCTGTATAATATCGTGGATGCGGCCATCATTCCGAGCCTCTACGAACCGTTCGGCATTGTTGCCTTGGAGGCCATGGCCGCAGGCTGCAATATCATCGTCAGCGATGTCGGCGGCCTGAGCGAAGTGGTGGAGCATCGCCATACAGGACTGACGACACTGGCGAACGATCCCCAGAGTATCGTCTGGGCTGTAGAGCAGTTGTTTTCCGACTCGGCCCTCGCGCAAACGATGCGAGAAGAAGGGCTGCGGAAGGTGATGCGCTTTTACAATTGGCAGGCCATCGCCGAACGTACCCTAGACACCTATCAAGCAATTGTCGCCGAATGGCAAGGCGTTAGCTGGTGATGCGCTCCAAAATGAGCGGTAAGGTAGGGGGCGGTTCGTCTGCGAAGCTATAGGCGGCCCGCAGGCGCGCGATAGCCTGGGCAGCATCTGTGTTGGCCGCATGGAGCGTGCAGAGAAGATCGCCGGCCCGGACTTCTGCGCCGACTTTGGCCCCCAGGACGACGCCAACCCTGTGGTCGATGCTGTCACCTTTCTTCTGCCGGCCCCCGCCTAGGCCTACCACAATGAGGCCGATCTCCTGTGCATTGAGCGCGCTGACAAAACCGCTGCGTTCTGCTAGGACATCCAGGACTACGGGCGCGCCCAGCGCGCGGGCCTGTGTGATACAGGCTGCATCCCCTCCTTGGGCTACCACAAATTCGATAAATTTGGCCAAGGCCGCACCCGAATCAATGGCTGCCTGCACTCGATCTTGGGCCTTGTCAACTGCCGATTCCCCGCCCAACAGCAACATTTCCCTTGCCACCGCCTGTACAAACGCCTGGAAGTCTGGCGGCCCATGGCCCTGTAGGGTGTCGACCGCTTCCCACACTTCTAAGATGTTGCCGACCGCTCGACCGAGGGGCTGTTCCATCCCACTGATCAGGGCTGCCATCCGCCGACCTGCGCCGCTGCCGATAGATACCATCAATTGGGCCAGTTCTCGGGCTTGGGGCAAGGATGTCATGAATGAACCCTGACCGCACTTCACGTCCAGAAGGATGGCGTCGGCCCCAGCAGCCAGTTTTTTGCTCATGATGCTGCCGGCGATGAGAGGCAAACTGGGGACTGTGCCGGTCACGTCCCGCAGCGCGTAGAGCACTTTGTCCGCGGGGGCTAACTCGGCTGTTTGGGCCGCCACCACCAGCCCGACGTCTCGTAGCTGTTGGCGGAACTGAGCAAGGCTCAATTCTGCTCTCCAGCCGGGGATACCTTCCAGTTTGTCGATGGTCCCACCGCAAAAACTCAGGCCCCGGCCGCTCATTTTGCCTACAGGCAGGCCACAGGCAGCGACAAGCGGCCCAACAACCAAGGTGGTTTTGTCACCCACACCGCCGCTGGAGTGTTTGTCCACAATCAGCCTATTCGCTGCTAGTGCCTCTCGTAAGGCCAAGGTCTCTCCGCTGGCTACCATGGCTAGGGTAAAATCCCTGGCCTCGGCCGGCGTCATCCCTTGAAAGTAGATGGCCATGGCCCAGGCGGCCATCTGATAATCGGGGACCGTGCCCTTGACTATGCCGTCCATCAGAAAGTGCAACTCATTGGCACTGTGTGCGCCACCATCTCGTTTTTTGGTAATGAGATCGACAATATTCATGTTCATCTTCTTGGGCTGGAGAAGGGCCGGCCCCGTTCTATGTGCAGTAGGGGGTACAACGAAATGATCAGAGGAGGGGGCAGGTGGAGGGCTGGTACCGCTAGCAGAACCGCAATGATCGCAAGCCTTATTCCTCCTGCGCGTCGTCGGCCCTGGTGTTGGAATCGGTTGTGCTTTCGCTGCTGGTCGCGAGGAGGGCATTTGTGCTGTCCAACTTCACCTTGTAGATTTCAAAATCGCCGAAGTAGGCCCGTTCGTAGCGCTCACCCTCAAATTCGCCTGTAAAGAGCCAACGCTTGGTATACTGCATAGACAGCAGCATGCCTGTGCGTATGTCGTGGCAGGTTACGCCTGTGTACACCGTTGTCCAGCCGCTTTCCTCTTCGACTTCCGCCCCCTGCTCATCGCTGCACCACACTTCGACCGCCTCGCCGCTGTCCAAGCGGAAGCGCGCATTCACAGCCCCAGGCCGAGCCCCCACCCAATAGTTGAACCAGAACAGACCGGTGCTGTTTTGGTAGCGTTCTGTGCCTTCAATGCGATCTACCTGATGGAGCCAAGTGGAATTTTCCCCACAGGTCTCATCCCAGGTGACAGAGCGGTTAATTTCTAACCAGCGTAGGTCCCGGCTGCTGTGTACGGCCGCATTGGCCCTGGCCGTACATGCGTTCACAGCACAACGCTCAGACCTACATTCGTATTCGACATCCCAGGAGGCTGTCAGGTCTTCGGGGAACAAAGGGGTCAGCGTAGGCAGAGCCGCGGCCATCTCACCGGGCCTCACGGTCCGGGCCGAGATCCATGCCTTTTGGGTCGGCTTATCAAGTGTGTCGCTGGGCCCGACCAGACAGCAGATATGCCACCAACCATCTTCCGTCTTGCCACTGGTGGTGAAGGAATCCCCATTCACTGCCCCAGCCACTACCTGAAAATCAAGGCCAGGGCCACTGCGGATATTGACGCTGCGGTTCTGGACAGTGACAGTGGGTGGTTCCGATTCGTCGCTGAGTGTGGTGCTGGTGGCTTGGGCCAAGGGTTCGATCCCCGGCAGATAGAGGTCCCGTTCTACCGTGGCCACGGGCATGACTTCATCCACGATAGACGAGTCGGCAATACAGCCAGTGAGCAGAAGGAGGCTGAGAAAGAGCAAAATAAGAGAGCCTCTTCTGGGGCCAGAGATGTGTACATGGGTCTTTTGGTGTGCCCCATTTCTAGCGAGGTCGTTGCTCTGTATAGACAGAATTGCATTTGTGAAGGGTAGCCTGGTTCCTGTCATGGGAAATTTTCTAGTGGTGGCATGTGACTGCCGTTGGGTATCGCTACGTTTATGCCATCAGTATAGCGATTTTATGACGGATTGGCAATAATTCATGCAGGCACAAACAAAACGTTCATTTCTACGCAGCGGCTGTCTACAGTTAGGGTATCCACAATGGTCATGCTACAATGTAGCGTCTTCATTCAGACAGTGAAATGAGCCGTATGGACTTCTCCCTGTTGACTGCCAGCATACACCGTTTACGACGATTCCGGACAGATCTGTTTGCTCTTCTCCTCTTACTTGTCCTTCCCCTTTTCTGGTTCGCTCCGGTCCTGTTTGGCGGTCAAACATTGCTTCCGTATGATAATCTCTACCAGTCCGAACCATGGCGCTCACTCCAGACAGGGATCGTCCCGCACAACGGGTTACTGAGTGATCTCGTCTTGGAAAACGCTGTCTGGAAGCTACATATACGCCGGACCCTGGGGCAAGGAGAGTTGCCTCTGTGGAATCCACAGCTCTTCACGGGCACGCCCTTCTTCGCCGCTGGCCAGGCGAGCGTCCTGTATATCCTGAGCATCTTGTTCTATCTTCTGCCGATGGAAGCGGCCTATGGCTGGTTTACTGCCATACAATTGGCGATTGCCGGCCTGAATGCCTATCAACTCGGGCGGGTGTTGAAGCTGCGCCCTGTGGCAGCCCTTTTCAGTGGGGTTGCCTTTCAGTTCAGCGGCTTTCTGGTCGTCAGCGTGGTCTTCACAATGGTTATCGCGGCCGCGGCCTGGCTGCCCCTGCTGTTGGCGATCATAGAGCGCATGATCCAAAAACAGGAAGAGAAGGGTAAGGCCAGCTTCCGCCCGGTCCCCTATGTGGTTGCCGGCACAGCCGTCATCGGCCTGGTCGTCCTGGCCGGCCATGCGGAATTTCTCTACTATACGCTGCTGGTGGCGGGTATCTATACGGCAGCACGGCTGTTGGTGGCCTGGCAGCGCATAGGAAGTGGGCGCGTTGCTCTTTTGTCTCTGCTTAAGAGTGGCGGCTGGATCCTGCTCCTTGCCCTTCTGGGCATTGCCTCTGGTGCTGTGCAACTCCTGCCTCTATTTGAACTGGTGCAGCAGAATTTTCGTGAAGGCTCCGCCTCCTACGAACAAGTCGTGGGCTGGGCCTGGCCGAACCGACATGTCCTGACCTTTGTCCTGCCGGATATCTTCGGCAATCCCAGCCATCATCACTGGTTCGATCTGTGGAACTTGCGCTGGCAGCCGGTACTGGTCAATGCCCTCGGCGAAGAGAACAACACGATTTTCTGGGGCATCAAGAACTATGTTGAGGGCGGGAATTACCTGGGAATCGGTACATGGCTGCTGGCCGCGCTGGCCCTAGTAACTGTAGCAGTCCGTGATCAGGCCACAGACCACAGACCATATGGGACTTGCACGCTCCTCTTTGCCGCCCTTGCTTTGCTTTCCCTGCTGTTCGCCTTTGGTACGCCCCTCTACGCGCTGCTGTTCTACGGATTGCCTGGCTGGGACCAGCTCCATAGCCCCTTCCGTTGGGTCTTTCCCTTCACACTGGCGACCGCGATGCTGGGTGGGATCGGGTTGGAGCAGGTGCTCTCGTTGAAACACCAATGGCCAGGGAAACTGCAGGTGCCGGTCATAGGGGTTACATTTCTATTCATTGGTGCTGGCCTCGCCGCGCTGCTGCTGTGTGTTGCCAGTTATTTTGTGCCCGCTCCCTTCATAGCCCTGGCCCAACAGGTGGTTGATAGCTCCGACCTGGCCCAGGCGGCCTTTGCTGATGGGCGCATGTTTTGGGGGTACCAGAGTGTCGGCCTGGCGCGCTTTGGCAGTGTCGCTGTTGCCAGCGGCATGCTGGTGTGGCTGCTGATACGGAGAACCCCTCTTGCTTCCCAGGCTCCGTACCTAGTGGTCCTGGTTCTTGCGCTGGATCTCTATGCTGTCCATGGCACGTTCAACCCAGCCACGGACCCAACCCTCTCCCCCCTGCAAAACGTCCCACCGCTGGTACAGTTCATCCATGAAAAAGAGAACATAGCCGCGGACATGGGGCAGGGCCCGGCTGCTGGAACTCTGGGGGCCCCGTTTCGCTTTACGACCTTTGACCCGCCCGGAGCCAAAACGTTCAATGCCAATGTGGGTATGTACTACGGTTGGCAGGACATCCGCGGCTATGATTCGATCATTCTGAAGCAGTATGTGAATTTGATGAACCGCATTGCAGATCAGAGTGGTGAACTGCTCTATAATCGCATTGCACCCCTGTACGCCATTGGCGGCACTCCCTTGGCTGTGTTGGAAAACCCTCTGCTGGACCTGCTCGGTGTCAAATATATTCTGACCGAATTGGTAGTCCCCAATCTGGACACATGGCCGGAGATCTACCAGGATGCCGCGCTGCGGGTTTATGAGAATCGGGAAGCATTCCCGCGGGCATTCATCGTGCGCGAGGCGGTCGTCCTGCCCGCAGAATCCCAGCCTCTCCTTGAGGCAGACCTGCGCCAGACGGTCTTCATTGAGGAGCCGGCGGGCAGCGCAGATGCCCTCATTCCATCTAGCCCACAGATCGCTGATACGTCCATTAGCCTCTACACGGCCAACCAAGTTTTTGTGGATGTCAATCTCAGTGACCGGGGCTGGTTAGTCCTCACGGATGCCTATGTCCCCGGCTGGAAGGCATTTTTACGGCCCTTTGGCGGCGACGAAAGCCAGGAGAAAGAGCTGCAGATCCAGCGGGCCAATGGGGCCTTCCGCACAGTCTATCTACCGCAAAGTGGCCAATGGACCGTGCGCTTCACCTATAGCCCCATGAGTTTGAAACTGGGCCTCTATATCAGCTTCCTAGCGGTGATGACGAGTCTGTTGCTGCTCTTGTGGTGGGGCTGGGGACGCTACTATCGCCCGGAATTGATGGCCGGCGAAGTGCGGACCGTTGCCAAGAATTCGCTGGTGCCCATGGGCCTCAATCTGGCCAACAAAGCCATTGATTTCTCCTTTGCCATGTTGTATTTACGTCTGTTGGGGCCTGAGGGGAACGGCAAATATGCCTTCGTTGTGGCAGTGTACGGCTTCTTTGAGATCTTCAGTCGCTATGGCTTGGGGACACTCCTCACTCGGGATGTGGCTGCAGACAAGGGCAAGGCCAGCCGCTATCTGACGAATGTACTGGCCTTACGTACTCTCCTGTGGGCGGGAAGCCTGATCGTGCTGGGGGCGGTGATGGGCGGCTACTGGTTCAGAGGGAGCATAGGGTGGGAGGAGCTGCAGGCTATGGCTGTGTTTGCCCTGGTGATGCTCGTCGCCAACTGGGCTGATGCCTTCAGCAATCTTTTCTATGCCTTTGAAAAGATGGAGTATCCTGCCAGCCTCGGCAGTGCCATGGTCTTGCTAAAGGTTACGTTGGGCGCGCTTGTGTTGTTGCTAGGCTGGGGGATTATCGGGCTGGCATGGGTCGCTCTGTTGGTAAATTTCGTCCAGCTGCTGTGGCTGGCCTGGTTGGTGCGCTCGGTCCTCTTCCAACCCGAATGGAAATGGGACTGGCCTCTGCAGAAGTGGATGATCGGTACGAGCGGTCCGCTGATGATCAACCACCTGCTGGCCACGATCTTCTGGCGCATTGACATCTGGATTTTGCGCCCTTTGGCCGGGGCATTCAGTGTGGGGCTGTACAGTGCCTCCCTCAAATATCTGGATGGCTTGAATATCATCCCCAGCACGTTCACCTTAGCTGTATTTCCGCTGATGAGTCGCTACGCGCGGCAGTTTTCCCCGCATGATTCTGGGCTGCTACGGTCGTACATCCTCAGCGTACGTCTGCTCCTGCTGGCCAGCCTGCCCTTGGCTATGACGATCACTGTGCTGGCCGAGCCGTTGATCTACATTCTCGGCGGTGTGGAGTTCCTGAACGTGCCGGATACCGTCTCCGTCCTCGGCAGCACTCTCAGCTATCGGGGCGGGGCCGCCTTGGCCCTGCAGGTGCTCATCTGGAGTATACCGGTTGGCTTTGTCAACAGCGTGACCCAATATGTGCTGATTGCAGTCAACCAACAGCGTTATCTGACAAAGGCATTCATTTTCGGCGTTGCCTTTAACCTAACTGGCAATCTCCTGGTTATCCCAGTATTTGATTACATCGGCGCGGCCATTGTGACGATTCTCAGTGAATTCAGTCTGCTGATCCCTTTCTGTTGGAGTGTTCGACGGCATGTGGGGCTAGTGCCCTGGCTGGATCTGATCTGGCGGCCGGCCGTGTCGGTCATGGCTATGGGGGCCCTCCTGTACGGCCTGTCCACTGCTGGGATCAGTGTATGGTTGGCAGTTCTGCCCGGCTGGGCGGTATACGTAGGCACCTTTGCACTGCTCGGCGGGTTTGATAATGCAGATCTGCGGGTTGTGGGCGAGGCGTTCACCCATCAAATAACGAAACAACGCCGCCCCACAGTGACTTGTGCTTAGTGGGCAGGGTGTTGCGGGGATTGCGCCAGGGCAGAGTTGGCAGGGAGATCTTGCATGTTATGGAATGCGTTGGACAAAATTGTCCGTGCTTAACCCGTGCATTTCCAGCCAATCCGGGTCTGGTCCGTCCCAGCCAAAGCGGCCTAGATCGATGCGGCTGTCGGGCAGAAATTCGATGCCCTCGGCCTCCAACCGCTTTCGTTGGCGGTCCGTGGCCAGAGGATCCCCCCGGGGGCTGATGCCTCCTTGGCTGTTGACCACCCGCTGCCAGGGGATGTCTGTGTCTGATGGCAGGCCGCCCAACGCGTAACCGGTCATGCGCGGCGATGCCGCCCCCACGATCCACGCGATCTGGCCGTATGTTGCCACCCGCCCCCGTGGGATCTGCCGAACAACGAGGAGGATGGTTTGGTAGATGTGCATTGTCTCTCGCTTTCTGGGCTGTTGTAATGAAGGACAGCCTACAGCAGGAACGCCAATATGCCAAGAAGCAAGGCTGTAAACCCTGCCCTGCTGCCCTTGGTTTGGCAAATCGTAGCGGCGCGGCTATGCTTGTATACATGGATCTGGTTCCAATCTGGATGTTTGAAGTGATGCACACATCACGTAGTGCCATTGCATGGGAAGTTCCGTTGACAGGCCAAATCAACGGGACGTTTCATCTTGGGTCAATGTTGCTGCTGCTGGGCATGAGTGCCCTGTATGTATGGGGATGGTTGCGGCTACGGCGCACCCGTGGGGCGTTAGCAACTGTTGGGCGCTTGTTCAGTTTTGCCGCAGGCTTATTGGCTCTGGTGCTTGCCTTCCTTTCGCCGGTCGTGGCCCTGCAGCAGGAGTACCTCATGGGACGGGCCGCGCAACAGCTTCTGGTCGGGCTGCTCGCCCCCCCTCTTCTGTGGCTGGCCTGTCCGCTTCATATTATCCTACGCGGCCTACCGGCTTCTTTCCGCCGGCGGACAGTGTCCATCCTCAAAAGGTCTACATGGACAGGCCGCTTCATTCGCAGAGCGACATATCCGTTCGTTGTCTGGTTGTTGACATTCGTCTTCTTTCTGTTCTGGCATGAACCGGAGATTGCCAACTGGTTGCTGGCTCGTCCGCTGTTCTATTACGTTGGTCTGTGGGGGTTGTGGGGTACATCTATGCTTTTCTGGTGGCATCCGTTGGGGACCGGCCCTCGGCTGCACCCAGTGATGCCTGCGGGGCTGGGCTTTGTTTACATCATTGTGGGGGGCGAAGTGCCGAATATGGTGACGGGTATGACTCTGGCCTTCCGCAAAACGCCAGCCTACGATTTTTATGGCAGCCAGCCGACAACTCCGGGCCTGACGGTCTTGCAGGATCAGATGATCAGCGGGGGGATGATCTGGTTCCTCGGCAGTATCGTCTACGTGAGCGTTGCGATTGCCCTGTTGAGCCGAATTTTTCGCAATTTCGAAGCATCAAAACCGCCACCGATCAGTTGGCATGCTACTGAACGGACAATTGCCCCCGGCCTGGAGCATCGAGTCTTGGAACCCAAACCCTGAATTGCAGTGGCCAGTAATAACAGTTACTGGCCACGAGCCACAGACCACAGGTGTTCTGTAATGTATCGTCTCGTTCGTCTCTTTACTGCACTTTTCATCGCCTATTGGGGACAGTCGCTCCTGCGGGCTGCCGAACCGACTGTCAGCGTTGCTCTGCGAGATGGCGGTCTGATTCTGCTCATTGGCCTGCTGCTTTTTGCCGGGGCCGCGCCGGCTGGCCTGTGGCGAGGGGTGAGAAGCGGGAAGTCCTTTATCGGAGAGGTCGATGGTTCCCACATCGCCTTTGGACTTGTCCTCCTCTTCGCCCTGATGCGGCTGTTCATCTGGAATCGTTGGGGCCTGGGCAGCTGCCTAGAGAGTGGGTGCGCGGCCGGCCTGCGTGCCCAGGAACTCCTGCGTACCGACGATTTCGCCAGCCTGCTGATGGACCCTGCACCGCTTTTCACCCTGTTGACAGCCCTTTTTTTCGGCCTATTCGGCGCGGATTTAGAGAGCCTGCTGCTGTTGGGGCTGCTGTTGGGTATCCTCACTGTGCCGGCCCTCTACCTAGCAACCGTTCGCCTAGTCGGCCGGGCAACCGCTACGGTCGCTTCCCTGTTGCTGGTCTTTGCCACTTGGCATATGGACATCAGCTTCGGTGCAGATCCGAATGTACTTCTGATCCTGCTCCTGCTCTTGCATCTGTGGGCGTGGGCTAAGGCCACGCAACAGAATGATTCCCGCTGGGACATCGTCGCCGGCCTGCTCGGCGGCCTGGCACTCCTCAGTACGGACCTTCTGCCCGGGATCCTGCTGCTCCTCTGGTTCATTCTGACAGCGGCCCAAAGTCGCCAGAGTTGGCTATCCATTTGGCCGCTGGCTGGGGTCCTCATGTTGCCTCGGCTGCTCCTGTCATCCACTTCCTTGTCCCTGCCTGGGAGCAATGGCGCAAGCGAGCCAGGGATGAGATGGGAAGAGGCCGGCCTGTTCCTACGCATGTTGCTAACCCAGGCGGATGTATGGCCTCCTGTAACGGGCCTACTGGCCCTGTTGGGGTTGGTGTATCTGCTGCGCTACAGCCGGCTCTGGGCAGAGGGCCGGGCCCTCCTCATTGGTGTGCTGCTGATCTTATGGCTGACGTTGGTCGCTCCGGCCCATCTGCCGCTCCTATTGGGGCTGCTGCTGCCAGTGGCGGTTATCGGTCTGGCCCCATTCGTTGCTATGTTTGCTGATGTATGGCGACCGGTCCTGCGCCCTGTCACTAGCTATGCTGCTGCGTCTATTCTGTTGGTGGCCTTACTCGGTTTCGGCTCTGTGCGCGCGGCCGACAGCCAGCCTGCGGCCCCTGGCCAGACCACTGCCCGCAGCGTCATCGGTCGCTATCTGCATGAACAGTTCCAGATTTCTGTGGACAATGGTGGCGAGGAAAGCACGCTTATTATCGTCCCTGCTGCGGTTCTGAACCATCCGACCACCCGCCTGGCCGCGGGGGGTGTGCTGCCTTTTGCCCGGCATATTATCGCCCTGGATCCCGTAAACCATCTACCCTGGGCCGATGCCCCCTTCAATCCCCAATTGGACGCGGGCGTGGAGTACGTAGTCCCGCTAGCGTATTTAGACCTGTTCGCCCTTTTACGCCAACTGTATTCGGGTGCTGTTGTTGAGCCACTGCTGGACGAAGAGAATGCCATCGTCGGCTGGCGTTTTCCGCTCAGTCGTGAGCAGATCGTCGCGCTGCAAGGGCTGCCTTTCGCCTACTTTGAAGGCGAGCAGCCGGCCGACCCTAATCCGGAAGATATCCGCTCCCAGGCGGTCTTCAACCGCAATGAAGGCCCCCTGCTTTTCCATTGGCAGACAGACCCGCCCATGCAGGCACCGTTTCACCTGAGCGGCCAAGGACTGCTCTACGCGCCGGAAAGTGGTATATATGGCTTTCAGATGGAGATCGGGCCGGGCGCGCACTCAGCGGTGGCAATCGGCTTGGAAGCGGAGCAGCAGATATTGCTGGACAGTGCCAACGGTGTTACATCCAATATAATCAGATTGCGGCAGGGCGTTATGCCCATAGCGGTCACATATACCAGCGGCACGGATAGTACTGATTTCGGCCTCATGTGGCAGCGGCCCGCTGGTAAGTTGGAGCCGATCCCCCGACAGGCCCTGTACACCTTCCCTCTGGAAAGCGGCCTGCTGGCCTCCTATTACAGCGCAGAAGGTGAGACGACTCTCAATTCACTGGAGAGACAGCCGCTTCTGGCCGAACGCCGGGAGCCCTTGCTGCATGCCGGTAACCTGCCCAGGGATGCTGTGGGCGTCATCTGGCAGGGAAAGTTGGCCGCACCAGTACAAGGCCAGTATGCTTTCGATCTAGGGAGCGGACAATGCAGCCGCTTTGGGCGGGATTGTCCCGCCCCCTTGGCATCGGCTCTATTGCGGGTCAATGGCATTGATGTAGTCCGTACTGGGCGTGCTGTGGAAGGCACAAGTGGGGCGATCCCTCTCAGCCAGGGCTGGCATGATTTTGAACTTCGTTTCCTCGCTGCAGAGGAGGAAACACCCATCAATCTGGTATGGCAGGCCCCCGGCACAGCTGTCGCGCCGATTCCACCCCAATATTTCCTGCCATTGCTGCCCTCAGCCGATACTTCGTCCTTGGCAATTCCCGTCGTGGATATCTCTGCGCCAGAGATGGCTGCGGGCCAGGAGAATTTCACGGACCCTTCGTCGGCTGAACTGCCGACCGGGCTGCCGGAGCTTCCCTTGGAATTGGAGTGGCAGCTAGGGGTATGTGGCAGTGGAGCCGACGCCTTCTCCGCTCCCAAAGGGATCTCTATCGTGCCCGAGGCCGACACTGTGTATATCGCCGATGTCGGCAACCGGCGGGTGGTGGTACGCAGCCTGACCGATGGCGCGCTGCTGGAGGAGATCACGAGCGCGGAATTCGAGGAGCCGTTCGACTTAGATGTCAATGTCCTAGGCGAAGTCTTCCTCCTAGATGCGATCGCGCAGCGGATCTGGCGGCTGGACCCGTCCGGGCTGCTGCCGATTGATGTCACGGATACCACCTTCTATCGACCCCGGGGGATGGGCGTGGACATCGGCGGCCAGTTATTCGTAGCGGATACAGGCGGGAACCGGGTCGTAGTGTTGGCAGATGGACGGGTTGTACAACAGTTCGGTGGGCCGGACACACAATTGGAGCAGCCGTCCGATGTGTTAGCCCTGCCCAATGGAGCTATCTGGGCTATCAGCCCGGATGAAGGCCAATTATGGCGGCTGGATACGGGCCAGGGGCAGAGGGCCACAGCACGGGCCAATACGTTCGATGCACCTCACTTCGCCGGCCTGCTAGATAGCAGCTTCTTTTTAACCGACCCAGAGCAGCGGAAGGTCCTCTATTTCCGTGCGGACGGGACAGCGGCCGGGCAGTTCCAGGCCGAGCAATTCGCCAAACCCACAGGCCTGGCCACAGCCATGCAGGGAGAGCGGCTGCTTCTAGCTGTAAGTGACACCCTAGCCTGCTCGGTGTCGGTCTGGTCGATGCCGGCCGCTAGCCTGCCGTGAAATCCCAGGGGTCGCTGATGTATTGCTGGTTACAGATGGAGATACTGTATGGATTCTGAGAATCAGAGCAAACGCAATCTGCTGATCGTCGGCATGGTTCTCCTGTTCTTTTTTATCTGCATCGGCAGTCTGAGCGTTGCTGCTGGGGTCGGTTATTTCTTTTTCATGCAGGACAGAGGTTCCGCCCGTACTGTGCAGATCAGTGTGCAGAGCCAAAGGGTTCTGGAATCTCCAAATGCACTGTCTACGGAGAAGACGACACAGCTGCCGACAAATGTTGGCGTGGCCGAACGCTCCATGCCCCATGCAGAATCAGTCATCCCCACCCGGGATCTGCGGGACCTGGCCCTGCGTCTGCGGCCAGGCGTGGACAACATCCCGCAAATCGTGCCCCATCCTGAGTATGAGGTCGGAGACCGCATTCAGTTTTGGGCTGCGAATGTAGATAACAATGAACATTTTCAAATTGAAGCGGAGTTGTTCTACAAAAATGATGTGGTCTATGCCTGGGTGGAGACCGGACACAGTGTTGACATGGATGCGCTCATTGAAGCGTTGGAGAACTTCTCCAGCAAGAGTTATCCGCTGGTGCGGGAATTCTTCGGTACAGAATGGAATCCAGGCATTGACGCTGCCTCGCGCGTACACATTCTCCATGCCACAAATTTGGGACGCGGCATTGCCGGCTACTACAGCAGCTCAGATGAGTTCAGTGCTCTGGCGAACGAGTTCTCAAACCAGAAGGAGATGTTTTACATCAGTCTGGACTTTCTGCAAGATATCGATGACTACGAATATTATGAAACTGTTCTAGCCCACGAATTTCAGCACATGGTTCACTGGTACAATGACCGCAATGAGGAGACGTGGGTCAATGAGGGCTTGAGTGAATTGGCCAAAGATATTGCTGGCTACCCGCCAGATATGGGCGTCGGCGTCATGTACGCCAATACACCGGACACACAACTGAACACTTGGAGTGACAGCCCGGCTGGCAATGGCGAGCATTACGACAGTGCCTATCTGTTTATGGCCTACTTCCTACAGCGATTCGGCGAGGCGTTGACTCGAGCGATGGTGGCACAAGCGGCCAATGGCATTGCCGGATTCACCATAACACTGCAGGAGGCAGGGCTTGATATAACGTTCGAAGATCTGTTTGCCGATTGGGTCATCGCCAACTATGTCAACGATTATGATGCCTTGGGAACCGAGGGCATCTATGGCTACCAGAAGTTGAGATTGCAGAAGCCGGTTGCAGAAAGATCCTATGATCGATATCCTGTTGAGACGCACCAGACGAGTGTACACAACTTCGGCGTGGACTATATCATCTTACAGGGCGGAGGCGATGTGGTTATTGATTTCCAAGGGGATACCATCACACGCTTTGCCAATGTTGTGCCCTATAGTGGTGCTTTCGCTTGGTGGAGCAATCGCGCGGACGATTCCGATGCCCGTCTGACCCGGCTGTTTGACTTTTCTGATGTGCGTTCCGGCGATGAGCTTACCATGGATGTGCGTATGTGGTACGATATTGAGGATGACTACGACTACGGCTATGTACTGGCCAGCCGGGACGGATGCAAATGGGATGTCCTGCCGGGGCAACGCACGACCGCGCAAAACCCCAGCGGGAACAGCTTCGGGCACGCCTACACCGCAGAGAGTACCACTGCAATTGACAGTACGACGCCGCAATGGTTGCTGGAATCCTTCGACCTGCGCGCCTACGCCGGCCAGGAGGTATGGGTACGCTTTGAGTACGTTACCGATGACGCGGTAAACTATCCCGGCTGGTTCATTGACGATGTCAGCATCCCCGCAATTGGCTATTGGGCCGACTTTGAGGCCGGCGCGGATGGCTGGGAGAGCGAAGGGTGGCTATTGACAGACAACTGGCTTTCCCAGAAGTGGTTGGTGCAGGCCCTGGCATTGCATGATGGAGAATTGGTGAGCGTTGAACGTGTAACAGTGGGGGAAGACGGTACAGCCCATATTGAGGTAAATGGGTTGGGCCAGGGCAATGAAGCAGTGTTGGTCATCAGTGGGCTAACGCCCGTGACCACAGAAGAGGCCCTGTATGAATACCGTATAACACCAGTGCAGAGAGATTAGTGGCGAGTCATAACTCGCCCTTGGTGTTTGTGAATCAGTTGGGAGAGACCCATGCCTAGGAACAGACCCCAGACAATGTCCCTGCTATAGTGGATCTTCAGGGCTACCCGCGCCCAGCCAACCCATAGAACGAGCAATGGGGCAAATTTGCCACTGCCGGGCCAGAGGGCATTGGCCCAGGACAATATAACACCGCAACGTACACCGTGTCCGCTGGGGAAGCTATATACGTCGGGCCCGGGCCCGTAGAGAAAATGTCCGCTCCCAGTGGGGCGGGGCTGCTGAAACAGTTGTTTGAGAAGCAGCGTCACAAGCTGACCGACTAGGAGCGATAGGGTCCAGCCCTTGAGAGTGTGCTGCTTCTGTGAATTTCCTTTGGCCTGTCGCCACAAGACAGCCGTCACCAAGATCCATAAAACAGAATCCCCTAGATGGGCACCTACTTGGGCTAACAGCCAGAAGAAGGGCTGCTGTTTTTCGTTCATTCGCGTTACCCTGTTGTCTACCCCCGAAATCCACTGCAGTTACGAAAAACTGCGATTGTCACTGACCATTGCTGTTCGCATATGGGCTGGGTGGTTGGGATGTATCCGCAGATAGGTTTCTACCTGGGCCAGTTGATGGGGCTTGTCCACATCCATGCCCGCTTCAGCAGTCGGTAGCACAACCGGACTGCCGCGCACACCCGCTACCCTGTGTGCGATTTCAAGAAGATCTGGGATGGTTAGGCGACGCAAGAGAAACTTGAGCAGTGTCGGCAGGCCAAGGGCCCATATGAGAGCCAAGACATTTTTACGGTTTTCAATAAAATAGCGGATTTGGTCTTGAATGTGGAGGCCGGCAGACAGACGGCTCAGGTAGAGATCACTGCTGCAAAATCGGCCTTCCCGCAGTGGCAGATAGGTACGTTTGCTCTGGGGAAAGGTGGCGACCATCACCTCTTTCTGAACGATACCCCAATAGATATCCTGACGAAGTGGCAGGCAGGCGTTGAGGAAACAGTTGACGATTTCACCCGTCAGCAGGGCCAAATCGGCCGAGAGGGCCAGAATGAAGCGGTCGTTGGGGTTTACTTCCTGAAGTTTCCACAGACCTGCATGCTGGCTGGCCCACAAGCTAGGCTGGTTCGGCACAAACGTAACCGGAATGCCGAAATCGATTTCCCCTGGGTCCAGGCCCACGATGACGATTTCGCCGATGCGGTTGCTCTCTACCAGGGCCCGCACCACATGCCAGGCCATGGGCATCCCAGCTATGGGGACTAGGGACTTGTGGGCCACGCCCGCGGCCGCACTGACAGCGTCCTGCGTATTCGGGTCATAGCCGGCCGTGATGAAAACGTCGAATCGCTCCTGCATATGTCTTTGCATCTCAGTACCTAGGTCGTTGGCAATGGGCAAAAGGTCAACAAACGCAGAAGCGTCACATGTCTACCTGCAGGCTTGCGGCATTGTCGGGCTAATCTGGTCACTGCTGTTTTGCTTGATCGATGGCGATGCGTAGGCGATATTCTTCCGCCATGAGCTGCTCGACCTGCCTTTCCAACTGCTTTCGTTCCTGACGGCTTTGGCGGCCGGCCGCTTGGTCGATGGCATGGAGCCGCCGGCGTGCTGTTGTCAGGTCATGGAGAACTTCCTGTTTGCGGGTGATCAACGACTCCCGATTATTCATCATCGCCCCAGTTCATTTCGTCAAAGCTGCGGGGATCCCGAGGTTTGTAGAGCACATAGGCTAGGCCGACGCCGAGGAAATACAGGCTGATCAGCGGCAACATGACGATGGTCATATTGACCGGATCGATGGTTGGCGTAATCATCGCGGCCACAACCGAGATGATGACTATCGCTTGCCGCCACAGCCCTAATAGTCGGGGTCCGCTGACGAGACCAATGCGGGCTAAAAAGGCGATGACCAGAGGGGTTTCAAAGGCAACGCCGATCCAGAAAACGATGCGGGTATAGAACCCAACGTAGCGGTCGATTGTCCACTCTTGGTCGATCACGGCCCCCAGAAAATTTTGCAAAAAACCGACAGCCACGGGCAACATCATACCGTGGGCAAAGGCCGCACCGGCAAAGAACAGAACCATGACACCCGGCAATAGCATAAACAGGCTGCGCTTCTCGTGGGGATACAGCCCAGGCGCGATAAAGGCAATGATCTGATAGACCAGCACCGGCATTGATACAATTGCGCCCATGACGAACCCGACTTGGAAAAACACCCAGATCGTATCAGTCGGCCCGATAGCGATCAGGTTTTGGCCCACCGAAGCAGTGATGAACCCAAGAACCCGCTCTACAAAGACGAAACTGATCACTGTGCCGATCAACAGCGCGCCAACGATCCAAATCATGCGTGTCCGCAGTTCCACCAGATGATCCAGCAGCCCCATACGGCTATCGTCAAAGGGATCACTTTCGAGATGCGAAACTTGCTGGGTCATGCTTTGGTCTCCTCGCTGCTATCTCCGTCTTCCTTGTTGGCTTGCCCGGCCATGATCACAGCTTGCGGCTCTGCAGGTTCTGGTCCGCTCCGCTCGTCTACCAATGTAGATTCATCGCCATCAGCAACTGCTTCCTTCTCAATTTTTTGCGCGGCCATCACTTCCCGCCGCGTTTGCGCCCGCCCCTGGGCGCGCTTATTCCGTTCTGCTAGATAAGAAGAGTTCGTACCGCTTGTTTTGGATTGCCTTTTGGCCCGTTGTTGTTTGCGTAGTTCCGCCAATGATTTGATGCCCCGCTTCTGCGGCTTGCTGGCCAATCTGGTGTCTATAGCGGTTGGCCTGCTTTTGACCGGCGTAGTGGAAAGGCCTGCATCCGTTTTCGCGCGTGCAGCACTGCTCTGACGCCCATTCGCCGAAGTGGACAGGTTTGTGCCGGTAGACTTCGTCGGAGTGGACGATATCGTCTCTGCCTTAGTTGTGGAGTCTTGGCCGGCAACTGCTGCGTTCGTGGCTTTGGCTGGTTGAGGTTGGGAAGGAGCTGATGTCTGTACTGTGGAGGAGGGGGCCGGCTCTTTCTCTTGGCTTGCGGTCTGCTTCTCTTGCTCGTCCTCCTCATCTTTCATCATTTGATCCATATGATAACGGGGGTCGAGTTCGCGCAGATCGCCGATCTCTTCATTGACCTGTCGTGTTAGGTCGCCGGACAATCTCTGCAGACGCCGGATAAAGTCTAGGACATCTTTCGTTACTTTTGGCAGCCGTTCCGGCCCTAGGAAGATCAGGGCAAAGATCAAGATAAAAATAAATTCAAAGATACCAATGCCGAAGATGCTGTCCATGCCAGAAGTTACCGGGCCTCTCCCCTATGGTTAGGAAATTTCTCGGAGAGCGGTGCCGAGTACACCGTTGACAAAACGCGGGCTGCTGTCGCTCCCGAACATCTTTGCCAGTTCTACGGCTTCGTTGATGACAACTTTGGCCGGCGCGTCTGCCTCTGGGCTTAACAGTTCAAAGATTGAGAGACGCAACACATTGCGGTCAATGATAGCCATTTGCTGTACGGGCCATTCAGGCGCGTAACGGCTGATCAATTTGTCCAGATCCTGCCGATTCAGCAGAACACCACTCACCAGCCAGCGTAAGAATGTGAACGCTTCGGCCGGAAGCTGTTCATCTGCCTGTCGATATTCCAGAGCCACTCCAAGTTTATGGTTTGTGCAGTCCACTTCGTACAGTACTTGCACTGCTGCACGCCGGGCACGGCGACGTGTGGTCGGCTTGGAATCGTTGTCGTTTTGACGACCGCGACCTGCCCCTTGTTGCGCTGCCATGGACAAACTGGTCGTGTCATCAGGCAGCACGATGGTGGAGGGATCTGCTGAAGGCGGGATCTTGTCTGACCTGTCCATCACATCATCACCAACCCACCATCAACAGAAAGCACCTGGCCGGTAATGAAACCTGCCCGTTCGCTGGCCAGAAAAGCAGCCACCCAGGCGATTTCTTCTGGCTTTCCAAAGCGTCCCAACGGCGTATTGGCGATGATCTGCTCTTTCTGTGCAGCGGTCAGGACATCTGTCAAGGCGGTTGGCACAAAACCCGGGGCTATAACATTCACTGTTATGCCTCGGTTGCCGACTTCCCGGGCCAAACTTTTGGAAAGGCCGATAACACCGGCTTTGCTGGCTGCGTAGTTCGTTTGCCCAGCTTGGCCGCTTAGCCCGACAACACTGGCAATATTAACAATGCGTCCCCAACGTTGTCGGATCATGCCGCGTAGGGCCGCTTTCGTGACATAATACATGCTATCCAGATTGGTACGAATGACAGTGTTCCAGCTATCCGGTTTCATACTCAGAAGCAGGGTATCCTGGGTCGTGCCTACATTATTGACCAAAATGGCAATTTTTCCGAATTCACTTTCTACTGCTTTTACCAGACCGGCGGCCTCGTCAAAATCGGTCACATCTGCTTGGAAGATGGCATAGGTACCGCCAGCTTCACGGATGGCGGCGGCCGTTTCATCCGCCCCGGCTTGATTGCCCCGGTAATGTAGAGCTACATGCGCGCCGCCGGCAGCCAGCTCCTTGGCAATTGCTGCCCCAATCCCACTGCTGCTGCCAGTCACCAACGCAACTTTGTCTGTGAACTCCATAGAGTCTCCCTATTTTACTACAGAACTTGAAATGATATAATGAATGGATTTGACATGAATTTTGATGTCACGATCTCGTGCCCAAAAGCAGAATGCTGTTTTTACGGATGAGATGGCTCAGCCGAATTTTTCTGTAAATGCCCGTACATCGGTCGCGTCGGCCACATTTACTCGTTTGCCCCTACGCTGCATGCGCTTCATCAGGCCGCTCAGAACAGCACCAGGGCCGATCTCCACAGCGACCTCAACACCGGCATTGATAGCAAAACCCATGGAAGCGGTCCAGCGTACAGTATCGCTTAGTTGATCGTTCAATTCTTGGCAGATTGCTTCTACACTGCTGAGAGGACGAGCACTGGTATTGCCGATCAGCGCTGCTATGGGCGGCCGTACGTTAGTGGCTGCGATTGCAGCCTTCAATTTGGCCGCAGCCGATTTCATCAGCGGGCTGTGTGCAGCAATGCTAACTGCTAGGGGCACAACCTTACGTGCGCCGGCTCTTTCCAGCGCGGCTATGGCCGTGGCCATGGCTGTTTCGTCGCCGGAAATGACGATCTGCCCTGGACAGTTGTCATTGGCGATCTGCACGACACCATCGCTTGCAGCAGCTGATTCGCTACAGACCCGCGCGACCATATCCTCATCCAGCCCGAGGACAGCAGCCATGCGCCCTGGCTGCTCTTGGCCAGCCCTTTTCATGAGCCGGCCTCGTTCCCGTACAAGGCGCACACCGTCAGCGAAGTCAATACAACCGGCCGCTACGAGGGCTGAATACTCGCCCATGGAGTGGCCGGCAAAGAAGAGGGGCCGGGGCAGGGGGCCGATTTCTGATTGCAGAGCATACAGGGCCGCCATACTGGACGTCAACAGGGCCGGTTGCGCGTTGACTGTATCGGTCAACTGCTCGGCCGGTCCCTCAAAACAGAGTTTGCTGATCTCCATACCCAGCACAGCGTCTGCCTGCGAGAAGACCGCGCGCGCGGCTGGATAGGCGTCCACCAACTCCTGGGCCATGCCTACATGCTGGCTGCCCTGTCCAGGGAATAGGAAGATCAGGGGGCTGGTGTTCTGCCTGTATGAAAATTCGACTGTCATCATCAGTCATTCCGGGTTGGCAACATGGTTTACGCTTCGTCTGCGTCGATTTCCAAGACCTGCAGGCGGCCCATGTACGTTCCGCAGTGTGGACAGACTCGATGGGGCAAGGTTTTCTGTCCGCATTGATTGCAATTCACCAGTTTCGGCAGGCCGATAGCATGATGTGCCCGGCGGCGATTGCGACGACCTTTGCTGATTTTTCGTTTCGGTAGCGGTCCCATTTCTACTTCTCCTTATTTAATCGTTGAGTGACTCATCTTGAAGGGCCAGCAGGGCCGCCCAACGGGGGTCGATTCCTGCGGCTTCCGCGGGGCTTCTTTCGTCATCCTGCTTGACGACAGTAAATTCCGACAGCAGTTTCTGGTAGTTCGGGCACTCATCCGGCTCAAAGTAGCTACAGCCTGCCACTATCGGTATTGACAGCCAAATGTTCTGACGTACCACCTCGGAAATGTTGAGAATGTGCTGCTCATCAATAAGCAATGCCTCGTCGGTCAGATCGTCTTCCTGGCCCTCAAACTCTTCTGGGGACAGAAAGCGACCGGTTCCGATATCTGTCAATGGCCGAAAGCTCTCTTCAAACTGCAGGGCTATGGGAAGAGCCACCTGTTCTAGGCAGCGTCCGCATTGCAATTCCAGCATCACCTGAAAGTCGCCCGTTGCCAGAATACCACTGTGGATGCGTAACAGCCCCAGGCTTCCGCGCAGATGGCTCAGGGGTCGCAGCGCGGTATCTAGATGTGTAATATCATCGTCAAGCGCAAACTCCCTACGAGCACCGGTCGGCTCCTTCATCAGTTGTGCTACGTTAAACTCCATGATCCATCCTCCTGCCCGCTCTACGAAATTGTAATGGGCCACGCCGGAAGATTGAGTATGCCCAGATTACAGTACATGCAGATATGTGGGCATACAGATGAATATTATAAGAGAATTTCAAATTTCCTGCCAAAATCGGACAGTTTCGCATTCAAGTGGCGGCCTTCCGCATGTGAAAAGCAACAAAGGGGCTGCATTGTACAGGGCCAAATTTGGCCTGGCCCGTGGCTGGATGGTACATTTTTAAGCCTTGAGGAACGTTTAATCAATTTTCACAATTTATATTGTGGAAATTGACAAAATGTGAATTGAATGGTAAGATATGTTGGCAGTGTACGGGCATCATATTTTGATTCGGCCCATTTGCAGTAAAGATCAATCGTATGGCTATCAGTTCTGAGCAAAATTCGCCGGCATGGAAGATTCTTGAATATCTTCAACGCAATGCGTCTGCCACAATCAAGGAATTGGAAGTGCTTCTCGGCGTGACCACAACGGCTGTCCGTCAGCATTTGAACGCGCTGCAGGCCAGTGGCTATCTGGACAGACGTGAGGAGCGTGCTGGGGTAGGGCGGCCCCATTATGTATACTTGGCAACGGATGCTGCTCGGGAGTTGTTCGCCTGTCGTTGTGATGTTCTAGCATTGACAATGCTCCAGGAGATGTCCGCAATGGTCGGGCCGGAGAAGATTGGCATCCTCTTGGAACGGGTGAGTGCCCGGCTTGCGGAACGATACGAGGCCAGCGTCAAGGCAGTTGGTTTGGAGCATCGGGTGGAGGAGATGGCTGGCGCGCTGGGCAGGCAAGGCGTTCTTACCGATGTGTCCGATGGCGATAGCAATACAATTATCCTGAAGATGTACAACTGCCCCTATCATGAACTCGCCATTGAACATCGAGAGATCTGCCATATGGATCAGCAGATGATGAAACAGGTGTTGGGCTCGGAAGTGTTCTTGGATGACTGCATTATGGACGGAGATGAAGGATGCTCTTTTGTGATCACCCAGAACAGCCATATTGAGTTCGAATCCTGAACGATTCTCTAGGTTGGTTGGGTAGATTGGTACAGGATAAATTTAGGTCAGGATCTACGGGTGGTGAATCCCCATGCTCTTGATTCAATGTGAAAAGTGAGGACAGGAATGGGTACGCTTGAGATTCAGAATCTACACGCAGTCGTTGATGGCATTGAGATTTTGAAAGGTGTCGATCTGACCCTGCGGAATGGAGAGATTCATGCAATGATGGGTCCGAATGGATCCGGCAAGTCTACGCTTTCGTATGTAATCGCCGGCCATCCCCATTATGAGGTGACGGAAGGCGAAATCTTGCTAGATGGCGAGAGTATTTTGGATATGGAAGCCGATGAGCGGGCCAGAACCGGGCTCTTCTTGGCTTTTCAGTATCCGGTTTCCGTACCTGGCGTCAGTGTAGCGAACTTCCTACGCACTGCGGTTTCCAATGTACGAGGTTATACCAGCAGGGAAGCGGCGAGCAATGCCAACGGTGTCATTGGCAGCAATCTGATGCCAATGCGTGAATTTCGCCGGGAACTGAACGCCAAGATGAAAGAATTCAACGTTGATTTCAGCTTCGCCCGCCGCTATCTCAATGATGGCTTTTCCGGCGGTGAAAAGAAACGTACAGAGGTTCTGCAGATGGCAATGCTGGAGCCGAAATTTGCAATTCTGGACGAGTCCGACTCTGGCCTAGACATCGACGCCTTAAAAGTCGTGTCCGATGGCATCAACAAACTGGCGACCGAAGAGCGAGGATTTCTGCTCATTACCCACTACCAGCGCATTTTGAACTTTGTCAAGCCGGATTATGTCAGCATCTTCTTCGGCGGGCGCATCGTCAAAACTGGTGGGCCGGAAGTGGCGGTGATGCTGGAAGAAAAGGGCTACAAATGGGTGGAGGATGAATTGGTCCCAGGAGAGGTGCCAACGTAATGAGTAATGATGGAGTAACTATGAGAAAGAGCATACGTTGGCCTTACTGCTCAATCTCTATTGCTCTGTAACGTTCAAGGAGGGTTTCCCATGGCAACACAATCAGATCTTCAGCATCTTGAAGGTGTTAAAGAAGAGTACAAGTACGGCTTTCATGACGAAGAGAAGGCGATATTCAAGTCTGAGAAAGGCCTGACCCATCAGGTAATTGATCAGATTGTAGACATTAAGAACGAACCGGAGTGGATGCGCCAGTTTCGTCACGACGCGCTGGACATTTTCTTTTCCAAGCCGATGCCGACTTGGGGCGCGGACTTGAGCAGCATTGATTTTGACGACATCTACTACTACCTACGGCCGGCAGAAAAGCAGGGCAAAAGCTGGGACGATGTGCCAGAAGACATCAAACGCACTTTCGACCGGCTGGGGATCCCTGAAGCCGAACGCAAGTTCCTGGCCGGCGTCGGCGCGCAGTACGAGTCCGAGGTGGTCTATCACAGCTTGAAGGACGAATGGGAAAAGCTGGGTGTCGTCTTTTTGGACATGGACAGCGGCCTACGGGATCAGGAGGATATTGTCAAGGAATACTTCGCCACGATCATCCCGGCGACTGACAATAAATTCGCTGCGCTCAACAGTGCTGTTTGGAGCGGTGGCAGTTTCGTGTATGTACCGGCTGGCGTGCATGTGGATATCCCCTTGCAGGCCTATTTTCGCATCAATGCTGAAAATATGGGGCAGTTTGAGCGTACATTGATTGTGGTTGAGGAAGGGGCCAGCGTCCATTACGTGGAAGGTTGTACCGCGCCCATCTACTCCAGCGATAGCCTCCACAGCGCGGTGGTGGAAATCATCGTCAAGAAAGGTGGCCGCTGCCGCTATACGACGATTCAAAACTGGAGCACCGATGTCTACAATCTGGTGACTAAGCGGGCGATGGCGTATGAAGATGCCACAATGGAATGGATCGATGGCAACTTGGGCAGCAAGGTAACGATGAAATATCCTGCTGTGTATATGATGGGCCCGCAAGCTCATGGTGAGATTCTTTCCATCGCCTTTGCCGGTCATGGGCAGCATCAGGACGCGGGCGGCAAGGTCGTCCACGCGGCCCCCTACACCAGCTCAAAGATCGTCTCCAAATCGATCAGCAAAAACGGCGGGCGCGCCAGCTATCGCGGCCTGTTGAAAGTGGCGAAAGGGGCACATCACAGCCGCAGCAATGTGGTCTGTGATGCACTGCTGCTGGACCCGGCCAGCCGTTCGGACACATATCCCTACATTGAAATCGAAGAGGACGATGTGAGCGTCGGCCATGAGGCATCGGTCAGCAAAATCGGCGAGGAGCAACTCTTCTATCTGATGAGTCGCGGCATTGACGAGGACGAGGCTGCGGCCATGATCGTCGGTGGGTTCATTGAGCCGCTGGTGAAGGAACTGCCCATGGAGTACGCGGTGGAGATGAACCGGCTGATCCAGTTGCAGATGGAAGGCAGTATTGGATAAAACAAGGAGAGAACTCCTCTCATATGGAGTGTATTGGCCGTGCATGTACTTGTAAAGGAACCGGAACAATTTACAGAGGAAACTGCCCGTTTCTCGGAAGAGACTGTGCGGCAGACCTCTGCTGCCAAAAATGAACCGGCTTGGATGCTGCATTTCCGCTTGCAGGCCTGGCAGACGTTCAAGAGCCTGCCCTGGCCCAAGCCTACGGACGAGGCCTGGCGGCGCACCCGCCTGACCGGCTTCAAATTGGAGAATTTCACCCCCTTTGCCACAAAGCCCGACAGCTTAGGGCGGAACGAATTGGACGAGATTCTGCTGCATGAGCTGGACGAGATGGAATCGTCCGCCAGCTTGGTCTACCAGGATGGCGGCCTGCTATTCAGCGAAGAACAGGAAGACCTGCGCGGCCAAGGCGTCATCTTTACCGACCTACAGACGGCCGTGCAGATGTACCCGGACTTGGTGCAGCAGTACTTTATGACGGAAGCGGTGCAGCCCGAAGCCAACAAATTCACGGCCCTACATGCAGCTCTGTGGGATACCGGTTCATTGATTTACGTACCCAAGAATACGAAAGTCTCATTGCCGTTGCAGGCGATCCTCTACCAAGGCGCAGGCATCGGCGGCTATCACCACACCCTGCTCGTTGCCGAAGAGAGCGCAGAAGTCACAGTTGTGGACGATCTGCTGGGCGCGGAAAATGCCCTGCAAGCGAGTGTGGTGGAGCTGATCTTGCGGGACAATGTCACAGTCCGTTATATGAATTTACAGGACTTCCACCATACTGCTTGGAACTTCCTGACAGGCCGGGCGGTGATGGGCAAGGATACGGATCTGCGCTGGGTTCAGGTGAGCTGGGGGAGTCGCTTGACGAAGGCTTTCTTGGATCTGGACTTGCAGGGTGAAGGCGGGCATGGCGAATTGCTGGGTCTGTATTTTGCCACGAGACGGCAGCATATCGACCATCAGACCCTACAGTTACATCGGGTTCCTAACTGCTTTAGCGACCTGCTTTTCAATGGCGCACTCAAAAACCGGGCCCGCAACGTCTATATGGGGATCATCAAAGTTCTCCCCGATGCACAGAAAACCGATGCCTTCCAGCGTAACGGCAATTTAATTCTGGACAGCAGTGCCCGGTCCGACAGCATCCCTGGCCTGGAGATCGAGGCGGATGATGTGCGCTGCACCCATGCAGCCACCGCTGCACAGGTGGAGGATGAGTACGTGTTCTATCTGATGGCCCGAGGTCTGACCCGTTCCCAGGCTGAACGCATGATTGTGCAGGGCTTTTTCCAGGAAGTTCTCGACCGGGTGCCGGTGGAGAGTGTGGTGCATAAGCTGGAGAAAGTGATTGAGCGCAAGATCAGCAGATAGTTTTATTAATACAAAATCGATCAGGATATCTCTTAGTATCTTCCTGTGAATCCTGATCCAACATTGGAGGAACATTATGTCAAACAAAGGATATGCCAATCCTGACGTACTGGTCAGCACCGATTGGGTCGCGAGTCATCTGGATAGCGCAAACATTCGTCTGCTTGAGTCGAATGAAGATGTCCTGCTCTACGATACGGGACACATCCCCGGTGCTCAAAAGATCGACTGGCAGGAGGACCTGAACGATCCCATTGTGCGGGATTATGTCAACAAAGAGCAGTTCCAGGCCTTGATGGAACGCCTCGGTATCTCCAATGATACAACGATTGTTTTCTACGGTGATAAGAGCAATTGGTGGGCCACCTACGCCTTTTGGGTATTCCAGCTATTTGGGCATACCAATGCCAAAGTGATGGATGGCGGGCGTCAGAAGTGGGCCGCTGAGGGCCGGGAATTGACGACAGAAACCCCTTCCTATCCTGCCGGTTCCTACAGTGCATTGGGGCGAAACGATGCGGCCATTCGTGCCGTGCGAGATCAGGTGTTGGCTCATCAAGCTGCCAATAAACCACTGGTAGATGTGCGTAGCCCGGCCGAATATAAGGGCGAACTGCTGCATATGGCCGACTATCCCCAAGAAGGCTCTCTGCGGGGTGGTCATATCGCCGGCGCGAGAAATGTACCTTGGGCACGAGCTGCCAACGATGATGGCACCTTTAAGAGCGCGGCTGAACTGCGGGCGATCTATGAGGAAGAACAGGGCCTCGCAGCCGACGATGATGTGATCGCGTATTGCCGCATCGGTGAACGTAGCAGCCATTCCTGGTTTGTGCTGACCTATCTGCTGGGCTATAAGAAGGTGCGTAACTACGATGGATCTTGGACCGAATGGGGCAATGCAGTCGGGTTGCCGATTGAACGATAGCATCCCACAGTGCAGTGGCCAGTGAATCCCGCCATTCCCAGCCACAGGACACGGGCCACTGCAATTCAACATGGACCCATCCCGCGAAGCAATTATCGACTATTATAAGCACCCGCGCTACAAAGGTAGGTTGGATAACCCTGACTTCCACTACCATGACACCAATCCGTTCTGTGGGGATGAGGTGACCATTCAGGTAAAGGTTGTGGATGATGTGGTGGTGGATGCCGCGTTTGAGGGCAGGGGATGTGCCATTAGCCAGGCCAGCGCATCAATGCTGATGGAGGAGATCATCGGTATGTCCGTGGCGGACCTGAAGCATTGGGGCAAAGAGGAGATGCTTGACATCCTCGGCATTGAACTCGGCCCAGTGCGGATCAAATGTGCATTGCTCCCCCTGAAAGCACTGAAAGCCGGCCTGTACGGCTTGAAACATTGGCCGCAATAGAACAATGGAAAGGCAGCGCTACTCCATGGACGATTATGTAAAAGTTGCCACAGTTGACGACATTCAGACAGGCGAGCGGGTCCTTATTGAACTGGATGGCATCCGTATTGCAATTTTCAACCTAGATGGGACCTATTACGCCATTGAAGACACCTGCACCCATGATGGCGGCCCGTTGGTGGAAGGCGAGATTTTGGATGGTTGCCAGATTCAGTGTCCCCGGCATGGTGCTCGTTTTGATATTCGTACAGGCGCAGCCCTGACTATGCCGGCCTTTGAGCCGACCCCAACCTACGAAGTACAGGTGGATGGGGAAGATATTTACGTGGAACAGCCGTTTTGAGGAGAACAACAAATGTCTGACAATACAGTGCCTACACCCGACGAAGTGCGAACCGAACTCAAGACCCATGTGAAGGATCCGGAGTTGATGATGAATATCGTTGATTTGGGGCTTGTCTATGATATCGAAGTGACGGATGACAATAACATTGATGTGACCATGACCCTGACAAGCCCTGGCTGCCCGGTTGGCCCGCAGATCATCAGCGATGTCCAGCGTACAACACACAACGCCTTTCCCAACGTCAGCGAAGTCAACGTCCATCTGGTGTGGACGCCTTTCTGGAACCCCGATATGATGTCGGAAGATGCAAAAGACGAATTGGGGATTTTTTAAGGATTCTTCTCTGGTGGCCCGCGCAGAGAGTATGGAATCGTTTGTTCCTAAGGCTGGACACCTGCCATCAATAGGCCAAGCCTTGCGCGGCTGGCCTCATTGCGGGGTAGGATTGTACTGATCCGCCCGTGAAACATCACGGCAATGCGGTCGGCGAGAGCCATAATTTCGTCCAGCTCATAGCTGACTAGCAGCACCGCAACCCCCTCATCCCGTCTAGCGATGATGTGGCTGTGGATAAATTCGATGGAACCGACGTCGATGCCCCGAGTTGGCTGTGCCGCAAGCAGCAGCCGGATGGGACGGCTGAACTCCCGAGCCACAACCATTTTTTGCTGATTGCCACCGGAAAGGCTGCCGCCAAGAGTTTTAACGGAAGGAGTGCGAACGTCAAAGGACTCCACCAGTTCTTCAGCATGCTGCTCAATCGCTTGTTCGTCAATCGTCATCCTAGAGGAAAACGGGGGCTTGAAGTAGCTGTTGAGGACCAGATTGTCCGCCACCGAATACGCATCCACCATCCCATATCCATGGCGGTCCTCCGGTACATGACAGATGACCCCCTCTTCGGTGATACGCCGAGGCGGGGCATTCGTCATATCTTTGCCGTTGATCAACACTTGGCCGTGGGTGGCGGTGCGTAGACCGCTGATGACCTCCACTAATTCCGTTTGGCCGTTGCCTTGGACCCCAGCAATGCCGATGATTTCCCCAGCCCGTACCTGCAGCGAGACCCCGCGTAGAGCTGGCTCGTTCAGGTCGTTGAGAGCCTGCAGATCTTGCGCCATCAACACGACTTCGCCAATGCTCGCCAGTTTCTTCTCCACCTCTAGTATCACGTTCCGGCCTACCATCATGGCTGCTAGGCTCTCTTGAGAGACAGTAGCCGGCTCTGCTTCGCCAACCATTTCTCCCCGCCGCAGGACGACGATGCGGTCGGCAATACGCAAGACTTCCTTTAGTTTGTGGGTAATGAAAATAATCGACTTGCCCTGCCTACGCAACAGTTCCATCACGGCAAACAACCCTTCGATCTCTTGGGGTGTCAACACAGATGTAGGCTCGTCTAAAATCAGAATATCGGCCCTGCGGTAAAGGGCTTTGAGGATTTCCACCCGCTGCTGTATGCCCACTGGCAGATCCTCAATGAGCGCGTTCGGGTCCACTGGCATATTGTAGCGTGCGGCCAGTTCCTGAATCTGTGAAGCGACACTGTCCCGGTTCAGAAATATCCCATGAACGCTTTCACTGCCTAGCATAATATTGTCCACTACATTCATGACCGGCACCAGTTGAAAATGCTGGTGGACCATGCCGATGCCCAAATCAATGGCATCTCTGGGTGAGTGCATTTCGACACTGCGGCCATTGACCCGAATTTCGCCTTCGCTGGGTTTGTACAACCCATAGATAATGTTCATCAGGGTCGATTTACCGGCCCCATTCTCGCCTAGTAAGGCCAAAATCTCCCCTTGGTGCAGAGTCAGGTCGATCTCTTTGTTGGCGACGATACCGGGAAAGACTTTTGTGATTTTGCGGACTTCAAGGACAGGCTTTTTGTTGGGCGTGCTCATGTCTTTCTCACGGTTATGTGCTGCCTTCCGTCTCATAGATTTTGCCTTCTGCAGCTGGAGGCCGCACCCGTCCCACAAAGCCGGAGACCGCAATCATTGTAACGATGTACGGCAACATTGAAATAAACTGCCGAGGTACTTGTGTGACGCCGGCCAGCAGCAGTTCGTTCTGCAGTGCTTGGGTATAGCCGAAAAGTATGGCAGCACCTAGAGCACCGAATGGATTCCAATTGCCGAAGATCATCGCTGCCAGCGAAATGAAACCCCGCCCTGCGGTCATCCCCTCCTGAAACTGGCCGACCGCCTCCAGCACCAGAAAAGCCCCAGCCAATCCAGCCATCATCCCACCCAGAGATGTATTGACATACCGATAGCGGTTGACATTGATGCCGACAGTGTCTGCGGCACGGGGATGTTCACCGACTGCCCGGGTACGCAGGCCCCAGCGAGTGTAAAATAAGCCAATATGAACCACTACCACCAGCAGTAAGGCCAGATAGGTGAGCGGCGGGTTATCAAACAACACCGGGCCGATGACCGGGATACCCGCTAACCCAGGCAGAGGAATGGATGAAAACTTGCCTTCGGCGATGGCATCCCGGTTGTACAGATAGGAGGAGATCCCCGCAGCCAGAATAATGATGACTGTCCCAGAAATGATCTGATCCATGCGGAAGCGGATGGAAAACAGAGCATGGATTGCACCCATCAGCCCACCAATGGCCATGGCCACGGCCACGCTAAAGCATAGACTGGCCCCCAGCGGCCAATGGTTTGTGCTAGTTTTGGCGACAAAACCAGCGAATGCACTGGCCAGCATCATCCCTTCAATGCCGATGTTGATGATGCCGGAACGTTCGCACAGAATGCCGCTAAGCGCGCCTAGGATCAGAGGTACAGCCGCCCGTAGGGTGAAGTTGAGGGCACTGATACCGAACAACACCCGCAGCCATGTGAGATCTCGTAGAGGCGTCAGATTTACCAAGATCGCCATGGCCATCAGTGCCAGGGCCAGCGCAATTGCACTGATGGAAGATGTTTTCCAGAGTCGGCTACTGGGCATAGGAGGAACTCAAGGAATGTTTCCAACGACGAGGAGAGAGAAACCGCGACCACCAGCCAATCCTCTCCCTTCTTCTGTTCATGGTCCGCCCCAACTGGTACTGAGGGACGAGACCATATCCTCTTGTGGATGATGGCGTAGGCGGAAGATCGTGCGGATGATCAACGGCGCGGCCACAAAAGCCAGCACCAATGCCTGAATGATCTGGATGATGTCGGCCGGTACGCCGGATTCAAACTGCATTTTGGCTGCACCACCATCCAAGGCACCGAACAGAAATGAGGCTAGGATAACGCCGAAGGGATGTGTTTGACCTAGCAAGGCCACGGTAATGCCATCAAAGCCGACTGCCCCGCCAAACTCAGGGGCAAATTTATGGTTCAGGCCAAGGGTTTCGATGGCTCCGGCCAGCCCGGCCAGCCCACCTGCCAGTGCTATCGTCAAGATGAGCGTGAAATTGACCCGAATACCGGCGTAGTGCGCCGCTCGCATATTCTGCCCGACGGTACGTATCTCAAAGCCGAGGGGGGTTTTGAAGATCAGCCACCAGATGAACACAGCCATGGCCAGGGCAATGAAAACGCCGTAGTGGACCCGGTAGGGCGGCCCGAAAAGCCAGGGGATCTGCGCCGATGCCAGTACGTCCGGTGTCTCAGAGATGGGGCCGGCCGTACGGTCCCACAGAGGGCCAGGGGTTTGGCCCTGAGTGCCGCCGGCATAGACTGTCCAGCCGCCGAAAAGAGCAGCTACATAGTTGAGCATGATCGTAACGATCACTTCGTGCGCGCCGGTGTAGACTTTCAGAATGCCAGGGATCGCCCCCCAAATCATCCCACCGACAACGCCGGCCATCAACGCTAGGGGCAAATGCAGGAACATGGGCAGCCCAGGAAAGTTGATCCCCACAGACACGGCCAAAATCGTGCCCATCACGAACTGCCCTGATGCGCCAATATTGAAAAGACCGACTTTGAAGGCCACTGCAACGGATAGGCCCGTCAAGATAAACGGAACCATTTTGCGTACCGTCCTGGACCAAGCTTTGCCATCGCCGAACGCGCCCTGAAACAGCCCGCTATAGGCGGCCAGAGGATCTTCACCAGACAAAAGCATCACGACTGCGCCGGTCAGCAGGGCGGCGAACAGAGCCAGCAATGGGATGAGGATCGCGCGAAAAATGCGGGAAAATTCGCTCATTCTCATAGGGCGTAGAAGCGGGAATCGTGGGCAGGCCAGAGGCGAGGAGAAAGAGTATGAAGAGAGCTCCTCCCTTCATACCCTCTGCGCGCACTTCTAGTAGTTAGTTGCCATATCCCGTGTTGATAGAGCCATCTTCGAGTCCGGACTTGGTCGTATCTAGCAGGTCTTTCAACTCCTGGGAAATCATATCCTCAAAATCATGGAAAGGAGCAAGACCGGCACCGCCGAAGTAGTTCCCGCCCGGGAATGCGTCGTCTTGGGACAGATTCACCAGATCGACGATGCCTAGCGTGATCAGCTTCATAGCACTGGAGACTAGGCACGGCTGGGCCGCAGGAACAGTGTTCCATTGGTCCGTATCCACACCGATGCAGAAGACAGTTTCCCCCGCGCCTTCCGCAGTGGCGACCTCTTGCAGCGCGCCGTTGCCGGTGATGCCGCCAGCCCCAAAGATCACATCAGCCCCCTGATCCAATGCCTGTTTGGCTGTGGCTGCGCCCCATTCAGGATCCACGAACGCTTGGGAAATCTCGCCGGGATGATAGGTAGAGATCACATGAATGTCCGGATTCACAGACTTGGCCCCGGCGATATACCCTTCGTTAAAGGCTACAACAGGAGGAACCAGGTCCGTACCGAGCACAGCAGCAATGATGCCGCTCGTGGACAGACTAGCGGCCAACACCCCGGCCAGATAGCCCGAATGGTCCTCGTTGAAGACGAGACCGGTCAGATTGGGAATCGTCTCCCCCTGAAACTGGTCAACGCCGATGAAGAGGGTGTTGGGATTGTTGCGGGCGGCCTCAATGGTGGCATCCCCCAGCGCGAAACCAACGCTGACGATAATGTTAAAGTCAGCGTCAATGAACTGCTGGATGTTGTCCGTGTAGTCTTTGGCATCCTGGGTTTCAATGAATTTGTAGTTCTCTTCCGGTAAGGTGAAATTCATAGCTGCGGCGACAACACCTTCCCAAGCAGATTGGTTGAAGCTGCGGTCGTTCACCCGACCAACATCGGTCACGAGGCCGATCTTAACATCGTCCATTGTGTCTGTGCTGGATTCTGCCATAGTGTCGGCCGCGGGTGGTGCTGCGGGGGCCGGGCAAGCGGCTAAAAGCAGGGAAAGCACAATAAGAACTGATAATCGGAATATCACTGGTGATACGTTCATCAAGCCTCTCCTTTGTTGATGATTGAATCAGTGTATTTTGCAAACCCCAGCGGCTACGGCGGGGTTGCAAAACAGTTTTGTTGGCCGCGGTCACGGCGACACAATGGACATCCGCGCCCCCTCCTGCCTGTAGGGAAAGTCATGCGACAGCAGGATCGAACCATTGTTTGTTGTACTGTTGCACCATGACAACAGGATGCAGGCTTGCGCCTTGGTGCATCTACACGGTTATTATATGTGATTGGCAATGCTAGAGCAAAGCGGCGTTGCTCTTGATACTTATGCTAGGAACTCGTCATCGACCACAAGCCACTCTTAATTAACGGTCGCAGCAGTGCTTTGGTTAATGCGGGCGAGATAGGGGTTATTGCAATTTTTCCTATTTGCGATATATCTCCTGAGTTGGTAAGCTACTGTAGAGTATATGGTAATCTAGGTTCTCAAGACCGGAGGTATATCTGAACAGCAACGAACTGGCCCGAAAGATTGTCGAGATCATTGAGGAAAAACAGACATCAGATATCGTTCTACTGGATGTGAGCGAGAAGACGACCATCGCCACCTATTTTGTTATCGGAACTGTGGACAATGAACGGCAGGCCAACGCCGTTCGGGATGAACTCTGGCAGCAGCTCCGGGTCGAACAGAAGACCCGACCGCTGAATGTCCCGGACTTACGACAGAAAGGGGGCGGTTGGATTCTGGCCGATTACGGTGATGTCATCCTGCACCTGTTTACCGAAGAAACCCGTCTCTTCTACGATCTTGAAGGACTGTGGCACGATGCCAATGTGGTGATGAAGATTCTATAGACATGGCAGCATGGGCAGATGTCAGCCGCCTACATTCGATCTGTAGAGTGCTACAGCAGGCTGCGTGTCCATGTGCTCTGTCGCACTGAACAGGTCGGTAGTCTCGCCCCGCTCATCCTGCACATCTGGGTTCTTCAACGCCTTGTAAGCGTTGTGTTCCCTAATGCCCACACTGTGCATCCGATGGACGATGTGAGGCTGTGTTGCGTAGATGTCCATCTCTAGGATGCTTCCAAAGAAATTGGCGATCTCAAACAGTGCCTCAAAGGGACCAGCGGACAGATGCACTCCGTTGTTGGCAATCGTCACCTCTGCAAAGCCGTATTGTGCCGGCCTGGCGTGCAGCTCACCCCGAATTGAACCGGCGGCCGCTCGCTCAGGGAAGGTGTCTCCAATCATCAGATCCCGTAAACGTGCCCAATTTGTATCTGAATGTATGAGCATAAGAGCGATACGGTGGGAGGGTGCAGTGAAGTGGACCAGTTGGGCAGGGTGAAACCCGTTGACAAGAATGAACTTGGCCCTGTCTACTTCATAAGCCTGCACATAGAACCCGCTGCGAATCTTCTCGGCTTTTTTGGTAAACCAGAGCGTATCTAGGCTTGCCGGTGTATAAGACTCATGGGAGGCGAGAAACTCATGTCCGCCGAAGATGGGATATGCAGAGGGAGAGACAGCGAGGATGTCATAGATGCTCTTCTTATCGGCCGCGCTCAGGCTGGAGGAAGCAGTTTTCGACAGAACGTTGATCGCGCCATAGTGCCGGTCCATGCTCTCCTTCTGTTCAAGGACTCGTCCACCAACCACCACAATGCCCTGTACAGAGGCATCAAACTCTTCCAGATTGGCCCAGATTCGATCAAGGGAATTTCTTAGGCTGTCCGTATCCGAGACCGCGAAGATCTCCGGTTTAATAAACAGCAGCAGTTCGTTCTGCTGTTGGGTTTGCCCAATTCTAGGCGGCTCAATCACTGCGAGGTCTTCACCATTCTCTATAGCCTGAATGAGAGCCTGCTTCAATTGTTGCTGTCTCTGCACAAAGTACTCCTTTTCTGCGCGAAAATTGTTGTCAGATTATCTTAGCCTACCGCAAAGTTTGTGATTTGACAAAATCCTGCCTGATGCAGTGGAGCGGGAGCCAATCACGGGTTGTTTTCTTCATTTTCCATGGACATTACGGCCGTGCCTGCCCAATGTCCAGCAACACCGCATCCTGCGGCGCGACCGAGATATGTGTGCTGATGGCTGTTTCGTCTGTATCGGCGAAGCGTACAAGTGCGTACTCGCCATCCGGATCTAAGGCAGTCAATGGGGCCTGGGCAAGGGCCTGATCGTCTTCATCGCCCATGCGGGCCGAAACCAGCCATCCGAGCAGCATGTCCGGGTTCTGTAGGACTAGGTAGCGGGCCAGTTCTAGCGCGTCTTCTGTGTGTCCCTTATGCCAGAAGGCTTCAAGTAGACCGCTCTGGAAATCCAGCCGGCGGGGTTCTTCCTGTACAAGCTCCAAGTACATGTGAATGGCCCTTTCCCAGCGTCCGCCTAGCCGGTAGAGCGTTGCCAAGGCCGGGCGGGTCAACATCAGTGGGCGTTTTTGGCGTAGGAGTGTACGGGACATTCCCTGACGGATGGGGCGGTTATACGGGGCATTTTCCAGTGCTAGGCTCCAGTAGCGTTGCGCCAATATGGGGTCGTCCTGCGCCTCAGCCCCTCTTGCCAGCATAGCCCAGGCCAATTCGTTGCAGGGGTCGGCCCGCAGGAGACGCAATGCCCAATCCCCGCCCTCATCCCAACGCTGTAGTAGCCAAAAGGCTTGTAGAAGCCGAAAATATGTAGGCAGGTGCCGGGGCAGATTCTTGAGGACCACATGGATCAGTGGCAGGGTGTCTGCGGCTCGGTTGGCCGCCAAATGATTGTCGATGGCCTCGTTCCAGCGGGCCAGTTCTGTAGGTGTTCCATGGCTGTGTTTTGCAAAGGGCGAAGGCATGAGATCGAAAGTGTCCTATCATTTCTGTAGCAGTTCGATCATCACCCCATGGCCGGCTTTCGGGTGAACGAATGCCACCAGTCCATGGACGCCCTGCCGGGGCGTTTCGTCGATGAGCTGGATACCCTGCCCGCGCAGTTCTGCTAACGTGCGCTGGATGTCTGTTACCGCGAAGCAAATATGATGGGTCCCTTCGCCCCGGCTCGCTAGGAAACGAGCCGTGCCGCTCTCCTCATCAGTAGGAGCCAGGAGTTCGAGGGTACCGTTGTCAGCCTTTAGGAAAGCCACTTCCACGCTATAGGCCGGGACATGGACCCGCTCCAATAGCTGGAAGCCGAATATCCCGCAGTATGTCGCCAACGCCGCGTCTAGGCTGTACACCACGATCCCTACATGATCGAGCTGTGCATGGCTGAGTGCCATAGAATCCTCGCGTATTTATGGTTGGGCAGCAGAAGAGGTCATCATCTGGATCAGCGCGCCATCAGGCATTTTCACGTTGTAGGCACGCTCTCGCACGAGACGCTCGTAGATCTCGTCATAGGTGCGGTCCCTGAATGCTGTTGATACATGTGCAGCCCCTGTAAACGTGACCTGTACAAGGTTGTCTCTTTCTGACCGTTGGAACGCGTAGTCTTGATCGTCCGCGAGACCTTTCTCGACTAGGTATCCGATAAGTTCGTTGATCTGTCCTCTGATCTGGTTCGGGGTCAGCAAGGCTGTTATCCCAGAATATCTTTAAGCTCGGCGATCATGCTCTCGTCTAGATCTTCGACGCGGACACGACCGGATTTTAGGTCTGTGACCAGATCAACCAAGTTCTTCTCGCGGCTCTCTATCCGTTTCCGTTCTTCTACCGTCATGTCCCGATGGACAATACGCAACTGCTCGCGCTGTTCCCGGGTAGGATAGACAAATTTTAGCTCAAAGTCCCGCTGTTTGAGTCTCTTATACTCTTTTATGAGTTCTTGCATGTCACTACCGATACCGAGCACGCGCACCCACGCTTTGCTTCGGGTGATGGCTGTGAAAAGTCGATTGCGGATACTCGCTAGATCCCTCACGGCCGAGTGACAGTCTTGGGCATTGATGATATAGACCATCCCGGCCTCATTGCCCTTAGCGCGGTGAATGCCGCTAAAGGTCACTGAATCCCTTTGCTGAAAGAGATCCGGATCGGTGTCAACACCGGCCAGATGGGAATTGATGCCCATTTCCAGTAAGCGATGGCGTATTGGCCCGACCTGCCCACGGGTCGTGAGAGGGTCCGGGTTGATCACAAAGATATCGCCATGCCGCAGTTCATCATGGGCCAAATTTTTCTGGATCGCCCGGATCAGCCATTCGGCTTGTGCCTCCTCGCTATTGAAGGGAATGAACCGTATGAGATCGTTGAGCTCGGAATGGTCTTCAAGGAACTTTGGGCTCGTGTCTTGGGTTCTGCAGAGGGTGACAGTGCTACCTTCCTTCAACTCCCCGTCTTTCCGTGTATAGCCAATCTCATTCCAGAGTTGCGGATGATCGAACATCTGTATAAGACCAGTTGCGCCTGGTTGGTGTAATTCTCGATAGATCCCAAACCCTAGGGCATGGGCTGTTACCAGAAGGGGGCGGGGGTTACGATAGCATTTCTCTAGGATAATATCGCGCCGTGGTCCGTCATTCCTAGCACCATCGAAACGAACCAGAGGGCGTCCATCGGCATGTCTGCCGAAGATGTCCTCTGGTGAAGGCAGATATCCTCCCGAAAGGTTTTGCAACTCATCATAGGCATAAACCAATCTTTTGGGGTCATGCAGCAGTCCATAGCAAAGGCGCAGGAACGCTGGTGAGACATCTTGTGCCTCATCAACGAGCATCGCATCATAGATCTGCCGGCTCGCGCGGGCCTGTCGTAGCGCATGTTCGCAGGCCCCGGCGAACTCCTGCCCAGGCGTAAAATGTCTTCTCGCTGTTTGGAAGTCGAAATAACGTACATCATGTACCCGACAGAACTCGTAATAGATGCCATCGCGTGCAGGGCCCCCCGGGGCTCCCCAGGCGTACAGAACGCGAAGATTTTCCCAGTCCGGCTCCGCGCCCGTCTGTTCAAGGGAGAAGTTATGGATCAGGCGACGGAAATACCCTTTGAGCGAACGTGTATTGAAGGTGACGGCGATACGCCACTCGGGATGCAGTGCATGCAGGTACGCTGCCTTCAGGGCTAGGACGATGGTCTTGCCTGAGCCTGCCAGGCCGCGAATGCGTTGTACACCCTCAACGGTTTCAATAACCGCCTTGCTTTGCATGTTGTCCAGGGTTGCGACCGAGGCTTCTAGCTGGTTCAGCTTGGCACCACGAGAGTCTGCGCGCGTGGGCGTTCGTTTCGGCCCGCTCTGGCGAATCCCGGAGATACTCTCAATCGCGGACAGAGCCTTCTTATAGATGTCATCATCTCTTTCTTCCCATGTGAACTCATGCAAACGTTGCATGAGTGATTCGGCAGCATTCGCGAGAGGGTACTCAGCCTCCATATAGGGGGATAGATCGCTTACACCTGGTGCAAATGAAATCGTATGAATGGGAATCAGAAGATGCCGGCGTTCCATCAATTCACGGTACCTCTTGAGGCGAGCTTCAAGTTTATTGGCTGCGTCGTCCTGCCGCAATCCGTAATCGCCTATATCCGTTCCTTCGATCAGGTCAAAAAGAACAAAGCCTTTGTCCTCGGATATCCAGAGAGCGTCTATTAGATATGGCCCTTCGGCTGTGTTGATGAGCGGGTATCCGATGAATAGCTGCCCGCACAAATTGGTCTGATGGGCGAGAAGTTGCGTTAATTTCTCACTAGACACAGGTTTGCGGCTCGTCCCACGAACGATTGTGATACTCATAGCGGATTTTCCATATACCCTGAGTTTGCTTCTGGCTGAGATGCGGATATGCTTCGCGTATGTAATACTAGCACAAATATTCTGTATCTGTCAACCTCTGTATCTCCCCTTTACACCCAACGCCCTGGCTGATACTCACCGAAGACGCCTCTGAGGACATCGCAGATTTCGCCCAGGGTGGCATTGACCTCAACCGCGTTGATAAAGAGCGGCATCAGCGGTTCATCGGCCGCGTGGGCTGCTTGTTGAATGCGATGCAACACAGCGGCCACTTGGGCGGGATCCCGGCGGGTACGTAGGGTCGCGAGGGAAGCAATCTGCTCATTTTGCACCACCTCATCCACCCGTAGGGTCTCTACAGCCATCTCTGTATCACCCTGGTAGCGGTTGACCCCGACAACCGTCTGCGCGCCGTTCTCAATGTCCCGTTGGTTGCGGTAGGCCGCCTCTTGAATTTCCCGCTGGATAAAGCCTTCCTCCACTGCTTGCAATGCGCCTCCCATCTTGTCAATGCGGTGTAGGTAAGCGGTCGCTTGGCGTTCGACCTCATCGGTCAGCCATTCGATATAGTAGCTGCCGCCTAGGGGGTCCGCCACATCCCCGACGCCGCTTTCGTGGGCCAAAATCTGCTGGGTGCGTAGGGCGATCTCTACCGCCTGTTCGGTGGGTAGGCCCAGGGCCTCGTCTTTGGAATTTGTGTGCAGGCTTTGCGTACCACCAAGCACCGCAGCCAAGGCCTGCATGGTCACCCGCACAATGTTATTCTCCGGCTGTTGGGCTGTCAGCGTGCTGCCACCTGTCTGGGTGTGGAAGCGCAGCCGCCAACTCTTCGGGTCGGTTGCATGGAATCTCTCCCGCATCAGCTTCGCCCACAGCCGCCGCGCGGCTCGGAACTTGGCGACCTCCTCCAGAAAGTTATTGTGTGCATTGAAGAAAAAGCTGAGTTGCCCGGCAAATTGGTCAACATCCAGCCCAACCTTGATGGCCTGGTCCACATATTCGATGGCATTGGCAAGAGTAAATGCCACCTCCTGAACCGCAGTGCTGCCGGCCTCGCGGATGTGATAGCCACTGATCGAAATTGTGTTCCATTTGGGCACATGGCGGGCGCAATAGCGGAACAGGTCGGTCATCAGACGCATGGACGGGGCCGGCGGGAAGATATAGGTGCCTCTGGCGATGTACTCTTTGAGGATGTCGTTTTGTACAGTGCCCCGCAGTGCCGCTTGAGGCACGCCTTGCTCCTTGGCCACCGCGATGACCATCGCTAATAAAATCGTGGCCGGCGCGTTAATCGTCATGCTCATGCTCACCCGGTCCAGCGGAATACCCTGGAGAAGGGTACGCATATCCTGCAGGCTGCTGATAGAGACACCGACTTTGCCCACTTCACCGAGGGCTAGGTCGTGGTCCGCGTCGTACCCGATCTGTGTGGGTAGGTCAAATGCCACGGAAAGCCCGGTCTGCCCCTGCTCAATGAGGTAGTGATAGCGTTGATTGCTCTCCGCAGCTGAACCGAATCCTGCGTACTGGCGCATAGTCCATAGGCGGCCCCGGTACATATTCGGCTGTACACCCCGGGTAAAAGGGTACTCGCCGGGAAAGCCGAGTTGCTGCAGATATACCTGCGCGGATGTGTCGTTCCCAGGTTCGGAAGGGGTGTAGAGAGGTTGGATCACCATAGATTCGCTGCTGGTGGTGAACCGCTCCTTGCGTTCCGGGAAACGCCGCACAAGCGGCTCCAGAGTCTGGTCCTGCCAAGCTTGCTTCAGCTTCATCAGTTTAGGGTCACTCATAGACGCCGGGCCCCTTGTTGTGAAATCAGCTATGTAACACCAATTGAGAGCAGAATAGCAGTGGCGGTAACTGCTCGCCACGAACCACTTCACATTTCCAACCGGCCTGCTAGGGCGTTGTTCAGGGTCATCTCATCAGCATATTCCAGGTCCCCGCCGGTGGGCAGGCCCCGGGCCAGCCGGGTCACACGCACGCCCAATGGTTTGATGAGCCTTGCAATGTACATGGCCGTGGCCTCGCCTTCCAGATTGGGATTGGTCGCCACCAACAGTTCTTGGATTGTCGCATTCAGTGGTCTGGCCTGTACCTGATCCCTGGTCCCGCTATTCTGGGCGCGCTGCATCCGTTCGAGCAGCTCTCTGATCTTCAGATCGTCCGGGCCGATTCCCTCCACCGGCGAGATGGCCCCATGCAGTACATGATACAGCCCATGGTAGGCCCCGGTGCGCTCAATAGCCTGTACATCTAGCGGCTCCTCAACCACACAGATGATGGAGCCATCGCGCTGGTCGTTATCACAGATGACGCAAGGGTCTTTGTCCGCGATATTGTGGCAGATGCGACAAAAGAGGGTATTGGCCTTCAGGGCCTGCAGCGCGGTCGCCAGGGTCAGGGCGATCTCCTCATCGCTGCGTAGCAGAAAGTAAGCTAGGCGTGAGGCCGATTTCGGCCCGATGCCCGGCAGGCGGCTGAACGCGTCGATCAGATTGGTGACCGGCTGTGCCAGTGATTGCATGGTGCGCTCCTACAATCCCAAGCCAGGGATATCCAGCCCGCCGCTGAGACCGCCCATGCGTTCTTCTGTCAGGGCTTTGACCTTTTCAACCGCGTCGTTCAGCGCGGCCATCAGCAGGTCTTGCAGCATCTCTACATCATCGGGATCAACCACCTCCGGCTTCAGCCGCACCGCCTGCACAGTCTGGTGCCCATCCATATCCACCTCAACCATGCCGCCCCCCGAGCTGCCTGTCACCATTTCCTCCCCTAGGGCTTCCTGGGCCTTTTCCATATCATCCTGCATCTTGCGGATCTGTCCCAGAAAGTTACCGTCCATGCCAGTGCCCATACCGCCACCCTTGGGTGCTCCTCCGCCGGAGAAACCGCCTCCACCGAATGGATTGCCGCCCCGAGATCTGCGGGTTCTCTTTTTCTTCGCCATAGTCTTCACTCCAATGCCTGTATGATAGTGTTTCGTAACTGCAGTGTACTGGCAACGATGACCAATACAAACTCAGTTCATCCTGTGCAGCAATGTTCAATTGCTGTCGATCACTTGTGCGCCCAACTCCGACACTGCAAATTCGATCAGTGGATCCGGCCCGCTGGGTTCTTTTTCCTGCGCTTCCCGCCCTGTAGGCGTGGAAAGAATGGCTGTATCGCCGCTCTGACACGTAAGGGCCATCTGCTGGGCCAATATCTCCGACAGGATCCTGGCGATGGTTTCCTTGGTCGCTGTCTCGGAAATAACATTCTTGGCGAACGTATTGTTGCCGAACGCCAGGACCACGGAATTCTCGCCGATGGCACAGTCTTTCACGGAGCGTAGGGCGGCTTCTTCCTTCAGCCCGCAGTGTTCCCGCACACTTTTCAGCAGTTCGGACCAGTGCTCCCGCAGCTTCTGTACGGCATCCGCGTCCAGCGGGCCTCCGGTTGTTTCAGGATCTGTGCTGTCTGGCGCGGATGGCTGTGCAGGCGACGGGCTGGCCCCTGTCTGGTACGGTAGTACTTTTGAAGCATTGGCACGGTCTGTTGAAGACGCGCGCGGTGTGAACGCTTCAGATACCGCTTGGACCTGCACAGGCATTATCGCCGCTGTAGGCACACCCTTCACAAGCTCCACCAATGCCAGTTCTAGGGGTAGCTGGGAGCCTTCCTTTAATTCCTGTAGGGCTTCATTGAAGCGCTTGATGGCCCCGAGGGTTTCCGCTTGGGGGATCTGTTTGGCCTGCTGTTCCATGGTATGCACAGTCTCCGGCGTTCGCTGCTCGAGCAGCGAACCATCGCCGACCATCTGTACTAGCATCACTCCTCGTAGATGCTCAACGACCTGAGCGGTAAACTCGTGCAGACTGGCCCCCTGTAGCAGTAGTTTGTGGATCAACTGCAATCCCTCGGCGATGTTTTTGTTTCCTAGCACATCCACAAACGCAATCACTGCTTCGGCCTCCACCGCGCCCAGCACCTGTTGAACTTGTTCTAGGCTGATGGTTTCCGCGCCGTAGCTGGTCATCTGATCCAGCAGGCTGACAGCGTCTCGCATGCCGCCTTGGGCACTGCGAGCAATGGCATGGAGGGCTGCTTCCTCGGCTTGGAAGCCCTCGGCCGCGGCGATATGCGCCAGATGTGCAGCGATCTCCGGCACGGAAATGCGACGAAAATCAAAACGCTGACAGCGGCTGAGCACTGTCGCGGGGATGCGGTGCGGCTCTGTTGTCGCCAACACGAAACGCGCATGGGGCGGTGGCTCTTCTAGGGTCTTCAGTAGCGCGTTGAAGGCACTGGGGCTGAGCATATGCACTTCGTCGATGATATAGACCTTGTAGCGGCCCGCGCTGGGCCGAAAGCCGATCTTTTCCCGCAATTCGCGTACATCATCGACACTGTTGTTGCTGGCCGCATCGATCTCGATCAGGTCCAACATACGGCCTTCATTGAGCGCGACACAGGGCGCACATGTGTCACAGGGGCGGGTTTCTGCTTCACAGTTTAGGGCTTTGGCGAGGATACGGGCGGTGGATGTTTTGCCGGTCCCCCGGGGGCCGGAGAACAGATAGGCATGGGCAACGCGCCCGTCCCGCAGCGCGTTGTGCAGGGTTGTGGTCACGTGCTCCTGCCCGATCACTTCCTCAAATGTGCGGCTGCGCCATTTGCGATACAGTGCCTGGGCCATCTTTCAATGCTCTCTAGTACGCCGAAGAATCATGGCGTCTCTGCGCTCATCAATGGGTACGCCTCAGTACTCCTTTCTAACGTAGTATATCATTCATCGGGCCGGGATAGAAGCCCACGCCCCTGTTTTTTTGATATCGTGGTATAATTCCTGTATGAGCGATAAAACGATCAACACCTTTCAAGAACGCCGCCAGATCGATGAAGCCATCGCCGGGTTGCTCGACACTTCAGCGGAGTTGGAGCTGACCCAGAGGGTTCGCAGGATCATACAGAACCACAAGCCGAGCCTAATTTTGCCGGTACTACGCAAATACCTAAACACCAGCAGCAGCCAGATGCGCGGCGGATTAGGCCAATTGGCCGCGCATCTTCCCCAGCCGGAGACAGTCACCCTATTGCGTCAAGAGGCCGGCCGCCGGGACAATCCTACGCAAGTTCGTCTGAACGCTGCCTTGATTCTGGAAAGGTTCCTGCAGGTTGAAGTATCCCCGGGCCTGATGAGCGATCTGAAAGACCCGGAAGTTGTGGTGCTGCAAAGCCTGCAGGAGGCCCTGGAGATGGGGCGCACCAAACGCAGCCGACACATATTGCTAGAATACGTGCGCCAAATGCGCCAAGAGAACGAGGACGTTGCCTTTCTTGTGCTGGACCTGCTTGGACAGCAGGCCGCGCTAGACCAACCGGACATGCTGCGCCTGATCGCCTACGATGCCCGGCCTGCTGTTGCCGAAGCCGCGCTGGCCCGTCTGGGTACACTGCGAGAGCCGGCGGTTGCGCCGCAGGCCGCAGAAGCACTTCATGCCCTGCAAGCCAGCTTGGGGCCAGAATTGGCCCCAATGGCCGCGCGCAATCTGCGTAAAATGCGCTTGGCCGGCATCCGCTGGCAGCCGACACCCCCAGCCGGTTGGCAGGCACTGTTATCACCCTGTGATCTTCAAGGCTCCCAGGATCTGTGGTTTCTACACCATGGAGATGGCTCCAATGGCACGCTCATTGGGATGCGTATCAATCGCATGACAGGCATTGTACGAACGTTCGGCAGCGAACTGGTCGAACGCCAATATCTGCCACCTAAACGACAAGTGGGCGACCTGCTATCGGTTCCTCTTGAGGAGGGGCAGCCCACGCTCTTTTTGGGAGTGCCATATGCCTACGCCCGGGCCTGTCTGGGCCATGCCTTGAACGTCCACTGGCAGGTGCCGCAGACAGGTGTTGCCACAGCACACTTTGAGGGGAAGCAGGGAGTCGCCTTGCCGGAGATGTTCACTTTGTACAACCCTGCCCTCTTGTGCCACGACCCGGGGCCCGTTTCTCCGCAGATCACAGAACTGCTCGCATCCGGCCCGGCCCTGTGGGCCCAGACAGGAAGTGACCTGGCCCAGATCTGCAGGAGGCTGCTCGGTCGTCCGGCCATGGTCGGCTGGTCTCTGCAAGAGTCGCATGTCGCAAAGAGCGATGAACAGGAATTGACGGAGCGATTGCGGCGTTCCTTGCTGGCCCAGGCCGGCTGGCTGCATATCTTCGGCGACCAGAGCTACGCTCGCCATGCCGTGTGTATTGCCGAGAGTTTGCGGCATGTGCCGGTTGGTAACCATCCGCTGCTGCTGCAAATGGTTGCCATGGGATCGCGCCGACCGCGAGAAGAGGAGCGGTCTCTGGAGTAAGCTATGTTTACGTTGTCATAATGCTTGGAGTCATCAAGGAGTTGCGGTTTAGAGAATGATCGATTCCGACGGAGATATTTGACAGAATCGAAAATCTGTGCTACTATTTCATTCCATAGAGAGGCCCGGACACTCGCCGTTCGGCGTAATGTTGAGTCGGGAACAGCGCACAACTGGAGGGTTGTGCATCCTAACAGACAAGCTACAGGAAAAGCAGTCAATGGAAAACGAAGAAAATTTTAATGTTCTTGCCCTAGATGGAGGAGGTACTAGGGGAATATATGCTGCCCAAATCCTTGCCAACATTGAACAGAATTTTCATGTAAGTATTAAGGATTGTTTCAACCTTATTGCCGGTACAAGTACAGGTTCAATAATAGCCGGCGCGATCGCTACTGATATTCGTATGCAAAAAATAGCACAGATCTTTGAGTGCAAGGCATCGCAAATATTCCGGAAAAAACATTATCTTAGCCCATTATTCATCAGTAGGTATTCAAAAAAGCCACTTGAGAAGGTTCTTAATAACTATCTTCCCTCAATAACTCTTGGTGAAATAGTAACTCCTTTAATGATAATGGGTTCGGATATAAACACTGGGGGAGTCTATGTTTTTAAGTCGAAGTATCTAGGAGAATCCAACGCATTGTACGTTAGAGACAAAGATGTACAGTTGAGAGATGCGATCTTGGCATCTTGCTCGGCCCCTCTCTTTTTCGACCCGCAAAAAGTGGGAGACTTCCTGCTGGCGGATGGAGGTTTATGGGCAAATAATCCCTCCGTTATTTCCTTTACAGAGGCCATATCCAAGTTTGAGAAAAAAATTGAGCATATCAAGATTTTGTCTATCGGAACTGGACATACAGCAACAAAAAGGTATAATCAAAGACATCGTTGGGGTCTTCTCACTGGGTGGGGACGTGAAAAACTCATTTCATATATTCTGGACCTGCAGTCTCAAGCCTCCACAAATATGGCCAGACTGTTGCTGAACAAGAACTATTTACGGCTGGACCCCACAATAGACAATTGGGCTTTGGATGACGTTACGCATCTAGGCAACCTGAAAGCTCTTGCAAATAAGGATTTCATTGAGAATGCCCAGAAAATCAGGGCATTCATGAACATATCAGGAGAAAAAAGCAATGAAGCACGTACAATATTTTGAAGAATTCCTCAAAAACGAAGTCAATCTCAACAAAAACCGACTTCAACGATTGAATGACAGTACACGGGCTGTAACCGAACTCCTAAGTAGAGAGTTGGGTTCATACGAAAAGGTCGAACGGCAGGGGTCGTATGCGTTAGGTACGACCATCAAACCTATCAAGGGCTACGAATACGATGCTGACATTCTATTATATATGAAATACAATAGCGATAAAGAACCAAAAGATTACATTAACGAAGTTTACAATTATCTCAAACAAAATAACAATGAAGACAAAATTGCGAGAAAAACTAGGTGCGTAAACATCAATTATGCAGGGGACTTTCACTTAGATATTGTCCCATGCATCACACAAGGACAAGAGCAGTATATCTGTAACGAGAAGGATAATGAGTTCGAAGTCACTGATGGAACCGGTTATAGAGATTGGTTCAACAGGAAGACAAAAATTACACATGGAAATCTAAAAGGAGTCACTAGGCTATTGAAATATCTTAGAGACCATAAAGGAAATTTTTCGGTAAAATCAATCCTTTTAACGACACTCATTGGTAATAGTGTTTATGATGACAACGATGAGAATTTCAAAAACATTCCAGACACCTTAAAGCTGATTTCAAATAGGATAAATTCTTTCTTGCAGAGCAACCCTGTCATGCCCGAAGTATGCAACCCTAACTTGCCAAGAGAATGTTTCACCAGACACTGGGACCAAAATAAATATAAGAATTTTAGAGAAAAATTTGCTGTTTACAACAATAAAATAGACGAAGCGTTTGAAGCCACGGACCATAATACCAGTGTTAAAAAGTGGAGAGAACTGTTTGGAGAAAATTTTGGGAAACTTCGCGATGATAAAGCGATTCGCAGTGCAGCTAGCGCAAGCGTAACACCTAGAAAACCCTACGCATGGTAACGAGAAATGAGCAAGATAACTGATAAAGAAATCAAGTGGTTGGAATCTTGCTATCCTAACTTGCAATACAAAGCGAAAGCACAAAAGATAGTGGGAGAACTTGATTTTGGTGCTTCCTATGATAAAGAATCTGGCAAGCTGCGAATTGGTCGTGATGATGAAAATAGAGAACGAGACTCCTTTATTTGTGATGTATTTGATATAGAGATTTACTTAAATTCTATTGACTCTAATGGCTGGCCAAAAGTGTATGAAGTCGCCGGGAGACACAGTAAAATTGCAGAAAAATATAACATTGAAGTCATTGATCTGCACTTTTATTCAGATGATGGTGCTTGTTGTCTGGGGATAAAATCCACATCCGAAAAATTTGAGAGAAACTTTAGAATCAAACGATTCATTCACGACCTAGTTATCCCTTTTTTCTATCGCCTTTCGTACACTGAGAAATTCGGCATTGATGCCAGTAGCAATGACCTTTGGGGTGAGTACTCGCACGATCTGGAAGGGCAAATAGAGTACCGAGAAGAAATTCTCAATTTTGTTAAACGTAATCCTAGTCGAAACGAACCATGTCCCTGTGGAAGTGGCAAAAAGTATAAAAATTGTCATCGTCAAGAGCTAGAATATATAAAACACTCACATCGTCAATAAAATCGCTACGTTAATCGTTCTCCTTTCTTGGTCCAAACTTCCACCACCCATAGATTAAGAGTGGACACTTCGCTCGCTCTACTCCCTGATAGAGAACAGTTGAACGCTATTTGGCCATTGGGATGATCCATCGTCCGGCATGTATTGAATGGCTACGAAAGGACAGCCACTTCCATAATGCGATCTCCCAAAGTAGGGTACTGGATTGTGGTGATCGTGGCAGTATTGGCAGCGATCACCACGGCAGGTCTGACGTTCCCAACCCTGCACACGGCGGAAGTACCTCCGACAGCAACAGACGCTCCAGAGATCGATACCGCCACTGATGCCGTAATCCAACCTCGCGACAGCGATCCTTTACATATACGGACTACCGACACGCCGGATGACACAACAGGAATCGACACTGCCATTGAAGTTGAAATCCAACGTCGCTTCAACGATCTCAGGAGTGAACTGCTAGACGACCGGGCTGCGTCTATTGATTGGTGGCTGACCAGTGTTGCTATATTTCTTACCGTATGGGGCATTATCGTTGCTCTCGGTGGTTATATTAGCTTCAACCGAGTTCGGGAGATGCAAGCGGAAGCGCGGGAGTATGCTAAAGAAACGCAGAGACTTGTTGAGGAAATCAGAGGATATAGAGAACAAGCAGAAGAGATTGTGTGGAGTATGACTACTGAGCAATCCAGTGCATTGGATGAGGCCGGGAGGGCCGAGGTAGCAGTACAAGAGGGACGAAGGGATCCGGAGACATCATGGTTAGATATAGCAGTGCTTGCCGACGCCTACACGTTACAACAAGAAGGAAAGATTGAGGAGGCTATTGAAAAATGGCGTGCCATCGCCAATGACGCGAAAGGAACCGACGATACCCTTGCCGCTCTCGCTTGGCGTTTCGTTGGTGATCTCCTTCAGAAAAGGAACAGAAGCCAATGACTATACGAGACACCCACGCCTATTTCTTACCGGAAGAAGACTTAACTGAGGACAGGAAATCGAATGTCCACGAGGCACTTGCCGCTTACAATGAGGCACTTCGTCTCAAGCCAGACTATGCCGAGGCCTATAACAATCGGGGCATTGTAAAGAGCGCGCTCGGGCAATATATAGAGGCCATTGCCGACTATGACCAGGCACTTCGTCTCAAGCCAGACTATGCAGACGCCTATTACAATCGGGGTAATGCAAAGTACAATCTTGGTCAGTACATAGACGCCATCTTCGACTATGACCAAGCACTTCGTCTTAAACCAGACTATGTTAAGGTCTACAACAATCGGGGCAATATAAAGAGTGCACTCGGGCAACATATAGACGCACTCGGCGATTTCAATGAAGCAATCCGGATCAAACCGGACTTTGTTGATGCCTATAACAATCGAGGCAATATAAAAATTATCCTGAATCAATACGTCTCTGCCCTCGTTGACTATGACCAAGCGGTCCGGCTCAAGCCGGACTATGCCGAATCCTACTTCAATCGGGGCCTTGCGAAGACCGCCCTAGGCCGCGGTATAGAGGCACGAGTTGACTTTGAAGCTGCATTGAATCTCGCGCAAAAGGCCGGTGATGACAGCCTCAAAGCCCACGTTGAACGGCGGATTCAGAAACTCGACCAAGATGCTAGGACGCCATGACGAAAGCGGAAGCCTCTGTCTGCTTGAGATCGTGACTGCTTTCGACCTAGTGACTCTGCGTACTCTTGATCTAGTTGTGGCTACAGGGCGTGGGAGAGGGGCTCGCTGGAAACTTTTGTAAATTTATTCATGGCCAATTCCGGCCAATTCATGGCCAATTCATGGCCAATTCCGGCCAATTCCGGCTAATTCCGGCCAATTCATGGCCAATTCCGGCCAATTCCGGCCAATTCATGGCCAATTCCGGCCAATTCCGGCCAATTCATGGCCAATTCCGGCCAATTCATGGCCAATTCCGGCCAATTCCGGCCAATTCATGGCCAATTCCGGCCAATTCATGGCCAATTCCGGCCAATTCATGGCCAATTCCGGCTGAATGGGTCTTATTAGAGGGCCGAATAGGCTCCTATTCCAATCCCCTAGATTTGTGAATATCCCGTCGGCCAGCACATAATGGGATGGCTATGAAAGAGATGATGATTCTATGACAAACCCCGCCCTTGACCAGCCCCAACTGAACGACTACGAGGACATCAGCCCGGACGAGCGTTTTCTGCACGCCAACGGCGAACTCTATTTTGTGGCCGACCGGGATAGCGATCTCTACAACTTGCGCTGGCACTGGCATGGACGCGCCTATGCGCGCGCCATCCGCATCCGTATTGACGCGCCCATATACACCAGCAGCGGCATTAGCAGCGCATCTCTGGACGATGTCTTGCCCTTGGCCGTTCAGCGATACCCTGGCTATCAGGAGACGATCTACGGCGTAGAGGGAGTGATCGTCAGCAAACGTATCTTCGCGCCCTTAGGCAGCAACTACGACCGTTCCCTGTTGTGGATGATGGAAGCCCAAGCAGAGGGAGACCGGCTCATCCAGATCGTGGTGGAAATCGACTGGGGCGAACCCCTAGAACAGCGCATGGTGGACGGCCTCTTGGTCGCCCAGAAAGCTCCCGGCGAGGCCAAAGGCATACACCAGCAGCGCAATGCCGAGAGTACGCGGGTGTTCGGCGCGGCCGAGGGGCGGCCCGATTTCGTCCAGTTTCCCAGCGCCTCCCAAGCACGTCTGGTCTATCATGTGTTGGTGGCTGGGCAAGTAGACCTGCCACTGATCCTTACGCTGAGTGATGTGGGTGAGCAAGTGGCCTGGAACGGATTCCTTGTCCAGCGGGACATCGCCCGGGCCTTTGAAAAGAGCTGCAATCGTTGGTATGATATCACCCATCGGGGACGCCTATGGACAGCGGACCCACAGGTGAACCGGGCTGTACAGGAGGCGAAGATCCGCGCAATACAAACATTGGCCCGCTTCCGCACAGGCTTTGCCCCCGCGGACCGGTCGGTCATGTCCGTGCTGGGTTTGGTCGATCTGTTTGATACATTTGCGCCGGAACGTAGCCGTGCCTTGCTGGACACCCTCCGTCGGATCGCGCTGCGAGCTGATGGTGCCTTGCCCGCCCGGCTGCCGACTTTGCCCCGAGAGGCAATCAACGCACCCGGGGCCGCTCTACCCAACACCGTGGCCGCGTACCTATCAACCCTGCATACCCACCAGCAACGACATCCCAATCTAGAATGGCTGTCGGATCATTCCACAGCACTGCTACGCTGTACAGAACGGCTAATCGCCTCTGTAACGCCGGATACACAGGCGGTAGCATGTTGTGCATTGGGCGCGGCGGCCGCATTGGCACAGAAGCTGGGGCACAGCACGGACGCCGCGCGTTGGCAGAACCAGGCAGAATCAATGGACAGAGGAGCACAAGGGGCAAAGGGCGAACAGGCGACGACGATTTGGGGACGACTCGGAATTTCACTTGTGGATGGAGAGCTGTCAATGCAGCGGGCCTGGCCGACCGATTGGGGCTGGTGGGCCCTGTTAAACCTGCCTTACACCAGCGGGACAGAAGACAACGAAACCTGTAGTTTGCTGTGGGACGGGGAAACACTCCACTCGACCCATCCCGTGACATTCCATGGCCCGCTCGCAATCCATAGCCAGGTGCGTGCCTTCGGCTCAGATGAACACAGCTTCGATCTGCACTTCTACTTGGGAGACAGGTCCTGGAAACCTGATTTTTGATGAGGATATGTAGCCCATTACTCCAGAAAACCCTGATCGCTTTTGGAATCATTGACCCATGACAACTGCCTATGCCTACGACCCGTTCAATCTGAACCATACCTTTCCCGGCCATCCGGAAACCCATATGCGCGCACAGCGCATATGGGCACTGCTAGAAGCGGACAGCATCCTTACCACTCTGACCCGGGTCCCCTGTACGGTTGCGCCCCTTGACCCGATTGTGGCTGTCCATAGCCTAGCATACGTCGAACAGCTTGAGGCCATCTGCCGGGACGGAGGTGGACGCTTGGACCAAGACACTTACAGTACCAGGGACAGCTACGAGGCAGCTTTGCGCGCGGTAGGTGGGCTGCTGCATGTCACGGATATGGTGATGGCCGGCACTGCGGCCAATGGGTTTGCTCTGGGCCGCCCGCCGGGCCATCATGCCCGGCCCCACTGGGGAAAAGGTTTCTGCCTGTTCGGGAATGTGGCAATCGCCGCCCGCTACGCCCAACAAAAACATGGCGCAGAGCGGGTCCTCATCGTTGATTTTGACGTACATCATGGCAATGGCACCGCGGAGATGTTTTACGACGATGGCTCCGTTCTGTTCTTCAGCATTCACCAATATCCCCACTACCCCGGCAGCGGCGACATAGACGAGATTGGCCGTAACAGCGGCCAGGGCCGCACTGTCAATGTGCCATTCCCGGCCGGGGTCGGGGATGCAGGGTATCTGGCTGCATTCCACAAGCTGTTGATCCCCCTCGCCAACACATTTAAGCCGGATATCATCTTTGTATCTGCTGGTTTCGACGCCCATTGGATGGATCCCCTCAGCGGGCATCGACTGGGAATCGCCGGCTTCGTGGCATTGGTAGAGGAGCTGCTGGCCCTGGCGGATGCGCTCTGCCAAGCACGGCTGATCTGTTCACTGGAGGGCGGCTATCATCTGGATGTACTGCCCCATTGCCTGCTCTCTACCCTGCGTACTCTCAGCGGACATGCGGCAGGGATCAGCGACCCGTTCGGTTCTGTAGAAGGACGCCCGCAGCTGGCGGAACAGGTGTTGGCAGCAGCCAGGCGACGACACAGTATTGGGTAAGAAAGAGGAATGAGCAACCGTTCACGTCTCGGTGTACAGAGTCGGTCACAAATGCAGAAAATCGGCGTTACATGGTAGACTTGGGCGACACAACGTAAGCGAAAGATCCTGCTATGGCCGCAGAGTGGCGAGCAGGACCTTCTGCATCGCTGCAGGTTTGAGAAAAATGCACACAATCATTCTACAGAGCAAAGCCCGTCAGACATCTAGCGGCAAAACGTGGCGTCTTGAAGTGTTGGGGGATAGTCTCATCAAAGAGGACGTCAAAGTATCCATCGGCGAACTGGAATACCATCCGGCCAAGGCCGAGCGTCGTTCGCTGATCGATATGCTTACGATTGTTGAACGCCACAATTTCCGCATCTGTCATGTTGAGCACAAGCCCAATGATGATGGGCTGGAAGAGTGGATGTTCATCCTGCAGGGCTAAACGATGTTGGAGTTGTCCTGTGCATCCATGATGTTGGGTTTTCATTGACCGCTGGGATTTGAGAGGAGAGTCGTGGCCTCACAACCACAGATATTTGCCCATCGGGGCGCATGTGTTGTCGCGCCGGAGAACACCCTGCCGGCTTTTGAAAAGGCCCTAGAGCTGGGGGCCGATGGCATTGAATTGGATGTGCAAGCTACCGCTGATGGTGTCTTGGTCGTGTTGCACGACTTCAATCTGGGCCGCACTACAACCGGTTCTGGCCTTTTGCGTACCCATACACTGGCACAACTTGCCCATGTTGATGCCGGTGTTCTCTTTGACGAATCCTTCGCCGGCACGCGCATCCCTACATTGGCGCAGGTGTTCGATCTGGTAGGGGATCGTTGCTTGGTCAATGTAGAGATCAAAAATCTAGCTTGGCAGGGCGGTCGGGAACCTGCGCCCCTAGTGCGGATGATTCAGCAGCGCAAGCTGCATGATCAAGTCATCGTTTCCAGCTTCAATCCGCTTGCACTCCTCAAAATGCGTCAACTGGACCCTTCTATCGCCCTCGGGCGACTCTATGTCCCACAGCAGCCGCTCAATTCCATGTCTGCTTGGTTCGGTGCGCTCATTGCTGCGGAAGCACTCCATCCACATTTTCGCATGATCGACGCCCAGTTAATCGCAAAGGCACGCAGCCGGGGCCAGTTCGTCAATACTTGGACTGTCAATGATGTGACAGATGCCCGCAGGCTGGCCCAATTGGGGGTGGATGCAATGATAACCGATGTGCCGGATATGATTCGGCAGGGATTATGACCAGTGCCTGCAGTTCCACGACCGCAACCGCACCAGGAAAAATTATTCTGTTCGGAGAGCATGCTGTCGTCTATGGGCGGCCTGCCATCGCTGTGCCGGTGACGGATGTACAGGCCACAGCGACAATTGAACGCGCGGCCACAGGCAGCGGCTGCATCCTGACCGCAGCGGACATCGGCGCGCAGATCCGTCTGCCCGACGCAACGGACAACTTATCCGACCCATTGGCTCTCTGTATGTATCTGGCACTGGAGGCCGCGGGCATTACAACGGAACCGGACTGGCACATAAGCGTCCGCAGCACAATCCCCATGGCCGGCGGCATGGGCAGTGGCGCGGCCGTCAGCACAGCATTGGCCCGGGCTATCCTAGCCCATGCCGGCCATGTCCCGCAGCCGCAAATGGTCAGCCGTATCGTTTTTGCCGTAGAGAAGCTACACCATGGTACCCCCAGTGGCATTGACAATACTGTTATCGCCTATGAGCGGCCCGTCTGGTTTGTGCGGGGCAGGCCGCCGCAGGTCTTCAAGCTGGCCCGCTCCTTTCAATTGCTCATCGCTGACACCGGCATTGCCAGCCCCACCCGGCAGACGGTGGCGGCTGTACGCCGCGCTTGGCAAGAAGAGCCTAACCGCTATGAAACAGTTTTCGATGGCATCGCTGCTGTTGTCAGGGCAGCGCGGCGGGCCCTTGCCAGCGGGGATGTGGCCGCGTTGGGCCCGTTAATGCAGGAGAATCAGTGCTTACTTCGGCAGCTTGATGTCAGTTCGGAACGATTGGAACGGCTGATCGCCATTGCCGAGGAAACAGGCGCGGCCGGGGCAAAGCTCAGCGGCGGTGGACGTGGCGGCAATCTCATCGCATTGGTGGACGCGGAGAGGACCGACCCGCTGCAGGATGCACTGCTGGCCGGCGGGGCCACACGCGTAATTGTAACCCCAGTTGTTCGGTTTCATTGACCGTTGGAAAAGTGCAGAGAAGAGATCGGATCCTGATGTCACAACGAGCGCATGAACATACGCTGAACGTCTGGCTGGCGGCCGCGCTGCGAGAGTACGGCCTGCACGCCATACCAGAACGCATACAACCTGGCAATCGCCGCATTGATGTGGAAGTCCGCATCGGGCCGGTCGTGGTTGCGCTGGAAGCTGAGCATGGCCAGAGCCCCAACAAACAGGCGTCCGCCATCCGCGATGCGGATGCGCGCCTACAGCAGGGATTGGCCCAATGCGCGCTGGCTGTCTGCTACCCGGACAACACGACCGAAGAATCCCTGCCCACAGCTAGGCTGCTGTGGAGCGTGCGGGAGCCGTCGGTTGCCAGACCCGCCGCTTGGCACGATGGTGACGTAGAACAGTTAGCCACGGTGCTGCGGCTGCTGCCCGCGCAATTGGGAGATCCGGACGTATTGGCTGCCGTGCTGTCGGCCAGCCTAGATGGGGCCGTGGACCGGCTCAGTGAGAGCCAAAAGCGGGACCTGGCCCTCACCTTGGACTTGCCCTTAGCACCCCTGGATACTGCAGCCAAGCGAGCCCTGCTGGTCATCGTCAGCGCGGTTATGTTCCATGCTCGTCTGGACACCCATCTGCGCGGCATGAAAGAAGAGGAGATGCACTCTACTGTTGCGGCCTGGCCGCCGGCTAAGGCCCCGGTGTGTGCGGAGGCCGTAGACCCTATCGCTGCCTTCAGTGAAGCCTGGACCCTGATCCTCAGACTAGACTACAAGCCGATCTTTGAAACGGCCTTGGCCGCGCTCTCCTCCTGTTCCCATGATCTAGCCCTTACAGACGCGATTCGAGAGAGTGCGCGTGCGGCCTTAGCAGTGGTTCGCAACATCGCTGGCCTACGCCATGACCTGTTGGGGCGCATCTTTCATACGGTGCTGGATAGTGCCCGCTATGATGGTTCCTTCTACACGACTACACCGGCGGCTACGTTGTTGGCCACATTAGCCATCGCGGAAGACATGTGCGACTGGCAAGACCCAGAAGCCATAGCGCGTTTGCGGATCACGGATCCGGCCTGTGGGACGGGGACCTTGCTGATGGCTGCGGCGGAACGCATCCGTGACCTAGCCCCCCAATCGCATATGGCAGTAGCCACTGCCCTGATAGAGCAGGTGCTCAGCGGCTATGATGTGAACCTGACGGCCACGCACATGGCTGCGACTACGTTGGGATTGCTGTCGCCGACCACCTTGTTTCGACAGATGAAGATAGGGCGTGCATTTCTAGGAGTGGATCATCTAGGCGTAGCCTACTTAGGTTCGCTGGAATTCTTAGACCGTCAGCCCTATCTGGTCCCCTGGCCGCAGGCAGTGCAGGCGGTGTCGCAGATAGACAGCGGCGAGGAGATAGAGAAGGCGGAGGCTACAGACTTGGTGATCATGAACCCGCCCTATACCCGTAGCGACCTGCGGCATGACCAGTTTACGCCTGCGGAGGAAAGCAAACTCAAGGCGCGGGAGAAAGAGCTGTTCGCCAACACGCCTGTGCGTCTATCCCACAATGGCAGCACATTTCTGTATCTCGCTGATTTTCTAGCCAAAGAGGATGTGGGGACAGTCGCAGTGGTGTTGCCCTTGGTAGGAGCAACCAATTATTCAACGCTGGACATACGCAAATATCTGGCCAGTCGCTATCACATTGAAACCATCGTAACATCCCACGATCCGGATCGTATCTACTTTTCCGAAAATACAAGTATCGGCGAGATGCTGCTGATATGCCGGCGTTGGCCGGCGGAGAAAGGGCCGAAACCAGCGACGCGGGTGGTCAATCTAGCGATAAACCCTGCGACGCCAGCTACTGCCATCTCTGTTGCCCATGCCATCACAAATCGTACAATTGGAGACTATGGGACTCTGCAAGAATGGCCAGCGGAGAAAATCGCGGCTGGGGATTGGGGCGCGGTACAGTTTCTCTCCCCCTACTTGTGCGCGAAATTTGCAGACATAAAGAGCCAGCAACTGTTCCCGTCCATCGTATTAGGCGAGATTGCTGATGTCGGCCCGGCCGGCGCGAGGATACGAGATTCCTTTATCAAATCTAAGATGCCGGACGAACATGGTCGCATTGCGCTGTGGCAGCATGATACGAAGCGAACCCAAACCATGTCTGCCAAAGCGGACACACATATCATCGCCAAACCGCAAAAAGAGCATCTGGCGGAGAGCTATTGGAGCCAGCGGGGAACCTTGTTGCTGCCAACACGAATACGGCTCAACACAGTCAGAGTGTTAAGCGTTCGCTTGGACACGCCGGCGTTGGGGTCATTGTGGGTACCTTGCCGTTTGCATGGGTCGCGAGATTGTCTATTGGAATGGGAAAAGGCCCTGTGTATCTATCTGAATTCGTCAATTGGCATCTTGGCAATCTTGGGCGACCGCACGAATAAGACGCCCTCTTACCCCCAACTCTCTCTGAATGACTTACGCAAGCTGATCGTACCGGACTTTGCCGCAATCGGTGGGGCCCCGGTATTGGCGGCTATCTACGATGCCCATGCAGAGGATACGCTGCTGCCCTTGCCACAGATGAATGATTGCCCTGTGCGTCGCGCGCTAGATGAGGCAGTCATCGCCCCCCTGGGGCTGGATGGGGAGATGGTGGCCACCATCCGCCGCAGCCTGGCCGCGGAGCCATCAGTCACTGGCCGGCGGTATGCTGGAATGGCATAGTAGCCGCCAGTCGTCCCGCAGGTAGACGAGCTGGCCGCCGACGATTGTGGCAACGACCTGCTTGTCTGCGTCCAGCAGGGTCAAATCGGCTTGCAGCCCGGCTTCAATGCGCCCCACTTGGTCATCAATACCCAGTGCTTGGGCTTGGGAGAGACTCGTCAGTGGCCAAGCTTCTGCCAGAGACCAGCTTGTGGCTTGCAGAAAGTTGCGTAGAGCCACATCGAAGGTCAGAACCGAACCGGCCAGGGTGCCATCTTCCAGCCGGCAGGTGCCATCCTGTACAATGACCGCAAGGCCACCCATCGTATAGCGGCCTGGGGCCATGCCCGCGGCTTGGATGGCATCGCTAATAAGCAGTATTCGGGCCGGCCCTTTGCAGCGTCCTAAAATCTGCATAGCCGCCGCATGTACATGGATGCCATCGGCGATCAGTTGCGCGTAGATTCTGTCGTCACTCAGCACGGCACCGAGGGTTCCGGGCTGTCGATGATGCAGGCCGCGCATTGCATTGTAGGTGTGGGTGGCCTGGGAGATGCCGGCATCGATGGCCGCGCTTGCCTGTTCAAATGTGGCGGCCGTATGGCCAAGCACAACATGTACCCCGGCTGCCAGTGCTTTTTCGATCAGAGCCGCTGCGCCCGCCTCTTCCGGGGCCAGTGTAATCATCCGCACAGGCCCAGCCGCCAAAAGCTCCTCAAATTCCTCAATGTTCGGGGGACGTATATAAGCTGGATTCTGTGCGCCAGGGAACTGTGGGCTGATGTACGGCCCTTCTAGGTGGACGCCCAAAATGCGAGCACCGCTTTGCAGTGAACCGCCATTGCTTTGGTATTGGGCCACATTCCTGACCGCAGCTAGGGTATCCGCATGGGAGGCAGTGACAGTTGTGGCGTAGAAAGCGGTGACACCATGCCGGGCCACGAAGCGGCTGATCGTCTCCAGACTGTGCGGGGTAGCCTCCATCACATCAGCACCAGCACTGCCGTGGATGTGTACATCAATGAAGCCGGGGAGAAGTGTACAGCCCTGGCTGTCAAGAACTGCCGTAGCCTGAGGTGTCCCTACCCACTGGTCATTGCCGAGCTGTGTTGTCCATGGCCCGATCCGTGAACCGTGAAATGTCAGATTCAAGAGGGCGGCGGGGGGTATGTCTGCGCTGCCCAAGACCGACTGGGCGGTTAGGCCGCTGATAGCGGCCAGGGGCCAGGGCGGTGGAGAGGTATTCTTATTCATCTAGCGAACCTTGAGATCATCAACCAATTTCAAATAGAAAACGCCCAGTGGGGGCAGATTTATGGCCGCGGAATGAGAGCCGCTCTGCCATGGGATCTCTTCCGCGTATACGGGGCCCGGATTGTGAATGTCGCTGCCTCCATATATCCGCCAATCGCTGTTCAGGATTTCCTGATAGGGGCCTGGGCCGGGCAGCCCGACCCGGTATTCCAAGCGTGGTATGGGTGTACAGTTGCAGACGACGACAACATCATTGCCACCCTCCGCGTCCCGGCGTAGAAAACTGATGACCGAATGATCCACATCATGACAATCGATCCATTGAAACCCTTGCCAACTGGTATCGACTTGGTGCAAGGCACTTTCCCTGCGATAGAGATGGTTACAGTCTCGCACAAAGCGTTGCAGATTCTGATGATCGTCCAATTCCAGTAAATGCCAGTCCAGACTGGCGACCTCTGTCCATTCCCGCCATTGGCCGAACTCCCCACCCATAAATAGCAGCTTTTTGCCCGGATGCGCGTTCATAAAACCGTATAGCAGACGCAAATGGGCGAACTTCTGCCACAGATCACCATGCATCTTGTCCAGCATTGATCTCTTCAGATGAACGACTTCATCATGGCTGAAAGGCAGAATGAAGTTCTCGGTAAAGGCATAACTCAGGCTGAAGGTAAGCAGATTGTAGTAATAGCGGCGGTAGACCGGGTCCATCTCAAAGAATTTGAGGGTGTCGTGCATCCAGCCCATATTCCATTTGTAATCAAACCCGAGGCCGCCTGTGTAGGTGGGACGAGAGACCATGGGCCATGTGGAGCTTTCTTCAGCAATCGTCAGAACCGCGGGGAATCGTTCGTGTAGTACCTCATTCACTTGGCGCAAAAACGCAACCGCTTCGAGATTTTCCCGGCCGCCATCTTGATTGGGGATCCAATCGTCCGCCTCCCGGCTGTAGTCCAAATAGAGCATAGAGGCGACCGCGTCCACCCGCAGCCCGTCTATATGATATTCCTCCACCCAGAACAGGGCGTTGGCAAGCAGAAAATTGCGTACTTCATTGCGCCCATAGTTGAAAATCTTCGTACCCCAATCGGGATGCTCCCCACGGCGGGGATCTGCGTACTCATAGAGAGGCGAGCCGTCAAAGAAGGCCAGCCCATGGGCATCTTTGGGGAAATGGGCCGGTACCCAATCTAGAATGATGCCGATGCCGTGCCTGTGGCAATAATCAACAAAGTATTTGAAATCGTCCGGTGTCCCGAAACGGCTGGTAGGCGCGAAGTAACCGGTAGTCTGATACCCCCAAGACCCCTCAAAAGGGTGTTCCATGATGGGCAGGAGTTCAATGTGCGTATAGCCCATCTCTTGTATATAGGCGACCAACTGATGTGCCAGATCCTGGTAGCCGAGATGGCTGTTGTCCTCAGGACAGCGTCGCCAACTCCCCAGATGGAGTTCATAGATATTGAGTGGCTGCTCCGCTGTTTGTCTTTGCGGACGCTCTGCGATCCACTTCGCATCTCCCCAGATGTAACCATCTAAGGGCCAGATGCGGGAGGATGTGCCCGGTGCGACCTGTGCATAGAATCCATAGGGGTCGGTCTTGTCGATCCTGTGTTCGAGGGAGCGGATGGAGTATTTGTACTCTTCTCCTGCTGGCAAGTTGGGGATGAATATCTCCCAGATCCCCTCCTTATAGGGATGCAAGGGATGGACGCGCGCGTCCCAATGATTGAAGGGACCGACCACACTGACATGCTGGGCGTTTGGGGCCCAAACCGCGAAATTCACGCCAGTAACATTGTCCACTGTGCGGAAGTGAGCACCGAACTTCTGGTAGCTATAGAGAAAATTTCCTTCTCCGTGCAGGTATACATCGTCATCTGTGAACCAGGACTCGGCCAGAGGGTAGCGGTAGGGGTCTTCCAATTCATGAATAGAGCCATCCAGGCCGGTGACTTCTAAACGATATCTGAACGGGTTCTTGCGCCGCGAGAAGAGTACCTCAAACACACCGGCTGGATGAACTCGTTCCATCTGGTAGTGCCAGTTGTTCTTGACATCAACGACCCGCACAGCCACATCAGATGGCCGGAAAGCCCGCGCGGTCAGATAGTGCCTGCCGTCGATTTCACAAGGCTGCATCCCCAGTACATGGGCCGGCGCGCTGTGATAGCCGCCGGCGATGGCATCGAGTTCCTCTGTACTGAGGGTTGGGACAAAAGGGATGATGGCCACGCCTCGTTTCCCTAGGTCTGTTGATCTCTATTAGGCAGAATGTACTGTCCTCTGCAGGCCCGGCAGAAGAAATCGGTCTGCCACCACATCCCAACTCATGCTCTGGGCCAGGGCATTGCCGATGCGGACCTGTTCCGCCATCTGCGCGCGGCTGTTGGGTAAGCGTCTGAAGATGCGCTGGGCGGTATCGCTGGAGTTTCGCTCTTCGATCTTGTCCCGGATCTCTCGGTCAATGGTGAGCGCGTCCTGAGCGGAGTGAAGCCAGTCCTGGTCGGGCAGGGTGATATAATCAGCCACCACGAAGGGTGAATTTGCGTTCCCCCCTATGGCAGAACCAGAAGACAGCATCCCCTGGTCTCTGAGCTGTTCCTCTACTTGATTGACAAACCCGACGCAACCGCATACATTGCTCACGCAAGAGATGGCCCCGAAATTGACCGGCTCCACCTGTGCGATACCGAACGGCTCGTAAATGCTCTGCCCGAACTCCAGATCACTGCCCCGGTGGATGTCCATAAACTCCATGTTCGCCTGCATCCGTGTGCCGCATCGCTCCCGGTCCCAGCCGAACTGATTGATCAAGACGATACGACTGTTGCGGGCGGCCAGGTTAAAGGGTCTGATGCCCTCAAAAAAGAACTGGACTTCCGCCCCGATCAGATCGCCGTTGTCTGCCCTGTGGTGTACGGGCCAGCCATATTGCGCTTCCCAAGCGTGAACCCAGGCCGGCTGTCGACCAGCTGGCTGGCTGGTGCTGAGGATGAACAAGACGGCTGTTTTGCCAGCATCACCGAGCATGCGGTCCAGGTGTTCCATCACCCGTACATCCCGCCATAGCCCCTTGGAAAGTACCAAGCGGGTGACATGGGTAAAGACGTAATCGGGGATGAAGCCCAGCAGATTGCGGCAGTATTCCTGCAAGTGCTGCTTGGAAACGAGCCGACCCTCCATTGAGGCTTCGGTGGCGGTTATGCCATTGTAGACGAGATCCATATGGCAATGGGTAAATGGGCCGCCCAGAAAGCGCAGCTCCTCCCTCACCAGATCGCCGACAGCGAAGATGTTGTTGCAACGAACTGCCTGTTGAATGATCGCATGCTTGAAATAGTCGCTCTGATCGCCAAAAACCGTTTCTAAAGGTAGGTCTCTGGCACGCAATAGCGCGTTGTAAAAGCGGGTGTCATGGCCGCTATGGTTTTCCACCAGCAGGCGAGCCGTGGCCATTTCGTGGGCATAGAAGACCGTAGGCCACTGCTGTGGCTCGTTCATCTGCGCGGCAAAGACAAGCGGCATCCCTAGCCATTCGTGCGCGATGATCACCCGTTCCTGTGGGGCAAGACCGGCATCAACGCCCAGTGCCTTGAGCCCGGCAAAGAGAGGTTGGGCAATGGAAACGTACAGGTTGTATTCGCTGTCGTGGCTGTAGCGATGGCTGTCAATGCCGTAATGTTCCCATAGAAAGTAACGAAATGTAGATACATGGGCCAGATTGGGGTTGCTGGCATCGACTAGAAGAATCTCGTGTTCGGCATCGCCAAACTTGCGTACCCCATACAGAAGGGCTACCTGATAGGTCTGTTCAACCCAGCGTAGGGCTTGCTGCGTCGGCTCATTGACCCTATCAAAGATGCCATGTAGGCTGCTGTAGTGAATCTGTAGGTGATTGCGCGGGCTGTTCAACCGTTCCATATGGACCGCATCCCAGCCGAACATGGGGCCCACCAGAATACTGCGGTTGATGTGCTTGGTGTAGGTTTTCGCGCCCAAAAGCCCGTCCAAAACCGTGCCGATTCCGCCCACTTTGACGCCTGCTTCGTGGGTCGCATGCACTGCCAACGGAATGGTGTTCAAAGCAATCTCCCATCAGATTGACGAAAGACGGAGATACAATTATGGTATCATAACACATGAGAACGAGGGGAACGAATTCTCTGTGGCTATAGCCAGCCGAAAAGCGTTGAGAGATGTGCAGAGATATGCTATTGTATATGGTTCATGGAAAGTGATTCGCAAGGGTGACGTTGATGAAGCAGAGAAGACTTACGCTCCTGTACAAGGAGTGGTGGCGGTTGTCGGCGTTCTGCACTTTGACACTGCCATGCGTGGCATTTCTGTTGTACTGGGCTGCCCAAAACCCGGATTTTTCCGCTCGTCGCTGGCTTCTCCTAGCTGCCCTTACAGTCGCGGGTGAGTTTTGGTTTCTACGCCGAGTCCTCCACCAGAATCATCCCCCGAATGCTCAGGAGCTGTACCCTGACCTGGGCATGGCCAATCTGCTGACAATCGGCCGCGGCCTAGGGTACGCGTGGATGGCCGGCTTTCTCTTTATGCCCCGCCCTGGTGGATGGGTGGACTGGTTGCCCGCGCTACTCTATCTGCTGGCCAGCCTCTCTGACTACTTTGATGGTTACCTGGCCCGCAGAACCGCTCGCATATCTCGGCTGGGCGAGACGCTGGACATTGAATACGATGGCCTGGGCATGCTGGTGGCCACCGCGCTGGCAGTGCAATACGGGCAATTGCCGGCCGTGTTCCTGCTGGTGGGTATGGCTCGGCCCCTGTTTGTATGGGGGATGCTGTTGCGCTCGCGCATGGCTCTGCCCAATTATCCGCTGACAGAGAGTAAGCAGCGGCGGATTATGGCTGGTCTCTTGATGGGCTTTATGTTGGTTGTGCTCTGGCCGATCTTTGGCCCGCCGGCCACATCCTTGGCTGGCGTGATCTTCGCTGGAATGGTGGCTCTCGGTTTCATGCGGGATTGGCTTGTGGTCATCGGCTGGCTGCGGCCACAGCAGCCAGCCTACCAGACATGGCGGGCCCGGCTGAAGTCCCTTGTATTCGGCTGGTTGCCGAGTGGGCTGCGCTTGCTGATTGCAGTGGTGGTGGCTTTTTTCATCATTGACATTTGGCAGGGTCGTTCCCCTTGGCCAGCGGGGGTACCGGCCATGGTTCGCTGGTTTTTCGTCTTAATCGGGGCGGTCGGTGGGCTGCTGGCCCTGTTTGGCATCGCGGCGAGAGGGGCTGCTATTCTCATGATTGTGGTTGCCTGTGCCGATTTCGTTCTCGGCAGCCACACATGGTTGAATCTTTTGCTGCTGGCATTGGCTTCACTTTTGGTCGTCGTCGGCAATGGCCACTTCGCCCGCTGGACGCCGGAGGAGCACTGGCTGCGACAAAATACCAATGGCCGCTGATCACTGAGCAGGGGCCAGCAAAACACCTGTAACTGCAGGTATCGCAGAGGAGAGTACGCTATGCACATCCAGGACCTGGAAACACCGGTAAGTGTTGTCGATCTGGACAGATTGTCCGCCAATATCAAGCGTTTGCAGACCTATCTAGACATTCATCATATTGACAACCGCCCACATATCAAAACGCATCGTATCCCGGCCATCGCCCATATGCAGCTAGAGGCCGGCGCGGTCGGTATCACCTGCCAGACGCTGACCGAAGCAGAGGTGATGTGTAGTGCCGGTATTCACGACATCTTTCTACCCTACAATCTGCTGAGTTCGAGCAAACGGGAAAGGCTGATCCACCTGACCCGGCGGGCCACTATCAGCGTAACAGCGGACTCCGCCTATACTGTAGCTGGCTACGCGGCCGCGGCCAAGCAGGAAGGGACAACACTGCCGGTTCTGGTCGAAATGGATGGCGGCGTGCAGCGTTGTGGGGTAACGACCCCAGAAGGTGTACGCGAGCTTGCCCGGCAGATCGATAGGGCGTCCCATCTACATTTCGCTGGGTTGATGGTCTACCCTTCTAGCGCAGAGACGAACGCCTTGATGGCAGAGACCAAGATGCTGCTGGCCCAGGACGGGCTGGCAGCCGCGCGGGTCAGCGGTGGCAGCTCCGTTTCCATGTGGCAGGCCCATAAGTTTGCGGAAATCACTGAACACCGGGCGGGGATGTACGTCTACGGCGACCGCAACCTAGTTGATGCCGGCGTCATGGCCCTAGACGACTGCTCATATTCTGTCTTGGCAACGGTTGTCAGCAAACCGACGGCAGATCGAGTAGTGCTGGACGCGGGCAGCAAATCTCTGGCCGCGGACAAGGCCAGACAATCGCCAGGTCATGGCCTCATTGTGGAACACCCGCAGGCAGTGATCTTCAAATTGTCGGAAGAGCACGGCCATGTGGACGTCTCCCGCTGTATACAGAAGCCGGAGATCGGCGAGCGGGTGACGGTCCTCGTCAACCATTGCTGTGTCTCGAACAATCTCTTTCCGCGCATCGTCGGCCATAGAAATGGGGAAGTGGAACTGGAATGGCCCATCTTGGCGAAAGGGTGGTGAGAGCGGCGTCAGTAGCTGTCGAGGATAAGCGGCGCAGCTACGCCGAACAGGTAGATCAACAGGAGCACCAGGAGCACAAGCCGTAATTTTGCTCCCAAACTTAGATGATTGGCAAACCAAGCCCCAAATCCGACCCGTTGCGGCCCTGGGGCGGCATCTGCACCTAGGTCGGGTGCTTGAGCGGGCTGCCCGCTTTGTGTTGGCGAGCCGGCATAGGTTCTGCGCGGTTCATTATCTTCAGCGACGCGCTGGCTCAACAGTTGGCGCAGGTTCAGGGCAAGGGAAGGAAAGCGGTTCATGAGAATTTCCAACTCGTTCCGCTTAATATAAAGCACATCCAAGTCGCTCTCGGTAAATGCACTCTGGCCGTATACCTCATTGGTTAGAGCAGCCTTCTCGCCGAAGATATCTCCGCTGCTACGTGTCCAACTGCCAGCACCGCTAAGAGACTGCAACCGTACATGTCCCTCTTCAATGAAATAGAGCGCATCGCCAGGGGCCCCGGCCCGGTACACCTGCTGGCCGGCCGGGAAACGGAATGGACGTAGATGGAGCAAGACTTCCCGCAGATCAGAGGCACTGAGATCGGCAAGCAGGGGGAAGCGGCGGAAACGCTCCTCATTGACTGTCTCCTGCTGAGAGTTGAGGTGGGAAACCGCCTGCTTAAGGGCCGAGTCCATGATTGGATAGTGGCTCACCAGTTCGTCCAGATCCGCTTTATACAGCACCCACAGATTGGTGTCGCGGGTAGCAGTGGCATCTTCGCTGCGGTTTTGGCCTGTCAACAGGCTCATTGCGCCAAAATAACTGCCTACATTGATGCGCTGCAGCTCTTCGTCAACACCGCTGCGATCTTTGACAGTCAGTCTCACCTGGCCCTGGTCGACCAGAAAAAGAGCATCGCTATTGTCGTCTATGCGGTAGATAGGCTCCCCGGCCGGGATATGCTGGAGCACTAATTGTTGGGCAATTGCCTGAAGATGCGTTGGCTCCAACTCGGCGAAGATGGGCGTCTGTGCTAGGCGCACCACAGCCTGTGCCTGGTCGGCTATGCTCAGACGGCTGCGGCGGCTCAAGGTGCGGCGCAGCAAGGGAAATTGGCTGCTCAGGCTGTAGAATGCGTCCGTTGGCAGTACCCACAGCAGACAATCATCCTCTGCATAGGCAGTGGCATCATACGGTTTGTTCGTCAGGAGGGAGGAGATACCGAATAGGGTTCCCGGTTGAATGAGTTGCCCGACCGGGTCGGGATCTTCGGATGTGGGTGTCGGTTGCAGCTCTAAATTGCCCCACTCTAGGAGAAAAAGCCCTTCAGCCTGATTCCCAGCCTCATAGAGTAGCCTTCCCTCCTGCAGTGTGTAGGGCTGTATATGCTGGGCTACATGCCACAAGATTTTGCGGGGTAGATCGCCGAGGGGTTGGGTATCCGCGAGCTGTTCTACCAGATAATCTTCTAGCTGCGTGATCTGCTCGCCGAAATTCTGGCCCAATTTGATGCCAATATGGACCTGATGTTGCAGCAGATAGCGCAAGGCGGCATCGGGCAATGCCCACATCTGCACAGCGGTTGCCGCCACTGCGCTGGTGCTGTAGTCTAGCCCGCGCAGAAATTCGGCCTCACCGAGCAGGCTGCCGGGGCCGAGGGTCGCTAGGACCAATCCGTTGGGGTCGAGCAAACGGACAAAGCCATTATGGAGCAGATACAACTCCTCGCAAGGCTCACCGCTGTGGAAAATCGTCGAACCATCGGGCTGGTCCTCCTCTCTGAGAATTGAGGCAACTTCCTGTAAATTGTCATGTGACAGACCGTTGAATAGAGGCGTAGCACGTAGGAATTCGACAGACATAGAAACTCCTTTTGGTCGCGAAATATTGGCGGCAAAGCCAAGTCGTACCTGAACCTGGCCCGTCCCTATTGTCTAGCTATCTTTTTGAGTATGATGATTGCGTTATTTTGAATCAGACAGGGTAGAATACATGATGCGGTGAACGTGGCATGCTTACACGTCTACAAGCGTTTGGTGATCATGAGTTAAAGACAGTCTGTACCTGAGGCAGCCCGCTAGGTTTCGCATTTCGTCCCTTGATTTTGCCATGAGCCAGCCCGAAAAAACGCGCAATGTCTGGTGCCGAAGGTGGGAGTCGAACCCACACGGGTTTCCCCACACGAGTTTGAGTCGTGCGCGTCTGCCAATTCCGCCACTTCGGCTTAGGCCAAAGTATAACGGTTTGGGGCGGTTTCAGTCAAATACCGATTGCATATAAATTTGGGAGGCGATGATGCCTGAATTGCCGGAAGTGGAAACATATGTGCGGGATCTCGAATCCTTACTGGCTGGCCGCATGGTCATGACAACAGAGGTCCGCTGGCCCAGCACAATCGCAGAACCGGATTCCTCGCTTTTTCCGCAGAGAATGCGGGGACGATGCTTTGTCTCATTTGGACGGCGAGGAAAATACATTCTGTTGGGCCTAGACAACCGGGAGACGCTTGTGGTCCATCTGCGTATGACCGGCGAGTTACGGGTCCTGGCGGCAGATGTACCTGTGGACAAACATACGCATGTCCTGTTTACATTGGAAAGCGGTGGGATCTTGAGATACCGGGATATCCGCAAATTCGGGCGCATGTGGCTGGTGGAGGATCCGGACGCGATTGTAGGGAAGTTAGGGCCGGAGCCGTTGAGCAATGACTTTTCAATGGATCTACTGGCGCAACGCTTGGCCGGGCGCAAGGCGACGATCAAAGGACTGCTGCTTAACCAGGCGGTCGTGGCCGGTATCGGCAACATTTACGCGGACGAAGCCCTGTTCCGCGCACAGATCCACCCCCGGCGGGCCGGAGGCGATCTGACCAAAGCGGAGATCAGCCGGCTCTGGCAGGCCGTGCGGGCTGTGCTACAGGCAGGGATTGATGGCCGGGGCAGTTCTCTGCAAGATTACGCACCGCCTAGCGGCGGCAAAGGCATATTTCAGGAGCAGCATCAGGTCTTCCGGCGCAGCGGCGAGCCATGCTCCCAGTGTGGCACCGCCATTCGTCGTATGGTTCTCAGCCAGCGCAGCACGCATTTCTGTCCTGTATGTCAGAAATAGCTGCGCTTAATCCTGCCCCAAGGTATGGCCCTGCTTGGCCTCTGCAAATTGCTGCTCCAGGGCTGCTTTGTATTCTACCTCGGCCTTTTTGCCTTCGGACAACGCGCGTTGCCAACGAGATTGGTAGTTGGCGTCAAAGGTTGTTCGTTGGGCCGGCCCGAAAATATAGGCGATGGCCGCCCCGACCGTCGTGCCGATGAAGAGACCGACCACAAAATTTTCAGTTTTGCCCACAGGAGATTCCCGCCTGTTGCGTGTGGGTCAAGGTTGACAATGTAGACATCAAAGCATGCCACCCCGACAAGGGTGGCATGGCGGGGCCACGGGGCCCCACTTCAGCTAAATCGTTCCATCAATGACTGTTCCCTGTGGCTCGTGGCTGTACACCGCCTCAATGGCTGGCTTCTCGTCCGGTAGGAGCCAGCCTGCCAGCACATAGACCAGTACGCCAGTGCCGACACTACCGATGGCAAAGGCGACCCAGATGAGACGGACCAAATTGGCATCCAGGCCGATGGCGCGGCCAATGCCCCCGCACACACCGAAGGCTACACGGTTCTCTTGGCTACGCTTCAGGGGGATACGGGCCTGTAGCCTGAGCAGAGTGTCTTTGATGGATGTCCGCTTAAAGGAGATAGCTGGCCGTGCTCGTACCTTGGAGCGGGCCCTAGTGAAACGGCCGCGCCAGGCCTGCTGGTTGTTGAGCAGCAGCAGCCCAGCACCGATCAACAGGATAGGCCAGAAGAGGAGCTGCACCACCTGCCAGAAGATGCCCCACAGAGCTGGCAGAATCCCCAGATTCGCCAGCAGCCACAGGCCACCGAACAGTACGAGTAGCAGCCCGGCCCGCCCGATGTTGCGTTCGTTCAGTTCTAGGGTCGCCGGGGCCTGTAAACCGTCATGCACCGTGCCAACGGGCAGCAGCAGCCAAAGCGCAGCATAGGCGAACAGACCCGTACCCGCAGTACCGAGCGTTAGCACCACCCACAGAATGCGTACCAGTACGGGATCGATGCCGAAATAGTCTCCCAATCCGCCGCAGACTCCACCGATCATCTGCTCCTTGGGGTGACGATAGAGAAACGGTATCTGCTTGCTTTTAATGGTCGTTGTTGGGGAAGGTTTGTCAGACGTTTCCGCGGCAACCTCCACCGTTTCCATCTGTGGCTCAGGAGTGTTTTGTACCTCTGGTTCTGTTGTAGAATGTATCGGCTGCGTTGTCATCGGCTCGTTCATGGTTGGCCTCCTTATGGCAGTAGGCAGAGTCAATTTCGTTTCCCTGCTCATGTCATTACATGTTACGCACAGGCCCCTGAAAAGTTTCACACAAGGGCCTGATTTCTGTCATAATATCCACAGTTCGATCTCTGCAAGCTAGACGCCCATTGTTTCTTGATTTCTTACGCCTCAATCTTCACTTCTCTGCCCTCTTCTTGGCTACGATATATGCCATGCAGAATCGACTGCACCTGTAATGATTGCTCCGCGGGGACCGGCGATGGCGCGCCATCAGCGATGGCCTTGGCAAAGGCAACACATTCCAAGGCATGAGGCTCCATTTTGTTCTGCGTCAGTTGTAAAATGCGGTTGCTAAACTGTTTGGTTTCGTAGTTCGTTTCCAGAATCTTGCAAGTGGGCCAATGGCAGCCACCCTCCGTGCCGTAGAGCCAGACCTGTGCATCCTCGCTTTGGGTGTCATGATGGAGCAACCAGCTCACTTCAAGCACAAGAGTAGCCCCGGTCTCAAAGCGGACAAAAGCGACGGCGAAATCTTCTACGTCCATGTCTTGGGGCACAGGGGCCAGCCCCCAGGCACTGAACGCGCCCTCTCGGTGGGCCAAGGGGGCCCTTGCCACACCAGAGACGGCTACGGGTTGGGGGTTGCCCATCAACCAGAGGGTCAGGTCTAGGATGTGAACCCCGATGTCAATGGTCGGGCCGCCGCCGCTGTGCTTCTTATAGACGAAACCGGGCCGGGATGGCAGGTTACCCCGGCGCAACATCCAGCTACGGGCATGGTAGATGTCACCCAGAACGCCGCTGGCCAGTTCGGCTTTTAGGGCCTGGGAGATGCCCTGAAAGCGAAAATGTTGGGCGGTCATAAGCAGCTTGCCGGCCCGGTCCCGGGCTTCAATCATCTGGCGGATTTCTGCCGGTGTCGGGGCTAGGGGCTTCTCGCAGATGACATGCTTGCCCGCGTTCAGGGCAGCAATGGCGATGGGGGCATGGTAGCGATTGGGAGTACATACGTCGATGATGTCGATATCTGGGTCGGTGAAGAGTTCGACGGGATCGTCTACCAGTTTTGTGACCTTATGCAGCGCGCCCCAGTGCTCTAGGGCCTGTGGGATGATATCACTGCCTGCCACGACGGTCGCATGTTCCGAGGCAGCCCAGCCAGGCATATGTGTTTTGGCGATACCGCCAACGCCGATGACGCCGACTTTCAAAATGCTTGACATGTGCAAATCCTTTCTGGGTGTTGGCTTGGAGACAGAACGCTATCTGTGTAAGGGGCTTCCGTTCAATGGGTCAATGATAACACGTCCAGCCCAAATTGGCTCAACGATCTTGTTGCAAAGTTGTCGATCTGATGTTATGAATTGGTCAGCCTGAAGATGGGCGTAAGGCAATCGTACAAGGAACGCGAATCCGTAGATATTGCTATCTTACACAAGCTAGGAGAACAGACCATGCCTAAGATGACCGGTGGCCGATTCATTGCAGAAACAGTCCATGGATATGGGATTACCCACGTCTTTTTCATGCCGTATATTGCCCCTAGGGCGTTGATGGAGATGGAAAAATTGGGGATCAAGCGCGTACAGACACATGGGGAAAAGGCTGCCGCGTATATGGCCGATGCCTATGCTCGCATCAAGCGTGCGCCCGGCCTCTGTATGGCCCAATCTGTGGGGGCAGTCAATCTCGCGGCCGGCTTGCAGGATGCCTATCTAGCCTGCTCGCCGCTGATCTCCTTGACAGGGCGGGAACTGCTTGTCAACCAGAAGCGGCATGCCTATCAGGAAGTGGATCACATCAATCCGTTTTCGGCTGTCACCAAATACAGTGCCTATGTCTCCTGCCCACAACATCTGCCGGTATATCTGCGTCAGGCATTTCGCGCGGCCACGACGGGCACACCAGGTCCGACCCATCTGGATTTGGAGGGTATCGCCGGGCAGGGAGTTGTGGATCAGGAAGCGGATCTGGAGGTTGTGGCCGAGGAGATGTTTGCCCGGGTGCCGCCTTTTCGCCCACAAGCAGAATTGTCGAAAATAACTGCCGCCCTCCAATTGCTCACCGCTGCCAAACGTCCGCTAATTGTGGCTGGGGGCGGTGTGACAGCCTCGGGGGCCAGATCTGAGTTGATTGAACTGGCCGAGAAGCTCTCCATCCCGGTGGCCACAGCCCTGAACGCCAAAGCGATGTTCCCCTCTGATCATCCCCTGGCTGTGGGCGTCCCTGGTGCCTACTCACGAGCCTGCGCCAATCAAGCTCTCTGTGAAGCGGACTTGGTCTTTTTCATCGGCAGCCATACAGGGGGCCAGGTGACCAATAACTATCAGATTCCACCGCAGGGAACGCGGATTCTTCAACTCGATATCAATCCAGAGGAGATTGGCCGCAACTACCCGATTCAGGTGGGATTGCAGGGCGATGCCAAAAGCAGCCTACGCAGGATGATCGACAGTGCCGCAGCTGTGCCCGCGCGTGTGGAATGGGTCAGCCGGGTACAGGCACTGGTGCAGGCCTGGAAGATGAGTGTGCATGAACATGTTTACTCGGACATCCTGCCCATGCGCCCGGAACGTCTCTGCCTAGAGTTGACCAACTATCTGCCATCTGATGCCATTCTTGTCTCTGACACAGGGCATGCCGGGATCTGGACCGGCACGATGATCGACCTTACATATCCTGAACAGAGCTACATTCGCTGTTCAGGTTCCCTGGGTTGGGGCCTGCCTGCGGCCATGGGGGCTAAATGTGCCCAACCAGACCGGCCTGTGCTGTGCTTCAGCGGCGACGCTGGCATCTGGTATCATCTGACTGAGCTGGAAACCGCTGTACGATGCGGAATCAACACGGTTACAGTTGTCAACAACAACCATTCGCTGAATCAGGAAAAGGGTGGCGTTGAGCAGACCTACGGTAGGCGCACCTCCGGTTCCGATGAACTCTGGCTCTTTCCTGATTCCGAATTCGCCAAGATAGCCGAATCCATGGGGGCCTTCGGGGTTACGGTCAACAAACCGAGCGAGCTTGCTGGCGCGTTGGATCAAGCATTTGCTTCAGGAAAGCCAGCGGTTGTTGATGTCAAGACCCATGTTGATGGCATTGCCCCGCACGCTTGGGTTCCGTCTCCTAGTGGTTAGTGGCGAGTTTGTGGCCGCGTCACGACAAAGGCTGCTGCTGAACTACCTCTTCACACGATACATAACAGCATCCGCTAGGTCCGCCATGACCTCCAGATCTAGCCACGCCTCAATCTCCGACCGGCCGTACGGATAGCGATGGCTATTTCTATTTTCGTGGAACCAGACGATGTACACCTCTACGCCCTCTCCCTGGATCTGCCTGAAGTGGGTAGGCCCATTATCCACCGTCAACTCGCGCGGCAGATTGTGGGAGCTTATTGACCGTTCGCTGAGGAAGGACAGAGCCGTCGCGTCGTTGCTCCGGACTGTGCATCGACTGCACGGATTCTCATTGATGTATCGAATGATCTCCGAATCTGCCCATTTACGCGAAGTGTAGCCGTAACCTTCCACGATCATGTCCCGAATGTTCCAAGCGTTTATGTCCTTCTGATCCCAAAGCCAGAAGGAAAGCCAGAGCATGAGCACTACTGTCAGAGTTCCTGCTATTCCTGCACGGCTGTTCTGTGGCCATGTGAATGTTATCGTTCCAAGAATCTGCCTTTTCATATCATAGCGAAAGAACTCGTCCAGGACCAACACGGCTATGAACAGCAGCGGAATGTAGACAGGTGCTAAGTATCTGTTGTTGGCCGGCTCGGCTCCCTGAACTGAGATGGCTATTATCAGCAAGACCAAATAGACAGAGGTGAAGGTAGCAAGGATACAGATTGGCCGTACATGGTGTCGCTGCACAGGTGAGAGGCAATACCATGCGCCCATCCCCAACACGAGTAGGGTCGGAATCATGAGGACGACAAGACTTTTGCGCGTGACCTCCACGCTGAACAGCCAGGCAAGCTGTTTGGCCATCGCCATAAGCCATGGTCTCGGCAAGACCCAGTCAGCCAGAGTAACGAACGTGGCATGCAGATTGAAAGGTAGAGAATATGTTACCAGAGGTCTATGCCCCGTAAATGTACCCTCGAGCAGAAAATTCCGCAGCAGCCAAACAGAGATAAGTGTCCCGGAGATGAGTGCGTATAGGGCGGCGTCCTTTGCTTTTGTGAGGGGTGTAGCATCTCTTCTGCACAGCAATAGAAGCAGCATGGTGGCTGGTATGGCGATCCCGATATACCGTGTCAGACAGGCTAGGGCGGTGAAGATAGCTGACAGGGTCAGAGATGAACGTTTGCCTGTATGTAGGAATGTGTCGAACGCGAACAGAGAGGATGTGGTGAGCAGGATAAACAGAGGTTCAGACAAAACGCGAGATGCAACGATGGTTAGAGGAAGAGAAAGACCAAGGGCTGCGCCGGCCCAAATCAGGAGCCAGGTGCGAATGGCGCGCCATGTTGGGTCGTGAGGGGGGAGGATGTATTGCTGTAGCCAGCGTGAGGAGAGGAAGATAGTCAGGCCGAAGAGGAAGGCGTTGACGTAGCCGGCCGTGTCGGCTGGGTCGGGCCCGAAAATACCTGTGACCGCCAGCAATATGGGAAACAGGGGAGGGTAATCCATGTAGCTGACGCCGTTCCATAGAGTGAATCCATTGCCTGCCAATAGGTTGCGGGCAGTCGAAATGTAAGCCACGGAGTCCGGGGTTACGCCCGCCCCATAGGTGACTCCACGTAACAGAAGGAGGAGCATGAAAAAGATACTGAGTACTGCCAGAAGGAGCGCGAATCTGTCAATCCGCAGACGAGAGAGCTGGTTCGTGCCAATCTGTTTCAACATCTTCCTATATTCAGGTGTGCCTTTCTTCATCCAACGATAAGCGAAAATAGGGCTGGAAGTTCGGACGTAGAGAACATCTAGCGTCATGCATTGATTGATGACTTATTCTTTGATGTTCTATTGATTATCGGTATAATAATATATAGATCCATCGGACAACTCAGCCACCGGTTTGAGGCTGCACTGTGCCTTGAGATTCTGCATGTAAAAGTCGGGGTAGCGGTATTCTTGGCGGTCTATCCATACGATGTAGGTTGCGTCAAAATCTTGATACCTATACCATGATGAAGGACAAGGACTGTCACTTTCAGTAAATTTCACTGGCGGCGGCACAGCGGCAAGAATATAAAGAGCTGCTGGATCGTTGCTGTAAATCTGGCCGTCAATGGGATTCGCTTTGAGGTAAGCGACCGTCTCGGAGTCATCCCAGTAGGTGGTGTTGTAGGTATTGCCCTCATATCCGGATGTTAGGGACCGAACCGTGTCATACAGCCCCTTTTCTACGGTAAGGCCGATATGGGTCAACCAACCAAGCAGGACAAGGGAGACAAGTATCCGCTTGAATGTAGCCATCTTACCGCGAGCGTCATGATGTAGGAGTCTGTTCAGCAGAAACACTGCGATGAAAAGGAGAGGTATATATAGCGGCGCAAGAAATCTGGTGTGGCTAGGTGATAGCGAGATCCCTATCCTTGCTGAAATGTAGCAGGTAAGGTATACGAGTGTAAATATAGCGAACGGAATGACTGGCCTCGGACTGCCGGTCAGTTTTGTATCTTGGGATCTGCGCGACATAATAAAGAACACAAGGATTCCGAGTATGACTAGACCGACCAGTATCCATGGGATATTGAGAGGTCCACTCCGCAAGAATTTTCGGGGGAAAATCCAGATATCGAATTCTGTAAATATTTCGGTCAGTATTGTGAGAACTTGGGTCAGCACATCCGAGGGAAGCAGCAACAATTGTTGCTGCTGGCGCGTAAGTACCTTGAAAATGATATAGTTGCGGATCAGCACAGCCGCTAACGGGACTGACGAGATGGCAGCATAGGAAACAGCGTACTTCAACCTTGTGTAAATTGGTATGTCTTTGCGTATCAAGATTATGAGGATTGCGGAGAATATCACGCTTATCCCGACGTATCGCGTTACGGCGGCGAGGGCTGCGAAAATAGCTGAGAGTACGAAGGGTTGTCTGGCAGTATTTCTCCCCTGTCTCACGAACGACTCAATCTGCATCAATGCTAGGAGAGCGAACAGGATGAATAGAGCCTCGGTCATAAAATATGACGAGATATGACTGAGGGGAAAAGAGGTCATGATCGTGACGGTGGCCCCCAATACAAGGAGGCGTGATGTAAATTTTTTGTTCAGCCAAAAACCTGAGATCGAGATAATTAGGCCGAATATAGCGATGTTTACGAGTCGCCCTGCATCTAGGGGGTCAATACCGAGCAGTCCGATGAACGCTAGGAAAAGGGGAAAGAAAGGTGGCCACCGATCGAGGGAGATTCCAGTGAAAGTGTATATGTCATTTCCGGCTAGTACGGATCTCGCTGTAGATAGGTAGGTGATGGAGTCGCCGGTGAGAGCAGCCCCATAGGTAGATGTGCGGATCAAGATATGCGTCGCGCCGAGAAAGCCAAGGAGTATAAGGAGCGCGGGAAATGCCAGTGGCGTCAACCGTGCTTGGGATAGAACATGTGTGTGGGATGGGAAGATAAACGTAAGAAAGCGATTGATATTCATTGGATATTGAGTGCCGCTAGAAGGAGCGTGAATCTGTCAATCCGCAGACGAGAGAGCTGGTTCATGCAAATCTGTTTCAACATCTTCCTATACTCAGGTGTGCCTTTCTTCATCCAACGATAAGCGAAAATAGGGCTGGAAGTTCGGACGTAGAGAACATCTAGCGTCAGGCATTGATTGATGACTTATTCTTTGATGTTCTATTGATTATCTGTATAATAATATATAGATCCATCGGACAACTCAGCTACCGGTTTGAGGCTGCACTGTGACTTGAGATTCTGCATGTAAAAGTCGGGGTAGCGGTGTCTTTTGTAGTCCAGCCATATGATGTAGGTTACCTCAGAATCTTGATACCTATACCATGATGGAGGACAATTATTGGCACCTATGGCAAATTTCACTGGCGGCGGCACAGCGGCAAGAATATAGAGAGCGGCTGGGTCGTTGCTGTAAATCTGACCGTCAAGGGGATTCGCTTTGAGGTAAGCGATCGTCTCGGAGTCATCCCAGTAAGTGGTGTTGTAGGTATTGCCCTCATATCCGGATGTTAGGGACCGAACCGTGTCATACAGCCCCTTTTCTACGGTAAGGCCGATATGGGTCAACCAACCAAGCAGGACAAGGGAGACCAGTATCCATTTGAATGTAACCATCTTACCGCGAGCGTCATCATGTAGGAGTCTATCCAGCAGAAACACTGCGATGAAAAGGAGAGGTATGTATAGCGGCGCAAGGTATCTGCTGGTGTCAATAGCTTGCAGCATTGAGACCACTAGCTTTATTGAAACGAGAAAGGTAAAGTATACGAGTGTAAATATAGCGAATGGAACGGCCGGCCTCAGACTGTCGGTCAGTTTTGTATCTTGGGATCTGCGAGACATGATAAAGAACACAAGGATTCCGAGGACGATTAGACCGACCAGTAGCCATGGGATATTGAGAGGACCACTCCGCAAGAATTTTCGGGGGAAAATCCATCTGTCGAATACTGTGAATATCTCGGGCAGTATTGTGAGCACTGTGGGAGGAGGCGACCACGAAAATCTATAATGATTAGTGGGTGCCCCGAAAGTGAGATAGTTGTGGATCAACACAGCCGCTAACGGGACTGACGAGATGGCAGTATAGGAAACAGCGTACTTCAACCTTGTGTAAATCGGTATGTTTTTGCGTATCAGGATTATGAGGATTGCAGAGAATATCACGGTTATCCCGACGTATCGCGTTACAGCGGCGAGGGCTGCGAAAATAGCTGAGAGTACGAAGGGCTGTCTGGCAGTATTTCTCCCCTGTCTCACGAACGACTCGATCTGCATCAATGCTAGGAGAGCGAAGAGGATGAATAGAGCCTCGGTCATAAAATATGACGAGATATGACTGAGGGGCAAAGAGGTCATGATCGTGACGGTGGCCCCCAATACAAGGAGGCGTGATGTAAATTTTTTGTTCAGCCAAAAACCTGAGATCGAGATAATTAGGCCGAATATAGCAATGTTTACGAGTCGCCCTGCATCTAGGGGGTCAATACCGAGCAGTCCGATGAACGCCAGGAAAAGGGGAAAGAAAGGTGCCCACAGATTATTGAGGTAGCCGCCGCTGAAGGTGTATATGCCATCTCCGGCTAGTACGGATCTCGCTGCAGATAGATAGATGATGGAGTCGCCGGTGAGAGCCGCCCCATAGGTAGATGTGCGGACCAAGATATGCGTCGCGCCGAGAAAGCCAAGGAGTATAAGGAGCGCGGGAAATGCCAGTGGCGTTAACCGTGCATGGGACAGAACATGTGTGTGGGATGGGAAGATAAACGTAAAGAAACGATTGATATTCATTGGATATTGAGTGCCGCCAGAAGGAGCGCGAATCTGTCAATCCGCAGTTGAGAGAGCTGGTTCATGCCAATCTATTTCAATATCTTCCTATAGTCGTAATATCTGTACTTTAGGAGAAGATAATAACAGATGGTATGGGAACTCAACAAACAATGTTTCCTTTTGATATCCCTCTTGTTCCTTCAGCCCTGATGCAGAGGACGTTCGCCGCTTTCTTCGCTGCGGTAGGGGCGCAAGCAATAGCCATCCGCGCCCCCTGGTTCCCAGAGGGGGATAGCGGACAACCCTTGTGGATGCGGAATCGGACCGGCCAAAATGGGGTCGTCTGTCTCCAGCAGGAACGTAACTAGCTGTTCTTCGAGTTGGGCCTGCATCTCGGCGTAGTCTGGATGGCCGGCCAGATTGTGCAGCTCATGGGGGTCGGCTACGAGATCATAGAGTTCACAGGGCGGAGCTGGTTGCCCGTAGAGCTGTGCAGGCAACCAGCGTTGCGCTCCAAAGCGGGCCAGCCAATCGGTATCAATATAGCAGGGCATTGCCGTGAAGTTGCGAATATACTTGACCTGTCGGCTGCGTACTGCCCGGGCAGGGGTGTAGTACGCGAGACCCGCCCGTTGTCCCCAGGTGTGTTCAGCGAAGACATGGGTCCGCTCTGTGTAGGGCTGGCCCCTCAGAAGCGGCGCAAAGCTCAATCCCGTCGTTTCTATCCCCGCCAACTCCAGAATCGTCGGCAACAGGTCCATATTGCTCAGTAGCTGGTCGAGCCGCCTGCCGGGTTCAATCGCGGGCGGGTATCGTATCAGCAGCGCGGTGCGTAACCCGGAGTCGTATAGGGTATGCTTGGCCCGAGCGATGGCCGGTCCGTGCTCTGTGGTGAAGACGAGCAAGGTATTGGCGGCCAGCCCGGACGCGTCCAATCCAGCCAGAACAAGAGCGACTAGGGAGTCAAGCGATTCGATCTGTCGATGAAGTGTGGCTAAATCTTGTCGGACCAGCAGTGAATTTTGCATGTTTCGCTCTGCCTCAGGGCAGAAATCAGTGGGAGGACAATGCGAAACCGGCAGGTAAGGCGGCACGTGGAGATGTCTGGCCACATCCGCATCGAACTCCTGCCCAAAAGGACGATGTACTTGGGTAAAGGAGAGGGAGAGGAAGAAAGGTACGGATCTGCTTTCCTGCTGTAACAGAAAAGCTGCTGCACGCTCTGCTACATCCTGGTCACGTGTGGCGTCAACGACTTTTTCGAACCCGGCCCATGTAGGGTCATTGCGAATCTTGAGCGAGCCAATCAGGACAGTTTCATAGCCGCCTTGACGTAGATGTTCCGCCATACAGACAGTTTCAGCATCAAAGGGGAACTGGCCCATCGCCCCTACCTCATGGGGCATACGTCCACTATAGAGGCTGGCCCTGCTGGGCATACAGATAGGCGCGGTGGCGATCATCTGGGTGAAGAGAGCCCCTTCGGATGCCAGCCGGTCAATGTTGGGGGTATGCAGACAGGTACGCCCGTAACAGCCCAGCCAATTTCCCAAATCATGGCAGTCGATATAGACGATATTGGGCGGTATGGTCTGGGTCGAGTGTACTGTTGCCATGGGTCCTCTGCGGCAATTACATTGTCCCTGCGGTCAGCCATGGCAGATTGAAGCGGGCCAATGTCAACGTTTCATAGGGATGGCTGTTTCCCTGCTCATATAGGCAGCAGATCGTGCCATCTGGCAGCACGGCTAGATCAGAATAGGCCGCAGGCCCGAGATGAAGAATCCTAGCAATGGGCCAGCTATGCCCGCCATCTCTGCTGAGGCGGACGGTCAACCGTTCGCGCGCTGTGCTGGCCGGATTGGCGAAGAGGAGCTGTCCATTGGGCAGCCGCTCTAGGCTGGCCTGGCAGATCGGTTCGACCAAGGTTTCGTCCCACTCGAACTGCTCAAAAGACAGGCCCTGGTCTTGGCTGCGGGCCACGGCCCGACGCTTGCCGCCAACATAGTTGCGGCAGTTGATATAGAGGCTGCCGTCCGCTAATTCCGCCAGCGCGCACTCGTTGGTGCCCACATCCACGATGCCACCGATCTGCCAGGTCGTGCCATGGTCGTCGCTGTAGATGACATGGGAATGGTAGGGATCCCTACTGCGGTCGAAGTAGACGCCCACCATGTGGTCGCAGGGGATGACCAGTCTACCATTGGCCAGTTGGATGCCATGACAGGGCCCGGTCGCGTACCATGTCCACTCAGGTTTTTTGACCGTTTCCGTAATCTCCAGCGGCTCTGCCCAGGTCTGCCCATCGTCAACACTGTGTGTAACCCAGACTGTGCGCGCTGCTTTCCCTTGGGTGATCAAGGTTTCTCCACCGTCAGCCAGATTTTTGCAGAAGGGCAGCCAGATAGTGCCTGTCTTCCTGTCAATGACCGGACAGGGGTTGCCGCAGGTCATGCCCGCTTCGGTCACGATGATCTGGGTTGCATTCCAGCTTTTGCCATTGTCAAAACTACGCTTCACAATCAGGTCGATCTCGCCGGCATCACCGCGTCCATGTTTGCGTCCCTCGGCAAAGGCTAGGAGTGTCCCCTGGGGTGAAACAGCTAGGGCCGGGATGCGATAGGTATGGTAGCCCCCTTCACCACTGCTGAACAGCGTCTCTTGCCTGAACCAGGGTTGTGTGGATAGATCTTTCTTCATCTTGGATTCCCTTTCATAGAACGATTTCAGGCAATATCTTGCGGGTCAATGTAAACACCCACTAGATGGCTGGATCCTGCCGGGTCACCGTAGTTGGTGTAGTCTACCCACATAATGCGCCCGTTGTCCAACAGCACCCAAGACGAGTAGCCGTGGTCCGGCCCTGGGGGCTGGTCCGGGTGGTTGCCGTGGATCTGGATCATCCGGCGTTGTTGATATTCGTCGGGATACTCCCGTTTGGCCGCGTCCCAAGACCAATGGAAGTTGTCTAGGCTCGGATTCTTCACGGAGTAGGACACCTGCCGCCAGTGGCTACGTCCGCCCGTTTGCGCCTGGCCAAAGTGGGTATACCCGCTTACTGCCCCGGCGCGTCGGGAGTCGCCGATGGGTTTATCTTCTCGAAAGATGCACTGGTTGATCACGGTTTCTCCATCGACCGAGACCCGTAGCAGACCCCGGCGATGGTGGAGCGTAACTGTGTGGTAGTCGGACATAGCAACGGCTTTGTGGAAGCTGGGGCCAGGCCGAGTCCAGATACCGTCCACCGCGATCTGGAGCACCACTCCGAGCCGTGAGATGGCCAGGAAGGCCGCGGCCTGGCCTGGCCGCCCTTCTACTTTGAGGGTGGCCTCCATATGGACTTCGCTACGGGCTGCTTCCGGCGGCAGCAGACAGTAGCGAGCTTCATGGCCGGGTAGATTGTCGATCACCAAAGCATCATCGACCAACCGAGCCGCATATTTACGCCGCGGCCCCCCAATTTGGTAGACACCGGCTTCGGATTTCAGATCACCGCACCAGCCATACGTACCCAAGGGCCCATTGACGTGACGTCCGCTTACCAAGACACGCCCATCGCTTAACTGTTTGGCGTATGGACGGTCTAAGGCGAAGGGGCACATCTGGGGCGAGGACCAAGTACGGCCACTGTCTTGGGAGAATGTGACGAAACTGGGGATGCCTGCATGGTGGTTTTCCCGCAGGATACAGGCCAGCTCCTGGCCACCGACTGCGTCGGGATTGTCCAATAAGACGACCGCCCCTTCGCAGAAACGATGGTAGCCGTTATAGGCAATGGTGGCAGCCTCGTACCAGGTTGTGCCGCCATCGTCAGAACAGGTAAGAATCTCGGCAAATTCTTGGGTATCCCCTCGCATGATATGGGAAGCTACGCCCAGGCGTCCATCCGGGAGATCCAGAATGCGGTCCGGTTCAAAGCCCATAATCGGGGGCGTTTGGGCGGTTGTCCAGGTATCGCCGTTGTCATGGCTCCAGTAGATCCAATTGCCTGCTGGCTGGTCTTCATGAAAGTAGCTGTGATCGTCATGGTCGATAATCACAACGAGGCGGCCATCATTGAGCCGGCTGAGACGGGGCGTTACCAGCCGGTCGTCACCTTGTTGCAGGTTGGCCTGATCAAGTTCCCGGTGTTTGAACCAAGTGTGCCCGCCATCGTCGCTGGCCAGTAGGGTTAGGATCTGATTTTCCTGAGACCAATGGGCGTCTGTATCCGCGTAGATCAACATGAGCCGTCCAGATGGCAAGGCGATGATGTCCGGGTTTTTTGTAAAGCGGCCAGGACTGCGCCAGATATCAAAGACTTTGTGCGCGATGGAACGAGGATGGATGTGCATAATTTGTCCTTTATTGATAGATCCAGTCTGTGGTGATCAACAGGCTATGGAGATCGAAATATTCCGGGTTCAACCAGCCCCGCTCTTTCCCCTGCACCGTCGTATTCGGCCCATAGGCGCAATAGGTGACAATGGCGTGCTGTTCGTCGATAAAATCACAGCCTAGGTTGGTAAAGTTGAACTCTTCATCATGGGCCAGGTCGGCGATTTTGCTCCAGCTCTGCCCCTGGTCCTTTGAGACGGCCAGACTGAGGGGCGTGCGTAAGCCATAGTGATGGTGGATCGGGTCGTAGAGGCTGTCATTCCAGAGCAGGAGGAGATGGTCCGTACCGGGGATGGCGCGCAGACAGGTGCATGATTCGGGGGCCTTGAGCCCTGTTGTCTGGGCTGATGACCAGCTTTGGCCGCCATCTTGGGAACGGGAGAGAAAGACAGCACCCAATTGGGTACGCAGCGACATCACCAATGTTCCGTCAAGCAGTTCCGCTACAGATGCCTCCATGGCCCCGCGCATGGGTAGGTCCAAGGGCATGTCATTGCCTTGCCAGCTTTGGCCACCGTCATCACTGTAATAGCAGTGGACCATATTGTGCTGGGAACCTTGATGGCCTGTGCCGCCATGAAAGGGCAACAAGAGGCGACCGCTCTGGAGTTCCAGCAGGCTGGGCGCGCCGCCTTGTAGCCATTGACCAGGGCTGCGTTCCCAGATAGATGGCTGGGCGACAAAGGTCTGGCCATCGTCTTGGGAGCGAAATAGCAACATGGTGCTGCTCTCCCCGCCCCTGTGTCCTTGAAGACAGATGAGCAAGAGCGTGCCATTACGCAGCATGCACAGGGCGGGGGCCTGGACATTGTTGTCATTGACATCAGCCACCACGAGAATCCGTTGCTTGGCCCAGGTACGGCCCCCATCGGTTGATGTTTTGGCCGCGATGTCACACACACCAAAATCGGAACTACCTTCGGGGCTGGCGCGATATTTATGCCAGACAACCATGAGATCCTGATTAGCCAGACGCGCCACCGATGCCGTATCGTTGCGCGGATTGCCAGGGCCGGACTGTTGGACGATGGCGTAGGTGAGGTCCGGGTGCCGGGTGTAGGGGAAGTTGGGACGGTCAGCCATAGATACCCTCTCTCGTTACTGTCTCTTCAGCAATGGTCTTGAAGATCGAAAGCCACTGGCTTACAGTGCCTGTAGGGCTGTTTGCCATTCAGCAAAGGTCATAGGCTTGCCCACACCGCGCACGACTAGAGGCAAGCGTCTGTTCTTTTTCAGCTTGTTGTACATGAAATCTTCGCCCTCATGTTCCAAAGGATCCCCAGTATATGTTCCGCGCGTGCGACAATAGCGAATATCAATGCTCCAGCGCACAGCTTGGCTGCGGTTCACCTTGCTGCCGTGGAAGGTCATATTGGAAAAGAGGAGAATGTCGCCCTGCCTCATGGGCAGGGGTATCGGTGTGCCCCGGGCTTCTACGTCCTCAAATGAATGCATGTTGGCATTCTCATCTCGGGCACTGCCGATGAGTTCCCAGTGGTTGCTGCCGGGGATGACATAGAGACAGCCGTTGATTTCATCAACATCAACGAGTGGAATCCAGACGGTGATGATGTGGGCATATTGCGAGGGTTTGCCGTAATATTGGCTGTCTTGGTGTAGCGGAAAGGCTGTTGCTTGGCTGTCGGGGAGTTTGGGGCGCAGATGGTAATCGCCGTTGAAGCTGATATGTGGCCCAAGATGTGGCTCTAAGGCCTTGACAATGCTTGGATGATGGATAAGAGCATGTAGCTCCGGCCCAAAAACCGGTGCATCCCAGGAGCGCAGGCGCAGTTCATTGTTCGCATGTAGGGCAGCCAACCGTTGCCCAAAGGGCAACTCTTGGTAGAGTGTATCCGTTTTTCCCTGCTCGAACAGCCGCTGCGCGTGTATGCCTACCTGGCGACGAATGCAATCCCGGAATGGTTCTAGATCAGTAGTTGGCATGGCCTGACGGATGAGGAGATAGCCGTTTTGTTTGTAGGTGTTCATGATCAGGGCCAAAAGACGTGCATTATGTAACGGGCTCACACACTTGGTGGCTCCACAACATGATAGGCCCCCATATAGTCCTCACCTTTCAACATCAACACATTGAGTTGAGCACGATTGCCAACCTCAACAAAGGGGACAGTCAGGCGTGGGGTTATGCCGAAGCGGCGGGTTTCTGAGCGGTTTGGGGGTGAGAAATGGAGCGTACTTTCAGTAAAGAAGATGAACTCGCCGGGTTTCAGCTCAATGTGGACAGCCTCACTTGGGTCAAATGTTGATGGGTCGGCTGCTTTGCGGAAACGATCTTCGCCGGGTGTATAGATGTGGGGATAGAGCCGTCTGTGGCTTTTGGGCAGGACCTGCATACAGCCATTGGCCTTGGTCGCTTCATCCACCGCGATCCATGCTGAGAGGATCACATTGGGCGAGGGCTGAAAGTAAGCACAGTCCTGATGCCAGGGGATGGCTGTATCCCAGTCTTCCTGTTGACTGAGAGGGGGCTTGATCTGGAAATTTGTGCGCCACAGGACTAGATGTGGCCCGAGTAGACAGGCTGCTTTTTCAACGAGATTGGGGTGGCTCAACAGTTCCCAAACACAGCGGTTATTGAGATGCCGATTATGGAAGTAGTCTTTTTCGTGTAGACCTTGCTCTCTGCCAGGTTCAAGGATCTCCACATCGATCTTCTGCCTGACTACGGCCATCTCCGCCTCAGAGATGAGGGTGAACGGGCCGAGCCAACCTTGCTGATGGTATTGACGGACCTCTGCTTTTGAGAGACCAGATTGCGCTGGGGTCATCGGCTACCTCCGAGAATTGTAGCGGTTCCTGCTGTTCAAATTCGCTTAGCACACCACTGAATCCCACGCAGGATCAGATGGCGGAAATTGGGGTTCTCATAGGTTTGGTTATCATGGCCCGATTGGAAACAGAAAACCCGAGACTGTCTAAATTGCCGTGTCCAGCCTAGGGTATGCATGCTGGTGGGGTGAGTGGTCGTCAACAGAATATGGCTATCATGCCCTGCACTGTCCATGCTGTAGGTTTCATCGATCATCTGCCAGGGTGTTCGACCGCGCGTGATCGGGTGATCTCCATCGGTGATATCGATGGATAGGTTCTGGTTCATCTGATAGCCAAAACGCCGATCTTGGATGCCGACTAGATCCGCCCAAAAGGGCCACGAATCATAGGCCAAAATCGCGTGATGAAGTAGAAAGATGCCTTGCCCATTGCCGCCGAGTTGTTCCAGAACAGCTCTAGTTTTGCTATCTTCGGCTGGCGCGCCCCGGGGCATATTGTAAAAGAGGAGAACATCATAGGCTTCCCGCACCCGCGCCACATCCGCAACCCAATTCTCCAGATCTTGGATATAGCTATCCACTTCGGGCATATCGCGGAAAATGGCATGAAAGCCGGGCACATCAAAAGCATGGCCGCCGGTGATGATGGCGGCGGTTATATGTGTACTGTCTGCAAATCCTGTCATTCTATGGCTCCTTTGTCCTTGGCTCACCAACGAAATACTGTCCCCAGTAGGGTATTGGGTTGATCGCGCAATGTATCATAGATGCGCTTTGCATCTTCAGCAGGTACCACATCCTGGAGCAAGGGTGCGAGCTGCACCGATCCTCGGCTGACCAGACGACAGAAATTCGCCAGATCATGGTTATCAAAATGGCTGTTTTGCTTGATCGTTATAATACGGCCTTGCCCTAGATTGAAAGTATAGCGTACTTGGTCACGGCCGGCAATGAGCAAGATTCGGCCTTTGGGCCGGGTAGCGCGGATGAGCTGATCTTCCATCCCCGGAACACCGGCCAAATCGATCACAGCGTCGAAATTCCCGTCCCCGATGCGTTCTGTCCAGCCGCTGCCGGCCACGTTCGCAGTCTCTTCAACCGCCCCAATTTGACAGGCCAGGGCCAGCCGCTGCTCGTCAATATCACACAATGTAACCCGTGCGCCCTGCAAAGCCGCAATCTGCGCGGTGATCTGGCCCACACAGCCTGCACCCACAACCAGCACCTTTTCGCCTATGGCCAGTTCAGCAGTACAACAGGTATTAAAGGCCACGCTGCCCATCCCAAATAAGGCCGCCTCTTGCCGGTCAACCGTAGCGGGCAGTTTCACCAGTAGGTCATCTTCGGGCAACACGATGAACGCAAGATGACCGCCTGTGTGCGCGCCTACGAAGATCACATCATCGACCTGCACTGTAGTGACCTCCGGCCCAACTTCAATGATGCGGCCCACTGTTTGATAGCCCAAGGCCAGGGGCAATCGTTCAGCGGCAGGTGCATAGTTGCCGCCTATCATCTGATTGCGCTCGGTCCCATTGGTGATGCCAGAGTACAGGGTCTGTATCTTTATCTGCTTCCCGGTTGGTGTCGCTGGCTCGGGCCAATCGCTGACAAAGACTTTTTCACGGACGTGCGCGGGCGTGTTTCTGAGGATGAGTGCCCTCATTGGTGGGTTCTCCGAAAGCCAGGAGTTTCTGGGTTCACAAGATGTAACCTAGCAGTTACTTACTACAGACCCCTGCGATTACAAGCCTCGTCGATCATGTCAAAGACGGTATAGCGAGGATGATACCCCAACAACATGCGGGCCTTGCGGTTGCTAGTCTGCACATGGAGGGCCGGGGTAGGAAGAGTGGTTTCAACATATTGGCGACCGGTTGCGCGGGCCATATAAGGGATGACTTCGGCAAAGGAATGGGCGGTTGCCGGCCCTAGGTTAAAGGCCTGATTGCGAGCTTCTGGCCGTTCTAGGGCTAGGCGTAGGCCTTGGGCGATGTCCCGGGCATCCGTGACTTCGGACACCTGGGCGCGGCCCTGGGCATCGTAGGGCAGCAATAGGAGATCATCTGCGGCGGCTAGGTTCTCTAGGGCTGTAATGGTCTCTTGGACCCCTGGCGATTCGTCTGCGAGCTGTTTCAGGTAACGCAAACGGCCATTGACAAAGAAGATGCGATGTGCAAAGGTGCCATGTGGGTTGATGAGCTCGTGGGCGGCCTGGGTGAAGGAGAAGCGGGTGATGGTATAGGGCAGGCCAGCGGAGCGGGCATAGTATTGCACCATCTGCTCGCCCAAAATTTTTGTCAGCCCATAGAGAGAGGTAGGCATTTGGGGATGGGTTTCATCTAGCGGCCGGTAAAGCGGCTTATTACTGGGATAGGTCGCGTCGGTGCTGGCGAAGACCAAATGGGCTGGGCAGGTAGTAAAGCGGCTGGCAGCTTCAAAGACATTGCGAGTTCCCTGTACATTCACTCGGTACACGAGCTCGTCGTCCTGGGGCAGGTACGAGATGATGGCCGCCAAATGCACGACTGCATCCACACCCTGCACGCCCTGGGCGATCACATCCTTGTCAAAGAGGGAGCCGATGAACAGCTCCGCATCGCTCCCCTGCAAGGCTGTCAACAGCGGATCATCTGGCATGACTAGGCCACGCACCATATGGCCTTGTTCAAGGAGAGTTTGACTGAGTACACTGCCGATTCGACCGCTGATGCCGGTCATGAATATCTTCATTTCTCATACTCTTCGTACAGATAGCAAGCTGGAGACCCCGATAGGCTGAGTAGGCATTTCGTTCACGCTGAAAGTATCGGATAGCACATACGATTGATTTGGACAACTCGCACTCTTTACATCCTGGCCAGCTCGGCAAAGCCGGCCTGTGCAAGTGCAGCGTATAGCCGTTCCCGTTTGTCAGCAGACAGGGCCAATTGTGGCAAGCGGGGCGGGCCACAGGCCACCCCAAGGAGAGCCATAGCCTCGCGTAAGGACCCGGCAAATCCATGGGCGATCAGCACAGTAGTCACCCGGTTGGCCCGCTTCTGTAGGGCCAAGGCTCGCGCCACATCTCCGGCCGCATAACAGGCACGCATCTGCCGGTAGACACCCGGCATGACGTTCAGCGTAGAGCCGATGTTGCCCGGCGCGCCGCTCATCATGGCGAAGAGACACTGCTCATCCATGCCGGAGAAGATGGTCCACGACTTAGGCTGTTGGCTGTCACCGAGGGCAATAATCTGCCCCATCTCGTACATATTGGGGCCGGTGTACTTGGCCCCGGCCACATTGGGAATGCGACAGAGGAGTTCTTGCATCAGCGTCACCGCGTCGGTCTGGCCGCCGAACAGGTAGGGGTAGAAGGGCAGGTTGGGCACAGCCCCAGCAATGGCCTCGTAGTGACGATAGGTCGTCTTGATGTCACTTTGGACTAGGGGCAACACGGAACTCACGCCGGTCGCGCCGGTCTCTTGGGCATGGCTTGCAAGAGCCATGGAATCGCGTGTACTGATGCTGCCCACATGGATGATGACCGGCACCCGCTCGCCCACTTGTTCCATCACCGTTGCGGCTACGCTGCAGCGTTCACGGGCCGAGAGCAGAACGCCCTCGCCGGTACTGCCGCAGACGTAGAGGCCATCCACCTTTTTAGCCAGGAGATAGTCTACCAATGTCCGTAGAGCAGCCAGGTCGATTGCGCCCTCGGCTGTGGAGGGGGTAAGCAGCGCAGGCCATGCCCCATAGAATGTTTGATTCATTGTACTCTCTGTGTTTTCAGCCTTTGATAGAGCCGAGCATAATGCCCTTGACAAAGTAGCGTTGGATAAAGGGATAGACCATCAAGATCGGTAGGGTGGTGACCACGATCATGGCGGCCTTGAGGGATTCGGCCGGCGGGGGGTCGGGCAGTTCGGTCATCTCTGCCAGCCCAGAATAGTCGCTGTATTGGCCTGTGCCGTATTCTAAAATGCCGCGCAGGATGAGCTGCACGGGCCATTTGCGCGGGTCAAAGATGTAGATCGCGGCATCGAACCAAGCGTTCCAGTGGAAGACCGCGTACCACAGCCCGATGGTGGCGATCACCGGCATGGAAAGGGGTAGGATCACCCGCACCAGAATCACGGCCGGATTTGCCCCATCCATAATCGCCGCCTCTTCCAACTCTTCGGGGATGGCCAGCATAAAGTTCCGCATGATCAGAAGCCACCAGGGGTTGATCAAGGGCGGCAAGATCATGGCCCAGAAACTGTCTAGGAGGCCCAGTTTTTCCACCAGTACAAAGTTGGGGATCAGGCCACCGTTGAAGAGCATGGTGAAAAAGATGAACATGGTAAGGGGGACCCTGCCATAGAGCCGGCGTTTGGAGAGCACATAGGCCAGGGGGAAGGTAAAGAGCAGGTTCAGACCCGTGCCAATGATCACACGGGATGCGGTTACAAAGTAGGCATTGAGCACGATGGACCCCTGGCCCAGCAGCATCGAATAGGAGTTGAGGACCGGCTCTATGGGGTAGAGGATAAACAGCCCACGGGTGGCGTATTCCTTGCCGCTAATCAAGGAGGTGGAGACCACAGATAGGAAAGGGATCAGAAACAGCAGGGTCAAGATGACTAAGATGACGGCATTGACCCAGTCGAAGAGTCTTTCGCTTCTGGATAGTTTCATGCTGGCCCCTACCAAAGACCTTCCTGCCCGAGCCGTTGGGCAATTTTGTTGGCCATATACATTAAGATGAGTGCCAAGATGGATTTGAATAAACCTACGGCTGCGCCAAAGGAGTATTGCCGGCCGACCAGACCCGCGCGGTAGACGTAGGTATCAATAATATCGGAGACTGAGTAGACCGATGGCGAATACAGGAGCAAGATCTGCTCGAAACCCGCGTTGAGCATGCCACCGATGCGGAAGATCAGGGTGATGACGATGGCAAAGGAGATACTGGGTAGGGTGACAAACCACATGCGTTGGAAGCGGTTGGCTCCATCCATGGCAGCTGCCTCATACATCTCCGGGTTGATAGTGGCCATGGCCGCTAAATAGATGATGCTGTTCCAGCCGGCCTGCTGCCAGACATCCATAGTTACCAGTATGGGGCGAAAGAGGGCTGGATCTGTGAGGAAGGCTCTGGGTTCCCCGCCGAGGGCGACGATGAACTGATTCAGCAGGCCGCCTTGGGGCGTCAACATGGCCTGCACAATACCAGCTGCCACCACCATAGAGAAAAAATGGGGCAGATAGGAGATGGTCTGGACCGTACGCTGGAACATGCGTAGCCGTACTTCGTTGATCATCAGGGCCAGGATAATGGGCAAGGGGAAGCCGAAGATCAGCTTATAGAAGCTGAGCACAACCGTATTACGCATGACATTCCAGAAGAAAATGGAGTCAAAAAAATTACGGAAGTGTTTCAACCCCACCCAGGAATCCATGCTGAACATGGACCCGATCCCCAGCAACGGATCATAGTCCTGAAAGGCGATGATCACGCCGACCATGGGGAGATACTGAAAGATTAGGAAATAGAGCAGAGGGAGCGCGGCCAAGGCGTAGAGAAAGCGGTCGCGCTTGATCTGCCGCCATGCCTCACGAAATCTTCGCCGCTCCGTATATGTGGGCGAGATTTGGGGTCCGCTCATGCCTACTGGATCGCCGCCGGTCTGTTGCATCTGTCAACCTCCAACTGCAGTGGCCAGTGAAATCGCAACACCTCTTCTACATCAAGCGTTTCTGGATGTAAGGATTGGCAGGATTCAACCCGAACACGTACTACCAGTGGAAAGTGGCGAACAGGTACTCGCCACTTTCCACTGCAGTTCGCAGGTACTGGCCACAAGAGTTATGCAGGATGGTAGAGTCGGAACTGCTCAGTGTAGAGCTCGCTCCACTGTTGGAGACCGGCTCCATTCAACTCATCAACAAAGCTGCTCCACTCAGATAGGGGGCGGACGCCGGTGATGAATTTGATACTCTCTTCTTCTACAAAGCGGTCGAAGTCCGGTTCCCCAGGGAATTTATCGCGGATCGCGGTGCGGTCATAGGGTACGTCGAAGTCCACGGGCATGCGGCCGCCATCATACTGATTCCAATAGGTGTTGATGTGCTGCCAGTGGCGGTTCCATTCGACACTGCCATCCGGTTGCTCCAATTTGACAGCAGTGGCCCATGTTTCCGGCCCTAGCCCCAAGGTAACTTGGAAATCTCGCGAATACTTCTCTTCGCACACCATGCTGCCGGCCGTGATCTGGCGAGCGATCTTCTGTTCCTTGTCAACCCATTCCCAGTCCTCGCCAAGAATGCCCCAAGAGGCGATCAGGTAGTTGGTCACATCATCGGGACCGTCTTCATAGATCCAGTTGACATAGCGGATCACCGCATCAGGATGCCTAGATTTGCGGGGGATCATGTAGGCACTGTTGGAGCCGGCGTTATTGGTCTTGGCCCGTCCTGATGGGCCGCTGAGGGCCAGGGAGGGGATGTAATCTTCCTCTTCGTAGCCGGCGTCCTGGCGAATCTGATCCCACCATATGGTTATGCGAGAATACCAGCCTAGCCATATGCCAATGGTCAAGGTCTTGAGCATGGCACGGTAGTCCGGGTTGGCAAAGGACTCCTGCTGCAGCCAGCCGTTTTCCCACCATTCATTCATCTTAACGAGCCAGGTCTCGTAACCGGGCTGCAGTTCGGCCGGTTTGAGCATGTTATCGGCTGGGTCGATCCAACGGGAGAAGCCGTATTCGGTAAAGGCTCCCAATGTATTGTACATGAGGTGTCTGCGGCCCATCGCGGCGATGATCGCTTCTGGGTGATTGCTCTGTAGGGCAACATAGGCCTCTTCCATCCCATCCCAAGTATCGGGAATATCCAGCCCTGCTTCGGCCAGCCAATCGCTGCGGAAGAAGGGGAAGTGGGTATGACCCATCAGGCCCAAACGCGGGTATCCCCATGTAGTGCCCTCAAAGTCTTTCATCATCTTCCAGTCCAACTCCGAGTGACCGGCCAAGATATCTTGTCCTTCCTGCTCCAGGAGTTCATCCAAGGGCAGGGTGATGCCTTTGAAATCGGGCCAATTTCCCACGAAGAGATCCAGGGGTTGGGTCCCAGAAGCCAGCAGAAGATTGAGCTTTTCTGTTGCGGCTGATCCTGGGGGTAGGATATTACTATTCACGAGGATCCCGGTCTGGTCAAGGATGTACTGGCGCACGGCATCGGTGCGTTCCGGGCTGCCACCGCCCGGGCATGGGTTGCTAAAGGCGAACCAGATTTCGGGCGTTTCCATGGACATGGCATCGCCGCCGGCCTCTTGGGGCGCGGCCGCCGGCGCACACGCGGCCAGCACAGCACCGGTGGCCACCAAGCTCATGCCTTTCAGCATCTCGCGTCTACTCAGTCTTGCAGTTGACATCGTTCGTTTTCCTTTCTCTAAACGATTTGGATAGATAAAGTGAATTTCAGGTTGTCTGTCAGGATGAAAGGATTCGGCAGATCCTTCCGGTAATTCGTTCTAACCAAAGCGGCCGCTACTTCTGTTGGGCTGTTTCGCATGTGCGTTCATTGACTGCCATGAGGACAGCCCGCACAACATGCGAAAAATGGGGTCTTCTGCTTCCCTATGCTACACTGAATGTTGACTTCTGTCAACTGATATTTTTCCGTACCTTGCTTTACGGGACATCATAAGGCTGACGCCCCACAAAGCAAGGAAAAACGCAATGAATCGGAGTATGCTTGCCGCGCCTAGTGTGCCAACCTTTTACTTTATCGGTGTAACCACGGGCCACTCCTCATCCCGTAGGATGTTTCCGCTATGGATGCAAGCCCTCAACCGCGCGGATGTGCGGCTGGAGGGCATCGACTTGGAGATTCATGCGGCCCCGCACAGATACCGGCAGGTGGTTGCTCACATCAAACAGGAGCATCTGGCCCTGGGCGCGCTAATCACGACCCACAAGATCGACCTGCTGGCCGCGGCGCGTGACCTGTTTGACGAACTCGGTCCCTTAGCCCGCACGACAGCCGAAGTTTCCAGCATTGCCAAAGAGGATGGCCGCTTAGTCGGACGCGCCACAGACCCGGTTGCCGGTGGCCTCAGTTTGGACGCCATTTTGGGCCAAGGTTACTTTGCCCGCACGGGCGGCCATGTCCTGCTGCTCGGCGCGGGTGGATCAGCCGTAGCCCTGACTCTGCATCTCATGCAAAAAACGCACCCTGCAGATCGTCCTCAGCGCATCAGGGTGATCAACCGTTCGGCCGCGCGGCTGGCGCGCCTGCGGCAGATGGTGGAACAGTTCACGCCCGCGCGGCCAGAAATTCAGTTTGACTACCTTCAAAATTGCACTCCCCAAGGGAATGACGCACTCCTAGCCGAGCTGCCCCCGGGCAGTGTGGTGATCAACGCCACCGGCATGGGCAAAGATACGCCTGGCTCACCACTCACCGCTGACGCCCTCTTTCCACACAATGGGGTGGTGTGGGAGTTGAACTACCGTGGCGAACTTGATTTTATGCGGCAGGCTCTGGCACAACAGACAGCCCGCAACCTCACGGTGGTTGATGGCTGGGAATACTTTGTGCATGGCTGGTCCCAAGTCATCTCCCATGTGCTCCATGTCCCCATAGATCCCCCTCTGTTCAGGCACCTATCACAATTGGCGGTAGCAGTTCGGTAGCGTCAACACCAATAGCAGTTACCTCCACTGCTATCATCGCATCACCCGTCGCAGAACGGCAGATCGAGCCTCGACAGGTCGCTATCAACAACAGCCCCTAAAGGCCGCGGTATACAGCCCCCCAACTGGTTCTCGGAGAGGTACAACTCCTGTAGCTGGGCGATATTGCCCAGCGCGGCCGGGATGCTGCCGCTCAGTTCGTTGCCGGAGAGGTACAACTCCTGCAGCTTGGAGAGGCTACCTAGCGCAGCTGGGATGCCCCCCGTCAGTTGGTTCTCGGACAGGTACAGCCGCTGCAGCTTGGAGAGGTTGCCCAATACAGGCGGGATGCTGCCGTTCAGTTGGTTGCCGGAGAGACTCAATAACCATAAATTGGAGAGGTCGCTCAACAGCGGCGGGATGCTGCCGTTCAGTTGGTTATCTTGCAGGCTCAACACCGTCAGATTGCGGAGCTTGCCCAGGTCCGCGGGGATTCTGCCCGTCAGTTGGTTGAAGCTGAGGTTCAGACCTACCAGCTGGGAGAGATTGCCCAAGGTAGGCGGTATGCCCCCCGTCAGTTGATTCTCAAAGAGGTTCAGACCTACCAGCTGGGAGAGATTGCCCAAGGTAGGCGGTATGCCCCCCGTCAATTGGTTATTTTGTAGGCTCAACACCGTCAGATTGTGGAGGTTGCCCAGGTCCGCGGGGATTCTGCCCGTCAGTCGCTGCTCGGAGAGATCCAGCATGAGCACTTGAGAGTCGGAGACGGTAACCCCCTGCCAATCGGAGATAGGAATAGTAGCACTCCAATTCAGCGTGGCAGAGCCGGCCAATGTATCCTTGATTCCCAGAAGTCTTATGCAATCCTCGACCAATTGCGGGTTGTTTTGTGGCTGCGGCACAGCACCCCCATCGGAACAGGAGGGGTCGCAGAACGGCAGTCCGATATCTGCTACTCGTGCCAGAATCCCGACCAACGCCAGTGGTATACATCCGCTCAATTGGTTGCCGGAGAGGTTTAAGGCCTGCAGGTTGCGGAGGTTGCCCAAGGTCCGCGGGATACTGCCCGTCAGTTGGCTGTCGGAGAGATCTAGCTCTGTCACACGAGAGCCGTAGATAGTGACGCCCTGCCAGTTGGAGATGGGAACATCACCGCTCCAATTCAGCGTAGCAGAGCCGGCCAAGATGTCCCTGATGCCCAAAAGCCTTAGACAATCCTCGACTAGATCCGGGTTGTCTTGTGGCTGCGGCACAGCATCCCCATCAGAGCAGGACGAATCGCAGAACGGCAGCCCGATATTTGACAAGCTGCCGGGGATACCGAGCAGAGCCTTGGCGAGACATCCACTCAGTTCATTGCCCCTGAGGTCCAAGGTCTGCAGCTTGGAGAGAGCACCCAAGGTAGAGGGTACGCTGCCTGTCAGTTGGTTATCAGCGAGATCCAATCCCGTCAGATCTGCAAGGCTACCCAGGGCTGGCGGGATGCTGCCGCTCAGTTGATTGCTGGAAAGGGACAACCACCACAGCTTGGAGAGCTTGCCCAATGCTGGCGGGATGCTACCGCTCAATTGGTTGCCAAAGAGCACCAATCCGGTCAGCTTAGAGAGGTTGCCTAGGTCTGGCGGGATCGGACCCGTCAGTTGGTTGTCCGCGAGATATAGCCCGGTCAGATTTGCAAGGCTACCGAATTCAGGGGGAATGCTGCCGCTCAATTGGTTCTCAGAGAGCCACAACGATTGGAGCGCGGAGAGATTGCCCAAGGTAGAGGGGATGTTGCCCGTCAATTGGTTGCCGGAAAGGGTCAATATGGTCAGATTGGCGAGATTGCCCAAGGTAGAGGGAATCTCGCCCGTCAGTTGGTTGCCGGCGAGGATCAACTGCTGCAGATTGGAAAGGCTGCCCAGGTCCGGCGGGATGCTGCCGCTCAGTTGGTTGTCCGCGAGAGACAACTGCTGCAGATAAGAGAGATTGCCCAGGTCCGGCGGGATGCTGCCGCTCAGTTGGTTGCCCGCGAGAGACAATAGCTGCAAAGCAGAGAGGTTGCCCAATGCTGGCGGGATGCTGCCGCTCAGTTGGTTGTCCGCGAGAGACAACTGCTGCAGATCAGAGAGGCTCCCCAAGGTAGAGGGGATGCTACCGCTCAATTGGTTCTCGGAAAGGATCAATGACTGCAGATTGGAGAGGATGCCCAAGGTAGAGGGGATACGACCGCTCAATTGGTTGTCGGAGAGCCACAATGACCGCAGATTGGAGAGGATACCCAAGTTCAAAGGGATCGGACCAGTCAGTTGGTTGCTGCCGAGGATCAACTGCTGCAGATTGGAGAGGTTGCCCAGGTCCGCCGGGATGCTACCGCTCAGTTCATTATCCGAGAGCCGCAACGTCTGTAGGTCGGAAAGATTGCCTAAGGTAGCCGGGATACGACCGCTCAATTGGTTCTCAGAGAGGGCCAACGACTGTAGCTTGGCGAGATTGCCCAGTTCTGGCGGTATGCTGCCGCTCAGTTCGTTGCCGGAGAGCCACAACGACTGTAGCTGGGCGAGATTGCCCAAGGTAGAGGGGATGTTGCCCGTCAGTGTGTTCTCTGAGAGGGACAATTGCTGCACCTGGGCGAGATTGCCCAGTTCTGGCGGTATGCTGCCGCTCAGTTCGTTGCCGGAGAGATCCAACCACCATAGGTTGGTTAGGCTCCCCAAGGTAGACGGTATGCTGCCGCTCAGTTGGTTGAAGCTGAGGTTCAACGTAGTCAGATTGGCGAGATTGCCCAGTTCTGGCGGTATGCTGCCGCTCAGTTCGTTCCCGGAGAGGTCTAGCTGTGTGACACGGGAAAGAGAGACGGTGACGCCCTGCCAATTGGAGATAGAAACAGCAGCACTCCAATTCAGCGCGGCATGGCCGGCCAAGCTATCCTTGATGCCTAGAAGCGTTGTGCAATCCGCGACCAAGCCGGGGTTGTCTGCTGGCTCTTGAACCGCGACGCCATCGGAACAGGATATCGCGGTTGTTTGGGCAATCACAGGACTTGGTACGACCAGCAGGCCGCTTGCCACCCATAGGAGGATCAGGGCTGCCAACTGTAGGGGCCAGGAGCCAATGGTCTGTGGCCAGTACCTGCGAATGACAATGGTAAGTTGGGGGGTAATCCTGTTCATCATGTAATCCAAAAATCCTCATTACGGTCTCTGTAGGCAACCACAAGCGTGCGTTTTTCTAGTCTGTCCAAAATCCTCTTTCGGCCCAAGCCTAGGCTATTGTCGGTCAGGCGGCTGCTCCATTGCCGGCCGCCCAATGTGCCCCTTGCCGCAGCATACGTTGCATGGCCGGTCGTGTGAATGTGTCGGACGTATGGCCGAGGGTCGTGTAGAAGACCCGGCCCTGTCCATAGGGTTTCACCCAGGCCATGGGATGCGCCTTTGCGGACCATTGGGCGGTAGCTAGGATATGGATCCCAGGGTCGTAGGCGGACATGTAGATTTCATCCTCTACCTCGAAATCTTCGATCCCCTGCATAACCGGGTGGGTACTATCTTCCACATTGACAGTAAATGTCAGGCCTGGGGGATGCCAATTGGCGTGGCCGCCGAGCAGGTCTACGGCCCGTCCGCCGATCCACCAGCCGCTGCCATGGACCCCGACCAACCCCTTGCCCCCAGCGACAAAATCTAGCAACCCTGCCTCTTGCTCGGCTGTCAAGTCCGGTACATAGGCGACTGCGCCATCTGCATGGCGCTCTGTGCGGGTGAAGCCGGTGCCAAATACACAGACATCCTGCTCAGACAGGCTGAGCGATGTCAGGATATCCTTGTCGTCGGTAAGGGTGGCGGTTATCTGTGGATCTTCCGCGAGGAACGCGCTGATCACAGCGGCACTCTCCGCGAACCCGTGATTGGAGCCGGATAAGATCAGAACATTCGTCATGCGTTTGCCTTCCTTTTGTTATAGAATGATGGAACTGAAAGTCACTGCATCATAGCACATCATAGCACAAGTTGGGCAGATGTTCAATGTGCTTGCATTCCCGGCGATTTTACGGCAAGATGTGGAAGAACCATTGCCGCGAGAGCCGTTTGTTGATCGGGGTTGACAGGAATCAAAGTATTTACTCCTGCATCCTCAAATCATTCTGATTCAGACAAGGTTCAGGAGACGAACAGATGCAGAACAATTCCATGTACGGCGTATATCCCATCTTGGTCACGCCCTTTGACGAAGAGGCGCGGCTTGATGAGGAGAGTCTACGTCGCTTGATCGAATGTAACCTAGAGGCCGGGGTTCACGGCCTGGGGGTTGCCTTAGGCAGTGAAATCTTCAAACTTTCGGAGGCTGAACGCACCCAGGTGACCCGTATTGTTGTGGACCAGGTGGCGGGCCGGGTGCCGGTGGTCATCAATAGCGGCGCGCCGGGCACGGACCTGGCGCTGCATTACAGCCGCATGGCCCAGGAAGATGGGGCCGATGCGCTGATGGTTCTGCCGCCCTCGTTCATGCCTGTGGGCCAGGCCGAGATCCTGGCCTATTATCAGGCGATCTCGGATGCGGTCCCTCTGCCGATTTTCATTCAGGATGTGTCTACTTCGCCGATTTCCCCTAGCTTGGCGCGCCAGATAGCCCAGGAATGTGAAGGGGTGCGTTATATCAAGGTGGAGAGCCTGCCGGTGACGGAAAAGGTTGCGGCCATGGCCGCGCAGGCCGGGGATCAGCTAACGATTTTCGGCGGAGCAGGAGGCAACTATTTCATTGAAGAGATGCGGCGGGGGTCTGTTGGCACAATGCCATTCTGCACCCAACCGGAAGCATTTGTGGACATTTGGAATCGAGTGCAGGCTGGGGATGAAGCCGGCGCACGGCAGACATTCAACCGCTATCTGCTGCCGGTCAGCCGGATCGTTGCCCAAGGTACGGGCCTGTTCTACGCGGTCCACAAGGAGATCTTATACCGCCGTGGCGTACTCCGTACCACAACCGTGCGCGCGCCGGCCCCGCCCCTGGACCCGGTCACCCGGGCCGAACTGAACGCGCTGGTCGATGAACTGTATCCGATATAGTTTCGTTGACGAAACGTAACAGTCAACAACGCCTGCCCTACTTGAGGGTTGAATTTCGTATAGCCAATATACAATAGACATGGGAGAACGCTATGAAAATCGTTGATATTCAGGTGATCCCCTTCCGGGTTCCCCGCCGGAACTTTCACCAAGGCCGCCTGCTGCCAGAGACGGAGACTGTGCAGACTCTGACGAAAGTCATCACCGATGAAGGAGCGGAGGGCTACTACTTCGGTGGCCATGGCCATGGCGATGCCGATGGCCTGCTCGCGGATGACCGGGCTGTGCTAGAAGGGCGCATCAAAGATCTCGTCATCGGGCAGCACCCATACGACCGGGAACGTTTCTGGCATTGGCTGTGGGTTGCGAATCTGCCGGAACATCTGATCAGTGTGCTGGATATGGCTCTGTGGGACCTGCAGGCTCGGGCATTCGATCTACCCCTGTACAGGCTCTTGGGTAGCTGCCGGGACAAAGTCAAAGCTTATGCCAGTACTTTCCCCAACATGGGGTCCGTTGCCGACTACGCCGCGCATGCGTTGGCCTGCAAAAATGAAGGCTATACCCACTACAAGATTCATCCCTACTACTTTTGGGACCCGGTAACGCAACAGCCCGACCCAGGCCGTCCTTCCCATACGGACCAGGATATTGAAGTCTGCCGGGCTGTGCGAGATGTTGTAGGGGCCGATATGGTCCTCAGCTTCGACCCTTGGGGCACTTATCGCACCTATGAGGAGGCCTTCAAAGTAGGGCGGGTGCTGGAGGAACTCAATTTCTACTGGTATGAACACCCGCTGAACGAGTATCGGGTTCGGGCCTATGAGAAGCTCTGCCGGGAATTGGACATCCCGATTTTGTCACCGGAGATCGCGGCCGGCAGTTTCTATACCCGGGCCGATTGGATCCTACGGGGTGCTTCGGATATGACGCGTATTGACGTATTGCGGGGCGGTGTTACTGGCGTCAAAAAGATGGCGGCTGTGGCTGAGGCGTTTGGGATGAAGTGTGAGATTCACATGAGCGGCTTCGCCAATCTGCAGCTTCTAGGTGCCACAAGCGAAGATGTATGCGAATACTACGAGCGCGGCCTGCTTGCGCCAGGCGTAGACTGTAACACACCGCCCCCTTATCTGGAGACCATCGGCGATGCCCTGGACGCGGAAGGGTATGTCCATCTCCCGCAAGAGCCGGGGATAGGGTATCGAATTGTGTGGGAGTATATTGAAGAAAATCGAATCTAAGCAGGCAGAAAGAGCAAGCGTGGGTTAAAATTCGACCCCAAGTTTGACATTCTCGGCCGGCGCGGTTGCGATCTTCGGATAGGCTTCCAGCAGGTCATCAAAGGGGACGACTGGCCGTACCACCGGCAGCGATTGTAGGCTACCGTTGCACAGCAGCCTCCAGGCCACCGAAAACAGACGGGACTCGTCCCATGTGGGATATTCCGGGTTTGGCTCGCTGCACGCGCGCGAGAAGACGATGGTCGGCCGGTTGAAGTGGGCTTCTGCGCCGAAGTCGAGGCCGGCCCCATAGCTGCCCGGCCAGGCACCAGCCACAACTGTGCCGAGATAGGCGACGCCCCGTAGGGCTGCTTGTAGGGCAGTGTGATGGCCGCTATAGTCTACGCACACATCCGCGCCGCGCTTGCCCGTCGCCAGTTTGATCTCCAACCCGGCATCGCAGCCGCTGGGATCTAGGGTCAAATCTGCGCCGCATTCCCGCGCGACATCCCGCCGCAGTTTGATGGGGTCCACGGCGATGACAGGGAACGCGCCGGCCAGTTTGGCAAGCTGTACAACGAACAGGCCGATGGCACCCATGCCGAAGACAGCTACTGCATCGCCGATGCGGATGTGCCCATCCCGCACCGCACCGAGGGCAAAGTCTGCGGGGTCCAGGCATACGGCGGCCTGCCAAGGGACGCCATCCGGCAATTTGCGTACGCGGCTTGTCGGCCAAACATGCTCTTCCCGCAAGGATCCATGGGCAAAGACCCTGTCGCCGATATGAATATCCTGCACATCTGCTGCGACTTCTACCACATCGCCCACGCACATATTCCCCAGCCCGCTTGGATACTTGACCATCTGTTTATCTTGGGTAAATAGCCGCATGCTGCTGTCATAGCCGCCCCGACTGCCGGCATAGCCCTGAAACAGTGCCATTTCCGAGCCATGTTTGGCCGCGCCGAAACGACTCTGCACCCGCACCTGGCCCGCGGCCAGCGGCAGGCTCATGTATTCGCGGAAGGCCACCTCTTGTTGGGCCGCTGCTATTAGTTCTCTTGGCATTTCGTTCACTCCTCGTCCGCTCTCCAGAATCTACGCTAACCTAAAATTGAGTATACTATATGACCGTACTTATTGCAAGTACTTTTGATGGATACTGATACATAGGCTACAATATTGTCATCATTCATTGCCGATTCGAGAACAGGGCGTATGTCTCTCTGGTTGACCCGCAAAGATGTCAAAGAACTGTTGGATATGCCGGCAGCCATTGAAGCGGTTGCGGATGCGTTCCGTCTGCTCTATGAAGGGCGCACGGAGCTGCCGCTACGTACAAACATGCCGGTAATGCCCTACGATGGCAGTCTGTTGGCCATGCCGGCATTCGTAGGGGGCCATGTCAACGGCTTGGGCGTCAAACTCATCACCCTTTTCGGCGCAAATCCGGGACAACGGGGCTTGCCGGCGATTCAGGGCAACTTTGTGTTGTTCGACCCGCAGAGCGGACAGTTGCAGGCGGTGATGGAGGCCGGTTATCTGACAGCCATGCGTACCGGCGCGGCCGGCGGGGTAGGGACCCGCTATCTTGCCCGCAAGGACGCCCGCACCCTGACGATTTTCGGCAGCGGCATGCAGGCCCCCTACCAAGTGGAGGCGGTTCTGTGCGAGCGGGCCATCGAACAGGTGTTTGTCCTCTCCCGTACACAGACACATGCCGCGACATGTGCCGCGCTGCTCAGGGAACGCTTTGGCGTGGCTGCTGAAGCCACCAGCGATACCAAAATGGCAGTGCAGAAGGCCGACATTCTCATCACTGCCACCAGCGCGCATACCCCTCTCTTTGATGGCTCGCTTCTGGGCCCCGGCACCCACATCACGGGCGTTGGTTCCCACCTGCCTAGTGCCCGTGAAGTAGATACTGAGACAGTCCGACGCGCCACAATCGTTACCGACCAGACGAGTGCCTGTACCTCTGAAGCGGGCGATCTGGTCCAGCCGATTGAGGCCGGGCTGTTCGACCCCAGCATGATCCATGCAGAGATCGGCGCAATTATCGCTGGCGACCGGCCTGGGCGCACGGACCCCGGGCAGATTACCTTCTTCAAATCCGTTGGCCTAGCGATACAGGATGTGGCGGTGGCGCGGGTAGTCTACCTGAAGGCCCTGGCCCAGGGCGTCGGTATCCAGCTCAACGAGTGATCTCTCCCTGCCGGCCAGGCATCCACGTACCCCTGATTCAGACAGAGTAGTCATGGCGATTACAGCATGGAAACCGGATCAATGTCAACGCGCCACCCGAAGGGAATGTCGATGCCCTGCAGAAACGTGGATGGATCTGCGGCGCGGATGATGATCTGCCAGCGGTAGAATCCTCGAAAGCGGGCAAAAGGCGCGGGAAGGGGCCCGAGTAGGTCTACATCATCGCCCCATAGGCCCATCTGCTGCGCGCGGTGACGTAGGCTTCGGGCCATCTGCTGGGTCTGTTCTTCAACAGTTTCCAGTTTTTTGTGCCAGAAGATCAGCCGCGCCAGCCGCCCTAGGGGCGGGTACTTCTGCTCTTGGCGGAAGGTCATTTCTCGCTCATAAAAGGCGTGATAATCATGTTGTGTGGCCGCTTGCAGCGCGTAATGCTGCGGCGAGTAACTCTGGAAGATCACACGCCCGCCGCGACTGCTGCGTCCGGCGCGCCCAGCGACTTGGGTCAGAAGCTGAAATGTCCGTTCCGGCGCGCGAAAATCGGGCAGATAGAGGCCCACATCTGCGGATATGACGCCGACGAGCGTCACTAGCGGCAAGTCCAGCCCTTTGGCGATCATCTGTGTGCCCACGAGGATATCGGCCTTGTAGTTGGCGAACTGTTCCAGAATCTGTTCATGGCTGCCTTTGCGCTTGGTCGCGTCCCTGTCCCAGCGCAGGAGGCGGGCCCGGGGCGCAATCTGCCGCACAAGATCTTCGACTCGTTGGGTGCCGCTGCCGAAATATTTGATCCGGCGGCCCGTACATGAGGGGCAGATAGAGGGGATAGGGGCCCGCGCATTGCAGCGATGACAGATGAGCTGCTGGAGCTGTTCGTGGAAGGTGAGAGGCGTCTCGCAGCGGGTGCATTCGGCCACATAGCCACAGTCCCGACACAGGACAAAGGTATGGCTGCCGCGGCGATTGAGAAAGAGGATCGCCTGTTGGCCGGCATCTAGCGTGGCGTGGAGTTCTGACTGCAGGCTGCGGCTAAAGATACTGCGGTTGCCGGCCCGCAGCTCCTGACGCATATCAACGACTTCCACGGGCGGAAGAAGCGCGTACACTGCAGTGGTCGTTGGGGTGTGGTCAGAAGCCCGTGAACTGCCGTCATGGGTTAGGGGTGTGTGCCGCTTGGGCATTTCTAGCAGAGTCAGGATACCCTGCTGGCTTTCATGATAGGTTTCTAGGGAGGGGGTGGCACTGCCGAGGATCAGGCCCCTGCCATGGGCTAGGCGGCGGGCGAGGGTGCGGGCATCGTAGAAGACAGTATAGCTCCCCCACTCTTCCGCGTTCTGTTTGTAGGAACTTTCGTGTTCTTCGTCAATGATCACCAGCCCTAGGCGGGGTAGGGGCGCGAAGAGGGCACTGCGGGGGCCGACGACCACATTGATTTCGCCGTCTCGTACCCGCCGCCAGACATCATAACGCTCGCCTGGGGGCAGTTCCGAATGGATCACCGACACCTGGCCGGGGAAACGTCCGGCAAAACGGGCGATGGTCTGGGGCGTCAGCGCGATCTCCGGCACCAGAACGATTGCCTGCTGCTTGCGGGCCAACGTTTCGGCGATAGCTCGCAGATAGATCTCCGTCTTGCCGCTGCCTGTCACCCCATGTAGCAGAAAGCCGCCCGGTCGGATATCTGTGGAGGTAGGCGGGAAGAGGGCGGTTGCAAGGGTATGCCAGACCTGTTGTTGCTGTTCTGTCAGGCGCGGCGGGTAGGTGGTGGCGTAGGCCCGCCCGGCCAGAGGGTCCCGATAGCGCGTTCGTTCGTCGATGCGGATGAGCCCGGTCTGTTGTAGCTGGCGCAAGCTCTGCAGGTCTGTATCCACCTGCGCGTAGAGATCTGTTTTCCACATGGCTGAAGCCGCCTGGCCTAGGGCCTGGAGGACCGCTTCGTACTTGCGCGCGCCTCGCAGGCCGAGGATGGCCTCCTCGGTGGCCATGGCCGATTGGGCCAGAGACACAACCCCATCTGTCAGCCGGATCAGCCTCTTTTCTTTTAGGTTGGAAACAGTAGATGATGAACGCAGCCTGCATGTATTCTGCAGCGCGGCCAGGGGCAGGGCATGAGAGGGGCTGGCCAGCAGGGTCTCCAGCACCAACACCTGTTTGGTAGGGCGGCCTAGGCCGAAGAGGTGTTCCCTGATCTCCGTGGGCTTGATGAGCAGTTCGATCTGCTCCTCACGTTTGGCGCGTACTTTGGGCTGCTCCCCTTTTTTCTGTAGAAGGCCGGGCGGCAGGAACAATTTGACTGCTTGGGAGAGCGGCGCGACATAATAATCAGCAATCCAGAAGGCCATTTCCAATTGGGTAGGGGTCAGGACGGGATGCGGGCGCGCCAGGCGGGCAATCGGTTTGGTGTCAACCGGCGCGGAAGCAGTGGCTTGGACGATGATCCCCTGCACCTCTTGGCTGCCAAAAGGGGCCCACACCAGATGGCCGGCCTCTACTTTCCCTACCAGTTCTGGCGGGAGATGGTAGTGGAAGGTCTGGTAGTGGGCATCGCCCGCACTGAGTTGATGGGTCTTTTTGTCTGTATATTCGTCGTCGGCCGGCGGTTTGTGATGCTTGGCGAATGAACGGCGAATCGGTACATTGACGATCACCTCAACTAGGTATGGGCCCGTTGATGGCAGCCTATCTGCTGTCATTTTCCGCTCATATGTTCGCTGGTTCATGGCGGAAATTGTAGTACAAAATGCGGGGATTGGCAAACGCTGGCGAGCACCTCCATGTTACCAGCGGCGTCGCCGGTAGGTGAACAGCCGTGTAAAGCGGAAGATCAGAGCGTAGACCCCTTCTTGCCAGAACCCGATGGGGAAGGCGAGGGCTGCTGGCAGATAGGCACTCAGGTGGCTGGCATTGATCGACAGACCGAAACCGCTGAAGAAAATCGTCAGCAGCAGGTAGAAGAACAGACTGAGCACCACCCCCATAGTAGGCTGAATCATCGACCGCAGAATATACTGTCGGTCAACCTCTTGGTTGGTACGCATATAGCCTATGGCAAAGGAGATCGTGCCGATACTGCCACCGAGGCCGCCCAATAGAGCTGCCCAAAGGGCTGGGAAGATGTGGTTTGTGTTCCAGCCCAGGGCGGCCGCGGCCCTCTCAATCAAACGGGCCATCTCCTGCGGGTAGAACAGCAGGGCCGCGCCTAGGGTAAACAGGAATGTCATCCACACAATGAGAGAAAGGACTATCCGCAGGGCATAGTTGCGCGATTTGCGCTGACTCGCGCGGGTGCGGTCGAGGATCTGACGTACCTGCTGGATGTTGTATTCGGCGCGTCCGACTCGCTGTGGGTCGGTGGCGATAATATTGCTGGCTTCTCGTAGGAGTGAGAGGGTATAGCCTGTAATCTCCCGCCGGGTCTGCAGTACCCGGTTGATGGCATCATACAGGTCGAGAATCTCCTCTTCCATGGCGTCCATCTCGTCCTGCGATATGCTGGGGACAGTTTCGGCCAATGGTTTGGGTGGTGGCCACCAATTGATATCCGTTGGCCGCAGGGTGTTTTGCGGGTCAAGAACCTGTGAATCTCGCAGCCATATGGTAGAGGGCGGATCCTGGGCCAGTTCGGCTGCGGAGCGAATTGTCGGCAACTGCTCTTCAGGCCAAATAGCCGCGGCCAGCCCCCCATGCCGCGCCTTTGTGCTTTGCAAGCTGTCTTTTGCGTCTGCTGTCAAAAGTGAATTGATTTCAGCGTCCAGCAGCAATGGCGTCGGGCGGGTGTCCTTGGCGGGCGGCCATGTCTGTGTATGAATCTGATCGTTTCCTTTGGCTTCTTGTGGATGGGCCCGAGGCGTCGAATCTAAGGGATTGTGGGCAGAGAAATCAGCACTGCCCATGGAGAGTTCATCTAGCAGATATTCGGCCTGCTGTTGTAGCATGGCCACCTGTTCGGCGGCCTCTGGTGGCGTTTGTCGGTCAGTGTTGGGCGTAGCTGTCGCGACCACAAGCGTCTGCGGCGGGCTGCTGTTCGACTTTGACGCGGAACCGGACTCATTGTGGGATAAAGGCATCAGTTTGTCGTGAAGATGATTCCAAAATTGCTCCAACTTGTCAAGAATACTATATCATACATCCTAGCAGACAAAAAGAGACAGTATCGGCCTAGCCATTATGTGCCCAAATCGGATACAATCAAACCGATTGGTAGGCATAGCGGGCCTATGTACGATCTGTCGCGTTGAAAAACACAGTAGATTTGACAGGCCTGGCAGAATTCACGTATAATCAATCGTTGATAGCCGATAAGAACAGAATTTCTGAGGAATTTTGATATGCCCAAACGAACTTGGCAGCCGAAAGTCCGCAAACGGCTGCGTACCCATGGATTTCGCAAACGTATGCGGAAGCCAGGCGGTCGCAATATAATCAAGCGTCGGCGGCTCAAGGGCCGCTCAAACCTGACCGTCAAACTGACAACCCGCAAGCGGACATACTAACTTTTCGTGGCCGGGGGCCGCTAACTTGTCGTGGTCACAGATGTACTGCGCCAAGGATAGATTGGTGTGAAACGACGTTACCGGGTTCGAGACAATGAGAGTTTCCAGGAGATTCGGCGTAGTGGCAGGTCGTACAGCAACCGCTTGGCGGTGCTGTGTATCTTGTCAAATGACCTATCTTATAGCCGTTTTGGCTTTTCGGTAAGTCGTCGGATCGGCAATGCAGTGCTGCGGAATCGGGTAAAGCGGCGCATGCGGGAAGCAGTTCGACTGCGGATGGATCAGATTCAAGCGGGCTGGGACTGTGTATGGATTGCTCGGAATCCGATTCGAGATGCAGCGTACCGTGACATCGATCTTGCTTGTGCCCGCTTGCTGTATCGGGCGTCTTTGTTGGTTCCGAAACCCTGGCAAGAACCGGACGACGCCTGAGGGAATCTGAGTTGCGTGCTTTGTGCCTGCTCCTGATCGGGTGGTATCAACGAACCGTATCTCCCCTATTGGGGAGTAGCTGCCGCTATTATCCGACCTGTTCCCAATACACTTACGAGGCAGTGGAGAAATACGGAGCCATGCAAGGCATGTGGATGGGTCTACGGCGTATTGTTCGTTGTCACCCGTGGCATCCCGGCGGCTTTGATCCGGTACCGTAGCTAGGCTTTACTGTAGACTCGCACCGTTGCTCTTACGGATGCCGGTGCGTTCTTGAGGAGATATACTTGTGAATCACAGACGGATTCTTTTGCTTCTGGTTCTGGTGAGTGTCGCCTTGGTAGTGAGCGGGTGTGGGGTCCCGCGCGAAGGTGTAACCGATTGGGCGACTGCTGAACCGTCCGGCTGGTGGCAAGTCGTCATCGTCTGGCCTTTGGCCAAGTCCTTGATCTGGCTCAATACTCTGTTGGCGGACTTCAACATCCCCTACAGTTGGGGCTTTGCCATTATTCTGTTTACGGTCATCATCAAGCTGATCACGTTCCCTCTGACCATGACACAGATCAAGGGGATGCAGGCACAAAAGGACCTGCAGCCCAAGATCCAGGAACTCCAACAGAAATATGGCAAGAATCGCGACAAACTCGCGCAGGAACAGATGAAGCTCTACAAAGAGGCCGGTGTGAACCCATTGAGTGGTTGTCTGCCCATGGTTGTACAGATGCCGGTTCTGTTCGGTCTGTACTCGGCTCTGGTCGCGCTAGGGCCGGTTCTGATCGATTCCCGTTTTTTCTGGATTCCCGATCTCGGTTTTCCGGAATTTACCCAGGGGCTATCTTGGCTGCCGGATACGTTTAACGCGGGGGAGTATTACAAGCTGGTTGCCTATCTGATCCTACCGGCCCTGCTGATGGTCAGCCAGGTGTATATGCAGCGCATGACCACCGCTACTACGCCCACTGCCAATGACAAACAGGCCGCGATGATGAAGCAGATGACGACGATGATGACGTTGATGTTCGGCTTTTTTACCCTGCAGGTGCCGGCCGGCTTGACATTGTATTGGGTGACGAGCAATCTGTTGCAGATGGGGCAAACCTTCGTCGCCAACTCAATCGCCGCGACCCATAGTGCGCCGTCCGTAGCTGCCCATGCGGCCACCATCCCTGCCACAGCTACAGCCACGCCAGTCGATGGCTCTGCCGCATCCTCGGCCACGGACAGTACAGATGCCAGCCCGAAGAAACCCACACCCCGCCGCCGGACCCGCCGCAATCGAAAGAGAAGATAGAGATGAGCAGTCAGAGTTATGAGTACGCAGCAAAGTCTGTTGACAGTGCCATACAAGAAGGCTTGCAGCAGTTAGGTGTCACCTTGGATCAGGTCGAAGTCGAAATCCTCCATGAAGGGAGTCGGGGGATCCTTGGCATTGGCGCGATAGATGCCCGGGTTCGTCTCACCATCAAGGCTATGTCTGCTGCAACAGATGCACACCCCACTTCTGGAGAAGCAACAGAGCCGCCATCCTCTGCGCTGGCAGAGGAGCCGGCCAAAGTAGATTCATCGCTTGATGACAGCATGCCGGCCACCCAGCCGCCCGACGAAGTTGAGAACAATACTGAGCTGGCAGATATTGCCTATGATCTGCTCAGCCAAATGTTGCAACATATGGGCATTCACGCGGATATCAAAGTCTCTTGGCTGGACAGCCCGGATGAAAGCGAGCGCCTGCTCAATTTGAATGTAGTGGGTGGTGATTTGGGCGTTCTCATCGGGCGCAACGGCGAGACCCTCGCCCATATCCAGTACCTGGTCCGCCTGATGGTCAATCAGGAGCTACACCGCTGGACGAACATCGTGGTTGATGTTGATGGCTACAAGCAGCGGCGCAGCGAGCAGCTCATCCAATTGGCCCAGCGCTTGGCGGAGCAGGTGGTCGTTTCCGGTCGGCCTGTTGCCCTGGAGCCGATGCCCGCGGGCGAGCGCCGTCTGGTCCATATTGCGCTCCGCAACCATCCCGATGTGTACACGGAAAGCACTGGCGAAGACAGCCGCCGCAAAGTGCAGATCCTGCCGAAATCGTAAACTGCAATGGCCATAGACCACAGGGCCCTGGTGTTCCGTTGATTGATTTTCTGGCAATCGGAACCGTCACCCGGGATATCCCGCTGGCCGACCCCACCAGCAGCGAATATGTACTCGGCGGCACGGTCAGCTTTGCGGCAGTCACTGCTGCCCGTTTGGGGCGAAGGCCTGCGGTCATCACCCGTGCTGGGGCGGATATGGATCTGTCGCTCCTGCATAGGCTGGCCGATACCTGTGTACTGCCAGCAGCGCACACAACGACATTTGCCAATCTTTACACACCAGAGGGCCGGGTGCAGTACTGTTATACGCCATCGCCGCCGATTACGGCCGCGGACATTCCTCCTCGACTGCGGACATCTCGCATCGTTCTCCTCGGCCCGCTGGTGAATGAAGTCCGGCCGGAAGTGGTGCGGGTCTTCACTTCTAAAACGATTGTGGCTGCAGTGCCCCAGGGCTGGATGCGCCGCTGGGATGCAGATGGGCGGGTCTATCCAACACCCTGGACCAGTGCGGCCCAGATCCTACCTCATCTGGATGCACTGATCCTGTCGATTGAGGACATTGATGGTGATCTGCGGTTGGTGGATGAATTTTTAGAATACATTTCGCTTGTAGTTATTACAGAATATCGGGATGGCAGTACTGTCTATCGGCGCAATGCTTGCGCGGAAATTGAGGTGCGCCCGGTTCCCCCACGCCCGGCCGCGGAACTGGACCCGACCGGGGCCGGGGATATATTTGCCACTGCGTTTTTACTGCGCTTGGATGAAACCGGTGACCCGCTGGACGCTGCCCGCTATGCCAATGTGACTGCTTCCTTCGGTGTAGAGGGCCAAGGTGTCTCCGGCATCCCGACCCATGAACAGGTGTTGGCCTATATGGCGCAACACCAGTGGTTCGTGGCTAGTGGTGAATAACTGCTCTCCACTGGTGTTTACATGACGGCTCGGATCTTTGCAGTGGCAAACCAAAAAGGCGGCGTTGGCAAGACGACAACCGCAGTCAATCTTTGTGCCTATCTGGCCCAGGCCGGCTGTCAGGTTCTGTTGGTAGACAGCGACCCCCAATCGAATGCCACCACCTGTTTGGGGCTTGACCCCCGCGCTCTACATACCAGCCTCTATGATGTCCTGATCGGCCACATCCCCATGCAGGATGTGGTCACACCGCTCGCGGAAGAGGGCCTCAACCTGGTACCGGCCAGCCCTGACCTGGCCGGGGCCGAAGTTGAGATGGCCGCCCTGTTGGCCCGGGAACATCTACTGTCCAGGGCATTGCAGCCTTTGCAACAGCACTACGACTATATTTTCATTGACGAGCCGCCTAGCCTCGGCCTGATCACAGTCAACGGGCTTACTGCAGCCGACGGGGTTATCATTCCTGTCCAGTGTGAATATCTGGCTTTGGAAGGAGTAAGCTCCTTGCTGGGTACGATTCGTGAGGTGCGGAAGGTGTTGAACGTCCATCTGCAGATTGCCGGGGTGTTGCTGACAATGTTTGATGGACGCACCAATTTGAACCGGCAGGTAGTGAATGAGGTGCGAGACTATTTCCCCCAGGAGATGTTTCAGACGGTCGTTCCCCGTACTGTGCGCTTGAGCGAAGCCCCGAGCTATGGCCAGACAATCCTGGGCTATGCCCCGCACAGTACCGGTGCCCTGGCCTATGCTGCCTTGGCCGCCGAATTCATGCGCCGCTTTCCACTGTCAATGAGATGAATTTACAGACAGGACCACACCCATGACGGACGAGGTAAACCCCCAACGACGCTCTGGGTTGGGCCGCGGCCTGGGCGCGCTGATCACGAGATCGATGCCATCCGATGGGCCGGCGGCCGAGCAACTACGTGTGCAGGCCGAGGCCGGTGGCATTCGGGAACTACCCATTGACGAGATTCAGGCAAACCCTCATCAACCCCGTACCCTCTTTGAAGCGGACAGTTTAGCGGAGTTGTCCGCCTCGATCCGGGCCCATGGTGTCATCCAGCCGCTCATCGTCACCGCCAGCCCAGACCAGCCCCAACGTTTCTGGTTGATTACAGGTGAACGGCGCTGGCGCGCCGCGCGCCAGGCCGGCCTTCAGACTGTGCCGGCAGTTGTGCGGGAAGCCACACCACAACAGTTGCTGGAATGGGCCCTAGTGGAGAACGTGCAACGCGCGGACCTCAGCTCTCTGGAAGAAGCAGCCGCCTACAGTTCGCTGATGAGTGAATTCGGCCTGACCCAGGCCCAGGTGGCAGAGCGAGTAGGCAAGAGCCGCTCCGCGGTGGCCAATGCTGTGCGCCTGCTGGGCCTACCAGCTGTGGTCCAGGCCGCGCTCAATGATCGGCGCATCAGTGCCGGCCACGCACGTGCTCTGCTCGGCTTGGAGAGTGACACGAACAGGCAACGAATGCTCGCTCTGATCCTCGAACAGGGCTTGAACGTCCGCCAGACCGAACTGTTGGTGCGCCGCTGGCTGGAGAAACCGCCGACGGACCAGCCGCCAGAGCCGCCCCACATGCGGGCACATGTACGCTTTTGGGAGGACCGCTTTCGCGGCCGTCTAGGTACAAAAGTGAGCCTAGACCGCAAAGCAGATGGCAGCGGCCGGCTCATCGTCTACTTTTTCAGTGATGAGGATCTGGAGACGATCTACCGGGAAATCCTCGGAGATGAGGAGTGGTGAACAACCAGGGGCCAGGGGCCAGTGAAGATCTAAGCACCAATGACCAGCAAACCCCAGGGGCCCGTACCTGCAGGGCACAGGCCATTGCCGTGATGACAGAACGCGAGCAAGTGGCCCAGCTGCTGGAAGAGGTGATGGGGGCCCTCCCGGAGGGGCTGATACAGTTCGTTCAGAGTGAAATGGCAGAGGACCAGCCTCTGGCAGTGGCTGGGATTGTGCTGGCCTCGGCGACTCCGTTAGCGGATTCAGCGGAGTCCGCATCTCGGCGAGTGGCATTGGCCACGGCTTTGGAGCTGCTACAAATTGCCTTGAACATTCACCGCTTGCTGCTGACGCCAGGCCAACCAGATACAATCGACAGGTCTCTGTTGGGCGGTACGGTTCTGGTGGGGGATTACTGTTTCAGTCGGGCTGCGGTATTGGCGGCCCGTACCCACAACCCGCAGGTGGTGACGGTCTTCGCCAATCTGTTGCAGGAGTTGAGCGAAGCCAATCTGCGCCTAGTCATCAACGAAACGAAATCTAGCCAAGAGGCCATTGCTGTTGATCGGGATACACTTTTGCGTAGCGGTGCATTGGCGGGGTCCATGTTGGCAGGGCTGGGCCAGGAGGAACAGGCCCATGTTGTCAGATACGCTTCTCGTCTGGGCCGGAACCTTCCGGCCACGGATAGTCTGCCGCCGCACCAGAAAGAACGCTGGCAGGTGGTCGCATCGCTCTATAATTCCAGTGGAGAGAAGCGTAAAACCTTGTCAGGGGTAAAGAATTCGTAGCCTGCTCAAATCGTTATGATGACCCAGAGACACGAAGGCAGCACAGCGGGCAAACGCGTGTTGCTACTCACGACTTCCAACAGCTATCGCAGGCAAGATTTTGTTGATGCGGCCGCGCATCTGGGCATTGAAACCGTCATCGCTATGGATACGCCCCAGATTTTGGCAGATGAATGGAACTTCCGATTGGGCGTGGATTTCTCCCAACCCCAGCAGGCAGCCGAGCAGCTTGTGCAGAGAGTGGCTGACCGCCCCCTGGATGCGGTCCTGGCTTTGGATGACAGTGGGGCCACTGTGGCAGCATTGGTGGCGGCCCGGCTCGGGCTGGCGCACAATGACCCGGCCGCGGCCGACGCGGCGCGCAATAAATTTCGCATGCGTACGTTATTGGCAGCATGTGGTGCATCTGTGCCAACTTTTCAGCAATTTCGCACGGACCAGCCTCTGCATGTACTCATAGCCCAGGCCGAAGAACAGGTCGGTTATCCGTGTGTCGTCAAACCGGAGGACCTGAACGGCAGCCGTGGAGTCATCCGTGCTGATACCCCTGCTGCATTGGCCGCTGCCGTAAAACGCCTGACCGCTCTCATCGGCGCAGGCCAGCCATTTCTGATCGAGGGCTATATCCCGGGTGTGGAAGTGGCATTGGAGGGAATCTTATCCTGCGCTGGCCCAGACCCGCACATGTCGGGGCGGTCGTGCCTGCACGTCTTGGCCCTGTTTGACAAGCCGGACCCGCTGGAGGGGCCGTTCTTTGAGGAGACGATCTATGTAACCCCTTCCCGCCTGCCGCCAGAAACCCAGCGGGCGATTATCGTAGCAACGGAGATAGCGGCCCGGGGTCTCGGCTTGCAGACAGGCCCGCTCCATGCGGAGCTGCGGGTAAATGAAGCGGGTCCGTGGATCGTTGAAGTGGCTGGGCGCTCCATCGGCGGTCTCTGCTCCCGCATTCTGCGCTTTGGCACTGAAATGGGCAACAGCCATTCCCTAGAGGAGCTGATCCTCGCGCATGCATGTGGGCTGCCCGTGCTCGGTCAAATTGCTGGCCGCCCCATGGGTGAGGGGGCAGCAAGTCTGGAGCAGGAGCCCCAGGCCGGCGGGGTGATGATGATTCCGATTGCGGATGCGGGCATTTTACGGGGTGTGAAGGGGATAGCGGAAGCGAAAGCAGTGCCCGGCATTGAAGACATACAGATTACCGCGCAGATCAACGGCTCCCTGGTGCCCTTGCCAGAGGGTGATGCCTATCTCGGCTTTATTTTTGCGAGGGGCCCCTCGCCGGCCGCGGTGGAAGAGGCATTACGGCAGGCACATGGCCAGCTCAACCTTGACATTGTCCCGGAATTTGTGCTGAACGGCTAACTGCAGCAGGGCGAGGCAGATTTTCTATCAAGGCATGCCTTTGCCCGCGGGGACACCTTTGCCCGCACCGAGTGTGCCTTCCGGGGTCCAGCCTTCCGGCATCTGCGCGCCCTCTCCAAAGAAAAAATCTTCCATCTGTTGCATCAGAAACGCGCGGGCTTGGGGATCCCCGAGGCTTAGGCCGTAGTGGTTGATCAACACCACTGAATACTGGATCCACATATCCCATCCAGACTGAGAGATATTTTCATAGATGCGTTGGCCCAACTCGCCCGGATAGGGGGGCGAGTCCAGCCCTTCTAGCTCCTGTCCAAGTTTCGCACACTGCACCATACGAGCCATGAATTTGCTCCGCTATGTTTGACGAATGAAGGTTACTTTCTCTATTATACTCATGTTATGCATGAATAGAAAAAGAAAGTAGAATAACGCTAGGAGGTGCATTATGAACTTCACGTTCTTTGATCTGTACGCGAACTATCTCCTGCGTTCATGTACGATAGTCATAGCTACCAACATGGCAGCTTGGACCCTGTGCTCTTTGTTGCTCCCTCTACGTAACACGAATGAGATATATTAGCAATGAAAAGACTGCATGGAAAGAATTGAAATGAGTTCCTATTTGCAGAAATATATTATTAGGGGAGGAAGAGAACATGTAACAAGAATTCCATTTTACGTCACACTCCTCATACTGACGCTTCTTCTCTTTCTGCCAACAGCTTCCGAGGAGGCCCGCAATGATCCATCACTTGGCACCCCAGACGGCCAGGCATCCCTCGCCAACAGAAATCAGGCCATCATTGAGTCTCACTTGTATGCCATTCAACAACATAGGGTTAGGCTTGAAGAATTCGAGGGGCTGGGCGGGGCCATCGAGCCATGGGGAGATAAACTGCTAGTGGTGACAACAAAAGGACGAATTGCTCTGATTCATCCTGATGGCGAGGTGGTCTATTTGCAGGAAACAGTACCCATGAACCAAGTAGCCATAAGATCCTCTCTTGATTTTTTTGGTAAATATTTTCGAGTTGCTGATATCATGCTTCGCGAGCAATCACCAGACACAGTTACCTTATTTATTTCGCATCATTATCATGCTGGAGATTGTATAGAGTTTCGCATCTCTTCTACATTGCTGCATTTGGATTCTGAGACAGCAATGATTTTCAGCCCTTGGCAGACGCTATTCATCGCCAATCCGTGCATGACGACTTACGCCACCGGTCACGACCCGGATGATCACTTTAATGGACAGGAGACCGGCGGGCGCATGTTGATGGATGGTGACGAACATCTCCTCGTTGTCATTGGTGCTCACGGATGGGACAGTATGAGGGGGGGACGGGGGAGATGGCCGATTATATCTGATGATCCTGATGCCCACCTCGGCAAGTTGGTTCGCATCCATGTGACAACCGGCACAGCCGAAATCCTAGCCAGCGGCCTACGCAACCCACAGGGCTTCGCACGCGATGCAGATGGCACACTCTGGGAAACTGAACATGGACCACAGGGCGGCGATGAACTCAATATTTTGAGACCAAGTTTGAACTATGGATGGCCCTACGTTACCCATGGCATTCAGTATGGCAGCAAAATATGGCCCTATAACAAGGTACAGGGACGGCATAATGGTTTTGAAATGCCCGTGTACTCTTGGGTCCCATCAATCGCTACCTCCAACCTTATCATCAGCGACAGTCAACTGTTCCCCTTATGGAAAAACGACCTGCTGATTGCCTCCTTGAGAACCAAATCTCTATTTCGCGTCCGTGTTCACGAGAAACGTGTCGTGTACGTTGAACAGATCCTGATAGGTGAGCGTATCCGGGACATCACACAGATGCCTGACGGCCGTATCGCTCTGTTGGCCGAGAACCATGATTATACTACTTATGAGATACAATTTCTGAAGCGTTTCCCGGGATACTGTATCAAGAACCATATCTATACAGATTCTTATGATGAGTGTATTGATATTTTCAACATCCTTGATGGAGCCAGCGAGCCCATAATCCGCTCCAACTATGATGTATATATCAACGAAACTCGCGTGATATACGTACATCGCTTGTGTAGCCTGACAGATATTGAGCATAGATTCTTTTTACACATCACTCCCGTACATGTGAATGACCTCCCTGATCATCGTAAGCAATCCGGTTTCGACAACCTTGACTTTCACTTCAACGATAACTTCAGCGATGATAGCTTTACGCTTGTGAATAACCATACATGTATTGTGGTGCGTTATCTTCCACAGTATGACATCAAACAGATCAAGACCGGCCAGTTCACACCTGAAACAGGCCCCATCTGGGAAGGTGAGTTTACATTCGGCCAGCCGAACGCCGCACCCATGTCCGAGAAAGACGATACCCCCTTCTTGCAGGCCGATACTCAACAAGGAGACGGCGCAGCACTCTTTGCAGCACAATGTACAGGTTGTCACAATTTGTCCGATGTCCAGTTATACTGTCTGCGCTGGGATACTGTCAATCGAAATGCGTACTCTTTTTCTGGGGATGGCTGGCGTGTTCAGTCATATTGTGTTGAAACGGCTGCTGGCGGCCAAGGTGCCGGTGGCCGCTGTATTGATTGCCGGCGACCAGTTCCGCATCTTGCCGCCCCCCACGCCGCCCGCCCCCTCCACTCTACATCTTCTGAACCCTCATCTTTCCGAGACTGTTGTTCATCTGGCCTGGCAGGCCGGGATTCCCGCCTATGAATGCGGTGGTCTGCAGGGGCCGGAACTGTCCTCTTGGCTGACGGATTTGTCCCCGGATGTGGCTTGCGTGGCCTGTTGGAATCGCCTCATCCCAACAGAAATCTTGGATATCCCGCCACATGGTTTTCTCAATGTGCATCCATCCCTTTTGCCGGCCTACCGGGGGCCCCAGCCGCTCTTCTGGCAGTTTCGCATGGGTGAAACCGCAACCGGAGTGACAGTCCACTGGATGAACCAGGGTCTAGACAGGGGCGACATCGCCGCGCAGCGGGCGGTTCCGTTTGTGGATGGCATGCGCGGCGCGCATGCCGCGGCTTTGTGCGCGTCTAATGCTGCTGATCTGCTGGCCGCAACAATGACAGCCCTCGCGCAAGGGAAGGCCGGCCGCCAAGCACAGCCCGCCGGCGGCAGCTATTTCCCGGCCCCGACTGTGGACGATTTTTCCCTTGATGCCACCTGGCCGGTACGACGGGCGTTCAATTTTATGCGGGGAACAGCAGAATGGGGCATCCCCTACCGGCTGGAAGTTGATGGGAGGCTCCACTGGCTGGTTGATGCTCTGGCCTGGCGGCCAGGTGGCCAGCCCACAGAACCGACCACAGGCGTCTGGCTACGGTTCCGAGATGGTCTGCTGTGGGCGAGAGCCAAGGCCGCATTGCCATAAGCAGTGGCCGGCAATCAGACCAGTACAGGTTGTTGGCTGCAGCATGCAGAAACTCACCACGAACCACTGCCATGAAAAGCCAGTTGCCATAGCCCGCACAGATCGACTATAATAGAATGCAAAAGCAAATCGGTACACATCGGCTTACGCGCATTTGGCTACACAAGCTGACGTGCAGAGGGCTTTCAATGGATAGGCGAGAGACTGCTGCGCTGCGGTCTGTCCTGGCCGGCTATAGTAGTATGGGTAGTGGGGTTGGACCTCAGCCACAACGAACTGACAGGCAGCATCCCTGCAGAATTGGGCAATCTCTCCAATCAAAGTAATGGATACGTTCGCATTTCACAATCCAATGAACTGTGATAGAATCCCTACGGCCCTAGCGTTATCATGTATGTTCTTCCCAGTTACATATTGCAGAATTCAATGAACTGTGATAGAATCTCTACAGATACCTGTCGGGCGTGCAGTGATGGCAAAGTTTGAGACATAGGAGGCTGTATGGCAGCCAAAGTGAAGACTGCAACGATCCCCAACCCCTCGGATGTGGGGGTACCTGTGGTAGAGGGTGCCCCATCCATAACCCGGGTCGGGGATGTACCCAAAGAGCAGACAGACCAAAACAATACCGCTACGGGCAACCCGCACGCTCCCCATGACGGCCTCTCTGTCACCCTGGAAGAGTATTGGACCAAGTGGTATGCAAACCCCTATGCGGATAAGGAAGTAAGTTACGAGTGGCACAACGGCCGTCTGGAGGCTAAACCCTTGTCTACCCGCGCGCAACTTGAACTCTACAATTGGTTCTTCCATCTCTTATTGCACTATGTGGAGAGCCATCCAATCGCGAGTCTACTCAATCTCGAGACCGGCTTCATCTTGAGCATACAAGACCTAGATAACCCCACTGGGGAGCGTAAGGAAGTACGTAAGCCTGATATCGGCGTGATTCGCAACGACAATCCGGTAGAATGGGAGGAGGGAACACGCGTCTATAAGGGCAGCTGCGATATGTGCGTTGAATCCGTGTCGGATTCTACAAGGGCGGCCATACTACGGGACACGGAAGCGAAGAAGCAAAGCTATGCTGGGTCTGGAGTGCGAGAATACTACATACTGGATCCGAGTGAGCAGTACATGCACTGTTATCGACTCAATGCGGCTGGGGACTACGAGGAGATAGAGGCGGATGATGAGGGAGTGATTCGGTCAGAGGTGTTACCAGGGTTCCAGTTTCGGTGGGATGATTTGATACGGAAGCCGGCTATCAGGGAACTGATTCTGGATGAGGTGTATGGGGGGTATATACTGCCGGAATATCAGGCTGAAGTGGAAGCTCGGCAGTGGGCGGAAGAACAGGCTGTTGTTGCAGCTGCTGCCCGCAAGTGGGCGGAGGAACAGGCTGCTGTTGCAGCTGCTGCTCGCAAGCGGGAAGCTGCTGCCCGCAAGCGCGCAGAGGAACAGGCTGCTGTTGAAGCTGCTGCCCGCAAGCAGGAAGCTGATGCTCGCAAACAGGCGGAGGAACAGGCTGCTGTTGAAGCTGATGCTCGCAAACAGGCGGAGGAACAGGCTACTGTTGAAGCTGCTGCCCGCAAGCGTGCGGAGGAACAGGCTGCTGTTGAAGCTGATGCCCGCAAGCAGGAAGCTGATGCCCGACGAGAAGCCGAAGAAGAGACGCGAGCCTTGCAAGCAGAATTGGCCCGTCTGCGCCAACACCTTTCCTGAACACAAATTACCGTCCTATCATCAACCTATCATTGTCATGATACACTAGGCCGGGCCGGAGTGAACGTCAAGTGCGGGATATTGTGCGAAGACCAGCTAAATATTCGAGACACAGGAGACTGTATGGCAGCCAAAGTGAAGACTGCAACGATCCCCAACCCCTCGGATGTGGGGGTACCTGTGGTAGAGGGTGCCCCATCCATAACCCGGGTCGGGGATGTACCCAAAGAGCAGACAGACCAAAACAATACCGCTACGGGCAACCCGCACGCTCCCCATGACGGCCTCTCTGTCACCCTGGAAGAGTATTGGACCAAGTGGTATGCAAACCCCTATGCGGATAAGGAAGTAAGTTACGAGTGGCACAACGGCCGTCTGGAGGCTAAACCCTTGTCTACCCGCGCGCAACTTGAACTCTACAATTGGTTCTTCCATCTCTTATTGCACTATGTGGAGAGCCATCCAATCGCGAGTCTACTCAATCTGGAGACCGGCTTCATTTTGAGCATACAAGACCTTGATAACCCCACTGGGGAGCGTAAGGAAGTACGTAAGCCTGATATCGGCGTGATTCGCAACGACAATCCGGTAGAATGGGAGGAGGGAACACGCGTCTATAAGGGCAGCTGCGATATGTGCGTTGAATCCGTGTCGGATTCTACAAGGGCGGCCATACTACGGGACACGGAAGCGAAGAAGCAAAGCTATGCTGGGTCTGGAGTGCGAGAATACTACATACTAGATCCGAGTGAGCAGTACATGCACTGTTATCGACTCAATGCGGCTGGGGACTACGAGGAGATAGAGGCGGATGATGAGGGAGTGATTCGGTCAGAGGTGTTACCAGGGTTCCAGTTTCGGTGGGATGATTTGATACGGAAGCCGGCTATCAGGAAACTGATTCTGGATGAGGTGTATGGGGGGTATATACTGCCGGAATATCAGGCTGAAGTGGAAGCTCGGCAGTGGGCGGAGGAACAGGCTGTTATTGAAGCTGCTGCCCGCAAGTGGGCGGAGGAACAGGCTGCTGTTGAAGCTGCTGCTCGCAAGCGCGCGGAGGAACAGGCTGCTGTTGAAGCTGCTGCTCGCAAGCGCGCAGAGGAACAGGCCGCTGTTGAAGCTGATGCCCGCAAGCAGGAAGCTGCTGCTCGCAAGCGCGCGGAGGAACAGGCTGCTGTTGAAGCTGATGCCCGCAAGCAGGAAGCTGATGCCCGACGAGCAGCCGAAGAAGAGACGAGGGACTTGCAAGCAGAATTGGCCCGCCTGCGCCAACACCTTTCCTGAACACAAATTACCGTCCTATCATCAACCTATCATTGTCATGATACACTACCATCCGATAGCTCGCTTGATCTATCTGCGGTACTTGCAGCTAGTTCGATTGTGTGGTATACTCCAAATCAGCTGAATGTGATCTGTCCAGACACGGAGATGCGATTATGAGTAATCATCAGATTTTCTCAGACAGTGCAACCATTGTGGACGACCCCGCGCAGGGCCCGTGCTCCCACCCGCATGTTGCGGGCGAGAGACGAGGACGTGTATCCATTATATATGATATAATGGGGGGGGGGGGGGCAAGATGAAACCATGCCTCTCAGCCCGGACTCTCCTACTAGCTCTCTACGTCCTCTGTGCCGCCATCACCTTAACCGCCTTGATGACCATCGCCGACCCACCCGTAGCCGCGCAGGACCCACTCTTGCCGGATGATCCGGAGTATTATAAGGAGGACTGTAAGGCTGGACAAAGAAGGGATTCTAATAACAATCAGATTCCTAATCACCTCATACCGATTCCATTGAGAACAACTCTGGCGGTTGTTCCCCGGCGAATCGTGGCATGCAAGGCACTCCTGGCCTCCAGGGATACCCTACAAGGTCCCGGCAACGACGTACTGAATTGGTCTACAACGCGTAATATGGACCAATGGACCGGCCTCTCTATCACTAACCCCAACGATTACCGGTTAGTCCTAGTCCCTGGAACAGGAGATGGTGTGAGGTACTTCACTGGCCCTCTCAAGGGCTCCATCCCTCCTGCACTAGGCTACCTGACCCGAACTGTTGTTCTGCGGCAGTTGCACCTCAACAACAACCAACTGACAGGCCCTATCCCTCCTGACCTAGGCAACCTCACCCATCTGAATATCTTGTATCTCTACAACAACCAACTGACAGGCACCATCCCTAGTGAACTAGGCAACCTCACCGCTCTGGGCCAGTTTCAGCTCCAAAACAACAAACTGACAGGCCCCATCCCTTCTAGACTAGGCGTTCTCGCCAGCCTGCTCACGTTTGATCTCAGCAACAACGAACTGACAGGCCCCATCCCTCCTCAACTAGCCAGCCTCAGAGCAGCGAACGTGAACCTTCACAACAACAAACTGACAGGCACCCTGCCTGAATTACCCTCCACTTCCAACCTAGGGGCGACTTTTGTGCAGCTCCAAAACAACCGACTGACGGGCACGATCCCGACTCAACTGGGCAGCGGCCCCCATCTGTGGTCCGTGAACCTCAACAACAACCAACTGACGGGCAACATCCCTGCTACTCTACCCGCTTCTCTGCAGCAGTTGCACCTCAACAACAACCAACTCACAGGCACCATCCCTATTACTCTACCCTCCGGTCTGTGGTTGTTGCATCTCAACGACAACGACCTGACGGGCAACATCCCTGCTACTCTACCCGCCTCTCTGCAGCAGTTGCATCTCAACGACAACCGACTGACGGGCAACATCCCTATTACTCTACCCGCTTCTCTGCAGCAGTTGCACCTCAACGACAACGACCTGACGGGCAACATCCCTACTACTCTACCCTCTCTGCAGCAGTTGCACCTCAACGACAACCGACTGACAGGCAACATCCCTATTACGCTACCCGCCTCTCTGCAGCAGTTGCATCTCAACGACAACGACCTGACGGGCAACATCCCTACTACTCTACCCTCTCTGCAGCAGTTGCACCTCAACGACAACCGTCTGACGGGCAACATCCCGATTACTCTACCCGCCTCTCTGGAGCAGTTGCACCTCTCCGACAACCAACTGACGGGCAACATCCCTGCTACTCTACCCGCCTCTCTGGAGCAGTTGCACCTCTCCGACAACCAACTCATGGGCAGCATCCCTGTTGCCCTGGGCAACCTCACCCGTACTCTGCAGAGCTTGAACCTCTACAGCAACACCCTGACGGGTGGCATCCCGGATACATTGGGCCATCTCGTCACACTGCAGACCTTGAACCTGGCCTACAATAGTCTGACGGGTACCATCCCGTTGCAACTGGGCAACCTCACCCGTCTGGTGACTTTGCGCCTCAATAACAACCAACTGACGGGCAGCATCCCGATTACGCTACCCGCCTCTCTGCAGCAGTTGCACCTCAACAACAACCAACTGACGGGCAGCATCCCTATTACTCTACCCGCCTCTCTGCAGACGTTGTCCCTCTACAGCAACACCCTGACGGGCGAGATCCCACCGGGACTGAGTACTCTCACCAATCTGCAGACATTGAATCTCTACAGCAACACCCTGACGGGCGAGATCCCACCGGGACTGAGTACTCTCACCAATCTGCAGACATTGAATCTCTACAGCAACACCCTGACAGGCAGCATCCCTGCTGACCTGGGCAACCTCTCCCGCTCTCTGCAGACATTGAACCTGGCCTACAATAGACTGACGGGCGAGATCCCACCGGAACTGAGTGTTCTCATCAATCTGCAGACATTGAACATCTACTCCAACACCCTGACGGGCAGCATCCCACGTGCGCTGGTCAACATCACTGAAACGCTGCAGACATTGCTGCTTGGGGACAACCAACTCAGCGGCTGTATCCCGCCTGCGTTGCGAGATATTGCTAACATTGCTAACAATGACCTGTCATCATTCGGCCTCCCAGATTGCAATATGCCAGCGGGGCGTGTGGTTGTGTGCATTGACACAGAAGCGATACCGGGTTCATACCTAGAGGAATCTGTCAGCCTGCGTCGGGATTGCGAAAGGCTCTTGCATGTGAAGCAAGGATTGGAAACTAGAGGGTGGAATACTACTGCGTTGAACTGGGCGACGACTGCTGCCATAACTACCTGGGTTGACATTGGTCTCAACGACAACGCTAGCCCCATGCAAGTGATAAGTGTAAGTCTAAGTCTCCCGAACAGTAACCTGATGGGCGAGATCCCTACTGAACTGGGCACCCTCTCCAGCACGCTGACCACCTTGAACCTAGGTCAGAACGGCTTGACTGGTTCCATCCCACCGTGGTTAGGGGACTTCACAATTCTGCAGACATTGAACCTGGCCCGCAACAGTCTGATGGGCAGCATCCCTACAGAACTGGGCGACCTCTCCAATCTACGGCAGTTGAACCTCTACTCCAACAGTCTGACGGGCGAGATCCCATCGCAACTGGGCGACCTCTCCAATCTACGGCAGTTGAACCTCTACAGCAACCAACTGACGGGTACGATCCCTGCTGACCTGGGCACCCTCTCCAACACGCTGACCACCTTGAACCTAAGTCAGAACGGCTTGACGGATACGATCCCACTGTGGCTAGGGGAGTTCACAAATCTGCAGACGTTGTCCCTCTACAGCAACACCCTGACGGGTACGATCCCTGCTCAACTGGGCAATCTTTCCACCACGCTGACCACCTTGAACCTAAGTCAGAACAGCTTGACTGGCCCCATCCCACCGGAACTGAGTACTCTCACCAATCTGACGTCCTTGCGTCTCAACAACAACCAACTGACGGGTACGATCCCTGCTGAACTGGGCAATCTTTCCACCACGCTGACCACCTTGAACCTCTACAGCAACACCCTGACAGGCCCGATCCCGGATACATTGGGCAATCTCGCCACACTGGAGACATTGAACCTGGCCCGCAACAGTCTGATGGGCCCGATCCCGCCTGCGCTGGGCAACCTTTCCAATCTACAGACGTTGGACCTACGCCACAACCAATTGACGGGACGCATCCCTTCCCAGTTGTACGATCTCGACGTTCTCACCAATCTGGAGCAGTTGCTCCTTGCTGGCAATTCACTACTAACAGGCTGTATCCCCTATGACTTGCGAGATCGCCTGACAACAGATTTACCCTGCCCACCACCCAGACCACCATCTACGGGCGGCGGTGGTGGCGGTGGTGGCGGCGGCGGTGGCGGTGGCTCAACACAGAGACCCACATGTACCAATGGCACTGTCGTAGCCAACCCCTCTGCCAATGCCGACCTGGTCAGAGACTGCGTCCTGCTCCTGACCAACAAAGAAACCCTGGAGGGAAGCATCAGTACCTCCATGCGCTTGAACTGGAGTGAGAACAGCAGCATAGGCACCTGGGAGGGGGTAACCATTGGCGGGGCCCCGCAGCGGGTGGTCAGGCTGGAGCTGGATATCAGTGGCAAGACATTGGCAGGCAGCATCCCGACCACCTTGAGTCGGCTCACGGGTCTGCAGACCTTGGATCTCGCCAACAACGGACTCTCGGGCCGTATCCCGGTTGGCCTGCGCGCGCTGGCCAGCCTGCAGGTCTTGGACTTCTCCAACAACCGGCTGTCGGGCAGCCTGCCGACTGATCTGGGCAGTATTGCCACCCTGCAGACCTTGCACCTGGCCAACAACAGTCTGACGGGCAGCATCCCGACGACCCTTGTGGATCTCTCCAATCTTACGTCGTTGTCCTTGGCCGGCAACAGCTTGAGCGGCTGTATTCCCAACGCGTTGACGCGTGTTGCCCAGAACGACCTGTCGGCTATAGAATTGTCCTTCTGCGACCCGGTCACCCCGACACCTACACCTACGGTCACGCCCACGGTCACGCCTACACCGCTTGCCCCTGTTGGCCAGGATCTCTTCCTGCCGCTGGTGCGGAAGTAACGCAGTAGATGCTCGTTCTAGGGGATTGTCTGCATCAGGATGTTTCGCTTGGCCGCGGCCCGTTGATATTGCCATTGCTACATCTATGGTGTTAATATTGACCCGACTACGCGGCCCTGACACAACAGATGCTAGACTGGTTCATGCAGACAAGCGATATCACACCATTTGCTGAGGACCCACGCGGCCATCGACCGTAATCCACGTATAGGAGAAGCCAAATGTCTCTCATGTCACTTCCGCCCGGTATGAAGATCGCGGCCCAAGTATCACCAGAAGCCGGCCTTGACGACCTGCAGTTCGTGAAGCAGATGGGCATAGATTGGGCTGTCTGCTGGACAGATGGCGAGCATGCGGGCTACGATTACTATGCACGGACGAAAGACCGCTTTGAGCAGGCCGGGATTCGTATCTACGGTTTCGGCAACAGGGATGTCCACAACCAGGATGCGATTGTCCTGGGGCTGGAAAATCGGGATGCCAAGATCGAGGAGTATGTGAATCACCTGCGGGCTTTGGGGAAAGCCGGCATTCCCTACACCACTTACGCCCATATGGCCAACGGTATTTGGAGTACCGAGCGGGAGGCGACACGCGGTGGCGCGTCGGCCCGGGGCTTTGATCTCGCAAAGGCCGAGGCCGGCCATTGGGCTGGCACATTCTACCATCTGCCCTTGACCCATGGTCGGGTTTACGCCCAAGACGAAATCTGGGAAAACTTTCGCTACTTTGTGGACCAGGCCGCGCCCGTGGCCGAAGAAGAGGGCGTGCGTATCGGTATCCACCCGGACGACCCGCCCCAGCCGGAGTTGGGCGGGGTGCCCCGTTGTATTTTCAGTAGTTTCAAAGGCTACAGTCGGGCCATGGAGATCGCAGATAGCCCCAATGTGGGCATCTGCTTCTGTATCGGCTGCTGGTTGGAAGGCGGCGACCTGATGGGCAAAGGCGTGGAGGAATCCCTACAAAAATTCGGCCAAGAGGACAAATTGTTCAAGATTCATTTCCGCAATGTGGACCAGCCCTTACCGCATTTCATTGAGACGTTCGTAGACGATGGCTACTTTGATATGTACAAGGCTATGCGGGTACTCCAGGAGACGGATTTCGACGGAGTGCTGATCCCGGATCACATTCCGATGATGGCGGATGATCCCCGTATTGGCACGGCTTATACGATTGGCTACATGAAAGCTCTGCTGAAGCGAGCGCAAGAGGAGAACGACCATTCATGAAGCCGACAATCGGAATTCTCAGCCCTGGTGATATGGGCCATACAGTGGGGCGGCGGCTGCGGGAGAATGGCCTGCGGGTGGTCGCTCATCTGGCGGACCGGAGTGCGCGTACCCAGCGGCTGGCCGTGCAGGCCGGGATTGAAGAGGTAGCCTCCTACGAACTGCTGGTGCAGGAAGCAGACATGGTGCTGTGTATTCTGGTGCCGGCCCATGCACAAGCTGCGGCGCACAAAGTTGCCACTGCCTTACGCAAGACCGACGCGACCCTGCTCTACGCGGACTGCAATGCCATTGCACCGCAGACGACAAGACACATCGGAACGCTATTTGCCGGTACTGCTGCGCGTTTTGTAGATGCGTCCATTATTGGGCCGCCGCCCCATCAAGACGGCACGACTCGCTTCTATGCTTCCGGTACACATGCCAGCCAATTGGCGCAACTCAATGAATTCGGGCTGCATGTGCCGGTGTTGAGCAACCGCATCGGCGATGCTTCGGCCATTAAGATGTGCTACGCAGGGCTGACCAAAGGGTTGACTGCTCTCTGCATGGAACTCTTGCTGGCAGCAGAGGCCCTGGGCGTGCGTCAGGCACTGCTGGACGAGTACCGGACTAGCCAGATGGCCATGGTGCAGCGCATGGAGCGGGGCCTGCCGGGGATGCCGCCCAAAGCCCGACGCTGGATAGGGGAAATGGAGGAGATCGCCGCTACCTTTGCCGCGGTGGGCCTGACCCCAAAATTCCACGAAGGCGCAGCCGATATCTACCGTTTCATCGCTGCTTCATCCCTAGCAGACCGCACGCCAGAGGACCCAAACGCGCCGACCCTGGAGGAGATGGTGCAGATGTTGGCCGGCTCTCTGCCCACGACCTGACGCACGCAGTTCAACCGACCTGCTCTGCAAAGTGAAGCGCATTGTTGTCAGGGTCAAGAGCTGTGAATTGCCTGCCCCAGGGCATCTCCTGTAACTGGCCAGTGGACGGGACAATGCCCTGGGCCTCCAACCTAGTGTAGAGGTCTTCAATGCCCCGCACACGAATATAGCAACCATTGGCATGGACATTTGGGTCAAATGAGACGTCAAACCCTTCCCATTTCCACACATGGATTTCGATCTTGTCACGGGTTAGGATGCCGTACTGTTCGTCCTGATAGGCCTGTGTGAAGCCGATGCGTTCATAAAACGAAACAGCCCGAGGGATGTCCGTCACCGCTAGCATTGGCATCACAGCGACAAGTTCAGCCATCTTGCGTTTTCCTTTCGTTAAATATGCCCTCGGTTCATTCCTCTCAATCGAACACAACGTATAACAAAAAAGTGGACGAGCAGCATGTGCGGGCCCAAGGGAAATCCTTGCCCTATATCTTCAGGCCACTCAAGACAACGCCCTGAATAAAGTAGCGCTGGGCCACGGCAAAGAGGGTGATGACGGGAATGGTCATCACGGCCGCGGCGGCCATCAGCAGGTGATCCCGAGGGTCTCTCGTTTCTAGAGGGATGTTCTGGAAGAAGCGCAGGCCCACCGCAGCTGTAAATAGCTGGGTACGGCTGAGGTAGATAAAGGGGGCGAAAAATTCGTTCCAGTCGTTGAGGAACTGCAAGATAGCTACTGTGGTCAGGGCCGGTTTCATCAAGGGCAACAACACACTCCTAAGAATGCGGAGCGGGGTAGCCCCATCCATCAACGCGGCTTCATCTAAATCTCTGGGAATTGACATAATGAACTGTCGGAGCAGGAAGATCATGAAGGCTCCGCCCCCAAGCCAGGCCCCAATCGTGAGCGGTACATATGTGTTGATGAGCTTCAGATTGAAGAAGAGGACGTACTGGGGAATGAGTGTCACTTGGGATGGGATCATCAGCGTGCCGAGCATCAGTACGAACCAGAACTCTTTGCCCACATAGTGAAAGCGGGCAAAGGAGTAGGCAGTGAGAGATGCGGTGAGGATCGTGCCGGGGATGGTGATGGCCGTGATCAGAAAGCTATTTCCCATCCAACGCGCGAAGGGCACAGATTGGAAAACCTGGGCATAATTGCCCCATTGGGGAACCGACGGCAGCAGATGGGGGGTGAACGAGCGCAGTTCCTGCCAAGTCTGTAGAGAGCTGGAAACGGTCCAGAACAGGGGAAAAGCGAATACCAGGGCGGAGATGGTGAGCAGAATGTATGTCAACAGCATCTGCATCTGATTCCGCCCGCGACGACGCACCTCGATCTGTATCTCGGTACTGGGTAGATGGTCTAGTGTTGCACTCATTGTTGATCAGCTTCCATAGTAGAACACCCAACGGCGGGAGAGTCGCAGTTGCCCGATGGTGAGGGAGATGATTACGATGGCAAAGAACCATGCCAAGGCCGACGCGTACCCCATGTTCCAGTAGTCGAAGGCGTGACGGTAGAGGTGTAGGCTGTAGAAGGTGGTGGCGAAGCCGGGCCCGCCATCGGTGGCGACGAAGGCCGCGGTGAACACCTGTAGCCCGCTGATAATGCCGAGGACCATGTTAAAGAAGATCGTCGGCGTCAGCAGGGGCAATGTCACATGCCGTAGTTTGTGAAAGGCTGTGGCCCCGTCAATGGATGCGGCCTCGTATAGGGTCTCTGGGATGCCTTGCAGACCGGCCAGAAAGATAATCATCCGTGTGCCGCCGACCCCTTGCCAGAGCCCCATCAGAATCAGGGAGGGGATCGCCCAGCGGCGGTCCCCGAACCAGCCGGGCGGGTCGTTCCAGCCTAGACCGACCAGTGTCTGGTTGATGATGCCGAAATTGTCATGTAACAGCCATTTCCACAGGACAACAGAAGCCACAATCGGGACCAGGGAGGGCATGAAAAAGAGGGTGCGGTAGGTAGCCAGCCCGCGCAATTTGGCATTGAGCAGAATCGCCAGAAACATCGAGCCGAATACGCCTAAGGGAACACCTAGCCCAGCATAATAAAACGTGCGCCCCAGAGAAGTCCAGAGGAGCGGATCATTGGTGAACATTTTGATGTAATTGTCCAGACCGATCCATTCGGGCGGGCTGAGGACGTCATATTCTGTGAAGCTGAAGTAGAGGGAACCTAAACCAGGGCCGATAAACAGCCCGAAAAATCCCAGCAACCAGGGCGTGAGGAACAGATACCCATAGAAGTTTTCCCGCTTTTGCCGGGTGGTCATCAGCCTGCCTGATATCCCTGCAAACTTCAAGCGGCTGGTCAGCGTCGCCATGTACAAACCTCCGGAGAGTGTCTAGTGGAGAGCAGTTCGTGGTGTTACTCTCCACTAGACACAGCAATTACGCCGGCTCCATATCTAGGATGGCCTGGATATTGTCGTGCAGGTCCTGCAAACCCTTTTCAAAAGCAACCGGCTGGTTGGGATCGAGAAGCAGGTCCGTCCACTGTTGGACAGCGGATGTGTACTCGCGCCCGCGTGAGTTGGCCGGCGCATGGGCCGGGATGCCGTTCTCTAGGCTTGGGATGAACCATTCGTGGATCGGGTCCTCTTCAACGAGAGATTGGGCTACATCCGGCCGTACCATGGCAAAATTGCCGCCGACGAGATTGAAACTGAGGCTGCCATCATGTCCGCCGATGTGCAAAAGGAACTGATAGGCGATATCCGCATGTTCACTGCCCAAGCGGATGTTCCAAGTGCCGCCGCGTAGCTGTGAGGGGAAGCGGCCATCTTTGCGGGTGGGGAAGAGAATCTGCCAAGCTTTGGCAATGCTCTCGTCCTCAATGGAGTTCTTGAAATTGCGTACACACAGGGAACCACACCAGTTCATGGTGAGCAGACCAGCGGTGAGAGCACCATTGGCGTTGTCAATATCCCCAGGTGCCGGCAGAATTTGCTCCTCAACACCCAATCTGTAGGCCCAGCGCATGGCCTCCGTGGCGTTGGGGTCGTCCAGCAGTAAGCACTTTGTGCCTTCTTCATTGATGAGCGAGCTGTTGAAAAGCCGGCACAAGACAACGACAGTGGCCTCATTGTGGCTGATATTGAGGCCGAAGCGTTCCCCTTCGGAATAGAACTTGTAGGCCCATTCCGTAATGGTGTCGGTTGATACATCATGGCCGACTGGATCTGGCAGGTCAATGCCTTCCTCTTCCAGATGGACGGCATTGGTGACGAGGGTATCAAAGCCGGCCCAGCCCCAACTCGGTATGCCATACAGCTTGCCTTGATAGTACTGCAGGCTCATAAAGTGCTCGAACCATTCGCCCAAGTCTGTGCCATCGGTGGCCACCAAGTCATCAAGGGGCATGATGATATTTTTGTTGATGGCTCGCCAGAAATGGTAGTGGGACGGGTCAAAGGCGATGATCTCGCCCAGGTCCCCGGCCGCCTGGGCCGCGTACATCTTGGCGTAATTGTCCTGCTGGCCGGCCCCGGCCAAGGGGCGCAGCTCAATCGTCACATTCGAATGCATCTCCCGAAACGTGTCAATGCGTTCTTCATTCCAGCCGCTGCCAATGCCGCGGAAGGTGTCCCAACGCAGGTTGATGGTTTCCATGGCCGGCTCGGCCCCTGCGCCTTCATCCGCCGAGGGGGCTTGAGGCGCGGCCGGGGCAGCACAAGCAGCCAGCAGGCCGACAGATGCAGCCAACGACCCCTGCAAGAACGAACGTCGTGAAATTCGATTTGTCATTATGACCTCCGAATGGATATGGTGGAAAGCAAAAGAGGGTGTGACCCGTGACCAAAAACTGCAGCACAGTATAAGCCACGAGCCACCGCTGTTGTTAAACCAGTGCTTCCTTGTCCAAGACTTCTTGGACTAACTCATGGGTTAGTTCAACGCCCTCGTCGAACTCGGCAGCCTCTGTCCAGATGGCCTGCAGATTGTTGTTCAATGTGTTCACAAATTCTTGGGTACGAGCATTGGCTGGCCGATGCCACTTGCGCGGCCCATTGGGATAGATCTCTTGGTGCATGCGGAAGATGGGATGGATAGAGTTGAGTTCTTCGCTCTCCCATACATCTTTGCGTCCACCCGGGCTGCCGGCACCGAAGAAAACATGCTCAATACCGTCTTCTTTGGTGGAATAGAAGTCCAGAACTTGGAAGGCTTCGGACGGGTGCTCAGAGTTGCCGGTGATGCCGAAGGCGGCCGCTGATACTTGGGAACCTCGCAATCCGGTGGGGCCGACCGGACCGACCACTGCATCCCAATCGAACTCGATCTCGCCCTCGTTCCTCATATTCGTATAGCGACCAATCAGGCCCGTTGTCGTGTTATGGATACCGACAGTGCCCGCTACGAAGTTGTTGACGGTCTCATCGCCACACTGACAGGGGTCCACTTCATGGGTGTGTTGTAGATCGTAAAGCCAGCGTAGGCCAGCGACCGATTCCTCCTGATCCAACAGAGATTTGGTGCCCTCTTCATTGAGGACATCACCGCCGAAGATGCGTAAATAGGATGGAATGTGTTCTTGGCCGGTACCGCTAGAGCGCATGCCCCAAACCTCTGGCGGGGCCGTAACCGCGGCCGCGATGGTCACGAGGTCTGCTGTAGTCCACTCTGTGTCCGGCGGTTCTACGCCCGCCTCTTCCATCAGTGTCTTGTTGTGATAGTAGGCGGTCGTGCCATAGTGTCCATGATTGGGGATAGCGTGTAATTCGCCATCCAGGGTAAGGGCATCCAGCAGAGCGTCCCAGAATTCGGATAGGTCGAAGTCTTTGGCCGCGATAATGTCGTCTAGCGGGATCAGAACACCCCTGGACTTGTGTTCCGGCGGGTTGTTCAGATAGGTCCAGACCACATCGCCCACGGTGGCGGAGGCCGACAGCGCGTAGATCTTGGGGTACATCTCATTGCCCGGCAACTCGTCAATCTCAAGTTTTAGGCCAGGATTCTGCTCTTCAAAGAGCTCTTTGCGGCTGATGTGCCAGTCAGCATGGGTGCCGAGACGAGTGTGAAAAAGGATGGTGATCATCTCTTCGGCAGGGGCCATGGCCTCTCCCCCCTCACTGGTTGTAGGGGCTGCAGGCGCAGCACAAGCAGACAGGGCTAAGGCCCCCGTAAACGCTAGGGAACCGGTCAAGAACTGACGGCGACTTACATTTCTGGTAGACATAGGGTTCCTCCTGTAGTAACCAGAGTGAAAAATAGAACGAAGATCTGAATCGTGGCATTCGCATTTGTTCTGATGTGCCCAATGGCAACTGGGCCGCACACACTAGCCTTTAATGCCGGACATCACGATTCCTTGTACCAAATACCGTTGTGCTAGAAAGAACATAATGATAATGGGCGCGGTCATCATGACGCTGGCTGCCATGAGCAGATGATATTTTGGCTCCGTATCATCGGCGAAGCCGGCCACCGCTTGAAAATAGCGGATCCCCACAGCCAGGACATATTTTGTCTTGGTATTGAGAAAAATGAAAGGAGGCAGGAAGGCATTCCATTGCGCCATGAAAGTTAGGACAGCTGCCGTTGCCGTCACGGGTATGGAGAGGGGCATCAAGATCTGCCAGAAGATGCGTAGATAACCGGCCCCATCAATGCGGGCAGCTTCATCTAAGTCAATGGGAATGCTCATAAAAAATTGACGCATCAGGAAGATCAGAAAGGCATTTCCTCCAAAGAATGAAGGCACAATCAGGGGGTTATAGGAATCCATCCAGCCGATCCTGGCAAACATCAGGTAGAGGGGAATCAACGTCACCTCCACCGGCAGCATCATGGTGCTGAGGGTAATGATGAATAGGGGGTCCCGCCCTGGATAGCGGAAGCGGGCGAAGGAATAGCCGACGAGCGCGGCCGTAAGAACCGCGCCAAAGGTAGACAGGCCGGCCACCAGCACAGAGTTCCATGTCCAGGTGCCCCAGGGAACGATCTCAAAGACCTTTGGGTAGTTTTGAAACTGTGGGACCGCCGGGAACCAAGTGGGCGGGAACCTGAAGAGTTCACCGCCGGTTTTCAGGGAGGAGAGGAGTGTCCAGACAAAAGGAAACATAAAAATGGCTGAACTGAAAATGGCGATAAGATAGAGAATCCCACGGCCACTATTGCGTCGCCAGGTCGCGGACCGATACAGGGTTGCCGGAGAGAATCTGCGCTCGCCTTGTCCTCTGCCCGTCACAATGACTTCGCCCGCCATCAGTCCACCTCCCCTGCATAATAGACCCAGCGTCTCGACTGTCTGAACTGCACATAGGTAAAGACAAACAACACGAAAAAGAAGATCCACGCCAGGGCCGAGGCATAGCCCATCTCAAAGGATCGGAAGGCCTTGTCGTAGATGTGGAGTGCATAGAACCAGGTCGCGTAGGCCGGCCCCCCCTCGGTGGCGATGAAGGCGGCGGCAAATACCTTGAGTGCCCCGATGATGCCCAGCACCATGTTGAAGAAGATGGTCGGCGTGAGCATGGGGATGGTCACATTGCGGAATTTGGCCCACAGGCCGGCCCCATCCACCACCGCAGCATCGTACAGTTCTTGGGGAACGCCTTGTAGGCCGGCCAGGAAGATCAGCATGGTATTGCCACCGATTGCGCCCCACATGGCCATGATCACCAGCCCAGTCATAGCCCAATCCGGGTCTCGAAACCAGCCAGGGGCGTTGTCGCTGCTGGTGATGGTGCGGATCCAATGGTTGACCGGCCCTACATCCGGGTTGAAGATCCAGCCCCACAGGACTGCGGCCGCCACAATGGGCGTGAGATGGGGCAGGAAAAAGAAGGTGCGGAACCAAGTGGTGCCGCGCAGGGCTTGGTTGAGCAACAGCGCGGCCGCCAGGGAACCGACCAGGGAAAAGGGCACCACGATCAGGGCATAGCGGAAGGTCAAGAGCAAAGAGGGCCAAAAGAGCCGGTCTTTGGTGAAGATCTCAATGAAGTTCTTCAGCCCGACAAATTTTGCCGGGTTGACGACATCATAGCGGGTAAAGCTGAGAAAGCCTGATGTCAACATCGGGCTGGCGATAAAGAGCACTAGACCCAGCAGCCAAGGCAATAGGAACAGATAGCCGGCCATGGCTTCCTTGCCGCGCAGACTCTGCATCCAGCGCGGCAACAGCATGCGCGTAGTCATTGTGGCCTCTCCCTCACCATCTCATGGCCCTCGAACAAGTCCCGGGCAATTGTGCCCTGGCTCTGCAGCGGTGGGTCGATCCCCAGAATATGGCAGAAAGTCGGCACCACATCCACCGCTTGGATGTAGCCCAAGCGTTGCGGCGGTCGTTCATAGCGTTGCTTCAGGCCGGGCCCGGCCAGCAGGAAGGAGCCATAGGTGGAGGAAAAACCGTTATCTGTGGGCAGGAAGCCGCCATGATGAGCACCATAGACTTGCGGCGCGCCCACAGGGCCGCCGCCCACTATGCCGAGCCATTGGCTGTAATAGCCGCTGACATAGCCATGATCCCAGACAAAGATCACATCACCGCACTGGTCGCCCCACTGGCCGAGCAGATAGGCATCTCGTTTGGGCAGGGCAATGGCGATAGGAGTACGTCCGGTCTGTGGGTCGGTCCAAGTACGCAGCGCGGTGAGCAACTTGCCCTCAATGGCATCAAAGGCCGGCCCCGGCTCGGCATTGATGGTGATGTCGAACCCGCGCTTGCCGATGTAGGCCGTAGTCTTCTCCCAGTCGATCTCTGTGGGCGGGATGTTGTCCTGGTCCTGGGCAATGGCATCCGGCCCATTTTTCAAGACGAGAAAGCCTGCATCGTAGAGAAATCGGCGAATATTGGCGACGCGGATGTCGGGATAGGCACCGTGGTCCGCCAAGATGCCCACATAGACTGCATCGCCGGCCTGGGTCGCCGCGTCCGCAGCCGCGTACATGCGCCCCAATATCTGGTCACCTACCTGATAGGCCCTGCGGAAATAATCTAGGTATTTGTCCTGGGTGTCTGGGTTGAACCCAGGACAGGCCGGGTCTACATCGGCCAGGTGAATATGGTTCAGATAGTCGTAGAGATGCCAATGGCAGGTGACGTAGGCACAGCCCTTTTCATGGAGCATATAGTTGGCTACATCGGCGAACCACAGCCCTTGATAGGCGCACTCCTCTAGGGCTGTGTCAAAGTCGGTCATGCCCGATGTATAGGGGGTCATGGAGGCATGTTCCTGATAGGGCCCGAAACGTTTGACCAGGTCCGCGGCCAGGGCATCGTCCCCGTATGTGAAGCCATCGGTATAGGTGATTTGAGTGCGGTAGAGCTTCAAACGACTGCCATCCGGCGTCAGTTCCATCAGTTTGAAGCGTACCGATGCCTGTTGGTTGCGCCCATTGATGCGGAATGTCCCGATAGCCCATTCGCTCCATGCGCCCAAATGAGCGGCGGCGAGCACGTCATGGCCGTCTGGGGTGCGGCAGATCAAGACCCGGTCGTAGCCCATGCCTTGGCTGTCTACGGCCAGAAGATAGAAGACATTGGCATCTCCTCCGAGCCGCGCGCTGACGTTGAAGGTCGTCCCGAGGGCGGGGGAGACACTGGGCGGCATGTTGTTCCAGCCGGCCGCCGGGGCTAGAGGTGGGATAGGTTCAACGCTGCGGGGCCCGCTGCTGGCCGAACCATCATGGCCCATAGCCACATCGCTGGCTTCAGATGCCACGGTGGTGTAGGCTTGGGCCGCGGCCACCTCAAAATCTGTCTTGTGATGGCCGGGATGGCCGAAGCCATCGACTACATAGCCGATTTCCACGCCTGAAGGATGCGCGCCGGGGTAGTGGAGGGCCACGCCCCGCAGCCCGGCCCGTTCTAAGGCATTCCAGATGCGTTCGGCGTTGTTGGCGCGGCCATCAAAACTGTCTACCTGTTGATTGGGCGAACGCCCAATCGGGCCTAAAACCGTCCGCCAAGAGGAAACGCTGTGGGTTCCCGTATGAGCACCGGTAGAAAGAGTGGCCCAATTGGTGGGCGTCCAGACCGGGAAGGACGGATAAGTCTGGTTGACAGTGCCTTCCCGTAGGAAGCGGGCGAAGTTCGGCAGGATACCCTCAGCAGCGAAGAACTTCATCATCGGTGTGATGAAACCGTCCATACCAAAGGCGTATATTTTCTTTGTCATATCGGCAAACCTTGGGAACGTTTGAAACAGCGTAGCCCTCAGCATGCACCGTTTCCCAGGGCACTAGGAGCGGGCGGACTCGCGGTTCGTTAAGAATGATCTAACAGGGAAAACCAATTGCTGGCCGCATCACGTGTTGCGGGGCAGCCGAGATGAGGCCTTATGAAACAAGTATAACACATCTTTTCGGATAGCGTCAACTGCCTTAAAATCGACCAAGAAAGCAGGATAGGGGATCCTGAGTCCTGAGGCAGACAAGGGATTTGTAGGATGGTGAAAGGGGAGAAGGAGCTCCCCTTTCCAGTTTTACGCTGTAGAAAGATGCTCTAGCCGAGAACACTCATGGCAATGACAGCGATCACAACGAACACAATCATTAAGGCTAGCCAGCCGCCGAACAGATAGCCGGCAAACAGAACCGGGTCCGGGCGGTCGCTTTGTGGCTCTTCTTCTGCTACAGCTGCAGCAGAGGTTTCGGCAGAGACATCTTCCGCGATTGCGGCAGAGTCTGCCATGGCTGTTTCCTGGGTCGTTTCTTCGGCCATAATCAATCTCCCTGTGGGCTGGTTGTTTTGCTCATCTTACAGTATAGCATGAAAACAGAGCGTATGCACGATTTTTTGATGACAGTATGAGGCGTTACAATGCGTGCAATCGGTTTGCACAATAGTTTGGCGCGCGTTTACCGAACGGCAAGGTGGCGCACAGGCTTCAGGAGGCGGCATGGAATACAAGACATTGGGGCGCACTGGCCTGCGAGTGAGCGTTGTCGGCCTAGGGGCCGGCGGCCCGAGCCGCTTGGGTAAGTCCACAGGGCGTAGCCAAGCAGAGTCCATCGCTGTGGTGGGCCGGGCCCTTGCGTTGGGCATCAATTACATTGACACAGCCGAGGCCTACGGCACGGAAGAGCTGATTGGCAAAGCCATCCAAGGCGTAGACCGGGATAGGCTGGTCATCTCCTCTAAGAAGGGGGCATTTCGCAAGCGTGTGCCCATTGCCCCGCAGGAGTACGCGGCCGGCATTGAGGCCAGTTTGCAGCGGTTAGGCGTTGAAACCATTGATGTGTTTCATGTACATGGCCCCAAAGCGGACCAATACCCCTATGTGCGCGCTGAGATCGTACCATGTCTGCAGAGACTGCAGCAGGAGGGCAAGATCCGTCATCTGGCCATCAGTGAGCATTTCAGAACCGACCTGGCGCACGAGGTCCTACAGCAGGCCATCGCCGATGATGTGTTTGATGTAGTGATGGTCGGCTTCAATATACTCAACCAGACCGCGCGTCAGCTCGTCTTGCCGGACACCCAAGCCAAGGGGATCGCCACAGAGTGTATGTTTGCTGTGCGCCGCGCCTTCAGCAACCCGAACGGCTGCGGCAGATCTTGGCAGAGTTGATCGAAAGCGGCGAGATCCAGGCCGATGCTGTGGACCTGACGGCTCCATTGGCCTGGGTGTTGGCGGAGAGTGATGCCAGCACAATGACGGAGGCCGCCTATCGTTTCTGTCGCCATGAGCCGGGCATAGATGTGGTCCTGACCGGCACTGGCAATATCCGGCATCTGCAGGAAAACGTGAACTCCCTGCTGCGTCCGCCCCTGCCCACGGCGGTGACAGAACGCCTACAGCAGATCTTCGGGCGGGTACGCAGCGCGTCCGGCGGGTAGGAATCCCTGAAATGACCTGAGTAACCGACTAGAGGACAAACGACTGTACGTGCTTCTTCCACGAGCCACTAACCACTGCAATTTCAATGTTGCACGAGGGGCAGGAAGGTTTGGTGGCCTTGATTGCTTGGTATGGCGATCGGTGAGATGGGCGGTGTGGCGATTGGTGAGATGGCCAACGGGGTGGCGACCGGTGAGACGATGGTCGGCATAGGGACGGGTGTCTCCTGGGCGCAGACCGGCAATCCGAGATATGACAGATCACTATACAACCAACCGGTAGTCAAGGCATAGGGTATACATCCTCTTAGTTGGTTGCCGGAGAGGAGCAAGGCCTCCAGCTTGGAGAGGTTGCCCAATTCTGGCGGGATGCTACCTGTCAGTCGGTTGTCGAAGAGGGACAAACTATCCAGCTTGGAGAGGTTGCCCAGTTCTGGCGGGATGCTGCCCGTCAGTTGGTTGGACCCAAGGGACAACGACCGTAGATTGGGGATGCTGCCCAGTTCAGGGGGAATAGGGCCCGTTAGTTCGTTGTTCCGGAGGTACAACTCCGTCAGCTTGGGGAGGCTGCCTAGTGCAGGAGGGATATTGCCTGTCAGTTGGTTGCTTTCAAGGTCTAACATTTTCAGCTTGGGGAGGTTGCCTAGTTCAGGGGGGATGCCCGTCAGTTGATTATAGGACATGTTTAACCACTCCAGCTTGGGGAGGTTGCCTAGTGCAGGAGGGATATTGCCTGTCAGTTGATTATAGGCGAGGCCCAAGGCTTGCAGCTGGGAGAGGTTGCCCAGTGTAGCCGGGATGTTTCCCGTTAGTTCGTTGCTGTGGAGGTCCAAGATCGTTAGCTGGGAGAGGTTGCCCAGTTCGGGGGGAATACGGCCTGTCAGTTGGTCGCCATAGAGATATAACTCTGTCACACGAGAGTTGGAGATGATGATGCCCTCCCATAGACTAACGGGGAGTCGTGTACTCCAGTTCAGAGAGGCGGTGCCAGCTAGAGTGTCCTTGATACCTAACAGCGTTGCACAATCCTCAACACAAGCGATGTCCTGGTCGCAGAGTGGCAATCCGAGCCTTGACAGGTCACTGATCCAAACACTAATCAAGACATTCGGTATACATCCACTGAATTGGTTGCCGGAGAGGCCCAAGGCTTGCAGCTCGGAGAGGTTGCCCAATGCAGGAGGGATGCTGCCTGTCAGTTGGTTGTCCCAGAGGTACAAATTCTGCAGCTCGGAGAGGTTGCCTAGTTCAGGGGGAATGCTGCCCGTCAGTTGGTTGTTGGAGAGGTGCAGGTAGGTCAGCTCGGAGAGATTGCTTAGTTCAGGGGGGATGCTACCTGTCAGTTGGTTGTCCCTGAGGTACAGGTAGGTCAGCTGGGAGAGGTTGCCTAGTTCAGGGGGGATGCTGCCCGTCAGTTGGTTGTAGTCAAGGTTCAGGTAGACCAGCTGGGAGAGATTGCCCAGTGCAGGAGGGATGCTGCCTGTCAGTTGGTGGCCCGGTAAGTATAACCGGTACACACGAGAGTCAAAGGTGGTGACATCATCCCAGTTGGAGACGGAGACACCCTGCCAGTAGAGTACAGGGGTTTGTGTGCTCCACTCCAATAAGGCAGTGCCGGCTAGGGTATCCCTGATACTAAGGAGCGTTACACAATCCGCGACCAGGCCGGGGTTGTCTTGTGGATCCGGAACCGCGATGCCATTGGAACACTCTTCTTCCAGCGTTGTGGCCTGTGCGGCTACCGGGGCCGGCGTGCCGGCCACCAACCAGTTACTCAGAGCCATAGCCGCCCCGAGGCAGAAAAGTGTACACAGAACGCCCCTGACCGAGATGCGTCGTCTCTCCCCAATGCCCTGCAGATTGGACAGGGCCAATGTCGTAGAGGTGCTATCAATCGTTGTGTTGTTCAAGATGTCCTGATTTTGCTTGCCCATGCTCGCCTTGCCCTTTCATCTGTTATGAATGCCGAAGTGTGTTTCTGCTGGCAATGTATATCGGAGAGGCATTGACGCAGGCGAGCCAATTCCGCACTCTCTTATTCGATGCGGCCTGCTCATTCTACAGCGAAATCGGTATAGGGGCGAATTTCCGGCGGCTTGAAGGCCAGAACAATGTGCTCGTGGGGAATCCCAGCTTCCACCAATTCTTCGGCGATGCTGTCCTCCATGCCATCGTATTGAATCCAGACTTTGCCATCGCGGATGTCGATGTGTAGCACGCTGCCGTGAATGCGGTAGGGTCCATTCCAGCCGGCGTACATGAGTTCATAGTGATCGTTGTCCTCGTCAAAGATCACCTCGATCTCCACTTCACCTAAGGACGGACGAATCGCAGCATAGGTTTCGATCTTCTGGCGAATCATCTGCCGGTAACGCTCTACGTATTCCATTGAACGATCTGCTCCTTTTCTACATCAAAACCCAGAATCGCAACTTCTTCGTCCTCCAAGACTGGCCGGACAATCGGCTCATCCAGAACGCCGACCAATACAGTGTGGGGAACTGCCATATAGAGCGTTCGTTCAGCTTCAATTCGACTGAGCAGAGAACGATAGAAGACATACTGGCCAACTGCTTGTTGTACATCTCGAATATCCGATGTACCTTGAAAACTTTTTACTTTGACAGCGATTTTCTGGTTATCCTTTTCTGCTGCCAGCATTCGCTCGGCACCGAAGTCGACAAATACGTTCCGCAGTCCGAGAGCTATGGTGAAAGGATCGTGGGTAATCGTCCACCCATCTTTGATGAGGGCGGACTTCATCTGCTTGTGATACATGTCCCTGGCCGGCATTGTAAGGATCCCCTGTCCCTTGTTTTGTCGTCCGCTTACGGCAACCAGACGGGTTCAGGAAGGCGCGCATGATGCGGCCATAATTCTACCCTGTTATCCTTTTTTAGTCCATACAGCAGATTTAGCCAGATCATAGCGCAGAGGCTGATGCTGTGGCCGCGAACGAAACGCCCGCTGTATTGACTGTTGACGATCTGCCCAAATTTGAGGTATGCTTATAAATGAATTCTTCTTCATCCAGACAGAACCCCACAATACAGGAGAATGTAGGTGTGAAAGAGCAGGGAAAGATTGACATTATCGGCCAGGAACTGCCCGCGTCTGCAATGATTTTGACAGGGGAAGCCTTGGCTTTTGTGGCAGAGCTGCATAAGACGTTCAACCCCAGGCGTCTGGAGTTGCTGTCTGCCCGTGCAGAGAGACAGGCCCGCATTGATGCCGCTGAAATCCCCACCTTCCTGCCAGAAACCCAAGACATCCGCAACGCTGACTGGCAGGTGACAGAGACAGCCGCTGATCTGCAGCAACGCTGGGTGGAGATCACCGGCCCCGTAGAGCGTAAAATGGTGATCAACGCGCTCAATTCCGGCGCAGATGTCTTTATGGCCGACTTTGAAGACGCCAATTCTCCCACATGGGAGAACTGTGTGCAGGGCCAGCTCAACCTATATGATGCAGTCCGGCGGCAGATTCGGCTGGAAGATGAAGCCAGAGGGCGGGTCTATGAACTGAACGAAACCATCGCCACCCTGCTAGTGCGCCCCCGGGGTTGGCACTTACTGGAGAAAAACATGCTAGTGGATGGCGAGCCGGTCTCCGCTAGTCTCTTTGATGTGGGCCTGTATGTCTTCCACAATGCGGCCGAAAGGAAGAGGCGGGGCACATCCTGCTACTTCTATCTGCCGAAACTGGAGAGCCATCTGGAGGCCCGTCTGTGGGCGGATGTGTTCAAGCATGCCGAGGATGCCTTAGGCATTCCACATGGCTCCTTCCGGGCCACGGTTCTGATCGAAACGATTCTGGCCGCCCTAGAGATGGAAGAGATTCTCTATGAACTACGGGAGTACTCGGCTGGCCTGAACGCTGGACGCTGGGATTACATCTTCAGTGCGATCAAGAAGTTCCGCAACAACCCCAATACAATCCTGCCGGACCGGGCCCAGGTGACGATGACCACGCCCTTCATGCGCTCTTACACGGAGCTTCTGGTGCGTACCTGTCACAAACGGGGCGCGCATGCCATCGGTGGGATGGCCGCTTTCATTCCTAGCCGCCGGGACCCGGCCATCAATGAGCAGGCCCTCGCCAAAGTGCAGGCCGATAAGGAACGGGAATCCGCCGATGGCTGTGATGGTACATGGGTGGCTCATCCGGACCTAGTACCCTTGGCCCGTGATATTTTCGCCAAGGCCACAGACGGCGCGCCTCATCAGAAACAGCGGCTGCGGGAGGACGTAGCAGTGACCGCGGCCCAGATCACCGCTGTAGGTGTACCTGGGGGCACCATAACCGAAGCTGGCCTGCGTACAAATGTAGACGTCTCTCTCCAATATCTGAACGCTTGGCTGCTCGGCAACGGCGCAGCCGCCATCTACAACCTGATGGAAGACGCGGCGACTGCAGAGATATCCCGTTCACAGATCTGGCAGTGGATCCGTCATGGAGCCAAATTGGATGACGGGCGACCGGTCACCCGGGCCCTGTACCAGCAGATTCGCGCGGAGGAATTGGAGAAACTAGGCGGGGCCGCGGCCGGTCGGCTGGAAGAAGCAGCCGAAATTCTGGACAGGCTGGTCCTAACCGACGATTTCGTTGAGTTCCTCACGCTCATCGCCTATGATTTCCTGACATAAAACGGAATTCTGTGATGGCAGGGTGAATTCCCCTATCAATATGGAATCCATTTTTGCTGTGATGGCGCGGGGCTGCTAGAATCGGGCTATGTCTCAACAAACGGATACATGTCCACAGGCAGTGTGGCAACAGATCCAACAGGCCCCCGCAGACACAGTCGATCTCCTACTGCGGGTGCGCGAAGTCGGCCCTGTGCAACGTACAGCCATTGAGGAGGCCGGCTTTACCATACGGCATCAAACAACGCTCGTTCCCTACTTTGCCATCACTGGCCCCGTAGGTGCTCTGAAATCCCTGCTTGACGAGCCGTGGCTGGTCTCTGTGGAGCTGGATGGCCCTGTAACTGCAATGGCTAATGAGCAGTGATCTGTGGCCAGGAACTGCAGGGGTGTTTCACTGGCCGCCAGAAACGAAAAATGAGAAACTGGGGTGAAGATGGCATTGGAGAAATACTCTGCTCCTGTTCGGGATGTGATCGAGCAGGCCCGTGTAACAAATGAAGAAGTGCCGGTAATTGTCAAGTTCCGTTCCGAGCAGAGCAAGTGGGCAATCCGTACCCGCTCCGATGTGACCAGCACGCTCACGATCAAGCAGGACTATCATCTCATCCCAGCAACAGCACTGTCCGCGGATTTGGCTTCCTTGGACAGGTTGTCAGATGCGGATGAGGTAGAAGTGATTTGGTTGGACGAGCCCGTCTCCATCCTGCTGGATGTCTCAACGCCTCTCATCCGCGCGCCCTATGTATGGGAGCATTTGGGATACCAAGGCGAGGGCGTCACCATCTGTGTGATTGATACTGGCATTGATGGGGATCATCCGGATTTTGCCGGGCGTATTCGTTTGACCGCTGATTTTACCAACAAAGGGTCGGCGGCCGATGGCAATGGTCATGGCACGCATGTTGTGTCGATTGTGGCCGGCACAGGCCAAGCCAGTGCTGGCAAGTATGTGGGTGTGGCCCCGGCCGCTATGATTATGGCAGCCAAAGTGCTGACGGACAAGGGCAGCGGCCAAATGAGCGGGGTGATGGCCGGCTTAGAATGGGCCGCCCGCAATGGCGCGGATGTATTAAATCTCTCCCTCGGCAGCGAGGGCAGCAGCGACGGCTCAGATGCTCTCTGCACCATGTGCAATGCCATTGTGGATCTGGGCAAGGTGGTCGTTGTGGCCGCCGGCAATTCCGGCCCACGCCGCAGAACCATCGGCAGCCCCGGGGCCGCAGAAAAGGTGATTACCGTGGGGGCCTCAACAGATAGAGACCGGATCGCCCGTTTTAGCAGCCGGGGCCCAACCGCTGATGGCCGCCTGAAGCCGGATCTCGTGGCCCCCGGCAGCAATATTGTGGCGGCACGAGCTGCCGCTACCTCCATGGGCAGGGTGGTAAATGCCATGTACACCAGTGCCAATGGCACCAGTATGGCCGCGCCTCATGTGGTCGGGCTGTGTGCCTTGATGCTGCAAGCCAATCCACAGCTATTGCCGGCCGATATCAAGAGCAAGTTGATGAACACCTGCCGTGACATTGATCAGGATGAAACTGTACAAGGCGGGGGGCGCGTGGATGCTCTGGCCGCGCTGCTGGAGCCCGGCGCACCCCTACCGGAACCTATCCCCGACCCACCACCCATCCCTGAGCCGAGTCCATTACCGCCCGGCGGTGGCTGTCTAACGGCTATGTTACGGGTTTTCAGCCTTCCCTAAACGCTGTGACCAGGGTTTTCTGTCCTGACATCCAGAGAATCCTGATACAGACAAGGTTTTCATGGATCAGTATGCGGACCGGCAATCATGCAGAGAACCAGGCAAGAGTACTGGAGGAACGGGCACGCAAACGGGAGGCCATCGGCCTTGCGCCCCAGCGCCCCACAGCCAAGGCCGTCCTTCACAGCCCGCCGGAGGCCAAGGGACGTAGGCTGTTGTGGCCTGTGGTTGTCCTGTCTGTTTTGGGTGTGACCGGCTTGTTGTACGTTTGGTGCGGTCTGCCCTATAGCCCAAGCAATGGGCGCACACCATGTATACGCTGGCCAGGTGTGCCCGTTGAGGACCTAGCGGGCCATGCTTTCCTGCCGGATGCGAATGAACGTCTGATCCTGCGAGACGATTTCAGCGACCCCCAGCTCCCCTTGCGTATCCACACCGACGCAGAGTACGCGCTTGGCTTTCTAGGAGACCTATATCAGATTCGGGTTGAGCGTTCCGGGACCCTGGCGTGGACAACTCTCGGACAGCTAGATTTGGGCGCGTACCGCTTGGAAACAGACCTACGTCTGTCTGCGGACCAGGAATTCGCCTGGGGTTTTGGTGGGGTAATTGTTCGCTTTCAGAATGATGAGAGTTTCTATCTGTTTGCCATTGACCGCCGTGGACAATACCAGGTGCAGTTGGTTCACAACGGCATCTGGCGCACGATTCAGCCATGGACCCTCACGACCGCCCTGACAGACAAGCGGCAAACTGTGCTGGCTGTGGTGGACGATGGCATCACTCTTCGTTTCATCATTAACGGCATGCAGGTTGACGAGGTGCCCGACCCACAGTTGCCTAGCGGTGATGTGGGGCTGGTTGTCGGCGCACGAAGTCATGGCCAGGCTCGGGGCCTTTTCGATTGGGTCGCGCTTTACGAGACGCCTTTGGCAGAGTAGTGCATTCATCCTGCTTCAGACAGGTCACTGGTCATGTGGATCTCTCTGCCGGCCGCATCATACCCTCTGAGCGGCAGGGTTGCTGCGGGTGTGCCGGCATAATTTTCCCGCAAAAGTATCCAGATCATTGACGCCCGGGGCAGGCCATCGATGCCTTTGCCTTGGCCGGGCAGGGTTGCCTCCAAGCTGTATCCCAACTTACGAGGAATCGCAGCACTGCGGACATTTGCCGGATCGCAGTGAATCTCAACTCGGTCCACCTGATGGATGGCAAACGCCACATGTGTCAGGGCCGCCGAGACCTCTGTTGCCAGCCCCCGGTTCATCTGGGCTGGCAGTTCTGCAGTCTGACCGCCGATCTCTTGCATGTGGGCTGTGACAATCAGCAGCATGAACGCTGCCATTGATTAAAGCGATGGCGAGGACGAGGGGCCGGTGTCTTATCTTCCGTTCCTTCCTAGTGATGGTTGTTGCGCTGGATGAATCGAGCTGTGGATCGGCTGTACGCCATCGCGCACGCGTCATGCGCGCGCATGCGGTGGAGACGCTTTCCGTGTCTCTTCACTGACCCGACTATCAAGGAATGAATAGACGATACAACAGTGCCACCATCCCCACTAGCAAGGGAACACCAATAGAGAGAAGCAGCCTAACTGTTTTGGTTTCTAGTCTACTCACTTCTATCAGAACAGCCGCCACGTCTTCTTTGGTAGCCAACCGCTTATCTGACTCGCCGACTTTGGTTTCAAGCCGCGCCAGGCCCACTGCTAACTCTTGTACCTCATCCTTAGTCGCCCACTGCATATCTACAGACATAATCTCCCCCTTATCCCTGTTCAAAGGTCGGCTCGTCGGCTGCCCAAGGCATCCAGGCCTGCAGCTGGTCGATACTCTCGCTGACCGCTTGCAATAACAGCCCGGCATCCTGCGGATCCCAGCAACGCAGCACAGTGCGTGCTGTTTCAATCCGATAGGCCGGGCTCCAGCTCTTTGTCACGGCTCAATCTCTCTGCCACTCTTGCGCGCAAGAGTGGGGGTTACCCCTGTTCATCCTTAAATTCAGAAAATTTTGATTCAGACTGGGCCTCGGCCGTTCCGCTGGTGGACCATTCAACAGCGATCGGTTCCGGCTCCTGGCGCAAGAAGACCAACTCTTCTTCTGTGCCCTCTCCCGGCACGATGAAGTCAATGAGGATCACATCGCCGGTCTGGTACTCACCCTGCAGGAGCCGCTTGCTGAGTTCATTCTCCACTCGTTTTTGCAGAAGCCGTCGCAGGGGTCTTGCCCCATATTCAGCATTGTAGCCGCTGTCGGCCAGGTGGTTGCGGGCTGCTTCTGTCAGTTCCACATGGATGCCCATTTCATCGACCCGCCGCTCGATGTCTTTCATCAGCAGGTCGACGATGTCGCGCACCTTTTCCTTTGTCAGCCGCTCGAAAACAATCGTCTCATCAATACGGTTCAAAAATTCAGGCCGGAAGAGGCGCTTCATCTGCTTGCTATATTCGCCCTGCACAAGAGAGCTTTCGTCCAGTTCTGGCGTGGCAAATCCTAGGGGGCCGCGCTTGATCGATTCAGCACCTACATTGCTTGTCATAATCACAACAGTATTGCGAAAATCAACCGTGCGCCCCTGCCCATCGGTCATGTGTCCATCGTCCATGATCTGTAGCAGTGCATTCCAGACTTCCGGATGTGCCTTTTCGATCTCATCGAACAGGACCACCTGATAGGGCCGGCGGCGTACCTGCTCTGTAAGCTGGCCGCCTTGTTCATAGCCCACATATCCGGGGGGAGCTCCGAACAGCCGGCTGACAGTGTGACTCTCCCGGTATTCGCTCATATCGACCCGTAGGAGGGCGTCTTCGTCGTCAAAGAGGAAGGCTGCTAGGACTTTTGCCAGTTCCGTCTTACCGATGCCGGTCGGCCCCAGGAAGAGGAACGTACCGATGGGGCGTCGGGGGTCTTTCAGGCCACTGCGGGCCCGACGAATCGCATCGCTGATCGCTTCAATCGCCCGCTCTTGGCCGATGATCCGCTGGCGTAGATGGTCTTCCATCCGTAGCAGCTTTTCCGTCTCCTCCTCCAGCAGATCCATGACAGGGATCCCAGTCCAGCTATGGATGATGGCGGCTACCTCCTTGGTGTCTACCATATCATCTAAATTGGCCTCGGCCTTCCAGGCTTTCAGCGTGGTTTTGAACTCATCCTTCAGGCGCACCAGTTCAGTCTTGGTTTGGGCTGCCTTTTCGTAGTCGCGATCTGCCCAGGCGATCTCTTCCATTTCCGCTAGTTCGAGGATCCGAGCCTTCTTTTCCTTCAGATCATTGGGCATAGCATACATGGCCACCCGCATGCGGGCTGCGGCTTCATCGATCAGATCAATCGCCTTGTCGGGCAATTTGCGGTCCGGCACGTAGCGATGGCTCAAGCGAACGGCTTGGTCTAAGGCTTCTTCTGTGTAGAGGACATTGTGATGCTCTTCATAGCGCAAGCTCAATCCCCGCAGAATTTCGATAGCTTCCTCAACACTGGGTTCATCAACATAGACCGGCGCGAAGCGTCGCTCCAGGGCGGAGTCCTTCTCAATGTGCTGGCGGTATTCGTCCAGAGTGGTCGCGCCGATACATTGCAATTCGCCCCGGGCTAAGGCCGGTTTGAGCATATTGCTGGCATCCATGGCACCGGCAGCATTGCCAGCACCGATGACAGTATGTAGCTCGTCAATGAACAGGATGATCTCGCCATCACTGCGCTGGATTTCATCCATGGCTGCCTTCAAACGTTCTTCAAATTCGCCGCGGAAGCGGGTACCAGCGATCATGGCCCCCAGGTCCAGGGAAATCAGGCGTTTGCCGGACAGGAGCTCCGGCACATCATTGGCAGCGATCTGCTGGGCCAGCCCTTCAATGATGGCTGTCTTGCCCACGCCGGCCTCGCCAATGAGAACGGGATTGTTCTTCGTGCGCCGGCACAGCACCTGCATGACCCGCATGATTTCTTCTTCCCGGCCAATGACCGGGTCCAATTTCCCCTCAGCAGCCGCCTGCATCAAGTCCCGCCCATACCTTTCCAGGACCTGATATTTGCTTTCAGCATTCGGTTCTGTGACCCGCTGCCCCCCCCGCAGATCTTCAATCGCGCTATAAATGCGCTCTTTGGTAACACCCGCATCGCGCACAATGGTAGCGCAAGGAGTGTTGCGCTCGCTGGTAATGGCCAGGAGAATGTGTTCGGTGCTGATGTATTCGTCCTGCAATTTGTCGGCTTCCTCTGTGGCGATTCCCATAACCCGGTTCAGGCGGGGGGTGATGAACACTTGGACTGTGGACCCTGCATAGGGAGCATGGCTGGATTTGGGCGCAGCATCCAAGATGGCTTCCACCTTGCGGGTGATGATGTCCACAGACGCGCCGATGTCCTCCAAGATCTGGCAGACTGTCCCATCAGACTGCTCCAGCAGGGCCAAGAATACGTGCTCGGTATCGATCTGTGTGTGCTTGTATTTGTGGAGGATCTCCAGGGAGCGCATGGCCGCTTCCTGGGCCTTTTGCGTAAAACGGTCGAATGATGGCATCATAATGGCTATTTCCTTACGATTGACTGAACGTTTCAACCCCAGTGGCGAACAGTTCCTCTCTACGGTTCACCACTGCAGTGCGCGAAGTCGCGAACTCCTTACCTATTAAACCATAGCTTCATTAACATTGGCATTGGGAAACATTAGAATTACATTACGATCTACATGGCCGCCCCCCAAAATACCAGTGGCCCGTAATACTTACGGGCCACTGGCCACAAAGCCACTACAACGTTCTTAATAGCGGGTGAGGGCCCCGATCTTGCCGGCCTTGTCCAATTCCGCATGGGCCGTGAGAACAGTCACGCCGATGTCTTGCAGCAGAGCGCGCCGCAAGACACTGTCCACCGCATCCGGGAGTGCCTCCAACGCCTCGTTGTCGTCGGGCGCAGAGGCATCGAGAACCACATAGCCACTTTCTTTGTGCCGGAAAGCGGGCTGCGAATAGCCGGCCAAGAGCACTACATGCTGGGCCCGGCCGGTCTGCACCACGTTGAGCGTGTCTGCTAGGCCCAGGACGCCATTGCTGTTCTTGCGGGCTGCTGTGATGATCTGATCCGCAACCCGTTGCCCAGACTCTTTGGCACTGTTGGTCGCCAGGGCGGCCGTCTTCTGTTGTATTTCGGCAGGGGTCACATTGGCATGCGCTGGGAAGTCCCCAATCACGAGTGCCTGTAAGCGGTGGCTGAGCATCTCCCGAAAGCGGGCTACATTCTTGTCCGTGCCGGCCAGGACCAGCCTCTCTGTGCCGTTCTTTTGGTAGAATTCCTCGGCCAGTGTGGCCGCATCATGAAGATTCTGCCGGGCTGTCTCCGCTTCATGACGCTGATAGCGCTGGGCCGCCCAGCCTCCTCCCCGATGAGTACGCACCTCCTCGCCGAGATATCCCTCAACCGCTTCCAGATTGCCCAACCGATACAGATAGAGCTGGGCCCCCATCTGGTTGATGTGAATGACCCCCAAGCGGTCGTGGGTTTCGATCAGGGTTGCCAACTGGTGTACATACGGGCGATGACTGACAAGGACAGCGTCTTCAATGCCGACCGCTACATTTTCTGCCCACCAAAACTCTTCCCGATGACAGCTAAACATGATGAGGCCTCGGCCCTGCCAGTTGTATCCCATTTCAACATAATTTTGGATTTTCTGGCGGTCAGCCGTGGGCGCATGGGGGACCTGGGCCAGCAGGGCACGTAAGGCCAGTTTGTATTTCTCTGCTGTGCGCCGGTGAGGATCGACATTCAGATATACACTGAGAACCGGATTGCCAGCACTCTCAAACTCTACAGCTTGACGAATCAAGATATCGGTAAGCATGGCACCTCCTGAGGATGGGAAGTGAATCAAATGTGCCGCTACAGCGGCGGGCAATGGAAATCCCCATGGACATCCCACCGCCAAAGCGGGGATTGCAAACTACGCTGCAGAAAGCATAACAGTGGTGCAGAAGTACTCGCCACAAACCACTGCTCCTATGGGTCAAGCCTAACATTTCGCACTGTGCTTGTCAATCTGTACGAAAGTTTGATCTGCTAGATGTGCATGGTTTAGGCATCGGATCCTGGCTGCGCTGCCGGTACAAGACGCAGCCGGTTGAGGAAGTCCACAGATTTCACGCGACGCTCCAGTACATGCACAAGATAGCGGTGTAGAATGTTTTCAAGTGCCCGTGCGGTGGATAGGCGCAAGTGGAGCTTATGGATTCCTGCCCAAGGAGTGCGTTTCAGATGACGCAACACCTTAAGCACTTCCGCCTTGATTGGCTCCGCATTGTGTAGGGCTTTGCCACAAGCAGGGCAATAGATGCCGCCCGCATGCAGGTGTAGATAGTTTGTGACAGGCTGCACTGCATCTCCACAGCCGAGACAGTGAAAAAGCTGAGGCTGAAATCCCATCAAACCGAGCAGGTGTAGATCGAACCAACGCAAAAGTAGATCGCCATCACTGCTGCCGGTATGCAGCTCCCGCAAGCATAAGAGCAGCAACTCCCAGAGCAAGTGGTTGTCGTCTTCCTCTTCCGTGAAGGCATCGATCAACTCGCATACATACGCGGCCCGACTGATGTTGTCCAAATCTGTGCGTAGGTTGAGAAAGCTTTCGACGGTAACACTTTCGGTGATGATGTCCCAGGTGCGAGCTTGGGCGACCAGGAGATTGGCATGCGTGAACAATTCCAAATGACCGGCTTTACGGCTGCTGGTCTTGCGCGCGCCGTTGGCGATCAACAGGCGTTTGCCCAGATCCGGTGTAAAGACTGTCAGAATGCGGTCGGCATCGCTGTAATTCCGCCGGCGCAGGATAACAGCCCGTGTACGATAGGTATGGCTGCGGTCTGCCATAGGCCCTGCTTTCTTCAAGGCAATCCGAGAGAATGGATGGATAGTATAATACCTCTGCAGCTGATCCACAAAGAGCAGCCCCCAGAAGTTGCCGGTACTGTTGTTTGTCTTGATCGGTTCATTTTGCTATACTTAGGCTGTTTGTGTGCCCATTGATAAAATTTTAGTGATCTTCGGCAGGTGTCTGATGAGATTTCGCTTGACAGTATTGATCCTCCTTACAGGGTTCCTGTGTACCATCAGTTCGACAACCGCCTTGGCAGAAGTGACTGGCAATAACGATTCGGGAACGCCGATAACACGGGACGACCTCTCGCCAGCAGCAGAACAGGTAGCGCGCTTGATTAACCAAATACGCGCTAGGGCCGGGCTCCCTCCTCTAACAATACATCCTCTCCTGAATCGAGCCGCAACTGCTCATATCGCCATGATGGTGGCAAGTGGCGTATATGGGCATGTAGGATCTGATGGCAGCCGTACTGCGGACCGGGTCGCGCGTACGGGGTATGTGGTGGATGGCTGGGTCGGCGAGAACTGGGCAGTCTTTGGCTCTGTTGCCCAGGCGGTCGATTGGTGGGTCGGCCATGCGCCTCACCGCAACAATCTCCTCAATCGCCAGTATACGGAGATGGGCGTCGGGGTTTGGCCGCATCCGGTCGGCCAGAATCTCATTGTGGTTGTTGACTTTTCCACGGGCCAGAGTGGCGTTGCAGACACATGGCAAAGGCCGGCTATCCATGTGGTCGTAGCAGGAGATACCTTATCCGGCATCGGCCAGCAATATGGGATGAACTGGGAGAGAATTGCTCTGCAGAATGGCCTAACCGCTGTGTCCCTCCTGCAGATCGGTCAAGTTCTTACACTTGCGGGGGCTGGCCAAACCAATACGGGTGTCGCTACGCAGCTGGCACCGCCTTTGGCCGCCTTTGCACACAGCGAGGCAGCTAGGTATGTAGTGCAAGCAGGCGATAGCCTGTGGGGCATTGCCGCCCAGTTGGGCATTCCTCTCTCCGCTTTGATGAAACACAATGGCCTTAACGAGGAGTCGATTCTGTTTCCGGAGCAGGTGCTACACCTGCCTTAGGTTGCTAGATTCTTGCGGATTTGTGGTGCTAGGCCGCGGCCACAGCCAGCTGGCTGAGTTGCTCTATTGTGCCTAGGGCAATGAGCGTATCACCGGCCTGCAGAGAAAAATTGCCGTCGGGATTGAGGAAGATTTTACCCCCAGGTCGGCGTACTGCCAGAATCGTGGCCCCGATTTTCTTACGGATTTCTGTATCGGCAATGGTTTGATTCCCCAATACCGACCCATCGCTCAGGTGGATGTCCTCAATCACGATATCCACTTTTCCCAGGCGCATGACCACATCCATGAATTTTATGATGCTGGGGTGGATCAATTGCCGTGCCATGCGGTGGCCGCTCGTGGTATAGGGATTGATGACGTGGTCCGCGCCGGCAATCTGTAGTTTGCGTTCGCTTTGGGCGTTGTTGGCCCGGGCAATAATCGTCAGATTCGGGTTGAGTGTGCGAGCTGAGAGGGCCACGAATACATTATCGGTGTCATGCGGCAGACAGCAGCAAAGCCCTGCTGCCTTCTCAATCCCAGCCTGCAGCAGGACAGGATCCTCAATCGCGTTCCCTTCAATGAGATAGACGCCCAGGTCTTCTAACTCCGCCAGCGGCTCCGTGCGGAGATCGATGACAACCAGTTCAATACGGCTTTCCAAAAGTTCCCTCACGACCTGACAGCCGATACGTCCATATCCACAAATGATGTAATGTCCTTCAAGTTTGGCAACCCGGTTGTGCATACGATTTCTCCGGATAACGCCCCGGAATTCTCCGGCCACGATGTAATTGGCTACAGTGCTGAAGGTATAGGCAGTTGCGCCAACGCCCATGACGATCAGTGCTCCTGTAAAGATGCGCCCTCCCGCTGAAAGTGGGCGTATCTCGCCAAAACCAACGGTGCTCAGGGTAATGACCGCCATATAGAGGCTATCTGCCCATGACCAGCCTTCGATCATCCGATAGCCTAGGCTACCCAACACAAGCAGCAGCGAAAAAATGATGATGACAACGCCAAGGTGACGATAAAGGTTTCGGTCGACCACAGACAGATCTCTCGTCCTTTAGCGGAAAAGGGCCATCTCCGATTCCTTTGAATCCCGTTCAGATCTGTCTGATGAGGACGGGTACAGGATGGCCGCGTTTCCGAAACTGTAGCGATTCGTAAAGCCTTTGGGAAGGAAAATTGCTTCCTTGGGTGTTGAGAGACATGTGGTGGATTCCCTGCTCATGCGCGTGGCGTAAGCTTGCCACCAATAACTGCCGACCAATCCCGCATCCCTGTGCAGTCGGATGGACGGCTAGGCGCACGAGTTGGGCCGATCTCTGCTCTGTACTGGCCGGTAGCGCGAGTGCTGTATAGCCGACCGGGTCAGCCGCCCCCTGTTTGTGCCCTATAGACTGCTGCCCTTGCGAAAGTTCCAGATATGCAGCTTCAAACCGACACATGCAGTATAATTGCCGCAACGCCGCAGTACCCATATGCCAGAGAGGATCGAATGTGGCCGCATCCAGCCGGGCCAGCCGTGGTAGATCAGATTCCTGGGCCGGACGCAGAATGGCCGGCTGGGATATGGCTGCCACAGAGCGACGGGTTCTTTCATAAAACCAGATTTCATCGTATTGGACAAAGCCGGCTTCCCGCAAATTGGATAGGAGCCAGCCCTGGTCGGTTATGACAAAGAGGAGATGGCCATGCCGAAGCCTGCTGATGGCGAATTCAATCAGATCAATAAACAGCTGGCGTGAAGCAGTTGGCGATACGGCAGCAGCCCCCAAGGAGACTTTGTCCGCTACATGGGCCGTAGGGCAGCGTTCCTCCTCTTGGAAGGCGAGAAACCCCAATAACCGTTCCCGCTGTGGATCCACAGCAGCAGCCGTTGCTCCCTGCCAGAGCAGAGCCGAGATCTCATCAAGCCCCATGTGCAGATAGGAACGCGCACTGTGCTGCAACAAGCGGCGCACCTCCGGCAGGTCTTGCGGACGGCCTGGGCGGATCGTGACGGCACTCATAATAGCTGCAGTGACCAGTGGCTCATGGCCTGTACCTGCAGTTTATGGGTCACTGTGGAGGTTGAGTACTTTGCGGTTGCCATAAATTCGGTCGTAATACTCCTGAAATTCATGGCTGCGAATCGGTTGCCACCACCATTCATTGTCCATATACCAGCGTACTGTCGCCCGAATTGCCGCCTCGGGCCCATAGTCCGGCTCCCAGCCCAAAGCCATTATCTTGCTCACATTCAAACTATAGCGGCGATCATGGCCTTGGCGGTCTTCCACATGTTGGATGAGGCTACGGGGTTTGCCCAGCTCGTCTAACAGAATTTCGACCATGGCCAGATTTGTCATCTCTTGGCCGCTACCGATGTTATAGGCTTCGCCGATCTGCCCCCGCTGCAGAATCAGTTGGACCGCTTCGCAGTGATCTGTCACATACTGATAGTCACGCATCTGTTGGCCATCGCCATACACAGGTAAGGGGCGATCAGTGAGCGCATTGGTGATGAACAGAGGGACGACCTTTTCCGGATATTGGTAGGGCCCGATGTTGTTCGCGCCCCGGCTGATGGTAGTGGGGAGTCCATACGTGATGTGATAGGCGTTTACGAACAGCTCCGCGCTGGCCTTACTGGCGGAATAGGGGCTGCGGGGCAGCAGGGAATCGGTCTCGATTGAATGGTGCGCTCCCTCAATATGGCCGTAGACTTCGTCTGTGCTGATCTGATGGAATCGCAAATTGCCAAACTTGCGGGCTGCTTCTAACAGTACATAGGTACCGAAAACATCGGTCTGTATGAACAGGTCCGGCTCAAGAATGGAGCGGTCCACGTGGGTTTCTGCTGCGAAGTTGACGATTGTATCAATATCGTAGCGGGCAATTGTTTCTTCTAGCAGGGCCGCGTCGCAGATATCGCCCTGCACAAATGTATAGCGCTCCGGGAACTGCTCGCGTACATCCGCGAGATTTTCCAAACGTCCAGCATATGTCAACGTATCATAGACCGTCACCCGAACATCCGGGTAGGCACGCAGTGTAAGACGCACAAAGTTGCAGCCTATGAATCCTGCCCCACCTGTCACCAAAATACGTTTCATCAATACCAATCCTAACTTGTCTACTTACGTCGCCAATTTCCAGTCTGCCACATACGCCGCAGGCGTCGTACTCGGCCCGGCTGCCGGTATGCTGGCAGGGGAAATTCCACGCTCAATGTCAATGTCGGCAGTTGGCGTAGGTCCGGCAATAAGCGTTCGTCTAGGCCTAGGGCTGGCCGAGTGCGCCATGCCCATTGCCAATTGGCCTTCTCTTCTGCGCCGGCCGCGGCCGCCAGAAAGCCGATGTCATTCCACAATGTGCGGCGTGCCTCGGCAACAATTGTCAGGATTTTTTCCCAATAGGCGATCAGTTTCGGCTGTTCAAATTCTAAAAAATGCACGCTGAAACTGGACTGTTCTGCACAGCCATTGAGAAAGGGCCGAGCCGCTTGATAGGCCGGGAAGAACTCCTGTGCCCAATACTGTTCAATACGCTGAAAAGAAGGCAATAGCATATCCGCATAAAACGTGACACAAACTGTGCTGACCCGCTCCTCTATCTGCACAAGGTAAGGTGCATGTTCCGGCCATAGATCGAAAAATGCCGGGATGTCGAATTCAGTCCACTCGCCGTAGGCAGTTGCCAGCCGCCGTAGCTTGTCTGCTACCTGGGCAATGGTGTTGATTGCGGTTTGCGCCTCTTTTGCCATGGTGTGGTTCTGCAGCTGATAGGCGGGTGATAAGGGGCGAGTGGAAAAAATTTGGGTGGTCGAGACGGGCAGCGCGCAGCGGTCAATGCAGCGAAACGAAGCTGCTAGGGCTGGCACACTGCGGACCGCTTCAATTTCCATGCGCTGATCTACTCCGGGAACTCCTCTCTCAAGATCTGCTGCAGATAGTGGCCATAGTGATTCGTCTTCATGTCTGCGGCCAATTTCCGGAACTGAGCCTGGCTGATGAACCCTTGGCGCAGCGCGATCTCCTCAGGGCAGGAGATCATCAACCCCTGCCGTTCCTGCAGGGTATGGACAAAATTGGCAGCTTGCAGCAGGGACTCATGTGTGCCTGCATCTAGCCAGGCAAAGCCGCGGCCTAAAATATCCACTTGCAGCTCACCCTGCTGCAGATAGAAGTTGTTGATGTCGGTAATCTCTACTTCACCTCTGGCCGATGGCGTGAGAACGTGGGCGATCTCCACGACCCGTTTGTCATAAAAGTAGATGCCCGGTATGGCATACTGGGAGCGGGGATGCTGCGGTTTTTCCTCAATGCTCAGTGCCTTGCCAGTGGCATCAAACTCGACAACACCATACCGACGCGGGTCGGACACCGGATAGGCAAAGATGCGCCCGCCGCGTTGCAGACGTGAGGCAGCCCGTAATGTGTCCGGCAACCCATGTCCGTAGAAGATATTGTCGCCCAACACAAGGCATACAGGAGAATCATTGATGAAATCCTTGCCAATCACAAAGGCATCGGCAATGCCCCGGGGCTGGCTCTGCTCTTGGTAGGAAAACTGCAGGCCCCATTGGCTGCCATCCTGTAGTAGGGCCCGGAATAGAGGCAAGGCCGTCGGTGTGCTGATGACGAGGATATCCCGAATCCCCGCTAACATCAGCATCGACAAGGGATAGTAGATCATGGGTTTGTCATAGACGGGCAAGATCTGTTTGCTCAAGCTGGTGGTCAAAGGATACAGTCTGGTCCCATGACCACCAGCTAACAGGATTCCTTTCATCTGACACTCCAGTTTCGCTTCCCCTTGACAATGGATTGCTGACAATGGATGGCAGCCCAACAGTGGCTAGGGAGCAGTGAACTGCGGCAACCCCTCCACAATCTCTACTGTCTCCACACTCACGGCGATGACCTTCTGCAGCAGTTTGATGATGTGCTGATCATCGGTATGATTGGGGTCATTGACGATGCCACTGCGCTTGTCTACCTTGACCCGGTACTGGTCAAGGACCCATTCTAAGGCAGACCGATTCCCCAGCTGATAGGCAAACGCCTTCTCCGGTATTCCCTCTACTGTCAAGAACTCATTGTAACGGACCGATTTTTTGTCCTTGGACAGCCGCATCTTCTCCACGCGCCAATTGAGGGGCTGGCCGGGCGTCTCTACCATGGTGAGCGGGTAGGGGGACATCTCTTCGTAGCCTACGTGGATGTCTGCTAGGCGCGCGCCGGCTGTGGCAAAGGCCCAGAAGTCCGGACAAATAGGAATATGTGGCAAGTCCCGCTTGAGGTTGGCCTGATACCGCTCTCTGTATTGGGGATGATGGAGCAGGCCGTAGACGTAATGGAAGATATCCCATTTGCTGATGGATTCATCCTGATACTGCCTGCGGAACTGTGCCAATGCCCAATCTGTGATGTTCTCGCGGCGGTTGCTGCCATCCTCATCGTAAGTATAGAAAGGGAAGCATTGGGTCTTTTCGATCATCTGAGATTCTGGAATCATAGAAGTCATCAAGGTCTGAAATGGTTTGTTACTCCCTAGGCCACTGACACAAATCGCCCGGTTCTCTTTCTCCGTCTCCGGGGTGGGGAAGATGGACGGGAACAGAGATACGACATCGTTCATCATTCTATCAAAGTACAGGTTGGATTTCGTAAAGGGGCGATAGAGACTATCTCTCACCTTGTGGTCAGCGTATTCGGTCGTTCGCCCGCGCTTCAACTTCGCCTTTAAGTTCCGACTCCAACTGATTTTCTCATTATCATACACCACAAAATCATCGACATTCGTATCCTGATCCCTCCGTCGTTCCCACTTGAACATCTGCTCATTGTAGAAATTGAGCATCCGTTCCATGTTCCCTGTGAGCGCGTTGCGGTTGAAGTTGTACGCCCATGCATCACGGGCTGTGGTGATACCACAACTATAACTCTTAAATAATACATCCCCCGCCTCGCCCTTGGCCGCCTTTGCTTTCTTTGTCCCCATGGGGAGAAAGGTATCAAACTCGGCATGGAATCCCTCTGTAAGCCATGTATACCTTGTATCAATGGCCGCCTGTTTCATGGGGACATTTGTATAGTTGTTGAATTGGCTTAATCTCTCCTGCTTATCGCGGGCTTTCAGGTAATCGTCAATTGAGTATAGCCACACTTCTGCAGCCTTTGATTTCTCTCCTGCCTTTCTGATGAAGAAACTGATCCCAACCCCAACCCGGATTTGGTCATCAAATATGTTGCCCCCCTCTTTCCGTCGTCGTTCGCCGGATGTTCGGGCATTGCCCTTGAGGTCCAGGTGATAGATGGTGTCGAAATCCTCTGCGAGGTGTTTCCGCATGCCATCGAACGCCACCCCATCAAGAAATCCGTTGTTGGTCACAAAGGCAACAACCCCTTCTTCGCCTATGCGGTCTGCTGCCCAGCGTATAGCCTTCACATAGGGGTCAGACAGAGCGTTTTTATTGGTCGCGTTTGAGTCCTGTGAATAGGTCTCCCGTACCCGCTTGTCCATGGTGGCATAGGTGCGGTTCTTGTTGTTGTCGTTCTCATTGATCTGGCCTGCATTGTAGGGTGGGTTGCCGATGATGACGGTGATATCCTGATCCTTCTGGTTCTCCACTCGCTGTGTGTTCTCTGGGGCAAAGAAGCTGAGTTGCTCCTCCTCGGCCAGCTCAAAGGTATCAACTAGACAGATGCCCTCAAAGGGTAAGTACTGCCTTGTCAGTTCATAGTATTCATGCTCAATGTTCATAGCCGCGATGTAATAGGGCAGCAGCATCACTTCGTTGCAGTGTAGTTCCTCTTTATACTTATGACGCAGACTTGAGAGTTTGCCCAGTTCCTGCAGATGGCGCATGACCCGCAGCATGAAATTGCCCGTACCCACGAAGGGGTCCAGCACATGTACGCCTTCCTCGGCTAAAGAACGACCGAACTCTTGGTCGAGAATGGCTTCCACGGAGCGCACCATAAACTCCACGATGGGCTGTGGTGTGTAGACGATGCCATGGGTGTCGGCTACATTGACCGCAAAGCCTTGAAAAAAGTTTTCATAGACAGTGTTGAGGAAGCCCTGCTTCTCTGAAAAGTCCGTGATAGTGGCGGCTGTGGTTTCGATGGCCGTGTAGAAGCGTTCTAGGGGGCGGAAGAACTCCCCCCGGCTGAAGCGTTGGCTTGTCAAGGCCTGCACCACCTGCTCGATCTCCCGCGCGATCACATTGCGTGCCACAAATTCCTGGTTGTCGAACACCCGCCGGAAGATGCGTTCGGTCAACAGATGCTGGATCAGCATCTCCTCTACGGCCTCATCTGCGATATTGGGGTTGATGGCTTGCCGGCACAGAGTGGCGAAGCGGGCGAACGCCTCACGAAAGGCCTGGTTGTTCTGCCGTTCCCCTGCGATCAAAGTCAGCAGGGACTCAGCTAAGTCCGGCACAACCGTCTTGAACTCCTCCACTGCCTGCTGCCAGCCTGCATAGGCCGGCGGCCGGTAGGTGAAGAAAGCCTGCAGGCCCTCAATCAGCAGGTCCGGCGCAGCGATGGGGCTGTCCCATACCCGCTGCCCCTGCTGGATAACCACCATGCGTTGTGGGGCCTGGAAAAGGATATTGTCTTGAGGGTAGCCAGTAGCCAACTTCTTGCGGATCTCTAGATCTAGGTCATCGTCGCTGTCCTTGGCCTCCCAATAGCCATGGGCCAGGTTGAAATCGTCCAACAATGCGCCATCAATGCGAATAGTGCGGCCATTCGCGGCCTTGCGTGCGTACTGTTCGGTCAGGGCCCAACCGAAGGGACGTGCGGCCTTACGCAGCACAGCCGCGAACGCCGGCGCGACCGCACCCTCATGCGTAAAACCTCGCTGCGTCAGATTGCTCAACTCCGCGAAGTACTCTCTGATCTCTTTATGTGTAGCCTTGAGCTGGAACATGGAAGTCCTTTTGGCCCCAGGACATTGAACCCTGTATCCCGTTAGTGCCTCTTGGTATCATGCCGAGTCATTGCAGTTATCCATATCCACTGACAACCGCCGTATCTTCCGCATTGAGCAGCACTGCACCGATGATACTTGTCTGTACTCTTTCCAATACATCTTTGGCCCGCTGGGCCTGTTCCCGTTTGGTGCGCCCGGCCGTAACGGCCAGCAGCGCGCCATCCACCTGGCTAGCCCACAGGGCCGCATCTGTCACAGCTAACACTGGCGGTGCATCTATCAGAATATAATCTGCCTCGGGCGTCAACGTCTGTAGCAACTCCGCGAGCCGGTTGGAACTGAGCAGGGCGACTGGGTTGGGGGGCAATGGGCCCGCGGGCAGCAGCCGCAAGTGGGATACAACCGTCTCCTGGAGCGCGGGAGTGCCGCCCTCCCGCAGCCAATTTGTCAGCCCTTGGCCAGCATTGACTTGAAAGATCTCATGCTGCCGAGGGCGTCGTAGATCACCATCAATGACGATCACCCGATCACCGGCCTCGGCCATCACCACCGCCAGATTGGCCAGAGCATCGCTTTTGTCAGTCTCGGCGTCAGGGCAAGTGACCAGCAGCGAGCGTAAGGATTTGTTCAACCCAGAAAATTCAATATTGGTACGCAGGCTCTGGTAGGCTTCCGTGGCCGGGCTGCGAGGGTCAGTCAAGGTGACGAGCGTTATGGACATCGCGAACCCCAGTGGCCTGTGCTCTGTGGCCAGGCACTGCAGAAGCCTGTTGGGTTCCTGTTCATCCTGTACTCCTGTAACTTTTGATGAGGGTGTTTGGGTGTTTACTGGCCACTGGGGTTGCTGTGCTGGCCCCTAACACCGGAATCGCACCCATTACCGGCATGTGCAGCGTCCGTTCCACTGAGTCGGGCGTGCGTAGATAGCCACTTTCCATCCATGTGAGCAGCAGAATCAGGCCGATGCCGAAGAGTAGGCCCAATACGCTTCCTGCGACTGCATTGAGCAATGGCTGGGGCTGGTACGGGGCAGCCTCAATGCTGCGGCTGACGATCTTCACTTCAATGCGGTCTCGCTTGTCCTGCTGCGAGTAATAGGCGGTACGCTCATCCACCAACTCATCGGCCAAGGTCAGGGCCATGGTTTCGGCTACGAATTTGTCTCCAGAACGCGCTTCAATATCAATCGTGAACGTACTGGATTCCGGTACCACATTGATGAGACTCAGAAACTGTTCGGGACGCATATCCAACTGCGCGCGGGCAATTACCTTTTGTGCCCTTTCATAGGTCCGCAGGTTGAGAGCGAAATTCCGCATCAGGTCTTTGGCCGTATTGCCTAGCCCCCAATCTGGACGCGCGGGGACGGTACTGACCTGTACTGTTGCTCGATACATTTTCTTTTGGAAAAAACTGATACTATACGAGAGCAAACCCGCCAACAACACGGATACAATCAGGATCCAGCCGTGACGCCGCAGCACTACGCTATATTCTTGAATCATTTCTCCCTCCGCACAGCAATGGTCAAGGAAACAGCAAACACCGAGAGACATGCGCTACAGGGCATTGGTGTTACGGTTTTGGAATTGTGACGAGTACCGCTATGCCCATCTCTTCTAAGTCCTGCCGCCCCCGTACTGTATCGTCCAGATATTCTAGCAAAAACGCCAGCCCAATCCCGGCCACAACTGCCAGCAAAATCCGCAGAGCCCATGCGGTCCGCCTCGGCATGCCCTGCTCTTGGGCGACAATCCTCGGCGAGTCCAGCAGATGGATGCTGGCGTTTTCTGTGCCCAATTGAGAAAAATAGTGGGCTGCGTTTTCCTCTAAGGCAGCGGCAGCCTCTTCGGCAATGGCCCGCAATTCCAACGCATCATTCCAGCTAAATGTCAATTGGATGATGCGATGCTGCTTGCTGGTATTGGAACTTGCCCGGATCATGCCGGCCGGTATGGTGATGTTTCTCTCGGCTAGACGAGCATTGATGGCGTTGGCAAATATCTCCGAGCTGACCACTTGGGTGAAATCGTCCACCAGATATTCGCTGGTCAGCCAGGCGAAATAACGAGGATCATAGTGGACGATAGCAGCATCCGCGAGAGGCAACACCCCCACCAACATACGCATGCTAGCGCTGTAGGTGACCGGCCCTGGCTGCCAAGGCTGCCATTGTACTGCGCTGACCACCGCGACCAGCAGCGGCAGAAGAACGGGTGCTAACCAACGTCGCCGTACAATTGTCCAATACGTCCGCAGCTCCATATCTGCACCTTTGGCAATTCCCTTAGGCGTTTGACCCGCTGCAGACAGCCTCAGTGGTTATCCCTGCCCTACGCTCCACTGCTGTTATCCGTCATCAGATTGACTACTGTCACCCCATCGCCACCCTCAGCGGAATCGCCCGAACGGTATTTGCTTACCAATGGATGCCCCCGGAGTGCCTCGCGCACGGCATCCCGCAAAGCCCCAGTCCCTTTGCCATGAATAATCCGCACCCATGGCAGATTTTCCAAATACGCATCGTCCAGATAGCCTTCCAGCCGCTGTAGCCCATCCTCAACCCACTCACCCCGTAGGTCTAGCTGGAACGAAGAATGTTTCGTCCTGATTGGCTGCCCATGTACGGCAGCCTGCAGCTCTGGCATGGGCTGGGCTTTGCTGCGTAGTTCCAGCCGGCGTATGGGCAATTTCAGCCGGAAATTGCCTACCTGTACATCTACCTCATGGGGGCTGCCTTTGCGGAAGTCAATGTTAAGCACTTCGCCAGTGGCTTGTAAATTGGGGACAAACACCCGGTCTCCCACTTCAATCGGCCCCTGCTGGGACGAAAAATCTTGCGCGTTGACGCGTGCAAGGGATGATTCAATGGTCGTTACCTCTTGCTCCACCCGCCCTTCGCTGTCTAGCTCCCGCTGGGCGATAATGCCTCTGGCTGCGGCCAGAAACTGATCATGGACAGAGCCAGTGTCCACAATGCCCTTTGCCATCTGCCGGCGAAAATTCTCAATCTCCCGCCGAATCTCCGCCAGCTCATTCTGCATTGTTGTCCGTGTCTCAGCGATAACCTGCCGGCGCGCCTCTTCAATGCGGGCCAGTTGATACCACAGATCTGCTTTGATGGCCTGCACGTGGCGTTCCCGCTCTTTGGTCTGGGCCAGTACCTGCTGCGCCTCTTGTCGCGCCCGGCGCACATCCTCCAGCATCCCCTCTACTGCTAAGGCTTCTGGCCGCACAATCGTTTCCGCATTGTCGACTATCGTCGGGTTCAGGCCCAGGCGCCGGGCAATTGTCAAGGCGTTGGAACGTCCTGGCAGGCCAATGCTCAGTTCGTATGTGGGGCTGAGGTTTTCCACATCAAATTCGACCGACGCGTTGCGTATCCCAGGGGTGTTGTGCGCGTACAGTTTCAGATCACTGTAATGGGTCGTCGCTAGGGTTGTGATGCCCCGGTCCTGCAGATTCTCTAACAGCGCTATGGCCAAGGCCGAGCCTTCGTCCGGGTCGGTGCCAGCACCCAATTCATCGAGCAGGACGAGGCTTTGGGGATCTGCCTCCTCCAGAATGCTGATGATATTCGTCATGTGACTGGAGAACGTGCTCAAATTTTGTTCAATAGACTGTTCGTCCCCGATGTCAGCGTAGACCCCCTCAAAGACGGACAGTTCGCTGCCTTCCTCAACCGGGATCATGAGTCCGGATTGGGCCATGAGCGTGAGTAGGCCAATGGTCTTGAGCGTGACAGTCTTGCCGCCTGTGTTAGGACCGGTAACGACTAGCATATAGCAATCGTCGCTGAAATAGATGTCGATGGGTATGACAGTTTGGGGGTCAAGCAGCGGATGCCGGGCTTGGCGGAAGTTCAACACGGAACCGGGGTGCTGGATGTACTGTTCTTCTGCGCTGTCCTCTGTGATTCCGGCATTCATTGCAGTTGCTTGCCGCATCATGTGGGGCGGGACAGCAATGCGGGGCGGTTTCTGGCGAAAGGGAACGACTTTCGGCGTGGTTGCCTCCAATTCGTAGGCATATTTGGCTTTGGCAAATGTGAAGTCGAGTTGGGAGAGGATCTGTACATTGCGGTGCAGGTAATGGCTCTCATCTGCCACCAGATCCGAAAGTTCTGTCAAGATACGCCGGACTTCCTTCTCCTCCTCTAGTTCTAACTCCCGCAGCGCGTTGTTTTGCTCGACAACCTTCAGCGGCTCAATGAAAAAGGTCGCGCCGCTCGCTGATTGATCGTGGACGATCCCTTGAACGCGGCCTTTGTGCTCTGCGCGCACAGGGATCACGTAACGCCCTTGGCGTTGGGTGACGATCTCCTCCTGCAGATAGGAGGTGATGTCACTACTCTGGACCAGCCTGTCCAGTGTACTCAGGAGACGGTCCTGGGCCACCCGTAGTTGGGCGCGGACCTGTCTCAATTGCGCGGATGCACCATCCACCACCTCGGCCCGTTCGTTAATGCAGCGGCTGATCTCGCCGATGACATGTTCACACGGTTCAATGACAAATGCGATATCGGCTAGACGGGGAAACTGACGTTTGAGCCGGGTAAGGGTATTACGCAAAATGTGGGCACGCATGAGCGTCGAACGCACTTCTACCAGTTCGGTTGGGACCAGAATACTGCCGCGCTCGGCTTTGGCGACCAGATGGCGCACATCGTGGACGCCGCCAAAGTAGATATCCGTCTTCTGCTCCAACAGCCGGTAGGCCTCAGCGGTCTGCTCCAGCCATTCAGTGACAGTACGCAGATCATCGCTGGGCAGGAGGGAAGTCGCCAGCTCTTCGCCACCTGCAAAGGCACAGAAGGTCGCCAGCTCTTTGAGGATTTTGTCGTATTCTAGAACGCGAATCGTATGCGGATTCATGCACAATCACTACTTACAAACAAATGCAGACCTAATTGCCAAGAACGGCAGCCCCCATACTATCATAGCGCGCGCCTAGAATTCAAAAATCCCAGTAACCACAGCATCACTGCCCACTGATGTTATACCCCAACCGCCGCAGCAGATTGTCCTTTTTTCGCCATTTTTTCAACACCTTCACCCACAGTTCTAGATAGACTTGCGTGCCGACCATCTCTTCAATGTCCTGGCGGGCAGCCTGGCCGATCTGTTTGATCATCGACCCTTTTCGGCCCAATACAATGCCCTTCTGGCTGTGTCGCTCGACAAAGATCGTCGCGCCGATGTAGGTCATCTTCTCACTGCGCTCATTCCAGTCGGTCACAATGACCGCGAGACTGTGTGGAATCTCCTGATGCAACAGCAACAGGGCCTTCTCGCGCACGATTTCAGCGGCAATGAAACGCATTGATAGGTCTGTGACCTGATCGAAAGGGTAGTAGCGAGGGCCGGCCGGCAGCAAATCCCGCAGATAGTCAAGCAGATCATCCACACCTTGGCCGCTCGTGGCACTCAGGGGCAGCACTGGGATCGTCTCTTGGCCATCTTCCCGAATCGTGAGCCAGGAAAGAAGTTCGCCATATTCGATCTGACGTTCGATCAGATCGCCGCCTGGCCAGGTATCAACTTTGTTGGCTCCGAGTAGAATGAAAGGCAGTTTTCTGGCCCGCTGCATCTCCTGTAGACGCTCGGCGATCATGTGGTCATCTTGGGGCGGTGGCGTGTTAATATCCACTAGCCACAAAACCACATCCGCGTTGTCAACGATTGTCTGTTCCGCTACCTGCACGATATGTTTGCCCAATTTGTGGCGGGGCTGGTGAATGCCTGGTGTGTCTATAAAGATGTACTGCACGTCCTCGTCGGTACGGATGCCAAGAATCTGATCTCGGGTCGTCTGCGGCTTGGTACTTGTGATGGCGATTTTCTGTTCCAATAGCTGGTTCAACAGCGTTGATTTGCCTACATTTGGCCGGCCGACCACAGCGATAAAACCGCTGCGGTGCCCTGGGGGCAGAGGCTCGTCGTCGATCAGGGCATCCATTTCCAGCCAATCTTGTGATGATGTTCCAAGCATACAGTTTGTCCTACCATAAAAATTGGGACGGGCAGATGAACTTCAGAGAACGCCACTAGAGTATAGCACAGGCTTAGGCACCTTAGGCGAAAGGGATGAGGGTGCATGTATGAACTTAGCAAACCAATCACTTCGTAGCTTGGTTGTGGGCGTATACGAAGGTAGAGATGGACCAAGAAGAATCATATCCGCGCGTTGAACACATGGAACATTCGTAGAGATAGCCTACTCATCAACGCTGAACTCTTCTTCCCAGAGTTTGCCTTGGCCGGAGATGTGCTGACCGGTTACGATGCTCTTGATTCCATACCCCGGCAGACCGACTGATATCATACACTTTCCATTAAATCGTACGCCGTGGTCGTAGAAGCGAAAGTCGAGGTTGTCAAAGCCATAAGGCTTGCGGTCGTCGGGAAGGTCTTGCACGTCGTGAGGAGTGATGTGCAAGAAAAATTTCGCTTGTGTGTCTGATAGGCTGCATGGGTTCTTGACGTAGGTGATGTCGTTCTCCCTGAGATATAGGTCAAAGTGTGCGCGTAGGATAGGAGCAGCGGACATCATTGACTTGTACTCTGACTCATATGCGTCAGCAGCATTGTTCTCATGCACCCACAAGGAGACTTCACCTTCCCAGAGGGTATCTTTGTCCGAGATAAACTGACCGGTTTTGATGCGCTCAATGTCATACTCTGGGCGGTCGACAGACACGATACACTTTCCATTGAAGCGCAAGCCGTTGTCGTAGAAAGGAAAGTCGAGGTTGTCAAAGCCATGAGGCTTGTGGTCGTCGGGAAGGTCCTGGGAGTCGGTCGGGACGATGTGCAAGAAGAATTTCGCTTGTGTGTCTGTCAGGCTGCACGGGTACTTGACATAGGTGATGGCGTTCTCCCTGAGATATAGGTCAAAGTGGGCGCGCAGGACAGGCATCTCTCCCGATACAATTGACTCATATTGATTTATGGTTGTTGTAACACGATTCGAAACGCGTAGATCCCAGGCGGCAAACCGTTCAATGGCCCACTGATGGTCGTAGACACCAAAGGGCATCCACAGTTCAGGCCCGATCTTCAGTGCGTAGTTTCCCCTCTTAAGAGCCTTCTCTTCACTGAAAGCCGCAGGGTATATGCGAATGTTGACCCCTCGCTGCTCAAGGTATCCCAGGGGTGGCTGACGATCATGCGCCATTGCACGCTCATGGTTGGGTCTCGTGACCGGATTGCGGGCGATGGTTGCGTCGGTCAAGCCCCAGAAGTCAATGACTTTCAGGTCTGGTAGGTAATAGGATGGGATGCCGATGTTCGTCCAAAGTACTAGGATATCGTCGGAGAGCCACCCACGCGCCATCTTCTCGTAAGGCTTCCACCTTTGTATCTCTCCTATGGTGAATCCCCGATACAGGTCGAAACGCTTGCCAACCCCAAGTTGAGTAGATTGCTGGCGCAGGTCGTTGGAGAGATCAACGAGCATGGGCATCCCCGGGGCAGCGAGTAGCCAGCTCGCGTTCTCCTCAGTAAGTTCAATATAGAGAGCCCTACTGTATCCGCGGATCTCGGCACCTTTGAATAGTAAGACACCTTGTATGGCACTTGAATAGAAGAGAACAGGGACGAACAGCAAGAGTGCCCACAGGTACGGGTTTGCAATCACCCCCCCACGCACAAATAGTCGCATTCGCCCCAATCCACCCGCAATCACAGCCCCTAGCCGCACGATACCCTCGGCCGCGGGGACTGCCAGCAGAGGCCAGTAGAAGTCCAACGGTCTATACTCCAACATGTCTCCCCCAATCCGCATCACATAGGCCATGTGGACAGCCACACACAAGAGCACCAGCCCATACGTCCCATCCCTATACGACCACCAACGAGTCCACAGAGCCAGACATGCTAGGGGCAAGAACAGGTACAGGCCTGTCTCCAGGGCCGCGGCTACTAGGTAGCGGAACCCTGCTTCGTGCCAAGGGCGCACATACTTGGCGTAGTAGGTATTGGGTAGCCACTCGCCGTAGTAGCTGTAGCGGAACAGGTAGTGTGCAGCGACGAGGAGGACAAAAGGTCCTACGAGGATGCCTAGTTCGCGCCAGGGTAGCCGGCGGTTCGTGAGGAAGTGCTGGATTGCGAACCAAGCGAAACAGCATGCTGCCACCAGGGGTCCTTCAGGACGGGTATAGGCGGCGGCTGTCAGGGACAAGGCCGTGGTCAGCAGTCCCCACCGGCTGTGTCGGTAGAGCGCGAGGGAGACCACGCCGAGGAGGATGAAGAAGGTGAACTGGCGCGTTTCAAGGCCGCCTGAAGTCCAGACGGCAAATGTCGCGCTACTACACACAAGGCCCAGGGCCATCCAAGCCACGAGCCCCCGCTCCTGTAGTCTTGGGGTGCGGACCACCCACCACAACATGGTGGCGATGGTGGCGGTCGTGCAAGCCACAGACAGCCAAGGTGCCACATACTCGGGCCGTAGGTCGAAGAGAGCCCAGAGGAGTGCTAGTTCAAGGGTCCAGAGGAAATTAGAGTATCCTTCGACGTACTCGCCGGGATTGAAGACGAGGCCATGTCCTTCGAGGAGGTTACGGGCATAGCGGAAGCTGATGAAGGCATCATCGCATAAAAACCAAGCGACATGGGCAAGCCATGCCAGTAGTCCCCCCCATGGTGCGGTCACCAGCAGAAGTGCCAGTATTGGCCGCGCCCTGCCTTGCGCGCCTGCAGCCTTCCATGGCAGGGAGGACAGGAGATGCGTTCTTTTGTTGCTCCCTCTGCGTAACATGGGGTCGAAAATCAGAAACGATTGAGCGGTACGTCAGCGGCTGAAGGTGGATCGGACAGGATTCGAACCTATAACCCAGGAGTTATGAGCTCCTTGCTCTGCCATTGAGCTACCGATCCAGACCAAATTGTTTGCGACACTTCTCCTGTATCAACATCGCGGCAACTAGGAGGGATACATCGAATTCAAACAGAGCGGGTAGCGGGGATCGAACCCGCATCGTCGGCTTGGAAGGCCGGCACTCTACCATTGAGCTATACCCGCAAGTCGGGGAGAGAGGATTTGAACCTCCGACCCCAGCGTCCCAAACGCTGTGCGCTGCCGGGCTGCGCTACTCCCCGTAAAGTTTAGAATTCTATTCTACCATATGGCCGCAGAAAAATCAACTATTCACACAAACCAAAATTCATTCAGTCTCCTGACTGGTTGTATGATTTTTACATAGGACCATCAGTGCGTCAAGTCTGGCTTTCAATCCCGGCCCATCCAACACAGCAATCGCACTGGTATATTGGTCGGCAGCCGTACACCAATCTTCTTGGCGGGCGAGGTACTTGCCGTATTCGATATAGGCCTCTTGTAGCCGTTGCCGCACATCCCGATAACCAGGGCTGCGCCGGTAGAGATCGCCTAGCAGTTCGATGGCTTTGGGCCAATTTGCGAATTGATAGGTCAGAGCATCAAGGTATTGGGCGGTCACAGCCCGGATTGCCTGAATTTGCACGGCATCTGGCCGCAATGCCAGAGCTTTGTCAAAGGTCTGCACTGCTTCCTCCAAGTTGCCGGCATTGCTCTTTTCCATGGCTAGGCTCACGTATGCTGTATAGAGCATCTCCTCTCGTTCCTCTTGGTGGAAATCGGCTTGGGTGGCCTGTATCTGCAACATCCGCTTGATGGCTTCCTGCCAGCGCCCCGCGTTGTACAGGGTCTGGGCATCGGCCCAAATAATTTCGATGGGATTCGGCGCGGTTACCGGTGCTGGGCTCGGTGTAGGTAGCGGCGTCGGGGTCTCTGGGGCATCTAACAGCGCGCTGATGCCATTGAGGGCAGCTTCGTTCTGGGCATTGATCTCAAGGAGTTTTCGGTATTCAACCAAGGCCTCTTTCCGCAATCCTTCATTCCGTAGATCTGTGGCATTTTGTAGCAGAATTGCGATCTGTTGCCGTTCCTGGGCCTTGACCCGCTGCAACCCGTCTTGATATCCCTGCCAGACTAGGAAGAGAAGTAAAATAAGTGCCAAAAGGGTCGATGTCCCCACAATTATCCAGAAAATGCGGGGCATCGTCTCCACAAAGCGGAGGAGGATGCGACGGTCTGTCTGCCAGTTCATGGAGTGGTCCGCAATAAGACTGCCATGGGCCGTGGCCCTGTCGTTACAGCCACGGCCCATTGGTGTTATAGATTGGCCTCTCGCCGTAGAATTGATGCTTTTGTCGTCTGCTCCCAGGGTAGATCGATGTCGTCCCGACCGAAATGACCGTAGGTAGCTGTCTGTCGATAGATAGGCCGGCGTAGGTTCAAGTCCCGAATAATCGCGCCAGGGCGCAGGTCAAATTGTTCTTGGATGATGCTCTCGATCTTTTCATCGCTGATCGTGCCGGTCCCGAAGGTTTCCACATTGACGCTCAAGGGCTGGGCTATGCCGATGGCATAGGCAAGCTGAAGTTCGCAGCGGTCGGCCAGCCCGCCGGCGACGATATTCTTGGCCACCCAGCGGGCCGCATAGGCAGCACTGCGGTCGACCTTTGTACAGTCCTTGCCACTGAAGGCCCCGCCACCGTGACGACTCATGCCCCCGTATGTATCAACGATAATTTTGCGGCCTGTTAGCCCAGCATCTCCCAGGGGGCCACCGACAACGAAACGACCAGTGGGGTTGACAAAGATACGCAGATCCTTGTCCACCATCGCCGCCGGTAGAATGGGATTGATCCCCTTTTCGATGATTTCACGGCGGATTTCGTCATGGCCGATTTCCGGCGCATGCTGAGTGCTGATGAGTACGGTATGTATGCGTTTGGGCTGACCGTACCCATATTCCACTGTTACCTGTGATTTGCCGTCCGGGCGCAGCCAGGGCAGGATATCTTGCTTGCGGAGTTCGGCCAGGTGTCGGCTCAGTTTGTGGGCTAAATAGATGGGAAGTGGCATAAGGGTAGCTGTTTCATTACAGGCGAATCCGAACATCATCCCCTGATCGCCGGCCCCTACAGTCTCGATTTCGTCCTCCTCGCTGTCCATTGTGTCTTCTTTGAACTCTTGGGCCCTGTCCACGCCCAAGGCGATATCTGGTGACTGGGCTGCGATGGCGATCTGTACGCCACAGGTATTGCTGTCAAATCCCTTTTCGCTATCGTCAAAGCCGATGTCCTGAACGACACCCCGAACCAGTTCATCATAATTGACAGTTACACCTGGTTTGGTGGTGATTTCACCGAGGAGCATGACAAAACCGGTCTTAACCGCGGTTTCACAGGCGATGCGAGCATGGGGATCCTGGGCCATGAAGGCATCTACCACCGCGTCACTGATCTGATCGCACATTTTGTCAGGGTGGCCTTCTGTTACCGATTCGCTGGTAAACAGTAGTGAAGGTGCAGACATAAAGGTACTACGCATAAGATACTCCTGCATCTGAATCGCTTGTCCCCAAAGTCCATTCATTCAAGTATGTTTCCTGCGCCGGGGTGAGCGTATCGATCGCTATGCCCATCGCATTGAGTTTCAGGGCGGCGATCTCTCGGTCGATATCTTCCGGCACATCGTACACTTCACCGCTCATCTCATGGCTGTGCTTGAGCAGGTATTCCGTGGCCAGGGCCTGGTTTGCGAAGCTCATGTCCATCACTGCACTGGGATGACCCTCGGCTGCGGTCAGGTTGACCAGACGGCCTTCGCCGGCCACATAGATACGACGGCCATCCGCTAGGGTGTATTCGTCTAGGAAGTCGCGCACGCGGGTGATCTTGCTGGCCATCGCTTCTAATGCCTTCAGATTGATTTCCACGTCAAAATGGCCGCTATTGGCGAGGACCGCACCATCCCGCATCACTTCCATGTGATGACCGTCAAGGATGTGCATGTCGCCGGTCGCGGAGCAGAAGATATGGCCCACTTTGGCTGCTTCCATCATCGGCATCACTCGGAAGCCGTCCATCACCGCTTCAAGTGCCCGCAGAGGATCTACTTCTGTGACGATGACGTTGGCCCCAAGGCCTTTGGCTCGCATGGCGATGCCTTTACTACACCAACCATAGCCGCCGACGACGAAGGTTTTCCCGGCCATCAGCATATTGGTGGCCCGGATGATGCCATCCAGTGTACTTTGGCCGGTCCCGTAGCGGTTGTCGAAAAAGTGTTTGGTCATCGCATCATTGACCGCGATCACCGGGAAGGCCAACTTGCCTTGGGCAGCCATAGCCTTCAGACGGATGACGCCGGTGGTGGTCTCCTCCGTGCCGCCGATGATGTCAGCCAGCAGATCGCTGCGGTGTGTGTGTAGCATTGCCACCAAATCCATGCCATCATCCATGGTCAGATGGGGTTTGATGTCTAGGGCAGCATTGAGATGGTTATTGTACTGGGTCGTTGTCTCGCCTTTGATCGCATAGACGGGCATCTCGTAGTAGGTGACGAGGGCTGCAGCGATATCATCCTGTGTGCTGAGGGGATTGCTGGCGCATAGTGCGATTTCGGCCCCACCAGCGATTAGAATCCGCATCAGATGGCTGTCTCACTTGTGACATGCATGGCCGCGGCCAGGCGCATACCCGCAAATGGGCGTTCCTTTTTGAAGCGCTCTTCCAGCAGGGCCAGCACAGGCATTTCATGCCCAGCCCACTGCATGCGAAACCGACCCTTCTCAGCCAGATTGATGTCGGCGATATCGTAGTTACATTCCTGTACTGCGGTGGTCATGGTAGAGAAACTCCTCGGAAACTGGGATCAGGACGTAGCAGGCCTGATGTAGACAAGAAGGAATGAGAAACTCATGGACAGCTGCAAGTCTGCGGTTCCCATTGATCCCTCTTTACTGCCCATCCTGCAACAAATGAACAATGGTTCACAAATCCAAACTTTTCGTACAGGGACCGGGCCACAGTGTTGCTGCTGTCAACATTCAAGACGATCAAGTCAACAGCATCTGCTTGCAGAGCCTCTATGATCCGAGTAGTGATGGCACCCCCATAGCCTCGCCTGCGGCAGTCTGGCCGCGTGTAGACGTTGCCAATGGCTGCCACTCCCTCTAACCGGTTGACGATATGTGTGCCGGCTGCTGCGGTTAGCGCGCCGTTCCGGTTCTCAACGCCAAAGAAATAGCCATCGGCCAATTGATAAGTGGCAAAGGCATCCGGCGCAAAGGCACCGCCGCACCCGTACAGTACTTTGAGCCGGGATGCGTCGGCAAGGGTAAGCGGCACGCTGCTCTGCTCACTCGGGGGCAGTTCCGTCCCTGCCGGCAGGGTCATACGCAGCACAGTATGCTGGTCGATCTGCGGGTAGTGTACCTGCACAATCGGCAGATGCCTCTCTTGAATGTTCAGATATACGCGTTCGGGCAGTTCTGTGCGGGCAAGGGCCGCAGTGACCCCGGCCGTTGAGCCGACAGTTAGCAGAATCGGCGGCTCCAGGCCAGTGTAGACGAGGACCAGCCCGCTGGCGTCCGGGGCAACTGTCCACTGGCAAAAGGACGCGAAATCCAGGCGCAGGTTGGCAAGGGCGTAGGCAGACCAGACAGGATCTTCTGATAGGATACTGCGAATGAATGCGTCCATACTCGTACAAAAATCGTGGTCAATCTGCAGTGGCCACAGGTGTCAACACCACGCCCTCGCCAAATACCTGCTCATATCGCCGGCTGAACTCTTCTACTGTAAAGCGATGGTTCGTCGTCCCGACCTGCTCCAGTACATACGTGGCACACAGGGTGCCGACTTTACCACACACATCTAGCGCTAGACCGGCCTGATACCCGGCGAAGAACGCACCTCGATAGGCATCGCCAACGCCAGTAGGTTCGGCCAGCTGCTGCGGTGGGACAGCAGGAATGCGAATCTCCTTATTGCCTTGGTAAATGACGCTGCCGGCCTTGCCTTTGGTTACAATGAGTGTGTCCACCTCTTGGCGGATCCGATCTGTTGGCCAGCCGGTCTTTTCTTCAATGACGGCCAGTTCGTAGTCATTGACGATCAGCCAGCTAGCACCGGGGATACTGGCGCGCAATTCCTTTTTACTGAGGCGGGCAGTCTGCTGGCTGGGATCGTAGGCGAAAGGGATACCGAATTCCCGGCACTCCGCCGTGTAGTTGAGCATGGCTTGAGGATCGTTGGGGCTGATGATTACCACATCGGCGTCGGTCAGCCCTCGGTCTGTTAGGGAGATTTCCCGGGCTTCGCTCATCGCGCCGCTGTAAAAATTGGCGATCTGATTCTGATCCTCATCCGTGCTGACAAAGAAACTGGCGGTGAACTTGTGTGGGATCTCAACGATATGATCCGTGCGGATGCCGTTCTCCTGCAGCCAGGCCCCATAATCGCCAAAATCCTGGCCAACAGTGCCCAGCAGAATCGGGTCGCTCCCGAGGAGTTTCAAGGAATAGGCGATATTGGCAGCAGTCCCTCCCCGTTGGCGCACCATCTCATCCACCAGAAAACTGATACTCAGCCGATCTAGTTTGTCGGGAATGATCTGGTCGGTAAACTTGCCAGGGAAGGTCATCAGATAATCGTAGGCGATAGAGCCGCTAACAACAATACGCATAGACACCCCTGAAAATCATCTGCGTTCCCCCTCCCATCTTCATGCGACGATCTCCGTCTTTACCAGCATGATTTCCCTGATTCTGGATTCGACGAAAAGCCGTGATTGCCTAAGGCAATGATTTGCGCCATCTCTATGCTTGCACTTTCTTTCACCCATTACGTCTGTTTTGACGTAATCCATTGAACGATTCCGCTGGGCATTTCGTGTCGGGCTAGACTATCCAAGAGTAGGGCAGGTTCCTCTTCAACGACCAGCAAGTTGCCATATTTGGGCCGGATAAAACCTTGTTCGATCTGGTGATTGATGAGCTGCTGTAGGGGATCGAAGAAGCCATCTACATTGAGCAGACCCACCGGTTTGCGGTGGATGCCCAACTGAATCCACGTAATCGTCTCGAATAGCTCCTCTAAGGTTCCGAAACCACCGGGCAAGGCGATGAACACATCGGCCAGTTCGGCCATGCGAGCCTTGCGCTGGTGCATGGTGTCAACGATTTCGATGTAGCCGACAGTCTCACCGCTGCTCTCTTTTTGGGCCAATGGGCCGGGGATGACGCCGTGGACCGTTGCGCCACCAGCGTGAGCCGCTCGGCTGACTGCCCCCATCAATCCTAGAGTACCACCTCCGTAGATGAGGCTGTAGTCCCGTCGGGCGATCTCCGCGCCCAGGGCCGACGCCTGCTGCGTGTATACATCATTGACTCCATCGCTGGCCCCGCAGTATACGCAGACCCTGGCAAATGGAGCAGAATTTCGCGGATTGCTAGGAAGTAAAACAGGATATTGGGCTGATTCTGGAGTGTTGGGACTCCTGTTCATCTTTTCATTTTGCGTTTTGTACGCACACTGACTGTGCCATGAGGCAAACTGCACAAAATGCGAACAAGAAAATCCTGATGCAGAAGGTGGTTCTGGCTCATGGCTATTTACGGCCCTCTCGGTTCGCTGCCGCTGTCGTCCGTCCCCGTTCTACCGCGGCCTGCAGGCTTTGGATGAAGGGCGGGTAGCAGATGCCCTCTTCGGTAACGATTCCGGTCAGGTAACGGTGGGGTGTGATGTCAAAGGCCGGGTTGTAGACCGGTACATTGGCCGGCGCGATAGGACGCTCCCCGATCTCCGTTACCTCTTGTGGAGCGCGCTCTTCAATGGGGATCTGAGCCCCATCGGGCAGGCTCAGATCAACGCTGCTGGTCGGCGCGACGCAGTAAACGGGAATGCCGTTTTCCTTGGCAACCACCGCGATTTTGTATGTGCCGATTTTGTTGGCTACATCACCATTGGCCGCCACCCGGTCCGCGCCGAAGATGACGATATCCACCTGCTTGTTGTGCATCAGATGGCCGGCGGCATTATCGGCGATTAGGTGCATGGGCACCTCCGCCCGCATCAACTCCCAAGCTGTGAGCCGGGCTCCCTGCAAGCGAGGACGGGTCTCGTCCACCCAGACGTGGATCTTCTTGCCCTGCTCTTGACAGGCATAAATGACCCCAAGAGCTGTACCGAAATCTACTGTCGCCAATGAGCCAGTGTTGCAATGATGGAGGAGATTGGCCCCGTCCGGCACGACAGCCGCGCCGTTGAAGCCCATGCGTCGGTTGATCTCTACGTCCTCGGCGGCTAGGGCTTCGGCCTCCGCCAGCAGCGCGCTGCGTAGACCGTCCACATTGTCTAAAATGGTGCATTCAGCTAGGTCCAGCAGACGATGGGTGGCCCAGCTCAAATTGACAGCAGTGGGCCGGGCTGCGTCGAGGGTTTCTTTTGCTTGGCGTAGGTCATGCAGCAGGCGGTCCCGAGTTGTGGCTGGGCTGTTTTGTGCGGCCAAGGCCATGCCATAAGCGGCGGTCGCGCCGATAGCTGGCGCGCCGCGCACGTACATTTCTTTGATGCTGCGCGCGACTTCTGGAACCGTCGGAAATTCAGCGATCACTTCCTCGCCGGGCAGCAGCCGCTGATCGATCATCTTTACTTTTCCGTCCTGCCAGTAGACAGTACGCATGAAAATACTCCATTTTCTAACAAGAAACCCCTTGGAACACTCCAGAGGGGTTTCGTTTCTTACTTTAGTATTGATGGTTCAGATTTCAACTCGTCAGCCGCTTCGTATGCGAACTGCAAGAACTTCTACTACAATAGAGTAGCATAGGCCAGGATTTTTTGTCAAAACCGCGAATGGGTCAGAAGTCAAGGGGAAATTGAACCCCTGATACGCAATCCCATTGTGTCCTGATCGAAACTGTACGATTCCGCTCCATGTCTGGCAATGAGAAAGAACGTTCTTGCACACAATCCCCATGTCTGTTATACTGCAATCTATCATGCAAAACTTAGCGCGTTGGACCCGAATCTCCATTTCTTCTACGAGCGGCGGTTTCGCTGTCGGTGGAGTTATCGCGCTTAGATAGCCCGCGCCAGGGGAGTGTATGATGCTGCCTTCCCTGTGCCAGAGCGGGCGCAATCAAAGACGTGGGACATGGAACGTGATGCGTAAAGACGCACACAGAATTTTCATGTGTCACGTCTTTACTGTTTTCAGCCTCTTGCCTGAACAGCCATTGCAAAAGAAACCATCCGCCATGATTTAGGAGATCATGATGTCTGACAGATACATGCACAAAGAGATCGAGGCAAAATGGCAGGAACATTGGGAGGACCAGGGACTGCACGATACTGTTGAAGATCCGGACAGGCCGAAATGGTATGCGCTAACCATGCTGCCCTATACCTCCGGTGATCTGCATACAGGCCATTGGTATGCCATGACGCCTAGTGATGCGGCCGCGCGCTTCCGCCGTATGAATGGCTACAATGTGTTCTTCCCCATTGGCTTTGATGCCTTTGGCCTGCCGGCCGAGAACGCGGCCATCAAAAATAACGTTCATCCCAAAGAATGGACCTATAAGAACATCGAACGGATGCGGGGACAGTTGCGTCGCATGGGTGCCATGTGGGCTTGGGACCGGGAGGCCATCACCTGCGATCCCGAGTATTACAAATGGTCCCAGTGGTTCTTCCTCAAACTGTACGACAAAGGGCTGGCCTACAGAGAGTTCGCGCCGGTGGACTGGTGCCCCAATTGCAACACCACACTGGCTCGAGAACAGGTGTCGGGTGAGGGTCGCCACTGTGAACGTTGTGACACGCCGGTCATCAAGAAAAACCTGAATCAGTGGAAGTTCCGCATCACCAACTATGCTGCCGAGTTGCTGGATGCTTTGGACGAGATCGACTGGCCGCAGCCTGTCAAGGTGATGCAGACCAACTGGATCGGGCGTAGCCACGGGGCTGAGGTGACATTTACAACAGAAACCGGGGCTGCCATCAAGATCTTTACGACCCGCCCAGATACCCTGTGGGGCGCGACCTTTATGGTACTGGCCCCGGAGCATCCGCTGGTGGCAGAGATTACAACCGATGAGCAGCGTAGCATAGTGGAGGCGTATGTAGAGCAGGCGAGCCGCTTGGATGAGATCGCACGTACCGCCGAAGATAAAGAAAAAACCGGCGTCTTCAGCGGTGGCTATGCTGTGAATCCGGTAAACGACCAGCGAATTCCGGTATGGGTCGCCGACTACGTGATGATGGGCTATGGCACCGGTGCCATTATGGCCGTACCCGGCCATGACCAGCGCGACTTTGCGTTCGCCAAGAAGTACGAGCTGCCGATTCGCCTCGTCGTACAGCCGCCCGATGATGCAGAAATAGGCCACGTTCGCACCGCTGACGACTTGGAATCAGCCTGGCCCGGCCCAGGGGTGATGGTCAACTCCGGGCCGCTGAATGGTGTGCCCGTAGGCAAGGGCGCAAGCGTCAGAGCAGCCATCGACTGGTTGGAGGAAAACAACAAAGGCAAGGGTGCAGTCAACTATCGACTGCGAGATTGGCTGATCAGCCGTCAACGCATGTGGGGCGCGCCGATTCCCATGATCCATTGTGAAACATGTGGCACTGTGCCGGTTCCGTACACCGACCTGCCCGTGCGTCTGCCCGACGACGCGCAGTTCAAGCCCACCGGCGAAAGCCCGCTAAACTATCATGAAGGCTTCCGCTATGTGATGTGCCCGCGTTGTGATGGTGACGCCGAGCGGGAAACGGACACCATGGACACCTTTATGTGCTCCAGTTGGTATCAGTACGCGTATGTGGATCCCTATCACAAGGCGGGAGAGCCGCTGGCCGCGCAGGATATCCCTTGGGGCAAAACACGAGGGGAATACTGGCTGCCGGTTGATCAGTACACCGGCGGCGTTGAACATGCCACAATGCACCTGCTATATACCCGTTTCTTTACGAAGGCCATGCAGGATATGGGCATTGTGGCCTTTGATGAGCCTATGCTGCGCCTGTTCAATCAGGGGATAATTCTGGGTCCGGATGGAGAGAGGATGTCCAAAAGCCGGGGGAATGTGGTCAACCCAGATGAATATGTGGACAGATACGGCGCGGACACAGTACGGGGCTATCTGATGTTCATCGGCCCGTGGGATCAGGGCGGGCCGTGGGACCCCAGGGCTATGGAAGGGATGACCCGCTTTCTATACCGGGTGTGGAGTGTCGTTGTTGACGAGCCAAAGGCGGCGAATGTGGAAGCAGCCCCGACCGCTGAGGATGTACGCCACCTGGAGCGTAAGATGCACCAGACGACCCTGAAGGTGACGGAAGACCTCAGCGGCTTTCGTTTTAACACCGCCATTGCCGCGCTGATGGAGTTCAATAACTATCTGATCAAGGCAAAGGATACGTTTGATGCCGCTGTCCCCAACGACGAGCCAAACAGATCTGCGGCTTGGCAGCAGGCAGTCCGCACTTTATTGTTGTTGATGGCCCCGATCTTCCCCCACATCAGCGAGGAACTGTGGCAGCGTGTGGAGAACATCAATGGGGCATCTCGGAGTATTCACCTGCAGGCTTGGCCCCAGGCCGATGCGGAGAAGGCCAAAGAAGAGGAAGTGACCGTTGTCGTGCAGGTCAATGGCCGGGTGCGGGATAAGCTGCAGATGGCCCCGGGCACAGCAAGAGAGACAGTGGAGACCCTGGCCCTAGCTTCGGCAAATGTGCAGCGCTGGACCAGTGGCAAGCAGGTCCGCCAGGTCATCGTCGTGCCGGATAAGTTGGTGAATATTGTGATTGGATGAAACGAGGAAATCCGTGAACAATGACTGCATTTTTTGTAAAATCATAAAGGGGGAGATCCCCTCGGACCAGCTCTATCAGGACGAACTGGTGACAGCCTTCCGGGACATTGCGCCTCAGGCCCCAGTCCATGTGCTGATTGTTCCCAATCAGCATTTCGGCAGCTTAGGAGAGATGGGCGAGGAACAAGCAACGGTGATGGGGCGTATCGTACAGGCGGCAGGGCAGATCGCCGCGCAAGAAGGCATCCATGAAAGCGGCTGGCGCTTCATCACAAATATCGGGGCAGATGGCAATCAGGAAGTCTTGCATACTCATTTCCATCTGCTAGGTGGACGGCCTCTTGGCCCACTCCTTGTACGCTGAAGCGGAGGAACAGATACGCTGTGGAACGTTTGGATCTCCCGCAGCGTATCTGTTGTTGGCTCATGTGCAAGGGTGATGAATGAGATTCACTCTTCGTCCACAACCTGAATCTGTAGAATCGTACCACCATGGGCGACGACATACAGATTGCCCGCTTCGTCTTCACCGAAGCTGCTGATGTTGTGGGACGTGTCCAAAAGCAATTTGGTTTCCCATGAATCATTGACCTGTCGGAGCCCCCAAATGCGCCCGGTGACGTAATCTGCGTACATGTAGATGCCCTGTAACGATGGCTGATTCCCCCGGAAGACGAATCCTCCTGTGATGGATAGGCCACTGTCACGACCGTACTCTGCCACCGGCAGAGTAAGACCAGCGGCCGGGCAGTCGGTAGGGGGCTGGAAGCAGTAGGTCCCTTCCGTGAAACGCCAGCCATAGTTTTCGCCCCCAGGGCTGCTGGCAGGCTGAAAGTTGACCTCCTCCCAAGCGTTTTGCCCGACATCAGCGATGTAGAGATCACCGGTCTGGCGGTCGAAGGAGAAACGCCAGGGGTTACGTAAGCCGTAGGCCCAGATTTCATCCAGAAATTCGTCATTGCCGACGAAAGGATTGTCCGCAGGGATTGTGTACAGTGTCTCTGTGGAGGAAGTTACATTGATGCGTAGGAGTTTGCCCAGGAGTGTCTGGCCTTTTTGTCCATTATTCTGGGGATCACCACCGCTGCCCCCGTCCCCCATTCCTACCCACAAATTGCCTTTGGGCCCGAAGACGATCTGGCCGCCGTTATGATTGCTAAAAGGCTGCGGGATCTGGAGAAGGATCTCTTCCGAATCCGGGTCTACCTGATGCATGTCGCGGTGTAGGCTGAAGCGAGAGACACGGGTATGCAGGCTGCCGGGGGCAGTGGTCGTATAGTTGGCGTACACCTGGCGGCTGCTGACGAAGTCCGCTGGAAAGGCAATGCCCAACAACCCCCGTTCGCCGCAACACATCACCCGCTCGCGGATGTCCAGAAATGGCATCTGGCTTCTGACACCATTCTCAAACATCTGAATCAGGCCCTCCTGTTCTACGACATACAGCCGCCCAGAGCTGTCTTGCGCGTGGGCGAGGTCTACAGGCTTATTCAGCCCGGAAAATATCTGAACCAGCGCAATGTTCGGCCACTCCGTGGCTTGGGTCGGTATAGCCGTGCCTGTAAGAGGTGTGTTGGTGATTGCTGGTGATGCGGGAGGGCCAGATGTGCAAGCGACGAGGCAGAAGAACAACACCCCCAATACAGCAGCCCTGACGATACTGGATGCGATCATATTTTTCTCCGAATTGCAGATGCCTGAAATTGCGATTTACTGGCCACGATTATAACAGAGAAGTGCGGATCAGATAAATCACAAACTGTAGGGGCCTTAAATCCTAATGCCGAGGATGGTCGGTGTTGAGGTCACCGATCACTGGTATGATAAACCCGCACCCAGTCGATGAACATCTGCTGGGGAAATGCCGTGGAATCATCAGGATAGCCGGGCCAGCGGCCACCGACTGCCACGTTCAAGATGAGGAAGAAGGGCTGGTCGAAGACCCATTCACTGTGGCTGGGTATGACCGTGTGGTAGTGGATACCGTCCACATACCAGCGAATCTGCTCCGGCTCCCAGACGATGGCGAAGATGTGGAAGGTGTCGGCCACGGCCGCATCCGCAAAGGTATAGCCGCCGCTGTTGCTGTTGCCGCCGGCATAGCCCGGCCCATGGACGCTCCCATGGATCGTGCGTGGCTCCCGGCCGATGTTTTCCATAATGTCGATTTCGCCGCAATAAGGCCAGCGTACTTCCTCAATGTTCGCGCCCAATGCCCAGAAAGCAGGCCAAATGCCTTGCCCACGAGGGATACGGATACGCGCTTCAATGAGACCATACCGGAACTCTTGAAGGCCCTGAGTTTTGAGCCGGGCGGACGTGTAGCTGCGCGAACCGAATCTCTCCTCTTTGGCTTCAATGACGAGCATGCCCTTTTCAATACGGGCGTTGCCGGGCAGATCCGTGTAAAATTGCCACTCTTCGTTGCCCCAACCACTGCCACCGATGTCAAAAATCCAGTTGGCCGGGTTGATCTCAGGGCCATGAAATTCGTCGCTCCAAGTGAGCCGCCAGTTGCCCTCTACAGGCGTATGCGGGAGCGATGGAGGGGAGAACGTGCAGGCGTTGAGAAGGACAGGCATCAGAACAATGCAATAAAGAATTGATGTGTTCATGGAGATCTGCGGGTATAAGGAACGGAGGATGAACTGTTTGGCGACGAGAACGGCCTCAGTTCATTCTATACTGCAGTTACCAGTAGCTGGCCTCACCACTGCCATGGCCAGCCCATCCGGGTAGGGGACTACTGTGCTGGTGAGCCGTTCGTCTCTGCTGAGATTCTGGGCGAATGTATGCATGCCTTGTACCCAATCGGAGTCTTGGCGGTCAGGATTGACAAGACTTCCACCCATACGTACATTATCGCCTAGAATGACAGTGCCCGGTCGGCTGTAGCGGAGCGCATATTCCAGATATACAGGGTAGTTGTTTTTGTCCGCGTCAATAAAAATGAGGTCAAAGGGTGCCTCGTCAGCCAGGCCGGGTAGGGTTTCTAAGGCCGGCCCGACCCGTATCTCTATCTTGTCGGCCAGCCCCATATTCTGCCATTGACGCCGGGCAAAATCTGCGTGCTTTTGTTCCAGCTCCAGGCCGATCAATTTGCCGCCCGCCGGCAAGGCCCGGGCGATCCATGCCCCGCTGTAACCACCGAGTACACCGATCTCCAGCACCTTTCTGGCAGCGGTTAGCTGCACCAACAGTTGTAAGAATTTGCCCTGCTCTGGGCCAATGCTGATGGCCGGCAAGCCGGCCGCCTCTGCCTCCATCTGCAAACGGGTCAGGTCCCCATCGTCGCTGTGAAACAGATCCCGCAGAAACTGTTGGTACCTATCGACTTTGCTGAGTTTAGACATTCGGGTTCTCCGTCTTCTGGACATTCGATTTTTCTATCACGATTCATCATTGCAAAAATGGCAGGATCCTCTGAGCTTTGGTGTTTCACTTCACTAGGGCTGCGTCTAGGGCATCGGTAACCGTACGCACGCCAATGGTTTCGATTTCAGGGGGGATGTCGGCTTGCTTGTGCTGCTTGCGCGCATAGTGGGGTATGATTGCACGGGAAAAGCCGAGTTTCGCGGCTTCCCGTAGGCGGCGGGGCAACTGACTGACGCTGCGTAGTTCGCCACTCAGACCGATTTCGCCCAAAATCGCTACATCCGCGGTCACTGGTACATTGCGATAGCTGCTGGTAATGGCTGAGGCAATTGCGAGGTCTGCGGCCGGCTCCCCTACCCGCATGCCACCGATTACATTTACGAAGATGTCTTGGGTGCTCAAGTTAAATCCCATGCGCTTGCTGAGCACAGCTGTCACCAAGAGCAGCCGGTTGAAGTCTACACCATTCCCTGTGCGCCGGGGTTGGCTGAATGCAGTGGCACTGGCCAAGGCCTGCACTTCAACAAGCAGAGGCCGGCTGCCCTCTAAGGGCACGGCGATGGCACTGCCGGCCGCATTGGGAAGCCGCTCCGCTAGGAAAAGCTCTGAGGGGTTCGCAACTGGCTCCATCCCCTTCTCTGTCATCTCAAAAACGCCCACTTCATTGGTACTACCGAAGCGGTTTTTCACTGAGCGTAGCAGCCGGTAGGCATGGAAGCGTTCGCCTTCCAATTGGAGCACGGCATCCACCATATGCTCCAGCACCCGAGGGCCGGCGATAGACCCCTCTTTTGTCATATGGCCGACGAGGAACAGCGGAATGTTGAGCTGTTTGGCCTGTCGCAACAGGCGGGCAGTGCAATCTCGCACCTGGGAAATTGCGCCCGCGGCACTGGTGTTGGCGTCACTATGGATGGCCTGTACAGAATCAATGATCACCAGGGCCGGTTTCATCTGACCGATGTGTTCTAGAATCTGCTCAAGAATCGTGTCGGCTAGAATGAACAGCCGCTTCTCCTCAACCCCTAAACGGGATGCGCGCTGCCCGATCTGATACGCGCTCTCCTCTGCGCTGACGTACAGGACCTGACCGACTTGATGGGCTACCTCGGCCGCGGTCTGCATGAGCAGCGTGCTCTTGCCGATGCCTGGATCGCCGCCGACCAGAATCCCCGCACCGGGCACGATGCCACCACCCAAGACTCGGTTCAGTTCTCTATCTGCCAAGATGATGCGGCGGGATGGATCATTGGGGATGTCGGGCAATGCTAGGGGGGCCGGCGCGTCAAATAGCCCGCTGCGTGCCCCAGAGCCGCCAGCGCGCGGGCTCGTGCGGGTCTCTTCCAGCGTGTTCCATTGGCCGCAGTCTGGACATTTGCCCATCCATTTCATCTGTGTGCTGCCGCATTCGGAACAGACATATCGGGTTTTGACCTTCGCAGCCACAGCCGCCCCCTTTTTTCCTACCAGTTATTGGCCACTGGCTACAGGCCATCGAGATTTCTACGCCGGTACAGGGAAGTCCCGTACCATTGTCATCACCTGTTCCCGCACGATCTCCTGTAGGGCCGTGTCTTTCGGGCTGTGGGCAATCGACGCAATCCAACGACCGACCCGTTCAAACTGGGCCTCTTTCATCCCACGGGTGGTCGCTGCCGGACTGCCCAGACGGATGCCGCTGCTCACCATCGCCTTGCGCGGGTCAAAGGGGATCATATTTTTGTTGCAGTGAATGGCCGCGTTGTCCAAGGCCAACTCAACCAGCTTGCCGCTGATATCTTGCTCGCCTAGGCTGTTCAGATCGACCAGAAGCAGATGATTGTCCGTGCCGCCGGAGACGACCCGCAGCCCCTCTTGCTGCAAGGTATCGCCCAGCACCCGTGCGTTGTCCAGCACTTGTTGTTGATAGGCTGTGAAGGACGTCTCCATAGCCAGTTTGAAAGCAACGGCCTTGGCTGCAATGATATGCAGTAATGGCCCACCCTGTATGCCGGGGAAGACTGCCCGGTTGATGGCCTTCGCATACGCCTGTTTGCAGAGGATCAACCCGCCCCGGGGGCCGCGCAGGGTCTTGTGGGTGGTCGTTGTCACCACATCACAATAGGGGACCGGGTCTGGGTGCAGCCCGGTGACGACTAGACCGGCCACATGGGCCATGTCCATCATCAGTAAACAACCGGCTTCATCGGCGATCTCACGTAAGATGGCGTAGTCGAAATGGCGGGGATAGGCACTGGCCCCCACCAGCAGGAGTTTGGGCTGGTGTTCCGCGGCCATCTGCCGGATGATGTCATAGTCGATCTGTTCCGTTTGTGGATTGAGACCGTAATGTACGAAGTTGTAGTAGTGTCCGGAACTGTTCAGATGGAAGCCGTGACTCAGGTGGCCGCCATGGTCTAGTTTCATTGCCAGCACAGTGTCGTGAGGTTGCAGCAGGGCCATATAGACAGCGGCATTGGCCTGGGCACCGGAGTGGGGCTGTACATTGGCATGTTCGGCACCGAAGAGGGCCTGCGCCCGTTCGATTGCGATTTTCTCGGCAATGTCTACATACTCGCAGCCGCCGTAATAGCGCTGTCCTGGATAGCCTTCCGCGTATTTATTCGTCAGTACACTGCCTGCCGCAGCCAATACCTCAGGGAATACGTAATTTTCACTGGCGATCAGTTCAATACCATTGGTTTGACGCTGCCGTTCCAATTCAATCGTTTGAAAGATATCGGGATCACTCTCGCGTAGAAGCTGGCGGGGGTCGGGCTGGTCGATCCAGGCAAGAAAGGCCTCATCCGTCTTCAGTTCCTGCGATAGCGGGTTGCTCATCAAAGATCTACTCCTGATTGTATCAGTATGTGAAACACCACTGGTGTTGAAGTCCAAGTATCTCAAAAGGACACAACGACGCGCAGATTGTCGTCCCATGCTGCCCTGTACAATGTAGTATGGCATAGTTACCGAATAAAATCTTAGCATGGGTAAGGCCTTGCGTCAATTTTTAGACGATATTGGAAGCTTCTCTTTCGCACAACAACTGTTTGGCCTTGAGCAACTGCTGCGTGATAATTACGTTTGTTTGCTACACTATGCTTTGTGGGTTGGCAACATGAATCCTTGCATGCCATGGCAACAAACTACCTGGGTATACTCGTGATGCGTACAGACTTTAGCGAATCAATTCTGAAGTTTATTTTCAGTTACACAGTGGCTGAATTCAGTCAACAGTTAGAGCCGGATAGCCGGCTGTTTTTGCAGCAACGGATACAGGAAGTGCGCTTGCAGGCGGAGGATCAGCTCTTCTTTGCAGAGCTGCCCACCTGGTTGTATTTCCTCTGTCTAGCTACAGAAGAGACGCCGGACGTTTTTATGGTGTTGCCCATTCTACAGCGCATCGCTGACTGTTCCCCCCGCATTGATCTGCGTATTCTCACCCAGGACATCGATTTCAACGCGTTGGACGGGCTGCTAGAGAATGAGACCACCGAGAGGGATATGCCGCTTCTGTTCATTTTGGATGAGGACTGGCAGCGGGTCGCCCAGTGGGGGCCGCGCCCGCAGGCTGCGGAGGAGCACTTGGATGCTTGGCTGGCCGCTCATCCTCAGTACCAAGAACTTCCGCATGACGAGGTGGAGCCCACATTGCCGCTACAGAGGCGAGCATCAAACAGCGGTCTTTGTTTTGCCACACCAGCGCAGCTATGGGATGGCAAAACAGGGTTGATGGCAGATTTGATCCATCTGATGCGGTGTTGGTATCAGGATGACCTGACCGACCAGACAGTGGGGGAGATTCGCCAGATTACCGAACATATCCTTGCCAACTGCCTAGACAATGCAGAGAACTAGGTACTGTAGACGAGACCGGTTCGGAACGGTCGGGCCGGGCCTCCGCTCAAGTGGCGCAGACGCGAAAATCGTTTTTCTGCTCATACTGCTATTTCTTCTCAATGCTTGCGGGCGTCATGTGTTTACGGGCACCGTGTTTGCAGATCCTCGGCCAGCAGCATTGATTTACGGGGAAAATTATGATGGAGTGCCCTTCGACTTAGCGGACCTGAAAGGCACGGCAGTTCTCCTGTTCTTCGGCTATACGTTCTGCCCGGATATCTGCCCGCTGACGTTGACGGAACTGGCTACAGCCAAACGCACATTGGAGCGGGACATGCCGGATCTGGCTGCAGATCTTCAGGTGGTCTTCGTCTCCGTTGACCCCCAGCGCGACCATCTCGCCCGGCTGCAGCCATACGTCCAAGCATTTCACCCGAATTTCTATGGAGTCCGGGTCTCAGCGAAAGATCTGGAGATACTCAAGCCGGCCTATGGCCTCTATACCGGTGTACAGGAAGGCCAGAGCACATCTGACGAATTCTATTTCGTCGATCACACTTCCCGCGTCTATTTTATCAACAGGGACGGCAACTGGCAGGCTCTCTTCCAGGCAGATGTAACTGCCGAGGACTTGGTCGCCGACCTAAAGGTGCTCTTGCGTTGACTGCCCTGCGCCTAGCCCCCCAGTGTCGTGAAATGGACCGCCCCTGCGCTCAATCCCTACTGTCCTATGCGTACATTTATCGCTATTGAAATCCCTCCTAGCTTGAAACAGCGGCTACGAATGGAACAGCAGTATCTGCAGGCGCGGCTGCAATCTTGCGCCACCGCTACAGCGGCAAACAATGTGCCACGGGTTTTGCGTTGGACAAACACAGAAAATCTGCATCTCACCCTCCGCTTTTTAGGGACGACAGAAGACGCCCAGCGTCGGCAAATCCAGGCAAGGCTGGCCGCAATGGCCGCAGAGCAGAAGCCGTTCACACTCGCATTCTCCAAGCTCGGATGCTTTGCCTCGTGGAACAAACTGCGAGTACTCTGGATGGGGATCAGCGGAGAAACTTTGGCTTTACAGACTCTCCAAGCGGAGATCGAAACGCTGGCTCAACAGATCGGTTTTGCCGCGCAAAAGAAACAGTATTCACCCCATATCACTCTGGCCCGTAGTGTGCGCGGGACATCGCCTGCGCTGCTGCGCCGCGCAGCAGCGCAATTGCGCCGGGCCGCCACAGAAAAAGAAACGGCCCAGCCTTTGACGGATTGGACCGTGCGGGAGTTGTGCCACATCCGCAGCATTGTGGGACAAGGTGGTTCACAATACTCGACCTTAGCCCGCTTTTCGTTGGGGGCGGAACTGGATTCGGATGTTCTGGATTAAAACAGATTCAATCTCTTGAGGCAAAATGGATTGGAGATCATAGAACCTAGTCACTTGCCACCGGAGTGACGTTATCACTTCTAGCTGGGGTCTGCAATTCGTCGCCGTTTCGCTGGTCGTCGGCTGCATCGGGCGTTAGCGGTTCCCGTAAATACGGTGGATATGCGTCCGGCACAGTCCGTTCTATGGCATGGAACAGCGCAGCGACCGGTACGCAGATCAGGCTACCTGTGACGAATCCCCATAAAACCAAGCACACAATGCCGATGATCTGTGCTTGGAGCTGGCCGGGGAAGTCCACCTGAAAGTTCCCCGCGGCCAACAGCCCTGTAACACCTTGTCCGGAGACGCCCAAATAGGTGCCGATGCCGGTCTGCTGCCAACCGGCCCCGGCCGCGCCATCGGCGAAAATGCCCACACAGAACAAGCCGATGACGGCCGGCAAGCCAGCAGTCGCGACGACCCCACTACTATCGTTCAGACGAAAGACTCGGTTGAGGATAAAGGTCATAAACGGAACGCTGCCCCCGGCCAGCAGACCGGTCAGCAGCGCGCCCAAGTGACTCGGAAATGGGCCCGCGGCCAGCCCGGCAATGAGCCCGGCCCCCAGACCTCGTGCGCTCATGGCCGGATCGCTTTTCCCGGTGACAAACCAAGTGTACAAGAGGGGAATCAGCACACCGCTGGCCGCGTAGAACAGGCCATTGACGCTGGCCCGCAGAGCGGTAAATGGGTTCAGGCTTAACTGCTGAATGGGGCTGGCCCACATCCAGCCCAACACGCCGGTTAGGAGAAGCAGTGCGCCTATCACTGCCAGCATAGGCAAATGGACAGGGGGCAAGGCGGGGTCGGCCAGGCTTTGCGGTTCGCGTGGCGGTAGCCATACTAGCAAGGCGGCGAATGACACGGCAGCAGACACGAGAAAAACACTGCCCGCGCCACCGAAATCGACCATGCCATGCCCGAGGCTCAGATTGCGGCCCAAGGCAGCCAGCCAGCCGCCCCCTTGGACCCAATTCCCTGCCAGAGGGTAGATAAGGCCGCCGCTCAGGAGCGCGATCAGCATCGTCGCCAACGCGGGGGCTCGTCCTCGTAACGCCAACACAGGTAAGAGCGCAGCAGTGACGGCCCAAGGAATGTGCGCCAGAAAGAGGGCCAATGCAGTGGGCGTCTCCGCGGCCCCACTCAGGAACCAACCCTCTAGCCCGGCCACGACCCAGCCATGCCCCCAACCGTCCGGCAACGGACTCCACCCTCGCGCCAGATCCAGCAGCTCCGCGTGATTGTAGTAGACAACGCCGATGCCCCCAAATTGGAGGGCGAAGCCAACAGCCCAGTACCCGAGCGCGGCAAAACAGAAGGCAGCCAAGCCACCAAGCGCGGCATCCCATGCCCGTTGAGGACGCAGCCCAGATGCGGCAACGAGGACCAATCCGCCCGGCAGGAGGAAGGCAAGGCCACCAGCGATTAGATACCAGAGAAGGGAAACATCCATGCGAATGGATAGTGCCGGACCCTAAAGGGTCGTTTCAGCTTACAATAGATTGAAACAACGAGCCATTGCTTAATCATAGCAGAAGATGCGTAGAGGACAAAGTAGAAGGTAGGGATAGCGATAACGGCGGCGAGAGAATGTGGTCGATCTCTCGTGCTGGTTTTTCGGTTCATCCCCATGATACAATATATCAAACACCAAACTGAAAGGGGATACGTTGATGATTCAGACAGCCGTTGTGGGATATGGAACTGCAGGCAAATATTTCCATGCCTACCTGATCAGCCTAGAGCCGGGGCTGCATCTAGCCGCGATCTCCACCCGCAATCCCAACGCCCAGGCTGCTGCTCAGTACGACTACCCGCACGCTAGAATCTATGGCAGCCTAGACGGACTGCTACAGGATGATCAGGTGGAGCTAGTCGTCTTGGCAACACCCCACCATACCCACAAAGCTCTGGCAATTCAGGCTCTCAAGGCTGGCAAGCATGTGGTGATTGACAAAGTTATGTGCATGAATGCACAGGAAGCGCAAGAGATTCTTGAGGTAGCAGAGCACAATGGCCGCATCCTGTCCGTCTTTCACAATCGGCGTTGGGATTGGGACTTCCTGACGGTGCAGAAGGTGTTAGGCGATGGGTTGATAGGCAGGCCGTATCTGTTTGAAGCGGCCATACTGCGTTATGGTGCCCCCCAAGGCTGGCGGGCGTCCGCGCAAGAGAGCGGCGGCATCCTTTTCGACTGGCCAGCCCATTTCATCGACCAGGCCCTGTTGCTGGTGGATGGGCCGCTGGAGAGCGTCTTCTGCGATGTCAAACGTCTGGATGGCTGGGACAGTGATATTGAGAACTATGCTCGGCTGCTTCTGTATTTTGCCAACCGTGTAACCTATAACATTGAAATCGGCAATCTCGCTGCCATCAATAAACCCCGCTGGTACATCCTCGGCGATCGCGGTGGGTTGATCAAATACGGCATCGACCCCCAAGAGAAGGCCATGAAAGCAGGTAATATTGACGCTGCGACGGAGGAGGCCGCTGCGCGAGCACGAATCATTACGCTCGTCAATGGTATGAGCCATAGGGAACGGGTGATCGAGAGCGTGCGGGGCAGTTGGAAAAGCTATTACCGCAACATTGCAGATGTACTCAAGCAGGATGGAGAACTGGCTGTAACAGCGGCCCAAATGCTGCGGCTTATGCGGGTCTACGACGCGGCCTTGGAATCAGCCCGCACAAGAAAAGTGGTGGAGGTGCAAGAGTCATGATACTCCATGTGAATCAATGTGGAAATAGCACAGCCTGTCATGCGGATTCGGTACTCTTGCTTCGCAGGAACTCTGCGGTCTGCTTCGTTGCTTCCGGCGGCGGTAGATCCCCACCAAAGGCCTGGTGCATTGTCACATAACCATCATACCCTATGGCCTGTAGGCCCGCGAAGACGCGATTGAAGTCGATGCCGCCGGGCGCGTTGAGCGGGCGCAGAGTAGACATCACCCGACCCTGTGTCCAGGTGTCCATGGGCTTAAGGCCCTCCGGGTCCGGTGCATGGTTCTGCAGGTATACATTGAACAGATAGGGATGCAAGAGGCGCAAAGTGGGCTCGCCGTATTCTTGGCCACACAGGGCCAGATTGGCCGGCTCGTAGATGATGCCGAAATTGGGCCGCTTTACCGCTTGGAGCACCGCTAGCGATCCCTCAACTGTCTCAAAGAGGCTGCGGGTATGGCTCTGGTGGGCCAAGCGTAAGCCGCGCTCTTGGGCCTCGTCCGCAGCTTTTTGAGCGTGAGGAATGTCCTCTTCCGATTTCATGCAGATGCGGATCAGGTTCGCGCCTAGGGTGTCGGCCAGATCCAATGAAGGCGTGATGTGTCGTAGGCTGCCTGGTCCCTCGGCACTGTTTTCCGGCACGGCGAAATCTGCAGTGACCATGGAGATGGCGAGGCCGTGGCTATCCGCAATACGCCGTACCTGTTCGGCTGTCCCGGCCGGGCTGTGGACACCTACAACCGCTGGCCGCATACACAGCGCGTCATAGCCGGCGTCAGCCGCAAGGCGGGCCAGGTCTGTCAGAGGGAGGGCGGTCACCCGTTTGTTGCTGAAGCTTTCGGCAACCCGGGCCGAGAGAGATAGTTTCATAGCCAGAGTATACCCGATCTGAGGAGGCTATACCAATGGAGATTTCGGTCACACCAGCAGAACAGAAGGCGGAGCGGCTGATAGACACACATCTAGCGCAGGCTCTGCGGGCCGTGCGCCAAGATGGTTATGTCATCTTAGCGAATGTCATTGACCCGGCCCATCTGGATATCATCCATGAACGCATGGAGGCCGACTCGCAAATTCTGATCAATGCCAGGAGATGGGGTGGGGCTGGGCGGGTTGAAGGACATCTGCAACAAGGGCCACCTCCCTGTGCTCCCTATGTCTTCCGGGATGTCGTAGCCAATCCGTTCGCTGTGCAAGTGGCGCACACCCTCCTCGGCGATGGCATGTACAACCGTTACTATAATGGCAATTGTAACTGCCCCGGCAGTGGCCTTCAGCCTCTTCACATGGATGGACCGCATCTCTTTGCGGGCATGAAGGAGCCTCACCCAGTGGTTTCAGTTGTGATCAACGTCTGTCTGGTGGATGTGAACGCGGAGAATGGGGCCATGGAGCTGTGGCCGGGCACACATCTGCTGGTGAGTGGGCAGCGACGCATCGACCCGGCCACCGAAGCCCGGCGCCAGCAGATTGTACCGCCGCGGCGGGCCAATACGCCCAAAGGCAGCCTTCTCATCCGGGATATGCGCCTGTGGCATCGGGGCATGCCCAACCACTCGGATCATGTGCGACATATGATCGCGATGATCTATCAGAAAGCATGGCTGAAGTCGCCCGGTCCGCTTCTATACAGTGCAGATTGCCAGAACGAATTTCCCGCGCATTCACCGCTGGATCACAACGCTATCTTTACTGACCAGCCGCTCTCTTATCTGTTTGAACGCTATGCCCGGGTACAAATTGAGGCGTAAATTAGCTCAATTCTCTTGCGTAAAGAAATCCAGCAGGAGATTGTATACTGCTTTGATTCCTGTGCCTCCTTGCATACTGATCAGATCTTTGCATCCTGATATTGATTCATCAAGACGTTCTGTGCTATGCTGTTCCGGCCAATTCTGAACCAGTTCGTACAAAATGGAAGCAGAATATTCGGAAGCATATGCGCGTATTTCTTGACCAACTGGGTTGTCGGCTCAATTTCAGCGAAAATAATACACTGGCCAACCGTCTCAGCAGTGCTGGACATCGGATTGTCCCTGTCCCTGAAGAGGCACAGGTGATCGTCCTCAATACCTGTGCGGTGACGGCCCAGGCCGCGCGCAAAAGCCGTCAGAATGTGCGCCATCTACACAAGGCCAACCCCGCTGCCCGCCTAGTCGTCACCGGCTGCTACGCGACCCTCGCGCCCCAGGAGACAGCCGTACTGCCCGGTGTGGCATTGGTGGCCGACAACCAACAAAAGGAGATGCTCCATACACTCCTAGAGCCGTGGAGCGCAGAGTTCTCCGATCCCGACGACCTAGCCCGCATACAGCCGCATGGCACACCCTTTGCCCGCCCGGCCTCAAGTGAGGAAGAGTGGGGACGTACTCGCGCGTTCGTGAAAGTACAGGATGGCTGCAACAACAAATGCACATTTTGCATTGTCACCACCCTACGGGGGGACAGCCGCAGCTTTAGCGTGGCAGATGTAGTGGCGCAGGTGCAGGGGCTGGTGGAGGCCGGCTACCGGGAAGTGGTCCTCACTGGTGTGCATCTAGGCGCGTATGGACGGGATCTGCTCGGCAACGAACGCACGGACCTCAAAGAACTGACCGCGACGATTCTCACCGATACAGACATCTCCAGGCTGCGCCTGAGCAGCCTCGAGCCCTGGGAACTAGCCGATAGTTTTTTTGAGCTGTGGCAGCAGTGGCCTGGGCGGCTGTGCCCGCATCTCCATTTGCCCCTGCAGGCCGGTACGGATAGGCAACTGCGGCGTATGGCCCGTCGCTGCACAACGGACAGCTTCCGCCACCTAGTGGCCCATGCCCGTGCCTCCATCCCTGATATACTCCTCACCACCGACTTGATCGTCGGATTTCCTGGGGAGACAGACGCGGATTTTGAGGAAGGGGTGCAATTTGTTGAGGAGATGCGCTTTGCCCATGGGCATATCTTCCCCTTCAGTGCCCGGGTCGGCACTGCGGCCGCCCGCTTTGACGGACAGGTGCCGAATGCGCTGAAAAAAGAACGAGCACAGCGCATGCATGAGATCATCGCCCGCATAGGCCAGCTAGAACGGCAGCGATTTGTCGGCACGACCCGCCCGGTCCTGTGGGAAGGCAGCGGCCAGCCGCTCATGGACCGGCCTCACACACTTCTGTGGAGCGGTTTCACCGACAACTATTTGCGCGTCCTGGCCCATACAGCGGCAGACGCCAACCTCAGCAACTGCATCACCAGCGTCCGCTTGGAGGAACTACACGGCCATACATTCTTTGCAGCATTGTAGCTGGCAGGTCGTCAGCCGGCTGCCAAGCTGACAAGAATCACATCAGGAGTGTGCTATGTCGAGAGATTCGATGGTTGCCACAGATGTACCGCCTACAGATGATCCCAAACCCGGAGACCGCCGGGAGCAGTTCGGCTGGTACTTCTACGATTGGGCGAATTCAGCCTTTTCCACAACGGTCATGGTCGTCTTTCTCGGCCCATACATGGCCAACCTTGCGGCAGAGGCGGCCGGCCCCGATGGCCTGACCCGCTTCTTCGGTATTCCTATCGCGCCGGACTCCTACATGCCCTACTGTATTTCGGTTTCGGTTGTCTTACAGGCACTGTTCCTGCCGCTCCTCGGCGCGATTGCAGACTATTCCCATCTACGCAAGAGATTGATGCAGATCTTCGCCTTTATCGGCTCTGGCGCGACCATGGCGATGTTTTTTCTCACCAATGAAACCTGGGAGCTAGGGGGGGGGCTGTTGATTATCGCCAACCTGTCCTTTGGCGCGGCCCTTGTTTTCTACAACGCATTTTTGCCGGACATCGCCAAGCCGGACGACCGGGACCGGGTGTCGTCCATTGCGCAGGCACTGGGCTATCTGGGCGGTGGCCTTCTGCTCATCGGCAATCTGGCCTTATACCAATTTCGGGATGCTATCGGCCTTGACACTGGGCTGGCAGTACGCATCAACCTGTTCTCTGGAGGGCTATGGTGGTTAGGCTGGTCCTTCGTCACTTGGAGTCGGCTGCGCTCCCGGCATGCAGCCCGGGTCCTGCCCGCGGGTGACACCTATCTGACAATCGGTTTCAAACAACTGCGGGAAACATTCAAAGAGGCCAAACAATACCCCCACACCATCCGCTTTCTCATCGCCTACATGTTCTATAATGATGGCATCTCAACTGTAGGCGCGGTTGCCCCGATCTTCGCGGTTGCTCCGTTAAGCCGGGGTGGGGTAGAGATTGGTCAGAGTCAGCTGATCTGGGTCATTCTGATGATGCAATTTGTGGCCTTTGGGGGCGCGCTGCTTTTTGGGAAAATTGCGGCCCAAGTCGGCGCAAAACGGGCTGTGATCATCGGGCTGTTTGTCTGGTTAGCGGTGGTGACGTACGCTTATGTGGGCTTGCGCGGGGAGAGCCGCTTCATTGAGTTCTGGATTTTGGGCATATCCATGGCTGTTGTCATGGGCGGCAGCCAAGCGATCAGCCGCAGCCTATTTGCCCAGATGATCCCCGCAGGGAAGGAGGCAGAGTTCTTCTCCATCTATGAAGTGAGCGAGCGGGGTACGTCCTGGTTGGGGCCCCTACTCTTCGGTGTAGTCAATCAGATAACCGGTAGCCTACGGCCGGCCATCATTTCACTGATTCTTTTCTTCGTGGTGGGGCTGGTGATATTGCCGCGGGTAGACGTGCGTCGGGCCATCACCGAAGCGGGAAACGATCTGCCCAAGGTTCTCTAATGGCCTGTGAACGGCGGTTACTGGCTATTGATCCCTGCTCACTGCAGTTTTGGCAACCCTACGGACAGTCATCAGATTGGTAACACCCCTACCGGACATACCCTCTACAACCCCACCGGTCACGACTGTCACATCCTCTGGGTTGATATAGCCGGCCTGCAGGGCAGTCTGTACTGCATTTTCTAGCAATTGGTCGATGGTATCCATGGGCTGGCCCAACAGGGGATAGACTCCCCAGAACATGGCCAGTTGTCGATAGATTAGAGGATTAGGCGTCACCGCGATAATCGGCATAGATGGGCGGAAGCGGGCTAGTTTTTTGGCGGTTGAACCGCTGACCGTCGGCGCGATGATGGCGGCAGCCTTTACACTGCGGGCAGCGGCCACGGTCGCTTGACTGACCGCATCACTGACTACATCATCAATTGACTGCTGCGCTGTGACGACCGGGCGGTATGGGGGATGTAGGTGCATACTGTTTAGGATAGCCTCTTCCGCCTTTCTGGCAATTTTCGCCATAGTCTGCACAGACTGGACTGGATATTCTCCGGTGGCGGTCTCGCCGGAGAGCATAATGCCGTCACTGCCATCTAGCACAGCATTGGCCACATCGCTCGCTTCAGCACGGGTAGGGCGCGGATTGCGGATCATGGAATCAAGCATCTGTGTCGCGGTAATGACCGGCTTGTCCGTCTCAATGCAGAGATCGATAATTTTCTTCTGGGTCATCGGCACTTCTTCCGGGCTGATCTCAATGCCAAGATCCCCCCGCGCGACCATAATGCCATCGGATGCCTCTATGATTTCGACAATGTTCTGGACAGCCTCCGGCTTCTCGATCTTGGAAATAATCGGCGTTGTGCAGCCCAAAGGGCCCCGCTCCTGAATCAAGGCGCGCAGTTTGTGGACATCGGCCGCAGTACGTACAAAACTGAGAGCGATCCAGTCGGCCTTCTGTTGCAGTGCAAATTCTACATCAACCCGGTCCTTGTCGGTCATTGGCGGGATAACCAGTTTCGTGTCGGGCAAATTTATGCCCTTGCGATCTTCCAGAAAGCCGCCAATGATCACCTGAGTCAGAATTGCGCTCCGGGTTGTATTGAGCACTTTCAGCTCCAGCAACCCATCGTCTAACAGAATCCGATCGCCCGCTTTGACACTCGCCACTACCTCTGGATTTTGGACCGGCACACGGCCTGGTTGGCCGATTATCTTTTCCGAAGTCAAAATCAACTCTTCACCGGCCACTAGCGGGATATTCCCCTTCTGCATTGTGCCTACCCGGATCTTCGGGCCCTGTAGATCTGCCAAAATTGCCACTGGTTGCTTGCGTATCTGAGCAATCTCACGGATCATTTGGATATTTTGGGCATGGATTTCGTGATCACCATGGCTCATGTTGATGCGTGCCACATTCATGCCCGCGTCGATCATTTGCGTGAGAATATCCATATCTGCGCTGGCCGGGCCAATTGTACAGACAATCTTCACCCGAAGAGGTTTGATAGCGGAACTCTGCCGTGACAACATCATTCTTTTGGCAATCCCTTGTCTTTAATAGTTGATTGTATCGGTCGTGCGCACGACTTGTACCCAACTGCGGCCCGGCTTCAGGGTAATGGTCCGTTCGCCGGGGCCGAGCCAGCGGGGCGGGCTTTGGTCGTTCGCCCGCCAAGTTCCCTCGTAGAACTTTCCATTGCGAAAAATCCGCAGATCTCCAAATCCGTACAACTGAATGTCTACGCCGAGGGTACCGAAGCTATCTTCGACAATATCGGTCAGTTCGTGTTCGGCGAAGATAACAATCACATTATCACTGCTGATCTGCTGGCCTGTTGCCTGGTCTATATGGGGCGCGCCTCCTTGATATCGGAGGTAGCGTGTACTCGTCGGGTCGTAGCGCCACTCTACGCTGTTGCCCCCTGGGTAGGGGATGTGGATTGTGCTGGCCTCGCCGGCCGAGAAGTCTGGGGGTATCTGGTTGAATGTGAAACCGGCCCATGCCCAGGGGCGCAGCTCACCATTTTGCATCAACCGAGGATGGAAAATTCTTTCGCAGTATTCTTGCGCCCCAGGGGCTAGAACGTCCGGATTCTGACACCGCTGTGCCATGTCCTGTAGCCAGTTACGTACCCCACCGGTGCTTCCCTGTAAGCGGGTCCGAAAGTCGATGCCCAAGCTGAAAAAATAGACTGTATTCGACGGGTCATCAATGTCCGCGTCCAGATAGGGGAAGCCGACTTCATTTTTCAGTAAATAACGTACCTCCTCACTGGCACCGGAGCAGGCCAACACGCCATCGTACATATATGTCATCCAAATGTTGGGCAGGCGCGCGCTGCGTACCGGGCCAATGCGCGTAGCCAATGTGCTCTGGTACATACTGGTGAGGCGGGTCAGTGTGTACCCATCGACAATATATTCATACGTCACATCCGCCGCGTTGAGACCGTAATGGGTCGTGCGGGATACGCTGTCGTTGTTGATACAGATGAAGATCGGCGATTTTGCCAGCAGAGAGACATCCTCAACGGCCAGTCCTGTGTAGGGCGCACTGTTTGCGGGGATAGGCACCGTATTAGCTGTTTGTGGGGGTATGGGTGTATTGGTTGGCGGCGGGGGCATGGGTGTATTGGTCGGCGGTGGAGGCATGGGTGTATCAGTCGAAGATGCCAGCGTATCGGTCTGTTCAACAGGCGTCTTTGTCGGGGTCGGCGTCGGCACGTTGAGACTGCAACCCGCGAGCAGTAGCAGAGCGGAAATGGTTAGAACGCAGAGCCATAGCCCATGCAATAGCAGGGAATAGAGAGGTCGGAGTTTCACAGACATATCCTTCTGTTCTTTGTTTGTGGCTCAGGAATGTAGGGAACGAGACCGGGATTTGATCGTGATGTACACATTGTCTAGGATGATCAGAGTGAAAGGCTTCACTATCCTGATTTGATTCCTGAAAACCCGTGAATCCTGCTTGAAATCGACATGCTGAATACAGTAAGTATACTACAAGCGCGCCAATCTGCTATCATTATAATACCAGTGGCGAGTGATTGTACGCTCTGCAGTACACCCGCGCTCTGATTCTCGTTCTATCTTTCAAAGCAGGGAGGCGATGAGAGACATGGGCGAATGGGCCTGCACGCCGGTGAAATGTTTGATCTGTTGGCGGCAGGAGAAGCCGGAGCTGACGATCACTTCGTCCTCATCCAATGCCCGCACGGCCGGCAATAGCCGACGCTCGCCGATGGCTTGGGAGACATCATAGTGCTCGTAGCCGAACAATCCTGCCAATCCACAGCAGCCACTGTCCAGCAAGGTTACATCGCAGTCGGGGATGGCGGCCAGAAGCTGTTGCAACGCCTGCATTCCCACCAATGCCTTCTGATGACAGTGCCCGTGAACGATTACTTTGGACGGGCCCGCTTGGGCTGTGGGCCTGCGCGGGCCGGCCCACTCTTCGAACAGCAGACAGGCGTCCGCCACTTTCAGCGCATCCGCCTGGGCCTTGCTGCGTAGCAAGCGGGGGTGATCGTCCTTCACCGCTGAGTAGCAGCTTGGCTCGCAGAAGAGGATCGGTGTACCCGCTTGCGCTAGGGGTAGAAGCGTGTCAAGCGTGGCCTGGGCTTGGCGAGTGGCTGCGTTCAAAAATCCTTTGGAAATGAGCGGCCGCCCGCAACAGACTCGAGGTGGAACAATCACCTGTGCATCGCAGTTTTCCAGCACCTTGACAGCGGCGGAAAGCTGCGATGGCTCGTAAAAATTGTTGAAAGTGTCTGCGAAGAGAGCCACTGTAACACCAGGGGCCTGTAACTGTGAACTACAGCGGCTTGTAGGCTTGGATGTTCGGTGTTTGGCCATTTCAGTTTTGGTAAATGGGCGGCGGGCAAAGGCCGGTAGGGGACGACGCCGGTCCAGGCCGAACAGCCATTCATTCAGCAGACGCACGACCGCGGCAGCAGCCAACCAGTTTGAGAATGGCGTAAGATGGCTACCCCACAGAGCGAGCGGCTCGGCTTGGGATAGCATCCGATCTTTGAATGATGCGCCGTAGCGGGTGTGGTACTGGTGCAGAAATTCACTTTTCAAGCGGGCCATGTCTACGCCGGTGGGGCACTCTCGTTTGCAGGCCTTGCATTCTAGGCACAGCTCTAGCACCGGCAGCAGATCTTTATCGCCGAAGCCAGTAGACTGTAGGCCACCGTTCAGGGCCAGGCGTAGGGCGTTAGCTCGGCCTCGGGTACTGTCAATTTCGTTACGGGTCGCCATATACGATGGGCACATAGTGCCGCTGAGGGTCTTACGGCAGGCCCCCACGCCGCTGCACTGTTCTGTCGCCCGCAGCAGGCCACCGAAATCAGAAAAGTCAAAGGCGGTTTCATAGGCCCGGGTCTGGTAGTCCGGCCCAAAGCGTAAATTTGATAACAAGGCCGGGGCGTGAACGATTTTGCCTGGGTTGAGCAAACCTGTCGGATCAAAAGCGGATTTTATTTGACAGAAGGCATCGTACAACACAGGCCCGAATATTTTCTCCTGAAATGGGGCCCGTACCAGCCCATCCCCATGTTCGCCGGAGAGCGCACCGCCGTACTCCAGCACGAGATCCGCCACTTCCTCGGCAATGTCCTGGAACCGTTGCACCCCCTGTGCGGTTTTCATATCTACGACGGGGCGGATGTGCAGCAGCCCGACGGAGGCGTGGGCGTAAAAGCCGGCCTCAGTGTCATATTTTTTCAAGATCGCCTGAAAATTTTTGATATACTCCTGCAATCGTTGCGGTGGGACAGCGGTATCTTCTACAAAGGAGATCGCCTTGGAGTCACCCGTCTGGGACATGGTCAGGCCCAATGCGGCTCGACGTAGCTCCCAAATGCGGGTTTGGTCGGCTGCTTTGATGGCCCGGTGCATGTGGCTGCCCAGATGACGCGCGCCTAAATCTGTCTCCAAACGCTCGATCTTCCCACTCAGTTCGGCATCCGATTCGCCAAAAAACTCCACAAGCAGCACCGCGCCGGGGTCCCCGTGAATGAAACTACGCAGAGGCTCGAATTCAATGCGGCCTCGGGTTTTGTCCAGGAGAAAACGGTCCACCAACTCTACCGCGGACGGACCATGTTCCAAGATCACCGGTGTGGCGGCCATTGCCTCCAGCAGATCGTCGAATTGTACGCTACAGAGGGCACGTTGGGGGGGGAGGGGGACTAGCCGTAGTGTGGCTGCCACTGTTAGGCCGAGGGTCCCTTCCGAGCCGACGAGGATTTTCGCTAGATTGAACGGACATGCAGCCGATACGAATTCGTCCAGATTGTAGCCTCCGACCCGGCGTAAAATGCGGGGATAGTGCTGCCGGATCTCGTCCTGTAGTTCCATGCCGAGCCGTCGTACTGTCCGATAGGCAGTGCCTTCCAGATCGTTCTGTGTCAGTTTCGCCTGCAAGAGCGCATCCGGCAATGCTCCCACATGGACAAGACTACCGTCAGCTAGGACGATCTCTAGGGATTCAACATAATCTATGGTTTTGCCATAAATCACGGAGCGGGTACCGGCGGAGTTGTTGGCGATCATCCCGCCGATTGTGGCTCGATTGGCCGTTGATAGGTCCAAGGGCAGGTACAGGCCGTATGGCTCAAGCTGTGTATTCAGCTCATCAAGAATGATCCCAGGCTCAACGGTGACGGTTTTGCCAGCTACGTCCAAGGCCAGTAGGCGGTTCATATAACGGGAGAAGTCTAGGGAGATGCCCGCGCCAATGGCCTGCCCGGCCTGGGAAGTACCACCACCCCGCGCGGTGATGGAGATACCGTAGCTGCCGCAAATGTTTACAACCTTGGCTACGTCCTCCCGGTTGCGGGGGATGACAGCACCTATGGGCAGAATTTGGTAGACACTGGCATCAGTGGCGTGCATGGCCCGACTAGCGTCATCAAACCGCACATCACCGTCAAGCTCCCGGCTCAATTCGAGTTGAAGGGTCTGCAGATTGATTGCGTTCAGTTCGTAACCTCGTTTCGTTGATTTTTCGTTGTCCGTACACTGCAGTTACGAAAAGTGGGGGCACAGCAGTGACTTGGTTACTATTTGGAAATGTACTGTTTTTTGTGTGTGCTACTCTATTTGCGATGTATGGTCATGCAAGGTAGACTGAGTGTGGTAATCTAGGGCAGCATGCGATAATGACGCGAAATCAGTACGCCAGTGGTTCCCATGCAGACACAATCCTATTCTTCTCAAACCAAGAAAGCGAACGCGGCAGGGATAGACAGCTTTATCGTCGGGACAAGCCGGCTGGCATCAGGCTTTCCGCAGACCCAGGCCGGCACCCGGTCGTTTGTGCTGGCCTTCGGCGAGCAGACAGCCCACATCCGCCTAACGGACATCCGTAACCCCTTACGTTTTCTAAAACAGCTAGTGGGCGCGCCGCCAGTAGCTTGGAGTCCAGATGGCTTTCGTTGGTCGCTCCTAGATGATAACAACCCGGCCCGACACTACGCAGCTTTTGTGTTCATCGGTTACTGGCTGCCTTGGTTGCTGGGCGCGTTGATTCTGTGGCTGTGGGAACTGGTCGGCTTCCTACGCTACGGCTTCTATTGGAGTATGCCGGATGTCCGTAGCAGTTTTATCGGCCTATGGCATGGACGGATGGTGCGCCACTATGGACACACGATCCTGCCCAGCCTTCTGGCCCGGGATATCTGCGAAACCGGGCGAGGCTGGAGCCGACTCAGTGATTCAGGCCGCAAGATCCTAGAGCGAACCTAATTCCTCCTGTAGACGGCGGAGAACGATCTCTGTCTCGCCTTCCTGCAGGGTATGGACAGCAAGGTACAGCCCATCTGGCTGCGTACGGCCCCAGATCGATGGGGACCCTGCCTGGAGAGCAGCGGCCACATCATCAATAGAGCGGCCTGTCGCCTTCTCATCCCAGCGGATGCGTAGGCGCATCCACGGGCCGCCCTCCTCCTCCCATATGTTTTGCGTCTCCACATGCGGAAGATGTGCCAATCCTTGGGTGATGAAGCTGATGCGCTCGGCCTGCTGTTGTAGCCGCTGCTCATGATCGGTGTCCAACCATTGTCGTAAGGCAACTGTGGTCCCGACCACCTCTTGGCGGTCGATTTTATATCCTCGGCCTACGCTGCGGTTGTTCTCTGTTTCGTAGCTGACGAAGCCGTTCAGGCGTGCGGCCTTGACAAATTCGGCCTGTCCGCAGAGGATGCCGGTCGAGTTGCCGGAGCCGAGGTATTTGCCGCCGAAACAGATCAGGTCCGCGCCGCTGGTGGCGAGGCTCCGCATACGCTCCAGAGGGTAGACTTCACCGGCGGCATCTACGAGGACGGACACGCCGGCCTCATGGGCGATTGCAATGACTTCGTCCAATGGCAGGGTATTGGGGATGCGCTCGTCTCTCGCAAAAAACAGAACGCCGGCTGTCTGCGGGCCGATAGCCGCTCGTAACTGCGAGGCGGTGACCCTATCCACGTCGCCTACTTCTACCAATTTGCCACCTGGGGTTGAAACGCAACGATCATAATGGTAACGGGTGGGTTTCTGGATGAGAAATTCATTCTTCATGCCGCTGGTATCCGGTAGCTGTCCGATACGGGCCGGATCGTTGCCGGTCAGAATCGCCGCACTACCCTGCACCAGGGCCGCGTAGCAGCCGGACGTCACAAGGCCGCCTTCTGTGCCTAGCATTTCTGCAATGGCTTTACCGGTGGCATCGAAAACATCTTCCATCAGTGTATAGGCGTTGTTGGCCGCATCCATTGCTTGACGCACCTCCGGCGAGAGTATGGACCCACCGAAGATCGTCATGTGGCCACCAGCGTTGATGATCGGCGTGATGCCGAGGGTTTGGTAGATGTTGGGAACGGACATGGAAATGGCTCCTTCTTTGCCATCCCACACTGTGTGGGGTGGCAAAAACTGATCAATCATCAAAAAAGTCTTTATCCTCAGCCGCCAGATACTGCCGGGCAGCGTTTTTGTTCAACGTAACGCCCAAACCGGGCCGGTCCCAAACATGGATGAAGCTGTTCTCAACAATTGGATCCGGCAGGCCATCAACGATATCATACCACCATTCGGGCCGTCCAACGGGGTATTCAAAAGCGATGTAGTTACGAGGTAGGGTCGCGGCCACCTGTACTAAGGCAGCCAAGCCGATTAGACCATCACCGGTACCGTGGGGGGCCATGAGAATGCCGTGGAGGTCGGCGTACTCCGCCACCCATTTTAACTCGGCGATACCGCCGATGTCCGCTGGGTCTGGACCGATGATGTTGACAGCCTGCATCTCGAACAGTGCTTTGAAGTTCTGGCGCAGGTAGATCTGTTCACCGGTGTGGATGGGGGTGGAGGTGCTGCGGGTTACTTCCCGGTACTGTTCCGCCAGCACATAGGGCGTGTAGTCACCGCTGATCAGGTCCTCCAGCCACATGATGTGTAGCCCCTCCAATGCCTTTGCCAGCCGGATGGCATCGGGCACAGTCCAGCCAGGACCGCAATCTAGGGCCAGGCCGATTTCATCGCCGAGGACATCTGCCATTGCTTCCACGCAAGCGATGACATGCTTCAGCCCCTTTGCAGTCAGCAATCCTCGTTCCGTCTGGTGATGGACCTCCAGCCGTTCGCCGTAGGAGAAATCCGGCAATTCGTCAGGCATGCGGCTGTGGAATCCGATCCCCTGTTTGATGATGGAAAAGCCCTCTTTGGCTTCTGCCATCTTTGCCATGTTTTCGGCGTACTGTGCAGGTGCCTGGCCGGCGAGTGGGAAGCGCAGCGCGCCATTGTAGACCCGGACTGTATCCCGCACCTTCCCGCCGAGGAGCTTGTAGACCGGCACACCGGCAGCTTTGCCGGCGATGTCCCATAGGGCCATTTCGATGGCACTGACCGCGCTGCCCCAGGGCTTGAAGCTGCCGAGCCGGCGAATGCGTAGCATCACCCGCTCCACGTCTGTTGGATCCTGGCCCAGAATATAGTCCCGGTAGAACAGAATGTGGGGTTTCAGGTACGGTTTGAAATGTTCTGCTTGGCCGTAGCCGTCAATACCGGCATCGGTTGTGAGGCGCACCACGGGGCTGCCACCGAGGAGCGCACATTTGAGATCCGTGATTTTCATGGGAATCAGCTCATGATAATGTGAAAGATTGTTCTGTCTGCCTGCATTGAAAAGGCAATCACTCTTCAACCACAGGCAATTCAAGCACCGGCCTATCCGCAATGATAAAGTCGGCCGATAGCCATCCTACGCCGCTGGGCAGGTCAGCAATGGCAACCTGAATCCAATCGCTGGTTTCGGTACGCCCCAATCCGTTGAACGTCACCCCGGCCACGGCTTTGGCGACGATGTCGAACTCTAACCCAGGGCCAGAGCGCACGTTCAGTCGGCTATTGAAGGTGTTGACAGTAATCACAACTTTGCCCGTAGCCTCTGGTGTCGCTTGCGCTGGTGTACCCGTTGGGATTGGCGTTGCCGTTTCTCTGGTCGCTTCATCCATCGTTTCTGTTGGTATCACAGTGGGCACGATTGCCTCAACCGGCAAAGAACTGCCGTTTATCACTAGGACTTCTGCGGCCATGGCCCAGCCATGAACCCCGGCGTCGTCGTAGACAAAATACCAGTTATTATCGGCGGACCGCGACGCAGCATATAGTTGTGTGCCCGCCTGCAAATGGGTAATTAAGGAGCCATCTTCAAGCCGCCAAAGGTTGGCCCCGTTGATCCGCACCAATGTCAGTGCTGTTGGCCCCTCGGGCGGTACAAAGGGCGTCGGAATCGGTTCCGCTGGTGGTGTAGAGGTTGGTTCTGGTGTAGGTTCGGGGGTCGGTTCCGCTGGTGGTGTAGAAGTTGGTTCTGGTGTAGGTTCGGGGGTCGGCTCCGCTGGTGGTGTAGAGGTTGGTTCTGGTGTAGGTTCGGGGGTCGGCTCCGCTGGTGGTGTAGAGGTTGGTTCTGGTGTAGGTTCGGGGGTCGGCTCCGCTGGTGGTGCAGAAGTCGGTTCCGGTGTAGGTTCAGGGGTTGGTTCCGCTGGTGGTGCAGAAGTCGGTTCTGGTGTTGCCTCGGTGGCGTCTTCCACGGCGGTTGCAAGGGCTTGCGGTTCTAGGGTAGGCTGTGGACTTGCGCCTGCCACGGGTAGACGGCTTAGGCTGGACACCAGCAGGGTTCGGACCTCAAGCCAGCCTTCTGTCTGCTCCCGGGTCTGTACCAGCACCCACAGGTTGTCTTGCGAGCGCAGCCGGGCGAAGACTAGCGAACCTCCCGCAAGCGTTGTTACCTCCTCGCCGTTGGGGCTGTCATAGAGTACCGCGCCTTGGCTACGCATACGCACAACCGCAGGCATCCGTACAACCGCGCTGACGGTGGGTGTCGTCTGGGAGAGAGTGGCACCATATATCTTCCCGCCGCCCTCTTCGGCAAAGAAAAGCAGTACTACGAGCCCTAGGGCCATTGTCACGGATAGGCCAGGCACGAACTGGATCTTTCGGATGTAATTCATCATTGCACTTTCCTTACTGCTCAAAGGTTGCCGAGACAAAGACGCCGGGGGTAAACTGGGCCGCGCTGTCTGCCGGCAAGCGGACCGTCACTGGGAAGGTCGAATTGCCTTTACCAGGTAGACTGATGGGCGAAATCTTGGAAATCATTGCTGAAACCGAAACATCACTGCCGAAGCGAGTGATCGTCACCGGATCACCTACAGCGATTGACATCATCTGGTCCTGCGGAATCCCTACGACCAGTTCCAGCCTGTTCGGATCGCCAATCACCGCTATCATTGAACCTGCGCTGCTCGGACGCCCCTCTTCAGCGTGTAGTGCTAGGATCATACCAGCGAGCGGAGCCTTCACCAGAGCATGGTCCCGGCGACTCTCGGCCTCATCCAACCCAAGCAGGGCTCGGCTCACCTGCAGCTCGGCCGCGCGTTGACTATCATCCAATTCTTTCACCCGCAGTACTGCTGCCTCGGCGATGGAGACCCGGGCCCGGGCTACCGCCAGATCCGCTTCTGAAACACCCTTTTCCAGTTCATTCAGCGTGTGTTGGGCCCGCTGGGCTGCTGCCAGAGCACCTTGAATTTCAGATACCCGTGGCGGTTGGGTCGCTTCAGTGTAAGCCGCTTGGGCCACGTTAAGATCGATGGTTACTCGTTGTAGGTTCGCTGCTTGGGGTGTGCGCCCCACATCATCCCGCCATTTGATCTCATTATAGGCCCGTTGCGCTTGGGTAACCGCAAGCTGCGTTCTTTCTAGCTGGGCCCGCAGTTGTTGCAAGCGGGCTTCGCTGGGGCCGGCCTGGATTTCGTTATAGCGGGCCCAAGCGGCCTTGGCGCTAGCACTGGCCGCGGCCATCTCCTCTTCCGTCACGCCGCCGGCCTCCAATTTGACGAGGTTCGCCTTTGCCAGCTCCAGATTGGCTTCAGCTACCGCCAAGTCACTCTCAAACGACTGATTGCCCTGTTCTAACAGGGCCACTCGAGCCAACTCCAGAGAGATTTCCGCCCGCTGCACCTCACGGTCCAGTTGTGTGGTATCCAAGCGCAGAAGAACCTCATTGGCCTGCACGATATCACCCATCTCAACGAGCACCTCCTCAATCTCTCCGCCTACTTTCAGCGCGACTGAACGCTTCTCCGCGACGTCTAAGGAGCCGAAGAATGTGAGGGCTTCCATCTGGGCCGGTTGGGCCAGGGTAGCCGGAGCGGGCCCGGAATCAGCCCCTAGGATGGCGGTTAGATCGATTTGGGTGAAAATGACGCCGAGAGCAAGCAAGGCGATCAAGGATAGTATCAGTGTAACTCTACTGAATGCTTGCAACATAGTGATCTCCTAACAAGAATGCCCATCCACAAAGGGCTTGGCAGCCTTCAATTCGCAATTTGTGTGCTCTCTGCTTGGCAGGCGGCAAATCTCGCACAATGCGAAACGGGCAGGAGGATAAACGCATCTCTATTATACACCAACAACCCCGGACGCGGAAACATAACTGCAGTGATCTGTGGCCAGTAACGGCAAGGATCTGTGAGATTGAATCCTGTACAGTCTGATTCAGAGGATAATTTTACTGATTTCGGGATCTGCAGTCTATATGACCCGTTCATTGCCGCCGTCAATGGGGATCTGCGCGCCGGTCGTCTTGGCGAAGACTGGCCCGACAATAGTACAGGCCAAGGCCGCCACATCAGCAGAGGTGATTTCAACGCCTAGCAGGTTTTTCGTTTTGTACTCTTCCACACTGAGTCCATAACTGGCAGCTCTCTTCTGTAACAGTGTAGACGTCCAGATAGCGGTATCAAAGACAGCATTGGGATGTAGCACATTCACCCGCACGCCTTGTGCTGCCATCTCTAGGGCAGCTACCCGGCCCAATTGGGTGAGGCCGGCTTTGGCGACCGAGTAGGCCCCTGCCCCTGGGCCCGGCGCGGGTACATTTTTCGAGCCGATGATGACGACCGCCGGGTCTAGGCCGAGGTGCAGATAGGGCGCGCAAGCCTGCAACAAACGCTGCTGGCTGGTCAGATTGACAGTGATACTTTTGTCCCAGTGGTTGGCGTCCATTTCGACGATAGATTGGCTGGCTGGGAAGATGCCAGCATTGCAGATGACTATGTCCAGCCCACCCCAGCAGCGCACGCTGCTCTCAACGGCCGCGTAGAGTGCCGTGTCATCGGTGATGTCACAGGGGATGCCCAACACGTTCTGTCTGTCAAACAGCTCCGTAATGCTGGGGTTGATATCCAGCGTAGCGACCACCGCGCCCCGCGCGACCAGTGCCTCCACACAGGCCTGACCAATTCCGCTGGCCCCCCCTGTGACAAGCGCAATCTTGCCCTGAAACTCTGCGGGTTTGTCAGCTCTCTTTACCTTGGCCTGTTCCAACTCCCAGTACTCAATTGCAAAGATCTCCTGCTCGCCTAGGGGCTGCCAAGAATCCATGGCCTCCGCCCAGCGAATCGCCTGCAGAGTATGGCGTTTGATGTCGTCAATGATCGTTGTCTCTTTGGGACTTGTGCCGAACGCCACGCTTCCCTGGCCCGGCCACAATGCCCAACGCGGTGCTGGATCCAGCCTCGTGAGATGGCCATCGGTATGGCGATCAAAATAGCTCTGATAGGCCGCGGTGTAGCTAGTCACATCCTCTTCTGGATCCGAGTTGGATACTACTAGCGGAATTCGTTTGGTGCGAATGACATGGTCCGGCGTGAGCAGGCCCCGAGTAACCAGTTCTGGTGTGTTCGCTAGGGTGGAAAAGGCCCGCACGGCCGCGCTGTCATCCAATGAAGCGAGGACCGCCTGCCCTCTGGCCTGGGAGACAGCTCGCCGCAACCGCGCCAATTTCTGTAAAACCTCTGTGGTCTGTGATGTACCTGACCACTGGTCCCCGGCCACAGGCCACTGGTTTTTCACAAAACGGGCAATGTATTCTTCGGCCGCGCGCACGATTTCGATGTGGCGTTCGTAGCTCGCTTTGGCGTCATCCGCGAAGGTAAAAACCCCGTGATTGAGCAGAATCATCCCATGGAGCCGCTCCCAATTTATGTCACGGGTCATTTTGTAGACCGTGCGCGCGAGGCGAAAACCGGGCATCACATACGGGACGACCAGCAGATGCGGGCCGTAGATTTCCCGGATTTTGGCTGCACCGTCTGGCGTGTTGGTGATGGCCACCACCGGGTCCGCGTGGGAGTGATCAACAAATTGGAAGGGAATGATGGCATGTAGAATCGCCTCTACCGACGGATTGGGCGCGTAGGGGTTGGTCAGCGCGGCCCGCTGCCCAGAGACCATTTCAGCATCACTGAGGTGTTCCAACTCGGCCATACGCCGCAGCGTCTCCAAGCGTACAGGTGCGAAGCCAGGGGCTTCAATGGTCCCCAGATCCCAGCCGCTGCCTTTGACGAACAGCACCTCTTCCTCGTCCCCGAAGATATCCGTGACAGTTGCTTTCACGGATGTATTGCCACCGCCATGGAGCACGAGGGCTGGATCGCTGCCCAGCAAGCGAGATGTATAGATTCGCAGGGCCAGAGGGGCCGACGAAATCCCGGCCGCTTCTGTATCATTCCAACGACTACGCATAAGTTCCCCCCAAGGCCCTGTAAAGGTTGGTGTGAGAAGCAATGAATTTGTCATTCGTGTGTATGGTCACGAGAGTCGCTCCAGCGATTCCTGTACAGTCGGACGTGCGCCGGCAGCCACGTCTTCTCGTCGCCGCTGGTGAAAGACTGTGAGGATCTCATTTGATTTTGCCAGCACACCGATCTGCTGGCAGTACGCATCCAGATTTTCGCCCGGGAGGGCCCACAGGGCCACATCATCGGAAAGTACATCCAGATAGGCTCTGGCACCGCAACAGCCTAAGCTCATGGCGGCATGTCCATCGTTCATTACCTGTGGCACAATCGCACAGGCCGGCCGCCCCATGGCCGGAGGGGTATCACCATCAACCCGTCCAATGGCTTCGGTCAGAATCAGGCTCTGCTGGGCATGGGCGAAAAGTAGAACCACCGCAGGAGGCAGAGGAAACTCGGCCAGAGGGCCATAGATCGCGTAGTGTACCTGCTGTTGTAGCACAGGAATCGCCGCTACTTCTTCAGCGCGTACATAATCCAGACCACTCATCACCTCCAAGACGGTCTGTAGTTCGGCCGGCTGGGATGGCGAGGTTGTGGCTAGATTGTGGGTATGGACGCCGATGGCACACAGTTCGTGATTTTCAGCTACCGTGGCAAAGGTACGGCTGGTTGCCTCTTGCCAGAAGTAGCAGCCAGCCGGGGCTACATCTTGATACGGGTCAATCGTGTGCGGCAACTCGTTGGGGAAGGCAACGGCTACTGGCGGTAGGGAGAGCTGGAGGAATTCCATTAGTTGCGCGGCTTGGGTTGTGTAGTTGCTCATCTATCAATCTCCTTAGGGTGGACGAAAACCGCTGGCAAGTACAGAGTAGTCGATTGGTGGAGTCGCTCCACGAATCACTCGCCATTGCAGTTAGACGTTTCGATCTTGCGATAGTTGACCCATGCTGGCAGAGTCCGAAATCCGAGCTTGCAATTGAGGTCGTACATGGGATTGTTCTCTTCGTTATTGGTCACAATCGTCTCTGCGCCGCTGGCTTGGGCATATTGGATCGTAAGTACTTTCAGCGCGGTGGCGATTCCCTGTCGTCGGTACGCCCGCACAGTACCGGTCAGGCCGGCATCCAGCCGTTTGCCGGTCGGGTCGTTACGCCATAGATTGCTCATGCCGATGAAGGCCCCGCTCCTATCGGCCCCTGTTCGGGTCGCAGCTACGAAAAAAGCCTGCGGCTCCAGGGCTGGGTCTTCCAGAATCATCTGTTCGAACTCTGCCAGTGTCGGTCTGGTGGGCGGCTGCGGCGATGGCACATCTTGAAGCAGTGCCCAACGCAGCTCGCATAGCTTCTGCTTCCAGTCCGGGTCCTGGGTGTATAAGTGAGCTAGGGTACTGATCCGAATCTTGGCGTGGGCAACCCGCCGGCTGTATGCCTGAAAATCGGCTGCGTTAAACCCGGCGACATGCAGAGCCGCAGAGGGCGAGCGCATGGCTGATCGGAAGCCTCTGGACAGCAAGAACTGTACTCGCTCCGTATTGTCTTCTCTGGCCCTACTTGTCAGTACTTGCACCTGCCGGCCAAGAACGTCATGCTTCAACCAGTTACGGCATGTCTCATACAAAACAGCTAGAATTTGCGCCTGCGGGTGAGCCGGGTGGATGTCGAAATGCAGATGTACTGTGCCCGGCTGGTGTTGCCAATAGGCTTCATAACAGACCCCAAAGGCAACTATATGATTGTCTTGGTCAAGAGCGACGAACTGCTGCTTGAGTTTATCCTCTGGCCAGGCTGCGTCGTCTTGCTGCAACTCCTCTGCCGTCAGCGGGCGGCGATGCGGCGCGACGACCTGCTGTAGAGCAGCGATAGCTTCGTACCCTTCTCTGCTGGGCTGAAAAATATGTACTGTGTAAGTCACCTTGCAGGGAAATCCCTTTATGTATTGAGCGACGGCATATTCAGCGCGCTGTTACGCCGTTCGTGCATATTGGCTTCCATAGCCTTAGGATAGCGATCCGGCAGGTGGGATACGTCGTTCAGCCGGCCTAATGCGTCCGCGGGCAGGGTCCAGCCAGCAGCCCCGAAGTTGTCTCGGGCCTGTACCAGTGTGCGCGCGCCGACAATGGCACTGGTGATGGCCGGCTGTTCGAGGACCCAGCGGGTCGCCACCTGGGCCGGGCTGCGCCCTAACTCCTTTGCGATCTCCAGTAGAACATCTAGGATCTCATCTGCATTGGCTGCGAAATAGCGGTCGGGATAGGCCCACCCCTCCTCGGAACGGGTACCGGGGACAGTGCGCTGGCCAGGCGTATATTTGCCGGTCAGGAAGCCGCCGCCCAATGGACTCCAGACAACAACGCCGATGCCTTTCAGCTCGCAGACGGGAATGATCTCCTGCTCGATGTCCCGCACGACGAGGCTGTATTGGGGTTGGTAGGCAGCAAAACGTTCCCAGCCCTTGTGATCACTGAGCCAGACGGCCTCCAGCAGCCGCCAGGCCTCGTAGTTGCTGCAGGCAGTGTAGCGTACTTTCCCTTGCCGTACCAGATCATCCAATGCTCGCAGGGTCTCGTCCAGAGGGGTTTGGGTATCCACATGATGGATATAGTAGATGTCAATGTAGTCAACCTGCAGACGGCGCAGGCTATCTTCCACAGCCTGCATCATGTGAAAACGACTCATGCCAGAATCGTTTACATCCGGGCCCATAGGGTTGAAGAACTTTGTTGCCACTACCGCATTACGTCGGCGTCCTTGCAGTGCCTTGCCCAGAATCATCTCTGACTCACTGTCAGCATATGAGTTAGCCGTATCGAAAAAATTGATCCCGGCGTCAAAGGCCAGGTCAACGATGCGCGTAGCCTCTGCTTCGTTCGTGCCATGGCCGAAGGTCATGGTTCCTAAACAGATCTCGGAAACCTTTAGGCCTGTACGGCCTAGGCGGCGGTAGTTCATCATGTTCTCCTTTGACAAAAACAGGAATTCTAAATCTGACCAAGATTCTCTGGATTCAATATCCCGCTCAAATTCGCACAATTGGGAATCCCAGGGCCTCCGCGAATGTCTCTAAGGATTGCCTATGATCACCGTATCCTATGGCGATGTGATGTGATGGGCCTTCTTGGCACCAGGCATCCATGAATTCATGTAGCGGTCGTGTAATTTTTACTCTGGCGTTGGGGTTGCCAATGTTCAAAATCGGCCCTTCGCGGATCTCAGCAATGGTGTAGATCAGCTTAAATGTCTCTCCCGCGTCGAATTGGGTCAAGTTCAGCAGTGTCACCGGTCCCGGCTGCATATTGAAATCAATGCCGAGTCCATGACCAGATTTGCCGTGATGTACGTCCAGATGCATGAGGCGGGGCTTGCCCGCGGCCATGCCAACATTTGCTGGCCCGTCATGGCCCATCAGGAAGGAGTTTTCATCAAAATCCATGGCGAAGAATTCGACAAACATCCCGCCAGCCCCCAACAGGTCCAGGAGTTTCATGGCCATCGCTGTTTTGACATCCCCTTCCGTGACGCCGGGATGGCCTAGGGCAGTTAGGCGGGAAACGGCCAGCCCTGCCTGTGCCCGTAGTTGGGTGATCAGCTCCTGTTCGCCCCACCAATAGTAGCCAAAGGCGTCGATATTGTGCCGGCGGATCACCTCATCATAGGCGACAGCCACCTGTGCAGAGAAACGCATGTGCTCGTTTGTCACTGTTTTGTCCACATCATAGATCTGGCGAAACTCTGCATACATCTCCTCCAATTGATCATCTGTTACCCGCTGGTAGGCCTCCTCGATCTCCTCTACCTCTGGCCGCACCAACATCTGTCCACTGACCTGGAGTAGCCTGTGTTCATCAATGGGCATGTCGGTCATACCGGGGTAGACCTGGCCGATCAGTCCGATGTTCATTTGCCGGAAGAAGCGAGCCGCGGCCACGCCAGCAAAGTCCGCACGCAGCTCCTGCTGCAAGCGTTCATCATCAAAAGGTCCTGTGCATACTTTGAAGTGCCGGCCTTGGCTCTTGAGCGCGCCGGCAAATTCCGGGATGCAGCAGACCCCTTCATGATGGAGATAGTCGGTGGTATCGGCAGTGGCGTAATCATAGGAGCGGTCCTCGTGCGCGTTGAGCAGACGGATCGGCACATCCAGCCCCTGTACAGCCGGCAGCATATCCATACTGGGGGTGTAGCCGAAGGGGAAGATGAGCAGCAGATCGATTCCTTCCCGGCGGAACAGTTCGCCAGCCTCCTTCGCCTTTTGGGGCGTGTCCACCAGATCCGGTGCGACAATTTGGCCGTGTGGACCCAGCAGATCCCGCAGCTTACCGTACATCTGCAGGCCCATGGCTTTGAGACGGGGGAACTGCTCCCAGTAGTAATGGTGCCCGGTGGGCAAGAGGCCGATTTTCAGTTGCTGTCGATCTGTTTTCATAATTCACCCCCATGATCCATCATTGCATCCTGCAAGCGTCGCATCTGCAGTACGAATGAATCCTCATGCAGTGTCACGTCAGCATAGCTGATGGCTGTACCCTTTGCCACGTCCCGTTTGAGGACTGCCCGATAGGCCAGGCCTAAAGGGAGCAGGCCTTCTTGCCGGGCGATAGTGGCCTTTTCGCATTGCCCGACGACTGTGTAGCCACCACCGCCGTCCAGCTCCTCGCCGGCCCGCAAATCCCGTTTGGCCAAGGCAATACATTCAGCCATTGGCAGCGGCGCGCATGAGCCGGTCGGAGTATGGTAAAAGACTGCACGGGCGATGCTGAGAGGCGCGGGGACCGCAACCAGATGATAGGGTCGGTAGAGGAGAAAGTTCTTGGAATCTCCCCCCACATGGCAGCCGTAGGAAGCGAGGTCCTCTTGGGTGAAGGGATGCTCTGCGCGCACAACCGCGAAGACGCCCATATTGAGCGGGTTGGGCAGCATGGTTTTGCCATCTGCGGCGATGGAATTTGCCAGCTCCACCACCCCATGCTGCTGTAACAATCCACCCTCTTCCCGCAGGCTGAAACGCCGGGGGATATCCTCCAGATTGACGGATGGCTCGTGCATGCCCCGGATATCCGGCACCAGACCGGCCGCATTGGCGAGAGCGGTCATCTCTACTTGGGCTTTCGTGCCATCCCGAAAGGAATTGAACATTTTCAGGTTGATGGTGCGCCTTTCGATCTGTTGCGTGGAAAAGCCAAAGCGGGCTGCGGTGTTGTCCGGCGTGCCATCGAAATCATCGGCGTAATAGATTGTGCCCCGCCCAGCGGCCACAATTTCCAGGCCAAGGCTACGTGCCCATTCGATGATATTCCATGTCACGGCCGGCTGGTCCCCATCCACCATGGAATAGACCACCCCGGCCGAATCTGCGATACGTCGCAGGAACGGGCCGACTGTCACGTCGGCCTCTACAGTGACCATGACCACGTGCTTGTGGTTGAGCAGGGCCTGGTAGGCGTGTCGTGCCCCTACATCCGGCAGACCGGTGGCCTCAACGATCACATCCAGAGATTGGCAATCGGCTAGGGTGAGGCCATCCTCAACAATCACCGGCTTATTGGCGCGAATGGCGTCCTCCAGTTCGTCGCCGGTCTCTGCTGTGCGGATATCCTGCGATGGTACGCGGCTTGATGTGTACGCATAGCGGGCGTTGTGGGGGTTGATATCGGCGATGGCCACAACGTCCATCCCCTGCATCTGGGAAATCTGTGCCACAAGCCCAGCACCGAACTTGCCGCTGCCGATGAGGCCCACACGGATGGGATTCGCTTTCGCAGCTCGTTGGGCCAACAATTGACTGATCATTGAGGTCTCCTTCCGCCGAATCAAAGAGGATGCTCACATAAAGTTATGTTTTGTCAATTCTCTTCAATAAGACGCAGTTGAGTCACCTCCAGAAGGGGGATCGTGCCTTCACTTCCCATTATCACGTCATAGGAATAAAGCCCCTTGACTTCAGCGACAAATTCAATAAGGTCGTCTTTCAGAATTCTAGTCGAAGGCGATCTGTAGAGTAGCATTACAGCATCATCCCAAGACCCATAACTCGACCTTGTCACGGCAACTCTCAAAGCTACATCACCCTCTGTAGCATCATCTATGGCACTAAAGTTCGTGATACAGATCCCCTGAAAACATAACTCTGCGACCTGTATCACTTGCAAAACGTTACCCTTGAAGGCCACAGACTTTCCGACATGCTCTTCGTTATAGCGGACAAGAGTTTCCCAATCTATCTGGTCAGCACCCTCACTCATTGATATTGCCATGGGTGTTGACTTTGCATCTCCTGTCGGGTTAGCCGTTGGTGTTTCTGCATCACAGAAAGACATGCCTGCCTCTTGATTTCGAATCATGTCCTCTCGATAAACGGGGAAGGTATTCGGCAGACATCCAAGGGATTCATTTCCATAGAGGTCCAGAGTGTCAATGTTACCCAATTTAGGCGGGATGGGGCCCGTCAGATCATTGTCAGAGAGGTGCAACCCCTTAAGCTTGGAGAGGTTGCCCAGCGCAGCAGGGATCTCGCCTGTCAGATCGTTGCCAGGGAGGGACAACGACTTAAGATTGGAGAGGTTGCCCAGCGCAGCAGGGATCTCGCCTGTCAGATCATTGTCACGGAGGGACAACCGCTGCAGATTGGAGAGATTGCCCAGCGCAGCAGGGATCTCGCCTGTCAATTGGTTGCCGCCGAACCACAACGTCTCAAGATTGAAGAGATTGCCCAACGCAGCGGGGATACTGCCCGTTAGTCTGTTGGAGCTGAGATCCAACCACACAAGCTTGGAGAGGTTGCCCAGCGCAGCAGGGATCTCGCCCGTCAATTGGTTGCCGAGCAACAACTGCTCAAGATTGGAGAGATTGCCCAACGTAGCGGGGATACTGCCCGTTAGTCTGTTGGAGATCAGATCCAACCACACAAGATTGGAGAGGTTGCCCAATTCAGCAGGGATCTCGCCCGTCAATTGGTTGCCGCTGAGCAACAACCACTCAAGATTGAAGAGATTGCCCAACGTAGCGGGGATACTGCCCGTTAGTCTGTTGGAGTTGAGATCCAACCACACAAGATTGGAGAGGTTGCCCAGTTCAGCAGGGATCTCGCCCGTCAATTGGTTGCCGTTGAGCAACAACCACACAAGATTGGAGAGGTTGCCCAGCGCAGCAGGGATCTCGCCCGTCAGCTCATTGTCAGAGAGGGACAACGACTCAAGATTGGAGAGGTTGCCCAGTTCAGCGGGGATCTCGCCCGTCAGCTCATTGTGCGAGAGGGCCAACCACGCCCTAAGATTGGAGAGGTTGCCCAGTTCAGCAGGGATCTCGCCCGTCAGATTGTTCTCAGAGATGCCCAACAACACAAGATTGGAGAGGTTGCCCAGTTCAGCAGGGATCTCGCCCGTCAGCTCATTGTGAGAGAGGTCCAACGACACAAGATTGGAGAGGTTGCCCAGTTCAGCAGGGATCTCGCCCGTCAGATTGTTCTCAGAGAGGGACAAGTCCTCCAGCTTGGAGAGGTTGCCCAGCGCAGCAGGGATCTCGCCCGTCAGCTCATTGTCAGAGAGGTGCAAGTCCTCCAGCTTGGAGAGGTTGCCCAGCGCAGCAGGGATCTCGCCCGTCAGCTCATTGTCAGGGAGCACCAACTTCCGTACACTATTACCCTTGCCGACCTCAACACCATCCCATTGAAATATCAGTTTATCCTGATGCCAATTCAATACACCAGAAGGATCTAATGTATTCTTAGCTGCAAGCAGAATGTTGCAATCTGCCACCAAGCCAGCGGGTTCGGGATCGGGGAGTGCAGAACTGTTAGAGCAAACATCTGGGATGGCAGTAACCGTGGTTCTTCCCCCGATTTTTTCCGTCGGTACAGGTGTCGGGGTGTCTTCAACTGTCGTAGACAGTAGATGGCTTTCTAGGGTGGCGACACGTCCTGCTAATTCATCTGTCCGAGTTTCCACAAGCCCTAAACGTTCCGCCAATCCTTCTAGGGTCAATTCCCCCTGTGCGTACCCTACGCCGCCTAGCAGGCAGGATAGAATGATTACTAGCCCTATAACCTTCTTGATGTGAGTACTCATTAACGTCTCTCCATATTGTGTGGATGCTCCGGCGTCATCGTTCCGGATGCGAACTACCGCTTGCTATCTTCGTCTGATTGCGGTGCAAAGGCCAAGTCCAGTGCCTTTGCCGAGACCTGCTGATAGATCTCCGCCAGTGTATTGTATGTCTCCATACTTTCCTGTGAGAAGGGGGGAGGGCCGAGGCGACGCAGTAAAGCCAGACGGATAGATGGCGGATTGATATGATGGTGTAGGGCCCGCAAGGGTGCAGAGTTCCCCCAGAATGTATCGATCTGCGCGGCCAGAGGAAGATGCGTACCATCTGCCGGCCCCTGCAATGTGCCCAGAGCCACTGTCGCGCTCTGTTCCCTCTTTCTCATCTCCTGTGGGATTTCCTGGCCACTGGGGTTGAGCGTGTCCCGGCGGCGTTGACGTAAGATTTCGAGTACCTGCTGGCGGTTCCGTCCTCGTAATTGAAAGAGCAGCCATGGATCGTTGGCGATCATCTGCCCGTGCAGATACAATACGGCAACAGCATGCTTACAGGGCTGTTCCCAGTGCTCACAGACGCAGCAGCGGATGTTGAGGTCATCGGCAGCCAAGGGTAGCAAAGAAACATGGGCACTGGCAAAGACAGATTCAATGGCTGCTGGCATATCGCCAGCGAGCAGTTGTGCCGCGTAGATGGCCTCGCCGGCGAGGGCGTCCAAAACAGCGGTCCACTCCTGATCCCGGAAAGGAATTATTTCGATTTCAACCGCGCACATGCCTCGCTGCGGATCATTCATCTGCGCGAGGATACGCCCGCTTTGTACATCCATAGATTGGACGAGATCCCTTCGTATAAAAGACTGGCCCCGACCCAGGTCATAGCCCCAAGCGTTCAGCAGTTCGTACCAGCGGCTCGCCCAAGAGATGTCTCTCTTCGTCTGATCCATAGAAGACACAGTCATCGGTCTATCCCTCCCCTTTCTTTTCCACATCCTCTTCGCGTAGGGTCAGAATTTGGCGCAGATCGTCGCTGTCCAAATCGGTCAACCACTCCTCACCACTATTGACGACCGCTTCCGCCAGATTCTGTTTGCTCTCGATCAGATTGTGGATATGTTCTTCAAGTGTGCCAGCAACGACAAATTTATACACCTGTACCGAACGTTTCTGCCCGATGCGGAAGGCTCGGTCCGTGGCCTGATTTTCCACAGCTGGATTCCACCAGCGGTCGAAATGGAAGACGTGATTGGCACGGGTCAGGTTGACACCGACGCCACCGGCCCGCAAACTGAGGATGAAAATCCGCCGTGCGGCCTGGTCCTCCTGAAAGGAGCGCACCATCTGCTCCCGTTTGGCTGCTGGTGTGCCGCCATGGAGAAACAGTACTTCCTGCCCTAGGGCCTCCAGCAGATGGCGACGCAGCAGATGTCCCATCTGCACAAATTGGGTAAAGACCAGGGCCCGGTCCCCGACGCTCAATGCTTCTTCCAGCATTTCTGTCAGGCGGCTTAGTTTGCCGCTGCGCCCTGCCAGAGGTTCCTCTTGGTTCAGGTAATGGGCAGGGTGATTGGTCACCTGTTTCAATTTTAGCAGCAGACTGAGTATCAGCCCTCGCCGTCGCATGCTCTCGCTGTTCTCGACCTGGGCCATGGTCTCCTCTACCACCTGATTGTATAGGGCTGCCTGCTCCTGTGTGAGGGAACAGTAGACGACCATTTCATTCTTTTCTGGCAGGTCGGTGATGATGGCCGGATCGGTCTTGAGACGGCGTAGCAGGAAGGGCTGCACCAGCCGACGTAGGTCCGCGGCCGTAGCTTGATTATTGTAGCGTTCAATGGGGAGCACGAATTGCTGCCGGAATCGCTCCCGAGTGCCCAGATAACCGGGATTGAGGAACTCCATGATGCTCCAAAGTTCTGCCAAGCGGTTTTCCACAGGTGTACCGGTCAGAGTGATGCGGTTCTGGGCCGCCAACCTCCGTACTGCTTGGGTCTGTTTGGCGGCCGGATTCTTGATATTTTGAGCCTCGTCCAGAATGACATCACCCCAGTCGATCTCTGCCAGCATTTCGATGTCCCGCCGGGCAGTGCCGAAACTGGTGATGACGAGGTCATGTTCAGCCAATGCGCTGCGGAACCGCTTCCCATACAGTCTGTCACTGCCGTGATGGACCAACAGATGCAGTGTTGGTGCAAAGCGTTCGATTTCATGCCGCCAGTTGGCGACGACGCTGGTGGGACAGATGAGCAGGGCAGGGTGGGACGAAACATGTTTCGTCCCACCATCCCGTTCTTGGTGGCGGGCGTAGAGCAGCAGGGCAATTGCCTGAATCGTTTTCCCCAGCCCCATATCATCAGCTAGGCAGGCCCCCAATCCGAGCTGACGTAAAAACCAGAGCCAGCCTACGCCCCGGCGCTGATAGGGCCGCAGCTTGCCGCTGAAACCCTGTGGCTCATAGATCTCTTGTATGGGTTCCAGACCTCGCAAGCGGGCCAAGGCTGTCTCCAACCAGCCATCCACGACCATAGCATCCAGTGGCAATGTGTGGAGGAGCGCTGGATCTGAAGCGAGGGCGATGGGCAGGGTATGTGCGGCCGGGCCCTCTACATCTCCCTGCACATAGGCCTGGGCCATCTGCACAGCCTGCAGAAGGTTCATGTGCCCTGCGGTCTGGTTGCTGTTGATAAACTGGCGGGCCGCGGCTACCTGTTCCGGATCCAGTTCCACCCATTCCCCGCGCATCCGTACAAGGGGCGACCGCCTGGCCGCGAGATGCTCGAACTCCTCTTGGCTTAGGGGCTGGCCCCCAAGGGTCAATTGCCAATGGAAGCGAACCTGGCCGGGGTGGGATGCGTCATGATGGTCGAAGAGGCGGAGTCGTAAGCCGAGGCGGGAGCGACTGCGCGCTGTCCACCAAGGCGGTGTGATGACGCCGAATCCACTGCTTTCCAAGAGGGGTCCGATTTCCTTGAGGAACTGGTAGGCGTCTTCCGTTGAGAGGATGGCCATCTCTGGCCGGGGCGTGTGCAAGCTGTCTTGAATCGGTGGGAAAAGGCGGCTGGCGATGCCCAGCCCGGTGAGGAGACGCTCCTGCGGCTGCTCAAATCGTCGGCCCTGGAGGCGGATACTCTGGCCGTTTTCATTCCATACCTGCTGGGCAGGGATCAGAAGGTTCGGGTCGTCTGCATCCTGCAGGAAGTAATAGAGATGCCAGTTCGGTGCTTGCTCTTCGAGCCTGCCGTCCTCTGGTTGCGTGTCTAGGTCTGGCTCTAGTGCAAATGCTAGATGGAAATTGGAATCTGCAGCAGAGATATGGAGCTGTTCAATCCATGAGATCCAGTGCTGGTAAAGCTGATGAGCTGGCTGGGGCGGCAGTTGTAAGTAGGGTAGGGCGCTGCTGCGGGCAGCGACACAGTGTGTTTGGTCGCCCAACAGACTCTCCATCCAATGCTGAACCGCAGACGTTTCACTGTCTTGTCTGGCATCTCTTGTATCCTTACAAACGTCCCACAGGATTGGTTCCGCTGACACCCAAACGCGAATCGTTTGGTCCACCAGAATACCGATGAACGTTTCCAGAATCGCGCTGGGGGCCGCAGCTTGATCCGGGGATTTCAGCTCATAGGCACGGCAGATAGGGGGCATGGCTGCGGCCAAAGAGTCGAGCCGCTCCCGCAGATTGGGATCTAGCAAAGATAGCTGCCAGCGGGCCTGAAAACGGCCATGCTGGTCGGGGATCAGGGCTGGCAAAAAATGCTGGCCGGCCAGCACTTCTAGCACAAATTTGGCCGCATGGCTCCAGAACAGCAAGTCGTTGCCTAGGCGGACATGGCGCAGCAGAGATGTGGGTGAAGATGGCTCGATTCGCCCTTGGTTTGTCATTACATTTTGGCTTGCCGCTGTAGCACCAACGCAGCGACTGAGAAAGGCCAGAGCATGGAACGGTTCCAGGGTCAGACCGGTGACCTGCCACTCCTGTAGGATGGGGAATCCGGTTGCCCCCGATAGAACATTGACACCTTTCTGAAATGACCCGATGCGAGTCAAGGGGAATCCATTTTGGCTAGGAAGCCACACGTTGGCCGTGGCCGGCTGGCTGTTCAGTTCCTCGGCCGTAGAGAATTGGCGCACCATCTGGCGTAATGGGCCGACGGGCATCTGCGTGGGGTGAGAGGGAATTTTGCCATTGTGCTGCTCGTTCAGATGGCTGCTGCCATGAATGCCTTCCGTATCGTCAGACGGAATTTCGTAGTGATGACTTTCGGCCCAGATGAACAGACGGCCACTTGTTGCCTGTGGGCGAGATGGAATCCACGCAGCGTGAAGGGTTCGCAGCAGTGATTTGTAATCTGATCGAATCGCTGAGTTTGCCTTGTTTGTGCGAGTCATGCGAATGGATTACCCACTGCTTTCTAAGAGTATGTCGTAATCTAGCATAGGTTCTGGAGACTGCGGCATAAACGATGTAGAGTGCGTGTCGAATCTGTCTAAAACACTGCCATCAGGATTCAAGGATACAACCCGAATACCTAGAGACCCCTGCAATTACACGTATGCAGGTAGCCAGGCCGCGTGGGCCTCGAGCAGGTCATCCACAAGATGGACGATTTGGTCCATATCCAGTTCCGCGGCCGTATGGGGATCGAGCAGCGCGGCATGGTAGATGTACTCCCGTTTCCTGGTCAGCGCGGCCTCAACGGTCAGTTCCTGTACGTTAATATTTGTACGCATCAGCGCGGCCAACTGCAGCGGTAGTCTGCCGATATAGGTCGGTTGCACACCGTTCTTGTCCACGAGACAGGGAACCTCCACACAACAACCGTCCGGCAAATTGTCGATCAGGCCCCGGTTGGGCACATTGCCATAGATCACTTGGGGCGCATCGGACTCCATGGCATTGATGATCTGGGAGCCATATTCTAAGCTGCGGCGGATGACAAACATCTCATTGAGGATGTTTTCCATATCCCGCAGGCTACCATCTGTCAGTATCTGTTCGCTGTCCGCGGCCCCGGCCAGTGCTGTCTTGCGCTGGATTTTCTCTGCAAGGGCTTTGATATGTACTGCTTCCTCTTCTGTAAAGCCGGCCTTGCTTGGCCTCTGAAACTGCACATCCTCATCCTCGAAACACTCCCGAAGAGCTTCCCAGCCGGCGATCTGAAACTCACAACGGCGGATGTATTCATCCAAGGGGACATGAAAGCTGTCAATGAGGTCGGGGCGGTCCCTCTTGATGAACCAAGGTACATACTCGCTGAAATGCTCGCTGGATTCGGTGACGAAATAGCCGAATTTTTCCAGCACTTTGTAGCGGACACGGTTTTCGTTCGGAATGTGCTCATCCTGGATTACCTGCCGAAGCAGCGGGTAGAGATCTGTACCGTTGCGTTCGAAGTTCAGGTAAAAGGCCATATGATTGATGCCCGCGCATACATAGTTGATATCTTCAATCGGTACGCCGATGTCATTTGCCAATTGGTGGGCAGTCCCTTGGACACTATGGCACAGGCCAACAGTTTTGATACTGGTGCTGCGGTCGATGGCCCAGCAGTTCATGGCCATAGGATTCACATACTGAAGCAGCGTTGCATGCGGGCAGAGGTCCTCCATGTCTCTGCACATATCGAGCAGGACCGGAATTGTACGCAAGGCCCGCATAATCCCGCCGACACCGAGGGTATCGGCAATTGTCTGCCGCAGCCCGTATTTCTTCGGAATTTCAAAATCTACAACCGTGCTGGGTCTGTACCCTCCCACCTGAATCATGGTGATCACGTAATCAGCAGCGGCTAAGGCCTGGCGGCGGTCTAAGGTGGCCGTGATGGTGGGTGTGGTTTCCAACGCATCGGCGATCTTGTGGGCGACAACTTCCGAAGTGTGCAGCCGTTCTGGGCTGATATCGTGTAGTGCTAGGTGGCAGTTCTCCGCCAAAGCTGGATAGCTGAGAATGTCGCCCATCAGGTTTTTTGCAAAGACAGTGCTGCCCGCACCGAGAAATACAATCTTCATAAAATATGCTCCGGGAGTATGGAAGGCATTTTATGCAGTGTCCTGCGCCCTGCTGTTGTTAGCCTTAAAACAGACCGACTACCTGTCCGCTTTCCAGATCGATGTCCACATTCTGGGCAGTAGGGGTGCTGCCCAAACCAGGCATGGTACGCATCTCTCCTAAGAGTGGGTAGATGAAACCAGCCCCGACGCTGGCCCGCACCTCCCGCACCGACACCGTAAATCCGCTCGGTGCGCCCTTGCGTTTCGGGTCGTGGCTTAGGCTTAGGTGGGTTTTGGCCATGCAGATGGGTAGAGTGCCAAAACCACTGGCCTCGAACTGCTGAATCTGTCGGTTTGCCAATGGCTCATACGCAACGCCATCCGCGCCGTAAATGGTTGTGGCGATCTTTTCAATTTTCTCTTTGAGTGGCTGTTCCAAATCATAGAGGAACTGGAAGTCCGTTGGTTTCTCTGCCGCTTCCACTACGGCCCGGGCCAGGTCCTTTGCGCCGGCCCCGCCCTGTGCCCAATGGGTGGAGACTGCCCAGAGAGCATTCTCTTGCTCTGCCACCTGGCCGATGACATCCACTTCGCTTTGGAAATCTGTGGCGAAACAGTTGATACAGACCACTGGGCTGACGCCATGGGCACGCACGTTCTGGATCTGTTTGCGTAGGTTGGCCGCGCCCTCGTACACGTCGGCAGGGTTCTCCTGTAGCATCTCTGCGGGCAGAGGTTTGCCGGGCACGACCCGATATTTGCCTGTGTGAGCTTTCAAGGCTCGCACCGTTGCCACTAGGACAGCTGCATCTGGGCGCAAGCCACTGTAGCGACATTTGATGTTGAAGAACTTCTCCGCGCCGATGTCCGCGCCGAAGCCCGCTTCGGTGATGATATACTCCCCCGTCTTGATGCCGATCAGATCTGCTAACACGGAACTGTTGCCGTGGGCAATATTGGCGAACGGCCCGGCGTGGACCAAGGCCGGCGTGTTTTCTAGGGTTTGGAACAGATTCGGTTTGATCGCCTCTTTCATAAGAACAGTCATCGCGCCCGCGGCCTGCAATTGCTCGGCGGTCACCGGCTTGCGCTTGCGATCTGTGCCGATAGTCACACGACTGAAGCGTTCCCGCATATCTTGCATGCTGGTGGTCAGAGCTAGGATCGCCATAACCTCTGAAGCGGCGGAGATGTCAAAGCCGGTCTGACGGGGCCGCCCGTCAAATCTTGTCCCCAGACCGCTGACGATAGCACGCAATGAGCGGTCGTTCATGTCCAGCACCCGCCGCCATGTGATGCTGTACGGATCAATGTCCAATTCATTGCCATGATAGATGTGGGCGTCGATCATGGTCGCCAGAAGATTATTGGCCGCGGTCACAGCATGTATGTCACCGGTCATGTGCAGATTGAACTGCTCCATGGGCACTACCTGGCTGTAGCCGCCCCCGGCCGCCCCCCCCTTGATGCCGAAGGTCGGGCCCTGGCTCGGCTGGCGTATGGCGATGGTTGCTGTCTTGCCAATCTGATGCATCCCTTGGCCGAGGCCGACAGTCGTGGTCGATTTGCCTTCACCTAGAGGGGTTGGCGTGATGGCTGTGATGAGAATATATTTGGCATTGGGACGGTCTGCCAGCTTCTCCAGGGCTTCTAGGCGAACCTTCGCCATATGGCTGCCGTATAGCTCGATATCATCCCACCCCAACCCCATCTTTTCCGCGATCTCCCACACTGGTTGGAGGGTGGCTGCTTGGGCGATGTCAAGGTCAGAAGGGATGACTTGTGCGGTCATAAGATTGGCTCCTCGGTAGCGTGGCCGAATCGCGTCTATTCGGAGAATCCACTTGAGACGATGCGTTGCGGCTTCAGAATGATAATCACGCCAGGACTGTTCTTCAGCGACTCGTAGTAGCGGTCAGCGCTGGCCTGGTCCGCATAGTAATGGTCGATAATCTGCCGACGCAATGCCTCCTGTCGGGATCCCTGCTCAATTAACTCGGCCTTGCCGTAGAGAACCACGTAACGGGCATCCTGCCGGCCGCCATCAATACAAACCGACAGGGATGGGTCCCGACGCAGGTTGTGTACTTTCACCGTGCCGATCTGCACGCTGACGAACAGTAGGCCATCTTCAAAGAGATACCAGACCGGCGTCAGTTGTGGCGTGTGATTCACCCCGTTCGTCGCTAGAATTGCATGCCGGTCGGCCTGTAGGAACTCCAAAACTTGAGCGTTCATGGGAAATACCTTTCGGGTAGTACTCTTGTATGTAGATTTGATCTAGCGGCCTCTGCTATCATCAGCAGAGTATCATAGCAGGGAGTGGCCAGGATGTCGAATGATGACCATTGTATCTGGGTACTGTCCTTGCCTGCTTGGTGTATAGTACGCACTCCGGACAATACTATGCTATATTGTGATGATCGGTATACAGACAAGGAGAGACAAATGCCAGCAATGAACGAAACGCAGATCAATGAACTTCTGCACAGCGACGTCATCTGTCGTCTGGCCTGTGTGGACGATGATGGTGCGCCGTATGTGGTGCCTTGTTGGTTTACATACGCTGATGGCGGCTTTTATGTGGTACCCCGGGCCCGTTCTGCTTGGGCGAGATATTTACAAAATGATGGGCGGGTCTTTCTCTGTATTGACGCGGAGGACGGACGGCGAGTGCTGGTAAAAGGCCAGGCGCGGCTGCTGGAGGAGCCGAATGTCGGGGGGCGTTGGGTCGCCATCGGCCAGGAGATGGCCGAGCGTTACAATGGTGCTGCCGGGCTGCACTATCTGCAAAGGACATTACAGGAGCCTCGCTGGCTGTTTTTCATTGAAGCAAAGGAAATGCGATCTTCTGCCGGCGGCTGGGCGAAACGCTACAAGCATTATGAGTGGTAGTTATTCATACCGCAACGCCTCTGCTGGATAGATGCGCGATGCCTGCCAGGCCGGCAGAATCGTCGCCAATAAAGAGAACAACCAAGCGAACAGCAGCATCCCAGCAATGGTGAGCCAGGGCGTTGGAAAGTTCTGCTGCGTAGCCATATCATAGGCCTGGCCGATTGTCTTGTCGGCCAAAATCAAACCGGTAATCCCTCCGACTAGAATGCCCGTAAGGGCGATGAAATTGGCTTCCAATACAAATAATGTGGCGATTGTGCCGTTCTGGTAGCCGATGGAGCGCAGGATACCGATCTGTTGACGGCGTTCCACAACTGTGCGGTTGCTGATCACCCCCAAGCCAGCGATGCCCACCACAAGGCCTAGGGCGAGAAAGCCCTGAAACAGGCCGAGAATCCCTCGCAGCACTGCCTGGCCAGCCGCGAACTGGTCGGAGAGGAGGACTGCATTGAAGCCACTGCTCAACATCGCCCGTTCCAGGGCCTGGGCCGTGGCTCTCTCCTCCGCGCCTGGGGCGACTTTGACATAAAAGCGTTCTGGGCTGACCGCTTCCCCGTTGAGAATATCCAACACCCGTCGATTCACCTGTATACTGCCCCCGGCTAGGGCCTCACCGTCTTCCAAGATGCCGATAATCTGCACTGTATGCTGGAGCGGTTCTGTGTCATCGGTAGGTTGGGAACGCAGCTTGATCTCCAACTGTGGGATGGTAGCACCCTCTTCCACAGAAAACCCATACAATTGCAGGGAAAAGGTACTTATCTCTACGCCTGGCCCAGAGAACGTCACGTCTGTGTCTGGTCCCTCAACACTGCCTGCCACCATCCAAGGCATGATCACAGCTACATCGTCCCGTTCGGCAAGGGCCTGCCAGACCGCCTCGTCGCTGTCAAAGCCTGGGGCCCGCATCTGAAAGCCATAATATTGCTGGGCTTGCTTCGTATAGCCCTCGTCGATGCCTGTCAGGCCGATACCGGAAGCCGTTGATGACCATCCTTGGTCGCCGGCCGAGGCATCAATACGTAGGCGGGACACAGAGCCGAGGACCGACACCTGCTCCCTAGGAAAATCTGGCCGGATGGCCGCTTCGGCAGCGATGTCCGTCACAGGGGCGAAGAAGCTGAGTAGGCCCGGGGACAGGACAATATCAAAGCCGACCGTGCGCTCCTCGCTCGGTTCCGTCACCACTTCTGTGGCGCGGATGACCACGCTCATCACTGTCACGGCTGTGATCACCATCGCAAAGAGCAGCATGGCCACCCCTGTGCGGAAGCGGTTATGGAGGGGGTAGGCGATGGCGATTTTCAGGACTGGCGTCAGCGAGCCGATGCCGCCGACTAGGCGGGTGAAGCCGCCGGCAATGCTGTCCGCGTTGAACATCACCAGCAGAATCGCACCGATGATAATGAGGGGCCCGCTCAGGGCAAAAGAGAGGAGTGTGAAGGCCGGGTTCTGGTTGAAGAAGACATTCTCCGCACCGACAACTCTCGTCCAGGGCATGGCCCAGATCAGTATCAGCCCTGCGCCGATGAGGGTGTATGAGCTGCGCTGGCGCAGATCGGGGCGTATAGGTAGCCAGCTGCCGATGCTCCAGCCACTGCCCAGCAGCAGCAGTGTCCCGCCGATAAATGTAACTGTCTGGCCGTATTCGCGCCCGAGCCAGATGAGATATCCAGCGCTGATGATCAGCAGCAGGATGGCCAGCCCCCGCAAGGTCTGCTGTATCCGCCCCCGTCGGCTTTTCTTGGCCGTATCAGGCAGATTGAGAATGGCGGCCACAATGTTCAGCCGGCTGACGTTCCAAGAAGCGATGGTCACCACCGCAAAGGTGAGGATGACGCCCAGACAGTAGGAGATGATGAGTGATGTGGTCGTGACAGACCAGCGAAATTGGAAGGGTAGGGATTGGCTGCCCACCTGTTGGCTCAGATTGGCGAAGAGTCCATTCAGAAAGCCGAGCATCCCATACGAGACCAACAGGCCTAAGCCGAGGCCCACCAGGGCTGCGACCAGGTCGTAGAGCATCCCTTCTGTGACGAACATCTGCACCAGATGGCCCCGCTGCATGCCCACGGCCCGGGCAATGCCCAATTCACTGCGTCGTTCCGCGGCCATCATCACAAATATGAGGAAGATCAGCAGCACGCCGGCAAAGATCGAGAGGATACCGAAGCTGGAAAAGATACTGCCGAAGGCGATGCCGGCCACGTCGGCCGCCTGTACAACAAACTGCTTGCTCAGGGGATTGAGTACGTCGAAATCGTTGAGATCCGCCAAAACCAGGTTCAGGGCCTGGGCGTCTTCAGCGGGCAGGGGCAGCTCTTGCAGCCATGACTGAATGCGAGCATTGCTGAGGGCTGCCCGCAACTCGGGCCCGACTTCTACGCCATTCTCCCCAGAGATAGCGGCGATAAGCACAGCGATGTGGGCCTCAAAGTCCGCACTTTGCGATAGCATCGTAAAGAAATTCGCGATAAATTCAGGCGGGCCCTCTATTTCGATTAGCCCGGCGTTGGGGGCTTCCCGCTGAATGACCGCAACCACTTCTGGTTTGTGGAGGATGTGCAGGACTTCGGCCAGCCGTTCTTGGTTGAGAGACAAGCCGCGCAGCTGTTCGTTCACCTCAGCGGTATGAACCATCCCGCTGATCTCATCGCCGGCGTTGGAGATGAGAATGTTGTTGATGCGCCCCGACATAAAGAGCAGTTTTTGGGCCTCATCGGTATGTATCATCACCACAGGCAGGATTGCACCGAGAGGGCCAGACTCTTCAACGATGGCCCGTACCCGATAGGGCACAGGGATCGGGCCGATGAAGATATCTAGGAGATCGCCGGGCCGCGCGTTGAGCTGCTGCGCGCCTAGCCGGTTCAGGTAGATTTCTCCCTGCCGCAGCTGTAGGCCGTACTGATTGAGCGTATTGTCGATGTTCTGGCCCAGGATGTTCAAATTGAGGGCACTGAGCAGATTGTTCGTAGCGGTGGCCGGATCCGGCAGGTCCACGCCCAACGTGCTGAGGGTCGGCAAGCTGATAGGTGTATCCGGATCTATGCCGAGTTGGGCCAATTGTTCATCACTGATGCCCAAGCTCTCTAGGCTGAGGACTTCAATACCTTGTTGGTCCAAAAAATCTGTATCAAAGCCGAGATCACGGAGGGTTGCCACATCCAATTGCAACTGGCGAGGGGTAATCGCTGGCCCTTCCTCGGCTGTCAGCAGGGCCCCGGCTGCGGCAATCGCCTGGATTGCTTCCGTCACACCGATGTCCTCCAGGCCCAAAGTAGAGCCGACCTGCCCGGTGACAGTCCAGGCATTGCCCCACAGGTCCGCGGCCCCGACGAAAACATTGCCTATGCCCGGCTGCAGATCAGCCATATACACCGGCACACCGTCTGTGTCATGTAGGCCGAACTCCGTGTTGTACGTCTCATCAACAGCGAAGATAAAGCCCAGAGGCTCTCCTTGGCCGCTATTGACATTGCGTACAATTGTCGGGAAGAGGATCGAGCTGGCCATGCCATCAATGAGGGGGTCGTCGGCGGTCTCATCCTGTAGTTGGGTATAGCGCGCTTCGGTGATGCCGGGCAGGCCGTTCTCAAAGAGAGCGACGATACTGGCCAGATCGCCTCTGGTGAGGGCGTTGAGAAGGGCCGCACTTTCGGGACTTTCGGCATTGTCCGGATCAATAGTCCCGCCATCGACCAGCGCGGTCAGGTCTCCTAGGAAGCTCGGGGCCACCACCTGATCGATCTGGCCATAGGCATCAATGGCCTGCCGCTGGACAGTATTATTCAGGGTGTCGCCCAAGCTGAGAGCAGCCACAATAATCAGGGTGCCCAAGGTAAGGCCCAGGATGATCAGAAGCGATTGAGTGGGCCGCCGGGGGATGTTGCGTATCCCCAATTTGCCGATAATTGGATTGCGTAGGGAGAACAGGGCTACAGCGGCCAGGACCAGCCCCAGCGCGATGGCGAGAAAAATAGCGAACGAGTTGAGATAGTTCATGGAGCAGCTGTTCCCTTACCTGCAATGACAGGCGTTACGATCTGTCCATCTTCCATCTGCACGATTCGATTGCACAGCTCTCCGACCTGCGGGTCGTGGGTGACGATCACAAGTGTCTGGCCCTGTTCTCGGTTGAGTTGTTGCATCAGTGCCAGCACTTCAGCGGAGGTGGTCGCGTCCAGATTCCCGGTTGGCTCGTCCGCCCAGACAAGAGCCGGGTTGTTGACCAGGGCACGTGCGATGGCTACCCGCTGGCGTTGGCCGCCGGAAAGCTGGGCCGGACGATGGGATACCCAATCGGCTAGGCCGACATCGGTCAGGACCTTCTGGGCCCGCTGCCGGGCTTCGGCCGGGCGTACACCACTGACGAGCAGAGGCATTTCGACATTTTCCACTGCCGATATCACCGGCAGCAGGTTGTAGGTCTGAAAGACGAATCCCATGCGCCGGGCACGGTAGTTGGTGCGAGTGCGGTCGTTCATGTCGGCTAAATTTGCGCCTTCAATCGTTACCTGTCCGCTGTCGAAGCTGTCCAAGCCGGAGAGGGAGTTCAGCAATGTTGTTTTGCCACAGCCAGATGGCCCCATAATCGCCACCATTTCACCGGCATTGATGGTCAAGTCCACCCCTCTCAAGGCATGGACTTCAATTTCACCGATGCGGAACGTCTTGTGGATCTTTTCCGCGACGACGATAACTGCCGTGTCCGCTGAGGGTGTACTGGGAGGGGGTTCGGCCCCGGACATTTGCTCTGGTTCTTGGCTGTGTTGGGGTGCATCTTGCACTTCGGTCACTGTTTCTTGTGTCTCTTTCATGATTGTATCAGCTCAAGTGATCTAGGCGGGCGGTACGTGTATGCTGCATCGTACCTTATCTTATAGTACGTCACGGGGTATGGATAGTTTCACAGATTGGGATCAGGATTGACAACAGCAGTTGAATCACTCTCCGCAGGTGTTCCGAGCACCGGCAAGCTCTCCACAATCTCTACTGTTTCCACACTCACTGTGATGACCTTTCCGATTAGCTGTACGATGTACTGCTGATCATCGGCACGGTTGGGGTCATTGACGATGCCACTGCGCTTGTCTACCTTGACCCGGTACTGGTCAAGGACCCATTCCAAGGCTGACCGATTCCCCAGCCGATAGGCAAATGCTTTCTCTGGGATCCCCTCCAAGGTCAAGAAGTCGTTGTAGCGGATCTGCGTCTTGTCTTTGGACAATCTCATCTTTTCCACGCGCCAATTGAGGGGTTTCCCCGGCGTCTCTATGATGGTGAGCGGATAGGGGGGCGTATCGTCATAGCCTACGTGGATGTCTGCTAGACGCGCGCCGGCTGTGGCAAATGCCCGGAAATCGGACGACTGTGGGGCAAAGGGGATGTGCGGCAAGTCCCGTTTAAGGTTGGCCTGATATCGCTCTCTGTATTGTGGATGATGTAGCAGGCCGTAGACATAATGGAAGATATCCCATTTGCTGATTGTGTCATCCTGATACTGCCTGCGGAACTGTGCCAATGCCCAATCTGTGATGTTCTCGCGGCGGTTGCTGCCGTCTTCGTTGTAGGTGTAGAAGGGGAAGCATTGGGAACCGCCTTGCGGCAGCAAATCGGGAATTTTGTTGACAGCCAGCGCAAACATTGGCCAGTCACCTCCCACTTTCAGCCAGATGACATGGTTTTCTTCTTCAGTTTCCGCTGTGGGGAAGATGGACGGGAAGAGGTACACACTATTGTTCATCAGCCGGTCAAAATACAGATTCGACTTTGTAAATGGACGATAGAGGGATTGCCGAACTTTATCAATTGTAAAATACCCGGTCTTTTCCTTTTTAAGTGCCTGTTTCAAGTCGCCACTCCAACTAATCTTGCGATTATCAGAGATGACAAAATCATCTATATTCGCCTCTTGATTTTCCCGACGTTTCCAGCGGTCTACTTCCGCATTGTAGTGCTGAATCATACGGCGCATGTTCTCAATGAGCGCGTTGTGGTTGAAATGATAGGCCCAGGCATCCCGATTGGTCTTTACACCATTACTGAAGGTGTGAAAGAGCACATCCACCGCCTCACCTTGGCCCGCCTTTGCTTCCTTTGTCCCCATGGGGAGGAAGGTCTCAAACTCCGCATGGAGTCCTTCGGTGAGCCATGTATATCGCCTGTCCGGTTGAATGGTTTGCCACTCTATTGTACCTACATGTGTGCGTTCCTGCAGAAAATTAAATTTACGCTTCTTGTCCCACAGGTCATCGGTTCGATAGTAACAGATACGGGCATCTGTAGAACCCTTTTTCTTCACAAACAGATTGATGCTGACCCCGACCCGAATCCCGAACACATTGGAATCGGAAACAGCAAGGCCTTTGCGAGTATTCCCGCCTAGATCCAAAATGTAGAGGGCGTCGAAATCCTCTGCGAGATGTTTTCGCATGCCATCAAATGACATACCGTCAATAAAACTGTTGTTGGTCACAAAGGCCACAACCCCTTCTTCGCCTATGCGGTCTGCTGCCCAGCGTATGGCCTTCACATAGGGATCATAGAGCGAATTTTTGAGAGTTGCGCTGGAGTCTTTTGCATAGGTCTCCCGTATCTGCTTGTCCATGGTGGCATAGGTGCGGTTCTTGTTGTTGTCGTTCTCGTTGATCTGCCCTGCATTGTAGGGCGGGTTGCCGATAATGACGGTGATATCCTGATCCTTCTGGTTCTCCACGCGCTGTGTGTTCTCTTGGACAAACAAGCTGAGTTGGCTGTCCTCGGCCAGCTCAAAGGTATCAACCAGACAGATACCCTCAAAAGGTAGGTACTGCTCTGTCAGTTCATAGTATTCATGCTCAATATTCATGGCTGCGATGTAGTAGGGCAGCAGCATCACTTCGTTACAGTGCAGTTCCGCCGCGTACTTATCGGGTAAGCAGGAGAGTTTGCCTATCTCCTGCAGGTGGCGCATGACCCGCAGCATGAAATTGCCCGTACCCACGAAGGGGTCCAGCACATGTACGCCGTCATCGGCTAAAGAACGCCCGAACTCCTGATCGAGGATGGCTTCCACGGAGCGCACCATAAACTCCACAATAGGCTGCGGTGTGTAGACGATGCCATGGGTGTCGGCCACGTTGACGGAAAAGCCCTGGAAGAAATTCTCGTAGACAGTGTTGAGGAAGCCCTGCTTCTCCGCATAGTCATCTATGGTAGCGGCTGTGGTTTCAATGGCCCGGTAGAATCGGTCCAGAGGACGGAAGAACGCCCGGCGGCTGAAATGCTGGCCGGTCAAGGCCTGCACCACCTGCTCGATCTCCCGCGCGATCACATTGCGGGCTACAAAGTCCGGGTTGTCGAACACCCGCCGGAAGATACGTTCGGTCAGCAGATGTTGGATCAGCATCTCCTCTACGGCTGCATCGGCGATGTTGGGATTGATGGCATCCCGGCACAGCGCGGCGAAGCGGGCAAATGCCTGCCGAAAGGCCCGGTTGTTCTGCCGCTCCCCTTTGATTAAGGTCAGCAGGGATTCGGCCAGGGCCGGCACTACAGTTTTGAACTCCTCCACTGCCTGCTGCCAGCCTGCATAGGCCGGCGGCTGATAGGTGAAGAAGGCCTGCAGGCCCTCAATGAGCATGTCCGGCCCAGCGATGGGGCTGTCCCACACCTGCTGCCCCTGCTGGATGACCACCATGCGCTGTGGGGCCCAGAAGAGGATATTGTCCTGGGGGTAGCCAGTGGCCAGCTTCTTGCGGATCTCCTCATCCAAGTCATCATCGCTATCTTTCGCCTCCCAATAGCCATGGGCCAGGTTGAAGTCGTCCAACAATGCGCCATCAATGCGAATGCTGCGGCCATCGGCCAGCTTGCGCGTGTACTGTTCTGCCAATGTCCAGCCGAAGGGACGCGCGGCCATACGTAGCACATGGGCAAATGCCGGTGCGACCGCGCCCTCATGTCCCACATCAAGCTGGTCCAGCTTGTTCAGTTCCGCGAAGTAGTCTCTGATCTCTTTGTGTGTCGCTTTGAGCTGGAGCATAGGAAATCTCGAACACCAGTGGGGCTATCCTCTATGAATCAAAGTACCGGGCAGATTTGCTTCAGCGGTCAGGGCTGTGTAGACAGTGCCCGGCGTAAGGCCGCCGCAGATGATCACCTGCAGGCTTGGAAAGGAGCGCACCATTCGCAATGCCTGCTTGATTTTGGCCGCCATGCCGCCGGTCACATCTGGCCCATGGCTTTGGCCGAGGGTCGCCTGTAAAGACGTGAAAGAGGCCGGCGTGATTTCTGCCAACAGAGAGGCATTCGGCTCTTGGAGCGGGTCCTTAGTATAGACCCCTTCCACTTGGCCCGCCAGCACGATCCTATCCGGCGGCAGAGATGCGGCCATTGTCTCAAAGATCTCCTCTGTGCTGGCAATCGTGCCCCCCCGCAGACTGTCCAATGCCACATCTCCATAGACCAGCGGCAGGAGTCCTCTCTCTAGGGCCAGACGCACGGTTTCCTGGGGGCCATTGCGTATCTGGCCATCTTCACAACGTAGCATGACACTGGGCTGCACAGACCAGATGGGCAGTTGGGCTTGTAGCAGATGGCCGGCGACAATCCGGGTCAGTCTGGCTGCCATATCAGCAGTTACCGCGAAGCCGAACCATTCATCCTGCGTATGCACACCGGCGCGGGTGCCATAGTAGTGGGCGGTGATGTGGCCGAAACTGCCGCTGCCATGGCCTAAGACAAGCCGGAGTTGCGGACGGTCTGCTCTGGCTTGGGCGATCTCCTGGGCTAGCCGTTCCAAGATATGCGGCCGGGGTGTTTCCGGGCTGCGTTTGTCTGTGATGAGAGAGCCGCCGAGCTTCAGGTATACGAGAGACACAGATCCAGTGATCCTAACCACCAGTGCCTGCAGCGACAGACCCCAGGCTATTGATCAGGGCCTGCTCTTGTTCTGGCAGCACTGTGCGTAGATCGAACAACAGGCGATCCTTCTGGATACGACAGATCAGCGGTGGGTCGGCCTGGCGCAGAGCTGCGGCCATGCTGTCTAAGCGAGGAACATCTAGGGCCAGTAGAAAAGTAGGTAGGGTTTCGCCGGGCAGGCTGCCACCGCCGACCGTACTTTCACCTGGGATGACCGCGATGTTGATCTTAGCGGCGAGGTGCTGCTGGATCTGGCGGGCGCGTTGTTCTAGGGTTTCTGCCGACTGGTCGATCATGCGCCATATTGGAATCTCAGCGGTTGCCCGGCCCCGTTGATAGGCCCGTAGCGTAGCCTCTAGGGCCGCCAATGTCATTTTGTCCACTCGTAGGGCCCGGGCCAGGGGATGATGTCGTAACCGTTCAATCCATGCAGCTTTGCCCACGACCAGCCCGGCTTGGGGGCCACCTAGAAGTTTATCACCGCTGAAGGTGATCACATCTGCGCCGGCCTGCACGCTGTCCTGCACCATAGGCTCCTTAGCCAGTGCAAATGCTGCTGTATCCAACAATGTGCCGGAACCGAGGTCATCAATGACTAGCGGGCGGCTGCCATCTGGGCGGTTCTGACTGTGGGCGATCTGAATCAGTTCGGTCAGTTCTGGCTTGCTCACAAAGCCGGTCTGTTTGAAATTGCTGGCATGGATACGCATGAGAGCGGCTGTCTGGGCACTGATGGCTGTGGCGAAGTCTTGGCCATGGGTGCGGTTGGTCGTGCCTACCTCCACCAAGGCGGCTCCACTCTGGCGTAACACATCGGGAATGCGAAAGCCGCCGCCGATTTCCACCAATTCTCCGCGGCTGATGATCACCTCCTGGCCTTGGCAGAGAGCTGCTAGGACTAGAAAGACGGCTGCGGCGTTGTTATTGACGACAAGGGCATCTTCTGCGCCTGTCAAGTCACAGAGTAAGCGACGAGAATGAATATGACGGCTGCCCCGCTGGCCGGCATCTAGATCATATTCCAATGTATTGTAGCCATTGGCCAGGTGGACGACCGCCTTCTGGGCATCCTCGCTGAGCGGGGCCCGGCCTAGATTGGTGTGGATGAGGACACCGGTCGCGTTGACTACAGGGCGTAGGGAAGAGGTAGTGGCTACAGCAACCCTACTGGCAATCCGTTCGGGCCATTGCTTTCCTGTGGGTGCTGGTTGTCCGTTGCGGATGACACTGCGGGCGGCGTTGAGTTCGGCGCGCGCGGCCTCGGTGACTGGGCCGATTCCATATGCGGTGGCAAGAGCGCTGATTTCCGGCTGCTGCAACAGTGCATCCACAGCGGGCAGCTTGCGGAATTCCTCTAATCCCAGTGGAGAGCAGTGCCTCGCCACGAATCACTCTCCATCCCTCATTGTGGTTGGCAGTTGATGCGCTGGCAACTCCGCCAGCATGGGATTGGCTCGGTCCCGTTCGGAGAGAATCGGGTTGGTGATGCCCCAATCCACAGCCAACTGAGGGTCGTTCCAGGCTATGCCGTGCTCGTCGCTGCTGTCGTAGTAGTTGTCCACAATGTATGTGAGGGTTGCGTCCGTGAGGGCCAGAAAGCCGTGAGCCACTCCCACTGGAATAAAAATTCCCAGAGGGTTTTCTACGCCGATCTCCAGCGTTTCTGTTTTCCGAAATGTCGGGCTGTGCGGGCGCAGATCTGCCAGCACCACCTGCATGCGCCCCTGTAGACAGAACCAGTAGTCCACCTGTTGGTAGTGGAAGTGCAGCCCTCGTAGCACACCTGCGTTTGAATAGCTGACATTTGTCTGCACTCGTTCCCAGCTGCGTTCTGGGAACCACTCCTTGCGGAATGTTTCCAAAAAGTGTCCTCGTTCATCGCTGTAGGCGCGTAATGTGGCAAATTTCACGCCCTCAACTGTGTTTGAAGCAGAAATGTCTGGCACTGGTTGTTCCTATGGTTGTGATGGCCGCGAACAGCAGAAGTTCGTTGCGGCCATCTGCGGTTCGCCGCGTTCGGTTTGTCTGTGCAGCCGCTCAATCATTTTGCGGATTGAGTGCTTCATCCCAAAAATAGTCGGCGACGCCGAAAGGGATCTGCCCGTTCATACGCCACTTTCGCGCTTCTTCTGTCGGTTGGCTTGCCATTTTTGAATCTGCTCTTTCGGTGTAATCGGTGCATTCTGTTTTGCGCTCGTGGAAGGGATTGGAGCTTCTTGCGCGCTGCTGGTCTCGCTCTGTTCCCCTGGCGTCCCTCCGAGCACTGCCACTTGGGAGATGATACGTTGGGTAGCTGTACTCTCGCAGGCCGGACAGAGCGGCATTTTGCCAGCTGCCGCAGCCATTGACATCCAGAAGCACTCAAACCGCTCGTTACAGTCCCGACAGATATATTCGTAAATTGGCATGGCCGAATCCGTTCCACAAACCTATGGGCATTCTGGCTGACCGTCCCTTTCATAGTATGCCAAAGGACGAGCAGATGTTCAAAGATTTATGAACCAGAGCATGTACGCTCATTTTCCGACTCTTGCAGATATGGATTTGACAATTCCCGTACAGTTCACTATACTATCTTATTATTGAGGGTGTAGGCGACCCCTCAACGCTCTTACAATAGAATAGATAACGCCAGAGGTGCCCATGGTCCGGATGCCAGGGCTGAAAAGGCGAAGCCGGTGAAAGTCCGGTGCTGTCCCGCAACTGTAAGGGAAATGTACCCCCATCGAACCCTCCACGAAGAGGGGTTGGGGATTCCTAAGCCAGGTCGACCGCCTCTGTCGTGCTTTTGAAACACCTCGTGGATTGGGTGTGGTGGTGGCGGTACTTTTGTACCAGACATTCCTGACAACGTCCGATCTCATAAGGGATCGGACGTTTTGTTTCTAGAGCTGTAGCAGGAATACAGGCCTACATCCTGTTTATCCTTTCATCCAGAGAACCCTGATGCAGTGGGGGTGACGGCGCGGCAGTGGCTCAAATTTATACCAACTGAGGAGAGATTCAATGAAGTGTGTGATGTTCCATTTTCTTGTACTTTGTCTGCTGGTCCTCAGCGGATGTGCCGCGCCGCTGCCAGCGATGCCTGCCCCGGCAACAGCTGAGCCCCTCGTAGCCGAGACAGCGCAGCGATCTGTCGCCCCAACGATGAATCAACATGATGGGTGTGTTGATTCTTTTGACCCGACTATTGATTACTTCCCAGAGAAATTGTCGGTAACCCATGCCTCCGGCTTCACTGTGGACTATCACAACAACTATAAGATCGTGACTGTCACCAATCCATGGCAGGGTGCTCAGGAGAGTTTTCGGTATGTGCTCGTCCAATGTGGCACACCAGCTCCGGAAGGGATAGATGGCGCGCTAGTCGAAGTGCCGGTCGCCAATATCGTTGCCATGTCCACCACCTATTTGCCTGCCCTGGAGAACCTGGGACTGCTGGACCGGCTCATCGGTATTGATAGCTATTTGTGGACTACGAACGAGGCTGTGCAGGCGCGTATCGCCGCTGGCGAAGTGGCAGAGGTCGGCGGCGGTGCAGCGGTCAACGTTGAGCTGCTCCTGGACGTAGACCCAGCCCTGGTGATGGTCTACGGCTCTGGTATCTCCGATTATGACACCCATCCTGTGCTCTTGGAGGCGGGAATTCCCGTCGCGCTCAACGGTGATTTTGTTGAGCAAGACCCCCTGGGCCGTACAGAATGGATGAAATTCATCGCCTTGTTCTTCAACCGGGAAGCGGACGCCACGGCCCAGTTTGACGCCATTGCCATGGCCTATCAGCAGGTGGCTGCCTTGACCGCAGAACGGTCGGAGCGTCCTACTGTACTGTTGGGCAGCGTCTACAACGGTACGTGGTATGTGGCGGGCGGCGACAGCTATGTGGCTAAATTGCTGGCCGATGCCGGTGCTGCCTATCTGTGGGCGGATAACAAGACCGTCGGTTCATTGCCATTGGACTTTGAGTCGGTCTACGAAGTCGCGGCCGAGGTGGATTTCTGGCTCAACCCGGACAATGTCTTCTGGTTCAGTGTGGATGATGTGCTGGCCAGCGACCCCCGCTATGGGGGCTTCGCGGCCCTGGAAAATGGACGCTTGTTCAACAACAATGCCATGATGAACGAAAACGGGGGCAACGCTTTCTATGAACTCGGCACAGCCCATCCTGAAATTGTCCTAAAGGATCTGATAAAGATTCTGCATCCGGATCTGCTGCCGGATCATGAACTCATGTTTTTCCAGTCGGTTCAATGATGCGGGATGCAATGGCTCAGTTTCAGGAGTTGAGCAGGCTTGAGGTCGCGGCGTGAAAGATATACTGGTGGCCTTGCAATTCTTGACAGTTATGCCGCCGGTTTTGCGCCGCACATTCACATCCGATGAGTTGGGAAGATCCGTAGCGTTTTTCCCGCTCATTGGTTTGCTGATCGGGTTGCTCCTGTATGGTCTGCATGGTCTCCTGTTTGCTGTCTTGCCGCCCTTGCTCTCGGCAGCAATCCTACTTGGCGTCTGGATTGTGTGCAGCGGGGCTTTGCATTTTGATGGCTTTGTTGATGCGGTTGATGGTCTGCTGGGTGGACGCACGCTTGAGGCTCGTATGTACATTCTGCGGGACGAGCGTATTGGAGCCTATGCCATGGCTGCCGGCTGTATGCTATTGCTGTTGAAATTTGCAGCTATAGAGGCCGGGCAACCGCTTGCCCTTCTCCTAGCAGTGGTCCTGGGGCGTTGGGTGATGAGCATGGCCATTGTCTTCTTTCCTTATGCCCGTGCAGAAGGCCTAGGCCGGGCCATGAAAGACTCTGCGGGTTGGCCCCAGGCCACTGGCGCATTGGCAATCACCGCGTTGGTGGCCGGCATCTTGGTTCCATCTATGGGGTTGGCTGCCATTGGTACGACCATTGTTGTCGTCGGCCTGAGCACTTGGCTGCTGATCCGCTTCACCATGGCCCGCATTCCTGGGCTGACCGGTGACATCTATGGGGCTCTTTGTGAAATCGGAGAAACCTTCTGCCTCATGACCTTGACAGCATTTGGCTAGATAGACCAATGGCCATTACTGGCTACTGCTGTAGGCCAGTGGTTACACACCACAAGGATAGAATGCTGTGAGGAAGCTGACACTGATTTTGGGCGGTGCAGGCAGCGGAAAAAGTGCAAAAGCACTGCAGATCGCCCAGGAGGCCCGGGCGGTACTGTTTGTGGCAACCGCGCAAGCCGGGGACGAGGAGATGCGGATTCGTATAGAGAGACACAGAGCAGAACGTCCTGTGACTTGGCAAACACGAGAGATATCCTCTGGGGTCGGCCAGGCGATCTGCCGGCATCCTAACGGACCCACAACCGTTATTGTGGACTGCATCACTCTGTTGGTATCAAATCTGATCGCGGATTCTCCTGACCCCTTTGATGAAAACGTGAAGAGGCGGGTTGAGCAGGAAATCGCAGAAATCGTGTGGGCCGCAAAACAGCGAGATGGGCATATGATCGTGGTTTCAAACGAAGTTGGTACTGGACTGGCCCCTCTTACACCTTTGGGGCGTGCGTATCGGGATCTATTGGGGCGGGCGAATCAAACACTGGCCGCAGCCGCGGACACAGTGATCCTAATGGTGGCTGGGCTGCCTGTCAGTTTGAAGGCTGAGTAGGCCGATGCGGAAAGATATACCAATGGCCACTGAAAAACCTATAACCAGTGCTCAGTGGGCAGTGACCAGTGAAACCCCAACACCACAGCAGTTACAGGGCACAGATCACAGCTCACATGCTACTGCAGTCGGCTGGCTGCTGGTCGGGCTGGCGTTCGGCACCCTGATGGTCTTTGTCTTGAGCCTGACGATTGGCTCTGTGCTGATCCCGACAGAGGAGATCGTGGCTGTTTTGTTGGGGGGTTCTGCCTCAAAATCATCTTGGACGACGATTGTCCTGAAATTTCGTCTGCCGAAAGCACTGACAGCCATGCTGGCCGGGGCCGCGCTGTCGGTCAGTGGGTTACAGATGCAGACACTCTTTCGCAATCCGCTGGCTGGGCCCTTCGTGCTTGGCATCAGTTCCGGGGCCAGTTTGGGCGTGGCCCTGATCATACTTTTGGCTGGCGCGGCTGTGAGCATGGGCGGTAGTACCACACTCTTGGCTGGGGTCAGCTTGGCAGGGGATACCAGCTTGGCCCTGTCCGCGATCTTTGGCTCTGGGCTGGTGCTGTTTCTCGTGCTGTTTGTGGCGCGCAAGGTGCAGAGTGGGATGACCCTGCTGATTCTGGGGCTGATGTTCGGGTACGCCACCGGCGCGCTGGTGAGTGTACTTCTCTATTTCAGCATTGACGACCGCATCCAGGCCTACATCTCTTGGACCTTTGGTTCTTTCGGTGGCGTCACTTGGCGGCAGCTTCAGGTGATGGCCCCAGCGATTCTGCTGGGGCTGGTCGGCGGTCATCTGTTGATGAAACCGCTGAATGCACTGCTGTTGGGTGAAACCTATGCGCGCTCTTTGGGTCTGAACGTGCATCATGCCCGCTTGGGGATTATCGGCTCGTCCGCGGTCCTGGCCGGTGTTGTCACCGCCTTTTGTGGGCCCATCGGTTTTTTGGGCATTGCTGTGCCGCATCTGTGCCGTAGCCTCTTTCATACATCGGATCATCGGCTGCTGCTGCCTGCCGTGTCTCTTATGGGCGCTACATTGGCTCTGGGTGCGGATATCATCGCCGGCCTGCCGGGCAGCCAACTGACGTTGCCACTGAACGCAGTGACCGCATTGTTGGGCGCGCCGGTCGTAATTTGGGTGATCTTACGCCAACGCAACTTGCGGGAGGCGTTTGCAGGGTGATCCTTGCGATGGACGGTCGCATTACTCTGCGGGCAGAGGCACTTTCCATCGGCTACCCGCGCGCCCGGGGGGCCGACATAGTCATCGCCAGCGATCTGGACTTCGTCCTGCGAGCGGGCGAATTGGTCTGCCTGCTGGGGCCAAATGGTGCCGGCAAGTCAACACTCATGCGTACCTTGGCCCGGCTGCAATCTCCTTTATCGGGGCGGATCTGGCTGGATGAGCGGCCCTTGCACGAACTGCAGCCTAGCCAATTGGCCCGCCGCTTGAGCGTTGTGCTGACCGAGCGGGTAGATGTGGGTGCTTTGTCCGGTTATGGGCTGGTGAGCTTGGGGCGGCATCCCTATACCGGCTGGACCGGCACATTGACAGGACAGGACCGGCACATTGTACGTTGGGCGTTACAGGCTGTGCGGGCCAATGGGCTGGCCGAGCGTCTCGTACAGGAGATGAGCGACGGTGAACGCCAGAAAATTCTCATCGCCCGGGCCCTGGCCCAGGAGCCATTGGTGATGTTGTTGGACGAGCCGACCGCTTTCCTTGATCTGCCCCGACGGGTAGAGGTGATGGGGCTGCTGCGCCGGCTGGCCCAGGAAAACCAACAGACGATTTTGCTTTCCACGCACGACTTGGACTTGGCCCTGCGTAACGCGGACCGGCTGTGGCTGCTCTCGGCCGCAGGGACACTCTACGATGGCGCGCCTGAGGACCAGATCCTCAATGGCGCGTTTGAACGGGTATTTGCCGGGGAAGGGGTGACATTCGACCAGGCTAGCGGTTCCTTTTACACCCAACGGGAGACCCATGGGCAGCTAGTGGTGCGGGGCCAGGGCCCCGCGGCCTTCTGGGCCCGGCGGGCCCTGGAGCGGATTGGATATGAGGTAGTGGAGATGGATGCCCAAACACCCGTGGATGACTCGCCGCTGCCTGTAGGGCGACCAACCCCTACCGTCCCGGTCGTTTCCGTGGGTATAGAGGAGGGCCGACCCGTTTATGTGCTGGATATTGCGGGGCGGGAAGATGTTTTTACAACGTTAGGCGCGTTGACAATCTATCTGCGTCGAATCAGAGAAGAGGATATGGGAGGGAGACACTGATGCCGAGATTGACAAAGATTTATACCCGAAAAGGAGACAGCGGTACGACAGCCCTAGGCGGTGGGCAGCGGGTGCCGAAAGATTCCTTGCGTGTACAGGTGTACGGAACGGTCGATGAACTGAACTCGCAGCTTGGCGTCGCGCTGGCCCATGGCCTGTGTGAACACTTGCAGCAGACAGTGAGCAACATTCAGAACGAACTGTTTCATTTGGGGTCGGATCTGTGCTTTTTGGAAGAGGACAAGCCGCGCTATACGCTTCCACAGATCGGTCAGCGTCATGTGGAGAAGCTAGAAGCTCTGATCGACGAGCTGACGCCGGTTGTCGGCCCGCTTGAGAACTTCATTCTACCGGGTGGCTCCCTGGGCGCATCCCAACTGCATGTGGCCCGTACCGTTTGCCGCCGGGCTGAACGGGATGCATCCTCATTGGCCACTGAGGAGACAATCAACCCATTGGTGCTACGCTATCTGAATCGTCTATCTGATGCCCTATTTGTGATGGCCCGCTTTGAAAATCATCAGCAGGACATAGAGGAGCCTCTTTGGGATCCGGCCGCGTAATCTCATCAAGGAAGCCTAGCACGATGGCGTAAGTGCTGGTTCGCAGCAGTATTTTAGGAGAGTTCCATGAGTGATGTACCGGAGATGGCTGCGTACGCGCGCCACATCTTTGTATGCACTGGCCCATTCTGTGATCCGGAAGGAAAGTCAAAGTGGCTTTATGAGAGCTTGGCCCAGAAGTTGGGCGATCTGGGCCAGTACGACAATCCGCAGCGGGTGAAGCGAGGCACCACTCCCTGTTTGGGCGTCTGCCACAGCGGCCCGATTGTGGTCGTCTACCCTGAAGGGATCTGGTACCATCAGGTGGACGAGATTCTGCTGAATCGGATTGTTGAGGAACATCTACGCAATGGTCGATGTGTAGAGGAAGCAGTCTACCATCGGCTGCATGGCAATGACTACTCTAATGATGTCAAATAAACGTACACAGACTGCAGGCCCTCTGGGCTGATTTTTGTTGAACCGAAGAGGTGGTCGGTCCCTAACTCTCCGCCGGTGCGTATCAGATCAGTGAACTCTGCTTCGCTTAAGGTCAGCCCAATGAGCGATGCAGCCTGATCTGTGCCCATGGCCTCTTCCCCATGGCACTCTGCACAGCGGTTGCTGTAGATGAGCGCGCCAGTGGCGATGTCTGGTTCGTCCGTGTCCGCTTGCTTATCTGCTTCGCTGGCTGCTTTCAGGTCCGCAATAGGTGTGGGTTGGTTGAAGCGGGCTGCCGGCATCGTCGGCACCCTATTTTGGTCATTGGCCGCGGGCATGGGGGTGCTGGTATCCTCAGCACTCCTTCCACATCCAGCGAGCAGGACAAGAAGCAGCAGGGCAACAGTCAAGAAGGGCAAGATGAATTGGGAATTGGGCGCGATTTTCATGTTCCATTACTCCATCATTTTCGGGTCTAGCGCGTCCCGTAAGCCGTCCCCGACAAACGAAAACCCGAGCATAGATAGGGCGACTGCCACTGTAGGGAAGAGGGCTAGATGCCAGTAGACTCGCACGTATGCGTTGCTGACGCCGACCATTTTTCCCCAACTGGGGATGGGGTCGTTGATGCCGATGCCCAAGAAACTCAGCCCGGCCTCGCCGAAGATCGCAGCGGGGACGCCGAAACTGATAGATACCAGAATTGGTGTCAGGGCATTGGGCAGCAGATGGCGCAGAATAATTCGATTGCGGCCTATCCCTAGGCAGCGGGCCGCCTCTACATATTCCTTCTCCCGCAGTGACAGAATCTGTCCCCGAGTCAGGCGGGCGATGCCAATCCAACTGGTGATGCTGAGGGCGAAGATCACTTTTGTGAGGCCGCCACCCCAGACGGAAATGATCAGAATGGAAAATATCAGCCCAGGGAAGGCGGTCATAATATCAATAAAGCGGGAGATCATGAAATCGGTACGTCCGCCCATATAACCCGCGAGGCCACCTAAGGGCACACCAATCAGAACTGCGACCACCTGCACAGCCATGCCCACGGTCATGGACGTGCGCGCCCCGTAAATGAGCCGGCTCATATAGTCCCGGCCTACTTCATCTGTGCCGAGTGGATGGCCCGGCAGGTCAAAGGGCATGCGTAGAACCCGGTCGAAATATACCTTGTCGTAGGGGTAGGGTGCGATCAGATCGGCGAATATTGCTAGGAACAGAAAAAATAGAACGATTGCCAGGCCGAAAATGGCCAGCCGGTTGTTGAGGAAGCGGCGGGCTGCATCCTGCCAGAGGGTACGGTGTCGGTCTGGCGATGCAAGATTCACGCCTGGCCCGGCATTGGCGGCCACTACCTGCCTCCTTCTGCGCCCAACCGTACCCGCGGGTCGATCCACGTGTACAGGATATCCGTGAACAGATACGTTACACTCCACAAAAAGGCGATGAGCAAAAAGAGGGCCATAATCATAGGATAATCCCGATGATTGATGCTGGTGACGAAGAATCTGCCGAGGCCATTGATGCGGAACATCGCTTCAATGAAGATACTGCCGGTCAGCAGATCGGGAATGATGACGCCAAGAGCCGTCACCATGGGGATCAGCGCGTTGCGTAGGATGTGCCGGAACATGATCGTCTGGTTCCCCAATCCTTTTGCTCTGGCTGTGCGGGTGAAGTCCTGGCGCATGACATCTACCACACTGGAACGAGTATAGCGGGCGATGATGGCCAAAGGTCCGATGGCATAGGCAACCACCGGCATAATCCAGTCGGTACAGAGAAATGCGTTGCCGATCAGACAAGTTTCGGACGCACTCCATCCGCCCATAGGTAGCCATTTGAGACGTGTAGCGAAGAACAGGATCAGCCACATGCCCACGACAAAGCTGGGCACTGTGATCCCTAGCATGGCGATAAAGGTCGTGACGTTGTCGATCCAAGAATTTTGGTGATAGGCAGCGTAGATCCCCAGCATGATGCCTAAGCCGAAGGCCCCAAGCACAGTCATCAGCCCTACCTGCGCTGTCACCTGCCACTTTTTGGCAATCAGGTCTGTTACAGTAGTTGTCGGTTGCTGGTAGGGAATACCGAAATCAAAGTATAGGACTGCATTTTTCATGTAGTTCAGGTACTGAATGTGGAGCGGTTTATCAAGGCCATATTTGCGTAGAATGTTTTCTTTCGCGGCCGGCGGCAATGGGGCCTTGGTTTCGTCAAAGGGGCCGCCGGGTACTTGGTGCATGAGGAAAAATGTGATGACTGAGACAACAAACAAGACAAGGATCAATGAGACGATCCGTCCCAGTATGTAACGTGTCATAGGGTTGCCTGAAAACGTGAAAGTGGGAGGGAAGGCCACAAAAGCGGCCTTCCCTCGTTATGCCTATGCCAAAGGGCAGGCGCTGGGACATCGCTACTCGCTGATATAGATGCTGGAGATGTCTTGGTCATTGCCCCAGTGCCAGCCTGTGATGCCTTGGGAATCTGGTTCACGGACCGAACCTTGCACCCACGATTGCATCAGATCTCCGGCCCAGCGGTGAGCAATGAAGATACCACCCACATCATCCACTAGAACGCGTTCAGCATCCCGGAACATCTGGTCCCGGAGTTCTGGGTTCCCGACCATACCAGCGGCCTCGGTGACCAAAGCGTCAAATTCGTCATTCTTCCAAGAGTGGCGACCGCCAGATTTCCAGACATTCCCCAGCAGATTGGCCGGGTCTAGGAAGTCCATACCGTAGTCTACTGCCCCGAACGTCAATTCAGTGGGCTTGGCATTCAGAGCATCCATGTAGATCTTGCGGTCCACATTTGAGAGTTCGATGGATATATTCAGACATTCTGAGATAGACGCGGCAACGGCTTGATAGACGGCAGCCATGGCTGGTGCTTCTCCTCGCAGCATCATGACCTGGTCGGGGAATCCTTGGCCGCCAGAGTAGCCGGCTGCGGTCAGATGTTGGTTGGCCATGTCGCAATCGTAGTTCTGATATTCTCGCAGATTGCCTTCCGTGTCAGAAGAAGGGTAGCCTGGCATCAGCATCGAGTAGGCGGACATAGCCTTGATCTCACCGTAGACATTCTGGATAATGTTTTCTCTGTCCACGGCATGGGCGAAGGCTTTGCGGACGTTCAGATCGTTGAACGGCTCGGTGAACGTATCGAACAGAAGATAGTCGGTGCGGAAATCGCCGAAGTGGCGCAGATAATTGCTGGCCATCTCCTCATCCCGCAGGATCAGTTCAAAGTCGGCTGGGGTCAGGGCTGCATTGGGCACCTGGTCGATTTCACCGTTTTGATAGGCGACAAAGAAGGTGCTGGGGTCCATGTAGCGACATTCGATGCGTTTCAGCAATGGTGGGCGGAATCCCTTATAGGTTGGGTTGGCTTCCACGGCGATCTTATTGCCCGGATCAAATTCAGTCAGAATGAAGGGGCCAGAGGAGACAGTGGTTTCCAGACTGCTATTGTAGTAGGGACCGTGTTCTTCTAGGGCCTTCTTCTGCAGAGTGAACGCGAATTTCATCACACCGGGCAGGGGTGGGAAGACATCCTCCGTCTCCACCTCAAGGGTCAGGTCATCCACGGCTCGCACACCTAGTTCCTCGGGCGGCAACTCGCCAGCGATGATCTTGCTCCAGTTTTTGATGCCGCCATCGGCCAAAAAGCTATAGAACCAGGAGAAATCCCAGCCATGTTCTGGGGTGGCACTGAGCCGGAAAGTGGCCTCGTAATCGTAGGCTGTCAATGGTGTGCCATCACTCCAAACTTGGCCTGGGCGCAGGTGGAAGGTCCAGACTTTCCCGTTTTCCGAGACGTCCCAGCTTTCGGCTGACCCGGGGATCACATTGAAATCTTTATCCAAGGATACCAGAGTATCTTGGAACAGGTCGGAAAGGCAGTAGCGGTTATAGACTGCTACCGCGAAGTCAAAGGTGGTCGCGCTTTGGTTGATATCAACCGCCAGCCGATAGATCTGTTCATCATAGGGCCGGGCATCAGCTGGCAACTCTGCGCCGTATATGGTGACGTTATCTGCCATCATGTCTGCGTCCGCGGCCTCGGATGCGGTTTCCTCCATTGCCGGCTCTTCTGTTGCTGGTGAGGGAGCGGCCGGCATTGCACAAGCCTGAAGAAGCAACGCCAGGAGGAGAAGGGATGGGAGTCCATATACAGACCAAGGCCGTATACGGACGAGGGTGGGCAGGAATTTCATTGCCGTCTCCTTTGTGTTTACAGAATGTGGAACCAAATGTATTGAAAGAAGAAGATCTTTCTAAAACTATTGTAATCCACATTATGGGTATATGCAAATGACTCTACCCGGCTGTGTAACAGGCATAATCAACATATGTTCTTGATTTACTCTGCCCAAGCACCCTTTGCCATCATACCGCCATCTACATTGACATATTCACCGGTCATGAACGAGGCAGCGTCACTGCAGAGAAACAGCACGACTGCGGCGATCTCCTGCGGTCTGCCAATCCGTCCTAGGGGATGAGCAGCAGCCCCGCTGCGCTGTAGTGCCTCGTAGTCGTAGTCCACACTTGCGGCCGCGAGGTCTGTCTCTATGGTGCCGGGATTGACCGCCAGAACACGAATGTTCTCTGACGCATATTCTAGGGCTAATTGCTGGGTAAGGGAAAGCAGGCCGCCTTTGCTCGCGGCATAGGCTGGCACACCTTTCATTGACTGGCGACCCTGCACGCTGGCAATATTGATGATGACACCTCCGCCCTGTTTCATCATCTGTGGGATAGTAAATTTTGACATCAGGAATCCGCTCTTCAGGTTGACAGCCACGATGCGGTCCCACATCTCTTCAAGCAGTTCATGGGCCGGCAAATAACTCTCTAGGGGCTGGATGCCGACATTATTGACGAGAATATCTAGGCCATGGCCCCCGGCTGCTTGACGCACTAGGGTCTGGCAGGTGGCCGAGTCAGACACATCGGCCTCTACGAACGTCACTGACCCGGGCAGGGATATGGCCTCGGTTTCAAGGCGCGCGCCGGCCTCTGTATCCACATCCGCGCTGAATACACTCGCAGCGGTCTGAGCAAATGCCAGAGCGATGGCCCGCCCGATGCCCTTTGCTCCACCTGTCACAATCACGGTTTTGCCACTGAAATCATTCATGAGTTTCTCTCCTTATTGTGTAAGCCACTCTGCGCCACTATCTAAACGTGAGGGTCGTAGCGCATGAGTAAAGGAATAAACAACGTTCCCTGGCCATCACTTGGTCGATGCCAGAAAATCGGCGATGCTTTGCGCTTCGGCTGGGGGTATCCCGACAGCAGACATAGAGGTACCCGGGGCAAATTGAGAGGGATTGAGGATGAATTCGGCTAGGTTCTCCTGTGTCCAGACGATGTTGAGGGAGGTCAGGGCGGCCGAGGTGTTGTAGCCGGCGACACGCCCGGAACGCCGTCCGATGATAGCGGCCAGATGCGGTCCAATGCTGTGCTGCTCGGATAAATTGTGACAATTTGCACATAGGGCTGCAAAGAGTGCTGCGCCGTCTCCTTGTTGAGTATTGGCCTGCAAGAAGGGGGTATCGTCTTTCTCGGACATGGGTACGGCGTTCGGCTGGCCGAATGTAAACTCACCTTCCCAGATGCTGCCTGTTTCAGGGGTGAACTGGCCGGTCTGGACCTGTTTGATGTCATACTGTGGAAGATAACGCACCACAATACATGTATCGTTATTCACCAGCGTAAAGCTATCATCGCTGAAGTTATCGTTGAAGCGAAAGTCAAGGTTGTCGAAACCGGATTGCTTACGATGATCAGGGAGGTCATTCACATGTACGGGGGTGATGTGTAAAAAGAATCTATGCTCAGTATCTTTCTGGCTACACGAGCGATGGAAGTATATCAAGCGGGTTTCGTTGCTATAGTTGTCGATATATACATCATAGTTGGAGCGGATTACGGGCTCGCCAGCTCCATCAAGGATGTTGAGAATATCAATACAATCATCATAGGAATCTGTATAGATATGGTTCTCAATACAGTATCCTGGGAAACGCTTTAGAAATCGTATCTCGGCCGCATCGGACAACAGAGCGATGCGGCCGTCGGGCATCTGTGTGATGTCCCGGATTCGAGTGCCTATGTGGATCGGTTCAACGTACATGACGTGTTTTTCGTGAAGACGGACGCGAAATAGAGATTCAGTTCTCAATGAGGCAATCAGCAGGTCGTTTTTCCATAAGGGGAACAGTTGACTGTCGCTGATGATAAGGTTGGATGGAGCGATTGCTGGTACCCAAGAGAACACGGGCTTTTCAAAACCATCATGCCGGCCTTGTACCTTGTTATAGGGCCATATTTCGTTGCCATACTGAATGCCATGGGTAACGTAGGGCCATCCATAGTTCAAATTTGGTCTCAAAATGTTGAGTTCATCGCCGCCCTGTGGTCCATGTTCAGTTTCCCAGAGGGTGCCATCTGCATCGCGTGCGAACCCCTGTGGATTGCGTAGGCCGCTGGCTAGGATTTCGGCTGTGCCGGTTGTTACATGGATGCGAACCAACTTGCCGAGGTGGGCATCAGGCTCATCTGTTAGAATCGTCTCCCGTCTATGAGCACCAATGACAACGAGGAGATGTTCGTCACCATCCATCAACAGGCGCCCGCCGGACTCTCTGGAAACGTTTGGATTCAGATTCGGAAAGGTGAGGCATGGGTCGGCGATGAATACTGTCTGCCACGGAGAGAAAGTCATTGCTGGCGCAGAATCCAAATGCAACAATGTCGAAGAGATGCGAAACTCTATACAGTCTCCAGCATGATAATGATGCGAAACAAATAAAGTAAATGTATCTGATGATTGCTTGTGAAGCACGATATCAGCAACTCGAAAATAGATAAAAGTGCCAGGTTTGATGGCTGCTTGGTTCATAGGCACCTTTTCCTGCAAATAGACCACCTCTCCATCAGCATGAATCAGAGCAATTCTTCCTTTTGTCGTCACCAGTAGCAGTTTATCTCCCAGTGGCTCAATGGCCCCGCCCCGACCGTCGAATTCTTCAAGCGCAACCATATGTTGTTGAAAGGCATACAAATGAGACTCAATGATGGGCAGATTTCTGTTAGCGAGGGGTGCCTGGCCGCCAGGGTTGCCAAGTGATGGATCATTGCGGGCCTCTTCGGACGTTGTTGGCAGCAAGAGAAGAAGCATCAGTATGAGGAGTGTGGCGTAAAATGGAATTCTTACTACATGTTTTCTCATCATTTTCCTGTTAAAAATATATTTTATAAAATGGTGTCTCATTTTGATTCTCCCCATGTAGTCTTTAGTATATCTTTCCTTTAAGAGAGTATACAATTTTAGTTGGTAGCATCGTATACAAGATACAAGCGTCTTTCTACGATAAGTAGAAAATTCGTGGGCTGGTTGGCAAACGTAGCACGTTCGCGATGTTTTGTGATTTGACGAATGTGTGTAGGTTGGCTATAATAGCACTGTTGTATCAAAATAAGTTTCTCGTAGGCATAGTTTGCCTTCCTATGGATTCAAGGAGCACTGGTTATCATGAATCGAATCAGAATACTTGTCGCAGGTTTTGTCCCTGCGGACTTTGAAGGAGGCGCAAAGCACCGGTGATCCTTATGGTGGACAGTGTTTGGCCGCAGGGCCGAACGTTGTCCTAGAAGCGGCAAAATGGTCACGGTGCGTATGCCCGTGGCTTTTTTAATTGGCGCAATCTATGTCAGCGCATCAGAGTCACGGGCCGAGCCTGTGGCTCTTTTGTTTTTGTGCGGGCAACAGTCCGGCAAAGGTAGCGAATCGCTTCGGTTCGCCTTCCCCCGATGAACCGAAGCGACCGCTAGATCGGAAATCCCCCAAATCCGAAGGAGAGATGGCCGATGGAAAATGTCGCATCTGAAGAAATGAAGAATGTGCAAGGTAGTCCGGATATCGGTAGCAAATCGAATCAAGAAAAAGCGAAACAGATGAGAGAAATTCATCTTACATATGACCTGAAACATACACTTACCGCAAACCGTTTTGTGGGCCTTTGGCGCATGGCAACCGGCTTCCGCTCGCTCTACTTGGTAGCCATTGTGGTCGCGGGCTTGGCCGCGCTCAGCCGTTCGGGTGTCTTCTATCTTCTGCGCTACTTTGTTGATGACATATTGACGAATGAGGAACGTGGATGGCAGGTGCCATGGGTGGCTGCGGGCTTCATCGGCCTCGCTCTGTTGCAGGGGCTGTTCACCTTTGGCATGGGTCGGCTGGCAGCCCAAACTGCCGAGGGGGTCGTCCGGCGGCTACGCAACTATCTCTATGATCACATGCAACGGCTGACATTCACCTATCATGACCGTATGCAGACAGGTGAGTTGCTGCAGCGTGCTACATCCGATGTGGACACCTTGCGGCGGTTGTTCCAGGATCAGCTGATCGGTATTGGTCGTATCGGCCTGCTGTTTCTGGTGAACTTCACGGCCTTGGTCCTGCTCCACGGGCGGCTGGCTGTGCTGTCGGTGCTGGTGATTCCGGTCGTCGTCGTGGCTTCTTACTTCTTTTTCAAGAAGATGGAAACAGTCTTTGAGTCCTATCAGAATCAGGATGCCACCGTCTCAAATCGTCTGCAGGAGAGCCTGAGTGGTGTACGGGTAGTGAAAGCGTTCGCTCGCCAGTCCTATGAGATCGACCGTTTTGAGAAGGAGAATTGGGAAAAGTACCGGCGGGGTGTGCGGATTGCAAACCTCCATGCCATGTTCTGGCCGCTGGCGGATATCCTGACCGGGGCACAGATGCTCGGTGGTCTCTATTTGGGCGCGCTGATGGCGATCAACAGTGAGATCAGCGTAGGTACATATGTTGCCTTCGTTGGCTTGCTGGGCGGCACAATCTGGCCTGTGCGTGGGATGGGGCGCTTGGTAGCTCATATCTCGACTGGTCTGGTCTCTTTGGACCGGGTGCAGCAGATTATTCGGGAGGAGAAGGAACCTTTGGAAGATGGCAGTGCCGTAACGCCCAAACGTTTGCAAGGCGCGCTGCGCTTTGAGGACATGCAGTTCAGGTATGAGATGCCAGCGGAGGAGCAACATGAGGAAGAAGAGAAGCGGACCGGACTTACCTTACATTCCGGCCCTGCCAGCTTGCGCGCCAACCGCGAGTACGTCTTACAGGACATTGATTTTGATGTCCGCCCTGGCCAGGTAATCGGCCTGCTGGGGGCGACCGGTTCCGGTAAATCATCCCTGGTTCATCTGCTACCCCGCTTTTATGACTACAGCGGCGGGCGCATTACTCTGGATGGCATAGAGCTGCGTGCATATCCCCGGGGCTATCTCCGGAGCCAGATCGGTATCGTCCAGCAGGAACCGTTTCTGTTCTCGACCACGGTCCGCAACAACATTACATATGGATTGGGGCGGGACGTATCGGATGCAGAGGTGGAGACAGCAGCTCGGGCTGCCGCGATCCATGAGGTGATTCTGACCTTCCCCAAAGGGTACAATACGCTGGTGGGTGAGCGGGGTGTGACGCTGTCTGGTGGGCAGAAGCAACGGGTAACAATCGCCCGTACCCTGTTGAAAGATCCGTCGATTCTGATTTTGGACGATGCCATGTCCAGCGTGGATACAGAGACTGATGCCTCGATCCGTGATGCCTTGCGGGCGCTAATGAAAGGACGCACGACATTCATCATTGCCCATCGGCTGCAAAGTGTCATGGAAGCTGACTTGATTCTTGTAATGGATGCCGGGCGGGTCGTCCAGCGCGGCACTCATAGGGAGCTAGTATCTCAAGCGGGCATCTATCGTCGGATGTTCGAGTTACAGGCGCAGATTGAGGCAGATCTGCAACAGGAAATCGCCGCAGTCGTTGAAGCAGCCGAGGCCAAGCTAGACGGTTTGGCAAATCGTTTCGTTGTGTTGCGTCCTTAGGCACCGTGATCAACCCGTTATCTATGAGGAATCAATCCCCCAATCTTCACAAGAGGTTGACAGATGTCACAACATGAACATTTTGAGGAAGAAGAATTCGATACGCAATTCAACGGCCAGACAGTGCTGCGTATTATTCGGCAAGGCCTGCTCCACTGGCCGTTGATGTGTACCTATCTCTTCACAATTGCTATGACCGCTGTGCTGGACGGGTATTTCACGTTCCTCAGCAAGCGGATTATTGACGAGGGCATTCTGGCTGGTGACGAGAATCAGCTCTGGCGGCTGATGATCCAGTATGGCCTGATCGTTTTGTTGCAGGCGTTGATGGTGATGGGATTCATCAGTGCTGCTGCTCGGCTCGGCGAGCGGGTGCAGTATGATCTGCGGCAAAAGATGTTTGCCCGTTTGCAGGAGTTGTCCCTTTCCTACTACGATAGGACACCCGTGGGCTGGCTGATGAGTCGGCTCACGTCCGATGCCTCGCGTGTGGGTGAACTGGTCTCCTGGGGCTTTTTGGATCTGGTCTGGGGTGCGGCCAGCATTGGCATCTCCCTGTTCTATATGGCGCTGATCGATGTGCGGATGATGCTGATTGTTGCCTGTATTATTCCCGTATTGACCGTTGTGGCTGTCCAGTTCAAAAAGAAGATCCTGGTGGAGTACCGGGATGTACGCAAAACGAATTCGAAGATCACTGGAGCCTACAATGAGAACATCACCGGTGTGCGGGTAGTCAAGAGCCTACGTCGGGAAGAGGCAAATCTGGAAGAGTTCACCGATTTGACCGATACGATGTATCGGGCTGGGTTCCGGGCTGCTTGGTTGTCGGCCCTGTTCCTGCCCACAGTACAGCTGATCAGTGCCGTGGGCGTTGCCAGCGTCATCTTGTATAGCGGCTGGCAGTTCCAACTGGGCGGCATGACAATTGGTGGCATCCAGGCCTTTGTCTCGTATATCACCTTCATGCTGTTTCCCATCCAGGAGATGGCTCATATCTATGCAGAGATGCAGCAGTCCATTGCCTCCGGCGAGCGTATCTTTAGCCTGATTGACGCGCTGCCGGAGATTCAGGACCGTAATGACGCGCAGAGGCCAGATACTCTGCGCGGGGATATCGTCTTTGAGAATGTAGACTTCCGTTATGAGGAGGAGAAGCCAATTTTGCGTGATTTCAGCCTCCATGTGAAGCAAGGAGAGATGATCGCTCTGGTAGGGCCGACGGGTGCTGGCAAATCGACCATTGTAAATCTGGCCTGCCGGTTTTATGAGCCTACCCGTGGGCGTATTCTGATCAATGGACGGGATTACACCGAGTGGACGCTCCACGGCATCCACAGCCGCATCGGTATGGTGTTACAGACCCCCTACCTTTTTTCCGGTACGATTCGCGAGAATCTGTGTTATGGGCGTCTTGAGGCAACGGATGAGGAGGTTGAGAGCGCGGCAAAAATGGCTGGGGCGCATGAATTCATTCTCGCGTTGGACAAGGGGTATGCTAGTGAAGTCGGCGAGGGAGGTGTGCTGCTGTCTGTCGGGCAGAAGCAACTGTTGAGCCTAGCGCGTGCCATTCTAGCCGACCCCGATATCTTCGTGATGGACGAGGCGACCAGTTCCGTAGATACGCTGGCCGAGGCCCTGATTCAGGAGGCTATGGATACGGTGATGGCTGGGCGCACCAGCTTTGTCATCGCTCACAGACTCTCGACGATCAAGAAAGCGGACCGCATTCTGGTTATTGAGGATGGTTGCATCGCTGAGCAGGGCAGTCACGCGCAGTTGATGCGCCAGGGCGGTCACTACTATACCCTATACACAAAGCAGTTCCGGGACGAGCGCAGCGCTGCTATGGAGCCGCTTTTCCGTGAAGGAGAACTGGTTGCGGCCTAAGCCTACGTTCCATCTAGCCTTCTTAGAGCAAAACGTCAGTGTTCGTGAGAATGCTGGCGTTTTCTGTTTGACGATGTTGTATCTGAATCAAATGATCGTTACAATAAACGCTAGTAAGGGAGATGGTGTATGAGTCAAATGCCAAATTCACGTATTCGTTCTGCATTCACCTTTGTTGATCTATTCTGTGGAGCGGGGGGGCTTTCGCTTGGTTTTCAGCAATCTGGCTTTCAATGTGTTTGTGCAATTGATAGTGATGAAATCGCAGTAAAAACCTATCTACGAAACTTCCGGAATCATGCCTTTCAAGACAAGATCACCGAGGAAACCGAATTGGTATCCGCTGACGTGATCATTGGTGGTCCGCCATGCCAAGGATTCTCATCGGCGGGGATGCGTCGTTCTGAGGATAAGAGGAACAGCCTTGTTCGAGTGTTTTCTGAACTCGTCGTGCGCCATAAGCCAAGAACGTTTGTATTTGAGAATGTTGAGGGGTTCCTAACAGCGGACAAGGGAGAGCGAGTTCTTGATCTACTTGTCCCATTGATACAAACTGGGTATCGTATCCATTTGCGAAAAGTCAACGCAGCCAATTATGGTGTCCCGCAGCATCGCAAACGTGTGATAGCAATTGGCGGCCTTGGCTGGGATCCGACATTTCCAGAACCAACGCATATGGCTTTTGGTGCGCCTGGTGCATCAAAGGTATATTTGAACCTTCCTCCTTGCCCAACCTTGGGAGATGCCTTAGCGGGCCTTCCACAGCCAACAACAAGTTCTCCTGGAATTCCCCAAGGACACTACACACGTGAGATTTCTGCATTGGATCGTAAGCGTATTGAGTGCTTGAAACCTGGCCAGTCAATGAAACACTTGCCCGAAGATTTGTGGCATGATAGTTACCAGCGTCGAGCGTTCCGTCGCGTCATGGATGGAACTCCCACAGAACGTCGGGGCGGGGCTCCATTTGGTCTCAGAAGATTGTATGCCGACCAACCTTCAAAAGCGATTACCAGTGGAGCTATCGCAGAGTTTGTGCATCCTCTTGAGAATCGGTTTTTAACATTGCGAGAGTGTGCCCGGCTTCAGACTTTTCCGGATACTTTCTTGTTTGCTGGAACTGCAACGCAATGTATCCTTCAAATTGGAAATGCTGTTCCTTCGTTACTTGCACGGGCAGTCGCATTAGCCTTAAAGAATGACCTCCATAGGAATAAAGGCATTCCCGGCACAAATGAGGGTGCTTTATTATCTTTTGTTCCCACTACTTCATTGGGTATGAGTCCTGCCCTCCAAAGTGTGTGTGAAGTAGTCAATGAATGCTTTTTTGGCCTCAAACAGTAAGAATGGAGTAGTTACCGCTATGGCCTTAACACAGTCCCAGAAGTCATTAATTGCAAGCGCACAGGTATCTGGCGGTGGAGAGTTGGGAGTTGGTCTAGATGATGATGATTGTAATTTCCTTGTAGCAACAATTGTGCAGGACCTTGGGCTTGTCAGCCAATTTCCAGAAATTACAGATAAGGAAGTGCCAGGATTTTTTGAAGAGGATGATCCACGGAAACTCAAATTACAAGGGTTAGATTTTTTGAGCTTAATTGAGCGGTTGATAGCATTCGTTCCTGATGCAGACACATATTTTGCTTGTTTAGCTAGGCTTCAAAAGAGCCGCCTGAAATATGCTCGCATTCTTGAAAATCAACCCATACCAACTATGGATCAAATTGGACCAAGAGCCTTACTACAATATGGCCAGATGAGTTCTAGATCTCTGGCTGGCTTTCTTTTGTGGAGAAAATGGATTTATGATATCGACAACAGATCTGGACAAGAAACCGGATATCTATTTGAGCCAATAATTGCTCATGCTATTGGTGGCGCATCTTTTAGTGCTGCGAAAAGCCCTATCAAGAGACACAATGATAAGTCCAAAGGACGTCAGGTGGATTGCATAAGGCAAAAGTTGGCATATGAGATAAAGATTAGGGTCACTATCGCAGCTTCCGGCCAAGGGCGATGGCAGGAAGAACTGGATTTTCCAGTCGATTGCAGGGCAAGTGATTTTAAGCCTGTGCTTATCGTGCTTGACCCAACTCCGAATTCAAAACTCAATGAACTTGTTGCAGTTTTTCAGAGTGTAGGCGGTGAAACCTATATAGGAGACGCTGCCTGGGAACACCTTGAAGGTGCTGCGGGACGAGTTATGAGTTTGTTTCTAAAAAGGTATGTAAGAACACCGATTCAACGGATTTTAGAGTCTACTCCGGACAGATTGCCAGATATTACTTTCAAAATGAGTGACACTGTATTTTGCGTTTCATTGGAAGGAGACGTCATTGAATTTGTGAGAACATCCAATTCCGCTGTGTTGGAATCGGTATCATTTAGTGAAGACGGGCCCCCGGCCCGTCAGAGCGAGTTATGAAGATACTGCCGGAAGGCTGGGTTTTCTCCTGGCGTAGGGGAGTTATCAAAAGTGCCCCGCGCCTGTACCGCTTCAAGGCCGCCGGCAGCTTCCACCATCCGGCGCTGAGATTCTTTGGCCTGGGCGTCTACCACCTCCGGGTTGAGCAACTCTCGTAGTTGGATTTCATAGATATTGAGCAGTGCTTCATAGCCTGGTCGTTCTGCTAGATCCTCTACCTCCTCTGGATCTTCCAGCAGATCGAAAAGCTGGGGCCGTTGGTTCACGTAGTGTATATACTTGTAGCGGCGGTCCCGCAGCATAAAGACCCCATGCCGTGAACCAACCGCATGATACTCGCTGAGGACAGTGCGTTCCGCGTCTGCCTCCTGTGCAATACGCCAGAGAGACTCCCCAGGCAGGTCCCCATCTTCCGGCTCCGCTGCCACACCCACACACTCTAGCACTGTTGGGAAAAGATCGACAAAGGAGACGGGCGTCTGACAGGCTGCCCCTGCCGGTAGATCCGGACCGGCCATGATGAGAGGCACGGCCGCGGCCTCCTCGTACATGGTGAACTTGCCGAACAACCCCCGAGCCCCCCGGCTCTCGCCGTGGTCGGATGTGTAGATGATGCGTGTATTCTCCGCCAACCCATTGGCCTCCAGGGCCTGCAAGACCCGGCCGATCTGCAGATCCACATGGGTGATTGCGCCATAATAGGCTGCGATTACCTTGCGGATATCCTCTTCATCAAAGCCGTCACTGATGCCAAAAAACTGACGAAAATAGTCTAGGTCTGGGTGATGCGGCCAATCTTCTCTGCGCCATTGGGGTGGCATAGGCACATCCTCCAACGGGTACAGCGAGTAGAGGGTTTGCGGGGCGATGTAGGGCGGATGAGGGCAGACGAAGGAGACAAAGAGACACCAAGGCAGGCCCCTAGCCGGGGCCTGCTTCAGCCAGGCCACCGCATTATCAGCGTTGCGGATATCATATTGCAGATAGGTAGAATGGCCCGGCCCCGCTTCGCGTACACCCTGTGTATTGTCCCGGTAGGGTGGATTCTCCCGGATGCAGCTCAACACATCGCCGATGCCATCTACCACGTGTAGAGGTTCAATCTCTCGGCGAAAGCCGTTGTCATCCTGCGCGCTACGGAAGTGCAGCTTACCAATCAGATCCATGGGATGGCCCTGCTCTCGCAGGCGGTGATGCCAACTGGGCAGTTCGCCATGATAGGGATGGGCGTTGTCCCAGTGGCCAGTCTGATGGACATAGCGGCCGCTGGCTAGGCTGGCCCGGGCCGGTACACAGATCGGGCAAGTGGTGTAGGCGTTTGTGAAACGGGTTCCTCTTGCGGCGAGACGGTCCAGATGAGGCGTCTGCACAAGGGGGTCCCCGTAACAGCCGCTGATGTCCCGGTTGTGTTGGTCAGAGATGATGAACAGTAGATTGGCCGGTCGCATGGATGGATTCCTTGGTATCATGGATGTTGTCTGATGATCTGTGCATTGTACGCCTGTCTGCCTGATGGCAAAATCAGGAGATGGCTTGAAACGCAAACTGCCTGCTGTCCCATTGTACAGTGATGGGGGTAGGGTTCCAAGTGGCTTTTTATCAGACGCTTTCTCCCATCTTAACGATCTCAAAGAGCCGAAGTTTGCGCGCGCGCGCGGCAAGTAGCAGCAAAGTTGTGACAAAGACAACAGAGAACAGGGCATAGAGGACCCACAGAGCCGGCCAGGAGTATTGCACAGATACCGGCAGGAGCTCGGTATAATCACTCTTGCCGATCCGAAAATAAGGAATCCATAGCTGGGATACCAACATGCCCAAGCGGGTACCGCTGACCAGGCCAAAGATCACCAAGATGCTCAATTCCCAGGCCAAGTAGCGGATCATCTGCCAGACTGACAGCCCAACGGAACGCAAAATGCCCAGTTCAATCGACCGCTGTTGTAATGAATAGGCGATATACATAACGAAGCCAACGCTGGCTAAGAGAATGGCAGAGACGAACCCAATGGTCAGCAGCCCCAACAACCCTTGCCGTTCCGGCCGTTGTTCTTCCAAGGCGATGCCGCTGAAGAAAGGGGTTTGGATTCCACTGTAGGGATTGAGTTGCCCGAGATCTGCTCGCACTGTTGCAGGATTTACCGTGGGATTGGCCTTAAGCCAGATAGCTGTCGGCACTTCTAGGCCGACTTGTTGAAACAGGTACGGTACATTGATCACGTACATGGGCCCCCAACGCGGGTTCCATGTGGGGAAAATGTCAAAATTGCCTACTATCTGTAGAGTCAAGGGGACACTGTAGCCATAGATCTGTGTACGAATGACCATCGGGTCCCCGATTGCTAGGGCATGTTGCCGCATGAATTCTGCCGGCAGCAACACGCCATTGTGTACTAGGGCCAATTCATTCATCAAGGCCCCTAGGCTCATTGAGGCGAATTCGGGTTTCCAAAATGCTACTTGGGCCAGAGCATCGCTATCGGTAGCCAGAAGAATTCCTTGGTTGCGATCTGCCTGTTGTATCACGGCTGGGAAACGACCGACCCGAGCCGCCTGAACGATCCCGGCTACCTGGCGATACTCTGACAGAGGAATATAGTACCAGTCTGGGACCTCGCCTGCTTGATTGGCTGCCCCCTCACGTCCACTGCCATCATCTTCCGGATCGTCTGTGTCCAAGCGGGGAAGCAGGACCAGATCGGCCCCGACCTGGTAGAGGGCTTGGTCCGTCAGATGTGTACCCAAGGTCTGGGCTGTCGTTGAGAGAAAGACAGACAGACTGAGGGTTACGGTCAACAGCGCGATAGGTGTCGTGTACAGGCCACGGGTGCGGGCGAGGTGGCGGACGGCAAACAGAAAACTTACATTGGACGACAGAGACAGCAGGCGGGTCAGGCCAGCCAAGGCTAAGGGGAACATCCGGATCAGGAAAAGGGTCAAGGCGGCCGCGGTCAGAGATGGGATCAAGAGAAGCAGAGGATTGTCAAAAGGGTTCTGTGCAGTGGCATCCCCGGTAGGTGATAGGACATTGCCCTCTTGGATCAACATATAGAGACCATAGGCGGCTGGGATCAGCAGCAACAGATCGAGACCGGTCCGTTGCCACCAAGGTGGTCGCAACAGGCGGGCCTGTTCCCGGCCCACACTTACGGCTGTATGACGAGATGCGCCGACTGTCGGCAGCAATTGTGTGACCAGAGCGAAGCCGAACACGGCTACGCCTGCCCAGATGGCCATTGAATTGAGGGAAACTGGCAGGCCACTTGAAACGTTGAACTGTAAAAAAGAGCGAATTTGGGTGGCCACATAGGCTGCACCGAGGCTACCCGGTATGGCTAGGACCAAGGAGCTGGCCGCAATTGTCAGATTCTCAAAGACTGCTATGCCAATGATCTGCATACGGGTGGCCCCCCGGCTACGCATCACAGCGATTTCTCCCCATCGTCGTTGTACAGACATGCCGGTGATCAGGCCGATGAAGACCAGATTGAGGCCTAGAATGGGGATGGCAAAGGTAAAAAGCTGAATGGTCAGCGCACGAGAGGCAATTTGAAAGCGGAACAACATATCTAGCGGTGAAGTCATGAACATATCTGGCAAAAGGGAGGCGGCAGAGTTCTGCATACGGCGAATGCGGCTGGTAAGCAGGGGGATCGTACTGGCCCGTACGCTTGTCCCATCTAGCACGAAGTACCATAGGGCTTCACTGAGAGAGCTGCCGGTGTGACTCTGTAGCGCGCCGGCAAAAGTAGCTTGTGGAACGAACAATACATCGTCAAAACTTTGCGGGTTCCGAAACCAGAACAGAGCTTGCGGGTCTTTGGGCCGCCATATGCCCGCGATGTGTACAGGGATCTGGAGCACTTGGTCGTCCTCGGAAGCAAAAGCTGTGTACACCTCGCCTACTTGTAGGCCCGTTCTAGTAGCGAATGCCTCGGCGATCAATACTTGGAACGGGGTTGGGCGTTCGCTGTTTTGCGGGAATGTCCCCTCCGCCACCTCAATATGCTGTTGCAGATCGCTGATCCAGCCGAAATGCACATTGGCCAGACGGGCCGACAGACTTTTGTAATCGGTTGTATGGGATGGAAACAGCCCAAAATGTCGTGACTTAAACAGACGCACCCGTTTCTGTTCCGCTAAATTCAGGCTGGCCAAGGCGGAACCGCTTAGATAACGGTCTGCGGCCTCAATATCGGACCAGAGCAAGGGCCAGGCCTGGTTGCCGACTCGGTGGAAGACGAAGCGAAAACAGGTGGATTGCGCGCCATTTGGGGCGAGATGGCAGCGTCCTTGTGCGAGGGGTCCGCTCAGTTCGGTATGTAGTAGCCGATTGAAGACCGCATCTACGTAGATGGGGATACTCATAACGAGGATCGCTGCGCTGGTCATGCCCAGAATGCTGACGAGGGTAAGGGCTGGATGGGCGATGAGTCGCTTCGTGGTGAGAACGAGCACAGCCCAAGTATGTAGGAACATCATCGGCTGCTACCTTTCAGCCAAGTGTCAAAGAGAGTACCATCACTGTTTCACCCGGTACAGTATGGCATCTGACCGTTCCGCCACTACCTCCAGCTCCAGCCATGTCTCCAGCTCCAGTGGGCTGTAGGGAAAGCGATTTTTGAATTCATTCTCGTGGAACCAGACGATGTATACCTCATCGCCATTTCTCTGGATATGCTTGACCTGGCGAGGCCCATCATCCATCACTTGGTGCGGCAGGTTGTGGAATTGTATAGGCTGCTCGCTGAGAAAGTATATTGAGCGCGGCACGGGCCCATCATCCGTATCCATCAACTGGTGCATCCGCCTGTGAGGATGCTTGATGTGGAAGTACAGCGCGCGCGCGTGGTTGCTCCAGATCACGCATCGCTCGCACGGGTTCTCCTTGATGTATTGAATGATCTCCGAATCGGCCCATTTACGCGAAGTGTAGCCGTAACCGTCTACGATCATGTTCCGAATGTTCCAAGCGTTTATGTCCTTCTGATCCCAAAGCCAGAAGGAAAGCCAGAGCATGAGCACCACTGTCAGAGTTCCTGCTACTCCTGCACGGCTGTTCTGTGGCCATGTGAATGTTATCGTTCCAAGAATCTGCCTTTTCATGTCATCGCGAAAGAACTCGTCTAGGACCAACACGGCTATGAACAGCAGCGGAATGTAGACCGGTGCTAAGTATCTATTGTTGGCCGGCTCGACTCCATGAGCTGAGATGCCGCTTGTTAGCAAGACCAAATAGACAGAGGTGAAGGTAGCAAGGATACAGATTGGCCGTACATGATGTCGCTGCACAGGTGAGAGGCAATACCATGCGCCCATCCCCAACACGAGTAGGGTCGGAATCATGAGGACGACAAGACTTTTGCGCGTGACCTCCACGCTGAACAGCCAGGCAAGCTGTTTGGCCATCGTCATAAGCCATGGTCTCGGCAAGACCCAGTCAGCCAGAGTAACGAACGTGGCGTGCAGATTGAAAGGCAGAGAGTACATTGACGGGTATAGGTAGCGTCTAGCCAATGTACCCGCGACCAGAAAATTCCGCAGAAACCAAACAGAGATTGGTATTCCGGAGATGAATGCGTATAGGGCGGCGTCCTTTGCTTTTGTGAGGGGCGTAGCATCTCTTCTGCACAGTAATAGAAGCAGCATGGTGGCTGGTATGGCGAGCCCGAGATACCGTGTCAGACAGGCTAGGGCGGTGAATATAGCTGACAGGGTCAGAGATGAACGTTTGCCTGTATGTAGGAATTTGTCGAACGCGAACAGAGAGGACGTAGTGAGCAGGATAAACAGAGGTTCAGACAAAACGCGAGATGCAACGATGGTTAGAGGAAACGATAGGCTGAGGGCAGCGACGGTCCAGATCAGGAGCCAGATGCGGATGGCGCGCCATGTTGAGTCGTGAGGGGGGAGGATGTATTGCTGTAGCCAGCGTGAGGAGAGGAAGATAGTCAGGCCGAAGAGGAAGGCGTTGACGTAGCCGGCCGTGTCGGCTGGGTCGGGCCCGAAAATACCTATGAACGCCAGCAATAAGGGAAACAGGGGAGGGTAAATGATGTAGCTACCGCCGTTCCATGGGGTGAATCCATTGCCAGCCAATAGGTTGCGGGCAGTCGAGATGAAATCAATGGAGAGCGAGGTTACGCTCGCCCCGTAGGTGACCCCACGTAACAGAACGAGGAGCGTACCGAAGACACTCAGGGCCGCCAGAAGGAGCGTGAATTTGTCAATCCGCAATTGAGAGATCCGATCAATGAAAATTGCTTTCAACTCCTTCTCGTTTGTTTCGCCATACAGTGGACGCTATGCTAAGGTATTCTCTCATTAGAAAAGATAGATACCCAAATTAAGTCTATAGATATCATGGGAGATCATCAAAGCGGCTGCTAGTTTGCTCTGAGAGTTGACTATCTGCTAGAATGAATTTGGATCGGGTACACGATATACAGGAATCGCAATCAGAAGATTCTATATTTACTTACCATAGATTTGCACATTGTGGAAGGCTTTCAATGAAAGCGATGCTCTATTTGGAGAGAATGGACGAGCCGGTTGCTGTACTGGACCAGGTGAAAATTGTGGAATTCGGCAGTGACAACCACCCGGAAGGGGAACGAGTCCGCATCTATTACAATACCCTTACCCTGAACGCGACCAAAACCATGGTCGAACTCCACCGCGACCGCAAGATTACGGTCAAATTGGAGGATGGCCGCACTGCTTCTGCGCTGATGACCCATTCCAGTTTGGATGCGAAGGGCCATTCTGTGGGCGTATTGAGAGTACTTGGTTCACTGGTCTGATGATGGCTTACGGCAAACACCAGTGGGCAGTTATGGCTGGCCAGTGCAGTTGCGCTGATCATGGGCAACGATCAACCTTTTTATGACTACTGCTGTAAGACTTCGTCCGGCCCAGGAGGCGATACTCCGCTATGAAGGTGGACGGCTTGGTATCAGTGCCGTACCTGGTAGTGGCAAGACCTTCACCCTGAGCCTTTTGGCGGCTAAGTTGGTTGAAAAGCTGGTCAGTGCGGGTCCAATGGACGAACGAGAGGTACTGATCGTTACCTTCACCAATACGGCTGTAGAAAATTTTCGTGTACGCATCAATGAGTTTATACGCAGTCGCGGGCTGTTGCCAGGGGTGGGCTACCGGGTGCGTACTCTCCATGGCCTAGCCCATGACATTGTGCGGAAGCGTCCGGGCCTGGTTGGGCTATCGGAGGAGTTTGATATTGTTGATGAGCGTACTGCACAGGAGATGAAACGGGAAGCGGTCAGCAGTTATTTGCAGACGCATCCCGATGCCTTGGGCCCCTATATCAAACCGGAGTTTCTCGACAATCCCCGGCGCATTGAGCGTTATCTTTTTGACGATGCCCAGGAGATCGCGCAGGCGGTCATTCGCCGGGCCAAAGACCTACGCACGGATGCCATCACTCTGAGCAATCAATTGGAGCAGCAGTCGGGCACGTGGCCCCTTCTGGCCTTTGGTTTACATATATACAGGGACTATCAGCGCGGTTTGCACGTGCGGGGTGCAGTAGATTTTGATGATCTGATTTTATTGGCGTTGCAAGCTCTTGGAAATGATGAGAATTTTCTGGCTCGCCTGCAGAGACACTGGCCCTATATCCTTGAGGACGAAGCGCAGGACAGCAGTGCTCTGCAGGAGCGGATGCTTGGTCTGTTGACCGCTACCCATGGCAATTGGGTACGGGTAGGGGATCCCAACCAGGCCATCAACACAACATTTACCAGTGCGGATCCGTCGTTTCTGCGTAAATTTGTTGGCCGGCCAGATGTTTGTGACTTGCCATTGCCCAATTCTGGGCGCAGCGCGCAGCCGATCATCGACCTGGCAAATGATCTCGCCGTTTGGAGCAGAGAACAGCACCCGATTTTGTCAGGGGACGAGACTCTTTCCCCGCCACAGATTCGGCCTACTGACGAAGACGACCCACAGCCGAACCCGCCGGCCGGCGAGCCGGCTGTACACATTTTTGATCGGCCTCTCAGTCCGGATGAAGAGATTGAGACCCTGTTGATCAGCCTACGCCGCTGGTTGCCGGCTCATCCTGAAAAAACTGTGGCGGTACTGGTGCCTGATAATGCGCGGGGCTTCAATTTTGTCCAAGCATTTGAGAATGTCTTACCCTATGATGACGCTCTTCTGCGTTCGAACAGCGCGACTCGTGTCGCGGTCAAAGCACTGGCACTGGTGCTATTGTACATCAGCCGACCCCACTCCTCAGCCTATTTACCCGGCCTCTGGTCCACCATTTGGTGGGCCCGACGGGGGCGACCACTGTTTTTGTCCGCAGATGACAAGGCCATTGAGGAGCAACCTCTCCAAACAGAGGATCTGCCGCAGCCGGTCTCTATCTTTGCCAAGGCATTGGGGCGCATAGACCAACCCGAGCGTTTTGTCTTCCCTGCGCCCGGCGATGATTGGCTGGACGGAATCGGCTGGGTTGATGAGTGTGAAGGCTTTCGGCGGGTAGTTGAAGCGTTCCGTACGGACTTGCGGCGTTGGTGCGCGGCAACAGTTCTCCCCATTGACGAGTTGATCCTAACCGTGGGCAATGATCTGTTTGCAGGGCCGACAGAGTTGGCCCTAGCCCATAGCGTGGCCGTTCTGTTGTCCAAACGGGTGCGGGAGCAGCCTCATCTGCGGCTGCCGGACCTGGCCAAGGAGCTAGAAGAGATCGCACAGAATCGGCGGCGTATCCTGGGGCTCAATGAGGGTGCGTTGGGTTTTGAACCGTCACCAGGGAAAGTTACCATTGCCACCATGCATGCGGCCAAGGGCCTTGAATGGGACCGGGTCTATCTGGCGTCACTCAGCAACTATAGCTTTCCCAGTGGTGGGGATGAGGAGACATATCGGGGCGAACGCTGGTTCGTGCGTGATAGCCTAAATCTGATAGCTGAGGCCAGTGCCCAGATGGAACAACTACATATGGGGACGCTGGACGAGTATGGGCCTGGTCAGGCAACGTGGGCCGCCCGCAAGGAGATCGCTGCAGAAAGGTTGCGATTGCTCTATGTGGGCATCACTCGCGCTCGTCGGGAGTTGATCCTCACCTACAATACCGGGCGCCGGCACGAGACACATCCCAATGAACCGGCCCTCGCGTTCACGGCATTGGGGGCTAGGCTATGCTGAAGTTCTCAAAGATAAAAGTATGCGGATATAGAAGCTTTGTTGATGTTGAGCTTCCTTTACGTCCGCTTGTAGTCATGATCGGTCCAAATGGTTGTGGGAAGACATCTCTTTTGGATGTTCTTTGGCTTTTTCATCAGGCAATGCAGGAAGATTTGACCTGGGCCATTGAGCAGCAGGGAGGGGTCAACTCAATTGTCTCGCGCCTGCGGCCTCTGCCTAGTCAGCTAAAAGTTGAGCTATTTTTCCACTCGGAAGAGTTCCGCGGAGAAGAGGAGATGATCTACCGGGTGCATCTGAATACCAACTTGAGGGAACATCCTATTCGTCTTGAACAGCTTGAGAGACAACTAGATCCCCAGAACCCGACTCCCTATCGTTATATTGATGCCTATGATGAGAATGTTCGATATGCTGAACTAGGATCAACAGGCTTTGTTAAGCCTAGATGGAGCTACCTCAAGAACGAATTGGCACTCGCACAAATTCCAAGAATGTATGAAGATCCTGAAAGGTTACGTAGCGCGTTGGCGCAAGCACGTTTTTACAGCTATTTAGATATTCAGCCGCGTTCCGTGATTCGTTTACCCCAATCTCTTACGCCAACGATCCGGCCAGGGCCGAATGGAGAGAATCTTTTCTCCGCCTTATATAACCTAAGAGCTTCCCATGAGAGACAGTTTCGATATCTTGAGGATGTTCTCAGGACTGGTTTCCCAGGTTTTCGCCGTTTGGAATTCCCAGTTGTGGGATCTGGTCAGATAACGTTGGCTTGGTATCAAGAAGGGATTGATGGACCTCTTTATCCAAATGAGCTTTCTGAAGGTACGTTACGTTTTCTGTGGCTTACGGCAGTTCTACTTTCACCATTTCCGGCACCTATCACTTGTATTGACGAGCCGGAAGTCAGCCTTCACCCGGGACTGCTTACATTGTTGGCTGGCCTGCTGCAAGACGCCTCAATGAGAGGTCAGTTGGTCGTTGCCACACATTCTGCTGAATTAATCCGATGGCTAGAACCGGAAGAGATTCTGGTCTTGGACAAAGAAGGGGGTCGGACAAATTTTACTTGGGCAGATACGCTTGACCTGACAGAGTGGCTCCAAGAGTATACACTGGATCAACTTTGGTTGATGGGTACATTGGGAGGACGTCTGTGACGGCTGTTTTGCTCGTGGAAGCATGGCTTCTCCCGTATTGGAACGTTATTTGCAAGCGGCTTGGTGTCCACCGTACACGCCCTAGGAACCATCCTGAACAGGTGAACAACTTGAGCCCTCCATCAAAGCATTTGGAAAAACTCTACCGACTCGCGAAGAGAAAGTATAAGAAACCGCTGGAGATGACCGCGATTTTAGAGAAGCAGGATTTGGGTGTAGCAGCGCGTGAATGTCGAGAACTTCGGCTGTTCTTGAATACACTTCTCCAACTCGGAGATTTTACGCTCCTCTGACGAAACAGATTTTGCTTTTGCAACCCTTCTGGAGACCAGCACAGACGGAGCGTTTTCTGGCCTACGAGGTGACGAAGACGCCTCTACGTATTGAATAGGTAGGTAAGCTATGAAACAATCGAAGATTCAACAGTTTTGTGAAGGTGTGATCGAGGCTGGCTGGCTGGCGGCTCTGATCATTGCGCCATTATTTTTCAATATCTATTCCAGTCGGGTGTTTGAGCCGGACAAGATCAGCCTCATTCGTTCCATCTCCTTGGTGATGCTGCTGGCATATCTGGTGAGGATCGCGGATGGCGGCAGAATTTGGCTGCCAAGGAGTGGGCAAAATTCCGCCACAGGGCAGGCCGATGGCGCAGACACCCTCTCTTGGCGCGGTCTGTGGAGACAGCCTCTGCTGCTGCCCTTGGTTTTCTTGGCCGTGACTTACCTGTTTAGCTCACTCCTTAGTATCGCACCCTATGTCAGTTGGTGGGGCTCCTATCCGCGTCTGCAGGGTACCTATACGTTCATCAGTTATCTGATTATCGCCCTTCTGACAGCGGCCCATCTGCGCCGGCCGGAGCAGTTGCAGCGGCTACAACATACGATTATTCTTACCAGTCTCCCCATTGCCATCTATGGGGTGATCCAGCATTATAACAAGGATCCCCTACCCTGGGGTGGCGATGTGGTAGCCCGGGTCCCGGCCAATGCCGGCAACCCAATCTTCTTGGCAGCCTATCTGATTATGGCTTTCTTCTTGACCTTGGAACGGGTATTTAGCAGCTTCGCCTACCTGCTGACCGCGGACCTACAGCCAACAGAGGAGGAAGCACAATCTCAGGACAATCATGAGCGGGCCCTCCTTCCTGGACACGATCTTGCCAATGTATTGGCCGGTGGTTCTTATCTATTTGTACTGACCGTCCAACTTCTCGCCATTGTTTGGACACAGAGCCGCGGCCCTTGGCTTGGTTTGGCTAGTGGGCTGTACATTTTTGTGCTGCTTCTGCTGGCAGGGATGCGTCCGCGCAAGTATCGTTTTTGGATAGCAAGTTGGGTCGGATTGGGCATGGCTGGAGCTATATTGTTGGTGTTGTTGAATACAACAGCTTTAGGCCATGTCATTCGAGATGTTCCTTATTTGGGCCGCTTAACGACCATGCTTGAAAGCGATAGTGGCACAGGCCGGGTCCGGACACTCATTTGGCAGGGGGTGGCGGAGATGGTCTCGCCACATCCGCCATTGACGTACCCGGATGGAAATGAAGATGCTGTCAATTTTTTGCGTCCTCTGGTCGGCTATGGGCCGGAGACCATGTGGGTTGTATTCACTACCTTTTATCCGCCAGAACTGGCTTACTGGGAGGAACGAAACGCCAGTCCGGACCGTTCTCATAATGAAACATGGGACAGCCTAGTCATCACTGGATTTTTCGGCTTTCTGGCAAATTCTCTATTATTTCTCTCGATCTTCTTCTGGGCATTCCGCTGGCTTGGGCTTATCCGCTCCCGACGCGACAGTATTCTGTTCTTTGCCTTGCTACTCAGCGGCGGTGTATTGCTCAGCATTGTATTTTTACTGAGTGGGGCCGGTGTTGGCCTCCTGGGTATCACCTGGCCGACCGGTCTGATCTTCGGTCTGATTGTGTACGTCTCGCTGGCTGTCTTGCTTCAGCCGGAATCCACCATTTTGGCAGAGGACCGTAGACGTCAACTGTTGATTGTGGCATCTCTGACAGCCATTATCGCTCATTACGTGGAGATTCATTTTGGGATAGGGATTGCCGCGACTCGCATCTATTTCTGGATGAGTAGTGCTTTGCTTGTTGTGCTTGGGATGCGCTGGTTGACTCCGGAATCGTTCGCGGTTTCCGCACTACAGACACAGTCCGCTGGCATCCAGCAGAGTTCCCAGCAGAGCCGTCGTCGGGCTGCAGCCCTTGAGGAAGGTAGCGGTAAAGCGCGCGCCACTTGGGGTGCGACAGGCGGAGATGGCCTCGTGCCATCCACAGTTATGCCTGATCTTTTGGTGATGATGACCTTAGCATTTCTCTATACCGCGAACTTCGTAGGAGAGTCGAATTCCTTTGCCATCCTCGTCAGCAGTATGACCATGCGCAGCCAGGGGCAGGCGCAGAACAGCCCTGGTGTTCTGTTTCTGGTGATATTCATTACCTGGATAATCGCCACGATATTGAGTACATGCGTGGCTATTTTGCGCCATTCGTATCCAAGACAGGAAGTGCCTGTTCAATTTGGCCGCATGTGGGGACGTACATTTGGCCTGCACGGGCTGATTCTTTTCTGCGGTTGGTTCATCTATGGGTTGCTTCATGCTGGGCGGCTTGTACCTGGCACCTCAGGTGAAGAGTTGACTGAACAGCTTGACCACATCGCGGGACATTTCAGCATGTATACGTGGTTTGTGGTGTTCTGGTGTCTGCTTGCAGGCCTGGTTCTGATGTGGCACTCGGTGTGGGAATCCCGGCGGGCGTTGATGATCCGTACATTCGTGACAACTAGCAGCGCAGTCATACTGGCCGTGATCACATTCCTAATCGTGGGCAATGTAAACGTGGCCTTGGTACGGGCGGATGTCTTCTACAAACAGGGCCAGGAGTTTGAAGGATCGGGACAATGGCTCGAGAGTGCTGAGCTGTACCGACGGGCATTGGTTGTGCGGCCCACGGAAGATCACTATATGCTTGCTTTGGGCCGCAGTCTGTTGGAAAGCACAAAGCGCGCGCCAGAGGAAGGGTTGCTGTCCTTGCCGGCTGGCCTATCCTTGCCAGGGCGCGCCCCAAGTAGCGCGCAATTTACCGACCTCCTCAAACTGACTGCCCTAGAGCTTGCTCTGATGGGGCAGGAGGATCTGCTGCTGGTCACAGAGGCTATCTTGCGGCGGGCCCAAAAAGTGAACCCCTTAAACACCGACCACACCGCCAATCTGGCCCGTTTGTATCATGTCTGGGCAGAGATGCATGATGATCCCCAGGCGCGTTTAGAGGCTTGGGAAACGAGTTTGCAGTATTATCAGACTGCGTTGACCCTCAGCCCCAATACCGTGCATTTATGGAATGAAAAGGGGGCCCTCTTGAGCATCATGGGCCGGACAAAAGAGGCGGAGGACACATATCTTTACAGTCTTGTCTTGGACGACCGTTTTGTAAAGACGTATCTTCTGCTCTCGGAATTGTATGATTATATGGGTGAAGATGAGAAACTCAACGAGATCTTACGGCGTGGCCTGGAGACTCTACCCAAGAGTACGAGTTTACGCATCTATTGGGGAATCGTCCAGACCCGAACCGGCGATCTGGAAGGGGCTCTGATAACCCACCTAGAGATTATTGAAAGGATTCCGCACGATCTCAATACAATCCACAATCTGATAATTCTCAATCGGGATCTCGGCCATCATCAGGAGGCGATCCAGTGGGCAGAACGCGGGATCTTCTTGGTTGAAGCTGGCCAAGGTAGGAATCGGCAGAACATGTCCATGGCTGAGATAACCATACTTCTATACCGCATGTTGAATGAACTGTATATTCTGAATGGACAGCTGCCCCAGGCCGTTGATAGTTTACAACGGCTGCTTGAACTGGAGTCGGAGGATTTTCGGCACCCGCTACAGTTGGCCCGGATCCAGAATGAGCTTGGCAACAGTGACTTGGCCCGGCAATTTGCCGAAACTGCCCTGGCTCTTGCCCCTGAGAGTAATAAGCCGGAGGTCCAGGCGTTCCTAGAATCGTTAACGACAGAGAAGAGTGGAGAGTAGAGTTGCTCTTCACGCAGCGCGGATCCCTGGTATGAGCCGATGACCCCCTTTTTCTTAATGGCTGTGAGCGCGCTCATCATCGCCATCAGCGGCACACCCTTTGTGCGCTATATCGCCCTACAGCTGGGAATTCTCGATCAGCCGGCTGCCCGCAAGATCCATCAGGCACCTGTGCCGTTGATGGGAGGCATGGCCATCTATATCGCGTTCATGGCTGCTCTGTTTTTCTTCGGTACACAACACTATGTCAATGAGGTGGTCGGTATCTTTATCGGTGCCACATTTGTCAGTCTCGTCGGTGCTCTGGACGACAGATGGGGTTTGGGAAGTTATGTAAAACTCGCTGGCCAGGTAACTGCTGCGGGGATCTTGGTAATCAGCGGTGTGCAAGTGCGGCTCTTCAATACGGTTCTTGACATTGTCTTGACGCTTATCTGGGTGGTTGGCATCACAAATGCCTTTAATCTGCTGGACAATATGGACGGATTATCCAGCGGGATTGCCATGATTGCTGCGGCCTTCGTTACGCTCCTCGCGGCCATGAGCGGCCAATATCTAGTTGGAGTTCTGGCGGCCGCCCTCTGTGGTGCTTGTGCTGGGTTTCTCGTGTATAATTGGAATCCGGCCTATATCTTTATGGGAGATACCGGCAGCCTATTCATCGGGTTTCTGCTCGCTGCTGTGGGCATTAAACTACGTTTCCCCATGAACAGTGCTGAAATTACTTGGTTCATTCCGGTTCTGATACTGGGGCTGCCGATATTCGACACAACACTGGTTTTCATCAGCCGTTTGCGCCGTGGCAAGAATCCGCTCACAACTGCAGGCCAGGACCACATCAGCCACCGGCTCGCCCGGCTGACAGGCAGCCGCCGGGAAGCAGTCCTTATGTGTTATCTCATTGCCGGCGGTGTGGGCCTGACATCCGTATTTTTGACCCAGGCCACTCTGCAAGAAGCTTTCGCTGTCATGTTTTGCGCGCTGTTGGTCGCTGCCTATGCTTTCTGGAAGCTCGAAATACAAAATGGCGACATTTGAACCTGGCCTGGGGCCAGGACACCAATGGAGAGCGGCGAGTCGGTACGCGGCCATGCATCAGTGGGGGCGGCCACAGGTATCATTGTCCGCGCTACAAGGAGAGAATTTTGACTTTACCAACCAGCCTAGGAACGTTCCTCAATCATCAATTTTGTAACACTTATCTTTGGTGCGGGAGTTGCAAACCAAAAATCCGTTGTTGGATTGCCAGCCGTTGTAGCGGCGCAATCGTCGCGCTGTTGCTGCTTTCTGTGCTTGCTGCCTGTAGCAGTTCCTCTGACCAGGCCAGCAACGATATGGAGTCCGGCCTTGAACCGACAGCTACCCCCGCGGCCCCTCTTGAACCAATCACTACCACGGGGCGGCGGCTGGCCTTGAACCTGCCGCTCGCAATGGCATGTACAGCGATGTACCGGACATGGATATCGATCCATCCAAATACTATTATGCCACATTCAAGACGGAAAAAGGCGACATGCGCGTGCAGCTTTTCGCGGACCATGCGCCTTTGACAGTCAATAATTTCGTCTTTCTGGCCCGGGATGGATTTTATGACAACACCACATTTCATCGGGTCCTGGAGGATTTCATGGCCCAGGCTGGCGACCCGACCGGGAGTGGGGTCGGTGGTCCAGGCTATCAATTCCGGGATGAGATCGTGCCTGGCTTAGCATTTGACCGCGCCGGCCTTCTGGCCATGGCAAATTCTGGGCCCAACACAAATGGCAGCCAGTTCTTCATCACCTTTGCTGAGACCCCTTGGTTGAACGGTAATCATACGATTTTTGGGGAAATTCTAGAAGGTATGGATGTCTTGAATGCCCTCACCCGTCGGGACCCGCAGCAGGCACCGGATTCCCCCGGGGATCTGCTGATCACAGTCGAAATCGAAGAGCGGGAAACCAGTTCACTGCCCACGCCGCCACCCGCGCCACCTACACCGACACCCTTCGCCCCTAGTGCTATGGGAACGGGCGACCTGCTGACAATGGAGCGGCTCCTGGCGACTTTGCCGCTGGCCGAACGTAGTAACTTCTATAACACAGCCCCGGACATGGTCATTGATGTCTCAAAGACCTACAAGGCTCGTATTGTGACGGAAAAGGGCGAGATCCTTCTGTCCTTATTTGACGACGAAGCCCCCATTGCTGTCAACAATTTCGTATTGCTGGCTGCCCTTGGTTTCTACGATGGCACGCCTGTGAATGGTATATCTGCCGGGGAGTTGGTGATTCTGGGCGCCCCGGAAAATACGCCGACCAGTTTTGTTGGCTATCTTCTGGATGCTGAAATTGGGATTGAGCGGGTGTGGGAGTCTGGGGCCATTGGCTATTTGCCTACGCTGAATCCGGGCACTGGTCAGATGCAGAGTAATGGCAGTCAGGTGTTTATCGTGCTAGTTGAACTACCGGCAGAAGCCGCACTCCAGACCAGTTTCTTCGGCCAAGTGACCGAAGGGCTTGATATCCTGAATGACCTCTCTGTTACGGATACAATTGAAACGATCACAATTGAAGTCAGCGAACCGTAGCATCGGCACAAGCGCAACGAACCGGCAGTTGTTCTTGGTAGTGCAGGATCTTCTTTCTATAGGCAATCTATCCATGAACCGTCTTACCTAGTGCCTGCCATGTGGCACAATTTGATGATGGCATTCCGCAATGTATTGAAGGGGATGAGTGGCGGCCACACGCCTGCCGTAACCGTTGACCAGCCTTGCGCGGAACGCCGGCCCTTGCTTCTGTTTGTGCAGATCTGTGCATTGGTTGTTATTATGGGAGCTTCTCTTTGGCTGGTCTTCAATCCCCAGTGGGTGCAACAGTTTAGCCATTGGGGATATGCCAGCATCTTTCTGATCGCCCTGATCTCCAGTGCAACAGTCATTCTGCCTGTCCCTGGTCTCGTTCTTGTCTGTGCTCTTGCCTCCTTGGATCCGCTTCTCCTCGGTGTCGTTGCCGGCTGTGGTAGTGGTCTGGGCGAGTTGACCGGATATCTGGTTGGGCGCACAGGTAGCGGGTTGATGCGGAACCAGGGCATCAGCAATTGGCTGCATAACCTCACGGTCCGCTACACTGCCCCGGTGCTTTTCGTCTTGGCGATTCTACCTATCGCGGTTTTTGATTTCGCCGGCATCATAGCCGGTGCATTGCAGATGCCCGTTTTCCAGTTTCTGGGGGTCGTGACCAGCGGTAAAATCATCAAGTACAGCCTGATTGCATATGGGTGTGCTGGTTCTCTACCGATTCTGCAAACTTGGTTCAGTTTCTGATATCCCCAGAGACCTGTGGCCAGGAACTGCAAAGGAGTAAGTGTCATGTCCCGCTATTTCTTTCGAGGTACGTTCTTTATGCTTGCTATGATCATTCTTGGCTGTGTTGGTGACATGTCAGTTGAGGACACCTCCGTTGATGACATCTCCTCAGAGGTCGTGGACCAGACTGTTGACGAGTCTGACCTGCTGCCCTTTGCTCTCAGCGAGGGGCAGCCCGATGATGTTGAAGATGTGCGCCCACCTCTTGCTGCGACCAGTGCCCTTTCGCAAGAACAATTGCAGACTCTGCTGACCCGCCTGCCTGCCCTCCAAGCAGAGGAAGGTGATGTACAGGAGTACCGGCTGCCGGCCCAGAGCCTGCCACCGCCTCGCCCTGGCCAAGAGGTGACCCTCCCCTTCCCGCAGCCGCAAGTGGTGGCCGCACCAGAGATTGAGACAACCCCCCTAGAGGTGCTGCGCTTTTCGCCGGAAGGTGCTGTGCCTCTGGCCCCACAATTGAGCGTGACCTTCAACCAGCCGATGGTTCCCCTCAGCAGTCATGGGGAGCTGGCCCAGGAGGATATCCCCCTGAGATTGTGGCCGGATGTGCGCGGCAACTGGCGTTGGGTCGGCACAAAAACCCTGTTCTTTGAGGCCCATGTAGACGGTATAGACCGCATGCCCATGGCCACCCAATATACTGCTGAGATCCCCGCGGGCACGGCAGCGGTCAATGGCCAGGAGCTGGCGGAAACCGTCAATTGGACATTCCGCACACCGGCAGTGACCTTGCAAAGGGGCTACCCGAGCGGGGGCCCCTTGGGGTTGGAGCCGGTCTTTTTCAGCTCCTTTGATCAGCGCATCGATCCTGTAGCTGTGATCCAGCAGATACAGGTGACAGCTCGTGGGCGTACCTATCCTGTGCGTTTGGCAAGTGCAGACGAAATTGCCACAGATGCCACGCTGCAGCACTTGGTTGAAGGTGGGCAGGAAAGCCGTTGGCTGGCATTTGTGGCGGCTGAACCCTTCCCCAAAGATTCGACCGTCACCGTGACGTTCGCGGAGGGCACCCCCTCCGCGGAAGGACCCCTCGTCACCGAACAGCCCCAGAGCTACAGCTTCCAGACCTATGGGCCGTTTATGCTGCGTCAAGCGGCATGTACTTGGGATGGAGGCCGTGAATGCTACCCCTTCGCTCCTTGGAGCTTGACATTCAGCAATCCCATTGATAGTGCGTCCTTCGACGCTACGCTCATTTCCATTGAGCCGCAATTAGAAGGCGCGCAATTTGATCTCTTCGGCAACACCCTCCAGATTCGGGGCAACACCCAGGGACGCACCACCTACAAAGTCACTGTCGCTGCAGGTCTGGCCGATGTGTTCGGCCAGACCTTGGCAGAGGATGTAGAGGCCCATTTCCGCATCCGGCCCATGGAGACCTATCTGACCGCCAATAGCGGCCCCTTGACGATCCTGGACCCCTACGGCGAACCGACCTTCCCCATCTATACGGTCAACATCAATGCGGTGACAGTGCGGGCCTATCGCGTTGAGCCGGAGCAGTACGTCGAATATTTGCAATGGGATCCGTACTATGACGAGGACCCGCCCGGTACACTGGTTTTGGAACGTGTTGTGGATATCAGCGGCCCAAACGATATGATGATCGAGACGAGCATCAACCTCGCGGACGCTCTGGCCGGCTCTAGCGGTCATCTCATCTTGGAGGTGCAGCCGGCGGCCGCTCTGTTTTCTGAGTTCTTCAACGGACAGCGTCAGATGAGTGTTGTCAGTTGGATTCAAGTGACGCAAATTGGCCTTGACGCGTTTGTGGATTCTGATGAGATGCTGGTATGGGCCAACCGTCTGCAGGATGGCGCGCCGCTGTCCGGTCTTCAAGTGTCCCTCTGGCCTCAAGATATAGCCGGCATCACCGATGAGACAGGGACGGTGCGCTTATCCCTCCCTGCCAAGGACGCGCAGCTCCTCATCGCGCGGGATGGTGATGATGTCGTCTTTCTGCCGGAAGATCAGTACTACAGTGCTTGGAAATCACAACCCGCCAAGGTTGCAGCCCGCTTTTACGTCTTTGATGACCGTCAGATGTACCGCCCCGGAGAGACGGTCAGCCTGAAGGGTTGGATGCGTCAGATCCAGCCTGGCCCAGAAGGCGATGTGGGTCTGTTTTCCGAACGCGCGGCAGATCGGATCTTGGACTATCGGGTGTCGGATTCGTTAGGCAATACAATCACGCGGGGTGAAACCTCTCTCAATGCCTTGGGCGGTTTTGATTTTCGCTTCGATCTGCCCTTGAACGTCAATCTAGGATTCATACGGATTGAACTACTGCCGCTTATTTTCGATCTATACGACAGAGACAACAGGCCGCGGCATGTCCATACGATTCAAGTGCAGGAGTTCCGCCGTCCTGAGTTTGAAGTCAGTGCTGTTGTCAGCGAAGGGCCTCATCTTGTAGGCGGCCATGCGCTGGCGACGGTCAGTGCCAATTACTTTGCCGGCGGCCCCTTGCCCGGCGCAGAGGTGGAATGGTATGTAAACGCCAAGTCAGGCTCCTACAGCCCGCCCAACTGGTCTGGGTTCACCTTTGGGAAGTGGATACCCTGGTGGTCCTTCTATAACGAGTACGATACTGCTGACTATGATGAGTACGATACTGCTGGTCTCGGTAGTGCCTCCTTCACTTCCCGCACCGACTCGGCCGGCCAGCACACCCTACGCATCGACTTGCGGGCGAACGACAGCAGGTACCCGCTGCATATGGAGACCAATGCGACGGTCTTTGATGTAAACCGCCAGGCCTGGACCAGTCAGGCAAGTCTGTTGGTCCATGCGGCAGACCTGTACATTGGTTTGCGTAGTGCTCGCTACTTTGTTGAGAAGGGTGAGCCATTGGCCATTGACTTGGTTGTGACTGATATCGATGGCAAGGCCATTGAAGGGCATAGGGCCAGCCTGCGGGCGGCGCGGCTGGATTGGCAGTATCGCAATGATGAGTGGCAGGAGGTGGAGAAGGATGTGCAGGAATGCCTGGTTGAGACAACTTCCGCCAGCGACCCCTATGCTGGCGAGTTCGCCACCTGTACATTTGAGACGACCCGCGGCGGCAAGTACCGCATCACAGCTACGGTCATTGACAGCCAAGGCCGGACCAATGAAACCCAGCTAGTCCGCTGGGTGAGTGGTGGCCAGCATCCGCCTAGCCGTAGTGTGGAACAGGAAGAGATCCAGCTCATCCCTGACCGGGAAAGTTATCAGCCTGGGGATAGTGCTGAAATTCTAGTGCAGGCTGCCTTTTTCCCTGCGGAGGGGATCGTAACGCTGCGGCGAGAGGGTCTCATCTCCAGTGAACGCTTCTCCATGGAGGGGCCGACCCATACCCTGCGGCTGCCCATTGAGGACAACTACATTCCCAATCTTCATGTGCAGGTGGATCTGGTAGGCGCGGCCCCACGGGTGGATGTGGCAGGCAATGAACTGTTATCCCTGCCACGGCGGCCAGCGTACGCGCGCGGCACTCTGAATCTATCCATCCCGCCTTTGCGCCGCATCCTGCAGGTGGAGGCCACCCCTCAAGAAGACCATCTGCAGCCAGGTGCTGAGACCACAATTGACGTAACCGTGCGGGATGCCAATGGCGAGCCTGTGGCCGATGCCGAATTCGCCCTAGTTGTCGTTGATGAAGCGATTCTGGCCCTGACCGCTTATCAGTTGGTGGATCCCATCGACATCTTCTACAGCGGACGCGCCGACGCTGTCAATGAGTATCACAACCGCGCCCATGTCCTGCTTGCAGATCCTGAACTATTGACAGTGCCGAAAGAGACATCGCAGTCCTCCCTGGAGTTGCATGCGCCTGAGATGGCACGGGTGCAAAGTGCGCCTATGGCCATGGAGGAGGCGGCCATGGACATGGATTCTGCTGAAGCTGGGATGAGTGGCGGTGGTGGTGAAGGGCAAGCGATTCGGGTGCGGCTGAACTTCGACCCCCTGGCCCTCTTTGCCCCAGAGGTGCGTACCGATGCACAGGGCCAAGCCAGTGTGTCTGTCACAGTGCCGGACAATCTCACCCGCTATCGAGTCATGCTGGTGGCCGTGGCCGGCGGTAAGTTCTTCGGCTTCGCTGAGTCAAGCCTGACCGCGCGGCTGCCGCTGATGGTGCGGCCATCTGCCCCCCGTTTCCTGAACTTTGGCGACACCTTTGAACTGCCTGTAGTCCTGCAAAACCAGACCGACGAGCCAATGGAGGTATACGTGGCTGTGCAGGCGACCAATATAGCCGCTAGACAGGTGCCTGTGGCCGCCAGTAAGGCCTCATTGGCCACAGGGTATGCGCTGACCGTGCCTGCTGCTGACCGGGTAGAAGTGCGCTTCCCGGCCAGGACCGTCAGGGCCGGCAGTGCGCGCTTTCAGTTCATGGCAACGGACGTGAAGCGGGCGGCGATTGCTGACGCGGCCACTATTGAGCTGCCGGTGTTCACCCCCGCCACTACCGAAGCCTTCGCTGTCTATGGAGAGCTTGATACAAATACAGCCATACTGCAGGCGGTACGTCCGCCGGATGAAGTGATCCCTAGCTACGGTGGCCTAGAGGTGACCATGTCCTCTACTGCTCTGCAGACCTTGACCGACGCGTTCCTCTATCTGTTGCGCTATCCGTATGAATGCTCGGAACAGATCGCCTCCCGCATTCTCGGTGTGGCCGCGCTGCGGGATGTGCTTACTGCTTTTGATGCTGAAAAGTTGCCGGACCCAGAAGAGATCGAGCGCTCCATGGAGCAGGATATACAGGCTTTGCAGGCCATGCAGCACTACAGCGGCGGCTTTCCCATCTGGCGTCGGGGAGATCGAGTCTGGCCCTACTACAGTGTGCATGCAGCACATGCCCTGGCCCGTGCTCAGCAGAAAGGCTACCAGGTCCCGGAGGGTATGATCAGCCGTTCTCTGGCCTACCTACGCAATATTCAGAAATACATCCCGGAGTGGTATGATGTCCAGACTCGTCGGGCCTTGGTCTCCTATGCTCTCTACGTGCGTAAGCTGTTGCATGACCACGACCCGACCCAGGCCCGCAGGCTCATCATGGAAGCTGGGCTGGGGAATCTTTCACTGGAGAGTATCGGCTGGTTGCTGTTCGTGTTGACAGATGACCCTGCTTCCGAGGGGATGCTGCAGGAGATCCGTCGCTTTCTGCAGAATCGGGTGACAGAGACTGCTGGGGCTGCCACAATTTCGAGTGGCTATAGCGATGGCGAATACCTGTTGCTCTATTCCAGCCGTCGGGCCGATGCGGTCCTGCTGGAGGCCCTCATGGTTGACCAGCCGCAGAGTGATCTGATCACCAAGATGGTGAGGGGCCTGCTCGGGCATCGTACTAAGGGCCGCTGGGGCAACACCCAAGAGAACGTATGGGTTCTGCTGGCTATGGAGCGTTTCTTCAACACATTTGAGGCCCAGACGCCTGATTTCATGGCGCGCATCTGGCTGGGCGAGCAGTACGTAGCTGGCCACCAGTTCCAGGGCCGCTCAGTACAAAACGTTACCCTTGACCTGCCCATGCAGTTCGTCCAAGACAGGCCCACGGATGATGATGGCATTGTGCCGCTGATCGTGCAGAAGGAGGGCGCGGGTCGGCTCTATTATCGCTTGGGCCTCCGTTATGCGCCCACAGACCTGCGGTTGGCTGCGCTGGATTCCGGCTTTGCTGTTGAACGTGTCTATGAAGCCGTGGACGACCCAGAGGACGTGAGCAGGGATGAGAAAGGCACTTGGTACATCAGAGCTGGGGCCCGGGTGCGGGTGAAGCTGACGATGGTTGCTCCAGCCCGCCGGGTGCATGTTGCTCTCGTGGACCCCCTGCCTGCGGGCTTGGAAATCCTCAACCCAGCACTGGCCGTCAGCGGCGAGCTGCCCGAAGATCCCTCTGTAAGCCCAAGACAATTCGGCCGCTACTGGTGGTGGAAGCGGACTTGGTACGAGCATCAGAACCTACGGGACGCGCGTGCCGAGGCATTCTCTTCCTTCCTAGGGGCTGGTGTCTATCAGTATAGCTACACAGCTAGAGCCACCACCCCCGGCACATTCGTCGTGCCGCCGGCCAAAGCTGAGGAGATGTACGCCCCGGAGACATTTGGTCGCAGTGGAACGGATTGGGTAGTCGTAGACGCGCGTGAAGAGTGAGAATTGGGATTCACGCCAAACAACTCGACCGATGCCGCTGTGCCTGTGTCTACGCGTCTAGCCCCACCCAGAACGCCCTCACCATAGCCCGGTTGTTGTATCGCCGTACAATTTAATCCTTCAGATTCACTTTCGCACAAGCGTAGCAGGAATATCTGCAGTCTAGGAGATGGGGTTGGTGGTGGTATCGGTGGTGTAGGCTGCATTCGCACGAGCGGCAGGAATATCTGCAGTCTAGGAGATGGGGTTGGTGGTGGTATCGGTGGTGTAGGCTGCATTCGCACGAGCGGCAGGAATATCTGCAGTCTAGGAGATGGGGTTGGTGGTGGGGGGGGTGGTATCGGTGGGCCGGGTGGTATCGGTGGGACGGGTGTATGTGTGACCATAGGTGTAGCTGTCGTGGTAGGTGGCAGTGGTCTCCGCGTGCTCGTGGGCTTGCGCGTGGGTATTGGTGGACGTGTGGGTGTGGCAGTATGTGGGTATGAGTCGGGGCGGGCTGGTGGTGTAGATGTGGCAGTATGTGTAGGTATGGCAGTATGTGTAGGGGTATGTGTAGGTATGGCAGTGTGTGTAGGGGTATGAGTAGGTATGGCAGTATGTGTAGGGGTATGAGTAGGTATGGCAGTATGTGTAGGGGTATGAGTAGGTATGGCAGTATGTGTAGGGGTATGAGTAGGTATGGCAGTATGTGTAGGGGTATGAGTAGGTATGGCAGTATGTGTAGGGGTATGAGTAGGTATGGCAGTATGTGTAGGGGTATGTGTAGGTATGGCAGTGTGTGTAGGGGTATGAGTAGGTATGGCAGTGTGTGTAGGGGTATGAGTAGGTATGGCAGTGTGTGTAGGGGTATGAGTAGGTATAGCAGTATGTGTAGCGGTATGTGTAGGTGTGGCGGTAGGTTCGGGTACTGCTTGGCCGCAGGTAGGTAGGTTGAGAGATCCTACGTCGGTGTTAGCATTCGAGTGCCAGGGGGAACCGGGCGCAAGGGGGGGGGGGATACATCCGGTTAGTGTGTTGCCGCCGAGGTACAAGTGCGTCAGCGTGGAGGTGAGGTTGCCCAGTGCAGTTGGGATGGTACCTGTTAGTTGGTTGTTGTTGAGATACAAGTGCGTCAGCGTGGAGGTGAGGTTGCCCAGTGCAGTTGGGATGGTACCTGTTAGTTGGTTATTGTCGAGGCGCAACTCCTGCAGATTGGAGAGGCTGCCCAGTTGCGAGGGGATAGCACCTCTCAGGGTGTTGCTGTAGAGGTACAAGTGCCGCAGATTGGAAAGGTCGCCCAGTTGAGTTGGGATATCACCGGTCAGGGTGTTGCTGTAGAGGTACAAGTGCCGCAGATTGGAGAGGCTGCCCAGTTGAGTGGGGATAGTGTCTGTCAGTTGGTTGTTGTTGAGATACAAGTGCTGCAGATTGGAGAGGCTGCCCAGTTGCGAGGGGATGGTGCCTGTCAGTTGGTTGTTGTAGAGATACAAGTGCTGCAGATTGGAGAGATTGCCCAGTTGAGTAGGGATAGCACCTCTCAGGGTGTTGCTGTAAAGGTACAAGAACCGCAGACTAGAGAGATTGCCCAGTTGAGTGGGGATGGTGCCTGTCAGTTGGTTATCGTTGAGATATAAGTACCACAGATTTCTGAGATTGCCCAGTTGAGTAGGGATAGCACCTCTCAGTTGGTTTCGGTTAAGGAGTAAGAGCTGCAGACTGGAGAGATTGCCCAGTTGCCTAGGGATGGTGCCAGTCAGTTGGTTGTTGTAGAGATACAAGCGCTGCAGATTGGAGAGGTTGCCCAATTCAGGCGGGATAGCACCGCTCAGTTGGTTGTCGTAGAGATACAAGCGCCGCAGGGGGGAGAGGTTGCCCAGTTGAGTAGGGATGGTGCCAGTCAGTCGGTTGCTGTAGAGGTACAAGTGCGTCAGACTGGAGAGGTTGCCCAGTTCAGGCGGGATACCGGTCAGTTGGTTTTTGTTGAGATCCAAGATCCGCAGATTGGTGAGGTTGCCCAATTCAGGTGGGATAGGACCGGTCAGGGTGTTGCTGTGGAGGATTAAGCGCTGCAGATTGGAGATGTTGCCCAATTCAGGCGGGATAGCACCGCTCAGTTGGTTGTTGTGGAGATACAACCAGAACGGCCGCGTGGGGGAGATGTTGCCCAGTGCAGGCGGGATGGAGCCAGTCAGTTGGTTGTTGGTGAGGTATAATTTCTCTAGACCGGAGATGTTGCCCAATTCAGGCGGGATGGCACCGCTCAGTTGGTTGTTGCTGAGATTCAACCCTACCATCCCGGTGAGGTTGCCCAGTGCAGGCGGGATGGTGCCTGTCAGTTGGTTGTTGATGAGGCCCAACTGACGCATGGAGATGAGGTTGCCCAGTGCAGGCGGGATGGCACCGCTCAGTTTGTTGTTGCTGAGCGACAAGTCCGTCAGCTTGGTGAGGTTGCCTAGTGCAGGCGGGATAGCACCGGTCAGGGCGTTGTTGTAGAGGTGCAATTGCGTCAGCTTGGTGAGGTTGCCCAGTGCAGGCGGGATGGTGCCTGTCAGTTGGTTGTCGTAGAGCCACAACCACTGCAGCTCGGAAAGGTTGCCTAGTGCAGGATGAATGTTGCCATTCAGTCCGGCACTTTGTAGTTGCACTTGTGTCACCCGGCTGCTGTCGGCTTTGAGTATGATACCCTGCCAGCGGGTGGATCCGTACTGTGCTGGACGGGTTGTCGTAACCCAGCCGGCCAGTGGGGCGGTACCTCGTAGAGTGTCCTTGGCAGCTATGAGCGCGTTGCAATCCGCGCGTATTGGTTGCCTGAGGGTGGTACATACATCCGGTACGGTTACTGGTGGTGGTACCTGTACCTGTGCGGTTATGGGGGTGATGCCGCCGCTTACGCTCATCATCAAGGCGGTTATGGCAAGCGCAATACTGAGGACGATGAGAGCTGATAGGGTGATCCCTAGCTTGGTCCGTATCCGTTCAATGGCACGCATGGGGTACCCTGGTACGCAGAGGAAGCGATAAGATGCACAAGGGCCAGACCGAACCAGTGGGGTGCTCGGACGCGATACCCATGCCTCTTGCCAGTAGCGTTGCCAATCCCATACACTTTCGTCCCGTGGTCAGCATATACCTTGGGCTATCCCCTTCGGCTCATTTCTGAATGATAGGGAGATACAGAATTGTAGGATTCTCCCCAGCTACCGGTTCTGTATCCTCGTCTGCCGCTGAACCGAATTTGGACGTCTGTCTTGACGCCGGCCAGATCCGTTTTTTACCGCCTAGACGTCTGTCTTGACGCCGGCTAGTTTCGTTTTCACAGCTTGGAGTTCTGTCTGGACGCCGGCTAGTTCCGTTTTTACAGCATGGAGTTCTGCCTTGAGGCCGGCCAGTTCTGTTCTCACAGCCTGGACGTCTGTCTTGACACCGGCACCCTCCTCTTGGAGTTCCGCCTTGACGCCTACCAGATCCGTTCTCACAGTCTGGACGTCTCCCCGTGTAGCTAAATGCTTATATGATCCTTCGATTACACCTTCAATTTTTGCCAAGCGTTCCATTGCTATAGCCTGTGTCATCGCACTGTTCCTTGTGTATACATGATCTCCGTACTACCACAGCCGGCCAGGACAGACCTTTGAACCTGTAGGCAATATTTGGAGTATACTACATTCCTTGGTCGGGCGCAACTATACTTCTTTGCTGGCATTGCGGTCATGCGGCAGAGCACAGATTGTCCAAGCCTTCCGTATTCCTTGGTTTGGGCTGGGGCTTCTTCCAGTTGAGCCGCCCTAGCCGGACCACAACCCGCTGTAGGATCGCTTGGGCTACCTCCTCTTTGCTCATGAGAGGCCAGTCCTCCCGATTGCCGTTGCGCTCGAATAGAATGACTTTGTTTGTGTCCACGGCAAAGCCGCTATGTGGCGCGGCCACGTCGTTGAGAACGATCAGATCCAGATTCTTGCCTTCCAATTTGCCTTGGGCATTGACTTCCAGATCATTTGTCTCTGCGGCAAAGCCGATGACCAGCTGCGGTCGTTGTCGGTCTGGCCCTCGCTGTTCGCCGACCGCCTTGAGAATATCTGGTGTTCGTTCGAGGGAGATAATCTGTTGTCCTGGCATCTTTTTTAGCTTCGTATCCGCACTGGTAGTGGGGCGATAGTCGGCCACTGCGGCCGCGCCGATGAGCACATCCGTTTGGGGTAGGTGTTCCATAACCGCTGCGTACATCTGCTGCGCTGTATGCACAGGCACGAGTATCACACCGCCGGGGGGATGTACGGCCAAGGGCGCGTGGACGAGAATTGTATCCGCGCCGAGGTCACGTGCCGCGCGCGCTAGGGCTACGCCCATCTTGCCTGTGGAGTGATTTCCCATAAAGCGGACCGGATCGATCGGCTCGCGGGTGCCGCCGGCCGTGATCACCACCCGCAGCCCGTCCAGTGGGCCGCCCCGCCCGAGTACTTTACAGGCCACTTCAAAGATCTCCTCTGGCTCCGCGACCCGTCCTTCTCCCACTTCGCCGGAGGCCAGACGTCCCTCGGCTGGCCCGATGAAATCGATGCCCCAAGCGCGCAGGGTCTGGACATTGCCCATGGTGGCCGGGTGGGTCCACATATTCGTTTCCATTGCTGGGGCCAGCAACATTGGGCCTTTGTAGCTGAGTGCTGTAATACTCAGCAGATCGTCGCTCAGGCCTAGGGCCAGCCGGGCAATCGTGTGGGCTGTGGCTGGGGCAATGATAAACAGGTCGGCTGCGTGGGCTAGGGCTACATGGCCGATACGTAGCCGGCCGGCATCATGCCAAAATTCAAACGTATCTGTCGCCACATCCCGCTGTGTGATCGCTTGGAATGTCACTGGTGCCACAAATTTCGCGGCCGAGTGGGTCATAATCACATCTACCAGCGCGTTGGCTTGGGTGAAGCGGCTTGCGAGTGTAACCGATTTGTAGGCGGCGATGCCGCCGCTGATGCCGAGTATGATGCGTTTGCCTGAGAGGATAGGGGCCATGGGATATCTCGGTATGATCTGCTAGGAATCGGCGATACCGCCATCTTTGTGTCGGGCCCCATAGGCGCGTACCATATCACCTTGGTGGCTGAAGGCCGAGCGGGCACAGGCGGCTTCGTCCCCCTCATTTCCCAGAATCAGCGGCTTCAGATCTTGGATACGGCCGGCCAGCGCGCGCGGCTTGCCTTCCACGGAGGCTTCTCCCCAGCCGACTAGGCCTGGCTGGTCGGTCTCGATCTTCACGAATACCCGGCGTTTTCCTTGGGGCAGGATGGGGCGGATGGTGGTAATTTTCAAGAGGTTCTCTCCTGTGTCTCTCTGGCCTGCAGTTCGTCATGGATGATCGCCTGTGCCAAGAGCTGTTCCTCTGGGCCCGCTTCGATCTCTCCGTCTAGCAGAGCTACTCGCAGGCTGTGCAAAATTTTGCCGTAAAGCGGGCCGGGGCCCAACCCCATGTGCCGCAGATCATTGCCATCCAGCGAGGGATGCACGTGCTGCCAGGTCTGCAGATAGTCGTGCAGCCGTTCCTGCAGAAGCTCGTTCTCTTCCAGCAGGGAGATCAGCAACAAAGTCGATGGCTGCATGCGATCTAGGGCGGAAACGATTGTGCTAGGCCGAGTGTGTGGGGCGGTGAGTTGGGCCAGGCGTGCCTTTACCTTCTGGAGTTGGGCCATCAACTTCTGGGTCTCGCCCCGCAATTTTAGCCGCGCGGTCAGTGCTTTTTCAATGGGCATGCTAGGGCGTTCGCTTGTCGGCAGGAGATCGTAGATGAGTAGCCCCCAATAGAGGCGTTCGAGCGGTTCGTCCAGTCCATTTGTCAGCGCAGAGCCGGCGATTTGAGCACGTAGGGCTGCGCTGTGGCGGGCAAAGGCTGGGCCGGCGCGCAAGCCCGGCTGGATCTGTGCCAGAACGCCTAACTCTTCTAGGCGTAGGATGGCCTTTTCCGGTTCGGCTTCTTGGAAGATGCGTTCTAATTCGTGCCGGATGCGGGCCCCTGTCACCCGCCCTAGCAAGGGCACTGCGTCCCGTAGATGCTCTTCTGTGCGTGCTTCGAGGTGGAAATCGAAGCGTTGTTCATAGCGCACCGCGCGCAAGATGCGGGTCGGGTCATCCACGAAACTCAGGCTATGTAACACCCGAACCAGTCCTGTACGTAGGTCGGACAGCCCTGCGTAAAAGTCCAGCAGATCCCCCCAATGATCGGGGGTCAGGGCGATGGCCAGAGTATTCATCGTAAAATCCCGGCGGTGCAAATCTAGCTTAATGTTGCCTTGTTCAACGGTCGGTAGAATCGTCGGCTCTTGATAGAACTCCGTGCGCGCGGTCACAAAGTCGAGATGTGGTGGTAGCTGGCCAGCATCGGTTGATGAGGGCAGACAAAGGGGCTGGTTCGGCTCATCCAGAATCCATTTGGCTGTTCCAAAGCGGTCGTGGGTGACGACTCGCCCGCCACATTGGTCTTGTAGCTGTTTCACGAGGCGGATGGCATCGCCCTCAACCACGAAATCCACATCAACAAGGCCTGAAGGGCCGGCTGCGTTGATACGCCCCAACAGTAGATCTCGGGCAAAACCACCGACTACATACAATGCCTGTCCCATTGCGGCCGCGTACTCGCCGGCCATCCGTAGCAACCATTGCTGTGTTTCTGTCAATGACTGTTCCAATTCTCTTCTGACATTGGGGGGCTGTGCAGATCCCTGCCTATTTTCCCCCCAAAATTTGAGTAAGTCTGTGCGGGTGACGATGCCTGTCAGTATAGCGGCCTGGTCGACCACGGGAATTTGTCCCCAACCGCTTTCAATCATCAGAAGGTGTAGTTCCTTGATGGACGCGTGTGGGCGGATGGTGTACGTACCTTTACGCATCACTTTGTGGACCGGCAGAGAGCCTAGGCGATGAGAGAGCGTACGGTCTGCTTCTCGGCGGGTGAGGATCCCCACCAGCTGGTCTGTGCCGTCGTCTGTCTTCTGTAGCACGGGAAAGCCTTCATGGCCGTAGCGTTGCATCAGTTCCATAGCTGCGGCCACGGACATCTCTTTGTCCAATGTATGTGGCTGGCCCCAGCTCATAATCTGCGCGACCGTGGCAGGGGGATGTACGTGCTTGTGGGCCAAGGCGATGATCTGATCGCGGACGATTTCGATGGTTGTGGCGCGCAGCAAGGCGGCCGCGGCCCGGCTGTGGCCGCCGCCACCGAGTGCTGTGGTGATCGTGCCCACATGCAGCGCATCGGTGGTGCTGCGAGCCACCACGTGTACCCGGTCGCCTAGGTTGACCACAAGAAACACCCCGTCTGGGTCGAATCGTTCCTGTACTTTGTGGGCCAGCACGCTGAGTTCGTCTTCAAAATCTGGGGCATGGGCAAGCGCGAGGACAATATGATGGCCGGCGATTGTCAGGTGTTGCGCGTGTTCTGTGAGCTGCTGGGTCAGTTGCTGTTGTGCGATGCTGAGCGGATATTGGGTGAAGCGACGGATCATCTCCAGATGTGCGCCTTGCTCTAGCAGCCAGGCGGCACAGCGCATGTCTCGGGGCGTGGTAGAGGCATAGAGCAGGCTGCCTGTGTCCTCGTAGATGCCTAGGGCTAGAAGGGTTGCTTGCAGGGAAGGCAACCTTGCATTCTGGTGCATGAGCTGCTCGACTAGCAGGGTGGCATTGGCCCCGGTCGTATGCGGACCCAGGCTATCTCTCCACATCTGCCAGTTCTTGGGCAGAGGTTCTGCGCTGGAGTGGTGATCGATGAGCAGGTAATGGGTGGTGTGGTCCATCCCCTTCACTGGGTTGACTCTGCGGGTATCTACTAGGATCGCCAGGTCTACAGGGCCGCGGAGCAGATGCCGAGGCTCAATAAAAGGAAACTGATTTTTGTACAGGGCCAAAAAAGCCTGTACATTGCGATTCAGCTTCCGAGGTAGTATGGGTAGTGCTTGCGGAAACAGCAAAGCTGCGCCCAACAGAGAGGCCAGCGCATCGAAATCCGTATGTTCGTGGGTAAGGATGACCGTTCGTGCGGACATGTGCGTCTCTAGTGCATGGAATCTACCCGCGTCTGCTGTCGCCGCAGCGGGTACGGTTAGCCGCCCTCGGCCCGGCGTAGGAGGGCCATTGCTGCTTGGTTGTGGCGTTCGACTAGTTGGGGGACATCGATGTGGTGAGGGCTGCCGTTTTCCACCAGCAGCCTGCCATTGACGAAGGCAAAGTCTAGCGGCTGGGGCGAGCAAAAGACCAGAGCGGCCAGCGGGTCGTGGATCGCGCCGCCGGCTAGGGGGAGTGCTGTCAGATCGAAGCCGATGAGATCGGCAGCCATACCCGGCATGAGCGCGCCGATATCATCTCGGCCCAGGACCGCTGCCCCGCCGATGGTGGCGATCTCCACGGCCTCCCTAGCTGTCATGGCCTGGGGGTCCCCCAACACCCGTTGCAGCAGCAGACATTGGCGTACTTCCTCCAGCAGATGGCTGCCATCATTGCTGGCACTGCCATCTACGCCTAACCCTACAGGAATATTTGCATCCCGCATAGCCCGCACGGGCGCGATGCCGCTGGCCAGGCGCATATTGCTCGTCGGGCAATGGGCTATGCCGGTGCGGGTGGCGGCGAATGTCTGGATCTCCTGTTCATTCAGATGCACACAGTGGGCATGCCAGGTGTCGTCAGCGGTCCAACCTAAATGCTCTGCATAGGCTCCGGGCCGCTGGCCGAACTGGGCCAGACAGAACATTTCCTCGTCCGCTGTTTCGGCCAGATGGGTATGGAGGTGGATGTTCATCTTGGGGCCGAAAGAACGGGCCAGGGCTGCGCTTTCCCGCATGAGCTGTGGGGTGACGCTGAAGGGGCTGCAGGGGGCTAACACCACCCGGCGCATGGAGAACCGTGAGGCGTCGTGGAAGGTTTCGACCACCCGGCGACAATCGTCCAGAATGGCTGCTTCGTCTTCCGTCACCCGGTCCGGCGGCAGCCCGCCCTGGCTTTCGCCAAGGCTCATACTGCCTCTCGCCCCATGAAAACGAACGCCGATCTCGGCCGCGGCCGCGAACTGGTCGTCAAGACGTGAGCCATTGGGCCAGAGGTAGTGGTGATCACTGCTGGTTGTGCAGCCGCTGAGGAGTAGTTCTGTGAGTGCCAATTGGGTGCTGATGTACACATCCTGCGGGGTGAGTTCTGCCCAGATCGGATATAGGGTTTTCAGCCAGTCGAACAGCACTGCGTTCTGGGCTGTGGGGATCACCCGGGTGAGGGTCTGGTAAAAGTGATGATGGGTGTTGACAAAGCCGGGCAGAACGATCTTCCCTTGGGCATTGAAGCGAAGGGTTGCCTTGGCCGCGTACTGGGCCGGCAGGTCTCTGTTAGCCCCCACCCAAAGGATCTGCGGTCCTTCTAGCACCAGCGCGCCATCAGTGATCTCGCGCCGCTGCGGGTCCATTGTGACAAGGTAGGAGGCGTTCGTGAGAATGGTTATGGAGCGATTTCGTATCATGTCAAAGACAGTACATCGGGGGTCAGGCTTTCCTCGTCCAGCATCTCTGTCAGTTCGGCCTTAGTGAGCGGGCGGCCTTTGCCGGCCAGGGCTGTGAGGGCTGCTTCCATCACATTTGTGCCGAAACTGCGTCCATCCAAACGCGGTGTAACCGTCACTAGATGGGCAAGGCCCCGCCCTTGCAGCAGGGTCACGTCCTCTGGAGTTGTCGTGTTTGTCACAATCGTTTTACCGTCTAGACGTTGCGGTAGGTGTTGTTTGATATAATGGAAATCATCGGCAATGATAGAGGCCCACTGGTATTGGGCCCTGTATTTGGGGACAATTCGATTTTGGTCTTCGCCGGTAGGGTAAACCCAGTCAAAGGGAAGGCGGGCCATCAGTGGAAGCAGGATCCTTGACAGGAGATGGAGAGTGCTCAGGCTGTGTAAAAAGATGGGGATTCCCAAGCCGAAGGCCAGGTCGCCAAAGAGTACTTGGTAGCCGGCGTTGAGAAAGCTACGCACCAGCGCGTAGCGAGCAACAGCTACACAGAACAGCACGCGTTTGGGGTGGGCCGGCAGCCGGCCTTGCAAACGTTGGGCCATCTGTCGCTCGACAACCGCGCGGATACCTCCGCCATCCACCACAGGGGTCTGCACGCCCGCGATGATATTCTGGACAGAGTGAAGGGGGAAGTAGCGGCCATTGACTTCTAACCCTAGGTCTGCGCCGCCAAAGCCGAAGGCATCCACTTTGCCATCGTACTCCAGAAAGAGATGCCGCATCTTTTTCTGGTCGCCGTTGGTGCCGATGCGCTCTAGGATGATCGGCTCGCCGCCTATGGTCGTCTCAATCCGTTTGTCCCGTTTGCTGCTGCCTAGGCTGATGGAAACGGCCCGTTTCATTCAATAACGCCCACTAGACGTCCTGCACGGATAAAGATATCGAGGGCGAAGTCGATATCTTGCGGCGTGTGTGCCGCGGTGACATTGGCTCGTAGCCGGGCAGCCCCTTCCGGTACGGCTGGAGGCAAAACGGGCAGCACAAAGATGCCATTGTCTTGGCAGAATTTTGTCATGGCGAAGGCGCGTTCTTCCGTTCCCACCATGATCGGGACAATCGGCGATTCGGTCATCCCTGTGTCAAAGCCGACAGCTTGCAGGCCGCTGATGAAGTGTTCCACATTACGCATGAGGATGCGGTTGCGTTCGACGCCTTCCTCTTTGAGGACCTGAAAGCCTTCAATAATGGCTGCGGTCACGGCCGGGGGCAGAGCCGCGCTGAAGACGAATCCCCGTGCAGTGTGTCGCAGGTAGGTAATCAGTTTGACATTGGCCGTGACATAACCGCCAATGCCGGGGATCGTTTTGCTGAGGGTGCCCATCTTCAGGTCGATGGCACCGTACATATCAAAATGCTCTTCAATGCCGCGGCCAGTTTTGCCGAGGACACCAATGCTGTGGGCTTCGTCGAGCATCAGCCGTGCATTGTACTTATGGCATAGCTCGGTGGCGGCCGGTAGGTTAAAGATGTCACCATCCATGGAGAAGATCGCGTCCGCGACCACAAGTTTGCCGGCACTATCCGGCGCGCGCCGCAACTGTTTTTCCAAGTCGTCCATATCATTATGGCGGAAGCGCGCAAATTTGCCTCGGGCCAACAGACAGCCATCGACAATACTCGCATGGTTCCACTTATCGGAGAAGACCCAATCCCCCCGGCCCACAATGGTGCTGACTGTTGCCAAATTGGTGACATACCCGGAGCTGTAGACGATGGCATCCTCGCGTTTGGCAAAGTCGGCGATGGTCTGTTCCATCTTGGCATGTAGATCGAGGGTGCCGCCCAGAATGCGGACGCCATGGGTGCCGGTTCCGTATTGGTCGGTAGCGGCTTTGGCCGCTGCCACAATGCGGGGATGATTGATCAGGCCTAGGTAGCTATAGGTGGCAAACATCAGTTTGCGTTTGCCCTCCGTATGCACCCAGGGCCCTTCTAGGGCATCGACTGGCTGAAAGTAGTAGTAGACGCCGTTGGCCTTCGTCTGCTGTGTACGTTCCCACCACGCTTCGATCTTCCAGGTGAAGGGATCGACTTGGCCTCGCATGCCATTCAAAGTAGATTCAAATGGGGGGTCTTCCATGACTGCGGCGGGGATACCATCTGGATGGATTTCCATTGGCTCCGGCCGGGGAGTTGTTTGATTGCTCGCCGCTGTAGTGGCGGCGTCTTGTGTTCGCTGCTCAACCATTGTACGCGCCCTCTTCTTCCGTTATACGATAAGCACAGATGCAGGAATGGCATCAGGCATAATTCAGTTCCCCGCCGCGTTAGCAGCGACGCAGGATAGCCTGTTGCCTAAAAACCGGAATCAAAAGGCAACAGATTCCGGAGGTAGTACAAGAATCATTGATAAACATAAAGGATTGTATCTTAAAATGATACTCTATGCAAAGGTTTGGATGCTTGTAAAATTTTTCCTCTCGGAGGAGCAGATTCGAGTATGAATCGGGCCTGTGCTAGAATGGGAAGTGGCATGGAGATTGATTGGAGGGATCATGTCTCATATTCTGATTAGTGGTGCAAATGGACAGCTCGGCCGGGCATTGCAGGCGCAATTTGCCTCTGCCGAGCAGCTGACCTGCTGGACACGTCCACAGTATGACATTACCGACCCGGCCATCGCCGATGTACTGGCAGAGACATCACCAGATGTGGTGATCAATGCCGCTGCTTGGACAGATGTGGATGGGGCAGAGGCGGCAGCGGATGAAGCGTTCGCGGCTAATGCTCTCGGCCCAAAATACCTTGCGGAAGGATGCGCCCGTTGCGGTGCGCTGCTGGTACAGATCAGCACGAATGAGGTATTCCCTGGGGAGCCGGGCCGTTTCTACCGAGAGTATGAACAGACTGGGCCGAGTAGCGTCTATGCTCGCAGTAAAGCTGCCGGTGAGAAGGCCGCACAGGCAGTATTGGCACAGCTCTATATTGTGCGGGTGTCATGGCTCTACGGGCCAGGGAGCAGCAACTTTCCATCCAAAATTAGCAGGGCCGCGCACAAACACGGCGCGCTGCGGGTAGTCGGCGATGAGTATGGCAACCCGACCTACGCGCCGGATGTGGCAGAGGCCATCGCCCAGCTCATTGAGACACAGCACTTCGGCATCTATCATTTTGTCAATGATGGCTATGCCAGTCGTTATGATTGGGCTGTGGCATTGCTACGCCTGACTGGGCGGGAGATGCTTCCTGTCACGGCTATCGGCGCGCATGAATGGCCACGCCCGACTATGCCGCCGCGACATGCAGTTCTGGTCAATCAGGCCGGCGCGGCCTTGGGCATCCGTCTGCGTCTCTGGCAGGAGGCGTTGCAGGAGTATGTGGAGATTGAATATGAATGACAAGGAAATGAATGAAAAAACCGGGCGTTCCCAGCCGCAGAAATTGGGCAAGCGCGTTGACATTCCTGTGGATACTGGCCGTGTCAAGGCAATGACCCAAGACGAAACATATGGGACTTTGCGGGCCGAAGACCGGGTGGTCATGCGTCACAACATTGCCCTCAATCTGGACAGTTTCACCGCAGCCACGGACGCATTTACCCCCCGTCCAGAGCGTGTCTATCCGCCTTTGCAAGCGGACATGCCGCCGTTTTTTTCGCTGGTGATTCCCAATTTCAACGGCAGCCGCCATCTGCCGGACCTGTTTGCGGGCCTGGCTGCCCAAACCTTCTCGGATTTTGAGGTCATCTTCGCGGACGACGCCAGCGGTGACGATTCTGTCGCTTGGGTGGAAGCCAATGCTCCCCGCACCCGGGTGCTGGTCACTCGCAGAAATCAGGGCTTTGTTGCCATTTGTAATGCGGCAGCCAATGCCGCTCTGGGCCGCGTGCTTGTCCTCCTCAATAATGACACCCAGCCGGCCCCGGAGTTTTTGGCCGAGCTGGCAAAAGCCATCTGCACACATCCGCAGGCAGGAATTGTGGCTGCCAAACTCCTGCTGTTTGACGAACGGGAGCGTATCCACACGGCCGGAGATCTGATGGGACGGGATGGCCTTCCCCGCAACCGGGGCGTATGGGCTATTGATAGGGGCCAATTTGATGATGCGGGGACAATCTTTGGCGGTTGCGGAGGGGCAATGGCCGTGCGCCGGGAGCTGTGGAATGCCCTTGATGGATTTGACGAGGAATTCTGGATGTATCTGGAGGATGTGGACTTCTCCTTTCGCGCGCAACTGCTTGGCTGGCAGGTCGTCTTCGCAGCGACAGCCCAGGTGTATCACAAATTGAGTAGCAGTGGTGGCGATGAACTGAGCAGCTTCTATGTGGGACGTAACACTCTGTGGACTCTTGCCAAAAATATGCCAGCGGCTCTCCTCTGGCAGCATCTGTCGGCCATCTTGCACGCGCAACTGACGATAGCTGTTGATGCCCTCCGCAACTGGCGAGGGGCCGCGGCCCGGGGCCGGCTGCGCGGCCAAGTGGCCGGCTGCCTCGGCCTGCCCCGTATCCTCAAAAAACGGGCCCTGGTCCAGGCCCGACGCATACGAGAGGATAACGAAATCGACGCTCTGCTTGTTTAAGTAGCTGCAGACTCCGCTAATCGGTCCAGCAATTTGCCATCCACCCGTTCGCCGATGAGAAAGTAGCGGGATGCGCTGACCCCTGCTTCGGTGAGGATATAGTGCCCCGGTTGTGGGCCGAGGTAGTGGCCCAGCAGCCGGTCGGTGACATCCCGCCAGCGTTGGGCAGTGCCCCGATCTTCCCGCTGGAGTGTGATCCAATCGGCGGGGATTTCAATGGCGATGCGAGGCGTGTCAGCATTGAAGATCGTCATCCCCGCGGCCTGATTGACAATTGTCAGGTCAGGTCTGGGTGCAACTATGAGCGGTTTTGCCTGGTTTTGGCCGGCCAGGGCCGTCTGCACCCGTTGGGAGCGAACTGACCACAGCACATGTAGGCGGGAGGCGGGCACCTGATTGAGTTCGTTGCGAAATGTGTAGAGGCTGGGTTGAAATTCCCAGGTAATGGCGCGCAGGCGAGTAAAGTTGAGTAAGGCGTTGGGGAAAAGTAGTGGGTCCATAGTCCAACTGATCAGATCGATGCCGTCGGCCAGGGCCTGGTGGGCCTGCAATCGTTTGAGGAATTGGCCGATGCGGCGGCGACGCTGGGCCGGGGCTACGGCCAGGAGCTGGGATTCGAGCCGCAGGTCCTGGCGGAATTTGTGCCAAGGCGCGGGCAGAGGCATCCCGCCAAAGCAGTAGAACCCCAACAGAAAAGCAGCCATTTTACCGTCAACCCGCGCGACCAATGATGTGCCCAAGCCCGCGTCATCACTGTGTAGATCCCTGGGGTACAGGCTATCGCAAGGGCTGTGCCAGATGGTCTGCTGTAATTGTCGAATGGCAGTCGCCTCTGCTGCGTCCGGGTGGCCATAGTCCACGCCTTGTATGATGTGGGTCGGGGTATACTGCTGCGGCATGTCAGGCCGATAGAACAGTAGCCGGCGATGCTGCAAATTTCGGATATCGGGCAAATCAAGTGCTAGTTCCCTCTGCACTGTTCGGGCAATTTCCTTTGCATTGACCGATGCGCCCATGGTCATAGGCTCAAAACGCAGTGTGTAGACCGGTCCATTCGGGCTGATGGTCCGAGGTAGCAAAAATGCGTAGCCCAAAGGAGGGAGTGCTGCGGATGTCCGCTCTTCAACAAGGGCAAAGAGCAGGCCGCCGATCTTTGGTAGGACAGATTCCAGAAAATGATGGGGTAGAAGGGACGGTCGGTCTGCCAACCAGCGGCGCATCTGCCGGAGTTGGGCCGACCAAGTAGGGGATGCTGGGTCGATCTGCACCGCTCTCATTGGTTGGTGTCCCCGTAGTGTTGTTGCCGTTCTTCCACTGTCATGCCGTAGTAGCGTTCATCCAGATTGCGGGCCAATTCGCTGTCTTGGTTCCAGTGCCAGAAGATATCACCGTCCTCCGGTTCCACGCCCCGTAGGTGGATGAGGTCTGTCTGCCAGTAGTTCATTGGGAGTCCTTTGCCCAGTGTTCGGGCTTGCGTTCGATTGTACCTCGGCCGCTCTTTGATTTTGTGGCAGATGGCTTGGGTTTGCATAGCGATTCGCGGCGGATCTCCTGTCAGCGCAGTCATAGGCCCGTTCCTTATGGTGGTTGGTCTGTCCGCGATGGGTTGGATGGGCGAACCTGCGAGGGTTTCGGCCCTTGCTCCGCGCGTGTCTGCGGCGGCTCCGATTTGGATGGCGCGCGCTCCGGTACGGCTGCGGCCATGGAACTCCGCAGTTCCGACTGTATCACCTGCACGGAGCGGCGCAGGCCGGCCAAACGGCTGCTGGCGATCATGAATGGGCTGACGATCCGTGTGCTGACGAAATCTGCCGTGCCTTTGACGGTGCCGACTGTTTCTTGGCTGTCTTTGATCACCGGCTTGATTTCCGTTTGAATCATCTTGACCAGCCGCCAAATCTGCCAGACGAGTACTACCAGCAGCCCGTTCAGAATGAGAATTTCAACAGCAACGAGAATAATTGCGATATCCCGAACTGTGGTACTGACCACGACGGACTCCTTTGCCAATACGCGAGTTTGACCGATGGATACTACAAGAGATTGAGTGTTTTGACGAGGAATAGGGCCAGAAAAGAAGCCACTATGGTCTCCAGTATATAAAGCTGTCCAATTCGCAGGATGTCCAACTGTAGAGAGCGGCCCGCCCATTGGCCGAGGGCAAATCCGACGGCGGCCACAACGAGAAACAACAGCAGCTCACGTAGAGAGCGACCTGTCCATAGATGAAAGAGGCTGGCATAGCCGACGACCAACAATGTCGCCAGCAGAACTGTGGGATTGAGTAAGGCACCCATAATCGCGTCTATTCTCAGCAGATATCTTTCTCTGTGCTTCCCCCGGCCTTTACCCAAAATTCTTGCTCGTCTAGGGTTCATTGAAACGCCGGCGCGTGTCGGCTGCGTTCGTTTTGACGATCAGGCCGCCGCCTAGGCAGTGCGCGCCCTCATAGAAGACCGCACCCTGGCCGGGTGTAATGTCCCGTACAGGCGCATCAAAGACGACTCGCACAGAGCTGTCGTCCTGTGGGTATAGGGTACAGTCTACTGGGCGGGCGGTATAGCGGATCTTACATTGGGCCCGACTGCCGGCCGCAACCGCTGTGTCCAGTGTCCAGTTGACGCCGCTTGCCAGCAATTCTGTCTTGTTCAAGGCCTCGGCCGGGCCGACGACCAACACATTGCGCGAGCGGTCAAGCTCTAGGACATACAGAGGCACGTTGGAGCCGCTGAGGCCCAGGCCCTTACGCTGGCCAATTGTATAATTGGGCAGGCCCTGGTGCATGCCCAAAAAATTCCCGTCTTGATCAATGATTTGGCCGGGTACCATTGCTTGGGGTGCCCAGTCCTGTAGAAAGCGGCGGTAGTCGTCATCGGTCACGAAGCAGAGATCCATGGAGTCATGTTTGCTGTGAATGGGTAGGCCTCGGGCTGCGGCCATGCGGCGCACGTCAGGCTTGGGGTAGTTGCCGATAGGAAAGAGCAGGTCGTTGAGCTCTGCCTGGCCTAGCACACTCAGTACATACGACTGATCCTTACGCGCATCCACTCCCCGTAGCAGATGAATACTGCCATTGGCCTGCCGCTGCAAGCGGGCGTAATGGCCGCTGGCTAGATAGTCCGCGCCCAAGCGACGGGCGTAGTTGAGCAGATAGTCGAAGCGGATGTGTCGGTTGCAGGCTAGGCAAGGGTTGGGTGTCAGCCCGGCACTGTAGCCGTCAATGAAAAAATCCACCACGTTCTGCTTGAAGGGCTGTTCAACATTGATCAGATAAAAGGGCATGCCCAATTGGTCCGCCACCTGGCGGGCGTCGTCCACGCTTTCCAGACTACAACATTTGTTTGTAGAGCCTTCACCTGTCTTGACTTCTGCCCATAGGCGCATCATTATGCCAATACAGTGATAGCCCTGTTCTGTCAGCAGCGCGGCAGCCACGGAGCTATCCACGCCGCCGCTCATAGCGACGACGACCGTTGTTTCGGATGGGGGCTTGCGATGCTTTTGCTTCGTGTCCATGTATGATATTGTAACATAGCGGATGGTTTTCCGTCATGGTGACGCAGGAGTGTGTATTGTAAACTATTGCGGCTGGCTGTATAATAGTTAGGGATTACACAGATTCGTTTGTAGGGAAATGCCATCCGGCCAGGTGGCTAACATCTGAAGAGGTCAGCAGATGACGACCGTGACGAGTACAAATCTAGCGGACATTGATGCAGCTCTGCAAAGCGCGCTGCAGTCTGCTGCTGCGCGGCACAAGCACCTGTGCCCTCGTCAGGTGTTGGGGGCCCGCATTGGTATTGCTGGGGCCGCTGCTTTGCAGATGGATGTGCCCCGCCGTGATAAACGGCTGCTGGTGATTGTAGAGAGTGATGGCTGCTTTGCCGATGGTGTGGAGGCGGCTAGCGGCGCGTCTGTCGGGCATCGCACTCTGCGGGTGGAGGACTATGGGAAGATCGCGGCTACGTTTGTTGATGTAAACACGGGCCGGGCTGTGCGCGTCGCGCCGCAGCTGGATGTACGTGAGCGGGCCTGGTCGTATGCGCCGCAAGAAACCCGCCGTTACTTTGCCATGCTCCACGGATATCAAAGGATGCCGGAGTGCGAATTACTCTCCTTTCATTGGGTGAGACTGAAGACAGCGGTTGAGGCGATTGTCAGCCGGGCTGGGGTGCGGACCAACTGTGATGGTTGCGGGGAGGAGATCATCAACGAGCGGGAGATCGTGCGGGAGGGGCGTAGTTTATGCCGCTTTTGTGTCGGGGATGGGTACTACCGGCTTCACGATTCGGCCCTGGTAGCTTGATTGGAGAATACGTATGGAGGCGCAGAGAAATAGAATACAAAGACTGATTCGTAAGCTCCTTCCTACATCACAAGAGAACAGGCTGCGCGCTGTGAGACATATTCTGGTTCTCAACCGGACCTCTCCCCAAGAAGTTGACATAATGCCGCTTCTGAAGTCGTCGGCGATTTCATTTGCAGAGTTGTTCGGGGACGATCTCGCCGACGAATGGGAAGCGACTGCGAAGGCCATAGGGGAAGTTTTCGAATATGCGGAAAAGGACGGTTCCATCAGTGTGGGGGACCGCCAGGTGATCTGGACTCTGATTCGCCGTTTCAAACCGTGCTCTGTGTTGGAGATCGGTACCTCTATCGGAGGGTCAACTTTGCATATAGCCATGGCGTTAAAGGCTTGTCGGCATACCGGTACATTCCCGCGCCTTGTCAGCGTGGATCGCGATGATGTCAATGAGGTCGATGCTCAGTGTTGGGCGCGTGCCGGCGTTTCAGGACCGCCCAAAGACATGCTGACGTATTTGGGCTGCGCCGAGATGGTCGAATTCGTTGTCGCTCGATCTTTGGATTACCTTGCCGGGCGCGCCGCGGAATTTGATTTCATCTTCTTAGACGGCGACCATGGAGCAGGTGCTGTTTATCAGGAAATTCCCTTGGCCCTCAGAGCACTGCGGCCGGGCGGCTGTATATTGCTGCATGATTACTTCCCGGAGATGAGACCGTTGGGGCCGAATAACCGAGTGATCCCCGGCCCTTACCTTGCTGTTGAGCGTCTGCGTCGCGAAAATGCTGGTCTGACCGTCTTGCCCTTGGGCACATTGCCTTGGCCGCAGCAACTGGGGACGCCACGTGTCACTACCTTGGCCTTCCTAGCACGCGCCTGAGTATTTTGATGTGACCGGGGTAGGGGTTCTGGCGTGGAGAGGACACGGAAAATCGTGTCAAGATAACAAGAGGCGTCGGAGATTCCCCGACGCCTCTTGGCTGCATGCAGTGTAACGACTTTCTTACATCATGCCGCCCATACTGGGGTCACCGGCGGGCATGGGCTTCTCTTCTTCGGGAATGTCCGTGATCAGCGCGGCAGTGGTGAGAATCATGGCCGCGATGGAGCTGGCGTTCTCGACAGCACTTCGGGTTACCTTCACCGGGTCCGCCAGACCGGCCTCCATCATATCCACGTAGTCGTTCTGAATCACATCGTAGCCGATATTGGCCTTGCCATCGCTATGCAGGCCGCGCACCTTTTCAATAACCACTGCACCATCCAAACCGGCATTGTTGGCGATCATCCGCATTGGTTCTTCCAGCGCGCGCGACAGAATCTTGGTGCCGAGGGCTGCATCGTCGTCTAGGTCCAGATTGGCCAGGGCCGGCACAGAATTGATCAATGCCACACCACCGCCGGGGACAACGCCTTCCTCGACTGCGGCACGAGTCGCGCTGAGGGCATCCTCAACCCGGGTTTTGCGGTACTTCAGCTCGGTTTCTGTGGCAGCGCCGACCCGTAGGATCGCAACACCACCTGCCAGCTTCGCGAGGCGCTCCTGCAATTTCTCGCTGTCATAATCACTGGTGCTGTTCTCGATCTCTGCCCGAATCTCTTCAATGCGGCCTTGAATCGCTTCGGTTTCACCGTGGCCGCCGACAATTGTGGTGGCGTCTTTGGTGCTGATGACCTTATCAGCTTGGCCGAGGTCGCTTAACTGAGTGCTTTCTAGGGTGCGGCCTACCTCTTCGGAGATGACCTGCCCATTGGTCAGGATAGCGATGTCACGTAGCATGGCTTTGCGGCGGTCGCCGAAGCCAGGGGCCTTGACAGCCATGGCATTAAACATACCACGCAGTTTGTTCAGTACGAGGGTGGCCAGTGCTTCGCCGTCCACATCTTCAGCAATTACCACCAACTCGCGCTTGCCAACTTGGACCAATTTCTCTAGGAGTGGCACGATGTCCTGGGCACTGCTGATCTTCTTATCGGTGATCAGAAGATAAGGCGATTCGAGTTCCGCTTCCATCCGTTCGTTGTTGGTAACAAAGTAGGGGCTTAGATAGCCACGGTCCAACTGCATACCTTCAACATACTCTGTCTCGAATTGGAGGCCTTTGCTTTCCTCGACGGTGATGACGCCATCTTTGCCGACTTTGTCCATCACTTCCGCGATCAGTTCACCGATCTGGTGGTCGGCTGCGGAGTTGCTGGCGACCTGGGCGATTTCTTCCGGGCCGGCAACCGGCGTTGCCATGGATTTCAGGGATGTGACGATGGCATCGCAACTGGCCTCAATCCCACGTTTCAGCAGCATTGGGTTGGCACCGGCGGTAACGTTTCGTAGTCCTTCAGTGACAATGGATTGGGCCAAGACGGTGGCGGTGGTGGTGCCATCGCCGGCAATGTCATTGGTTTTGGTGGCGGCCTCTTTCAGCAGCTGGGCACCCATATTCTGGAAAGGATCTTCCAATTCGATTTCCTTGGCCACGGTTACGCCATCGTGGGTCACGGTCGGGCTGCCCCATTTTTTGTCAAGGGCCACATTGCGGCCCTTCGGGCCAAGGGTGGTCTTTACTGCATCTGCAAGTGCGTCAATCCCCTGTTTCAGGTTGCGACGCGCATCTTCTTCAAAGACAAGTTGTTTAGCCATAGCAGTCTATCTCCTTCAAATTGTAGTAGGGTGACCTAGTTTTCAACTAGTGCCAATACGTCAGATTCTTTGAGAATCAGATATTCGGTTGTACCGAGTTTGATGTTTGTGCCGGAGTACTTCGCGTAGAGAACGATGTTCCCAACGGCAACGTCCATGGCGATGCGATTGCCATCGTCGTCCCGTGCGCCGGGACCTGCAGCAATCACTTCACCCTGCTGCGGCTTCTCTTTGGCGGTTTCCGGCAAATAGATGCCCGAAGACGTCTGCTCTTCCTGCTCCAGGGGCTTGATTACCAGCCGGTCGCCGAGCGGCTTCAAATTCATTCGACATTTCTCCTTGACTTACGACAGATGAAAGAAACTGTGGATCCATCACCTTCTAGTCATGCAACGCTGCATACGCGCAGCAATTCACATACTGTTGAGTGATGTTAGCACTCAAATGGTTAGAGTGCTAATCCTGTAGGATAGTGTAGCGTATTTCTTTTCATTTGACAAGATGAAAAGCCAGCGAAAGTATAAGCGTTTTGTTAGCGTTCGTTCTTGCCCGGTGTGATGATAGCAGCTACGTATTCAATCATCTCGTCCTCTTCGACTACATACTCTGCCAGTTGAAAGGCCGCGTATAACGCTCGGCTCCGCTGAAAGTATTGGGTAGCCTGCTGGTAGTTCTTCTGTTCCAGGGCCACATGACCCAGATTGTGGAGAGTGGCGGCCTTGTCCATCCAAGCACCTCGCTGGTCCGATAGGGCCAGATCTTTTTCGTACCAGTGCAGAGCTGCTGTATAGGCCTGCTGGGCGTAGCTCACGGAGCCGAGATTATTGTAACAGGTGCTAATGCCCGCTTCGTCTTGGTTGCTCTGAAAGACGGCTAACGCCCTTTCATACGCATTCTGGGCCTCCTCGAACATTTCTAGGCCTTCCATAGCCAAACCTAGATTGTTGTAGGCACTTGCCACCAGTTGCTGATCGTTCAATCGCAGAGCCACCCGTAGGGCCTTGCGATGCTGCTCAATCGCCCTTTCGTAATTATGCAGACTAAAATAGGCACTACCGAGATTCATGTAGGCTGGCGCAAGTGAACGAGGGTCTCCTAATTGTGCGACCGCTTCAAAGGCCAGCCAAAAGTGATCTAATGCCTGACGGGCTTCATCCAGCACCCGTAAGGACGTGCCCAAATCCGTATGCGCGTAGGCTGTGGCCATCAGCATGTCCCGTTCGTCGAAGATCTGAAGGGCCCGTCGTAGCCATTCAATCGCATCTTCGACTTCGCCCTTAAAAAAATGCTGTCGGCCAATATTCACCAGCAGCCAACCAAAATCTCCTACATCCCCGAGGGCGACTGCTGCTACTGCACCGCCACACAGCCAGCGCCAGATGCCTGGCGGATGACGCCAAAACGCATAATATGCGAGGGCCAGCGCGTAGTCCCGCATCAGTTTCAGGTCATCTAGCAGCTCAGGAAAGTTGATGGGTACGTCCCTCAACCCCTGAATTTCTAACAGGTCGCCTATCAATTCTTCGACTGACCGCCCCCAGATGCGTTCAATCCGGTCTGTAGCCCAATCCGCGCCCCAATGTATATTTCCCCATTCTGTGTCGATCTCCTCCCAGCGTTGGATCGGCAGCTCTTGGTAGCGTTGGGCAAATTGAAGGTAGTAGTGCGCGTGTTGGCGATCCCAATCCTCGCCTAACATGATTGCGCCTTGGACCAGATAGCGGCGGACGACCGGCTGTACAACGATGCGTCTGTTGAAATAGTTCACTTCGATCAAAGCCCGCTCGACCAGAGCTTCGAAGGTCTGGCGTTGCTCGGCTTCGGAGCCCAAGTCTACAGCAAATAGTTCGCCTAGAGCCTGATAGGTTGCCCCACCTGCTGCACTGACGAGCCGGTCCAGAATCAACCCAGCCTCGGGCCAGAAGGCGGCGAAGTTCTCAACAGCAAAGGCCGCAATATCCGGCATGTGCATAGCACCTTCAGCCATGGGCAATTCGGCCAGAAGGTGGTCAAGGTCATTCCACAGGCCGAAATCAATCAGTAAGCCCATCGCCAACCGTATACTTAAGGGTCTGCCCCCGGTTCGATGATGCAGGCTCTCAAGATTGCGTAGAGCCGTATCTCGTACAGACTCTGGCGCACGATTGTGGACAAATTCGACCATCTCTGCCAAAGGCAGCCCCCCTAGTTTCAGATGACGGTCGCCTACCAAGGAGGCGATTTCCGGGTGGATATCCCGTTCAACGAGCAGAATATGGGAGTGGCCGCCGGAATCCTGTAGGTGGCTGATAATCTCTACTAGGGTTTGGATCTCCTGATCTGTGGACCCGGAGAGTTCGTCCAGAATGAGAAGGCGATGCCGGTCATAGAGTTGTTCCAGAATGCCGATTCCCCAGCGTTCTTGGCTAACTCGTGTCAGGGTCGTGCCGAGCACAGAATCCAACGTGCGGACGATATCGTACAAACGAAAGCGATCTTGACCGGCAGCACCTACCCAAATAATCCCATCCGGGAAGTTATGGATGGTGTTCCAAGCTGCTGCGGTAGCCAGCGTGCTTTTCCCGTTTCCCTGGCCGCCACTTATGGCTAGTGCTGGGGGTGCCTGTACTGCGGTCAGCCATTGATGCACTGTCTTTAGTTCGATGGTCCGCCCACTGAATCCTCGCAAGCGATAGACACCTAAATTGTGTGGGATGGTGGTGGGCAGAACGGTGTCTGTGCGAGTCATAGAAGATGCCCTGTAATCACTGATTTTACTTACGCATGATTTGATAGAGAAAGGATCAAGCAGGGGTATTGGCTGATGATCGTGATTTCGTAATTGATGGCGTCCGACAAGGCTTTGCTGCCTTCCATGGCCCCAAACCCTTGTTCGCCGACCCCAGGAGAGAGCAAAATCAGATCTGGCCTCACCCGCCGTGCGATCTCATTGACATTGATAGAGGTGACATTTTCCACTAGGTTTATTTGGTTGATCAGGCCGTTGCGTACTGCTTCGGGCTGGTCTGATGGGTCACTGACGAAAAGCTCGACCGCTGGATTTTTCTGTAGCTGCCGCAGGGCGACGCTGCCGATAGTGCCTGCACCAATGAGCCAGATACGCATAGTTTCTCCTTTGCAGAGTGATGTAACATCTCGTCTGCCTGCTAGGCTTTTTCAGATCATGTTTAGTTGACTGAGCAGATAAAAGAACACAAAGATAATGGCTACACAGGCCAGCCCAACGATTACACCGGCGCGCATCATCTCTTTGCTGCCTACCGCCCCGGTCACTGCGACTAGAATCATACGGGCGGAGCCGCTGGGCAGGGCAAAGGCTAGGGCAATCGCGAAGATCGTCGGGATGACGAGACGAACCGGGTCGATAGCGGAGGCTTGGCCGAGGGTAATGAGCATTGGGGTTAGGATCGCTCCCAAAGGCACGTTGTTCATGAACTGTGTGATGCCAAATGCGAGCAGAAGCAACGCAGCCAGCACAAAGACAAAAGGGAACTCTTGAAGAGTTGGGGCCATAAGGTTGGCAAACCAAGTGCTTGTTCCGGTCTTTCCTAGGGCATCCCCGAGGGTCAGCCCGGCCCCAATCACAAAAAACACGCCCCAATTGACACTTTTCAGATCGCTCCAATCGACGATTTCTTCGACTGAAAGGACAGCCACCGCGCCGATGGCTACAACAGCACTGCTGAGAAGGGTGGCCGGCAGTTTTAAGAGAGACTCAATGTACGCACCTGCGATCCAAAGGGTAATTGACACCAGCAGCACAACGAGAATTTCTCGTTCTGGGTTGGAAAGCCTCCCCAAGCGAGCGACTTCCTGTTGGGCTGGTGCTGTGTCAATGGTCAGCTTCGGCAGGGCAAAAAGCCGTGGCAACAGCAACCAAACGAGGGGTATCAATAACAGCACAATCGGCAGGCCATATTTCATCCAATCAATGAAACCGAAGGTACTGAATTGCCCTAACAAGCCACTGGCAATGGCGTTTTCGCCACTGCCCATAATCGTTGCAATCGCACCGATGCTGGAGCTATAGCCGATGGCGAGGATCAAAACAGCCAAGGCTTTGCGTCCGTCTTCCGGGCGAGGCACCTGCTGTGCAATCGTGATGGCGACGGGGATCAGAACGGCGGCCGTGGCTGTATTGAGCACAAACATACTTAGGCCGCTGGTAATGCCCATCAGCCCGAGCAGTAAGGGCGCGAAATGTCCTTTGCTGCCGACGATTGCATAGAGGGCCAAACGGCGGGTGAGGCCGTGTTTTCGTAGAGCTTCTGCTAGGAAGAGGCTGCCTAAAATCAGAAACACAACTGGCGTGCCAAAAGGGTCGAACGCCCCGGCTGCGTCATCAACGCCTAGGGCAATCTGCATAATAGGGACTAGCAAGGCGGCGATGGGCAGAGGGGCCGGCTCCAGGGCTAGAATTGCACCAGAAAAGACGAAGAGAGCCAAAGCCCGGTGTCCAACTGGACTCAGACCTTCTGGGGTGGGCAAGAGCAAAACGATGGCTGTCAAGGCCAATACAAATAGCAAGCGACGCAGATCGAATACTTTACGCATCCCGGCCTGAATCGGCTGTTGCAGTACTTCTAGGGGCGTGCCGCGTCGCTGAATGCGCCGTTTACTGGCGATTGTACGGGTAGCGGCCCGGGCCCGGATCAGTTCGCTGCGTTGCGGCTGAAGGGGTGGGCGGCTGGCTGCCTCGTCGCCCGCAGCCTCATGGGGTGTAGGCGGCCTGTTGCGGCGCGAAGAGCCAATTGTTGGGCGAGGCAATGAGGATTTCAGACGGGAGCGGTTGTATGTCATTCGCTACACACACGAAGACCTTCAAGAGCGGCAGGGGTGTTCGGATCGATTTCTAGAGCTTTGCGTAGCCAGGGAATGGCCAAATCACATTCTTGCGGTTTCTTATAGATGTATGCCAGGCCCAGGTGATAATAGTAATCAATGTGGCTTTCTTGGTCACCCAAAATTTCTACCGCCTGCTTGAGTACGAGGGACGCATCCTCATAGTTACGGCGAGTGTAGTAGGTTATGCCCAAATGGGCCAAAGCTGCACCATTCTGTGGGTCCATGTCCACGGCCCGGCGCAGGACCCGTTGGGCCTGCAATGAGTCGCCACTGAGATAGAGACCCCAGCCTAATGCGTCCAGCGAGACGCTGATTTCGGCGACAGCAACAGCCTGCTCGTAGCTTTGGATGGCCGCGTCCCACTCATTGAGGGCTTGGTATTGCCGTCCTCTTTCAATGTATAGATCCGGACGATGCGGTGCCAGCTCGATCGCTCGCTCAAATTCAACAATGGCCTGCTCGTAGTCGCTCTGCAATTCATACAAAACTGCCAGATTACGCCGGGCCAGAACATTGCTTGGATCAATGGCCAGGGCCTCGTCCAGATATTCCTGGGCACGGGGCCAGTTGCCGACATCACTATAGATTTCACCGAGGACTGCAAGGACGTCCGCATTGTCGGGTGCTAAGTCTAGCGCGTCAAAGGCGAAATTGATAGCCGCTTCATATTGGCCGACCCAGTCCAGCGCGCGTGCGTACATGGTCAGAGCGGCCACATTCTCGCTATCGATCTGAACCGCCTTCTCTGCCAACGCTAGGGCTTGGCTGATCTTCCGGTTCATCATCAGCAGGTCGACTTGGGCAACCAGTGGATCTGCATTATCTGGTTCTAGTTCGGCCATCCGTTGAAAGGCGGCAAGCGCGCTTGCGAATCTGCCGGCAGCAATATGTACTTCTGCTTCCGCCTGCCAAGAGAGCACGCTGCGGGTGGGCGTTGGTGTCGGTTGCAGAGGTCGGCTTAACAGCCAATCTGGCCGCTGTACGTACAGATAGACGGTCAGGAACAACATGAGGCCGACCCAAACGAAACATCCTTTGTTCCGGCGGCGACGCGGTTTATACGTGCGGTCAAGATACATACGTCAATTATACATAAAAACAATCGTTCAACCGCCCCTAGTTCGTGGCTCGTGAATCGTTGTCTTCCTATCATTTTCATTGGTTTCCAGAGGACGACCATTTCAGTTGCTATGGATCTTATCTGTGTACAGTTCCAACACTACAGAAGCATCGGGTTGAAATCTGTTGACTAGCGTAATGATAGGTTGGCCGGGGCGTAGGTGTGTACGCTGCTCGCGTTGATGGTCCCGACGGATGGCATTGCGGCTGGTATATGAACAGTGTTGGAACCAGAACACATAGTCTATGCGGAATTCAAATGGGGTTGTGCTGATATGGCTGATCTGGCCTGGGGCTAAAACCGCGAAACGTAGAATACGGCGAAAATGATTGATCCGCCCAAGGAAAATCCGCCCGATCAGCAGAGCAACAGTTCCCGCAAGCAGCCCCATCCACAGCATCTCGCTTGGCGTGAAAACGATTCTGCCAAAATAGACTGGCAGATAGCCCAAGGCTAGGATAAAGGCTGTAGTCAACAGGCTGCCGAACATGAGAAGTAGACTGACGACCGTTTGTAGGTCTAGGGAGAGCAGGCAGAGAAGCGTCAAATTGTGTTGTTGTGTATATATCTGCCGAGGAAGCACCCGAGGGCCGGTACGCATACGAAAGGCTTTATACGGCCACTGGCATCACGTCTTGATGCTGGGCAATGATCTGGGGCAGCGTTTCCAGAACCAGTTTGATCTGCTCGGCTGTGTTACTGAGGCCAAGACTGAGCCGCAGGCCGCCTGCCAGCTCCGTGGGGGAGATGCCGATAGCTTCCAGCACATGGCTGGGCTTCTGGCTGGCGCTGGTGCAAGCACTGCCGCTGCTGGCGGCAATGCCAGCTAGATCTAGGCCGATGAGAATGCCCTCGGCCTCTACATCGTTTATGACGAAACTGGCGTGAGTATCCAGCCGGTATCTGGGATGACCGGTGAGATGTGTCCCTTTGATTTCCAAAATATGGCCGATGAGCTGGTCCCGTAGGATTCGCAACCGGGCCATTTCCGAATCCCGTTCCGCTTCGCACAATGTTAAAGCTGCTGCCATCCCCACGATTCCTGGTACATTTTCTGTGCCGGCCCGCCGGTTGCCCTCATGTCCGCCGCCGGTCAAGAACGGGTGAAAGGGGGTACCCCGGCGCAGATACAGAAATCCGACACCTTTCGGCCCGTAACATTTGTGGGCACTGACACTGAGAGCATCTACATTCAATTCTTCTACATGCAGGGGGAGCTTGCCGGCTGCTTGGACCGCATCCGTGTGGAAAGGCACGTTGTGTTCCCGGCAGAGTGTACCCAAGTGGGCAATGGGCTGGACGGTTCCGATTTCGTTGTTGGCGTACATCACACTGACGACCGCCACTTGAGAACCATCGCCCAGGGCCTCCGCCAGATCATCCACATTCACCAGACCAGTACTATCCACTGGCAGGAGAATCAGCTCAAAGCCGAAAAAGTCCCGTAGGTCCTCTGCTGTGTGCAGCACTGCGTGATGTTCCACCGTTGTGGTAATGATGCGGTTGGCACCGGTCTGGTTGCGCCGCGCGAGAGCGATCCCCCGTAGGGCGGCGTTGTCGCTTTCGCTACCGCAACTGGTGAAGATGATTTCACTGGCTCTGGCCCCGAGGATTTCAGCACTGGCGCGTCGGGCTTTGTCTAGGCCAGCATAGGCGGCCCGGCCCACCCGGTGGATGCTTGACGGGTTACCGTATTGTAATGGCAGTGCGGCCTTTTCTGTGGAGCCATAGAATGGCTCCATCGCGGCCAGTACTTCTGGCCGCAGCGGCGTGGTGGCGGAATGGTCCAGATAGATTTGGGGCGGGTTGTGGTTCACCATTGGGCTGACCTGATACATAACACCACCTTAGGACAGTCTAAGGCTTTTGCCATGGGCGCAATTGGAGGTTTGTCGTGAAAAATTTCCTCGTAGCCTAGTTAAATTGTAACACAGGCCGCGGGCCGCGTCAAGAAATTGTGAGCTATCTACATTCGTTATTTTGCATGGCCTCTGCTATAGTACTTCCGTTGCTGGTTTCTGGTAACTACAGCTAGGAGAATACGACTTTTATGTGTAGGGAGGAAGGCAGAATGACCTATATTGAGACACTTGTGGGACGGCAAATTCTGGACAGTCGGGGCAACCCGACGGTTGAGGTGGAGATTCAACTGCGCGATGGGGCGATTGGTCGGGCAGCGGTGCCTAGCGGTGCCAGCACCGGTGCTCATGAAGCTGTCGAACTGCGGGATGGCGACACATCGAACTATGGGGGCAAGAGCGTCTTACAGGCGGTAGAGAATGTCAATACGGTTCTGGCCGCTGAACTTGTGGGGGCGGATGCGCTGGATCAGATAGGGATTGACAGGTTCATGCTGGAGTTGGATGGCACGGAAAACAAAGGAAAATTGGGCGCAAACGCAATTCTGGGCGTCAGCCTAGGGGTAGCGAAGGCCGCAGCAGAGGCTGTTGGCCTGCCATTGTACCGTTATTTGGGCGGGGTCAATGCCCACACATTGCCGGTCCCGATGATGAATATTCTGAACGGTGGCAAGCATGCGGTCAATAGCACTGATTTTCAGGAATTCATGATCATGCCAGTGGGCGCACCCTCCTTTGGGGAAGGGGTGCGTTGGTGCAGTGAGATCTATCATGCGCTGAGAAGTGTGCTCCATGACGTTGGTCATAGTACAAATATAGGCGATGAAGGGGGGTTTGCGCCGAGCCTAGGGGGGAATGTGGCTGCGGTAGAGGTGATTCTTCAGGCGATTGAGAAGGCAGGATATCAAGCGGGCGAGGAGGTATACATCGCCTTGGATCCGGCTGTGAGTGAACTATATGTTGCGGAGACAGGACGCTACAAGCTGGACATTGAAGGCACGGAACTGTCTAGCGAGGAACTGGTGGATCTGTGGACGGACTGGGCCAATCGTTTCCCGATCATTTCCATTGAAGATGGGATGGCTGAGGATGATTGGAAGGGTTGGAAACTGCTCTACGAGAAGATTGGTGGTCGGGTGCAACTGGTCGGGGACGATCTGCTCGTGACGAATGTAAAGCGGATCGAGCGGGCTATCGCGGAGCAGGCGTGCAACGCGTTGTTGTGCAAAGTCAATCAGATCGGCACATTGACAGAAAGCATCGCTGCCATTGAAATGAGCCATCGGGCCGGCTGGGCTGCTGTGGTCAGCCATCGTTCAGGCGAGACCGAAGATACAACTATCGCCGATCTGGTGGTTGCTTTCAACACCGGGCAGATCAAAACGGGAGCACCGGCCCGCAGTGACCGAGTGGCGAAGTACAATCAGCTTTTACGCATTGATGAGGAGTTGGGAGAAATTGCCAGCTATGCGGGGATGAGGGCATTTGCACATATTGGATAATGGGTTGCCGTGTACGCCCTGGGCGTACACGGCAACCCTACCGCCATAGTGGTGCCCCCGCTCCGACTCGAACGGAGATGCCCAAATGGGCACAGGCCCTCAACCTGCTGTGTATACCAATTCCACCACGGGGGCGCAACCAATGGTAAACATAACAAATTTAGGTTGAATCTGTCAAAACTGCAATTGTGCGTTTTTCCTCTGCTTGTTATGTTTCGGTCTTCTGCTTTTCTTCTTCAACCAGCACTCGGCGCAGGATCTTGCCTATCTGGCTCTTCGGCAATTCGCTGCGGAACTCCACAATGCGTGGCACTTTGTAGGGGGCCAAGTGCTCCCGACAGAAGGCATTGATCTCGTCCTGCGTGCTGGTCTGGCCTTCTTTCAGGACCACATAGGCTTTGACAGTTTCGCCGCGGACGGGATCAGGGACGCCGGCTACGGCTGCTTCCATCACCTTCGCGTGCATATAGAGCACCTCCTCGACTTCCCGCGGCACAATGTTGTAACCACTGGCGATGATCAGGTCCTTCTTGCGGTCAACAATATAGAAACAGCCATCCTCATCCATTTTGGCGATGTCGCCAGTGTGGAGCCAGCCATCTTCGTCAAGGGTGACTGCGGTTTCGTCGGGACGGTTCCAGTAGCCCTTCATCACCTGGGGTCCGCGGATGATCAGCTCGCCCTCTTGGCCGGCCGGAACGGTCTCAAATTTGCCCTCTGCGTTCGCTTCAAGCGAAATAATCGACACTTCTGTACTGGGTAGCGGCAGACCGATGGATCCTTCTTTACGCAGGCCATTGATGGGGTTGGCACATGCGGCCGGCGAAGTTTCGGTCAGGCCATAGCCTTCCACCAATTTACCGCCGGTGAGTTGTTCAAAACGACGCTGTACTTCCAGGGGCAGGGCCATTCCGCCGGAAAGGCAAGCCTTGACAGAGCGCAGGTCGGATTCAGCGACTTTCGGATGGTTGATGATCGCGGTGTACATGGTTGGGATGCCGGGGTACATGGTCACCTTTTCCCGCTGAATGATATCCAATATCAACTCCGTCTTGCGGGGATCCGGCGTGATGATCAACTCTGCACCGCTGTACATGGCGAAAAGCTTGGCCACCGTCAGTCCGTAAATGTGGAAGAACGGGATCGAGCCGAGTACCTTTTCTCCGCCATATTCCATATTCCTGTACCAGGCCTCCAACTGCTGAATATTGGAGCCGAAACTTCGATGGGTCAGCATGGCCGCCTTGGGCACGCCGGTTGTGCCGCTAGTATATTGGAAGAGAACCGTATCGTCAGGGCCCACGTTGATGGTGGGCGGCCGGGACGCGTTTGTGTTGATGAGATTGTTGAAACGCCAGATGCCGGGACCATCCGGGATATCGACCATCATGCCACTGGCCCGTACCTGTCTTTCCACAAGTTTATTGAAAGGGAAGCTCAGGGAATCGGGGACATCCGTCACAATGATATGCTTGAGGTTTGTGGCATCTTTCACCTGCTCCAGCCGCTCGTAGAAGCTACTGAGAAGGAGCATGGCTGACGCGCCACTGTCTTCTAGGATTTGGCCGATCTCCCGAGGTGTATAGGTTGGGTTCGTGTTGACAACCACACAGCCGGCTTTCAGGGCCCCGAAAAAAGCGACAACCTGCTGGGGGCTATTGGGCAGCATAATCGCGATGCGGTCCCCCTGTTGCAGGCCCATATTGTACAAGGCAGCGGCGAAGCAATCGACTGCATTCTTCAGCTCGCTGTATGTTTGTTTGGCCTGAACGGTGATCCCCAAGGGCAGGTATGCCAACACCAGCCGGGTTGCAATATGATTGGCATACTTCTGTGCTGAGGCATCCAACATTTCGTGAAGTAGCTGACCATTGTACTCGATAGTCTCGGGTACCCCCGGTTCGTACTTCTGTATCCATGGCTTCTGGTCATACATAGGTATTCTCCTTTAGTAGACATGAGTTAAGGGTGAAATTTTCACCCTTTTGCAAGGGCTATTGACTACACTGTTATTCTGTGAAGAGTATAGCAGTGGATATGCTGTTTTGGCAACCATGTATGCTACGAATAATTTTTTGATGGCTCTGGTCTTTGTGCTGGGCATGCGTGGGAGGAGGTGGGAATACATTGTACACAGTCTCCAATCTTTGACACGGCCAAGCAGAGGCAAGTATACTTTGAAGAATCAAGCCCACATGTACAGTTTGTAGTGGAGCCAGACGACTACGAACTCCGCTGCAACACCAGTGGAGCAGTTACTCTCCATCAGCTACTGCAATTTGGAGCAATCCTTATGCGGATGTCAAAATTATTTTTTCAGACACTGCGGGAAGTTCCCGCGGATGCGGATGTGCGTAGCCACCAGTTAATGCTGCGGGCTGGGTTGATCCGACAGGTGGCGGCCGGTATCTTTGACTATATGCCCTTGGGGTTGCGGGTCAAGAAGAAAATCGAAATGATTATGCGGGATGAGATGGATGCCATCGATGGTCAGGAGATCGTGATGCCGGTTGTGCAGCCGGCTGAGCTGTGGAAACGCACGGGGCGCTGGTTTGAAATCGGCGATGATCTGGCTCGATTGACGGACCGGGGCGGTCGTGAGTTGGTCCTGGGCATGACCCACGAGGAGGTGATCACTGAGCTGGCTGCTGGTGTCATCAGCAGTTACCGGCAACTTCCTCTGATGCTATACCAGATTCAGACAAAATTCCGTGATGAGCCCCGGCCCCGAGGCGGTCTGATTCGGGTGCGGGAGTTCACCATGAAGGATGGCTATTCGTTCCACACGAATCATGAAAGTCTTGATGCCTACTATCCCCGAGTCTATCAAGCCTATCATAACATCTTTGGCCGGGCCGGATTGGAGGTTATCGCTGTTGAAAGCGACCCGGGGATGATGGGCGGCACAATGGCCCATGAGTTTATGGCTTTGACGCCGGTTGGTGAGGATACGCTTCTGCTTTGTGATGGATGTGGCTATAAAGCAAATCGGCAGGTTGCCACCTTCGTGAAGGACGCTCCAATGTGGGAGGATGCACTCCCCTTGGAAGAGGTCCCTACCCCTGGCGTTGATACGATTGATTGCTTGGCTTCGTTTCTTGAGGTTCCGCAGGAGCGGACCGCGAAAGCACTTTTTTTGGTGGCGACGACCAAGGAAGATGGAGAGGAAAAGGAGCAGTTCGTCTTTGTCGTCGTGCGGGGTGATATGGAACTGAACGAGACAAAATTGACAAATGCGCTCAAGGCTCATCATCTGCGCCCTGCCCAGCCAGCGGAGATCCGGGCAATCGGTGCAGAGCCGGGCTATGGTTCGCCGGTCGGCATCCAGCGACAGCGGATGCTGCTCGTTGTGGATGACCTGATTCCCCGCAGCCCGAATCTGGTGGCCGGTGCCAATCGAGATGGTTGGCACTACAAAAATGTCAACTGTGGTCGGGACTACGAGCCAGATTTGGTGCTTGATGTGGTAGCAGCCGGCCAGGGACATCCCTGCCCCGTCTGCCGTACACCTTTACGCTCTGTGCGTGGTATAGAAGTGGGCAATATCTTCAAGCTGGGTACGAAGTACAGCGAGGCCATGGATGCCACATTCTTGGATGAAAACGGCATGAATGAGCCGATGGTAATGGGCTGCTACGGTGTCGGCTCCGGGCGGCTGATGGCCAGTGTCATTGAGAAGAACAACGACGAACATGGCATTGTGTGGCCGCTTACGATTGCACCCTATCAGGTATATCTGGTCAGTTTGGCGACAAGGCGTACACCAGAGGTAAGGGAAGCAGCGGAACGGGTTTACGAGCAGCTACAGCAGGCAGGGATTGAAGTGCTGTACGATGACCGGGACGAGCGGGCCGGTGTGAAGTTCAACGATGCCGATCTACTCGGTATCCCCGTTCGCTTGACAATCGGCAAGCGGGGGGTGGAGAATGGAATCATTGAGCTGAAGTTGCGTCGTAGCGATGTATCTCGCGAGTTGCCCCTAGAGGATAGCGTCCATCAGGTACAGTCGATCATTGACGCTGAGATAGCAAGAATTTGGGCATGAGAAATTTTGACAGAAGAAATAAGGAAAAACAACGACAAAATTTTCTCGTGCCAAAAGGAGATGGAACCTTGATCACCATCCGACCCTTTGAAATGATGGACGAGGACTACCAGCATGCGGTCGATATCGTCAACTCCGTGTGGGTAGAATATCCTGATACAGTAGACGAGTGGAAAGAGTCTGACGAGAAACGACCCAAAAAAGTCAAGTGGGGACGCTTCTTCGCTGAAGTGGAGGGCCGTCCTGTTGGGATTGCCCATTACAGTCAATCCCTCTGGATGAACCATCCGGGCAAGTTGTGGATGGGCGTAAGTGTGCGGCCGGAGTTTCGCAAGCGCGGTATTGGTACAGCCTTATGGCAGCATCTGCGCCAGCAGATCGAGCAGTTCGACCCCTTACGTCTGTATACCAACACCCGCGAAGACTTTACTGATAGCGTTCGCTTTGTGCAGAAGCTCGGCTTTACTGAGCGCATGCGTGAGTGGGAGTCTCGACTGGACCCGGCCAGCGTTCCCCTGGCCGACTGGGTGCGTTACCCCCAGCGCATGGCCGAACAGGGCATCGAAATCAAGACGGTCGCAGAGTTGGCGTCTGATCCGAATCGGGACCGCAAACTTTATGAATTAGAGTGGGCAATTGATCAGGATATACCCAGCCCGGAACCGCCGACGAAAGTGCCCTTTGAGGAGTTTCAGAAGGTTTGGGAACGGACGAATCTTCTGACTGATGGTTGGTTCGTCGCCATAGACAATGGCGAATACGTGGGGATGAGCAATCTCTGGTTGAGCCAGGCCGACCGGAACATTCTCTATACTGGCCTCACCGGTGTGGTCCGTTCTTACCGCAAGCGAGGGGTTGCCACGGCCCTGAAATTGCGAGCCATTGAATACGCGCGGGAAAAGGGAGTTGGCGAAGTTCGCACTTGGAACGAGTCGAATAATCAAGGGATGCTGGACATAAATGTCCGCCTAGGGTTTGTGCGGCAGCCAGCCCACCTTGACTTTGTGAAGGACATTCGACCGGAACGACCGGAGGATGCGGAGATGTCTTTGGTGGATAGCACTGAGGAAGAGCCAATCGCAGTTTAACCCCAGTTTTGGCACGAGAAATTTTGACAGAAGAAATAGGGGAACAAAAATTTCTGTACCAAAGTTACAGTTCTTCTAGGATGCCGATGAGCAGTTGCGTGAGTTGAGGCACAACCATCTTACCGGTCTCCAGAACCTCCTCATGGCTGGGCTGTTGATCTGTGTCTAGTTGATCCACGGCTTCATTTGTGATTGTACTGATACCGAGTACCCGCATCCCGGCGTGAACACCGACCAGTGCCTCCGGCACGGTGCTCATCCCCACTGCGTCTGCGCCCATGAGCCGCAGCAAACGAACTTCGGCCGGCGTCTCAAAGTTTGGGCCGGCTAGGTAAGCGTAGACGCCCTGGCGCAAAGAAATCTGCAGATTTCGGGCTGTAGTCAAGGCGAGCCGACGCAGAGAGAGTGCATAGGTTTCGGTCATTGACGGAAAGCGCGGCCCAAATGATGGGATATTGGGCCCGATCAGGGGATTATGGCCCGCCATGCCCACGAAATTGATATGATCGACGAGCAGCATCAGGTCCCCGACATGAAAGTTGGGGTTCAGCCCGCCGGCGGCATTGGTCAAAACCAGTGTTTCTACACCCAACCGACGCATCACTCGGATGGGGAATGTAATCTCCTCGGCTGTATATCCCTCGTACAGATGAATACGTCCCTGCATTGCCACAACTGTCTGGCCTGCCAATGCGCCGATGAGTAGTCGTCCTGCATGCCCGGCTACGGTGCTGGCGGGGAAGTGAGGAATGTGCTCGTATGGAATCGTGATGGCGTCTGCGATCGACTCTGCCAGTAGGCTCAACCCGCTGCCGAGGACCAAGCCAACCAGCGGCTGTTCGGATGGGCGATCCCTATTCGTTTGTGTACGCACAAAATCTGCCGCGCTGTCATAATCTGTATGATCAAAATGGACGGACATAAGGAACTGTTTGTCGGCAGTTTAGCCGTGGTGGTGTGGTTGGGGGAGGCAATAGCCCCGGCCCCGAACAGTTATGATATAATAGGGATTGCTGGCATCCGGCTCAATTTTACTACGTAGCCGGCGTATGTGTACCCATAAAGAGTTTACAGAGCCTTGGCGTAGGGGATCCCAGGCCTTTGCGATCAGAAATCCTGGCGAGAGAACCCGACCACGGTTATTATACAGAACATGTAACAGGCGGTTTTCAGTAGGGGTCAGGATGATCTGCGTTCCGTTGAGAACTGCATACTGCTGGGCGAAATTGATGTGTAGCCGTTCGTCCACCATCTGTATCGGATCGGCGTCTTGATTCGTAGCCACTCGCAACAGAACTCGACGAATGCGAGCCGAGAGCTCGTTGAAGTCAAACGGCTTGGTAACATAATCCTCGGCAAATCGGTTAAGGCCCTGGACTTTTGTATTTGTATCAGATAGGACAGACAAGAAGATAATCGAAATATCGCCTAACCGGCGTAGATCCTCGGCCACTGCAAACCCATCTCCCTTGGACATCAGAATTTCCAGAAGCACCAAATGAGGTATTCCTTCCTTCTGAATGACCTGCATCGCTTCTTCGCCATTGCTGGCAGTGAAGACTTCGTAGCCCTGTAGCCGTAGATTCAGCAACAGAAGGGTATCTTCAACATCATCGACCACGAGAATGCGAGTTTTTTCATGAGAAGAGGTAGATATGTCATTCATGACGTCTTCCCGTGCAAACAGAATGTGACTCACCTTACAATTTTACAATTATAATCGTAAGCGAAATCGGGTGCAAGTGAAAAACAGATCACCAGTGGTATTCGCGATAGAGTCCGTGTTCTTGAATGTATAACTCCACTGGCCGGGGTACTTGGTAGCGAATGGGTTGGCCCGTTTGTACTCGCTCTCGCAGGGCACTGCTGGCGATCTCCACCTTCGGCATATCTAATATGATGATGCGTTCGTACAGACCGGGCAGGGCTGCTTCTAGTGAAGGCCAGTCGATATCGACATCATGGCGCTGTAAAGCGACAAGTTGGCAATTTTGCATCAGCCATTCTGGTTCATGCCAAGTGGGTAGGTCCCGCAGGCTGTCCAATCCCATTAGGAAGAAAATCTGCACATCTGGGCCGAGTTGATTGTGGAAGATGCGTAGCGTATCCGCTGTATAGTGGGGGCCGGGGCGCTCGGCGTCAATGAGACTGATGTTGATTGTGTGGTCATTGGCAACGGCTCGTTGGCACATCTCCAGCCGGTGGCACAGAGGGGCGAGCGGACGCCCTTGTTTATGAGGGGGGTCGCCGGCCGGCACCAGGACGATCTGGTCCAATCGGAGCTGATGCCGGGCTTCTACGGCCAGAATCAGATGGCCCAAATGAATCGGGTCGAACGTGCCGCCGAAGACGCCGATACGTCTAGCGGTGGCCAGTGGCCTGTGATCAGTAGCCTGTGGCTGGGCCCTGGGATTCGTCATTCTCTACTCTCCAAATGCGTTTTCGTAACCCCACACCAGTTCAACCTCGCCGATCTGCACCCTGTCACCTTCCTGAACCCCCTGGTCGCGTAAAGAAGCAGTGATGTGTAGTGCGGTGAGTATGCGTTGGAATCGCAAACCAGCCTCGTAATAGTCCCAGTTGGTCATCTGTGCTGCGCGCTCGATCTCAATGCCTTTCACCAGCCAGAGGTCTTCTTCTAGGCGAGTGATAGTGAATGTGCTTTCGTCCTCTGCGGGCGCAAGCACAGGGATATCATCGACTACTTCCTCTACAATGGCTGGCGGCAGAGTATCCAGAATTGATTTCACTGCATACAAAAGCTGCTGTACATTTTCTCCGCTCACAGCACTGATGGCGAAGAGAGGGTTTCCCGTCTCTGTCAATGCCTCCTGCACTTGAGGCCAGACTTCCTGGGCTTGGGGCAGATCGATTTTGTTCAGGACGACCAGTTGGGGGCGGTCCGCCAAGGCTGGGTTGAAGAGCAACATCTCCTGATTGATGGCTGTATAATCTCCGAGCGGGTCGGGACTGGCACTATCGAGGAGATGGATGAGCATGCGGCTACGCTCGATATGGCGTAGAAAATCTAGGCCAAGCCCAACGCCCTCATGGGCCCCTTCCAGCAAGCCGGGGATGTCAGCAAAGACGATCTGGATGTGGCCCACATCTGCTACGCCCAGATTGGGTACGACTGTAGTGAAAGGGTAGTCGGCGATTTTGGGAGTCGCGGCACTGATGACGCTCAGCAGGGTCGATTTGCCTGCATTGGGCACGCCGACGATGCCCACATCGGCAACGATCTTCAGCTCCAAGGTAAGCCAGAACTCTTCGCCGATTTCGCCGTTTTCTGCTAGACGTGGCAGACGATTGCGCCCTGTCTTGAAGGCGGCATTGCCCCGTCCCCCGCGTCCTCCTCGAGCCACCAGAGCCTCTTGGCCATCGCGTATCAGGTCAGCTAGAATTGTGTCGGTTTCTGCATGCCGTACAATCGTGCCAATCGGTACGGGGATGTGTAGATCTTCACCTGCAGCCCCAGCTTTTTTCGTCCCCCCGCCGTGTTTCCCTCGCTCCGCCCGGAAATGTACTCTTTTGCGAAATGCTTGCAATGTATTCAGATGTTGGTCGGCAATTAGGTAGACATTGCCACCCCGTCCACCATTGCCACCGGCGGGGCCGCCTTTGGACACAAATTTTTCCCGACGGAAGGCGACGATACCATTCCCGCCGGCCCCAGCTTGTACATGGATTTTGGCCTGGTCGAAAAACATGGATCCTCTATCCTGCTATGATACTGCTTGGATTCGCAGTTGTCATGGATTCCAATGTATGTAATTATAGCATAATTGTAGTGGTTCATGGAGAGAAAAGCTAACCTTTCTCTCGTCACTCTATTATTCTCCGCTGGTGTTTGGATGGACGCGCAGATTTTCGTGCAGATTGCGGAGCCATTTCAGGCGAAAGTAGATGTAGCGTGGCTGGTGGCCGCGGCCCAAGCGACTTTGCATGCCTGTGGACAGGCCGATGGCTCGCTCTCCATTCTGGTGATGGATGACGATATGGTACAACAGTACAACCGTACCTATCGACAGGAAGATGCGCCGACGGATGTGTTGAGCTTTGCCGCGCGGGAAGGTTGGCCTTTGGGTACGGAACTGGCGGCGGAATTGGCGACAGAATTGGCTGCCGAACTGGGCGACCTGCTGCTGGCGTTTCCCTATGCGTCACGAAAAGCGCAGGAATACGGCCATTCTCTGGCCGCGGAGCTGCAATTGCTGGTCGTTCATGGAACCCTACATCTACTCGGTTATGATCACGACACAGACGACCGGTATGCTGTGATGTGGCGCAAGCAGGCCGAAATTCTCGCTACACTGGTACACGAAGACCTCTCGCCTCGGCTCACTCTGGAGTAAGCTGTCGCATGAACGCCCCTTCTCCCCGGCATGCCCGCAATTTCTGGCAAAATCTGGGCTTTGCCATCAATGGTGTAACCTATACATTTCGTAGCCAACGTAACGCCCGCATTCATGCAATTATTGCAGGGGTTGTTATCATCTTTGGGCTTGCTTTGGGCATCAATCGGGTCGAGTGGGCTGTGGTCGCTTGTCTGATTGCCTTGGTCATTGCCTTGGAAGTTCTCAACACCGCCATTGAAGCATTGGTAGATTTGGTTTCACCGGCCTTTCATCCTCGGGCAAAGATTGCCAAAGACACGGCTGCCGCTGCGGTTTTGCTGGCTGCGCTGGGCAGTGTGGCCGTTGGTATGATTATCTTCCTGCCCCGTTTGTGGCGGCTTTTCTTCTGAACCCATTACATCGCCTCTTTTAAGCGACCTTCCGGCGACCAGAAGACTGCCGGCGCACTGGCAAATGCCAGCAATCCACTTATGAGAAATGCTGTTGAAAGCTCGAAGATGTCTGCTAGGCTTCCGAGTAGCCAGATGCCAGAAAGTTGGCCGTTAGAAAGAGACCATTGGCTAAGGCTCGGTTCTGGTGTAAGGACCGTTCCCTGTGCAGGCCGGGCGGACACGCCTTGTAAACGCCAGTAATCGTGGAGGAAGGCAATCGGGTCTTAGATCCTTGTGGTTCGATGCTATAATAGAGTCTGTGCCTGGGTGTGAACATGAGGAGGATATTCCATGGTGAAACGAATTCCGCTGCGGTTCTCTTTTGCGCTGCTACTGCTGCTCGCGGCCTGCAACGGAGCTGTCATTGGTGAATATAATGAATCATATTCCACCAATGGCGGCGGCCCGAGCTCTGATGTCGTTGCAGAGGAGATGGCCACCGAACAGCCCCCTGCTACTGTGAAGCCGACAGTGCATGCGCCCGCACAGAGGCGGCCACACACCCCTGAGAAAGCCCAGGAGATGCTGAAGCCTACCATCCGGGCGACGGATACACCGATGCCAACTCCTACTGAGACAGGGACGAACACCCCCATGCCGACGAATTCCCCAACCTTCCCCGCAGAGCCTACGGCCACGCCGACAGCCGCCCCGCCGCAGCCTACGGCTACCCCTTCAATGACGGCCATAGTGCCGCCCACATTAACACCAACCCGCACTCCTCTGCCGGCATCTGTGGTTGTGCGTAGTCACACCAGTTATGCTCTCGGTTCGCAAGTTGTAGTGGTGGGAGAGTTGCTGAATGGCGCGCAGAGTGACGTGTTCGGGATGCGAATCAGCGGCCAATTTTACGATAGCAGCGACAAGGTCATCGCAGTGGGGCAGGTCCACGTTCCCTTTGGCAAGCTAGAGATCGAGCGGTCTGCTCCGTTTCGGATGACGGTGGATGTGGACCCGTCTCGTGTCAGGCGTTACGAATTGAGCGTCATCTATGAGAACCTGAGCATTGTTGAATTTCGGGAGTTGGATGTACTGGATGCCCGCGTGGCGGAGCGCGATGGTCGTCTTGCCGTTGTTGGCGAGCTGTACAATGGACATGAGATGGAGCTGGTGTCGCTGGTTGTTGCTACTGCCTTCTACGACGAAAACGGGGATGTAGTCGAAGTAGTAGACAGATTTTTCAGCGGGGAGATCATTGCGCCCGGCTCCGTGCTCGCCTTTGAGATTCCCCTGTTGGGTGTTGAGAGAACTTATGTGAAACTACGGGTGTTTGCCCAAGGCCAGTTAAATCTAGCATCCAGTTTTTAGTTGTGTACACGACTGCTGTGTACGCGCTGCACCGCGGCCGCCGCGGTGCAGCACAAATTATCTGTCCTCGATCAGATCGCTTACCAGAATACTGACCCGGTTATCGTCTTCTGAGCTTTCCGCAATCACATTTGATGGATCAACGACGACCTGTAGGGTGCGTACACCTACGCCGCCTGGGGCCTGGAAGATCGTGCGGACCATGGTTTCGCTGCCCGCGGCCAGCCAGTCTACCGTCTGGGGCGAACCGAGCGGCCTGAAGTTATCTGTCACATCAAGGACATGGACAGCAAAACCGCTCACGTCCATCTTGCCTTGATTCTGTATTGTCGTTGCTACGATGACCAGGTCCGCTTCTTCGGCCTGTACTATGTCCACCTGCACGCCTTTGGCATTCACAGCTAGATTGGCTGCTGCATCCGTGATGGATTTCTGCTTTTGCGGCTGTGATTGTCCTGCTGCCGACGTGCCGAGGCGGAGGGTGCGCTCGGCCTGATTGTCGGTCTCGTCAGTCTCGCGAATCGAGTCTTGCGGGTCGGCAGTCACCCGGATCGTCCGAGCACCTTCTAGGTCTGTCGTATTGAAGACAACTGTGGCCGCGGCGCGGCCTCCGGCCGCGATTGTGCTGGTAATCGTGACATCGCCGATCAGTGTCCCTTGTCCATCGGTATTGTCCTCAAAGCGCGCTACCACATTTTGTGCATCCTCTGAACCGCGATTGCGTACATCGACAGTAATCATCACCGAATCACCTGGGGCCGGTTGGCTGGGGCTGAAACTGATGTCTGAACCTAGAACCACCAGATTCGGACCTTCCTCTGGCGGTGCGGACGTAGACCCCACCTGTAGAGTCTTTTCGGCTTGATTGTTCTCCTCGTTGATTTCTTCGAGAATGTCTTCCGGATCTACCACGACTCGGATCTTGCGCGCCCCGGCCTTGCCTCGGGTATCGTATGTAACAGAAACCACTGCTTTGTCATTCACACCAAGATGTTCGATGCGCTGCGGCCCGTTAATGAGTGCAGGTACGCGGTTTGTCACATCAATGATACGCACCACAACCCCTTCGGCTGCGGCGATACCTTGGTTTGTGATTGTCGCCGCGATCGTTGTTGGCTGATCTTCTGCGGGGCTGGCCGGATCGAATTCGATATCGGCCGCGCGTACTGTTACGTCCGGCAGTTGCGGCGGGGAAATGGCAAGTGTGCGGGTCGCCCGGTTGTCCCGTTCATTCAGCTCCTCAATGACATTGTTGGGATCGACAACAACCCGTAGCTGGCGACTCCCTACCTCTTCTGTATCCGTGTACTTGACCTGAACCGTACCACTGCCACCGGCAGAGATCACATCAAGTAGCTGCTCTGTCCCCACGGGAACCGAACCGCCGCCGGTCACATCCAATATCTGCACAATGATATCGTGGGCATCGCCGCTACCGTCGTTCAGCACCGTTGCCGAGACTGTCACCTCGTCGTGGATCTGTGGAGAGGGTGGATAGAATTTCATGTTACCGGACAACATCGCCAGATTTGGTGCGGTCGCCGGCTGTACCGTCAGAGACACAGCTACCTGGTTGTCCTCTTTGCTGCTCTCACGGATGAAGTTGTTCGGGTCAACGACAACGCGGATGCGTCTGTCTTCTGGTCTGTTTAGGGTGTGGTAGACGATCTGTGCTGCGGCACTTGAACCGGCCGGCAGGGCCCTGATCACTTGGGGCTGACCGATGGGCATGGCCTCTGTTTCGGTCACGTCTAGGAACTGCACGACGATATTGTCGGCGTCTTTGGCACCATTATTGAGGACGACTGCATTGATCAGCACTTGGTCGCCTTCGGTGGGGGTAGAAGGATTGAAGCCCACATTGCGAGGCACTACGACCAGATTTGGTGCGGATACCTCCAGCACTTCGACATTTGCTTGTGTGCTGTTATCGCTTTCGCTGCGCTCTGCGATGAAGTTGTTGGGATCCGCGACGACTTCAAGCCGGCGGTTGCCCGGCTTATCGGTCGTATCATAAACGATGCGCACGGCCGCGCTGCCACCAGCAGGGATCATGGCGATAGTCTGGGCTGTGCCGATGGGCACGGCAGGTCGTTCCGTCGCGTCCATAAACTGGACAGCCACATCCCGGGCCGACGCAGTCCCATCATTGAGGATCACCGCAGTCACAATGACTTTGTAGCCTACCCGGGGGGCTGCTGGCGTAAAGGCGATATTGCTGCTGCTGACAGCCAGATTGGGCATGGGCAGCTCCGCCATATTCAGAGTCGCAGATGCTTTGTTATCGCTCTCTTTTGTCTCGGCGATAAAGTTGTTGGGATCGACGATCACCTGCACTCTGGGGTCGTCCCTACCTGTGGTGTCAAAGACGACTTGGGCTACCCCGCTGCTCCCCTGTACGACCCGGTCGATCACCTGGGGCTCGCCGATGGGTGTACCTTGTCCACTGCCTTCTATGAACTGGACTAGCACCTCGGTAGCGTCGGCCCCCCCGTCATTCAGCACTGTGGCATTGATGGTAACATGATCTCCAGGTGCTGGCGTGCTGGGATGGAAACCGACATTTTCTGTTTTGATCACTAGATTCGGGACAGCAGGTAGGCCGATTGTCACTGTCGCCTCGGCCTGGTTGTCTTCCTCATCGGACTCGGAGATGAGATTGCTGCGGTCTGCCAGCGCGCGAATCTTGCGTTCGCCGGCCTTGCCGCTACTGTTGAAGACCGTCTCTGCAGTTCCACTGCTCCCCGCGGGAATGATTGGGATCAGTCGGCTGGTGCCGATAGGCACGGCCTCATCGTTGGTCACATCCAAAAACTGCACGACCACATTGGTCACATCTTCGCTGCCTTGGTTGCGTACAGTGGCCCGCACGGTTACTTCATCGCCATCGACCGGGTGCAGTGGTACAAAGCTGATATTGGCTGCGTAGACTGCCAGATTCGGCGCGGAGCCACCAGCAATCTGCAGTGTCTTGCTGGCAGTGTTATCGGTCTCGTCGGTTTCGGCGATGATCGATAGGCCATCAATGCTTGCTTTGATGCGTCGCTCCCCGGAGCGGCCGGATGTGTCATAGTGCATACTGGTGATGACACTACCACCGGCCGGCACCGACTCTAGGGTTGTCACTTCCCCGATGGGGCGTAGAGCACTACCCGTTATGTCGGCGAACTGGACTTGTACGTTTTCGGCATCAACAGCACCGCTGTTCAGCACAGTGAGGGAGATAGTCACTTCATCCCCAGCCGAAGGGTTGGGCGGGTTAAAGCCGATGTTGTCGGAGAGAGCCACGAGATTCGGTAAAGGTGCTGCGTCTACTTCTAAGATGCGAGAGCCTTTGTTATCGATCTCGTTTGATTCGTCGATAAAGTTGGCCGGATCAGCCACTACTCGCACTTTGTATGCGCCTGGCTCGTCGGCCGGCGTGAATTTCATGGTCACGACACCACTGCCACCTGCAGCAATCTTATCAAGAACCTGTGTCTCACCGATGGGTATGGGCCAGCCTTCGCTCACATCCTCAAATTGCACGCCCACATCTTCCACATCAACTTGACCATCATTACGGATCACCGCTTGGATAGTCACTGTGTCGCCTAGATGGGGGTTGACTGGGTCGAAGCCGATGTTGGCGGCCAATACAACGAGATTCGGGGCCGGGACAGACTTCAATTTCAGCAGGCGGATGGCGGTGTTATCGTTTTCATTCAACTCAATGATGCGATTGCTGGCATCCACGAGCACCTGCAACTTGCGGTTGCTAACATTCCTGTCGGCAGAGTGCGGCACTGTAAAGGTAACTGCGGCCGTACCGCTGCTACCGACACCGATTTCAGCGATCCGCTGCTCGCTACCCAATAGCCGTGGCTCACTGCCGCCGGTGATATCGACAAACTGTACGGACACGTTCTCGGCAGGTGCTGTGCCATTGTTTATCACAAAGGCCTGCACAGTCACCTCTTCGCCACTGGAAGGTTCATCTGGATAGAGTGCCACGTTGCGGGCTTGGATGAAGAGGTTGGGTGTCGGCCGCGCGCCTACGGACAGCGTAGCACTGGCTTGGTTGTCGCTTTCATCGATTTCGGTGATGAAGTTACTTGGATCCACGACTACTTGGATTGTGCGACGGCCTTGCTGGTTTGTCGGTCTATATTGAACACTGGCAACTGCACTGGTACCCGGATCGATGTGATCGAGCACTTGCTGCTTGCCAATCGGTCGCGGCTCACCATCGGTGATATCCACAAATTGGATTGCAACATTCTGGGCTATGGTGCTGCCGTGATTGAGAACGGTTGCGTAGATGGTCAGCGGTGTGCTGAGGGTTGGTGCAACCGAGCTGAAGCCGATATTTTCAGCGACCATGACTAGATTGGGCGTCGGTCTGTGCGCCACATTTAGGGTGATGGATGCGCTATTGTCCGTTTCGCTGGATTCGGCGATGAAGTTATGGGGATCCACCTGCACTTCGATCTTCTGATCCCCTGCCTGGCCGGAGGTATCAAAGCGGATTTGGGCCACGCCGCTGCTGCCGGGGGCAATGAGCGGAATGATCTGTTGTGCGGCCATGGGCACCGATGGCTTCTGATTGGCGTCTAGGAACTGCACCTGTACGTCCTGCACTTCTGTATCGCCAGCATTGATGACCGTGGCGTAGATGGTCACCATATCGCCATCGGTTGGATTGGCTGGTGCTAGGCCGATGTTGCCACGTATCAGATTCAGATTCGGTTCGACCAGTGCCATGCGCTGCAAGGTCTTGGAGGCACTGTTATCGGTCTCCGTCAATTCCGCGATGAAGTTGTTTGGATCGACTTCGACTTTGATACGTGGACCGCTCTCAATAGAACTGGAGTCAAAGGTCACTTGAACGACGGCCGCGCTACCTGCGGGGATACTGTCGATCACCTGGTTGGGTGCAATCGGTCTGGTGCTGCTGGTGTTGTCTTCTAGGAATTGGACGACAACATTGGAGGCATCGGCTGTCCCGATATTCAGAACTGTGGCAAAGATCGTTACCTGATCCCCTGGTTGCGGCGAGGCTGGGTCAAAGCCTATGTTGTCCGCATTGATGAATAGATTGGGGGCAGGCGGTTCAGCAATCGTGAGCGTACGGGTGGCCTGGTTGTCCGCTTCATTGCGCTCGGGTATGAAGTTATTGGGATCGATGATCATGCGGATTTGGCGTTCGCCGGCTTTGCCACGTGTGTTGTACTGTATCTGGGTCACACTGCTGCCGCCGGCGGGAATTTCAGAGATCGTCTGGGGCGGTCCAATGGGAACCGCTTCCTCTTCAGCGGTAGCGTCCACGAACTGAACGACAATTGTACGGGCATCGGCACTGCCATTGTTGATAACCGTGCCATGGATGGTTACCATATCGCCCTCTTGTGGGGCGGCCGGGTTGAAGCCGATATTGATCGGCTGTGCCACTAGGTTCGCTACCAACTGCTCTGTACCTGGCCGTGTCAGTTTGGCGGTAGCTACCCGCACGTCGTCTATGAACCAACCTTCGTTGTCGTTGAAAGTATCGTCCACTGTATTAAACCAGAACCGTATCTGTATTGAGCCTGTCTCTTGGAGGAATTGGGCGAGGTTGACATCTCGGCGCAGCCAGTGCCCATCTGTGCCGTGGGATTCAAAGACCGGCGTCCAAGCGATGCCATCGGTGGATACCTGTACACGGGTGCGGTCAAAGCGTGGATTGCGCTGCACTTCGCTCCATTCATAGAATGTGAGCAGCGCGTCATCTGCACCGGCGATGTCGATAACTGTTGAGGTGATCATGCCCTCATTGGCCTCGCCGGTATCGTAGTTGCGTTCCTCCTCTTGCCCATAGTACCAGGCGGTTTCCGGGCTGACCGAGCGTAGCTTGGACAGATGCCAGAGATTGTTTTGGGGGTCGTTGATGCTCCATTTACCGGCCCCATTTTCCATGTCATCTTCAAAGACGATTGTGCCGGCATTGGTGCGGGCGATGACGATGTTGGACAGATCGGAGACATTGCCTACGTTGTCCGCGACCCGCAGCGCGAAGTAGTAGGTTGTGTTCGGCTCCAGCCCTGTTGCCTCAATGGTCTCTCGGGAACCGGATGATTTGGGTTCCGGGACGGCTTCAACACGAGTGGCCCGCTCCCATGTGGCGTTGGAGATCGGTGATTTGGCGTAGCGTACATCATAGGCCGTGGCCGCGCCGCTGAACCCATCGTCGCCAGTGGCTGTCCAAGAAAGGATGATTTTTGTCAGCAGGACACCGGTGGGGGACAGGTCTGTCACGGCTGCAGGCGGTGTGGTGTCCTTCTCCATGACATTGAAGAGATTCAGGCGGCCATTTGTTACAGTTTGTTTGGAGCGGTCGTTGAGTGGATCGACACCTGAAAGGATGCGCTGTTTGACTTGCTCGTTGTTGAGGTTTTCGAACTCTGACCAGATGAGGGCGGCTGCGCCGGCCACATGGGGCGTAGCCATGGATGTACCATTGATGGCCCGGTAGCCGGATGAATCACAGATGGCACAACGGCCGGTAGGGACTGTGGAGAGGATGTTTACGCCCGGTGCTGCTAGGTCCACCCAATCCTTGCCCCAGTTGGAGAAGCTGGCGTACAGGTCATCGTGATCTGTTGCTGCTACCGCGATGATATTGTCTAGATCATAGGCGGCCGGATAGGAGGGGCGGCTGGTGTTGCTGTTGCCTGCGGAACAAGCATGCAAGGGCGAGTTGGCCCGGCCCATGGCTTCTCTTAGGGAGCGGGAGGGGGAGCCACCGCCCCAACTGTTGTTGGTGATCAGGATATTCTGTTTCTGTTTATTGCGTAGGTCGTAGATATAGTTGAAGCATTTGACGGCATTGGCTGTGGTACCGGAGCCAAATGCACTGAGGAATTTGCAGCCCACGATGCGAGTTTTCCAACTAACGCCGACAACGCCTGTGCGGTTGTCGCCGACTGCAGCGATGATGCCGGCCACATGGGATCCATGACCGAAATCGTCAATGAGGTTGCCGCTGCCGGTGATGGCGTTGATGCCGTGGAAATCATCCACATAGCCGTTGTCGTCATCGTCCACACCGTCCGCTTCACAGCGGCCAACGCCCTGGGGACATTCTTTCGGATTTGTCCACATATTGGCCTGCAAGTCCTCATGGGTGGGATCTACGCCGGTGTCAATGACCGCCACGATTACGTCCGCTGAGCCGCTGCTGATGTCCCAGGCCTCTAGGGCGTCGATGTCAGCATCGGCAGTCCCACCTGTTTGACCGGTATTGTGCAGCCCCCATAGCTGGTCGAACATGGGGTCGTTGGGCGTATCGCTGATCTGTAGGATGAAGTTGGGCTCGGCGTAGGCGACTCTGGTATCATTTTCGAGAGTTTCAATGAGTTTGTCGTCTATGTCCACGGGGGCGGCGACGAGCCTCATGCCCTCATCGGCATCCTGGGGATTGTGATCTAGGTTGTCCTTTTCCGTGAGTCCGTACTCGGCATAGAAGTCGGAGATCTGCTCTCGCGTTACGTTCTGTTTGAAGCGGACGATGACTTGGCCGGGCACTGTGTCTACGATGGGGTCATCTCTCTGTGCAGTGAGTGGTTGGCTGAAGAGGAAGCCGGCGGTCAGGATCACTGCTACGTATGTTCCGATTCGGGCAATCCGTTTCATGTTCGGTTTGGTCTCCATCTAGCCGGCGGGCATGCCGGACGCTTGCTCTTTGAGTCAAATGGACATGTACTAACTGAGCAGTATTCGATTGTTTGTATCTGGTTATAATACACGATTTTGCCAATAGTTCAAATTCTGTAATGGTTCGGTGTACTGCTTCGCATCACTGGTTTGGCGCGACGCTCCATTGTAATTGCAGCCGGCTGCGCCTGATGCCATCTAGAGATGTATACAGAATCGTCTGCCCATTGAGTACGATTAGGTCGCCATGGCCGAGGCCGATGTTTCCGGGAAGGTCTGTCAGTATGGGGTTGGCTGGATATGTCTCCCATGGGCCGTCGATCTGGTCGGTAACAGTGCGGGCCAACCCGAGTCCGAACTGTGTGTCGCCGCCATCGTCGGGGCCGGGTCCCCGCACGCCTTCATAGAGCATGTAGTAGCGGTCGCCGATTTGTTGCACTTCCGCGGAGGAGATCGTGCGGAAGTCGAAGTGGGGGTTGGCGGCCGCTGTGTTCTTGTCTAGGGGACCGTAGCCTTGGCTGCCACTGAAGAGGGGATTGTTGTCACATTTCTCAAAGAATTCGATGGCACTGCCGACAGGTCCTTTGTAACAGCCCATGGCACCGGGATTGCGCCCTAGACCCACAAAAATGTACAGGATCCCCTCCTCGGCGTAGATGCCCGGCGGGCCGCCTACAAGACACTGATAGTTATATTCTGTGAACGGGTGTAGGCCGATGCTCTCAGCTTTGGTACAGTCCCGGAACCAGTAGTGCCAGATTCCGGTCTTGGGCACCTGGCCCGCGGATGTCCAATGGACACCGTCCACAGATTCGGCCAGCATCACCATAGCCCGGTACTCATAGGCCAGAGCGAAGCGGTCGCCGGCCCAGGCGAGGCGCGGGTACTGCTGTTGGTCTGTGTGATCTATCTTTGATTGGCAGGGGCATTGGTGGCAGGGGATCTGACAGATGGGATCTTCAAGAGTAAAGGTGTGTCCTTGGTCGTTGGATTTGTAGATGACGATGCAGCCGGGAAAGTCTACGGCTGCGCCGCATTGGTCCACGACGCCAGCGGAACGGGCACTGGCATGGACATAACTCCACAGCTCTCCGTCCACCCGTTTTATCGTCTCTGATTCGCCCATCGGGAGGCCGGTATCCTTGACTGTGACGACAAATTCAGCAGTGCCTTCCCAGAAATCGGCCAGTGTTGGCTGGCCATTGCTGCCTGGCGTTCCCTCCATGAGCGGTTGAATGGTTTGCGGGGGTGCCGGGTTTTGGCAGGCATTCAGGAACAGAAGGAGAAGAATGATGAACCTCAGTGGAGAGCCGTTACTCGTCACTGGGGTTCCTGATCCGTTCTTCCCCGGCATAGATATTGAAGCGTGTAGCGCGCAGAAATCCGACGAGAGTGACGTGAAACCGGCGGGCTACATCCACCGCTAGATGGCTGGGTGCGGAGACAGCGCAGACCACTGGCAGGCCGGCAACGGTTGATTTCTGGAGGATTTCATAGGAGGCCCGGCCACTGACCAGCAGAATGCAGTCGTGTAGTGGCAGCTTACGTTGCAAAGTAGCCCAGCCTATGAGTTTATCTACAGCGTTGTGCCGGCCTACATCTTCCCGCAGACAGAGCAATCTCCCATTTGCGTCAAAAAGACCTGCTGCGTGCAGCCCACCGGTGTCATTGAATAGACCTTGGGCTGCGCGCAACTGTTGGGGCAATTTTATCAGGAGCGATGGGTCGATCTGTGGGCCGGCCCCTAGAATTGGGCGGCCGCGCATTTCGATGGCGTCTAGGCTGGCTTTGCCGCAAACGCCGCAAGCACTGGTCGTGTAGAAATGGCGTTCAAGGGTTGTCAGGTCCGGCAGATGGGGCAGGCGGAGGCTGATATTTACGATATTGTAACGCTGGTCTGGGTCTACATGCGGGTCGATGCAGTAGGTGATCGTGTGAAGCAGGGCGCGTTCGGTGATGATTCCTTCACTGTGCAGAAAGCCGACCGCCAATTCAAAGTCATGGCCAGGGGTACGCATGGTCACGGCAACGGTTTGGCGTTCGCCCCCTGCCTGCAAGCGAATTTCCAGCGGCTCTTCTGTGGCTAGGTAGTCGTCCCGGCGTTTCTGCTGTCCTTGTTCTACAACAATGATGCGGGTGCGTACTTTGCTGCCGACTCGAGTTGCCAACTCTGGTGGAGGGTGATTGGTGGAGCGTGGCGAGGGACGGCTCATCACCGGTCATTCTCCACTGCAATCGGCTTCACACGGACGGGGCAGACTTTCAATTCAGCTGTATGGGTGATGGGGTCATAGCCGGAGCCGGTGAGAACATTGATAGGTACATTGGCGAAGGCGAAACTGGCGAAGACAGTCCCACGGGGAGAGCGTCTAGTCGCCTTTATCCGAATTTGCACAGTTCCTCGGCGGCTGCTGACTTTTGCCCAGCCTCCATCGTACAGGCCGAGTTGTTCCACGTCGGCCGGATGTACTTCTAGGGTCTCTTCCGGCAGCAGGTCGTTGATGCCTGCGGAGCGTCCTGTTTGGGTGCGGGTGTGGTAGCTTTCCAGTCGTCGGCCCGTGGTGAGCCACAGGGGGTATTCGTCGTCAATGGTTTCGGCGGGGTCTCGGTATTCGGTGAAACTGAATTTGCCCCGGCCATTGACGAACTCATTTTCGTGTAGCCGAGGTGTACCCGGATGGCCTCGGTAGGGGATTGGCCATTGGTATTGGCCTGAGGCGGCCAGCTCCCAGTCGATGCCGTGATAGATCGGTGACAGTTCGCATAGTTCGTTGAAGATCGGTATGGGGGAATCGTAGGAGAAGCCTGCCATGTCCATGCGCTGGGCGATCTGGGTGATGATCCACCAGTCGGGTTTGGCCGTGCCGGGCGGCTCCACAGCTTTCCGCACCCGTTGAATGCGGCGCTCCGTGTTGGTGAAATGGCCATCAGTCTCTGCCCAGGAGGTGGCCGGCAGCACCACATCGGCCAGTTCGGCTGTCTCCGTGAGAAAGATGTCGATGACCACTAGATGCTCCAATGCTTGGAGCGCGTGAATGCAGTGCTCTTGGTCTGGGTCGGAGACGACCGTATTTTCGCCATCAATGAGCATGGCGTGGATCGTATCGCCGCACTGTTCTAGGGCAGTCACTTTTGTGATGCCCTTTTCTAAGTCGGTTCTACGTCCGTAGGCTTTCTGGAATTTGGCCTGATTGGCTGGGTCTGTCACTGGCTGGAAGCCTACATAATTGTTGGGCAGCGCGCCGCTATCCCCTGCGCCTTGAATGTTGTTCTGGCCCCGCATGGGATTGACACCGGTCCCCTCTCGCCCGATGTTGCCGGTAAGTAGGGCTAGGTTGCAGAGGCTCTGGACGTTCTCTACGCCGCAGATGTGCTCGGTGATGCCCAAGGTATAGTAGATGGCGGCTTTGTCGCTAGAACCATACAAGATGGCAGCCTGTTCGATATCGGCTGCGGGCACACCGCTAATGCTTGCGGCCCATTCCGGCGTCTTCTCCTGAAGGTGGTCCACCAGTTGTTTGTAGCCCTCTGTGCGAGTGGTGATGAACGTCTGGTCGATGAGGCCTTCCCGTACTATCACATGGGCCATACCCAACAGTAAGGCGGTATCACTGCCGACCCGGATCGGCAAGTAGAGGTCGGCCATCTCGGCCAGGCGAATGCGCCGGGGATCGGCCACGATCATCTTGGCCCCTGCCGCGAGAGCCTTTTTCAGCCGTGTGGCCGCGACCGGATGGGCTTCGGTCATATTGGTGCCGATGCAGAAGATGACGTCGGGTTTTTCCATATCCGCCAAGGGATTGGACATAGCCCCCCGTCCGATTGTTGCCGCCAGACCGGCGACGGTGGGGGCATGTCAGGCACGGCTACAGTTGTCGATGTAGTTCGTGCCGAAGCCCACACGAATGAACTTCTGCATCAGATAATTGGCTTCGCTGGGGGTGCGGCCGGATGCGACTGCGTAGACCGCGTGGCGGCCATGCTTCGCGGCCGCTTTACGGAAGCCCTGGGCTGCCCGCTCCAAGGCTTCGTCCCAGGTAGCCTGGCGGAACTGACCAGCAGCATCCCGTACCAATGGATGAGTGAGCCGGTCCGGGTGGTGAACGTAGTCGTAGGCGAACTGCCCTTTGACGCACAGCGCGCCTTCATTGGCCGGGCCGTCAAAGGCCGGCTGTACAGCGATGATGCGGTTGTCCCGGGTCAAGAGGTCCAGCGCGCAGCCGACGCCACAGTAGCCACAGATTGTGCGAGTTTTTTGGATGTCTGATTTATTATACATATCAATGGTAGACATGTTGCGATTATCGTTTTTTCGTATTTTTTTGTCAAATCGCAAGGGAAGCGAGTAGAAAAGAACTACGCCACTAAGCAAATCGCAAAGCCTTTCTATCTGCCAGGGCACCGCTGGGACAGGTCTGTACACATTGGCCACAGAATGTACAGGCTGAGTCCTGCAGATGGCCAGCGAACTCGACGGTGATCTGTGTATCAAAGCCTCGGTTGGCGACACCAATCGCATAGTCCCCTTCCTGTTCAGCACAAACCCGCACACAGCGATAACAGGAAATACACAGATCATAGTCTCGCAGAATGAACGGGTTGGGGTCATCTGGCCGGCTGTGGCCTGATTGTCTGCCGGCAAAGCGACCGGTTTGCGCGGAGTAGTGCTCGACAAGTGTCACCAGTTCTTGGGAGGCATGGCCCCGTAGAGGGTCTATTCTCAGCTCTCGGTTTTCTGATGCCACCAGTTCCAGCAGGGTGCGCCGTAGTCTCTCGATCTTGGCCGACCCGGTGGTTACTTCCATCCTATGCGTGGCCTGTGTGGTGCAGGAGGCTACCGGGGCCTGTTGCCCGGCCACTTCCACCATACACAGCCGACAACTGCCGAACGACTCCAGCCGTGGGTCATAGCAGAGGGAGGGGATCCTCTTCCCCGTTCGTGAGGCTATGTCAAAGATGGTCTCGCCGTCTGTGTAGGGGATCTGTTCGCCATCGAGACAGCAGTGGCTTGTGGCTTGTGGTCTGGGGCCAGGAACGGCCATGGGTTGAGATTTCATCTTGTTCATCCTTTACGTCAGAGAACCCTGACAGCCGGTTCACTGGTCACGGGTTTTCCACCAATTCTGTAGCTCCTCTTCAAAGTTGTGCAGCAGACTTTCACTGACAAAGCTGGCCGCCACCCCCAATCCGCAGGCACTGAGTTGTAGCACATCGCCGATGTCGTGGACTTCTTGCATCCAGGCGTTGATGTCATGGGGACCGCCGCCGCCGAGCCGTTCTAGCAGGCGTTGGGTGCCGATGCGGCACGGAAAGCATTTGCCACAGCTTTCATGGGCAAAGAAGGCCATGGCCTGGCGGGCTGTGTCCACCATATCCCGGCTGTCATCGAATACCATGATGCCACCTGCGCCCAGCATGGAGCCCGCAGCGCGTACACTGGGTTCGTCTAGGGTAACCGTCTCCAGCGCGTCATTGGCCAGAAAACCACCAGACAGCCCGGCCATGGTTACCCCTTGGAATGAGTGCCCCGGCCGAGGGCCGCCGGCCCAATCATAGAGCAGGGTAGGCAAAGGCAGGCCAAAGGGCACTTCGTAGTTGCCGGGCCGTTGCACATCCCCGGATAGGCTAATCACTTTTGTGCCTGCATGCTCGCCTAGGCCGAGGCCCTGGTACCAGGCAGCCCCTTGCCGCAGGATCTGTGGCACGGCACAGAGTGTTTCCACATTATTGATCGCTGTGGGCAGATTTTCAAAACCGTGGGTAGTGGGATAGGGGGGGCGGTTGCGAGGGAAGGGGTGCTTGCCCTCTAGGCTGTTGAACAGAGATGTCTCTTCGCCGCAGATGTACGCGCCCGCGCCCCGGCGCAGATACAGCCGGAAGCTGAAGTCGCGGCCGAGGATCTGTTCCCCGAGGAGCTTGGCTTCTTGCGCGGCGTGGATAGCCGTAGCCAGCCGCTCATAGATTTCTGGGTATTCGTAGCGTAGGTAGAGGAAACCCCGTTCGGCCCCAACAGCATAGGCCCCTAGGGTCATCCCTTCAATGACCGCGAAAGGGTCGTGGTCCAGCAGGGCCCTGTCTTTGAAGCAGCCCGGCTCGCCTTCGTCCGCATTGCAGACGATGCTCTTGGGGCTGCCTTCCGCCTCGCGCACGAACTGCCATTTCATGCCTGTAGGGAAGCCAGCCCCTCCTCGGCCTGCCAACTTTGACTCCTTCAGCATGTCTATCACCTGAGCCGGCGTCAGCTCCTGCACAACTTTGGTCAGAGCTTCATAGCCGCCGGAGAGTTGATAGCCATTGAGGGTGGCCCGCTGCGGCGCGCGGATGGAGGCGAAGACGCATTCCTCTTGTCCACCGGGATTGGGCGCAGGCAAAGGCGAAGATGTCTGTCGTCGTAGGTCGTTGGCATGCGAGGTGCCCAGCCCATTTGACACACGCATGACAAACGTCTCATTGCCGATGAGGACCGGCACCGGGTCGTCGCAACGCCCTGCACAGGGCATCTCCTGCGCGCGATCCAGATGTTTCACAATCTTCTGCGCGCCCCGCTGGCAGCAAACCGGCCCCGTACAGACCCGAGGCCGCTGGTGGGCACCGGCTTCCTGGGCGAAATGGTGATAGAATGTGACTGTTCCGTACAGGTCTGCCAAAGGGATGTGCAACTCTTTGCCGATGGCTTTGATGGCCTGGGGGCTGAGGAACCCGTCCCGATTGTGAAAGGCATGGAGGGTCGGCAGGAGAGGCGCTGGCTCATCCTGGTAGCGCGCAATGAGAGCGAGGTCCTCATCAGAGATGACGATATGGTCTGGGACAAACATCTGTCTGTACCTTTCTGTTGGTGTGCAATGCCCAGCACGGATCTAGGGCGTACATGGAATTCGGGGCCGTTGACAATTGTCGAGAGTGCCAAAAAGCGATACTCGTAAGATTGCCAGAAAAACGAGAGACTGACAGTGAGAAATCACAGGATAGGCACTGCCCTCAGCGATGGACGCCGGCGTAACTGCCGATGTGGTCGCCGGACTGGCGATGCTTCCAGTTGTTGGCCTCGGCCACGATAGGGCGCGTGGAGGTCAGGACAACACTGCTGGTGTTGACAGGCACAAACATGGTCTGTAGGGCTTGACCCTGCAAGGTGAAGGGCGACCCAGAGACTGTCAAGGCGTTGCCAGCGGCATCGTAGGCATGGACCGTCACGCGATTGCTGCTCGTAGACACATTATACACCGTGAACGCGTCTGTCCAACCGTCCTTGTTCTGGACTCTGGGCAGGATCACCTTATGACTGTTGTTGGCACTGATGGCGGGGTAGGTGGTGGCGGGGGCTGTGTTGTTGTTCTTGATCTGGTTGACATTGGCAGCCACGTGCCTGGCCGAGGTAATGTTCCTCATGATTCCGCTGGCGATGCGACTGCCTGGGTCGCACACTGGGTAGAAGGTCCAGTGCCCGTAATAACCTATCGTGTCGTTGGATCTCTGTGTACAGATGCCGCTGCCGGTCTGCCTTCGTAGGGTGGCACTTAGGGTTGATTCGTGAGTTGTGCCACTCTGGCCGTTAATGCCTGCTATCCAACCATTGTTGCCATTTTGCACCAAGGGGGCGTAGATGGTACTGGTAGTGGCTGGGTGGTTGTCGGTAATCATCAGTGAGCGGCCGTTGGTCGTGTACTGTGTGGATACCACTGCTATAGGCTGGGTTGCAGTGATGTAGGCGGACCCGTACTTGGCTGTGAAACAGGGGACAGTGCGAGGGTTCACCTTGACCCACTTTTTTCCCAACAAATTGGAGTTGCTCTTGCATCCGTAGGAGAAACTCACTGTGACGTTGAATCTGCTTGAGCCAGTATTCTGGATGTAGATGTCGCTGCGCCAGTTGCTGTTGTCGCGCTGCAGGATGGGCACATGGACCGTGTTGGTTGGATTCTCAATGCCAGTGTAGGAGTCGATGGCATAGGGACGGGTGCGTCCCTGTAGGACCACAGCGGAGACATATCCGCTGCTCTCAATGAGGGCTGCACCATTGAAGCGAGAGGGTGGATTGATGGTCCAGGTAGCATTGGCTGGCAGGGAGTTGTTGTTTCTGCTGGATACAGTGCTGCCATCAGTCCGAATATAGGTGATGCGAACCCGTTGTGTGCTGGTGGTGTTGTTGCGGATGGTGATGCTGCTAGTGCGGCCGCTGCTGTGGTCTAGGTAAGGCAGGTAGACGTTATTGCTGGCGACGAAGGGTCTCGGAGTCTTGGTGGGTGTAGGTGTAGTGGTGGGTGTAGTGGTCGCCGTGGGTGTAGTGGTGGGTGTAGGTGTAGTGGTCGCCGTTGCGGTTGGTGTAGGGGTAGTGGTTGGGGTTGCCGTATGGGTCGGTGTGAGTGTAATCGTTGGTATTGGTTGTGGTATTGGTTGGCTATCCGTAGGTAAGGGCCCTGTGCTCACATTCAGTTGGGCATCGCTGTAGATGATCGCTTCGTTTCCGGTCAATTCAGAGCCACATTGATACCTGTGTACTTCGCCTGGAGCCATATATGACACTATGGTATCAATACATTGTGATACGCTGGCACTGCTTATAGTGTCTCTGCTAGTGCGGAATTTCAGATAGTACCAAGCAGGCCCAGATGGGTTGGGGGAAGTGCGGATGGGGTTGGTGATCGTGATCATTGTGGTTGTGGTGACAGGGTGCGTAACGGTGATTCCACTCCGGCGCACGAATTGGACCGCGTCTACCCCCAATCTGCACCAGCCATCCACCTGATAAGCATTTGATAGTGAGCGTGGGCAGTGCTTGTTCTCCTTATCTTTGTCACTCAAGCTCTGGGCCTCTCCAGTGTTGCTGTTTGTTTTAATGTAAGAGTAGGGGGACAGGAGCTGCCAGCCGATGCTGACCCATTGGTCGTAGAGACCGTATTGATCCACAGTACCTACATATTGATCTTGATCCATAGAACCATCTACAGAGTGCCCTATATAGTAGGGGGCTTGCCAAGAAGTGGAATAGTTTGTGGGTCCAAACACGAAAATCTCATATACTTCGTCCTCTGGGGAGTCGTTTCCTAATGTCCAGCGGGCGAATCGATAGGATGTTGAGCTGCCATCGACTTTGCCCGAGTACATATCATTGTCGTAGTAGATATTTTTTCCTGTGTATTGCGTCCAACCGGCGCAATCCGCGTTGCATTTGCTTCTTATGCCATTGATGTGATCGCCTTTGAGAAACCCTGGGTGAGGCACTCGGTTGTTTGCTACACGTGTAACCCACGGGACGCTGCTGGGGTCGTTGTCAAGGGTAGTTGTGAAGTGGCCTGATGGGGTGGGGATTGGATTTCGCGAAGGACTGTTCTGGCCGATTTCCCACAGACGCGTGGGGTTGATTTGCGAGTTGCTGTTCGGCAGAATGAGTTCAAAGTGCAGGTGGGGGGCGGTGGACCAGCCGGTCGAGCCGGCCATGCCGATCACTTGCCCACGAGAGACTTTATAGGGACTGGTTGTCGTAGTCCATTCGCCGAGGGGAAATGCGGCTGCACTCAGGTGCGCGTATCGGGTCCTGTAACCGTTGTCGTGGGTAATTTCGATGTACAGGCCCCAGCTGCATTTCAAAGCAATGGCTCGTTCAGCCTTGTAGATAGCGTTTACTTTGGGGAATGCGGGATCTGTGGTAGGGACAGTCGTGGGGTATTTAGGGTAGTTGTGGCAGGTATTACTAGCCCATGTCACCTTTGTCACTTTGCCGCTGGCCGCGGCCAGCACCTGATCAGTCATACCAAAGTCGATGCCCTTGTGGCCCCCGGCGGTGGGTGTGAACTTCAGGGTAACTGGCTTTGTGCTGTAGAAGGGAGCAGCCAGCCAGGGAGTTGGGGTGAGGGTGGAGGTAGGGGTGGAGGTAGGGGGTACTAGTGAACTGGGGGCGACCTCCCTGTAGGGGGCTTGGTCGGGCCGGATGGCCGGCATCTGCAGGCGTTTCTGGCCGCCCCAAGCCGGCGAAGATGGCGGCCAGCCAAACCCGCACCTGCTGGCCTGCGCCTCCTTGCTTTGCTTGCGGTGCTTCCCTTGCAGGCAGCCATTGAATGGGGTAGTGACCTTTTCCCTCCTCAAAAAGCCTGCGGCGTCCGCTGCCATCAACGCCTATCACCCAGGTTTCCATTTCTCCGCTTTCAATAGAGCTATACACCAGCATGCTGCTGTCCGGCGACCATAGGGGGTCAAGGCCGCTGGCTAAACGCCGCACTTCGCCACTTTCCACATTGACAATGTACACCCCCGCACCCTTAAACATGCAAGAGGGACTGGGTGTCCAATCTTGTGGTCTACCGATGTGTATTGTGCATGTGTCCTTATGGCCTTCGTCCCGTCCTGTGTAGGCAATCCAGCGACCATCCGGGGCCCACCTCGGAGGATAGTCGGTACTGCCCCAAGAGGTCGTATGTCCAGGGCCCGAAAGAGTGCGACGGTCGCTCCCATCTGGCTTTATCAGGATACGCTGCCCTGCGGAGGAATAATAGAGGTACTGTCCATCTGGGGACCAGCCAAAGAAATAGTCGGCATTCTCAAGAACTCTTTCTGCATCGCCGCCCACCGAGCTGGATATCCATAGCTCACCGTTTGTCTCAAAGGCGACTTGCTGCCCATCTGGGGAAAACGCGGCCCCATCATAGATAATGTCGAATATGGTTTCGTGCAGAGTGGTGGCTGTGCCGGTTTCCACATTGATTACTTGGATGTAGCTGCTGGCTGATGTCAGGATATGGCGGCTGTCTGGATGCCAACCGTAGAAATAATCTGTGATTACATCCGGGATGAGGTGTGTTTCTCCGCTTGCTAGGTCATATAGATATACTCCGCCGGCATCTGGGTGTGGGCCTATGGCGTGTAGAAGTAGATAGCGACGATCTGGCGAAGGAACAGCCTCAATGAAAATGCCTGGCAATATCTGCTCGTAGGGTATGGGGAAGGGCACGGCTGGGCCTGTGGCTTTGCCCGCTCCATCTACGGGGATGTAATGCATGGGGCCGTCGCGCCGCATATACCAGATCTCGCCTGCTGCGTCGGCTGGCGGTGTTTTGATGGGGACTGCAGGGATGTTGTGGCCAGGGCGTCGTGTGGGGATGGGCCTAGGGGCCATTGTCGGCCAGGGGGTCGGTACTCGCAGATGGTCTGGGGTCAAGGCGACTATGGGGTCAATGGTGGGCACAAAGGTGACATGCGCTGGATCAATTGTCGGCATCCGGGTGTTTGTACTCGTGGCTATCACAGTATTTGTCGCGGTTGACGTGTTTGTCAGTGTGGGCGTGTCCAGCGGTGCGGTCTGTGGTAGGACTGCGGCTTGGGCCCAAGGGAGCCATTGAATCCACAGAGCGATTATTAGGGCCAACAGGGCCGTCAGGGCGAAGATACGCAGAGAGTTCGGCATGGGAGTTTGCCCCTTGAGATTTGATAGATGTGTAAGAGGTTCCTAAAATATCGTATCATACCTTTTGACTTACTGGAAATGCTTGCAAAGAGTAGGTGCGAGCTTAAGGAGATGTAGAGTAGCTGTAGCAGTTATCATAGAAGGGCGGGGCCAGCCAGGGAGTTGGGGTGGAGGTAGGGGGTACTTGCTGTGCAGTGAACTGGGGGCGACCTCCCTGTAGGGGGCTTGGTCGGGCCGGATGTCCGGCATCTGCAGGTTTGGCTGGCCGCCCCAAGCCGGCGAAGATGGCGGCCAGCCAAACCCGCACCTGCTGGCCGACGCCTCCTTGCTTTGCTTGCGGTGCTTCCCTTGCAGGCAGCCATTGGATATGGTATTGGCCTTTCTCCTCCCCGAAAAGCCTACGGCGTCCGCTGCCATCAACGCCTATCACCCAGGTTTCCACTTCTCCGCTTTCAATTGATCGATACACCAGCATGCTGCTGTCCGGCGACCATACCGGGTCGATGCCGCTGGCTAAACGCCGCACTTCGCCACTTGCCACACTGACGATGTACACCCCCGCACCATCAAACTGGCAATAGGGACTGGGTGTCCAATCTTGTGGTCTACCTTGTATTGTGCATGTGTTCTTATGGCCTTCGTCCCGTCCTGTATAGGCAATCCAGCGACCATCCGGGGACCACTTCGGAGGATAGTCAATACTGCCCCAAGAGTTCGTATGCCAAGTATGCCAAGGACTCGTAAGAGTGCGACGGTCGCTCCCGTCTGGCTTTATCAGGATACGCTGCCCTTCGGAGGAATAATAGAGGTACTGTCCATCTGGGGACCAGCCAAAGAAATAGTCGGCATTCTCTACATCAGGCACCCTTCCTGCATCGCCGCCTACCGAGCTGGATATCCACAGTTCATAGTTTGTTTCAAAGGCGACTTGCTGCCCATCTGGGGAAAACGCGGCCCCATCATAGATAGTGTCAAATATATTTTTGTGTAGTATGGTGGCTGTGCCTGTTTCCACATTGATTACCTGGATGTAGCTGCTGGCTGATGTCAGGATATGGCGGCTGTCTGGATGCCAACCGTGGAAATAATCTGCGGTTACATCCGGGATGAGGTGTGTTTCTCCGCTTGCTAGGTCATATAGATACACTCCGCCGGCATCTGGACTTAGGCCTATGGCTTGTAGAAGTAGATAGCGCCGATCTGGCGAAGGAACCGCATCAGTTAAACTGCCTGGCAATATCTGCTCGTAGGGTATGAGGAAGGTTGCGGTTGGTCCTGTGGCTTTGCCCTCTCCATCTACGGGGATGTAATGCATGGGGCCGCCGCGTCTATACCAGATCTCGCCTGCTGCGTCGGCTGGCGGCGTTCTGATGGGGACTGCAGGGATGTTGTGGCCAGGGCGTCGTGTGGGGATGGGCCTAGGGGCCATTGTCGGCCAGGGGGTCGGTACTCGCAGATGGTCTGGGGTCAAGGCGACTATGGGGTCAATGGTGGGCACAAAGGTGACATGAGGGAACTGAGCTGGGTCAAGGGTTGGTAGCCGGGTGTTTGTACTCGTGGCAGCGGGCGTACCTGTGACAATCGGGGGGGTTGTGGTAGTCACGGTATTTGTCGCGGTTGACGTGTTTGGCAGTGTGGGCGTGTCCAGCGGTGCGGTCTGTGGTAGGACTGCGGCTTGGGCCCAAGGGAGCCATTGAATCCACAGCACGATGCTCAATAGAGTGAACAAGGCCAGCACCATGAAGGGCAGGAAGGATTTTTGCATGAGTTTCCCCCGAGGATCATCTGGGCATTTACGAGGTAATGAAGACATTCTACCACACCAGTCCGTATTTTGCTTTGCTGAGAGATTGGATAGCATAGTGGCTGTATGTCAAGCCCAAACATCAGTGTAGCTCGCAGTTACTGGTTGTGGTATACTTCCATTGATGATTCGGACTGCCTACGGATATTTTGCTGAAACAGCACTCTCAACCCGTCCATTGCTGCGGCATAGTGCCATCGGTCTGCTGCTTATGGCCGCTGTACTGTCGATCGCACTGCTGGTCGGTATTGCCGGCCCGCTGGTCGCCCTGGCCCTGGCTGTGGCAATCATCGGTGGTACGCTGATTTTGATGGATACCCTCTGGGGTCTTGTGGCACTGGTGGGGGTTGCCTTTATTCTGCCCTTTGCCAGCCTACCCTTTCACATCGGCCTCAAGCCGACCTTCCTTGACATAGCCTTGGGGGCCTTGTTCTTTGTTTGGGCTCTCAAATTGGTGACAGGGCAGGAGCGACAGTTCATCACTTCGTCTATCGGGCTGTTGGTAGGGCTGTTTATGCTGATGGCAGTATTCAGTTTTGTCTACGGCATGACCCATAGCCGGCCCACCAACTTTATCGTCCGTCGTTTTGCCCAAATTCTGCTGGGCATCAGCCTATATTTTGCTGCCATTAACACAATTCGTAGCCAACGTAGCCTAGAGTGGATAAGCCGTTGTCTGCTTCTGGCCGGGTGGATGGCAGCCCTGATTGCGATTGTATTCTACAGTATTCCCGAAGCATGGACCGTTGGGATCCTGGACCGGCTCGCCCGTTTTGACTATCCCGGTGGTTACGGCGCGCTGCGTTGGATTGAAGACGACACCAGCGGCACAATGCGGGCTATCGGCACAGCGATAGATCCGAATGTGTTGGGAGGCATGATGCTTTTGACGACGGGCATACTTGGTCCGCAACTTTTCTCATCCAGACCATTGCTCCCTAGATGGCTGGGGTTTGTGATGTTCGCTACGGTTGGGTTGGCCCTCTACTGGACGTTCAGCCGTTCGGCCCTCTTTGGGATGATGGCCGGCCTGGCGATTCCTGCGCTGCTTACATACCGGCGTCTGCTATTTATGGGAATCGTCTTGGGGCTACTTTTGTTTCTGCTACCGCAAACCCAGGAGTACGTCGCCCGTTTGATGGCAGGGCTGGCTGGGCAGGACTTGGCAACGCAGATGCGCTTCGGCGAATATCAAGACGCGCTGATTTTGATCCGCCGCTATCCTCTTTTCGGTGTCGGCTTTATCAATGTACCGGATATCGACCTGTATTTAGGGGTCAGTATGTTTTATCTGATCATGGCTGAAAATATGGGCATCGTTGGCGTGGCCATCTTTCTGGCAACCATGCTCGGCTATTTCGGCATGTTCCTGACGACCTGGCAGGCCGGCGTCTCCCTTGAGCGGGAAGCATTGTTATTGGGCTTCGTCGCCGCGGTCTTCGGTGCATTGGTCAGCGGCCTGGCGGACCACTATTGGTTCAACCTGACGTACCCACATATGACCATCCTGTTTTGGCTGTTCGTCGGCTTGACTTCAGCCACAATTTTGATCGAGAGAAACGAACTGCAGTGGCAAGAGGAGAGTGATTCGCGGTGAGTAACTGCTCTCCATGTCCACTGGTGTTGGAGAAAATACGATGGACACAGTCTGTATTGACTTGGTTCCTACGCCACCGACTTCCCATTCAATGGGCCAACTGACGCGAGGCCGGCGCCCAGAGTGGTTACGGGTTCGTGCAGCGGACAGCCCTCGATATCGGGAATTAAAAGAGCTGTTCCGCGGGCAGAGCCTGCACACCGTCTGTGAAGAGGCTATGTGTCCGAATATCGGCGAATGCTGGGGACGGGGCACAGCCACGTTTCTGTTAATGGGCGATACTTGCACCCGCTCCTGTGGTTTTTGCAAGATCAAGACCGGCCGGCCGGCCGCGCTCGATCCTGAGGAGCCGCGGCGGGTGGGCGAGAGTGTCCAGGCCATGAACCTGCAACATGCAGTGCTGACGAGCGTCAATCGGGACGAGCAGCCGGATGGGGGGGCGTGGGTTTTCGCTGAGAGTGTCTTTTGGATTCGACGCTTGCAGCCTAGTTGCACTGTCGAACTGCTGATCCCTGACTTCAAAGGTGACTGGGCTGCGCTGCAGACGGTCATGGACGCCAAATCCGAGATCCTCAACCACAATACAGAGACAGTAGCGCGCCTGTACAAGACCGTGCGCCCGCAGGCCAGATACGTTCGTTCGCTGGAACTTCTGCAGCGGGCTAAAGAGATGGATCCGCTGACCCTGACGAAATCGGGCATTATGGTAGGGCTAGGCGAGTCTTGGGAAGAGATCTTAGCCGTGATGGACGACCTGCGGGCCCATGAGGTGGATATTATGACCATTGGCCAATATCTGCAGCCAAGCCGTTTTCATCTGCCGATTGTCAGCTACTACACGCCCGACCAGTTCGACCAGCTACGGGAGGAGGGTGAACAGCGGGGATTTCGCTGGATGGAATGCGGCCCCCTGGTTCGTAGTAGCTACCACGCGGACGGTCAGGCCCACTTGAGCCCGCGGGTGGATATTCGTAACCTCGGTGGCCAGTCATTGTAGTCACATACTACTGCGGTTTGAAATTTCGATAGCCACAATTGTGCATACATACGCCACAATTGGTATGATGGAGAGATCTAACCACAACCGTAGTAGAGAGTGACGAAATTGTAGTTGTTCGTTGCTGGTTCACTGCAGTAAATTGGCTTTCTATTCTCCACTGCCTATGAGGTGCTGATATGGCTCGACAGGATTATTTGAATGCACGGGATTTGCTCCAGACAGATAGCGGCCCGATTACAATATATCGGCTAGATGCTCTGGAAAAGGTAGGCATGGCACATGTGAGCCATCTGCCATTTTCGATCAAAGTGTTGTTAGAGGCCGCGCTGCGTCAGGCCGAAGGCTTTGAAATCACTCGGGAGGCCATAGAAACCATCGCCAACTGGGGACCGAAGACCGCTGGCAAGGTCGAAATCCCCTTTAAGCCAGCTCGGGTGATTCTGCAGGATTTTACTGGTGTTCCCAGTGTGGTGGACCTGGCAGCCCTACGCAGCGCGATGGCCCGGATGGGCGGTGATGCCAATAAGATCAACCCGGTGGTGCCAGTGGACTTAGTCATTGATCACTCGGTGCAGGTGGACAGGTTTGGTTCGGCGTTCGCTTTGTTCTTTAATGCTGAGCGGGAGTTTGAGCGCAACCGGGAACGCTATGAATTTCTGAAATGGGGGCAACAGGCCTTTGACAATTTCCGGGTGGTACCCCCAGCCACTGGTATCGTGCATCAGGTGAATTTAGAATATTTGGCGAAAGTCGTGCAGACATCTTCTGTGGATGGCGGCGGTACTGTGGAAGCGTACCCCGACTCTCTGGTAGGAACGGACAGCCATACCACCATGATCAACGGGTTGGGCGTCCTCGGCTGGGGTGTAGGTGGCATTGAAGCCGAGGCGGTTATGCTTGGGCAGCCGGTCTATATGCTCCTGCCGGATGTCATCGGCTTCAAGTTGACCGGCGTGCTGCCGGATGGGGCTACTGCTACGGATCTGGTGTTGCGAGTGACGGAGATGCTGCGGCAGAAGGGCGTTGTCGGCAAATTTGTCGAATATTTCGGCTCTGGCCTGAGCAAACTCAGCCTACCAGACCGGGCTACCATCGCCAATATGTCGCCGGAATACGGCGCAACCATGGGCTTCTTCCCGGTAGATGACGAAACCCTACGGTATCTCGCGGGCACCGGCCGGCACGAAGAACTGATCGATCTGGTAGAACGCTATTGCAAAGAGCAGGGCCTCTTCCGTACAGATAACATGCCGGATCCGGTGTTCACAGATACCTTAGAACTGGACATGAGCACCGTACAGCCTAGCTTGGCCGGCCCCAAACGACCGCAGGACCGAATCAGTCTGTCGGATATGAAGAGCAGATGGAATCGGATGCTCGGCGCGCCAGTGGGCGCACAGGGCTTTGGGCTGGAAAGCAGCGAACTGGACAGCCGCACAGATGTCAATTTCAAGGACATGGATTTCAGCCTGAAACACGGTGATGTGGTGATTGCGGCCATCACCTCCTGCACCAATACCAGCAACCCGTCGGTTATGATCGCTGCTGGTCTGCTGGCGAAGAAGGCTGTGGAACGGGGCTTGGATGTAAAACCATGGGTGAAGACCAGTCTAGCCCCCGGTTCAAAAGTTGTCACCAGCTATCTGGAAGCCAGTGGCCTGATCCCCTATTTGGAAGCCCTGAACTTTCATACGGTCGGGTATGGCTGCACGACTTGTATCGGCAACAGCGGGCCACTGCCTCAACCCATCAGTGAAGCGATTCATGCTGCTGATCTGGTGGCCGCTTCCGTGTTGAGTGGGAACCGCAACTTTGAGGGGCGTATCGGGCCGGATGTACGGGCCAACTTCCTGGCCTCGCCGCCATTGGTGGTGGCCTATGCCATCGCCGGCACGGTGAACATCGATCTGGATAACGACCCCCTAGGCTACGACCCAAACGGCGATCCGGTCTTTTTGCGGGATGTATGGCCGAGCCAGGAGGAGATTCAGACGGAAATCCGGCGTAGCTTGAAGCCGGTGATGTTTCATGAGCAGTACGGCAATGTATTCACAGGCAATGAACAGTGGAACGAAGTGCCCATCGCCGCTGGTGATCTCTATGACTGGAACTCGGACAGCACCTACATTCAAGAACCGACATTCTTCAAGGATATGGGCACGGATACGCCGCCTGTCGCGCCCATTGTCGGCGCACGGGTGCTGGCCATCATGCCGGACAGCACGACTACGGATCATATCAGTCCGGCGGGTGCCATTGCCCAAGATAGCCCTGCTGGCCGTTATCTGACGGATAAAGGTGTTCCCCGCTCTGCTTGGAACAGCTACGGTAGCCGGCGGGGGAATCACGAAATTATGATGCGGGGTACATTCGCCAACATTCGCATCCAAAATCAGATGCTAGATGGGGTTGAAGGCGGTTCTACAGTGTACATTCCTACCGCCGAGCAGATGTCGATTTGGGACGCGGCCGAGCAATACCAGCAGGAAAGAACACCTTTGATTGTCCTGGCCGGCAAGGAATATGGCACAGGTTCTAGCCGGGACTGGGCCGCGAAAGGCCCATGGCTGCAGGGGGTGAGGGCGGTGATTGCTGAAAGTTTTGAGCGTATCCATCGCTCCAATCTGGTGGGCATGGGCATACTGCCCTTGCAGTTCAAAGACAGCCAGAATGTACACTCTCTGGACCTAAGCGGTTTTGAGATATACGATATCCTCGGGTTGACGGATGAGATGGAACCGAATCAGGACTATACAGTGCGCGTGACTGACGAGCGAGGAGTCGTTGGCGAGTTTATGGTCACCAGCCGGCTAGACACGCCTGTGGAGGTGGAATACTATAAGAATGGCGGGATTCTGCATACAGTTTTGCGTCGTCTTGTACAGGAAACATGATAGAGTCAACTCCTAGAGCTACTGTTTCCTCCCCTACATTCTGAGCGAAAATGTAAGACAAAGGAACCATATTTATGACTGTACGCCTAAAAGAAAAACAGGAAGCCTACAGCCTGTCCGGCTGGGATCTTTCTGGTCTTCTGCCCCATACATCCGAGTCGGACGATGATGACCGCCCTTCTACGGTTGCTCCATCTGCTTCTGCGGTTGAAGAGTACCTCACACAGATCGAGGAGGATGTCAGCGCGTTTGAGGGTCTCCGGGAGAAGCTCTCGCCGGAGATGGAGCCGGCGGTTCTGGTCAGCGCGATGCAACAGTACGAGAGAATTACCGAGCAGGTCTATCGGCTTGGAGCTTACGGCAGTCTCTGGTTCTCGTCGGACACCCAAGCGGCGGATGCTCTCACATACACAAACCGCATGAAACAGGTGCTGACAGAGGTGCAGAACCGCATGCTTTTCTTCAGTTTATGGTGGAAAAGCTTAGAAGATGAGCATGCACAAGCACTCTTGCCAGCTGCGGCTATCTATCCCGACTACCGACATTATCTGCAAGAGATGCGCCTGTTCAAGCCCTACATGCTGGAAGAGACCGCTGAACGCATCATCAATGTGAAGGATGACAACGGTATCAGCGCGGTGATAACCCTCTATACCATGTTGACCAACCGCCTAGAGTTTGAATTGGAGGTGGAGGGCGAAACAAAACGGATGACCCGGGGCGAGTTAATGGGCTATGTCTATTCCCCGGATCCGGGCCTGCGCGCGGCTGCGTATCAGTCTTTGTATCACGTATACAAAGACGAGGCCCCGATTTTAGAGCAGGTGTATATCAATCGGGTGCGGGATTGGTACAACGAGAATGTCACATTTCGGGGCTTTGCTTCACCGATTGCCGTGCGTAATCTGGCCAATGACATTCCACACGAGGCTGTGGATGCGTTGCTAGAGGTGGCCCGCCAGAATGCTCATCTCTTTCAAGAGTACTTTTCCTTAAAGGCCAAATGGTTGGGGATGGAAAAGTTGCGTCGCTACGATATTTACGCGCCCTTGGCAGGCTCCAATCGTGAAGTCTCGTATGAAAGTGCAGTCGAGCTTGTGCTGAACACCTTTCAGAGTTTTGATGTGGATTTCGCGCGCAAAGCCCAGCGGGTCTTTGAGGACAATCACATTGACAGCGAGGTGCGTAAAGGGAAACGGTCCGGTGCTTTTTGCTCGACTGTGCTGCCGAGCATCACCCCTTATGTGCTGGTGAACTATACGGGTACAGTGCGAGATGTGGCAACCATCGCCCACGAATTGGGACATGCGGTTCATAGCATGATGGCCGAGGAGCATTCGGTCCTGACGCAGCATTCCTCCTTGCCCCTAGCCGAGACCGCCTCTGTCTTTGGGGAGATGGTGATGAACGAACAGTTGCTGGCTGAGGAAAAGGACCCATTGGTGCGGCGGGAGATTTTAGCAGCGACTGTGGATGACATTTACGCTACTGTCATGCGGCAGGCGTATTTTGTGCTGTTTGAACTGCGCGCGCATCAGGCCATTCAGGACAATGCCTCGCCCCAGGAGTTAAATCGTCTCTATCTTGACAATCTTCAGGAGCAATTTGGCGATAGTGTGGAGGTAGCGGACGAATTCCAATATGAGTGGATCAGTATTCCGCATATCTATCACACCCCCTTCTACTGCTATGCCTACAGTTTCGGCCAACTGCTGGTCTTGTCCCTCTACCGACGCTACCAGCAGGAGGGCGATGCGTTCAAGCCCGGTTATCTCAAAATGCTGGCATATGGTGGTTCTGCCCGCCCACAAACGATTTTGGAGGAAGCCGGGATCGACATGACGGCTCCCTCATTCTGGCAGGAGGGCTTTGATGTCATTCGGGATATGATCAAGGAGTTGGAAACAACATAACTGCAGCGTGGAGAGAAGGAACGATTGCCGTGCTACCCCACCTTGCGGCGGGCTTCTAGGACATTGGGGAGACATTCAATGCGGGTCAAGATACGGGTCAATTGAGAGATATTTGACAGCTCCAACGTGGCATTGATCAGAGCCATGTTGTTCTTCAGCCCTGTGATTGCCTCTGCAGAGCGCATGTTTATCTTCTCGTCCGCCACTAGGCTGGTCACATCCCGTAGCAGGCCGGCCCGGTCGTAGGCTTTGACCTGAATGCTGACGGGGTATACTTTCTCGTTTTTCGCGCCCCATTGCACTTCCACAAGGCGGGGATTTTCTTCGCGTTTTAGCAGGGAAACGATATTCGGACAGTTGGTTTTGTGGATAGAAACTCCACGCCCGGTAGTCACATAGCCGATGATTAAGTCCCCGGGGACTGGATTGCAGCAACGGGCCGGATGGGCCAACAACCCCTCTAGGCCATCCACCTGCACCCCGTCAATGGAGACGATACGGTCTTCTGTTTGGCGAATGATGCTTGGCTCGGGTTCGATTTCAGCCTGTTGGCTGCGTTCGTGTTCAATGACTCGTTGTGCGATGTGTTGGCTGGTTACATCGCCATAGCCGATGGCCGCCAGAAAATCATCTAGCTCGTTGAAGCCGCAGATGCGGGCGACAAAATCAAAAGGTTGGGTAACGCTCAGCCGCTTCAGATCCTTTTCCAGAATCTGGCGACCTTGGGCGATATTCTCATTCCTAGCTTGTTTGCGGAACCAAGTACGGATTTTCCCCCGGGCGCGCGTGGTGGCCACATAGCCCATATTGGGGTTGATCCAATCTCGGCTAGGCCCGCCCCGCTTGGCCGCAATCACCTCTACCTGGTCGCCGTTCTTGAGCTGAAAGTCCAGGGGCACGAGCCGTCCATTGACCTTTGCACCCCGGCAGCTATGTCCTAGCTCTGTATGAACCCGATAGGCAAAGTCAATGGGGGTGGAGTTGCGGGGCAGGTCGATCACATCGCCCCGTGGGGTGAAGACATAGACTCGGTCTTGGAAGACATCCGTCTTCATGCCGCTGACAAACTCCTGGGCATCGGTCACGTCCTGACGCCATTCCATCAACTGGCGGATCCAAGCGATTTTGTTGTCCAGATGTTCATTGGGTTGTCGGCCTTCCTTATAACGCCAATGGGAAGCAATGCCGAACTCGGCCACCTGGTGCATATCCCGGGTACGAATCTGAACTTCCATAGGCTTGCCATTGGGGCCAACGACGGCTGTGTGCAGGCTGCGGTACAGATTATCTTTGGGGTTGGCGATGTAATCGTCAAATTCGCCGGGGATAGGTCGCCACTGGCTATGGACGACGCCCAGGGTGGCGTAGCAGTCAGCAATCGAATTGACGATAATGCGAAAGCCGTGAATATCGTAAATCTGATCAAAGGTCACGTCTTTGCGCCGCATTTTTTGATAAATACCGTAGATATGTTTGGGGCGGCCATTGATCTCTGCTTGGATACCGGCATCGGACAAGACTTTGACGAGGGATGTCTGCATCTCGTCTACCCAGCGCACTCGTTCGGCTCGTTTTTGGGCCATAGCTCGAGACAGATTGCGATAGGTGGCCGGCTCCAGATAGCGGAAACTGAGGTCTTCTAGCTCCCATTTGAACTGCCAGAGCCCCAGCCGGTTGGCCAGAGGGGCGAAGATTTCCAGGGTCTCTCTGGCGATGCGACGGCGTTTGTGATCTGGCTGGCCTTGCAGTGTACGCATATTGTGGACTCGGTCCGCCAATTTAATGAGCACCACCCGGATGTCCTCAACCATGGCCAGGAACATTTTGCGTAGGCTTTCGGCCTTTTCATCCGCGACACTGTGGCGCATATTGCTCAGTTCTTTGATGCGGTTGAGCTTGGTCACGCCATCGACCAGTTCGGCAATGTCCCGGTTAAAGTATCTCTCCAGATACTCTATGGTGTAGCCGGAGTCCTCCACCACATCATGCAGTAGGGCCGCGGCCAGGGTATCGGCGTCCATCCGTAATTCTGCCAAGATCTGTGTCACGTTGATAGGGTGCAGGATGTACGGCTCGCCGGTCATACGGGTCTGTTGTTGGTGGGCATCGCTGGCAACTAGATAGGCGCGTAGGAGCCGCAGCTTCTCATCGGCCTCAAAATAGCTGGGGATCTGCTTGTACAGTTCTTCTAAGGCTTTGATCTCTTGGGGATGAAACAGGGGCTGGATGAGAGACTCGCCATCGCTGGCAGGGGGTATGGCTGTTGGAAGAATCGTGCGTAGAAGCGGATTGTCCGTAGGGAGGCCGTTGTCTGCTGTTTCAAAGGGAGACAACATGGTTTCAGACTGTTCTAGCACATCATCTGGGGCTGCAACTGGCAGCTGATGTCGCACTCCATTTTCGCGCCTGCTCGGATCGATGGCGTCTTCCAAAACGCGGAGATCGGACGCGGCTGAAGCTGAACTCTCCGCTGCCCATTCAGTGCCGACCATTATCACCTCTGTTTATACTAGGTTTTCATTTCGAGTACACGAAAAATCGGTCTTTTACTCACAATCGCCTATTACTAGCATTATAACAGAAACTGAATTGAGAACGCAACGTCGTTCAAGCGCTGGCAAGTGGAGGTTTTGATATGTCGAATGGAGATTCGGCATGCTCCATTGGTTGTAAGAATTCCGTCACCAGTTCCTGGATTGCAGCCAGCGAGGGTTGGCTACAGTCAAACCAGTGGATATCTGTCATGCGCCGAAACCAAGTGTATTGATGACGAACGAAACGGTGGGTTTCGATTTGAATGCGTTCAATCGCATCCGCTAGAGTGGTCTCTTCTCGCAAATAAGCAGTGATTTCCTGATAGCCGAGGCTGGATAGAGCCGGCAAGGCGGGGGAGTAGCCGGCGGATACCAGGGTGGCTACCTCTTCTAGCAGACCGCCTGCTACCATCGCTTCTAGCCGTTGGGCGATCCGTTCGTGCAGAATAGGACGAGGCAGATCGAGGCCGATCTTCAGAATGCGATACGGTGGCGTCGTTGTAGCTTCTAGTTCGCTTTTCCTGCGGCCTGTAGTCTGTACGACCTCCAGTGCTCGAATGACCCGGCGCACATTATGGGGGTGGATCTTCTGGGCGGCGGCTGGGTCCAATGCCTGAAGCCGGGCATACAGAGCGGCACGTCCATGTTCTTGCGCGAACGTCTCTAATTCTGCTCGCAATGTAGGATTCGGCTCGACATCCGGAATCCGCAACCCGTCTGTCACTGCCTGCAGATAGAGGGCTGAGCCGCCCACGAGAAACGGTACCCGCCTGCGCTGATGGATGTCATTGATAGCAGCACAGGCCATGGCTTGATAGGTCGCCACATTCAAGTGTGCATCCGGCGGGCACACATTGATGAGGTGATGTGGGATGCGGGCCAGCTCATCTTTGCACGGCTTGGCCGTGCCGATGTCCATACCTTGGTAGATCTGTCGGCTGTCCGCGCTGACGATCTCGCCGCAAAAACAGGCGGCCAAATCAAGACTAAGAGCTGTCTTGCCTACAGCCGTAGGACCTAGAATCACGACTAAAGGGAACGGCAATGGCCTGTGGGGGGTGGTGTTTTCACTGGTCATTGGGTGTTCAGCCGCTGATGGCGTGGCGGATATGTTTGACACTGACGAGCGTACCGAATTGGTCCATTTGTACGGCAACAGCATCGATGCGCCAGGGGCCTGTCCATGCTTTTTCTTGTACGTAAATAGCTGCCACTTCCCGCAGCTTTCTCTGCTTTTTGGCTGGGAACGCCTGCTGGGCCGAGCCGTAGGCTTGGCCTCGGCGGGTGCGTACTTCCACGAATACTAGCCAGCGGGCATCAGGCTTGCCTGTGGTATAGTCGGGCGCGCCCTCCTCCGCTACGATGTCCAGTTCACCGGCCCAGCAGTGCCAGTTGCGTTCTAGGATACGCAACCCGGCCTTGTGCAGAGTGCGTACCGCGATCTGTTCTCCCTGTTTTCCCAAAGACCGACGGGCATCACTCACGTGGTAGGCTTCCTCAACGGCAGGAGCCAGTGGTCTATAACTGCGAACTGAGGTGTTTTACTGGCCGCCAGCGTCTATTGTCGGTATAATGCCGGGGCCAGGCAGGACAAGGGTCGGGGTCATACCTTCGGCTGTGAAGATGACTTTGTCGGTGCTCTGCAGGGCACTGGCATTTGTTTGGGCGACTAGAAGCTGTACATATGACGGGTTGCCGGCGTACAGTTCGGCCAGAGCCACCTGCACGGCGATTTCTGCCTTGGCCTGTTCGGTAGCGGCCGAGGCGTTGGCCTTGGCAATTTCGATATCCCGTTCTGCAGCGATCAGTTCGTTCAGTTTTTGTGCTTCAATCACGGCCTTCTCTGCTTCGACTCGGGCCAGCTCATTGGCTCGTTCCGCTTCAATGACTGCTTTTTGGGCTGCGACCTTTTCCTGCTCTAATTGGGCTAAAGCAGTCTGCTGACGGGCCTGCTCTTGGATTCGGCTTTGCTCGATGCGGATTTCACCTTCCTGCCGGGCTTGCTCCGCGTCAGCTTGGGCTTGGGCGCGCAATTTATCCTGTGCGGCCTTTTCGGTCTCTAAACGACTCTGTACAATTGCATCCAGAGCAGCTTGTACTTCAGGCGATAAAATGACATCCGGCACCACCAGATTTTCAACATCTAACCCGAAGTTCAGGGCTAGTTTATTCAGTTCGTCATCAATGCACTCTCGTAGTATATCTCTGGCTGTGCCGACCACATTGTCATCAAAGGTGCGGTCCCCTACACAGACTTTCATGGCCTGCCGGGCTAGGTCCTGTACACGGTTGCGGGCCAGGTCATCATCCAGATAGATGCCCCGATATTGTGCCCATAGGTTGCGGAGTGTATCCTTTTCTGCTACATTGGGGCGGAAGACATCGCCGCTGACCACCAAACCGATGCGTTGTTTGTCCTTGGTGATGATTTCATCGTCCTGCACAGTAAAAGGGATGCCCTGGCTGGAGACCCGCACTATCTCAACAAACAGGCCGATATCTGTGTAGATACCTGGCCCTACGATCTCTTGGATCTGTCCGCCTTGGAACTGGACGCCCACTTCCTGTTCATTCACCCGCTCGAACGCATAGTAGAAGTTCCTGGAAAATGTCAGTAAAAAAAGAACGACGACGATGACAACAAGTGCTACAATGAGCGGCGACCCTGCGGGCAAATTCCTGCGTACATTCGCCATATTGTCCATAAAGATACTCCTTTCTGAGGTTGCTACTTTTTAGCACCTAATCGTAACTGAACTTCTGTTGGCCTGCAAGACGACTAGGTGCCGATAGTTTGTAGATACATGCAGTATCTATTGTATCATAACATATTGGTGGTAGGCACGTTGGTGAGATGCGGGTGCAAGCACCGATGCCTCGGGAAGTTTTGTATTGGCCGTTCGTGCGGGCAGTGAAACGTAGTGGTTTGGTTGGGGTATTGACCACGAAAAGACATTATGCGAGCACAAATCGCTCTAGGGCTATTGCTGCGCCATCCTCTTCCAGACTCGGCGCGATCCAGTCGGCTTCCGCCTGCACGACCGGCGTGGCTTGGCCCATAGCCACGGCCAGCCCAGCCACCCGCATCATGGGGATGTCATTTTCATTGTCTCCAATGGTCATGACTTGGGTTGGGTTAATGCCCAGCCGTCCTATCAGCTTCAGGAGACCATTGCCTTTGTTGACCTGCGGTGCGGTTCCTTCCACCAGCAGTTGGTGAGAACGGCTCATATGAATGCTGTTACCGAACTGCAACTGTAGGGCTGGGGTCAGGTCAGGCTCCTGTGTGTGGTCGTTGACGGTGATGAACTTGAGGGGCCGCACTGTGGGGTCGTGTAGGATCTTTGACAGGTTTGGATGAATTTCCCTGGGGGTTCCGAACCAATGATCGTAGGTTTCGCGCGTCCAGCACTCCTGATTTTGCACGAGCCGCGTGTGGCTGCCGGGTTGATTGAGATAGAAAACAGTGGTGCGGTCTTCTGAATCAGCCCAGGCCGCCACGTTTCGTGCTGCTTCAATGGGGATCAACGCTTCGTACAGCATCTCTCCGCTAGTCGGATCACCCAGCACAGCACCTTGGGCAGTAATCACCGGTAGCGTGATATTGAGGATTGGGGCAATGGTATGTACAAAGTCGAAGATTCGTCCTGTGGCGATTGTGACTGGTATCCCGGCGGCTTGCACGGCTGCAATCGTCTGCCGTACCCGGGCTGAAAAGCCACTGGGGAACTGTCTGCTATAGATTGTGCCGTCTAAATCTAGGACGACCAGTTTGATATTGCGCTGCATGAGCACGGTAGTGGAGAGCAGGCCCTCTCCACTGGGGTTGTATTGCCAGTTGGTCTGGGTCTAAAATTCAAGGGTCACCATCCGAATGAGGCCGCTATAATCTCGGCGCACGCCAACGTAGGAGGGTTTGGGGTGCAGATTTTTCGCCATGGCAGCCACTGCTTCCCCTTGGGTGGAGCTAATTTCCAACAGCACTGTTCCGTTTGGGCGCAATTTACCAGGAAGTTGCCCCAGTAGACGCTCGATGAGGTCCAGCCCTGCGCTGCCGGCCTGCAATGCCAGAGGCGGCTCGAAATCCCGAATGTCCGGTTGTAGGTAGCAGTATTCCTCATCAGCGATGTACGGAAGATTGGCGACAATCACATCAGCTGGTTGCGGCAGCGCGCACAAAAGATCTCCTTCCAGAAATTCTGGCCCATAGCCCGGTGTAAGGAGCCGGCTGTTCTCCTCTGCCACATTGAGCGCGTCCCGGCTGATATCAAGGCCATAGACCTTGGCCTCCTTGGCGTGAAAGGCAACTGTCACGGCAATGGCCCCGCTGCCAGTGCCTACATCGGCCACCACCACCTGATTCTGGGGACGGTCGTTGATCTGCGCCAGCACCAGGTCGACCAATAGCTCTGTTTCCGGGCGCGGAATCAGTACCCGTCGGTCCACGACAAATCCCAGGCCGTAAAAATCCTTGCGTCCTAACAGATAAGCGACTGGTTCCCGCCGCATACGCCGGGCAACAAGCTCTGTATACCGTTGACAGGTCTCAGGCTTCAGTTCATGGTCATGATGCGCGAAGAGCCAGCTGCGCTCCTGCTGCAGGACATGTGCCAACAGCACCTGAGAATCTAGGCGCGCCAAATCACAGCCTGCTTCACTCAGCCGTTGCGTAGCCGAGACCAAGGCCCGGCCAACGGTCGTGCCTGGTGTCAAAATCCAATTGATTGGTTGTTCGACCAATCGGGGGATTTCTGCGGACCAGCCATCCTGTTGGCAGTGTATCGGAAGGTGTTCGTCTGCAATTGCAGAGGCCTGTACCTGCAGTTGCTGTTTCACTGGTTACTGGTCACTGGTGTTCCCATGGCTTGCAAGCGTTGGGTCTGGTCAAACGCGGCCAGTTCTTTGATAAATTCGTTCAAATCACCGTCTAGGACCGCATCTAAGCGAAAGACAGTTTTGTTGATGCGGTGGTCGGTCACCCGGCTCTGGGGGAAGTTATAGGTACGGATCTTCTCGCTCCGATCTCCAGATCCTACCTGACTGCGCCGGGTCGCACCTAGATCCTCTCTCTGCCGCTGTATTTCCATGTCATATAGCTTCGTTTTAAGGATACGCATGGCCTTGAGCCGGTTCTGTAGTTGGCTCTTTTCGTCTTGGCAACTGATGACAATGCCGGTCGGTACGTGTGTAAGACGTACAGCCGAATCGGTTGTATTGACACTTTGCCCGCCGGGACCACTACTGCGAAAGACAGCGGTCTTCACGTCATGGGGGTTGATGTCGATCTCTACGTCGTCGGCCTCTGGCAGGACAGCGACTGTAGCTGTACTGGTGTGGACTCGCCCCTGGCTTTCTGTGGTCGGCACTCGTTGTACTCGGTGAACGCCTGATTCGTACTTCAAGCGGCTGTAGGTCCCGGTTCCCCGCACTTCGAGGATCACTTCTTTGAGGCCACCGACGCCAGTTTCGTTGATACTCATAATGGAAGTCTGGAATTTGTGGTCTTCGGCCCAGCGGGTATACATGCGTAACAGGTCGGCAGCGAACAGGCCGGCCTCATCCCCGCCGGCCCCGGCGCGGATTTCGAGGATCACATTTTTGTCATCATTGATATCTTTTGGCAGGAGCATGCGGCGCAATTCATCTTCTAGGGTCGTTTCCTGCCTAGAAAGTTCGGAGATCTCCAATTCTGCTAGTTGTAGAAGTTCCGGATCTTCAGTCTCATCTAGGAGTACTCGGCTGTCGGCCAACTGATGCTGCAGGTCCTGATAATGCCGGAAGGTGTCAACGATCTCTTCTAGGGTGCTGCGCTCCTGGGCCAGTTCAAACATGCGTGTATAATCGGCCAGCACGTCCGGGTCGGCCATCAGGCGATTCAACTTTTCAAAGCGTTCTTCAACTCGGGCCAACTGTTCAGTCAGAATCATTGTTCGGGTCAATCAGTGAAAATCGGTAGATTTCCCAGAGCAATTACGTGGGGCCAGGCGTCGGTACTCCCTTCGGTAAAGACAGCCATTTCAGCGGCAACCTGCGCGCCGGCCGCTTCAGCCAGAGAGCGTAGCCCTTTCAATGTACTGCCGGTACTGATGACATCATCTACCAGCAGTACACGTTTCTTCCAAATCAGAGATCGGTCTTTGCCATCAATGTATAGGGTTTGCGGCTCACCGGTGGTGATGCTTACCACTTCGGTTTCTAGGCAATTTACCATATAAGGTTTACGGATTTTGCGTACAATGACAAGCGGCAGACCGCTGGCAACCGATAGCGCATGGCCCAAAGGCACTGCTTTCACCTCCGGCACCAGAAGTACGTCAGCATCTGGCGGCATCTTTTGTGCCAATAGCCGGGCCGCAGTCTCGACGATTTCCGTATCGCCTAGCATATTGAAAATGGCGATATTCACAGCGGGCGCGACCTGAAAGAGAGGCAGGTCGCGTGTTACTTCTCCGATCTGGACTTGAAAGTGTCGGCCATCGTAACTCATCAGGTTCACTTTCGATTGATCTGTTTGAATATCAAAGATAAGGGTATCGTATTTTGTTTGAGTGGTCAAGTTTTGCTGATGTAAGGAGTTTGAGGTATTGCCCATGGGCAATATCAGCGGCCTAGCTATCATATGTATCCAGAACGGGTACGTACTCACAGCGGCAACCAACAGGCGAACTGCACTCCCTATGTGGAAGTTCCGGCGTACGTGCGATTAGATACTGCTCACCGTAAAACTTTCGGCAGTAGTCACATGTATAGGTATCGTGTGGCCCTTGCAGGGCAATGCGTCGCACGTGGTCGCCGCCTTTGCAACGCTGCCATGTCTCCTGATTTTCCACATAGAGAACTAAGCCATAGGAACGCCAGTAGGCCGCTTCTGACGCGCTGAGGGGCCCTGCGCCAAGTTCAGCGGCACTCGCTGGCAAGCTATCTTCTGGCTCCACGTGCCAGCGCGTACTCCAGAGATGTTGCTCCGCAGCGTATAATTTCAGCCATTGCTCCGTCTCTGCCTGCAAGCCATCAAGCAGCCAGTGATCCAGAAAAAGGATACGCCGGGTCAAGGCACTGTGGCTCAACTGTGGCTCGGGACCGCTCCAAGCGGCTTTTCCGAGGGGTTGCGCGGCCTCGTATCGTCGTCGTAGGGCCAGAGCCTCACTGGTATCCCGTTGGGTGAGTGCATGGCGCACGGCGGCCATGACGTGGGCCCGTTCTTCTGCTTGGCGTTGTGCATAGTGCCGTAGGGCCGGACTAGCGGCAGGCGTAGTCGTATATCCAGCGTTGGTCTTCTCCAGCCAGCCGGCATTGAGAAACACGCGGATCTGTTGGTCGTAGGTATGGGGGAGGATCTGCTCCCATCTCCTCTGGCTGCGCTCGTCATCTAGCGGGCGTGGGTGCTGGAAGCGTTGCAGAAGATCGATCTGTCCATAGTCGGCCATAGCAGGCGCGCTTGCCAGTTGTTCTCCATCAGGTCTCTTAGCAAAAATCTTCTTCAAGAAGCGCATGTTCGTACCTCCGAAGATGCGAGGGGACGCAGTTCCTCTCTTGCAGAGTGTCTAAAGCCGAGAACGCTGCGATTGCAGGCGTAGGTAAGGGATCGGCAAGACGGCTGTCAGCAGGCAGAGTGTGAAAACAGCTAGGATGCCGACTGCTCCTACTGGGTGCAAGGTGTTCAATGCGCCTTCAAAATAGGCGATTAACAGACTGATGGCAATCGCGGCATTGCTAATGACTGCTGCTAGGAGTGCGGCTGGGCGCAAGTCCACTTCGGTTGAGGCCGATAAGAGGCAGATGCCGAGGCCAATCAGAGCACCGCCACCGAGGCGGGCTGTCCAGGCTGAACCGAGGGAGATACCGGCTGCGGTGAGCCAATCCTGAGGGTAGATGAGCAGCAGCAGGCCTAGCCCCAGGCCGATGAGGACAGCATTGACTCGTAGGAACAGCCGCACTGTGCGGTAGTGGTCAGTGAATGTATAAGCCATCGGGATGCCGGTCGGATCAGGGTAGATCTGGTTTTTGTTGCGCGCTTTTCAACATCTTGGCAATCAGTATAGCAAAGACAACGATTTCTGTCAGCCGGCCCATCTATGGCTAGTAACGGCAGGAACTAGCCGCTGGTCACAGGCTGTACTTGGCCAAGTACACAGTCTTCGCCGGATTGTGATATAGTAGGTGAACAGATAGATTTTTTTCCTCCACACCATAATTTATGGCTGGGGGTCATTGGTTCAAGAATAAGGAGATGACGTGAGCCAACGAATCTGGATTGTGCGTCATGGGAATCGGGAGGATTTTCAGAATCCTGGTTGGGCCCGAAGCGCGGAACGTCCATTTGATCCGGCCTTGTCCCCGGATGGGGAGATTCAAGCCCAGGAGCTTGGCCGCAGCCTGCGGGATGGGCCCAACATCTCGACAGAGAGAGCACTGAAAATCGACCGCATCTTCGCCTCTCCATTTCTACGTACAATCCAGACCGCTGCCCACATCGCTGATGCGTTGGGCCTGCCGATTTATGCGGAGCCGGGCCTCGGTGAGATCCTGTCAACGGGGCAGGAGAGGCCGGCCTTCTTGTCGGAGACGGAACGGGCGCAGCGTTTCCCTCGCATCAACGAAAATTACAGCCCGGTCGGTAGGCTCTCCTATCCGGAGGAGACGGGGGATGGCTACAAACGGGCCGTCGCTGCAGTCCAGGCCTTGACTGTCCGTTATCCGAACGAAAATTTGCTTTTGGTCACCCATGCCGCCCCGGTTGTCGGCATCGTCCGCGGGCTGACCGGTCTCCAGGATCCGATCAATGTGCCCTTGTGCAGTATCTTCACCCTGCAACGTAACGGTAGTAGCTGGGAGATCCTGCAACAGGCAGATGTATCCCATCTGAGTGACCCGTGGACGAGCAGGCGCTACGCGCACATCGGCTAATAAATGTGTCATCGCTCCTTCGGTCTTATGTTTTGAGTGTCCGTAGGCGGTTGAGTGCTGCGGCAAGCTCGTGGCCGCGGAAGTAGGCGAAGTCCCCCATGCGGCGACTATCCAGTACATCCAGCCCTTTCCGCTCAATATCGGTCAGCACGAGCTCAAGAATCTCTGCCAGGGACCGCTGTCCGTCCATATATTCCTGGCGCGCGTAGGCCAGGGCCGCAGCGATGGCCCGGGTCTGTGGCCAGGCGATGATCTGTTCCACGGCCGACAGATCGATAGTTTCTGTGCCGAACTGAATGGTCTGTCTGTCTCTTGTTTTAAGATTCACTGGTCGCCGGCCTTTTGATGGGTTGACAGAATGGGGCTGTGGGCGGCGGAGAAGATTGGCAGAGAACGGGCCGTCTGCTTCTGCAGTTCGTCTGCTAGGATGCATGGCGGCGACCGTCCTGGCCTGTTCTGTCACGTCGTGAGGCTGGAATGTCTGCATGGCAATCACTGTATCGGCCACATCCAGATAGTCTCCACTGCCGCCGATGACGAGAATGGTGCTGATGCCGTGCTGGGTCCATAAGTGCCGCACCCTGTCTATGAACGAAGTAATCGGTTCTTGTTCTTTTGGCACCAACGTCTGCATGCGGGCATCCCGGATCATAAAATTGGTGGCTGCCGTATCCTCATCAATGAGCAGGCCGCTGGCCCCGGCCTCTAGGGCTTCGACAATGGCCGCGGCCTGGCTGGTGGAGCCGCTTGCATTTCCACTGGAAAAGCAGCGGGTAGATTGGCCTAGGGGCAGATGATTGATCAAGGGTGAAATATCAACGCCGCTGACAGAACGTCCATCTTCTGCGCGAATCTTCACCAAATCTTTGACACTGACCACCTGTTCGCGTCCGTCGCCAGGGCGGTGGTTGTAAACACCCCGTTCAATCGCCCGCAGCAATGTTGATTTGCCGTGATAGCCACCACCGACCATGAGCGTCACTCCGGCGGGAATACCCATGCCTGTCACTTTGCCCGCGTGGGGCAGTGCAAAAGTCACGCGTAGGCTGTCCGGGGACTGGAAAGGCACGACAGCAGGCGTTGCTTCATGGTGAGCCAATGGCAGGGTCTCTGCTGCAGCCTTTAGGGGGCGGTCGTCGACACCGCTGGCCCGGGCCAGCCGAGCATCATCGGCGATGAAGGCGACCAGCCCTTGTTCGGCCAGCATTGACCGCAGCGTGTCCGCATCCTCATTCGTGGCCGCATGCAGCCACAGGGCATCGGCATGATGGTTGGCGGTATAGAGACTGCTGACGAGCTGCGGTAGGTTTTTTGTCAATAGGGCCGCGGCCTGCCGTCCGAGCACTCGCCGCCCTTGGGCAGGGAGACTGACCGAAAAACGGGCTTCGACCGTTCCATCTGTCTGGATCTGCACGGCGGTGTTGGCGAGAACCTGCTGGCCAGGCTCTTCAATTCGCCAAGGAAATTGCGCGGGCCCATGGCTGCGTGGGGCAGAGTGCTCCTCTTGCCGAGACAGCTCCTGTGCCTGGCGGGCAAATGCTCTGGCGAGAAAGCAACTGATGCCTACGGCTCGGCTGGTATTGGCGTACAGCCGTGCTTCCAGAGCCGCGACCGCAGGCGGGACAACCACTCGCAGCCGGCTAGGTGGAGCAAAAGGATCTGCCTGTACATATTCGACCGCCAGAACGAAAGCAGGAAAGCGGTAGGTCCCGAGAATGTCTTTATAGGCTTTATAGCCCTTTCCATCAATGCGGAGAAGGGTCTTCCGCAGTGCCTCAACCGCAACAAAGTCTGTCATTTTTCACTCGTTGTACCTGTGCAACTTCACTGGCTAGAGATCAATCGCTTCAGGGCCAATTTTACATCATTCTGAAACATCGGTACACTGTAGACAGTAGGCACATTGTAGACTACACTATCTGTTACCCTATGATAAAGGATCCCCTGATGGAATACCGCAATTTTGGACGCACAGGCATGAAAGTCAGTCCCCTCTGTTTGGGCTGTATGAACTTCGGACAACGCACAACGCCGGACGATTCCTACGCGATCATTGAGCGGACGCTGGACGCAGGTATCAATTTTCTGGACACAGCGAACGTCTATAGCCGGGGCCGTAGTGAGGAAATCACCGGCGAGGCCTTGAAGCGCAATGGTAAGCGCAGCCTTGTGGTATTGGCGACGAAAGTCCATGGCCGTATGGACGATGACGACCCCAATGCGGCGGGCAGTAGCCGCCGCCACATCATTGAACAATGTGAAGCCAGCCTGAAACGGTTACAGACAGATTACATTGACATCTACCAGATCCACCGGCCCCGCGCGGACACGGCAATTGATGAAACCTTGCGGGCCCTGGACGACTTGGTGCGGGCAGGGAAGGTGCGCTACATCGGCAGCAGTACATTCGCCGCTTGGCAGGTCGTGGAGTCTTTGTGGGTGGCGAAGGAGCTGGGGCTGAACCGTTTTGTCTCCGAGCAGCCGCCCTATCATATTCTGGACCGGCGCATTGAACGGGAGCTGCTCCCCATGGCCCAGACATACGGCATCGGTCTGATCCCGTGGAGCCCTCTGGCCGGTGGGCTTCTTACAGGCAAGTACACCCGTGAGAACCCTGCACCGGCGGGAGGACGCTACGCCAATACAGAGGACAATCCACGCTTGGCCTGGCGCAAAAACGAGGATATCTACGATATCATTGAAGGGTTGCAACCGCTGGCGGCAGCCAAAGGTTGCACAATGTCGCAATTCGTGCTGGCTTGGTGTGTCCAACAGCCGGGCATTACCAGCCCCATCATCGGCCCGCGCACCATGGAGCAGCTAGAGGACAATCTCGGCGCGTTGGATGTGGTGATCAGCGACGAGGACCGCCAGCAGATCGACGCGCTAGTCCCGCCGGGACGGATGGTCAGTCCATTTTACGAGGCCGACTTCGGGCCGCATGTCTATCGTTGATGTACTGCATTGGGGGAATATCAACAGGTGTTCTTTTCCCCCTGTTCTGCGGCAGATCCGTGGATGGGCACGCGTGGGGTCGGAATGTGTGCCTTTGAAAGAACGAACCAATCCCCCGGCGGCATCAACCGGGGGATCGAACAAAGAGGAACTCTCGGCAGGTGCTCTTGCTTTTGCTTGGCAGTTGTGAGAGAGTATAGGTCGGTACGCTATTTCAGACAAGGGAGAGGCATGACAGTGGAAACTAGGACGGATTGGGCAACTAGGGAAGAGGTGTAGGCGGTGACGGCGGCACAGGCGCAGGATAGGGAACGGGTCGCGAAGCTTGAAGTCCAAGTCAGCGAGTCTGATAAGCGGCTGGCTACGAAGGAAGACGTGGCGGATGTGCGGTCTGATATACGCGTGTTGCGTATCTGGCTATTCGTCGGCGTGCTGGTTCTGGCTTTCCTTGATGATATAAACCTGATCGATGTGCTTCTCCAGTTGCGCCGGCTTGGGGGGGGCTAACAGCAGAGAAGCGGCTTATCCCTTTGTAGGCGCATGCGCGTGTGCCTGGTAGACATGCCCGCCGTGTATTCTCAATCTGCTGCAGTGGCCGGCCCTGGGCAATCGACTGCTGGAAAGAAGCTGCTATCTCTCCATTCTGGGGTTTCCTGGACATTGCCCACTGGTTTTTCAAATGAATGAAACACATTTGGCTGCTCTGTTGTCTGCTGTGGCTGGCGGTGACATGGCGGTGGACGAGGCCCTAGAGCGACTGCGGACCCTGCCATTTGAGGCCTTGGAAGGCGTGGCAACCCTGGATCATCACCGGGCCTTACGTACAGGTTTCCCGGAAGTGATATACTGTGAGGGCAAGACTGAGGGGCAGGTGGCCTTGATCGCTGAACGTCTGGCCGAACACTCACCGCGTATATTGGGCACCCGGGCCACGCAAGCACAGTTCGCCGCAGCTCAGAAACAGGTGCCGGATCTGCAATGGCATGGGCAGGCCCGCTGTTTGTGGATGGAACGGGAACCGCAGGCAAATCCACAGGAGGGAGTCGTCTTAGTCTGTGCTGGGACAAGCGATCTGCCGGTTCTGGAGGAGGCTGCCCTGACCTTGCGGCTGATGGGGCATGAACCCTGTACCATTACAGATGTGGGTGTGGCAGGCCTGCAGCGGCTGTTTCCCCACCTTCACGCCTTGCAGCAGGCGAATGTAGTGGTTGTCGTGGCTGGCATGGAAGGCGCGCTGGCATCAGTGGTGGGCGGCTTGACGAACGCCCCGCTGATCGCGGTGCCTACGAGTGTCGGTTATGGCGCGAGCTTTGGGGGGATAGCGGCATTGTTGGCCATGCTCAACAGCTGTGCTTCCGGCATCGCAGTGGTGAATATCGACAATGGATTCGGGGCCGGCCATTTGGCGGCCCTAATTAACAGCAAAATTCGATCTGGAGTTGAGGGAGCATGATCTTCTTCCTGATCCCCCTTGCATCCTGATCAAAATCGTGAAACCTCCTTGCAAAGGAATCGTGACTATGAGAGAATCAAAGACGAGCGAGGCTCTGCCCGACCTCACAGCGGAGACTGCGGCCAAATTGGAGCATTTACGCTCAACCTTGCGGGCATGTGGCTCCGTGTTGGTGGCCTATTCCGGCGGGGTAGACAGTGCATTGGTTATGGCTGTCGCCTACGAGCAGTTGGGCGCATCACAGTTGGCCGACACACCCTATGCAGACAAGGGGCCTCGGCAGGGGGCGATGGCCTGTATCGGTGTTTCTCCTAGCTATCCAGCTCGGGAGATGCGGGATGCTATCGAACTGGCGGAGGTGATCGGCGTGCCCTATCGGTTGGTGGAAACACACGAGTATCTGGATCCGAACTATGCTGCCAATCCCAACAACCGCTGTTACTTCTGCAAATCTGAACTACACAACCGCTTGAAGGAAGTTCTCGTGGCGGAAGAGTGGGGTGTTGTCTGTGATGGGACAAATGTCAGTGATTTGGGTGATGTGCGTCCTGGCATAAGCGCGGCCCGGGAACAGGGTGTGCGCTCTCCACTTGTGGAAGTGGGCATCACAAAATCGGAGGTGCGGGCCATTGCCAGACACCTAGGCTTGCCTGTGTGGGACAAGCCGGCCATGGCCTGTCTATCGTCCCGGGTGCCTCATGGTACGCCCATTATGCCGGAGCTATTGCGTCAGATCGAAGCCGCGGAGGATGTACTGGTGGCGTTAGGGCTGCGTCAGTTCCGGGTGCGTCATCATGGGGAGAGTGCTCGCCTTGAAGTGCTGCCGCAGGATTTCCCGACGGTCATTGCTCATCATCAGCAGATCGTTGACGGCATCAAAGCTGCTGGCTACCGTTTTGTTACCCTGGACCTGGCCGGCTTCCGCAGTGGGGGCTTGCAGCGCGCCAGTGCTGTCATAACGTGTGCATCGCACCCCAGCTCCGCTGAGGCAGCGCAATCCAGTGCGCTGATTCCTGTAGCAGAGTTGATGTCGTAACAACTCGCCACTGGAGTTTTGCTGTTTTATGTCTCTCGCCTATCTTGATACTCCTTCCGGTATCTCCGGTGATATGTTCCTCGGCTGTCTGCTGGATGTGGGCTGGCCCCTAGAGGGGCTGCGGGCCACGGTAGAGGCACTGCATCTACCGACTGGCAGTTGGCGGGTTTGCGCGCAGACGGTCAGGCGGGGCCCCCTGCGGGCACTTCTCGTCACTGTGGATGTGGCCGCAGGCCATACACACGGACCAACAGCAAGAGGCCTACAAGATGTGCAGGAGATCATTGAAGCTGCTAGGCTGTCCAGCCCTGTAAAACAGCGAGCAATCGCTGTGTTTACGGGCTTGGCTGCAGCGGAAGCACACATTCACGACACCACACCTGACGCCATCCATTTTCATGAAGTAGGCGCGCTGGACGCAATTGTCGATATCGTCGGTGTCTGCGCTGGCTTGGAGGCCTTAGGGATCCAGGGGTTGTATGCTTCTGCTTTGCCTCTCGGCTGCGGTTGGACTGGCTCCATGCATGGACAGATTCCTATACCCGCACCGGCTACCCTAGGACTGTTGGCCGCGTGCGCCGCGCCTACAGTCCCCGCGCCTGGCCCTGGTGAGCTGGTGACACCTACCGGCGCGGCCCTGCTGGCAGAGCTGGCAGAGTTTCGCCAGCCATTGATGCGTTTACAGCGCATCGGTTACGGCGCAGGCCAGAAGGTGTTCGACTGGCCCAATGTGGCGAGACTGTGGATAGGCGAGGAACAGAAACAGCAACCAGACTTTGCGCCCGATTCTCTGGTGATCATTGAAACAAATATTGATGACATGAACCCGGAACTGTACGGACCGCTGCAACAACGGCTGTTTGATGCCGCTGCTCTGGACGTGTGGACCACGGCCATCAGTATGAAGAAGGGACGTCCGGGCATATTGTTAAGCGTTCTGGCCAGGGAAGCTGACGAACACGCCCTGGCCCGGCTGGTCCTCCAAGAGACGACCACCCTAGGGGTGCGGGTCTACCCAGTGCGGAGGCACATCGCGCACCGGGAGATGGGCCATGTGGAAACGCCCTACGGGCCAGTGCAAGTGAAATTGAAGAGGGTGGATGGACAGGTATTGGGGGCCAAACCGGAATTTGAGGAGTGTCGGCGGTTGGCTGCGGCCACAGATACACCGCTGCAGCTCGTCTATGCCGCGGCCCAGGCAGCCGCCTCAACCGCCATGCTTGCCCTAGAGGAATAAATACGCCATTGCGGCACCGACAGTTCAGGAGAAGAAACAATGATACTGAAACGCCCCTTTGGCCGTACAGGCCATCAAAGCACTGTTACGCTCTTTGGCGCGGCAGCCTTCAGCCGAGTGACACAGGCAGAAGCCGACCGCACCATGGAACTGCTTCTAACGTACGGCGTCAATCACATTGACACCGCGGCCGGCTACGGCGAAGCGGAAGTCCGGCTCGGTCCTTGGCTGGAAACGTACCGGGATCAGTTCTTCCTGGCGACGAAGACCGCTGCGCGCACATATGCAGAGGCCAAAGTCGAAATCCACCGCTCTTTGGAACGGATGCGGGTGGACAACCTAGACCTGCTGCAGCTTCATAATCTGGGCCACCCGGACGAGTGGGATACGGCTTTGGGAGAGAACGGGGCCTTGGAGGCTGCCAAAGAGGCCCGAGATCAGGGGATCGTCAAGCACATCGGTGTGACCGGTCATGGGCTGAAGATTGCAGCATTCCATTACCGCAGCCTGCAAGTGTTTGATTTCGATTCGATCCTGCTGCCTTGGAACATGCAGATGAAGCGGAACCACCAATACGCTCAGGATTTCGGGCGGGTTGTCAGCTTGGCACGGGCACGGGGCATCGCTGTACAGACAATTAAATCTCTGTTGCGGGGGCCATGGGGCACGACGCCCCAGAACCGCTCCACTTGGTATCAGCCTCTGGAAGAGCAGGCGGACATTGACAGGGCTGTTCATTGGATTTTAGCCCAAGGGGATCTGTTCCTCAACACCCCCGGCGACATCCACCTTCTGCCCAACGTGTTAGACGCGGCCAGCCGCTTTGATGGCAGTGGCCCCAGCGCTGAAGAGATGGAAGCGATGAGCGCAGAGAAGCAGATGACACCTCTGTTTGCCTAACTGCAGTAGCCTGGTCATTGGTGTTTCATTTCCTCTCTATGGGCAAAAAAGTGACAGTCTCTCGCCCTAGAGGGTAGAGTGTGTTTGTCTGTCTGCCCTGATGCTGGTATAGGTCATGATACGTTGAGGAGATTCTCCATGTCACAAATTCCAGAGTTTATTGAAACAGTTGACGAAGGTGAAATCGAAGATGAGGGCCTTTCGTTCCAAGAATATGATATCACCTCTAGTCCCAATGATTTTAACGTAAAAACTATCGTAGATTTCATTGATCAGGGGATTTTCAAAATACCCGTTTTTCAAAGAAATTATGTATGGGATATGAGCCGTGCCTCAAAACTGATTGAGTCAAGTATCCTTGGTCTTCCCATTCCCCAGCTCTTTTTATATGAACAAGCAAGAAATAAATATTTAGTCATTGATGGGCAGCAGCGGTTAATGTCTTTATATTACTTCTTAAAGATGCGGTTTCCGTTGGCTGATAAAAGAAATGACCTCAGAGAAATTTTTGACCGAGAGGGCCATATCCCTTCAGAGATTTTCTCGGATGATTCTTATTTTTCCAAATTTAATCTAAAATTACCGAGTAGATTACCACAGGAAATAAATAAACTACATGGGCTCAATTATCATACATTGGGCGATCTCCAGACTACACTTGACTTAAGAACGATTCGCTGTGTCTTTATTAAGCAGAATTTCCCTCAAGAAGATGATTCATCAGTGTTTGAGATTTTCAATCGCTTAAACACGGGAGGGCTGAACCTGACTCCTCAAGAGATTCGGATTAGTTTATATCCTTCTGCTTTCATGACGATGGTTTTGCAGGCTAACAGAGATGAACGATGGCGCAATCTCATTGCTACATCGCAGCCTGACCTGCGGATGAGAGATGTTGAAATTCTACTCAGGGGCTTTGCCATGCTCACCTGCAGTGATCGCTATGCTCCGTCAATGACACGATTTCTGAACAAATTTGCCAAAGACATGCAGGATGCATCGGATGAAGAAATCCAATTGTTAGAAAAGATATTCTCCGCTTTTCTGGATATATGTCATGACTTTCCTACGGGGATATTCGGTACCAAAACAAGGTTCGGTACCACAACAAGAAAATTGAACATCTCTATCTTTGAATCAGTATTTTTGGCTGCCGGTGAATCTGGATATAAAGACAGAACAGGCAGTGTGTACTCGGTCTGTAAAGATAAAATTGAGGAACTGAAGAAAGACCCTGATTTCTTGGATGCTGCCAGCACAAAAAGCACGAACACAGATAAAGTACAGACTAGGTTGAGACGGGCTAAAAAGATATTGATTTCTAAAGAGCTGCGAATGAACTGACAGATGACGACCATTATTGATGTACTGATTGCGCGTCATGAGGAAATCAAGGCGTTTTTTGAAACACATAATGAAATTTCACTTAAAGTTGACAGAGATGACGAATTTCGTAAAGTATTGGTGTTGAGCATTGCTAGTTTTTTTGAATACCAAATTATTGATGCCGTTTCTCGGCTCGCAGCGAGCACCCATTCAGAACAAGTAGAGAGTTTCATTAAGAATAAAGCGATAAAGCGTCAGTATCACACATACTTTAACTGGAAGGGGAATAATGCGAACCAGTTTTTGGGACTTTTTGGCGAGGATTTCAAGAATCGGGTATCAAAAGAGATAAGGGACGACTCTTCATTAGCACAAGGTTGTAAATCGTTTCTACAATTAGGTGATGAGAGAAACCGATTGGTCCATGAGAACTTTGCAAACGCCTCTGTTGAGAAGACACTGCAAGAGATTATAGAATTATATAGGCAAGCACTTGTCTTTATTGAATATCTAGCGGAAAAAATTCAACCTGAGCATGACCTGTCAGATACAGGAGTCTGATAAGCGTTGGGCCACGAAGACTGACGTCCAAGCTGTGGAGTCGGATCTACGTCTAGATATAGCCGGCGTCAAGTCCGATATACGAGTGCTGCGGCTGTGGCTACTCGTTGGTTTTGTTGCTCTCGCTGTCTGGGATAAGGTTGAGATTTCGCAGTTGCTTCAGTTGCTTCTACGACTTTTGGCCATGTAGATGCTGATTTTGTGTTTCATAGGCGGATAGAGGTGCTGAGAGGTCCACGCGGCGGCCACCGGCCCAATCTTCAATGCACCGTCCAACCGCCATCAATGGTGATCCCGGCCCCGGTCATGAAGCTGGATGCATCGCTGGCGAGAAAGACAGCCAGCCCCCCGATTTCGTCCAGTTCTCCCCAACGACCGAGAGGGATTTTAGCGATGAACTCTTTGTAGGTTTCCGGGTCATCTAGCAGAGATGTGTTCATTTCCGTAGCGAAGGGGCCAGGAAGCATGGCGTTGACAGTAATGCCATAGGGGGCCCATTCCAGGGCCAGGGCACGGGTCAGCTGCCAGACAGCCCCTTTGCTGGAGGCGTAAGGTGTGCGGTCGGCTAGGGCGATGATAGAAAGTGTGGAGCCGATGTTGATGACCCGCCCGTACCCCTGGGCTTTCAGGTGCCTGGCGACAGCACGACAGACGTTCCACACACCACTGACGTTTGTCGCGATCACCTGTTGAAACGCCTCGGGCTGGAGCTCATCAATCGGGCCGCGGATGTTGATGCCGGCGTTGTTGATGATGATATGTAGGCCACCGAAGTCGGTGATGACTCGCTGCACGGTTTGGGCTACCTGGGCCATATCGCTGACATCACAGGCATAGCCGCGCACGCTATCGTCAGAAACGACGAGGCTGTTCGTCTGCATGATATCCAGAGCAGCAGCCTCTGCCCGTGCTTGATCTCTGCTGGTGAGGGCGACGGATGCGCCGGCCTCTGCTAGGGCTCGGGCCATCTGCTTGCCCAGCCCCCGGTTGCCGCCTGTGACGAGGGCGATGCGGTCAGTGAGCTTGAATTTGTCAAGAACAGACATGCGATCCTCCGGGTAGATAATTTCGCAAATTTGGATGTGACAAACGGGTGAAAAGATGTTATCATAATCTATCTAGTATTTTCTCTGATCTTTTTCATATCCACAACTCTTTGTCCACCATGTCCACAACTATCTTGTCTTCATCTGAACACAATACACTGATCGAGTTTATCCGTACCCTAGCCGAGGAGAGCGGGGCGATCATCCGGCACTACTTCCGCAGTGGCTATGCAGTGGACCGCAAAGCCGATGAGTCGCCGGTAACGGTGGCCGACAGACAGGCGGAGGCGCGTCTGCGAGAGCTGATCAGCGAACGTTATCCGGCCCATGGCATTCTGGGAGAAGAGTTCGGTCATCACCAGCCGGACGCCCCGTTCCAATGGGTGTTGGATCCCATTGACGGGACGAAGAATTTCATCAGCCACAGCTATCTGTTTGGCACATTGATTGCCCTGATGCATGAAGGCCAGGCACTGCTAGGAGCCATCCATCAGCCGCTCGTGCAGGACCTGCTCATCGGTGATGGGAAGACAGCTTGGCTGAACGGCGAGCCCGTGCGGGTGCGGGCCTGCCCAAGCATTGCGGATGCTGTCTTTCTGACGACCAGCCATTACAGCGTTGCAGAGTATCAGAACGGGCCTGCATTTGAGGCAGTTGTACGGCGGGTTAGGCGTTACCATACATGGGGGGATTGTCATGGTTATTACCTGGTGGCGGTCGGTGGTGCGGATGTGATGACGGATCCGGTGATGAATTTATGGGACCGGGCTGCGTTGGTGCCGATCATACAAGGGGCTGGGGGTCGCATTAGCGACTGGCAGGGGGGCGATCCTCTGTACGGCAGAGGGGTAATAGCCAGTGGCGGCACGATTCACGACGAACTGGTGCGGCTGCTGAATCCGGCGGTGTAACAGAATTTGGATAATCTTGTTATCTGAATCAGGGTTTGGGCTTACGAATTGTCAATCTAGCATGAGAAGGGGGGCGTCCTCATTCCTCTGCTGGGGGCTTCACCTTGAGCCTTTACTGTATATCCGTACTTGCAGCTAGTTCGGTTGTGTGATATATTCCAAATCAGTTTACAGAACGTTATCTGTCCAGACACGGAGATGCGATTATGAGTAATCATCAGATTCTCTCAGACAGTGCAACCATGGCGGATGACCCCTCGCATGTTGCGGGCGAGAGGCGAGGACGTATGTCCATTATATATTATATAATGGGGGGGGGGGGGGGGGGAGGGGCAAGATGAAACCATGCCTCTCAGCCCGGACCCTCCTACTAGCTCTCTGCGTCCTCTGTGCCGCCATCGCCTTAACCGCCTTGATGACCAGCACCGGCCCACCCGTAGCCGCACAGGACACATACTCGTCGGATGAGCCGGAGTATTATGCGACTCCCTGTGCGGCTGGACAAAGAAGTCGTCCTGATGGCGTTCAGATTCCTAATCACCTCATACCGAATCCATCGACGCCAGGTTCCACGGCAGCTATCCTCCGAACCGAGGTATGCAAGGCACTCCTGACCTCCCAGGCTGCCCTACAAGGTCCCAACAACGACGTACTGAATTGGTCTACAACGCGCAATATGGATACCTGGACCGGCCTCATTATCAATGCAGGTCCCCCCTTAGACTTCACGTTAAGGCTAGTCCCTGGACTAGAGATACAAAGAAATCCCGTGAAGCGCCTCAATCGACCTCTCAAGGGCCACATCCCTCCTGCCCTAGGCTACATGTCCAATACTCCTCTGCTAGATTTGTGGCTCTACAACAACCAACTGACAGGTACTATCCCTGCTGAACTAGCCAACCTCTCCAATCTGACGTCCTTGCGGCTCGAAAACAACCAACTCACAGGCACCATCCCTACTGAACTAGGCAACTTCACCAGTCTGGGGTACTTGTACCTCAACGACAACCAACTCACGGGCACCATCCCTGCTGTACTGGGCGACCTCTCCCAGCTGATAGTGTTGTGGCTCCACAACAACCAACTGACAGGCCCCATCCCTTCTGAACTAGTCAACATCAGCAGCATGGCGAACTTGAGCCTCCACAACAACCAACTCACAGGCCCCCTCCCTAAATTACCCACCAGTACCGGGTTAGGGGGGACTGTAGCGGACCTACACAACAACCAACTGACGGGCAACATCCCGACTCAACTGGGCGACCATCTGTTGCAATTGAACCTCAACAACAACCAACTGACGGGCAACATCCCTATTACTCTACCCTCCGGTCTGTGGCAGTTGAAGCTCAACGACAACCGTCTGACGGGCAACATCCCTATTACTCTATCCGCCGCTCTGAGGGAGTTGCACCTCAACAACAATGAACTGACGGGCAACATCCCTACTACTCTACCCGCTTCTCTGCAGCAGTTGCACCTCAACGACAACGACCTGACGGGCAACATCCCTATTACTCTACCCGCCTCTCTGCGGGAGTTGCACCTCAACGACAACGACCTGACGGGCAACATCCCTACTACTCTACCCTCTCTGCGGGAGTTGCACCTCAACGACAACCGACTGACAGGCAACATCCCTATTACGCTACCCGCCTCTCTGCGGGAGTTGCATCTCAACGACAACGAACTGACGGGCAACATCCCTGCTACTCTACCATCTCTGCAGCAGTTGCACCTCTCCGACAACGAACTGACGGGCAACATCCCTGCTACTCTACCCGCTTCTCTGCAGCAGTTGCACCTCTCCGACAACGAACTGACGGGCAACATCCCTATTACTCTACCCGCCTCTCTGCAGCAGTTGCATCTCAACAACAACGAACTGACGGGCACCATCCCGATTACTCTACCCGCCTCTCTGCAGCAGTTGCACCTCTCCGACAACCAACTCATGGGCAGCATCCCTGCTGCCCTGGGCAACCTCACCCGTACTCTGCAGAGCTTGAACCTCTACAGCAACACCCTGACGGGTGGCATCCCGGATACATTGGGCAATCTCGTCACACTGCAGAGCTTGAACCTGGCCTACAATAGTCTGACGGGTACCATCCCGTTGCAACTGGGCAACCTCACCCGTCTGGTGACCTTGCGCCTCAATAACAACCAACTGATGGGCAGCATCCCTATTACGCTACCCGCCTCTCTGCAGCAGTTGAACCTCTACAGCAACACCCTGACAGGCGAGATCCCACCGCAACTGGCCGCCCTCTCCAACACGCTGACCACTTTGAACCTAGGTCAGAACAGATTGACAGGTACAATCCCACCGGGACTGAGTACTCTCACCAATCTGCAGACATTAAACCTCTACTCCAACACCCTGACAGGCACCATCCCTGCTGACCTAGGCAACCTCTCCCGCTCTCTGCAGACATTGAACCTGGCCTACAATAGACTGACGGGCGAGATCCCACCGGAACTGAGTGTTCTCATCAATCTGCAGACATTGAACCTCTACAGCAACACCCTGACAGGCAGCATCCCACGTGCGCTGGTCAACATCACTGAAACGCTGCAGACATTGCGGCTTGGGGACAACCAACTCAGCGGCTGTATCCCACCTGCGTTGCGAGATATTGCTAACAATGACCTGTCATCATTCGGCTTCCCAGATTGCACTATGCCAGCGGGGCGTGTGGTTGTGTGCATTGACACAGAAGCGATACCGGGTTCATACCTAGATGAATCTGTCAGCCTGCGTCGGGATTGCGAAAGGCTCTTGCATGTGAAGCAAGGATTGGAAACTAGAGGGTTGACTACTGCGTTGAACTGGGCGACGACGACTGCCATAACTACCTGGGTTGGCATTAGTCTCAACGACAACGCTAGACCCATGCAAGTGATAAGTGTAAGTCTAAGTCTCCCGAACAGTAACCTGATAGGCGAGATCCCTACTGCCCTGGCCGCCCTCTCCAACACGCTGACCACTTTGAACCTAGGTCAGAACAGCTTGACGGGTACGATTCCATCGTGGCTAGGGGAGTTCACAAAGCTGCGGACGTTGTCCCTCAACAGCAACCAACTGACGGGTACGATCCCTGCTCGACTGGGCACCCTCTCCAATCTGACACAATTGAACCTCTACTCCAACACCCTGACGGGTAGCATCCCGGATACATTGGGCAATCTCGTCACACTGCAGACCTTGAACCTCTACTCCAACACCCTGACGGGCAGCATCCCGGATACATTGGGCAATCTTTCTACCACGCTGCAGACCTTGAACCTCAACACCAACATCCTGACGGGCAGTATCCCGGATACATTGGGCAATCTTTCCACCACGCTGACCACCTTGAACCTCTCCACCAACCAACTGTCGGGTAGCATCCCTTCTGCATTGGGCAATCTCGTCACACTACAGACCTTGAACCTGGCCAACAATCGTCTGTCGGGCCGCATCCCCACTGCACTGGGCAATCTTTCCACCAATCTGCAGACCTTGAATCTCCACACCAACATCCTGTCGGGCATGATCCCCTCTGCACTAGGCAACCTCGCCCAGCTGCAGACATTGTCCCTCTATTCCAACACCCTGATGGGCACTATCCCTACTGCACTGGGCCAACTCACCAATCTGCAGACATTGCGCCTCAACAACAACCAACTCATGGGCAGCATCCCTGCTGCCCTGGGCAACCTCTCCCGTCTGACACACTTGTACCTCGGCGGCAGCAATACAATAAGCGGATGTATCAGCAGGGACTTGAATATGTGGAGGGAGCGTGGCGACACACATACTGACATAGTTCTGATGGAATGCACACCTACACCTATGCCACGGCCGCCATCTACAGGTGGTGGCGGCGGCGGCTCAACACAGAGACCCACATGTACCAATGGCACTGTCGTACCCAACCCCTCTGCCAATGCCGACCTGGTCAGAGACTGCGTCCTGCTCCTGACCAACAAAGAAACCCTGGAGGGAAGCATCAGTACCTCCATGCGCTTGAACTGGAGTGAGAACAGCAGCATAGGCACCTGGGAGGGGGTAACCATTGACGGGGCCCTGCAGCGGGTGGTCAGGTTGGAGCTGGATATCAGTGGCAAGACATTGGCAGGCAGCATCCCGACCACCTTGAGCCGGCTCACGGGTCTGCAGACCTTGGATCTCGCCAACAACGGACTCTCGGGCCGCATCCCGGTTGGCCTGCGCGCGCTGGCCAGCCTGCAGGTCTTGGACTTCTCCAACAACCGGCTGTCGGGCAGCATGCCGACAGATCTGGGCAGTATTGCCAGCCTGCAGACCTTGCACCTGGCTAACAACAGTCTGACAGGCAGCATCCCGACGACCCTTGTGGATCTCTCCAATCTTACGTCGTTGTCCTTGGCCGGCAACAGCTTGAGCGGCTGTATTCCCAACGCGTTGACGCGTGTTGCCCAGAACGACCTGTCGGATATAGAATTGTCCTTCTGCGACCCTGTCACACCGACACCTACGCCTACGGTCACGCCCACACCGCTTGCCCCTGTTGGCCAGGACCTCTTCCTGCCGCTCGTGCGGAAGTAACGCAGTAGATGCTCGTTCTAGGGGATTGTCTGAATCAGGATATTTCGCTTTGCCGCGGACTGTTGATATTATTGCCATTGGGTACCATACAACCATCAAATATGAACGACTAGGAGACTCTCAATGACAGCTCATACCCTGTATGTCGGAACCTACACCCAGCGGGATAGCGAAGGGATCTACATCTATGATTTTAATACGGAGAGCGGGGCGTTGCGCCAGGTGTCTGTCGTGGCCGGACATGCGGATCCGTCCTTTCTTGCCCGGCATCCCAATGGGCCCCTTCTATACGCAGTGAATGAGGACCTGGAGCATGGGCAGGTCAGCAGCTTTGCCATTGATGAGGGGTCCGGGGGCCTGACATTCCTCAACCGGCAGCCGACCCATGGCACAGCACCCTGCCATCTAGCAGTGGAGCCGCATGGCAAGACGCTCATTGTCGCCAACTACTATAGCGGCAATGTGGCGGTCTATCCCCTACACGAGGATGGGACTATCGGCGACCCGCTGCAGAACATTCAACACCAGGGAAGCGGCCCGAACTCGGCCCGACAGGAGGGGCCCCATGCCCATTCCGCGACGATCAGCCCAGATGGTGGCCGGGTGTATGTGGCGGATCTTGGGATTGACAAGATGATGATTTACCGTATTGTTGATGGCCGGCTGGAAGCGAACGACCCGGACCACATGGCAGTACATGCCGGGGCCGGCCCACGCCATTTTGATTTTCATCCCAATGGACAGTTCGCCTATATCATCAACGAACTGGACTTGACGGTGACGGCCTGCGCCTTTGATGCGGCTAATGGCGCGCTCACGCCTCTGGGGACATATTCGACAGTGCCGGACGGATGCGAGAACGACAGCTACAGTTGCGCTGATGTCCATGTATCGCCTGATGGCCGCTACCTCTACGGATCCAACCGCGGCCACGACACTATCGCCATCTTTGCCATTGACGCAAAGAGCGGCACATTGACTCCGGCCGGTCATGCCTCAACCCGGGGCCAGGTACCTCGCAACTTCACTTTGGATCCGACCGGCGCATGGTTGCTGGCCGCCAATCAGGAGACAGACACCATCAGTGTCTTCCGCCGGGACGCGGACAGCGGTCAACTTACGCCTGTGGGCGAGCCGGTGTGGGCACCGATGCCGGTCTGTCTGCGATTTTGATCGACCCTGGTCGTCTTGATTTTGTCTGCCCAACCTCAGTGGAGAATGATTCGCCATGAATCACTTTCCACTGCAGTTAGGAATTCTCTTTTGCAATTTGGAATCTTCTATGAGCACCAACTTCCTCGGCCTTGGGTAGAGGACAGCGAATACAGGTTGCTGCAAGAGGCCCTGGAGCAGGTTGAATTGGCGGACCGGCTGGGCATTGACTACGCTTGGGAGGTTGAGCATCACTTCCTAGAGGAGTACTCCCATTCGTCCGCGCCAGAGGTCTTTCTGGCCGCGTGCAGCCAGCGCACCAAGCAAATCCGTTTAGGCCATGGGATCGTCCTGATGCCCAGTAACTTCAACCATCCGGCCAGGGTGGCAGAACGCATCTCCACCCTGGATCTGATCAGCGATGGCCGGGTGGAGTGGGGCACAGGTTCCTCAAGCAGCCGCAGCGAACTGGAAGGCTTTGGCATCAATCCGCAGCAGAAGCATTTGATGTGGGAAGAATCTGTGCGGGAAGCGGCCAAAATGATGGTGATGGAACCATATCTAGGCTTCCGGGGACAGAGCTTTACAATGCCCATGCGGAATGTGGTGCCAAAGCCCTTGCAGAAGCCTCATCCGCCCTTATGGCTGGCCTGTTCCAACCGGGAGACGATCAAAATCGCGGCTCGCTACGGGATGGGCGCATTGACATTTGCATTCATTGACCCGAAAAGTGCGAAGCACTGGGTGGATGAGTACTACGAAACGTTCCGGCAGGAGTGCAATCCCATTGGCAGGACAGTCAACCCGAACATTGCCATCGTGGCCGGGTTCATGCTCCATGAGGAGAGTGAGGAGGCGATACGGCGGGGCGCGGAAAACTTCCAGTTTTTCGGCTATGCACTCAGTCATTTTTACATCAGCGGCAGCCATGTGCCCGGCCGTTTCCATATCTGGGAGGATTTTCAGCGCAACAAACCTACGCGATATGAACCTACTGTCGGCATAGGCAGCCCGGATCAGGTGTGCAGAAATCTAGAAGTGCTGGAGGCCGCCGGGGTGGACCAGGTGGTGTTTGTACAGCAAGCGGGCAACAATCAACACGAACATATCTGCGAATCGTTGGAACTGTTCGCTGAACAGGTGATGCCGGCCTTCAAAGAGCGGCATGAAGGCCATCAACAGCGCAAAGCCGATTCCCTGGCTGCCTCTATGGAACAGGCAATGGCCCGGATCCCGCCTCTCCTAGATATTGATCCTGTGCCGCGGTTGGACGCCTACCCCGTGTTGGCGGCCAAAGCCGAGCGGGCCGAACCAGCGCAGACCGCCGCGGATGAGGACACTATTGTGACAGCGATTGCAGGGAGAGGGTGACGGGTCCACACCATGGCTGTTATGCGCCTTGGACGCGTTCCTCATGTTTTTTCTGGCACCAGCAGCACTTTTGAGACGTTGCCAGGGCTGTGGACGAGGCGTTGGAACCACTGGTCGCCTTCTGCGAGAGGGGCTTCGACGGTCCACGGGTCCAGGCGGTAGTGGCCGGCGTGGAGTTGAGTCAGCCCTTCTGTGAAGTCGGCGGCTGCGTAGGCGAAGCTGCCGCGTACGGTCAGTTCCTGTCGGATGATGGCTGCTGCGGGCATGGGGCTGGTCTCTTCGTGTAGGCCGGAGAGAATCAGCGTACCTGCAGTGCGGGTGCCTGCCACGCACTGGCTGCGGGTTGCAGCAGTGCCTACCGCGTCAATGGAGACAGCCACCCCTTCGCCGGCAGTGGCATCCTTCACCATCTCCACCACGTCCGTGTCTTGGGGCTGGATGGTGATGCCACCCAACTCGCCGCCCATGGCCAGTCGGTCCGGATCGAGGTCCGCGATGAAGACCTGACCGACATCCTTCAGTTTGAGAGCTTGCAGGGCCAGAAGGCCGATAGGTCCGGCCCCGATAATCAGCGCGGACTCGCCCTCCACCTTGCCAGCCAATTTGCCGATACGCACCCCCACCCCCACGGGTTCGGTCAGCGCGCCGATACGTAGAGGCATCCCGGCCGGCAGTTTGTGGAGGAGAAAGGCTGGGATGCTTACGTATTCGGCGAAGGCACCGGGCCGGTGGGCCCCCACCAGCCGGCGCTGCGGACAGAGCTGGGTCAGGCCCAGGCGACAGGTGCGACACTGGCTACAGTAGGTGAGAGGGTTGACTGTCACTGCCTCGCCGACATGAAAGTCAGGCACGTCCCGGCCTAGGGCCACGATCTCACCGGCAAACTCATGGCCCATGACCAGCGGGGGCACCCGCAAGGCATTGTGGCCCAGATAGCCACTGAGTTCCGACCCACAAATGCCGGCATAGGCGACACAGACCACAACTTCGTTGGCAGCAGGTGAGGGCTGCGCTTGTTCTTGCATCTCCATTTTTCCCGGCGCGATCCAGACAAGTGCCTGCATAGAAATCCTCCGCTCTGTTGGGTATGTCATTGATGTCATGATCATCATACGGAATTCTGCCCTAATCTGCAACATCGATCAGGACAAATGGCTGGACTCTATGAATTCTGCTTCAAATCGACTTGCATAGATTGTCATTTACACGTAGGCTACCCATAGACTCGGGGGCCCTACCGCATTGAGATGCCTAGAGACCGCGCGGCGGTCACGTCCTTGCGCTAGTACGGGTCCCCGTCTGGCAGCCTTCATTCACCATCAACAGTTCTGAGGAGTATACAATGAAAATCACTGATATTACCGTCTACCCAGTTTGGAACGGCCAGCGCAATTTTCTCTTCGTGCTTGTAGACACCGATGAGGGGATTTATGGGGTGGGCGAAGCCGGTTTGACCAGCCGCGAACAGGCGGTGATCGGAGCCATCGACCATTTCAAGGATGTGCTTGTGGGCCAGGACCCGTTCCGCATTGAGCATATCTGGCAGGTACTGTTCCGGGGGGGCTTTTTCCCAGCCCAGCGGGTGCTGAGTTCCGCGATTTCCGCCATTGACATCGCTCTGTGGGACATCAAAGGCAAGGCTTTGGGTGTGCCCGTGTATGAATTGCTTGGTGGAAGAGTGCGGGACAAAGTCGTATGCTATCCCCATAACCATGGCCATGCTACGGCAATTGAACCGCTTGTTGAGAGTTGTCTGGAGACAAAAGAGCAGGGCTGGAAGTTTGTCCGTTGGGGCCTACCCCAGGAGGGTGATGTGCTAGAACCTCGCGATGCGGTGCGTACATCCATCCGCCAATTTCAGGCTGTGCGGGAGGCGGTTGGAGATGAGATCGACATCTGTTTTGATGTTCATACCCGTCTGGATCTGCCGGATGTTCTCTGGCTGTGTCGGGAGGTGGAGCAGTTTACGCCGTTCTTCATTGAAGATCCCTTGCGCTGTGAAAATCCGGATTCGTTCAAGACCTTGCGGCCCCGTACACATGTGCCTTTGGCCGCGGGTGAACAGTTTTCGTCCAAATGGGAATTTCGGCAGTTGATCGAAGAAGAGTGGATCGACTACGCTCGTATTGATCTCTGTATTGTCGGCGGTTTCAGCGAAGCGCGCAAGATCGCCGGCTGGTGCGAGACACACTACATCAAACTAGCGCTCCATAACCCGCTAGGGCCGGTTTCATCCGCTGCCTGCCTGCAGATGAATCTGGCTACATCCAATTTCGGTGTGCAGGAGCAGCCGCGCAAACCTGGGGATACATTGACAGACGTGCTGCCTGTACAGCCCCAATGGGAGGACGGCTATATGCTGCCGACAGATCTGCCCGGCCTGGGCATTGAGTTCGACAGGGAAGCTGCCCGGCGACATCCGCTTCAACAGCGGGAGTTGACGCACCTACGCCGGCTGGACGGATCGTTTACAAATTGGTAGCGCGGTTAGCGGTTACTCCAACGAAGATACAGTTTCGCTGCAACTGCCATAATGAGCGCGATGCTACAGATCACGGCCAAGGTCAGGAGCAGGCCAATCGAAAGGGCCAGGGTCTGGCTGTTGCGCCCTCCGCCATGGCTCAAAGCGAATTCAAACCATCCCCAGCCGGATTGTTGTATGAACTGCAGTTGATATAGCCCTGGCTCGATCTGGTTGAGTGGAATCTCATTGTACAGATATTCATCCTCGCGCCATTTGAATGTCCAACCTTGAATGCTGCCGCCTTGATGGGTCTCCTCGTCTAGTGGACGTAAGTTGATATTCACAATGCCACGTCCGTTGATATTGACGATCCGGAGTTGCCGGCTATCCGATGCGATTTCCACGGGAAATGTCTCTTCTGCTTGCGTATCCGCGTTGACAAAGGCAGTGCCATGATCTAGCCGCAGACTTTGGCGTTGGTGTGCGCGGTTGGCTAGCGGCAGGAGGATGACACAAACAACCAGCAAGATCAGCACAAAGACAAGATAGCGATTGCCTTGGGGGAGGCTGGAGGCGAGGGTTGCGGCAGTTGGGGTGGTCATGGGCGCGGCCCTGCCTGCTGTTCTAGGGCCAGCAGCCTGTTGCGTCTGCCGTTTCAGTTCGTAGAGGCGCGCAGCATACACCGCGTACTCTCTAGTGCTTTCCTCTCTCTGCGAGCTAACAGTGCTGGTATCGGACGTCAAATCCACTTTGAGGAGTGAGGATACCAGCCGTATGTACCACCAACGCCACATGGCCCAGATGGGATAGGAAAAGGAGAGTGCAAAGATCAAACTGACACTGACTTCGGTTGTCCATGAACGGGTCAAGGTATCCCGCCAGCGGTACAGTTCTGGAGATTCGGCCATCCACAAGGTGAGGAATTCGCGCTGGAGAAAGGCCCATGTCATGATGGAAACGGTCAAAATGACAGCAAAGCAGAGAAAACTGCCCAGCCATCCCCAGCGCAAACTAACCGTTGCCCCGATCTGTTGGGTCCATGCGGCCATACTGCCGAAGATGCCAAAGACGAGAAAGCCATAGCGGGCTTCCCAGAAACCATTGAGCGCATTCCGTACCGTGTTGCCTAGGCTTGCCATGAGCAGTGGCAGGAGCGGCCCCTCGCCCAAGGAGATATCCAGGGCCCGTGCTCTTGCCAGTTCATTCACAGTTGTAAATGCGAGGGCGAATGTGGCAAGGCAGAGATAGAGGATGAGTATGAATGTGAACAGACTGCATCCGTTGGCAAGAAAGCCTAGGCCAAGAATTTTTCGTGTCGGAAGAGTGGTCACTGTGTAAGTGATTGTGGACGCGTCACAAAAGGAGCGGTTGTTGCTGCACAATACAGCAACAACCGCCGACCTACCCTACGCTGCTAGGAATTCGTTGGTTTCTTCATGGAGGCCGAGGAATGCCTCCTCAAGGTTCTCATTCCCCTCAATAAAGATGGGGTCCATCCATTTTTGCCAGATAGCATTCCATTCTTGGAAGCCGGGCCACCAAGGGAATGTAAATTGGCTCTCCGCGGGGATATCTACGAAAACCTCTTGGAAATTGGGGATCTGTTCCGCCAGCTCGCCTTGGGGCAGCCCCCATTCCCAGAACGACTTGCGGGACACAATCATACTGCCCATGACCCCGGTTGTCGGCAACAGGTCCGGGTTGGAGAGGCCATAGCGTATCAGTTCGTAGGCCATATCGGGATAGCGGGAGCCGTTGGGGATGAACCAGCCGGAATTACCGGCAAAGGCTACGCGTCCTTCCGGGCCCATCGGCACTGGGTATACGCCCCAATTGAAGCGGCCTTCGATTGCCTCATCCATGCGGAAGGCCGTATCGTTGAGCGCGCGGTGCATGGCGACGCGTCCGGAAGCAAAAGCGAATTCGCTGGTCATGCCCATCGCTTGAGTGTCTTCGGGTGTGGGCATGGCTTGGTGCTTCCAGCGTAGGTCCCATAGCCACTGCGCGGCTTCCCATGTTTTGGGATCATTGAGCCGGGATTCGGTCAATTCCTCGTTGAAGAACTCACCGCCTAAGGCTTGGGCATACTGCCAGATTGCACTGGAACCTGTGCTTAGGTTCACCCCGAAGGTTTTCTCGCCATCATCGGTTTCGCTGGTCGCGGCGAGAGCTAATTCGGTCATTTGGTCCATAGTCCAATTGCTATCCACCGGGTATTCGACGAACTGATCCATAATTTCCCGGTTGACGTAGATGCCGATTGTCGCCCAGTCGTAAGGCAAGGCATAGACCCGGCCTTGATAACTCATGGTCTTGACAGAGGCTTCCCACCAGTCATCTGGCCAGCCATCGGGCGGATAGGCCTCAATGTAGTCGGTTAATTCAATTGACCAGCCTTTGTCTGGGAAAACTTCGCCACGGCTCTGGTGTTGCCAGGCCATGTCCGGGGGTGTACCCGCGGCCATGAGGGTCGGCAATTTGGTCCAATATTCACCCCAGGGGATACCCCACTCGATTTCGGGCTCCATATTGGGATAGAACTCTTCAAAAAAGCTTTCGATGTGGAGGAGGAACTTGCGAATTTCGCCTTCGTCCTCCCAGCTCATAATCTTGAAATCGCCGCTGGTATCCCTATCAACCAGACCGGTCAGCCATTTTTGCGCGGCTTCCGAATCTGCTACATCGGTCATGGAGGCGGTATCTCCAGATCCGTTGCTGGCGGCGGGTGCTGGCTGTGGGGCTGGGGCGGCACAGGCCGTTAAGGCGATACCGGCTGTTGTTACGGCAGAGAGCCGGAGAAAATCACGGCGGCTGTACTTCCTGCTGTGTGTCATCTGTTTCTCCTTTGAGAGATTGGTGGGGATTGCTAAAAACCTAATTTGAGGGTATCCTCCGTTCCTTCCATTACGAGTACTAGATTTCCTGCATCTGCAGGAAGATCAAAGATCAGGACGCCATTCCGTTCCTCGTCGTTCGGGACCGGTGAATCAAGTAAAATGTCCAATCCCTGCCTTTTGCCTTCGCTTTGCACATACGCGACTTGGATAGCGGATTTACTGGCGTTGTATTCATTGCCAGCCCCATCGCGAACAATGAATAGCCTGCGGGGAACAACCTGTAGGCTGCCGCTGATATTATGAATCTTAGCGAAAACGACCAAATACATGCCGGCTTCGGATTGGTAGGTGATGTTGCCTTCCCCAATGATTTTGGCCTGTGTAGGTACCTGAAGCAGTTCAACGATCCATTTGTCCGTTTGCAGAGCCTTTCCCATTTCTACGCTTTCCGGGTCGGCCATTGCGTCTCCTGCGCGGCCCGAGGCACCATTACACGCGCCTAGGAGTGTGAGACTGCATAGGCTCCAAAATGTGAGGATGAGAAGCAGGCGAGTCGAGCGTTCTTTCTGCTGCGTCATCTGTTGGCTTATCCTTTCAAACCTGTTGTGACGATCCCACGTACATAATATCTCTGGCCAGCTAGGAAGATGGCAATGATCGGGATAACACTAACCACAGAGGCGGTCATAATCAGATGCCAGGGCGTCTTCATGGCTGACATGGCCCGGAAGGCCGCTAGGCCCAGGGCTAGCGTCTTCTGTTCTAGGGAATGCAAAATAATCAACGGCCAGAGGAAATCATTCCAGGTGTTCATAAATTCAAAAATGCCGAGCGTGGCCAACGCTGGGCCGGTCAGGGGGAGAATGATGCGCCCATAAATCTGGAAGAAACCGGCCCCATCGATCAGGGCCGCATCCTCCAATTCTCTGGGGATCGTCATCATAAACTGCCGCATTAAAAATGTGCCCCAGGCACTGAATACTCCTGGAACGATGAGAGCATAATGGGAGTCTATCCAGTTGAAAGCGCGCATGAGAATGAAGAGAGGGATCAGACGCACGGCAAATGGAATCATCATGGTTGAGAGATAGATCAGGAAAATCTGGTCTCGTCCGGGGAAACGTAGGCGTGCAAAGGCATATCCGGCCAGGGATGAGGTGATGAGGACACCGGTTGTCTGGCATGTAGCCACAAAGATACTGTTCCGAAAGAACAGATGAAAGGGGAGGCGTCGCCAGATTTCTAGATAATTTACCCATTGGAGGTTTTTTGGGATAAACTCCGGTGGAAAGATGAACAGTTCGCCAAATGTCTTGAAGGAGCTGGAGAGCATCCAGAAGAATGGGAGCACCATAATGATGCTTCCCAGTAACAGAAGAATATAGGCAATGATATCACCGGCTACCTTCTGCCCCTTTTTGCTGAATCGAACTTCGGTCAAGGTTTTCGGAATGTTACGTTGTGCAGTTGAGGCAAATTCCATAGTTCGTCACTCATTGTTGTGTGTACTACCTAACTCGTAAAGCCATGGACCCAGGACTTGGCTACACGCCACTGAATCAGTGTAATCGTCATAATGACCATGAAAAGAACGGTTGCCATACTTGACGCATATCCCATGTTGAAGTATGTAAAGCCGTTATTGAAGATATGCAATACTAAGGTTGTCGTGGCAAAGGCCGGCCCGCCTTGGGTCATAATATAGAACTGGTCGAACCCTTGGAATGCGCCGATGAATGAAGTGGTCAGGACGAAGAAAGTGGTTGGTGAGAGCATGGGGACTGTGATGTGGCGTAACTGTTGCCAGCTATTGGCTCCGTCTACGGTAGCTGCTTCATATAATTCCGCTGGAATGCCCTGGAGGCCGGCTAGGAAGATGAGCATCGCGTAGCCTATGCCCTTCCAATTGCTCATAATGATAATGGCGGGCATGGCCCATGTGCTGTTAAACAGCCAGTTCGGGCCTTGAATGCCGAGGAAACTCAGGAAATAGTTAATTAGCCCAAATTCTGGGTGATAGATCCATGCCCAAATGATCGCAGCCGCGACTGTCAGGGTGACATGGGGCAAGAAGTAGATGAGACGGAAGGCAAAGACGCCAGGCATTGGACGGTTGACAAGAATCGCAAGCCAAAATGCGATGAAAATCCCCGATGGCACGGCAACGCCGGCAAAATAGAACGTATTGCGTAACGCCTTCCAGAAGAGTTCATCCTCAAACATATTGAAGATATTTTCCAGACCACTAAAGGCGGGCGTCGTGGCGAGATCCCAATTGGTAAAGGCGAGATAGAGGGCGGCTAAGATCGGAAATACACTGAATGTCAAAAAACCGATCAGATTGGGGATCAAAAAGGTGTAGCCGGCGATAGCTTCTTTGCGCCGTAATCCTTTCAAGGACTCACCGCTGTGTTGTCCTCGGCTAGCAGGTCCTGACGGTCCAGTAGAAAGGATCGCGTCTTGGGTCATGACATTCTCCTGCATCAAATGAAGTTACGCTATTCAAACAAACGTTAGCAGGCACTGCAATTATAATTCCATTATAATTCTATAGTTCCATTATTGCAAAATTCTGATGAATATGAGAGATCAAACAGGCGATCCCTTTTTTGTCCGAACTGCTGCCTATGGCAGAAACCCCAACAAATCACGGAACAGAGGAATCAGAACAGCCACAACCCCAACCCAGAACAACCGCTTTAACCAAAGCGTATCGTACTTGACACTTGACAACTCCTCCCGCACCGCAGCCACCAGACGCCCACCACGGCGATTTAGCGACCCTTCCCTAGTCTGTATACCTATCGTTTTGTACACGAACAGCACCCCAACGTATGCCTACCTGGTAGGCAACCGACCCAGGAATTGCAGCAGAGCAGGTATGTTGAAATCCCCCCACTGGGATAATATGGCGATACCGATACCCCATCTTAGCAAGCGGTTATCAGATCGCAGCTTCTCTATGTCTACCCTCACCAATCCCATGGCCTGCTCTACGTCTGCCTTCGTAGCCAGGCTTTTATCCGATTCAGACAACCGCTTATCCATCTCGCCGACTTGGCCTTCCAGTTTTGCAGAGCCTTTAGCCAACTCGTGCAGTTCTTTTCTATCCTGCGCCTGGGCAGCCGTCAACGCATCGACCTGTTCACGAGTTGCCCACTGCTGCATATCCGCTGCCATAACCCGCCCCTTTCCTTGTCTGTCTGAACAAAAGTACTTATGATTCACATGAGCGCACATGGGCACTCCCTCTAGCAGCCCCTCCAGCTTGGCCAATCTCTCAGCCAACCGACCTGTATCCTCCGCCATAGCAGCCTTTAACCAATAACCAGTACCTGGCCATCACACTTGCTGCGCCTCGGCCCACGCCGCTACCTGTGAGCGCAACTCCGCCTTGAGCACGAACGAATCGGAAGCAGCGACTGCCCTACACCGGCCACGAAACGCCGGATCCGTCACGTACAGAGCCTGAAACGCCTCTGCCTCTGACAGCTCTCGCAGACACCAGCTAGGAACTGTCTCCATATCCAACACGTACAGCCGGTCACCCACAGCCACCGAACGCACTGTGAGTGGAACATCCGCCGCGCGTCGGCCACTACGCCACAGCCAGGACAACGACGACTTGCTCCATTCCGTACCCGCCCGCGTCCTGTAGTCAGTCGCATTCAGAGACGCTGCTATCACAGAGTACGAATAGCCGGCCTCTCGCCACAGCTGCAGCCGCAGCAGGACGGCCTGCTCATCCTCATCAGCAGCCACGCTACCATCAGCCTGCACAGCATAGCCATACGGAAGATTGCGCCGGTGGCCGGCATCAGTTTGCACAGCACTCAGCATTAGCCACCTCCAAGCCGGCGCAGCTGGAGCAGCACATCGATCATGTTTATATCATCAAGGATAGCCAGAACCAGCACGCCGACGAATAGCCATAAGCGCAACACGCGTATATCAGAGCGCACATCGCCTATGGCAGCCTCTACGTCAGCCTTCGTAGCCAACCGCTTATCCGACTCATCGAACTGCACCTCCAGCCGGGCAATCCGCTCTCTATCAGCATACTGCTGCTCCCGCACCTGATCCTGTGCAGCCGTCAACGCCTGCAACTCTTCCCGACTCGCCCACTGCTGCGTATCTGTATCTACAGCCATACACCCCCCTTTTGTGAAACACCAGGTGTGAAACAATAAGCCGGCCACTAGCTATCATGGAAAGCCTCCGGCGAACACACGGAACAGCATCAGTACCAGGCCTGAGAGTACAAGATACAGCAGCCATCTATTCACCCCCACATCCTTCTTGACGCCTGCCATCTCTGTCCGCACCCTCTCAACCTCTGTCCGTACCCTCTCAACCTCTGTCCGCACATCCGCAATATCGGCCTTCGTAGCCCCTCGCTTATCCGACTCACCGAACTGGCCCTCCAGTTTGGCAATCCGCTCTCTATCAGCAGCCTGCTGCTCCCGCACCTGATCCTGTGCAGCCGTCAACGCCTGCAACTCTTCCCGACTCGCCCACTGCGTCTCCACAGCCATAACCGGACCTCCTCTCAATCAACACCACCACAGCATAGCAGTAATAACTATACCACAGACTACAAGCAGCCGTCAAAATCGGTCATTGCGCCGCCCCCGCGCTCGTGGAGAGATACCCTTGTCATGGCCTTTTGTCAAACAGCCCAAGTGCTTTGGCACAGCTTGCTCTCCTCGTGTATACTTGTGGCAATGAGAGGACATCACAAGATTCGGTGGACAATTAAAATTACGATGGAAAGGCGGTGAGATGAAAAAAGCTGTTATTACCGGCAAGCAGCAGGGCGGCTTTGTCGATATGTCTTGTCTCAAAGCGAAAGAAAACTGGGTCGTCGTCAAAATCCATACAGCACCCATGTGTACGGAATATAAAGCATATATGGCTGGCGCTGAAGCATCCTTTCTGGGCCACGAAGCTGCTGGCGAAGTCGTTGATGTGGCACAGCCGTGCCGGGTGAAGGTGGGCGACCGGGTGGTTGTGATGCCCCAGGTCTCCTGTGGTATGTGCGAACTCTGCTTGGATGGCGAATACATCCATTGCCAGGACCCTGCCGATGTGGAGGGAGTATTCGGTAGCCGGGAGGGATTGGCAACCATGGCCCAGTATATGATCAAGCAGGATTGGCTGTTGGTGCCGATTCCCGATGATATGTCCTACGATCATGCCTCCATGGCATGTTGCGGTTTGGGGCCGACATTCGGCGCAATACAGCGGGTTACAGTAGCCCCGGATGATACGCTTCTCATCACGGGTTTGGGGCCGGTGGGTCTCGGTGGTGTGATTAACGCTACCCACCGGGGGGCAAGGGTGGTCGGGGTGGACATCAACAGATATCGGGCTGCCAAAGCTCTCGAATTGGGGGCAATGGCTGTCATTGACCCGACCGATGACGACGCATTGCAACAGATCCTGGATCTCACCCGGGATGGCCGTGGGGTGGACCACAGCATTGATTGTTCCGGTGTGGTCGCAGCTCATCGTCTCTGCATTGATGCTACCCGGCGTAAAGGCACTGTTAGTTTTGTGGGTGAATCCGGCCAGAACGAGACACCGATCATAGCCAGTGTTGATCTACTGCGTAAAGGGTTGAGCCTGCATGGCTCCTGGCACTACAATATGGCCGACACGCCCCAAATCCTGCGGGTGATCGCGGCCAATCAGGCCAAACTCGACATGTTCATTACCCATCGCTTCCCGTTGGAGCAGGTGGCTGATGCCTGGGAGGTGCAGGCCAGCGGGCAGTGTGCGAAGGTGCTGTTAAAGCCGTGGGCCTGTGCGGAGTGAGAGGTGTTGGGGTGATTTTCATCTTGTAAGCGAGAGAATTCTGACAGAAGAGATTGGAACGATGTCTTATAAATGTGGAATCGTGGCTGTGAGCGGTGGGCGGGCCAATGGTCATGCCGAGGCTTACGCACATATCCCCCGGGGGACCCTGGCCTGCATTTCCACCCGCAACCGGGACAATCTGGATGCTTTCGGGGCGCGCTGGGGGGTGGAGGCCCGTTATACAGAGTACCGGGAGATGTTCGAGCGTGAGAAGCCGGACCTGGTCCATGTGAACACGCCGCCGGATGTGCGTCTGGAGGTCATGGAGGCGGCTGCTGCCATGGGTGTGCCCGCGCTGATCATTGAGAAGCCACTGGCTGTGCAGGCGGAGGATTTTCTGGCAATTCAAAGGTTCGCCCGCACTAGCCGGGTGAAAGTGGCGATCAATCATCAGTTACACTTCCATCCCCGACGTCAGCATCTGCAGAAATTGGCCCAGGATGGTGCTATCGGTGAAATCCGCTTTATTGACGCCAGCGCGCGCATGAACATGGCCTTTCAGGGCACTCACACTCTGCAGTCCATAGCCGCTTTTCATTCAAATGCTAAGCCGGCCAGCATTTTCGCGCAGATCTCTGGGGGACAGGGGTTGCGGGAAAACCCTAAAAAACACTATGCTCCCGATGCAACAATGGCCACGCTTCGCTACGAGGACGGCATCAGTGCCTTGCTACGTTGTGGCACCAATGGGGCCTATGTGCGGGCTGGGGATGAGCGCACCAATGTGCATAAGCAGGTTGCGGTTTATGGCACCAAAGGATTTGTCCATTGGACCATGTGGAGTTGGGAGGTGGGCATCAACGGCGAATATGAGAGGGGCAGCCACAACTATCCTGACGAGGATATCCTGGGCCAGGCGGCCATGACCGAAGCCATGTTCGACTGGCTGGAAGACGATAGTCGGGTCCATGCTCTCAACTTGGACACAGCTCTGCAGGATTTTCACATTGTGCTGAAGGCGTATATGAGCGGTCTCCACCAGCGGCCCCAGACCCTGGAAAGCGAACTCCAGCCGGGCTTGGTTGATGCCCTCCGGAATGCACTAGCGTGAGTGCATTACTGGCCCGGGCTTTTCGCCCGATTGCTGGCATAGCGGGGAGCCAGTTCCGGTTCGGCCAATTGTAGCCGTCTTGGGGGCGCGTGGTTGGCGATAGCCTCTAGGTCGTCCAGCACCATCTCGCCGAGTTCCCACAGGGCTTCTTTCACGGTTCCGGCCCGGTGGGCGGAAAGAATGACATTCGGCGCATTGCGGATGGGATGTTCCGTGTCCAGCGGCTCTTGTGGGAAGACATCAATGGCCGCGCGGAAGCGGCCCGCATGGAGGAGTTCGGTCAGGGCATTGAAATCAACCATGTGCGCCCGGCTAATAAGAACTAGCACCGCGCCCGGCTGAATTTGTTCCAACAACGCACGATTGAGCAATGCCTGATTTTCGTTGGATGGCACAGCTAGTACGAAAATCACCTGTGATGTTGTGATTAGCTCGTTCAGGGGCATGGGTGTAACGCCCTGCCGCCGCAGATAGCGGGCCCCTAGCCATGGATCGTAGGCCGCGACACGGCAGCCGAAAGGTGTAAGCAGGGGGTGCAGGCAGCGGGCCAGGCCGCCATAGCCGATGAACCCGACCGCTTTGTCATAGAGAGTGAATGTGCCGATATTGCCGGCATGCAGATATGTTTCAGTGCTGTTGTGCATGGCCTGATGACCGCTGACAATCTCGCGAGCAGACGCGATGGCCATGCCCAAGGCCATCTCCGCAACCTGCCGACCAAAGGCGGGGGCTGCGGACAGGACGCGAATACCGTTGCGAAAACAGTAATCATAGTCCAAATTCAAAGGGAAACCGCCGGAAACTGTGAGGATGTTGCGTAGATTTTGTGCCCGCTGCAGGATGTCCCCATAGCGCCATGTCGCGCAGATGACGGCATCGACTCTCATCAACGCCTTGATTGCGTCATCAAGAGGCATCGGCTCTGACTTGCCCCAAATGACATCGACAATTTCGGGAAGTTGGCCTAGGTCTGTCGGTGAAAAGATCTCGTCCATCTTGCGAAAAGCAGGATCGACCAGTACGGTGGGTTTATTCGGCATTCTGTTTTCTCCTGCACTGCAGTAGTTCGTGGGTTGTCATGGAAGATATGATGAGTATAGCAGATTTGATGAGAATTTACAGAAAAGGAGATTGAATCCTGTGAATTCTTGCCCTGCCTTTGTATTGCCTTGCTTCCCAGAAGAAAATCAAGTACTCTCCATCGTGACTACATTCCAAACTGCAGGGGTGGCTGATGCGTAACTGCTCCCCACCCTCCACTGGGGCCCGCGAACATATGAACATGCTTCCTCACATCCTCAACCGTTTCAACGGCATTGAGGTCAATACAAATGAACTCCCTGCGGATCCGGCCGTTTTTGCACAGAGCCTGTCTGCTTCTCTGGTGAAATGGATACAGGATGGCCGTCTTTTGGTCTGGCTGCATCTGCCGATAGAACGGGCTGCGTTGATTCCCTGTGCCACAGAGGCCGGGTTTACCTTTCACCATAGCGAACCCCAGTATGCCCTACTTGTGCGTCGCCTGCAAGAGGACGCGCTGGTCCCCGGCTACGCCACCCATTACATCGGCGCGGGGGGTGTTGTCATCAACGAACGTCAGGAGCTGCTCGTCGTCTCAGAGCGACACCGTAGTTCGGCCCGGCCCTACTACAAGCTGCCGGGGGGCGCGCTTCACCCCGGCGAGCATCTGGCTGCTGGGGTGGTGAGGGAAGTATATGAAGAGACAGGCGTGGAGACGAAGTTTGAGGCGGTGGTCTGTTGGCGTCATTGGCATGGCTACCGCTATGGCAAGTCAGACATCTATTTTATCTGCCGGCTATCACCGCTGACTGAAGCCATAGAGCGGGACGCTTGGGAGATCGAAGAGTGTTTGTGGATGCAGGTTGAAGAGTACTTACAGCATGAACTGGTAGGTACATTCAATCGGGAGATCGTCCAAGCGGCCATCAAGACACCGGGCCTGAAAAATTTGTGGATGGATGGCTACGATGATCCGACAATGCGGGAGTTTTTCTGGCCTGTATGAGTAACTACGCTTAAATTCAGAAGATTTTCACTAGCCATTGCTGTGGGAGGAATCGTATGGCACTTCCTATGAACTACACTGAACGTGTCTACGCTGGCGTGTTGGGCAAACTCATTGGCGTATATCTGGGGCGGCCTTTTGAAGGCTGGACATATGAAATGATCAGTGAGCGGTTCGGCGAGATCAACTACTATGTCCATGAGTATTTAGACGTGCCTCTGATCGTCACTGATGATGACATCTCCGGCACATTTACATTTCTGCGCGCCTTGCCCGATTACGGCAACAGTCGGGAGATCACCCCGGCCCAGGTCGGGCAGAGCTGGCTCAATTACATCATTGAAGAGCGCACCATTCTGTGGTGGGGCGGCATGGGCAACTCCACTGAGCATACAGCCTATCTGCGGCTGAAACATGGCATTGAGGCTCCCCATAGTGGCTCCATGGCCTTGAATGGCAGGTGGTGGCGGAGCAGATCGGCGCGCAGATTTTTATTGATGGTTGGGCTATGGTGGCACCTGGTGATCCGCAGCTGGCCGCTGATCTGGCCGGGCGGGCGGCCAGTGTCGCGCATGATGGCGTTGCCATTCACGGCGCGCGGGTGCTGGCAGCAATGGAGAGCCTTGCATTCGTTGAGTCCGACATCCAGACCCTGATCGATACTGGTCTGTCCGTCATTCCTAGGGATTCTCTCATCCGTGTGATGATCGAGCAGATTCGGGAGTGGCATGCCCAGCATCCAGAGGATTGGCGTGCGACCCGGCAGAAGATCGCCGGCGAATTTGGCTATGATAAATACGGCGGCAACTGCCATATGGTGCCCAATCACGGCCTGATTATCCATTCTCTGCTCCATGGCGATGACGACTTTCAGAAGACATTGATGATCGTCAACACCAGTGGTTGGGACACCGATTGCAATTCCGGCAATGTGGGCTGTCTGTTGGGCATCAAAAATGGGCTGGCGGGCCTGGAAAGCGGTCCGGATTTCCGCGGGCCAGTAGCGGACCGGCTCTACCTGCCCACAGCTGATGGGGGCCGGGCCATCACCGATGCGGTGACGGAAACGTTCCACGTGGTGGACATCGGGCGGGCGTTGGCCGGGGAGCCAGCGGTTGCACCGAAAAACCGCGCGCGCTATCATTTTGAGCTACCGGGTTCCGTACAGGGGTTCCTGCCGGACGAGAGTGTTGACAGCCGGGACACTTTGACCCTGGAGAATGTGGTCGGTCACAGTGAGGCCGGGTCCCGCAGCTTGGCTCTCCACTTTAACGGCATTACTACCGGGCGTACGGCTCGGGCCGCCACTCACACTTTCACCCCCTCCAAAGAGATCGCGGCCTATTTTGAGAAGCGCGGCTACGGGCTGACTGCCTCGCCATCGCTCTATCCAGGGCAGACGGTTTCCGCGGCCGTGGAGGCGGACCTAGCCAATGAACGGGCAGTGCATGTGAATCTGTATCTGCGTTGCTATAGCGCGGAAAACGATGAACTGGTGCTGCTGGCCGGCCCGTCCACTACCCTGCAGCCGGGGGGCCGGCACGATTTTTCTTGGACGCTGGATGGCGCGGGGAATGAGCCAATCGCCGAAATCGGTGTGGAGATCCACAGTGACGAACGCACCCAGGGGACGGTTTATCTGGACTATCTCACTTGGGATGGTGCGCCCAATGTTTCCTTTGTCAAGCCGCATGCGCCCACGGACCGCCGCGCCCGCTGGACACCTGGCCCACAGATGTGGCGACGGGCTTGGGTCAATGGTGTGGATAGCTATGATTTCTGGTGGCCGGAGGCGTTCCGTATCGTCCAAAACGAAGGCCGGGGCCTCCTCATTACGGGGACTCGCCAATGGTGCGATTACGAAGTGAAGGCAGCATTGACCCTGCATCTGTGTACGGCCGCCGGTGTCGCGGCTCGAGTCCAGGGGATGCGACGTTACTACGCGTTGCTTCTCTGCCATGACGTAGCCGGTAACAGAAGGGCACGACTCATACGCGCGCTGGATGGCGACACCGTGCTGGCGGAGACGGACTTCCCTTGGGACTACGGCGAGACCTACACCTTCGCGCTGCGGGTCAGCGCTGATCGTCTACAGGCTGCCATTGACGGCGAGCCACTTTTTGACGTGACCGACAGCACGCTCAGCGACGGCGGCATTGGGCTGGTGATCGAAGAGGGCAGGGTGATGAGCGATGAAGTAGTAGTGCGACCGTAACTGTAGTGGTTCGTGCCACGAACGATATAGTTGCATTGCTAGAACGATTGTGCTATAAATAGATATCTTCAGAGACGGTTGTTTGAATAGGCGCGTGTTGCATGTACTCCCTACAATTTCCCGTTTCTTTTGTAGATGAAGCAAAGCCAAAGGCTAGGCCCTTTCTCAAATGGGCCGGCGGCAAGGGTCAGTTATTGGGGCAGATCAGCTCATATCTGCCGGCGGATTTACAGGAGGGAAGGTGTGTACGATATGCAGAACCGTTTATTGGCGGCGGGGCGGTTCTCTTTTTCATAATGAACAACTTTGCTGTGCGCGAATGTTTCATCGCCGATATCAACCAGGACTTGATCCTTGCCTATCGGACTATCCGGTCGTCTGTGGATGTCCTGCTTGAGTTGTTGGATGAGATGCAAGCGCACTACATCCGCTTGCATCCGGCCCAGCAAAAAGAGTATTTCTATGAAACGCGGCGGTTGTTCAATCATCGAAACCCCACTGGAGAGCAGTCTCTCTCCAGTGGGGTTCTCCTGCATGTTGCTCGCCTCATCTTTTTGAACCGTACCTGTTTTAACGGCTTGTATCGGGTGAATTCCAGCGGGGATTTTAACGTTCCCTTTGGCAGTTATCGCAACCCCACAATCTGTGATGCTGCCAATGTACGGGCTGTGTCAAGGGCACTGCAAAACGTGGATATCCATCATGGAGATTTCAGTACCTGTAGAGATTTTGTAGACGAGCAGACATTTGTCTACTTTGATCCCCCTTACCGTCCGCTCAGCCGGACTGCCAGTTTTACTTCGTATGCAAAAGATCCGTTTGACGATACTGAACAGAGGCGTCTGGCAGTGTTCTACCGAGATCTGGACCGTGCTGGTGCGAAACTGCTGTTGAGCAATTCCGACCCACAAAATGAGAATCCCCATGACACGTTTTTCGAGAATCTCTATGAGGGCTTCAGCCTACACAAAGTAGCCGCAAAGCGTGCTATCAATTCCAATGGGGCTAAGAGAGGGGAAATCACCGAACTTCTGATCACCAACTACTGAACAGGACGAGGCACGCGTTCCATGGAAAATCTACAAGTGTGCCGGTCGCAAAAGGTTGCGAGGACATGATTATGTATATCCTGTGTGGCCGCGTGCTTGGTGGACAAACGACTGCTGTATAAGGAGCTGAATATGACAATGCAGGTACATCCACAACCCTCGGTTGATTCTTTGATCAACAAGGTACACCACATGGACTGCCTTAAATTGATGCAGTCCATAGATACCGGGTCAGTAACGATGATTTTCGCCGACCCCCCTTTCAATCTCAATAAAAAGTATGCGTCTTACAAAGATAATCTCCCCTTTGACGAATACATGGAATGGACGCGCCAATGGTTATTGGAAGCGTGTCGGATTCTAAAACCTGAAGGTAGTTTGTTCGTGTATAACATTCCACGATTGCTGATACACACTGCGCCTATCCTGCATGAAATGGCTGAGTTCCGTCATTGGATTGCTTGGAATGCAAACGGGCGGCCATTAGGAAAAACTTTACAGCCCGCCCATTACGGGATTCTGTTCTACACAAAAACGAAGCAAAGTAAATTTTACGATGTGCGTGCCCCCCACAAAGTCTGTCGTGTTTGCAAAGAATTCCTTAAGGATTATGGGGGGAAAAAACATCTACGGCACAAGTTCGGATATCAAGTTAGTGATGTGTGGGATGACATTCATCGAGTACGTCATCGATCAAAACGGATCGATTCACACCCGTGTCAATTACCGGTCCACTTGATTGAACGTATGATATTGATGACTACTGACGAAAACGACATTGTATTTGACCCTTTTTGTGGAGGTGGGTCCGCCGCTGTCGCTGCGCGACAGTTGGGGCGAAGGTACATTGGTGCTGAAATTGATGCAGGGTATTGTGCCGCAGCACAAGAACGATTAAATCAAGCACAACAGTCTAAGGAACATGGCGTTTTCGTGTCTGTCTATTTAAGCCGAGTGATTTCGATTCGAGATATAGATATTCAGTAAGGATGTAACCTGTGTCTGGCCCACCCAAAATCACGCTCAATGAATTAAAGAAACACATGCAACTGTTCTTGGATTTTCCCCATGTTGAGGAATTGATTGAAACACAGTTGCAAGAGACCGTTCAGGAGATATTGCTTACAAAAGCACAAAATGGAGGCCGTAATCCTGTTGATGTATTGCACGATTATATCAATGCTGGCGAAAATTGGGAGATGCGCTTAGGTATTGTTGTTGGCTTTACGCAAGGATCAATTGAGAAGCTGAAACGTGTTTTGCGGCCCTGTGTCCTGGCAGAGCGTGGAACGAGGTTAAAACCAACATCTGCCTTCAGCATCGTATGGTCCAATGGATTGTCAACCCCTTTGAGGCTGATGTATATATTCCCCCTTTCCTACAGGCTAGTTTCTCTTTACCTGGAAATTGGGTTGACCTTTTACAGAACAAGGACTACATACAAGGTGTTGTTCGTTCCAAATTGCAAGCTAAATATGCGGTTTGGATAGGGAACGAGTTGGAATCCCAAATTAAAAATGTCATTGAGAATTCAGGGTATGGTACACAGAAAGGCAAGGTAGAAATAGTAGATAACAAAGAAGTAGACGTGGTTGTACCTGATACCGACAATCCTCGTATCTTGATTATGGCATCGTATCAGTTGACCACTTCATCATCGCAGAGCAGTAAGGCTAACGAACAGATGCGTATGTATCGTAAAGTACAAGAGTACCGTGATAGTCGAGGGCAACGTAAGTCCCCAGACATCAAATTCATTAACGTAATTGACGGGGGAGGATGGCTGGCCCGTTTGAATGATCTTGAGACTATATGGAAGGGGTGCGATTATTGCTTTGCTCTTGCCAATTTAGGGGACTTAAAAGATGTATTGGATTACGTGATGAATCCATAAAAATTTTAGTCTGCTAAAATTCTATTAACCAACTACTGAACAGGACGAGGCGCGCGTTCCATGGAAAATCTACCTCTACTCCCAGAATTCATTCAGTCCAATGGCAAACCGCAGGACACAGCTTCCTGTTCTCTTGACAGTACTGCTATAACGGCTGCATTCCATTTGGAAAGCCCTACTTCATTATTCTTGGGTGATTGCCTTGCGTTTCTGGGAACGATACCGGATGAATCGGTTCAATTGGTGGTCACATCACCACCGTACAATATTGGCAAGGAATATGAGCAGTCGTTGGATATTGAGGTGTATATTGAACAGCAGAGGGCTGTCATTGACGAATGTGTTCGCGTGCTGGGTCCGAGCGGTAGTATCTGCTGGCAAATTGGCAATTATGTAGACCGAGGCGAAATCATCCCTCTGGATGTTTTGCTGTATGGCTGTTTCAAAGACAACGGCCTGAAAATGCGGAATCGGATCATCTGGCATTTTGGGCATGGGCTTCATTGCTCAAATCGTTTTTCTGGACGCTATGAGACGATCAATTGGTTTACGAAATCAGACAATTATACCTTTCATCTTGACCCGGTCCGGGTTCCACAGAAATATCCGGGCAAGAAACACTTCAAAGGGCCGAAGAAAGGACAGTACTCTGGGAATCCAAAGGGCAAGAACCCTTCCGATGTATGGGAAATTCCGAATGTCAAGGCCAATCATGTAGAGAAAACCGATCATCCTTGCCAATTTCCAGTTGCTCTTGTACAAAGATTGGTCCTGGCATTATCGGACGAAGGGGATTGGGTTTTCGATCCATTTTTGGGTGCTGGTTCGACAGCAGTGGCGGCTGTATTGAATGGACGGCGGGCTGCTGGCTCCGAAATTGTCGAAACGTATTATCACCTAGCTGTGCAGCGCGTATGGGACGCGATGACAGGCAATTTGCCTGTTCGACCTGACAAACCAATCTATAAACCGACTGGTAATTTGTCACTGATAAAGAATCCTTGGCAGGAAAACGAGTCGGATTGAGCGGTGAAGATATCCAAGAAGTATTCTCATCTTAACGGGGAAGAGTGGCTTCTCGTCCATGAGCCTGAATTGCATCAGGAGATTTTTGCTACAATTGCTGCGGTAGATGCTGCAAAATGCCGGACAAAGTTGAGCCAAGAGAAGAACCGGCAGGGAGAATATCTGTATAGTCCCACAGACTTAAATGCCGAGTTTGACCGCTTGTTTTCGCAGCGAGGTTGGGAATCGACCCGCTACTCCTATTACATAGCCCATAATCGCGAGCAATTGGAGGCTATGCAGAATCTTTCAATGCAAGAGCAGAAGGAATTTCTACAGGCCCAGGGCGCAGAAATCATTCGCTCGTATAATCAGACAGATCATGTGAAGCGGCAGGTTGCAGTTGAGGTCCAGTTTGGCAAATATACATTTGTCACATACGATCTATTTGTAAAGCATTTGGCCTTTTACACTGGACGCCTCATTGAAGTCGGCATCGAAATTCTGCCCACCCGTACTATGCGGCAACAGATGTCGAGTGGAATCGCTTTTTATGAAGGCGAACTGCACAACATTTTTCGACATGGGCGCAGCCATCCTCCTGTTCCGCTCGTCATCTTCGGCGTTGAGCCGTGATGTGAACAACTGCATTTCATCCTCAAATGTGGCACTTTTCCCCATTTTGCATTATAGTATCCTCATGAGCAGTTTGAACATTGCCGCACCATGCCAAAGGCGGTTTGGCACACAACATTGTACTGTTGTCTTTGTTACTCGTTGCCGTAGCGGCGCGACCTATCCATGAGGAACTCCATGAAAATTACCAAAGTGACGCCGATGGTGCTGGGCACTGAATGGCGCAACCTTACATTTGTCAAAGTCGAGACTGACGAAGGCCTGGTCGGCGTGGGCGAATGTCGTGCCCTGAACCGCACTGATGGTGTCCTCGGCTATCTGAGCGAGGCCGCGCCCCGTTACGTCCTCGGCGAGGACCCTTTCAACATTGAGCGTCTTGTCACCCGTATGTTTCGGGAGGATTTCGGCCGGGCCGGTGAAATTATCATGACCGTCACCGCGCTGATTGAGGTGGCCTGCTGGGATATCATTGGCAAGGCCCTCAACCAGCCGCTCTATCGGCTGTTAGGCGGCGCGGCTAGGGATAAGATCAAAGGCTATGCCAACGGCTGGTATACGGGGGAGCGTACTGCAGATGAGTTCCACGCCGCAGCCAAACGGGTATTGGAGAAGGGCTATCGAGCCCTCAAGTTCGATCCCTTTGGGGCCGGCTTCTACGAGATGGAGCGCGCGGAGAAAAACTACGTCATCGGCCTGGTAGAGGCCGTGCGGGACGCAGTCGGCCCGGATGTGGAGATCCTCATTGAAATGCACGGGCGTTTCAATCCGGTGACAGCCGTGGAATTTGCCCGGGACCTGGCCCCATTCAAGCCTTCGTGGCTGGAAGAGCCTGTGCCGCCGGAAAATATCGCTGCTCAGAAAAAGGCAGCGGACGCGATAGCCCCCCTCGGAATCCCGGTAGCTACCGGTGAACGGCTGCACACTATGTACGAATATCGGGAACTGTTTGAGTTGCAGGCCTGTGACATTATCCAGCCGGATATCACCCATTTCGGGGGCATCCTCAACACCAAGAAATTGGCCGCCTGGGCCGAAGCATACTATGTCCTCATCGCGCCCCACAATGTGGGCGGTCCGGTCTCCACGGCCGCCGCCCTACATCTGGCGGCCTGTACACCGAACTTCAAGATCCAAGAGCATTTTAATGACTTCGCAGAGGCCTATGTGAAGGAAGCCGCGCCGGGCAACCCGGAGATCGAAGATGGCTACTTCGCGTTGCCTTCCGGGCCTGGCCTAGGTGTCACCCTCAATGAAGAGGTGATCAAAGCCAATCCCCGGCGCAAAGTCCACTTCAATCTCTTCGCTGAGGACTGGCATCGGCGTTCGGCGGAAGTGGAATGAGATAGGTAGCAAGAGTCTACAGGATTTGGCATCTCCATTCCTGAAAATCCGCTCAAGACACAAGATTTTCAGAAAGAATCAAGAGAACCATGATTCATACAAGATGTGAATCCAATCATCCTGCACATATGCAATAGACGGAGTATCCCGCCCATGTCCTTACAACCTCTTTTGATTAACGCTGAATTTCGCCATGCGGCCAATCCGACCGGCAGTTATCAGTCTACCAATCCCATGACCGCTGAGAAGCTACCTTGGACGTTTCCTTACTCCGAATGGGATGATATTGAAGCTGTTTTGCAGGCTGCTGCTGCAACTGTTGAGGAATTGCGCCATGCCCCCCGGGCCCTGTTGGCCGATTTCCTTGACATGTACGCTGTCTGTATTGAGGAGAAGGCCGATGCCTTGGTAGAAGCGGCTCATCTGGAGACGGGCCTGGCCGCGCCCACTCGTCTACGGGCCATTGAACTGCCCCGCACAACCGACCAGCTCCGTCAAGCAGCGAGCGCGGCGCGGGCCCGCAACTGGACCCAGGCCACAATTGACACAGAGATCAACATCCGTTCCCATTATGGTCCTCTTGATGGGGCGGTCGTTGTTTTCGGGCCGAACAACTTCCCTTTTGCTTTTAATGGTGTGGTGGGTGGTGATTTCGCGGCCGCCATCGCTGCCGGCAATCCGGTCATCGCCAAAGCCCACTCCAGCCATTCCCGTACCAGCCAACTGCTGGCCGAGGCTGCGCTGGATGCCATGGAAAAGACCGGCGCGCCCAAAGGGCTGGTACAGCTACTCTATCGCTTCAAGCCGGAGTATGGCTACAACCTGCTGGCAGATCCTCGCATCGCCGCGGTCGGGTTCACCGGCAGCCGCAGCGGTGGTATGAAATTGAAGGAGGTAGCCGACCGCCACGGCAAACCGATCTATTTGGAGATGTCCAGCATCAACCCAATTCTTGTCCTGCCCGGTGCGCTGGAAGAACGCTCGCGGGAGATCGTCCAGGAGTTTTTCGTCTCCTGTACCCTTGGCACGGGCCAGTTTTGTACCAATCCGGGGCTGGTGGTGACCATGGCGGGAGATGCAGGCGAGGCATTTGTGGCCCGGGCGGCCGGGATCTTTGGCGATGGGGAGGCCGGTGTACTGCTCAACCGTGGTGTATCTGAAGGCATGGATGAGTCGATTCAAATGCTGCTTGAACATGGTGCAGAACTTGTGGTCGGTGGGGCTGTGGCCGATGTGCCCGGCTTCTTCTACAACAATACGCTCTTAAAAGTGTCCGGCTCGGATTTTCTCGCCAATCCGCAGGCCTTGCAGACAGAAGCATTTGGCCCGTCTTCACTGGTTGTGTTGGCAGAGAACCCCGATCAGATGGAGCAGATCATCCATGAATTTGAGGGCAATTTGACCGGCTGTTTCTACACAGATAGTGCTGGCTCTGATGATGCACTGTACGCGCGGTTGGCACCTATCCTGCGTAGGAAAGTGGGCCGGCTGTTGAATGACAAAATGCCTACCGGCGTGGCCGTTACCCCCGCGATGAACCATGGCGGCCCCTTTCCCGCCACCGGCCATCCAGGCTTCACCGCTGTCGGGATTCCGGCCAGCATGCGTCGTTTCGCTGCTCTATACAGCTATGATAACGTGCGGGAACAACGCCTGCCATCGGATCTGCGGGACAAAAACCCGACCGGCGAGATGTGGCGGCTGATCGATGGCCAATGGACACAGGCGGACGTGAAGTAACTGGGCCGTGCCTACAGTGCCTGGCCACTGCAGTTTACAATCCATAGGCCTCTTTTGCCAGGCCGTAGGCTAGCGCATGGGCCATGGATAAGGCTTCCTCGTCGTTGATAATGCCTTGGACGAGCAGGCCAGCGAGCCAGTCGCAGGAGATGCGCCGCCACAGTTCGTGTCGTGTCGGAATGGAGGCAAAGGCCCGGGTGTCATCATTGAAACCGACTGTATTGTAGAGGCCGGCTGTCTCCATCACCTGTGTGAAGAAGTTCCGCATCCCGTTAATGCTGTCGTAAAACCACCAAGGCGGGCCAATACGCAAGATCGGGTAGTGGCCGGCTAGGGGGGCGATTTCTCTGGCACTGGTTGATTCATCCAGTGTAAAGAGGATCAGCCGTAGGGAGGGATGAGTGCCGAACCGGTCCAGAAGTGGCTTTAGGTTGTAGGTGTAATTGAGGGCATGGGGGATGTCTGCGCCTTTGTCCGCGCCGAAACGTTGGAAGACCGATGGGTTGTGGTTGCGGACTGAGCCGGGATGGAGCTGCATGACAAGTTTATCTTCGCTGCTCATCCGTGCCATTTCAACCAACATGTGCCCAGTGAAACGTTTGGCGTCGGCAGCAGTCGCGCTGCCGCTTAGTCCTTTTTGGAAGATGCCGGCGGCTTCCCGCTCTGAGAGGACTTCCGTATAGGGCGTTTCCGCGGCATGGTCTGTGGCTGTGGCACCCATTTCTTTGAAGAAAGAGCGGCGGGCTTCCAGTGCTTGAATATATGAGGCATAATCACCGATGTCGATGCCGGACACATTTCGGAGCAGGTCGATCTGCGCCCGCCAGGCCGGTTGCTGGATATCGTTCACGAGTTTGTCCGGGCGGAAAGTTGGATAGATGCGCCCGGACCAGCCGCAATCCCGAATCCTGCGGTGGTGATCTAGGGAATCGGTGGCCGCATCGGTCGTAGTCAGAACCTCTACATTAAATTGTTCGTAGAGCTTGCGGGGGGTAAAGTCTGGCGCGATCAATTTGTCGGAAATTCTGTCATAGAGAGCTTGAGCGTTCTCTGGTGTCAGTGTCTCTGTAATGCCGAATAGATCATGGAACTCATCCCGCAGCCACAGGCCGGTGGGCGTGCCCTGAAACAGATGATAGTTTTCGGCAAAGGTCTGCCAGATTTTGCGATGCTCCGCTTCAATCGGGCCGCCATCCTCCCGAGGGATCCCCTGATCTTCCAAGGGAATGCCTTGGGAATAGAGCATGCGAAAGACGTAGTGGTCCGGGATCAGAAACAGTTCGGCCGGAGAGCCAAAGCGGTAATTGACATCCGCGAAGAGTTGCGGGTCCACGTGTCCATGGGGGCAGATCAGCGGCAGATCCGCTACGGTATTGAACAAGGCACGGGCTACAGCCTGCTGGGCGGCAGTGCCACTGAAGTAGCGGTCGGCCCGGTCGGGCATATACTGGCGTACTAGGTTCACAACAATATCCTTTCGCGCGGCAGTAGAATAGCGAGTAGAGAGTAACTGCTCTCTGGGGGTCCATTATAGCCGAACGCAGGAAACATACAACCGCAGAGGAGTGGGTGGTGAGCATTTGGGATCAGTTTTCATTGAAAGGGAAAGTGGCAGTCGTTACTGGCGGGACCGGTGTCTTGGGTGGAGCCATGGCCCATGGCCTGGCTGGGGCAGGTGCGCGGGTTGGGATTCTGGGGCGACGTGCAGAAAAGGCACAGGAGGTAGCCGACGATATCAGGGCCGCGGGGGGCACAGCCATGCCCTTACCGGCCGATGTGTTGGACGAGACGAGCTTGCATGGGGCACGGCAGATAGTTCTGGACGCTTGGGGACAGGTGGATGTGCTGGTCAATGCGGCCGGTGGCAACCGCCCAGATGCGACGGTTGTTGGGGACCTGACATTTTTCAAGGTGCCCAGAGCAGCACTAGAAGGGGTCGTTGGTTTGAACTTTACAGGCACAGTCCTGCCCATACAGACATTCGGCCACCCCATGGCGGACCAGGGCCGCGGCTCGATCATCAATATCTCTTCCATGGCTGCCCAGAAAGTGCTGACACGAGTGATGGGATATTCCGCGGCCAAGGCAGCTGTGGACAACCTCACCCGCTGGTTGGCAGTGGACCTGGCCCAGAAACACGGACCGGGGATGCGGGTCAATGCGATTGCGCCGGGCTTTTTCATCGGCGAGCAGAACCGGGCACTCCTGTTAAATGAGGATGGGTCCCTGACCGCGCGCGGGCAGCAGATCAGCGATCATACGCCTATGGGGCGCTTCGGTATGCCGCATGAACTGGTCGGGGCAGCGATCTGGCTTGCCAGTGATGCTTCCCGCTTTGTTACGGGGACCGTCGTGCCGGTGGATGGGGGTTTCTCCGCAGCGAGCGGTATCTAACATCACCTGTAATTGTAGTCATCGACCCCTGCAATCGTAGCGGTTCTTGCAGATTTTTGCCTAGTAGGACAAACAATTGTATAGTGTGTTTGGATAGGCAACATGCAAAAATGGAGTACACATGAGAGATTCTCTGGCCGACCTGAATGAGGAACACACCGTATCGCTGGATTTTATCCGCGAAGCGATCGTTGAAGATACCGCTGCTGGGCGTTTTCATGGACAGGTGCAAACGCGTTTTCCCCCGGAGCCGAACGGCTATCTCCACATAGGCCATGCCAAGGCCATCTGTCTGAACTTTGATGTGGCGGCAGAGTTCGGCGGAGTCTGCAACCTGCGTTTTGACGACACCAACCCTCTGAAAGAGGAACAGGAGTTTGTAGACGCCCAGCTTGAAGACATCCGCTGGCTTGGCTATGAGCCTGCCAATGTCTATTACGCGTCCGACTATTTCGCCCAGCTCTATCAATGGGCTATTGAACTGATTCAGAAGGGTCTGGCCTATGTAGACGATCTCAGCCAGGAGGAGATACGAGCGTATCGAGGTACACTGACCGAACCGGGCCGGGAAAGCCCTTACCGGGAGCGTTCTATTGAGGAGAATTTGGATCTGTTCCGGCGCATGAAAGAGGGTGAGTTCGCCGATGGTGCCAAGGTTCTGCGGGCCAAGATCGACATGGTCTCCCCCAACATCAACTTGCGGGACCCGGTGATGTACCGCATTCGGCATGTGGAGCACCAGCGTACCGGCGACGAATGGTGCATCTATCCCATGTATGACTGGGCCCATGGGCAGTCAGACTCGATTGAGGGGGTGACGCATTCCCTCTGCTCTCTGGAATATCTGAACCACCGGCCCCTCTATGACTGGTACCTAGGCGCGCTAGAGGTATATCATCCCCAGCAGTTGGAGTTCGCCAAACTGAATTTCACCTATACAGTTACGAGCAAACGGCGTCTCCTGCGCTTGGTGCAAGAGGGCTATGTGAACGGTTGGGATGATCCGCGTATGCCGACATTGGCCGGCCAGCGGCGACGGGGTGTAGCGGCCAAAGCACTCCGGGACCTGTGTGATCACGTGGGCATTGCCCGCACGAACAGCACTGTTGCCATCGATCTGTTGGAATATTACATTCGCCAGGAACTGAACCGTACGGCCAATCGAGTCATGGGCGTCTTGACCCATTGCCTGTGGTCATCACGAATTTCCCTGAACACGAGACCGAATGGCTGGAGGCAGTCAACAATCCTGAAGACGAGAGAGCAGGCAGTCGTCTTGTCCCTTTCAGCCGCAATCTGTTCATTGAACGGGATGATTTTATGGAGGATCCGCCCCGCAAGTTCTTTCGGCTGGCCCCGAATCGAGAGGTGCGCCTGCGTTGGGGCTACTTCATTCGATGTGAGAAGGTCATCAAAGATGGGCAGGGCAATATCCTAGAATTACACTGCACATATGATCCGGAGACAAAAGGGGGATACGCGCCGGACGGTCGCAAGGTGCGGGGGACGGTTCACTGGGTGAGCGCGGATCATGCAGTGCCGGCAGAAGTACGGCTTTACGACCGCCTGTTCAATGCTGAAGACCCCTATGATGCGCCGGAGGGCCAGGACTTTATGGCGAATCTCACCCCGAACTCCTTGTCTGTGCAAACCGGTGTCCGCTTAGAGCCGAGCGTGCGGGAATTGAGCATCGGCGAGACCGTGCAATTTGAGCGTAAGGGGTACTTCTGCTTAGATCCGCACAGCAACGACGAGCGGCTCGTGTTCAACCTCACTATATCTCTGCGGGACACGTGGGCGAAGATTCAACGGCAGAACCCAACCCCAATGAAGAGTGATTAGCGGATAGTCCCTGCTCTTCATTCGTTACTGGTCTTACAAAAGGGGGAGACGGTCTATGAGTATACCGAGCGATGTCTTGACGGTCGTTGCCATAGCAACGACTCAAACGCCAGCTTGGACCCGGGGCGGTGATGGCGGGCAGGTGCGCCAGGTGGTTGAACAGACAGTATCCGTAGAGCAACTCCAAACTAATTTCGCCCATTTCATGGACTGTATGCAGCAGGTATTGGCTGTCAGCGAGGGTCGGGTCGGGGACATGGTGCTGGACGAAATCACGTTCAGGGTAGAGATCGGCGCGGGGGGTGAATTTAAGCTACTGGGAACTGGCGTGGCTGCCGAAGCCAACAGTAGTTTGACCTTTACACTGCGGCGGGAATCATCTCGGGCGAGGTCTGGCATTTGGGGAACGCGCAAACCATAGGACAACCAATGGCGAGCAATGACTCGCCACTGGTGTTTAGCTTCTCAGTTCTATCTTTTCTACCGTCACCTCCTCCAGAAACATCTCATCCACCTGTGCGCCATGCCCAGGTCCGTCCGGGACGGAGAGAGTACTGTCGTGGTTGAGGACGAACGGATTGGTGACGATATCTCGCTGAAAGTAGCGATTGTTGGCACTGATGTCCCCGGGCAGTGTAAAGTTCGGCAGGCTTGCTAGGGCAACACTTATCGCTCGCCCGATCCCACTTTCTAGCATACCACCGTGCCACACGGGAATGCCAGCAGCCTGACAGATATTGTGAATGTCAATGGAATCGGCCAGGCCACCGATGCGGGAAGGCTTGATATTGATGACACCGCAGGCTTTCATCTCCAAGGCCCAGCGGGCGTGGTCTGTAGAGACAATGCTTTCGTCTAGGCAGATTGGGGTCTGCACAAGGTTCGCCAGTTTGGCGTGATCGAAGATATCGTCATGGTCCAGAGGCTGTTCGTTGAGCAACAGGTCAAACTGGTCTAACTGCTGCAGATGTTCGGCATCCTCTAGGCGGTAGATGCTATTGCCATCCACTTGCAGGAGCAAGGTCGGCCAGGCCGCGCGGATGGCCCGGGTGGGTTCGATATCCCAGCCCGGTCTGATCTTAATTTTGACTCGCTTGTACCCGTCGGCCAGATAGGCTTCCACTGTTTCGAGCAGTTCGGCGATGCTGGCCTTGATCGGCACGCTTACACCAACTGCCACTGTGTCCCGGGTGCCGCCTAGTAGCCGAGAAAGGCTCACATTTTGGGCGCGAGCGCACAGATCCCAGACAGCAAACTCTAGGCCAGCCTTTGCCATACGGTTGGCACGCACACGTCGAAAGACATGGCGTACATCCCGCGGATCAGAGATATCTGCTGCCAAGAGCATCGGCCCTAGGAACTCTTTCTGCATGATCAAGGCGGTGTGATAGGTCTCCTCGTTGTACCAAGGGCCGTCGCTGACCGGAGATTCTCCCCATCCAGTGATGCCATCTGCATCCACTCGTACAATGATGGCATCACTGCTTTCGTGTCGCCAGCCACTTGTCTCAAAGGGGCGCACGTATGGCATATGGATATGGCGGAGTTCTATGCGTTCGATTTTCATTGTTTCTCAATCTTCATAGACACAGTCCACCTGACGCCTATTTGTTGCTGATTCCAGAATCGCATCGCAGATCACTGCATTGCGATACCCGTCGACAAAGTCAGCACCGATGGGTGCCACGTCACCATCATTGACGATACAGTCCAGCAGGTGGGTGATTTCGTGCATGAATGTATGTTCCCAGCCGATCATATGGCCTTGGGGCCACCAGTTCTCCCACCAGGGGTGATACGGCTCTGAGACGAGTACATTGCGGAAGCCTTGGGCTTCGATTGGCTCATCGCCGACCCAATAGACTTCCAGCTCATTCAGCCGTTCTAGGTTAAAGACGATGCTGGCCTTTTCCGCGTTGATTTCGAGGCGTTGGCCGTTCTTGCGCCCGGCCGCGAAACGGGTGGCCTCGACAGTGCCCAATGCGCCGTTTTCAAATTCTAGGAGCGCGGTGAAGGCGTCGTCAACATCCACAGTGCCCATCGTGCCATTCTCCCATGGGCGTTCGGGGATGAATGTACGGGCCATGCCGGAGACGCTCTTGACCTCGCCTACTAGGTAGCGGCCCAGGTCGATAATATGTGCGCCCAGATCTCCTAGGGCACCACTGCCTGCCACAGATTTCTGCAGGCGCCAGATCATCGGCATATTGTAGTGGGCCATAATCCACTCCTGCAGGTAGACTGCCCGGAAGTGGTATATCTGCCCGAGTAGGCCAGAGTCCACCAGCTTGCGAATTTGGCGGATGGCCGGCACGAAACGGTAGTTGAAGGCAACCATATGTTTGACATGTGCCTTCTGCACTGCTTCTAGCATAGCCTTGGCCTCAGCGGCTGTGCGTGCTAGGGGCTTCTCGCAGAGGATGTGCATCCCCCTCTCGGCTGCGGCAATGCAGGGGGCCGCGTGAGCATCATTGGGTCCGCCATTGTCAAAAAGCTGGATGTCGTCGTTGTCCAGCATCGCCTGCCAGTTGGTGTAGTAGCCATCGTAGCCATAGCGTTTAGCAGCCTCGGCCACAGCCTCCTCATTGCGGCCGGCGATGCCCACCAGCTTCGGTATGGCTGGCGGTGGGTACATCATATGGGCGATATTCAGCATAGCGTGGCTGTGGGCTTTGCCCATAAACGCATAGCCCAACATGCCGATGCCGATCTCTGGCGCGTCGCCTGGGGCCCGCGCCCCAGCCATTGAAGTGAAACCGGATCCTTCGCTCATCAGTCACCTCCATTGTCTTTTTGGTTGGAACACCAGTGGCGCGCGGTGATTCGCTACCAACCACTGTTGTTTTCTATTCTGCAAACGCCGCGTCAAAAGCAATATTTGATGCGGGGAAGTCGATCTTGCGGGTATAGGCACAGGATTCAGTGGCCCCATGTTCTCGGTCCATACCCGGATCTTCCCATTCGATGGAAAGCGGACCGCTGTAGCCGATGTCATTGAGGGCCCGGATAATCGACTCAAAGTCGATATTGCCCCGGCCAACAGAGCGGAAATCCCAGAAACGTCGGTGATCGCCGAAGTCGGCATGGCCGCCGAAGACCCCGGCCTCTTGGCCGCCCCTGGCCCAGCCTACATCCTTCATATGTACATGGAAGATGCGGTCAGCGAACTTGCGGATAAAGCCGACATAATCGACCCCTTGATAGCCGAAGTGGCTGGGATCGTAGTTGAAGCCGAAGGCCGCATGGCCGTTGAGCGCGTCCAACGCATTTTGAGCACTGTAGATATCAAAGGCGATCTCTGTCGGGTGGACTTCTAAAGCGAATTTGATGTCGTTTTCGCTGAAGACATTGAGAATCGGCGTCCACATCTCGGCAAAAAGAGACAGCCCTTTCTCTAGGAAGTCCGGCGGATTGGGTGGAAAGGAATAGACCATATGCCAGATAGGTGATCCGGTGAAACCGGGCACGACGTGTACACCGAATTTTGCCGCGGCCCGGGCTGTGTTCTGCATCTCCTCCGCTGCACGTGTACGCACGCCATCTTCGGAGCCATCGCCCCAGATCCTGGGGGGGAGGATACTTTCATGACGCTCGTCGATGCGGTCGCAGACTGCCTGGCCAACTAAATGGTTACTGATAGCAAAGCACTGTAGCTCGTATTTGTTCAATGTATCCCAGCGTCCGCGTACATAGTTGTCGTCTTCTAGGGCTTTGTCCACCTCGAAATGATCGCCCCAGCAGGCGAGTTCTAGGCCATCATATCCAAATGACTTGGCCTTCTCACAGATGGTTTCAAAGGGCAGATCTGCCCATTGACCTGTAAAAAGTGTTACTGGTCGCGGCATGAATTCCTCCTTGGCTGTATTGAATTTTCGTAGGTAATAACCACCACTATCCACTATACAACCATGGCGTTAAGATGGCAATTCAAGACCATGGTCGGGTTGATAGAATGGCATGACAAACTGGTCAGGGCTGTCGTTGCCACATGATGCATGCTATTGCCAGCTGAAATTGCGAACTTCACTGGGTGTACTGGCCGCTTCAATGCTGTGGCCCGCGCCTGTATCTGGCAACACCCGCACGACCGAAATCTGCCAGCCATAGGTGACTGCCCGCTCTGCTGGTGGGGCCCATTGGGTTATCAGGTGAAAGCTGGTGGCCTTTGTCCAGACAGGTAGTGGCAGGTCGAACAGCCCATCCTTCACCCAGATGTGCAAAACATACCATTCATTCGGCTGCAATCGTCCTATACTCACCCAGCGGAACTGCACATCTTCGCTGCGGGAGATGATTGCATCATCATCTGGCCCGAGCAGGTGTAGGCTTGCGTAAGGTTGTGCGGGCTGCCTGTCATGGACCGCTTCACTGGAGGCCAGAACGGTAGTCGGCACACCAGCGATAGGGATCTGTATTGTCTGGCCGGGCTGGATGAAATCGTAAGTACCGATGTCGTTGGCCTCCTGAATGGCAGCCACATGTGTGCCGAAGCGCACTGCAATTGAGATGAGCGTATCATCGGGTTTGACTGTATAGTTGAAGCTGGTAGAAACAGTCGCGCCGGCCTTATCGGTTCCGCTTGGGGAAGTCGTCTCGGTGATAGGAATGACCAGTTCATCACCGACGCGGATCAGGGTATCGGTCAAGCCATTGGTTGCTTGGATATCCTTGACTGTCACCGCGTACTGGGTGGCAATGGCTAGGAGCGTTTCCCCCGCTCGTACCTGATGGCGCACGATGAATGATGCTGGCTCGGAAGGGGGTATCGCGGTCGGCTGCTGGTCGGCTGCAGCCGCGGTTGACAGCGGCGTGGCCTCGACCAGCGTTTGAATGGCCTTTTCGGCATCGTCGGGCAATGCCGTTGGCAGCAGCTCTCGTACTGTTGCTGGCACTGCCTGTGAATTGCCAGCATCACGACCCGAACCGAGCAATGACTCGACCCACTGGGTGACCACACTTTCTGTGGAGCCGTTGGCTTCGGTTGAGGCTGTCTGCTGGTTTCCATCGGCCTGTCCACCGAACTGCCACCATAAGACCACGACAGACAATAGTACGAAGATCAACACCACATCCAGCCTGGTGATGCTTCGTCTTGGCCTGGAGTCTGTGGTCATATCCTGACCGCAGAAGTAACAGGTTTTGGCCTTTTGGATGACACGTGTACCGCACTGAGAACAGCGGCGACCTGTTGAAATTCCCGAACTCACGTTCTGAATCATACCCGAATTCTAGCACCTGACGAGTATAGGTGTAAAGTGTAGCTACTCTCTATTCTTCATACACCGTCTCGCCGCTTTTGTGCGCGTTAATAAACTCCCAATCAAAGGGAACGCCTAGGCCGGGGCCGTTGGGAACGTCCACATGGCCGTTGCGGTCTACGGAGTCCAGTTCATCCAACCAGCGTTTTTCCGCAAAGATGGGGGCTTTTGTGTGCATCACATTGGGGTGGACCAGCCCCAACTCATAGTAGTTGGTGTTACGGATGGACGCCATCAGGTGTCGGTGGGCCAGGCCGCCGCCGTGAAGTTCGACATCCAATGTGAAGGATTCGGCCAGGGCTGCCAGTTTCATGACACCGGTGATGCCGCCATCCTGGCCGGCGTTGGCCCGCACATAGTCGGCCGCGCCGCTGTAAATGGTGTCTGCTTTGGCCTCTAGGCCCCGCACATGTTCGCCCATGAGCAGGGGTGTTTTGATGAACTCTTTCAGCTTTACATGTCCGAAGCGGGAGAAGCCGCCCCCGCGGAATGCGTCTTCATACCAGAAATACTCGGCTTCGTCACAGGCTCTGCCCACCTGTAGCACGGCGTCGAACGTCTGGAAGGCCCCGGCTGGGTCGAGCATGATCGGATAGTGATTTCCCACAGCTTTTCGAATGGCCAGGACGGCTGCCACTTCTCTGTTGATGGGGCCATTCACCCAGCCATGGATCTTAAAGGCCGGATAGCCGAACTCCTCTTTGCAGCGCAGAGCAAATTCGCCGTAATCCTCGGCTGTGGTCAGGCCGCCGTTTTCATCGCCGTGATAGGTGCTGGCATAGGCCGGCAATTTCTGTTTCCAGCCGCCGAGCATCTGGTAGACCGGCACATTGTATAACTTGCCAGCGAAATCCCACAGGGCGATATCCACCGCGCCCGGCGGCATACCGGAACCGCCCCGGTTGGCCCGCTTCAGATCATGCCACAAAATCTCCCGTTCTAGGGGATTGCGTCCGAGCAGATAGTGGGCTGTACGGGCATCGATCCCACCGCCGGTCTCGCCGCTGATGCCAGCATTGGTTTCAATGGTCAGGATCGACCCACCTACAGGCAGAGTCGCCCCCTGTCGATAGACGATATCGAAACCTAGTTTTTCTTCCATCCCTAGGTTCTGAACATGGTATTGATAGTGCGTAACAACAATACGGGTAATGCGGATGTCGGTCATGGAGTCCTCCATAGGTATGTGCTGTGTGTTACAAAGAACTGTCACTGTGGGACATTATTCTGGTGTGAAGACGATCTTAACGCCTTGTCTGCCCTCAAACGTAGTAAAAGCATACTGCCACGCAGCAATCGGTAGGCGGTGGCTGATGAGAGGGCGTGTCTGTACCAGGCCGCAGCCGAGTAGGTGCAGGGCTTTGCGCCAGGCACTGGGGACGGTGGCAAAGCTGCCATGTACCTGTACTTCCTTATAGCAAACCTGCTCTAGATCCCAAAGGACCGGCCTGCCGAAAAGGCCCACCTGTACATAATGCCCTTTGCGCCGTACTAGGTTGAGGGCTGTCTGGGCCGCGGGCCCTGCCCCGGAACATTCAAAGACCACATCTGCGCCGCGTCCGTCGGTTCGTTCGGCCAGAGCAGCCTGTGGGTCGTCCTTACCGACAACGAGGACATGGTCTGCGCCCAAGGTTTCGGCCAGGGCCAGTCGCTTTTCATCCGCCTCTGTGCCGATCATCCATACATGCGCGCCCGCGGCCTTAGCCACCTGCATCATCAGCAGGCCGATGGCCCCCGGACCGGTGACAACAGCCACATCACCCGGCTCAACTCGAGTATTCTCCAGCGCGTGGACACAACAGGCCAGTGGTTCCGTGAGGGCCCCGGCCCATTCGTCTACACCATCGGGTAGCTGGTGGATATTGCTCGCCGGCACAAGTACATAGCGGGCAAAGGAGCCATGTACACCGCTGCCGATTGACGTGCGCTGCAGGCAGAGATTGGGCAGCCCTTCCCGGCAATAGGAGCAAAAACCGCAGGTAGAAAAGTAGGTTTCGCTGGTCACGGAATCGCCGCATGAGACATTGTAGGTGACATCTGGGCCCACCTCAACAATCTGGCCGGCGACTTCATGGCCGAGGATCACTGGTGGCCGGCTCGGATACTCGTCGTGGTAGATATGCACATCTGTGCCGCACAGACCGGCCGCCGTCACTTCAATGATGACATGTCCGGGGATCGCGGTTGGCTCTGGCACGTTCAGCAGGCCCACCTGGCCCTCGCCCGCCCGTAGTTTGGCTACACCTCTCATATACGTTAGCTCTCTTGTTCTGCGAGTAGAGATCACAGGATGCAGCGGCGTGTTGATGGGTTCGCCCAATTGTACGCCGGGTAGCCAGTGATCCCAGTCCCTTTGTTGGTTGCAATTCTACGGCGGGGCCACCCGCATCCCCCCTTCCCGATAATCAATGCCTATAGTATACTCGATCTGGAAGCAAAAAGCATCTTAAGAAAAAATGACCGCGGACGCACTGATCCGTAGCAAGCAAAACTGCTTTGCCAAAGCAGTTGGCGTAGATGATAATTGACGTATGTCTACCCGAGACGTTATGAGCCATACCGTATACATTGCACTGGGCAGCAACATAGGCAACCGGGCTGGCCATCTGCACGATTCATTGGACGCCTTAGGCTCGTATATGGATGTTGAGGAAACCTCCCATCTCTACGAGACGCTCCCGATGCTTGTAACCGACCAACCCCTGTTTCTCAATGCGGTCTGCAAAGGGAGCACAACCCTCAGGCCGCTGGAATTGCTGCGGGCATGCAAGCAGATAGAGGATGCCCTAGGGCGTATGAAAACAATCCGCTACGGACCACGTAACATTGACCTTGATATCCTGTTCTATGACGATGCCACGATCAACACAGCGGATCTGACAATCCCTCATATCCGCATTCCAGAACGGGATTTTGTGCTGGCCCCGCTAGTAGACCTGGCCCCGGACCTACGTCATCCCCGGCTGGGCTTGACCGTGCAGGAACTGTGGCAACAGTTGAACAAACCGACCCCGCCTCGGGTCATGCCTATCGGCGAACGGCTATGGCACTGGGGACAGCGCACTTATGTGATGGGCATGCTGCATCTAACGCCTGATTCTGGGGATGGGCTTGCCAATGCGCCCGACCCTGTGGCGTTGTCCCTCGCCCGTGCCCAACAGTTCGGAGCCGATGGCGCAGATGTGCTGGAAGTCGGCGGCTATTCTACCCGTCCCGGCCATGTGGATGTGCCGCTTGAGGAGGAGATGCGGCGGGTTGTGCCGCTTGTTGAAGCTCTGCACGCCCATGTCGATCTACCCCTGTCTGTTGATACGTTCCGTGCTCAGGTCGCGGAGGCGGCCTTGGATGCCGGCGCGTCTTGGCTGAACGATGTGTCTGGTCTACGTTTCTTGGGTGTGCTGGCAGCCCGTAGACGGGTGCCTCTGGTGTTGATGCACAACCGCACTATGGTTCGTGAACACCCAACACCGCAAGCCATGGCAGTTACTGGGCAGCGGTCATTGGCTAGCGGTCAGTGCAATCAAGACATGCCAGCGGCTGTTTGCCAGGGGCTGGCCGAGTCGTTGGAGCGGGCTCGTAGGGCTGGTGTGCCCCGTTGGCATCGTATCATCGATCCAGGCATGGGCTTTGGCAAGACATTCTCCCAACATGCAATGCTCATCGCTCGCCTGCCTGAATTACAACGATTGGGTTATCCACTGCTGTTCGGCTCTTCGCGTAAGGGATTTCTGGGAAACATGGCCGGCGGTGTGCCCATAGAGGAGCGGCTGGCCGGCACGATTGCCACCAATGTGCTGGCGGTGGAACGGGGCGCGCAGATCGTGCGAGTCCATGATGTATTGCAAAATGTACAAGCTCTGCGGGTGGTTGATGCAATTGTGCGTTACGGCACTCTGCATGACGGCGATTGAAAAGGTAGAGTTCGTCAAATTTCTGACTAGCCGCAGTACATGCTGAGGCAGCAAAGGTTTCATCATGCGATATCCGCTGACACTCACGAACCTAAAGGGGCGGGTTGCCGTTGTTGTCGGTGGTGGCGTCGTTGGTGAGCGTAAAGTGCGGGGCTTGCTGGCCGCGGCCCTACCTGTACGCCTCATCAGCCCTACCGCCACAGAGCAACTGCAAGCCTGGGCCCACACGCGAGCCATTGACTGGGCACAACGGCCCTATCGGGTTGGAGATCTGAACGATGCCGGCCTGATCTTTGCCGCCACAGATGTACGTGCTGTCAACCAGGAGATCGCCAGTGCTGCCCATCGTCAGGGGCTGCTGGTGAATGTGGCGGACATGCCAACAGAGGGCAATTTTCACGCGCCGGCTGTCCTCCGGCAGGACGGCCTGATCATCGCGGTGAGCACAGAAGCAGGCCGCCCTCGCCAGGCCACCACAGCCCGGGACCGCATCGCCGCCTTCTTGGCCGGCCGCGTATGAAGAGCGAGAAAGCTGTGACGGGAAAGGCATACCTCGTGGGGGCTGGGCCAGGTCGGGCGGACCTGATCAGCGTGCGTGGGTTGGAGCTGCTGCGAGCAGCGGATGTGGTGATTTATGACCGGCTCATCGCGCAGGAACTTCTGCACGAAATTCGGGCGGACGCGGAGCGCATCCTGGCCGGCAAGCAGGCGCAATGTCATCGTATGTCCCAAGCGCAGATCAACGCCTTGCTCATCAAGCGGGTCCGGGCCGGCAAACATATCGTGCGTTTGAAGGGGGGCGATGCCTTCATCTTTGGGCGCGGCGGGGAGGAAAGCCTAGCCTTGGCTGCGATGGACCTGCCTTTTGAAGTTGTGCCCGGCATTAGCGCGGCCCTGGCCGCGCCAGCATTTGCCGGCATCCCCATCACCCATCGGGGCCTTTCCAGTGGATTTGCCGTTATCGCGGGCCACGAAGACCCGACCAAAGCCGAATCCATGATCGATTGGGCGGTCATGGCCCACATGCCAACGCTAATCGTCCTGATGGGCGTGCGTACCGTGGAGAAGACGTGTGCTGCGCTCATCGCACATGGACGGGCCCCGGATACCCCGGCTGCGGCCATCAGCCATGGCACCACAGACCAGCAGCAGGTGGTCCGCTCCACAGTCTCTGGCCTGCCCCAGGCCATGGCCCAGGCAGACATCCGCGCGCCCGCAGTGCTCATCTTCGGCCATGTGGTTGCCCTCCATGATCAGATCGACTGGTTCACGCCGGACGGTAAGGCCGCGGGCTTCATTCCGCTAAACGCCGAGTAACGAATGATTGGGTTCCGTTGATACGCCCGTGAATCCACAAATTTTGGCAGAGAAATAAATGGTAACAATGACAAAATGTTCTGTGCCAAACCAGTACATTCTGGTCCAGACATCCTAAGGAGTGATCCAATGGTTAGAAAAGCCAAACCCAAGACAGTTGAAACCCTCACCCATACCGAAGCCAGCCGCGCCAACATCCCCACCGCTGAACACCAGGTCCTGATGCATGCAGAGGAACAAAGCCCCATCCGCCTGGCCTACCAACGCCGCAACCGGGACCTGGACCCACAGTTCGTCTGGCGTGGCAAGGACGAGCAGGACATGTCCGAACTGGTGGTGCCTGCCCCGCCCCTCTACATCCAAGAGAAGATCCATCCCAAGGTCCTGATCGACGATCTGCTGCGCCATACACAGGCACACAGTGAGCAGCAAGAGGAAAGCGGCCAAATCGGGTTCGCCGACCTGTTCGCAGATTTCAACGGCCTGCCCAACGAAGCCGCCAAGACAGAATTCTACCAGCACGATGCCAACTGGTCCAACCGCATGATCCTGGGCGACAGCCTGCAGGTGATGGCATCCCTGACCGAGCGCGAAGGCCTGCGCGCTAAGGTGCAGTGTATCTACATAGACCCACCCTATGGCATCAAGTTCAACTCCAACTTCCAATGGTCCACCACCAGCCGCGATGTGAAGGATGGCAAGGCCGACCACATCACCCGGGAGCCGGAACAGGTGAAGGCCTTCCGCGACACCTGGCGAGATGGGATTCATTCCTACTTGGGCTATCTACGGGACAGGCTGACGGTGGCGCGGGACCTGTTGACGGAGAGCGGGTCGGTGTTTGTGCAGATCGGGGATGAGAATGTTCACCGGGTGCGGGCGTTGATGGATGAAGTGTTCGGGGAGGAGAATTTCATCAGTGAGATCGTCTTCACCAAGACACGCTCGTTGGTCTCCTCTGATTTTGTGACAACCATATGCGACTATATCCTTTGGTACGCGAAAAACAGAGATTCCGCAAAAGGGAAAATGCGAAAGATATTTCTGAAGAGGCGAGATAATCGTCTTGCTTCACACTTTGAAAATTCTGTTGAAGAAATTTTGACCACTCGTGAATATGAACGAAAACAACAGAATGGTGAACCTGTTGACGAGTATAAGCCGTTTAAGTCGGATGATTTAATTCGCCGTCCTAACCCTGCAATCAGCTTTGATTGGCAAGGCAGAAAAATTGCAGGGCGATTTCGGACGAACGAGCAGGGAATCACCAGAGCCTTACAAGCCAACAGAATTTTGTTCACCAAATCAGGGATTCGCTACAAATTTTTCCTTGATGACTTTGCCATATCACCCCTCAATCATCTGTGGCAGGATGTAATCGGCGCACAAAATCCGACCTATGTGGTGCAGACAAACAATACGGTCATCCAACGCTGCATCCTCATGACCACTGACCCCGGCGATATCGTCCTTGACCCCACCTGTGGCTCCGGCACCACCGCCTACGTAGCGGAACAATGGGGCCGCCGCTGGATCACTATCGACACTTCCCGGGTCGCCCTTGCCCTGGCTCGCGCCCGCATCATGGGTGCCCGCTACCCCTACTACATCCTCGCCGACAGCCGCGAGGGCCAGCACAAAGAAGCTGAAATCAGCCGCACCGCCCCCGCCGAATCCTCCACCTACCACGACATCCGCCAGGGCTTCGTCTACCAGCGCGTGCCACATATCACCCTGCGCGCCATTGCCAACAACACCGAGATAGACACGATCTGGCAAGCCTATGAACGTGACCTCGCGACCCTGCGTCAAAAGCTGTCAGCCGCCAGTGGTCAGACGCGCACATGGGAAGAATGGGAGATCCCGCGCCAACGCCCACAGGACTGGCCAGCAGACACCGAACCACTACATACCGCTTTCTGGCAACAGCGCAGGAGACGCCAGCAAGAGATCGACGCAGCCATCGCGGCCAAAGCCGACTACGAATACCTTTATGACAAGCCCTATGAGGACAGAAAGACCGTGCGCGTGGCCGGCCCCTTCACAGTCGAAAGCATCTCACCTCACCGCGTCTTGGACGTGGACGAGAACGGCGAGTTCATTGACAGAGTGGCAGAGACCAAAGATGGCGACAAGACCGACTTCGCTAGGGTTATCCTAGAGAACCTGCGGACGGCCGGCGTACAGCAGGCCCACAAGGAGGACAGGATCAACTTCGCCAGCCTTGAGCCCTGGCCGGGCGACCTCATCTGCGCCGAGTCCCACTTGGAGAGTGGGGAGCGCGCGGCCATCTTCATCGGCCCAGAGTTCGGCACCGTCTCTCGCCCGGACCTAGTGCAAGCTGCGCGGGAGGCCGCGGAAAACGACTTTGAACTGCTGATCACCTGCGCTTTCAACTATGACGCGCACACAACCGAGTTCGAGAGACTGGGCCGCATCCCAGTGCTCAAGGCGCGCATGAACGCGGACCTACACATGGCCGACTCTCTCATGAACACCGGCAAGGGGAACTTATTTGTGATATTCGGTGAGCCCGATATCGACATCCTCAACACCGAAGACGGACAGATCCAGGTGTGTGTCAAGGGCGTTGACGTCTTCCACCCCAACAGCGACGAGATTCGCAGCCATGGGCCAGAGGGTATCGCCTGTTGGTTTATTGACAGCGATTACAACGAGGAGAGCTTCTTCGTGCGTCATGCCTACTTCCTGGGGGCCAACGACCCGTACAAAGCCTTGAAGACCACCCTCAAGGCGGAGATCAATGAGGGGGCTTGGGCCACGCTTCACAGCGACATCTCCCGGCCCTTTGACAGGCCGGCATCAGGCCGCATCGCGGTCAAGGTCATCAACCACCTAGGCGATGAGGTCATGAAAGTGTTCAGAGTGTAACATCTCTTTATCTGGATTAGCCCCAATGATAGTATCGCCCATGGAACATTCGGTCAGCAACAAGTGGCGGCTACCTCTTTGGGATGTTTGGGAGGATCGAGTACACTGAAACGTAAACGTATGGGTTGCGGATGGTTCCTCGCGCTAGTCGGAACCTTTTGATCTGTTCATATGGGTCGGCACAATTGTCCTGCCGATGCTGGCCGGCCCCTGCGCTTTCTGCTCATGCCACAACTACCGGAGAACCATGAATGATACTCCCCGCGTTGTCCACCCACCAGATGCGGGAAGTGGACAGGCTGATGATCGAGGAATATCAGATCCGGCTGATGCAGATGATGGAGAATGCGGGGCGCAATCTGGCCCTTCTGGCTAAACGGCTCCTGGGCGTGGATGACCACCCTGAAATCTTGGAAGATTGTTCGGTCGTTGTCTTGGCTGGTAGGGGTAACAATGGCGGCGGTGGCCTGGTGGCAGCCCGTCATCTGCTCAATTGGGGCGCATGGGTGCAGATCCTATTGACCGACCAGCCCAACGCTGCAACACAGTGTGTGGTACTGAAAGAGCAACTGTCGATTCTACGGAGGATGGATGCGCCCTTGGCATGGGCGGAAGAGGGCTGGGAATTGCCACCTGCGGACCTGCTCATTGATGCCCTGGTCGGCTATGGGTTGCGCGCTGACCCCAGAGGCAGGACTGCTGATCTGATCCGCTTAGCCAACAGCAGTGTGGCCCCGATTCTCAGCCTAGACGCGCCGAGCGGCTTAGATACAGACAGCGGTCGCCTGTTCGCTCCCCACATCCGCGCCGCGGCCACAATGACACTGGCCCTGCCCAAAAGGGGGCTGCTACACCCTGCGGCCCAAACAGCCGTTGGTCAGCTCTACTTGGCTGATATCAGTGTGCCGCCAGATCTGTACAAACGTCTTGATTTGGATGTGCCGCCCCTCTTTGCTCGAGACACGATTCTAGGGGTGCGAGTGGTGAATGGCGTTGCACAGGTGGAGGCCTGACTTTTGATGTTTGAACTTTCAACAATCTTCTTTACCATTGGCTATCTATTTATTGTGCTGGGGCTTGTCGCTGCGGTCGTGCCGGTATTGCCCGGGCCGGTGTTGATCTGGCTGGGTGTGTTCATTTGGGCTTGGGGCGATGATTTCGTCCGTATCGGCTGGCCGGTCTTATTGATATTAGCTGTGCTGACGGTCATATCTTGGGGTGCAGACCTGATCCTGAGCACCATCAGCAGCCGGCGTTCCGGGGCTGGCTGGCACTCTATCGGCATGTCGATTCTGGGTGGGCTGGTTGGCGCGCTTGTGCTTTCCGCTATACCCATTGTCGGCACATTTATCGGCGCGATCCTCGGCGCGCTTACAGCCCTATGGTATATGGAATATCAACGGCAGGGTGACCGAGATGCGGCGACCCGGGCCGTAAAGGGGTATATCAGCGGCTTCCTGCTGGCGATGGTTGTGGAATTCGTCATCAGTGTGCTTATGTTGTCGATTTTTGTCTGGCAGGCTTTCTGGTAATAGAGTAGAAGACCGTGCGGGCTGTTGTTTTTGTCAATGGAGAAGTTGCAGACTATCGGGGCCTGGCGCGCTGGTTGCGGGCCGATGATTACCGTATCGCGGCCAATGGTGGGGCACACCATTTGGCGGCCCTCGGTCTGTCTCCCAATGTAATTGTCGGGGATCTGGACAGCATCGATCCGGCCCTTATCGCGCAGTTCCGCGCCCATGGAGCCGTGCTGGAGAGATATCCGGCGGCCAAAGATGCGACTGACTTGGAGCTGGCGATCGCGCGCGCCGTGCAGGATGGGGCAACGGACGTTCTGCTGGTTGGCGCGGTAGGTGGCCGGCTCGACCAGACATGCGCCAATCTCCTGATTTTGGCCAGTCAGGACTGGCCAATTCCCCTGGCCATCGCTGAAGGAGATCAGTTGGCCCAGGTGTTGCGGGGTGCTGAATCTATGATCTTGACCGGGCCAGAAGGCAGCTTGGTCAGCGCGCTGGCTCTGAGTGAAGAAGTGACCGGTGTCACCTACCGGGGCCTGGCGTACCCGCTGGAAAATGCAAGATTGCGTCTGGGCAGCACCCGAGGTGTGAGCAATCTATTGGTGTCATCACCGGCCCAGATCTCAATTACATCCGGCATTTTGCTGGTAATCCAACAGAATCCTAGGGGCGAGAGATGAGTAACAGCTCTTCACTCGTCCCTGGGCTTGTATGTCCGTGCTAGGGCTATGGCCATTCCTACGGACAAGGTGAGGGCCAGAAGTTGTGAAATCCGGACCGGGCCGATGAGTTGGGTGTCCGCGCTGAAGGCGTCGGCCAAGAGGCGTAGGAGCGCGTAGGCAAAGATCGCTTGGCCCGCGACCCGTACAGGCCTATGCCAGTTTCCCCACAGAAGGAAATTGCCAATGATCAGCATCATGCCCATTGCCCGGTAGAGAGCCACTGGATGACGCATCTCGCCGAAATAGGCCACAGCCCACGGGGCCATACTGCGCGTCCCCACTGCTGCAGCGGTCAGGAAATGGGACACCTCCAGCACAGCTCCGCCGGCTAGCAGGCCAAACACGACCGCCACTGCCATGGGCAACGGCTGCGCCTGTTTGTAAATGAGATAGGCGTAGCCTGCGACCAACGCGGCGGCGGCCCCTGGCCAGAAGAGTAGCCCACCAGGGCGCAGGCTGACCAGCAGAAGGGGTTCCGCCTGATAGATGGGCCAAAAGTAGACCGCATGGGACAGCCGGGCTACAATGACACCTACGCCAAGGGCAAGCGTTCCTAGATTCCAGATGAGGTCCGGGTGTAGGCGTAGATGCTTACCCACTTGGGCCATGATGCTCAGGCCAAACCAAGCGGCAATGATGGCCAGAATCTGGGCTGTGGGCAGAGAAAGCGGGCCAACAGGCAGTGTCGGGTACACAATTGCTCCTCAACGGTTGTCCGAGCGAGCCAAAGCCTCGCTGATATAGGATACATCATCATAGACGAAAGGCCGGATTCGAGGCACTGGTGGTATACTGTGCGTGGCTGTTTATGGGCCATTGACTACGAAAGGGCGTGTATTTGGAATGAATTTGGACTACATCCGTAATTTTTGCATTATCGCTCACATCGACCATGGCAAGAGCACACTGGCTGACCGGCTGCTTCAGCTTACCGGTACAGTGACCGAACGGGAGATGAAGGAGCAGGTCTTGGACTCTATGGACTTGGAGCGGGAGAAGGGGGTCACGATCAAAGCCAGCGCGGTGCGGATGATCTACCGGCATGATGGCGCAGAATATGAGATCAATCTCATTGACACGCCGGGGCATGTGGATTTCACCTATGAAGTGAAGCGGGCACTCCAGGCCTGTGAAGGTGCTGTGCTGGTTGTGGATGCCTCCCAAGGCATTCAAGCCCAGACCATGGCCCATCTTTTCGCTGCCATGGAACTGGACATCATGATTATTCCAGTTCTCAACAAAATCGACTTAGCGGCGGCTATGCCGGATGAGGTGGCCCAGGAGATCGAAGACCTGCTGGGGGTGCCTGCCGAAGACATTGCCCGCATTAGTGCTAAAAGCGGTCTCAACATTGAAGACGTGCTCGAGCATGTGGTCCTGGAGGTCCCGCCGCCTCAAGGGGATGCCAATGGACAGTTGCAGGCGTTGATTTTTGACTGTCATTACGATCTATATAAGGGGGTGGTGGCCTATGTGCGCGTCGTAAATGGGAGCATTCACGGCAGGCCGGAGTTGGTCGCCATGTCTACGAATAAGAAGATTGAGCCGATTGAGATCGGCATCCTCACACCCACACTTGTAAAGACATCCCGCCTGACCGCTGGTGAGGTAGGCTATATCGCCACCGGCCTCAAGAGCGTCCAGGATTTGGATGTCGGCGACACGCTTACTCTCGCATCCAACCCAGCGCAGGAGCTCCTGCCCGGCTATGAACCGATGAAACCGATGGTATTCGCTGGGCTGTACCCGACCAACGCCGACGACTACCATGACCTGCGGGATGCCTTAGAAAAGTTGCAATTGAATGATGGCGCGCTCACCTTTGAGGCAGAAACGAGCCAGGCCCTCGGCTTCGGTTTCCGCTTGGGCTTTCTGGGCCTATTCCACATGGAGATCGTACAGGAACGACTGGAGCGGGAATACGACCTGGATATTATCTTCACGGCCCCATCAGTGGCCTATCGGGTGGTGACAAGCGCGCGGCAGCAGGCGCAAACAGCAGCGGAGTCGTCGCCTTGGTTCCTGTTGGAAAGCCCCGCAGACTTGCCGGATGCCAATGAAATTGAACGTATTGAAGAGCCTTGGTGTGCATTGCAGATCTATACGCCTTCCGAATACATTGGGGCGATTCTTGATCTGGTGATGAAACGCCGCGGGCAGGTCAAAAATCAGTCATGGCTGGATACAAAGCGGGTAGAGCTCAGCTTTCAAATGCCTCTAGCCGAAATTATCGTAGACTTCTACAATGAACTGAAGGCCCGCACCCGTGGCTACGCGTCAATGGATTACAATTTGGATGGATACCAACCCTCGGATATGGTAAAGTTGGATGTGCTGGTCAATGGCCAATCCGTGGACGCGCTCAGTGTGATCGTTCATCGAGACGATGCCTACGCAAAGGGCCAGCGTATGGTGAGCAAAATGAAGGATATTATTCCCCGTCAGTTGTTTACGGTGCCGATTCAGGCGGCGATTGGCAACAAAATTATCAGCCGGGCTACAGTGAAGGCTTTACGCAAAGACGTGCTCTCAAAATGCTATGGGGGCGATGTTACCCGCAAGCGCAAGCTGCTTGAGAACCAGAAAGCCGGCAAAAAGCGCATGAAGATGGTCGGCTCCGTAGAGATTCCACAGGAGGCGTTTATGACAGTGTTAAGTCTGGAAGATGCGTAGCGATTTAAGTGACTTCCTCCTCTGTTTTTGAATTGACTCGTCGCTACAACCTGGACCTGAAAAAGTCCCTGGGCCAAAATCTCCTCATTGACGATTTCCATCTGACCCACATCGTTGACGCGGCTGATCTGACCCCCACCGATACGGTGTTGGAGATCGGCCCAGGTCTAGGTATGTTGACCCGCCATCTGGCAGAACGGGCTGGCCGGGTCGTGGCCGTGGAGCTGGACGAGCGGCTGCTTCCCATTCTACAGCAGCAATTCGCGCATCAGTCCCACATCACATTTGTACATGCTGATATTCTCAACATTGACCCGTCGCTAACACCACTGGTCACCGACCAGTGGCCTGTGACCAGTGAAAAGCCAACCCCACTGCAGTGTACAGGCCATTGTAGCTATAAAATCGTGGCCAATCTCCCCTACTATATCACCAGCGCGGTCTTGCGCCACATCTTGGAGGCCTACCAGCCCCCGACTCTGGCTGTGGTACTGGTGCAGTGGGAGGTCGCCCAGCGTATTGTCGCTCGGCCGGGGAAGATGTCGCTCTTAGCAGTCAGTGTACAGTTCTACGCGCAGCCGCGCATCGTGCGTAGGGTGCCTGCTACTGCTTTTTGGCCGCGGCCCAAAGTGGACAGCGCGGTTCTGCGCTTGGACATGCGCCCGCAGCCGGCCATCGCCGACGTACCAGCGGATGCTTTTTTCCGGCTGGTGCGGGCCGGATTTGGGCAGCGGCGCAAGCAACTGCACAATAGCCTTCGTGCTGGGCTAGGATGCTCAAAGGAGCAGGTAAGTGCTTGGTTGGACGCCGTCGGCATTGACCCTCGTCGCCGGGCAGAGAGTCTTTCTCTGGTAGAGTGGGGAGATTTAGCGAGGGCGTTATCTGTCGTGAGGCCAGGATAAGCGGCTGGTAACGTTCTCACAGGATTGGCTAGAAGAGCGGCAGCAGCGGCACTATCTACAGTTGGCCCAAACCGCTTTGAATTCTGTACGGTTTGCCTGATGATAAAATCAATGGACGCACAAAACCCAAATCTGCCAGGTGATAACCTGTTGATGCAGCCTGTAGAAGAATTGGGCAATGAGCAACAGGACTGAACGTACACAAACTGACAACCCAAAGGCTACAATCGGTCGGGACAGCAATGGTGTGGCGTCCCAATCTGTGCTGGAAAATCCCCTCAGCGAGCGGCAAATGGATGTCGCGAAACTTCTAGTGACTGGTGCCAGCAACAACGAGATTGCTGAGGCACTCGTCATTAGCCCACACACCGTTAAGGTTCACCTACGTAACATCTATGAGAAGCTGGGAGTCAACAGCCGCACAGAAGCCTCCTTGCTTTTGATCCAGCATGGTTGGGTGCAGCTTCCGGGTGTCAAAGCTGCTGGCACGGCCCCTGAGATTCCCCAGGCCCAGCCGGATCCTCTGCCCGACACTGTAGGGTCACTTTTCGCTTGGCAGCGGACCTATCTACTGGTGGCACTTCTGGCCGCGCTGGCGAGCTTTCTACTGCCCGGCGTTCTTAACTCGCGCCAGCAGTCCTCACAATCGCTGTGGTCCGACGGCCCGCTGGCAACCCAGGCCGCCCAGGTCATACCGGAGGAGATGACCCCCCATTGGAAATTCCGCACACCCCTGATACCGCCCCGTGATCGTTTTCCGCTGGTTCTCTTCAAGAATGCTTCCCTGTTCGCTATCGGTGGGGAGACGCTCTATGGGCAGGTTCTGAACACAGTAGAAGAATACAAATTAGAGGTAAACGAGTGGCGAGAGGTTTCTCCGCTGCCGCTGCCATTGGCGAATGCGGCTGGGACCGTCTTTGATGAGGCTATCTATGTGGCTGGCGGGACGACAGTCAGCTACACGGTAACGAATGACCTGTGGCGTTATCAACCACTGACAAATTCAAAATGGCAAGCAGGAGGGCATCTGCCCGTATCCTTGGCTGGCGCGCAGCTTCTTGCTGATGAAAGCGGGTTGTACTTATTGGGCGGTGGGGATGGCACCCGTATGCGGGATGAGGTCTGGCATGTACGTCCGACTTCCGGGTCAGTGATTCTGGCGCAGGAGTGGCGTCTTATGACTAGGCTGCCTAGCCCGCGGGCATTCTTTGGGGCACAACTTGTAGACAACAACCTGTACATCGTCGGTGGCCATGACAATGATGGCGAGCTGGCCGATGCCCATGTCTACGACTTTGCGTCCGAGCAGTGGAAGCCATTGCGTTCTCTGTCTAGCGCGCGCTACGGCCTGACACTTCTCTACGACGGCAGGTCTTTGTTGGCCATTGGCGGCGGTAAGGATCCGGCTATACTAGAGCGCTATGACATCAACAGCACCCTGTGGAGCAATATACCGGTCCCTGTCAGCGGGGCGTGGCGACATCTGGGGGCCGCGGCCAACAAGCAAGGCAAGCTCTTTTTGGTCGGCGGCTGGTCCGAGGGCTATCTAGCTGTTCATCTCCACTATACGAGCCGTTTCAATATATATCTGCCCTTAACGCTTATGGACGACACATCAAACAGCAGTGAAGAGTGATTGGTGGGGGTGACTTTTTACAGCAGTTTCATTTCTGCCCGGTCAGCCGTGCGATCTTGTCGCTGGTCTCTCGCCAGGAGACTTTGCTCAGGCCCATCTTATGGCGCAACTGCTCGTCGGTTGTCCCTTGTTTGAAATCCCGGACAGCACAGGTCCAGCGCAGGGTCTCAAAGCCTATTTGGAGGCGTTTGATGCCTGCCCGCTGGCCCGCCTCCTCGAGCACATATTCCAGATTGCGGGGCGTACATTCAAAGAGGAAATTGTCAGGACGATACTGGGCCAGATACTGCTCCAGGGGTTTCAGGAAGTTGGGGTGAAGGGACAGGGTGCGATTTTTGTGGGTATAACGCTCGTCCTCATAGCGGATGAACACTGTTGGCTGTTGGGGCTGCGATCTGTTGATATCTTCTAGCAGCAGGTTGGCGGCTTCACTTTTTTTTATGCCTGTCTGCAGCAGCAGACTGACGAGAACATAGGGTCGCGCGTCGGGTTTAGTGCGCGCCCACAGCCAATCTTGGCAGGTCAGCACAAGTTGATGGATCTCACCATCGTACAAAATCAGGGGCAGCCGTGGCCTGGCCGGCTGCTGGATGATCGATTCAGCCGGATTTGTGCCGATTGCGCCTAGATCGTGCAGCCAAGAGAAGAACACCTTGAGTGTTGTGATGCGCCGGGAGAGGGTTTTGGGTTTATACGGCTCCTTTAGTTTGCGTTCCTTCCACAGTTCATTCTGCATCCAATTGAGGAAATCATTGAGATGCTGGGCTTGGATTTCCTGCAGGACCGCCGAATCATCCATGAATGAACGCAGTATCTTCAGATCATTGCCAAAGGCTTTGATGGTATGATCCCGAAAGTCTTTGCGAACCATATGTTTTTCAAATTCAGCGACCGCATCACCAAGTACACTGGTCGCTCTCAGCACCGGTGCCAAGCTACCGCTGGGGTCTATCTCTACTTGGGTATCTAGGTTTGACATCTGCTTGTCGCTCATATCATACGTTTCCTGCTTCTGGTACGGCAGTGGTTGGTGGCAAGTATACAATACCACCACCAAAGGCGGTAGTAACTGAAAACCTGTTCGTCGCTGTAGTGGCGACACATCTCCACTGCTTGTGGCACTATGTTTCAAATATACTCGGTCATGATAGATTTGGCAACCTGCGAACCCTAGTGACGATGGAAAGCCGCTCCTTTCCATTCTCCATTGGTTGTCGTCTCTCTTTGACATTGTTTACGTTTTCTTGTACAATTCCAATGGTTGATTGCCTAAGGGGTCGAGTCATTGATGTCCTTGGGTTTTCGTGTAGAGCATGCAAATCCATTTATGGATGTTGCTATTGGTGATTGTTCCGAGTGTGATCAAAGGGCCCACTAGAAAGAGAGAAATTGTATGGAGAACAATCGTCGCCATTTCACCATTGCTTCAGTATTGATCGTTATCTTTACTGTAGTTGTCTATCTGGTCTTGGATAGTGTCCTTCTCAAACCGGAGGCGGCTGTTGTTGAGGCTATCGCCATTGATAGTCTGTTCGATCAGCACATTTGGCTGATTGCCTTCTTGTTTTCGCTTGTCGTTGTCTTCATGTGTTATGGTCTGGTCGTCTTCCGGGCGCGGGGCGACAGCGGCGATGGCGAACATATTCACGGCAATACCAAGCTGGAGATCGCTTGGACGGTCATCCCACTCGTTTTTGTGATCTATTTTTGCGTCGTCGCCTCCACAATGCTGATCGACATTACCAAGCCCAAGCCGGACGAATTTGTCGTCAATGCGGAAGGGCGTCAATGGAGTTGGCTCTTTACCTATCCAGAGACTGGTGTCGTCACCCAAGAACTGCTGCTACCGGTTGATACACCGATTCTCCTTGAGATGGAATCCGATGATGTCCTACACAATTTCTGGGTACCAGAGTTTCGGGTTAAACAGGACATCGTACCGGGGTATACGACGCATTTGCGTTTTACCCCGAGCAAAGTCGGTGAATATGTGGTGCGCTGTGCCGAGCTTTGCGGTCTGAACCACAGTGGGATGCTGGCGACGGTTCGGGTTGTTCCCCAAGATGAATTCGCTAGCTGGTATTCCCAACAGATAGCCCAAGCACAGTAGTTTGTAATACTGGCCTTTTGTATTTTGTACGCTCCTTGCCAGCAGGCAAAGCGCACGAGATGCGAAACAGTGGGAGAACAGTTTATGTCGTTATTTTCTTTAGGAATCGCCCGAGGGCTGCTCGGTCAGGTGCTCGGGATGTGCGTCGGTATGTTGGTAACAGTCGTTGTTCGCGTACTGCTGGGCTGGGAAGCCTGGGCCGCTGAACCGGCCTGGACTGTCGGCTCGGTTTTCAGCATCATCGGCTTTCTGCTCGGGGTTGGTGCGTTGGATGACTGGCTGCAATGGATGAAAGGCATTGAAACGCCGCTGCATCATGGCCCGCCTGCGGACAGACCGGCCTGGACTCGCTACTTCAGCGTTGATTACAACCATAAAGTCATCGGTGTGCAGTATACCGTCTGGGGTATTTTGTTGCTGATGGTAGGCGGCACAGTAGCCATGATCTTCCGTACAGAGCTGGCCCAGGCCGGGCTGCAATTCCTCGGCCTAGAGCTGTACAACAGCTTCATCGGCATGCATGGGATGATCATGATCTTCTCCATTCTGTTGGGTGTCGGTGGAATGGCGAACTATCTAGTGCCCTTAATGATCGGGGCTGAAGATATGGCTTTCCCTCGCTTGAACGCGCTGGGGTTCTGGTTCAATGTACCCGGCAGTCTGCTGCTACTGCTGAGTATATTTATCGGCGGTTGGGATGCTGGCTGGACTGCGTACCCACCGTTGAGTGCTCGGGGGCCTATCGGGTATCAGCTTTTTTTCCTCGGTGTATTCGCCATCGGTCTCTCATCTATCGTGGGTTCTCTGAACTTGCTGGTTACGATTCTGCGGATGCGGCCTCAGGGGATGAGTCTTTTCCGTATGCCGATCTTCTGTTGGGCGATCTTTGCTACCAGTCTGATTCAGCTTACTGCAACACAGTTAATCGGCACTAGCTTTCTCATGGTTTCGGTCCAGCGGGCCCTGGGCATGGGCTTCTTTGACCCCCGTGGCATATTGGGTGAGGTCAGCCTGATGGTCGGTGGTGGGGATCCGGTACTGTTTCAGCATCTGTTTTGGTTCTACAGCCATCCGGCGGTCTACATCTTTGTGCTACCGGGTCTGGGCATCATCAGCGAATTGTTGCCTGTATTCGCGCGCAAGCCCCTGTTTGGCTATAAATGGATTGCTCTCTCCAGTATGGCCATTGCCATTGTCGGCTTTCTCGTATGGGGCCATCACATGTTCGTATCAGGCTATGATGACATTCTACGGCTGCCGTTCATGTACTCAACATTGCTGGTAGCCATCCCCACCGGCGTAAAGTTCTTCAGTTGGTTGGGTACGATATGGGGTGGAAAGATTCATTTTGATACACCTATGTTGTTCGTCTTGGGGGCCATCAGTGTTTTCCTCATCGGTGGCCTGAGCGGACCGATTCTGGCGACAGTGCCGACTGATTTCCCCTTGCATGATTCGTACTTTGTGGTCGGGCATTTTCACGCCACCATGTTTGGTGGGTTTGTCTTTCCATTTTTCGCCGCCCTGTACTTCTGGTTCCCCAAAGTCACCGGGCGTATGTACAATGAAACCCTGGGGAAGATACATTTTTTCATCATGACGCCGGCCTTCTGGGTGCAGACTTTGGGGCAGATGGGCGTGGGTGTGATGGGTATGCGTCGGCGTATCGCTGACTACGACCCGACTCTCGGCGGCGGCCAGATCGAGGGCTGGCATATGGCGATTACGATTGCCGGTTTCGCCATTTCTTTCGGCGTGCTGCTGATGTTGTGGAACTTCTTCCAGAATGCAGAGGTGGGTGTGTCTGCCGGCGATAACCCTTGGCGTTCCCGCTCTCCTGAATGGCAGATTCCTTCTCCGATCCCAGAGCATAGTTTTGCAACACCCCTGCGGGTTGTTGGTGAACCGTACGATTACGGCCTCGCAGATGCCGGCTATGTCAGGATAGCCTCTGCCGGTGATGATTAGAACTCTAGTAAGGTGTAGACATGAGTGAACACAGTACAACGAAACGGAAATCCGCTATCTATCGCGAAGGGATCTTCGTGGCTGTCGGCTTAGCCATTCTGACAATCGTCGAATTCTACATCGCCCTGAGCCTGAACTCTTTCGCAATTATGATGCTTCTGGCCCTCCTGAAGGCGATTCTTGTAGTCCATTACTTCATGCACATCCGCAGTCTTTGGTCGGAGGATGAACACTGATGAGCGCAATTGCTGTCGGCCATGTCGGCTCCCAGGATCATGGCCATGAGATCGACTTGGCAACCTATCAGGAGAATACGCGACGCAACCGCATGGGGATGTGGCTGTTCTTTGCTTCGGAAGCCTTCCTGTTCCTCGGTCTACTGGTCACTCGTTTTTATCTCTGGCGAGGGCCCCACGGCGAAATCGTGCGCCCGGATTTGGATCAGACAGCCGGCTTGGTCGTCACTGTGGTCCTACTCCTGAGCAGCTACTTCATGAACCGGGCCGAAGTCTCCATTGCCAATGGCAGACGCACTGATTTTCTCGTCAGCCTTCTCATTACTGCCTTGTTGGGTACAGCTTTTCTCGTGGGAGTCATCGTTTGGGAATGGGGGATGTTCCCCAATCTGGTGAAAGGGCATCTCAAGCCTTCTGATGGCGTTTTCGGGGCAGTCGTTTTCGGCATGACCGGCATGCATGCTCTGCACGTCCTGTCCGGTGTGGTGTTGATTCTCAATGTCTGGTGGTTGGGGCGTAAGGGACACTTTTCTGCGGAACGACATTGGGGCGTGGAGGCCTGCGCGATCTACTGGCACTATGTGGATCTGGTGTGGATCTTTTTCTATCCGGCCCTCTATCTGATCGGTTCAACCATCGGTACAGGGCATTGATCACCCTAGTGGCGAGTGATTCGAGTTTCTCTCCACTCTCCACCGTTGTTGTGCAATGAGCCCGCTGACAAAAGCACTCCTGCTTTCTTGGGATCTCCGGCTGGAGATTCTGGTACCGTTGGTCGTGTTGGGCGCGCTTCATTTTGTCGGATGGTTGCGGCTGCGGGCCCGCAGCCGCGGCCGCTTTGCCAACGGTTGGCGTTTAGGTTCTTATACAGCCGGTCTGCTGGTCTTGGCCCTAGCCCTCCTATCCCCCCTTGAAGTGATCAGCGCGCAGCTCTTTTCCATTCATATGGTGCAGCACTTGTTGCTGGTGATGATTGCGCCACCATTGCTTCTGCTTGCGAACCCACTTCCGACATTCTTATGGGCATTTCCCAGTGGTCTGCGTATCGCCTTTGCCTCTACCTTACGTCAAGGGCGGATCCTGCCCCGCATGTGCCGTAAGACCACTGGCCCAGGGATCGCTTGGCTGCTCTATCTGCTGTTCTTTTTTGGCTGGCATGATGGCAATGCCTATAGCCTCGCGTTGCGTTCCGAAGCGGTCCATTCGCTGGAGCATATCAGTTTCTTGGGCGCGGCCCTGCTCTTCTGGTGGCATGTGACCGGTGTAGGGCCACGCATTCACGCCAAATTGGCCCTGTGGATGCGGGCTGGCTACGTGCTGGCCATGATTCCGCCCAATATGCTGTTGGGTGTCGCCCTTTCCTTTGCCAAAAGCCCGGTCTATCCATACTATGAGACCGTGCCCCGGCTGTATGGTCTAAGCGTAATGGACGACCAGATCTGGGGCGGTCTGATTATGTGGATTCCCGGCAGTATGATGTACGTGATGGCTGCGCTGGTGTTGTTGGCTCGTCTGTTCATGGGCGCGGAACAGGAAACCCAGGCCCGATATTCAAAATCAGATCAGGATTTACAGAAAAATAGCAGGAAATTGGGGTTGAATCCTGTTACATCCTTTGATCCAGAGAAGCCTGACCGTAAATCAGTGAGTAGCAGGACAGTGAGTGTCTGTTTACTGCTGATTGTCCATTGCGTCCTATTGCCAGGCCGTATTCTGGCCCATGGTGGGGTAGGCTTCCAACATATCAACAACGAGCCGGCCGGCCCCTATCGAGTGTTTATCTGGTCCGACCCGGAGCCGCCCCAAGTGGGTGAGTATCATGTGGCAGTTGCGCTGACGGAAAACATTGAAGGGGATGCAACCGGCCTAGCTGGTGGCCCAGTGCTGGATGCTGATGTGACTGTTGAAATGGTGCATCAGGAAAACGGCACGACTCTCATTGAAAAGGCCACCCATGATGATGCGCTCAATAAGCTGTTCTACCAGGCCAGTTTTGCTCCGGCTACCAGAGGAATCTGGGACGTGCAGGTGCGGATTGCCGCGCTGGATGGGCAGGTGGCTGTGGGTTTTGAAGACGAAATATTGCCCAAGCCGTTCCCTTGGCGTGCGCTTCTTGGCGGTCTCCTTTCTGTTGTTCTGCTTGTCGGCGCATTCGTGCTCTATTGGAAGACCCAACCGCAAGATGCGCCACAGCCTGTGCAAGGGGAAGGTGTTGGTTAGCCCATGGCCATAGTGGCACTCCTTTTCAGCCGTCTCTGGTGGTGGAAGACGATTTTTGTTCTGTTGGCCATGGCCGTGATGGTTGGCCTGGGTTTTTGGCAATTGGACCGTCTAGAACAGCGGCGGGCGCGTAACGAACAACAGCGTACCGCCCTGTTGGCAACGCCGATTGAACTGACCGGGGCAGAGCTGCCGGCCTCCCCTGTTGAATTACGGCATCGCCCGGCAATGGTCCGCGGCACATTTGACAGGGCCCGGCAGGTGGCGATTAAAAATCAGAATCTCAATGAGCAGCCCGGCGTCTTTCTGGTGACACCCCTGCAGATCGACGGCTCAGAGAAGGCTGTGCTGGTGAATCGAGGTTGGATAGCGGCACGAGAGGCAGATCCTGCCACTTGGCATCAGTTCAATGAACAGGCGGACGGCCCTCTATTGGGGATTTTGCAGCCGACTCGTAGGCGACCGGATGGCACAGTGTCCGCAATACCGGAGGATACAGTCACTGGCTGGTTCCGATTGGACATCGAGGCCATCGGCCAAACTCTGCCCTATGAACTCTTGCCAGTGGTGCTGCAATTGGTTCCCGGAGACGGCCAGGAACGGGAAGGTCGTACCCCGCAGCGCATTGTGCTAGACATCGCTTTTAGCGAAGGCAATCACCTCAGCTACGCGTTGCAGTGGTTCTCCTTTGCTGTGATTGCAGCTGTCGTGTATATTGCCCTAGTGCGTCGGAGTGTAGAAACGACCGACGCCTGAGGACATCCGAGCCTTAGCCCCAATCATCAACATGTGGAGAGCCTGATGCCGGTCGAAAATCGTCAACTCATCGTCTCTGCCATTCTCTCTGCGTCTCTGGCAGTGATGTTGAGCACCGGCATTCGCTCTAGTTTCGGCCTATTTCTAACGCCGATAACAGATACGTTGGGAACAGGACGTGAGAGCCTGAGCCTCGCGTTTGCTGTTAGCAATCTGGTATATGGCCTGCCGCTGATTGGTATTCTATCTGATCGTATCGGCCCTCGCTGGGTAGTGATCGCTGGCGCGCTCCTCTACGCAATCGGGCTGGTGCTGCTCACGTTGGTGACGACCACGGGCGGCCTGGTGCTGTCCTTGGGGTTGCTGGTAGGTGTGGCCCTGAGTGCCACCACATACGTGGTCGTGTTGGGCGCAGTAGCCCAATTGGTGCCGGAGGCGCAGCACAGCCGGGTGTTTGGGATCATTACGGCCATGGGTTCGGCGGGGATGTTCATTGTGCCACCCATAGCCCAGATCTTACTATCCAATTTTGCTTGGAAGGGTGCGCTATACGTGCTGGCTGCTGTCGCCGCGCTTGTGTCATTGATGGCAATGGGGCTGCCCCGCCGGCCGGGCATACAGCTCCATGGCGCGCAGCAGCCCTATGTGGACGACTCGTTTCTGAAGATGTTGGGCAAAGCCCGGCGGCACCGGGGCTATCTACTGCTGACCAGTGGCTTTTTCGTTTGCGGCTTCCATGTGGCCTTTATCGGCACTCACCTGCCTGCCTTTTTGGGTGACAACGGCTTGCCGGCCTTTGTCGCTGCCGGTGTGCTGGCCTTGATCGGGGCATTCAATATTATCGGGTCGATCACCTTTGGCTGGTTAGGGGACCGCTTTCGCAAGAAATATATGTTGAGTCTCATCTATCTGGGCCGGGCGGTCGTCATTGCCCTCTTTCTTTCACTGCCCATTACCCGTATGTCTGCGCTGATTTTCGGTGGGGCCATCGGTTTTCTCTGGCTGGCCACGGTTCCACTCACCAGCGGAACCGTGGCACAGGTTTTCGGGACCCGCTATCTCTCTACTCTCTATGGCATCGTCTTCTGCAGCCATCAGATCGGTGCGTTTTTAGGCGTCTGGCTCGGAGGACGCATCTATGATACAGCGGGCACGTACATGCCCATCTGGATCGCCGGCATCGTCTTAGGGGTCTTTGCCGCTATTGTCCATCTGCCCATCACCGACCAGCCGATTCAAGTTCAACCTGCCAGAGAGGCGGTCGGACCCGCAGCATCATAGAGTACAACCCATTTCTCATTGATAAGGAGACTGAATGACAAGCATTCATTCACAACGAGTTGGATTTTCAGAGCAACGTCTGGCCCGGGTGGACAGGCTATTGGAGAACTATGTAGAAAGTGGCCGCCTGGCCGGTGCCCTTGGCCTGGTCTACCGTAAAGGCGAAATCGCCTATTGCAACGCTTATGGGTATCGGGACCGGGAGGCCGGCCAGGCTATGACAGAGGATACGATCTTCCGCATCTACTCAATGACAAAGCCGATCACCGCTGTGGCCGCTCTGATGTTGTTTGAGGAGGGTCACTTTCTGTTAGATGACCCGCTGGCTAAGTACTTGCCAGAATTCGCCGAGACCCAGGTCTGCATTGGGAGTCAGTTTGATGGGCTGATCTTCGTTCCCCCAGAAAGGCCCATCAGCATCAAAGACATGTTTCTGCACACCGGGGGGTTGAGCTATGGTTGGTTTCAGGATTCGCCCGTTGAAGAGTTGTACCGCCAGACCGCCGACGACCGACAGAACATCTCTCTGGAGGAGATGGTCCAGAAATTGGCGACCCTGCCCTTGCTCTATCATCCTGGCACTCGCTGGCGTTACAGTTTGGCAACGGATGTGTTAGGGCGTCTGGTAGAGGTGGTTTCAGGCCAAACCCTTGACGAGTTCTTCTGGCAGGAGATCTTCAAACCCTTGGGCATGGCTGAAACCAGCTTTCACGTCCCCGCGCAGGCGGTAGCGCGCTTCGCTGCCTGCTATAGCCCGCTAGGCGGTTTCACCTTTGGGGCCGGAGAAGGTCAAATAGAAAGTGACGAAATTGAACTGTTAGAAGCACCCCAGACCAGCCGTTTCACCAAGCCGCCGATCTTTCTCTCCGGTGGCGGGGGGCTTGTTTCGACTATCGGAGACTATCTACGCTTTGCCCAGATGCTGCTCAATGATGGGGTGTTGGATGGCAAGCGGCTGCTTGGTCGGAAAACAGTTGAACTGAAGCGGGCCAACCATCTACCAGCGGCGTTGATCCCCATCAGTATAGGCGACACTTTCCGCTCCGGCTATGGCTTCGGCCTAGGGGTGAGTGTGCTGGTGGATGTCCCCGCTTCTGGTGCGCCGGGCAGTGCCGGCCTCTACGGTTGGGGCGGTGCGGCCACCACCCAATTCTGGATCGATCCCCAGGAAGAGATGATCGGCATATTCATGACCCAATTCATGCCTGCGGGCCATTACCCGGTCACTCGCGAGTTTCGCGTGGCCACCTATCAGGCATTGGTAGCATAAAGCAGTCGTTGCTCTCCATTCGCCTGGAGTTCGACTATGCCCATACAAAAAGAATCTCGTCTACTTCACGTCGGCGTGCTGGGTGCTGGGCCGATTGCACAGATCGGGCATCTGGATGCCTGCCGTAAGGCGCGCAATACAAAACTGTATGGGCTATGCGATGTCGCGCCAGATCTACTGGCCCGGGTGGCTGCGATTCACCGTCCTCAACGTAGCTTCACCCGCTACGCCGATATGCTGGCTGATCCGCAGGTGGAGGCGGTGATCATTGGGGTGGCAGATCAGTTCCATGTAAAGCTGGCTTTGCGGGCCTTGGACGCGGGGAAACATGTACTGGTAGAAAAGCCCATGGGGGTTACGGTTGAGGAGTGCGAGGAACTGCGGGCTGCGGTCGTCGCCTCTGGCTTGGTGCTGCAAGTCGGTCATAACCGGCGCTTCGACCCCGGCATCATCCATGCTCGTCACTTTATTCAGGAGGAGATCGGCGGGCTGCTGTCGGCCCAGTTCTGGTACTATGATTCGCTCCATCGTTACACAATGACCGACAATCTACAGCCCCTTATTGAAACCAGCGCGCAGGTACTCCGGCCCGCTGGCAGCCCCAAGGCCGACCGCCGTCGTTATCTAATGCTGGCCCACGGCAGTCACCTGACCGATACAGCCCATTTTCTGGCCCAGAGTGCAATCGTGCAGGTGCGTTCTAGGCTGTTAGAACGGTTTGAGCGGCATTGCTGGTTTGTGGATGTGTCCTTCGCTGATGGCAGTTTGGGACATTTGGACCTGACCATTACTGTGGCCGGTGACTTTGAGGAGGGCTTCCGCATCCACGGGGAGCATGGCAACGTCAACGGGCGGCTGCCTTTATCTTGGTATCACAAAGCCGGCCATGTGGAGTGCTTTTCCATGGAGAACGATCTGTATGTACGCCCTCTTGGCCAGGATGGCTACGGCTATCGCCGGCAGCTTGAAGGCTGGGCCGATACGATTCTGCACGGCAGAGAGCAGTGGGGGGCCAATGTCCATGATGGGCTGGCAACCATGCGGGCGATGGCCGCGATTGCCCGTTCCGCACATACAGGCGGAAGTTGGGTAGCTTTGGAAACAGTTACGGGAGGCGTTTGATGGAAATTGGAATCTTCGCGCGTACCTTTGTAGAGCCGACCTTGGAAGGGGTGTTGGATGCGGTCGTGGCCCATGGCATCCGGCACATCCAGTTCAATACGAGCTGTATAGGGTTGTCGGATATGCCGGACGTGCTGGATGCCGCCTTGTGTGATCATGTGCGTACAGAGCTGGCTACCCGGAACATTGAAATGGCGTCCCTTTCTGGCACATACAACATGATTCATCCGCACCCGGCTGAGCGTGCGGATGGTCTGCGTCGGCTCGGTGTGTTGGCAGCCAATGCGTCGGCCCTGGGCACGGACCTGCTCACCCTCTGCACTGGCACTCGTAACCCGCACAATATGTGGCGAGATCATCCGCAGAACAACTCGCCGGCAGCTTGGCAAGACCTGCTGGCCGCGATGGAGCAGGCGGTCGCCTTGGCTGAGGCACATGATCTGCGGCTGGGCATTGAACCGGAGGTATCCAATGTTGTCCATTCGCCCCGTAAGGCTCGTGAGCTGCTGGACACAATGCGCTCGGATAGGCTGGTGATCGTAATGGATGGGGCGAACGTTTTCCCCAAAGGATCGCTTCAGCGCCAGCACGAAATTTTGGACGAAGCCTTCCAGCTCCTGGGGGACCGTATCGGCCTGGCCCACGCCAAAGACCTGAGCCAGGACGGCGAGGCCGGGCACGAAGCCGCGGGGACCGGCCTGCTGGACTACGACTATTACCTACAGCTCCTGCAGCAGAGCGGTTATGATGGTCCCCTCGTGCTCCACAGTTTGACGCCGGCTCAGGTTCCTGGGTGTGTGGCCTTCTTGCAAGAGAAACTGCCGGCCGATTCGTGAGGGCCTGCCATCCCGTTGTCTTTATCGGTTGATTCTCTATATTGTTCGTACAGGATGCAGCAATAGATTTCGGTTTGATGTTCTAAACCTGTAGTTTCTAACCAAAAGGAAAAGCAATGAATTTCGGTTCGATGTTCCAAACATGGATGAAGGTGCTGACCAGTCCTGGGGCGGATGTCTTCTTGGCTGAGCGCGAGAAACCAGCGGCGACCCTGACCACCGGCCTGGTGTGGATCATCCTAGCTGCGCTAGTTACTGCGCTGCTCGGGCTGCTGCAGACGCAACTAAATGCGTCGTCTTTGGACGGATTGGCGGAGATGGTCGGTCTGATGCCGCCGGAACTCCGTGGCTATATGGAAATGATCTTAAACAATGATAGCCTGATAAGCAATGCGAGTCTGTCTTCCATTATCATCACACCGCTCTTTTTCATCATCGGTGTCGGCATTCTGCATCTAGTCGCATCCGTATTGGGCGGCCGGGGCCAGTTTGGACGCTATGCGTATCTCAACGCCACATACGCTGCGCCGCTGGCAATGATCAGCTCTCTCCTCGGCTTTGTGCCAGTGGTTGGCGGCTGTCTGGGGGGCATCCTGACGATTTATGGGTGGGTGCTTACGTACTTTGCCACCAAAGTGGAGTATGGGTTGTCCGATGGCAGAGCCATTGTTGTGGTTCTGGCCCCGATACTCGTCGGTTTTGTGCTGGTGTTATGCGTTGCGGTTTTGGTCATTGCTCTGTTCATCCCCAGGTGATTTGGATAATATCCTAAGAGTTGTGAGAGATTTCTAGGGCTACTCGCCCACTGCAGTTGGTGTGGGGGAGCCAGCTAGGTCCGGGCCGAGAGAGCTGTCCCGATTGCGTAAGGCCAGGGCCAGAAACATCATCAGCAGGGCACCCAGAATTGGGGCGATGACGAGGCTTTGCAATGCTGCGTCCAGCGTAATCTGGTCCGCCAGCCAGCCGGTAAAGGAAGCACCGAGGCCCCCAGGCCACCAACCGAGCCCCATCACCAGGCCGGAGGCCAGTGCCAGCCCCTGCGGCCAGATCTCTTGGGAGATGACCACTGCGGTCGGATATGTACAGCCCAGTAGAAATCCAGTCCCAGCCATGAGCATGATATGTACCATGCCGCTTGTGTGCAGAAAGAGCCAGAATGCCGGCCCGAGAAGAGCGAAGCAGACAAGAAGCACTTGCCAACGCCCGACTCTGTCGGCGAGAATGCCGCCGAGGAGACTCCCTACGCCGATGAAAAGAGAAAAGATAAAGAGCATCTGCCCGCCGAAAACGACCGAATGACCCCGGCCCTCAAGCAGGGTTGGCAGATACGTAGTCAGGCTGAGCTGAAACCAGGAACGGGTCATAGATACAAGGGTGATCAGCAGCAATCCCAATACAAAGCCCTGGCCGGCCCGGGCTTGACGCTGCCGGTGTGCTTCCCGGTCGTCACTGCCTTCCCGCCCGAGGCCCATGAGCAGCCAGCTACCGGCCACGACCACAATGGGAAGCAGCACCACAGTGCCCTTTAGACCGATCAGTTTCAGCCCTATTGCCAGTAGCAGTGGACTGAGGGCCGAGCCGACATTCCCGCCAACAGCGAAGAACGAGATGGCCCGCCCCGCCCTATCTCTGGAGACGGCTTTGCTGATGACCGATGCGCCCGCTGGATGGAAAGCTGCTGAACCGAACCCCGCCAAAGCGACCGCCAACAGCAACGACTGGTAGTGATTGCTGAAGCCGACCAGAGCCATGACCAACCCCAGCCAAATGACACTGAGTGCCGTGATACGCCGAGCGTCCCAGCGGTCAATGAAGTAACCGAATAGCGGCTGCCCCACTGAGGTAGTGGTGGTTGCCACGAGCGCAACAATCCCGACCTGGCCATAGGTGAGGCCAAATTCCTCCCGGAAGAGTGGATAGACGACCGGCAGATACTGATGGAAGAGTTCTAGCAGAAAATGGCCGAATGCCACGAGCCATACTGTATTCGTCAGGATTGTAGCAGTTTCGCGCTTGAGCTGTTGTGTCTGTTTCTTGTGAATCATCACGACTGCAGTGGTTCGTTTTTCGTATAGGCCAGTATACAAACAACGAAAAATGGGGGTTCAAGAACAGCTCTCTTATAACCTGTAAACGAGGAGTTGGCAAGTCGGTCTTGGGCCGGGCTGCTTCCCTATTGGTTTTGAGACCAGCGATGGCCTCGGGTATTCGTGCTGGGCATCGCGAAAGTTTCGTGTTGTTGCTAAGGATAGGTGGGGCGTGGAATGGATGCTGCAGCGGGACATCAAACAGCGGCTTTTAGGTTTGTAACACTACGCCGCAGGCGGGGTTGTACAATGAACAGTGCCCCAGCGAGCAGCACGCCGGCCAGGAGCCAGAACATACCCCCATAACCGAGCCGGGCGATGAGCACCCCGCCTAGAACCGGTCCGGCCACTTTGCCCGCATTTTTCAAAGAGCCGGCCAGGCCGATTCCGGTCCCTATGTGGCCGGCGGGTATCTGCTCGGCGACCAGCGCGACTGTCGCCGGGAAGATCAGGGCTTGAGATGCCCCCATGACCACAGCAACCGTCAGGAGGCCGATTCCATTCGTCGCGGCCGGCAGGAGAGATCTGAGCAGCTGTGATGTTTCAGGAACCATGGGGAGGCTGAATAGGGGTAACATCAATGCTAGGCAGGTCATCCCCAAGGACACCGCACGCAAATAGCCCAGACGGTCCCCCAGCCGGCCGCCGCAGGGTTTGAGCAGGATCAGTGTTCCCTCCTGTACACTGAAAAACAGCCCGATCTCCGCGGTCGAGTAGCCGGCGGTCAGCGCGTACACCGGCAAAAAGGCTTTGATGACATATGTCGTCACGAAAACAGTCGCCTCCAGCGCACCGGAGAGCCAGATAGCGGGTGGGCAATGTGAAGCAATGGAACACCAGTGGCCAACTGCACTGGAGAGTGGAGAGCAACACCCCGAACTGCTCGCCACTGGTTTTTCTCCTAATGTCAGCACCGGCACGAACGCAGCTAGGCTCACCACACCGATGAAGGTGAAGACAGCCACTGGGTCCAGAGAGAGGAGCAACCAGCCGGCTAGAGTTGGGCCGATGATATAGCCTCCACTGCGGGCCATGCCCAACCAGCCGAGCCGTTCGGCTTTGTGTTTGCCGCCGCGTTCGACTACATAAGCGATGGTCACCGGGCCGTAGATGGCTGTAGCTGTGCCATGGAACAAGCGAATGGCGATCAGTTGTTCCGGCGTATTGATAAAGCGATAGAGAAACGGCACACCCGCGAAGATCAACGTACCGATCACCAACCAGAGCCGCCGCCCCATCCGGTCCGACAGCAGGCCAAAGAGCGGTTTTGTCACCATGCCTGTGAGGGTAGAGACGGAGACAATCAGCCCGAGTAGCACGTCTGATGCGCCTAGAGATGCGGCAAAGATGGGCAATAGCGGCGTCTTGCCCATCTGGTAGGCACTACGGACGATGAGATCTGCCAGGGTGATCTGGATGAGGTTAGTAACTGCAGTGGCCTGTGGCTTGTGGCTCGTGGCCTGTGAACTGCAGTTATTGACCACTGATCACCACCGCTGGCACATTGGCATCCTGTACCGCAGCATTGAAATCGGCTACATTCTCGCCGAGGATCGAGTCCAATTTGTCTAGCTGTACATCCACCTGTGTACAGAGGTGGTCGAAGACATCGTAGGCTTGCTGGGGCGGTGCTTCATCTGCGGAGGCAATCACGCTGATGGTATTGAGCAGCTTGGCATTGAGCATCGTGGGCAGCCGTATGCGGTCGAAAGCGATCTTGGCATCGGTCTGGACGAATTGGCCTTCCACCTCATTGAGCTGTTCGCTGATCTGCTTGGCCCGCTCCTGAATGGCGGCCTTTGTCTGTTCGGCTATGCTGCTATCTGCCACGGCCGCGGCCATCCCATTCACCCGCTCGCGTGTCTGGCGCAAGCGTTTGATGGCCTGATGGGTTTCGGTGATCTTTGCATTCACCTGCTGCCATAAGTCGAACTGGGCTTGCAAATCCTCTTGGGTGGTCTCCACCTGTGGATCGACGAACACGTCAAAGGATTCAGTCTGGCTTTGGCCGTCAACTGTCAGGCGCACTTGGTAGGTTGCGGGAGGGGCGAGGGCCCCGGTGATCGACTTTTCCGTTATCGGGTCGTCGGGGAGCATCTCTGCTTCGGGGTAACGTAGATTCCAGATAAAGCGATTGAGGCCAGTGTGCGTTGAAATATACGCTTGATTGGGGGTATCTTCTTCCTTGTTCGTCTCTGCTGGCCGCGGGCCGAACGAGCGAACCGGATTCCCCTCTGCGTCAAGGATCGTCAAAGAGACGTCCTCTACGCCTTCGGGTAGGGTATAATAGAGAATTGCACCTTGGGGCGGATTCTCGCCACTGTCGATCATATGGCGAACGTTTTGGCCAGAGTCGTCCTGTTTCTCTCGATAAGTGATCTGTTGGCCTAAGGCGATGGAGTAGTTGCGTCCTGGCCCACGGAACAAGCCAACGCTCCAAGGCAGCCAACGCCGCAGAGTCCGGCGAGGCGGGAAGAGTTGAGCCGAGCCAGCGGTTTCTTGCCAATCCCCCTTTCTGAGAGGAGTGAGATCATCAAGAATCCAGAAGGCGCGGCCATGGGTGGCGATTACCAGATCGCTGTCTTTGATTTTCATATCGTAGACTGGGGCGACCGGTAGATTGCCCGGCATCCGCTGCCAGTTGGCCCCATCGTCACAGGAGAGAAACAGGCCTGTCTCCGTACCGACATACAGCAGCCCGGCCCGGGCTGGATCTGCTCGCAGGATACGGGTGATTTCATGTGGGGGGAACGTGCTGTCGAGGCGCTGCCAGTTTTGGCCGTAGTCGGTAGTTTTGTAGAGATAGGGGCGATAGTCATCCAGCTTGTAGCGGGTCGCGGCCACATAGACCGTGGCCGGGTCATGTGTACTCGGCTCAATGACCGTCACAAAGCTCCATTCGGGCAGATCTGCTGGGGTGACGTTCTGCCAGCTCTCACCGCCATCGCGGCTGATATGAATGAGGCCATCATCGCTGCCGGCCCAGAAGACACCTGCTTCGTGGGCTGATTCAATGAACGTAGAGATCGTGCAGTAATGTTCCGCGCCGCTGGTGTCTAGGGTTAAAGGGCCACCGGAGGCTTGCAGCTTGCTTTCATCATCGCGGGTCAGGTCTGGGCTGATGACCTCCCAAGAACTGCCGCCGTTCGTGGTGCGGAAGACCTGATTGCCACAGGTGTAAAGTACATCTGTATTGTGGGGGCTAAAGGTGATCGGGAACGTCCAAGGGAAGCGGTACTTCATATCCTTCGCGCCCCAGCCGCTATAAGGCTCTGGCCAGACTGTCACCAGCCGGATCTGCTTGGTGCGGTGGTCGTAGCGTTGTAGTGCGCCGCCACCGCCGGGGGAAGAGCCGACCGCGCCGACGTAGACGATAGTGGCGTCATCTGGTTTTACAGCGATATAACCGCTCTCGCCAGTGCCCGCCGAGTAGCAATCGCCCCAGGGGATCGCCCCTTTTTCACTGGCACTGGGCACAGAGATGCTGGAGTTGTCCTGCTGGGTTCCATAGACCCGGTAGGGGGTCTGGTTGTCTATATCGAGGTGATAGAACTGGCCGGTAAGCTGATTGTAAATCGAGCTCCAGCTTTCGCCGCCATTGAAACTCACACAGGCCCCACCGTCGTTCCCGTTGATCATCCGCTGTGGATCTGCCGGATCGATCCACAGCGCGTGGTTGTCCCCATGAGGCGTGGTGATCTCATTCCAAGCACTGCCTCCATCAATGCTTTTCCACATACGCAGATTGTTGACGTACACCGTATCTGGGTCTTGTGGGTCGGCGAAGATGTGCATATAGTACCAAGGGCGGGCCAACAGATCCTGGTTGTCCGTCAGATGGGTCCAGGTGGCCCCCCGGTCATCGGAGCGGTAGACGCCGGATTTGTCCCCCTCGGTCTCCACGATTGCCCATACCCGGCTAGGGCGGGCGGGGGAGACGCTGACACCGATTTTACCTAGAATGCCCTCTTGGGGCAGGCCAGGGTTGCGGGTGATATCTGTCCATGTGTCCCCACCATCGCTAGATTTCCACAGGCCGCTCTCCGGCCCACCGCTGACCAGTTCCCAGAAGTGGCGATGAACCTGCCAGATTGTGGCGTAGAGAAGGCGCGGGTTCGTTACATCCAAGGCGAGGTCCACAGCCCCGGCCCTTGCGCTGACCTGCAGCACATGTTGCCAACTGCGGCCGCCGTTGGTGGAACGGAAGACACCCCGCTGGATGTTCGGGCCGAAGGCATGACCTAGGGCGGCTACGTAGACGATATCCGGATTCTGCGGGTGAATGCGAATCTGGCCGATGTGATGCGTGTCGTTCAAGCCGATGTTTTCCCATGTTTCGCCACCATCGGTGGACTTGTAGACGCCATCGCCCCAGCTCACATCGAGCCGGATTGTTGACTCGCCTGTACCCGCGTATATGACATTCGGATCTGCTTCAGAGACGGCAAGCGCACCGACCGTGGCTACATTGAACTGGCCATCGCTGATGTTTTCCCAATATTGGCCTCCATCGCCCGTCTTCCAGACACCACCGGCCACCGCACCGAAGTAGAAGATGTTCCGTTCAGTTGGATGGCCGGCCGCGGCCACGACGCGTCCGCCTCTAGGCGGACCGATGCAACGAAATTTGAGGGCGTCCCAAGAGGAAGATTCGCATTTCATTTGTTCAGTATTCTCTCTGTTGGTTGAATCGGTTCTTTCACAGTACTCTGCAGTGGTTAGGTGTTTGGGGATTCACTGCTCATTCAAAGGAAAGGGTAGCTTAATTTTTTCGATAGGTCAAAACTGTAGTAGAAAGAGGAGAGTTGCTGATTTGGGCGAAAGTCACACAAGATAGCGTATATCGTTTCATGGCATTTGCAGACAGTGCCCGACTGGCGCGACAATAGGGGAGATGTCACAATGATTCAGCTTTCTATCCACAATATTGATCAGGATTCACAGGCATATCGCAGGATATACATTCTGCAGATCTTGAGAACCCCTGAGACAAGGTGTAAATCCTGCAGCTCTTGCTTGATTCTCACCAACAATTTACCATAAGGAGAACCCTATGCCTTTACTCTTTGACATGCCCCAGGAAAAATTGTCCTCCTATCAGGGGGTCAATCCTCGTCCGCAGAACTTTGATGACTACTGGGATACAGCTCTTGCGGAGTTAGCCTCTGTTGACCCGGATGTGGAGCTGGTACCCGCTGACTTTCAGGCCCCCTACGCTGAGTGTTTTCATATGTACTTTACCGGCACTGGCGGCGCACGAGTGCATGCCAAGCTACTGCGCCCAAAGAGCGCCTCGACGCCTCACCCGGCTCTACTTATGTTCCATGGGTATAGCGGTGATTCCGGCGACTGGCAGAGCAAGCTCAACTACACTGCAGCCGGTTTTACGGTCGCCGCGCTGGATTGCCGGGGGCAAGGAGGGACCTCTGAGGATGTAGGTGGCGTACCCGGCTGGACGAAAGGGGGGCACATCGTGCGTGGGCTGGTCGGCGAGCCGCAAGACCTCATCTATCGGCACATCTTTTTGGATACAGCCCGTATGGCGCAGATTGTGATGGCAATGGACGATGTAGACGAAAATCGGGTCGGGGCTACGGGTGGTAGCCAGGGTGGTGGCTTGACCCTTGCCTGCACATCCTTGGAGCCACGGGTGAAGCGGGCCGCGCCGATCTTTCCCTTTCTGTGTGATTATAAACGGGTCTGGGATATTGATTTAGACCAGAATGCCTATGCAGAGCTGCGGGAATGGTTCCGCAAATTTGACCCTCGCCACGAACGAGAGGAGGAGGTCTTCACCCGTCTGGGCTATATTGATGTGCAGCATCTCGCGCCCCGCATCCGTGCAGAGGTCATGATGGGCGTCGGCCTGATGGATCAGGTCTGCCCGCCCTCCACTCAATACGCGGCCTTCAACAAGATCACGACCCCCAAAAAGACTGTCATCTACCCGGACTTCGGTCATGAGAAGTTGCCGGGTCTGGACGATATGATCTTTCAATGGATGTTGGAGATGTAAACTGCAGTGGCCTGCGCTTACACTTCCGCGTACACAGATTGCCGTAGGCCGCGAATGTAGCCGATTGCATATAGCCTGCCGATGGCAGAGTAGCCGGCATCTTCGTTGCTATCTCCTTCCATAGTGGGCACGTGATCCGGGCGCAGAACGCCTTGAAAGCCGATATCCCGATAAGCTTTCATACAGGCCAGCATATCGGTCTGCCCGTTGTCGTGGAAGGTTTCATTGAATTTTTCTGGGGTACCTTGCACATCCCGGAAGTGGACAAAGAAAATCTTGTCCTGTGCGCCGAAATGACGGATGACCTCTGGCAGTTCGTCGGTCATCAGCGTGAAATTGCCTTGACACAGGCAGATGCCGTTTACTGGGCTGGGCACGAGCTCAAGCAGCCGTTGGAAGTTTTCCACACTACGCATAATGCGGCCCAGCCCTCGGATCGGCGACAGGGGAGGATCGTCTGGATGCATAGCCAGCTTCACACCTGCCTCCTCTGCCACCGGCACCACGATCTCTAGGAAGTATTTCAGATTGTCCCAGAGTTGATCTTCGGTCACTTCACCGTGTTCCGTTAGGGGCGCGTTCTGCATAACCGCGTAATCAAAGCCGGATACGAGCGCACCGCCCCGTTCTGGAATCGTTGTGGAGGTACGCATCCAATTGAAAACGGGCATCCATTCGTAGCACCAGACAGGGACGCCCAACCGCCCTAGGTTGCGGATCAACTCGCAGGTTATCTCGATCTCCTCATCCCGACCGGGTAAGCCCAACTTTGCTTTGTTGAGGGGCGGGCGGCTCTCTAACACTTCGAACATGAAGCCGGCGTTTTCATAGGCACTCTTTAGCCGTGCTAGCTTCATAAACCCCCAAGGCCTCATATCCGGGTCTGGATAATTGAGTGTCGAAAAGTCCAGCCCTCCTACCACATACTTGACACCGCACTGCTTGACAAGCGTCCACAAGGAGGAAGGTTGCGGCGGCAGCATTTCAGCGATTCGGATCATGGTACGATTCCTTTTATGATTCGGACATGAATTTGTCGGAAAGAGTTAGCATTACAGCGGCCAACAGTCTGCATTGTAATGGAAACTGGCCCGAAATACAACGATTGATGCCATTTCCTCTTTCTTCAAATTGAATTTCCTTCTCTCCTGCGGTAAGATACGATAAAATTCCGCGAACAAGCGTAAGGAGAGAGCACAATGATCCAAGATGTAAGCGCAAACGAAGTTGCTACCCTTGGCGGCGGCTGTTTCTGGTGTCTGGAGCCTCTTTACAATGAACTGCTTGGCGTAAAAAAAGTCGAATCAGGCTACGCCGGCGGCCATGTACCCAATCCAACCTATGAGCAGGTCTGTGCAAAGACAACTGGTCATGCGGAAGTCGTGCAGGTGACTTTTGCCCCGACTGTCATCACATTTCGTGAGATTCTTGAAGTCTTTTTCACCGTCCACGACCCAACAACACCCAACCGCCAGGGCAATGATGTGGGCCCCCAGTATCGCTCGATTATTCTCTACCACAGCGATGAGCAGAAGCGGGTGGCCGAGGAGGTGAGCGGCACCTACGGGGCACAAATCTGGGACGATCCGGTCGTCACCGAGTTGATACCCTACGACACATTCTACCGTGCCGAGGAGTATCACCAGAACTATTATCAGGAAAACGGATTTCAGCCTTACTGTCTATTCGTGATCCGCCCGAAAGTGGCGAAATTTCGTAAGCAGTGGCAGGCGAAACTGTCATGAATCAAGAGGGCCGATACCCCCTGTAAACATTCGCAAGGGGTATCGGCTTCGTAGGTAGTGCGGCAATCACATAGGGAGACCGAGCGGTGAAGATCACAGATGTACGCACAATTTTCGTAGACCGCTATTTGTTCGTCCAAGTGCAAACGGACGCCGGCCTCACTGGCCTTGGGGAGTCCGGGGCCTGGGGGTTTTTGGAGGCATCAGCTGGGGCTGTAGAGACGTTCAAACGCTATCTCATCGGCCAGGACCCATTACGCATTGAGCATCACTGGCAGTATCTGTACCGTTGGAGTCACTTTCGCGGTGCGGCCGTGATGGGTGCGCTCAGTGCCATTGATATCGCCCTGTGGGACATTGCCGGCAAGTATTTCAACGTGCCCGCCTATCAGCTTCTGGGCGGCAAAGTGCGGGACAAAGCGCGGGTCTACTATCATGTTTTTGGCGCAACAAAAGAGGAGCTAATCGCCGGCTGCGTGGATGCCCGCAAACGGGGCTTCACGGCCGTCGGCCACCTGACCCCTTTTCTGGATGACAGCCGGGATATCCACTATTTCAAGACCCATGTGGACATGATCGAAGATGCCATTGAGACGGTGGCTGCCTACCGGGAGGCTGTAGGGCGGGATGTGGACCTGTGCATTGAGATCCACCGGCGGTTGACCCCGAGCGAGGCGGTTGTGTTGGGACGGGGGATCGAGCCGTACCATCCGTTCTTCTACGAGGATCCAGTGACGCCGGACAATCTGGACGAGATGGCCTTGGTGGCGTCGAAGATCGGCATCCCCATCGCGACCGGTGAACGTCTACACAGTATCTGGGAATTTCAGGCTCTGCTGCAGCGGGGCGCGGTGCAGTTTGTCCGCCCGGATGTGTGCATGGTGGGCGGGTTGAGCCATGCCAAGAAGATCGCTGCCTTGGCTGAAGCGTTCCACGTACAGGTAGTGCCCCACAATCCCCTTAGCCCGGTCAGTACGGCGGCCTGCATTCAACTGGCGGCTTGCATCCCCAATTTCGCCCTGCAGGAGTACCCGACCGGCGAGGACGAGCCACCGAAGAGTGAAATCGTTACCAATGCGTTATCCTTGGAAGGTGGCTTCCTTGTCATCCCTGATGGGCCGGGCATCGGCATTGAACTGGCAGAGGATGCGGCCGACCTCCATCCCTACCGGCCGCGGGAGGTCAAGACCCGCCTACATGTGGACGGGTCAGTGGTGGATCAATAATCAGTATATCGCTATTCTTGCGCCGAATTGCTTTGGGCATTGATGCGTAGATCTAAAAATATGCGCTTCAAAGGTGGACTGACAGCACTATCTGATTCCGCTAGTAGTAACTCTTGATATGCGTCCAAATACTGAATTCGCAGCCGATGGAACAGGTGAATGAAGTGCCGTAGAAAGGCTAGACAGTCGAGGATAACGAACTCAATCCCGCCAGTACGCTCGTATATGGACTTGGCGTATTCATGCGCTTCGTGCTCTGTAGTTTCGGTTGTAACAAAAATGTAGTTATCAACACGTTTGCCTATTTCCTGTATCTTTTGAACCGCATGGTTGATGTCATTGATAGTCACTCGCTTGTCTTTCATCTCGTAACTGGTGACGATTCCCTCGTCATTCAGAAGCGTAATCTCTACGTCACCCAATGTGCCTGTTTGTTTATCTGCTGTAGTATGTGACTTTAGGGGCAGAATTCTCTCCTGTAGATGTGCCTGTGCTGCTCTGTAAATAGCAGCGACCACTAGGACAGGCAGACGGCTGGCGTTTTTGCTCTTGAGATGCTGCTCAATGATCGTAATGACATCTTCTCCAGAAAGAGGAATCATGTTTGTTTGATTGGTTTTTCGTAATTCATTGAGCAAACTTGCTAGTTGTGTATCATGCCTATTTCTAATTCCAATCAGTTGTCTGATTGTCTCGGTCAAAAGCTGGTTGGCTGTAATTTTCTCCTCATAGACGTCATTCAGCAGATTGATAGTGTCCCTATACATACGACGCGGCTTTCCGACCAGATCAACATCACGTGTCAATACAATCTTGTTATTACGCCAGGCAGGAGTCAACCATGCGGTTGTATTGTTTATGGGAAGACCATGGGCATTAATAAAGGCGGTTACGAACTGCTCATCATAGTAGCGTCCAGAATATGTATCGCTGTCGCGAATTGCTTTGTAAGGTTTTCGTATGTCAATGTCAGGTTGATGAATTTTTGCTAAAGTACAGGCAAGCAACACTCTTGCTCCAGAACGATTCAGCGACCCTTCACATACAAATTCCAGTCGAGTATAAATGGATTCTTCATGAATTAAGGGATTCACAGACAAACGAGCCTGCTCCATCGCCTGTTCCAAAATCTGCTTAGGAGTAGGCATTATTCATGCTCTGTAAGCTTAGAGACATACAAATTGTCTTTTTTCAGTAGCATCGGCTCATGAAGGTATTCTTCATCCTCCATTAAGGGAAGTTCGTAATTGATCCACAATACTTCTTGTCGGTAATCCTTAACTGAGTGAACTTTCTTAATTGGTCCCTCTACATAGTTCCAGTCTTTATATAATTCGTCCATAAGAGCACAATGATAGCTTGAGAGGGCAACTGTTCCTTTGATAGTGTGCAACAATTCAGCTAACTCACAATGTTCAGTGTCCGTCATTTCATATTTGTAGGCCTTTGCATCGCCTCTGGATTCATGAGGGTATGGAGGATCTAGATAAAATAGCGTATCTGGGCTATCGTAACGCTGAATTACCTCAATTGCGGGAGAGTTCTCAATCTGCACTCGAAGAAGTCGCTGCACAATTTCCGCAAGTCCTTCCACACTACCCAACCAGCGGGAGACAGCTCCGGCCATGCCTGCTCGACTTGTCAACCTGCAGTGAGCCCACCGTCCTGGGCTTGCAGTCTGTGCCAGACCCGTCCGCACCTGACGTGCCCGCACGAAAAATCTGCGCGCTCGTTCTAAATCGCTCAACTCAGCTGTTGGTGCGGAACAAGCAATGGTCAATTCCTCTTTGGAAAAAGGAGTCAAACCAATGATCTCAATTAAAGACTCCTTTTGATCGCGTAGTACTCGAAAAAAATTTACGATCTCGCTATCAAGATCATTGTATGTTTCCACCGGGGAAGGCACTCGATTTAGCAAGACAGCAGCAGAACCGCCAAAGGGTTCGCAATAGTGTAAGGCCTCTGGCAACAACGGCAGAAGCCAACCAAGATGACTATACTTTCCACCATACCAACCAAAAGCAATTCGCTTCCCCATAGAATTTACCTTTCCCAGATATACAGTAACAATGATGAACCAAACTGGTCAATTTGTTTACCACATCATGCCACATGACACAAACGACCTGCCCCAACCGTAACAATGATGAACCAAACTGGTCAATTTGTTTACCCAGTCAGTATACAATAGAATGAGTCAAACGCCACCAGCCAGGACGACGCGGCAAGATATAGCGTCGGATGGCCCTTGCGGCGAGACCAGAATCTGCCCGCTGTTGGTACAGATCACGGGGCCGGGCATCGGCATTGAACTGGCAGAGGATGCGGCTGACCTCCATCCCTACCGGCCGCGGGAGGTCAAGACCCGCCTGCATGTGGACGGGTCAGTGGTGGACCAATAGCTCAATCAGTGAGGAGTGAGAAAAAACCAGTAGCCTTTGATGGTCGCCAGAAGGGACCAGGTGTCCTAGTGGATCCGGACTGGGCAGCGTATCGCTCAGTCCGGCGTGAAAGTGTTCTGGTAATTACTCTTCAGAGAAGGGTCTTGCTCTTCTTTCTTCAGTAGGCAATTTCCTATCGCCAGCACATCGATCTCGGTACCCATGAAGCAGCGGAACGCGTCCTCCGGTGTGCAGACGATTGGCTCGCCGCGCACATTGAAGCTGGTATTGACCAGCATTGGGCAACCTGTGGCTTCCTTGAAGCGGGAAATGAGCGCGTGGAAACGGGGCTGAACGTCGGCATCCACAGTCTGTACCCGCGCAGAATAATCGACATGGGTCACGGCGGGAACGGTGGAGCGAGGGACATGTAACTTGTTGAGACCGAAGAGATCCTGTTCTTCTGGAGTCATCTCACGGCGCAGATGCTTACAGATGTCGGCCACCATCAGCATATAGGGGCTTTCAACCGGGAGCTCAAACCATTCTGCGGCATCCTCCCGGAGTATTGCAGGGGCAAAGGGGCGGAATGACTCTCGGAACTTGACTTTGAGGTTTAGTGTTCGCTGCATGGCAGGAGACCGAGGGTCGGCCAGAATTGAACGAGCCCCCAAGGCGCGAGGCCCGAATTCCATGCGGCCTTGGAACCAGCCTACGGCCTTACCTGCTACAAGGGCGGCAACCACCTGCTCGAAAAGCGCATCATCTTTCTGGCTGATAAATTGAGCACCAGCGGCAAGCAGCCGTTGCTCGATCTCGGGCTGGTTGTACTCTGGACCGAGAAGACTGCCCTGCATATGGTCGTCGGCCATTGGTATACGTGGTTTTTCCAAGAAGCGATGGTAAGCGACGTATGCTGCGCCAAGTGCGCCCCCAGCGTCGCCTGCCGCGGGTTGAATCCAGATGTTTTCAAAATCATTATGGCGTAGTATCTTGCCGTTGGCCATACAGTTCAAGGAAACACCGCCAGCGAGGCAGAGATTGCGTGCATGTCCCTCTCTCGCAAGTGCCTTGGTGATGCGGAGCACAACCTCCTCAGACACGGCCTGGATGGAGGCGGCCAAGTCCATATGTCTTTGGGTCAAAGGCTCATCAGGATGGCGAGGGCGGCCACCAAAGAGCTTGTTAAACGCTCCATTGGTCATTGTAAGGCCTGAGCAGTAGTTAAAGTATTTCTGATTCAAGCGATAGGAGCCATCGTCCTTCACATCAATCAAGTGGTCTAGGATGACTTGTGCAAAACGTGGTTGGCCATAAGAGGCCAGCCCCATCATTTTGTATTCACCTGAATTGACTTTGAAGCCTGTGTAGTATGTGAAGGCGGAATAGAGAAGTCCCAGGGAATGAGGATAGTGGATTTCCCTTATCGTTTCCAAAGAGTTGCCACGACCGATGGATACACTGGTGGTCGCCCACTCACCGACTCCATCCATGGTCAGCACAATGGCATCTGTGAAAGGCGATGGGTAAAAGGCACTCGCGGCGTGACTTTGATGGTGTTCGGCGAACAAGAGCCGCGACTTCCAATCACCCTTTCCAGACAAATCTGCCAAGAAATCAGCCAAGAGTTTCTTTTGGAACAGCTTTTCCTTAGCCCAAACAGGAATTGCCTTGCGAAAGGAGCGAAAGCCCCGAGGGGCGAAGGCGACATAGGTTTCAAGGAGCCGTTCCAGTTTCAAGAACGGCTTCTCGTAGAAGATGACATGGTCGATATCGTCAAGCGACAGACCTGCTCTATCCAGACAAAAGGTGATAGCGTTTTTGGGGAAGGCGGCGTCATATTTGCGCCTAGTAAATCGCTCTTCTTGGGCCGCGGCAACAATCTCACCATTGCACAGCAAGGCGGCGGCACTGTCATGATAAAAAGCAGATATACCGAGAATGTGTATCGTCTTTACACCCTGTCTAGAAGAACGGATAGAGGAAAGGTGCAAACACCGACCCTTCCGTTAAGACTAACAGTCCGCTCAGCAACAGCGTCATGATAAGAATCGGCAACAGCCAATACTTTTTGCGTATGCACATGAAGTGCCAGAGTTCGATAAGTAAGGACATCCGCGGATTTCCTCCAGTACTAAAATTGTTGCAGCATGCTTTTGGGTTCTGGTCCAGGGGGATCGCGTGCGATCCAATAGCTCTCTTTCTCTGGTTCAAAACGTAGCCTCAGAGGATCCTTGCCAAACAACCGCAGCATCCAGCTCGTCGGCACTACGGCTAAAGAAAAAATGAGGCATAGGAGAATAAAGTTGGTTACGGTTGATAGCAGGAGCCCGAAGCGTAGCCAGAGCCGGTTGAGCGGTGCCAGTATATCCGGCCAAAACAGTGCCAACACGAGGAAGAAACATGCACATAAGGTAAGAGCGATCGCGATTGGGTGGATGCGCCCGTCTCCCTGCCAGCTAACGAATCCCGCGTAGACCAAGAAAGCAACAGCAAAGACCAACCCGAATTTTCGATTGCTACCGGGCTTCAGGTCATAGCTGCGGGAGAAATCTTCATGAAATCCATGCGTTTTCATCGTGTGTCGCTCAATGATTCAAATTGCTTGCAAGACAGATTACTAAAGATCTTAGAACCTTAGTATACGACTTTTGCCAATATATGGCAAGTCAAGGCGGATGATTCAACAATGACTCAAGACAAGCCAGTGATACGCTGCCTTTGCCTGTGTGGTACATACGTAGACAGCGTGACCGTTGTTTCAAACCCGATGCAGACTATGACTACTTTTTTAAGAGGGGTGCGAATTTCACGCGCTGGAATGATTGTTCACTACTCCATTGGTAAATCTTGGAGAAACTGGCTGATTGCCAGCCCAATCAGACGGTGCCCATAGCTATTGGGATGACCGTCAACACTCACGTAATAAGGTTGGTGTTCGGCATCTTGTAGAGGCTGCAGGAGGTCAACCGTCGGAACGCTGTTCTCCTGCAATACAGAGTGAATTTCGGCACGTAGGCGCGCTTCTGTTGCCACGAGCGATTCAAAGTACGGATACTCGTTCAAGTCCGTAACGCGCGGCGCAAAGACTGACTCCTTGGTGGGAATAAGCACGACAACGAAGGTAACTCCTGCCTCCCTGGCTTTCTTGGCCATCGCCAGGAGCACTGATTTGGAGACTTTGACCCCTGTGTGAATGCTAGGATCGCGAGCATCAAGCCTAGAAAAACGATAAGGGGCTGTAAAGACCGTTCGCCACATAGGCCCTTTGAAGACGGATGTGTCTGTAAAAAAAGTTCTCTCGGCACGAGAAACATCATCTGGCAACGGGAAGATCCCTCTGTACAAGTGGCGGAATAGGACGTAGACCCGGCTGTTCCAACCCAACCAGCGACGAATCCCGGACACACTCCAGGAGATAGATCTTGACGAAGATAAATATACTGATGAATATCCTGGACACTCTGGTGTTGACTCTTCCTCGGAGGCTGTAATTGAGGAAAATGATTGGATGTTGATAGGTGGGTCGAGAAGATCCAAACGATCCTTCATGCAAAAGGGATTATTAAAGTCGTTGCCTAAGTAAAGTGAGAAGATGACCATTGAGGGATCCAACTTGAGGGCATCCTCCAGAAGAAGAGCGGCTTGCACTGGGCCCCAGCCATTAAAGCTCATGTTGTACTCGGTCATCTTGAGGTTGTTGGCGATCACCGCGCTCCAAATCTCAGGCCTAGGGACCTCGGCTAAGTAGGTGGCACCGTAGGCTTGCGAATCGCCAAGGACGATGATGTCCGCCTGTTCAAGTGCCCTGGGGTTGCGGAAACCTCTGTCATCATGATCAGGAAAACTGGGATTACCACGTATGCCCAGGAGCGGGTCAGCAATGGCGCGCTCCAACTCCCGAGTTGATGGTACGTTGATGGCGGGGACCAATGGGCCTGCAACCTGCAGAAAAAACTCAAAGACCAGAACTGTGAATAAGATCGAAGCCAAGACAATAATGAGGTTAATGCCAGCGGTGGCGAATCTTCTTTTGATTAGAACATAATTGGATGATGGACGTTCCTGCGCCATATGAGCCTCCGAGTCGCTTTCTGTTAGCCCTCACTGTGATGTGGTACAATCCCGGCAATTGGGCTGTAGCCATACAATCGCTCGCCACGACCACCGCAGTTCGCCATGTATCAATCTCCTTTGACTTTATTTAACGATACGCAGCCGCAAGCGAGAGCAGTTCTCCTCAAGTTACTCCGCCAAGCACCTACATGGAAAAAACTGCGGATGGTGTATCAACTGAACGCTTCCATGAAACATCTGGTCGTTCTTGGGATTCGCCAGCGACATCCGCAGGCATCGGAAGAGGAAATCCGACAACGACTTGCTGCCATTCTTTTGGGGCCAGGGCTGGCAGAGCGTTGTGGTGCTGCGACTATGCCGAACAAATACGTTTCCGCTACAGCGGAACAGGAGTTACACTATACAATGAATGAAAAAGCCATCACATTACGGATTATTGAAGTCCTTGAAGCGTTGAATATTCCGTATGCGATTTGCGGCTCTTTGGCCAGCTCTCTGTATGGCATTGCGCGCACGACTCTTGATAGTGATATCCTAGCCGATATTCAACCTGTGCATATCCAAGCATTGGTCGACACACTCCAAGAAGATTTCTATCTTTCAGCGCAGGCAATCGTTGCAGCCATACAGCATCGGTCTAGTTTCAACTTGATTCATTTGGAATCACTGTTCAAAGTCGATATCTTTCTGCCCAAACAGAGAGCATTTGACCGCAAGCAGCTCGCCAATCGGCAGCCCCAGATTGTGACAGAGGGATCGGACAGAACCGCCTACTTTGTCTCAGCCGAAGATACGGTCCTGGCCAAGCTCGAATGGTTCCGACTAGGAGGAGAAACGTCCGAACGACAGTGGCAGGATATCCTCGAAGTTTTGACCGTGCAAGATGACCGCCTGGATTACCAGTATCTGCGTCACCAAGCGGACCTGTTGCATGTGGCCGATCTCTTGGACAGAGCGTTGACCGTTCTTGGATTCGCCTAGGCCAGCCAGTTCATCTCCCCCCGTAGGTCCCAACGATAGCGTTCTTCTGGATGTGTATGGCGTGCCCAGGCCTGCAAAATCGGCACATCGGCCTTTTTCTGGGCCATCTTCTGCCGTACCCACTCGGGATCCCAGTCCCGATGCAGCTCTGCATGCAGTTCCTGTACGACCGACTGGCAGCTTAGGTCGGCTGAACGGTCGGTCAGTTCGTCCGGATCTTCCCGCAGATTGAAGAGTTGGGGCGGCTGCGCGTGATAGTAGATGTATTTCCATTCGTCCCGGCGGATCATCCGCTGGTATGCACCCTCTGGCGGGCCAAACTGATCCGTACAGTATTCAGAGAAGGCTACGTCCTCCCAACTCGGCACATCTGCCCTGCCATCGATCTGGGGAAGGAAGCTACGGCCTGGCGAATTGGGCAGGGCCGGCGCGTCCAGCGCATCCAACATAGACGCGGCCACGTCCAGTGCGCTGACGACTCGAGCACAATGCTGGCCCGCGGGGATGCGCCCCGGCCAGCTCACGATCAGGGGAACCCGCACCGATTCCTCATAGAAGACATGCTTCCAGAAGAGGCCATGCTCTCCCTGCATATCCCCGTGATCTGAAGTGTAGACGATCAGGGTATTCTCGGCCAGGTCGTTCTCCGCCAGCGCGTCCAGGATCTGCCCGATCATCACATCGGTGCGGTATACCAACCCCCAATAGGCAGCTCGGGAACGCAGCACTTCCTCGTCTGTCATGTTTTCGTTGGCCGTAAACTGCCGCCACCAGCGCAGGAAGGGATGGGTCTCGTCGGCAAAGGCCCGCGGTTTCTTGGGCGGCATGATCCGGCCCGCGTAGCGGTCGTAATCCTCTTGGCGGGCTACATAGGGTGGGTGGGGCAGCATCAGCCCAACCGAAAGACTGAACGGCGCGTGCATCATGCCGGCCCGTTTCTGTACCCCCAGCCTGTTCAAATAATCAACAGTAGCTGCGGTCACATCTTCGTCATGTACCTGATAGCCGCTCTGGCCCGGGCCGGAACGTTCTAGGCTGATCTGATGGGGGCCGGCCGTGCGTTCTAGGATCCCCCTCTCTGGCCCTGGATTGCCCAAGTGGTTGGCACTGTGATCCCCCACGTAACGCTCCGCGTAGCCATGGAGTTGATCTGGCCCCAGCGCGTGCATGCGGCCCACCAGGGCCGGACAATAGCCGGCTGCCCCCATGGCGTGGGCGATGGTCGGGATGCTGGAATCCAGCGCATGATCATTTGTCCAGACTTCATTTTGGTAGGGATGTCTGCCACTGAGCATGGACATGCGCGAAGGTACACAGATCGGCGAGCAGCAGTAGGCGTTGGCAAAGACAACACCATTGGCGGCAAGTCGATCTAGAGTAGGCGTCTCCACTAGGGGATCGCCGTAGCAGCCTGTCACATGGGGGCTGTGCTGGTCTGTGTGGATATAGAGTAGATTCGGGCGGGTCAGATCGCGCATGTTGCTCTCCTTACGTGCTGTTCTCTACGCTCTAGATGGGTTGAATCCTCTCGCGCTTCATGCTACTCTGAGATGCACCTTTTGTGCAATTTTCAGTTCCCCACAACTTTAGCACAGAAAATTTTGTCATTGTACCCATTATTTCTCTGTCAAAATTTCTCGTGCCAAACTCTGTCAAAATTTCTCGTGCCCAACAAAGAGGAGTGCAAACAGTATGACAACCAACAGTGCCACCATGGGCTATGAGGCCAAGTTGTGGCAGATGGCCGATGCGCTGCGGGGCAGCATGGATGCGGCCGAGTACAAGCATGTGGTCTTGGGCCTGATCTTCCTCAAGTACATCTCCGATGCCTTTGCAGAGGCTCGCGCAGAGCTGGAGGCCGAGCGTGTTGATGGGGCAGATCCCGAAGACCCTGACGAGTACCGCGCGCAGAATATCTTCTGGGTGCCGCAGCAAGCCCGCTGGACCCTTCTCCAAGACCAGGCCCGGCAGCCCACCATCGGCCAACTGGTAGACGATGCCATGGCCGCCATTGAACGGGACAACCCGGTGCTCAAGGACGTACTGCCCAAGGAGTATGCCCGGCCCGCTTTGGACAAGCTGCGTCTCGGCGCGATCATTGACCTGATCAGCAACATTCGGGTCGGGGATGCGGAAGCCCGTGCTAAGGATGTGTTGGGCCGCATCTATGAATATTTTCTCTCCCAGTTCGCGGCGGCCGAGGGCAAGAAGGGCGGGGAGTTCTACACACCCAGTTGTGTGGTCAAGCTGTTGGTTGAGATGCTGGAGCCCTACACTGGCCGGGTCTACGACCCTTGCTGCGGTTCCTCAGGCATGTTCGTGCAGTCGGTGGCGTTCATCCGTGCCCATGCCAGCGGCAATGGCAATGGGGGCCGGGCCAGAGCCGACATCTCCATCTATGGCCAGGAATCCAACTACACCACTTGGCGTCTGGCCAAGATGAATTTGGCAATTCGCGGCATTGATGGGCAGATCGCCCATGGCGACAGCTTCCACAGCGACCGGCACCCGGATCTCAAGGCCGACTTCATCCTGGCCAATCCGCCCTTTAACATCTCCGATTGGGGCGGCGATAGTCTGCGGGAGGACAGGCGTTGGCAGTATGGGGTGCCGCCGACAGGGAATGCCAACTTCGCTTGGGTGCAGCACATGGTCTATCACTTGGCCCCCAGGGGCACGGCTGGCTTTGTCCTGGCCAATGGCTCTATGTCGTCGAGCCAATCCAGCGAGGGCGATATCCGTAAGAACCTGGTTGAGGCCAACTTGGTGGACTGCATGGTCGCGCTGCCGGGCCAACTCTTCTACTCTACCCAGATCCCTGCCTGTCTTTGGTTCCTGGCCCGGTCGCGGGGCAATGGCAGATTCCGGGACCGTCGCGGGGAGGTGTTGTTTATTGACGCGCGCAAGCTGGGCCGCATGGTGGACCGCACCCATCGTGAGCTGACCGATGCAGACATCGCGCGCATCGCCGACACCTATCACGCCTGGCGCGAGGGACAAGGCTATATGGACGTTCCCGGTTTCTGCAAGAGCGCAACGTTGGCGGAAGTCCGCAAGCATGGCCATGTCCTGACCCCTGGCCGCTACGTCGGCGTTGAACAGCAGGAGGAGGATGGCGAACCCTTTGCCGAGAAGATGGCGCGCTGCAGCGCGCAATGGCGGGAACAATCAGCCGAGGCCGCGCGCTTGGACGCGGCCATAGGGGCCAATTTGCAGAGATTGGGCTTTTTGGCATGAGAAATTTTGACAGAGTTTGGCACTTGAAATTTTGACAGAGAAATAATGGTAACAATGACAAAATTTTCTGTGTCAAAATGGAAAATGAGCAGTGTTGGAAGTTGCAACACGCTACTATTTATGATAGAATATGGGAACGATGTACTATTCCATAAAATAGGAGTACTGTAGTTCATTGTGCGGATCATAACCAAACGCACGCTTCGAGAATTCTGGGAGCGTCATCCTGATGCTGAGGAGTCGCTCCGAATTTGGTACGCCCGGGTCAGTCAGGATGACTGGGAAAGGCCGACGCAGGTGAGGGAGCGATACGCGAACGCTCGTATCATTGGCAATTACCGGCTGGTCTTTAACATCAAGGGCAACCACTATCGGCTGGTCGTAAGTGTCTTTTATCCCGGTCGCGAGGTTTACATACGTTTCATCGGCACCCATGCCGAATACGACCGCATAAATCCTGAGGAGGTGTAAGTATGGCAGATATTCGGCCAATTCGTACTGAGAAGGACTACGATGCAGCTTTGTCAAGAATTTCTGAACTCATGGGCGCCCTGTCGGGGCCTCATGGACAGGTAGAGGATGTGAACCATCCTACTAGAATTGAATTTGAGGTACTCTTTTCTCTCGTCGAGCTGTACGAGGCCAGACACTATCCCATTGGGCCACCTACAGCCATTGATGCGATTGAGTACGCCATGGAGGAGAAGGGATTGACACCCCGGGATCTGGTCCCCCTCATCGGCAGCAGGGCCAAAGTGTCGGAGGTGCTGTCGGGCAAGCGGGATATCACCATGTCGATGGCTCGCGCGCTGCACGACCATCTGGGCATTTCCGCTGAGGTCCTGCTCCAGAAGCCGGGCATGGCCTTGGCGGACCCGCTGTCCGATCTGGATCCGCGCAAATTCCCCCTTAAAACCATGGCAAAGCGAGGCTGGATTCCTGATGTGCCTGGCCTGCAATCCTATGCTGAGGAACTGATTCGGGGGCTGGTTGAGCGGGCAGATGGCCATCTTGTCCCTGGCGCGCCGCTTTATCGTAAGAACGATTACCGACGTGTGAACGCCAAGACGAACCCCTATGCTCTGCAGGCCTGGTGTTGGCAGGTGCTGGCCCTGGCCAATCGCCAGCACCTAGATGCCATCTATGAACCTGGCAGCGTAACAATTGATTTTCTCAGGAAAGTCGCGCAGCTGAGTTCATGGGAAGATGGGCCGCGCCGCGCCCAGGAGTTCCTAGCTGCCCATGGCATACCGCTGGTTATCTTGTCACATCTGCCGCGCACACACTTGGATGGTGCGGTCCTGCGGACAGCATTGGATCGCCCTGTGATCGGGCTGACCCTGCGCTACGACCGCATTGACAATTTCTGGTTCTGTCTGCTGCATGAGCTGGCCCATGTAGGGCTGCATATGGAGGCCGAGACCGATGTGTACATAGACGACCTGTCCTTGCGTAACGTGCCAGGAGGCACAGAAGACCCCAAGGAGACCGAGGCCGACGAATGGGCCGAGGATGCTCTCATACCGAACGCAGTATGGGAGACAAGCCCGGCCCGTCAGAAGCCAACCGCGATGACTGTCTACAATCTAGCCCAGGAGTTGGGGATACACCCAGCAATCGTGGCTGGTCGGGTCCGCTATGAGCGCAATAACTACCGTCTGCTGTCGCAGTTTGTCGGTACAGGTGAGGTGCGGCGGCAGTTTGAGGAGTCGTGAACAGCGCAGATAGTATCGCCTGAACAGGTTGGCATGGCAAAGATAGGGAGGTCACATGATGATTGCAGCCGTTGCGGAGCGGGCCGGCGAATTGGAGCAGATTTGCCTGCGTTATAGCGTCCAGCGGCTTGACCTGTTCGGGTCTGCCTTAACCAGCCGGTCTTGGACTGAGGAAAGCGATCTGGATTTCCTCGTAGAATTCCAGCCGCTGCCGGCTGGTACTTATGCCCACACATACTTCGGCTTGCGGGAAGCCCTAGAGCAGCTTTTCGGACGGCCCGTGGATTTGGTGGTTGATTCGGCGATCAAGAATCCATATTTTCGGCAGTCTGTTGAGGAGACTAGGACGGTCGTTTATGAGGTTCAACATGAATCATATAGGCTGAGATACTCAAAAGAGGATTGAGGGATGAAGGACAAATGGGATTACACAACCATAGGTGAGTTTTCTGCCTTTGTTTATGGAAAGAGTCTTCCCAAGCAAAGACGAAATGCTTTGGGGGATATCCCTGTGTTTGGATCCAACGGTATAGTTGGTTATCACGACACGGCATTGACAGATGGCCCAACAGTAATTATCGGTCGCAAAGGGACGGTGGGAGCCGTTCACTACTCGCCAGGCCCGTGCTGGCCTATTGATACAACATTTTTTGTCACAGGCAAAGACGCCAATCTTCTCAGATTTACCTACTATGCTCTAAAGACTCTCGACTTAGAGAGTATGAATACAGATAGTGCTGTTCCAGGACTCAACCGTAACGCAGCTCATGCACGCGCTCTATGGGTGCCCCTAGAATCTGAACAGCGGGCCATCGCCCACATCTTGGGAACACTGGACGACAAGATCGAACTGAACCGGCGTATGAACGAAACGCTAGAGGAGATGGCGCGGGCGATCTTCAAGTCTTGGTTCGTGGATTTCGACCCTGTGCGCGCTAAGATGGATGGCAGCTGGCGGCGAGGTGAGTCGTTGCCGGGGATGCCGGCGGAGATGTATGACCTGTTCCCGGAGCGGCTGGTGGATTCCGAACTGGGGGAGATCCCAGAGGGGTGGGAGGTTGGAACAGTGGGCGACTGCTTTCACCTGACGATGGGCCAATCGCCGCCGGGTCGCACTTACAACGATGAGGGCGACGGCCTGCCATTCTTTCAAGGTTGCTCCGACTTCGGGTTTCGGTATCCCACAAATAGGAGATTTTGTACCGCGCCGACACGCATCGCCGAATCCGAAGATACGCTGGTCAGCGTTCGCGCGCCGGTCGGTGACATTAACAAGGCTTGGGAAAGGTGCTGTATTGGACGGGGCCTTGCTGCGCTGCAGCACAAGTCAGGTTCGCCTTCGTTCACCTACTATTCAGTTTGGGCCATCCAACAGGAAATCCAACAGTACGAACATACAGGGACAGTATTTGGTGCTATCAACAAAGAGCAGTTTAAGGCACTGAAAACGGTCGAACCGAAGCTAGCAGCCGTTGATCTATTTGAAACTTTTGTGCTACCATTAGATGAACGAATTCGGTTAAATGTTTCGGAATCTCGCACTCTCTCCGGCCTGCGCGATACGTTGCTACCTAAGCTCATCTCCGGCGAGTTGCGGGTGAGGAAGGAAGACATAGAAAATATATCAAGTGAGGATATGGTATGAGTGACGCACAAACAACTTCTAACCTATGCTCGGATATTCAATTCGAGATCGGTGGAAAAGATCAACTTAAGGATTTATGTACCAAATCCAAAAATTGTGAACAATACCTTGCCCAGGTGATGTCCAAGGTGAGGATTCAAACGGGCACCCTGCTCAAGGTTGACACAGTGAGTTTTCTGCTTGGAGCAGGTGCATCTGTGGATTGTGGCGGTCCTTTGATCGGTTCTATTCCGCTAGAGATAGAGAAAAAGCTCCTTAATAAGGGCATCGCTGACCAAAATGGACGATGTATCAGTGAATGGTTGAGATGCTTTTATCTTGCGGCTAGGTACGCAGCTAGGAACAGCCCATCAATCCCTGTAAGCTGTGAAGAGATTCTCAAACGTCGAGAAGAGGTGCCTGAGAACAATCGTCTTTGTGTCAATTTTGAGGAGCTTCTGAGTCAGCTCAATCGATGGAAGGCTGCCCTTCCTAGCAATGGTGGGCGACTGAAAATTGAAGGCGACCCTAGTATTGATTTGCGAGGTGATGACATTGACGAGTGCCTATGTAGGGCAACATCAGCCCTGGCTCACCTTTGTGATCTGCCGACGCCAGATAAGATAGCGGGCTTGGCAGTCTACAGAGAGCTTCTTAGGAAAGTACTCACTCGCCCGCTTAACTTGAAGCGTATGAACATCTTCACGCTCAACTACGATACCCTTATTGAACAGGCTGCAGATGCTGAAGGTATAGTTCTGCTTGATGGCTTCGTAGGATCCATACAGCGCACTTTCCGTCCCGAATCCTATGATCACGATCTCTATTTCTCTGCAGGGACAACCGAAGGTCCCGTCCATCGCCTTGAACGCGTACTGCATCTCTACAAATTACACGGTTCAATCAATTGGACGGATGACGAACCGAGTGAGGAGAATCCTTATGGAATACGTGCCCAGGGCGGTAAGTTATCCGACTATAATGATGTTCTTATCTACCCCACCCCGGCCAAGTGGAGAGAAGTACTGGGAATGCCGTATGCAGAACTCTTGCGGAGGTTCGCCGCTACGGTCGTACAACCACAGTCAGTACTATTCGTCCTTGGTTATGGGTTCGGCGATGAGCACATTCGCGCAATTGTACGTCAAGCATTAGCAATTCCAAGTTTTACATTGGTCATTGTTGATCCATGCCCGCAGAACGACTTTGTGAAAAAGATCAGGCAACAGCATGACCCACGCGTGTGGCTATTCACTGGTAATACACTTGGTACATTCACCGGTTTTGTGCAAAAAGCTCTTGCTGACTTGCAAGACGAGGATATGCGACGCCAAGTTATAAAAACTCAACGGGCTTTGAAGTCAACGGGTCCTGATGAAGGATAGAGTAATGTCTAATGATTTTGAGATTGGCCGCGTAATTGCGGTAGACACCGCTCGGGTGACCATCCAACTGAACGATGACATGAAGGGATTTACTCGCACAACGTACGCGGGAGTACTGGAAGTGGGGCGCATCAATTCCTATGTGGTCATTCCTGTCGGCACTCGTCGTTTGATAGCAGTAGTAACGCGTGTTGAAATCGACGACAGAGGACCGCAAATTAGGGCGGACCACACAATGGTCGCTCTTCCTGCCGCGCGACGCATCATGAAAGCGACCTTAATTGGGATGCTTGATAGTGGTTCGTTTACTCAGGGTATATCGGTCTACCCTGTGTTGGACAATCCTGTATTCCTCGCCGCGACTGGTGATATCGACCGTATATTTGATCGAAACGATCATACGGTCTCTCAGTCAGAGTCCTCCCACAGCCCTGCACAATCTGGTTTCCGCATAGATATCGGGGAGTCTACTATCTTTGAGGATTGCCCGCTTAAGATCAATCCAGATATCTTTTTTGGTAAACACGTAGCGATTTTGGGAAGCACGGGTTCGGGGAAGTCATGTACAATTGCGAGTATCATACAGTCCATTTTGAGTGACACCGATGTCCGCCGGACGAACTTTGTCATCCTTGATACAAACGGAGAATATCGCTCTGCTTTTCCACAGTGTCAAGAGAATGGTTCAGGGAGCGATATCGATATCAATGACAAGCGAACTCTCTACATTCCTTCTGACCAAGACCATACAGACCATCTTGCAATTCCGTACTGGTTCTTAAATACTGACGATTTCATCCGGCTGTTTGATGCTAGTGAAAGGGTACAGGCACCTGTGCTAATGCGTGCTTTGCAGTTATCTCGTGCAAGAGAGTCTAATGAAGGCGCAATTGTTTCTACCTTAAATATATTGAGAACGTCTTGCTCTCAGATATTAGCGATAGCTCAAAATAGCAATCCGACACAATTATGGGCAATTCCAAAGAACATAATGCAATACTGCGCGGATATACTGTGTTACGGAACAAAATTTCCGGAAAGCGTTCATGCTCTTGAATGTGCTGGTTATGAAGAACTATTTCAAAAATGGAAGTGTGCTATTAAGAGGATCTATGACATTGCCTCTGATGCGCACGATACCCTACGGGGTTGGAGCCCAACACGCATCCAACAAATCTGTAATATCATCAATCCTATTATTAAACAAATAGATGATGCTATCAAGGTAAATAGTCATAATACATCTCATGTCAACGCAGATCAGCCATCATACTTTGAGCAGGACCGCCTTTTGGAGAGCATGTCCGAAGTGGCTATTCATGAACAGATAGACGCAAATCATCTTTCTCCCATGCGATTCCGAATCAATCGGTTTTTTGAAGATCCTCGGTTCAATTTCCTTTTTGCACGGTACCCAGACCTCTCGAATGTCTTGGCAGCATTCCTTCGCGACCTGCTGGGCCTTCAATCTGTAGATAATTCTAAGTCATGCCTTTCTGATGAGAGACCGTCTCTCCCATTTTATAATCGTTATAATCGCCAATGCGATGTATCCCATCACGTTGTTATTATAGATCTCAGCCTGTTGGCTAATGAAGTAGTAGAGAATGTGGTTGCTCTGATTGGACGGCTCATTCTTGAATTCTTACAGCGGCTTGGCGAATATAGCGGCGGAGAAAAGCGCGGTTCCTTGCCTGTAGTGCTTGTGCTTGAGGAAGCCCAAAACTATATTGCTCAATCCCAACAAAGTGTAGATAGTTCGATCTCGCGCACCGTCTTTGAGCGTATTGCGCGCGAGGGTCGTAAATATGGGATTGGGTTAGTCGTGGCCTCACAACGGCCGAGCGAGCTTTCACGGACCATCCTTTCACAATGTAGCAGCTTTGTTGTGCATAGACTTCAGAACCCAGAGGACCTGCGCTACTTCCGAGAGGTCGTCCCAGGTATTTATGCTCCTCTCCTTGAGCAGCTACCATCACTTGCGCCCCAGATGGCATTGGTACTTGGCGAATGTGTACGTGCGCCAGCTTTGGTACGAATTCGCGATGCACATCCCTTACCTCGCAGCAACAACCCGTGCTTCTATGACTACTGGGTTGGTGAGGATGATCCAGATATTGATATTGAAGCAATCTGCGCGCAGTGGGAAGGGAAAAGCGATAGTGACAATGAGGCTATTAACCTGTGTACGTTATTGCACAACAGCCTGTCAGGTTGCTTCAAGTGTTCACAGGCTTCCGGGGCAAGAGTGCATATACAAACGCCACTGACGTATCCGGATGGTGGCCGGGTGGATGTCTTCGTCATTGAACGTAACGGACAGTATATCGTCACCGACTATGGTGAAGCACTGGGCTGGTTCAGCAGGCAAGTTGATGATCTACACCTGCCCCCGGATATCGAGTTGTATCGCGGCCGCTTGGTATTGCGCTGCGAAAATCCAGAAGATCTCGGAGAGGTGGTGCAGCGTTTCGCGCAGGCTATCGCGGACATCTAGTTCACAATTGGCACAGGCGCGTACACTGGTCTATCATGGACTATGATAACTCTGTGCCTACTCTCCACTTGCAATAGATGCTTACAAAACTCACCATACGCAATTTCAAACGTTTTGGCGACGAGGTCGAGATTGAGCTGGGCAACCCGGTTGTGTTCATCGGTCCCAACAACTCGGGTAAGACATCAGCTATGCAGGCCTTGGCTCTCTGGGACATCGGCCTGAAACGCTGGAACGAGAAACGGGCTGGGAGAAGCGCGCCGGAAAAGCGACCAGGCGTCACTGTCAACCGCCGGGACCTTGTGGCTATCCCCGTTCCCAGTGCGCGTCTCTTGTGGGCGGGCCTCCAGGTGCGGGATGTAGGCAAGAACGAAGAGGGAAAACAGACGACGCAAAACATCCGTATTGACGTAATCATTGAGGGAATTACGGCGGACCATCACTGGACGTGCGGATTGGAATTTGACTACGCAAACGAGGAATCATTTTACTGCCGCCCATTGCGCCGGGGCCAAGGCCCATCACCGCAGCGCATGCCGATTCCAGACGACGCAGGGGCTGTACAGATCGCATTCCTGCCGCCTATGTCTGGTCTCGCAGCTACGGAGACACGCCTTGACCAGGGCGCAGTGAATGTACGTGTCGGTGAAGGGCGCACGGCTGAAGTGTTACGCAATCTCTGTTTCCGCATTCACAAAGAGCGGCCTCAGGAATGGGACACATTGGTTGGCCAGATACAGAAGCTATTCGGAGTGGAACTTGACGTGCCGCGTTATATTGTGGCGCGCGGCGAGATAGCCATGCGGTATCGGGAACGCGACATTCTGCTCGATCTCTCTGCCAGTGGACGAGGGCTGCAACAGACTTTGTTGATTCTGGCGTATCTGTACGCCAATCCAGGGAGCGTGCTCCTCTTGGACGAACCGGACGCACACCTCGAAATTATTCGTCAGCGCCAGATATATCAGATCATTAGCGATGTGGCCGCGCAAAGCGGCAGTCAGATCATCGCCGCGAGTCACTCAGAAGTCCTGCTAAATGAAGCTGCTGGCCGAGATATGGTCGTCGCCTTTGTGGGACATCCGCACCGCATTGACGACCGAGGCAGCCAAGTTTTGAAGTCGCTCAAAGACATTGGATTTGAACACTATTATCAGGCTGAACAGACGGGCTGGGTCCTCTATCTTGAAGGCTCAACAGACTTAGCCATATTGCAGGCATTTGCCCGTCGTCTTGGTGACGACCAGGCGATTCGCACATTGGAGCAACCCTTTGTGCATTATGTGGGAAACCATCTAGCATCGGTGCAGAAACACTACTATGGCCTTAAGGAGGCATACCCGCACCTACAAGGTGTCGTCCTGTTGGACCGCTTGGAATCCGGCACGCTGCCCCTAAAAGATATTGAGTGTCTGCTATGGAAGCGGCGGGAGATTGAGAACTACTTCTGCTCCCAGGGGACCCTAGAGGCGTATGCGCGCACGTCTGCTACCGCAGACGTACCTGGCCCCTTGTTTGTGCAAAAAGAAGCTGATAGACGCTTGCAGACCATGCGCGCAGCCATCAAGGAAGTCCAGAGTGCCATGGAAACCCTCGGCAAAGGCTCTCCTTGGAGTGCTGATACAAAGGTGAGTGACGATTTCCTGACGCCCCTTTTTCAACGATACTTTGCCAATCTCAAGCTGCCGAATCTCATGAACAAGAAGGACTTCTATGAACTAGCGCAGTATGTCCCTGAAGCTGAGATAGATTCTGAGATCGGCGAAAAATTGGAGAGCATTGTCCGGGTGGCTGCGAGTGCCCAGGCCGGCTGGAGCGAATCCTGAGGGTCGTCTTGGAGACCATCGCCTGAGTTGGATCATCTGGTGGGATGCGGCTCTTCGTATGTCATAGCCTAGGATGCAGGCAGCGTTTTGATCGAATTTGGCACAGATGAGTACACTGGTCTATCATAGACTATGACAACGTGGTTGGAGGAGCCATGACTGCCAACGACATGCCGCGCGGTACTGACGTGAGATTCCCAGGCATCGCGAACCTAGACGAGAGATTCTATTCATCCCCACAATCAATATATTTGACAAGATCCAACTTCAAGAGTTAATGACCAGAGCTGATAGGGGGAGCAGGCTATGCTAGTCCAGATACGCGATCAAGTGGCCTTATCCTCACTGTCAATCGTGAATCTGCGTGCCTACCTCACTGCACGTGGGTGGAACAAGGAAGGTCCTTGGGGAGAACGCCCGGCCACAATCTACACCAAAGAGCACGCGGGGAGACAATGGGATATCCTCGTTCCCTTGCGAGAGACCATCGCCGATTACGCCCAGAGCATGGCTGAGTCTGTCGCGGTTCTCGCCGCAGTCGAAGAACGCTCCCAGCTAGATGTATTCCATGACCTAGCAGGCAGCGGGTCTGATGTGATCCGCATGCGTTCAATGAATGGGGTAGTGACGGAACCGCTTTCGTTGCGGCAGAGTACAGGTCTGCTTACTGATGCGTACAACCTATTGACCTCCGCAGCCCGTGCCGCGGAAAATCCGCGCGCGGCCTATCGCGGTACATTCAGTGCAGAGGTAGGGGAATATCTTGACAATGTGTGGCCGCTGCCAGGCTATCATAAGGGCTACGACCTCACCTTGCATTCGCCAGTGCCCGCGGGGATTGGGCAGGCCGATTTCGGCGACGAGTTCGTTAGTCCTTTCCCGCGCCGCGCTACCTACACACTGGCACGAGCATTGGACCATACCAGCACGGCGATCGCCGATGCCATACATCAGGATACGCTAGACCCTTTTGTCAAGGCAGTAGAGTATGGGGTCAGTGCCAATTTGTGCGATGCGGTGGCCGAGTTGGCGAAGAAAGGGCGCGGGATTGCCATAGAGTTGGTTTGGGCTGATGTGCGGCCATCGACAGTGCCCTCTGCCCAGTTTCCCTTTTCTGCGAACTATGCGGACATTCTGGAGGAGGCGGCAAAATTCCTCCGCCGCAACGAACCGTCCTTTGACGAGCAGATCATCGCGCAGGTTGTCCAGCTAGAACGGGAACCTAAAGAGTTTGACGGTAAAGCAATCATCCTATCCATGCGCGATGCGCGTCTCATCCGCCTCAAGGTTGAGTTTGACCGCGCCGTTTACGATACAGTGATTCAGGCTTTTCGAGAGCATAGCTGGATTCGTTTGGATGGGGACATTCACCTAGTTGGCACTAGGCATGAGCTACGCAACCCACGTAACGTGTCCCTGATCTCCGAAGCATACGGATAGGATCCATGCGGGTTTTGTCTGTGGCACGTGGGCGCATCATTCCATTTGGCTTGCCCCTAGGGGAGACAGCGCATTGACCACCATCACCGAAGCAGATATCGAACAGAGTGCCCTCGGATGGCTGGCGGACCTAGGCTGGCATGTCATTTACGGGCCGCAGATCGCGCCGGATACCCCGAACGCCGAGCGGGCCGACTACCGGCAGGTGGTGTTGGAGGGGCGGCTGCGCGCTGCCCTGGCCCGGCTCAACCCCGCCCTGCCCACGCAGGCCTTAGACGATGCCTTCCGCAAGCTGACCCGCCCACAGGGGACAACTTTGGAACTCCGCAACCGCGCCTTCCATGGCGCGCTTGTGAATGGCGTCAACGTGGAATACCGCGCGGACAACGGCAGCATACGTGGGGCCATGCTGCGGGTCCTCGACTTTGACGACCCAGCCGCCAACGATTGGCTGGCGGTCAACCAGTTCCATGTTATTGAGAACACGAACATCCGCCGGCCGGACATCGTGCTGTTCGTCAATGGCCTGCCCTTGGCTGTGATCGAACTCAAGAACCCAGCCGACGAGGACGCCACCATCTGGCGTGCCTGGCAGCAGCTCCAGACCTACAAGGCCGAACTGCCGGCCTTGTTTGCCATGAATGAGATACTCATGGTTTCGGACGGCAGCCAGGCACGTGTGGGCACGCTCACGGCCGGGCAGGAGTGGTTCAAGCCCTGGCGCACAATTGACGGCAAGGGCCCGGCTGATTCGAGTATACCCGAATTGCAGGTGGCCCTGGCTGGCCTCTGCAAGCCGAGACGCTTCTTGGCATTGCTGCGCGACTTCATCGTATTTGAGGACGACGGTAGTGGCATTCTGGTCAAAAAAATGGCCGGCTATCACCAGTTCCACGCAGTGCAGGTGGCCGTCGCGGAAACCTTACGCGCGGCCGGATTGCAGAAAGTGGAGAGGACCGCTGAAGCGAGGGGGCACTATGAAGCGGGCCAGAGGCCGGGCGGCATTCCCGGGGACCGGCGCATCGGCGTAGTGTGGCACACCCAGGGGTCGGGCAAGAGCCTGACCATGGCCTTTTACGCCGGGGCTATCATCCGCGAACCGGCCATGAAGAACCCGACCATCGTGGGCCTCACGGACCGCAACGACTTGGACGACCAACTCTTTGGCACGTTCTCCCGCTGCCAAGAATTGCTGCGCCAAGAGCCTGTGCAGGCGCAGAGCCGGGCCGACCTGCGCGGCAAGCTCTCCGTTATGTCCGGCGGCGTGATCTTTACCACAATCCACAAGTTCTTCCCCGAGGACACAGGCGACACCCAGCCGATCCTCTCCCCACGTCGCAACATCATAGTCATCGCAGACGAGGCCCACCGCAGCCAGTACGATTTCATTGATGGCTTTGCACGGCACATGCGCGATGCACTGCCCAACGCCTCCTTTGTCGGCTTCAGCGGTACGCCCATTGAACTGCAGGATGCCGACACCCGCGCCGTGTTCGGCGACTACATCAGCATCTACGATATCCAACGGTCCGTCAGCGATGGGGCCACTGTGCCCATTTACTACGAGAGCCGCTTGGCCAAGCTGGGCTTAGACGAGGCCGCGCGTCCATCAATCGACCCACAGTTTGAAGAGGTCATCGAGCGCGAGGAGATTGAGCATAAGGAGCGCATCAAGACCAAGTGGGCGCAGCTCGAGGCCATCGTCGGCGCGCAGAAACGGCTGAAGCTGCTCGCCCAGGACATCATCGTCCATTTTGAGCAGCGTCTACAAGCCCTAGACGGCAAGGCTATGATCATCTGCATGAGCCGGCGTATCTGTATTGACCTCTACCGGGAGCTGGTGCGGCTATGTCCGCATTGGCATCATGAGGATGACGACAAGGGAAACATCAAAGTGGTGATGACCGGGGCCGCGTCTGACCCTCTTGATTGGCAGAGGCACATCCGCAACAAGCCCCGACGCGAGGCCCTGGCCCAGAGATTCCGAGACCCGACCGACCCTTTGAGTGTGGTGCTGGTGCGAGACATGTGGCTCACCGGCTTTGACGCGCCCAGCCTACATACCATGTACATGGACAAGCCCATGCGCGGCCATGGGCTGATGCAGGCCATTGCCAGGGTCAACCGGGTGTTCAAGGACAAGCCCAGCGGCCTGGTGGTGGATTACCTGGGGCTGGCCCCAGAACTGAGGCAGGCCGTGAACACGTATACCGCAAGCGGCGGCACAGGGCAGTCCATCCGCTATCAAGATGAGGCGGTGATGGTCATGCGGGAGAAGCACGAGATATGCTGTGGCATCTTCCACGGCTTCGACTGGTCCGTCTGGCCCCTGGGAACAACACAAGAAAGGTTGGCCCTTCTGCCGGCCGCGCAGGAGCACATCCTAGCCCAGGAAGATGGCAAAGATCGCTGCCTGCAGGCCGTGCGCGCCCTATCTCGGGCTTTCGCTTTAGCTGTGCCCCATGAGGACGCCTTGGCCATCAGGGATGATGTGGCGTTCTTCCAAACGGTGCGGGCCCAGCTTGTGAAGCGCCCCCCTGGGTCCGCACGTCCCACAGAGGAGCAGGACCATGCAGTGCGTCAGATCATCTCCCACGCGCTGGCACCCAAAGGCATGATCGACATATTCGCGGCCGCTGGCTTGGACAAGCCCGATATCTCGGTTCTCTCCGATGAGTTCCTGGCCGAAGTGCGTGGCATGCCGCAGCGCAACCTAGCAGTCGATCTGTTGCAAAAGCTGCTCCAAGAGGAGCTTGACAGCCGCAGACGCCAGAACGTGGTACAGGCGCGCTCCTTCGCCGAGATGCTAGAACAAACCCTGCGCCGCTACCAGAACCGGGCCATTGAGGCGGCCCAGGTGATCGAGGAGCTGATCCAGCTTGCCCAAGAGATACGCACAGCCAGGGCCCGGGGGGAGAAGTTGGGCCTTACAGAGGAAGAATTAGCCTTCTATGACGCCTTGGGGACCAACGACAGCGCGGTACAGGTCCTGGGCGACGAGACCCTCCGCACCATTGCTAGGAAGCTGGTCGATACCATCCGCAGCAACGTCACCATTGATTGGACCTTGCGCGAGAACGTACAAGCAGACCTGCGAAGGAAGGTCAAGCGCATCCTGCGTATACATGGCTACCCGCCCGACAAACAGGAAAAGGCTACGGCGACGGTACTGGAGCAGGCGGAACTCCTACCGGAAAGCTGGGCTGCCTGCCCTGGAGCAGTTGCCCCTTCACGATAGTTGTGGAGCGTTTGACGCGCCCCGGAAATCGTAGTATCCTAGGCTATGACAGGCCTGTGGCTCATTGCAAAGGCTACATGTTTTATTGACCACGGCTCACAAACCGCTGGTGTGCTTCCCATGGACCGACCACATATTGTACTGATCACCACCGACCAACAGCGTTTTGATACGGCTGGGGATGCCGCGCCATCCTTCATGCGTACCCTCCACTTCGATCATCTGACACGGGAAGGGGCCAATTGCAGCCCTGCCTATGGCGATTGTCCCGTACCTTCCCGTATTCGGTATGAGCCATGACCCGCCCCAATATTCTTTGGTTTTGCACGGACCAGCAGCGCTTTGATACGATTCACGCCTTGGGCAATCCTCACATCCACACACCGAACCTGGACCGGTTGGTGGCCGAAGGGGTGGCCTTTACCCATGCCTTCTGCCAAAGCCCCATCTGTACACCGAGCCGAGCCAGCTTTCTGAGCGGACGCTATCCCAGTACCATCCATGCGTGTATGAATGGCAATGAGGTGTGGGGCGAAGGCGCACCCCTTGTGACAAAACTGCTGGCCGATACTGGCTATGATTGCGGGCTGGCCGGTAAGCTCCATTTGGCCGGCGCATGCGAGCGGGAGGAACCACGGCCCCAGGAAGATGGCTATCGAGTCTTTCAGTGGAGCCATGACCCGGCCGACCGCTACCCTTCGGGCCATGCCTACGCGGACTGGCTGGCCATTCAAGGCTATACTCTGCGGGACCTGCGGGAAGACCCCGCGTCGATTCCCCCAGAGCTACACCAGACCACTTGGTGTACCGAGCGAGCCATCGATTTCATCACGGAGAAGAGGCGTACAGGCCCTTGGCTGATGAGTGTCAATGTCTTCGACCCCCATGCGCCCTTTGATCCGCCCCAGGAATATCGGGACCGCTACCAGCCGGACAAAGTGCCGGGGCCGCTCTTCCGGGAGAGCGATCTGACTACCCAAGCAGGGATTCCTGGGGATTTTCAGAACCCGGCCCGGGTGCCGGCCCAATTCAACGCCCAGGAGGTCATCGCCGCCTATTACGCTATGATCGAACTCATTGACGAGAACATTGGGCGGCTGTTGGATATACTAGAGGAGACTGGCCAGCGGGAGAATACGGTCATTGTTTTCAGCAGCGATCACGGTGAAATGCTGGGGGACCACGGCCTGCTGCTGAAGGGCTGCCGCTTCTATGAAGGATTGGTGCGGGTACCTCTTATTTTGAGTTGGCCCGGTCACTTTGAGGCCGGTCTGGTCAGCGATGCCCTGGTGGAATTGATCGATATCGCGCCGACCCTGCTGGGCCTAGCAGGGACATCTGTGCCGGCCGGCATGCAGGGCCGTTCGCTGCTGCCGATCTTGCGCGGGGAAGTGTCGCCGCACCAGCAGCGCGCGTTTGTGCGTTGTGAATACTACCGGGCATTGAATCCGGACATCCCAGAACGGAACCAGTACGAAGGGAGCTATGCCACGATGTACCGGGACAATCGCTACAAGATCGTCGTCTACCACGGCCATATGCAAGGGGAACTCTACGACCTGCAAGAAGACCCCGGCGAATTCGACAACCGTTGGGACGACCCGGCCTATGGGGAGATCCGTTTTGACCTGATGCGCCGCAATTTTGATGCCCTGGCCTTTGCCATTGATACTGGGCCGCCTCAGACCCGACCATTTTAAGCGCAGTGACCAGTGGATGTGTAACAGCAGGCACTGCCCACAACCGACACCCTTGACGAGATGATTCCTATGCGCCGCCCCAATTTCCTGATCATCTACACAGACCAACAACGCTGGGATGCTTTGGCTGCCAATGGCAACCCGGACATTCACACTCCTTGTCTGGACAGATTGGCGAGTGAAAGCGTCAATTTCGACCATTGCTTTGTACAAAATCCTGTGTGTATGCCGAGCCGTTTGAGCTTTCTCAGCGGCCAATATCCGTCCACTCTCGGTATCACCCACATGGGTGTGCCCGTGCCGGAAGATACAGTGACTCTGCCGCGGCTGCTGGCCCCCTACGGCTATCGCTCGGCCAACATCGGCAAACTTCATTTTCAACCCCACGCCAACCGGGACCACCGCACCTATCATCCATCCTATGGCTTTGATGTATTGGAGATCTCTGATGAGCCGGGCACCTATGAGGACGCCTACCAGGCCTGGGTGGGCCGGGTCGCACCTGACCAGCTTCCCTATCTCAGTGTTGGATTGGCACTGTTGACAGAAGTCTGGTACGAGGTCATGGAGGTGCAGGACACGATCCAGCACCCAGCCGAACGCTTCCCCAAGCGGCCTATCCCCAGCCGCTGCCGGGATGATGTAACCCATACGGCGTTTGTGGCTGAGCAGTCGATTGAATTCATGCGCCAGCAGGCCCGCAGCGGCCAGCCGTTCCTCTGTATTGCCGGCATCTATTCCCCCCATTCGCCTTGGGTGGCCCCGCAACAGTATTTTGATCTCTATGACCCTAAGACATTGCGGCTGCCAACCTTCCCCGCGGAAGCGTCAACATTTTCCGACGAGGAACTGCGGCTGGCCCGACAGGGCTACTACGGGCAAGTCAGCGAAGTGGACTACCACGTGGGCCGCATGCTAGATGCCTTGGCGGAGATGGGCATGGCTGACGAGACGGTCGTCGTCTTCACCTCAGATCACGGCGAGTGGCTAGGCGAGCATCAGCGTTACGGTAAGGGCTATCCAGCCCACGACCAGTGTAGTCGAGTTCCCTTGCTGATGCGGGTACCGGGCAATACCGCCCCTGCTCACATTGATTCCGGCCTGACCGAGGCCTTGGATGTGTTGCCCACGCTCTTGGACCTGGCAGGGATTCAGGTTCCACCCCATCTGCAAGGACGTTCCTTACTGGCTCGGCTGCAGGACGACCCGGCAGGGGCTATAGATGGGGCAGGGACTGCTCTGACCGAGCACAGCGGCTGGAAATCGTTACGTACAGAACGTTTCCGCTATGTTCTCCACGCCCATGGCACAGAGCATCTCTATGATCTGTCGGCAGAATGGGGCGACTATCGGGACGTGGCCGGGGACGCAGCGTACGCGGCCGATTTGGCCGCTGTTCGCCATCAGTTAAGCTGCAAATTGCTGGCTGCCGAGAGACCGCGGCCACGGACCTGGCCGTACTGAAACAGTGGTAAGCGAACACCTTTAGGATGTACAGGAATACCCCCCACATCAGTGACCAGTACACTCCTATGGCCATTGCAGTTCAGGGAGAGAGTTTATGCCTCGCCATATCATCTGTCGGGTCAGTGAGTTGGGGCCCGGCGAATGCAAAATCGTTGAAGTGGGCCGCTCAATCGGGGTGTTTAATGTCCATGGTGACTACTACGCGCTGCGGAACCTCTGCCCGCATCAGGGCGCGCCTCTCTGCCGTGGCATCATCACCGGCACAACACAGCCTAGCCAGCCGGGTGAGTTCATCTGGCGCAAAGATGGTGAAATTCTGCGCTGCCCTTGGCATGGCTGGGAGTTTGATATCACCAACGGGCGTTCGATCTTTAATCCCCACAAACTGCGGGTCAAAACCTACGATGTGACGGTTGAGCAGCCGCAAGAAGATCCATCGGTCGAAAAATTTGATGTGACGGTCGAGGATGGGTGGGTAGTGCTGCACGCGTAGGAATCCCCGAAGCCTCACCAAGGCAATCGTTTGCCCATCATCTAGGAGGAGGATCATGGCCGACCCAATCATCACCAAAATTGAAGTACATGAATATCAGTTTGAGATGGAGAATCTTGGCACGGATTACAATGGCTTTAATCTCGTCTACGAGCCGGGCAACCGCATCTCCCAGCGGGGGAATATCCTGCGGATTGAGACGGACCAGGGCATTGTGGGCGAGTACGCCGGCGGCCGCGCAGCCGAATTTTCGACGATTCCCCTCTTCGCTCATTTTCTCATTGGCCGCAGTGCCTTGGAGCGGGAGCTGATCTACACGGAGGTGAAGCGCGCGCTGCGCCAGGTAGCCCGCATCGGCCTGGCCCCCATTGACATCGCGCTGTGGGACATCGCCGGCAAGCTCTATGACCAGCCGATCTACAAGCTATTGGGCGGCTACAAGACCAGCATTCCCTGTTACGCCAGCACCTATCATGGCGACCACCAGCCGGATGGCCTCTCCTCGCCGGAAGCTTTCGCCGATTTCGCGGAACAGTGTTTGGACTTGGGCTACCCGGCCTTCAAGATCCACGGCTGGGGCCGGGCACCTGTCAGCCAGGAGGTGGCGAACGTCCATGCTGTGGGGCAGCGTGTCGGCGATACAATGGATCTGATGCTGGACCCGGCCTGCGAGCTGGTCACCTTTGGCGATGCAGTGAAGGTGGGCTGGGCCTGCGATGAGAACCGCTTTTTCTGGTACGAAGATCCCTACCGAGATGGAGGGATCTCCCAGTTCGCCCACCGCAAGTTGCGCCAGCTCATCAAGACGCCGATCCTACAGACGGAGCATGTGCGCTCCTTAGAGCCGCACATCGACTTCGCGCTCGCCGATGCCACAGATTACGTGCGCGGGGATGTGGGCTATGATGGCATTACCGGCGTCATGAAGCTGGCCCATGCCTGCGAAGCCTTGGGCATCGACATCGAATTCCATGGCCCCGGCCCAGCCCAACGCCAATGTATGGCCGCCATCCGCAACACAAACTACTACGAGATGGGCCTGCTGCATCCCAAAGCCCCGGCCAGCCATGCCGCCAATCTCTATATTGACTATCAAGACGATCTAGAGGCAATCGACCCGCAGGGCCATGTGTCGATCCCCCAAGGGCCGGGGTTGGGCGTGGCGATCAACTGGGAATGGGTGGACCGGAAGCGGGTGGCTGTGGTAGAATACGGCGTGTAACGTATGCCCGCGTACCGAACCGCAGGATAGTATCCATCCTTTCATCCATAGAATCCTGACCGCATAAGGAGCTGCTATGAACCTCGCCAGCAAAGCCCACCTATCGACCGCAGAGCTATTGTCCGCGCTGGAAGGCGTGACCGCCATTCCGGCCGTGCCCTACCGGGCCGGCCGCATTGATGATGACGCGCACATCAAGAATGTACGCTATCTGCTGCAGAGCAACAGCCTGAATGACAACCGTCCTCGGGTTATTTCCATTGCCGGCACTAGCCCGGTTCACCAGATGAGCCGGGCCGAGCATGTCCGCCTAGTTGACATGACCACCCGCGCCATGGGGGATGAGGGTGTTTACGTGGCAGGCGTGCTGCCCAATCCCCTCTCGGAAGCCAGGGAACTCGTCAGCGAACTTGCTGCCCTGCAACGTCCGCCGGACGTCTATCTGCTCATGCCCTTGGGCGGTGTCTACAACCCTGATGGCATGTACAATGAATTCATGGCTTTCGCTGAGGAGATGGACGACCATTGTGGTGCTCGCTTCCTCTACTACTTCAAGGACAGCCGGGATCTGCCCCAGGTGGCGCAGCTCTTGCGGGATTCGGAACAATTTGTCGGTGTGAAAGTGGGGACCGGCGAAGCAGATGTAGAGCCTCTGGTGCGGGAGATCGGCGACAAGGGCCTGGTTATCTGGGGCATCGGCGACCGCAGCACCCAGGCCTCCCGGCTGGGCAGCAAAGGCCACACCTCCGGCATTGCTGTAGTCTATGCCAAGGCGTCCGATGCCATCAACAATGCCCAGCGCGCCGGAGATCACGCCGAATCCCAGCGGGTAGAGGATGCCATTGCGGCCTTGGAGGAGCTGCGCTTCCGGGATGGGCGCAAGTACAACTATTCGGCGGTCATCGCAGCTATGGCCCTGAGTGGCTTTGACGACATTGATGGCGGCGATGGGGCCCCCTTCAACCCACCCGTCCCCAAGTCCATCCGCCAGGAGGTGCAAGCGGCGATTGCCGATTTGGCCGACTATCACTAACGGAGTTCCCATGCCTTCCCAAGCGCAGAATCAACCTTCTTGCCTGCTTATCTCTACCGATCACTGGCCGGCTTCCTTGTTGGGCGCGGCCGGCCATAGGGCCATCCGCACGCCAACGTTGGACAGCCTGGCCGCTGCAGGGGTGCGCTACACAAATTGCTACGCGGAGTGCCCGGTCTGTATACCGGCCCGCCGCACATTGATGACCGCTACCCCACCTCGCATCCATGGTGACCGCACCTTCCAAGTGAAAGCCCCTATGCCTCAACTGCCTACGCTGGCCCAGACCTTTCAGGACGCGGGCTATCAGGCCTACGCGGTGGGCAAATTGCACGTCTATCCCCAGCGGGACCGCATCGGGTTTGATGATGTGATTCTGGCCGAGGAAGGCCGCCCAGGCCTGGGTGCGATTGACGATTACGAGATCTGGATGGGGGAGAAGGGCTATCTGGGCCGTTCATTTGCCCATGGCATGGGCAACAACGAGTACATCCACCGGCCCTGGCATCTGCCGCAGGAGACCCATGTCACCAACTGGGCTACCGAGCAGATGTGCCGCATGATCCGCCGTCGGGATCCGACCCGGCCCGCTTTCTGGTTCCTCTCCTACTGCCATCCCCATCCACCGCTGGTCCCGCTGGAATCGTACTATAATCTGTACCGGGATATCCACATTCCACAGCCGGAACGGGGCATATGGACGCAGGACTTTGCAGAATTGCCCTATCCTCTGCAGGTGATTCACCAACGCTACGGCAGTAATTTCGCTCCTGATGAAATACAGAGCATTCTCCGGGCCTTTTACGCGCTCTGTACCCATATTGACCACCAGTTGCGGCGCGTCATCGGTACCCTGCGGGAAGAGCAACTGCTGGACAACACCATCATCTGTTTCACCAGCGATCATGGGGATATGCTGGGCCATCATGGCATGTGGGCCAAGCGGCTCTTTTATGAGAACGCCGCCAATATTCCCATGCTGCTGCTCGGCCCGGTCGGTGATGAACGCACGTCCCCCGGCAGCCAAGACGACCGCCTTGTCGGCTGGCAGGATGTCATGCCCACGCTTCTTGACTTGGCCGGCATCCCGATTCCTGAGAGCGTTGCAGGGCTGTCCATGGTAGGGGACGAGCGGCGGCCCTATTTCTATGGGGAAGTGGGCGAAGGGCCCATGGCCACCCGCATGATCCGGCAGGCCCAGTACAAACTGATCTACTATCCAACCGGCAACCGTTTCCATCTTTTCGATATGGATGCCGACCCCCTGGAGCTGCAGGATTTGAGCGAGTCGCAGCAGCATGCATCTGTGCGCCAACAGCTGACCGCGCTCCTGCTGGACGAGCTTTATGGTAGCGACCAAGAATGGCTGCATAATGGTACGCTGGTCGGCCTACCCGAACGAGAGTGGCAACCGACCAGCAACCGGGCTCTCTCCGGCCAACGGGGTCTACACTGGCCACCCCCGCCACTCGATCAGAGTTCTACGCTGCCGTTTGTTTAACTGCATAAAAGTAGTATACTTGGAGTGCATATGGATCAATCCCTTTGATATGATCACAATGCAAACTGATGGATTCCGGCATGGGGTGGCTACCGGTATTGTAGACAGTGAAAGGAATTTTTCTCGTGACTTCTGCCAAACGTCGCTATGCACTTGTTGGGACGGGCGGACGTGCCGCTATGTATATTCGCGCGCTTGTGGGCGAATACGCCGCATGGAACGAACTGGTAGGTCTCTGTGATCTGAGCCAGACACGGATGGATTGGTACAACCAGAAGATTCAGGAACATGGCGGAGGTGCGCTGCCTACGTTTCATGCAGACGACTTCGACCGCATGATCGCGCAGACGAAGCCGCATGTGGTCATCGTCACCACGATGGACGCCACCCATCACCAGTACATCTGCCGGGCCATGGAACTAGGCTGCGATGCCATCACCGAAAAGCCCATGACTACAGATGATGCCAAAGCTCGCCAGATCTTTGAAACAATAGAGAAGACAGGCCGCTCCCTGCGGGTGACGTTCAACTATCGCTACACACCTATAGCCACGAAAGTGCGGGAATTGGTGATCCAGGGGGTGGTGGGGCGCCCTCGTCATGTTGATTTTTCTTGGGTATTGGATACCCGCCATGGGGCCGATTACTTCCGCCGCTGGCATAGGGAAAAGGACAAATCCGGCGGCCTGCTGGTCCACAAGGCCACCCACCACTTCGATCTGATCAACTGGTGGATCGATTCGATTCCCCAGACCGTCTATGCACAGGGGGATCTGCTTTTTTATGGGCGGCAGAACGCGGCCGAACGGGGCGAATTCTATGGCTACGACCGCTACACCGGCGAGAAGGATGCCGAAGCCGACCCCTTTGCCTTGCGTCTGGACACCAACGAAACCCTCCATGGCCTCTATTTGAACGCCGAAGCCGACAGCGGCTACCTGCGGGACCGCAACGTCTTCGGCGACAATATCACCGCTGAGGACACAATGAGCGTCACCGCCCGCTATCGCAATGGGATCATTCTCAGCTACTCCCTACTGGCTTACTGTCCGTGGGAAGGGTATCGGGCGGCCATTACCGGCGACCGGGGCCGCATTGAAGTGGAAGTAGTGGAGCCGGTCGGTTGGACATTCGCGGCTGGCCAGGAAAGGGCAGACACACACGCGGAAGAAGATCAGCTCAGTGCCTTTGGCGGCCAGCATATATGGGTCTTCCCTATACACGGGACGCCGTACAGTGTGGAGGTGCCGGAAGGTGTGGGCGGTCATGGCGGCGGCGACCGGGTGATGCTGGAGCAGATCTTCCATCCCAATCCACCGCAGGACCCATACCAACGGGCCGCCTCCCACATTGAGGGCGCGGCGTCAATTCTGCTGGGCATCGCGGCGAACAGATCGATTGCCTGCGGCCAGGCCGTAGAAGTTGATGAATTCTTGGCATTATACCCCACTGACCCCCCAAACACCAGGGCAGTCCCCGGCCAGTGCAGTTCGGAGATCCCCCATTGAATCATCTAGACGGTCAAATCATTCTCATCAGCGGTGCCAGCAGTGGGTTCGGCGAGGCGATTGCCCAACAATTTGCCCAGGCGGGCGCAGATGTGGTCCTGGTCGCGCGGCGTGAGGAAAAGCTACGCGCGCTGGCACAGCGTATTGAGCCATTGGGCGTGGCCGCGCTGGTCTGTCCCTGCGATGTGGGGGATGATGCACAGGTCCGGGCTACAGTCGAGAAGGCGTACACGGAACTCGGCCCAATTGATGTGCTGGTCAACAATGCCGGCATGAACGTGCTCCAGCGCAGCATCGCGGATACTACAGTAGCGGACTGGCAACGCATCTTGGATGTCAACCTGACCAGTGCCTACCTGTTCACCAAACTGGTATTGCCGCAGATGAAGGCGCGGCATTCTGGTACGATCATCAATGTGGCCTCGCGGGCGGCCAACTACCCCAGCCTGTTGGCCGGGGTTGCCTACAGTAGCGCGAAATTGGGCATGCATGCTCTGAACCGGCTCATCAATGAGGAAGGGAACCCCTATGGCGTGCGGGCCTGTGTCATCAACCCTGGGGTGGCCGCCACACCCCTGCTGGATCAACGGCCCAGTCCGCCGCCTCTTGAAGCGCGAAAACTGATGATGCAGGCGGAGGACATCGCTGCTACGGTCGTCTTCGCCGCCAGCCTGCCGCCACGCGCCAATGCGGACCGTATCGATCTCTACCCGACGAATACACAAGTAAGGTAGATCCGCAGTGGTTGATGGAGAGGAGCTGCTCTCTTGGTGGAGTGAGAAACATCATGAAAATACCGCCTAGCATCGCCGCCATTGCGCCGGATGGGCAGCTCACCCCAGCACAGAGACGACATTTCCTGCTTGCCCTGTCTCTGCGGCGACAACAGGCAGGCACCGGCAGCGCGCGCCAATTTCTGCGCCGGAGGACCGCAATGATTTCCTGGCCTGATTTGCGAACTATTCTGAAGGGGCTACGCTGGACGACCGTCGGTGCAGTGGCGACCCGTGCCTATATGCCGGAACGGATGACCAAAGATTTAGACATTCTCGTTCATTATCAGGATGGAGACGAGGCTTTGTCGCGCCTACAGAAGGCGGGGTTTCAGACAGCTTCGGAACTGTCGATTGCCGGCTATCTCCTGAACGCCCCAGATGGCACGGAAATCGATCTGCTCCTCATTCCCTTTGCTTGGCTCGATGAGGCATTTCAACAGCATCAACAGGACGCGGCCAAGTATCCTGTCCTAGACCTTCCCTATCTTGTCCTGATGAAGATGGAAGCCGCACGGGTGCAAGATACAGCCGATCTCTCAAAGATGCTTGGCCTTACTTCACATGAAGATCTGGCGCGGATCCGGGAGGTTGTCGCTCGGTATCTACCCGAAGCCGCAGAGGACTTGGAGTCTCTGATCTATTTAGGCCGCCTAGAGATGAAGGATGTACATGACTGATCTAACCGAGCGGACGGGATGACCCGCTAGAATTTTATCAGCCCAGAGATGTTTGATATATTTTGACATATACTGTAATGTATGGTAGATAGATATTCTTGCGTATAGACAAATTGATAAACAGTATCAGTAGCCACGACCCAATCATCCACATGCTCAACAGCCGCCCCCGGCTTGCGAAGATTGGCATTTGAATAGGGTAAAGGTCAGCTCCAAAGAAGAATCACTAGGAAGGGGAAGATCATGACAATCAACCGGCAAGCATTTGAGGATCTTGCCAACCCAGCCAGGCATTTGAAATGCACAGATGAAGCCAAGACGTGTCAATATCTCATCATACCATTCTTCATTGCATTAGGCTACGATGTCTTTTCGGACGCTGTATTTGTACCGCAGTATACAGCCGATTGGGGGAAGAACAACGGTACCAAGGTCGACTATGCGATAATGCGGAATGGGAAGGTAGCGATTATTGTGGAGGCCAAGAAGCTTGGCGAGGCGTTGCATGCCGACAAGGAACGGCAACTGGCGCACTATTTTGCAATGACTGAAGCCAAGATCGGTATCCTGACGGATGGAGTTATCTATCGACTGTATTCGGATCTGGAGAAGCCGAACATCATGGACCAGGTGCCTTTTTACGAACTCGACATCCTGCAGATGGATGACAAGAATTTTGAAGAGTTGAACCATCTATCTGCTGATGAGCTATTTGCTGATGAGTTTGACTTCGACCGTATGATCGAGCGCCTGCAGGAACGGAACAGGGTCAATGGCATCATTGACTACTTTAAGCAGCAGCTTGATGGGGAGCCGAACAAAGATTTCGTGAAATTCTTGATGAAGATCGTGGAGCCGAATGTTACCCAGACAGCGAGCCGGGTACGTCAGTTCGGACCCACAATACAGCATGCTCTTAAGCAGCTTATAGAGGGTGTCGACCCGCCGCCGCCTCCTCCGCCGCCGCCACCTCGTATTCAAGAATCATTGGCTTTTTGTTATTATTCATTGAAGCTACGTATTCATGGGTATAGCAACTCTGACATTGGACGAATGTTGGAAGAGCTCGATTTTCTAGACAATCGTAATGCCAAAACACCACATACTACCCGTGTTTGGGCTTTCTTTCAACGAAACGTACATGCCAAGATCACTGGTATCTCTGGTGAAGGCCCGAATACAGACCCCGACATCTTACGCGAAGCTGCAGAGCGGGTTCAGGACAAGATCAACAACGAACTAGACGCAGAGACAGCCGACCGGATAGTTGAGACGTACCAACGCATGCTGACACAAGTACAGGAACCAGCCTAGGCATACTACCATTCACGATAGTGCCTTCTCTTCCTGTGGCAGCACCGGTACCGGCAGGACGAGGCCGGCTTGGGTGACGGCTGCGTTCGCCTCGGCCAGGAGACGTGGGACTGGCGCACCGTCTGGCTGTAAGATGACGATGTGTCGAACAACTTCTGCGAACTCGCGCACGAGGCTGCGGTTTGCAGTATAGGCCAGAGCCGTTTGTAGATATTCGCTACGCTGCACGGGCTTGTCCTGATGTTGGGCAAGCTGTGCCAATCCTAGCAGACCCTGCACAAATGTATAGGGATAGTGGTGTGCCGTGTCCGCTAACCCCTGGTGCAGGTACGCTTCGGCTTGGGAAAAATTCCCACGTTCCAGGGCCACCAATCCCAGGCCAATCACTGTGCTGTGTAGATGGGTGCGAAGGGAAATTCGATCTTTTAGGAAACTGGCAATAGCTGTCAGGCGCTGCTCTGCCCGCCCCAATTCCCCTTGGGCCAGGGCCTGATAGGCACTGGATAGGCGGGGCCAAAGCCTGGCCAGTTGGTCGACGGTGCCGTGGTCCTGCAAGGTGATATCTTTGCTCATTTCGTTGAACTTGTGGCTTTCGTCAGCATGACCGGTTAGCTGCAGGGAAACCGCCAACTGGTGATAGGCCAGGCCCTCTAGCGAAAGCTGGCCCGTGTCTTTTGCAAGGGCCACTGCTGCATGTAAACAACGCTTTGCTTGGCCAAACTGACCCTGCACCTGCAACACCCAGCCGTAACAGAGCAAGGGCAAGGCTGCCTGCACAGGCCCTAGGATTGCGGTCAGATCCGCCACCGGATCGCCGGGCACGGGTGGGGGTGGCATGAAAGAGGCCCAGCCATGGGTATGCGGGCTGAGGGCTGTGTCAGCATTGTATGGGTTGAAGATCAGACGCTGCCTTTTCAGCAGATCGACTAGGACCCGGAATGGGCCATGCAAGCTGAGTTCTTCAATGACCGGGTCCGATTCGGCCTGCTGGCCCACCAGCCCTAACAGTGTCGCCAACCACGCATGGGCTAGGAGTGCCTGTTTGCGGTCGTCCTGTTTCCAGGTCCACTGGCGCAGCCGGCCATAGGTAGTGGTAACGCCCTCTGGGTCCAGACGGCTTTCATGGGTCAACCCCAGCCCCGTGAAGGCCCTGGCGACCAATTCTACTGGTGGATTTTCCATCTGTTTCAGCCGGGTGAGCGCGCTTTCGAACTGGTGGGCGGCGGCTTCCGCTGAAAAGGTACGCAGCAGTTGCTCGCCAGCGAGGATGCTATAGCGGGCGAACTCGGTTGCCAGGGCTGGGCCGGCCTGGCCGAAATGGAAGGCGATTTCGGCCAGGCTCTCCTCGGCAGTGCCTAGACGTGGCAGGGCTTCTGCCACCCGTCTGTGTAGCCGCCGGCGTAACAGGCTGTTCAGCTGTTGATAGGCCACCTGGCGCACGAGGCGATGGACGAAATCCAGCCGTTCGTCCAGTCTCTCCAGCAGAAACTGCCGCCGCAGTAGAGTGTCCAGCCCATTGATGGGGTCGTTGACCGCGCTGAGTTCCAGCAGTTCAACGCTAAAATCCCGTCCGATGACTGCTGCGATCTGCAAAACTTGCAGCGCGTCCTCTGGCAGCCGTTCGATGCGTTCCCGAATGATCTCCTGCACCCGTTCTCTGCGGCTGAGCCGTTCTAGGTAGCGGTCGGCCTGGTGCCAGATATCCAGCAGTTCTGTTGTGCGCGTGCTGGCTGAACGCTCCTGTACCGCTTTCAGGGCTTCGGTTACAAAGAGGGCATTGCCGGATGTATACGCATATAGGGTTGCGGCCAGTTCATCGGAATGAGGGTCCGTGCTGCCGGCCCAGCCGGCCACCAACCGCCGCACATCCTGCAGGCGCAACCGCTCTAAGGGCAACTTCTGGCTGAAGGGGGAGCGGTGTAGGGCATGGAGCAGATCGATGAGGGCCTGGTTCTCTTCCAAATCCCCTTGGCGATAGGCCAGCAACAGAAGAATGGGGTGTTGGTCGATCTGCGTAGACAGGCGGCTGAGGACCGCCAAGGTGTCTGGGTCGGCCCAATGCAGATCATCTAGGAACAGAACGAGTGGGCGCAGCGCGGCCAGCCGGGCCAGGAAGTTGACCAGCCCATCAACGATGCGTTGCCGATTTTCCTCTAGGGCCAGGGGGGCTTCGGTGTCAGATGGGGCTAGGTCCAAGCGGTCTTCCAGAGACGACACCACCTGGGCGATCTGTGTCAGCGAGGACTGTGGCAACCGCTGCAGGAAAGAGTCGGGCAGCAATTGCAGATAGCGGCTGATGCCATCCACTAGCGCGGCGTAGGGTAGGTTGCGTTCTAGATGCTGGCAGGTAGCACTGATTACCGTTGCCCTGTCCTTCCCCGCGGCCTGCAAAATCTGATAGGCGATGCGGGACTTGCCCACGCCGGCCTCGCCGGCCAGCACGACGCTTGCCCCATTGCCTTCTATGGCTCTGTGCAAAGCACTCTCTAGCCGCACGATTTCCTCCTCCCGTCCGACGAAAAGGCTATGAACCATTTCATCCACTGCGGGCAGGAGCGTCTGCTGTGGTAGAGGGGCAGGGCCATCATTCATCTGCTGCCGCACCATAGGCGGCGTATAGGGCGAGTTGGTCTCCCCATGCTGTATGCCCCACACTACGTGCAATGCCTCGACCGGCGCAACGCTGATCTCGCCGTTGAGGATACGCCCGTGGAGCTCTTGGGTGATGGGGCTGGGATCTGCGCCCAACTCTTCGCCTAGGACCGTACGGCAGCGTTCGTAGGTCAGCAGCGCGGAAGCACTGTCGCCAGATTCGGCCTGGTAGTGCATCAGGGCTTGGTAGGCATTTTCACGCATCGGGTCTTTGGCTAGGATGCGGCGACAGGTGGCGATGGCATCGCGGAAAGCCCTTTGTCGGGCGTAGGATGCGGCCAGTTTCAACAGCGCATTAAAGAAGCGTTCGCGCAGGCGTTCCCGTTCCGCTTGCGCCCAGTCTGCGTAGGGAACGCTGCTCAAGTAATCATCCTGATAGAGGGCGATGGCATCGAGGAGAAGCTGCTGAGATTCGTCATTGTTGGAGTTGCGTTCGGCCTGGTCGAGTTTTTCCTCGAATTCGTCCACATCTAGCCAGATGTCCGGGTGGGGCCGGAACACGTAACCGGGGGCCTGGGTGTGAATGTATTTGGACGGGGCATGGTTGGCCCGATTCGGCTCTAGGACATTCCGCAGGGCGTTGATGGAGCTACGCAGAGCTATGGCGGCCGCGGCCGGGTCGCTGTCGGGCCACAGCATATCGATCAAGCGGTCGGTCGCCAGCGGTCGTGGTCGCTCTGTCAGCAGAATCTGCAGAAGTTGCTGGGCCTGCCGGGTGCGCCAATCGGCCTGTGGCACCGGTTCCCCGTTGCGCTTAACCTGCAATATGCCCAAAGTATAGATCAGAATCGCCGGCTGCGGCCGGCTGGCATCAATGTTCATTCGATTCTTGCTGAATAACCCAGTGGTGAGTAGCGATTCTCCACTTACCACTGGGATTCTACACCATTTAGAAAGGAATATCTTCCTCGCTGCCAGCAGGTGCGGAGCTCTCGCCGGCCTGGTCCGTGTCTGTGGCCAGGGCCTCAGATTCCGCTCTGGTGCTGAGGAAGCGGACCTCTTGCGCTGTTATCTGTAGACTCGCGCGCGGATTGCCGTTCTGGTCGGTATAGATATAGGGTTCCTGCAATCGGCCGACAACCAGCACGCGCCGTCCCTTCGTCAGATATTGGTTACAGATTTCTGCCTGTCGTCGCCACGCGGACACATTGAACCAGATGGTTTTGTCCTGGCGTTGTCCGTCTTCGCTTGTCCATGACTCATTGACGGCGACGCTGAAGGATGTGACAGGAACGCCGCTGGGTGTGTAGCGCATCTCTGGGTCGCGCCCTAGGTTCCCAATAATTGTGATTTGCTGATACATGTAGAGTTCCTTTTGCGGGATCTGAAATTGGTCAATACACTCTGCTGGAGAGCACTAGAAGCTCATCCTAAGCAGTTGTATGCTATTGTACACCGATTGCAGAGAGAAGTCAATAATTTGATGGTCGTTTTAGAAAATTTGTTCGTTATTGCTCCCTTGGGCATAGTAGAGGAAACAGATTGCTCAAATTTGCCCGCCACTGTAGCGGTGATACAATTGAATTAGACCTTATCGCGATTTCGTGGAATAATACAAGGACCTTTGATTTATGGCAGCCATTGTCCGCTCGGGTAGAAGAGGAGGGCCTGGAAATGAAACTGGAAATCATCCAAGACTATTTATGTCAGAAAGGAATGGCCGGCTGGCTACTCTATGACTTTCGCGGCCGGAACCCTATCGCTGGTTTTGTTGCCGGGCTGGAAAACGTCGGCACTCGGCGTTGGTTTTTGTGGATTCCCGCGCACGGTGAGCCCCAATGGCTGGTACATGCCATTGAGCAGGCCACGTTCCGCAGCGTACATCCACAGCTGGTCGGCCCTCTGCACCCCTACATTGGCTGGCAAGACATGGAGGAGAAGTTACGCGCCCTGTTGCAACTGGACGGTTCCGGCATTGTGGCCATGGAATATAGTCCCCATGGTGCCATTCCCTACGTCAGCAATGTAGACGCGGGCACTCTGGAAATGGTTGTTGAGGCCACTGGCGCGACTGTGGTAAGCAGCGCAGATCTGGTGCAGCTCGTCCAAGCTGTGCTTTCGCAAGGGCAGATGGCCAGCCATCGGCGGGCCGCGGCCCATGTGCTGGCGGCCAAGGATGCAGCCTTCGCGTTCGTGGCCGAGGCCCTGCGTACAGGTCAGGAGATCACGGAATACGATGTGCAGCAATTGATTGTGGAGCGGTTCTGTGCGGAGAATTTGGAATGGGATCATGATCCGATTGTGGCGGTCAATGGCAACGCGGCTGTCCCCCATTATGCGCCGACCGCACAGAACCACAGCCCGATTCGCCGCGGAGATGTGCTGCTGATCGATCTCTGGGCCAAGGAAAAAGGCAGCCGTGAAGATTGCTACGCGGATATCACCTGGACAGCGTATTGTGGGGCAGAACCGCCGGCCGCGGTCCGACAGGTATTTGCTGCGGTTGCCCAGGCACGGGACATGGCCATCGCCACAATCCAACAGGCGTTTGATGCAGGCAGAACGATTCATGGCTACGAAGTGGACGACGTGGCCCGAGAGGCGATAGACGACGCCGGTTTCGCTGCAGGGATCTTACACCGCACCGGTCACAGTCTGGGGCCGACAGTGCATGGGAACGGTGTCAACATTGACAATGTCGAGACCCAGGACCGCCGTAGTCTGATCCCCGGCGTACTGTTTACCATTGAGCCGGGGATCTACCTGCCGGACATGAATTTTGATGGCAGCGTGCAGGCCAAAGGGCTGGGCATCCGTAGCGAAGTAAACTGTATCGTCCATGATGGGCGGCTTGAGGTGACGACCCTGCCATTTCAAACAGAGATCATAAGAGTAGGTTGAACAATTCTATGCACAAGGCCACATTTGAAACAAAGCCCCGACGGGTTGCACTTTTTGTTACCTGTATGGTGGATATGATGTACCCGAGCGTGGGAATCGCGACCTGTGAACTCCTGGAAAGGCAAGGCATTGAGGTCATTTTCCCGCTTGAGCAGACCTGCTGCGGGCAGCCGGCCTTCAATGCTGGTTACCGTGACGAAGCCCGGCAATTAGCCCGGCGATTTCTCGGCATCTTCGGGCCATTGGTAGAAAACGGCCAGGTGGATGCCATTGTTGCGCCTTCTGGCAGTTGTACGACCATGACCAGCCACTTTTATGAGGTCATCTTTCAAGAGTCCCGGGAGATCAATCTGAAACAGCAGGCCGAGCAGTTGGCAGCGGTTACCTTTGAATTGACAGAGTTTCTGGTGGATGTGCTGGGCGTGGAAAGCAGTGGTACTCGCTTGCAAGGCAAAGCCACCTATCACCCCTGCTGCCATCTCTATCGGGAACTGCAGGTGGATGAACAGCCTCGCAAACTGCTGGCCGCTGTGGAGGGCCTTGAAGTGGTAGATCTGCCCCATGCCTCCGATTGCTGCGGCTTCGGCGGGCTGTTTGCTGTCAAGAACAGCGGCATTAGCGCGGCCATGGGCCGGGCCAAAGCGCAGTACGCGATGCAGAGTGGCGCGGATATCATTGCTCTATGCGATGTAAGCTGTATGATTCATATAAACGGTATTCTCAGCCGGGAAGGTTTGACCTGCCGGGCAGTTCACATTGCCGAGATTCTCAACGGCCAGCTCAACGACTCTTTGCCTCCGCCTCCAGAGCCGATGCCGACAGAAGCTGACCATCCCCGGCGTTGGACGGGAACTTAAAATCCATCAAGAGTGGCGCGGAACGGCTCGCCACCAATGATTGCTGTTTGAGGAGCTCTGTATGGTTGATATCAACGCCCCATACAAAGAACGCATCCAACAGGCTTTGGCTGACCCCAAGCTGCGGGGCACGGTCAGCAATGCCACAGACCGTATGACCGCTGCCCGTATTGGTTCTATGGGCGCAGTTGCGGGGCAAAGGCTACGGGACCAGGTACGGCAGATGAAGGAACATGTCCTAGGCCATTGGCCTGAGTATCTGGAACAGTTGGAGACGAACCTGAGAGCCAATGGTTGCAGCGTGCATTGGGCGGAGGGGGCTGAGGACGCGCAGGAGATTGTCAAGGATATCGCTCTGCAAAACAGCGTGGAACTGGTCGTCAAGTCTAAATCCATGGCCACAGAGGAGATTCACCTGAACGACTCGTTGGAAAGGGCCGGCCTGCGGGTAGTTGAGACGGACCTGGGCGAGTATATCATCCAACTGGCCCATGAACCGCCTAGCCATATTGTTGCGCCTGTTATCCACAAGCGGCTGGAGGAGATCGCGGAAGTATTTCAGGACAAATTGGACATGTTCCCCACCCGGGAGCCTGCAGCGATGACGGCCCTGGCCCGTTCGGAACTGCGTAAGGAGTTTTTCAGCGCGGGGATGGGGATTAGCGGCTGTAATTTTGCCATTGCCGAGACCGGTACCATCTGCATTGTTACAAACGAAGGGAACGGGCGCATGGTGAGCAGCATGCCCCGGGTGTATGTAGCTGTGATGGGTATTGAAAAGATCGTGCCTACGGTTGAGGATGCGTTTCTACAGTTGCAGGCTCTGTGTCGTAGTGCCACCGGACAGCAACTGACCGTCTACTGCTCCATGACTAGCGGTCCTCGCCAGCCTGGGGACGCTGATGGCCCGGAGCAGGTGCATGTGGTGTTGCTGGACAATGGCCGCGCGCGGATGATGGCCCGGGGCTACGGGGAGGCCCTGCTGTGCATCCGCTGTGGGGCCTGTCTCAATGCCTGTCCGGTCTATCAGGAGATCGGCGGCCATGCCTACGGCAGTACCTACAATGGCCCGATCGGCGCGGTGATCGCGCCGGGCCTGGCCCCAGAAATTGCCCAGTTTAAGGAACTGCCCCATGCTACGTCCTTGTGTGGTGCCTGTCGGGATGCCTGTCCGCTGAAGATCGACCTGCCTCGTCTGCTGCTGGACCTGCGGTCGGATCTTGTGGAGCAAGGGGCGGCATCAAAGCCGGAAGGCTGGGGGATCAAAGGGTATGTGCGGGTTATGAACAGCAGACGCCTGTACGAGCAAGCCGGCAAATTGGCCAGCATCAGCTCAAATCTAATCGCAAATGTAAGCGGGGGCAACATTACATTTCTGCCGCCACCCCTCAAGGGCTGGACTGCATACCGGGACTTTGCCCCCTTCGCCAAAAAGAGTTTCCGGGAATGGTGGCTGGAACGAGAACAGCTTATTGAAGAATCAATCGCTGACACGGCCAAGAGTTTCCAGGAATAATGACACGAACAAGAGCCTACAAGCAGTGAAGAGTGATTTACACAATTTGATGGCATCTGGGAAGGTCGATCATGAATGCTCGCGATACAATTTTATCGCGACTGCGGGATACCTTACGCCAGTCGCACCTGTCTTTTCCTCCACCAGAAACGGTTGCTCTCTCCCATGAAGAACGGATGACCGTCACTCATGCGGCCGGAGATCGTTGGGCATTGGCTGAACGGTTCGCCCAGGAGCTAACCGCATTGAAAGGTTCTTGCCAACTGGTAGAGTCCGCGGCCGAGACGCGCCTAGCGACCATCGCGCGGCTGCGTACATGGGTGGAAGAGGAGAAGGAGGCCCGCAAGACAGCCAATACCGAACTCGTTGGGGAGTGGGATGTGCTCTGCTGGCCGCAGGCTCTACTGGGGATTGACGGGCTGTCACCAGCATTGAAGGACCTAGGCTTTCAGGTCGTTGAACCCACGGACCTGCACGACCCACAGCAGAGAGAGCACATCCGTCAGATTCAGGCTGGCATCACGGCTGTGGAAGCGGCCTTTGCCAGCACCGGCTCGTTTGTTGTGGGCGGTGGGGGGCGTAAGAGCCGGGCCGCCAGCCTAACGCCTTTCCGCCATCTGGTGCTGATCCCCTTCAGCAAACTGTACCCGACCGGGGAGGCCTGGCTCACTGAGAAGCGGGACGCGGGCGAATTGGACGAGTACGTGCGCGCCAGTCGTAACCTGTCGATCATCTCCGGCCCCAGCAAATCAGCCGACATTGAAGGCTATCTGACCATGGGCGTTCATGGTCCGAAAGTTGTACACGCAATTCTGTTTGATGATGTGTGATAACCTGAGTGGTTGCATGATGGAGTTCTGAAAATGGCGATGTATCAGACGCTTATCAGTTGTGAGCAATTGGCGAACGAGCTCGACAATCCATTCTTGCGAATCGTTGATTGCCGTTTTGATCTGCTGCGGCCGGACGCGGGCCGCCGGGCATATGAGGGTAGCCATATCCCCGGGGCCGTGTACGCCCATCTAGACGAGGATCTGTCCGGCCCGATTGTGTCAGGCCAGACAGGTCGTCACCCCCTGCCGGAGCCGGAAACATTTGCCCGTACTGTCGCCCGTTTGGGCATCAGCAATGGCGCACAGGTGATCGTGTACGACGACGCTGCTGGTGGCATCGCGGCACGGATGTGGTGGATGCTGCGCTGGACCGGCCATGAGGCTGTCGCCCTGTTGGATGGTGGTTGGGATGCCTGGCTCGCGGCCGGGTTGCCATGTAGAAGCGGGGCAGAATATGGTGAACCTAGCACCTATACCGCTAACCCGCGCCTAGAATTGGTGGTCGATGCGGATGAAATGCTTGCCAAAACTGCCAGCGGTGGCGCGCTGGTCATTGATGCCCGCGCCGTAGACCGTTTCCATGGCGAGAATGAAACCCTTGACCCAGTGGGCGGCCATATCCCCGGGGCCTTCAATCTGCCATTCACCGACAATCTGCAGGATGGCCACTGGCGGGAGGCTGCGGAACTGGAGACCCGGTTCCGTGACCTGATGGGCAACCGCCGGCCGTCCGAAGTGATCGTCTATTGTGGGTCCGGCGTGACCGCCTGTCATAACGTGTTGGCGATGCTGCACGCAGGGCTGGGAGAATCACGGCTCTACCCTGGCTCCTGGAGCGAATGGATCACGGACCCGAACCGGCCCATAGCCCAAGGCTAGAAGCGGAATGGCGCAAGAGGAGATAGAGCGAATCGCCATCTTCTATCTCTGCATAGCGGACGGCTGCTGTGATGTCTAACGCGGGCCCGACGACAGCCCTAAGGGACGCTTCTGTATAGTAGGTGAATTGTAGCCCTTGATGTTTCTCCATTTCCTGTACCGTACCAGAACGTGTGCAGTAGCAAGCCGTTCGGATTTAGCAGCTCTGCCTGTCGTTGGAAGGATTCCTGTAACTCGTTTGCAGTCAGGTGATGCAGCACTTTGTTGGAATAGATGGCATCAAAGTGCCGCTCCGTCTCCAGTGTCACTGCATCAAGCAGGAGCAGGTCAGCGGCCGGGTGGTTCTTGCGATAGCGTTGCAAAAATAGGGCCGACACATCGGAACCGGTCACGCTGAAATGCTCCGCCAGCAATGTCAGGTCCTTTCCAGGCCCCATGCCCAATTCTAGGACCGTTGACCCGGCGGGTAGCTGCTGTCTCAGAACCGCTACCAGTAGCCGTCCATCATAGCCTTCTGCCATCTGTACATATGTTTCGACAGTGTCTTCGTGGTCATAAAATCCCATCAGTCGATGCCTCCTGCAGAGTTCTCAATTGTGTGGAAGTGGTGATGGTGCGATGGCCGCCTTGAACATGCTGCCAAACCCTTTGGCAGATGAGCGCATCTGGGCAGTCTGTGTCATACTCATGCGGATTGCATTTCAGTTTACCAAAGGACTCTTTCCATGAAAACTAGAACAGGAAATTTCCCCATCGGCTTTCGGCGCGGCTGGTCCAAATGGCAGCAGGATCTGTCCTCCGTATTGGCATGGGCACTGCAAAATCATCTGGAAGTGATCGATCTAGGCAGCGATGCCGCGGCCTGCTTAAAAGCGGTGGCGGAGGCGGGCCTACGGGTAGGTTCTATCGATCTGCCCGACACAAAGGGGCAGATCTCTGCGGATGCTGGACGGCGGGCCGAGGCAATAGCCCGCAATCAGGACAGTATACGAGCTTGCACGGTCAATGGGCCCCAGAACTTTTTCGGCACCATGCTGCCGGAAAATCCGCATCTGCCTCGTGCTGAGAACTACGGCTATATGGTTGAAAGTTTCGCGGAGTTGGTTCCCGTTTTGGAGGAGAGCGGCTCCCATTACGTCATTGAAGGCTGGCCAGGGCCGGGCGCGCTCTGTTGTACCCCGGAGACCTACCGAGCTTTCCTGCAGGATCTGTCATCGCCGGCCATGGGTGTGAACTTCGACCCCTCTCATCTTATCCGTATGGGCATCGATCCTCTGCGCTTTCTGCGGGAGTTCGTGGGCCGGGTCCATCATGTCCATGGCAAGGATACGGAAATCTTGGCGGAAAACCTGTATCAGTACGGCTATGAGCAGCCGGCCACCTTTGCCCAACGCATCCCCTTCGGTGCCCCGAGTTGGCGTTATACGATTCCGGGACAGGGTATCTTTAGCTGGGGTGAGGGGTTCCGGATTCTGGCGGAGCACGGCTACAGTGGCTGTGTCTCCATTGAACTGGAAGATGCCAACTTCAACGGGACTGAGGAGACGGAAAAGCAGGGGTTCATTTATGGGGCACACTTCTTGGCTGGCTGCTGAGAGGAAGCAGTGCTTCCCCGCTGGTTGTAACCTGCTGCGGAGCCGCTTCTGCGTGTGCCAATTGCCCCATAGAACATGTATACAATTGGGACTTGACACCGCACACATGTTCTTGTATACTTGGGCTATGTTTTGGGAAACGTTCGGGATAATCGTAAACCATTTAGTCTGTAAGGAGCACAGCCATGAACCTGTCTGAACGTCAAAAAAAGATGTTGGCTTTTATTGCCAAATTTGTGGGAGAGTATCGCTTCCCACCGACCATCCGCGAGATCGGCACAGCATGTGCAATATCCAGTACATCGGTCGTGAAGTACAATCTGACCAAATTGGAAAAAGAGGAATTGATTTTGCGTCGCAAAGAGGTTAGCCGGGGATTGAGCCTAAATTGGCCTCGTCTGCAGGAATTGGGGTTGGCCCATGATCTGACCGACGCGCCCCATACCAATGGCAATCGCGATAGGCCCCGCCCTGGTTTTTTCCAGCTACCGGTATTGGGGCACATCGCGGCCGGCGAGCCGATTCAGGTCGAGCCGGCGAACCACTTTACCTCCGATGAATGGATCGAATTGAACGAGGCCCTATTCCGCAATCCGGCCGAGCTGTACGCCCTACGTGTGCAGGGGGATTCAATGATCGACGCCAGTGTGTTGAATGGAGATCTGGTCATTCTGCGGCATCAGGAGCAGGCGGAAAACGGTGAGATGGTCGCCGCTTGGATCGACAGCCAGAATGAGACGACACTGAAACATTTCTACCTAGAAGGGGACCGGGTCCGCTTGCGGTCAGCCAATCCCAACTATCCGGAAATGTCCTTTCCCGCCAACCATGTGAATGTCAAGGGCAAAGTGGTATCGGTGATCCGTCAGTTGGAATAAGAGAATGGCGATGAACGCATAAATTCGTCAAGGACAGCGTGAGGATTGGCCGCGCGTTGTCCCTCTTTTTCTGCTGTAAGCAGCCGCTTCCACGTCTGTAGATAATTCCATCAACCCAAGTCGCTATCATCTGCAAATCCCCAAACAGATCTCGTACAGATTGTAGCATAGTTCAATCATAGGAGAAAATGGTATGGCAAAAACAGGACGAGCGGTAATTGCCCATGGACAGGAGTTTGAGATCCGTGAATATTCCGTTCCCACTCCAGAGCCGGGCAAAGTCCTCTTGCGCCAGGAACTGGCCGGCATCTGCGGAACGGATCTACACAATTGGCAGCATGGCATTCAAGGTGAAATGGTGCTGGGTCATGAGAATGTGGGGGTCGTTGAGGCCATTGGGGCCGGCGGCGCGGTCGATTACATCGGACGCCCACTAGAGGAAGGGGATCGCGTCATTTTTGCCCCGGGTACAGGCGGCTATGGGGCCTATGGCTTCTATGACACGCCGGACAAGCCGCCCCATTTCTACGGCGGCTTCGCCGACTATATCTATTTGGGCTTTGACAATACCTGTATCCTCAAGACCGATTGTTCGCCGGAGGCAGCAGTGCTGACAGAACCATTCACCGTTGGCGTCCACGCGGCTATGCGGGGCAATGTACAGTTAGGCGATACAGTTGTGGTCCAGGGTAGCGGTGCCATCGGCCTAGTGACACTTCTATGTGCTAAGCAGATGGGTGCGGCCCAGATGATTATGGTAGGTGGCCCGGCCAAGCGGCTGGAACTGGCGAAGAAGTACGGCGCGGATGTGACGATTAACATTGAAGAAGTGAAGACTGCGGCCGAGCGAACCGAGCAGGTGCTATGGAACACGCCGCTGAAGAAGGGCGCAGATGTGGTCTTTGAATGTGCTGGCTTCCTGCCTGCTACGCCCGAAGGGCTAGGCTATGTGCGCCACAGCGGGACATTTGTTGAAGTAGGGCACTTCGTGGATATGGGCTCCATAGATTTCAACATCAACCGGCTGCTCATGCGTAAGAATATGCGGGTGGAGGCGATCTGGGGTAGCCAATATGAACACTTTGTACGGGGGCTGCGTATACTGGAAAAAAACGAATACCCGTATGCTGACATGGTCAGTCATACCCTACCACTAAACAGGGTGCTGGATGGCTTCCATGCTCTCAACGGTAGCTACCGCTTGGGCGATGAGGAAGTCATTAAAATTGCGGTCAAAGCATGGGACGATTGAGGAACGACAGCAGGTAGATCTATCCGAACCCTAGTTTCGAGAACCTTCAGTTCTTGGCAGCTAGAAACTGACACTTGATGATAAGGAGACAAAATGACATTCGGATCAGGAGACTATCAGTACGAGGTGGTGGAGAATTGGGCTAAATTGCCTGCTGGCTGGCAATTTGGCTGGGTGGCGGCGGTGGCCTGCGACTCCCAGGACCGGGTGTACGTCTACTCCCGTAGCGAGCATCCGTTGGTCATCTTTGACCGTGACGGGAACTTTCTCGCTTCCTGGGGCGAGGACGTCATTCAAGATGCCCATGGGATTTTCATTGATAGGGAGGACAATGTCTGGTGTACGGAACGGGAGACCCATTGCATCTTCAAATTCAATCCCCAAGGGGAGCTGGTGATGACAATCGGCACGCCGGGGCAAGAGGGCGCGCAGGGCGAACCTTTCCGCCTGCCGACAGATTTGGCCATGGCCTCAAATGGTGATCTGTTCGTCTCTGATGGCTACGGCAATGCACGGGTGCATAAATTCTCGGCTGATGGGCAGCTACGCCATTCTTGGGGGGAGTGGGGCAGCGGCCCGAGCCAGTTTGCACTGTCCCATTGCGTGCGCCTAGACAAAGATGACCGGGTGTGGGTTTGTGACCGCACCAATGACCGCATTCAGATCTTCGACACCGATGGTAACTACTTGGAAGAACGCACCGGCCTGCTCAAGCCCGATACGATCTACTTCGACCCCAACGGCGAGGTCGTCTACGTGGCCGAACTGACCCAGCAGGTGAGTGTCTGGACCCTTGACGGCGAGTTGTTGAGCCACTGGGGTGGCGCGCAGCCTAGCGACAGGCCAGGCGAGTTCAAAGCATGTCCCCACGGCATCTGGGCCGATTCCCGGGGCGACCTCTATGTGGGGCAGGTGCAGGTGGACGCCGGCTTACAGAAGTTTCGCAGGGTGTAAGGGACGAGGAACAGTGGTTCGTGGAACGATACCACGAACCACTGGAGTTACAACCATAAGTATTGACATTTTTCAAATTGGTAAATGTGGTGGTAGAATAGGAAAATGTGAGATTTTTTCACAAATTTATCAATTTATCCTGCGAAAATAAGCATATGCTGATTGAATTTCGTATTGCCAACTATCGTTCATTTCGGGATGAAGTTACCTTTAGCATGGTAGCGAGTTCGCGCAAGGCGAGACATGCCGAGTTAAACGCTCAGAATGTGTTTCCTGCTCTTGGCGGAATCAAGCTGCTGACCAGTGCGGCGATCTACGGTGCCAATGCCAGCGGCAAGAGCAATCTCATCGCTGGCATCAATTTTATGCAAAAGTTCGTGATGAACTCTCAGCAGAGCACAGATAGGACAGGCGGCATTGATGTTGAACCGTTTCGGCTTGATGTACGAACCAGTTCTGCCCCCTCATTGTTCGAGATCGTCTTCATTGCCGACGGACGACGCTATCGGTACGGTTTTGAGGTGACAACAGAACGGGTGGAGGCTGAATGGCTTTATGTTGTGCCCACTAGCCGAGAAGCGAAGCTATTTGAGCGCGACGGGGATTCAATTGAGCTGGGTGAAAGATTCAAGGCCGAAGGCGGGGACCTGTTCCAGAGAACCCGACCGAATGCACTTTTCCTCTCTGTTGTGGCCCAGTTTGATGGAAAAATTGCACAAAAGGTCCTGGGCTGGTTCCGGTCTCTTGGCATGACAACCGGGTTGAGTGACATGGGTATGCGAGTTTTCACGGAGATGCAACTCAGCAACCAAGAATTCGCCAAGGACATCGTTGCTCTTATCAAGCAGTTGGATTTAGGGATTGAGGACATTCGGATAGAGAAAGTCGCTCATAGCCCAGAAACCTTGCCAGATGATGCACCGGAAGAGTTGCGTACTGCTTTGGAGCCTTTCTTAAATCTTCTCAATAAAGAAGAACAGAGCGCAGTGCGAACGATTCACCGCAAAGTGGGAGAGGTAGGGCAGCCGATTACACAGGAAGTGTTTGATTTAGATGTGCATGAATCGGAAGGAACGAAAAAGATTTTTGCCATGGCTGGCCCCGTTATAGAGATTCTTAAAGAAGGGGATGTACTCATCATTGACGAGTTGGACGCCCGCTTGCATCCTTTGCTGACCCAAGAGATCGTCAAGCTCTTCAATGATCCAGAGACAAATCCCAAGCATGCCCAATTGGTCTTTGCCACGCAAGACACCAATCTGCTGGATAATCGACTGCTACGCCGGGACCAGATCTGGTTTGTAGAGAAGGATCACCAAGGAGGATCGCATCTCTACTCACTCGTTGAAGTTAAGGTACGCAACGACGCTACCTATGAAAAGGATTATATCCAAGGACGCTATGGGGCCATTCCGTTTTTGGGTGGCATACGTCAAGTACTGGAGCAGAACTGATGGCCCGGCGGCAAAGGTTGAACCGCTTTGTGCCGGATAGGAATAAAGAAGGATGAGGCGTTTTGATGAAGCTGTGTTACAACCGAATCCAGCGCAACGTCGGCGTATTCTAGCGGTGTTGGACGCCGCGCTGGATGCGGTCGATCCCTTTGCGGCTGTGCAGAAGGTTCTGCGGCGCAGCGGCCATACAGTGACCATCGCTGCCCGTTTCCACGACGCAACAGAGAAAGAGTTGAACTATGACCTGCGCCGCTATCGCCGGGTTTTCGTCATCGGCGCGGGTAAGGCCGCGCTGCCCATGGTACGGGCCGTGGAAGTTGTGCTAGGCGACCACATCAGCGAGGGCCTGGTGGTGACGAAATACGGTCACGGTGGCCCGCTGGAGCAGTCACAAGACTTGGCAACGGCTCAAGCAGGGCGGCGGGTGGTGGAAGCTGGGCATCCTATGCCCGATGAGGCAGGTGTCCTGGCTGGTAGGGATATCCTTGCGCTGGCGGAACAGGCGGACGAAGACGACCTGCTGATTGCTCTTCTCTCCGGCGGCGGCTCTGCCCTGCTGGTCGCGCCGGCAGAACCAGCGGCAGGCACTGGAGAGAAGCTCACATTGGCCGATCTCCAGGGGATGACCGATGTGATGCTGGCCTGTGGTGCAACCATTAACGAAGTAAACTGTCTGCGTAAACATATGAGCGCGGTAAAAGGTGGCCAATTGGCCCGGGCAGTTGCGCCGGCTACGCTTCTAACCCTAGCCCTCAGCGATGTCATCGGCAGCCCCTTGGATGTCATCGCCAGCGGCCCGACTGTCCCTGATATGAGTACATGGGCCGATGCCTGGGCGATTGTGGAAAAGTATGCGCTGACCGACAGTTTGCCTAAAGCAGTGTTGACCCGCCTAGAGGCGGGGCTGGCTGGTGACATTCCCGACACCCCCAAACCAGCCGACCCGGTCTTCGCCAATAGTCAGACCCTCGTCATTGCGGACAACCGGACCGCCGCGAATGCGGCCTTGGCTAAGGCAGCCGAGCTGGGCTTCAATGCTCTGTTGCTCTCTACCTTTGTTGAGGGGGAGGCTGCTGAAGTAGCAAAAGTACTCGTCGGGCTGGGTCGGGAGGTACAGACGAGTGGACAGCCGATTTCCGCGCCCGCCTGCCTGATTCTGGGCGGTGAGACGACTGTCAGCTTAGGAAGGAATCCCGGCAAAGGTGGGCGTAATCAGGAGATAGCCCTAGCCGCCGCGTTGGCCCTACGCCATCTGCCGGGGCTGCTGGTGGTCTCCTTGGCCACAGATGGTACCGATGGCCCGACGGACAGTGCTGGCGGTATGGCCGATAGTGGAACCGTTGCCAGAGGCGAGGCTGCCGGGCTATTCGCGGCCGACAATCTGCGCCGGCATGATGCCTACCCTTTCCTGCAGCGTACCAATGACCTACTTCTGACGGGCCCAACACAAACGAACGTCAACGACCTGCTGTTCGTGTTCATCCATAAAATATGAGAGAATACACAAATCATCTGCCTATCAAACCGGAGAGCACGTGGCTGTCCGCGAATAGGCTATCAATCATTGCATACACACCTAGAGGAGTTGGATTCTATGTCCAAGCTAACAGTAGAAGGGTTTGGCACCTTTGATGTACCGGAAGGCAAACGACTGGTCCTGGCATTGGTCGAGGATGTAGGGGTCGATCAGTTGCATGCCTGTGGTGGTAACTGTAAATGCACCACATGCCGCATCGAATTTGTGGATGGCGAGCCGGAGAAGATGACCGTCGCTGAAAAAGAAAAGCTGGCAGAGAAGGGCCTATCTGGTGTGCGTCTGTCCTGCCAGTGTGTCGTAGAGCAGGACATGACCGTGCGGGCCATCAGTCGCTTGGAGGGCAGTGGTCGCCCGGATGCCGGGCCCCCGCTGGAGTTGACGATTCAGCCGGAACCGGTGTGGACGACAAAAGAATAAGAGCGGGCAAAAAGTGGCGAAACCTGTTTTCGGTTCCGCCACTTTTTGATTGAGAGATGGTTTTGACGAGCAAGCGACCGATTTTGATCTCTGTAATGCAGTTTGAGGATGCCTTGAAACGGGGCGAGCGTACAGTTTGGGAAGTTATCGACATTGCTCGCCAGGTGGGTGCTGATGGCGTTGAATTGCGGCGGGAGACGTGGCCAGAACTTGATAGGGAACGAGAGGCAGTGGCCCGTTACATGGCTGACGCCAAGCTGCTGGTGACTTATGCCACACATACAACGCTTTTCGACCGCTCCGCGCAGGGCCAGCAACAGTTATGCCAAGACATCGAAACAGCCGCAGCACTGGGGGCAGAGCTGGTGCGCTTCTTCCCTGGCCTAGTTCCCGAAGTCGACGACGACCCGGCCTGGATGGTAGCCAAGGAGATCGTGGACTATGCAGCAGCGAGGGGCATCATCATCGCCCTGGAGAATTACGCACGTACCCCCGGCGGCACTCTAGCGGAGATACAGAACGTGCTGACCCGGCTCGAGTCGCCGGCTCTTTGCACGAATTTGGACATAGGCAACTACCCGAATCATGGGCAAGATGTGGTTGCCGCAATCGACAGTCTGGCCGACAAGATCATCGCCTCCCATGTGAAGGACAAAACCGCCAATCCGGCTGACCCGCCGACAGTACTTGGTGCAGGTATATTGCCACTGCCAGACATTCTTCAGGCGTTGGCTCAATTGCCCCAGCGCATCTATTATATTTTTGAATTTCGGGGTGGCGATGACCCGGTAGCGCGGATCGAGCACAGTCTGGCATATTTGACGGAGCGATAGAGCATGCGGCTTCTCCTCTTCGGTTGTAGATCCTAGAGACGTGCAATGAGCAATAGATATATGCTTACGGGCAAACGGGCGTTGGTCACCGGTGTAGACCGAGGTGGGATCGGCCAGGGAATTGCGCTGGAGTTGGCCCGCCAGGGCGCGCTGGTCGTCTGTCACTATCCGTATGGTGACGAGGGCGCGGCCGCAGTGGTGGCACAGATTCAGGAAGCCGGTGGGACGGCTGCGGCCATACGAGGGGATTTCACGGAGTCGGCGCATGTCTGTATCCAAGTGGTGGATGCAGCGGCTGCGTGTCTCGGTGGGCTGGACGTGCTGGTAAACAACGCTGGCCTGACGGAAATGGCCCCCTTGGCCGCTGTGACACCCGCACATTTTGACAAGCTGTTCGCCATTAATGTACGCAGCCAGATCTTCTGTACCCAACAGGTACTGCGTTACATGCAGGAGGCTGGCGGCGGGTCGGTCATTAATCTGGCGTCCGTACATACCCACGCCGGCGTACCGCACTTTTCTGTCTACGCGGCTACCAAAGGGGCCGTGGCCGCGCTGACCCGTCATCTGTCGATTGAACTCTCTCCACACAAAGTACGGGTCAATGCCATCGCGCCGGGCTTGGTCGAAGTGCCTCGTTATTATGAGAACAACCCCGACTACAACCGGGAGAGTTACATGGCCACGGTGCCTTGGGGGCGTTTGGGCGAGCCAGCGGACATCGCGCGGGTGGCGGCCTTTCTCGCCTCTGACGCTGCCGACTTTGTCAGCGGGCAGACGATTTACGTGGATGGCGGCACAACCGCGTATATGTCCCTCGGCGCGCATTTGGATGGCCAGGAGTGGGGCCTAGGGCATAAACAGTAGCATTGCCCATCATGCAATCTTGTGCTATTCTGGCCTTGCTTTATGGGTAAGACACATCAAAGAAACAGGAGACAACAGCAATGGATCGAAGAGGATTTCTGGGATTGGCCGCGGTTGGTGCGGCAGCAGTGGGTATGGCCGGCTGCCAGCAGGCCGGTGTATTGCCTGCAGATCAGATGCAGAGCGCGGTTGCGGAAGATTCAAGTCTACCGACGATTGAATGGCAGATGGCCACCAGTTGGCCGCCCTTGCTGGACACGATTTTTGGCGGCGCACAGGTCGTTGCCGCGCGGGTCGCAGCCATGACCGCTGGAAAGTTTACCATTCAACCCCGGGCGGCCGGCGAATTGGCCCCCGGCCTAGAAGTGCTGAACGTCGTTGAACAGGGTGCTGTGCCCATCGGCCATACAGCTTCTTACTACTACATAGGCAAAAGCTCGATTACCGCCTTTGGCACAGCCCTGCCCTTTGGCTTGACATCTCGCCAGCAGAATGCCTGGCTGTATGAGGCCGGCGGTCTGGCGATGCTGCAGGAAGTGTACGCCGAAAAGTTCAATACCATTCAGTTCCCGGCCGGCAACACCGGCGTGCAGATGGGCGGTTGGTTCAACAAAGAGATCACCTCTGTTGCCGATATGGAAGGGCTGAAAATGCGGATCCCCGGCCTAGGCGGCCAGGTGATGGACCGGCTGGGTGTAACCGTGCAGGTGTTGCCTGGGGGCGAGGTATTCCAGGCCTTACAGACAGGGGCCATTGACGCCGCGGAGTGGGTCGGCCCCTATGATGACGAGAAATTGAGCTTCCACAAGGCTGCTAGTTTCTACTACTACCCCGGCTGGTGGGAGCCTGCCGCCTCCCTAGAGATCCAGATCAATTTGGACGAGTGGAACAAATTGCCCGAGCAGTATCAGGAAGTGCTCAAGACAGCCGCCTATGAGGCCAATATGACCATGATGGCCCGCTACGATGTCAAGAACCCGCCAGCTCTGAGCAGGTTGGTCAACGACGCGGATATCACATTGCTACCGTTCCCGGAGGATGTGTTGCAGGCGGCCGAGGAGTCCTCGTTCGAGCTATTTGATGAATTCGCCGCCACTGATAGTGAGTTCAACTCGATCTTCCAGGGATGGTCCACGTTCCGGGAGTCGATTCAGGCTTGGCATGGTTTGGCCGAGCGTGGGTATCTGCAATACATAGGCACCAGCCGTTAGCCTTTCAGGGGGCGTCCAGGGTCGGGTGAGAGGTTGCCTATTGGCCCTATGACGCCACTTCGATCAGCCAGGTGACCGTCTGGGGGAAGAGAATCACAATGATGAGGGCAATGCCCTGCAGCACCATAAATGGCAGCGCGCCTTTGTGAATATCCGCGGTCTTCACTTCTGGAGGGGCGACGCTTTGGAGATAAAATAGGGAGAACCCGACCGGTGGTGAGATGAAGGCCATATTCAAATTGATCGCCATCATCACCCCAAACCAGACCATCTGTGCATCGGTGAACCCTAATGCCCGGGCCGCGGGCACAAACAGAGGCATGGCGATGAAGCTGATCTCAATGAACTCTAGATTGATGCCTAAGAGGAAGATAGCGATGTTGGCAACGATCACAAATCCCCAGAATCCGCCTGGCAGAGTGGTTAGCAGATTCTGTACGTAACTCTGGCCGCCCAACCGGTCGAAGACCAGCCCGAAGAAAGTTGAACAGAAGAGGATCATAATCACCAGCGCGGTAATATTGGCCGTGGAACGGGCCGCATTCAGAATGAGCTTCCAGTTCAGGCTGCGGTTCAGCGCGGTGAGGATGCAGGCACCGATGGCTCCGACTGCGCCAGCCTCTGTAGGGGTGGCGAATCCCTGGAAGATACTGCCAAGGACAGCCAAGATCAGCAGGACCGGTGGCACGACAGCGACCAGCGTCTGGCGCAATAACGCTACACCGTGGACAGTGCGGGCCTCGGGCGGCAAGGCGGGTGCATCTTGGGGACGAACGAGGGCGATGAATAGGACATACAGAGCGTAGAGGCCGGCGAGGATTAGGCCGGGGATTAATGCGCCCAGAAAAAGATCACCTACCCCCACGCCGATCTGATCACTTAACACGACCAGCACCAGACTGGGCGGCAACAGTTGGGCCATTGTGCCGGATGCGGTAATAATACCGCTTGCCAGTTGATGATTATAGCCGTATCGTACCATAATCGGCAGAGACAGCAGCCCCATGACAATGACTGTTGCGGCGACGACACCTGTCGCGGCGGCTAGAAGAGTCCCCACCAGCACAACGGCCAGGGCCAGCCCGCCCCGCATGGAGCCGAGCAGAATGCCAACGGTCGTGAGCAGCCGTTCGGCCAAGCCGGATTTTTCAAAGATCGCGCCCATAAAAACGAAGTACACAATCGCTAGAAGGGTAAAATCCGACATGGTCCCGAACCAGCGGTTGGGCAGCAGTTTGAGCCAGTTCATATTGAAGATACCCATAGCCCAGCCGATCAGCATAAAGACAAGGGCGGTGCCGGCGAAGGAAAAGGCAACCGGATATCCATAGAGAATCAAAACAAAAAACAGAATGAACATGACAATGGCAAGCCATTCCAGACCCATAGGAAATCCTTTTTGGATGGTGGGTAGTACGTTCGAGTTACGCAGGCAACGAGAAACTGCAGTGATTGCTTAGTGCTGCTGGTCCTTTACTTGAGGCGTAAAGCCTGCGTAATCTGGGCGTTCTCCGCCTTCGATCTCCTCCCCTTTTAACACTACATACAGCTTGATCAGTTCGGAGATCGTCTGTACAAGCAGCAGGGCAAAGGTGACGATGATCATTGTCTTTAAGGGCGCACGGGGCAACCCGCTGGGGTCAGGGGACAGCTCCCACTGCCGCCAGGAGGTCAGCACCGGATTGATGGACACCCAAATGCCGATGATGCAAAAGGGGATCAGCAACAAGAGATGGCCCCAGAAGTCCAGCAGAGCTTTGCGTTTCTTGGGCCAATTCGCATAGATGAAATCGACCCGTACATTGATACCATGCTTCAAGATATAGGCAAAGCCCAGGAAAAAGACGAGAGAATACAGATACCATTGCATTTCAATGAAAAGATTTGAGGACAATTGCGCGCCGACGAACTGTCCGATATAGCGCACCAACACATTATAAAATCCGACCACGACCGTAATGATGACAAGAATCATCGACAGCTTTCCAACCCATTCCGAGATACTGTCGATGAAACGGGAAAACGTCAAGAGTGCTTGTCGCATTGCTGCTCCCTTGTTGAAGCGAGACGCGAGGGTAAGAGTTGCTAGAATGACCATATTTTACCTGAAATCAGCAGATATACAAGAATCTATCCGCTCGCCCTTATAGATCATTCGTATAGACTGGCAAAAGGCTGTATACTTAGGACGTTCAGAATTGATTTTATCCTGCGTAGTTTACTGCTTACCTATGACAAAGGAGCTTCTATGACAATGCATCAATCGTTTTCTAAGGTCGGCGTTTATGTTGATGCTGCCAACATCTATCGCAATGGCGGTTCTCGTATGCAGTATGATATTTTGCGTGAATTTGCCTGTCGGGACCAGGGCGAACCAGTACGCCTGAATACCTATGTGACCCATGACGCCGAACGGGCCCAATGGGATTTTGAATACCGCACGGGGGCCCTCCGCTTCCACTCCGCGTTGCGGGATCTCGGGTACAAGGTGATTATCAAGCGCGTGCGCTGGTTTGAGGATGAGTCCGGCAACCGCTATGCTAAGGCCAATTCTGATTTGGACCTGGCGGTGGACGCGCTGCTCCAATCCGAAAATCTCGACAGAGTCCTGATTGCTACCGGTGATGGGGATTTCGTCCAGGTGGTGCGGGCCCTGCAGAACAAAGGCTGCCGGGTGGAGGTCGTGGCCTTTGACAATGTGTCGGCCAATCTGCGCCAGGAAGTGGACCTGTTCATGTCCGGCTATCTAATCCCCAATCTCCTTCCAGCACCGAATGGTGGTGGGTCTGAATGGGGCCAACCCGATTCTGTGGTACGTGGCTGGTGTTACTACTACAACGAAGACAAAGGCTTCGGCTATATGCGCTTTCTGACAAAAGTATCCCCGCATCTATGGCTGGTGGACAAACGCAAGAGCATTGATTCACCCTACGAAAGCGCATTTTTTCATTTTTCAATGATGCTGGATAGTTCTGTGAAGGATTTCCTTCCGAGCCGGGATCATGTCTTTGAGTTTCGGCTCATTCCGTCGGAACGGGACGAAAGCGAACTGACCGCAACCAATATCCGGCTGGTCAGTGCTTTGTAAATAACCCCCTATGATTCCTGGGGCCATCAAAGGCCCCAGGTATTTTATCGTCCACGAATGTACTGCTCATCACTCGTAGAATAGGAGCCATTCCAATGCCTTCTGCAATCTCAGCCCCTCAACCGGCCGCTGTGGAAGCCGGGGCCCGTACCCTGATGTCCGGCGGCAATGCCATTGATGCCGCTGTCACCGCTGCCTTGGTGCAAGCTGTCGTGAGTCCGCAGATGTGCGGTCTCGGCGGCTATGCGCTGGTCAATTTACACCTGGCCGGGGAGAGAGGCTCTGTGGGCATGGACGCGCCCGCGTTGGCCGGGACACATGTACGGGCCGATATGTGGGTAGACAAAGTCATTCGTCCCAATCCCGAAGGTTGGGGTTACTTTCTGGAAGGAAATGTCAATGAGGTCGGCTATACTTCTATCTGCACGCCGGGCACTGTCAAGATGCTGGCCTTGCTGCTTGACCGCTGGGGAACTATCGACTGGGGGCAGGCCGCGCAGCCGGCCATCCGGATTGCCGAAGATGGATTTGTAGTGACCCATGGATTAGCCAGCGGCTGGAAACATCCATGCAAGTATCAGGAGGGGATGAGTCTGCGGGACTATATTGACAGCAACCCGGAGGCTCGCCGCATCTACTTGCGCGCGGACGGTGAGACCTATGACATCGGCCAAAGGATCTACAATCCAGACTACGCCGCGTCCCTGCGTCAAATCGCTAGACATGGAACAGAGAGTTTCTATCAGGGTGAGCTGATGGAACGAATAGCCGCTGATCTAGAGGCCAATGGCAGCTTCGTCACCCGGCAGGATTTCAGACAGTATGAATTGCGTGAAGACATCTCCGTGACCGGTCGCTACCGGGGGCATGTCCTCACGAGCTCGGCCCCACCCCATGGCGGCGCGACCTTAGTCGCTATCCTCAATATCTTGGAAGGGTACGATCTGGCGGGCATGGGCCACAATTCGCCTGATTACATTTATACGGTCGGGTTGGCGATGAAAGCGGCCTTCACGGACCGCAATCCGTACATGGCCGACTCTGCCTTTGAGGATGTGCCATTGGCGTGGATGATGTCACAGGAGCGTGCGGCCTATTGGCGGGAACAGATCGATGCTGGCAAGCTCATTGAACCGTCCCCCTCGCCTGTGGAATCCCCCCACACGACCCATGTCACGGTTGTAGACGATGCCGGCAACAGTATTGCGCTGACCCATTCTCTGGGCGCATCGTCGGGCGTCATCACGCCAGGGCTGGGCTTTATGTACAACAATTCAATGATCAACTTCCATCCTATGCCCGGTCATCCCAATTCCATTGCCCCGGGCAAAGGGCGCACGACCGGGATGACCCCGACCATCGTCTATCAGAACGGCGATTCCCAGGCCCAGAAGCCATTATTGGTATTGGGCGCGCCGGGCGCGACCCGCATCATCACCTCGGTGTTGCAGGTAATTCTAAATGTCATCGACTTCGGCATGAGCATCGACCAGGCACTGCATGCTCCCCGTTTTGACTGCCAACTGCATGCCATCCGCTGTCAGCGGCGTATTCCGATTTGGGTGCTGGATGAGGTGAATAAACGCCATGCAGCCATCCATATCCCATACAGCCATGGGGGCTTGGCCCTGGTCCATGCTGTCTATATTGACCCGCAGACCGGTGCGCTCTCCGGCGCGGCCGACAGCGGCACTGAAGGCATGGCTGTGGTGGTGTAATTGCAGGTACCGTTCGCTTGCCTTGACGATTCAAATGGGGGGTGGCCCATGCCTACGCTTGAATTCAAAGGGAAGCAACATATCTACGCGCATCATCTCAGCGTCCCGTACCGTCCGCTCATCCCTGATGAAAGCCGCTCCTGCAACACTATCGACAGCGACGACAACCTCATCATCCATGGTGATAACCTACAGGCCCTCAAAGCATTATTGCCCCGCTATGTTGGGCGGGTCAAGTGCATTTACATTGATCCGCCGTACAATACTGGCAACGAGGGCTGGGTCTATAATGACAATGTGAACAGCCCGCTCATGCGAAGCTGGTTTGAAGAGCAGGGAGTGGTAGACAACGAGGACCTGGAGCGACATGACAAATGGCTGTGTATGATGTGGCCGAGGCTGCATTTGTTACGGGAACTACTTGCCGATGATGGGGTGATCTTTATCTCCATAGATGACAATGAACAGCACCATTTGCGGATGATGCTGGACGAGATCTTTGGGGAAGAGAACTTTCTCGCGGACATCATATGGCAACATCGCTATGGCAGGAGCAACAACGCCAAACTATTTTCAAACCAACGTGAGCATGTCATTGTCTATAGAAAATCCAACAGTATTTCTCACATTCGGGTCAAGCGGAATGAAAAACTGAATGCAACATATTCTAATCCTGATGATGACCCGCGTGGCAGTTGGGTGTCTAGCTCGTATGTCAATCCTGCGACCAAGGCACAGCGTCCAAATCTAGTGTACGAGCTAGTGAATCCACATACAGGGGCAGTAGTCACTCATCCAACCCATGCTTGGAAGTATAGCCAGAGTACATATGAGAAGCATAGTAAAGAAAACAGACTTTGGTGGGGCGTGAACGGGAGTTTGCGCTATCCTCGTCTCAAAAATTTTCTCAGTGAATCAGAGGAAAAAGGAATTGTCCCAATTGATTTAATGTTGGCGGATGTGGCGGGGACTACAGACGGGGGGACAAAGCAACTGCAAGCGGTTTTCCAAAGCACAGCCCTTGAGTTCAACAATCCGAAACCGACAAAATTGATTCGGAACTTGATAGAGCTTGCCGATGGTGCATCAAGCAACCCTGCCTCAATCATCCTCGACTCGTTCGCTGGTTCAGGCACAACAGCCCATGCTGTCCTCGCTCTCAACAAGGAAGATGGCGGCAACCGCAGGTTTATCCTCATTGAATGCGAGGAGTACGCGCATACCATCACGGCCGAGCGTGTGCGGCGTGTCATCAATGGAATTCCCGATGCCCGGGATGCGTCTCTGCGAGAGGGCTTGGGTGGCTCGTTCACCTACTGCACCTTGGGCGAACCGCTAGAGATAGAAGGGATGCTCACGGGGGATGGATTGCCGCCGTATGAATCATTGGCTGCTCATCTGCTGTATACGACATCGGGTGTTTCTGTTGGGGTGGACGTCCTGAAGCCGCAAAACAGGGAAGGGCTCTTCTACCGCGCTGCCAAGACCGACTACTATCTGCTGTACAAGCCGGATCTGGCCTATGTAAGCAGTGCTGGGGCGATGCTAGACATGGAGAGAGCGCAGCGCATCAGCCGGGTAAGTGGTGGGAGAAAGGCTGTCGTATATGCGTCGGGCAAGTATATGTCCCAGCGTACATTGACGGAGATGGGCATTACATTCTGTCAACTCCCCTATGCCTTACATGCGAGATAAGCACAACGAGAAACAGGTCCATGCCCACGCTTGAATTCAAAGGGAAGCAACATATCTACGCGCATCACCTCAGCGTTCCGTACCGTCCGCTCATTCCTGATGAAAGACGCTCCTGCAATGCAATCGGCAGCGACGACAACCTCATCATCCATGGGGATAACCTACAGGCCCTTAAAGCATTATTGCCCCGCTATGCTGGGCGGGTCAAGTGCATCTACATTGATCCGCCGTACAATACTGGCAATGAGGGCTGGGTCTATAATGACAATGTGAACAGCCCGCTCATGCGAAGCTGGTTTGAAGAGCAGGGAGTGGTAGACAACGAGGACCTGGAGCGACATGACAAATGGCTGTGTATGATGTGGCCGAGGCTGCATTTGTTACGGGAGCTGCTTGCTGATGATGGAGTGATCTTTATCTCCATAGATGACAACGAACACCATCATCTGCGGATGCTGCTGGATGAGATCTTTGGGGAGGAGAATTTTATAGCCGACATCGCTTGGTGGTCTAAATACACATTATCAAACGACGCGAAACATGTCTCAAAGCAGCATGAAAATATTCTGTTCTACGCAAAATCTGCCGACTCATTTGATATAGGGCTCCTTCCTAGAACGGAACAGATGAACAAATCATACAAGAATCCAGATGACGATCTGAGAGGAGCTTGGAAGGCTACCCCGTTGCATGCCAAGAGCGGAAGGGATAGTGACAGATATTCAATAACATTCTCAAATGGGGGGACATGGGAGTGCCCAGCAGGGAGATTTCCACGATTTAACCAAACTAGACTGCTTGAGCTTTATGAAGACGGACAGCTATGGTTCGGCAAGAACGGAAAGGCACAGCCAAATAAAAAGACATATCTTTCAGAAGTCAAGGGAGGCAAGACTGTTGGTTCCATGTGGGACTATCAGTCGGTGGGAAATACCCATGAATCCAATGAGGAAGTATCGTCTATTTTCGGAAAGGGTGTCTTTGCCAATCCAAAGGGAAGCAAACTAATTGAACGAATGATTCGAGTCGCAAATGTCGGTCCCAACGATATGGTACTGGATTCATTCGCTGGTTCAGGCACAACAGCCCATGCTGTCCTCGCTCTGAACAAGGAAGATGGCGGCAACCGCAGGTTTATCCTCATTGAATGCGAGGAGTACGCGCATACCATCACGGCCGAGCGTGTGCGGCGTGTCATCAATGGAATTCCCGATGCCCGAGATGCGTCTCTGCGCGCAGGCTTGGGTGGCTCGTTCACCTACTGCACCTTGGGCGAACCGCTAGAGATAGAAGGGATGCTCACGGGGGATGGATTGCCGCCGTATGAATCACTGGCTGCTCATCTGCTGTATACGACATCGGGTGTTTCTGTTGGGGTGGACGCCCTGAAGCCGCAAAACAGGGAGGGGCTCTTCTACAGTGCTGCCAAGACCGACTACTATCTACTGTACAAGCCGGATCTGGCCTATGTAAGCAGTGCTAGGGCGATGTTAGACATGGAGAGAGCGCAGCGCATCGGCCGGGTAAGTGGTGGGAGAAAGGCTGTCGTATATGCGTCGGGCAAGTATATGTCCCAGCGTACATTGACGGAGATGGGCATTACATTCTGTCAACTTCCCTACGCCTTGCACACGAGATAAGCACAACGAGAAACAGGTCCATGCCTACGCTTGAATTCAAAGGGAAACAACATATCTACGCGCATCACCTCAGCGTCCCGTACCGTCCGCTCATTCCTGACGAGAGCCGCTCCTGCAACGCGGGCGGCAGCGACGACAACCTCATCATCCATGGTGATAACCTACAGGCTCTCAAAGCATTATTGCCCCGCTATGCTGGGGGGGTCAAGTGCATCTACATTGATCCGCCGTACAATACTGGCAACGAGGGCTGGGTCTATAATGACAATGTGAACAGCCCGCTCATGCGAAGCTGGTTTGAAGAGCAGGGAGTGGTAGACAACGAGGACCTGGAGCGACATGACAAATGGTTGTGTATGATGTGGCCGAGGCTGCATTTGTTACGGGAGCTGCTTGCTGATGATGGAGTGATCTTTATCTCCATAGATGACAACGAACAGCACCATTTGCGGATGCTGCTGGATGAGATCTTTGGAGAAGAGAATTTTAGAAATATAATCTCTATCCGCCGTGGTGTAAAAAACGTTCAAGCCCAATTTGAATACGTAGACCGTCTGAATATCGGTGCGGAATACATACTCTTCTTCAGCAGATCTCCTGATACAAAATTTCATCATCTGACCATCAAAACTGATGATATGATAGGACGCTGGAACAATCATTGGCGCGGCACCGACCGGCCAACAATGCGATATGAATTGATGGGAATAACCCCGGAAAATGGTCAATGGAGATGGAGTAAAGAAAGAAGCATAGCGGCCCTAGAAAATTATGAACGTCTGCTGGAAGAATGCGGGCCTGCCCCAAGTCAACCTGAAATTGATGAGTATTGGTTTGCACAATCACCGCAAAAACCTGATTTATTGCGAATGTCTGCGAGCAATCGGCCGGAGCATTACATCCCTCCGTCGGACAAACGCATATTGAGTTCACTGTGGACGGATATGATTGTTAATGAATCTTCGTCTTTAACAAAAACAGTAGGGATTGACTTGGAAAATCCAAAACGCACAGATTTGGTAAAACGAGTGATCCATTACGCGACTGCAGGTGATGAACATGCCATCATCCTTGATTCATTCGCCGGCTCCGGCACCACAGCCCATGCTGTCCTCGCTCTGAACAAGGAAGATGGCGGCAACCGCAGGTTTATCCTCATTGAGTGCGAGGAGTACGCGCATACCATCACGGCCGAGCGTGTGCGGCGTGTCATCAATGGCGTTCCCGATGCCCGGGATGCGTCTCTGCGAGAGGGCTTGGGTGGCTCGTTCACCTACTGCACCTTGGGCGAACCGATAGAGATAGAAGGGATGCTCACAGGGGATGGATTGCCGCCGTATGAATCACTGGCTGCTCATCTGCTGTATACGACATCGGGTGTTTCGGTTGGGGTAGACGCCCTGAAGCCACAAAACAGGGAAGGGCTCTTCTACCGCGCTGCCAAGACCGACTACTATCTGCTGTACAAGCCGGATCTTGCCTATGTAAGCAGTGCTGGGGCGATGCTAGACATGGAGAGAGCGCAGCGTATCAGCCGGGTAAGTGGTGGGAGAAAAGCGGTCGTATATGCGTCGGGCAAGTATATGTCCCAGCGTACATTGACGGAGATGGGCATTACATTCTGTCAACTCCCCTACGCCTTACACACGGGATAAATAGAGACTGATATGATGGAATTGAAAATCTATCAGCGTAACGCGCTTGAGGCCTTTAGCCGTTGGTTGGAGGCCCTGGAAGAGGCACACAATCAGTCAAAGATTGCGCTTGATGCATGGCCAGAGGCCGCGGGCGAGATTCCCGACGCGCTCCGCAACTATCCCAAAACTGCCTGGGATGCGTTGAAAACAGCTGGTGATGTTGCGGAAAGTGCTGGCGCATACATTGACCGCACCGATGAGGCCAAGCGCCCGATCCCCCATATCTGCTTCAAAGTGCCAACGGGCGGCGGCAAAACCTTACTGGCGGCAGCTGCTTTGGAACGGCTCAACCGGCAGACAGGGCTGACCTTGTGGGTTGTGCCGAGCAAGGCGATTTACGTGCAGACGAAGGCCGCCTTGTGGAATCGGGAACATCCGTATCGGCAGATGTTGGAGAGGGCGAGTGCCGGGCGCGTCAAACTGTTGGAAAAGGAGAATCCGTTCAACAGGGACGATATCGCCAATTACCTGTGCGTCATGTTGCTGATGTTGCCGGCTGCGAACCGACGTAAGGGCAAAGAGTTTCTGCGTATGTTTCGTGATTCAGGGCGTTACCCGAGCTTTTTCCCTGACAGTGATGATCTCTTCGGCGATGCCCGCATGATATACGAATATCCCGACTTGGAAAGGCATGCTGAGGGCGGCCCCGTCAAACATAGTCTGTTTAACGTGTTCAAAATACTGCGTCCTGTGGTTGTTCTTGACGAAGCGCATAAAGCGTATGGCGCGAAAAAGAGGGCTGCCAACGAAGAATTCGCCCGCTCGGTCAGCCGTATTAACCCCTCCCTCATTCTTGAACTCTCCGCGACCCCGAACCGTGGCATTAGCAATCTGCTAGTTGATATCGAAGGCCCAGACCTAAAAAAAGAAGAGATGATCAAGTTGCCGGTGCAGGTAACATCCTTTCCCAATGCCGAATGGCAAGATACGTTAAGTCAGGCGGCTGATGAACTTGAACGGCTTGCAGCCGAGGCTAAGGCACTGGAGAACAACACAGGGCGTTATGTCCGTCCTATTGCAATCGTGCGAGTTGAGAGAACAGGCAAATCACAACGCGATGGTGAGCGGATTCATGCCGAGGATGTACGCGAGTATCTCATACAGAACTTAGGCGAGTCTGCTGCTGCCATTCGCGTCAAATCCGCGGAAAATGACGAACTTGGGCGAGAGAATCTGCTCTCTACACTGTCCCCAGTGCGCTGGATCATCACCAAATCGGCCCTGATGGAAGGGTGGGATTGTCCTTTCGCCTATCTGTTGGTGATGTTGGACAATACGCAGGCGCAACGGGCGATTACGCAACTGGTAGGGCGAGTGATGCGACAACCTCACGCACAGCTCACTGAGAGAGAAGCACTGAATCAGTGTTATGTCTATTGCAATAACACAGACGTGTACGCGGTGGTTGAGCAGGTCAAGGCAGGGCTGGAAGCGGAAGGGCTGACGGGCTTGGGTGATGAAGTGATGGGCGCGTCAACGACTTTGGGTTCACAGCAACTGGGTGAGGTGCAGCTCAAAAGCGTGCAACGACGCCAGCAGTTTCGGGGGCAAGATATCTTTCTGCCGCTGGTACTCCATCGGCATGGCAACGGTTGGATGAAGCTAGAGTATCAGTGTCATATCCTGCCGCATATTGATTGGGCAGCACTCGAACCGCCCGACCCGCAAGCATCTGCGCCCGATAGGGTTACACAGCAATCGGCAACGGTTGATATAGATGACACACTGCCCATTTACCATGCCGAGCAAGAGCCCTATATTGACAAAACTGTGAAACTATCTGACTTCGCACGCCGTCTGTCTGATATTGTCCCGAACCAATGGCAGGCCGCGCGTCTTGCACAGCGCATGTGTGAACGGCTCAAAAAGGACGGCCACACTGACAGTGATATCTATGACCGCCGCGCCTATTTCGCCTACATGTTGCGGGAGCATGTGAAACAGGAAGTGGAAAAGCAGGCGCAGCAGTGCTTTCGTGACAAATTGCGTAATGGCGACATCCGCTTTGACTTAGAGGCTGGCCAACTGAACTACCGTATGGTAGAGAACTACACGATCCATGTGCGCGCCGATGATAAGCCGTTCTTGAAAAGGTATGGCGAGCCCTTGCAATTAAGCCTATTTGAGCCGCTATTCGAGCAGCAGTTTGATTCTGAATTGGAAAAGAAATTTGCCTACTACTTGGATGAGGAAAAGGCCTTGCGCTGGTGGCATCGGGTGGCGGTGCGTCAACAGGGCGAATATTACGTGCAGGGCTGGAAACAGGAGCGCATTTACCCTGACTTTATTGCCATGGCTGCTGCAATCGCTGGGGTGCCGCGCCTGTTGATTTTTGAGACAAAAGGCGAACATCTGCGCGGCAACCCTGACACCAGGTATAAGCAACAAGTGTTGGAGATTCTGGCGGCTGCCTTCAGTGCTGTTGGCCCCAAAAAGGTGGGTGAGGGCCCTGCACGCGGCATCTTTCGTTTTGTTTTCAGTGAGCATGAGTTTCAACAGATCGCGGCGCAGCTAGAGGAGGGGTATAACCCTTCTACAAGAGACTCAAGATCAAAGACAATATGAGGAGATTATCCATACAGAAGGTCGTGAAGAATCACAATCGAATCAGGATTCTCTCACTCTCAATCTCTAGCTATACTCCTGTAGATCCTGATCAAAATGGAGCAGATATGAAACTCTTCACCATCGGCTTTACCCAGAAGAGTGCCGAAATGTTCTTTACCAAACTCAAAGAGGCAGGGGTGTGTAGGTTGGTTGATACTCGCTTAAACAACCGCTCGCAGCTCTCTGGTTTTGCGAAGAGGGACGATCTCCAGTATTTTCTGCGAGAAATCGGAAAGATTGACTACCTGCATCTGCCGGAACTTGCACCCACGCAAGATATCCTGAATGCGTACAAGAAACAAAAGGGTCCGTGGGAAATCTATGAGCGAGATTTTCGTGATCTCATGGCTTCTCGCAAGATCGAAGAAGCCTTCAAACCTGAACTCTTTGCCAATGCCTGCCTTCTGTGCAGTGAGCACCAACCCCACCATTGTCACAGACGTCTCGTTGCTGAATACCTTTGTGACAAGTGGGGCGGTATTGACATTGAACATCTTATCTGATTGCAAGATACCACCTATCTATACTATGGGTTAATATGAAAATTGTGGTGATTCCCAAAGAGCAAGTGGAGAACCGAAAGTACTGGATAACAATAAAATTCAATCTATTCAATCAGTTGCCGAGAACAGGATTCTTACCTTGGAGTGATGGCCAGCATGAACGAAGCGTATTTAGATAAGATTACACTAGGAGACTGCCGAGACTATATTCCACATCTGACGGAGAATAGTATTGACCTTTTTCTTTCGGATATTCCATATGGAATTAATCTGGATGATTGGGATGTTTTACATAACAACAGGAACTCGGCACTGTTGGGGCAATCGCCAGCTCAAGTTGGGAAGACTGCCTTTAAGAGACGGGGTAAGCCGATCAATGGATGGTCACAGGCGGACAGAAACAGCGGACGAGAATATCAGCAGTGGTGTCAGAGCTGGGCCGAAATGGTTTTGCCGAAAATGAAGAACGGTGCATCCCTCTTCGTGTTCGGCGCACGTCGTACTATACACCGGATCATTAACGCTTTTGAAGACAGCGGTTTTCTGCTGAAGGATATCCTAGCTTGGAAGAAAGGGGCGGCGCACCATCGGGCCCAGAGAGTAAGTATTGTCTTTGAACGACGCGGATTAGAGGAACAGGCCGCCGCGTGGTATGGTTGGCGTCTCGGGAACCTTGCACCTGTATATGAGCCGATAGCTTGGTTCATCAAGCCTTATCAGATCGGCAGCACCATTACTGACAACATCCTAGAACACGGCGTGGGGGCAATGAACCTAGATGCATGCCAGATCCATGGCACGAACCCAACAAATCTCTTAGAATTTGGGTTCCAAAAAGGTGAGCACAGAATCCATGAGGCCCAAAAGCCGTTGAAACTCATTGAATTTCTGCTCAAGTTGACAACTAGGGAAGAGCAGGTTGTGCTTGACCCGTTCATGGGAAGCGGAACTACTGCTGTCGCTGCACAGAGACTCAACAGATATTTCATCGGCTTTGAGATTGTACCAGAGTTCCATCAGGGCGCACTGCAGAGGCTGGCCTTTGAATCCGGTGGGGGCTATGTGGAAGCCCCCAAGTCGGCCCAACAGATGCTGTTTGAGGAAGCAAAAGATGAATAGGGGACGAGTAAAGCGTTCCATCGCGTTAGCGGTCTGGCTCAAAGATTGAGCCATCGAGGACCGTTTGCAGGCCGCTGGAGACTTGGTTGAGCCGCTCGGTCTCCTCGGCCGGCAATGTCAGATCCACGGCCGCGGCCGTGTCTTCAATCTGTGAAGCGACGTCCGCGCCGGAGATAATGCACGTCACTTCCTGATGGGAAAGAATCCATGCTTGGGCTACCTGCGCGGGCGTGGCGTTCAGCCGCTCGGCCACGGCCATGACCGCCGCGACCACGTCCGCGACTCGGTCCTTCACCACCTCCTGAAAGGCATGCCGGCGCCGGCCACCCCATAGGCTATTCGCCTGCGGCAGAGAATTGGGCTGGTACGCGCCACTGAGCAGGCCGACCCCTAGTGGGCTGTACGCCATCAGCCCTAAGCCCATCTCCGCCACCATGGGAAAGATCTCCCGCTCTAGGGCGCGGTTGAGCAGATTATAGGGATTCTGTAGCGTAATCAACGGCGTGGCGTTGATATGGTCCTGTACCCGCAGGGCCTGCACCACCTGCCAGGCTTGGTGATTGCAGATGCCTACATAGCGGATCTTTCCCTGCTGTACGAGGGTATCCAACGCGCGGAATGTCTCTTCCTGCGGCGTGCATGTATCCCGCCCGTGCAGCAGGTAGACATCGATGCGGTCGGTGTCCAGCCTCTGCAACGAGCGTTCCACCTCTCGCAGGATGTGATACCGGGAGAGGCCGCTGTCATTGGGGCTGGGGCCAATGCTACCGAAGACCTTTGACGTAATGATAACCTCATCCCGTTGCCCCTTGAGTGCCTTACCCAGTACTCTTTCTGATGTGCCACGATTGCGCCGGTCGTCCAGCAGGCCATAAATATTGGCACAGTCAAACAGATTGATCCCCCGGTCCAAGGCAGCGGCAACCAGATGTCTCGCCTCTTTTTCATCGCCCTGCCCGCGTAGGCCCAACCCCAAGGCTACACGGGATACCTTCACGCCTGCGGTTCCGAAATTCACATATTGCATCAGCCTCTCCTTGTGTACAGATCGTTACTGAATCTGCGCCGTAGTATACAATCTCAGGGTAGAAGATTCAACTATTGAATCAGGGTACGAAGGATGAACAGGACAGAACCCACATGTGGTCATCCCAATACCTTGGTATATTCCTGATAATCTGCTAAATCCTGAGGCAGACAAAAGGTTGTTGATACGTCTATCCTCAAGTTGGCATTTTGCGGCATTTTGCTCTATACTTTTCATGCTCTTAGAAATCGTGAGCGTTTCGCGTATAGAGACGTATCCATATTTACCTTTGCCAAGGAGGCAAAACGATGCAGAGTCGATTGAGTAGGCGTGAATTTCTCCGGTTGGCCGCTGGTACAGCCGGTGTCGCGGCCCTAGCTGCCTGTGCTCCGCCGGCCGCGCCACAGATGGGCGGTGGGGAAGCTGCCGTGTCAATGGAAACGATCGTCATCCGCTATGCCGGGCTGGATGGCATGGGGGCCCGGGTTGAGCAATTCATGTTGCCGTGGGTTGAGGAAAACGGCTACAAATTGGAGCGGGGCGCGTTTGGCCAACAGGATCTGACCGACAAAATCATGCAGTCCGTGGCCACCGACACCTACCTAGCAGATATCTTCCAGTTCCCCAGCAACGCCCGCGCCGATGTGATCAATGCTGGTGCATTGCAGCAGGTGCCGGATGATGTGCTAGAAGCGATTGATTTCGATGATGTCCTACCGGGTATCGTCAACACGCTTTCTTGGGAAGGGAACATCTATGCCCTGCCCTATGATGGCGACATCCACTACTATTCCTTCCGTAAGGATCTATTCGCCGATGAGGAGATCAACAGCCGCTTTGTAGACACATACGGCTATGAGTTGTCGCCTGAAACCGGTGCGGAGACTTGGGAGCAGTGGCGAAATATCTGTGAGTTCTTTAGCGGTTGGGATTGGAACGACAACGGCGAGGAAGATGACTTCGGCGCAGGTTGTATGACCAAACGGGGCGACACCCTCTGGTGGGGCTTCAACTCGCGTGCCACCGCTTACGCCAAGCACCCTGACGACCCGGCCTACTTCATCGATCTGAAGACCGGCGAGGCCCGGGTCAACAACCCTGGATTTGTACGCGCCTTAACCGAATGGGTCGAAGAGATGCAGAACTGGGCTCCGCCCGGGGGTACCAACTTCACCTATGGTGATTCACTCAACGCCATGAATGGTGGGCGCATCGTCCAAACGTACAACTGGGATGCGGTCACGTCCGCGGCCCAAGGGGAGAGTTCCATTATTCAGGGCAAGCAGGGTTACAACATTCTGCCCGGCTCTCACGAAGTTTGGAACTCCCAGACTGGCGAATGGGATTACTTTGATACACCCAGCCATGCGCCTTTCCATGCTTTCGGCGGCTGGGTGATCGCTGTCTCTTCCCAGGTGGACGATCTAGCCTACGATGCAGTATGGGGGTTCGTCACTCATCTGACAAAGCCGGAGAGCGGGCTGTGGTTCGTCACCAATCTGACTGGGGCCAGCCCTTATCGCTTCAGCCAGATGGAAGCGGTAGACGAGTTCGCCAACGGTCCGTTGGAACTGGGCGAGGAAGTGGCACTCGACTATCTGAACGCGGCCGGGGAGACGTTGGACCATCCCAACGCTGTCACGGACCAGGCCTTTGGTGGTTGGGTGCAGTATCGTGACGCATTGGAGCTGGGCATCTCAAAGGCTTTGGCGAACGAACTTTCACCTCAGGACGCGCTGGACGAAGTCGCGGCCGCGTTCAACGAGGTCAGTGAGCGGATGGGTGGCTTGCAGCACCAGGCAGAACTGTATGCCCGCACCTTGGGCCAATAACGGAGACGGTCTATCCGCGCGTAGGAGATGGGGGGCTGCGTCGGCCTCTCCATCTCCGGCCGTTCTCTTTGTTGCATCACAGCCGGCAGAGCTAGCTGGTGTGCCTATCTGCCACAGAATGTAGTGGAGTCGAATGCGTACTTATGGCAACTGAAACCCGCAACGCCTCGCCCCGTCCCTTTGTAGCTGGCTTCCCGAAACGCTCTCGCTTTGAGATTCGGGACAACATCTGGAAGTGGATTTTTCTGCTGCCGGCCGTCGCCATCATTGTCGTTCTGCTGGCGATCCCTGTGCTCTGGACCCTCTACGCCGCGTTCACAGATCTGCACCTCTTCCGCATCGGCGTAGACACGAAATTTGTCGGCCTGGCGAATTTCGAAAAGCTGTTGGCCAATCGTTCCTTCTGGCGCACGGCTCGCAATACAGTGGTCTTTATGTTGGGCGTTGTCCCGACCCAGCTCATTATCGGTCTGGTGATCGCGCTGGCACTGAATAACATCACCCGTGGCCAAAAGCTGTTCCGTACTTGGTTCTTGATGCCACTGATGGTCAGTCCGGTCGTGGTATCATTTATCGTCGGGCGCATGCTGTTTCAGGAGGATATCGGGCCCATCAATGAAATCCTGCGCGGCCTCGGGTTTGAGGGCATCCCGTGGCTGACCAGCCCCACTTGGGCGATGATTGCGCTCATGGTGATTGATGTCTGGCAGTGGAGTTCCTTTATGATTCTGATGCTACTGGCGGCTCTGCAGGGCGTACCACCGGACCTGCATGAGGCGGCGCGGGTGGATGGGGCCAATCAGTTGCAGGCGTTCTGGCGTATCACCGTTCCCCTGATCATGCCGATTACCATGACAGCCTTGCTGATCCGTATTATTGATGCCTTCAAAGTCGTGGATATCATTATGGTTCTCACCGGTGGGGGCCCGGGCCAGGCCACCGAATCGGTGACATTGGCCATCTATCGCACTGGTGTCAAGGGGGGGGATCTGGCCTTCGGCAGCAGCCAGGCCTATTTTCTCTTATTGGTGTTACTGATCTTCGGCGGCGCATATCTGGTCTTGACAAGAAGGGCGATGGGGAAAGAATGATGGGACTTCACGCACAGAAACGGTTTCGCAGGATTGTCTCCTATGGCATTCTAGTCTTTTGGTCGTTCGTTCTGCTCTTCCCCATGTATTGGGTGGTGATCACATCCTTTAAGAACCCCATTGATATGTCGATTCGGGCGACATATCTGCCATTCATTGATTTTCAACCAGGGCTGCATGCTTGGCGCTATTTGTTTGTGGACCGGCTCACTTGGTTTCTCGATCCATTTATGAACAGTGTGGTCGTCGCGTTCGTCTCTTCGGCGATCGCGCTGGTCATCGGCTCCAGTGCCGGTTATGCTCTGGCCCGCTTTGACTATGGCGGCCGCAACAACTCTATCGTCCTGGGCTTCATGTCCCAACGCATGTTCCCGGGCGCGTTGTTCATCCTCGCCTTTCTGGTCATGTTCCGGGAGTTGAAGCTCCTTGACACCCGAACGGCCTTGATTATCGTTTACAGCAGCGGAGCCATTCCTTTTATCGTCTGGGTTATGCGGGATTTCTTTGAAGGGTTGCCGGTCGAGATCGAGGAGAGCGCGATGATCGATGGGGCCAACCGCCTGGGGGTTCTCTTCCGTATTGCCATGCCCCTGGCCGCGCCGGGTCTCGTGGCTGTGTTTGTCCTCTCCCTCATCGGGGCCTGGAACGAATACCTAGTTGCCCTCACCCTGACCTTCCGGGAGTCGATCACGATTCCACTGTTCATGACTATGCAGGTCAGCCAGACCGGCTACACCGAATGGTGGAACATGAGTGCCATCTCTCTCGTCAGTGTTATCCCGGTGGTCGTTGCCGGCATGGCTTTGGAGAAGTACATCACCGGTGGCTTGACCTTCGGGGCATTGAAGGGCTAAGTGCTGGCACAGGGCTATTGTATTTTCTTCATGTGCAGGCGACGACGTAGCCACAACCGCACCAGCCAGGCCACAACCACCAGCGGGAGTAAAAACAGAAGCAGGAGCGGCGTCAGGTATAGGAGCACCCAGATCAGGGCTGTTGCCAACCCCTGCAGTGAGTTCACCAGGGCCCGCAGTGCATTCCGCACCGGCCTAGTTACATTCCAGCGTTCCTCAACGATCGGCCGGTTGATGGCATCCGGGATCAGGTCCACCTGTATGGTAGAGAAGCCGATTTGGTTGTCCAGCAGATTCTTACGTCCTTGCAGGATCTCAATTTCCCCGCGAATCTCCGTCAGGCTGCGGTAGACGGCTAGAATATCCTCTGCGGTAGCAGTGGGCTTTTGACGTATCTCCGCCAGCAGGGCCAGCAACTCTTTTTCCGTGGCCCGCAGATTGTGCAGTTGGGCTTCTAGGTCACTGTACTGCTCGGTCACATCTTGGCGGTTGACGTTCAGATTGCGTACATCGGTTGCCAAAGCCTGCAAGCTCTCCAGCGCATCTTCCAGACTTTCGGCCGGCACTCGTAGCATGAGCGAGCCCTCTAGCACCTCCCTCTCGCCATATCTGCTTTTGGAGAGATCGGCCTTGGCCACATAGCCGCCCAATGCAGCAACCATCATTTCGATCTGCGCCACTGCTGCTTCTGTCTCGGCCACAACTAGCGAGATATCTACATTGGCGATGATTTTGCGTGTGTTCGCCAAGCGGGCCGCCTCTGTCATCGAGCCATTGGCAGCTTCCTCCGCTGCCACTTCTACCCTCATAGGCGCATCCGCAACCTGAGAGATGGAATTCTCTGCTGAAGAGCAGGCAGCGGAAAAGAGGGTTATGAGAATCAGAAGCGTCAAATTGTAGGGGAGCCATTTCCTCGGGGAACCCTTCATGGCTTAGCCTCGAAACTTGTCCGATGGAACTCCTCGTACCCCTGGCTGCGCGACAAACAGCCCGCCCGCGTGTGGCTCCTGGGCCTTCTCGGCATCACGCAGTCGATAGGAAGCACTGGTAATGTACAGTTGCTCTAGGTTCGGGCCGCCGAACGCGCATGCGGTTATACAGGAGGTGGGCAACTCGATTTCCTCCAGCATTTCAGCAGTGTCGGGATTCCAGCGACGCACCCGTGCGCCGCGGAAATGGGCCACCCACAGCATGCCCTCTTCGTCAATGGTAAAGCCATCAGCAATGCCCATCTCTTCGGGAATGTCGATGATCACTCGTTCATTGTGGATGTCGCCCGTCTCCACATCGTAGTCGTAGGCCCGAATGGCGAAATCAAGGGAGTCGGTGTAGTACATGGTCTTGGCATCTAAGCTCCAGATGATACCATTGGAGATGCCGATGTCTCCGACCATGTTGTGGACGCTATGATCTGTGTCTAGGCGGTAGAGACTGCCCTGATTGGACGGATTCTCGTAGGCCATTGTACCCGCCCAGAAGCGGCCGGCCGGGTCACATTTGCCATCGTTGAAGCGGTTGCCGGGCAGATGTGCCTCCGGGTCGACGAGCATCTCCAGGGCATTATTGACCGGATCATATGCCGCGAAGCCGTCCTGTAGGGCCAACAGTAGCCCGCCGCTCGCCCGCTGCACAACTGTTCCCACGTGCTGCCCCACGTCCCATTCCCGGTTGTCTCCCGTCTCCGGGTCGTAGGCGTACAGTTTGCTGCTCATGATATCCACCCACCACAGCACATTGGCATCTGCATCCCAGAGGGGACCTTCGCCAACTAGAGCATGGGCATCAAGAAGAAGTTCGGCTTTGTGGGACATGTAATTCCTCCGTGTTGGACTCTGTGTGTTGTTCAACTGCAGCTTCCGTTCGTATACTGCATGGACGCCGTTTGTGCGGATGTCTGTGCTCATGTGGAGTGTTCCTACAGTCTCTGCTTGCTAGAGAAAGCACTCTATACAGCCGCAGTCTCTATTGTCTCACAGATGGCACAAATACACCAGTGCCATGTACGTCATGCTTGTCAATTCTCTGGGATTTGCCACAAGGAAACATGTCTGATATGGCTTGTGAATGAAAAGTCTGTTAGAATAGGTTTGTTATTTTTGAGTCCTGAGGTGAACGCAGATTTAGAACGGAGCGACCGATTTGATCAGGTTCCATATTGTGTTGCACAGGTTATCGCTAGTTCTGTTCGTGGCTACCATTGTACTGGCGATATTTGGTTATGGTGTTCTTGTTGGGAAATACTATATATTTCCCTATTGGATCCTTCGCGATGGGATAAAGACCGGGAGGTCTCTATTCTATATGGGGCTGGGGATTTATGATGGTAGGTTCAACAAGTTTATCAGATTTTCCGATGTTCTGCCGGAAGATGCAGCCTTGAACCGGATCGAGTTCGTAGCTGGCAAAGAATTAGCTAGTCCGATTCTGTGGACCGGGGGATCTTTCCAATTCAACGAGTACTGCCCGGGCTTCGGATGCCTAGCGGTGGAGTACACGCGCAGGGGCGAAGTTGCTCATGCCTATCCGCTACGGCTCGCTGAATTAGAGGAGGCTGCGGGTCCTGTTGGTGACAGAATATTTGATGAGGGCGAATTCCCCTATGAATTCGCCCCCGGTTTCTCTTTCGCCAGAGAAATTCAGGTAGCCGGTATATCTAGGTACACGAACGGTGACTTACTGGTGATCTTTCACTATGCAGGCAATATTCGGTCTGGTAGGGCCTTCCCATTTGGTGCTGGCATAGCCCGAATTGACCGGGACGGACATCCGCTCTGGTACCGGCGGGACTATAGCCATCACTGGCCATATCTCTTGGATGATGGCACGGTGCTCGTACCGAGCTTACGGATTGGTAGCGGCCTGGTCTCTTTCCAGAGCGGAGACAGAAAGGTTCGGCTAGGAGATTGTGACAGATCACATAGAGATACAGTTCATATCATTGACGGGGATGGCCGTCTCCTCAAGCACATCGACCTGCTGGATGCCTTACTGGTATCTCCGTATGTCGCTGTTCTGCAGCATTCTTCAAATACAAATTTTTGCGACCCACTTCATCTCAACTTCATTCACCAACTTGGAGACGATGCTGGCGGCGCGTGGGGCATTGGGCCGGGTGACCTGGTTGTATCCCTGCGGGGCATGAGCGCGTTCGCCATTCTTGACTGGGAATCGGGCCGCGTCAAGCGGGTAGTGAGGGGTAATTTCTTACAACAGCACAATGTGCGGCATTTGGAGGGATCGACCTTTGTGATGTTCGATAACCAAGGGCATGATGAAGTTGGCGGCCCCTCGCGTCTGCTCATGATCGACCTTGCCGACGGGCGAGAGACCACGATCTTTCCCAATTATAGAACCCCTGAATCTTTGCGAGATCTATTCTCCGACAGGAGAGGCTATATAGACATCTCAGCAGACAGCGAGCGGGCCCTAATCGTATTCACTGATGAAGGCGTGGGCGTTGAAGTGCGTCTCTCCGATGGCGAGGTCCTTAATATCGTCCGTTCTCTGCACGATGTGTCAGCTGTGGAGCAATTTCCCGATGAGCGCAAGACAAGGTCCGCCCTGTTCCATATATATGGAATTGAGTATATCCACGATTCAGAAGGAGAAACAGCAGAATGAATCTTAATGTCATAATACCACTGGGTGGCCTATATTGGGCCGGGTGCTGTTGGGTCTCTGCTGGCGTTGATTGGGTCCGCGCTTCTCTTGGTAGTGGACTTCATTGGGTATCTGCTGAAGTGCCTGCTGCGAAGAGGGATGGCCGGCCGCGCCGAGCAAGAGAAGGCGGCTAGAGGCACGTGACGATAGCGGCTGTCATCCTAGCATGTGGCGTTTTTCTGGCTGCTCTGAGAGTTTCAAGGATCTATCCTGTCACCCTAGACGTAGTCGCCGTGTTGCGGAAAGCGTCAGAAGTCATACGAAATGATGACTTGGGCGACGATGAGAAAGAGCGTCTGGCACGGCAATACGCTGTTCATCTCCTCAAGCGATTTGTCCACATCACCTTTCTCTGCACGGCTATCCTTGCCATGCCTTTGCTCGTCTTGCTGGCTCTGGACGCGCTGCAGATTGTGCCGTTTCAAGAAGCGACAGCCCTCCTTATGCGCTGGCAAGTCATCATAGGCACCACAGGTATCGCTTTGAGCATATGGGTAGTTCGGCGTGTGATTCAACGGTCGTACCGCAAAGGGGGGAGGGATTGATGAAGTTCCAGGACCGCTATTCTAGGATAGACCGCGTTCTACACCGCCTGGCCTTCGCCACGATTGAAATGCAGAAGGGCATAGCCGATCTTGAAGACCGCATCTATGCTCGACATTTGGCCGGCATAGAGATTGACAGGCCTGTGTTTATCACCTCGCTGCCCCGCGCGGGCACAACGCTCTTGTTGGAAGTGCTCGGGTCCCAGGATACTTTCGCCGCGCACACTTACAGGAATATGCCGTTTCTGCTGCTTCCCCTGCTATGGAACGCTCTTTCACAGCGGTTCCATGTGACAGACCCGGTTATTGCGCGCGCGCATGGCGATGGCATGACCGTGGGCTATGACAGCATGGAGGCGTTCGAGGAAGTGCTGTGGTGTGCGTTCTGGCCCGAGAAGTACCGAGAAGACCGCATCGTTCCCTGGGCGGCAGCTGATACGGACGCTCACGGAGAGTTTGAGCAGTTCATAAAGACCCATATGTGCAAGCTGATCACTTTGCGGAGGAATGGTGAATCGAATCCTAAGCGATACATCTCCAAGAACAACGGCAATATTGCCCGCATTCCGACACTTCTCCGCTTGTTCCCTGATGGGGTGGTCTTGGTTCCTTTTCGCAACCCGCTGGACCATGTCGGTTCCATGCTGCGCCAACATCTCAATTTTGAGAAACTCCATGGGGAAGAAGCATTTGCGCGGCGTTATATGGCGGACACAGGCCACTATGATTTTGGGGCCAATCTTCGGCCTATAGATTTTGGACAGTGGCTAGAGCGGGAAGACGTACCCTCCCCGCACAGTGCAGAGTTCTGGTTGAAGTACTGGTGTGCCGCATTTGAACATATCCTCTCGAATGTCAGCGATAGGGTCGTGTTTATCAGTTACGAGAACTGCTGTGCGAATCCTGTGTCTGCGCTGCGGCACATAAGCGATAGAATTGGGCTTGATGCCGACAGCGTAACGGCCAGGGCGGCCCGCTTCCGCGAGCCAAACCGTTATGAGGTGGATGCGTTGGGGATTGACCAAACTCTTCTCAACAGAGCACGTGCTATTCATGCGGAACTTCTGCTGGAATCCATATAGTTGAAGACAACTTTGGGTTCGCTCATTCTGCAAAGCGCGGCAGCACTTCCCGAATAAACAGCTCCATGCCGGCCGTCTGTGGGAAGTCGACCACACGGATTTGAAAGAGATCAACGCCGAGATCGATGTACTCCTGTAAACAGGCCGCTATTTGGTCGGGTGTGCCAATGATGGTATCTCTGTTGCGGCCAAGGGGTGAAGCTTGCGCCTGCTGTTGGGCTACGGCCTCTGATGTGCCGATGGCGATTGGCGATAAGGAGATGGTTTTGCGGATGTCGTCAAAGTTGCGTTCCACCGTTGCACAATGGCTGCGTAGTACTTCCAACTTGTGGGCATAGACTTGCGGGGAGCCGCCGGGCATATTCCACCAGTCCGCATGCTTGGCTACCACCCTCAATGTGAGCTTCTCGCCGCCGCCGCCGACCATCAGCGGTGGGAGCGGGTCTGGCTGGGGATGGCAGTAGGCGTTTTTGATGCGATAATAGCGACCCTCGTAACTGGCTGGCGACTCCGTCCACAGAAGTTTGACAATTTCAATCGTCTCTTCCATCTGGCGGATGCGGACAGCCGGTTTGGGGAATGGCCAATTGTAGGCTTCATACTCCTCCACAAACCAGCCGGCCCCGATGCCAAAAATAAAACGTCCGCCCGTCAGCCATTGGAGGCTGGCCGCCATTTTTGCTGTCAGGGCCGGGTTGCGGTACGACTGACACAAAACGAGACTTCCCCAGTCGAAATGCGGGTAGCAGGCGGCGAAGTAGGCTAGGGTCGTCATCACTTCCGTTGCCGGCGTCTCCCGCGGCACAAATGTGCCCCAGGGATGCACATGATCATCTACCCATACGGAGGTCAGATGGCCGTCTATGAGCTGGAGGTTTGTGTGCATCTGTTCCTGAAAAGAGCTGGCATTACTCCCATCTACTGGGAAGGAAGGCGCATGCCAGCCGAAGTCGATTGAGGGCATGGTTGGCTCCTGTTTTCTATTGAGTTGTCAGATCTGATTTTGATCCTGACAGGACCGTCCTTGCAGAGAAGACAACCAGAATTGTGGGAAGATCGGGGCTGCTTCTCATGATACTCCATTCTATGGATACGAACACAATTGTTGTTGCTTGTCAAGAAGAGAACCGGCGATTGTCAGCTCTCCTCTGGCCCCGAAGTTGGGGGACGGTTGACGTCCTAAAATAGAGCGTGCTATATTATCCTTGTATAATGGATTGTGTCCAAGTTTTCTCACGCAGTATATAGGCTGAAGAGTGTTTATGAATTCAATGGGTGGCTACCGTTGGCCTGTTTTGCGCTTGACTCTACTCCTGCTTCTTGTGGCCTTGCTCTGCGGGTGTACGCCATCTCCAACTGGGCAAGTGGTCGGCTATCTGATTGAACAGCGGCTAGGAGGGCCAGTGGAGCCTATGCCATCTGCGGAGACAGGCAGCATAGCCGGTCGGGTGTTGTTCGCGGGGCAAGGGGTAGCCGGCGCGTCCGTATTGGTCGCCACCCGCACGGGGACAGCCTTTTCCGCGCAGACGGACGCCAGCGGACATTATCTCATTGAAAACATTCCGCCTGGCCAGTATGTGCCGGCCGCTGTGGGTCCATCCTTTGAAGAGACGGCCCTCAGTGGTTCCTTCGGCATCCCGCAACTGCTCACAGTCCGGCCCGGCCAAACGGTCCAAGCCCCTGTACTCACCCTACGGCTGCGTCGGCCCCGCCCACTGCCCGCACCCCTACCGGATGCGGTCAATCTGATGGCTGGCGAACCGTTCACTGCCACCGCTTCGTTCCCGGTCGGTGCCACGGCTTGGGGACAGGCCTTCTCCTTTGTACGGGATGGGGTCGTCATCGACTCCCTGCGGCTGTATCGGCCCTTCCCTGACCCTGGCGCAAAGCTGCCCCTTCTGTTCGGTTCCTTCCCGGGCATAGTCGATGGTTGGGAGCCGGTCAGCGTGGCCCTAGCCCATGCCGGCTATACAGTCGTTGTCCTGTCGCCGGCCGCGGCCCGGGCCATAGATGTGGAGGCCCACACCCAAGACGCGCGGTTGGCCTTGGCATTGGCCCGGGATGGCCATTTGGGCGTGGACATGACCGATGTGTCGGCTATAGCCCTAGGAGGCAGCTTCAGCAGTGCTATTCTGCACCGGCTGCTACGGGACGAGCGGGACCAGTTCGCCGGCTGGGTGACCCTAGGTGGTATCAGCAATGCGTTCAGCGGCAGTGCTGATTTTTACGCCCGTCGTCTGATCTTACCGGAACAGTTCCAGCTAGTGATCCCTGCATTAGGGCCGGCCAATATCTACCCTCTGCCCTTTCTCTACTATTCGCCGGTCTACACTGCCTCCCATCTGCCAGCGACGATGATCATTCACACCGCCATAGACCGCATCATTCCCATCGGCCAGGCATATGAATTGGAAAGAGCGTTAAGGGCTGCCGCTGTGCCGGTGGAGGTGCTTTACTACGAGGACGTGAGCCATTATCTGCAGATTGGCGAAAACACCACCGAAGCTGGCAAACAGATGTACTGGCAGGTGCTGGCCTTTGTGGAGGCACATATCCAAGAGTGAAGCGAACCCGAGTGGCAGCTAGCCACGCCAAAATTTTGACGTACAGACCTAGGCTGGTTATCATCGATCATGATAGTAAGCTCCGTTAGTCGTTTGTCTCTTCTGTGTTTGCTTAGGAGGAAGCCATGAGTGCTTTGACCGTTGATGCTGTGCATGAACGTGACTACCAGGCTTTGGTAGGCGGCGCAGCTTTGCAGATGCGTCCGAACTTCGGCGTCTTGGGTCTGACGAACCGGGACCGGGTGGACTTCCTGCAACGTATAACAACAAATGACATGGCGCGCCTGCACGCGGGCCAGGCCGCGGTAACGGTTCTCACCAGCCCTATGGCGCGTATTGAGGCGGTGTTTACTATCCTGTGTCGGCGCGATGAGCTGCTGCTGTTGGCATCAGAAGGGCAGGCGGATGGCTTGCGCCAGCGTTTGCAAGGGCAGATCTTCTTTATGGACAAGGTAACGGTCAGCGATGTGAGCGGCGGATTGCGTCGCATGCGGCTGCTGGGGCCGGCCGCCGGGGCTCTGTTGCTGGGGGCGGGATTGCCGCAGCCTGAGGTGGACCACAGCTTCTTAGAAACGGAAGAGGGGATGATTCTGCGGCAGGAACGTTTTGACCTGCCCGGCTATGAAATCATCGTCACCAATGAAAAATTGGCAGCGGTCCAGGAGCGGCTGCTAAACGCCGGGGCCGTCCGGCTCGCGGACGATGCTGCCTATGAACTCTGTCGCATCGCGATGGGATGCCCGCGGCCCGGCAAGGAGCTGACCGACAGCTACAATCCCCTAGAAGTAGGGATGACCTGGGTGTGTGCCGAGAACAAAGGCTGCTACACCGGCCAAGAGATCATCGCCCGTCAACTTACCTATGACAAGGTGACGAAATCTCTTGTGTACCTGCATAGCCATGTCCAACTGGCGGAGGGCGCGCCCGTCATTGCCAACAACCGGGCTGTCGGTACAGTTACCAGCAGTGTGTATCACCCGACCGCTGGACCACTGGCCCTGGCAATCGTCAAGCGACCCTACAATGTTGACAACGCTGATGTCTCAGTAGAGGGCCAGGCCGCGCGGGTGGCATACATTCCCACTACCTGACATTCTATTGTGTGGCGATTTTGCGCGTAGACATTTAACGATACTTACAGCATAGACTTGATGCCTTGGTCCAGCGGAATGCGCGGCTCCCAGCCGATCAGTGCCTTGGCCTTTGTATTGTCAGCCGACTTGCGAAGCTCTTCAAATTCGCCCCTGGGATTGGGGATGATGTGCTCTACTTCCCCACCGACCAACGCAGCGATGTCGTTGACCGAGGTCTCCTCTCTAGGTCCGATATTGAGAACAATGCCTTGTCCGCAGGGAAGATCCGCGGTCGCAGCCAATACATTGGCCCGAACCGCATCGAACACATGGGTATAGCCACGGGTCTGGTTGCCATTTCCATGTACTGTCAGCACCTGCCCCTTATTGTGCAGTTTCAAAAAATGCGGAATGACAAGAACATACGCACCCTCAGTCGTCTGGCGCGGGCCATAGACATTGAAATACCGTAGGGAGACGATCTGCATGTTGAATAGCCGCGCGAACATGCTGGCATATTGTTCGCCAATGAGTTTCTGAAGTGCATAGGGTGATTTCGGTTGCGGCAGCATGTCCTCGTGCATGAGGTGAGTGGGCTGGTCCCCATAGACACTTGAAGAGGACGAGTTGATGACTCGGCGAACCCGGTTGATGCGGGCTGCGTGGAACACATTCAGAGAGCCATTCACGTTGACGTGATGAGTGCCGATAGGGTCGTCAATGGAGCGTGGAATACGGGCCCAAGCTGCGGTGTGGAATAGCCAATCAATGCCTTTAGTCGTAGAGTTGACAAGGTCGGCATCTGTAATTGAGCCTTCAATCAACGTTGCTGCCGGATTGAGATGATCTCCACAGCTCGTAGAAAGATCGTCTAGTACGACAACCTCATGGCCGAGGTTGATTAGCTGATCAACGAGGTGGGAGCCAATGAAGCCGCATCCGCCGGTGACAAGACATTTCATCATGGAACGTTATTCTTCTATTGATAAACTCGTGAAGATGACCCTATTTATACGTAGTGTGAATGTTTGGGTTACTACTTCCTATTCTACCAAGCATTGTCAACGGAATCTAATCAGTTAGAATATGATGTCACCTACTTCTTGGCGGCTGCTTATTGAGGAGGTTCCTCGTTCCGGCGCGGCCAATATGGCCGTTGACGAGGCCATTGCGGAAGCTACAGCTGCCTGCACAGTTCCTCCTACCCTGCGTTTTTATCGCTGGGATGCCCCCACCGTCAGTTTGGGGTGCCATCAGCGGGTGGCAGATGTGGACGAAGCGGAGATGGCCGCACATGGGTATGAACTGGTACGCCGCACCACTGGCGGGCGGGCGATTCTGCATACGGATGAATTGACCTATTCGATTGCTGGGCCAGCAGATGAGCCACACATGACCGGCAGAGTGATGGATGCCTATCTGCGCTTCAGCAATGGTCTGCTCTCTGGCCTGAAGGTGCTGGGGCTCGCTGCAGAAAAGGCAGACGACCACATGCGGGCTGGTCGGGATGTATCGGCTGCCTGTTTTGAGACGCCCAGTGCCTACGAAATCACAGTCGGCGGACGTAAGCTAATGGGCAGTGCCCAGAGCCGACGGAAGGGATACGTCTTGCAGCATGGTAGTCTGCCATTGTGGGGCGATATCACCCGGTTGGTGGATGTGCTGGCACTGCCAGTTGCTGCAAAGGAACGTCTGCGGCGACAATTGCCTGCACGGGCCATCACCCTGGCAGATGCGCTTGGCGTGCAGCCGGATTCGGAACGGCTGGCTTTTTCTCGTGTGGCCGCGGCCATGGCTGCGGGGTTCGCCTCTGCCCTACATCTCACTCTAGGGCCGGGTACCCTCTCCGCGGAGGAACTACGGCGTAGTGCCGAGCTTATCCGCACCCGCTACGCGGACCCGGCTTGGACGTACCAACGGTAGCGCGTCTATGGCAATCGGTCTTCTTACCCTTGAGCTGTACTTGCCTCTGACTGGTTCTCTGAAAGAGAAGCGGGGCATCATGAAGCCGATCATCGCCCGCTTGCGCCGCGAGTACAATGTATCGGTCTGTGAAGCGGATGCCCAGGACACCCTGAGTCGGGCTGTGCTGGAAGTAGTGTGCGTCAGCCAGAATGGGGCACTGGCCCACCGACAGTTGCAAAATGTGGCGAAACGCGTAGAAACATTACGTCTTGAAGCGGAATTGGTCGATTACTTCATTGAAATGGTCGGCTGACCAAAAGAACGCTAGGCACGACTTTCTGCGGTTGGTTTTTCGTGGCAGAATGAGCCATTGCGATTACGACGCAGAGGCGTGTTTGCTCAGTTTTACAAGTGATTCTCCCGAGTGGTCTGCGGACCAGCCCATATGCCGCAGGATCAAAAGCACAACACTGACCACAATACAGATGATTGCGATCCACTGGGCAGTTGCTAGGTTGCCCATGACCCACGCATCCGGACGAAACAGTTCTACCCAAAAGCGGCCCAGGGGATAGGCGATAAAGTAGAGAAGCGCACCATCGGCCCAGCGCAGTTTGTGACCGAACTGCCAGTAGATCAGGTAGAGTAGCCCAAACATAAGGAGATTCCAGCCCGCTTCGTAGAAAAACGTTGGATGAAAGCCATTACTGGCATACCAGTCCAAGCTGGCTTGGGAAAGATTGTCCGCAGCGCAGAAACCGACGTCCAGAGGCGTGTTGGGGGGCCGCTGACACGGGTAGGTTGGGTTAATCGTAAACGCCCAGGGTAGATCCGTAGCCGGCCCATACAGTTCCTGGTTGACGAAATTTCCCATGCGGCCGATGGCTTGAGCAAGCAGTACATTGGGGGCAATGAAATCTAGGTATTGGAAGAAATTCAGCTTATTGAGCCAAGTGTAGCCGGTGATTGCGATGATTCCACCGACCAGGCCGCCGTAAATGCCTAGCCCGCGAAAGCCGCCATTCCAAAAATTGATGATCTCGATGGGATTTTCCCGGTAGAAAGCCCAACCGGGCGCATCGGCCGGTGTGCTGAACACATGATAGAGACGAGCACCGATGATGCCCACAATCAGTGTCCATGCCAACAGGTTCCAGATGTGATCAGGGTTCTCGCCGGCACGTGCGGCCTGCCGAGCAGATAGCCAAGCCGCAATCACTGCTCCGCCAATGATACACACGCCATACCATTGTAAAGCAAAGGGGCCGATTTCAAGGATAACAGGGTTCATAGTGTCCCGCTGCCTTCATATTAAAAAGCGTTGTTCATTAAAAACGACAGTATAGACGGTCTCTGCACATTTGCCAAGAATTCCTAGCCTATGGGCCTACGGCACCGCTTTCCAGCCAGATCTCCAGCGTAGTACCTACTCGTTGGAAGCTCTCGACCCCTAATTTGTCCAACGTATCTTCGACCGTATGCCAGTAGGGATAGGTAAAGTCGATGATATCGATGGCCATGAAGCCGGCCTCTAAAAAAGGTGTGTGGTCGTCGATTAAGGGTGTGCCGGGTTCTAGCACGAACCATTCAGCGTATCCGAGTTGTTCAGCAACCGCCCAGATGGTTTCGGTCAGGGCCCGATTTGAGGTAGGTTCCCAGGGAATCCGCTGATCCGCATCGCCGACCATATCGACAATGATGGTGTATTTTGGCTCTTGACAGTGTGGCAGGGTATCCATATTGTCGACAAAATAGCGGCTGCCTAGAATCCAATCCCAGCCGGGGATGCGCCCGTTGTCCTCGGCATCAAAAAATGCCAAACAGATGGTATGGTTCGTGCTGGATACATCGAGGGTGCGGGCCAGCTCTAGGAGAACAGCAACGCCCGAGGCGGCGTCATTGGCCCCAGGCACCGGTTTGTCCCGGTTGTTGGGGTCCGGGTCGGAGTCGGCAAAGATACGGGTGTCATAATGAGCACCTAGGATGATGACCGGGCCAGAGCCGTGTACGGCGATGATATTGCGGGCATCCACTCCTTCTAGGGGTTGGAAAGGCTGGACCAGCACCTCCCAACCGCGGTTACGCAGCTCTTGCATCACCCAATCACCCATCTCTCGGTGGGTCTGCGTGCCGGTGATGCGTGTTCCGAAGGACATCTGCTTTTCCGCATAGATCATCGCCTGCTCGCCGGAAAACGAGGCTGCTGTCTGCGGTGGTTCCAAGAGACCATAGCCTAGATACCCGAAAAAGCCAACTGATGCCGCCAAAGCGACGATCAATGTGATTTCTACTTGATGTGTTTGGGACATGTTCGTTCCTTTTCTCGTTATGTCTGATTGCGTGGCCGTAGGCGAATACGGATAGGTGTGCCCACGAACGGATAATGTCTGCGTAGTTGATTTTCCAGATAGCGTAGATAGCTGAAGTGGACCAGTTTTATGTCATTGACAAATAACACAAATGTAGGTGGTTCAATGCTGGCTTGGGTTGCGTAATAGATGCGGAGAGGGCGTAGTTGTTTGGAGGCCGGTGGTGAGCGGTGATAGGCCTCCTGAATCACGTGATTCAGTTCCGCAGTAGGGATGCGGTAGCGTCGTTCGGCTGCTACTACAAGCGCGGTCGGCAAGACTTTTTGCACCCGTTGCTTTGTCAGAGCACTGATGAAGAGGACCGGTACATACTCAAGAAACTTTAGCTCAGTGCGTACTTTTCTGGTGTATTCCACCATGGTTTGGCTGTCTTTTTCCACGATATCCCATTTGTTGACCAGAATGATAACGCTTGAGTTGGCCTCCAGTATATAGCCGGCGATGTGGGCATCTTGTGCGGTGACGCCTTCACTGCCATCAATGAGCAGTAAGGCCACATCCGCGCGGTTGATGCTGTGCATGCTCCGCAGAACGCTGTACTTTTCAATGCCTGGTTCGACCCGCCCGCGGCGTCGGACGCCGGCCGTATCGATCAGCACGATCTTCTGGCTATGATAGACGAGTTCTGTGTCGATTGGGTCGCGGGTAGTCCCAGCGATTTCACTGACGATTGCTCTGTCTTGGCCGATAAGGGTATTCAGCAGGCTGCTCTTGCCGACATTGGGCCTGCCCACGAGGGCGATGGCCACCGCCTCCTCATCTTCTTCGTCCGTGGCCGGGCTGGCAGCCAGCTCTGCTACGACCAAGTCTAGCAGGTCGCCGATGCCAATGCCATGAAAGGCACTGATCGCCACCGGTTCACCGAGGCCCAACGCCCAGAATTCGGCCGCGTTGAGTTGCCGTTCTTCGCTCTCGGCTTTGTTCACGGCCAAAAGAATCGGCTTAGTCGTCTGCTGCAAAAATTCAGCCAAATCTTTGTCGGCGGCTGTGAGGCCATCTTTGCCATCTACCACAAAGACGATGACATCGGCCTCATCTAGCGCGACTTGTGCTTGGTTTGTAATCTCCGCAACGAAGCGGGCAGAATCTCGGGCCAGGGGTGCCATGTTCGGTTGGCCAGCGCGGGACTCGGCTGTCTTTTGTGCTTCGAGGCCGCCGGTGTCGATCACAACAAAGGAGACACCGCCCCACTCTGTCTCCCCGTAGATACGGTCCCGGGTTGTGCCAGGCAGATCTTCCACAATCGCGGTTCTGGCCCCGGTGAGTCGATTGAATAGGGTCGATTTGCCGACATTGGGACGACCCACGATGGTGATCACTGGTTTTCGTCGTTTCATTTTAGCTGGTCAGCAGGGGTGTCTTGTAGAGAATGGTGCCTCTCTTGACGCCCGCCCTGCTCTTTCTCAATCGAATGACGTGTCGGTTGTTGTGGGCAACGGCTGCGGTGTGGCTGCACCCGTTGGTATAGGCAAGGCAGTGGGTGTCGGTGTGCTCAGAGGTTCAATGAGCACTTCGACCGTCTTGGGATTCGTCTCTTCAGCGTCGGTGCCTTCAGGCGTATGGACCATGGGCTGTATCACATGGCTATCGGGCAACCGCCCCGTTAGATCGAGAGTTACCCTGACATCTTCTGGCCCGAGTGAGTTCAGCAGGGGCACGGGGCCGCTCACGATCACTTCTACACGTTCTGGGGAAATGGTGTAGCTCATATTGTCGCCCAATCCATGTACGATTGGGGTCAGAAGGACGGTCCGACTGCTCACTACCGGGGCTACTTTCACAGTAACCAAGACACTGTCCTCCCCTAAGATTGAGACGTTTTCTGGCAGGTTCAGGAGAAACCCAGCCTGCACCCGAGCCTGCACGTCTCTGGTCGCCCCTTCAATGGAAAGCGGTGGTGTCTCTATTGTACCGGGGATTTCTCGCAGCGCATCGGGGCTGCCCTGTAGAACAATCGTTGAAGGCTCTGCTGTCACACCTGTCAGCCAGTAGTTTGAGGCTGGTACACCTTCTCTCTGCACGCGCACGACCACTTCCTTGTAGTCTGGGCGCTGCGCCACCGGCACGGTGATCTTGGCAGTGGGCGGTTCAATCTGGACTAGCGGGACTTTCACGTCTTGTGCGTCCCTTGGGATGAGTGGACGAGTGCGTTCCACTGGGCGTTTGGCGTTGTTCAGGAAAATCTCGGCAATGACCGAGCGTACCTGTTCCACCTGTGTTTGGGGGCCGCGCACCTCCACCTGCGCTGGTTCTATGACGGGTGTCTGCCAGGTGTAGCCGAAGGCCGGCGTGTCTATCACCTCGTGCTGGACCGGCATCGTTTTGGTGATCACTTGGTCAAGCTGTATGCGTAGATTTTGGGGCTGGTGATCGACGATTTCCACATCTGGATTCAGAGCAATGATAGTCACTGGGATTTCATGGCTGCCCGGCGGCAGGTTGGTCAGGTCGATGACCGCGCTAAAATCGCCGGCCTGTAGCGATTCCAGTGTGCGTTGGGGGGCCCGCAGAGTTAAATCGACCGTGCGATTGGTCAGGTCCTGTAAAATCTGCATCTTGTCACCCATACCCCGGATCTGAATCTGAATCGGCCGCGGATACTCCTGCTGGATCAATGGATTTTCCTGATTGATGGCGATAAGCCAGACAATTAACGCTAGAATGAACGATATAATCAGTGTTCGGACCATTTGCATATTGCGACTACGTTGTTCATTCGCTCTCATCAGGGGACTCTGTTATACCGTATGTGGCCTGCCGCGTGTCATAAAACTCTGTAAGTTTGTGTCGTAAGTCGTTGGAATCCAAGCCACGGACAAGGCGTGTACCTGTTGCAATGGAGATCGCGCCGGTTTCTTCGGACACAACGATACTCATGGCGTCAGAGATTTCAGTAATGCCAATAGCTGCGCGATGTCGTGTACCCAACTGTGAGTCGGAAATGTTCTGAGATGTCAGCGGCAGAATACAGGACGCGGCCATGATTTTGTCATCTTGGATGATCGCTGCGCCATCATGTAGGGGCGTACCAGGGAACATGATCGTCATGAGCAATTCTACGGAAACCTCACCCTCGATGCCGATGCCCCGGTTGATATACTCCTCCAGACTATCGCGACCTTCTAGGATGAGTAGGGCCCCGTGCTCGCGTTCAGCCAACTGTTCACAGGCCCGGACGATGTCATTGATCAGTTCCTGTGTCATCGCGCTATTGGTGCGGCGCAAAAAGAAGGGAGCTCCCCGCCCGACCCGTTCGAGAGCACGGCGGATCTCTGGCTGAAAGATCACCGGAATGGCGACAAGCACCATCACAGAACTGCTGCGTAACAGCCAACTGAAAGCCGTCAGTTCCGCGAAGCGGGTGATAACAAAGAGTAGAAGCCCGATGGTGAAAATACCGCGCAAAAGCTGTTCGGCCAGGGTGCCCCGAAAGAGCCACAGCAGTGTAAAAAAACACAGTGTCACTAGGGTTAGATCAAAAATACTTTGCCAATCAGCCAGACGGCTGAAAATTGCAATAAGATCAGACATGCAGTGTTGGATACTCCAGTCGTTGGCACCTAGAAATCATACGTACTGCCCGTACACAGCACCGTAAAACTACCAATCCGGGTCGGGATAGGTGTCGCTTCAGGATGGCAACAGGACACCGCCCAACAGATGGGCTAGGATCGCCTTCTGCGCGTGAAGCCGGTTGTGGGCTTGGGGAAAGAGGATGCTTCGTTCACCATCGGCTACAGCAGCAGATATCTCTTCACCCCGGTGGGCCGGCAAACAGTGCATCACCAAGACATTCTCGTTTTCGACACGTTGGACCAATTGTGAATTGATCTGGTACGGCGGAAAGACGGCCATCCGTTCCTGCCGTTCGTCTTCATCTCCCATACTAACCCAAACATCCGTGTAAAGAACATCAGCCCCTTGTACACTATCGAGGTCGTCGGTTACATCCACTTCTGCCTCTGAAGCTGCCAGCACCTCTGGCGAGGGAAGGTAGCCATGTGGTGCAACGATGCGTACATTCAGCCCCACTTTGCCCGCCGCCATCAGCAGACTGGTGGCGACATTATTGGCCCCGTCACCTACGTACACAAGGGTCTTGTCCTCCACAGAGCCGAGCTGTTCCCAGATCGTGAATATGTCTGTGAGTGCCTGACAAGGATGGCTGTAGTCACTCAGGCCATTGATAATCGGAACATGACCCCAGTCAACCATCTCCTGAATGTGGCGGTGCTCAAGGACCCGGGCCATGACTCCGTCTACATATCCGCTCAACACCCGGATCACATCTGCTGCGCTTTCTCTGGTACCGAGGCCGACCTCTGCTGGGCTTAGATAAAAGCTATAGCCGCCTAGATGCTGCATCCCGATTTCGAAGCTCACACGGGTGCGTAGCGATGGCTTCTGAAAGAGCATTGCCAGGGCCTTGCCGCCCAGAATCGGCTCATTGTGGCCGTTTTGGGTCCACTCGTCTTTTAGTTGCTTGGCCAGCTTCAGCAAGCCCCAGAACTGTTCGCGGGTCAGGACGGCAATATCAGTGTAATGAGATAGGCATGGAACATTCATAATCGTCTCCTAGTTTGGTGTTTTGCCTATGGCGCGGCCAATAGATGATGGCACAGCTCAACCTGACCGCTCCCATACCAGCAATTGTATCGGCAATACAATGAACGACTCGCATGACAGGTTCCATTTCAAATGATGAGATCCTAGTGCCTATCGGTACCTGATGACTTTTGTTGTTTAGAAAGTCGTCTGGCTTAGGGCTGCCGCGCTGACCAGCAAAGCCGCTGTCCACCAGGGCTGGGCGATAGCCAGAGAATGCCGTTGTTCTCTGGGGGTTTTCGCCTGTGATGGCTCGGCCAATTGATGATGGCCTTGATAGATAGCCAGCCAAGATGCCAACCAAAGAACGCCCAGGATCGCCAGGGCCAGAGGCACACGTCCGGCGAGCAGCAACAGGATCATGCCACATTGGGCCAATGCCATGCCCACCAGGCCCATGCGCTCGTCAGACAGCTCCAGATGGCGATTGCTTCCCCATACGTGTACTGTCCACAGAAGGGCTAGCAGCCAATGGGGGCCGTTCCACGGATCGATGCCGAAGATCATCAGGGCCAGGATCCAGGGTACCGCGACAGCGACAAGGCTGTGCAGTACAGGCACGGGGACCAGTGGGACCTGGCGATGAAGCCAGCTACCGACCGACAGGCAGACAACCACGAGGGTTGCCCAAACCGCCGGCATGCCGATAACAAAAGCGACCACAAAGGCTACCAAGACGCTCGGTGTGACGGACCTGAACAAAATCGACAAGACACCAGGGCCCTGCAGACCGAACAGCCGGGCTGCAGGTGACCCAGGGGTCAGATACGGTAGCCACAGCTGATACCGTAGGATCGTCTGCCGGATTTGGGGGAGGGCATTCGGCGTTGAAAGACCGCCCCACATGCTTCCCCACAGTGGATCCACCAGCAGGAAAAGAAGCACAAGCACCTGTAGGGAAATGATGACATCGCCGCCCCTCGCGGCCAGGGCCGCTGCTAAGAGAGACCAGCCGGCAGAGATGCGCCACGGCGAAAGCTCAAACCAGATACGGGCATCCAGCAAAGCACTGCTGGCAGTGATAGGAACAGTCTCTGCCGCTGATGCCAACCCATGCCGCTCTTCCTTCATGCCATCAAAAGCAGCCTGTACACCATCTCGCTCACCTCCTTACTGTACTTGAAATTATACCAGAAGGCGAATCTGTCTGAAAGTTTATGCGAGTACTTCCAGACGATTGGGCTGTACCTCAATGGACAGCCTTTCGGCCTGGAGGGATACGATTTCGCCATCTGCATGGACCGGCACTGGCTGTTGGGCTGAAATGCAAACCGAACGAATGCGGGCGAACCGAACCGCCTCATGGGCGCGCAGGCCTGTCTCGGACATCGCCTTTGGTAAGAGCATCAGAATCCCAACTTTTGAGAGAGCTTTGGCAAAGCCTAACTCTAGCAGACCATCATCCATCACTGCATCCGGCGTGAGGTAAAAGCCTCCTCCTGTGCGGCGACTATTGCCTATGCTCACCAAGAGCAAGGGTTTCCTGACTGTATGAACAGAACCATCGCTTTCAGTCCAGTGGATTTCGAAATGGGGCTGGTCATAGGCTCGCAAGGCACGAAACACCGCCCACAGATAGATGGCGAACCCTCGTAGTCTTTTGATCTTGCGGCTTTCGACCGTCACCTGCGCCTCAAACCCCATGCCTAGGTTGTTGTCAAAGTAGCGATGGATAGAATTCTTCCCGTCGAAAGCTTCCATTCGTCCTAGATCGACCCTACGGGTGTTGTTCTGGTAAATGGCATGTACTGCCGCATCTAGGTTTCTGGGAATGCCGATCATATCGGCGAAATCGTTGCCACTGCCCACCGGCAGAACGGCCAACCCATGCACCGGCTGGTCTTCGGGGGTGGCTAGGGCTAGGCCGTTGACCACCTCATTGATCGTCCCGTCCCCGCCAGCTGCCGCCACGATTGGGTAGCCCTGCTGGCGGGCCTGTTGGGCCAGATAAGTCGCCTCACCTGGGGCAGAGGTAGCCGTCAGATCGAAAGGAACATTCCCTTTGCGGAAAGCGGCTTCAATCAGACCAGCGGCACGCCTACCACCCCCCCGGCCAGCGTAAGGATTGAGGATGACTTTAACCTTTTCCATATGAGACTCTCTTAGCTGATGTGGGCCCCGCTGCCAGTACAGTTACTGGTCAGCGGTATTGTAGGACCAAAGCCTCTCTAGGAGGGATCGTCACCTCCCGTAGCGCGCCATCCTGCACAACATATAGGCCACTGCTCACCTCTTTGGGCCAGATGGTCCGGTAGCTGGCCGGCTGGGCTTCCTCGGTCTTTAGGGGAATGTCTAGGCGGGCCGTTGATTTTGTGTTGTTGAACAGTACGATCAGCCGTTCTTCATCCAACATCCGCCAGAAGCCGAAAATGTTATCTGCGGCAATCAGACTCTCGTAGCTGCCTGTGCGTAGTGCTGGGTGGTTGTGGCGCAGCTTAATGGCCTGCTGGTAAAAATCGAGCAGTTCGTGATTCCAGATGTGTTTATCCTCCCAAGGGAACGCCCCCCGGCAGTCTGGGTCGGGTCCGCCGCTCATTCCGATTTCATCGCCATAATAGATGCAGGGCGCGCCTGGCAAAGTCATCTGTAGGAGTACACAGAGGCGCACACCGCTTGTGTCGCCGTTCAGGGTCCATAAGCTACGGGCGGTATCGTGGCTGTCTAGGAGATTGAGTTGGGCGGTCACGACCTGCCAACTGTAGCGCCCCAACATCTCCTCTAGGGCGGCTGCGAAGGCCGGGGTGTCCAATTTCTTGATGGCAAAACCGCCGGGCTGATAGTCGCTGCGAACTGTCGTCGCGCCGAAATAACCGTAGGCGACCCGACTGAAAACATAATTCATCACCGCATCAAAGCGGTCCCCCTGCAGCCATTCTTGCGCCTCGTGCCAGATCTCTCCTACGGTGTAGGCATCGGGATTGGCCTGTTTCACTACTTGGCGGAACTCCTGCCAGAAGAGTGGATCATTGATCTCCTCTGGTACGTCTAGTCGCCAGCCATCTGCGCCGAACGCGATCCAGTAATGGGCTACCTCCAGTAGATGCTGTCGTATGCCGGGGTTGCTGGTGTTGATTTTCGGCAGCTCGGGGAGGTTCCACCAAGCTGCGTAATTGTGGGGTTTCTCCTCGCTATAGTGATAGGGGCGCAGAGGCCAACCGCGCACGAAAAACCAGTCCAGATAAGGAGAGGATCTGCCGGTTTCCAAGATATGATGGAACGCCCAGAAGCCTCGGCTGACATGGTTAAATACGCCATCGATCACCACCCGCATATCCCGCCGGTGGGCTTCGTCTAGCAGCTCTCGAAATGCAGTTTTCCCGCCCAAAAGTGGATCCACTTGCAGATAGTCGAAGGTGTGGTAGCGGTGGTTTGAGGCGGAGCTAAAGATCGGGTTCAGGTAGAGGGCCGTAATACCCAACTCGGTCAGGTAGTCCAGCCTATCGACAATGCCCAGCAGATCACCACCCTGAAAGCCCTGTTCCGATGGCGGCGTGCCCCAGGGTTTGAACTGGATGCTCGGTGGGTGTTGCACCCGAGGGCTGCGGCTAAAACGGTCCGGGAAGATCTGATAAAAGACAGCATGCTTGACCCAGTCAGGTGTTGTTACATCCATCGCCACTCCTTGCTCCGCTGCTCATGATGTATTCGTATAGCGTGTCAGCGCGTCCATATCCAACTCAATTCCTAGCCCTGGCCTATTGGGGATCGTCAGCATGCCATCGGCGTCCAACTGCCATCCTCCGACGACGATTTCGTCGATATACGGCGAGCCGGTCTTATATTCCACGAGGTCTGTGTCGGCGAAGGCGGAGGCCAAGTGTAGGTCGGCAGCTAGGCCGAGGGCGGTGTTCCAGCCGTGGGGAATGAAGCAGATGCCGTTCTCTTGGGCCATCCAGCCAATGCGTCGCTCCTCGCTGATGCCGCCGACCTTCGTCACATCTGGCTGTACAATATCGAACGCACCCTGCTGCAGAAATGGTAAAAACGATTGGCGTCGGGTCAATGTTTCGCCGCCGGCAATAGGCACTGGCGCGTTGCGGCGCAACTGGATGAAATCCTCCAAATCGTCCGCGCGCAGGGGTTCCTCAAACCATTCCACGCCGTAGGCCGCCAACATCTGAGCGGTACGGAGGGCCCATTTATAGCGGCCTGCCCAATGGGCATCACTGCCCCCGGCATCGACCATCAGTTGATTTTGGTCGCCAATGACATCTCTGGCTGTTGCCACGATCTCCTCGTCTAGCTTATGGCTCAGCCTGCCGAAAGGGCCCCAGCCCATTTTGAAGGCACGGAAACCCTGCTCCTTCCAACGTTGAAGTTCGTCCCGCAGGGGGGCTGGCTGGTCCATCAGCAGTGAGGCGTAAGGCCGTACCCGCTCTCGATAACGCCCGCCTAGCAATCTGCCGATGGGCTGGCCCGTGGCCTTACCCAGAATGTCCCATAGGGCGATATCGATGCCGCTAATCGTGTGGGTGATGCTGCCACCTCGTCCTAGCCAGAATGTATTCTGGTGCAGTCGCTCGCTTACTCGTTCCGGCTCAATGGCCGAGTGACCGAGGCACAGGGGGCGCAGCACTTGCAGCGCGGCCAAGACCAGATCCTCACTGGTAAAGACGCTTCCGTAACCACTGATGCCCTCATCCGTGTCTACGATTACAAGTGTATGGACGCAATCGTCGGCCTGCAACTCCTCACTCCAGCCGCCTTCAGGCGTCGCCCCGCGCAGTCCCATCGCGCGTATCTCTCGAATTTTCATATCCGATCCTTTGTATCGAATTGCAGTAGTCAAAACAGGCCCACATCATTGACTACTGTGGTGTCGTTCCTCATCCATTAGATGATGCTCATGTAGCTCGGCATACAGCCCGTTCAAGGCCAGAAGGGATTTGTGGTCGCCTTCCTCCACAATTTTGCCGCGGTTCATGACAAGGATGCGATCTGCACTGCGAATTGTGCTGAGCCGATGGGCGATGACCAGACTGGTGCGGGTACGCAAAACACGTTCTAGCGCGTCCTGAATTAAGGCTTCCGTGGCCGTGTCAATGCTACTGGTGGCCTCGTCTAGCACCAATACACTATCGGGACTGAGGATCAGTGCCCTAGCCAGAGACAGCAATTGTCTCTGGCCCTGCGAGAGGTTCTCACCGCCGGATGCTACTTCGAAATCGTACTGACCGGGAAGTTGCTCAATGAAGCGGGCCGCGTTTGTGAATTCAGCGGCCTGGCGTACCTGTGCATCGCTGATGTCGTCCCGATAGAGCCGGATGTTGTGGCTGATAGTGCCTGCTAGGCAGACTGGATCTTGGGGCACAACGGCAACAGCGCGACGTAGGTCGTCTAATGCAAATGCCCGCAGATCCACACCGTCAAGCAGTACCTGTCCTTGTGAGGGATCGTACTGGCGGGCGGTCAGACTGACGAGGCTGGACTTGCCGGCACCGGTCGGCCCGACGATGGCCACCGTCTGGCCTGCTTCAATATGTAGCGAGACGCCTCGTAGGACCGGCTCGTCCGCTATATAGGCAAAATGGACATTGCGAAACTCGATTTCACCCTGTACGGCTGCGAGTGAGACCGGCTCTAGAGGGCTTTGCACCTTTGGCTCGGTGTTTAGCATAGTATAGATGCGTTCTGCTGCGCCTAGTGCGATCTGGATGGCATTGTATTGCTGAGAAAGCTGTAGCACCGGCTGGAAAGCGCGCTCCGTATACTGTACAAACGCTATCAGCATGCCCAGAGATGCCCAGCCGGCCAGCACGCCCTGTCCTCCACCGTAGAGAATCATACCTAAGGCACAGGCGGCCAGGATCTCCTGCACCGAGAGAAAGAGGGCACTATGCCAGCGTAGGTCGATGAGTGTGCGGCGGTAGCGGCTGTTATATTCCTCAAACTCCTCTTCGCTTTCCTCCTCCCGCCGGAAGAGCTGTACAACCGTCAGACCATGGATGTGCTCTGTCAGAAAGGCACTGATGCGGGCCATAGCTGAACGCTCGTCGCTGGCCGATTCGCGGATGCGCCGGCGAAAGTAAACTGTCACCAGGACCACCAGCGGTAGAATCGCTAGGGAGATGAGTGCCAAGCGCCAATTGGCGACAAACATCACCCCAATAATTGCCAGCAGTGTCACCCCCTCCACCAGAATGACGACAATACTGCTGGAGAGAACTGCATTGAGATTGTCGATATCCGTCGTCAAGCGGGAGATCAGGTCGCCGGTAGGTGTATTGGTCAGAAACGCATAGTCTTGGCGCAAAAGGTGATTGAACAAGCGGGTGCGTAGGTCTGTCAGAGCAAATTGGCCGGCCTTCTGTAGGTAATATTTGAAGCCAAAGGTCAGGCTGAAAATGCCGATGGCAGTCGCCCCGTAGAGAATCGTCAGCCACCAGAGAGCCCCGATATCTCCGCGGGAGATGGGGCCGTCAATGGCCTGTTGTAAAAGAAAGGGCGGCACCACATTGAGGCTTGCTGTCGCCAGCATCAACAGCATTGCCAAGATGAGCCAGTGTCGATAGGGGGCCATAGAGATGGCCAAGAGATGGAGTAGGGCTGAGTCTTGGCCGATTGCAGAATGGGTAGTGGCGGCTGGTTCTGGGACATTCTGCCTTGGTCTGCCGTTTGGCGAAGATTTCTGTGTAGTCATTGCTTATGCGCCTCCAGTGGCCAGCTCCGACATGCACTGGCACTGAATCATTGGCCAGTGGAGTTGGGTTCAGGCTCTTCGAGTTCCCGGCGGTACATCTCGGCATAGCGGTCATTCAACGCCATCAGGCTGTTATGATTCCCTTGTTCCACTATGCGTCCTTCGTCTAGTACAACGATCGTATCCGCATCCTGTATGGCGGCCATGCGCTGGCTGACGATAATGACCGTGCGCTGGGTGCCGGCAGTTTGCAACTCGTTTAGAATTTCGGCAGATGTACGGGTATCAACGCTGGCTAGGGCGTCGTCTAGCAGCAGGACTGTCGGGTTGCGTACCAGTGCTCTAGCGATGGCCGTGCGTTGGCGCTGTCCTCCGGACAGGGTAGCCCCTTTTTCACCCACGAGGCTGTCCAGCCCTTTTGGCAATTGGGGCAGATCGTTTACCAGCCGAGACTGTTGCATTGCTCTCTGGATCTGTGTTTGCGGCATATTGGGTACGCCTAGTGCAATGTTGCCCCGCAAAGGCATTGTGAAGAGAAGTGTCTCTTGAGGCACGTAGACGACTGAACGCCGTAGGGCTGCCAGCTTAATATCGCGCAAATCGATTCCATCCAGAAAAATACGGCCCTCATTGGGGTCGTAGATGCGCCCCAACAGGCTCAGGAGCATGCTCTTACCGGCCCCGGTCGGGCCGACGATGCCGATAGTCGTGCCGACTTCAATATCTAGGTCGATATGACGTACGGCCCAGCGGCCCTCATCCGTCTGTATGCCCACATTTTCAAAGCGGATGTGCCCTTCTAGAGGGATGTCCAGCGCGTCTTTTTTGTCGCTAATTTTCGGATAGCGATGCAGGATTTCACCGATGCGGCCAGCGGCCGCGGCCCCTTGTTGTAGGCGTTCAAATGCGCCTGTGATCTGTTGCGCGCCTTGGTTGAGAAGAACGAGATAGAAGATAAATTGTGAATATTGGCCGACGGTCGCTTGGTTGCGAATAATCATAAGGCCGCCAATCAGGACGATCACCGTCATGGCAGCCCGTACAGCAAAACCGGGAATTGGAGAGATCGCCCCCGAGCGGATGACGAATTTAAGGTTTTCTGTTACAAAACGGTCATTGGCGTGACGAAACGCTTTGCCAACTACTGCTTCTTGGGCATAAGCGCGCAGCATGCGGGCAGCATGCAAGTGTTCCTGTGCAAAAGCGGAGATGTAGGCCATCTCCCGCTGTACAGCGGCGAAGGAGCGTTCCATCAGGCGGCCTAGCCGCACCTGTATCACAATGCTGGTGATGAGAAGAGCCATCACCAGCACAGCTAGCCCCATGCTGGTCATCGCCATTAGACCGCAGCCAATGATCAGCAGAAACAGGGCATGTATGGTCATCTGAAAACCGGCACTGTAGAAGCGCCAGATGTAAATGAAATCGCTAGTCGCCCGAGAAAGCAGATCACCTGTGCCGTACCCCTGACGGGTTTCCTTATCAAAGAGCAGCAAACGGTGGAAGAGGTCCTGGCTCATACGGTAGGTGATACCAGCAGCAATGTTACCCGTAAGCATCCGCAGGAGAAAGCGAAATAGAGCCAAGATGGCAGACAATCCGAGTATCCCCAAGGCGTAATAGGTTAGGGTCTGGGATTGTACATCCACATTGAGGCTGTCAATGCTCCAGCCGAGGAGCGTTGGGCGGAAGGCACTCGCCCCGGCACCGATGAGCGCGTAAAGCGTACCGATGATCAGTACGCCCCGATAGGGTTTCATATAGGGAAGCAGAAAACCCAAACCTCTATTCTTCATCGGCTCCTCTCTGTGCGGACAGTTTGATTGCCCAGAGGTTCTAGTTTTTGCTGGTCCTGATTTTCATGCTGGGCATTCCAATCGCTACTAGGTTTATTGTACCGAATTGTGCAAGAGAGATCAATATCGTTTTCTGTTATGACGGCCTCTAGGACGATGAGCGGAAATCCCTTGTCATCGTGGGCAACAGGAATCTCAGACAGAAACGCCTACTGTGGTGACAATTGAAGAGGTAGAAGTAGGGGTGGAATAACGTTCGGCTCTTTCAGTCTTCTAGTTCTGCGTAGATGTCGCCGATTCGCACCAACTCGGCTGCGGTGTTGAAATAACCGTGATAGCGAATCGTGTCCGGGGTCACGTCAAAGTGGTAATGGCCTGCTTGGTTGCGGTCGCCCATATGGAAGAAATGTGTATGTTCAGCGGACGCCCGCAGGTGTAAGTGCCCGCCGGTCGGGTCGCCGGTCCAAAAGACGGAAAGGCAGAGCAGGTCCGGCCCCATATTTTCATAAAACTGTAGAAAGTCGGCGATAATCGTTTCGGTTTCCGTGTCGTAATAGCGATGGGCGATGCACTCGTAATCCGGCATAATGTGGGAGCGGATTTGGCCTTCTTCAATCACAAAGACGCCGCCCATTCCCAACTGCAGGCCGGGCTCAAGAGGGCCGGCAATGGCCGGATGTGCTTGTAAGCTTTTGCGGAGTGCTTGTGGAAACGATCTCTCTTGGCCTGTGCGTTTTTCCACGCATATCTTTAGGACAGGCCCTGGCTGTCCTTCCGATAGGAATAGGTTGGAGAGACCGCTGTGGAGTGTAGATGGATAAGGCTCAACGATGCACTCCTGTTGTGGCCCCACCCGGGCCACTTTGGAGCAATTCACATGGCCAATCTGCAGGGTCGGAATGACCTCGCCGCAGTGTCCATTGAGCACGCCGGGGTACGCCATGCCCGCGCCGAGGATGGCCCCATCCGGCTGGTTACAGTCGGATGCCATACACGCCATGTCAAAGGTGATGTGTCGATACTTGGGGTTGTGCGCGTATGGCTCGCCGCCCACTTCCAGCAGATGGGTGGAGCCGCAGATGCCTGCAGTCGCGCAGCCCAGGGCCCGTAGGTCCGGGCAATCGCTCACCTCAACTTTGACATGGGCATAATTGGCCTGCAATCCATTCTGCACAACCGGCACCAACTCCTTCAGGTCCGGCGTCCACAGAGCCGCCCGTTTCATCTCTTCCTCTACTCCTTTTCCACTTTCGGCAACGAGGCGGCTCTGTCTAGGGGGACGGGATAAATCCTCAAAATCCTAGAGCAGCGAGAAAAACGCCAGGATGACAGAATCAATCGGCACTTACTCTGTAACCGAATCCTCTTTCTTGGCGCGGTCGGCCTTCCCTCTTCGCAGCAGACGCTTCAGCGGATACCAGATGAAGCCCACTATCATGAGGAGTACGGCCCCGACCAACGCCAGCAGGGACCCAACAGCCCCCAAGCCGGCACCCGGCCCAATATAGGCCAATATGATTTCAAGATTCATGCCTTGATTTCTCCTTCTTACTCGTGGATATAGCTAAGCCCATATATATGAAATAGGTCAGCCCTTGTCTTGAACTCATCGGGGATTTGTCTAGATGTGCAGCATGAACGGAAGATGTTTAGGATCTCGCCATCAGAGAGACGCACTTCCACGCCTATGCCTTCCTCAGTGAATGCGATTAGTGCTCTCCTGCGGTCTGCTGAGATGTCTATATCGCCCTGAACTTCGGAGAACAGGTCTCGCAAAGATTCAGGGGTTCTCTGATTGGGAAAGATCGTGGTCTCCTGGCCGTCGGCAAGGTCGATCATGAGCAGCCGCGAGGGGCCGCCAACCTCGTCCTGACCCCAGTTGTCGAACATCAGAAAGGTCGAACCCTCTAGGTGATGTACACTGTGCTGCATGAAGAAATTCCCCTGTACCAACCGCTTGACGCGGCCCGATTCTGGGTCGAGAATGGCGAACGCGCTCAGGTTCCGTAGGGATACGACTAGGTCGCCCGCTGCTATGCCCCAGGTGCCGCCGGCATCGTCTCCGAGTTGATGAATGTAATTGAGGTGAAGCGGGTCGCGTCTAAACATAGTGAACCTCACAACAGGGGCGTATGGAGACGCTAGCAAGGCCTCCAATATATCAATGTGCTTGAGGAGCTGGCCATCCTTGTCAATAATATGCACAGCGTCTCTATATATCCAGTCACCATTTAGCTGTATCTTTCTATCCCCTATCTGGAGGAAAACGGGCTCTTTGTCAATCCGCTTACTCGGCACCAGGGCCGTTTCATCATCCAACAGGTATGGCCAGTGATGGCTATAGTCCCGCCGGAACCAGATTACATGTCCGTCCCGGTCGATTCTGGCTACACCAGCACCATATGGAAAGACGGGAGGATGCTGAAAAATCACCAGCAAGTCACCATTTGAGTAGCGTGATATGCCGACTGGAGAAGTATCTCTGACGAAAGAGAAACCGGGGTTGTATTCATAGGGGAATTCGTCCCTGTCAGCAACTCTGTCCTTGGCCTTCTCTAGTTCATCTAGCCGCAGCGGATAGGCGTGTGCAACTTCGCCTGTGCGTGAGTACTCCACTGCTAGGCATCCGCCTGGACAGTACTCACTGAACTGGAAGTGTCCCCCCGTCCACAGAATCGGGGCGGAGAGTTCATTGCCAGCCACGAACTCGACCCGCTTCGGTCCTGACTCAGCCGGCGGCACCTCGGAGAAACTCTGGAACTCTACTGTCCTGCTGTCAAGCAGAACCTGCCCAGTCTTTATCCCGTGATCAATGATCCAATAGGGAAACACCCGCTGCCTTTCGACAAGCATGCCATAACCGAATGTTGACAGCGCAATAGCAATCACAAACAGAACGAGAGGAAGCCTGTTCAGTATATCTTTTCTGATAACTATATAGATGTCCTTATTCACGAGACAATAACACTTCCTGTCCTATCTCCGCGCTTTCCAACAGCCCCTCCATCATCTCTTGGACGACCAGGCCGTGGCGTAGAGGGGCTTGGCATTGGCAGCCATCTAGGATGCAGGCGATGAAGTGGTCGGCGATGGCGGTCCATGCCTTACTGTCAGCGTCCTCAAAGCCTTGGATCTTGACGTCCTGGGGTTGGTCGTACATGTCCTTGTATAGGGTCGGCGGCCATAGCTGCGCGCCTGCTTCTGTGCCGAACAGCTCGATCTGTATATGGCCAGGTTGGTGGGAGGCCCAGAAGCTCTCCACTTGCAGGCCAGTACCGTCGGCGAAGCGGATGAAGCCCCCTGCGTAGTCGTCCACGTCAAACTGGCTGTAGTACTCCTTCGTCACCCTGCCTGTCTCGCCCTGAGAGAGCCGTCCGAAGAACCCTTTTCCACGTGGTCCGAACTTTGCCCCGGCCACACCGGTCACATGCAGCGGCCGCGGCATGCCTAGCAGCCACCAAGCGGAGTCTAACATATGGACGCCCATATCCCGAAACGCACCGCCGCCCTTGCGGATGAAACCGGTGTTCCATGAGGGGATGCCGTTGCGGCGGATGCTGCGGGCGCGGGCGTAGTAGAGCGCGCCGAATTCCCCCTGCTGGGCGAGTGTGCCCATATACTGCACATTGGGTGCAAAGCGGGTAGAGAGAGACATCATATTGACAACCCCAGCGGCCTCTGCTACATCCACAAGGTGCTTGGCCGCGTCCACCGAATCGGCTAGGGGCTTGGTGACGAGGATGTGCTTGTCGTGGGCTATGGCTTGTAAGGCCATGGGCACGTGCAGTTGATTGGGCGTGCCGATGAAGATCGCATCTACATCTCGGCTGTGGCAGAGTTCATTGAAATCGGTAAAAAAGCGAATCTGATCCGGCTGGGGCAGGGCCAAAGCAAAAGCGGCCATGCGCTCCTCGAACAGATCGCATAAGGCGACTACCTCCGCGCGGGGATTGTGGGCCAGTGCAAGGCCATTTGCTCTACCAATGCCCATACCGACGATGGCCACGCGTATCTTGGTCATGGCAGTTCCTTTCGTGCTCCATTGTAAGCGAACGGCAGTAATTCGGGGCGAGTCACTGCGTTCCACTCGCCCCTAGCATATTTCACCAAGGCCATCTGTACGATGGCTCGTGTACATAGCGGGTTGTCTGGATGTCCAATTCGATTTGCGTGGCCGGCGGCAGTTCAACCTGTAGATATTTGTCGTTGACGGGTGCTTCCGTCACTGTTTGGGCCACTGTTGGCATATCGTCGTTGATCTTGCTGCCATCCTCGCGGCTCTGATTCGTGTAGCGTACAGTCTCAAAGTGGTGCTCGCCGAAACCGCCGGCCTGTAGCAGAATTGTACGACTTTCGAAGGGGCTGAGATTGACCAGCGTAACCACGGTACGAGCTGCCTCCAGCTTGGAGACCAGCGCGGCCACATCTGCTGGCAGGCCAGGCCGCTTGCGCTGCGGGTCGAAATAGCGCAGCCTGCAGTGAAGCAGGCCGCCATTGTAGATGATCTGGGGCCCGCCGAGGGTGAGTTGTACCAATGCTTCGGTGATGACTGGGTTAAGCTGTTGCCAGTGGTGGATGCTGACCTGTGTCAGGTCCTCTGTATCCTGCCGGATCAGAGCTAGGCGGCGGCAGACCTGCCCGTAGGTAGCGGCCAGCATCTGGGCTGGGTAGTTGGGATTCTGCCCTGCTAGGAAGCGTAGCCAGGGCTGTTCGTGGCCATTGTCCTCTTTGGTGCGGAAGCCCTGCACCTGCCGCCAATCGTATGTTTCCGCGCGGCGTAAGGCCTCGATCCGCTCCCAATCGCTGGCGTCCATGGACAGGTTCCAAATGGCTGTGGGGTAGACCGGCGAAAGGGGCTGATAGTCGAACCAGCCATGGTCGTTGTAGCGGTAGGGGACTAGAAAAATCTCCTCGTCCTCGCCTACATCTGCTAGCTGGTTCACCCAATGGGAGCGCAGGCTCATCTCTTCTGTATGGGGATTGCGCGTCTCACCGAGGGCCCAGATGGCATCGTATTGGGCTCTGGCGAACGCCAAATACTCTTGCTCACCGCTGAGCAGAAAGGCATTCGCTCCACTGACGACCGCGGCCATACCGATATTGTAGTAGCCATGGGGCCAACTCCAGCCATAAAGCCCACCGTACCAACGTCCGTCCAGATATTCGCCGATCTCAGCGGACAGACCGACATTGTCCGGCAGCAGGCCGTTATTGCGTGCGGCTCGTTCTCGCCAAGCGTCCACGTATTCGATGAGCCAGTGTTGATACTTCTCCTCGGCGGTGAGCAAAAACGCATTGGCGATGAGGCTTGTCACCAGTAGATTGCCGACCACATCCCCTTTGCCCATCCGTTCCTGCATGGCCTCGCCCATGCGCCGGGCCAGGGCTGGGTCTTTCAAATCGTCGTAGTGATCAATCCCCTTGATGTCAGTGTAGGGAAGGCCGTACTGGCGCATGCCTGCACTCCAACCATAGCTCGGCTGTGGGCTGTCGAAATGTCCCCAGCGAGGGCCGCCACTACCATTGTGAGGAGCGCGGATCAGCTTGTGTTGCGGATCATAGTTGCGTGCATTGGGGTTCTCATTCAGGTACAGCCCGGCGAAGCGTGTGGCCCGTTCCCGGTTGCGCGTATTGGTCGGGTCAGCTAGGCAGAGGAAATAAAAGTAGATATAGCTTTCGCTCTGGTGGAACTGGTCGTAGCCCCGCTCGTACTCATGGAGAACCGGGCCGAGTTCCGTGAGTTGGCGGGTGATGGCATCCCACTGGCGTTGGCCCAATGTGAGCAGGTGATCTCCTCCGCCGAGAAGGTAGTAGAGGGGCCAGTTGTAAAAACTCTCGTACAGGTCGTCCGCGCCATCGCGAGAGTTCTTCCATGTGTCGCCCCAAATCAGCGTACCATCCGGACGGGTATATTTGTCCAGAAAGGGATGCACCGCCTGGTCCATCACCTGAAAAAGAAGCCGTTCCAGCACGGCCCAGGCGGGCGGATCATGGAGAGGGTGGTTGGCAATTAGAGTAAGCATGAGGGAAATTTGTCTTTGGTGAGGTACCACAGTGGAGAGGAACTGCTCTCCACTGTGATTTTTTCTTATCGTGGATTTTTCGCCCGCCACTCCTGCAATTGGCGGTTGACTTCGTTGATGATGGTTTGCGCGCCGGCCTCGTTCAGTTTCTCAATGGCTTCGGGCGCAGCGTCCTCATAGGCAACCCAGCCGTACTGCATCGGCAGGACTAGCTCATTGTAAATGGCTGAAGTCTGGGCGATCTCTGTTTTGATCGGCTCCCGGTCTACCACAAAGCCCAAGGCTTGCGAAGGGTAGGCGGTATCGTTCATCTCTTTGGTCGCTTCCCAGGCTCCAACCTGTTTGCTGTCCCGGTAGTAGGCATTGAACTGATTGCCGAACATCCAATCGGTGTTTGGGTTGTAGGTGCTGGTGTTACCATCCACGCCATCCGGGAATCGCATCACCTGATTGGCTTCATCCTCCCATACCCAATGCTTCCCTTCAATGCCACGGGAGAGCAGGTTATAGATATAGCCATTTGTGTTGAATTCTTCCAACACTTCCATGGCTTTCTCTGGATTTTGGGAGGTGGTGCAGATGGCGTTCATTGTGGCGGTAGCACCGGCCGTATCCAGAATCAGGGGATCTGTCAGATTCTTGCTCAGGAATTCAAAGCCATAGGCGTTCTGGGCCTCAACATCGTTGCCTGGCTTTTCCACATGATAGCCCATGGCATACTGGCCGGCGCGGAAGGCAGAGCGGGCCTCATCATTGGGCAGCGGCTCTAGGGGCATATAGCCTTCATCGACCCAGCGTTTCGTCGTCTCTGCTGCCATCTGAAATTCGACACTTTCTACCATATTGACAGAGGTCAGGGTCTCATCATCGGCCTTCATACCTAGGAAAGCGATGCCATCATCTAGGGGATCATAGCCGTAATACTGGGAGAGCCAGAGGCCTCTGCCTGGGGCGGCCACGAATACAGGAGAGATGCCTTCGTTGTCAAGCACCGCATCCAGCCAAGGCTCCATATCTTCCCACTTTGTCACAGCGTTTAGATCGAGGCCGTACTTCTCGGCCATGTCCTTGCGCGGATGGACGCCCCAAGGCTTGGGGAAGATCTGTTGGTTGATGACGCCATAGATGACGCCGTTGACCCGGGCTGCGTCCCAGGTGGTGGGTGGCATACTGTCCCACAGGCCCGGCGCATAATTGAGCAGCAGATCATCGAGGGGAGCAAGGACGCCATTGGCAACATTGTTGGCGTAGCTGTTGATCCATGGGGCCGTGAAGATGATATCACACTCTTCGCCGGCGGACAGACGCAACTGCATTTTATCATTGTAGGCCCCGAAGTCGATTGGTTCTAGGGTCAGGTGTACGCCGATCTTGTCGTGGAGGATTTCATTCATGGCATCCTCTACCATCTGCAGATCAGCCGGGATGCCACGGCTGGCATAGGTGTAGGTGATATTCACCAATCCATCAGCTGGTGCGGGGGCCGGGGCCTGTTCACTGTTACTTTCGGGGGCCGATGCTGGCGCGGCCGGGGCCGGGCAGGCAGTGAGCAGCAGTGAGGCGATCAGCAGTACGCTGAGAACGGTCAAAACACGGTGTTGGGTCATGTGAGTCTTCTCCTCAGTTCAGTGTGTTATGAATGTATAAAACAATTGAGTGCCTAGTTGTCGTTCTACAAAGTTGTGACAACTAGCCCTTCAAGCCGCCGATTGTAATGCCGCGCACGAAGTACTTTTGCAGCAGCAAAAATGTAAACAGGGCTGGGCCAAAGGCCAATACAGCCATTGCCATGCGCGCGGACAGGGTGGGAATCGGCATGCCGGTCGTCTGTGGGTTGGCTGCCATAATATTGATGTTCGCCATCAAAATGTAGAGCAGATATTGGAGTGGATAGAGCACGCTGTCATCAATAAATAGCAAGGCCAGAAACCAGTCGTTCCAGTAGCGCAGGACAAAGAAGAGGCCGATTGTGGCCAGCACCGGTTTGGAGAGAGGCACGACGATGCGAAAGAAGATACGCCATTCGCCAGCCCCGTCAATGCGAGCCGCGTCCAGCAGTTCGGTTGGCAATTGGGCAAAGGAAGTGCGTATAATCAGCACATACCAAGCAGTGACCAGATAGGGAAGAATGAGAACAAGAATGTTATCCTTCAAGCCCAGATAGCGGGTGACAAGGATGTAGAAGGGAACCATACCGCCGTTGAAGAGCAAGGTAAAAAAGACATAAAACGAGAGCGGGCCCCGGAGGCGGAAATCCTTGCGGGCCAGGGGCCATGCCAATAGGGAGCAGATCAGCAGGCCGCTGACGGTCCCCACAGTCGTTACGAATGCTGTCACTCCGTAGGCGCGCAGAATCTGTCCGGGCACCTGCAGAATGTATTCATAGGCAAATGTAGTAAAGCCGACCGGCAGAAGTTTGTAGCCTTCCTTTGCCAGGCGCAGCTCGTCGGACAGGGAGATGCTGACGACGAGAATAAGAGGGATCAGGCAGGTCAGGCCGACCAGCATCAGGATAGCATGGACAATGATTGTGCCCAGGCCTGCTTGGACTTGATAGCGGTTCAATGGCGGTGACTGGCGTTCTGTGGTAACAGACATGGACGCGGTTTTTAGATGGCTTGTAGGGGGTGGCTTGTGCCCAGGACCCTGCATTTCTTGGGTAGCTGGGGGGATGGCAAATTAATAGAGTGCATAGTCTTCATTAAAGCGACGTACAACCCAATTGGCAGCGATGACTAGGAGGAAGCCAACAAATGACTGGTAGAAGCCGGCGGCGGCGGCCATGCTAATTTCGCCCAGTTCAACCAGAGAGCGGTAGACAAAGGTGTCGATGACATCCGTAGTCGAATAAAGCAAAGGATTGTCTCTGGGCAGGAAGAAGAACAGGCCAAAATCGGCGTGAAAGATGCGTCCAATGGCCAACAGCACCAGAATAATAATCATGGGATAGAGCATCGGCAAGGTAATGTAGCGGATCTGTTGCAGCTTGCCTGCCCCATCAATTTTCGCTGCTTCAAAGAGTTCTGGCGAGATGCCGAGGATACCGGCCAGGTAGATGATACTGCTGAAACCGATCCCATTCCACAGATTCGCCAACACGAAGATCAGCGGCCAGTACTCCGGCGAACGGTACCAGGCGATGCGTTTGATGCCTAGGGCATCAATCCACTGATTGATGAGCCCTGTCTGGCCGTTGAGAAAGGCAAAGACGAAATAGCTGACGATCACCCATGAGATAAAGTACGGGAAAAAGAGCATCGTCTGGTAATATTTGCTCAGGCGGCTGCGATAGACTTCATTCAGCAGAATGGCAACGGTCAGCGCGCAAACAGTCGTTGTGCTGATGAAGAGTATATTCATCAACAGTGTATTGCGGGTGATGCGAAAAGCGGCATCGGTTCCGAAAAGGAAGTTAAAATTTTGAAAGCCGACCCATTCGCTGCCGAGAATGCCTAGGTTGAAGCGGTAGTCCTTGAAGGCGATAAGAATGCCCAACATGGGCAGGTAGGCGAAGATAAAAAGCAACACAATACCCGGCAGAGCCATGGAAAGCAGGGAGAGATTTGTTTGGAACTCCCGTTGGTTGCCGAAGAGTCGACGAATCATGCGTTGCGGCGCAAATGAAGGTTTCTGCCTCAAGCTTGGCTCGGAGGCCGGGGCCCCTTCAGCCTGCAAAGGCCCGAACTGCTTTTCGTCGATCACAACTGATTTCCTTCGCTATCGGTGGTTCGTGGCGAATCCTTATTGGCCGCAACTAAGGTTCCAGTGTTCGGGGAGCGAGTATAGCCTATATGATACCTGAATTTTTGTCAAATTTCTGCAGGTCATCAAAGTAGTGGATCTTCGACCTATCGGTTATAATCAATTGCTGGACCTGAAATCTTTGTTCAATTGTAAGAGAGGTATAGATATGGCAGCACAGCCCAGTATCATCCCACCTGTCGCGGATGTCCATGCGGTCATCCATGAAAAGCACGGTGATGTGCGGGTTGATCACTACCACTGGCTGCGGGAGCGGGACAACCCGGCCGTGATCGAGTATCTGGAAGCTGAGAACACCTATACCAAAGCAGTACTGGCCCATACGGAGGAGTTGCAGGGCGAGCTTTTCGCGGAGATGAAGAGCCGCATCCAAGAGACTGATGAATCTGTGCCTGTGGCCCATGGCGGCTACTTCTATTACTATCGGGAAGAAGAAGGCAAACAGTATCGGCTCTATTGCCGTAAACAAGGCAATATGGAGGCTGCCGAGCAGGTGCTGATCGACCTGAATGCAGAGGCGGAGGTCCATGACTATCTGCGGATGGGGAACTATGCAGTCAGCCCGGATCATTCTTTGCTTGCCTTTGCCTTGGATACCAATGGCGCGGAGACCTATACGCTACGGGTGAAGGATCTGGAAAGTGGCGAACTGTTGCCTGACCGCATTGAAAATACCTACTATGGGCTGGAATGGGGGAATGACAACCGCACCCTCTACTATACGACCCTGGATCAGGCGCAGCGGCCCTACAAGCTGCACCGCCATCGCTTGGGCGACGAGATATCCGCTGATGAGGTTGTCTATCGTGAGCAGGACGAGCGCTTCTTTCTACGGGTCTATAAAGCGAAAAGTACACGTTACATCTTCTGTGCCTTGGAGAGCGCGGTCACGTCGGAGGTCCACGCCCTTGATGCGGACGACCCTAGCGCACAACCTAGGCTTTTGCAGCCCCGGGTGCAGGATATGGAGTATTACGTCACGCATCATCGGGATGAAGCCGGCGAGGAACGCTTTTTTATCGTTACAAACTGGGCCGCGGAGAACTTCCGGGTGATGGAAGCTCCTGTGCATGGGCCGGCCCGCGAAAATTGGCGAGAGGTTCTTCCCCACCGGCAACAGGTGATGGTGGAGCGGGTCGAGCCATTTCAGGATTTTCTGGTGGTTTGGGAACGGGAAGGCGGCCTCACCCATATCAGCATCCACGACTGCAAAGGGGCTACGGTACACCGTATTGAGCAACCGGAGGCCGTGTATACTGTTTCCCCTGGCCAGAACCCTGAATTCAGCAGCCGGACACTGCGCTATCACTACACCTCTCTGGTCTCGCCGCGGACGGTCTTTGAGTATCGGATGACGGACCGAACTCGTACTTTACGAAAACAAGACGAAATAGAAGGCTATGATCCTGCGGCCTACACCACGAAGCGCATGTGGGCGACTGCGCCCGACGGGGTACAGGTGCCGATTTCCCTCGTCTTCCCCGCAGATCTCAAACAGAATGGGCGCAATCCCTGCCTGCTCATCGGCTACGGTTCCTACGGGCTCAGCTATGATCCATCCTTCAGTAGCAGCCATGTAAGCCTTCTGCAGAGAGGGTTCGTGGTAGCGTTCGCGCACAGCCGTGGTGGTGGTGAAATGGGGAGGCAGTGGAAAGAAGATGGAAAATATCTGCAGAAGAAAAACACATTCACCGACTTCATCGCCTGTGCCGAGCATCTGATCGCCGAGCAGTACACGTCCTCCCAACGGTTGGTGATCAGTGGACGCAGCGCGGGTGGGCTGCTGATGGGCGCGGTCACGAATATGCGGCCGGACCTGTTCGCCGGCGTTGTGGCGGGTGTTCCCTTTGTTGATGTGGTCAACACCATGCTCGACCCGACCATCCCGCTGACGGTCATTGAGTGGGAGGAGTGGGGCAACCCCAATGATCCGGCGTTTTATCATTACATAAAGAGTTATTCACCGTATGACAATGTGGCGGCCAAGGATTATCCGGCCATTCTGGCCACGGCTGGGCTCAATGATCCTAGGGTACAGTATTGGGAGCCGGCCAAGTGGGTGGCGAAGATGCGGGCACACAAGACCAACGACAAGCCGCTTCTGCTCAAGACGGAAATGGGGGCCGGTCATTTCAGCCAATCCGGTCGCTATGATTCTCTAAAAGAGACTGCCTTTGAGTATGCGTTTATGTTGGATGTGGTCGGCGGGTCGTGATCTATGATTCGAGGCGTTGGTGGTTCCATTGTGCGAGTAACATCATATGCGTTCCCTGTGGATGTTTCCTTTCCACAGATCGTACATTCTCTGCCGCAGCAGCTATATCAAAAACCGCCAAGGCATGAAATGGAAGCAACGGATATGGTGACCTTGCACTATACTTTACAGACCCGGATCGCGAGCATTCATACGGTCAGGGATGTAGTGGCCTGGGATGCTTCCTGGACCCAGGCACTGCAAGTCCACTACCGGCAGGGCGATGGCAGCTTTGTCGATCTTAGGCTGTTGGGGTTTGAGGCCGAAGAACCCTATCTCATCCTACGTTCGGAGACCTACAGCCTAGCTACCCTTGGACGCTATCATCTCTGGGCGGCAACGCTGGCTAAATGGACAGGGAAATATGTGGAACTTGTGGAGTTGTAAGGGCAGTGCCGCGCCCGCCAAAGTGATCGTACAACCTAGAGGCCTTGCATATGCACTACATCGCCATGTGGTCCTGCCCCCGTACCATCTCCACCGCGCTGATGCGTGCTTGGGAAAATCGGCCGGACACAGTCGTAATTGACGAGCCATTTTACGCCCATTACCTCCATGCCACCGGTCTTGACCACCCCGGCCGAGACGACATCATCGCTGCCTATGAGACTGATTGGCGGCTCGTTGCTCGCAGCCTGTCGGGTGAGTTTGATAGGCAGGCTTTGCGTTCCACTGGCGTGACGATCTGCTATCAGAAGCACATGACCCATCACATGCTGGCCTCCATGGAATTGGATTGGGTGGACAGGCTCACAAACTGTTTTTTGATTCGTTCCCCGGCCGAGGTCATCACCTCCTACATCAAGATACGACCACAGCCAACCCTGCTGGATCTGGGTTTCCCGCAGCAGTTACGTCTGTTTGAGACGGTCCGCAAACGCACTGGTTCTATTCCGCCAGTCATTGACAGCCGGGATGTCCTGGAGGATCCCCGACGTACCCTCTCCCGCCTTTGTGAAGCAGTAGCCGTGCCTTTTTCGGAACGGATGCTTTCTTGGCCGCCGGGCGGCCGGGCCAGTGATGGCCTGTGGGCTCCCTATTGGTACACAGCCGTAGAGAGATCCAGCGGCTTTGCCCCATACGTCCCGAAAGATGAATTGGTACCCGCCCATTTACAGGGCCTGTTAGCCCAGGCCCAAGAGATCTATCAGGAACTCCAACGGTTTCGCATATAGAAGGAGTGTAAGGGCTACTGGCCACTGGTATCGCCATGCGCCAACAATTTTATGAAGTCAACCGGGATTTGCTGGTCAATATCAACGGCGACCTGGTCCATCGGGACCAGGCCGGCATCAGTCCATTCGACTCGTCCGTACAGAATGGTGATGCTGTCTGGGAGGGGTTACGCCTGTACAATGGGCGTATCTTCAAACTAGAGGAGCATTTAGCGCGCTTGCAGGATGGAGCCAGAGCTCTGGCCTACACGGATGTGCCAACAGATGAGGAGATTGTAGCGCAACTCCGGCGCACGCTTGAGGCCAACCACATGCAGGACAATGTCCACATTCGTCTGACCCTCAGCCGGGGTGTGAAGTACACCAGCGGCATGGACCCACGGCTCAACACCAAAGGCACGACGCTCATTGTCTTGGCAGAGCACAAACCACCTGTCTACGGCCGCAGGGGCATCCGCTTGATTACCTCCGGTATTCGCCGCATCCCGCCGGACTGTCTGGATCAGAACATTCATTCCTGCAATATGCTCAACTCCATTCTGGCCAAGATCCAAGCCAACGCGGCCGGCGTGGATGATGCCGTAATGCTTGACTTGAAGGGATTTGTGGCTGAAACAAACGCAACCCATCTGTTTGTGGTCAAGAACGGCGTCGTCGGCACATCCCACACCCATTCCTGCCCAGAAGGGATCACCCGGGCCACAGTGCTTGAGCTGTGCCGGGCGCATAAAATCCGCGCGGAAGTGCGGGACATCTCCTTGCCGGAACTCTACCGCGCGGATGAACTATTCTGTACAGGTACAATGGGTGAGTTGACGCCGGTGACCGAACTGGACGGGCGCATCATCGGCAACGGCGTGCAGGGTACTGTCACCCAATGCCTGCGCGAGCGATATAGGGAACTGACCGCCAGCAGCGGTTATCCGATCTTAGCCAACTGACCGAGTAGTGGGAAAGCCTACGTCAGAGCAAAGCCCTAAAATAATCTGTACTTCTGCTTGCAAGACACACTACGGCCTTAAAAAGTGCTGTGTAGTGGATCCCTACGAACCAGTGGTATCACCATAGGCCATGGCCAGTACTTCGACTATATGGTAGATGGGTAGGGCTGTGCCGAGGCGGCGCAGGTGGCTGTCGATCTGTGTCATACAGCCGATGTTGCCGCTAACGACGGCTTGGGCCTGTGTATTGCGGATGGCTTGTGCTTTTTGTTGGCCCAATTGGGCGGCGATCTGCGGCTGTTCAATGTTGTACGTCCCTGCTGAACCACAGCAGATTTCCCCTTCTGCAATCGGCACGACTGTTACATTGGAGATGGCTGACAGCAGCCGGCGAGGCGCGTCTCGTATCCCTTGGGCGTGGGCTAGATGACAGGCATCGTGGTAGGCGATGATCATAGGGTCTGACAGAGCTGGGGCTGCGTCAAGCCCGAGGGTATCCAGAAAAACGCTGATATCCTGCACCTTTTCTGCAAAGCGTTGCGCTATTTCCTCATCGGGCTCGCCTGCGAACAACAGCGGGTACTCGTGCATGCCGGAGCCACACCCGGCCGCATTGGTCACCACTGCATCGACTGCGTCTAGGTTGAAGGCCTTGAAATTACGTCTGGCCAGGCCTCGTGCTTGGTTGGCTGCGCCGCTGTGCATGGCCAGCGCGCCACAGCAGCCCTGCTTTGGGGGGATCACCACCTCCACCCGGTTGCGGGTCAGCACGTCAACGGTAGCCCTGTTGATTGCTGGGGCCAACACTTGTTGTACACAGCCGCTCAACAGGGCTACCCGTGCCTGTGGCTTCCCTTGGGCCGGCGACACTGCTGGCAGGTGTACGCTGGCCGGCAGGTGGTCTGGTAGTAGGTCGAGCATCGTGCCGAGTGCGGCGGGGAGTAGGGGGTTGAGTGCTTTCGTGTAGCGCGCCACTGTGGCCGCGACCCGGAAGCGTGCAGGGAAGGGCAGGGTCTGGTTGACCAACGTGCGTAGCAGATTGGTCAGCGGTGACCGGCTGCGCTGCTTGTCCGTCATTTCCCGAAAGGGCGTGAGGAGTTGGCCATATTCGACGCCTGATGGGCAGGCAGTGACACAGGCTAGGCAGCCTAGGCAGCGGTCCACATGGGGCAGCACCTCATCCTGGGCCAGTTCGCCCTCCAAAGCCCCTTTCATCAGCAGAATCCGGCCGCGAGGCGAGTCCATCTCTTCGCCTAAGGTCAGATAGGTGGGACAGACGGGCAGACAGAAGCCGCAATGTACACAGCTTGCCACGGCTTCGGCCATGGCTGGGCCTTGGGGGCCGAGCGTTTCAAGTGGAATCGAGTGACGCATGGGAGCTACCTTTTTTGTCTTACTGTGCTTTCTAGATGCTGCGTGCCCGTGGTGAGGCCTAATTCATGAGCAGCACTTTTCCTTTTGTCTTACGTGCTTCCAGGTACTCGTGCGCGCCTTTGGCATCGCTCAGAGGAAAGGTTTTGTCAATGCGTATCTGCAGCTTGCCTGCGGCGATCCAGCCGAAGATATCATTGGCGCGGCCTTCCAACTCCTCGCGAGTCAGCATGTACGAGCCGAGGGTGGGCCGGGTCAGGAAGATCGAGCCTTTTTGGTTGAGAATCTGCGGGTCGAAATTGGGGACAACGCCGCTGGCTTGGCCGAACAGCACCATATAGCCGCGGGGCTTGAGACAGTTCAAGCTCTTGTGGAAGGTGTTGATGCCGACGGAATCGTACACTACTTCTACCCCGGCTCCATCAGTCAGATCGTTGATGCCTTCCTCAAAGTCTGTCTGCGTGTAGCGAATCGTTTCATCTGCGCCAGCCTGCCGTGCGATCTCCTCCTTTTCTGCTGTGGAGACAGTACCGATTACACGGGCCCCTCGCAGTTTGGCGATCTGGACCAGCAGCGCGCCGGTCCCACCTGCTGCGGCGTGGACCAGGCAGGTGTCCCCGGGCTTGAGGGGATAGGTACTACATGCTAGGTAGTGGGCGGTCATCCCCTGAATCATGGCGGCCGCGCCCTGCTTGGCATCCACACCTGGGGCGCGTTTGACCAGAAGATGGGAGGGAATGATTGCGTACTCGGCGTAGGAGCCGGGGGCCATCCCGTAGGCTACCGGGTCGCCGACCGCCACTTCCGAGACGCCTTCACCAACTGCATCGACAGTCCCTGCCCCTTCAACGCCGGGCGTGAAGGGCAGTGGTAAGGGATACCAGCCTCGGCGGTGGTAGGTGTCGATAAAATTGACACCGGTCACCTCGATCTTTACCCGAGCCTCACCTGGCCCTGGGTCTGGTGTAGGCAGATCAACGTACTGGAGTACATGGGGGTCGCCTACCTGTTCCACACGAATCGCGTTCATAGCGTTTCTCCTCTGTCAAGTGAATTGTGTCCTGATTATCTAGGTATCAAACTTCCCGGCCGGGTCTAGGGCGGCGGTGATGCGTTGCAGAAAAGCGTTCTGCAAGGGCTTGCCTAGTAAGGGGCCGTGGGAACTATTGCCAGTGATCTGTATTCCCTGCAAATTTAACGCCATCAACAGCTTGTGGAGGGAAGGGTGGCCGGGCCAGCCCAGCCACAGCAGATTTCCCCCCACGCTATAACGTCGCATCACTTGGTGAGGGGTGAGTGCTTTCTCAATGGCAGGAATGCGTTTCGGTGTAATGGGGATCTTCGCCAACCCCATACCGTGTGGCAGCCAGGCCATGGAGCGGGCCTGCTGCCAGAGTTGGTCATCATCCTGGCCCACTAGCAGAGTGCTTTGGGGCGGGTCTTTTACGCTTTCGCAACAGTGGGCCACTGTCTGTAATGCCTGGCCCCGCTGCTTCAGAGTGGAGGCCAACCCACCGAGGCGTATCCAGAGGGTCCAGCCCTTGTCAAGTGGTGCGAAATCCACGGCCTGTAGATCTAAGGGACTGCGGGTAATTGCTTGGAGAGCAGCCAGCAGGTCGTTGAGTGTGCGAAACTGTGCGGCGACTGTTGCGTAGGCTGGGGGCTGGGGAAAGACCTTGAAAGTCAGGTCCGTCAGAATGCCTAGGCGGCCCAAACTGCCGACGAACAGTTTGGGAAAATCAAAGCCGGCCGCATTCTTCACCACCGTGCCCCCGCCCTGTACCTCTTGTCCCTGGCCGTTGATGAAGTGGATGCCGATGAGGAAATCCCGCACGCCGCCGTAGCGATACCGCCCTGGTCCGCTCAGGCCGGCTGCGACCGTCCCACCGAGGGTTGCGCCTTGTGCGGCCAGGGGTGGATCAAAGGGCAGATATTGGCCCTGTTCGGCCAGCATCTCTGCCACTGCAGAGATAGGTGTGCCTGCCCGTGCCGTAAAAGTGTATTCATGCGGCTGATACTCCAGCACACCTTGTAGTGCTGACAGGTCGAGAACCTCATCTGTATGGCCCGATAGGGCAGGTTTGGAGCCACCGCCCCGCACCCGGACGCGCCCTGTGCTTCGTACTGCCTCTTGGATTTCTTTGACTGAGGTCATTGCTCACTGTCGCCCTTTGTCTGCATCAGGCGTGTAAGAGATTCGAGTTGTAGAGTCGCTCATCTACAGCGCGGAAAACGTCACTCATTGACCGATAAAGCAGTGGTTTTCTATTCCCGAAAGATAAGACCGGCCTGTTCCAAGGGATGGGGGCCGACGTGCGAAAGAGCTGGTGCTTCGCCTGTGGGCAGCATTTTGCCCCGATTGGCCAGGGATTTGCTGTCTACGCTGTGGCGCACCTTTTCCATGGTGTGCATCTCCAGTGGACCGTACATTTTGGGTAGGAAGGCACGCTTTTCCATGCCGATGCCATGTTCGCCGGTGATGGAACCGCCCAGGGCTATGCACAGTTCAAGAATTTCGCCGGCCAGTTCTTCCGCCCGTTCCAACGCACCTGCCTCTCGTCCGTCGAACAGAATCAGCGGGTGTAGGTTGCCATCACCGGCATGGAAGACATTGGCCACGTCTATGCCGTAGCTGGCACTGAGCCTGTCGATCTCCGCTAAAGCGTCCCCCAATTTGCTGCGGGGCACGACCCCATCTTGGACGATATAATCGGGGGCTAGTCGTCCTACAGCGGAGAAGGCCGCTTTGCGTCCTTTCCAGATGCGCGCGCGCTCGTCTGCTGTTTGGGCCATACGTACCTCGAGGGGGGCGGTCTCTTCAATAATCTGCATAAGCTGGGCAAATTCGGCCTCTACCGCCAGCTCTTCCCCTTCAAGCTCCACGATCAGCAGAGCTGGGGCGGTTGGGTAGCCGGCTTTGGCTCCTACCTCCGCGGCCTTGATCGCGAGGGCGTCCATAATTTCCATTGCGCCTGGCAGCAGGCCGGATGCCACCACCGCGGCTACTGCATCGCCCGCGGCCTGCAGGGAGTCGTAGGCGGCCAGCAGAGTGCGATAGGACTGGGGGAGGGCCAACAGGCGTAGGGTGATCTCTAAGGCTACGCCGAACAGTCCTTCGCTGCCGACGAAAAACCCGGGTAGGTCCGGGCCGACACTTTCTAGGCTTGGGCCGCCTAGGTCCACAATTTCGCCATCGGGCAGAACCACGGTCATGCCGAGAACATGATTGCTGGTCATACCGTATTTCAGGCAATGTGCCCCGCCGGAATTGAAAGCCACATTGCCGCCAATCGTGCAGACCAACTGGCTGGACGGGTCCGGGGCATAGTAGAGGCCATAGGGGGCCGCGGCTTCTGAGACCTTTAGGTTGATGACTCCTGGCTCGACAACAGCGATGCGCTCCTGCGGGTCCAGATGTAGGATGCGGTTCAGTCGGTTGAGGGCGATGACAATGCCATCGGCCACGGGCAAAGAGCCGCCGGAGAGACTCGTTCCACTGCCTCTCGCCACAAATGGTACATCATGCTGATGGCAGAGCCGTACTGTCTCTATCACCTCGTCTCGGCTCTGGGGGATCACCACTGCTTGTGGTCTCTGTTGAAAAACGGTCAGGGCGTCCGACTCATAGGCCATGAGCTGGGCTGGCCGGGTCAGCAAGCGCTCCGCGTAGAGTTGTGTCAATTTCTGGATGAGTGGATGCGCGCTCATGTTCCTATCTCCATAGCAGGCGTCAGGCCCTGGGATCACAGGTATTTTACTGATTCCGCACCTGCACGATTTCGGCAATGATGGCCACAGCGATCTCGGCCGGGCTGCGTCCGCCCAAATCTAGCCCGACTGGGGCGTGGATGCGGGCGGTCTGTTCGTCGCTGATGCCTGCTTCGCGGAGGGCGGCCATCCGTTTGGCATGGGTACGCCGGGAGCCAAGCGCACCAATGTAGCGCAGCGGATACTGCAGCGCGCAGATCAGAGCGGGCGTATCGAGCTTTTCGTCGTGGGTCAATGTGACCAGATAGGTAGATTCGTTCAGGTCCATTTCTGCCAAGGCATCCGCAGGCCAGTGCTGAATCAACGCATCTGCATGGCCAAAGCGTTGTGGGGTGGCAAATACAGAACGGGCATCGAGCACAACCGTATACATGCCGAGTTCCTTGGCAAAATTCACCAGAGGTATGGCTGTATGCACTGCCCCCACAATGATCAACACTTCTTGGGGCAGATGGACATCCAGCAGCAGGTCCCAGGTATAGTCGGCTATGGGCAGAGAGATACGGGTTGTCTTGCGTGCCTGCATAGCTGCTACTGCCTGCGTGATGGCCGCTTGGTCTAGGGCAGGGATGCCAAGAGAGCCTTCGCTTGCGTGCCCCGCGCGGCGGACGAGCAATTTGCGCCCGAGCGCAGAGCCATTCAACACTGTAACGACTGCACACAGTTCATCCTGCCGGATGGCTTGTGCGACTGCCTTGAAGATAGCGGCCAATTCAGCCTCACTTTCGTGATCAGGGTCCTGGGCCGGGGCCGGCAGGCCACGAGCCATTGGGCTTTACCAGTTCAATGGTTCAACAAATACTTCGATTGTGCCGCCACAGGCCAGCCCTACTGCCCAGGCTGTCTCATCAGCGATTCCGTAGGAAACCAGACGTGGGACACCTGTGGACAGCACTTCCAGAGCCTCTTGAATCACTGCGCTTTCAACACAGCCGCCGCTGACAGAACCGGCCATTTCTCCGTCTGTGGACACGGCCAGCTTCGCGCCGAGTGGGCGGGGGGCCGAGCCATATACCTGTACCACTGTTGCTAAGGCGACCTGTTTGCCCGCTTCTTGCCAATGGTCAATAGCAGCTAAAATCTCTTGCAAGGTTCCTCACTTTCCTATGGTCAGGGACAGCAATGACTGGTCATTGCTATACTTCTGCCAAAACTTGGGCCAACTGCTCCAGACTGACCAGATTGTGGACCGGTAGAAATTCATCCGTATGGGGCAGGGCTGCTTGAATGCCGCGGGTCAACGGTTCGTAACTGGGTGAGCCGAGTAGGGGGTTCAACCAGATGAGCCGATAACAGCTTGCGCGCAAGCGGTTCATCTCTCGTCCTAGCAACTGTGGGTCGCCCCGGTCCCAGCCATCGCTGATCACCAGGACGATCGCGCCCTGTCCGCACACTCGTCTGGCCCAGTCGAAATTGAACGAACGAATTGCTTCACCGATGCGGGTGCCGCCGGCCCAATCGTGTACGGCATGGGCGGTGCGGTCGAGGGCTAGGTTGATGTCTCGCCTCCCCAAGTGACGTGTGATGCGGGTCAGCCGGGTGCTGAAGACAAATGCTTCCACCCGGTCGAGAGCATGGGTGATCGAGTAGAGAAATTGCAACAAGACCCGGCTATAGCGGTCCATAGAGCCGCTGATGTCGGCGAGGGCGATAAGCGGGCGGCGTTTGGATTTTCGCCGGCGTCGGGCGAGCAGCAAGGGCTCGCCGCCGAAGCGCACATTCTGTCGCATGGAACGCCGCAGGTCGATCTGGTCCCCATTACGGGCCGGCACTCGCCGCCGCGTGCGTCGCTCTGCTGGTGTCCATTGCAACTCCTGCATGAACTGTTTCACCTGGCCCAATTCATACTCGCTCATGCTGGCAAAATCTTTACGCCGCAGGGCTTCGGCATCACTGTAGGTGTAGATCTTTTCAATATGCGGATCTTGATTGTGGTGCTGGCGGGAATGCTGATGGTTGTGGTGCGTCTGCAGCAAGCGGTACTGGATCTGGGGGGCTCTGGTGCGCTGAAGCAGTTCGCCTAGGCTGAAACGGGAGAGAGCTTGTTCTTCTCTGGCCCGCCAGAACAGGTCAAATGCTTCATCAAACAGGGCTAGATGCTCATATCTGCTGACCAAAATGGCTTTGGACGCGTCGCGTACTTGCGCTTTGTCCTGTAAATCGATCTGCGTCAGGGCCTGGACCAGGTCGAGGATCTGGGTCGGTGTGACTGGGATAGTTAGCTTACGTAAAAGGCGAGCAAAAAGCAGGAGATTCTGCAAAAAATTTCCTGGGGGAGAGGCGGGCAATGTCTTTGGGGAGAGAGCCAGATCTTGCGGATTCATGTCTGCGTACTGGGAGGTGGCAATCACGGAATCGTCACTCGCTCATGACTTGTCTGTTGTCTTGTCTACGTAGCATCTGCACGAGCTCTCGAACGGTCTGCCCCTGTATATTTTCGATATCGTCCCGATATTTGAGGAGCACGCCTAGGGTTTCGTCAACGATATCTTCTGTAAGCTGTTCCTGATCGAGAGCGACTAGGGCATTCATCCAATCAAGAGTTTCGGCAACACCTGGAGATTTATAGAGTTCAGCCCGGCGCAATTCTTGGACAAAGCCAACCACTTCCTTTGACAGTGTCTCTGAGGCATCCGCTACCTTGGCCTGCAGGATGGCATACTCCTTCTCAAAGCTAGGATAGTCGATCCAGTGGTAGAGACAGCGTCGTTTCAGGGCGTCGTGAATTTCCCGGGTACGGTTGGATGTAATGACAACCACTGGCGGGGTCGCTGCTCGGATCGTGCCGATTTCTGGTATGGTAATCTGAAAATCGCTCAACACCTCTAACAGAAAGGCTTCGAACTCCTCATCAGCCCGGTCCAGTTCATCGATCAGAAGGACCGGCGGTTTCCCGTTCTGGTGTCTCCTGCTGTCGATGGCCTGGAGAAGTGGGCGGCGCAGTAGGAACTCATCGCTGAACAGATCTTGGATGGCGGCCTCCTGTAGGCCCGTGTGTGCTGCTGAATCCATGCCCACAAATGGGGAGGTTGTCCCAGCTTCCAGCAGCCGGATCTGTAACATCTGCCGGGTGTAGTTCCATTCATAGACCGCGCTGCTGACATCCAGGCCTTCGTAGCATTGAAGGCGAATCAGCCTTGTCTCTAGGATTTGGGCCAACATCTTGGCCACTTCTGTTTTGCCGACACCTGCTTCGCCTTCCAGAAAGAGAGGGCGATTCAATGTAAGGGCCAGAAAGATTGCTGTCGCCAAGCTATGGTCGGTGATGTAGGCGTTTGCATGTAATGCAGCGGCCACAGAATCAACAGAGCGTAACTGTAGCGGAGTGGTCATTGGGTTCTCAATACGGTTTTCGCTGTGAATGCTTGCAACCAAGTCGCTGCATCTTTTGGCTTTCTGAAGCGGTATACGGTCAGATGGGAGAAAGTGTCGCTGTGTAGGAGTACAGGGTACTCTTGACGGTGCTGCTGATAGGTAGAAATCATCCACCACACAATACCATTCCGGCCCAACGTTGTCTTGCCTGAACCGCTGATGCCAAGTACAACATAGCGCATAGGCAACACCGTGGCCCATTCTATCCCCGCATCCTTTGGGTGTCGCATGGTTCATATCATAGCACGTCATGACTACTTGTTCAAAAATGCAGCCTGCTGCTGTTAGGCCTCTGCTTGGTGAATGGCAGACGCGCCGGAAGGGTTTGCCTTGGAGGTGTCCAAAGGGGTAATGGCAATGGTCTGTGGCGTATGACTGAACCTGAGCCGAGGGGCGGGGCCGCTCCCATTCTTGTAGCCAGTTGCCGCAAGTAGCTCAAGAGGAGAGAGAACCTCTCTCCTCTTCTGTTCCGGTAGGGTGCGCCTTCTTCCGTCACTTCCTTACGAGGGGCAGGAAGAGATCCTGGCCAACAGGGGCAAGCGGTGTAGGCGTGACCGTGGGCGTAGGTGTCGGTGTGACTGGGTCGCAGAAAGACAACTCAATAGCCGACAGGTCGTTCTGGGCAACGCGCGTCAGCGCGTTGGGAATACAGCCGCTCAAGCGGTTGCCGGCCAAGGACAACGACGTAAGATTGGAGAGATCGACCAGGGTCGTCGGGATGTTGCCCGTCAGACTGTTGTTGGCCAGGTGCAAGGTCTGCAGGGTGGCAATACTGCCCAGATCAGTCGGCATACTGCTCGACAGGCGGTTGTTGGAGAAGTCCAAGACCTGCAGGCTGGCCAGCGCGCGCAGGCCAACCGGGATACGGCCCGAGAGTTGGTTGTTGGAGAGATCCAAGGTCTGCAGACCTGTGAGCCGGCTCAAGGTGGTCGGGATGCTGCCTGCCAATGTCTTGCCACTGATATCCAGCTCCAGCCTGGTCACCCGCTGCGGGGCCCCGTCAATGGTTACCCCCTCCCAGGTGTCAATGCTGCTGTTCTCACTCCAGTTCAAGCGCATGGAGGTACTGATGCTTCCCTCCAGGGTTTCTTTGTTGGTCAGGAGCAGGACGCAGTCTCTGACCAGGTCGGCATTGGCAGTGGGGTTGGCTACGACAGTGCCATTGGTACATGTGGGTCTCTGTGTTGAGCCACCACCGCCACCGCCGCCGCCACCACCACCGCTTGGTGGTCTGCTTGGTGATGGTGGTGAGCAGGGTGAATCTGTTGCCAGGCGATCTCGCAAGTTATAGGGGATACAGCCTGTTAGTGAATTGTTAGCAAGGTTCAACGTCCGCAGATTGGTGAGAACGGAGAGATCGTACAACTGGGGAGGGATGGATCCCGTCAGACGGTTGGTGTTGAGACGCAATGTCTGCAGATTTGTGAAGGTCCCTAGCCACGGTGGGATGGAGCCAGTCAAGCTGTTCTGACTTAGGTTCAAAGTGATCAGCGTGTTGGAGAGATTGCCCAGTTGAGCAGGGATCGTACCCGTCAGGATGTTGTTGTTGAGGGCCAACGTCTGCAGATTTGTGAATTCCCCTAGCCACGATGGAATGGAACCAGTCAATCTGTTCTGACCTAGATTCAAAGTGGTCAGCGTGTTGGAGAGGGTGTCCAGTTCAGCAGGGACCGTACCCGTTAGTTGGTTGTTGTTGAGGGACAACGTCTGCAGATTTGTGAAGTCCCCTAGCCACAGTGGGATGGAGCCAGAAGACAAGCCGTTCTGACCTAGGTTCAAGGTAGTCAGCGTGCTGGAGAGGTTGCCCAGTTGAGCAGGGATCGTACCCGTCAGTTGGTTGTTGTTGAGGGCCAACGTCTGCAGATTTGTGAACTCCCCTAGCCACTGTGGGATGGAACCAGTCAAGCTGTTCTGACCTAGGTTCAAGGTGGTCAGCGTGCTGGAGAGGTTGCCCAGTTCAGTAGGGATCGTACCCGTCAAGCCGTTCTGACTTAGGTTCAAAGTGGTCAGCGTGCTGGAGAGGTTGCCCAGTTCAGTAGGGATCGTACCCATCAGTGGGTTGTTGTTGAGGGCCAACGTCTGCAGATTTGTGAAGTCCCCTAACCACTGTGGGATGGAGCCAGTCAAGCTGTTCTGACCTAGGTTCAAGGTGGTCAGCGTGCTGGAGAGGGTGGCCAGTTCAGTAGGGATCGTACCCATCAGTTGGTTGTTGTTGAGGTGTAACGTCTGCAGATCTGTGAACTCCCCTAGCCACGATGGGATGGAGCCAGTCAATCTGTTCTGACCTAGGTTCAAGGTAGTCAGCGTGCTGGAGAGGTTGCCCAGTGCAGCAGGGATCGTACCCATCAGTTGGTTGTTGTTGAGGTGTAACGTCTGCAGATTTGTGAACTCCCCTAGCCACTGTGGGATGGAGCCAGTCAAGCCGTTCTGACCTAGGTTCAAGGTGGTCAGCGTGCTGGAGAGGGTGGCCAGTTCAGTCAGGATCTCGCCCATCAGGTTACTGTTCGGGAAACTTAGACTTACACTTATCACTTGCGTGGGACTAACATTGTCGTTGAGACCAATGTCAACCCAGGTAGTTATGGCAGTCGTCGGTGCCCAGTTCAACGCAGTAGTGCTCAACCCTCTAGTTTCCAATCCTTGCTTCACCTGCAAGAGCCTTTCACAATCCCGACGTAGGCTGACAGATTCCTCTAGGTATGAACCCGGTATCGCTTCTGTGTCAATGCACACAACCACACGTCCCGCTGGCATATTGCAATCTGGGAAGCCGAATGATGACAGGTCATTGTTCGCAATAGTTCGCAACGCAGGTGGGATACAGCCGCTGAGTGGGTTGGCCCCAAGCTGCAATGTCTGCAGCGTTTCAGTGATGTTGACCAGCGCACGTGGGATGGAGCCCGTCAGGGTGTTGGAGTAGAGGTTCAATGTCTGCAGATTGGTGAGAACACTCAGTTCCGGTGGGATATCGCCCGTCAGTCTATTGTAGGCCAGGTTCAATGTCTGCAGAGCACGGGAGAGGTTGCCCAGGTCAGCAGGGATGCTGCCTGTCAGGATGTTGGTGTTGAGGTTCAATGTCTGCAGATTGGTGAGAGTACTCAGTCCCGGTGGGATCTCGCCCGTCAGGGTGTTGCTGTAGAGGGACAACGTCTGCAGAGAGGCGGGTAGAGTAATAGGGATGCTGCCCGACAGTTGGTTGTTGTTGAGGCGCAAGGTCACCAGACGGGTGAGGTTGCCCAGTTGAGTCGGGATGTTGCCCGTGAGTTGGTTGTCGTTGAGGTGTAACTGCAGCAGACGGGTGAGGCTGCCCAGTTGAGTCGGGATGGTGCTCGACAGTGGGTTGTTGTTGAGGTGCAACTGCGTCAGAGATGAGGGTAGATTAGTAGGGATGGTGCCTGTGAGTTGGTTGTTGTTGAGCTTCAACTGCGTTAGATTGGAGAGGCTGCCCAGTTCAGTAGGGATGGGACCCATCAGAGTGTTGGAGTAGAGGTGCAACTGCCGCAGCTGGGCGAGGCTGCCCAGTTGAGTCGGGATGTTGCCCGTGAGTTGGTTGTCGTTGAGGTGCAACTGCCACAGAGATGAGGGTAGATTAGTAGGGATGGTGCCTGTGAGTTTGTTGTTGTTGAGGTGCAACTGCTGCAGAGCGGCGAGGTTGCCCAGTTGAGTCGGGATGGTGCCTGTCAGTTTGTTGTCGTTGAGGTGCAACCGCGTCAGCCGATTGGAGGGGAGATTGCCTAGTTCAGGAGGGATGGGGCCTGTCAGTTGGTTGTTGTTAAGGAGCAACCACTGCAGATTTCTGAGGTTGCCCAGTTGAGGAGGGATGGTGCCCGTGAGTTGGTTGTTGTGGAGCTGCAACCCGGTCATGTCGGCGAAATTGCCCAGTTGAGGAGGGATCTCGCCTGTCAGAGTGTTGGAGTATAGCCATAGATTATACAACCGGGAGAGGTTGCCCAGTTGATGAGGGATAGGGCCTGTCAGTTTGTTGTTGTAGAGATGCACGTACCGCAGAGTGTTGGTGATGGGACCCGTGCCCAGTTGATGCGGGATGTTGCCTGTCAGTTTGTTGTTGTTGAGCCGCAACCACAGCGTGTTGGAGAGGTTGCCCAGTTGATGTGGGAGGTTGCCTGTCAGTTCGTTGTTGTCGAGGTACAAGTGCGTCAGATTGGAGAGGTTGGCTAGTTGAGGAGGGATAGAGCCTGTGAGTTTGTTGTTGTAGAGCTCCAACCGCTGCAGATTGGAGAGGTTGCCCAGTTCTGTAGGGATGGTGCCTGTCAGTTGGTTGTCGTTGAGGTACAACTGCGTCAGATTGGAGAGGTTGCCCAGTTCTGTAGGGATGGTGCCTGTCAGTTCGTTGTAGATGAGGTGCAACTGCGTCAGATTGGAGAGGTTGCCTAGTATAGGAGGGATGCGGCCATTGAGGGATAGCCTAACGAGTTTTAAGTGGTACTCGTTTGCTGACGGGAGGAAGAGGCCGGTCCATGGAGCATCCATAGCAATATTTGGAGACCAATTCAGTGTGTTGGGGTCGGCGGTACCTAGTAGGGTCTCCTTGGCGGCCAGGAGTATTTTGCAAGGCTCGATTCGGGAGGCTGTCCCATTTACCGCGGTGGAGCTTAAGGTACAGACATTCGTATAATACTCCGGATCATCCGGCGAGGGTGCGTCCTGCGCGGCTACGGGTGTGCCGGCGATGGTCATCAAGGCGGTTAAGGCGATGGCGGCACAGAGGACGCTGAGAGCTGGTAGGAGGGTCTGGGCTGAGAGGCATGGTTTCATCTTGCCCCCCCCCCCCCCCCCCATTATATAATTTATAATGGACAACACGAATCTGGACACACGTCCTCGTCTCTCGCCTGCAACATGCGAGGGGTCGTCCGCCATGGTTGCACTGTCTGAGAGAATCTGATCTTGATTCGTCATAATTGCATCTCCGTGTCTGGATAGATCACATTTTGTAAACTGATTTGGAGTATACCACACAACCGAACTAGCTGCAAGTACAGATAGATCAAGCGAGCTATCGGATGGTAGTGTATCATGACAATGATAGGTTGATGATAGGACGGTAATTTGTGTTCAGGAAAGGTGTTGGCGCAGGCGGGCCAATTCTGCTTGCAAGGCTCGCGTCTTTTCTTCGGCTTCTCGTCGGGCATCAGCTTCAACAGCAGCCTGTTCTTCGGCTTCTCGTCGGGCATCAGCTTCAACAGCAGCCTGTTCTTCGGCTTCTCGTCGGGCATCAGCTTCAACAGCAGCCTGTTCTTCGGCTTCTCGTCGGGCATCAGCTTCAACAGCAGCCTGTTCTTCGGCTTCTCGTCGGGCATCAGCTTCAACAGCAGCCTGTTCTTCGGCTTCTCGTCGGGCATCAGCTTCAACAGCAGCCTGTTCCTCCGCTTGCTTGCGAGCATCAGCTTCCCGCTTGCGAGCAGCAGCTTCCTGCTTGCGGGCATCAGCTGCAACAGCAGCCTGTTCCTCCGCTTGCTTGCGGGCAGCAGCTGCAACAGCAGCCTGTTCCTCCGCCCACTGCCGAGCAGCAGCTTCAATAACAGCCTGTTCTTCCGCCCACTGCCGAGCTTCCACTTCAGCCTGATATTCCGGCAGTATATACCCCCCATACACCTCATCCAGAATCAGTTTCCTGATAGCCGGCTTCCGTATCAAATCATCCCACCGAAACTGGAACCCTGGTAACACCTCTGACCGAATCACTCCCTCATCATCCGCCTCTATCTCCTCGTAGTCCCCAGCCGCATTGAGTCGATAACAGTGCATGTACTGCTCACTCGGATCCAGTATGTAGTATTCTCGCACTCCAGACCCAGCATAGCTTTGCTTCTTCTCTTCCGTGTCTCGCAGTATGGCCGCCCTTGTAGAATCCGACACGGATTCAACGCACATATCGCAGCTGCCCTTATAGACGCGTGTTCCCTCCTCCCATTCTACCGGATTGTCGTTGCGAATCACGCCGATATCAGGCTTACGTACTTCCTTACGCTCCCCATTGGGGTTATCTAGGTCTTGTATGCTCAAGATGAAGCCGGTCTCGAGATTGAGTAGACTCGCGATTGGATGGCTCTCCACATAGTGCAATAAGAGATGGAAGAACCAATTGTAGAGTTCAAGTTGCGCGCGGGTAGACAAGGGTTTAGCCTCCAGACGGCCGTTGTGCCACTCGTAACTTACTTCCTTATCCGCATAGGGGTTTGCATACCATTTGGTCCAATACTCTTCCAGGGTGACAGAGAGGCCGTCATGGGGAGCGTGCGGGTTGCCCGTAGCGGTATTGTATTGGTCTGTCTGCTCTTTGGGTACATCATCGATCCGGGTTATGGATGGGGCACCCTCTACCACAGGTACCCCCACATCCGAGGGGTTGGGGATCGTTACAGTCTTCACCTTGGCTGTCATACAGCCTCCTGTATCTCAAACTTTGCCATCCCTGCACGCCCGACAGGTATCTGTAGGGATTCTATCACAGTTCATTGGATTGTGCAATATGTAACTGGGAAGAACGTACATGATAACGCCAGGGACGTAGGGATTCTATCACAGTTCAATTGAGGGAGTAAAGTTGGCGTAGCTATGGGTAGGGCGGTCGGTGTGGGTGTTGGCATCGCAGACACGTAGTGGGTTACTGGCGAGGCGCAAATCATACAGATTGGAGAGATTGCCCAAATGCACGTAAGCCTTCCAGTGGAGAGAAACTTTTCTCCACTGGAAGTGAATACCCACGTCAGGCTCTATCTCTGGCCGTGCGTAGGGCCTGTATACCGACCGATTTTGCCAGCTCTTGACGATAGGCGGCCGAGGCAAACATATCGCCGGCGAGATCGGGAATGGCTAGATTCTCATTGACCGCGCTGGCAATGGCTGCGTTGCTGAGGTCGGAACCGACTAGGTTGGATGCGACTGTGGCAGCATTGACTGCTTTGGAAGATACGCCATTGAAGCAGAGGCTGGCACTTGTGCAAGTCCCTGCGGCAGTGCGCGTCACCACAGCGGCTGCACCACACAGCGCGTAGCCGGAGGCCGGGTGTTCAAATTTCACATAAGCAGAACCGCTTCCCCCTTGGGCCGCGGGGATCTCGACAGACGTGAGAATTTCATCTGGCTGTAGGGCCGTCATCATCAGGTCGACGAAGAAGTCACTGGCACTGACCGAGCGGTTGCCATTGGGGCCCGCTACATGTAGGGTTGCGTTCAAAGCCAGGGCCGCGGCCGGTAGGTCTGAGGCCGGGTCGGCGTGGGAAAGATTGCCGCCGAGGGTACCCCGGTAGCGTACCTGCCGGTCCCCGATCTGGCCAGCGGCTTCTGCCAGCAAAGGGGCGGCATCTTGTACAACCTTTGAATTGGCGATTTCGTGATAGGTGGTACAGGCACCGATGTGTAGGCTGCCATTGGCATGGCTGATGCCCTTCAACTCGTCGATGCGTCCAATATCGACTAGCGCGCTGGGCGCGGCCAGGCGCAGTTTCATCACCGGAATCAAGCTGTGGCCACCGGCCAGAACTTTGGCATCAGGGTCGGCTGAGAGGATCTGAATCGCTTCCTGGACCGAGGACGGTCGGTGGTAATCGAATTTAGGTGGATACATTCACTCATCTCCTAGAGTACAAGTCACTGCTGCGACACTAGTGGTCTGTGGGCATTTCTGGGCTACTGACCACTAGGTCTAGGTCATTGGTTTTCGGCAGAGCCGTGCATGGCATTCCAGACCTTCTCCGGTGTCACCGGCATGTCGATATGTGACACGCCGAATGGAGACAGCGCGTCTACGACCGCATTGACGACAGCTGCTGGAGATGCAATTGTGCCGGCCTCGCCGACCCCTTTCACACCGAGCGGATTGTGCGGGCAGGGAGTGACGGTACGGTCCGTTTCAAAGGAAGGCAAGAAATGGGCCTTGGGCACTGCATAATCCAGCATAGTTCCGCTGAGAAGATTGGCATTTTCATCATACACAGCGGTCTCGAACAGAGACTGGCCGACACCCTGTGCAATCCCGCCGTGGACCTGTCCATCCACGATCATGGGGTTGATGACATTGCCTACATCGTCTACTGCTAGGTAGCGTTGTAATCTGACTTGCCCGGTCGCTGGGCAGACCTCTACGATTGCCACATGGGTGCCGAAGGGGAAGACAAAGTTAGCTGGATCATAGAAGCTGGTTGCTTCGAGGGCCGGCTCAATTCCTTTGGGCAGATTGTGGGCAAGATAGGCCTGTAGGGCCACATCGGGCAGGGTCTGTACTTGGTCGGGGGAGCCTTTCACATAGAACTTGCCGTCTTCGAATTCTAGGTCTTCCGGCGCGGCTTCTAATAGATGGGCTGCAATCGTTCTGGCCTTATCCACGACTTTGCGGGCTGCGGAGGCGATGGCACTGCCGCCGGTGGCAGCCGAGCGGCTTCCATAGGTTCCCCAGCCATGGGGCATCGCGCCGGTATCCCCTTCGACCACGTCGATATCCTCGTAGGGAACTCCTAACTCACTGGCAACGATCTGGGCGAAGGTCGTCTCATGGCCCTGGCCGTGGCCGGAGCAGCCGCTATAGAGCGTTACTTTGCCGGTGGCGTGAACGCGTACGACCGCGCTCTCCCATTGGCCGGCCTGCGCGCCGAGAGAACCAACCACAGCTGACGGGGCCAGGCCACAGGCCTCGATATAGGCAGAGAGCCCAAGCCCCAAATAGCGGCCCTGTGCTCGAGCGGCCGTCTGTTCCTTGCGGAAATCGTCATAGCCAATGGTGGCCAGTGCTTTGTCTAGGGCTCCTTCATAGTTGCCACTGTCATACTCTAGGGCAACTTGGGTTGCGTAGGGGAAATTATCGGGTGCAACAAAGTTCCGACGCCGGAGTTCGGCTGGGTCGATGCCCGAGACCCTGGCTGCTTCATCTACGAGACGCTCTACCACGAACGTTGCTTCTGGCCGCCCTGCGCCGCGGTACGCATCGACCGGTACCGTATGGGTGAATACGCCGTATACATGGCAATGAATGGCCGGCAGATCGTATTCCCCTGACATGAGGGTACCGTACAGATAGGTGGGTACGGCCGGCGCAAAAGTGGACAGATAGGCTCCCATGGCCGCGTAGGTTTCGACCCGCAGCCCGATAAATTTCCCATCTTCGCCCAAGGCCAACTGCGCGTGGGTCACATGATCTCGTCCGTGGGCGTCGGTCAGATAGGTTTCTGTGCGGGTGGCGGTCCATTTGACTGGACGTCCCACCTGCATGGATGCCCAAGCGGTGAGGGCTTCATCTGCATAGTGATGAATTTTGCTGCCAAATCCTCCGCCTACTTCTGGGGCGATGACTCGGATCTTATGTTCAGGCAGGCCTAGGGACGCGAGGCTCATCAGCAGCCTGTGAATGTGGGGGTTCTGGGTCGTCATGTAAAGCATTAACTCGCCGGTGATGCTGTTGTAATCAGCGAGTGCGGCGCGGGGTTCCATGGCATTGGGAATGAGACGGTTGTTGACAAGATCCAAGCTGGCGATGTGTGTGGCGTTGACAAAGGCCGCGTCGGTTTTCTCTTTGTCGCCGATTTCCCAATCAAAGGCGATATTCCTGGGGGCCTCTTCATGTACCAAAGGGGCACCCTCTGCTGTGGCCTTTTTGGGATCTGCAATCCCGTCCAAAGCTGCATAGTCCACCCAGATCATTTCAAGAGCATCATGGGCGGTGTACTGATCTTCGGCAACCACCATGGCCACGCCATCCCCGACGTAGCGGGTCGTGTCTGCTGCCAGCATTTGATGGTCGGGTATCTTCATGTCCGGCAATAGCCATCCTACGGGGATTGCGCCAGGGGTGCCGCTCTCTGCGATATCTTTGGCTGTGAACACGCCGAGTACGCCATCCATGGCCTGGGCCTGGCTGGTGTCAATGCTTTGGATTTTGGCATGGGCATAAGGACTACGCAAAATGGTACAGTAGACCATCCCTGGCAACTGCAGGTCATCGGTATACTTGGCCTGTCCTGTAATCAGCTCTGGATCTTCTCGGCGGCGGATGGATGAACCGAAGACACCCGAGCCGGCGATTTGTGTGTTTGTACCTGCCATATCAAGTTCCTCCTTTAGGCATTCATTGCTTCGGCTGCATCCTGCACCGCGCGCACAATATTGTGATAACCGGTACAGCGGCATAGATTTCCTTCGAGTCCGTGGCGAATCTCCTCTTCACTCGGTTGGGGATTCGTCTCTAGCAGATCCACACAGGAGATGATCATGCCTGGCGTGCAGTAGCCGCATTGTAGGCCATGATTGTCCCAGAAGGCCTGCTGCACAGGATGATAGGCCCCGTTGGCCACGCCCTCAATGGTTGTGACGGAACTGCCGTCTGCCTGCACGGCCAGCACAGTGCAAGACTTCACCGCCTGTCCATCAAGCAGGATTGTGCAGGAACCGCACTGGCTGGTATCACAGCCGATTTTCGTACCGGTCAGGCCCAGTTCCTCGCGCAGGAAATGCACGAGGAGATGCCGTGGTTCGACCTCCTTACTGACATTGGTGCCGTTAATCTCCACTTCAATGGATATGCCCATAGGGCTTCCTCCTAAGGTTGTGAAAGGTGTATCAACTGCAGTTTCTGGTTGCCTTGCAATTCTGAACGAGAAACTGGTGTTTGGTTACGTTGCTTTCTTCGCGAAGAGTTGACGCCACATCCAGAGAATTGCGGCAAGGCCGGCCAGGATGATGAGGATATCTCGTCCGCTGTAGCTCGTTTGAATGTCCTGGGCCAGGTCTGTAGCCACATCTTTGGCCACATTGACGCCCACTTCCATGGTGGAGGGGGTGGCTGGGGGTGGCGTGTTGTTGTCTGCAACCTGGGGGGCAGGGCCATTGTTGGATGGGCCTGGGCTGTGGGTAGGGGGCCGCAGCCGCGCCTCAATCGTCTTGTCAAGGGCCTGCAACCCTTGGCGGGTCAAGGAGCGGGCTGTGCTGTCGACTAGGCGCTGGGCTACGCTGGCGATGCGACCGCTCAGTTGCGCTTCACCATCGTAGTGTAGGGTCGTTGGTCTGTCCCCTTCCAGATGCAATGTACCGCTTCCTTTGACGAACCCTGGCCGGCCCTGGCCGGCCAGCTCCATGCGGTACTTGTTGGGTGGGTCGATGTCCATGAGATTGACATTCCCTTGGAACGTGCCCTGGACCGGCCCGATGCGGATGCTGATTTCGCCACGATATTGGTTGTCACTGGTTTTTTCCAAGCGTTCACAGCCGGGCAAAATGCGGGAGAGAACATCTGGATCCAGAAGAGCCTCCCAGACTGCTTCTCTGGAGGCATCGAACTCATAGGAGCCTGTCAATTTGACCATTTTCGTACTCTTTTTATGGATTGCCCGACGGTTCTGGGTTTTGGTAGCCCGGATTCGTGCTAGGCATGGCAAGAACAAAACGCCGGCAACAGGGGATGCCAAGTCTGGTTGCCGCACCACATCATGGATGATGGGGCAGCAGCTGTGGTTGTGCATACGGCGATTATAGCGCAATGCTTGACAATGGTCAAACGCTGCAAATGTTTTGTGGCGATTTCGTTGTAGCAGAGCCGTTGTTTGCCCCTGTTCAGCTTCTATGCTATCATGTTCAAGGAATGTTTTCAAGCCAAGCGGCAGCCGGTGGTGTTAATTCAACGTAAGCGCAGTTGAGGAGAAAGTGATCATGGCCAACCGAGAGCAGAATCCATGCAACAGGCAGCAGTTTGAGGGCGACGAATCGCAACTAGGCGTACCCGCTCAGGCCTCACCTTCCTTACCCCCCCCCCCCCCCCCCCCCCCCCCGCACAAATGTTCTACATGGATGCGAGGAATGCCGATGAACCGCGCAACCAGTGGGGGAGCTTGGTTGAAGGGAATGCTGCCCAAGCCGGGGATCACGCTAGCAGCCCTCATCGTCCTCGGAACTATGCTTGCCATCAGTGCTTTGATGATGACCGTTGGCAGCACCACCCCATCATTAGCACAGGTACCAGCACCAGCAGCACCACCGACACCAACAGCAGTAACAGTAGCCGATGTATGTAGTAACACTGATGCGATTCCGGATCCAGAAGACCCCCTCCTGGTCGCGGATTGCAACGCGCTTATGGCCGCCAGGGACACCCTACGAGGGAGTACCACACTACTGAGCAACTGGGTGACAACGACTCTCATATCCCAATGGTATGGTATCAGTGTCGGGGTCCACATCTCCAACACCCGGGTGATGACACTGCATCCGCATCAACGCGGGGGAAGCCTGACGGGCACCATCCCGGCTGAACTGGGCAATCTCACCCAGCTGCGGACGTTGAAACTCGACAGCCATGACCTGACCGGCACCATTCCGGCTGCACTGGGCAGACTCTCCCAGCTACGGGAGTTATGGTTAAGCGAAAACGGACCGGACCCAACTTCGGATAATATAAATATATCGGGTAAGCCTAACGGCCTGAGGGGTGCTATCCCGCCTGAGTTGGGCAACCTCACCAATCTGCAGGACTTGTCCCTCAACCGCAACAAACTGACGGGCAGCATCCCGCCTGCACTGGGCAACCTCACCAATCTACAGCAGTTGAACCTCAACATCAACAACCTGACGGGCAGCATCCCGCCTGCACTGGGTAACCTCACCAAACTGCAGTGGTTGAACCTCTACCGCAACAACCTGACGGGCAGCATCCCACCGGAACTAGGCAACCTCAACAATCTGCAGTGGTTGCCCCTCAACATCAACAACCTGACGGGCGAGATACCACCTTCCCTAGGCAACCTCTCCAATCTGCGGGACTTGGATCTCAGCAGAAATACCCTAACGGGCAGCATCCCTGCGGAACTGGACAACCTCTCCAATCTGCGGACCTTATACCTCCACCGCAACCGATTGACCGGCAGCATCCCACCTGAACTGGGCAACCTCTCCAATCTGACACGGTTGTACCTCCACAACAACCAACTGTCGAGCACCATCCCTGCTCAACTGGGCAACCTCACCCGTCTGCAGACCTTGTACCTCGGCACCTACTCCTACCCCTACACCAATACATTCAGCGGCTGTATCCTCAGTTTCTTGAACAGTAAAAGGCCCTCCATTGACCGGACGGTTTTACCTTTGACATCTTTGCCTGTCTGCTCTAACCAGCCCGCACTCGCGCCGACATCAACACCTAGGCCCTGTGCCAACAGTTATGCGATTCCGAATCCAGAACAACCTGGCATGATCAGCGATTGCGAAACACTCCTGGCCGCCAAGCCCATCCTAAAAGGTGGCACCTCATTGGACTGGAGTACAATAAGACCTATAAACAGTTGGTCGGGTATCAGCGTTGACAGCTCGAATGTGATTGCAGTGGAGATCAGCAACTCCCTGACGGGCGCGATACCACCTGCCCTGGGCCAACTCACCAATCTGCAGACGTTGAACCTCTACAGCAACACCTTGACGGGTGCCATCCCATCGGAATTGGGCAACCTCACCAATCTACAGACGTTGAACCTCTACAGCAACACCTTAACGGGTACCATCCCGTCACAACTGGGCAACCTCAACAATCTGCAGACCTTGAACCTCTACAGCAACACCTTGACGGGTGCCATCCCGTCGGAACTGGGCCAACTCGCCAATCTGCAGACCTTGGACCTACACAACAACCAACTGACAGATACGATTCCATCTCAACTAGGCCAACTCAACAATCTGCAGACCTTGGACCTACACAACAACCAACTGACAGGCACGATTCCATCTCAACTAGGCAACCTCGCCAATCTACAGACGTTGAACCTCTACAGCAACACCTTGACGGGTACCATCCCGTCGGAACTGGGCAGACTCTCCCGTCTGAGACAATTGTACCTCGGCGGCAATACTAGAATAAGCGGATGTGTACCCTATTCCTTGTACTCGCGTTCTACCCTTATGTCTGACACAGTAAGTATGCTCAGCTTGCAGGCCTGCCCCTCGCCTACACCTATGCCTACCCAACGGCCGCCATCTACAGGTGGCGGCGGCGGTGGTGGTGGCGGCGGCGGCTCAACACCGAGACCACGATGTACCAATGGCACTGTCGTAGCCAACCCCACGGACAATGCCGCCCTCGTCCAAGATTGCGTACAGCTTCTAACCATCAAGGCTACCCTGGAGGGACGCATCAGTACCTCTATGCGCTTGAACTGGAGTGAGGACAGCAGTATTGACACATGGGAAGGGGTAACCATTGGCACTTCCCCGCAGCGTGTGGTCAGTCTGGAGCTCAATACCAGCGGCAAGACATTGGAAGGCAGCATCCCGTCTACCTTGAGCCGGCTCACAGGGCTGCAGACCTTGGATCTTTCCAACAACGAACTCTCGGGCCGTATCCCGGTTGGCTTGCGCGCGCTGGCCAACCTGCAGGTCTTGGACTTCTCCAACAACAGGCTGTCGGGCAGCATGCCGACTGACCTGGGCAGTATTGCCACCCTGCAGACCTTGCACCTGGCCAACAACAGTCTGACAGGCAGCATCCCGACGACCCTGGTGGATCTCTCCGACCTACGTTCCTTGTCCTTAGCTGGCAACCGCTTAAGCGGCTGTATTCCCAACGCGTTGGCGCGGGTTGCCCAGAACGACCTGTCGGCTATTGAGTTGCCCTTCTGTGACCCTGTCACACCGACAGCTACGCCTACGGTCACGCCCACAGCCACGGCTACACCGCTTGCCCCGGTTGGCCAGGATCTCTTCCTGCCGCTCGTGCGGCAGTGAAAAGAAGTGTCCGTCAGGATGATGTTTATTTCTGTGGTTTCCGCTCCATCACATCGTGGGGCCATACGATCTGGCGGCGGGCGGGGGTGAGCCGGGCCAGCAGTTCCGGCGATGGACGGTAGCCATGACGGAAGAAACCCCATGATGGCCCATAGCGGTAGACGACAATGCGGCGATCATGGGGGCTAGTGCGTCGGGCGGAGCCATGGCAGATGGTATCGGTGAAGAGCAGCGCATCGCCGGCCTTCATATACACTTCCTCCGCAGCGACCACCGCGTCAGCTGAACCACCAACCCCAATGGTATGGTCGTCGTAGTTGGGTGGTGGAAAGTTGGACTTGTGGCTGCCAGGGATCAGCATTGTGGCCCCATCCCCTGGGCCGATATCCGTGAGCGCGATGAGCAGATTGACCTGACCATTCATAAAACGCCCGGCGTGGAAGCGAAACTGATTGCGCTTTGAACCGGCATGGCCGCCGGAATGGATGCCGATAGCCTCACCCGGTCCTCGCAGATTGACGAAATTCTCATCAATAAACAGGGGGCCATGCTTGTAATCAAATGTACCTTCGCCGCCGACAAAAAATTTCAACTTTTCGACCCAGGCCGGATGATCGATCAGATTCTCAAAGGCCGGGCCCGCCTCATAAATCTGTTGCAGATTGAGGCCATCATCCGTACCGAACTGATGGCCGTGGATATAACCTGCCCATTGGCCTATTGCCAATGGCAGGATGTCGTCAACCTCGGCATTACAGGCCGCGACTTCTGCCGTGCTGAGGGCATTTTCTAAGAAGAGATAGCCCCGCAGATCAAATAGGAAGATCTCACTAGCGGTCGGTTGCAGCACATCTGTAGACATGATTGCTCCTGTTGAGAAATTGGCTGGTTTTGTCGGTGCAGGAAACACCGACCTGCATACTTTCCTTGTCCAGAAACCCACTGTACATACAGCGCAGGTTTCGTGATTTCGGGTATTATACAGTACACTATTACCTTCCAAGAAGATCATGACAACCATACGTTCGATTTGGAGATGAACATGGAAGCCAAGCAACTTTTACATATCGACCAACCCAACGGAACAACCAAAGACAGGCTTTCAGCGCAGAAACATTCATTTCCCTATCTGTACATTGACGGAGAAATCCCGCTAGACTTGCCCCTCAATTCGTACATCTCCATCCGCCGGACACCACCACCAAGAATCTATTCATTGGGATTTCAACCTGCCAAAACGATCCCGGAAATTCCTCGTTGGTTCTTACGAAAATATGCTTCGCGATCCTATACGGTGTTAGATCCTTTTGCTGGTGCAGGCACGACAATTATTGAATCTCTCAGGTATGGAGCCTCTGCCTCTTGGCTAGATTATCATCCGCTGAGTCGTTTGATATGTCGTGTTAAGACAAACCATTTCTCTCCAACCCAAATCCTCATTGAAACCAAACAGATCCTTAAACGAGCAGTACGTGAAAAACCAGGAGCGCAAACCGTTGATTTTTCTAATAAGGACTTCTGGTTTCAGAAACCTGTCCAAGAAGGGCTTGAAATTCTTCGGAAACTTATTCAGAACAGTATTGAGACCGTACAACCGGTTCTCTGGTTAGCATTTGCATCAACTGTTCGAAAATGTTCAAACATGAATGATGCTATGCTACTTGCGGCTCGCCGTGCTCATATTGAGAAAATCCCCCAGCGGTCACGTTCTGATGTGTATACATATTTCGAGATATATGTAAGAAAGGCTGCTGCAGCATTAGATGAATGGAACAATGAAGTGGATCTCTCATCTGTACCCGTTGCAGAGCACCATTCGCAGGACGCACGTTCGATTGATGGAAATGGAATGTGCGATGCCATCGTGACTTCGCCTCCCTATGTGAATGCGATTGATTATGTCTGGGCTTCAAAATTTGAATTACATTGGCTTGGGTTGGTTAAGAATAACACGGAAAGACTAGAACTATATTCTCAAGAAATCGGCAGCGAGAGAATCCCTAGTGCTCAATACAAAGAGTTAGGGTGGACAGGACATCCAGAGCTTGACCCGCTTATAGAGGAGATATATTTAGCTCGAAAATATCAGGCAAGCAAAGGACAAAATGCACTTCGAGCACGAGTCGTATACCAATTCTTTACTGCTATGAAAGAGCATTTCGTAAGCAGCTTCTTAACGATACGCCCTGGCGGATACTATTGCTTTTCTGTAGGCGACCAGAGCACAATTTGCGGAGTAAACCTCCCGATTGCTTCCCTATTGGCAGACTTTGCAGCAGAGGTCGGTTTTCACGAGCTATTCAGATTCCACCTCTTGTTAAAGAATCGTAAATTAAACATACCTCGTACTGTAGCTTGGGCAGGTACGATCAAGCACGACACTGTTGTTGTGTTACAGAAACCAATAGCCACATGAACGATCATATACCTGAAGACTCTCTAGAAAATATACTTAAGCAGTACAGCGAGTCATTTGCAACAAAAGAATTTGGCAAAGAATCTGAAGAAGTAGATGATTTGATGCTTGTATTCGGATTGACCCAAGCGGAAAAAGCTAGAAACAAACAATACTGGGGCAGAGAACTGGGTATGTGTTGGCAACATCTCATCACAGAACTGTTTCGAGAGAGCCACAACGCCTTTGGCAATGCTATCCGAGAAGGAGCCGATGAACTCTGCGATCTTATCATCGCGCAAGATGCAATCGACACGAAGTACAGAATTGGCTCAGGGGATGCAGGAACCTTGAAGAAATTCAGACAATATGGGGCCAGACTACGTCAGCTTGGATTCAGGCCGGTCATGCTGATCCTACGAAATGATAACCTGCCATCTGCCCTCACTTCCTGTAGAAATAGCGGATGGGACGTGTTGGTAGGTGATCAGGCCTACACGTATATTCTCCGAAATTCTGGATTTGATTTACACTCATGGCTGCGCGCACGAAAGCACAAATATTCGTCAAAAGTGTTCTAACAATGAAGAAAACCATGCCCTTATCCCCGGATCATCTCGTCTATGCAGTGCCCGACCTAGCAGAGGCGGTAGAAGAGTTGACAGCTCGCTTGGGCGTACGGCCTTCCGAGGGTGGCCGGCATCCCTATGGAACCCATAACGCGTTGTTAGCCCTAGGCGACACCTGCTACCTAGAGATCATCGCAGCGGACCCGACCCAGGCCAGCCAAGCGCGTTCCCGCCCCCTCTCGTTTGGGTTGAATCATCTGCAACGTCCCAAGCTGGTGACATGGGCGGCATCTGCTCACCTTGAAACGGTGATGTTGGCCGCCCGCGCGGCCGGTTACGACCCCGGTGTCGTGGTGGAGGGGGCTCGCCTGCGGCCAGATGGTGTCCATCTACGCTGGCGCTCGCTCAGATGGCCAGAGGCCAGGCGGGGTGCTTGGCCACCGCCCGGCGATGGCCTGGTGCCATTTCTGATCGAATGGGGAGCGCATACACCCCATCCGGCTACATCCTCGGCCCAAGGAGTGCAGTTGCTTGAACTGACCCTGGCCCACCCACGCCCTGCCGAAATACAGATGATGCTGGAGGCACTGCACATTGATATCACTGTGACAACAGGGCCGGCCCCAGCCATCTCCGCACGGCTACAGGCACCCACAGGGATCGTAACACTGGGATAGACGCATACGTTCCTTTACTGTGGGTACTCGATCTTCACCTTCTTTCCGGTCTCTGCGCTTTCTACCGCAGCCAGGACCATGGCCAGGCTTTTCACATTGTCCGTGCAGATCGTCTGGGGGATGCCATCCCCTTTCAGGGACTCCATGAACTCATGGATGACCCCGGCATGGTTGGTATGGGCCAGTTGGGCAGCCTCTGATGGCTCGACCGCTTCCGTGTTCCAGAAGAAGCCCTCACGCGGGCCGACGACCCGCTCGGCTCGGATGTCATCTTCACCATCCCAGAGAGCTGATCCTTGCTGGCCTATGGCCCGCCATTCACATGCCCAGGCCGTGGGCAACCCTTGGGCACACCAGCTCCCCCGGTAGTTAAAGATGACCCCATCGGTCATCTCGTAAATACACTGGGCCGACGCGCCATGAGCAAACCAAGAAGCGGCCGGATTCCACTCATGGCAGTAGACACTCAGCGGGTCCGTGCCGGAGATGAAACGAGCCTGGTCAAAGGAATGGATCGCCATATCAAGTAGCAGCACATGGTCCATCTCATCCCGGAAGCCGCCGAAATGGGGAGCGAGATAGAAATCGGCATTCAGCGTTGTCAGCGGGCCGATAGCCCCGCACTGCAGCAGATTGCGATAACGCACAATCCCATTCAGGTAGCGGCGGTTTTGGATCACGGCATAGGTTCTCCCGCTGTGGAGAGCCGCGTCCAACATGGTGGCCGCATCGGACATGGACTCAGCCATGGGCTTCTCACCGAGGACATGGCAGCCCTGGGCCAGAGCTGTCATCACAACGGACTTGTGCGCTGCTGGGACTGTGCAATCAAAGACCACATCGGCCCCGGTCTCCTCAAGCATGTGGCCCAAGTCCGTGCCGACCTTGGCATCGGTCAGGCCGAACTGTTCTTGGACACGCGCGGCCGCTTCAGGGAAAAGATCAACGAGACCGACAAAGCGGATATCGGGACGGAAGGCTGCATGGCTTAGCCAAGCGCGGCAGATACCACCGCAGCCGACCAAGACAACATTGAAAATAGCAGGCTGTTCGTTCATATGGAGTCTCTCCGGGTAGGTTGCGGACGAAGATCTAGGCAGTACGATGTGGCCAGTACCTGCAGTTAAGCACTGCTTATGGGAATTGTCGAATACACCATATCAAAAAGTGGCGGCAAAACAAAAATCCTGATGCAGACAAGGGTTTCCCATAATTCTGATCGAATTTTGACAGGATTTTGAGAAACGCTTACAATTACCGCGCGTAATGATACTTCCTCGGTCGTATCAAACCTAGCATTCCTTAAAAAATGACTTGATGAGTCCTGCATGGGCCAGTTCCTGCCCCCGCGGACTAGCTACAATCCTACATACAACCGTTCTTACATACCATAAGGAGAACAATTCTAATGAGAGAACAACGTGTAAACCGACGGCATTTCTTGCGCCTGTCGTCCGCTGTGGGCGCAACTGCATTTCTGGCCGCGTGTGCGCCTCCGGCTTCACCGGCTGGCTCCAGCGATGCAGCGAGTGATGACGCGCCCATGGCCGAGACCATTCATCTACGCTATCAGTCACGGGAACCGGAACGGGCTGCTGGGATTGCAGAACTCTGGAAAGAGTTTTATCCCCAATTCCAAGAAGCCAACCCGAACACTGAAGTTGAATTCCTGCCGGATCCTGGGGGTGCCAACCGCCGGGAAGGTGCTCTGAGTGCAATGGTGGCAGGAAACGCGCCGGACTTGACCGAATGGTGCTGTTCTAGCTCTACGTTCTTCATGCAGAAGGGCGAGACCCTGAACCTACAGCCGTACATTGACCGGGATGCTGCAGAAGTAAACTTGGACGACTACTACGAAAACCAGTTCGATCCCTGGCAACTGGACGGTGACATCCATCTGATGCCCCGCTTCACCGGTACGCAGGTCATCTATTTCAACAAAGATATGTTCGACGAGCGGGGTATTGACTACCCGCCGCAGGAATGGGGTGCTTGGAACTGGGAAGATTACACGAATCTTCTACGTCAAATTGCCGATGCAACCGCCCAGCCGCAAATCTGGGGAACATCCAACTATGGCCTAAATGCAAATTGGCTCTCCCAGTACTGGATCCGCGGTTGGGGTGCCAATATGGTCAACCCCGACGACAACACCCATTGTGGCCTCGATGACCCCAAAGCCATTGAATCGCTGGAATGGATGTACAGTATCATCCATGATGAACCGCTCTTTGCCTATGGAGCAGATATCGGTATGGGTGTGGTCGAACTCTTCCTCGGCCAGCGCGTCGCACTGATGGAAATCGGCCCCTGGAATCTAGGTGTACAGGCAGATGGGGCCACCTTCCGCTGGGACGTAGCCCCCATGCCCGATGGCCCGGCCGGCCCCACAACACATCAGTCCGTGGATGGGACAATGGTCTGGAAGGGCACGGCATACCCGGATGAATCCTGGGAACTCATGAAGTGGCTGACCAGTCCAATGTACGGGCGTCTGTATATCACATGGGCACAGAAACAGCCTTCACGCAAGAGCTTGCTGCCAGAATATGCGGACATTATGCGGGCGGCGAATGAAAAATTCAATGATATCAATCTGGCCGTCTTCACCGATTCGGTTGCCCAAGACATCGGCGGACCCGAAGAGATGTTCGCACAAGATCTGATCACAAAGAACCAGATCCTGACACCAGCCTTTGACCAGGTGATGCTTCTCGGTGAAAAACCCGTTGATCTGATCGTCCAACATGCGGATGTAGCCACGCGCTTTAATCGCGATGAAATCAACATTGAAGACCTAGGCGCAGAACTGGATAAGCTGGGCTAACTACCAGTGCCTCGTGATCTGTGGTGAGTCGTTCCTCGCCACAGATCACTCTCGACCGCGTAAAGGAATCTAGCATGGCTAGTAGCAGCCAAAGCCAAGCAGGACAGGGTATGTTCTCATGGTGGCAACAGGGCCGTAAGCCCATAAAACCGTCCACCCGCGAAGCGTGGTATGGTTACCTGCTTGCATCGCCCTGGATCATCGGGTTCATTGTCTTTACCGTTGGCCCAATGCTCGCCTCCCTGATCATCGGCCTGTATCGCACGGACTTTCTTACAGAAACGACATTTGTGGGCTTGAAATGGTATCAGAACGTCCTGCGGGACAGCCTTGTACGCAAAGCATTGCTAAACACAGCCATCTTCAGCTTTACTGTCGTGCCAGTGAATACCGCCCTTGCCCTGTTGATTGCGGTGATGCTCAACCAGGGTATCCGTTTGCAGAGTTTCTGGCGCACAGTCTACTACCTGCCGTCGGTCGTGTCCGGCGTGGCAGTCGCTCTCCTGTGGAAATGGCTCTATCAGCCGGATATCGGCCTGCTGAACTCTATCCTCGGCCCGCTTTTGCGTCCCTATGGGATCGACCCGCCTCGCTGGCTTTTTAGCCAGGAATGGGCTTTGCCCTCGATCATCATTATGGCGTTCTGGGGGGCCGGCGGTGCCATGCTCATCTATCTGGCTGGCCTGCGCGGGATCCCGACTTCTCTGTATGAAGCCGCGCAAATTGACGGGGCCAGTTCCTTCCGCCGCTTCTTCGCGGTGACGCTACCGCTGTTGACGCCAACGATCTTTTTTAATGTGATCCTCAATATCATCGGTTCCTGGCAGGTTTTCACCCAGGCCCTGGTCATGACCGAGGGGGGCCCGAACAACGCCACCCTCACCATGGTGTTACACATCTACAATACAGGCTTCCAGAACTTCCATTTCGGCTATGCCTCAGCACAAGCCTGGTTACTGTTTATCATCGTGCTGGTCTTTGTGATTCTGGCCTTACGCAGCGCATCATCCTGGGTACATTATGAGCGGGTCTAAACGCCCATGACAGTGGCCCACAGGCCACGTGGGCATTTGCACAATTTCGTCAGCTCAGAGAACATGAAAGAGCTGTGGCAGTATCTACGCGCAGGAGTACTTTATGGCAACGACTGTCCAAACGAGAACAGCAGTACAACCGCTGGAACGCTTTCGGGGAAGCAATCTCATTGAATTGCTGTATCGAATTTTCCTGTACGCTGCAGTCATTCTTGGTGGCGTGATCTTTGCCATTCCCTTTTACTGGATGTTGCGTACTTCTGTCATGCCCACAACGCAGGTCTACCTCTTCCCGCCCGAATGGTGGCCTGAACAGTTTGAATGGCATCATTTCCGCACGCCCTTTGCTGTCTTCCCTTTCGCCAGGTTTTTCCTCAATAGTGCCTTGGTTGCCGTGGCAAGTGCCATTGGTACAGCACTCTCCGCCTCCGTGGTGGGGTTCAGCTTTGCCCGGCTGCGCTTTCCCCTACGAGATTTCCTCTTTGTGGTTGTCCTGGCGACGATGATTTTACCCGAGCAGGTGCGCCTCGTTCCGACCTACCTGCTCTTTGTACAGCTTGGCTGGATCGGCACATACCTGCCGCTGGTTGTTCCGAACTGGTTTGCCCCGGCTTTTTATGTCTTTCTGATGCGCCAATTCTTCATGACAATTCCGAAGGAACTGGACGATTCGGCCCTGATCGATGGCTGCAACCCCATCAGCCTTTTTTGGCGCATCCATCTTCCCCTGAGCCTGCCCGCCCTCGGTGTCGTCCTGATCTTTATGGTCACATACCAATGGAACGATTTCCTCTATCCGCTCATTTATATTCAGGGTGTCCCCAACTTTACGGTTGCTCTCGGTCTACGTCTATTTGAAGGACACATGACCAACAATATGCAGGCCTTAATGGCCGCTTCGATTTTGGGTGTCTTGCCGACGATTCTTCTGTTCTTCTTTGCTCAACGTTACTTCGTACAGGGTATCGTCGTTTCCGGCGTCAAAGGCTAACTCCAGTGGCCAACAGGCCACGACACGTACAGGGTGAAAAACTGTGAACATCACAGATGCAGACAAGCAACTCGACTATCTATTCGATCTACAGGGCTATCTCGTCCTGCAAGGCGCGATAGCCAAAGACGATCTAGCAGAGATGAACCGCTGGGTGGACGAGCATTGGGCCTACGTGGAAAATCCGCCGATTTTAGAGCATATCCACTCTGGCCAGCAGTTGGGGCCGGAATACTGGATCGGCAATGTGGAGGTCCACAGCTACGGCCTGGATGATGGTGTGAATTTTCAGAACATTGTAGAAGGTGGGCCGGTCTTTGAGCGGCTCATCGACTATCCGGCCTGGCATCCCCTGGTATCCCGCTACATCAATCCGGTCAATGGCCTGTCCATCCATGAAAATCTGCTGAATATACGGGGGCCAGGCGGTTTTCTGTACATTCATTGCGGGGGTCATACGCCTCTCTGTTATCTAACGTTCCGCCAGCACAACACCGGTGAATGGATGGTTGGGCAGATCAATGTTCTTATGGCCCTACAGGACATCGGCCCCGGCGATGGCCCGACTGTCTTGGTCCCCGGCAGCCACAAATCCACGGAAATTCATCCTCGGCTGGAAGTGGATGGCAAAGGCATTGTGGCGGCCAGCCATGAACGGGAAGCGGCCGGTACGGCCTTGGGCATGCAGGAGATCTATCTGGAGGCCGGTGATGTTCTCTTCTTCACCGATGCCATCACCCATGGTTCTGCGGAGCGCATCAACCCAGGATATCGTCGCTCGGTCATCTACCGCTACTCGCCCCGCTATGTGCGTACTCGCTTCAACCATCAACTTTCCTCTGCGCTGGCTGCTCGTCTCACCGCGGAACGGCGGACGATTCTGGAACCGGTTCCGCCCCGCAGTCGGCCAGCAACACCAGTGAAATCACTGTAGCTAGGCATGGATATTCTTTATATTCACCCGGCCAAACAGGAAGTCGAAGCCCGCTATGATAAGTACCGCTCCTGTCCGCCGTATCCTTTCATACCGGTAGGTATCGTTGGGCTGGTGAATCTGCTGCGCGCGGAAGGCTATGACGTACAGGGGCTGAACTTGCCGGTGGAATTGGTGCTGCGGCCCACTTTCAATCTGCGCCAGTGGCTACACACCCGGCGCGCTCCGCCCAAATTGGTGATGATCGATCTCCACTGGTACGAGCATTCTTTCGGCGCATTGGAGGTGGCCCGTTCGGTCAAAGAAACCCTGGCTGATGTGAAGATCGTCATCGGTGGTCTGACAACCTCCTATTATGGCGAAGAGATTCTGGCCAACTTCCCTTACGTGGATTATGCTATCCGCGGCGATGCGGAGGAGCCGCTACGTCAGCTTGCGGCCCAGGTTGTGGGGAATGGGTCGCCCCAACTCGACCATATCCCCAATCTTATCCGGCAGCCCAGCGGCCACAGCAAACCGGCCCAGAATCTCGGCTTTTATTTTGCTGATTCTGCTATGCTTGACAGTCTGGACTTTGTCTCATTGGACTGGCTCGCGCATCCGCGGGCCTATGCGGCCTTCCAGTACTCGGGCGCGGGTCTGGTCACCCTCCATAAGCCAAAACTCCTGAGCCATTGGCTGACCGTTGGCCGGGGCTGTGTCTTCGACTGTATCTACTGTGGCGGTGGCAAAGAGTCCCATAGTGAGTTGGCCGGGCGCAACGGCTATGTCATGCGGGCGCCGGAGGCGGTGGTTGCGGATGTGGCGCGGCTGGCCGCCCAAGGCTGCCAACAGGTCAATCTCTCCCTAGACATCGCCACCTTTCCGGCCAAGTGGTGGCGGGCGTTCTTTCAACAGTTACGGGATGAGAACATCCGCATCGGGATCTATAATGAGTTCTTCCAGCTTCCTTCCCATGATTTCCTTGATGAATTCGGGGCTAGCGCGGACCTAAGCCACACAGAAGTCGCCATCTCCCCCCTCTCCGGCAACGAGGATGTGCGGAAGCGCAACGGCAAGTTTTATACGAATGACCGCTTTTTACGGATGTTGGAGACGCTCAAAAAGTACGAAGTGCCCATCTTCATCTACTTCAGCCTGAACCTCCCCGGCGAGACACCGCAGACATTCAAAGAGACCCTGTATCTGGCCGACCGCATCGGCAAAATCTATCCCCATCACCTGTTGCGGATGCTCAACCCCTGCCATACCCTGGACCCCATGTCCCCCATGAGCCGCCACCCGCACAATTTCGACATGGATGTCCACTACAAGACGTTTCAAGACTACTATACCTATTGCAAAGGGACCGCTTGGGAGCCGCGCCGGGTGGTACGGGGCCAGCACCGGGGCTTTGAAATGGCAGGCCGCCCTACGCAGATCGTCGAGAAGATGGCCCAGATCTGGGATGTTTTCGCACAGGCCCAGCAGTTTCGCTGCTTCCCTGTGCCCCGGGGCTGGTGATCCTGTGCCGAGTCATTCCCTCCGGCGGCCATACGGTCTGTATACATCCGACTGACCAGTCGGTTTAGAGGCAAGCGAGAATTCTGTGACAGATAAGCCCGTCCGCAATCCAGAATTGACCCGGGAGCGCATTCTGGACGCCGCGCTGCATGTCTTCAGCCGTAAAGGCTATCATGACGCCCGCTTGGACGAAATCGTTGACAAATCCGATACCTCCAAAGGCTCGATCTATTTCCACTTCCCCAACAAAGAGCGTCTCTTTCTGGCCCTGGTGGAGAAATTCGCGGATCTCCTTGAACGTCGGGTTAGGCAAGCGATTGGCCAACATACAAGCCCTATGGCGAAAGTCGAAGCCGCGTTGGAAACCTGCCTAGAAACCTTTGGCCGCTATCGTCGCCCGGCCAAGGTAATGCTGGTACAGGCGGCCGGGCTGGGAAATATCTTTGAGGAAAAACGGCTGGAGATCAACGAACGCTTCGCCGCGCTGATCCGTGCCTACCTAGACGAAGCCATCGTCGCCGGTGAGATTGAAGCGGTAGACACAGATGTGGTCGCCTATGCGTGGATGGGCAGCATCTATCACCTGACCATCTGTTGGGTCTACAGTGGCGAACCCGCGCCGGACCGCATCGTGGGAACGCTTGTGCCGATGCTCTTACGCAGTGTGAACTATAGACGGGGTTCATGACCATACACGTTGAATACCATCCCGCCCATCATGGCCGGCTGTTGAGTGCCAGCTGCCCGCTCTCCGGCATCCGGCCGCAACAATTTCTACAGGGCGCAGAGGGGCAGGAACGCTTCTTCTGGCGCGATGGTCGCCGGGGCACTACCTTCGCTGGCATGGGTGTGGCTGCTCATCTGTTGGGCTATGGCCAGAATCGGTTCACCGCCATCCAGCGTCAGGCACATGCACTCTTCACCCATGCAGATCTGCAACCGGGCCAGCCCGCCCTGGCCGCACCCCGCCTGTTCGGCGGCTTCGCTTTCCGCGAGGAGTTCATCCCTGACGTGACCTGGACCGGTTTCCATCCGGCTCATTTCATCTTGCCCCACTACCAACTGGCGACACAAAATGACCAGAGCTGGCTGACAATCAACGCGCTGTTGCCCCCGGCCGAGGACGCGACGGCCTCTCTGCATCTGCTGCAGGAAGCCCTCACAGCAGTGGTCAGTGGTCAATGGCCTATGGTCAGGACAGCACCCTTGGCCACAGCGTACAGGCCGCAGACCCCTGCAGTGGAAGTAGAATATCCCCTAGGCTACAATGAATGGGCGCAGATGATCCACAAAGCCCAGCAGGCGTTCGCCACTACCCCCCTGCAAAAGGTTGTCCTCTCTCGCATCGCGCAACTGCGGACAGCAAAACAGATCGGCATTTTGCCAGCACTCACCCATCTGCTCACCCACTACCCTGACTGTTTCAGCTTTCTTTTTGAGCCACAGCCGGGCCATGCCTTTTTCGGTGCCACGCCGGAGCTACTTGTACGGGTGCAAGGGGAGCAGTTGGAAACAATGGGCCTGGCCGGCTCTATCCAGCGGGGTGGTACACGGGAAGAAGATCGATACCTGGCGGATACCCTCTTGGGGTCCGCGAAGGACCGACATGAGCAGCGGCTGGTGGTTGATGCGCTACGCCATCGCTTGCAGCCCTTGACGAGCCAGCTATCCATCCCACATGAGCCAGCCGTGCTGACACTCAGCAACATCCAACACCTGTACACACCGATCAGCGGCACGCTCAGCCGGCCAGATGGGGTGCTGTCTCTCGTCAAGGAGTTGCACCCGACACCGGCCCTCGGTGGATCGCCTAGGGAGCTGGCTTTGGCGTTTATCCAGGCCCATGAGCCGACTTTACGGGGCTGGTACGCAGGCCCTGTCGGCTGGGTTGATAGCAGCCTTGATGGGGCCTTTGCTGTTGCCATTCGTTCCGCGGTCGTGCAAAAACGGCGAGCTTGGGCTTATGCCGGGGCCGGCATCGTCGCCGATTCGGTCGCTGAAAAAGAGTGGGTGGAGACCGAGTGGAAGTTTCAGCCGATTGTAAGGGCCATTTCCAGTGAATCCCAACCTTCTCAGCGCGGAAATTCTCAGTAGTGGGCTGGCGGCCGCGGGGCTGCGGGCCGTCTGCATCGCGCCCGGCTCCCGCTCAACACCGCTCGCCTTGGCGTTTGATGCCCACCCCCAACTTGAGACGTTCCTGCATCTGGACGAACGCTGTGCTGGTTTCTTTGCCTTGGGCCTAGCCCAGGCCAGCCAACGCCCGGTGGCCCTGATCTGCACATCCGGCAGCGCGGCTCTGGAATTCCACCCAGCCGTGGTAGAGGCGCAGATGGCCGGGGTTCCCCTAGTGCTGCTGACAGCTGACCGCCCGCCTGAGCTGCGCCACAGTGGAGCCAACCAGACAATCGACCAGGTGAAACTGTACGGGGACCACGTCCTCTGGGCAGTGGATGTGGCCCTACCGGAGAGCAGGCCGCCGGCCGTGGCCCTGCGTAATCTGTATACAATTGCGGCCAGGGCCTATGCCATCGCCGATGGCCTGCGAAAAGGGCCGGTACAGATCAATCTGCCCTTCCGCAAGCCCCTAGAACCAGACCCCCCCTACCGGCCCAGCCAATACCACAGACCAGCAGTTACCATGGGCCGGGGCGTTCTGCAGCCCACGAGCGCGCAGATCCATGAGCTGGCAACACTCGTCCAGCAGTACGAACGGGGTTGGATCGTCTGCGGGCCCTGGTCCGCACGGGTGCCCGATAGTCTCATCAGGGGGATAGCGGATCTGGCTCGCTGTACAGGGTATCCGCTCTTTGTCGATCCTCTGTGCGGGCTACGTTTCGGCCCTCATGTGGCGTCCGCGCCGCTCGTCGCAGGCTATGAGAGTTTTCTACAGCAACTACCGAACGTTGACCCGCCCCAAATCATCATTCGCTTCGGGGCTCTGCCCACATCCAAATGGCTTAACCACTTTCTGGCCAATGCCCAGGGCCTGACCACTCAGATTCACGTGCGGAGCAGTGGTGTCTGGGCCGATGACAGCCACCAGGTGCGCTATTTCCTACAGGCGGACGAACTCGCCTTCTGCCAGCAGGTCTCGCAGCGGGTCTCGCGAGGGATGGGTGAATGGGCTAGGGCAGTGCTGGCAGTAGAACAGCAGACCCAATGTCGCCATGCACAGTTTCTCCGTGAAAACTGGTTCGACGCGGCCACCATTCCTGTCATTCTGGACGCCCTGCCGCCCAAGGCCAATCTGTTCGTCGGCAACAGCCTGCCGGTGCGCCATCTGGATCAATTCGGCAGGCCCTGCCGCAAGCAGATCCACATCTATGGCAACCGGGGGGCCAGTGGCATTGATGGCATCGTCTCTAGTGCGCTGGGCGTGGCCGCGGCCGAACCGTCCACACCTACGCTCCTGCTCATCGGTGATATCAGCTTCTATCATGACCTGAACGGATTGCTGGCGGTTCGGCAGCACACCCTACACAACATCACAATTGTCCTGCTGCACAACGATGGCGGCGGCATCTTCCGCCGCTTGCCTGTTGCCCAGCATCAGCCTCAATTCCAAGAGCTGTTCTTAACCCCCCATGGCCTACACTTCGCCCCGGCCGTGGGAATGTATGGCCTTGACTATGTGCAGATATCCGACCGAACAACACTGGCCCCAGCCCTGTCTAGGTCGATCAACAGCCGTAGGCCAACAGTCCTTGAAGTGCGTACCGATGGGGCAGAGGATGAACGGCTCTATAGAAAATTGATGAAGATTCTCTGAATTCATACCTTGTCTGCAGCAGGATTTTCTGAAGGATTCATAGTCTACGATATTCACTCCGGAGTTAGCGGACCGGATATCGCAGGATATTGATCCAGAGAATCAATTGAACGAACGGGAGGAACGTTCATGACCATACACAATCGTAGCGACTGGCAATCTGTTACCCAATACAGTGACATTACCTACCATAAGGCGCAGGGCATGGCGCGCATCGCCTTCAATCGACCGCAGAAACGCAATGCCTTTCGCCCCCAGACCATCGATCAGATGATAGAGGCCTTTCAGGATGCCTGGGCCGATGACCGCATCGGGGTCGTCTTGCTGACCGGCAACGGCCCTTCGCAGAAAGATGGGGTCCACGCCTTCTGTGCCGGCGGGGACCAGAGCATCCGAGGTCATGCGGGCTATGTGGATGACAAAGGGGTAGCGCGCCTGAATGTGCTGGAACTCCAGCGCATCATCCGGACAATGCCCAAGCCTGTCATTGCTCTGGTAAACGGCTACGCCATCGGTGGCGGCCATGTACTCCATGTGATCTGCGATCTGTCCCTGGCCTCTGAAAACGCCGTCTTCGGCCAGACGGGGCCAATCGTCGGCAGCTTTGATGGCGGCTACGGTGCCTCCTATCTGGCATCGGTCGTGGGCCAAAAAAAGGCCAGAGAAATCTGGTACTTGTGCCGCCAGTATTCCGCGCAAGAAGCTCTGGAGATGGGGCTGGTCAACAAGGTGCTGCCGACAGTCGAAGCGTTAGAGGAAGAGGGTGTGACGTGGGCCCAGGAGATTCTGAGCAAATCACCTATCGCCATCCGCTTCCTGAAGGCCGGCTTTAATGCGGCTCTTGATGGGCAAACCGGTTTGCAGGTCCTGGCCGGCGATGCCACAATGCTTTTCTACATGACGGAAGAGGGCCAAGAGGGGCGCAATGCGTTCAATGAGAAACGCCAGCCGAACTTTCAACAGTACCCATGGAGACCCTAACCGACTGGCTACGGGCTCGCGCCCATGTCACCCCCCATAGACTGGCCCTCATGTACGAGGGGCGCTATGTCAGCTACGCTGAACTGGACAGACTGACCGACAGGCTGGCTGCTGGTCTGGTCGGGCGCGGGGTACAGCCTGGGGACCGGGTCGCCACGCGTCTTGTGAACAACGTGGAAGCCATCGCTCTCATCCACGCGGTCGCGCGGGTGCGGGCCGTACTCGTGCCCCTCAACACTAGGCTGCCGGAGGGAGAGCAGGCCAAACAGATAGCCCTTGTGGAGCCGGTGCTGGTTGTTGATTCCGGGGCCTATGAGCAGTGGGCAATGGCTAGGGACAGCAGTGGGCAGTGGGCACAGGCTCCTGGTATTGCCCAATCCATTGTCTTCACCTCCGGCAGCAGCGGCCCGCCCAAAGGGGTCGTCCTCAGCTTTGACAACCACTTTTGGAGTGCCAATGCTTCTGCCTATCGCTTGGGCCTGGACATCAACGACCGCTGGCTCAGTTGCCTACCTCTCTACCACGTGGGCGGCCTGTCCATCGTCTTTCGCTCCTGTCTCTACGGCACGGCTATGGTCCTCCAGCGCGGTTTTGATCTCGATGACTTCCAGCGTAGCCTCCAGGAGGACAGGATCACGCTAACCTCTCTGGTGCCGACAATGCTGCATCGGCTCCTACACGGCTTGCCGTCCAACAATGTCTGGCCGCACAGCCTGCGGCTGCTGCTCTTGGGCGGTGCAGCGGCCAGGCCCCAGCTGCTGGCCGCTGCCTGGGAAGCAGGCCTGCCGGTTGCCACTACCTATGGCCTCACCGAAGCTGCTTCCCAGGTGGCTACGGCCCTGCCGGCCGACGTGCAGCGCAAGCCGGGCAGCGTAGGCAAGCCTTTGATGTTTACGCAGGTGAAGATCGCGGACAGCAGTGATCAGCAAAAGACCGCTGCAATTGGGGAAATCGGCGAGGTGCTGGTGCGGGGGCCACAGGTGATGGCCCAATACTATGGCAATTCCGACGCTACCGCCACAGCCCTACAGGATGGCTGGTTGCACAGCGGTGACATGGGGTATCTTGATCCTGATGGGGATCTGTTTATCGTGCAGAGGCGTAGGGATATGATCATCAGTGGCGGCGAAAACATCTATGCGGCCGAGGTAGAAGCAGTGCTACGGGGTCATCCGTCCGTGGCCGATGTCTGTGTGGTGGGCCTGCCCGATCCGGAATGGGGCCAGCGCATCGCGGCTGCAGTCCAGCTTCATCCAGGGGAGACCCTCAGCCAGGACGACCTCCTGGCGTACAGTAGTACACGTCTCGCCGGCTACAAGCAACCTGCGGCCCAAGACATGCGCTTCGTCACTGCTTTGCCCCACACTGCATCGGGGAAGATCGCGCGGCAGGCAGTGGAGACACTGCTGGCAAGCCGATGACCAGTGGTCTGTGGCCGGGGCCTGCCCGCTACGGGCCACTGCAGCGCATCCCTCTTTCCATGATTGACAGTTCGGGCATTCAGTATTACTATGGAAGAATCTCCAAGTCCATGAGAACAGGTGAGCCATGATCACTCAAGAACAGATTCAATTCTTTGCGGAGAACGGGTATCTACGCTATGGTCGCGTATTGGAGATGGCCGAGGTGGAGACATTGCGCGCAGCCCTGGATCACGTAATCGCCATTGAACTGGCTGGCGGCGACGATTCGGAACCGGAGTTCAAGTTTGGGCACCGGCGAGGACAGGCAGTAGACAACAACGCG